>NZ_JBSSFI010000001.1:3062500-7862500 GCF_054062495.1 Bradyrhizobium sp. USDA 3311 | reverse complement strand
TTCCGTCGCGCAAAATAAGCGGAGCGGCGGCCGTGAATGAGCCTCTTGCGCTTTGGCCGACGTGAGAGAATGCTGGCGAACAACAACAGACAACAACGAGGGAGCGCCAACTGATGTCGCCAGCGCAATCGAGTCCGGCCGAGGCCAGTGAAGCCTATGACGTGGTCGTCGTCGGCGCCGGCTTTGCCGGCATGTACATGCTGCATCGGCTGCGCGGGCTCGGCTTCTCGGCGCGCGTCTACGAGCAGGGCGGTGGTGTCGGCGGCACCTGGTACTGGAATCGTTATCCGGGCGCGCGCTGCGATGTCGAGAGCATGCAATATTCCTACTCGTTCTCGGATGAGCTCCAGCAGGAATGGGACTGGAGCGAGCGCTACGCGCCGCAGGCAGAGATCCTGAAATATGCCAACCATGTCGCGGATCGTTTTGATCTGCGCCGCGACATCCAGTTCGACACGCGCGTCGAGCGCGCTGTCTTCGATGAACAGACCAATGGCTGGTCGGTGACGATTTCCGGCGGAAAGACGGTCGAAGCGAAGTTCGTCGCGCTCGCCACCGGCTGCCTGTCGAACGCGCGCAAGCCCGACATCAAGGGTCTCGAAAACTTCAAAGGTCCCGTCTACCACACCGGCAACTGGCCGCACGAGCCCGTGGACTTCACGGGCTTGCGCGTTGGCCTTATCGGCACCGGTTCATCCGGCATCCAGTCGGCGCCCATCATTGCCGAGCAGGCAAAGCATCTCACGGTCTTCCAGCGCACCGCGAATTTCTCGATTCCCGCCCGCAATGCCGCGTTGACCGACGAGGAACGCAATGCGTTCCGGCAGAATTATCCGGAGATCCGCCGCTTCGCCCGCGAGGTCGCGCGTAACGGCATCTATGCCGAGCCGCCCGATCGCGGCGCTCTCGACGACAGCGAGGATGAGAGGTGCGCCAAATACGGGGCGCGTTGGGATCGCGGCGGGCTCACCTTCATGTACGCCTACAACAATCTCGGCCTGGATCTGGCCGCGAATAACACCGCCGCCGACTACGTGCGCGGCAAGATCACCGAGATCGTCAAGGACGCCAGCACTGCGGAATTGCTCCAGCCGAACAGCCATCCGATCGGCACCAAGCGCATCTGCATCGACACCGATTATTTCGCGACCTTCAACCGGCCGAGCGTCTCGCTGGTCGACATCAAGACCAATCCGATCGAGGAGATCACCGCGAACGCCGTCCGTGTCGCGGGGGCAGATCACGAGGTCGATGCGCTGGTGATGGCGACCGGCTTTGACGCCATGACCGGATCGGTCGCCCGGATCGACATTCGCGGTCGCGGCGGGCGGACGCTGAACCAGAAATGGGCCGAGGGCCCCAAGACCTATCTCGGCCTGATGAGCGCAGGCTTTCCCAATCTCTTCATCATCACCGGGCCCGGCAGCCCGTCGGTGCTGTCGAACATGATCGTGTCGATCGAGCAGCATGTCGACTGGATCGCCGACTGCCTCCTCCACATGCGCAAGCAGGGCCTCGCCACGATGGAGGCGGACGGAGGGGCGGAGGACAAGTGGGTCGCGCACGTCAACGAAGTTGCCCATGGCACGCTCTATCCGCAGGCCAATTCCTGGTACATGGGCGCCAACATCCCCGGCAAGCCGCGCATCTTCATGCCCTATATCGGCGGCGTCGGCGTCTACCGGCGGATCTGCGACGAGGTCGCGGGGAAAGGATATGAGGGGTTCGTGATGACACGGGCGGAGCAGCCGCGCAGGGTGGTGACGGGTTAGGCCGGATGCATGACACCGGCGTGAGGCCCGCGCCGGACGCAGAGCCGGCAGGGCTTGTCATCGGCCGCTCGCGGGCTAATTAATGCAGGCGCATCTTTCCGCCGGAGCCCCGCATGACTGACGTCCCCGCCTACGTGCCGCCCAAAGTCTGGACCTGGAACAAGGAGAATGGCGGGCAGTTCGCCACCATCAACCGCCCGATCGCCGGCCCCACCCACGACAAGGAGCTGCCGGTCGGCCGCCATCCGCTCCAGCTCTATTCGCTGGCGACCCCGAACGGGGTGAAGGTCACGGTGATGCTGGAGGAGCTTCTGGCGCTCGGCCACAAGGGCGCCGAATACGACGCCTGGCTGATCAGGATCGGCAATGGCGACCAGTTCGGCAGCGGCTTCGTCGACATCAATCCGAACTCGAAAATCCCGGCGCTGATGGACCGCTCCGGCCCCGAGCCGGTCAGGGTGTTCGAGTCCGGCTCGATTCTGTTCTATCTCGCCGAGAAGTTCGGCGCCTTCCTGCCGAAGGACATCAAGACCCGCACCGAAGCGATGTCCTGGCTGTTCTGGCAAATGGGCAGCGCGCCGTATCTCGGCGGCGGCTTCGGCCATTTCTACGCCTACGCGCCGACCAAGATCGAATACGCCATCGACCGTTTTGCGATGGAGACCAAGCGCCAGCTCGACGTGCTCGACCGGCGCCTCGCCGACAACGAATATCTCGCGGGCAGCGAGTACACCATCGCCGACATCGCGGTGTGGCCCTGGTATGGCGCGCTCGCCAAGGGGCTGGTGTACGGCGCCGGCGAATTCCTCTCGGTGCAGGACTACAAGAACGTGCAGCGCTGGACCGACGAGATCGCCAAGCGTCCGGCCGTGAAGCGCGGCCGCATGGTCAACCGCGTCTCCGGCGACCCCGCCAGCCAGCTCCACGAGCGCCACGACGCATCCGATTTCGAAACCAAGACGCAGGACAAGCTCGCGCCGGCGACGTAGGTGTCGCTGTCTTCGCCTCTCCCCGCGTGCGGGGAGCTTCGTAGGGTGGGCAAAGCGGAGCGTGCCCACCACGTCATGCGAAGAGCCGAGATGGTGGGCGCGGCGCGCGAAGAGCGCGCCTTTGCCCACCCTACGGGACTCTCCCCGCAAGTACGGAGAGAGGGACGGATAGAGTTCAGGCCATGCTCAGCTCGTGCCGGCCGACGACCATCCAGTGCACCTCGTCCGGGCCGTCGGCAAAGCGCAGGTGGCGCACGTCCTGGTACATCTCGGCGAGCGGGGTCCAGTGCGAGATGCCGGTGGCGCCGTGCATCTGGATGGCCTGGTCGATGATCTTGCAGGCGCGCTCAGGCACCATGGCCTTCACCATTGAGACCCAGACGCGGGCTTCCTTGTTGCCGAGCACGTCCATGGCCTTCGCCGCCTTCAGCACCATCAGCCGCATCGCCTCGATCTCGCAGCGCGCCTGCGCGATGATCTGCATGTTGCCGCCGAGATGGGCGATCTTCTTGCCGAAGGCTTCGCGGGTCAGGCCGCGCTGCACCATCAGATCGAGCGCCTTCTCGGCCTTGCCGATGGTGCGCATGCAGTGATGGATGCGCCCCGGGCCGAGGCGGAGCTGCGAGATCTCGAAGCCGCGGCCTTCGCCGAGCAGCATGTTCTCCTTCGGCACGCGCACATTGTTGAAGCGCATGTGCATGTGGCCGCGCGGGGCGTGGTCCTGGCCGAACACGTACATGGGCCCGAGCACCTCGACGCCGGGCGTGTCGCGCGGCACCAGGATCTGCGACTGCTGCTTGCTCGGCGCCGCATCCGGGTTGGTCTTCACCATCACGATGAGGATCTTGCAGCGGGGATCCCCTAGGCCGGAGATGTAATACTTCTCGCCGTTGATGACCCATTCGTCGCCGACGAGCTTGGCCGTCGTCGAGATGTTCTTGGCGTCGGAGGAGGCGACGTTCGGCTCGGTCATGACATAGGCCGAGCGGATCTCGCCGTTGAGCAGCGGCTTCAGCCACTTCTCCTTCTGCTCCTTGGTGCCGACGCGCTCCAGCACCTCCATGTTGCCGGTGTCGGGCGCCGAGCAGTTCATCGTCTCGGAGGCCAGCGGGCTCTTGCCGAGCTCGGAGGCGATATAGGCATAGTCGAGATTCTTCAGGCCCTGGCCGGTCTCGTCATCGGGCAGGAAGAAGTTCCAGAGGCCTTCCTTCTTGGCCTTGTTCTTGGCGACCTCGAGCACTTCGAGCTGCTTCGGCGTAAAACTCCAGCGGTCTTCCTTGCTCTCGCCAGCCTTGGCGAACTCGATCGACATCGGCTCGACGGTGTCGCGGATGAACTTCCTGACGTGATCGTAGAGCGGGCGAACCTGATCCGACATGCGGAGGTCGTTGAGCTCGTCGCCCGGATTGAGCGTGTAGTTGGTGGTGCGGGGAATGTAGGTGTGTTTTGTCATTGTTCCTCCCGGGGGCGCTGAGTTCGTGCTGAACGCGAGAATAGTCGCAGCGTGGCCAAAGTGCGAGCGCGCATTTTTCACGCGAGCCATGCCACGCGATGGAATATCGCGAGGGCGTTTGAAATGTTGTTTGAACGGAGTGAGGTGGCAGGCGCGGGCCGCACTCACGGTTGTCATCGCCCGGCTTGACCGGGCGATCCAGTACTCCGTGACGTCAGCGACTCACGGAGAAGCCGCGGCGTACTGGATTCCCCGCCTTCGCGGGGAATGACAGCGTCCTGGGGCAATCAGTTCGGCATCCGGTGCATCGCGCAGATCTTGTTGCCGTCGAGATCGCGCAAGTAGGCGAGATAAAGCTTGTTCCCCGCGCCCTCGCGGATGCCGGGCGGATTCTCGATCGGCGTTCCGCCGGCGGCGACGCCGGCCGCGTGCCACCTGTCGACCTGCTCAGGCGAGTTGGCGGCAAAGCCGATGGTGCCGCCGTTCGCGCAGGTCGCGGGCTCGCCGTTGATCGGCTTCGTCACCGAGAACACGCCGGTCTTGGTGATGTAGAAGATGCGATGGCCGTCGACCCGTGCAGGCCGCACCTCGAGCGTGCTGAGCAGCTGGTCGTAGAAAGCCTTCGCCTTGTCGAGGTCGTTGGTGCCGATCATGATGTGTGAAAACATTCGCCCTGTCCCCTCTGCGCTCACAAAACGAGAAGCCGTGGGGTGGGCAAAGCGCAGGGTGCCCACCACGACCTTCGAAAGTATTTCTGGTGGGCGCGGCGCAGGAGCGCCTTTGCCCACCCTACGAGATGTCAAAACGCGGTATAGCCGCCGTCGATCACGAACGTATCGGCCGTATGATACGACGACGCCCTGCTCATCAGATACACCGCGATGCCGCCGAAATCGCTGGCCTCGCCGAAGCGACGCTGCGGAATGCGCGGCATCACATTGGCGACGAACTTGTCGTTGGCCATGAGGCCGGCGGTCATGTCGCTCTTGATCCAGCCGGGCAGGATCGCATTCGCGGTGACGCCGTGGCGTGCCAGCTCGACGCCGAGCGCGCGCACCAGCGCGTTGATGGCAGCCTTGGTCGCGGCATAGTGCTCGTTGCGCGCGGTGCCGAAGATCGAGGCGAGGCTCGAGGTCGCGACCAGCCGGCCGAAGGGATCGCCGGCATTGGCGCGGTCGGTCATGTGTCTGGCGGCCGCCTGGAACGCGTGGAACACGCCGTCGAGATTGGTCGAAAACATCGTGCGCCATTCCTCTTCGGTGCGCTCGATGAAGGAGCGCCGGCCGCCGCCGCCGATGCCGGCATTGGCGAAGCAGCCGTCGACCCGGCCGAAGGTGTCGAGCGTGGCCTTCATCGCGGCATTGACCGAGGCCGGATCGGTGACGTCGCAGACGCGGGTATCGACCTCGCCGGCAAGTCCCGCCAGGCTCGCGGCAGCGCTTCTGTTCTTGTCAGGATTGCGGCCCCAGATCGAAACGTTGCAGCCCTGGCCGGCCAGTGCCTGCGCGATGCCGAGCCCGATGCCGCCATTGCCGCCGGTGATCACGGCGACACGGCCGGAGAGGTCGAAAAGGTTCATGGCGCGTTTCCCGTTTTTGGCAAGACTTTCTGGCATGACGCGCATCAGCCGCTGCGCGCAAGATTGCTTGCTATGCTCCGATCACCATGGACAAGACCGCGCCAAAAATCAAATATGCGCCCCGGCAAAAGTAATTCCGGTCTGCGAAACTGACGCAGGCCGCAACTGACGAGGAAACCATGCAGTTCAAACACGTCACGCTCGACTTCGATGGTTCGGTCGCGATCCTCAAGCTCGACCATCAGGAGGTGATGAACGCGGTCTCCGTGGACATGCTGGGTGGCCTTGCCGAGGCGCTCGATGCGATCGAAGAGAAGAAAGACGAGGTGCGCTGCGTCGTGTTGACCGGCGCGGGGCGGGCGTTCTGTACCGGCGCTAATCTTCAGGGCCGCAACAACCAGTCGAAGAAGACCAAGGCCGGCCTGACGCTGGAGACCGGCTTTCACCCGTTCCTGCGCCGCATCCGCAATCTGCACTGCCCGATCGTCACCGCGGTCAATGGGCCGGCGGCGGGTGCCGGCATGAGCTTCGCGCTGCTTGGCGACATGATCCTGTGTGCGCGCTCGTCCTACTTCCTGCAGGCGTTCCGCCGCATCGGCCTCGTGCCGGATTGCGGCTCGACCTGGCTGCTGCCGCGGCTCATTGGTCGGGCCCGCTCGATCGAGCTGTCGCTGATGGGCGAGCGGCTCCCGGCCGAGAAGGCGCTGGAATGGGGCCTCGTCAACCGCGTCTACGATGACGGCGTGCTGATGGAGGAGGCGATGAAGCTGGCGCGCGAGCTTGCCAGCGGCCCGACGGTGGCGTTGTCGCTGATCCGCAAGCTCTATTGGGACAGCCCGGAAAATTCTTTCGAGGATCAGCTCAACCTCGAATTCCAGTGCCAGCTCCGCGCCGGCGACACCCAGGATTTTCGCGAGGGCGTCGGCGCGTTCCTGGAGAAGCGCCCCGCGCAGTTCAAGGGCAAATGATCGAAGCGCAACTCTCCCGCAGCGTCACGCGCTGGTGCGAGGGGGCGACCGGCGTCACCGGCGCGGCCAAGCTGTCCGGCGGTGCCAGCCAGGAAACCTGGCGCTTCGACATCGTGCATCCCGACGGGCCGATCGGTGCGATCCTGCGCCGCTCACCGAAGGGTTATGGCGCGGCTCCGACGCGCGCGGCGGGGCTCGGCGCTGAAGCGCAATTGATGCAGCTCGCCTATGAAGCCGGTGTGCCGTCGCCGCGCGTGATGCATGTCCTGACGGCCGAGGACGATCTCGGCACCGGCTTCATCATGCAGCGGGTCGAGGGCGAGACCATCGCGCGCAAGATCCTGCGCGACGACGAGTTCGCGTCGGCTCGGCCGCACCTCGCGCGGCAGATCGGTGGCATTCTCGCTGGCCTGCACAGGCTGCCGCTGGACAAGCTGCCTGAGCTCCGGCGCATGACGGCAGCGAAGGAGATCGGCGAGTTCGAGCGCGACTATCGCAGCCTGAACTGGCCCAAGCCCGTGTTCGAGCTGGCGCTGCGCTGGCTGCGCGACCACGATCCCGGCCCCTCGGCCGAGGAGACGCTGGTGCATGGCGATTTCCGCAACGGCAATCTCATCATCGGTGCCGACGGCGTCCGCGCCGTGCTCGACTGGGAGCTTGCCCATCTCGGCGATCCCATGGAGGATCTTGGTTGGGTCTGCGTCAACTCTTGGCGGTTCGGCGAGATCGACAAGCCCGTCGGCGGTTTTGGCACTCGCGAGCAATTGTTCGCGGGTTACGAAGCGGCAGGCCGAAAAGTCGATCCCGCGCGCGTAAAATTCTGGGAAGTGATGGGCACGCTGCGCTGGGGCATCATGTGCGGCGGCATGATGCAGCGGTTTCGCGAGGGACCGGACCATTCCATGGAGCGCGCCATGATCGGCCGCCGCGCTTCCGAGACCGAGATCGATCTGTTGCGGCTCTTGGCGCCGCGCGGGAGTTGACACATGCAGGACGAACCGACACCGGTCGAGCTGACCAAGTCAGTCGCCGATTTCCTCCGCAGCGACATCGCACCGCTGATCTCCGGCCACCAGGCCTTCAAGCTGCGCGTCGCCATCAACATCCTCGACCTCGTCACGCGGCAGCTGACGCAGGAGGCGGGGAGCGATGCCAAAGAGGTGGAGCGGCTGCGTGCACTGCTCGGCATCGACGGCCCGGTGACAGACCTCAACCGGGTGCTGGCCGAGCGCATCGCCAGGGGCGAGCTCGACCTCGCAACGCCGGGCCTCGCCGAGCATCTGTGGGCGACCACGATGGACAAGCTCGCGGTCGATCAGCCGAATTATGCGTCGTACAAGCGTGAGCTGGGGCAAGGCGGGTAGGCGGGGCTATAGTCTCCGTCATTGCGAGGAGCCCCTGCGAGGAAGCAATCCAGAGTGTCCCCGCGGAGGCAGTCTGGATTGCTTCGCTGCGCTCGCAATGACGGCGTTGATGCAGTGGTGCGCCACACTCTCCTCGTCATTCCGGGCGTCGCGAAGCGACGAGCCCGGAATCCATTTATCCGCGGTCGCCGTGGCCCGATGGATTCCGGGCTCGCGCCTGACGGCGCGCCCCGGAATGACAGGAGGGATTACTTCCCCACCCATTTCGGCGGCCGCTTCTCCGAGAACGCCTTCGGGCCCTCGATGTAGTCCTGCGAGGCCACCATCGCCTTCACCGCCGGATATTCCCGCTGCTCCTCGATCGCCTGCTCCAGCGAGACGCCAAGCCCCTTCTGGATCGCCTGCTTTGAAGCGCGGATCGACATCGGCGAGTTCTTGGTGATCATCTCGGCCCAGCGCAGCGCGGCTGCAAGGGCCTCGCCCTGCGGCACCACCTCGTTGACGAAGCCGAGCTCAAGGCCCTCCTTGGCGCTGACATGGCGCGCGGTGAGGATCATGCCCATGGCGCGCTTCAGGCCGATCTGGCGCGGCAGCCGGTGCAGGCCGCCCGCGAGCGCGGCGAGCCCCACGCGCGGCTCGGGCAGGGCGAAGGTCGCATTCTCCGCGGCGATGATCAGGTCGCAGGCCAGCGCGATCTCGAAGCCACCGCCCATCGCAACGCCGTTGACCGCGGCGATGATCGGCTTGTCGCAGTCGAAGCGCGCGGTGAGGCCGGCAAAACCGCCCTTGTCCCAGCCGCGTTTGCCGCCGGCCGCCTGCCACTTCAGGTCGTTGCCGGCGCAGAACGCCTTGTCGCCGGCGCCGGTGACGATCGCGACCCATTGCTCGGCATCGGCCGAGAAATCGTCGAACACCTTCTGGAGCTCGAAATGCGCGTCGGTGTGCAGCGCATTGTAGACCTCGGGCCGCGACAGCGTGACGATCGTGATCGGTCCCTTGCGTTCCACCTTGGAAAATTTCAGCTCCATCGCTCGCTCCCGCTTTTCTCCTGAAGGAATATTGCCGTCATACTAGCGCGCGCAAGCGCCGGGGCACCATCGAATTGCGCAATGCGCCTTGCGCAGCCGGCACGCGTCGGCTTGCTTGACTTGCGCGCGCTCTTCTCACCTTAATCGTGCGAAGCAAAAGCGCGGTTAGCGCCTTAACGCAAAACGAAAAAATCATCCGGGAGAGAGCCGTGGATTTCTCATTGCCAACAGATCTCGTCGCCTATCTCGGAGAGCTCGACCGTTTCATCGAACGCGAGATCAAGCCGCTGGAAGCGGCCGACGACAACATCCGCTTCTTCGATCATCGCCGCGAATGGGCGCGCACTGATTTCGAGAGTGGCGGCCTGCCGCGCCACGAATGGGAGGCGCTGCTGCGCAAGGCCAAGGATCTCGCGGACGCCGCCGGTCACCTCCGCTTTCCGGTGCCGAAGCAGTATGGCGGCAAGGACGGCTCCAACCTCTGGATGGCGGTGATCCGCGAGCATTTTGCCGCCAAAGGTCTCGGCCTGCACAACGACCTTCAAAACGAGCATTCCATCGTCGGCAATTTCCCTGTCGTCACCATGCTCGACCGTTACGGTCGCGACGACCAGAGGGCGATGATCGACGGCTCGATCAAGGGCAAGTACCGCATCACCTTTGGCCTCACCGAGCCGCATCATGGCTCGGACGCCACGCACATGGAGACACGTGCGGTGCCGGCGACCCGCGACAACATCAAGGGCTGGATCATCAACGGCGAGAAGATGTGGACGACGGGCATGCACGTCGCCACGCATTGCGCGCTGTTCGCACGCACCTCGGGCAATGACGGCGATGCGCGCGGCATCACCTGCTTCCTGGTGCCGGCCAAGAGCCACGGCGTCAAGGTCGAGGAGTACATGTGGACCTTCAACATGCCGACCGATCATCCCCGCGTCAGCTTCACCGACGTGTTCGTGCCCGAGGATGCGCTGTTCGGCGAGGTCGGCCGCGGCCTGTCGCTGGCGCAGTGCTTCGTGCACCAGAACCGCATCCGTCAGGCGGCGAGCTCGCTGGGCGCCGCCGTCTATTGCATCAATGAAAGCGTCAAATATGCGCGCGAGCGAAAACCATTCGGCAAGGCGCTCGCCGAGAACCAGGCGATCCAGTTCCCGCTGGTCGAGCTCGCGACGCAAGCCGAGATGCTGCGCCTTCTGATCCGCAAGACCGCCTGGGAGATGGATAAGCTCACCGAGGAGCAGATCGAGCGCACGCTCTCCGACCGCGTCTCGATGTGCAACTACTGGGCAAACCGCCTCTGCTGCGAATCCGCCGACCGCGCCATGCAGGTCCACGGCGGCATGGGCTATTCACGCCACAAGCCGTTCGAGCATATCTATCGGCACCATCGCCGTTACCGGATCACGGAAGGCAGCGAGGAGATCCAGATGCGCAAGGTGGCCGGGTTCCTGTTCGGATATATGGGACCGGGGAAGCATTAGCTCTCGTTGCTAAGTGTCCCTGTCGTAGGGTGGGCAAAGCGAAGCGTGCCCACCACTGCTAATGCTACCGTGGAGGAATGGTGGGCACGCTTCGCGCCTTTGCCCACCCTACGCAACTTCGCGATCAATTCACCCGCCGGTCCTTCCCCGCCCAATACGGCTCGCGCAGTTGCCGTCGCAAAATCTTGCCTGATGGATTCCTCGGCAGCGCCGGCAGAAACTCCACGCTCTTCGGCGTCTTGAACCCTGCGATGCGCTCGCGGGTGAAGTTGATGATGTCGGTGGCGGTCGCCTGCTTGCCGGGCTTCATCACCACCACCGCCTTCACCGCTTCGCCCCATTTATCGTCGGGCACGCCGATCACGGCGGCCTCGGCGACATCTGGATGATCGCACAGCGCGCTTTCGACCTCGGCGGGATAGATGTTCTCGCCGCCGGAGATGATCATGTCCTTGATGCGGTCGTGGATGTAGAGATAGCCGTCCTCGTCCATGTAGCCGGCATCGCCGGTGCGCAGCCAGCCGTCGCCGCGCAGCGTCGACGCGGTCGCCTCCGGCAAATTCCAGTAGCCCGCCATGTTGGAGCCCGAGCGCGTCGCGATCTCGCCAACCTGGCGCGGCGGCAGCGGCTTGCCGTCCGCATCCAGAATGGCGATCTCGACACCGGGGAGCGCCTTGCCGGCCGAGCGCATCCGCTCCAGCCCCTCGACGTGATCCTCCGGCGGCAGCGCGACGATGGTGCCTGTCGTCTCGGTCATGCCGTACATCTGCACGAAGCCGCATTTGAAGACCTCGATGCACTCCTTCAGCAGCGCTGCCGGAATCGGCGAGGCGCCGTACAGCATGTATTTCAGCCTGGAGAAATCGACCATCTTCGCGCGCGGCTGCCGCACCACGAACTGCATCGCTGCCGGCACCATGAAGAGCTTCGTGATGCCCGACTGCTCGAAGAAATCCAGCACCTTGGTCGGATCGAACTCGCGTGCGATCACGCCGCGGGCGCCGTGATAGAGACCCATCACGCCCCAGCCCGAGCCGCCGATGTGGAAGATCGGCATCGCGACCAGCGACACGTCGTCGGTCGACCACCGGTTCCACTCCGGCTTGTCTGCGGCGTTGCCTGTCTGCACCAGGTTGAGGAAGTTCGCGTGGCTCAGCATCGCGCCCTTCGGCTTGCCCGTGGTGCCGGAGGTGTAGAGCTGGATCGCGATGTCTTTCGTATCGATCGGTACCTTCGGATCGTCGCCGCTCTGCGCATCGCGCCAGGCCGTAAAATCCTGCCATTCAGGGGCGCCGCCCTCGGTCGTGATGATCGTGCGCACGCCCGGAATCTGATCCCTGATCTGACGGACCAGTGTGATGAACTCGGGCCCGACGAACAGCACCGGCGCCCTGCAATCCGCGACGATGAAGGCGACCTCGGGCGCGGCAAGCCGCCAGTTCACCGGCGCCATCACCACGCCGGCCTTCATCGCGCCCATCAGCAGCTCGAAATAGAAGTCGCTGTTCTTGCCGAGATAGGCGATGCGCTCGCCCTTCTTCACGCCCATCGCCAGAAGCGCGTTGGCGACCTTGTTGGTCTTGATGTCGAACGCGACGAAGCTGGTGACGCGGCCCTCGAACTCGTAGGCGGTGGCATTGCCGCGACTCGTCGCGCGCTCGCGCACCATGTCGGCGAGATTCGCCAATGGCTGTGTGGACATGTTCCTCCCGTGATATCTTGTTCTTATGCCGCCGAGTGTGGCGTCATCCGCGAGTGAAGACAAGATGGGGGAGCCCCGCCGTCGTCCTGGCGAAAGCCAGGACCCATAGCCGTAAAACGCAATTTGGCGAAGACCGGTCATGACCAATCTTCGCCAAACGATATTCGGTGGTAGTGGGTCCTGGCTTTCGCCAGGACGACTACGGAGAGAGCGACTACCCCCGCTTCGCCCGATCCTTCTCGTTCTGGGCCATGATGCTCTCGCGCGCGGTCTTCCAGTCGTCGTCGCTCCAGTCGCGGAGCTGGTAGAAATTGCCGCCCATCGCGAGCGCCTGGGCGCCGTCCATAGCGATGGTCTCGCCGGAGATCCAGTCGCAACCGCCGGAGATCAGGAACACGGCGACGTTCTGCAACTCCTCCATGGTGCCGACACGGCCCATCGGGTTCATCGCCTTGGTGCGCGCGCCGGCCTCGTCGCCCGGCTTGATGCGCTTGCTCATGCCTTCGGTCGGGATCTCGCCGGGCGCGATCGTGTTGAGGCGGATGCCGTATCGGCCCCATTCGGTCGCAAGCGACATCGTCATGGCGTGGATCGCCGACTTGCTCATCGCCGACGGCACCACATAGGGCGAGCCGTTGCGCACCCAGGTCGTGGTGATCGAGACGACGTTGCCGGGCTGCTTCAAGGCGATCCAGCGCTTGCCGACCGCATGCGTCACGTAGAACGTGCCGTGCATGACGATGTTGGCGACGGCGTCGAAGCCGCGCGGCGACAGCTCTTCGGTGCGCGAGATGAAATTGCCGGCGGCGTTGTTGATGAGATCGGTGAGGGGCGCTTCGCGAAAGATGTTTTCGATCATCTCCTCGACCGCGAGCGCGTTGCGGATGTCGACGCCGTGGCTGGTGACGCGTCCGCCATAAAGATCCATCAATTCGGTCGCGGTCTCGTCGCACACGATCTTGCGTCGGCCGCAGATGTGCACTTCGGCTCCAAGCTGGAGGAAGCGCGCCGCCATCGACTTGCCGAGCCCGGTGCCGCCGCCGGTCACGAGGATGCGCCGGCCGGCCAGAAGATTTTCCTTGAACATGGGTGTTTCCCCCGTAGGGATTGTCGGTTAATTGATCGATTGACTAAATCCGGCCGCCGGCTTCCTGTAAAGCGGCACTGAACAAGAACAGGGGAGAATTCATCCATGGAAGAGCGCGTCTCGATCTCGATCTCGGAAGGCGTCGCCGACGTGCGCCTGGTGCGCGCGGACAAGATGAACGCGCTCGATCAGGCCATGTTCGAGGCGCTGGTTGCCGCCACCGAACGGCTTTCGAAGGAAAAAGGCGTGCGCGTCGTCGTGCTCTCCGGCGAGGGCCGCGCTTTCTGCGCCGGTCTCGACATGGGGCGTTTTGCCGCCATGAAGGAAAAGGGCGGCAACGGAATTCCGGGTGGCGAAAATCGCGATCTCACCAAGCGCACGCATGGCCAGGCGAACTTTCCGCAACAGGCGGTATGGGGATGGCGCCAGCTTCCTGTTCCCGTAATCGCGGCCGTGCACGGCGTTGCCTTCGGTGGCGGCCTCCAGCTCTCGCTCGGCGCCGACATGCGCTTCCTCTCCCCCGATGCGCGGATGTCGGTGATGGAGATCAAATGGGGCCTCGTGCCTGATATGGCGGGCACGCCGATCCTGGCCAGTCTCGTGCGCGACGACATCCTGCGCGATCTCACTTACACCGGGCGCATCTTCTCCGCGCAGGAGGCGCTGACTTATGGCCTCGCCACGCGCATCTGCGACGACCCGCGCGCCGCAGCCCTCGACGTCGCGCGCGAGATCGCCGGCAAGAGCCCCGATGCGATCCGCGCCGCCAAGCGCCTGCTCAACAATCTCTCAGTCGATCCGGGCCCGGCGCTGCTCGCGGAGTCGGTCGAGCAGCAGAAGCTGATCGGTAGTGCGAACCAGACCGAGGCGGTGCGCGCCAATCTGGAGAAGCGTGCGCCGAAGTTTGCGGATTAGTTCTCTGTCGTTCCGGGATGGTCCGAAGGACCAGACCCGGAACCTCGAGATTCCGGGTTCGATGCTGCGCATCGCCCCGGAATGACGGCCACTAACCACAACAAAGAAAAACAACAATGAGCGAAACGTCAAAGTTCCTCGGCATCGTCTCCGGCGACCGCCGCCGTTCCCACGCCGACGTCGCCAATCGCGCCGACCGCATCGCGAACGGCCTCAGCAAGCTCGGCGTCCGCCCGGGCGATTGCGTCTGCATGCTGATGCGCAACGACATCGCCTTCATTGAAGCCGCCTACGCCGCGATGCGGCTGGGTGCCTATGGCGTGCCGATCAACTGGCACTTCAAGCCGGAGGAGATCAACTACATCCTCAACGACACCGACACATCCGTCCTGATCGGGCATGCCGACATGCTGCACGCCCTGCGCGACGCAATCCCGAAAGGCGTCACCGTGCTCAGCGTGCCGACGCCGCCGGAGTTCCTGTCCAGTTACAAGATCGATCCGGATCATCTGGCGACGCCGGCTTTCGCGATCGATTTCGAATCCTGGCTCGCGCAGCATCAGCCTTATGATGGCCCAATCGTGCCGCAGCCGATGAGCATGATCTATACGTCAGGCACGACCGGCCATCCCAAGGGCGTGCGGCGCAATGCGCCGACGCCGGAGCAGCAGGCCGCCGGCGAGCGCATGCGCGCGATGATCTATGGTCTGAAGCCCGGCGCCCGCGCGATCCTGCCGGGCCCGCTCTATCATTCCGCGCCGAACTCGTTCGGCATCCGCGCGGGAAAACTCGGCGGCGCGCTGGTGCTGATGCCGCGCTTCGAGGCGGAAGAGTTTTTGGAGTTGATCGAACGCTACAGGATCGACACCGTCTTCATGGTGCCGACCATGTTCATCCGACTGATGAAGCTGCCGGAACAGGTGCGCAAGAAGTACGACGTTTCCTCGCTGCGCCATATCATCCACGCGGCAGCGCCTTGCCCGGCCGACGTCAAGCGCGCCATGATCGACTGGTGGGGGCCGGTGATCTACGAATTCTACGGCTCGACCGAATCCAGCGCCGTCACCTTTGCGACCTCCGAGGACGCGCTCAAGAAGCCCGGCACCGTCGGCAAGATTTCTCCTGGCGCCGAGCTGCGCTTCATCGGCGATGACGGCCGCGTGCTCGGCGTGGGCGAGATCGGCGAGATCTATTCCCGCATGGCGGAGATGGCCGACTTCACCTATCACAACAAGCCGGAGAAGCGCGCCGAGATCGACCGCGACGGCTTCATCACCTCCGGCGACGTCGGCTACATCGACGAAGACGGCTACGTCTTCATCTGCGATCGCAAGCGCGACATGGTGATCTCGGGCGGCGTCAACATCTATCCGGCCGAGATCGAGTCCGTGCTGCACGCCTTGCCCGGCGTGCATGATTGCGCGGTGTTCGGTATCCCCGACGCCGAATTCGGCGAGGCATTGATGGCGGTGGTCGAGCCGCAAGCCGGCATCACGCTCGATGCCGCGGATGTCCGCGCGCGGCTGAAGACCTCGCTCGCCGACTACAAGGTGCCCAAGCACATCGAGATCCGCTCGGGGCTGCCGCGCGAAGACTCCGGCAAGATATTCAAGCGCCGCCTGCGCGATCCCTATTGGGAGCAGGCGGGGCGGAAGATCTGAAGAATGCGTAGGGTGGGCAAAGCGAAGCGTGCCCACCATGACGATCGAGGTGCTGATGGTGGGCACGGCGCAAGCGCGCCTTTGCCCACCCTACGAGGGAAACGACAGGGAAACATTCGTCATGAGTGACGCCACCAAAGAAGTCCTCTACACAGTCGCCGATCACATCGCGACCATCACGCTGAATGCGCCGGAGCGCATGAACACGATCTCCGGGCCGATGCTGAACGATCTGGCGCGGCTCTTGACCGAGGCCAATGAGGACAAGAACGTCCGCGTCGTGATCCTCACCGGCAAGGGGCGGGCATTCTGCGCGGGCCTCGACCTGCGCAAGGAGCGCGACGGCAATGGCCTTAGCGCCGCGTCCTCGCCGACCACGATCAACCTGCGCAACACGCCGCCGACGGTCTTGCAAGCGATGGACAAGCCGACCATCTGTGCCGTCAACGGCGGCGCCGCCGGCTACGGCATGGACACCGCGCTCGGCTGCGACATCCGCATCATGGCGGAATCCGCAAAACTCGCCGCAGCCTTCGTCAAGCGCGGCGTGGTGCCGGAATCCGGCGGCACCTGGCTGCTGCCACGGATGCTCGGTTGGGCCAAGGCCTCCGAGCTGATTTTCACCGGCCGCACGCTGAGCGCACGCGAGTGCCTGGACTGGGGCCTTGCCAACGAGGTCGTGCCGGACGCCGACTTGATGAGCCGCGCCACTGCGATTGCCCGCGAAATCGCCGCCAACGCGCCGCTCGCGGTGCAAGCCTCCAAGCGCATGATGCGGATGGGCCTCAACGAGACCTTCTCCGACCACGTCCACCACGTCTATCTCCAACTCCTGCCATTGTTCAAAACCCAGGACATGGCCGAGGGCATGAAGGCCTTCATGGAGAAGCGCGAGCCGAAGTTCGAGGGGCGGTAGGCCAGGTCGGCTGGCACACGCAAGAGTGGCAATTATGGATCGGCTCGGCTAGATTGGCGGTCCCGCTCCAGCCGCTTGCGATCACCTATGCCCTCATTCCGCGCCAGCTTCTTCGAAGTCCCTCATGCGGCCGTCTACGCGCTGATGACGGTGACGGTCCTCACGTCGGGGTTTTGCTTCATCCAGGCGGGCGGTCCGTCGGCGCCGGCGGAGTTGCTGTATCGCTACGGGGGCATGTACACGACCGCAATCGCGCGGCATGAGTATTGGCGACTGCTCGCCTATGGCTTCCTGCACGTCAATTTCGTCCACCTCACGATGAACATGTTGTGTCTGGTGCTGTGGGGCGGGCATCTCGAGCGGCGCGTGGGACCGGCCTATTTCCTCATCATCTATCTCTGCGCGATGGTGTTCGGCGCCGTCATCGGCAATGGCATTCATTCCACGCCCTATTTGACGGCCGGCGCGTCCGGCGCCACGTCGGGCATTCTGGGCGCGCTGCTTTGCCTGTGGATTCTTGGCAAGCTCGATGTCGGGTTCGATTTCTTCGCGATCAACATCGGATTGAACATCGCGTTTGCGTTCGGCAATTCACGGATTGACTGGGGTGTCCATCTAGGTGGTTTTGCCGCTGGCTTGATCGCCTGCGCATTGCTGGACCTCATCGAGAAGGCGAATATCCATGTGCTTCGGTGCAAGTTTCCGGAAGCGGTAAAGGTCAATCTCACCCTGCTTGCCTGTGTCACTGCGCTGTGGGCCTGGAGCGGCCAAGCTCAGGCGATCGCCGGGGGCGCCGGATGGGGCGCGGCCCTCGTCGTCGTGGCCGCATGTTGTGCCGTCGTGAAGATGGTTGATCTCATCCTCTCCATGAAGAAAGGCCTCGCGATCGTCGTGACGGTTCTGGCCGGAGCGAACGCTGCGGCCGTGATGCTTTCCGGTGGGGCTTTGGCATCTACCTGCAGCCCACGCTGGCCAACTGGCTCCGTTCCGCTCGACAATCTTCTCGTCATATTCTGCCCCAATCCTGTTCTCATTTCGGTGCTGGCCGCGATTGGCGCCGCTTCGGTGACGCTTTGGCTCTGTTCGAAGGAGATTTCGCGCGGGATCGAGGATGTTGGATTCGTCGGCACGTCGTTGCGTGCCGAACGCGGCCGGCGTCGTGGACTATGACCGCGGAAGGCGTGCTATAAAGAGGGATCACCGACCTCCGGATAATCCCATGGCCCCTGTTTCCATCCTGCTCAACCTGCTCTGGATCCTCATCGGCGGCGCCTGGATGGCGTTCGGCTGGCTGGTCGCCGCCATCATCATGGCCATCACCATCATTGGCCTGCCCTGGGCGCGGGCGGCGTTCAACATCGCGGTCTACACGCTGCTGCCGTTCGGCTCGAAAGCGGTCAGCCGCTACGAGGTCACGGGTGTCGAGGATATCGGCACCGGCCCGCTCGGCGTGATCGGCAATATCATCTGGTTCGTGCTGGCCGGCTGGTGGCTGGCGCTCGGCCATCTCGTGACCGCTCTGGTCCTGGCGATCACCATCATCGGCATCCCCTTCGCCTGGGCCCATCTGAAGCTCGCCGGCATCGCGCTCTGGCCGATCGGCAAGGTGATCGTGCCGGCTTAGCGGCAGTCCCGGTCCCAAGTAACACCCCAAGTGTGCGCCGCCCCCAACTTCACCTTGCGCTGCGGCAAAAAACTTGCACACTCGGCTGAGCCGGGCAGTCAAGCGAGCTCGAACCAGGGGAGCGAGCCATGTCCCTCCAGACATTACCATCCGACGCCGCAGATTCTCGCCCCAATCGCCCGGAGGACGTCCAGGCGCTGGAGGCGGATGCCCGCATGCGGGACGACATTCGCCTGCTCGGACGCATCCTGGGCGACACGGTGCGCGACCAGGAGGGCGCCGACTTGTTCGACCTGGTCGAGCGCATCCGCCAGACCTCGATCCGGTTCCACCGCGACGAGGACCGGCTCGCCCGCCGCGAGCTCGAGCAGATCCTCGACAGCATGTCGACCTCCGAGACGGTGCGGATCGTCCGCGCCTTCAGCTATTTCTCCCACCTCGCCAACATCGCCGAGGACCAGAACAACATCCGCCAGATGCGCGCCCGCACCGCAGCCAAGAACGGCGGCTCCGGCGTGCTGGCGGACACGCTGGCGCATGCCAAGGCCGCGGGCATCGGCCCTGACGCCTTGCGCAACTTCTTCAAGACCGCGCTCGTCAGCCCGGTGCTGACCGCGCACCCGACCGAGGTCCGCCGCAAGAGCACCATGGACCGCGAGATGGAGGTCGCTAGCCTGCTCGACCGCCGCGAGCGGGTCGCGCTGACCGAGGACGAGGCCGCCGCCAGCGACGAGCAGCTCCGCCGCGAAGTGCTGACGCTGTGGCAGACCAATCTGCTTCGCCGGACCAAGCTCACCGTGCTCGACGAGGTCGCCAACGGCCTGTCCTTCTACGACTACACGTTCCTGCGCGAGGTGCCGCGGCTGGTCAACGTGCTGGAAGACCGGCTGGAGGAGGACGGCGAGCAGGCGGCCGGCGAGCTCGCCTCGTTCCTGCGCATGGGCAGCTGGATCGGCGGCGACCGCGACGGCAATCCCTTCGTTACCGCCGACGTCATGCGCGGCACGCTGCGGCTGCAGTCGAGCCGGGTGATGCAGTTCTACCTGAACGAGCTGCACGTGCTCGGCTCCGAGCTGTCGATCGCGGCCCATCTCGCCGACGTCTCCGAGGAGCTGCGCACGCTGGCGGAGCGCTCGCCCGATACGTCGCCGCATCGGAGCGGCGAGCCGTATCGCCTCGCGGTCTCCGGCATCTATGCGCGCCTGACGGCGACGGCTGAAGCGCTCGAGGTCGAGATCACGCGCCGGCCGGTCGGCAAGGGCAGGCCTTACGAGAGCGTCAAGGAGTTGCAGGCCGATCTCGACGTGCTGCACCGTTCGCTGATCTCCAACAATGCCCGCGTCATCGCCCGCGGCCGGCTGCGGCTGTTGCGGCGTGCGGTGGACTGTTTCGGCTTCCATCTGGCGCGGCTCGACATCCGCCAGAACTCGGCGGTGCACGAGCGGACCATCGCCGAGCTGATGGACGCCGCCAACCCCGGCATGTCCTATCTCGCGCTCGGCGAGGACGCGCGCATCTCGCTGCTCACCAACGAACTCCGCAGCACGCGCGCGCTGGTGTCCCCGTTCGTCAAGTACAGCGACGAGACCATGGGCGAGCTCAACGTTTTCCACGCCGCCGCGGAGGCGCATGCGAAGTTCGGCTCGGACGCGATCCCCCAATGCATCATCTCGATGTGCAAGGGCATGTCGGACATGCTCGAGGTCGCTGTGCTGCTCAAGGAGGTGGGCCTCGTCCATCCCTCCGGGCGCAGCGCGATCAACATCGTGCCACTGTTCGAGACCATCGAGGATCTGCAGGCCTCCAGCGCCATCATGGACCGCATGCTGTCGCTGCACGATTATCGCCGCCTGGTCGACAGCCGCGGCAGCGTGCAGGAGGTCATGCTCGGCTATTCCGACAGCAACAAGGATGGCGGCTTCGTCACCTCGGGCTGGGAGCTCTACAAGGCCGAGATCAATCTCGTCGACGTGTTCGAGCGGCATCACGTGCGCCTGCGCCTGTTCCACGGCCGCGGCGGCTCGGTCGGCCGCGGCGGCGGGCCGAGCTACGACGCGATCATCGCGCAGCCCGGCGGCGCGGTGAACGGCCAGATCCGCATCACCGAGCAGGGCGAGATCATCTCGTCGAAATATTCCAACGCCGAAGTCGGCCGCAACAATCTGGAGATCCTGGCCGCCGCGACGCTGGAGGCGAGCCTGCTGCATCCGCGCCAGAGCGCGCCGCGCCGCGAATACCTCACTGCAATGGACGAACTCTCAAGTCTCGCCTTCAAGGCCTATCGCGGCCTCGTCTACGAGACCGACGGTTTCGTCGATTACTTCTGGGCCTCGACCGTCATCAACGAGATCGCGACGCTCAACATCGGCAGCCGCCCGGCCTCGCGCAAGAAGACCCGCGCGATCGAAGACCTTCGCGCCATTCCCTGGGTGTTCTCCTGGGCGCAATGCCGCCTGATGCTGCCGGGCTGGTACGGCTTTGGCACCGCGGTCGAGCAATGGATCGCCGAGCATCCGCAACAGGGCATGCCGTTCCTCAAAGAGCTCTACAAGGAATGGCCGTTCTTCCGCATGCTCTTGTCGAACATGGACATGGTGCTGGCGAAAAGCTCGATCGCGATCGCCTCGCGTTATGCCGAGCTCGTACCGGATGAGGCGTTGCGCGAAAAAATCTTCGGCCGCATCCGCCGCGAATGGCATTCCTGCATCGAGACGCTGCTCGACATCATGGGCCAGGACCGGCTGCTGCAAGGCAACCCGCTGCTCGAACGCTCCGTGCGCCACCGCTTCCCCTATCTCGACCCGCTCAACCACGTGCAGGTCGAGCTGCTGAGGGAGCACCGCGCGCAGAACCCGGACGAACAGGTGCTGCGCGGGATTCAGCTCACCATCAACGGTATCTCTGCGGGGCTGAGGAATACGGGCTAACCTCAGCCGTCGTTCCGGGGCGCCCGAAGGGCGAACCCGGAACCTCGAGATTTCGGCTCTGCGAGCCGCCCCGGAATGACGGCGCACACATCAACAGAAATGCGCCCCCTGTGTCTCCACATAGACCGCATAGAGCGACTGGCTCGCGGTCATGAACAGGCGGTTGCGCTTCCTGCCGCCGAAGCAGACATTGGCGCAGGTCTCGGGCAGCAGGATCTGTCCGATGCGCGCGCCGTCGTTCGGTGCGAACACCTGCACGCCGTCATAGCCCGGACCGACCCAGCCGGCGCCGACCCAGATGTTGCCCTCGGTGTCGACCCGCAGGCCATCGGGGAAGCCCGACTTGCCGTCGAGCTTCATGTCGATCAGCCGCTTCGGGTTCGACAGCTTCGGCCCGTCGATGTCGTAGGACCACACCACGTTCTCCGCCTGCGGATAATGCGTGATGCCGGTGTCGCAGACATAGAGCTTCTTGTAGTCGTGAGAGAATGCGATGCCGTTCGGCTTGAACGGCTCGTCGGCGACCTTCGCAACCTGTCCGGTCTGCGTGTCGAGACGATAGACCGCTTCCTTCTGATACGGCTGCAACGAGCCGGTATTGGCAAGCTTGCCCTCGTAGATGCTGATCGCGCCATAACCGGGATCGGTGAACCAGATCGCCTTGTCGTTGGGGTGCACGACCATGTCGTTGGGGCCGTTGAGCGGCTTGCCGCCAGCCTGCTCGGCCAGCGTCGTCACCGAACCGTCATGCTCGTAGCGGACGAGGCGGGTGCGCTCGGCGCTGATCTGGCGGCCCTCAGTGTCGAACGAGTTGCCGTTGGCCTCGTTCGACGGCTTGTGGAACTGCTCGGAGATGTGCCCGTCGTCGTCGAGATAGCGCAGCTGCCGGTTGGCCGGGATATCGCTCCAGACGAGATATTGGCCCTGCGCATTCCACGCCGGTCCCTCCGCCCACAGGCAGCCGGTATAGAGCCGCTTGATCGCGGTGTTGCCGACCTTGGCCTTGAAGCGCTTGGGGTCGATGGCAATGATGTCAGGGTCGGGATAGCGCTGCGGCTCGGCATTGGCGCCGAACTCGCGGGCGTCAGCGCGCGAGGCGAGCAGGGCGGTTGCGGCCACCGTGGCCGCGCCCTTGAGAAGAGTGCGGCGGCCGAGACCGCCACGCTCGCTTGCAGTCGTATCGTCGGAGTTGGTCAGTATTCTTGTCATGGTTTCCTCCCAAAGTTTTGTTGGGAGGACAGCATCCGCCTGCAATCGGGCGTAAACCGGGGCGATCTCTGATCGAGACAACCAGAGATCGCAGGGCAGGGATGCCGGAAATGCGGCTGGACGGATCCTTACACGGGATCCCAGGGGAAGATGTCGGCGGAGCGGTCGAGCTTGTAGAACGAGCCCTTCAGCGCCGGCATGCCGTGTTCCGCGATCGATTGCGGCGTCCAGCCTTCGCTGCGATGCACCGAGCGCAGCGGGCGGTTCTGGCTGAACAGGAACAGCTCGTTCATGCGCGCGCCGAAGATCTGTCCGGTGACGTCCTTGGCGGCATCGGACAGCAGATAGGCGCAGACCGGCGCGATCTTCTCCGGACCCATCTGCTTGATCTTCTCGACGCGCGCCTTCTCGGCTTCGGTCTCGGTCGGGATGGTGCCGATCATGCGGGTCCAGGCGAACGGCGAGACGCAGTTGGAGCGGACGTTGAAGCGGCCCATGTCGAGCGCGATCGACTTCGACAGGCCGACGATGCCGAGCTTGGCGGCCGCGTAGTTGGCCTGGCCAAAGTTGCCGATCAGGCCCGAGGTGGAGGTGAAGTGCACGAAGGAGCCGGACTCCTGCTCACGGAAAATCCGCGCCGCGGCGTGGCTGACGTAGAACGAGCCCATCAAATGCACCTTGATGACGGCCTCGAACGCCTCCACGCTCATCTTGTGGAAGATCATGTCGCGCAAAATGCCGGCATTGTTGACGACGCCGTCGAGCCGGCCGAAATGATCGGTCGCGGTCTTCACGATCTTGCTGGCGGGAATCGCTTCCGCCACCGACTCGAAATTGGCGACCGCCGCGCCGCCACGCTTCTTGATCTCCTCGACCACTTCCTCGGCGGGAGAAGCGCTCGAGCCGGCACCGTCGGCAGCGACACCGGGATCGTTGACGACGACCTTGGCGCCTTCCGCCGCGCAGAGCAGCGCGATCTCCCGTCCGATGCCGCGGCCTGCGCCGGTGACGATGATGACCTTGTCTTGCAGTGATTTTGTCATGTGGGTGCCTCCTGTTATGCCCGTCATTCCGGGATGGTGCGAAGCACCAGACCCGGAATCTCGAGATTCCGGGTTCGCGCTGCGCGCGCCCCGGAATGACGGTGCGTTACCTCTCGTTCGTAAACACGATCGTGCCCGATGCCGCGAACATGCCGCCGACGCCATGGCACACCGAAATCTTCGCGTTCGGCACCTGCGCCGGCGCGATGCCGCGCATCTGGCGCACGCTCTCCTGGAGCGCGTACATGCCGTACATGCCCGAGTGCATGTAGGAGAGGCCGCCGCCATTGGTGTTGAGCGGTAGCTTAGCCCCGGGCCGCGTGTTGCCGTCGGCGATGAACTTCCCCGTTTCCTCATGCGGCATGAAGCCGAGATCGCCCAGGCCGAACAGCGGCAGATGCGCGAACGCGTCGTAGATCATGAGATGATCGACGTCCTTGTGCGCGATGCCGGCTTCCTTGAACGCGAGGGGACCCGCGGTCTTGAACGCGCGCGAGGAATTAAACGTCTCCATCTGGCTGACCATCGGCGTTTCCACGCTCTCGCCGGTGCCCATGATGTAGACGGGCTTGCGCGGAAAATCCCTGGCGCGGTCAGCCGAGGTCAGGATCAGCGCGCCGCCGCCGTCGGTGACGAGGCAGCATTGCAGCAGGCGGAACGGATAGGCGATCATGCGCGAATTGAGGACATCGGCGACCGTGATCGGGTCCTTCATCATCGCCCGCGGATTTTTCGCCGCCCATTCCCGCTGCACCACCGCGACCGCGGCAAGCTGCTCGTGGGTGATGCCGTAGGTTTTCATGAAGCGCAACACGGGGATCGGGAACATGCTGGGCGGACCATAGACGCCATAGGGCGCCTCGAACTGGCCGTTGAGGCTGTCCGCCGGCGTCGAGCGCGGCAGCTTGCCGATCATCGATTTGCCGCTCTCGGCATGGGTGATCAGCACGGTCTTGCACAGGCCGGCCTCGATCGCCGCGGCGGCATGACGAACATGCAGCATGAAGGAGCAGCCGCCGACCGAGGTGCCGTCCACCCAGGTAGGCCTAATGCCGAGATAGTGGCAGACCTGCTGCGGCGTTTCGACCGCTGTGGCAAAGCCGTCGATGTCGGAGAGCTTCAGCCCGGCATCGGCGATGGCGTTGAGCGCCGCGTCCGCGTGAAGCTGGAGCTGCGAGGCGTTGGGGACGATTCCGAGCTCGGTGGTCTCGGCCGCGCCGACGACGGCAACCTGGTTGCTGCGCATGGCTTACCCCTTCGCCGGACGGAAGACGGGAAGGGTGATCTTGTCGTCGAGCTCCTGGAAGGCGACCTCGAGCTTCATGTCGAGTTCGAGCGCTTCCGGGGTCTGCGGGCAGTCGATGATGTTGCTCATCATCCGCGGTCCCTCGGCAAGCTCCACCACGGCGATCGCATAAGGCGGCGTGAAGCCGGGCGCGGCGGGACGGTGGTTGATCACGTAGCTGTAGAGGAAACCCTTGCCGCTCGCCTTGAAGATGCTGACCTTGCGCGAGGCGCAGGACGGGCAGAACGGGCGCGGCGGGAAGTAGACATGTGCGCAGGCGTCGCAGCGCTGCAGGCGCAGTTCGCCCGCTTTCGTGCCGTCCCAGAAATGCTGGGTCTCCGGCGTCGGTTTCGGTCGCGCGCGCTGCGGTTCGGCCATGTCGGCGGGTCCTCCCGGGCGGCAGGCCTTTGTGCCTGCCTGCTTCGACCTTGATGCGACAATCGACCATGGCGCGTCAACGGTCCAGCAATGCGCATGCATGCCATCATGCGCACAATGCTTGTGTCGAACTGAAGCAGCGCTATAGATTGCGCGCGCAAATATTCCGTGAGACAGACATGCCCGATTTTCCGACACTGGCGAAGCTCGCCGAAGACCTCGAAAGCGGCCGCACCACCTCCCGCAAGCTGGTCGAGGCCTGTCTCGCCAGGATCGCCGACCCCGCCGGCGAGGGCCAGCGCACCTTCATCCACGTCGACAAGGACGCCGCGCTCGCGGCGGCGGATGCGATGGACGCCTTGCGCAAGGTCAAGGCCGCACCGTCGCGCTATGCCGGCATCCCGATCTCGATCAAGGACCTCTTCGACATCAAGGGCCAGGTGACGCGCGCCGGCTCCCGCGCGCTCGACGATTCCCCGGCGGCCGAGCACGACGCCGCGACGGTCGAGCGGCTGCGCAAGGCCGGCTTCGTCCTGATCGGCCGCACCAACATGACCGAGTTCGCCTATTCCGGCATCGGCATCAATCCGCACTACGGCACGCCGAAAGGCGCCTGGAACCGGGCCGAGGGCCACGTGCCAGGCGGCTCGTCCTCGGGCGCGGCGGTCTCCGTGCTCGACGGCATGGCGCATGGCGCGCTCGGCACCGACACCGGCGGCTCCTGCCGGATTCCGGCCGCCTTCAACGGCATCGTCGGCTACAAGCCGACGCAGCGTCGCGTGCCGCTCGACGGTGCGGTGCCGCTGTCGTTCTCGCTCGACAGCATCGGGCCGCTGGCGCGATCGGTCAGCTGCTGTGCCATACTCGACGCCGTGCTCGCGAACGAGCCGG
The DNA here is from genome assembly GCF_054062495.1 of Bradyrhizobium sp. USDA 3311. NCBI lineage: Bacteria > Pseudomonadati > Pseudomonadota > Alphaproteobacteria > Hyphomicrobiales > Nitrobacteraceae > Bradyrhizobium > Bradyrhizobium sp. USDA 3311. The sequence continues at coordinate 7,836,225 of NZ_JBSSFI010000001.1, read as the reverse complement.
TCGTCGCGCTGAGGCCGCGCCCGGTGAAGGGCATGCGGTTGGCGGTGCCGACCACGATTGCGCTCGACGACCTCGACAAGGCTGTGGCCGAGACGTTCGAGCGCGCGCTGAAAACGCTGGCCGATCACGGCGCCATCATCGATCGCATCGAGATGGCCGAATTCCACGATATCGGCCCGATGAACGCCAAGGGCGGCTTTGCCGCGTCCGAGAGCTACGCCTGGCACCGCTATCTCATCACGACCAAGGGGGACGTCTATGATCCCCGCGTATCCGTGCGCATCATGCGCGGCGAGGCGCAGAGCGCGGCGGATTACATCGATCTTCTCAACGAGCGCCGCTCGCTGATCGCCCGCGTCAATGCGCACATCGCCCCCTATGACGCCTTGGTGCTGCCGACCACCGCCAACACCCCGCCGAAGATTGCCGACCTTGCCGACGACAAGGCGTTCACCACCCAGAACCTGCGCGCGCTGCGCAACTGCACCCTGATCAACATGATCGACGGCTGCGCCATCTCGCTGCCCGCACATCGCGAGGGCGACGTTCCCGTCGGCCTGATGCTGGCGGGTGCGGGCGGATCGGACCGCCGTATCTTTGAACTTGCTGCCGGCATGGAGGCCGTAATTCGTGTTTGACCTGACTTTCACCGTCGATGCCCAGGACGCCACCACGCCGCTGACGCTGGCGATCGACCAGATGGTCATCGCCGGCTGGACCGGCCGCGATCCCGTCGCGCGCGACAAGCACATCGCCGAGCTGCAAGAGATGGGCATCGCCCCGCCGGCCTCGACCCCGATCTACTACCGCGCCTCGGCGCGGAGGCTGACCATGGAAGACCGCATCGAGTGCTGCGGCGGCGACTCGTCCGGCGAGGTCGAGTTCGTGCTGATCGGCTGGCAGGGCCGCATCTTCGTCGGCTGCGGCTCCGATCACACCGACCGCAAGGTCGAGGCCTACAACGTCACAGTCTCCAAGCAGATGTGCGACAAGCCGATTGCGTCAGTGCTGTGGGAGCTCGAGGAGGTCATCGGCCACTGGGACAGGATGATTTTGCGTTCCTACGCCACGATCAAGGGCGAGCGCGTGCTCTACCAGGAGGGCACGCTCGACGCGATGCTCCCCGTCGCCGACCTGATCGCGCGCGGCTTCGACGGCACCAGGTTCCCCGACGGCTGCGCCATGTTCGGCGGCACGTTTGCGGCCAAAGGTGGCATCCGCCCCGCCGACCGGTTCGACTTCGAGCTGGAAGACCCCGTGCTGAAGCGGACGATCAGGCATGGGTACGACGTGGTGACGTTGCCGGTAAGGGGCTGAAGGCTCTCGAGCGTCATTGCGAGGAGCCCTTGCGACGAAGCAATCCAGACTGGTTCCCCGGTGGGATTCTGGATTGCTTCGCTGTGCTCGCAATGACGGGGAGGCAGTCGGAAATCGGGTGGTTACGGTCGTCAGGACTTGCGACACAACCTCCGTCATTCCGGGGCGCGACGACGTCGCGAGCCCGGAATCCATTCATCCGCAGTCTCTGCGGCTTGATGGATTCCGGGCTCGCGCCCAAGAGGGCGCGCCCCGGAATGACGGATGTGGATAGGATGAGCCATGGGCGTCGCCAAACGTATTGCCGCAACTGAATCCGGAACTGACGTTGCCTCCCAGGTCGATGCCCTCGACTGGCCCCAGATCACCGGAGACCTCGATACCCAGGGCTGCGCCGTCCTCAAGGGCCTGCTCAGCCCCGACCAATGCCGCGCCATCGCCGCGCTCTATCTCGATGACGCGCACTTCCGCAGCCGCATCGTCATGGGCCGCCACGGCTTTGGCCGCGGCGAGTACAAGTACTTCTCCTATCCGCTGCCTGATCTCATCGCGCAGCTGCGCCCGGCGCTCTATGCGCACCTGCAAGGCGTCGCCAATCGCTGGAACGAAGCGATGGGGATCGATATTCGCTACCCCGCCGCGCACGCGGCGTTCCTGAAGCGTTGCCACGAGGCGGGGCAGGCGCGGCCGACGCCGCTGCTGCTGCAATACGAGGCGGGCGACTACAACTGCCTGCACCAGGACCTCTATGGCGAGCACGTGTTCCCGCTCCAGGTCGCGATCCTCCTGTCCGAGCCCGGACGCGATTTCACCGGCGGCGAGTTCGTGCTGACCGAGCAGCGCCCGCGCATGCAGTCCCGCGCCGAGGTGGTGCCGCTGGCGCAGGGCGACGCCGTCGCTTTCGCTGTGCATCACCGCCCGGTGCAGGGGACACGCGGCACCTATCGGGTTAACCTCCGCCATGGCGTCAGCCGTATCAGGTCCGGCCAACGCCACACGCTGGGTGTGATCTTTCATGATGCCAAATGAGCGCAGGCGTTGACGGTGGATTTGTTTGATAGCGTCGCCGAGGCGCAGCCCTTGCGCGAGGAGATCGCCGATGGCGCCGTGCTGCTGCGCGCATTCGTCAGGCCGATCGAGAGTGAGCTGATTGCCGCCGTGCGCGCCATCGTGGCGCAATCGCCATTCCGGCGGATGACCACGCCCGGCGGCTATCAGATGTCGGTGGCGATGACCAATTGCGGTGAGCGCGGCTGGATCACCGATCACACCGGCTATCGCTACGACCCGATCGATCCGCGAACCGGCGCGCCATGGCCGGCGATGCCGCCGGTGTTCCGCGATCTCGCCCGCCGCGCGGCGGAGCAGGGTGGTTTTGACGGCTTTTCGCCCCAGGCCTGTCTCGTCAATCGTTACGAGCCGGGCACGCGGCTGTCGCTGCATCAGGACAAGGACGAGCTCGATTTCGCCGCGCCGATCGTCTCGGTTTCGCTCGGGTTGCCCGCGACCTTCCTGTTCGGCGGCATGGCGCGCAGCGACAAGCCGCGCCGTTTCCGGCTCGTCCATGGCGACGTCGTGGTCTGGGGCGGGGCTAGCCGGCTCGCCTATCACGGCGTGGCGCCGCTCGCCGACGGCGAGCACGCGCTGCTCGGACGGCAGCGCATCAATCTGACCTTCCGCAAGGTGCTCTGAAGCATTCCCTTAGGGCCAGTCTGTCGTCTAAGCTTCGGCGAGGGGGAGGCGGCGACATGACCACTGCACAGGTCTCGACTGGCGCGAGCGCAAACGCGGCTCGCACGGGACTTTATCTCGCCGTGCTGCAATTGGTGTTCACACTGGGCTGGACTACCTACGTCGTCTACCTGCCAAGGCTCGCGGCGGATGTCGGCCTCGCGCCGGCGGTCGTGATTTTCATCCTGATGCTGGACCAGGCCATCTTCACCATCGCCGATACCGCGATGGGGATCGCGGCCGACAGGATCGCGCCCGTCGTCGGGCGGCTCGGCCTGTTCGTCGGCGTTCTGGCGGCGATCTCCTGCGCGGCCTTCGTCGCGCTGCCTTTCGTGGCCGGGATCGGCGCGGGTGCGCAGGTAGGGTTGATCGCGCTGATCGTGGTCTGGTCGGTCACGTCGTCGGCCCTGCGCGCGCCGCCGCTGACCTTGCTCGGCAAGTACCGCGCCAGGCCGCAGGTGCCGTTTCTCGCGGCGCTGGCCATGCTGGGCTATGGCCTCGCCGGCGCCGTCTCGCCCTATCTCGGCGTGATGCTGCGCGAGCACGACGCGCGGCTGCCCTTCGTGATCTCCGGCGCGGTGCTGCTGCTGACGGCGCTCGGGCTGTCGCGGATCGAGTACGACGTGGCGCGCGACACCTCGCCGCCGACGCCGGCCGAGGCGGCCAAGCCGCTGGGCCTGGTGCCGATCGCCTTCATCGTCGCGATGGTGGCGCTCGCGCTCGGCTATCAATTGCACTTCGCCATGAACAGCGCGCCGTTCTATCTGCGGTTCGCCAAGCCGGACGAGCTGCAATGGTTGATGCCGGTGTTCTGGATCGGCTTCAACATCGCGATGTTTCCGGCGAGCCTCGTCGTCAAGCACCGTGGCGGCCTGATCGTGATGGGCGCCGCCGGATTGCTTGGAGCGGTCGCGATCGCGGCAGCGGAGCTTGCCGGCAGCCTCAACACGCTGATCGCCGCGCAGTTTCTCGCCGGCGCGGCCTGGGGCTGCATGCTGATGAGCGCGATCTCGGCCGCGCTGGCGATCGGCTCGACCGGTGCGGAGGGGAAAGTCACCGGCCTCGTGTTCTCGGCGCTGGCGCTCGGCACCTTCGCGCGGATGGCGGCGGTCGCCGGCGGCTTGCAGAAGATGCCCGAGTACGCGCCGTTGCTGCACTGGGCCCCGGTCGCCTGCTGGTCGGTCGCAGGCGCGGGCCTGTTGGTGATCGCGGCGGCGCGACTTCAGGGCGCGCCCGGCCTCAAGGCTTCGGCGGGTGGATGAACGCCCACGGGCTGATTTCGGAGGTCCCGCGTCACCTCGACCGAGATCAGATACGGCCCGCCGTGGCTAAGCGCCTTCTCCATCGCCGCCTTGAACTGGTCCGGTGCGGTGACGCGCGCCGCCGCCACGCCAAAGGATTCCGCGAGCTTGACGAAATCCGGGTTGACCAGATCCGACGCCACCACGCGGCCGTCGAAGCGCTCGCGCTGGTCGCGACGGACATTGCCATAGGCGTTGTTGTTGAACACCAGTGTCACCACGCCGATGTTGAACTGCACGGCGGTGGCAAGCTCCTGCACGCCGAACATGAAGCCGCCGTCGCCGGTGATCGCCACCACCGGCTTGTCCGGGTTCGCCACCTTGGCGCCAAGCGCGGTCGGGAAGCCCGAGCCGAGCGTGCCCTGATAGCCTGACGTGATGAAGGTGCGCGGCTCGTAGATCGGAAAGCCGTACCAGGAGGCGAAGCCGACCTGCGACAATTCATCGGTCACGATCGCGTTCGCCGGCAGCACCTCGCGCAGGATGTTGAGATACGCCATCTGCGGCTGGATGCGCTGGATTTCGGCTTGCGCGCTCGCGGTGGCCTCGCGGATCGCGCCGCGGCGGCCGGCGGTCTTGCTGTAGCCGGCCTTGCTGACGGCAGCGGCGAGATCGGCGGTTGCGGCCTTGGCATCAGCGACGATGGCGATGTCCGAGATGAAGCGCCGCATCTCCACCGGATCGATGTCGATGCGGATGCTCTTCAGCCCGTCGGGGCGGTAGGGCCAGCGCGACATGGTCGGCAGCTCCAGCCGCGAGCCGATGCCGATCATGAGGTCGGTGTTCGGCCACAGCTTGTAGGCGGCGGCCATGGTGAGGCCGAGCTCGTGCGCATTGGAGACGATGCCGCGCCCGCTGCGGAAAGCAACCACGGGCGCATCGATCATCTCGGCAAGCTCGAGGATCTCCTCGCCCGCATCGATCGCGCCGCTGCCGACGAAGATCATCGGCGCCTTGCTGGTCTTGATCAGCGCGGACGCCTGCTTGATCAGATCAGGATCGGGTAGTGGCGCGGGCAGCGGCTCCAGCACCTGCGCAGCCGCGGTGTCCGCGCGTTGGGTAAAAATATCCCAGGGCATCTCGACCGAGGTGGGACCGCGCCGCCCGGAGGTCATCTCCTGGAAGGCGCGCGCCACGGTGGTCGGCGCGTTGCCGGGCGCTTCGATCCGGTCGGCCCATTTCACATAGGTGCGCAGGGTCGCGAGCTGGTCCGGCATCTCGTGCAGATGGCCGCGGCCCTTGCCGAGGAACTGCGTCGGCACCTGGCCGGTGACGCACAGCACCGGCTCGTTGCAGCCATAGGCGGTGAGCAGCGCCGCGCTGGCGTTGAGCACGCCGGGACCCGGCACCACGCTGAACACGCCGGGCCTGCCGCTGGAGCGCGCATAGCCGAACGCCATGTAGCCGCAGGCCTGCTCGTGCCGCGCGCCGATCACCTTGAGCTGCGCCTGATGGAAGGCGTCGAACAGGCCGTAGATTTGCGCGCCGGGCAGGCCGAACACGGTGTCGACGCCATGGGCGACAAGGCCACTTACGATCGCTTCGCCGCCGGTGAGGGTGGTCATTCTGCTATTCCATTTCAATCGTTGGTCAGGCTTCGTCGACGACGCCGTTCCGCAGGCGCCCAATGCCCTCGGCTTCGACCTCGATCACATCGCCGGGCTTCAGGTATCGCGGCGGATCGAACCGCGCACCGGCGCCGGTTGGCGTGCCCGTCACGATGATGTCACCGGGAACCAGCGTTGCGAAGGTCGAGATATAGCTGATGAGGTAGCGGAACGGAAACATCAGCCGGCTGGTACGGTCGTCCTGCCGCAGCTCGCCGTTGACATGTGTGGTGAGCCTGATGTCGGCGATCTGCGATTCCCGCATGTAAGGCACCAGCCACGGGCCGAGGCTGCCGCTGGAATCAAAATTCTTGCCCTGCGTGACGTTGAACTTGGCGTGGCGAAGCCAGTCGCGCACCGAGCCTTCATTGCAGAGCGTGAGGGCGGCGATGTGGTCGAGCGCCGTGCTTTCCGGAATGTGCCGGCCGGCTTTGCCGATCACCAGCACGATCTCGCCTTCATAGTCGAGCTGCGCGGAGGCACGCGGGCGCACCAGCGGCGTATCATGGCCCACGAACGAGCGGGGCGAGCGCATGAACATGCTCGGATATTTCGGCGCGTCCTGGCCGTCCTTGTACTCGGCATTGCGGTCGGGATAGTTGACGCCGATGCAGATGATCTTTTCCGGCGCAGGCACCGGCGGCAGCCAGGTGATCTCGCCGAGCGCGTGAACCGGCGTGCGACCCGCGGCTTCCTCGGCAAGGCTGACGAGCTTTCCGGCGGCGATCACCTCGCGCAGCGTCGGATAATCCTTGGCGTAGCGCGCGGAGAGATCGACGATGCCGCCCTCGAGGACGGCGCCGTACCTGGGTTCACCCTTGACGGAATAGGTGGCGAGGCGAGGGAGCTTCATCGCTCAATCCGCCACCAGCACATCGGCGATGAATTTCGGCTCGCGCACGGTCTGGCCCGTGAAGGGTGAGCCTTGCTCGAACCAGGAGCGCGGGGCAGGTGCGCCCCACAGCGTCTGGCGGCGCGGATCGCGCAGCGACCAGCGCAGCGGCTCATGGTCGTGATCCCCAGTGAAATAGTCGCTGGTGTAGAGCTCGAGGCGGTGTCCGTCAGGGTCGCGGACGTAGAGGAAGAACGCGTTCGAGATGCCGTGGCGTCCGGGGCCGCGCTCGATGTTCTTGACGAAGCCCGAGGAGGCCATGACATCGCAGAGATGGATGATGTTCATCGCCGTCGGCGTCCAATAGGCGAAGTGATGCAGCCGCGGGCCCTTGCCGTTGGTGATGGCGAAGTCGTGGACATTGCCCTTGCGATGCATCCAGGCGGCGGCGATGCGCCCGTTCGGCCCGTCTTCTTCCGCGTACTCGGTGAGGCGGAAGCCAAGCCGCGCATAGAAGTCCACGGTGTCCTGCACCTCGGCGGCGAAGACGTTGAAATGGTCGAGCCGCTGCGGGTGGCAGCCCCGGTAGAGGTCGTAGCGGCGAAGCAGATGCGGCCGCTTGTCCATCGCCGCATAGAGCTCGATCTGGAAGCCGAAGGGATCGGTGAATTGCAGGGTGCGGCCCTGGAAGGGCTGGTCGGCGAAGGCGTAGGCGAGGCTGTTCTCGGAGAGGAACGCGGCGGCCTTGTCGAGGTCTTTGTCGTTGCCGACCTTGAAGCCGAGCCGGGCGCAGGCGGGAGCCGCCGCCTTGCGCAGCACCAGCGAGTGATGCTGATGCTCCTCGGCCGCGCGCAAATACACGACCTTGTCGTCGGCGTCCTCGACATGCAGGCCGACGGTGGTCTCGTAGAACGCGCGGCTGAGCTTCAGATCGGTCACGTCGAGCACGACGTGGCTCGAACGGATGATGTTGAAGGGCGGCTCGAAGACGTGTTGCGGTACCGGCATTGGCGTTTCCCCTCGGTCCTGTCATTGCGGGGCGGCTCGCAGAGCCGAACCCGGAATCCATCGCGCAGCAGAGTTGGTGGATGAATGGATTCCGGGCTCGCTTCGCGCCCCGGAATGACCGTTTCCCTAAATTCCCAGTTTCTGAATCTTGTGCGTGCCCCGCGCCAGCGAGACGTGCTTGGTCTCCATGTAGAAGTCGAACGAGTAGTCGCCGCCGTCGCGGCCGATGCCCGAGGCCTTCATGCCGCCGAACGGCGTCGGCAGATGGCGAACGTTCTCCGAGTTCAGCCAGATCATGCCGGCCTCCAGCGCGTCGGCGACGCGCAGCGCCCGGCCGACGTCGTTGGTCCAGACATAGCCGGTCAGGCCGTAGCGGATGTCGTTGGCGACCTCGATCGCGTCGGCTTCGTCCTTGAAAGGCAGCACGGTGAGGAACGGGCCGAACACCTCTTCCTGCGCGACGCGCATCTTGCCATGCGCGCCAGTGACCAGCGTCGGCTCGACATAATGTCCGCCGCCGGGGCCGTCATAGGCCTTGCCGCCGACCGCAATGGTCGCGCCGTCCTGGCGCGCGACGTCGAAATAAGAACAGACTTTTGCGAGGTGCCGCTCGTGGATCAGCGGTCCGATCTCGGTTGAGGGGTCGAGGGGATGGCCGACCTTCAGCGCCTTCACGCGCGCGGTCAGCTTCTCCACGAATTTCTCCGCAATGCTGGCCTGGATCAGCAGCCGGCTCGACGAGGTGCAGCGCTCGCCATTGAGCGAGTAGATCATGAACACGACGGCGTCGAGCGCGCGGTCGAGATCGGCGTCGTCGAACACGATCACCGGGTTCTTGCCGCCGAGCTCGAAATGCACGCGCTTCAGGGTCGGTGCGCCCTGAACCATGATCGCCGAGCCCGTCGCGCTCTCGCCGACGAAGCCGATCGCCTTGATGGCGGGATGCTCGGTCAGCGCCTTGCCGGCCTCTTCACCGAAGCCGTGGACGGTGTTGAGCACGCCGTCGGGCACACCGGCTTCCTTGACAAGTCTTGCGAGAATAGCCGCCGTCACCGGCGACCACTCCGCCGGCTTGTGCACGACGGTGCAGCCGGCGGCCAGCGCAGGGGCGATCTTCCAGGTCGAGAGCATGAACGGCGTGTTCCACGGCGTGATCACGCCGACCGGGCCGATCGGCACGCGGGTCGAGACGTTCCAGTGCTCATCGCTCGGCATGTTCTGGCCGTCGCGGGCTTCAGCGCATTTGTCGGCGAAGAAGCGAAAATTCTCAGCGGCGCGGATCGCGGCCTTGGCCATGAAGCGATAGGCCTGCCCGGTGTCGATGCATTCCAGCACGGCGATGTCGTCGGCATTGTCCTCGATGGCATCAGCCACGCGATGCAGCAGCTTCTTCCGCATCGCGGGCCCCATCTCGCGCCAGGACTTGAAGGCGAGCGCTGCGGCGGTTGCCGCGCGATCGATATCCTCGGCATTGCCGCGCGCGACGCTCGCGAGCACAGCGCCATCGACCGGCGACTTGGTCTCGAAGGTCTCGCCTGAAATCGACGGGACGATCTTGCCGTCGATCATGTGGCCGATGCCGTCGGCGCGCAGCGTCTTTAAGAGCGGCGCGACGCGGTCGCGGTTGGCCTGGAACACATCGGCTTTCGGCGTGGGCTTATCCATGGGCGGCCTCCACTTTCAGGGCGTCGTGGATGTTGTTGCGCTTCCAGCTGGTGTCCTTGTCGTTGATCTGCATATCGAACGAGAGGGCGAACTTGCTGGCGGCGAAGACGGGATCGAGATGCCGCGAGAGGGCCTGGAAGACGTGCTCGCCGGCTGTCTTGCGGGTGGGGAGGTCGCGGCCCTCACCGATGCGCAGCACCATGTCGAGAAAGCCGTAGTCCTGCCTGCTATCCGCGATCGCATAATGCTCACACCTGACAGCGCGGACGCGGATGCCCCCGAGCGGGAAGATGCCGGTCTCCACCGCCGCCTTGCGCACCACTTCGCAGACCGCGCCGATGTCGAGGCGGCCATCGAGATTGGCCGAATACTCGATCGTGAAATGCGGCATGGCGGTTTCACTCCCTGTCTTTTTTGTTCGCCTAGGCGAAGTAGCAGCTCACCGAGCCGTAGGCGCCATAATCGGCCTGAATTGTGTCGCCCTTGCGGGTCTCGATCGGGCGGATGAAGGAGCCGGCGAGCACCACCTGGCCGGGCTCAAGCGCAAGGCCGAGCGGCGCGATCTTATTGGCAAGCCAGGCCACGGCGGTGGCGGGATGATTGAGCACGCCCGCGGCAAGGCCGGTCTCTTCCAACTGGCCGTTCTTGAAACACAGCGCGCCGATCCAGCGCAGATCGGCCTCCAGCGGGCGGATCGGCCGGCCGCCGAGCACGATGCCGGCATTCGCCGCATTGTCGGCGATGGTGTCGAAGATTTTTCGCGTCGCTTTGGTCTTGGGATCAACGCGCTCGATCCGCGTGTCCAGGATCTCCAGCGCCGGCACCACGAAATCGGTGGCGTTGAGCACGTCGAACATCGTGCTATCAGGCCCCGCGAGGCGCTTGCTCATGACGAAGGCGAGCTCGGCCTCGACGCGCGTCGCGATGAAGCGCTCGGTCGGGACCAGGCCGCCGTCAGCGAAGAACATGTCGTCGAGCAGCACGCCGGAATCCGGCTCGTCGATGTTGAGCGCACTCTGCATCGCCTTCGAGGTCAGGCCGATCTTGTGGCCCTTGACGAGGCGCCCCTCGGCGATCTTGACGTCGACCCAGGTCTTCTGAATCGCGTAGGCGTCAGCGATGGTGATGCCAGGGAAATCCTGCGAGAGCTGCCGGATCTGCGTGCGGGTCTTCTCCGCCTGGTGCAGACGTCTCGCGCAAGCTTGGATATCGTCGTTGGAAAGCGCCATCTGTGATCTGACAAATCGTGGTGCGGGGAGATACTTAACATGTTAAGTGAATGCGTCAAACAGAATCTGGCCTTGCTGCACTGCAAACATTCTGCGGCTTGAAAGGGCGTCATGACGAAGAGACCGGCCGATCCCGCCAACGCTAGCGCGCCTGCCGCACGGCAGGTTCCGATGCGCGATTTCTCGCGCTCGCTGCCGATGTCGCTCTTGCGCGCGCGAGAGGCGGTGATGCGGCAGTTTCGTCCCTCGCTGCGTGAGCACGGCCTGACCGAGCAGCAATGGCGCATCCTGCGTGCGCTGGCGGCCATCGACGCCGCAGAGGTCACGGAACTCGCGCGCACGGCGTTTCTGCTCGGGCCGAGCCTGTCGCGCATCCTGCGCGATCTCGAGGCGCGCAATCTGATCGAGCGCAAGACCGCGAAGGCGGACCAGCGCCGCAGCATGGTCTCGATCTCGAAGGAGGGCGTGAAGCTGATGGCCTCCGTCGCGCCGACGTCGGAGGCGATCTACGCCGAGATCACCAGCCGCTTCGGCGCCCGCAAGCTCGCCGAATTGCAGGAGATGCTCGGCGAACTCGAACAGAGTCTTGCGGGGCTCGGCGCCGGCAACGAGGCAAGTGCCGAGGAGTGAGGGCCAGGGGCGCGCTGACCGGAACCGGGGCCACCTCCTGCGGCCGGCGCTTTGCCGACGGCATGCTGGCCTTCCCTGTCGATCCCCAAGGTGGTCGATACCTCCCATGTGTTCGATGCAGAGGTCTTGCGCCATGTCGACTTCAAGCCGGTAGCAGGGCTCGATCAGGTGCTGATTCCCGGCGATCCCGGGCGGAAAACCCGCATCCAGCGCACCCAAAACGGCATCCCCTTGCCGGATGACACCCGGGCGGCGATAGTGAATACCGCCCGCGAGGTCGGCGTCAGCGAAGTCAGCATCCAGAGGGCGACTGCATAGGTCTTGCGTCATTGCGAGCGTAGCGCGGCGCTCCGGTTCGCGCTAACAGCGGGGCCGTGCTGTCGCGGCGCTCGTCATGGTGACGACGGCCCAAACAACAAAGAAGGAAGGCAACGTGGCGAACAAGGTCAAGGAAATCTGGAAGTCGGGCAAGGCCGTGGTCAACGCATGGCTCGCGATTCCCTCCGGCTTCTCGGCCGAGATGATCGCGCAATGCGGCTTCGACAGCGTCACGGTCGACATGCAGCACGGCGTGCAGGACTATCTGTCGATGGTGCAGTGCTTCCAGGCCATGGACAAGCATCCGGTGACCCCGATGGTCCGCGTGCCCTGGAACGAGCCCGGCATCATCGGCAAGGTGCTCGACGGCGGCGCCTATGGCGTGATCTGCCCGATGGTCAACACGCCGCAGGAGGCCAGGAACCTCGTTTCCTATTCGAAATATCCACCGCAGGGCGTCCGCTCCAACGGCCCGATCCGCGCCGGCATGTACGGCACCGCGGGCTCCTATCAGAAGACGGCGAACGCCGACACCATTCTGCTGCCGATGATGGAGACCAAGACCGCGGTCGAGAACATGGAAGCGATCCTCGACGTCGAGGGCATCGACGGCGTCTATATCGGCCCGTCCGATCTCGGCTTCTCCTATGGTCTCGAGCCGAAGCTCGACCGCAGCGAGCCGGAGATCCTCGCGATCTACGAGAAGATCATCAAGGAGTGCGGCAAGCGGGGCCTCAACCCGGGCATCCATTGCAGCGGCGCCGAAGGCGCGGCGCGCGCCATCAACATGGGCTTCAAGCTCGTGACGCTCTCGAACGAGGTCGGCCTGATGACCACCTATGCCAAGATGCAGGTGAATGCGACCCGCAAGGATTCGGGCGGCAAGGCCTGATCTCTCGTGTCCCGGACGCGATACGGCGCCTAGCGCCGCTTCGCAGAGCCGGGACCCAGTCGCTGGCGAAGCACATGACGTGACAACTAGGCCCCGGATCTGCAGCGCACCGCTTCGCGCTGCGCAGCGTCCGGGGCACGATACTTTGAAGACCTAAGGAGACCTCTCATGACCATCAGCCCCGCCATCCGCCTGCATCCCGATGATGGCGTGCTGATCGCGCGCGCGAGCCTGCCGCCGGGAACATCGGTGGCCGACGGCGTGACCACGGTCGAGCGCATTCCCTCCGGCCACAAGGTCGCGATCAAGCCGATCGCCGTCGGCGAGCCGATCAAGCGCTACGGCCAGATCATCGGCTTTGCCACGGTGCCGATCGCGCCCGGCCAGCACGTGCACACCCAGAATTGCGGCATGGGCGATTTCGCCAAGGACTATGCCTATTGCGCCGACGTCAAGCCGACGCCGAACTTCGACCTGCCGGCGACCTTCGAAGGCATCCGCCGCCCGGACGGCCGCGTCGCCACGCGCAACTATATCGGCATCCTCACTTCGGTGAATTGCAGCGCGCATGTCGCGAGCCTCGTCGCCGACGTCTTCAAGAAGAACCCCTTCAGCGGCGACAACCCGCTGGCCGATTTCCCCAACGTCGACGGCGTGGTCGCGCTGACGCACAAGACCGGCTGCGGCATGACGCAGAACGAGCCGCTGGCGCTACTCCGCCGCACGCTCGGCGGCTACGCGCGCCACGTCAATTTCTCCCACGTCATCGTGCTCGGCCTCGGCTGCGAGGTGAACCAGATCGGCGGCCTGATGGAGGAGCAAAAGCTCGCCGGCCGCCTGCGCGCGATGGACATCCAGGAGGTCGGCGGCACCCGCAAGACGGTGGAGGCGGGGATTGCCTTCGTGCGCGAGGCGCTCGCCGACGCCAACAAGGTGAAGCGCGAAACGGTGCCGGCAAGCGAGCTCACCGTGGCCCTGCAATGCGGCGGCTCCGACGGCTATTCCGGAGTATCGGCCAACCCGGCGCTCGGCGCCGCCAGCGATCTCATCGTGCGCCACGGCGGCACCGTGATCCTGTCGGAGACGCCGGAGACCTACGGCGCCGAGCACCTGCTCACCCGCCGCGCCGTCAGCCGCGAGGTCGGCGAGAAGCTGGTCGATCTCATGCGCTGGTGGGACGCCTACACCGAGCGCGAAGGCGCCGAGATGAACGCCAATCCGAGCCCCGGCAACAAGGCCGGCGGCCTCACCACCATTCTGGAAAAGTCGCTCGGCGCGATGGCCAAGGCCGGCACCACCAACCTCGTCGAGGTGCTGCGCTACGCCGAGCCCATCACCAAGAAGGGTTTCGTGTTCATGGACACGCCCGGCTACGATCCCGTCGCGGCGACCGGGCAGGTCGCCGGCGGCGCCAATCTGGTCTGCTTCACCACCGGCCGCGGCAGCGTGTTCGGCTGCAAGCCGGCGCCGTCGATCAAGCTCGCCACCAACACGCCCATGTACAAGCGCATGGAAGAGGACATGGACGTCAATTGCGGCACCATCCTCGAGGGCGAGGAGAGCGTCGAGCAATGCGGCCAGCGCATCTTCGAGCTCATCCTCAAGACGGCCTCGGGACAGCCGACCAAGAGCGAGAGCTTCGATTTCGGCGGCGCCGAGTTCGCGCCCTGGGTGCTGGGCGCGACGATGTAGCGGTGCTGATGCACCTCGCTGCAGGACGCGGACACCTAAGTAGTCATACGTAGGTGTCATATGACCGCAGGAGCTCCTGCGGTCACTCGGGATTAACATTTCGCACCGTAATCGTGAGGTGATGCGGGCGACTCCTTCGAGGGCGCCGCCCTTCGTGAGGATTCGTCAACGATGACGCGTGCGATACGGCCGACTGGCGTGGAAAATCTCCTCGGTGAGGAGGAGCTGATCGTATCGAAGACCGACCTCAAGGGCCGCATCACCTACGCCAACGACATTTTCATCCGCATGGCGAAATACAGCTATGCCGAGCTGATGGGCGCCCCCCATAGCCTGATCCGCCACCCCGACATGCCGCGCTGCGTCTTCAAGCTACTCTGGGACACGCTTCAGTCCAAGCAGGAGATCTTCGCCTACGTCGTCAATCTGGCGAAGGATGGCAGTCATTACTGGGTGTTCGCCCACGTCACGCCGACGTTCGACGAACGCGGCAATATCGTCGGCTATCACTCCAACCGTCGCAAGCCGGATCCGGCGCAGGTCGAGCGCATCAAGCCGATCTACAAGACGCTGTGCGCGGAAGAAGCGCGGCATGCCAATGCCAAGGACGGCATGCATGCGAGTTTCGATGCGATGGTCGGCCTGCTCAAGCAACAGGGTGTCGGTTACGATGAATTTGTGCTCTCTCTCTAAGGCGCAGGGAGCGACCGCGCTCGCGTGTATCCTCGCCGTCGTTGCCTTCGGACTCTCGCTTCTCGGTGTGACTGGAATCATCAGTGCGGCGCTGTCAGGCGCGACGGTCGCGCTGCTCGGCTATGCCGTCTGGTGCCAGCGTCGCACGGCGGTGGCCGTCGATGAGGTCGCGGATGTGTGCCGCAAGGCGGCGCGCGGCGATCTCGAGGCGCGCATCCTGAGCGACCGTCAGGCCGGGCGGATCGGCGCTATCCAGAAGTCGGTCAACGACATGCTCGACATCACCGACGCCTATCTGCGTGAAGCCTCGGCGTCGATGGAGTATGCCAGCCGCGGCAAGTATTTCCGCAAGATCCTGGCGCGCGGATTGCCCGGCTCGTTCCGCCGTTCGGCCGCCGTGATCAATTCCGGCACCGACAGTCTCGGCCGCAGGGTCGTCGAGATCGCGGACCTCGCACAGCAGTTCGGCACGCATCTCGACCAGGTGGCCGGCACCCTCATGGGTGCCGCGACCGATCTCGAATCCGACGCCGGCCAGATGGCGGCGGCGGCTGAGAAGACCAGCCGGCAGACCTCCGGCGTGCTCAGCGCGTCCGATCATGCCTCGCGCAACGTCGCCACCGTCGCCAGCGCAGCCGAACAGCTTGCGTCCTCGATTGCCGAGATCGGCCGTCAGGTGACCGGCTCGACCGCGAGCACCGGACGCGCCGTGAACGAAGCCAATCGCGCCGGCAGCGAGATCCGCACGCTTGCGGATGCGGCGATGCGGATCGGCGACGTCGTCAAGCTGATCAGCGAGATCGCCGAGCAGACCAACCTCCTGGCGCTCAACGCCACGATCGAGGCGGCGCGTGCGGGCGAGGCCGGTCGCGGCTTCGCGGTGGTGGCCTCCGAGGTCAAGAGCCTCGCCAACCAGACCGCGAAGGCGACCGAGGAGATCAGCGCCAAGGTCGGCGAGATGCAGCAATCGACGACCAATTCGGTCGCAGCGGTCGAGGCGATCGCGCAGACCATCGCCGAGATCGACGGGATCACCGCTTCGATCGCGACCGCGATCGAGCAGCAAGGTCTTGCCACCCGCGAGATCGCCCACAACGTCCAGGAGGCGTCGGCCGGCACCTCCCAGGTCTCCTCCAACGTGACAGGCATCAGCGAGGCCGCCGCCGACACGGGGCGGGTTGCAAGCCGCGTCAACAGCGCCTCCGAACGCGTCCATGGCGAGGTCGAGACGCTCAAGCGCGAGGTCACGCAGTTCCTGCAGCGACTGACCTCGGCGGCGTAGCGTCACCCTACAAGAGGTCGTCATGCCCGGGCTTGTCCCGGACATCCACGTTCGTAGGGTGGGCAAAGGCGCTCTTGCGCCGTGCCCACCATCGATCCACACGACGAAAGCGGTGGGCACGCTTCGCTTCGCCCACCCTACGATACTGCCCGTGTAGCTCGGATTACGCTTCGCTCCGTCCAGGCCTACGGGGCAACGACGGACACTTCCTAGGCACGGTCTGCCCGTTGTTAGTGCTTGATCGCACTGACGTCAGGTGTTCTGCTCAAAAAAGCTGCTGGAGCACCGTACCCCGTGTCGATCTACGTCGCGTTACACCACGTCACGCACTACAAATACGACCGCCCGATCGATCTCGGCCCGCAGACCATCCGTCTGCGGCCGGCGCCGCACACGCGCACGCCGATCCTGAGCTATTCGCTCAAGGTCACGCCGGCCAACCATTTCGTGAACTGGCAGCAGGATCCGCAGGGCAACTGGCTGGCGCGCTACGTTTTTCCGGAGAAGACGACCGAGCTGAAATTCGAGGTCGATTTCACGGCGCAGATGACCGTGGTCAACCCGTTCGACTTCTTCGTCGAGCCCTATGCCGACAGCTTCCCGTTCGAATATCCCAAGGACCTGAAGACGGAGCTGGCGCCCTATCTCGAGACCGTCAAGCCGGATCGCCTGTTCGCAAAATTTCTCGACACGATCCCGCATGAAGCCCCGAACACCGTCAACTTCCTGGTCGATCTCAATCGCGAGCTTCAGAAACACGTCCGCTACATCATCCGCATGGAGCCCGGCGTGCAGACGCCGGAGGAGACGCTCTCCTCTGGCGCCGGCTCGTGCCGCGACTCCGCCTGGCTCCTGATCCAGACGCTGCGTCATCTCGGGCTCGCCGCCCGCTTCGTCTCCGGCTACCTGATCCAGATCCGTCCCGACATCGATCCGATCGAGGGACCGCCCGAGGTCGAGAACGACTTTACCGACCTGCACGCCTGGGCCGAGGTCTACCTGCCGGGCGCGGGCTGGATCGGGTTCGACGCCACCTCCGGCATGCTGGCGGGCGAGGGGCATATCCCGGTGGCTGCCACGCCGCATTATCGCTCGGCCGCGCCGATCTCCGGCGGTGCCGGCTTTGCCGAGGTCGAGTTCGCCTTCGACATGAGCGTCAAGCGCATCCGCGAGGCGCCGCGCATCACAAAACCGTTCTCCGACGAATCCTGGGCTCGGCTCAACGATCTCGGGGAGCAGGTCGACGGCGATCTCGCGAGCGCGGACGTGCGGCTCACCATGGGCGGTGAGCCCACCTTCGTCTCGGTCGATGATCTCGAGGCGGGGGAGTGGAACACGGAAGCCGTCGGCCCGACCAAGCGCGCGCTCGGCGACGATCTGATCCGCCGCCTGCGCACGCGCTTCGCGCCGGGCGGGCTTCTGCATTACGGCCAGGGCAAATGGTACCCGGGCGAGAGCCTGCCGCGCTGGGCCTTCGGCCTCTACTGGCGCAAGGACGGCGTGCCGATCTGGAAGAATGTCGACCTGATCGCCAAGATCGAGAACCCGCGGCCCGCGGGGACGAAGGACGCCGAGGCATTTATCGGGGGCGCGGCGCTGCGGCTTGGGCTCGATCCCGGCTACATCATGCCGGCCTATGAAGACACCGCACTCTGGCTTCAGAAGGAGGCCGAGCTTCCCGTCAACGTCGATCCGACCGACTCCAAATTGTCCGATCCGGAGGCACGTGCGCGGATCGCGCGGGTGTTCGAGCAGGGCCTCAACACCCCGCGCGGCTTCGTGCTGCCGGTGCAGCGCTGGAACGCGCCGCCGCGCTGGCGCAGCGAGCGCTGGACGTTGCGGCGCAATCATCTGTTCCTGACGCCGGGCGATTCCCCGCTCGGCCTGCGCCTGCCGATCGGTTCGCTCGGCTACGTCCCGCCGAACCAATATCCCTACATCATCGAGCGCGACCCGATGGAGGCGCGGGGCAAGCTGCCGGTGTTCACCCTCGCGGCGCGCCCGGAAGCGCCGCCGCGGGTCGCGCCCGAGCATCTCAACACGTCGATCCCGGTCCGCACCGCGATGTCGGTCGAGGTCCGCGACGGCGTGCTCTGCGCCTTCATGCCGCCGGTCGAGCGGATCGAGGATTATCTCGAACTGGTCGCGGCGCTCGAAGCGACCGCCGAGGAGATGCAGCTCCAGGTCCATGTCGAGGGCTATCCGCCGCCGTTCGACCCGCGCATCGAGGTCATCAAGGTGACGCCCGATCCCGGCGTCATCGAGATCAACATCCAGCCGGCCAAGAGCTGGCGCGACGCGGTCGACATCACCTCCGGCCTCTATGAGGACGCGGCGAAGGTTCGCCTCGGCGCCAACCGCTTCCTGGTGGACGGCCGCCACACCGGCACCGGCGGCGGCAATCACGTCGTGGTCGGCGGCTCCTCACCTCAGGACTCGCCGTTCCTGCGCCGGCCCGATCTGCTCAAGAGTCTGGTCTTGCACTGGCAGCGGCATCCGTCGCTGTCCTACTTCTTCTCCGGCCTCTTCATCGGCCCGACCAGCCAGGCGCCGCGCATCGACGAGGCCCGGCACGACAGCATCTACGAGCTCGAGATCGCGCTCTCGCACGTGCCGCCGCCGGGCTACCAGACGCCGCTGTGGCTGGTGGACCGGCTGTTCCGGCATCTGCTCGTCGACATCACCGGCAACACCCACCGCGCCGAGATCTGCATCGACAAGCTCTATTCGCCCGATGGTCCGACGGGGCGGCTCGGCCTCGTCGAATTCCGCGCGCTCGAAATGCCGCCCGATCCGCGCATGTCGCTGGCGCAGCAGCTCCTGATCCGCGCGCTGATCGCAAAGTTCTGGCGCGAGCCGCAGCAGGGCAAGTTCGTGCGCTGGGGCACGGCGCTGCATGACCGTTTCATGCTGCCGCATTTCATCTGGGAAGATTTCCTGGACGTGCTCTCCGAGCTGAAGCAGTTCGGCTATCCGTTCGAGCCGGAATGGTATCTGGCCCAGCTCGAATTCCGCTTCCCCGCCTTCGGCCGCGTCCATCATGGCGGCGTGACGCTGGAATTGCGCCAGGCGCTGGAGCCTTGGCATGTGCTCGGCGAGGAGGGGTCGGCCGGCGGCACCGTGCGCTATGTCGACTCTCGTCGGTCGAGCGCCTCCAGGTCAAGGCGGAGGGTTTCGTCGAGGGCCGCCACATCGTGACCTGCAACGGCCGCCGCCTGCCGATGACCTCGACCGGTCGCTCCTCGGAGGCCGTGGCCGGCGTCCGCTTCAAGGCCTGGCAGCCGGCCTCCGGCCTGCACCCGACCATTCCGGTTCACGCGCCCCTGACCTTCGACCTGATCGACACCTGGAACGGCCGCTCGCTCGGCGGCTGCGTCTATCACGTCGCCCATCCGGGCGGGCGCAGCTACGACACCAAGCCGGTCAACACCTATGAGGCCGAGGCGCGGCGGCTGGCGCGCTTCCAGGACCATGGCCATACGCCGGGGCCGATGCAGCCGCCGCCCGAGGAACGCACAAATGAGTTTCCGCTGACCCTCGACTTGCGAACCCCGCTCCTGCAATGAGTATGAGGGTGGGGCAGGGAGAGGCGCATGGGCGAGGGCGCAGCCGAAGAGGACGACAAGGCGGGTAAGGCGCAAAGCCAGCGCCGGCTCGCGCAATGGGTCCGCGACTATAGCCGCCTGCCCGGCATTCCCGACGAGTTCCTAGGGCCCGACGGCGCCCCGCGCGCGGTCTGGAGCCGCTTCTTCGATGCCTTCGGCGCGCTTGCGCCCGACGAGATCGAGCGGCGGTTCGGCATGGCCGACCGCCACCTCCGCGAGGCCGGCGTCACCTACCGCGCCCCGGGAGACAGTGCCGACCGGCCGTGGTCGCTCAGCCATCTGCCGCTGCTGATCGACGAGGCCGACTGGAAGCAGCTTTGCGACGGCATCACCCAGCGCGCCGAGCTGCTCGAGCTCGTGCTGCGCGACATCTATGGCGAGGGCCGGCTGGTCGCGGAAGGCGCGCTGCCGGCGGCCGCGATCGCCGGCAGTCCCGAATATCTCCGTCCCGTCTGCGGCGTGCCGCCGCCGGGCGGGCGCTATCTCTCGCTCTACGCCGCCGATGTCGGCCGCGGGCCCGACGGTCGCTGGTGGGTGCTCGGCGATCGCACGCAGGCGCCCTCAGGCGCGGGCTATGCGCTGGAGAACCGCCTGGTGCTCTCGCGCGCCTTCTCTGATCTCTACAAGTCGATGAACGTGCCGCGCGTCGCGCCGTTCTTCGAGGCGTTCCGCGACAGCCTGCGCGCACGCGCCGATCGCGACGAGCCGCGGATCGGCGTGCTCACGCCCGGCAGTTTCAGCGAAACCTATTTCGAGCACGCGACGCTGGCGCGCTATCTCGGCTTCCTCCTGGTCGAGGGCGACGATCTCGCCGTCAGCGACAACCGCATCCACATCCGCACCGTCGCCGGCCTGAAGCGGCTCGACGTGCTGCTCCGCCGCGTCGATTCCAATTCGCTCGATCCGCTCGAGCTCGATGCGTCTTCGCGGCTCGGGGTGCCCGGCCTGATCGACGTGCTGCGCAAGGACGGCGTCGTCGTCGCCAACATGCCGGGCTCCGGCGTGCTGGAGGCGCGGGCGCTGCTCGGCTTCCTGCCGGCGCTCAGCCGCCGCCTGCTCGGCGAAGAGCTGAAGATGCCGCACATCGCGACCTGGTGGTGCGGCCAGCGCATCGCGCGCGACGAGGTGTTGTCGCGGCTCGACGAGGTCGCGATCGAGGGCGCCTACCGCCGCGGCGTTCCCGGCTTCGACAGCAACGGTCCGGTGCTGGCGAGCGAGCTCGACGCCGCCGGACGCCAGCGCCTGATCGACGCCATCGGCGCACGCGGCATGGACTATGTCGGCCAGGAGGTGGTGCGGCTCTCGACCATGCCGGTGTGGGAGCAGGGTCAGATCACGCCGCGCCCCTTCGTGCTGCGCGTGTTCGCAGCCGCCACGCCCGACGGCTGGGCCATCATGCCCGGCGGCTTCTGCCGCATCGCCGAGCAGGCCGATGCGCGCGCGGTGTCGATGGGCGACGGCGCCCGCGCCGCCGACGTCTGGGTCGTCTCGGGCAAGCAGGTCTCGACCGCGACGCTGCTGCCCGCGACCGACAAGGTGCGGATCCGCCGCATCGCCGGCGTGCTGCCGAGCCGCGCCGCCGACAATCTGTTCTGGCTCGGCCGCTATCTCGAGCGCGCCGAGGCGACCCTGCGGCTGGTGCGCGCGCTGGGCTCGCCGAGCGGGCCCAACAAGGGCACCGCTGCCTCGCTGCAATCGGCCGAACGCATCCAGCGCCTGCTGGTGGCCTGGGGTGCGATCTCGCAGACCTCGCGCGCGGCCCCCGGGCGGATCGCCGCCGAGGCGTTGCAGAGCGCGGAGCGCTTCGGCTCGGCCTTGTCGCTGGTGCGTGCGGCGCAGCGCACCGCGACCTCCTTGCGCGAGCGGCTCTCGCCCGATGCCTGGCAGGTCATCACCGAGATGGCTGAGCGCCTCGCCTACGAGGTCGAGGACGACGACAGCGTGCTGAGCGCGGCCGAGCTGACCTTGCAGGAACTGGCGAGCTTTGCCGGCCTTGCGCAGGAGAACATGAACCGCGCCGCCGGCTGGCGCTTCCTCGACATCGGCCGCCGCACCGAGCGCGCCATCAACACTGCGCGATTCGCGCGCCAGTTCGCCTATGACGAGGCCGGCGACGAGGATCTCGACATCCTGCTGACGCTGGTGGATTCCCAGATCACCTACCGCTCGCGCTATCTGCTGGCGCCGATCCTGGCGCCGGTGCGCGACCTCGCGGTGCTCGACGGCTTCAACCCGCGTTCGGTCGCGTTCCAGGTGGCGACGCTGAACGAGCACATCGCGGCGCTGCCGAGCCTGAAGGAGCACGGCCTGATCGAGCAGCCGCAACGGCTCGCGGTGGCGGTGCAGGCGATGCTGGCGACGGCCGAGGCCGAGAAGCTCGAGGTCAAGACGCTGTTCTCGCTGGAGCAGGATCTGCTCAGCCTCGCCGAGGCGATCGGGCTGCACTACTTCCCGCATGGCCCCAATGCCAGCCGGCCGGAAAAGCTGACGGGGCTGGCGTGATCTACGACATCCGTCACGTCACCACCTACGAATACGAGAGTCCGGTCAGCTTCGCCCGCTGCACGCTGCGGCTGGAGCCGAAGAGCGGCAGCGGTCAGGAACTGATCTCGCACCAGGTCGAGATCCGTCCGCGCCCGTCCGAGCGCAATATCCGCCGCGACTTCTTCGGCACGCTGACCGAGAGCGTGGTGATCGAAGCCGCGCATCGCAATTTGCGCATCGACTCGCGCTCGCGCGTCGCCGTCTCGCGCCAGCCGCCGGCGCGCGATGCTGTCAGCCCGGCCTGGGAGAGCATCCGCGACATCGCATTCGAGGCAACCAGCCTCGGGCCGTCATCCCCGGTCGGCTACGTCTTTGCGAGTCCGCTGGTGCCGGTGCTGCGTCCGGTCAGCGCCTATGCGGCGGAGAGCTTTCCACCCGGCGAGGGCATCCTCAAAGGGGCGGTCGATCTCATGCACCGCATCCGCAACCAGTTTCGCTACGATCCCAAGGCGACGGTGATCTCGACGCCGCTCAACGAGGTCTTCGACAAGCGGCACGGCGTCTGCCAGGACTTCGCCCATGTGATGATCGCAGGGCTGCGCGGGCTCGGCCTGCCGGCGGCCTATGTCAGCGGCTATTTGCGCACCATCCCGCCGCCGGGCCAGCCGCGGCTGCAAGGCGCCGACGCCACCCACGCCTGGGTGTCGCTGTGGTGCGGGACGGAGCTGGGCTGGGTCGATTTCGATCCGACCAACGATCTTCTGGTCGCTGGCGACCATATCGTGCTCGCGGTCGCGCGTGACTTCTCCGACGTCTCCCCGGTCGATGGCATTATCGTCGGTTCGCCGAAGCAGAAGCTCGGCGTCGCCGTCGACGTGCTGCTGGTGGAATGACCGCGGGTCTCCGCCGTCCAGGACGATGCAGGCGCATGCGCCAGGCGGCGGCCCGTTCCCGTGGTCTCTTGTCAACATCCGATAAAGCGAATTTGATTTGTGTTGGGCGGCCGCAGTCCTGCCGGGCCCGCCCCGGGTGTATCGCGCCGTGACCGCAAACGCGATGTCGCAGCGCGCAACGCAACATATTTCCGTATTTTTGTTCCGGGATTTGGTCACCCGGCAAAAGATGGGCTATGCTGGCCTTTGCGTCGAGGACATGAATGAGACGTCGGGAGTTGGCGTGGAACACCACCGACAAGCGGGGCTGCATCCATGATCACGTTACCGAGGCTGGCGGCCGAATCCCTGGAGAAGTTGCTCGGTACGTTCATGCGTCGCCGGTACGACGAGACATCTGCAAGTATCGTCGAGAGCGCGACCCGCACTGCGATGGAATGCATCGGCAATAGCGATGCGCTCTATCACAATATCGAGCATACGATGCTGGTGACGCTGGCCGGCCATTCCATCCTCAGTGGCCGAAGTCTCCATACGCATCTGTCGGCCGCGGATTACGTCCATATCCTGATCGCCTGCCTTGCCCACGACATCGGCTATGTGCGCGGCCTGTTCGAGGAGGATGACGTCGACGGCTTCGTGATCGATGCGGCCGACACCAAGATTTGTTTGCCGCGCGGCGCATCGGATGCCAGCTTGATGATGTATCACGTCGATCGGTCGAAGCTTTACGTGACGCGGCGGCTGCGACATATTCCCGGACTCGATCCGGAACGCATTGCCCGCGCCATCGAGGGCACGCGGTTTCCGGCCCGGGAAGGCCAGGACTATGACGACGAGGCCTCGATCCTGCGCGCCGCCGACTTCATCGGCCAGCTCGGCGATCCCAACTATTTGCGCAAGGCCAACGCGCTCTATTACGAGTTCGAGGAGGTCGGCATGAACCGACAACTCGGCTACGACTCGCCCGCTGACATCGTGAACCGCTATCCACAGTTCTATTGGAACAGCGTCGCACCGCATATCCAGACCGAGATCGGCTACCTCAACAAGACCGAGATCGGCCGGCAGTGGATCGCCAACCTCTACAGCAACGTATTCCGCGCCGAACGCGACATCTCGCTGTCGGGCCCGCAGAAGTAGCCCTGTTGTAGCCCGGATGGAGCGCAGCGCAATCCGGGGACACCTGCATCCGCGAATCCCGGATGTCGCTGCGCTCCATCCGGGCTACGAAGTCCCAAATCCGTAAGCAAATCATGCAACAAAAAACCATCACTACGGATGTCCTCGACATCGCCTATCTCGAATACGGCACGCCTGACGGCTGGCCCTGCATCATGGGCCACGGCTTCCCCTACGACGTGAATGCCTATGCCGAGACTGCGCCGATCATCGCGCAGGCCGGCGCGCGGGTGCTGGTGCCCTGGCTGCGCGGCTACGGGCCGACGCGGTTTCGTTTCCCGGAAACGCTGCGCTCCGGCGAGCAGGCGGCGCTGGGCGCCGATCTTCTGGCCTTCATGGATGCGCTTCGCATCGAACGCGCGGTCGTCGGCGGCTATGACTGGGGCGGCCGCGCGGCCTGCGTGGTTGCGGCGTTGCACCCCGCGCGCGTTGTCGGGCTCGTCTCCGGCAATTCCTACAACATCCAGGACATCGCCCGCGCCATGGAGCCGGCGGCACCGGCGCATGAGGCGGCGCTCTGGTATCAATATCTCTTCCACAACGAGCGCGGCCGCCGCGCGCTGGAGCGCAACCGGCGCGGCTTCGCCCGCCAGCTCTGGTCGATGTGGTCGCCGACATGGGCCTTCGACGATGCGACGTTCGAGCGGAGCGCGACCTCGTTCGACAATCCCGATTTCGTCGAGGTCGTGATCCACTCCTACCGCCACCGTTACGCGCTGGTCGCGGGCGATCCCGCCTATGCGGGGATCGAGGAAAAGCTTGCGGCACAGCCGCCGATCCGCGTTCCGACGATCGCAATCGACGGCGACAGCGACGGGGTCAATACCGGCACCGCCCATCACGCGCGCAAGTTCGAGGGCTTTTTCGAGCGGCGCGTGTTCGCGGGCGCCGGTCATAACCTGCCGCAGGAGCGGCCGGCCGAATGGGCGCAGGCCGTGGCCGACGTGCGCAAGGCGGCTGCCGGGTCCTGATTTTAGCGATCGCGGGAACTTTTCGCCGGTCCCGCCGTCCAATCCTGAGCTGCGCGTTGAGCTGCGAGGGAGATGACCATGAGCGAGGAAAGCAAGCCCAGCGGACCGGATCTGACCGAAGGCGTGGCGCTCACCGCGTTCAGGGACGGCAAGCTGCTCGGCCATGTCGGCGCGGAAGATGTGCTGCTGGTCCAGGCGGGCGGCGAGGTCTTCGCGATCGAACCCGCCTGCAGCCATTATCACGGCCCGCTCGCCGAAGGCCTGGTGGTGGACGACACCATCCGCTGTCCCTGGCATCACGCCTGCTTCTCCTTGCGATCGGGCGAGGCGACGCGGCCGCCGGCCTTGAGCGCGCTGGCCGTATGGGAGGTGACGCGGGACCAGGACAGGATTATCGTTCAGCGCAAGCGTGAGGCACCGAAGCCGACGGCCCGCAGCGCGCCGGCGCCCGAGAAATTCGTCATCGTCGGCGGCGGCGCGGCCGGCTTCGCGGCGGCCGAGATGCTCCGGCGCGAGGGCTTTGCCGGCACCATCACCATGCTCAGCGATGACGGCGCCATGCCGGTCGACCGGCCGAACCTCTCCAAGGACTATCTTGCCGGCAACGCACCGGAGGATTGGCTGCCGCTGCGGGGCGAGGACTATTATCGGGACGCGGGCATCGATCTCAGGCTGAACACGAATGTCTCCGCGATTGATGCGAAGACACGCGGCGTCACGCTGGGCAATGGCGACAGACTGCCGTTCGACCGGCTGCTGCTCGCGACCGGCGCCGAGCCGGTCAAATTGCAGATTCCGGGCGCCGACCAGCCCCATGTCCACACCTTGCGGTCTGTCGCCGACAGCCGTGCCATCATCAAGGCCACGGGCAGCGCGAGGCGCGTGCTGGTGATCGGCGCCAGCTTCATTGGCCTCGAAGTCGCGGCCTCGTTACGGGCACGCAAGCTGGAGGTCCATGTGGTCGCTCCGGAGGAGCGGCCGATGCAGCGCGTGCTCGGACCGGAGATGGGCGATTTCGTTCGCACGCTGCATGAGGAGAACGGCGTCAACTTCCACCTCGGGGACACTGTGGAGAGGCTCGACGGTACGCGCGCGACGCTGAAGAGCGGCGGCGTCATCGAGGCCGACCTCGTCGTGGTCGGCATCGGCGTCAAGCCGCGCCTTGCGCTGGCCGAGAAGGCGGGGCTTGCGGCGGATCGCGGTGTCAGCGTGAGCGAATATCTCGAAACCAGCATCGCCGGCATCTTTGCGGCCGGCGACATCGCGCGCTGGCCCGATCCGCATTCGCGGCAAACCATCCGCGTCGAGCACTGGGTGGTCGCGGAGCGGCAGGGCCAGACCGCGGCGCGCAACATGCTGGGCCGGCGCGAACGCTTCGATGCCGTGCCGTTCTTCTGGAGCCAGCACTACGATGTGCCGATCAACTATGTCGGCCACGCCGAGAGTTTTGACGACATCGCGATCGACGGCAGCATTGCCGGCAGGGACTGTCTGCTGAAGTACCGCAAGGCCGGCCGCGTGCTTGCGGTCGCCTCAATTTACCGCGATCTCGACAGTCTCAAGGCCGAGCTCGAGATGGAGCGGCGGGGGTCGTAAGCCGCGGCCGTCGCTCGGCGGTGCCTCCCGGCGCCAATTCACCTGCCGGATCGTCGCAGGCAAGGAGCCGGGGCGGCTCTGCCGCTTCCCTCGCGGCTGCTGCACGTATAGATTGCATACGCTGCAAAAAGGGCGGAAGCATCGCTGACGTTCGATTCGAGCCGTCCCTTTCTCAAAGATAGCGATATGGACAGCGGGGCCAGCACTGCAAATCGATCGCTCAGTGTCGCGGGCGTCCTGATCGCCTTTGGCATTGGCAGCGTGTTTCTGCTCGGCGCCGGACGACAGAACTATCCGGAACTCCACACCATTCTCGACACCAGCATCACCCTCATCACGGGGCTGCTGGCATTGCTGCTCTGGGATATGGGCGCGCGCATCGAACAGCCGCTGTCCAAGCGGCTCGCGATCGCCTTCGGCGCGACCTTCGTCCTGGAGTTCCTCCACGTGCTGGTGATCGTGGAATGGTCGGGGTCGCTGGCGTTCGTCATGCAGCTGCGGGAATTTCTCCGGCCGGCGACATGGCCGCCGGCCGCCCACATCCTCGCGATCGGAATTCTCGCCGCGATCTGGTCGGCGCGGCGGGATCGGGGCGGGATGCCGGCCTTTGCGCTGTTCATGGCCGTCGTCGCGGTGCTGCTGGTTGCGATCTTCCAGCGCCTTCCGCCATATCGCCCGCCGGGCCTGCTCGATATCACCCGTCCGGTGTTGATCGTGGCGCCGCTGTTGTGGGCGATCACCTGCGTTCTGTGCTGGCGGCTGCGAGCGACGGACCGCATCTTCGGGCCGCTGGCCCTGATGGGCGCGGTCGTTCTGCTCGGCCACGTCGCGATGCTGTATTCGCAGGCGCCGCACGACACCGAGGCGATGGTCGCTCACCTCGGCAAGGTCGCCGGGCGCCTCGTCCTGCTGCTCTCGATGATGCGGATGGCCTCGTCGGACATGCTGGAGCGGATGCGGGCGGAAGCCCAGCTCGCGCGCTTGAACGAGGAGCTGGAAGTGCGTGTCGAGGAGCGGACCGCACAGCTTGCAGCGTCCAATCTTGCGCTGGAATCCGAAATTCTCGTGCGCAGGCACGCGGAGCAGAAGGCCCAGGCGCAACTCGCCCGATTGAGCCTGCTGCACCAGATCACCCGCGCGATCGGCGAGCGGCAGGATCTCAACAGCATTTTCCAGGTGGTGGTCCGCAGTCTCGAAGACCAGTTGCCGGTGGATTTCGGCTGCCTGTGCTTTCAAGACGCGGTCGATCACGTGCTGACGGTGGAATGCGTCGGGATCAAGAGCGGTGCGCTGGCCATGGAACTGGCGATGCCCGAGCGGTCGCGGATCGACATCGACGAGAACGGCCTTTCGCGTTGCGTGATGGGTCAGCTCGTCTATGAGCCTGACATCACGCGGTCGTCCTTTCCGTTCCCGGTCCGGCTCGCGCGGGGCGGGCTGCGGGCGATGGTGCTGGCCCCGCTGCAGGTGGAGAGCCGGGTGTTCGGCGTCCTCGTCGCGGCGCGGAAGGAGCGGGACAGCTTCAGCAGCGGCGAATGCGAGTTCCTGCGGCAGTTGAGCGAGCACGTCGCGCTCGCCGCCCATCAGGCGCAGCTCCATGGCGCCCTGCAACAGGCCTACGAGGATCTGCGGCAGACCCAGCAGGCCGTGATGCAGCAGGAGCGGCTGCGCGCCCTTGGGCAGATGGCGAGCGGCATTGCCCATGACATCAACAATGCGCTCTCGCCGGTGTCGCTCTACACCCAATCGCTGCTGGAACGGGAGCCGGGCCTGAGTGCGCGCACGCGCGATTATCTGGAGACGATCCAGCGGGCGGTCGAGGACGTGGCCCATACCGTGGCGCGCATGCGCGAGTTCTACCGCCAGCGAGAGCCGCAACTGACGCTGATGCCGGTTCATCTCAACCAGCTCGTGCAGCAGGTCATCGACCTCACGCGGGCGCGGTGGAGCGACATGCCGCACCTTCGCGGAACCGTGATCGCGCTGCGCACCGAGCTCGCGGAGCAATTGCCTGCGATCTCCGGCATCGAGAGCGAAATCCGCGAAGCGTTGATCAATCTCATCTTCAATGCCGTCGATGCGGTGCCCGGCGGCGGCACGCTGACGCTGCGCACCAGGCTTGCCGGCGGCGCGGACGGGCACGGCCAGGTGCGGGTCGAGGTCGGTGACGACGGGCTGGGCATGGACGAGGAGACCCGCCGGCGCTGCCTCGAACCGTTCTTCACGACCAAGGGGGAGCGCGGAACCGGATTGGGCCTCGCGATGGTCTACGGTGTCCTGCGGCGGCACAACGGCGAGATCGAGATCGACAGCGCCGTCGGTCGCGGCACCACCGTGTCGTTGAATTTTCCGGTCCCGCAGGCGGCGCCGGCCACGCCGTCGCAGGACAGGCTCGATTCCGCGAGGCTCTCCCGGCTGCGGCTGCTGCTGGTCGACGACGATCCGCTCCTGCTGAAATCATTGTGCAATACGCTGGAGGCGGAGGGGCACGTCGTGACGACGGCCAATGACGGCGTCGCGGGCATCGCCGCGTTCCGCGCCGCCTCCGCGCGCGGCGAGACCTTCGCCGCCGTGATCACCGATCTCGGCATGCCTGATGTCGACGGCCGCAAGGTGGCGAGCGCGATCAAGGCCGCGTCGCCCGCCACGCCCGTGATCATGCTGACCGGATGGGGCAAGCGCCTGATGTCCGAGGATGACATGCCGGCCCATGTCGACTGCCTCCTGAGCAAGCCGCCGAAGCTTCGCGAATTGAGGGAAACGCTGGCGCAATGCTGCGAGCCCGGCCGCGCACAGGGTGCGATAGAGGTGAGCGAATAGGAAATGCCGACCGCAAAGTCAAAGGCCCGCATCCTGGTGGTTGACGACGAGGCTGCGCAGATGCGGGCGCTGTGCGACACGTTGCCAGTCGAGGATTACGATGCGGTCGGCTTCACCGACGCCAGATCCGCGCTGGCGGAGCTGCAGCGCACGAAATGCGACCTCCTGCTCGCCGACCTGATGATGCCGGGCATGGACGGCATCGAGCTGCTGCGGGCCGCGCGGGAGATCGATCCGCATCTGGTCGGCATCATCATGACCGGCGACGGCACCATCGCGACGGCGGTCGAGGCCATGAAGGCGGGGGCGCTCGACTACATTCTCAAGCCGTTCAAGCTCAGCGTCGTCATTCCCGTGCTGGAGCGCGCGCTCGCGGTGCGGCGCCTGCACCTGGAGAATGCGGAGCTGGCGCTGCGGGTCCGCGAGCGGACCCTCGAGCTCGAAGCCGCCAACCGGGAGCTCGAGGCATTCGCCTATTCCGTCGCGCACGATCTGCGCGGTCCGCTCTCGGTCATCGTCGGCTATGCGGAGACGCTGATCGAGGATCATTCCGCGCAATGGCCGGACCAGCCGCAGCAGCTGGCCGGCGCCATCCTGGCAAGCGGCGAGCACATGCAGCGCCTGATCGACGGACTGTTGCGCCTGTCGCGGTTCGGCCGCCAGCCGCTGTCGAAGGGGCCGGTCGATGTCGGAGCACTCGTCGGCGAGGTCGTCGACGAACTGCGCCGGCAGCATGCCGGCCGTGAGGTCTTCGTCCATTTGGGCGAAATTCCCGGATGCGTCGGCGATCAGGCTCTGCTGCGGCAGGTGCTCGTCAATCTGCTCTCCAACGCGTTCAAGTTCACCCGCGCCCGGGAGAAGCCGCTGGTCACGGTGATCGGCTGGACCGAAGGGCGCGAGACGGTCTATTGCGTGCGCGACAACGGCGCCGGCTTCGACATGCAGCAGGCCGACAAGCTGTTCGCGGCGTTCCAGCGATTTCACGATTCCGATGAGTACGAGGGCACGGGGATCGGCCTCTCGATCGCATCGCGCATCGTGCAACGCCATGGCGGACGCATCTGGGCCAGCGCCGAGGTGGGCAAGGGGGCGGCGTTCTATTTCAGCATTCCGGACTGAAGCGCCGCATTCGATCTTGATTTGCGTCAATGTTGCTGCCGGTGAAGGCTGCTCTGCTGGCTGTTGCCCGGGTGCGGTGCGTGCTAGTCTGGCGTGTGCCCGCGGGCTTCGCATGCAGGAGTGGCCGCCATGACAAGTGCTTCGGATACGTCTCACCATCCCAGTCTCGGCTCGGGCATCACCGCGCTGCATGCCAAATGGGGATGGATCGTCGCGCTCGGTGTCGTTTATCTCGTCGCCGGCTTCGTAGCGCTCGGCAGCATGGTCATGGCGACGGTGGCGAGCGTGATCGTGGTCGGTGCGATGATGATCGTGGCCGGGGTCACCGAAATCATCGGGGCGTTCCAGATGAAGAGCTGGGGCAAGTTCTTGATCTGGGCCCTGCTCGGCGTGCTCTACGTCGTCGCGGGCTTCCTGACCTTCGAGAATCCGCTGTTCGCCGCCGTCCTGTTGACGCTGTTCCTCGGCGCCTCGCTGCTCGCTTCCGGCGCGGTCAGGTTGTTTCTCGCCTTCAGCATGAAGCGCGAAAGCCCGTGGGTGTGGGTGGCGCTATCGGCCGTGATTACGCTGCTGCTCGGATTGTTGATCCTGGCGCGCTGGCCGGTCAACAGCGTCTACATCCTCGGCCTGTTCCTCGGCATCGACCTGATCATGGCGGGCGCGGGCTGGGTCAGCCTGGGCTTCAGCCTGCGGCGGCGCCACACTAGCTAACCAGCAACTCGACGCAAGACCGTGTTGCGGAACTCCGGTGATCTGACGCGCTGACAAAAAGCAGCGCGTCGCGCGTTCGCCTGATGGCGTCGCGCAGCGATAATCATCGGGGAGAAACCATGAAAGCCGCTTTGGCCCTGGCCGCAGCGTTGGCTGCCGCCTGCCTGTCCACGCCCGCTTCCGCACAAAAATCCTACGGTCCCGGCGTCAGCGACACCGAGATCAAGATCGGCAACACCATGCCCTATAGTGGGCCGGCTTCGCCGCTCAGCATCACCGGCAAGGTCATCGCGGCCTATTTCGATGAGGTCAACGAGAAGGGCGGCGTCAACGGCCGCAAGCTCAATCTGATCTCGCTCGACGACGCGTTCTCGCCGCCCAAGACCATGGAGGCGGCGCGCCGGCTGGTCGAGAGCGACGGCGTCGCCTTCATCTTCGCCACCATGGGCACGGCGCCGAGCTCGGCGATCGCGAAATATCTCAACAGCAACAAGGTGCCGCAGCTCTTCTTGATCAGCTCCGCCTCGAAGTGGAACGATCCCGTCAACATGCCGTGGTCGATGGCGCTGCCCTGGGCGCCGAACTACACCAGCGAGGCCGCGATCGACGTCGCCTATGCCCGCGCCAAGAATCCGAATGCGCGGTTCGCCGTGCTCTATCAGAACGACGACGCCGGCAAGGAATATCTGCGCGGCGTCAAGGAAGCGCTCGGCGCCGATGCCGACAAGGCGATCGCGATGGCCTCGAGCTTCGAGGTCGCCGATCCCACCGTCGATTCCCAGGTGCTGACGCTCGCCAACACCAAGGCCGATGTCTTCCTGATCTATTCGGTGACGCCGCGCGCCTGCGCGCAGGCGGTCCGGAAGGCGCACGAGGTCGGCTGGCAGCCGCAGCGCTTCATCGCCAGCGGCTGCGCCAACAAGGCCACCGTGATGGTGCCGGCCGGCCTCGATGCCGGCAAGGGCGTGCTGTCGCTCGGCTCGCTCAAGCCGTTCGTCGAGGCGCCGAAGGACGATCCGGCGATGACGGCCTATATCGACTTCATGAAGAAGCGCCTGCCCAATGCCGACATCAACAATGTCGCGGGTCTCTACGGCTACACCGTCGCCGAGGCCCTGGTGGTCCTGCTGAGGCAGTGCAAGGACAATCTGACGCGTGAGAACATCATGGCGCAGGCGGCCAACTTAAAGAGCGTGCCGCTGTCGCTGCTGATGCCCGGCATCACGCTCAACACCACGCCGCAGGATTTCCGCCCCATCAAGGACGGCTATATGCTCCAGTTCGACGGCAACGACTGGGTCGTGGCGAGCGAGCTGTTGCGCGGGACGTGAGGCGAATAGGCCGGCAAGCAACCACGGAGAAGGTGCACCCTCTCCCCCCTGTGGGAGAGGGTGGATGCGCGAAGCGCAGCCGGGTGAGGGGTATCTCTCCGCGACTCGTCTCTACATTTGAATGCGCGGATACAACCCCTCATCCGGCGCTTCGCGCCACCTTCTCCCACAAGGGGAGAAGGGAAGAGGCATCTGCTTTGGCGGCACGAACAGGAGACCCCAATGGACTTTCAACACTCCGCCCGTTCGCTGGAGCTCCAGGAGCGCGTCCGCCGGTTCATGCGGACGCATGTCGAGCCGGTCGAGGAGCTCTATTACGAGCAGGTGAAACTGGAAGCCACGCGTTACAAGACGCCGCAGGTGCTGCAGGACCTGAAGCGGCTGGCGCGCGAGCAGGGGCTCTGGAACCTGTTTCTGTCAAGCGAGCACGGACCCGGATTGACCAACCTCGAATACGCGCCCGTGAAGGAAATCATGGGCCGCATCCTCTGGGCGCCCGAGGTCTTCAACTGCTCGGCGCCCGATGTCGGCAACATGGAGGTGCTGGCGAACTACGGCACGCCGGCGCAGCAGGAGCGCTGGCTGACGCCGCTGCTGGAGGGGCGCATCCGCTCCGGCTTCTCTATGACGGAGCCGCAGGTCGCCTCCAGCGACGCCACCAACATCCAGTGCGAGATCAAGCGCGACGGCGACAGCTACGTCATCAACGGCCGCAAATGGTTCACGTCGGGCGCGATGAACGAGGATTGCGAGATCCTGATCGTGATGGGCAAGACCGCGCCCGATCATCCCGACCGCCATCGTCAGCAATCCATGATCCTGGTGCCGAAGGCGACGCCGGGCGTGCGCATCGTCCGCGACATGCTGACCTACGGCTATGACGACGCCCCGGTCGGCCATCCCGAGATCGTCTACGACAACGTCCGCGTGCCCGCGGAGAACATCCTGCTCGGCGAGGGCCGCGGCTTCGAGATCGCGCAAGGGAGGCTCGGCCCCGGCCGCATCCATCACTGCATGCGCCTGATCGGCTGCGCCCAGCGTGCGTTGGAATTGATGTGCCAGCGTGCGGTCTCGCGCACAGCCTTCGGCAAGCCGCTCGCCGAGCAGGGCTCGGTGCGCGAGGACATCGCCAACTCCTTCTGCGAGATCGCGCAGGCGCGGCTCTTGACGCTGCAGGCCGCCGACAAGATGGATCGCGAGGGCAACAAGGCGGCGCGCGACCTGATCGCCGCGGCCAAGATCGTGGTGCCCAGCATGGCCGCCCGCGTCATCGACCGCGCCATCCAGATCCACGGCGCCGCCGGCGTCTCGCAGGACACCTTCCTCGCCCGCGCCTATGTCTACGCCCGCTTCATCCGCATCGGCGACGGGCCTGACCAGGTGCATCTGGCCGCGGTCGGCAAGGAGCTGATCAGGCGGGGCGGGGTGGGCGTGGCGTGACGACCCGGGCGCCGTGAACTAACCCAGTTGCTCCCCGATTTCGACTTGATCGGCCGATGGCAGCGCCGCTCTTCCGCGGGAAATCAGTCTTCGCGACTGGCAAGCTTGCGATAGACCGCGAAATCGTCAAGCGCCGGCGCCTCGCCACGCCGGACGTTGGAATTGATGTCGGGCCCGATAACCAGCGATGTGCCGAGACCGGCATAGATGTATCGCGCGCCGAATGCCTTCTTCAGCGCCGCAAACGTCGGTTCACCCGTGCAGTGACCGGGGGCAATGTTCTCGACCCGGAACTTGTCCTTGAGGGCGATCACGATCTTCTCGATGGCGTCGTCGGTGGCAACCACAAGGTGGAAGCCGCCGGCAACGAGATGAATCTTCGGATTGATGACTGTTGCGGCCTCTACGATGCGTTCGATTCCGGGATGCGAACAGCCGACCACAAGAACCACACCATCCGGCGTGTTCACGGCAAGAGAAAGTTCCTTGAGTTCCTTCGTCCCGGGAAGATCGGAGATCAGAGCGATCAGGGTGATGCCCGGCATGATCTCCGTCGTCTGATCGATCAATTGGAAGTTGGCAGTGGGCCAGGCGGTGCCGAACTCCATGATTTTCGGCGGTTTTCCGCTGTAGTATCGCATCTCCTCGGGCAGGGAGTCGTCCTTGCGATAGAACGTCGAGGGGAGCGATGAACCGTAGATGCCAAATCCTTCCTTGGGTGCGTAAATCGTGATCTTCGGGTTCACACTCAGGACATGACTCAATCCAGCCATGTGATCGGCGTGACGATGGGAGAGAACGACGAAATCGAGCGTGGTAAGATCAACCCCCTTCGCCTTGACATTCTTCTCGAAGATCTCGGCGTTATCTCCAGTGTCAAAGAGAATGCGCTTTCCTGCGA
The DNA here is from genome assembly GCF_054062495.1 of Bradyrhizobium sp. USDA 3311. Taxonomy (NCBI): domain Bacteria; kingdom Pseudomonadati; phylum Pseudomonadota; class Alphaproteobacteria; order Hyphomicrobiales; family Nitrobacteraceae; genus Bradyrhizobium; species Bradyrhizobium sp. USDA 3311. Next base: position 7,800,975 of record NZ_JBSSFI010000001.1, on the reverse strand, counting down.
CTTCCACCAGCGCGGAGAAACCCCAGTCCTTTGTCATTGCTGGATCGGCGCCGAACGCGTCATACAAGATCGTAATCCTGCCGTTCGGCTCAGCTGCGATGGTGGCCGGAGAGTTCGCCGTTGTGGCGCACATCGAAAGGGCGGCGATGAAAATCCATCTTGCGAATTTCATGGTCGTGCCTCCTCTTCGGTTGGGATGGGCCGAAACAGTACTCCTGTAGCTTGCCTGCGGCGCATTGCGTGCGCGGGGCCTCCGCCTGACGACGGTTTCGGCCTAATGCGTTATCTTCGGATGCTATCGACCAACCAGCAACACGATATTTGCACGCTAAAGACTTAACCCTTTCGGCGGCTCCAAAGCTGGGAGCGCGTCAATACCTCCAGGTCGTCGCGATCTCGTTGTTTGTATGCGCGCGGTCGTTTGCCTGCGCGCATCTTCTTGATTTTGGAGCTGCACGATCCCTTCACGGGACTCCTCGGGATTGCAAGCTCGATACTGCGCACTTTTACCGCCGTAATCACACGGTCGCGCGTCGCTCTCGTCGGTCATTCTGCTGACGCAATCCCTGTCTTAGACGGCGAGAATTAAAACACTCCGTGGGACCGCTCTGGTTCCCACAACGGTTCCGTAGCCAGGGGTTGGCTCGAATCCGCAAAAGATTGGCGCAAGTTCCTGAACGCTTCCGCGTTCGCTTGTCCATGTCTTGCGGCATCCGGAACCGGACGATCGAGAAAATCAAAGGAGATATAATGGTGTTCCGCTCGAGCGCCGCAATTTGCGGCGCCGTGGTTGCGCTTGCCGTTTCTGTTACCGTTGCTCGAAGTGAAACGGGTGGAGCTCACTCAAGCGCTATCGTCAATGCCGCCTCTGGGGATGCGATCGTTGGCGCAGCATCCATGTACAATCCGTTCAAGCCCGGCAAGGAGGAGGGCGGCCCAAGCACAGCCTCGGGCGAGCGTTATGATCCCTCGCTGTGGACGGCCGCCATCAAGACGAGTTTGCGTCAGAAATTTGGTGGGGTCCAATTTGGCGCTCGGCCGAAATATGCTCTCGTCGAGGCCGCAGGCAAGAAGGTCATCGTCAAGATAAACGACGTGGGGCCGCTCAGGCCTGGCCGCATCATTGATCTCAATGAGCGGACGATGCGCCATTTCGATCCGAGCCTGGAGCTCGGGGTCATTCCCGACGTAACAGTCAGGCCGCTTTCCGGCGACGATTGGATCCCCGGACCGGTTGGCTGAACGTCATACCCGAAAGAGGCACAGCACGGCCGTTCGGGACGGTGGAAACGTCTCGATGGTCTTCTCGCGGGGATCGTAGACGAAGAGATCGACCCTCAGGGCGGAAGGGTACGGTTCGGCGAACTGCACCGCCGCCATGGTGACATCATGCCGGTGTTTTGCCCGACGAGTCAAATCGACTTCGTAAAATCCGCACAGTGTCGCGCCGCCGGCCAAGCTATTGAAAAAACTGTCCCCGGCTACTGTGCATGGGGTTGTTTTCGCGTTTTTTGTCTGGGGCATGCCCCCGCCGGCTTCACGGCGGCGAACGCGCCGCTATCCCGCCCTGGCGGCGCGGGCATCCGACCGCAGGTTCTGGAAGAACTTCTCCACCTCGCGCGACAGCGTCTCCGCGGTCGCGGTCAGGCTGCTCGCCGCGGTCAGCACGGAGGATGCCGCCGTATCGGTCTCGCCGATGGCGTCGCGCAGCGAGGTGATGTTGGCGACCAGCGTCTCGTTGCCCTGGGCGGCGCTTTGCGCGTTGGACGAGATCTCGCGTGTGGCCTGGTCCTGCTGGCCGACGGCGCCGGCGATCGCCGAGGTGACCTCGTTGATCTCGCGCACCGCGCCGCCGATCTCGCGCACGGCATCGACCGCGTTGCGGGTGGACGCCTGGATCATGGAGACGTTCTCGCCGATCTCGGCGGTCGCCTTGGCGGTCTGGCCTGCGAGCGCTTTCACTTCGTGCGCGACAACGGCAAAGCCGCGGCCGGCATCGCCGGCGCGGGCGGCCTCGATGGTGGCGTTGAGCGCGAGCAGATTGGTCTGCTCTGCGATCGCCTGGATCAGGTTGAGCACGCCGTCGATGCGCTGGGTGGCGGCGGCGAGGCTCTCGATCTCCGAGATCGATTTCTCGGTGCGCTGGCCGGTCTGCTCGACCGCGCCGGCGCTCTGCCGGACCTGCCGGCCGATCTCTTCGACGGAGGCCGACAGCTCCTCGGCCGCGCCTGCGACCGCCGTGACGTTGTGCGAGGCCTGCTGGCTGGCGTTTGCGGCCATGCCGGCCCGGTTGCTTGCATCCGCGGTGACGCGCGTGATGGTCTGCGCGGTCTCGCGCATGACCGAGGCGTTGTCGCCGAGGCCGCGCATGATCGCGCCGATCGCGTCGCGAAACTCCTCGACGGATCGTTCGATATGGCGGGCGCGCTGCTCGCGCGCGGCGGAATCCTGCGAGACCTGCGAGGCGAGGTTGCGGTTGCGCCCCATCGCGTCCTGGAAGATCTGGATCGCGCGGGCCAGCCCGCCGATCTCGTCGGCGCGGTTGCCGTACGGCACCACGACGTTCTCGGCGCCATCGGCGACCTGCTTGATGGTGGCGGTGATCGAGGCGAGCGGCCGGGCGATCGAGCGGGCGATGATGACGATGCCGATCACGACGAGCGCCAGCGCCACGCCGGCAAGGCTGGTCAGGACGAAGGACAGGGTGCGGTTGGTCTCGGTCTGCCGGGCGATCTGTTTGCCGCGCTCGGCATAGACCTTGGACAGTGCCTCGAGATCCTTGTTCAGCGCCGAGCGCACGGCGCGGTTGGCGTCGTTGTCGCCCCATTCGCGGCCCGCGGCCGCATTGATTTCGACGCCGCGGCGGACCAGCTCCTTGCGAAACTCGACGAACTGCTCGATGCGCTTCCTGAAGGTGGCGAACTGCTCGGCATCGTCGTCCCTGACGATGGTTTCCCAGCGCTTCACGACGTCGAGGATCTGCGCGTTGAACTTGAGCAGGCCCTCGCCGTATTTCTTCACGACGGCAGGCTCCGTCGACATGTAGACGCCGCGCGATTCCATCACCACCGCATAGACCAGCGAGTTGACGCGCTCGACGTTCAGCGCGGCCGCGTTCGCCGTCTCGATCGCGCTGATCAGGTCGGCGCTGCGGCGGCTGTTGTAGTCGGACAGCATCGCAATCGCCGCCGTGAGCAGTGCGAACAGCGCGAAGATCGCATAGAGCTTGGTGGCAAGCGTGAAGCGGCCGGCCAGGCCGGCGGCATTCCCAGATTGGTCGATGGTCATGGTTTTCAGGGGCCCGAATGGCCTGAGGCGGCCGGTGAGCGCGGTCGTGTAAAAATCTATGCAAAACTATGCAGAACGAAGATGGACGCGGCGTTAACGCGCCTTCGTCCTTGGTCGAAAGAAAGGTAAGTTATTTCAGCGTCTTGATCCGAAGGTATAGTTTCAGGATAGTCCTGGAGTCGGCCTTTGGCCGACGAACCCCCGGAGGGGACCTTGGTCTACCGCCATACCATCGACGCCACGACCTATGCCTTCCCGGATCTGCGCGACCTGCTCGCCAAGGCGACGCCGCCGCGCTCCGGCGACCGGCTGGCCGGAATTGCCGCTCCCAGCGCCGAGCAGATGATCGCGGCGCGGATGGCGCTCGCGGATGTTCCGCTCGGACAGTTCTTGCAGGAAGCGCTCATCCCCTACGAGACCGACGAGGTCACCCGCCTCGTCATCGACAGCCATGACGCAAGGGCCTTTGCGCCGGTGGCCTCGCTCACGGTCGGCGCCTTCCGCGACTGGCTGCTGTCGGACGCGGCGACGCCCGAGATCCTGCGCAAGCTCGCCCCCGGTATCACGCCGGAAATGGCGGCCGCGGTCTCGAAACTGATGCGCAACCAGGATTTGATCCTGGCGGCGCGGAAATGCGAGGTGACCACCGCCTTCCGCAATACCATCGGGCTGAAGGGGCGGATGAGCACGCGGCTCCAGCCCAACCATCCGTTCGACGACGCGAGGGGCATCACCGCCTCGATCCTCGACGGCATCCTGCTGGGGGCCGGCGATGCCTGCATCGGCATCAATCCCGCCAGCGACGACCCGACCGTCATCGCCCAATTGCTGCGCCTGCTCGACGAGATCATCGCGCGGCTGAAGATTCCGACGCAAGGCTGCGTGCTCACCCATGTCACGACGACGCTGTCGCTGATCGGGCAGGGCGTGCCGGTCGACCTCGTCTTCCAGTCGGTCGCCGGCACCGAGGCCGCCAACCGTAGCTTTGGCGTCGATCTCGCCTTGCTCCGGGAGGCGCAGGAGGCCGGGCTGTCGCAGCGGCGCGGCACGGTCGGGCAGAACGTGATGTATTTCGAGACCGGCCAGGGCTCGGCGCTGTCCGCCAATGCCCATCACGGCGTCGACCAGCAGACCTGCGAGGCGCGCGCCTATGCGGTCGCACGCGCCTATGCCCCGCTGCTGGTCAACAGCGTGGTCGGCTTCATCGGCCCGGAATATCTCTACGACGGCAAGGAAATCATCCGGGCGGGGCTGGAGGACCATTTCTGCGGCAAGCTGCTCGGCCTGCCGCTCGGGGTCGACATCTGCTACACCAACCACGCCGAGGCGGACCAGGACGACATGGACAACCTGCTGACGCTGCTCGCCGCCGCCGGCGTCACCTTCATCATGGGCGTCCCCGGCGCCGACGACGTCATGCTGAATTACCAGTCGACGTCTTTTCACGACGCGCTCTATGTCCGCGACGTCTTCGGTTTGCGCCGCGCGCCGGAATTCGACGACTGGCTGGCGCAGTCGGGCATCGTGGGCGCCGATTTCCGCCTTGCCGGCGATGCAGGCCTGCTGCCCGATTTTGCCTCCCGGCTGATCGCCTGAGGTGAGGGAGGCGCCAGCTCGCCCCCGGAAACCATTGGCCGCTCTCGGAATTAAGCTCACGCCACAATATTGAGAAATTCCGGCGACAGCATTACGCTATGTGTCTGGCTGGCAATTTCCGCAACCAGGTCGAGCGTGGCGGGGGAGCTTTGATGCGAGCTGAAAGCAACGGTACGTCGCGGCGGATTCTTTGCGTGTTTCCGCGTTACACATCGTCGTTCGGTACGTTCGAGCATTCCTATCCGCTGACCGACGGCGTCCGCGCCTTCATGCCGCCGCAGGGGCTTTTGCTGCTCGCGGCCTATCTGCCCGAGGACTGGCAGGTCAAATTCGTCGACGAGAACCTGCGCCGCACCACGAAAGAGGAGTTCGGCTGGGCGGAAGTCGTCTTCGTCAGCGGCATGCACATCCAGCGCCAGCAGATGAACGACATCTGCCGCCGCGCCCATGAATTCGATCTCCCGGTTGCGCTCGGCGGGCCCTCCGTCAGCGCCTGCCCGGATTATTATCCGTCCTTCGACTATCTGCATGTCGGCGAGCTCGGCGACGCCACCAACCAGCTGATCGAGATTCTGTCGCGCGACATCTCGCGCCCCGAGACCCAGGTGGTGCTGACCACCAAGGACCGGGTGCCGATGACGGAGTTTCCGATCCCGGCCTACGAGCTTGCCGACGTGAAGAAATACTTCCTCGGCAGCATCCAGTATTCAAGCGGCTGTCCCTATCAGTGCGAGTTCTGCGACATCCCCGGCCTCTACGGCCGCAACCCGCGCATCAAGTCGCCGGAGCAGATCATCGCCGAGCTCGATCGCCTGCGCGAATGCGGCATGACCGACACGGTCTATTTCGTCGACGACAATTTCATCGGCAATCGCAAGGCGGCGATGGACCTGCTGCCGCATCTGATCGAATGGCAGAAGAAGACCGGCTACGTGGTGCGGCTCGCCTGCGAGGCGACGCTCAACATCGCCAAGCGCCCCGAGATCCTGGAGAAGATGCGCGAGGCCTATTTCATCACCATCTTCTGCGGAATCGAGACGCCCGATCCCGATGCGCTGAAGGCGATGCACAAGGACCACAACATGATGGTCCCGATCCTGGAGGGCGTGCGCACCATCAACTCCTACGGCATGGAGGTGGTGTCCGGCATCATCATGGGGCTCGACACCGACAAGCCGAACACTTCGGAGGCGCTGCTCGCCTTTGTCGAGGAGTCCCGGATTCCGCTGCTCACGATCAACCTGCTCCAGGCGCTGCCGAAGACGCCGCTGTGGGACCGTCTGGAGCGGGAAGGGCGCCTGATCGAGGACGACGGCCGCGATTCCAACGTCGACTTCCTGTTGCCCTATGACGACGTCGTCGCATCCTGGAAGCACGCCATGGGCGTCGCCTACGAGCCCGAGAAGGTGTTCGCGCGCTTCCAGTATCAATGCGACCACGTTTATCCTCATCGTCTCAAGATGCCGGTGGCGGACGAGATGAAGACCTGGCCCAACATCAGGCGCGGTCTCGTCATGCTGCGCAACATCTTCTGGAAGGTCGGCGTGCTCGGCGACTACAGGCGCGTGTTCTGGAAGTTCGCGTTGGGTCGCATCAAGCGCGGCGACCTCGAAGGCCTGATCGGCTGCACCCTGATCGCGCACCATCTCATCACCTTTGCCCGCGCGGCCTCCAGCGGCAAGCAGAACGCCTCGAACTATTCGATCCGGCTGCGCGAGGCTTCCGTTCCCGCCGAATGACGCAACATGTCTGATCCGGCCGTCCCGCGCCGCCCGACTCTCGATCTGCGGTCGTTCACGCCTGCGCGCGTTGCGCTCGGCCGCAGCGGCGCAAGCGTGCCGACACGCGCGCTGCTCGACTTCACGCTGGACCACGCCCGGGCCCGCGATGCCGTGCATGCAGTCTTCGACGTACCGCGGCTGCTCGCGGATCTCGGTGCGCTCGGCCTCGCCGTCACCGAGGCGAGGAGCCAGGCGGCCGACCGCAGGGACTATCTGCGGCGGCCGGATCTGGGGCGGCAGCTTGATGCCGGCTCAATCGAGGCTCTGGCGCGAATTGCCTCAAGGCCATGCCAGCTTGCGATCGTGATCGGCGACGGCCTGTCGGCGGCGGCGGTCCACGCCCATGCGGTGGCGCTGGTGACGCGCCTGCTGCCGCTGCTCGCAGCCGACGATGCTGTCGCGCTCGGCCATGTTGTCGTCGCCTCCGGCGCGCGCGTCGCGCTCGGCGACCAGATCGGCGCCATTCTCGGCGCGCGCATGGTCGTGACGCTGATCGGCGAGCGACCCGGCCTGTCCGCGCCCGACAGCCTCGGCGCCTATCTGACCTTCGCGCCGACGCCGGGCCGCACCGATGCCGAGCGCAATTGCGTGTCGAACATCCACCACGCTGGGTTGAGCTATGACGAGGCCGCCTTCAAGATCGCCTGGCTCCTCCGGGAGGGGCTGGCAAGGGAGGTCACCGGCGTCGCGCTGAAAGACGAGAGCGCGGACCGGGCGCCGCGTCGAATTGGCACGTCCTTGCCCGAATAACGGGCATTCCGGCAAAATCGCTACATCTTGATCGATTTGGCCACACTTCGCCTGCTTGCGAGGGAGGCTATGGACCTGCTAAACCCCTCGCGGCGATTTTCCGCGCATTTTCAAGGGGCAAGCCTCCCATTGGTATGGCGTTTTCAAGCCGTTCGCGGAGCGCAATAAGCTCACAGACCGAGCCGATTTAGGAACTGGATAAGGCATGCTCGAAAAGCACAGCGAGAGTGAGGTTCATGTCGACAAGGTCGAGCAGGGACCCGCGTCCTCCATCGCCTTCGGGTTGGAGCGCATCGGGCTGATCGCCGTCCGGGCGCCGATCGTCTCCTGCATCGTCCTGCTCGTCCTGATCGTGGGCGCCGTATTCGGCATCCACCGGATCAAGATCGACGATTCGCTGTCGCAGCTGTTCCGCTCCGACACCCGCGAATTCCACCAGTACGAAGAGGTGACGAAGAAGTTTCCGGCCGAGGAGTTCGACGTCCTCGTCGTGGTCGAAGGCAAGAACCTCCTGGCTCGGAACAACCTCGAGAAGCTGCGCGACTTCATCACCGACATGCAGCTGGTCGAGGGCACGCGTGGCCTCGTCTCGCTGTTCTCGGCGCGTCAGGCACCGGCGCCGGGCAAGCTGCCGGCGGCGCTGTTCCCGCCCGAGCTGCCCGAGGGCGCGGCCTATGACAAGTTCATCGAAACCGTCAAGAACAACGAGATCATCCGCGGCAAGTTGTTGTCGGAGGACGGCACGCTGGCCCTGATCGTGCTGTCGCTCGATCCGGAGGTGGTCGCCTCCAGCAAGCTGACCAAGACCGTCGCCGACATCCGCGCGCTGATGAAGGAGGATCTCGGCGACACCGGGCTCAACGTGCAGCTCTCCGGCGTGCCGGTGATGCAGCTCGAGATCCGCAACGCGGTCGAGCGCGACGGGCTGACCTACAACATCCTCGGCATTCTCGCCGGCTGCGTCATCGCCATCATCTTCTTCCGCAAGATCTCGTTCATGATCGCGGCCGCGTTCCCGCCGATGATCGCGATCCTGTTGGCGCTCGGCGCGCTCGGCTGGGCGAACTTCAATCTCAACATGTTCCTGAACGTGATGACGCCGCTCATCATGGTCATCAGCTTCTCGGACTCGATGCAGCTGACTTTCGCCGCGCGCGACAGGCTGATCGCGGGCCAGGACAAGTTCACCGCGTTCAAGAACGCCGTGCTGGTGGTGGGACCCGCCTGCGTGCTGACGCACGGCACCGCCGGTATTTCCTTCATCGCGCTCCAGTTCTCCAGCTCCGACCTGATCCGCAAGTTCGGCGAGGCGGGGCTCGCCGCCACCATCATCGCGCTGGTCGCGGTGCTGTCGCTGGTGCCGGTGTTCGGCGTGCTGTTCGTGCGCAACGAGAAGGTCTTCGCGGTCAAGTTCCAGGGGGCGGACGCCGGCGTCCAGGCGCTACGCAATTTCTGCTACTGGATCGCGGTGCGCATGGTCGGCCGGCCAGGCCTGTTCAGCCTGATCGCGGTGCTGTTCGTCGGCGGCCTCGGCGTCATCTACGCCAATCTGGAGCCCCGCTACCGGCTTGCCGACCAGGTGCCGGACAAGCGCCAGGCGGTCGCCGCCAGCGACCGGCTCGACGCCAAGCTCACCGGCGCCAACCCGGTCAACGTGCTGGTCCAGTTCCCCAAGGGTGAATCGCTCTATTCGCCGGAGACGCTGCAGACGATCGCCGACGTGCATGCGACCGTGGAGAAGGCGGCCGGTGTCGGCAACGTCTGGTCGGTCGAGACCCTGCGCCGCTGGCTTGCGGAAAAGGCCGGCAGCGCCGACGTTGCGACGCTGAAGGAATATATCGGCGTCATTCCCGAGCATCTGGTGCGGCGGTTCATCGACGCCGAGCAGGATGCGGTCGTGGTCGCAGGCCGCGTGCCGGACAAGGATTCCAGCCAACTCCTGCCGATCGTGGACAAGCTCGATTCCGAGCTCGACGCCGTCCGCAAGAAGCATCCCGGCTACGAGGTCGCGGTGACGGGCCTTGCCGCCATCGCGGCGCGCAATTCCGCCAGCATGATCGAGAAGCTGAACCGCGGGCTCACCGTCGAATTCGCACTGGTCGCGATCTTCATCGGCCTCGCCTTCCGCTCCTGGGTGGTGATGTTCGCCTGCATCCTGCCGGGCATCTTCCCTGTCGTGATGTCGGGGACGGTGCTGTGGGCGATGGGCGAGGGGCTGCAATTCGCCAGCGTCGTCGCGCTCACCGTCTCGTTCGGCCTGGGATTGAGCGCCACCATCCACTTCCTCAATCGCTTGAGGCTGGAGAGCAAGCCGGGCGTCGGCTCGGCGCTCGCGGTGGAGCGGGCGACCGTGCTGGTCGGACCGGCCTTGATCCTGACCACGGTGGTGCTGGCCTGCGGCCTCGTCGTCACCGTGTTCTCCGACCTGCCGTCGCTGCGGCTGTTCGGCTGGCTCAGCGCCTTCTCGATGGTCATGGCCCTCGTCGCCGACCTCTTCATCCTGCGGCCGACGGCGATGTGGCTGATCAACCTGCACGCCAAGCTTCAGGGCGCGGACAAGCGCGCGATCTAAGCGCGGGGCGGCGAACGCTGCCCTGTGCTCAGGCTTCGATGCGGATGATGCCGTACGGGTTGAACTTGAAGTCGTCCTCGGCGTAGTCCTGTTCCCGCGAGAGCGTAAGCTTGCGATCGCGCAGCGTCGCGTCGATGCCGCGCTCGGCCATCGCGTTTGCGATCTCCTCCATGAGCATCACCGCGGACCATTCGTTGCCGCGCGATTTCGCGACATAGACCTCCGGCAAACCGGGAGGTGATAGCCGACGGTCTCGTAATAGCGATCGCCGCCGAGCGGGCGCTTGGCGAAGGCAAGACGACAGGCCTTCGCGAGGGCGAGCGTCATGCCGAGGCCCTCGCTGGTCTTTGCGCCTGTGCGTGCCTGATCGGCGAGACTGCGCCATCGCGCAAGCCCGTGGGCAACGCCTGCGCTTTCGCCCTTCACGGCGGTGGCACCGGCCTCGATCATCTCCTCGACGATGCGCAAGGCCGCTGCCGAATAGGCGACCGTCTTCTGCTGGTCCATCGGCGGGCTCAGCACGTAGAGCACCGATTTGTGGTTGGCCACGGCTGCTTCGTCGGCGGCAGACCATGCATTGGGAAAGACACGGTCCCAGCACACGCCGAACGACCGCTCCATGTGCGGATCGGGCTTGGCTTGCGAATACGTGCGGTCGATCTCGAAGTTGAAATCCGCGATCGTCCTGGCCACCGCCTTCGGTGGCTGCAGCAGGCTGTCGTCCTTGCCGAGGAAGCAGAGCACGTGACGTGGTTTCACGGACGAAGGCTGCATGCTCGTTCCTTGCTGGTCATTTGCGAAGGCGCGACTGGCGGCGATAAGGCCGGCGGCCTTGAGCAGATGTCTGCGAATTGGGTCCATGTCCGCAACAATGTCAGCAAAAAGCCCCCGGCTCGCGAGAACCGGGGGCGTGTTCCTCTCGACGCGGGAAGGGCGTCAGCCCTTCGTCATCGTGATGTTGACGCCGCGGATCTCGCCCTTGGAGCTGATCTGCACCGTCTGCTTGGTGCCGTTGGTGCGCAGCGACAGGTTGGCGGCGAAGCCGTTGGCCTCGACGAACACCTCGATCTGGCCGCCGCCGGCGGTGCCCTGGAGATTGCCGAAGATGTTGCGGCTGGCCTCGCTCCAGTTGCCGGAGATGCGGTCGCCCTGGCTCGTCACGTCGCTGGTGAGGTCGAACTTGTAGCTGTCGGACGCGCAGTGCAGCGCCTGCTTCAGGTTGAGACCGCTGCCGGCGACCTTGTAGTCGGCCTTGCAGCGGATGCGCTCGGTGGAGCCGTCGGACAGCGACACCGTGCCGGTGCCGGTCCACGCGCCGTCAAAACCGGCAAACGGTCCGGACGACTGTGCGTGGCTTGCCGAAACCGAGAAGAGCAGCGCCGCCCCGATGCCGGCCGCCTTGATTGCCAGTCCAGATCGCCCAAAGAATTTCATCACAAATATCCCGTTTTGGAACGACGTCCGCTCAAGATCGGGACGTCTCGCCACATCGAAGGTTTAGTGCTTCGAGCCCGTGTCAGGTTCAAAGCCTGGCCGCCAGAGATGGCGGTTCATGAGGCCTTGCGCCATGCCCGGCGGCTGCGATTTCCCATGTTTCGGCATGTTTCCGGCCGAAACGGAGGGGTTGAGCGATGCAGCTCTGCAACAGGCGTGCAGCAAAATGCGGGCCGCCTGAATTATGACGTAGTATCAACCTCTTACATCTGCCAATGAAGGCGCAGGGAAGACCTGATTTGGTGGGTGTGGCGCCAATTTGGCCGCATTTGCCAGTGCTTGTGCCTTCTCCGAGGCCGCACGCTCCGCGGCGACTTGCCATCAGAACATTCCGTTCCGGTCGTCCGCCCTGTGCTGTCCGGGATTGGTGCGATTCTGCCGTCAGAATGAAGGAATACAATGCGTAAGCTTCTCGTCGCTCTCACCCTGCTGTCGGCGTCCCTTTCCACGGCGGCATTTGCCCAGCAAGGGCGTGGCACGGACTCCGAGCAGAAGGCCTGCACGCGCGATGTGCAGAAGTTCTGCCGTCCGGTCATCGATCAGGGCGATTTCACCATCCTGGCCTGCCTGAAGGAGAACCGGACCAAGATCTCGCAGGCCTGCGACCAGGTTCTGAAGAACCACAACCAGTAAGCTCGGCCACTGGCCCACAAGGGCGGCCCCGGGGCCGCCTTTTTCAGGCCGGATCCGCAGGGCAGCCTTCGAGAGACAGGATTGGTTTTGCGGCCGTATTCCCCTATATGGGGGCCGCGGCGGCATCGCCGGCACGAGCCCGCGCGAGCGAAAAAGCTCTTCCTGTCCAAACGATTGTAAACCAGCCCTCGATGACCTCTGCGAGCGAATTGCGATCCGGCAAGGGTGACCGCGACGAGAATTTTCCCGTCGCGTCCTGGATCATTCATCCGCGTCATCGCGCGCTGATCCTGTCGTATTACAATTTCGTCCGTACTGCCGACGACATCGCCGACCACGCGACGCTGCCAGGCGACCAGAAGCTCGCCTATCTCGACCTGCTCGAGGCGGAACTGCTCGGCAAGGGCGACACCCAGGCCGAAGCCGTCGTCTTGCGGCGCGCGCTGGCCGAGCGCGGCATGGCGCCGCGCCACGCGCTCGACGTGCTCATCGCCTTCCGCATGGACGTCACCAAGCTGCGCTACGAGAACTGGGACGAGGTGATCCACTATTGCCGTTACTCGGCGATGCCGGTCGGCCGTTTCATGCTCGACGTCCACGGCGAGAGCACCTCGACCTGGGCCGCGTCGGACGCGCTTTGCGCGGCGCTCCAGATCAACAACCACCTCCAGGATTGCGGCAAGGATTTTCGCGAGCTCAACCGCGTCTATCTGCCGCGCGATGCGCTGGCCGCGAGCGGCGCCTCGGTCGAGCAGCTCGGCCTTGCCCAGTCGCCGCCGGCGATGCTGGCCTGCCTGCAGTCGCTCGCCGTGCGCAACGAAGCGCTGCTCGACGAGGGCAGGTCGTTAGCTGCGGAGATCCGGGATTTCCGCCTCGGCATCGACGTCGCGGTGATCCAGGCCTATGCCGACCGCATCGTGCGCCTGCTCAAGGTGCGCGATCCCCTGCGCGAGCGCGTGCATCTCAACAAGTTCGAGCTCCTCACCTTCAGCCTCGCCGGCATGATCGGCGAAGTCGGCCGCCGCGCGATCGGACGCAAGGCCATTTCCAGACCGGGGACTGCACATGACGCTTGAGGCGACCTCGCCCGGCGCCAGTTATGGCTCGACCGCATCCGGCAGCTCGTTCTACGCCGCGATGCGCATCCTGCCGCATGACCAGCGCGAAGCGATGTTCCAGATCTACAGCTTCTGCCGGCAGGTCGACGACATCGCCGATTCCGACGGCCCGCGCGAGGAGCGGCTCGCCGCGCTTCAGGCGTGGCGCACCGACATCGACGCGCTCTATCAGGGCAATCCGCCGCCGCGGCTGAAGGACTACGTCGCCTCGGTGAAGACCTTCGGGCTCAAGCGCGAGGATTTCCTGGCCATCGTCGACGGCATGGAGATGGACGTGCCGCAGGACATCCGCGCGCCCGACATGGCGACGCTCGATCTCTATTGCGATCGGGTCGCCAGCGCCGTGGGGCGGCTGTCGGTGCGGGTGTTCGGCCTGCCCGAAGAGGACGGCATCCAGCTCGCCTATCATCTCGGCCGCGCGCTCCAGCTCACCAACATCCTGCGCGACATCGACGAGGACGCCGGCCTCGGCCGGCTCTATCTGCCGCGCGAAGCGCTGCTGCATGCCGGCATCACCTCCAACGACCCGAACCGCGTCATCGCCGAACGCGCGCTGCCGAAGGTCTGCCTGCCGCTGGCGCAGCGTGCGAAGGTGCATTTCGAGAAGTCGGACGAGATCATGAACCGCAACAAGCGCCGCACCGTGCGTGCGCCGCGGATCATGTCGAAATACTATCATTCCATTCTGGACCTCCTGATCGCGCGCGGCTTCAACGCGCCGCGCGAGCCGGTGCGTGTGTCGAAGGTCACACGCATCCTGATCCTGCTCCGTTACGCTTTCATCTGATGCAAAACACAGCTCACATCATCGGCGCTGGAATTTCCGGCCTCTCCGCCGCCGTGCGGCTCGCCAATGCCGGCTTCAAGGTCGCCGTGCACGAGGCGACGCGCCAGGCCGGCGGCCGCTGCCGTTCTTATTTCGACGGCGCAACCAACCTCACCATCGACAACGGCAATCATCTGCTGCTGTCGGGCAACAGCCATGCGCGCGCCTACGCGCGCTCGATCGGGACCGAGGCGGGCCTGGTCGGCCCTGAAAGCGCGCAGTTTCCCTTCGTCGATATCAAGACCGGGCAGCGCTGGCAGATCGATCTCGGCACCGGCCGGCTGCCGACCTGGGTGCTCGACGAAAGCCGCCGCGTTCCCGACACGGGCCTCACCGACTATCTCAAGCTGGCGCCGCTGATCTGGGCTTCGGAGGAGACGCTGGTCGGCAAGTCCATTCCTTGCGAAGGCGTGCTCTATCAGCGCCTGGTGCAGCCGCTGCTGCTCGCCGCGCTCAACGTCGATCCGCCCGAGGGCTCGGCCGGGCTCGCCGGCGCGATCGTGCGCGAGACGCTGCTTGCCGGCGGACAGGCTTGCCGTCCCTTGATCGCGCGCGACGGCCTTAGCGCCGTGCTGATCGAGCCCGCCGTGAAGTTCTTGCAGGAGCGCGGCCACTCGGTTCAGCTCGGCCATGAGCTGCGCGCGTTCGTGACCAGTGACGGCAAGGCCGGCGCGCTGAATTTCGGCGGCGAGGACGTGATCCAGCTCGCCGACGGCGATGTCGTCGTGATGGCGGTGCCGCCGCGTGCCGCCGCCAGCCTGCTGCCGGGCCTGAAGACGCCGACCGAATTCCGCGCCATCGTGAATGCGCATTTCCGTATTGAGCCGCCGCCGGGCTCGGCGCCGATCCTGGGCGTGATCGGCGGCATCGTGGAATGGCTGTTCGCGTTTCCGAACCGGCTCTCGGTGACCATCAGCAACGGCGACCGTCTCGTCGACATGCCGCGCGAGGAACTCGCGCAGACGATCTGGAACGATGTCTGCGAGGCAGGCGGCGTCTCCGGCGAGCTGCCTCCCTGGCAGATCGTGCGCGAGCGGCGCGCCACCTTTGCCGCCACGCCGGCGCAGAATGCCCTGCGTCCGGGGCCGGTCACCGCGCTGAAAAACCTGTTCCTCGCCGGCGACTGGACTGCTACGGGATTGCCTGCAACCATCGAGGGATCGGTCCGGTCCGGTGATCGCGCCGCCGATCTGGTGCTGGCCGCACAGCGGCCCTGACGGGAATTTGTCCCGGTCAATTCAAATTAACTATCGGAGTAATCGAGCCAGATGGATTCCGTGAACGCGACCGCCCGCGAAGCCAAGGAATCCAAGATCTCGGAATCGGAGATCTTGGAATCGAGCATTGCGTCAGCCACGCAAGGCGTCCTCGGCTTCCAGCAATCCGACGGCCATTGGGTGTTCGAGCTCGAGGCCGACTGCACGATTCCGGCCGAATACGTTCTGTTGCGCCACTATCTCGCCGAGCCGGTCGACACCGTGCTCGAGGCCAAGATCGGCAATTATCTCCGTCGCGTGCAGGGCGCCCATGGCGGCTGGCCGCTCGTGCATGACGGCGAGTTCGACATGAGCGCCAGCGTGAAGGCGTACTTCGCGCTGAAGATGATCGGGGATTCCATCGACGCCCCGCACATGGTGCGTGCGCGCGAGGCGATCCACGCCCGCGGCGGCGCTATTCACAGCAACGTCTTCACGCGCTTCATGCTCGCGATGTTCGGCATCGTGACCTGGCGCGCGGTGCCGGTGCTGCCGATCGAGATCATGCTGCTGCCGTTCTGGTCGCCGTTCCACATCAACAAGATCTCCTACTGGGCGCGCACCACCATGGTGCCGCTGATGGTGATCGCCGCGCTGAAGCCGCGCGCGAAGAATCCGAAGGGCGTCGGCATCGACGAGCTGTTTCTCCAGGATCCGCGCTCGATCGGCATGACCGCGAAGGCGCCGCACCAGAGCATGGCTTGGTTCCTGCTGTTCCGTTCGCTCGATGCGATCTTGCGCGTCATCGAGCCGCTGTTTCCGAAGAGCCTGCGCAAGCGCGCCATCGACACCGCGCTCGCCTTCAGCGAGGAGCGGCTCAACGGCGAGGACGGCATGGGCGCGATCTATCCGCCGATGGCCAACCTCGTCATGATGTACGACGCGCTCGGCAAGGACGAGAACTATCCGCCGCGCGCGGTCACGCGCCGGGGCATCGACAAGCTGCTCGTGATCGGCGACGACGAGGCCTATTGCCAGCCCTGCGTCTCGCCGGTGTGGGATACGACGCTGACCGCCCATGCGCTGCTGGAAGCCGGCGGCGACAAGGCGGTGCCTGCGGCGAAGCAAGGCCTCGACTGGCTGATCCCGAAGCAGGAGCTCGAGGTGAAGGGCGACTGGGCCGTGAAGCGGCCCGACGTCCGCCCGGGCGGCTGGGCGTTCCAGTACAACAATGCCTATTACCCTGATCTCGACGACACCGCGGTCGTGGTGATGTCGATGGACCGGATGCGACGGGAGCACGGTGCAACTGGCTATGATTCCGCGATCGACCGCGGCCGGGAGTGGATCGAGGGGATGCAGAGCGACGACGGCGGCTGGGCCGCCTTCGACGTCAACAATCTCGAATATTACCTGAACAACATCCCGTTCTCGGACCACGGCGCACTGCTAGATCCGCCGACCGAGGACGTCACCGCGCGCTGCGTCTCGATGCTGGCCCAGCTCGGCGAGACCGCCAAGACCAGCAAGCATGTGGCCGACGGGGTCGCCTACCTCCGCAAGACCCAGCACCCGGAAGGGTCCTGGTACGGCCGCTGGGGCATGAACTTCATCTATGGAACCTGGTCGGTGCTCTGCGCCCTGAACATGGCCGGCGTCCGCCACGACGACCCGATGATTCGGAAAGCCGCCGACTGGCTGGCCTCGATCCAGAACAAGGACGGGGGCTGGGGCGAGGACGCCGTCAGCTACCGGCTGGACTACAAGGGCTGGGAAGCCGCCCCCTCGACCGCCTCGCAAACGGCATGGGCCTTGCTTGCCCTGATGGCGGCAGGCGAGGTTGATCACCCGGCCGTCGCCCGCGGGGTGGAGTACCTGATTGCAACACAGAACGAAAAAGGACTGTGGGACGAGCAGCGGTACACCGCCACAGGCTTTCCCCGTGTATTCTATCTACGGTATCATGGTTACTCGAAGTTCTTCCCGCTGTGGGCGCTGGCGCGGTACCGGAACTTGCGGAACACCAACAGCAGGGTGGTAGGGGTCGGAATGTGACTTTGGGGACGGGGGACTATCTTACCGCGGGCAATGCCATTGATCCGCGGCCAATACTCATTGTGACCGGTCTGGTTCAGGAGGCCCGCATCGCGGCTGGCCCCGGAATGGCCGTCATCTGCTCGTCCAGCAGCCCGACCCAGTTGCGGGCGCTCCTGACCGTGGTGGATCCTGAGACGATTCGCGGCGTGATCTCGTTCGGTGTGGCCGGCGGGCTCGACCCGACGCTGCGCTCCGGCGACGTCGTGCTGGCGACCGAGGTGCTGTCAGGCGACACCCGTTGGGCCGCTGGCCTATCGCTCGGCGACGACCTGATCGACCGCCTCACGTCAGGGCGCCGCCGCGTGGTGCGCGGCAGCCTCGCCGGCGCCGAGGAAGTGGTCACCGGGCGGTCCTGCAAGGCGGCGCTGCATTCGGAGACCGGCGCCTCCGCCGTCGACATGGAGAGCCACATCGCGGCCGCCTATGCCGCCGAGGCCGGGTTGCCCTTTGCCGCGGTCCGCGTCATCAGCGACCCCGCCCATCGCGCGCTGCCGGCGCTCGCCCGCGCCGCCATCAAGCCGAACGGCCAGATCGACCTCGCGGCCGTGCTGCGCGGCATCGTGCGCAACCCGACGACGCTGCATGCGCTGGTCTCGACCGGCATCGACTTCAACCGCGCGCTGCGCTCCTTGCGCGGTTGCCGCGACTTCCTGATCGGCACCGAGCTGGTCGACAGCGAGGCGTTGGTCGCCGAGACAGTCTGAGCGTCTCGATCTGACAAAAGAAAAGGCCCGGTCGCGATGGCGACCGGGCCTTTTTCGTTCGTGGTGCTGTTTCTCGCCTTACGCGGCCGTCGAGGCCTTCCGTGCGGCCTTCTCCTGCGCGGCGGCGGCCTCGTCCTTGCGGATCTCGGAGAGCTTCTTCTGGACCTGCTCCGAGAAGATGTACTGCGCCGGGCGCTGCTTGCTCATGTCGATCTCCGGCGCCATCGGGCCAGAGGTCTTGACGCCGCGCAGCGACACCCACATCGCCTTCAGCGGGTTGTTCAGCGCTGCGGTCGCCGCGGTCGGCTCGTAGCCGCAATGGGCCATACAGTCGGCGCACTTCTCGTACTTGCCGGTGCCGTAGGTCTCCCAGTCGGTGGTGTCCATCAGCTCCTTGAAGGTCTTGGCATAGCCTTCACCGAGCAGATAGCAGGGCTTCTGCCAGCCGAAGATGTTGCGCGCGGGCATGCCCCAGGGCGTGCACTCGTATTCCTGGTTGCCGGCGAGGAAGTCGAGGAACAGGCCGGAATGCATGAAGTTCCACTTCTTGCCCTTGCCCATCGCGAAGACGTCCCGGAACAGCTTCTTGGTCTTGGTGCGGTTGAGGAAGTGCTCCTGGTCCGGCGCACGCTCATAGGCGTAGCCCGGCGACATCGAGACGCCGACACCGAGCTCGACGGTGAGGTCGAGGAACTTCGCGATCTCCTCGGCCGGATGGCCGTCGAAGATGGTGGCGTTGACGTTGACCGTGAAGCCGCGCGCCTTGGCCGCCTTGATCGCGGAGACGGCGCGGTCGAACACGCCCTTCTGCGACACCGCCTTGTCGTGATGGTCCTTCAGGCCGTCGAGATGCACGGAGAAGAACAAATACGGGGAGGGCTCGAACAAATCGAGCTTCTTCTCGAGCAGCAGCGCGTTGGTGCAGAGCGAGACGAACTTCTTGCGCGCGACGAGGCCGCGCACAATCTCGCCGATCTCCTTGTGGATCAGCGGCTCGCCGCCGGGAATGGCGACCATCGGCGCACCGCATTCGTCGGCCGCGTCCCAGCACTCCTGCGCCGTCATGCGGCGGTTCAGGATCGCATCCGGATAATCGATCTTGCCGCAGCCGACGCAGGCGAGGTTGCAGCGGAACAGCGGCTCCAGCATCAGCACGAGCGGATAGCGTTTGCGGCCAAGCAGTTTCTGCTTGAGCAAATAGCCGCCGATACGCATTTCCTTGAAGAAGGGGATAGCCATTACACGTTTCTTTCTGGGCTTGAAATTCGGGTGGGTCAGCTCGCAGCCAGTTCGGCCGGAAGCCGGAATTCGATGTTTTCCTCGCGGCCCGGCAGCACCTGGACCTTGACTGGTCCGATCCGCCGCATCGCTTCGATCACGTCATCCACGAGTACCTCGGGCGCCGAGGCGCCGGCCGTGACGCCGACGGTCCTGGCATCTTTCAACCACTCCGGATTGAGCTCGCTGCCGTCGGCAATCAAATAACTCGCGACACCGGCTTCAGTGCCGATTTCGCGGAGCCGGTTCGAGTTCGAGCTATTGGCAGCGCCCACCACCAAGATCACGTCGACCAGCTTGCTCAAGTCCCTTACCGCAGATTGGCGGTTCTGTGTCGCATAGCAGATATCCCGGATATCCGGGCCTTGAATATCTGTAAAGCGGGCCTGAAGGGCCGAAATGATGTCCCTGGTGTCGTCCACCGACAGGGTAGTCTGGGTGATGTAGGCCACTGGCGTATCCGCCGGCAGCGTGAGGGCGTTAACCTCTTCAACGCTTTGAACAAGCAGCACGGGGGCGGGAACCTGGCCCATCGTGCCCTCGACCTCGGGGTGGCCGGCATGGCCGATCAGGATCAGGGTGCGGCCCTTGGTGATATAGCGCTTCCCCTGATTGTGAACTTTCGTGACCAGGGGGCAGGTGGCATTGAGCACCGGAAGGTCGCGCGCGGCGGCCTCTTCCTCGACGCTGCGGGCGACGCCATGGGCGCTGAAAACGGTCACCGCCTTCGGCGGAACCTCGGACAGCTCCTCGACGAAGATGGCGCCCTTGTTCTTCAGGCTCTCGACCACGTATTTGTTGTGCACGATCTCGTGGCGCACGTAGACGGGCGGGCCGAACTTCTCCAGCGCCCGTTCCACGATCTCGATCGCCCGCACCACGCCCGCGCAGAAACCGCGCGGTTGCGCTAGATAAACTTCCATAGGACGCCCATCACGCAAGTTGCACCAATCCGCTTCAAAGTTCCCGGCGGCACCTCGATACTGACCAATGAGTTGCAATATCCGCACCATTGGTTTCGCGCACGCGGTAGCCACCCACCCCCGTCGGGGCTCCGGCGCATGGAGGCGCAATACTTTGTGTCAAAAAATCGGCAGAAAGGAAAGGTCGGATAGACCTTTGGTTCCCCGCCGGGTATTATAGTATGGAAATTGCGATGAGCAAAATGGCGACATTTGTGCTCACCCCTTCGTCACTTTCCCGCCTCAACTCCCCGGCTATACCGACCGCCCCGCATGATTTTGCCACGGTCCGCGCCGTTTACCTCGAACCTTCTTGCGGCGAGAGCCACTTAAAACAGCAATAGGTTTCGCCCGGGAACTCCGATAAACAGCGGGCGTTTTCGGCAAGCTGTTAACAGCAGAAAGAAAAGATGTGCTGCAAAGCGTAGTCGTTGCCATCGTCAGGGCCTGTACCCGGTTTGCCTCCCTCGTCGTCGTTCTCGGGCTCCTGCTTGCGGTGGGGGCCGGCTATTACACGTCCAAGCACTTCGCCATCAACACCGACATCAACTCGCTGATTGCCCAGAATCTGGACTGGCGCCAGCGCGACCAGCAATTCGACCGCGCCTTCGACCGCGACGCGACGATTACGGCAGTGGTCGAGGCAAAGACGCCGGAAATGGCGACCGCGGCATCGGACGCGCTGTTTGCCAAGCTGAAGGACGACAAGACCAACTTCCAGTCGATGCAGCAGCTCGGCACCGGCGAGTTCTTCGAGAAGAACGGCCTCTTGTTCCTGCCGACCGAGGAGGTCGCCAAGGTCACCGGCGAGTTCGAATCGGCGGCGCCCCTGATCGAGATCATGGCGGGCGACCCCTCGATCCGCGGCCTGACCGGCGCGCTGGAGACGGGACTTGCCGGCGTCAAGCGCGGCCAGGTCAAGCTCGACAATACCGCGCGGCCTTTCAACCTGATCGCGCAGACGGTCGAGACCGTGCTCAACAAGGGCAATGCGAGCTTCTCGTGGCGCGAACTCGTCAGCGACGAGCCGCTGTCGGATTCCGACAAGCGCGCCTTCATCGAGTTCAAGCCGATCCTCGACTACAACGCGCTGGAGCCCGGCAAGGGCGCTACCGACGCGATCCGCAAGGCTGCGGCGGATCTGGATTTCGCGACCAAATACCAGGCGCGGGTGCGACTGACCGGCCCGGTGCCGATCGCCAATGAGGAATATGCCACCGTCCAGGAAGGCGCCGTCGTCAACGGCGTCGGCACCGTCCTCGTCGTGCTGCTGATCCTGTGGCTGGCGCTGCACTCGGCGAAGATCATCTTCGCGGTGTTCGTCAATCTCTTCGTCGGCCTTGCCATCACGACCGCCGCCGGCCTGATGATGGTCGGATCGTTCAATTTGCTGTCGATCGCGTTCGCGGTGCTGTTCGTCGGCCTCGGCGTCGATTTCGGCATCCAGTACAGCGTCCGCTACCGCTCGGAGCGCTACAAGCACAACGACCTTTCGGGTGCGCTGGTGCTGGCAGCGAAGCGCTCTGCGGTGCCGCTGTCGCTTGCGGCGATGGCGACCGCGGCAGGCTTCCTTTGCTTCATGCCTACGGACTATCAAGGCATCGCGGAGCTCGGCCAGATCGCCGGCGTCGGCATGCTGGTGGCTTTCCTCTCTTCGATCACCGTTCTGCCGGCAATGCTGAAGCTGCTCAACCCACCCGGCGAGAAGGAGCCCGTGGGCTACGCCTTCCTGGCGCCGCTCGATCACTTCCTGGAGAAGCATCGTGTGCTGGTGGTGGGGGGCACGCTGCTGCTCGCGCTCGCCGGCCTGCCGCTGCTCTATTTCATGAAGTTCGACTTCAACCCGATGAACCTGCGCAACCCGAAGGCCGAATCGATCGCGACCTTCCTCGACCTGCGCAAGGATCCCAACACCGGTGCCAATGCCATCAACGTGATGACGACGTCCGAGGAGCAGGCACGGCAGGTCGAGGCGAAGCTGGAGAAGGTGCCGGAGGTGCTGCGCGTGATGTCGCTCGACAGCTTCGTGCCGCAAGACCAGCAGCCGAAGCTGAAGCTGATCGCACAGGGCGCCAAGGTGCTGAACCCCGCGCTCAATCCCGACCAGATCGATGCCGCGCCGTCGGACAAGGAGAACGTCGATGCGCTGAAATCCTCGGTCGATAATCTGCGCCGGACCGCCGGCGATGCGAAGGGGCCGGGCGCGGTCGCCTCGCGCCGCCTTGCGGACGCGCTTGAGAAGCTCGCCAATGCCGACGAGGCCATGCGCAACAAGGCGCAGGACGTGTTCGTCACGCCGATGAAGATCGTGTTCGACCAGCTCAGGAACGCGATGCAGGCTGAGCCGGTCACCCTGAAGTCATTGCCGCCCGATCTGGTCAGCGCCTGGAAGAGCAAGGACGGCATCATCCGCGTCGAGGCGCTGCCCAAGGGCGATCCCAACGACAACGACACCCTGCGCAGATTTGCGGCGGCGGTGCTCGTTGCCGAGCCGACCGCGATCGGCGGGCCGGTCTCGATCCTGAAATCCGGCGACACCGTGGTGAAGGCGTTCATCCACGCCGGCGTCTACGCGCTGCTGGTGATCGGCCTTCTGCTGTGGATCACGCTCCGCCGGTTCGTGGACGTGCTGATGACGCTGGTGCCGCTCCTGGTTGCCGGCGCGGTCACGCTCGAGATCTGCGTGCTGATCGGCCTGCCGCTCAACTTCGCCAACATCGTCGCGTTCCCGCTGCTGCTCGGCGTCGGCGTCGCCTTCAAGATCTACTATGTCGTGGCCTGGCGCTCGGGCAGAACAAACCTGCTTCAGACCAGCCTGACACGCGCGATCTTCTTCAGCGCGCTGACGACGGCGACGGCATTCGGCAGCCTGTGGCTGTCGAGCCATCCCGGCACGTCCAGCATGGGCAAGCTGCTGGCGCTCTCACTGGTGACGACGCTCGCCGCCGTGCTGCTGTTCCAGCCGGCCCTAATGGGCAAGCCCCGCAATCTCAGGGAGTAGGCAGATGTCGCCGACGGGGTCGGCGGCGCCCTTCTGACCGGGCTTGGCCGTCGTGGCGGTTTTCGGGGCCGGCGCAGGCGCTGTTGCGCCCGTCGTGCCTTGGGGCGCTGTGCCTTGGGGTGGTGCGGTGCCTTGGGCTTTCGGCGCCGCGCCGGTGGGCTTCGGCGCGCCCTTGGCCATGGCGTTGGCGGGGCTCAAGGGGATCGGCGGTCCGACCCGGGTCCAGGTTTCGCCGCCGCAGAGGAAGCCCATCACGCAGCCCTTGATCTCAAGCTGGTCGGTACCGGCCGGAGTGATGGTTGCGCTGTAGAGCTGGCCGTCTTTCGCGTTGTAGACCTGTCCTTCCCACTGATCGACGCCGGGCTTCTTCTTCATGTCGATCAGGGTCGCCATGCCCAGCGTCGGCCTGTTCTGTTTCGAGACATCCGGGTTGTTCTCGTCACGGCCGCCAGGCTGCTTTTCCCAGGAAACCGCGCCCCACATGCTGCCATTGCATTGGGCGACACGGATGTTGGCGACGCCGTCGGCGACCCGCCAGTCGCCGGTGGGGTCGGCGGCGAGAGCAGGAGTCAGGCAGGCGTAACCGCCAGCCAGTATAATTCCGGTGTAAAGGGCCAAACGCATGAGTGTTCCTTGGCAGTGCAACATGGTTTAAAGCTGTGCTTGCGAAGATGGTCCGAAAAAGGGCAAAAGGCCGCACAGACCGTTTTCTGTAACGGTCCGTTTCCAGTTGACGAGACGGCCCTCAACCGAAGTATGTAGCGGATGCACAGCCCAAATCCAGACATGTCTCAACTGTTCGCGGACCGTCAGGCCCAGCGCAGTGCCCTGCATAATCGGTATCTGAACGAGCAGTTCGTTCGGGTTCTCAAGACCATCGGCTACGACGTCGGCTTCCAAAAGGGGCAGGGGCAGTACCTCTACGACCGCGACGGGGCGCGCTATCTCGACCTGTTGTCCGGCTTTGGCGTGTTTGCGATCGGGCGCAATCATCCGGTCATGCGCGACGCGCTCAAGAGCGTGCTCGATGCCGACCTGCCCAACCTCGTCCAGTTCGACGTCTCGACGCTCGCCGGCGTGCTCGCCGAGCGTCTCCTGAAATACGTTCCCTATCTCGACAAGGCGTTCTTCGCCAATTCCGGGGCGGAATGCGTCGAGGCTGCGATCAAGTTCGCACGTGGCGCCACCGGCCGTCCCGGCATCGTCTATTGCGCCCACGGCTATCACGGCCTGACCTATGGCGCGCTGTCGCTGACGGGTGACTCGAACTTCCGCACCGGTTTCGAGCCGCTGCTGCCCGGCTGCACCCCGGTCCCCTTCAACGATCTCGCCGCGCTCGAAAAGGCGCTGGCCTCGCGCGAGGTCGCGGCCTTCGTCGTCGAGCCGATCCAGGGCAAGGGCGTCAACATGCCCACCGACGAGTTCCTGCCCGGTGCGGCAGCACTCTGCAAGAAATACGGCACGCTGTTCGTCGCCGACGAGATTCAGACCGGCATGGGCCGCACCGGCCGCTTCCTCGCGGTCGAGCACTGGAACGTCGAGCCCGACATGGTGCTGCTGTCGAAGTCGCTGTCGGGCGGCCACGTGCCGGTCGGCGCGGTGCTGACGCGCAAGGGCATCTTCGACAAGATCTTCAACCAGATGGATCGCGCGGTGGTGCACGGCTCCACCTTCTCCAAGAACGATCTGGCGATGGCCGCGGGCATCGCCACGCTCGATGTCATGGAGTCCGAGAAGCTGATCGAGTCCGCCGCCAAGCGCGGCGCCGAGCTGCGCCTTGCGCTGACGCGCATGGTGCCCGGCTACGAGCTGATGAAGGAAGTGCGCGGCAAGGGCCTGATGATCGGCGTTGAGTTCGGCCCGCCGAAGTCGCTGCGCCTGCGGGCGTCCTGGAACGTGCTGGAGGCCGCCAACAAGGGCCTGTTCTGCCAGCTCATCACCGTGCCGCTGTTCAAGGATCACAAGATCCTCACCCAGGTCGCCGGCCACGGCAGCCACACCATCAAGCTGCTGCCGCCGCTCACCATCACCGAGGAAGACTGCGGCTGGATCGAGCGCGCCTTCGACGACGTCATCGCCGGCAGCCACAAGGTGCCCGGTGCGATCTGGTCGCTCGGCAAGACGCTGGTGGACAACGCGGTGCGAAGGTCGGCGTAGGCACCGTCCGCGTTATCGATATAGTTTGCGGGAGCGCTTGGCCTCGCGCAATGCGGGCAAGGGTAGAGATCTCGTTCTATGCGATCGATGATTGCGCTTGTCTCGGTTCTCTTATTTCTGACGTTCGCGATATCCGTCTCTTTCGCTTGGCTCAGCTATGATAGTTACAAGCGATCGGTGCCTAAACCCCGCATAGTCGGACCTCTCACTGCCATACGTGCGTCCATGCGTACAGTGCACCTTCCTTACGAGCCTGCTCTGTCCGAGGCCTGCTTGATGTACCTTAAGCGCTTCAGGATCGCGGCCATGGTTGCGGCCATGGCGTCGATCCTGATGGTGGCATTTGTCGTGGCAGTGCGAGCGCTTGATCTCCAGCGTCACCTTGACTGAAGAAGCTACCCCTCCACATTCGTCTTCATCGCCGCCCCGAACTTGTCGACGAACTCGGCGAGCTCGTCGGCGCCGAGATCGCTGACCGCCCAGAAATTCAGGCCGCGATCGCCCCAGCGGCGGCAGTTGAAGCCCTGCATGGTCTGGGTCTTCGGCGGCCGGTGTTCGGTGCTCGAGGTCTGCGACACGAACAGGTTGATCAAATGCTGCCGGCGCCGGTAGACGACGGCGCCGATGGCGCGGGCGTCGATATAGTCGAGCCGGCCGCCGACCAGCGTAAAACCCTGCGCGGTGAGGTCGATCACGGGCGGGGCGACGTCGAGCTTGCCGTTGAACCAGGGTTTGACGGTGTGCTGGTCGGTCGAGATCACGTCGGTGAGATGGCCGGCCTGAAGCGAGCGCAGATGGGCGGAGACGACCTCCGACAGGATGCGCTGCTGGTCGTCCTGGCGCAGCACCACGGCGACGACGCCGGAGGCGGCGAGCGCGGAGACCGCCGAGCCCATCGCAAAGCCGCGCAACACGGAGCGGCGGGTCGGTTGCAGGCGCTGCGGCTGAGGCATCGAGGCCTCGATGCGGGCGCGCAAGCTCGCCGGTGCGGTGTAGCGCAAATCGGTGTCGGCGAGCACGCGCTGCATCTCGCGTTGTGCCGCAAGCTCCGCGGCGCAGGCCGGGCAGCTGGCGATATGGGCTTCGACTTCGCGCGCGTGGCCGGCATCGAGCTCGTTGTCGATCAGCGCGTGAAGCAGGATTCTTGCCTCGTCGCAGGTCATCTTGGATGCTCCTCTTCCGCCGTCCAGGCCGCGCGCAGCATGGCGCGGGCGCGGGCGAGGCGGGACATCACGGTGCCGACGGGGGCGCCGACGGCCTCGGCGATTTCACGATAGGACAGGTTGTTGATCTCGCGCAGCACGAAGGTTTCCTTGAACGGCTCGGCGAGCGTGTCGATCAGCTTGCGGATGGCGCCGGCATCGCGGCTGCGCAGCACTTCGGTTTCCGGGCTTGCCCCGGTCTCCTGCCAGATCGGCGTCTGCTCGGCGGCGCCGGGCGTATCCTCGATCGCGCTGGGCCTGTGCGCGCGACGCGCATATTCTGCGTTGCAGACGTTGCGCAGGATCGCGAACAGCCAGGGCTTCATCGCCGGCCCGCGATAGCTGTCGAAGTGCTTCAGCGCGCGCAGATAGCACTCCTGCACCGCGTCCTCGGCATCGGAGGCGTCGCGCAGCAGATAGCGCGCGAGCGTGTAGACGTCGTCGAGATAGGGCAGCGCCGCTTCGCGGAAGCGCTGCGCCTTCTGCAGATCGTCGGTGGCGGGCATCGCTCCTCGCTTTGCCTCTTGTTCTGCCTGTGGCTTCGTTCCGTCCCTGTGTGTGACGGAACGCACACGAGCCCGGCCGGCGTGGGACCACCGGCCGGGCAAGACGTTGATGCCTTGGTTGGAGACGTTACTCAACCTTGATCATCCCCGTCATGTGCGGGTGCAACGAACAAAAATATTTGTAGTCGCCCGCATTGGTGAAGGTGAACGAGAACTTGTCGTCGGTGTCCAGGGTCTTGGACCTGAACTTGCCGGCCGAGACGATCGTGTGCGGGATGTCGTCCCGGTTGGTCCAGGTCACGGTGGCGCCGACCTTGATCTTGAGCTCGGCCGGCTGGAAAACGAAATTGTCGATGTGCACGTCCATGTCGTCGGCCCGGGCGGTCGTTGCGGGCAGCAGGACGGCCGCGGCCAGAGCGAGACCGAGGTCGACGCCGAAGTCGCGGCGATTGAGTGTCTTCATTGTCAGCTTCCATTCAACCTTGGATTCAGCCCTGGAGCGGCGTGTCGATGATCGCGAGCCGCTGCTCGTTCTGCTTGAAGTTGATGCTGGCGACGCCGAGCATCGAGCGCAGCCTTGCGTCCTCGACCTTCATCGGTCCGGGCGAAGGAGCTGCCCCCGGCGCCGGCTGCGGGAAGGCGGTCGAGCGCGCGGTGTGGAAGGTGACGTTGCCCTCGACCTTCTGCATCACCTGGTGGATGTGGCCGTTCAGCACGGTGACCGAGCCGAAACCCTTGACGTATTCGAGCGCGCGGCCGCCATCCTCGGTGCCCCAGCCCCATTCCGGATAGACGGTCCAGAGCGGGATGTGGGCGAACAGCACGACCGGCGTCGATTTCGACTTGCCTCGGAGATCGTCCTCCAGCCAGGCAAGCTGCTCGGCGCCGAGATTGCCGAGGCCGCCGGCCTTGAGGTCGACGACGTTGACGAGGCCGACGAAGTGCACGCCGCCGGCATCGAAGGAGTACCAGCCGTGCCCCTTGGTGCCGCGGCCGTAGCGCTCGCGATAGAGCTTCACCTCCTCGTCGATGAAGTCATGCTCGCCCGGGACGTAGTGCACGTCGAGCTTGGTCTGCGAGATGATGCGTTCGGCATTGTCGAACTCGGCGGCTTTCGACAGATGGGTGATGTCGCCGGTGTGGATCATGAACGACGGCTTGGCCGGCATCGCGTTGATCTTGTTGATGGCTTCCTCCAGCGTGCCGAGCGCGTTGGGATTGGCCGGCTTGTCGAAGCCGACATGGCTGTCGCTGATCTGGAGGAAGGTCATGCCGGGCGCGGCCGCGGTGGCGGCTTGCGCGGAATCGATGATGCCGAGCGAGCGCGGCACGCCGCCCGTGATGGTCCAGAGCACCCCGGTGCCGGCCCAGGTCATGCATTCCAGCACCTTGCGGCGGTTGACGCCGTCATCCCCGTGATCGTGTCCGCTCATCGCAACGTCTCCACTTCGCCCGGAATTGGGCTTCGGGGAGGTGATTGGGGGAGGGCGGGGTTTATTCCCGGATGGGATGACGATTTCGTGAAGTCGGAAGGTGCCGCGACTTGGAAAGCCTGGAAATCTTGACCTCGGATGTCATTTTCTATGGCTGGGCTCAAAGCTAGGCTGGCCCCATGACAGCACACCAGCTTCCTTTCGGGATCCTCTTGAGGCGTTGGCGCGAGCGGCGACGCCTCACGCAGACCGATCTGGCTCTCGCGGCCAATAGCTCAACCCGGCATTTGTCATGCCTCGAAACCGGGAAAGCGCAACCAGGCCGGGCCATCATCAACCGTCTGACAGACCTTCTCGATGTTCCGCTTCGGGATCGCAACAGATTGCTGCTCGCGGCGGGGTTTGCGCCAGCGTACGAGGAGACGTCGATCGACGGCCTCGAAGCAGCGAGGGCGGCGATGGATCGCATTCTCCAGGCACACAAGCCCTTTCCCCGCCTTCGCAGTGGATCGGCGTTGGAACGTGGTGCTTTCAAATGGCGCGCTTCCCCAGCTCTATGAAGGATGTTCGGAAGCACTCCTAGAGCCACCCATCAACGCGATGCGTCTCATGCTGCATCCGGCAGGCATGGGACCGCGAATCCTGAACCTCGCGGCATGGCGCGCCTATTGCTTGAGCGTGCTGCGTCAGCAGATCGAGGCCGGCGCCGATCCCTGGCTGCAAAATCTGCTCGCAGAGGTCGCAGCGTATCCCGCCCCGTCAGACTCGACCACCAGCATGGGCTTCGAGCAGTCCGAGCGGCTAGCCACCCCGCTGCGTATCACGACGCGCCTCGGCACCATGTCCTTTTTGAATACCGTGACCGTCTTCGGCACCGCCACTGACATCACCTTGGCCGAACTCGCCCTCGAAATGCTGTTTCCGGCAGACAACCGTACGATCGAGCTTGCAAACCTGATGCAGTCGGAGCTTGTCGATCAGGCATCGCCGGTCGCTGTCGAGAGGGGACGGGCAGGCGCCAGAGAGCACGTGCTCATGCGCAGATAGCGCCGCCCGATTCTCCACGAGGTCATCTGGTCTTCGGGGAGCGCTTCGGATCCGCCCTGATTGGTTCCCACACGCCGATTTTGCGCTCACTCGCCAGTATTCTCGGGAGAGCATCATGCCACGCGTGCCGGTAGGGACGGTTCAGTTGCACGTTGACGACATCATCGTGGTTGTCCCACGTCTCGTAGAGCATGAAGTGGTTTTCGGACGTCGGATCCTGGTGCAGGACCGCCTCACAATATGTCGTCTCGACCTTCATCGCGTCCAGGACTTCACAGAGGCGCTCCAGAAATTCCTCCCGCTTGCCGGGGACAACTTGAAACTCGATGGCATATGAAACGGGCATGAATCACTCCGCCTTCGTGTCGTCGGACATTGCGATGCGGGCCTGTCAGGCCGGATAGAACTGGTAGTCCTGGACTATCTTTCCAGCATCCGAGACGACAACGAATTCCAGGCCTTTGCCCAGCACGGTATCCGCGTTGGCTGGCAACATCTCCCAATAGAATGCCACCACGTTGCCTTCCCGGCGAGCGCCGGGCACTGCGCGAAAGCGATTTCCCGCATCGCGCACGAATTCGTTGTGCGATTCAATGATGCGCAGCTCGAGCGCATCATGCCCAACGACCTTGCGCGACTCGACATAGTGCTCACCTTGCGGAATCCATAATTCCGCGACTTGTCGCTTCCGCTTTTCAGAGTCCCGCTCGTTCCACACAGCCACATATCGATCGGCAAGCTCGTTCAAATTCATTTTCTGCTTCCTCGTCTTGCGTCACCCGCTGAGAGCGCAGACGCCTGTCCGCGCTGCGCCTGGCCCTCATACCTGCAGGCCGACGGGCGGTCGATGACGTGGGAAGTCAAAAACGAAATCATCCGACCTAAGGACTGGAAGTTTGACTTACTTCGCATCCTCCAAAATCATCGTCGCACCTTTCTCGGCGATCATTGCGGTCGGCGTGTTGGTATTGCCCGACGTGATCGTCGGCATGATCGAGGCATCGACGATGCGAAGGCCGCTGAGGCCGTAGAAGCGGAGGCGTTCGTCGACCACCGCCATCGGATCGTTCGCCGCGCCCATCTTCGCCGTGCCGACCGGATGGAAGATGGTGGTGCCGATATCGCCCGCGGCTTTGGCGAGCGAGGCATCGTCGTCGCCGACGGAAGGGCCGGGCAGATATTCGCTCGGGTGATATTTTGCCAGCGCCTTCTGCTGCATCAGGCGGCGGGTGGTGCGGATGGCGTCGGCGCCGACCTGGCGGTCGTCGTCGGTCGACAGGTAGTTCGGCGCGATGATCGGCTTCTCGTCCGGGCTCGCCGAGCGCAGCCGCACGGTGCCGCGCGAGGTTGGCTGCAAGTTGCAGGCGCTCACGGTGATGGCGGGGAAGCGGTGCAGGGGATCGCCGAACTTGTCGAGCGACAGCGGCTGTACGTGGAACTGGATGTTGGCGCGTGCGCGCGTCGCATCGGAACGCGTGAAGATGCCGAGTTGCGACGGCGCCATCGTCAGCGGTCCGCGGCGGCGGAAGGCGTAGTCGAGCCCCATCAGGCCGCGGCGGAACAGGTTGTAATAGGTCTCGTTCAGCGTGCGCACACCCTCGACCTTGTAGATCGCGCGCTGCTGGAGATGGTCCTGCAGATTGCGGCCGACACCGGGCTTGTCCATCATCACGTCGATGCCGAGCGGCGACAGCCAGTCGGCAGGCCCGATGCCGGAGCGATGCAGCACCTGCACCGAGCCGATCGCGCCGGCCGACAGGATCACCTCGCGCTTCGCGCGCGCTTCGATGATCTCGCCGTTCTGGACGAAACGCACGCCGACGGCGCGGCCCTGCTCGATGATGAGACGGTCGACCAGCACGTGCTTCTCGAGCCGCAGGTTGGGCCGGTTCAGCGCGGGCTTGAGGAAGCCGCGCGCCGAGGACCAGCGCCGGCCGCGCTTCTGGTTGACGTGGAAATAACTGGTGCCTTCGTTGTCGCCGGTGTTGAAATCCGGGATGCGCTTGATGCCCATTTCTTCTGCGGCATCGCCGACGGCATCGAGAACCTCCCACGACAGCCGCGGCGCCTCGATGCGCCAGCCCCCGCCGACGCCGTGATGCTCGCTCGCGCCCAGGAAGTGATCCTCGATCCGCTTGAACAGCGGCAGCACGTCGTCATAGCCCCAGCCGGTCATGCCGAGCTGGCGCCAATGGTCGTAATCGGCGGCCTGTCCGCGCATCGAGATCATGGCGTTGATCGCCGAGCAGCCGCCGATCACCTTGCCGCGGGGATAGGCCAGCGCGCGGCCGTTCAGGCCCGGCTCGGCCTCGGTCTTGAACATCCAGTCCGAGCGCGGATTGCCGATCGCGAAGAGGTAGCCGACCGGAATGTGGAACCAGATCCAGTTGTCGTCGCCGCCGGCTTCGAGAATGAGGACGCGATTTTTCGGATCGGCCGATAGGCGGTTGGCGAGAATGCATCCTGCCGTGCCTGCCCCGACGACAATGTAGTCAAACTCACCTTCGAGCCGCCTTGGCATTCTGCTTCCACCCGGATGGTCACTTGATGTTCCGTCCTAATAGGCAGACGCAGCGGTTTGGGACAAGTCCGGCCATGACGAGAGGGCAGGGCTCCCCCCGATCCGCGGCGGTTAGGTGGACTGCGGCTTGCATGGTAGACAGTCCTGTATTCCCAACAAAGCTTGAGACCATCCATGCCCATCGTGAACCGCGTCGCCGACCTTCAACCCGATATTCAGGCCTGGCGCCGGGACATCCACCAGCATCCCGAATTGCTGTATGACGTTCACCGCACCGCAGCATTCGTCGCGGACCGCCTGCGTGAATTCGGCTGCGATGAGGTTGTGACCGGCCTCGGCCAGACCGGCGTGGTCGGCGTGATCAAGGGCAACAAGCCAGCCGGCGAAGGGCTCAAGACCATCGGCCTGCGCGCCGACATGGACGCGCTGCCGGTCGAGGAGCAGACCAACCTGCCTTACGCCTCGAAGAATCCGGGCAAGATGCACGCCTGCGGCCATGACGGCCACACCGCGATGCTGCTTGGGGCAGCCCGCTACCTCGCCGAGACCCGCAATTTTGCCGGCGATGCTGTCGTGATCTTCCAGCCGGCCGAGGAGGGCGGTGCCGGCGGCGCGGCCATGGTCAAGGACGGGCTGATGGAG
This sequence comes from Bradyrhizobium sp. USDA 3311, assembly GCF_054062495.1. Classification (NCBI taxonomy): domain Bacteria; kingdom Pseudomonadati; phylum Pseudomonadota; class Alphaproteobacteria; order Hyphomicrobiales; family Nitrobacteraceae; genus Bradyrhizobium; species Bradyrhizobium sp. USDA 3311. Next base: position 7,768,171 of record NZ_JBSSFI010000001.1, on the reverse strand, counting down.
CGCTTCGGCATCGAGCAGGTCTACGGCATGCATAACGGCCCGGGCATCCCGATCGGCTCGTTCGCGATCCGGCCGGGCCCGATCATGGCGGCGACCGACGAGGTCGATATCATGATCGAGGGCCTCGGCGGCCATGCCGCGCGTCCGCACAAATGCATCGATTCCGTGCTGGTCGGCGCGCAGGTGATCACCGCGTTGCAGTCGATCGTGGCGCGCAGCGTCGATCCGCTGGAATCGGCGGTGATCTCGATCTGCGAATTCCACGCCGGCAACGCCCGCAACGTCATTCCGCAGACCGCGACGCTGAGGGGCACCATCCGCACGCTGTCGCCGGACGTGCGCAAGCTGGTCGAGAAGCGCGTGCACGAAGTGGTGGCGGGCGTGGCGCAGATCACCGGCGCGAAGATCGACCTGCACTACAAGCGCAACTATCCCGTCGTGAACAACCACGCCGCGGAGACCGAGGTGGCGCGGCGTATCGCAAGGCAGGTCGCGGGCGAAGCCAATGTGCACGAGATGCCGCCGCTGATGGGCGGTGAGGATTTTGCCTATATGCTGGAAGCGCGCCCCGGCGCCTTCATCTTCTGCGGCAACGGCGACAGCGCCGGCCTGCATCACCCCGCCTATAATTTCAACGACGAGGCGATCGTGTTCGGCACGTCCTACTGGGTCAAGCTGGTCGAGGAGTCGCTCGCAGCGTCGTAGGCGCGGCGTCATTCACCTCGCCCGCTTGCGGGGCGAGGTCGGATTTTTCGCGAAGCGTAAAATCCGGGTGAGGGGGACTCTCCGCGAGTCCGTCTCTCACCGTGATCGCGGAGGCAGCCCCTCACCCCAACCCTCTCCCGTAAGAACGGGGAGAGGGAGAGGAGAGGTCTTCAGAAGATTCGCGAGAAGATCACGTAGAGCGTGGCCGACAGCATGATCGCGCAGGGCAGCGTCAGCACCCAGGCCATCAGCAGGTTGCGGATGGTCGCCATCTGCAGGCCCGAGCCGTTCGCGGCCATGGTGCCGGCGACGCCGGACGACAGCACGTGGGTGGTCGAGACCGGCAGGCCGAACACGTCGGCGGCACCGATCGTGGCGGCGGCGACGAGCTCGGCGGAGGCGCCCTGTGCGTAGGTGAGATGGGTCTTGCCGATCTTCTCACCGACCGTGACGACGATGCGCTTCCAGCCGATCATGGTGCCGAGGCCGAGCGCGATGGCGACCGCGATCTTCACCCAGTTCGGGATGAACTTCGTGGCGGCGTCGAGCGAGCCCTTGTAGGCGTTCAGGGTCGCGACCTCGTCCTTGTTGAGATCGTTCTCCTTGTCCTTCATCAGGAAGCGGATCGCTTCCGAGGTCAGATACATGTCGTTGCGGGTGTTGCCGACGGCTTCCGCTGGCACCTTGTTCAGCGTGCCGTATTTGGCGACCTGGTCGCCGACATCCTTCACCAGCACGGCGAGCGAGGGATAGGTGCCCTCGTTGATCTGATGCAGTGCGATGTACTGCGTCACCGCCGGACGGGGATCGCCGATGATGCTGTGCCCGGCGCCCTTGGCCGAGATCACCCTGGCGGCGGCCTCCGAGGTCTTCTGGAACTGGGCGACCTGGGATTCCGGCAGAGCGCGGTTGAGCGCGTAAGCGGTTGGAACGGTGCCGATCAGGATCAGCATGATCAGGCCCATGCCCTTCTGGCCGTCGTTCGAGCCGTGCGCGAAGCTGACGCCGGTGCAGGTCAGGATCAGGAGGCCGCGGATCCAGAGCGGCGGAGCCTTGTTGCCTTCGGGCGCGGCGTACAGAGCCGGGTTGCGCACGATGAACTTGAGCACCAGCAGCAGCACGGCGGCGCAGGCGAAGCCGACCAGCGGCGACAGCAGCAGCGCGTAGCCGATCTCGGTAGCCTTGCTCCAGTCCACGCCCGAGGTGCCGTCGCGGCCGCGCATCACGGCGTTGGCGATGCCGACGCCGATGATGGAGCCGATCAGCGTGTGCGAGGACGAGGCGGGCAGGCCGAAATACCAGGTGCCGAGATTCCACAGGATCGCGGCGATCAGCAGCGCGAACACCATTGCGAAGCCGGCGCTGGAGCCGACCTGGAGGATCAGCTCGACCGGCAGCAGCGAGACGATGCCGAAGGCGACCGCGCCAGAGGACAGCAGCACGCCGAGGAAGTTGAAGAAGCCCGACCACATCACGGCGACTTCGGCCGGGAGCGAATGGGTGTAGATCACGGTCGCCACCGCATTGGCGGTGTCGTGGAAGCCGTTGACGAACTCGAAGCCGAGCGCGATCAGCAGCGCAACGAACAAGAGGATGTAGGGCAAGAAGGTCGTGACCCGCGTGCCGGTCGCGTTGACGTCGGCATAGATGCTGTAGGCGACGAACAGCAGACCCGCGGCGAGGATGCCGAAGAACAGGATCATCGTCAGCGGATTGAAGCCCTTGTCGAGATTGGGCCGCGAGGCCGGCTGGATCGGCGCGGGATCGGCTACCGCGCGGTCGAATGCTACATCGGTCATGTCAGGACGCCCCTTAACTTTCAGGTAAGGGTATTGTCCGCGATGGATTTGAAGGCTGGATGACAAGCGGTGGTTGAAAGGCGTTTTCCCGCCCGTATTTAGGCGGCGCGCGCGGATTTCCTCTGCAGGCTGGCGGCGATCTTCAGGTCTTCGACAAAGCGCTGATATTCCAGCACTTTGGCTTCCGGGTCGGGCAGTCGCAGCAGATAGGACGGGTGCACCGTCACCAGCGCCTTGCGGCCGTCGGGAAGGTCGATGAGCCGGCCGCGGGTCTTGCCGACAGGGGTGATCTTGCCGAATACGCTTTGCGCGGCGGTGGCGCCCATCGCGACGATGAGCTCGGGCTGGATTGCCGCAACTTCCCGCTCATACCATGGCCGGCACGCTTTGATTTCCGGTGTTGCCGGCTTCTGGTGCAGGCGGATCTTTCCGCGCGGCACGAATTTGAAGTGCTTCACCGCATTGGTGACATAGACCTTCTTGCGGTCGACGCCGGCTTCCTCCAGCGCGCGGTCGAGCATCTGCCCGGCCGGTCCGACGAAGGGATGGCCGGCGAGGTCTTCCTTGTCGCCGGGCTGCTCGCCGACCAACATGATGGTTGCGTCTTTCGGCCCCTCGCCGAACACGGTTTGCGTCGCGTCCTTGTAGAGCGGGCAGGCACGGCAATGCGCGGCCTCCTCGCGGAGCGCTTCGAGATCGTTGGCGGCGGCTTTGTGTCCCATGATGGCTTCCGGACGTGGGGAGATCCGTCCGCCGGTCCAGCGTTCGGCATCGGCGAGCAGGGGTCCAAGTATCGATCCAAGTACCGATGCGTCCTGGAGGTTCCTCCGGCGCTTCACCGGCGCGTCGGTCGTGGTCAGCCGGCCGGGCTGGAAATGGCGCCGCCAGGTTTCCTCCAGGCGGCCTGGGGCCGGCCACTCCGTCCGGCTGATGCCAGGCGTGAAGGAGATCGCGTGACCGTTCCAATGGGCACAAACGTCAGGCGTGAGGATCGACCAGGGCATGTCGGCAAAACGACGCGCAAAGAACGGCGCGGCGAATGCGACGATGTGATGCTCCGGCTCGAACCAGGCGGCGTAATGCGCCTTCTGCTCGCGCCCGATCTCGCGGAAGCGGACGAGATCGCGCATCCGCTGTGCATCGTGCTGCACGCTGCCAGCCATCGCGGTTGCCTGCGCCACGTCGGGATCGCTCATCGTTACGAGCAGGTCGTGATCGGCCTTCAATCGACAGAGCAGGCGATAGAGCAGCGCAAAACGCTCGCCCTCGCGATGCAGGATCGCGATGCGGGCAAGCTCGATGAAATTGGCCGGCACGGTGAACGTGCTCTCGGTCTCGATCGGCGGAAGGCTTGGCGCTTCGGACAGGCCGGGCGGCATCTGGTCTTTCGTCTGGCCTTGCACGTGCCACACCACGTCCGCCGGGGCGACGTGGTGCAGCGCGAATGCGCGTGCGGCTTTACGCCAGCCGTCGAAATCGGTCTCGCTGTCCAGGGTGACGAGGTACATGGCACTCGAATCCTCTTGATTCCGCTCATGAATCCATGGGCGCGCCAATTCGATTGACTCCAGGGGCGCCGTTAGCTTTATATTAGAACATATCATGAACAAATGAGCCAGCCGCTGGTTCTCTTTTTGAGAGCCACCGGCAATCACCTCTGAAGGAGCGGCGTATATGAGCGGCGCACGCACAAGCGCGCTTGCGACCTTGCGCAGCCAGATCGAGCGCATCGAGACGGCGGAGGTCGTGCATCAGCATGATCGCGTCGCGCTTGGCCACGGCGAGGTCGACAGCGCGCTGAAGGGCGGGCTCGCGCGCGCGGCGATCCACGAGGTGTTTTGCGAGGGGCGCCAGGGCGCCGCCGCGACCGGGTTTGTCATGGGCGTTGCGGGACGCGTGACCGCGCGCCGGCCGCTGTTGTGGGTGCGGCAGGATTTTTCGGAACTGGAAGCCGGCGCGCTGTCGATGAGCGGGCTCGCCGAGCTCGGCCTCGACCCGCGCCGCGTGGTGATGGTGCGCGCGGCCGATGTGGAGGGTGCGCTGCGCACTTCGGCCGATGCACTGGCCTGCGATGCGCTCGGCGCGGTCGTGCTCGAGCTCTGGGGCGAGACGCGGCAATTCGATCTCGTGGCGAGCCGCAAGCTGACGCTGGCCGCGCAAGGCTCCGGCGTCACCGGCCTGCTGTTGCGGATGGCCGCGCAGCCGCTGCCCTCGACTGCCGAGACCAGATGGATGCTGCGCGCGGCGCATTCGCCGCCGGGCACGATGTGGAATGCCTGGGGCGCGCCGCGCTTCGATGCCGAGCTGTTGCGCAATCGTCATGGCCCGTGCGGCCGGTGGATCATGGAATGGAAATGTGATGAGTGCCAGTTCAGTGAACCGTCGACGTATTCTCAGCTTGTGGCTGCCGCGCCTGCCCATCGACCGGATCCAGCGGTTCTTCAACGGCGGGCTGGGTAAGACCAAAGCGTTTTCGAGCGAAGTGGGTACCGGTTCGCGTGAAGAAAACGCGTCAAAACAAAAAGACGAGCCCAGCATCGTCGTCATCAAAGAGACCAATGCGCTGGTGATCCATGCGCTTGACGATGCGGCGTCGCGGCTGGGCCTGCATATCGGCCAGCCCCTGGCCAATGCGCGGGCGATGTGCCCGGACTTGCGGGTGTTCGATGCCGATGTCGTCGCCGATGCGAAGACGCTGAGCGACATCGCCGACTGGTGCGACCGTTTCACGCCGCTGGTGGCGCTCGATCCGCCGCACGGGCTGTTCCTTGATATCACCGGCTGCGCGCATCTGTTCGGCGGCGAAGCCGCGCTGTTGCAGACGCTCATTCGCGCGCTCGGCCGACAAGGCTTTGCCGTCAGCGCGGCGATTGCCGGCACCTCGGTCTGCGCGCGGACGCTGACGCGCCAGGTCACAGGCACCATCGTCGTCGATGGCGGGGAGGCGGAGGCGATCAGCCGGCTGCCGGTGTCCGCGCTCGGCGCGGGCGAGGCCATCACCACCGGCCTGCGCCGTGCCGGCCTGAAGACCATCGGCGATGTCGCATCGCGCGGCGCCCACGAGATCACGGCGCGGTTCGGCGCGCGGTTCTCCACGCTGCTCGCGCATGCGCTGGGGCAGGGCGATGCGCCGATCAATCCGCGAAAGCCGCTGCCTGACTACATCGTAGAGAAGCGCTTTGCCGAGCCGATCGCGACCGACACGATGATCGCGATGACGCTGTCGCGGCTCGCCGACACGTTGATCGCGTCCATGGAGAAGCAGGGCAAGGGCGCGCGGCGGCTGGAAGCCGCCTTCTTCCGCACCGACGGCGTGGTGCGGGCGATCATGGTCGAGACCGGACGGCCGGTGACGCGAAGCGCCGTCATCGACCGCCTGTTCCGCGAGCGGCTCGATGCGCTCGCCGATCCCCTCGATCCCGGCTTCGGCTTCGACATGGTGCGGCTGTCGGCGAGCCGCACCGAGATCGTGGTGCAGGAGCAGCGCGATCTCGACGCCCATGTCCACGACAATGACGAGCTCGCCGCGCTGATCGACCGCATCGCGGCGCGGATCGGCGGAAAGCGCGTCGTCGTGCACCTGCCGCAGGACACGCATGTCCCTGAATGTGCGGTGCTGGCCGCGCCGGCGCAGCATCACCTTGCCGCCGCCATGCAGGCCGAATGGCCGGCGCGCGCCGAGGGCGAGCCGCCGCTGCGCCCCCTGCGGCTGTTCGACAAGCCGGAGCCGGTCACAGTGCCGTTCGCGACCGTGCCGGATGGTCCGCCGCATCAATTCACCTGGCGGCGCGCGAAACACGCGGTGGTGCGGGTGGAAGGGCCCGAGCGCATCGCGATGGAATGGTGGCGTCAGGACGGCAAGCAGTTGACGCGGGATTATTTCCGCATCGAGGATGCCGAAGGCCTGCGCTTCTGGATTTTTCGCGACGGTCTTTACGAGGGAGAGGTGTTCGACGCCGACGGCAAGCCCGCTCCTCCCAACTGGTATGTGCACGGTCTCTTCGCATGAACACGCCTGCTTATGCCGAGATCGGCATCACCACCAATTTCTCCTTCCTGCGGGGCGGTTCGGATCCGCGGGCCTATGTGCACCAGGCGAGCATCCTCGGCATCTCCGCGATCGGCATCGCCGATCACAACACGCTGGCCGGCGTGGTGCGGGCCTACAAGGAGCTCGACAATGACAAGGTGCTGCACAAGCCGAAGCTGCTGATCGGCGCGCGCATCGTCTTCATCGACGGCACGCCCGACATTCTTGTCTATCCGCGCGACCGTGCGGCCTATGGCCGGCTCTGCCAGCTCCTGACCCGGGGCAAGCGTGGCGACGACGTCACGCGGATCGAGAAGGGCGAATGCCGTCTCACCTTCTCCGATCTCCTCGCGTTTTCGGAAGGCCAGCTCCTGGTCTTGACCCTGCCGCATCGCTTCGAGCCAGCGCAGGCGCTGGATGTCCTTGCAAAGCTCAAAGCGACCCGCGCCGAGGGCGTGTGGCTGGCGGCGAGCCTGGTCCATCGCGGCGATGACCGACGCCGCCTGGCGCGGCTCGACGATCTCGCGACGACGGCAAAGGTGCAGTTGCTCGCGACCAACGAGGTGCTCTATCACGATCCTGCGCGCCGTCCCCTCCAGGACGTGCTCACCTGCATCCGGGAAAAGACCACGATCGAGGCGGTCGGACGAAAGCTCGAGGCCAATGCCGAGCGCTTTCTCAAAACTCCGCGCGAAATGTCGCGGCTGTTCCGTGACTTCCCCGACGCGATCGCGGAGACCATGCGCTTTGCGAACAAGATCGACTTCTCGCTCGACCAGCTTAGATATCAATACCCGGACGAGCCGGTGCCGCCGGGCAAGACCGCGCAAGGGCATCTGGAGGACCTGACCTGGGCGGGCGTCGATAAATATTTCGCCGGCAAGATCGATGACAAGCTGCGTGCTACGCTCAAGAAAGAGCTCGCGCTGATCGCCGAGCTGAAATACGCGCACTATTTCCTCACCGTGCACGACATCGTCCATTATGCGCGCAGCCAGAACATCCTGTGCCAGGGGCGGGGATCGGCGGCGAATTCAGCGGTGTGCTACGTGCTCGGCATCACCTCGGTCGACCCGACCAAGGTCGATCTCTTGTTCGAGCGCTTCATCTCCAAGGAGCGGCTGGAGCCGCCCGACATCGACGTCGATTTCGAGCATTCGCGGCGCGAGGAGGTGATGCAATATGTCTATCGCCGCTATGGCCGTCACCGCGCCGCGATCATCGCCACGATCATCCATTATCGTCCGCGCAGCGCCATCCGCGACGTCGGCAAGGCGCTGGGCCTGACCGAGGACGTCACCGCCGCGCTCGCCGACACCGTCTGGGGAAGCTGGGGCAGTGGCCTCAACGACATGCAGGTGAAGCAGGCCGGGCTCGATCCGCAAAACCCCATGATCAACCTCGCGGTCGAGCTTGCGACCGAGCTGATCGAATTCCCGCGCCATCTCTCCCAGCATGTCGGCGGCTATGTGCTCACCCAGGACCGGCTCGATACCTATGTGCCGATCGGCAACGCCGCGATGGACGACCGCACCTTCATCGAATGGGACAAGGACGACGTCGACGCGCTCAACATGATGAAGGTCGACGTGCTTGCGCTGGGCATGCTGACCTGCATCCGCAAATGTTTTGACTTGATCGACCAGCACAAGGGCGAGCGCTGGGTTCTGGCGAGCGTTCCGCAGGACGATCCCAAGGTCTACGACATGCTGTGTGACGGGGAGTCGCTCGGCGTGTTCCAGGTCGAGAGCCGCGCCCAGATGAACATGCTGCCGCGCCTGAAGCCGCGGACCTTCTACGACCTCGTGATCGAGGTCGCGATCGTGCGGCCGGGGCCGATCCAGGGCGACATGGTGCATCCGTATTTGCGGCGACGGAACGGCCAGGAGAAGGTGAACTATCCTTCGCCATCACCCGAGCATGGTCCCGCGGACGAGCTCTACAAGGTGCTGCACAAGACGAAGGGCGTGCCGCTGTTCCAGGAGCAGGCAATGCGCATCGCGATCGAGGCGGCCAAATTCACCTCCGAGGAGGCCAACGGCCTGCGCCGCTCGATGGCGACCTTCCGCAATGTCGGCACCATCGGCAAATACGAAGACAAGCTGATCGGCAACATGGTCGCGCGCGGCTACGATCCCAACTTCGCCAGAAGCTGCTTCGACCAGATCAAGGGTTTTGGTTCCTACGGTTTTCCGGAGAGCCACGCCGCGAGTTTTGCGCAGCTCGTCTACATTTCGTCATGGCTGAAATATCATTATCCCGATGCGTTCTGCTGCGGCCTCTTGAACTCGCAGCCGATGGGCTTCTACGCGCCGGCGCAGATCGTCGGCGATGCCCGCAAGAACGGCGTCGAGGTGCGCGACATCGACGTGTCCTACAGCTTTGCGCAGAACACGCTGGAGCAGGGGAGCAGCAAATACTGCGCGGTACGCCTCGGCTTCCGCCAGATCGACGGTTTCCATTGGTTGGACGAGGATGAGGAGCGCCTGAAACACTCCCAGCTGTCATTCCGGGGCGACGCGTCAGCGTCGAGCCCGGAATCCATAACCACGATCGGGAGTATGGATTCCGGGCTCGCGCCAAGAGGCGCGCCCCGGAATGACGGCGGAGCGTTAGACTGGGCCGACCGCATCGTCGCCGCCCGCAATCGCTGTCCCTTCACCTCGCTCGAAGACTTTGCCCGCGATACCGGCCTGCCCAAGCGCGCGCTGATCCTGCTGGCGGATGCCGATGCGTTCCGCTCGCTCGGGCTCGATCGCCGCGAGGCGCTGTGGCAGGTGCGGCGGCTGCCAGATGACGTGCCGTTGCCGCTGTTCGAGGCCGCCACCGCCCGTGAGCAGCCCGACGAGCATGCAAAGCCATTGCCCTTGATGCCGCGCCCCGAGCAGGTGGTCGCGGACTACCAGACCATCCGGCTATCGCTGAAGGGCCACCCGATGGAATTCCTGCGCGAGATGTTTTCGCGCGAGCGCGTCGTCGCCTGCAAGGACGTCAATCATCAGAACGAGCGGCGGCGCGTCCGCTGCGCCGGCGTGGTGCTGGTCCGGCAGCGGCCGGGCAGCGCCAGCGGCGTCGTGTTCATGACGCTGGAGGACGAAACCGGCATCGCCAATGTCGTGGTGTGGCCCAAGATCATGGAGCAGTACCGCAAGGAGGTGATGGGCGCGCGCCTCATCCTGGTCGAGGGCTATATCCAGAGCAGCCCCGAGAAGGTGACGCATCTCATCGCCCAGCGCATGGTCGACCGCTCGCACGATCTGATTGGACTGGCCAACGATGCCTTGACCCGCAGGCATCCGGTGCCATCAGGCGCCGCCCTGATCGAGCCGCTCAACGACGACCGCCGCGACCACGCGGATGCCCCGGCACAGAAAATCCGCCACCCCCGCAACGTCCGCATCCTGCCGCCGTCGCGGGATTTTCATTGAGGTTGTTGCGCGGGATGCTGCCACGCCGTCATTGCGAGCGTAGCGAAGCAATCCAGACTGTTGCCGCGGAAAGATTCTGGATTGCTTCGCTGCGCTCGCAATGACGAGTTTGTTGAAGCGATCGCGCCTCACTCTCAGTCGTCATACCCCGCAAAGGCGGGGTATCCAGTACGCCGCGGCCTCTCGGTTCTAGCCGCACTGTCTCTGGAATACTGGACCGCCCGCCTTCGCAGGCGATGACAGCGTGCCCCTCAAAAATTCACCCGGTTCGAGATCGCCCCGTCCACGACCAGATTCGATCCCGTGGTGAACCCCGACACCGGGCTGGCCAGAAACACCGCCGCGCTTGCGATCTCCTGCGGCGTCGCCATGCGGCCGGTAGGGTTGCGCTTCATCGCATCCTTGTAGCGCTCGGGCATGTTCTGCTCGATCGTGTTCCAGACGCCGCCCTTGAAATAGACGGTGCCGGGCGAGACCACGTTGACGCGGATCTTCTTCTTCGCATATTGCCGCGCCAGCCCCTTGGCCATGTGGATCAGCGCCGCCTTGATCGGGCCGTAGGAGCTCGCGAGATCGGCCTGTGCCGCCGAGATCGAGGCGATGATGACGAAGGCTGCGTCGCCGCTTGTCTCGCCGCTCGCCTCGAGGAACGGTCGCGCGGCATCGAACGCATGCACGGCGCCGAGCACGTCGAGCCGGAAGTTCTGCTCCCAGGACGCTGCATCCTGACCTTGCGCCATCGCGCCGGCATTGGAGAACAGCATGTCGATGCCGCCGAGCTCCTTTGCAGCGCCCTCGACCCAGGACTTCAACGCCGCGCCGTCGGTGACGTCGACCGGGCTGCCGGTGGCGCGGATGCCGCTCGTCTTCAGCTCAGTGACGGTGGCGGCAACCTGATCCGCATTGCGCGCGCACACCGCGACATTGGCGCCTTCGCCGGCCAGCGTCGCCGCAATCGCCCGCCCGATGCCGCGCGTGCCGCCGAGCACGATGGCGTTCTTTCCCTTGAGACCGAGATCCATTGTTTTGTCTTCCTTGTTGTTGGTCGCGAACGAAGCGCAGTGCCTCCTCCAATGTCGTCCTGGCGAAAGCCAGGACCCATTACCACGAACTTGCGCTGCTGTGCGATGTTGTGGCCAAGACGTGCTGTAACAACATTCGACCGGGGTAATGGGTCCTGGCTTTCGCCAGGACGACACCGAGCGTGTGGTTAGTTGCTTCGCCTGCGGCGACGACCTCACTCCGGTGCCGCCCCCACCGGCGGGCCGCCGGGCGGGCGGTGCAGGTAAGTCAGCGAGACGTAGGCGCCGGCCCAGGAGCCGAGCGCCGCGAAAGCGACATAGAAGGCGTTTTCGGTGTAGCTGATCACCGCGTAGGAGGAGAGCAGGTACCAGACCGCGCTCCAGTTCGCCGCCGGCACGCGCTTGCGCGCGATCACGGCGGAGGTGAACATGACATAGACCGCGTCGGTGGCCGCCGTTGCGATGAACACGGCGCCGGCGGTAAGGGGATCGATGGCGGCCATTGCATTCCTTTCTGCGATCATGACATGGTCGCGAAAAGTACAGCATGATCCTGAAAAGTGCGCAGCGGTTTTCCGGAAGGATCGTACGCAAAACAACAACCCGAAAGGGAGAGAAGCGGCCATGCAAAGCCCTGCCGATATTCTCGAGGGCATCTGGACCTCCGCCGGCGGCGATAAGGCCGCGCTTGCACGCGTGCGACTGACCGGCGAAGAGCCGCAGATCCCGTCCTCGTTTCGTGTCGCTGTCGCCGGCCAAACCACAATCGCTGCCGCGGGCCTTGCTGCCGCCGAAATCTGGCGATTGCGCAGCGGCGAGGTGCAGGACGTCCATGTCGACATGCGCCATGCCGTGGCCGAATGCCGTTCCGAGCGCTATTTGCGGCTCGACGACAAGCCGCCGCCACCGGCCCGGGACGCCATCGCCGGCGTCTACAGCACAGGCGATGGCCGCTTCGTCCGCTGCCACACCAACTTTCCGCATCACCGCGACGCGGTCTGCAAGGTGCTGGCTTGCGAGGCGGAGCGCGAGAAGGTGCAGGCCGCGTTGATGCGGTGGAAGGGCGAGGATTTCGAAACCGCGGCCTACGCTGCCGGCGGCGTCGTTGCCCTGATGCGCTCTCACGACGAGTGGTCCGCACTGCTGCAGGCACGTGCGCTCGCCGAACTGCCGTTGATCTCGATCGAGAAGATCGGCGAGGCCCCGCCAAAGCCGTGGCTTGAAGGCGATCGCCCGCTCGCCGGCCTCCGCGTGCTCGATCTCTCCCGCGTCATCGCGGGCCCCGTCGCCGGCCGTACGCTCGCCGCGCACGGTGCCGATGTGCTCCTGGTCTCGGGGCCTGAGTTGCCCGCCATTCCCTGGCTCACCATCGACACCGGCCGCGGCAAGCTCACCACCTTCATCGAGCTGAAGAGCGAGGCGGGCAGGGCGCAGATGCGTGCGCTGTTGAAGGACGTCGACATCTTCTCGCAAGGCTATCGCCCGCACGCGCTCGCAGCTCTGGGTTTCTCGCCCGAGGAGGCAGCGAAGATCAATCCCGGCATCGTCTACGTGACTCTGTCAGCCTACGGTCATGCCGGACCCTGGGCCGAGCGGCGCGGCTTCGACTCTCTGGTGCAAACCACCACCGGCTTCAACCATGCCGAGGGGAAGGCCGCCGGCATCGACGGTCCCAAGGAATTGCCGGCACAGATACTCGATCACGCCACCGGCTATCTCATGGCGTTCGGCGCGATGATGGCCAGGGCGCGCCAGGCCCGCGAAGGCGGCAGCTGGCACGTGCGCGTGTCGCTGGCGCAGACCGGCCGCTGGTTGTGGAATCTCGGCCGGCTCGACGGCGGACTGGACACCCCGGATCTTACGGGCGAGGCTGTACATGCAGCGTTCATCGAGAGCATGCCATCTGGCTTCGGCACGTTGAAAGCGGTGCGCCATTCGGCGCTGCTGTCGAGAACGCCGGCGCAATGGAGCCGTCCGGCGATGCCGCTCGGCAGTCATCCGGCACAGTGGCCGGTGAGAAGCTGACACTGAGCTTACTTGGCTTACTTGGAGCTGACGCGTCGCAAAATTTTAACGCAAACGGAAAGGTGCCGGGCGTTTTTTAGGTTGTTTGAAATCTGAATTCGGCACTATTAGCGCGACCGATGAGGCAATTGTTTGCCGAGATCGTCGCAGACATGACCGGGCCCCATGGTAGTTGAAAATACCAAGCGATTGCAGGTGCTTACAAAACAGCGGGTGATCTCATCCGTAGTTTTACTGGCACTCGCCGGCGCCGGTGCCTACGGCTTCCTCTATGCGGGGACCAAGGAAAAAAGTCATTCCGAGGTCTCCAGCCAGTCGCGCAGGAACGCGCAGAATTTCACGCCGACCCCGTCCGAATGGGCGACCCTGACGATCGAGCCGGTCAAGGCCAAGACCTTCCGGGCCGAATATGTCACCGAGGGCAAGGTCGCGGTCGACGAGGACCGCTCGACGCCGGTGTTCTCGCCCTATGCGGGCCGGGTCACCAAGCTGCTCGCCAAGCCCGGCGAGATGCTGAAGCAAGGTCAACCGCTGTTCACGATCGAGGCCGCCGACACCGTGCAGGCCCAGAACGATTTCATCGCGGCGATGACCTCGCAGAACAAGGCGAAGTCGGCGATCGATCTTGCCGACATCCAGTTCAAGCGGGCCAAGGATCTCTATGAGGGCCACGCCATTCCGCTGAAGGACTATCAGCAGGCGGAAGCCACCCAGGTCCAGGCGCAGAACGACATGCGCTCCTCGGCGACGGCGCTGGAAGCCGCACGCAACAAGCTGCGGATTCTCGGCTTCACCGACGAAACCATCAAGGCGTTCCAGGACAAGGGCGTCATCGATCGGGAGATCACGATCTACTCGCCGATCTCCGGCACGGTCGTGCAGCGCAAGATCGGCCCGGGCCAGTACGTCAATTCCGGCGCCAGCGATCCGGTCTTCGTGATCGGCGACCTTTCCACGGTCTGGCTCACCGCCTTCGTGCGTGAGAGCGATGCGGCCGCTGTGTGCATCGGGCAGGACATCACCGTCAACGTGATAGCGCTGCCGGGCCGGCCGCTGACCGCCAAGATCAACTACGTCGCCGCCGCGATCGATCCCAGCACCCGCCGTCTGCTGGTTCGCGCCACCATCGACAACAAGGACGGCGTGCTCAAGCCGGAAATGTTCGCCAACGTCACGATCTATTCGGCCGGCGACCGCGCGGCACCTGCGGTGCCGAAACAGGCGTTGATCTATGAAGCCGACAAGGTTCGCATCTGGGTGGCGCGCGAAGACAAGTCGGTCGAGCTGCGCCAGATCAAGATCGGCCTGATCAACGGCAACCTCGTCGAAGTCACGAGCAACCTGCAACCCGGCGAGCAGATCGTCACCAAGGGCAGCCTGTTCATCGACCGCGCGGCGTCCGGCAGCTGATCGACGACCCAAAAACTGAAAACAAACTGAAGACCTGAATGGATCGTCTCGTCGCCCTTGCCGTCAACCGGCGCTACCTGATGGTCGGCATGTTCGTTGCCGTGCTGATCGGCGGCTTGATCGCATTCAACCAGCTCAATATCGAGGCCTATCCCGACCCGACCCCGCCGATGGTCGACATCGTGACGCAGAGCCCGGGCCTGTCGGCCGAGGAAATCGAGCGTTACATCACGATCCCGATCGAGACCCAGGTCGCGGGTCTGAAGAACCTCACGACCATCCGCACCATCTCGCTCTACGGCCTCTCTGACATCAAGCTCCAGTTCTCCTTCGCCTACACCTACGACGAGGCGTTGCAGCAGGTCTTGAACCGCCTGGCGCAGCTCGCGCCGCTGCCGGGCAATGTGCAGCCGCAGATCTCGCCGCTCAGCCCGATCGGCGAGATCTTCCGCTACCGCCTGGTCGGCCCGCCGAACTACAGCGTGCTCGACCTGAAGACGATCCAGGACTGGATCCTCCAGCGCCGCTTCCGCGCCGTGCCGGGCGTCATCGACGTCACCGGGTGGGGCGGCAAGAGCAAGACCTACGAGCTCCAGGTCGATTTCAACAAGCTCGTCGCCAACGGCCTGACGCTGCCGCAACTGCTCCAGGCGGTCGGCAATGCGAACGTCAACGTCGGCGGCAACACCGTCAATATCGGCCAGCAATCGGCCGTGGTGCGCGGCGTCGGCCTGATACGTTCGATCGACGACCTTGCCAACACCATGGTCTCGCAGACCAACGGCAACCCGGTGCTGGTCAAGGACGTCGCCACAGTCACGGTCGGGCAGAGGCCTCGCCTCGGTATTGCCGGCATCGACGATGCCGACGACATCGTGCAGGGCATCGTCCTGATGCGCCGCGGCGAGCAGAGCTCGCCAACCATCAAGCGCGTCCACCAGCTCGTTCAAACCATCAACAACTCCAGCATTCTGCCGCCCGGCGTGCGCATCGAGCGCATCTACGACCGCGGCGACCTGATTGAGCTCACGACCCACACCGTGCTGCACAACATGGTGGTCGGCATTCTGCTGATCGTGCTGTTGCAGTGGATCTTCCTCGGCGACCTGCGCAGCGCGCTGATCGTCGGCGCCACCATTCCGTTCGCGCTGTTCTTCGCGGTGATCATCCTGGTGCTGCGCGGCGAATCGGCGAACCTGCTGTCGGTCGGCGCGATCGATTTCGGCCTGATCGTCGATGCCACCGTCATCATGGTGGAGGCGATCTTCCGCCGCCTGACGCAGACGACGCCGGTGTCCGAATCCGAGCACATGTCGTCCGAGACGCTGTTCGGCATGAAGAGCCACGCCATCCTCAGCGCCGCGGCCGACGTGTCGCGCTCGATCTTCTTCGCCGCCGCCATCATTATCGCGGCCTTCCTGCCGCTGTTCACGCTCTCCGGCGTCGAAGGCAACATCTTCGGACCGATGGCGCGCACCTATGCCTATGCGCTTGCCGGCGGGCTGCTGGCCACCTTCACGGTGACGCCGGCGCTGTCCGCGATCATCCTGCCTGCGCATGTCGAGGAAACCGAGACCAAAGTCATGTTGATCCTGCACCGGATCTACATGCCGGTGCTGCATTGGGCCGTCGCCAATCGCGGCATCATGCTCGGCGGTGCGGTCGGCCTCGTGCTGATGACGGTGGCGCTCAGCCGGCTGCTCGGCCTCGAATTCCTGCCCAAGCTGGAAGAGGGCAATCTCTGGATCCGCGCCACGCTGCCGCCGACCATCTCGCTCCAGGAAGGCAACACCTACGTCAACGAGATGCGCAAGGTGATCCGCGCCCGGCCCGAGGTGGAATCGGTGGTGTCGCAGCATGGCCGTCCCGACGACGGCACCGACGCGGCCGGCTTCTTCAACGCCGAGTTCTTCGCGCCGCTCAAGCCCGTGAGCCAATGGCCCGGCACGCGCGACAAGGAAGAGCTGACCGCGCAACTGCTCAAGCAGCTCGACGACCGCTTCCCCGGCGTCGAGTTCAACTTCTCGCAATATCTTCAGGACAACGTCTCCGAGGCCGTCTCCGGCGTGAAGGGCGAGAACTCGATCAAGCTGTTCGGCAGCGATCTGCAGGCGCTTACCGACACCGCCAACAAGATCAAGCAGGTGCTGTCGACGGTGCAGGGTGTCACCGACCTTGCGGTGTTCACATCGCTCGGTCAGCCGACCATCCAGATCGACATCGACCGCGCCAAGGCCGCGCGCTACGGCCTCGCACCGGGCGACATCAACGCCACCATCAAGGTCGCGATTGGCGGCGACACCGCGGGCGATCTCTACGAGCCCGGAAGCGACCGCCATTTCCCGATCATCGTTCGGCTTGCGCCGGAATACCGCCGGAGCGCGGAGGCGATCCAGAACCTGCGCATCGGCGCGCCGGGGCCGAACGGGACCGTCACGCAGATCCCGTTGAGCGAGGTCGCCACCATCAGCCTCGTCTCGGGCGCGGCCTACATCTACCGCGAGCAGCAGGAGCGCTACCTGCCGATCAAGTTCTCGGTCCGCGAGCGCGATCTCGGCAGCGCGATCCGCGAGGCGCAACAGAAGATCGCCGACCAGGTGCAACTGCCGCCCGGCTCGCACATGGACTGGGTCGGCGAGTTCGGCAATCTCCAGGACGCGATCCGGCGCCTGTCGATCGTGGTGCCGATTTCGCTGGCGCTGATCGGTGTTCTGCTCTGGTTCAATTTCGGCTCGATGACCGACACGCTGCTCGCGATGAGCGTGATCCCGATGGCGATCTTCGGCGGCGTGCTCGGGCTGTTGATCACCGGCACGGCGTTCAGCGTCTCTGCGGCGATCGGCTTCATCGCGCTGTTCGGCATCGCGGTCATGGATGGCATCATCATCCTGTCGCAGTTCAACCAGCTCATCGAGGAAGGCATGGACCGC
Organism: Bradyrhizobium sp. USDA 3311; assembly: GCF_054062495.1. NCBI lineage: Bacteria > Pseudomonadati > Pseudomonadota > Alphaproteobacteria > Hyphomicrobiales > Nitrobacteraceae > Bradyrhizobium > Bradyrhizobium sp. USDA 3311. Next base: position 7,750,822 of record NZ_JBSSFI010000001.1, on the reverse strand, counting down.
GTGAGCGCGGTGATCCGCACCGGCGAGCTTCAGCTTCGGCCCGTGCTGATGACCTGCGTCGTCGCCGGCGTCGGCCTCTTGCCCGCTGCCCTGTCGGAGGGCATCGGATCGCAGGTGCAGAAGCCGCTCGCGGTCGTCGTCGTCACCGGCATGATGCTGGCGCCGGTCGTGATCCTGGTGACCTTGCCGGTCCTGATCTCCTTCTTCTCCCGCCGTGCGCGCTGATCGCGGGCGGCCGTCGCGACTCAGAATCCGTAGAGCCGCCCCGGATTGTCGACCAGGATCTTTTTGCGCACATCCGCATCCGGTGCCCACACCGGAAGCTGGTTGAGCAGGCGGCCGTCATCGATCTGGTAGAGAGGCGCGACGTCGGTGGCTTTCCGTCCCTCGACATGACTCGAATCCGGATGCGGCCAGTCGGTGCCCCAGACGATGCGATCCGGATTGGCCTCGATCAGCGCGCGCGCAAAGGGCACCATGTCCTGATAGTCCGGCGCGAGTTTTGACGAGCGATAGGCGCCGGAGATCTTCACATAGGCCTTGCCGGATTTGACGAGCGCGACCAGGTCGGAAAATCCCGGCTGCTCCAGCCCGAGCGAAGCCTCGAGGCCGCCGAAATGATCGAACACCGCGGGCACGGGCGCGGCCAGCACCAGGTCCTTGATCGCCGAGATCATCGGCAGCGTGGTGTAGAGCTGCACGTGCCAGCCGCGCGCCTTCATGCGCTCGACGGCCGCAGTGAAGCGGGCCCGGCCGACATTGGGATCGCTGATGCCGCCGGTCGCAAGGTTGATGCGGATGCCGCGGAAGCCTTCCTGCTGCATCGCGTCGAGCTGCGCTTCGGTCGTCTTGTCGTCGATCACGGCGACCCCGCGCGCGGTCCCGCCACGCGCCTTCATGCCGAACAGAGTGGAGGAGTTGTCGGTGCCGTAGACGCTCGGCGTCACGATCACCACGCGCTCGATATGCAGCGCCTTGTGCAGCGCGGCCATTTCTTCAGGGCTCGCCAGCTCCGGCGTATAGACGCGGCCTGCGAAGAACGGAAACTTTTCGGGATCGCCATGGATGTGGGTGTGGCAGTCGCAGGCATGCGCCGGAACGTCGAAATTGACCGGCGTCGCGGGCTGCGACGCGCGGGCGTGGGCTTTGCTGGTCATGGCTACTCCGGCGGCAAGTGAGGCAAGCAGGACGCTGCGTCGGTCGAGCATGGTTTCTCTCCCTGCTTCGTTATTTGGAGGTTGGACCGGGACAGTATCACATCAGCCCGGCAATCGCTCCGCTTCGCTGCATAGCTGCTCGACAAGGTTCGCAAGCGGGTTTGAGCCGTCAACGCGCACGACCGGGCAGGGCAGGCCCGCGAGCCAGGCCTCATGCTTTGCAAGATTGCGGCCTTCGCGATCACCGGCCTCGTAATGGGAGGCCCATTCGACGAAGGCTTCGGTCTCGTCATGGCGCCAGCCGCCCGGCGCGACCGCCTCAACGCCAAAATGGGCGGCCTCGCGGGCGCGCAATCGCTTCAGCCGGATTTCGCGCGGTGCGGTGACGAAGACGACGAGATCGAACAACGGAGCGAGTTCCTCGCCCCAGCCGGTGACGGATCCGCTGAGCACCCAATCGAGACGCGGCAGAAACATCTCGTGCATCAGGCGCAGGCGCTCTGCGGCGGGGCGCGTCGTCTGGTAGGGTGGCGCGGTCGGCAGCCAGAAATAATCATCGCTGTCGTGATGCGGAAGCGCAAGCCGCCCGGCGAGCGCGCGACCGAGCGTCGTCACGCCGGAGCCCGAAGCTCCCATCAGATGGATGCGGCGGCTCTTCATGGCACCGGGCCAAAAGATTGAAACTACTGCCCTGACGGCGTGCGCAGGCCGTGCCAGGCGTCGCGGACCTGCTGGTAGTGCACCTCCGGCAGGTAGTCCGGCGTGTTCAGGCTCAAGGTCTTGACGTCGAGATGGCCGACGGCGCTGAGCAGCGTGTAGGAGGCGATCACGCGGTCGCGCAGCGCGCCGATCAGACGGGCCTTGGCCTGGATCAGATCGGCCTGCGAGTTCAGCACGTCCACCGTCGTGCGCTGTCCGCCGGCGGCCTCGCGCTGCACGCCCTGGAGCGCGACGGTCGCCGCCTTCACTTCGGACTCGGAGGCCGAGACCGCGATCTTGGCGCCTTCGTTCGCAACCCAGGCGCTGACTGCCGCGGTGCGGGCCTGATTGCGCACCTGGTCGAGCACGAGCCGGCTCTGAGCGGTGATCTCCTTGGCCTGCCGGGTCTGCGCGGCGGCCTGGCCGCCGTCATAGATCGGCGCGGTGACGTTGGCGACGATCGAGGCCTGGTCCTCTGCGAACGTGCCGAGTGTGGGGTCGTTGTTGCGGCTTTTGCTGGCGCTGCCCTGGATGCTGGCGCTCGGCAGCAGGGCGCCTTCCGCGACGCGGATGTTGGTGGAGGCGACATCGACGTCGAAGCCTGCCGCCATCACGGCTGGATGCTGACGGATCGCCATTGTCAGCGCATCCTCGCGGCTCTTCGGCAGATAGCGGTCGACCACTTCGGCGGCCCGAAGCTGCGATGGCGCATTGCCGATCACCTGCGCGTATATTGCCTGGCTCACCGCGAGCGCGACTTCGGCGGCATTGAGGTCGGAGAGCCCGCGGTTGAGACGGGCCTCGGCCTGCGCGGTGTCGGTCGGCGTGACGTCGCCGGCGTTGAGGCGGCGCTGGGTGACGGAAAGCGTCTCGCGCAGGAAGGCGACGTTGGAGCGCTGCGCCTCCACCAGCGACTGATTCGCCAGCACATTGGTGTAGGCGGTGACCGCGTCGAGCAGCACGCCCTGGCCGACATTGCGCAGCGCCTCGCGGCCCGACTGCACCTGGAGCTCGGCGGCCCGCACGTTATTGGCGGTGCGGAAGCCGTTGAACAGGGTCTGCGTCACGGTGACGCCGATGACCCATGGCGTCAGATTGGCGGTCTGGATCGTATTGTTGGGCAACAGGTTGCGCACCGACTGCAAGCCGGCGCTGAGGCTTGCAACGAGTTGCGGCCGGTAGCCGGCGAGCGCCTGCGGCACGTTCTCATCGGTCGCACGCTGCCGCGCGCGCTCGGCATTGAGCTGCGGGTTGGTCTGGTAGGCCTTGGCCAGCGCCTCCGGCAGGGCTTCGGCCCCGGCGGCCGAGGGCAGGGCGCAACAGAGCGCCAGCGCGGTCCATGTCGCAAGCACAGGACCCACGCCCGATCGATGCCGCGTCATCACGCGACCAACTCTGGCGGCACGCCCAATCATGTAATCCCGCTAAACCCCGGCTGTCCGCCCCCGCCGACGGTGGCCTCTTAACTGTTTAACCAGCCGGGGTCCCGCAGGCAAACTGCCGCGGGGAAAACCCCCATGTATTCCGTGCTTGTTGCAGGCGCGTCACAGGGGTTGTGCGGGAAAGCGTCAGAGCCTTACACCGGCCTGACCAGGTGCTGCCTCAGCGGTTCTTGTTCACCGGTTTGCGCTTCTCGATGAACGCGGCCATGCCCTCGGAGCGGTCTTCCAGCGCGAAGGTCGAGTGGAACAGGTTGCGCTCGACGCTCATGCCCTCGGCGAGCGTGGTCTCGAAGGCGCGGTTCACCGCTTCCTTGGCCATGGCGACGGCGGGCCGTGACATCGACGCGATCTTTTCGGCGGCCGCCATCACCTCGTCCATGAGCTTGTCGGCGGGCACGATGCGGCTGACGAGGCCGCTTCGCTCGGCTTCCGCCGCATCCATCATGCGGCCGGTGAGGCAGAGGTCCATCGCCTTGGACTTGCCGATCGCGCGGGTCAGGCGCTGGGTGCCGCCGATGCCGGGAATGGTGCCGAGCGTGATTTCGGGCTGGCCGAACTTGGCGGTGTCGGCGGCGATGATGAAGTCGCACATCATGGCGAGCTCGCAGCCGCCGCCGAGCGCGTAGCCCGCGACAGCGGCGATGGTCGGCTTGCGGCAGCGCGCGACGCGGTCGCCGCCGATCGCGGAGAAATCCTCGGAGAACATGTCGATGAAGCCCTTCGGCTGCATCTCCTTGATGTCGGCGCCAGCGGCAAAGGCTTTCTCGCTGCCGGTCACGACGATGCAGCCGATGGTATCATCGCCCTCGAGATCGTCGACGGCGGCCGCAATCTCGCGGAAGACGCCGAAGGAGAGCGCATTGAGCATCTTCGGCCGGTTCAGCTTGATGATGCCGACCGCGCCTTGGCTTTCGACGATGATGTGTTCGAACGTGCTCATGCTCCACCCACGCTTTTGATTGGGCGGGCAATGTGCCTGCTGCCGCGGTGGGCTTCAAGGGGCCCCGAAAAGCTGCCGGAACAAGGCCGCCCGGGACGCGCAGCAAACTGCGCGTCCCGGGCGAGGTCCGTCGGGCCAAAAGATCAGGCCAAAAGATCAGGCCAAGAACTCAGGCCAAGAAATCAGGCCAAGAAATCAGGCCAAGAAATCAGGCCATGAACATCCGCGCGGCGGAGGCCAGGGTCAGCAGCGTGCCGACGCCGATGAAGATCTTGCCGATCAGGGAGCTCTGGTCCCAGGCCGAGCTCTGGTGGCTGCTCGCCATCACCGGCGCGGGTCGCGGCTGCGCGTCGGTTGCGGCGATCACCGCGTTCTGCTTCTGCGCCGGCGGGCTGTCCTGTTGCAGGGCGCGGTCGAGATCGTTGAGCTGGTCGGGCGCCACCACCTGGCTCTCGGCGTTCGGGGCGGCGGTATTATCGGCCGCTGCCTGGACGTTGTCGTTGGCGCGGTCCGTCATCGCGGAGGCCGCAGCCGCGGGCGGCGTATCGGCGGCGGCGAGCTGAGCCTTAGCGTTGGCGACCTCCGGCGGCATCTGGCTCGAGGCCGGCACATCGCCACCAGCCTTGTTGTCGGCCTTGCTGTCAGCCCTGGCCGCGTCGGACTTTGCCGCAGCGTCCGTCTTGCCGGCCTTGTCGTCGGAGGACTTCTGCGCCGTCTTGCTGCTGGTGCGGCGCGCAGAGTGACGCCGGTGCTTGCTCGGCTGGACTGCATCAGCCTGTTTGCCTGCGCTGTCCGATGGGCTGCTCGCAGCCGAACTCGGCGCCGCCTGTGCAGCGCCTCCGAACAGCAGGAAAAGCCCGGCCAAAAGAATCAGGGCAGCGCGCCCGCTGGCTTTGATCATGTTGACGATCTCCCCAATCCACCCATGCCCGGACCGAACAGAGACGCCGTGGCGTGACGATAGCGGGGCAAAAAATGGGAATCTTCGGGCTAGACCGGGCAAAAACGGGGCAAGCCGCCCCTTCGCGGCCGGTCGCCGGATGCGAACGGGACCGATCGGTGTTATGAGCCGTCGCGGATTTCCACGGCCGCATTGGACGGTGGCACAGCATCTATCACGAAACCGTGATCGTACCGGTGCCGGCGTAACAAATTGAAAGAGCGGCCGAATTGCATGATGAGGGCGCGGGTGCGCGGACGTGAGGACGAATGGACCGGCCTGATGCGGTCGGCCATGGCGGGCGATGATGCGGCGTATCATCGCCTGTTGAAGGCGGTCACGCCGGTGCTGCGCGCTGCCGCGAGGCGCGGGCTGGCGCGGGCCGGCCAGCCTCCCGACCAGGCCGAGGATATCGTGCAGGAGATTCTGTTGGCGGTGCATCTGAAGCGGCACACCTGGGACAGCGAAGCCCCCTTCGCACCCTGGCTGTTCGCGATCGCCCGCAACAAGCTGATCGATGCGCTAAGACGACGTGGCCGGCGGGTCTTCGTCAACATCGATGATTTCGCCGAGACCCTGCCGGGCGAGACGCCGCAGGAGACGGCTTCGGCGGGCGAGGTCACGGCGCAGCTCAACACGCTGCCGCAGCGCCAGCGCGACGTGTTGCAGTCGATCGCGGTCGACAGCGCGTCGATCAAGGACACGGCGGCAAAGTTTTCGATGAGCGAGGGCGCAGTACGGGTCGCGCTGCATCGCGGACTTGCGGCGCTCACGGCCAAACTGCGGGACCACTAGTCATGGATACCGATCAACTCATTCGCTCGCTTGCGGCCGACAACGCCCATCGCACCCCGCGCGTCGGCGCCGTGCTGACCATGGCGCTCCTGGTCGCCGCGCCGCTGTCGATCCTGATCTTCGCGACGTTCCTCGGCGTGCGGCCCGACGTGATGAGCGCCATGCACAACCCGTTCTTCGACATGAAGTTCGCGGTGACGCTGTCGCTCGCGATCCCCGCGATCATCGTCAGCCTGCATCTGTCGCGGCCCGAGGCCTTGCTGCGCGGCTGGGGCTGGCTGTTGCTGCTTCCCGTCGGCCTTCTTGCGGTCGCGATCGGCGGCGAGACGATGATGGCGCCGGCCATGCCGATGTCGATGCGCTTGATGGGCAAGAACTCCAGGGTTTGCCTGCTGGCGATCCCGGCGATGTCGCTGCCGCTGCTGGCGGGAGCGCTGTTCGGCCTGCGCCACGGCGCGCCATCGCACCCCGCGCTCGCCGGTGCGCTCGCCGGCCTGGTGTCGGCCGGGCTCGCCGCGACGCTCTACGCCTCGCACTGCACCGACGACTCGCCGCTGTTCGTCGCGACCTGGTACACGATCGCGACCGCCCTGGTAGCCGCGATCGGAGCGGCGGTTGGGGCGAGGGTGTTGCGGTATTAGGCCGCGGGCGTCGTGCCGTGCTGCATGCGGTGGAAACGCAGCACCTGCTGCGCGGTCGATGAGCGCAGGGCCTCGTAGGTATCGCGCAGCGTCAGCATGTCGGTCTGCGAGCCGCCCGAGAGCTTTTCGCGCAGGGCGATGATTGCGCGCACGCTCGCCCACGACATGCCCGCGACCTTGGCGAGGATCATCACGCCCTCGGTGCGGCTCTCGATCATCATGTTCTCGGCGGTCTCGACCGCAACGCCGGCGAGCGCCGCGAGGCCCGCATTGGTCTCGTCGAACTTGCCTTGCTCGGCGAAGGCGGTGACCTGGAATTCGTTGAGGCGGCCGTCCTCGTGGAGCGACTTCACCAGCGCGCGCGCTATCTCGGTTTGCCGGGTCATGGCCGCGGCGCGGACCCGCTGGGCCGCTTCCTGGACCACGCTCGACACCTCGTCCGCGAGCTCCGGATGCGCGGCCTCGAGCTTCCTGCGCACGCTCAGGGACGCCTTCGCGACCAGCTTCAGGTAGTGATGGCGCGGCAGGTCGGGCCGCAGGCCGATGCATGTGGCGAGGTCGTCATCGCGCTCGGCCCGCGTGACGAGGTCGGAGAGGCTGTCCTCGGAGAGCTGTGCGCCGGGATTGCCGACGGTCGATTGCACGACGTCCTCGTTGCCGCGCGTCACCAGCACGTCGGTGAGTGCTGCCGACAGCACCCGCCGCAGCGAGATCGCCTTCAGATGCGCCTGACCCCGCGTGCGCGCGATCTCGATCAGGGTCGCCTCGTCCAGCCGTTCCGATTTCGACAGCACCGGTCCTGCGACCTCGATCACCTCGTCGAGCGCGAGCGTGCGGATGATCTTCGGCGGTGCCGCCGCGATCGGTGCGAGGCGGTCGGCGAGCAGCGTCCTCGCCGAGGTCTCGATCTGTTCGATCAGGCACTGGAATACGTCGTCGAACACGCGGATGTGCTCGTCGGAGTAATCCACTGCATTGCCCACGAACAGATCGGTGACGCGGCGCAGCGCCTCGACCCGGCGCACAACGGTGCCGTGCGAGAGCGCAGCCTGCAATTCCTCGAGCAGGTTCTCGGATGGTCTGGCGGATCTGGATATCATTGCCCTGTCCTGGAGCGTTTGGTCCGGCGGCGGCTTCTCACGTGCCGGAGAAAATGGGTTGGTCAGTTCGTTGCAATACGGTTGCGGCCTTGCGCCTTGGCTGAATAGAGCGCGCTGTCGGCGCGCGCGAGAAACGTGTCGGCAGTATCAATGTCGCGCAGCGTCACGACGCCCGCGGAAATCGTCACGCGCATGCCGGGGGAGAATGCGCTCCAGTCGAGATCGGCGACGATGCTGCGCAAGCGCTCGAGCATGCGCGGGGCCGCCTCGCCGTCGGTGTCCGGCAGCAACAGCAGGAATTCCTCGCCGCCGTAGCGGCCGAAGCAGTCGGTCGGGCGGATGTTGGCGAATATGGTGATCGCGAAGGTGCGCAGCACCTCGTCGCCGATGGGATGGCCGTGGGCATCGTTGATGCGCTTGAACCAGTCGAGATCAATCAGCGCGATCGTGCAAGATGTCGATGCCCGCCGCGACTTGTCCATCTCGGCGTCGAGCAGTCGCATGATGCAGCGGCGGTTGTAGGACCCGGTCAGCTCGTCGAGCTCGGCCAGTTCCTCGATGCGCTGATAGGCAGCCTTCAGCTCGATGCTGCGCTGGTACAGGATCTTGCGCAGCGTGGCGCCGAACAGGCCGAGGAAGGCGCACTGGCCGATCACCAGCACGAAGCACAGCATCGAGGCGGTCCGCTGCAGCCGGGTAGCAACGGGCATGCCGATCGGCAGGTCGGAGGCGAGGAAGACGGCGGCAAGGCCGATGGCCGCGAGCGTCCAGGTGATCATCGCCTGGGCCGAGGTCATGCGCAGCGTGCCGAAGGCGAAGATCAGGAACAGCACGCAGATGAAGGCGATGCCGATGGTCGGGACCGACAGCAGGAACACGAATTGCAGCGCCATATGCGCCGAGATCTGGAAGACGGTGAGGTAGTGGTCGGTGAATCTGTCGCCGATGCCGGCTTCCGACAGCACGGTGAACGTGCCGATGATCAGGAGGCCGCCGAACCAGAACAGCGAGGTAATGTCGACCGAGATCGTGCCGTCATAGGCGTAGATCAGCAGGACCGAGGCGCCGAGCGAGTAGCTCGCCACCTGGCCGACATACATCTGGCGGCGCTGCCGGGCCCGGCGCTCCCGGACTTCGGGGGCCGCCGCCTCGGGCGCGAGAACGAGTTCCGCGACCTCAGCGGCATTCCTCTCCGGAAAGGACGTCGCGGCCGTGTTCATGGTCCCGCCAATGGTGGATGTCAGCCCAAAAATCTACGTGGCAAGCCTTTAGGTTTGGTATCCTTTGAAAGCGAATCCGAACCGTGCAGCGCAGAACAGGGTGATGTCGGTCGCTGGGGGAATTTGCCGGCGATTAGGCATCGTTTGCGATGCGGTCGAGCCAAAGCAGGCCTTCGTGAGACATACGTCGTGCAGGACTGCTATGGAACCGAACTTGGTCGGCCCGCCCGTGACCGGGCAGGCGTTCCGCAGGGAAATGTTGCAGTATTATGTTACCGATCTGGATCCAAACGGCCGACCCGCACGGGCGGGACAGGAAAAATCCGCGTATGTGGGGTAGATCACACAAGCTCCCGTATGACTGCGGTAGGTTGAACAATTTTGCACCTGCCGTCGAACCGTCCGCTGCATCGACCCGACCAACCTTGCGAGACGGCCTTTGAGCGTGACACAGGCGGCTTCGGACGAGATCCTCATCGCCAGGATCGCTCAGGGTGACCGGCTTGCCATGCAGGTGCTGTACGGGCGGCACCATGTCAGGGTCTACAGGTTCGGCCTCAGGCTCGTACGGGACGAGCAGGCGGCGGAAGACCTCATCAGCGAGGTGTTTCTCGACGTCTGGCGTCAAGCCGGCAAGTTCGAGGGTCGATCCGCAGTTTCTACTTGGCTGCTGGCCATTACCCGATTCAAGGCCCTCTCGGCGCTCCGGCGCAGGAAGGACTTTGAGTTGGACGAAGACGCCGCGAACGCGATTGAGGATACGTCCGACAATCCGGAAACGGTGGTGCAGAAGAAGGATACCAGTGAAGCGTTGCGGGAGTGTCTGACGGGCCTCTCGCCGGAACACCGGGAAATCGTCGATCTCGTCTACTACCACGAGAAGTCCGTGGAAGAAGTGGCCGAAATCGTCGGGATACCGGAGAACACTGTAAAGACGCGCTTGTTCTATGCGCGCAAGAAACTGGCCGAACTGCTGAAGGCAGCCGGCGTTGAGCGAGGCTGGCCATGATGGCTTTGAGCAAAAAGATGCTGGAGCAAGAGCCCAGTGAGATTGAACTGCTGCTGCCGTGGCACGCGGCCGGCACGCTGAACGCGCGCGACGCCCGCCGCGTCGAGGACGCGCTGGCGCGTGATCCCGAGCTCGCGAAACAATATGCCGCGATCCGCGGCGAGTACGAAGAGACCATCCATCTGAACGAGAGCCTGGGGGCTCCGTCGGCACGCGCGATGCAGAAGCTGTTCGGCGCGATCGACGCCGAGCCGGCGCGTGAGACCGGATCGCTGCCGCTGTCGGCGCGCATCGCGACCTTCTTCGCGAGCCTGTCGCCGCGGACCCTGGCCTGGTCGGCGAGCCTCGGTGCAGTCGCGCTCGTGCTCCAGGCCGGCATCATCGGCGCGGTGCTGATGAAGACCCAGCCCACGACCTTCCAGACCGCCTCGCTTTCGACCAGCGCGCCGATCACGCGCGAGCTTGGCGCTGCCGTTGCGCCGGCGCGCGCGCTGGTGCGCTTCACGCCCGAGGCGCGGGTCGCCGACATCACGGCGCTGCTCGACAGCTACCAGGCCTCGATCATCGGGGATGCCAAGGGCGGCATGTTCCGCCTCCAGTTCGACAAGGCGATGAGCCAGGACGAACTCGCCTCGCTGCTCGGCAGGATGCAGCGCGAGAAGTTCGTCAACCTCGCCGTCGCGGCGCCGTAAGGCGCCGCTGAACCGATGACGCGCAAGTCCGAGAGTAAGTCGCGAGCCGGGGCCTACGCTTCGTCGGTCGGAGCCGCGCTCCTGCTCGCCGCCAGTCTCGGCGTCGAGGTTGCGCAGGCGCAGGCGATCATGCGCACGCCCACGATCAGCGTTCCCTCGCGCACGCCGACCATCTCTCCCAACGTTGCTGCGCGGGCGGTAAGCATTGATCGCGGCCCGCGCACGATGACGACCGCACGTATCTCTACGCCCCGAATCGGGCCGGCGCCGGTGCTGCCTTATGCGCGCTACTCGCCGAACCTGTATCCGTCCTGCACGGCACCGTACCGCGACGCCGACGGCGAATGCCTGGCGCAGCCAAATACAGGCGGTGACGGCGCCGGCAAGTCCGGCAAGAAGAGCGCGGGCAAGGGGCGCGGCAACAACACGCCCGTCGCCCTGAACCAGCGCATCTTCGCAGGCGAATTCGTCGCCGAGATCGACGGCGCGCTATCGGTGACCGAAGCCGATGAGCTCGCGCGTCGCCACGGCCTCGCGCGCGTCGCGTCCGAGAATTTTCCGCTGATCGGGGCGACCTTCGGCCTGTTCCGTATCACCGACGGCCGGCCCGCCGAGACGGTGCGGCGCGAATTCGCCGCCGACGGCAGCGTGCGCTCGGTCCAGCCCAACTTCCGCTACGTGCTCCAGGACCAGAAATCCTCCGTGCCGACCGAGGGCGATCCCGCGCAATATGTGCTGACAAAGCTCCGCCTCCCGCAGGCGCACACGCTGGCGCACGGCGCCAACGTGACGGTTGCCGTGATCGACTCCGGCATCGACGCCAAACATCCCGAGCTCGCCAATTCCATCGCCGACAATTTCGACGCGCTCGGCAGCGCCGAGGGCCCGCATATTCACGGCACCGGCATCGCCGGGGCGATCGTGGCACATGCCCGGCTGATGGGCAGCGCGCCCGAGGCGCGCATCATCGCGATCCGCGCCTTCGGCGGCACCACGGGTGGCGCCGAGAGCTCGTCCTATATCATCCTGCGCTCGTTGAACTACGCCGCCGAGCATGGCGCGCAGATCGTCAATATGAGCTTTGCAGGTCCGAAGGATGCCGTGATCGAGCGGGCCATCGCGGCGACCGCGGCGCGCGGCCTCGTGCTGATCGCGGCCGCCGGCAATGCGGGTGCGAAATCGCCGCCGCTCTATCCCGCCGCCAATCCCAACGTGATCGCGGTCAGCGCGACCGACCAGCAGGACAAGCTGTTCACCGCCTCGAACCGCGGCAACTACATCGCGCTGGCGGCGCCGGGCGTCGACATCTTCCTGCCGGCGCCGGAAGGCAAATACCAGATGACGTCGGGAACCTCGTTCTCGGCGGCCTATGTCTCCGGCGTCGCGGCGCTGCTGCTCGAGCGCAACTACGCGCTCAAGCCGGAGGCGCTGCGCATGACGCTTGCGAAGACCGCGCGCGATCTCGGCTCACCCGGGCGTGATGATCTGTTCGGCGACGGCGAGGCCGATGCGTTTGCCGCGGTCATGGCTGTTCCCGCCGACAGCGCGACGCCGGTTGCGGCTGCGTCCGGTACAACAAAACGTGAAGATGGGCAGCCACGTCGCGACGAGCCCGGCATCCGCGCGATCGAGCAGCCCTCGCTGTCGAGCTCGGATGATAAATCCACGATTTCTCAGGTGGATAGGCCGGCGACGCGATAGGCGCTGCGACAACTTTGCGCGCGGGCCGAAGGTTAAATAATCGAACGCCGCATTGAACGTTCAGCCGGCTGCCACGACCAAATTATGTGGGAGCGGTCATCCCTCCCCATCAGTCATATCAGGCGCGAGCGCCCATCCACCCCAAGCGCCCATATGGCTCGACCCGTCCGGTTGTCCCCCCGGACGGGTCTTTTCTTTTCGGGGCATCCGATTCCTTGAAGCCGTATTTGAGATCAGCTTCCGGTTGAGCGATCGCGCTTGCGTTCGTCGCCATCGGTCGGCCGGCATCCCGCACGCCCGCTATGCTTGTGCGAAGCTTGACTCGAAAACACAGCAAATCTCCGCACGACTACGGTCTTTGACGACGAACGAGGTGTCGTTGCTGGACAAGTCAAAACTTTTCCACAAAATATTCATGTCGCGTCTAAATTGATTCGTGTGCGTTGCGTCCCCCGCGTCCGTATTTTTCTCCTGACGGGCTGGTCCATGACACATCGCCAAGAGTCTGTTCGCGATCTTGTTCGCGGCGCGGCTGGTAGCCGTGAGATCGCGGCACGCTGGTGCGTTCTCGCGGAACAGCGGCTGCAACATCTCTCCGAAATGTTCGAGACCGGACGCTGGCGCCGCTATCACTCCGAGATCGCATTCCTCGAAAACATCCAGGAAGCCAAGCGCGCCGTCCAGACCTGGCGCGCCATCGCCACCGGCGGGGACGTTGCCGCGGCGGCCGCGAGCGTCACCCCCGCATTCGGCTGGTCGCCGGCGACAATGCCCCGCATGGCGCCGCGCGAGCAGCAGGCCCAGACCATGCAGCCGAAGGCGGTCCACATCGCCCCCGAGACCGCCGTGCCGGTCAGGCTCGCCCCCACGCCGAATGTGCTCGCCGAGGTGACCGAAGCCCCGCTCGTGCCGCTCGCTCCCAGCGCACCGCTCGCGGCGCCCGCTGCGGTGGCATCGTTCACTGCACCCGCCGCCGTCCCCCCGCTCAAGGCTCCCGCGGCGAGGGCGCTGCCGACGGTACCTGTCGTGAGGACGCCGTCCGCAGCGCCTGCTGCGTTGGCGCCGCGCACCGCGCCTCCCGTGAGGTCGCCGTTCGCCGAACCCGCTGCAATAGCATCGGTTGCCGCACCTGCAGTGAAGGCGCCTGCCGCGGTGGCAACGCTGCTGCAGCAATTCTCGCCCCCGGCGGACGAAATCGTCGCCGCCCCCGAGCGCGTCGTCGAATTCACCCTCAGCCTCGACGGCATCGAAGCGAAATACCCGCTGCTGCGGAATACGTTCTAAGAGGAAAGGTGAGGCGGCCGCGCCTTTTCAAACCCGTCATCCTGAGGTGTGAGGCATGGGACGCAACGCGTCCCATGGGGAGCCTCGAAGGATGAACGGCCCGTCCGCTGCCGCGCATCTACCGCCGCACCGCGTTCCCGCCGACCATCACCTGCGCAAAGCGCTGCGCGCCGTCCGCCGCCAGATCCGCCGTCACCGCGCGCGCGTGATCGAGGCCGACCACGGCGCCGCGCGGGGTCTCGGAGATCATGTTGTTGTTGACGAGCGCGGTGCCGGCGCCCGGCACCACGGAGACGCCGATTCCGGCCAGCGCCTTGCGGATCACGTTGCCCGTGATCGCGACGTCGCGCAGATATTTGCCCCAGCCGGCGACGATGCCGTAGGACGGCACGTTCTCGATCACGTTGCCGGTCACCGAGGTATCCGCCTCGATGTAGATGCCGACGCCGGCATCGTCGTCAGGCGCGGTGCCGATCGGCCGCTTCGGGATCAGATTGCGGATGATGTTGCCCTGGACCACCGCGATGCGGCCGCCCTCGTTGAAATTGCAGACGGAGACACCGACGGCGGCGCCGTCCACAATGTTGTTGGCGATCACCGCCGCCTCGAACGCGAACTCGGAATAGAGCGCGACCTCGCGCACATCGCTGACGCTGTTGCCTGTGATGTGGATGTTGGAGGCGGAATTGCCGCGCACCGCGGAATAGTCGCAATTTTTGATGCGGTTGCCGCGCACGATCACATTGCCGGCGCGGAAGGCGTTGATGGCGTTGCCGTACTGGCCGGAGCCGCCGGGGCCGGCCTTGATGTCCTCGATGCGGTTGTCTGCGACCAGCGTGCCGTCATCGCCGATCGCGCTGCGCAGGATCTCGATGCCGTTGTCGTTGGTGCCGATGATGGTGTTGCGGGCGACGCTGAGGCCCTTGGCGTCGAACGAGACCACGGCCGTCACCGCGATGCTGGTGAAGATGTTGCCGGAGATATCGCCTAAGATCTGCTCGAGCCAGATGCCGCTGCCGCCGGAGCCTGTGATCTCGCAATCGGTGATGCGGACGTTGCGGCCGCCGAGAACGTGGATCAGTCCGCGCCGTGTCGGCAGCGGGATGCCGCCACCGTCGAAGGTGATGCCGGAAAGGCCGATCGCATCGGCGCCGTCGCTCCGGATCGCCGACGGCCCGCCGGTGAACACGATTTTCGTCGCGCCGCGCACGCCGATCAGTTGTGCGCCGTTCGGCAGCCGCAGCAATCCGCTGCGGTAGACGCCCGGCGGCAGCGCCAGCGGCATCTGTGCCCGCGCGGCCTCGTCGATGGCGCGCTGGAGTGCGCGGGTCTGGTCCTCGCTGCTGCCGGGCCGCACGCCATATTGCGTGGCGTCGCGGCCGAGCAGCGACGTCAGCGGCGCCGTGCGCGCAGCGTCGGCCGGCATGGCCAGCGCGCCGGCGATGCCGGCGGTCGAGGCCCCGATGAGATGACGCCGGTTGAGGTCCATGGATGCGTCCTCCGGCGGACGCGGGAAGTGTCCGCAGCGGTTAGGTAGCGCAGAAATGGCGCAAGGCGGCCGGGGCGATGAGGATTGTTCGCGGTAGGGTTAAATGTTTACGCAAAGCGAGGTGCCGTAGGGTGGGCAAAGCGCAGCGTGCCCACCATTGTCACCCGGATTGAAAGAGAAGGTGGGCACGGCGCAAGTGCGCCTTTGCCCACCCTACGAAGTGCGGGCCTTCCGGGCCAATCGCACCATTTCCACCAGCATGGCTTCCCCGGCATCCACCAGTTCCTCCAGCGTGATCCGTGGCGCACCCTTGAGCCGCACTGTACCGCTGCGCGCAAGCAGCGGAATATGGATGAACGCCGCCAGCCGTGGCCCGCCGTCCCTCGCGTTCTCGATCGCGCGCCAGCTTAAGTAGTTGCAGAGATAGGCGCCGGCATCGCGCGAGGCGCGTGCATCGATGCCGGTGAGGCGTGCGGCGCGCAGCAGCCTTGCGGTGTGCGGGCCGAACAGCATCGCATCCGCATCGCCGGCGATGCCGCGCTTGCTCGAGCGGGTGTTGGCGGCATCGGGCCAGAGCAGGGTGACCGCGTTGCGCGCGCGGGTCTCGATGCGCAGGTACGAGGTCCGCGCCGCAAGGCCGAACATCAGCAGCGCATCGGGCTTTTGCGCCGCGAGCACCTCCGGCAATTGCCGGTCAACGGCGGCATAGGTCACAGGGAAAATGTGGGTCGCAAGCTCGACGTCGTCGAGTGCCGGGCGGCGCAGCCGCGCCAGCCGTGCCACCAGCGGCTGTGTCGGGTTATAGGGCGCGCCGGGGAAGGGACCGAAGCCGGTCAGGAGAATGCGGAGCTTTTGGCTCATTGCAGCAGCCCCAGAATTTGCTCGGCGGCGAGCGCCGGCGTGAGATGACCATCGGCGACTTCGGCCTCGATCTTCCGGACCCTGGTCCGCACCGATGCCTCGCTGCGCAGCCGCGCCAGCATGCGCTGCTCCAGCATCGACCACATCCATTTCACCTGCTGCTCGCGCCGGCGCGCGGCGAAATCGCCGGACGCGTTCATCGCCTTGTGGTGATCGAGGACCTTTTGCCAGATCTTTGCGATGCCGTCGCCGGTCAGCGCCGAATAGGTCTCGACCGGCGGGTGCCAATGCTCGGACCGCGGCGCCAAAATATGCAGCGCGCTGCGATAGTCGGCGGCGGTGATGTTGGCGCGCTTGAGATTGTCGCCGTCGGCCTTGTTGATCGCGATCATGTCGGCGAGCTCGACCAGGCCCTTCTTGATGCCCTGGAGCTCGTCCCCGCCGCCGGGCAGCATCAATGCGAGGAAGAAGTCGGTCATGTCGCAGACCGCCGTCTCGGACTGGCCGATGCCGACGGTCTCGACCAGCACGACGCCGAAGCCGGCCGCCTCGCATAGCAGCATCGCCTCGCGCGTCTTCGCGGCGACGCCCCCGAGCGTGCCCGAGGATGGCGAGGGGCGGATGAAGGCGTCATCCGACGCCGACAGCCGCGCCATCCGCGTCTTGTCGCCCAGGATCGATCCGCCGCTGCGCGCCGAGGACGGATCGACCGCGAGCACTGCGACCTTGTGGCCCTGCTCGATCAGATAGGTGCCGAGCGCGTCGATGGTGGTGGACTTGCCGACCCCGGGCGAGCCGGTGATGCCGACGCGAAACGCCTTGCCGGTGTCGGGCAGCAGCATCTGCACCAGCTCCCGCGCCAGCGCCTGGTGGTCGCCGCGCCGGCTCTCCACCAGCGTGATGGCCCGGGCGAGGGCCGCGCGACTGCCGGAGCGGAGGTCGCGGGCGAGGGATTTGATGTCCAGTGAAACCTTCTTCTCAACCATGCCTTGCTTTACAACGCCCCGGCGGGGCAGGCGAGGGCCGCCCGCCCCCTATCACCGGGATGTTGCTGCCGCCGTCTGCACCGGTTTCACCTTGCGCCAGACCCATACCATCACCGGCCACAGCAGTGCGCCGATCGCCATGGCGGCGAGGATGGCGGCGACGGGGCGTTCGAAGAACGGCAGGATACTGCCGTCGGACTTGATCAGCGAAGTGACGAAGGCCTGCTCGACCATGGTGCCCATGACGATGCCGAGCACCATCGCGGCGACGGGATAGCCGTTCGCCTCCATCACGTAGCCGATCACGCCGAAGGCGGCGACGGTGACGACGCCGAACATGTTGTTGCCGATCGCGAACGAGCCGACCGCGCAGCACAGCATGATGATCGGCATGATGGCGGAGCGCGGTGCCAGCAGGATGTAGGCGGCGATCCGGATCATGGCGATGCCGAGCGGGATCATCAGGATGTTCGCGATGATGAACATCAGGTAGATCGCGTACATGCTCGACGCCTTCTCGGTGAACAGCGTCGGGCCGGGATTGAGCCCCTTCATGTAGAGCACGCCGATCGCGATCGCGGCGATGGTGTCGCCGGGAATCCCGAACAGCAGCGAGGGCACCCAGCCCGAGGCGATGCTGGCATTGTTGCTGGCGCCGGCCTCGACCAGGCCTTCGACATGGCCGGTGCCGAATTTCTCCGGCTCCTTGGAGAAGCGCTTGGACATCGCGTAGCTGACCCAGGCGGCCATGTCGGCGCCGGCGCCGGGCAGCACCCCGATGATGATGCCGACGATGTTTCCGCGCGTCATCTGCCAATGGTATTTCCTGGTCAGCTTCCACTGGCCGGCCATGATGCTTCCGAATTTTCGACGCGGCAGTGGAGGTGGTTCCGGCGTCAGCATCGCGCGCATCACCTGCGCCACCGCGAACACGCCGACCAGCGCCGGGATCGGCTCGATGCCGCCGAACAGGTCGGTGATGCCGAAGGTGAAGCGCGGCACGCCGCCCGGATTCTCGATGCCGATGCAGGAGACGAGCAGGCCGAGGAACATGCCGGCGATCGCCTTCACCGGCGAGGAACGCGCGACCAGGGTGGCGCACATCAGGCCGAGCAGCGCCAGCCAGAAATATTCGAAGGTGGAGAACGACAGCGCGACCTCGGCGAGCGGCGGCGCCAAGATCATCAGCGACAGCACGCCGGCGATGCCGCCGACCGCTGAGAACCAGACGCCGGCCCCGAGCGCCAGCTCGGCCTGGCCCTTGCGCGTCATGGCATAGGCTTCGTCCGCATAGGCGGCGGACGCGGGCGTTCCGGGAATGCGCAGCAGCGCGCCGGGAATGTCGCCGGAGAAGATCGCCATCGAGGACGCCGCGACGATGGTCGCGATCGCCGCGATCGGCGACAGGTAGAAGGTGACGGGGACGAGCAGGGCGGTCGCCATCGTCGCCGACAGGCCCGGCAGCGAGCCGATGACGAGGCCGTAAACGGAGGCCGCGAACATCGCGATGACCACCTCCCAGGTGGAGATCAGCGCGAACGCTTCAATCAGGGTCTTCAGCATGGATCACCAGGGCGTCGG
Source organism: Bradyrhizobium sp. USDA 3311 (assembly GCF_054062495.1). NCBI lineage: Bacteria > Pseudomonadati > Pseudomonadota > Alphaproteobacteria > Hyphomicrobiales > Nitrobacteraceae > Bradyrhizobium > Bradyrhizobium sp. USDA 3311. The sequence continues at coordinate 7,732,285 of NZ_JBSSFI010000001.1, read as the reverse complement.
CAGCAGGCCGGCAGGAAGCGGCACGCGCAGCAGCTTGCCGAAGATGAGGTGGATGGCGAAGGGCGACAGCGCGGCGAGCGGCAGCGCCAGCTTCCACTTGGCGCCGAGCGCGGTCGAGGTCACGTAGACCATGATCGCCGCGGTGATGATGAAGCCGAGCCGGTCGGCGGCGACGACGTAGAACAGCAAAAGCGCCGGCGGCAGCAGCGCACGCAGGCCGTAGAGCTTGCCCTGCGGCGGCGGGCTTGCGGCCTGGCCGCCCTCCAGCGGGATCAGCTCTTCCTCCTCCTCGAAGGAATGGCCGATGCCGAACACGATCGCGAGCCCGCACAGCGCAAGCCCGGTGCCGATCACGAGCGGAAACACGTTGGGGCCGACCGGCTGCCCCGGCACCGGCGGCAAGATGTAGCCGCCATAGGCAGAAGCGGCGCCGAGCACGACGAGAAACGAGCCCGTGACGGAGTCGGGAAGACGCATGGGAGGAGTCCTGTGGGGTTTCTTCTCCCTCTCCCGTTCTTACGGGGAGAGGGGGACTTTCCGCGCGGACGGTGAGAGTTGGACTCGCGGAGACCCCCCTCACCCGAATTCGAGCGGAGCTCGAATTCGACCTCTCCCCGCACGCGGGGAGAGGTGAAGGTTCACGCCTTGCTCAAACCTGCGGCCTTCATCGCTTCGCCCATCTGGGCGTCGCCCTTGTCCATGAAGCCAGCGAACTGGCCGGCATCGCCCCACACCGTGCCGAAGCCGCGATTGCTCATGAAGTCCTTGAACTCGGCGGAGTCGAAGACCTTCTTCAGCGCCGCGGTGAGCTTCGTTGCGAGCTCCGGGGGCAGGTTCTTGGGTGCGCCGATGCCGCGCCAGGCGCCGGTCGCGTATTCGATGCCCATCGCCTCCTTCAGCGTCGGCACGTCCGGGAAGATCGGGTTGCGCGCCGGCGCCATGATGGCGAGGCTCCTTGCCTTGCCGGCCTCGATGATGGCGCGCGCTTCCGGCACCGAGCAGGTGGTGAGGTCGAGGCCGCCGGCGGCGAGATCCTGCATCGCGGGCGCGGCGCCGTTCGACGGCACCCAGGCGACCTGGTTGGCGGGCAGGCCCATCGCCTGCATCCAGCCGACCAGCGCCAGATGCCAGATGCCGCCCTGGCCGGTGCCCGAGGCCTTGAACTTGCCGGGCGGCGCGGCCTTGATCGCTTCGGCAAGGTGCTTGACCGTCTTGTAGGGCGAGGAGGAGGAGACCTGGATGCCGGGCGGGTCCTCGTTCATCAACGCCAGCGGGGTGTAGCTCTTCGGCGTCAGCTCGGTGAGGCCCTGCCAGTGCATCATCGAGATCTCGACCGTGAGCATGCCGATCGTGTAGCCGTCGGGCTGCGCAGTCGCGATCGCGGTATGGCCGACGACGCCGGAGCCGCCGGTGCGGTTCACCACGTTGAAGGGCTGGCCAAGGTCCTTTTCCAACAGGGCTGCGACAATGCGCGCAGTCGCGTCGGTGCCGCCGCCGGCGCCCCAGGGCACGATCACGGTGACCGGCCGCGCCGGATAGGCTTGGGCGCGGGCGGGCGTGAGACCGAATGCGGCGGACGCCGCGACCGCGGCGGATGAAGCCGCAAAAGCGCGGCGCGTAATCTTGGACATGAATGCCTCCCAGCGGCGCCCGTGACACCGGGCGCTCTTAATGACGGCATTCTAGTCAGCTTTGCAGCGCCGCTGCAAGGTAGCGCTACCAGAGCACTGTGAGCAATGTGTCGCTGCTCACACGACGATCATTGCGGCTCCTCCGCATCGCCCTTCGGCCGTGCGCCGCCGAAAATGCGCGTGCCTTCCGCGGTGAGGTAAGGCTTCAGCGTCTCCCACGGCACGAATGCGACATATTCGCCTTCGGCGTAGGGACCGACCGCGTAAGGCGGATAGTGGAACGTGAGCCCGGAACTCTTGCCGGCCTCGGTCGACGGGGCGAGCGTCACGGCGCCGATCTTGAGCAGGCTCGGCTCCACGCTTTTGAACCACTCGTCGGTTGCGGTCTCGCTGGTGTCGCGCTTCTTCTTCTCGGCCTTGAGCGAGGCGATCACGGCTTTCAGCATCGCCTTCATGGTCGGGCCGCCATCGGCGGTCTCGTTGAAGAACGGGCGGATCGAGATGCGCTTGCGCTCGGTCTTGTCCCAGAGGATCGTGTTCACGTCCGAATTGGGATGGGCGCCGTGGGTGTCCATGTAGTCGTTGCGCAGGATGCTGGCATAGCGGTCGGCAACGACCGAGCGGATCGCATATTTGCGCTCGAAGTCCCAGCCGCCGTCCTTGAAGAACTGCGGATCTTCTTTGCGCGCGGCGGCGGCCTCGGCCGCGTTCTTGTCGAGCCACTTCCTGCCTTCGGCCAGGCAATCCGCCGCGAGCGCTGCATCCGCCTTGATCCTGTCGTCGAGGAAGACGCGCGCCTCGATGCTCTTGGTCTTGACGACGGCGTCGGGCTTTGGATCCGCGGCGAAGGCGGAGATCACGCACGTTGCGCCAAGCGCCATGGCGACGCTCAAACCGATCATGAACTTCAAGGGGAGTGCTCCTTACGTGAGCGTCAGAATATTTCGAGGATGTCGTCTGCGATCTGCTGCGCAGAGTGGGGGGAGGCGGAGCGCCGGACAGTCGCCTGCGCCTGCAAGCCGGTCGCGTCCTCGATGATCTGCTCGACGTCGATCAGGTTGAGCAGCGAGAAAGAGGCCTCCGGTTCGACCTCGACCAGGACATCGATGTCGCTGTCCGGCCGATAGTCGGCGCCGGCCCGCGAGCCGACGATGGCGAGCTTCGAGACGCCCTTGGCTTTGATGGCATCGGCGTTCTTGCGGATCGCAGCGATGATCTCATCACGTGTCATGAAGACAACCCGACCGGTGATACGGCCAGCGTAGCATCTACTCCGCCGCCTCGCTATGCCCGAGCCGGGCGTTCAGCTTGCGGATCAGCTCCTCGGCGGCGTCGGCGATCACCGTGCCCGGCGGGAAGATCGCTTCGGCACCGGCCGCGTAGAGCGCCTCGTAATCCTGCGGCGGCACCACGCCGCCGACGATGATCATGATGTCGTCGCGGCCCTGCTTCTTCAGCGCGGCCTTCAGTTCAGGCACGGCGGTGAGGTGGGCCGCGGCAAGCGAAGAGACGCCGAGGATGTGGACGTCGTTCTCGACGGCCTGTCGCGCCGCTTCATCGGCGGTGGCAAACAGCGGCCCGATGTCGACGTCGAAGCCGATATCGGCGAACGCCGAGGCGATCACCTTCTGGCCACGGTCGTGGCCGTCCTGGCCGATCTTGGCGACCAGGATGCGCGGGCGGCGGCCTTCCGCCTCCTCGAAGGCGTCGATCAGCGCCTGAACCTTCTCGACCCGGTTACCCATGCTGGACGCCTCCCGCTTGTAGACGCCGGTGATGGACTTGATCTCGGCGCGGTGCCGGCCGAACACCTTCTCCATCGCGTCCGAGATTTCGCCGACGGTCGCCTTGGCCCGCGCCGCGTCGATGGCGAGCGCGAGCAGATTGCCGTTGCCCTCGCCGGCCGAACGCGTGATCGCGGCAAGCGCGGCATCGACGTCCTTCTGGTTGCGCTCGGATTTCAGCCGCGTCAGCTTGTCGATCTGCAGGCGTCGGACATTGGTGTTGTCGACCTTGAGGATATCGATCGGGGCCTCGTCGGTCGGCTTGTACTTGTTGACGCCGATCACCGCCTGCTTGCCGGCGTCGATGCGGGCCTGGGTCTTGGCGGAGGCTTCCTCGATGCGCAGCTTGGGCACGCCGGCCTCGATCGCCTTCGCCATGCCGCCGAGTTCCTCGACCTCCTGGATGTGGCTCCACGCCTTCGCGGCGAGATCGCGGGTCAGACGCTCGACATAATACGAGCCGCCCCAGGGATCGATGATGCGGGTGGTGCCGCTCTCCTGCTGCAGGAACAGCTGGGTGTTGCGGGCGATGCGCGCCGAGAAGTCGGTCGGCAGTGCCAGCGCCTCGTCGAGCGCGTTGGTATGCAGCGACTGGGTATGGCCTTGCGTTGCCGCCATCGCCTCCACCGTCGTGCGCATCACGTTGTTGAAGACGTCTTGCGCGGTCAGCGACCAGCCCGAGGTCTGGCAATGCGTGCGCAGCGAGAGCGAGCGCGGGTCCTTCGGGTTGAACGGCTTGAGCAGCTTCGCCCACAACAGGCGCGCGGCGCGCATCTTGGCGACTTCCATGAAGAAGTTCATGCCGATCGCCCAGAAGAACGACAGCCGCGGCGCGAAGCGGTCGACGTCGAGGCCTGCGGCAAGTCCGGCGCGCAAATATTCGACGCCGTCGGCCAGCGTATAGGCGAGCTCGAGATCCTGCGTCGCGCCGGCCTCCTGCATGTGATAGCCGGAGATCGAGATCGAATTGTATTTCGGCATCCTCGTGGAGGTATAGGCGAAGATGTCGGAGATGATCCGCATCGACGGCGCAGGCGGATAGATATAGGTGTTGCGCACCATGAACTCTTTCAGAATGTCGTTCTGAATGGTGCCCGAGAGTTTTTCCGGCGGCACGCCCTGTTCGCCCGCGGCGGCGACGAACAGCGCGAGGATCGGCAGCACCGCGCCGTTCATGGTCATGGACACGCTCATCTGGTCGAGCGGGATGCCCGCAAACAGCGTGCGCATGTCGTAGATGGAATCGATGGCCACGCCGGCCATGCCGACGTCGCCGCCGACGCGCGGATGATCGCTGTCATAGCCGCGATGGGTGGCGAGGTCGAAGGCGACCGAGAGGCCCTTCTGTCCGGCAGCTAAGTTGCGGCGGTAGAACGCGTTGGAATCCTCCGCCGTGGAGAAGCCGGCATATTGCCGGACGGTCCAGGGCTGGTTGACATACATGGTCGGGTAGGGGCCGCGCAGGTAGGGCGCGATGCCCGGATAAGTCTCGAGGAAATCGAGCCCGGCGAGGTCGGCCTCGCCATAGGCGGGCTTCACCAGGATGCCCTCGGGCGTCAGCCACGGCTCGGCGCTGCCGGCCGGCGCGGCGGCGGTTGCTCTCTCGAAGGCGACATCGGCGAAATTGGGAATGCGGCTCATGGTTTCGACCATATCATAGACGCTCAATCATGGTCCGGATGCTGATGGCTGACGATGGTCGCCATCTTCTCCGGCCCGTAATTCTGTTGCGTGGTCTGGCTCGGCAAATTGGCGATCCCGACCACCCAGCCGAGGCGGGATTCGGTTCCATATTGCCGTGTCGGCACCACGTGATCCGGACGATCGAACGTACCGGTCATGATCTCGATGCGCGGGCCGTCGATGCGGCGGAAGCTCAGCGGCGTGCCGCAGGCGGCGCAGAAATCGCGCATCGCGATGGACGAGGAGCGGAACGCAGAGGGCGTGCCCTTGGTCCAGGCGAAATCACCCTTCTCGATGTCGGCGTAGGAGGCGAACGGCGCACCGGTCGCCTTCTGGCACATCCGGCAATGACAGATGCTGATCTTCGCCGGCGCTGCCAAGACCGCAAAGCGGATGGCGCCGCATTGGCAGCCGCCGGTGAGAACTGGTTTGCCTGGCTCGGTCATGCCTGCTCCATCCGTCGATAGGCGTCTTGCAGCGTGGCAAGCGCATCGCCCCCGGCGAAGACAAAACCCGTGACGCCGGCGGCCCGTAAACCTGCCTCGGCCTCGGTCGGGCGGCCTGCCAAATAGATATGTCTGGTGCCTGCGGTTTGCAGGGCCTTCGCCGCGGCTTCGGCGTGTTCCGCATAGACCTTGTCGCTGGAACAAAGGCAGGCAAGCTCTGCACCGGAGGCCCTGAACGCGGCGACCAATTTGGCCGGATCAGCAAAACCCTCGCTGTCGATGGCCTGGATGCCGCCGGCCTCGAAGAAGCTCTTCGCAAAAGTTGCGCGCGCCGTGAAATCGGCGGGCGTGCCGAGATTGGCCAGGAACACCTTTGGCCGCGCGCCGTGCGCCTTCAACGCCGCATCGGATTTGTCGCGCAGCGCTTCGAACGGTTCCGCCAGTCGTATCGGCGGCAGCGCGTCGAACTTGTATTTCTGTTCGCCGTAGGGTGCGAGCGCGACCGGCGTCGCGTTCAGCACCGCCGTCTCGCGCTCATGCAGGTTCGGAAACTCGCTCGCGCCGGTCAGGACGTCGCGGCGTTTTGCAATGTCGGCATCGCGCGCTTTGCGGGCGGCCGCGACCTTGCTCTGGAACAGGCCCTGCTGAAGCGCGGCAAAGGCGCCGCCGGCCTTCTCGCTCTCCTGGAACAGTGCCCAGGCCGCCTCGCAAAGCTGTGCCGTGAGCGTCTCGATGCCGCCTGCGCCCGCCGCGGGATCGCTGACCTTGGCGAGGTTGCTCTCCTCCAGCAGCAGCAGTTGCGTGTTGCGCGCCACGCGCCGCGCGAACGGATCGGGTAGTCCGAGCGCCAGCGTGTGCGGCAGCACCGTGATCGCGTTGGCGCCGGCAAGCCCCGCAGCGAACGTCGCCATGGTCGCGCGCAGCATGTTCACATAGGGGTCGCGCTGCGTCAGCATGCGCCAGGCCGTATCGGCGGCGATGAACAACGGCTTCGGTGTCAGTCCGCATGCCGTCTCGATGCGCGCCCACAAGAGCCGCAGCGCGCGGAATTTTGCCATGGTCAGGAACTGGTCGGCGTCCGCGGCGAGCCGCGCATAGACCATGCCCTGCGCGGCTTCCAGCGGAACGCCGGCGCCTTCGATCGCGCGAAGATAGGCGACGCCACAGGCGAGCACGAAGGCGAGCTCCTGCACTTCCGAGCCGCCGGCATCGTGGATCACGCGTCCGTCGGCGGACGCAAACGGCCCCTTGAAGCCGAGCGCGGCGAGACCCTTGATCGCGCCGGTGACGGCAGGAGCGATCTCCTCCCAGGCGTAAGGGCTGTGGCCCCACACCGCGCAGGCGGCGAGCGGATCGAGACCGAAGCGGATGTCGCAGGCCGCGGGATCGAGGCCCTTGCTCTTTACATATTCCGCGACATGGATCGCGGCCATCCGCGATTGCGGACCGATTTGAAGCTCGATGCCGATGCCGGCATCGAGATGAATGTCCTTCAAGACCTTTCCGACCGCGTCGGCTGTCGGTTCCAGGCCGAAACCGTGGGCGTCATTGCCACCGGCGAACACCAGCGCGAGCCCCGTCGCGCCATTCTCCAGATCCTGCAAGGCCTGCGCGTTCGCGGCCGCCGCGTCGGGATGGTCGATCCGCTGCATGATCTGCCACGGCGCGGCAGCAGCCCGTCCGACCACGGGCGCAACGCCCCTGGCGCGCGGATAGAGCGGATCGATCTTCAGGCCGTCATAGGTCTTGCCGACCAGCTTCTCGAACGGCGCGCCCTTGAGCACGCCATCGACCAGCTTGCGCCAGTCTTCGACCGTAGCCTTGGGAAAATCCGCCGCCAGCGGCAGGTCGTCAGTCACGGAGGTCATGCGGCGAGGGGCTCCCGAAAATCTTGTTGTTCGCAGGCGAAATTGCCACGGCGGACCGTCCCTGCAAACGGTTGTTTTTGGTTAACCGGTATCCGGAAGCCGCTCAATGCCTTGCGTCGAGACGCTGGAAAGCCCGTCGCGCACGCGAATGCCTGAGATCACGCGGTCGGGCGCGATCTCGGCCAGCGGCACCAGCACGAAGGCGCGCTCGAACAGGCGCGGATGCGGCAAGGTCAGGTCGGGCTTCTGCAGCCTGACATCGTCATAGGCGATCATGTCGAGATCGAGCGTGCGCGGCCCCCAGGGCCGCTCCTTGGCCCGCGTACGTCCGAATTTCTGCTCGACCTTCTGCAGCACGAACAGCAGCGCGTGCGGATCGAGGCCGGTTTCGATCTCGATGCAGGCATTGATGAAGGGATCCTGCTCCTTATCGCCCCAGGGCGGCGTCGCATAGTCCGAGGAGCGCGCGGTCAGCGCGGCCTGTGCCATGCCGCAGATGTGCGCGATCGCCTTGCCGAACGTCGCGCGGACATCGCCGACATTGCCGCCCAGCGCGATCAGCACGCTCGCCATATCAAGGGTGCCGCGAGCGCGTCAGCACGATGCCGACATCGTCGAAGATCGCAGCGATCGGCGCATGCGGCTTGTGCACGGTGATCTTCACGGCGCGGATGCGCGGGAAGTGCGACAGGATGGCGTCGGCCACCGCGCCGGCGGCGCGTTCCAAGAGCTTGTAATTGGTGTTCTTGAACGCCGCCGTCGTGGTCGCCACGACTTCGGCGTAGGACACCGTATCGGCGAGCCGGTCGGTGCGCGAAGGCTCCGACAGGTCGGTATAGAGCTCGAGATCAATCACGAAACGCTGGCCGACTTCGGTTTCGTGATCCATGACGCCGTGGCGAGCGTGGATCGACAGGCCGGTCACGAAGATCGTATCGGTCATTGCTTGCTCTCGATTGCGCTCGCGACCCGCAGGGCCTGCAAGGTCTCGGCGACGTCATGGGTCCGGATGATCCTGGCGCCGCGCTGCGTGGCGATGAGATGCGCCGCGATCGAGCCGGCGAGCCGCTCTTTCGGTTCCGACGGCGACACCGAGGCGATGAAGCGCTTGCGCGAGGCGCCGACCAGGATCGGCAGGCCGAACATGTCGAATTCGCGCAGCCGCGCCAGCGCGGTCATGCTCTGCTCGGCGGTCTTGCCGAAGCCGATGCCGGGATCGAGCACGATCTTGTCGCGTGCGATGCCGGCCTTGGCGGCGATATCCAGCGAGCGCAGGAAGAACGCCTTCATGTCCGCGATGATGTCGATGGCGGAATCCACGCTCTCGCGGTTGTGCATGACGATGACGGGGACGCCTCTGGCGGCTACCAGCGGCGCCATGCCGGCATCGCGTTGCAGGCCCCAGACGTCGTTGGCGATCGCCGCGCCCTGGTCGAGCGCGAAGGCCACCACCTCCGCCTTCATGCTGTCGATCGAGACCGGCACGCCGAGCGCAACCACGCCCGATAGCACCGGCCTCAGCCGGGCAAGCTCGTCCTCGGCCGTGACGGCCTTGGCGCCCTTGTAGGGCCGGGTGGACTCCGCGCCGATGTCGATGATGTCGACGCCATCGGCGATCATCGCCCGGGCCCGTTCGAGCGCCAGGTCGGGCGCGATGAAATCGCCGCCGTCTGAGAAGGAATCCGGGGTGACGTTGAGCACGCCCATCACCGCCGGGAGTGGCCGTTCCAGCAGTGTCCGCAGCACGTCACGCCCGGCCGAGCCGGCCGGCGGGACGGAAGGGGATGGCAAGGCATTCATGCGCGTGGATGTGCGCGGTCGGGGAGGGGGAGTCAAGACGGGATTGGGGGCGATCCGGTCGCTCCGATCCGTTCCGGGGCCAGTGAGGGAACGTTGCTCTTGCCCACGCTCCGTCATTGCGAGCGCAGCGAAGCAATCCAGATTTTTTCCGCGGCGGCAGTCTGGATTGCTTCGCTGCGCTCGCAATGACGTTGTTGCGACAGCCGTCCAATCTTACCCCCGGTGTCGTCCCGGCGAAGGTGTGGCGTCAGCGCTCGTATTCGGTGAGCAGCAGGCCTAATACGTGATCTTCGGCGGCAGCTTCTTGGCCTTGGCGATGATGTCGCCGACCGATTTCTCCGAGGGCAGGATGCGGAGGAGCTTCTTCTTCTCGTTGGCTTCGCGCATGCTCTGGGCGAGTCTTGCCGGATTCCGATAGGCGAGCTCGCGCACGGTGGTGACGCCGGCGGCACGGACCAGGCCGACCTTGGCACGGCCCATCCCGGGAATGCGCATGTAGTCGGAGACGTTGGCCCATTCCAGAAGCTGCTGCTCGCTGATGCCGGTCTTGGCGGACAGCGCCTTGCGGCCCTTCACGGTTGAGGCCGCCTCGAGCAGCGCGTCCGTCGTGCGGATTCCTTGCGCCTTCAACTTGTTGGCGGCAAAGGCCGGCAGGCCCTCAATCTCGGAAATCGGATATGTCATGATGCTCGATATGAAAAGCGTAGCTCAGGCAAATTGGCTGAGGCCCGGCGTCCCTGCGATGATCTTGCCCATCTGATCCGCTCCGATTTTGTCTCGGCCGAAGCGAAAAAGTTCACGAGCAATGGTCTGAATCTCGGACATGCCAAGTCCCAAGCCCATCAGGCGCGTGCCAACCGCCATCAGGCCGCCGCCCATCAGCCGCGACAGTCCGCCACCGCTTTTGGACGCCTCGATCGCCGCTTCCGCGCCGGGAATATGATTGATCAGGGCTTCGACGTTCTCGGAAGGGCCTTCGTTGCGAAGGAAGCCCAGGATAATGCCGACCGTCTTTTCAGCGACAGCACTATCTATGCTGGCGTTCGTCGCCAGCCGCCCGATCAGCTCGTCCATATGGCCTGCCCCTCAGCCGGTTCACATGCCGGAGTATTGTTTTCAAAATGATCTTGAGCCGGTGTGGTGTGAAATACAAGCTATGAACGGAGGCGAACATGCGATTCAGCTTAGAACGCGCGAAAAGTGTTGCAGCGATGCAAGAGCGGAGACGAAATCAGCAGTAAATTACCGCGGTGCGAACGCGCAGTTCCTACTTTCGGCGGATGTCGTGCACTTGTTTTCCGACAATGTCGCATGATCAGGTCGCGTTGAACGGTTTCAATCGACGCGCGACATGCGTTAAACTACGGAACTGGCATTTGAGTTTCAATACGCGAAATACGGCAGACGGATCAGAGAGAATAATGACCGCACAGAACAGCAAGCTCGGCGACACCGACGACAAGATCTTCGTCGGCAAGGGAGACGAGCAGGCATGGCTGACGCTGGCGCTCGCCAATCGCCACGGCCTCGTCACAGGTGCAACCGGAACCGGCAAGACGGTATCGCTGCAAGTCATGGCAGAGGGATTTGCGCGCGCCGGTGTTCCGGTCTTCGCGGCCGACATCAAGGGCGACCTCTCCGGCATCTCCGAGGTCGGCGTGCCCGCGGACTTCATCGTCAAGCGCGCCACCGAGATGGGGCTGACGTTCCAGCCCGACCAGTTCTCGACGGTGTTCTGGGATGTGTTCGGTGAGCAGGGCCACCCGGTGCGGGCGACCGTCACCGAGATGGGGCCGCTTCTGCTCGCGCGCATGCTCGACCTCAACGACGTGCAGGAGGGCGTGCTCAACGTCGCCTTCCGTGTCGCCGACGACAACGGCCTTGTCCTGATCGACATGAAGGATCTGCGGGCGTTGCTCGATGCCATCGTGCCCGACAGCAGCAAGAAGGGGCCGGACGCCGCCGACGATCCGCTTGCCGACATCCGCAAGGCCGCCCAGGGATTTGGCAACGTCACCAAGGCCACCGTCGGCACCATCCAGCGCCAGCTCCTGGTGCTGGAGAACCAGGGCGCCACCAAGTTCTTCGGCGAGCCGGCGCTGACGCTGAAGGACTTCATGAGGACCGACCGCGACGGCCGCGGCATGGTCAACATCCTCGTCGCCGACAAGCTGCTCCAGAGCCCGCGGCTTTACGCGACATTCCTGTTGTGGATGCTGTCGGAGCTGTTCGAGGAGCTGCCCGAGGCCGGCGACCTGCCGAAGCCGAAGCTGGTGTTCTTCTTCGACGAGGCGCATCTGCTGTTCAACGACGCGCCCAAGGCGCTGATGGACAAGATCGAGCAGGTGGTCCGCCTGATCCGCTCCAAGGGCGTCGGCGTCTACTTCGTGACGCAGAACCCGATCGACGTGCCCGACCGCGTGCTCGGTCAGCTCGGTAACCGGGTGCAGCACGCGCTGCGCGCCTTCACCCCGCGCGACCAGAAGGCGGTCGCTGCCGCGGCCCAGACCTTCCGGCCCAACCCGAAGCTCGACACCGCCAAGGTGATCATGGAGCTCGGCAAGGGCGAAGCGCTGGTGTCCTTCCTCGAAGGCAACGGCACGCCGGCGATGGTCGAGCGGGTGATGATCCGGCCGCCGTCGGCCCGGATCGGATCGATCACGCCGGAAGAGCGCAAGGCGATCATGGATGCGAGCCCGGTGAAGGGCAAATACGACACCGCCGTTGACGAAGAGTCCGCCTACGAGATGATCCAGAAGCGCATCGCCGGCACCGCGGCGACGGCGGATGCTCCGGCGGGCGGAGGCGGCAGCATCCTCGGCCAGATCGGCTCGATCGTCGGCACCATCTTCGGCACCAATGTCAAGCGCGGCCGCCTGTCGGCCGGCCAGGTCATTGCGCGCGACGTGACGCGATCGGTGACCAACCAGGTGATCGGAGGGATGGCCGCCAATCTCGGCAAGTCGGTCGGCGGCCAGCTCGGCGGCTCGATCGGCCGCACCTTGGTCCGCGGCGCGCTCGGCGGCTTGCTGCGTCGGTAGGCAGAAAGCCCGATTGGAGGCAATCCGCGCGCTGGCGCGGCCGCCTCGTCACGGGTACAATTTCAGGTGAGGTGCTCTCCAACCGTTCGTCGGTCTGCTACGTGCTATGTCGACGCTGGACTGGACCCTATTGTGACCTCAACCGACCCGCTAGCCAAACCTGATGCGCCGAGACGCCTGTCGTTGCGCGCGCCGCTGGACCTGCTCTTCCTCTTTTGCTGCTTCATCCTGATCGCAGACGTCCTCGGCCCGGAGATTTTCGGCCACGGCAAGACCAAGGACTATGCGCTTTGGTATTGGGCCGGGCAGCAGGTGCTGCATGGTGGCTCGCTCTATCCGAGCGACTTCCGTTATCCGTTCGAATTCATCTATCCACCCCTGCCGGCGATCCTGCTGGCGATCCCGAGCTGGTTCGGCAAGATCCCGCTCTACATCGTGCTGTCGGTCCTGAATGCGCTGGCGTGGTGGTACACCGGGACACTCTCCAATGTCATGACCGGCTCGGGCCGCAAGCCCGGCCCCTGGCTGGAGGCACTGCCCGCCTTCGTCACCGTGACCTTCGTGTTCGACATGTTCGACCTCGGCCAGCCGAACCTCGTCCTGCTGGCGATGATGCTCTACGGTTTTTGGTGCTTGCAGCATCAGCGCGTCTGGCTCGCGGGCTTGATGTTCGCGCTCGCCACCGCCATCAAGGTGTTTCCGATTGCGGTGCTGCCCTATCTGGTCTGGCGGCGGAAGTGGGCGGCTGCCGTCGCTACGGTCGCCTTCACCGGCATCCTTCTCTATGTTGTGCCGGCGCCCATTCGCGGCTTCGAGCGCAACGCGGCCGAGCTTGCGACCTGGTATCAGGGCATGGTCGGGGCGAGCTCGGAAAAGGGCTTTGGCCAGCGCGACGAGCAGAACTGGTCGTGGGTCAACCAATCCATCATTGCCGTCACGCACCGCCTGGTTCGTCCGATCAACTACAATCAGGAGGATCCCAGCAAGCCGCCGCGCACGATGAATATCATCGACGTCGATTACAGGACAGCGAACTGGATCGTGCTCGCGCTGTCGGCGTTGCTCGGGCTCGGCTTCGTCGCGGTCATGCCGCCGCAACGGCTTCGAACGGCGCGCTCGGATGCCGAGGAGCTCGGCATTCTGTTCTGCCTGATGACGGTGGCATCGCCCCTGGCGCGGCAATACTACTTCATGTGGCTGTTCTTCCCGATGACGGTGCTGATGCATCGCGCCGCCTTCGACGAGCGGGCGAATGTGCGGCTGGGAACCTGGCTTGCCCTCGGCGCGGCCGGATGTCTCATGCTGCTGGCACTGCCGTGGTTTCCCAATGCCTTCCAGGCCTGGGGCAACAACCTCCTCGCCACAGCTATCCTCGCGGGGGGCCTCGCATGGCACATCCGGCATCCGCCGGTTGCGGCTGGCTCCGGCGCCGCGGCAGCGCTAAAACCCAAGACCTCTTGAAACCCAAGACCTCTTGAGAAGCCATCTTGAGACTCGAAAGTCAGGAATCCGACCATGGCCAATGCCCAGCTTCAATCCGTGCTCGACCACATCGACAAGGATTTCGACAACAGCCTTGAGCGCCTGTTCTCGCTGTTGCGGATCAAGTCGATCTCGGCGGATCCGGCCTTTGCCAACGACTGCAAGGCCGCGGCCGAGCATCTCGCCAAGGATATCGCGAGCCTGGGTGTCGCCACCGAAGTGAGGCCGACCGCCGGCCATCCCGCCATCGTCGGCAAGACCGGAGCGGGCGGGCGGCCGCATGTGATCTTCTATGGCCATTACGACGTGCAGCCGGTCGATCCGCTGGACCTCTGGCACCGTCCGCCGTTCGAGCCTGCCGTCACCGATCATGCCGATGGCCGCAAGATCATCGTCGCCCGCGGCGCCGAGGACGACAAGGGCCAGGTAATGACCTTCGTCGAGGCCTGTCGCGCCTGGAAGAAGGTGACGGGCTCGCTGCCGATCGACGTCACCTTCCTGATCGAAGGCGAGGAGGAGGTCGGCTCGAAGAATTTCGTGCCCTTCATCGAGGCCAACAAGGACGAGTTCAAAGCCGATTACGTGCTGGTCTGCGACACCGGCATGTGGGACCGCAACACGCCGGCGATCACGACGTCGCTGCGCGGCCTGCTCTATGAAGAGCTGAAGATCACCGCCGCCAATCGCGATTTGCATTCCGGCGTGTTCGGCGGCAGCGCGATGAACCCGATCCGGGTGCTCACGAAAATTCTCGGCGGGCTGTTCGACGACGATAACCGCATCACCATCCCCGGCTTTTATGACGGGGTGAAGGACCTGCCGCCCGATATCCTGGAGCAGTGGAAGAAGCTCAACCTGACGCCGGAGATGTTCCTGAAGCCGATCGGCCTGTCGATCCCGGCCGGCGAGAAGGGCCGGCTCCTGATCGAGCAGGCCTCCTCGCGTCCGACCTGCGATGTCAACGGCATCTGGGGCGGCTATATCGGCGAGGGCTCCAAGACGGTGATCCCGTCGCATGCGTCCGCCAAGGTCTCGTTCCGTCTGGTCGAGGGACAGGACCCCGCAAAGATCCGTAAGGCCTTCCGCGACTACGTGACGGCACGGCTTCCGGGCGACTGCAAGGTCGAGTTCGGCGACCATTCCGCCGCGCCCGCGGTCGCGCTCGACTGGAACATGAAGCCGCTCGCCGCCGCCAGCAAGGCGCTGACCGAGGAATGGGGCAAGGAGACCGTGCTGATGGGCTCGGGCGCCTCGATCCCGATCGTCGCCGACTTCAAGCGCACGCTGGGACTGGACTCGCTGCTGGTCGGCTTCGGCTTGGATGACGACAACATCCACTCGCCGAACGAGAAGTACGACCTCCGCAGCTTCCAGAAGGGGATCCGCTCCTGGGCGCGCATCCTCGCCGCGCTGGCCGAGGTGAAGTAGCACACGGTGCCGTAGGGTGGGCAAAGGCGCGCTCTTCGCGCGCCGCGCCCACCATCTCTCCGCGATTGCGATCGAAGGGGTGGGCACGCTTCGCTTTGCCCACCCTACGAAATCTCTATCTTCGTCATTGCGAGCGAAGCAATCCAGAATCCCTCCGCGGAAACAGTCTGGATTGCTTCGTCGCAAGAGCTCCTCGCAATGACAGCGGGGCCAAATAAAAACGCCGCCCGGAATTGGGCGGCGTTTCATTCCAGAACGTGCAGAGGTAGTTGAGAGCTACCTTACACGAAATCCCGAAAATCTCAAGACCGATAGCCCGGCAGCTCGCGGTCGAGCTTGCGCAGCAGGGGCGGCCAGACGAGGTTGGTCGCACGCAGCTCGGCGCGGTCACGGTTGGCGAGCAGCTCGGTGTTCTTCTCGATCGCAATCTCCTCGACCGGATAGACCGGCGTGCCGAGCGCGCGCGTGCGCACCTGCATCGAGCAGGCGCGCTCGAGGTGATACATGCGCTCGAAGGCCGAGGCGACCGAGCGGCCGACCGTCAGCGTACCGTGGTTGCGCAGGAGCATGTGGTTGTGGTCGCCGAGGTCCTTCTGCAGCCGCGGCCGCTCGTCGTGGTCGAGCGCGATGCCTTCATAGTCGTGATAGGCAAGGTCGTGGGTGACGAGCTGGGCGGTCTGGTTCAGCGGCAGCAGCCCTTCGGCGCTGCTCGACACCGCGGTGCCGTCGAGGGTGTGGAGATGCAGCACGCAGATCGCGTCCTCGCGCACCTCGTGGATCGCCGAATGGATGGTGAAGCCGGCCGGGTTGATGCTGTACTCGCTCTCGGAGAGCTGGTTGCCGTGCAGGTCGACCTTGACGAGGCTCGAGGCCGTGATCTCGTCGAACATCAGCCCGTAGGGGTTGATGAGGAAGTGATGCTCGGGGCCGGGCACGCGGGCGGAGATGTGGGTGTCGACCAGATCGTCCCAGCCGTACAGCGAGACGAGGCGATAGCAGGCGGCGAGGTTGACCCGTTGCTGCCACTCGGCCTCCGTCATGTTCGACGGCACTTCCTTCAGGCGCGCTTCCGCTGGTGACATGGCAAATCTCTCCGAACCTCGTTGTTGCGGAGCGAGAGCCTAGTCTCGGGTGAGGTCGGCGGCAAGGCGCTCAAAGCGCGGCAGTTCAGCGTCGCCCGCATGGAGTGCGCGTTTGAGGTTCCGGATTTCAGAACCGTCCGACGCGACGTTTCGTCTACGCGGCCGTCCGATCGGACAATGATCTTACGGTGCCGGGATCGAGAGCAGGCTGGAAATGCTGCTGCCGCGGATGTCGTAGACGCGGGCGAACACCACGTCGTCGCGCTTGATCTCGACCATGACAGGCGCGGTCAGGCCCTTGCAGTAGAACTCGCCGAGCGTCATGGCGAAATCGGCGGCATTGGAGTCCCAGCCGATGGTGAAGTCGGGCCCGAGCGCGACCTGCGCCGGACGCTGCGGACCGCACACCGCGACCTTCCATTTGCGGTTGCGCGGCGGCACTTCCTGGCGCTCGACCAGCTGCTCGCGCAGCTCGTCGGAGGCCTGCTTCAGCGCGAGGCCCCAATAGTCCAGCATGAAGCGGTCGTCGGCGGCGCGCACCGTGCCGGCGATGTGGTTGAAGTGGGTGTATTGATAGGGATGCAGCCGGATCATCTCGGCGAGCGGGAGCGCGAGGCCAAAGCAGAAGGTGGCGAGCACGACCGGCTGCCAGGTGCGGTGGTTGGCGCGCAGGCGCTCCATGGTCCAGGCGAAGGCGACGCCGCCGAGCACTGCCATCGGCGGGATCACGAAGACGAAATGGCGGATGCCGTTGTACAGTGCGGGCCGCTTCACCATCGCGATCGCGAGCGGCAGGGTCGCGGCGAGCGTCAGCATCAGCAGGATGGTCTTGCGGCGGGCCGGAACCTCGCCGCGCGGCAGCAGCGCGAAGGTGCTGACCACGGCGCCGGTCATCAGCACCAGCATCACCTCGGGCAACTGAAGCGCGAACAGCGTCGGCAGATAGGACCAGGGCATGTCGGGGACCGACACGATCGCGCCGTCGAACATCTCCTTCCAGGGCTTCTCGAAGAAGTGCGAGAAGTAGGTCAGCGCCTCGAAGGGATTGCCGGGCTCCATGATCGACCACGGCCAGATCAGGCCCATCACGAGATAGCCGAACACAAGGCCGGGCAGCAGCAGGTAGACGACATGGGCGAAGCGGCTGGCCGCCTCGCGAACGCCTTCGGTGCGCAGTTCCTCCAGGAACAGCGGGATGAAGCCGATCACGGCGTAGACCAGCGCAAGCCCGCCGAGGATGCGGCAGCCGATCGACAGGCCGGCACCTAAGCCGACGATCAGGATCGTGCGCGGCGAAGGCTGCGGATATTCCTCCGCGAGCCGGACGAGGCCCAGCATCAGGATGATCATGGCGACCGCGAAGGGCGCGTCCTTCGGGTTCATGAACATGTGGCCGTAGAAGATCGGGCAGAGCGCGAGCAGAAGCAGCGCAGCGAGGCCTGCGAGCGGCCCGCCGATGCGGCGGCCGAGCCGCCACGTCACGGCAAGCCCGATCACGCCGACGATCGCGCCGACCAGGCGGCGCGTCTCGAACAGTTCGAGCGGAATGACCTTGTGCAGGAGGGCCGCGACCATGTCGAAGCCGCCGCCATACATATAGAGGTTGGCGAAGGAGAGCGCCGCGGTGTCCTTGAAGCCGGAACCGAACATGCGCAGCAACAGATCGGCATATTCAGCGTGGGTGTAGTCGTCCCAGCCGAGCCCGTAATCGCGGAAGGTCAGGCCTGCGATGACGGCGACCGCGGCCAGCACCAGCATGGCGAGATCGTCGCAAGTCCGTTCGACCGAGCGCCGCAGAGGCGTGTCGATCGCCGAAGTCGTGATGGATGTCATGGCTATTGGTGACCCGGAATCCCCTCTCGGCCCTGCTGGTGCGCGCGGGCCTGCTCCCCGGACTCCGTATAGCGCAGTTCCATTACCAAGTAATTGGGCATTATGGCTAAATTCCTGATGCGACGCAGCAAATCCAGAAACTCAAGAGCACTCTAGCAGTAGCGATCCGTAGCTGAAGGGAATGTGAATAAGTCCCTGATTTCCTTCCCTTTAGGAACGCTGATCGCAATTCGTCGTTGGCGAGCAACACAGGAAGACGGTATCGTGGCGTGTGTCGCGTATGGATGCGCGGCCGGGGGTGAGTTCGATGACGTTGGCATTATTGATCGCGGGGATTGTCGCCGTCCTGGCGGGCCTCCTTGCGATCCTGTTTGGCTTCACCGTCAGGGAGTTCAGCCTCGGCAGTACCCTCATAATCTCGGGCACGATCGGCGTCTGCTCCGGAATGTTACTGGCGGGCCTCCATTTGGTGGTGCTGGAACTGAAGGGCATCGCCCGCCGGCTTGCCGGTGCCGCCGCACCGTCCGAAGTGCGCGTCAGGCCCGTGCTGCCGGGTCTCGCGCCGCCCGGCGCGCCTGCGCCCGAGCCTGCTCCGGCGATGCGCGCCGAGCCGACGGCCCCGCCATCGCCGGCCGCGCCGCCTCCATGGCAAGGCGAGGCACCGATGCGCGAGCGGCCGCGCGTCGAGCCGCCACCGGAGCCGGAACCTCCGGCGCCGCCCGCAGCTCCGGAAGCGCCGCGCCGGCGCAACCTGCTGTTCGCCTCGACCTCGCGAAAGGAACGCGAGCGTGCGGAGGCCAAGGCCACCGAGGGCCCGCCGCCGCATGCCGAGCCCGCGGCGCCTGCCGGCCCGGACACGCCGCCTGCAAGCTTCGACGACGCTTGGCCGAAGCCGGATCGTATGCGCCCGCCGGAACCGCCGGCCGCCTCGCGCCGCCCGCCACCGCGCTCGCCCTCGACCTTTGTCGAGGCTACCCCGCCGCCTGCACCCGAGCCGGAGTCGGAGCCGGCGGTCGAGCAGGCGCCCGTGACCGTGCTCAAATCCGGTGTCGTCGACGGCATGGCCTATTCGCTCTATTCGGACGGCTCGATCGAAGCGCAGATGCCGGAAGGCATGATGCGCTTTGCCTCGATCGACGAGTTGCGCGCGCATCTTGACCAGCGCTCCTGAGGACTGCCGGGGCCAAGTAAAGCGCCAGCTTTCTTGTCACTTCGCCAGTCATCAGCCCATAGTCGTCAGTCCTGTATTTTGGCCGAACGTATTGTTGACACGGAATACTTCGAAGTCGTCTCTCCCGTGAGACGCAAGGTGGAGAAAGGTCGGGCCCATGTCGGATGCCGGGGCTAAGAATTTCATTGAGCTGACGGCGAGCATCGTCTCGGCCTATCTCGGCAACAACCCGACGCCGGCCGCGGAGATCCCGAACCTGATCAGCCAGGTGCACGGGGCGCTGGTGCGGGTCTCGTCAGGCCGCGTCGAGGCGGCGCCGCTCGAGCCGGCCAAGCCGGCGGTGTCGCTGAAGAAGTCGATCGCGCCGGACTATCTGGTCTGCCTGGAAGACGGCAAGCGCTTCAAGTCGCTGAAGCGCCATCTGCGCACCCAGTACAACATGACGCCTGAGCAATATCGCGAGAAATGGGGCCTGCCGGCCGACTATCCGATGGTCGCGCCGAACTACGCGGTGGCGCGCTCGCAATTGGCGAAGCAGATGGGTTTGGGACAGCAGCAGCGGAAGCGGAAGTAGAGCCGGCCTCGAATCTCGTAGGGTGGGCAAAGCAAAGCGTGCCCACCATCCGGCTCACAATTGTTGATAGATGGTGGGCACGGCGCAAGTGCGCCTTTGCCCACCCTACGCAGCGCTTCCCACCATGAGGATCTTCAGGTGGCTTCCGCCAGCGCCTCTTTCGCGTCGGTCTTGATGCGTTCGACCATCGAGCGCAGGCCGTTGGAGCGCTGCGGCGTCAGGTGATCGCGAAAGCCGAACTCGTCGAACACCGCGATCGCGTCGGTCGCGAGGATCTCCTGCGGTGTGCGGCCCGAATAGAGCGCGAGCACGATCGCGACCAGGCCGCGCACGATATGCGCGTCACTGTCGCCGCGATATTTCAGGATCGGCGCGCCGCCATCGCGCTCGACCAGCTTCTGGAGCCAGACCTGGCTGACGCAGCCATTCACCTTGTTGGCGGCCGAATGCTCGGCCTCGGGCAGCGGTTCCAGGGTGCGGCCGAGCTCGATGACGTACCGGTAGCGGTCGTCCCACTCGTCCAGAATCTCGAAATTGTCCCTGATTTCGTCGATCGTCGTCATGCTGGCCTATCGTTCCCGTTCAGCCCAATATAAGGACGCGAAGCCGTGAAATCGATAGGGTTTGGGGGCTAATTCGCAAGCCTCGGTCCGCGCCATTCCAGCGCGAGGTCGTCCTGGGTCAGGGTGTCGCGCGGCGCCTCGCTCGCAGCGGTGTCGCCTTCGCCGGCCAGCGTGATCGAGCCGGTGTGGTCGGGCGCCTTCTTGTCGCTCTTCTCGTTCTTCTCGTTGGTGATCTGCTCTTTCTTGTCGTTGATGATCTGATAGATCTTCTTCGCGCCGTCCTGGGCGCGCTGGCCAATGATCGACGCGGCCTGTCCGCCGACCTCGCATGCCGCCGGCTGGCGCTTGCAGAACTGGGTCATGTCGGAGACGGCCGCGGTCGCAGCCTGCACCGCGTCGGCGGCGCCGATCTGCGGCAGCTTCTCCGATTCGGGCGTCTTGTCCCGCGGCAGGAGCACCAGCACCAGCCCGAGCCAGAATGTGATGCGGAGCAGAAAGCGCATCTTATCGACCTGTATGTTAGATCCCGCCGCGGCGATTTCCGCAGAGCGCGTCGGACCTAGCAACTCTCGATAAATCGCAAGTGATTGCCTTGAGCTTAATTCGCGGAAATTTTACGCAAAAAACTTCGAAAATGGCGGCCTCGTAAATTTTCCATTGATGCCGAGCCCCCGTGATCTTGCTGTCCTCCTTATCTACCAATTCGAAACCATGCCGGCCGGGGTGAAACCCTGTGTTCACCATCCTCGCCGAAGACGTCGTCAAATCGTCTAAAAAGCTCCGCGATGACACGCTGTCCGGCGCCGGGCCGTACCGCCTTAGCACTCGTTTAAGGTCGCTCTGACACGGTGGCTCAACGACAAGGAGGCGTTCCGGCGCGTCTCTCCGACGAATGAGCCGAAGCGCGAGACCCGTGACAGTTTTGAGTATCATCCGCGATTGTCTCGATGCGCTGCTGCATCCCTCCGCGCGTTACGACGCGCTGACGCGAGCGCGCCATCGTGCCTTCATGGCGCCGCGTCTGCTCGGCAGCCTGGCAGCGTTTGCCGCATTCCCGATCTATCTCGCCATGCGTGGCGCACCGAGCGCGGTCGAGGTCGCGGCCTTTGCCTGGCTGATCGCGCCGATCATGTTGTCCTGGTTCCTGTCGCGCACCGGCCGCTACGAAGGCGCGCATGTGCTGTCGTCGCTGGCGCTCGCCGGCCTGATCATGGCGGTCGCAATCACGACCGGCGGCATCGAATCATTCGCTGCGGTCTGGCTGATCGTCGTTCCCCTCGAGGCTGCGCTGTCGGCATCGCGACGCGTCGCTGCCTTTGCCTCGCTGCTCGCGCTCTCCTGCGCGGGGATACTGATCCTCGTCGGACAGCTCGGCTGGCTGCCGCTGGACGCGCCGGGTGCCGCGGAGCGCAGCCTGCTGATGGCGTTCGGCGTCGCCTCGGCCACCCTCTATGCTGCAGGCCTCGCTTTCGGCGCGGAGTCGCTCGCACGCACCGGCGTTGCGCTGCTGTCGCGCGAGGAGGAGCGTTATCGCCTGCTTGCGCGCAACATGAGCGACGTCATCTCGCGGCATCGGCGCAACGGCGCGGTGCAGTTCATCTCGCCGGCCGCCGAGGCCATGCTCGGAATGCCCGTTGCGCAGCTGCACGGCCACGGCCTGTTCGATCGCGTCCATGTCGCCGACCGGCCGGCCTATCTCACCGCTCTGTCCGATGCCGCGCGCGGTAATGTGCGTAGCGTCGAGTTCCGGCTGCGGCGGGAACCGACCGGCTCGGAGCGCGGCCAGGTTGACTTCATCTGGGTCGAGATGCGCTGCCGGCCGCTCGACCAGGATCTCGGCCGCCAGGATATTGACCGTGATGTCGCACGCGAGACGGAAGTCGTCGCCGTGATGCGCGACATCACCGATCGCAAGCTCTCCGAGCAGGCGCTCGATCAGGCCCGCAGCGCCGCCGAAGCGGCCGACGCCGCCAAGACGCGCTTCCTCGCCACCATGAGCCACGAGCTGCGCACGCCGCTCAACGCCATCATCGGCTTCTCCGACATGATCGCGCAGGAGCAGGCCCTGATGCTGGGTGCGGCCCAGCGCAAGGAATATGCCCAACTGATCAACGATTCCGGCCAGCATTTGCTGTCGGTCGTCAACGGCATCCTCGACATGTCCAAGATGGAATCGGGCAATTTCGAGATTGCGTCGGAGCCGTTCGCGCCGCGCGCCTCGCTGATGCATTGCTGCAATCTGCTGGCGCTGAAGGCGCGGGAGAACGGCATCGACCTCATCACCGACGCGCCGCAGGACCTGCCTGTCATGACCGGCGATCCCAGAGCCTTCAAGCAGATCGTGCTCAACCTCGTCGCCAACGCCATCAAGTTCACCGAGCGCGGCGGCCAGGTCTCCGTATCAGCCGCGGTGTCGGGGTCGCACCTCACGCTGCGTATCAGCGATACCGGCGTCGGCATCGCGCCCGACGACCTCAAGCGTATCGGTGCGCCGTTCTTCCAGGCCGGCAAGACCTATCAGCGCCGTCACGAAGGCACCGGACTCGGACTTTCGATCGTGAAGAGTCTTGTGGCGTTGCATCTCGGCGATTTGACGGTACAAAGCAGGCTCGGCGAGGGCACCGCCGTCACCGTCAAGCTGCCGCTGGTCTACACGTCGCCGCAAGCCAAACCTGCCGATAGAATGCCGGCCGAGAGCAAGATCGCGACTTTGACGCCGGTGCCGCGCCAGGAACATCACGACCAACATCACGACCAACTTCAGGACCAACCTGCTCTGGTGAAGAAAAGTGCCTAAGAAGTCTGCAAAGGGCGAAGCTGCACCGCGCCGTCGTGGCGCCAAGGCTGCGGCTGTCGACATCGAGACCGAGCGCAACCTCGTGATGCGCGTGCTGCTGCACAGTCCCAAGGATACGCTGGCCGGCCTCGTCGCCGTTGCCGCCATCAGCGCGATCGTTGCCAATGCGCTGTTCCTCCAGACCGGAAGGCATCCGGCACCGATGTTCGGCACCGTGATCAACCTTCCCGCGCCGTCGTCCGTGCCGCTGTCGAACCCCTTGCCGCGTCCGCGCCCCGTCGGCGCCGATACTTCGCCGCTCGAGCCGAGAGCGACGGAGTTCCGCGCCGAGCCCAAGTCCGTAGAGCCCCGGCCTGTCGAGCCCAAGCCTGTCGAGAGAGTTGCCGAGAGGGCGCCGGAGAAGCCGGTCGAGGCGACCGCATCGACGCCGCGCTCGGCCAGCGATCCCATGACAAATCTGGTCAAGGCGACGACCTCGACGCCGCCGTCCATTGCTGTCGCGCGTCCGCCGGCACCGATCCCGGCGCAGCAGAGCCCGGCCGTACGGCGTATCGCCGGCGTGCAGCGCGCGCTGTCCGAATACGGCTACGGCAATTTGAAGGTCACGGGCGCGATGAGCGGCGAGACCCAGTCCGCGATCCAGAAATTCGAGCGCGAGCACAAGATGCAGGTCACCGGCCAGGTGTCCGATCGCCTGCTGCGCGAGCTCGCCGCCGCGATCGGCCATCCCGTCGAATAGCGACATTTGTCGTCGTCATTGACGCGGATCAATTGGCCGCGCGTGATCCGCAAGGGGATGCCAGCCCTGCGCCGGCGTGATTTGTCCGGGATCAATGACTGTCGGCGGCGTCAGGGAAGATGATCGCTCATCCTCATCAAGGAAGAGAGGTCATCATGTTCAAGGTCTCGATTCTCGTCTGGATCATGCTGGGTACCGTGCTGGCGGGCGTCAGCCTGATCGTGGTGCTGATGGTGCCGAGCCTTGCCGCGGAGGCGATCAAGAACATCCCCTATGCCGCGGCCATCGGGTTTGCGCTTGCGATGCCGCTGTCATATCTCGTCGCACGCCAGATCGGCGGGGGACAGGGTGCAGGCAAGGCGTAGCGAACGCGCGCCGAGACTGGCGGGACGCATCGTACTGGCCTATCGTCCGATTCATGCGTTTGAAATCCAACATATGGGTCGCGGCCTATTTGCGCCGGTGCCAGAGCGAGGGCGTGTTCGGGGCGGTGCGCCGTCGCGGCGCCGAGGAGGCGGGCGCGGTGTTCGTGAAGGTGTCGCTGCTCGACGGCAATGCGATGCTCTACGTGCCGGCGCCGCAGACCGTCTATGACGACGGCCGGCCCGTCGACCGCTTCTTCGTGCCGGTTGCACCGCAGCCGCTGCCGGAGCCCGCCGTCGAGGAACGGCTGACCAAGGAAATCCGCTTCGATTCGGATGCCTGGATCGTCGAGACCGAAGACCGCGCCGGACGGCACTTCCTGGAATTGGCGAAGACCTGACTAGTGATCCGACGACCCGCCGGTGCCGGTCCGCACCGTTGGGCTGGAGCCGGGCTGCACGCCGGGCCGCGTCTGGCTTGCGCCCGCACGCGCACGCTGGCGTTCGCCATCGTGCAGCGACGACTGATACTTTGCCCGCGTCACCGCGAGCGTGGAGCCGCGCCAGGCGGCCAGCATCACCAGCGCGGAGCGCTCGCCGAGGCGATCGTAGAGCCGCGACAGCCGGTACACGTTGTTCACGGAGTTGCCGATCTCCGGCTTGAAGAATAAGAGGATGCGCTGGAAGTTCGGGCTCGGCATGTCGAGCGCGCGCGCGGCGACCGCGAGCGCTTCGCCGCCGGGATCGTCGACGATCTGGGCCGCGACGCGCGAGGGCAGGATCAGGCTGTCGCCGAGCTCGTAGGTGAAATTCTCGACGTCGCCCGCGATCGCCGCCATCTCCAGGATCTGGATCGCGCGCTTGGCGCGCACGGTCGGAATCCGCGGCGCGGCCTTCAGCGGCGTCTGCTCCAGATTGTGCAGGATCAGCGCGCGCTGGGACGCATCGGCGTGAAAGAACATGTCGTGGATTTCGGCGGCGTCCGTCGGCTGCATCGCCATGTTCGAGGCCATACGCTGCTCGGCCTCGGTCGGCGCGCGGACCGGGGAGGGCGCGGGCGGGGGCGCCGCGATTTCGCGCGCGAGCGGAACCCTGCGGCCTTCCTGGGCGGCGACCAGCCCGAGCTTCTGCAGGATAGGGACGGGCGTCTGCGGATAGACCGCAAGCCGCGCCTTGACGGCGGCGCGCGTCGCATCGTCGACCTGGTCGATCAGTCGCGTGGCGAGTTCGACGAATTGCCGCTGTTCGTCCTCGCTGTGGACGCGCGTCTGGACATAGAGGTCGGTCAGCACGCGCAGCAGCGTCGGGCGAACATCGACGCCTTCGCGACGGGAGAGGGTCATCAGCCCGTCGAATCCGGGAAACAGCGACTTGGTCATGGAGGCGTACGCAACTCGGAAAAGAGACTTGCGAGTGAGCCTAGCGCAGGTTCTTTTAAAGCCTCGTTAAGGAAAACGAGGCGTGAAGCCGCCCCCGCAATTCAAGGCATTGTCGTGCCGCAACGGGACGGCGCGGCGGGTTCCGTGCGGTTACGGTCCAGAGCACATCTTTACACCCCGTTAACCATGAGCTGATCTTAATGATCCGCATGTTGCAGGGGCGCATTCGGTCGCGCGGCAATTGAAGAGAGCTGACATGGGGACCATCATCGAATTTCCGGCCGGTCGCCGGGTAGGCTCGTCGGGGGACGTCGCACCGCGCGCGGACATGGGGACGATTCTGATCCTTCCCGTGATCCGCATCGAGCGCGAGGCGGACGAAACCAGCGGCGATCGTGGGCCGGAAGCGGGCACAGCGCCGGGGCGCCGTCGTCGTCGCCGCTAGATCCGGCTTTTGCAATGCCGGACACCATCCACAAGATCCGGCCCTTCGTATCGGCCGTCCTGCTCGCGCTGCTCGGCGCCACGCTCGGGGCCTGTAGCGGCGGCGATTTCGGCCGCACCCGCGCCGATATGCGCAGCGACGACATGCATCGCTGGCTCGGCACCGAGGCCACCGGCAGCGTCGGGTTGAGACCGTCGCAATTCCAGCTCACCGACGAGGAGCGCCAGCTTCGCGACCTCGCCTATCCCCTGATCGAGCCGCCGCTGTCGCGCCCCGCATGGAAGAGCGTGTTCGGCGACTACAAGGCCTTGCCGTCACCGTGGCGGCAGAAGGTCGTGTTCGACCGCACCATGTACGGGCGCACGCTGATCGACGAGCCGCACCGCTCGCACTCCTCGCGCTATGCGCAGCTGATCGAGGACGTGCGCAACGACACCACCCGCTTCGAGCCGTTCTTCGCCTCCGCGATCAAGGTCATCGACCTCGACAGGAAGCGCGATGCCAGCATGGCGCGCGTCTCCGGCCTCTCTCCGAGGGAGAGAGACGACGCGGTCGCGCGCATGCAGGAGAACTCGCTGATCATCCAGTGGGTGCAGCAGTGCCTGGAGCAGCGCGTCTCCTCCTATCGCTGGGCGTTGGAGCGCCTGGTGATCCAGGCGCCCGACGGCATGGCCGCCGACGCCGACCGCCTGATCGGCGAGCTCGCGGCCCAGACCGCCAACCCGCCGGTCCAGGCGCAGCCGCCCTACGGCCGCGCGGTCATCTCGAAGGGCTGAGCGTTTTGCGCGCACTGCGCTGGCGCGCAGTCCGATCGGGCTTGCGCTGCTTCTGAAGCTTCCCGACAAGATCCCTCAGCGCATCCGCCAGCGGCACTGATGCGCGGTAGGCGAGGCCGACTTCGCGCTTGACCTTGACCTCGATCTCGCGCACCGCGACGTCTGGATTGCAGCGCGCCACGCCCTCGGGAACGATGGCGATGCCGACGCCGGCGGCGACCAGCGCCATGGCCCAGTCTTCCGATTGCGCGATCGCCGCGGTCTGGCGCCGCTGCGCGGCGCGGCCGAAGAACTGGCTTTGCTCGCAATGGCAGCGGTCGATCATGGCAGCGCCGGCGAGATCGGCGGCACGGAGCTTCTCCTTCAGCGTCAGCGGATGCGACGGCGGCAGCGCGGCGACATAGCGCTCGCTCCACAGCGCGACGAAATGCTCGTCAGCGCGCAGCATGGTCTTCGAGATGATCCGCGCATCGGCGCGCTCGTCGCTGCCGACGAGGCGCAGCGCGATGTCGCTGCGCGCCGTCAGCGGCTTCAGCAGCGCGATCGTTCGGGGCACGTCGAGCGTGCGCATCAGGCCGAGCGTGACCGTCGTCCTGGTCGCCGGCTTCCTGAACAGGCCGCGCGCGGCGTCCGCCTCGTCGATGATGCGGCGGGCCAGTGCGTGAAACTGCTCGGCCGAGGCGGTGGGCGCGACGCCCTTCTTGTGCCGGATGAAAAGCGTGGTGCCGAGCTCGGCTTCCAGATTGGTGATCGCGGTCGAGATCGACGGCTGCGACACGAAGCAGGCCCGCGCCGCGGCGGTCAGGTTGCGCGCGCGATAGACGGCGGCGAAGTAGCGGAGCTCGCGGATGTCCATAGGATGAGCCTAGAGATATGATCAATATTCAATATTTTACCTATGGATCGGACGATGACAAGAACGCCCTGTTCACAACGGGCGAGGTCCTCCATGAAAATCCATCATCTCAACACCGGGACGATGTGCCCGATGGGCCGCCGCCTGGTAAACGGCACCGGCGGCCTGTTCCAGCGTGCCCGCATGGTCTGCCACTGCCTGCTGGTCGAAACGGGTGACGGGCTTGCCCTGGTCGATACCGGCATCGGGCTTGGCGATATCGCAGCCCCTGACCGGCTCGGACGGCGATGGCTGCGCCAGACCGCGCCAAGGCTCGATCCGTCCGAGACGGCGCTCGAGCAGGTGAAGGCGCTCGGCTATTCGCCCAAAGACGTGCGCCACGTGCTGCTGACGCATCTCGATCGCGATCACGCCGGCGGCGTGCCCGACTTTCCCCATGCCGCGATCCACGTCCATCGCGCCGAATACGACATGGCGGTGCAGAGCAGGCCGGCGCCGCCGCAAGGGCGCTATGTCACCGGGCAGTGGAGCCATGGACCGAGCTGGACGTTCTATGGCGAAGCCGGCGAAGACTGGTTCGGCTTCAAGGGCGTGCGCGCGCTCGGCGACAAGGAGGCGGACATCCTGATGATCCCGCTCGCCGGCCATACGCTCGGCCATTGCGGCATCGCGGTCCGATCAGGCGACACATGGCTGCTGCATGCCGGCGACAGCTATTTCCATCACGGCCAGCTCGCGGCATCCCCGCGCATGCCGCTGGTGCTCGGCTATTTCCAGCGCCGCGCCGACATGGACCGCACGCAGCGGATCGCCAACCAGGCGCGGCTGCGCGCGCTGAAGCTCTCCCACGGCGGCCGCGTGAGGATCGTCAACAGCCACGATCCCGTCGATTACGAGAACTGCCGGTGCGGGACGCACTGAGTGCGCGCCGGACCCGTCAACGCTTCATGCGCGCAGACGTCCGACGCCTTAGGTCCCCCGATGCGCGCGCGTGAGGCGGCCGCCGGCCGCCCTCGCAAGCCCGAACGGCGCGCCGGCTTTTTCCGGCTGGCGTGTTATTTTCGAAAATGACCGGGACGCCAGCCGCCGCGCGTCGGGATCACGGCGATTTCCTATCTTCGTCCTTCCGATGGTAGCCGGCCGATTCCACTTCAGGAGAGATCTTCGCGCGACGACCGCCTTGCAATAATTTTCGTAAACAGTATTATTTTCGAAAATGCAGTTTGGGGAGGCGGGGCGAAATCATGAGGGCGGTGCTGGTGCGTCAGCCGGGTGGGCCGGATGCACTTGAATTGGTCGAGCTCCCGGTGCCCGTGCCGGGCGCCGGGCAGGTGCAGATCCGGGCCGAGGCGTTCGGGGTCGGGCAGCCCGACGCGCTGATCCGGCGCGGCGTCTACAAATGGATGCCGCCGCTGCCGGCCAATCCCGGCAATGATGTCGCGGGCCGCATTTCCGCGCTCGGGCCCGGCATGGAGGGGCTTGCCGTCGGCCAGAAGGTGCTGCTGAGCGCGCGCGACCTGTCGCAACGTGGCGGCTGCTACGCCGACTACGTGGTTGCCCCCGCGGACGCCGTTCACGCATTGCCCGACCATGTCGATCTGCAAGCCGCCGTGTGCCTGTCGAACTATCAGGTGGCCTACGCACTCCTGCACGAATGCCGCCACCCACGCGCGCCGGCAAGCGTGCTGGTGATCGGCGCGGCCGGCGGCGTCGGCACCGCGCTGGTGCAGCTCGCCAAGCTCGCGCAGATGACCGTGATCGGCACGGTCTCGACCGAAGAGAAGGCGGAGTTCGCGAAGGCGAACGGTGCCGATCACATCATCTTCTACCGCCGCGAGGATGTCGTGGCGCGAACCCGCGAGCTGACCAACGGCGAGGGCGTCGGCCTCGTGCTCGATCACGTCTGCGGGCCGGAGTTCACCGCCTATCTCGGCGCGCTCGGCAAATGGGGGACGCTGCTCTCCTACAACGCCTTCGCGGGCCTTCCGGAAGAGAACCTGATGGCGGCGATGCGCAATCACCTCGACATCTGTCCCGCCGTGCGCTGCTTCTCCTTCCACATCTACGACCACGATCGCGACGGCCGCCGCGCCCTGATGCGCAGCGTGATCGAGGCCCTGAGCCGCAATGCCATCAAGCCGGCCGTCTCGGCGGTCCTGAAGCTGGACCAGGTCAGGCAGGCCCACGCGCTGCTCGAGCAGGGCTCGGCGCTCGGCAAGATCATCATGACGCCATGAGGGGATGGACGGCACGATGACATCACACGCCGAACTTCGCTCGTGCGCCCGTTCGGAGCATGCCGCCATCGCCTGAATGCGCCGGGTTCGCCCGTCAGGCGGCCCGGCCTGGAGAACGTCGCCTTCGCTGCGGCCAACGATAGAACGGTCAAAAAAGGGAGAACGCATCCATGCGATGGATGAGACGGCTTGCTGCGGCAACGTTTCTGCTTGGCGGGTTTCTCGCCGCCGGCACAGTGGCACTTGCGGACAATTATCCGTCGCGCCCGATCCGCCTGCTGCACGGATTTGCCGCAGGCGGCGCGGCCGACACGCTGTCGCGCATCATCGCCGACGGGCTCGCGAGACGGCTCGGGCAGCCGATCATCGTCGAGGCCAAACCGGGCGCCGGCGGCAACCTCGCGGCGGATGCCGTCGCCAAGGCGGCGCCTGACGGCTACACGCTCGGGCTCGTCACCGGCGCCCACGCGATTTCCGCGGCGACCTACAAGAGCCTCGCCTACCAGCCCGCGGACAGTTTCGAGATGATCTCGACGCTGGTCTACTACGCGCTCGTCATTGCCGTGCGCAGTGACTACGCGGCGAAGTCGCTGGGCGAGATCGTCGCCATGGCGAAGGAGAAGCCCGGCTCGCTCAGCTTCGGTTCGGTCGGTTTCGGCAGCACGCATCACCTTGCGGGCGAGCTGCTGAATGCAACGGCCGGCATCGAGATCGTGCATGTGCCGTATCGCGGCGATTCGCAGTCCGTCACCGCGCTTCTCGGCGGAGAGGTTCCGGTCATCGTCGGCACGCCGGTCCTGCTCGCGCCGCAAATCCAGAGCGGCGCGATCCGCGGCCTTGCGGTGACCTCGCCGACGCGGACTGCGCTATTGCCTGACGTCCCGACGGTTCAGGAGGCCGGCATCAAGGGATACGACGTGCGCACCTGGGCCGGCCTGCTGGCCCCGAAGGGAACGCCGCCCGCCATCATCGCCGCGCTCAATGCAGCGACGCTCGATGCGCTCAAGGACCCAGACCTCAGGCAACGTCTGGAGACGGCCGTCGGCGGCGAGGTCCGTGGCGGCTCGCCGGCGGAGATGAAGGCGCTGATCGAAACCGAGATCACCAAATGGTCGGGCGTGGTCGAGCGGGCGAAGATCCCGAAGATCTGATCCACGGGGGCCGCAGCGCCGCTGCTGCGGCCCCCGTCAGATGCCGTCTTCTCCTATCTGCCGGAGCCGGCCTCCTGGGTTGTCAGCAGGCGGTGCTTCACCGTCCGCGCAATCGCCGCAGGTGCCTCTTCGGGAATCGCAAAACAGGAACTCGCGTTGATCTCGCACAGGACGTAAGTGTCGGCGCCTGCCGCGTTGCGAGGTCCGTAGAGGAAGTCCGCGTCCCAGATCACCGGCAGCGAGGATTCATCGATGTCGAGCGTGTCCATCATCTGCGGCGTCCATTCGTTCTCCATCGATCTTCGCAGCGCCTGGAACGGTGGAGCATCGGGTCCGTGCATGATGCGCGGGCCGGGTTGCGCCTCCGCTGCATCGGGGCCTTCCGGCGGCGGCGGGATCAAGGCCTTGATCCGTTGCTGGCCAAAGCCCGCGACCTTGGAGCCGCTCATGTAGCAGCGGATCATCCCGTCGGGCAGGCGCGATTGAAATGCCTGATCGATGATGCAGCCGCCCCAGCCGAAATAGGGTTCGCACCGGGCGATGAAGGCATCGAGCGGCATGTCCTCAGGCAGGCTGCCGCGCGTTGCATGGAGGACGCGAACCATGGCGCTCGCCTCTGCAATGGCCTCCACTTTCCAGACGCCCTGGCCTCCATTGCCGCGGTTTTGTTTCAGCACGCGCGGTCCGTCGGTCTGAAGGCGCGACGGAAACTCGGCGCGGAAGCTTGCGGCCGTGTCGTAGCGATGCGTGTCGGCGCCCCAGCCCAGGTGGCGCGTTCTGTAAAGGACTTCCTTGACGCCCATCTTCAGGATGACGTCCGGGTGCGCGCTCACCCATGGCCCTCGCGCCGCGACGTCGCGGAGCA
Organism: Bradyrhizobium sp. USDA 3311; assembly: GCF_054062495.1. Taxonomy (NCBI): domain Bacteria; kingdom Pseudomonadati; phylum Pseudomonadota; class Alphaproteobacteria; order Hyphomicrobiales; family Nitrobacteraceae; genus Bradyrhizobium; species Bradyrhizobium sp. USDA 3311. The sequence continues at coordinate 7,700,292 of NZ_JBSSFI010000001.1, read as the reverse complement.
GGGGATCGAGGTCAGCGCGTGTCTTGCCTTGATGGATCGGGTCGACCCAGACGAGCACGCCGTCGACCGCAAGCAATTGATCGCGGACGGCGTCGGCAAAGGTTTCGTCGTAGATGACGGGCCGGGCTTCGATGCCGGCGGCGGCGAGTGCCTCGAAGACGCGGACGAAGCGGCTGTTCTGCGGTGTGGCATCCGCCCGCGCGGCGGCATCGCCGCGTGAGAGGATGGCAACGGTGCATCGGAGAGGAAAGTGTTGTTCGGTATCCATGCGCAAGCTCCACGAAGTGCGTGCTGCGCAGAGCTTGGACCGAAGTCTCATGGGGGGTCTGCATTGCCCCCATGCGGACGACCTTACGTGAGATCGGCCTCGGCTTTCAAGACGGTCGCGCGGTTCCACCCGGGGCCTACCCGGTGCTTTCGCGCGACGCGCAGGTTGACAGCTCGGCGTTCCGGGTTTTCTATTTCAGGCAACGGGGATGTGCGATCTCCCCGTGAGGCGTCATGCCCAAGAATCGCGTCCTGATCGTCACCAAGGGCGCAGCATGTCACCCCACACTCCGAATTCATCCGACAGATCGTTTCGGCTCATCGCTCCAGCGCGGCGCGCCGGAGCCTGTCGGCGCGCATACCGACAAGGGCGTCCCGGCGGACCTGCGTCAGGGGCGTGACCTCTCGATCTGCGCCATTTGGAAGGGCAGCGTCGCAAAAGCGGACTTCACCTGGGGCGGGACATGACCGGGAGAACGACCATGCGAACATGGACAATCTTTTTCACCTTCCTGTTTCTGGCGATCGCGGCTGGCGTGCCGACCGCACGCGCGCTGACTCAAGACGAGTTGATCGCCAGGATCCAGGCGGCTGGCTACACGCAGGTCAGCGAGATCAAGTCGACGGCGGAGGGGACGACCGCCAAGGCGGTCAAGAACGGCAAGCCGGTGCGGCTCCTTATCGACGGTGCCGGCCAGATCAAAGAGCAGAACTGAACTCCGGAAACCGGATTTCGCTCGAGGGAGCAGATCAATGCGAAGTGCAATTCTGCCGCTGATGGGCATCGGCGCATGCTTCATCGCGACCGCTCACGCGCAGGATGTCGACTGGCAGAAGGTCGATGATGCGCTGGGCCGAAAGCCGGCCGTTGCCGGCGACGTGCATCGTTATGGCTTTCCCCGCACCGACCTCACGGTGACGCTCGACGGCGTCACCATCAAGCCTTCGCTGGCGCTGGGCGGCTGGGTCGCGTTCAAGCCCGCGCATGGCGCCGTCATGGCAATGGGCGATCTGGTGCTGCTCGAATCGGAAATCAACCCGGTCATGCAGAAGATGATCGAGAGCGGGTTGGAGATTACGGCTGTTCACAACCATCTGCTCGGCGCGGTCCCGGCGACATTCTACATGCATGTGGCCGGGCACGGTGATCCGCTCAAGATCGCGACCGCCATCAAGACCGCGCTTGCCGAGAGCAAGACGCCTATGTCGGCGCCGGCTCCGGCGGTCCCGCCGCCTGCCATTGATCTCGACACGGCCAAGCTCGATCAGATCATCGGCGTCAAGGGGCAGGCCAACGGCGGCGTCTATCAGTTCAACGTTCCCCGCCGCGATCCGATCACCGAGCACGGAATGCAGCTAAGTCCCGTCGGGCCCATGGGCGTTGCGACCGGTGTCAACTTCCAGCCGACCGGCGGCGGCAGGGCGGCCATCACCGGCGACTTCGTGCTGATCGGCGACGAGGTGAATCCCGTGATCATGGCGCTCCGGTCCCATGGCATCTCCGTAACGGCGCTTCATAGCCACATGCTGGACGAGCAGCCGCGCCTTTTCTTCATGCACTTCTGGGCGAACGACGACGCGATCAAGCTCGCCAATGGCGTGCGTGCCGCGCTCGACAAGACGGCGAGTACGAAGAACTGATGTCTGATCTGTATCGGTCTTTGATCGGGCCGTCGGGGCGAAATGCGTTCTTCGTTCGTGCCTACCTGGCTTCGATCACCTCGCCGTCCTCCTTCACAAACCGGCCGAGGGGATTGTCCAGGAGGTCGACGACGGCTTCGGAGGGCCGGCACAGTCGCGTGCCCTTCGCCGTCACCACGATCGGACGATTGATCAGAATGGGATGTGCCATCATCGCGTCGAGCAGTTCATCGTCCGTCCATTTGGGGTCGGAAAGGCCGAGCTCCTTGTACGGCGTCCCCTTCTCGCGCAGCAATGCGCGGACCGATATTCCCATCGCTGCGATCAGTTGCTTGAGCGTTTCGCGCGATGGTGGGGTCTTGAGGTATTCAATAACGGTGGGCTCGGCTCCGCTCTGCCGGATCATCGCGAGCGTGTTGCGCGAGGTTCCGCAATCCGGGTTGTGATAGATCGTGACGCTCATGATCGGGTCTCCGCAACAGCAACCGGGCCGCGCACTTCGGCGCGCCCGAGCAGCCAATTCATCAGCAGCATGCCGGCGATCGCTCCGCAGAGCTCCGCGAGAATGAACCCGGGAAGATCGACGGGCCGGATGCCGGAAAAGGTGTTCGTGAGCGAACGCGCAATTGCGACCGCCGGATTTGCAAACGACGTCGATGCGGTGAACCAATATGCGGCCGTGATGTAGAGGCCGACCAGCCAGGGAATGGCCGCGCGCTGAAAGCGGATGCCGGCGAGGATCGTGACGATCAGTCCGAAAGCGGCGACGGCTTCCGCGAACCACTGCGCTCCGCCGGTCCGGACCTTCATCGACAGGTCGATCACGGGGTGCGCAAACATCAGGTGCGCCGCAATCGTCCCGATCGCGCCACCGACGATCTGAGCGATGACGTATAGCGCGGCTTCATTCGCCGGCAGCTCGCGCTTGCCGGTGAAGACCAGCGTCACTGCCGGATTGAAATGCGCGCCGGAGATCGGACCGAGCACGGTGATCAGGACAACGAGAATGGCCCCGGTCGGCAACGTATTGCAGAGTAGCGCAAGAGCCACGTCCTTGGTCAGCGTCTCGGCCATGATGCCGGACCCGACGACGGTGGCGACGAGAATGCCGGTGCCGAGCGCTTCGGCGACCAGGCGTCGGGAAAGGTCGAACGTGTCCATCAGCCGGCCTTTGGCGCTGGACGTGCTGCGCCCTCGGCGCGGCCGATCTCGCGCAGCTTCGTGCCAAGTGAAAGCCTGTCGATACTTCTCAATGGGAGGTTCACGAAGGTATCGATCCGATTCTTGAGGTAGCGGAACGCTGTGACGAACGCCGCCTGCTTCTCCAGATCGGTGCCCTCGGCTGCGGCGGGATCCTCGATACCCCAGTGCGCGGTCATCGGCTGCCCCGGCCAGATGGGGCAGGCCTCGCCGGCGGCATTGTCACAAACGGTGAAGACGAAATCCATCACCGGCGCATCGGGAGCAGCGAACTCCAGCCAGCTCTTCGAGCGCATCCCGTCGGTGGGATAGTCCATGCTTTCCAGCGTGCGCAGCGCCAGCGGGTGGACCGCGCCTTTCGGGGTGCTTCCGGCGGAGAATGCCTGAAAGCGGCTGGCTCCGTCCTTCCTGAGGATCGACTCGGCGAGGATCGAGCGTGCTGAATTGCCGGTACACAGGAACAGGACATTGTAGATTTGATCAGGCACGGATACGCCCCTTTCGCTTTGGAGAGCAGCAGGCTTGGAGGCTTTCGACGACCGGCTCGCAAACTTCCGGTCGCCCGCCGCAGCAATCCCGAAGCAGGAAAACCGCGACGTCGCGAAACTCGGCGAGGTTGGCGCGATAGACGATCGAACGGCTGCGCCGCTCGGAGGTCACGAGGCGCGCGCGCGTCAAGATCGACAGATGGGCCGAAAGCGTGTTGGGCGGCACTTCCAGCTGGCGCGCGAGGTCGCCTGCCGCAAGGCCATCGGGCTCATGTTTGACCAACGTCCGGAAGGCCTCCAGACGGGTCGATTGGGACAGCGCCGCGAGGGCGAGAACGGCTTCTTCAGCTTCCATATATCCAGAGTTATGGAATTATTAGATGCTCGTCAATCCGAAATCCGGAGGGCCCGTCAAGCGTCGGAAGGAGCTATTCGGCCGCATTGGCTTGAGGGCATCGATTGGCGCGCATCGCAAATTATCGCATCAAGTGGAAATCATGGCGGGCGGGTGCCAACGGCGGCCACAGAAGCGCGCGAACGATAAGCGGAATACCAACGGCCAGCGGTATCAGCCAGTACATGAAATGGGGCAGGTCCTTCCAAAGCGGAAGCTGCCTACCATTGTCTATGTAGAAAGCAACCAGCACCAGTATGTACGACAGGCCCATCCCAGCTATATGCAGCCTGACCCAATAACACCAGCGGCGCCGGAGCGCGGTGCGCCCGATCCAGGCGCAAGTGAATGACAACACACCGAGTACGAACAAGTGATAGTTTTCGGCCCAGCGCATAAGTGACAGTAACGTTGCGGACGCGACGAGCGCCAGCAGGGACCAGAAATAGGTCGTCCCAAGTCTCGAATGACGCCCGCGACGCTTCTCACTCAACATCGCGATTGCGCCGATCGCAACGCACGCAAGGCCCAGGGGAATATGCAGCCCCAGGACCACCGCCAGAAAGAAGGCGTCGGTCGAAGGAATTTCGATGCCAGCCACGATGGTCGTTTCTCCGCCTGTCATGGCGTTGCTCCCATCTTGCAGTTCATCATCGACTCGGCCGACGAGAACGGTCGTTTGACGGCGAATGCTCCGGCGCCGCAGATAATGCAAAGCATGCAGCAACCGATCAGGACGGCCGCATAGCTTCCGGCCCAATCGACGCTTGCCGCGAAAGGCAGCGGGCCGAACGCTGCGCCGGCAATGCCGAAGACGAACGACGCCCCCCTGATTGCGCCGAGATGGTCGCGGCCGAAATACTGCGCATAGCCGGCGGCGTTGATGGCTTGCTGCGAACCGTATGCCCCTCCCAGGCTCAGCGCGTACAGCACACTGATGGCGACGCCGCTGCTAAACGCCGGAAGAGCCGTCGCCAGCGCAAGCATGAACATCGCGAGCGGAACCAGGTGCCGGGGTTCATAGCGATCCACCAGAAATCCGGTGCCGAGTGTCGCAACGGCTTGAACGCCGGCAAGAAGCGACAGCAGTAGCAGCGCGTCGCTGTGTGCGATCCCGGCCGTCCGCATGATTGAGAAGTGATTGAGCAAGAGCGCGGTGCCGATGGCATTGGTGAGAAAGCCTGCCGCGCACAGCAGCCAGAATACGCCGGTACGGAGCGCCTGCTTGCGCGTAAACGAAGGCTCCTCCCGTAGATCTTGCGTAGTCGGCGGCAGCCCGGCGTCCGTGCTGAGGCCGTATTTCTCCGGCCGATCGCGAAACAGGGCAGCCGCAACCGGCACTGCAACAAGTCCGGCGAGGGCGAGATAGGCGCCTCGCCAGCCGTAGAGCGAGATCAGGCTATCGATCAGCTTCGGGAAGGTCATGGAACCGGCCGCGAGTCCGAGACTGGCTGCTGCAGCGGCAATCCCGCGCCGACGTACGAACCATAGATTGACGACCTGCTGACTGACGAGGCTGAGGCCGCCGATCGCAGCGCCGCGCAACAGCGCGAAGCCGATGAGCAACATCATTGCTGTTTGAACAGCCGCCATGAGCGTGCAGGCCAGGGCGAGGCCACCGGCGATGATGGTCGCCGTTAGGCGCGGTCCGCGCCGGTCGATCCAACGACCGATCACCGGTGCCGGGAGGATTCCCGCAAGCGTCCCCATTGCATAAGCGATTGAGGCTGATGTGCGAGAGATTCCGAGATCGGCGGTGATGGGGTCGAAGAAAACGGAAACGCCTGCCGTTTGGCCGGGCAGCGTCATGAACGAGCCGAATGTGCCCGCGCCCAGTACGATCCAGCCATAATGGAGAGCCGACGTTCGGGGGCTCACCATCCGCATCTGATCAACTCGCCCGGCGTGTCGCCGCCGCCGGCGCGTCACTCGCAAATCCCTCGCAGCAATGCTCGCGCAAGAACGCGATGACTCCGTCCATGCGATCGTATCGAGCGCGGCAGATCACCGTGCGCCCGTTTTTTTCCTGTGCGACGAGGCCAGCGGTGACCAGCCCGCGGAGATGAAAGGCGAGCGTCGAGGCCGGTACGTCGAGGCGGGTCTGGATATCGGTGATGCTAAGGCCGGGCGGCCCGGCTCGAACCAGCAGCCGATATATGTCCAGGCGCGTCAAATTGCCTAGTTCCGCCAGACAGCGCGCAGCGATTTTCCGGTTCATGGGTTCCGCGATACCGCAAACCCTAGGGAATTACAACTATAATGCTAGTTTTATGGTCTGATGGAGATCGAGCTCCGAAAGTGACACGACCTTTGTTGGCGCGTTGGCGCTAAACGACTAGAATGGGTCTTGTCTTGCGATCGAGGAAAGCCGGCAATGCAAACGCAATCGGTTATTACGTGTCCGGTCTGTCATCACGCGTCAGCCGAGACCATGCCGACTGACGCCTGCCAGTTCTTCTACGATTGCAAGGGGTGCGGGGCCCGGCTCAAGCCCAAGAGCGGCGATTGCTGCGTCTTTTGTTCGTACGGATCGGTCCCTTGTCCGCCGATCCAGCAGAACGGAAAGTGCTGTTGATGCCAGCCTCCGCCGGAGCGGTCTCAACTGTATTTCCAATATTCTAGAAATATAGTTGACCGCGCCGGCGGCTCGGTGCATTGTCTCGTCATGAAGATCGACGACGCAGCAGCACGCCTGGAAGCCCTGGGTAGCCGGACACGGCTTCAGATCTATCGGGCCCTGGTCCGGGCCGGACGGTCGGGCATGCCCGTCGGCCGCTTGCAGGACAAGCTGAAGATCCCGGCCTCGACGCTGTCGCATCACATCAAGTCTCTGGTCGCGGTCGGACTCATCAGCCAGGTCCGCGAATCGACGACCCTGGTCTGTCACGCGAACTATGACTTGATGCGGGGCCTGGTCGATTTCCTCGCGGCGGAGTGCTGTGCGGACGAAGCCGGATGCAAGGGCGCCCGGACAGCGGCCTGATTTTTTTCGGCTCGGTTATTCGAAATTTCTAGAATTATAGGATGACAAGATGCGTGATGGGAAGATGGTAGTTATCGTCGGGGCAGGGCCCGTCGGCCTCGCCGCGGCCGCGCATGTGCTCGCACGGGGCATGTCGCCCGTTGTGCTGGAGGCCGGGGCGGAGGCTGGACATGCGATCCGCCAGTGGCAGCACGTGCAGCTGTTCTCGCCGTGGGAGTACAACATCGACAAGGCCGCCGCGCGTCTGCTCGCGCCGACGGGATGGAATTCGCCGGACCCTCAGTCCTATCCGACCGGCGGCGAGCTGCTCGATCGATATCTCACGCCGCTTGCGACGCGAACGCCGCTGCGTGAGGCGATCCGGACCTCCAGCCGCGTCTCGGCGATCAGCCGTGTCGGCTTCGACAAGGCCAGGACCAGGGGACGCGAGCAGGCGCCGTTCGAGATCCGCTACCGGAACGGCAGCGGCCCCGAGGTGCTGCGCGCGGATGCTGTGATCGATACGTCAGGCACATGGTTCTCCCCCAATCCGGCCGGGAGCAACGGTTTGCCGGCGATCGGCGAGCCCGAGTGCGCCGGCCGCGTCGCCTACGGCATGCCGGATGTGCGAGGCGCCGCCCGTTCCAGATATACCGGGAAGACCGTTGCCGTCCTGGGCGCCGGCCATTCCGCCGTGGGCACGCTGATCGATCTCGTGCATCTCGCGGGCGAGGTGCCGGGTACGCAACCCGTCTGGCTCTTGCGCGGCGCCGATCCCGCCAAGGCTTTCGGGGGCGGCCGCAACGACAAGCTGGCCGCGCGCGGCGAGCTCGGCAGTGCCTTCGCCGCGCTCGTTGCCGCCGGGAAGATCAGGATCGAAACCGAATTCGGCGTCACGCACCTTTCGGACTCCGAGGGCCGGCTCAAGATCGCCGCCGGCGCCTTGAGCGGTGCGCGACACGTGATCGCGGACGAATTGATCGTGTCGACCGGTTTCCGTCCCGACTTTTCGTTCCTGTCCGAGCTGCGCCTGCGGCTCGATCCCGCCATCGAGGCACCGGTCGCGCTGGCGCCGCTGATCGATCCCAACGAGCATAGCTGCGGCACGGTGCGCCCGCACGGCGCCCGCGAGCTCGCGCATGACGAGCCGGGTTTCTACCTGGCCGGCATGAAGTCATATGGCAGGGCCCCGACCTTCCTCATGATGACGGGCTATGAGCAGGTCCGCTCGATCGTGGCCGATATCGCCGGCGACAAGCGCGCCGCGGCGAGAGTCGAGCTTGTGCTGCCCGAGACCGGCGTCTGTACGCGCGGCGGCCTTGAGACCGCTGCCGCCGCGTCGGGATGCTGCGGCGGGCCGGCGAAGGACGTTTCGTCGGCCTGCTGCGCCGCCGACGAAACCGCGAAGACGTCGGGCGCTTCGGGGTGTGGCTGTTCATGAGGCACTCCGCTCCGCACCCGCTCGCCGAAGGACCGGCGCTCGGCACCCTGCCAACCCCGGCGCTGTCTTCCCCGCAATGGAGGGCAAAATTCGAAGCTTGAGCGGCCGGTCTCTGATTGCGGTGATGTGCATCGGCCAGGTCGGCAACCTGCTGCCGCATGTGACGCTGTCCGCGAACCTGGCGCAGCACCTGATGCCGGCGTGGGGACTTTCCGCGGCCGAAGGCGGCCTGATGGCAAGCGGCTATGCGTTCGGCTACATGCTCGCAGTGCCGGTGCTGACGACGCTGACCGACCGGATCGATGCGCGGCTGGTCCTGCTCTGGGGCTCGATCGTCAGCGGGCTCGCCACCGCGGCGTTCGGCATGTTCGCGCAGGGGTTCTGGTCGGGCACGGCGATCTGGTCGCTTGCAGGGCTCGGATTTGCGGGCGCCTACATGCCCGGCCTGAAAGCCCTGACGGACCGGCTTCCCGCGGGCGACACCTCGCGGGCCGTCACGCTGTACACGTCGAGCTTCTCGGTGGGTGTCGGCCTCTCGTTCCTGGTGGCGCAACTGATCGCCGACAGGTGGGGTTGGCGGACGGCTTTCCTCGTGACCGGCTTCGGTCCGGTCGCAATGGTCGGCGCGTGCCTCCTGATCGACCCGCGGCGACCCGTGCCGAAAGCCGGGCGTCTGCTGAACTTCGCCCCCGTCTTCGCCAATCGCGAGGCGCTCGGATACATCCTCGGCTATGGTGCGCACTGCTTCGAGCTCTACGGCATCCGCACCTGGCTGGTGGGGTTCTGGACCTTCGTCGTTGCCCATCAGGGCGCGCCGGCGTGGTTGAGCCCCGTTGTGCTGAGCTTCTGCTTCGCGGTGATCTCGATGCCCGCTAGCATCCTTGGCAACGAGGCGGCGCTGAAATTCGGCCGCCATCGCGCGATCACGATCGTGATGATTGCGTCGGCTTGCGTCGCGCTGGTCATTGGCCTCAACGCGACGGCCCCGGCATGGCTGCTCGCGCTGCTGCTGCTCCTCTATGGCCTGACCGTGCCGGCCGATTCCGGCGCGTTGACCGCGGGCATGTCGGCCGCCGCCGCATCCGAACATCGCGGCGCGACGCTCGCCTTGCACTCGACGGTTGGTTTCGGCCTGTCAGCGGTTGGCGCGTGGGGGACCGGCGCTGCGCTCGACGCGGCCGGCGGCCCGCAGAGCGCGACCGGCTGGCTGCTGGCGTTCATCGTCCTCGCCGCCGGCATCGCGCTGGGGCCGCTCGCGCTGCTGTGGGCGCGGAGCGGCGCCGACGGGGGCCGGAAGCGGACAATCAAACGGGCAGGACTAGAACGTCTCTGATGCCTCGCTCGCGCCGTCATCGTCGGCCTGGAGGATGGTCTCCGACAGCAGCGCAGCGGCTTTCTGCAGCGGAGCGATGAACCGGTCCAGCTCGGCGAAGCTCACGCGGGCCACGGGAACGGAGACGCCGAGGCACGCGATCAGTTCGCGATCCGGAGACAGGATGGGAACGGCGCAGCCGACGACCCCTCGCACGTACTCTTCGTTGGTCTTGGCCCAGCCGCGTTTGCGCGTCTCGTCGAGGACTTTCATCAGGCTTTCGACGTCGACGATCGTCGTCTCGGTGTATTTGGTGAGCGCGAGTGCGCGGCACAGATTCTCGCGCGCTCGCTCCGGCAATCGGCTCATGTAGATCTTGCCGGTCGACGTGCAGTGGAGCGGTGCCGCTTCGCCCGGATTGAACTGGAGCCCCTGCGGTTGCGACACGCGGACGCTGTCGACGTAGGCGACGACATTGTCCCGCACGACACCGATCTCGCATTGCTCGCCGATTTCGGCCGCGACTGCGCGGAGCACGGCGTGCCGGCGCGCGGTGCGGAAAGCTGCGCCGATGACCTTGGCCGACAGCGTGACCAGCTGGTTGCCGACCACGTAGCGCTTCGTTCCCAGCGCTTTCTGAAGCAGCCCGCGCTGCTCCAGATTGCCGATGAGGCGATGCGCCGTCGGCAGCGGGAGAGCCAGCGCGTTGGCGATTTCCGCAACCGAGACAGCTCTGACTTGACCGGCGACATGGCCAACGATGGCGAAGGCCCGGTCGAGCGGTCCGTCGGATTTGGTTTGCGGCATCTACTCATCCTTGCGTGACATCCCATATAATTATCATTTTTCGGAATAAATACTATTGAAATATGAAAATTACTCTTGGCCGCACCGGCGGATTGCTCATATCGTTGGCGCCGCCGAAAGGTGATCAGGATTTGTGCAGCGCAGCCAGAGCCCTGCCGGGCGCGCTCATCAGGAGAGTGGGATGTCTCGCCATTACGACGTCGGTGCCGTGCGGAAGGAATTTCCGGCTGTCGAGCGCATCACCTATCTCGACGCCGGCTTCCAGACGCCGCTCGCGCGCCCGGTCAAGGCGGCGATCGATCTCTTCCTCCGCGAGGGCCTTGAGACGGCCGGCCCCAAGAGCGTGTGGCTCGATCGCGTCGAGCAGACCCGCGAGAAGCTGGCGCGGTTTCTCGGCGTAGCGGCCGACGAGATCGCCTTCACCAAGAACACCTCGGAAAGCATGAACATTGCCGCCAACGCGCTGCCCCTGCGCGCCGGCGACAAGGTGCTGATGATCCTTGGCGATCATCCCAACAACGCCTATGCGTTCCTCAATCTGCGGCGCAAGGGCGTGACGGTCGAGTTCGTGCCGATGACGGAGATCGTGAACGCCGACAGCCTTCGTCCGCACATCGACGCGAGCACGCGGGCGATCTCGATGTCGCAGGTGACCTTCCACGCCGGTCATCGTTTTGACGTCGAAAGCGTGGGCGCCCTCTGTGACGAGCAGGGGCTCTATTTCGTCGTCGACGTCATGCAGGCGATCGGCGTCGTGCCGATCGATGCGAAAGCCATGCGGGCGACCTTCATCGGGTCGGGCAGCCACAAGGGCTTGCTCGTGCCGCAGGGGCTCGGGCTGCTGTACTGGGACAAATCTAGGATTGAGCTCGAGCCCGCCTATCTCGCCGCCGCCAGCCTTGCGGAGGTCCCGGCCGATCTCATCGCCCGGCCCGACCAGCTCGACCTCGCCCCGAGCGCGCGCCGCTTCGAGCTCGGCAATTTCAATCTTCCGGCGATCCACGCGCTCGGCGCCTCGCTCGACATGATCGAGGCCCTGGGCGTGCAGAACATCCAGAACCACTGTTTCGATCTCGGCGATCATCTCATCGCGGGGCTCGACGCGCTGGACGTTCGTCTCGTCGGTCCCCGCGATCGGCAGCACCGCGCGCCGCACATCTACGTCATCGCGCTTCCTGCGGGCGAATGGCTCGGTCATTTCGAGCAGAATGGCGTGCGCGTGTCGCCGGAGCGCGATGGCATTCGCGTGTCGTTCGGGATGTTCAACACTTTCGCCGATGTCGATCGCCTGATCGACATCATCAAGCGGCGCGGCGTGAAGCCAGCGTCCAGGGCCGCCTAGGCTGTTCTTCAGAGGGGAGATGCACATGACGAGTTTTGCGCGTGTATGGGGCGGCCTAATCGGCCTTGCGGCCGTCGGCACCCTCGCTGGGCCGTCGATCGCGGCCGACAGTCCCACGCTCGCCAAGATCAAGTCGAGCGGTGCCATCACCATCGGTCACCGCGAGGCCTCCATTCCGTTCTCGTATCTCGGTCCCGATCAAAAGCCGATCGGCTTTTCGCTGGACCTCTGCGCCGGCATCGTCGAGCGCATCAAGGCGGAGCTCAGCCTGCCCAATCTCGCCGTCAACTATACGCCGGTGAACTCGTCCAACCGGATTCCGCTCATCCAAAGCGGCACCGTTGACATCGAGTGTGGCGGCACGGCGAACGACAGGAAGCGGCAGGAGCAGGTCTCGTTCTCCGTCGCCACCTTCGTCAGCCAGCCGCGCTGGCTGGTCAAGGCGGATAGCGGCCTGAAGACGGCCGGCGATCTCAAGGGCAAGACGATCGTCGTGACCCAGGGTTCCAATGCCGTCGGCTTCGCGCAAGGCGTGAATGCAAAGGAGCAGCTCGGATTCAACATCGTCCAGGCGAAAGACCATGCGGAATCCTTCCTGATGCTCAACACCGGCCGCGCGGCCGCCTTCATGGAGGACGATATCCTGCTCGCCGGCCTCAAGGCCGCGGCTCCGAAGCCGGACGCGCTGATATTTCTCCCCGAGGGTTACGCGAAGATCTATTATGGTCTGATGTTCACGAAGGGCGATGCCGGCTTCAAGGCGCTCGTCGACGACGTCCTGTCGAAGCAGATGGCGTCGGGGCAGTTCGAAAAGACCTACGCGAAGTGGTTCACGCGGGGGATTCCGCCAAAGGGCGAGAATCTTGCCTTTCCGCTGACCGACGAACTGAAGGAACGGATCGCGCATCCCAGCGATGCCGTCGATTAGTCGGAGCACCATATCGCGGAATCTTTCCGCACGCTGATCCTCTCTTGTATCCGGAGCTTCGAGGTTCGCCATGTTCGCGGTGCTCTTTGAACAGACGGCGGATGGCCAGCGCTACATCGACTGGCTTCTGTCGGGCCTCGGCTGGACCCTGGCCCTGGCGTTCTTCGGCTGGTGGATTGCCTTTGCGATCGGGATCGTCATCGGGATCGGCCGCACCGTGCAGAACCGGGCCATCGCTGCGCTTGCGCGCCTGTATGTGGAGATTTTCCGCAACATCCCCGTCCTGGCGCAGATGTTTCTCTGGTACTTCGTCCTGCCTGAGATTCTTCCCGTCACGCTCGGAAACGCCATCAAGCAGATTCCGCCGCCCTGGGGATCATTCGTCCCCGCACTTCTGTGCCTCGGCCTCTACACCGCGGCCCGGATCGCCGAGCAGGTTCGGGCCGGGATCGAGGCCCTGCCGAAGGGGCAGACCGAGGCGGCAAGCGCGCTCGGACTCACGGGCTATCTGACCTACCGCCATATCATCGTGCCGCAGGCGCTGCGTTTGATCGTGCCAAGCCTCACCAGCGAGGTGATGGGCATCTACAAGAACACCTCGGTCGCACTGACGATCGGGTTGATGGAGCTCACGGCTCAGGCGCGCCAGATCAGCGAGGCGACGTTCCAGACCTTCACGGCTTTCGGCGCCGCGACCCTGATCTATCTCGCGCTGGCGCTGATCGCCTATCAGGGGATGGCGCTGATCGACAGGGCCGTGCGCATTCCGGGCACAGGGCGTGCGGAGGATGCGATCGAGCCGAGCCTGGCCGACGACGTCGGGCAGGCCGGCTCGTTGCCCTCAGGGATGGAGGTCGTGAAATGAACAGCCTCGATTTCTCGATTGTTCTGCAGGCGTGGCCCTATCTCTGGTCCGGATTGCTGTTTTCGCTGGCGCTGACCGCGGTGGCCTTCGTGGTCGGCATGACCCTGGGCACCTGCCTTGCGCTGTTGCAGCACTTCGAGGTGCCGGTGATCGGGAAGGTCGTGCGCGGCTACATCGCCCTGATCCGCTCGATCCCCCTGATCCTCGTCCTGTTCTGGTTCTTCTTCCTGGTGCCGATCGTGCTCGGCCATCTCAGCGGAAACGGTCGCCCGATTCCGATCGGCGCGACCTGGACTGCCTTCATCACCTTCGGCCTGTTCGAGGCGGCCTATTATTCGGAAATCATCCGCGTCGGATTGCGCGCCGTGAACCGCGGACAGTTCGAGGCGTGCCAGGCGCTCGCACTGTCCACCTTCGAGACCTATCGCAGCGTGATCCTGCCGCAGGTGCTCCGCGTGGCGAGCCCGATCATCCTGAGCCAGACCATCATCCTGTTCCAGGATACCTCGCTGGTCTACGTGCTCTCGCTCACCGACCTGCTCGGCGCGGCCTCGAAGCTCGCGCAGCTCAACGGTCGTCTCGTCGAGATGTATCTCGTGGTCGTCGTGGTCTACCTCGCCATCAGTTCGGCGGCATCGCAAGGCGTCGCGCTGCTGCGCAAGCGCTATGCCATCGCCGGAGTGCGCCGATGAGAAACCTTAGGGAGAAGAAGATGGCTCGGGAGATTGCCGCGAACGAGACGGGCCGACCCGCGGCCATCGTCACCGTGGAAAACGTGGTGAAGCGGTTCGGCGGCTTCACGGCCCTGAGTGACGTCAATCTCAGCGTGAGGGCAGGCGAGAAGATCGTGCTTTGCGGACCTTCGGGCTCGGGCAAGTCGACGCTGATCCGTTGCATCAACCACATCGAGAAGCATGACGGCGGCCGCATCGTCGTCGACGGCATCGAGCTGTCGGACCGGATGAGCGACATCAACGACGTCCGCCGCGAGGTCGGCATGGTGTTCCAGAGCTTTAACCTGTTTCCGCATCTCTCGGTCGTCGAGAACTGCATGCTGGCCCCGATCAAGGTGCGCGGTCTGTCGCGCGCGGCGGCGCATGAGCGTGCGATCGGCGTCTTGCGCAAGGTACGCATCCACGACCAGGCGAGCAAATATCCGGGACAGCTCTCCGGCGGCCAGCAGCAGCGCGTTGCCATTGCCCGCGCCCTCTGCATGCAGCCGAAGATCATGCTGTTCGACGAGCCAACCTCCGCACTCGATCCGGAGATGGTCAAGGAGGTGCTCGACACCATGGTGGAGCTCGCGCGCGACGGAATGACCATGGTGTGCGTCACGCACGAGATGGGCTTTGCCCGCGAAGTCGCCGACAGGGTGGTCTTCATGGATCGCGGCGCCATCGTCGAGGAGGCGGATCCCGAAACCTTCTTCCGCGCGCCGAGGACGGAGCGGGCGAGGGCGTTCCTCGGCCAGATCATTCATTGATCGGGAGCGGCGTCAGGTTTCAGGAAGATGGCGGCACGCGACTGCGAATTCGTATGCTTGCGGGAGCCTGGCATCCAAATCCAACTCTAGGCTCCGACATGAAAACACCCGCGGCGGATTGCTCCGCGCGGGTGTTACGAACTTTCGATCTTGCCATTCTGCCAGTGTTTTGCCCGACAAGTCAAAGGCGGCAAAATGGTCGCGTGGCTGAGGTCGCGCGGCTGCTGATGGGTCGCTTAAATTAGCTAACAGTTTCAATGCCCCCGCTACTGTGCATGGGGTTGTTTTTTTAGTTTTTGTTTTGAGCGTGCCTTAGCAATCGTGCTCAGCGCCGTCCGCGCGGCGTCTCGGCCTTGGCCGGCACCTCGGTCTGCGGCGCGCAGGTCGCGGCCGCAAGCGTCGCTTGCGCCTGCGGCATCAGGCCGGGCTCGGCGGCCAGGGCCTTCATCACGATCAGGCCGGTGGTAGCAGGGGAATCGATGATCAGGCGGTCGGCCGCGGTGATCTCCTCGTCCTCGGGCAGCTCGTTGTGCTGCGCTTCGGTCATCAGGTCGAGCTCGATCACCTTCTTGCCCGCCGAGCGGTCGTTGATGGCGTAATAGGCGATCTCGTTGCGGGTGTAGAACGACACCGAGGTGTAGGCCTGGCTGACGGGGACGGTGAGCTTGATCGGCCCGCCCGACAGGTCATAGCGGCAGATCGCCAGCGCAAAGGCCGGGTCCATGAACGGCATCGGCGAGGTGTTGGGATCAGCGAGGGGAAGTTGGGTGACGCCGTTGAGCTTCGTCATCGGCGTCAGCCGCGAATAGGCGTCCTGCGTCGCGATGCGCGGCAGCGCCAGCACGCTGACGAGATGGACGACGAGGCCGAGCACCACGCCGGCGACGATGGTGAAGGCGAGCCGGATCATGAGCAGCCCACCGTCGAGATCGTCGGCATCGGCGCATCGCGCTGGGTGCGCGTCGCAACGCCGACTGGGGTGTCGTAGAGGCGCAGCATCAGGGCGTAGCGCTCGATGCCGCCGGTCGGCAGCCAGTTGCCGGAGCGCGAGCGCGAGGCGATGCGGATCTCGAATGTGCCGTCGGACTGCCGCACGATCTCCTGGCTGGTGAAGCCGTAGCGCTGCAGCGAATTGGCGACGAGATGCCCCTTGCGGTCGTACAGCGTCAGCGTCCAGAACCGCGCCGGCGGCGTCACGCCGGAGACGATCACATCACAGCGGCCGTCGAGCGCCTTCTTCTTGTCGTCGGCGGTGGCGGTGAAGGCGACCCCGTCGCCGGTGCCGATCGGCAGCTCGCCGTTGCGCACGATGGTGGCGCGCGAATAGGGGTCGACGTCGGCGGTGCCGGTGCGCGGGCGCGCGGTCCAGGGGCCGATGGTCAGCGCGCCGATCTCGGTGCCGCGCGTCGTCGTCATCCAGGTCGCGCCGACGCCCACCACGGTCGCGAGCAGGAGGGCAGTCAATGTGGTCAGGATCAGCCGCACGGGTTTCGATCAGTTCTTACGCGGGGCGGATGCGTTCGCATTCTCTTCCGCATAGTTCTGCGGGAAGGCGAGCGCGCTTGTCGATGAGGCCGGCCTGGCGGGCTTGCCGTCGCTCGCGGCCGACTTGTTCGCGGTCTTGGCCGCTTCATCCAGCAGCTTCTCGACGCGCACCAGGATGTCGGCGCCGCGCTTGGTCAGCACGGGCGGCGGACCGGGCTTGGTCTCCAGCACCTTCGGCGCGGCATTGGCTTGCGCGGCCATCGGCTGCGGCGGCAGCTTCTGGCCCATGCCGATGCCGGGGATTTCCCGGACCTCGACGCCCTGATGCGCCGCGACCATGATGTCGTGCCAGGTCTGCGCCGGCAGCGAGCCGCCGGTCATGCGGTTGGTCGGCGAATAGTCGTCGTTGCCGTACCAGACCGCGCAGGTGAAATTGCCGGTGTAGCCGACGAACCAGGCATCGCGATACGCATTGGTCGTGCCGGTCTTGCCCGCGGTCGGAATGCCGTCGAGCGCGGCGCGGCGCGCCGTGCCTTCGCTGACGACGTGGCTCATCATCCCGGCCATGTCGGCGGCGATGTTCGGCGGAATGGCCTGCTTCGGCTTCGGGCCGTCGCGGTCCCAGCGCCAGACGAGATCACCGGCGCCGGTGCGCACCTCCAGCACCGAATGCGGCGTCACCGACTTGCCGCGATTGGGGAAGGTCGCATAGGCAACCGCGTGCTCGAGCACGGTGACTTCGTCCGAGCCGATCGGCAGCGACGGCGTGTCGGGCAGCGGTGCCTTGAGGCCGAAGCGGCGGGCGACCTCGACGATCTTGGCGCGGCCGATCTTGGCCGGGTTCGGCGCCTTCGGCTGCTCCTTCTGCCCGATCGCGATCGAGAGCTTGACCGGCACCACGTTGATCGAGCGCGTGATCGCCTGCGTCAGCGTCACCGCGCCGGAATAGGAATGGCCATAGTTCTGCGGACACCAATTGCCGATGCAGACCGGGCCGTCGACCACGATCGAGTTCGGCGTGAAGCCGTTCAGAAGCGCGGTGGTGTAGACGTAGGGCTTGAACGAGGAGCCGGGCTGGCGATAGGCGTCGGTGGCGCGGTTGAACTGGCTGGCGCCGTAGTCGCGGCCGCCGACCATGGCGCGGATGCCGCCGTCGAGATCGGAGACGACGGTCGCGGCCTGGGTCGCGTGATAGTCGCGGCCGAACTGGCGCAGCTGGTTCTCGATGGCGTCTTCCGCGGCCTTCTGCACGTTGGCGTCGATGGCGAGGCGGACCACGAAGACGCGCTCGGTGTAGGACTTCGGGAAGGTGTCGACCAGCTTGCGCATCTCGTCGAAGGCGTAGTCGAGATAGTAGTTCGGCGAAGCCTCGTCGCGGCGGTCGACCGCGAAGGCGGGGTTGCGGCGGGCGCCGAACACCTGGCCCTCGGTCATGAAGCCGGCATCGACGAGGTTGTCGAGCACGACGTTGGCGCGGGCGCGCGCGGCAGGCAGGTTGATGTGGGGGGCGTATTTGGTCGGCGCCTTGAACAGGCCGGCGAGCATCGCAGCCTCCGCCAGCGTCACGTCGCGCGCGGATTTGTTGAAGTAGAAATGCGCCGCGCCGTCGACGCCGAACGTGCCGCCGCCCATATAGGCGCGGTCGAGATAGAGCTTGAGGATCTCGTTCTTGGTCAGGCGCCATTCCAGCCAGACCGCGAGGAAGGCTTCGTTGACCTTGCGCTCGATGGTGCGCTCGTTGCTCAGGAACAGGTTCTTGGCGAGCTGCTGGGTGATCGAGGAGCCGCCCTGGCGGACGCCGCCGGCCTGGGCGTTGGTGACGAGCGCGCGCGCGGTGCCGGCGATGTCGATGCCGAAATGCTCATAGAAGCGGCGGTCCTCGGTCGCCAGCGTCGCCTTGATCAGCACGTCAGGAAAATCTTCCAGCGGGATCGAGTCGTTGTGCTTGATGCCGCGGCTGCCGATCGGGTTGCCGTAGCGGTCGAGGAAGGTCACCGCGAGGTCGGATTTCTTCAGCCAGTCCTCGTCCGCGGTCTCGCGGAAGGCGGGGATGGCGAGCGTGAGCATCACGACGAGGCCGCCGAGCCCGAGGGTCGCGGCTTCCGACAGCGGCTCGATGAACACCCAGCGCTTCCACCGCCCGACATAGAAGCGGTCCATGAAGGTCGAGTAGCGCTCGTAGAGTTCGCGGATGCCCTTGGCCGAGGAGAACAGCGAGGAGTCGATGCGCGCATCGAGATCCAGGAAGAAATTCCGGACCTTCTGCTTCCAATGCGGTGGTATGATCTGGCGCACCTAGAACCCTTGAGGCTCGGTTCGAAACCGTTCAAGCACCCGGCCGGGGCGGCATCGAGACGTCTTGAGGGAATGTTGCGGCAAACCCAAGGCGCCCGGTTCGCGTCCTTTGGGGACTTGCTGTTCCTTCTAGCCGAGCAGGGCCTATAAACCAATGGTCAGGCTCGCGATTTTGAACAACAGGCCTAATTGACCCCGGGTCATTACGGGCCTCCCGGGGGCGTTGCTTGCAGCATCGCAGGCACACGGCCTAGATGGGTTAACCGTAGCTCTTTCGAACTCTTGTTGAGGCGCATGACCGCAGCTCCCAAACGACCTTCAGGCCAGGAAGGATTCTTCTGGAAAACCAAGACGTTGGAAGAGATGTCGGGGGCCGAATGGGAGAGCCTGTGCGACGGCTGCGGCCGCTGCTGCCTGAACAAGCTCGAGGATGAGGACACCGGCGACATCTATTTCACCCATGTCGGCTGCAAGCTGCTCGATGCCGGGACTTGCGGCTGCAAGGACTACCCGAATCGTTCCGACAAGGTTCCGGACTGCGTCCGCCTGACCCCGGCCAATGTCCGCACCCTGAACTGGCTGCCGCCGAGCTGCGGCTACAAGCTCGTCGCCGAGGGGCGCGACCTCTATTGGTGGCATCCGCTGGTATCCGGTGATCCCAACACCGTGCATGAGGCCGGCGTCTCCGTGCGCGGCCGGGTCGAGGGCAGCGAGGAGGAGATCCCGGACGCGGATCTCGAGGACCACATCGTGCAATGGCCGGCCCTGCTGCCGAAACGGGCACGCCTGAAGCGACGTCCGAAGGACTGATCTGCCGCACGGATCACGTGTTCGGGATGACCCGGCGGCGGGATGCACCCATGCGCCGCGGTGCCTGCCTGGGAAGAACTTTGCTGTCTACATTGGACTGCATAGAACGAATCCTTCGCGGCGTTGCGCCGCCTCACGGCTTCCGATCGAGATGAACAAGTTCGACCGGCAGAGCAGTTCTGCCGACATCCAGGCGTTGCCCGACGACATTGCCGAAGAGCTGTCCCGCCTTCCGAGCGAGGTCATCAGCGTCGATGACGCGCCGTCCATCGCGCCGCCGGTGCCGCTGACCTCCGACGAGGTCCGCACCATCGTGATCAGCCTGATGCTGACGATGTTCCTGGCAGCCCTCGACCAGACCATCGTGGCGACCGCGCTGCCGACGATCGGACGCCAGTTCAACGACGTCTCCAATCTGTCCTGGGTCATCACGGCCTATCTGCTCGCCTCGACCGCGGTCGCACCGGTGTTCGGCACGCTGAGCGACATCTACGGCCGCCGCGTCATGATCATCATCTCGCTCAGCCTGTTCGTCGCCGGCTCGGTGCTGTGCGCGATCGCGCCGAACATGCCGATGCTGATCCTGGCGCGCGGTCTCCAGGGACTGGGTGGCGGCGGCATCATGCCTGTCGTGCAGACGGTGATCTCCGACGTCGTGAGCCCGCGCGAGCGCGGCCAGTACCAGGCCTATTTCTCCAGCGTCTGGATGGTGGGCGGCATCCTCGGCCCGGTCATCGGAGGCGTGTTCGCCGAGCATCTGCACTGGTCGATGATCTTCTGGATCAATCTGCCGCTCGCCGCCGCGGCGATCGCGATGCTGCTGCCGAAGATGAAGAAGATTCCGGTGTTCCACCGCAAGCGCAAGGTCGACTGGCTCGGCGGCGTTCTGCTGATGGCCTCCGCGGTCGTCTTCATGCTGGTGCTGACCTGGGGCGGCACGCGCTATCCGTGGCTCTCGCCGACCGTGCTTGCGATGGTGGGCGGCGCTGTCGCGCTCGCGGTCACCTTCGTCTGGCACGCGCGCCGCGCCGACGAGCCGTTCCTGCCGCTGAAGCTGCTGACGGGATCGGTGGCGCCGTTCGCGCTGACGGCCGGCGGCTGCGGGCTCGGCGCGATCACGGGCCTCACCGTGCAGCTCCCGCTCTATTACGAGTCGGTCTACCATCTCAGCGCCAGCGAGGCGGGGCTTGCGCTGATTCCGCTCGCGGCGGTCTCGACCTGCGGCGCGGCGATCGCCGGCCGCACCATGGCGCGCGCCAAGCACTACAAGCGCGTCGCCATTGTCGGCACGTCCTGGGCCGCGATTTGCGCGCTGGGCCTGACGCTCACCACCTTGCCGCTCTGGGGCCTGCTGACGCTGATGGCCGCGTTCGCGCTCGGGCTCGGCACGACCTTCCCGGTCTGCGTGGTCTCGCTGCAGAATTCGGTCGCGCGTCCGCAGGTCGGCACCATCACCGGCGCGATGAACTTCTTCCGCTCGCTGATGTCCTCGTTCACGGTCGCGGCCTTCGCCGCTATCCTGCTGATCGCGCTCGGCACCGACATTCCGCTCGCGGGCGAGCATCACGCGGCCGGCGGCATCCCCGCGATCCCCGCCGACGACATGCGGCACGCGTTCCGCTACGTCTTCGGCGCCGCGACCGCGCTGATGACCACCGCCTCGCTCTGCCTGATCATGATGGAGGAGCGGCCGCTGGCCGGCCCGACCGTCACGCAGCAGGTGGAGATGGCGGAGTAGCGATTAGCCGCCGCGATCGGGATCATCGTCGGCATTGCCTGCGCCGGTCTTCCGCGCTTTCGCAGCAAGCTGCTCCCTGAGCTGCGCCAGCGCGTCGGTAGACCAATCACGGACATCGGTGACCGCCACCCAGGCATCGACGTAGTGCTCGGGCGCGTAGACATGGCCGAAGCCCATCGGCGTATTGGTCGCGACCGCCATGTCGAGCGCGAGCTGCAGCATCGTCACGATCGGATACCATCGCAGCTCGGGCGACACGTCGGGTCCGCGCGGTGCGCTCATCCAGGCTGGAGCCTGATAGGCATCGCGGTAGGCGAAGAAGGTGATCGCGTCGCTGGCATATTGCAGATAGACGACGCGCATCGGACCCCAGGGCGCATCTGCTGGCACCGTAGGTCCGTTCTGGTTCATGAAGCGGACGAAGCGGCTGTCGCGGAACTCAGGTAGCCAGGCCGGCGTACCCGGATTGCGGTTCGTGGTGACCGAGCGCCAGATGCGGCTCTCGAACGGCGCCCCGCTCCACAGCGCGCCGGCAATGGGATCGCCGATCGTCTCGAACAGCTCCGCGGATTTTTCCGAGTTCATGGCGCCGAGGCTGAGCCCGTGCAGATACACTCTTGGCCGCTTGTCCTTCGGCAAGCTCGTCCAGTAGCCGTAGATCTCCGCGAACAGGGCGCGCGCCGCCTCCGCGCCGTACTCGGGCTGAAACATCAATGACAGCGGGCTGTTGAGATAGGAATATTGCATCGCGACGCTCGCGACGTCGCCATGGTGGAGATATTCGACCGTGTCCATCGCGGACGGATCGATCCAGCCGGTGCCGGTCGGTGTAATGACGATCAGAATCTTTCGCTCGAAGCCGTGTTGGCGCTTGAGCTCCTCGAGCGCAAGCTTGGCGCGCGCCTGCGCCGTGTCGCGGCTAGCGAGGCCCACATAGACGCGCACGGGGTCATGCGCGGGCCCTCCCGTAACGGCGCTGATCTCCGCTGCGGTCGGACCCGAGGCAATGAATCTGCGCCCCATGCGCCCGAGCTCCGTCCACTTCACCAGCGACGCAGAACTTCCTGTTTGATCCGGGGCGGCCGGTTGCGGCCGCTCGGGCTCTTGCAAGGCGTCGAGCTCGCGGAAGGAGGAGTCGAGCGCGTTGAACGCCGTGCGGATCAGGACATTGCTGGCGATCGACCAGAACAGCAGGCCTGCGACCAGCACGCCGAGGACGTTGGCGACCTTCCGCGGAATCACGAGCCTCGCGCGCGTAGCGAGGAAGCGGACGACAACCGCGAACAGCCGCCCCAGCACCAGCAGCACTGCGAACGTTATCAGGGCGATGACGCAGACCTTGAGCGGATGGGCGGTCTCCACCGGCGCCATCTTCATCACAGTGCGGATCGAGTTCTGCCATTCGGCGGCGCGCCACAGGAAGATGATGACGATGAGCAGGCAGATTGCTGCGGCCAGCGCATTCGCGATCGATCGCGCCCGCGCCGAAGGCTCGGGCAGTTCGAGATAATGCCACAGCCGGCGCCACAGGATTCCGGCGAAATAGCCGATCGCAAAGCAGCCACCGGCGAGGGCACCTTGCGTGAGATAGCTGCGCGGGATCAGTGTCGGCGTCAGCGCGGCCGCGAAGAACAGCGCGCCCAGCATGAGGCCGATACCTGATAGCGAGAGGAGTTGTCGCCGAATGAACCACGCGAGACTCTTCAAGACATCCTCCGGGGTGATGCTATTCCTTGTTGTTCTCCGCAAAGCTGCTCTTGCGCGGCAGCAGGATCGTGAATTCCGTGAACTTGCCGGGCTCTGTCGTGACGTCGATCGTGCCGCCGTGCTGCTTCACGATGATGTCGTGGCTCATCGACAGCCCGAGACCGGTACCTTCGCCGGCCGGCTTGGTCGTGAAGAACGGATTGAACATCTTCTCCTTCACCTCGTCCGCGATGCCGGTGCCGTTGTCGCGGATGCGGATCTCGATGCTATCGCCGCGATCGCGCGTCGTGGCGATCACCACCGGCTCGTAACTGGCGGCGCCGCTGCCCATCTGGCGCTTGGTCACCGCATAGAAGCCGTTCGAGATCAGGTTCAAAAGCACCCGGGAAATCTCCTGCGGAAACACCTCTGCCGAACCTGCCGCCGGGTCGAGCTCGCTCTTCAGCGTCACGTCGAAGAGCGGCTTCTCGGCACGCGCGCCGTGATAGGCGAGGTTGAGGCTCTCCTCGACCAGCGCGTTGATGTCGCTCAGCCGATGCTCGCCGCCGCCCTCGCGCGAATGCAGCAGCATGTTCTTGACGATGGAATCGGCGCGCCTTCCGTGCTGCACGATCTTCTGCAGGTTGCCCTTGAGCATTCCGGACAGTTCGTCGACCTCCTCGCGGGTCGTGTCGGTGAGCTTTGTGTCCGCAAGCGACCGGTTCAGCTCGTCCATCAGCTCCGCGGAAACCGCCGCGAAATTGTTGACGAAGTTCAGCGGGTTCTTGATCTCGTGCGCGATGCCGGCCGTGAGCTGGCCGAGCGAAGCAAGCTTCTCGGTCTGCACCAGGCGATCCTGCGCGGCGCGCAGGTCGTCGAGCGATTTTGCAAGCTCCCGGGTGCGGGCCTGCACTTGCTCGAACAGCCGTACGTTGCCGATCGCGATCACGGCCTGGTCGGCAAAGGTCTGCAGCAGAGCGACCTGCTTGTCGGTGAACGGATGCACCTCGTTGCGGCGGAGCACGATCGCGCCGATGCTCTCGTTCTCCTGCAACAGAGGCACGCTCAGAATGCTGCGGTGGCCCATGCGCAGCGCGTGTGCGCGTCCTTCCGGGAACTCATCGCTCTCGCTGAGATCGGCGACATGCACGGGGAGCCGGTCGACGAAGGCACGGCCCGCGGTCCAGTTGCGATTGATCGGCCATTTCTCGAGGTTGATCGGAATCGGCCCATGGTGGGCGCTGAAGCGCAAGCTGTCGCCGTCCTTCAGCGCTACGGCGGCGTCATAGGCATCGCAGAGCTCGCAGGCGCTCTCGACGATCGCTTTCAGAGCCGGTCCGACATCGGTCGGCGAGGACGCGATCACCTTCAGGATGTTGGCGCTGCCGGTCTGGTGTCTCAGCGCCTCGGTCAATTCCTCGGTGCTCCCGCGCAATTCGCGGAGCAACCGGGTATTCTCGATGGCGATCACGGCCTGCGCGGCGAACTGCTGGAGCAGCCTGATCTGCTTGTCGGTGAATCGGCGCTGCTCCTGCCTGAAGATCATCACATTGCCGACGACGCGGTCGTCCTTGATCAGAGGCACGGTCAGCAGGCAGCGCGCGCCGCCGAGATCGACCAATGCCCGGCGATTGGCGTCGCCGCTTCGATAGGCCGCCGTATCGTCGAGATTGTCGATCTCGACATACGGCTCGCCCAGCAGCAGGCGAGCCGGCGCCGTGCCCGGGCCGTATTCGAGCGGCTGCATGCGCCGGTATTCGTCGTAGGCGGGCGGCAAGCCGTAGGTCGCAGCGCTGTGGAACGACTTGCCGTCAAAAGTGTTGAGCACGCCGAAATTGGCGCCGCAAAGCTGCATCGCCTTGGCGAGCATCGCATCGAAGACCGGAACGAGGTCACCGCCCGAGCTGGAGATGACGCTCAGGACTTCGGCCGTCGCTGTCTGTTGCTCGAGCGCTTCGGTGAGCTCATTCGTGCGCTGCTGCACCTCGTTGAACAGCCGCGCGTTATCGATCGCGATCACGGCCTGGTCGGCGAAGGTCTGGAGCAGCCTGACATGGTGCTCGCCGAACGCGCCGGTCTCCCGGCGCGTGGCGATGATGACGCCGATCGCCTCGCCCTCGCTCATCAGGGGTGCGAACAGCATGCTGCGGTAGCCGCGGGCGCGCGCGATGTCGCGTGCGGCCGGCTCGAGCTCGGTGTCGGGCAATTGCGCCGCCGCACCATTGGCCACAAGCGGGTAGGGCGGAAACCGTGCGAACGGCACCGGGAACGAGGATTGGAGCACGCGATCGCCGACCGGATCGGTCGGCGTGAACGCCGCAAGGTGCGCGGCGCCGTCGAGATAGCGCAGCACCGCCGTGGAGAAGCCGCCGATCAGCCGGTTGGCGTTGGCGGCGATGGCGTCGAACACCGGCTGCACGTCCGAGGGCGAGCCGGCCATCACCTTCAAGATGTCGGCGGTCGCGGTCTGGCGCTCCAGCGTTTCCTTCGTCTCGTTGAACAGCCGCGCATTCTCGATCGCGATCACGGCCTGGTCGGCGAAGGTCTGGAGTAGCTGTACGAGATCGGGCGCGAACGCGCCGGGCTCGGCGCGTGTGACACTGATCATGCCGACCGCCGCGCCCCGGTTCATCAGCGGCATGAAGAGCACGCTGCGGAAGCCGCGCAGCCGCGCCAGATTGCGGTTCAGCTCCGGGACGTGCTCGGCCTCGCTGTCGGGAAACTGGATCGTCTCGCCGCCGCGAACGAGGGCAAAGGTCGGAAAATCCTCGATCCGGCGCGGGAACGATGCCTTCAGCCCTTCGTCCGCGTCCGGGCTGGTCGGTGTGAACGCCACGAGGTGCAGCTCGTCGCCGATGAACTGAAGCACGGTGGCGGAGAAGCCGCCGAGCAGGCGCTTCGAGCTGGACGCGATCGCAGCGAACACCGGCCGCGCGTCGGACGGGGAGGCCGCGATGGTGCGCAGGATCTCGGCGCTGGCGCTTTGCCGATCGCGCAGCCGCGCATTCTCGGCCGCGGCCGACTGCAGTTGCCGTTTGAGCTCGTCGATCCCGGCGACATCGTTAGAAGGCGTGGTCATTCGCA
Source organism: Bradyrhizobium sp. USDA 3311 (assembly GCF_054062495.1). Lineage (NCBI taxonomy): Bacteria > Pseudomonadati > Pseudomonadota > Alphaproteobacteria > Hyphomicrobiales > Nitrobacteraceae > Bradyrhizobium > Bradyrhizobium sp. USDA 3311. Next base: position 7,674,064 of record NZ_JBSSFI010000001.1, on the reverse strand, counting down.
ATCCGGCCTGGTGCCGCGACGGGCGCCGCACCCGGCCGGATTATCACATCTCCTGCGGCCGGAGCCAGCGCCCGCGGCCCTGCCGCTGAGACCGGGCTGCCTCACGTGCCCGGCCGCGACACCTCGGTCTCCTTGCTGGTGATGAACTCCAGCAGCACCGGCACGCCTTCCTTTGTCTTCTGGATACCGCGCTGGATCGCCGGGATGATGTCCTCTGGTCTGGTCACGCGCTCGCCATAGCCGCCGAAGGCGCGCGCCATCGCGGCATAGTCGCCGGAAATGTCGGTCGAGCGATATTTCTCGGTCGAGACCGGCATCACCTTCAGCTCGATCGCCATGGAGAAATTGTTGAGCAGGATCGACATGATCGGGATGCGCTCGCGCACAGCGGTCTCGAAATCCATGCCGGTGAAACCGATCGCCGCATCACCCCAGACATTGATGCAGAGCTTGTCGGGCTTTGCGAGCTTGGCGCCCATCGCGAGGCCAAGGCCGTAGCCGAGCTGCGTCGTCTTGCCCCAGCCGAGATAGGAGAGGGGCTCCACGGCCTTCCAGAACGGCGACAGCTGGTCGCGCGGGCTGCCGGCATCATGCGTGATGATGGTGTTGCTGATGTCGACGGTGTGCTGAAGGTCCCACAGCACGCGATAGGGGCTCAGCGGCGTGTCGTTGCTGGTGAGTTTCGGCATCCACTTTGCCAACCACTCCTTGTGAGAGGCGGCGATCTCCGCCGCGACGGCCGAGGCATCGCGATCCTTCGTGACGGTCTTGCCGATCTCCTCCAGCAGCGCATCGAGCACGAGGCCGGCATCGCCGACGAGGCCGATCTTCGCCTCGACATCCTTGTTGAGATGGTTCGGATCGAGCGTGGAATGGATGATGGTCTTGCCCTTCGGCATCGCGACGCCAAAACTGGTCTCGGTGAAGGAGCAGCCGATGCCGAAGATGACGTCGGCCTCGCTGAGGAACTTCGGAACCGCGCGCGGCACCGCAAGACCGCCGGAGCCGAGCGAGAGCGGATGTGTCTCCGGAAACGACGACTTGCCTCCCAAGCTGGTGGTTACGGGAATGGCGAGCCGCTCGGCGAGCCGTTTCAGTTGCGGCCACGCCTGCGCATAGTGCACGCCCTGGCCGGCATAGATCACCGGCCGTTTGGCGTTGACGAGCAGGGCGGCCGCTTCCTTCACATGCACGGGATCGGCGCCGTAGCGGGTGCGCAGCACCGGCGTGTAGTTCAGCGGCTCCGGGACCTCCTCGTTCCACATGTCCGAGGGGATTTCGACGATGACGGGTCCGCCGCGGCCGTTCTTGAGCTTCGTGAAGGCGCGGCGGAAGATGTTGGCGACTTCCGCCGCGAGGATGATCGGCTCCGAGGACTTCGCGAACGGCTTCATCGCCTCGCTGGAATTGAAGTTCGGCTCGACGTGCGCCAGCCGGCGCGGATAGCCCATCGGCAGCACCAGCACGGGCACGGATTCGCCAAAGCACTGCGCGACTCCGCCCATTGCATTTTCCGCGCCCGGCCCATGCTGCATGCAGAACGCGCCGATCGTGCGTCCCGACGTCACCCGCGAGATCGCGTCCGCCATGTGGATGCCGACGCGCTCCTGCCGCACCATCACGGGACGGATCTCGGCCATCGCCGCATGCTCGATCAGATGGTTGACCGGATAGCCGCAGAGGATCTCGATGCCCTCGCGCCTCATGATTTCCGCAATGGCGGTGCCGAGCTTCATGGCGTCTCTCTCCCTGGCGAGGCCGGTTGCTCCGGCCGATTGAGGGAGAGAGGATCAGGAATTTGGGGAAGGGTAAAGCGCGGGGGTGCGAAGGAGGCGGTAGGTCAGGTATGCAGCGCCGGCGTCCAGCCGCACGGACCCGCAAGGCCATTGCATCAGCGCTTCGGTGCCGCGGCCTCCTACTTGCAGCTTTTGCAGATCGTCAGCCTACGTTTTAACGCCTCATCTTCTTGATCGATCGATTGCTGCGCCGTATCCGGATTGGGCTTGGAACCCTTTGCCGCGCGCGACGTCGTGGCTCGCGTCGTTTGCTCCGGAGTGTCGTTGTCGTCGACGGCGCTAAAGCCGTCATAGTCGGCGGCAGGATTCGGCGGTTGTGGGACGCCGCCAGTCGCTGGTGTCGACGATACCCTGTCGGACGCTGCCGGGGAATTCTTGGCGCTCGCCCGCGGCGGCGATTCCTTGGGTGGAGCAAGCGAAACCGGCGGCGCGACCGAAGTCTGGCCTCTCGCGCTGTCGTACGACCATGCGCCGACAAGCATGAGGCCGAGAGCCAAGAGCGTCACGCTTCTCATTCGCATCCTCTCGGCAGCTCTGGTTCAACGATCGATGGCATGGCCCGCCGAGCCACGACGGCGTGCAGAGTATCAGGACTCACATGGCCGTCAAAGCGCCGTAGCCCAGATGGTGAGCGGCCCAATCCGGGACACGACCGCATCGATTCGCGGGCCCGCGATTGCCTTCCGCGCCATCCGGGCTGCGCCCGACAGGCAAAACACACGATCGCCGGGCGACCGCGATCGTCGGCCTCAGATCAGCGTGCCGGCGTGGAAGCTCGCATGGGCGAGCAACGACTGGATCACGACGTTGTCGCCGGGCCCTCCGTCCAGCACGTCGACGCCGCCGCCGCCGATCAGCACGTCGTCGCCGAGCCCGCCAAGCAGCGTATCGTTGCCCGCGCTGCCGAGGAGCAGGTCGTCGCCGGCGCCGCCGTCGAAAATGAGGTGCGGCCCGCCGGGGCCGACGCCCGACGCCTCGATCACGTCGTCGCCGCCGAGGCCGTTGATGGTGATGGTGTCGTTGAAGTCGAAGTTCTCGATCACGATCTGGCTTGCGAGACCGTCAATCACCAGCGCGCCATTGCTGTTGAGCGAAAGCGAGATGACGTCGTCCCCGCCCGTGCCGTTGATCACGATCTTGTCGGCCGCGCCGTCGCCGCCAGGGGTGCCGGGAACGCCGCCCAGATCGATCTTGACCTCCGTCACGTCGGTGCCGCTCATGTCGCCGACATTGATCGTGTCGGCGCCGCCGCGGGCATTGAACGCGATCGTCTCGACGCCGTGCGTGTCCATCGTGATCGAGGCGACGTCCCGCGTCAGCTCGGCACGCCCTCCATTCGCGAAGATGTTGATGGTTTCGGCGATGTTGGCGCCGTTGAACAGCAGCGTGTCGGTGCCGCCCTGGCCCTCGATCGTGTCGTTGTCGTCGCCTGGATTCCAGACGAAGGTGTCGTTGCCCGCACCCATCAGCGCGACGTCGTTTCCGTCGCCGCCATTGATCAAGTCGTCGCCCTGACTGCCACGGATGGTGTCGTTGCCAAGTCCGCCGTTGATCGTGAGTTGCAGCACGCCGGCCGCAAGCCCGCTCGCATCGATCACGTCGTCGCCGCCGAGGCCATTGAGTGTCAGTTGATCGGTTGCGTCCATGGAGGCCAGGTTGGTGGCCGCGTGGAGGCCGAAGACCGTCACGCCGCCGGCATTGCCTGCGACGCCGAACGTGTCGGCACCCTGGGTCGCATCGACCGTGACGGTGTCGATGGCGCCGTCCGGCGTTCCGGCCGAACCGCCGAGGTCGATGTTCACCCGCGTCACATCCGTCCCGGTCAGGTCGCCCACCACGACATGGTCGGCGCCGCCCAGCGCGTGGATATCGACGTGCTCGACCCCGTGCAGGTCCATCGTGATGTTGCCGACGTCGCGCGTGAGCAGGGCGTGATCGCCGTTCGCCGTTATGGTGAGGTTCTCGGCGATGTTGGCACCGGAGAACTGCAGCGTGTCGACACCGGCGCCGCCTTCGATGGTGTCGCTGCCATCGCCCGGATTCCACTGGAACACGTCGCGGCCGGCGCCGAGCTGCACGAGGTCGTCGCCGCGGCCGCCGACGACGGAATCATTGCCGTCGCCGCCGATCAGTGTGTCGTTGCCGGCGCTGCCAACGATCGTATCGTTGCCGGCGCCGCCGTCGATCGTCAGGTGCACGACCCCCGCGGCAAGCGTCGCCGCCGAGATCGTGTCGTTGCCGCCGAGGCCGTCGATGACGAGCGCGTCGTTTGCGCCTTCCGCGTTGGTAATGGCGAGAGCGGCGGGCAATCCTGTGACCGAAATTGACGTGCCCGAGCCGGACACCTGGATCGTATCGGCTGCGCTCGTGCCGTCGAGCGTCACCGTATCGGCCGCGCCGTCCCCGGTCCCGGTCGATCCGAGATCGACATTGACCTGTTTGACATCGGTTCCCGCGAGATTGTTGACAACGATGTTGTCGCTGCCGCCGCGCGCATTGATCGTGATGGTCTCGATGCCGTTCAGGTCCATCGTGATGTTGCCGACATCGCGGGTCAGCAGCGTGCGTCCGTCATTTCCAGCGGAAACAACGATGTTCTCGCCGATGTTCGAACCATTGAACAACAGGGTGTCGACTCCGGCCTGTCCTTCGACCTTGTCGCTGCCGTCGCCCGGGTCCCACTGGAAGGTATCGTTGCCGGCGCCGAGCATAGCGGTGTCGTTGCCCTGGTTGCCGTCGATGAAATCGTTGCCGTCGCCGCCCAGCAGGTAGTCGGCACCGTTGCCGCCGAGGATCGTGTCATTGCCGGCGCCGCCGTCGATCGTCAGATTGATGAGCGCGGCGAGATTGCCGCTGGCGGTGATGACATCGTCGCCGCCATTGGCATGGACTACGAGGTTTTCTGTGGTGCCGATGTCCAGCGAGAACGGCGCGGGGTCGACGCGGTCGAAGCGCACGCGCGTGCCGTTGGCCGTGATGGCGAAGGTCTCGCTGCCGTTGCCGCCGTTCACCTCGGCCGTGTCGATGCCTTCGCCGCCTTCCATCAGGTCGCTGTCGTCGCCGGGATTCCAGATCATGCGGTCGTTGCCGGCCTCACCGAACATCTGGTCGTTGCCGTCGCCGCCGATCAGCACGTCATTGCCGGCGCCGCCGAACAACAGATCGTTGCCGCCTTTGCCGAGCAGCGTGTCGTTGCCGGACTGCCCGAACAGCATGTCGCCGCCGGACCCGCCGGTCAGCGTATCGTTGCCGGCGCCACCGAACAGATTCGCCGCAGGCATCGCGCCGTTGCTCTCGTCGATCGTGATGGTGTCGTTGCCGTCTTGGCCGAAGGCCTGTATCAACTTGGTGTTGGCGACCGTCGCGGGTCCGCCTTTGATCGCGACCGCGCCGCCGTTGACAACGATCGTTCCGGCCGCATTGCGGCCCAACGCGATTGTGTTGTTCTGGCCGTTGCCAAAGGTGGTGAGAATTCCGGCGGAAAAGTTTGCTGTGACAGCCATGTGCGCTTCTCGCTCGCGTCATCGTCGGAACGGACCGTATGGCAGGATCATGACGCGTTTTGCGATGCCACCGGGGTGAACGGACGACGGCTGTAGGCCGAGATGCAAGTTCCAGCTTGGTGGAATCCTTCGGGAGGGCTTTTGTTTGTCTTGAGAACAGCTTGATTTTCCGGAGAGCCGCCGCATTACCGGCTGATGGATCTTCGCGGCCGGTAGGATGCGTCCGCCCAGCGTCAAGAACATGGTTCACAAACCGTAACCTGCCCGCCCTGCGCTGGACCAGGCGCGGTGAGCACCAAAGAAGAATTTAACGCTTGGGCCTTAAGTTGCGCTCGCCATGAGTGAGCAGGTCGTGCACAGCGAGGTTCAACCGTTTTCGGCGCGTGCGGCGCTCCCCTGGCTGGTGAGCCTTGGCGTCTATGCCACGGTGCTGATCCTCGGACAGCGGCTGCTCAATGATCCCGACAGCTATTCTCACATCGAGGTCGGGCGCTGGATCATGGCGCATGGCGCCCTGCCGGCGAGCGACCCTTTCTCCTTTTCGATGCACGGCGCGCCCTGGATCACCTTCGAATGGCTCTCGGAGATGGTCTACGCCGGAGTCTACGCGCTGTCCGGCTGGCCGGGCGTCGTCGTCGTCGCCGCCGCGGCGATCGCGCTCGCCTTTGGCCTGCTGACGTTCTTCCTGCTGCGCGAGCTCTCGCCAACCCTGACGCTGCTCATGGTGATCGCGGCCGTCATCCTGTCGGCGCCGCATATGCTGGCGCGGCCACACGTCCTCGTGCTGCCGGTGATGGTGACTTGGGCCGCTGCCCTGGTGCGCTGTATGGATCGTGGGGGGCCTCCGCCCTACTGGGCCCTGCCGCTGCTGGTCCTGTGGGCCAATCTGCACGGCAGCGTGGTGCTGGCGCTTGGGCTGATCGGCCCGGCGGTGCTCGAGGCGCTGCTGCGTGAGGGGCGAAGCGGATGGTCGCACGTGCTGTTGCGATGGCTCCCATTCGCGGCGCTCGCGCTCGCTGCGTCCTGCCTGACGCCCTACGGGCCAGAACCGCTGCTGATGCCGCTGACGACACTCGGCCTCGGCCCCGCGCTCGCCTGGATCTCGGAATGGCGGCCGCAGGATTTCAGCCGCATCGGCGGCTTCGAACTGCTGCTGCTGGCCGGCATCTTTGCGCTCTCGCGCGGCGTGACGCTGCCGCTCGTGCGGGCCCTGGTGGTGATCGGCCTGCTCCATTTCGCTTTGGCCCAGATACGCAATGCGGATCTGCTGGCCATGCTGGCGCCGCTTTACCTCGCGGCTCCGCTGGGTCGGAAGTTCGGCGGACCGACCGGCGACGATGCGGCCGGCTCGTCACGCGGCCTGACTCTGGCCGCGTTCGCCGGGTTGATCGCGGTGAGCGGGGCGGCCCTGGCGCGTGACATCCGGCCGGCTCCGATCATCACCCCTCAGGCTGCTATCGCTCAGGCCGACCTCGCCAGGGCGGGGCCCGTGCTCAACGATTATTCCTTCGGCGGCTATTTGATCTTCGCCGGCATTCCCACCTTTATCGATGGTCGCGGCGAACTGTACGGGGGACCGTTCATCGACCGCTACAACCGCGCCGTAGCGCTGGTCGACCTCGGAGATTTTCTCAAGTTGCTCGATGAATACAAGATCGGCGCCACGCTGCTCGCACCGCGGACGCCGGCGGTCGCGATGCTCGACCGGCTGCCCCAGTGGCAGCGCGTCTACAGCGACGATGTGGCGGTCGTGCACAAGCGGCGAGATGCGCCGCTGAGATAAGTCAAGCGGTCCCGAAGGCCGCGTATTGGCCCCCGAGCGACACGCCGCTCAAGGCACCTTCCACGCGCCGTGCCGGTTTGGTGTCCCAGGGGAGCAGCAGGAAATGGCGCGAGCCGATCTCGCGTAGACCGTCCGCAGCCATCAACTTTCGGGTCGTGCCGGCGCTGAGCAGGACAGCGTCCCGGTCGAACTCGCAGCGCGCAACGGCAAGGCGTGTCAGCGGGTTGTACGGATTGTGCTCGATCACGCAGACGAGCCCGCCGGGGCGCGTCACTCGCCGCATCTCGGCGATGAACTGCGCCCATTCGGCCGGCACGACATGGTGCATCACGCAGACGGCCGTGACCAGATCAAAGCTGGCGTCGTCGAAAGGAAAGCTGCGGCCGTCGAACTCACGGTAGTCGACCCCGCGGTTGTCGGCGCGAGCCTGCGCCAGGCTGGCCGAAGACACGTCGATACCGCTCAAGCGGCCGACCATGCCGTGCAGCAGGGGATGAAGGCTGCCGACGCCGCAGCCGACGTCCAGCATTTCGGGCCGCTCTGCGTCGAGCCGCTCCGCGATCAGATCGCGCAGGAGATCGGCCTTGGCGCGCATGAAGAAATGATGCGGCAAGCCCGAAAAGTCGATCGATGATTGGACCACGTCACGATAGTTGTCGTGATAGCTGTCGAAGAGCTCGGTCATGCGCCGGGTCACTCGTTGACGGCGTGGATCGCGGGTGCCGCGGCCGGCGCCTCGCTGCGATCGAAGCCGGCGCGCGTCTGCACCACGTAGAGCGGGCGGCGTTTCACCTCGGCATGGATGCGGCCGACATAAAGCCCCACGATGCCCGTCATCAGCATGTTGATTCCGCACAGCAGGGACACGACGACGATCGTCGAGGACCAGCCGGTCACGAGATGACTATCCTTGCTGAGCCACAACAGGATTACCCAGCCGCCGTAGAGGAGTGCGAGTCCGGAGACCGTCAATCCGCACCAGATGGCAAGCCGCAAGGGCAGATCCGAAAAGCCAAGCGCGGCGTTCATCGCGAGCCGCACCATCTTGAACAGCGGGTATTTGGTTTCGCCCGCCGCGCGCTCGAGACGATGGAAGGTGACCTCGGCCTGCCGGAAGCCGAGCCAGGCGATCATGCCGCGGACGAAGCGGTCCTGCTCCGGCATCTGCCGAAGTGCGTCGAGCACCTTGCGGTCGATCAGGCGGAAGTCGCCGACATCGGCGGGGATGCCGACAGAGGACATCCTGCCGAGAAGCCGGTAGAAGAGATGTGCGGTCGCACGCTTGAATCGGCTTTCGCCGTCGCGCGACAGGCGGCGGGCGTGGACGATGTCGTTGCCTTCCTTCCATTTTGCGATCAATTGCTCGATCACTTCGGGAGGATCCTGCAAATCGGCATCCATGACGATGATCGCTTCACCTTGCGCGGCGTCCATGCCGGCGGTGATGGCGACCTGATGACCGAAATTTCGCGACAAGCCGATATAGCGGAAGCGCGGGTCGCGCGTGGCGAGCGCCCGTAGCACGATAGAGCTGGAATCGCTGCTGCCGTCGTCGACGAAGATCGCCTCTGCGGGCCCGTCGAGCCGGGACAAGACCAGGTCGAGCCGGCGCAGCAGGATCGGCAGCACGGCTTCCTCGTTGAACACGGGGATGACGAGGCTGTAGCGGATCGATTTGAAACTGGCCGCCATGCGAGAGGGTCCAACTCGGTTGCAGGGGCGGAAGCCTAATCCGTGGGTGGTTAAGGTGGCCTTGCCGCAACTGTTAAGGATCTAGGGCTCCCGGGCGATGCGGACGCCCGCGGGCGGCTGGGGGGCCGGCGGGAGCGGGTGGTGATGTCCCGTTAACCACACCGTGCAGCCGCGGCGTCGCGCTACGACCTGCGGCGGATCTTGTAGAGGACAAATCGTTCCGAAGCGTCCAGCTCGTCCAGCAGATCCGGCAGCGGGTTGGGGGCGTGCGGTCCAAGCAAATAGAGATAGTCGAAATCCTGGTACCAGGTCCGGACGAACGGCGGAGCGTCCGCCGGCGGCCGGCCTGTCGCAATTGCCGCTAGCAGGCCTGACGGCACCGGCCCTCCGTAGGGAATGGCAAGACGGCGCACGGCCTCGCGTGCCCGCACCGGCTGCTTGCCCGCTTCCGTGAATAAATTGGGCACGAAGGCGTTGGCATAGTGCACGGCCAGCGTCGGCGCATAGAACATTGGATAGGACGTGAGGTCGGCGAAGGGCGGGTCTCCAGCGTCGCCCGTGCTGCCAATGAGGACGCGTGAGCCGCGATCGATCTTGTGGAATGACGCGACGATAGCCGCATAGTCGGCGCGATAAGGCAGCCACACCGCGAGGACCACGGCGAGATTGATCAGGGTAATTCCGCTGATCACAGCGAGCGCAGCCATTCCCCAGGCACGGCTGGGCAGCGACAGCGAGCAGAAGGCCGGCAGGATCAGGGCCGCGGCGGGAATCACGCGGATGTCCACAAACGAGGTTCCGAACAGCTTCGAGGGAATGACGAGGTACAAGACCGCAAAGCCGATCGCGAGCCAGATTCCGGCTGGCTCGAGCTTGAGGACGCCGCGTCTTGCGGCGAAAAGCAGCGAGATCATCAGCGCCAGTCCGGTCACTGCCGATACCGTCAAGCTGTAGCCGTTCATGATGCGCAACGGCCAGATCGGCTTGAATCCGAGGAACCAGCTCGTGCCTTCGCTTCCGATCGAGCCTGCAGTCATATGCATGATGGCGAACAGGACGAGCGCCGGTATGGCCAACGCGCCAAGCCGCGCGGCCGCGACCCGGTACGATATTCCCTGGTGGCGGATGCGCCAGAGCTCGAAGAGGCCCAGCGTCGCGCCGTAGATGCCGAGGGAGAAGAAATGCGCCGCATACAGCGCAGCGACGAAGATCGCGTTGACGGCGAAGCGCGCTGGCCATGGGCCTTCTGCCAGCATCAGATAGACGGCGATGCCGCAGAGGGCGAGGCCCAGTCCGAACTCGAAATTGACGAAGCCCCAGCTGAACGGCAGACAGTAGAGGAAAGCGAGCGCCGCAAAGCCGGCGAGATGGACGCGTCCCTTGCGGGCCCATTCGAGCAGAAGCGCGCCCCCGACGATCAACAATTGGCTAATGAGCAGGAACAGCCGCGTGGCGCTCTCGACGCTCATCAGTCGCGCCATCTGCGGGACCAGCAGGTCCATTCCAAGGTTGGGATAGAATGCCCAGGCCACCTCGTAATGCGGATTGGCGTACGGAGTGCCGCTCTGGCTCAAAATATACATGCGGGCGAGGTGATTGGGATAATCGACCATCGCGGGAATAGGGGTCAGCAGCACCGGAAGAAACGAGACGGCGGCGAGCATTCCAAGAACGGTGATCGTCACCGATCGGTCCGAGCCAAGACGAGCCCGGATCGTCAAGGTCGGCCTGTCGGAAGAAGCCATGTGATCGGGCCGCTGGAGTTCGAGCCTACGCTCTGCAAAGGTGCAATTGCACGACACAACGCCATAACGCGAACATCGTAAAGATCAAACGTCACGCGGCAGTAGGGTGCCGTTGCCGTCGGCACAGCACTAATGAAAAGGAAATTCCGCCGTGTTCGTGTTGTTGCGTTAACGCAGGCTCAATTTTGCCTCGCTAGCGTGGCGACAGGGCCGTGGTGACCAGGCCGGCGATCGGATGCCCCCATGCCAGACAGGCTGAGTCTGCCAGATATCCACCTTGTCCAATTGAAGCGTGCCGATCGTGTCGTCTGGATCGCGATCGGGGCCTCGGCCGGCGCTGTGTTGATCGCGTCGACGCTTGGGCCGTTTCAGATGGAATGGCTTTCATTCTGGAAACCCGCCCTCGTTGCCGGCCTGCTCGTATTGATGAGCTGGTTCTATGCGACCATCAGAAGGGACGCGGCTCTCGCCGACGCGCTGGTCAGCGCCGCCCAGGTCGTCGCATTTGCGGCGGTGGGAGCTCCGCTGTCATACGTCGCGGCAAGCGCGGCATTTCCGCTATGGGACAGCGAGTTCGCCGTACTGGACCAGCGGCTTGGCTTTGACTGGATGGCGTGGCTTGCGGCGATGAATGCTGCGCCGCTTCTGCATAGGATCCTGGCGGGTGCGTATGCGAGCTTTGCCGTGCAAACGACGGCCGTGGTCCTCGTATTGGCCGCGGCGGGCCATGCCCTGCGATTGCGCATCTTCATGCTGAGCTTCGTTCTGACGACGCTTCTGACCATCGGCGTTTCCGCTTTCATGCCGGCGCAGGGTGTTTGGGGGCATCTGCATCTGTCAGCAGTCGATTCTCCTGCCATCGTGCCGATGACGCGAGATCTGCCGCTTCCCGTATTCTTTGGGTTGCGGGACGGGACCTTCCGCCATCTGGTTGCGGAAGGCGCCGAAGGGATCATCAGCTTTCCGAGCTTGCACGCCGCGCTTGGACTTCTCTTCCTGTTGGCGCTTTGGCCGGTCAGATATGTGGGTTGGATCGCCGTGCTGCTCAATGTTGCGATGATTGCGGCCACGCCGGTGGATGGAAGCCATTACTTTTCCGATGTGGCCGCGGGTCTGGCGATCGCACTCCTGAGCTGGGTCACGATGCAACGTGCCCTCACCGCGAGTGGACGAATGGAAACGGCTCGCGCGTTGTATTCGCGCGCGTTTTAGCCCCTTTCCGACAAGGGCGACATTCCGCGTCGCTCTACTCATTCTCCTGCAGCGCGCGCCGCAGCCTGCGGATGATGACGCCGCGGGCGCGGTCGTCGGCGGCGGCTGCGACCTTGTCGCTGATGTCGAGCATCAGCTCCGACATTTCGTTGTGCCAGTCGAGATGCGTGACGGCCTCGGGCGCCAGCCGGCGGCGATGGTCGACGTCGAGCACGCGCGGCTCGGGCGCCTCGAGCTCGTAGATGTCGTCGAGCACCGGCTGATAGATCTTTGCGGCCGGGACAATGCGTTCGCCCAGCCGTTCGGCAAGCCCGGCGATTGCATCCTGCTCGCCGTGGGTGAGGAACAGGCCGCGGGCGATCGGGCGGCGTGCCGCGATCCAGCCGGCGATGCCGGCGGCGTCGGCATGTCCGGAATATTCGTCGATCATCCGGATGCGCGCAGCGACCCTGATCTCGTCGCCCTGGATCCGCACGGCCGTGGCGCCGTCCTGGAGGAAGCGGCCGAGCGTGCCATGCGCCTGGAAGCCGGAGAGGAGCACAGTCGCGCGCTCGTTCCACAGCCAGCGCTTGAGGTGATGGCGGATGCGGCCCGCGTCGCACATTCCGCTGGCGGCGATGATGATGTGAAAGCCGGTCAGGCGCATGATCGCCTTGCTCTCGGCAACCGTCTCGGTGAATTTGAGATGCGGCGAGTTGAGCAGGCGGTCGACGTCGACGCCGGGATCGAGGCTCGCGGCATGCTCGCGGAAGACTTCGGTGGCATGGATCGCGAGCGGGGAATCCAGAAAGATCGGCGCTGCCGGAACTTCGCCGCGCTCCATCAGGTGGACGATGTCGACGATGAGCTCCTGGGTCCGCTCGACCGCGAAGGCGGGGATGAGCAGGGCACCCTTGGCCGCGGCGGCATCGCGGATCTCGCTTGCGAGATGCTGCCGGCGCTGCTCGGGCGTGGTGACGGGGCGCACGCGGTCGCCATAGGTGGATTCGCAGATGACGTAGTCGAGGTCCACCGGCGCCTCGGGATCGGGCTGGAGCAGTTTAGCTTCCGGCCCGACGTCGCCCGAGAGCAGGACGCGCAACGGGCGTTCCCGGCCGTCCTGGCCGAATTCCAGCTCGATCGAGGCGGAGCCGAGCAGGTGGCCGGCGTTCCAGTAGCGCGCGCGAACGCCGGGCATCACGTCGGTCCAGCGCTCATAGTCGACCGGGCGGAACGATTGCAGCGATGCGGTTGCGTCGGCCTGCGTGTAGATCGGTACGACCTCCTTCCGTCGGCGCGCCGCGTTGCGCCGGTTGAGCTGTGTGACTTCGGACTCCTGGATGCTGCCGGCGTCCGGCAGCATCCAGGAGCAGAGGTCGATGGTGCCGCGCGTCGCCAGGATCGGTCCGTCAAAACCCTCGCGCACGAGTTTCGGCAGCAGCCCGCTGTGGTCGATATGGGCGTGCGTGAGCAGCACCGCCTGGATGTCGGCGGGGCGGAAGGGAAAGGCGCCGTAATTGAGTGCCTTGAGCGTCTTCTGTCCCTGGAACAGGCCGCAGTCGACCAGGAAGCGCCCGGTCGCGGTCTGGAACAGGTAGCTCGAGCCGGTCACGGTGCGGGCGGCGCCGCAGAATCGAACAGTCACGCTCATGTCGTCGTCTCCGGCGGAAGTGTCGGGTTGAGCTCGCGCTTGAGAGCCGCGGCCAGAATTTCGTCGAGTGCGATCGCGTTGGTCGGATGTGGCACGCTGTCGCTCGAGCGAATGGAGCGGATGCCTGCGTCGGCGAATGCCGCGCTCATCGCGGGTGGAAACAGCGCGTGCGTCACGACCGAATCGACAGCGCTTGCGCCCATCGCTCGCAATGTCTTCGCCGCGACCATCAGCGTCGTCCCGGAGGACACGATGTCGTCGACCATCAGCGCCGGCCGTCCCGCGAGCAGGGCGGCGTCGGCAAAATCGATCTCAACGGAGCGATCGCCGCGCCGGTGCTTTCGCGCAACCGTGTGCTGCAAGTCCAGCCGTCCCGCGAGGTCTCTCACCCAGGGCTCGGATTCGGCGTCGGGGCCGATCACGACGGTCGCGGGATCGATGCCGGCCGCGACAAGCGCGTTCGCAATCGCGGGCATCGCGGACAGGTTCTCGGCCTCGATGCCGGGAAACACGGCGGCGATGTCGGGGGTGCGGTGCAGGTGCGCATCCACGGTGACGACGCGGTCGACGATCGTCGCAAGCAGAGTGCCCATGGCGCGCTGGCTGATGGCCTCGCCCGCATGAAACGCAATGTCCTGCCGCATGTAGCACAGATAGGGCGCGACCAGGACCAGCCGCTTTGCGCCGCCGCGACGCAGCGCCTCTGCGGCGAACAGCAGGGCGATCAGCTTGTCGTTGGGTTGATCGAGCGCGGCATAGAGGATGGTGGTGTCGGCTGCGGGCGCGACCGTGACGCGCAGCTCGCCGTCCGGGAAGCGGTGCAGGGTCATCTCGTCGCAGGCAAGCCCAAGCCGCGCCGCGAGACGCTTCGCCGCCTCGGTGCCGAACGGCAGGGTCTGGAACGCGATCATGCTCACGACGCCGTCTTGCCCGGGAGCGCGTCGTGACCATCGACGGCGTAGCCGTTCCCTGCTGCTGCGGCGGAGGCTGCGAGATCATGCTCCGGCTGATCGAAGGCGTAGACGCGGTAGAGCGGCTCGCCCTGCTCGACGTGGTCGCCGATCTTCTTGAACAGGCGGATGCCGGCGCCCTTGTCGAGCGGCGCGCCGGCGGTGCGGGCGAGCCGGTTCAACCGCAGACAGTCGATCGCGGACACCGTGCCGTCATGCGCCGCCTTGACGTCGAAGCTGAGCGATCCCAGTTCGGTGCTGCATGTCGACGGGCCCTGGGCGTCGATGATCTTCTGCATCTGCTTCAGCGCCGCGCCGCTGTCGAGCAATTCGCGCGCCCGTGCGTAGCCGGCGCCGCCGCGCAGCTTCGGATCGTATTCCAAGAGATGGGCGGCGAGCCGCAGTGATTTCTCGCGCAGGTCGCGCGGGGCATCCTTATCGTTACCGAGCACCGCCATCACGTCGTTGGCCTCGAGCACCGGCCCGATGCCGTTGCCGATCGGCTGGCGGCCGTCGGTCGTGATCACTTCGACCGTGCGGCCGAACCGGTCGCCGACGAATTCGAACAGCTTTCGCAGCCGCATCGCCTCGACGGCGCCGGTGACCTTCGCGGTCGGCCCGACCGGAATGTCGATCAGCAGATGCGTCGAGCCCGCCGCGATCTTCTTGGACATGATGGAGGCGACCATCTGCTCGCGAGTATCGAGGCTCAGCGGTCGCTCGACCGAGATCAGGACGTCGTCGGCCGGCGACAGGTTCACGTGGCCGCCCCAGATCAGGCAGCCGTTACAGGACGAGACGATCGCCTTCATCTCCTCGACCCCGACATTCACCCGCGCCAGAACCTCCATCGTGTCGGCGGTGCCGGCGGGCGAGGTGATGGCGCGCGAGGAGGTCTTGGGGATCGGCAGGCCGTGCGCGGCGACGATCGGCACCACCACCATCGAGGTGCGATTGCCGGGAATGCCGCCGATGCAGTGCTTGTCGACGACCACAGGGTCCGGCCACACCAGTTGGGTGCCGGCCTGGGCCATCGCCCCGGTGAGGGCCAGGAGCTCGTCGCTGGTGATGAAGCTCGCCGAACCGATCAGGAAGGCGGCGATCTCCATGTCGGAGTAGCGATAATGCGCGAGGTCGTTGATGATCGCGCCGATCTCCGCCTGGCTCAAGGTTCGCCCGCGGATCTTCGCACGCACCGCTTCAAGGCTCTCCGGTGGCGTGGCGGGCGTCACCGCGACCAGCGTGCCGACCGGTTCGGCGAAACGGCGGAATGCGGGCTCGGAGAGGCCGATCTCGTCCTGGGCGGCCAAAGTGTCGTCGTCAGTGATCAGCAGCGTCGCCAGCAGCACCTTGCCGTTGAGACGGAGCTCGACGCGGCTGAAGCCGCGAAAGATCTCTGCGCGCAGCGCCTTCGATTGCCTGGAGATGACGACGACGTTCTCGCGGCCGGTATCGAGGCGAACGCGGCGGATCTTCAGTTGGGAGTGGGGGAGGTCTGGGTGCATGGACGGGCCGGCAGAGAGGAAGCTCAGCCTCCATGCTTAGCCGTCGCCGCCCTGGTGCTGTTGACCCAGATCATGGTCTGTCACGCCGGCAGGCCTTGCGTGCCGGCACGGTCTCGCCGATATCAGAAGGTGACTTCGGGCCGGGGCATGCGGCCTACTTCGTGGCCGCGTCGATCGAGTTGAACTTGTTGTTCAGGAGCGCGCTGCCCGTGTTGTTCACGACCGTGACGATCACGAGCGCGATGCCGGCGGCAATCAGGCAATACTCGATAGCGGTGGCTGCACTTTCATCGGCAAGAAAGGACTTGAGCAATGCCATCGTCAACTCCCGTTCATCCGTCCAACGTAGGCTGGCGCCGTTTTCGGAATGGTAAATTGATTCACTAAATTTCGCAGGGCGCGCGTCAAAGTGCTGGCGGGGCGGTCCCGACCTCAGGCCTTATATGCTGGCATTCATTGACTTAAGGTTTCGTCACCCAACTCGGGTGGATTTGACGGCGTCGTTGCTTTCAGGACTTGATCGCGCGTCCGGGGGTGGCCTTGCCAGGGCGTCTCAGCGCCGCTGCGAGGCGTCCGACCAGATAGCTCATGACGCGCGGCTGTGACCGCGCCGCGCTGTCTGCAAGGCGCTTGTCCTCGCTCGTGTCGTTCACGAGGCCGATGTAGTTCTTTCTGGCGTCCTGCTGCTGCACCGCGTGCAAACCCTGGTTCAATCGACCGCGCGACCTTGTGGTGCGCAATGGGAATCGAGGGTTAATTTTGTCTTCCGTAGGATTACTTGGTGCCTCGCCGGAGGGCGCTGAAAGCAATGGCGCCGCTCAACCGATTGTTGAGGCTATGTCTCGGCGGCGCGAGGGAGGGCGAATGCTGCAAGCGCCACCGCGCCAGGTGGAGCTTACTTGCGACTGACGTCCGCGTTCAGCGCCCGCAACATCGCGATGCGGGCGAACATCGTCCAGCCGCCGCCCGTCTCGGCCGCGTGGATCAGGGTCTCGATCGCGGTCTGCCAGTGGCTCGCGTGCTGCGCGTCCTCGGGCAGCTGCATGATGTGATCGGCCGCCTGTTGCAGCGTCCGCAGCTTGCGCCCGTTGCGCAGCGAGATCGGATCGTCGAACGCCGCCGACCAGGGCATGTCAGGCCGGCCGACGGGCGAGGGGAGACATCACGGCGCGATCGTAAGCTGCGTGCCGCTAACCGGCCTTCTTCGCCCGCGCCGGCGCGCGCACCGGCTTGTCGGCCTTCTTCGAGGCTTCCTTGGGGGCCGTTTTCGCCGCAGCTTCCTTGCCGCCCTTGCCGGCGATCGGCAGCAGCATCTCGCGCTGGCCTTC
Organism: Bradyrhizobium sp. USDA 3311; assembly: GCF_054062495.1. Lineage (NCBI taxonomy): Bacteria > Pseudomonadati > Pseudomonadota > Alphaproteobacteria > Hyphomicrobiales > Nitrobacteraceae > Bradyrhizobium > Bradyrhizobium sp. USDA 3311. The sequence continues at coordinate 7,656,920 of NZ_JBSSFI010000001.1, read as the reverse complement.
GACGCGCTTCTTCGGCTTCTTGCCCTTGACGGTCTCCTTGACGACCTTCGCGATCGGAGCTGCGTCCTTCTCGCTCGCGAGGCTCTTCTTCAGAGCGTCCATCAGGTTGATGACGTTGCCGCCCGTCTTCGGCGCCGCCTTGGCCGCGATCGGGGCGCCCGAGCGCTTCTTGTTGATGAGATCAATCAGCGCGGCCTCGTAGTGGTCCTCGAACAGCTCGGGCTCGAACGCTCCGGACTTCTTCTCGACGATGTGTTTTGCAAGGTCGAGCATGTCCTTCGTCAGCTTCACGTCCTGGATGTCGTCGAAATATTCCTTCTCGCTGCGGACCTCGTAGGGGTAGCGCAGCAGCGTGCCCATCAGGCCGCTCTCGAGCGGCTCCAGTGCGATGATGTGCTCGCGGTTGGTCAGCACCACGCGGCCGATCGCGACCTTGTCCATGCTGCGGATGGTCTCGCGGATCACCGCAAAGGCGTCGTGGCCGACCTTGCCGTCCGGCACGAGATAATAGGGGCGGATCAGATAGCGGTTGTCGATGTCGGCCTTCGGCACGAATTCGTCGATCTCGATCGTGTGCGTCGAGTCGAGCGCGATCTCGTCGAGCTCGTCCTTGGTGACCTCGATATAGGTGTCGGTGTCGACCTTGTAGCCCTTGACGATGTCCTCGGAGGTCACCTCGTCACCGGTCTCGGCGTCGACCTTGAGGTACTTGATCCGGTGGCCGGTCTTGCGGTTGATCTGGTTGAAGGAGACCTTCTCGGTATCCGAAGTGGCCGGATAGAGCGCGACCGGGCAGGTCACGAGCGACAAACGCAAAAAACCCTTCCAATTGGCGCGGGGGGCCATGGGCTACTCCAAACGCAACGGGGACAGACTTATGAGGATACCATCGGGGAACACCGAATCAAACACGGCGCGGTGCGGAATCTTGCAACTGCGTTAACCAGCCGCCCCGCGTCCGGTTGCTGCCCGAGCCCGCGGCAAAAGCCGGAACATCGTATCGGATCGGGCGTTGCCTCAGGACACAGGGCCGTGAGGCGGTCGCGGTCATCGGAGGCGACACGCAGAGATTGAGGGCATCATGGCAACCACGCGAGACCAGCATCAGATCGTCGAAACTGCAACCGAGGCGCGCCAGGGCGAACCCGGGCCGTCGGTGGCCGCGCTGCTCGCCATCTCGACCGGGCTCGCGATCCTGATCCTCGCCGTCATCTGGTTCGTATTCTTCCGGACCTGACGGCCGGATCCGAACGTCACGGGCTTTCCGACTCGCCGCGTAACGCGGCACATTGCGCCCGCCATGCCGCCGGCTCCTCCGGCAGCCTGGCGGGCGCAGTCGCGTCGGCGCGTGACAGGGCGTATATGACCAAAAAGTAACGCGGCCGGTTCCCCGCGTTCATATTCAGTTCACGCCGGAATTGCTCATCTGAGGCTGTTGTTCATGCGGCCTATCTTTGGAGAGAAGCGTGCGCCTGCTCGTTGTTGAGGACGACCCCGATCTCAATCGCCAGCTCACCAAGGCGCTGACGGACGCCGGCTATGTCGTCGACCGCGCCTTCGACGGGGAGGAGGGGCACTATCTCGGCGACAACGAGCCGTACGATGCCGTCGTACTCGACATCGGCCTGCCGAAGAAGGACGGCATCTCGGTGCTGGAGGCCTGGCGCCGCAACGGCCGCACCATGCCGGTCCTGATCCTCACCGCGCGCGACCGCTGGAGCGACAAGGTCCAGGGCTTCGATGCCGGCGCCGACGACTATGTCGCAAAGCCGTTCCATCTCGAGGAGGTGCTGGCGCGCATCCGCGCGCTGCTGCGCCGCTCCACCGGACATGCCCAGAGCGAACTCAGCTGCGGCCCGGTCACGCTCGACACCAGGACCGGCCGGGTCAGCGTCTCCGGCAATCCCGTCAAGATGACCTCGCACGAATATCGGCTTCTGGCCTACCTGATGCACCATTCCGGACGCGTGGTCTCCCGCACCGAGCTGGTCGAGCATCTCTACGACCAGGACTTCGACCGCGACTCCAACACCATCGAGGTCTTCGTCGGCCGCATTCGCAAGAAGCTCGACGTCGACATCATCCAGACCGTCCGCGGCCTCGGCTATCTCCTGACCCCGCCGCCCGCTCCGGGCGCCTGAGGCGTTGCGGGCTTGACGGGAGGCCGAACTGGGGGCCTTGGTCCGGTTATGACGTCCGACGCCCTGCCATCCTGCGCCTCCCGGGATCGTTCCGATGCCCGCTAGCTCGCTTGCGAACCGCCTGTTCCTGTCGGCGACGGCGTGGCTCGTGGTGATCCTGGCCATCACCGGCGTGGTGCTGTCGTCGGTCTACAAGAACGCGACCGAACGCGCCTTCGACCGCCGGCTCAATCTCTATCTCCGCACGCTGATCGCGGAGGTCGCGACCCCGGACGAGCCCCCGGACCGCCAGTTCCAGTCGCTCGGCGAGCCCCTGTTCGAGCTGCCGCTGTCCGGCTGGTATTGGCAGATCACGCGCACCGACACCGAAAAGCCGGAGGTGCGCTCCTCGCGCTCGCTCTGGGACAAGAAGCTGCCGAAGCTGGAGGAGCACGGTGCCGAGCTCACCGCCGCCGGCATCCGGCTCGGCTATGTCGATGGTCCCGAGGGGCAGAACCTGCGGATGGTGGAACGGCCGGTCGATCTCGGCGCCGACGGCAAATATCTGGTCAGCGTCGCCGGCGACGACAGCGAGATTTTCGACGAGACGCGCAGCTTCGACTATTACCTCGGCGGCACCTTCACCGCGCTCGGCATCGTGCTGCTCCTGACCACGGTGTTCCAGGTCCGCTTCGGCCTCGCGCCGCTCAAGCGCATCTCGGAGTCGATCGCCGACATTCGCTCCGGGCGGGCAGAGCGGCTCGAGGGCGAATTCCCGGTCGAGATCGCGCCGCTCGCGCGCGAGACAAACGCGCTGATCGATGCCAATCGCGAGATCGTCGAGCGCGCGCGCACCCATGTCGGCAATCTCGCCCATGCGATCAAGACGCCGCTTTCGGTCATCGTCAACGAAGCCGGCGTCCACGCTGCCGATCCGTTCGCGGCCAAGGTGATGGAGCAGGCGGACGTGATGCGCGACCAGGTCGCCCATCACCTGGAGCGGGCGCGCATCGCCGCGCGCGTCTCGGTCGTCGCGACCGTGACGGAGGTGGCGCCCGCCATCGAGGCGCTGCGGCGGACGATGGAGAAGATCCACCGCGACCGCGGCATCATGGTCGAGGCAAAGGCCGATCCGTCGGCAAAATTCCGGGGCGAGCGCCAGGATCTGGAGGAGATGGTCGGCAATCTCGTCGACAATGCCTGCAAATGGGCGGCCTCCCGGGTCTTCATCGAGGTGCTGGTGGAAGTGCCGCATAAGGCCGGCGCCGGTCCGCGCCTGAGGATCATTGTCGACGACGACGGCCGCGGCCTGTCGGAGGCGGAGCGCACCCAGGTCTCCCGGCGAGGCCAGCGGCTCGACGAGTCCAAGCCCGGCTCGGGGCTCGGGCTTTCCATCGTGGTCGACCTTGCCGCGCTCTATGGCGGCAGCCTCTCCCTCGGCGCCGCGCCGATCGGCGGCTTGCGGGCCGAGTTGGTCCTCCCCGGAATATAATCCTTTGTTTCAACAGGATTTTTTTTGGTTCCGGGACGGCCGATCCGCAAGCAAACGGGAGGATTCGGGCCAACGTCCTCAACGGCTTCTTAAGGCGCAGCCATCTATGATCGCGCTCGGACGCATCCCATGTCCGCCACTTTACCGTGCATTACCTGGGCGCATGAGCCAGACATCGATCGAGCGGCTGAGGGAATATCTCGCGCAGCTCCCGCCGCAGTCGCAGGCGCTGCTGATGCGGGAGTTCGAGCGCGCGCTCGAGCGCGGCCAGGACACGGCTGTGGCGACCCTCGTGCTCGAGCAGCTGCGCAGGATCGTCCGCAAGACGGAGGCCGACGAAACCCCACCCCCGCGGACGGACGACCTGTCGCGGCTTCTGTTCCAGGTGCTGGAACCGTTCCTCATCGAGGCGGGCGCCCCGATCCGGGTCGGACAGATCCGCCGCTCCTCGCTGCATCCGATCTGGCAATGGTTCGGCCGTGACGGTGCTCCGGACAAGGTGAACGAATTCGAGGCGGCGCTGGCGCGCATGCCGGCCGCTGACAGTGCGGGGCAGGTCGAAGCGCTCGCCCAGAAGCTCCAGGCGGTGGCTGCGGACGCCATCTTCCAATTGACGGGGCCGGGCGGCGGCGACAAGTCGCGCGCGCTGGCCCGCGTCGGCCCGCCCAACGTGATCGAGGACCTCTATTCGGTCGGAGCGGTACTCCAGGTACGAGAGGCCATCGCCACCCTGAACGAGAAGCTGCCGCGCTTCCTGCGCGCCTTCGGCGACTCCCAGATCGCCTCGGTGACGTCGGCGCTCAACATCCCTGTCCTCCAGACGCCGCAGATGCTGCCCTTCGCGCTGTCGATCGTCGTGCAGCGCATGACCGCGCCGTGGCAGATCATCCGCCTCGCCATCAAGATTGCCGCATCGGACGACGAGATCCGCGTGGCGGCAACGCCCTATGGCGTCGCCGTCACGATCGCCCTGCACGATTTGTCCTGCGTCGCCGCGATCCTGCGCATGGACATCAAGCGCGGCCAGTTCGACAACGTCGCCGACAATCTCAAGGCGCTGCACGACGGTGTGCGCGGCCTGCGCACCGAGCTCGACCTGCGCAACGATTCCGCCTGGGGTAAGCAACTGACCTCGATCCGGGCCGATATCTCCAATGCGCTGCAATCCGAGATCGACAGCGTTCCCGGCCGCGTTCGCCGGATCCTGCGCCAGCGCCCCGAGAAGGACATTCCGCCGGGCGCGCGGATCGACAGCACCGAGGTGGAGGAAACCGCGGCGCTGATCGATTTCGTCGCGACCTGCCGCAACTACGCCAGCGAGCTCGCGATCAACGAGGTGACGCTGCGCACCTATTCCGACCTGCAGCAATATGTCGAACGCTCGACCGAGCAGCTGGTGCAGTCGCTGCGCGCCGCCGATCTCAAGGTCCGCACCTATCGGCAACAGCAGGTGCAGGCTGCGATTCGCTTCTGCCAGGTGCTGTTCGGCGATGACTACGCCTCGCTGATGAGCCGCGCCGCGGAGAACGCACTCACGGGCGAGCGCAAATCGTCGCGCGCAAGCTGATTCAAGCGCATATTTTTGTGATCACAATTTGTGGTTGACGCTGTCGGTGACGGGCCCTACGGTCCCGATGCAAGTCCGGGGAATTTCTATTTGTGGGCGCATGAAACCCGTTATCAGCTCCATCGAAATCGAGAACCGCGTCATTGTTGCCAAATATCAAAGACTGATGGTCGGCGCGAAGGTGGTGCTGGTCGAGAAGGCAAGCGGTCGGCAACTGCCTGAGACGGTCACGAGGGTTGCATCTCCGGTTCCGGTCGGAGCGTTGCGCATCAGATTGCCTGACGCCATCGAGCCGGGAACATACTTCCTGAAGGCCCTCAACGGTCACGGCGAGGACGCGGCTCGAAGTGTGGACTTCGAGATCGGCTAAGCCGTTGGATTTTCGCCGTTTCGGGGCTGTGGCCGGTCGCGCCGAATTGACAATTGTCAATTGCCGCATCGTCCGGCCGTGGTGTAAAGCCACCTATGGGCGCGGGTGGCGCGCTGCCGGAAGCTTGCCAGATGACGTTATGGTTCGTGTTCGCGCTGATGACGGTCGCGGCGATTTTCGCCGTGCTCTGGCCGCTCGGCCGCAGCGCGCGCGCGCAAAATCAGGGCAGCGAGGTCGTCGTCTACAAGGACCAGTTGACCGAGATCGAGCGAGACCTTGCCTCGGGACTGATCGCTGCGCCTGAAGCCGAGGCTGCGCGTGTCGAGATCAGCCGCAGGCTGCTCGCTGCCGCCGGCAGCGAGCCTGTGTCGGAGCCCAAATCGAGCCTCAAATGGCGCCGCGCGGCAGCGGTGCTGGCGCTTGTCGGTCTGCCGCTCGTTGCGATCGGCGTCTACATGCCGCTCGGCTCACCCCGGCTTCAGGACTTTCCGCTGGCGCAGCGGGAGCGCGGGTCCGGCTCCGGCATGGCGGGATCTCTGGAGAACCTCGTCGTGCAGGTCGAGCAACATCTGGAAAAGAATCCGACCGATGGACGCGGCTGGAACGTGCTCGCGCCGGTGCTGGAGCGGCTCGGCCGCTTCGACGATGCGGTGCGGGCCTATCGCAACTCGATTACCTACAATGGTGAGAGCCCGGAGCGCAGATCCGATCTCGGCGAAGCAATCTCGGCCGCTGCGGGCGGCGTGGTGACCGCCGAGGCCAAGACCGAGTTCGAACGGGCGCATGCCCTGAACGCAGACGATCCCAAGGCGAACTACTTCCTCGGTCTCGCCGCCGAGCAGGACGGCCGCAAGGACGATGCCGCCACCATCTGGCGCGCGCTGCTGGCCAAGGCTCCGGCGGATGCGCCGTGGCGGCCCCTGGTGCAGTCCTCGCTGGTGCGGGTCGGCGGCGGCACGATGCCGGCACTGTCCGATGAGACGATCGCCGCATCGAAGGACATGAGCGAGGGCGATCGCGGCGCCATGGTCCGCGGCATGGTCGAGCGACTGGCGACGCGCTTGAAGCAGAACAGCGACGACGTCGAGGGTTGGCTGCGCCTCGTGCGTGCCTATCTCGTGATGGGCGATCGCGACAAGGCGGTCGGCGCGTCGAGCGATGCCCGTCAAGCGGTCGCCAAGGATACCGAACGGCTCCGCCAGCTCAATGAAGGCCTCAAAACTCTCGGGCTCGACGGATGACGATGTCAGGACGAGACGAGAGAACGGATACGCCATGACCCGCAAGCAGCGACGCATGACCATCATCGGCGGCTCACTCGCCGTGCTCGCGCTCGCCGCCGCGCTGGTGCTCAACGCGCTGCGCGACTCCATCGTGTTCTTCTCGACCCCGACCATGGTCGCCGAAAAGCACGTTCAGGCCGGCAAGCGGTTTCGCCTCGGCGGCCTGGTGCAGCCGGGCTCGCTCCAGCGTGGCGACAATCTCGCGGTGAGCTTCGAGGTCGCCGACGGCAACGCCAAGCTGCCGGTCGCCTACAAGGGCATCCTGCCCGACCTGTTCCGCGAAGGCCAGGGCGTTGTCGCCGAAGGCGCGCTCGATGCTAACGGCGTGTTCAAGGCCGACACGGTGCTTGCCAAGCACGACGAGACCTACATGCCCAAGGACGTCGCAGATGCCCTGAAGAAGCAGGGGCACTGGAAGGACGATTACGGCGGCAAGGCTTCTGATGGCGTCAAGCCTGCGGCCACGACAGCGCAGGGCAACCCGCAAGGAGCGGTGCGGTGATCGCGGAATCCGGGCATTACGCGCTGGTGCTGGCGCTCGGGCTGGCGCTGATCCAATCCATCGTGCCGCTGATCGGCGCGCGGCTGCGCGACGATGCGCTGATGAGCGTGGCGCGCTCCACCGCGCTGGCTCAGCTGCTGTTCGTCGGCGCCTCGTTCGTGGCGCTGGTGATGCTGCATGTGAATTCGGATTTCTCCGTCGCCAACGTCTACGAGAATTCGCATTCGATGAAGCCGCTGCTCTACAAGATCACCGGCGTGTGGGGAAACCATGAAGGCTCGATGCTGCTGTGGGTGTCGATCCTGGCGCTGTTCGGCGGATTGGTCGCGGCGTTCGGCAACAATCTTCCGCTGTCGCTGCGCGCGCATGTGCTCGCGGTGCAGGCCTGGATCGCCAGTGCCTTCTATCTCTTCATCCTGGTGACCTCGAACCCGTTCCTGCGTATCGCCAACCCGCCGATCGAGGGACGCGATCTCAATCCCGTGCTGCAGGACATCGGTCTCGCCGTGCATCCGCCGATGCTCTATCTCGGCTATGTCGGATTCTCGATCTCGTTCTCCTTTGCCATCGCGGCGCTGATGGAGGGGCGGATCGACGCCGCCTGGGCGCGCTGGGTGCGGCCGTGGACGCTGGTCGCGTGGATCTTCCTGACGCTCGGCATCGCGATGGGCTCCTACTGGGCCTATTACGAGCTCGGCTGGGGCGGCTGGTGGTTCTGGGATCCGGTCGAGAACGCCTCGCTGATGCCGTGGCTTGCCGGGACGGCGCTGCTCCATTCGGCGCTGGTGATGGAGAAGCGCAACGCGTTGAAGGTCTGGACCATCCTGCTGTCGATCCTGACCTTCTCGCTATCGCTGCTCGGCACCTTCCTGGTGCGCTCGGGCGTCATCACCTCCGTGCATGCCTTTGCCACCGATCCGACCCGCGGCGTGTTCATTCTGCTGATCCTCTGCCTGTTCATCGGCGGCAGCCTGTCGCTGTTCGCAGGCCGCGCGACATCGTTGAAGCAGGGCGGCCTGTTCGCGCCGATCTCGCGTGAGGGCGCGCTGGTGCTGAACAATCTGCTGCTGACCGTCGCCTGCGCGGTCGTGCTGTTCGGCACGCTCTATCCGCTGGCGATGGAGATGCTCGCCGACTTCAAGATGTCGGTTGGCGCGCCGTTCTACAACCTCACCTTCGCACCGCTGTTTGCCCTGTTGCTGCTCGCCGTGCCGTTCGGGCCGATGCTGGCGTGGAAGCGCGGCGATCTGCTCGGCGTCACCCAGCGGCTGCTCGCGGCCGGCGTTGCCGGGCTCGTTGTAGTCGCGATCGTCTGGGCCTGGACGCGTGGCGGCAGCGCGCTCGCACCGCTCGCGATCGGACTTGGCGTCTTCGTCATCGCCGGCGCCGTCACCGATCTGGTCGAGCGGACGGGCCTGGTTCGTCTGCCGCTCGCAACAGCGCTGCAGCGGGCGCGCGGCCTGCCACGCTCGGCCTGGGGCGCGGCATTGGCGCATGCCGGCCTCGGCGTCGCGCTGATCGGGATCGTCTGCGAGACCACCTGGAACAGCGAATATATCGCGACGATGAAGCGGAGCGACGTCGCCCATGTCGCCGGCTACGACGTGAAGCTCGACGGGTTGTTTCAGCGTCAGGGCCCGAACTACCGCGAGATGATCGCCGAGTTCAACGTCAGCCGCGACGGTGAGACACTGAGCGTCATGACGCCGTCCAAGCGCAGCTTCACCACCCGCGGCTCCTCCACCACGGAGGCCGCGCTGCTGACCCGCGGGGCGAGCCAGCTCTACATCTCGCTGGGCGATGCCAATGCCGAGGGCGCGATTGCCGTGCGCATCTATCACAAGCCGCTGGTGCTGCTGATCTGGTGGGGTCCGGTGCTGATGGCCTTCGGCGGCGTGCTGTCGCTGTCCGATCGCCGCCTGCGGGTCGGCGCGCCAAAACCGGCGCGGGCCAAGCAGCGCCTGCAGCCGGCGGAGTGATCCGATGCGCCGGATGATGGCCGCGTTCGTCGCGCTTGCGCTGCTGGCTTCGCCCGCGGTGCATGCCGTGCAGCCCGACGAGATCATGTCGGATCCGGCGAAGGAGACGCGCGCGCGCGACCTGTCGCGCGAGCTGCGTTGCATGGTCTGCCAGAACCAGTCGATCGACGATTCCGATGCGCCGCTGGCGCGCGACCTGCGGCTCCTGGTGCGCGAGCGCATCGCGGCCGGCGACAGCAACTCGCAGGTGCTCGACTTCCTGGTCGCGCGCTATGGCGAGTTCGTGCTGCTCAAGCCGCGCTTCGAGCGGCAGACCTTGCTGCTGTGGCTGCTCGGCCCCCTGCTGCTGACCGGCGGTGGCCTGGCGCTGTGGCTGCAAATCCGGCGTCGCTCGCGGAGCGGTGCAGACCTACCTGCGCCGCCGCTCACGCCCGATGAAGAGGCGAGACTCGCGGCATTGATGTCGGACGAGGCCAAATCGTCCTAGCGACGTGAAATCCTCCCGGCTACGTATTGATACGTAATCTGCCGGCCGCCGCCGGGTGTTTCATGCTATGTTGACCTTTGTCTGGAAGCTTGTCCCGAGATTTGATTCCAGACTCTGAGTTCCCCGATGTTCGCGAACAGCAATCTGACGATCCGCTTCCTGGTCGGCGCCGTTGTCGCTGCATTATTGTTCCTGCTGGGCATCGGCGGCGGCACCGGATTCGTCGCGGTGCTCTATCTCAACAACGAGATCACCAGCCTGTCGTCGGACTTTGCTGCGCTGAGCGGGCCCGCACGCGATCACGCGATGCAGATCTACCAGCAGGCACAGGCCGCATTCTCGTATTTCCTGATCGCCTGCGGCGTGATCGCGGTCGTCGCCTGCGCGATCTGCCTCACGACCTGGTTTGCGGTGCGCAACGGCATCCTCAGTCCGTTGGCGGCGATCGTGCATGCCATGCGCGAGGTCGCCGACCAGAAGTTCGAAACCCCCGTGCCGGGGCTCGGCGGCACCAACGAAATCGGCCTGCTCGCCGGCGCGCTGGAGGTCTTCAAGACCAACGGGCTCGAACGGCGCCGCCTCACCGAGCAGCAATTGCGTGAAGCGCAGCACCAGGCCGAGCGGTCGAAATTCCTGGACGCCCGGATCAAGCGCTTCAACGATCTCGTTGCCAGCGTCGTCGATAGCGTGGCCTCGTCGGCCGTGCATCTGAAGAGCAATGCCGAGACGCTGTCGCGGACGGCCAACGACACCAGCACCAAGGCCAATGCGGTGGCGAGCGGAGCGAGCCAGGCCAGCGCCAGCGTGCAGACGGTCGCGGGCTCCGCCGAGGAGATGACGAATTCGATCGGCACGATCAGCCGACGCGTCACCGATGCGACCCAGCGCGCCGAGGGCGCGGCGGCGCAAGCCGAGAAGAGCCGCGACACCATCCACACGCTGTCGGACGCCGCCGACAAGATCGGCGAGGTCGTGCAGCTCGTGCAGGCGATCGCATCGCAGACCAACCTTTTGGCGCTCAACGCCACCATCGAGGCGGCGCGGGCGGGGGAGGCCGGCAAGGGGTTTGCCGTCGTCGCCTCCGAGGTGAAGAGCCTCGCGCACCAGACCAGCAAGGCGACGGAGGAGATCACCTCCCATGTCGCCAGCATCCAGGGCATCACCGCGGAGACGCGCGGGGCGATCGACGGCATCTCGAAGACGCTGTCGGAGATCTCGTCGATCATGTCCGGCATCGAGGTCGACACTGCCCAGCAGCGCAACGCCACCCAGGACATCTCGCGCAGCGTCCAGGACGCCGCGCGCGGCACGCTCGACGTGTCCAACCACATCGCCCAGATCACCTCGACCTCCGCCGAGACCGGTCGCATGGCGGCCGAGGCCCGGGATTCTGCCGTCGATCTGTCGCAGCAGGCCGAGACCCTGAAGCGTGAAGTCGACGAGTTCATCGTCAGCGTCAGGGCAAGCTGAGGTCGCCCGAAACCTCGCCCAGGGGCCGGTCAGCGGAACTCGAATAAGTTCCTGTAAGACCACAACTTTCGGTCTGCGCTAAACTGCCGCATCAACGCCGCCCCTTCATTACGAAAGTTTAACCCCGCCGCCAGCGCACGGTAAGGCGCGAGCCCCCATCTTCAGGTCCGTAAGGTGCTGCCATCCCGCACCAAATGGATTTCAAGGCCTTGGAGAGCTCTGCATGACCGAACGTCCCGACCTTTCGAACCTTCCGTCCTACCGGCAGCCGCGCCGGTCGGTCTTCTCCGCGCGTAGGATCGCGCTGATGGCCTCGGTCGTCGCCGGCTTCGGCGCAGCCGTCTACGGCTTCAGCCCGTCGGTGTCGCCGGCCGACCTGTTCTCGAGCCCGGCGCATGCGCAGGTCAACAACGAGGTCCGGAAGGTTGAACGCCCGGTCGGCTTCGCCGACATCGTCGAGCGCGTGAAGCCGTCGGTGATCTCGGTGAAGGTCAACATCAAGGAAAAGACCGCGAGCAACGATGATGGCGACGATTCCTCCTCGCCGTTCCAGCCGGGCTCGCCGATGGAGCGCTTCTTCCGGCGCTTCGGCGGTCCGGATGGCATCCCGGGCATGAAGGGCGGCCGTGGCCGCGTCGTGCAGGGCCAGGGTTCCGGCTTCTTCATCTCGGCTGACGGCTTTGCCGTGACCAACAACCACGTGGTCGACGGCGCCGACAAGGTCGAGGTCACCACCGACGACGGCAAGACCTATACCGCCAAGGTGATCGGCACCGACCAGCGCACCGACCTTGCCCTGATCAAGGTCGAGGGCGGCTCGAACTTCCCGTTCGCAAAGCTTGCCGACGGCAAGCCGCGGATCGGCGACTGGGTGCTCGCAGTCGGCAATCCCTTCGGTCTCGGCGGCACCGTGACCGCGGGCATCGTCTCGGCCAGCGGCCGCGACATCGGCAACGGTCCCTATGACGATTTCATCCAGATCGACGCGCCCGTGAACAAGGGCAATTCCGGCGGTCCGGCCTTCAACACCGACGGCGAGGTGATGGGCGTCAACACCGCGATCTACTCGCCCTCCGGCGGCAGTGTCGGCATCGCGTTCTCGATCCCGGCCAACACCGTGAAGACGGTTGTTGCCCAGCTCAAGGACAAGGGTTCGGTCAGCCGCGGCTGGATCGGCGTGCAGATTCAGCCGGTGACGTCGGATATCGCCGACAGCCTCGGCATGAAGAAGGCCGAAGGGGCGCTGGTGGCGGAGCCGCAGGCGAACGGTCCGGCGGCGAAGGCCGGCATCGAGTCCGGCGACGTGATCACCTCGGTCAACGGCGAATCCGTCAAGGACGCCCGCGAGCTCGCCCGCACCATCGGCGGCATGGCGCCCGGTGCGATCGTGAAGCTCAACGTGCTGCACAAGGGCCAGGACAAGGTCGTGAACCTCACCCTCGGCCAGCTGCCGAACACGGTCGAGGCCAAGGCCGATACCGATAACGACAGCGGCAAGGGCGCGACCAAGGGCACCGACGTGCCCAAGCTCGGCATGACCGTTGCGCCCGCGAACTCCGTGGCCGGCGCCGGTAAGGAAGGCGTCGTGGTTACCGAAGTCGATCCGAAGAGCGCCGCGGCCGAACGCGGCTTCAAGGAAGGCGACGTGATTCTCGAAGTCGGCGGCAAGAGCGTGAGCACCGCCGGCGATGTCCGCGAGGCCATCAACACGGCGCGGACCGACAACAAGAACAGCGTCCTGATGCGCGTGAAGAGCGGCGGCCAGTCGCGCTTCGTCGCGATTCCCCTCGCCAAGGGGTAAGCGTCAGGAGGCTACGCAATGAAGGGTGTCGCCGGCATCAGTCGCCCCAGCCGCCGGCGCCCTTCGGGGGAGCAGCGTAACATTCGCTTCCCCAATCTACCTTCCGGTGGAATTACGCCCCCCTCCGTCGGAAGGCCTAGGGCGGTGAGGTCCCCCCAGCTTCACCGCCCGCCTTTTTCTCGACCCGAGACTCTCCCACTCGGCTTGCATGCGATTGCCGCTCGCGCCATGTTTAGAGAAGGTGACCTCCTTGACCGCCGCCGAACGCACGATGCGCCTCCTCATCATTGAAGACGACCGCGAATCCGCCGACTACCTCGTGAAGGCGTTTCGCGAAGTCGGACACATTGCCGACCACGCCCCCGACGGCGAGGAAGGCCTCGCCATGGCCGAGAACGGGGACTACGACGTGCTGGTGGTCGACCGCATGCTGCCCAAGCGCGACGGCCTGTCGTTGATCGGCGCGCTGCGCGACAAGGGCAACACCGCGCCGGTGCTGATTCTCTCCGCGCTCGGGCAGGTCGACGACCGCATCAAGGGCCTGCGCGCCGGCGGCGACGACTATCTGCCCAAGCCCTATTCGTTCGCCGAGCTCCTGGCGCGGGTCGAGGTGCTGTCGCGCCGCCGCGGCGGCCCGGCGGAGGACACGCTCTATCGTGTCGGCGATCTCGAGCTCGACCGGCTCTCCCATCGCGTCGCCCGCGGCAAGGACGAATTGACGCTTCAGCCGCGCGAATTCCGCCTGCTCGAATACCTCATGAAGCACGCCGGCCAGGTGGTGACGCGCACCATGCTGTTGGAGAACGTCTGGGACTATCATTTCGATCCGCAGACCAACGTGATCGACGTGCACATTTCGCGGCTGCGCTCCAAGATCGACAAGGGTTTTGAGCGGCCGCTGCTGCACACGATCCGCGGCGCCGGGTATATGATCCGTGACGGCATTCGGTAAACTGATCCGCACCACGGCATTCCGGCTGACGCTGGTCTACCTGTTTCTGTTCGCGATTTTCGCAGCCTCGCTGCTCGCCTATTTCGCCTGGAATACGCGGCGGCTCATCACCGAGGAAATCACGCAGACGGTGAATGCCGAGACCTCGGAGATCAACGAGATCTACGGCCGCCGCGGCCTCGTCGGCCTCGTGCGCGCGATCGAGTATCGGGCGCTGCGGCCGGGTGCCAATCTCTACCTCGTGACGACGCCGACGGGGCAGGCGGTGGCCGGCAATGTCGGCTCGCTGGCGCCGGGCGTGATGGCAACGCGCGGCTGGACCGAGACGGCCTATCGGCGGATCGAGGACGCTGACGAGCGCGATCACCGCGCGCTCGTGCGCGTCACCGAACTCGAAAACGGCTTCCGGCTGCTGATCGGCCGCGACCTCGCCGAGCGGCGTCGTCTGTTCGGCATCGTCGCCAAGGCCGCGCAATGGTCAGTCCTGATCGTGGTCGTGCTCGGGCTCGGCGGCGGCGTCTTCGTCGCGCGCAGAGTGCTCAGGCGCATCGACGCGATGAGCGGCACGGCGCACCGCATCATGACCGGCGATCTCAGCGAGCGCCTGCCGGTGGGGCGCAGCGGCGACGAGCTCGACCGCCTCGCCGAAAACCTCAATGCCATGCTGGAGCGCATCGAGGCGCTGATGGCGGGGCTGAAGGAGGTCTCCGACAACATCGCCCACGATCTCAAGACGCCGCTGACACGCTTGCGCAACCGCGCCGAGGAAGCGTTGGCGAAATCCGGCTGCGAGGCCGACTACCGCGCCGCGCTGGAGCGGACCATCGAGGAATCCGACGGGCTGATCCGCACCTTCAACGCGCTGCTGATGATCGCGCGCGCCGAGTCCGGCCAGGCGCGCGGCAACATGGACGATTTCGATGCCGCCGATGTCGCGGGCGGCATCCACGAGCTCTACGAGCCGCTCGCCGAGGACGACGGCATGACCTTGAAGGTCAAGGCCGATCCGACGCCGGTTCACGGCAACCGCGAGCTGATCAGCCAGGCGCTCGCCAATCTGGTCGAGAATGCCATCAAATACGGCAAGCCGGTCACGCAGGCCGGCGGAACCGTGGTCAGCATGGACTCTGGGCAGATCATGATCGAGGCGAAGCGCGAGAGCGACCAGGTGCTGCTGAGCGTCACCGATCGCGGCCCCGGTATTCCGGAAGCCGACCGCAAACATGCTGTCGAACGATTCGTCCGGCTTGAAGCTAGCCGCACGCTGCCGGGCTCCGGCCTCGGCCTCAGCCTTGCCTCCGCAGTTGCGACGCTCCATGGCGGAGAATTGCGGCTGGGCGATGCCCATCCCGGCCTCGTCGCCACGCTGGTGCTGCCGGCGCGCGCGGGCGCGGGCGACAGGGTTGCTCCTCCAATACCGGATGTGCCACAGAAGGTGGCATGAACCACTCCGCGCCGGGAAACGCGGACAAGCATGGTGAGAGCCTGGCCGCACGCTTCGCGGAGGCTCCCCATATTGCCGCTTCCACAACCGACGAACGACGTTTTGAAAGCTGGCTGGCCGAGCTCGAGCCGGCACAATCGGCTCGTCTCGAAGCGCTGCTGGTTCAGCCCTTCGGCCGGAATATCCTCGCCGGCATCGCGGAATTCTCGCCCTATCTGTTCGATCTGGTGCGCGCCGATCCGCTGCGCCTGATCCGGCTGCTCGAATGCGATCCGGATACTCATCTCGCCGCACTGATCGCGGAGGCGAGGGGCGCGGTGCTCGCGGCACCTGACGAGGCCGAGGTGATGCGGCTGCTTCGCCGCATGAAGGGGGAGGCGGCGCTTCTGACCGCGTTGTGCGACATCGGCGGGGTCTGGCCGGTGATGCGGGTGACGGCGGCGCTGACCGATGTCGCGGTCTCCTCCGTGCAGGTGGCGCTCCAGTACCTGCTGCGGCAGGAAGCCGCACGAGGAAAGCTTTTCCCGCCTAATCCCGAGGCACCGGAAGAGGGCTGCGGCCTGATCGTGCTCGCGATGGGCAAGATGGGGGCGGGCGAGCTGAACTATTCCAGTGACATCGACCTCATCGTGTTCTTCGACCCTGACGCCACGACGCTGGCGCCGGATATCGAGCCGCAGCCGTTTTTCGTCCGCGTGACGCAAGGCATGGCACGCATTCTTCAGCAGCGCACCTATGACGGCTATGTCTTCCGCGTCGATCTGCGCCTGCGCCCCGATCCGTCCTCGACGCAGGTGGCGATCTCACGGGACGCCGCGCTGCATTACTACGAGCGGGAAGGGCGCACCTGGGAACGCGCCGCGATGATCAAGGCGCGCGCCTGTGCCGGCGATGCCAGGGCAGGCGAGGCGCTGCTCGCCGAGATCGCCCCCTTCGTCTGGCGCAAGCATCTCGACTTCGCCGCGCTTGCCGACGTCCACGACATGAAGCGGCAGATGCAGACCTATCGCGGCCAGAGTGAGGTCGCGGTCGAAGGCCACAACGTCAAGGTCGGCCGCGGCGGCATCCGCGAGATCGAGTTTTTCGCGCAGACCCAGCAGCTGATCGCCGGCGGCCGCCATCCGGAATTGCGGGTGCGGCCGACGCTCGCCGCGCTCGATGTGCTCGCCAGCAGCAACTGGATCACACTTGCGGCGCGTGACGAACTCGCCAGGGCGTACGAATTCCTGCGCCGGGTTGAGCATCGCCTCCAGATGGTCGCCGACGAGCAGACCCATGCGCTGCCCGACGACAGGGAAGCGGTCGAGCGCTTTGCCCGGTTCTTCGGCTATCCGGATCGCGAGGCCTTTGCGCGCGACCTGCTGCGGCAGCTCGAGATCGTGCAGGGGCACTACGAGAAGCTGTTCGAGGGCGATGACCCGACCGGCACGGCAAAGCTGCCGGCGCTCGACTACAGTGCAGGTCCCGACGATCCGCGCCTGTTCCAGCACCTGACGACGCTCGGCTTCAAGAAGCCTGCCGCCGTGGCGCAGACCGTGCGCGACTGGATCACCGGCGACTATCGCGTGTTCCGCAACGAGGCGACGCGAAGCGCCTTCATCGAATTCGTGCCGGCCCTGATCGACGGCCTCGCCCTCGCCGAGGAGCCGGACCGCGCCGTCGTGGCGTTCGATCAATTCCTTGGGGCGCTCCAGCGTGGCGGCCGGCTGATCACGCTGCTTGGCCAGAACCGCGATCTCGTCGCGCTCGTGGCGCTGGTGCTGGGCGCGGCACCACGGCTCGGCGAGATGCTGGCGCGGCAGCCGCAGCTCATGGACGGCCTGATCGATCCGCGCTTCTTCGGCGCGATGCCGGACAGGCGGGAATTGTCCGGGCGGCTCGCCGCCACCGTGCAGGATGCCGCCTCATATGAGGAATTCCTCGATCGCCTGCGCCTGTTCGGGCAGGAGAGCCTGTTCCTGATCGGCACGCGCATCCTCTCCGGCACGGTCTCGGCGCAGCAGGCGAGCACGGCGTTTGCCGACGTCGCCGAAGGCGTCGTCCACACAGTGCATGACCTCGTTGCCGATCGCTTTGCCGCCCAGCACGGCCGGATCAAGGGGCAGGAGACGGCGATCATCGCGATGGGCCGGCTCGGCAGCCGCGAAATGACCGCGTCGTCCGATCTCGACCTGATCCTGCTGTACGATTTCGACAGCGAGAATCCGGACTCGGATGGGCCGAAATCGCTTCAGGGCGCGCATTATTTCGCGCGCTTCACCCAGCGCCTGATCAGCGCCTTCACGACGCGCACTAATTACGGCGTGCTCTATGAGATCGACATGCGGCTGCGCCCGTCGGGGCGGGCCGGCCCGGTGGCCTCGAGCCTTGCCTCCTTCGCGGATTATCAGTCCAACGAGGCCTGGACCTGGGAGCACATGGCGCTGACGCGTGCCCGCGTGGTGTCGGCATCGGCTGAATTCGGCGAGCGGATCGCGCGCGTCATCCGCGATGTCCTGACCCGCCGCCGCGATCCTGCCACCATCGCCAACGACGTCGCCGACATGCGGCGCGCGATCGCGCAGGAGAAGGGCGAGACCGATTATTGGGATCTCAAATATGCCGCCGGCGGCATGATCGACATCGACTTCATCGCGCAATATCTCCAGCTCGTGCATGCCCATCACAAGCCCGATATTCTCGACGTCAGCACGCTTCAGGTGCTGGACAATGCGGCGAGGCTCGGCGTGCTGCCGCAGTCGGAGGCCGAGATCCTGCGTGCCGCAGCGCGGCTCTATCACGACCTGACGCAGATCCTGCGGCTCTGCGTCAGCGACCGCTTCAAGCCGGAAACCGCCGGCACCGATCTCCAACGCGTGATGGCGCGTGCGGGCGACGCGCCGGATTTCTCGTCGCTGGAGGCGCGTGTGAAGGAGACGCAGAGCGAGGTGCGGCGCGTGTTCAGAGCGTTGCTGGAAGGGACGTCGCCGGCTTCAGCGAGGTGAGGGCCTCGCGGACATTGGGCTCCAGGCCCGCGCCGCCGGCGTCGAGATGGGCGAAGATCGCGCGCTTCATCCGGGGATCCCAGAACTTCTTGATATGCTCGGCGATTCCCGGCACGGCCTTGTCGTGGCCCTGGCTCTGGAAGAACCTGCCGATCTGGTTGGCCATGTAGATCAGGCGGTCAGGCGACATCGGCAACCTCCGTAGCATGGCAGGCGACGATGCGGCCGCCATGCGTAAACACTTCGAACCCGTCTTGCCGGGCAATGGCGATCAGCGTGATGCCGGCGGCTTCCGCGGTGCGGACCGCGAGCGCGGTCGGCGCGGAGACCGCGACCATCAGCGGCGCGCCGATCGCGGCGGTCTTCTGCACCATCTCGACCGAGACGCGGCTCGTCAGCAGCACCATGCCGCCGCGCGCATCCGTCCGGCTGCGCGCCAGCGCACCGGCAAGCTTGTCAAGCGCGTTGTGGCGGCCGACATCCTCGCGCAGCGCGACGATGTTGCCGGCAGGCGACCAGAACGCGGCGGCGTGAACGGCGCGGGTTTGCATGTTGATCGATTGCAGCGGCGCGATGGCCTGCATCGCCGTCATGATCTGCTCGGGCGTGAAGTTCTGCCCCGGCGGCACGACGGCCGCGGGCCGCACGGCTTCGGCAATGGACTCGATGCCGCAGATGCCGCAGCCGGTCGGGCCGGCGATATGACGCCGCCGTTCGCTGATGCGCGCGGCTTGGTCCGGCGCAAGCCACATGCGCAGCTCGATGCCGTCGTCGAGGCGGACGATTTCGAGCGACCGGATGTCGTCGACCGATCTGACGATGCCTTCGCTGAGGCTGAAGCCGACTGCGAAGTCCTCGAGGTTTTGCGGCGTCCCCATCATGACGGCATAGGTGCCGCCATTGTAGGTCAGCGCCAGCGGCGTCTCCTCGGGGATCAGCCGTGTGCCTTCGGACGCAACGCTGTGGTGCCAGATTTCGCGGTCGATGGCCTGGACCGGCACGTGCATGCGCTTACTCCGCAGCCTCGGCGGGCGCGATGCGGCGGGAGTGCCGCGCCTGCGCGTCATAGGACTTCTGCCAGTCGGACGGGCCGTTCGACGGCGAGATCTGCACCGCCGTGACCTTGTATTCGGGACAGTTGGTCGCCCAGTCCGAATAGTCCGTCGTGATGACGTTGGCCTGTGTGTCCGGGTGGTGGAAGGTGGTGTAGACGACGCCCGGCGCGACGCGATCGGTGATCTCCGCGCGCAGCGTGGTCTCGCCCGCGCGGCTCTTCAGCCGCACCCAGTCGCCGTCGCGCACGCCGCGCTGCTCGGCATCGTGCGGGTGGATCTCCAGCCGGTCCTCGGCATGCCAGACCACGTTCTCGGTGCGCCTTGTCTGCGCGCCGACATTGTACTGGCTGAGGATGCGCCCCGTGGTGAGCAGCAGCGGGAAACGTGGGCCGGTCCGCTCGTCGGTCGCGACATATTCGGTGACGATGAACTTGCCCTTGCCGCGGACGAAGCCGTCGATATGCATCACCGGCGTGCCCTCGGGCGCCTTCTCGTTGCACGGCCACTGCACCGAGCCGAGCTCGTCGAGCTTGGCATAGGAGACGCCGGTGAAGGTCGGCGTCAGCGCCGCGATCTCGTCCATGATCTCGGACGGGTGGCTGTAGTTCATCTCGAAGCCCATGGCCTTGGCAAGGCCGATGGTGACTTCCCAGTCGGCCATGCCGTTCTTCGGCGTCATCACCTTGCGCACGCGCTGGATGCGGCGTTCAGCGTTGGTAAAGGTGCCGTCCTTCTCGAGGAAGCTCGAGCCGGGCAGGAAGACGTGGGCGTAGTTCGCGGTCTCGTTCAGGAACAGGTCGTGGACGATCACGCATTCCATCGCCGACAGCGCCGCCACCACATGCGAGGTGTTGGGGTCGGACTGGAGGATGTCCTCACCCTGCACGTAGATGCCCATGAACGTGCCCTCGATTGCGGCATCGAACATGTTGGGAATGCGCAGGCCCGGCTCCGGGTTGAGCTTGACGTTCCAGAGCGCCTCGAACTGGTCGCGCACGGCATCGCCCGAGATGTGGCGGTAGCCGGGCAGCTCGTGCGGGAACGAGCCCATGTCGCAGGAGCCCTGCACGTTGTTCTGGCCGCGCAACGGGTTCACGCCGACGCCGGGACGGCCGATATTGCCGGTCGCCATCGCGAGGTTGGCGATCGCGATCACCGTGGTCGAACCCTGGCTGTGCTCGGTGACGCCGAGACCGTAATAGATCGCGCCGTTGCCGCCGGTGGCGTAGATGCGGGCCGCTTCGCGCAGCGCCTTGGGGTCCACGCCCGTGAGGATCGCCGTTGCTTCCGGGCTGTTGTTCGGCTGGGCGACGAAGGCGGCCCATTCCTCGAACTCGGTCCAGTCGCAGCGCTCGCGCACGAAGGCTTCGTTGACGAGGCCCTCGGTGACGATGACATGCGCCAGCGCGGTGACGACCGCGACGTTGGTGCCGGGCATCAGCGGCAGATGCAGCGCCTTCACATGCGGCGATTCCACCATCTCGGTGCGGCGCGGATCGATCACGATCAGCTTGGCACCCTGGCGCAGGCGCTTCTTCAGGCGCGAGGCGAAGACGGGGTGTGCGGAGGCCGGATTGGCGCCGATGACGACGGCGACGTCGGTGTTCTCCACGGAGTCGAAGTCCTGGGTGCCGGCCGACGTGCCGAAGGTCTGCGACAGGCCATAGCCGGTCGGCGAGTGGCAGACGCGGGCGCAGGTATCGACATTGTTGTTGCCGAAGCCGGCCCGGATCAGCTTCTGCACCAAATAGGTCTCTTCGTTGGTGCAACGGGACGAGGTGATGCCGCCGATGGCGTCGCGACCGTACTTCTTCTGGATGCCGCGCATCCTGGCGGCGGCGAAGGAGAACGCCTCATCCCAGGACACTTCGCGCCAGGGATCCTCGATCCGTTCGCGGATCATCGGCTTGAGGATGCGTTCCTTGTGGTTGGTGTAGCCCCAGGCGAAGCGTCCCTTGACGCAGGAATGGCCGCGATTGGCCTTGCCGTCCTTGTACGGCACCATGCGCACGACTTCCTCGCCGCGCATCTCCGCCTTGAAGGCGCAGCCGACGCCGCAATAGGCGCAGGTTGTGACGACCGAGTGCTCGGGCTGGCCGATCTCGATCACGGATTTTTCGGTCAGCGTCGCGGTCGGGCAGGCCTGCACGCAGGCGCCGCAGGAGACGCATTCGGAGCCGAGGAAGCTCTCGCTCATGCCGGGCGAGACGCGACTGTCGAAGCCGCGGCCCGAGATCGTCAGCGCGAAGGTGCCTTGCACCTCCTCGCAGGCGCGGACGCAGCGCGAGCAGACGATGCACTTGGAGGGATCGTAGGTGAAGTAGGGGTTGGACTCGTCCTTCGGCATCCAGGCGGCGTTGACCTCGCCGTTGGATTTCGCGAAGACATGGTTCTCGCCCTCGTAGCCGTAGCGCACGTCGCGCAGGCCCACGGCGCCGGCCATGTCCTGCAACTCGCAATCGCCGTTGGCGCCGCAGGTGAGGCAGTCGAGCGGGTGATCGGAGATATAGAGCTCCATCACGCCCTTGCGCAGCTTCTTCAGCCGGTCGGTCTGGGTGTGCACGACGAGGCCCGGCATCACAGGCGTAGTGCAGGATGCCGGCGTGCCGGCGCGGCCCTCGATCTCGACGAGGCAGAGGCGGCAGGAGCCGAATGCATCGACCATGTCGGTCGCGCAGAGTTTCGGGATCTGGTGGCCGGCTTCCATCGCCGCGCGCATGATCGAGGTGCCCTCGGGCACCGAGATCTCCTTGCCGTCGATGGTCAGCGTCACCATCGTTCCCGATTTGGCGCGCGGCGTGCCGAAGTCGATTTCTTCGATCAGAGACATTGTCGTTCTCCTATTCCGCGGCCTGAAGCGTGGTCGGCGCCGGGACGAAGTCCTCCCGGAAGTGCTTCAATGCGCTGAGCACAGGATAGGGCGTGAAGCCGCCGAGCGCGCAGAGCGAGCCGAATTTCATGGTGTTGCAGAGGTCTTCGACGAGCGCGAGGTTTTCGCTGACGCGTTCGCCGTTGATGATCTTCTCGATGGTCTCGACGCCGCGGGTCGAGCCGATCCGGCAGGGCGTGCACTTGCCGCAGGATTCGACGGCGCAGAATTCCATCGCGAAGCGTGCCTGCCTGCGCATGTCGACGCTGTCGTCGAACACGACGATGCCGCCATGGCCGATCAGCCCGTCACGCGCGGCAAAGGCTTCGTAGTCGAACGGCGTGTCGAACAGCGCGCGGGGGAAGTAGGCGCCAAGGGGCCCGCCGACCTGCACCGCGCGGACCGGACGGCCGGTGGACGTGCCGCCGCCGATGTCGTCGACGAGCTCGCCGAGCGTCACGCCGAACGCGGTCTCGAACAGGCCGCCATGGCGGATATTGCCGGCGAGCTGGATCGGCATCGTGCCGCGCGAGCGGCCCATGCCGAAATCCGCATAGGCCTTCGCGCCTTCGGCGAGGATGAAGGGGATCGCCGCGAACGACAGCACGTTGTTGATCACGGTCGGCTTGCCGAACAGGCCGTGATGGGCCGGCAGCGGCGGCTTGGCGCGCACGATGCCGCGGCGGCCTTCGAGGCTCTCCAGCAGCGACGTTTCCTCGCCGCAGACATAGGCGCCGGCGCCGACGCGGACTTCGAGGTCGAAGCTGTAGGTCGAGCCGCCGATCTTGTCGCCGAGATAACCGCCGCGCTTCGCAGCCTGGATGGCGGCCTTCATCGCCTCGACCGCGTGCGGATATTCGCTGCGGATGTAGATGTAGCCCTTGGTCGCGCCGACGGTGATGCCGGCGGTGGTCATGCCCTCGATCACCAGGAAGGGATCGCCTTCCATGATCATGCGGTCGGCGAAGGTACCGCTGTCGCCTTCGTCGGCGTTGCAGACGATGAACTTGCGGTCGGCCTTGGCCTGGGCAACCGTCTTCCATTTGATGCCGGTCGGAAAGCCCGCGCCGCCGCGGCCGCGCAGGCCCGATGCGGTGACCTCGGTGAGGATGGCCTCCGAGCCGAGCGACAGCGCGCGCTCCAGGCCCTTGTAGCCACCGTGGGCGCGGTAGTCCTCGAGCGAGCGCGGATCGATCACGCCGCAGCGGGCGAAGGTGAGGCGGGTCTGGCGCTTCAGCCAGGGAATCTCGTCGGTCGCCCCTAACCGCAGCAGATGCGGCGTATTGCTGGCGAGCGCGTCGAGCAGGGAGGGTACATCGGTCTCGGTGACCGGGCCGAACGCGATCCGGCCCTGCGGCGTCGCGACCTCGACCAGCGGCTCCAGCCAGTACATGCCCCGCGAGCCGGTCCTGATGATCTCGACGGCGACGCCGCGCTTGGCCGCAGCCTGTTCCAGCGCCAGCGCAACCTCGTCGGCGCCGACGGCCAACGCACCCGCGTCGCGTGAGACGAAGAGACGCATGCTCATCGCTGTGCCTCCGCAACCAGCGCATCGAGACGCTTCTCGTCGAGCCGGCCGACGAGGCGACCGTCGAGCATCGCGGACGGTGCGGTCGCGCAGAGCCCGAGGCAGTAGATCGGCTCCAGCGTGACGCGATCATCGGCCGTCGTGTTGCCAAGCGACACGCCGAGCCGGGCCTCCGCACGCGCGGCCAGCGCATCGCCGCCCGCAGCCTGGCAGGCCTCGGCGCGGCAAAGCTTCAGCACGTGGCGGCCGGCCGGCTTGTGCCTGAAATCATGGTAGAAGGTGAACACGCCATGCACTTCGGCGCGCGACAGATTGAGCGCTTGCGCCACCATGGGAATGGCGGCCTCCGGCACGTAGCCGAACGCCTCCTGGAGCGCATGCAGGATGACCAGCGTCGCGCCCTCCTGCCTTGCATGTTCGGCGATGATCTCGGCGCCGCGCGTCTCGTCCCAAGGCTCGTAACAAGGCTCGTAAGTCGCTGTCATTCTTTGTTCTCAACCTGAGCGTTCCTGCCTCGCAGGCTATTTGGAATCATTCGAAGATCAATAAAGCTGTCTCATGCTGCGATTGCGAATTCAGATCGATTGGCGGATGCAATCGATCGATACGGAAGTGGAATTAATCGCATTTCGCCTGCCGGTTTTTCCGTGTTGGCAAGGACCTGCCGTGCTAGCTTGCATGCCACGACAGAATTCGAGGGGACGTCCGGTTGATCGACAAGCTTGAACTGCTGCTGGCGCTGGCGAAGGAACGGCATTTCGGACGCGCGGCGGAAGCCTGCGGGGTCACCCAGCCGACGATGTCGACCGGGCTCAAGCAGCTCGAGGAGATCCTCGGCGTGATGCTGGTCCAGCGCGGGTCCCGCTTCCAGGGCTTTACGCCCGAGGGCGAGCGGGCGCTGGACTGGGCGCGGCGGATCGTGGGCGATGCCCGCGCGATGCGCCAGGAGATCAACTCGCTGAAGGACAAGCTCTCCGGTGAGATCCGCATCGCGGCGATCCCGACCGTGCTCGGCATGGTTGCCGCGCTGACGACGCCGTTCCGCGCCCGGCATCCCGAGGTGCGCTTCCGCATCCAGTCCACAACGTCATCGGAGGTGCTCGGGCTGCTCGAAAATCTCGAGGTGGACGCGGGGCTGACCTATATCGAGAACGAGCCGATCGGCAAGGTGCGCACCATTCCGCTCTACAACGAGAGCTATCGCCTCCTCACCGCGCCTGATGCGATGTTCGGTGATCGCGAGACGGTGACCTGGACCGAGGTCGGGCAGGTGCCGCTGTGCCTGCTCACGCCCGACATGCAGAACCGCCGCATCATCGACCGCGCGCTGCGCTCGGTCGGCGCGGAGGCGACGCCGACGCTGACCTCGAACTCGCTGCTCGTGCTGTTCACGCACGTGAAGACGGGACGCTGGGCGAGCGTGATGCCGGCCAAGCTCGCCGAGACGCTTGGCCTGTCCGATACCGTGCGTTCGATCCCGATCGTCGACCCCGAGGTCAATTACAGCATCGGCATGGTGATCCCGCAGCGCGATCCGATGACGCCGCTGATCGCGGCGCTGGTCAATGTCGCGCGCGAGGTCGCGCCGACGCTGCAATTGTAGCTTCAGGCCGCGGCCGATATCCCGGACGCCGCCTTGACGGCGTCGCGCGGCAGCGTCACGCGGACGACGGTGCCGACATCGATCTTCGAGCGCAGCCGCATCGAGCCGCCGTGGAGTTGCGTCAGCGAGCGGGCGATGGCGAGGCCCAGCCCCGAGCCGTGATAGGTCTTCGTGAGCTGGCTCTCGACCTGCTCGAACGGGCGTCCGAGCCGCGCCAGGGAGTGCGGGGCGATCCCGATGCCGGTGTCGGCGATCATCAGCACGATCCTGTCGTCGAGCTGCCGGCTGCGCACGACGATGCGTCCGCCGTCGGGCGTGAACTTCACCGCGTTCGAGAGCAGGTTGACGATGATCTGCTTGGTGGCGCGGCGGTCGGCGACGACGGAGATCGATTTCTCGATATCGGCATCGAGCGTCAGGTGCTTGTCCTGCGCGCGGCCGGAGACGACGCGCAGGGATTCCGCGAGCGTCCGCGCGAGGTCGAGCTCCTCCATGTCGAGCTTCATGCGGCCGGCCTCGATTTTGGACATGTCGAGGATGTCGTTGATGACTTCGAGAAGGTAGTGGCCGCTGGTCAGGATGTCCTGGCAATATTCCTGGTACTTCTCGCTGCCGAGCTCGCCGAACAGGCCCGAGCCCATGATCTCGGAGAAGCCGATGATGGCGTTGAGCGGCGTGCGCAGCTCGTGGCTCATATTGGCGAGGAATTTCGACTTGGTCTGGTTGGCTTCCTCGGCGCGGGTCTTCTCGCGCTGATACTTCTCGGCGAGGTCGGCGAGCTCGTTGGTCTGGCGTTCGAGCGCGGCCTGCGAGCGCTTCAGGTCGATGACGGTGGCGCGCAGGCGCAGATCGTTGTCGACCAGCTTCTGCTCGTGCTCCTTGATTCGGGTGATGTCGGTGCCGACCGAGACGTAGCCGCCGTCCTTGGTGCGGCGCTCGCTGATGTGCAGCCAGCTGCCGTCGTCGAGCTGCGCCTCGAAGGTGCGCGCGCCCGGGCCTTGGGCAGCCGTCTCGTTGTGGCGGGTGCGCACCTCCGGCATGCGGCCGACCTCGAGCACGGTTTCGTAGGAGGTGCCGGGAATGACGGCGCTGTCGGGCAGCTTGTGCAGGCGCTGGAAGTGCGAGTTGCAGAGCACGAGGCGGTCGCTCGCGTCCCACAGCACGAAGGCCTCCGGAATGGTCTCGATGGCGTCGCGCAGACGCAAATCGGCTTCCACCGTGCGCTCGGCGAGGCTCTTCTGCTCGGTGATGTCGACGGCGATTCCGATCAGGTGAACGCTGGAATCGGTCGCACCGCTCGTCTTTTCGCAGCGGACACGGAGCCAGATCCAGTGACCGTCGACATGCTGCATGCGGAAGGTCTGGTCGATGTGGTCGATCTTCTCGGAGATGAGCTGGTCGGCGATCTCGAACAGGTCGATGTCGTCGGACTTCACCAGCGCGTTGACCTCGCCGAAGGTCAGGAGCTCGTTGCGGCCGTCGAGGCCCAGCATCGAGAACATCGACTGCGACCAGAAGATCCGGCCGCGCGACAGGTCCCAGTCCCAGAGGCCGCAGCGGCCGCGGTTGAGCGCGGTGTCGATGCGGCCGCGCACCGCGTCGTTGATGAGATCGCCCTCGCGGGCGCGGGTCGACTGCCAGTGGAAGGCGAAACCGAGGATCAGGACGACGAAGCCGGTGGTGGCCGACAGCGTCACCGAGAGCGCGGCGTCCGAGCCCCAGATCGGCTCGTTGCGCTCCTGGATCACGGTGACGAAGCCGGGCAGCGACTTGATCTGCCGCGAGATCGCCATCGCGGCGTTGCCGTTCGGCAGCGTCATGTCGGAGATGTTGCCGTCGCGCGGCGGCGCCGCGAGCAACTGCGCCGTGGTGATGGAATCGAGCAGGCGGTCGTTGCCTGAGGGATCGCTGTCGACGGGAATGCGGGCGAGGATGCGGCGGTCGACGCCGGCCGAGGTGACGATGACATGGCGGCCCATGGCCATGCCCCAGGACGGGATCAGGTCGGGCAGCAGCGCCGGCAGGCTCTCGATGTTCTTCAGCCGTTCCTGCCGCGAGGAGGTGAGGCGGTCGATGCGCTCGGCGAGCAAATCGGCGAGTGCCGAGATGTCATGGCGGATCACCAGCCGCTTCTGGCGCGTCTGGTCGACGACCTGCACGAACGCGCCGAGGCAGATCGTGATCAGGAACGCGATGATGAGCGTCGGCACGGCGCGACGCAGCGCCGGCTCCGCGATCAGCAGCCGGTGATAGGCAGGTTTCGCGATCGATTGCGCCAATCCTTTGATCGAATCGGATTGGACGCACGCGTTCGCGGCGTCTGCACGCGACATGCCTTCGGCCCCCTGGAAAACTTGCTTGCAACTTGAGTTCGGAAGCAGCCCCACATCGCTTCCGAATCACACCGATTTGAATCCAGTTTTGCCGGGCTGTCGAGAGTCAACGAATCGTTAACGCGAATTTATTCTTATCCAATGAGCAGTTTGCGCGTCGCGTGCCCGCAAACTCACGTGCGTGACGAGTCCGAAACGAGAACGTGTGACTCCTCGCACATTCTGCGTCACGTGCGCGGCGGCTCGGCGTGGCTGATCACGCGCTTCACGCTCGGGAACGCGCGGCGCAACGCGCGCTCGATCGCGTCGACATGCTCGTGCACCTTGATCACGCTCATCGACGGCGTGGCGCGGCAATGAAAGTTGACGATCTCGCCGGCATCGGTGTTGCGGACGCGCACATTGTGGATGTCGTGGATCTCGCCCTCGCCGGCGAATTCGGCCAACGCGGCGGCGATGGTCTGCACCCGTTCCGGCGTGGCATCGACGCCGAACGGCAGTTCCGGTTCCAGAGGCTCGATATGGACGTCGACCTCGACGTCGGCGCCGAACTCCTCCTGGATGTTCCGCTCCAGCGTGTTGGCGACGTCGTGGGCGGCGTCGAGCCGCATGCCGGCGTCGACCTCGAGGTCGATGCTGACGATCAGCTTGGCGCCGAGGTCGTGCACCGTGACGTGGTGGACGGCGAGGCTCGAATTGCGGGCGATCACCATGATGCGGTCGCGTACGGTCTCGTTGTCGCGGGCGACGGGGACCGGGGTGAAGGTGAGGTCGGCATCGCCGAATGCCTTGTCGACGGCGGCCTGCACCTTGCGCTTGATCTCCTCGACGCGGTCGATCGGATAGGTCCGCGGCACCTTTGCGATGGTGTCGATGAAGGTGGTCGCGCCGACCATGCGCACCCGCAGCCGCTCGACGCCGATCACGCCGGGGACGCTGCGGATCGCGGCCGTGGCCTTCTCCTGCGCGCCCTCCGGCGCGCGGTCGACCAGCGTCTGCACGGTCGAGCCGGCCATGCGCAGGCCGAGCGCCGCGATCATCACCGCGACTGCCGCGGCAGCCGCCGCGTCGCCCCACCAGAAGCCGAGAGCGGCGAGGATCAGGCCCACGATCACGGCGAAGGAGCCCATGACGTCGGAGGCGAAGTGCAGCGCGTCGGCGGCGAGCGCCTGGCTGCGCGTCTCCCGCGCGGCGCGGTGCAGGGCGCGGGCGCGCCACAGGTTGACGACGATGTCGATCACCAGCACCACGAACGGTATGGCCGAAATGGTCGGCGGCGGGGTTCCCTCGCGCAGCCGGCTGTAGGCCTCGACCAGGATGCCGCCGGCGAGCACGTAGAGCAGGGCGGTGACGCCGAGCGCGGAGATGCTCTCCAGCTTGCCGTGGCCGTAGTGATGCTCGTCGTCGGCCGGCTTGTCGGACACCCGCACCACCGCCCAGGTGATGATGGTTGCGACCAAGTCGACCGAGGAGTGCAGGGCTTCCGAGATCAGCGCGAGCGAGCCGATCGCCACGCCGACCACGAACTTCGCCGCCGCCATGCCGCCGCTGGCGAAGATCGAGATGGCCGCGACCGAGGTCTTGTTGTGCTGGGAGGTCATGGCGGGGGATTTAGCAGCCCGGCGCGGGACATCAAGCGATGATCCACAGGAGTAGTCGCTAGTGAGTTGCAGGAGCGGTCACGATGTCATTCCGGGTTCGGCTCTTCGAGCCGCCCCGGAATGACGGCCACCCTCACACCGTCACGACAATCTTCCCCAGATGCTTGTTCGCTTCCATGTGCTCGAACGCCTTGTCGATGTCGGCGAATGCAAACACCCTGTCGATCGGCAGTTGCAGCTTCCGCGATTCCACCGCACCCCAGATGTCCTTGCGGACCTCCTCGAAGATCTCGCGGACTTCCTCGATGGTGCGGGTGCGGAAGGTGACGCCGACATAGTCGATCCGGCGCGCGGCGTGCAGGTCGAAGTTGAAATCGGCATGGGTGCCGCCGAGCCGGCCGACGTTGACGATACGGCCCTTGATCCTGGTGGCGGCGAGGTTCTGGTTGGCGACCTTGCCGGAGACCTGGTCGACGATGAGATCGACGCCATCGCCGTTCGTCGCCTTCAGCACCTCCTCGACCCATTTGGGATCGGAGGAGTCGACGGCGAGGTCGGCGCCGTACTCCGTCAGCCGGCCGCGCCGATAGGCGTCGGTCGACGAGCCGATCACCAGCTGGGCGCCCTTGAGCTTGGCGATCTGCATCGCCATCAGGCCGACGCCGGAGCTGGCGCCCTGGATCAGCACGCTCTGGCCCGCCTGCACGCCGCCGACGGTGACGACCGCGTTGTGCATGGTCGCGAGCGCGACGGGCAGGGTGGCGGCCTCCTCGAAATTCATGTTCGAGGGCGCGCGGAACAGCCGGCCGTGATCGGCCAGCGTGTACTCGGCAAACGCCGCGCCGCCCGAGCCCATGATGCGGTCTCCGACCTTCACGCCCCTGGCATCCGGTCCGAGCTCGGCGACCTCGCCGGCCCATTCCATGCCGAGCACGGTGCCGACCCCGCCGGCCGCGCCATGGGCGTGGCCCTTGCGCATGCCGGTGTCGGCACGGTTCAAGCCGCAGGCACGGACGCGGACGAGCACCTGTGTGCCCTTAGGTTTTGGTTGAGCGACGTCGGAAATCCTAGCGCCCTCAGGGCCGTAGACGTAAGCCTTCATGCATTACCTCGGAGCTCAATTGAGTTTGTAGGTGAAGAGCGGAGCCGTTCTTCGCCTCTCCCCGCTTGCGGGGAGAGGCCGACGCGCGGAACGCGCGGCGGGTGGGGGGGGGCCCCGCGAGTCCAATTGTCACCGTCAGCGCGGAGACTCCCCCTCACCCCAACCCTCTCCCCGCAAGCGGGGCGAGGGAGCATACCTTCGGCGTGGCGGGCGTCGTGTTCAAATCACTTCAGCGAATTATTCCGCCGCTTCGCGTTGCGGCTGAACGATCATTCCCTCCAGCCGGCTTCTGATGATGGCTTGCGCTTCGGACACGATGCGGGAGACGAGCTCGGCGCAGCTCGGGATGTCGTGGATCAAGCCCTGGACCTGGCCGGCCGACCAGATGCCTTCGTCGGAGTTGCCGGTGGCATAGACCATCTTGCCGCGGGCACCGGCGACGAGCTCGCGGATGTCCTCGAACTTGGCGCCTTCCTTCTCCATGGCGACGACCTTGGTCGAGACCGCGTTCCTGGCGACGCGGGAGGTGTTGCGCATGGTGCGGAAGATCAGCTCGGTCTCGCGCTCGTCATTGGCGACGATCTTCTCCTTGATGGACTGGTGGATCGGGCTCTCCTTGGTGGCCATGAAGCGGGTGCCCATGTTGATGCCCTCGGCGCCGAGCGCCAGCGCCGCGACGAGGCCGCGCGCGTCGGCGAAGCCGCCGGAGGCGATCATCGGGATCTTGACCTTGTTGGCGGCGGCCGGGATCAGGATCAGGCCGGGCGTGTCGTCCTCGCCGGGATGGCCGGCGCATTCGAACCCGTCGATCGAGATGGCGTCGACGCCCATGCGCTCGGCCGAGAGCGCGTGGCGGACGCTGGTGCATTTGTGCACGACCTTGACGCCGTGCTTCCTGAACTCGTCGACATGCTCCTGCGGCTTGTTGCCGGCGGTCTCGACCACCGTGATGCCGCTCTCGATGATGGCGGCGCGGTATTCGGCGTAGGGCGGCGGCTTGATCGCGGGCAGGATGGTGAGGTTGACGCCGAACGGCTTGTCGGTGAGGTCGCGGCAGCGCGCGATTTCCCTGGTCAGATCCTCCGGCGTCGGCTGGGTCAGCGCCGTGATGAAGCCGAGCGCGCCGGCATTCGCAACGGCGGCGACCAGCTCGGCGCGCCCGACCCATTGCATGCCGCCCTGGACGATCGGGTGCTCGACGCCGACGAGCCTGGTGAACCGTGTCTGCAACATGATGCGTTTCCCCCGCCTGCGTGGCAGGCCCTGTTATCGATTGATGGCGGCAGGATGCCGCCGAGGTCGCGAAAAGTCTATTGCGGGAGCGTGCGGTGAGGGCGGGGCGATCATGCGGGAGGCGGGGGGATTCCGTGGGACGGATAATTGGGGGGCTGCAGTATTCGTCCCGTCATGACGGTCATAAAATTGAGCTCGCGGCCGCAACTCGCTCCCGTACCGCAAGGCACACCTTCGCCTTCTCGCGGCGCATCCCGCCCGAGCTTTGCTTCATCGCATTGCCCTCATCGGAACAAGGGCGCAGGGAAGGCCGGGCGCGGCTGGCACCCGCAAGTCCGTGCGCTACAAAAGATGCACACGGGGTGGACCACAGGTCTCGCCGGACGCCCGGCCTTCCCTGCGCGATGGGTTACGGCTTACTTCGTGCTCTCCCCGGGGAGCGATGCACTATTGCCCCCGTCGCCTTGCGGATGGCTGATGCACGCGGTCCGGTCGGGCCGCGCATATCACCACAAGACTTGACGCACAGACCCCGGGCGTCAGGACCACACGACTTCGCCGTCCGCGCACGTCCTCGCTGGGACTTCGAGAGCTGGCGTGTGCTCGCACCCGAAGCCATGCGAAGACGCTGTCGGCGCCGTGTCGTTCGTGCGAGCGCTCCTTGCTCACGGTTTCCCGCCCTGCAATGCTGCCCGCGCCCGACGCCGTCGCGTCCATCGCTGCCCGGCCCGCGGTTCGTGACGATCGCGATCCGCCCCTTGTCTCGGGCCAGGGTGTTTCGTGTGTACGACAAATCCGAATTTCGGTAAAGTGGAATATATCTGCGGCGGCGAATTGACAGGCGAGGCGGGAGATTTGTGCGGGGTGTCTTGCCCGACGGCCGAGGTGCCGCTCCACCCTACGCTGTCATGCCCCGGCTTGACCGGGGCATCCAGTACGCCGCGGCGTCTCCGTGTTACCGCGCCGCCTCTGGAATACTGGATTGCCCGCCTTCGCGGGCAATGACAGCCAGGGGTGATAACGGGACCCGAATGTTCGCGAGATGTCGTAGCCCGCAAGGGCTTTGAGGCTTCGGCTACTCCGCCGACAGCCGCACCATCTGCCGGCCGCCGTTCATTTCCTTGAGGCTGTTGACGAAGTTCTCCGGGCGCTGCCAGCGGTAGGGGACCTTCAAGCCCATGAACTCGGCGATGTCGCCGATGAAGCCTGTGCAGTTGGTGGTCTCGGCGTTCCAGACCGGCGAGCTCGACTGCAATTTCTTGATGTAGGCGAACACGCGCTTGGCGTCGGCTTCGTTCAGATAGACGCGATAGCTCGCGGTCAGATATTCCGGATCGAGATCGCCGTAGCTAGCGCCGGTCTCTGACGGCACCCAGGTGAGGTGACCGAGCACGTAAGCAAGGGTGTCGCCGGCGGGCGTCAGGCCCGCGACCTCGACGGCGCGCTCGCTGGTCTTGCCGTACCAGACGAAGGCGTGGCCCCAGCTCGCCGCCGTCCGGGCGCGGAAGTCGACGTAGTAGGGGCCTTTCTCCGCACGCGCGACGGGCCGCCGCGACTGCGGCGCCGGTCGCGATGCGGTGTCGGTCGTCGCAAGCGCATTGGCGTCGGCCATGCGCTTGTTCGCTTCGTGGGCCGAGGCCGAGGGCGTCGTGCACGCGATCATCGCCGCGAGCGCGAACCCCGCAAGGATGCAGGATCCCGATCGATCAGGTTTGTTCGTCACGCTGTGCCCCCTCGACTGTCGGCCGCTTACGCAGATGCTGCGCGTATGTCGCCGTGCGTCAGTAGCGCGCCGCGACCGGGCCGGGCGCCTTGCCGATCGGGGCCTTGCCAACGGGGCTCTTGCCAATCGGCATCTTGCCGATCGGCGCCTGCTCCGCCGGATAGACAGGCACGGGCTGCCGGCGCGGCAAATCAGCAGCGTTCGCAGCCGTCACCAGAGCAAGCGTCGCACCCAGAACAAATACAATCTTCTTCACAGTCATACCCCTGAAGGTTTGGTCCAAACACGGCAGTGCCGTGCCCCCAGACACGCCTCACAGAAGGGCGGCCGAATGCGTCCAAGTTGCGGCGCGCGCGGGACATGTTGGCGGCATATGTCGGGCGCGCGGAGATGTGATGTGTCTGGATGTTTCGGCAGCGTCTACGACGCGCGAGCGTTTCCTCACCCGATCCGGTTCAGGCTGTTCCTGATCGTCGAGAAGATGCCGCCGATGTCCTTGCGCAAGGCATCGAGCGCGTTGAAATTGTCGAAGATGCGGGCGAGGCGGTCTTCGACCTCGCGCTTGCTTTTCGCCAGCGCGTCGACGCGCGAGGCGAGGGGCACGCCGCCGTGCGCCTCGATCTCGCCGACGGTCCTGGCAAGGAGGTCGCGGGTGGTGCCGACTTCCGCGATCAGCGCCTCGATGCCGAACACCGGGGCCCTCAGCGGGACGAGGTCGGCCTGCGACTTCGACAAGTCCGTCTTGAAGGCGTTCAGCGTCGCCAGCGTCTCCTGCAACGCGCCAAGGCGCTGGCGCGACTGGATGACGAAATCGTTCAGCGCGTTCTGGCGGTCGGCGAGGGTCTTGCCGTCGGGATCGGTCTCGATCTCCGCAAGCGAGCGTTCGAGCTGGGCCTGGCGCTGGCCGAGCTCCTCGAAGTCGAGGCGGATGGCCTTGAGGATGTTGAAGCTGTCGTCGATGCGGGCGAGGCGCTGCTCGATCTCGATCCTGTTCTTCGACAGCGTCTCGACGCGGGTGCCGAGCGGCGCTTCGCCGCCGGTCTCGAGCTCGTCGATGCTCTTGGCGAGGCGGTCGTGGCTGAGGCCGAGCTCGCTGATCAGCGCGTTGATACCGGCGTCCGTCGATCGCAGCGGCATGAGCTCGGCGTGGGATTTCGCCAGATCTTCCTTGTACTGATTCAGGGTCGCAAACGTGTCCTGGACCGTGTTCACCCGCGCGAGCAGCGCCGAGATGTCGTGCGCGATGTCCTTGAGCCGGTCGGCGAGGTTGTTCTTGCGGTCGTCGGTCTCGAGGTCGTGGAGCGACCGCTCGAGCTGATTCTGGCGGTCGCGGATCTCGGTGAAAATCGGCTCGACCGCGCGGCGCTGCTCGGCGACCTTGCCGACCATCTCGCGCAGGCCCTGCTGGCGGCGGCGGATCTCGGCGAGCTGGTCGTGCATGTCGGTGGATTCGTTGCGGCCCTGCTGGAGCAGGGCGCGCTGCTCGGTCTCGCCCAGCTTGTCGTGAAGGGTGGAGACGGCCTCCCTCGGGTCGCTCTCGATCAGGTGCTGGACGGTGGCGTCGAGGTGGTTTTGCAGGGCGTGGGCGACGACGACGTCTTCGCGGGTCTTCTTCAGGCGGTCGCGCAGCTTGACCAGTCGCCGATCCTGGCGCGAGACCCGAAAGGCGGTTGCGCCGATCAGCGCCAGCGCCACGGCCAGCAGCGCGCCGGTCGCGATGCGCTGCGGCATGGGAAGGCCCGCAAACAAGGCGGGCAGGTGGGCGACGTCGTAACCGAACGCCTGCTGGGCGAAGATCGCGATGGCAGCGAGCAGGACGAACCAGGCAACCAGGAAAAACAGCCACATCGTGACTTCCTCACGCCGGCACACATTTTCGCCATGATTGCTATTGGAGAGCGGAACCGAGATCAAGGGGCGCGCGGGGGAGCGGTATGTATCCGGCCTCGCGATCCACGACTGATTGCATCAGCTGACCGGTGGAGAGCGGCATGAGGTGCCGAGTTTTCCCGAGGGGGCTGCGGCCCTTCGCTGTCATTCCGGGGCGCGACGAAGTCGCGAGCCCGGAATCCATCGGGCGGCAGAGACTGCGGATAAATGGATTCCGGGCTCGGCGCCTTGCGCCGCCCCGGAATGACGACGGGAGCTAGAGCCGAAACTCGTTGGTGAGCTCGCCGATCCCGTCGATCGCGACGGTGACCGTATTCTCCCGCTCCTTCATCACGCCGACGCCGACCGAGGTGCCGACCGCGATGAGGTCGCCGGGCAGCAGGGTCATGTCGTGGGAGATCCTGCTCACCAGCTCCTGCGCGCTGAAGATCATGTCCGAGATCGGGTAGTTCTGCCGCTCCGCGTCGTTGAGGATGGTGCGGACCACGAGCTTGGCCGGATCGAGGCCGGTCGCGATGACGGGGCCGAACGGGCCGTAATCGTCGATGCCCTTGGCGCGCGCCCATTGCGGGAAGGTGGGATCGCTGGTCAGGATGTCGTTGGCGGTGATGTCGTTGACGCAGGTATAGCCGAAGATGAAGCTGTCGGCCTCACCAGGCGAGACGCGGGCGCAGGTCCTGCCGATGACGATGCCGAGTTCGCCCTCATAGGTGGTCTTGCCGTCGTAATAAGAGGGACGGCGGATCACCGCGCCGGGGGCCGCGATGCTGGTCGTGGCCTTCAGCAGGTAGAGCGGCTCCGGCGGCTCGGGCTGGTTCAGCTTGGCCGCGAGCGCGTGAAAGTTGTTCCAGAGCGCGACGATCTTGCTGGGTGCGCAGGGTGCGAGCAGCTCGACCTCCGACAGCGCCAGCGTCCTGTCGGTAGCTGCATGGCGGCCGAACATCTCGCCCTCGTGCACGCTGATGCCGGATGAGGTCAGCGTGCCGAAACCGGTCGCGCCATTATTCCGGAAGCGCAGCCATTTCCTGATCTCGCCGGTCATCACGCCACCGCCAGCGCGCGGGGATCGGTGGGCGCGGAGACGCCGTCATAGAGACCGGCGATGCGGGCGCGCTGGGTCACCATCGCCAGCACCGAGTCCAGTGCGGGCGTGGAAATGCCGGTGAGGCGGCCCATCTCCTGCACGACGGTGACGAGCGGGTCGATCTCCATCGGGCGGCCGCGCTCGAGGTCCTGGAGCATCGAGGTCTTGTGCGCGCCGACCTTGCGGGCGCCCTCGATGCGGCGCTCGACATCGACGCGGAATTTGACGCCGAACGTCTCGGCGATGCCTTGCGTCTCCACCATGATCGCGCGCGACAGCGCGCGCGTGGCCGGATCGGTGCAGATCACGTCGAGCGTTGCGTGCGTGAGCGCGCTGATCGGGTTGAAGCAGACATTGCCCCAGAGCTTGAGCCAGATCTCGTCGCGGATGCGGTCGAGCACCGGGGCCTTCAGGCCGGCGGCGACGAAGAGATCGGCGAGGCGCTGCACGTCGGACGTGATCTCGCCGGAGGGCTCGCCGAGCGGGAAATTGTTGCCGTAGACGTGGCGGATCACGCCGGGCGCCTCGATCTCGGTGGCGGGATAGACGATGCAGCCGATGGCGCGCTCGGCGCCGATCTCGCGCCATTGCCGGCCGCCGGGGTCGATGCTCTCCAGCGTCGAATTCTCGTATTTGCCGCCGTGCTTGTAGAAGTACCAATAGGGGATGCCGTTGACCGCGGTGACGATGCGGGTGTGCGGGCCCAAGAGCGGCTGCATCTTCTCGATCACGCCGGTGATCGAATGCGCCTTGAGCGTGATGATGATGTAGTCCTGCACGCCGAGCTCGGCGGGATCGTCGGTGCAGCGCGGATGCACGGTGTGCGTCTCGTCGCCCGCGAGAAGCGTCAGGCCGCGCTCGCGCATCGCGGCGAGATGCGCGCCGCGTGCGACCAGGCTGACGTCGGCGCCGGCGCGCGCCAGCTGAACCCCGAGATATCCGCCGATTGCGCCGGCGCCGTAGATGCAGATCTTCATGAAATCCTCGCGGGTGACCGGAATTTTGGGACGAAGGATCCGGTCCGGCGCGGAGGGATCCGAGCCGGGGCCGGTAGTCGCAGGGGAAGGGTCGTGGCGCTTTAAGCTGCTGCTTGCGGCGTGCCGTTGATCGCCTCGTCAACGGCAGCGGCGATGTCGCGCATGCTGATGACGGAGATGAGGCTGTAATCGTCGATCACGGGCAGGTGGCGGATGTGATGCCGGTTCATCAGATGGCGCACGTGCTCGATCGTGTCCGAGGAGGCGCAGGAGACGAGCTGCTGCACCGACACGAGCTGCGAGACCTTGACGTTGATGGCATTGGCGCCGTGCTCGGCGACGGCGCGCACCACGTCGCGCTCGGTGAACATGCCGACCGCGGTGTTGCCCTCGGAGCGGACCACGTCCTTCACCACGAGGGCGCTGATGTTGTTGGCGCGCATCAGCTTGGCGGCGATACCCACCGTTTCGTTCATTCGCACCGTGACAACGCGCGGCGTCTTCTTGCGCAGAATGTCTCCGACCAGCATTGCAACCTCCCTAGGTGAATGACGAGGTAAGTGTGGTATACATAATGCCAATCGTCAAGCACTGGATTTGGCGGATCCGAAAAATCTTGCGACAGCATTATTGACGTTTGCGGTGCCTCCGGCCTCGGCCAAAAAACCTTGGCCAAAAAGAAAGGGGCGCATTCTGCGCCCCTTTTTCAACCGTGCAAAGTGTGTGGCTTGTCACGCCGTCTCGGTCTTGGCGTCGCCCGTTGCAGGGCTTGCGCTCTCGGCTTCCTTGCCCAGGATGAAGGAGCGGCGCAACGGCTTGATCACGAACAGCGCCGTCAGCGCCGCCGTCGCGTTCAAGGCGACCGCGACCACGAACACGGCCTTCCAGCCGTACGTTGCCGAGATCACGCTTGCGAGCGGAACGAGCAGGGAGGCGGTGCCCTTCGCGGTGTAGAGCATGCCGTTGTTGGTGGTCGCGAACTTCGAGCCGAAAGTGTCGCCGCAGGTCGCGGGGAACAGCGAGTAGATCTCGCCGAATACGCCGAAGTAAATGGCGGTCGCGAGCACGAACACGATCGGAACGTGGCCGTAGGCTGACAGCGTCAGCAGCATCACCGCGGCGGTGCCGAAGGCGATGAACATGGTGTGCTCGCGGCCGATCGTGTCGGAGACCCAGCCGAAGAACGGACGTCCGAACCCGTCGAAGATGCGGTCGAGCGAGATCGCGAAGGTCAGCGCCGCCATCTGGAAGCCGGCGAGCGTCACCGGCGTGTCGGCGATCTTGAAGTCGTGTGCGATCGGGCCGATCTGCGCCGCGGTCATCAGGCCGCCGGAAGCGACCATGACGAAGACGAGGTACATTACCCAGAAAATAGGGGTGCGCAGCACTTGCGGCGGGGTGAAGTCGATCTTGGTCTGCGGCAGGTTGAGCTGCTTCTTCTTCGGCGGGATCGAGATCCGCGGCGGCTGGATGAAGAAGGCGAGCACGAAGACGATGAGGCCCTGGCCGATGCCGAAGGTGAAGAACGCGCTCTGATAGCCGCTAGCGGCGATCATGGTCGCGATCGGCACGATGGTGAGCGCGGCGCCCGCGCCGAAGCCGGCGGCCGTCGCGCCGGCGGCGAGGCCGCGGCGGTCGGGAAACCATTTCAGCGCGTTGCCGACGCAGGTGCCGTAGACGGCGCCCGCGCCCATGCCGCCGACGATCGCGGCCGCATAGAGCAGGGTGAGCGAGTCGGCGTAGGAGTTGAGCACCCAGGACAGCGCAATCATCACGCCGCCGAACATGATGACGATGCGGGGGCCGTACTTGTCGACGAACCAGGCCTCGACCGGCACCAGCCAGGTTTCGGTGACGACGAAGATGGTGAAAGCGAGCTGGATCGCGGCGCGTCCCCAATGGTGGGCCGCATCGATCGGATCGACGAACAGCGTCCAGCCATATTGCAGGTTGGCGATCATCGCCATGCAGACGATGCCCATGGCAAGCTGGAACCAACGGAAACCTGTGCGAAGAGGCGCGGCCGTGACGGCGCCGTCCGTGCTGGAAATCATCAAGAACCTCCCAACGCGCTTGTCTGGTCGACACCGGTTGCCAAGATGACCTGATGTCGCAAATATTGTGGCTTATCGTCGCAAGCGCGGCCCAAAGCTTGGTATACCATATCCCAGAATGCAAGCCCAATCTTGGCTTGCCCGTTACAAAATCGGCAGTTCCGTTCGGACACGGGTTCCGAATCCTCAAAACGAAAACGCCCGGCCATGAGGCCGGGCGTCCCGTCGGAATGAAGTGTGGTGAAGCGCGTCAGACCGTGGACTTCGCTACCACGACCTTGCGCCAGGGCTTGAGCACCGCGATCGCCAGCGCCGAAGCCATGATGTTGGCGCCGGCTGCGATGATGAACACGCTGTCCCAGGTCCCTGACGACTGCTGCATGTAATTGGCGATCGGAACCAGCAGCGCGGCCGTGCCCTTTGCGGTGTAGAGCAGGCCCGCATTGGTGGTCGCGAACTTGGCGCCGAACGTGTCGGTGCAGGTCGAGGGGAACAGCGAGTAGATCTCACCCCAGGCGAAGAACACGAAGCCCGAGAGCAGCACGAACCAGATGGGATCGTGGCCCCAGAGGTAGAGCATCCAGATGCCAACACCTTCCATGCCGAAGGCAATGAACATCGTGTTCTCGCGGCCGATCATGTCGGAGATCCAGCCGAAGAACGGACGCGTCAGCCCGTTGAGCACGC
Source organism: Bradyrhizobium sp. USDA 3311 (assembly GCF_054062495.1). NCBI lineage: Bacteria > Pseudomonadati > Pseudomonadota > Alphaproteobacteria > Hyphomicrobiales > Nitrobacteraceae > Bradyrhizobium > Bradyrhizobium sp. USDA 3311. Next base: position 7,616,730 of record NZ_JBSSFI010000001.1, on the reverse strand, counting down.
GGTCGATCGTGGCTGCGAAGGTCACCGCGGTCATCGTCACCGCCATCAGCGTCACCGGAACGCTGTCGACCTTCCAGTCAACCGCGATGGGCTTCAGGTTGGCCGTCACCATCAGGCCGCCGGCGCCGACGATCACGAACATGAAGTACATCAGCCAGAAGATCGGCTGACGCAGCACCTCGGTCGGCTGGTAGTTGCGACGCGTCTGCACCAGCGCGGCGTTCGCCACGACGACCGGCACCTGGCCAGGCTTCGGCGCCAGCAGGAAGAAGGCGAGGATGCAGATGATGAGGCCTTGCCCGAGGCCGAAATACAGGAAGGTGGTCTGGAAGCCACTGTCCTTGATCATGGCCTGGATCGGCGCGACGGTCAGCGCGGAGCCCGCACCGAAGCCGGCCGCCGTGATGCCCGCAGCGAGACCGCGCTTGTCGGGAAACCATTTCAGCGCGTTGCCGACGCAGGTGCCATAGACGCCGCCGGCGCCGATGCCCGCGATGATCATGCCGAGATAGTAGCCGTTGAGCGTGGTGGCCTGTGCGTTGATCGCCCAGCCCATGGCGCAGAGCACGCCGCCGACCAGCACGACGATGCGCGGACCGTATTTGTCGACGAACCAGCCTTCGACCGGCACCAGCCAGGTCTCGAACAGCACGAAGAGAGTAAAGGCCCATTGGATCGACGCGCGATCCCAGCCGAACTTTTTCTGGATGTCGGGGACGAAGAACGTCCAGCCATATTGATAGTTGGCGATCATCACCATCGCCGCTACACCGATCGCCAATTGCGCCCAGCGATACGTGTCGCTAACGCGCGCGGTTGTAGGGGCCGTTGCCTGCACCATGTCCGTCATAAAGCCTCCCGTGGCGCCTCTAATTTTTCTGCGAGCGCTGGAGAGGCATTCTTGTATTCATTATGCCAAGGTTCAAGCGCTGGTCCGGTCACCGTGCGCAAATGCCGCAGGACCCTTCTCCGGCCGCGGCAGTGACTCAGGACAGCACAAGTAGAAATGGCCCCGTCCTGCGGGGCCATTCATCAAAAGTAGCATGTCGACACCTGTGAAACCGGCGTGCGGCTCCCGCGGCGCAGGAAGCGCGCGCTTACAGGCCGAAACGCGGCAGGTCGCCGTTGTGATTCGAGATCTCGGCGCTGGCCATCAGGAAGCGGTCGACCGCGGCCATGAAACGCGCGAACAGGGTGGAGGAGGGGGCGAGAGCGACGGAAGCGGTCTTGGACATCGGAATTCCTTTCTTGAGACGGTCAGTAGCGCTGTCTCATTTCGAAAGGCAATCTATGTATACCAGATGCCAATGTCCATGCATGCCATTGCATAGCAGCATGCATCATCCCGCATTGCAGCATAATGCTCCGTTAAAGGGGCCGTACCGGGCCTAAAATTGCACGAACGGCAGCCGAAACGAGCTGCCGGCTCCGAAATGCCCCAGTTTGCCGCCGAGTCTGGCGCAAACGGTCGCCCCACGGGCACGAATTCCGGCGGGGGCAAGCCGCGGGCCGGGTCTTGGCACGGCAAGTCAAAGCCGCTAGTGGTCTGCCCCCTTCCAATCATCTGTCAGAGTGGTTCATGTCGAGCGCCTCGCCCGCCGTCTCGATCGGCATCGATTTTGGGACCAGCAATACGGTCGTCGCCCTCGCGGCGGACGACCGCCGGGTCGAGGCCATCCGCTTCGATCACGGCGGACAGCGACACAGCGTCTTTGTGTCGGCCCTGTGCTTCTGGGAGGACCGGCCGGGAGCCGGCGCCCAGGCCGAGGGCGGCCCGTGGGCGATCGAGCAGTTTCTCGAAGGACGCCACGTCTACCGCTTCCTCCAGTCGTTCAAGACCTTCGCCGCGAGCAGCAGCTTCAACACCACCCAGGTGTTCCGGCAGCGCTACAAGTTCGAGGATATTCTGGCGGCGTTCCTGCGCACGCTGGCGCGCCATGGCGGCGACCGGTTCGGCTTCGAGACGTCAACGATCACGGTCGGTCGTCCCGTGCGCTTCGCCGGCGGCAATCCCGACGAGGCGCTGGCGATGCAGCGCTACCGGGCCGCGTTCGAGCGCCTGGGCGCCGGCCACGCGCGCTATGTCTACGAGCCCGTGGGCGCCGCGTTCTCCTTCGCCCGCCGCCTGGAGCGCGATGCCACCGTATTGGTCGCGGATTTCGGCGGCGGTACCAGCGACTTCTCCGTGATGCGCTTCTCGCGCAAAGGCGGCGCCTTGCGCGCCGAGCCGCTCGGTCATGCCGGCATCGGCATTGCGGGCGACACGTTCGACTACCGCATCGTCGACCACGTCGTCTCGCCGCGGCTCGGCAAGGGCTCCAGCTTCCGCTCGTTCGACAAGGTGCTCCCGGTTCCCAGCGGCCACTACACCAACCTCGCGCGTTGGCATCAGCTCGCGATGATGAAGAGCAACGGCGATCTGCGCGAGCTCCGCGAGCTTGCGCGCAGCGCGCTGAAGCCGGAGCTGCTCGAGGATTTCATCACCATCGTCGATCTCGACCTCGGCTTTTCGCTGTACCGCGCGGTGTCGAACGCCAAGGTCGCGCTGTCGGCGCAGGATCAGGTGGACTTCCGCTTCAAGGGCGGCGGGGTCGACATTGGCTCGACCATCACCCGGAAGAATTTTGAATCCTGGATTGCCGACGATATCGCCGGGCTGGGGGCGACCGTCGACAAGGTGCTGGGCGAAGCCCGCATCACCGCGCGCGAGGTGGAGAAGGTGTTTCTGACCGGCGGCACATCGTTCGTCCCCGCCGTCCGAAAGCTGTTTGCCGACCGGTTCGGCAACGAGCGGCTGATGTCGGGCGACCAGTTCGAGTCGATCGCCTACGGCCTCGCGCTGATCGGACACAGTCCAGATCCCGATCGCTGGACCGCAGACGGTGGGCTGGCGCCGAAGGAGGGCGGGTAGGGCACCCTCTCGGCCTTCATGGTTCGAGACGCGCCGTGAGGCGGCGCTCCTCACCATGAGGGACTAAGACTTCGCCGCGAAGCACGACCTCATCCTGAGGAGCCCGCCAAAGCGGGCGTCTCGAAGGATCGGCCGCAAGGAAGCTCCCCACCCAGTCATTGCTATTGCTTGATGTCGGGCTCGACGAGCTTCGCGAGATTCCGTAGCGATTCCTGCCAGCCGAGATAACAGGCTTCCGGCGGGATGAGGTCCGGGATGCCGGCCTGCGTGATGTCCACCTCGGTGCCGACCGAGACTTTCTTTAGCAGCACGGTCACCTGAATTTCGCCGGGCAGATGAGGGTCGTCGAACTTGTCAGTGTAGCGGAGACGTTCGCCGGGGACGAGCTCGAGATACTCGCCGCCGAAGGCGTGGCTGTTGCCCGTCGTGAAGTTCCGAAACGACATCTTGAACGTGCCCCCGACCTTCGGCTCGAAATGATGCACGGTGCAGGTGAAGCCGTTCGGCGGAAGCCATTTTGCCAGCGCATCGGCCTCGAGGAAGGCGCGATAGACTTTCTCGGGGCTGGTCGTGAGAACGCGGTGCAGGCGGACAGTGCTGGGCATGTTCATTCATCCTCTTGCATTGGCGGGCGCGACATCAACGTCTGTTGCCCGTTCATGATACGAGGACGAGCAAGACGTCGTTGACCCGACAGGACATCCCGATTTTTTTGAGGGGGGCTGGCCGTATGTTCCACACTGCGGCGATATCCTGCGGCGTTGCCGCAATTCTGCCTACGCATATGCACTGACGTTCCGGCAGGATTCGACCGGGCGGCTTTTCATAGCGGCGAATTGACCAGCTCTATCCCGCGAAACCCCGATATCGCTGCGTTACGTCGGCGCCCTCAGGCCCGGAGAGCTGAGCCACGCGTCGATCTGGATGGCCGTCTCGTCCTGCCGCACCCTTCGCAGCAGCATCTCGCGGCGCCGGCCGGGAGGGAGTAAGCGGGCCTCGTCGCGCAGACGGCCGACCTCATTGACGAGCCGCTGTTTCAGAGTTTGACTTTGTTTGAAGCGACGCCGTTCCATGACAATGCTCCCCTTGTTCGGATGGGGGCGGGAGCGCAACTGGCGTTCTCATCACCGGTAGAAGCCACGGGCCGGGCGGTGATGAGAAAGCATACCCACAAATCCGTGGCGTGTATGTCTACTAAGACACGTTGTTCGCCCGGAAGTGTCGCGAGCTTCAACCGTTCCGCCGGCGCGGGCGCGCAATTAAATCCGGCCCAAGCCTTGTAACTGACCGTGATGGGGTATAGCCTGTCGCCATTCGTTCAGCCGCTGTGCCTTGTTGAATGCGCCCGCGGGCTCCTTTTTCCAGAGACATCGACGAATTGAATCGATTCTGCGTGAGCGTCACGCGGGTTACGCGCATGCGCGCTTTGGAGAAGAACAATGCCGACAGGTACAGTGAAGTGGTTTAACGGCCAGAAGGGCTTTGGATTCATTCAGCCCGACGACGGCGGCAACGACGTGTTCGTTCACGTCAGCGCGGTCGAGCGGGCTGGTCTTTCGGGTCTCGCCGAGGGCCAAAAGGTCAACTTTGAGGCCAAGACCGACAAGATGCGGGGCAAGGTCAGCGCTGAGAATCTCTCGCTGGCCTAAGCTCTCCAGTGCCGTTTCACGGATGTATTGAAACGGCCATGCGACCCGCTCGATCCCTGGATTGAGCGGGTTTTGTCCGTTGCCAAGCAGGGTGGAAGATGAGCGCCAGGAAATCGGCAGAACCTTCGCCCGCAGGCATCGCGCGTTCCAACCGCCAACGCCTGGCGGCTGAAGAGGGCGCGCGCGCGATGGCGGATGCCGAACGGCAGTCCGCCGAACTCCGCAAGAACATGGCGCGGCTACGCGAGTTGCGGGAGGCCAAGGAAGCGGCCGACGCGGATATTCGCGCGTCGTTGCCGGCGCCTGTGCCGAAGAAGCGCGCGCGGAAATCGCCGCGCTAGAGCGTTTTCGAGCGAAATGGGTACCGGTTCGCGGCAGGAAAACGCGTCAAAACAAGAATCTAGAGCCCCGTTCCGATTCCATCGGAACGGGAAAGGCTCTAGTCGGGCTCGATAGCGCCGACGATCATTTCCGAGAGGGCCGGTCACATGCCAAAGAGTGCGGATCGTGCCTAGGATCAAGCCGGATGGCGGCGGCACAATCACCTTTTTCCTCGCGCTTGGCGCGGGTCGTCAGATGTGCCGGCTTGCCACCACGTTTCAGACGCAGAAACAGGCCTTCAGCTATCTTCAGAAGTACCGGACCGAGTTCGAGCGTATCGCGCGGATACGGCTGGCGTCCGGCGAACTTGAAGACGGGATCGTCGTGCTCTCGATGCTATAGGCCAAGCGCGCGCCGAACGTGACGCGCCCCTTCAGCCGCTCCCTATTCGGAGCGGTCACTCGGCTTGGTCTCGCGGGCCAATCGCTCCGCCTTCAGACGCTCACGGTTCTCGTTGAGGGCGTGCTGGTCCTTCGCATAGTCGCTCATCGGCTTGTGCGTGTTGGCGGGCTTGAACGCCTTGTTGGCTTCACGCTTGGCGCGATCAGAGGATTGATGTCTCAACATATCGACCTCGTTTGATCAACGGGCGTGGTCCCGGCAAGTGCTGGACGCGACGCCTCCCGCTCGCAAGCTGAGATGGGTCGACTTGTCACCCTCGGGACGAGGAGGACAATTCTTCAGCGTTGGGCAGGTATTCTGCGAAGCGCCTGGTCACTCGCTCTGGAGGCGGCTCGCTCGCATTTCCGGGAGCGCGCCGGCAAAAGAATAACGGCCGGCCCCCGCATTTGTTCCCCCGGACCCATCCTCAATTCGGTGTCGGCTGGTTCATCGCAGCAAGCGTGCCGATTGCGGGATGCAGTCCCTCTCGCCACCAACAAAAAGGCCGCCGAAATCGGCGGCCTTTCGTGTCTCTGGTCGAACCGCTTACTCGGCGGCCTGCTTCTGCGGCGGGGCGAGCGCGCCGGACTTGTGGATGTCGGCGACCTGGTGATCCGAGAAGCCGAGCACGCTGCGCAGGATCTCGTCGGTGTGCTCGCCGAGCAGCGGGGAGCGCTGCACGTCGCTCGGGCTATCCGACAGCTTGATCGGGTTGCCGACCGAGATGTACTTGCCGCGGGTGGGGTGGTCGACCTCGACCACGGTGCCGGTCGCGCGCAGCGACTGGTCCTCGGCGATCTCCTTCATCGACAGGATCGGGCCGCAGGGGATGTCGTCCTTGTTGAGGATTTCCATCGCCTCGAACTTGGTCTTGGTCATCGTCCACTGCTCGATGCGGGCGAAGATCTCGTTCAGCCGCGGCAGGCGGGCCGCCGGCTTGGCGTAGTTCGGGTCGGTCTTCCAGGTCGGCTCGCCGATCACGTCGCAGATCTTCTCCCAGACCGGCGCCTGGGTGATGAAGTAGATGTAGGCGTTGGGATCGGTCTCCCAGCCCTTGCACTTCAGGATGCGGCCGGGCTGGCCGCCGCCCGAGTCGTTGCCGGCGCGCGGCACGGCATCACCGAACGGAATGCCTTCGCCGAACTGGCTGTATTCCCTAAGCGGGCCGTGGGCGAGGCGCTGCTGGTCGCGCAGTTTGACGCGGGCGAGGTTGAGCACGCCGTCCTGCATCGCAGCGGTGACGCGCTGGCCCTTGCCCGAATGCGTGCGCTGATAGAGCGCGGTGACGATGCCGAGCGCCAGATGCAGGCCGGTGCCGGAATCACCGATCTGCGCGCCGGTCACGAGCGGCAGGCCGTCGCGGAAGCCGGTGGTGGAGGCGGCGCCGCCGGTGCACTGCGCGACGTTCTCATAGACCTTGCAGTCCTCGTACGGTCCGGGACCGAAGCCCTTGATCGAGGCGACGATCATCTTCGGGTTGATCTGCTGGATCTTCTCCCAGGGGAAGCCCATGCGGTCGAGCACGCCGGGGCCGAAGTTTTCGACCAGCACGTCGCACTTCTTGATCAGCTCGGTGAGGACTTCCTTGCCCTTGGGGTTCTTGGTGTCGAGCGTGATCGAACGCTTGTTGTGGTTCAGCATGGTGAAATACAGGCTGTCCACGTTCGGGATGTCCTGCAACTGGCCGCGGGTGATGTCACCCACGCCCGGGCGTTCAACCTTGATCACGTCGGCGCCGAACCAGGCGAGCAGCTGCGTGCAGGTCGGTCCGGACTGGACGTGGGTGAAGTCGAGAATGCGAACGCCCGTGAGCGCTTTGGTCATCGTATTGCTCCGTATACTCTGTCTGCCCCTGCACCCGCAGGGAGTAATGGGTTGAAGGGGAGGACTTACTTCTTCTTCTGAAGGACGCTCTGCGGATTGAGGTTGCCGATGCGGCCGCTCTCCGAGCCGGCGGCCGGATCGATCACCGCGTTGATGAGCGTCGGCTTGCGTGAAGCCATCGCCTCGTTGACGGCGCGCTTGAGCTCGTCGGGCGAGGTGGCATTCACGCCGACGCCGCCGAAGGCTTCCATCATCTTGTCGTAGCGCGCGCCCTTGACGAACACGGTCGTCGCGGGATCCGCGTTGACGCTGTTGACGTCGGTGCCGCGATAGATGCCGTCATTGTTGAAGATGACGACGCAGATCGGAAGGTTGTAGCGGCAGATGGTCTCGACCTCCATGCCGGAGAAGCCGAATGCGCTGTCGCCTTCCACCGCGAGCACGGGGTGGCCGGTCTCCAGCGCGGCCGCAATCGCCTGGCCCATGCCGATGCCCATCACGCCCCAGGTGCCGACGTCGAGACGCTTGCGCGGCTTGTACATGTCGATGACGCCGCGGGCGAGGTCGAGCGTGTTGGCGCCCTCGTTGACGAGGATCGCCTCGGGGTGATCCTTGATGACGTTCTTCAGCACGCCGAGCGCGCCGTGATAGTCCATCGGCGACTTGTTGTTCATGAGCTTCGGCGCCATCTTGGCGACGTTCTCTTCGCGCTTGGATGAAATCGCCTTGGTCCAGTCGGCGGGCGGGGCGGTCCAGCCCGAAGCCATCGCCTGGTTGAAGGCGGAGACGACCGAGCCGATGTCGCCGACGACGGGCGCGACGATCTCGACGTTGGAGTCCATTTCCCTGGGCTCGATATCGACCTGGATGAACTTCTTGGGCGCTTCGCCCCAGCTCTTGCCCTTGCCGTGCGAGAGCAGCCAGTTCAACCGCGCGCCGATCAGCATGACGACGTCGGATTCCTTCAGCACCGTCGAGCGAGCCGCGCCGGCGCACTGCGGATGCGTGTCGGGAAGGAGGCCCTTGGCCATGCTCATCGGCAGGAACGGTACGCCGCTCTTCTCGACGAAGCTCTTGATCTCCTCATCGGCCTGCGCGTAGGCCGCGCCCTTGCCGAGGATGATGAGCGGACGCTTTGCGCTCTTGAGCACGTCGAGCGCGCGCTTGACCGACGCGGGCGAGGGGATCTGCGCGGGTGCTGCGTCGATCACCTTGACCAGTGATTTCTGGCCGGCCTCGGCGTTCATCACCTGGCCGAACAGCTTTGCCGGCAGGTCGAGATAGACGCCGCCCGGACGGCCCGAGACCGCGGCGCGGATGGCGCGGGCGAAGCCGATGCCGATGTCCTGGGCGTGCAGCACGCGATAGGCCGCCTTGCACAGCGGCTTCGCAATCGTGAGCTGGTCCATTTCCTCGTAGTCGCCCTGCTGGAGGTCGACGATCTCGCGCTCCGAGGAGCCCGAGACCAGGATCATCGGGTAGCAGTTGGTGGTCGCATGCGCGAGCGCGGTGAGACCGTTGAGGAAGCCGGGCGCGGAGACCGTGAGGCAGACGCCGGGCTTCTTGGTGAGGTAGCCGGCAATGCCCGCGGCATAGCCGGCGTTCTGCTCGTGGCGGAAGGAGATCACGCGAATGCCGGCGGCCTGCGCCATGCGGCCCAAGTCCGTGATCGGGATGCCCGGCACATTATAGATGGTGTTGATGCCGTTCAGCTTGAGCGCGTCGATGACGAGATGGAAGCCATCCGTCAATTCCTGCTCGGTGCCCGGTGCCTCGGACTTGGTCGCGGTGTTCAGCATGGGCCTTGTCTCCCTGGTCTCAATACTGGGGCGAATGTTTCGCCCTTCTGGTGAACGTTGCTAGGTAAAGAGTTCCTGACCGTGCGCTTCGACGTAAGCGGCAAGGCCAAGGGTGTGGTCGCGGGCGCGCTTCTCGGCGAGCTCGGTGTCGCGCGCTTCCAGTGCTTCGATCATGCCGAGATGCTCGGGCAGCGAGGTCGCGGTGCGGTCCTTGCGTCCGATGGTCAGCTGCCGGTAGCCGCGCACGTGCAGCAGCAGGTCGTTGGTGAGATCGACCAGCACGGGGGATTCCGACAGCGAGATCAGCGCCTGGTGGAAGGCGATGTTGGCGCGCGAATATTCCTCGACGTGATCCTCGGGCAGGCGGTCCTTGCCGAAGTCCTTGAAGAAGTCGCGCAACGCCGTGATGTCCTTCTTGCGCGCGGTGGTGGTGATGAGGCGGGCCGCCATGCTCTCCAGCGCCGCCCAGGCGCGGATCATGTCGACGATCTCGCTCTTGGTCCGGCGCACCACCATGATGCCGCGGCGCGGAACCGTCTTCACGAATCCGTCCTGCTCGAGCATCGCGATCGCTTCGCGGATCGGCGTGCGGCTGACACCCAGGCGCTCGGACAGCGCGCGCTCGTCGAGCATCACCGGCTCGGGCGTCGAGTAGATGTCCATCTTGAGGATGGCTTCCTTCAAGGCGTCATACGCCTTGTTCTTGAAGCTGCTCTCCGGGGCAATACGAACGATTGCGATATCTGCCTCGGCCATGTTCGGCAACGCCTTGGTTGGTTTCCGCAGTGACACGACGAATCTCCTCCAGTGGGAGTCGTCTTTTACAGGATTATTAACGGGAAAGTTTTTGGCATACCACATGCCAGAATGTCAAGCTGCCTATTTTTTGCGGCGTTCCAGGGGGCGCCGCAGCTTGACAAATTGGCTTCTGGCATACCAAATGCCATCGCCAGCCATTTTTGATCCAAGCGGGCGGAGTAATCTCGGGCTTTATGCCACTCCGTTCCGCCGCATGGAACAGAGCGCGGCGAATGGCAAGCATCACGGGCAGCCGCAATACGCGCGCTTTGCAAAGAACGAACCAGGTCAAGGGAGAAGCCACATGTCCAATTCCAAAGATGCCGTCCGCAAGGTGCTCGACCAGGTCAAGGCGGACAACCGCACCAGCCTGACGGCGCCGGAAGGCAAGCTGGTCTGCGACGCCTACGGCATTCCGGTGCCGAAGGAGGGCGTGGCAAGGTCGGCAGGCGAGGCCGGCAAGATGGCTGCCTCGATGGGCTTCCCGGTCGTGATGAAGATCGTCTCGCCGGACATTCTCCATAAGACCGAAGCCGGCGGCGTGATCGTCGGCCTCAAGACGGCCGAGGATGCCGAGAAGGCCTACGAGACCATTCTCGGCAACGCCAAGAGGTACAAGGCCGATGCCAAGATCGAGGGCGTCCAGGTGCAGCAGATGCTGGCCGGCGGCACCGAGGTCATCGTCGGCTCGATCACCGACGGCTCGTTCGGCAAGCTGGTCGCCTTCGGCCTCGGCGGCGTGCTGGTCGAAGTGCTGAAGGACATCACCTTCCGCCTCGCGCCCGCGACCAAGGAAGACGCGCTCTCGATGCTCGACGGCATCCAGGCCCATGAGATCCTGAAGGGCGTGCGCGGCGGCGAGCCCGTGAACCGCACGGCGCTTGCCGACGTCATCGTCAAGGTCTCGCAGCTCGTCACCGATTTCCCCGAAATCGTCGAGCTCGACCTCAATCCGGTGTTCGCGACGGCGAAGAGCGCGATTGCGGCCGACGTGCGTATCGTCGTCGACTTCGCCTATGTGCCCAAGCCGAAGCCGCGCCCGACCGAAGAGATCGTAGCTGCCATGAGCCGCATCATGCAGCCGAAGGCGGTCGCCGTGGTCGGCGCCTCCGCCGAGGACGGCAAGATCGGCAACTCCGTGATGAAAAACCTCATCAACGGCGGCTACAAGGGCGACATCTATCCGATCCATCCCAAGGCCACCGAGATCCTCGGCTACAAGGCCTACAAGAGCGTCAAGGACGTGCCGGGTGTGATCGACACGGCGGTGTTCGCGATTCCCGCGAAGTTCGTGGCTGCTGCGCTGACCGAATGCGGCGAGAAGAAAATTCCGGGTGCGGTGCTGATCCCGTCGGGCTTCGCCGAGGCCGGCGCGCCGGAGTTGCAGGCCGAGATCGTCGAGGTCGGCAAGAAGTACGACATCCGCCTGATGGGGCCGAACATCTACGGCTTCTACTATACGCCCGCCAATCTCTGCGCGACCTTCTGCACCGCCTACGACGTCAAGGGCCACGCGGCGCTGTCGTCGCAGTCGGGCGGCATCGGCATGGCCATCATCGGCTTCTCGCGTTCGGCCAAGATGGGCGTTTCGGCGATCGTCGGCCTCGGCAACAAGTCCGACATCGACGAGGACGATCTGCTCGCCTTCTTCGAGCAGGATCCCAACACCAACCTGATCGCGCAGCACTGCGAGGACCTCAAGGACGGCCGCGCCTTCGCGGAAGCCGCCAAGCGCGTCTCCAAGAAGAAGCCGGTCGTCGTGCTCAAGGCCGGCCGCACCTCGGCCGGCGCCAAGGCGGCGTCCTCGCACACCGGCGCGCTCGCCGGTAACGACAAGATCTACGAGGACGTCCTGGCGCAGTCCGGCGTGATCCGCGCCCGCAGCTTGCGCCAGCTGCTCGAATTCGCCCGCGGCGTGCCGGTGCTGCCGACGCCGAAGGGCGAGAACGTGCTGATCATCACCGGTGCGGGCGGCTCGGGCGTGCTGCTGTCGGACTCCTGCGTCGACAACGGCCTGTCGCTGATGTCGATGCCGCCGGATCTGGATGCGGCCTTCCGCAAGTTCATCCCGCCGTTTGGAGCCGCCGGAAATCCTGTGGATATCACCGGTGGCGAGCCGCCGATCACCTACGTCAACACGGTGAAGCTCGGCCTGTCGGACGAGCGCATCCATTCGCTGATCCTCGGCTACTGGCACACCATCGTCACCCCGCCGATGGTGTTCGCCCGCAACATGGTCGAGGTGAAGAAGGAGATGGAGGCCAAGGGCTTCGTGAAGCCGATTGTGGCCTCGCTCGCCGGCGACGTCGAGGTCGAGGAAGCCGCCGAATATCTCTACCAGAACGGCATCCCGGCCTACGCCTATTCGACCGAACTGCCGGTCGAGGTCCTGGGTGCCAAGTACAAGTGGGCGCGCGGGGCAGGGCTGCTCTGAGCGTTATCTCTGACGTCATCCCGGGGCGACGCGAAGCGTCGAACTATGGTGCGCACTTGCGCACCTGAGGATCTCGAGATTCCGGGTCTGGTACGCCAGGCCCGCGCTGCGCGCAGTCCCGGCGCACCATCCCGGAATGACGGATGCACAAGCGGCAGGTCGCGATGAGCAAGAACGTGATCCGGCGCAAATCGCTCGAGCCCAGGTCGCCTTCGGAGGCCGACCATGACGCACGCGACGGCGGCGTGCAGTCCGTCGACCGCGCGCTGTCGATCCTCGAGACGCTGGCCGAAGACGACGAGGGCTATCGCCTCAGCGATCTCGCCGTGCGCACCGGCCTGTCGGCCTCCACCGTCCACCGCCTGCTGGCAACGCTCGAAAGCCGCCGCTTCGTGCAGTTCGACCGCGCCGAATCCAAATGGCATGTCGGGGTGCGCGGCTTCACGGTGGGCGCGAGCTTTGCCCGGCGGCGTAATTTCTCCACGCAGGCGATTCCCTATTTGCGCAAGCTGCGCGATCTCACCCGCGAGACCGCCAATCTCGCCGTCGTCGACGACGAGTTCATCATCGTGCTGACCCGCATGGAGAGCCGCGAGATCATGCGCTCGCTGACCCAGGTCGGCGGCCGCGTCGCCATGGTGACGTCGGGCGTCGGCAAGGCGGTGCTCGCAACCTATTCCGACGAGGACGTCGGCGCCGTCATCCGCCATCACGGCATGCCACGCCTGACCGAGAAATCGATCGTGCGGCCGAGCGACCTGTTCAAGGAGCTCGCGACGATCCGCAAGCAGGGCTTTGCGATCGATGACGAAGAGGCCTGCATGGGCCTGCGCTGTATTGCCGCAGTCGTCTACAACGACTGCGCCGAGCCGCTGGCGGCGATCTCCGTCTCCGGCATGACCAGCCGTCTGACCGACGACAGGCTGCCGGAAATCGGGCGAATTGTGCGCGATGTCGCCGGTGAGCTGACGGTCGCGCTCGGCGGGGTGATGCCGAACTCCCGCTGAAGGAACACCGGCGCCGTCGCTGGACAGCATCGGCCGTTTTGGCTGATATGCGACCAAACGACACAATGCGGCAGCTGATCAGCAACGTCCGCACGAGCCTGGAGAATGCCCTCATGTTTCGATTTCCCGCGCGCCTTGTCGGCGCAGCCGTTGCGCTGACCCTGGCGGCAGCCACGCCGAGCCTTGCCCAGCAGCTCGAGCTCAAGCTGATGGCGCCGGCGGCACCGGGCGGGGGCTGGGACCAGACCGCGCGCTCGATGCAGCAGGCGCTTGTCGCCGCGGGCGTCGCGCGCAGCGTGCAGGTCACCAACGTTCCCGGCGCCGGCGGCAGCGTCGGCATCGCGCAGTTCGTCAACGGCGCCAAGGGCGACGGCAACCAGCTGATGGTCAACGGCTTCGTCATGGTCGGCGCGCTCGCCATGAACAAGTCGCCGGTGACGCTCGAGCAGGTGACGCCGATCGCGCGCCTCACCGAGGAAATCCAGGTGATCGTGGTGCCCGCGAATTCGCCGATCAAGACGGCGCAGGATCTCGCCGCTGCGGTGAAGGCCGATATCGCCAAGGTGACCTTCGCCGGCGGCTCGGCCGGCGGCGTCGACCATGTCATGGCGGCACTGTTCGCCGGCGCCGTCGGCGCCGATGCGAAGAAGATCAACTACATCCCGTTCTCCGGCGGCGGCGAGTCTCTGGCGGCGATCCTCGGCGGCAAGGTCACCGCGGGCATTTCGGGGATGAGCGAATATGAAGGGCAGATCAAATCCGGCAAGCTGCGCGCAATCGGCGTGACCTCGGAGAAGCGCATCGCGGGCAGCGACATCCCGACCTTCAAGGAGCAGGGCATCGACCTCGTGATCGCCAACTGGCGCTCGGTGGTCGCGCCTCCCGGCATCACCGCGGAGCAGCGCAAAACCCTAGGCGATGCGGTCGAGAAGATGGTGAAGTCGGACGCCTGGAAGGACATCCTCAAGCAGAAGGGCTGGGAGGACGCCTATCTCGGCGGCGATGCCTTCGCCGACTTCCTGAAGAAGGAAACGGTGCGCGTCACTGACGTGCTGAGGTCGGTCGGCCTGGTCAAGTCATGACCTCAGGCGATCCCGCCCAGCCGCCGCGGCGCGTCGATCGCGCCGGCATCGTCATCGCTGCACTGCTCGCAGGTCTTGCCGCGGTGCTGGTCTGGGACGCGCGCGGCCTGCAATCCACCACGATGTACGGGATGGGGCCGGAGGCGATGCCGGTGGTGATCGCCACCGGCCTCGCGCTGCTCGCGATCGGCAATCTCATCGACGCGCTGCGCGGCAACCTGCCGGCGCGCGAGAGCGCCGATCCCGTGCCGGTGATTCTAATCCTCGCTGGCCTTGCGCTGCTGATCGCCATCATCGGCTTCGGCGGCGGCTTCATCCTGGCGACGTCGGCGCTGTTCGTCACGACGTCGGCGGCGTTCGGACGCCGTGCCGTCCTTGCCGATTCCGTCATCGCGCTCGTGATGTCGACCCTCATCTATCTCGCGTTCGACCGGCTGCTGACGCTGAGCCTTCCCGCCGGCCCCCTGGAGCGACTGCTGTGATGGACACCTTCGCCGCGCTGGCGCACGGCATGGCGGTCGCCGTCCAGCCGATGAATCTGCTCTATGCGCTGATCGGCGTATTCCTGGGCACCGCCGTCGGCGTGCTGCCCGGCATCGGCCCGGCATTGACGGTCGCGCTGCTGTTGCCGGTGACCTACAAGCTCGATCCCGGCGGCTCGCTGATCATGTTTGCCGGCATCTATTATGGCGGCATGTATGGCGGTTCGACCACCGCGATCCTGATCAACACGCCGGGCGAGAGCGCCTCGATGGCGACCGCGCTCGAAGGCAACAAGATGGCCAAGGCCGGCCGCGGCGGGCCGGCGCTCGCGACCTCCGCGATCGGCTCCTTCGTCGCCGGCACCATCGCCACCATCGGGCTTGCCTTTCTCGCGCCCTGGCTGGTCGATTTCGCCGTGCGCTTCGGCCCCGAGGACTATTTCGCGCTGATGTGCGTCGCCTTCGTCACGGTGTCGGCGACCTTCGGCGATTCCCCGGTCCGCGGCCTCACCAGCCTGTTCATCGGCCTGACGCTCGGCCTCGTCGGCATCGACAAGCTGACCGGTCAGGCGCGGCTGGCGTTCGGCGTCCCCGAACTGCTCGACGGCGTCGAGGTGACGACGCTCGCGGTCGGCCTGTTCGCGCTGGGCGAGGCGCTCTACGTCGCATCGCGCCGCCACCACACCGAGGAGAAGCTCGAGCCGGTGCGCGGCTCGCTGTGGATGACGAAGGAAGACTGGAAGCGGTCATGGAAGCCGTGGCTGCGCGGCACCATGTTCGGCTTCCCGATCGGTGCGCTGCCGGCGGGCGGCGCGGAGATCCCGACCTTCCTGTCCTATTCGACCGAGAAACGGCTGACCAAGCACCCGGAAGAATTCGGCAAGGGCGCGATCGAAGGCGTCGCGGGACCGGAGGCCGCCAACAACGCCTCGGCCGCCGGCACGCTGGTGCCGCTCTTGACGCTGGGATTGCCGACCTCGGCGACGGCCGCGATGATGCTGGCGGGCTTCCAGCAATACGGCCTCAATCCGGGGCCGCTGCTGTTCGCCGAGCGGCCGGACCTCGTGTGGGGCCTGATCGCGAGCCTCTTCATCGCCAATTGCATGCTGCTGGTGCTCAACCTGCCGCTGGTCGGGCTGTGGGTGCGGCTGCTCGCGATCCCGCAGCCGTGGCTCTATGCCGGCATCCTCGTCTTCGCGACCATGGGCACCATCGCGGCCAAGCCGTCGGTGGTCGAATTGTCGATGCTGGCGGGCTTCGGCGTGCTGGGCTTCCTGATGCGCCGGTTCGACTTTCCGATCGCGCCCGTCGTTGTCGGCCTGATCCTCGGCCCGATCGCCGAGAGCCAGTTGCGCAGAGCGCTTGCGATCAGCCTCGGCGATCCCATGACGCTGCTCCAGAGTCCGATCTCGGCGACGCTGCTCGTCATCGCGCTGGTTGCGCTGCTGGCCCCGTTCGTGCTGAAGGGGATGGGGCGCTTCAAGGCGAATGAGGACTAGCCGTCCCGGCGCGCGCGTCCTTGAATGCTGCGCCCAGCTCGTTGAGGAAACGCCATGCCGTCGGAACTCCGCTCGCCCCGTCTCGCCGTCCTGATCGATGCCGACAACGCCTCCGCAAAGATCGCGGATGGCCTGTTCGAGGAGATTGCCAAGATCGGCGAGGCCAGCGTTCGCCGCATCTATGGCGACTTCTCCAGCTCGCGGTCCAAGGGGTGGGCTGATATTCTGTCGAAGCACGCCATCATCCCGCAGCAGCAATTCGCCTATACGACGGGAAAGAACGCGTCCGACATCACCCTGGTCATCGACGCCATGGACCTGCTCCACAGCGGCCGGTTCGACGGCTTCTGCCTGGTGTCATCCGACAGCGACTTTACCCGTCTGGCCGCCCGCATCCGGGAACAGGGCGTCGACGTCTTCGGGTTCGGCGAGCAGAAGACGCCGGAAAGCTTCAGGCAGGCCTGCCGAAGGTTCGTCTACACCGAGAACCTGCTTGCCGCCCCGACGACCAACCAGGACGCCGCCGCAAGATCGACGTCGCTTCAGCCGCTTGATGCAGCGACCCCCATCATCAAGAAGGTCATCACCCAGATGGAGAGCGAGGACGGCTGGGTCGCGCTCGGGGAAGTCGGGCGGCAGCTCGCCAATCTGGCGTCCGATTTCGATCCGAGGACGTTCGGGTTCCGCAAGCTGAGCGACCTCGTGCGCAAGACCAACTCATTCGAGATCGACGAGTCAAAGGGCCGCTCGATGCGGATTCGGGTCAAGCCCGCTGCCGCAGCGCCGCCGAGAAGGCGGAACCCGCGCAGGCCTGCAAGGGCGGCGACGGGCGGCTCGGCGCCTAAGGCGTAAGCAGGGCCTGCCGTTATATTTGCGCTTGCCCGCTATGGCGCGGGGCGTAACCATCGCTGGGCCGTAACGCCACGCGAGGGTCCCGATGACCAGACTTACCCGCTTCGCCGTCGCACCGCTGCATTCGATGACCCGGCGTCTGGCCGATGTCGCCTCCGCGCGCGTCGCGCCGGATCTCGTGGTCACCGGGGGGCGGGTGCTTTCGACCTATTCGGAGCGCATCCACGCGAACCGCGAGGTCTGGATCACCGGCGGCCGTGTCGCTGCGGTCAAGCCGGCGGGAACGGCCAAGAAGGCGTGGAGCGGTGTTGCCCTCTACGACGCGGCCGGCGCGATCATCGCGCCGGGGCTGGTCGATCCGCATATCCACATCGAATCCTCGATGGTGACGGCCTGCGCCTACGCCGAGGCCGCACTGCTGAACGGTACCACCACCATCTTCTGCGACAGCCACGAGATCGGCAACGTCATGGACGTCGCCGGCGTCGAGGCGATGCTGGAGGACGCGCGCGAGGCGCCGCTCTCGATCTTCTTGACGGTGCCGTCGACCGTCCCGGCCACGTCGGCGGAGCTTGAGACCGCGGGTGGCGACCTCACGCCGGACAAGATCGCTGGCCTGTTCGACCGTTGGCCCGAGGCGGTGGCGCTCGGCGAGAAGATGGATTTCGTGCCGGTGACCATGGGTGACGAGCGGAGCCACGCCATCCTCGCCGCCGCCTTGAAGCGCGGACGCCCGGTGTCCGGCCACGTCTACGGCCGTGAATTCGTCGCGGCCTATGCGGCGAGCGGCGTCACCGACACCCATGAGGCGATCGACCGCGATATCGCCGACGATCTGCTCGACGCCGGCGTCTGGGTGTTCCTGCGCGGCGGCCCGCCGACCACGCCCTGGCACTCGCTGCCGCAGGCGATCCGGACGATCACCGAGCTCGGGGCCTCGCACAAGCGCACCGCCGTGTGCACCGACGACCGCGACGCCGACGATCTCCTGCTGTTCGGCCTCGACTGGGTGGTGCGCGAGACGGTGAAGGCGGGCATGTCGCCCGAACAGGCCTGGTCGATGGGCTCGCTGCACGGCGCCACCCGCTTCGGCATGGAGGGCGATATCGGCGGGCTCGGTGGCGGCCGCCGCGCCGATCTCGTGCTGATGGACGATCAGCTCAAGCCGCAATGCACCTGGTATGGCGGCGAGCTGGTGGTCCAGCGTGGTAAGATCACGCCGAGGCTCGATCAGGCGCTGTCGCAGCGCTATCAATATCCGAAGGCGGCCTATGCGACCGTGAAGCTCCCGGAGAAGGTCAAGCTGACGCCGGAGCTGCCGGCGAAAGCCTGCACCGTCAACGCCATCAAGACCGCGCTGCCGGGCATCACGCTGATCCATGAGAAAGTCGCAATCGAGCCGGCCAAGGACTGGCCGACGCTGTTCGCACGCTACGGCCTCTGCTTCGTCACCGTGGTCGAGCGCCACGGCAAATCGGCCGGCAATGTCGCCTATGGCCTGCTGAAGGATTTTGGCCTGAAGCGCGGCGCGGTCTCCTCCAGCGTCGGGCATGACAGCCACAACATCATCGTTGCCGGAACCAACGAGGCCGACATGCAGGTCGCGATCGCGGCGATCAAGGAGCACCAGGGCGCTGTCTGCGTCGTCGCCGATGGCAAGGTGAGGGCGCTGGTCCCGCTGCCGATCGCGGGGCTGTTGTCCGACAAGCGCGTCACGGAGGTGGCCGAAGAGGTCAAGGTGCTGAAGAAGGAATGGGCGGAAGCCGGTTGCACCATCCCCTACATGGGCTTCAATCTGATTCCGCTATCGGTCATTCCGGAAATTCGGATCACCGACAAGGGCCTCGTGCTGGTGCCGCAGATGGAGCTGGCGCCGCTGTTCGAGTGAAGCGCTTTCACGGATATCTCGATCTAACTGATTGACACGCCCACGATTTTTCCACGGCTGCCGCATCGTGGAAAATAAAATCGATCTCGTTGAGATCGCACCTTGCGCGCCCGATGATCTCGCTCGCTGACGCAACTTGAGCGAGGTCCGATATGGCGAAGATGCGAGCTATCGATGCGGCCGTGCGAATTCTGGAGAAGGAAGGCATCTCGACTGCCTTCGGCGTTCCAGGAGCCGCGATCAATCCGCTTTACTCGGCGTTGAAGAAGCGCGGCTCGATTCGCCATATCCTGGCGCGTCATGTCGAGGGCGCCTCGCACATGGCCGAGGGCTATACGCGGGCGAAGGCCGGCAATATCGGGGTCTGCATCGGCACGTCGGGGCCGGCCGGCACCGACATGATCACCGGGCTCTATTCGGCGATCGCCGATTCGATTCCGATCCTCTGCATCACCGGGCAGGCGCCGCGGGCGCGGCTCTACAAGGAGGATTTTCAGGCGGTCGATATCGAGTCGATCGCAAAGCCCGTGACCAAATGGGCGGTCACCGTGCGCGAGCCGGCGCTGGTGCCGCGGGTGTTCAGCCAGGCGTTTCACGTCATGCGCTCAGGGCGGCCGGGGCCGGTGCTGGTCGACATGCCGCTCGACGTGCAGCTCGCCGAGATCGAGTTCGACGACGAGACCTATGAGCCGCTGCCGGTTTACAAGCCGGCCGCGACCCGCAAGCAGGTCGAGAAGGCGCTGGAGATGCTCAATGCGGCCGAGCGGCCGCTGATCGTGGCGGGCGGCGGCATCATCAACGCGGACGCCTCGGACCTCCTGGTCGAATTCGCCGAGATTGCCAACGTGCCGGTCGTGCCGACGCTGATGGGGTGGGGAGCGATCCCCGACGATCACGTGCTGATGGCCGGCATGGTCGGCCTTCAGACCAGTCACCGCTACGGCAACGCCACGATGCTCGAATCCGATTTCGTGCTCGGCATCGGCAACCGCTGGGCCAACCGCCACACCGGCTCGGTCGAGACCTACACCAAGGGCCGCACCTTCGTGCATGTCGACATCGAGCCGACGCAGATCGGGCGGGTGTTCAATCCCGATCTCGGCATCGTCTCGGACGCCAAGGCCGCGCTCGAGCTTTTCGTCACCGTCGCCAGGGAGTGGCGTCGGTCAGGCAGGCTTCGCGAGCGCCAGGCGTGGCCCGCGGCCTGTCGCGATCGCAAGCGCTCGATGCTGCGCAAGAGCCATTTCGACAACGTCCCGATCAAGCCGCAGCGCGTCTACGAGGAGATGAACAAGGCGTTCGGCCGCGACACCACCTATGTCACCGTGATCGGCCTGTCGCAGATCGCGGGTGCGCAGTTCCTCGGCGTCTACAAGCCGCGCAACTGGATCAATGCGGGGCAGGCGGGGCCGCTGGGCTGGACGCTGCCCGCGGCGCTCGGCGTGCGCGCGGCCTGCCCGGATCGCGACATCGTCGCGCTGTCAGGCGATTACGATTTCCAGTTCCTGATCGAGGAGCTCGCGGTCGGGGCGCAGTTCAACCTGCCCTACATCCACGTCGTCGTGAACAATTCCTATCTCGGCCTGATCCGCCAGGCCCAGCGCGGCTTCGACATGGACTACCACGTCCAGCTCTCGTTCGAGAACATCAACGCGCCCGAGCTCGGCGGCTACGGTGTCGACCATGTCGCCGTCGCCGAAGGCCTCGGCTGCAAGGCGATCCGCGTCACCGATCCCAAGGACTCGCAGGCCGCGTTTGCGACGGCGCGCGAGCTGATGGCGAAGCACCGCGTGCCCGTGGTGGTCGAGTTCATCCTCGAACGCGTCACCAACATCGCGATGGGGACGGAGATCGACAACATCGTCGAGTTCGAGGAGGTGCTGGACCTGGCCCTCGACGAGGTCGGGACCAAGCGGCCCGGCGTGCTTCAGCCGGCGGAATAGGGGACAGCATCATGCCGAAGTTTGCCGCCAACCTCACCATGCTCTTCAACGAGATGCCGTTCCTCGACCGCTTCGCCGCGGCGAAAGCGGCGGGCTTTGCCGGGGTCGAGTATCTCTTCCCCTATGATTTCGACAAGGCGCAGCTCCGAGAGCAGCTCGAGGCCCACGGGTTGACGCAGGTGCTGCACAATCTACCGGCCGGCAATTGGGCCGGGGGCGAGCGCGGCATCGCGATCCTGCCAGACCGCACCGCCGAATTCCGCGACAGCGTGTTCCGCGCCATCGACTATGCCAAGGCGCTCGATTGCGAGCAGCTCAACTGTCTCGTCGGCATCGCGCCCGCCGATGCCGATCCGCGCGAACTCAACGAGACCCTCGTCGGCAATTTGCGCTTTGCCGCCTCGACGCTGGCGCGGGAGAACATCAGGCTGCTGGTCGAGCCGATCAACACGCTCGACATTCCCGGCTTCCATCTCAACGGCACCGAGCAGGCGGTGCAGCTCATCTCCGAGGTGCGGTCGAACAATTTGTTCATCCAGTACGACATCTACCACATGCAGATCATGGAGGGCGATCTCGCCCGCACCATGCAGGAATATCTCCCCCAGATCGCCCACGTCCAGCTCGCCGACAATCCCGGCCGTCACGAGCCGGGCACCGGCGAGATCAACTACCCCTTCCTGTTCCGCCACCTCGACGCGATCGGCTATCGCGGCTGGATCGGCTGCGAATACAAGCCGCGCACCACGACGCTGGAAGGCCTGTCCTGGCACGCGGCGCAGACCTTCGAGACGTAGTCATAGCCACGGTCACGGTGCGCTCCCTCTCCCGCTTGCGGGGGAGGGCTGGGGTGAGGGTGCCTCCGCAACGGGGCCCGTGAGATGCGTCGATAATCCCGATGCGGACAGAACCCTCACCCGGCGCTTCGCGCCGACCTCTCCCGCAAGCGGGAGAGGTGCACCGAGCCCGCGGATCGACTTAGCCTGAACAAAGAGGAATGATTTGACATGATCGACATCGGCTTTATCGGACTTGGCACCATGGGACGGCCGATGGCCGGCCATCTTCTGGCCGCGGGCCATCGCGTGCTCCTGCACGACGTTGCGCCGGTGCCGCCCGAGCTGATCGCGGCGGGCGGCATCGCCTGCAAGTCGGGCAGGGAGGTCGCGGAGGAGGCGGATGCCGTCATCATCATGGTGCCGGATACGCCGCATGTTGAGGCCGTGCTATTCGGCAAGGACGGCGTCGCGAGCGGCATCTCCAAGGGCAAGATCGTCGTCGACATGAGCTCGATCTCGCCGCTGGCGACGAAGGAGTTTGCCAAGAAGATCGAGGCGCTGGGTGCGGACTATCTCGATGCGCCAGTATCGGGCGGGGAGGTCGGGGCGAAAGCTGCGAGCCTCACCATCATGGTCGGCGGGCCGGAGAGGGCCTTTGGCACCATGAAGCCGATCTTCGACAGGATGGGCAAGAACATCACGCATGTCGGCGCCAATGGCGACGGACAGACCACGAAGGTCGCCAATCAGATCATCGTCGCGCTGACGATCGAAGCGGTGAGCGAAGCGCTGTTGTTCGCATCGAAGGCCGGGGCGAACCCCGCGCTGGTGCGCAAGGCGCTGATGGGCGGCTTTGCCTCGTCGCGGATTCTCGAAGTGCATGGCGAGCGCATGGTAAAGCGCAATTTCGATCCCGGCTTCCGCATCGAGCTGCACCAGAAGGATCTCAATCTCGCGCTCGAAGGCGCTCGCGCGCTCGGACTGTCGCTGCCGAGCACGGCGGTGGCGCAGCAATTGTTCTCGTCCTGCACCGCGCATGGCGGCAAGGGCTGGGATCACTCGGCGATGGTGCGCGCGCTGGAACTGATGGCGGGGCACGAGATCGCCGCGGCGTAAGCGTTACGCGGGAACACTCTCCAGATTTGACCTGTCTTTCGTCCCGCGGGAACCGGAACAATGGTCCGCTCCCGCGGGTTGGGAGTGCATGACAATCACTGGAGAGATAAGCGCATGAAAACCCGTCTTGCGATTTCGTTGGCTGCCGCGTCGCTGCTGGCGTCGAGTGCGGCCTTTGCTCAGTCGACGACCGAAGAGGGCGCCAGGAACGGCGCACGCGCGGGCGGCGATATCGGTGGTCCGGTCGGAGCGATGGTCGGCGGCACCGTCGGTGCGGCCGTCGGCGCCGGCCTCGAAATCCCGAATGCGATCCTGGGCGGAATCCCGCGCGACGATTCCGTCGTGATCCACGAGCGCGTCGTGGTCGGCGAGCCGCTGCCCCCGACCGTGGTGCTGCGTCCCGTGCCGAACTACACCGAATATCGCTATGCGGTCGTGAACGACCGCCGCGTCATCGTCGAGCCGCGGACGCGCCGCGTCGTCAAGATCATCGACTGACCGGCATCGGCGTTGAGTGAAAACGGGCCCTGCGGAGCGTCATTCCGCGGGGCCTTCGCTTGTGACGGATACGCTGGGGCGTAGGCGTGTCATGACCCAATCGGCTGCGGCTGCGAGCGCGAAGCCGGCGCAGGCGGTGGCGGCATCGACCAGAAAATCCTCCAGCCGTGCATGGCGTCCCGGCGTCCAGAACTGCATCAGCTCGAGCAGGCCGATCAGGATGACCGAGACGGCCGCCGCTGCCAGGCGTCGCTTCCGATAGGCGAGGCCGAAGGCCAGCCCGACCAGGATGAAGGCGAGCGCATGCTCGCCGTCCTGGCCGAGGTCGGAATGGGGGCGCAGGCCGGGCGGACCGAGGGTTGCAAAGCTCACGGCGACGGCGAGCAGCCAGGCAAAGGCGCGAACATAAATGGACATCCGCACCGCTTAGCACGGTTTTGCAGGGCCTGCGCGGGCTGCGGATCAGATCGCCGTGTAGTTAATGACGAAACGTTAAAGTGGTTCGCGCACGCCGAGGCCCTGCATGAATCGCTCCCGGATCTGCACGGGGTCACGCCGGGTGGTGCCGACGCCCGGCTTGTCGTCGATGCGGACCGCGATCAGGCTCGGCTCGGGGGCCGACATGGCCTCCTCGACCAGGCGCTCGAAATCCTCCTCGTCCGCGGCCCAAGCGCTGTTGGTGAGCCCCGAAGCGGTCGCGATGCCGACGATGTCAGCCACGCTTGCTGCCGGCGTCGGCTGCGCGCCGGTGATCTGGTAGATGCCGTTGTCCATCACGATCATGATCAGGTTCTTCGGCTTCAACATCGCGATCGTCGAGAGTGCGCCGAGCTGCATCAAGAGCGAGCCGTCGCCTTCGAGCGCGAAGACGCGGCGCTCCGGCTGCGCCAGCGCAACGCCGAGCGCGATCGGGAAGGCGAGCCCCATGCTGCCGAGCATGTAGAAATTCTGCGGGCGGTGGCCGGCGGCCCAGAGGTCGAAATTGGTGTTGCCGATGCCGCCGATCACGGCTTCCTCGTGCTTGAGCTTTGCGATCAGGCGCGAGGTGACATCGAAGCGGTTCATCACCTTGGTGTTGCGCGTGTTCATGTTTGAACTCATTTGGCCGGCCTCACTTGTCGAAGACCTTGCCGCCGGTGAGCAGCGGGTTGAGGATCAGGGCCACCGGCGCTTGCGTGGTGATCGCCTGCTTGATCGAGCGGTCGGCGATGAATTCAAGCTCGTCGAGCCGGGTGATGGTGTGATGCTCCAGCGCCAGCGAATCCAGCACCGGGCGCATGGTGCGGCAGACCAGCGACTGGCCGTAGTTGAACTCGCCGAGCGTGCCGCGCTCGGACACGAACATGATCAGCGGGATCTGGTAGGGCACCGCGAGCGAGGCCAGCACGTTGGCGAGCGTGGCAAAGCCCGAGGTCTGCATCAGCACCGCGCCGCGCCGTCCGCCCATCCAGGCGCCCGAGACGATGCCGACGGCTTCCTCCTCGCGGGCGGTGGCGAAGGTGGTGAAGAAGGGATCGGCATGCAGGTTCTTGATCAGCGGCGTCAGCACGCGGTCGGGCACGTAAGGGATCAGGCTGATCTCGTTCCGCTTCAAGGTCTGCAGGACGATGCCGTGCCAGCTCCCGTCGCCGGACCCCTGCGTCGAGGTCTGCTGTTCCGCAATCGCCATTGCGCTCTCCCTTGGCGTATTCCTTGGGCCGCGCATGCTTCTTGGTCTTTGCCATTGCCCTGGCCGTCGCGGCGATCCGCCGAACTTGACGCAGGCCGCGGGATTGTCAACATGTCCGGGCCGGCACCGTGATCTGCGCCAGGCGGCCTGCCGTGGCCGGCACCGCCATGTCATAAGCGGCGACAATGAGAAATTGGGAGGAAGGCATGGACGGGCGCGCGCCGCGCTGACCTTGTGGACCTCCTCGAGAGAGCCGGAAGGGTCCTGATGTCCGTCAACAACAAGCGCGTCTTCTACGTCAAATATCTGGCCAATCCGATCTATATCGACATCCTCAAGGCGCGGCCCGACGTCCGGCTCGACCGCATCGAGAACGAGAGCCCCGAAGACTTCTATGCGCCGATCCTCTCGGCCGCCCATGTCTACCAGATCGGCGCGGCCCGCGACGAGCTCGCCCCGCACTTCCATGTCGATGCCGCCTTCCTGAAACGGACGCCGAATTTGCTGCTCGTCTCCAGCAACGGCGCGGGCTTCGATCCCGTTGACGTCGAAGCCTGTACGGATGCGGGCGTGCTGGTCGTCAACCAGTCCGGCGGCAACGCCCATTCGGTCGCCGAGCACGCGCTGGCGATGATGCTGACGCTGTCCAAGCGCATCATCCAGTCCGACCGTCGCTTGCGCCGCGAGCGCGACGTCAACCGCAACGACCTCGTCGGCAACGAGGTCGAGCACAAGACCGTCGGCATCATCGGCCTCGGCAATGTCGGCCGCCGCATCGCCGCGCTGTGCAAGGGCCTGCTCGGCATGAAGGTGCTGGCCTATGACCCGTATCTAACCGCCGAAGTGATGGCCGAGCGCGGCGGCGAGAAGGTCGAGCTCGACGAGCTGCTGCGCCGCGCCGACTTCGTCTCGATCTCCTGCCCGCTCAACAAGGGCAGCCGCAACATGATCAGCGTGCGTGAATTCGCGCTGATGCAGCCGCATGCCTATTTCATTACCACCGCGCGCGGCTTCATCCACGACGAGGACGCGCTGCTCCAGGCGCTGCGCGACAAGCGCATTGCGGGGGCCGGTCTCGACGTCTGGTCCAAGGAGCCGCCGCCGCCCGAGCATCCGCTGCTCCAGTTCGACAACGTGCTGGCGAGCCCGCATACCGCGGGCGTGACGACCGAGGCGCGCCAGAACATGGGCCGCATCGCCGCCGAGCAGGTCCTGGAGACGCTCGACGGCAAGCGCCCGCCGCGCATCATCAATCCCGAGGTCTGGCCGCGCTACGCCGAGCGCTTCAAGCGGGCGTTCGGCGTGATGCCGGGGTAGGGACGCGCACGACGTTTGATTGCGCTCCAATCATTGGTTACCGCGATGAAAATACAAAGTGGCGCATCTTATCGATTGCGTGAGGGAACGCGTATTGCTTGTCCTGTAGATGAAAGGCCATGAGCATACTTTCAATTGCGACATCCGGACTTTCTGCGGCGAGCCTGCGCGTGAGCGTGGCCGCGAGCAATATCGCCAACGTCAACACGACCGGCCCGCTGCCTGCGTCAGGCGGATCGGGCACATCGGCCGGTGCGGGCATAGCTCCGACGTTTCCTGCCGCCTATGTGCCGCTGCGCGTCGATCAGGTCTCCCAATCGAGCGGCTCGACGCCGGGCGGTACGGTCGCGACCGTGTCGGCGGTTTCGCCGAGCTATATCGCACAGTCGGATCCGAGCGCTCCCTTCGCAAACGAGGACGGCCTGGTCGCAGCGCCGAATGTCGATCTCGCCGGCGAATTCGTTGAACTGGCGACCGCGAAGTACAGCTTCATTGCCAATGCGAAGGTCATTCAAGCGTACGCCGAGACGACAGAGTCGCTGCTCGATATCACGACGTAATGGTTGATGTCGGCCCGTGTGCCCCGTGTCGCGCGCGGCTTTCGCGAGGCTCCAGGCGGGGCGGCTCACGGATCGAACCGGCGCCTGGTTCGGCGGCGGGAACCGTTGCCGGCCTTGATCCCGGTCAAAATCTGCCTCCCCGAAACCGGGTAAATGGGATTAGAGTGCTGCCGAGGCAGCAGGAGGTCCCATGTCCACTTATGTCGTCAGGTTCATGAAGGACGTGCTCGGGGAGTACGGCCGGCAGATCGAGGTCTGCCAGGGCACGCTCGAGATCGACGCCGCCGACGAGGACGAGGCCAGGGAACGGGCGAAGGCGCGGTTTTGCAAGGACCAGGCGTTGTGTGACTGGTCGCTGCATGCCGATCGCATCCACGTCAGACCGGCCGACTTCCCCTCGTAAGGCTTACCGGCCGGGTGCCGTTGCCGGCGGCGGCGCGGTTGCGCCCGCGCCGAGCGAGCGTTGCACCATGACGGTGTCGGACCAGCGGCCGTGCCGGTAGGCGACGCCGCAGAGCAGGCCGGCGCGCGCGAAACCGAACTTTTCGTGCAGCGCCAGCGAGGGCGCGTTGTCGGCGTCGATATAGCCGATCATCTGGCGGAAGCCGGCCGCCGCACAAACATCGACCAGCTCCTGGAGCAATAGCCGTCCGACGCCGCGGCCGAGATGCGCGTGGTGGACGTAGATCGAGTGCTTGGCGGTGTAGCGATAGGCCGGGCGCTTGCGGAACAGCACCGCATAGGCGTAGCCGACCACCTCGCCGCGATAGGTCGCGACCAGATGCGGCAGGCGGGTCTGCTTCAGGTTCTTGCGCCGGTCGCGCAGATCGTCCGGCTCCGGCGCGCCGGTTCCCTCGACATCGCGCGGCACGCCGTTGCGGACATGATGGCGGTAGATCGCCAGCATCGCCTCGACATCGCTCTCGCGCGAGGGGCGGACC
Organism: Bradyrhizobium sp. USDA 3311; assembly: GCF_054062495.1. NCBI lineage: Bacteria > Pseudomonadati > Pseudomonadota > Alphaproteobacteria > Hyphomicrobiales > Nitrobacteraceae > Bradyrhizobium > Bradyrhizobium sp. USDA 3311. The sequence continues at coordinate 7,588,920 of NZ_JBSSFI010000001.1, read as the reverse complement.
TGGAGCGGCTCGTCGTCCGAACGCGCAAATGCTGTCTCGTTCATCGGCACCTACTCGGCAACGACGTAAGTATAGAGCCCGATACGGCCCTGGGCATCGATCTCCTTGTAGACGCCCTGGATTTCGACGTCGAAGCCCGGGAACGTGTTGAAGCAGGTCTCGAACATCTTGAGATAGTCGACCATGGGCTTGGCGCGTTCCGTCAGCCGCTCGCCGGGCACGATGGTGGCGATGCCGGGCGGATAGACCACGAAGGGCGTGGTGGCGATGCGGCCCGCGATCGCCTCGATCGGCAGATAGTCGACGTCGTTGCGGAACAAATAGCGGGCGGCATCGCGGGGCGACATCGCGATCTCGGGCATGTGCTCGGGCATGAACTGCCGCGCCTGGAGCGCGCTGACATCGGCGGCGCGGAAGAAACGGTGCATGTCGCCGCAGAGATCGCGCAGCCGCGCGCCGGCATAGCGCGCCTGCCGCCGCTGGTAGAATTCCGGGATTGCGTCCGCCAGCAACGCATTGTCGTCGTGCAGCCTCTTGAAGGCGACGAGGCCGGAGATCAGCGTGCCGGCCTTGCTCGCCTCGACGCCGGGAGTGAGCAGGAAGAGCAGGGAGTTGAGGTCGTTCTTCTCGGGCACGATGCGGTTCTCGCGCAGATATTGCGCGACGACGGGGGCGGGGATGCCGTGCTCGGCATAGGCGCCGGTGGTGCGATCGAAGCCAGGCGTGAGCAACGTCAGCTTGTTCGGATCGGTCATGGCAAAGCCTTCCGCGAGATCGGGAAAGCCGTGCCAGTTGGTATCCGGAGAGAGTTGCCACAAGGCGGGATTGGTGGCGAGCTCGTCGGTGGACAGCGTCTCCCAGGCGACGTTGTGGGCGGCGCCGGGGCGGCTGACGTCGGGGATGGCGACGCGATCCGGGACGAAGGGCTCGAAGAACCAGCGCCGATCGGGATTCTGCTCCTTCTCCTCGAACTCCCGGCGCATCGCGCGGATCTTCTTGCGCAGCTCGATGCCGAGCCGGATCGTGTCGTCCCACAGCACTTCGCCGGAGCGCCCCTTCATCATCTGCGCGCCGACGTCGAGGGATGCGAACAGCGGATAGAACGGTGACGTGGAAGCGTGCTGCATGAAGCTTTCGTTGAAGCGGCGGTGCTCGACCCGCCGCTTCTGGCCGCGGATGTGGCGGTCCTTGATGTGGATTTGTGAGGCCTGCGAAAAGCTCGCGAGCTGCTTGTGGGTCGACTGCGTCGCGATGATGCCCGGTGCTTCCGGGGGAAGGTTCGCGAGGCCCATGGCGAAACGGCCGGCATAGAGCGGGTGGAATTTCATGAAGCCGGCCCAGGCCTCGTCGAACAGGATGTACTCGCAGAGATGGCCGATGCGCTTCAGGATCATCTCGGCGCTGTGGATCGAGCCGTCATAGGTGCACTGCTCGACCACGGCGACGCGGAACGGCCGCTCCTTGCGCCAGGCGTCGCGATCCCTGACCAGCGGATGGCTGCGGATCGCCTCGCGCAGGGCCTTCTCGTCGAGCATGTCCCAGCGCATCGGGCCTATCAGGCCCCAGGCGTTGCGGATGGTCGGGACGTAGACCGGGATGCCGCCATTGATCATCAGCGCGCCGTGATGGGCGGCCTTGTGGTTGTTGCGGTCGAACAGCACGAGGTCGCCGTCGGTGACGAGCGCGCCGAGCGCGACCTTGTTCGAGGTCGAGGTGCCGTTGAGCACGAAATAGGTCTTCTCCGCGCCGAAGATCGCTGCTGCTTCCTTCTGCGCCTTCAGCGCCGGGCCCTCATGGGTGAGGAGGTCGCCGAGGTCGAGCACGGAATTGTCGAGGTCGTCGCGGAACACGGATTCGCCGAGATGCTCGACGAACACCCGGCCGATGGGGCTGCGATTGTAGAACACGCCGCCATTGTGGCCCGGACAGGTCCAGAGCTGGTTGCCTTCCTCGGCATAGTCGACCAGCGCGCCGAAGAACGGCGTCTTCAGCGTCTCGGCATATTGCTTGAGCCGGCTGATCAGGTTCTTGGCGATGAAGGTCGGCGTCTCCTCGGAAAGGAAGACATAGCCGTCGATGAAGTCGAGCACCTCGACCGGCAGATCCTCGAACCGCTTGCGCCGGATCAGGAGGATGATCGGGAAATCGAGGCCGCGGCGCCGCATCAAATTGATCAGCGCCGAGGTCTTGCCCTCCAGGCCCTTCTTGCCCCAATCCACCACCATGCAGCCGATCGCGGCGTCGGTCTGCACCGCGATCTCCGCGTCCTCCAGCTTGCGGGCCCGGACGACCTCGAAGCCGGAGCGCTGGATCTCCTCGATGATCTGGTTGAAGCGGACGCCTTCGAGGTCGTCGGCGTCGAACACGGGTGCGGCGAACAGGAAGTTGAAGCGCTTGAAATAGTCCATTGTCTGTCCCGAATGTACTGGAGACACAGCTCTCGGCACATTCGATGACAGTTGGATGACGGGAGCTGCGGCTGGCGTTTCGCCTCTCCCCGCTTGCGGGAGAGGCCGGATTGCACAGCAATCCGGGTGAGGGGAGCTTCCGCGAGTCCGACTATCACCGCCTTTGTGGGTGCAGCCCCTCACCCCAACGCTCTCAGCGCGAGCGAAGCTCGGCGCGGCCCCGTAAGAACGGGGAGAGGGAGAAGTCCGCTACCGCTTGGCCTCGCTGAACACCACCGTCGGCACCGCGCGGTTGACGACTTCGCGCAGCGCGAAGCTCGATTGCACCCGCGCGACGCGCGGCAATCGCGACAGCTCGGTGCGGTGGATGCGCTCGAAATCCTGGATGTCGCGCGCAAGCACGATCAGGATGTAGTCGTCGGTGCCCGACATCAGGAAGCAGCGCACGACGGAGGGGCATTTCACCACCTCCGCCTCGAACGCTTTCAGCGCCTCGTCGCTCTGGCTCTCCAGCGCAATGCGCACCAGTACCGTCGTGGTGAGGCCGAACTGCGCCAGGTCGAGCGCGGCCTGATAGGCCTGGATGTAGCCGTCGTCCTCCAGCGCCTTCTGCCGCCGCGCCAGCGCCGTGCTGGATAGTCCGACCTTGTTGGCAAGCTCGGTGTGGCTGGCCCGCGCGTTGGTCGTGAGTTCCGCGAGGATGGCGAGGTCTTTCCGGTCGAGGGCCAATGTTTCGTTTCCAGCGTGAAAGGGCACTTCGGCGCCGGAAACCGGCGCGGAGATCGCGAAACTAGCTGATATTTGCACGAAACCAAACTGGACCCGTCGCTACCATGGCGAGGTGAATCAAGACGTTGGAAGGAGCCCAGGATGCGTGTCGGTGTGCCCAAGGAGATCAAGGTGCAGGAATATCGCGTCGGGCTCACCCCGGGCGCGGTCCGTGAATATGTCGCGGCCGGGCATCAGGTGACGGTCGAGACAGGCGCTGGCAGCGGCATCGGTGCTTCGGACGAGGTCTATCGGCGGGCAGGGGCGGAGATCGCCGGGAGCGCCCGCGACGTCTTCGCCAGCTCCGACATGATCGTGAAGGTGAAGGAGCCGCAGAAGAGCGAATGGACCCAGCTTCGCGAAAGCCAGATCCTGTTTACTTACCTCCATCTTGCACCGGATCCCGAACAGGCCAAGGGCTTGCTCGCCTCCGGCTGTACGGCGATCGCCTATGAAACCGTCACCGACGCGGCCGGTCACCTCCCCCTGCTTGCGCCGATGAGCGAAGTCGCCGGCCGCCTCGCCATCGAGGCCGCTGGCGCCGCGCTCAAGCGGTCGGCCGGCGGTCGCGGGCTTTTGCTGGGCGGCGTGCCCGGCGTGCAGCCGGCGCGGCTCGTCGTGCTCGGCGGCGGCGTGGTGGGAACACAGGCCGCGCGCATGGCCGCGGGCCTTGGCGCGGAGGTCACGGTGATCGATCGCTCGATTCCCCGGCTGCGCGAGCTGGATGATGTCTTTCTCGGACGGGTGCGCACCCGCTTTTCAACCATCGAGGCGGTCGAGGAGGAGGTCTTTGCCGCCGACGTCGTGATCGGTGCGGTGCTGGTGCCGGGCGCGAGCGCGCCCAAACTCGTCACGCGCGCGATGCTGAAATCGATGCGGCCGGGCGCCGTGCTGGTCGACGTCGCTATCGACCAGGGCGGTTGCTTCGAGACGTCGCATGCGACCACGCACACGGACCCGACCTACGAGGTCGACGGCATCGTGCATTATTGCGTCGCCAACATGCCGGGTGCGGTGCCTGTCACGTCGAGCCAGGCGCTGAACAACGCGACGCTGCCGTTCGGCCTGATGCTCGCGAACAAGGGTTTTGCGGCGGTGCTGGAGAACCCGCATTTGCGCAACGGCCTGAATGTCCACCGTGGCCGCATCACCAACAAGGCGGTCGCGGAAAGCCTCGGGCTGGAGTTCGCTCCGGTGGAGACCGGGCTCGCGGCGTAGACGGGCCGCCAGTTCCGTCATTGCGAGCGTAGCGAAGCAATCCAGAGTATCTCCACGCAAAGATTCTGGATTGCTTCGCTGCGCTCGCAATGACGACGTGGAGAGAGAGTGCGCCGACGTTGTGGGCGCCATCAACTCTACGCCTTCGTCAGCCTGTACTGCCCAAGATCCGGATCATGCGTCATGCGCCAGTAGTCCACGAAGCGCCAGGGCATCGCGGAAAACACGCGGCCGCTCGAATTGCGGTAGTAGGTGGTCATGCCGGGATGGGTCCAGATCATTGCCTCGTGCTCGGCATCGACCTTGCGGACGTAATCGTCGAGCACGTCCGGACGGACGTCGATCGCTGCGACGTCGCGCGCGATCATGTCGGCGAGACACGCCGAGATGTAGCGGCTCTGGCACTCCGACTGGAAGATGACGCTGCCGCCATGCGCGGGACCTGAGTTCGGGCCGAGCATGCAGAAGAAGTTGGGGAAATCAGGCACGGTAAGGCCGAGGAACGCGGTCGGATTGTCGTTGCCCCAGGCCTCGCGCAAATTCTTGCCGTTGCGGCCGCTGATGTTCAGGCGCGCCGCCATCTCCGTGACCTTGAAGCCGGTCGCGACCACGATGATATCCGCGGGGCGGCGCTTGCCGTCCGCGGTGACGATGCCGCCCTGGTCGAAACGGTCGATCGCGTCGGTGACGAGCTCCACGTTCGGTCGCGTCAACGTCTTGAACCAGTTGTTGTCGAGCAGGATGCGCTTGCCGTAAGGCGGATAGGTCGGCACGCATTTTTCGATCAGGTCGGGGCGGTCCTTCAGCTCGGTCAGGATGAAGTCGGTCAATTCCTGCCGGTGCCGGTCGTTGCCCTTGTTGACGGCGCGCTCCGGATGCGGCCAGGCCGGGTCCTTGCGCAGGAACGGCAGCAGGCCGTCGCCATAGCGCCAGAACATGTTGAAGCGATACCACTGCACATAGAACGGCAGATGCGCCAGCAGCCAGCGCGCACCCTCGCTGATCGGGTCGGAATAGCCCTTCACCGGCCGCGCCCATTGCGCGCTGCGCTGATAGACGGTGACCGAGGCAACACGGCCGGCAATCGCCGGCACCAGCTGCATCGCGGTCGCGCCGGTGCCGATCACGGCGACGTGCTTGCCGTCCAGATCGATATCGCCGGACCATAACGCCGAATGCAGGATCGTGCCCTTGAAGCTTTCTTCGCCTTTGAAGCGCGCGCGGGAGGGATCGTTGAGCTGGCCGATCGCGCTGACCAGCGCGGTGGATTCGAAGGTCTCTTCTCCGTCCTTGGTCCTGAGCGTGGAAATCCAGCGCCTCTTGCCTTCGTCCCAGCGCGACGAGGTCAGCTCGGTGTTGACGCGCAGATGCTCGCGGATGCCGTATTCATCGGCGACCTTCAGGAGATAGCCGAGCAGCTCCTCGCGCTGGCAGAAGTACCGCGTCCATGCGTTGCGCGAGCCGAACGAATACGAATAGGAATGGTTCGGTGTGTCGACACCGCAGCCGGGATAGCGGTTGATCCACCAGGTGCCGCCGAGCTCGTCGTTCTTCTCGACGATGGTGTAGGGGATGCCGAGATGACCGAGCGCCACGCCGAGCGCGATGGCGCAGACGCCGGCGCCGACGATCAGAACGTGCTGCTCCGCGAGCTTGTCGTCGGAAGGACGCGTCGTCCATCGTGTCTCGCGCGGCACAAAGCCCATCTCCTCGCGCATCAGGGGCGCATATTCCGGCGCGACGTTCTCGCCGAGGCAGGCGCGCATCATCTTCAAGAGCAGCTCTTCACCGGGGTCGGTGATGACCGGCTGCGGCGAGCCATTGGCGAAGAGGTTGACCACCGCGGTGCGGATTTCGTCCTGGATCTCCTTCGGCACGCCGGCTTCGGGATCGGGAATGAGGCGGATGTCGCGCTTGGGCAAGTACGGCGGCTCGAGCCAGCGCGCCTCGCCGGTCATGTGCACCAGCACCATCAGGAGGCAGCGGATGTCGCCTTCCGCGATCGCCGAGGCGATGTCGAGCGGGTGGTGGGGAGATGCGATGTTCATGGCGTTTCCTGATCTCCCGATGAACTGAACAGGCCGCGCGTCATCAGCTTGCGATAGGCGGAGATGACGTGGTCGGGCACGGCGGTGACGCCGCCTTCCGAATAGGAGTAGCGGCGGCTGAGATAACCGCGCGCGCCCATCAGCATGTGGACGATCGCCTCGAATTCCTCGTCGCTGTAATCCTCGATCGCGCCCGCAAGGCGGGCGCGGCGCAGGATGCGCACATAGGCGACCGAGATGTTGTCGAGATGCTTTTGGTAGCCGATCGGGGCAAAAAATTCGGCCTCGTTGAGGATGCGCAGGAATTCCGGCACCTCGCGGATGAAGTCGAAGAAGGCGGAGAAGCGCTCGATCTCCTGCCGCGCCGCGTGCGCATTGCCGGTGCGGGCGCGGATGAACCCGACCATGTCGAGGCCGATCTTGGGCAGCAGCTGGTCGAGCAGCTCCTGGCGGTTCTCGAAATGATTGTAGAAGGTGCCTTGCGCGACGCCGGCCTGCTCGGTGATGCGGGCGACGGAGGCTTCGGCATAACCATGCTTGCCGACGACCTTGGTCGCGGCGTCAAAGATCTTCTGCTTGGTCCAGGCGTTGCGCTCGACGCGGTTGAGCTTTGTGACCTTGGCATTCGCTTGCGTCATTCAGACGTCTCCAGCTCGGCGCGCAGCACGCGCTTGAGGATCTTTCCGCTCGGGTTGCGCGGCAGGCTGTTGCGGACGACGAGCTGCTTCGGCACCTTGAAGCTCGCCAGCCGCGCGCGGCAATGTTCGGTAAGGGCAGGGAGCTCGAGGCTCGCACCTTCCGCCAGCACGACGATGGCGACGGGCCGCTCGCCCCAGCGCGCATCGCGCAGGCCGATCACCGCGACCTCGCGCACCTCTGATAGCTCGTAGATGACGCGTTCGACCTCGGAGGAGGCGATGTTCTCGCCGCCGGAGATGATCATGTCCTTCTTGCGATCGGTCAGATACAGAAAGCCCTCGTCGTCGAGATAGCCGACGTCGCCGCTGCGGAACCAGTCGCCGAAGAAGGCCGCAGCCGTCTTCTCCGGGTCCTTCCAGTAGCCGCGCGTGATCTTCGGCCCGCGCAGGCAGATCTCGCCGTTGACGTTCGGCGGCAGCGTCCTGCCGTCCTCGTCGCGGATCTCGATCTCGACATGGGCGATGGCGCGCCCGGTCGAGCCGATCTTCTCGATCTCGCGGCCGGCCTCCATGAAGGTGTCGCCGCCGACGGTCTCGGTGAGGCCATAGGCGTCGATGTAGCGCGCATTGCGGAAATATTCCGAGAAGGCGCGGATGCGCAGCTCCGGCGTCTTCTCGCCGCCGCCGATCGCCCATGTCAGGCTGGAGACGTCGTAGCGATCGCGGGTGGGGCAGGTGAGCATCGCCGTGGTCATGACCGGCGCGAACCATGCGGCGTTGAGCTTGTCCTCCGCAATCGCTGCAAGTGCGGCCTCAGGCTCGAAATTGCGCTCGATGCGGATGAGGCCGCCATGCCAGAGCACGGCAATGCCGGGCAGGTCGAGTGCTCCGACGTGATAGAGCGGACCGACGACGAGGAGGCGCGTCTCGGCGCTGAGACCCAGCGCGATGGTCTGGTCGGCGGACTTCCAGTAGAAATTATCGTAAGACAGCATCACGCCCTTGGGGCGGTCGGTCGTGCCCGAGGTGTACATCAGCCGCATCAGGTCGGACGGCGCCCGGACGTGCATTGGCGCAGCCGCAGCGCCGCCCGCCAGATGCGTAACGCTCTGCTGGGCGGCTTCGTCCAGCACGACGATCTTCGCGCCCGCCGCGTTCGCGGCCAATTCCTCATCGACCATCAGAAGGCGCGCGCCGGCATTGCCGGCGATGTAGCCGACCTCGTCACGGGAGAGGCGGAAGTTGATCGGCAGAAAAACCGCGCCGAGATGGCTGGTGGCGAACACCAGCTCCAGGAACGCCGCGCTGTTCTTCATCAGCACGGCCACGACATCGCCGGCGCCAATGCCCTGCGCGGCCAGCCAGCCGGCCGCTTTCCGGATGCGCGCGTCGAAGACGGCGTAGGAGATCTCCTCGCCGCGGTATTTCAGCGCGGGCCGCTCCGGCGTGCGCCGGGCATGAAAGGCGATGAAGCTCGACAGGTTGATCATTGTGCGGGTTTTGGGCCGGTTGCGGCCTCATGTCCTCCCTTGATGAATTCTGACTCGTAATTCATCTTTGGCTTGACGTCACCCCCCTACCTCTGAAATCCTTGGGAACACGGAGACGAGACGATCTCCGACAGGGATCTGGAAACGCCGACCCGACAGAGGGAGGGAAAAATGACGAGAACCCGCACGCCGGGCATCAGCCGCCGTTCAACGCTGGCGCTGATGGGCGCCGGTGCGATGAGTGTTGCCGCGCCCTGGGTGGCGCGCGCCCAGGCCAAGACCATCAAGGTCGGCATGCCGACGATTCTGTCGGGCCGCGTGGCGCAGCTCGGCACGTCCTCGCGCAACGCGGTGATGCTCGAGGTCGACAAGGTCAATGCCGCCGGCGGCCTTGCCGGGCGTCCCATCGAGATGGTGATCCGCGATTCCAAGGGCCAGCCGCAGGAAGCCGCGCGCGTCGCGCGCGAGCTCGTCAACACCGATGGCTGCGAATGGCTGATCGACGGCGAAGCCTCGTCCGGATCGTTCGCGGTTCACGAGGTGGCGCGCGATCTCGGCGTGCTCTGCGTCCACACCTGCTCGGAAGCGTCCTCGCTCACCGCCGATCCGAAGCAGCACATCCCGAACGCGTTCCGCTGCGTGCGCCAGGGCATCCACGATTCCATCGTCGGCGGCAGTTATGCAGCGGCGATCTCCAAAGCCAAGGGTCTGAAGAAGTGGGCGACCTGCTCGCCCGACTATGCCTATGGCCGCGACACCACCGGCGAGTTCACGCTGTACCTGAAGCGCTTCGCGCCGGACGTCGAGGTCATCAGCGAGTCCTGGCCAAAGCTGTTCCAGCCCGACTACACCGAAGTGGTGACCAAGATCCTCCAGGCCAAGCCGCAGGCGCTGTACTCCTGCCTGTGGGGCGGCGATCTCACCTCCTACATCGACCAGGCCAACATCTACGCGATGTTCAGCCAGATGGAGGTGTTCGCGGTCAACATGGCCGACTACACCGCGCTCACGGTGGTGAAGAACCTGCCCAAGGGCATCCACTCCGGCAACCGCTACATCAAGACCTTCCCGACCACGCCGGAGAATGCCGCCTGGGGCGATGCCTACAAGTCCAAGTACAACGAGTACCCGACCAACTGGTCGTGGCAGAACGCGACCGCGGTGATGTTCCTGGCCGAAGCCGCCAAGAAGGCGAACTCCACCGACGGCAAGAAGATCGCCGAGGTGCTGGCCGGCCTCACCATCAAGTGCCCGTTCGGCGCCGACGGCACCGTGACGATGCGCGGCGATGATCACACCCTCGTCGGCTACGCCATCGGCTGGGGCACCACGATCCCGCAGGAGCCTTATGTGCCCGAGGTCAAGGCCGGCGACTGGAAGACGATCTTCGAGCTCGAGGCCGAGTGGAAGAAGAGCAAGGGCTACACCTGATCCGATGCGCGGCGGAGACGGGTGACCGTCTCCGCCTGTTTCGTTTGATTCTCCGCGCCAGGTCCGGCGCGCTGCAATGAAAGTGCTCCCGTGGATCTCGACGCGCTTGCCGGCTGCCTCTCCAGCTCCGCCTGTCTGGTGACGCAAACCACCAGCGGCCTCATCATCGGCATGCTGCTGTTTCTGGTCGCGGTCGGGCTGACGCTGATCTTCGGTGTGCTCAAGGTCGTCAATTTCAGCCACGGCGCCTTCTACATGTTCGGCGCCTATTTCGCGATGACGGCCTATCATCTCACCGACAGCTTTGCGCTGGCGATGCTGGCCGGTGCGGGCGGCACCGCCATCCTCGGCCTGATCTTCGAGCGCGTCTTCATGAGTCGCGTCTATGGCGCCGACGTCTTGATGCAGCTCCTCGTCTGCTACGCCTTCGTGCTGATCTTCGATGATGTCGTGCGCATCATCTGGGGCCCCGAGTTCAAGTCGATGGGCATGCCCGCGGCGTTCCAGGTGATGCCGCTGTTCATCGCCGGCGGCGTGGTGCCGCCTTATTACCTGCTGCTGATCGGCGTCGCGCTCGTCGCGGCCATCGTGCTCGGCATTGGGCTGTCGCGCAGCCGCATTGGCAAGGTGATCCGCGCCGCCGCGCACAATCCCGGCATGGTGTCGGCGCTCGGCATCAACACCGGCCTGATCTATGGCGGCGTGTTCGCGCTCGGCGGCATGCTGGCGGGGCTTGCGGGTGCGCTCGCGGCGCCGGTGCGGTCGCTGACCCCCGGCATGGGATTTTCGGTGCTGATCGAATCCTTCATCGTCACCGTGATCGGCGGCATGGGCTCGATCCTGGGCGCGCTGATCGGCGCGCTGCTGATCGGCCTGATCCGCTCGTTCGGCTCGCTCGGCTTTCCCCTGTTCACGGAAGGCCTGATGTACCTGTTCATGGTGATCGTGCTGGTCTCAAAACCCACCGGCCTGTTCGGCAAGGAGGCGGCATGACCGAGCTGGAGGTCGGACGCGCGCAAGCGCTGGCGCCGGTGCGCAGCGGCGCGGCGGTTCACCGCTATCGCGACGTTCTGATCGCGCTGATCGCCTTCGCCGTGCTGGCGAGCCTGCCGCTTTTCACCGGCAGCAAGGCGCTGCTCGACTTCGTCATCCGGTGCTCGGCTTACGGCCTGTTCGCGACCTCGCTCAACCTCCTGGTCGGCTACACCGGGCTGACCTCGTTCGGCCACGGCATGTTCTTCGGCCTTGGCGCCTACAGTTTCGGCCTGATTATGCAGAAGCTTGGCCTGCCCATTCCGGTCGCCTTCGTCGCGACGCTGGTGATCACGGCGCTCATCGCCGCCGTGATCGGCGCGATCTGCGTGCGGCTGAAGGAGATCTACTTTGCCTTCGTCACGCTGGCGTTCCAGATGCTGATCCACTCGACCATCCTGTCCTGGGCGTCCTTCACCGGTGGTGACCAGGGCCTGCGCGGCGGCATCCCGCGTCCCGCGTTCCTCGGCATCGATCTGTCGAACCACGTCCATCTCTATGTCACGAGCTGCGCGCTCCTCGTCCTTGGCCTGCTCGCGATGCGCCAGATCGCGCAATCGCCGTTCGGCTACACGCTGCGCATGATCCGCGACAACGCCGCGCGCGCGAGCTTCCTCGGCATCGATGTCTGGCGCGCAAAGCTCACCGTGTTCGTGCTGGCGGCGCTGTTCGCGGCGATGGGCGGCATGGTGATGGCGCTGTTCGTCTCCGGCGCCTATCCGGAATTCGCCTATTGGACCATTTCGGGCGAAGCCATCTTCATCAACATGCTCGGCGGCGTCTCGACCTTCCTGGGGCCGATGGTCGGCACCGTGCTGCTGCTGCTGCTCAATGACACCGTGACGCGGTACACCGAGTACCACGGCATCGTGCTCGGCGTGGTCATCCTGTTCTTCGCACTGGGCCTGCGCAAAGGCCTGCTCGATTTCGTCGCCGAATGGTTCGCACACCGGCGCGACGCCGGCGAGGGACGCTAGCGATGTCAGGTGTATCCATCGGGCAGTCATTCCGGGGCGCACGAAGTGCGAACCCGGAACCTCGAGATTCCGGGTCTGGTCCTGACGGACCATCCCGGAATGACAATGCCAGACAACGGCGCGAGACAGGCGAGGGGCGCTAGCGATGCTCGAGATCCGCAACCTCGCAAAGTCCTTTGGCGGCGTGAAGGCGACCAACGACGTCACGCTCGACTTCCCCGATGGCTCGCTCACCGCCGTGATCGGCCCGAACGGCGCCGGCAAGAGCACCTTCTTCAACCTGATCACCGGCGCCTTGAGGCCGGATTCCGGCGAGGTCCTGCTCGACGGCGTCGATCTCGCCGGGCGTTCGCCGCCGGAGATCGTGCGCCACGGCATCGGCCGCGCTTTCCAGGTCGCCAGCATCTTCAAATCGCTGACGGTGCAGGAAACCATGCTTGCCGCGGTCAGCGCCGACCAGCGCACCTCCGCAGTGCTGCACAAGCGGTTTCCTTTGTCCGAGACGCGCGATCGCGCCGAGCATGTGATGGAGCTGTTAGGCCTGTCCGGCAAGCGCAACCGCACCGCGGCGACGCTGTCGCATGGCGATCAGAAGCTGCTCGACATCGCGCTGGCGCTCGTGCTCGAACCAAAGGTGCTGCTGCTGGACGAGCCGACCGCCGGCATGGGCCCGGAGGAGCGCTGGCGCATGATCGACAAGGTGCGCGAGCTCTGGGAGACGCAAAAGATCACTGTCGTGTTCATCGAGCACGACATGGACATCGTGTTCAAGATCGCGCCGAAGATCGTCGTGCTTTGCTATGGCCGCATCCTGGCCACCGGCACGCCGGACGAGATCCGCAACAACAGCGCCGTGATCGAGGCCTATCTCGGCACCGAACATGCGGGAGCGGCCGCATGAGCGCAGCCATCATCGAAGTCGCCGATCTCGACGTCTATTACGGCACCAGCCAGATTCTGTTCGGCGTCGGTCTCTCGGTGCGGCAGGGTGAGACCATGGCGCTGCTCGGCCGCAATGGCGCCGGCAAGTCGACGACCATGAAGGCGATCATGGGTCTGGCGCCGCCGCGGCGGGGCAGGGTCAGCCTGCGCGGCGCGGTGATATCAGGCCGGAAGCCGCACCATATCGCCCGCGCCGGGCTCGGCTTCGTGCCGGAGGACCGCCAGATCTTCCCGGAGCACACGGTCGAGGACAATCTCGTCATCGGTCGCAAGAAGGGGCCGGAAGGCCAGGACGAGTGGCCGATCAAGCGCATCTATGAAGTCTTCCCGCTGCTGGAGCCGCTGCGCCATCGCATCGCCGGACGCCTGTCGGGCGGTGAGCAGCAGATGCTGGCGATCGCGCGCACGCTGATGGGCAATCCGGCGCTGCTGCTGCTCGATGAGCCCAGCGAAGGGCTCGCGCCGATCATCGTGCAGCGGATCGGCGAGCTTTTGCGCCAGCTCCGCCAGCTGGGCTCGACCGTGCTGATCGCCGAGCAGAACATGCATTTCTGCCTTGGCCTGGCGAGCCATGCCACGGTGATCGACAAGGGCCAGATCGTCTATGCCGCCGGAATCGACGAGCTGAAGGCCAACGAGGCGATCCGGCGGCGTTATCTGGCCCTTTAGCCTGGGCGCCGGTGTCCAAATAGGCCGGAAGAAGAAAACTATTGTCCCGGGGGTGTCCGACGGAAGGAGTTTCCCCGTCGAGGCGCAAAAACGCCAATCGCTTCCATTGCCGTTTGGGGCCGAAACGACGACATTCCGTTCAGAATTTGATGGATTGGCGCAAGCTATGGAACGCACTCGATTTGAACCCTTCGGCGAGCAGCTGGTGTCCGCGACGGACACCCAGCCCAAGTCGCGCGCCTCGAAGCTCCTGTTGCGGGCCGGTACCACGCTGTTCTGGTCGCTGGTCGCGGGCATCGTGCTGGCGCGCGCGGCCTTCTTTGAGCCGGGCATCTATGACGGCTTCAGCCGCGTCGCCTCGCTGGCCAAAAACCTGATCTTCTGAGCCGGTTTATTCCGGGTCGAGGACAGAACTTCCCTCGGCCCTGATATGTCGAAAACTTATTTCCCAATTGGATCGTGCTGCGTATAAATCTTTCTCCTCTGGGAGAGATTTGTGTCGCAGAATCAAGCATCCAGCCCGGCCGATGCCAAGCCGGCCACCGCCATAAGCCGCATTGCGGCGCTGATTCCGGGCATCCTCCTCTGCATTGCCGTCGCCGGCGTCTCCGCCCTGCTGGAGCGGGCGGAACTGGGCGTGTTCGAGCATCCCTATGTCGAGGCGCTGGTGATGGCGATCCTGCTCGGCATGGCCTTGCGCAGCTTCTGGAAGCCCGCGCCGCGCTGGCAGGCCGGCATCGCCTTCAGCGCAAAACAGCTGCTTGAAGTCGCAGTCATGCTGCTCGGAGCCTCGATCAGCTTCGCGGCCATCGCCGCCTCGGGCATCGCGCTGCTCGCATCGATCGCCGCGGTCGTCGTCATCGCGCTCTGCGTCTCCTTCGGCCTCAGCCGGCTGCTCGGCCTGTCGACGCGGCTGTCGATCCTGATCGCCTGCGGCAACTCGATCTGCGGCAATTCCGCGATCGCGGCCGTGGCGCCGATCATCGGCGCCAACAACGACGAGATCGCGTCCTCGATCTCCTTCACGGCGATCCTCGGCGTGATGATGGTGCTCGGCCTGCCGTTGCTGATCCCGCTGCTGCAACTCTCCGCTACGCAATACGGGATTCTCGCGGGCCTCACCGTCTATGCGGTGCCGCAGGTGCTCGCGGCGACGGTGCCGGCCGGGCTCGTCTCGACGCAGATCGGCACGCTGGTGAAATTGATGCGTGTGCTGATGCTCGGACCGGTCGTCGTCGGCCTGTCGCTGGTCGCCTCGCGTTGGCAGAGCGACGCCAAGAAGACCAATGTCGGCTTCTTCCGCCTGGTCCCGTGGTTCATCCTCGGCTTCCTCGCGCTGGCGACGCTGCGCTCGCTGGAGATCGTCCCTAGCACGGTGGTCGGACCGGTGACCAAGATCACCAGCTTTTTGACGGTGGTGTCGATGGCGGCGCTGGGCCTCGGCGTCGACGTCCGCGTGCTCGCCAATGTCGGCGGACGGGTGACGGCTGCGGTGACGCTGTCGCTGATGCTGCTGCTCGGCATCAGCATCGCGCTGGTGCATTGGTTTAAGTGATCTTGCCGCGATGGCGGTGCTGACCCTCTCCCCTTGTGGGAGAGGGTGGCTCGCCGCGAAAGCGGCGAGACGGGTGAGGGGTTGTCTCCACGAGTACTTCTCTCACGGTGTCATTCGCGGATAGAACCCCTCATCCGGCGCTTCGCGCCACCTTCTCCCACAAGGGGAGAAGGGAAGTAAGAGCGCTAGCTGCGCCTAAATCACATCTGCCAGCGAATGCCCGTGCAGCTCGATGTTGAGCCCCTGCATGCCCATGTCGGTGATCTCGCCGCCCATCGCCTTCAGGCTTTCCTCGCGGATCAGCGACATCAGCCCGCGGCGCAGGCCCAAGAACTCCGACGACATCATCATCGCTTGCTGCCGCGGCCGCTCCAGCGGGATCGCAATCTCCGCCTTGATCGAGCCGGGGCGGGCGGTCATGCAGTAGACGCGGTCGGACAGGAAGATCGCCTCGTCGATGTCGTGAGTGACGAACAGCACCGAGATCTTCAGCCGCTGCCACATATTGGTGAGGATCTGCTGCATGATGACGCGGGTCTGCGCGTCGAGCGCGCCGAACGGCTCGTCCAGCAGCAGCACCTTCGGTCCCGTCGCGAGCGCACGGACGATGCCGACGCGCTGCTTCATGCCGCCGGAGAGTTTTTCCGGATAATGCTTCTCGAAGGCCTCCAACCCGGCAAGCCCGAGCAGCGTGCGCGCGGCCCGCTCACGCTGGGAACGCGGCATGCCGCGCATCTTCAGGCCGAACTCGACGTTCTCCCGCACCGTCTTCCAGGGAAACAGCGAATATTGCTGGAACACCATGCCGCGCTCGGCGCTGGGGCCGTTGACGCGCTCGCCGTCGACGGTGACGATGCCTGTGGTGGGCTTGAGGAATCCCGCGACCGCGTTGAGCAGCGTCGACTTTCCGCAGCCCGAGGGACCGACGATCGAGACGAACTCGCCGGGCTTCACATCGATCTGCGTATCGGTGACGGCCTGAACCGGTCCCTCGATGCTGTCATAGCTGAGCGAGAAGTTCCGGACTTCGATATGGCCCTTCGACGGGTTCGCGAGCATCTCGCTCATGTCAACCTCCACGGCATCACCAATTGTCCCGCGCCCCTGATGAGCAGGCTCGATCCGAGGCCGAGCACGCCGATCGCGATCATGCCGAGCGCGATGTCGGCATACTGGACCAGCGAATAGGCTTCCCAGGTGAAGTAGCCGATGCCGTATTGGCCCGAGATCATCTCGGCGGCGATCAGCGACACCCAGGCGACGCCCATGCCGACTGTGAGGCCGGTGAAGATGTGCGGCAGCGAGGCCGGGAAATACACCTCGCGGAAGATCGAGCGTTCGCGCGCGCCGAGACACTGCGCGGCGCGCACCAGCACCGGATCGACCAGCGACATGCCGTGCAGCGTGTTGACCAGGATCGGAAAGAACGAGCCGAGGAAAGTGATGAAGACGATGCTCTGCTCGTTGGTCGGCCACAGCATGATCGCCATCGGCACCCAGGCGATCGCCGGGATCGGCCGCAGCACCTCGGCGACCGGGAAGATGATCTCGTGGACCAGCTTGAAACGGCCCATGATCAGGCCGAGCGGCACGCCGACGATGGCCGCGAGCGAGAAGCCGATGAAGATGCGCCGGCAGCTGAGCACGATGTGCATCAGGAACTTGGGATCGTGGATCGCCTTGGTGAAGCTGGCATAGACCGCGAGCGGCGAGGGCACGTTGGTGAAGCGCACGAAGAACACGACGCGGTAGGTCGTGAGCAGGTGCCAGACCAGCAGGAACGCGATCAGCGAGGCGATGCCGATCGCGGTCGCGCGCAGCCGGCCCTGGTTGAGACGATACCAGCGCAGCGCGAGCGTGCCGAAGGAGGGCGGTGTCTTGGGCGGTGCGGCGGGCGCCGGGCCTGCCTCCGCGACTGCTGTTGCCGGCATGCTGTCCTCGGACTGTCTGACGAGGGCGGGACTGCTCACGTCTTGCCTCCGCCGACCGCCGCCTTCACCGCGTCGTCGAAGCCGAGCACCTTGCCGCCGATCTTGGCGGCATGGGCTTCGGCATCCTTCTTCAGCAGGAACGGCGCGACGTCGCCATTGCCGACCGCGAAGAAGGCCTGGTCGGCGAACAGCTTGATGCCGCGCGTGGTGTCGAAGACGTAGGCGACGTTGATCTTCTTGCCCTTGGCCTTGAAGTCGGCATAGGCGCCTACCGTGCAGGCCGCGGACGCGAACGGCAGGATGCCGGCTTCATCCACCCAGACCTCGCCGGCCTTGCGCGGATCGGTGATTGGCTTCTTGCAGAAGCTGTCTTCGCCCGTGATTTCGTAGTTCTTGGTGCTCGCAAGCTGCGCATCGTAGTCGAGCTTCATTTCGGCATAGGCCTTGCGGATGTAGCTGTCGTCGACCCATTTCTTCGGATCGAACTCCTTCATGCGGCCGAGGTTCTGGAGCACCTTGACGTCGGTCGTGGCGGCATCGATCAGCGCCGGCTTGATCGTCGGATCTGTGGTCATGTTGCCGCTGGGGCCGAGGAAGATATAGACGACCTCCTTGTTGATGCCGGTCCACTCCTGGATCTTTTCGGCGGCAAGCTTGGGATCGTCGCGCAGCCACTGATTGGCGGCGATCAGCGCCTTGAAGTAGGCGACGACGACCTCGGGATATTTTTCAGCGAAGTCCGTACGCACCACGATGCCGTGGAAGGTCGGCAGATTGGTCTCGACGCCGTCGAAGATCTTTCGTGCGAAGCCACGGAATGGCAGCAACTCGGCGAAGGGGACGAAGTCGGCATGCGCGTCGATCTTCTTTTCCTGGAGATTGGTCGAGCCGACCTCCGGGCTCTGGCTGACGAGCTGGAAGAAGTCGGATGCGTAGCCGCGGTCCTGCATCGCCTTTAGCACCATGCCGTGCGCGGCGGAGCCGAACGGCACGCTGACCAGCTTGCCCTTGAGATCGGCAAGGTCGTAGTAGGGCGAGTCCTTGTGGACGACGAGGCCGTTGCCGGAGCCGGACAGGCTGTAGGCGGCGATGCCGATCAGGCGGCTCTTGCTCTCCGGATTGCTCTCGAAGGTGAAGCCGTTCACGATCAGCGGATAGTCGCCCATCATGCCGATCTGCAGCTTGTTCGCCATCATCGCGTTGGTGACGGGCGGGCCGGAGGTGAAGTTCTGCCACTCCAGCTCGAACTTGATGTTGGCGTACTTGCCGTCCTTCGGCAGGTATTTTTCGAGGAGATGAAGCTGGCGGATCACGACGCCGGCGGTCACCGTGTTGGTCGTGGTGTCCTGCGTTCCGATGCCGAGCGTCACGGTTTCCGCCGAAGCCGGCTGCGCGAGGATCAGCGCCAGCGACGTCACCGACATCGCGATCGAGAGCGTGGGAAGATGGCGGACCATTCTCATCCTCATTCGGTTGGATGTGCTGTGGTTGCCATGATTGGGTGAGGGCCTGGACAGGGCAAATCCGGAATGAGCGCCGCAGTCGATTAGTTGCCGGGAAAAGCTGATTGCATACTCCTTGGGCAGTCCTGCACTATAAAGCCGCTTGCCTGTGCAGCGGCCGTGGTCGCGGGCTCCCTAAATCGGACGCCTGGCCGCGCATCTCCTCCAGCACGTCGGTCCGGCACACCACGATCTGCGAGCGCTTGGTCACGACGATTCCCTTCTCCTGCATGCGCTTCAGGCTGATCGTCACCCATTGCCTGGTGGCGCCGACCATGTGGGCGATGTCGGCATGGGTGAAGGCGGCCGCGATCACCCGGCCGTCCGCATCCTCGACGCCGTAGAGCTCGACGAGATGCAGCAAGAGATGCGCAAGGCGCTGGGTGATCGAGCGCGTTCCCAGCATCTGCGCCAGCGCGGAATAGCATTTGCCCTTGAAGGTGAGACCTTCGATCAGGCCGATCGCAAGGTTCGGGATCTCTGCGGCAAGGGACCGCAGTTCCTTTCCGGGAAGGTGCACCACGCTGCAATTGCTGGATGCGACGCCGGACCATTGATGCACGGTGCCTTCGAACACCTCCGGCCCGCCGACGAAATTGCCGACATGCCAATAGGCCAGCGTGATCTCGCGTCCGAGCGGGGAGGTGTAGAACACGCGGATGCGGCCGCTCTCGATCAGCCAGATGCCGTCATGCTTGCCGCCCTGGCTGAACAGCGTCTGGCCGCGGTTGAGCACCTTGCGGCGACCCTGCTTCAGCACCAGCTCCCGCTCGCGCGGCGTCAGCTTGTCCATCAGCGCCGGCGGTCCGCCGATCCATTGCTGGTTCTCGGTGAGCAGCAGCGAGGAGCTTCCGGCAGGCCGGACTGCCGGGGGAACAGCCCCGCGAACCACATTGGCCGCCTGCAACATCACCTGCCTCCGGAACGTTCAAGTCGTTCTAATGAGGAGCAATGTCCGTGCCAGATTCACTCCGCTGTCATCGCCCGGCTTGACCGGGCGATCCAGTATTCCAGAGGCGTCAATGGGTTATCGAGAGGCCGCGGCGTACTGGATTCCCCGCCTTCGCGGTGAATGACAGCGGAATTTGTGGCTTGGCTAGCGTGCCTCACCAACATCGTCGTCCTGGACAAGCGAGCGAAGCGGAGCGCTGATCCAGGACCCATTACCACACGTGTGCGTTGTTGCGCGGCCATGTTGCCACAGCCCGCTTTTGCAACTTGCTCTTGGGGTAATGGGTCCCGGCTTTCGCCAGGACGACATCGATGGGTCAGCGCCCCGCCAGGCTCAGCAGATACGGCTTGGGGTAAATCCCCCGGTTATGCCCATCCGAAAACGAGATGTTGAGCCCGTAACCGAGATCGCCGATCTCGGTGATGGCGATGCCCGGAAAGCGGTCGGGGAAGCGGCCGTCGAAGCGGGCGCGGGTGCAATGGGCGCATTTGCAGGAGAGGCGAAGCTGTTCGGCGGGCAGGCTCAACGCATCGTCCTGCGTGGTGCGGACGAGGAGCGCGGCGAGATCGGCGCTGGCTTCGTAGTCGGCTACGGTCGGTGCCACCAAAGTCATGGTCATGACGAACCTCCGACTCCTCTCTACGTCGTTGTGACGCCACTGCGATAGCAACTAATTGCCAGCGCGCGTGCGCTCGCCTGACCTTCGCTGCCTGCTCTTCAGTCACCGCCCGCGAAATGTGAAACTAATCGACCGGAAATTTCACTTACGAATTGCCGGACTCTCCTCGCTCCGAAACCTTGGGCGTCGTCGATGGCCAAGGAGAGACCATGAGCGCATTTCAGAGGGAAACGGTGTTGTCGGTCCGCCACTGGACCGAGTCCCTGTTCAGCTTCACCGCGACCCGCGATCCGGGCTTCCGCTTCCAGAACGGCCAGTTCGCCATGATCGGCCTGGAGGTCGAGGGCAAGCCGTTGATGCGGGCCTACAGCATGGCGAGCGCCAATCACGAGGAGGCGCTCGAGTTCTTCTCGATCAAGGTTCAGGACGGCCCGCTGACCTCGCGCCTCCAGAAGATCAGGGAAGGCGACATCATCCTGGTCGGCCGCAAGGCGACGGGCACGCTGATCACCGGCAACCTCATTCCGGGGAAACGCCTGCTGCTGCTCTCGACCGGCACGGGACTCGCGCCGTTCGCCAGCCTGATCAAGGATCCCGATGTCTACGAGAATTACGAGACCATCGTGCTCGCCCATGGCTGCCGCCACGTCTCCGAGCTCGCCTATGGCGAGCACCTCGTCGAAGGCCTGCGCGACCACGAATTCTTCGGTCCCCTGATCCGCGACAAGCTCGTCTACTACCCGACCGTGACCCGCGAGCCATTCAGGAACCGCGGCCGCATCACCGATCTGATCGCCTCGAACCAGCTGTTCGACGACATCGGGCTGCCGGGCCTCGATATCGAGACCGACCGCATCATGCTGTGCGGCAGCCCGGCGATGCTGGAGGAACTCCCTGCGATGTTTTCGGCGCGCGGCTTTGTCGAGGGCAATCACAGCCAGCCCGGCCATTTCGTGATCGAAAAGGCCTTTGTCGAGCGCTGAGGCGCAAATCGCGGCCCGGCGACAACTAATTGCTATCGCCGGAACGTCGCCTGAACAAATCTGATGCAAAGGCGCCGGCTATCGGCGAACCAGGAGCAAGCGATGGCACTAGATCAGATCGTCGACGGACTTTCGGAGGTTTCCTGCGATGTGCTGGTCATCGGCGGAGGCACGGCCGGCCCGATGGCGGCGCTCAAGGCGAAGCTGAAGAATCCGAAGGCCAATGTCGTTTTGCTCGAGAAGGCGAACGTCAAGCGCTCCGGCGCGATCTCCATGGGCATGGACGGGCTGAACAACGCGGTCATCCCCGGTTACGCGACGCCGGAGCAGTACACCAAGGAAATCACCATCGCCAATGACGGCATCGTCGACCAGAAGGCGGTCTATAAATACGCGCAGAACTGCTACAAGATCATAGAAGAGCTCGACAGTTTCGGCATCCGCTTCCTGAAGAACGAGAACGGCGACTACGCCGTCAAGAAGGTGCATCACATCGGCACCTATGTGCTGCCGATGCCGAACGGCGAGACCGTGAAGAAGGCGCTGTACCGTCAGCTCCGCCGTGCCCGCATCCTGATCTCCAACCGCTACATGGCGACGCGGCTGCTGAAATCGTCTGATGGCCGCATCGCCGGCGCGATCTCCGTCAACACGCGAACGGCCGAAATGCTGGTCATCAAGGCCAAGGCGGTGATCCTGTGCATGGGCGCCGCCGGCCGCCTCGGTCTGCCGACCTCCGGCTACATGTTCGGCACCTATGAGAACGCCGCCAATTCCGGCGACGGCTATTCCATGGCCTATCACGCCGGCGCGGCACTCGCGAACCTCGAATGCTATCAGATCAATCCGCTGATCAAGGACTATAACGGCCCGGCCTGCGCCTATGTCGCCGGTCCCTTCGGCGCCTTCACCGCCAACAACGAAGGCTCGCGTTTCATCGAATGCGACTACTGGTCCGGCCAGATGATGCTGGAGTTCTACAATGAGCTCTTGTCCGGCAAGGGGCCGGTGTTCCTCCAGCTCAAGCATCTTCACCCCGACACCATCTCGGAGATCGAATCCACGCTGCACAAGGTCGAGCGTCCGACGCGCGGCCTGTTCCAGCAGGGACGCGGCGTCGACTACCGCAGCGAATCGATCGAGATGCACATCTCCGAGATCGGCTTCTGCTCCGGCCACAGCGCCTCCGGCGTGTTCGTCGACGACAATGCCCGCACCACCGTGCCCGGCCTCTACGCCGCCGGCGACATGGCGAGCGTGCCGCACAACTACATGCTCGGCGCCTTCACCAACGGCTCGGTCGCCGGCATCGACGCGATGGAGTTCGCCGACAGCCACGACTTTGCGGAGTTCGACGCCGCCGATGTCGCGCTGGAGCGCGACCGCGTGATGGCGCCGACCAGGCGGGAGGACGGCATTCCGCCGAACCAGGTCGAGTACAAGACCCGCCGCCTCGTCAACGACTATCTCCAGCCGCCAAAGGTGACGCGCAAGTACGAGCTCGGCATGCGCCGCCTCGCCGAGACGCGGCAGGACATGCAGGAGCACATGATCGCGCGCAACGCCCACGAATTGCTCCGCGCCCTAGAGGTGCAGTCGATCATGGACTGCGCCGACATGGCGGTGCACGCCTCGCTGTATCGCGAGGAGAGCCGCTGGGGTCTCTATCACTGGCGCACCGATTTCCCGGAGAAGGACAACGAGAACTGGTTCTGCCACACGCTGCTCTCCAAGCAGGACGGCAAGATGACCAGCGAGAAACGTGCCGTGGAGCCGTACGTCGTGCCGATCGCCGACGACGAGAAGGACCTCTACGACAAGCAGCGCATCCGCGCCTCCGCCTGATCCACTGCACCAAAGCAACAGGAGACATCCAATGCCTCTCGCGTCCTATCAGACATCGGTTCCGGTGGTCGTCGACGACGCCAAATGCATCGCGGACAAGGGCTGCACCGTCTGCGTCGACGTCTGCCCGCTCGACGTGCTCCGCATCAGCGAGATGACCAACAAGGCCTACATGGCCTATGACGAGTGCTGGTACTGCATGCCCTGCGAAGCGGATTGCCCGACCGGCGCCGTCACCGTCAACATTCCCTATCTGCTGAGGTGATCATGTCGAGCCCCTTCGAATCCTATGACGACCTCGAAGACGCCGACGAGCGGCTTCAGGCCGCCGATCCCGCGGAGCGCCGCGTCGCCATCATCGCGCTCGGTCATTCCGGCGATCCCGCGGCCGTTGCGCATCTCGCCAACATGGTGGCCGACCCTGATGCCGGCGTGCGCCAGCAGGTCGCCATGGCGCTCGGCGAGTTCGACGGGCCGGAAGCCGCGAGCGCGTTGGTGAAATTGCTTGTCGACCCTGAAAGGATCGTGGCATCGGCTGCGGCCGACAGCATGGCCGAGTTCAAGGATCCGGCCTGTGCCGGAATCATCCTGCCGCTGGTCAAGCACGCCCACGCCTTCGTCCGCATGGGCGCGCTGCGCGCGCTGAAGGAATTGCGCTGCAAGGACACGCTGAAGCCGGCGCTGGAAGCGCTCCAGGACACGGACGCCGCCGTGCGCGTGCAGGCGATCGGCGTGATCGGCTTCCTCAAGCTGGAAGAATCCATCCCGGCGCTGACCGCGCTGATCAACGACCCTGATGCCCATGTGCGCCGCGCCGCCGTGAGTGCGCTGGCGTTCTCGCAGATGAAGCCGGCCGCCGAGACGATCACGCGCGCGCTGAAGGACAGCGATTGGATGGTGCGCGAGATGGCGGCCGAAACGCTGGGCCTCAACGTCAACGGCTCGCTCGCCGCAGACCAGCTCGTGGCTTCGCTTGGCGACGAATTCTGGCAGGTGCGGCTGAAGGCGATCCGCAGCCTCGGCAGGATGAAGATCGAGCGCGCGGTGCGCCCGATCGGCAATTGCATCAACCATGACCAGGCCAATTTGCGGAAAGAGGCGGCCGCCGCGCTCGGCGAGATCGCCCATCCCGACGGCGAGGCGTTTCTCGCCGTCATTGCCGACGATGCCGACCCTGATGTCCGCAAGAACGCGCGCTGGGCACTCCAGCAGATCGCGGCCCGCAAAGCGCGCGCAGGCGCATAGAGGCGCGGGCAGGGGCATAGCGGGTCTTCGCGGCCGGTCTGGACTTCCCCTGCCAGACGTTTATTGGTCTTCGCCAACGGGATCGGCGGCTGTAAACGCGGCCGATCCTTAGAAGCAGCGAGGACGCCGGCCATGACCACACTGACAGTCAAAGACCTTCTCCCCGAGGACGGCACGCGGGGAACACTCGTCGGCCGCGTCTGGCTGCCGCAGGTCAATGGTCCGGCCGTGGTCGCCGTGCGCGGCGACGGTGTCTTCGACGTCACCGCCAAATTTCCGACCGTCAGCGCGCTTTGCGAAGAGGACAATCCGGCCAAGGCGCTCGCCGCGACCAGGGGTGAGCGCATCGGCGATCTCGACGCCATCGTGGCCAATACGGCCCCCGATGGACGTGACCCCAAGAAGCCGTGGCTGCTCGCGCCGGTCGATCTCCAGACC
This sequence comes from Bradyrhizobium sp. USDA 3311, assembly GCF_054062495.1. Taxonomy (NCBI): domain Bacteria; kingdom Pseudomonadati; phylum Pseudomonadota; class Alphaproteobacteria; order Hyphomicrobiales; family Nitrobacteraceae; genus Bradyrhizobium; species Bradyrhizobium sp. USDA 3311. Next base: position 7,564,229 of record NZ_JBSSFI010000001.1, on the reverse strand, counting down.
CTGAAGGCGGCCGGCGTCACCTTCGCGATCTCGATGCTGGAGCGCGTCATCGAGGAGCGCGCCAAGGGCAATCCGGCCTCGGCCGAAGCGATCCGGAAAGAGGTGACGCGGCTGATCGGCGACGATCTGTCAAAGCTCAAGCCGGGCTCGGACCAGGCGATGCACCTGAAGCAGGTGCTGATCGATCAGAACGCCTGGAGCCAGTATCTCGAGGTCGGCATCGGTCCCGATGCCGAGGTCTTCACCAAGGCACCGACCCTGTCCTCGGTCGGCACCGGCATGGACGCCGGCCTGCATCCGAAGTCCACCTGGAACAACCCCGAGCCGGAGCTCGTGCTGTTCGTGTCGAGCCGCGGCAAGATCGTCGGCGGCTCGCTCGGCAACGACGTCAATCTGCGCGACTTCGAAGGACGCTCGGCGCTCTTGCTGTCGAAGGCCAAGGACAACAACGCCTCCTGCGCGATCGGCCCGCTGCTGCGCCTGTTCGACGAGACGTTCTCGCTCGACGATGCGCGCAAGCTCGACATCAGCCTGAACGTGAAGGGCACCGATGGCTTCGTCCTCGACGGCCATTCCTCGATCAGCAAGATCAGCCGCGATCCGACCGACCTCGTCGAGCAGACCATCGGCAAGGTCCATCAATACCCTGACGGCTTCGTGCTGTTCCTCGGCACCATGTTCGCGCCGGTCAAGGATCGCGATGCGCCGGGGCAGGGCTTCACTCACAAGCGCGACGATATCGTCACCATCGCCGCGCCCCAGCTCGGCAAGCTGGTCAACCGCATGCGCACCAGCGACGAGTGCGAGCCGTGGACCTTCGGCTTCAGTGCGCTGATGAAGAACCTCGCGCAGCGGAAGCTGATCTAGCTTCTTTTTCGCCTCTCCCTGCTTGCGGGGAGAGGCCGGAATTTGCGCGAAGCGCGAATTCCGGGTGAGGGGGAGTCTCCGCGAGTCGATTTGGTCGACCTATGCCGAGCTCCACACATCGTCATTGCGAGCGCCCTCACCCCAACCCGCTCCCCGCAAGCGGGGCGAGGGAGCGCCCCTTCATCTCCTCGTTGCATCGCTGGAACAAAATCGCGCTGGGTGTGTCATAGAGCCACCCAGTCCGCCAACGGGCGGTTTCCTCCAAATAGTCAGATAATATGACTAGTCGGAACCGATCTTCCGTGAAATAGTGCCTCCCGCCGCCCGCAAAGGACGGTCCGCAGGTGCTATGCTACCAATCGGCGCCTGAGATAAACACAAGATCGCTTCTTGGGAGACACGCCTGATGATCCTCAAAGCCCTCTTTGCAGCCAGCGCCACGGCCGCGTTGCTGCTCGCGCTGCCGGCGAATGCCGCCGAGCTCACCATCGGCTTCTCGCAGATCGGATCGGAATCCGGCTGGCGCGCGGCCGAGACCTCGGTCTCCAAGCAGGAGGCCGCCAAGCGCAAGGTCAATCTCAAGATCGCCGACGCCCAGCAGAAGCAGGAGAACCAGATCAAGGCGATCCGCTCCTTCATCGCGCAGAACGTCGATGCGATCTTCCTCGCGCCCGTCGTCTCGACCGGCTGGGACTCGGTGCTGAAGGAAGCCAAGGAGGCCAAGATCCCGGTCGTGCTGCTCGACCGCGACATCGATCCCTCCGGCAAGGAACTCTATCTCACCGCCGTCACGTCGGACAGCGTGCACGAAGGCGAGGTCGCCGGCGACTGGCTGGCCAAGACCGTCGGCGGCAAGGCCTGCAACATCGTCGAATTGCAGGGCACGGTCGGCGCCAGCGTCGCTGCCAACCGCAAGAAGGGTTTTGACACTGCCATCGCCAAGCACGCGAACCTGAAAGTGGTGCGCAGCCAGACCGGCGACTTCACCCGCGCCAAGGGCAAGGAAGTGATGGAGAGCTTCATCAAGGCCGAAGGCGGCGGCAAGTCGATCTGCGCGGTCTACGCGCACAACGACGACATGATGGTCGGCGCGATCCAGGCGATGAAGGAAGCCGGCCTCAAGCCCGGCAAGGAGATCCTCACCGTCTCGATCGACGCGGTTCCCGATATCTTCAAGGCCATGGCCGCCGGCGAAGCCAATGCCACGGTCGAGCTGACGCCGAACATGGCGGGCCCCGCACTCGATGCCATCGCGGCCTTCAAGGACAAGGGCACCGTTCCGCCCAAGTGGATCCAGACCGAGTCCAAGCTCTATACCGCGGCCGATGATCCGCAGAAGATCTACGACAGCAAGAAGGGCCTCGGTTACTGAGGCGGGCGCCGTGCCGGACCGCCCATTTGTGGTCCGGCACCCCCTTCGGCACCGCTGCGCGAACGAATAGGCTGGGTGTCCGCAGCATCAGCGGACGCCGGTGGGAGTGACGTCGTTATGGAGAACAGCCCCGATCCTGCTCCGCCCCTTCTGGAGGTGCGCGGGATCAGCAAGAGCTTCGGCGCTGTGCGTGCGTTGCAGGAGGTCGACTTCACGCTTCGCGCCGGCGAGATCCATGCGCTGCTCGGCGAGAACGGCGCCGGCAAGTCCACGCTGATCAAGGTCGTCACCGGCGTATTCCCGCGCGACGCCGGCATCGTCAGGCTCGGCGGCGAGGAGGTCGCGCCGCGCTCGGCCAAGGCCGCGCTTCAGGCCGGCATCGCTACGGTCTACCAGGAGGTCAATCTGCTGCCGAATCTCTCGGTGGCGCAGAACCTGTTTCTCGACCGCCAGCCGATGCGCTTCGGCATCGTGCGCGACGGCGAGATGCGCCGCCGCGCCAAAGCGCTGCTCGCGGAGTTCGGCCTCGACATCGACGTATCAGCGCCGCTCGGCAGCTATTCCGTCGCCGTGCAGCATGTCACCGCGATTGCGCGCGCCGTGGATCTGTCCGCGCGCGTGCTGATCCTGGACGAGCCGACCGCGAGTCTCGACCGTCACGAGGTCGAGATCCTCTTCGGCATCATGCGCCAACTGGCGAAACGCGGCATCGGCATCGTCTTCGTCAGTCATTTCCTCGACCAGGTCTACGAGATCTCCGACCGCATCACCGTCTTGCGCAACGGCCGCCTGGTCGGCGAACGCGAGACCGCCTCGCTGCCGCGGATCGAGCTGATCCGCATGATGCTCGGCCGCGAACTGGCCGAGACCACCGGCGCGCGGGCGGCGACACGCGAGCATCAGGCGCGCGAGATCTGCGCGAGCTTCGAGAATTACGGCAAATCCGGCTATGTCGCGCCGTTCAATCTCGAGCTGCGCCATGGCGAGGTCGTCGGCCTCGCCGGCCTGCTCGGCTCGGGTCGCACCGAGACGGCGCGGCTGGTGTTCGGCGCCGAGCGCGCCGATCGCGGGCAGGCGAAGGTTGAAGGCGCGCCCGTGCGGCTGCACTCGCCGCGCGACGGCGTGCGCCACGGCTTTGGCTATTGCCCGGAGGAACGCAAGACCGACGGCATCGTCGCCGAGCTCAGCGTGCGCGAGAACATCGTGCTGGCGCTCCAGGCCAAACGCGGGCTGCATCGGCCGCTGTCGCGCCGCGAGCAGGACGAGATCGCGCGCCGCTACGTCAGGATGCTGGACATCCGTCCGTCCGATCCGGAGCGCCCGGTGGGCCTGCTCTCCGGCGGCAATCAGCAAAAAGTGCTGCTGGCGCGCTGGCTCGCGACCTCGCCGCGGCTGCTGGTGCTGGACGAGCCGACCCGCGGCATCGACGTCGGCGCGCATGCCGAGATCATCCGCCTGATCCGCGACCTCTGCGACGACGGGCTCTCTCTGCTCGTGATCTCCTCGGAGCTGGACGAGATCGTGACCTATTCGGATCGGGTCGTGGTGCTGCGCGACCGCGCCCATATCGAGGAGCTCGCGGGCGAGGCGATCGACGTCGGCAACATTCTCGCGGCCATCGCGGCCGACGGCGCCGCCACAGCGCATGAGGGGCGGGCATGATAGCGCTGTTGCCGCGCCGCGGCCTTGCCCAGATCCTCGCACTGATCGTCATCCTCGCGGTCGACCGCGTGGTGTCGCCGCAATTCTTCGATTTGCGCCTTCAGGACGGCCGTCTGTTCGGCAGCCTGATCGACGTGCTCAACCGCGGCACGCCGGTGGCGCTGCTCTCGCTCGGCATGGTGCTGGTGATCGCGACGCGCGGCATCGACCTCTCGGTCGGCGCAATCATGGCGATCTCGGGCGCGATTGCGGCGAGCCTCGCCGACAGCCACGGGCTTCCGATCGTGCTGGCGGCCGCGCTTGGCGCCGGCCTCGTCTGCGGATTGTGGAACGGCTTTCTCGTCGCCGTGCTCGGCATGCAGCCGATCGTGGCAACGCTGATCCTGATGGTGGCGGGGCGGGGCATCGCCCAGCTCATCACCGAAGGGCGTATTGTGACGTTTTCCTCGCCCGACCTGGTCTGGCTCGGCAATGGTGCCATCCTCGGCCTGCCGGTTCCGGTCGCGATCGCCTTGGTCATGCTGATCCTCACCGGCGCGGTGGTGCGCGGCTCGGCGCTCGGGCTTCTGATCGAGGCGACCGGCGGTAATGCGCGGGCGAGCGAGCTTGCCGGCGTCGGCACCCGCGCGATGATTCTTTCGGTCTATGTCTGGTGCGGCGTCTGCGCCGCGCTGGCCGGCGTGATTGCGGCCGCCGACATCATGGGCGCGGATGCCAACAATGCCGGCCTCTGGCTCGAGCTCGACGCGATCCTGGCCGTGGTGATCGGCGGCACCTCGCTGTTCGGCGGCCGCTTCAGCCTCGTTCTGGCCGTACTCGGCGCGCTGATCATCCAGACCATGAACACCGGGATCCTGCTGTCCGGCTATCCGCCGGAGTTCAATCTGCTGGTCAAGGCGGTGGTCGTGCTCGCGGTTCTGCTGCTGCAATCGCCGAAATTCTCGGGGCTTGCCGGTATCGCGGCGCGGCTGCGGAGGGCGAAAGCATGAAAGGCCTGCCGCCCGTCCTGATCACGGCCATCGTGCTCGTCGCGGGCTTCGCGCTCTGCGCCATGCAATTCCCCAACATCGCCTCCACCCGCGTGGTCGGCAATCTCCTCACCGACAACGCCTTTCTCGGCATCGTCGCGACCGGCATGACCTTCGTCATCATCTCCGGCGGCATCGATCTGTCGGTCGGCTCGGTGATCGGCTTCACCACCGTCTTCGTCGCGCTCGCGATCGAGCGCTGGGGCGTGCCGCCGCTGGTCGCCTTCGTCGCCATCCTCGCGCTCTCGGCGGCGTTCGGTGCGGCGATGGGCGCGGTCATCCATGTCTTCGATCTGCCGCCTTTCATCGTGACGCTGGCGGGGATGTTCCTGGCCCGCGGCGCGAGCTTCCTGCTCTCGACGGAGTCGGTCCCGATCACCGCGCCGGTCTATTCCACCGTGTCGGACTTCGCCCTGCGGATGCCCGGCGGCGGGCGGCTGACCGCGATTGCGATCATCATGCTCGTGATCGTGATCGGGGGCGCCTTGCTGCTGCATCTCACGAGGTTCGGCGCCAATGTCTATGCGCTCGGCGGCAGCCGGACCACTGCAAGCCTGATGGGCGTTGCGGTCGGCAAGATGACGGTGAAGATCTACATGCTGTCGAGCCTGCTCGCAGGCATCGCCGGCATCGTCTTCTCCTTCTACACCAGCGCCGGCTACTCGCTGTCCGCCGTCGGCGTCGAGCTCGACACCATCGCCGCCGTCGTGATCGGCGGCACGCTGCTCACGGGCGGGCAGGGCTCGGTGATCGGCACCTTCCTCGGCGTGCTGATCCAGGGCCTGATCCAGACCTACATCAATTTCGACGGGACGCTGTCGAGCTGGTGGACCAAGATCGCGACCGGCGTGCTACTGTTCGCCTTCATCGCCTTGCAGCAGGGGCTGGTCGCGCTCGCGCGCCGGCCCGTGGCCAAGAGCGCAGGAGCTGCCACATGACCTCGCGCATCGTCGTCATCCCGACGCGCCGGGCCCACTCCAACCACGCGGAGGTGGCCCGCTCGATCGGCGTCGACATCATCGCCGGCCGTTACGCGGAGGGGACACGCCTGCCTGGCGATGCCGAGATGATCGCGATGTTCGGCGTGTCGCGGCCGGTGCTGCGGGAGAGCGTGAAGACGCTGGTGGCCAAGGGCCTGCTCACCACCAAGGCCCGGGTCGGCACCGTCGTGCGCGAGCGTGCGGCCTGGAACATGTTCGATGCCGACGTGCTGGCCTGGCATCTCGACGCCGGCATCGACAAGCGCTTCCTCAACGACCTCGCCGAGATCCGTCTGGCGGTCGAGCCGCGCGCGGCCGAGCTCGCAGCGAAGCAGCGGTCCGAGGAGGACGTCGCCGAGCTCCGGCGCAGCATGGAGCGCATGCGGCGTGAAGCCTCCGACTCGGTGGGCTTTGCCGATGCCGACCTCGCGCTTCACGTTGCCGTGGCGCGGGCCTCCGGCAATCTGTTCATGCGCTCGATCGGGCATGTCATCGAAGCCGCCTTGCGCGCCTCGTTCCTGCTCAGCGCCCCGGTCGAGCCGGAGGACCGCGACGCCGTGCTGCTCTGGCATCAGAAGATCGTCGACGCGATCGCGGCCGGCGATGCCGAGGCGGCATCGGAGGCCATGGTCTTTGTCATTCACAACGGCATGAGCCGCCACGAGGACACGGTGATCGAGACCGCCCCGGCCGAGGTGCTGCCGTCAGCCGATACTGGAGAATAAGCGTGACCGACCTTCGCATTGCCATCGTCGGATTCGGCAAGATCGCGCGCGACCAGCATGTCGGTGCGATCGCGGCGGTACCGGGCGCGACGCTCGCGGCTGTTGCCAGTCGCAATGCTTCGCTGCCGGAGCTGCCGCATTTTGCCACCATCGAAGAGCTGCTGGAGAAGGGCCCGGCGATCGACGCGGTCTCGCTCTGCACGCCGCCGCAGGTGCGGCGCGCCCAGGCCGCCACGGCGCTCGCCGCCGGCAAGCACGTCATGCTGGAGAAGCCGCCCGGCACCGGCGTTGCCGAGCTCGATCCGCTGGTCGCGATGGCGGCCGATGCCAGGCGCACGCTGTTCGCGACCTGGCATTCGCGCTATGCGCCGGCGGTCGAGCCGGCCCGCGAATGGCTGGCGACACGCCGGATCAAGTCCGTGCACATCAACTGGAAGGAAGACGTCCGCGTCTGGCATCCCGGCCAAGCCTGGATCTGGGAGCCGGGCGGGCTCGGCGTGTTCGATCCCGGCATAAATGCGCTGTCGATCCTGACCCGCATCCTGCCCAAGCCGGTGTTCGTCACCGCGGCCGAGCTTGCCTTTCCGGCCAACTGCCAGGCCCCGATTGCCGCGAACCTGACGCTGACCGATATCGGCGGCCTGCCGGTCACCGCCGAATTCGACTTCCGCCAGACCGGGCCGCAGAGCTGGGATATCCTCGTGGAAACCGATCAGGGCCGGATGAATTTGTCCGGCGGCGGGCGTCGGATGGCTGTCGACGGCAAGGCCATTGCCGAGGCGCCCGATCAGGAATATCGCGAGCTGTACCGGCGCTTTGTCGAACTCGCGGCGACCGGCGCAAGCGATGTCGATCTGGCGCCGTTGCGTCTCGTTGCCGACTCTTTCCTGCTCGGCAGGCGCACGATCGTCGAACCGTTTGTGGACTGAACATGGCTGGCTCAAAAATAACAAAAGACGTCTTCGGAACGCTGCCGGACGGCCGCAATGTCGAGCGCATCGTGCTGCGCGGCGAGGGCGGCTTTGAAGCCCGTATCATCACCCATGGCGCGGTGATCCAGGCGCTGATCGCGCCGGACGCCAAGGGCGGCTACGACGATGTCGTGCTCGGCCACGACGCCTTCGCCGGCTATCTCGCCGAACGAAAATTCCTGGGTGCCACCGTCGGCCGCTACGCCAACCGTATCGCCAGGGGACAGTTCTCGCTCGACGGCGAGACGGTGCAGCTTCCCGTCAACAATGGCCCGAATGCGCTGCATGGCGGCCTCGACGGGTTCGACCGCAAGCTCTGGGCGATCGCCGGGATCGAAGAGGGCGCCGAGCCCGCGGTGACGCTCACCTATACGAGCCCGCACGGCGAGGAGAATTATCCGGGCCGGCTCGATGTGCGCCTGACCTATCGCGTCACCGGCCCCGCCGAGCTGTCGCTGATGATGGAGGCGCGGACGGACCGGCCGACCATCGTCAATTTGACCAACCACAGCTTCTTCAATCTCGAAGGCGCGACATCAGGCACGTCCATTCTCGACCACAGACTGACGGTCGCAGCCGAGCATTTCCTCGCGATCGATCCCACCGCCATTCCGTTGCCGGAGCCGCCGCGCGCGGTGACCGGCACGCCGTTCGACTTCCGCAACCCGCATGCCGTGGGCGAGCGCATCCGCGAAAACGATCGGCAATTGCAGAACGGCAGGGGTTACGACCACACCTACTGCCTCGGCCGTGACGGCAAGCTTGCGCTCGCGGCGCGGCTGGAGGCGCCGCGCTCGGGGCGCGTCATGGAGCTGCTCACCAATCAGCCCGGCTTGCAGGTCTATTCCGGCAACTATCTCGACGGCACGATCTCGGGCAAGGGCGGCAAGCTGATCCGGCAATCGGACGCCATGTGCCTGGAGCCGCACATCTGGCCTGATGCACCGAACCGGCCGGACTTTCCGAGCCCGCGCCTCGATCCGGGCCAAGTCTACCGGCATCACACCGTCTATCGCTTTGCAGTGAGGGCGCCATGATGGAAGAAGTGCCGACCTCCGTACTCTCCGCCGAGCAATGTCATCTCGGCGAAGGGCCGACCTATGACATGACCACCGATACCGCCTGGTGGTTCGATATCCGCGAAGGACGCCTGTTCGAGGCGCATCTCGGCAGCGGCAGCATCCGCCTCCACGCGCTCGGCCGGATGGCGAGCGCGCTCGGACGCATCGATGCCGATCGGCAGTTGATCGTCGCGGAAGACGGCCTCTATATCCGCAGTCTCGCCGACGGCGCGATGACGCTGTTCTGCCCGCTCGACGCCGACAATCCCACGACGCGCTCCAATGATTGCCGCGTGCACCAGTCCGGCACGTTCTGGATCGGCACCATGGGCAAGAAGGCCGAGCCGAGGGCAGGGGCGATCTACGCGCTCCATCGCGGCAAGATCTCGACGCTGTTTCCCGGCATCAGCATTCCCAACTCGATCTGCTTCTCGCCGGATGGCGCGACCGGCTACTTCACCGACACCCCGCGCGCGGTGCTCTACGCCGTCCCGCTCAATCCTGCGACCGGATTGCCGCGCGGCGAGCCGGAGGTGCTGCTCCGCCACACCGGCATCGGCGGCCTCGACGGCTCGGTGTGCGATGCCGACGGGCAGATCTGGAATGCGTGCTGGGGCGCGAGCCGGATCGACGTCTACTCTCCGCAGGGCGAGCGCCTGCGCTCGCTGAGTGTGCCGGCCAAGCAGGCGAGCTGCCCGGCCTTCGTCGGCCCTGACCTGTCGCGTCTCCTCGTCACCTCGGCCTGGCAGGATATGGACGCGGCGGCACGCGCTGCCGATCCGCAAGCCGGCTGCACGTTTTTATTGGAGGCATCCGCGCGCGGTCGCGCGGAGCCCGACGTCAAGCTCGCATAGGAGGCCCGGAGCCGCACACGACGAACGTTCTCGACGACACGAAAAACAGTCTGACACCCAAGGGAGTGAAGCATGCTGAAACTGAAGACGACATTCCTCGCGCTGGCGCTGGCCGGCGCTGCGACGATGGCCGCGGGCGTCACCGCCTCCGCGCAGGACAAGGCGACCGTCGGCATCGCCATGCCGACCAAATCGTCGGCGCGCTGGATCGACGACGGCAACAACATGGTCAAGGTGCTGAAGGAGCGCGGCTACAACACCGACCTGCAATATGCCGAGGACGACATCCCGAACCAGCTCTCGCAGGTCGAGAACATGGTGACCAAGGGCGCGAAGGCGCTGGTGATCGCCGCGATCGACGGCACCACGCTGTCCGACGTGCTCAAGCAGGCGAAAGCAAAAGGCATCACGGTGATTGCCTATGACCGCCTGATCCGCGGCACGCCGAACGTCGACTATTACGCGACCTTCGACAATTTCCAGGTCGGCGTGCTCCAGGCGGAGTCGCTCGTGCAGGGTCTCGGCCTGAAGGACGGCAAGGGTCCGTTCAACATCGAGCTGTTCGGCGGCTCGCCCGACGACAACAACGCCTACTTCTTCTACAACGGCGCGATGAGCGTGCTGAAGCCCTACATCGACAGCGGCAAGCTCGTCGTCGTGTCCGGCCAGATGGGCATGGACAAGGTCGCGACCCTGCGCTGGGACGGCGCCACCGCGCAGGCCCGCATGGACAACCTGCTCAGCGCCTACTACGGCAACAAGAAGGTCAACGCCGTGCTGTCGCCCTATGACGGCCTCTCGATCGGCATCATCTCCTCGCTGAAGGGCGTGGGCTATGGCAGCGCCGACCAGCCGATGCCCGTCATCTCGGGCCAGGACGCCGAGGTGCCCTCGATCAAGGCGATGCTGCGCGGCGATCAGTATTCGACCATCTTCAAGGACACCCGCGATCTCGCCAAGGTGACCGCCGACATGGTCGACGCCGCGCTCGCCGGCAAGCAGGTCACAGTCAACGACACCAACACCTATGAGAACGGCGTCAAGAAGGTTCCGTCCTATCTGCTCAAGCCGGTCGTGGTCTACAAGGACAATTGGGAGAAGGTTCTGGTGGACAGCGGCTACTACAAGAAGTCGCAGTTCCAGTAGACGTTCTTGTTCCGTCATTCCGGGGCGATGCGTAGCATCGAACCCGGAATCTCGAGGTTCCGGGTTCGCCCTTCGGGCGCCCCGGAACGACCGCGATTTAGGACACCAAAGCCATGACCGCCATGCTGGAGATGCGCAACGTCAGCAAGAGCTTTGCCGGCGTCCAGGCGCTGCGCGACGTCAACTTCTCGGTTCACGCCGGGCAGATCCACGCCCTCGTCGGCGAGAACGGCGCAGGCAAGTCCACGCTGATGAAGGTGCTCAGCGGCGTCTATCCGCACGGCAGCTACGAGGGCACCATCATCTTCGAGGGCGAGGAGCGCCGCTTCCGCGACATCAACGATTCCGAGGCGCTCGGCATCATCATCATCCACCAGGAGCTGGCGCTGATCCCGTTGATGTCGATCGCCGAAAACATCTTCCTGTCGCATCCGCCGTCGAAATTCGGCGTGATCGACCGCGACGAGGTGTACCGGCGCACGCGCGAGCTGCTGGCGCAGGTCGGCCTGAGGGAATCGCCGGATACGCTGATCACCGACCTCGGCGTCGGCAAGCAGCAGCTGGTCGAGATCGCCAAGGCGCTGTCCAAGCGGGTGCGCATGCTGATCCTGGACGAGCCGACCGCGAGCCTCAACGAAGCCGATAGCGCCGCGTTGCTCGAACGCCTGATGGCGTTCCGCGAGCAGGGCATCGGCTCGATCCTGATCTCGCACAAGCTCAACGAGGTGGCCAAGGTCGCCGACCACATCACCGTGCTGCGTGACGGCCGCACCGTCGACAGCATCGACTGCCGTGCCGAGCCGATCCAGGAAGACCGCATCATCCGCAGCATGGTCAACCGCGATCTCGCCCATCGCTTTCCCGAGCGCAGCGTGAAGATCGGCGAGCCCGTGCTCGCCATCGAGAACTGGTCGGTCTATCACCCCATTCATCCCGAGCGGCAGGTCATCAAGAACGTCAGTTTCGGCGTCAAGCGCGGCGAGGTCGTCGGCATCGCCGGGCTGATGGGCGCCGGCCGCACCGAATTCGCCATGAGCCTGTTCGGCCGCTCCTGGGGCACCAATATCAGCGGCCATATCCGGCTCGAGGGCAGGGAGATCGTGCTGCCGAGCGTCGCCGCCGCGATCGACGCCGGCCTTGCCTATGTCACCGAGGACCGCAAGCAGCTCGGGCTGATCCTCGCCGACGACGTCCGCAAGAACATCACGCTCGCCAGCCTCGACCAGGTCGCGCCGGGGAGGGTGATCGACGACATCGCCGAGCTGAAGGTTGCCAGCGACTACAGGAACCGCATGCGCATCCGCTGCTCCGACGTCTACCAGGAGACCGGCCAGCTCTCCGGCGGCAACCAGCAGAAGGTGGTGCTGTCGAAATGGCTGATGACCGACCCCAAGGTGCTGATCCTGGACGAACCGACAAGGGGCATCGACGTCGGTGCCAAATACGAGATTTACTGTATCATCAACGAGCTTGCGGAGGCCGGCCGCGGCGTCGTGGTCATCTCCTCGGAGATGCCCGAGCTGCTCGGCATCTGCGACCGCATCTGCGTGATGAACGACGGCGCTTTCGTCGGCGAGTTCTCCGGCACGGAAGCGACGCAGGAGAAGATCATGCGCGCCATCATGCGCAACCAGAGAAGCAACGGAAACGGCGTGCCTGAGGCCGCGGAGATGGGAGGATTGCAGCCATGACCGACAAGACGGTTTCGCTGCCCGAGGAGCGCCGGCACGGCAGCTTCATCAAGAACAATTTGCGCAATTACGGCATGCTGATGTCGCTGATCGCGATCATGCTGTTCTTTCAGGTCATGACCGGCGGCACGCTGCTGCAGCCGCTCAATTTGACCAACCTGGTGCTCCAGAACAGCTACATCGTCATCATGGCGCTCGGCATGCTGCTGGTGATCGTTACCGGCCATATCGACCTCTCGGTCGGTTCGGTCGCGGGCTTCGTCGGCGCGGTGGCCGCCGTGCTGATGGTGACGTACAAGGTCGACTACACGCTGGCCTTCATCGCCTGCCTGCTGCTGGGCGCCGCGATCGGCGCGGCGCAGGGCTATTGGGTGGCCTATTTCAAGATCCCGTCCTTCATCGTGACGCTGGCCGGCATGCTCGTGTTCAAGGGTCTTGCGCTTGCGGTGTTGCAGGGCCAGTCGCTCGGGCCGTTCCCGGCGACCTTCCAGAAACTGTCCTCGGGCTTCATTCCGGAGATCCTGCCCGAGGCCGGCACGCTGCATCCGACCTCCATGCTGATCGGCGCCGTGCTCGCGCTCGGCCTCGTTTATGTCAGCGCCAAGGGCCGGTCGCGCGAGCAGTCGCACGGCATCGAGGTCGAGCCTTATGCCTTCTTCCTCGGCAAGAGCATTTTGCTGGCCTGCGCCGTGCTCTACTTCACCTATCTGATCGCCTCGCATCGCGGCCTGCCCAACGTGCTGGTGATCATGGGCGCGCTGATCGCGCTCTACGGCTTCGTCACCCGTCGCACCGTGATCGGGCGGCAGATCTACGCGGTCGGTGGCAATGCCAAGGCGGCAAGCCTGTCGGGCATCAAGACCGAGCGGCTGACCTTCCTCACCTTCGTCAACATGGGCGTGCTGGCCGCGCTCGCCGGCCTCGTCTTCGCCGCGCGCCTCAACACCGCAACGCCGAAGGCGGGCTTGGGCTTCGAGCTCGACGTCATCGCCGCCTGCTTCATCGGCGGCGCCTCGGCCTATGGCGGCGTGGGCCGCGTCGGCGGCGCCGTGGTCGGCGCCATGATCATGGGCGTGATGAACAACGGCATGTCCATCCTCGGCATCGGCATCGACTATCAGCAGGTCATCAAGGGCCTGGTGCTGCTGGGAGCGGTGTGCATCGACGTGTATAATCAGCGGCGGTGAGTGGACTGTTGTAGGGTCGGCAAAGGCGCGTAAGCGCCGTGCCTACCACCTTTCCACGATCGCGCGAGAAGTGGTGGGCACGCGTCCACCCTACGGCAGCCGCTACTGCGTGGTGAACAGCACCGCCGCGATGGCGACGGAGAGGCTGACCGCCGAGACGGTCGCCACGGTTGACAGTACCCCCATGCGCCTGAGCGCGATGGCGAACGCGATGATGATGGGGGTCGCGGTCATCAGCCCGATTTGTGCATCGCTCATGTCGTTGCTCGCCGCTCCCTGAAATCCTGAGGCGGTTCCTACCGTGATCCGGGCGGGCGGACGTTGCGTCGGCGCAAACAAGCCGGCGCAATCCACCAGTTTGTCCGCCGACAAACTCGGATCGGGGCGGGTCAGCTAAGTCTGTCCGGTGTCCTGATCCGGAAGGCAGATGTCGGCAACCGATTGCGAACAACAGGGAACCGGCTGGGGCATCCTCGAGGATCTCCCCGGCGATCCCATGATCTGGGTGCTGATCTTCAGCGAGCTGGCCGCGTTCGGCCTGTTCCTCGGCGCCTTCATCGTGGCCCGCGCCGTTCATCCCGTGATGTTCGCGGCCGGACAGGCCACGCTCGATGCGCATCTCGCCGGGCTCAATACCGTTGTCCTGGTGACCAGCGGCTGGGCCGCCGCCCGCGGCACGGCCGCCGCACGGGCTCGCCGCAAGCAGGCCGCGCGCGGCTGGCTGTTCGGTGCCATGGCCCTCGGCGGCGTCTTCATCGCGATCAAGCTGCTCGAATATGCCGGCGAGATCGCGCAGGGAAACGGGCTGGAGACCAGCCCGTTCTTCACGCTGTACTTCCTTCTCACCGGCTTCCATCTCCTGCATGTCGGCCTCGGCATCGTGATCCTGGCCGTGGTTTCCCGGGGGGCGGAGGTGATCGGCGTCGAGACGGGGACCGCCTTCTGGCACATGGTCGACCTGCTCTGGATCGTCATGTTCCCGATCCTGTATCTGGTGCGCTGATGATGCCGGATCGTCTCGACCTCACATGGATCGTGCTGATCGGCCTCGCGCTCGCGACCGTCCTGGTGCCATCCCTTGTGACGCGTCCGCTGCTCGGCAACGCCCTGCTGCTGGCCTTCGCCGCGCTCAAGGGGCGCCGGATCGTGCTCGATTTCCTCGATCTCCGCGCCGCGCCGGCGCTCTGGCGCGGCCTCGTGAGCGCCTGGGTCGTCATCGTCGTGCTCTTTGCCTGGTCCGTGTCGGCCGTCGTCGCCCTGATCTGACGCGCTCATTGCGCCCTGACAAAGAACCGGCCGCGCGAAGCGGCAATAAATCACAGCATCGGACCTCGACAGGAATCAACCGGAAAGGATTGGCAATGGCTGAACGCCTGACCAAGTCGGCCGCTCGAAACGTCTTCTACGGCGGCTCGGCTTTTTTCTTCGCCATCTTCATAGGGCTGACGGCGCACAGCCACTACTACATGGCCACGACCTCGACGGACGCGTCGACGCTGACGTCGTCGGTCGCCCGCGGCAAGCATGTCTGGGAGAAGAACTCCTGCATCAACTGCCACACCTTGCTCGGTGAGGGCGCCTATTTCGCGCCCGAGGTCGGCAACGTCTGGGATCGCTGGGGCGGCAAGGAAGATCCGGCAAGCGCGCGCGAAACGCTGAAAGCCTGGATGCAGTCGCAGCCGTCGGGCGCCGAGGGCCGGCGGCAGATGCCGCAGTTCAACCTGACCGACCAGGAGCTCAACGATCTTGCCGACTTCCTGCAATGGGTGAGCGCGATCAAGCGCCAGGACTGGCCGCCGAACAAGGCCGGTTGAGCGCCGCTAATCCTCTTTCAAGACAGAGAGAACCGAGATGAAATATCAGACCCAGAAAGTCGCGATGCTGTATTTCTACGGCGCGCTGACGCTGTTCCTGGCCCAGGTCCTGTTCGGCCTGCTCGCCGGAACCATCTACGTCCTGCCCAACACGCTGTCGACCCTCCTGCCGTTCAACATCGTCAGGATGATCCATACCAACGCGCTGATCGTATGGTCGCTGATCGGCTTCATGGGGGCGACCTACTTCCTGCTCCCGGAAGAGACCGAGACCGAGCTGTACAGCCCGCTGCTCGCCAAGATCCAGTTCTGGATGTTCTTCGGCGCGGCCGGCGTCGCCGTGGTCGGCTATCTCTTCCACTACCACGAGGGCCGCGAATTCCTCGAGCAGCCCTTCATCATCAAGGTCGGCATCGTCGTGGTCTGCCTGATGTTCCTGTTCAACGTGACCATGACGGCGCTCAAGGGCCGCAAGACCACGGTGACCAACATCCTGCTGTTCGGCCTGTGGGGCGTTGCGATCTTCTTCCTGTTCGCGTTCTACAATCCGGCGAACCTCGCCGTCGACAAGATGTACTGGTGGTACGTCGTCCATCTCTGGGTCGAAGGCGTCTGGGAGCTGATCATGGCCTCCGTGCTCGCCTACCTGATGATCAAGCTCAACGGCATCGACCGCGAGGTGGTCGAGAAGTGGCTCTACGTCATCATCGGCCTTGCCCTGTTCTCGGGCATCCTCGGCACCGGCCATCACTTCTACTGGATCGGCGCGCCCGGCTACTGGCAGTGGATCGGCTCGCTGTTCTCGACGCTCGAGGTCGCGCCGTTCTTCACCATGGTGATCTTCACCGTGCAGATGACCTGGAAGGCCGGCCGCAAGCATCCGAACCGCGCCGCGCTGCTGTGGTCGGTCGGCTGCTCGGTGATGGCGTTCCTCGGCGCCGGCGTCTGGGGCTTCCTGCACACGCTGTCCTCGGTGAACTACTACACCCACGGCACCCAGGTCACCGCCGCGCACGGCCATCTCGCCTTCTTCGGCGCCTATGTGATGCTGAACCTGTCGGTGATGGCCTATGCGATCCCGCAGCTGAAGGGACGCGCGCCCTACAACCAGTGGCTCAGCATGACGAGCTTCTGGATCATGTGCACGGCCATGATGACCATGACCTTTGCGCTGACCTTCGCCGGCGTGGTCCAGGTCCACCTCCAGCGCGTGCTCGGCCAGAGCTACATGGACGTGCAGGACCAGCTCGCGATGTTCTACTGGGTCCGGCTCGGTTCCGGCGTGTTCGTCGCGATCTCCGCGCTGATGTTCGTCTGGGCGGTGCTGGTGCCGGGCCGCGAGAAGCAGGCGACCGTGCCCGCCGCGCTGCAGCCGGCTGAGTAAACGCAAATGGCGGCCGCGGTTCGCCGCGGCCGCCTGCTTCCTGGAAAGTCCGGAGAGACATCATGAAACCTGCCCTTCACACGGTGACCTCGGCGCCCGCGTTGCCGGCCTATGTCGCAACCGGCAATGAATGCGCGCTGTTCGAGCACGCCTGGCGTCATCAGCTTCCGGTCCTGCTCAAGGGGCCGACCGGTTGCGGCAAGACGCGCTTCGTCGCGCATATGGCGGCGCGGCTCGGACTGCCGCTTCACACCGTCGCCTGCCACGACGATCTCACCGCCGCCGATCTCACCGGCCGCTATCTGCTGAAGGGCGGCGACACCGTATGGACCGACGGTCCGCTGACGCGCGCGGTGCGCGAGGGCGGCATCTGCTATCTCGACGAGGTGGTGGAAGCGCGCAAGGACGTCACCGTGGTGCTGCATCCGCTCACCGACGATCGCCGCATCCTGCCGCTGGAGCGCACCGGCGAGGAGCTGGCGGCACCGAAGAGCTTCATGCTCGTCGTGTCCTACAATCCCGGTTACCAGACGCTGCTCAAGGCGCTGAAGCCCTCGACGCGGCAGCGCTTCGTCGCCATCGAGTTCGGCTTCTTAGCCCCCGAGCAGGAGATCGCGGTGGTGTCCGCCGAGAGCGGGCTGCCGCCGGATCGCGTGCGGCCGCTGGTTGCGCTGGCCGGGCGGCTGCGCGCACTTAGGGGGCACGATCTGGAGGAGGGCGTCTCGACGCGCCTCGTCGTCTATTGCGCGACCCTGATCGCCGCGGGCACGCCGATCGCCGACGCCGTGCTGGCCGGCATGATCGAGCCCTTGACCGACGATTCCGACGTCAAGGCCGCGCTGCTCGACGTCGCGCGCGCCGTGATCGGGTGAGGACGGGCCCATGCTCGACTTCCTCGAACTGGAGGAAACGGTCGGCCGTGCCTGGCACCGGATGGTTGGTGGCACCGCGAGCTATCCGGTTCACGCTGATTACGCGGTGACGCTTTCGGAGGTGAGAGGCCGGATCGCGGTGATGTTCCGCGCGCTGGGCGGCGAGGCCGGCGTGCAGATCGCAAGCGCCGGCGCCCGCAAGTCCGGGCACCGGCTCGGCTGGCGGCAACGCATCGGCCTCGGCGACGAGCGTCTCGAGCAGCCGGGCCGCGACGCCGCAACCATCTTCCTGCCCGATCGCATCGCGATCTTTCCCGACCGCGAGCTCAACGCATGCCTCTATCGCTGGCTCGCGGCATGGTTCGCGGTCGCGCCGATCGAGACGATTGTGGAGGCCGATCCGCTCAGGCGCGATCTGCTGGTGCTGCGCCGCGCCGCCGAAACGGCGGTCTTTGTGCTCACGCAGTTTCCCGGGCTCGTCGCCGAATACGCGCAGCTTGCCGCGGCAACCGCCGCGGCCCGGCCGCGGCGTCCGTTGCCACGCATCGAGCAGGAGATCGAGCAGATCGTTCTCGCCCTGCTCGGAGCGGGACCTGCGCCCGCGGGCAAATTATGGCCGGCGATGATGGGAACGGAGCCGCTGCCGGACAAGGCGCCGCCGGGCTATCATTCGATCCTGCCGTGCCCGCTCTGGGGCGATTGCTGGACGCGCGAGCTGTCGCCCGCGCATGCCGGCGAGGACGAGTGCGCTAATGGCGCGGAGCCCGCAGCCCAGGACAATCGCAAGCGTTTCGCCGTCCGCGAGCGCGAGGACGGCGCCAATCGCCGCGATCCCTTCGTGCTCAACCGCTTCGAGAAGATTTTGGCGATGGCCGAGATGGTCAATGTCGATCGCCCGGCGGACGACAGCGATGACGAAGACGCACAGAAGGCGGCCGACGATCTCGAGGAGATCACGCTCAGCCGCCGCAGCGGCAAGCCGGCGAGCCGCTTCAAATTCGATCTCGACCTGCCGCCGGAAGCCCTCGACGCCTCGCGCCTGAACGCGGATTTGACCTATCCCGAATGGGATTATCGCAGCAGCTCCTATCTGTCCGATCATTGCCGCGTGCTCGCCGGCGCGGCCTCCGAGCGAGGTGAGAGCTGGACGCCGGACGAGACCATGCGCCGCCACATCCGCCAGGTGCGCCGCCGCTTCGAGATCCTGCGGCCGCGCCACGAATTGATGCGTGCGCAGGCCGACGGACACGATCTCGATCTTGATGCGCTCGTGCGCGCGCGGTGCGATCTTCGCGCCGGCGGCAATGGCGCGGGTCTTGATCGCGTCCACATGGCGATGCGGCCGCAAGGGCACGATCTCGCCGTCACGCTGCTCGCGGACGTCTCACTCTCGACGGATGCCTGGGTCGACGGCTATCGCGTGCTCGACGTTGAGAAGGAGGCGTTGCTCGTGCTCGCACACGGGCTGTCGGCCTGCGGCGACCACCACAGCATCCTGACCTTCACCTCGCGCCGGCGGTCCTGGGTGCGGCTCGAAACGATCAAGGCGTTCGGCGAACCGATGAGCGGACTGGTCGAGCGCCGCATCGGCGCTCTCAAGCCCGGTTATTATACGCGGATCGGCGCCGCAGTGCGCCACGCCTCGGCCGAGCTGGCGCGCCAGCCGCAGCGCAAGAAGCTGCTGCTCGTCCTCACCGACGGCAAGCCGAACGACGTCGATCACTACGAGGGGCGCTTTGCGGTCGAGGACACCAGGAAGTCCGTGCAGGAAGCGCGCCGGCTCGGCATCGCCGTCTTCGGCGTGACGGTCGACGCGACCGCGCAATCCTATTTTCCAACGCTGTTCGGGCGCGGCGGCTATGCGATCGTCGGCAACATCAAGCGATTGCCTGCGGCGCTGCCGGCGATCTACCGGCAGGTGGCGCATTGAGGCGGGAACGCCGCGGCACCGCGTTCTTGCCTGAGCTATTGCTCATGCGGTGAGTATATGATCGAATGTCCGAATGGACCAAGGCCGGCCAAAACCCGATCTCATCATCTTCGATTGTGACGGCGTGCTCGTCGATAGCGAGCTCTTGAGCTGCCGGTGCTTGTCCGAGGTGCTGGCCGAATTCGGCCTCCCGCTCAGCGAGGAGCAGGCGCTCGAGCTGTTTCTCGGGCGCAGCACCAGGGCGATCGAGCAGCACTACCGTGATCTCGGGCAGGTCGTGCCGGATGGCTTCCTGCCGCGATTGAAGTCGCGTGTGCTGGAGACGTTCTCTGCTTCGCTCGAGCCGATCCCCGGGGTAGGGGCGGTGATCTCCGGGCTCGCCGCGCCGTTCTGCGTGGCCTCGTCCAGCGACATCGACCGTGTCTCGCTCTCGCTCGATGTCACCGGCCTTCGAGCGCATTTCGGCGCGCGGCTCTACACAGCGCAGATGGTCAGGCACGGCAAGCCGGCGCCGGATCTCTTTCTTCACGCGGCGGCGCAGATGGGCGCGGAGCCCGCGCGCACGCTGGTGATCGAGGACAGCGTCAGCGGTGTGCAGGCCGGCAGGGCGGCCGGCATGACCGTATGGGGATTTGTCGGCGGCAGCCATTATCGCGCCCGCGACGGCCGGGCTATATTGTCCGCCGCCGGGGCCGATCGGGTCTTCGCGCGCATGAGCGATTTCTGGGAGATGTGAGCCCGCATGGCCGCCGAGAACGACAAGTCGAGACTCGACGACGCCGCGCGGGCCGGCTGGCTCTATTTCATTGCCGGCCACACCCAGGACGAGATCGCAAAAATGCTCCAGGTCTCGCGCGCCTCGGCGCAGCGGCTGGTCTCGCTCTGCCTTGCCGAGCGGCTGATCACCTTCCGGCTCGAACATCCCATCGCCGCCTGCATGGAATTGGCGGCGCGTCTGAAGGAGCGGTTCGATCTCGTCCATTGCGAGGTGGTGCCAGAAGATCCCGCCGCGCCGCAGGCGACCGCCGGCATTGCCGAGCGCTGCGCCAACCTGCTCGATTCCACGCTGCGCTCCGAAACGCCCGTCATCGTCGCGCTCGGCACCGGGCGGGCGGTGCGCGCCGCGGTCGAGCGCGTCACGCCGATCGACCGGCCCAATCACCAGATCGTTTCGCTGGTCGGCAACATCTCCGCCGACGGCTCGGCGAGCTTCTACGACACCGTCGGGCGGCTCGCCGACCGCACCGGGGCGCGGCACTACCCGATGCCGCTGCCGTTCCTGATGTCGTCGGAGGACGAGCGCAACAGGATGGTGCGCATCGAGCCGATCGCCAAGGTGAAGGCGGTCGCGGCCAAGGCGGATCTGCGCCTCGTCGGCATCGGTCAGATGGACCAGAAGGCGCAGGTCCATATCGATGGCTTCGTCACCCGCGACGAACTGTTCGAGATGATGCGGCAGGGGGCGATCGGCGAGATCACCGGCTGGGCCTATGACGCCAAGGGCCGCCTGCTCAAGGCCGGCACCAACAAGCGCCTCACCAGCATTCCGCCGGAAGTTCCGGCGAAGACCACGACCATTGGCGCCGCGGTCGGCGCCGCCAAGGTCCCGGCGATCGCGGCGGCCTTGAGCGGAGGGCTGATCAACGGCCTGATCACCGACGAGGCGACGGCAAGGGCGATCCTGGAGCGCTGAGGCGAGCCAGCACGTCAGCATCCTTGCGAGGCGGACGGTCTTTCCCCGCACAACACTGTCATCATCCGCGCAGGCGGATGATCCAGTACGCCGCGGCCTCACTTGGGGCAAACCAACAGACAGCACGGCGTACTGGATGCCCCGCCTGCGCGGGGCATGACAGGGGAGGGTGCGCAACAGCCCGCCCTCCCGCATCGCAGCACTCATAAGTTGCCGAAACACCCGCGCGCCTGCTTGACAAGCGGTATCCCTCATCCGAACATACGCCCAACGCGTGGGCATATGCTCAAAACGCGAGTTTGAGGGAGGTCACCGTGAAACACGTCCTCGGCGCCGTCTGTGGCGCGTCCGTCCTGCTGGCCATCCCCGCGATGGCCGAAACCACCCTGACGATCGCCACCGTGAACAACGGCGACATGATCCGCATGCAGGGGCTGACCGGTGAATTCACCAAGAAGAACCCCGATATCACTGTGAAATGGGTGACGCTGGAGGAGAACGTGCTGCGCCAGCGCGTCACCACCGACATCGCCACCAAGGGCGGCCAGTTCGACGTGCTCACCATCGGCACCTATGAGGTGCCGATCTGGGCCAAGAAGGGCTGGCTGGTGCCGCTCGCCAATCTCGGCGCCGATTACGACGTCGCCGACCTGCTGCCCAGGATCAAGGACGCGGTCTCTGCCGACGGCAAGCTTTATGCCGCGCCGTTCTACGGCGAGAGCTCGATGGTGATGTACCGCACCGACCTGTTCGACAAGGCCGGCCTGAAGATGCCGGAGAAGCCGACCTGGGATTTCGTCATCGACGCCGCCAAGAAGCTGACCGACAAGAACGCGGGCGTCTACGGCATCTGCCTGCGCGGCAAAGCTGGCTGGGGCGAGAACATGGCGTTCCTCTCCGCGATGGCCAATTCCTACGGTGCGCGCTGGTTCGACGAGAAGTGGGTGCCGCAGTTCAATACGCCGGAATGGAAGACGACGCTCACGACCTATGTGAACCTGATGAAGGACGCCGGCCCTCCCGGCGCGAGCTCCAACGGCTTCAACGAGAACCTGGCACTGTTCAACGCCGGCAAATGCGCGATGTGGATCGACGCGACGGTGGCGGCGTCCTTCGTCACCAATCCCAAGGACTCCAAGGTCGCCGACAAGGTCGGCTTTGCGCTCGCGCCCAACACCGGGCTCGGCAAGAACGCCAACTGGCTGTGGGCCTGGAATCTCGCGATCCCCGCCGGCTCCAAGAAGGCGGAAGCGGCCGAAAAGTTCATCGCCTGGGCAACGAGCAAGGACTACACGAAACTCGTGGCCTCGAAGGAGGGCTGGGCCAACGTGCCGCCGGGCACCCGCACCTCGCTCTACCAGAACCCTGAATATCTGAAGGTCGCGCCCTTCGCCAAGTTGACGCTGGCCTCGATCGACGCCGCCGATCCGAACAAGCCGACGGTGAAGCCGGTGCCTTACGTGGGCGTGCAATATGCCGCGATCCCCGAATTCCAGGGCATCGGCACCCAGGTGGGCCAGCAGTTCTCGGCGGCGCTTTCGGGCTCGATGACGGTCGATGCCGCGCTCACCGCCGCTCAATCCGTGACCGAGCGCGAGATGAAGCGCGCCGGTTACATCAAGTGAACCCGAGCTCTCCCTCCTGAGCTCAAACTGGCGGCCATCCTCCAGTCCAGCCCCGGATGGATGGCCGCCTTCTTTCGGCAAGCGGAGAAGTCAGGGATGGCAACCCGGCAGACGCAGTTTCTGGCGCGCGCGCTCCTGACCCCGGCCGTCGGGCTGCTCTTCATCTGGATGATCGTCCCGCTCGCGCTGACGATCTATTTCTCGACCCTGCACTACAGCCTGCTCGATCCCGGCTCGGAAGAATTCGTCGGGCTGGAAAACTTCCGCTACTTCCTCACCGATCCCGCCTTCCTCGCGTCGCTCCAGAACACGCTGGTGCTGGTCGGCTCGGTGTTGGCCATGACCATTCTGCTCGGCATTCCGCTGGCGTTGCTGATGGACCAGCCCGTGATCGGCCGCAACATCGTGCGTCTGATGGTGATCGCGCCGTTCTTCGTGATGCCGACGGTGAGCGCGCTGGTCTGGAAGAACCTGTTGATGCACCCGGTGTCCGGGCTGTTCGCCTGGCTCGCCAAGCTGTTCGGATTGACGCCGATCGACTGGTTCAACGACGTGCCGCTGTTCGCGGTGATCCTGATCGTCGCCTGGCAATGGCTGCCGTTCGCGACGCTCATCCTGCTGACCGCGCTGCAATCGCTCGACGAGGAGCAGAAGGAGGCCGCCGAGATGGATGGCGCGAGCGCCGTCTCGGCCTTCATCTAAATCACGCTGCCGCACCTGGCGCGTCCCATCACCGTGGTGATCCTGATCGAGACCATTTTCCTGCTCACGGTGTTCGCCGAGATCTTCGTCACCACCGGCGGCGGGCCGGGCCTGCAGACCACCAACATCGCCTTCCTGATCTACTCGCAGGCACTGATCCAGTTCGACGTCGGCAGCGCCTCCGCCGGCGGCCTCGTCGCGGTGGTGATCGCCAACGTCGTCGCCTTCTTCCTCGTCCGCATCGTCGGCCGCAATTTGGAGGCTTGAAGCATGGCGCGGATGGCAACGACGCAGCGGGTGGTGATCTCGACGATCGGGGCGTGGTTCTTCGGCTTCTTGATCTTCTTCCCGATCCTCTGGATGGTGCTGGCAAGCTTCAAGACCGAGCTCGAGGCCTTCGCCATTCCGCCGTCCTTCCTGTTCTTCCACTGGACCACGGAAAATTACGCGACCGTGCAGGAGCGGAGCGACTATCTGCACCACGCCATGAACTCGGTCATCATCGCCGGCGGCTCGACGCTGATTGCGCTCTTGATCGCCATCCCGGCGGCCTGGTCGATGGCGTTCGCGCCGACCAAGCGCACCAAGGACATCCTGCTCTGGATGCTCTCGACCAAGATGATGCCGCCGGTCGGCGTGCTGGTGCCGATCTACCTGATCTACAAGACCTTCGGCCTGCTCGATTCCCGCATCGGCCTCGTCTTCATCCTGTGCCTCGGCAATCTGCCGATCGTGATCTGGATGCTGTTCACCTATTTCAAGGAGATCCCGCGCGACATCCTCGAAGCCGCGCGCATGGATGGCGCCACCATCGGCCGCGAGCTGGTCTACGTGCTGACGCCGATGGCGATCCCGGGTCTGGCATCGACCCTGCTGCTCAATCTGATTCTGGCCTGGAACGAGGCGTTCTGGACGCTGAACCTGTCGACCTCGAACGCCGCGCCGCTCACCACGTTCATCGCCTCCTATTCGAGCCCGGAAGGGCTGTTCTGGGCAAAGCTGTCGGCGGCCTCGACGCTGGCGATCGCGCCCATTCTCGTCCTCGGTTGGTTCAGCCAGAAGCAGCTCGTGCGCGGGCTGACCTTCGGCGCGGTGAAGTAGAGGGGCTGCCGGATCATGGGTCAGATCACACTTCAGGACGTGCAGAAATCCTTCGGCCCCGTGCACATCATCAAGGGCGCAGATCTCGACATTGCCGACGGCTCCTTCGTGGTGTTCGTCGGTCCCTCCGGCTGCGGCAAGACCACGCTGTTGCGGCTGATCGCCGGCCTCGAGGACGTCTCCGGCGGCAAGATCCTGATCGACGGCAAGAACGTCGTCGACACGCCGCCCGCCAAGCGCGGGTTATCCATGGTGTTCCAGTCCTACGCGCTCTATCCGCACATGAGCGTGCGCGGCAATATCGGCTTCGGCCTGAAGATGGCGGGGCTCCCCAAGGACGAGATCAACCGCAAGGTCGAGGCCGCCGCCGCGACGCTGAACCTCACGCCCTACCTCGACCGCAAGCCGCGCGAGCTTTCCGGCGGCCAGCGCCAGCGCGTCGCGATCGGCCGCGCCATCGTGCGCGAGCCCAAGGCGTTCCTGTTCGACGAGCCGCTGTCGAATCTGGATGCCGCGCTCCGCGTACAGATGCGCATCGAGGTGACGCGGCTCCAGAAGCAGCTCGGCACCACCGCGATCTACGTCACCCATGACCAGGTCGAGGCCATGACCATGGCCGACAAGATCGTCGTGCTCAACGGCGGCAAGATCGAGCAATACGGCTCGCCGCTGGAGCTTTACGAGAGGCCCGCCAATCTCTTCGTCGCCGGCTTCATCGGCTCGCCCAAGATGAACTTCGTCACCGGTGAACACGCCAGGCAGCAGGGCGCGGCCACGATCGGCGTGCGTCCGGAGCACCTCAGGATCGAGCGCGATGGCGCCGGCGGCTGGCAGGGGACGATCGCGGTCGCCGAGCATCTCGGCAGCGACACCTTTCTCTACGTCGATGCCGGTCCGCTCGGCATGCTGACCGCGCGCTACATCGGCGAATTGAGCCTGCATGCCGGCGATCACGTGTCGCTGGTGCCGGACCCCGCGCGGATCCACCGCTTCGATGCGAGCGGCAACGCGCTTCGCGGCTGACAAGAAACGGCAAAGAACGGAAAGACCAACATGTACCTGGAAAAATTCAAGCTGGACGGCAAGACCGCGTTCATCACCGGCGGCGGGCAGGGCATTGGGCTGGCCTGCGCCGAGGCGCTCGCCGAAGCCGGCGCCAGGGTCGTCATCGGCGACCGCGACGGCAAGGTCGCGGACAGCGCCAAGGCCAGCCTGAAAGCCAAGGGGTTCGACGCCGAGACCGCGATCATGGACGTGACCGATACCAGGCGCGTCGCCGAGGTCGCCAATGACCTCGTCGCCCGCCACGGCAGGGTCGACATCCTCGTCAACAATGCCGGCATCGCCCGCAGCGAGACGCCGGCGGAGACCGTGACCGACGAGCATTGGCTCAACGTCATCGACGTCAACCTCAACGGCACCTTCTGGTGCTGCCGCGAGTTCGGCAAGCACATGCTGAAGGCGCAAAGCGGTGCCATCGTCAATGTCGGCTCGATGTCCGGCTTCATCGTCAACAAGCCGCAGGAGCAGTGCTTCTACAATGCGTCGAAGGCCGGTGTGCACCATCTGACCAAGTCGCTCGCGGCGGAATGGGGCGCGCGCGGCATCCGCGTCAACGCGGTGGCGCCGACCTATATCGAGACGCCGCTCAACGCCTTCGTGAAGAGCAATCCGAAAATGTACGACGCCTGGATCGGCGGAACCCCGATGGCGCGGATGGGGCAGGTCGAGGAGATCGCCTCCGTCGTGCTGTTCCTCTCCTCGGAAGCCGCGAGCCTGATGACCGGCAGCATCGTGCTGGTGGATGGCGGCTACACTTGCTGGTAGGCTTGCCGTCAGAACTGACGAGAGCGACCGGGAGCGACAATGCCGCGAGCGTATATCGGCGTCGACGTGGGGACCACCAGCACGCGGGCAGGGGTGTTCGACGAGGCCGGCACGCTGCTGGCGACGGCGCGGCACCCGATCAGGATCTGGCACGAGGCCGGCGATATCGTCGAGCAGTCATCCCGGGACATCTGGGAGGCCTGCGCAAAATCCGTGCGGGCGGCGATGGCGGAAGCTGCCATCGCGCCGGAGAGCGTCGGTGGCATCGGTTTCGACGCAACCTGTTCGCTGGTGGTGCTTGATAGGCAAGGCGAGCCGCTCACCGTCAGCGCCTCAGGCGAGGCGCAGCGCAATGTCATCGTCTGGATGGACCATCGCGCCACCGCCGAGGCGCGGCTGATCAACGAGACCGAGGATGCGGTGCTGCGCTATGTCGGCGGCTCGATCTCGCCCGAGATGGAGATGCCAAAACTGTTGTGGCTGAAGCGCCATCTGCGCGCGAGCTTCGATGCCGCAGGCCACTTCTTCGATCTGGCAGATTACCTGACTTGGCGCGCGACCGGCTCGCTGCAACGCTCGACCTGCACCGTCACCTGCAAGTGGAACTATCTCGCCCATGACGGTGGCGGCTGGAGCGCGCAATTCTTCAAGCGCATCGGGCTGTCCGACTTCGTCAGCGAGAAATACGCCCGCATCGGCACCGAGATCGTCGCGCCGGGCACGCGGCTCGGCGCAGGCCTCACCCGCACGGCGGCGACCGAGCTCGGCCTGTCGCCGGGTACGCCGGTCGGCGCATCCCTGATCGATGCCCATGCCGGCGGCATCGGCGCGATCGGCGGCCGCGACGGCTCGGGCGCAACGACCGATGTCAGCGATCGCCTCGCCTACATCATGGGAACGTCGGCCTGCATCATGGCGACGACGAAGGAGCCCTGTTTCGTGCCGGGCGTGTGGGGGCCCTACTATTCCGGCATGGTCCCGGACTTCTGGCTCAACGAGGGCGGGCAGTCGGCGGCGGGCGCGGCGATCGACCACCTCCTCAAATCGCATCCGGGCTTTGCCGAGGCGAGCGCGGCTGCGCGCAACAAGGGCCTCGACCTCATCGACTTCCTCGAGCGCCGCATCATCGCGCGTGCCGGCGATGCCAGCCGCGCCGCGCTGCTCGCCCGCGATGTCCACGTCCTGCCCGAATTCATCGGCAACCGCTCGCCTTACGCTGACCCCGATACGCGCGCGGTGATCGCGGGCCTCGATCTCGACACCGATGTCGCTTCTATGGAGCGGCTGTTCGTCGCCGGCCTTTGCGGGCTCGCTTACGGGCTTGCCGAGGTGATCGAGGCCTTTGCCGCGCACGGCGTCCGCTCCAGCATCATGATCATGGGCGGCGGCGCCAGCCGCAGTCCGCTGGTGCGCCAGATCATGGCCGACACCACAGGCCTCACCGTCGCGCTGCCGCAGACCAGGGAGCCGGTGCTGCTCGGCGCCGCGATGCTCGGGGCGGTGGCCGGCGGCGCCTGTGCCTCGATCGGCGAGACCATGGCAAAGATGTCGGCGCTGGGACGCAAGAGCGAGCCGACCGCGCCTGATATGGCCGCGTTTCACGCCCGCAAGCGCGAGGTGTACAAGTTGCTGCGCGAGGTCGATCGCGGCAGCCGTGCCGCGATGCGCGACATCGCAAAGGACTGAATTCGGGGTTGAAACGAATGCTGATATCCTGCGGCGATGCGCTGATCGATTTCGTGCCGACGCGAAATGCCGACGGACGCGAGGCGGTGATGCCCGCGGTCGGCGGCTCCTGCCTCAACGTCGCGATCGGCATGGCGCGCCTGGGCGCACCGACCGGTTTTGTCGGCGGCATCTCGACCGACCTGTTCGGCCGCATGATCGCGGACCACGCCGCTGCCTCGCATGTCGAGCTCGGCCTTGCCACCCGCAGCGATCACCAGACCACGCTCGCTTTCGTGCGCATCGTCGCGGGCGAGTCGCATTACGCCTTCTACGACGCCGAGACGGCGACCCGGAACTGGACCTATCGGCACGGGTCCGTTCCCTTCGATACGGTCGAAGTTCTCCATGTCGGCTCGACCACGCTGGTCAACGACCAGGGCGCGGCCGAAACGAAAGCGCTGATCGCGGACGCGCGGATGTCGTCCACGATCTCGTTCGATCCGAACTGCCGCCCCAACCTCGTCAGGGACAAGCCGGCCTATCTCGCGCGCATGGCCGAGTTCGCGCAAAGCGCCGATCTCATCAAGATGTCGGACGTCGACTTCGCCTATCTCTTCGGCGACGAGCCCTATCAACAGCGCGCGAGCACGCTGCTCGGGCAGGGCACGAGCCTCGTCGTCGTCACCCGTGGCAACAACGGCGCCATCGCCTGGCACGCCGGCGCAGGGCAGATCGAGGTCACCGCGCCCAAGGTCGCGGTCGCCGACACCATCGGCGCCGGCGATAGTTTTCAGGCGGCGCTGCTGTTCGCCCTGCACAAGCAGGGACGTCTGGCGCGGCAGCAGCTGAAAGTCATCAATGCCGACGAGCTCCGCCGCGCGCTGTCCTTTGCCGCCAATTGCGCCGGCCTGACCTGCACCCGCCCGGGCGCCGATCCGCCCTGGAGCCACGAGATCACCTGGAGCCCGTAGCGCCGCGTCACATCCGCGCGACGGCCTTCTCGGCGCATTTGATGAAGGTTCCGATCAGCGGGCTCTGCGAATCCCGCCGCCAGCACACCGCGATGTCGAGGGAGTCGGTGGCATCGCGGAGCGGCCTGAACACGATGCCGCGCGGGGCGCCGAGCTGCGCGCAGGCCGGCAGGATCGCGAGGCCTTCGCCCGCCAGCACCAGGCTCATCGCCGAATGCACCGTCTCCACGCGGCTCGCGATCGGCATCACCACCTGGTGCCGGCGCAGCAGGGGGACCACGGCGGACGATGCGGGACCATGGTCCGGATGCGGCAGCGCGATCAGCGGACGTCCGTGCAACCGGGCCATCGGCACGGAGCCCAGGCGGGCGAGCGGCGAGCTGGTCGGCATCGCCAGCATGAAGCGCTGTGCACCGATCCGCGCCACCTGGATCTCGGGATGGTTGATGGCCGGCATGCACAGCGCGACCGTGACGCTGCGATCGAGCACCCGCGCCTCGCGTGTCGATGCGCTGAGCTCGGCGAAGTCGAGGTCGACACCGGGAACCGAGCGGCGCAGCTCGGGGATCAGCCGCGGCAGGATCGCATTGGCCAGCACGAACATGTAGCCGACCGACAGCCGCCCGCGCTTGCCGGATGCGACCGCGCGGGCGGCCTCGATGCCGTCGGACGCCAGCGCCAGCGCCTCGCTGGCACGCACCAGCAGCGCCTGGCCCGCCTCGGTCAGGTCCATGCCGCGGGTGCCGCGGCGGAACAGCGGCGCGCCGACCTCGGCCTCCAGCTTGCGGATCTGGACCGAGAGCGGCGGCTGCGCCATGCGCAGCCGCTCGGCGGCCTTGCCGACGCTGCGTGCCTCGGCGACGGCGACGAAATAGCGGAGCCGACGAAGATCCATTGGCATACCGAAAACGTATGGGTTGGCGACCAAAATCGTATTGGACGGCGAGTTAACAAAACTGTCATTCTGGCTGTCAATGGCTTGTCTAATGCCTTGGCCAACGGTGGCCGGCTTCGGAGCGTGATGTGACGATGAACGGCGATCCCTGCCTGCTGTCCGCAACCGAACTGCGCGGCCTCATCGCCGACAAGCGGATCTCGCCCGTCGAGATCACCCGGGCCGTGCTCGCGCGCGCCGAGGCGCTCCAGCCCCAGTTGAACTGCTTCATCACGATCTGCGGCGACGAGGCGATGGCGGCCGCGCGCGCCGCCGAGCGCAGGGTCATGGCCGGCGAGCCGCTCGGCCTGCTGCACGGCATCCCCTACACCGTCAAGGACATCGTCAACACCAGGGGGGTGAAGACCACCTTCGGCGCCGTTCCCTACAAGGACAATGTGCCTGTTGAGGACGCGGTGGCGGTCGCGCGGCTGCGCAGCGAGGGTGCGATCCTGATCGGCAAGACCACGACGCCGGAATTCGGCAGCAAGTGCCTGACGGATTCGCCGCTGTTCGGCCGCACCCGCAATGCGTGGGATGCCTGCCGCTCCTCCGGCGGCTCCAGCGGCGGCGCGGCGGTTGCTGTGGCCAGCGGCATCGCGCCGCTCGCGGTCGCGACCGACGGCGGCGGCTCGACGCGGATTCCCGCCGCCTGCAACGGCGTGGTCGGCCTGAAGCAGAGCAACGGAATCATCCCGCACAGCCAGGCGCTGGATGTGTTCGGCAACCAGACCTACGTCACGCCGACGACGCGCACCGTCGCCGACACCGCGCTGATGATGCAGGCGATGGCGGGCGAGGACCCCTGCGATCCCTGGTCGATCGGCGTTCCCGTATCCGATTTCGTCGGCACCGCCGCCCCGCGCGGCGATCTGCGCGGGCAGAGGATCCTGTACTGCCTGACGCCGCCGGGCCGTCCGGTGTCCGCCGAGGTCGCGGCCAGCTTCAGGGCGAGCCTCGACCGGCTGGCCGGGCTCGGCGCCGAGCTCGAGGAATTCTCCGGCGAGGGTTTCGACATCGAGCCGATCTGGCGCGCCATCAACCACACCGTCTGGCGCACGCGCTTTGCAAAACTCGCGGCCGAGCACAAGGACGAGCTGAGCGAGGCCTTCCTCAAGCAGCTCGCGCTTGCCACCGAGGTCAGCGGCGTTGACTACCAGGAGGCGATGTTCGCGCGCACCGCGCTGTTCCGCCGCGTGCAATCCCTGCTTGCGCGCGGCCACTTCCTGGCGATGCCGACGCTCACGCGCTCCGCGCTGCCGATCAAGCAGGATTTGTTCGGCACCATCGAGATCGATGGTCGGCATTTCGACAGCGTCCGGCCGCACTGGTTCCCCTGGACCATGCCGTTCAACATGACCGGGCATCCCGCCGTCAGCCTTCCCTCCGGCTTCGGCCGCGACGGCCTGCCGATCGGGCTTCAGCTCGTCGGCCGCTTCCGTGCCGATGCGGAATTGCTCCGCGTCAGCACGCTGTTCGAGGCCTCCGTCGACCTTCTGTCCCGCTGGCCGGAATAACGACATGCGCATGCAGCAAAGCACTTGCGCGCAAAGGACTTGCGTCCGCCGTCCGGACATGTTGATCGTGCCGCGGATGAGCTTTGAAACCGGGCGCGCATGAGCGTATTTGTCCTCCGACGTGTCTTGACCTTGCTGGCGACGCTGGTCGGCGCGTCGCTGATCATCTTCCTGGTGCTGGATGCGCTTCCCGGCAATGCCGCGCAGATGCTGATGGGCGCCGATGCCTCGGCCGACGCGGTGCGCGCGCTCACGGTCAAGCTCGGGCTCGACCAGCCGCTGGCGGTTCGCTACCTGCAATGGATCAAGGGCCTGCTCGTCGGCGATCTCGGCAACTCCTATGTCTACGGCACGCCGGTCGCCAGCCTGATCGCGGAGCGGCTGGTGCTGACCATTCCGCTCGCGATCATGGCCATGTCGATCACGGTGACGCTGGCGCTCTCGGCCGGCATCTACACCGCCGCCAACCACAACAAGCTCGGCGATGTCGGCGTGATGTCGCTGACTCAGGTCGGCATCGCGCTGCCGAACTTCTGGTTTGCGATCCTGCTGGTCCTGTTGTTCTCGGTGCGGCTGCAATGGCTCTCGGCGGGCGGCTTCGCCGGCTGGGAGGACGGCATCTGGCTGGGGGTCAAGTCGCTGCTGCTTCCGGCGATCTCGCTCGCGGTGGTGCAGGCCGCGATCCTCGCCCGCGTCACGCGCTCGGCCGTGCTCGAAGTGCTGCGCGAGGATTTCGTGCGGACGGCGCGCGCCAAAGGGCTCGGCAAACGCGAGGTGCTGTGGCGCCACGTGCTGCGCAACGCCATGATCCCCGTGATGACCGTGATGGGGCTGCAATTCGCCAATCTGCTCGCCGGCACAATCGTGATCGAGAACGTGTTCTACCTGCCGGGCCTCGGCCGCCTGATCTTCCAGTCGATCGCCAACCGCGACCTGATCGTGGTGCGCAATTGCGTGATGCTGCTGGCAACCATGGTCGTTATCGTCAATTTCGTGGTCGACGTGCTCTATGCCTTCATCGATCCCCGCATCAAGGTTCACGACCTGTGAGCGCGCCCCTGACCACCCCGATTGACGCAGCAGTCGCCACGCGCCGTCTGCCGGCCAAGACCTTCTGGGGCCGCGCGCTGCGCCATCGCAGCTTCGTCCTCGGCGGCGCGCTGAGCCTGCTGGTGCTCGCCTCGGCGCTGCTGTCGCTGGTGTGGACGCCGTGGTCGCCCTACGAGATCGACATCGCCTCGAAGCTCCGGCCGCCGTCGGCGGCGCACTGGCTCGGCACCGATTCCTTCGGCCGCGACATCGTCTCGCTGCTGCTCGCCGGCGCCCGCTCCACCATCATGGTCGGGATCATCGCGGTCAGCATTGGTCTCACCTTCGGCGTTTGTCTCGGCCTGATCGCCTCGGCGCGGCGCGGCTGGACCGAAGAGATCATCATGCGCTTCTCCGACTTCACCTTCGCCTTTCCGGCCGTGCTCTCCGCGATCATGCTCGCCGCGGTCGTAGGGCCGGGCATGGTGACCTCGATCGTCGCGATCGGCATCTTCCAGATCCCGACATTGACCCGGCTGACGCGCGGCTCGGCCAACGCGATCTGGGCGCGCGAATTCGTGCTGGCCGCGCGAGCGTCGGGGAAGGGAAAATTCCGCATCACCATCGAGCACGTGCTGCCCAACATCCTGTCGATCCTGATCGTGCAGGCGACGATCCAGTTCGCACTCGCGATTCTCGCGGAAGCCGCACTGTCCTATCTTGGCCTCGGCACGCAGCCGCCGCAGCCATCCTGGGGCCGCATGCTGAACGATGCGCAGACCCTGCTGTTCCAGTCGCCGATGCTCGCGGTCTATCCGGGGGCCGCCATCGCGGTCGCCGTGCTCGGCCTCAATCTCCTCGGCGACGGCTTGCGCGATCTGCTCGATCCACGACTGGCGCGGGAGCGATGAGGATGGCTGAGCGCTCCACCATGCCGCTGATCGAGGTTGATAATCTTGGCGTCCGCCTCAACACCAGCCGCGGGCCGGCGCAGGCCGTGCGCGGCGTCAGCTTTGCCCTGAAGCGCGGCGAGACGCTCGGGCTCGTCGGCGAATCCGGCTGCGGCAAGTCGGTGACCGCGATGTCCCTGATGGGCCTGTTGCCGGACAGCGCCGTCGTCACCGGCAGCATCAAGCTCGATGGCAGCGAGCTCGCCGGGCTTGCGGATGCGGATTACTGCCGCCTGCGCGGCAACCGCATCAGCATGATCTTCCAGGAGCCGATGACCGCGCTCAATCCGATGCACACGATCGGCCACCAGGTCGCCGAGCCGCTGCGGCGTCACAAGAACTACTCGGCGTCGCAGGCGCGGAAGGAGACGATCGCCTTGCTCGACCGCGTCGGGCTGCCCGATCCGGCGCGGCGCGTCGATGCCTATCCGCACCAGTTCTCCGGTGGCCAGCGCCAGCGCATCACCATTGCGATGGCGCTCGCCTGCGAGCCCGACCTGTTGATCGCGGACGAGCCGACCACGGCGCTCGACGTCACCATCCAGGGCCAGATCCTCGACCTCATCGCCGATCTCGTCGAGGAGCGCGGCATGTCGATGATCCTGATCTCGCACGATCTTGGCGTCATCGCCGAGAACGTGCAGCGCATGATGGTGATGTATGGCGGCACCGTGGTCGAGAGCGGGCCGACCGACGAGGTGTTCCGCCGCATGGGCCATCCCTATACGCAAGGCCTGTTCCGCGCCCGTCCGAAGCTCGGCGCGCGCAAGGGGACGCGGCTGAAGACGATCTCGGGCACCGTGCCGGAGCTCGCGGATCTTCCGGCCGGCTGCACCTTCTCCGCGCGATGTCCGCTCGTGATCGATCGGTGCCGCGCCGCGCTGCCGGCGATGGTCGAGGTCGGACCCGGTCATGTCGTGCGCTGCGTGCGCACCGATGTCTCGATGGCCGAGAATGTCGGAGCCCTGTCCGCATGAGCACCGCGCCTCTTCTCGACGTCAGGGATCTGGAGCAGCGCTACATGCTGCCGCGCGAGAGCCTGTTCCGTCCGCCCGGGCAGGTGCGCGCGCTCAACGGCGTGAGCGTGCAGGTCCTGCCCGGCAAGAGCCTCGGCATCGTCGGCGAGTCCGGTTC
The DNA here is from genome assembly GCF_054062495.1 of Bradyrhizobium sp. USDA 3311. Lineage (NCBI taxonomy): Bacteria > Pseudomonadati > Pseudomonadota > Alphaproteobacteria > Hyphomicrobiales > Nitrobacteraceae > Bradyrhizobium > Bradyrhizobium sp. USDA 3311. The sequence goes on along the minus strand of NZ_JBSSFI010000001.1, from coordinate 7,529,534 downwards.
GGGCAAGTCGACCTTCGCGCGCGTCGCGATGGCGCTGGAGCGGCCGACGTCGGGGCAGGTCGCGCTGCTCGGCCGCGACCTCAACCGCCTCCCGGCCGACGAGCTGCGCCGTGCGCGTCGCGATTTCCAGATGGTGTTCCAGGACCCTTACGGCTCGCTCGATCCGCGCCAGACCATCGCGCGCATCGTTGCCGAGCCATTGACCGTGCTGGACGGCGCTGATCGCACCACGTTCCGGGAACGCGTCGCCGCGGTGCTGCGCCAGGTCGGCTTGCGCGATGCCGACATGGACAAATATCCGCACGAATTCTCCGGCGGCCAGCGCCAGCGCATCGCAATCGCGCGCGCCCTGATCACCCAGCCTAAGCTGATCGTCGCCGACGAGCCGGTCTCGGCGCTTGACGTTTCCGTGCAGGCCCAGGTCCTGAACCTGATGCAGGACCTTCAGGACCAGTTCGGCCTGAGCTATGTCCTGATCAGCCATGACCTCGCCGTCGTCGACTATCTCTGCGATGAGGTCGCGGTGATGTATCTCGGCCGGATCGTCGAGCAGGGGCGGCCGGAGGATCTGTTCGAGCGCTGCGCCCATCCCTATACGCGGGCGCTCCTGGATGCCGTGCCGCGGGCGCGCGCGGGCGGCGGCCGGCGCCGGCGCGGGGCCCAGGCGATCGCCTCGCAATCGGCGGCCGCCACGGGGTGTCCCTATGTCGCGCGTTGCGCGCTCGCCGACCAGCATTGCCGCGAGGCCCTGCCTGAGCTACGCAAGGTGGGCGAGGGACACCTTGCCGCCTGTCACAGGGCGGAGGCCGTGATGGCGTTGCCGCCGCCCGCTGCGGAGGGTTAGTCTCGGGCGCAGGATTGGCGTAGACTGGGAATTGAGAAGGCAGGGGAGTTACGCATGTTCAGGAAACTATCCATCGTCGCACTCACTGCCGCGTTTGTCGCGGCGCCGCTGCCGGTGCTGGCACAAAGCAAGAAGGACAGCGTCGTCATGGCGATGGCGCTGGAGCCGCCGGGTCTCGATCCCACCAACGCGGCCGCTGCCGCGATCGCCGAAGTCGCGCTCTACAACATCTACGAGACCCTGACCAAGATCAACGAGGACGGCACCACCTCGCCGCTGCTGGCGGAGAGCTGGACCGCTTCGCCCGACCTGAAGACCTACACCTTCAAGCTGCGCAAGGGCGTCAAGTTCCACAACGGCGAGCCGTTCGACTCCGCCGCGGTGAAGTTTTCGTTCGAGCGCAATGCGGTGCCGACCAGCACCAACAAGGACAAGAGCCTGTTCCAGAGCTTCGAGTCCGTTGCCGCGCCCGACGCCGACACGGTCGTGATCACCCTGAAGAATTCCGAGCCGAACCTGCCGTTCCTGCTGGGGCAGGCGAGCGGCTCGATCGTCGAGCCGAAGAGCGCGCCGACCAACGTCACGCAGCCGGTCGGCACCGGGCCGTATCAGCTCGGCGCCTGGGCCAAGGGGTCCTCGATGACCCTGACCAAATGGGCCGACTATCGCAACGCCGCGGCGATCAAGCTCTCGAAGGTGACGATCCGCTTCATCTCCGATCCGGCGGCGCAGACCGCGGCGCTGCTCTCCGGCGACGTCGATGCCTTCCCGCGCGTTGCGGCCCAGCGTACCATTGCCCAGTTCAAGGCCGATCCGCGTTTCACGGTTCTGGTCGGCGGCTCCAAGGCCAAGACCATCGTCGCGATCAACGAGCGCAAGAAGCCGCTCGATGACGTCCGCGTCCGCCGCGCCATCCTCGCCGCGATCGACCGCAAGGCCATGATCGACGGTGCCGTCGACGGCTTCGGCACGCCGATCGGCAGCTTCTACGTGCCGGGATCGCTCGGCTATGTCGACACCACAGGCATCAACCCCTACGACCCCGAGAAGGCCAAGAAGCTGCTCGCCGAAGCCGGCGTCACCACGCCGCTCGAACTGTCGCTCAAGCTGCCGCCGCCGTCCTATGCGCGGCAGGGCGGCGAGATCGTCGCAGCCCAGCTCGCCAAGGTCGGCATCATCGCCAAGATCGAGAACGTCGAATGGGCGCAATGGCTGTCGCAGGTGTTCGCCGGCAATGGTCCGCACAATTTCGACCTCACCATCGTCAGCCATGTCGAGCCGTTCGACCTCGTCAAGATCACCGAGCCGGACTACTACCTCGGCTACAACAACGAGGCGTTCAACGCGCTCTACAAGCAGATCGTGTCCACGCCGGATGAAGCCGCCCGCGCCAAGCTTCTCGGCGACGCCCAGCGCATGCTGGCCGCCGACGCCGTCTCCGCCTACATGTACCAGCCGCAGCTCATCACCATCACAGCCAAGAAGCTGAAGGGCGTCTGGAAGGACGTCCCGCAATACGAGAACGATTTCTCGACCTGGTATTGGGAGTAGGGGGCGCACACCCTCGTCGTTCGAGGCGCGCGCCGCCCGTTGCAGTGCCCTCTCCCCTTGCGGGAGAGGGCAGCGACGCCGGTAGACACTGACTCGCAAGGTGAGGGGTCTGTCTCCGCACACGAATCTCGCGAGATGAATTCGCGGAGAGCGCGATTTTAAGCCGACCATCCGGTGGCGGTCTCTAGAGCCCTGGCCTCAGCCCACGGCGCGCCGATCCAGACATCGCGCTCGTTAAGGAACTGGTTACCCGTCACTGTCACCATTTGCATATAGCTCGTCGCCATGCGCGGCAGCGTATTCTAAGAACGGTTGGATATTTCGACACGCCCGGTTGGCGGTCTCTTTCAGGAGAGGCCCAATGTTTAAGGGCTTTACGGTGGCAGTTGTGGCGCTGATTAGCACAGCGCAAGTGGATCGATACCTAACCAACGGTCGGTACACCGACGCGGCCATGGCCATGCTGCGGCAGATCAGGCACGCGTTTGGGTTTTGAGATACCCTTGGGACAATTTTTAGGTGCTTTGATGGAAGGCATCTTGTGGACTGATCTCGACGCGGATGAGCAACGCGCCCTTGCGACCTTGGGAGCCGGACTTTCTATCGAGCTGTGTGACCCCGTTGCTCTCCTGACTTTAAGGCGGCTCGGTCTGATCGTAGGCTCTCATTTGACGGCTGCTGCGCACGAGTTGCGGAGGGGCGTTGTTCTGGACGAACTCAGGCGCGTGATTGCATGATGTAACCAAGCGCACGGCCGCGAACAGGCAGTCGAAAGTCCTCGCCCGCGATAAGCGGTATGCAGGATCGCTTAGGTCGTTAGTATCGGTCAGTCATGCCCTGTGTTTGAGCTGGAGATGATCCTGGCACGCCATCGCTCTTCAAAAGTGTCAGGGCCCTCTTTCAGTGCCAACGCTCGTGCATCCAAGGGATTGCCGGGCTTGCTAGCTATGACAATGCCTGTCGCTTCTCCGCGAGCACCGAGTTGGGGGGACCGCTCCATAGGCCATTCCAGCAATGCTTTCGACAGCATGGGCTTACCCGCGTACCAGCATTTTTGTCCGTCAATGAGACGATAAGACCACCATTGCCCTTGCGGGTTTGGCGGCATTGCGGTGCTGCATTGTTGCTTGGCATGCACGCTAGTCATTTCGAGCAATGAGAGCGCAGCAATGCAAACGGTTAAAGCAAACGATCGAAGGGGTTTGCTCATGGACGCGCTCAATTGCCCTGTTGCTGCAATCGACTTACGGCAACGATCAAGGCAGGCCGTTCGAGGACTTCCACCAACTTTTCAAGGATAAGCGCATTATCCTTGGGGCAGGGCTGAAGGTATTCTTCCAGTATGAGTTGCGCGTCGCTAATCGCTTCCAGGGCTAATTGCTGATCAGTCATCACTGCTTACTCATCAATTAGTTGCGCCAGGAAAGCGAGCGGAGAGAGAAATCAAGTCAGCTTTGAGGAATATCCCCGCTCTTCTTTTCACTTTTTATTTCAAGTTCTCGGCTTCCCGCTGTTTGTCTCGATGTCGTCGGGGTCAATGTTGCGCAAATAGTCCCGCGAGGGTGTGTCGCGAGCGAGGGGCACGGCGACCAACGTCACGCAGCCGGTCGGGACAGGGCCGTACCAGCTCGGCGCTTGGGCCAAGGGCTCCTCGATCACGCTCAACAATGGGCCGACTACCGCAACGCCTCGGCGATCAAGCTGTCGAAGGTGACGATCCGCTTCATCTCCGATCCGGCCGCTCAGGCCGCACCGCTGCGTTGCCATCAACGAGCGGCCTGTATCTCAATTCCCACACTTGCGATCAAAAGAGATCCGTTTGTCGCTTTTCGAACAGACGGAAAAAGCCTGGTCCGTTCCAATTCCCCAACGATTGAAAACAGTCATCGGTTGGGGGAGACGAAATGGAACGTTCCCTGCTCATTGAGCTGGCGCGCGATAAATATGTCGAGCGTTGCAAGCAACGGGCCTTCGATCATCTGGACCGAGGCGATCTCAAGAACGCGGTCGCCTCGTTTGTCGCCAATATCAACGCGCGTCCTGATTGCGAACTGCCATCCTACTTGGCAACGCTTGGCGCTTTGCTGCTGACGGCGAACGATGCGTTCGGCTGGAGAGCGCTGATTGAAGGATTGAGGTGATGATCCGATAAACGCGGCCGTTGGGAGGTGTGGGGATGGCTCATTACAGGGCTTACCTTTTGGATCAGCACCGCCACGTGATAAGCGTAGCCAAATTGCAGTGTGCCGACGAGCAGGAAGCACGAGAACGTGCTGCGCAACTGGTTGATGTCAACGACGTCGAGCTATGGCAACTCGATCGCCGTATTGCGATCTTTGAGGTCCCCGCAAGCCGAACCCCGCAGGCGGCGAGAAGGGAAAAGCCGCAGCGCCCCAAGGACAAATGAAGCAGCCTGTCAGTACGCGAATTCTTCAGCGCATTGATGGGGTAGCTTGGCTTTGCGGATTTTCCGATGTTGGCAATATACCCCTGTTTTGCCCGACGGGTCAAACCGCGGCGATGACCGTTGCGGTGCCGTCTCCCCTCGCGGGAGAGGGCAGCGACTCCGGTGGACGCAGACTCACTCGGGTGAGGGGTCTGTCTCCGCGGATGCACCTCTCTCAGTCCTAAGCAGCTCTATCCGCGTAAGCCATTGATCTCGCTATCCCCGGCTACTGTGCATGGGGTTGTTTTCGAGTTTTATTTTGACAGGGGTGGAGGCCGACACGCGAGGTCGTCGTGCCGGGCTCCCGGCCCGCATCCGCTACGCCGCCGCCGGCAGATCCGGATCGGCGATCGCGCCGGCGACACGGACACGCACGCGCAGCGCGTTGCCGGGCAGATAGGCGATCGGCATGTCCTCGACATCAACGGTCTTGAGGCTGTCGCGCGCAGCACCCGCCTGCACCGCGCGGTCCGCCGCGATGTCGCGCGCGGCCGCGATCGCGTCCTCGCGGCTGAGGTCGCGGAACACCTGGTCGGCCTCACCGGAGACCTGCGCGATCGCGGCACCCACAGCATTGGCGCAGTCGCCGTGCGGCACGCGCACGATCTCGGAGATGCCGGGCAGGCGGTCCGGCACCAGGAAGGCGCCGCCGCCGACCGCGAGCAGCGGTACGTCGCCGGCCTCGGTCTTCATGCGGTCGATGTCCTCCTCCAGCTTGCGCCAGGCATCGCGCAGCGCGGCCTCGATCAGGCGCTTCGGCAGCTTGGCGACGCGGGAGCGGTCGCCGATGTCGATGAGACCTGCGGCCACCGCAATGTCGGTGGCGGTGAGGCGCGAGCCACCGAACACCAGAGCATCCGACGTCAGGCGGTAACCGACACTGAGCGGACCGACGCGGACCGGGTCCTCGTCGACATGGCTGCCGCCGCCGAGCCCGATCGAGAGCAGGTCGGGCATCCGGAACAGCGTGCGCACGCCGCCGACCTCGACGACCGCATTCGCCTCGCGCGGAAAACCGTGACGCAGCTGGCCGATGTCGCTTGTGGTGCCGCCGACATCGACGACCATGGCGTCGTCGAGGCCGGACAGATGCGCGGCGCCGCGCATCGAATTGGTGGCGCCGGAGGCAAAGCTCATCACCGGGAAGGCGGTGGCGATCTCGGCCTGCATGACGGTGCCGTCGTTCTGGGTCAGGAACAGCGGCGCATCGATGCCGCTGTCGGCGATCGCCTTGCGGAAGGCGGCGACCGTGGTGACCGCGAGATCGTGCAGGGAGGCGTTGAGCAGCGCGGCATTCTCGCGCTCCAGAAGACCGATGCGGCCGAGATCGTGCGACAGCGTCACCGCGACGTCGGGACAGATCTCCGCGAGGATTTCGCGCGCTGTCGTCTCGCAGGAGGGATCGAGCGGCGAGAAGCTCGAGCACACCGCGACCGAGCGCAGGCCCTTGTCCCTGATTTTTCGCGCGGCCTCCTTCAGCCCGGCGGTGTCGAGCGGCATGAACGGACGGCCGTCGTAATCGTGGCCGCCCTCCAGCATGAAGATTTCGCCGTTGACGAGTGTCGCGAGATCCGCCGGCCAGTCGCAGAACGGCGGCAGTGAGGCGCTTGCGGGCATGCCGATGCGGATCGCGCCGATCTTCTGCACATGGCGGCGCTGCACCACGGCGTTGATGAAATGCGTGGTGCCGATCACGACCGCATCGACCCTCACCGCGGCGGCGGGCTCGGCACGCAGCGCCTTGAGGGCGTCGAGGATGCCCGAGGTCACGTCGGCAGTGGTCGGGCGCTTGACGGAATGGACGACCTTCTCGTCGACGATCAGCACGGCGTCCGTGTTGGTGCCGCCGACATCGATGCCAATACGCTTCATGGGATCTTAAGCTCCTGCCTCAGCGGGCGCGAAGAGGGAACGATAGTCGAGGTCGTAGCCGAAGGCGCGGGGGCCGACGAATTCGAGACCCCGGGGACTCGTCAGCACGGCCGGCGCGGGCAGGGCGACGACGGTGACGCGCTGGCCGTAGCGGATGGTCTCGGTGCCGATGCCGTGGCCGTTGACGCTGTCGAGCACGCAGATCAGATCGGGCGAGGTCGCGATCGCTTGCTCGTCACGCCAGGCCACGATCCATTCGTTCTGGAACGAGAGCTTGAGCTTCGTGCCGCGATCTGCATCGCTGCCGTCGACCATCGCCGTGCCGCGCAAAAATCCTTCCGTCGTGCGCCGGGCGACGTCGACGATCTTGCCGGTGAACAGCTTCTTGCCGCCTTCGGTCGAAAGCAGAGCGGCGATCGGATCCTCGTGACGACGATTTGCCTCCTGCACGGCGCGGCCGATGCGGATCGCCTTGGTGGTGGTGAAGTGGATACCCCAGTCCTTCACCTCGCGTCCGGTGCGCGGCGCCTTGCTAGTGGAGGCGATCGAGCCCATCTCGACGCAGATCTTGCGGCTCGCCCGCTCCATCCACTTCCAGCTCGGTACCTTCGTCACGACGGCCTCGATGCCGCGGGGATCGTAGAGGGTGCAGGGATAGGGACGCAGGTCCCCGATCGCGACCGAGGTCATCTGCGCTTCGGGGAAGGCGCGGCCCATGCAGTCCGCGTCGACCACGGGGATGCCGAGATGCGCGGCCGCCATCAGCGCCTGCACGCCGTTGCCGCCGCCGATCTCGACCGACATCACGGCGCGGAACTTGATGCCATTGATCTCTTCCTGCATCCGCACGGCGCGCGCGATGTTGCGGCTGTCAGCGAGGCGCTCCTGTCCGACCAGCGGCGCGCCCATGTTGGAGACCACCGCCACCCAGTCCGCGTCGTCGAGGTCGAGCGGCGACATCAATTGCACGCGGTGCCCTTCGGCATAGAGCCGGCGCAGATTGAGCAGGCCGAGATAGGGGCTGCCGCCGCCGCCGGTGCCGAGAATCCAGGCGCCGACCGCGAGCGCCTCGATCTCCTCGAGGCTGATCGTCTTCAATTCCACCTTGCTCACGACACCAGCTCCTCGACGATGCGGGCCGCGGCGGCAATGCCGAGGATCACGGGACCCGGATAGGCCGTGCGCACGCGCGCCTTGTTGGCGCTGGTGTAGCTGATGCAATCCATCACCACGAGATCGGGCTCGAGGTCCGCCATCGTGCGTGCGGCTTCGTCGACGACGGCGTCGCTCGAACCGGGACGCAGCGTGATGCCGACGACCTCGACGCCGTCGCGCTGCCATTTCTTGTCGATCAGTACGGTCTGCTCGGGCAGCGGCGAGAACACGCCGAGCCGGCCTTTCGGCAGCACGGCCTCGACGAGATTGTGCAGGATGGCCGAGGGCAGGATGACGAGGCCATCCGCCGCGAGGTTGGGAAACTTGCCGGTGCAGGCCATCAGCGTCACGCCGACGCCCTCGTGCTTGAAGCGGGTGATCTGCTGGCTCGCGCGGCGCTCGACTTCCTTCTTGCTGATGGTGACGCCGTCGCCGTTCGGCAGCAGCGTGAACAGCGTGTCGTAGCCGTCCATCGGCGGGATGGCGTCGATCTCGGCGCGGCTCATGCCGTCGAGCGCGCCGCGCAGCTCGATCTCGATGCCCGGCGACAGCACGGCGGCGATCTCGGAGGCGACGGTGGGGCGCGGGCTCTGGCCGATCACGACAACCCCGATGCGCTGGTGCTTCAATGGCATGTTCATTTGGTCTAGTCCTTCAAGACGACGAGATCGGCCGGCGTCCAGTCGAGCGTGACACCGTTGCCGGGAACGAACAGGCGGCTCGTGCCTGCATTGGGCTGCTGCACGAGGACACGATGGCCGCCCTCGAGCGTGATGCGATAGAGCACCGCGCCGCCGAGGAAGTTGGTGTTCTCGACGGTGCCGTGGGCGGAGCTGCCGGCTGCGGTGGCGTCGGCGCGCGGGATGAGGCGAATCTTTTCGGGGCGCAGAGCGACCGAGAGAACGCCGGTGCCTTGCGCCTCGGAGGACGGGAGCGCCAGGATCAGACCCTTGCCGACGTCGAGCGCAGAGGCGCCTGCGCTCGTCGTGGTGCGCTCGCCGCGAAAGATGTTGGTGTCGCCGATGAAGTCGGCGACAAAGCGCGTCGTGGGCTGGTTGTAGATCTCGGTCGGCGTGCCGACCTGCTCGACACGGCCGCCGTTCATCACGGCGATGCGGTCGGACATCGCGAGGGCCTCCTCCTGGTCGTGGGTAACGAAGACCAGGGTCAGGCCGAGCTTCTTCTGGAGCTGCTTGAGCTCGAACTGCATCTGCTGACGCAGCTTCTTGTCGAGCGCCCCTAACGGCTCGTCGCAGAGCAGGACGCGCGGCGCGATCACGATGGCGCGGGCAAGCGCCACGCGCTGCTGCTGGCCGCCGGAGAGCTGGGCAGGGCGGCGGTCCTCGAGGCCGGACAGCTCGACCATGGCCAGCGCCGCCTTCACCTTGGCTGCGATGCTCGCCTTGTCGAGCCCGCGCATGCGCAGGCCGAAGGCGACGTTCTCGGCGACGGTCCGATGCGGGAACAGCGCGTAGTTCTGGAACACCATGCCCATGTCGCGCTTGTGCGCGGGCACATGGGTGATGTCGGCGCCGTCGACGCGGATCGCGCCCGCGCTCGGGGTTTCGAAGCCGGCGATCATGCGCAGCGTCGTGGTCTTGCCGCAGCCGGACGGGCCGAGCAGGGAGAAGAACTCGCCCTGCCTGATGTCCATCGCGACCGCGTCCACCGCGCGCACGCCGCCTTCATAGACCTTGCTGACGCTGGCGATCTCGATCGACGCGCTCATGCGCGGAAGATCCGGTTGACGCGCTGGTCGATCTCGTCCTTGCGCTCGTTGTACCACTTCCAGTCGACCTGGATCAGCTTCGAGACCTTCTCGGGCGTGGTGAGCAGCTTGGCGTCATACTTGGCGTCGAGCTTCACCTGCCTGTTGGCCGGCGAATACCACACGGTCTCCGCAAGGCGCTTCTGCACCTCCGGGCGCAGCATGTAGTTCACGTAGGCGTTGGCAAGCTCCTTCATCTTGCTGCCGGGCGTGATGGTCAGGACCTGCTCGAGCGATAAGACGCCTTCGCTCGGCGCGACGAAATCGGTCGGCTGGTTCTGGCCGTCATAGCGGTAGATGCCGGAATCGTGGATGACGCAGAGGCCGACTTCGCCGGACAGCAGCATCTTCTCCATCGCGCCGGTGAAATCGACGATCTTGATCGGCTTGAGCTTCTCCAGCGCGGCATAGGCCGCGTCGAGATCGGTCTGGCCCTTGCCGAACAGGGTACCGCACATCATCAGGAAGGCCTGGCCGAGGCTGTTGACGGGAATGACGTAGCCGCCGCGGACGCCGTTGTATTTCGCGTCCCACAGCTCCTTCCACGAGGTGATGTTGCCGTAGCCCTTGTCGGTGCGAAGTCCAAGGCCGATGGCGCTGGTGAAGATCGAGACGCCGACGATCTTGTCGCTGATCGCGTAGGGGTAGACGTCGGCAAGGTTCGGGACGAGCTTGGGATCGATCTTCGGCTCGACCAGGCCCATCTCGGCCGCCGCCCACTGCTCGTTGGAATTGGTGTGCAGCACGTCGTAGATCGGCGCGGAGCGCGAGCTTGCCTGGAGCTTCGGCAGATAGGGGAAGGCGGAGTCGGTCTGGAGCTTGCACTTGAACTCGCTCTCGAAGGCGGGGCCGATCTCGGCCTTCATGATCTCGCCCCACTTGCCGCCCCAGCCGGTGATGCGCAGCGTCGGATCGTCGGCGCGCGCGACATAGGGCGCGGCGATCGTGCCGATGCCGAGCGAGGCGCTCGCGGTCAGAAAGCGGCGGCGGCTGAGCCGTGAGGATCCCAGAGCTTTCATCATGTCTCGATTCCTTCGGTGCAATGAGCGGTTACAATTTGACGTAGGAGCGCAGGCCGACGGTGCGGTCGAGCCCGATGACGACGACAAAGGCGAGGACGATGGAGACCACCGAGGCGGCGCCGATGGTGCCGTCCAGATCGAACTTGAGATAGTTGAACAGCGTGACCGGCAGGGTCTCGTTGCCCGGTGAGACCAGGAACAGCGACACCGGAAATTGGTCGAAGGAAACGATGAAGGCGAAGATCGCGCCCGCCAGCACGCCCGGCTTGATCAGCGGCAGCGTCACCTCGAAGAAGGTGCGCAAGGGACTTGCGCCGAGATTGCGCGCGGCTTCCTCGAGGCGCAGGTCGAAATTATGCAGCACGGCGAGCGTGGTACGCACCACGTAAGGCAGCGTCACCAGCGTATGGCCGGCAACGAGGCCCCAGGTCGGACGTCCGACATCGAGCAGCACATAGGTCTGGAACAGTGCAAGGCCCGTCAGGATCGCCGGCAGCATCAACGGCGAGAGCATCGTCGCGACGATCAGCCGCGTGCCCGGCAGATTGCCGCGCGCGAGCGCGAGCGCGGCGGAAGCGCCCAGGATCGTTGCCGATATGGTGGTGAGGACGGCGACTTCGAGGCTGAAGCCCAGCGCATGCATGAAATCGCGCGAGGCGAAGAACTTCTCGAACCAGCGCAAGGACACGCCGACCGGCGGAAACTGGATGAAGGGCGTCGGGTTCAGGGCGAACACGACGACGATCGCGATCGGTGCCAGCAGGAAGATCAGGATGGCGATGTTGACGGCGAGATAGAGATAGCGGCCGTAATGCCTGACGCGTCCGGCCGTCCGCGCGGGAGCCGCCTGCCGGGCCGCCGCGAGCGATGGGCTGTGCGAGGCGGTGGTTTGCATCGTCGGCCTCACTGCAATTCGCGCTGGCCGGAGACGAGGCCGAGCGCGCGGTTATAGGCGACGACGAGCCCGAGCGAGATCATCAGCAGGACGATACCGAGCGCGGCGGCGAAGCCGACGTTGAAGTTCGCCGAGATCTGCTGGTAGATCAGGATCGGCAGCGTCATGATCTGGAAGCCGCCGAGCAGGATCGGCGTGACATAGGCGCTGATCGCCAGCGCAAACACCAGCAGCGAGCCGGCGAGGATGCCGGGCAGGCTGAGCGGCAGCGTCACCTCGAGGAACGCACGCAAGGGGCTCGCGCCGAGGTTTTCCGCGGCCTGCTCCAGCCGCTCGTCGATGCGGCCGATCACGCCGGTCAGCGTCAGCACCATGAACGGAACGTAGATGTGGACGAGACCGACCACGATTCCGGTCTCGGTGTACATCAGCTTGAGCGGCTGGCTGATCACGCCGAGCGACATCAGGGTCTGGTTGACGACGCCCTTGTCGGAGAGCAGCGTCATCCAGGCGAAGGTGCGCACCACGATGCCGGTCAGCATCGGCGCCAGCACCGCCATCAGCAGCAGCGCGTGCCCGGTGCGGCTCTTGATGCGCGCCATCCAGTGCGCCAGCGGATAGCCGATCGCGAGCGCGACCAGCGTGGTCACGAGCCCGATCCGGATCGTGGTCCAGATCACCTCGAGATAAAAGGGATCGTCGATCATGCGGGCGTAGTGGCGCGTGGTGAAGGCGACCTTCGGCGCCACCACCGGATTGCCGGTGAGCACGCTCATCAGCGCCATCAGCCCGATCGGCAGGAAGAAGAAGAGGGCGAACAGCAGCGCGCTCGGCAGAATGAAGAGCGCAAGGCCGTTGGGGCGCTGGGTGGTGGCGCTGCTCATCGCGTCCCCGTCTGAACGCGCGCTGTATCCTGGTCGAGCGGATCGCCGGTCATGCGCCGCAATTTTGCGGCCATCGCCGCCAGCTCGCGGCGGACATTGGCGCGCTCGGCGGCAGTGGTCGCCTGCACCGAATAGGACACCGCGATCCCGATCATCTCGCCGGTCTCGCCGCTTTTCAGCGCAAAGCCTTGGGAGCCGACGCCCTCGATCGATTCATCGGCTGCCTCGGACACGCCGGTGCGGCGGATCTCGTCGAGGCGGGCCATCAGCTGCTTGAAGTTCTGCGGCGAGTTGCGCGGCAGCTTTGGATAGGTCGCAGGCACCCGCGCGCGGACGTCCTCGTCGGCGAGGCGGGCGAGCATGGCGCGGCCGTTCGAGGTGGCGAGCGCCGGCGTGCGCTGGCCGGGCGGATTGACGACACGCAGGGGATTCGAGCCCGGAACGATCCGGAGCACGACCTGCTCGTAGCCGTCGAGCACGGCGATGTAGCCGGTGTGGCCGGTGCGCGCGCAGACCTCGCGCAGCTCGCGCTCGGCCATGCTGATGAGATCGTCATGGGCGCGGTGCAGCCGGCCGAGCTCGAAGGTGAGGAGGCCGGGCCGGTAGCGGCGGGTGTGCGGATCCTGCTCGAGCAGGCCGCAGTCGCGCAACGACCGCAGCAGCCGCGAGGTCGAGCTCTTCGGCTTGCCCGTCAGCGCCATCACGTCCGCGAACGACAGATCCGGCCGCGCGCTGGAAAAGCAGCGCAGGATCTCGATCGCGTTGGTGAGGGCGCTCATGCAGGTCGGTCCAAGGTAGTTCCATATTTCGGAACCTTGTCCCAAATTCTAAGCCTGGCGCGGAAACGAGCAAGCGGAAATTTCCGGCAGGGTGGTGCCCGATTGCGCAGATGCGGCGGAAGGTCGCTCGGATATAACGAAGCGGCGCACCGCGGTCAGGCGGTACGCCGCTTTGGGATCAGGCCGCCTCCACGGCGACGTTGCCGATCCAGTCGCGGGCGAGCGTCACGTCGGCTTGCGACAATTGATGGCCCGCTGGCAGGACCCTGTGATCGACACGCGCACCCGCTTCCGACAGCAGCGTAGCGAGCCGGGCCGAGTTGCTCGCCGGCACGATCGGATCAGCCTGTCCGGACAGGAGCAGGACGGGCTTGCCGCCGAGCTCGGCCTTGGGCGGATCTGACAGTGGCACCATGGCGCGCAGCAGGATCGCGCCTGCCAGCACGCCCGGCTGCAGCAGCAACAGCGCGGCTGCGATGTTGGCGCCGTTGGAGAAGCCGACAGCAACCGGCGCGGCGATGCCGTAGCGCTGCCGCGCCTCGCCAACGAAATCGCCGAGCTCGCGCGCACGCCGGCGCACATCGTCCTCTTCGAACACGCCCTCGGCAAGGCGGCGGAAGAAGCGCGGCATGCCGTGCTCGAGCACGCGGCCGCGCGGCGAGAGCAGGGCGGCACCGGGCGAGATCATCTTGCCGAGCCCGAGCAGGTCGTTCTCGTCGCCACCGGTGCCGTGCAGCAGCAGGAGCGGGGCCGAGCCCGCGTCGCGCGCGGGCTCGAAACGATGGATGAATGCACTCTCGGTCATGACACGCTCTCTTCCAGGCTCGGCAACACACCCTCGATCTGCTTGCGATGCGCTTCGAGGAAGGCCGGCAGCTTCAGGTCGCGTCCCAGCGTCGCAACGGGTTCGTCGACGGCGAAGCCGGGAATATCGGTCGCGATCTCGAACAGCACGCCGCCGGGCTCGCGGAAGTAGATCGAGCGGAAGTAGTTGCGGTCCCTCTGCTCGGTCGGGTGCAGGCCGTGATTGCTGACGAGCTTTTGCGCCATCGCTCCCTGCTCGGCGTCATCGGCCGCACGGAAGGCGATGTGGTGCACCGAGCCGCCGCCCTGATGGCCGCGCAAGAAGCCCTTGGCCTCGTAGATGTCGACGACGCTGCCCTCGGCATCGCCCGGCGCCTTGAAGCGGATCACCGAGCCCTCGCGTCCCGTCTCCTTGAAGCCGAATACGTCGGTGAGGACGGCGGCCGTCTTCGCCGCGCTGTCGAGCAGCAAGGTCACGCCGTGGAAGCCGCGGATCGCATGCTCGGCCGGCACGTCGCCATTGCTCCAGCCGGGCTCGTTCTCGGCACCGGGAACGCCGACGAGCGCGAGCGCCATGCCATCGGGGTCGGTGAACGGCAGCACGGACTCGCCGAAGCGCTTCTCCAGGGCTTCATAGGCGATGCCCTTCTCGGTGAAGCGCTGCGTCCAGTAGCCGAGCGAACGCTGAGGCACGCGGAAGGCGGTCTGATGGGTTTCGCCGACGCCGCGGCGCCCAGCCGGCACGCCGGCCCAGGGGAAGAAGGTCAGGATGGTGCCGGGGCGGCCGGTCTCGTCGCCATAATAGAAGTGATAGGTGCCGGGATCATCGAAATTGACCGTCTTCTTGACGAAGCGCAGGCCGAGATCCCTGGTGTAAAAGCCGAAATTCCTGATGGGATCGCCGGCGATCGCGGTGACGTGGTGCAGTCCAGACATTGTCGTCCTCCAAATTCGGGGAGCAGTCTTGCTCTGGCCGGAAATATCGTTCCGCTTTGGATTGGAGACAATCCATGCAAATATGACGTCTATGTCTACGATTTGGAAACAATCGCTGGAGCGGCAGCTTGGATAAGGTCGCTAGCCTCCGGGCCTTCGTGAAGGTGGTCGAAAGCGGCAGTTTTGCCGAGGCGGGCCGTCAGCTACGGCTGTCGCGGTCGGCGATCAGCAAATACATCGCCGACCTCGAGGAGAGCCTCGGCGTCCAGCTCCTGAACCGGACCACCCGCCACGCGAGCCCGACCGAGAACGGCCAGCGTTATTTCGAGCGCGCGGTCGTGATCCTCTCGGAGATCGAGGCCGCGGACCAGGCGGTGGCGCAAGCCCAGTCCGCGCCGCGCGGGCTGCTGCGCGTCAACGCGCCGATGTCGTTCGGCACCATGCGGCTCGGGCCGGTGCTGGCCGATTTCATGGCGCGCTATGGCGAGCTTCAGCTCCAGATCGTGCTGAGCGACGATCTGCTCGATCCGGTCCAGGACGGCTTTGACGTGACGCTGCGGATCGCCGAACTGGAATCCTCCAGCCTGATCGCGCGCAAGATCACGCCGGTGGCGCGCATGATCTGCGCCTCGCCCGATTATCTCGCGCGGCACGGCACGCCAAAGCATCCGCAGGATCTGCGCGAGCATGCGTCGCTGACCTACGGCTTCCTGCTCACCGGCAATCAGTGGAAGCTTACCGGCGCGGATGGCGATCACTGGATCCAGCCGACCTGGTCGCTCTGCGTCAACAACGCCGAAGTGCTGCGCGACGTCGCGATCAAGGGCAGGGGGCTCGCGCTGCTCCCGGAGTTCATCGCCGCCGACGCTTTGCGGAAGGGCGAGTTGCTGACGGTGCTGGATGATTATTCGGCGCCGCCGCTCGCGCTCTATGCGGTCTATCCGCCGACGCGGCATTTGTCGGTGAAGGTACGGCTGTTCATTGATTTTCTGGTCGAGCGGTTTGGACGGGAGGATGAGGCGGGCGTACGCAGCCGCGCCGCGGCTAGCTGACCGAACGCTGTTCGACGGGCAGAAGCAATTCGTCCAGCGCGCTCATCGAAGCTTTCTGGAGGGCGGCAAGTTCGCGGGCGGCACCGTGGCATTCGGATGCGGACATCGTGGCTACCGCCAGCTCAACCTCGCGGCAGCGTTCGAACAGGCGAACGAGGCCGAGCGCGCTCGCCGCGCTGCCAAGCTGGTGTGCGGATCGCGCCAGCTGCAGGTGATCGTCGATCGCCGCAGCCTCGGCGATGTCCTCGATCAGTTGTTGGCTCGTTTGCCGCAGAAGCTGGTGGAGCTTGGCGATTTGCGTGGCGCCCAGCAGTTCTTTCTGGTCGTCGAGGAAATGCCGGTCGATCAACGCGCCTGCGGCGAGCCGCACCTCTGCCGGCTGGTCCGGCGGATCGTCCTCGATCGCCTCGCGCAGGGCATTGATCAGGATCGGCTTGCTGACAACCTTGGCGATCCCTGCACTGGCGAGCCGCTCGCGTGCGCTGCGCGAGACGTCGGCGGTCACGGCGATGATGCGCGGCATCCTCGGCAGACCGAGCTTGCCGATCTGCGAGGCCGCCTCCACGCCGTCCATGTCGGGCATGTGCAGATCCATCAGGATGATGTCGAACGCCTGATCGCGGGCGAGTGCGACGGCCGAGGCGCCGTTTCTGGCTATGGTGGGATGATGGCCGAGCCGGTTCAGGATGGCTTCGCCGACCTGGCAATTGACGGGATCGTCGTCGACCAGCAGCACGCGAAGCCGCCGCGACGGCGGCGGAAGCGCACCTTGCGCGATGCCGTTCGCGGCAAGGCCGAGCGGTACTTCAAGCGCGAACGTGCTGCCTGCGCCCGGCGTGCTCTCCACCGTCAGCTCGCCGCGCATCAGGCGCGTCAGCCGCCGCGCGATCGCAAGGCCAAGGCCGGTGCCGCCGAACCGCCGTGCGATGCTATCGTCCGCCTGCACGAAATCCTCGAAGATCCGCTCGTGCATGTCCGGCGCGATGCCGATGCCGGTATCGCGAACCGTAATGCTCAGCAGGATGTGATCCTCGTGCTGCTCCGCTGACGCCTTCAAGCCGATCCCGCCGCGCGGAGTGAATTTGATGGCATTGCCGATCAAATTGAGCAGGATGCGATTGAGCCTGACAGGATCGCCGTGCACGGACGTGTTGACCGTCACGTCGCTGGCGAGATCGAAGGTCAGTCCCTTGCCGAAGGCCTGTGGGCGCATCAGATCGGCGGCGGCCTCGATGAGCTGATCGAGACGGAAGTCGCGCGTCTCCAGCGTTTCGGCGCTGGCCTCCAGACGCGCATATTCCAGGATGGCATCGACCAGCGCGATCAGCGTCTCGCCCGATGCGGCGGCGGTGGCGAGATGGCGTCGCTGCGCTTCGCCGAGGCTGCCGTCGTCCAGCAGTTGCAGCACGCCCATGACGCCGTTCAGCGGCGTGCGCAGCTCGTGGCTGACGACGGCGAGGAAGCGCGACTTGGTCTCGTTGGCCTGCACGGCAATACTGCGCGCACGTTCGGCCGCGTCATGTTCGGCGAGGGCGTGGTCGCGCGCCTTCTCGAGCTCGGAGGTCCGCTCGATGACCTTGCGCTCGAGCGTCGCGTAGGATTCGCGCAAGTGCGCGGCCATGCGGTTGAACTGGTCGCCGAGCGCCTCCAGCTCGTCGCCGGTCTTGATCGCGAGCCGCAGGCCGAGATCGCCGCTGCCGATCCGGCGCGCACCCTGTGTCAGGATCTGGATCGGCACGGTCATGCGCCGGCTGAGAAAGAGCGAGACCAGCACCGCGCAGGCGAGCAGAGCGACCAGGAGAAACGTCGAGCGGCCGATCGACGCGTAGATCGGCGCATAGGCTTCGGTGAGCGGGAGCTCGACGAACACCAGCCAGCCGAGCGAGGGCACCGTCGCATAGGTCGACAGCACGCGTTGACCGGACAGGTCTTCCTTGACCAGGCCGCCTGACGGCGGCCCGACTCCGTCGAGTGCGGCTCGAACGTCGGCATGTCCCGAAAGATCGCTGCGGCGTAGCGCCGGCCACAAATCGGGATGTGCGATCAACAGCCCCATGCGGTCGACCACATAGGCCTTGCCGGTATTGCCGACCCTGATCCCCGCGACGAGGTCCCAGATGAAGCGCAGATTGACCTCGGCGACGATCACATTGGGACCGCGGCCGGCCCCGCGCGCGGCGATCGTCATGAACGGCTCCGTGTCGCCGAAGAAGTAGACCGGCCCGTAATAGGTCCGGCTTTCGTTGGCGCCACGGAAGGCGGGCGAAGCGGCGAGGTCGATCTTGCTGCCGATCCTGTCCGCGACGCGGCGCGACACGCGCACCTGCTCGCGGCCTTGCGCGTCGAGCTCGGCGATTTCCGCGATCGCGGGCGAGAGGCGCAGGAGGCGGATCGCGTTCAGGCGCTCGTCCTCGTTCGTCGACAGCTCCGGGGGCAGGCGGGAGAGCCATCTGATCTGGTTCTCGATCTGGCCGATGAACTGGCCGATCTGAATGGCCGCCGACGCTGCCTGCTCGCGCTGGGTTGCCGCGAGGAGCTGCTTCTGCTCGCGATAGGAGAACCAGACGTCGAAGCCGGTGTTGATGGCGAGCGCGGCAAAGGCGAGGGCGACGATCGAGTAGAGATATTTGCGGAACAGCCGGCCGGGAGGCGTCCGCAAATGTCCCTGGTCGACCTGCTCGTTCACTCGCGAATCTCGTCGGCGCGTGCGAGCAGCGTGAACGGTATGGTCAAATCCAGCGTACGGGCGACCGTGCGGTTGATCAGCAGCTCGTATTTGCGTGGCGATTGCACCGGGAGATCGCCGGCCTTGGTGCCGCGCAGGATCAGATCGACATAGTCGGCCGAGCGCACTTCGAGCGTCGGCCCGTAGCTCATCAGCCCGCCCGCATCCATGAAATAATGGAACGGATAGATCGTGGGGACGCGATATTTGGCCGCTGCCGCCACGACCGCCTGCCGGTGGATCACGAGGAAGCTGTCGACCAGCGCAACCATCGCCGCTTTGGGCGGCTCGGAGAGGCGCCTGATGACCTCGTCAATTTCCGTTGGCGCGTTGACGGGGGCGGGGACCACGGAGACGCCGCATGCTGCGGCCTCTTGCTCGATGGAGTCGAGGAAGAAGCGCCCGCCGCGCGGCGTGGTCGCCGGGTTGAACAGCACACCGACGCGCGCAACGTCAGGCACGGCCTCCCGGATGAGCTGAAGCCATTTGCCGCCCATCTCGGCGGAGCTGTTGGTGAAGCCGGTGACGTTGCCGCCGGGATGCGCGAGGCTCTCGACGAAGCCATTGCCGACGGGATCGTTGGCCGTCGCGAAGACGATCGGGATGGTTTTGGTGGCTGCCAGGACTGCCGCGGTTTCGATCGTCGAGCCGGTCAGGATCACGTCCGGCTTCAGCTCCAGCAATTCCTGGACCGCGGTCTTCAGTCTATCGGAGCTGCCGAAAGTCGAACGGAGTTCGAGGCGGAAGTTGACGCCTTCGACCCAGCCTCGCTGCCTCAAACCCACGATGAGGCCGCCGAGGCGGGAGGTCGGGCTGTCGGTCATGCTCCTTCTGGTCAATTCGTCGTCGAGCGGTAATCCCGTCAGCGAGGCGACGATCCGCATGCGATCAGATGTTGCGCCGAGCGCGAGCCATCCCGCAGCGCTTGTCCCCGCAAGGCGAATGAACCCGCGGCGATCGACCGCGAAAGCGGAAGGCCGTTCGGTCATGAAATTCTTTGCATGATGATTGCCCCAAGGCGGATGCTTAGCGCGAACCGCCGGCATCCACAATTGATGAAAAAATGCGCTTGTGAATGTTCATTCGCAGCGTTTGGCAACCCGATACCGTATTCCTACGCCGCTGAGGAGTCGCTGTTCGAGCCTTGTCTGCTCCGTGATGTTTTGTAGCGCCTTATGGCATTGCAACATTTTCCGTCTCGGTTGCGACGGCGGTTCGGAGAAGCCGATTTCGTGACTGCCGATTTTTGAAGCGTTCTTTCAAGTTGTTTCGAAGGTTCTCGATGCGCAAAATCTATCTCGTTCCGGCCCTCGTCGGCCTTCTCACCTTTGTGGCTACAGGTCCGGTGGCGGCTCAGGGCGCCGTTCCAAAGCAGAAGGCGGCGCAAGCCCCGAAGGCTGCTGCGGCTGGGGCTGCTCCGGCGGCCGGCGCCCCGGCGGCGGCCACGACCGAGGCGCCGAGCGCCGGCGCGGACGACAAGGCAAAGTCAATCGACGGCTTCCGCTCCGCCAAGTTCGGCATGGGCGAAGCCGACGTGCGCGCGGCGATGATCAAGGACTTCAACGCCAAGCCCGACGCCATCAAGGCGCAGGACAACGCGTCCGAGCTGACGCATAGCATCCTCATGTCGGTTCCCGAGCTGCTGCCGAACGGCGGTACCGCCGAGCTCTCCTACGTGTTCGGCTACAAGTCCAAGTCGCTGATCCAGGTGGGCGCCGTCTGGTCGAAGGGGACCGACGCGGCGATAACGCCGGAAAAGCTGTTCTCCAACGCCAACATCCTGCGCGCCCATTTCATGGGCGAAGGCTTCAAGCCTGATTCCATCGCGGTCAACATGCCGGTTGCCGGCGGCATCGTGATGTTCCGCGGCAGCGACGCCAAGGACCGCTCGGTGATCCTGCTGCTCCAAGGCACGTTCGAGAACAAGGAGAACAACCAGCGTGTGCTGACCCCGACCAGCCTGCTGCTGTTCTACGTGGCCGACGCCAAGAGCCCCGACATCTTCAAGCTGCCGCCCGGCCAGTTCTGATGCCGGACGCCTTCGACGACATTCTCCCACCCGGTTGTGGATCGGCGCCAATGCCGATGAAGAGGATATGAAATGCGCGGACCATCTGCGACGCGAAACAACGATGAGCTGACGACGCTGCGGGGGCTTGCGCGCTTCCGCTCGATGTCGCTGCTCTGCGCGATGCAGATGGTCTTCCTGCCGGTGTTCAGCGTCCGCGTTCAGGCGCAGACGGCGAACGTCATCGTTCCGGACGGACGCACCGGGACGTCCTTGCAGACCTCCGGCGGCGTCACCAACATCACGACGTCGACGGTCTCCGGCAACAACGCCTTCAACTCGTTCTCGCAGTTCAGCGTCGGGCAGGGCAACACCGTCAACCTGCAACTGCCGACCGGCACGCAAAACCTCGTCAACATCGTTCGCGACGCGCCGGTCTACGTCAATGGCACGCTGAACTCCTACATGAACGGTGCGATCGGCGGTAACGTCTACTTCGCCGATCCCAAGGGTTTCGTGGTCGGCCGTTCCGGCACGGTGAATGTCGGCAGCCTCAACGTCTCGACGCCGACGCGCGAGTTCACCGACAGCCTGATCGGCGCGGGCGGGGCGATCAACCAGTCGGCCGTCGGCAACCTGATGGCCGGCTCGTTCCCGGTCTCGCCCGACGGCAACATCCGCATCTACGGCCGGGTCAATGCGCAGGATGGCGTGCGGCTGACCGGGCAGAACGTCTATGTCGGCGGCGCCACCCAGCGCGACATCGCCAATCTCGATCACGCCGCGAAATTTGCGGCCTCCGTCAACTCCAAGGGCCTGCGCAGCGCCAGCTCGATCACCGTCAGCAACGGCTCGATCCATATCGGTGCGGTCAACAATGCCAGGGTCAACGGACGTCTGACCGCGCAGAGCAAGACCGCAACGCCGAGCAACATCACCGTCCAGGCCGGCAACAACATCGATGTCGGCAAGAACGCCAATCTCAACATCGCAAGCGCAAACGGCAATGCCGGAGAGATCCGCCTGAAGGCGGCGCAGAACCTGACCGTCGCGGGCGGCGCCAGGTTCGATGCCAGCGCGAAGACGGGCAATGCCGGTCTCGTCGACTTCAGCGCGAACGGGATCATCGACATCGGGAAAGGCATCAAGGTCGATCTCAGTGCGGACAACGGCAAGGCCGGCACGCTGCTGATCGACCCCACCGACGTGGTCGTGGGCGATGCCGCCCAGGGCGACTCCGGCGTGACGCTGTCGAACAGCTCCATCGCTAATGCGCTCGCCGGGCTCAGCGCGGGTGCCGACTACCTCATCCAGGCGGATCATTCCATCACGCTCGCCGCGCATGCGATGATCGATGCCCGCCGTCTCGATGGCTCCGGCCATTCGACCGGCAACGCCAACAACGTCATCATCGACGCGCCCAACATCGAGATCATGAATGGCGCGCAGATCCTGGCCCAGTCGGTCAATTTCGGCGGGACCACCTACGCCGACGGTAACGTGACGCTGAGGGCGACGGCGAGCGACATCAAGCTGTCCGGCCAGGCCACCGCCGCGACGTCGATCACGGTCGACGGCAAGATTACCGGCGGCATCGTCTCGATCACCGCAACCTCGACGGCCGTGTCGAGCTTCCTGAACGGTTCCGTGGCCGGTGATTTCGCGCTCGTCGGCTCGACGCTGGCCGCATCGCTGCTCGGGCTCAATGGCGGCTATGTCGCGGCAAGCGCCACTGCGACCATCAACATCAACAGCCATGCCGACATCAACGGCCGCGGCGATGTCACCATTTCCGCGCATGCCACGGAGACCGCGTCGGATCCGGCGGTCGCCTCCACCTTGCTTGGCAGCCTGACGCCGGTCGCGGCCGGCGTGGTCGTCGGCAAGATCGACGGCACTGCCACGACCAACGTGGCCTCGGGCGCGACGGTCAACGCCGGCGGCAACCTCGAGGTCAAGGCGCTCAACGACGCGACCATCGCCGTCTCTGCCCTCGCGGCATCGACGAGCGCGCAGATCGTCCCGACGGTGGCCTATTCCAAGGGATCAGTGTCGACGACCGCCAACGTTGCGACCGGCGCGCATATTGCGGCGGGCCTGGTGAACACGAGCGGCAGCACGCTGAAGGTGCGCGCGATCAACAACAATTCCTTCTCGACCAGCGCAACGTCGGTCGCGGCACCCGGGACGGGGGCGAGCGGCGCCGTCGGCGGGGCGTTCGCCATCAGCGACATCACGACGTCCGCGACCGCGACGCTCGGCGCATCGCTCGGAACCGATACCGCCAACCGGATGAACGGCTCCGTTCTCGTTGAAGCGACGTCGGACACGACGAGCAATTCCACGATGGCCTCGTCCATCGCCGGCCTGCCGGCGCTGATCGCGGCGATCGAACGAGGACTGCGCGCCGTCACCTCGCCGACGTCGATCATCAGGGACCATATGGGCTCGCTGATGCCGTTGAGCTTCGATTTCAAGGTCGCAGGCGCGCTGTCGCTGGCCAACAGCAGCCAGAGCGCGACCGCTGCGATCGCGCAAAATCCGAGCGGCGGCGCGCCGAGCATCTATGCCAGCGGCAACGTTGCCGTTGCCAGCAACGTCATCGATCGCGGCGTTCGCAGCAATGCGACGTCCAGCGCGATCACGAAGGATCCGGTGTCCGGCGAGAGCACCGCGATCAGCGCGGCCGTCGCCTGGGGCAATTTCACGCATAATTCGAACGCCTATGTCGGCAATGGCACACTGATCAACGCAGCGAACATCGCCGTCGATGCCACCACCGAACTGCCGATCACCAATTCCTGGCTGAAGTGGGATGGTTTGGGCGCGGTGCTGAGCCACCTCAACGGCAATCTCGGCGTCGGCGGCAACATCCTGACCAGCTACGCCAATGCCACCGCGGACGCCGGCGACACGATCGGCATCGCCGGTTCGCTGAATCATTTCGTCGTGAACAACAACACGACGGCGTGGGTGGCCGGAAGCGCGAGCCTGACGGCGACCTGCGCGACCGCGGCCTGCGGCAGTGGCACCGGCTGGTCGGTCGGGATGGACAATGGCGACGTCCATACCTACAACGCCAGCATCCAAATCGCGGCCACCACGACCACGGCGTCGATCGACGCCGCCGGCAATGTCGGCACGCTCGGCTTCCTGTTCGGCAACACCTCGGGCGGCTCCTCCGTCGGCGGCGCGCTCAATCTCGTCCAGTTCAACACCAATACCATCGCCGGCGTTTCGGACCGCGCGACGCTGCGTGCGGCGGACGACATCGCCGTCAATGCGATCACTTCAGACCGGTTCGTCGCTGTCGCACCGTCGTCCGGCAAGGCTGCCGGCACGCTGGCGCTGAATGGCATCACTTCGCTCGGTTTCCTGAACAACACGACGCACGCGTCGATATCGAGCCAGGCCACCGTCTATGCACCGACGGTCGGCATCCTGGCGCAGCAGGATCTGTCGGTCGTGACGCTGTCCGGCGCGATGAGCTATAACGGGAGCGGCGGTTCGGCGGTCGGCTTGTCGGTCGCCTATCTCGGCGCAAATACCGACACCTCCGCCTATATCGGCGACAACCATTCCGACATCCGGCCCGGCGTGTTCAGCGCCAACGATCCGTTCGCTGGCACCAGCGGCGGAAGCGGGGCGGTCAATGTCGACAATCTGACACTCAGCGCGACCACGTCGGGGCGAATCACCGCGGCCGCCGTGGCGGCAGCCGTCTCCGACCCGGCGTCGTCGAATTTCTCCGACAAGGCAGGCGCTGCCGGCGCCGCCTCGACCGGAGGCACCGCCGGCGTGACGACGGCGGCGGGCAAGATCGGTTCGACTTCGGGATCGAGCACCAGCGGCTTCAGCCTCGACCTCGCCGGCAGCTCGTCGGTGAGCGACGTCTCGCTCGGCACCAGCGCCTATATCAAAAACACGACGGTCAACAAGTACACCACGACCGGCGCCGTGCTCACCAACACGATCGTTCAGGCGCTGAACGACACCATGCTTAATAATGGTTCCGGTTCCGCGGCGCTCAATCTGGCCGGAGGGTCCGCCCAGGGGGCTGCGATCGGCGGTGCGATCGCGGCGGCGATGTCGAACAACGCGACACTCGCCTATATCTACGGCACCACCGTGAACAACCAGAGTTCGGTGACGGTGCAGGCGCTCAACGGCGGCTCGGAGACCGTCGTCGCCATCGGCGTGGCGGGATCGAAATCCAATGCGGCGTCGCTGTCGGCCTCCGTCGGCATCATCACGGACAGCGCCAACGCCTATATCGAGAGCTCGACGATCACGGGGCAAGCGACCGGCGTCAATCGCGCGCTCGAGGTCGACGCCTACCAGACCACGAACATCGCGATCGGCGGCGGGTCGCTCTATATAGCCGGTGGCCAGGCCGGCGTCGGCATCGGGCTGACCTACGCGTCGATTGCCGATCCCACGGGTGGGAACGCGACCGACGCGCATATCCGCAGCACCTCGATCTCGAACTACGACACGCTGCTGGTGCTGGCCGACAGCGCCAGCGTGATCGCCGCCGGTGCGGCCTCGGGCGGGGCAGGGTCCAACGGGCTTGCCGGCGCGATCGTCGTCAGCGAGATCTCGTCGACCACGACGGCCTATATCAGCAGCGGCGCCACGGTGAACATCGACGTTGGCCGCGTAACGGTGCTGGCGGACAGCGGCGCAGTGTCGGCGCTGGATACGGCGCTCGGAAACCTCGTCAAGAAATCGAACAACAATCATCTCGCCGAAGACACATGTACGGTCGCGGGCGGCACGGGCGGGCAGAACTGCATCGACTTCGGCGCGGCTGCGCTCAACGGCGGCACGGGTAACGGTCCGGGCGCCAGCATCGTCTCCGTTGCCGGCCTCGTCCAGGCCGGCAAGAACAATGTCGGCGCCTCGATCGTCTACGATACCATCGCAACGACGCATTCGGCCTATATCGCCAACGTCCTGTTGACGGCCGGCAGCAACGGCAATGTCAGCGTGAGCGCGGTCGATTCCTCGAAGATCCAGTCGGTCACGATTGGCTTCGGTCTTGCGACCGGACAATTTGCCGGCGTCGGTGGCACCACGATCAGCAGCATCTCCAACACCGTCTCCGCGGCCATCGGCAACAACCAGTCCAGCACGACGCAATCGTCCGTCACGGCCAAGAACATTTCCGTCAGCGCGACCGACAATTCCAGCATTACCGGAACCGCCGCCGTTGCGGGCGCCTCGACGCAAGGAAGCGCCGCGGGTCTGGCGCTTGTCTACAGCAGCATCGCCAACAATGTCAGCGCCGGCGTCACCGGCTCCAAGCTGACCGCCTCGGGCAATGTCGCGGTCGGTGCGAACTCGAACGCCAGCATCTCGACGGTCGCCGTCGGTATCGCGATGTCCTCGCAGGTCGGGCTGGCCGGCTCGGTCGCCACCAATCTGATGGGGACCAACGTCACCGCCAGTATCACGGCGGCAGGTACCAACGGTATCAATGGCGCCGACGTCATCGCCACCAACAACGTCGCCGTGATCGCCGGCAACAACGACAAGGTTGGCGTGTTCGGCGGCGCGGTGTCGATCAGCAAGGGGGCGGCGGGCGGCGCGGGCTCGCTGGTCACCAACCAGATCACGGGAACCACTGCGGCCTATATCAGCGGCGCGAACACCAAGGTCGACGCGCTCGGGACCAGCACCACCGATACGCTGTCGGTCAACAACGGCACCCTCGTCCATGCCTTCGATCTCGGCACGGCCCACGCGCCGACCGACACCACGCCCGACCTCACCGAGAACCAGGACGTCCTGCGCGGCCTCGCCGTGGTCGCGAGCTCGCACCAGGCTGTCGTGACCAACGTCGCGTCGGTCGCCGCGAGTGGCGGCATCTCGATCATGATCAACCCGATCACTAACGTGATGAGCGGGGCGACACGAGCCTATATCGACAGCGCGTCCATCGACACGCGCCTGACCTCGCCGACGCTCAAGCCGCAGATCGAGGTGGCCGCATCGAGCTTCTCCTATTCCGGCGCATTCGGCGCAGGCATCGCCTACGGCAGCAGCGGCGGCGGTGGCGCGACGATTGTCTCGACGACGATGTCGCGCGAGACCTTCGCCTATATCACCAATGCCACGGTCGGCGGCGTCCAGTCGTCGAGCGCGACGTTGGGCGCCGTGACCGTGAAGGCCAATGCGGAGCAGGATGCGTCCTCGATTGCGATCGGCTTCAACAGCGGCTCGGTCGGCCTGAACGTCTTCCAGGCGACCACGGAAGCCTATGTCGACGGCGGCGCGCTGACCGCTTCGTCGCTGACGGTCAACGCCAACAACAACACCGGCATCTTCTCCGCGAACGGCTCTGGTGCCTATGGCAGCCAGGCCGCGATCGGCGCGGCGTTCCTGGTCCAGGTCTCCTCGAACCGGACGCTGGCCTATGTCGGCGATGAGTTCCGCTATCAGGGCAATGGCGCCGCGCACACCACCGCGCTCAATTTGAGCGGTGCGCTCGACGTCGAAGCCAAGACCAAGAACCGCTTCGAGGCCTATGCAATCGGTGGCGCGCTCTCGACGGGCACCGCCGCGATCGCCGGCATGGCGAACATCGAGGTCGCCAACAACAACACCATCGCCGGCGTCTACGACACCACGCTGCAGGGGGTGACGGGCGGTGCGGCCGGCGCGGTCACGGTCAACGCCAACGAGGACGTCGCGATCAAGGAGATCGCGGGCGCGCTCGCGGTCGGCGCCAGCGGAGGAGGGGTCGGCGTCGGCGCTGCGGCCAACGTCATCGTGTTCAAGAGCCGGACCGTTGCCGAGAGCTGGAACAGCAATCTGAACTCGTCAGGCGCGATCAACGTCAACGCGCTCAGCACCAAGGAGGTGCTGTCCTACGCGGTGACCGCCGGCATCGGCGGCAGCGCCGGCATCGGCGCGACCGTCGGCGTCATCATCATC
This sequence comes from Bradyrhizobium sp. USDA 3311, assembly GCF_054062495.1. NCBI lineage: Bacteria > Pseudomonadati > Pseudomonadota > Alphaproteobacteria > Hyphomicrobiales > Nitrobacteraceae > Bradyrhizobium > Bradyrhizobium sp. USDA 3311. The sequence goes on along the minus strand of NZ_JBSSFI010000001.1, from coordinate 7,501,854 downwards.
GGCACCAACACCGCGGACGCCGACACGCAGGGCCAGCAGACCGGCCAGCTCAACCAAGGTAGCAACGGCACCATCGCGTCCGTCAACAGCGGCACCAGCAACATGCATGGCAGTGGTGCCGTCGCGAGCGGCACGGCCGGCAATCCGAACAGTGCCAATGTCAGCTCGACCTACGACGTCAGCAATATCCTGAGCGGCGGCAATGACGCGGTCATCGCCCAGATCGCGGGCGGCAACGTCACGGGCACGCAAGTCAACGTCTCGGCCACCAGCGCCAACGCGGCCAAGATGTATCTGCTCGGCGCGGGCTTTGCCAAGAATCTCGGCATTGGCGCCGGCATCGGCTACACCAGCGTCAACAGCACCGTGGTCGCCAACCTCAGCGACTACGGACGCAACGGCGCCGGCGTGCTGGTGGCCGCGGATACGCCTTTGGCCGTCGCGGCGCCCGCCGTCAACGTCCTGGCGGTCGTCAAGGATGCGACCGACGGACCTTATGCCGGCAAGACCATCGATACCGAGGCGATCGCCGGCGGTGCGGCGCTTTACTTCGGCGCTCAGGCCTCGGTGGCGGTCGGCAATGTCAGCAACACCGTGGTGGCCTTGCTTGGCGGCCAGATCACCGGCACGGGGGGCAACGGCGTCGCCGTCCTGGCGCAGGATTCAACGAGCCAGGTCGTCTTCACCGGCGGCGCAAGTGCCGGCGCCGTGGCCGCCGGCGCTTCGGTCGCAACGGCAAGCCGAAACAGCTCCGTCACAGCGCGGGTCCTGGACGACGCTACCGTCAACACTTCGACATTGGGTGTCGGGGCCTCGGGCGCTGGCACCTTGACGACGACGGCAACGGCGCTCTCGGGCGGTATCGTCGCCGGCGCCGGCGCGGATGCAGAGGCCCACGAAAACTCGGGCGTGCTCGCCGAGATCGGATCCGGCGCAGTCATCACCACGTCTGCGACCGGCGACGGCACGCTGGTGGGAGCCGCGATCAAGCCGAATCTGTTGAGCGAGGCGATCGGCGTGTCGGTCGGCGGCGGCGCGGTCGGCGTCGCCATCGCCCAATCGACCGTCGGAGCCACGGTCACGGCCGATGTCGGTGACAACACCAGCTTCTCGGGTGGCAAGCTCGCCGTGACCGCCATGGCGCTCGTCCCCATCATCGGCACGCAAACGAACGGAACCACGACCACGCCGATCTATGGCACGACGACCTGGGCCAAGGCGCTCGCCGGCGGCGGCGGCTCGCTGATCGGCGCGCAGGGCAGTTTCGCAAGGGCCTCCGAAAACGCGACGGTCAAGGCCTATGGCGGGGCGGGAATCCGGCTCCCCAATGCCGACGTGTCCATCACGGCTGAAAACGACAGCTCGCAATATGCCGAGGGGACCGGTCTTTCGAGCGGCTTCCTGGCCCTCGGCGCCACCGTGGCCCAAACGTCGTCGGACGCGAAAACCTACGCCTATCTGGGCGCGCCCGCAGATATGGACGCCCTGAACCGCGCCGCCTACACCGGCAAGCTCACGATCCAGGCGGACGGCAGGGACACGAATTTCTCCAACGCGATAGTCGGCGCGGGCGGTACCTATGCCGGTGCGGCGGCGGTCGCCACCACCAGCTCGACCGCCGTAACCAATGCGCGGTTCGACGGCGGCTCGACGGACGACACGCTCTATCTCGGCGGCCTCACGATCGAGGCGACGCATACCACGAATTACGCCGCGAGCGGCGACGCCTATCAGGCGTCCACGGCGGGCGTGTCCGCCGGCAAGACCAGGAACGACGTCGACTCCACCACGACAGCCGAGATCGGGACGCATCTGATCATCAACTCGGCGGCCGGCGACATGGTCGTCATCGCCAACGACATCGTCAACCAAGCCGGCGGCGGCGCGCGATCGGGCTCGGGCGGCTCATTCTCGGGAGCGGCGGCGCTGAGCGAGTCCTTCGTGACCCAGCGCGTCAATACCAATATCGGCGCCGGCACGGTGCTGAGCCTCAACGACGATCCCAGGACCTCGACCGCGGTGATCAACATCGAGGCCTACAACACGCTGAGCACCAACGATACCGCGAGCCTCGCCACCGCCAGCTTCTTCGCCGGCGGCGGCGCCGAATCCAACATGACGGCGAATGCCACGCTCGCGGTCAACATCAACGCCCGCGAGCTGTTCAGCGCCGGCAAGATCTATGTCGGCACGGCCGCGAAGATGGCGGCGGCGAACAACGCCAATGCCAGCCTCTACGGCGCGATCGCGGGCGTCGGCGCCAGCACCAACAGTTGGGTCCATGCCAACCAGTCCGTCAATGTCGGCGACAACGCGAAGATCGTGGCCTGGCGTGACATCACCATGTATGCCGGCCTGTCCGGCGATGGCACCGTCTTCAGCAGCGTGCAGGCGACGGCGACGACGGTGGTCTACAACAACACCGCCATTCCGATCTCGGCGCTCTATCGCGGCACGGCCAATGCCGACGACACCACGAGCCTGACGCTCGCTCCGACCTCGAGCATTCTCGGCGCGCGCGACATCTATCTCGGCGCCACGCAGGGGCAGGTCACGGCCACCGGCAACGGCAGCAATTACAACCCGTATCTCGACATCTTCAGCGCCAAGAACAGCGACAACCACAGCCACACCAGTGGAACCGGCGACGTCGCGCTCAACGGCCGGGTGGTTGCTGGCGTCAACAACGATTTGACGATCACGATCAATCTGGGCGCATCCACGCCGACATTGAGCACGACCAGTCCGGACTCGACGCTGACCAACGGCTCCTCGTCGGTCCTCGAGTCCGTCTCCGACGTCAACCACTTCAGTCCGGTGATGAGCTGGAACCACCAGACGGTTCAGTACACTATCGTCGGCAACTTCAATCCTTACGATCTGGTCGTCAGCCAGCTGGCGACGCTGACCGGCCTGACCGCGACGCAGGTCCGCGCGCAGCTCGCGGCGGCGACTCCGACGGCGCCCGCCATCATGTCGCCGTCCGGCACCGATCCGACCGGCGACATCCAGCGGCAGATCGACACGCTGATCAAGCAGGCGCCGTTCACCTCCGACGCGCCCGGCAACGCCTTTGCGTTCGGCGACATCCTGGTGTCCGCCGGCAACGTCTCGATCCTGGCGCAGAAGCTCACCGGAAACAGCGGCACGAATCCTGCCGCGCCCGCGGTCATCGCGCGCAGCTCGCCATTGATCAAGATCGAGAACAAGGGCCTCGACTTCATGAGCCTGGGCAACCTCACGGTCACCGATGTGACCGGAGGTAACATCACCTATCGCCAGATCGACCATGTCGACCCGGATTCGCATTCCAATGTGACCTTCACCGCGATGCCGAGCGCGACGCCGGTCATCGACGTCTCCGCCACCTACAACCGCCTGGATCCCGACTCCGGTCAGGGCATTGACCAGAACGGCAACGTGCTGACCCGCACGCCCGACATCTATTTCAATGGCGCCGTCAACAACGCGAACGGCCTGCTCAAGATCATCAACAATCTCGGCAGCGTCGTCGCATCGCAGTCGCTCAGCGCCGCGACCGTCCAGATCGTGGTGCCCAAAGGCACCTTCACCTTCCTCGGCGGTATCGGGAGCTTCTACGACAGCGGCAGCGCGGTCACCTCGCAATGGGCCACCACTGAAAACAGGCCGGAAGACACGCTGACCGCGGTGATGACGGCGGCGACCTATCTCGGCGCCTACGGCGACTACTATACCGCTCCGCATATCGCTTCGGGAACCGATCACCCCTATTTCTATTACTGCTGCACCGACGGCAGCCACGGAGTGTATCAACCCGTCGGCAACGCCGACGCCAGCACGATCTTCACCGCGCGCATGCTGATGACGTATTACGACGGCACCTCGCTCTATTCATCGATCTTCCTGCCGGTGGGCAGGGGTACGCCTGGGAACACCAGCACTCCCGATGCCGGCAGCGTGCCTGACATCGCGACCCTCAAGATCATCGAGGGGCAGTCGCAGGACTCGGCCAATGTCGTGCTCGCGCAGTGGAAGAAAACGACTTATGACGGCCGCAACGTCTACACCGATAGCGGTCCGTACAAGACGCCGTTCAACTGTGCGTCAGCCTGCGACAGCTCGGGCTTCTTCCAGGTGATCAACATCCAGCCGGATGCGATCACGCCGAAGACCGCGGATTCGCCGGCCACCGCGACAGCCACCCGGACCATCAGCGGCCAGGCGGTCATCATCTCGGCGTCGGTGATCAACATCAACGGCATCATCCAGGCCGGCTCGAGCAGCAACTACTCGGTCAACATCGGCGCCGCTGCGTACGATGCCATCTATGGCAGCAACGGCCTCAAGAATCGCAACGGCGGCGCGGATTTTGCCGCGGCCCAGGCCAATGCGCGGAACGGCGTCTATTACGACATCTCGGGCTCCGTGACGGCGTCGGCCAGCGGCGACGCCAAGATCGGGGTCAGGTACAACGCTCTCACCGACCAGCTCATCCTGAATGGCGTGGCGCAGGGCGCCGGCGGCTACGTCTACCTCAACGGCAAGATCATCTCGACCTCGACCGACAACACCCAGACCCAGGGTAACATCGAGATCAAAGGCGGCGCCGGCACGGTCACCGTCAACAACACCAGCGGGCTCCAGCTCGTCACCAACACCATCAATACCAGCGTCACTGCCCAGAGCGTGGTCGAGATCGTCGACCAGCTCAAGGGGAAGACGACGTGGTGGGTTTACGATCCCAAGGCTGCAAGCAGCCAGCAGGTGTCGCGGTACGAGACCAACAGTGTCACTGCGGCCGCGATCGACCCGTCGATGCTTACGGCCAGGACCGGTACGGCGGGCGTCCAGTACGCGACGCAGGAGAACATGCTCTATCAATGGGTCGACACCGCGACGCTGGATCGTCTACCCACCAGCACGCAGTTCGACTATGGCTGGAGCTTCACGCCCAATCAGGTCACCGGCGAGAACTGGACCCGCTCGACCAACCTGGTTTCAGGCACGCAGAGCAGCAACTATCAGAAAGTCACCACCGCCACAGGCAGCTATCACTGGGCGGGAGGCGTGAATCCGGATGGGAGCCCCGTTGGACTCAACACCCATTCCAACGCGTGCTGCGGCGCGGACGCCCAGTACAACTGGTACCAGGCGATCTATGATCACCTGACGCTCACGCTGACCAACACGGTCAAGGCGTCGAACCCGATCAACATCAAGTTCATCGGCGGCAGTAGCAGCGACGTCGTGGTCAATTCGACCTCCGGCATCGTCATCAACGGGTCGATCAACAACCAGCAGGGCACGACGACGCTTGCCGCCACCGGCACCAACTCGTCGATCACCGTCGGCGCCAATGCCAACAACCCGGTGATCTCGGGGACGAGCGTGACGCTTCGGGGTGACGGCGGTATCGGCACGCTCGGCACCACCAAGGCGCCCGTCCAGGTGCAGCTCTATGGCGGCAGCCTGACCGCGAGCTCGATCGACCGCGACATCGCGATCTCGGCCATCGGGGCGCTGTCGATCAACCAGGTGAAGGTGAATGCCGCGGGCGCCACGCCGCAGGGCAACGTCCTCCTGTCGGCGACCGGCGACATCAACTCGGCTTCCGCCTACAACGTCGCCAACCCGGTCGTGATCGGCAAGAATATCGAGATCAACTCCACGTCCGGTGCGATCGGCGCGACGAGCGCCGTCGTCAACAACGCCTCCACCCTGACCAATATCAATCCGCTGGTGATCCAGGCGACGGGGACGGTTCAGGCGAGCGGCGCCGTCGATGGCGGCGTGCTCGACAGCTCTTCGGCCACGGGCACCTACATCATCCAGTCCAAGGGCGACCTTCGCCTCGGCACGATCCAGTCGACCGGCGGTCCGGTGTTCCTTGAGGCTGCCGGCTCCGACGGCAACCAGGCCAGCATCCTGAACGGCCGGGCGGCGGTCGGCCTCACCCAGGCGCAGAGCCAGCATCTGCAGGATGTCTGGGCCAGCCTCGACCTGCTCAGCGGCAACGCCGCCACCAACGCCGTCAACAGCTACCAGTCGATGGTGACGTCGGCCTATAACGACTACTTCCAGCTCAGGAACATCGCCTTCCCGAACGGCAGCACCTACAATCCGACCTCAGTGGGGCAGACGGTGCTGCGGGCGCAGGTGGCGGCCAAACTCGGCATCGACCCGGCCGACGTCACCACGACGCAGATGAAGACCGAGGCCACGACGCGGTTCCTGCGGGATCAGTTCCTGCTCGGCAAGATCACCACCGACGAGCTCAAGACCTCGCTGACCAGCCTGCTCGGCAGCGCTCCTTCGGATCCGCTCGGAACGCTGTTCGGCAGCTCGCTGTCGTCGACCCTGTTCACCAAGTTGTTCGACGGCGTCTCGACGGCCAATCAGCGCATGCCGACCAATACGGCGCTGCAGACGGCGCTGAACGCCTATAATGCGACCTACAGCTACACGCTGGCCTCGACCGAGCGGGTCTACGGCATCATCACGGCGGGCTCGCAGTGGACGCAGAGCCAGCTCGCCTACACGGTGTCGCCGTCGGCCGTCGGCGCGGCGCCGCCGCCGATCGACGACAACGTGGTCGCCAATGTCAGTGCGAACCAGATCATGCTCTACGCGCCGCGCGGCTCGGTCGGCAATTCGGCGGCGCCCCAGACGTTCACCTTCACCAGCGTCGATGCCTCCTCGCTGACGCCGGAGCAGAGGGGATTGCTGGCCACCGCCGGTCCGGGCCAGCTCACCGTCGGTGCGGTCACCGATCCCACGACCCATGTCACGACCTATACGGTCAGCCTGTCGCAGCAGAACCTCGTCGTGGTCGACAACCCGATCGCGATCTCGGCCAAGGCGCTGACCAACATCTACCTCGGCAGCAAGAACAGCCTCGCGCTCGGCGGCGTCACCGCGAATTACGGCCCGATCGCGGCCGCGCAGGCTGGCGGCATCCAGGTGACCGGCCGCGGCGACGTCAAGCTCGACGCCGTGACCAGCATCTTCGCCAATGTGAGCGGGCCGGTCATATCAGGTGATATCGGCAACCTGACCCTGATCGCGGAGCGCGGCAATGTCGGTGCAGCCGGGGCCGCCGGAAGCAATCCCGCGACCAACACGAACGCGCTTCAGATCGCGTTCGCCGATCCGAGCAACGACCAGCTCGACCAGGTTTCGTCGGCGCAGGGCATCTACGTGAAGCAGACCACCGGCGATCTCGTCCTCGGCAATATCGCCGCCGGCAATGCGATCCAGCTCGCCGCGACGGGCAGCATCTACGCCGAATCCGACTTCACGGATCGCACGGCGATCCACATCCTGGGCGTCGACCTCGATCTGCGCGCCGGCGGCAATATTGGCTTCAACGGTTCGACCTTCCAGCCGCTGCAGGTGAACATCTCGGGCGCGGTGACCGGCTCGGCGGTCGGCGACCTCAGCATCCTCGCGGTCGCCGGCGATCTGATGGTCGGCACGAGCGGCGCCTATGGGGCGCTGACGGCCGGCGGCGCACTGACGCTGAACGTGCCGCGCGGCGCGCTCACCATCAATACCAGCATCACCAGCGACGGCCTGATGCAGCTGCTCGCCAACCGCGGCATGACCTTCGCGGCCGGCGCCAGCGCGGCGCCGGTGGTTGCGACCAGCAGCTCGGGCGGCGTGACGCTGGTCGCCGCGACGCTGTCGATGGGCGCCTATTCGGCCATCAACGCGGCTGGTGTGATCTCGGTGACCACCACGGGCGATGCGACGATCGGCCAGCTGAATTCGTTGCTGTCTTACGCGGCGGCCTCGAACGCGCCCTCGATCATCGTTACCGCAGGCGGCGTCGCCTCGCTCGGAGCGATCATCGACAATGGCGACGGCCAGACCAAGTTTGTGGCATCCGGCGCGGGCGCCGGGGTGTCGCTGAACGCGTCGAACGGCATCGGCAACGCGACGAGTCGGTTCACGCTCAACGCGGTACGGCTGTCGGCGAGCGCGAGCGCCGGGGGCATCTACCTGAAGGCGCTGACCGACACCGAGGCGAGCCTGCTCTCCGCGGTGAAGGGCAACGTGGACATCATCGGCACCGGTGGGCTAACGCTCGACCAGGTGCTGGCGGGCACCGCGACCGGTGCGAGCGGCAGCTTCAGTGTCGTCGCCAACAACGGCAGCATCGTCATCGGCACCGCCGACAGCAGCGGCTCGCAGACGGTTCATGCCGGCCAGAACGTGACATTCAAGTCGCTCGCGACCACCGGCAACAGCGGTGACGTCGGCAACATCAATGTCACTGCCGACAACGGCTTCATCCTGGCCCAGACCGTGACATCAGGCGGCGTGACCACCCTGGGCGCGGTCTCGGCCAACGGCTCGGCGACGCTGCTTGCCGCCACGACCATCACCGGCAACACGCTCGCTACGACGACGGGCTCGGCGCTGCTGACGGCCGGCAGCGGCCCGATCAACTGGAATACGCTCAACGTCGGCACGACGCTGGGCGCGATGGCAAGCCAGGGCAGCATCACCTTCCGGACCGCGCAGAGCGGCGGCACGCAGACCATCCGCGCCCGCGACAACGTGACCTTCAACGCCCTGACCGCCACGGGCATCACCGGCGATGCCGGCAGCATCAATGTCACCGCTGACAACGGCTTCATCCTGGCGCAGACGGTGACGTCGGGCGGCGTGACGAGCCAGGGCTCGGTCTCGGCCCATGACTCGGCGAGCTTGGTTGCCGCCACGACCATCACCGGCAACACGTTCGCCGCCACGACCGGCGCGGGGCTGCTGACGGCCAGCGGCGGCCCGATCAACTGGAACGTCCTCAACGTCGGCACGACGCTGGGCGCGACGGCGAGCCAGGGCAGCATCACCTTCCAGACCGCGCAGAGCGGCGGCGCGCAGACTATCCACGCCCGGGACAACGTGACGTTCAACGCCCTGACCGCCACGGGCATCACCGGCGATGCCGGCAGTATCAATGTCAATGCCGACAACGGCTTCATCCTGGCGCAGACGGTGATGGCCGGTGGCGTGCCGACGCTGGGGTCGGTCACGGCCAACGGCTCGGCCAGGCTGATCGCGGCGGGCACCAACACCGGTCATAACCTCACAGCCTCGACCGGCAACGCGGTCCTGGGCGGAACGGTCGTTCATTGGGATAATCTCAACGTGGGCGGCACGCTCGGCATCACCGCGACCGCGGGGGGGATCACCGTTGGCACCGCCACCAGCGGCGGCACGCAGACCGTGCACGCCGTGAACGACATTGTCTTCAGCCAGCTTACCACGACGGGTATCCCGGGCGATGCCGGTGACCTCGACGTCAAGTCCGACACGGGCTCGCTCCGCGGCGGATCAATCTCAGCGCACGGCGATACACATTTCGAGGTGGCCGGATCGGTCTCGTTCGACCGGATCAGCGGCGACACCGTCAAGATGACCTCGTCGGGTGACCTGACGATCGGCTGGGTCAGCGTCGTCAGGGAGCTCGATCTTGCGGCAGACACGATCAACGTCAGGGGCGAGCAGATCCGCTCGAACCCAGCGGTCCCGCTGATCATGAACATCACCGGCTACAACGGCGGCGTTGCGAAGTCCGCCAACATCTCGATCGACCCGGACAGCATCATCGTCAACCAGTTCAAGGTGGTGGACGCGAACTTCTTCACCGATGCGCACGCCGTGACGATCCTGAACGGCTATGTCCCGGGCCAGCTCCTGCTCACCACCGCCACGCAGCAGGTGTTGCTCAACAACCGCACGCTGGCGCCGTCCAACGGGCCGACGATCCAGCTGTACCAGCCGGACGGCGTGTTCACGATGAGCCAGGTCGGCAACGCCAATGTCAGCAATGCCTATGTGGTGTTCTACACCGGCGACATCTCGGCAACCGTCACCAATTACGGTCCTAACCACATCTGCTGCAGCAACTTCACCGGCGCCAGCATGGTGCGCAACATTTCCGTCGACGGCGAGGGTAGCGAGAGCATCGAAACCTGGATTGCGAAGAAGGACGGCGGGACGTTCTACCTGCTCGGCCTCTCCGGCCAGGCTCGTCTCGATGCGCTGCTGACGCCGCGACCGGTCGAAACCATCGGTTCCGGTCCCGCCGTCAATATCGAGGGGCTGAGCGACATGCGCAAGCTGCGCCGCCAAGGGCAGCGTACGGGACGTCAGGGCTGGAAGGACGCCGCGATTGAAACAGCGAAGCCGGCCGTTGGCCGTCTCGCGGAAGCGTGGTAGCGGGATGCGGATCCTGGGGGCAGCATTGGGGGTCGGGCTGGCAGCTTGCTGCATTGTCTCCGCGCGCTCCCAGTCGATCAATCCCGGCGTGATCCAGAACGACGTCGACCGGCAGCGCCGGCAGCTCGAACAGCAGAGCGCGCCGCCCAAGATCAACGGGCCGGCGGTGATTGGCGGCGAGCGGGAGAAGTCCCAGCTGTTGAAACCGGGCGGGCCGAAATTCCGCCTGCGCAAGGTGGAGTTTGACGCGTCGAAGTTCATCACGCCCGCGGAGCTCGACGAGATCGCGAAGAAATATGTCGGCAAGGATGTCGACATCGCCTCGCTGTTGCAGCTCGTCGCCGACATCAATGCCGTCTACACCGCGCGCGGCATCGTCACCGGCATCGCGACGCTGCCCGATCAGGATGCCAAGGGCGGGGTGGTCAAGATCAAGCTGACCGAAGGCCGGCTCCAGAAGACGACCATCGAAGGCAACAAGCAGACTCGCACCGACTACATCCTTCAGCGCGTCAAGGAGCCGGAAGGCGAAGTCCTCGACGTTCCAAAGCTCAATCGCGACGTGATCTGGTTCAACCGCACCAACGATGTGCAGATCAAGGCGCTGCTCCAGCCCGGCACGAGCTTCGGCCTGACCGATCTGCAGTTCGCTGTGATCGAGCCGCCGATCGATACCTTGCAGCTCTTCGTCGACAACCAGGGCGTGGAGAACACCGGCCGTTGGGAAGGCGGCACGTTCTACAAGCGCCACGGCCTGTTCGGCGTCGACGACCGCCTGACCTTCTATGGCGTGCGCTCCGACGGCAATCTCAACGGCAACGCCGCCTACAGCATTCCGGTCAATCCCTGGGGCGGCCGCGTCGGCGTCAGCTACACCGAAGGCAAGATCAAGATCATCCAGGGACCGTTCGTCGCGCTCGACGTCACCGGACGCTCCAGCCAAGCCGCGATCAATTTCAGCCAGCCGATCTGGGTGACACAGAACTGGCTGGTGCTGTTCAACGCCGCCGAGACCGAGGGCAAGACGGTCAGCCGCTTCGCCACGGTCGCCGTCACCGACGATCATTACGACAAGGCCACGGCCGGATTTTCGGTGACCAATTCCGGCAACAGCTATTCGATCACGGTCTCGCCGGCGGTGAACTACATCGCGTGGCAGGACCACGTGCTCGGCAACAACCGCGCGTTCAACACCTATACCGGCTCGTTGATCGCGACCAGCGCGGCGGGACCGGCGAATTTCAGCGCCAACGTGCTTGCGAGCTGGCAGTACACGCAGGAGAAGCTGCTGCCGGGCGACCAGATCTTCTCGATCGGCGGTCCGACCACTGTGCGTGGTTATCCCTCCAACTCGGCGTCCGGCGACAGCGGCTATTATTTCAACGCCGAGCTGCACTACAATTGGTCGTCATGGCTCAAGGGCTTTGACACCTACATCTTCACCGACTGGGGTGCGGTGTATTCGACATTCCCCGGCGTCACCGAACTGGGCTCCGTCGGCGTCGGCTTCTCCTGGACCTACGCGCCGTTCATGACCTTTGAGGCAAACTACGCGACGCCGCTGAAGATGGCGGTCTCGACCCAGAACCACTACGAGGCCTATGGCCGCATCATTTTCCGGCCGCTGTTGATGTTCCAGAAACAGGAAAGCGCCGCGCCCGTGGCGGCGGTTGCCGGCAGCAAGTCGTAGCGGCAGGTTGCCTCTCTCTCCGTCGTCATTGCGAGGAGCTCTTGCGACGAAGCAATCCAGACTACCTCCGCGGCAAGATTCTGGATTGCTTCGCTACGCTCGCAATGACGGAGGAGGGCGCCGCCCTAGCGCCGCAGCGTGAATTCGTTCGCGCTGCGCCGGTGCTCCCATTTCGCCTGCTCCAGCTCGGGCTGGTCGCATTCGACTTCCGGATAGCCGATGCAGAGATAGGCGATGAATTTCCAGGTATCAGGCACGTCTAGAATAGTGTGGATGCGATCGGGATGCAGGATCGACACCCAGCCGAGGCCAATGCCTTCCGCACGTGCGGCGAGCCACATTGCGGTGATCGCCGCGACGACTGAATACTCGGTCGTCTCCGGCATGGTCGCGCGCCCGAGGCCGTGCCCGGTGTCGCTGGCCTTGTCCGCGAACACGGCGAGGTGGCCGGGGGCCTGTTCGAGGCCCGACAGCTTTAGGGTGGCATAGCGCGCGGCGCGTTCACCGGCATACGCATTCAGCGCGTCGCCGTTGCAGGTCCTGAAATCGTCGATCACGGCAGTGCGCCGTGCGGCATCGTCGACGATGACGAAGCGCCAGGGTTGGCTGAGGCCGACCGACGGGGAAAGACAGGCCGTCTCAATCAGGCGTTCCACCGCGCCGTCCGGCAAGGGATCGGTGCGAAAGCGGCGCACGTCACGGCGCCATACGAACAGCTCGCGCAAGTGTTGGCGGAAGGTGTCGTCGAACTCGACCATGAGGTCATCGTCCCATCTGGAAGGCCGCGGCAACGAGCAGGATCACGATTTCGCCGGTCTGCTCGAAGGCGCCGAGAATGTCGCCGGTCTGCCCGCCGATCTGGCGGATGGCAAGCCGTGCCAGGATCAGGCCTGCGAGCGACAGCAGGATCAGGCCGACCAGTGCCTTGCCCGGACCAAGTGCGAGGGTGAGAACGAGAGTTCCAACGGCAAAGGCGATGGCGACGCTGCGGCCCGGCGGCGCTCCGGCGCTTGCCGACAGGCCGTCAGGCCGCGCCGGCGGTACCAGCGACATGAACGCCGGCACGCCCGCGCGGGCTGCGCAATGCGCAGCGCACAGCGCCAGCGTCACCAGCCACGGATTGGCGATCGCCGCGAGCGCGCTCCAGCGCAGGCCGAACGACAGGATCAGTGCGCAGACGCCATAGGTCCCGATGCGGCTGTCGCGCATGATCTCGAGCTTGCGCTCGCGCGTGCGGCCGCCGCCGAGCCCGTCGGCGGTATCGGCAAGCCCGTCCTCGTGCAGCGCGCCGGTGATGAGGGCGGTCGTGGCCAGTGCGAGCAGGGCGGCAAGGTTCGGCGTCAGTCCGAGCCGGCTGGAGATCTTGTAGATCAAGGCGCCGGCAAGTCCGACCAGCAGTCCCGCGACGGGCAGCGCCCAGGTCGCGCGCGCGATGGCGCCGTCGGCCGCAGGCTTTGACGATCCGACCGGCAGGAGCGTGACGAACGACGCCGCGATCCTGAGATCGGCGATGACGTCCCGGATCGTTTCGGTGCGAGGGATCATTTCAGCTTCATCGGCAGTCCGGCGACCACGAACTCGACCTCGTCGGCAACGCCGGCGAACGTCTGGTTCATGATTCCGGCAGCATCGCGATAGGCGCGCGCCAGCGCGTTGTCGGGCACGATTCCGAGGCCGACCTCATTGGTGACCATGATGACCGGACTGCGCAAGCGAGGGAGAACCTCAGCGAGGTGCGTCACCTCGCGCGACCAGTCGCGCTCGGAATGCAGCAGGTTGGACAGCCAGAGCGTCAGGCAATCGACCAGCCTCGCGCCGCCGCCCTCGGTCTCGACCAGGGCCTGCACAAGGTCGAGCGGCACCTCGCGCTCGATCCAGTCGGCTCCGCGTCGCGCGCGGTGCTTTGCGATGCGGTCCGCCATTTCGGCGTCGAGCGCCTCGGCTGTGGCAATGTACACAGGCCGCCCGGGAAAGGCCTGCGTGCGCGTCTCCGCACGTCGGCTCTTGCCCGATCGCGCTCCGCCCGTGATCAAGATGACGGCCATAAAAGTCTCCTGTCGGCCAGCACTAATCACCAAACGGGGCCAAAGACAAAGCCGAAATCAGGCGGCCAGGGGCTTGCGCTCGGCCGCCGTCTTGCGCAACAGGGGCGGAGCGAGACGGGAGATTTGTGTGGGCTTTGCGGGTGCGATGGCGGTGGCGATGGCGGTGGATGCCCTGTTGGGCTGGCCGGCCCCGCTGTTCGCACGGATCGGCCATCCCGTGACCTGGCTCGGCCGGCTGATCGCGGCCATCGACACCGCCTGGAATCGCGGTTCCGATCCGCCGGCGCTGCGCCGTGCCGCGGGCATTGCCGGAGCGCTCCTCGTGATCGCGGTCTCGGCCGCACTCGGTTGGGCGCTTCAGTCCTTGCTTCCCTCAGGCTGGATCCAGATCGTGCTGGCGGGTGTCCTGGCCTGGCCGCTGGTCGCGCTGCGCTCGCTGCATGATCATGTTGCCGCCGTTGCCGCACCTTTGCAGGCCGGCGACATCGCCGGCGCGCGCGACGCGGTCTCGCGCATCGTCGGCCGCGATCCCGCGGCGCTCGATGAAGCCGGCATCGCGCGCGCGGCGATCGAGAGTCTTGCGGAGAACGCCTCCGACGGCATCGTGGCGCCCGTGTTCTGGGGCGCGCTGTTCGGTCTGCCCGGCATTTTGGGTTACAAGGCCATCAACACGCTGGACTCCATGATCGGCCATCGCAGCGAGCGACACGAAGCCTTTGGCTGGGCGGCGGCGCGGATCGACGACGTCGCCAATTTCATTCCGGCGCGGCTGACCGGGTTTCTGTTCGTGCTGCTGGCGCCGCACAGGGCGGAAGCATTGTCGTGCACGACGCGCGATGCGCGCCGGCATCGCTCGCCCAATGCCGGCTGGCCGGAAGCGGCGATGGCGGGCGCGCTCGGCGTGCGGCTCAGCGGTCCCCGGATCTACCACGGCAGCATCACGAACGAGCCCTGGCTGAACGAAGGTGCGCGCGATCCGCTCGCCGCTGACATCAGCGAGGGACTGACGGTCTACCGCCGCGCCATGCTGCTGCTCGCCGGCCTCCTTGCGATCCTCAGCTTCGCGTGAAAGAACGGGACATGCGTGAGCACGGCGGAAATCTCGATCTGGCCCAGCAGCGTTTTGGCGGACGCGCGGAGGACTGGATCGATCTCTCGACGGGGATCAACCGGCTGCCTTATCCGGCGGGCGAGGTGAGCATGCGCGCGTGGAGCGCGCTGCCGTCGCGTGCCGAGATCGATGCCTTGCATCAGGCGGCGCAGCACGCCTACCGCACGAGCGCGGCGCTCGTCGCGATGGGCGGCGCGCAAGCCGCAATTCAATTGCTGCCGCAGTTTGGGCCGCGCGGCCGCGCCCGCATCCTCGCGCCGACCTATAACGAATATGCCGGAGTCCTGTCGGCTGCGGGCTGGGATGTCCTGGAGGTCGGCGATCTTGACGCACTGGTGGGCGCGGATCTCGCCATCGTCGTCAACCCCAACAACCCCGATGGCCGGTGCCATACGCCGCAGGATTTGCTGGCACTGCTGCCGCGCGTCGGCCGTCTCGTCATCGACGAGAGCTTTGTCGACGCCGTTCCGCAGCTGTCGCTTGCGCCGGAAGCGGATCATCCGGGGCTGCTGATCCTGCGCTCCTTCGGGAAGTTTTATGGTCTGGCCGGCCTGCGGCTTGGGTTTGCACTCGGTAGCGCGGCCGACATCGCCAGGATTGCGGCGATGTCGGGGCCATGGCCGGTCTCGGGGGCGGCGATCGCGATCGGCTGCCGCGCATTGCGTGATGATGCCTGGGCGGGGTCCACGTCAGCGCGGCTTGTGCGCGACTGTGCCCGTCTCGACGACATGGCGCGAGCGCAGGGCTGGCGGTTCGTTGGCGGCACGCCGCTGTTTCGTCTCTACGAGACGCCGGATGCGCTGGCCGCGCAGGAGAAGCTCGCGCGCGGCCAGATCTGGTCGCGCGTCTTCGCGCAGAAGCCGACATGGCTGCGGCTCGGACTTCCGGGCAGCGAGCCCGAATGGACGCGCCTCGCCGAGGTCCTAGCGCGCTAGCGAAAGCAGGCCTTCGACGTCGAGATGCTTTTCGATGTGATCGGCGAGCGCATCGAGCGCGCTCTCGACCCTGCTGTGATAGGGCTCGTCGCCTGCCGGGATGTCGAGCTTGGTCAAAAACGCTTTCCGGAAATCATCCGACGTGAACAGGCCGTGCAAATAGCTACCCTGTACGCGGCCATCGCTGGAGATTGCGCCATCAGGCTCGCCATTCAGTTTGGCGAACGGACGGGCGCGATCGGGCCCGTCGGTGCGGCCGATGTGGATTTCGTAGGCCTCGATCGGCTGGTCGGTCGCCGCATGCACGGCCGCAACCCGCGTCAGCGTCTTCTGCGGACTCATCACCGTTTCGACATCCAGGAGTCCGAGGCCCGGCGTGTCGCCGGCAGGGCCTTCGATCCCGTCGGGATCGGCAACGCTGCGTCCGAGCATCTGATAGCCGCCGCAGAGGCCGAGCACGTGGCCGCCGCGGCGATAATGCGCCAGGAGATCAATGTCCCAGCCCTGCGCGCGCAGGAAGGCGAGGTCGCCGCGGGTGGATTTGGAGCCGGGGATGATGACGAGACGCACATCGCCAGGGATCGCTTCACCCGGCCGCACCATGACGAGATCGACGCCCGCCTCGAGCTTGAGCGGATCGAGATCGTCGAAATTGGCGATCCGCGACAGCGCAAGGCAAGCGATCTTGCATTGGCCCGGCTTTCGCGCATCACTCAGGCCCAGCGCGTCCTCGGCGGGCAGCTCGCCGGCGCGCGCAAACCAGGGCAGCACACCAAAACCGCGCCAGGCGGTCTTTGCTTCGATCAGCTTGTAGCCGTCATCGAACAGCGTGGGATCGCCGCGAAATTTGTTGATGACAAAACCCTGGATCATCGCGGCATCGTCGGGGTCGATCACCGTCTTGATGCCGACGAGCTGGGCGATGACGCCGCCACGGTCGATATCGCCGATCAGCACGACGGGCACGTCGGCCTTGCGCGCAAAACCCATGTTGGCGATGTCGGCCTTGCGCAAATTGACCTCGGCGGGGCTGCCGGCGCCTTCGACCAGCACGAGATCGGCGCGCGCCTTCAGCCGCTCAAAGCTCTCCAGCACCGCGCCCATCAATGACGGTTTCATCGCCGCGTATTCGCGCGCCCGCGCGGTCTTGATGCGTTTGCCGTGGACAACGACCTGCGCGCCGACATCGGTCTCGGGCTTCAGGAGCACCGGGTTCATGTCGGTGTGCGGCTCGACGCCGGCGGCGAGGGCTTGCAGTGCTTGGGCGCGGCCGATCTCGCCGCCGTCGACGGTCACGGCGGCATTGTTCGACATGTTCTGCGGCTTGAAGGGAAGCACGCGCAGCCCACGCCGCGTGAAGGCGCGCGCAAGGCCGGCGACGATGAGCGACTTGCCCACGTCCGAGCCGGCCCCCTGGATCATCAATGCGCGCGCCATCGCGTGTGTCTTCAGAACTCGACGCCGGCTTGCGCCTTGATGCCGGAGCGGAACGGATGCTTGACCAGCGTCATCTCGGTGACGAGGTCGGCGATCTCGATCAGCTCGTCCTTGGCATTGCGCCCGGTGAGCACGACATGTGTCATCGCAGGCTTTTGCGTCGTCAGGAACTCGACGACCTCAGCGATATCGAGATAGTCGTAACGCAGCGCGATGTTGATCTCGTCGAGCACGACCATGCGCAGGTTCGAATCCAGGATCAGCTCCTTGGCCTTCTCCCAGCCGGCGCGCGCAGCGGCGATGTCGCGGGCGCGGTCCTGCGTCTCCCAGGTGAAACCTTCGCCCATCGCGTGGAACTGGCAGAGATCGCCGAAATGGCCGGTGAGCAGGCGCCGCTCGCCTGTATCCCAGGCGCCCTTGATGAACTGCACGACCGCGCAGGGGAAGCCATGGGCGACGCAGCGCACGATCATGCCGAAGGCGGAGGAGGACTTGCCCTTGCCGGCGCCGGTATGGACGATGATGAGGCCCTTCTCGCCGCTCTTGGTCGCCATGATCTTGTCGCGGGCGGCCTTCTTCTTCGCCATTTTCGCGGCGTGGCGGGCGTCGGTTTCCTCGGCCGTTTGGGTATCCGGTTCAGGCGTCATCGGACGGGGTCCTTCGGCTTGACAAGAGGCGGCCAGGGGCAAATGGTGGCCCGGCGTTGGTTCCTGTCCTATGACAGGCGAAGAGGGAATGCGATAGGGTCCGAATCGGCAAGATTTGGGTCCAAAATGCAGCCGCCCCCGCGACCGTGACCGGAGAGATGCCCGAGGCCACTGATCCCTAACGGGATCGGGAAGGCGGGGATCGAAGGGCAAGACCCTGCTCCGCAAGCCGGGAGACCTGCCAGCGCGGACGATTTTTGGACCGGCGGACGGGGTGTTCCGCGACGGGGAAACGGACCCTCGCAAGACCGGTTCGTGGGCCTCTTCGCCTCCCGCTGTTTATTCTGGAAGAGGCGATGACCGTCACACTTCACGTCTGCATTACCTGCCGTGCCGGCGAGACGCTTGGCGAGGGCGAAGTCACGCCGGGCAAGCGCCTTCACGGTGCGATCGTCGACGCCGGCGTGCCCGATGGCGTCAATGTGGTTCCCGTTGAATGCCTGTCCGCATGCAGCCAGGGCTGCTCGGTCGCGCTCAGTGCGCCCGGCCGCTGGTCCTATGTCTATGGCCGCCTGTCGGATGCCAACGCGCGCGACGTGATCGCAGGCGCCGCCGCCTATGCGGCCGCGCCCGACGGCCTCGTGCCCTGGCGCAGCCGTCCCGAGATCTTCCGCAAGCAGTCACTTGCGCGCATTCCCCCCATTGCTGTCGTGCCGGAGGCCGCCGAATGAACTCGCTCGCAAAAGTCCCGGTCACGGTGGTCACCGGCTTTCTCGGCTCCGGCAAGACGACGCTGATCCAGCATTTGCTCGCCAACCCCAACGGCAAGAAGCTCGCGGTGCTCGTCAACGAGTTCGGCAGCGAGGGCGTCGACGGCCAGATTCTGAAGTCCTGCGCCGATGCCAATTGCCCGGAGGAAAACATCGTCGAGCTCGCCAATGGCTGCATCTGCTGCACCGTTGCCGACGATTTCATCCCGACCATGGAGCTGTTGCTGGCGCGGCCGGTGAGGCCCGATCACATCCTGATCGAGACCTCGGGCCTGGCGCTGCCCAAGCCCTTGCTTAGGGCGTTCGACTGGCCGGAGATCCGTTCGCGCATCACCGTTGACGGTGTGATCGCGCTGGCCGATGCCGAGGCCGTCGCCGCCGGCCGTTTCGCGCCGGACCCGGCCGCAGTGGAAGCGCAGCGGGCGGCGGACGAAAATCTCGATCACGAGACGCCGCTGTCGGAAGTGTTCGAGGACCAGATCGCCTGCGCCGACATCGTGCTGCTGACCAAGGCCGATCTTGCCGGCCCGGCGGGACTCGAAGCGGCCAAGGCTGCCATCACCGCCGAGATGCCGCGCCGCGTGCCGATGCTTGCCGTTACCGACGGCGCGATCGATGCGCGCGTCATCCTCGGTCTCGGTGCCGCCGCCGAGAATGATCTTGCCGCGCGCCCGTCGCATCACGACGGCGAGGAGGAGCATGAGCACGACGATTTTGCGTCCGTCGTGATCGATCTTCCGGAAGTCGGCGACGTCGATGCGCTGGTCGCCTCGGTTCAGCGCCTGGCGCGCGAGCAGAACGTGCTGCGTGCCAAGGGTTACATCGCGGTCGCGGGCAAGCCGATGCGCCTGCTGCTCCAGGCCGTCGGCGAGCGCGTGCGTCACCAGTTCGACAAGCCCTGGGGCGCGCTCGCGCGGCAGTCAAAGCTCGTCGTGATCGGCGAGCACGGCGATATCGACGAGGCCGCGATAAGAGCGGGACTTGGTCTTTCAGGATCTGGCATCTGATGCACGTCGTCTTCCGCGAGAGCCGCGGTCTCGAGGAGACCGCGACGCCAAGGGACATCGGCCAGGACCCGGCCGATCTCGTGGTGCTCTCGTATTCGGATTCCGATCTTGCCGCGTTCGCGGCCGGCTGGCGGCGTGGCCGCGACAGCCTGCCGTCGCTGCGGCTCGCCAATCTCGCCGAACTGCGTCATCCGCTTTCGATCGACACCTACATCGAGCGCACGCTGGCCCAGGCACGCGGCATTCTGGTCCGCCTGATCGGCGGCGAGTCCTATTGGCCCTACGGTCTCGCGGCTCTCCAGCAACTCGCGCAGGCGCGCGGTATCGTGCTCGCCGTGCTGCCGGCCGACGGCCGCGACGACACGCGGCTCGATGCATACTCAACTCTGCCGGTCTCGACGCTGCGCCGGCTCAAGGTGCTCTGCGACACCGGCGGTCCGGTCGCAGCGCAGGCCGCGATCGCACAACTTGCGCTGGCCTCGGGCCTCTATGCCGGTCCGGTCGTCGGCGAGACGACCGTGCCCGAGATGGGCTTTTACGAGCCCGCGCGCGGTGTCATCGCCGTGCCGACCGCCGGCGAGGGCAAGCCTCGCGCGCTGGTGACGTTTTATCGGTCGTACCTGACCGCCGCGGACACCGGCCCGGTCGATGCGCTGATTGCCACGCTGCGCGAGAAGGGATTTGACGCCTATGGCGTGTTCGTCACCTCGCTGAAGGCCGCGGGCGTCGCGGACTGGCTGCGGCTCCAGCTCGTGGAAAATCCTCCGGCCGCGATCGTCAATGCGACCGCGTTCTCCGCGGTCGGCGACGACGGCACGACACCGTTCGATGCGGCATCGTGTCCCGTGTTCCAGGTCGCGCTCTCCACCGCGCGGCGCGAGGACTGGGCGGAATCGCTGCGCGGCCTGTCGCCCGGCGACCTCGCGATGCATGTGGTGCTGCCCGAAGTCGACGGCCGCCTGTTTGCGGGGGTGGTGAGTTTCAAGTCGGCTGCGGAACGTGATCCCGACCTGCAATTCGCGCATCTGGCCCATCGCCCGGATCCAGGGCGCGTGAAGGCTATCGCCGCGCGCGTCGCGGCCTGGCAGAAGCTCGTGGTGAAGCCGGCCGGCGAGAAGCGGCTGGCGATCGTGCTGTCCAACTATCCGGGCCGCCCGCACCAGATCGCGCACGCAGTGGGTCTTGACGCGTTGGCCTCGGTCGAAGCCTTGATGTCCGATCTTGCGGGGACCGGCCTCGATGCCGTGCCGGTCCAGGCTCTCGGTGAGACGCTGCTGAGGCGGCAACTCACCTGGAGCGTCGCCGAATACAGCGCGGCGCTCTCGCGTCTTCCGCAATCCTTGCCGGATGATCTCGCGCAAGCCTGGGGCGCGCCGGAGAGCGATCCGAGCTGCCGCGGCGGCGCGTTCCACTTCGCCGCAATCCAATGCGGCAAGTCGATCATCGCGGTTCAGCCGGAACGCGGCGATGCAACCACGCGCGACGCCGACTATCACGATCTCGCCCGCACGCCGCGCCATGCCTATGTCGCGTTCTATCTCTGGCTCCGCCAGCAGGGCTGCGATGCTGTCGTTCACATGGGCGCGCATGGCACGCTGGAATGGCTGCCGGGAAAATCCGTGGCGCTGTCATCGAGCTGCTGGCCGGAAGCCCTGATCGGTGACCTCCCTGTCATCTATCCCTTCATCGTCAACGATCCCGGCGAGGCCGCGCAGGCCAAGCGGCGCATCGGTGCCGTCACCATCGGCCACCTGCCGCCGCCGCTCGAAAAGTCCGCCGTGCCGGATGGCCTGCGCAGGCTCGAACAGCTCCTCGACGAATATTCGACGGCCGATGGTCTCGATCCCGCCCGCCGCCAGCGGCTGATCGCCGCGATCCGGGACGAAGCCCGCGTGGCCGGACTGGAGGACGATCTCGGCCTCGATGCATCGGCAGCGCCAGCCGAAGCGATCCCGCGGATCGACCGCTTCGTCTGCGATCTCAAGGAAAGCCAGTTCGGCGACGGCCTGCACGTGTTCGGCCGCGGCGCCTGCGGCGAAGCGGAGCGGGACGCGCTGCGCGCCGCACTTGCGGGCCGGCGCATTGCGCCGGGGCCGTCGGGCTCGCCCTATCGCGGGCGCCAGGACGTTCTGCCGACGGGACGCAATCTCTTTGCCGTCGATCCGCGCGCCGTGCCGACGCCGTCGGCGCATGCGCAAGGCATCAAGCTCGCGGAAGAGCTGCTTCGCCGCCATTTGCAGGATCACGGCGACTGGCCGAAAGGCCTCGTGGTTGATCTCTGGGGCTCGGCGACGATGCGCACCGCCGGCGAGGAATTCGCGATGGCGCTGCATCTGGCGGGACTTGCGCCGCGCTGGGATCGCGCCTCCGGCCGCGTCACCGGCTATGACATCATCGCGCCGGCCGAGCTCGGCCGTCCCCGCATCGACGTCACGCTGCGGCTGTCGGGCCTGTTCCGCGATGTCTTCTCCGGCCTCGCCCAGTTGTTCGAGGCGGCGGCCGAGGCGCTCGCCGCGCGCGAGGAGGAGGGCTACGAGAATCCGTACCGACACCGTGCGTCCCGCGTGTTCGCGCCGCGTCCCGGGCAATACGGCGTCGGCCTCTCGGCGATCCCTGATGCCTTCACGGCGGAGACGCGCGATGCGGCCGGCGAGGCCTGGCTGTCGGCGTCGTCCTGGGCGTTCTCCGCCGACGGCGAGATCAAGCCCGATCGCGCCGGCATCGAGAAACGGCTCGCGTCGGCCGATGCTTTCGTTCACGTCCAGGACTTGCCGGAAACCGATCTTCTGCTCGCCGCCGACTATGCCGCGCATGAAGCCGGCGTTGCCGCGGCCGCAGCACATCTCGGCGCGGCGGGACCATCGCTCTATCATCTCGACGCGACGCGGCCCGAGCAGCCGCATGCGCGCACGCTGACGGAGGAAATCTCACGCGTGGTCCGCGCGCGCGCGGCCAATCCGGCCTGGATCGCCGGCATGATGCGCCATGGTTTTCGCGGCGCCGCCGAGATCACCGCGACACTCGAGCACATGGCCGCCTTCGCCCATCTGGCCGGCGCCGTGCCGCCGCATCTGTTCGATCTCTACTACGATGCGACGCTCGGCAACGACGACGTCCGCGCCTTCATGGCCCGCGAGAATTCCGCGGCGCTCGCCGCGATGGAGACGTGCTTCACCCGTCTGCATGAGGCCTCACTCTGGCGAACGCGTCGCAATTCGATCGCGGCAGCGTTGCGGGAGGCGTCATGAGCGCGGCCAGGGTCAAGGGCTGGTGCCCCGGCGCGCTGCGGCCGATGCAATCGGGCGACGGGCTCGTGGTCCGCGTGCGCCCGTTCGGCGGCCGGCTCGATGCGGCGCAGATCTCCGGACTGGCGCGTCTGGCCGAACGCCATGGCAACGGCCTGATCGATGTCACCAGCCGCGCCAATCTCCAGATCAGAGGCGTCAGCGAAGGCAGCCACCGGCTGCTGCTCGACGGTCTTTCGCAACTGGCGCTGCTCGATCCCGACGCCGACACCGAATCCCGGCGCAACATCCTGGTGACGCCGTTCTGGCGCACGGGCGACGAGACCCAGGCGCTTGCCGCCGAGCTCGAGGAGGCGCTCGAGAATAGCGTGCTCGCGCTTCCGACGAAATTCGGCTTTGCCATCGATGACGGCACTTCGCGCGTGCTCGCCGGCGATTCCGCGGATGTGCGGATCGAGCGTGATGGCGCCGGCGGACTGCTGGTGCGGGCCAATGGCGCCAGCCTCGGCCGTTCCGTCGGACGCGGCGAGGCTGTGACCGCCGCCCTCGCGCTCGCAACCTGGTTCGTGACATCAGGCGGTGCCCGGGACGGGCGAGGGCGGATGGCGGCGCATCTTGCCGCTGGCGCAGCCCTGCCTGACGCGTTGCGCGGGGAGGCCGAGCCGGTGCCGATCATGGCTGCGGCGCGCCCCGGTCTTTATCCGCAGGGCGCGATGGTCGGCGTCGCCTTCGGGCAAATGCCGCATGCGACGCTCAGCCAGTTCGCCGGCTGCGGACATGCCCTGCGCATGACGCCGTGGCGGATGGTTCTGAGCGAGGGCAAGCGGACCATGCCGTCCACGCCCGGCCTCATCACCGAGGCCTACGATCCGGCGCTGCGTGTCATCGCCTGCAGCGGCGCGCCGCGTTGCCGCGAGGCGCATGCCGATACCCGCGCGTTGGCGGCAGCGCTCGCGCCGAACATCGGCGCGGCCGCACGACTTCACGTCTCCGGCTGCGCCAAGGGCTGCGCTCATTCTGGTGCGGCCGCGATCACGCTGGTCGCGACCGGCGCCGGCTTCGATCTCGTGCGCGGGGGGTCGACGCGCGACGAGCCCATCCTGCGCGGCTTGAACCGCGATGACATCGTCGGCAATCCCTCCATGCTGATGGGAGGGCACTGATGCCGCATGTCTACGAGACCGACGGCGCGGCGATCTACCGGCAATCCTTTGCGACCATCCGCGCCGAGGCCGATCTTGCCCGCTTCACGCCCGATGAGGAACCGGTCGTCGTGCGGATGATCCATGCCGCCGGCATGGTGGGCCTGGAAGCGCATATCCGCTTCACATCAGGCATGGCGACCGCCGCGCGCGTAGCGTTGCAGAAGGGGGCGCCGATCCTGTGCGATGCGCGCATGGTCTCCGAGGGCATTACGCGCGCTAGACTTCCGGCGGCCAATGCCGTCATCTGCACCCTCGGCGATGCCGCGGTCCCGGCGCTGGCGCAATCCATGCGCAACACCCGCTCGGCCGCGGCGCTGGAGCTGTGGCGGCCGCATCTCGCCGGCGCGATCGTCGCGATCGGCAACGCGCCGACCGCGCTGTTCCATCTCCTCAACATGCTGGAGGACCGCGACTGCCCGCGGCCGGCGGTGATCATCGGCTGTCCGGTCGGCTTCGTCGGCGCGGCCGAATCCAAGGCCGCGCTGATGGCCGATCCGCCGGTGCCGGCGTTGACGGTCGAGGGCCGCCTTGGCGGTTCCGCGATCACCGTTGCGGCCGTGAATGCGCTGGCGAGCCGGAGCGAATAGTCATGGGACGCATCATCTGCTGCGGTCTCGGCCCGGGTGATCCTGACATGATGAGCGTGCGCGCCGATCGTACCGTGCGCGGCGCACAGCACGTGGCCTATTTCCGCAAGAAGGGCAGGCCGGGCCAGGCGCGTCGTATCGTCGAGGGCATGCTCGCCCGCGATGTCACCGAATATCCCATGGAATACCCTGTTACGACCGAGATCGCTTTCGACAGCGCGGAATACGTCCAGTTGCTCGCCGGCTTCTACGACGAATGGGCCGAGCGCCTGGCGCGGCTGGCGCGCGCGGTCGACGTGGTCGTGCTCTGCGAGGGCGACCCCTATTTCTACGGCTCTTTCATGCATCTGCACACGCGCTTGCAGGGACGCGTCGAGATCGAGGTGATCGCGGGCATTCCCGGCATGGTCGGCTGCTGGAATGCCGTCGGCCAGCCGATCGCGCTCGGCGACGACGTGACGACGGTGCTGATGGGCACGCTCGCGGAGGACGAGCTCGAGCGCCGCATGCGGGACTCCGATGCGCTGGTCGTCATGAAGACCGGCCGCAATCTTGCGAAAGTGCGCCGCGCGCTTGCCGCCGCCGGAAGGCTGGACGATGCCTGGCTGGTCGAGCGCGGCACCATGCCGGGCGAGCGCGTCGCGCGGCTCGCCGAGATCGATGCCGCCGACTGTCCCTATTTTGCGATCGTGCTCGTGCACGGCAAGGGCCGGCATCTGGACGCCGCCGAATGACGGGCACGCTGACCATCGCGGGCCTCGGCCCGGGCAGTGACGCGCTGGTGACGCCCGAGGTCTCCGCCGCGCTGGGCTCCGCCACCGATATTCTGGGCTATGCGCCCTATGTCGCGCGCGTGCCGCCGCGACCGGGGCTCACGCTGCATCCATCCGACAACCGCGAGGAGCTCGCGCGAGCGAGCGAGGCGCTGCGCCTGGCCGCCGAAGGCGGGCAGGTCGTCGTCGTCTCCTCCGGCGATCCTGGCGTCTTCGCGATGGCATCGGCCGTGTTCGAGGCGCTCGAGCAGGCGCCGCAATATCGCGAGCTCCCGATCCGCGTGCTGCCCGGCATCACTGCGATGCTGGCGGCGGCCGCGCGTGCCGGCGCGCCGCTCGGCCATGATTTCTGCGCGATCAATCTCTCCGACAATCTCAAGCCATGGGCGCTGATCGAGAAGCGCCTGCGGCTGGCCGCGGAAGCGGATTTCGCGATCGCTCTGTACAATCCGCGTTCGGCGAGCCGGCCGGAAGGATTTGGCCGCGCGCTGGCCGTGCTGAAGGACGCCGGCTGCGGCGAGCGGCTCGTGATCTTCGCGCGCGCGATCAGCGCATCCGACGAGACGATCGAGACCGTCACGCTCAACGCGGCGCGGCCCGAGATGGCCGACATGCGAACGCTGGTGATCGTCGGCAACTCGCAGACGCGCCGTGTCGGCCGCTGGATCTATGCGCCGAGGCAGGTGCGATGACCAAGCCACTGCATGATCTCGGCCACGCTCTCGACCCGCTGGCGCTCGGGCAACTCCGGCCGTGCGATCATGATCACGGGCAGGCCGAGCGTGCGGGCCGCGTCGATCTTGGCGCGCGCGCCATCGCCGCCGGAATTGCGGGCGACGATCCATATGACGCCGCGCGTGCGCAGCATCTCCAGCTCGCCATCAAGCGTGAACGGTCCGCGCGACACGATCACGTCGGCCGGGAAGGGCAGCGGCGATTCGGGCGGATCGACGAAGCGCAGTGTGTAGGCGTGCTGCGGTTTATTCCCGAACGGCGCGATGTGCTGGCGGCCGATGGCAAGGAACACGTTTGCCGGCAACTCGGGCAGAGCGGCGACCGCTGCATCGACGTCGCCGACCTCGATCCAGTTGTCACCGGGTGTTTTAGCCCAGGGGGTGCGTTCGAGCGCGATCAACGGCGTGCCGGTTTCCGCGCATGCCGCGACGGCGTTGCGGCTCATCTCGGCAGCGAAAGGATGCGTCGCGTCGATCACATGCGTGATGCCTTCACGGCGAATGTAATCGGCAAGGCCGCTCAGGCCGCCGAAGCCGCCGACGCGGGTCGGCAGCGGCTGGTCGGCAGGCGCACGGGTGCGGCCGCCATAGGAATAGACGGCATCCATGCCGGTGCGCGCGATCTCCGCCGCGAGCTGGCTCGCATCGCTCGTTCCGCCCAGAATGAGGGCGCGTGTCATGGCTGATCCCTGGCTGACCATCATCGGTATCGGCGAAGATGGCCTTGCCGGGCTGTCGGACGCAAGCCGAAAGGCGCTGCGTGAGGCCGAAACCGTCTTCGGCGGCGAGCGTCATCTCGCGCTTGCCGGTGTGACCGGGCGCGGCCACCCGTGGCCGGTGCCGTTCGGTGCGGAGGTCGTGCTCAGCCGCCGCGGCCGGCCGACCGCGGTGCTGGCCTCCGGCGATCCGTTCTGGCACGGCGCCGGCGCAAGCCTTGCCGAGAAGCTTGAGGCGGGTGAGTGGGTCGCACATTCGGCGCCGTCGACATTCTCGCTCGCCGCTGCGCGGCTCGGCTGGCGTCTTGAATCCGTCGTCTGCCTCGGTCTCCACGCCGCGCCCTTCGAGCGCCTCGTGCCACACCTTGCGCCTGGCGCGCGCATCATTTGCCTCGTGCGTGACGGCAAGGCCGCAGGCGACCTTGCAAAGTGGCTGAGCGAGCGCGGATGGGGCGCCTCGGCATTCTGGACTCTCGCCGCGCTCGGCGGGCCACGCGAAAGCATTGCGGAACATCGTGCCGATGGTTTTACTGGCGATCTCGCCGGAAACCTGGTCGCGGTGGCCGTGGAGGCGAAGGGAGCTCGGGGCATTCCTCGCAGCGCAGGACTTCCCGACGATCTCTTCGCTCATGACGGCCAGATCACCAAGCGGCCGGTGCGTGCGCTCGCGATTTCGGCGCTGGCACCGCGCCCGGGCGAACGGTTGTGGGATATCGGCGCCGGATCGGGTTCGATCTCGGTCGAGTGGGCGCTCTGCGGCGGGACGGCGACGGCAATCGAGATGCGCGAGGATCGCGCCGCGAATATCCGCAGCAATGCGGCGGCGTTCGGATTGGTGCATCGGATCGCTGTTGTCACGGGCCGTGCGCCCGAAGCTCTCGCTGGGCTGGACGCGCCGGATGCGGTCTTCATCGGCGGCGGTCTCGATAGCGCAATGTTCGATGCCATTCGGTCGCGCATCGGGGCAGGCACACGGCTCGTTGCACATGCCGTGACGCTGGAGACGGAAGCGCTGCTTGGCGAACTGCACCAGCGCCACGGCGGCGAGTTGATGCGGGTCGAGATCGCCCATGCCGGCCCGCTCGGCCGCTACCGGTCCTGGGAGGCGGCGCGTCCCGTGGTGCAGTGGAGTGCGGTCCGATGAAGGTCGCCGGGCTCGGATTCAGGCAGGATGTCACGCTGGCCTCGTTGCGTGAGGCGCTGCTGGCGGCGGGCGGCGCTGAAGGCCTTGCGGCGGTGGCGACCGTCAGCGACAAGGCCGATGCAGAAGCGCTGCAGCAGCTCGCGCGCGAATGCGGTGTGCCGATCAAGGCGGTATCGCCCGAGGTGCTGGCCGGCATCGACACGCCGACGCAGTCCAGGCTCATCGCGGAAAAGTTCGGGACCGGATCGGTCGCCGAGGCCGCGGCGCTCGCCGCGGCCGGCCCTCGCGCCCGATTGATTGCGGCGCGGGTGGTCTCGCAGGATCGCACCGCGACGGCCGCGATCGCGGAAGGAGACGGCGCATGACGGTGCATTTCATCGGCGCCGGGCCGGGCGCTCCCGATCTGCTGACGTTGCGCGGACGCAACCTGATCGCCGCCTGTCCGGTCTGCCTCTATGCCGGCTCGCTGGTGCCTGAGGGCGTGCTGGCGCATTGTCCGCCGGGCGCGCGGATCGTCAACACCGCGCCGTTGTCGCTTGACGAGATCATCGCCGAGATCGCCGCCGCGCATGCGGACGGCAAGGACGTCGCGCGCCTGCATTCCGGAGATCTCTCGATCTGGTCGGCGATGGGCGAGCAGCTCCGCCGCCTGCGCGCACTCGGCATTCCCTTCACCGTGACGCCCGGCGTTCCGTCTTTCTCGGCCGCCGCCGCGGCACTCGAGGTGGAGCTGACTTTGCCGGGGCTCGCTCAGACCGTGGTGCTGACGCGCACGCCGGGCCGCGCCAGTGCGATGCCCGAAAGGGAGAGGCTCGCCGCCTTCGCTGCGACCGGTGCGACACTCGCCATCCATCTGTCGATCCATCTGCTCGACCAGGTGATTGCGGAGCTGCTGCCTCACTACGGCGCGGATTGCCCGGTCGCCATCGTCTGGCGCGCGAGCTGGCCGGACCAGCGCATCGTCCGCGCCACGCTTGCGACGCTTGATGCCGCCGTCGGCACCGAGATGGAACGCACCGCGCTCATTCTCGTCGGCAAGACGCTTGGCGCCGCGGATTTCGACGAGAGCCGCCTCTATGCCGCCGACTACGACCGCCGCTATCGGCCGGTCGGCGCCGAGCCGCGCTTTCCGGAGGCCTCCTGATGCCGGCAGGGCTCGTCATCTCCGCGCCTGCCTCCGGTGTCGGCAAGACGACGCTGACGCTGGCGCTCGCGCGCGCCTGGCGCAATCGCGGACTGAGCGTGCAGTGTTTCAAGAGCGGGCCCGACTATATCGACCCCGCCTTCCATGCCGCTGCGACGGGCCGCGCCTCCGTCAACGTCGATAGCTGGGCGATGGATCGCGGGGGAATCGCGCATCTCGTCGGCCGCGGCGCCGACGCCGATGTCGTGCTTGCCGAGGGCTCGATGGGTCTGTTCGACGGCGTCGCCGCGCGTGGCGTCTCCGGCACAGGCGCCACCGCCGACATTGCGGAGATGCTGGGTTGGCCGGTGCTGCTGGTGATAGATCCCTCGGGACAGGCGCAGACGGCGGCGGCGATCGCTGCGGGCCTTCGCGACTACCGCCCGGGCGTGCGCCTTGCCGGCGTCGTGCTCAATCGCGTCGCCAGCCCGCGCCATGAAGACCTCGTGCGGCGCGCGCTTAACAACGCCGGCATTGCCGTGTTCGGCGCGCTGCCGCGCCATGCCGAGATCAGCCTGCCGAAGCGGCATCTCGGCCTGGTGCAGGCCGAGGAGCAGGCGGAGATCGGAAAACTGATCGACGAGGCCGCGCGTTTCGTCGCCGAGCATGTCGATCTCGATGCGGTGCTGCAATCGGCGGCCGCCTGGGCGCCGCAACCGGCTGCGAATGGGTTGAACGTGACGCCGCCCGGGCAGCGCATTGCGCTTGCCCGCGATGCGGCATTCTCCTTCGTCTATCCGCATATGCTGGAAGCCTGGCGCGCGGCGGGAGCCGACATCTCGACCTTCTCGCCGCTTGCCGATGAGGCGCCCGACGCAAGCGCCGATGTCTGCTGGCTGCCCGGCGGCTATCCCGAGCTTCATGCCGGGAAGATCGCGGCCAACGCGCGCTTTCGCAGCGGCTTGCGCGCCTTCGCCGAGACACGACCGGTGCATGGTGAATGCGGAGGCTATATGGTGCTCGGAACCGCTTTGACCGACGCCGACGGTGTCCGCCATGAGATGGCGGGCCTGCTCGGCCTGGAGACGAGCTTTGCCAAACGCCGCATGCATCTGGGCTATCGTCTCGCCGAACTCGCCGCACCGATGCCGGGACATCGCCCCGGCGCGCGCCTGCGCGGCCACGAATTCCACTATTCGACGATTGCCGCCCAGCCCGACACGCCGCTCGCGGTCGTGCACGACGCGACCGGTGCGGTCATCGCCGAGACCGGTTCGCGCCGAGGCAATGCCACCGGCACGTTCTTCCATCTGATCGCGGAGGACCGGTGAGCGGTTTTGTCTCCTTCATCTCCGCCGGTCCCGGCGACCCCGAGCTTCTCACGCTCAAGGGTGCCGCGCGGCTGCGCGAGGCCGATGTCGTGCTTTATGACGACCTCGCGTCCGGCGCGATTCTCGATCTCGCCCGTCCCGGCGCCAATCTCGTTGCGGTCGGGAAACGGGCCGGGCGGCCCTCGACCAAGCAGCATCACGTCAACCGCCTGCTGGTCGATTATGCCGCGACTGGCGCGCGCGTGGTGCGGTTGAAGTCGGGCGACGCCGGCATCTTCGGACGGCTCGAGGAGGAGCTCGAAACGCTGCGCGCGGCCGGCATCGGCTACGAGATCGTTCCCGGCGTCACCTCGGCCTGCGTGGCCGCTGCGCAAGCCGGCATGCCCCTGACGCGGCGCCACACCTCGCGCCGGGTGCAGTTCGTGACCGGAGCCGACGTCACCGGCGAGCTGCCGCAAAACCTGAACTGGGCGGCGCTGGCCGATCCGGAGGCGACCACCGTGGTCTATATGGGCCGCCGCACCTTTCCGGCGCTTGCCGCAAAATTGATCGCGCACGGCCTCGCGCCGACCACCCCGGCGCTGTTCGCCGAATCCCTCGGCCGCCCCGACGAGCGGCTGGTCCGCACCACGATTGCCGAGCTTGCCGAGCAGCTTGCGCGGGGCGGGGCTGCCTCGACGGCCGCCGTGATCCTGTTCGGCGCACTGGCGGGAGAATACCCGTCATGACGGCCACCGCCGCCGTTCGGCCCTTGACGCAGGCTGCGCGAAAGGGGCACACAGGACAAGCATGGTGCTCGAGGTGGCGCAAAGCGCCGGAGCATAATCGGGAATGGGGATGGGCGGACCCAATTGCGGCGCCCAAAACCTCAGCCGCCCCCGCGACTGTAAGCGGTGAGGGGCTCCGAACCGCCACTGGATCGCTAGGTCCGGGAAGGCCGGAGAACCCCAGTGAACCGCGAGCCAGGAGACCGGCCGTGCATGTTTTGAGGCCAAGGCCGTCGGGTGTGACGGCAGGAAAGGACTGAGCCATGCATATCGAACCCGGGATCGTGACGGGCGCCAAGCTCGTGTTGAGTTACGCAACCGGCATCGCCGCAGGCGGCGTTGCGCTCAAGCTCGCGGTCGAGACCGTGCGCGAACAGGGCATCACGTCGTTCGCGGCGCGGACCCTCGCCACCACCGGCCTCGTCTTCACCTTCTTCGAGATCCTGCCGCACTTCCCGGTCGGCGTGTCCGAGGTGCACTTCATCCTCGGCTCGACCTTGTTCCTGCTGTTCGGTGCTGCGCCCGCGGCCTTCGGCCTCGCGCTCGGCCTGCTGTTCCAGGGCGTCTTCTTCGAGCCGGCCGACCTGCCGCAATACGGCATGAACGTCACCACGCTGCTGGTGCCGCTGTTCGCGATCCAGGCGATCGCCACGCGGATCATTGCCCGCAACACCGCCTATGTCGATCTCAGGTATCGCCAGGCGCTGGCGCTTTCGACGACCTATCAGGCCGGCGTCATCGGCTGGGTGGCGTTCTGGGCGCTCTATGGCTCCGGTTTTGCTATGACCAACCTCGTCAACATCGCGACCTTCGCGGCCTCCTATGCGCTCGTCATCGTGATCGAGCCGCTGGCCGATCTCGCCGTGCTGGCGCTGGCGAAGTCGCTACGCGGCGTCACCGCGCCCGGCCTCGTCACCCCGCGCCTGCACAACGCGGCCTAAGAGACAAGCGAAAGGGCGGCCGTCATGGCCGCCCTTCGCGAATATGATGCTCACGCTCTCCCTGATAGGCATCGGTTGCGGCGATCCCGAGCAGCTCACGCACGCCGCGACCCGCGCCATCAACGCGGCCGATCTCGTCCTGATCCCGCGCAAGGGGAGCGCAAAGTCCGATCTCGCCGATCTCAGGCGGACGATCTGCGCGGATGTGCTGACCAGCGACAACACGCGTATCGCCGAGTTCGATCTTCCCGTGCGCGACGCTGGCGAGGCGGACTACCGCAAGGGCGTGGACGATTGGCACGATGCGGTCGCCGCGAAATGGTCGCAGACCATCACAAGCCATCTCGGAGGTAACGGCAGGGTCGCGCTGCTGATCTGGGGCGATCCTTCGCTCTACGATTCCTCGCTGCGCATTGCGCGCCGGCTCGATCCCTTGCCGACAATCGAGGTCATCCCCGGTATCACGTCGATCCAGGCGTTGTGCGCGGCGCATGCGCTGCCGCTGAACGACATCGGCGAGCCCTTTCTGGTCACGACAGGCCGCCGCTTGCGTGAAGGCGGCTGGCCGGTAAGCGCAGACACCGTGGTCGTGATGCTCGATGGTGGCACGGCGTTTCAGTCGCTCGATCCGGCCGGGCTCCAGATCTGGTGGGGTGCCTATCTCGGCATGCCCGATCAGATCATCATGTCCGGCGCGCTGGCCGAGGTGGGCCCGCGCATCGCCGCGCTGCGGCAGGAGGCGCGCGAGCGGCACGGCTGGATCATGGACTGCTACATCCTCAAGCGCAGGCCGTAAGCGAGGCAGCATGCTCCCCGAATGGGTCTACCATAAGTGCCCCGAAATCTCCGCGGTCCATCGCGACGCGGCGATCGTGCGGCAGGCGCAACTGACGAAGCCGACCGGCGCGCTCGGCCGGCTCGAGCAACTCGCGATCGAGCTCGCGGGCCTGCAAGCGACCGAGCAGCCACGCGCGGCACGCGTGCCGATCATCATCTTCGCGGGTGACCACGGCATCGTTGCGCAAGGCGTGTCGGCCTATCCGCAAGCCGTGACCATCGCGATGATGGCGAACTTCGCCTCGGGCGGCGCCGCGATCTCGGTGCTGGCGCGTGAGGTGGGTTCGCACCTGGAAGTCGTTGACGCCGGCACGCTGGCGCAGGAGGCGATGCCGGGAGTCGTCACCGACAAGCCGCGCAGCGGCACGCGCGATTTCAGCGTCGAGGCTGCGCTCACGCTCGCAGAGCTGGCCTTCGCCTTCGAGGCCGGCGAGCGTGCGGTTGCGCGCGCGGCAGCCAGCCAGCCCGATCTTCTGATCTTCGGCGAGATGGGCATCGGCAACACCACGACCTCGGCGGCGATCGCGGCGAGTCTGCTCGGCGTGAGCGCCGAGGAAATCGCGGGCAGCGGCACCGGCGTCGATGCCGCCGGCCGTGCGCACAAGGCGCGCGTGATCGATGCCGCGGTTGCGCGCCATGGCGTTGCGGCTGCGTCGCCCGAAAAAATCCTGTGCGCCGTCGGCGGCCTCGAGATCTCGGCCATTTGCGGTGCGATCATCGCGGCCGCGCAACGCCGCATTCCCGTATTGATCGACGGCTTCATCGTGTCGGTCGCGGCGCTGGCGGCCGTGCGCCTCAATCCGTCGTGCCAGCCGTTCCTCTTGCCGTCGCACCAGTCGGCGGAGCAGGGGCATCGTCTGGTGCTGCGCGCCCTGAACGTGCAGCCGCTGATCAGCCTCGATCTCAGGCTCGGCGAGGGATCGGGCGCCGCCATCGCGCTGCCGCTGGTGCGATCGGCCTGTGCGCTTCACAACGGCATGGCGACCTTCGCGCAGGCCAATGTGCCGGATCGCCCGGCCTGATCCGGCTCACACCACGCGCTGATTGACCGACACGACGCGCCAGCCGGTCGCGAGCCGGTCGATCCTGGTGAGCGACAGCGGATCGATCACGAAGCGCAGGGCAGCTTGCGGCGCAAGATCCAGCGCGATGCACAGTGCGGCGCGGATCGTGCCGGAATGCACGACGAGCGTTGCTGGCCCGGCGCCGATCCGTGACAGGCCCAGGCGGACGCGCGCGACCTGATCTTCGAAGCTTTCGCCGCCCGGTGGTCTCAGGTGCGCAGGGTCGCTCCAGAATTGCGCGTAGACTTCGCCGCCCATTGCGGCGAGTTCGTCATGCCGCCGGCCGGTCCAGTCGCCGAAATCCTGTTCGCTGAAGTTGCCCATCAGCTCCGGTTCGAGCCCCAATGCGCGCGCCGTCTCGACCGTGCGCCGCGACGGGCTGGCATAGCTCGCAGAGTCCCACGGCAGGCGCTGGCGCAACGCTTCCAGTTGCGCGCGATCGCCGAGATCGGCAGGCGCGTCCTGCGCGTGAATCGTCCCCGCGACGCCGTCGACGGGTGCATGGCGTATCAGCCAGAGGAAGGTCTCGCCTTCCATGCCTATCTCCAAGGAAGTTGGTCGCTGTGGCAATAACGCCGCAACTGCCACATTGACTCTGTCTCGATCGTAATCCTAGATGCTCGCGACGGTTTCCCCCGAGAGGGGATGAAAAGGGAATGCGGTGCGGGGATGTTTCCCCAATGCCGCGGCTGCCCCCGCAACTGTAAGCGGATAATCCTTCGTCAGAAGCCACTGGGTCCTCGGTCCCGGGAAGGCGACGAAGTGGTGACGACCCGCGAGCCAGGAGACCTGCCGTCAGCCGTGGTCACACGCGAAGATGTCGGTCGGGGAGTACAGACATTCGGCTTCATCGGACGGCTGAAAGGCCAAAGGTGAGACCTCGTTCGCTGTGACGTGCCACTGACGTCATACCGAGGTCCCGCTGTGTCTTCTATCCGTATTGTACGGTCGCGCCGTTTCCCGCTCGCCTCTGCTGCTCTCACGTCGTTTACAGTCGCCGATCTGCCCGCCGCGCAGGCGCAGCAGGTCCGCGAACCGCTGCCGCCTGTCGAGGTGTCGCCCGCCCAGTCCCGCAAGCCGGCCAAGCCGGCTGCCCGGGACGCGCAGAGTGCGCGCCGCGCGACGCCGCGCAGGCCAGCGGCCGCATCGGCGGCGCCCAAGCCCGCCGTGCCAGGCGAAGCGGCGCCAACGCCGCTCAACAGCAATGCGGTGGCCGAGAGCGCCTCGCGTCTCGGCCTCACCGTGCGCGAGACGCCC
Organism: Bradyrhizobium sp. USDA 3311; assembly: GCF_054062495.1. NCBI lineage: Bacteria > Pseudomonadati > Pseudomonadota > Alphaproteobacteria > Hyphomicrobiales > Nitrobacteraceae > Bradyrhizobium > Bradyrhizobium sp. USDA 3311. Next base: position 7,466,276 of record NZ_JBSSFI010000001.1, on the reverse strand, counting down.
GCGACCGTCGAGGTGATCTCGGCCGAGACCATGCGCGAGCAGGGCTATCGCACCGTGTCCGAGGTGGCGCAGGGCGCAGTCGGCGTCACCTCCGGCGACGCGCCGGGGGAGCCGGCGGGCTTCTCGATGCGCGGCTTCACCAACAGCCAGATCAACACGCTCTACAACGGCATCAAGATCGGCCCGCAGAACATGACCTCGCGGATCATGGACACCGCCAATCTGGAGGCCGTCGAATTCCTGAAGGGCCCGGCCTCGCTGATCTCGGGCGAGGGCGCCGCCGGCGGCTCGATCAACCTCGTCACCAAGCAGCCGCACACCGGAGCGATCCGCAACGAGGCGGACTTCTCGTACGACTCCCTGAACTCGTTCCGCGCGCATTACGGCTCGGGCGGCAGCACCAACGTTCAGGGCCTCGACTACCGCTTCGACATCAGCCGCTCCTCGCTCAACGGCTTTGTCGACGACACCAACACCAAGACGCTCGACGTGTCCGGCCAGCTCAACTACCGCATCTCCGACAGCCTCAAGGTCTGGGGTGCGATCGAGTACCGCGAGGATCGCGGGAAGGCCTATTGGGGCGCGCCGCTGGTGCCGATCGCTTTCAGCGGCTCGCATGCGACGACGGGGATTGTTTCCGGCACCTACTTCAACAGGACCGACCTCGGGGCCGTCACGATCGACGACCGCACCTTCAACACCAACTACAACGTTCTCGACAACCGAAACGTAGCGCAAGAGGTCTGGTTGCGCGGCGGCTTCGAGCTGAAACTGGCGCCGGACCTGACGCTGAAGAGTCAGGCCTATGGTTACGGCGCGGAGCGGTCGTGGTTCAACAACGAGATCGAGGCGTTCGATTCCACGAAAAACCAAGTGTATCGCGAGCGCTTCTATGTCGCGCACAGCCAGCGCCTTGTCGGCAATATCACCGACCTGATCTGGGACACGAACATCGCAGGCTTCGACAACCGGCTGGTCACGACGCTGTCGTCGAGCTATCTCGACTTCGTCAGGCCAGGCGCGGCGAAATTCCCGAACGACTATGTTCCGCTGGTCGATTTCGATCGTGGCTATTACGGACTGCTCGCGACCAAGCAGCAGACCGCGCGCATCGACAACGAGGCGCTGTCGTTCGAGGACCGGCTGAAGCTGACGCGGACCTTCGCGCTGATCGGCGGGCTGCGCGTCGAGCATATCGGGCTCGACCGCAACTCGACCGACGAGAACGGTCTGGTGAACGCGGGCTTTCCGTTCACGAAGGACTGGGCGCCCGTCACCGGCCGCATCGGCTACACCTGGGAGGCCGTTCCGGGCCTCACCTTCTTCAGCCAGTACGCGACCGGCGCTGATATCTCCGCCAACAACATCTTCCTGCTGCTGCCGACCCAGCCGCTGGACCTCACGACCGCGCGGACCTACGAGACCGGCGTCAAGCACCTGTTCTGGGACAACCGGGCGGAGTGGTCGTTCTCGGCCTACGACATCCTGCGCAAGAACGTCTATGCGGCGGCCGGCGGGCAGGCGCTCAATATTGCGGGACGGCAGGAGTCGAAGGGCGTCGAGCTCGCCGCCTCGGTGCGGCCGATCGAGCCCCTTCGGCTGTGGGGCAACATCGCTTATGTCGATGCCCGCTATGCCGACTACAATTTCGTCGGCGGATCGTTCTCGGGCAACACGCCGCCGAACGTGCCGCGCATCGTTGCCAATGCTGGCGCCTCGTACCGCTTCTTCACGCCGTGGCCGGTCGAAGTCGGCATCACCGGCCGTCATGTCGGCGACCGCTACAATACCGATGCCAACACGGTGACGATGAAGGCGTATACCGTCGCCGACGTCTATGCCTTCGTCGACATCCCCAAGGCGGTCTTCAATGCGGTCGACCAGGCCCGCCTGACCTTCCGGGTGCGCAACATCGCGGACAAGCGCTACGCGATCTGGGGCGATCCGTTCTATCCCGACCAGATCCTGCTGGGCGCGCCGCGAACCTATGAACTCTCGGCCGCATTCAAATGGTAGGGCGCTGACCACATGATGGGCGCGATCGTCCTGCTGCATCGCTGGCTCGGGATCGCGTTCTGCCTGCTGTTCGCGATGTAGTTCGCGACGGGAATCGTGATGCACTTCGTTCCGTTTCCATCGCTGACGGAAGCGGAGCGGATTGCCGGTCTCGCGCCGGTGGATCGTACGGAGGTGAGGATCGGCGTTGCCGATGCCGTGGCTGCGAGCGGCATCGCCGATGCCACGCGCCTGCGCCTGATTCAGCGGAGCGACGGGCCGGTCTACGTCGTGTCGGGGTCCTCGCACCTTCGCGCGGTTCGCGCGACAGACGGGCAGGATGCATCGGTGCGGTCGCCCGAGGCCGCGCTCGCCATCGCGCAGGTGCATGCGCGCCAACGCGGGCTCGATGCCGCGCATGCGGCTGTCGTTGCGCAGGCGGACTACGACCAGTGGAGCGTGCCGAACGGCTTTGATCGTCACCGGCCCTTGTTTCGCGCAACGCTCGGCGACGCGGCCGGAACGGAGCTCTACGTCTCGTCGCGCACCGGCGAGGTTGTGCTGGATACGACGCGAAGCGAGCGCGGCTGGAACCTCGTCGGCAGCGTCCTGCACTGGATTTATCCGACGGTCCTGAGAAGCAACTGGGCGCTGTGGGACGGCGTGGTCTGGACGCTGTCGCTGTTGGCGCTGATTGCAGCCATGCTGGGTGCAGTGCTCGGAATCGTGCGTTCCAGGATGCGAGGATACCGGATCTCCTCGCCTTATCGCGGCTGGCACGCCCTTCATCATATCATCGGCCTCGTGGCGACCGTCTTCGTGCTGACGTGGATCTTCAGTGGATGGCTCTCCATGGATCACGGCCGGCTGTTCTCGCGAGGGCAGCTGACCCCGGCCGAAGCCGGCGTGATCGATGCACCGCCGGACTGGACGACCGCCCCATCGGCGGAACGGAAGCGAATATCGCCCTCGGCCCGAGAGGTCGAATGGTTTGCCGTTGACGGCAGCCTCTATCGACGCGAGCGGATTGGTCTCGAGAAACAGGTTGTGGTTGGGCCCGACAGCGAGGAGGCGCCGGTCGTCAGTGCGCGGGTGATCGGGAGCATGGTGACGAGGCTTGCGACGGCCTGCAATGCGCCGTCCATCCTCGCGGATAGCGACGATTATCCCGCGCGGTCCGTCGTCCCCGGTGCACCCGTCTATCGTTCCCGCTGCGGCGGCCTCTGGTTCGACATCGACAGCGCCGATGGCCGCGTGCTGCAAAGGCTGGATGCGTCGCGGCGAGCCTATCGCTGGTTCTACAGCGCGCTCCACACGCTCGACTTTCCAGTCCTGCTGGCGCATCCGCGTTTGCGCGATGTCCTGATCGTGGGCCTTTGCGCGCTCGGACTGGTGTTCTCCATCACCGGCATCGTCATCGGCTGGCGGCGGTTGCGTCTGTCTTTCGCCAGCTAGGACGCCCGATCAAACAAAAAGTGCGAAAACAACCCCATGCACAGTAGCCGGTGATAGTGGAATCAACGGCTTACGCAGGCATCGGCGCGATTTGACCCGTCGGGCAAAACAGGGGTATATTGCGACTATTCCGAAATCGTCGCGATCTCGCAAAGCTACGCCCGCAACTGCGCCTCGATCTGCCGGGCGGCGCGCAGCAGCGTGCGGTCCTGGCCGCGCCGGGCGATGATCTGGAGACCGAATGGAAGCCCGCGGGCGTCGGTGCCGCAGGGAAGCGAGATCGCCGGCAGGCGGGCGTGATTGACGAACGGCGTGAACACCGCATGCGCGCGCGGGCTCGCCGCGCGGCCGCCGATCATGTCGGGTCCGAGCTGGGTGAACGGCCAGGCGACACAGGGGACTGTCGGCGTCAGCAGCAGATCGACCTCGGCGAAGAAGGCCGCGAATGCATTGGCGATCGCGGCGCTCGCGACCAGCGCACCCGCGACGTCCGCGCCTGACCAGGACAGCCCTCGCTCGATCTGCCTGGCGATGTCAGGGTCGAAGACAGTCGGGTCCTTGCGAAAAGCGTCTCCATGGAGCGCGGCAAGGCCAGCGTGCTGAAGCGGCATGAGGGCCTCTTCCGCCGCACCTGCCGGCCAGGTGGGATCGCGCAGCGCGATGCTGAGGCCTGCGGCGGAGAGACGCGCGACTGCGGAAACGAGCCCGTTGGCGACAACGTCATCGACCGCAACGTCGAGCCCGAGCCGCGGTGAGAAGGCGATGCGAAGGCCGGCGATGTCCTCGGCTTCTTGCGCAATGCCGGCTGCATCCGGATCGCGCGGATCGGCGCCGGCCATGGCTTCGAACGCCAGCGCGATATCGGCAACATCGGCGGCGATCGGCGCGATGACCGACAGGCCGAAGAACGGCTCGGCGAAACCGGGCCCATAGGGGATCGCGCCATAGGACGGCTTGAAGCCGGCGACGCCCACATGGGCCGGCGGCCTGCGGCTGGAGCCGCCCGCATCGGTGCCGATCGCGAGGGGCACGAGGCCGGCTGCGACGGCGGTGGCGGGTCCACCCGAAGAGCCGCCCGGCGTCAACGCGGGATCCAGGGGATGCCGCGTCGGGCCGAACAGCGGCGATGTCGTGACGCCCTTGCTGGCGAATTCGGAGGTTGCGCCAATGCCGACGATGACCGCGCCGGCCTTGCGCAGGCGCTCGATCGCAATTGCATCCTGTGGCGCGATGAAATCGGCGAACAGGCGCGAGCCCTGCGTGATGCGCCAGCCGCTGGCCCAGATGTTGTCCTTGACGAGGATGGGGACGCCGGCCAGCGGCATTGTCTCGCCGGCACGCAGGCGATCGTCGACCGCCGCCGCGTCGGCCAGCGTGCGTGCGGGATCGGTCGTGACCACTGCGTTCAAGGCCTTGGCGGCGTCTATGCGGCCAAGGGCGGCCTTCGCCGTGTCGACGGCGGTCATCCGCCCGGCGGTGACGGCGGCTGCGATCTCGCGCGCACTATGCGTCGGTTTTGTCATGGCCTCCCCACATCAGCGCCAATGTGCCGCAGAGGGCAAGACAGGCCAAGGCGAAGAACGCCGCGCCAAGGCCGGCCACACCGTCCAGGATCGACACCACGGCCGGCGCCGCCAGCAGGCCCGCATAGGACGCGGTCAGCACCGCGCCGGTGGTCTCGCCGATCCGGTCCTGCGGGGCGAGGCGCGCGATCTCGGCGATGAAGACGCCGTTCCAGCCCGACGCCGTCAGGCCGAACAGCGCCGCAACTGCGAACTGCCAGGTGCGGCTGAGCGATCCGCCGTCGAGGCCGAGCAGTGCGGCGCAGAAGGCCATGCCGAGGCCGATGACGATGAGCACGGCGCGGGGGGCGTCGAGGCGCATGGCGACGTAGCCCCAGCCAAGCCGGCCGACGAGGCCGCCGGCTTGCGCGCAGGCGAGCGCCATGCCGGCCTCGATATGGCCAAGGCCAAGCTCGCGGGTGCCGAGCGTGACGAAGACGGTGTTGAGCGACACCTGCATCGCGCTGAACGGCATCGATGCCAGCGCCAGCATCGCGATCCGCCGGTCCGCGGTCACCAGTGCCAGCCGCGCGCGCAGATCGAGCTTTGGGGGCGGGACGAGCTTGCCGGCGTAGGCCGGCCGCAGCCACTCGAACAGCGCGATCGCGAACAGCGCCAGGGCAGCAACGGCCGCATAGCACCAGGCCGGCCCGAACGCGATGGCGATCGCGGGCAGGGCCAGCGAGCCGCAGACCGCGCCGATCTGGTTGCCGGTCTGGCGCACCGAGAAGACGAAGGCGCGGCGCTCGGCGGTCACCAGCCGCGCCAGCAGCGCTGCGCTTGCCGGCGTCTCGGAGCCCATGGCAAGGCCGAGGCAGAGGCCCGCGGCGAGCAGGGCGGCGCTCGATCCGAGCGAAGCCAGTGCCATGCTGACGACGATGGCCGCCGCGCAGAGGCTCGCGATCCGCAGCGAGCCAACCCGCGCGATGAAGCCGCCGCCCCAGAACGAGGCGGGGATACCGACGGCGAACACCGCGCAGGAGAACATCGAGAGCTGCCAGACCTCGATATGGGCGCGCGGCGCGACCACGCCGGGCGCGAACAAGGCGAGCGCGACCAGCGCCTGGAGCCAGGTCATCGCGCCCAGGGCTGGCAGCAGTGCTGGCCGAGCGGCGGCGTTTCCGTCTACCATGGCGGCACGCTCAGGGGAGGGACATGATGGCAGGCGGTATTTCCATTCACGCGGTCGATGTGGCGAGCGGGCGTCCCGCGCAGGGGCTGCGCGTCGAGATCTGGCGGATCGATCCCGACTCCTCCCGCATCGCCGACGGGCGGCTCGGCGCCAATGGCGTGCTGGATCACCCCATAGCGCAAGGCGCCGGTGTGACGGCCGGCGAGTACGAGGTCCTGTTTCATCTCGGCGAGTTCTTTGGCGACAGCGACGGTTTTCTCACGGTGACGCCGTTCCGCTTCCGCATCAAGAACGTTGACGAGCATTTTCACCTGCCGCTGAAATTTACGCGCTGGGGTTATTCGCTGTTCCGCGGCGCCTGATCAGTTCGTCAGCCGCCGCGACAGGCCCGTGACGCGCTCCATGACGGCAACCAGCGCGACGGTCGCAATGATCAGCACGCCCGACAGGGCAGCGATGGTCACATCCAGCTTGCCCTCAAGGTCTTGCCACATCCGGATCGGCAGCATGTCGGTGGCGGCGTCGCGCAGGAACAGCGACACCGGCACATTGTCGAACGACGACATGAAGGCGATGAAGGCACCCGCGATGATGCCCGGCCGGATCAGCGGCAGCACGATCCGGCGGAACGTGTAGAGCCGGCTCGCCCCCAGCACCGCCGAGCTCTCCAGCAAGGTCGGCTCGAGCTGGGCGAGCGCTGCGACCGTATTGCGCACGACGTAGGGCACGCACACCACGGTGTGGCCGATCACCAGCGTCAGCGGCGAGACCGGCAGGCCGACCAGTGAGAACAGCATCAGGGCGGCAAGCCCGAAGGCAAGCGCCGGCAGCACCAGCGGCGACATGAACAGGGAATCGAGCAGTCGTGCCGACAGCGTCCGCGAGCGCGAGATCGCAAGCGCGGCGGCAACGCCGAGGACGACGGACAGGCCCGTCGCCCACAGCGCGACGATGAGGCTGTTCTTCGCCGCGAAGTGAAGCTGCCAGGCCTCCCACAGTTCGGCGTACCAGCGCAGCGAGTAACCCGGCGGCGGGAAGCGCAGCGAGAAGCCGCTGGTGAAGGAGACGATCAGCACCACCAGCGACGGCGCGATGATGATGATCAGCGCGATGACAGCGATCACGGTCATGGCCAGCTCGAAGCTGATCGCCTCCAGGGTGCGCTTGCGACCGCTCATCACGCGCCTCCGTAGCCGCGCGACAGGCGGCCGAGCGTGGTGAAGACGGAGACGACCGCGAGCACGGCGAGCAGGAAGATGATCGAGATCGCGGATGCAAAGGGCCAGTTCTGCAGCGTGGAAGCCTGCTGATAAAGATACATCGGCATGAACAGCATCTGTCCGCCGCCGATCAGCGACTGGGTGATGAACGCCGTGATCGCGGCGGCATAGGTCAGCGTGCAGCCGGCGATGACGCCCGGCAAGGACAGCGGCAGCACGATCCTGAAGAAGGTGCGCCAGCTCCCGGCGCCGAGCGAGCAGGAGGCATCGTCGAGATTGGGATCGATGCGGCCGAGCGCGGTGATCAGCGGCAATGTCATCAGCGGCATCTGCACCTGCGCCAGCGCGATCACGACGCCGAACTGGGTGTAGAGCAGCTTCAAGGGCGTATTGATGATGCCGAGCGATTGCAGCGTCGCGTTGATGATGCCCTGGCGGCCGAGGATGACAATCCAGGCGAAGGTGCGGACCACGACGCTGGTCAGCAGCGGCAGCAGCACGATCAGAATGATGATGGTCTGGAGCTTTGGCCCGACCCGCTGATAGAGCCAGGCGATGGGAAAGCCGAGCACGAGGCAGACGGCCGTCACCTCCGCGCCTAACAGCAGCGTCGAGCCGAGCACCCCGAGGCTGAAGGGATCGGTGAGGAAGTGCAGGTACTGGCCGAGCCCCCAATGGAGCCCGGCCGTGTCGTTGTGCAGCGAGAGCCAGAGCAGTTGCAGCAGCGGCGCCACGAAGAAGACCAGGAAGAACAGCGCCAGCGGCACTGCCAATCCCATCCCGTAGGAGGTCACGTCCCGTGATGTCGGTGCTGCGCCCATCGTCAGGTCCTTGGAGCTCTTAGATCTTGATCTCGCGGTTGAAACGCTCGATCCAGGCCGAGCGCTGCTCGTTGATCTTCTTCCAGTCCTGGAACACGAACTTCTGCTTCAGCTCGGCGGTGTCCTTGGCGAGCACGCGCGCGATCTCGCCGCCCATCGTCACCTTGGAGTTGGTGGGCACGATCAGGTAGGGCGGGTTCATCAGCGTGGTCTGCACCTCGGGCGTCAGCGCGGCCTCGATCAGCTTGAAGGCGAGCTCGCGGTTGGGCGAGTTCTTGACGATATGGATCGTGGTCTTGAAGGCGATGGCGCCTTCCTTCGGGGCCACGAACTCGACCGGCACGCCGCGCGCCTTCAGGATCTGGATGGCGTTGAAATTGCCGGGTGAGATGTCGATCTGGCCTTGCTGGAACAGGGTCGCGAGCGCGCCGGGATTGGCGGCGACCGCGGCGAGATTGGGCTTCAACTCCTCCAGCGCCTTGAAGCCGGGATCGACATTGGCTTCCGAGCCGCCGCGCATCTTGGCGATCTCGACCAGCCATCCGGTGCCGAGCGTCGAGTTGAGATTGGTGATGCCGACGCGGCCCTTGAACTCCGGCTTCCAGAGATCGGCCCAGGAGGTCGGCGGCGTCTTGACGGCTTCCGGATTGTAGGTGAGGCCGACGACCTGGAAGAACGGGGCGGGGCCCATCGGCTCCTGCGCCTCGGCGATCAGGTCCTTGTAAGAGGCGCTCTTCTCGACCGGATAGGGCTCGACCAGGTCCTGGCCGATCGCGACGAGGGCGGGGCCGGGATCGTGCAGCATGACGTCGATCGGCGGATTGGCCTTGGCGGCATTGACCTTCGCGATCTGGTCGACCGAGAGCATGGGATCGAGCACGATCGCGGCGTCCGCGTTGGCTTTGCGGAACGCGGGAACCAGCACGGCCTTGTGCGCCTCCTCCCAGCTTCCGGTGAAGGTCGCGAACACCAGCGGGCGGGCCTGGGCGAAGCTCAGGCCGGGAAACGCCTTCATGGCGCCGAGTGTGAGTGCGGTCGTCATCAGGCTTCGGCGGTTCATGATCATGTGGAACTCCCTCTGGACAAGAACTGGATCTAAAGCGTTGCGGGAAAGGCGTTGGCGAGCGATGGGGCGAGCGGTGCGAGGCGCACCGCCGCGCCGTTCTCCAGCGCGCGCGTCTCGCCGATGCGCGCCTGCGAGACCTTGACGCCGGAGCCGTCGGCGGTCGTGACTTCGTGCACGACTGTGGCGCCCAGCGGCAGCGACATGCCGACGACGCCGGCAAAGCCGGTTTCGTCGCCGACGAATTGCAGATGCTCGGGCCGGATGCACACGGTGACGCGGCCACCTTCGGCGAGCGCGCCGCCCGCGGGCCGTGCGATGATCTCCGCGCCGGCGTCGAGGCGGACCTTTGCGCCGGAGCGGTCCGCCGAGACCACGACACCGGGCATGCGATTGGTCGAGCCGACAAAGGTATTGACGAACAGCGTCTGCGGACGGTCGTAGACGTCGGACGGCGAGCCGAACTGCTCGAGTTTGCCATGGCTCAGCACGGCGACGCGGTCGGCCATCGACAGCGCCTCTTCCTGGTCGTGCGTCACGATCAGCGTGGTGATGCCGGAGACGCGTTGCAGCCGCTTGACCTCGATCTGCATGTCGAGCCGCAAATTCTTGTCGAGCGCGGCAAACGGCTCGTCGAGCAGCAGGATCGACGGCTTGATCGCGAGCGCGCGGGCGAGCGCAACGCGCTGCTGCTGGCCGCCGGAGAGCTGCCGCGGCAATCGTTCCGCCATGGTCGGTAGTTGCACCAGCTCCAGCAGGCGCTGCGCCTCGCGCTGGCGGCTCGCCTTGTCGATGCCGCGCGCGGCGAGCCCGTAGGCAACGTTCTCGCTGATCGACAGGTGCGGAAACAGCGCGTAGTTCTGGAACACGATGCCGACCGCGCGGCGGTTCGGCGGCAGCGAATCGACGATGTCGTCGCCGATGATGATGCGCCCTTGCGTCTGCGCGATGAAGCCGGCGATGATCCGCAGCAGGGTGGTCTTGCCGCAGCCTGACGGACCGAGCAGGGCAATGATCTCGCCGCCCTTGATGTTGAGATTGATGTTCTCGACCGCGAGTGCGCCGCTCGGATAGCGGTGCGTGACGGCGTCGACGACGAGCGAACGTCCGCTTGGCGCATCAGCCATGATGTTGCCTCCCGTTGCTCCAGAGGAGAAAGCAAGTCTCGTGCCCGAAGCGCTCGCCTTTCGATGCGCGTTTTGGCATGGTGGGCCGATGACATCGGTTTGCGACCTCACGGCCACGGAGCTTGCGCGCGCTATCGCCAGGGGCGAGCTGTCCTCGCGTGACGCCGTCGAGGCGCACCTCGCACGGATTGCGGACCTCGATGCCCAATTGGCGGCGTTCGTCACGGTCGATGCGGAGGGCGCCCGCCGCGCGGCGGGAATCTGCGATGCGGCGCCCGCGCCGATCGGACCGCTGCATGGCGTGCCGATCGGGATCAAGGACCTCACCGATACCGGCGGGCTGACCACCACCTACGGATCGGCTCTGTTCCGCGATCACGTCCCGGCCGAGGACGATCTCGTGGTCGCGCGGCTGCGGCGCGCCGGTGCGATCATTCTGGGCAAGACCAACACGCCGGAATTCGGCTTCGGTGCGGTCTGCACCAACCGGTTGCGCGGGCCGACGCGCAATCCCTTCGATCCCGCGCTGACCTCCGGCGGATCGTCCGGCGGCTCTGCCGTTGCGGTCGCGGCCGGCATGGTGCCGCTGGCGCACGGCACCGATTTCGGCGGCTCGGTGCGCACGCCCGCAAGCTTCTGCGACGTCGCCTCGATCCGGCCGACGCCCGGCCGCATCCCGTCGCCGCGCCGCCCGCTCGGCTGGGATATGCTGGCCAGCCACGGCTTCCTCGCCCGCAATATCGACGATCTCGCGCTTGCGCTGTCGGTATGCGCGGGAAGCGACGCGCACGATCCGCTCTCGGCCGGCGTTGTCGGTGACGATCGAGCGATCGCAGGACCTCCCCGGATCGCCGTCACGCCTGACTTCGGCGTCGCACCGGTTGCGCGCGACGTTCGAGCGCGCTTCGCAGCCGCCTGCGAGGCGCTGGCGCGCGTGGCCAATGTTGTGCCGTCCTCGCCCGATTGTGGTGGCGCAATCGAAACGTTCCGCACGCTGCGTGCCGCGCACATCGCCAATAGCTATGGCGACCTTTTGAGGACCCGCCGCGCCGAGCTCACACCCACCGTGATCTGGAATATCGAGGCGGGCGCAACACTCTCCGCCGACGACTATCTCACCGCCGAGCGGCGCCGCACGGCGATCTATCGCAGCTTTCGCGAGCTCTTCACGCGCGCCGACTTCCTCATCGCGCCGGCGGCATCGGTCTTGCCCTGGCCGAACGAGATCAGCGACGTCACCGCGATCGACGGCGCCGCGCTGGAGACGCCGATCGACTATCTCGCCGTCACCTTCATCGTGTCGCTGGTCGGGTTTCCGGTCCTGACCTTGCCGGCACCCGGGGATGTGAACGAGCTGCCGTTCGGCATCCAGATCATCGCGCCGCCCGGCGGCGAATCCCGCCTGTTTGCCTTCGGCCGTGCCATCGAGAACGAATTGGGGTTTTCGCATCGCCGGCCGCCTCTCTGATCAGCTGTCGCGATGCTCGAGCCGGGCGGCGAGCGCCTCGGCAAGACCGATGGTCGGCTTGGCGGCGGGCCGGCGGAACGTGCCTGCCGTTGCCTTGCGCAGGCGCAGCGCATGAAGCGCTTCGGCCTGCTTCACCGAGGCGACGATTTGATCGACGACGGGGACGGGAATCCGGTCGGCCACGCGTTCGGCGAGGCCCGAGAGCGGCGCGCCCGCAAAAATCAGCACGTCGGCGTCATCCTCGACGATGGCGCGCTGGGCGAGATCGACCAGCACATCCTCCTTCTCGGTGCCGACCTCGGAGATCGCCTGGAACGGCGTGTCGAGCATGCGGATGCCGGCGCAGCGCTCCCATAGCCCGTGGGCGCGGACGCATTCCTCGTACCAGGGGCCCAACGCCTGCGCGAAGGTGACGATGGCGAAGCGGCGGCCCGCCATGCAAGCCGTCAGCATCGCGGCTTCCGCCATGCCGATCACGGGAATGTCGAAGGTTTCGCGCGCCGCGAACAGGCCGGGATCGCCGAAGGCGGCGATGATCGCGGCATCGACGTTCCGGTGCTGCTCGGCCAGCATCTCCAGCGCAATGGCGCCGCCGATCTGCGCCTCGGTCCGCGTCGCGATATAGGGCACGCCGCGGGTCGCGGTGCAGGGGATCAGCTCGGTGCCTGATGACGCCGCGCGCTGCCCGACCCCCATCATCAGGTGCGTGACTTCGGTGCTGGTGTTCGGATTGAGCAGCAGCAGCTTCATGGTCACGCCGCCGTCTGCTTGGCTTGAGAGGCGGCGATCACTTCGAGCAGGGCAGTGCCGGTGCGCCGGACATGGGCGCCGAGCAGGCGGCCGGCCGCTTCGCTGTCGCGCGCCTCGAGCGCTGCCAGGATATCGGCGTGCTCGTCGACCGAATTGCTCCAGCGGCTGTTAGCGCCGAGCGCGAGGTAACGCGCGCGTTCGGCGCGGGAGATCAGCGTCTCGTGCGCCTCGCGCAGCGGCGTGTTGCGCGCCATGCGGACGATGGTGTTGTGGATCTCGCCGTTGATGGCGAAGTAATCGTCGAGCTTGCCGTTGCGGTGATGACCCTCCATGCGGGTCTGAAGCGTGCGCAGGCGGGCGAGATCGCGCTCGGTGGCGCGCTCCGCGGCAAGCTCGGCGGCCAGCCGTTCGATCCCGGACAGTGCCTCGAACAGCTCCGAGATGCCATCGACCGCGATGTCGGCGATGCGCGGGCTTCGATTGGGGCGTAGCTCGATCAACCCTTCGGCCGCGAGCACCTTCATCGCCTCGCGCAAGGGCGTGCGCGACACGCCCAGCTCTTTCGACAGCCTGGTCTCCTGGGTCTGCGATCCCGGCGGCAGCTCGCCGCGGATGATCATCGTCCGCATCCGCGCGGCGGCGCGCTCATGCAGGCCCATCCGCTTGAGTTTGGGCGACTTTCGTCCCTTCGGCGCTTCCGATTTCTGCTGCACGCGTGCCTCACTGCTTCCGCTCATCTTAGCCGTTTTCAGCCCTTTGACTTGCCCAAAATACCGACGCATCTCGCTGAAAACAATGGCACAACGCGTAAATTGTATGCAGCATGCAGAATCCCCGTTGCGCTGCCGCAAAGGCCGGTCGATGATCTCCGGTGACGCGCGAGACCTCGCGCCTTCGAAACGGAGTGAGCGATGCGGACGAGTTTGCGATGGGGCCTCGTGGTGATGGCGGCGATGTTCGGTGGAAGCGATCTCGCCTCCGCGCAGACCGCCAAGATCAAGCTCGGTTACGCCAAATGCGCGCACTGCCTGCCGATGTCGCTGATTGCAGGCATGGCGAAGGGTGTCGAGGTCGAGGCCACCGGCTTCAACTCGGGCAATGACGTGCTCACCGCGCTGGTGTCGAAGAGCATCGACGTCGCGCAGGTCACTTACCTCCACTACATCACCGCGCTCGACAAAGGCTTTGACGTCGTCGCCGTGTCCGGCCAGATCAATGGCGGCTCGGAATGCCTCTCCTCCGCGAAACTGAACCTGCCGCCTGAGGATTGGACCACTTTCAAGACGACCGCTCTGAAGGCGAAGAGCGACGGCCAGCCGCTCAAGGTCGCGGCGTCCCGCGGCAACGCGCAGGACATCCACATGCGCGGCGCGTTCCTCAAGCAGGGCGTCGATCCGAACAAGGACATCCAGTTCATCAACATTCCCAATCCGTCGGACCATCTCGCGGCGCTCCAGCGCGGCGAGGTCGACATGATCTGCTCGGTCGAGCCGTTTGCCTCGCAGATCCGGCTCGCCGGCGCCGGCAAGCACTTCGTGCTGCCTTACGACCAGGCCGCGGGGAATCTCACCAACCTGATCGTCACCCGTTCCGACGTGATCGCGAGCCAGCGCGCCGGCGTCCAGGGCGTCGTCAGCGCCGTGGTCGAGCTCGACAACAAGCTGATGGCCGACAAGGGGCCGTGGATCGAGGTCATCAACAAGCTCACCGGCCTCGACAAGACGGTCGCGACCGAGGCGCTGAAGAACGCTTCGCCAGATCCCGCGATCCATCGCTCGCAGACGCTCGCGATCGCCGCGATGATGCGCGACCTCAAATACATCTCGAAGGACGTCTCCGCGGAAGCGGAGAAGAACATGGACTATTCGTTCCTGGAGCAGGCCACGGGAAAGGCCAAGAATGACCTCGGTTACTGACGTCTCTCCGGCCAAGCCGGCGTTCCGGCTGACACGGGCGTTCCAGGGGCTCGAACGCGTCGTCGTCCCCGCGCTGCTGATCGCGGGCTGGGAAGCCTTTGCCCGCAGCGGCATGCTGCCGCCGGCGCTGCTGCCGGCGCCGAGCGCGGTGCTGCATGCGCTCGGCGACTGGGTGTTCGGCTTCGACGAGACCACGCAGACCTATTCGGGGCACTGGCTGCGCGATGCGCTCGCCAGCGCGCTTCGCGTCTTCGGCGGCTTTGCGCTGGCAAGCTTGCTCGGCATTCTCGCCGGCGTTGCGATCGGCTGGTCGCGCCTGTTCGAGAAGACGCTGGAGCCGACGCTCCAGATGCTGCGGCCGATCCCGCCGGTGTCCTGGATTCCGCTGGCGATCATCTGGTTCGGCATCGCCGACAGGCCGGCGATCTTCCTCGTCTTCCTCGGCGCCTTCTTTCCCGTGCTGATGAACAGCATTCACGGGGTGAAGACCGTGGACCACAATCTCGTGCGTGCCGGCGCGATGATGGGCGCAAGCCAGCGGCAGATGTTGACCGATATCGTGCTGCCGGCGGCGCTGCCCTCGATCTTCGCAGGCCTGCGCATCGCGGTCGGATCGGCCTGGATGCTGACAGTCACGGCCGAGATGGTCGCGGTGAAGAGCGGCCTCGGCTACGTCCTGTGGGATTCCTACTACTTCCTGCGCTACGATATCGTGCTCGCCGCGATGATCTCGATCGGGCTGCTCGGCTATCTCTCCGACCTCGGCCTCAAGGCGATCATGGCGCGCACGCTGCGCTGGCAGCAGACGACCACCGTGCAGGGCAGGGCAGGCTGATGGCGGCAATCGAGCTTCGCAACATCGTCAAGGTATTCTCCGACAAGCGGCGCGGCCGCGATCTCCTGACGCTGGACAACATCAATCTCGACATCGAGGCCAATGACTTCGTCTGCCTGCTCGGCCCGTCCGGCTGCGGCAAGTCAACCTTGCTCAACATCATCGCCGGCTTCGAGCAGGCGACGAGCGGCCGCACGCTGGTCGGCGGCAAGCAGGTGGAGCGGCCCGGCTCGGACCGCGGCGTGGTGTTCCAGCAGCCGACCCTGATGCCGTGGCTGACGGCGATCGACAACATTGCGTTCCATCTCAAGCTCAAGGGCGTCGGCAAGGCCGAACGGCACCACCGCGCCATGGAGTTCATCGATCTCGTCGGCCTGCGCGGCTTCGAGCACCATCATCCGTCCGAGATGTCCGGCGGCATGAACCAGCGGGTCGGGATAGCCCGCGCGCTGCTGATGAACCCGAGCGTCATCCTGATGGACGAGCCGTTCGCGGCGCTCGACGCCCAGACCAAGCTCGAAATGCAGGAGGAACTGGTCGCGATCTGGCAGAAGCGCCGCTGCACCATCGTGTTCGTCACCCACAGTGTCGACGAGGCGCTGGTGCTCGGCAACAAGATCGTGGTGATGACCAAGCGGCCCGGCCGGATCCGCGAGGCCGTCAATTTCGACCTGCCGCGTCCGCGGGACATCACCAGCCCCGAATTCAACGACGCGAAGCGCCACATCCTGGCTCTGATCCGGGAGGAGTCGACGCGCCTCGCGCAGGCGTCGTAGAGTATGGTCATGCGCAAGCGTCTCGGCATGATCACGCCATCGTCCAACTCGGTGCTCGAGCCCGTCACCAGCGCCATGCTGCGTGGCGTGGCCGATGTCACCGCGCATTTCTCACGCTTCCGCGTCACCGAGATTGCGCTGGACGCCGCCGCGCTGAGCCAGTTCGACGCCTCGGTGATGCTGCCGGCGGCGGACCTGCTGGCGGATGCGAAAGTCGACGCGATCGCCTGGAACGGCACGTCCGCAAGCTGGCTCGGCATCGGCCGCGACAGGAACCTTTGTGAGGCGATCACGGCGCGCACAGGCGTGCCCGCGACGACGTCGACGCTCGCCTGCATCGATGCCGCCCGGGCGCTCGGTGCCAAACGCGTCGGCCTCGTCTCGCCCTACACCGACGACGTGCAGCGGCGCATCGCCGACGTCTGGGCCGAGGAGGGGATCGCGCCGCATGCCGAGCGGCATCTTGGACTTCGCGACAATTTTTCCTTCGGCGAGGTCGCGCCGGCGACGATTGCGGGTATGATCCGCGCGGTGGCGGCGGAAGGATCGGATGCGATCGTCATCCTCTGCACCAATCTCGACGGGGCCGCGCTGGCCGCCTCGCTGGAGCGGGAACTGGATATCGCCGTGCTCGATTCGGTCGCGGTCACGCTGTGGCGGACCCTGAGCCTTGCCGGCGGCGACATTGCGGCTCTTGCGGAATGGGGCCGGATATTCCAGACAATGTCAGCCATCAAGTGACGGAGACATCAGTGACGCAGCTCGATCTCGCCATTCGCGGCGGCACCATCGTGACGGCCAGCGACGAGTTCCGCGCCGATATCGGCATTCGCGACGGCCGCATCGTCAGCATCGCCGATCATCTCGAGGGCGCGGCGCGCGAGATCGACGCGACGGGCCTGCTGGCACTGCCGGGCGGCATCGACAGCCACGTGCACATCTCGCAAGCTTCCGGCCCCGACGTGGTGATGGCCGACGACTTCGCCTCGGCGACGCGCGCGGCGGCCGCCGGCGGCAACACCATGGTGCTGCCCTTTGCGCTTCAGGAGAAGGGCACCTCGCTGCGGACCTGCGTCGAGAACTACCGCAAGCTCGCTGAGGGCGAGTGCTACATCGACACCGCCTTCCATCTCATTATCTCCGATCCGACCGCGGTCGTGCTCGGGCAGGAACTGCCGGCCCTCGTCAAGGACGGCTACACCTCGTTCAAGGTGTTCATGACCTATGACGACCTCGTGCTCACCGACAAGCAGTTGCTCGAGGTCTTCGACGTCGCGCGCCGCGAGGAGGCGCTGGTCATGGTCCATTGCGAGGGCTACGACGCCATCCGCTTCCTGACCACCAAGCTGGAGCGCGAGGGCCATATCGCGCCCTATTATCACGGCGTCTCGCGGCCGCAGGCGGTCGAGCGCGAGGCGACCCATCGCGCCATCAGCCATGCCGAAATCGTCGGCGTCCCCATCATGATCGTCCATGTCTCCGGCCGCGAGGCGATGGAGCAGGTGCGTTGGGCTCAGCAGCGCGGATTGCCGGTTCATGCGGAGACCTGTCCGCAATACATCACGCTGACGGCCGACGACATGAAGGGCCTGAACATGGACATTACGGGCGCGAAATACGTCTGTTCGCCGCCGCCGCGCGATGCCGAAAGCCAGCAGGCGATCTGGGAGGGCATTACATCAGGCGTGTTCCAGACCTTCTCGTCCGACCACTGCCCGTTCCGCTACGACGACCCGAAGGGCAAGCTGACACCGAATTCGCGCACCTCGTTCCGCTGGGTGCCAAACGGCATCCCCGGTGTCGAGACGCGGCTGCCGATCCTGTTCTCCGAGGGCGTGTCGAAGGGAAGGATCAGCCTACAAAAATTCGTCGAGCTGACCGCGACCAACCATGCGCGCATCTACGGCCTCTATCCGCGCAAGGGCTCGATCGGTGTCGGCTTCGATGCCGATATCGTGCTGTGGGACCCCAAATTGAAGAAGCCGATCCAGCAGGCCGATCTGCATCACGGCGCGGACTACACGCCGTGGGAGGGCTTTGACGTCACCGGCTGGCCCGTCACGACCGTTGCCCGCGGCCGCGTGGTGTACGAGCACGGCAGGATCGTCGGCGACAAGGGCGCGGGCGAGGTGCTGAGCCGCGGCAAGTCCAGCCTGGTGTGAGCCTCACGCGATGTGAGGATCACATCGGGTCGGCGATCTCCGCCGTCAGTTCGTCGGCCCCTCGCCACGAATGACGAACGTCGTCGCCTTCAGCTTGGTCATGCCGAACTTGTCGAACAGCTTGTCATAGGTGCCGTCAGCGCGGATCGCGGTGAGCGCATCGGCAACGGCCTGGGCCAACAGCTTGTCGCGGAAGGCGAGGGTGATGTCGGTGCCGGCGATGTCGCGGACCCAGATCTTTGCGATGCCCTTCTGTTCGAGCGAGTTGGCGGTCTCGTTGATGTTGAGCGCGGCCTCGAGCTGACCGGCACGCAGCGCCGCCGAGGTGGCGGTGACGGTGGTGAAGGTGCGCAGCTCGATCGGCTTGAGACCCTTGGCCTCCATCGCGGTGCTGAATTCGCGCGCCTTGCGTTCGGTGTAGGTCGCAGATTCCACGCCCACCACGCGGCCGGCGAGATCCTCGAACTTCTCCAGCTTCAGGCTGGAGGAGGGATCGGTGTAGATGCTGATCGCCTGCTGCGCGTAGGGCACGAGGTAGAGCATCTTCGAGCGCTCCTCGGTCCAGAACAGGCCGGTGTTGATGGCATCGAAGCGGCCCGAGCGCAGCGCCGGGATCATCGGCGGGAAGTCCATGCGCAGAAACACCGGCTCGACGCAGATGCGCTTGGCGATCTCGCGGGCGAGCTCGACATTGAGGCCCTGCAACTCTCCCTTGTCGTCGACGAATTGCTGCGGCGGCAGCGTCGGGTTGATCGACATCTGCCATTTCGGCGCTTCGATCAGGCTCGATGCCGGCACCTTCGGCGTGCAGGTCTGGGCGCCGGCCGCCTGCGACAGGCCGATCAGCAGGGCGAAGGCGGAGAAGATCTTGGGAAATCGCATCTGAATACTCCGATCAAATCGTGGGTGGCAGAGGAGCCGTTCTCCGGTCCGACGTCTTCTTCATTGTCTCGTCAAATGGCCGCCGTCGCGTCGCGATCGGCCTGCCGGGTCAGGATCAGCGAGGTGTGGCGGGCGGTGGTCACCACCTCATCGCGCTGGTTGAGAAGGTCGAGCGTCTCGATGACGATGCCGCGCGCGGGATTTTTGGTCGGCCGCTTCTCGACGAAACGGAAACGCACGCGCAAGCTATCGCCGGCGACGATAGGACCTTTGAATTTGACTTCGTCCCAGCCGAGCGAGGCGACCGAGGTCTCTTCGTACAGCTTCAACTCCGACTTCAGCCCTTCCATCAGCGACAGGCCGAACAGTCCGTGGCCGATCACCGCGGGAAAACCGCGCGACTTCGCATAGCCGGCATCGAGGTGGAGCGGATGATGGTCGCGCGTGACGTCGGCGAAGACTGCGATATCGGCCTCCGTCACGGTGTGCGCGGCGGTCTCGAACTCCGCGCCGAGCGCAATGTCCTCATAGCGGAGATTGATCGGGGCGCTGGTGTCCATGCCGAATTCCTCAGGCGACCTTGCGCGGCCGCGCCGGCAGGGCCTTGAAGCTCCGCGCGATGCCCATGGGCCCGGAGCGGAAGATGCGCGGATCCATGTCCTTCAGTTGCGGGCTGATGCGCGGCCGAAAGCCCATATGGGCGAGAATGTCCTCGTCCAGGCGGGCCCCCGGCGCGATCTCGGTCAAGGTCACGTTGCCGTTCTCCAGTTCGAACACGGCGCGCTCGGTGACATAGCTGACGTGCTGGCCGCGCTGCGCGGCGAGCGAGGCGCTGAAGCTGATCTGGCCAACCTGCGGCACAAACTTGCGGAAGGCGCCGTCGCGCCGGATCGCGAGGCGGCCGTTCTCGACGCCGATATCGAACTTGCCACCGGTCATGGTGCCGCTGAAGATCAATCGCTTGGCGTTTTGCGTGATGTCGATGAAGCCGCCGGAGCCGTCGCGGCGATCGCCGAAGCGGGTGACGTTGACGTTGCCGGCCTCGTCCACCTCGGCGAAGGAGAGGAAGGCGCAAGACAGCCCGCCGCCGTCGTAGAAGTCGAACTGATAGGCCTGGTCGAGAATGACGCGCGGATTGATCGCGGTGCCGAATTCGCGCGCATGGCCCGGCACGCCGCCGACCACGCCGGATTCGACCGTCAGCGTGATCAGGTCGGAGATGCCTTCCTCGGCCGCGACGTTCGGGATCATCGCGGAGATGCCGACGCCGAGATTGACGACGTCGCGCGGGCGTAGCTCGAAGGCGGCGCGGCGGGCGATCACCCGGCGCTCGGTCAGCGGATCGGGCGTGATCATCGCCTCGGGCACACGCGTTTCACCGCAGCGCGCCGGATCGTAGGCGGTGCCGTAGGTCTGCATCTGATCGGGCTCGAGCACGATATGGTCGATCAGGAAGCCGGGGATCTTGACCATCTGCGGATGGATCGAGCCGCGCTTTACGATCCGCTTGACCTGGCAGATCACGGTGCCGCCCGCATTGTGCACGGCCTGCGCGATCGAAAGATCCTCGCGCGTCGTACCCTCGTGCTCCATGCTGACATAGCCGTCTTCGTCGGCGGAGGTGCCGCGGATGATGGCGACATCGGGCGGGGCGGGGACGCGGTAGAGCAGCCACGACTGGCCGTGCAGCTCGAGCAGGTCGACCAGCGGAGCGGTGGTGCGCTTGTTCATGCGGCCGCCGTCCTGGCGCGGGTCCATATAGGTGTTGAGACCGACATGGGTGAGCACGCCGGGATGTTTCGCCGCCATGGCACGGCAGAGCTGGCTCATCACCCCTTGCGGGAAATTGTAGGCGTCGATCAGCTCGTCGCGAACGAGGCGCATGAACGGCACTTGCAAGCCGAAATTGCCGCCGATCACGCGCGCGATCAGGCCCTCATGGGCGAGATGGCAGAGGCCTTTCTCGGTCACGGCGCCGACGCCGGTGATGTTGATGAGAGTCAGATTGTGCGGGCCCTGGCCACCGAGGAAACGCCGCTCCAGCGCGTCGAGAATGGCCTCTGCTGCCCCCGTGCCGCCATTGCCGCCGACGATCAGCGTATCGGCGTCGCGGATGAGGCCTGCGGCCTCTGCCGCCGTGATGATGCTCAGCATGATTGCACGCCCCGCATCACGCGGCCTCCTTCTCGACCTGGCGGGCGATGATCAGCCGCTGGATCTGGTTGGTGCCCTCGTAGATCTGGGCGAGGCGGACGTCGCGAAAGATCCGCTCGATGCGGTACTCGCGCGAATAGCCGTTGCCGCCGTGGATCTGCAGCGCGTTGGAGACGTGCTTCATCGCCATGTCGGTGGTGAACAGCTTTGCCTGCGCCGCCTCCTTGGCGATTGGCTCGCCGGCATCGTGCAGGCGCGCGGCGTGGTGGATCAGAAGCCGCGCGGCGGCGATGTCGGTCGACATGTCCGCGAGCATGAACTGAACCGCCTGGAAGCCGATGATGGCCTGGCCGAACTGCTTGCGGTCGCGGGCATAGGCGGTCGCGTCCTCGAACGCGGCCTGCGCCATGCCGAGCGCCATCGAGGCCATCATCAGCCGGCTGAAGTTGAAATTGCTCATGGCCATCTTGAAGGCCTGGTTCTCCGGCCCCATCACACTGTCGGCCGGCAGGCGCACGTCGGAGAAGGTGATCTGGCAGTCGTCGAGGCCGTGCATGCCGAGCAGCTCCTCGTTCTTGCCGCGGGCGATGCCGGGCAGGGCGCCGTCGACCAGCAGGCAGGAGATGGAACGGTGGCCCGCCTCGCTGCCGGTGCGCGCGAACACCATGATGCGGTCGGCGACACCGCCGAGCGTCACCCAGGCCTTGGTGCCGTTGAGCCGCCAGCCGTTGCTCTCGCGCACCGCATGGGTGCGGATGCCGGCGACGTCGGAGCCGTGGTCGGGCTCCGAGACGGCGGTCGCAGGAATAATGTCGCCGCTGAGAATTTTCGGGATCAGTGCCTTGTGCGCGTCGGTGCCGTGATGGTCGAAGAACAGCACCGCCTCGACGGGGATCGCGAAGGCATTGGCGACTGCGCCGGAGCATCGCGCCAGCTCCTCCATCGCGATGCAGGCCGCGACTGCATCCAGGCCGGCGCCTCCGGCGCCCTCGCGCAGGCAGATGCCAAACAGGCCGAGATCGGCCATGCCCTTGTAGAGCGTGCGGTCGAAGCGGTCCTCGCGGTCGATCGTGGCGGCGCGCGGGAGGATCTCAGCCTCCGCGAATCGGCGCGCTGTCTCGCGCAGGGCTTTCTGGTCTTGAGAGTAGAAGCGGTCCATGGCGTGCGGCTCCCGTCAGTCGCTGGCGAGCTTGGAATCGTGGGAGACCTCGCTGCGGTCGCGATCGAGGAAATAGACCGCGACGTCATCGCCGGGCACGCCATAGGCGCTGCATACGCCGCGGGTCAGCGCGATGGCGGCGGCGCGGCGCTCGGCCTCGCTGCGGCGGAACGCATGCACCTTGAGCAGGATGCGCTGGCCGGTGGCCTGCGCGCCGAACGTGCCGGCATGGGCGTAGTCATCGGGCGCAATGTTCAGGAAATAGAGCGTGACCGTATCAGCGGTGACGCCGAACGCCGACATCAGGCCGTCGGTCACGGACTTCGCCAGCGCAGCCTTGCGCTGGTTTGGGGCTTGCGGGGCGAGCACTTCGACATAGGGCATCGATCAGACCTTCGCGGATTTGGCCGCAGATGATTTGGATGAAGATGATTTGGACTTCGCGGATCTCGCAGGGGGCGGGGCATCGAACTGGCGGCAGGAGTCGCGCTTGATCAGCCGGGCGCCGACGCGATATTCGCGAACGCCGTCATTGCCGTTGCCCTTCGCATCCATGCGTTGCAGCAACCGGTCGACGGCGAGATTGGCGAGATCGCGCGCGCCGTTATCGACGATGCTGATCGCGGGGCGATGCCATTCGAACCACGGCATGTCCTCGTAGCAGAGCAGCGAGAGGTCGTCGGGGATCGCGATGTTCCGCTCCGCGGTCACGCGCAGCACGCCGAGCGTTGCCTCGTGGTTGGCCACGAAGATCGCGCTCGGCGGGCGCGGGAGGTCCAGCAGCTTGCGGCAGCCCGTCGCACCGGTCTCGGGGACGAAATGGCCGGCATGAATCAATGTGTCGTCCCTGGCGATACCGGCCTCGCGTAGCGCGCGGACATAGCCGGACAGCCGCTCGCGGCCGGACGTCGTGTCCTGGCGGCCGACGATCAACCCGATGCGCTTGTGGCCAAGCTCGATCAGGTGGCGCGTGCCGAGATAGGCGCCCTGCGGATCGTCGGCGAGCACGGTCTCGAGATCGGTTGCGTCGTCGCGCCGCACCAGGCAGACGATCGGGACGTCCTTCGCCAACGCCTTGAGCTGCGGGCCGTTCTTGCCGGTGGGCACCACGATCAGCCCGTCGATACGATGGTCGACCAGCGTGGTGAGGGTGTCGCTCTCCTGCTGCGGATCGTCGCCGCCGATGCACAGAAGCATCTGATAACCCAGCGCCTTCAGGCGCGCCTGCACCACTTCGGCCATCACCTGGAACGAGGCGTTGGTGAGGTTGTGAACCAGAAGCGCGACGAGCCGCGATTGTCCGGTCTTCAGTCCGCGCGCGATGGGGTTCGGCCGATAGCCTAGCTCACGCGCGATGCGCGTCAGGCGCTGCTGCGTGCGCTCGCTGGTCAAGCCGGTTCCAGTCAGTGCGCGCGAGGCGGTACTGACCGAAACGCGGGCCGCCTGTGCCACATCTTTGAGCGTGACGGTCATCAAACCTGCCGATAGACTGCAATCGATTGCAGAAACGCTATGAGCTTATTCCACGCGGATCAAGCTCAAAAAATGGATGGTGTTGCCCAATGCAGAGCCATTTATGCAAACGATTGCATAAGGCGTGCGGATATTCCGCAGGCGGCACCCATCGCCTGAATTCACCCGAGCACCCGGCAGTTCCCTGATGAAGACGTTCCGCGGCACCTACACCGTCATGATCACCCCGTTCACGGCAGCGGGCGAGGTCGATGTCGCAGCCTTGCGCGCCTTCGTCGACTGGCAGATCGCGGAAGGCATTCATGGGCTGATCCCGCTCGGTTCGACCGGCGAATTCCTGTCTCTCGACGACGACGAGAAGGCGCTGGTGGCGGAGGTCGTCATCGGCCAGGCCGCGGGGCGCGTGCCCGTGCTGATCGGCACCGGTGCGGAGGATACGCGCGAGGTGGTTCGCCTCAGCCGCCGTGCCGAAAAGCTGGGCGCCGACGGCGTCATGATCATTCCGCCGTTCTATTCGACGCCGACCGATGACGAACTCGTCCATCACTACAAGACGGTGGCCGACGCGATCGCGCTGCCGATCATGGTCTACAACAACCCGGCGACCGCCAATGTCGATCTCAAGCCACAGCTCGTGGCACGCATCGCCGAGATCGACAACTGTCTCTATATCAAGGAGTCGACGCTGGAGGTGACGCGGGTGCGCGACATCATCCGGCTCTGCGGCGACAGGATGACCGTGTTCGGCGGCATCCTCGGCTTCGAATCCTTCGTCGAGGGCGCGCAAGGCTGGGTCGCGGTCGCCTCCAATGTCGTGCCGTCCGAGATGGCGCGCATCTTCAGCCTCGTCGCGGACGAGGGCGCCATCAAGGAGGCGCGCGAGCTCTATCTGAAATATCTGCCGGTGATCGAATTCGTCGGCGGTCAGGCCTATGTCGCCGGCAGCAAGGCGCTGCTCGGCCATATGGGCCTTGCGGTCGGCGGCCCGCGCCCGCCGCGACTGCCGTTGCCGGCCGCGCAGGACGCGGCTGCGCTGGCGCTGGTGAAGACGTTCGGTCTCGCGTGGCGCGGCGCGTCCATTGCAGCCGCTTAGACCTGGTGTGATCGATGAACCTGCTCGATGGCGTCAAAATCCTCAGCTTCAATCATTACCTCGCTGGCCCGCTGGCCGCGCAGACGCTCGCCGATCTCGGCGCCGACGTCATCGCGGTCGAGCCGATCGAGGGCGCGTTTCAGCGTAACTGGGCGGTGGCCAATCATTTCGTCGCGGGTGATAGCGTCAATCACCTGGCGACCGGGCGCAACAAGCGCAGTCTCGCGGTCGATCTCAAGCATCCCGACGGCATCGCCGCGGTGAAGAAGCTGGTCGCGACCGCCGACGTCGTGATGGAAAACTTCCGGCCGGGCACCATGGCCAAGCTCGGCCTCGGCTACGACACGCTCAAGGCGATCAACCCCGGCCTGATCTATGCGGTGGCGACCGGGTTCGGATCGGAAGGGCCCTACAAGGATCGTCCCGGCCAGGATCTGCTGCTTCAGGCGATGTCGGGCCTTGTGATGCGGACCGGACGTGCCGACGGCGAGCCGACCGCTGTTGGTGCGGTGATCGTCGATCAGCATGCGGCCTCGCTCTATGCCATGAGCATTCTCGCCGCACTGTTTGCCAGGACCAAGACGGGGACGGGGCAACTCGTCGAGGTCAACCTCTATCAGGCCGCCCTCGATCTCCAGGTCGAGCCGCTGACCGCCTGGCTCAATGGCGCGCCGTCGCCGACGCCACGCGGTCCGGCCGGAATTGCCGCCTGGTTCAGCCCCGGGCCTTACGGCATTCATGCGACGGCCGACGGCCATCTCGCGATCTCCATGGCGGCGCCCAACGCGCTTGCGGCAGGGCTTGACTGCGAAGAGTTGAAGCGGTTCGGCGAGGCCGACAGTTTTTCGAAGCGCGAGGAGATCACGCGGATCGTCGCGACGCGTCTGAAGCAGAAGTCGACGGCCGATTGGCTGCCCTCGCTCGAGGCGGCGCGGATCTGGCACGCGCCGGTACAGGATTATCGCGACCTCGAGGCCGATCCCCAGCTCAAGCATCTCGGCGTGTTCAAGAGCGCCGAGAGTGCCGGGGGCGCGCAATTCCGGATGGTGGCGCATCCCGCTCGCTATGACGGCCGGACGCCGGAGGTGCGGCTGGTGCCGCAGCGGCTAGGTGCGCAGACGCGCGAGGTGCTCGGCGAGATCGGCTACGGCGCTGCCGACATTGACGCGATGATCGCCGGCAAGGCGGTGGGAGTGGCGCGATGATCGACTTTTCAATCCCTGAGGATACGCGCCTGCTGGTCGACACCGTCCGCCGTTTCGTTGAAACAGAGGTGCAGCCGCTCGAAGACGTGGTGGAGCAGACGGCCAAGGTGCCGCCCGATGCGCTGGCGGTGACCAAGGCCAAGGCGCAGAAGCTCGGTCTTTATGCCATGAACATGCCGGCGGATGTCGGCGGCGGCGGGCTCTCCTGCGTCGAGCACTGCCTCGTCGAGGAAGAGTTCGGCAAGACCTCCGATGCATTGATCCGCCGCGTGTTCGGCCAGGTCTATCCGATGCTGATGGCCTGCAAGGGCGATCAGGTCGAGCGTTATCTGCTGCCGACGGTGAAGGGCGACAAGATCTGCGCCATGGCGATCACCGAGCCGGGCGCCGGCTCCGACGCCGCCTCGATCAGCACGACCGCTCATCTCGACGGCGACCAGTGGGTGCTGAACGGCACCAAGCATTTCATCAGCGACGGCGACATCGCCGATTACGTGATCCTGATGGCGCTGACCGACAAGGAGAAGCGCGCGCGGGGCGGCATCACGCTGTTTCTGGTCGATCGTGGCACGCCTGGCTTCAAGGTCGCGCGCACGCAGCCGATGATGGGCCACCGTGGCTATGGCCATGCCGAGCTGAGCTTCGAGGACTGCCGCATCCCGAAAGCGGCCGTGCTCGGCGAGGTCGGCGGCGGGTTCAAGCTGATCATGCAGAGCGTGCTCCAGATCCGTCTGGCTCATATTGGTGCCCGGGCGGTGGGCATGGCGCAGCGTGCGCTCGAGATGATGCGCAAGCATGCCGGCGAGCGGCGCCAGTTCGGCCAGCTCATCGGTGACTTCCAGATGGTGCAGAAACTGATCGCCGATTCCGCCACCGAGATCTTCGGTGTCAAGATGATGGTGATGAACGCCGCCTGGGACATCGATCAGGGCAAGGATGCGCGCGACAAGGTCTCGATGATCAAGGTCGCGGCCTCCGAGATGCAGGGCCGCGTCGTGGACCGCGCCATCCAGGTGTTCGGCGGCATGGGCTTCAGCAAGGACCTGCCGCTGGAGCGCATGTATCGCGACGCGCGCGTCACCCGCATCTATGACGGCACCTCCGAAATCCACCGCATGCTGGTCGCGCGCAGCACCATCAAGAACGGCTTGCAGCTCTAGGGAAACGACCGATGTCTCACGCACCTCTCAAGCCCGGCGCCGTCTTCGCCTTCCGCAAGACCATGACGGTCGCGGAGCAGGCGATGTTCACCGGCATCAGCGGCAATCTCGGCGGTCTCTATGTGGACGCCGTCCGCGCCAGGAAGGCCGGCGCCTCCAACATGGTCGCCTTCGAGCTCGCGGTCGGCGGCCTTGCCACGACCTGCCTCAGCCAGCTCGGCGGACCGACGCGGCGGATCGGCAGCATCGCGCTGAACTTCGCTGCGCCGGTGATTGTCGGCGAGTCCGTCGAGGCCAAGGCCGAGATCGTCTCGGTTGCCGGTGATGACGCGGTCTGCCGCGTCACCTGCACGCTGTCGCCCTCGGGGGCGACCGTGGTGGACGGCACCGCGACGCTGGTTCCGTTCGCGAAGGGCTGAGCCATGTACGAGCCGAAATCCTTCGACGATCTGAAGGTGAACGACAGGGTCAGCCTCAGCAAGACCATCACCGAGGCGGATGGTGCGCTCTATATTGCTGCGACCGGCGATTTCGGCCCTGTTCATGTCGACGAGGTCTACGCGGGCGCAACGCGCTTCGGCCGCAGGCTGGCGCCGGGGATCATGGTCGCGGGGCTCTGCACCAGCATCCTCACCAGCGAGCTGGTCGGCACGATCGGCGTCTCTGTCGAGGACCGGTTCTGGTTCACCGGCCCGGTGTTCTACGGCGACACGCTCACCTTCGACGTCTGGATCGCCGAGCAGCACGACGAGACCCGCACCATCATCTGGGAGGCGAGCGCCCGCAACGAGGGCGGCCTCGAAGTGCTGAAGGCGCGCGCGAGCCTGAAATTTCCACGGCGGAAACCGTCATGAGCAAGCCGATGAGGAAACCTGACCTGCGCGGCGTCACGGTCGCGACCGTGCTGCCCTTCAAGGACGACAGCTCGATCGACTGGGACGGCTACGCTCGCGTGCTCGACTATTGCGCCTGTCCGGACGGAATCGCGGCCGTGTTCGTCAACGGACATGCCGGCGAGGGCGGGTCGCTCTCGGACGACGAGCGGCAGGCGGTGATCGAGCGGACGCGCAAGCACATCGGCGGCAAGCCGCTGCTTTCAGGCATCATCGCGCATTCCACCGCGGAAGCGATCCATCAGGCGCAGCTCGCGGAAGCTGCTGGCGCCGATTGTGCCGTGTTGTTCCCGCCGGCGCCGCTTGGTGGCGGTGCATCGGCGACCTCGCGAGCACCGGTGGCCTTCGTGCAGGCGGTCAGTTCCGCTATCGGCATTCCAGTGTCGATCTTCCAATATCCACTGGCGTCCGGATTTGGCTACTCACCGGAGACGCTGGCGAAGATCGCAGCGCTCGACGGCGTCATCGCCATCAAGGAGGGCAGCGACAGCATCTTCGCCTATGACGAGAATCGCCGGGCGGTGAAGCGGGCCGATCCCTCCGTTGCGATCCTGCCGTCGAACTTCAACTGGTTCCTGCCGCAGCTCGCCATCGGCGGCGACGGCATTCTCTCGGGCCTTGTCAGCCTCGCGCCGGATCTGTTCGTCGCGCTTTGGCAGGCGGCGCTCGCCGACGATCTCACCGCGCTGCGCGCGGTCAACGAGCGGCTCTATCCAATCGTCCGCGCGATCTATGGCCCGGCGCCGATCATGGACATGCACACGCGCATGAAAGTCGGCCTCAAGGCGCTCGGCTTGATCGGTAACGCCGATCCGCGGCCGCCGCTGCTGCCGGTCGTTCCGGCGTTGTGCGAGGCCATCGCAACGACGGTCGGTGCAGCGCGCGCGACCGGCGACATTCGTCTGGCGTGAGGGACGAACCCGTGGCCGACGAAGCCTTCATTCACATCGTGCGGGTCGATATCGATCCCGAGCACGAGGCCGCGTTCAACGCCTGGTACGAGCAGAGGCATTTTCCTGATTTGCTCGCCTGTCCCGGCTGGCTATCCGCAAAGCGCTTCGTCTCGATCGGCGACGGACCGAAATACGCGGCCATGTACGAAGTCGCGGGACGATGGGCGTTCGAAACGCCGGAGTTCCTGAAGGTGAAGGGCTTCGGTCCGTTCGAATCCCTGGTGAAGAACTTCATGCGAATCCAGCTCAAGCCGATGTCGGGACCGGCTTGAGGGGGCGAAGACGATGCTGCCTGTCGTGTCGTGAGATCCGGCCGGCCGCATCCAACAAACATTGAGGGGAATCCCGGGCGAGGGACTGCATCGGTCATTGGCGTCTTACTGGAGGTATCACATGCTCTCGACACTGCTTCGCCTGAGTGCGGCTGCCGCACTCGCTCTTGCATCCACGGCTGCGCATGCGGCCTGTACGCCTGGGATCACCGACGACAATCTGATTGCGCCCGGGAAGTTGCAGCTCTCGATCAATCCGACCAACCCGCCGCAGCAATTCGTCGATAAGGACGGCCAGTTGCAGGGCCTCAACGTGGAACTCGCCGCCGAGCTCGGCAAGCGGTTGTGTCTTCCGGTCGAACTCGTCCGGATGGATTTTCCGGCGATGATACCGGCCATGGCCGCGGGCCGCATCGACGGCATCGACACTGGCATGTTCTGGACCGAGGAACGTTCGAAGCTGATGTACATGGTGCCGTACGCCATTCAGGCGATTTCGGTCGTGGTTGCGCCCGACAGCGGCACAAAAATTGCTACCGAAAATGATCTGATCGGAAAAACATCCGCCGTCGAGGTCAGCACCTACCAGATGAATTGGCTCAAGAAGCTCAGCGATGCGAGCGTGGCGAAGGGCGGCGCAGCCGTCGAGATGCGGACCTTCCCCACCGCCACCAACGTCGTCAGCGCGCTGCTTGCGGGGCAGGTGGACAACGCGCTGCTCGTCGACAGCGTGGCGCGTGATCTCACCGGCCGCGGTCGCGTGAAGGAAGTATTGAGCGGGCTCGGCACGGCGCGCACTACGCTCGGTTTCCGCAACAAGACGGTGGTCGACGCCGTCGTCAAGGCGCTGAACGCCATGCGCGCCGACGGCAGCTACCAGGCGCTGTTCGACAAGTTCGGCCTGACCAGCATGCCGGCCGATCAGCCGCTTGCGATCGCCGGCCCGGGTCCGGCCTGATACCTACGGAGACGAGCCGATGAGCCATTTCAGTCCGACGGCCGCCGTCAACTACTTCTTCAACTACTTCCTGATGAAGGGGGTGCTCGTCACCATCGGCCTGACGGTGGCGGCGGTCATCGGCGGATTGATCCTCGGCATGGGCATCGCTTTGATGCGCATGTCGTCCAACCCGGTGCTGTCGGGCGCGTCGCGCTTCTACATCTGGTTCTTCCGCGGCACGCCGCTGCTGATCCAGCTCGTGGTGATCTACAGCGGCTTGCCGCAGTTGGGGATCAAGTTCTCCGTGATCACCTGCGCGCTGGTCGGCCTGATCCTCAACGAGGCGGCCTACCTCGCCGAGATCGTGCGCAGCGGCTTCATGGCCGTTTCGGCGGGACAGCGCGAAGCCGCCTGGGCGCTCAGCCTTTCGCCCTGGGTGACGTTCCGCCGGGTGACCCTGCCGCAGGCGTTCCGGCTGATGATCCCGCCGCTCGGCAACTCCATCAACTCGCTCTTGAAGGCGACCTCGCTCGCCTCGGTGATCTCGGTCGAGGAGCTCATGCGCCGCAGCGACATGCTGATGCAGGAGCATTTCCAGATCCTCGAAGTCTATGCGGCGGCCACGGCCTATTACCTGATCCTCACCTCGGTCTGGGATGCGATTCAACGCCGGCTGGAGAAGCACTTTGGTCGGTCCAGCGCTGCGAAGTCGAGGCGGGTCGCGGCGAGGGCGCCGGTTGCGCAGGCGAGCGTGGAGGCCCGGGCATGAGCGAGATATCGATGAATGCGGCTGGCGGCGTCGAAGGTGCAACGCAGCTCCGCGATGTGCCTGCGGTTCGCATGGAGGCCGTCTACAAGCACTATGGCGACTTCACCGCGCTGGACCAGGTCGATCTCAGGGTCGCCAAGGGCGAGAAGATCGTGGTCTGCGGTCCCTCCGGCTCGGGCAAGTCGACGCTGATCCGCTGCATCAATCATATCGAGAAGCACGACGAGGGCCTGATCTACGTCAACGGCGTCGAGCTCGATCGCCAGCGCAAGAACATCGACGCGGTCAGGCGCGACACCGGCATGGTGTTCCAGAGTTTTAATCTGTTTCCGCACATGACCGTGCTGGAGAACTGCATCCTGGCCCCGATGACCGTGAACAGCATGAGCGAGGCAGAAGCCAAGGACCTCGCCATGCATTTCCTGACAAAAGTCCGGATTCCGGACCAGGCCGAAAAATTTCCCGGGCAGCTCTCGGGCGGCCAGCAGCAGCGCGTCGCGATCGCACGCGCGCTGTGCATGCGGCCGAAGATCATGCTGTTCGACGAGCCGACCTCCGCGCTGGACCCCGAGATGGTCAAGGAGGTGCTGGAGACCATGAAGAAGCTCGCGGAGGAGGGCATGACCATGCTGTGCGTGACGCACGAGATGGGCTTCGCCCGCGAGGTCGCCGACCGCATCGTGTTCATGAACGAGGGCAAGGTGGTGGAGCAGGCAGCACCGGAGGAGTTCTTCCAGCATCCGAAGTCCGAACGGGCGCGGACGTTCCTCGACCAGATCATTCACTAGCGGGCGCGGCGGCGGTGTCCGGCGAGATGACGCAAACATTCAGCGATCGCCTTCGCGGCATCCATGCCGCCACGATCGTGCCGATGACGCCCGATTTCGAGATCGATGAGACAAGACTGGCGGATCATGTGGCCTCGGTCGCGTCCGCGCCGGGCATCAATGGCCTCCTGGTCAACGGCCATGCCGGTGAGAATTTTGTGCTGTCGCTCGCCGAAAAACAGCGCGTGGTGGAGCTGGCGCGCGAGTACGCACCGAAAGACTGCCTGATCGTCTCTGGCGTCAATCACGAATCGAGCCTGGAGGCCGCGCGCGAGGCGGCTGTGCTGGAGCGGGCGGGCGCGGACGGGCTTCTGGTGTTTCCTCCCAACAGCTGGGCGCTCGCACACGCCGATGATTGTGTCATCGCACATCACCGCCATATCCGCGATGCCACCTCCGTGCCGCTGATGCTCTACGCCGCGCCGGTCGGTGCGGGTGCCATGGCTTATGCACCGTCGCTGCTGGAGCAACTGGTTGCCGACCCTCGCTTCGTTGCGATCAAGGAGGGCAGCTGGGAGGTCGCGACGTACGAACAGAATCTGCGACTGATCCACAAGCTGCGGGCGGAGTTCGTCGTGCTCGGCTCGGGAGATGAGCACCTGCTGACGAGCTATCTCGTCGGCTCGGCCGGCAGCCAGGTCAGCCTTGCCTGCGTCGTGCCGGAGCTTGTCGTCAGCCTCTGGAATGCGGCTGAAGCCGGTGACTGGGAGCAGGCGCGGGCCGCGCACGAGAAGCTCTATCCGCTTGCGGTCGCGATCTATCGCGATGCGCCGGGAGGACGCGCGACGGTGCGGCTCAAGGCCTGCCTGAAATTGCTTGGGCGTCTTTCATGCGACGCGGCGCGACCGCCGCAGCCACCGGCAACTTCAAATGAGTTGCGGGCACTCGAGCAAGCGCTGCGGAGCGCCGGCGCGCTCTGAAGCCTGATGGCTTTTGGTTGACACGATCTCGCGGCGGGATCGGTCACCTCTCCCGCTTGCGGGAGAGGTCGGCGCACTTGCGCCGGGTGAGGGTTCTATCCTCTTGGGGAATCCCACCGCGGAGACACCCTCTCCCCAACCCTCTCCCGCAAGCGGGAGAGGGAGCGTACCTGCCTCGCGGCTCGCAGTCAGACCTAACTTCATCATCTTCTAAGCCGCGAAGAACGGATTGGCCGGCCGCGCAAGGCCGAGGTGATCCCGCAGCGTCGTCCCCTCATAGTCCGCGCGGAACAGCCCGCGCTCCTGCAGGATGGGTACGACGAGCTCGACGAAATCCTCGAACCCTTCGTGGAAATAAGGCGGCATGACGTTGAAGCCGTCGGCGGCGTGCTCCTCGAACCATTGCTCGAGCGTGTCGGCGATGCGCTCGGCCGAGCCGCACAGCACCCAATGGCCGCGGGCGGCGGCGGTGAGGTTGTAGAGATCGCGCAGCGTCATGTTCTCGCGGCGGCCCTTGGCGAGCATGACGCTGGCGAAACTGTGATAGCTGTCGGACGGTGCGATGTCCGGGATCGGCCCGTCGAGATCGTAGGCCGACATGTCCCGGCCGAAGCGATCGGACAGGATCGCGAGCGCATTGCTGCCGCTGACAAAGCTCTGGAGCACGTTGAGCTTCTCGAACGCCTCCTTGTCGGTGCGGCCGACGACGGGCATCACGCCCGGCAGCACCGTGACGTCGTCGGCTTTGCGGCCGAACGCCGGCAGTCGCGTCTTCAGCGACGTGTAGCCGGCCTTGGCCTCCTCGATATCCTGCACCACCGAGAACACGATATCGGCGGTGCGCGCGGCGAGAGCCTGTCCGGCCTCGGAGCCGCCGGCCTGGAGCACCACGGGGCGACCTTGCGGGCTGCGGCCTATGTTGAGCGGGCCCTTCACCTTGAAGAACGCGCCGTCATGGTCGATCGGGCGGAGTTTTGCCGGATCGATGTAGAGGCCGCTGGCGCGGTCGGCGACGATGGCGTCATCCGCCCAGCCGTCCCACAGGCCCTTGACCACGTCGAGGAATTCGCCGGCCATCTCGTAGCGGCGGGCGTGGTCGGGATGGGTGGTGCCGAAATTCGCGGCGGTCGCCGGATTGGCCGTCGTCACCGCATTCCACGCCGCGCGGCCCCTGGAGATGTGGTCGAGCGAGGCGAACACGCGCGCGACCGAGAACGGATCGCTGTAGGTGGTCGAGACGGTCGCGCCGAGCCCGATATGGCTGGTCGAGGTCGCGAGCGCGGCGAGCATCGTCAGCGGCTCGAGCCGCAGCGTGTAGGAGGGATGGGCGGCGGCATCGGCATAGAGATTGTCGCCCATGAAGATCAGGTCGAACTTGCCGCGCTCGGCGGTGCGGCCGATCTGCTGGATCGCTGCAAAGTCCTGGAAGCTGTCGACCGCGCCCGGATAGCGCCAGCCGGCGACGTGGCTGCCGGTTCCCAGGATGAACAGGCCGAGATGCATCTGTCGTTTCATGGCGTCATGTCCAGAACAGGATCTTGCGTTCGAGGAAACCGATCAGGCCGAAGAAGGCGAGGCTCGCCGCCGATGCGACGAAGATCGCCGCCCAGACCTGGACGAAGTCGATCTGGAGCACGGCCTGGTAGATCACCCAGCCGAGCCCGCCATGTGCGCCGAGCATCTCGGTGACGATCGCCACGATCACGCTGCGCACCGTCGAGACGCGCATGCCGGCGAGCAGCAGCGGCAGGGCCGTCGGCAGGCGCAGGCGCCACAGCACACCGAAGCGGCTTGCGCCAAAACTCTTCATGAGATCGACGGCGCGGCGGTCGACACGGTCGAGCCCGGCCAGCATCGAGAGCAGGATGGTGAAGCTCACCGCCATCGCCACCATCACGATCTTCGAGCTGACGCCGATGCCGAACCAGAGCAGGATCAGCGGCGAATAGCCGACCACGGGCACCGAATTGATCGCGGTGGCCAGCGGCAGGATCGCGCTGCGAAGCGCCGGAACCAATGCGATTGTGACGGCGAGGCCGATACCGATCAGGCAGCCGAGCCCGTAGCCGACCAGCGCTTCGAGCAGGGTATAGCCGGCGGCGTCAATGAGGATGGCGCGCTTCGACCAGAGGCCGGCGAGGATGTCGCTGACGGCGGGCAGAACATAGGCCGGCAGATGCAGTCCGCGCGCCGTGCCTTCCCAACACGCGATCAGCAGGACGGCACCGAGAATACCGCGCTGGACGGCGAGCGAGGGGGAGGCGATCGCGCGGCTCATTGCTCGGCGTTCCAGAACACGAGGCGCCGCTCCACCGCGGCGACCACCGCATAGAAGCCGGTGCCGAGCAGCGCCGCGGCGAGCAGGGCGGCCCAGATCGCGACGACGTTCTCGGTGAACATGGCCTGGAGCAGCAGCACGCCGAGCCCGGTAGTGTCGCCGAACCATTCGCCGACGATGGCCCCGACGAGGCTCAGCGATGCAGCAAGGCGCAGCGCGACGAAGATCTGTGGCAGTGCGGTTGGAAGCTGCAAGCGGAGCAGGAGCTGGCGGTTGGAAGCGCCAAAGCTGTGCATCAAGGCGACCTGCTTGGGATCGACGGTTTCGAGGCCCAGCAGCGTGTTCACCGTCACCGGAAAGAAGGTCAAATAGAACGCGATGATCGCCTTGGCGAGCAGTGTATTGCCGAACCACAGCACCACCAGCGCCCCGAAGGCGATGACCGGAATGGTCTGCGACACCACGAAGATCGGAAAGATCAT
Source organism: Bradyrhizobium sp. USDA 3311 (assembly GCF_054062495.1). Lineage (NCBI taxonomy): Bacteria > Pseudomonadati > Pseudomonadota > Alphaproteobacteria > Hyphomicrobiales > Nitrobacteraceae > Bradyrhizobium > Bradyrhizobium sp. USDA 3311. The sequence continues at coordinate 7,430,534 of NZ_JBSSFI010000001.1, read as the reverse complement.
CTCGCGCAGCGCGCGGACGCGGAAGAACACGACGCCCATCAGCACGCCGAACGCGCCGCCGGAAGCAAAGCCGATCAGCGTCTCCGCCAGGGTGCGCAGGAAGCCATCGACATAGGCGCGAGGCGTCGCCGCGATCGCCATCAGGATCGTGCTAAGGCGCGGCAGGTAATAGGGCCGGATGCCGAACAGCAGCACCGCGCCTTCCCATATCACCGCGGCAATGGCGAGGCCAAGCAGCAGCCGGATCAGCTTGCGCAGCGAATCCGGCATCGTGAGCGACCGCGCAGTCGCGCGGCCGCTACCAATCGATGTCGCCGCAGGGCTGCTCACGGCAGCCGGTCCGCCAGCGGAACGCTCTGGATGAAACTTGCATCATACGCGGCGGCAAGATCCAGCGGCTTCGAGATGACGCCGTACTTCAGGAAGAAGTCGTGGGCGGTCTTGACCGCGTCGGCATCGATCCAGAACATGCCGTTCTTCGCCGCCGCGCCTGCGGTCATCAGGCGCTTCACTTCGGTGAGCATGAATTCCTGCTGCGCACGGTCGAGCGTCGGGGCTGCGGCCATCACGGTATCGACGGCACCCTTGGGATCGGAGAAGGCGTCCTTCCAGCCTTTGAGCGAAGCGCGCAGGAACGCCTTGACCAGCTCCGGCTTCTCCTTGGCGGTCGCCTCGGCCACGATCAGCGTGTCGCGCGGGAAGGTGATGCCGTAGTCCTCGGCGACGAAGGTCTTCAGGCTGTCCTTCGGCATGCGCGACTGGATGGTGTAGAACTCGTTGTAATAGGTCGCCGTGACCACATCGACGCTGCCGTCGACGAAGGGTGTCACCGAAACCTGCTGCGGCTGGATCTTCAACTCATCCGGCTTGATGCCTTCCTTGGCCAGCATGCCGTTCAGCACATGGTTGGCGCCGGTAAACCAGGTGGTGACGGTCTTGCCCTTGAAATCCTGGATCGTCTTCACTGGCCCGTCCTTGCGGGTGACGAAGATGAACGGGGTGATCTGGTGCGACACGCCGATGCAGACGATCGGCAGTCCCTTGTCACGCGCCGCGAACACGCTGTCGGTGCCGCCGGAGAGACCGAACGTGTCGGCGCCGGTCGCGACCAGGTTCTCGGTCAGCAGGTTGGGTCCGCCGGGATTGATGGTGAGGTCGATGCCCTCGGCCTTGTAGTAGCCCTTGGCCGCCGCAACGTAGAAGCCGGCGAACTGCGCCTGCGGCAGCCATTTCAGGCGCAGGCTGGCCTTCTGCAATTCGGCGGCGGGCGCGGCCGTGACAAGCGAGCCGGTCGCCAGTGCGATGGCGGAGAGGACGGAGAGGGCGTGGCGTCGGCTCAACATGGTCAAACTCCAGGCGGTGAAATCAATGGCGGTAGGACGGATCGGTGCGGTCGAGCTGGCGCATCAGCGCCGGCCATTCGCGTTCGCCGGGCACGAGGATGTCGCCCTGCAATTCCCAGAACTGACGCGCTGCTTTCTCGCAGACCTCGTGCGGGGGCATCACCAGCTTGGCGCCGGCTGCGGCCGCCGCCTGCATCTGGAGCTGGATCCGCGCGGCGCGTTCGAAATAATACAGCAGCATGAAGGCCTCGCCCGGCGTCCGTCCGACGGTGAGGATGCCGTGATTGCGCATCAGCATCACCTTGTGCGAGCCGAGGTCGCGCACCAGGCCAACCTGCTCGTCGAGGTCGATGGCGACGCCTTCGTAGTCGTGAAAGGCCTGGCGGTCGTAGAAGCGCATCGCGAACTGGCTGAGCGGCAACAGGCCTTTCTCTTGCCCTGAGACCGCGACGCTCGCGTCGGAATGGGTGTGCAGCACGCAGGCCGCGTCGTGGTTCGCGGTGTGGATCGCGGCATGGATGACGAAGGCCGCGACGTTGACCGCATGCGGCGTGTCGTCGAGCTTGTTGCCCTTGGTGTCGATCTTCACCAGGCTGGATGCCGTGATCTCGTCGAACAGCAGGCCGTAGGGATTGATGAGGAACTGGTCCTCGTGGCCGGGCACGCGCAAGGAGATGTGGTTGTAGATCAGGTCGTCCATCCCGAGCTTGGCGACCATGCGATAGCAGGCCGCGAGCTTGACCCGGGCATCCCACTCGGCCGGTTCGATGCCGCGCGGCGCGGCTTGCGGCTCTCTCGCTGACATCGCATTCACGGCGTCTTCTCCTGCGCGATGGAGGATTGGAACGACTTCATGCTTTCCTCCTCGATCGCATCGAGCAGCGTGCGCTTGAGGCGCACGAATTCGGGGGAGGTGACGATTTCGGGCCGGCGCGGGCGGGGCAGGTCGACGACCTGTTCGAGCTTCACCGAGCCGGGACGCGCGGTCATCACCAGCACGCGGTCGCCGAGGAAGATCGCCTCGTCGACGTCATGGGTGATGAAGAGAATGGTGCGGCGGTATTTCTGCCAGACGTCGAGCAGCCAGCGCTGCATCATCGCCCGCGTCAGCGCATCGAGCGCGCCGAACGGCTCGTCCAGCAGCATCAGGTCGCGTTCGAACAGGAAGGTGCGCATCAGGGCGACGCGCTGGCGCATGCCGCCCGACAATTGGTTGGGATATTGCTTCTCGAAGCCGGCGAGCCCGAACTCGGGCAGCATCTTCAGCGCCTTTGCGCGCGCCTGCTCGCGCGGCATGCCCTCGACCTCGAGCGCGAGGATGGCGTTGTCGACGACATTGCGCCAGGGAAACAGCAGGTCGCGCTGCGGCATGAAGGAGACGCGGCCGAGCAGGTCGGCGGCGTGGCAGCTCTTGCCTTCGAAGCGCAGGATGCCGCCGGCGTCGGGCTCTTCCAGGCCGGCGACAATATTAAAGAGGGTGCTCTTGCCGCAGCCGCTCGGGCCGACGACGGTGACGAACTCGCCGGGGGCGACGCTCGCCTGAAGTCCGGACAGTGCCGCAACGGAGCCGAAGGTCTTGTCGATCGCGCGCAGCTCGAGCAGCGGCCCAGGCTTCGGGTGAGCCTGCGGGGCCTCGATGGCCGGTCCGGGATCGGGGAGGCGGGCAGCCTGCACCGGGATGTCCTTGTATAATGGCGGCGGCCATTCGCATACGAAAGCGGACCGCGTCGAAATCTCTTAGCAACTCGTGTGCCAGTGCGATTTCGCGGCAAATCAGGCATAAGATTTGCGAGTTGGCAGGTGGATATCCCGGAGATGCACGCGTCTCCGCCAGAAAATCGGCCGGTTCACTGGAAGATTGGTGCCATTTTGTATACGTATATCGACATCGGAGAAACATGATGGCGGATATTGGTGCACATGCCGGAGGCAGGCGCGTGAAAAATGGGCACGAAACCCTGGCGGCAGGCCCCGGCATGACGCTCGCCGAGAGCCTGCGCCAGAAGCTCGAAGGGGCGATCGCGGCGGGGCATCTCGAGCCGGGCAGCCGGCTCGACGAGCAGGAGATCGCCCAGCGCTTCGGCGTCTCGCGCACGCCGGTGCGGGAGGCATTCCGTCTGATGGCCGCCAACAATCTGGTCGAACTGCGCGGCCGGCAAGGGGCGACGGTCCGCAGCATCAAGGCGCAGGCGCTGATCGAGATGTTCCAGGTCATGGCGGAGCTGGAAGGGCTCTGCGCGCGGCTCGCCGCGCGGCGCGTCTCCCAGGCCTGGGGGACTGAAATTGGCGAGATTCACCAGCGGCTTGTGGCGGCAGGTGAAACCGGCGACATCGATGTCTTCTACGACATCAATCAGGAATTTCACGAGGCGATCTACGAGGCCTCGCGCAACGCTTTCCTGGCCGAGCAGACCCGCAAGCTGCGCAACCAGGTGGCGGCCTATCGCCGCCGGGTGACGCGCATGCCGAACCGGATTGCCGACACCGTTCGCGAGCATGAGGCGATCATGCAGGCGATCCTGGCCCACGATCCCGAGCGGGCGCACAGCGCCATGCGTGATCACGTCAACCTGCTCGGCGACAACCTTCTGGACTTCCTCGCCGCCTTCGAATGACCCCCGATGTCGCTTGGTATGCAAATTGCTAGACCTTGTATATCTAGCTTGCATCCTGGAGACCCGGAGTGGACCTGAAGCTGACGAACAAGACCGCCCTGATCACCGGCGCGTCGAAAGGAATTGGACTTGCGGTGGCCGAACTCTTCGCCGCGGAGGGCTGTCACCTGCATCTGGCCGCCCGCAATGGCGAGGCGATGCTCCAGGCCAAGCGTGATCTGGAAGCCCGCTTTGGCGTGAAGATCACCATCCACGCGCTCGACCTGTCGAGCACGGCCGCGATGGAGAAGCTCGCGGCCGAGGTCGGCGACATCGACATCCTCGTCAACAATGCCGGCGACATCCCGGCCGGCTCGCTGGAAATCCTCGATGATGCTGCCTGGCGGCGCGGCTTCGATCTCAAGGTGTTCGGCTACATCACGCTGTCGCGTCTTTATTATCCGCGCATGAAGGGCAAGGACGGCGTCATCATCAACATCATCGGCAATTCCGGTGAGAACTGGGACGCGAGCTACATCGCCGGCTCGACCGGCAACGCGGCGCTGATGTCCTTCACCAAGGCGCTCGGCGGCCGCAGCCTCGATCACGGCGTGCGCGTCGTCGCGGTCAATCCGGGGCCGGTTGCCACCGACCGCATGCTCAAGATCATGAAGCGCAAGGCGATCGACATGCTCGGCGACGAAAGCCGCTGGGAGGAGCTGTTCGACAAATATCCCGGCAAGCGCCCCGCGACGTCGGAGGAGGTCGCCGATCTGGTCGCCTTCCTGTCCTCGCCGAGGTCCGGCTACATCACTGGCACCGTGGTGACGATCGACGGCGGCATCGCCGCACGCGGCTCGGTGATCTGAGGCCTCGATGTCGAAGCCTCAATCCGCGGCACTGCTCCGCAACCGCTATTTCGATGAGCTCTCGGCGACGCCCGGGCTCTACTGGCTCGGGCAGAACACCAACCATATCGAGAGCCACCCCGCCGTGCGCGAGGCGATGCTGCGCTCGATCGAGGCTGGCGAGTTCAATGCCTATGCCCCGCCGCTCGGCTTCGAGGCGCTGCGTGCCGCGATCGTCGCCGACCTCGGTGTGCCCGGCGCAGAGGCGCTGGTGACCGAGGGCGGCGTCAACGCGCTGGCGATGATCTGTCGCGCGCGCTGCAAGCCCGGCACGACGCTGGTGACGACCGATCCGACCTGGAAATGGCCGTGCCTGTTCGCGCGCCAGCAGGGCGCCGAGGTGATCGAGATTCCGATCTACGATCCGGCCTGCAACTACCGCCTGACGCCCGAGGCGTTGAAGGCGAATGTCGATGAGCGCACGGCGATCATTTATCTCGTCGATCCCAACAATCCGCTCGGCATTCGCTACACCCGCGAGGAGATCGAGAGCTTCGCGGCGATTGCGCGCGATTGCGGCGCGCTGCTGGTGCACGACTGCACCTACCGCGATTTCGCCGACGGCCACACCCCGGCGCTCCACGTGGCGCCGCAAGGCTCGGTGGTCTCGACCAGCTTTTCGAAATGGCTCGGGCTTGCCGGCCTGCGGATCGGCGCTCTGGTCGCAGCGCCTGACCTGTTCGAGGAACTGGCGCTGACATCCACGAGCGTGCTCGGTGCGAGCGTCATCGCCCAGCGTGCGGCGCAAGCGGGACTTTCCGTCAAGGCCGAATGGATGAAGAAGGTCCGCAGCACCGACCGGGCCAACAAGGCGATGATCCAGGAGGCGGCGGCCGCGATCGAAGGGCTGGCGCTGCCGATCATGCCCTCGCACGGAAACTTTCTCGTGCTGGAGACCATCGCGGCGGGCATCCGTCCCGAGGCGCTGGTCGAGTGCTATCGCCGGCAGGGCATCATGATCCGCCAGGGCACCTATCACACGCAGCGCTTCGGCGACCGCTTCGTCAAGATCAGCACCTCCGTGCCGCAGGCGTGGGTCGAAAAGCTCTGCACGCTGCTGCCGGACATGGTTGCGCAGGCGCGCACGCTCAACGACCTGCCGCCGCAATTCTAGGGAATATGCCGATGACGATGATCACCACCAAAGACGGTGTGAAGCTTCATGTGGAAGAGGCGGGCGAAGGCACGCCGATCCTCTTCATCCATGAATTCGGCGGCAATCACCAAAGCTGGGAGCCGCAGTTGCGCTATTTCAGCCGGCGCCATCGCTGCATCACCTACGCCGCGCGCGGCTATCCGCCGTCGGATGTGCCCGACAGCGTGGAGGCCTATTCGCAGGCGATCGCCGCTGACGATGCGGTCGCCGTGCTCGACGCGCTCCGAATCGAGAAGGCGCACATCGTCGGCCTGTCGATGGGCGGTTTCTGTACGGTGCATTTCGGCCTGCGCACGCCGGAGCGTGCCTTGTCGCTCACGGTGGCCGGCGCCGGCTATGGCTGCGAGAAGGAATTTGAGGACTATTTTCGCGGCGTCTCGCTCGAAGTTGCCGACAATTTCGAGAAGCAGGGCGCCAAGGAATTTTCGAAGATCTACGCGCTCGGCGCGAGCCGGGTGCAGTTCCAGAACAAGGATCCGCGCGGCTGGAAGGAATTCGCCGATTGCCTTGCTACCCATTCCGATCGCGGCGCCGCCAACACCATGCGCGGGGTCCAGGCACGGCGGCCGTCCTTCTACGATCTCGAAGACGGCCTGAAGAAGATGATGGTGCCGACGCTGGTCGTCGTCGGCGACGAGGACGATCATTGTCTCCAGCCCGGCATCTTCCTGAAGAAGACCATTCCGGCCTGCGGTCTCTCGGTCTTCCCCAAGACCGGCCACACGCTCAATCTCGAGGAGCCGGCGGCGTTCAACGCGCTGCTTGCCGAGTTCATCGCCCAGGTCGAGGCCGGGCGCTGGCTGCCGCGCGATCCGCGCGCGCTGCCGGGCCAGATCATGCGCACGAAGTAGGTCGATGGGATCGAGCACCTTGATCAACGCCGATCGGCTCTGGACGCGCCTGATGGCGCTCGCCGAGATCGGCGCGACGCCCGCCGGCGGGGTCAACCGCCAGGCACTGAGTGACGGCGAGATTGCCGCCTGGCGCCGTGTTATCGGCTGGGCGCGCGAGGCGGGCTTGACGCCGTCGACGGATGCCGCGGGAAACCTGTTCCTGACGCTGGCCGGGCGCGATCGCGCCGCGTCGCCGGTTCTGCTCGGCAGTCATCTCGACAGCCAGCCGACCGGCGGGAAATTCGACGGTGCGGCCGGTGTCATGGCGGCGCTGGAGGCGGCGGTCTCGCTCGCCGAGCAAAGTGACAGGCCGGCACGCGATGTCATCGTCGTCGCCTGGATGAACGAGGAAGGCTCGCGCTTCGCCCCGGGCATGATGGGTTCGGAGGCCTTTACCGGCGAACGCAATATGGATGCGATCCGCGCCGCGCGCGATGCCGACGGCATCAGCGTCGGCGAAGCGCTCGACCGCCTCCACCAGGCTTTCCCTGATGTGCCGCACAGGCCACTCGGCTTCGCGGCCGGAGCGTATCTCGAATTGCACATCGAGCAGGGACCATTGCTCGAGGCAGCCGACTGCGCGATCGGGGTCGTCACGGGCATCCAGGGCAAGAAGACGTTTCAGTTGGTGGTCGAGGGCGCCGAAGGACACGCCGGCACGCTGGCGCAGCAGGAGAGGCGGGATGCGCTCGCGGCCTTTGCGCGGATGGCGGCGGCGCTCCATGCCGAGATCGGCACGGTCGATGCCGACATCAAGTTCACCATCGGCCGTGTTGCCGTGGTTCCGAACGCGCCGTCGGTGGTGCCTTCGCGCGTCAGCTTCAGCATCGATCTGCGTCATCCTGATAATGCGGTGCTCGATCGGGCCGGCGCGCGGATCAACGCTCTTTGCCAGCAGAACGCCGCACCGTGCGCGGTCACGGTGACACCGCTCGTCGATGCACCGTCGAACGCCTTCGATCCGCGCCTGCGGGCAAGCATCGCAGAAGCGGCGCGCGCGCAGGGGCATCCCGCGATGGCCATCCTCTCGGCCGCCGGTCACGACGCCCGCCATCTTGCCAAGATCTGTCCCGCCGCGATGATCTTCATCCCGTGCCGCGACGGCGCAAGCCATGTCGAGCACGAATGGGCCGAGCCCGATCATGTTGCCGCCGGCGCCTCCGTGCTGGGCGAGGTGCTGCGCGGGCTCGCGTTTGTGCCCGGCATCGAGGGGTGAGGACGCCGATGCAGGACGTGGCCCCTCAGGATTACCGCGATACGATGGCCTGTGTCGGCGCGGCCGTCAACATCGTGACCACAGACGGCAGCGCGGGTCACGCCGGATTTACCGCATCCGCCATTTGCAGCGTTACCGACGATCCGCCGACGCTTCTGATCTGCATCAACCGCGGCTCCTCTGCCTACTCCAGCGTGACGCGCAACGAGGTGGTGTGCGTCAACGTGCTCTCGGCCCGGCATGAGCCGCTGTCCCGGCTGTTCGGCGGCAAGGTGCCCGCCGAGGAACGGTTTGCCGCGGCCGCGTGGTCGACACTCGTAACCGGTGCACCGGTGCTGGCCGACTGTTCCGCCGCGTTCGACTGCCGGATTGCCGATATCGTCAATGTCGGTACGCATGACGTGCTGTTCTGCCGCGTCGTGGCCCTGCAAAGATCCGGTTGCACCGACAATCTGATCTATTTCGGCCGCGCCTACCACACGGTCGGGGTGACCGATCCAGCCGAGGCTGGACCCGAATCCGCTCTTGACGCATCCTGAGGTGAGGCTGGCGATCGCCGGCCGTTCCAACAATCACCTCTGCGCGATGGACAAGAGCCGTCAACCGAACAAGCGCGTATCTCTCGCCGGGATGCACATCGACCGGACGTCGGCCGTGCCGCTGCACTTGCAGATCGCGGCCCACATCCGCGGCTGCATTCTGCGCGGCGTCTTTCCGGCCGGAACGCAATTTCTGGGCTCACGGGAGATCGCGCGGGAGCTGGGCTGCTCGCGCACGGTGGTGTTGACCGCGTGGGATCTGCTCTACGCCGAGGGCTATCTTGAATCGACGCCGCGCGGCAGCGTCATGGTGGCGTCAGTCGCAACACCGCATGCGGAGCCGCCGTCGGTGGCGTCGCCCGCGGCCGTGCCCGCCCATATGTCGAAGCGCTGGCAATCACTGCTGGCGTTCGACTACGAGACCAACTGGCCGTCGGAGTTCAGTCCCGGCGCACCTGATATCTCGACGTTCCCCTTCAAGGACTGGTCGCGCCTGCTGCGCCAGACCTGGCAAAATCCGAGGGAGCAGGAGTGCCTCGATCTCCCTCCCGAAGGCCATCCGCGCCTGCGCAGCGAGATCGCAAATTTCCTCGGCTCGGTGCGCGGGCTGGTCTGCTCGCCGGAGGAGGTCGTCGTCACGTCAGGCACATCGGGGGCGCTCGATTTCTGTAGCCGGATGATCCTCGATCCCGGCGACGAGGTCTGGGTCGAGGAGCCCGGCTTTGTCGAGGCCCGGTGGGCGCTCACGGCGGCCGGCGCAAAGCTCGTTCCGGTTCCGGTCGACGACAAGGGGCTGGTGGTCTCGGAAGGGATTCGACGCGCGCCGGGTGCCCGGCTGATCGTGGTCACGCCGTCGCATCAATATCCGCTCGGCGTCAGCATGGGCCTGGAGCGGCGTCTCGAGCTGCTCGACTGGGCCAACAAGAACGATGTCTGGGTGATCGAGGACGACTACAATTCGGAGTTCAGGCACCAGGACAGCATGATCGCCTCCTTGCGTTCGCTCGATCGCGAGGGGCGGGTGATTTATTTCGGCACCTTCTCGAAGATCATGATGCCGAACCTGCGGCTCGGCTACATCGTCGCCAACAGGCATTTCATCGATGGCTTCTCCAAGGGCCGCGCGCGGATCGACGTCCATACCTCCGGCGTCGGTCAGCTCGCGCTCGCCGAATTCATGCGGGAGGGGCATCTGCTGCGGCACCTGCGCGGGATGCGCCGGGCCTATGCCACCAGGCGCAAGGCGCTGATCGATGCGATCGCCACGCTGATGCCTGACGATCTGACCGTGTCCGCGGCGGTGACGGGACTGCATCTGGTGGCGCTGTTCACCGAGGCGATGCGGGCGCGGATGAGCGACCGCGAAGCGGCTGCAAGCCTGAAGCAGGCCGGCATCCATGTGCAGCCGCTGTCGCAGAATTTTCTGGAGCAGCCGACGTTGCAAGGCCTGGTGTTCGGATACGGGCGGCTGCGCGTCGAGGATGCATCTCCGCTGCTTGCGAGAATCGCGGCTTGCATCGGCAGCGGCTCCCGCAATGCATCATCCGATCCGGCAATATCGTCTCGTACTGTTCGTACAATAAAGAGAGGCAGAGCCGATCGTGGTGCATAGCTCATAGGCACCCGACGATCCCGCAGCGCCGTTCGATCGCCTGCAGATTAGACAGACGATTTCAGACGTTCGGATTGCAGCGCAGCAGGAGTTGCGATTTGCCCGGAGAATTCCGTGGTGCGCTGCACGTTTCTCGCGTGAGCCGGCCCGTGTTCGCGTGCTCTCTCTGCGGGCACGACTGCACCAAAACGTGCAGCAGGTGGCGTGGCGCACGGCGCCGGTCGCGCGCTGGTCTAGTGGTTTGCGACAACTCTGGCCCTATCCCGTGCCCATCGCTCTGTCGCACGCTCTCGGTCGGTGGCATGACAAGGGATGCATGATGAGCGCTCTGGTTTCGGCATTGGACGTTGCGATGAACGGCAAGGACCCGGCGTCCGGTTCGGACGTCACGCGTAGCTGATCCCTGCACATGAGGTCTTCTGAACATCACTGGGAAGTCGGCACCGATATCGGCGGCACCTTCACCGATATCATCGCGATCCGGCGCGACTCCGCGGAGGCGCGGATTGCGAAGGTGCCGTCGCGCCCGCAGGCGCCCGTTCAGGCGATGCTTGAGGCCATCGAGGCCGTCGGCCTGCGCAAGAGCGAGGTCAAGCGCTTCGTCCACGGCACCACCCGCGTGACCAACGCCATCGTCGAGGGCCGGCTGCCGAAGGTTGCGCTGGTCGCGACCGAAGGCTTTGCCGATGTGCTCGAGATCGCGCGCTATCGCCGCCGCGATCTCTATCGGCTCGACATTCCCCCGAAATCGCCGCCTCTGGTGCCGCCCGAACGATGCTTTGGACTCGCCGAGCGCCTCGATCACGAAGGCAGGGTGCTGAAGGCGCTTGAGGACGCCGAGATCGAGCGTCTGGTGGCCTGGCTCAAGCAGACCGGCGTTCAGAGCGTCGCGGTGGCCTTGCTGCACGCCTACGCCAATCCGGTGCATGAAAAGATTCTCGGCGAGCGGCTCAAGGACGTCGTCGCCCACGTCTCGCTCTCGCACGAGGTCAATCCGGAAGCCCGCGAATATGAGCGGACCTCGGCAACCGTGTTCAACGCGGCCGCGATGCCGATCGCGGTGGAATATCTCAGCGAGCTGGAGCAGCGGTTGCCGATCGGAGCCGGCCTGCAGGTGTTTCATTCGGCCGGCGCCATGATCCCGATCTCGGCGGTGAAACGGCGGCCACTCGTGATGGCGATGTCGGGTCCTGCGGCCGGCGTCTCGGCCTCGGTCAGTATCGCGCGCCAGCTCGGCACGTCGCGCATGCTGACCTTCGACATGGGCGGCACCACGACCGACGTGTGCCTGATCGTGGACGGCCAGGCCGAGATGACCGACGGCCGCATGCTCGGCGACAAGCCGCTGCGCCAGCCGATGCTCGCGGTTCATTCCATCGGCGCCGGCGGCGGATCGATCGTGCGCAACGGTCCCGGCGGCCTGACGGTCGGGCCGGAGAGCGCCGGCTCCGAGCCGGGGCCGGCCTGCTACGGCCGTGGCGGAGCCGAGCCCACCATCACCGACGCCAACGCCGTGCTCGGCTATCTCAATCCCGAGACCAAGCTTGGCGACCGCATCGGGATCGATATCAAGGCGGCCGCTGATGTCATCGCGCCGATCGCGCGTGCGTTGGGGATGAGCCTGACCGAGACGGCGCTCGGCATCATCAAGGTCGCGAACGCGACGATGGCGCGCGCGCTCCGCCGCGTCACGGTCGAGCGTGGCATCGACGGGCGCGATTGCACGCTGCTCGCCTTCGGCGGCGGCGGACCGATGCATGCTGCGGGTCTTGCCGATCTCTACGGGATTGCAGCGGTCGTCGTGCCGAGCGCATCGAGTGCGTTCTCGGCGCTGGGCTGTCTTACCGCCGATTTCAGCTTCCTCCAGCAGCAGACGCTGCGCGCCGCCCTCGACGGCATCGATCTCGCCCGCGTGTCGGAGCGGATCGGCACTCTGATTGACGATGCCTCCGCGCCGCTGATCGCCAATGGCGTTGCGCAGGCGGAGATCCAGGTCGAGCTGGTGGCCCTAATGCGCTACACTGCGCAGAATGATGCCATCCCGGTATCCTTCACGCTTCCGCTCGACGTCGCACAGTTGAAGAGAGACTTCCTGACGCGGCATCACGAGCTTTTCGGCTATGCGACCGGCGAGCCCTGCGTCATCGAGTCCGTGCGGGTGCAGGCGCGCCGTCCGTCGACGACCGTCGTCAGTCGGCCGGCGACAGCGGTGAGGGCCGTGTCCTCAGGTACGCGCATCTGCTCGTTCGACGGCTTCCACGAGATCGCGGCAGCAATCATCGACCGCGCTGCACTGACCGAAATCGTCAGCGGTCCGGCCATCATCGAAGACGCGTGGTCAACAGTGGTGGTTCCGCCCGGCTGGCAAGCGAGGCCAGACGCCGCCGGCAATCTGTTCCTGACGCGGAGGGCGGCATGAAGCTCGACCCGTTCGTCGTCGAAGTCATCAGGCACGGGCTTTCCGCCGCGGCCGAAGAGATGAGCCTGGTGATGACGCGCTCGGCGCGCTCGCCGCTGTTGCGCGAGGCCGGCGATCTGTCGTCCGCGATCACCGACGGTCGCGGCGGTCTGGTCGGGCAGGGCCGCGACATCCCGATCCATCTCGGCGCGATGGCCTACACCATCCCCGAATTGCTGAAGGTGATGCCGCGCGATAGCCTGAATGACGGCGACGTGGTGATCTACAATGTCGGCGCGCTCGGCGGCAACCATCTCAACGACGTCAAGGTTGTTCGTCCTGTCTTCGTCGACGGCGAGATCGTGGCCTTCGCGGTCAGCCTCGCGCATTGGCCGGATATCGGCGGCACCTGGCCCGGCAGCTATTTCGCCAAGGCCATCGATACCTTCCAGGAGGCGATGCGGATTCCGCCGGTGCTGATCGCAACCTCAGCCGGCGTCAATACGCCGATCGTGCAACTGCTCAAGGCCAACGTCCGCGACCCCGAGTCCTGCGAGGGCGATCTTTTGGCCCAGATCGCGGCGACCAAGGCCGGCGAGAAGCGCATCGTCGAGCTCTGCCGCGAGCACGGCAAGGCGGTTTTCACGGCAACGCAGTCGCGCCTGCACGATCTCTCCGAGATCGAGATGCGCGAGGCGCTGCGCGCGCTGCCGGATGGCGTCTACGAAGGCGAGGATTATCTCGACGATGGCAGCGAGAACAACGCGCCCGCGCGCATCCACGTCAAGATCACGATTCGCGGCGATGAGGCGACCTTCGACCTCTCCAGAAGCTGCGACCGCGTCTCGAACTTCTGCAACACGACGCCGTTCATGGCCCGCTCGGCCGTCGCCTATGCCGCGCGCATCATGAGCGGACGCGACATGAACCAGAATGCGGGTGCACTCCGGCCCCTGACCATCATCACGCGCCCGGGCTCGATCCTGGAGCCGGGCTGGATGGCTTCGGTTGCCGCCGGCAACCACGAGACGTCCATGCGCATCGTCGATGCGATCTTTCGCGCGATGCAAGACACGATCCCGGAACGTCTGTCGGCAGGGGGCGCGACCACCGCGGGCGTGCTGTTCTTTGCCGAACCGCGTCATAACGGTTCATGGAAGATGCTCTACGAGGTCCATGGCGGCGGCGAGGGCGCGCGGCACAATCGCGCCGGCATGTCGGCAACCCGGGTGCATCTCTCCAACACCTCGAACACGCCGGTCGAGGTTATCGAGGCGAACTACGCGATCCGCCTGGAGCAGCAGGCCATTCGCCGGCAGTCCGGCGGCGCGGGTGCCTATCCCGGCGGTGACGGTTCCGTCCGTACCTATCGCATCCTGGCGCCGGCGATGCATCTCACGACTTGCATCGAGCGCATGGTGATTCCGCCATTCGGCATGCAGGGCGGCGAGGCCGGCAAGACCTGCCGTATCTCGCTGATCCGGCAGGGGGCGCATGTTGCGATCGACGGCAAATCAAATCTGGTGCTGCAGCAAGACGATCTCGTCACGATCGAGATGTGCGGCGGCGGTGGCTACGGCGCCGCGGCTGCGGAGTGAGAGGACCCGCGATGAGCAGATTGTTGCGAACCGGACTGAATGCGGGCGAGGCCGCGCCGATGGCCGTCGTCGGCGGCGAGGGCGTCTACTTCCACCTGTCCGACGGCCGCCGCCTCATCGACGGCAGCAACACCGGCGGCGGCCTCGGGCATCGTCATCCGGCGATGGTGGAAGCGATCCGCCGTGCGGCGGATACGCCTGTCGTGAACGAAGGCTGGACCTGGGTCGGCCGCGAGCAGGCCGCCGACGACCTGATGGCCACCGCGTTTAGGGGCGAAGAGGATTGGGTCGGTGCGGTCCGCTTCTGCATCAGCGGCAGCGAGGCCAACGACATGGCGCTTTCGCTCTGCCAGGCGCTGACGCAGCGCTCTGCATTGGCGACGCGTGAGCGCGCCTATCACGGCATCACCGGCCTGTCGCGCAGCATGACGGTGCAGCCGCAATGGCATGGCGGGCTCGCGGTGCACTCAGGCGGCTCGCAGCTGCCGGCACCGATGGCGCCAGTACGGATTTTGCCGGCACCGAATGGCGCGATCTACGGCGCACCGGCCAATAATACGCCGCCTAGCGAATATCTGGCGGATGCCACGCGCCTGCTCTCCGACACGGCGGCGACGATCATCGACTACACCCAAGGCGGCATCTACTACGACGGCGCCTATCAGGACGAGGTGGCGCGCCGCGCGCGGCAGGCGGGCTCGTACTGGATCGCGGACGAGGTCGTCACCGGCGCGGGCCGCGCGGGACGTTGGTTCGCATTTCAGGGTGCCGAAAGCCGCCCCGATATCGTGACGCTCGGAAAGTCGCTCGGCGGCGGTGCGGCGGCGGTGGCCGCGGTCGTGGTGTCCAAGGACATCGTCGAGCGGCTCAAGGGCACGAGCTGGCAGAACTATGGCACGCTGCGCGGCCATCCGATCAGCATGGCGGCCGTCAGCGCCTATCTGAAGGTCGTCAGCGACGACAAGATTCTGGAGCATGTCCAAGAGCTCGAAAGGCTGTTCAGCCGCCGCCTGCTCGCGATCGCGCAGAAACATCCGAGCGTGCAGCGCGTGGCGGGGCAGGGACTGCACTGGACGGTGGAGCTGCACGGCCCGGACTGGCGCACCTGGCATGCCGACACCACGGAGGTGCCGATCGCCTCGCGCGTGGCGGAGCGGGCGCTGGAGGCCGGTGCCGTGATCGGCACCAGCGGCGAGCAGACTTCGCTGTTCCTGGCGCCGCCACTCGTGATCTCCGAGCGCGAAGCTGAGCAGCTTCTGGATGCGCTCGACCACGGTCTCGACGTCGCGGACGAGGAGCACGGGTGAGTATAGATCACGCAGCATCCCGTCGTTCGCCGGCCTGGCCGGTGGATGAGCCCTGGCATCTCACGATGCCGGAAGGGACGCTGTACGACGCGCTGGCACGCGCGGCGAACGACCGGCCGTCGCATCCGGCGACGGTGTTTTACGGTGCAAGCCTGAGCTACGCCGAGCTGCGCGAGCGCGTCGATGCCCTGGCGGGTTTCCTGCAAGACGCTTGCGGCATCAAGCGCGGCGACCGCGTCATGATCGCGCTGCAGAACTCGCCGCAATATGTCATCGCCTATTATGCGGTGATGCGGGCGGACGCCGTGATCGTGCCGGTCAATCCCATGAACAAGACCGCCGAGATGGCGTATCTCGCCGCGGACAGCGGCGCGAAGGTCGCGATCATCGGCAGCGAACTGAGCGATGTGTTTGCTCCGCTGGTCGGGGATGCCATTGCGTATGCAATCGTCGCGCAGTATCGCGACGAGGTTCCGGTCGCCACGCCCTATACGCCGCCGTCCTGCGTGACCGAAGCGCCGTCGGAGATGCCGTCGTCGCCGGGCTGGCACTTTTGGTCGTCCGCGATCGCGCAAGGCTTGCGGCCGGGTGCGATGGCCGCCGGGCCGGACGACCTCATGATCCCGCCCTACACGTCGGGAACGACAGGCAAGCCCAAGGCCTGCATGCACAGTCATCGCAGCGCGCTGTTCACCGCGGCCTTGCAGGCGCGCTGGTACGGGCTCGACGGCGGCGACGTGATGACTGGATTCATGCCGCTGTTCCACGTCGCGGGCATGCAGGGTTCGATGAATGCCGCGATCGTCGCCCGCGCCACGTTGCTGTTGATGGCGCGCTGGGACAAGGATCTGCTGCCGGACCTGTTCGAAACCTATGGCGTGACGTTCTGGAACGCGGCCCCGACCATGATCGTCGACGTGCTCGCAAGCGTCCGATTCCGCGACCGGTGTTTTGCGAAGCTGAAGGTGCTGACCGGTGGCGGCGCGGCGATGCCGACGGCGGTGGCCGAGCGGCTGAAGGGACGCTTCGGTCTCGATTTCGTCGAAGGCTACGGCATGACCGAGACCATGTCACCGACGCACCTCAATCCGATGGCGGCGCCGAAGCGGCAGTGTCTCGGCATCGCCGTGCAGGAGACCGACGCGCGGATCGTCGATCCCGAGAGCCTGATCGAGCTGGACGACAACGTCGTCGGTGAGATCGTCGTGCACGGACCGCAGGTGCTGCAAGGCTACTGGAACCGCCCCCAGGCCAATGCTGAATCCTTCATCGAACTCTCAGGCAAACGGTTCCTGCGCACGGGCGATCTCGGTTATCGCGATGCTGACGGCTATTTCTTTGTGGTGGACCGCCTCAAGCGGATGATCAACGTCAGCGGCTTCAAGGTGTGGCCGGCCGAGGTGGAGGCGGCCATGTACCAGAACCGCGCCATCCGGGAGTGCTGTATCGTCTCGGCGCCGGACGATTATCGCGGCGAGACGGTCAAGGCGCTGGTGGTGCTGGACGAGGCGATGCGCGCGACGACGTCGGCGGACGATATCATCGGCTGGGCGCGCGGCGTCATGGCGAGCTACAAGGCGCCGCGCGCCGTTATCTTCGTCGATCATTTGCCGCGGACCGCGAGCAACAAGATCAACTGGCGACTGCTGCAAGACGCCGAATGGGGGCGGACCGCATGAGAAGGCGCCCGGCTGGAAATTCCGGACGCGGCTGCGCTATGCTGCCGGCGCCGGCAAATCGTTGAGGCTGCGATGTTCAGCTTCGTCCAAGAGGTCACCAGGAACCCGCTTATGCGTATTGTCAATGTTGCCGCCGCCCAGATGGGCCCGATTCAGAAAGCCGACAGCCGCGAGGCCGTGGTCAAGCGCATGATCGCGCTGATGGACGAGGCGAAAGCAAAAGGCGCCGATCTGATCGTCTATCCGGAGCTGGCGCTGACGACGTTTTTTCCGCGCTGGTACGTGGAGGACCGGGCCGAGTTCGACAACTGGTTCGAGCGCGAGATGCCGAGTGCGGCGACGAAACCGCTGTTCGAGCGCGCGGCGCAGCATCAGATGGCGATGAATTTCGGCTATGCGGAGCTGACGCCGGACGGCCATCACTTCAATACCGCCATCCTCACCGACAAGTCCGGCAGGATCGTCGGCAAATATCGCAAGATCCATCTGCCGGGCCATGTGGAATACGACACCAAGCGTTCGCACCAGCACCTCGAGAAGCGCTATTTCGAGCCGGGTGACCTCGGCTTCAAGGTCTGGCGCGAGCTGGGCGGCATCATCGGCATGGCCATCTGCAACGACCGGCGCTGGCCCGAGACCTATCGCGTCATGGGCTTGCAGGGCGTCGAGATGGTGCTGATCGGCTACAACACGCCGTCCGTCAATGCGGAGAAGAGCGAGGAGGGCGTCGAGAAGCGCCTGTTTCACAATCGCCTCTCCGTGCAGGCCGGCGCCTATCAGAATGCAACCTGGGTCGTCGCAGTGGCCAAGGCCGGCAATGAGGATGGCCACCCACTGTTTGGCGGCAGCCTGATCGTCGACCCCAACGGCGAGATCGTCGCCGAGGCCAGGACTGAGGACGACGAGGTTCTGGTTCACGCCTGCGACCTCGATGCCACCTCCTTCGGCAAGACCACGATCTTCGATTTCGCGCGGCATCGCCGCATCGAGCATTACGGCCTGATCACCAGCCAAACCGGCGCGGTGCCGCCGCCGGAAAAGTGACGCCGATGGCCGACAAGGGCACATCAGGCATTCCCTTAGCCGAGCTCGATCCGCGCGACCGCTACAAGCTGCTCTGCGGCGTGGTGGTGCCGCGGCCGATCGCGCTGGTGACGACGCTGGACGAGAACGGGGCGGTCAATGCCGCGCCGTTCAGCTTCTTCAACGTCTTCTCCGAAAGCCCGGCGCTGATCGTGCTCGGGCTCCAGCACAAGCCGGATCACTCGCCGAAGGACACGACCCGCAACATCCATCGCGACGGCGAGTTCGTCGTTCACATGGTGGATGAGGCGCTGTCGGGGGCAATGAACGACTGCGCGGTCGATTTTCCGTCCGGTGACAGTGAGGTTGCGGCGACGGGGCTTGCCACGCTGCCCTCGGTCGACGTGAAGGTGCCGCGCCTCGCGGCGGCGCCCTTTGCGTTGGAATGCCGGCGCCATGTCGTGCTGAATTTCTCGCCGGATCGCGAGCTACTGGTCGGCGAGGTGCTCAGGGTTCACGCCCGCGAGGGCCTCGTCGATGAGGCCAACATGTATGTCGATCTCGACGCCTACCGGCCGATCGGCCGCATGTTCGGCAATCTCTACACGACGCAGCGGGACACGTTCGCACTGGTCCGCGAGAGCCACGCGCAATGGCGCGCGCGGCAGGACGCCAAAGAGCTGAAGGACGCCTAGTGAGCCGAGAACTGCACCGTACCCAGCGCCATGGTGACGGCCGCCTGTGTCGGGTCGATCACCGGAATACGCAGCGCGTCTTCCAGCGGGCGGCGATGGCGCGCCATGCCGGCGCAGCCCATCACGATGGCGCGGGCGCCGTCCTCGTCGCGCAGCGCGCGGCCGATGTCGATCATCTTGGCCAGCGTGCCTTCGCCCGAGGCGGTTTCCGCAACGCTCATGTTGAGCGGCCGCTCGCCGGCGAGGCGGCCGGTCAGTCCCATCTGCCTGAGATAGCGCATGTGCCGCGGGATCGAGCGCTGGGCGATGGCGATGACGCCAAAGGTTTCGGCGCGCGCCAGCGCCGTCAGCACGCCGCACTCCGCGATCCCGAACACGGGCCGGTCGGTGCCCTCGCGGCAGACCTGAAGCCCGGGATCGCTGTAGCAGGCGATGACGAAGGCGGCGGAGCTGTTGTCGCTTTCGACCAGCCGGCGCAGCGGCATCGCGACGCTGTCGACGTCGGCCTGGCTTTCAATGCCGAACGGACCTTCCGCCAGCGTCCGGCAAACCACTTCCGGTCCGCCCTCGAAATCGAGCGGCCTCAAGGCGTCCTCCAGCCCCTGCGTGACGGTGGGGTTGGAGTTCGGATTGATGACGAGAATGCGCGGCCGGGGCATGATGGTCTTTCCAAGAAATTGCGATCACGTGCGTTGAGCCTATCACGGAGTGCCTCATGACTGAACCCACCTACGACCTGATCATCCGCGGCGGCCGCGTCGCCACCACGACTGACGTCTTCGAGGCCGACGTCGCCATCTCCGGCGAGACCATCGCAGCCGTCGGCCGCGGCCTTCCGGCCGCCAAGCGCGAGATCGACGCGCGCGGCAAGCTGGTGCTGCCGGGCGGCGTCGACAGCCACGCCCATATCGAGCAATTGTCCGCGGCCGGCATCATGAATGCCGATACGTTCGAGAGCGCGACCGTGTCCGCCGCGTTCGGCGGCACCACCACGGTGATCCCGTTCGCGGCCCAGCATGTCGGCATGAAGCTGCCGCAGGTGGTGGAGGACTATCACGCGCTGGCGAAGAAGGGCGCCGTGATCGACTACGCCTTCCACATGATCATTGCGGACGCGACCAAGGAAACGGTCGAGGAGCACATCCCGGCGCTGGTAAAGCAGGGGCATGCGTCGATCAAGATCTTCATGACCTACGACCGGCTCAAGGTCGACGACGAGCCGCTGCTCGACATCCTCCTTGCCGCGCGCCAGTCCGGCGCGATGCTGTGCGCGCACGCCGAAAACCACGGCATCATCGCCTGGATGGTGAAGCGCCTGCTCGCGCGCGGCTACACGCTGCCGAAATACCACGCCGTCAGCCACGCCCGTGTGTCGGAGGCCGAGGCGTTCACCCGGCTGATCGGAATGGCGGCGCTGATCGACCAGCCGATCATGATCTTCCATGTCTCCACCGCCGAAGGCGCCAAGGTCATCCGCGACTCGCGCGGGCAGGGGCTCAAGGTCTTTGCCGAGACCTGTCCGCAATATCTGTTCCTGACGGCTGCCGATCTCGACAAGCCCGGCGCGGACGGCGCCAAATGGATGTGCAGCCCGCCGCCGCGCACGCATTCGGACCAGGAGGCGCTGTGGCAGGCGCTGTCGCTCGGCGATCTCCAGACCATCTCGTCGGATCACGCGCCGTATCGATTTGACGAGACCGGCAAGCTGCGCGCCGGCCCCAATCCAAACTTCAAGCAGGTCGCCAACGGCCTGCCGGGGCTGGAGCTGCGGCTGCCGCTCTTGTTCGACGCGATGGTCTCGAAGGGCCGGCTCGGCTTGGAAAAGTTCGTCGAGCTGACTGCGACGGCGCCGGCCAAGATCTACAATCTGCATCCGCGCAAGGGCTCGATCGCGGTCGGCGTTGACGCCGATATCGCGATCTGGGATCCCAATCGCGAGACCGTGATCGCCGACGAGATGATGCACGACCTCGCCGGTTACACGCCGTTTACCGGGCGGAAGCTGAAGGGCTGGCCGGTGTCGGTGCTCTCGCGCGGCCGCGTGATCGTCGAGGGCAACAAGTGCCTCGCGAGCGCCGGCAGCGGAAAATTCCTGGCGCGCAGCGGCGGCGAGGCGGCGAAGCCGACGGGCCGGCTGGTCGCGGACATGGATCCGGAACGGAACTTCGGAGCAAAGTTGCTGTGATGGTGGATCGCGCGCGATGAAGATCGTCATCTTCGGCGGCACCGGCTTTGTCGGCCTCAATCTCGCCGAGGTGTTGCTTGCGCGCGGCCATGAGGTGACGCTGTATGATCGTAAGCAACTTCCGGCTGGCGCGGAGCGGTTCTTTGCTGACCACCGGGAGCGGCTCTCGATTATTCAGGGCGAGATCACGGACATCGAGAGGATCGACGCCCTGGTAAAGCAAGGCTTTGATGCGATCATCCTTGGCGCTGCCATAACCGCCGGGGACCAGCTCGAGCGGACCACGACCTCGAGCATCCTCGAGATCAATGTGATGGCTCAGATGCCGATCCTGAGCGCTGCGATCCGCCGTGGCGTTCGGCGCGTGATCAATCTCTCCTCTGCGTCCGCCTATGGTGCCGCGGGGCAACGCTATCCGGTACTGGACGAGGAGACGCCGTGCGATCCCGTCTCATTTTACGCGATCAGCAAATTCACGTCAGAGAGATCCGTGGCGCGGCTTGCCGAGTTGTGGGGAGGCGATTTTCTGAGTGTGCGGTTAAGCGCCGTGTTCGGTCCGTGGGAGCAGATCGGGAAGGTGCGCGATACGCCGAGCCTCCAGTTCCAGATCCTTGCTGCGTTCGCCCGCGGCGAACCGGCCCTTCTCCCTGCGCCAGGCATCAAGGATTGGACCTACGCGCCCGACGCCGCCGAAGCGGTGGCGGTGCTGATCGAAGCCGAGCGGCCACGCCACCGGCTCTACAACATCTCAAGCGGCGCGGCCTGGTCTGCGCTGCAATGGGGTGAGGCGTTCGCAGCCCTTCATCCCGGGCTGGAGTGCCGGCTCGCGTCACCCGGAGAGAAGACCTTCATCAAGCTCCACGGCGGGGATCGTGCGCCGATGTCGGTCAAGCGGATGGCCGATGAGTTCGGCTGGCGCGCCCGGTTCGGCTGCGTGGAGTCGGCCGCAGCGATGAGCGCCTGGTGGATGCAGCACAAGGAAGGGATCTGACATGCGGCTGCAGGGGCGCACGGCCATCATCACCGGAGCGGGCTCGGGCATCGGCCGGGCCAGCGCAAAGCTGTTCGCGGCGGAGGGCGCGCGTCTCGCGCTGGTCGATCGCGATGCCGCGGGTCTTCAGGAAACGCTCGGCCTCGTGAGCGAGGCAACGGCGCATGTCGGGGACGTCGGCGATGCCGCATTGGCCGAGACTGTTGTCGGCGATGTCGTGGCGCGCCACGGCCGGCTCGATATCCTCATGACCGCTGCCGGCTTCTCCTGCGGCGGCACGGTGCTGACGACGAGCCCGGACGACTGGGACGCGGTGTTCCGCGCCAATGTCGGCGGCACCTGGCTGTGGGCGCGGGCCGCGGTGCCTCACATGCAGCGGCAGAACAGCGGCTCGATCATCACGCTGGCATCGCAGCTCGCCATCGCCGGCGGCAAGAGCAACAGCGCCTATATCGCCGCCAAGGGCGCTATCGTGAGTCTCACGCGGACGATGGCGGTGGATTTCGCCACCGACGGCATCCGCGTCAACGCCATCGCGCCAGGCGCGATCGACACGCCGATGCTCCGCCGCAGCTTCGCCCGTCACGCCAATTCGGACGAGGTGCGCGAGGCCTCGCGCAACCGCCATGCCATGAAGCGGTTCGGCCAGGCCGACGAGATTGCGCAGACCGCGCTGCATCTCGCCAGCGACGCGTCCTCGTTCACGACGGGCACCGTGATGGTGGTTGACGGAGGCTGGCTCGCGGCATGAGTGACGCACTGACCGAGCTTGAAGCTGACGTTCGCGCTGATCTCGCCATGATCGCGCATCCGGGCGCGGCATGGCTTGAGCCGAAGATCGGGCCTGACGGCAAACCGGCGCTGGACGTGCTCGTCGTCGGTGCCGGCCAATCCGGCATCGCCATCGGTTTTGGTCTGATGCGCTCCCGCGTTAGCAACATCCTGCTGCTCGACAAGGCCGAGGAGGGGATGGAGGGTCCGTGGCTCACTTACGCCCGCATGCCGACGCTGCGCAGCCCCAAGGACTACACCGGTCCCGACCTCGACATTCCGAGCCTGACCTACCAGTCCTGGCACGAAGCCCGCTTCGGCAAGGAGGGCTGGCAAGAGCTCGGCCTGATCGAACGCGGCCATTGGGCCGAGTATCTGCTGTGGCTGCGCCGCACGGTCGGCTTGCCGGTGCGCAACGCTTGCGAACTCCTGGAGATCGCGCCTGCGTCTGACGGCTTGCTCACCGCGCGCGTGAAACGGGCAGGAGAGGTCGAGACGCTCTACGCCCGCAAGATCGTGCTGGCGACAGGGCAGGAGGGCATGGGCGGCTGGATGATCCCGGAGCCGCTCCGCCATCTGCCGTCAGGTTCGGTCGCGACCGTCGCCGACGACATCGACTTCGAAAAGCTGCGCGGCAAGCGCGTCGCCGTGATCGGCGCCGGCGCATCCGCCTTCGACAATGCGGCGACCGCGCTGGAGACTGGCGCCGCCGAGGTGCATCTGCTGTGCCGCCGCGCGCGGATCCAGGTGATCCAGCCCTATCGCTGGCTGACCTTTCGCGGCTTCCTGCGTCATCTCAGCGATCTCGACGATGCCTGGCGCTGGCGCTTCATGCGCACCATCCTCGAAATGCGGGAAGGCTTTCCGCAGCCAACCTATGATCGCTGCGCGCGTCACGCCAATTTCACATTGCACGAGGGGGCGCCGGTCGAGGCGGCCCGGGAGACGGGGAAAGGCATCGAATTGCAGACGCCGCGCGGCGCCATCCGTGCTGATTTCGTCATCTGCGGCACCGGCATCGACATGAGCTTTGCCGGGCGCGGCGAGCTCGCTGCATTCGCCGGCAACATCGCGACCTGGGCCGACCGCTATCAGCCGCCTTCGAGCGAGCGCAACGAACGGCTCGGCCGCTTTCCCTATCTCGCCGACGATTACGCCTTCACCGAGCGTGTGGCAGGCGAGACGCCCTGGATTTCCGACATCCATCTCTTCGCCATCGCCTCCACCATGAGCTTCGGTCCGTCGGGATCGTCGATCAACGCGATGACGACGGCCGTCCCGAAGCTGGTCCACGGCCTGACGCGCGGCCTGTTTCGTGCCGATATCGCGCGGCACTGGGCTTCGCTCAGCGCCTATGACGTGCCGCAGGCCGTGGTCACGCGGCCGGCGCGAAAGACGGGGGAATCGCGATGATCATCCATGCGCCGCCGCGACGAAGCGTCCCCACGCGCGACCCGTGAGACTGGCGCGCAACTTGCTTGTTTCTTAACCTGCCTTGCTGGCGTTCTTGTCGAAATTCAGGGAAAAACGAATGCGTTTTGTGTCTTTCAGGCCGGCGTCCTCGATGCTCGCCACCGTCGCGCTTCTGCTCATCGCGAACGCGCCTTCGCAGGCCCAAACCAGGGCGGAAACGCTGCGCTATGTGACCGGCGCATCCGTCAACACGCTCGATCCCAACATCCCCGGCTCGACGCGCGAGTCCTTCGCGCTGAGCATGAGCACCTACGACCGGCTGGTGGCGTTCGGCCGCAAGCAGCTCAACGGCAAATGGGTGTTCGATCTCGACACGATCACCGGCGAGCTCGCCGAATCCTACGACGTCAGTCCCGACGGGCTGAAGCTCACCTTCCGCCTGCGCAAGGACGCCAAGTTTCAGGACGGCTCGCCCGTGACCGCCGAGGACGTGAAATGGTCGCTCGATCGCTGCGTCACCGCGCCGATCCTCGGCAAGGCGCAGCTCCTGACCGGTTCGTTGACGTCGGCCGATCAGTTCAAGGTGATCGATCCCCTCACCATCGAGGTGACGCTGCCAAAGCCCGACAAGCTCGCGCTGCCGAATTTGGCGACCGTCTATCCCATGATCATCAACTCGAAGGTCGCCAAGGAGCACGCGACCGCGGATGATCCCTGGGCCACCGCCTGGCTGAAGGAGCACACCGCCGGCAGTGGCGCCTATGTGGTCGAGACTTTCAAGCCGGGTGAGCAGGTGATCCTCAAGCGTGACGAGTCCTGGAACCGCGGCTCGGCCAACAAGCCCGCCTTCTTCAGGCGTGTGATCGTGCAGTCGGTGCCGGAGCCGGCGACCCGCGCCAACCTGGTCGAGCGCGGCGATGCCGACATCGTCGTCGATCTCCAGGCGAGCGACGTGCAGTCGCTCGAGGCCAAGGGCAAGCTCAAGGTGATCTCGACGCCGCAGTACAATGCGATCACCTTCGTCTCGATGAACAACCAGATCCCGCCCTTCGACAACGTCAATGTCCGCCGCGCCATCGCCTTCGCGCTGCCGTATGACGACATGTTCAAGGCCGCGCTGTTCGGCCGCGGCGCGCCGCTGTTCGGCGCGAGCTGGCCGGACGGCAAGCCTGTGAACGGCATCTATCCGTTCCAGGCACCGGTGAAGACCGATCTCGACAAGGCCCGCGAATATCTCAAGGCCGCCGGCCTTCCCGAAGGATTTGCGACCACCTTCAGCTTCAACGTCGGCCAGGCCTCGACGGCCGAGCCGATGGCGTCGCTGGTGAAGGAATCGCTTGCGAAGATCGGGATCAAGGTCGACATTCAGAAGCTGCCGGATGCGCAGATGTCGACGCAGATCAACGAGAAGAAGCTGCCGTTCTTCACCGAAGGCATCGTCGCCTGGCTGCCGTCGACCGACTATTTCTACCGCAACTTCTATACCGGCAATCAGCGCTGGAACTACAGCTCCATCAACAATCCCGAGCTCGCCGCGATCGCGCAGGAAGCCCGCTTCGAGCCGGACAAGGCCAAGTACGAGGAAGACGGCCGCAAGCTCAACGCGATCCATTTCAGCGAGATGCCGCAGATCCCGCTGTGGCAGCCGAACCAGGACGCGGTGATGGCGTCGTCGATCGAGGGCTATACCTACGAGTTCCACCGCCAGGTGGATTATCGCGACGTCAGCCGCAAGTGAGATCGGCAAACGAGAGGGGCTCTGAAAGGTGATGACCGGTCTTGGCGCAGCGATGATCCGGGCGGGCAGGCGGCTTCTGTCGTCGCTGCCGGCGCTGTTCGGTGTGCTGGTCTTCACCTTTCTTCTGATGCGCGTCCTGCCCGGCGACCCCGCGGTGTTCTTTGCCTCGGGGCCCAACGCCGGCAAGGAGGAGATCGAGCAGATCCGCAAGCAGATGGGGCTCAACAGGTCGGTGCCGGAGCAGCTCGTGTTCTATCTCTCCGACATCGGCCACGGCAATCTCGGCCGCTCCATGATGACCGGGCAGCCGGTGCTGAAGGATCTGCGCGAGCGGCTGCCGGCCTCGCTCGAGCTTACCTTCACCGCGCTGCTGATCGCGCTGATCGCGGCGGTGCCGCTCGGCGTGGTCGCGGCGCTGCGGCCGGGATCGATCGTCGATCACGGCGTGCGGCTGTTCTGCGCGCTCGGCGTCTGCGTGCCGACCTTCGTGTCGGGCCTGCTGCTGATCTACGTGTTCTACTATCTGCTCGGGCTTGCGCCTGATCCCACCGGGCGGATTGACGTCTTCACCTCGCTGCCGCCGCAGCGCACCGGCTTCCTGTCGATCGATTTCCTGCTCGCAGGAGATTTTGAAGGCTGGTGGGCGGCTTGCAAGCAGCTGATCCTGCCGGCGGTGAGCATGGCCCTGTTCGTGATCGCGCCGCTGGCGCGGATCACGCGCGCCTCGATGCTGGTCTCGCTCGGCAGCGATTTCGTGCGCACCGCGCGCTCCGTCGGGCTGTCCTGGCGCAAGGTGGTCGTCACCTATGCGCTGCGCAACGCGATCCTGCCCGTCATCACCATCGCCGGCATCGTATTCTCGACCATGCTGGGCGCCAATGTCCTGGTGGAGAAGGTGTTCTCCTGGCCGGGCGTTGCTTCCTACGCGCTCGATGCGCTCTTGTCCTCCGACTATGCGCCGGTGCAGGGCTTCGTGCTCCTGATGGCCAGCCTCTTTGTGCTGGTCAATCTCGTGGTCGATGTCTGCTACGGCATCGCCGATCCCAGGGTGTCGATCGAATGACCAGCGCAACCCTCCGCCATTCGGTCTGGATCCTGCGCGGCAATCCGCTTACGGCCGTCGCCGCGGCCGGCGTCCTTCTGTTCGTCCTCCTCGCGATCTTCGGCCCCTGGATCGTGCCCTATGATCCCGTGGTCTCCAATGTCTCGGAAGCGCTGCTGCCGCCAAGCGCGGCGCACATCGCCGGCACCGACCAGCTCGGGCGCGACGTCTTCAGCCGTCTCATCATCGCCGCGCGGCTCGATCTCGCCATCGCCGTCTCCGCGGTCGGCATTTCCTTCATCATCGGCGCCGTCGTCGGCGCGTTCTGCGGTTATGCCGGCGGCAGGCTCGACCGCGGCGTCGGCCGCTTCGTCGACGTGATGATGGCCTTTCCGCTGTTCGTGCTGGCGATGGCCATGGTCGCAGCCCTCGGCAACCGCATCGAGAACATCGTGATTGCGACAGCGATCATCAATCTTCCGTTCTACATCCGCTTCGCCCGCGCCGAGGTGAACGTCCGCCGCAATGTCGGCTGGGTCGAGGCCGCGCGCGCCTGCGGCGAGAGCCATTTCTCCGTGGTGCTGCGTTTCCTGCTGCCGAATATCCTGCCGGCGATGGCGGTGCAGATCTCGCTCAACCTCGGCTGGGCCATTCTGAATGCCGCGGGCCTTTCCTTCATCGGTCTCGGTGTCAAGCCGCCGACGCCGGAATGGGGCATCATGGTCGCGGAAGGCGCGCGCTTCATCTCGACCGGACGGTGGTGGCTGGTGGCCTTCCCCGGCCTTGCGCTGATGCTGGCCGTGCTCTGCTTCAATCTCCTCGGTGACGGGATGCGGGACATTCTCGATCCCCGCATGCGCACATGAGCAAGGAACTGCTCAGGATCGACGACCTCCACGTCTCGTTCTCGACGCGGCGCGGCATGGTCGAGGCCGTGCGCGGGGTCACGCTCACCGTCGAAGCCGGCGAGATGCTCGGCCTGGTCGGCGAGAGCGGCTCGGGCAAGTCGGTTACGGGGTTCGCAACGACAAGGTTGCTCGATGCGGCCGGCCGCGTCACCGGCGGCAAGATCCTGTTTCGCGGGCAGGACGTGACAAAACTCCGGGGCGACGATCTCCGTCAGCTCCAGGGCGCCGCCATGTCCATGATCTTCCAGAACCCGCGTGCGGCGCTCAATCCGATCCGGGCGATCGGCTTGCAGATCGCAGACGCGATCCTCACCCACAAGCGCATCTCGAAGGACGCCGCGCGCGCCGAGGCGCTGGAGCTGCTGCGCGCGGTCCAGATCCGCGACCCCGAGGCGCGGATGAACGCCTATCCGCACGAGCTCTCCGGCGGCATGTGCCAGCGCGTGATGATCGCGATCGCGATCTCCTGCAATCCCGCACTGCTGATTGCCGACGAGCCGACCACCGGCCTCGACGTCACCACGCAGAAGGTGGTGATGGATCTTCTGGCGGACATCGCCGCCGCGCGCGGCATGGCGACGATCCTGATCACGCACGATCTCGGGCTCGCGGCGCGCTACTGCCGTCGCATCGCGGTGATGGAGCGCGGACGCATCGTCGAGGAGGCCAGTCCCAGGACTCTCTTCACCACGCCGCAGCACGCCTACACCAGGCGCCTGGTTGCGGCATCGCCGACCGCGACGTCGCGGATCGAGGACCTCGTGACGGAGGACGAGCGGGAAGGCTACGCGGCGGTTGTCAACATGCCCAGGCAGGAGCCCGCGCACGGTACGCCGCCGCTGCTGGAAGTGCGGAAGCTCGCGAAACGTTTCGATCAGGGCTCTGCGGCGGTCGCGGACTTCTCGATGACGATGGCCGGCGGCGAGAGCGTCGGTCTCGTCGGCGAGTCCGGCTCGGGCAAGAGCACGACGTCGCGGATGATCTGCCGCCTGATCGATCCGAGCGAAGGCGACATCGTGTTCGACGGGCAAGCGATCGGTCATGTGGCGTCGCGTGATTTTCACCGCTCGTCCTTGCGCAAAGACATTCAGATGGTCTTTCAGGACCCGAACGAGAGCCTCAACCCGCGCTTCACCGCCTTCGACTGCATCGCCCATCCGCTGATGCGGCTCGACGGCATGCGGGCGGGCGAGGCGCTGCGCGCGCGGGTCGAGGAATGCGCGGAGCGCGTGGGGCTGCCGCTCGATCTCTTGCCGCGCTTCCCGCACCAGCTCTCCGGCGGCCAGAAGGCCCGCGTCGGCATCGCCCGCGCCATCGCCTGCCGGCCCCGGCTTCTGGTGCTGGACGAGCCGACCGCCGCACTCGACGTCTCCGTGCAGGCGGTGGTGCTGCAATTGCTCGATCGCTTGCGCCGCGAGAACGACATCGCGCTGCTGTTCGTCAGCCACGATCTCAACGTGGTGCGCATGCTCTGTGATCGCACCATCGTGCTGCGCAATGGCGGGATCGTCGAACAGGGCGAGAGCCGGGCGCTGTTCGACAATCCGAAGACCGACTACACGCGCAAGCTGGTCGAGGCGATCCCGCATATCGAGATCGGGCCGACGCTGGCGGCGGCGCTTTGAGGTCTCGATCGACCAAAAGTGACGATGAGATCCCGCTGGCGAAGGCCTGGTTACTGGCATACCATTTGCACGCCAATGGGCTTCGGTTTCACTGCTCTTGGCCAATGATTGGCCGGCATCACGGCATTACTGGGAGGACTTCATGGATCGCAGGACCGTATTGAAGGGACTGGCTGGCGCAAGCGGCCTGGCATTGACGGGCGGCCTTTCGGCCCCGGCGATCGCCCAGGGTGCCGCGGCGCGCACCCTGCGCTTCGTGCCGCAGGCCAATCTCGCCAATTTCGATCCGATCTGGGGCACGCAATATGTCGTGCGCAACGCTGCGGCGCTGGTCTGGGACACGCTTTACGGCATCGATTCCTCGCTCCAGCCGCAACGCCAGATGGTGGAGTCCGAGGAAGTCACCGACGACGGTACGACCTGGACGTTCAAATTGCGGCCGGGGCTCAAGTTCCATGACGGCGAGCCGGTGCTGAGCAAGGACGTCGTCGCGAGCCTTACGCGCTGGTCGGCGCGAGATCCGATGGGGCTCATGATCAAGGCGCTTCAGCAGGAGCTGACGGCCGTCGACGATCGCACCTTCAAATGGGTGCTCAAGCAGCCCTTCCCGAAGCTGCTCTACGCGCTGGCCAAGAACAACTCGCCGTGCGCCTTCATCATGCCGGAGCGCATCGCGCAGACCGATCCGTTCAAGCAGATCACCGACTATGTCGGCTCCGGGCCGATGAAGTTCGCCAAGGGCGAATGGGTGCCCGGCGCGAAAGCGGTGTTCGAGAAGTTCGCCGACTACGCGCCGCGGCAGGAGAAAGCGTCGTGGCTGGCCGGCGGCAAGCAGATCATGGTTGACCGCATCGAATGGATCGTGATGCCGGATCCGGCGACCGCGGCCGCCGCCTTGCAGAACGGCGAGGTCGACTGGTGGGAAAGCCCGATCGCCGACCTCGTTCCGGTCCTGAAGAAGAACAAGAACATCAGCGTCGACATTGGCGATCCCCTCGGCAATGTCGGCTCGTTCCGCATGAACTTCCTGTATCCGCCCTTCAACGACGTGCGGGCGCGGCGCGCGGTGCTGATGGCAATGAGTCAGGAAGACTACATGCGCGCGATCGTCGGCGACGACACCGCGTTGTGGAAGCCGCTGCCCGGCTATTTCACGCCGGATACGCCGCTCTATTCCGAGGCGGGCGGCGAGATCCTGAAGGGCAAGCGCGATCTCGACGCAGCCAAGAAGCTGCTCGCCGAGAGCGGTTATTCCGGCCAGCCCGTGACGTGCCTCGTGGCGCAGGACCAGCCGATCACCAAGGCGCAGGGCGACGTGACCGCGGACCTCCTGAAGAAGCTCGGCATGAATGTCGATTTCGTCGCGACCGACTGGGGCACGGTCGGCTCGCGCCGTGCACAGAAGACGCCGCCGGGACAGGGCGGCTGGAACATGTTCCACACCTGGCATGCGGGCGCGGACTGCATCAACCCTGCGCCGTACACCGCCATTCGCGCCAACGGCGACAAGGCCTGGTTCGGCTGGCCCACCAGCCCCGGCACCGAAAAGGAGGTCGCGTCCTGGTTCGAGGCCAAGAACCTCGATGAGGAGAAAGCCGCCATCGGCCGCCTCAACAAGGCGGCGCTCGATGACGTCGTCTACGCGCCGACCGGCTTCTTCCTGAGCTACACCGCGTGGCGCAAGAACGTCTCCGGCATTACCAAGGGGCCGCTGCCGTTCTTCTGGGGCGTGTCGAAATCCGCATGATCGCGCGCTGAGGCCAGATGCTCTCCTACATCCTCCGTCGCATCGTCGCGACCTTGCCGGTGATGGCAATCGTCGCGCTGTTCGTGTTCAGCCTGCTTTACATCGCGCCGGGTGATCCGGCCGTGGTGATCGCGGGCGATCAGGCGAGCCCGGAGGATGTGGAGCGAATCCGCCAGAGCCTCGGTCTCGACCGGCCGTTCCTGATCCAGTTCGGAAGCTGGGTCTGGCGCATCCTGCACGGCGATCTCGGCACCTCGATCTTCACCAATCTGCCGGTCTCGACGATGATCGGGCAGCGTCTCGGACCGACGCTGTCGCTGATGATCGTCACGCTGCTGCTCACCATCGTGGTCGCGGTGCCGCTCGGCGTGGTGGCGGCGTGGAAAGCCGGCAGCCTGATCGACCGCGTCATCATGGGCTTTGCCGTGTTCGGCTTCTCGCTGCCCGTCTTCGTGGTCGGCTACATGCTTGCCTACATCTTCGCGCTCGAACTGGAATGGCTGCCGGTGCAGGGCTACACGCCGCTTGCCCAGGGCTTTTGGCCCTGGCTGGAGAACTTGATCTTGCCGGCGGTCGCGCTGGGCTGTGTCTACATCGCGCTGATCGCGCGCATCACCCGCGCCACCATGCTCGAAGTGCTGCAGCAGGACTATATCCGCACCGCGCGGGCCAAGGGCCTCGGGCAGGGCGGCATCCTGTTTGTTCACGCGCTGAAGAACGCGGCGGTGCCGATCGTCACCGTGATCGGGATCGGCATCGCGCTCCTGATCGGCGGTGCCGTCGTCACGGAAAGCGTGTTTGCGATTCCCGGCCTCGGCCGGCTCACGATCGATGCGATCCTGCGCCGCGACTATCCCGTCATCCAGGGGATCGTGCTGCTGTTCAGCTTCGTCTACGTCCTCGTCAATTTGATGATCGACGTCATCTATACGCTCGTTGACCCGAGGATTCGCTATTGACCGACACCACCGTCAACCCGCAATCGCTCCCGGCCGGTCTAGTCCTCGCGCCGCAACTGCCGGAGATCCTTCGGCCGGTCAAGATCCGGCGCGGCTTCATCGGCTTCCTGCGCGGTCATCCGACGGTCGCCATCGGCGGTGCGCTGCTGCTGACGCTGGTCCTGATCGCGATCTTCGCGCCTTATCTCGGAACGGTCGATCCGACCGCGCTCGCGCCAGCCAAGCGCACGCGCGCGCCGTCGGCGGACTACTGGTTCGGCACCGACGTGCTCGGCCGCGACATCTATTCGCGCGTGCTCTTTCGGCGCGCGGGTCTCGCTCACGGTCGGCCTGTCGGTTGCGATGTTCGCGTCTGCGGTGGGCCTTGCCATCGGCATCGTCTCCGGCTTCATCCGCTGGGCCGACGGCATCCTGATGCGCTTCATGGACGGCTTGATGTCGATCCCGCCGATCCTGCTGGCGATCGCGCTGATGGCCTTGACCCGCGGCAGCGTCGGCAACGTCATCCTGGCCATCACCATCGCCGAGATCCCGCGCGTCTCGCGCCTCGTCCGCAGCGTGGTGCTGTCGCTGCGCGAGCAGCCCTATGTGGATGCGGCGGTGGCCTGCGGCACGCGCACGCCGATGATCATCCTGCGCCATATCCTTCCCAACACGCTCGCGCCCATGCTGGTCCAGGCGACCTACATTTGCGCCAGCGCCATGATCACGGAGGCGATCCTGTCCTTCATCGGTGCGGGTACGCCGCCCACCATTCCGTCCTGGGGCAACATCATGGCCGAGGGCCGCGCGCTGTGGCAGGTCAAGCCCTATATCGTGTTCTTTCCGGCGGCCTTCCTGTCCGTCACCGTGCTTGCCGTGAATCTGCTCGGCGACGGCCTTCGCGATGCGCTCGATCCGCGCATGGCCAAGAGCCTCTGATGTTGCGAGGCTGATCACGATGGCGCTGCTCGAAGTCGAAGACCTTCAGGCCCACTTCCGTACGCCCAGCGGCATCAACCGCGCGGTCGACGGCGTGTCCTTCCATGTCAACGAGGGCGAGACGCTCGCCATCGTCGGCGAATCCGGCTGCGGCAAGTCGGTGACCTCGATGTCGCTGATGCGGCTGATCCCGGAGCCGCCGGGCAAGATCGCAGGCAGCATCCGCTTCGCGGGCAAGGACCTCCTCAAGCTGTCCGACCGCGAGATGCGTGCCATCCGCGGCAACGACATCTCGATGATCTTCCAGGAGCCGATGACGAGCCTCAATCCGGTCCTGACCGTCGGCCGCCAGATCCGCGAGACGCTGATGATCCACCAGGGCCTGGACAAGCAGGCCGCCGAGGCGCACGCGATCGAGATGCTGACGCTGGTCGGCATTCCCGAGCCGAAGCGGCGCGTGCGCGAATATCCGCACCAGCTCTCCGGCGGCATGCGCCAGCGCGTGATGATCGCCGTTGCGCTGGCGTGCAATCCAAAACTTCTGATCGCGGACGAGCCGACCACGGCGCTCGACGTGACCATCCAGGCGCAAATCCTCAAGCTGATGCTCGACCTCAAGAGCCGGGTCGGTGCTGCGATCATCCTGATCACGCACGATCTTGGCGTCGTTGCCGAGATCGCCGAGCGCGTCATGGTCATGTATGCCGGCCGCAAGGTCGAGGAGGCGCCGGTCGCCGAGCTGTTTCGCTCGCCCCGGCATCCCTATACGCAAGGTTTGCTCGGTGCCGTGCCGCGGCTTGGTTCGTCGCTGACAGGCACCGCAAGACGGCTGGCCGAGATTCCCGGGCAAGTCCCCGATCTCCGCAAGCCGATCACGGGCTGCGTCTTCGCCGGACGCTGCGCGCTCGCGACCGATCTCTGCCGCCAATACGCGCCGGGGCTCGAGGAGAAGGGCCCGCGCCATGTCGCGGCCTGTCACTACGCGGCGAAGGGGGCGGTCGCGGCATGAGTCCTCCTCTGCTCCAGGTCAACGACCTCAAGAAGCATTTTCCGGTCAACAAGGGCCTGTTCGGCCGCAAGTCCGAATGGGTGTATGCGGTCGACGGCGTGTCTTTCGAGATCGCGCGCGGCGAGACGCTGTCGCTTGTCGGGGAGTCCGGCTGCGGCAAATCGACGGTCGGCCGCGCCATCCTGCGGCTGTTCGACATCACTTCGGGGCAGGTGATTCTCGACGGCCAGCGCATCGACGATGCCGCGCCGGCCACGATGCGCCAGATGCGCCGGCGCGTGCAGGTCGTGTTCCAGGATCCGTTCTCCAGCCTCAATCCGCGCATGCGCGTGCGCGACATTCTCGCGGAGCCGATCCGCAATTTCGGCCTCGCCAAATCCGCGGAAGATCTTGAGGTGCGCGTCACGTCTTTGATGGACACCGTGCGTCTGCCGCGCGAGGCGCTGAACCGCCGGCCGCACGAATTCTCCGGCGGTCAGCGCCAGCGCATCGGGATCGCGCGGGCGCTGGCGGCCGAGCCCGAGCTGATCGTCTGCGACGAGGCGGTCTCCGCGCTCGATGTCTCGGTCAAGGCGCAGATCGTCAATCTGCTCCAGGATCTCCAGCAGAAATTCGGCCTCGCGCTGCTATTCATCAGCCATGACCTCGCCATCGTCGAGCACATGACCCATCGCGTCGCGGTGATGTATCTCGGCAAGATCGTCGAGGTCGCGCCGCGCCGGGAGATCTTTGCCGCGCCGAGGCATCCCTACACCAAGGCGCTGCTCTCAGCGGTGCCGCTGCCCGAGCCGGGCGCCCAGCGCAACCCGATCATCCTCGGCGGCGACGTGCCGAGCCCGATCAATCCGCCGAGCGGATGCCGCTTCCACACCCGTTGTCCGTACGTGTTCGACCGTTGTCGCACGGAAGAGCCGGTGCTTCGGACGACTGGACCCGAGCAGTGGGTGGCGTGCCACCTCGACGAGGCACTAGAGGCACCATAAGTTTAGAGGCACGGCATGCGGGATTTCGCCAGCACGCAGTGAATGCCCTTGTTGCCGTCGACCATCTGCGTGACCCTGAGGTCCGCGGCGATCGAGCAGAGCGTATAGGCATCCTGTGCGCCGAGGCCGCTGTGCTCGCGGATCAGCGCGATCATGTCGCGCAGCGCGGCCTTGGCCGCGTCGTCGAGATCCTCGTCAAAGCCCATGGTGATCCAGTCGGACGCCGTCTCGGCGCGGGGCGAGGTGAGGCGGAGATCGCGGCGGACGTGGAATTCGAAGGTGCCGGTGAGCGCCGCCTCGATCGCGGTCAGGCAGACTTCGCCGTCGCCCTGGAGCGCGTGGCCGTCGCCGGCGGAGAACAGCGCGCCCGGCACGAAGACCGGAAAATAAAGCGTGCTGCCGGCACCTAACTCCTTGTTGTCCATGTTGCCGCCGAATGCCCGCGGCTCCTTTGAGGACAATCGGCCCCAGGCGAGCGGCGGCGCGACGCCGAAATTGCCGAAGAAGGGGGAGAGCGGCAGCTCCTGGCCCCAGGGGAGTTTTGCGACGTTGCGCGCGCGGTCCAGCGGAATGTGGATGCGGCGGAACTCGGGAAAATCCTCAGGGAGAGTGCCGAGCGTCGGGACCTGCAGATTCCAGCCCCAATTGCAGCGCAGCTCGATGCTCAGCACGCGCACTTCGAGGACGTCGCCGGGCTCGGCGCCCTCGATGTAGACAGGCCCGGTGAGAAGGTGCGGCCCCGGACCGCGGAAGGCGCTTGCGAGCACCTCCGCATGTCCGGGCACGACGTCAAAACCGAGCGACGGATCGGGCAGGTCGTCCGGCTCGCCCGAGAGCGTCTCGATGGTCACGCGGTCTCCGGATGCGATCCGGAGCACCGGCTTCAGCCGTCCGTCCCAGAGTCCCCACTGGACGTTTCCAGGAGTGGATCGCAGAACGTAGTCCATGCCTTCACCGGCCTGCGCTGCTCGCAACGATCGAGGAGGGCGACGTGACGTGCTTGCCCAGCGCCAGATAGACCAGCCCCGAGACCCCGATCCCGAACAGCCAGCTCAGATCGGCCCCACCCAACAGGTTGATCGAGACCGGCCCCTGAAGCGCGCCGACCAAGCCGTCTTCCACCAGCCATCCGGCGACAAGGCCGGCGAAGAACGCGATCATGCCGGCCCAGTTGATGTCGCCATAGGCGCCGGTCTCCGGCGAGCGATAGAGCTCGGCGACGTCGATCTTGCCCTTCCGCTTGAGGAAGAAGTCCGCGAGCACCACGCCGGCCCACGGGCTCATCCACAACAAGAGGCTGATCATCCAGTTGTCGAACGCCTTGGCGAAGGACGGCGCGAAGATGAAGTACAGCGTGACCAGATAGCCGGCGACGCCAACGATGACGGTGAGCCAGAAGCGCGAGAACTTCAGCCCCGCGCTCAGCGCCGCCAGCGTCGCCGAGTAGACGTTGAGGATGTTGGTCGCGATCGGGCCGTGCAGCACCATCAGCAAAACGAGGATGCTGACCGGCCCGCCGAACACCGCGCTGACCATTTTTGCGGGATCGGTGTCCAGCGTGGTCGAGGCGATGGTCGCGCCGAGGATGCCGAGCCAGACCGTCGGCACGAACATGCCGATATAGCTGTACCAGAAGACGGATTTCGACGGCACGCTTTTCGGCACGAAGCGCGAATAGTCGGAGGCCCAGGTGACCCAGGAAATGCCCCAGCCGACGCCGATCGCCGTCATCAGCAGGGTCAGCATCGCCAGATGCGCGCCCGGCGGCAGCGAGGTCGTGAGGCTCCAGTTGACGACACCGGGGCGCGTCCAGGCCAGCACGCTCATCAGCACCATGATGGCGATGGTCGGTGGCACCGTGTATTTC
The DNA here is from genome assembly GCF_054062495.1 of Bradyrhizobium sp. USDA 3311. Classification (NCBI taxonomy): domain Bacteria; kingdom Pseudomonadati; phylum Pseudomonadota; class Alphaproteobacteria; order Hyphomicrobiales; family Nitrobacteraceae; genus Bradyrhizobium; species Bradyrhizobium sp. USDA 3311. The sequence goes on along the minus strand of NZ_JBSSFI010000001.1, from coordinate 7,393,414 downwards.
TCGAAGGTGCGGATCGCGTAGAATCCGTAGACGCCGATCAGGACCTGCGCCGCCATCACCAGCGTGATGATGACGATCTCGATCAGCCAGGTGTCGGGCACGCCGAACTGGCCAAGGATTCCGATCGAAACCTTCACCGGGAAGTAGGTGTTTACGCCGATCCAGCCGAGCGTCATCACGAACATCAGGATGCTGGGTAGGTAGGCGCCGCGGACGCCGAACGCGGACCGGCTCAGCACCATCTGGTTGACCCCGGTCTTGTGCCCCATCACGGTGAAGGTTGCGAAGATCGCGCAGCCGACGATGTTCCCGAGCACGATGACCGCGATCGTCTCCATCAGCCCAAGCTTCAGGATGATCCCGAGCGCGCCGAGCGCCCAGTTGACCGGCGCGATGTTTGCGCCGGCCCAGATCCACATCTGCTGCGGTCCGGTCGAGTCCCGGTCCGCATCGGGAATTGGCTCGATGCTGTGAATATCAGCGCGAAGTTCGGAATCCGTCATGACATCCCCCAATACGAAGCACGCTTCGCATCGTTGCAGCATAAATCGTGCCATTGGTTGCACAACCGCCGGAGCAGGGCGTGCGCCGATGCCGGATGCAATGAGGTTTGCGCCGGATTGTCATTGGAATTTCAAGCGTGCCCTGAACTCACGCGCCGGTTCGCCACCGTGCCCGCGAGACGCTGATCTCCTCCGCGCGCTTGCGGGCGAGAGGCAAAAGATGTTGCACGGTCGTGCAGCGGTACGATGATAAATTAAGCAGCCCCACCCAAAAGCGCAGCAGCCGCTTCTAATCGAATAGGGCAGCGGCGCTGCCGCGACTTGGGTTGCCGGCCACGATGCGCTGCATCATTTCGATGAAGAGCGCCTGTTCCCGCTCGCTCAAATCGCCGAGCGTCGCACGATGCGCCCGCCGTGCCGCGCCCTCGATCTTGACCAGAAGCGCCGCGCCGGCCGGCGTCAATCGGCACAGGCGCGCGCGGCGATCGTCCTTGTTGATGGCGCGCTCGACCAGGTTCCGTGCGGCGAGCCGCTTCAACGCGCCGGTCGTCGTGGTCCGGTCGAGGGCGATATCGGCCGCCAAAGTGGTCTGATCGGCGGTTTCGCGCACGGCCAGTGCCGAGAGCAGGCTGTATTGCAGCGGCGTGACCTCGAACGCGCCGCACGCTTCCTGAAACAGCGCGACGTGAATCTGGTGCAGCCGCCGGATCAGATAGCCGGGACGTTGCGACAATGGCCAGGGGCGGTGCTTGCCCCCGCTGCGACGCTTCTGTGCTTGCCGCAATGCACGCTCTCCCAACCAAAACTCCGTCGCGCTTAGCTCGATTCGAACGCGGCTGCCACCGCCTGATCATGGCATGATGCTTGCTTTTGTCAAAATACGAAGCATACTTCGTATTCAAATGCGAAGCATGCTTCGTAATCCGGGGCGGAGCAGCCGCCTGCGCGGGACCGAGGAGAGCGTCATGTCAGTTACTGCCAGCTTCGACCTTCTGCTGCGAGGCGGTCGCGTGATCTGTCCGGCCTCGGGCGTGGACGGCATCAAGGACGTCGCCATCCGGGGCGGCAAGATCGCAGCGGTCGCGGCGGATATCCTGCCGACCAGCGCCAAGGAGGTCGTCGACGTCGGCGGCAAGTTGGTGCTGCCCGGCCTGATCGATACCCATGCGCATGTCTATCAATATGTCTCCGGCCGCTTCGGCATGAACCCCGACATGGTCGGCGTGCAGTCGGGCGTGACGACGTTGGTCGATCAGGGCGGCCCGTCCTGCATGACGCTGCCCGGCTTTCGTCATTTCATCGCCGAGCCCTCGGCCTCGCGCGTCTACGCCTTCTTGTCGGCCTATCTCGTTGGCGGACTGGAAGGACATTATTATCCGCAGCTCTATAGCCCCGACGGCGTCGACATCGATGCGACCGTCAAGGCGGCGACGGCCAATCTCGACATCGTGCGCGGCATCAAGGCCCATGCCGAGATCGGCGGCTTCGCGCGCTGGGGCATCCGCGTCATCGAGATGGCGGCGGAGATCGGCAAGCGCGCCGATCTGCCTGTCTATGTCCATTTCGGCCAGCTCTGGGGCCTGCCCGAAAGCGGCGCCAACGGCGAAGATGCCGACACCATCCTCACCCGCGTGATCCCGCTGCTGCGCGAAGGCGACGTTCTCGCCCATCCGTTCACGCGCCACCCCGGCGGCTTCGTCAACCGCGAGGGCGAGGTGCATCCGGTGATCCAGGCGGCGCTCGATCGCGGCCTGAAGGTCGATGTCGGCCACGGCAGCCATTTCTCGTACCGGCTTGCGAAGAAGGCGATCGCCGCCGGCATCATTCCGACCACGCTCGGCGCCGACATCCACGGCTACAACACCCATGTGCCCGCGCCGGCCGGAACGCCCGACCAGCACGAGGACGAGGAGAACCATCCCTTCGCGGGGCAGGCCAAGTTCAGCCTGGTCCAGGCGATGAGCTCGATGATGGCGCTCGGCCTGTCGCTCGAGCAGGTGGTGCCGATGGTCACCGCCAATCCGGCCAAGATGCTCGGCCGCAGCGCGGAGATCGGCGCGCTCAAGGTCGGCATGGACGCCGACGTCTCCGTGCTCTCGGAGAAGAAGGGGCGCTTCATCCTCAAGGACAACGAGCAGAACGAGGTGATCGCCGAGCGCCTGCTTCAGCCGGCCTTCTGCCTGCGTGCCGGCACGCGCTTCGACGCGGTCGCCCCGATCCTGCCGCAGGCCGTCGCGGCGTAAGGCCGGGCGGTGAAGGAGGGCGCGGAGTTGCGCAACGAGCGAGAGTTTCCTTCTGGAAGGTCCGGGCAGGGCGTCGGCGTGCGCCTGCCGCGGAAGGAGGACGACCGCCTGATGCGCGGCCGCGGCCAGTTCGTCGCGGACATCAGGCTTAGCGGCCTTCAGGACGTCGCCTTCGTGCGCAGCCCGCTGGCGCACGCACGCATCCGCGCCATCCACGTGTCCGAGCGCCATCGTGGCAGCGTCTTCACGGCGGCGGACCTCGTCGGCATCAAGCCGATCCGCGCAGTGTCAGGACTTCCGGGCTTCAAGATCTCGGAGCAGCCGGTGCTCGCCACCGGCAAGGTGCGCCAGGTCGGCGAGCTCGTCGCCATGTGTCTTGCGCCGACGCGGGCTGAGGCCGAGGACATCGCGGCCTCCGTGACGCTGGATCTGGAGGAGCTGCCCGCGGTCTATGACATGCTGAAGGCGCGCGAGCCCGGTTCGGGGCTGGTGCACGAGCATTGGGGCGACAACGTTTTCCTCGAGACCAACTTTGAGGTCGACATCTCCGCCGCGCTCGATGCGCCGATCAAGGTGACGCGCGAGATCTCGACCGCGCGGCAATGCATGTCGCCGCTGGAAGGCCGCGGCGTGGTCGCGACCTTCGACCGCCGGCTCGACCAGCTCACGCTGCATTCGGCGGCTCAGATGCCGCACATCACGCGCAGCGGCCTTGCCGAATGCTTGGGCATGGAGGAGGGCCAGATCCGCGTCATCTCGCCCGATGTCGGCGGCGGTTTTGGCCACAAGGGCATTCTGCTGCCTGAAGAGGTCTGCCTGTCCTGGCTGACCATGCAACGCGGCCACCCCGTGCGCTGGACCGAGGACCGCCGCGAGCATCTCGTCGCCAGCTCCAATTGCCGCGAGCACCATTACAAGATCACGGTCTATGCCGATCGTGACGGGACGTTGCGCGGCATCGATTGCGAAGCGACGGTCGATTCCGGCGCATACTCGTCCTACCCGTTCTCCGCCTGTCTCGAAGCCGCGCAGGTCGCGAGTATCCTGCCCGGTCCGTACAAGATGCCGGCCTATCGCTGCCGCACCTTTTCGGTTGCCACCAACAAATGTCCGATCCTGCCCTACCGGGGCGTCGCGCGCACCGGCGTCTGCTTTGCGCTGGAATTGATGCTCGACCTCGTCGCGGTGGAGGCCGGGCTCGAGCCCGGCGAGGTGCGACTGCGCAATCTGGTGCGCCCCGAACAGATGCCGTTCGACAACATCACCAGGAAGCATTTTGACAGCGGCGATTATCCGGAAGCGATGCGCCGCGCGCTCGCCGCGATCGATGTCGACGCCATTCGCGCGAAGCAAAAGCAGGGCGGGGCGGATAGCCGCCGCATCGGCGTCGGCGTCTCCATCTATTGCGAGCAGGCGGCGCACGGCACCTCGGTCTATTCCGGCTGGGGCATCCCGATGGTGCCGGGCCACGAGCAGGCATCGGCACGGCTGACGCCGGATGGCGGTCTCGAGCTGCGTGTCGGCGTGCATTCGCATGGGCAGGGCATGGAGACGACGCTCGCCCAGGTCGCGCATGAAATGCTGGGAATAGACGTCGCAAAGATCCGCATCATCCTCGGCGACACCGCGATGACACCCTATTCGACCGGCACCTGGGGCTCGCGCTCGATGGTGATGGCGGGCGGCGCGGTGGCGACCGCCTGCCGCGAGCTCGGCGAACGTGCGAGGCGCATCGGTGCCAAACTGTTGCAGCATGATCCGGCATCGGTCGTGTTGCAGAATGGCGAGGTGCGCGGCGTCAATGGCAGCGTCAGCCTCCGGGCGATCGCCCACACCTGGTATCGCCGCCCGCAGGATCTTCCTGTTGACGTCGATCCCGGTGGGCTCGAGGTGACGCAGGGCTACAAGCCCGTGCGCGACAGCGGGACGTTCAGCTACGCCGCGCATGCGGCCGTCGTCGCGGTCGATCCTGATCTGGGTGAGGTCGAGATCCTCGATTACGTGATCGTCGAGGACGGCGGCGTGCTGGTCAACCCGCTGGTGGTTGACGGCCAGATCTATGGCGGTCTCGCGCAGGGAATCGGCACCGCGCTCTACGAGGAGATGCCGTTCGACGCCTCCGGCCAGCCGCTGGCGACGACGCTGGCCGACTATCTGCTTCCCGGCGCGACCGAGGTTCCGGCGGCGCGCCTCGATCACATGGAGACGCCGTCGCCCTATACGCAGTTCGGCGTGAAGGGCATCGGCGAGGGCGGTGCCATCGCGCCGCCGGCCGCGATCGCCAATGCCGTCAACGACGCGCTGCGGCCACTCGGTGTCGAGCTGATGCAGTCGCCGATCACGCCGCATCGCGTCGTCGCGGCCGTACTGGCCGCTCGCGCGACTGAGAGGAGCGCGGCATGAAACCGGCGCCCTTCGCTTACGAACGCCCGCGCGATCTCAATTCGGCGCTGTCGATGCTGGCAGCGGCAGGCGGATCGGCGAAGATCATCGCCGGCGGCCAGTCGCTTGGGCCCATGCTCAATCTGCGGTTGGTGCAGCCGGAGCTGATCGTCGACATCTCCGGGCTTGCCGAGCTCAAGCGCGCGGAGGTGTCCGGCGGCGAGCTCGTGCTGGGTGCCCTGGTCACCCATGCCGATATCGAGGACGGCCGCACCGCCGACGTGACGCGTGGCGCGATGCGCGGCGTCGCGGCCAACATCGCCTATCGCGCGGTGCGCAACCGCGGCACCATCGGCGGCTCACTCAGCCATGCCGATCCCGCCGCGGACTGGATTTCCGCGCTCGCGGCCCTAGGTGCGCAGGTGACACTGCGCAGTCTTGCCGGTGCGCGCACGATGGCGATCGAGGCGTTTGTCGTCGGTGCGCTGGAATCGGCGTTGCACGCCGGCGAAATCGTCGAGGCGATTCACGTGCCGGCCCGCGCGGCCTCCGCGCATTGGGGCTATGCCAAGAGCTGCCGCAAGACCGGCGAGTTCGCCCATGCCATTGGTGCGGTCCTGGTCGACCCGGCCACCGCCACCGCGCGCATCGTGATCGGTGCGATCGATACAGCGCCGATCGTCGTGACCGATGCCGCCGGGTTGTTCGGCGGCCGGATTGCGGCCGACTACAAGCAGCGTTTCGACATCCGCGTCGCCGATGCGCTTCTGATGAAGGCCGGCATCGACGATGCCGCGCAGCGCCATATCCATGTCAGCGTGTTGAAGCGCGCCGTCCTGGAGGCCGCGGCATGAACACGGTCTCGCTTCATGTCAATCGCCGTGCGGTGGAGCTATCGGCCGAGCCGCGCACCAGCCTTGCCGATTTCGTGCGCGACAAGCTCGACCTGACCGGCACGCATCTCGGCTGCGAGCACGGCGTTTGCGGCGCCTGCACCGTGCTGCTCGACGGCGTGCCGGCGCGCTCCTGCATCACCTATGCGGTGGCCTGCGAAGGCGCCGACATCACCACGATCGAGGGCCTCGACGAGGACGAGGTCACGACCGAGTTGCGCGCCGCCTTCACCCGGGAGCACGCGCTGCAATGCGGCTATTGCACGCCCGGCATGCTGGTCTCGGCGCGCGACTTGGTGTTGCGCCTGCCTGACGCCGACGAGCGGCGCATTCGCGTCGGCCTCAGCGGCAATCTCTGCCGCTGCACCGGCTATGTCGGCATCGTGCGGGCGGTGCAGTCCGTGATCGAGGCGAGGCGCGCGCGCAACATCGCGCCGCTGGCCGGTGGCGGCAGGACCAGCCTCGGCCCCGCCGGATCGGGGCGAGCTGCATCCCATCAAGACCAGCAGTCGCTGCAGCCTATGCGACAGGCGTTAGCGTCGGGCTCAGGGAGCGCCGCACCGGGCACAATCCCGGATTTCACCCCGGCGACCGTTCTCGATCAGCGCTTCACGCTGCCGCACGCGCCGGCAAAGGTGTTTGCGATGTTCGATGACATCGCGGGCATCGCAGCCTGCCTTCCCGGCGTATCGCTCGCGGCGCCGCCAAGGCCCGAGCGTGTCGAAGGCGTGATCCGCGTCAGGCTCGGGCCGATCGCAGCAAGCTTCGAGGGGGCCGCGCGCGTCGAACGCGATCCCGCGACGCTCTCCGGCCGCATCGTCGGCATCGGCACCGACCAGCGCAGCCATTCGGCGACGCAAGGCGAAATCCGCTATCGCCTGATCCCGCTCGATGGCGGCGCGGCGACCGCGGTCGACCTGTCGATCGGCTACACGCTCACGGGCATGCTGGCGCAGGTCGGCCGGCCGGGCCTCGTGCGCGATCTCGCCAGACGCCTGGTCGCTGAGTTCGCGGGAAATCTCGACCGCCACATGTCGGGCGCGCCGTCGGGGGCGGCGGCCCCGGCGGAGCTCAGCTTCTGGTCGCTTGCATCGGACGTTTTGCGTGCTCGGCTCGCGCGCATGTTTGGCCGCGTCTTCACTGGAAAAGGTGGCGCGGAATGATCGGCGCGCTCGCGCCGCGGAGTGACGAAGGCTGGACTGCCTAGAGATCAACAGCGTTGGATTTGGAGAGACAACATGAAACGAGCACTCGGACTGGTTCGGACAATCGCGCTGGCGACGGCCTTGTTCGGCGGCGCGGCAGGGGCGCAGACCATCAAGATCGGCGTCAACGAGCCTCTTACCGGCGCCTTCGCGGCCTCCGGCACCTACGTCGTCAACGGCGCCAAGATCGCCGCCGACGAGATCAACGCCAAGGGCGGCATTTTGGGCAAGAAGATCGAACTGGTGATCGAGGACAACAAGAGCAACCCGACGGAAGCCGCCGCCGTCGCGGAGAAGCTCATCACCAGCGACAAGGTGCCGGTGCTGATGGGCGCCTGGGGCTCGAGCCTGACGCTCGCGGTGATGCCGAAGCTGATGGAATACGAGACGCCGATGGTGGTGGAGACCTCGTCCTCGGGCAAGATCACGACGACCGGAAATCCCTTCATCTTCCGCATCTCGCCGCCCTCGGCGGTCGAGGCCGCGGCGTTCAAGGGCATCGTCGACAAGCTCGCCCTGAAGAAGGTCGACTTCCTCGTCATCAACAATGACTGGGGCCGCGGCACCGCCGAGGACTTCAGCAAGATGATGAAGGACAAGGGCATCAGCATCGGCTTGGTCGAAACCATGGACCAGGGTGCGCAGGACATGAGCGCCCAGCTCTCCAAGATCAAGAGCTCGGATTCCGAGACGGTCATCGTCACGACCGCCGTCGACCAGTTGACGCTGATCTTCAAGCAGGCCGCTGCGCTCGGCCTGAAGAAGCGCATCATCACCACCGGGGGCTCGCAGAACCCCGACCAGATCATCGCCCAGGCGGGAGCCGCCGCCAACGGAACCATGCATCTGACGACCTTCCTGCCGTGGTTCCCGGACAAGACGCCGAACCCCGAGGCAACCAACTACTTCATCACGGAATGGAAGAAACGCGGCTTCGAGTTCGCCGGCTGCACCGAAAGCTTCCGCGGCTATGACGGCATCCGCACCGCGGCGGCCGCGATCGAGAAGGCGGGCAAGGCCGAGCCGGCAGCGATCAAGGCTGCGTTCTGGGACATCAATATCAAGGGGCTCAACGGCGACATCGTGTTCCGCAAGTCCGGCCCTGAGGGCAAGGAGAGCGGGCAGAGCCAGCCGAACGTCTATCTCATCGAGATCAACGACGGCAAGGTCGAGATGAAGACACTCTAACGCGTTCATTCGGGGGCGAGGGCGGCGCACCGCCGCTCTCGCCGCATTGCGGGTCATACGAGAACGGCTTTGAGCGAGTTTCTCCAGCATCTGATCAACATGCTCGTGCTCGGCGGCACCTATGCGCTGCTTGGCATCGGGCTGACGTTGATCTTCGGCATCATGAACGTGGTGAATTTCACGCATGGCGTGCTCTACACGTTCGGCGCCTACATCATGTTCATCGTGGTGCAGCAGGTCGGGCTGAACTTCTTTCTGGCGTTGCCCGTCGCCGTGCTGGCCGGATGGCTATTGGGGGCGGCTATCGAGCTGACATTGCTGCGGCCGCTGCGCGGCTCCGACATCGACACCACGATGCTGGTGATGATCGGCGCCTGGATCGCGATGCAATCCGGCGCGCTGTGGATCTGGGGCGGCGTTGCCAAATCGGTGGCGACGCCGTTTCCCGAGGCACCGCTGGTGCTCGGACCTGTCTCGGTGTCCTGGCTGCGGCTGTTCGTGCTTGCCGCCGCGGCATTGCTGATCCTGGTGACGTATCTCCTGATCAACAGGACGAGCCTCGGCCGCGCGATGCGGGCGACGTTCCAGGACCACGACACGGCCTCGCTGATGGGCGTCAATGTCGACATGATCTACACCTCGACCTTCGCGATCGGCTCCAGCCTTGCCGCCGCGGCGGGGGCTCTGCTCGGGCCGGTCTACGTGATCTTCCCGCAAATGGGTGATCTCGCCGCCGTCAAGGCCTTCGCCATCGTCATCCTCGGCGGTCTTGGCAACATCACGGGTGCGGTGATCGGCGGCTTCATCCTGGCGCTCGCCGAGGAGCTCGGCGCGGGCTACGTCTCATCAGGCTATCGGGACGCGATGGGCTTCGTGATCATCATCGCGGTTCTCATCTTCAAGCCGACCGGCCTGTTCGCGCGCGCGGAGCGCGTCGGATGAGAATAGCCCTCACCATTCTCGCCGTCGCGGTCCTTGCCTCGGTGCCGCTTTGGCTGCGCGATCCCTATCTCCTGAATGCGCTGATCACGACCGGAATCTTCGTCATCGGCGCGATGAGCCTCAATCTTCTGCTCGGCTTCACCGGTCAGCTCAGCCTCGGCCACATCGCCTTCTTCGGCATCGGCGCCTATGTCAGCGCGCTGACATCGCTCGGTTTCGACATCGGCCTGCCCGGGGACCTGCGTCTGGTTCACGCGCCCTGGCCGCCCATCGCGGGCTTCGTGCTCGCGATCCTGGTTGCCGGGCTGTGCGGTTATTTCGTCGGACTGCTCTCGTTCCGCGTTCGCGGCGCCTATTTCGTCATTGTCACGATCTCCTTCGCCGAAGTCGTGCGGCTGGTCGCGCTGAACTGGGTCGAACTGACGCAAGGCCCTCTGGCGCTGACCAATATTCCCTCCATCGCACTGCCGTTGCCCGGCCTCGGCGAGCTGACGCTGCGCACCAAGTTGCAAAACTACTATCTCGTGCTGGGCGTGGCTCTCATCGCCTATCTGCTGATCGCGCGTCTCGTTCATTCCCATTTCGGCCGCGCGATGCGCGGATTGATGGAGAATGAGACGCTCGCGGTCTCCGTCGGTATCGACGTGACGAAGACGCTGACGCTGGCGGCGGTGATCTCGGCCGCGATCGCTGGCGCCGCCGGCAGCCTCTATGCACACTACATCCGGATCATCGATCCCGAAGTGTTTGCCTTCATCAACACCGTCACCATGGTCATCATGGTCATCAGCGGCGGCAAGGGCTCGCTGGCCGGTCCCGTCGTCGGCGGCCTGATCTTCGGGCTGCTGCCGGTCGCGCTGCGTCCGGTCATGGCGCCGGAGGCGCAGTGGATCGCCTATGGCGGCGTGCTGATCGCCATCCTGTTCGTGCTGCCGCGCGGCATCGTCCCCTCGCTCGCGCAGCGATTTCGCAGGAGACGGAACGGCACGACGGCGCTGGCGCCGGTGGCGCTCACAGAAACCGCCGTCAAGGAGCGGGCGTGATGACGGCACGCAGCGTTGCCATGACGATCGAGCAGGTCGCTGTCCGTTTCGGCGGGCTCGTCGCCATCTCCGACATGAGCTTCACCGTGGGCGAGGGCGAAATCGTCAGCCTGATCGGACCGAATGGCGCCGGCAAGACCACGGCCTTCAACATCATGACCGGTTTCCTGACGCCGAGCGCAGGCCGTGTCACCTATCAGGGCACGACGCTTACCGGATTGAAGCCGCACGAGATCGCCGATCTCGGCCTGATCCGCACCTTCCAGCGCACCAGTGTGTTTCCCAACGACACCGTCTACGACAATCTCCTGATCGGCCTGCATCGTCAGGGCCGGGTCCGGCTGCTCGACGCCATCCTCGGGCTGCCGGGCGCGCGCGCCTCGGAGCGCAGACTGCGGCAGCGGGCAAGCGAGCTGATCGAATGGGTCGGTCTCGAACGCCGTGCCCACGATGCGGCCGGCTCGCTCTCCTACGGCGAGCAGCGCCTGGTCGGCGTTGCGCTGGCGCTCGCGGCGGAGCCAACGATGCTGCTGCTCGACGAACCCGTCTCCGGCATGAATGCCTCGGAAACCCACCGGTTCGTCGAGCTCATTCGCGACATCCGCGGTCGCGGCATCACGATCCTTCTGGTCGAGCACGACATGCCGATGGTGATGACCGTCTCGGACCGCATCGTGGTGCTCAACTACGGCCGCATCATCGCCGAGGGGACGCCGGACGTGATCCGCAACGATCCCGCCGTGATCGAGGCCTATCTCGGACATGGAGCGGCGCGTGCTTGAGATCCGCGACATGGTGTGCGGCTATGGCGGCGTCACCGCGCTGCGCGGCATTTCGCTCGACGTGAAGGCCGGGCAACTGGTGGCGCTGATCGGGGCCAACGGCGCCGGCAAGAGCACGACGCTGCGCGCGATTTCCGGACTCGTGCCGCCGCGCGCAGGGCAGATGCGGTTCGAGGGCATCGACATCACCGGGGCGAGGCCGCCGCGCGTGCTGGCGAGCGGGATCGCGCATTGTCCGGAAGGGCGGCGCGTGTTTCCGCACATGAGCGTCGAGGAAAATCTCGACATGGGGGCTTACCTCCGTCGCGGTTCAGGCGAGATCGCAGCCGATCGCGATCGCATCTATACGGAATTTCCGCGGCTCGCCGAGCGGCGCCGGCAGGCGGCGGGCACGCTGTCCGGTGGCGAGCAGCAGATGCTCGCGATCGGGCGTGCGCTGATGTCGCGGCCGCGGCTGATCATGTTCGACGAGCCTTCGCTCGGCCTTGCCCCCAACATCGTCGAGCGCACCTTTGCGATCATCCGCGGCATTCGCGATGCCGGCACCACGGTACTGCTGGTCGAGCAGAACGCGTTCGCCGCGCTCGAGATGTGCGACCACGCCTATCTGCTCGAGAACGGCCGCATCGTGTTGTCCGGCGCCGGCACGGAGCTGATCGAGAACGAGCATGTGCGGAAGGCCTATCTCGGTGGATGACGAGGCTGTCCATTCGGACGAGCCGGCGTGGATTCCGGTCTGTGACCTCAGCCGCCTGAAGGCAGAGATCATCGTCCGCGTTGCCGGGCGCGATATGCTTGTGATCTGGAACGAGGGCGATGTCGTCGCGTGCGACCGTGCCTGCCCCCACGAACAGGCCGATCTTGGTCTTGGACAGGTGACAGCGGGGCGGCTGCAGTGCCCGCGCCATGCCGCATCATTCGATTTGCGCGACGGGGCGATTACAGCGGGCTGGCCAGGTCCGCCATTGCGGCTCTATCCGGTCAAGGTCACGGGAGAGCAAATCTGGGTTGAAGAGCCTGAGCGGCGATCGGGGCGATGATGTCATCATGCCCCTGTTTTGCCCGACGAGTCAAAGCGAGGCGCGCCGTAGATTTTGCCTTTGGAAACAACGGCGTTCTACTGTGCATGGGGTTGTTTTCGCGTTTTTAGTCCAGCAACCGGCGTGCAGCCGCCACCAGAACGCCGTCAGGGCGACGCAGCGCCTCGAGAATGGTGAAATGGTCGGCGCCTGCGACCGGAATGAGCTTGCCGGGCGCCTGCGCGGCCGCACGCTTCTCATGAAGGTTGATTGAATCCAGCACCAGGGCGGGGAGTTCGTTGCTGCCATAGGCGATGTCGAGCCGCTTCTGTGTCACGGGCAGGCGAAGCGGCGAGAGCTTGGCGATTTCTTCGTCCGTCAGCTTCAGCGCGCTGTTGAGGCCGGTATCGCGGATCGGCGCCAGATCGTAGACGCCTGATATCGCAAGCCCCGCATGGACGCGCGGATGGTCCAGCGCCATCGCCACGAGATGGGCGCCGGCGGACCAGCCCGACAGCACGACCGGCCCGCCGATGCCATAGGATGCGCCATGCGCGGCCAGCCAGTCGAGCGAACGCGGGATTTCGGCGACGATGTCGGTGAGGGACACTTCAGGCGCCAGCGAATAGCCGGGAATCGCAACCGACCAGCCATGGGCGGCAACGCCTTCGACCAGCATGGCGAACAGTTCACGCGAATTGCGCTGCCAATAGCCGCCATGCACGAACACCAAGCAGGGCGCATCGGGCTTTGCGGCGGGGTAGAGATCGATCTTGTTGTTCGCCCGCTCGCCGTAAGGCAAATCGAGATGGGACTTCAGCGTACCGCGCAGCCGGCTGGAAGCTTCGTTGCGCTCCGCGATCAGGGCAGGGCTGTTCTTGACCGCCGCATTGTTGTCATAGGCGGCGCTGCGTTCCGCCTGGGACAGTTCGGCCCATTTGCTGCGGGGATCGAGCGGCCGATGTGTCGAGCTTGTGTTGTTGACCATGGAGTCTCCGAGCGGCCGATCGTGGCAATGACCGGCGTCGCTCGCTCCTGTCTGCCACGAATCCCGCTCGAATTGCAGATCGCTCGTGCTCAGACGAGGGATGCGCCGATCGCGGAACTTGTTTCAGCTGGCGATGGATGGACGGGTCCGGGGCGGCAAAGCCGGCGATGGAAATTGACGCGCAAAGGCGCTGGTCTTCGGCTGAACACGCGATCCGTCGATCACCTCCAGCCGGCCGCAGCGGTTCAGGGTGTGCAGCTTTCGGCCGGGCCATGCGGGTCCCGGCTTCAGAGAGTGGCGGACGATCTGCTTGAATGTCGTGGGCGACAGTTCGATGACCTCCGCCAGGGCGAGCGCCGCGCCGTATCCGTCGGCACAATTCTGGACCGGGCGCCACAGTCTTTCGTTGATGGTGACGAAATTCCCGGCCGGTCGCGTACTCGCGCGATCGATCAGGACCGGGTTGCTGGCATGAGGCAGCCAGGGGCCGAGCAGGTGGTCGGCGTAGTAGATCGCAAGCGAATCCGAATAGCCGCCGGCTCCGTCGCGCCAGGCGCCAAACAGGTAGTTCAGGCCGTTGTGCCGCGTGATCGTCGCGTCGGCGAGCTCCAGGCCCGAAAGCAGCGTCGCATGCCGCTCCCATTGGTCCGGAAACCGAACGCATTTGTAGAGGGCGACGTCCCCGTTGATCGAGCTCTCCGGGATCATCCACAACTCGCCGTCGCCCTCGATCAGGAACGGATAGGAAAGGTGCCAGGGCTCTTCCAGCACGGGCATGACGTCGCCGACTGGACCGGTGTCACCGAACTCGATCGCTGAAATGATTCCCTTGCCGACCCGGTGATCGAGATCTTCAAAAAAGACGAACGTTCGTCCACGCCAGGTGACGGGAAAGGGATCGGCGTAGAAGTGGTTTCCGGGATCTCCCAGAACGTTCCAGCGAGGCCCGGATAGATCTCCGGTCTGCCAGACGCCTGCGCCGTCATTGAAGCGCCATCCGATATGCCAATGCGGGGCGTAGCAGCAGAGGCGATAGATCTCCTTGGCGATCGAGACGGCGAGGCCGCGCACGACGTAGCCAACAGGTCCACGTCGGTTCGTGGCGCCGGCAGGACGCGACAGCTGTGGCAGAATGCGCGGCCGTCCCGACAGGATTGCCGCCACCATGGTCAGGGTTCGCGCCATGACCGTTTCGAGCGCGCCGCTCAGGCCGGCTGCAGTTTCTCCCGACGGGTGGCCGCGATCGAGGACGGCGCCGTCGATCTCGTTGACGATGTCGATCACCGGCATGTCGCCGGCAAGAATGGCGGCGAGCGCGGCGTTTTCTCCTGCAGTTCCGTTGAACAGCGGGCGCAGATACAGCGAAGCCGAGCAGTCCCGATCGCGCGCGCCGCCTGTGAAATCGACGATCACGTCGGCCGTGCCGGTGCGAGCTAGCGTCCGCTCGGGAATGATCTTCAGCCCGTCGGCACCGCCGGGTTTGCCCTTGTGCAACACCATGCGTTCGAGCGCGAACAGCGCGTCGAGACCCGCAGGCCGTGACTCCGCCGTCGCCGTCCAGGCGATCTGGACCGGAACGTCCCGCCCGTCGACCGACAGCGTCTCGCGGTGCATCCACCGCCGCGCATGCTCACGTTCACAGCGAAACTCGATGATCATGTCGAGCCAATCTATTCCAGCGGATCAGGTCAAATGACTTGGCCGAGAATTCGAACGTATTCCTCAACCATGGAGTCCACCGAATACCGCAACCTCAGGCCTTTGGCGTTTTGTCGCAGTTCGTCGCGCAGGGTTTGGTCGGTCAGGAGCTTCGAGACGGCGGCCGACAGCTTCGCATGATCGGAGGCATCCACGAACAGTGCTGTCGGTTTGCCTTCGAAGGACAGCACCTCGCGCAGGACGGGAAGATCGGTGACGACGGAGGGAACGCCGGCGTTTGCGGCTTCGACCGCGGCAAGGCCGAAAGTCTCGGCTTGTGTCGGAAATACGAACACGTCCAGGCAGGCGAGAAAGTCGGCCATCTGGCGCGGGGTGATTTCCCCGAGCAGATGCAGTCTGTCCGAGACTTTCAAATCATCCGCCAGCTGCCTTAGCCGAACCTCGTCGGCACCCTGGCCGGCCAGTGCGAGATGCCAGGACGGTTGATCCGGCAGCAGGCGTATCGCTGCATCGAGCCGCTTGTGCGGGTGCAGCCTGGCTGCGCAGCCAAGCAATATGCGGTCCGGCGGAAGATTGAACTTCTGTCGCGCAGCTTCCTTCGGCAGGGTGAGGGCCTTGTCGTCGAAGCCGTGCGGGACATGCACCATGCGCGACCGGTAGGCCGCAGGGTAGCGCGAATATTCGCGCTGCATGTCCAGCGAGTTCAGCGTGATGCAGTCGAAGAAGCCGAGGCTGCCCATGACGATGTCGGCCGTGCGGATCGGCCAGCTCATCGACAGTGCGGACGACACCTGATTGGCGATGACGGGCGCGCGGCAGACGAGGCGAGACACGCCCGCGCCGATGACGTTGCCGAAATGCTGAAAGGTCAGAACGGCGTCGGGCCTGGTGGTCCTGATATGACGGCCGAGCGTCCACAGCATTTGCAGCAGGGCCAGTGGATGTCCCGGCCGGCGCGATGCGCAGTAGAGCGTATCGGGCGGCTCGTCGAATGAATCCGATTTGCGGAAGAAGAACAGATTGGTGACCCGATAGCCGCGCGCGGTCAGGCCGGCGCCGAGTAGCCTGGAAATCTCCTGGGCGCCCGCATTCTCGGCTTGCGTCTGGACGAGAAGCACGTGCGGCTTCGGTCGGCCGCTGCCCCGACTTGCGAGTGCTGCCGCGGTCGACGGCAGCTTCGGTGCCTCGCCCAGTTCTGCGCCTGGCTGGTAATGCAGCACGGATCCCGACCCGCTAATGAAACGTTCACCTTCTTAACGCCGTACCTATCATGCGAGCGTCGCGCGGACACCGGCTAGCAACAAACGGAGTTAATGCCCTGTCCGCCGGAACGGCATCGTTCACAGGAGAATGGCAGCGGTTTGCGGACGGTGCGAAGCGAGCGCGTTAACCAATTGGTCATCTTCGCGCGGAGGCGGGTAACCGCGGATTAACCATAGATATTTACGGTGGCGCAGGCCACTGAACAGTGCTTGCCAGTTGAATCCGAGTAAAGTCCATGACGTTCGGTCGCCGCGCAGACCCGACAAGTTCCGGATCGACCGGTGTCTCCGCGTCGTGGCAGACTCAAGATGCGTCGAACGGTGAGGCTGGCGGAGCCGCAGCCCGCCTTGGCGGTGTGCTCACTGCCGCAGGCGCGCTCTCCTTCATTCGGGACAATGCTCGCCGTATCCTGGCGCTCGCTCTTGCGATCTTCGCCCTCGGCGTCATCGTTCTGCTGGTGATCCCGGTTCGATTTGCGGCGACCGCGCTGGTCGTCGTCGATCCCCGCGAACAACGCGTGACCGCGGATCAGGACGTTCTGCCGGGCATAGGGCAGGATAGCGCCGCGCTGCAAAGCCTGGTCGAAGTGGCGAAGTCCGACGGCTTTCTCAAGCCGCTGATCGAGCAGCTCAAGATTCGGGATGACGAGGACATTTCCGGGGGACATACCGACCCCGCGCGCCTGCTCGAGAGGTTCCGCAACCGTCTCGACATTTCCCGCCGCGGGCTCACTTACGTCATCGCCATCCGCTTCACGTCGAACCGGCCGGAGCGGGCGGCCTATTATGCGAACGCGATAGCCGAGGCGTTCGTCGCGAGCCAGAGTCGCAACCGCACCGATGCGACCGACGAGGCGGCCGACTGGCTCAGTGGCCGGCTCAAGACATTGAACGACCGGTTGAGGGCGTCAGAGGACGCCGTGGCCACGTTCAAGCTCGAGCACAGGATCGTCAACGCCGGCAAGGATTCCACGACCCAGCAATTGCGCGTGACCGAGCTGTCGCAGCAGGTCGCCGCCGCGCGCGCCCGGGCCGAAGAGGCCAAAGCCCGCTACGAGCAGGCGCAGCGCGACGTCAAGGCGAATGTCGAGGGTCCGGCCAAGCAGGATCTCCTGAGCGCGCTGCGCGCGCAGCGGTCGGCGCTCAATGATCAAATCGCGCAGAAGCGCGCGGTGTTCGGCGATCGCCATCCCGACCTCGTCATGTCCTACAGCCAGCTGAACGATCTCAACAGGCAGATCGAGGTCGAGCGGGCCAAGAGCATCGACACAGCAAAGTCGGAGTACGAGGCCCAGCGCGAACAGCAGAAGGCCCTCGAAGGCCAGATGAAGGCGGCTGAATCGCAGCTCCTGGTCGACGGTCAGGCTCTGGTCAGGCTCCAGGAGTTGCAGCGCGACGCCGAGGCGAACAGAAACATCTACGAACAATTCCTGTCGCGCTCGAAGACGACGAACGAGCAGCGTCTCCTGCAGAGCTCCCAGACCAAGATTGCGTCGTCCGCCATTCCGCCGCTTCGCTCGACCCTTCCGCCGCTGCCCTTGCTGCTTGCCGCGCTCGCGATCGGCTCGCTGCTGACATCGACGGCGGTCGTTGCCGCTACGGGACGCCGATCGGACAAGCCCGTCGAAGACGTTCGTGCCCCCGATCCGGCTCCGCGCCAGCCCGCGTCGTGGCCACGCCCGCCCGTGTGGGCCCGCATTCCCGACTTGCTGCCGGGCGATGTGCCCCGAAACATCTGGCAAGGTCCGGTCTCAGCGACGGCTGCGCTCGATCTCAGTCCACATTTGCGCCCGCTGCTCGACCGGCTGGAGAAATTGCCGGGAGCCCGGGGCAAGGTCGCGCTCGTGATGTCAGTCGGCAAGCGGGCCGGCGGCAACACCGTCGCGCGGTCGCTGAACCGGTGGGCGGTGAACAAGGGGAAGTTGAGCGTCCTGATCCGGGTCGAGCCGGACCTCGGTGGTGCCGCGGTTAGCCTCGTCAAGGAGCAGGCGGACGGCATGACCACGGCGGACTTTCGCAGCGTCGACGCGCTTCTGGGCGCCGGCAAGCGGCCCGAGGCGTCGCCCGCGGATGACATTCGTTCGGAGTTCGATCTGATCGTCGTCCACGCCACCTCGCTGGCCTTGCAGCCGGAGGCGGCGGCGCTCGCCGCTCACGCTGATCTGGTCGTCCTGGTCGCTTGCGAAGACGCGGTCGATTCCGCTGCAATGCGCAGGGCAATGGCGGCGCTGTCCCGCTTTGGCAGCGTGCCGACCGGGCTCGTCATCAATCGTGTCCCGCCCGATCCGTCGGCGGCGCGTCGTCGGGGCGAAGTGTTGGGCCTGGCCGGTTGATCGACGCCTAATCGCCGGAGTCGGCACCGCGGACCGCAAAGGCGCCGCGTTTCGATGCCGAGAAGCGCAGAAGCACGAGAATTGAAGGGTCGACTCCGGTTCGCCGGCGACAGAGGATGTTGAGCGCGATGGTCGCGAACGCCAGCGACACGGTCGCCGAGATCGCCGCGCCAAGCACGCCGAGCCAGGGAATCAGGACGAGAAATCCGACCAGCCGCAGTGCGACGTTCGCCGCGACGACGGGGACATAGATGCGCTCATGGCCGGTCAGCTGCAGGATCGCGGCGGATGGACCGCCCGCCGCCTGGAAAGCGGTGCCGATCGCGAGCACGATCAGGACCCAGTGCTGTGCGGCGAAATGAGGCCCGAACAGGTTGAGAAGATGGGGGCCGCCGATCCAGATCAGGAGAAGTCCGCTGGCCACGCAAAGTGCGGTCACTTCCGCCATGAGCCGCAACGTTCGCCCGAACTCCTGGTGGTTCTTGCTGAAGTACAGCGAAGGAAGCCGACGCGCCCCGAAACTGTACAGCGCCGCCGACAGCATGGCGAAGATGTTGGCCAGGCGCGAGGCGGCGAAATAGATTCCAGCGGTCGCCGGATCCAGCATCCAGTAGACCAGGATGACGTCGAAATACTGGTTGGCCGCTTCCAGGATGGAAGCAACCCAGAAATGGAGCGCGCTGGCTCTCCAGCGAGAGGTCTCGTAACGCGCCGCCGTGCTGCGCAAGTCCGGCAGGGCTCGCGCAATGGCAACGACCTGCGCGACAAGGCCGACCGACATGGCGATCGTCATCACGGCGAACAACTCGGCGGGATCGAGCTGCCGATGGCCGAACAACATGGCAAGCAGAAACAGGACGACGATGACCCGCCAGAAGAGCTCCCGGTTTCCTTCGCCCATGAGAATGCTGACCAGCGAGCGGGCGATCTGGCTGCCGAGCATCAGTCCGGCATTCACCGCCGTGTAGGCCGAGAGAGCAAGGATCAGCAGCCACCAATCGCCCCTCAAGCTCGCGGCCAACGCGACCGCGGCGATCGCGATCAGCATCGCGACGGAGGTCATCTTGAAGCTCGACAGGAGGACCCCTTTGGTGAGGTCGGGCCTGTCTTCGACCTGATACTCGTTCAAAAATCGCACCAGAAGCGACTCCTGGCCGACCAGCCCCACGACCGCTGCGATCTGGGCAACGGAAAGCCAGGTCGCAAAGATGCCGAATCCATCAGGCGACATCGTTCGCGCCGCCAGCGAGAACAACGCAAACGCAAGCGCGCCGCTGCCAACCTTGAGGAGGATGGTCCCGACAACACCGCGCGTCACGTCGCGCCGCAGGAACTGGACGATGGATTCGATCATGGACGTTGAGGGACGACTTTCCCCTGGAGATACGCGCTGCGATGGCGGTGACAGCCTAGCATGGTGAAAAACCGCGAGTGTTAATGGGGCCTCTGGAGTCCTGTTGGTTGCGGCCGATGTCGGCGAAACATCCGCTGCGTCACGGTGGGACACCTTCGTTCCGGCTGTCCCAGTTAGAGCGCAGGCCGGCTTCGTCGAAAAGCGACGTGATGTCGCTCTGACGAGAAGCAGCCATGCGTTCCGCCGTGGCGTCGCCGAACACCGGTTCTTGTCGAACATCCCGAGCAAGACGCGTGCCGAAACATCGTCCGGCCAGATCGAGTCTTCGGTTCGTTAACCTCGATCGACGGAAATGATCGCGTTCGGTCCTGCGATGCGACATCAGGCGGGATAATTGCACATGGAACCACCGTTAACCGTGGGAGCCTGGACCATGACGGCGGATAGCACCGTGACTGAGCCGATCGCCGCAGCTGCGACCACGACGATCGTTGCGGACGTCGCGATTGTCGGAGGTGGCCTTGCAGGTTCGCTCGCGGCTGCTGTCCTTGCGCGGGCAGGGCATCGCGTCGCGCTGGTGGACAAGCGCGCGGTCTATCCGGACGAGTTTCGGGTCGAGAAGATCGGAGGCCCGCAGCTGGAGATGTTCCGCAGGCTGGGCTTCATCCGCGGCCTCGCGAGCGTCGCTTGTCCATACGATCAGGTGCTCAATGTCAGGGAAGGCAAGGTGGTCGATGTCAGCGTCGGCCAGGCTTACGGGCTTCCCTATGCCGGTCTCGTTGCCATGGCGCGCGGCCAGATACCCGATCCGTCCAGCCTCATCGTCGACGAGGTCACCGCAGTCACCTGTAGCGACGACGTCCAGCATCTGGAGCTTGCCTCCGGGCGCCGCCTCAATGCGCGTCTTGTCGTTCTGGCGACGGGCATGGCCGGAGCCCTCGGCTACAAGCTGGGCATCAGGCGGCGCGTGCTGGCCGCAGGCCACTCGGTCTCGTTCGGCTTCACGATCGCGCGCCGGGACGGCACGCCGTTCGATTTCAAGGCGCTGACCTGTTACGGCGAGCGCATTTCCGACGGCGTCGATTATCTCAGCCTGTTTCCGGTACCCGCCGGCATGCGGGCCAATCTCTTCATGTTCCGCGACCCGACCGATCCGGTCATGCGTGATCTGCGTCGCGACACGGAAGCGACGCTCCTGCGGCTGCTGCCGGGATTGCAGCCCTATCTCGGCGATTTTGGCGTGACGGACCGGGTCCAGAACTGGGTGATGGATCTGTCCGTCGTCGAAGGACACCTCCAGCCCGGCGTCGTGCTGATCGGCGATGCGTTTCAGACCAACTGTCCCGCCGCCGGAACGGGCGTAGCCCGCCTGCTGGTGGACGTCGAGCGTCTCTGCACCGAATATGCGCCGCGGTGGCTTGCGACCGAAGGCATGGGCAAGGAGAAGATATCGGAGTTCTATTCCGATCGCGACAAGATCGCCGCGGACCAGCAGTCACTGAAGATGGCGCGCTTTCGCCAGGCGCTGACGTCCCGCAACGATATCAGTTGGGACGTGCGGCGACGGTTGCACTTCCTGCGGCGAAGCATCACCCATCGGGTCGATCAGATGCGGCCGGGCTGGCTCGCGCAGGTCCGCAGCGCGCTGCGCGCCTGAGGGCCGCGGCCCTCCAGGGCCTCACGCCGGTCACTGCGTGGGCGTCGAGGTGCGGGTCGGCGAGAGCCTGAACTCCGAAATTCGCTTGGCGGCAAGTTTGAGCCAGGGCGCCTGCTTCAGCGCGAACAGGGATATCGCGCCTGTGGTGCTGCCGGCCTGCGTGACCGCCCACATCGGCGAGGCCTGCGCGCCGAACGATTTCTTGTATGGCTCGTCACCAATGGTGAAGTCGAGCATCTGATCCCCGCGCTCGATGCAGTCCTTCGCCACCTGCTCGAACATCAGCGCACCCAGGGACTGGCTCTTGTATCCGGCAATGTCGAAGGCACTCATGATGACGAGAAAGCTGTCGCGGTGCTGCAAGCCGAGCACGGCGGCGATCACCTCGCCATCCATCTTCATGGCATAGAGCCGCGCAAGGGAGCCGAGACCGCGGACCGCGACGTCGGAATAGAAGTCGTAGTATTCGGGGCGCTGGAGCAGGTCTCCGTCGCCCTGCGACTGGAACCGCGGACCGCGAAATTTCCTCATTACGTCCAGCGCCTCGAGGACGGCGGCGCCGTCGCTGCAGCACGAGAAGCTCAGCGCGCCCTTCTTCTGGAGCTGCCGATACTTCTTTGCGAGCTCCTTCTGATAGGAACGATCCATCGCACTGGCCCGCCATTGCTCGAATGGGGCGACGAGAACGGTCGCGTAGGCACTCGTGTCCATCGCGACGCGGCGGGGCGCGGCCAGAAGGTTCTCGATCGGCAGCCGCCCGTCCGGCAGCTTGGTCATGCGGAGCAGGTCGAAAGGGCGAACGAGGCGGCGAATCTCGGCGCATGCCTCCGCATCCCCAAGCAGTTCGGAAAACACCGTCGGACTGCAAACCGGCGCCAGATAGTCGGAGACGCGGAGATCTGCGAATTCGACGGTCCGTATCGGACCGCGCCGGATCCGGAGCAGGGGCAGCACCATCGCAAGGGCGCCCGTCGCGCGGTAGCGAACCACGACAACCAGAGGAGTTGCTCCCGCATGAGATGCAAGCCTGCTGTAGAGGGTGTGCAGCCAGAGCGGATGCTGGAACGCGGTGGCGGCCGAGTGGTCGAACAGCTCTGCATAGTCCGCCGACAGGAAGTCGAATGCCGGCTCGACGGCGATATCGAACGTGTTGCCAGGCGTGTTCATGCGTAACCAGGGAGGCCAGGGAATTCGGGAGTGCTCGATCGAGCTGAGGGCTTATAGCAGGGGAGTGACGGTCGAGATACCGAGGTGGTACGATTTGCATCAAATGGACTGAGCCGGGTTCGTATCGTTACCGAAGTCTTAAGGTTTCGCGGCCGCGGAGGCTGCGATGTGGAGACCTGGCCGCGCTAGCAAATAATTAACCGCGTTTAAGGAAGGTCAATCATGGCTAGCCTACAGACCGAGGTGGACTCCGGGGCTCCCGGGAGCGCGATCTGGAAGACGCGCAGCGTTGGCGTTGAGAAGATTGCCAGGGCCGCGATTGGCTGTTCGATCACCATCAACGTCGTCGCGTCGATGGGCACCTTCAACACCGGGCTGTTGCCGGCGGAGCTGACCTATCTGCAGCAGGCTGTCGCGGTCCTGATGTGGGGCGTCCTGATCTACGCCAGCGCATTCGTGCGTCCGCGGCTGCGTTTGCAGTTCAATCCCGATCTGATCGTGCTGGTCGCATTCTACGCCTTCGCCGTCATCTCCGTGTTCTGGACCAGCCTGAATGCTGCCGCGATCATGAAGAGCCTGGCGCTCGCGATGACGACCTTCGGTGCCTTCTGTCTCATCACGCGCATCGATATGGACGAGGTTGTCAGGGCCACGGCGTTGGGCCTTTTCATATTGGTCGCCGCGTCGGCCTTCGTTGCGCTCGCCGTACCCGATATCGGGGTAGACCACAGCTGGATGCATAACGGTCAATGGCAAGGCGTCTATGAATCGAAGCAGACCCTCGGTTTCGTCGGCGCGTATCTGATGTTCTTCGCCTGCTATCTGAAGATGAAGGGGCAGGGGTGGCCGGCTTTCCTCCTGACCTTCGTTCTGGCGTCCACATGTGTCCTCGCGTCGGAATCGCGGGGCGCCGGTGCCGTTGCCCTGGCCGCATGCGCATTGCTGTTGACCTCGATGTGGTCGGTCATCTGCATGAGACTCTATGCAGTCCTGCCGTTCGTCATGTGTTTGCTGGCCGGCGCGCTGATCTTCTATTTTTACGCGACGGAGTATGACGCGATCCATGTCGGCGACGCGTCCATCGATCTGACCGAACGGACGTTCATCTGGCACTACGCTATCAGCCATTTCGACGACGCGCCGCTGCTCGGCTTCGGGATCAACGGCTTCTGGACCATCCCGTCGATATACGACTATTTCGAGCAGAACCATGGCTGGGTGCTCGACAATTATCACAGCGGCTATATCGCGATCCTGATGGAGACGGGGTTTCTCGGCTACACGCTCTTCGCCGCGAGCATCCTGCTGTTTTCGAGCAAGGTTCTCCATCTGATTTCGGCCCGCGCGATCGACCGGTCGCATTGCGCGCTCATCATCGGATTTGTCGTTCTCAGCTTTCAGACCAATTTTACCGAGACGACGTTCCTTCGTTCGACGATGTTCACGTCGGTGCTGCTGGTAGCGTTCTTCTTTGCGACGTGCAGGCCTGTGCCGCAGACCGATCTCTAGTTTCAACGAATGGAAGCAAGATGAGAGCTATCCGCGCTCGCTGGACGAGAAGCTTCAATCTTGCGGCAACGGCAGTTTTCCTTGCGTCGTCTTGCTTCCATGCCCATGGGGCCGGGCAGGCTTCCCGTGACCTGCCGAAATTGGGGCGCGGAATCAATATTCTCGGCTATGACGGGATCTGGGAAGGCGGCCGGAACGCGCCATTCCGCCTGGACAATCTGACGGCAATCAGGAAGGCCGGATTTTCGCACGTCAGGATCAACTTTTTCGGCTTCAAGTTCATGGGCCCGGGGAACGTGCTGGACGAGATCGTTCTGAGGCGGCTCGATGCCGTCATCGAGGACGTCCTTGCAAGAAACCTCATTCCGATCGTTGACGAGCACGACACCCATATCTGCCAACGCGACGTTTCCGAATGCGGCGAGAAGCTCAGGGCATTCTGGCGGCAGATCGCCGAGCGCTATGCCGGAAAATATCCCGCGCTGGTCTTCGAGGTCCTGAACGAGCCTGGCGGGCAAATGACGTCCGGCGACTGGAATTCGCTCCTCAACGAATGTCTTGAAATCATCCGCCGCACCAATCCGGCGCGGCCGGTCATTGCCGCGGTTCTCAATACGGACGACATCCCCGTCGACGACCTGGCTCTGCCGGCCGACGACAGGAACCTGATTGTCACGTTTCACTATTACGCGCCGATACGATTCACGCATCAGGGCGCACCGTGGTCCCCGACGTTTTCGCGGATCGGGCCGCTGGATTGGGGCAGTCCCGACGACGAAGCCAAGGCTGCTGCTGACTTCGGGAAGATGAATCTCTGGGCGGAGAAGGAGAAGCGCCCCGTCTATCTCGGCGAATTCGGGGTGTACGAGCGCGCGCCATCCGACAGCCGCGCGAGATATTTGTCGTTCATGGCGAGAAGCGCCGACAGGCTTGGCTGGTCATGGGCCTATTGGCAATTCGACCATGATTTCGCGGCCTTCGACAGCGCGCGTCAGGCCTGGAAGCCGGACATCCTGCGTGCGCTGATTCCGCCGCAGCGTTGAAGCGGAAGTCGCGATTACGCTGCACGGTCCTGTCGGCCGTCGCCGCGAAATCTGCAGCGCTCTCGCCGTTCGCAATCGCCTAGCGTGGCGCGTCACCAGTCGATCAAAACCATGTGGCGATCTCCCGGAGGCGTCGATACGCCGTCTCGCGCGCGGTGAGGATCGGGTCCGCCGGGCCGGTGGTCGGCCCGATCGGCACGAAGCGCACGTCGCTGATGCCAATGAAGCGCAGCGCCTCGCGCAAATAGGGTGTCGCCATGTCGGTGCGGCCGCGGTTCATGCCGGTGACGAAGTCGCTGCCGCTGGCGAGAATGACGAGGGTCGGCCGGTCCTTGAGCAGCGGGAGGTATCCCGACGCCGGGTCGTACCGGAAGGTAAGCCCGGGCTGGACGATGATGTCGAACCACTGCTTGAGCTTGTAGGGGATGCCGAAATTCCACATCGGCGTCGAGATCAGCACGCGTTCGGCGAGCGACAGGCGCGTCGCAATGCGCTCGGCCTCGGCAAAGCTGTCGCGCTGGGCGTCGTCGAAGGCCTGGGCCTTCATCCGCGCATATTTGGCCTCGACAATCGGCCCCGCGAACTCCGGCATCCGCTCCCGCCAGAGATCCATGACGTCGATGTCCCAGTCGGGACGCGCCTTGTGAAATCCGTCAAGGAAGACGCGCGCGCCGGCGCTCGACTCCGAGTCGGGGCGCGGCGAGCAGGAGAGGTGCAGGAGCTTTGCCACCGCTCATCCCAGCGCTCTGATGACGGCATCCGCCCGCGTGACGATGGCGACGTTCTGCATGGCAAAATTGATCGAGGCCGAGTGCCAGTCGGCATTCATGGTCGAGCAGCAATCCTCCGGCACGATCATGAAATAGCCCTTGTCGGCGCCGGTGCGCGCGGTGTGCTCGACCGACATGTTGGTCCAGGCGCCGGTGTTGATGATCATGTCGCGGCCGGTGGCCTTCAGGATCGTCTCCAGCCGCGTGCCCTCCCAGGCACTCATCCGCATCTTCTCGACGACGAAATCGCCGGGCCGGGGCTCCAGGCCCGAGACCGGTGCCGCGCCCCAGCTGCCGCGTACCATCGCCTTGCTGTCGACCAGACCCTCGAACAGCGGCGCGTTCAGCGTCACGCCGGGGGCGCCGGGCTCGACCACGAACCAGACATGGATGATGGCGACGCCGCGCGCCCGCGCGGCCTCGGCAAGACGCCGGACATTCTCGACCACATGCTGCTGCTTCGCGTGAGCGGGCGCGCCAGACCCGTCGAATGCGCCGCCATCCATGATGACGTCGTTCTGAAGATCCTGGATGATCATGGCGCAGCGCTTCGGATCGAGCCGCATCTCGCCGTCGGTGAGGATGGGCGCTGCGGCCGCGGGGCCGGCGCTTGCGCCTCCGCCGCCGCGCCTGCCGCTCATATAGGGCTCGTGGCGCGGTCCCACCTTGGTCGGGATGGCATAGACCGAATACGTCGAGGTCAGATAGAGCGTGCGGAAATCCGGCCCGCCCCAGGCGAGGTTGGCGACGAGTTCGGGTACACGAACCTTGCCGAGCAGTTCGCCGCGTGGCGAGTAGACCCAAACGCCGCCGGGTGCGGTGACCCAGACATTGCCGTGCTGGTCGCACTTCATGCCGTCGGGCAGGCCAGGCTCGAGCTCGGACTTGATGCTACTTGCGAACACCCGCGCATTCGAGAGCGTGCCGTCGGCATTGACGTCGAATACGCGGATCAGCGCCTGCACGGTGTCGTTGACATAGAGCAGCCGTTCGTCGGGCGAGAAGCACAGTCCGTTCGGCTGGTCGAACAGATTGCGATCGACGACGAGCTTCGGCTCGCCGCCGGGCATGACGCGATAGACGCCCTGGAAGCCGAGCTGCCGCGGCCGCTCGACGCCATAGACCGGCATACGTCCGTACCAGGGATCCGAGAAATAGATTCCGCCCGAGGAGTGCACGCACACGTCGTTGGGGCTGTTGAGCTCCTGGCCCCCGAAATGCGAGGCCAGCACCTCGCGCCGGCCGTCCGGCCGCTCGCGGATCAGCGACGAGGTGGCGTGCTCGCAGACGATCAGATTGAGCTCGGCGTCGTACGTCATGCCGTTGCATTTGTTCGACGGGCGCTTGACCTCGGCCACGCCGCGCCGTGCGTCCCAACGCCGCCGAACGTCGCCAGGCATGTCCGAGAACAGGAGGTAGTGATCGATCGGATGCCAGATCGGGCCCTCCGTGAAGTCAAAGCCCGTTCCGACCTGCGCGACCGGCGCATAGGGATCGATCAAGGTCTCGAATTCGCTTCGCAAGGTGACATGCGTCATCGGTCGATCCTTCGAGCGCGTCAGGCCGGGAACCAGTTGCGCGGGGGCAGCGACTGCACGATCGGGCCGGGGACCTGGTCGTGCAGACGGCCGACGACCATGCCGCCCTCGATCTTGGCCGGCCTGTCGTGTACCGGCAGCAAATAGCGCGAATTGCTCAGCAGCTTCTTGATCGAGGCCTTCTCCGCCCGCTTGCTGGTGCCGTGGTTGCCGGTCGTCCGCGGCTCCCAGTCGTGAATCTCGTTGAACGGCGTGACGATCTGGTCGTTGAAATCGTAGATCACGTCCCCGCAGATGGTGGCGATCCCGTCGGCGGTCTCGACGATGACGTTCATGGAGCCCTCGGTGTGGGCGTTGGCGGCGTCGCAATAGACGCCGGGCATCAGCTCGATCGGCCCGGTGATCTCCAGATCGAGGAAACGCAGCGCGCTCTTGGTGTGCAGGCGGTCGATCAGGTGCTTGATGTCGGGCGCCGGATATTGCGGATGCATCAGGCCGGAGACCGAATATTCCAGCTCCTTGCGGTTGAGGACGACGGTCGTGTTCATCGGAAACAGATCGTCCTTGCCGGCGTGGTCGATGTGCAGATGGGTGTGACAGACAAAGCGCACGTCGCCCATGCGCACGCCATGGCGGGCAAGCTGGTTCTCGATCATGTGCTCGTGGTACTGCAGCCCGCGCATGCCCAGCGTCTCCATGATCTGGTTGGAGCGGTAGCCCGTGTCGACCACGACCGGATATTTGCCGCCGAGGATCAAAAAGCCGAGCGTGAGGACGCGGCGGGTGCGGCCGCAGTCGCGGCCGAGAACCAGAAAGCTCGATTCCAGCTCGATATCGCCATAGTCCAGGATCTTGATCTCCAGCGCCATCCGTGTCTCTCCCTGTCTCGTTTCTTGTCTGTCAAAGCCGGTAGACGCGCGCTGCGGTGGTCCTGAAGATCGCGTCCTGTTGCCCGGTACTCAGCGGAGCGGCCGCCGCGCGAAACGCGTCGACGAGCTCGCGATAGCTGGTCCACAATTTCTCGATAGGGAAATTCGATCCGAACAGGCAACGCTCGGCGCCGAAGATCGCGACCGTGTCGGTCAGTACCGCGGCGATATGCGCGGGATCGTTGCGGTGGATGAACGTGCCGAGCCCGGACAGCTTCGACACCACGTTCGGGCATGCGGCGAGGCGCGCCATTCCCGCGCGCCAGGCGGCGCGGCCTGCCGGCGAAAGATCCTCCAGCATCCCGGCGTGCTGGAGGATGAAGGTCACCTTCGGGCAGGCCTCGGCCATATGCGCGGCATCCGGCATCTGCGGTGTGAACACCTGAAGATCAAAACTCCAGCCGTAGTCGGCGAGGTATCCGACGTTGCTGCGGATCAGGGGGTCGAGACAGAGATCAGGCCGGGTGGCAAACCGATAAAGCGGGTTCTCGTGCCAGTGCAGCTGCATCCGCACGCCACGCACGAGCGGGTAACGCTTGAGGCGGTCGAGCTGCGGGCGGACGTCGTCGACGGCGAAATTGGCATAGGCGACGATGGCGTGGGGCCAGCCTTGCTCGTCCGCGGTCTGCTGCACCCAGGCGGCCTCGTCCTCGAAACGATCGTTGGCCCAGTTGGTCTGGACGTAGACGGAGCGATTGACGCCGGTGCCCTTGAGATCGCCGAGATATTCCTGGATCGGATAGTCGCGCCGGATCGGCTCGTAGGGTCCGAAGATGCGGGGCTGCATGGGGCCGATCAGCCAGGGCAGGTCCGCCTGCCGCCAGATGTGATGATGGCCGTCGACAATCTCGGTCACGCAACTCTCCTTCGTCCCAGTGCCAGGACATGCGCGACGATCGATGCGCTCGACCCGCCGTCGACGAGATCGTCAACGAAGCGTTCGATGGCGACGAGCGCTTCGGTCTGGGGGCGAAAGCCCGGACCCGTTGCGAGCGGCGTCAGCCAGCTCATGCGCCAGGCCCGCCGCGACAGTCTTGCCACGGCGTCGCGCAGCGCGTCGGGTGGGCCGCGCTCCAGCCCGTCCGAGACGACGATAACCGCCGCCCCGCGCGCATAGCCGCCGAACCGCGGCACCGCGAGAAAGGCTTGCAAGGCATCGCCGATCCGGGTGCCGCCGTCCCAGTCGCTGACGAGATGAGCGGCCGCGCTCAGCGCCTGTTCGCGCCGCTTGAGCCGCAGCGCGCGGGTGACACGGGTCAGGCGCGTGCCGAAGGTGAAGACCTCGACATTGGGCGCTGCCTGCACCAGCGCGTGGGCGAGCTTCATGTTCTCCTCGGTGCGGCTCTTCATCGAGCCGGAGACGTCGATCAGCAGCAGAATTTTTCGCGGGCGCTGCCTGCGCTTCAGGTGGCCGAGACGCAGGACCTCGCCGTCGCTGCGCACGGAATCGCGCAAGGTCCGGCGAAGATCGGCGAACGGACCGCGCCGGGCCTGCATGCGCCGGTGGCCGCGTCGCCTGGGCAGACGCCGCGGCGCTTCGCGGGTTAGGCGGCGCAGCGCATCGCCGGGAGAGAGTTGCGCAAAGCGGCGGTCGACCAGCGCCTCGGTACGGGTCGCGGTGAGGCCGGATTCGTTGGCGTCGTCGGAGAGCAGAGGCTCCTCCTCGCCGCGGCCTTCTTCCTGAAGCCGGACGGTCTCGTCGTCCTCGCCGTCGTCATCGCGCGTGACGGCCTCGCTGCCGCGGAAATGGAGGTCGAACAGCCGGTCGAAGGTCGCGCGGCGTTCGGGCGGCGGGGCGAGGGTGGCCAGCGCCGCCTGACGGATATCGCCGAGGTGGCGCGGGCCGAGCAGCTCGATCGCGGTGAGGAACGCGGTGGTCTGCTCCGGGGCGACGGCAAAGCCGTTGGCGCGCAGCAGTGCGACGAAGGAGACGAACACGCGCGCCGCCTGCGGCAGTTGCAGTTCGGGACTCATGCGGTTGCCTCCGCAAGCATCGCATCGAGCCGGGGTGAGATGAAGTGCAGGTCCTCCTCGTCCTTGAGCGCCACGCCGATCGAGCGCCTGAAGGCATCGGGCCAGCGCGCGCCGCCCTTGTGCAGCAAGGTCGCCGCCTCGGCCCAGTCGACGGCTTCAGCGATGCCCGGGGCCTTGCTGAGCGGCTCGCGTCTGAGCTTGCCGACGGCGGCAACGACGGCGCGTGCGGTTGCCTCCGCAACGCTGGAGGCGCGCAGCATCACGATGCGCGCCTCGCGCTCTTCGGTGGGATAGTCGATCCAGTGATAGACGCAGCGGCGGCGCAGGGCCTCGTGCAGGTCGCGCGTCCGGTTCGAGGTCAACACCACGACGGGACGCTCCGCCGCGCGGACCGTGCCGCGCTCGGGGATCGAGATCTGGAAGTCGGACAGGAATTCGAGCAGGAAGGCCTCGAACTCCTGATCGGCGCGGTCGATTTCGTCGATCAGCAGCACGGTGGAATCGGGCGCACGCAGTGTGGCGAGCATCGGCCGTTCGATCAGGAACGTCTCGCCATAGATGTCGATGCTCTCGTCGCCGGCCTGGCGGATCGCGAGCATCTGGCGCGGGTAGTTCCACTCGTAGAGCGCCGCGGACGAATCGATGCCCTCATAACATTGCAGCCGGATCAAACGCCGCCCCAGCACGGCGGCGATGGCCTTCGCCGCCTCGGTCTTGCCGACGCCCGGCGCGCCTTCGAGCAGCAGGGGCTTGCCGAGGGCGAGGCCGAGATAGGCTGCGGTCGCGAGTCCCTCGTCGGCGAGGTAATAGGCCGCGCGCAGCGCCTTCTCCAGCGCTTCGGGGCTGTCGATGCCGACGATGTTGCTGCGAACCGCCATTCCAGGACCTCTAGCGCCGTGCCTGCGGTCGCGCGCCGCCCTGGGATTTGATGGCGCGCAGCACCTTTTCCGGGGTGATCGGCAGATCGTCGATGCGGACGCCGACCGCGTTGAAGATCGCATTGGCAACCGCCGGCAGCACCGGATTGGCGCACATCTCGCCGGGGCCTTTGGCGCCGAACGGGCCATCCGGCGCAGGGCGCTCCAGCACGGCGACGTCGTGCGGGCAGATATCGCCGGGGCCGGGCATCAGATATTCGACGAAATCGCGGGGGCCGTGAACGGGATCGGGATAGTAGGGCTCAGGCGTCTCGTAGAGCGCGTGGCTGACGCCCATCCAGGCGCCGCCGACCAGCTGCTGCTCGACCAGGCGCGGATTGAGCGCGCGGCCGAGCTCATAGGCGGAGTCCATGCGCACCATCGCGACCTCGCCGGTCTCGTCGTCCACCTCGACCTCGGCGACAAGGCAGGCATGGGCGTAGCAGGTTGCCGGCGACATCTCGCCGGTTTCCGGATCGACGTTGGAAAGAGGGACGAGGAAGATGCCGCGGCCGGAGATGGTCTTGCCCTGCTTGAACTGCGCGGCGATCGCGACGTCCTTGGTCGAGATCGACCGGTGCGGCGCGCCCTTGACGTGGATGTTGCCGCGCCCGTCGGTCTCGAGATCGGCGGCATTGACCTCCAGCTCCTCGGCGGCGGCCTCCATCATCACGCCGCGCGCCTCGCGGGCGGCGGCCATCACGGCGTTGCCGACGCGGTGGGTGCCGCGCGAGGCGAACGAGCCCATGCAGTGCGGGCCGGTGTCGGAGTCGGCCGTGTCGACATAGACGTCCTCGACCGGCACGCCCAGCGTCTCCGCGCAGATCTGCCGTGTCACCGACTTCATGCCCTGGCCGAGGTCGATCGACGACAGCGCGACGGTGAACTTGCCGCTCGGATTGGAGTGCACCAGCGCCTGGCTGGGATCGCCGCCGAGATTCATGCCGATGGGATAGTTGATCGACGCCATGCCGCGTCCGCGATGCCGGGTCATCTAGCGCCTCCTGGTGCCGAAAACGGAGGAGAAACGGGTCGCGCCATGCGAGGGCGCAGCGGGCCGCGGGGGAGGCGGCGCCGGTGGTGCCGGCTCGCGCGGCGGCTCGCGGGTGACCGTCGGTGGAAGCCGGTCATAGGTCGTGCGCTGCTGCGCGGCCACAGCCGGCCTTGGGTGCGAATCCGTCGGTGTCGGCGGAATCACGGCGCGGCTGCCGCCGCCGTCCTTGCGCGAGGACGCGCGCTTGAACTCGTCGCGGATCGGCCATTTGGCCTTTTCGGCCGCGACCTGGACGCACTCGATCAGCGCGGTGTTCTTGGCTTCGCGCCTGTGCGCCTTCATGTCGCCGTCGCGATAGGCGTTCAGGATGCGGAACTCCATCGGGTCCATGCCGACGAGGTTTGCCAGCTTGTCCATCTGACACTCGATGGCAAAATCCATCGCGGTGACGCCGAAGCCGCGCATGGCGGTTGCAGGCGTCCGGTTGGTGAAGACGCAATAGACGTCGCCATAGACGTTCGGGATGGTGTAGGG
This sequence comes from Bradyrhizobium sp. USDA 3311, assembly GCF_054062495.1. Taxonomy (NCBI): domain Bacteria; kingdom Pseudomonadati; phylum Pseudomonadota; class Alphaproteobacteria; order Hyphomicrobiales; family Nitrobacteraceae; genus Bradyrhizobium; species Bradyrhizobium sp. USDA 3311. Next base: position 7,360,586 of record NZ_JBSSFI010000001.1, on the reverse strand, counting down.
GCCGGGCAGGTGGGCGGCGCATTTCACGGCGGCGTAGCTGGACAGCCGCGTATAGGCGCCGCTGTCGAAATAGGCGCGGATCTTGCGCGCGACGATGCGGCCGTCGCGCATCACGCCATCCTTGATGTAGATGCGCTCGGCGCCGCGCGGCGGGCCGTATTGCATCTCCTCCTCGCGGCCGAACACGTAGCGCACGGGCCGCCCGGTCAGCATCGCCCCCAGGATCGCGAGCGGTTCTGTCAGCGTGTCCACCTTGCCGCCAAAGCCGCCGCCGACGGTGCCGCCGATGAAGTGGAAGGTGTTGGAGGGCACGTCCAAAATCTTGGCGCAGGTGTCGACCGAGAAGAACAGCGCCTGCGTCGAGGTGTAGACGACGTAGCGGCCGTTGGTGTCGGGCGCGGCGATCGCGCCGTTGGTCTCGGTCGGCGCGTGCTCGATCGGCGACATCTGGTAGCGCTGCTCCAGCACGTGATCGGCGGTCGCGAGCGCCGCATCGGCGTCGCCGAATCGCAAGCGCTGGTGATCGTAGACCTCGTGATAGGTGAATGTGTTCTTTGGGTAGGTCTCGTTGACCACGGGCGCGCCGGGCTTGAGCGCGTCCTCGACGTCGAACACCGCCGGCAGCACCTCGTAGTCGACCTTGACCTTGGCAATCGCCTCGAACGCCTCGCGCTCGCTGTCGGCGACGATGGCGACGATCGGCTCGCCCTTGTAGCGGACCTTGTCGACCGCCAGCGACGGCTCGTCGTCCTTGCCGAAATTGATCAGGCTCAGCAGCGTGTTGAGATTGACCGGCACATCAGTGCCGCGGATGATCCGGCGCACGCCGGCCGAGCGCTCGGCCTCGGTGGTGTCGATACGGCGCAGTCTCGCATGCGCCTCGGTCGAGCGGACGACCTTCAGGTGCAGCATGCCCTGAAGTTTGTGGTCGTTGAAATAGCTCGACGTGCCCGTGACGTGGCCGAGCATGTCCTGGCGCTGCGTCCCCTTGCCGATCTCTTTCAAATTATCGTCGCGCTCGTCGGCGAAGATGTCCTTGCGCAGTTCCAGCATGATGGGGATCCTCAGGCACTCGCTCGGCTGCCGGAAGCAGCGAGGATGGCGTCGACGATGGGCTCGTAGCCGGTGCAGCGGCAGATATTGCCGGAGATCGCCTCGACGACCTCGGCGCGGCTCGGGGCGGGGTTGCGGTCGAGCAGGGCCTTTGCGGCCATCAGCATGCCCGGCGTGCAATAGCCGCACTGGGCGGCAAAATGGTCGGCAAAGGCGCGCTGGAGCGGATGCAAATTCGGGCCCTGCTTCATGCCGTCGAGCGTCTCGACCGCGCGGCCCGCGACGGTCTCGGCCAGCGTCAGGCACGAGAGGTGCAATTCACCGTCGATCAGCACGCTGCACGTACCGCAGCCACCCTGGCCGCAGCCGAATTTCGGCGTCATGTCGCCGATCAACTCGCGCAGCGCCACCAGCAGATTGGTGCCGCCGTCGACGAAGATCGCGACGTCGCGGCCGTTGTGACGAAATTGCAGGGGTATCTTGGACATGACGACCTATTCCCTGTCTATTCCTGGCCGGACAGCAGACGCCGCAGATGGACGCCGACGATTTCGCGGCGATACCAGGCGCTGCCGAGCGCGTTGTCGGATGGCGATGTTCCTTCGGTTGCTGCGGATGCGGCGGCCGCGATCGTCGCGGCATCGAGCGAGCGGCCCTCGAGCGCTCGCTCGGCGGCGCGGGCGCGGATCTGCGTCGGCGCCATCGAGCCCAGCGCGATGCGGGCGCCCGCGATCCGGCCGCCGCTGACCGGCAGATGCGCGGCAAGGGTGATGACCGAGCCGCCCTTCGGCTTGATGCGCGCGATCTTGCGATAGCGGAAGGCCTCGCTGCTGGCCGGCCGGGTGCAGGACACCGACAGCACCAGCGTCCCGGCCTGGCGGTCGCGCGTCTGCAAGAACTCTTCGATCGGGACGTCGCGCGCGCCAAAGCCGCCCTGCACGGCGACGGTGGCGTCAAGCGCCAGCAGCGCGACGGTGAAATCGCCATAGGGATTGGGGGCAAAGAGGTTGCCGCCGACGGTGCCCATGTTGCGCACGGCGGGACCGCCGATCGAGCGGGCAGGGGCATGCAGGAAGGCGAGGTCCCGTTCGGCGAGGATTCGCGCGAAGGTGACGCCGGCCCCGAGCGTCACGCGCGGGCCGGATGCGTCGATGCGGGTCAGCGCCTGGTCGTGGGCGCGAACGACGGTCGAGATCGTCACATCGCCCTCGTTCAGCGCGCGCATCACCAGTGTGCCGCCGCCGAGATAGCGCGCGCTGCGGTCCGAGGACAGCGCCCCGGCCGCCTCGCTGGCGCTGGTGAACGTCTTCACTGTCACGGCCATGATGATGCGGCCTCCTTCAGATGCCGGCGGATCGCCTCGAACCCGGCCTGATAAATGTCTTCGGCGACCATGTGGGTGATGCGATCCCTGTCTTCCGGCCTGGTCGTGAAGCGCGACTCCCAGTGCCAGAAGGTGCGGTCGCCGTCGGTGACCGGCAGTAGCCGGACATGGGCGACGTAGTTGAACATCGGCACCGGCGTATCGAGCAGGCAGTAGCTGAAGGACTGTTCCAGATCGGACAGCGCCAGAAGCTGCTCCCGCAGCTCGGAGCCGTCCTTCAGCTTGAAGCGCCTGACACAGCCGATCTTGTCGGAGGGCTGCGCACGCTCGATCGTGGAGGTCGCAACCGCCGGGTGCCAGCGGTCGTGCCCGTTGAAATCGCGCAGCACGGACCACGCCGTATCGGTCGGCGCGTCCAAAATCGTGCTTTTGACGATATGCGGCACGGGTGTCAGCCTCCGAACACGCGCTTCAGCGCGTCAAACCCGCCCTGGAACACGCCGCCGCCGATATTGTTGACGAGCTCCGTCTCGCGCTCCGGCGCGCAGTCGAACTCGGCGGTCCATTCCATGAACGTCTGGTCGCCGTCGGTGACGGGCGTGAGCCGCAGGGTGGCGACGTAGTTCTCCACGCCCATTGGCGATTCCAGGATCGAATAGGTGCAGAACATGTCGTAGTCGGAGAGGCCGAGCAGCTTCTCGCGGATGCGGTCGCCGTTGCGCAGGCGAAAATCCCTGACGCAGCCGATCTTGTCCGAGGGCTCGCCGCCCTCGATCCGGCTCTCCGCGATCGCCGGGTGCCAATTCGGCAGGCCGTTGAAATCGCGCACCCGCGCCCAGACGCGGTCGTTGCGGGCGTTGACGACGGTGGAGACGTAGACGCGGGCCATGAACGCGATCCTCAGCTCTTCTTCCGCGGCCCGCGCTCGGCCGGCGGTTCACCGCCGCCCTCAGTCGCAGGCGGGGAGGCGGCTGGCTTGTCGCCGCCGCCCTTGCGCGCTGACTCCTTGATGCCCTGCATGTCACGGGCTTCGCGGATCAGGCCCGGCATCTTGGCGAGGCTGCCGCCCTCGACGCCGATGTCGGCGAGGATCGAATCGATCAGCGGCGCCTGGACGCGGTAGCGCAGCGCCGAGTCGATCACCTCGTCGGTGGCGCTGCGGCCGCCATTGCCGCCATGGCCATTGCCGTTGAGCCCGTCGACCTGGAGGATGCGGATGCCCTCGATCTTCTCCATCGGCTTGACGCTCTCGCGCACGATGCCTTCGATGCGGTCGAGCAGCTTTCGTCGGAACAGCGAGTAGCGCGCCTGATCCGTGAGGACGTTCTCGGCCTCGTTGAGCATCCGCTGCGCTTCGGCCTCGACGGTGGCGCGGACACGCTCGGCGTCGGCCGCGATCCGGGTTTCCTCGGCCTGCTTCTCGGCGAGCAGCACCTCGACCGTCTTGCGTCGCCTTGCGATCTCGCTCTCGCGCGCGGTGATGACGCGCTCGGTGGCTTCCGTCGCATGGATGCGGGCTTCCTCCGCAGCAGCACGCGCTGCGGATTCTTCCAGCGACTTCTGATGAATCGCGATGGCCTTCTCCATCAGCACCGTCTCGACGTCCTTTTCGCGGTTGACCTCGAGCTTGCGCAGCTCGCGCTCGCGGCCGATGCGCGCCTCATCGAGGCCGCGGTCGGACGCGATCCGCGCGCGCTCCACCTCTTCGCGCGCGGCAATCTCGGCTTCCTGCAGCGACTGGACGCGGGCGACCTCGAGCTGCTCGATGGCGCGGCGGCGCTCGATCCGCGCCGCTTCCAGCGCCTGCTCGCGCGACACGTCGGTGGTCTCGACGTCCTTGCGCGCGACGATCTCGGCCTGCTTGACCTGGCGATCGGCGTCGATCCGTTCCGAGCGCTTGGTGGAGAGCGCGATGACGCGGTCTTCGTCCGCGATCTCGATCGCCTTCTTCTGCTCGATATTCAGCACTTCGCGCTTCTTGGACGAGTTGATTCGCTCCGCCTCGAGCGCGAGATCGACCCCGATGCGCTGGCGCTCGATCGCGTCGCGCCGCTTCAGCTCGGCCGCCTCCAGGACGCCGGTGCGCTCGATTTCGAGCGCGCGGGTTTCGCGCTCGGCCTGGATGCGCTCGGCCGCAACGGTCTTCTCCTGCGCGATCCTGGCGGCCTCGATCGCTTCGCGCGAGGCGATGTCGGCCTCCTCGACGGCGCGGTTGCGGGCGATCTCCAGCGAGCGCACCCGTTCCTCCTGCGCGATGCGGGAGGCTTCGGTCGCCTCGCGCGCGGCAATTCCCGCGACATCGAGGGTCTGGTTGCGCTCGATCTCGAGCTGCCGCGTGTTCTGCTCGGCGGCTATGCGCTCGGCGGCCAGTGTCCGTTCGCGGGCGATGCGGGCGGCCTCTACCGCGCGCTGCGCCTCGATCTCGGCCTCCTGGATGGTGCGGACCTGCTGGATTTCCAGGGCGCGGGTCCGCTCGTCCGAGGAGATGCGCTCGACATTGACCGTCATGGTCTGGGCGATGCGCGCCTTCTCGGTGGCTTCGCGTGCGGCGATCTCGGCCTCGTCGACGGCGCGGGTGCGCTCGATCTCGCGGCGCCGCGTCTCCTCCTCGTTGGCGATGCGGGCATCGGTGACGGCGCGGTCCTGCTGGATGCGGGCCTTCTCGATCGATTCGCGTGCGGCGATCTCGGCCTCCTCGACGGTGCGCATGCGCTCGATCTCGCGCTGGCGCACCTCGCGCTCCGAGGCAATGCGGGTGGTGTCGATCGAGCGCTGGTTGGCGATCCGGGTCTTCTCGATTTCCTCGCGCGCCAGCAGCTCCTTTTCCTCGATGGTGCGGGTCCGCTCGATCTCCTTCTGGCGGGTCTCGCGCTCCGAGGCGATGCGGGCCTCGGCAATGGCCTGGTCATTGGCAATCCGCGCGCGCTCGATGGACTCGCGGGCGGAGATCTGGGCCTGTTCGGCCTCGGTCTCGCGCAGTGCGCGTTCGCGGGCGACTTCGGTGCGCTGGAGCGCGCGGCGCATCTCGATGTCGCGTTCCTGCTCCAGCCGCGCCGTCTCGCTCTCGCGCTCGATCTCCAGCGCCTGCCGTTCGGCCTCGAGATTGCGGGAGCGGATCTTGATCATCGAGTCCTGCTCGATGTCGTTGCGCAGCTTGCGCTTGGCCTCGATGTCCTCCATCAGGCGGGTCAGACCTTCGGCGTCGAACCGGTTCGACGGGTTGAAGAATTCGAGATCGGTCTGATCGAGATCGGTGATCGCGACGGACTCGAGCTCGAGTCCGTTCTGGGCAAGTGCCTCCGCCGCATTGGTCTTGACGCGCACGACATAGTCGCCGCGCCGCTCGTGCATCTCCTCCAGGGTCATTTCGGACGCGACCGACCGGATTGCGGAAATGAACTTGCCGGCCAGCAGCGCGTGGAGCCGTTCGGGTTCCATGGTGCGGCGGCCGAGTGTGGCAGCCGCGATCGAGACCGCCTCCTTGGTGGCCTGGACCCGGACGTAGAAGTCGGCCTCGATATCCACGCGCATGCGGTCGCGGGTGATCACGGCGTCCTGGCGGGAGCGGACGATGCCCATCGGCAGCACGTTCATGTTGACCGGCGTGTAGTCGTGGATGAACGGCAGCACGAAGGCGCCGCCGTTGATCACCACGCGCTCGCCGAGGAAGCCGGTCCGGACGAACGACGTCTCCTTGGAGGAGCGATGGTAGAGCCAGTTCACGATGTAGACGGCCACGACGATCACGATGATCGCGACGATCAGCCAGAGGATCAACTCGCCGACCAATATCCCTGACATCTTGTCCTCCCTCGAACCTTAAAGGCGTTATCGCGCGCCGATCGCCTTGAATTGACGTACCTGTTCGGTCAGGGCCCGCTCCACGGGCAGTCGCTCCATCGAGGACGCGCCGTAGAAGCCGTGACAGTGGCGGGTGTTCTTCATGATGAAATCGGCGTCGGCGGGATCGGCGATCGGCCCGCCATGCGCGAGCACCAGAATCTCCGGATTGACGCTGAGCGCGGCCGAGGCCCAGGTGTCGATGCGCGCCGGGCAGTCCTGCAATTTCGGCGCGGTCTGCGCCCCGATCGTGCCGCCGGTGGTGAGCCCGAGATGGCAGACGATGATGTCGGCCCCGGCTATCGCCATCGCGGCGGCTTCCTTCTCGCTGAAGACGTAGGGCGTGGTCAGCAGGTCCTTCTCGCGCGCCTTCGCGATCATGTCGATCTCGAGCGCGTAGGACATCCCGGTCTCTTCGAGATTGGCGCGGAACACGCCGTCGATCAGGCCGACGGTCGGGAAGTTCTGCACGCCGGCAAAGCCGAGCGCCTTCAACTGGTCGAGGAACACGTCCATGTCGCGGAACGGATCGGTGCCGTTGACGCCGGCGAGCACCGGCGTCTTGCTGACGACGGGCAGCACTTCGCCGGCCATCTCCAGCACGATGGCGTTGGCATCGCCGTACGGCATGAGCCCCGCGAGCGAGCCGCGGCCAGCCATGCGGTAGCGGCCGGAGTTGTAGATGACGATGAGATCGACGCCGCCGGCCTCCTCGCATTTGGCCGAAAGCCCGGTGCCGGCGCCGCCGCCGACGATCGGCTCGCCCCGCTTGGCCATGCCGCGAAACCGCCTCAGGAGTGCTGCGCGCTCAAACCTGGCCATCGGTCACCTCGCTAGTCTCCGGCGCGCCCCGGTGCGGCCGAACAGCGTTCGGAACGCAGCTGCGATGGTCGAGGCGAACTCGGGATCGTTGATGTTTCTGGGGACGCGAATGAGCTGACGGTTGCCAGTCTGCCGCACGGTGCGTTCCAGGGTGCGGAACAGCGCGGCGTCGGCATCCGGATCCCAGAACGGCTGACCACGGGTATCGAGCGCGGAGACGCCGCCCTCGGGCAGGAAGAAGCGCACGGGCCCGTCAATCTGGTTCAGCTTTTCGCCGATCCAGCGGCCGATGCGCTCGTTCTCCTCGGCGGTGGTCCGCATCAAGGTCACCTGCGGATTGTGAACGTGGAACTTGCGGCCCCGGTAACGCTCCGGGATGGTGTCGGGCGCGCCGAAATTGACCATGTCGAGTGCGCCGACCGAGCCGACATAGGGCGCGCGCGTGCGGATGATCGCACCGAAACGATCCTCGGTCGCGGGAAACACGCCGCCCATCAGGAGGTCGCAGACTTCGGTCGTGGTCAGGTCTATGACGCCGGCGAGCTGGCCGGTCTCGACCAGCTTCTCCATCGAGCGGCCGCCGACGCCGGTGGCGTGGAAGACGAGGCACTCGAAATCCTCGCGCAGATCGGCGGCGATTCTCTGCACGGCCGGCGTCGTCACACCGAACATGGTGATGCCGATCGACGGCAGGCTGGCGGCGGTCGCGCGCTCCCTGGCTTCGCGCTGATCGAGGCGCGCCTTCACCATGCCGGCGATGGCATTCGCACCGTTCGAGAGCACCGCGCGCGAGATCGCGTTGAGCCCCTGCACGTCGGTGACCGAATACATCATGGTGATGTCGGCGGGCCCGACATAGGGCCCGACATCGCCGGAGGCGACGGAGGAGATGATCAGCTTCGGCACGCCGACGGGGAGGGTACGCATGCCCGGCGCAACGAGCGATGCCGCACCCGAGCCCCCGGCCGTGATCACGCCGGCGATATTGCCTTGCCGCCGCAGCCAGTTGGCGAACGCATCCGCCATCGCGGTGACGGCGGCGCCGCGGTCCGGGCCGAACACGGCCGAGCCGCCGCGTCCGTGGTTCAGCGCGATCTCCTGCGCGGAGACATCGCAGCTCGCGTGCCTGCCGCTGGTGGAGACGTCGACCAGGCGTGTGCGCAGGCCGCTTCCCGTGATGATGTCGCGGATGAAGCGCAGCTCGGCGCCCTTGGTGTCGAGCGTGCCGACGACCAGCACCACCGGCGGTCCGGATGCCTGCGCGGTCGCCGGCTCGCGCTTGCGCCGCGCGGTCTCGTCGAGACGCGAAACCTGCGTCGAAAGCGTGCGTGCGGCCGCTTCGATCCGCGCGATCGGGACCGGCTGCGACCAGCGTGTCGGCAAGGTGGGGTTGGAGATGTAGATCCGGATCGGCCCGCTCGGGCGCGAGGGCTGCGGGGCCGGCCTCGGCTCACTGCCGGCAGCGGCCGCGTCGACATCCGGCTCGAGGGCCGCATGCAGTCCGACACCGAGCAGGCGCTGCTGGAGCTCGCGATCGGCGGCAAGCCGTGCCGAATCGATGATGCGGTTGATGCGGCCGTTGACCATGATCGCGACATTGCGCGAGATCGCGGTGGCGACGCCGATGTTCTGCTCGATCACCAGCACGGCCATGTCGCCGTCCTCGCCGAGCCGCAGCAGCATTTCCTCGACCTGCGCCACGATGACGGGCGCAAGCCCCTCGGTCGGCTCGTCCATGATCAACAGATGCGGATTGGTGAGCACTGCGCGCGAGATCGCGAGCATCTGCTGCTCGCCGCCGGAGAGCTGGCCGCCGCCATGGTCCTTGCGCTCGGCGAGGCGCGGGAAGGTGTCGTAGATGCGCTCGACGGTCCAGGCACCGGATCGCATGCTGGCGGCGAGCCGCAGGTGCTCGTCGACGCTGAGCGAGCGCCAGAGGCGGCGGCCCTGCGGCACATAGCCGACGCCGAGGCGGGCGATGTGGGCCGGCGAGCGCCGCGTGATGTCCTCGCCGCGGATGCGGATCGACCCGCCGCTGACCGGCACCAGTCCCATGATCGCCTTGCACAGCGTGGTCTTGCCCATGCCGTTGCGGCCGACGACGGAGAACACGCCGCTCTCCAGCGCGAGGTCGACGCCTTGCAGCGCGTGCGAGTGGCCGTAGTAGACGTCGAGGCCGTGGACCTCGAGCGCGGCGGCTGTGCGGCGGGCCTCATTCATGGCCGCCTCCGAGGTAAAGCTCCTGCACCTCGGGATCGGACTCGATCTCCTGCGGCAGGCCTTCCTTGAAGACGCGGCCGTTGTGCATCATCGTGACGCTCTCGACGACGCGCAAGGCGACGTCCATGTCGTGCTCGATGATGATGTAGCCGATATGGGCGGGCAGTGAGGTCAGGATCTCGATCAGCTCCTGCCGTTCGGTCGGCGACAGGCCCGCGGCCGGTTCGTCGAACAGCACGAAGCGCGGGGCGCCGGCGAGCGCGAGCGCGATCTCGAGCTGGCGCTGCTGGCCATGCGCGAGCTCGGCGACGCGCTGGTCCTTCACCGCGGTCAGGTGCACGGCCTGCACCAGGTCGTCGGCTGCGTGCATCAGGGCGTCGTTCTGTCCCGGGCGCAGGAACGAGAAACGTCCGCGCGAGATGCCGCGGCAGGCGAGATAGACGTTGTCCTGCACGGTGAGGCCGGGGAACAGCGCCGAGATCTGGTAGGTCCGGCGCAGCCCGCGGCGGATGCGTTCATAGGGCGGGAAGTGCGTGACGTCCTCGCCGAAGAAGCGGATGGTGCCGGAGGAGGGCGGGAAGTCGCCGGTGATGCAGTTGAACAGCGTGGTCTTGCCGGCGCCGTTCGAGCCGAGCACGGCGCGCCGCTCGCCGGGACGCACGGTGATGGTGACGTCGGTCAGCGCCGCCAGCGCGCCGAACAGGCGCGTCACGCCGCGCAGCTCGAGCGCGGCGCCGGCGCCGACGGCGGAGAGGCGCTGGGCGACGCTATCCATGGCCGCTTGCTCCGCCCGAACGGCCCGTCGTGGGGCGATGGCTCTGGCGCCAGCGCTGCCACAGGCCGATCACGCCGTCCGAGGACCAGAACACGATGGCGAGGAAGCCGAGCCCGATCAGCAGCCGGAAGCGGTTGCCGTCGAGCCCGAACTTGATCAGGACATCGAGCGCGAAGGTGCGCAGCAGCACGAAGATCAGCGCACCGATGAAGGGACCGATCGGGCGCGTGATACCGCCGACCACGGCGATGATCAGCACGTCGATGCAGGCGCCGACGCTGACCGAACCCGGCGAGATCTGGCGGTAGTTCCAGACCTGGAGTACGCCGGCGAGCGCGGCGACGAAGGACGCGAAGGCGTAAGCCGCGACGCGATGCGCATTGACGTTGAAGCCGAGCGCGGCCATGCGGCGGGGATTGTCGCGCACGCCTTGCAGCGCCAGGCCGAACGGTGCGCGGGAGATGTAGTCGACGGCGAAGTAGCACAGCGCGGCGACCGCGAGCACGATGTAGTAGAAGGGAATGTCGGCGCGCCAGTTGACGCCCCAGAAATGCGGCGTCGCGACGGTGTTGATGCCGGTGTGGCCGTTGAAGATCGCCCAGTTCTGGTTGGTGAAATAGTAGAAGGCCGCGCCGATCGCGAGCGTGATCATGATGGTGTAGATGCCTTCGGTGCGGACGGCCAGCGCGCCGCCGAGCGTGCCGAAGACGGTCGCGAGCGCGAGCGCCATCGGGACCGCGAGCCACCACGGCCAGCCGAGGCTGATATTGGTGTTGGCGCTGACGCCGAACACGGCGACCATGTAGGCCGCAAAGCCGGCGATGGTGAGCTGCATCAGGCTGACCATGCCGCCGTAGCCGGCCAGGAACATCAGGCTCAGCGCCATGGTGCCGAGGATCAGCGTGGTGGCGAAGATCTCGATCAGGAAGAAGCCGTTGGCGATCAGCGGCATGATCAGGAGGAGGACCGCGACGATCCAGGCGGCGGGATTGTCGATCTCCGGCCATGCCCGCGCGGAACGCTCCGCCACGGCGGCGGGGCGGACGGTAACGCGGGCGTCGTGGGCGAGGGACATGTCAGCGCCTCGCCAGGAGGCCCTGCGGCCGGATTGCCAGCACCAGCACCATGATCAGGAAGGTCACGACGATGGCGTAGGTCGGGATGTAGACCGAGCCGAGCTGCTCGGCGAGGCCGATGATGAGCGCGCCGAGCGCCGCACCGGGGATCGATCCCATGCCGCCGACGATCACCACCACCAGCGAGGCCAGCAGGAAACGGATGTCCTCACCGGGGGACAGCGACTGGAACGTGCCGCCGACGACCCCGGCGATGCCGGCAAGCCCTGCGCCGAACGCGAACACCAGCACGAAGACGAGCTGGATGCGCACGCCGGTGGCGGCCAGCATGTCGCGATCGTCGACGCCGGCGCGGATGATCATGCCGATCCGGGTGCGGTTGAGCGCGAGCCACATGCCGACGCCGATCACGACGGACGCCGCGAAGATCACCAGCCGCACCACCGGATATCGGAGATAGACCGGCTCGCCCGAGGATTTCACCGCCGTGATCAGCGGCAGGTCCACGGGCCCGATCAGCCAGCTCGGGGTCTGGATCTGGTAAAAGTCGCCGCCGCAGGCCCAGAGCATCAGGTCGGCAAACACGATCGAGAGCCCGATCGTCACCATGGTCTGCCTGAGGTCCTGGCCTTCCATGCGCCGGAACACGATCACCTGAAGCAGCACGCCGACCAGCGCGGTCAGGACGAAGGCAACGATGAAGCTGAGGAGCCAGGAGCCGGTGGCTGTGCTGATGGCGTAGCCGACATAGCCGCCGAACAGATAGAGAGAGCCGTGCGCCAGGTTGACGTTGCGCATCAGGCCGAAGATCAGCGTGAAGCCGCTTGCGACGAGGAAGTAGAGCCCGCCGAGCGTGATGCCGTTGAAGACGGCGTTGAGGAAGACGCGCTTGCGGCCGATCGCCTCTTCGAGGCCCGGCGGCCAGACCGCGAAGATCAGCCAGAGCGCGATGGCGATCGCGATGATCGAGATCAGCGCCCAGGCGGGATGGCGTTCGATGAAACGGCTCATGTGCGCCGCCCGCTTGTCCAGGCGGCGCGCCGAAGCTCCACCGAATGCAGGTCAGACAGCCTTGCAGCGGCTGCTCGCCTCGCCATGAACGTGCGCTCCCGTCGTCGCGACCATCTGGGGGTCGCGTTGCGCTCATCCTAGCCGGGCTTTAAGTGCGACATTTGATCGTGAGTATCTTTTCGCGCGGCGGTCAGGCGCGCAAGACCTTGGCGGCGCGACGATAGTCGGTCGGAGCCATCCCCACATTGGCGGCGAAGAAGCGGGTGAAGCCGCTCTGCGAGGAGAAGCCGAGATCGAAGCCGATATCGGCGATCGGTGCCTCGCTGGCGACCAGCGCTTCGAGCGCCTGTTCCATGATCAGCGTGTTGAGATAGAGGTTCGGCGTGACGCCGGTCTGGACGCGGAACAGCCGGTAGAAGTGAGGTCGCGACAGGCCGGACTCGCGCGCGATGGTGTCGAGCTCCATCTCCGCCCCCGGACTCTCGGACATCAGCTTGATGCATTTGCGCACGCGGAAGTCGGTCACGGCGCCGCTCGCCCGCGCATCGCGTACGGTCTCCGCCTGTTGCCAGCTTTCATCGTAGCAAATGTCGATCAGCCGCCGGAGCTCGGAATCGAGGCTGGAGAGCGATGGTGCGCCGCACACCAAGGCGGCTGTTCGCCGGATGTGCTTGTCGAGCGCGACAGTGCGCTTGAACTGCGTGCGGCCGAAGCGCAGCCGGTCGGTGCCCGATGCATCGGGCGCAAACCATTCGGGATTGACATAGAGCACGAAGAAGATCGCGCCGCCGTCGAGGTCGGTCGGCAGAAAATTGTGCGGCTCCCAGGGATTGACGGCAACGACCGAGGTTTCGTTGAGATCGTAGTGGCCGGCGGAGACATCGATGCATGCGGGCATGCCGCCGACATGGAAGATCAGATGACCTTCACGATGCGCGTGGATATTGAAAGGGCGGTTCAACTGATAAACCGTCGCCCGACCGAACCGGCCGTGGAAGACGGCGAGCGCACGGCTCATGCCTTCCCTCCCGAATGTTCTTGTCTTTTCAGCCAGCGTTCAACAACGCCGCCGAGATTGCAAGAGCGGAGAGCGCCCGCGTCAGCAAGTCGCTCCCCGCTCGTCTGCTGCCGATGTGATGCGTCAGTATTTCTTACATTCCGGCACGGTGCGGCTCGGCAGCCCGATCTTCGAGAACACGGCCGGGTCGTAGCCGAGCGTCTGGTTCACGTTCGGGATCACCTTCACGACCTTGCTGAACAGCGCGCCCTTGCCATCATCGACGACTTCGGTGACGAAGTTGGTGCCGATCGCCTGACGATTGGAGTCGAGCTTGATCTTGCCGTTCGGCGCGTCGAGCTCGATCTTCGCGAGCGCAGTCCTGAACTTCGATTGGTTGTCGCTGAGATCGCCATTGACCTCGCGCAGCGCCAGGATCAGGGCCATTGTCGAGCCATAGTAATTGGTCGCGAGCAGTGACGGGCTTGGAAAACGCTTGTTGGGCGGGAAGGCGTCCTGATAGGCCTTCACGAACTTCTGCCAGCCCGGATCCTCCCAGGTATCGGCCTGGCCGCTCGCAGCGATGGTGCCGATCAGCGCGTTCTTGGCATTCCCCTTTGACGACAGGATGGTCTGGTCGATCATGATGGAGCCTCCCATCAGATGCGCCTTGCCGCCGGCCTGCTGATACTGATTGAGGAAGTTGACGGCGTCCGCCCCGCCAAGCCCGAGATAGATGGCATCGACGTCGTCGGGCAGCGCGGCGATGACGGAGGCAAAGTCCTTGGTGCCGAGCGGAACCCATTGCCGGTTGGTGACCTGGCCTCCGGCGCCGCAGAACTCGAGCACGAGGCCGAACACCTGGGTGTAGATGAAGGAGTAGTCTTCGCCGACGGTCGCGATCTTGCGATACTTCTTGTCGTCATAGGCGTATTTGCCGAGGCCGACCTGCCACTGCGCGCCGTCCATGTTGTAGCGGAAGAAGTTCGGGGCAGGATCGACATAGGTCGTTTCCTGGGCGCCGGATGCCGCATTGATGAAGGTCAGCTCGGGATGGGTCTTTGCAAAGTTCTTCACCGCGATACCCTCGTCGCCGGAGAGCGGCGACAGCAGGATCTGCACCTTGTCCTGCTCGATCAGCTTGCGGACGGCGCGCACTGCCGAATCCGGCGTCGCGTCGGTCGATGCGACGATGAACTCAAGCTCCTTGTCGCCGATTTTCTTGCCCAGCACGTTGAGTGCCGTCTGGTGGCCGCGCATGCCGTCCTCGCCCAGCACCGTGTAGGTGCCTTCGAGGGTTGCGGTCACGCCCACCTTGATCTTTTCCTGGGCGATCGCCGCGCTCGAAAGAAACAGGCTGCTCAGCGCAAGCAGTCCCACACCGCATTTCGACATTGTGCTCCTCCCTGTGTCGTCGCTTTGTTGCCGCGCCGAACCGGGCGCGACGCCCGTGGCTCTCGAACGGCCCCGCGGCTTTGGAGGGAAGCTAGCTGAAGTCGAATGCGGTGCCTGCGTGGGCGCCTCGTCCGGTTTGACGGGCAGTCTCATTTTTGAATGTTGCGGCGCAAGTGATTTTGCAGTGCAATCGGCGGCTGTGCCGCGCCCTGATGCGCCCGCCAACCCTAGGGCATCTCACACCCAGCCGCCATCCACGACGTAGTGCTGCGCGGTGCAGGCGGAGGCCTCGTCGGAGGCGAGGAAGACAGTGAATTTCGCGACCTCGTCCGGCACCAGCCGGCGCTTCAGGCACTGTCGCTGCTGCAGTTCGATCTCGCCCGCCGGCGTCATCCATTTCTCGAGCTGGCGCTCGGTCATGATCCAGCCCGGCGCGATCGCGTTCACCCGAATATTGTAGGGACCGTAGTCGCGCGCGAGGGAGCGCGTGAGGCCGACGACGCCGGACTTGCTGGCCGTGTACGCCGCCATGCCGCCTTGTCCGGCCATCCACGACACCGAGCCGAAATTGATGATGGCGCCGGCCTTCGCCGCCTTCATGTCCGGCAGCACGGCTTGCGCCGCAAAGAACTGGTGCTTCAGGTTCACCGCGATGCGGTCGTCCCAATATTCCGGCGTCATCTCCTCGGTGTTGTGCCGTTCGTCATGTGCGGCATTGTTGACGAGGATGTTGATCGCGCCGTGGGCGTTGCGCGCCTCCGCGACGCCGGCGCGCAACGCAGCGATATCGGTCAGGTCGACGCGCTGGAAATGCGCAGCCAGATCCTGATCCGACAGCTCGCGTGCCAGGCGTTGGCCCTCGTCGGCCTTGATGTCGAAGAACACGACATTGGATTTCTGCTGCGCGAAGCGCCGCACGATTGCAGCGCCAATCCCCGATGCGCCACCGGTGACGAGAACGACCTTGCCGGCAAGGTCGGAATAAACGGCGGCCATGGGCACCTCTTTTTCTTGTGTTGCGGGCGGTGCAAGGCACCGCCCGGTTGTCCCGCCAACCTTAGCCGCTTCCGCCGTGAGGTCCATAGATCAGAATTTCAGTTGCGTACCTCAAAAATCGAAGGCAGGATTGCAGCCAAAGAATAAGAGCCGATCGGGAGGGATGTGATGAGACTGCTCGGGAAGCTGGGACTCGCCGCTGCCGCATGCCTGCTTTGGGCCAACTCTGCCGCAGCCGACACGACGGTGAAATGGCTCCACATCGAGGCCAATCCGGCCCAGGTGAAGATCTGGGAGGAGGTTGCGCGCGCCTATGAGGCGTCGCATCCGGGCGTCAAGGTCGAGATGCAGTTCCTCGAGAACGAGGCCTACAAGGCCAAGCTGCCGACCATCCTGCAATCCAAGGATCGGCCCAACATCATCTACAGCTGGGCCGGTGGCGTCCTGAAGGCGCAGATCGAAGCCGGCGTCCTCGACGACATCACCGATTCCGTGAAGGGTTACAGCGACAGCCTGACGCCGGCAGCGCTCGCTGCCTTCACCAGCAATGGCCGCGTCTATGGACTTCCGACCGCGCTGTCGCAGGTCGGCTTCCTCTGCAACAGGGAGCTGATGGCCAAGGCGAAGGTCGATCCCGCGGGGATCAAGAGCTGGGATGACCTGCTTGCCGCCGTCAAGACGTTGAAGGCCGCAGGCGTGACGCCGATCGTGGTCGGCGGCGCCGACAAATGGCCGTTGCACTTCTATTGGACGCATCTTGCCGTGCGCATCGGCGGCAAGCCGGCCTTCGACGCGGCGCTGCGCGGCGAGAACGGCGGCTTCGCCGGCGAAACCTTCCAGAAGTCCGGCGAGCTATTCAAGCAGCTCGTCGATCTTCAGCCGTTCCAGAACGGTTTCCTGGGCTTCAAGAATCCGCAAGCGGTCGGTTATTTCGGCGACGGCAAGGCCGCAATGACGCTCGCCATCAGCACCGTCTATCATCTGCAGCGCGCGCTCGCCGCCGACAAGGTGGGCCTCTCCGAGGACAAGATCTGCTGGTTCGACTTCCCGGTCGTCTCGGGCGGCAAGGGCGCGCCGACCGACACGCTCGGCGGCATCACCGGCTGGCTGATCACCAAGGGCTCGCCGAAGGAGGCGGTCGACTTCCTGAAATACTTCGTCTCCAAGGACGTGCAGACGCGGCTTGCGGCGGGCAATTTCATCATCCCGGTGGCGCAGGGCGCGGATGCCGGCCTCAACAATTCCTTCATGAAGCTGATCGCGGCCAATCTGGCGAAGTCGAACTATCACCAGAACTTCTACGACCAGAGCCTCGGTCCCTCGGTCGGTCGCGTCGTCAATGACGTTACTGCCGAAATCGCCGGCGGCAGCATGAGCCCGCAGGACGCCGCGAAAGCGATCGAGGCGGCCTGGAAGCAGGGTAACTGACGGTGGCGCGACCGATCGCGAGCGCGCCGGCGATGAGCGTTGCGCAGACATCGGTCTCGCCGACGGCGGTGCGCGGTCCCGGCTGGGACGGCCGCTTCACGGTGCTGATCCTGTTCCTGCCGCCGGCGCTGCTGTTGTTCACGCTGTTCGTGGTGGTGCCGATCGGCGAGGCGGCCTGGTACTCGGCCTTCAACTGGAACGGCTTTGGCCGGCCGACCAACTGGATCGGCTTCGACAATTACCGCTTCGTGCTGGAGACGCGCGCCTTCTGGCTCGCGCTGCGCAACAACGGGCTGATCATCGCGGTCTCGCTGCTGATACAGCTGCCGCTGGCGCTCACGCTCGCCTTGATGCTCGCCGAGCGCTTTCGCGGGGCGGTGGCGCTGCGCATGCTGTTCTTCATGCCCTATATCCTGGCCGAGATCGCAACCGGGCTGATCTTCTCGTTCGTCTACGACGGCGACTACGGCCTGGTCGCCTCGATCTGGCGCACCTTCGGCGCCGAGCCGCCGCATCTGCTGGCCTCGACCGACACGGCGATGCTGGCGGTGCTGATCGTCATCGTATGGAAGTATTTCGGCTTCCACATGATGCTGTTCATCGCCGCGCTTCAGGGCCTCGACAAGAGCCTGGTCGAGGCGGCCACCATCGACGGGGCGACGCGGTCGCAGACGCTCCGCCATGTCGTCATCCCGTTGCTCTATCCGACCATCCGCCTCTCGGTGTTCTTCGCCATCATCGGCTCGCTCCAGCTATTCGACCTGGTGATGCCGCTGACGCGCGGGGGACCTGCGGATTCCTCCAACACGATGGTGAGCTTCCTCTACAACAACGGCATCTCCCGCATGCGCGTCGGCTATGGCAGCGCCATCGGCGTCATCCTGTTCGTGATCTGCGTGACCTTTGCCTTCACCTACAAGCGATGGTTCATGCGCGATGAGTAACACTGAGACCACCCGTACCGCGTTCGATCCCACCGTGCTGTTCAAGGCGCTGTTCCTCGCCGTGATCGCCGTCTTCGTGCTGGTGCCGCTGCTCGCGACCCTGCTCGGCGGCTTCAAGTCGCTCGGCGAGCTGCGCGTCAATCCGTTTGGCCTGCCAAGGCACTGGGAATGGCAGAACTATGCCGACATCCTGTTCTCGGCGCGCTACTGGCAGCTGCTCCGCAACTCGCTGGTCATCTCGACGCTCGCGGTGGCGCTGACCCTGATCGTGGCCTCGATGGCCGCGTTCACCTTCGCTCACGTCAGGTTCTACGGCTCATCGATGCTGCTGAGCTACCTGACGCTCGGCCTGCTGTTTCCCGCCGCGACAGCGGTGTTGCCGCTCTTCATCAAGGTGCGCGATCTCGGGCTGCTCGATACCTATTTCGGCGTCGCACTGCCGCAGGTCGCATTCAGCCTGGCCATGAGCGTGCTGCTGCTGCGGCGCTTCTTCAAGGACATTCCGTATGAACTGCTCGAAGCCGCGCTGGTGGACGGCTGCAGCTACATCAAGTTCTTTCGCTACGTGACGCTGCCGCTGTCACGGCCGATCCTTGCCACCGTCGGCACCATCACCTTCGTCAACAGCTGGAACGCCTATCTGCTGCCACTGGTGATGCTCAACACCGATGCGCTCTATCCCTGGCCGCTCGGCATCATGGTTTATCAAGGCGAGTATTCGTCCGAGTGGCACCTGATCCTTGCCTTCATCACGCTGACCATCCTGCCGACGGTCATTCTCTTCCTTCTGGCGCAGAAGCACATCGTCGCCGGCCTCACCGCGGGCGCGGTCAAGGGATGAACGGAATCTCACGGAGATCACAATGAGAAGAATAGGCGTCGGAATCATCGGCTGCGGCAACATCAGCACCGCCTATCTGAAGGCGGCCCAGCGCTTCCCGGTCATGGAGGTCAAGGCGCTCGCCGACATGCGCAGCGATGCCGCGGAGCGCCAGGGCGCGGCCTTCGGCCTGCCGGGGATGCGGGTCGATCAGTTGCTGAGGCGCGACGACGTCGAGATCGTCATCAATCTCACGGTGCCGCTCGCCCACACCGACGTCAGCCTCGCCGTGCTCAATGCCGGCAAGCATGTCCATTCCGAGAAGCCGCTCGGCATCAACGTCGCGGAGGCGCGCAAGGTGATCGATCTCGCGGCGCAGAAGAACCTTCGCGTCGGCTGCGCGCCGGATACGTTCCTGGGCGGTGGACACCAGACCGCGCGCAAGCTGATCGACGACGGCGCGATCGGCACGCCGGTTGCGGGCAGCGCCTTCTTCGGCTGTCCCGGCCACGAGCGCTGGCATCCGGCGCCAGGCTTCTATTACCTGCGCGGCGGCGGGCCGATGCTGGACATGGGGCCATATTACATCACCGATCTCGTCCAGCTGCTCGGCCCGGTCGCGAGCGTGATGGGCTCGACCGCGCGTCCGAAATCCGAACGCGTGGTGACCAGCCAGCCGATGAACGGCACGCTGATTCCGGTCGAGGTCTCGACCCATGTGGCGGGCACGCTCGAATTCGAGAGCGGGGCGGTCGTCTCGATCGCCATGAGCTTCGATGTGCCGAAGCACCGGCACGCGCCGATCGAGATCTATGGCGACAAGGGCAGCATGCTGGTGCCGGACCCGAACCGCTTCGGCGGCGAGGTGCAGGTCGCGAGGACCGGCGGTGAATGGGAGACGGTGCCGCCGACGCACGGCCATGTCGACGGTGAGTTCCGCTCGATCGGCGTCGCCGACATGGCTGCCGCGATCCTGAACAACCGGCCGCACCGCGCCAGCGGGGCGCTCGCCTTCCACGTGCTGGAGGTGATGGAGGCGTTCCAGACCTCCGCCGACGACGGGCGGCGCGTCAAGATCGAGAGCCGCGTCGAGCGGCCGGCGATGCTGCCGGCCGGACGCGAAACCGGACAGATCGACTGAGGACAGAAACATGCGCAAGGCAATGATAGTTTGGGGCGGCTGGCCGGGACACGATCCGGATCTCTGTGCCTCGATGATCCGCGGCTGGCTGAAGGCGGAAGGCTTCGAGGTGCGGATCGAAACCACGACGGCGGCGTTCGCCGATCCCGCGATTCACGATCTGTCGTTGATCATCCCGATCTACACCATGTCGAAGATCGAGAAGGCGGAAGCGCTCAATCTCTGCGCGGCGGTGCGCAGCGGCGTCGGGCTCGCCGGCCATCATGGCGGGATGTGCGACGCGTTCCGTGATTCGGTCGACTACCAGTTCCTGTGCGGCGGGCAGTGGGTTGCGCATCCCGGCAACATCATCGACTACAAGGTCGACTTGACGAAGCCGGACGACCCCATCATGAAGGGCCTGAAGAGTTTCGAGCATCGTTCAGAGCAGTATTACATGCATGTCGACCCCGCCAACGAGGTGTTGGCGACGACGACCTTCACCGGCGAGCACGCGCCCTGGATCGAGGGCGTGGTCATGCCCGTGGTGTGGAAGAAGCGCTACGGCGCGGGCAGGGTGTTCTACTCCTCGCTCGGCCACCGTGCCTACGAGCTCGACGTGCCGGAGATCCGAACGCTGATGACCCGCGGCATGCTGTGGGCGGCGCGCGAATGACAGCCGGCGCGGCGCAGCCGGTGCTTCGCGCGACGCTCGAGGATGTCGCGCGCGCGGCGGGCGTTTCGCTCGCCACCGTCGACCGCGTCGTCAACCGGCGCGAGGGCGTGCGCGCCAAGACGGTTGCGCGTGTCGAGGCCGCGGTGGCAAAACTCGGCTATCGTGCCGACGTCGCGGCCGCGCGGCTTGCCCGCGGCCAGACGTTCCGTTTCGCGTTCGTGCTGCCGACCGGCAGCAACAGCTTCATGACCAACCTGACCGAGCAGGTCCAGCGCACCGCGGACTGGCTCGCCGGCCAGCGCGGCTTCATCGATATTCTCCATGTCGACGTGTTCGATCCGGACGTGCTGGCCAGCGCGCTGGAAAACCTGTCGCCGGCCTATCAGGGCGTCGCCGTCATCGCGCTCGACCATCCGAGGGTACGCGCCGCGATCGACGAGCTCGCAGGCCGCGGGGTCGCCGTGGTGACCCTGGTGTCGGACGCGCCGAGCTCGCGCCGCCTGCACTATGTCGGTATCGACAACCCGGCCGCGGGGCGGACCGCGGCCACGCTGATGGGACGCTTCCTCGCCGGCAACGAGGGGACGGTCGCGGTGATCGCGGGATCGTTGTCGCTGCGCGATCACACCGAGCGGCAGTTCGGCTTCCACCAGATCCTGTCCAGCGAGTATCCGGATTTGCGCGCGCTCCCGGTCATCGAGGGCCGCGACGACAGCGACCGAACGCGGAAGCTCACGGCCGCGCTGCTGGCGCGCCATGCCGATCTCCGCGGCATCTATTGCTGCGGCGCCGGGAACCGTGGCATTGCTGATGCGCTCGAGGCCTCGGGACGGGCGCGCGAGGTGGTCTGGATCACCCATGAGCTGACTCAGTATACGCGGCGCTTCCTGGTTCGCGGCACGCTCGACGCCATCATCAACCAGGACCCCGGCCACGAGGCGCGGTCCGCAGCGCGCGTCCTGCTCGCGCATTGCTCGGGTGAGCCCATCAGCCCCGACCAGGAACGCATCCGCATCGACATTTTTCTGCGGGACAATCTGCCGTAACTGCGAGCTCTGATGCGCGGCCGCTGCTCTCGCCCGATCGAGCCGGCGAGGGCGGTTCAGCCTCCGCCTTGCCAGCCGGCGGTCGCGGAGAGGGCGCGCGCGTGGGCGCTCAGGGCCGTCGCTGTCGGACCTTTCAGGTCATCGTCGAGAATACCGATGGGTCCCATCATCGTGATGGCCGCGATCATGAACCCGCCCTGGTCGAAGATCGGCGCGGATAAGGAGGTGAAGTTCGGCAGCAGCGCGTCACGACAACGGCTGATGCCGTCGCGCCGGATCGTGTCCATCATCTCCTCCACCTCGGCCTTGGTGGTTGGCGCGTCATCGACCCGCGTCTCGCGCGAGCGTTCCTCCTTGAGCTCCTGATCCAGCATCTCGCCCGTCAGCGAGCGCGGCAAATGTGCAAGAAAGTTTCGCCCCAGCGCGGACCGCAGCAGGCTCAGGACGCTTCCGACGCGCAGCTCGATGATGGGCCGGCTGGCTCCGCCCTCGACGCGATAGATGATGGTCGGTCCGCGATTGCCCCACACGCCGAGAAATACGGTGTGGCCGATCGTCGTTGCGAGTTCGGTCATGGCCGGCCGCGCGACGGCGAAGACGTCGAATTGCTCGATGGCCGCCATGCCGAGCTTCAATGCGTAGGGGCCGAGGGCATAGCAGCCGGTGTCGCTCTCCTGTCGGACGATGCCCACCGCCTGAAAGCTCACGAGATAATAGTGGACGTTGGCCGCGGACATTCCGGTGTTGGCGGCGATCATCTTCAGCGGCACGGGCCGCATTTCGGTCCTGAGGTAGTCGAGGATCTTGAAGCCGATCTCGATCGACTGAATGCCGCGCCGTCCGGGCCGTTCCGCCTTGGTGATCTTGCCGGGTTTGGCTCCTCGTGCGGATGCGGGCGCCGGATCCGGCGGACGGGGTCGGCGCGGCTTCTTCACTGAAAATCCTTATAGATCAGGGTGTTATGGCGGGTGTCGTGCTGGCGCATTATTGGGCGCGTCGCGCCGGATATTCAAGCTTGCTGTATTTGACGACATCATATGTATATGACTAAATAAAATTACTTGAAGCGGGGCTGGGTTTGGCCGCGGGCGCAAACAGGGGAATGACGATGGATGCACGAGCGACGGCGGTACCCGCCGACCAGAATCTGACGCGCAGCGAGGAGCGGCAGGTCGTTCTCGCCTCGACCCTCGGCACCGTGTTCGAGTGGTACGACTTCTTCATCTACGGCTCGCTGGCCGTGTTCATGAGTTCGGTATTGTTTCCGCCGGACAACCCGACCGCCGCCGTGCTTGCGTCGCTCGGTGCTCTTGCGGCAGGCTTCGTGATCCGGCCGATCGGCGCAGTGGTCTTCGGCCGCATCGGCGATCTGGTCGGTCGAAAATATACCTTCCTCATCACCATCGTGATGATGGGCGGCGGCACGGCCTTGATCGGCTTCCTGCCCACCTATGCCAGCGTGGGTCATGCCGCATGGATCTCGCTGGTCATGCTGCGATTAATCCAGGGCCTCGCGGTCGGCGGCGAATATGGCGGTGCCGTCATCTACGTTGCGGAGCATTCGCGTCCGGACCGGCGCGGGCTTCTGACCGGCTGGATCCAGATCACATCGTCGGTCGGGCTGGCGCTCTCCATCGCGGTCATCATCGGCACGCAGAGCGTCATGAGCGAGGCCGATTTCAAGGCCTGGGGATGGCGCGCTCCCTTCATCATCTCGATCGCGATGCTGGCGTTCTCGATCTACGTCCGAGCCAGGCTGCATGAATCGCCCGTCTTCACGCGTCTCAAGGCCGAGCGTCGCCTGTCCAGGAGCCCGGTCAGAGACACGTTCGCCCGGTGGTCCAGCCTTCGCCTGGTGTTGATCGCGCTGTTCGGTGTGACCGCGGGGATGGGGTCAACCTACTTCACCGGCCAGTTCTACGTGATGATCTTCATGCAGCAGATCGCAAGGATCGACCTGCAGACATCCTATACCCTGATGGCCATCGGCCTCGTCATCGGTGCGCCGGCTTTCGTTTTCTTCGGCTGGCTGTCCGATCGGGTCGGACGCAAATGGCTGATGATGACGGGTCTCGTACTTTCGGCGCTGTGCTACCGGCCGATGTTTTCGTCGCTGCTGGAGGCAGCAAACCCGCAGCTCGTGGCTGCGACGCGCAGCGCGCCGGTGACGGTGCACGCCGACACCACCAGCGAAGCATGCCGGTTCGGCCTTGCGGCCGCATTGCTGAGCTCGCATGGTGATCACGGCAAGCCTTGCGTCCAGGCCAAGAAGCTGTTGATCGGAAGCGGCATCAACTTCAGCTATGCCGCCCCGGTCGACGGCCAGGCCGTAGCCATGACGGTCAACGGCAAAACGATTGCCGGATACGATGCGGCGGCTTACCGCAAGGCCTTGTCCGAGGCGGGTTACCCCGCCAAGGCGGATCCCGCGAAGGTGTCGTCAGCCTACATCGTCTTTCTGCTGGTCGTCATGACCGTCATCGTCGCGATGGTCTATGGGCCGGTGGCGTCGTTCCTGGTCGAGGTGTTTCCGGCCAACATCCGATACACGGCACTTTCGTTTCCCTACCACATCGGCGCCGGCATCTTCGGTGGCTTCCTGCCGTTCTTTGCAACCTATCTTTCGCTCGCGGTCGGCGACGTGTTTGCGGGGCTCTGGTATCCGGTCGTCATTTGCACGGTCGTCGCCGTGATCGGATCGATCATGCTGCCGAACAGGCCGCAAATCGAGACGGATCACTGAGTATGACATGCCGGCGGGCCGCAGCAGCGGCCCGCTCTCCGTTTCCGTGCCCGGGATGACATGATGGATAGCAACCGACCGAACACCTACAAGGCGGCCGTCGTTCAGGCCGCGTCAGATCCGACAAGCTCGCTGGTGTCGGCGCAAAAGGCTGCAGCCCTGATCGAGAAGGCCGCTGGTGCCGGCGCCAGGCTGGTCGTTTTCCCCGAAGCCTTCATTGGCGGCTATCCCAAGGGAAATTCGTTCGGCGCTCCCGTCGGCATGCGCAAGCCCGAAGGACGCGAGGCGTTCCGTTCGTATTGGGAGGCGGCCATCGATCTCGATGGCGTGGAGGTCGAGACGATCGCCGCGGCGGCGGCCGCAACCGGTGCCTTTACAGTCATCGGCTGCATCGAGCGAGAGCAGGGCACGCTCTACTGCACGGCCCTGTTCTTCGACGGGGCGCGTGGGCTCGTCGGCAAGCACCGCAAGCTGATGCCGACTGCGGGCGAGCGGCTGATCTGGGGGTTCGGCGACGGCTCGACCATGCCGGTGTTCGAGACCTCGCTTGGCAATATCGGCGCCGTGATCTGCTGGGAAAACTACATGCCGATGCTGCGCATGCACATGTACAGCCAGGGCATCAGCATCTACTGCGCTCCAACCGCGGATGATCGCGATACCTGGCTTCCGACCATGCAGCATATCGCCCTGGAGGGACGCTGCTTCGTCCTGACGGCCTGTCAGCATCTCAAGCGCGGCGCCTTCCCGGCGGACTACGAGTGCGCGCTGGGTGCCGATCCCGAGACCGTGCTCATGCGCGGCGGCAGCGCCATCGTCAATCCGCTCGGCAAGGTGCTGGCGGGCCCATGCTTCGAGGGGGAGACCATCCTGTATGCCGACATTGCGCTCGACGAGGTGACGCGCGGCAAGTTTGATTTCGACGCCGCGGGGCACTATTCCCGTCCGGACGTTTTCCAGCTCGTCGTCGACGATCGACCGAAGCGGGCAGTATCAACCGTCAGCGCCGTTTGCGCGCGCAATTGAGGGACCGATGCTCTTCGATATGGGCCACCTTCCGGCGGATGTCCGCTACAAGATTCTCACCGCGACCGTTACGCCGCGCCCCATCGCGTGGGTGACGACCCGCTCCCGAGACGGCGCCGCCAATGCCGCGCCCTTCAGCTTCTTCAACGTCCTCGGGCATGAACCGCCGACGGTCGTGCTCGGCCTGCTGCGCCATCCGAACAAGGGCTTGAAAGACACGGCGCAGAATATCGTCGAGACGGGCGAGTTCGTCGCTCACCTGGTGTCGCACCAGATGGCTGAAGCCATGAACGCGACGGCCGTCGATGCTCCGGCGGGTGTCGACGAGATGGAGATCGCGGGACTTCAAACATGTCCTTCGCAGATGGTTGCGCCTCCGCTCATCGAGGGGTGCCCGGTGGCGTTCGAATGTCGCTCCCTCTCGGTTCACGAGACCGGGCCCCGGCAGATCGCGGCGATCGGCGAGATCGTCTGTGCTCATGTGGCCGAGCAGTTCGTGATCGATGCACAGAGAGGCTATATTGATACGGTCGGCCTCGATCTCATTGCCCGCATGCACGGGTCGGGCTGGTATGCGAGGCCCCGCGATCTCTTCCAGCTGGTGCGGCCGGCGCCGATCGAATAGGCGGCCGGCGCCGGGGCCTCCGGCCATGCCCGCCCATGGCGCCCCCTTGCGGCCGATTGACATCCAATTATTACATGTCTAAAAATATGCAAATTCATATAATTCGTGAGATGCCTGAATGGACGCGCATCCGCTCAAGCTCAGGGTCAGGTCGTATGCCGCGGAGACGCCGTTCGTACGGAGCCTTGTGCTTGGCGTGGAGGACGGCCCCGTGCCGCCATGGCGGGCAGGCGCACATATCCGCGTGTCGCTCCCGAACGGAGGGGACCGTCCGTACTCGCTGATGGCCCTGCCGGGTCTTGCCGAGGATGCGCTGGCGCTCGGGGTGCTGCGCGAGGAGGCCTCGACCGGCGGCTCGCAGTTCATGCATGCGCTGAAGATCGGCGATGTCGTCAAGGCAAGCGCGCCGGTGAACAATTTTCATCTGCACGAGGGGCCGGCGCCCGCGCTGCTGTTTGCCGGCGGCATCGGTGTCACGCCGATCCTGTCGATGGCGGCAGAGCTCACCGCCCGCGCAAGTCCGTTTCGCCTGCATTACGCCGGCCGCACGAAAGGACTTCTGGCGTTCCTGCCGCATCTGCGGGAGGTCTGCGCCGATGGCCTGTCCGTTCATTACGACAACGGCGAGTCCCGTCTGGATCTTGCCGTGGCGCTCAGGGGAGCAGCCGCGAACGCCCACATCTACGTCTGCGGTCCGGCGGGAATGATCGACGCCGTGAAGGCGGCCGCGCTTGCCGAGGGCGTCCCGGCGGACCGCATTCACTACGAACTCTTCAAGTCGGAGCAGCCGTCTTCACTCGACCTGCCGTTCGAGGTCGAGATCAGATCGACCGGACAGGTCGTCGGCGTCGCAGCCGGCCAGACCATTATCCAGGCGCTGGAGGCGGCGGGGCTCGACGTGCTCTACGATTGCCGGCGCGGCGATTGCGGCATCTGCCAGTGCGGCGTGGTCGCGGGGGTGCCCGACCATCGCGACGTCATCCTGAGCGACGACGAGAAGGCCTCCAACAAGGTCATGCAGATCTGCGTGTCGCGCGCGAAGTCGGAACGTCTGGTGCTGGATTTGTGAGGGAGGCGAGGGACGCCATGGCGAAATACGGAAGGGATGCCCACGCGATTGCCGCGCTGGTGCGCGAGGCCGAGGTTCATCGCGACGTCTATGTCGACCCCGAGATCTTCGAGCTCGAGATGGAGCATCTGTTCCCGAACAGCTGGGTCTATGTCGGGCATGCCAGCCAGTTGGCGAAGCCTGGCGATTTCATCACCGCCACGATCGGCCGCCAGCCGGTGCTGGCGAGCCGCCATACCGACGGCTCCATCCATGTGTTCTACAATCGCTGTCCGCACAAGGGCGTGAAGATCGCCTCCGAGCCCTGCGGCAACACCGGAAAGTTCTTCCGCTGCCCCTATCACGCCTGGTCCTTCAAGACCGACGGCTCGCTGCTCGCGATCCCACTGAAGAAGGGCTATGAGGGCACCGGCTTCGGCGACACCCAGGCGAATGAGGGGCTGTCCAGGGTCAAGAACGTCGTGATCCATCGCGACTTCATCTTCGCACGGCTCAGCGAAAGCGGCGTTTCCTTCGAGGACTATTTCGGCGAGAGCCTTTCGACCATCGACAACATGGTCGACCGCTCGCCAGAGGGCAAGCTCGCCGTCATGGCGACGCCGATCCGCTACATGCACACCTGCAACTGGAAGATGTTGGTCGAGAACCAGACCGACACCTGCCATCCGATGGTGGCGCATGAAAGCTCGGCCGGCACTGCGGTCAAGGTCTGGAAGCGCGAGCAGGGCGATTCCACGGAAACGCCGATGGCGGTGCAGCTCTACGGTCCCTTCATGAGCCCGTACGAATTCTACGAGCAGAGCGGCATCAGGATCTGGCCGAACGGCCACGGCCATACCGGCGTCGCCAACTCCATCCATTCGAACTACTCGGATGTCCCGGGCTATCTCGACCAGATGGTCGCGGCCTACGGCGAGAAGCGGGCGCACGAGATCCTCGGCGAGGTCAGGCACAACACCGTCTATTTCCCCAACATCATGGTCAAGGGTGCCGTCCAGATCCTGCGCAACTTCATCCCGATCGCGGTCGACAAGACCCTGGTCGAGAGCTGGGTCTATCGCCTGGTCGGCGCGCCCGACAAGCTCTACGAGCGGGCGCTGATGTACAACCGCTTCATCAACGCGCCGACCTCAATCGTCGGACACGACGACCTCGAAATGTACGAGCGGGCGCAGGAAGGCCTGAAATCCAACGGCAATCAATGGGTCAATCTGCGGCGGCTCTACGAGAGCCATGAAGAGCAGGACGTCACGGCGGTGATCAACGGCACCTCCGAGCGGCAGATGCGCAACCAGTTCCACGCCTGGGCGAAATTCATGACCATGGATATGGACAAGCGTGTCGAGGCCGCCGAATGATCACCGAGAAGACGATCACGGACTTCATCTATCGCGAGGCCGAGCTGCTCGACACGATGCAGTGGCAGGCCTGGCTCGATCTGTTTCACCCCGAGGGGCGCTACTGGATGCCGCTCGAATGGCAGCAGCAGGATCCGGTGCTTCAGCCGTCGCTGATGTATGAGGACCTGCTGCTCCTGAAGGTGCGGGTCGAGCGTCTGGCCGGCGAGCGCACCTTCAGCCAGAAGCCGAAGAGCCGTTGCCATCATCTTTTGCAGGCGCCGCAGATCGTGGCGTGCGACACGGCTGCCGGCGTGTTCAAGGCGCGGACGTCCTACATCTACACCGAGACGCGCGGCGACATGCTGGAGCGCTATTCGGGATGGGCCTCGCACGATCTCGTCCAGGTCGGCGATGCCCTGAAGATCAAGCTCAAGCGCGTCGATCTCGTCAATTTCGACGCGCCGTTCGGCAACATCCAGCTCTTCATGTGAGACGAATTTGACCGCTGCGACCACAGTCTACGCCCGCTTTCGCGAGACCGCGCTTCGCCGCGGCGAGGCGGGCTTCCTCAACGTGCTGCCGGAGACGGCCGCCATCTACGGCATCGCGGCGGGCGAGATCACCTATCGCGCCATGCTCGAACGGGTCGAGCGCTGGCGCGCCGCGTTCGCGGGCCGCGGCTACGGCGAAGGCCACAGGGTCGGGCTGCTGCTCCAGAACAGGCCGGTGTTCGTCGAGCTGTGGTTCGCGCTCAACGCGCTCGGCGTCTCCGTGGTGCCGATCAATCCGGATTTGCGGCTGAGCGAGCTGGAATACATCATCGCGCATTCCGAGATGAACGCCGCGTTCGTGCTTGTCGAGCGGCGCGACGAGGTCGAGACGGCGGCGCGCCAGGCCGGTCGGCCGATCCCCGTCGTGACCAGCGAGGACGACGTGCCCGCGCCATTCGGCGGCGTGCGGCCGGCGAGCACGGGTGACGGCTCGACCGAATGCGCGCTGCTCTATACGTCGGGGACGACAGGTCAGCCCAAGGGCTGCGTGCTCACCAACACCTATTTCCTGCATTCCGGAAACTGGTATCGCGACGTCGGCGGGCTGATCGCGCTCAAGCCCGACGGCGAGCGCATGATCACGCCGCTGCCGCTGTTCCACATGAACGCGATGGCGGTGTCGCTGATGGCGATGCTGTCGGTCGGCGGCAGCCTGACCATGCTCGATCGCTTCCATCCGCGCAGTTGGTGGGCTTCCGTGCGCGACAGCCGCGCGACCTGCCTGCATTATCTCGGCGTCATGCCCTCGATGCTGATGAGCGCGCCGCCGTCGGAGCAGGACCGCGCGCACACCGTTCGCTTCGGCTTCGGTGCCGGCGTCGACAAGCTGCTGCACGCGCCGTTCGAGGACCGCTTCGGCTTTCCGCTGCTGGAGGCCTGGGCGATGACCGAGACGGGCAGCGGCGGCGTCATCGCCGCCAACGTCGAGCCGCGCAAGATCGGCACCAGCTGCTTCGGGCGACCCGCACCCGAAGTTGACGTTCGTATCGTTGATGACAGCGGCAATGACGCCCCAATTGAGACGCCGGGCGAGCTCCTGGTGCGGCGGGCAGGCGCCGACCCGCGCTACGGCTTCTTCCGCGAATATCTGAAAAACCCGGAGGCGACCGCCGAGGCGTGGGAGGGCGGCTGGCTGCATACCGGCGATATCGTGTCGCGCGATGTGGATGGCGATCTCCATTTCGTCGATCGCAAGAAGAACGTGATCCGCCGTTCCGGCGAGAACATTGCCGCGGTCGAGGTCGAGTCCGTCCTCAACCGCCACCCCGCGATCCGGCAGGCCGCGGTTGCGGCGACGCCCGATCAGGTGCGCGGCGACGAGGTTGCCGCCGTCATCATCGCCGAGGAGGCCGGCGCCGGCCGCGCGCTCGCCGAAGACATCGTCCGCTGGAGCCTGGAGCAGATGGCCTATTACAAGGCGCCGGGCTGGATCTGCTTCACCGACAGCCTGCCGCTGACCGCAACCGAGAAGATCCAGCGCGGCGGGCTGAAGGATTTTGTCGCAAGGTTGATGCGCGATGGCGCTTTCTTCGACCTCCGCGACCTCAAGCGGCGTCAGGTCTGACGCGGGGTAGGGAATCGATCATGAGCGAGATCCGCACCACACTCATCACCGGCGGCAATTCGGGGATCGGCGAGGCGCTGGCGAGAAAGCTCGTCGAGAAGGGGCAGCGCGTGGTCTCGGTCGGGCTGGAGAAGCCTGATTGGACCCATGATCTGCTCGCGGCCTATCGCGCCGATCTGACCGACATCGCGGAGACGCGCGCGATCGCGCAGGAGATCGGCCGGAATCACGCCATCGACTGCCTCGTGCACAATGCGGGCGTCATCCTGCCGAATCTGCTGCCCGACGCGAAGCCGGAAGACATTCTGATGCTGGCGCAGTTGCACCTCGGCGCGCCGATGCTGCTGACCCAGGCGGCGCTGGAAGGGATGCTGTCGCGTCGCTTCGGGCGCATCGTGTTCGTCTCTTCGCGGGCGGCGATGGGCGCGGTGACGCGCTCGGCCTATTCGGCGACCAAGGCCGGCGTGCATGGCATGGCGCGGACCTGGGCGCTGGAGCTCGCCGCGAGCGGCATCACCGTGAACGTGGTCGCGCCGGGGCCGATCCTGACCGACAATTTCTGGGGCGTCATTCCCAAGGGCTCCGAGCAGCAGGCGCGGATGGCGCGCAACGTCCCGGTCGGGCGGCTCGGCTCGCGCGAGGACGTGGCGCACGCCATCACCTTCTTCCTCGACGAACGTTCCGATTTCGTCACCGGCCAGGTGCTCTACGTCTGCGGCGGTACCAGCCTCGTGGGCCTGGGGCCGTAAGCGCTATTCGGCGGGCAAAATTGGACGCCGCCGATTGACGGTCATCTAGCGGGAGCTATCCGGCCGACACTCCGCGCTGCATGACGGCCCCGCATTGTGCACGTCAACGGATTATCCGGTCGACAACCCGTGTGGCACGGTCGATCTCCCTCTCATTCCATGCCGCAAATCCAAGAAACAATCCTCGCTCTTTTGATTTGTGAAACAGCTTGCCCGACAACCGGCGATATTGCGCCAGCCTCGAAGAGTTGTGCCGTAAGTTTCCCCGGCTTGAAGGGCGTGGACGCCATCGGCGGCCAAGCTGCGCGGCACATGGAGGCGTTGGCCGGTGGTCGGGCGTCCGCTCGTAATAAGCGTCCTCACCCCCCAGACAGTTGCAGCAACAAGGTCTGCTCACTCCCGGCGACAAGAGCAGCGTCCCCTCCAGCAAGAGCATCTTTCTGGCTCTCTGTATTTTTTGGAACTGGCCCTTTTCATAGAGCCACCTGAAACCTTATGCAAAATGCAAATTTGGTCGCGCTATTTGAGCGGAATGTCCCAGGGTTTACTTGCGATTCCAGACGTTGGCATCATGAGCACCGCCATCAGCCTCAATGACCCCCTTGAGCCATCGTAGTTTCTGGCAATGGGCCTAATCATCGGCGGGATCGCTCTTGGCGCATCAAGAACGGAACTCAGAGTGATGATATGCGGTCCCACCTCCAACCGCGCGGTGCATGCAGACCCGACAATCTAGTGGAGCGGATATGATTGGATTGTTCTTCGAAGTTATGCCGCGACCAGGACACGAGCAGGCCTATTTCGATATTGCCGCCGGTCTACGACCCGAATTGGACAAGAATCCCGGCCTTCTGTTCATTGACCGCTTCAAAAGCGTCGGTCGGCCAGGCATCGTGCTTTCGCACTCTCACTGGCGCGATGAGGCAAGCCTTGCCGGATGGCGTACCCACGCAAAGCATCATGCCGCGCAAATCGCGGGAAGAAAGCTGCACTTCGAGGACTATCGCCTGCGCATCGGCCAGCTCGTCTGCGAGTGGACTCCTCAAGCCGGCGCTCCGCGTCAATTCGAAACCACCAACAGCTACAACGACCCGGTTCTGCGGCCAGAACGATTCATGATCGTTTCTACCGCCAACTCGCCCATCCAAGCGGGCGTTGAAGGTGACATTCTGGCGAGCATTTCTCGCGAGCGAGAATACATCGTCCTGGCCCTGGCATCGTCGCTTGCAGACGGGCTTCGAATGGCAGAGGAATTCTTGTTGGCAGGCGTCGTGACATCGATCCGATTGTATCTCGTGTCTCGCGACTACGGCATGTTCGATCGAAAGGAGGCGCCTCAATATTATCCGCCCGTGACCCAGGTTCAAGAGCTTGGCTCGAAGCCGACTGATGCTGGTTTGTGACAGCATACGGTGGAGAGATGACGAAAGAGCGACGTAAGATTACTGTCGGGCTGCTGTTTGGAGGGCGCTCGGCTGAGCACGAAGTCTCCAGGGCATCCGCTGCCAATATCCTTCGAGCTCTGAACAGCGATCGCTATGACGTTTATCTCATAGGCATATCGCGAGATGGTCGCTGGTTTGCCTGCGATTCAGGGAATGGCGCGGGAACGGGTTCTAAGGCGCTCACAATTTCGGACGAGGCACCGGAGATCGGCCTTGTGCCGGGCGGGCGAGGCCGCCTCGTTCATTGCGACGGACCAACAGGAAGTGACGCGGGGAGTATCGACGTTGCATTTCCGATCTTGCACGGGCCGAACGGAGAAGATGGGACGGTGCAGGGAGCACTGGAATTAGCCGACGTGTCGTTCGTCGGTTCGTCGGTGACGGGTTCTGCCGTGGCGATGGACAAGGAAGTTTCCAAGCGGCTGATGCGCGACGCTGGCCTTCCCGTGGTGCCGTTCCTAACAACGACTGCCTCGTCCCGAATCGAATACGCTGCGGCAGTTGCCGCGCTCGGGACGCCGGATTTGTTCGTAAAGCCCGCCAATCTGGGATCATCGGTCGGCGTCTCCCGCGCGCGGTCCGAGGAGGAATTCGCAGCGTCGTGCGCTCTCGCGTTCCGCTACGACCGCAAGATCCTGGTCGAGCAAGCTCTGAACGGAGCGCGGGAGATCGAGTGTTCTGTCCTGGAGGAATCGACAGGTGAAATTCGAGCGTCTGGGCTCGGCGAGATTGTTCCCGCGAGCGAGCACGGCTTCTATTCGTATCAGGCAAAATATATCGACGCCGATGGCGCCGCTCTGCACATCCCGGCAGACCTTCCCCTGCTACAGGCTCGCCGTCTTCAGGAACTTGCCGTTGAAGTCTTCAACGTGCTCTGCTGCGAAGGTTTGGCCAGAGTCGACTTCTTTGTCCAAGGCGATGAAGTCTTTGTCAACGAGGCGAACACGTTGCCAGGGTTCACATCGAGCAGCATGTACCCCAAGCTTTGGGAAGCAAGCGGCTTGTCTCAAACCGACCTCATGGACAAGCTAATCGCGCACGCGTTTGCGCGCCACGAGCGACGTCGTGCCTTAAGCTTCGGTTGACAAGAATGCGGCGGATAGGACCCAACCAAGGAGCCCTCTGATCTCGCCGCGGAACCAGAGCGACGCGTTACATCTGCATCCGCGTGTTGCCGGCTGGGGAGTCACGCCGAGGGGAAATATGAGGAAGACGGTGTGACGCACGATCTATTTGAAGGCATGGACCGATGATGAACCTTAAGATCGAGCGCGCGTTCAAGACGGATTTGCCATTCGTGATGATGACCGAACGGTCGGAAGGATACCATACACTCGTCGGCCGGTGGGACGAGGCGCGGCATCTGGCGGCTATCGATGACAATCACTATGCCTATTTCATTGCCAGGGATTGCGCGGCTTCTGTTGGATTCGCCATTGTCCGGGATTGGGGGGCTCCGGAGAGAGTGACCTGTCTGAAACGGATAGCGGTGTCGAACCCTGGCAAGGGGCTAGGGAGGCGGCTTGTTCGCGCGGTTGTTGGCACCGTCTTTCGGGAAACCGAAGCTCACCGTGTTTGGCTAAGCGTTTTTCCAGAAAATGAACGAGCCCGCAGAGCGTATGAAGCTGTGGGCTTCAAGGCAGAAGGCATCGCACGTGGCAGCGCCTATTTTGGAGGAATCCATCGCGATGAATTGATAATGGCCGTCCTCAGAACGGAGTGGACTGCGGTTTAGGCAGGCGACGTAGCCCCATGATCGACTTGCCGGGGGATCTCCATACTCATTTCAAACGCAAAGAAACGCTGATCGAGAATGGGTAATCGTCATCTTGGCCTGCAGCCCGGCCCCCCGAGGTTTCTGCAATGACCACAGCGAAAACCCGCCTTGCATACATGGGCGCCGGCGTCGCCGTCGTGATCTGGGGAGCTACTCCTGCAGCAACCGCCATCGTTGCCCGCGAATTGTCACCTGGGTTGATCGGGTTGGCGCGGCTATTGTTATCGGCCACCATTCTCATCTCCATCGCCGTCTCATTGAAGCCAGAACTCCCGAGCGACCGGGGTGGTTGGATCGCGCTGCTGATCAGCGCCCTGGTCGGGTTCGCCGGATCATTCGTCCTGCAGGGCGTCGGCATTGCACGCACCAGCACCTCGCACGCCGCCCTCGTCCTTGCCTTGGCTCCGATCTTCACGGCGACCGTCCATTTCCTGCTTTCCCGCTGCTGGCCAAGGCCGCTCTGGTGGCTTGGAAGCGCGATCGCGCTCATGGGCGTGGCAATTCTCATTCCCGGCCGCAACCCTGCCGGAAGCGTGGCAGCGCCGACGCTCTTCGGCGACCTTCTTGTTCTTGCCGGTACGGTCACGGTCAGCGTTGGCTATGTCGCAGGCGCACGGCTCTCAGCGCGGATCGGCCTGTTCGCGGCGACCTGCTGGTCGCTTCTTCTCGCTGGGTTGATCACTCTTCCCGCATTTCCGGCCTTGGCTTCCGCTCTTGGTCAACTCTCGTTCGCCGTCTGGGGCGCGCTTGGTTTCCTGGCCGTCTTCTGCACGCTCATCGGTTTTGCAGTGTGGTTTTGGGCGCTTGAGCACGGTGGCGTCACCTCGATCGCCCCGCTTCAGTTTGGCCAGCCGCTGGTGAGCCTCGTGATCGCCGTAGCTTTCCTGTCCGAGGATATTTTCCCGGCGACCTTGTTGGCGTTGAGCCTGGTCATCCTCGGCGTCCATTTATCACGTCGAGCTGCTTGATCCTGCTCCACTTTCTGGAGAGGAAGGCTGTCAAAACGAAGCTGGATGTATCCATCAGGGAAACCGCGTCCCCAACCGCTGGCTTTCCCCGCGACAAACGCGGAACGCGATTGCGCGGAGATGCTCAAGCAACAACGTCAGATCTGGTTCTGGCGGATGTTCTCGACCATCTTGGCCAGCACCCGCGCGCAGACCTCGATGTCGTCAGGGGCGATGCCTTCGATCAGCTTGTCGTAGTTGTTCGCCATGACCGGCCAGATCTTGCGCAGCAGCGCTTCGCCGTCAGGCGTCAGACCCACGACGCGGCGGCGCTGGTCCTCCTCCGCGATCTCGCGCTTGACGAGGCCCGACGTCACCATGGATTCGACCATGCGGCTCGCCGTCGACTGCTCGGTCACCGCGAGAACGGCGATCTCGTTGACGGTGAGGGTCTTGTAGATGAACAGCACCGACAGCGTCCGGAACACGACATTGTTGACGCCGTGCTCGCTCAGGTCGCGGTTCTGGTCGAGATTCCAGCGATTGGCGAGCCGGTTGAACAGATACGGGATGTAGGTCTGCAGCTGGTCCCTGGTCCTCGGCGGACCCGACTTCCATCTGCTCTTGGATTCTCTGGCCATTATCTCTTGCGACTTTGCTTCTTGCTGTCGGTGTGGAGTTTTGAAGAAAGGGACTTCAGCACGGACAGCGCGGTATCCAGCTCCTGGGCCGAAACGTTCTCGAGCCGTTTGCCGAGATGCTTCTTGTGGATTTCGGCTGCCTTCCTGAACAGCGCTTCGCCTTTCGGCGTCAGGCGCACGATGAAGGACCGCCGGTCCTCGCTCGACATCTCCCTGCTGATGAGGTCGTCGGCGAGAAGACGCTGCACGAGGCCCGACAC
Source organism: Bradyrhizobium sp. USDA 3311 (assembly GCF_054062495.1). Taxonomy (NCBI): domain Bacteria; kingdom Pseudomonadati; phylum Pseudomonadota; class Alphaproteobacteria; order Hyphomicrobiales; family Nitrobacteraceae; genus Bradyrhizobium; species Bradyrhizobium sp. USDA 3311. The sequence continues at coordinate 7,324,306 of NZ_JBSSFI010000001.1, read as the reverse complement.
ATTGCCGCCGGTCACTTTCAGGTTTTGCGACAACTGACCGAGCGCAAGCCCATCCCGGTAGCGATCGAGCTGGGCCAGCACGTCGAATTTTGCGAGCGACAGGCCGAACTCGGAGTTCAGCATCGAATTCAGCGAGGCGAACAGCTCGCCATGCAGCGACAGCAATTGGAGCCAGAGCCGGGTTTCAATCTGCCCGGGGACGGGAACAATGTTCTCTTTGAGTGCTGCCGGCATCGCATGACCATCGAGGACAAGGTGTCTCGTCAATTGGAGGGATTATCGCGGGTCTTTCGCTCCGATTAGCAACCTGAGAATCGCAGTCAAGCCGTTTGATCCTGACGTTCTCCGGTCCGAACGGCAATCCAATCCTGTGCTGGGCTCGACCCGCATCACGCAAAAGTCTTGATGGTCTGGATCACGCCGTCGAGCTCCTTGCCGGCGCTGTCCTTCAGCGCAGCCTCGCGCAGGCGCCGCGCCCAGTCGGCGGCATCCTCGCGTCGCTCGACCAGCTTGATCGCCGCCAGCGTCTTGTCGAATTTCGACAGCCCCCGGCTGTGAGTATCGGAATAGCCTTTCACGAGGCGGCGGCATTGCAGGATCTCGACACCGAGCTGGTAGTTGGTGCCGACCGCGTCGGTGGCGGCCTTGAGCCATCCGTCCCGGTGCGCCGTCTCGATGGCGTGCCGCAGCGAGCGGCGGCGCAGGCCGCGTAGGCCGCCCACGAGATAAAGCGCCAGGAACCAGGGCAGCGAGTAGGTCCGCACCCGGCGCCCCCGGTTGACGCGGCGATCGAGCCAGCCGAGCAAGCGCGGCCTTTCGCCAAGCCAGCGACCGAAGCCCGCGGGAAGCACGCCCATGACCTCCTCCATGCGGGGATGCATGAACTCGGTGGTCTGGAGCACCTGGCCTTCCGACATCTCGAGCTCGCTCTCGATGCGCGCGCGGCGGCCGGCGCGCGTCTTGAGGTCGGCGACGCGGATGACGTCGTCATAGCTCATGGCGTTGGCGAGGTACTTTGCCGCGGCTTCCGTGAAGGCATAGGTCCGGGCCGCACCGCCGGCGCTGCGGTCGGCCGCGTGCAGCGTCCTGAGAATGTCGAGATACTCGGTGCCATAGGCGACGTCCTGGAAGTCGACCACCTTCTTCAGGCCGGCGCGGGCCATGGTGAGCGCGGGCTCGGGCAGCTCCTGCGTCAGCCTTGCGACAAGCCCGGCGAGATCCGGATCGGGCGTTGCGGGAGAGGGGATATTGCCGGCCTGTTTCGGTTGCGGCGGCGCCACAACGTCGGGTGAGCCGGTCTTGACCCGGTCGAAGGCGGCCTCGAAAGTCCCGATGCTGGCCTTCGCGCCTTTCCCACCCGCGCGGATGACGTCGAGATAGCTGTCGCGGCTGAAGGGCAGCACACCGGCCGCCGCGAGCGCGCCGAACATCGCGGCCGAGATGACGCTGCCATGCGCGATCGCCAGCGCGTTCAGGTCGAAGATGATCTCCGTCTTGGCGGCGATCCCGATGGCGCCGGTGACGGCGCCGCCGTCGGCGATGCCGTTGCCCGGCGCGATCTTCTCGCCGATCGCAAAGGACCGGTGGTTGGATGCGATCAGCGTGGTGCGGTCCGGCGTCACAAGGCCGCGCAGGATCGATCGGCCGGCCTCCATGAATTCCGCCGCCATCACCACGTCGACGTCGCCGGGCGTCGGCATCAGCGACAGGATCGGCTTGCGGCCGTCGAGCGGCGGCATCGTCTCGATATAGTAGATCGTGGCGCCGGTGCGCTGCGCGACGCCGGGCACCGAGGTCGACTGCGCGACCCAGCCGTGGTTCTCGGCAAGCTGGACGATCCAGTCGGTCAGGACGCCGCCGCCCTGACCGCCCATCGCGACAATCGCGATCGAGATCGGCCGCTCAGTTGCCTCGCCCGCGGCGGGGAGGGCCAGCCGGATCGTCTCGTCCCTCATGCCAGTGCCTCGAGCGCCGGACGCCGGCGATCGCGCCGCCGTTGCAGCCAGCCGATCACGGCCATCGCGACTTTGGATTTGAACATGTCCCAGCGGGTCGGATTATGGATGACGTCGGCGCGGTAGAACGAGGGGCAGAGCACGGCGGCCTCGGAGACCTCGCCGCAATTGCCGCAGCCGACGCAGGAATTGTCGATCGCCGCGACCGGATCATCGCGCAAGGGATCGTCGAGCTGCTTCACCGACAGCGACGGGCAGCCGGAGAGCCGGATGCAGGCGTGGTCGCCGGTGCACACGTCCTCGTCGACGCCGAAGCGCTCCTTGACGGTGCGCACCCCGTCCTTGATCGCCTTGTTGATCTGCGGCTTCACGCGGCGCTGCTTGTTCAGCATGCATTCGGAGGACGCGACGATGACCTTGGGACCTTCGTCCTTGGTCGTCAGCGCTTCCTTCAGCGTGTCGCGCATCTTGCCGACGTCATAGGTGCGGTCGATCTGACGCACCCATTGGCCGCCGATGCCCTTCACGGCCTGCACGATCGAATTGTTGGTCTTGCGCCGCTTGTTGGTCGCGCGCGACGACAGGATGTCCTGACCGCCGGTCGCCGAGGTGTAGAAATTGTCGACGATGACGAACACGCCGTCATGCTTGTTGAACACGGCATTGCCGATGCCGCTGGTCAGTCCGTTGTGCCAGAAGCCGCCGTCGCCCATCACCGCGATCGAGCGCTTGTCGGCCTTGACGTTGAAGGCCGAGGTCGAGGCCGGGCCGAGGCCGAAGCCCATGGTGGTCGCGCCGATATTGAAGGGCGGCAGGATCGAGAACAAATGGCAGCCGATGTCGGCGGAGACGTGGTGCTGGCCGAGCTCTTCCTCGACCAGCTTCATGGCGGCGAAGATCGGCCGCTCCGGGCAGCCGGTGCAGAGCCCGGGCGGGCGCGCCGGCACGACCTGCTTGAGCTTCTCGACCGCGGGGTGATTGAGCACGGGCGCGGCATCCGGCGCCGGCGGCCGGTTGCCGAGCAGCCGCGGCTCGGTCTTCTCCAGGAATTCCCTGACGCCGCCGAGCAGGACCTGCGCGGTGTAGTCGCCGCCCATCGGCAGCACGTCCTTGCCATGGATGCGCGCCTGGATGTCCCTGCGGCGCAGCACCGTGTTGATCGCCTGCTCCAGATATTCCGGCTGGCCCTCCTCGACGATGAGCACGGCATCCTTGTCGACGCAGAACTCCGCGACCTCGGTGTCGATCACGGGGTAGGTGACGTTCATGACGTAGAGCGGGACCTGCGTGCTGCCATAGGCATCCGACAGCCCGAGATATTGCAGCGCGCGGATCACGTTGTTGTACATGCCGCCCTGCATGATGATGCCGACCTTGCCGTGCTTCGGTCCCATCCACTCGTTCAGCTTGTTGTCCCGGATGAAGCCGACAGCCGCGGGCATCCGCGTCTTGATCTTCTCCTGCTCATGCTCATAGGCCGCCGGCGGCAGCACGATGCGGTTGACGTCGCGCCTGGGATTGTTGAGCGCGTCCTTGATGGTATGCGCCGGCTTGACGTTGTCCTTGCAGGCGAAGGTGCCGTGCATGTGACAGGCGCGGACGCGAACCTCGAGCATCACGGGGGTGTTCGAGACCTCGGAAAGCTCAAAGCCCTTCTCGATCAAATTGACGATGCATTCATGGTCGGGGCGAGGGTCGAGCAGCCACATCTGCGACTTCATCGCGAAGGCGTGGGTGCGCTCCTGCATGATGGAGGAGCCTTCGCCGTAGTCCTCGCCGACGATGATCATGGTGCCGCCGGTGACGCCGCCCGAGGCCAGATTGGCCAGCGCGTCGGAGGCGACGTTGGTGCCGACGGTCGACTTCCACGCAACCGCGCCGCGCAGGGGATACATCACCGAGGCCGAGAGCATCGCCGCCGCGGCCGCCTCGTTGGCGGAGCTCTGGAACACGACGCCGAGATCGTCGAGCACGTCCTTGGCGTCGGCGAGCACGTCCATCAGGTGCGAGATCGGCGAGCCCTGGTAGCCGCCGACATAGGCGACGCCGGATTGCAGCAGCGCCTTGGTGATGGCGAGGATGCCTTCGCCGCGGAACGTATCGCCGTCGCCGAGCCGGAGATCCTCGACTTCGCGAGCAAAAGACCGTTCAGCCATTGCACCCTCCAGAAATATGCGATAGCATACGTTTACATGTGAAGTAAGTCAACGCCGCGCCATGCTATCACGCTTGCGGATCTTCTCTCCGGCAAGGTGGTCATGAGCCAGCGACAGGGTAGGGCCGATGCTGAAGCTGCCTCGCTTTAGAGCTGCCGCCGTCCAGGCTTCACCCGTCTATCTCAACGCCGGCGCGACAGCGACGAGGCGGCTTCACCGGTCTGTGAAGCCGCCGCGAATGCACGACATCGTCGATCTGCGGGTCAATCGGCGTCCGCTGGCGCCGCTTGGCGCGCGCAAACCGGAATGACAGTTCGGGACGCGTCGCACCGACGACGCCACGAGACAGGACTTGGAGGATAGGATGCGCGAAAACACCATCGGCCGGGCCAATGTCGAGGACACCCCCGAGCTCAAGGCCTACTACAAGGATCTCGAAAAGTACGAAGCCGGCGCGCTGTGGACGGTCGCCAACAAGATCGAGCCATGGGCCCCGCAATCGGCCTCCGTTCCCGTGCTCTGGCGCTACAGCGATCTGCGCGAGCACGTGCTGCGTTCGGTCGAGCTGGTCTCGCCGGAGAAGGCGGGACGACGGGTGATCTACCTCAACAATCCCGGCCGCCGCGACGTCTCGGCCGCGGTCGGCTGGCTCTATTCGGGATTGCAGGTGATGCACCCCGGCGAGGTCGCATCGGCCCACGCGCACTCGGCCTCTGCCCTGCGCTTCATCATGGAAGGGGCGGGCGCCTACACCATCGTCGATGGTCATAAGATGACGTTGGGGGCGCGGGATTTCGTGCTGACGCCGAATGGCACCTGGCACGAGCATGGCGTTGAAGCCAACGGCTCGGTCTGCATCTGGCAGGACGGCCTGGACATCCCGCTCGTCAATGCGCTGGAGGCGAACTTTTTCGCGGTCCATCCGAAGGTGCAACAGGAAGACTCCGGCTATCCCGTGGACGACATGACCAAGACCTGGGGCAATCCCGGGCTGCGGCCGGCGGATTCGAAATGGTCGAAGGGCTATTCCCCGATGTTCAAATACGAGTGGGAGCCGACCTACGAGTCGTTGCGGAAATACGCCGCCGCGACCGACGGCTCGCCCTATGACGGCATTCTCATGAACTACGTCAATCCGGTCACCGGTGGGCACGTGATGCAGACGATCGGCGCGAGCATGCAGCTGCTCCGGCCGGGCGAGAAGACGAAGTCGCATCGGCATACCGGCAGCTTCATCTATCAGGTCGCCAAGGGCCGTGGTTATTCGATCATCGGCGGCAAGCGTTTCGCGTGGGAGGAGCGCGACATCTTCTGCGTTCCCTCCTGGGCCTGGCACGAGCACGGCAATGCGTCAGAGAGCGAGGACGCCTGCCTGTTCTGCTTCAACGACCTGCCTGTCATCGAAGGTCTCGGCTTCTATCGCGAAGAGGCCTATGGCGACAATGCCGGCCACCAGCCAGTGGCTGTCTGACATTCCCCCGCAGAATTCAACCGAAAGAGCCGGATAAAGATTCGATGCGCCTTGTTACCTACACTTTGGGCTCCAGCGGTGCCCGCCTCGGGGTCCTCGTTGACGGATTGGTCGTGGACGTCGAGCACCTCGGTGCGTCGCAAGGCTTTGCATGGCCGAGCGACATGCTGTCGTTCATCGACAACAGCGTGACGCTGCTGCCGGCGCTCAGGGAATGCCTGGACAATACCAATGGACGCCTGCCGGCCGGCTCCGCTGTTCCGGTCGAGGATGTGAAGCTGCAGGCGCCGATCCCGCGTCCGCGAAAGAACATCTTCGGCATCGGGCTGAACTACCGGGCGCATGTGGCGGAATCCGCCAAGAGCCTGGATACCGACAAGGACCTGCCGAAGCAGCCGGTCGTCTTCTCCAAGCCGCCGACTTCCGTGATCGGCCCGGGCGCGGCGATCCAGCACAACGCGAAGATGACGCAGCAGCTCGACTGGGAGGTCGAGCTCGCCGTCATCATCGGCAAGACCGCGACGCGCATCGTGACCGAGAATGCGATGGAGCACGTCTTCGGCTATTCGGTGATGATCGACATCTCCGCGCGCGACAATCGCCGCGCCGGCCAGTGGATCTTTTCCAAGGGCATGGACACCTATGCACCGTTCGGCCCGTGCATCGTCACCGCGGACGAAATTCCCGATCCGCATGACCTGCGGCTCTGGCTGACCAAGAACGGGGTCATGAAGCAGGATTCCAACACCAAATACATGATCTTCGACATCCCGGTGCTGATATCGGACATTTCGTCGGGCATGACGCTCGAGCCGGGCGACATCATCGCGACCGGAACGCCGGAGGGCGTCGGGGCCGGCATGAGCCCGCAGGAATGGCTGTGGCCGGGCGATGTGGTGGAAGCGGGGGTCGACGGCGTCGGTGTCATCAGGCACCCCGTTGTTGCGATCTGATGACGACGTTCTCGTTCGATCGCGAGCTGAGGTTCGGCGATTGCGATCCCTCAGGCATCGCGTACTTTCCGTCCTATCTGAACATCCTCAACGGCGTCGTCGAAGAGTTTTGGGCGGGAATCGGTTTTCCCTGGCCGGAATTGATCACGGTCCGGAAGATCGGAACGCCCACGGTGCATCTGACTTGCGACTTTTCCCGACCTTCGATGTTCGGCGATCGCCTGACGTTCGGATTGCGCATCGATCGGGTGGGCGGATCGTCGCTCCATCTGGAGCATGTCGTCTCGGGCGCGAATGGCATGCGCTGGCGCGCCCGCCAGGTCGTTGCCGCGACCTCGCTGCTGGATCACCATGCGATCCCATGGCCCGATGACATTCGCGCCGCGCTCATGGCGCACCTGAGCGTGGGCGAGGGCGAGGGCGCTGAGGCAACGCCGGCATGATCTCGCTCTTCATGACGTTCTCCGATCCTTCTGGTGAACGGTGGATTCGTTCCGACGAGGTTGCCGCCGTCGCTGAGCTGGTCGGATCGATCCCTGGGATGACCGAGGGCCTGCTGTTCACGCCGCTGCAACAGTCGGTCGATCATCCCTACAAAGCCGATGGCTCGGGCCCTGTGCTTGCGCTTCAACTGCGCTTTCCCGACCTGCTCATATGCGAAGCGGCGATGGATCGCGGCGGCGTCTTGGCCAGCTTGGCGACAGGTGCCGGATTGTCAGGCCTCGCCGGATTGTACGTCACGCATCAGGTGATGGTGACGCGGTCATTCCCCGTCGATGTCGCCGAACATCCGGCAGGAACGACAACTCCGTGCAGTTACCTCGTGCACTATCCCGGCCCGGCCGAGGACATGAACGCCTGGAACCTGCATTATCTGGAGCACCACCCGGCGATCATGCGGACCTTCCCTGATGTCCGCCAGATCGAGATCTACACCCGCATCGATTGGGTCGACCGGCTGCCGTCGCAGCGGGTCGAGCACATGCAGCGCAACAAGCTGGTGTTCGACAGCCCGCAATCCCTCGCGCACGCGCTCGGCTCCGACGTGATCAAGCGCATGCGCGCGGACTTCGTGAAATTCCCGCCATTCGCTGGCGGCAACAAGCATTTTCCGATGCTGACGCGGGCCGTGCGGCCCCCGCGAGATCCGAGAGCACGGTGAGATCAAGTTGACGTGCCGCGTAGCGAGGCGCGAACCTCGTCGACGGTGCGCTTCGGGTCCTGGAGGTGAGGGTAGTGCCCGATGCCGGGAAGAAGCGCCAACTCGGCGTCGATCCTTGCGGCGAGCTCTATTCCCATCTCCTTCTTGATGTAGAGGTCCTTCTCGCCCCAAACCACCTTCACCGGGGTTTTGAGCCGGGCCAGTTGCGATTCGAAGTGGTCTTGGTCTCGCGTGAAGTGCGAGTAGTAGTGGGAGAACGCGTCTACGGTCGTCATCGCGCCGTGGCTCCATCCGTGGGACATGTCGTCCCTAAACTGCTGCGAAACTTCGAACTGCGCTTCCTTGGGCAAGCCTCTTGTGAAGATGTTTTCCAGGATCTCGTCGCGGTTGCTGTTCATGTTGGCGCGGACCTGCTCCATGGCAGGCCCCGCCTTCAGATTTTGCAGCTTCTCGGACATGAACTGCGGCCTGTTGAACGGGGCGAAGTCGCCAACGATGATTGTCCTTGCGATATCGGGTTTTTCCACCGCCAGCAGGAGTGCCGGCAGGGCCCCGATGTCCGTTGCGTAAATCGTGAGGCTCGACGTGTCGATGCCTGCTTTCACGATGTACTGATCCAGAACATGCGCGTAGTCCTTCGGCGCATAGGAGAACCTGTCCACCATTGGCCTCGATGAAAGACCGTAACCCGGCCAATCGAAAGCGTGGACTTCGTAGTCGTCGGCGAGGGCCTCGGCAATGTCCTTCCAGGCGTACAGGGTCTCCGGAAAGCCGTGCAGAAAGAGAACGGTCCCCTTCGGTCTCGGGTTACGCAGAACCACTCTTCTGAGCGTGATGTCTTCGTTGATCTCGAAGAAATCGATTGTTGTGTTGTTGATCCGGTATGACATGATCAGCGTCCTTTCGTCCCGTTATCCGATCAGCGTGCAGGCCAAGTTGATCTGGAGTCTGAAAGAAGCTCGGCAGAGAACTTCCCGGCGCCTCCTGGGGCTTACGTCCCGAGTGCTGCCTGTGGCGTGTTCCGAAAGCTGATCGCCATGCGATTGTAGGCGTTCATCAGGCCAATCGCGATCGTGAGGTCCACGAGTTCTCGCTCGTCGAACACGGCGCGAGCGTCCTGATAGGCTTCATCCGGCACGCCGGTATCCGCGACGCGCGTCACCGTTTCGGCCCACGCAAGGGCGGCGCGTTCACGCTCGTCGAAGAGGGCGCCGGCTTCCTTCCACGCCTGCACCAGCGCGATCTTTTCGATCTTCACTCCCTTCTTGAGCAGGTCACGGGTGTGCGTATCGAGGCAGTACGCGCAATTGTTAATCTGGGAAATTCGCAGGTAGACCAGCTCGACCAGCGCAGGGGAAAGGCCGCTCTGCATGACGTAGCCACGGACACCGCCCAGCGCTTTCACGCCTGCCGGTGCAATCTGATTGTAGTCGAGACGCTGACTCATGTTTTGTTCCTTGGTGATGAATTCTGCTCGATGGAGATCATTTCGTGCTCTCTTGGTTTGGGCAGAATGTTCAGATCTATTTGCGCAGCGGCCGGAAGCCTGCGCGAACCTCTTGCGTGAAAAGCTGCGGCTGTTCCCAGGCCGCAAAGTGTCCGCCTTTGTCGACCTTGTTGTAGTGGATGAGCTTGTGGTAGGCGCGCTCGGTCCAACTGCGCGGAGCCTGGTAGAGTTCGCCGGGAAAGACGCTCACGGCGGTGGGAATCGAGATGTTGACCGCGTTCAGCGCGCTCATTCCCTTGTTTTCCCAGTAGAAGCGGGCCGCCGAGATCGCGGTGTTCGTCAGCCAGTAGAGCGTGATGTCGTCGAGGACGTCGTCGCGGGTCACGGCGCCGGCTGGATGCCCGTTGATGGTGTGTCCGAGCACGGCCGAAGTGATCGCCGCCGCCGGCTGCGCGTCACCGTCGCCGTGATCGAGAATCCACGCGGCCAGGCCGACCGGCGAATCCGCCAATCCGTAGAGTGTCTGCGGCCGGGTCGCCATCATGGCGGCGTAGGCAAAATGCTTGGCGCGGAAATCCTTCACCTGGTCGAAGGCGTGTTGCTCGTCGGCCGAGAGACCGGCGGGTGCCTCACCGCTCTGCAGCGCCTTGGTGATCTCCGGCGGAATCGTGCCGGGGAAGTTGGTGTGGATGCCCAGCAGTTCCGGCGGCGCCTGCTCAGCCATCGCATTGGAAATGAGGGCGCCGATGTCGCCGCCCTGCGCGACAAAGCGTGCGTAGCCAAGGCGCTTCATCAGCGCGACCCAGGCGCGCGCGACGCGGGCAGGGCCCCAGCCGCTGGTGGTTGGCTTGCCCGAAAACCCGTAACCGGGAACTGACGGGATCACGACATGGAAGGCGTCCGATGCGCTCGCGCCGTACGCCGTGGGATTGGTGAGGGGATCGATGATCTTCAATTGCTCGATGATCGAGCCTGGCCATCCATGCGTGACGATGAGCGGCAGCGCATCTTCGTGCTTCGAACGAACGTGAATGAAATGAATGTCCAGCCCGTCGATCTCTGTGATGAACTGCGGCAGGGCGTTCAGCTTTACCTCGATCTTTCGCCAGTCGTAGTCCGTCGCCCAATAGCGCGCGAGGTCCCGGAGGATCGCAAGCTGCACGCCCTGCGATTCGTCGGCGACTGTTTCCTGCTCCGGCCACCTCGTCGCGTTGATGCGTCTGCGCAGATCGATCAGCGCCTCTTCTGGAACGTCGATCCGGAAGGGGCGGATTTCGTCAGCTGTGGCCGCCGGCGCCGGGTGCGCGGGGAAAAGGCTCGCGGCGGCCGCCGCGGCCATTCCCACCGCGGCGGAACGCAAGAGCTGGCGCCGGTCCGGGTTGATGACTTCAGAAACTGATTGCGCACGCATTGGGACTCTCCCTCACTCTTTCGGTTGGGTGACGTCGCAGCCGCGGCTCAGACCGGGAGCGGCTGGCCGGCCTGCTCACGGGCGATGTAGTCGGCATACCAGTCCGGCCAGTTCGCATCGTACTGACCGCCGTTCCGCTTCTCGTGCTCGCCGTGTGCCGCGGACGCACGCCGGAGCGCGCTCGCAAGCTCGGTCGAGGAGGTGAATGTCGTGTCTGCTGCCTCGACGCGTCCCGGCAATCGCGTGGTCACCTCCTGGAACAGCCAGCCGTTGCCGTCGGGATCGTGGAACGAAACGTACGAACGATAGCTGCGGTGCGCGGGCTCCGCACCACCAATCCGACGTCGCCCGAACAGATAGGGTTCGTCCGGGCCGGTGTGCACGTCGCCTCCGGCGTGGAAGACCTCGCTGACCTCGACGCCGCGATCGCGCAGATCGTTTCGCGCAGCTTCGATGTCGGAGACGACCAGGTACAGGCCCTGGGCGGAGCCGGGTGCCGCCGCGGTGACGTTCTTGCCGAAAATGACCGAGGAGGGGGAGCCGGGCGGCGTGAACTGGATCACGCGGTAATCATCAGGCCCCGCGAAATCGGCATCGAGCCTCCATCCGAGGTTTGCATAGAACTCCTTGGCACGATCGACGTCGGAAACGGGGATCACGACGACTTCGAGCTTCATGTCGATCGTTGGTGCTCTGGTGGTCTTGTTTGCATTTGTGACTGGCATGGTTCTCTCCTGATTTGGCGCGTATACGATATAATCGGGTGCGAGTCATAAAGTGCCGCCAGGCTCTGATGTCAACCCTTTCGATTTAATCGGATGCGATATATATGCATGCGAGACTTCACATGTCCGTGTCTGAAAGGGCGTCCACAATGAGCCTTACGAACGGTCTCAGAGCCGATTCCAGAGATAATTCAATAGACAATCAGAACCAGGAACCGGCCGCGGGCGACCGGAGCCTCGCTGATTTCCTGTGCTTCGCGATCTATTCGGCCAACCTCGCCTACGGGCGGGCCTACCGGCAGGGCCTCGAGGAGCTCGGCCTGACCTACCCGCAATGGATCGCCATCGTGGCGCTGTGGGAGCAAGATGACCAGACCGTGAGTGAACTCGGCGACAGGATGTTCCTGGAATCCAACACCCTGACGCCGATACTAAAAAAGCTCGAGGCGATGGGCTATTTGCGCCGCGAGCGCGATCCCGCCGACGAGCGGCAGGTGCGCGTCAGCCTCACCGACGCCGGCCGACGCCTGCGCGAGAAGGGCATGCACATGAATCTCGTGAAGTCGAGCGGGCTCAAGCAGGATGATTTCGCGCGGCTGCAGAAAAGCGTCGTCACGCTCCGCGACAATTTGATCAAGGCGACGAAGGACGAGTGACAGGCCCTCTCCCTGTGAATCGGTCAGGGATGTGGACGTCAAGCGGGCAGGGCGTCACCTGCGTCCGAACAGTCCTCCCAGCACGCCGCCGATCAGTCCACCGGGACCGCCCCCACTGTGCTGATGGTGCGCACCCGCGCGACGGCGGGCCGAACGGTCGTCATCGGATTTATCGCTGCCGCTGAAGCTGGCATGCGCCGCCGAGGCGGACTCGGTCAGTAGCGCCTGATGTTGCAGCGGGTTCAGGAAGCCAGTCCTGGGATAGCCGCGTGCCGCCTGCCAGCGCGTGATGACGGCGCGGGTCGACACGTCGAACCGTCCGTTGACCTTGGTGTCGAAACCGAGACCGGTCAGCCGGCGCTGCACGTCGCGACGCTTTCCCTTGTTGAGGCCGATCTGATCTTCGGTTTCCTGAGTTGCCTCACCGGCAACGATCGCCGGATCGATGGATGCGATCAGTTCGCGGTCGGTCGTGCTCGGACCGGCTGCGGCAGCATTTGCACCGAGGAGAACTCCCAAGAAAATTCCCAAGACTGATAACGCGAGGATGAAGACGCGCAATGGCATATCCTTCGCTGATCTTGAGTCTCGCAATGATTTCGCGTTGAACACCTGTATCGGTTCAAATGCACCGCTGTGACACTCGAATTTCGGGTGGTGTCTAAATCAAAGGTCAACTCCGGGTTCCGTCGCTGGCAACTGTTACAGGAGGCACTTGTTCCTTGGCGGGCGTAGCTTGTTACACGGAATTGCGTCGGGACTGCCCGACAGGCGCTTGGCTAACGACCTCGGCACGTTGGGATGCGCACAGGCGGTCATCCGTTCTGGCGCACATTTCGGACCCACGTCGACATCGCGGCACTTCCGGAAAGAGTCCAACAGCGGATGCTCGGGATTTGGGCTGCCGCCAAGTCGCGCCTGCTTGCGAGAGTTCGCGGTCAATTTCGTCCGCCGGTTGCACGGATGGTCGATCTGGTATAGTTTTGTGTTAATTCGAGCTTTTGCTTTTTTACCTGTGACTTTTTGCTTACCGGATATCGGTAATGATTTACCAGAACGTCGACAGAATTGCTGTCGGTATGCGTTTCAGGATGAGCAAGCTTGGTGCTGCTCGATGCCCGGAGCTTGCTGACCGGAGCGGCATCGTCATTGACGTGAGCCGTCGTACCACGGGCCTCACCGTGCTGTTCGATGGCGCCCGAAGACCAACTTGCCTGCACAGAGATTTCATATCGCCCATCTCGGATGGGGAGGTCGCCGCACCTTCCATCGCTTCAGACGAATGAGGGTCCGTGAAGTTTTCAAAACCGCGCGAATGGTCTAGGCACGACGCGCAGCGATTGAAGGCTCTTGCGCGTCAGAAAACCTGCGCCGGAGACATAGCCCGGGAGCTTGATCGCCATGTCACTTCAGTAAGAAAGAAGGCACGCGAACTCGGCTTGCTACTCCCGAAGCGGGCCGTCGTCTCGCAAGTACGTGGGAAGTGAAATCATTCAATGTGGCGCATCGCGCGCCACCGCCGGGATGATGGCATCATGCCCCTGTCTTGCCCGACGGGTCAAACGATTTCGAAAGAACAGCAGTCCCTGCACCGGGCCATCAAGCCATTGATATCGCTGTCCCCGGCTACTGTGCATGGGGTTGTTTTTCGACTTTTTGTTGTGCGGCCTGCAAGAGCCGGCCCTAGTGTCCGCCGAGATAGGCCGTGATCAGCCGGGGGTCGTGGATGAGATCCTTGGCGGGGCCTGACTGCACCACCTCGCCGGTTTCGAGAACGTAGCCGTAGTCGGCCGTCTCCAGCGCGGCGCGCGCGTTCTGCTCGACCAGCAGGATCGACACGCCGAGGTCGCGCAGCGACGCGATGGTGCGGAAGATCTCGCGCACGATCAGCGGCGCAAGGCCGAGGCTGGGCTCGTCCAGCATGAGAAGCTTCGGCTTGGCCATCAGTGCACGGCCGAGCGCGAGCATCTGGCGCTCGCCGCCGGAGAGTGTGCCGGCGGCCTGGCGCTGCCGCTCCTTCAGCCGGGGGAAGCGATCATAGACCTCGTCCAGCGTCTTCTGGACGCCCGAGCGGTCGCGCAGGCTGTAGGAGCCGAGGAGCAGATTGTCGGCGACCGACATGTCGGAGAACAGCTCGCGCTTTTCCGGGACGAGGCACAGCCGGCGCTCGACGCGGTCCTCGACGGACATCCTCCCGATATCGTTGCCCTGAAACACCAGGCGGCCGCGCGATGCGAGCAGCCCGATGGCGGCCATCAGCAGCGTGGTCTTGCCGGCGCCATTCGGGCCGATGACGGTGACGATCTGCCCTTCCTCGACCGACAGCGAGACGTTGCGGACCGCTTCGACATTGTCGTAGCAGACGGTCACGTCGGTCATCGAAAACATCTCGCTCACGCGACGCCTCCAAGATAGGCCTCTTGAACCCGCTCGTCGCTGCGGATCGCCGCTGGAGCGCCTTCGCAGAGCTTTGAGCCGAAATCGAGCACCACGATGCGGTCGACCAGCGACATCACGAACTCCATGTCGTGTTCGACGATCAGGATGGTCAGGTGGTCCGACCGCAGCGACCTGAGCAGCTCCGCAAGCCGCAGCTTCTCCTGGCGGCGAAGGCCGGCCGCCGGCTCGTCCAGCACCAGCAGCGCCGGGTCCGCGGCGAGCGCACGGGCGATCTCCAGGATGCGCTGATTGCCGAGCGGCAGATTGCCCGCGAGCTCGAACGGCTTTTCGCCGAGCCCGACGCGCTCGAGCTGCATCAGGGCCTCGTGCCGCGCGCTGGCCTCCTCGCGCTGGTTGAGGCGGAAGGCGCTGGCGAACAGGCCGGTGCTGGTGCGGGCGTAGGTGCCGAGCATCACGTTTTCGAGCAGGCTCATGCGCGGCCGCAGCTTCACATGCTGGAAGGTCCGCGCGATCCCGGCCTTGGCGATGCGGGATTGCGCGTCGCGCGTGATGGGGCGTCCCGCAAAGACGATCTCGCCCTTGTTGACCCGGAGCGCGCCGGTCAGGCAGTTGAACATCGTGCTCTTGCCGGCGCCGTTCGGGCCGATGACGGCGAGGATCTCGCCGGACCGCACCTCGAAGCTGACATTGTTGACGGCGACGAGGCCGCCGAACCGCCGCTCGGCGCCATCGACCTTCAGAAGCAGTTCGCCCGGGGTCGGCTGCGCGCGGCGGGGCAGGGGCGGCGCCGGCAGCGGCCGATCGCGCCGGACCTTCGGCAGAAAGCGCGCAACGAACGGCACGATGCCCTGCCGCGCCCATTGCAGGAACAGGATGAACAATGCGGAGAAGGCGACGATCTCGAGCTGACCGGAGGCGCCCTTGGCGATCAGCGGCAGATAGTCCTGCACGCTGTTCTTGAGCAAGGTGACGACGGCGGCACCGACGACGCCGCCGAGAAGGCTGCCGGCGCCGCCGACCATCGACATCATCAGATATTCGATGCCCATGCCGGCATCGAACGGGCCAGGGCTGATGAAGCGGCTCATATGGGCGTAGAGCCACCCTGAGAGCGAGGCCACGAAGGCCGCGATCACGAAGGTCACGAGCTTGATCTGGAAGGCGTTGATGCCGAGGCTCTCGACCAGCGTGTTGCCGCCGCGGAGCGCGCGCATGGCGCGGCCGAGCCGGGAGTCCAGCAAATTATATCCGAGCAGCAGGACGGCGGCGACGATGCCCCAGATCAGGAAATAGATCTGCGCGCTCGAGACCAGCGCGATCGATCCGATGCTGATCGGCGGGATCGACGAGATGCCATTGAAGCGGCCGAGCCCCTCGACATTGCCGAACAGGAAGCCGATCGCGAGGCCCCATGCGACGGTCGAGAGCGAGAGGAAATGGCCCTGAAGCCGCAAGGTGACGACGCCGAGGATGGACGCCACCGAGCAGGTCAGCGCCACGCCGAACAGGAGGCCGAGCCACGGGGAGTACCCGTTCAGCGCGGAGACCCAGGCCGTTGCATAGGCCGCGACGCCGACGAACGCGGCCTGTCCGAACGACACGATGCCGCCGACACCGGTGAGCAGGGCAAGGCCAATAGC
The DNA here is from genome assembly GCF_054062495.1 of Bradyrhizobium sp. USDA 3311. NCBI lineage: Bacteria > Pseudomonadati > Pseudomonadota > Alphaproteobacteria > Hyphomicrobiales > Nitrobacteraceae > Bradyrhizobium > Bradyrhizobium sp. USDA 3311. Next base: position 7,308,330 of record NZ_JBSSFI010000001.1, on the reverse strand, counting down.
GACCAGCGAATAGATGCCGATGTAGTTCATCAGCGTGATGCTGAACGGACTGAGCACGAAGGGGGCCACCGCCAGACACGCCAGCGCCGCGATTGCCGCAAGCTGAATTTGGAAGCGCGTCATTCCTCGATCTCCTCCTCGGAATGCAGCGAGGCGAGCGATCGCCAGATCAGGATCGGGATCAGTAGCGAGAACACGATGACGTCCTTCAGCGCGCTGCTCTCGAAGGATGCGAAGCTTTCGAGAATACCGACGCCGACGGCGCCGATCGCCGCGCCGGGATAGCTGGTCATGCCCCCGACGATGGCGCCGACGAAGGCCTTGAGGCCGATCAGGAAGCCGGAATCGTAGAACACGGTGTTGACCGGTGCGATCAGGATGCCCGATACGCCGGCCATCAGCGAGCCCAGCAGATAGGCGATCGTGCCGGCGCGGGCGGGCCGTATTCCCATCAGGCGGGAGCCGGTCCGGTTCACGGCGGTGGCACGCAGCGATTTTCCGACCAGCGTGAAGTCGAAGAAGAGAAAGAGCAGGCCACTGAAGACGAGGGCTGCGATCACGATCAGCATGGTCTGGCCCGAGACCAGCACGCCGGCGAACTCGGCCGACAACGACGTCAGCGGTTCGGTTCTGACGCCTTCAGGTCCGAAGAACAGCAGCCCCAGGCCCACCAGCGCGAAATGCAGCGCGACCGAGACCGTCAGGAGCAACAACACCGTTCCGTCCGCGATGGGGCGGAAGACGATCCGATCCAGCAGCGGAGCGATCGGCGTGATCAGCATCAAGGCAAGCACGAGCCTGACGGCGAGCGGAGGATCGGCGCGCATCGTCAGCCAGGCGAGGCCAACCACGGCCACCGGAAGCGCGAGGTAGAACAAGAGCGCGCGCGGCAGCAGCCGGGTTTCGCCGGCGCGTACCAGCGAGATGATCTCGATCAGGGTCGCAAGGCAGGCCAGGATGACCACCAGCGCCCCCGTGCCCGGAAAGCGCTTCGCATCGAGGGCCGCCAGCGTCAGCGCGGTGAACGCGGCGATGTCGCCGAAGGGAATGAAGATGACCCTGGTCACCGTGAAGATGAGGACGGTCCCGATCGCCACCAGCGCATAGACTGCGCCGGTGGCGATCCCGTCGATCGCAAGAATGGCTGCGATGTCACTCGTCATTGAGACGTCGTTCCCCCGTTCTGACTGTCTGCCGCCTTCCGACTACGGCGCGTACTTCCAGGCACCGCCGGTCAGCCGCACCACGACGAGCGCGCGTTCGTCGACGCCGGTCACCGCACCGGGCTTGAAGTTGTAGACGGCATGCACGCCCGGCAGCTCCTTGGTGCTGAGGATCGCGTCCCGCAACGCAGCGCGGAATTCCGCCGTTCCGGGCTTGGCGGTCTTGAGCGCGCGCTCGGCGGCGTTGGCGAAGATCAGCCAGGCGTCGAAGGAGTAGGCGGAGAAGCCGTCCGTGGTCGGGATGTTATGGGTCTTCTGGTAGACGCTGCGGAAATCCAGCGCGATCTTCTTGGCAAAGTGCTCGTCGGGAAGCTGCTCGGCGACGATCACGGGACCCGCGGAGACCTGAATGCCGTCGGCCGCCTTGCCGCCGACGTTGACGAAGTCCGGATTGACCAGCGCGACGGTACCGTAGGTGTTTCCCTTGAAGCCGCGTTCGGCGAGGCTGAGCAGAGGCAGCGCGCCCTGGGTGCCCGAGCCGCCGTCCAGCACGGCGTCCGGCCGCGCCGCAAGCACCTTCAGGGTTTGCGCGGTGACCGAGGTGTCGGTGCGGGCATAGCGCTCGTTGGTCTGGACCTTGATGTCGCCGGCGGCTTCGGCGGCCTTGGCGCCGTTGTAGACGAGGTCGCCCCACGCGTCGGAGAAGCCGATATAGCCGATGTTCTTCATGCCGTCGCGCTTCATGCGGTCGGCGACGATCTTGACGAGGAGTGAAGCCGGCTGCGGCACCGACACCACCCACTGCTCCGGCGTATCAGGCAATTTGGCGATCGGCGAGACCGCGATCATCGGCACCTTCAGCTCGCTCGCCACGGCCGCCATGGCGATGGTCGAGGGGGCCGTCGCGGTGCCGATCAGGAGGTCGACTTTCTCTTCCTCCACCAGCTTGCGCGCATTGCGGGTCGCGGCCGACGGGTCGGAGCCGTCGTCGAGCTGGATCAGGCGAATGGTCTCGCCGTTGATGGTCTTCTTGTATTCATAGGCGGCGTTGATGCCCCGCCCATAGGGGATTCCGATCGACGAGCCGTTGCCGCTGAGCGAGGTGACGAAGCCGATCGTGATGTCGGCCTGCGCAGCCGGGGCTGCGAAGACGCCGGCGACAAGTGCAAGTAGGCTCAGAGTCTTGCGCATTTGCGTTCTCCTCCGTTGATGCTGGATAGGAATGCCTTGATGCCGCCGCGCGGGGAGCCCGAACGACGAACGAACCGATTGAAAGCATTGCTGCAGCGCCAAATTCCGGGCGCGGCCGAAGAGAGTTTGCTCGGGCGGGCGTCAGCAGCCATGGCCCTGGTTGCCGTTCGAACAACGAGCCCATCGGCGAATGCGGGCGGGCTTTTTCTGAAGCAATGAAAGGTCGTTGGCCCTGCCGCGATGCGCGACCGGCGGTGCTGCTGCTGCCGGCTGTTCGAGCACGGCGACTGTCCACACGATCGAGTCTCTCAAAATCGGTGCCCTGCAACATCATTGTCATGGCCACCGGTCCTTGACCGGCGAGGAATTACTTAAAGCCTAAAGTATTATCGGTAGGGCCGTCAACACGTGTCACGGTGCTGTCAGAAAAAAATGTCGTTGCATACAATTTCGCCAGAGCGCGGCGCTTCTTTGCCATTCGATTGGACGAAAAGGCCGTGCCTGCCTTGCCGTAGCGGTGGCCGTCGCCGGCGCCGCGGCGTGCATTTGACGCGCGAATTAGTTTATGATTGAAATATATTCATCGGCAGCCGACGACCGATCCTCCGATCACCGCTTGAGGAGAAGGACGATGCGCATCTTCTGGCAGAGCTTCGTTGATGCGAGCGTGAACGCGCCCTACATGGCGCGGCTGTCGGAGTACCTCAACAACATCGCCGCATCCGGCACGACAGTTCATGTCGAGGGCATTACGCCGCCGGACCGCGAGTTCGGGCGGCTTGCGGAATTGCGCTGTGCCGTCCAGGCGATCGACAACGGCATCGCGGCCGAGGAGGGCGGGTTCGACGCCTTCGTCATGGGGCACTTCCAGGATCCGGGTCTCTACGAGCTGCGCTCGACGCTCGACATTCCCGTGATCGGGACCGGCGAGGCGACGTTGCTGGCGGCCTCGCAGCTCGGCCGGCGATTAGGCCTTGTGACGCTCGATCCTGTCTTCGAGGTCTGGCATTACGAGCAGGCCGAGCGCTACGGCCTCGGCGATCGCGTGGTCCACGTGACGGGCCTTGGCTGCAAGCCGGCGGATTTCGCCGATGCGTTCGCCGGAGATCAGGCCGCGCAAGCCCGCATGATCGAGGATTTTGTCGCCTGCGCACGTCCGCTGGTCGAGCGCGGCGCCGACGTCGTGATCCCCGCCGGTGTGCTGCCGGGCCTCCTGATCGGCAGGGAGCATGGCCTGAAGGTCGGCCACGCGCCCGTGGTCAACTGCGCGGCCGTGGCCCTGAAGAGTGCGGAGATGTGGGTGCAGCTCCGGAAGCTCAATGGCACCGAGCCCAGCCGCGGGCCGAGCTTCAAGCGGGCCAGCGCACAGGCGCGCGACGATTTTCGCGCACTTCTCGCCCGCAACAGCGGCCAGTCCCGGTGAACCAGCCTTGGAGAACCAGCCATGATGACTCCCGAAAAGATCCTGTACGAGACCGAGGTGACGGCGACCGGAGGTCGGGATGGCAAGGCCGCCAGCACTGACGATCGGCTGTCGGTCTTGCTGTCCGTGCCGAAATCGCTGGGCGGCCCCGGCGGCGAGGGCACCAATCCCGAGCAGCTCTTTGCGGCCGGCTATGCCGCGTGCTTTCTCGGTGCGGTCGAGCTGGTCGCGCGCACCCGCAAGGTCGCGCCATCCGCCGAGCCCTCGGTGACCGCGAAGGTTGCAATGGGGCCGGTCCCCGTCGGATATGCGCTCGCCGTTGAACTGAAAGTCAACCTGCCGGGTGTCGAGAAATCTGTGGCCGAAGAGGTCGTCGCCGGCGCGCACGAGCGTTGCCCCTATTCGAACGCAACCCGCGGCAATATTGCCGTGAAACTGACGGTGGTCTGAGGCGGATGAACGAGGCGGGCGCTCGGTGACCAATTCCTTACGCACACCGTACGGCGGCGTCGTGATTGCGGCTCCCGTCACGATTCCCTATGTGCGCTACTCCATCGAAAGCGCGCAGTGGTGGATCGGCCGTGCGCTCAGCGCGCTCGTCGCGCAGGCCGGCATCAAAGCCTCCGACATCGACGGTCTGTGCGTCTCCAGCTTCACCATGGGGACTGACAGCGGGATCGGATTGACGCAGCATTTCGGGCTTTGCGTGCGATGGCTGGATACGATCCCGCTCGGCGGCGCCAGCGCCGTCGCAGGATTGCGAAAGGCGGCGCGTGCGGTTCAGGCTCATGACGCCGACATCGTGGCGTGCGTGGCGGGTGACACCAACCACGTCGATTCCTTCCGGCTGACGCTCGAGAACTTCTCGCGCTTCAACCAGGATGCCGTCTATCCCTATGGCGCGGGCGGCGCCAATGCGAGCTTCGCGCTGATCGCGCGCAACTATATGCGCACCTTCGGCGTCACGCGGGAGGATGTCGGCAGGATCGCGGTCGCCCAGCGCGCCAATGCGCTGCGCAACCCGCACGCGTTGATGAAGGCACCGTTGACGCTCGAACAGTATCTCGCGGCCCGACCGATCTCCGATCCCATCCATCTGTTCGACTGCGTGATGCCCTGCGCCGGCGCGGAAGCGTTCCTCGTCATGCGCGAAGATACTGCGGCGTCGCTGGGGCTGCCTGCGGCGCGACTGCTGTCGACGATCGAGCGGCACAATGCCTTCGCCGACGATCCGATGCAGGTGCGTGGCGGCTGGGCGATGGATATCGGCGAACTCTATGCGATGGCCGGCGTGAAGCCTGATGATCTCGATGTCGTGCAGACCTATGACGACTATCCCGTCATCACGATGATGCAGTTCGAGGATCTCGGCTTCTGCAAGAAGGGGGAGGGGGCCGAGTTCGTGCGCCAGCACGATCTCACCATCGATGGCGACTTTCCGCACAACACCTCGGGCGGACAACTCTCGGCCGGGCAGGCCGGCGCGGCCGGCGCCTATCTCGGCCTCGTCGAAGGGCTGCGGCAGGTTCTGGGGACTGCAGGCTCCACCCAGGTCAGGAATGCGAACCTCGCCTTGGCCTCGGGGTTCGGTATGATCAATTACGACCGCGGTCTCGCCTCGGGCGCCGCGATCTTTGCAGGGCCGTCGCGATGATAGAGCCGATCAATCCGCCCCGGCGCAAGAACCCGCTGCTGCGGACGCGGCTGCCTGCTTCGCCACCGCGACCGCGCAGCAGGACGTCGCATGGGTTCACGCGGGCAGCCGCCGAAGGCCGCTTCATGCTGCAGCAGTGTGATGCCTGCGGTGCCTTCGCCTATCCCGCGCGGGAGGCTTGTCCGTCTTGCCTGTCGGCCAACCTCGCGTTCGCCGATGCGCCACGACGAGGCGTCCTTCTCGCGGAAACGACGGCACGCGTGCCGAGCGACGTCTATTTCCGCGAACGGGCGCCCTGGCGCATCGGCCTCGTCAAGATGGACTGCGGTCCGACGATCGTCGCACATCTCCATGCCGACGCCGCGGAGGGCGCGCCCGTCCGCATGTCGTTTCAACTCGACAAGAGCGGCCAGGCGGTGGCTTTTGCCCATCCCGAGGGGGAGACTCCCAACATGGCAGACGACAAGCAGTGGCGGGAAATGACGGCCGATCCGAAATTCCGGCGCGTGCTCGTGACCAACGGCCGCAGCGTGATCGGCCAGGAAGCCGTCGCCGCATTGAAGGCGGCAGGCGCCAAGACGGTCTTCGTCGGTGTTGCCGAACCATGGCGGCCTTTCGCCGGCGAGAATCTGCTGCGCGGTCAGGACGGGATCGAAATCGTGACCCTTGATGCGGCCGACGAGAAATCCGCAGCTGATCTCGCCGCCGACATCGGCGGCAAGGTCGATATCCTCGTCAACACGACGGAATATGTGCGGCCGGGCGGCCTGCTCGACCGCAGGGGCACGAGCATCGCACGGGACGAGATCGACCAGGCCTATCTCGGCTTCATCAACCTCGCGCAGGCCTTTGGCCCCGGCATGCGGATGCGGGGAGCCGATGGCATCAATAACAGCGCCGCGTGGGTCAACATTCTCTCGGTCTATGCGCTGGCGAACTGGCCTGCCTTTGGCGCCTACTCTGCCTCGCAAGCGGCGTGCCTGTCGCTCTCGCACTGCCTTCGTGCCGAGCTCAGGCCCGGCGGCGTCAAGGTGATGAATCTGTTCACCGGGCCTGTCGACACCGAATGGTTTCAGACCGTGCCGCCGCCGAAGGTCGCGCCGCGCGCCATCGCGCAGGCGATCGTATCGGGGCTGAGAGGCGGGCTCGAGGAGATGTATGTCGGAGATGTCGCCGAAGAGATACGGCAACGTCTCGCGGCCAATCCGAAAGCGCTCGAGCGCGAGCTCGACAGGTGACATCGAGATTTCAACCAAGCCGGAGGACGTGACGATGCAAAGCAACAATCTCCTGGAGCTGGCGGGTGCGATTTCTTCCGGCGCGGTGCGCGTCGTCGATCTGACTTTCACGCTCAGTCCGGACTTTCCGGTCATCGTGCTGCCGCCGGAGTTCGGCCAGGCGGCGCCGGTCCGCATCCAGGAAATCTCGCGATACGACGGTCGCGGCCCGGCCTGGTATTGGAACAATGTCACGTTCGGCGAGCACACCGGCACGCATTTCGACGCGCCGATTCACTGGTTCACCGGCAAGAGCCTGCCGAACAATGCCGTCGACACGATGCCGGCCAAGGACATGATCGCGCCGGCCTGCGTCATCGACTGCTCCGCGCAGGCGGCGCAGGATCCCGATTTCCTGCTGACCGTCCCGCTCGTGGAAGCCTGGGAAGCCAAGCACGGCCGGATCCCCGAGCGGAACTGGGCGCTGCTGCGGACCGACTGGTCGAAGAAGGGCTGGCGCGACTATTCCAATCTCAGGGATGACGGCGCGCACACGCCGGGCCCGAACCCTGATGTCATGAAGTGGCTGGTGGAGGAGCGCGGCGTCATCGGATTTGGCACCGAGACCATCGGCACGGATGCAGGGCAGGCCGGCCATTTCGAGCCGCCTTATCCGGCGCATCACTTCCTGCACGGCGCGGGTCGCTACGGCCTGCAATGCCTGTGCAACCTGGATCAGCTTCCCGCCACCGGGGCTGTCATCGTCGCCTCGCCGCTGAAGATCCAGAATGGCTCCGGCAGTCCGCTTCGCGTCATCGCGCTGGTTTCGTCAACCTGAACTGAATCCATGGCGCTTGCCAATCGGAACAAGACATTCTCACGAAGGACAGGTGCCATGAACTTGATCAAGAGTCTGCTGGCCTCCACTGCGTTGCTTCTTGCCGTCCCGCACATTGCGCAAGCCGATATTCTCGTCGGCTTCGTCACCGGTCTCAGCGGGCCGGTGTCGTCGATTGGGATTCCGAACGCGAAGGGGATCGCGGCGGGCCAGGCCTATATCGGCGAGATCGGCGGCGAGAAGATTCGGGTCATCCAGCTCGATGACGGCTCCGATCCGACGTCGTCGGCGCGCAATGCCCGCAAACTCGTCGAGCAGGAAAAAGTCGATGTCCTCATTGGCACGTCCGGTGCGCCCCAGACGCTCGCAATGGCGACTGCGGCTATCGAGATGAAGATTCCGATGATCGCGGTGTCCCCGATCGCGCCGGTGCCGCCGGGCGAGGGCGGTCCCTGGGTCGTGCAGACGCCGCAACCGACGCCGCTGCTGTTGCAGGGCATCGTCGACAACATGAAGGCGAAGGGATTGAAGAGCGTCGCCTTCATCGGCTTCTCCGACGCGTTAGGTGACCTCTTCTACGATTCCCTGGTGCAGGCCGCCAAGTCGGCGGACATCAAGGTGATCGCCAATGAGCGCTACGCGCGTTCGGACTCTTCGGTCACGGCCCAGGTGCTGCGCGCGATCGCCGCGCGTCCCGATGCGATCATGCTGGGTGGAACGGGAACGCCCGGTGCGCTGCCGGTCATCGCGCTGTCCGAGCGCGGCTACAAGGGGCCGCTCTACGGCAATCACGGCATGATCAGTGCCGATTTCCTCCGTCTTGCCGGCAAGGCCGCCAACGGCATCATCTGTCCGACCGGACCGGTGACCGCGGCGGAGCAGCTTCCTGCCAGCAATCCGATTCAGAAGGTTGCGCTGGATTTCCGTGCGGCCTTCGAGAAGGCCAACGGCGAGGCGCCGACGGATTCATTCTCGTCCTATTCCTTCGACGGCTGGCTGGTGTTCGCCGATGCCGCCAAGCGTGCGATGGCAACCGGCGCCAAGCCCGGCTCGCCGGAATTTCGGACCGCGCTTCGTCAGGCGCTGTTCACGACCAAGGAGGTCGTGGGGACGCAGGGCGTCTACACCTACACGCCGGCTGATCGGCATGGCGTCGACGATCGCTCGCGCATCCTGGTCCAGATCGAGGACGGCAAATACAAGCTGTTGCCCTGAGGCGGACGCATGATCGTGGCGGAAAACGAGGGGCCGGCGAACGCCGGCGCAGCGGCCGGACGGGAGAACGCGACGCCGGCCTGGGCGCGCGCGGTGACGTCGTTTCCACCGTCGGAGCGGATCCTTTCCACCATCCTCACGCGGCAGGCGGAACGCTATGGCGATCGCGTCCTGCTGGTCGCGGGCGAGACGCGCTGGACCTTTGCGCAGACCGCGGCGATCGCGGCCGCGGCGGCCCAGGCGCTCGTCGATGCGGGGATCAAGCCGGGCGATCGGGTCGCGCTGATGTGTTCGAACCGTCCGGAATTTTTACAGGTCTACCTTGGCTGTGCGTGGCTCGGGGCCATCGCGGTCCCGATCAATACAGCGCTCCGCGGCTTCCAGCTCTCCCACATCTTCCGCAACTCGCGTCCCGCGCTCCTTGTCGTCGAGGCTCAGTTCGTTGCCGCGATCGAGAGTGTCGAGGCAGGTGTCGAGCTGCCGCCTCGGACCTGGATCGTCGGAGCTGCCAGCGGGGCGGTCGATGCCGGGCTTTCCGCGTTGCCATTGCCGGCTCTCGGAGCCGCGGCCCCGGCGGGCGCCGTGCGCCCCGGCGACACCGTTGCGATCCTCTACACATCGGGCACGACGGGGCCTGCAAAGGGTGTGTGCTGCCCGCAGGCGCAACTGTTCTGGTGGGGCATCTATTCGGCGCGGGCGCTTGGCGTTCGCGAGGGCGATGTGCTGTTCACGACGCTGCCCTTGTTTCACACCAACGCGCTGAATGCGTTCTACCAGGCGCTCCTGAACGGATGCACCTACGTGCTGGAGCCGAAGTTCTCCGCCTCCGGCTTCTGGGCCGCCGCGCAACGGCACAATGCGACGGTCGGCTATCTGCTCGGTGCGATGGCGTCGATGCTTCTGGCGCAGCCGAAGAATCCGAACGATTCGGCGCATCGTCTTCGCGTTGCGCTTGGCGGCGGCGTGCCGCCGCAAATCCACGCGCCGTTCCTCGAGCGATTTGGCGTGCCGCTGGTCGACGGCTATGGCTCGACCGAGACCAATTTCGTGTTTGCAGGAACGATCCCATCCGATCGTCCAGGGACGATGGGCTATCTCGCCAACGGGATCGAGGCGCGGATCGTCGACGAAAATGATTCAGCGCTTGCTGACGGACAGGCCGGGGAGCTGCTGCTTCGCGCAAAAGAGCCCTTTGCTTTCGCCACCGGCTATTTCGGCATGCCGGAGAAAAACGGTCGAGGCGTGGCGAAATCTGTGGTTTCACTCGGGCGATCGGGTCGTCCGGGATGCTGACGGACACTATCGCTTCATTGACCGCATGAAGGATTCGATCCGCAGGCGTGGCGAGAACGTATCTTCGTGGGAGGTCGAGCAGACCATCCAGTCCCATCCCGCGGTCGCCGCTTGCGCGATCTACCCGCTGCCGTCGGAATTGGGAGAGGACGAGGTTGCGGCTGCGATCCTGCTGGAGCCGGGCCAATCGCTGGAGCCCGTCGACATCGTCGGGCATTGCGAAGGGCAGATCGCCTATTTCGCCATCCCGCGCTATGTGCGCATTCTGAGCCAGATGCCGCTGACGGAGAACGGCAAGATCAAGAAGGGCGTGCTGCGTGACGCCGGCGTCACCGCGGATACGTGGGATCGCGAGGCGGCCGGAGTAAGATTGCGACGCTGACCGTCGCGTCCGCTCAGGGTTTTTGCAGCGCGTCCCTGACGGCGCCCTTGAGGTCGTCGAGCTCGCCGATCAATCCGTCGAACCGGTCCGCCGGGAAATCCGCCAGCAGCTCGGCGAGCCATGCGCCGTGGCTCTTGGCCATTCGCCTGAAGGTCTTGCGGCCTTCGACCGTCATACAGACGATCTGCACGCGGCGGTCGAGGTTCGACGCCGTGCGGGTGATGTATCCATCCGCGACCAGGCGGTCCACGATCGGCGTGAGGTTCCCGGCCGAGACCATCAGGCGCTTGGGCAGCTCTCCCAGCACGAGTCCGCTCGGCTCGCGGTCGAGCTGGGCGAGAACATCGAAGCGGGGCATGGTAAAATCGAACTCTTCACGGAACCGGCGCCGCAGCTCCCCCTCGATCAGGGTCGTGCAGGCGAGCAGCCGGAGCCAGACTCGCGTTTGAGCCCTGTACTCGGCCTCCTGATCCGCTCCATTCCTGGCTGAAACAGGCGTGGACTCCTTCGCGAGCGCCAATCGAATCTCCCGGGCTTGGTGGCCTGATGAAAGCTGGTGCAGCTCTCGTGGATGCCCGCAAGATAGTTCGTGCCAAAAGTAAATTCAAGGCTGAGCCCGGGTGCCTCGGACTCGGCTCTGCCGTGTCCACTTTGCATTGTTTCTCAAGATCGGCGCGGTGGCGCCGGGCGCGTCGCCCAGGCTCCTTGCAGAACCCACCTTGACAAGGCCCATGTCGACAAAATACTTTATGCTTAAAATAATTCGAGCGAGAGCTCAGGCACACGGCGCGGCGCGCGAAAGCGAGGGATCATGCGCATAGTCTGTATCGGCGGCGGCCCGGCGGGTCTCTATCTGGGCCTGCTGATGAAGCGCCGGCATCCGGAGCACGTCATCACGGTCGTCGAGCGCAACAAGCCCTACGATACGTTCGGCTGGGGAGTCGTGTTCTCCGATGCCATGATGACCGCGATGCGCCTTGCCGACCCCGAGAGCGCGACCGAGATCGAGGACGCCTTCAATCACTGGGACGATATCGAGCTCGTCTTCAAGGGCACGCGCCAGCGCACGACCGGCCATGGCTTCATCGGCATCGGGCGCAAGCATCTGCTCAATATTCTTCAGAGGCGCTGCGAGGCGCTGGGTGTCGAGCTCGTCTTCGAGCGCGACGTCGAGTCCGATCTCGAATTTCCCGAGGCCGACCTGATCGTCGCCTGCGACGGCGTCAATTCCAGAATCCGCGCGCGCTATGCCGAGCAATTCCAGCCCGACATGGTGATCCGGCCGAACCGCTACATCTGGCTCGGCACCAAGAAGGCGTTCGACGCCTTCACGTTCGATTTTCAGAGGACCGAGCACGGCTGGTTCCAGGCGCACATCTACAAGTTTGACGCGGAGACCTCGACCTTCATCGTCGAGACCACGGAAGAAGCCTACAATGCCCACGGGCTTGGCGAGCTCGATCAGCAGGCCTCGATCGATTTCTGCGAAAAGATCTTCGCCGAGACGCTCGATGGCGCGAAGCTCCTGACCAACGCCCGCCATCTGCGCGGCTCGGCCTGGCTCAATTTCAGCCGCCTGATCTGCGGCAAATGGAGCGTGTTCAACGGCAAGTCTCATGTCGTGCTGATGGGAGACGCCGCGCACACCGCGCATTTCGCGATCGGGTCGGGCACCAAGCTCGCGCTCGACGACGCCATCGAGCTCGCCAATCAGTTCGATCGCCACGGTCACGGCCGCGCCGGCATCGAAGCCGTGCTGGAAGCGTATGAGGAGGTGCGCCGCGTCGACGTGGCGCGCATCCAGAACGCGGCGCGCAACGCCATGGAATGGTTTGAGGTGGTCGGCCGGCGCTATGCCGATACGCTCGAGCCGCCGCAATTCTTCTATTCGATGCTGACGCGCTCCCAGCGCATCAGCCACGAAAACCTTCGTTTGCGCGACCGCACCTGGCTGGAAGGTTTTGAGCGCTGGTTCGCCGCGCGCTCGGGCATCGCCGTCAAGGACGGCGAGCGGGTGCTGCCGCCGATGCTGACGCCGCACCGCGTGCGCGGCCTTTCGCTCGCGAACCGCATCATGGTGTCGCCAATGGCGATGTATTCGGCTGAGGACGGGCTCATCAACGACTTCCACATCGCCCATCTCGGCGCGCGCGCCATGGGTGGCGCTGCGCTGATCTTTGCCGAGATGACCTGCGTTTCGCCGGATGCGCGGATCACGCCGGGCTGCCTCGGGCTCTGGAACGATGCGCAAGAGGCGCAGTGGCGCCGACTGGTTGGCCTGATCCACAGCCTGGGACACGCCAAGGTCGGAATCCAGCTCGGCCATGCCGGGCGCAAGGGCGCGACCAGAGTGCCATGGGAAGGGATCGATCAACCCCTTGAATCCGGTGAATGGCCTCTGATCTCCGCGTCGGCGTTGCCGTATCTGCCCCACAGCCAGTTGCCGCGCGCTATGGACCGCAGCGACATGGACCGCGTGCGCGACGATTTCGTCGCGGCGACACATCGTGCGGCGTCGGCCGGCGTCGAGTGGCTCGAGCTCCATTGCGCCCACGGCTATCTGCTGTCGAGCTTCCTGTCGCCGCTGACCAACCGGCGCATGGATGAATACGGCGGCAGCCACGAGAACCGTGCGCGCTTTCCGCTCGAGGTGTTCAAGGCGATGCGCGCGGCGTGGCCGTCCGATCGGCCCATGTCGGTGCGCCTGTCCTGCCATGACTGGACCGAAGGCGGCAACACTCCGGCCGATGCGGCGATCTTCGCCGCGATGTTCAAGGAGGCGGGGGCGGACGTGATCGATTGTTCGTCGGGGCAGGTCTGGAAGGAGGAGCGGCCGATCTATGGACGCCTGTTCCAGACGCCGTTCGCCGACCTGATCCGCAACGAAGTCGGCATCGAGACCATTGCAGTCGGCGCGATCTCCGAGGCCGATCACGCCAACTCGATCCTCGCGGCCGGCCGCGCCGACCTCTGCGCCATTGCGCGGCCGCATCTGGCCGACCCGGCCTGGACGCTGCACGAAGCCGCGCGCATCGGCATCACGTCGGTCAATTGGCCGAAGCAGTATCTGTCCGCCAAGGGGCAATACGAAAGCAATCTGGCGCGCGCCGCGGCAGCTAGCGCGCAGTGAGCGGAGGAGGGATCAGATGAGCGCCGTGGCAAAGGTCATCAAGCGCGACTGGCTGGACTGGCCGTTCTTCGAACCGCGCCATCACACGATCGGCGAGCGGCTCGACCGCTTCGTGCAGTCGGGGGCGCTCGAGACAATCGATCATCGCGATGTCGATGGCGCCTGCCGCAAGCTCGTGCGCGCGATGGGCGAGGCGGGCCTGCTCGATTGCGCGGTCGCGGCGCCCGACGGCGATGCGACGACGATCGATTCCCGCTCGATCTGCCTGTCGCGCGAGTCGCTCGCCTATGCCGACGGCCTTGCCGATTTCGCCTTCGCCATGCAGGGGCTCGGCTCCGGTGCGATCGCGCTCGGCGGTTCGGCCGAGCTGCGCAAGGCCGTGCTGCCGAAGGTTCGCTCCGGCGAATGGCTTGCGGCCTTCGCGCTGTCCGAGAAGGAGGCGGGATCGGATGTCGCGGCGATGTCCTGCGCGGCGCGCGCCGACGGCGACGACTACGTCATCGACGGCGAGAAGACCTGGATCTCCAACGGCGGCATTGCCGACGTCTACACGCTGTTCGCCCGAACGGGCGAGGCGCCGGGCGCCCGCGGCATCTCGGCTTTCGTCGTCTTTCCCGATGATCCTGGTTTCGGTATCGCCGACCGCATCGACGTCATCGCGCCGCATCCGCTGGCGACGTTGCGCTTTGCCAATTGCCGGATCCCGGCGCGCCGTCGCCTCGGCGCGCCGGGCGGCGGGTTCAAGCTGGCGATGCAGACGCTGGACATTTTTCGCGCGTCGGTCGCGGCCGCTGCCCTCGGCTTCGCCCGGCGGGCGCTCGACGAGGCGCTGTCGCACGCGCGCAGCCGACGCATGTTCGGCGCGACGCTGGGAGATCTCCAATTGACCCAGGCCGCGCTCGGCGACATGGCAACCGACACCGACGCTGCCGCGCTCCTGACCTATCGCGCAGCCTGGCGCCGCGATGTCCAGAAGCTTCCGACGACGCGCGAAGCGGCCATGGCGAAGCTGACGGCGACCGAGACCGCACAGCGCGTCATCGACCGCGCGGTCCAGATGTTCGGCGGACGCGGCGTGCGCAAGGGTGAGGTCGTCGAAAGCCTCTACCGCGAAATCCGGGCGTTGCGCATCTACGAGGGCGCGACCGAGGTCCAGAAACTGATTGTGGCGCGCGATTTACTGAAATCGCGCTGAGACGATAGAGAGAAACCGATGAGTGTGACGAGACAGCGGGGCGCGGCAATGCCAGACATGGCGAACGGTTTGCAGGTGCTCCAGCCCGGTGGCTGGCCGCAGCCAAAGGGATATGCGAACGGCATGATGGCCGATGGGCGCCTCGTCGTGACCGGCGGCGTCGTCGGCTGGGACGTTTCAGGCCGGTTTGGCGAAGGATTTGTTGCGCAGGTCCGCCAGGCGCTCGAAAACATCGTCGCGATCCTGGCCGAAGGCGGCGCGAGGCCGGATCATCTGGTTCGTCTGACCTGGTATGTCGTGGACATGGACGAATACGTCTCCAATCTCAAGGCGCTCGGCAAAGCCTATCGCGAAGTGATCGGCACCCACTATCCGAGCATGGCGCTCGTTCAGGTCGTGCGTCTTGTCGAGCCGGCAGCGCGCGTCGAGATTGAAGCGACGGCTGTCGTTCCGCGCTGAAGGATTGCGGCCTACAGGGCTGGTTCGACGTGGGCCCGGATCGCATTTCGCGGGATATCGATCCAGCCATGCTCGCGGGCCTTGGCCACCATCTCGGCATATTGCCGATCCCAGCTTGCATCGTCGGGGCGGCCCCCGAGGGTAGGGACCAGGTCAATTGAGACGAGCGCATCGCGATCATCAAGAAGCGTGATCCCGGTCCGGGCCAGCGCTTCCGGCGATGCGCCGGCATGCAACACCAGCTTGAACTTGCGGAAGTCGAGCGGTTCGGCCAGTCGGACGCTGCCGCCGGCGAAGCATTCGATGATCACGGTGCCGCTCCTTTGATGCTGGCGCGCCGGGACGCGGTGGTACCGGCCGCGGCAGGGCTGAAGTCCATTTAGCCCTGCGGCAACGCGCGCAGCGCGCCCTGAAAATTGACCAAGGGATCGCCGTTCCCGCCGCGGGTGGCGACGATCCTGCCGATGAACAGGCCGTGCGTGCCGACCATCTGGTGATGGTGCAGCACGCATTCCAGCGCGCCGATCGCCGGCTCGAGCAATGGCACGTCAAGCACTCCTTGCTCCCACGGCGCCGTCGCGAAGCGGTCGATGCCCTTGGCGCCACCGGCGAAACGCAGCGCCAGATCTTCCTGCCCGCTGCCGAGGAGACTGATCCCGAAGCGGCCGTTGGCGAGGATGGCGGCGTGCGTTTCGGAGCTCGAATTGACGCCGACGAGCAGGCAGGGCGGGTCCATGCACAGCGAGGTCACGGAGCTGACCGTCAGCCCGCGCCGCGCCGTCTCTGTTCCCGTCGCCACGATTGCGACGCCGCTCGCGAGGTTACGCATGGCCAGCCGAAACTCCGCGGCTTCGACTGAGCGGAAATCGGTCATTTGAGACATCTGACATCCCATGACATACCTCCGGGCTCGCTTCTCGCCGGTTGCGTTACGCCGAAACGGCTTCGCCTGCGACCGTGCCACGGCCGGATTTCAGCTCTTTCCGGATCGCGGGAATGATCCTGCTGCCCCATAGCTCGATCTGGCGCAGCATCGTGCGCTGGTCGAAATCGCCGAGCTGGGTCTGAAGCGCGATGTGGGTCGGTCTGAGAATGCTGATCTCTTCCAGCATGCGGTCGATCACCTGGTTGACGCTGCCGACGGGCAGGTTGTCCCGCATCGTCTCCAGGCTCATGTCGTTCGGCCCGGCCTCTTCCTTGATCAGATAGCCGTCGTCGCTCTGGGCGCGTCGGAACTTCAGGCTTTCGGAGAGCCGGCGCTGGAAGCGCGCATTGTCCAGGTACGACTGGATCTCGCTGTCATTGTCGCTTGCATAGGCGCAGCGCAGGAAGCCGAAGCGCGTGTCGTCGATGGAGCGGCCTTCGTTGGCGGCGATCCCCTCGAGGCGTTCGCGCAGGGCCTTGATGGCATCGAGGCCGTTCAGCAGCGCAGTGACGAACAGATTGTGGTTGTCGCGAATGGCGCGGCCGAGCGTCTCGCCGTGGCCGGACGTGACCCAGATCGGTGGCATCGGCTTCTGCACCGTGCGCACCGCGATGGCGGTCGGCGGCATCTTCAGGTGCTCGCCGGAATAGGAGAAGATGCGCTGCTGCATGCCCGCGTGGAGCACGTCGTAGAATTCCGCGAACAGCGAGTGCGAATGTTCGAGGTCCACGCCAAAGCGGTCGAACTCGAACTTCTGGTAGCCCGAGCCGATGCCGAGATCGAGACGCCCGTTCGAGACCGTGTCGGCAAAGCCGATTTCGCCGAGCAGCCGCGCCGGGTGATACAGCGGCAACACGCAGACGGCGGTGCCGAGCCGGATGCGCTTGGTCAGGCCGGCGCAGTGCGCGACCATCATCAGCGGCGAAGGGCAGAGGCTGTAATTGTTGAAATGGTGCTCGGCATACCAGGCCGTATCGAAGCCGGCCTGCTCGGCGGCTACGGTCTGCTCGACGGCGTTGTTGATGACCTGCTGCGAGCTCTGATGATAGCCGCGCTGCTGCGCCAGAATGAATACGCCGAATTCCATCAGTTGCTTCCTCCACCTGATCGTGGTCGCTCTTGCGATCCGTTCTCAGCAAGCTACGGGCTTGAGCGTTTTCGAACAATTGACGTATTCTGAGCATGTCCTTTGCAGAATCTGAAAAGATCGATGAATCGCCTCCAGGCCATGGAATTGTTCGTCAGTGCCGTCCGTGAGGGCAGCTTTTCCGCGGCCGGGCGCCGTGTCGGGCTCTCCCCGGCGTCCGTGTCGCGCTACATCGGCGAGCTCGAGGCGCAGCTCGGCGTGCAGCTCCTGAACCGCAGCACGCGCCATCTCGGATTGACCGACGCCGGCAAGATCTTCTTCCAGCGGACCGAGCAGGTCCTGCACGGTATCGAGGATGCCGAAGCCGCAGCGCTTTCGTTGCAGACCGCGCCGCGCGGAACGCTACGGGTGCACTCGCGGACGCTGTTCGGCATCAGGGTGCTCTCGCCGCTGATCCCGGGCTTTCAGAAGCTCTATCCGGAACTGAAGGTGGAGCTGCGCCTGTCGGAGCGCCGTCCCCAGCTTCGCGAAGATGAATTCGACGTCGATTTCCAGATCCAGGCGGCGAAAGATCCAGGCCTCATGCAGCGAAGGCTGCTGCGGAGCGAGCGGATTCTCGTGGCCTCGCCGAACTACGTCGGCCGGATGCCGAAATTGCGTGAGCCGGAGGACATCACCCGCCACAATTGCCTGACCTACTGGATGGGCCCTGATGACGTCGTCTGGAAGTTCATGCGCAGGAACAGGCTGCGCGAGATTGTCGTGCCGTCGTCCTTCGGCAGCAACAATGGTGTGGTGCTGTGCGATCTCGCCGTTGCCGGCCACGGCATCGCCCTGTTGGACGACTATACCGTGGCGGAACAGCTGAAGAGCGGGCGCCTGGTCCGCCTGTTGCCGGGCTTCCGGGTGACGAACTCCACCTTCGACGAAGGAATCTACGCCACCTTCCTCCAGAGCAGCTATCTGCCGGAGAAGATCAGGGTCTTCGTGGACTACATGGCCGAGAACGTGCCAAGGCAGGTCAAGAGATCGGCGCAGTAGCGGAGGGGCCGCTCAGGCCGGGCCAAACCGGTGCGCCGGCAGTCCGCGAACGCCAAGGCCTTCGACGGCGAACAAGCCGCCGGCATCCGGGCGGTCATCGCCGAGAGCGTGGCTGCGCGAGATCGATGTCACGTACAGAATATCGAGATCGGTTCCCCCGAACGTCACGCTGGTCGGATGGCGGATCGGCATGTCGATCGTCCGCACGATCGTCCCGTCAGGCGAAAACCGCGCGATCTTGCCGATGCGCACGAGGACCGACCAGATATACCCCTCCGCATCGATCGTCGCGCCATCGCAACCGGAGTCTTGCGCCTCCGTGTTGACGAAGACGCGCTTGTTCGCGAGGGGGCCATCCTGGCTGTAGTCATAGGCCCAGATGATCCGTCTTGCGCTGTCGGCGAGATAGAACGTCCGTCCGTCGGGGCTGAAGCACGGTCCGTTGCTCACGGCGAGGTCCGTCTCCAGAAGTTCCAGCGCGCCCGATGCGTCCAGGCGGTAGAGGCCGCCGAGCGGCGCCTCATCCGGGGGGCGGTCGCCGTGCATCGTGCCTGCCACGAACCGTCCATGGGGATCGGCCTTTCCGTCGTTCAGCCGCACCTTCGGGTGGTCGAGCCCGATCGACGGACCTTCGGTCAGCACGCGCATGTCGAAGTCGTAGTGCGCAAATCCGTGGCGTAGTGCGAGGACAGCGCCGCCGTCACGCCGCAACGCCAGCGACCCGATCGGCGCGGGCGCGCCGAATTGCTCGGTCGCGCCGGTGACGGGGTCGAGGGCGTGGATCAATCCAGCCAGCGCGTCGATCCAGAAGAGGCGCTGTCGGCGCTCATCCCAGACCGGGCTTTCGCCGAGCTGGTCCTTCGTCGTGCCGATTCGCGTGATCCGGACCACGCTCATGGTTCCTCGCGCAGGGATCGCCGGGCTTGACCGATCGGTCCGTGAAAACCTAGTTTCATTCTAAAGACCCTCATGTTGGCGCCAGGCTGACGAACGGATTGCGGAGTTCATGACCGAACTGTCAACGATGAAGGATGGCGTTGCGAACCAGGCCGAGGCCTCGGACCGCGTGCTTCAGATCCTCGCCGAGGCCGGGCGGCTGTTCGCCAGCAAGGGATTTGAGGGGACTTCGATGCGCGACATCGCGCTCGCCTGCGGCATCTCCAAGTCGCTCCTGTACCATCATTTCTCCAACAAGGACGAGATCTACGCGCGGGTGGCGGTCGGCTCGACGCTCGAACTCTACCTTTTCGTGCGCGACCGCATTCCCGACGGGCCGCCGTCGCAGAAGATTCGTGCTTTCATGGTCGCCACGGCGGAATACTTCCGGCGCTATCGCTGGGCCTGGATCGCCTCCACGACCGCCTTCTGGAACGATCCCGACCGACGGCGGCACAAGGAGAGGCTGACGCGCCGCGACCGTTTCGAGAACTTTCTGCGCGGCCTGATCCAGGAAGCCATCGACGCCGGCGAAATCCGCAAGGTCGACGTTCCCATGACCGGCCGGCTGATCCTCTCTTCGCTCAATTGGATGCATCGCTGGTACAATCCCAACAAATCCGCAACCCCGGAACAGATCGCGGAGATATTCTTCGACATGCTGTTCAACGGGCTGCGGAGCGGGGAGTTGATCGAACTTCCCGGCGCCGAGCCGCCTCGCGCCGGCCGGCGAAAATCACGCTGACCGGTGGCGGCACCGCGTGCAACGCCTCATTCCAGGGCGATGTTCTGCGCCTTGATCACCGGCCCCCAGAGCGCGGCGTCCTTGGTCAATTGGGCGTCGAGCCGCTCCGGTGCGCCGGTATCGACGATCAGGCCATCGGTTTCGAGCTGCTTTGCGATCTCGGGCTTCTGCATCGCGGCGTTGGCTGCTGCGTTCAGCCGCGCGATGACATCGCGCGGCGTGCCCGCCGGAGCGTGGAGCGCGGTCCAGAACGATGCCGTGAGGTCGGGATAGCCGGATTCGGCGAGCGTCGGTATCTCGGGCAAGCTCGTCATGCGCTTGTCCGAGGAAACCGCGAGGATGCGAAGCTGGCCGCCGCGCGCATGCTCGATCACGGCGGCGGGCGTTGCGAAGTTGAGATCGCATTCTCCTGACAGTGTCTCCATGATGGAGGCCGGATTGTTGCGATAGGCAACCTCGGTGACGGCAAATCCCATCGACTTGCCCATCATGATCCCGAACAAATGCGTGACGCTGCCCGGACCGAGCGTGGCGTAGAACAGCGGCTTGTCGCGCCCCTTGGCGTAGGTGACGAAGCTCTTCACGTCGGCGGCCGGCGTCCGTGCGTTCACGGTCAGCGACAGCGGCCCGTTGCAGAGCATGGCGACCGAGGCGAAGTCCTCGAGCTTGTAGGGCAAGTTCTTGCGGAGCAGCACGTTCAGCGAAATCGGCCCGGTGCCGCCGGCCAGCAGGACCGATCCGTCCTTCGGCGCGCGCGCGACATATTGCGATCCGACGATGCCGTTGGCGCCCGGCTTGTTGTCGACGAGAACGGGCTGGTCCAAGGTTTCCGCCATGGCCTTCGCGATCGAGCGCATCAGGCTGTCGATGGAGCCGCCGGGCGCATAGGGCACGATGATGAAGATCTGCGACGCGCGGGCCCTCACGATTGCAGGCGCGCCAAGCGGGGCGACGAGGGCGCCGGCGATGAGAGTTGTCGCCTGGCGTCGGCTGATCCTGGGCATGGGAGTCCTCCTCACGGTCGTTCTTGCTTGTCGCGAAATCTAATAACTGACCGATCGGTCGGTCAATAGGACATCGATAGGATATTGCAAGTCACCGCGCTTGATGTTATCAGCGCAAAAAGCTGACCGATCGGTCAGGAATAGCAAGCAAGACAAACACAAGACAAGCAGAAGCCCAGGAGGAAGCCATGTCAGGAGATATCGTCACCCTCGAAGTGTCCGATCACATCGCGCTGGTGACGCTGAACCGTCCTCCCGTGAACGCGCTCGATCGTGCCATGCGCGACCGCATCGTGAGCGTGTTCGACGAGATTTCCGAGCGAAGCGACGTCAGGGTCGCGATCCTGACCGGCGCCGGAAAGGTGTTCTGCAGCGGTGCGGATCTGAAGGATCGTCCGGATCCGGCAAAGATCGGCGCGTTTCACAGCCACAACCGGATCACGCGCGAGACCGGCAATTGCATTCGCGAATGTTCGAAGCCGGTCATCGCGGCGATCAACGGCGTCGCGCTGGGCGCCGGTGTGGGCCTGATGGCCTCCTGCGACATCTTCTACGCCTGCGAGGAGGCGGTGTTCGGCATGCCCGAGATCAATGTCGGGTTGGCCGGCGGTGCCGCCATGCTGAACACGTTGTTCGGTCGCTCCCTGATGCGCCGCATGTTCTTCACCGGCTATCGCGTGCCCGCCGCCGAACTCTATCGCCTCGGCATCATCGAGGCTTGCACGACCAAGGAGAACCTGATCCCCGAGGTGATGAAGCTCGCCCGCGAGATCGCCTCGAAGAGCCCGATCGCGATGGAATATGCCAAGAACGCGGCGAACATGGTCGAGCTCATGCCGCCGCGCGATGCCTACCGCTTCGAGCAGAACATCACGATGGCTCTCTCCAAGACCGAAGACGCCAAGGAAGCGCGGATGGCGTTCCTGGAGAAGCGCACGCCGGTGTTCAAGGGGCGCTGAGATGCGGCCGGGAGAAGGTCTCGACGCGCTGATGTCGCCGCGCTCGATCGCGATCATCGGCGCCTCGCAGGAGGCGACCAAGATCGGCGGTCGGCCGGTCGACCTGTTGCGCCGCCACGGCTATGCAGGCCGCATCTATCCGGTCAACCCGAAGGCTGTGACGGTGCAGGGACTGAAGGCCTATGCTTCCGTCGCCGAAGTGCCGGAGGCGCCGGATCTCGCCATCATCGCGGTCGATGCGGAGCGCGCCGGCGAGGCCGTGGAACAATGCGCGGCCCGCGGCGTCCGCAGTGTCGTCGTGTTCTCGTCGGGCTTTGCCGAGCTCGGCGAGCAGGGCCGCGCGATGCAGGACCGGCTGCGCCTGGCCGCGCGCAACAGCGGCATGCGCTTGCTGGGGCCGAACTGTCTTGGCGCGGTCAGCGTCGCCGAGAAGAGCATCGCGACGTTCTCGATCGTGCTCGAGCACAGCATGCCGGCTGCCGGCTCGCTCGGCATCGTGTCGCAGAGCGGCAATCTCGGCAGCTACACCATGCGGCTCGCCAGCGAGCGCGGCGTCGGCGTCAGCCGCTTCATCACCACAGGTAACGAGTGCGACGTCGATATCGCCGACGGTATCGCCTGGATGGCGCGCGATCCGGCCACCAAGGTGATCCTGTGCTGCCTCGAGGCGTGCCGCGATGCCGGCCGCCTGATCTCCGCACTTGAAGAGGCGCGCGATGCCGGCAAGCCCGTCATCGTCATGAAGATCGGCACGTCCGCGGCAGGCCAGGCCGCTGCGGCTTCGCACACCGGGGCGATGGCGGGATCGGACGCGGTGTTCGACGCGCTGTTTGCCCGCTGTGGCGCGGTGCGCGTGCGCAGCATCGACGAACTCATCGATCTCGGCCACGTTGCATCGATCCTGCTGCCGGACCGGCTGCCGAAGGGGCCGGGCGTGGCAATTCTCACGGCGTCGGGCGGCTTCGGTGTGCTGCTCGCGGACGCCGCGCAGTCGGTCGGGCTGACATTGCCGGAGCTCGGCCAGGAGACGCAGCGCCAGATTCTTGAGCTGGTGCCCTTTGCATCGGCCCGCAACCCGGTCGACGCCACGGCGCAGATGTCGAGCCGCCCAGATCTTCTGGAGAAGATCATGACGGCCGTCGTGGCGGACGATCGGGCCGATACGGTGATCCTGCCGCTGCCGTTCTCGCTGCATCTGCCGCGCTTGCGCTCCATCTATATGGACACGCTGCGCAACATCCGCGCGCAGTTCCCCCAGCGTCCGATCGTCCTTTGCGTCGATGGCCCGGAGGACGCGCTGACCGAGCTGCACGCGCTGGGCTTTCCGACGGTGGAAAGCTTCGATGGCTGCTGCGCAACTATCGCTGCCTTGGTGCGGCTGCAGGGGGTGTCGAAACGTCCGCAGGACGTGCCAGCTGCGATCGAGCAGGCGGGGCCGCTGGCAGCCGATGCATTCCGCCACGAGCTCGGCGCCAAGCGCGCACTTGCCGAGGCCGGTGTGCCGGTGCTGGCCGAGCGTCTGGTACAGGATGCGGATGCAGCGGCGCGCGCTGCCACCGAGATCGGTTATCCCGTGGTGCTAAAGATCGCCTCGCCCGACCTGCCGCACAAGACGGAGGTCGGCGGCGTGGTCGTCGGCGTTGGCTCGGAAGCCGAAGTCCGGCGCGCTTTTGCCAAGATGCTCGACCGCGTCGCCACCAAGGCGCCCAACGCGACAATCGACGGTGTGATCGTGGCGCCGATGGCCAAGGGGGTCGCCGAGCTCATCCTCGGCAGCCGCATCGATCCGGTGTTCGGGCCGGTGGTGATGGTCGGTCTCGGCGGCATCTTCGCGGAGATCCTCCAGGATTCCGCCGTGCAGATGGCGCCGGTCAGCGAGACGCAGGCCATGGCGATGCTGAAATCGCTTAGGGCGTTCGCGGTGCTCGACGGCGCGCGTGGCCGGCCGCGCGCCGACCTCGATGCCGCGGCCCGGGCCGTTGCCGCGTTGTCGCGCTTTGCTGCCGCGCATACCGACACGATCGCGGAGATCGACGTCAACCCGTTGCTCTTACGCGCCAAAGGCGAGGGAGCCGTGGCGCTCGACGCGCTGCTGATCCCGCACGGCGAAGGGCCAAGCCAGGATCGACACTGAACTCTAAGACAAGAGGCCGCAGAAGCGGTCCAGAGGAAACGCAGGAAGCAGGAGGATAAGTGATGAGATCGACGATTGCCGCGCTGGGCATGATTGCCTTGCTGCTGACGCATGCGCCGGTGTCCGCGCAGGGCATATCGGGCGATGTGGTCAAGATTGGTATCATGAATGACCAGAACGGTCCCTATGCCGACAATTGCGGCCTCGGATCGGTCGCGGCCGCCAAACTCGCGGTCGGCGATTTCGGTGGAGCGGTCAATGGCAAGAAGATCGAGCTCGTGATCGCCGACGACCAGAACAAGCCAGATGTCGGCGTCGCCATTGCGCTGCGGTGGGTCGACAATGAAGGTGTCGATGCCATCGTCGGCTGCTCGGCGTCGTCGATCGCGCTTGCGGTGCAAGACATCATGAAGAACCGCAAGAAGCCTTACCTGCTGGCCGGCACGGCGGGATCGTTCTTCACCAACGACAAATGCTCGCCCATGACCACGCAGTGGGTGGTCGATACCTATGCCCAGCCGAAAGCCACGGTGAAGGCCCTGCTCGCACAGGGCATCGACTCCTGGTTCTTCCTGACGGTCGATTATGCCTTCGGCAAGGCCTGGCAGGCGGACGCGACGAAGTTCATCCAGGCGGGTGGCGGCAAGGTGGTGGGCTCGGTGCTGCATCCGCTCAACTCGTCGGATCTCTCCTCATTCCTGCTGACGGCACAGGCCAGCGGCGCCAAGGCAATTGCGCTCGCCAATTCGGGGGCGGATTTCGCCAATGCGATCAAGCAGGCCCAGGAGTTCGGGCTGACCAGGACGCAACTCCTCGTTCCCCTCGGCCTCATGATCAGCCAGACGCATGGCATCGGGCTCAAGGACCTCCAGAACGTGCGGCTGACGACGCCGTTCTACTGGGACATGACGCCGGAGAGCCGGGCGTTTGCCAAACGTTATGCCGAGGCGACGAACGGTCAGCTTCTCAACGAGGGCAAGGCGGCCACCTACAGCGCCATCACGCATTATCTGAAGGCGGTGGCCGCCGCCGGCTCCGACGACGGCGATGCCGTGATGCGGCAGATGAAGAACACGCCGATCAACGATTTCGAGATGAACAACGTCAGCATCAGGGCTGACGGCCAGGTGATGCGTCCGCTCTATGTCGCGCGGATCAAGGCTCCGTCGGAGTCCAAATACACCTACGATTATTACGAGATCACCGGCACGATCGCGCCGGAGGATGCGTGGCGGCCGGCCTCGGAGAGCGCCTGCGATCTGCTCAAGTCGCAGTGAAGAACGGACAGGCGGCCCAGACATGACGGCACGTATGGCGAAGGCGGGAAGCAGGCGATGAGTGTAGTTGAAGCGGTGTCGACGTATCCGGTCGCGAGCGAGAGCCTGGCGGGCGCGGCCTATCGCGATGCGGTGCATCGCTGGCTGCATGCCAATCTGCCCGCCAGCTTCCGCGGCGACAGTGCCGCATTCGCGCCGCCCACGCTCCAGCAGTCCGTGACGTGGGAGGCGGCGATGTACCGCGCCGGCCTGACCGGCATTACGTGGCCCCAGGCCTATGGCGGGCACGGCCGCTCCTTGCGCGAACATCTCATCGCAAATCAGGAGATCGGCGCGCTGGCGATGCCGGAGAGCGTCAACTCGATCGGCAAGGAACTCGCCGGTCCGATCATCCTGGCCGTCGGCAGCGAGGAGCAGAAACGGCGGTTCCTGCCCGCCATCCTCGAGATGCGCAACATCTGGTGTCAGGGATTTTCCGAGCCCGAAGCGGGGTCCGACCTTGCCGGGCTTCGCACTCGCGCCACGCGAAATGGCAACGACTGGCAGATCACCGGCCAGAAGATCTGGACCAGCGGCGCGTACCGGGCGCAACGCTGTCTCGTGCTCGCCCGCACCGGTCCGCTGGAGGATCGTCATCGCGGCCTTGCCATGTTCGCGGTGCCGCTCGATGCCGACGGCGTGCGCGTGCGCACCATCAAATCGATCGACGGACGCGAGAGCTTCTGCGAGGTCTTCTTCGACGACGTCGAAGTGGCCCAGGCCGATGCGATCGGCGCGCCGGACGAGGGCTGGGCCGCAGCCATCCGCGTGCTGGAGATCGAGCGGGCGACCAACCGCATGTACCGCGCCTGGCGCTTCGAGAACGAACTGCGCCACCTGATTTCGGCTTGCAAGACGGACCCGGCGCTGTCGGCAATGGTCGCGGACCGGCATTACGCCGTCAGGCTCGGCGAGGTCGCCGTCGAGATCGAGGTGCTGAAGGCGCATGTCGAGACGGCCGTCGAGGCGCTCGTCAACGGCGACAAGATCGGAGCGCGCGGCAGCCTTGCGAAGCTCTATTGGAGCGAAACGCATCAGCGCTTTGCGGCGCTTGCGATTGAACTGCTCTCGCAGGCATCGCTGCCGCAGAACCCGGCGATCACGGTGGCGCGGCGCCGGTTCGAAGCCATCTACCTTCAGGCGCGCGCCGAGACGATTTATGCCGGCACGACCGAGATCCAGCTCGGCATCATCGCCGATCGCATCCTCCAGCTGTCGCGAGGCAAGTGATGGTCTTCCCGCGCATTGCCTCGTCGCGAACAACAGGGAGCCGGTGATGTCCGACGGACGGGGGCAGGCGGGCTTGTTGAAGGATCGTCTCGTCGTGGTGACGGGAGCGGGCCAAGGGATCGGGCGCGCCACCGCGTTGGGCGCGGCAGCTGCCGGGGCGAGGGTCGTCGTGACCGATCTGCGGCAGGATCGGGCAGACTCCGTTGCGCGCGAGATCGGGGACGGAGGCAAGGAGGCAACCGCCTGTTCGCTCGACGTGACTGATGCTTTGGCCTGCGGCGAGGTGGCCAAGCGGGTCGACGAGGAGCTTGGCCTCGTCGACGTCGTCGTCAACAATGCCGGGATCATCATCCGCGAGCCGATCGACAGCCCGCGGGCGCACGAGAATTGGCGCCAGGTGTTCGACGTCAACGTCAACGGCACCTTCAACGTGGTTCATGCGTTCATTCCCGCGCTGCGCAAATCGCGGGGAACCATCATCAACGTTGCCTCGGTCGCGGCCTTCGACGGCATGGGTGGTACGCTCGGCTATTCATCGTCCAAGGGTGCGGTGAGGCTGTTCACGCAGGCGCTTGCCCGCGATCTCGCGCCCGATGGCATCCGGGTCAACGCCGTCGCGCCCGGCATCATCGCGACCGAAATGAGCGAGAGCACCCGTGGGAATCCGGCGCGGCTGTCCGGCCTGATGGCGCGCACGCCGTTGAAGCGCGTGGGACAGCCCGAAGAGATCGCAGCGCCCGTGATCTTTCTGGCCTCGGCGATGGCGTCCTATGTTAACGGCGTCATCCTGCCCGTCGACGGCGGGTATCTTGCCTAGTGAGCAATTGTAGTCGCGCAGTTTTCGAAGAGGACAATGATGACCATGGCCGAAGGACTTCAGCCCGACGAGTTCGCGGCAACCGCGGCACGCGCCGTGACCGCATGTGCAGGCCTGGCTGTACGCGAACAGGCGCAAAATCTCGCCGGTGACGGTCTGCTCGGTGTCATCGCGGATGAGGAGGTCGGGGGGCTGGCCCTGCCACTCGGCTTTGCGGTGCCGGTGATCGCGGCCGCTCATGCTGGACTGCTCGGATTTCCGCTCCTGGAGACCATCCTCGTCGGTCGCCTGCTGCAGTCGTCGCTGACGCGTCTTGCCGCTGCGATCGTTTCCGGCGAGACATTGGCGACGGTCGCCTGGCAGGGTGAGGCCTTCGCCGAACGGGAAGGTGGGTTGCAGGTGCTGAGCGGCACGGTCGCGCGCGCGGCCTGCGCGGCGAAGGTCGACTACATCCTGGTACGGATGAACGCGGGCACCGCTGCATTGATCCCGACTGATGCCGAAGGCGTTCTGGTGGAGGAAGCGGCCGGCCTCGATCTGACCGTGCCGGAGCATGTGGTGCGGCTCCAGAAAGTTGAAGTCCCGATCGGCTCCGTCCTGCCAGCTGGCACATGGGATTTGCTCAACTCGGACGCCAACGTGCTCCGCGCCGCCGCTATCCTGGGATCGGCCGAAGCATGCCTGGCGCTCGCGCAGGAACATGCGTCGACGCGCCGCCAGTTCGGCCACGCCCTGTCCTACAATCAGGCCATCCGCCATGCCTTGGCGCGCCAGAAGCTCGGGCTCGAAAGCATCCGTCATGCGATCACGCGCAGCCTGTCCGAGGGCGGCGGTCCGGTCCAGCGCGATGCGGCGTTCCTGGCTGCAGCGACCTATGGCAGCTCGATCAGCGAGGGCGCGCTACAGATTCACGGCGGCATGGGCTTCACATGGGATGTGCCGGTGCATCGCCATCTGCGCCGCATCCGTACGCTTCAGGCCCAGGGCGATGCCAGCGGTCTGATCAGCACGTTCGGCCGCCGTTACGTATCGGAAATTGCACCGTTCGCCGAGGCGGAAGCATGAAGGAGACGACCATGACCGAGACCAGGGATCAGACGCTCGCGGGGCGCGTCGCACTTGTCACCGGCGCCGGAAACGGCATCGGCCGTGCGACTGCGCTTCGGCTCGCCGGACGCGGTGCGATCGTCGGTGTCAACGACCTGAAGCCGGAATTCGTCGATGGCACGGTGGACGCGATCAAGGCGGCCGGCGGCAAGGCCGTAGCCGTCACGCAGGACGTGTCGAGCCGCGACGGCATGCGGCAGGCGGTGCTTGGATTGGCGGAGCAGCAGGGGCGTTTCGACATCCTCGTCAACAACGCGGCCTGGGTCCGCTATCAGTCGGTCGCGGACATCGCGCCGGAGACTGTCGAACGCATGCTCAACATCGGCTTCAAGGCGGTGATGTGGGGTATCCAGGCCGCCGCCGAGGTCATGGATGCGGAACGCGGCGGCGCGATCGTCAACGTCGCTTCGGTGGCCGGCCTGATCTCGGCGAAGAACAGCATCGTCTACAGCGGCATCAAGGCCGGCGTCATGGGCATCACGCGCGCTGCCGCAGCCGAGCTCGGTGCGCGCAACATCCGCGTCAACGCCGTGGCGCCCTCGGCGATTCCGACCGAAGGAACGATGCGCAATCGCAACGCCGAACTCGATGCACGCCGCGTCGCGAGAACGCCGCTGGGGCGGCTCGGCACGGTCGACGATATCGCCAAGGCCATCTGCTTCCTCGCCGGTGACGAGAGCGGCTTCATCTCGGCGCAGGTGCTCACCGTCGACGGCGGCATCACCCTGACGAACATTGCCTGACGGGACCATTACGATGTCCAATCTGACGGCGGAACAGCAGGTACTGAAAAATGCCTACGTCAAGGCGCGGGGCTATTGGCGGCCCTGGACGGAGGGGCTGCTGCGGCTCGATCCGGCGTTTCTCGACGCCTACGGAAAATATGCGGGTTATGCCGCAGAGAACGGACCGCTGTCGCCCAAGATGCGCGAGCTGATCTACGTCGCGCTCGACGGATCGGCGACGCACCTGTTCCGATCCGGCCTCGCGCTGCATCTTCGCCTTGCACTTCAGGAGGGGGCGTCGGCGCGGGAGATCATCGACGTGTTTCGCCTCGCGACGGTTCAGGGGCTCGACGGCTGCAATCTCGGCATCGGCATCCTAGCCGAGGAATTGGCGAGCGCGGGGCTTCAGGTCGATCATCCCGAACTGACGCATGAGCAGACGGCGCTGCGGGATGCCTATGTGGCGCAATTCGGGGATTGGCCCGATTTCTGCGAGCAATGGCTGCGGAGCGATCCCGGCTATTTCGCCGTCTTGCTGGATCTCCTCGCGGGCGGGCAGACCGGGGATGGTCTCGACCAGTGCTCGCAATGTCTGATCTCGCTCGCATTGAACGCCTGCTTCACGGCACTCAATCCGCATGGACTGCGGGTGCAGATCAGGCGGGCTTTGCGGCTCGGCATCGGCCAGCGGGAGATCCTTCAGGTTCTCCAGATGACTGCCCATCTTGGCGTCCATGCCTGCGCGATCGGCGTACCGGTTCTGATGGAAGCCCTCGATGAGCGTTCCTCGAAGGCCGGTGCCGGCGAGGAGAGCAAGGGACCGGGTGAGGGAGGAGGACGGAAGTGAAGGGATTGGCGATCCGCAATCACAGGGCGTTCGCGTCCGGCGCTTTGTTCCTCGCATTTGCAGTCTTCTTCTTCGTGGCGGCGCTGAGCTATCCGGCGGGCACAGCCGCGCGAATGGGGCCGGGCTATTTCCCGCGCTTGCTCGCAATCGTGCTCGCGGCCATCGGTCTGGTCGTGATCCTCAGTGCCATGAAGCCGGCCGCGGACGGGCAGGCGCTGCGCAATTGGGATCTCAAGGGGCTCGCCTGGATCACCGGATCCGTGATCCTGTTCGGCGCCTTGCTGTTTCCGCTCGGTCTGGTCGGCGCCCTCTTCGTCCTGATCATGGTGTCGAGCCGGGCCAGCCCCGAGTTCACCTGTATGGGCGCGCTGACGAACGCTGCGGTGCTCATCGCGCTGTGTCTAGCCGTATTCGTCTACGGTCTCGGGCTGCAACTGCCCGTCTGGCCGTCTCTCCTCAACTGAACGAGCCGATCGATGGATCTCTTCCACAATCTGGCGATTGGCTTTGCGACGGCAGCCCAGCCCGCCAACCTGCTCTATGCCTTCTTCGGCTGCCTGCTCGGCACCTTGATCGGCGTGCTTCCCGGCCTCGGCCCGCTCGCGACCATCGCGATGCTGCTGCCGATCACCTATGCGCTGCAACCGGACGCCGCGCTGATCATGCTCGCCGGGATCTATTACGGCGCGCAGTATGGCGGCTCGACCACGGCGATCGTGGTCAATCTGCCTGGGGAGTCTTCGTCGGTCGTGACCACGATCGACGGCTACCAGATGGCGAAGCAGGGGCGCGCCGGCGTGGCGCTCGCGACCGCTGCCATCGGCTCGTTCTTCGCCGGATGCGTGGCGACGCTCGCCTTGGCGGCCCTTGCGGGCCCGCTGACCGCGACCGCCTTGCTGTTCGGCCCGAAGGAATTCTTCGCGCTCATGATCCTGGGGCTGATCCTCGCCTCGGTGCTGTCGAGCGGGCCGTTCATCGAGGGCATCGGCATGGTCGTGCTCGGCATGCTCTTGAGCCTCGTCGGCACCGACCTGAACAGCGGCAGCCAGCGTTTTGCCTTCGGCGTTCCCCAGCTCTTCGACGGTCTCGATTTCGTGCCGCTGGCGATGGGCATCTTCGGCTTCGCCGAGATCGTCAAGAATCTCGAGCAGGACGACAAGCTGTCGCTGGTCACCCAGAAGATCACAAATCTGTTTCCGACCCGCGACGACTTCCGTCGGATGGTGCCGGCGATGCTGCGCGGCACGGCGCTGGGCACGCTGCTGGGAGTCCTGCCCGGCGGCGGCGCCGTGCTCTCGTCCTTCGCGTCCTATACGCTGGAGAAGAAGCTGTCGCGACATCCCGAGCAGTTCGGCAAGGGCGCCATCGAGGGCGTTGCAGGCCCGGAGTCCGCGAACAACGCCGGCGCCCAGACCTCGTTCATTCCGCTGCTGACGCTCGGGGTTCCCTCCAATGTCGTGATGGCCCTGATGGTGGGCGCCATGAACATTCACAACATCCACCCGGGTCCGGAGGTGATGACGAAGAATCCGACCCTGTTCTGGGGCCTGATCGTCTCGATGTGGGTCGGCAATCTGATGCTGCTGATCCTCAATCTTCCGCTCGTCGGGCTGTGGGTGAAGCTGCTCACCATTCCCTACCGCTATCTGTTTCCCGCGATCATGGTGTTCTGCTCGATCGGCGTCTATTCCATCAACAGCGGAACGTTCGAGGTCTACGAGGCGGCCGTGTTCTGCGTGTTCGGTTACGTCCTGATCAAGCTGCAACTTCCGGCGGCGCCGCTGCTGTTGGGCCTGGTTCTGGGCCCGGCCATCGAGGAGAATTTCCGCCGCGCCATGGTGCTCTCGCGCGGCGACGCCACCGTGCTGCTGACTTCGCCGCTCTCGGCGAGCCTGCTGGCCGCGGCCGCCATCGCGATCCTCCTGATCATGTTGCCGACGATCCGGGCGCGGCGAGAGGAAGCGCTCCAGGATTGATACACCGCGATTCCCATGCAGGCAGGTTCGCCCTGATCATGCCCGACGTCAGCCGATCAGATCGCCGTATCCGCTCAGGTACTTGATCCAGATCAAGATCGCAACGTCAAAGCGCCGACTACGCTGCCTTTGGACTAGATCTGGACACGGCCTTGAAGACACTTCGCCAGCTTCTCACCGGAGAGGACGTGATCCAGCTCGTGATCAGGCTCGGATTGCTCGCTCTGTTGATCTTCTGGACTTTGTATCTGATCCGCCCGTTCGTTACGATTCTGGTCTGGGCCCTCGTGCTCGCAGTTGCGTTCAATCCGATCTTTCTCGTGCTCGCCAAAATCCTGGGAGGCAGGGCGAAACTCGCAGCGGGGCTTCTCACCGCGATTAATCTCGCCATTGTCATCGGGCCGGCGGCTTGGCTAGGTCTCGGTGCGGTGGACGGGATCAGGGACTTCGCCGGTGAGCTGGCCGCGGGCGATCTGGTCATCCCTTCACCGCCCGCAGCGATCAAGACCTGGCCGCTGATCGGAACGCCGCTCTACGAGTTCTGGGATCAAGCCTCGACCAATCTCCGTTCGGTCGTGCAACGGATTGCGCCGTATCTGAAGCCGTTCGCGGGTACGCTCCTTGGCATCGCGGGCGATGCCGGTGTGGGCACTATCAAGTTCCTGCTGTCCGTCGTCGTCGCCGGCTGCCTGTTTCCCTATGGACCGCAGCTCGTGGCGGCGGGCAGGAGCTTCCTGTCGCGGATCGTGCCCGAGCAGAGCGAGCACTTCCTGGATCTCGCGGGCGCGACGATCCGTGCGGTAGCCCAAGGTGTGATCGGCATCGCCGTCGTTCAGGCACTGCTGGCCGGTATCGGCTTCAAGTTGGCGGGCATTCCGATCGCCGGCTTGCTTGCGCTCCTGGTGCTGTTGCTCTCCATCGTGCAGATCGGCGGAGCCATCATCATGCTCCCCGTGATGATCTGGATCTGGACCGACAAGGATGTCACTGTCGCAGTGCTGCTGACATTGTTCCTCGGAATCGTCAGCATTCTCGACAACATACTGAAACCGTTGGTGATGGGACGCGGCCTGACGACGCCGGCGCTCGTCATCCTGATCGGCGTGATCGGCGGAACGCTGGGCCACGGAATAGTCGGCCTTTTCATCGGACCTATTGTCCTGTCGGTGGCTTGGGAGCTCACCGTGGCCTGGATCAGGACCGATCGCGCCAGCGCGGCGTCGCAGGCGACCATCGACCGTTGACCTAAATCAATGTCGGACGCCTCGGAGCGCCTTGGATGACGTCGGGCGACGACGAGGTCGGAACATGTCAATGGAAAATCCCAACCTGCCGGGCGGCCCCTTGTCCGGACTTGTGGCTTCGGCCGTGGAATACATGGTCGACGCGAGCCAGCGGAGTGTGCTGTTCCTGGACATCATGCGCCAGCGCGGCGATCAATACCGGGAGCACGTTGCACAGACGGCGCCGCATGTCCTGCAATACGCTGCGGAACTGATTATGGACGGCCGCAAGCTGGACGAGCCGGTCAACTACGCGCTGGTCCGTATCATCCCGCCCAAGGACGTGGAGATTGATCTCAAGCGACGGCCGTTTGTCGTGATCGATCCGCGCGCGGGCCATGGCCCGGGCATCGGCGGCTTCAAGGCCGATAGCGAGATCGGCGTCGCGATGAAGGCCGGGCATCCCTGTTACTTCATCGGCTTCCTGCCGGAGCCGATGCCCGGTCAGACCATCGAACGCATCGCGCGCGCCGAAGCCATTTTCATCGAAAAGGTCATCAGCCGTCATCCGGACGCGGACGGAAAGCCTTGCGTGATCGGCAATTGTCAGGCCGGCTGGGCCGTCATGATCCTGGCGTCACTGCGGCCGGAACTGTTCGGGCCGCTGATCGTCGCGGGGGCGCCGCTTGCCTATTGGGCGGGCGTGCACGGCAAGTATCCGATGCGTTATTCCGGCGGCCTTTTGGGTGGAAGCTGGCTCACCGCGCTGACCAGCGATCTCGGCGCCGGAAAGTTCGACGGTGCCTGGCTGGTGCAGAACTTCGAGAACCAGAATCCATCGAACACCCTGTGGACCAAGCAGTACAACGTCTATTCCAAGGTCGATACCGAGGCGAACCGCTATCTCGAGTTCGAGCGATGGTGGGGCGGGCATGTCAACCTGAATGCCGAGGAAATCCAGTTCATCGTCGACGAGCTCTTCATCGGCAATAATCTCGCCGCCGGCAAGATCGAGATGTCCGACGGCCGCAGGGTGGATTTGCGCAATATTCAGTCGCCGATCGTGGTGTTCTGCTCGGAGGGCGACAACGTCACGCCGCCGCAACAGGCGCTGGACTGGATTCTGGATTGCTATGCGGACGTCGATGAGATCAGGGCCTATGGGCAGACGATCGTCTATACCGTCCACAAGAGCATTGGGCATCTCGGTATCTTCGTGTCCGGCGGCGTCGCCAAGAAAGAGCACGCTGAGTTCTCGAGTAACATCGACCTGATCGACGTGCTGCCGCCGGGGCTCTATGAGGCGACATTCGAGGCCAAGGGCGAGGAGACAACGAGTTCCGATCTCGTGGTCGGCCAGTGGGTGATGCGCTGCGAGGCGCGGACGCTCGACGACATCCGCGCCATGGGTGGCAATTCGCCCGAGGACGAGCGACGCTTCGCTGCCGCCAAACGCGTCTCGGAGCTTAACCTTGCAGCCTACCAGAAGTTCGTGCAGCCCTGGATCAAGACGCTGGTCACGCCGCAGATGGCAGAGACGATGCGCAACCTGCATCCCCTGCGGCTGCAGTACGAGGCGCTCAGCAGCCAAAATCCGTGGATGACGGCGGTGAAGTCGGCCGCGGAGGACATCGAGGACAATCGCAAGCCGGTCGCCCAAGACAATCCGTTCCTTGCGTTTCAGGAGCAGATGTCCAAGCAGATCGTTCACGCACTCGACAGCTGGCGTGACGCACAGGAGGCATTGAGCGAAGCGATCTTTCTCAACCTCTATGGCTCGCCGGCGGTGCAGACTGCGCTCGGGATCGATCCGAAGTCCGAGCCGTCGCGCCGGCGCGAAATGTCAGCCGAGCATCGCGCCATGCTGGAGAAGCGGGTCGCGCAGCTGAAATCCGGGATCGGCGAGGGCGGCCTGCGCGAGGCGGCCATTCGCAGTCTGCTTTACATCGGGTCGGCGCGGGGAATGGTTGACGAGCGTAGCATTGAGGCGCTGCGCCGGATCCGTCGCGACTACAGTGGACAGCGAATGACGCTTCCGGAGTTCAAGATGCTGGTCCGCGAGCAGTTCTTCATGCTGCTGATCGATCGGGAAGGTGCCTTGGCAGCCATTCAGAAGCTGTTGCCCGAGGATGTCAACCAGCGGCGTGCGGCCTTCGCGGCGATACGCGAGGTGCTCTCCGCAAGCGGCGAGATCGCGGGGGAACGCGCAAGTCGCCTGCGGCGCGTCGCCACGTTGTTCGGCGTCGATACAGGTGAAGGGGAATCGAACGTCGCCCCTTTCGATCCAAAGGCGAAGGCATCGTAAGTCTGTCTGGAGGGATTGGGAGCGACATCATGTCAACCGAAGGAAGGCAAACGCAGTCTCCCAGCAAGTATGACCGGTTGATTGCGGCAGCAAAGGCGGTGCCGCCGGTTCCGACCATCGTGGTGCATCCCTGCGATGAAACCTCGCTGCGCGGCGCCGTTGAGAGTGCTGAGGCCGGCATCATCCGGCCGATTCTGGTCGGGCCCGCGAGCAAGATCGGCGATCTCGCGCGCAGGTGTGGCCTCGACATCTCCGGCTTCGAGATCGTCAACGCCGTACATAGCGAAGAGGCAGCCGCCAAAGGTGTCGAGCTGATCCACGCAGCCAAGGGCGAAATGCTCATGAAGGGCAGTCTTCACACCGACGAGTTGATGCGCGCGGTGACTGCAAAAGTCGGCGGCCTGCGCACCGAACGCCGTATCAGCCATGTGTTCGTGATGGACGTGCCCGCCTATGCCGAAACCCTGCTTGTGACGGATGCCGCGATCAACATCTTTCCCGATCTCGACGCCAAGCGCGACATCATCCAGAACGCCATCGATCTCTACAACGAGGCCGGATTCGGCAAGACGCCGCGGGTGGCAATCCTTTCGGCGGTGGAGACCGTGACGTCCAAGATTCCCTCGACGATCGAGGCGGCCGCGCTCTGCAAGATGGCTGATCGCGGGCAGATCACCGGCGGCGTGCTCGACGGCCCGCTCGCGTTCGACAATGCCATTGATCCCGAAGCCGCGCGCATCAAGGGCATCAAGTCCGAGGTCGCCGGCCGGGCTCAGATCCTCGTCGTTCCCGACCTCGAATCGGGCAATATGCTGGCAAAAAATCTGGCCTACTTTGCCAAGGCCGACGGCGCCGGCATCGTGCTCGGCGCCCGGGTGCCCGTCGTGCTGACGTCACGGGCGGACTCGCCGCGGGCGCGCATGGCATCCTGCGCGGTGGCGTCGCTCTATGCCAATGCCCGGCGTCAACACGCCCCGACAGTTGCTGCGTGACCATCATGGATACGATCCTCGTCGTCAACGCGGGCTCCTCGAGCGTCAAGTTCCAGGTCTTTTCGGTCGAGGGAGAGGGCAGGCTGCGGCGGCAGCTCAAGGGCCAGATGGACGGCATCGGCAGCCGCCCACGGTTGAGGGCGAGCGGCGCGAATGGCGATCCGCTCGCCGACCGCGCCTACCCGATCGAGACGGTCCCCGATGTTCCGGCCGCGATGGGCGTCGCCGGGGAATGGTTGCGGGACGAGCTTCGTATTCACCCCATCGCCGTCGGACATCGTGTCGTGCATGGCGGTCCCGAGTATGACCGGCCGGTGCTGATCGACCACGGCGTCGTCGCCCGCCTGGAACGGTTCGTCAGCCTCGCACCGCTGCACCAACCGCACAACCTGTCGCCGATCCGCTCGATCCTCGCGGGCTTCCCGACCTTGCCGCAGGTCGCCTGCTTCGACACCGCATTTCACCGCACGCATAGTGCAGTTGCAGATCACTATGCGATCCCGCATCAGCTTCACGCCGAGGGCGTGCGGCGCTACGGTTTTCACGGGCTGTCCTACGAATACATCGCGAAGACCCTGCCGCAGACCGCGCCCGGCGTTGCGAAGGGCAGGGTGATCGTCGCCCATCTCGGTAGCGGCGCCTCGATGTGCGCGCTGAAGGGAGGACAGAGCGTCGAAAGTACCATGGGCTTCACGGCGCTGGACGGGCTTCCGATGGGAACGCGCCCCGGCCAGATCGATCCCGGGGTCGTGCTCTATCTGATCTCGGAAAGGGGGATGTCGTCATCGAACGTGCAGAACTTCCTCTATCGCGACTGTGGACTGAAGGGACTGTCCGGCGTCAGCAACGATATGCGGGAGCTCGAGGCCAGCCAGGATGCCAAGGCGAAACTGGCGATCGACTATTTCGTGTATCGGATCGGCCTCAACGCCGGGATGCTTGCGGCTGCGTTGCAGGGCCTGGATGCCTTCGTCTTCACCGCCGGCATCGGCGAGAATTCCGCGAGCATACGCGCCCGCGTGGCCGAGCAGCTCGGTTGGTTCGGTGTCAAGCTGGATCCGACCGAAAATTCCCGCAACGCGCGGCTGATATCGCGTCCCGACAGTCTCATTCCCGTCTATGTCGTGCCGACCGACGAGGAACTGATGATCGCACAGCATACGCTGGCGCTGCTGGTCAACACGCCATCGACCAACCCCAGACAAGAGAGGGTGTCATGATTCCCGTGTTCCCGGATACCAAGGTTGCCCTGAAGGGGAAAAAAGGCCTCATCGTCGGTGTCGCCAACGACCAGTCCATCGCCTGGGGATGCGCCAGGGCGTTTCGCGGGCTCGGGGCTGAACTCGCCGTCACCTATCTGAACGACCGCGCCAAAAAGCACGTCGAACCGCTCGCGCAGGCGCTGGAGGCACCGATCTTCATGCCGCTCGACGTCATGGTGGAGGGGCAGACCGAGGCCGTGTTCGAGCGGATCGGGAAGGAATGGGGCCAGCTCGATTTCCTGCTGCACTCGATCGCTTTCTCGCCGAAGGAGGCGCTGCACGGCCGCGTGGTGGATGTCGGCCGCGACGGATTCCTGAAGACGATGGACGTCTCCTGCTGGTCGTTCCTGCGCATGGCGCATCTCGCCGAGCCGCTGATGAAGAACGGCGGCACGATGTTCACCATGACGTACTATGGCAGCCAGATGGTCGTGGAGAACTACAACATCATGGGCGTGGCCAAGGCGGCGCTTGAAGCAGCCGTTCGCTATGCCGCCGCCGAATTGGGGCCGAAGGGCATCCGCGTGCACGCGATCTCGCCGGGACCGCTCGCCACCCGCGCGGCGTCGGGCATCCCGGAGTTCGACGAGCTGATGGACAAGGCTCAATCGAAGGCGCCGGCGCGCAGCCTCGTCAGCATCGACGATGTCGGCAATGCCACGGCGTTTCTGGCACTCGACGGAGCCAAGCTGATCACCGGTGGCGTGCTCTATATCGACGGTGGATATCACATCATTGACTGAACGAAAACGACGGGCGCCTCGTGCGCCGCTCAGCGATAGTGCAGTGCGATCAGCTCGGCGACGCAGGCCGGCTTCTTGCCGCCTTCGATCTCGATCACGAGATGGTAGTTCACGCGCAGGCCGTCGGGTGGAACGTCCTCGGCCTCGGCGACGGTGACACGGCCGCGCAGCTTCGAGCCCGCTGGCACC
This sequence comes from Bradyrhizobium sp. USDA 3311, assembly GCF_054062495.1. NCBI lineage: Bacteria > Pseudomonadati > Pseudomonadota > Alphaproteobacteria > Hyphomicrobiales > Nitrobacteraceae > Bradyrhizobium > Bradyrhizobium sp. USDA 3311. The sequence goes on along the minus strand of NZ_JBSSFI010000001.1, from coordinate 7,269,607 downwards.
GGTGCCAGATATCTTATCCGGTCTGCGCCGTAATTCAGGGTGTTGCGTAGGCCCTTGAGGCCCATCACCGATCGAATGAAGAGCGGTGCGAGTGCAAGCGACAACAGGCCGTGGGCGATGGTGGTGCCGCCGGGCGATTCCTTCCTGGCGCGCTCCTGATCGACATGGATCCACTGCTGGTCGCAGGTCGCCTCGGCAAACTGGTTGATGCGATCCTGCGTCACCTCGACCCAGTCGCTGACGCCGATCTCGGCGCCGACGGCAGATTTGATTTCGCTGAAGTCGCTGAATATCCGCATGCCGGTCACCTGCTCAGATCTTCATTTCCGGGATCTTGTCGTGTACGACAAGTTCGGCGTCGGTCACCGCCATGACCTCGCCGACACTGATGCCGGGCGCGGTCTCCAGCAGGGTGGCCCTGCCGTCTGGGAACGCGATCACGGCCATGTCGGTCACGACCAGGTGCACCGGTCGCGCCGATGTCAGGGGCAGAGAGCATTTGGCGACGATCTTGGACTTGCCCTTCGCCGCGTGCTGCATGGCGACGATGACCCGCCTGGCGCCGCTGACGAGATCCATGGCCCCGCCCATGCCCGGCACCATCTTGCCGGGGATCATCCAGTTGGCGAGATGGCCCAGCGCATCGACTTGCAGGCCGCCGAGGACGCTGACGTCGACATGGCCGCCGCGGATAAACCCGAACGACATCGCGCTGTCGAATGTGCTGGCACCTGGCAGCGCACTGATCGGGCGCCCGCCCGCGTCCGTCAGCAGGGGGTGGCTCAACCCCTGCTCGGGGATTGGTCCGGTGCCGATCAAACCGTTTTCCGACTGAAAGAACACCTTGAGATCAGGCGAAACGTAGTTGGCGACCAGCGTTGGGATGCCGATCCCCAGATTCACGAGGTCGCCGGAATGAAGCTCCTGCGCGACGCGCCTCGCGATGATCTCCTGTGCGTCCATGTTTCACCCGTTCGGGTTCGTAATGAGGTAGTCGACGAGCGGCGCCGGTGTCAGCACGTGGTCGGGTGCGATGACGCCGACGGGCACGATGTGCTCCGCTGTCACGATCACGGTGTCGGCCGCCATCGCCATGACCGGATTGAAGTTGCGTGCCGTGAGCGCGTAGGAGAGGTTGCCGAGATAGTCGGCGAGAAAGGCGTGGACCAGGGCGAACTGCGCCCGCAGCGCGGTCTCGAGCAGGAATGGCCTGCCGTCGATCTCGATCTGGCGCTTGCCTTCGGCGACGAGGGTGCCCACGCCTGTCGGTGTGAGCACACCGCCGAGGCCGCACCCGCCTGCGCGAATGCGCTCGGCGAAGGTGCCCTGCGGAATGAGATCGACGGCGATCTGATTGGCCAGCATCTGCTGCTGCGCCTTCGGATTGAGGCCGATATGGGTCGCAATGAGGCGCGAGACGAGAGCCGCGTCGAACAGCTTGCCGACACCTTTTCCGGGCGTCGCCGCGTCGTTGCTGATGACCGAGAGACCGGTCTTGTGTTGTCGCACAACCTCGTCGAGCAGGCGCTCCGGCGTTCCGACGCCCATGAAGCCGCCGACCATGATGCTCGCACCGGACGGGATCATCGCAATGGCTTCTTCGACGGAAACGGCCCTCATGATGGGAACTCCAGTCAGCAAAGGCGATCAAAGGAAGGCGACGGTGAGACGATGTTGGCGAGCGGTCGGCACGCTCCTTTGATCTGCGTCAAGGCTTCTCATCGTTCCCACGCCGGGTGGTGATGCCTATGCTCTCAAGGGCTTCTGCCCATAGTCTTCGGACTTCCGCGTGGCGCCGCTCAAGCGCCGCGTTGACGGCGTCGCGAAACGGCACAAGGCTCTCGCCCTTCAGGAAGAGAAAATTTGCGCCTGCAGCAGCCGGCCGCTCCCGAATTCGATGCGGCGCAATGCCGACACGAAGGCATCGTTCGCATTGGCGCCTGGCGGCAGCAGGAGGCCGGGCGGATTCCGGCGTGAACGGCGTGGGCCAGCGTCGCAAGATCGATCGGCAGGGCCAAAGGTAGATTGGTTATCCCCGGAAACCGCAAAGGTGTTTTGAAGCTCCGCCAACGAATTCCATTGAGTTAGATCAAGCCTCCCCCGGTCGAGCTCCCTAGCCATGGCCGAGGCGATGCCGGATTGTCGGCTCGTGGTCGTCCCAAACATCGGACATTCGATGAACCTGGAAGTGCCGGCCCTCTACGCCGGCTATTTCGGCGCCTGGTTCGGGGGGCTTGCGGCATAACCACAGGGAGTAACGTCATGGCAGAGATCAACCCATCCGCCGAGAACATCCGCGGGATGCTCACCGAAGCGCTCGTGCGGTTGCGAAAGGCCAATGCGGAGTATTTTGAGCTGCTGGAGAAGGGGCTCAGTTCCTCGCCGCTACCGATCGCGGACCAGGCCAAGCAGTTTTGCAGTTTCATGCAGCGCAATGCCAGCGCGACGTTCGACTTTGGCGACAAGCTCGTTCAAGCCAAGGACGTTCAGGACGCGCTCAAGCTTCAGTCCGAATTCTTTCAGGGGCAGATGCAGGCCCTGACCGATCAGGCCAGGAGCATGGGCGAGTCCGCGATGAAGGCGGCGACGGGCGCGTTCACGCCGAAAAGCTGAATGGACTGAAACCCAGGCGTGAGGCGATGAAAAGCCGTCCGCCCTGCCCATGCGAGCACAATGGCGGTTCAATTCCTTGTCGGCGCGATCGTCAGCGTCATCAACATCATGATCCACGCCCTGGTGACCGTGGGAGCCATCGGCATCGCCCGCACGGCCGGGCTGCGATATGCTGCGCGGCCGCGGCTGCATCTGATGGCCGTCATGGTCGCAACAGCATCGACGCTGATGGTGGCGCACACGATGGAGGTCCTGGTCTGGGCGCTGGCCTATGCCATGCTCGGTGCCGCGCCTGCCGGCAGCGACCTGATCTATTTCGCCTTCGTCAACTACACCACGCTGGGCTACGGCGACATCACGCCGATACAGGCATGGCGGCTGACGGGTCCGATGACCGCGATGAACGGCATCTTGATGTTCGGCTGGTCGACCGCGGTCCTGTTCGAGGTCTTGCGCAAGACGCTCGACGATCTCGGAGTGACGAGGCTATCGGACGCCAGGTGATCTGATGCTGACGAATGGCAGTCGGTAAAAGCGAACTCATCCCGGAAGATGAACAATGGCTATGAGCGCGACTGGCAGCGCTCGCTTTCAGACGCTCAGTGTTGCAGGTCGAGACTGGCGAGCTGCTGCCGGTTGAGCAGCACGATCTGGCGCTGGGTATTGCCGATGAAGCCGAGGACGCCGAGATCATGAAGGTGCGATATCGCCCGCGAGACGGTCTCCAGCGTCAAGCCGAGGTAATCGGCAATATCACGCCGGGACATCGGAAGTGCCATGACATGGACCCCGGAGAGCCGCTTGTCCATTTCGAGCAGGAAAGCGGCGACGCGCTCCAGCGACGTCTTCCGGCCGAGCAGGAGCATGTGATCCTCTGCGTGCTGCAAATTGCTCGTCGTCATGCTGAGCAAGTTGCGCGCGACCATCGCGTCGCTCTCCGCCACCAGTTCCAGGCTTTGCCGCTTGATCAGCCGGACGGTGGTGTCCACGATCGCCTCGGCGGTGAACCGATGCTCGTTGCCGTTCTCAAGTCCGAAAATGTCTCCGGCGAGGTGGAAAGCGCCGATCTGGCGGCGACCGTCCGACAGGAGCTTATAGCTTCGCACTGCACCAGACTTGACCTGGTAGACGTAATCTGCGGGTTCCTTTTCGCCGTAGATCTCCGTGCCCTTTTTATATGTAAATTCGTTTAAACTGACGATTGGATTTGACTCGCTCGTCATGCCGAGGTCTTTGAGCGAATTGGGGCGGGGAGACGCGTCTGTCGTGATGCGAACGAACATAGGCCCAACTCCTCAACTGATCGCTGAATTGGTCTGCCAGGCTGATATTTCGCCACGGAAATGTGCCGCCGATGTCGCACCCCGCTCGGGCCGATTTACGACTAACGCCGTATTCTGCACCATTGTCTCATGGTTCATTGTACCAAGGGACAGGTCGGTGGGATGGGTGCGCGGAATGAGAAGAGCGGGCTCCTGCGTCGGATCAAGCTTCGCGCCACAGACTCCGGCCTGCGAAACCTTCGGCATTAACGGAATGGCTAGAGCTCTAGCCCATCCAGGTGTTAGGTAAGCGGTTAAAGCAGATTGCAGGAAGCAGAGAGGGTCCATTGCCCGGCCTTGTTCACGTGGTCGACGACGATGCCTCGTTTCGAACAGCGATCGAGCGTCGGCTTAAACTTGCGGGCTACGACGTCGCGACCTATGCATCCTCGCAGGACCTGCTCGATCATCTGCCCCGCGATGAGCTGCCGAGCTGCATCCTCCTCGATGTGCAGATGCCGGGCCTGAGCGGACCGGATCTACAGAAACGTCTTAGTGAGCTTGGATCGACCGTCCCGATCGTGTTTCTCACCGGACACGCCGATACCGCGACGACTGTGCGGGCGATCAAGGCCGGCGCCGAGGATTTCTTGACCAAGCCGGTATCGTCGGGGCAACTGATTGAAGCGATCGAGCGGGCCTTGTCACAACAGGAGACCGCGCGCGGGCTGCGCAGCCGGCTCGATTCGCGTCGCGCTCATGTCGCGTCGCTGACGCCACGCGAGCGGCAGGTGTTTGACCTCATTGTGCGTGGGAAGATCAACAAGCAGATCGCGTATGAATTGGGAACGACCGAACGCACGGTCAAAGCACATCGACACCAGGTGATGGAGAAGATGCAGGTGAGCTCGCTCGCGGAACTGGTTTCAACGGCGCAGCTGCTTGGTATGCTGGATCCCGAGAGCGGCTCACACGGCTAGGCGATAACTAATTCGCAGGTTCCCCTGTGACTTGCACCAAAGGTCAATGGAAATCTCCCTGAGAGGGGTATTTCAACAAGCCGACGTGTTGGCTCCCCGGGAGACGAAGAACCGCGAGGCGCTTGACGCGTTCACGCAAGTCCATCGTGTTCTGCCAAGCTTTCCCTGTATGGAGTTGAGCCACTTGCAGCGCCGCAAGTCCATTTTCGTTGTCGATGATGACCCTTCCATGCGCAGGAGCATGAAGCGGCTGCTGCAGGAGCACGGCTTCGAGGCAAAGCTGTTCGAATCCGCCGAGGCGCTGGTAAATCATGACAACTTTCAGCAGGCATTCTGTATCATTCTGGATATCAATCTGGATGGAGAATCTGGAATTGATTTGCGACGCTGGCTTGCGGAACAGCAGGTCCAGGTTCCGATTGTCTTTGTCACCGGCAACGACACTCACGAAAGCCGCGCGGCGGCAATTGCATCGGGATGCATCGCCTATTTGACCAAGCCCTTTGCCGCGGCCTCGCTCATCGAGAGTGTGGAGAGAGCCTGGGGCAGCTAGGCTGGACAAGTCAGCTGCGCGCTATTCGTCGATCTGCTGGTCGAACGTTTGGGCCGGCGGCCCCTTGTGAGCAGATGCGAACTGAGCAAGTGGCAGGGAGGCGGTAACCGACAGCATGTTGGGGTCGACAACCTCCAGCGCGAGCGTCTTGCCCGTTTCCATCTCCCTTATCAGGCCGGGTTTTGCCACATCGGCGGCTATGCAGGCGTTGTTCAGGCACCATGTGTACGGTACGGCATAGGTGTTGCCTTTGTCGACCGTGAGCTTGACGGGCACCTGGACAAACATGCCGACCGGCACGAACATCTGGAGCCGTGCCGTGCGGTCGCCCTCACGTTCGATCAAGTCCAACCGAACCGCCGTCTGCCCCGTGTCGAACGTGCCGGTGATCGAGGTCCGGCACACGGTCTTGGCGCCGCCCGGCTTGAAGCATAGTTTTCGCCAGTCGCCGTATTTGATATCATTCGCCATGCGCTGCCCCCGCGGTGAAATCTCGGCGGAGGCCGGCGTGGTGGTGGTGGCGACGAGCAGCAGAAGCGCGAACTGCGCGGTCGCGTGATTGCGTGTCATCCGGATGGATTGACGATGTGAGCGTGCCATTGTGTCGCCTCCGGAGATCGAGCGCGTCGTCTATTTGATCTCGTCGAGAAATCTGCTCACGAGTGGCGACCAGATCGGAATGGCATCCGGCGAGCCGACGAAGAAATGCCCCTCATCGCCGAACGGCGGAACCAGATGGTATTGCGCCTTGCCCCCGGCCGAGGTGAAGGCCTCATGCATCCGCTTCGACAACGCGGGGCCGAAGAACGTGTCATTTTCGATATAGATCCACAGCATCGGCACCCGGGAGGTGCGACCGAAATCCATCGTCGCCTCGACCAGTTTATCCGGGGCGCAATTATTGTTCGGCTTGCCGCCGACACGCCCACCGCGGCCAGCGGCAAAGGTGATGATCGCTCCGATCTGCGGCGGGTTCATGCTGGAAAGCGCGATGGATGCCCAGCCGCCCGCAGACTGACCGACAACGACGACATCCTTCGGTGTGATGCGTTTTTCGGCAGCCAGGAAATCGATGATCCAGAGGTCGACCTGTGCCACCGCGAGGCCGGCGTCATGGAAATTGGGATTGGAGCACTTGCCGACCTTGGAAAAGAACGGTCCATAGAGTCCGCGTTCGGGAATATCGATGGCTGAGGCGCCGTAACCGGTGCCGAGGGGAGCGACCACGAAGTAGCCGCGCCTTGCGAACCATTTCGCCGCGTCGCGGAACTCGACGAGTGGAAAGAAGCTGCGCTGTCTAGGGTCGAGCGATACGCCGTGGTTCATGATTGCGAGCGGGAACGGGCCATCGCCGACGGGTCGAACGACGTAGGCGAACATCGGCAACGGTAACGGCAATGCCCACACTTCCTCCTGGATGCGGCGCGACGCGGCCTCATTGTCGGCCCATGACGGTGCAATCAAGGAGGACGCAAGCAGCTGCACGACCACCAGTAGCGGCTGGATCCATGTCCGTGGCTGCATTTCGTCCTCCCTCAGCCAACAAAGGTGCAGGCTACGATAATCGGCCCGAGCACGGTCAGAACCACATTGCCGACGGCGTAAGGCACGGCAACGCCGAGCACCGGCGTCTGGCTCTCGGCGATCTCGCAAGCCCCGGTCACGGCTGCATCGACCGTCATGGCGCCGGCGAGGGCTCCACAGGTGATGACCGGGTTCATGCGCAGGACGTGATAGGCAAACAGCGTCGCGACGACCAGCGGCACCAGTGTGACCACGAGGCCCATGCCGACCAGCAACAGGCCGTGCGCCTGGATCGCGACCCAGGCGGCGTGACCGTTGGCCAGGCCGATCGCCGCGATGAATCCACCGAGGCCGAGATCGCTCAGCGTCTGCTGCGCGGCCGGCGGCATTGCGCCCATCGTCGGCCGGCGCGAGCGCAGCCAGCCACAGAGGAGACCCGCGATCAGTGCGCCGCCACCGCCGCCGAGCGTCAGCGCGATGCCGCCGACCTTGAAGCTGACGAGCCCGGCCAGCAGCCCGGCGGCAATACCCGCCGCAAGGAAGGCAATGTCAGTACGGTCGCCGGAGCGCACGATCTGCCCGACCTGCTTCGCCGCGCGCTCGATGTTGCGGGTGCTGCCGACCAGCGTCATGACGTCACCGACATAGACACGCGTGTCCGCGCTCAGCGGGGCTTCGCGCCCATGCCGCGTCAGGGCGCGCAAAAACACACCGCGTGCATCGCCGCCGATGCGATCGGCCACATCCCGGATGGATCGGCCGTGGAGGTTGCGGTTGTCCACCAGCACGTCAAGCACATTGCCGGGGATCGCCTTCAGGATCTCGTCGGCATCGATCTCGGTGCCGATGATCGGCTTGGCGGCGACAATGGCGGCAGTTCGACCGGCGATGACGATGTCGTCGCCAGCCTCGAGCACGGTGTCCAGACGCGGTTCGATATCGGCGCCCTGGCGCACGATCCGTTCGATCACCGTGCGGCTGCCGATGTCCTCCTCGATCGCCTTGACGGTTCGGCCGGCCGCAGCCGTGACGCGATAGGCGCGAGCCTGGAACTTGCGATAGGATAGGTTCTCGGTCTTCGGCGGCGCGCCACCTGAAAGCTCGACCTCCAGCTTTTTCGCCTCGTCCTTGAGATTGACCCCCATCAGTTTCGGCGCCGCGAAGGGGACGTAGAGCAGTGTCAGAATGTAGCCGAGCACATAGGTGACGGCATATCCCGCTGCGATATTCGCTTCCTGTTGCTCCAGCACGGTCTTCGGCAATCCGAGCTGCGCCAGCGCGCCCGAGGCCGTGCCGATCACGGAAGACTGCGTCAGCGCGCCAGCCGCAAGCCCGGATGCCGTGCCGGGATCGAGCTTGAAGGCGAACGCAAAGGCCAGCACGATCACGAGACCAGTCCCGCCGAGCACGAGCGCCATGGCAACTTGGGCCAGGGTGCGGACACTCAACGAGGCGAAAAACTCCGGTCCGGATTTGTAACCGATCGTGAATACGAAGAGACTGAACAGCACGATCCTCAGCAGCGCGGGGAACGTAAAGGTGCCGAGTTGTCCGATCAGGACGGACACGATCAGGATGCAGGCCGTGGTGCCGATCGCGAAGCCGTGGATCTTGACGCGTCCAAGCATGGTGCCGATGGCAACCGCAAGCAGCAGGAAGATCTCCGGAGCGGTGGAAATGATCCACCTGACAGTATCCATGATCGCAAATTCCCGGGCGCAATGATTGACGTCGAATTCGCGCCCGGGAACCGGGCGACTGCTTGATTTAGATCAATCCCAAGCTATCCTCGCTGCGGCGTCTTTTGGCCGATGCAGGTTCTGCGACATCCGAAGTCCGCGCCATGAGCACTCTGGATCTAGCTACGGGCGCATCGTTGCGGCGCGATGAGACGCTTGAGGTCGCGCTGCTGCTCGCCTTCGCCGGCGGCTATCTCGACGCCTACACATGGATGATCCACGGCGTCATGGCGAATGCCCAGACCGCCAATCTTGTCCTGCTCTGGGTCTATGGTTCGGTGGGCAATTGGGCCGCGGCGCTCCATTTCGTGCCGCCGATCCTGTCATTTGCGATCGGTGTCTTGGTTGCGGCATGGCTGCGCCACGCGACGGGAGATCGGGCCAGCGTCATCAGCACGCTGATCGAGATACTGCTTCTGATCGCAATCGCAATCCTGCACAACCGGCTGCCCGATCTTGCTGGCACGGCGGGCATTTCCTTTGTCGCGGCGATGCCGACCGCAATTTTCACCAAGGTCGAAGGCGTGGTCTACAGTTCGGTGATGATCACCGGTAACATGCGCCAGGCGATTGAGGGTGCGTTTGCGGCGGTCGTCGGCGGAGGTCCGCCGGGACCGCTTCGCCGCTCGGGCATGTTTGCAGCGCTGTGCGTCATGTTCGGCGTGGGAGCGGCGGTCGGGGCCTTCGCGACAAAGTCCTTCCCGAACCTGGCGCTCGGCATGCCCGTGATCGCCTTGCTGATCGTGTTGCTGCGCTGCGAGGTGGATCGCAGCGAGGCCCGCGCATGAGCGCCCCGTCTGGGCTGCAGGGGAGCTGGTTGCGGTACTTTCCGCCGTCGAGCTGGCTTGCGACCTATCGCAGGTCGTGGTTGCCATCGGATGCTGTCGCCGGCGTCACGCTTGCCGCTTACGCAATTCCGGTATCGCTGGCCTACGCCGCGCTGGCCGGGCTGCCGCCGCAGGTTGGGATCTACGGCTACATGCTCGGCGGCTTCGGTTACGCCTTGTTGGGCTCGTCGCACCAGCTTGCGGTCGGCCCGACTTCGGCAATCTCGCTGATGATCGTGGGCACGGTAGGGCCGCTCGCCGCGGGCGATCCGGTGCGTTATGGGCAAATTGCAAGTCTTGCTGCCTTCGCGGTCGCGGTGTTGTGCCTCATCGCCTGGCTGTGCAAGCTCAGCGTCCTCGTCCGTCTGGTCAGCGACAGCATTCTCGTCGGCTTCAAGGCTGGCGCCGGGCTCACCATCATCATGAGCCAGCTGCCGAGCCTGTTCGGTGTTGCCGGTGGAGGCCATGACTTCTTCGAACGCGGCATTGAGCTCGCCGGGCAGCTCGGTGACGTGAATCCGCTGGTGCTCGCCGTCGGTCTGGTGGCATTCCTGCTTCTGCTGACCGGCGAGCGGCTGCTCCCCGGTAGGCCGGTCGGGATCGCGGTTGTGGCGCTGGCGATCGCGGTGGCAACCGCGCTCGGTCTGCCGGCTCTCGGCGTGCCCGTGACGGGAAGAATCCCCCAGGGCCTGCCGGTGCCTGGCTTGCCCACGTTCGGCCTGCTGGAGTTCGACGATCTCTTTCCGCTTGCCGCCGGATGTGTGCTGCTCGCCTACATAGAGGGTGTTTCGGCGGCTCGGAGCTTCGCCGCCAAGCATGGTGACAGCCTTGACGTCAGGCAGGAGTTCTTGGGCCTCGGTGCGGCCAATCTCGCTACGGCCTTCGGTCATGGCTATCCTGTGGCTGGCGGGTTGTCGCAATCCGCCGTCAACGACAGCGCGGGTGCCCGCACACCGGTGGCGCTGGTCATTTGCTCTGGGACGCTGGCGCTGTGTCTCTTGTTCTTCACAGGGCTACTGACCAATCTGCCCAAGGCGGTGCTGGCCGCCATCGTCTTTGCCGCCGTGTACCGGCTCGTCGACATCCGTACGTTGGCGCGGATGTGGCGCGTCAGCCGCATCGATTTCTACGCGGCGGTGATCGCATTGGTATCCGTCCTGCTGCTCGGCATCCTGCAAGGTGTCCTGCTGGCGTCGATCGCCTCCATCTTCCTGCTGCTGGCGCGCGCGTCACAGCCGAATGTGGCATTTCTCGGCAGGCTCCCGGGCAGTGGCCGGTATTCCGACAGCGCCAGGCACGAGGACGTGGAGCCGCTGGTTGGAATCATCGCGTTCCGCCCCGAAGCCTCGCTGCTCTATATTAATGCCGAGATGATCCTGGAGGTCGTTCTGAATGCGCTCCAGAGGTCGTCGGATGTCAGGCTCGTTGCCTGCGACCTCTCGGCGTCGCCCTACATCGATCTGGCCGGCGCGCATATGCTCCGGAATCTCCACGACGAACTTGCGTCACGCCATGTCGCGTTCTGCATCGCCGGCGCGCATGCGCAATTGCGCGATTTGCTGCGCGCCGAGGGGCTCGCCGAGAGGACCGACAGCGGGCAATGGTTGCGTTCGCTCGACAACGTGCTCGGCGACAACCAGGCCAGATAGCGCCCGGGACATTTGCCGATCTCCGGCGCGACTTTCGTTCAGTCGCGCGTCCGTGTTGCATCGCGAAGCGTGCACGCTGCTCGCAGGCCGACTGATTTCATGCGCGACCGTTGACTTGGATCAATGGAGCTCTCCCGCGCGATACCCACGATCCGTCATCACCTTCGCCTCAAGAGCCGCCAAAAATGGGGAGAGACATGCCCAAGGACGCCAAGCCTGCGCAGCAGCGCATCGATCAGTTCTTCTCCGGGCCCGGCGGACGGGCGGACAATTGGCGCGATCTGGTCGACGCGGCCAAAGCATGGTCCCGCGGCGGAGACCGTGCGAAGTATGACGCTGCGCTGGCCGATCTCTTCGTGACGGAGGAATTTCACGGCTATCCTGGCCTGCAGCTCATGGCAGCCTTGCGGGAGGCAGCCACGACTGGCGATGCGGCAACTTCGCTGGCGCTCGCCACGCGGTTGACGCAGGCCCTGACGACGAGATCCTTCCGTCAGCATGCGGGCGACTGGAATACGAATGACGAAGGCAACGGCGAGACGCCCGATCTGGTGCCGCAGATGTTCGGTCCGCACGCGGCGCGCCGTCCCTATTTCGAGACGCTGATCGTCACCGGCCTCACGTCCGGCAGTTGGCCCGCACTCGCCAACGAATGGCGCAAGCTTCGGCGTCCGGTTGATCAGTTTGTCTACGAGCCGGTTATCGTCGGCAGCCTCGAGGACGCCTTCTGCGCCACGATCCTGAACCCGAACCTCGCAGCCGTCGTCATCAACGAAGGCTTCGCGCTACGCTCACGTCACGACGCGCCCGTGCTCCGCCCCCTGACTTCGTCGGCGGGATTGAAGGACGAGTCCGACGCTTCGGCGCTGCGGCTCGCCCATATCATCAAGCACGTCCGCCCCGAGCTTGACCTCTATCTGATGTCCAATCGCAACGTAGAGGAGATGGCCGGAAATCCCGAGGCCGATGTCGTCCGCCGGATCTTCTATTCGGTCGAGGAACTGCTTGAGCTGCATCTCTCGATCCTTGAAGGCGTGCAGGATCGCTACGACACGCCGTTCTTCGACAATCTGAAGAAATATGCGCAGCGTCCGATCGGAACGTTCCATGCGCTGCCGATCGCGCGCGGCAAATCGGTCTTCAAGTCGGACTGGATCCGCGACATGGGCGAGTTCTACGGCCTGAACCTGTTCCTGGCCGAAAGTAGCGCAACCACCGGCGGCCTGGACAGCCTGTTGGAGCCGACCGGCAACATCAAGAAGGCGCAGGACAAGGCCGCGCGCGCGCTTGGCGCCGATCGCGTATTCTTCGTGACCAATGGCACCTCGACGTCGAACAAGATGGCGGTGCAGGCGCTGATCGGGCCGGGCGATATCGCCATCGTCGATCGCAATTGCCACAAATCGCATCACTACGGGATGGTGCTGGCCGGCGCGCAGCCGCTCTATGTCGAAGCCTTCCCTATGACGGAATATTCGATGTACGGCGCCGTGCCGCTGAAGACCATCAAGCAGGCTTTGTTGAGCGCTAGGGCCGACGGCCGGCTCGACCGCGTCAAGCTGCTGGATCTGACCAACTGCACTTTCGACGGCCACATCTACAATACCCGCCGGGTGATGGAGGAGTGCCTTGCCATCAAGCCCGACCTGATCTTCCTGTGGGACGAGGCCTGGTTCGGCTTCGCGCGCTTCTCGCCGTTCCTGCGACGGCGCACCGCGATGGGCGCCGCTAGCGAGATCGAAGCCTGGATGCGCGATCCGAGATCGGTCGCGGCCTACGAGACGCAGCAGGCCGAGCTCGGCAAGAGTCCTTCGGACCAGGTGCTGCTCAAGACCCGGCTGATCCCCGATCCACGTCAGATTCGCCTTCGCGTGTACCAGACCAATTCGACCCACAAGTCGATGTCGGCGATCCGGCAGGGCTCGATGCTGGCGGTCAAGGACGTCGAATTCCACACGGTCGAGCAGCAGTTCAAGGAAGCCGTGTTCACGCACGCCTCCACCAGTCCGAACCAGCAGCTGATCGCGAGCCTGGATGTCTCGCGGCGCCAGATGGAGCTGGAGGGTTACGGTCTCGTGGCCAATGCGATCGAGATCGCGCTGGCCATCCGACAGGCAGTCAACACCAATCCGCTGATCTCGAAATATTTCCGTATCCTCGGTGCCGACGCCATGGTGCCGGCGCAATATCGCCAAAGCGGGTTCACCGATTATCTGGCGGCCGGCACGAACTGGGCGAGTGCCCTTAAGAGCCTGGACGACGACGAGTTTTGCCTCGATCCAACCCGCATGACGCTGGTGTGCGGCACAGCCGGCTTCGACGGCACGCAGTTCAAGGGCATCCTCGCGAACGACTACAACATCCAGGTCAACAAGACCTCGCGCAATTCGGTGCTGCTCCAGTCCAACATCAACAACACGCGCAGCGACGTGGCACATCTCGTCAGGGTGCTGGCGGAGATCGCCGGCGAGGTCGACCGTAGCCTGACCCAGGGCGGAGCCAATGCGAAGAGGGCCTTCGAGGCGCGGGTCAAGAGCTTGATGACCGACGTGCCCGACTTGCCGAACTTCTCGCACTTCCACCAGAGCTTCCGCGGCGACGCCGGCGCCAAGACCAACGAAGGCGATATCCGCAGCGGCTTCTACGCGGCCTATGACGCGGCTGGTTGCGAATTCATTCGCCTCGCCGACCCCGAGATCGACCGGCGCCTGAAGGCCGGTCCCGACCTCGTCTCGGCCAGTTTCGTGATCCCGTATCCGCCGGGCTTCCCGATCATGGTGCCGGGACAGGTCATCACCCAGGAAACCATCGACTTCATGCGGAAGCTCGATGTGAAGGAGATCCATGGCTACGACGCCAAGGAAGGCCTGAAGCTCGTGCGGGCCGAGGCCTTGGCGAAGATCGGCAGGCCCAAACCCGGCGCGCAGCCGAAGCTGAAGGCCGCCTCATAACAGGGGACAGAACATTTAGGTGGCGAAAACGGCCACCATGATCGATCCCCAGGTCGTGAGCAGGATGTTCGCGATGGGATAGGCGGGGGTGTAGCCCAGCACCGGCACAGGGCTTCCCGAGCGCTCCTGGAGGGCCGCCATTGCCGCCGTTACCGTCTACGCCCCGGTCAAACCGCCGAGCAGAAGGATTGGATTCATGCGCAAGACAAAATGACCGAAGCAGAATCCGACGATCTGTGGCAGCAGGGTCACCACCATGCCGCCGAGCAGCAGGCTGATGCCGGAGTCTCGCAGGGCGGAGAGGAAGATCGGCCCGGCATGGATCCCGGTGAGCCCGACGAACGCGGCCAGTCCGAGCGACGTCATCAGGCTGATGGCGCCGTCCGGGATTCGTCCGAAGCGCGGATCGAGCGTGCGGAGGTGACCGACCAGAAGCCCGGCAAGCAGCGTCCCGACGCTCGTGCTCAGTGCGATCTTGATGCTGCCGACGGGAAAGCTCACGAGAACGCCAACAACGCCGCCGAAGAAGATCGCAAGCCCCAGCACCACGAAATCGATGCTGTTGCTGGGCGCAACGATGACGCCGATATTCTTCGCCGCGTTCTCGACAACCGGTTCGGGGCCGACGATGCGCAGCAGGTCGCCACGCTGGAGGACGACGCCGGGAGCAATCGGAAGTTCCTGGCCGCCCCGGCTCAACGAGCGCAGATAGAGGCCGTGTGTCCAGTCCTGCTGCGAGGCCTCTTGCAGGTTCATGCCCGCGAGCTTGGCGTTGATCAGGAACACGTCAGCGGAGATCAAGGGAATGTCGAGCAGTTCCCTGTCTTCGACCTCCTCGGCGCGGGAGCCGATCAGCTCCACGATGATCTGGCGCGGCGCCGATATCGTGATGACGTCGCCGGGCGCGAGGATGGTGCCGGGCTCCGCTTGGAGTACGCGTTCTCCACGGCGGATCCGATGGATGAACAGGCGATGCTCCGGTAGGCGAGCCTCGGCGGCCGCAACTGTCGATCCGATGAGGGGAGAGTGCTCGTCGAGGCGATAGGCGCGCAGCTCGAACTTTCGCCACGCGGATGCCAGACCGGGCTTGGCGCGGCTCATCCCCAGCGACCGCTCGAGCTTGAGCGCCTCGTCCCGCAGGTCGATCTTCAGGAGTGCCGGTGCGACCACCGTGCACCACATGATCACGCCTGCATAGCCAAAGATGTAGCAGACCGCATCGGCTACCGCGATGTGCGAGATATAGAGGGCGCGCTGCGCCTCGGGCACGGCGAGGCCGTTGACCGCGTCGGTCGCCGTCCCCATCGCCGCGCTTTGGCTGAGCGACCCCGACATCAGCCCTGCCGCAAAGCCGGGATCGAGCCCGAGTATCCTGCCCACGGCGATTGCGGCCGCAAGGCCGGTGAGGCACACGACGACGGCGAGCAGCACCGGCTTCAGCCCGTCGCGCTTCATCGCCTGCACGAATTGCGGACCGACGGAATAGCCGACGCCGAACAGAAACAGCAGAAACAGGAAGGATTTGGTCATGCTGGAAACAGGCACATGCGCGAAGTCGCCGACCACGAGGCCAGCGAACAACGCGCCTGTGACCGGGCCCAGACTGAAGGCGCCGATCTTGAAGCTTCCGATCCAGTAGCCCGCGGCGATCACCAGGAACAGCGCGAGCTCCGGATAGCGGATGAGAAACTGTTCCAGCCAAGTCAGCATCTCGGGCCGCCGATTTCTACGTCATCAGGATTTCTACGTCATCAGCATGACGAGCACCATGCCCCAGATCGTCAGCAGCGTGTTTCCGACCGCGTAGGTGACGGTATAGCCAAGACCCGGAATCTGGCTCTTGGCGCGATCGTTGACCATACCGAGCGAGGCAGTCGTGGTCCGCGCACCGGAACAGCATCCAAGCACGATGGCGTCATGGAAGCGGAACACGTATTTGCCGACATACATTGCGAGGATCAGCGGCGCGGTCGTCGCCACGACGCCCCACAGGAACAGGCCGAAGCCGAGCGCCTTCAGGCCGGCAACGAAGCCCGGTCCCGATGAGATACCAACTATGGCAATGAAAACGTTCAGGCCGACGGAGTTCATGAACCAGACAGTCGGCGAGGGAATCCGGCCGAAGGTCGGCCGCACCGACCGCAGCCAGCCGAAGAACAGGCCCGAGATCAGCGCTCCGCCGGAGGTGGATAGCGTCAGCGGCACGCTACCGATCTTGTAAACGATCGCGCCGACCAACGCGCCGATGGCAATAGCAGCGCCGATGAAGGCAACGTCGGCCATATCGGTTGCCCGATCCGGCCGGCCAAGCATCTTTGTCGCGGCTGCGACATCGGGCGTGCGTCCAACAATGGTGACGATGTCGCCCCGATTCAGCTTGGTGTTGGGAAGGATGGGGATCTCGACCGCGATCGCGCCCCTCGTGATCTTGCGCAGGAACACGCCGCGCGCCGCCGGGGCCTTCGCCAGCTGCTCGAGCGTCTTGCTGTCGACGTCCTTGCTGGTCACGTAGACATCGACGCCTTCGATCGGCATCGCGAGCAGCTCGCGATCGTCGACTTCCTCCGCCTGTTCGCCGATGAGCTGGACCAGCACGTCGCGCCGGCCTGCCACCGCCACGACGTCGCCGGCGTGAATCACGGCATCAGAGGTGGCATCGACGATCTTCCCCTCCTGTCGCAGCCGCAGGATGAACACCCGTTGATCCGGGATCAGCGCTTCGGCCTCCTGCACCGTCTTCCCCACCGCCGGCCCGCGCTCGCGAACGCGAAATGCACGGACGTCGAACTGGTGCCACGCGGTGCCTGGGCCGCCCAACTGCTTCTTGCCGCCGTACTCCTCCTCATATCTTTTGCACGCCGCCTCGAGATCGATGCCGAGCAGGGCCGGGCCAAGCAGAGCGAGAACGATCGCGGATCCGACGGTGCCGAAGATATAGGTGACGGCGTAGGCGACGGGCATCCCGTCGAGGATTTTCTTCGTCTCTTCCGGCGACAGCCCGAGCCGGTTGATGGCGTCGGTGGCGAGACCCATGGACGCCGAAATCGTCTGGGAGCCGGCATAAAGTCCCGCGGCCGAACCGACATCGTAACCGGCAATCTTCGCCGCGACATACGGGGCGAGAAGGCAGAACACGCACACGACGGCGGCGAAGATCGCCTGAGGAACGCCGTCCTGCGCGATGCCGCGCACGAATTGCGGCCCGACTGCGTAGCCGATGGCAAACAGGAACATCAGGAAGAAGAACGGCTTGAGCGGGCCTGTAATCGTGATCCCGATCTGGCCGATGATAACAGCGGCAATCAGCGTCGCGGTGACGGCCCCCAGTCCCAGGCCCTTGTAGGTGAAGGAGCCGAAATAGTAGCCCAAGGCCAAGGACAGGAAGATCGCGATTTCCGGATAGCTTTTGAGCGTATGAAAGAACCAGTCAATCATGATGTCACCCATTCATGCCGTCGGCTCGCGCGGCCGCTTCGCTTCGGCGCGGATCGAAGAGCCGACGACGAGAGCTGAAGCCGTATCGATCTGGATGAAGCGACCCGCCCGAACGGGTCATGTTGATCTATGTCAAGCGCGCTGGGCCTCGTGGCACCTGCGATACCGCCGGCGAAATCATCCTGCTGCGTTGCGACGTGGCGGCGATCCGGAGCGCTCTCGTTGCCCGGACGTTGAGGTAGATCAATGGAGGTCACCCGACGCCGATCATCCTGAGCGCGAACTCGCAGGTAAGGGGAGCCTGGTCCACCTCGTTTCAACAGCTCGCACAGCTCGGGAGCGTCACATGGCCGACATCATGACCCTGAAGAAATTCGAGGCGCTGAGCCCGTTCGAGATCAAGGACGAGCTGATCAATCTCGCCAAGGCGACATCGAAACGGACTCAGGCCGCGTTCCTGAACGCCGGCCGCGGCAATCCGAACTGGGTGGCCACCACACCGCGCGAAGGTTTTTTCCTGCTGGGCCAGTTCGCGATCACCGAAAGCAAGCGGGTCATGGAGCACCCGGCCGGGATTGGCGGCATGCCGCAGGCGAAGGGCATTGCGGCACGCTACGAGGCCTGGCTCGCCAAGCATTCCGACATGCCAGGCGCGAGCTTCCTGTCGGACATGCTGCCCTTTGCCGTCAAGAAATTCGGCTTCGAGCCGGACGCCTTCGTCCACGAACTCGTCGATTCCATCATCGGCGACAACTATCCGGTGCCGGACCGCATGCTGGTGCACAACGAAAAGATCGTGCACGAATATCTGATGTGGGCGGTTTGCGGTGAGCCGCGGCCGGCCGGCAAGTTCGACATCTATGCGGTCGAGGGCGGCACGGCGGCGATGTGCTACCTCTTCAAGTCGCTGAAGGCCAACCGCCTGCTGCTTCCCGGCGACACCATCGCGCTGGGAACGCCGATCTTCACCCCCTACATCGAGATGACGCATCTGGAGGATTACGACCTCAAGGTCGTCCAGATCAGGGCGCCGCAGGAAAACAAATTCCAGTTCACCGACGATGAGATCAAGAAGCTGGAGGACCCGAAGATCAAGGCCTTCTTCATTGTCAATCCCGCCAATCCCTCCGGGATGGGGGTCAGCCCGGAGACCATCGCCAAGCTCGGCAACCTGGTCAGGACCAAGCGACCCGACCTGATGCTGCTCACTGATGACGTCTACGGGACCTTCGTCCATGGCTTCCGCTCCCTGCTGGGCGAGCTCCCGCTCAACACCATCGGTGTCTATTCCTATTCGAAATATTTCGGCTGCACCGGGTGGCGTCTCGGCGCCATCGCCATTCATGAGGACAACATCTTCGACAAGATGATCGCGAAGCTGCCCGACGACGCCGTGAAGGCGCTCGACAAACGCTACGGGCCGCTGACGCTGGAGCCGCGCAAGCTGAAATTCATCGATCGCATCGTTGCCGACAGTCGCGACGTCGCGCTCAATCACACGGCCGGCCTGTCGCTGCCGCAGCAGGTGATGATGAGCCTGTTCTCTCTCGCGGAGATGATGGACGCGAAGAAGGCCTATCAGGCCGCCTGCATGGAGATCGTCAACAAGCGCCTGTGGGCGCTGCTCGACGGCCTCGGGCTTGCCGACAAGCTGTCGCCCAATCCGAACTACGACGCCTATTACGGCCTGATCGATTTCGAGTTCTGGGCGCGGAAGAACATCGGAGACGAAGCCGTCGACTATCTGAAGAAGCACATCCACCCGCTCGATCTCGCGTTCCGCTTGGCGGAAGCCCACGGGATCGTGCTCTTGAACGGCGGCGGCTTCGATGCCCCCGAATGGTCGCTGCGTGTGTCGCTGGCAAACCTTCCGGACGATGTCTACGACGATATCGGACGGGGTGTTCGTAGCATTGCGCGTGGCTATCGGGACGCCTACGAGGCGGCCAAGGCCGGCTCGAAGTAACGGCGAACCAATGGGGGTGCCGGTCGATCCGGATCACTCCGATATCAAGCCAAAGGGGAACGAAAGTCATGAGATACACTGCCATCGCCGCCGTCTTGATTGCTGCGTCCGCCGCCGTTGCCGGCTTCAGCACGCCGTCGCGTGCCGAGACCGGACAGGTGGCAGTCGTGTTCACCAAGGGCGGCTTCATCGTCGGCGTCGGCGGTGGCGAAGGTGTTCTGCTCCTTCGGGGTAAGAAATATCCCTTTACCGTATCCGGCATGAGCGTCGGCTTCACGATCGGTGCCTCGACCACCAAGCTGGTTGGCCGCGCCCTCAATTTGAGGGGACCGGCATCCATCGAGGGCTCCTACGCGGTGGGCGGAGCGGGCGGCGCCATTGCGGCGGGTGCGGGAGCCGTTCAACTGCAGAATGCCAACGGCGTGATCCTGCAGCTCAGCGGTCCGAAGGTCGGCGCCGAAGTGTCGGCTGCCGTGGGTGGTGTGACCATACGTTTGAAATAGACGCGAAGCGATCGGGCCGCCTCAGCGCGGCGCGATGCGCGCGGTCGAGGGGCGGCGTCCCTCCTGATCGAGGTCGAGCCAGGGAGTCGCCGGACATATTGCCATTGGGTGCCGTCCGCGATTTCGCGAGGCATCGTCGAAGGGCGGATCACGGCACCCTAATATCGAGGGAGGACTAGCCATGCTTCGTTATCTTCTCGCAGCTGTTGCGGCGTTCGTTCTTCTCACCGCTACTCTCATCCCCGATGATGCCTACGCCCGTCGTGGCGGCGGTGGTGGCGGTTATCGCGGCGGTGGAGGAGGCATGCGGGCCGGGGGCTTTCACGGTGGCGGCTATCGTGGCGGCGCGGTTCACGCCGGACGGATCCACGGCGGTGGCGGGCGCGGCTATCGCGTCGGAGGCCCACGACCGAGCCATCCGATCGCCGGTCGTCCGGGCCGTCCAGGTTACCCCGTTGCCGGTCGGCCAGGCCGCCCGGTCGCCGGTTATCCCCGCTACGGCTACCGCGGCGCAGCCTACGGTGCCGCCGCAATCGGAGCCTATGGATACTACAACAACAACTACAACAATGGCTGTTATCAGGACACCTACGGCAATTGGGTCTGTCCGCAGTATCCTAACCAGTATCGATACTGAGAACGCGCTGCTGACGGTCGGGACGGTGGTCCGTCAGCGGTGAGGGTTCCGGCGTCGAGCGATCATCGCGCGGCCCGATCCTCGTCAATATCGTTCAGCGACGAAATTCATCCCGCGCAAGCTTGCCTGGTCATTGTAGCGGCCCTTGTCCGAGCGCCTCGGCAATTTGACCTTGTCCTTCTTGATGCGCTTGCAGGGAATTGACTTCAGCACATGTGCGATACAATTCAGCCTTGCGCGGCGTTTGTCGTCGGAGCGGATGATGTACCATGGCGCGTGCTTGGTGCTCGTCTTCCTGAGCATCAAGTCGCGGGCCCGCGAATAGTCGTACCAGCGCCGATAGGATTCCAGATCCATCGGGCTCAACTTCCATTGCCGCACCGGATCGTCGATGCGGGCCCTGAAACGGCGCTCCTGCTCGTCCATCCCCACTTCCAGCCAGATCTTGATCAGGATGATGCCGCCGTCGATGACGTATTTCTCCATCTGCGGACAGAGCGAGAGAAAGCGCTCGTGCTCGGCGGGCGTACAGAACCCCATCACATACTCGACGCCGGCGCGGTTGTACCAGCTCCGGTCGAAGATCACGATCTCGCCGCCGGCGGGAAACTGCTGCATGTAGCGCTGGAAGAAGAGCTGCGTCTTCTCTCGGTCGGATGGCGCCGGCAATGCAACCACGCGGAACACGCGCGGGCTGACTTTTTCGGTGATGGCCTTGATCGTACCGCCCTTGCCGGCGGCGTCGCGGCCTTCGAACAGGATGATGACCCGTAGCTTGTTCGCTCGGACATAGTCCTGGAGATGACACAGCTCGACCTGGAGCTTCTCCAATTCCTTCTCGTAGTCCTTGCGCTTCATCCGCTCGGCAGGCTTGTCCTTGGCCATGCTCGCCCTTTCGCCGTCAGGTCTCAGCTGGCGGTCCCGCGCTCAATCACCCCAGGAAATCGTGATGCCGATGTCCCCCGGCACGCCGCCGGGAAAATCGATGATCTGGTAGGCGATGCGATAGCCGCGTGGCTTCAGATGGTCGGTCCAGAGTTGGAAGATTTCCTTCGGGATGCCGGTCAACGTGCTTTCCCAGCCCTTCTCCATCTGATTGATGGCGCGGCCCTTGTCGGTGCATAGCGTGTTGGGGAAGCGATAGACCTGAACCTCGGTCAAGCCATTTCGCACCGCACGCTGGATGATGGTCGAGGCGAGCTTGACCTTCTCCTCTTCGGTCTTGCCAGAAGGCTTGCTGAGGCGTTCAATCAGGGCCCGTTTCTCGGCTTCGGCGGCGGCGGCAAGCCGCGCATATTCGTCCGCCTTCTCGGCCTCCTTGAGGGCTGCTTCCTTGCGGATCTGCGTGGCACTGGGGATGAGGTCATCGATGCCGGGCATGGCGGGCGGCTCCTGTTGGGCTGTTGCGCGTCGGCTTTCAGGCGAGGCTAGGTAGGGCCGCTCCAGGTCCGTTGATTCAGATCAAGCAATTGCGAGACCCGGTACCGACACTGCATTCGCCGCATTGACGTGAACACGCGGGCCGAAAGGGAGAGACCGTTGAGCGAGCAGCTTCATCCGATGGCCCCGCATCATCTGCCGTTCTATCTCGCGCCGGGAAGCGGGGTGGACACGCTGATGGTCGTGATGGGCATCTTCCTGATCGGTACCGTGCTCTGGGTTGGCACGCTTTATTGGAAACTGCACAGCCTGCCCGAGCGGATGGCGCACAAGTCACAGAAGCTGCAATTCGAATTCGTAGCCGTGCTCGGCCTGATCTCGCTCTTTACCCATATGCATATCTTCTGGGTGGCGGGCCTGTTGCTTGCGCTGATTGATCTCCCCGATTTCGGCACGCCGCTGCGCAGCATTGCCGGCTCCGTTGAGAGGATTGCTGACGCAACGCCGAGCGAAGCAGGCGACGTGGTGGCCGAGTCCCGATCGGACGCCGGGGCCGGTATACCGCCGACGGGGAAATCCGGTCCCGCGAAGGAGAAGGAGCACAGCCATGTTTGAGCTCATGTTCTGCTCTCTCCTAACGATCCTGCCCGACTATCTCTACCGCCGCTATGCCCAGGGCAAGCGCTTCGGCAAGGAGATCACCTTCTTCTCAATCTGGTACGAGCTGAGATGGGGCATCACGGGCTGCCTGATGCTGACGGTGTCGCTCATCACCATGATCTTCTACTTCCATCCTTCCACCACGTCGGCCGCGCTCTATTTCCGCACCGTGCCGATCCTGCCCGAAGGGGCGGGGCGGGTGGCCGAGGTCAAGGTTGGTTTCAGCGAACCGGTGAAGCAGGGTGACGTGCTGTTTACGCTCGACAGCTCCAGGCAGCGGGCCGCGTTCGAGACCGCCGCGCGCAAGGTCGCCGAGGTCGAAGCGTCCATGTTGGCGGCGCAATCCGACGTGGTCAGGGCCGAAGCTCAGATCCAGGAGGCCAAAGCCAATTATCAGCAAGCCAGGGATGAGCTCGACACCAAGTCCGACCTTCAGCGCCGCAATCCCGGCATCGTGCCGCAGCGCGACATCGAGAAGCTTCAGGTGCTGGTCGATCAGCGCCAGGCCGGCGTTGACGCGGCGACAGCCGTAAAGCAATCGGCGGCCTTGCAGGTCTCGACGCTCATTCCGGCGCAGAAGGCGAGCGCCGAAGCGGCGTTGGCTCAGGCCCAGGTCGATCTCGACAAAACCGTCGTTCGCGCCGGCGTAGACGGCCGTGTCGAGCAGTTCCTGGTCCGCACCGGCGACGTCGTCAACCAGTTGATGCGGCCGGCCGGCGTGCTGATCCCGGAAGGCGCCGGCCGCGGGGCCCTACAGGCGGGCTTCGGCCAGATCGAGGCGCAGGTGATGAAGGAAGGCATGCTCGCCGAAGCCACCTGCATTTCGAAGCCCTGGGTGATCATCCCGATGGTTGTGACGACGGTGCAGGACTACATCGCGGCCGGACAGTTCCGCTCCGGCGAACAGTTGATCGATCCGCAGAACATCGCGCGGCCCGGCACCATCCTGGTTTATCTCGAGCCGCTCTACAACGGCGGCCTTGACGGCGTGACGGCGGGCAGCAGCTGCATTGTCAACGCCTATACCAGCAATCACGAGGAGATCAGCGCAAAGGACACAGGCACCTTCCGCAAGATCGCGCTGCATGTGGTTGATGGCGTCGGCCTTGTGCACGCGCTGCTGCTACGTATCCAGGCGCTGCTGCTGCCGATCAAGACGCTCGTTCTGAGCGGACATTGATGCGGCGAGCCCCCCGCGGGCGCCAGCAAGGTCGACCTTGACTCCGCTGCCATGGCCGATTTCGACGAAATTACACCGGGCACACCGTCAGGAGCGAAGAAATGACCCAGTCGCGCAAATTCATCGTTTGCGCGTCCGCGGCACTCGCCCTTGCCGCGGGATTGTCCATGAATGGGACAAACCGTCTCGCTGACGGCGCCCTCTTCTCAGAGGCGCAGGCAAGAGTAGGGCGGCCGCTGACCCCCATGAGCTATGCCGGGGTGGCCCGTCGAACGACCCGACTAGCGGTGGCTGTTGGCGCAGCGGCGGGTGCGGCGGGAGCCTATTATGGCTCGTCCTGCGTGCAGGTCGTGGACGCCTACGCCCGGGTCACAACGCGCTGCTGATGCGATGGCGCGAGGAAGATTGGCGCCTGCACGATTTGCGCTAGAGTGTGGCCGGGAGGCGGTTACTCTCGTGGAGAAAGCATGAGCGGGCGCATCGCTATGGCCCCGATCAAGTCAAGCTGGCCGATCATCGTTGCACGTCTCAGTCTGTGTTTGCTGGTCTGGGGCGCAATGGTGCCGGCGGCCCTTGCCGCCGATCGCAACGAGCCAAAACGGCTCCTGCTGCTCCATTCCTTCGGCCGGGATTTTCGTCCTTGGAGCGAATATGCCCGGAGCATCAAGGCCGAGTTCGAACAGCAATCCTCGTTTGCGCTGGACATCCAAGAGCACACGCTTCTCTCAGCGCGGTTCAACAGTCCCGGACCGGAGGCGCCGTTCGTCGATTATCTGCGCTCGCTTTACCGGGCCAGTCCGCCCGACCTCGTGATGAGCCTCGGAGCGCCGGCGGCGCGGTTCGTTCAGAAATATCGCGAGCAGCTCTTCCCGGATACACCGCTGGTGATGACGGCGGTCGAGCAGCGGCTGGTGAACCGGGGGGCACTGACCCAAAACGATGTCGTCATTCCGGTTCGCAACGACTTCACAGCATTCTTCGGCAGCATTCTTCAGGTGTTGCCGGAAACCCGGACCGTTGCCGTCGTCATTGGCGCCTCGCCGCTGGAGAAGTTCTGGCTCGACGAAGTCAAACGGGAGGCTAAGCCCTTCGAGGACCGGTTCGAATTAATCTGGTACGCAGACCTGTCGTTTGAGGAGATATTGAAGCGCGCCTCCACGCTGCCTCCACATACGGTGCTGTTCTGGCAACTGATGTCGGTCGATGGTGTCGGCGTCGCCCACGAAGGTGATCTAGCATTGCGCCGGCTGCACGCGGTCGCCAACGGGCCGATCTTCTCCTATCAGGAAGCATTTTTTGGCCGCGAGACCGTCGGCGGCCCGATGCACTCGATATCCGAGTCCAGCAAGGCGACTGTCAGCGCGGCGCTTCGCATCTTCGCGGGCGAAAAGCCGGGCGACATCAAGATCGAACCGATCGGATTTGCCGCGCCGAGATACGACTGGCGCGAGATGCAGCGTTGGGGCATCAGCGAGAGCGATTTGCCGACGGGAAGCGAGGTTCTATTTCGCGAGCGGGGGCTCTGGGAAAGATATCGTTGGCAAATGGCAATGATCGCAGCAGCGTTCCTAGTCCAGGCCGGGCTGATCAGCGGGCTACTCCACGAACGTCGCCGGCGCCGTCTGGCGGACGTCGAGTCGCGGCAGCGCCTGGCGGAGCTCGCGCATCTCAGCCGCTATGCGGCCGCCGGGGAGATGACGACCTCCATCGCGCACGAGCTGAACCAGCCGCTCGGCTCGATCCTGACCAACGCCGAGACGGCGGAGCTCATGCTGAAGAGCGCCTCGCCGAACCTCGATGAACTCAGAGCCATCCTGGCCGACATCAGGCGCGACGATCAGCGGGCAAGCGAAGTGATTCGACGGCTGCGCAGCATGCTGAAAAAAACGCCCTTTGAAATTCGAGACATTGAACTAAACAATACCGTGCGGGATGTCATCGGGTTCGTCGCAGATGTGGCCAAGGGACGCGGCGTCGTGTTGAACTACCTTCCGGCGACGGCCGAACTTCGTGTCCGGGGCGATCCGATTCACCTGCAACAGGTTGTTCTCAATCTCGTTGTCAACGCCTTGGACGCGATGTCCGAAATTCAGACAGGCAAACGCGAAATCAACGTAACGACGAACGTTTCCGGTGCTTGGGCGGAGATCCGGGTTGGCGACACCGGCGCCGGCATTGCGACGGATGATCTCAAGAGCATTTTCAATCCATTTTTCACCACCAAGCCGCAGGGCATGGGCATGGGCCTGGCCATAGCCCGCACCATCGTCGAGGCGCACCACGGCACGATTTCCGCCGCGAACGCGCCCTCCGGCGGGACGCTGTTCAAGATCAAGCTCCCGATCACGCGCCAGGCTTTCGCGTTGCAGCAGCACGATTAGCGCAGCCGGGACGCAGCCATTTCCCTTGATCTTTGTCAAAGAACGGTCGGGCCGCGGACCGATCCTCCAAATTGTGACTCCGATGGAGGATGTGATGCTTCGCTGTGCCAGGACCGTGATCGCGCTTGCGCTGTTGATGGCC
The DNA here is from genome assembly GCF_054062495.1 of Bradyrhizobium sp. USDA 3311. Lineage (NCBI taxonomy): Bacteria > Pseudomonadati > Pseudomonadota > Alphaproteobacteria > Hyphomicrobiales > Nitrobacteraceae > Bradyrhizobium > Bradyrhizobium sp. USDA 3311. The sequence goes on along the minus strand of NZ_JBSSFI010000001.1, from coordinate 7,243,225 downwards.
ATCCCGTCCGTCGCCTCGGCGCAGACGGCCGACAAACCTGCTGCTCCAACCGCTCAGCCGCAAGCGGCAAGCCAGGCTCCGCCAAGCGCCGAGCTCCTGAAGCCCGAGCAGCTCGAAGCACTGGTGGCGCCGATCGCGCTCTATCCTGACGAGCTGCTGGCCAATGTGCTGGCCGCGTCGACCTATCCGCTGGAAGTGGTGCAGGCCGATCGCTGGCTCAAAGAACACAAGTCGCTGAAGGGCGATGCGCTCAAGACCGAGGTCGAGAAGCAGGCCTGGGACGACAGCGTCAAGGCGCTCGCCAGCACGGCGGACGTTCTGACGATGATGAGTGACAAGCTCGATTGGACCAAGAGCCTGGGTGATGCCGTGCTCGCGCAGCAGCCGGACGTGATGGATGCGATCCAGCGATTGCGCACCAAGGCCTATGACAACAAGAAGCTCGTTACGACCAAACAGCAGAAGGTCAGTGTTCAGACGCAGGAAAACAAGCAGGTGGTCGTCATCGAGCCGGCCGAGCCGGGAACGATGTACGTGCCGTACTACGAGCCGGCCACCGTTTACGGGGCTTGGCCCTACGCGGACTACCCACCTTATTACTTCGGGTATCCGTCCTATATCGGCGCAGGCGTGATCGCGGGGGGGCTCGCTTTTGGGACCGCCTGGGCGATCGGACGCTGGGGCAATTACTGGGGCGGCGGCTGCAACTGGGGCAACCGCAACGTCTATGTCAATCACCGGACCACCAACGTCGGAAATGGCTGGCAGCACAATCCGGCGCACCGCCAGGGCGTGCGTTACAACAACACCAATGTTCAGCAGCGTTTTGGCAACAACAATCTGAAGGCGGGCGCCGCGGACCGGATGGATTTTCGCGGCCGCGACGGCCAGCAGGTACTCAAGGATCGTCCGGGCGCCGGTGCCGCTGATCGTGCAGGAGATCGAGCGGGTGACCGCACCGGCGACCGCGCGGGTACGCGGGACCGGCCCGGTGGCGGCGATCGCGCCGGCGCTGCGGACCGCGCCAAGGGGAGTGCGAAGGGCGGAGGCGATCGAGCCAAGGGCGGTGGTGACCGCGCCAAGGCCGCCAACCGCGGCGGCGCTGGTGCCGGCAACCGCGCAGCGTCTGCCAATCGCGGTGGTGGAGGTAGCCGCGGCGGTGCCATGAACGTTTCCTCTGGCCGGGCGGCTGCAGCGGCCTCCGCCCGCGGGCGGTCGAGTATGGCGAGCATGCCCCGCGGTGGCGGTGGGGCGAGCTTCGCCGGGCGTGGCGGTGGCGGCATGTCTGCCGGAGGCGGCTTCCGAGGAGGCGGCGGCGGACGGGGAGGCGGCGGCGGCCGGCGCTCCGACATTGCGCTGAAGCACGATGTCGTCTTGCTCGGCTATCTCGCCAACGGCCTCGGCTATTACCGCTTCAGCTATCTCGGCAGCCACAAGGCCTATGTCGGTGTCATGGCGCAGGAGGTCGAACGCGTGAAGCCGGAGGCGGTGACCCGCGGCAACGACGGTTATCTGCTTGTCCACTACGACAAGCTCGGATTGAAATTCCGAACCTACAGCGATTGGCTCGCCCGTGGTGCGAGGATCCCTGCGGAGGTCGCGCCATGAATGTTCTGAAGTCACTTCATCGCGCGGCGTTGCCAGGCATCATGGCGCTGGTACTGCTGAGTTCGACGGCGCCCGCGCAGCAATCCTTTTCTACGCCCGAGGATGCAGCGGCAGCGCTTGCCTCTGCGGTCAAGGGAGGTCCGGCCGATATTCTCAAGGTGCTCGGCAGGGCTGCTGACGACATCGTCTCGTCCGGCGACGAGGTCGCCGATGCAGACATACGCCAGCGCTTCACGTCGATGTATGATGCCAAGCATTCGATCAAGGCGGAAGGCAACAAGAAGGCCACGCTGATGCTGGGGCCGGACGACTTCCCGTTCCCAATTCCACTCGTCAATGCAAAGAGCGGCTGGGAATTCGACACGGCCGAGGGACGGATCGAGGTTCTCTATCGTCGCATCGGCCGCAACGAGCTCGACGCGATCCAGACTGCGCTCGCCTATGTCGATGCCCAGAATGAATATGCCGACAAGGATCGCGGCGAGGGCGTGGGCGTCTACGCGCAACGCATCGTCAGCAGCCCGGGCAAGAAGGACGGCCTGTTCTGGCGCGACGATAGCGACCCGAGCCCACTCGGTGCACTGGCGGCGGAAGCCTCGGCCGAAGGCTATAAGGCCGGAAGTGTAGAGCCGAGCCCATATCATGGATACTATTTCCGTATCCTGAAGGGGCAAGGGGCGGATGCGCCCGGCGGTGCTCTCAACTACGTCGTCAAGGGCAAGATGATCGGTGGCTTCGCCCTGATCGCCTGGCCAGCCGAATACGGCAATTCCGGCGTCATGACCTTCCTGGTCAATCACGCTGGTACCGTCTACCAGAAGGACTTGGGAGAGCGCACCGAATCTATCGCCCAGCGCACGACGCTGTTCGATCCGGACCAGACCTGGAAGAAGGTCGATGCCGCAAAACCCTGAGAGCAGCAGGCGAGCGTGGCTGCGTTGGATTGCCCGGTACCTGGCAGCAATCGCGTTGCTCGCGTTCATCATTCCCGCCACGCCGTCACATGCGCAAGCTAGTGGTCACGTCGAGGTCAAAATCGTGAAGGCGGGATTGCTGATTGGCGGTGGCGCCGGCAGCGGGGTACTGACCTATCGAGGGCGCGTCTATCCCTTCAGGGTGTCGGGCCTGAGCTTCGGCATCACCGCCGGCGCAACCGTCGGGCGACTGGCGGGGCGGGCGTCAGGCATCAGAGAGGTGCGCGATTTCGCCGGCACCTACACCTCCGTCGGCGGCGGAGCCGCCCTCGTCGGCGGCATCAACGGCGCTCACCTGCGCAACGAAAAGGGCGTCACGATCGTGCTGCAAGGTCCCAAGGCGGGCATGGAATTCGCCGCCAATCTCAGCGCAATCACGATTACGATGAGATGAGGCGGTTTTGAAATGGTGCTGTCGCCGGTCCTGCGCAAGACCGGATCACATCTCGCGTCATGTCGCGATCGGACTTGCGAGCGTCTTTGGGAGCAGTCAGGATAAGCGAGCTACGGTAATCAATTCCAAACCGGAAGACGCTGATGCGAACACTCTTTCCATTCTGTGTCGCCCTGGCCTGTCTCTGGGCAGCGATGACCCTGAGCTCGTCCAGCGCGAATGCAGTATTCTGGCGTGGCCTGACCGCACCAACCAACATCGACTACCACGGCTACACAATCATCAAGGAGCCTCGGCCAAGCCCCTGCCAGTGGATACGGGTCAACGGCTATTACGTCCGCCAATGCGTACGCTAGCTGCTGTCCGTGCTTCGTGTGAAGTGCCGGCGATTGGTCATCTCGGTGCTGTCCGCTATTCAAGGTCGGGAATGGCTGGATTCGGCCGATCGGTAGAACAGAGCGCACCGACATTGGCGGCTGAATAGCGCCCTCAGTCCGCGATTGCGTTCAACTCCTCAACGCTCTTTCTGCGATCGACAACGCCGTGCATCGTCATGCCCACGATGGCTGAGCGATCGGCAAGCGCCAGCGCGTTGTCGCGCGTCGACCGAACGCCGGCCGCTCGGCGAAATGGTTAATCGAGCGAGGAGTACCCCTTATGCTCCGCATCACCCCTCTATGGAGCACGCGAAACCCTCCGAGCGAACATTATAAAAGAATCCAGTTGGCGCAGGGGTTTTTCGCCAACGAACATTCCGAAGTCTGTCATCTCCAAGGAAGGGATCCTCCTATGTTGACGTACTATATTGAGACGAGAGAAGCGTTGAAGCGTCTGCGCACGGACCAGGACGGCGTGGTGTCGTTCGAGTACATTATCGTCGCAGTTTGCATCATCGGCGCAGTCTCGGCTGTGTTCGGTGGTGGAGCTGCCGGCCAGATCGGGCTGGCGCTGGGGGGCGGGATCACCGCTATCACCAACGCTTTCACTGCGGCTGTTTGATACGGCCATCCGAAGCCAGAGGGGGGCATCGGAACGTGTCCCCCTCTTGAATGCGCTCCTTCCATTTTTGGTGTGCCTTCCTCCTCTTTGAGGCATGCATTTTCATGAGCTGGATTTCTTACGTAGCCTCGACACTGGAAATTCTGTTGTTGCTGTATGTCGCAACGCTCGATGTCGCGACCCGCTTGATCCGCAATGACATCTGCCTGGTGCTGGCGCTCCTTGGGATCGCCGGTCAACTTGCCAGCCCGATGCAGCTCGTCGAATCCCTGATTGCCACGACGATCCTGTTCTTGCTGCTGTTCGCGATTTACCAGCGCGGATGGATTGGCGGCGGCGACGTCAAGTTGCTGGTTGCTTTGTCGATTGGTCTGCCGCTGGCAGGTGTGATGCAGTTGTTGACGACAACCACGTTGGCCGGCGGCGTTCTTGCCCTTGTGCATCTGATGATGCGCGTCCTGCCATATCCGAAGCTGGCGCCGGTCGGATCGTCGTTCGCACGCCGCGTCTATGCGATCGAGCGGTGGCGCCACGTGCGACACGCTCCCCTGCCTTACGGCGTAGCCATAGCGTGCGGTGGCATCTGGACCATCTTGAGCAAAGGATTTTGACATGTCGTCCGCGTTGCGTCTCTCAATCATCCTGGTGCTGTTGCTCGCAACCACTGCGTTCGGGCTGATTGCCTACAACATGAACCTGCCGAAGCAGGTTCCGGTAGCGGTCATGGAGCAGGGGCCGGCGCCTCCTTCAACTGTCGGGTATTTTGTTGCGGCACGTCCGCTGTCGAAAGGTACATTGGCCCGCGAAGAAGATTTCGTAGTACGCTCGGTGCCGCCTGAACGGCTTCCGGCAGGGGCGATTCTTGAAACTTCCGAATCGAAGGCCGGACTTCCCGGCTCTCTGGTTCGCAAGTTCGTCGACGTTGGCAGTCCGATCACTTTGCAGGACGTATTGCGACCGCGAGATCGGGGTTTCTTGGCCAGCGTCCTGGCACCGGATAGCCGTGCGATCAGCATCAAAGTGGACGAGGAGTCCGGCGTCTCGGGGCTGATCAGGCCGGGTGATTATGTCGATGTCCTACTGACCCAGGTGTTCGAGAAGGCAGATCCCGCGCGTCGGGCCATGAGCGAAACCGTTCTGGCAAATGTTCGAGTCATTGCGATTGACCAGGAGATTGTGCAAGGCGGGCGAACCATAACCTCGGTGGCCGGCAAGCAAGCGCAAACTGTGTCGTTGGAGCTTGCGCCAGACCAGGTCAAGAAGGTCACGGTCGCAAAGCAGATCGGTACGCTCTCCCTGGCTGTACGGGCAGCAGTCGAACAGTGGGATACGGTGGACACTGGCGCCATGTCCAGCTGCGATGTGTCGCCGGAAATCGCCCGCCAGAACGCAATTGCCGGCCGGACTGCAGCGATAGTCGTTCATTCTGGCGGACAGACAAAGCAATACTCAGTCAGGAGACAGGACACCGGCGACGGCGACACCATCGTCAACTGCGATGGGTCGGAAGTTTCCCGCCGGGGTGCGACGATGGTGGTTCAGGCAGGCAAGTTGCTGGAGAAACGTTGATGAGCGTTAACATTGCAGTCGTCAGTTCGCCTGAAGAAGCTCCATCGGTAGTAGCACGCAACCGGATCGTCTGTTTTGTAAACGACGAGCTTAGTGCTGCGGCGCTGCGCAAGGGCCTCGAGGGCAGCAACATATCGATCAAGCGTGGCACGATCCGCAATGCGATACGGATGCTCGAAACCGACACCGAATTATTCGCATTGGTGGCGGACATCAGTGGAATCGATGATCCATTTGACGAACTAGCAAGGCTGGCCGGCGTCTGCCCACCCGATGTCCGGGTGGCTCTGATCGGTGAGAGCAGGGAGATCACCTTCTACCGCGAGCTTATGGAACTCGGCTTGACCGAGTACCTGCCGAGGCCGCTCACGCGGGACATGGTGCTGGACCAGCTCCGCCCGAAGCTGCTTGGCGACGTGACGCACGGTTCGGTTGATCGTGGCGGACATGTGATCTCGATCTGTGGTGCGCAGGGTGGTGCCGGCGCAACGAGTATCGCCATCAATCTCGCGCTGCAGCTTGCCGAGACCACCAAGGCCAAGGTCGCGCTGCTCGACCTTCATCTGCAAGGCGGCGAAACGGCGGTGATGCTGGGTGTTCAGCCCGGACCAGGGCTGCGCATCGCATTGGAGAACCCGATGCGGGCGGACACGTTGTTCCTCGAGCGCGCCGCAATCGAGGTCAACGAGCGGGTTTGCCTGATTTCCGCCGATGAGGAGTTGGATGCGCAGCTCGACATCACTGAAGCGGGCGTGAGGCACGTGTTGGGCCTGCTCCGCCAGCGGTTCAATTACATCGTTGTCGATGTACCGGTCCCGTTTCCGCCGTCCATCCATCCGGTGATCACTCTTTCTCGTCACGTGCTGGTGCTGCTGGAAGCCGAGGTAACCGGACTTCGCAATGCCCATGCACTGCGCGCCGCCGTCACCAACATTGCCGGGAAGGATCGGGTCTTCACCTTGCTCAACCGCGCCGGTCGGCCCGGGGGCCTTCCCAGGGCTACGATTGTCAAGGCTCTGGGCGCAGAGCCGGACATGGTGGTTCCCGATCTCGGAAAGGGAATGACCCAGGCTGTCAATCTCGGAATTCCAGCGCTGAAGCACGTATCAGGACTGCGACGTCACCTCGCCCCGATCGTACGGGAGATCACGGGGCTCGGCGTCGAGCGAAAGGGATGGGTGAGGAGGTTGCTCGGACTATGAAGATCTTTGGTAGGCGCGACGACGATACGCCAGCTCGTTTGCCTGCATTGACGCCGTTGCCTGCGTCGATGCCGAGCTTGCCTGCATCCGGGCCCAGGCACGAACCTTCGCTTCCGCAGCCCCTGATGTCAGCGTCGCTCCGCGAGCGGGTCATCGAGCAGATTGAGCCAGCGGTGGCCGCGACTGTTTCGCGCGATGTTCTTCGGCGGCAGATCGAGGAAATCATCCATGGAATCGCCAACGAGGAACGGCTCGAGCTTTCGGGGCGTGAACAGCTTCAACTGGCGGATGAGATTGCGGACGACATGACCGGCTACGGGCCGCTGCGTCCGCTTCTGCTCGATCAATCGATCAACGACATCATGATCAACGGACCGAGCAACGTTTATGTCGAACGAGCCGGCAAGCTGGAGCGGGTCGCGGTGCGATTCCGCGACAATGATCACATTGCATCGGTGGCGCAGAAAATCGCCGCGCAAGTTGGTCGGCGCATCGATGAATCCAGTCCGATGGTGGATTGCCGCTTGCCGGACGGCAGCCGGGTGAACATCATCTTTCCGCCGCTGGCGATCCATAGCCCCTGCATTTCGATCCGAAAATTTCCGAGCCGCCGTCTGGACCTCGCCGGGATGGTCGAAAACGGCTCAATGACCGCGGCCGTCGCACAATTGCTGGAGATTGCCGCCCGATCTCGGCTCAATGTTCTGGTCTCGGGCGGCACCGGGTCCGGCAAAACGACGCTGCTCAACGCCATGAGCCAGTTCATCGATCACAGCGAGCGCGTCGTCACCATCGAGGATGCGGCCGAGTTGCAGCTTCAGCAGCCGCACGTGATCAGCCTCGAGACCCGGCCTCCCAGCCTCGAAGGCACGGGGCTGGTGACACAACGCGATCTCTTGTGGAATGCCCTGCGCATGCGTCCTGACCGGATCGTCGTGGGTGAGGTGCGCGGTGCTGAAGCGTTTGACATGCTGCAAGCAATGAACACCGGCCATGATGGTTCGATCTCCACGGTCCATGCCAACAGCGCCCGCGATGCCCTGACCCGCATCGAGAACATGGTGCAGATGGGACAGGTCAATCTGCCGTCGCGGGCCATCCGAACCCAGATCGTCGCTGCGCTGGATATCATCGTGCAAGTCGAACGCATGCGCGATGGACAGCGTCGCATTATTCAGATCAGCGAGGTGATAGGCCTGGAAGGGGACGTGATCACCACCAATGACATCGCAGCCTTCGAGTACCACGAAGAGGATGAGCACGGGCGGATATCGGGCACCTACAGGTCCACCCTGGCAGTCCCGAAATTCAAAAGCCGTCTTGTCTATTTCGGGCTTGATCGCGCTTGGGCCGAGGCCGTGAGGGAAATATGATATCGGAGTCGGTGATCTTCGCTGTTCTGGCACTCGCGATGTGCGCGGCAGTCAGTTCGTTGTGGCTCGACGGTCGAGAACGACGCATGCAGCGCCAGCTGGCGATAGCTCTACCGGCCTCCCATCCGGCCAACCTGCCATCCATTCGCCGGTCGGAGACCGGAGCCCGGTCCCTGTTTCTCCGCCGCCTGGCCAATTACAAGCCCGAGATGGTTCACACCTGGCATCCGGCGTATGTGCTACTTGCCGCCGCCATCACGGTAGCCGCAATCTTTTATGCTAACGGCCAGCTGGGATTTTCCATTCCCTACGCGTCTGTCGTAGCTGCAATTGCTGCCTTGGTGGTCGTGCGAGGTCTGTTCGGATGGCAGCAACGTCGCTTCGCCGTTCAACTTTTTCGACAGCTGCCTGACGCGATCCAGCTGGTGACAGGTACGGTTCGATCGGGTCTGCCTGTGCATGAAGCATTTCGCACCATCGCGCGCGAGATGCCGCAACCAACGGCTGGGCAGTTTGCCATCGTATGCAGCGAAATGACTCTGGGGAGAGCTCCGGAGGAGGCCGTCGAAGCAGTCTATCAGCGATCGCAAGTGGCAGAGTATGCGATGTTTGCGGTGACACTCGCAGTCCAGTTGAAGTCAGGCGGCAGCTTGGCCGAAACCTTGCAGACGCTGGGAGACACCGTGAGTCAGCGTGTTGCGCTGGCGGCTCGCGCCAAGGCACTGGCAGGAGAGGTGATCTTTTCCTCACGAGCACTCGCAATCTCGCCCGTGATTGCGGGTGGGGTGCTCTACACGGCCAATCCGCAGAATGTCGATCTATTGTTCTCTGATCCGACTGGAAACAAGCTCCTTGCTTACGCAGTGGCCTCAGTGCTTGTCGGGCACCTGGTGATAAGTTGGATGGTCAGACGGGAAACAGAACTATGACCTTTGGTCTCAGTTTGGTGGCTCTCGCGTTGGCAGCTGGGACGGCGACCTGTGTGTTGATCATCCGCGAGATGCACGTCCGTGCATTGGATACACGGGTGTCAAACGCCGTGCTGGGCATGCCTTACCGGTCAGCACCCTTCCAGGACGTGACCGGTTGGTTTTCATGGCTCGGCATGCGGTATCGGCGCTTCTACGCCGAGGAGAATCTGGATCAGCTGCGAACGATCCTTCACTCATCCGGTTTCAATCATCATCGAACCTTGCCGACCTGGATCGGCGTCAAGGTCGTCAGCATGTTCCTGTTCCCGGTCATTGCGCTGCTTCTTGCGAAGCTTTCGGGAAGGGCACTTGCCGATGTGGTGATCTTCACGCTCATGGGCGTGGTGGTCGGAATTATGGGGCCGCGTTTGATTCTGTCGGTGATGAAACGGCGTTTTGATGCCGCCATTCGGCAAGGCACGCCGGATATGATTGATTTGCTGGTTGTGTGCAGCGAAGCGGGAATGGGCATGGAGGGCGCGCTGGGACGTGTCGCGGAAGAGATGAAACCGTCCAATCCCGCCATGGCCTGGGTGTTGCACCGTCTCCTTGAGGATCTGCGGATGCTGCCGAATCGCATCGACGCATTCGATAATTTGGCAGCTACCTCAGAGGGGCTTCGCCGGTTCGGCACAATGATCAGCCAAAGCCTGCAATACGGAACGCCGTTGAGCCAGGCGCTACGCAGTATCGCCGTCGACCTGCGGCGGGAACGTATGACCAAGCTCGAAGAAAGGGCGCACAAGTTGGGCGCCAAGCTGACCATCCCGATGGTGCTGTTCCTGCTTCCGGCCATGTTCGTCATCATGGGAGGAAGTCCCATTCTGCACCTCGTGCGTTCGTTCGCCAGCTTCGGGAAGTAGCCATGAGCACAGTCGCCCTGTCGAAAAACTGTTCTTACGATCGGATCATGCAACTGTTCGGCAGCCTGTGGTTCATGCTGCTGGCACTTTGCGTCGCCATCAAGGTTGGGTCGTCGCTTGCCGATCCATGGCCATCGCTTCTGTCGGGCTTTTGCCTTGGCATTTTCTACGTGCTCCTGGCGCTGTTGATCATGACCCGCTCGCCGGCAAAGGCGCACGCAGATGGCCTGCTTCCAAGAATAGCGGCGTTCGTCGGCAGCTATTTGCCATGGACCATCAGCTTCCTGGGCAAGACCGGCGAAACGCTGCCAAATCTGGCATCGACAGCCTGCGTGCTGGTCGGCACGATCATGATGCTTGTCACTATCCGGCATCTAGGTCGATCGTTCAGTCTGGTGCCACAGGCGCGTTCGGTGGTGCAGACCGGTCCGTATCGATGGATCAAGCACCCGCTCTATGCCGCAGAAGAAATCGTGGTGCTGGGCGTCGTGCTGCAATACCTGACACCGGTCACGGTGATCGTGCTGGTCCTGCATATCAGCATCCAGGCATGCCGAATTCTTTACGAGGAGGACCTGCTTCGACGCACTTGCCCGGAGTATTCCAGCTACGAAGCGTCGCGTTGGCGAATGGTCCCTTATATTTGGTGAGTGGCTATGCGTGGCCGAATTGTCATGGAGATCGTCCAAATCGCTGCCCGGACTCGGCGATCGGAAGTGGCGAGTAACGATCGAGGCAGGCGCGCGTGTCGTAAAAAGCCTTTTATCACGGATCAACGCGGCGCCGTCGCGTTCGAGACAATCATCGTCTACATTTTCTTGGTGTCGTTCCTGCTCATGCCGCTCGCCGACGTGGCCGCTGCCAGCTTCCGGTTTATCTCTGCCTGGTCGGCGTTGCGCAGCTTCGGGCAATATGTCCAATACTACAATCCGCTCGGCCCCGACGGCACGGTGACCTGGAGGTCAGGGCTACAGACGACAGTCGCCGGTTATACGATCGGCAACATCCAGGTTAAATGCGGTGATGCAGGCGCTACCTGCTCGCCAGGCAATATTGCTTCTCCCAAGTACATCACATTTTCGACGACGGTCACTTTGGCGCCGATTGTCTTGAGATCGGTGCTGTGCCCCAGCAGTTGTACGTACACGTTGCCTTCCTCTGAACGCTTCCAGTAGGTGCTTCCATGCGCAATCTGCTCCGTTCCAGACGAGGCTCGGTCGCATTCGTAACAGTCATCGCCCTTGTGCCGCTCATCGGCGTGGTCGCACTCGGGGCCGAGGCGGGATCGTGGTACGTCACCAAGCAGCACACGCAGAACGCCGCCGACGCGGCCGCCTACTCGGGCGCCTTGCGGCTTTCATGCAATATTGCCAATGCGGCCTGCGATGCACAATCAGTGGATTATCGCGGCAAGCAATTCGCGGCACAGAACGCGTTCTGCAACGCTGGCGACACCGCCTATCCGGGCACCAATTGTGCGACGAGCCTTCCGAGCAGAATCTCGCGGGCAGTGCAGATCGATATCGGCGATTACAATGCCGGTACGTTCACAACGCCGGCCGCGGGCGTCGGCAACGCCGTTCGCGCCAGGGTCAGCCAGCAACAGCCCGCCTACCTGGCGGCAGTGCTGGGTTTGACGACCGTCAACATCCCCTCCCAAGCCATTGCGCTGGTCCAGCAGCCGACCAAGGTGTGCGCCTTGGCGCTTGGACCCGACTCGGGCGCGCTCAAGCTTGCTGGTAACCTCAGCAACAACGGAACTGGCTGCGCGATAATGTCGGACACCAGTGTTCAACTTGCCAGCACTCCGTCCTTCACCGGTTCGGGATGGGCCATTTATGGTGCAAGTGGCTGCACCCCCTCAGGCTCCTGTAGCAATGTCAGCGTGCCGCACAATTATTTCATGCCGTACGCAAACAATCCGCTCAGCAAACTGGACACCAAATCGTTCAACAGCAGGACTGGCAATACAAACCCGGTATGTCCTGTTCAGGCGGATGGGTGGAAGCATTGCGCGCCGAATAGCGCGGGGAGTGGAGCTTACGGTAACTTCACGGTGTCGAACGGGGATAAGTACGTTTTGGACCCGGGAACATATTTCTTCTACAACGCAACTATAAAGATGACCGGCGGACAACTGAAAGGGACAGGCGTAACCCTCGTACTGCTCGGAGACACGAAGCTTTCCATCACCGGGGGCACAGTTGACCTCTCCGCACCTGCGACCAACAGTTTCTCGTCGGATCTGAATGGCGTCCTGATTGATGATCAGGCTCCGAACAAGACCAGCAATAAGGTCACCATAAACGGTAATGGTCTGGTTAGCCTGGGCGGGACCGTGTACTTCCCCCACGTCGACGTTAGCTGGGCCGGAACGACTGCCAGTACCAATACGACCTGTTCACAAGTGATCGCGAAAACGCTCGACATGAGCGGTGGCGGCTACCTGAGCACGCAGGGGTGTGATCCGGCCACCATCGTTCACACTCAAGTTGTCGCGTTGGTGCAATGATGAGGAAGCTCGACAATCGCGGCTTCGCGGCCTTCGAATTTATCCTCGTCTTCGTGTCGTTCTTCACATTGATCTTCGCCATCTTCGATCTTGGACGCTATGCAATCACGATGCAGTCTTTGCGGATGCTCGCGAGCGCCGGCGCCCGGGCGGTCATGATCAACTGCTACACGCCTGCCGTGCTTCAAAGCCCGCCTCAGTCGCCGTCCTGCACCGGCGATCCCCTGTCCCCAACCGGCAAGCAGAACGCGGCGCCGTTCCTGTATCGCGGCGGTCTCTCGCCGACGCTGAACACGACGACTGGAGCCTCCGCACTGACGGTTACGGCATCGCAGCCGAGTTTCAACATGCTGATGCCGATCTGGGGCACGGCGTTGAACGCGCCGAGCGCGTCCACCACAATTCCCTTTTAGTGGAACCAGGCAACCATTCCAGAAAGCGTCTGGATTTCGGCAAGAGGAAGCGTGAGTCGCGGTTGTCCGAACGGATCTTCCGAAAATTGCCAAGGAACTCGCCAAAGCGGGGCGCCGGCGGGACGCCTGCGCGCTTGTGCAGCAGGAGGGTTCCAAGCAAACGGGGAAAAGTGGTGCAGGCTGGCAACATCGGAGAGTTTTCTCAGCTGTTGCCGCAGTGCGGTAAGCCTCTCTTCTTGCAAGGAGGCTGAATGAGGGGTGTGATCTTGGAAATACGTAATAACGATTTGTAATCGGATGGAATGTAAACTCTGCGACGTGGTGCGCGGAGGGAACTGTTAGGGGCATCGAGCACGTAGATTCGCGGGGGATTGCCGCGGATCGCGGCGGGGGGACTCGAATGGGTGGCGGTCGCGTTTCAGGTAAGACGGTAGGGGGGCTTCCCGCCTTCGGCGTGATGGCTCTCGGCGCCACGCTTGCCCTGTTCAATTCCGTTGACAGCGCCACGGCCGCAGATCGGCGCGGCTCCTCTGGCGGCGGCGTCTTCGTCAGCGAAATGAACGACGTCCAGCGGGTCAAGGTGGTCGTCAACAAGTCACGCACCTTCAAGGTCGATACGGCTTTTGCGACGATTGTCGCGGGCTCGCCTGACATCGTCGACGTGAAGTCGCTGAGCGATCACCTGATCTATGTCCAGGGCAAGCAGACTGGCACTACCAACGTCATTTTGTTCGACAGCTCGATGAAGCAGATCGGGATCCTCGACGTCGAGGTCGTGATCGACACCGGCAATCTGCAGCAGAACATCCGGACCGGCACCGGCATGCAGGGTGTTCGCGTCTCGGCCTCCGAGGGCCAGGTGGTGCTGAGCGGAACCGCCGTCGATGCGGTTGCGGCCGAGCGGGCCATGGCAATTGCTACCAGCACCGTTGCGAAAGGTGGAACTGTCGTCAACGCGATGAGCGTCGCGGCGCCGCAGCAGGTGATGCTCGAGGTGCGCTTTCTCGAGGTCAACCGGGACGCCGGCCGAGATCTCGGCGTCAACCTCTATGCGGCGAATGCCAATGGCACCAACGTCGGTATTACCGGGCAGGGCGGTGTCACCGCCGCCGGTCGAAGACCGATTGGGGGTCTCAATACCGCCACTGGTCCCCTCGGCGCGGGCGGGACTCCTGTCGGCACGCCGCCGACGGGGAGCCTGCCGGTGCTTGGAACATTGGGTACGCTCATTGGCACTGCGGGCGGTGTCGCCCCGGCCCCGTTTGGAAGCTTGTTGACCAGCATCATCCGAACCAGCAATGGCGGCTCGGTGGACTTGTTGATCTCGGCGCTGGAAACCAAGGGATTGGCCCGCCGGTTGGCGGAGCCGAACTTGACCACGCTGTCCGGTGATGCCGCCCGCTTCCTGGCCGGCGGTGAATTCCCAGTGCCTGTGGCGTCGACGGCCGGTACCGCTGGCCTCGTGCCCACCGTGACTATCGAATTCAAGAAGTTCGGCGTTGAGCTGGCTTTCGTGCCCACCGTTCTCTCGCGCGGCGTGATCAACCTTCGGGTCGAGCCGTCGGTCAGCGAGCTTGATTTCGCCAATGCGGTGCAGATTGCGGGGACGATCATTCCGGCGCTGACCCGCCGCGACGCGCGGACCACGGTCGAGCTGCGCGACGGCCAGAGCTTTGCGATCGCCGGCCTGCTCCAGACCCGCAACCGCCAGGACGTTTCGCAATTGCCCTGGATCGGCTCGGTGCCGGTGATCGGAAGCTTGTTCAGCAGCAAGTCGTACCAACAGCAGGAAACGGATCTCGTCATCATCGTCACGCCGCGCCTGGTTGCGCCGGCGGCGCCCGGTCAGCAACTGGCATCTCCGCTCGACTCCCGTCTTCCGGCCAATGACGTCGACTTCTTCCTCAATGGCCAGATGGAAGTCCGCAAGCGCTACAACGATTACGTCAATTCCGGCGGCGACGTGAAGGGCCCGTACGGCCACATCATCGCTCCTGAGCTCCGGACGCCCGTTCCACCCCCGGCCGCCGTTGTCGACCAGCCGGTCGTAAAGACCCTCAACTAGGAGCGAGAGATGACCATAAGGTGTCTGGTTCTGTTCGCGCCCTTGCTGCTCGGGGGATGTTACGGCCTCGCCGGTCATGACGAGATGGACCGCTATTTCCAGCGCTCCGATACCCTCACGATGACCGCCGGCGATGCCAAGCAGGTCAACGCCGTCACCCATACGATCCATCCATGGCCGCGAAACGTCGGTGACCGCAGGATCGCGTACGACGCTCGGCGCGTTGGCGCCGCCGTGACTCGTTATGGCAAGACACAACAGCCGGTGGATCAGCTTCCCGACATCAGCGATGCGACGAGGCAACTGGGCGTGCGGACGACGCCGACGCAGAACGTCAACATCGAAGGATTGCCGCCTGGAACGGCCAGTGGCGTATCGGTGCCGGTCGGCGGCGCACCGAGCAGGTAAAGGGGCCAAGGGGCCTGAGCTTTGGGTAATTCAACGATGATATTTCAGTGATTCCGATGGGCCGGGCGGGGACAAGATTTATGCGGCGCATCATCTTTATGCTGACCTGTTGCTGGTTGGCGACCGGCCTTGCGGGGTGTGAGACCACGCTGAGAGACGCGGCGATCGTCGCTCCCGTGGAGCCGCCGGGCGGAGACCCCGTGCAGGAGCCGACCGACGTCAAATATTATCCTTCGGACGAGCCCGTGCGGCTGGGGCTGGAGCATTTCAACCGCGGCAGTTACGGGATCTCCCAGCGCTATTTCAAGGACGCCGTCGAGAAATCGCCGAAGGACGTGACGGCCTGGGTTGGGCTCGCGGCAAGCTATGACCGCCTGCGTCGTTTTGACCTGGCTGATCAGGCCTATGCCCAGGCGATTCGGCTCGGGGGCGAGACCGTTCAGATCCTGAATGATCAGGGTTATTCGTACATGCTGCGCGGCAATCTGAGTGCGGCGCGACGGAAGTTTGAAAAGGCCTATTCGCTAGATCCGGGTAACCCGGTTATCGCCAATAACCTTGAGCTTCTCAATGGTAGCCGTCGGTTCATTGAAAGGCCGCCGAATAATCAGCCATAGGTGGAATAACTACCAGCAAAGGGCGGATGCTGGTCGGATATGCACGCTAACGTGCTTTGGGAGGCTGCACGTGGCGTGAGCGGCCTCTCATCAATTGGGCCCGATCACAACATCAGCGTGACGGCTGCCGATTCGGGTGATGACGATCACGCCGTTGCGGATGGTAAATCTCGCGCCGAGTAGTTTGCGGACCTTCTCCGTGATCGGAGAGGGGAACGGGATTGTTTCTCCCGTGACGGGATCGCCGACTTTGATCTGTTCGGTCGCGGAGCCCGCAACCGGGGCGGGCTTGATGTAGTCGCGGATCAGCTGAATCTCTTCGCGCGACAGGACGAGAGCAGTCTGGTCGGGGCGATTCTCGGCCGGCGGCTTGGGTGCTTCGGTGCTTGGCTTGTCGCGGGCCTCATTGGCGCTTGCGATCTGATCGAGCCTGGCTACGCGTAGCTTGAGCGCGATGATTTCGCGTTGCAGCGTGGCGATCTCCGCTTTGAGCGCCGTGGCCTGCATCAAGACAATGGTCGCGCAGACGCAACTCACGATGACGAGAACGCTCAGCAACGCGAGCAACCAGCGCTCGATGTTTCCCATCGAGCCTCCGGTCGCCTCGGGAAGTTGATCGCGTTGAAGGTGCCCGCGCCAGATGCGGCGTCCTCGCTGCATCCAATTCGCGATCGCTGTCACACGTCCGGACTCCTCCTGCCCGGAACCGAAGTGCGCGGACGACAAGGCGGGGGCCTCGTGAGGCGGGTGAATTATGGGCGCACTGTTGCCGTGATCGGTGCGTGGCTGCGGCCCTCGGTCCTCGGCGACGTGATCGTCAGCCGGGGGATGAGCGGCGGCGTGCGGATGAGGGCGGGACGGATCATCCTCCATCTGGTGATTAAGCCGGCCCGTATCCGTTCTCGATGGAGCCATCTACCAACTTCAGCGGTTGTTCCGCCCGGAGCATCAAATGAGGCGGTCGTGTTGCACGCTGCGCGTTTGCGGGCCGACGCCGCCGGATCTGCAAATCATTCCAGCATGGATATGGACGTAAACCGTGCCGATAAGCGAGCCCTGTGTCAATTGAGGAAAAGGGCAGCAGCATCGAACCGGGACATCCGCAGATGGTCTCAGTCGCGCCAGCCCTGGGCGCGGGGCCGCGCACGACGGTTCACCCTAAAGACGCGTACGCCAGATCGAGGCCTCGGAACAACTGTGTCTGTCAAAAATCAACCCGGACGAGGCGTCATCCTGAGGTTTGATCCGAGATTGGGAGAATCGGTCTCTGGTTCCGGGTCGCGTTCGCGAACCCGTGAGGAGACTTCATTCGCCCGCGCGAAGACGAAACAAATGACATCGGATTGAAACCACTTTCCAGCAACCTCGAAGTCAGGGAAACACATTGCCGAGCTACTATCTCCAAGCCTTCTAACTGGGAGAGCCAGCAATGCGATCTCACCAAGATTTAGTCGCGCCAGTCATCATTCTGTGCTGCTCGGCTTTGAGCATCGCCACTCTTGTGATGGTCGGAGCATGGTGAATCCTTGGCCACACATCCATGCGTGAGGAATTCACATCTCTTGCTTTCTTGGCGGTTACGCTCGCGGGCGTCGCCTTGCTTGGCTCCGGCCTGCTCGCGCTGGTAATCGTGGGGTAGAGCGCGGCCCGACGCACGCTGCTGGCGCCACCAAGGAGTGATATCCGAGAGGGAAGCTGGCGCGCTGCCGATCTGCCGCGGCGACGGCCCCTCGCTCCGAAGCCGAATTTCGTCTCCACATGATGACGCCGATCGCCATGAACGTCGGACAAGCCAGCATGTCGGCCTGGTCAATGTACTTCTGGACTCAGTACCAATCAGTGGGAGCGTGTCGGTAGTTTGGGAAGTCTGTGCGGGTTGAACGTCGTCGGCATCAATCCGGGAATTGTTTCCGGCTCCCATCGATGAGCTTGATCGACACGGCTCCCATTGACGGCGACGGTTTTTATTCGGGTTGAATGGTACGCGTCTGCCGCTTTTCATCTCGCCGCGCACGTTCGCGAGAGTTGAGTGGGGCGGAAAATGCTTCGGTGCAGAAGCGGTGGTTTTCCACTACGTCGAGACGCCGAACAGCTTGCGCACTGCTGGCAGCCACTCGCCCGTCATCGTGAACTCAAGCCCGAGCCGCGCTCCGACGGCAATCGCCAGCGTTGTGATCGGCGCCGAGAGAGCGAGTGTTGAGAATGCGGTCAATCCCTGGCCAATGGTGCATCCCATTGACATGATCCCGCCTATCCCCATCAGAAGCGCGCCGCTCATGTGACGCTTCAATTCACGGGCGTCGTCGCAAGCCTCCCAGCGAAAGCCGCGCCCGAGCATGGCGGCCGCAAACGAGCCGGCGACGACGCCGGCGACCGAGCCGATGCCAAAGTTCAACCGCGCGCCGGAAAAGGTGGCAATGTAAAGGATAGTGTCGCCAAGCGGGGCAACGAAGGTGAGCGAGGAGACGCGCGCGGGATCGAATTCGTCATCCGCGAGCCACCCCGTCGCGAACCATCCGAACGCAATCGCGGCGCCGACGGCAAGACCGGAAACCAATAGTCGCGGCGACCGGATCAGCCGGCCATCCGCGAGTGCCCAGAAGGCGAGCGCGGCGGCAATCGACACGACGATGATTGCATGCGTCGTGCTGCCGGCCCCGAGCAGTGAAGTCAGAGTCTGGTTGTTGCCTTCGGCGAGGCGCACCGACAATGGCTCGATCAGCTTCACGCGGAGCATGCCGGTGATGCCGCGCATAGTCGCGAGCGCGGACAGGCCGAGCACGAGAAAGACCACGATGGCACGCAGATCGCCACCGCCGATGCGCACCAGCGTGCCGAAACCGCAGGTGCCGACCAGCGCCATGCCGACGCCGAACATCAACCCGCCGATGATCGCGCCGCCCAGGCCGATCGATGCTGTGAGATAGATCGATCGCGACAGGTTTATGATGCCGAACTCGGCCAGCGCTTGGGTCGTAAGCAGGGCGACCGCCGCGGCCAGAGCAAAGGATCTGAGCCGGCGAAAATCCGATCCGAAGAACGCATCCTCGAGCATTGCGAGCGTGCAGAAGCGGCCCGCACGGCCGGAAACGCCGAGCACGGCACCGGCGGCAAGCCCGCATGCAAACGCTATGGTCGAAGGGCCCAGCATTCCTCCCGGGGATGTTCGTTCTGCTTGTTAGACAGTCTGCGCCGGGAAGGCGCGAAAATCCAGAACGGAAAATTACCGGCGGCGCCGCCGCACCGGCTCGCAGAACACGTCGTAGACGGCGGTGAGAATCTTGCGGACGTCCTCGTTGGCGAGGCTGTAGTAGATCGCCTTGCCGTCGCGGCGGGTGGTGACCAGCCGATCGAGTCTGAGCCGCGCGAGCTGCTGGGAGACGGTTGACTGCCGTTCGCCGAGGAACTGCTCGAGCTCGGTCACCGATTTCTCGCCCTCGGCGAGGATGCAGAGCAGCAGCAAGCGGGACTCGTGCGATAGCGCCTTGAGCATGTCGCTCGCCTCGCGTGCCTTCTCCATCATCTGCTCGAGCTCGGCGGAGCCCTCGATCTCCTTCAGCTTTGGCAGCGGCATCGTCTCAAATTCCCCTGAGTAAAATCCTTGAGAGCGGTCACGACCTGCCCGGTTCGGATCCTGTGCTGGACAGGATCCGGTCCAAGAGGCCGAAGAAGAAGGCATCCCCCGGATAACCGCGAATGCGCCCGATCTCACGGCCCTCTTTTACCACGACGAAGGTCGGCGTGAAGGCGCCGGGATCGATTCCGGCGAGGTCGGCGGGCAGGGGCCTATTCAGGTCGACCCGGCGCAGCGGCGCGGTCTGGCTTTCCTCGGTCTTGCCATAGATCGGCGCGATCTCGGCATTGAAGCGTGCGCACCATACGCAGCCGGCCCGTTCGAACATGACGAGCTCGGCCGCGCGCGATCCCGTTGCGGACAGCGCGAGCGCGACAATGACTGCGAGCCAGGCGATGATTCTGTTCATCCTGCGTAACGGACCTCTGGACTTCCTTGGCGCTTTATATCATTAAATTCGCATATGTTCTAGGGATGAGACGCAATGACCTTGGACGTCACGCTGGGGGCGGCCTTCGTCGCGGGGCTGTTGTCGTTTCTGTCGCCCTGTATCCTGCCCCTGGTCCCGCCCTTTCTCTGCTACATGGCCGGCGTCTCGGTCAACGATCTCTCCGGTGGCAAGCCCGACCTGCGGCCGCGCATCCTGGTCTCCGCACTCGCTTTCGTGGCGGGCTTCTCGCTGGTTTTCGTCGCGCTCGGCTCGACCGCCTCGCTCGCGGGACGCCTCATCTCCGCGCATCTCTCAACGCTCGGCATCGTCGCCGGCGGCCTGATCATCGTCATGGGCCTGCATTTTCTAGGTGTGCTGAGGATTCCGCTGCTCTATCGCAGTGCGACGGTGCAGGTCGACAACCGGCCGGCCGGGGTGGCGGGGGCCTTCGTCATGGGCCTGGCATTCGCGTTCGGCTGGACGCCCTGCGCAGGCCCCATTCTCGCCGCTGTCCTGCTGATGGCAGGCTCGGAGGACACGACCGGACGAGGAGCCCTGCTGCTTTTCGCCTATTCAATCGGGACCGGCATTCCGTTCCTGATCGCGGCCGCGTTCACCGGTAGGTTCATTGTCGCGCTTGGCCGCGCGCGCCGGCATCTTGGCCTGGTCGAGAAGACAATGGGCGTCTTTCTAGTCGCGACCGGCCTGATGTTCTTGACCGGTCTAATGCCGGCGGTTTCAGAGTGGCTGCTGGAGCGTTTTCCGGGGCTGACCACCATCGGCTGAGCTAGCCGTAGCGGAAATCGAGCAGTTGGGCATAGGACTGCAGTTCGATCAGGTAACGATGCACGAGCGGCCCTTCGCCGGCCATCGCTGCATGGGCGATCTCTCCACTGCTCGCGATCGCGCCGTCTATGAGGCGGCGGAACTCGCCTTGTCCGGCGATCTCGGTGCTTGCCCATTCGTTGCAGCGCTGCAGACGATCGCGGAATGCGCTTGCGGCGGCAACGGTTTCCTCGGCGTATGCCTGCGCCGGCTGCTGGCCATACCGCGTGGCCGCCACCCGTAGCTTTTCCATGGCCGGCGCGATCTCGAATACGCAGTCGCCGAGATCGTAGAGGCCCGAACGACGCCTGAGTTCATGAAAGGACCTGCGCAGCGCAAGCAGTTCGCGACCGGCGGCGACATTGTCGCCGCCGTCCAGCGCGCGCGTCGCGGCCGCGAGCCGTTCACCGCCGTCACCAAGAAATTCCGCCAGTGCGGCCGGAGCATAAGCGGGCAGGGGACCGGACGCGTTTGGCTCAAGCCGTTTCCACGTGGTCGCCGCCGCGTCGGTCTCCATCTGTGCCAGCGCGATGCTTCCGGTGCGCGCATAGCTCGCCGCGCTGCGCAGATTATCCATGATCGGCCCCATCACCGATACGAAATCCGTGGGTTTGCCGGCCTCCGCGCCGAGAACGAGCGCGCTCGACGTCAGCCATGCCAACAGGGCGATGATGCAGCGCAAGATCGGAAATCCTTGTCACATTCGTAGATATGAATATCATAATGAAAGTGACCGATGCGCAAGATCCTTCCAAAGCACAAATCCCTGACGTCGCCCGGCTGGCTGACGCGACGCGGCTTTCTCGCATTAGCATCGGGCGCGGCTCTTGTCGCCCGCCGCGGCGAGGCGGCCGCTGAGCCGGCCCTTGGAGAAGATGGGCTCTATCACGAGCCCTGGTTTCTGCAGAGCTTCCTCGATCTGCGCGAGGACCTCGAAGGCGCTGCCGCTGGCGGCAAGCGCCTTGCGATCATGTGGGAGCTGCGCGGCTGCCCCTATTGCCGTGAGACGCATCTGGTAAACTTTGCCGATGCGGCGATCACGACCTACATTCGCGACAATTTCGAGGTGTTGCAGCTCAATCTGATTGGCTCCCGCAAGGTTACGGATTTCGATCGCCAGGAATTGTCCGAGAAGGATCTGGCCCAGAAATACGGGATCAGGTTCACCCCGACATTCCAGTTCTTTCCTCCATCGTCCAACGGCATTGAGGCAAAGGAGCCGATGGCGCGGGAGGTGGCGCGGGCACCCGGCTATCTCAAGCCGCAGCATTTCCTGGCGATGTTTCGCTTCGTGGGGGAGCGGGCTTACGAGCGCGGCTCGTTCCGGGATTTTCTTACCACAAACGGCTAGCTGACACCGGCCCTGCGAATTTGTCTTGACGTCGCTTCTTATATGAACATATCATAATAGCTGAATTTGATGGATTGTGAGTCCATCGCAAACGAGGCGGGCGTCACCTCGCCATCAAGGGTAGGGAACATGCGGCGCTCGCTCGCGGCTGCGTTTGCGCTATGTCTTTCGGCCGGAAGCGCCTGCGCGCAGGAGTCGATCAAGCTCGACGTCGTCAATGACGCTCTGCCCAAATCGCTGACCGGCGCACCCGGCAATCCCGATGCCGGCAAGAAGGTGTTCCTGACGCGCACGCTGGGCAATTGCCTCGCCTGCCACCAGGTCACCAGCCTGAAGTCCGAGGAATTCCACGGCGAGTTCGGCCCGTCGCTCGACGGCGTCGCCGGCCGCTACAGCGAGGCGCAGTTGCGCCTCATCGTCGCCGATCCCAAGCGCATCTTCACCGACACGGTCATGCCGGCGTTCTTCAAAAGCGACGGCTTGAGCCGTGTGCGCCCGGAGTTCGTCGGCAAGTCGATTCTGTCGGCCGCGCAGGTCGAGGACGTGGTCGCTTATCTCAAGACGCTCAACTGACGGCGAGGAGGATCTGGAATGAAAGCCATCAATCGACGGCAGGCATTCGCGCTCGGGGGTGGCTTCGTCATGCTGACCCTGATGCCGATGGCGGCCGATGCCGAAGTGAGCAATGACGCCGCGAAGTGGATCGAGAAGTTCACCGGCGGCAAGCAGCCGGTCAAGGGCAAGATCGCGCTCGACCTGCCGGAGATCGCGGAGAATGGCAATACCGTGCCGCTGTCGCTCACGGTCGAGAGCCCGATGACCACGGAATCCTACGTCAAGGAAGTCATGATTCTCGCCGACGGCAATCCGAACGCCGGCGTCGCGACGCTGATGTTCACACCGGTCTCGGGCAAGGCGGAGGCCTCGATCCGGATCCGGCTCGCGGCCACGCAGAACGTGGTTGCGATCGCGAAGATGAGCGACGGCGCGCTGTTCACGGAGCAGAAGACCGTGAAGGTAACGATCGGCGGCTGCGGCGGCTAGGGCGCAAGGAGAGAACAATGGCAGACAAACCACGCATCAAGCTTCCCAAGGAGGCGGCCAAGGGCGAGGTCATCCAGATCAAGACCTTGGTCTCGCACGTCATGGAATCGGGCCAGCGCAAGGACGCGCAAGGCAAGCCCATCCCGCGCAGGATCATCAACAGGTTTGCCTGCGAATTCAACGGCAAGCCGGTCTTCGCCTGCGCGCTCGAGCCAGCGATCTCGGCCAACCCCTACATCCAGTTCGATGCGAAGGTGGAGGAAGCCGGGACCTTCAAGTTCTCCTGGACCGATGACGACGGCTCGGTGATCACGGCCGAAGAGAAGATCGCGCTCAAGGCGTAATGCCGGAGAGCTTCGAGGGAGACAGCGGATGCTTTCGCGATACGTTGGACTCGCCGTTGCGATCGTCGCGGTCGCATCGCTTGCGACGCGTGCTTTCGCGCAGGAGACCGAACGCAAAGGCATCTCCGCGCCGCCTGGACACGTCTTCAAGACGATTGTCTCCGGCTACCAGTTCCGCAGCAAGGAAACGCGGGCGCTGCAGGACGACGACCTGGAGAACCCCGGCTTTCTGGCGGTGGAGCGTGCCGCCGACGTCTGGAAGAGGGCGGAGGGCAGCGAAGGGAAGTCATGCATGAGCTGTCACGGCGAGGCCGAAACGAGCATGAAGGGCGTCGGAGCCGCCATACCGAAATGGGACGACAAGCGGAAGAGGCCGGTCAATCTCGAGCAGCGCATCAACATCTGCCGCACCGAGCACATGAAGGCGGAGCCCTGGAAATTCAAGTCCCAGGAACTGACCGACATGACCACCTTCGTGCGATACCAATCGCACGGTATGCCGGTGGCGGTGAAGACCGACGGTCCGATGTCGCCCTGGTTCGAGCGCGGCAAGCAGATCTATTACACGCGCTACGGCCAGCTCGATTTGGCCTGCGAGTCGTGCCACGAGCGCAACAACGGAAAATTCATGCGCGCCGATTTTCTCAGCCAGGGCCAGACCAACGGCTTTCCGACCTATCGGTTGCGCGACCAGCGCCTGGTGCCGCTGCATGAGCGCTTCGAAGGCTGCATGTTCGATGTACGCGCCGAGCCGTTCAAGCCGCTCTCCGACGAGTTTCTCGCGCTTGAGCTCTATGTCGCCTGGCGCGGCATCGGGCTGCCGGTCGAGACGCCCTCGGTGCGCAATTGAAACGATGAGCCTGCAGGAGCATTGCGCATGATCTCTCGTCGCGAGTTCATCCAGGTTGCTGCAGCAACGGCGACACTGGCGACCAGTACCGGTTCGAGCCTGACCCGGGCGTTCGCCCAGCAGCGCCTGACCCAGAAGGAATTGCTGGCCTTCGAGCCGCTCGGTAACGTCACGCTGGTGCATGTGACCGACATTCACGGCCAGCTCATGCCGCTTTACTTCCGCGAGCCTTCGACCAATCTCGGCGTCGGCGAGGCGAAGGGGCTGCCGCCGCACGTGACGGCCAAGGAGTTTCTCGCCCGCTTCGGCATCGCACCCGGTTCTTCGGCCGCGTACGCACTGACGTCGGAGGATTTCGAGGCGCTGGCCAAGACCCACGGCAAGATCGGCGGGCTCGATCGGGCCGCCACCGTGATCAAGGCGATCCGCGCCGAGCGCGGCGACAAGGTCGCGCTGCTCGACGGCGGCGATACCTGGCAGGGCTCGTGGTCTTCGCTGAAGACGCGGGGCCAGGACATGATCGACTGCATGGCCCTGCTCAAGCCCGACGCCATGACCGGACATTGGGAATTCACCTACGGCACCGAGCGGGTCAAGCAGGCGATCGAGGGGCTCGGCTTCCCCTTCCTCGGCCTCAACATCCGCGATACCGAGTGGAACGAGGCGGCGTTCGAGCCTTCGACTATGATCGAGCGCGGTGGCGTCAAGATCGCGGTGCTGGGCCAGGCGTTCCCTTACACCCCGGTCGCCAATCCGCGCTGGATGATCCCGAACTGGTCGTTCGGCGTCCGCGAGGAGGACGTGCAGGCCCAGGTCGACAAAGCGCGCAAGGACGGGGCGCAGCTCGTTGTGCTGCTCTCGCACAACGGCTTCGACGTCGACCGCAAGCTGGCCTCCCGCGTCAAGGGCATCGACGTCATCCTGACCGGCCACACCCATGACGCGCTGCCCGAAGCGGTCAAGGTCGGCAAGACCCTGCTGATCGCGTCGGGCTCGTCCGGCAAGTTCGTGTCGCGGCTCGACCTCGACGTCCGCGACGGCGAGGTCAAGGCCTACAGCTTCAAGCTCATTCCGCTGTTCTCCGATGTGATCGCGGCGGATGCCGAGATGGCCGCGAAGATCGCCGAGGTACGCAAGCCCTTCGCGCCCGAGCTATCGAAGGTGCTCGGCAAGACGGATTCGCTGCTTTACAGGCGAGGCAATTTCAACGGCACCTTCGACGACCTGATCTGCCAGGCCCTGTTGCAGGAGCGCGACGCCGAGATCGCGCTCTCGCCGGGCTTCCGCTGGGGCACAAGCGTGCTGCCGGGACAGGACATCACCTTCGAGGACGTCACCAACGCGACCGCGATCACCTATCCGGCGGTCTATCGCATGGGCATGACGGGTTCGCGGTTGAAGGAGATCATCGAGGACGTCGCCGACAATCTCTTCAACGTCGATCCCTACTATCAGCAGGGTGGCGACATGGTGCGCATCGGCGGTCTGTCCTATGCGATCGATATCGCGAAGCCGCAAGGCAGCCGCATCTCGGATATGCAGCTGCTCAAGACCGGTGCGCCGATCGATCCCGCGAGGGAGTATCAGGTCGCAGGTTGGGCCAGCGTCAACGAAGGGACCGAAGGGCCGCCGATCTGGGAGGTCGTGGCCAATTATCTGACCCGACAGAAGACGGTTCGCCTCGAACCCAACAGAGCTGTCAAAGTGACCGGAGCGTGAGAAGCGATGTCGAAGATGGACAGTCCCCGGCAATCCCGACGCAGTTTCCTGGCCGCTGGCGCCGGCGTTGCGGCGTCGGTGCTCGCGAAGCCCGCCTTGGCCGGCGGCGGCAATCCGGCGAACCAGCCTCCCAACGTCCCGGAATGGACCAAGTCGCTCGGCGAGGGCGTCGCCGTGCGCCCCTACGGCAAGCCTTCGAAGTTCGAGAAGGATGTCGTCCGGCGCGACGTCGAATGGCTGACCGCCTCGCGCGAGTCATCGGTGAGCTTCACCCCGCTGCACGAGCTCGAAGGCATCATCACGCCGAACGGCCTCTGCTTCGAGCGGCATCATGGCGGCATCGCCGAGGTTGATCCGGCCGATCATCGCCTGATGATCCATGGGCTCGTCGATCGTCCGCTGATCCTCACACTGGAGGAGTTGAAGCGCTATCCGCGCGTCAACCGCATTCACTTCATGGAATGCGCAGCAAATTCCGGCATGGAGTGGCGCGGCGCGCAGCTCAATGGCTGTCAGTTCACCCACGGCATGATCCATTGCGTGCAGTACACCGGCGTGTCGCTGCGTACGCTGCTCGAAGAAGCAGGGGTCAAGACCAACGGTAAGTGGCTGCTGGTCGAGGGCGCCGATGCGGCCGCGATGGATCGCAGCTTGCCGATCGAGAAGGCGCTCGACGACTGCATCATCGCCTACAAGATGAACGGCGAGGCGCTCTATCCCGAACAGGGCTATCCGATGCGGCTCGTGGTGCCGGGTTGGCAGGGCAATCTCTGGGTCAAGTGGCTGCGCCGCATCAAGGTCGGCGATCAGCCCTGGCACACCCGCGAGGAGACGTCGAAATACACCGACTTGATGCCCAACGGAAAGGCACGTCGGTTCACCTGGTCGATGGACGCCAAGTCAGTGATCACGAGCCCTAGTCCGCAGGCGCCGATCAGGCACGGCAAGGGCTTCACCATCGTCTCCGGGCTGGCCTGGAGCGGAAACGGCAAGGTCAGGCGCGTCGACGTGTCGCTCGATGGCGGCCGCAACTGGTGGCCGGCACGGCTCGACGGCCCCGTGCTCGACAAGGCACTGACGCGCTTCTACTACGAGTTCGACTGGAACGGCGAGCCGCTGCTGCTGCAATCGCGCGTGCAGGACGAGACCGGCTACGTGCAACCGAGCAAGGCCGAGTTGCGCAAGATCCGTGGCGTCAACTCCATCTATCACAACAATGGCATCCAGACCTGGCATGTGCAGGCCAATGGTGAGGTCGAGAATGTCGAAGTCGCTTAAGTTTGCTGCCGCGGCACTGCTCATTTGCGCAATGTGCGCGCCCGCGCTCGCGCAGCAGAAGACCGATGCCAAAGCCGGTCCGCGCTATCACATCGGCCGCGCGCCGACCGCGGCGGAAATCCGCGGCTGGGATATCGACGTGCGGCCCGATGGTCAGGGCCTGCCGGAGGGCAAGGGCACGGTCGCCCAGGGCGAGAAGCTCTTCATGGACAACTGCTCGACCTGCCACGGCGAGTTCGGCGAGGGTAACGGCCGCTGGCCAGTGCTGGCGGGCGGCAAGGGTTCGCTGACATCAGACAATCCGGTCAAGACGGTGGGCTCGTACTGGCCCTACGCTTCGACCGTGTTCGACTACGTCCGTCACGCCATGCCTTACGGCAATGCGGAGTCGCTCTCGGTCAACGAGTATTATGCGCTGGTCGCCTACGTCCTGTACCTGAACGACGTTGTCACCGACCAGAATTTCGAGCTGACCAACAAGAACCTTGCCACGATCAAGATGCCGAACGAACAGGGCTTTGTGATGGACGATCGGGCGACGAGCGAGAAATCGTTCTGGCAGAAGGACCCCTGCATGAGGGATTGCATCGAGCCGGTGAAGATCACCGCGCGCGCTGCCGTCATCGACGTGACCCCAGAGGATACCAGGGACGGAAAGTCGCGGGGCGTGGAATGATCCGCGGCCGGGCGAGCCGCCGTGGGTTGCTTCGCAGTTTGTTCGCTGCCGCCTTCATCATGACAAGTCCGGCCGCTCCGTCCCGGGCGACCGAACCGCACCGGCTCGCGCTGCAGATCAGCGACGACGACCCGGCCAAGATGCGCGCCGTCCTCGATGTTGCGGCGAACGTCTCGCGGCATTATTCCGGGCAGGGCGACGACGTCGAGATCGTGGTGGTTGCCTTCAATGGCGGCCTCGACATGCTGCTCGACGACCGCTCGCCGGTGAAGGAGCGCCTGTTGAATTTCCTGAAATCGATGCCCAATGTGAGCTTCATCGCCTGCGGCAATACCCTGGAGACGCTTGCGGTGAAGGAAGGCAGGCGACCGCCGCTGATCGAGGGCATCAGCGTCACCCGGGTTGGTGTTGCCGCACTGATGGATCTTGCGGAAAAGAACTGGACGATTGTCCGACCGTAAGGAGAGAGCCGCCGATGCGATGGTTGATGGGATTGGCTGTCTTGCTCCTTCTCGCGCCGCCCGCCGGCGCGGCCGAGCAGGAGCTCGAACTGTCGGCCGGCGGCCGCACGACCCTCGCGACACTGCGCACACCTGCCTCGATGGGACCGGATACGCCGCTGGTCGTGATGACCCACGGCACGCTCGCCCACAAGGACATGGAAGTCATTCAGGGCGTCGCGAAGGCGCTTGAGCAGCGCGGCATCGCTTCGCTCGCCCATACCCTGTCGCTGGGGCTCGACCGCCGCAAGGGCATGTATGACTGCGCGGCGCGGCACGACTATGTCGTTGACGATGCGGTTGCTGAGATCGGTGCCTGGGTGACCAAGGCGAGGGGCATGTCGCGGTTCGTCTTCACCCTCGGTCACTCGCGCGGCGGCAACCAGGTCGCGCGCTATCTGGCGGCGGGCGAACCCCCGCCGGTCGCGGGTGCCGTGCTGCTGGCGCCGGTGACGGCGAAAGCCGAGGCCGACTTGCGCGCCTCCTATGCCCAGACCTACGGCAAGCCGCTCGAACCGTTCATGAAGCAGGCGACGAGGACCGTCGCGGCGGGCCGCGGTGGCGAGTGGATGGACGTGCCAGGCTTCATCTATTGCCGCAACGCGGTGGTGACGGCGCGCGCCTTTGCCTCCTTCTATGCCGCCGACACCGGCCAGGACGCCGCGGCGCTCGTGGCGCGGCTCAAGCTCCCTGTGCTGGTGCTCGCCGCGACCAAGGATACGGTCGTGCCCGACGTGGTAGCGTCCTTTGCACCGCTTGCCGATTCGAGCGGCGGCAGGGTGCAGCTCGATAGAATCGAGGACGCCGATCACTTCTTCCGCGACCTGTTCGCGGAAGATGCTGCCGATCGTATCGCCGAATTCATCAAGCAGACACGTTAGGAGGGACCATGCAGCGTCGATCCATGCTTGGCGCGAGCCTTGCCGGACTATTTGGTGCTCTTGCCGTGCGCGAAGCGGCAGCGGCGACGGAAACACCGGCGCGACAGCGCGTCGTCTATCACCTCGCCGATGCCGACCGCGTCGTCTTCGTTCTGGGCAACCTCCAGAACCATGTCGATGGCGTTGGTGGCCCCGGCAAGGCCGATATCAGGCTGGTCGTGCATGGGCCCGCGCTTCGCGCCTTCCACGCGCTCGCCGCCGAAGATCACACCGTTGCGATGATGAAGAAGCTCGCCGACGCTGGCGTCGGATTTGATGCCTGCGCCAACACCATGAAGGCGCAGGGGGTCAAGCTCGACGACCTCACGCCCGGCTTCGTGGTATAGCCGAGAAGGGCGGCGTGGTGCGGCTCGCCGAGCTGCAACAGCAGGGATATGCCTATCTGCGGCCCTGAGCAGGCGTGGCGCCGATGCGGCCGGGCCTTGATTTGGCTCATACGGCGCGACCGCAGCGAGCGATAGACTTGGCAGACCTCAAAGGAACACTGAGGCGGCCGTGCTGACGACACTCATCGATCTCCTGGGGGAAGACCGCCTGTCATGGCTCGGCGGCCTTCTGGTCGGCGGCGTCTTTGGATTCTTCGCCCAGCGCAGCCGCTTCTGCCTGCGCGCCGCCGCCGTCGAGTTCTCCCGCGGCGAGGGCGGCCCGCGCCTTGCGGTCTGGCTCCTGACCTTTGCCGCGGCGCTGGTGGGCACGCAGGCCTTTGTCGCGCTCGGTCTGCTCGACGTCTCCGAGGCGCGCCAGCTCGCGCAGCAGGGCAGCATCTCCGGTGCGCTCGTGGGCGGCATGATGTTCGGCTGCGGCATGATTCTGGCCCGCGGCTGTGCCAGCCGGCTGCTCGTGCTCTCGGCCAATGGCAATCTCAGGGCGCTGCTGTCGGGCCTGGTGTTTGCGGTGACGGCGCAGGCTTCTTATCGCGGCCTGCTGTCGCCTGCGCGCGAGTGGGTGAGCAATCTGTGGCTTGTCGACGGCGGGCCGTCGCGCGACATCATGGCGGCGTTCGGCGGCGGTACGCCCGAGAAGCTCGCTTTCGGTGGACTATGGCTGATCGCGGGGCTCACCTTCGCCTTTCGCAGCCATTTGCCGCGCCGGCTGATCTTCGCCGCGCTGGCGACGGGCGTAGCCGTCGTCGCCGGCTGGCTCTTCACCTACCAGCTGTCGCAGGCCTCCTTCGCACCGGTGACGCTGAAAAGCCTCACCTTCAGCGGACCGTCGGCCGAATTGCTGATGCTGGTCTTGAACAGCTCGCAGATCCGGCTCGGCTTCGACCTCGGCATCATTCCCGGCGTGTTTCTCGGCTCGTTCGTCGCTGCGGCAAGCGCGCATGAGCTGAAGCTCGAGGGGTTTTTCGACGGGCTCGGCATGCGGCGCTATCTGCTCGGCGCGGTGCTGATGGGTTTCGGCGCGATGCTCGCCGGCGGCTGCGCGGTCGGCGCGGGCGTGACCGGCGCCTCGATATTCGCGCTCACCGCCTGGCTCGTGCTCGGCGGCATGTGGCTCGGGGCTGGGCTCACCGACCTCTTCGTCGACCGTGCCGGTACGCCACAACCGCAGCAGGCCGCTGGCTCGCCCGCAGCGGGCGCGTGATCAGATATTTTATGGTTTGCTAAATTACATTTTCTGAATATGATTTTCGCAAATGCGGGCCGATTGCGCCGCAACAATGCGGGCGCGCCGCCCTCGGGGAAACGCACATGACCACCATCACAGAAAGCTACGTTCGCGAAGCGCCGCGCACTGCGCGCATCGACTGGTCGCCCTATCTCGTCGGCGCCGGGATCGGGCTGTTGAGCTGGATCGCCTTCGCAGTGTTCGGCGATCCGCTCGGCGTCACCACCGCCTATTCGCGCGTCGCCTCGCTGTTCGCCGTTCCGGTGATCGGGCCGGAGGCTGCGGCGCAGAATTCCTACTGGAAGAGCATGCCGCTGAAGTGGGACTACGGCGTCTGGTTCCTCGTCGGCATCCCGCTCGGCGCATTCCTCTCCGCAGTGATGTCGGGCACGTGGCGGCTCGAGCTCGTGCCGGAAGTCTGGAAGGAGCGGTTCGGACCATCGATCGCCAAGCGCTTTGTCGGCGCGTTCCTCGGCGGCATCGTGATCATGTACGGCGCACGGCTTGCTGGCGGCTGTACCAGCGGACACGGCATTTCCGGCGGTTTGCAGCTCGCGGTGTCGAGCTGGCTATTCCTGGCGGTGATGTTCGCCACAGGACTCGGTATCTCCGCGCTCATGTTCCGCAAACGGTGAAGGGAATCAAGATGGCCGCGATGATGACAATCCTTGGCCCCGTGCTAATGGGCGCTGCCTTCGGCTTCCTGCTGCAGCGTGGCAAGGTGACGAACTGTAATGTGATCGAGAACCAGTTTCGCCTGCGCGATTTTACTGTGCTGAAGGTGATGGGCACGGCGATCGTCGTCGGCGGCATCGGCGTGCTGCTGCTCGTCGATACCGGCAACACGAAGTACTACGTGAAGGATGCCAACGTGCTGGCGATCGCGCTCGGCGCCGCATTGTTCGGTATCGGCATGGTGGTCTATGGCTATTGCCCGGGAACGGCGCTCGGCGCCATCGCCACCGGCAGCATCCATGCCTTGGTCGGCGCGCTCGGCATGGTTGCCGGTGCTATCCTTTACGCGCTGAGTTTCGATTGGCTGAAAGCGCACGTGCTCAACGTCTGGGCGCTCGGCAAAGTCCGCCTTCCGGACGTGACGAACATCCCGGACATCATTTGGTTCGCCGCTCTTGCAGTCGGCGCCGGACTGTTCTTCTGGTGGATCGAATCTGTGGAAGCTGAGCAGAAGCGGATGTAGCAAATCACAGGTCACCGCTTTGGTGTCTTGCAGAAGAGCCTGTGCAGCGTTGAAAACAGCTCTTCGATCCTCCGGTCTGCGACACGGTACCACATCGTCTGACCATCGCGCCGACAGGCGACGATGCGCTCTGTCTTCAGCTTTGCAAGGTGCTGCGATAGGGCCGAAGTGGAAAGGCCGACATCCTCGGCAAGCGCGCTCGCGTTGATTTCGCCATATTCGACGAGCTTGCAGACGATGAGCAGACGATGCTCATTGGCAAGCATGCGCATCAGGGCGGCCACCCCCTTTGCCTGCCTTTCGAGTTCGTTCGTATTCATTCGGCGCATGACGGTGTTTCGTTAGGACTTGCGTGCCAGCCGTTAAATATGGGGGCGAAATCCGGGTTTGGCCGGTTAATGAATCGCCCGCGATTGAATCGGCGCAACATAAGCATGCGAATTATACTCACATCGCTGAATGAGTATAACCGAAGCCCATCGTTCTCAAGGATCTCTGACATACGCCATACGAGTGACGTGTGCACTCCCGCTCCCGGTCCAATCACATAAAGGACTGGCCGGAGTTAAAAGACCTCAATAAGATGAATGGGTTAGGCGGCAAATTTGCCGCGGCGCCCATGATGGACTGGAGCGATGGTTCATGATTTTCAACTGGTTAGAGGGCGGCATGTGCACGACGTGTGCACCTGGAGATCAAGAAAAACCTGACGACAGCCAATGCGGGCAGGTCTTCTACACAAGAGCTTGGCTCACATCGGCTCGATGCCGATCTTCTTGATGACCCCGATCCATTTCGTCGTTTCCGAGGTCATGAAATTCTTCAGGCCCTGGGGATCCATCACCAGCGGCTCGGCGCCCTGCTCGACGAAGAGGGCGCGCACCTTCGGATCGTTTACGGCTTCGACCATCGCTTTGTAGAGCTTGTCGACGACGGCCCTATCGGTGTTCGCCGGCGCAAGAAGCGCAAGCCAGGCGGCGCTCTCGTAATTCTTCAGGCCGGCTTCGGCCGCAGTCGGGACATCAGGCACCGCCGTCATGCGCTTGTCACTGGCCACCGCGAGCGGGCGCGCATCGCCGCTTTTGATCAGGCCGAGGACGTTCGGCAGGAGCTGGAATCCGAGCGGGACCTGCCCTGCGATGAAGTCCGGCGTGTAAGCTGCGATGTTGCGGTAGGGAACGTGTGTGAGCTCGGTGCCTGTGAGCTGCTCGAAATAGGCGGCCGCCAGATGCTGCGAGGAGCCGACCCCGACCGTCCCGTAGTTCAGCTCGCGAGGATGTCCTTTCGCGTAGTCGATCAGCTCGCGCAGCGATTTCGGCGGCAGCTTCGAATTGATCACGATGACATTCGGCAGCGTCGCGAACAGGCCGATCGGGGCGAGGTCCTTCAGCGGATCGTAGGGGAGGTCCTTGTAGAGCGCCTTGTTCGCAGCCAGCGGGCCGGAGGTGCTCATCAGCAAGGTGTAGCCATCAGGTGCGGCATGCGCCGCGGCATCGGTGCCGATATTGCCGCCAGCGCCGGGACGATTGTCGACCACGAAGGCCTGTCCAAGTGACGTGGACATGCGGTTGAGCAGGATACGGGTGATCACGTCGCTGGCGCTGCCGCCGGCGAAGGGCACGAGCACCTGGATCGGTCGGGCGGGATAGTCTTGGGCGTTCGCAGCCTGCATCCCCGCGGCTGCGAGCAGGGCACCACCGCCGAGTGCGAGCAGCGACCTCCGGTGAGGATGAAATCCCTCGCTCTGCCGCTGAGAAATGTCCGTGATCTTGCTGCGACCGAACTTTGTCATCTCGGACTGAATCTCCCGACTGTGTCTTGTTCTGCGAGGCCAGGGAGCGTCCGTGACAAGAGCCGTCGGGGATAAGCGCCAGGTCGCGATTATTGCGCCTGGACCGTAGTTAGCGGCTTGATGCGACTGCCATGCCGGCTGGTCTCAAAACTTACCAACCCGTCTCATTTTGCGGCGGGCGCGACATCTTGTCCGAGCCGAAATCCTGCATCTAAGAGATCGTTTTCCGCCGCGGCTTTCTGCGCCTTTTTCGGGAGGACGAGCTTGTGCCACCGGAGGTAGGCTCCACGAACTCCTTTGCCACGGCGGCGGCCTGCGCGAGGTCGCGGCTGATGACGTCGAGCACGGCCTTCGCCGCGACCGACACCGTTCGCCGCGGGTGATGCACCCAGGCAATCGAGCGCACGATCCGTTGCTCGTTGAAGCGATGCGCCCGGATGGCTCCGCTCGCGAGCGATTGCCGGAGTGCGATGGTCGGCAGCACGGTTGCGAAATCCGTGGTGGCGATCACATCGCAGAGCGCAGGCAGGGTGTCGAGTTCGAGACGCGGCCTCAGGTCGATGCCGACGGCGGCGGCGTGCTCGTCCAGGATTAGCCGCAGGCCGTGCCGTTTCGAGGGCAGCACGAGGTCGACATTGGCGATGTGGTCGAAACGCAGTTTTGCCGGCGGCTTGATCGGGCCGTCCTTACGGCAGGCGAACACCATCTCCTCGTCCATGACGTGATGCGCGGCCAGCGGAGCCCTGCGGCGCGGCACGTTGATCAACGCGAAATCGAGCTGGCCGGTGTTGACCCAGTCGACCAGCGTCTCGGTGTAGCCCTCGCAGACCGACAGCGTGATCTCGGGATAGCGGCTGGCGACGGTCGCCGACGACCTCGCCATCGTGCTTTGCGCCACCGACGTGATGAGGCCGACCGAGACGCGGCCCGAGATGCGCCCGCCGAGCTGTGCCATCTCCTGCCGGGCATATTCGGCATCGCGCACGATCGGCGCCGTCAGCCGCACCAGCGCTTCGCCGGCGCTGGTCAGCGTCATGCCCTGGACGCTGCGGTCGAACAGTTTTTGCCCGAGCTCGGCCTCGAGCTTGGCGATCTGCATGCTCAGCGCCGGCTGCACGATATTGAGCTGGCGCGCGGCCCGGGTGACGTTCTTTTCCTCGGCCAGGCACAGGAAATATTGCATCTGCCTGAGTTCCACGGGGCTATCCTTCGGTCGCTGATCCTGCTCGCGAGCCATCATCTCAGGTGATCGAATATATAATCAATCATTATTTGTGATGATGGTTGTGATTGCCTAGTCTTGCTGATCGAGGGGCGCGTGCCCCAGGGAGCGAGACCAAAGATATGCAGGACGTCAGCCCCAAGCGGATGATCATCGGCATTTCCGGCGCTTCGGGCGTCACCTATGGTGTGCGCCTGCTCCAGCTCCTGCGCAATGCCGGCGTCGAGACGCATCTAGTGATGTCGAAGACCGCCGAGCAGACGTTTGCCTATGAGACCGACCTGAAGATCGCGGAGGTGAGGGCGCTCGCCAATGCCAACCATGCGATCGACGACATGGCCTCCGCCATCTCCAGCGGCTCGTTCCGCACCGCGGGCATGATCGTGGCGCCGTGCTCGATGCGCTCGATGTCCGAGATCGCGTCGGGTGTGACCACGACACTGCTGACACGGGCTGCCGACGTCGTGCTCAAGGAGCGCCGGCGCCTGGTGCTGATGGTGCGCGAGACGCCGCTGCACACCGGGCATCTCCGGACGATGACGGCACTCTCGGAGATGGGCGCGATCATCGCGCCGCCCGTGCCGGCCTTCTACGCCAAGCCCGAAAGCCTCGACGACATGGTCGAGCACACGGTCGGCCGCGTGCTCGACCTCTACGACATCGATATTGGCGTCGTGCGCCGCTGGGGCGAGGACGAGGCGCTCAAGCGCCGCTCGCCGTCGCTGCGCAAGATCGCGCCCTGACCTGAGACCTCAAGGAAAGACCCGTATGCGAATGGAAGATGTTGCGAGGAAGGGTTCGCCCGCCGATCTGCGCGCCTGGCTCGCTTATCTCGCCGAGCGCGGCAAGCTCGCGATCGCGCACGAGGGCGTTGCGCTAGCGGACGAGCTCGCCGCCATCGCCAAGCGGCTGGAGCGCGACAGCGCCGTGCTGTTTCCGCGCCCCGACGGGCACGCGATCCCGGTCGTCGCCAACCTCTTTGCCGGCCGCGACTGGGTCGCAGAGTCCATCGGCGTCACCGAGGACCAGCTGCTGCCGCGGTTCCTCGCTGCCGCGAGCCATCCGCTGCCGACACATGAAGTGGCGAGCGGGCCCGTGCAGGAGGTCGTGCATGAGGATATCGATCTGCTGCGCCAGCTTCCGGTCCCCAAGCACAATGAGCGCGACGGCGGCCCCTACATCACCGCGGGCCTCTTGATCGCCCGCAATCCTAAGACCGGCGTGCAGAACGTCTCGATCCACCGCTGCCAGATATCTGGCAAGAACCGCATCGGCGTGCTGCTGCTGCCGCGGCATACATTCTCCTATTACCGCCTCGCGGAAGAGTTGGGCCAGGCGCTGGAGATCGCGATCGTCATCGGCGCGCATCCAGCCTTGCTGCTTGCATCCCAAGCCATCGCTGCGCTCGACGAGGACGAAATGGCGATTGCCGGTGCTCTGCTGGGCGAGCCGGTGGACGTCGTCAAATGCCGCACCAATTCGGTCCGCGTGCCCGCGCATGCGGAGATCGTGATCGAGGGACGGATCTTGCAGGGCGTGCGCGAGCCGGAAGGCCCGTTCGGCGAATTCCCCCAATATTACGGTCCGCGCGCCAATCGCGAGGTGATCGAGGTCGATGCGATCACGCATCGCAAGGCGCCGATCTTCCACACCATCGTCGGCGGCGGTTTCGAGCATCTCATCCTTGGCGGCGTGCCGCGCGAAGCGACGCTGCTGCAGCATCTGCGCCGCAGCTTTCCTGGCGTGATCGACGTCCGCCTGACTCGCGGCGGCACCTGCCGCTATCATCTCGCGATCAAGATCGACAAGGCCAATGACGGCGAGCCCAAGAACGTCATGATGTGTGCCTTCGGTGCGCATTACGACATCAAGCAGGTCATCGTGGTGGACAAGGACGTCGACATCTCCTCGTCCGAGGAGATCGAATGGGCGGTGGCGACGCGCTTCCAGGCCGATCGCGATCTCATGGTCGTTTCGGGCGCGCTCGGCTCGAAGCTCGATCCGACCACCGATAATGGCATCAGCGCGAAGATGGGCCTGGACGCGACCGCGCCGGTCAGCGCCCCCGAGCTCGCCTTCAAGCGCATTCGCGTCAAGGGCGAGGAGGAGGTTGATCTCGCCACGGCCTTGCAGGCCGATCCCAGCGCCGCGGTCGCGCGGTTGCTTGCGGGGGCGCGCGCATGAGCCGATTACCGCGAGAAGGCAACTTGCGTCCGTTTGCGCGGTTGGAATATGTAGCTGACGCCGCTTATAGTGCCGCGCCAGCTAGCCAATCGTTTTGCAGCGCAACGCTGGGAGGAAGGAACTGATGTCGACGGCCCTGCGCATCGCTCACGGCGCTTTCGGCAGGGTCGCTCTGCTCGACATGGATCGTTCGCTGGTCCGTCACGCCCATCATCATTGCCACGTCCTGCTCAAGGTCGAGGGCGCCGACACCCAGTTTCTGGTTGGCGATCAGGTCACGCCGCTCACGGACATGGCCGCCGTGCTGGTCGACGGCTGGAAGCCGCACGCCTATGTGCACGACGCCAGCCGTCCGCGCACGCTCATCATGGCGCTCTATATCGAGCCCGAATGGCTGAAGGAGTTCCGACCCGGATGGGCCGCGAGCGGCGCGCCGGGCTTTTTCGAACGCCCCTCGGGCGAGGTGTCGCCGCGCATCCGCCAGCTCACGCTGCATCTCGCAGCCGAAATGATGGCGAATCCGGACGCGGTGCGGACCCACGAGCAGACGCTGTCGGATCTCATGATCGCGGTGATCGAACGCTTCACGCCCTGGCGCAGCTTCCCGACCTCGATCCGCGGCATGAGGGCGGTGAGCTGCGACTGGCGCATCCGCCGCGCGATGGACGCGATGCGTGTGCAGGATTCCTATGGCAGCGTCGATCAGTTCGTGAAGGGCGCAGGGCTCTCGCGCGCGCAGTTCTTCCGCCTGTTCGAGACCTCGCTCGGCGTCTCGCCAAAAATCTATCTCAACGTCGTCCGCATGGAGCGCGCGCTCGATGCCGTCATGCGCGAGGACACGCCGCTCGGAGAGCTCAGCGAGCGCTTCGGCTTTCCGGAGCCGGCGCATTTCACGCGCTTCTTCCGCGACCATGCCGGCGTCAGCCCGCGCGAGTTTCGCAACGTCTCGCGTCTTGCGGGCTGAGTCTAGCGGCTAATTTTGCGCTGCACGCGCTCGAATGAGACGATTTGGTAAGTCGTGAGAGCGGGCGGTATGGCCCGCGCAGCCCCTGTCCTGACAAGTGTCACCGTCGCGTCAGAGAACGCGTCGGGAGGTATGCCGGGACATGTTGCAGGCGGTCATATCCGCAAATCCGGGAAGTAGCGATGAGCCGTGGGTTGGGCGCTCGATCGAGCGCGTCGAGGACGCCGCGCTGCTCTCTGGCCGCGGTCGCTTCATCGACGATCTCGGTGTCCAGCCCGGCACGCTGCACGCGACCATCCTGCGCTCGCCGCACGCACATGCCGACATTCTCTCCATCGATGCTGAAGCTGCAAAACGCCTGCCGGGCGTTGCCGCGGTTCTGACCGGCAGCGACGTCAAGGCCGTCACGACAAGCCTGGTCGTCGGCGTGAAGGCGCCGGTCGAATGCTGGCCGATCGCGACGGACCGTGTGCGCTATGTCGGAGAGCCGGTTGCTGTGGTCGTGGCCACCGACCGCGCCCGAGCCGAGGATGCGGCCGAGCTGATCAACGTCGAATATCGCCCGCGCGGCGCCGTCGTCGATCCGCTTGGTGCAATCGCACCGGGAGCGCCGGTGCTGCATGACGGCTTTCCCGGCAACCTCGCCAGCGACCGCTCATTTCGCTACGGCGATCCTGAAGAAGCCTTCGCGGATGCGCCGCATCGCTTCTCCATCGACATCCGATATCCCCGCAACTCCTGCACGCCGATCGAGACCTATGGCGTCGTCGCCTCGCACGATGCGGCCGAGGACGCGTTCGAGGTGCTCGCCAATTTCCAGGGCCCGTTCAGCATCCACACGGTGATCGCGCGTGCGCTGAAAGTGCCGGGCAATCGCTTACGGCTGCGCACGCCGCCGGATTCCGGTGGCAGCTTTGGCGTCAAGCAGGGCGTGTTTCCCTATATCGTGCTGATCGCCGCGGCGGCGCGCGTCACGGGGCGGCCGGTCAAATGGATCGAGGACCGGCTCGAGCACCTTACCGCTTCGGTGTCGGCGACCAATCGCGCGACGACGCTGTCGGCGGCGGTTGGCGTCGATGGAAAGATCCTCGCGCTCGACTGGGACCAGGTCGAGGATTGCGGCGCTCATCTGCGCGCGCCCGAGCCGGCGACGCTTTATCGCATGCACGGCAATCTGACCGGCGCCTACGACATAAGCCACGTCAAGGTCCGCAACCGCGTCGTCGTCACCAACAAGACGCCGACCGGACTCAACCGCGGTTTTGGTGGTCCGCAGGTCTATTTCGCGCTCGAACGGCTGGTGCAGCGCATCGCGATTGGCCTCGGGCTCGATCCGCTCGACGTCATCAAGCGCAATCTGATCGAGGCGAACGCGTTTCCCTATCGAACAGCGATGGGCGCGCTCCTGGATTCCGGCAACTACCACGAAGCGATCGCGCGCGCGGTCGAGCAGGGCCGGCTTGCCGAACTGAAAGCACGGCGCGACGAGGCGCGGGCAGAGGGGCGTCTCTACGGCATCGGCTTCACCGCGGTAGTCGAGCCCAGCGTTTCCAACATGGGCTACATCACCACCGTGCTGACGGCGGCCGAGCGCCGCAAGGCCGGACCGAAGAACGGCGCGCAGGCGACCGCGACCGTCGGGCTCGATCCGGTCGGCAGCGTCACGGTGCATGTGGCGTCCGTGCCGCAGGGGCAGGGCCATCGTACTGTGCTGTCGCAGGTCGTTGCCGACGTGTTTGGCCTCCAGCCCAGGGATATCCGCGTCAACACCGAGATCGACACCGCCAAGGACGCCTGGTCGATCGCATCGGGCAACTATGCGAGCCGCTTTGCGGCGGCGGTGGCCGGCACCGCGAAGATTGCGGCCGAGCGCGTCGCCGGCAAGCTCGCGCGCATCGCCGCCAGCCAGTTGAACGTCGAGGCGTCGGACATCGTGTTCGCGCGGGGATTCGTCGCATCAAAACACAATCCCGAGAACCGGATCGCGTTCTCGCGCGTCGCCGCGCTCAGCCACTGGTCGCCGGGTTCGCTACGCGACGACGCAGGCCAGACCATCCGCGAGACTGTGTTCTGGACGCCGCCGGAGCTGACGCCGCCGGACGATGAGGACCGCATCAATTCCTCGCTGTGCCACGGCTTCATCTTCGACTTCTGCGGCGTCGAGATCGACCGCACGACGCTGGAGACGCGCATCGACCGCTACGTCACCATGCACGATTGCGGCACCATTTTGCATCCCGGCATGGTCAACGGCCAGATCCGCGGCGGCTTCACTCAGGCGCTCGGTGCCGCACTCTTTGAGGAATATGCCTACGCCGAGGACGGCAGCTTCCTGACGGGAACGCTCGCCGACTATCTGCTGCCGACCACGACCGAGGTGCCGGAGCCCGAAATCATCCACATGGAGACGCCGTCGCCGTTCACCCCGCTCGGCGCCAAGGGCGTCGGCGAAGGCAATTGCATGTCGACGCCGGTGTGCCTTGCCAATGCGGTCGTGGATGCGCTGGGCGTTGCCGACATCACCTTGCCGCTGGTGCCGGCGCGCCTTGCGGAGATGGTGCGCGGCGCCGAGCCGCCGCCGCCAGCAGGCGGTGCGACCGCAGCGCCCGTGCGCGAAGGCGACCGGCGGCTGCGCGGCGAGGGGCAGGCCTCGGTCAAGAGCGCGCCGGAGCAGGTCTGGGCCATGCTGCTCGATCCCGCGACGCTGCAATCGGTCATTCCCGGTTGCCAGAGCGTCGACAAGGTCACCGAGACGCATTTCCGCGCCGACGTGACGCTCGGCATCGGCCCCGTCACCGGCCGCTATCGTGCCGATGTGGAATTGTTCGATCTCGATCCGCCGCATGCAGTGACCTTGCGCGGCGGTGCCAGCGGCGCGCTGGGTTTTGGCAGCGCCGATGGACGCATCACGCTCGCGCCCGACGGCAACGGCGGAACGAAGCTCACCTACAGCTATGACGCTGCCGTCGGCGGCAAGGTTGCCAGCATCGGCGGGCGGCTGCTCGACGGCGCGACGCGCGTCATCATCGGCCAGTTCTTCACCGCGCTGGCCCGCAAGGCCGGCGGTGGTGGCGCGGAGGGCGGAGGTTTCTCGCTGTTCGCGTTGCTGGCCGGCTTGTTCGGGGGGCGCCGATGAAGCCGCCCGCATTCGACTATCTCCGCGCCGAGAGCATCAGTGATGTCCTTGATGGACTGGCACAGCAGGGCGGCGATGCCCGCGTGCTCGCGGGCGGGCAGTCACTGATGGCGATGCTCAACATGCGCCTTGCCAAGCCAAAACTGTTGATCGACATCATGCGCCTCAGGGAGCTGCGCCAGATCGAGCGGAAGGGCGACGCCGTCGTCATCGGCGCCGGTGTACGCCAGGCCGATCTCCTGGCCTGGCCAGATCTTGCCGAGACCCTGCCGCTGGTGGCGCTGGCGCTGCCCTGGGTCGGGCACATGCAGACCCGCAGCCGTGGCACCATCTGCGGTTCGCTCGCGCATGCCGATCCCAGCGCCGAGATTCCGCTGACGCTGGTCGCGCTTGGCGGTGAGGTGTTCTTGCGCAACGCTAAACGACGCCGCCGCGTGGCGGCAAAGGACTTCTTCTCCGGCATGATGCTGACCGCGCGCGCTGATGATGAGCTGATCGAGAGCATATCGCTGCCTGTCATCAAGGGATCGCGCGTCGCTTTCCGCGAGGTCGCGCGCCGGCACGGTGATTTCGCGATCGTCGCCTGCGCAGCCATGAAGACGCCAACGGGTGTGCGCCTCGCTGTCGGGGGCGTCGCGGATGTGCCGACCGCGCGCGATTGGCCGCGGCT
The DNA here is from genome assembly GCF_054062495.1 of Bradyrhizobium sp. USDA 3311. Lineage (NCBI taxonomy): Bacteria > Pseudomonadati > Pseudomonadota > Alphaproteobacteria > Hyphomicrobiales > Nitrobacteraceae > Bradyrhizobium > Bradyrhizobium sp. USDA 3311. Next base: position 7,200,948 of record NZ_JBSSFI010000001.1, on the reverse strand, counting down.
CGATGGGACCGCGCTCGACGACGCCCTCAACGCCTTCGCTTACGAGCTTGGCGCCCACGACGACGTCCACGCGACCGCGCGCTACCGCCGCGACCTCGTGCGCATGATAGGCCGCGACCTGATCGGCGAGGTGCTGCAATGACCCGTCTCAAGGCGGACCGCCGCCATGCCGTCCGTTTCGCGCTCAACGGCAATCCCGTCGAGGGCGAAGCCGAGCCGCGGATGCTGCTCTCGGATTTTCTGCGCCACCAGCTGGGGGCGACCGGCACCCATGTCGGCTGCGAGCACGGTGTCTGCGGCGCCTGCACAATCGTCGTCGACGGCATGCTGACGCGGTCGTGCCTGACGCTCGCGGCGCAAGTCGATGGCTGCGAACTGAAGACGGTCGAAGGGCTCGCGCCGTCGGCCGATCGGCTTGGCGTGCTGCAGCAGGCCTTCCGCCGCAACCACGCGCTCCAGTGCGGCTTCTGCACCGCCGGCATCTTGATGTCGCTGGACCATTATCTCGCGAGGAACCCGGCGCCGACCGAGGCGGAGATCCGGGGTCTTCTCAGCGGGCATATCTGCCGCTGCACCGGCTACACCCCAATCATCCAGGCGGCGCTCGAAGCCGCCGCCGAACTCGCTTCATCCAAAAATGAGACGTCCGATGCTTGATCTCGCCAGCAGCTTCATGGCCAGCGCCGCGCGCGATCCCAATGCGATTGCCTTGGTCGACGGCGACCTTCGTCTGACCTATCGGCAATGGTACGACAAGATCTCCGCGCTGGTGGTGTCGTTCGACCGCCTCGGCCTCAAGCCCGGCGATCACGTCGTCACGCTGCTGCAGAACCGCTGGGAGGCGGCGACGCTGCACTGGGCCTGCCAGATCGCGGGCCTCGTGATGACGCCGATCAACTGGCGCGCCAAGGCCGACGAGCTCGATTATTGCATCGAGAACGCCGAGGCCTGCGCGGTCTTCCATCAGGACATCTCTGCCGAGGCCGTGCAGGGTTCGGCGCTGGCAGGCAGGCTGCTGCGCGTGTCCGTCGATCCCGGGACCGGTGAGGCCACCAGCTTTTCTGACCTGATCAAGGACCGCGCGCCCGACGCGGAGCCGCGTGTCGGTGCCGATGCCTGGTCGATCATGCTCTACACCTCGGGCACGACGTCTCGGCCAAAGGGCGTGCCGCGCCGGCACCGCGCCGAGCGGGCCGCAGCGATCGCCCATGTCGCGCAGAATCTCTACGGCCGCGGGGAGCGCACGCTCGGCGTCATGCCGCTCTACCACACCATGGGCGTCCGCTCGCTGCTGGCGATGTCGCTGATCGGCGGCACGTTCATCTGCCTGCCGCGCTATGACAGCCGCCAGGCGCTGGTGCTGATCGAGAAGGAGGAGATCACCAACCTCTATCTGGTGCCGACGCTCTATCACGATCTCGTTCATCACGAGGCCTTTGCCGGGACCAACGTCTCCAGCGTGCGCAAGCTCGGCTTTGCCGGCGCGTCGATGACCGATGGCCTGCTGAAGAAGCTGAACGAGGCGTTCAAGCCAAACCTGTTCGTCAATCACTACGGCAGCTCCGAGATCTACACGTTTACGATCGACCAGAACGCGGCCGCAAAGCCCGGCTCGGCTGGCAAGGCGGGATTGAACCAGCACGTCAAGGTCGTGCGCATCGGCGCGAAGTCGGTCGCGGATATCGCCGCGGTCGGCGAGGAGGGCGAGATCATCGCCACGCTCAAAGGCGACGAGGCCTTCGAAGGCTATTGGCGCCGTCCGGAAGCCGACGCCAAGTCGCTGCGCGAGGGCTGGTATTTTACCGGCGACACCGGCTTCGTCGATCCCGACGGCGACCTGTTCGTCACTGGCCGCGTCGACGACATGATCATCACCGGCGGAGAGAACGTCTCGCCGGTCGAGATTGAGAGCTGCCTGTCGCTGCATCCTGATGTCGACGAGGTCGCGGTGGTCGGCGTCACCGATGAGAAATGGGGCAAGGTTGTCGCCGCCTTCGTCAAGCGCAATCGTGCGGTGTCGGAAGGAGAGCTGGAGCAGTTCTGCCGCACCTCGGGCCTTGCCAATTTCAAGCGGCCGCGCCGCTACGTCTTCGTCGACGCGATCCCGAAATCACCCGTCGGAAAGCTGCTGCGGCGGCTGCTCGTCGCCGGAGAATACGAGGCCGAGCGCCTGCCGCCGTCGGACGCGGCCTGAAAAATCGCCCATCAACAGAAGGAAGCCAAAATGCCGTCACTCTATACATTTGCCGACCCCCGGCACGCCAAGCTCGACGGGTTCAAGGTCGAAATCGACGAGGCGCATGAGCGCGCCGACATCATCCTGGGACGGCCGCCCTACAACGTCGTGTCGATGCCGCAGCGCGACCAGCTTCGGCTGACCTTCGAGACGCTGGATGAGGATCCGCGCGTGCGCGTCATCGTGGTGCGCGGCGAGGGCGAGCATTTTTCTAGCGGCGGCAATATCGGAGGCTTCATGGAAGCGAGCCCCGAGCACGTCTCCAAGCTCGCCTGGAACATCGCCGCGCCGGCGCGTTGCGCCAAGCCTGTTATCGTCGCCAATCGCGGCTATTGCTTCGGCGTAGGCTTCGAGTTGTCGCTGGCCTGCGACTTCCGCATCGCATCCGAGACCACGCAATATGCGCTCCCGGAGCAGAAGCTCGGCCAGATCCCGGGCTCGGGCGGCTCGGCCCGCCTGCAGAAGATGGTCGGCATCACCCGCACCAAGGACATCGTGATGCGCTCCAAACGCATCTCGGCCAAGCAGGCCTATGAATGGGGCATCGCCACCGAATGCGTGCCGGATGCCGAGCTGGAGAAGGCGACCGACAAGCTCGTCGACGAGCTTCGTACCTTCTCGCCGCTGGCGCAGCGCACCGCCAAGAAGCTCCTCAACGACACCGAGGACTCGACGCTCGCCATCGCCATCGAGCTCGAAGGCCATTGCTACAGCCGCCTGCGCCAGTCGGAAGACTTCAAGGAGGGCGTCGAGGCCTTCAACGCCAAGCGCCCGCCGAGATTCGTCGGCCGCTGAGACGCGACGCAAGCGCAATGCCGCGGTTCGCAATGGCGCGGACCGCGGCGCCGTTCAAACGGGGGAGGTAAAACAACATGGCTGAGATGGATATGCCGGTCGCCGGTGCACAGGCATCGGCTGACAACAAGCAGATGGTCAATGCGATCATCGCATCGGTGCTCGGATGGGCGCTCGATCTGTTCGATTTGTTCATTCTGCTCTACGTGGCGCCGGTCGTCGGCGCGCTGTTCTTTCCGTCGAGCAATGCCGCGCTTTCGCTGGCCGCGGTCTATGGCTCGTTCGCGGTCACGCTTTTGATGCGGCCGCTCGGCTCGGCGGTGTTCGGCCATTATGCCGACGTGCACGGCCGCAAGCAGGCGATGCTGATCGCCATTGTGGGCGTCGGCCTCAGCACGGCGGCGTTCGGCCTGCTGCCGACCATCGCGCAGGTCGGCGTGATCGCGCCGATCATGTTCCTGATCCTGAGGCTGGTCCAGGGCATCTTCGTCGGCGGCGTCGTGGCGTCCACCCATACCATCGGCACCGAGTCCGTGCCGCCGCAATGGCGCGGCGCGATGTCGGGCCTGGTCGGCGGCGGCGGCGCGGGCATCGGTGCGCTGCTCGCATCCTTCATCTTCCTGATCACGTCCTCGGTCTTCCCCGGCGATGCCTTCGCGGTCTGGGGCTGGCGTTTCATGTTCTTCTCGGGCCTGCTGAGCTCGCTGCTGGGCTGGTTCATCTTCCGGAACCTCGAGGAATCCCCGTACTTCAAGGAGCTGAAGCGCCAGCAGGGCAACAAGCAGGCGAAGGTCTCGAAGGCGCCGGTGAAGGACGTGTTCTCCGGCCAGTATCGCGGCGTGCTGCTGGTCAATTTGCTCATCACCTTCGGCGGTGGAGCCGGCTATTACCTGACCTCGGGCTACCTGCCGAGCTTCCTGAAGGTCATCAACGCGGTCCCGAACCAGACTTCGTCGCTGATCCTGATGGGCGCGAGCGTGTCGGCGTTCTTCTCTGCGGTGCTGGTCGGCGCGCTGAGCGACCGCATCGGCCGCAAGAAGACGTTCCTTCTGATCGGCGCACTGGCGGCAGTGCTGCTGCCACTGTGCTATCTCAATCTCGCTGCGACAAAGGACACGACGCAGATCACGGTCTACGCGCTGGCAATCGCCTTCATCGGCAATGCCGGCTATGCGCCGGTGCTGATCTTCCTGAACGAGCGCTTTCCGACTGCGCTGCGCGCGAGCGGCACGGGCTTGTCCTGGAACATTGGCTTTGCGCTGGGCGGCATGATGCCGACCTTCGTCTCGCTGGTGAGCGGCAGCCCCGCAGAGATTCCGATGTCGTTGGCCTATTTCGCGGTCGGCGTGTTCGTGATTTATCTGATCGGCGCGATCGTGATCCCGGAGACCAAGGGCAATTTCCGCTAGGCCAAATCGGCGCGGCTGCACCCGCGGCCGCGCCGATCCATCGAATTGCGCAACGAGACGGGTATGGATGGACCGCATCAGACGACCTGATCGTCGGCGGCGGGGCGGCGGGCCGCGTGCTCGCTAACCGGCTTTCCGCCGATGGGCACCGCCGCGTTCTCCTGATCGAAGCCGGAATGGACATGCCGCCGGGAGCAAGCCGGTCGCCCGTGTCTATGAGCAGGGCCGGTGATGGGCGGCGGCTCCAGTATCAATGTGCAGTCGGCCAATCGTGGCTTGCCGCGCGACTATGACGAATGGCGCGATCTCGGAGCGCGAGGCTGGGGCTGGGCGGAAGTGCTGTCGTACTTTCTCAAGCTCGAGACCGATCTGGATTTTGACGGCCCGTTGCACGGCCGAAGCGGCCCGATCCCGGTCCGCCGCATCGCGCACGAGGCGATGCCGCCGTTTGGCCGCGCCGTCGGCGAGGCGTTGTCGGCGACGGGCCTGCCGTTCCGAGAGGACCAGAACGGCTAATTCGAAGACGGTATCTTCCCGCCGGTCGAATGCCGGACGAAGGAACGCCGAGCGTCCGCTCGGACCAATATCGCGGCGCCAAGCTCTATTGTAATATTTGATATATCATGTATCAAAGCTGAGGCGGTGGCGTGAAATCGTGTAAGGGCATCATGAAACCAGTTTTTGGGGTGGTGGCGGACGATCTAACCGGCGGTATGGAGACCGCCGCCATGCTCATCGCTGCCGGTATCGACTGCGCGTTTGTCACCGACCCCGAACTTGTTGCGACGATCGGCGACATCCCCGCCATCGTGGTTGCGCAAAAAACGCGCGTCATCCCGGCTGACGAAGCTGTTGCCAGGGGCGGGAAGGCGGCGCGGGCTTTGCTCGCGCGTGGCGCGCGTCAGATCTTCTTCAAGTATTGTGCGACATTCGATTCCACCGACCGCGGCAATATCGGTCCCGTGGCGGACATGCTGATGCAGCTCACGGGCGCGGACCACACTGCGTTTTGCCCCGCCTCTCCCTCGCTTCGTCGCACCGTCTACAACGGCCATCTCTTTCTCGGGACCGAGCTGATCTCGGACTCGCCGAAGCGCAACGATCCGCTGACGCCGATGACGGATCCCGATCTCGTTCGCGTGTTGCAGAGGCAGACGCCAACCAGGGTTGGCCTTCTTGCCCATCCTTTGGTCAGTGCCGGCCCTGCACATTTGGAGCAGGCTATCGCGTCCGCGACCGGGCAGGGTGTTCGCTACTTCATTACGGATGCGATCTATGATCGCGATCTCGATGTGCTCGCCGAGCTGACTTCCGACTGGAAGTTGATGACGGGCAACGCAACGATCGTTCAGCACTACCCTGCGATCTGGAAGGCGCAGGGGCTCGTCGCCCCAACGAGCAACCGGGCGCGCTTGCCCGCAGTGGATGGCAGCGGGGTGGTTCTTGCCGGCAGTTGCGCGGAACGCACGCTCGAGCAACTCGCCGAATTCGAACGACACCGCCCAGTGCTTCGGATGAATCTCCTGGCGGCCGACGATGTCGGGTCAGCAGTCGGGGTGGCGCTCGACTGGGCGCGACCGCGGCTGAAGGACGGGCCTATCGCCATCTCAACCTCGGAGTCTCCCGAAGTCGTCAAAATGGTCCAGGAGCGATATGGGCGCGAAGGTGCTGCGCAACTTGCCGAGACCATCCTCGGCCGTCTCGCTGTTTCTCTTCGTGGTGCCGGAGTCCGCCGCTTCGTCGTCGCCGGCGGCGAGACCTCGGGTTCGATCGTTGATCACCTTGGCATTCGAAGCCTGCGGGTTGGCCCCTATGGCGGCCCGGGCATCGGCACGGCCACGACCGACGACGCGGATCCGATCGCCCTTTGCCTCAAGTCCGGCAAGCTCGGGCCGGTCGACCTGTTCATGACGACGCTGAAATCGATGCTGAATCCGGAGGATGCCAATTGAACGAGCTCGAAACCAGGCAATCGCTGCTAAACATCGTCGAGACGCTTGAAAAGAAGGGGTTCAATCACGGCAGCAGCGGCAATGTAAGCTGCCGCCTCGGGGAGGACATTCTCATCACGCCGAGTGGTGGCAACAGCGGCAACACGACGCCCGATCGCCTGGTGCGGCTGAAGCACGACGGAACCGTGCTCGGCGGCGGCCTGCCGTCCAGCGAATGGCATATGCACCTCGCCATCCTCAAGGCCTATCCGCACGTGAATGCGGTCGTACATACACATGCCGACTGCTGTGTCGCGCTGGCATGTCTTGCGAAGCCAATTCCGGCGTTCCACTACATGGTCGCCGGTTTTGGCGGGAACGACGTGCCGTGCGTTCCCTACGCGACATTTGGAACACGAGCGCTCGCCGAAGGCGCGGTCGCCGCGCTTCGGAAGCGCAAGGCCTGCCTGCTGGCCAACCACGGGATGATCGCCGCGGGCGCAAGCCTGCAGGCGGCTTTCGATCTCACCGTAAAGCTTGAGACTCTTGCCAGGCAGTATCTGCTCGCCTGTCAGGCCGGCGCGCCGACGATCCTTCCCGATGATGAAATGGCGCGGGTGCTCGAACGCTATGCGAGCTACGGCCGAGTTGCTTTACCAGCCTGATCGAAGGAGGGCCCATGGAGATCACCGGCAAGACCAAGATCATGTTCGTGCTGGCGCACCCGGTCGACCATGTTCGCGCAAGCGCTGTCTTGAACACCTATTTTCAGTCCATCGACGACGACGTGGCGGTATCGCCGCTTCATGTGCTGCCGGCCGATCTGGGGGCAGTTCTCGCGAGCGTCAGGCTGATGCGCAATGTCGTCGGCTTTGGTGTCACGATCCCGCACAAGACAGGCGTGATCGAACATCTGGATGAGACGACGCCGACGGCGGCGCTCATCGGCGCCGTCAATTTCGTCAAGCGAACGGCTGACGGACGCCTCATCGGCGACAATCTGGACGCGCGGGGTTTTGTCGCCAGCCTTGCGCAGCATCAGATTGCGGTTCGTGGCCGGAAAGTGCTCCAGGTCGGAGCAGGCGGTGCGGGGCGCGCAACCGCATTCGGCCTGGCCGAGGCCGGCGCACGCGAGCTGACCATCATGAATCGGGATGGAGCGAAGGCGCATGCGCTCGCCGAGGTGGTGTCACGGCGCTATCCGGAGACGAAGGTCAATGCCGGGCGCGCTGAGGCACGCGCGTTCGACCTCATCGTCAATACGACGTCGCTCGGCATGAAGACGGATGACCCTCTGCCGCTCGATATCGAGGGAGTGGGTCCCGCGACCGCCGTCAGCGACATCATCGTCACCCCCGAGGTGACCCGGCTTCTGGAACGGGCCGCAGCTCAGGGCGCGAGAACCATCGGCGGCAAGCCGATGCTCGACGCGCAAATGGCCCTTGTCGCGCGCTTTATTGCGCGATAGCCTGATATATCAAATATTATATCGAGAGTAGCCGCCGTGGATCGAGGTCCCCGGCATCAGTGTAAGGGGCATTTGCCTCCCGCGTCGTACCAGGCGGACAGATGGGAAACGAGATCTTCGTGAAGGCTGCATCGACTACACCGGCAACAGCGGGCGCATCCATCCGCATCAGCCGTCTGGAAAAACGTTTCGGCCCGGTTTTTGCCGTCGATGGCGTGGATCTCGATATTGCCGCCGGCGAATTCATCGCTTTGCTTGGACCTTCCGGCTCCGGCAAGACCACCATCCTGATGAGCGTTGCGGGGTTCGAGTTTCCGACAAGCGGCACCATCCAGGTGGATTCCGAAGACCTCACCTATGTGCCCTCGAACAGGCGCAACCTGGGAATGGTCTTTCAGAACTACACGCTGTTCCCGCACATGACGATCTTGGACAACGTCGCCTTTCCTCTGAAGATGCGTGGACTGCCGAAGGCCGAGCGTCATGCGCGCGCCGAAGCTGCGCTCGAAACGGTGCGTCTGGGCGGTTACGGCAACCGTCGTCCCAACGAGCTCTCCGGCGGCCAGCAGCAACGCGTGGCGCTCGCGCGTGCCGTCGTCTATCAGCCGCGCGTCCTGTTGATGGACGAGCCACTCAGCGCACTCGACAAGAATCTGCGTGAGGACATGCAGCTCGAGATCAAGCGCCTGCATGCCGAGCTCGGCATTACCGTCATCTTCGTCACTCACGATCAGAGTGAGGCCCTGACCATGGCCGACCGGATCGCCGTCCTGAAGGATGGTAAGATCAAGCAGATCGGGCCGGCACGCGAACTCTACGAGAGGCCCGCAAATCTCTTCACCGCCGGCTTCATCGGCGAGATGAATTTCGTTGACGTCACGGTCGAAAGCGTCGGCGACGTTGTCTCGGTGGGGCTGCCATGGGGTGAGACGTGGCAACTGCCGGCGACCGCGGCGGTCGATGCAGTGAAGGCCGGCGAAGCCGGGGTGATGGCCGTGAGGCCCGAGCGGCTACGGCTCGGCGCGAGTGCGGCAGGGCAAATCGTCAACGTCACGCTGAGCGACATCGTCTATGCGGGGTCAGCCATGCTCCTGATTGGCCGCCTGCCGGATGGCACCGAGATGCGTGCGCGCATTCCGGGCGAATCGCAGCTCAGCTCCCTGGCTCCCGGAGACGTTGCGTCCTTCACCGTGCCTGCGGCGGCGATCCTGCTCTACCGAGGGAAGCGGTGATGACGAAGGAGGTGCGATCGCAGTTCTGGTACTCCGATGGCCGCAGGCTGAGCGGCCTGTCGACGCTGCTGCTGTTGCTACCGTTCTTCGCCGTCATCGCCTTCGTCTTCATCTATCCGATTGCGCAGCTCCTCCTGATCAGCTTCTTGGAGCCGCATCCGACTTTGGACAACTACGCCCGCGTCGTCGACAACCCGGTTCACGCGCGCGTCCTGATGCGCACGCTCTGGACTGCTGCGCTCGTGACAGCCCTATCCGCGGTTCTCGGCTTTCCGGTGGCCTACTATATGAGCCGGACGAAGGGGGCGCCCGCCGCCCTTGTCGCGGTCTGCGTGATCCTGCCGCTCTGGTCGAGCGTACTGGTGCGCACCGCCGCCTGGTCTTTCCTGTTCCAGCGCAATGGGCTGATCAACTCGGCGCTGATGGCCCTCGGCCTGACCTCGCAGCCGTTCAAGCTGCTCTACACCCAGAGCGCGGTGGTCATCGCCATGACTCACGTGTTGCTGCCGTTCATGATCCTACCGATCTACGGCGCCTTGCGCAGCATTCCGAACGACTATGCGCGGGCGGCCGCCGTGCTCGGCGCGACGCGCCTGCGGACCTTTCTCGAAGTCATTCTTCCATTGAGCCTGCCGGGCGTCGTTTCCGGATCGCTGCTGGTGTTTCTCACGGCGCTTGGCTTCTTCATCACGCCCGCGCTTCTCGGCTCACCGCAGGAGATGATGATCTCGACCCTCGTGTCAAAACAGATCCGCGAGGTCCTTGACTGGCCCTTCGCCGCCGCATTGGTGGGGGGGCTGACGTTCTTCGTGACCTCGCTCGCGATCGTGTTCAGCAAGACGTTGCGTTTCGACCGGCTGATGGGGAGCGCCTCGTGAAACCGCCGACCGACCGAGGTTCCCTCGTGTTGGGCGCCTATGTTTATGCTGTGCTGGCATTCATCATTGTGCCGCTCGTCATCGTCATTCCAATGTCGTTCAGCCAGAACGACTACCTGGCATTCCCGCCGACCGGTTTCACCTTGAAATGGTACGCCGAGTATTTCGACAGCAGGCAGTGGCGTGCGGCCACCTGGCTCAGCGTGCAGGTGGCGCTTCTGACGGCAGTCTGTGCTTCGCTGATCGGAACCGCAGCCACCTATGCCATGGTTCGTGGTCGCAGCCGGCTCGTGACCCTGTTCCAGATCCTCCTGATAGGGCCGATCATCGTGCCGCATATCGCGCTCGCCGTCGGTCTCTACCTGTTTTTCCAGACGATCGGTCTCTCAGGAACCGTTCCCGGCTTTGTGCTTGCACATACGGTTCTGACCCTGCCGTTCGTCGTGTTCACGATGGCGGCGGCCCTGGGCAGCGTCGACGCCAATCTCGAAGCGGCGGCGATGAGCTGCGGTGCGACGCGCTTTCAGGCCTTTCGCTTCGTGACGCTGCCGCTGGTCCTGCCGAGTCTTGCGAGCGGCGCGCTGTTTGCCTTCATCATCTCCTTCGACGAACCCGTCGTGTCGTTCTTCCTGTCCGGCATACGCCAGAAGACGCTGCCGCGTCGTATGTTCGAGGACATCGAGCAGAATCTGACACCGGTAATTCCTGCGATCGCGACGCTGCTGATCGTCCTGTCCATCGCGATCTTGCTGGGAGGCCATGCACTCAGGTCCCGCAGCAAGACTCAGTCAAGCGCCGGATGAGAGCTCAAAGAGGAGAACGTCGATGTCGAAGAAGACCTGGAAGCGGACCTCAGCACTGCTTGCGCTGGCTTCCGCTCTTTCTGTAACGTTGCCGGCTGCCGCTCAGAAGCTCGAAGATCAGCTGGTGATTGCCACGACCGGTGGTCTGATGGGCAACACGCTGGCGAAATACTTCTACGAGCCCTTCAACAAGGCCAGGAATGTCGAGGTCGTCCCGGTCGCGGTCGAAGTTCCCGACCAGTGGGCGCGCGCCAAGGCAATGCAGCGAACCGGCAAGATGGAGTTCGACATCGTCACGGCAACCGGTCCAGATCTGGTCGGGCGCACCGACATGCTCGAGAAGATCGACTGCGCCAAGCTGCCGAGCGTCCAGAAGTTCGGCGTCTCCGATGCCTGCCAGCCCTACGGTGTCGCTCGCACGACCGGAGGCATGCTGATCACCTACAATACCAAGGCGTTCAAGGAGAAGGCACCGAAGACCTGGGCCGATTTCTGGGACGTGAAGCAATTCCCCGGACCTCGTGGCCTGCCTGATACCGGCGACAGCGACTGGTGGGTGCCCGTGGCCGCGCTCCTCGCCGACGGCGTCAAGGCGGACCAGCTCTTTCCGCTCGATCTCAATCGCGCCTACAAGAAGCTTGACGAGATTCGTCCCAATGTCTCCGTCTGGTGGAAAACAGGCGATCAGGTGCAGCAGATCATGCGCAGCCGCGAGGTGGTCTTGGCCATGAGCTATTCGGGACGCGCGCTCGCCGTCGTGAAGGAGGGCGCACCGGTCGCCATGTCCTGGGATCAGGCCATTCGCGACACCGGCTATATGGCTGTTCTCAAGGGCGCGCCGGACCTCAACGCGGCCATGGCCTATCTCGACTTCTTCTATGCGAGCTCCGACGCCCACGTACCGTTCATGCGGGCCGTCAACTATGCAACTGCCAGTAAGTCGGCCATCGAGTTGCTGAAGCCGGAAGAGCGCAATCTCTATGCGACCTCGCCGGAAAACTACGAAAAGCTGGTCAAACCCGATTTCGCCTGGATCGGCGAGCACCGCAACGAATTGCGCGAGCGGTGGATGGCCTGGCTGACGCGCTGAGCCGCGACAGCGTCTCCCGCGGCTTCGCGTTCGCAAGATGAGGACGGACCATGGATCACACCAGTGACCCCAGTGCGATGCGCTACGTCATCGATCCGAGCAGGCTCGATCTCGTAGAGGAATTCCGCGCGAGCCCGCTCGGTGTGCACAGTCCGGAGCTCCGCAAGCTGCTGGCGCGGATGCGATGGGGCAGGCCGGAAGGGCGACTTGTCCTGATCGTGCTCGAGCCGGGCAGGGCCTGGCGGCTGTCGTGTATCCCCAAGCGGCGGGGCGATCCCATGCCTTTCGTCGATGATCGCGTCTTCACCTCTCTCGCTGAAGCGGAGTGGCATGTTTTCAAGTTGCGTTGGCGGGAAATGACAGGCGAGACGCTGCCTGCGGAGGTTTCGGGTGATCTATAGGACCAACGAGTATCTCGGCTATCCGGACCGCATCAGCGTTCCGGCAGGTGAGACCATCCGTTTTCAGCTGAGCAGTAAGCGGCCGAACGTGAAGGTCGAGGTGCTGCGGTTGCGCTGCGGCGATGTCGATGTCAACGGTCCGGGCTTCAAATACGAGGTGATGACGAGCAACGTCGACGGCGAGCACGCCTGTCTCGATCAGCCAATCCGGCCGGGATCCAACGCGATCGTCGAGCACGATGGCGCTCTCGCTCCGACCCAGGGGCACTGGTGCTTCGGCGCCTATGTCTATCCGACGCGCATCGCCGACAATGCCAAGGCTGTGATGGGCAATTGGTGCGAGGCCTCGGGGCGCGGCTACGCTCTCGAGCTTGATGAGGAAGGATGCCCGGTTCTGGTCCTCGGCCAGTCAACCGGAGCGTCGGCCCGTTTTACCCTCGACGTGAAACTGCGACAGCGCGTCTGGGCGTTCGTATCGGTCGCGCTCGACCTCGTACGGCGATCGGCAACGCTGTCGTTGATCGTTCCGGCGGATGGCGTTCAGCCGACGGTCGCCCACGCGAAATCATTCGCTCTGCCGCTGGCGCTTGCGCTCGACTCGGGATTGCCGTTCCTGATTGCGGCCCATCATCTGAACGGGGAGCAGCAATACGCGTCTCATTTCGACGGCAAGATCGAGGCGCCGCGGATCTTCTCGCGTCCGCTGGAGGCGGAGGCGCTGCGCGTGTTCGATTGCCAGCCGCGGACAGGTGCGACCGAGGCCGGCCTTGTCGCTTTCTGGGATTTTGCGGACGGGATCTCGACGCTGTCTGTCAAGGACCTGTCGCCCAACGGTCTGCACGGCAGCCTGCGCCAGCTGCCCCGCAGAGGCGTCACCGGCTTTCATTGGTCGGGGAGCGTCCATGACTGGCGGCTCTCGCCGCGCGAATATGCGGCGATCCATTTCCACAGCGATGACATCTACGATTGCGGGTGGCAGACCACGTGCGCGCTCGATGTGCCGGCCGATTGGCGATCGGGCGTCTATGCGCTGCGGTTGACGCCTGGCGGGAATGACCCTGAGGCGAACTGCGAAAGCTATGTCACTTTCTTCGTGACCCCCGGCAGGAAGTCCAGGCGAGCCGATTTCGTCATCGTCGCTTCGGTGGCGACTTATCTGGCTTATGCCAACAGTGCATTGCGGCTCTATCAGGTTCACTTCGAGACTCTGATGGAGCACGTCCTGTGGCTGCCGCAGGACGACGTCTTTATGCAGGAGAACCCGGAGATCGGGCAATCGACCTATGATTGCCATGTCGACGGATCGGGGCGCGCCTACAGCTCCTGGCTGCGGCCCATCCTCAACATGCGCCCGCGGGGCTACTGGTTCAATCTGATCAACGACACCCACATCCTCGATTGGCTTGAGGAGAAAGGGATTTCCTACGATCTGATCACGGATGTCGAGCTCGATCGCGAAGGGGCACGGGCGCTCGCGCCTTATCGGGTCGTGATGACGCCGACCCATCCCGAATACTACAGTTTCAGCATGATGAACGCGATCATGGCGCACCAAAACGCCGGGGGGCGGCACATCTCGATGGGAGGCAATGCGTTCTACTGGCGCTGCGGCTTTCATCCGGCCGCGCCCGCGGCGCTGGAGGTCCGCCGCGGCATGGCCGGAACGCGGACCTGGGAGTCGGAGCCGGGCGAGGTACATCTTGCCGGCACCGGCGAGCCGGGCTCGTTGTGGCGGCACTCCGGCTTTGCACCGCAGAAGCTCGTGGGCGTCGGCTTTTCGGCGATGATCAACGACACCTGCGGCTACTATGTGCGCACGGCCGAGAGCGAGGACGCGCGCGCCGCCTTCATCTTCGAGGGCGTGGACCGCGCCGAGAAGCTCGGTGACTTCGGCTTTCGCTACAATGGTGCGGTCGGCAGCGAGATCGACCGCTACGATCTCGATCTGGGAACGCCGCGGCACGCGTTACGGATTGCGACCTCCGAAGGTCTGGGGGCAGGCGCGCTCCCGACGCCGGAAGAGTTTCGTACCGTGGTTGACGGGCTTGACGGCACGCAGAACGCCTTGGTCCGCGCCGACATGGTGTTCTTCGAAACCGCCAATGGCGGTGCGGTATTTGCCACTGGCTCGATCACCTATGGCATGTCGCTGGGCCACAACAACTACGACAACAACATCAGCGCTATCACCCTGAATGTCGTGACACGGTTCCTTGATCCGGCGCCGTTCGTCATCCCCGCCCAGGCTTAGGGCACGGACACGGCTTCGATCAGAAGAGATCTCCCATGACTGAGAAGCGCCATTTCCAATCTCCGGAATTGGGAGCCATCAACGTCGGGCCGCGAAAGGTGCGCCCGATGCATGCGGACGAGCATTGGGGTAGCCAGCCCTGGTACGAAGCGCCGCGCGAAGACCCCGAAGTGCCGGAGGTGTACACCTATACCGACGCGATGTCTTACGATCCGGGAGGGGAGGTTGCCTTCCATTCCAGCGCGACGGCGAAGACCTGGCGGTTGCAGGTCTATCGCGATGGCCTTGAGCCGGAAATGGTGCATGAGGTCGATGCACTGGACGGTGTGTTCGCACCCACGCCACCGGACGCCTACCGCAATGGATGTAACTGGCCGGTCCCGCACCGGTGGAGATTGCCGTCCGATCTGCGCTCCGGGTTCTATCGCGTGATCTCGTCCTGCGAGCGGGCGAATGGCGGCCGATTCGTCCAGCATCACTTTTTCGTCGTGCGCCCAGTGGAAAGGACACGGCGTGCGAAGATCCTGATGATCCTGCCGACGGGTACCTGGACTGCCTACAACGATTTCGGTGGTGCCAATCACTACTTCGGCGTCGAAGGTCCGGGCCGGGACGAGCCGTCGCCGGTGTTGTCGCTCGAGCGACCATGGACCCGCGGCATGGTCTGGCTCCCCGCAGGTGCGCCCCGCATCTGCGCCGATCCTGCGCCCGAGATGGGCGATGCCCCGCGCTATCCGATGAAGGAGTGGGCCTTTGCCAATGGCTTTGGCCAGTATTACGCGGCGGCTGGCTGGGCCCAGTACGATCGTCATTTCGTGTTGTGGGCGGAGAAGGAAGGCTATGCCCTCGACATGATCACCCAGACCGATCTCCACTACAAGCCTGAATTGCTCGACGGCTATCCTTGCGTGACGATCATCGGCCATGACGAGTACTGGACATGGGAGATGCGTGAGGCGATCGAGCGCTATGTGGAAAGCGGCGGACGGCTCGCGCGTTTCGGTGCCAACTTCCTGTGGCAGATACGGCTTGAAGAGGATGGCAAGCGGCAGGTCTGCCACAAGTTCAAGGCGATCCACAAGGATCCCATCGCCGGCACGGGCAGGACGCATCTCATGACGTCGGCCTGGGAAGACCGTAACGTGCGTTGGCCCGGCGCCTCGACAGTGGGTGTGAACGGCGCACACGGCCTCTATGCGTCCTGGGGAGGTTTTGCACCGAACGGCCAAAAGGGCTTTACGGTCTATCGCCCCGAACATTGGGCCTTCGCCGGCACCGGGCTGCACTATGCCGACATCTTCGGCGACAAGCAGCACATCTTTGCCTACGAGGTCGACGGACTCGACTACACTTTCCGCAACGGCCGTCCGTTTCCCGTTCCCGCCGACGGGCAGCCCGAGACCATCGAGATATTGGCCATGGCACCTGCCGTCCTCGCCGAGGACGAGCCGCAAGGCGAGGGCTTTCGCTACTACGTGCGCAGCAGCGATCACGAGGGCCTGGTGGAATGTCTTACCGGCGAAATCACGCCGGAGGGACTTGCCCGCTACAAATACGGATCGGGCATGATGGTGCACATGACCCGTGGCAAGGGCGAGGTTCTGACCGCCGCGACCTGCGAATGGGTGATGGGGCTAAAGCGCGGCGACCCGTTCACGCAGCGGATCACCCGAAACATTCTCGACCGGTTCACGTCGTCGACGCCTGCTGTGCCGCGAGAGGAGAGGGCGTGATCGGGCAAGCCACGCGTGAACGACAGCCGGCGCCACGCACAACCGACATCGCGGAGTTTGAACCCATCGCGCGATCATCGGCGCTGTGAAGGAGGCGCGAAAGATGCGCCGCTGAGGTCAATCCTCCCCAGGCGTCATGTTGCGGGTGCCGCCATGCTTTTCCAGGAGCCGCACGAGGTTTTGGCCGCCCTCCATCATGTCGGCCTGGATCGCTTCCCGCACCTTATCGGGACGGCGTTGTCGCAAATAGTTGAGCACGGACAAGTGCTGATGCTCGTTCGGATAAATCGGTGGCGCGTGCGGATAGTGAAAATTCAGCAAGGGACCGTTGCGCATCCAGATATCGTCGAGAATGGCAAGCACCTCGGGAAGTCCAGATCCATCGTACAGGCCGCGATGGAATTGCCAGTTGGCGCGAACCGCGTCCGACCACCGGCGCTCTTTTTCGGCGCTGATCAACTCGTGATGGATTGCTTCCATCTTGTCGATGCCTGCTTCGGAAATGCGCGTCGTGGCGTGCTCCGCGGCGAGGCCTTCGAGAAACAGCCTCACGGTCCTGAGCTCGATATACTGCTTGGCTGTCATGTGAGCGACCATGATCGAACGGCCAGCCTGCATCTCGAGGGCGCGCCCGCGCACGAGTTGCATCAATGCCTCGCGAATGGGTGTCTCCGACACGTTCATCGTCGCAGCGAGCTCGCGGATCTTGAAGCGGTGGCCCGGCCAGAACCGGCCCTCCATCAGCGCCTGTCGCAGGTTGTTGTAGACAAGGCTTGTCAGGCTATCGCGGGCGACGGGACCAACTCCGCTCTCGCCAGGCTTCTGTTCCACGTCAGTCATTTCGGTCCCTCGCAACGGTTTGGCCGTTTGTGCCAACCCCGCCACCGCTCGAATCCACTTTATATATAATATAGGCAAGCAGATTTGCCGAAATCATTGCCGCCGGCGCCGATTCCGCCGAAAGGAGGTCACTCCTTGTGGTCGGGTTGCTCCACATCGGCATAGGGAGACAGCCACTTGCAATTCACCTTATAATATATGATATATCATCTTAGAGTTGGAGAGGGCCGTCATGCCGGGATTGAACCGAACAAGGGACACCACGCTGCGCGCACGCGCGGAGAAGGTCGTGCCGGGCGGGATGTGGGGGCACCTCCACGCGGCCAAGCTGCCGGACGGTTATCCGCAATTCTTCCGGCGCGGCGAGGGCGGGGTGATCTGGGATGTGGACGGTAACCGGTACGTGGATTTCATGTGCAGTTGGGGACCCAATCTGCTCGGCCACCATCATCCCGAAGTGGAAGAGGCTGCCGAGCGTCAGCGCCGTGAGGGGGATTGTCTGAACGGCCCGGCGGAAGTCATGGTCGAGCTGGCCGAACTCGTCGTGGATATGGTGGGTCACGCCGACTGGACGCAATTCCAGAAGAACGGCACCGACGCGACTACGACCTGCGTCACCATCGCGAGGGCAGCAACGGGCCGGCGAAAGATTTTGGTCGCCAAGGGCGCCTATCATGGTGCTGTGCCGTGGTGCTCCCCGTCGTTGCTCGGTGTGACTGCAGAGGATCGCGCCCATCTCGCATATTTCACTTTCAATGATGTCGAGAGTCTCGAGGTGGCGGCAAAGGCGGCCGGCGACGATCTCGCCGGCATCCTGATCTCGGCATACCGCCACGATCTCGGGCTCGACCAGGAACTTCCCACCGTGGAGTTCGCGCATGCGGCACGCCGCATCTGCGACGACAGAGGGGCTGCGCTGATCATTGATGAAGTCCGCGCAGGCTTGCGCCTGAACGCTGCCGGGAGCTGGGAAGGGCTTGGTGTCCGCCCCGACCTGTCCGCCTGGAGCAAGGCGATCGCCAACGGCTATGCCCTGGCGGCTGTCACCGGAGCCCATTGGCTCCGCGGTGCCGCGTCCCAGGTCTTTGTCACCGGGTCATTCTGGGCCGGCGCTGTCGCGATGGCTGCCGCCGTGGCGACGTTGAAGATCGTGCGCAGGGACAATGTGCCGAGCCGTCTTGCACAGCTCGGGCAAATGCTGCGTGAGGGCCTTGAGACACGTTCGCGCCAGTTCGGCGTGTCAATTCGCCAATCGGGGCCTGCGCAGATGCCGACTCTCCTGTTCGACCAGGATCCGGCTTACCGGAAGGGTTCGGCCTTCTGCAGCGCGATGTTGGGGCGAGGCGTTTACTTCCATCCCAAGCACAACATGTTCCTCTGCGCCGCGCACACCGAGGCGGACATCGCCGAGGCGCTCCAAGCCGCCGAACATGGCTTTGCTGTGGTAGCAGGGCTGTGATTCCTTGCTCTGCTTGCCGTTTCCATGTTTAGTCAGCCGTGCCGATGCGGGCCTTTAAGGCCATCCTCGCCTATTCGGATCGGGTGTTCGATCAGCTCCCGTTGGCTCCGGAATCAATCTGCTTCAAGCCAGATTGGTCGGTGCAGAATCATCGGACCTGCGCCCAAATGGCGTCAGGGCCAGACTTGGAAGCTTATTGACGGCACCGCTAATGCCGATCCGGCTTCTGTAGATTCTCGTCCCGCACGGATGTGTTCATTGGCGAGCTCGATACCGGATACCTCGGTAGCTCCGCGCGGCTGGCAGTCATCAAGCGAGCGCCGCTACTGCTTTCGTGTGGGTTCTGGCCAGTATTTCCCTAGTTCGACGAAACGCTTGCGGCGGCGTTGCTGACCGCGGCGGCCGACGAGCGACGCGAAAAATCTGCACTCCAGGAGGCGATCCGGTTACTGCTCGGTGAGCGCGATATCTTCGGCGCCTACGACAAGGAGACTCTGGAGGACGCCTCTGACCGATCACTTCGGCAGAGTGCTCACGACGTGACCCAGACATTGTCGACCTCAAGGCTGATCGACATTGGCGTCCTCAGGGCAGATGCCATTCGTACGGAGACAGTAGGCAACCTGGCGGACCTAAGAACTCCATACTCTCCGATTCTATCAACTCTCTATGCAACAGAAAAATTCATAAGATGGAACTTCTAGCGTGTCACCCTTTGCCGTACTCATCGCCGGCTGGTTCGGCGTCGCGCCTGACGCCGTCCGGATGATCACGGACGGCGTCAACAAAACTCTTCGCGTCGTGAGCGATCATGATGACGTATTCGCACGCTTCTCGCCTACCTCCTTGCACAGTCGTGAAGCCCTTGAAAGCGCAACGCTCCGACACAGATTGGTCTTATAGAGGTCTATTGCTCAAATGCCTTCTTCGATTTTGCGCCATCGCGCCCCAATCGTGATCCGATAGCAGCAACGGTTGTTTCTTTCCTTGATCTATTGGAGTCGAATCCAGCATCGATCACATTCCTCGTTTCCGAGGCAAGTGCCGAGGTGGCAGGCTTTTCGGTCGCGCGAATAACAGTCCGTCGGGTCTGGGAGATCCAGATCGGTGCGCATGCTGCGCAAAGAAATCGTGGGATCGGAGGCGCATTAATGAGCTGGGGATCGTCAAAGCGCCTTTGGAAGTTTTCCAAACGCAGGCCAACTGGCTCGAGTCGTCAATGATCGAGGCATTCTAAGTCGCACCGCACGCATTTGCGTTGCGGTGACGATAGCGTCTCACTAGAGAAGCGATGCAGATAGTGAGCAATCGGACGTTGCCGATATAAACGCAGGCAACTGATCTGAATGCGAGTCCGCGGAGGAGCTGAATCACAAGCGATAAGCGTCGGCCGCGCGCGGACGCGGCGAGCCGATCTTGGATCCATGATCGTTGCAGGTCGAGCGTGGAGCCATTTCGTGTTGGGCGACGTGTTGCTGTTGAGGGACTTTCTGGAAATGCGACGTGCAGTTGAGGTTGGGACGGCAGCTCGCTTTGGTGCGACACTGCTAGGTGGAGTGATGTTGCTGGCGTGGTTCGAATCGCCCGCTCAATCCCAAACCTCGCAAGGCGCCAACTCGCTTCCACCCGTTACTGTCGATGCTCCAACGCAACAGACGATCCATCGCACGCCGAGCAAACGAGATGCGTCTCGGGTTCGATCAACTTCACGGCGCGTCACGGCGCCTGGTGCCCTGCAAGCCGAAGCTGTCGCTGCGCAGTCGCAGCCGTCGCGGTCGGGTGTCGTGCCCGCCTTCGCAGGCGGCCAGGTCGCTCAAGGCGCGCGACTAGGACTGCTCGGAAACACCGGCACGATGAAGTCACCGTTCAACGTGACGAGTTACACGGACAAATTCATTCGCGATCAGCAGGCAGCGACGGGGGCGGACGCCTTGATCCTCGATCCTTCCGTACGAAGTTCCCATCCAACGGGCGGTGTGCTCGATTCGTTTTACATCCGTGGCTTCCCGGTCAACGAAGGCAATAACGGTGAATTTGCCTTCGAGGGCCTGTACGGGATCGCGCCGACATACCGCATCTTTACGGATTACGTCGAGCGCATCGAAGTGCTCAAGGGTCCCTCAGCCGCGCTCTCGGGCATCGCGCCCAATGGCGGCGTCGGCGGCGTTATCAATGTCGTGCCTAAACGCGCGGGAGAGGATTTGACGCGCTTCACCGTGGATTACGGCTCGGCTGCACGGTTTGGCGGTCACTGGGATGTTGCGAGGCGTTACGGCGACAGCAAGGAATGGGGCGTACGCGCCAGCGGTAGCCTGCGCGACGGCGACACGCCCATCGATCGCCAGTCCGAAACGACCGGGGTCGGGTCGCTGGCCCTCGACTATCAGGGCGAACGGTACAGGTCCTGGCTCTACCTCATCGCCCAGACCGATCGGTTCGATGCTCCGTCACGTCCGTTCCTTATGGCTGCCGGCGTGCCGGTGCCAAAGGCGCCGGACGGCCGGCTGAACGTGACGCAGCCCTGGGAATGGTCGCGCATCAACGACCAATCGGTCTTGTGGCGCAACGAATACGATGTAACCGATCAGGTTACGCTGTTCGCCGACGTGGGCGGCTCGCGGACCAATGTCGAGCGATTCTTCGGTCTTCCGACGATCACCAACACCAGGGGCGACACGACCTCGACGCCCCAATTCTTCGGGCTCAGCATCGATCGACATACATATGATGGCGGCGTCCGGGCCCGCTTCGATACCGGGTTCGTTCGTCATGCCGTCACCTTCCAGGCCTCGGTCTATCACGACGAACTGTACCGGCGGCTTACCAATGGCACGCTGGTTACGTCGAACATCTATAGTCCGACAGTCGCGCCAACTCAGTTCGCAAACGAGATCGCAGGACGCCCTCGGCTTTCGGACAGTCAGCTCACAGGGCTATCGATTGCCGACACCTTGTCCGTTCTCGACGAGCGTGTCCTGTTGACGTTGGGTGTCCGGCGCCAGGGCGTCGAGGCGAACAACTATGTTTCCAATGTCGGAACGCTGGCGAACTCCTACGACAAGAGCGCGACCACTCCCGTGGTCGGCCTCGTCGTCCGGCCCCGAGACAACGTCTCCCTGTATGCAAACTACATCGAAGGTCTAAGCAAGGGCGATATAGCGCCGCAGCAGACGGGTGTTTCCAATGGCGGCGAGATACTCCCGCCCTACATCGCCAAACAGTACGAGGCCGGCGTCAAGGTGGATTTCGGGCGGGTCGCAACCACCTTCAGCGCCTTCGAAATATCGAAGGCGAGCGGCGAAACGTTGGCCGGGCGCTTCGGGGCGACTGCCGAAACGCAGGTGCGCGGGCTCGAATTCAACGTCTTCGGCGAGCTCAGGCCCGATGTTCGCGTCCTCGGGGGCGTTTCGCTGCTGGATGGTACCCTGACGAAGTCCGCCATCACGTCACGTGTGGGCAATACGCCGATCGGCGTTCCGAACGTGCAGGCCAATGTCGGAGCCGAGTGGGATCTCCCGTGGGCGAGAGGGCTCACCTTGAATGGCGCCGTCATCTATACAGGCCGGCAGTTCGTCGATGCGGACAACAAGCAGCCGATCCCGGATTGGACGCGGCTCGATCTCGGCGCCCGCTACACGACGGCGATCAACGGCAGGAAGACGGTGTTCCGCGCGAACATCCAGAACGTGACCGGTACGACTTATTGGTCCAGCGTGGCCTCATTCGGAACGTTCTTCCTGGGAGCACCGCGCACGTATCTGCTGTCGATGACCGTCGACATGTAATCGCTGCTCTCACAGAGCGGTGAGACGCTTCGGATCCTGCTGACAAAAAGCAGGCTGGTCGATGTGCAAGTGTGCCTTCTTCCGCCAACGTGCTCTGTCCCGACCGAAGAGGTAGATCCCGACAGGGTAGCGGAGCTCCACGCGCAAATTCGAAGGACGCCCTGTGCGTGATGGACAGTCTTCACCGGCTAAAAGTCGCGCACCGTCTGCGACTGCCGCTGGTGCCAGTGGTTCTCTTGGACCTACCAGTCGGGCACGGGAACGCCTGCGGGCGATGAGGTCGGCGATCCGGGCGGCGGACCAAGATCACCGTCCGGTCACTGGTCCGCGGAGCGTTGCCGACATCCGCGATGAACTGCCGACTGTGAAGGACCGAAAGCGGGTTTGAAGATGTAATTTCGGCGCAGTGTCGGCAACCGGATTAGATGATGCGTGGGAGAACGTCGGTGCGCCGGTCCTTGTCGAAATAGCGGTGCTTCAACGCACCGGCGACGTGCAATATGACCAGAGCCAGCAGGCTGTAGGCGAGGGTCTTGTGCAAAAACTGGAACAGTCTGAATCGATCATCATCCTTCGGCAGAAGTTCAGGAATGTGGATGCCGAAGAAGAACACCCCGTCGCTGTCGGTGAAAGAGCTGGACATCGCATAGCCCATTAGCGGGACAAGCAGCAGCAGCGCGTACATCGCGACGTGCACGGCCTGCGACAGGAGTCTCTCCTGGGCGGGGAGCGGCGCCGGTCCGGGCAGGCGTGACATCGCGCGGATCGCAAGCTGCGCAAGAACGATCAGGAACACCAGCACGCCGAAGGATTTGTGCCAGGGATAAAGCAGGGTGAATTTCTCCGTGACGGTATCAGCCAGCACGGTCATCATCCAGCCGGCCGCGATGAGGCCCAAGGTCAGCAGGGCGCGCACCCAGTGCAGGATCCGCAGTGCCGCCGGATACTTATCGTTCGTTGGGTCAACGTCGTGAATCATGCTTTAGGCTCCTTGCCGGGAACGGTCTAGAATGCACATCGGGCAACGGGCATCCACGAAGGAGCGGTTCAAGTAATGTCGGTAGGGGGGTGAACATCCGTGAAGTCGGTTCTTCCCGCTTGGTGCGCGAGACATGTTAGGTTTGAATCGACGCGTCGGGTGCAACATTGGATTCATGGTCCTCAAGCGGAAGTGTGATCTCAAAAATGGCGCCTCCGCGTGAGGATGTCCGATACGCGACACGTCCGCCATGTGCCTCGGCGATGGCGCGAACGATGGACAGGCCCAGCCCAGATCCGCCATAACGTGGCGAGCGCGATAGGGCGCCACGTGCGAACGGATCGAATGCCCGCTTGGCAAACTCCGGCGGCATTCCGGGACCGTCATCCTCGACGCGAATGATGGCGGAGTTGCCAGACTTCAGAGTCGAGAGTTCGATACGGCCGGGCTTCGCGTAGCGTTGAACATTATCGAGAAGGGCGAGCAACGCCTGGCGAATGCGAATCCCGTCGCCGAGAGCGACCAAATCTGCCAGCGTGAGTTCGAGCGAGAATCCGGCGTTTGCGAGCACGGGCTCCAGCAGGTCGGCGACGTTTTGAATTTCCGCGGCGAGCGCGACCGGCCCTCTCCCAAGATCCAGGCGCCCGCTATCGGCCAGCGTGACTGTACGCAAATCGTCGACGAGCCGCGAGAGCCCGTCGATCTGCAGCAGCAGATTTCCGATTGACGCTTCATCGGGCGTGAAAACGCCGTCGGCGATGCCCTGTAGCCGGCCCTTCAGGATCGTGAGGGGCGTTCTGAGCTCGTGTGCGATCGCGGCATTCCAAGCGATCATGTCGTCTGCGTTATCTTGCAGCCTCTGTGCCATCGCGTTGAAATCGGCTACCAGATGAGCCGTCTCGCCGAGCGACCGATCGCCGGGGGACGCGCGCGCTGACAGGTCTCCTGCAGCTATTTTGCGCGCGGTTTCCGCCAAGGAGTTCAGCGGAGCCAGGATTCGTTTCGTCAGCCGGAGCGCGACAACGATCGCAAGGGCCAGTCCGACAAGAAGGAAGACTGCGATCATCACCAAGTCCGGCGCTTCTGGCAAAAGGGGAGGCGGCCCGGGTGGTGGCGGAAAATAGCTTAGATAAATTCCATAGAAGACGAATGAACCGACGAAGACGATCAGCATCGCGATGGTCGCCACGACGCTCATTGAGACGATGATCTGCTGACTTAGGCGATACCGCTTCATATCGCGGCCAAACGATAGCCGATGCCGCGAACACCGGACAGCATGCCAGGCGCGCCGGCCGCGTCCAGCTTTTTGCGAAGATTGCTGATATGGCTGTCCACCGTCCGCTCAAGGGCGTCGCTGCCGGGCAGGCAAGCATCGACCAGTTCACTTCGCGTGAAGGCTTTGGTCGGTGTTCGCGCCATGTGAGCCAGGAGACGAAATTCGGTCAGTGTGACCGGCAGTGGTTGTGCCGTTCCATCCACTTCGACCTTTACCATGTGGCCATCGAGATCAATAGCAACGCAATCGACGCGCAGCATGCCGCCGGCGCTTGACCGGCCAGCCCGCCGCAATACCGCTTTGGTGCGAGCAACCACTTCGACCGGATTGAACGGCTTCACGACATAGTCGTCAGCCCCGATGCGCAGTCCCTGCAATCGATCGATATCCTGGTCGAGCGCAGTGATCATAATGACGGGTGTATCGCCCCGGCGGCGGATCTCGGCCAACACCTCCCATCCGTCGAGGCGGGGCATCGTCACGTCGAGAAGGATGAGGTCCGGTTTCAGCGCAAGGTGCAGGTCGAGTGCGGCTCGGCCATCGCCGGCGCGGACCGTGCGGAAGCCCTCACGCGTTAGATAGGCGTCGAGAATTTCGCAGATCTGCGGTTCATCTTCGGCAATGAGGATAAGGGCGTTCATCGGAACACGAGGTCAGGCGTCACTGGATGGGGTCTCTTGGCATAGGGTGAGAGTCCCGTCGACCTATTACAGGCCTTCTCCACCAAGTCTCCATCAATTCTCCATGGTCGATCGACCGTTGCCAGCGATGACGCGGCATACCGGCCATGCCCGGCGGGCTGGTGGAAGCCGAAGCCGCTCTTGGATCGCCGCGACGCTCTGTAAGGACCATTTCGCATGCGCATCGACCCTGTTCGCACCGCCATTTACGGACTTCCGGTGGTTTTGGCTATTACGCTCGTCTTCGCTATTGCGCTCGTTTTCGCGCGCGACGTCGCGGCAGGACGCACCATGCCGAGAACCGGTCCCTTTGGAGCCTGGCTGACTCAGGCGGGCGACGCCAAGGTGGTGGTGAAGCCCTGCGGCGCGGCAATATGCGGCAAGGTCGTGTGGCTGAAGCAGCCGATCGATAGCGCAACAGGCAAACCTCAGACAGACGACAAGAACCCGGATCCGTCTCTCAGAACGCATCGCATCGTGGGGCTTCAGCTCTTCCTCGATATGCTGCCCTCCACATCGAACTCATGGTCGGGGCGAGTCTATAACGCGGATGACGGCAAGAGCTACGCCAGCACAGTTACCCTGCTTGATGCAGCACGACTGGAAGTGCGGGGGTGCGCCGGTTCGTTGTGTGGGAGCGAAATATGGACTCGGGCTGCGCGATAGCCCCGGCATTTAGATGTGAGGTCGCATCATCGCCTCGACGTCTTCCACAACAGTGGCTTCAGCGTGAAGTCCTCCACCAAATCCCAACTTGGCCTCGACTCTGCGTCAACAGCCGCGAGGCAATGCGCAGGGAGCGAGACGGTGGCCGGCCGCAGCCCACCTGGCGGGCCACTTCGATACTTTCCATTGGAGAAACTATGAAAAATCGCCCCATTGTCTATGCAACCACGCTGCTCCTGATCGCCTTTGCTGGCGAGGGCCATGCTGGAACAAACGACGGATATTCCGGCGTGAATCTCAACGTGCGGTCCGGACCGAGTGTTCGATTTCCCGCGGTCGGGAGGTTGATGGCCGGTTCATCGCTGACGATTCACGGATGCCTGGCACGCTATACTTGGTGCGACGTGAGCGCATCTGGTGTTCGCGGCTGGGTGTCGGGAGCGCATGTTCAGTTCGTTCACGAAACGCGCCGCGTCTACGTTCCTGCCTACGCGGCGCAGGCGGAAGTCTCCGTCGTAACGTTTAATCTCAGCAGCTATTGGCGTGACTACTATCGTGACTATGGCTTCTACGGCGAAGCCGACCGTTGGAACGACCATCGCTGGGAGGACGACGGCAATCCGCCCGGTTGGCGCGACAATTGGGATGATGACCACGTCGACCCCGAAAATAAGCCCGCGCCGGACAACGACTAGGCGGCTCGATACGCCCATCATCGTCATCTGGAGCGCGTACTCATGAATCGGACCGGAAGGTATGTCCGTAACTGATCGATCTCCTGGGTCTCATCGGCGTGCAACCACCCGTCATTCATTCAATGAAAGGCCCATCCATGAGTGACCTCCTCGTCCGCCTCTACGATCTTCCCGACGTTCGGACCGAGGAGAAGATCGCTTCCCACGGGATCACGGTTCGTCGCGCGATGGCTGCGGAGGCGCATGTCGTGCTTCCCTGGATTGAGAGGCATTTCTACAATCCCTGGGTGAGCGAAGCGACACGCGCCTTCACGCGCTCCCCGGTCATGGTCTGGATCGCTGTGCGGCATAACGAGTTGCTGGGCTTCGCCTGCGCCGACTGCTCGATGCGCGGCTTCTTTGGTCCGACGGGAGTAGCGAAGGCTGCTCGTGGGCAGGGCATTGGCGAGGCGCTCCTCTTCACCACCCTGCGCGGCATGCGTGAAGCGGAATATGCCTACGCGGTCATCGGTGGCGTTGGGCCCGTGGCATTTTACCGAAAGCACCTCGACGCGATCGATATCCCGGGCTCCGAAGAAAGCATCTACGGTCCGATGCTGCACGACGACAAAGGGCGAGATTTCGACGACTTTTAGAGCGGCCAGCGCCGCACCGGAAGGAAGAAAGACGTTGCCTTCGTGAAGCGCGCCCGTGCGAACGTTCCGGACCACGCGTGGCTTGGACGCTCCGTTGCGATCGATATTGCGCTCCATTTCGAGCGGCCATTCTTCTCCGTCCTAGCTACAAACTTGATCCAAAACTAGGCCGCCGCACCGTGCCGCAGGAAATTGCCGACGACCTCGCCAAGCACGGCATTGTCTTGGACGTGGACACCGTGCGGAACTGGTTGAAGTAAGCAGCGGACTTACTGCCGGGGCGAATAGTTGGCATTACGCTCCGAATATACGCGATGAGGATGCGCTCCATCGAAGATCGCGATTAACCCGCCTTTAGGCCAGATGGAAATCGTGGTAGCTGACCAACGTTCCGGTCGTCTTGTCCGCCTCGATCTGGAAGCCGGTGGGATCAAACGTACCCAACAAAGCGATGTTGGCAGTATGGGCTCCGTCGGTGATGCTCAGAGTCCCGCCGCTGCTGTCCGCGTTGGGGGTGTAGTTCAGCGTCGGCGCGCTAGCGAAGTTGAAGTCGAGAAGATCAATATGATCGTCTGCGGTCATCCCGGACACGGTCCCTGAGAAGTTGAAGGAATCGCCAAGGATGAGGGTTCCGGTTGCGCCTGCAGCAAACGTGGTAGTTTCCGCCGAAGCATGTGCAAACGCCAACGTCGCGGTCCCACTGATCAGCGCTGAACCGTTGCCGCTGACGTTGCCGTCGATCGTGACGTCGCCGTCGTTGGCCCACAACAAGCCCGTATTGATGACATCGCTGTGGATGACAAGCCCGCCGGCGCCGGTTGCCTCGAAGGTTCCGGAGTTGGTGATGGCGTTGGTCCCGGTATCAATGTCGAGAGAATTGGTGCCGGTAGCGATAATGGTACCCTCGTTGACGAGGGTCATCACTCCATCCCCAAGGTGTCCCGCGCCGGCGATGGTGTTGTCGACGTTCGTGAGCGTGACGTCCGCGACCGTTCCGGTGATCACGTTCTCGCTGCTGTCGGTAAGTTCAACATGGCCGCCGCCCTGCAGGGTGATGCCAAGCTCGATCAACTGCAGATCGGCCTCGTTTCCGGTTGAGTTCAACTCAATGGTGCCGGTGTTGTCGATGATGCCGGATAGCGGCAGGATCGCCCCGTCGCTGATCACCATGTGGCCCGGATTCTCGGTGACCGGCGTGTGATTGAAGACGAAGTCATCAGCAGTGAGCGAAGACGCATCGACCCCGTTCAGTGTGATCGACTGGCCATCGGCGAGCGTGATCAGTGCATCCCCGGCAGCATCGTTGGCCATGTGCGCCTGGATGTCGCCAAAACCGGTGAAGTTGGCGTAGCCGATCAGATCGATCTGATCCGAGGCAGCGTCGAAGCTGTAGATCACGTCATGCCCGATCGGCTGGGAGAACACGAACAAGTCGCGGCCGGTGGAGCCGGTCAGGTTGTCGTCGCCTGAGAGCGCGAAGATTGGGGAGCCTTGTCCATAGGCTTCGACGTTGTCGGCGATCATGGCCAACCCGGTGCCGCCCGTAGAATCCGTCCAAGTTTGCGATATATGCAGCGACACCGCGCCCGCGTAATCATCAAACGTGGTGATAGTGAGTGCGGTGACATCGTTTGTCTGCACCGACCAGGTCCCATCGCCGTTGTCGGTGCCCTCGCTCAGCGTCCAACCCGCCGGAATGCCACTGACGCTGACGCTGACCGTGCCAACGTGATCCACCGGGTTTGTCAGTCCAAGGTTGATGGCTTCGCCGGCCATGCCTGCGGGACCGAGATGTGCCTGACTGATGTTGGTCAGGGTGACCCCTACGAGATCGACCAGGATGTCGTTAGCGGCGTTCGGAGTTGTGCCGACCTGCTCAAAGACATAGCTATGGGTAGTTCCGGCGATGTTCGCGACAAAAGCAACCGCTGCGCCGGTGCCGGTCGCTATATCGTTGTTGTGAAGGTACTGCACGACGGCTGCGACGTTAGCGGTGGACGTCAGGGTTAGTGCTGACGCAAAGGCATTGGCATCATCGAATGTGATGACGCCGTTCGTGATGGCATGCGATTTCACCGTCTGACCGGAAATGGTCAACGTGGAGTCAGTACCGTTAGTGCCGGCAGTATTGGCCGTCACGTTGGTGACCGGCAGATCAAGGATGTCGTTGGTGCCGGTCGTGGCGAAGTCGTTGATCGCGTCATAGCCGGAAATCGTGCCGGCATCCCCGGAGCCCCCAACGGTGCCGAGAGATTGTCCGCTGTTAATGACAAACGTATCGCTACCAGCTCCGCCGGTCATTGTATCAGCGCCGCTGCCTCCAGTAATGCTGTCGGCGCCGGAGCCGCCGGCAAGCGTGTCATTTCCGGAGCCGCCGATCAGCGTGTCATTCTGTGCTGAACCGGTGATGGCCGCCGCCGCGCCGGTGTTGGTGACTGTAAAGCCGTTGGCGCCGGTCGCCGCGCTCAAGTCAACGGCAAAGCCGTTGCTGCTCAGGTTTGCCGTACCAGCGTTGCTGGTCGATGACGTGGCCGTAAAGGCTGCAGTGACGGTAGCGTTGGCCGTGGCCCCTGCGCTTATGACAAGGACATCATTCCCTGAAAGATCGGTGACGCTGTCAGTGCCAGAATTGACGTTGAACGTGTCGTTGCCAGCACCACCGGTAAGGGTGTCGTTACCCAAGCCGCCGGTGAGGGTGTCGTCGCCGGAACCAGTCTTGAGAGTGTCGTCACTGTCTCCGCCGATAACAATGAAAGCTCCGGACGTGACTGCGCTTGCATCCAAATTGAGCTTTCCATTGCCACCGATACCAGTCGCGTCGACGGTCAGTGCCCCATTATTTTGGAAAGTCGAAAGGAACGTTACGTTGTCGGTATGATTTCCGCTGTTGGTGTCGACCAGTTTGAAAACTTCAAAATTTGTGAGAAAGAGGTTTCCCACGCCATTCCCAAATGTGAATGGTCCAGGGGAGCCGCCGGTGACGATGAGCGTGTCCGTGCCGGTTCCGCCGGTGATGCTATCTGTACCGTTCAAGGTCAGATTGGTTGCATTTACCGTGTTCGTGCCGCTGGCGTAGAAGATGACGTCGGTCGAACTCGTCGTCAGCGTACCCGGGTTAGGGCTGTCCTGATTGATGGTAACGGTGTCGCTATCGCTCAATCCACCCTGATCCGTCGTCGTGATCGTCAAAGTATCGGCGCCGACGAAAGTGTCGGTTGGATTGTAGAGAAGACCATTCAAGGCGTTGTTGATGTTCGCCGCCGTGCCGGAGAAGGTCATGGTCGCGTCGGTCGTACCGTCGCCGGTGGTGAACGAGAGGCCGGTGGTGCCCGATAGCGTCAGCGTGCCGTGCGCGACCGACAGCGTCACTGTCTCGGTCCCAGCGCCTACGTCAACGTCCGAGATTGAGATGAGTTTGGCGCCATTGAATGTCACGTTGGTATTTTGTACCACCTCCTGCGTACCGGGCACCGTATTCACCGGCGCATCGTTGGCGCCGTTGATGGTGACCGTGAGCACCGCGGTGTCGGTGAGATTGCCCGGGTCCTTTACGGCATAATTGAAGCTGTCGGTAATGGTCTGGCCGCTGTTGAGCGCCTGCACCGCCGAGTCGCTGTCATTCACAACATAGGTGTAGGAGCCGTTGGCGTTGAGCGTCAGCGTGCCGTGTGCACCCACTAGGCTGGAGCCTAGCGTGCCGGCCGTGCCGGAGCCTTCGACCGCCCCAGTGCGGATCGCCGATACCACCAGAGATGCGTTGGTGTTGTCGACGTCTGTATCGTTGGTCAGCACGTTGCCGGTCGCGTTCGAGCCCGCGGTGCCATTGCCGGTGCCGCCCGCCTCGGTGGCCGAGCCGGTGTCGTTGACGCCCACCGGCGCATCGTTGACCGGCGTCACATTGATCGTGTCGGTCACGGCCACGCTGTTGGCGGTCCCGTCATTGGTGATGATGGTGACCGTGCGGGCCAGGCCCGACGGGTTATCGCTGGTGTTGAGGTAGGTCACCGAGTCCAGCGCGGTCTGGTAGTTCGCGACGCTGGATGAACCGGTCAAGGTGAGCGTCCCGGTCGCCGCGTTGAACGATCCGGTGATGCCGTTCTGGTTGGTGAAGCCCAGCATGTCCTGGCCGGTGACGTAGTCGCCGGTGATCTGCACCGTCGCCGAGGCTAGATTGGCACTGTCGACGTCGGACACCGTCAGCGCAGGGTCGATCGCGGTGGCGGCCTGGTTTTCCGTGTAGCTCAGCGTATGACCAGCGACGACCACCGGCGCATCGTTGACCGGCGTCACGTTGATCGTGTCGGTCACGGCGACGCTGTTGGCAGTCCCGTCATTGGTGATGATGGTGACCGTGCGGGCCACGCCCGACGGGTTGTCACTGGTGTTGAGGTAGGTCACCGAGTCCAGCGCGGTCTGGTAGTTCGCGACGCTGGATGAACCGGTCAAGGTGAGCGTCCCGGTCGCCGCGTTGAACGATCCGGTGATGCCGTTCTGGTTGGTGAAGCCCAGCACGTCCTGGCCGGTGACGTAGTCGCCGGTGATCTGCACCGTCGCCGAGGCTAGATTGGCACTGTCGACGTCGGACAGCGTCAGCGCAGGGTCGATCGCGGTGGCGGCCTGGTTTTCCGTGTAGCTCAGCGTATGACCAGCGACGACCACCGGCGCATCGTTGACCGGCGTCACGTTGATCGTGTCGGTCACGGCGACGCTGTTGGCAGTCCCGTCATTGGTGATGATGGTGACCGTGCGGGCCACGCCCGACGGGTTGTCACTGGTGTTGAGGTAGGTCACCGAGTCCAGCGCGGTCTGGTAGTTCGCGACGCTGGATGAACCGGTCAAGGTGAGCGTCCCAGTCGCCGCGTTGAACGATCCGGTGATGCCGTTCTGGTTGGTAAAGCCCAGCACATCCTGGCCGGTGACGTAGTTGCCGGTGATCTGCACCGTCGCCGAGGCCAGATTGGCATTGTCGACGTCGGACAGCGTCAGCGCCGGGTCGATCGCGGTGGCGGCCTGGTTTTCCGTGTAGTTCAGCGTATGACCAGCGACGACCACTGGCGCATCGTTGACCGGCGTCACCGCCACTGTCGAAGTCACAATGTTGCTGGCGTGGTTTGCCGTCTGGCCGTCATCAACCTGATAGCTGATGGTGCGGGTCGTACCCGACGGGTTGTCGCTCGAATTGAAGTATGTCACCGACTCCAGCGCCGCCTGGTACTGGGCGACAGTCGCAGAACCGGTCAGCGTCAGCACGCCGGTCGATGCGTTGTAGCTGCCTGTGATGCCGTTCTGATTGCTGAAGCCGAGCACATCCTGGCCGGACGTGAAGTTGGCCGTGATCGACACCGTCGCCCCGGTCAGATTCGCACTATCGACATCCGACGCCGTTAGTACGGTGTCGATCGCCGTCGCCGCCTGGTTCTCGGTGTAAGGCAGCGATCCACCATTGGCGTTCAGCACCGGGGCGTCGTTGGTGCCGGTCAGCGTGATGGTCAGCGTCGAGGGGGCGCTGGCGCCGTGCTCGTCGGTGACGGTGTAGTTCGCCACCACGTCGGTGGTGGCGCCCTGCGCCAAGTGCTGGTAGGCGGCATTGGCCGCGTCAAGGCTGTAGCTGCCGTCCGGGTTCAGCGTCAGGCCAGCCACCGCCGCATCGAGGCTGTAGCTCAGAGTGGCGCCATCATCGACGTCGCTGTCATTGCTCGCGACCGTGCCGGTGATGGTGCTGTCTTCCAGGCCGCTGTTGGTATCCGCCACCGCAACCGGGGCGTCGTTGGTGCCGGTCAGCGTGATCGTCAGCGTCGAGCTCGAGGTCGCGCCATGCTCGTCGGTGACGGTGTAGTTCGCCACCACGTCGGTGGTGGCGCCCTGCGCCAGGTGCTGGTAGGCGGCATTGTCGGCATCGAGGCTGTAGCTGCCGTCCGGGTTCAGCGTCAGGCCGGCGACTGCCGCATCGAGGCTGTAGCTCAGAATGGCGCCGTCATCGACGTCGCTGTCATTGCTCGCGACGGTGCCGGTGATGGTGCTGTCTTCCAGGCCGCTGTCGGTGTCCGCCACCGCGACCGGGGCGTCGTTGGTGCCGCTCAGCGTGATCGTCAGCGTCGAGTTCGAGGTCGCGCCGTGCTCGTCGGTGACGGTGTAGTTCGCCACCACGTCGGTGGTGGCGCCCTGCGCCAGATGCTGGTAGGCCGCATTGTCGGCATCGAGGCTGTAGCTGCCGTCCGGGTTGAGCGTCAGACCGCCCACCGCGCTGGTCTGCGCGTAGGTCAGGCCCGCGCCGTCATCGACGTCGCTGTCGTTGCTCGCGACCGTGCCGGTGATGGTGCTGTCTTCCAGACCGCTGTTGGTATCCGCCACCGCGACCGGGGCGTCGTTGGTGCCGGTCAGCGTGATGGTCAGCGTCGAGTTCGAGGTCGCGCCGTGCTCGTCGGTGACGGTGTAGTTCGCCACCACGTCGGTGGTGGCGCCCTGCGCCAGATGCTGGTAGGCCGCGTTGCCGGCATCGAGGCTGTAGCTGCCGTCCGGGTTCAGTGCCAGGCCGGCGACCGCGCTGGTCTGCGCGTAGGTCAGGACCGCGCCGTCATCGATGTCGCTGTCATTGCTCGCGACGGTGCCGGTGATGGTGCTGTCCTCACTGCCGCTGTTGGTATCGGCTACCGCGACCGGAGCATCGTTGGTGCCGGTCAGCGTGATGGTCAGCGTCGAGCTCGAGGTCGCGCCGTGCTCGTCGGTGACGGTGTAGTTTGCCACCACGTCGGTGGTGGCGCCCTGCGCCAGGTGCTGGTAGGCGGCATTGTCGGCATCGAAGCTGTAGCTGCCGTCCGGGTTCAGCGTCAGGCCGGCGACTGCCGCATCGAGGCTGTAGCTCAGAGTGGCGCCGTCATCGACGTCGCTGTCGTTGCTCGCGACGGTGCCGGTGATGGTGCTGTCTTCCAGGCCGCTGTTGGTGTCGGCCACCGCGACCGGCGCATCGTTGGTTCCGGTCAGCGTGATCGTCAGCGTCGAGCTCGAGGTCGCGCCGTGCTCGTCGGTGACGGTGTAGTTCGCCACCACGTCGGTGGTGGCGCCCTGCGCCAGGTGCTGGTAGGCGGCATTGCCGGCATCAAGGCTGTAGCTGCCGTTCGGGTTCAGCGTCAGCCCGGCCACCGCCGCATCGAGGCTGTAGCTCAGAGTGGCGCCGTCATCGACGTCGCTGTCGTTGCTCGCGACGGTGCCGGTGATGGTGCTGTCTTCCAGGCCGCTGTTGGTATCCGCCACCGCAACCGGGGCGTCGTTGGTGCCGGTCAGCGTGATGGTTAGCGTCGAGGGGGCGCTGGCGCCGTGCTCGTCGGTGACGGTGTAGTTCGCCACCACGTCGGTGGCGGCGCCCTGCGCCAGGTGCTGGTAGGCGGCATTGGCCGCGTCAAGGCTGTAGCTGCCATCCGGGTTCAGCGTCAGCCCGGCCACCGCCGCATCGAGGCTGTAGCTCAGAGTGGCGCCGTCATCGACGTCGCTGTCGTTGCTTGCGACGGTGCCGGTGATGGTGCTGTCCTCACTGCCGCTGTTGGTATCGGCCACCGCCACCGGGGCGTCGTTGGTGCCGGCCAGCGTGATGGTCAGCGACGAGTTCGAGGTGGCGCCGTGCTCGTCGGTGACGGTGTAGTTCGCCACCACGTCGGTCGTGGCGCCCTGCGCCAGATGCTGGTAGGCGGCATTGGCGGCATCGAGGCTGTAGCTGCCGTCCGCGTTGATCGTCAGGCCGGCGACTGCCGCATCGAGGCTGTAGCTCAGAGTGGCGCCGTCATCGACGTCGCTGTCGTTGCTCGCGACGGTGCCGGTGATGGTGCTGTCTTCCAGACCGCTGTTGGTGTCGGCCACCGCGACCGGGCCGTCGTTGGTGCCGGTCAGCGTGATGGTCAGCGACGAGTTCGAGGTGGCGCCGTGCTCGTCGGTGACGGTGTAGTTTGCCACCACGTCGGTGGTGGCGCCCTGCGCCAGGTGCTGGTAGGCGGCATTGGTGGCATCGAGGCTGTAGCTGCCATCCGGGTTCAGCGTCAGGCCGGCGACCGCGCTGGTTTGCGCATAGGTCAGGACCGCGCCGTCATCGACGTCGCTGTCATTGCTCGCGACCGTACCGGTGATGGTGCTGTCTTCCAGGCCGCTGTTGGTGTCGGCCACCGCGACCGGCGCATCGTTGGTGCCGGTGATGTCGATCGTGACCTGCTGGGTGGCGAGGCCGCCATGGTGGTCGTCGACCTCGACCGTAAAGCTGTCGGCGAGATGCTCGCCGACGGCGAGCGCATCGACCGCGCCGCTGTCGAGCACAGTGTAATGCCAGGTGCCGTCGGGATCGACGGTGGCGGTGCCGTGGGCGGCGGCGACGCTGACCGACAGCGTGTGGGTGTCGATGGCATCGACGTCGGAGAAGCTGACCTGGCCGGTGGCGGTCTGCGCCGCGGCCGGGAGGTCGTCGCCTTCCGACACGGTGCCGGACTGCGTGGCGCTGGTGATCACCGGGGCGTCATTGGTGCCGACAATCGTCACTGTCACGGTCTGCACCGCGGTGCCACCGTGGCCGTCCGAGATCGTCACGTCGTACTTCTGAGTCAGCGTTTGGCCAGCCTGCAGATAATCGACGGCGCCGTCGGCGAC
This sequence comes from Bradyrhizobium sp. USDA 3311, assembly GCF_054062495.1. Taxonomy (NCBI): domain Bacteria; kingdom Pseudomonadati; phylum Pseudomonadota; class Alphaproteobacteria; order Hyphomicrobiales; family Nitrobacteraceae; genus Bradyrhizobium; species Bradyrhizobium sp. USDA 3311. The sequence goes on along the minus strand of NZ_JBSSFI010000001.1, from coordinate 7,165,078 downwards.
CGAGAAGCTCCAGCCGATCGCGCCGCCATTGCCGGTGTCGTGGTTGGTGGTATCGAGCGTGAAACTGCCGAGGTAGCCGCCGCCCTGCGGCGCGAAGCTCGCGGTATGGCTGTCGAGCGTGTCGACGTCGGTGAAGGCCACGGCGCCGGAGGCGGTATGCGGTGTGTTGGCCGCCTCGGCCGCCGACATATCCGCCCACTCCGTCGCCAGGCCGCTCTGCGCCGACGAGATGATCACCGGCGCATCGTTGGTGCCGACAATCGTCACTGTCACGGTCTGCACCGCGGTGCCACCGTGGCCATCCGAGATCGTCACGTCGTATTTCTGGGTCAGGGTTTGGCCGGCCTGCAGATAATCGATGGCGCCGTCGGCAACCGAGAAGCTCCAGCCGATCGAGCCGCCATTGCCGGTATCGTGGTTGGTGGTATTGAGCGTGAAGCTGCCGAGATAGCCGCCGCCCTGGGGAGCGAAGCTCGCAGTGTGGCTGTCGAGCGTGTCGACGTCGGTGAAGGTCACCGCGCCGGAGGCGGTATGCGGCGTGTTGGACCCTTCGGCCGCCGACAGATCCGCCCACTCCGCCGCCAGGCCGCTCTGCGCCGACGAGGTGATCACCGGCGCATCATTGGTGCCGGTAACCGTGATGGTCAGGTTGGCAGTGCACGAGCCGCTATGATTGTCGGAATTGGTGTAGCTGAAAGTGTCGTAAACCAGCTGGTCTGCCGCTAACGCCTGCACATTGGCCTGGGCATTGTTGAGCGTATAGGTGTACGTGCCATCGGAGTTGAGGTGCAGCGTGCCGTAGGTGCCGACCACATCAGCACCGACCTTGGTGGCAGAGCCGTTGATGGCCGTGACGCTATGACTGTCGTGCGTATCGGCGTCGGTATCGTTGATGAGTACGTTGCCGCTGACTGAATTCGGCGCGGTGTCTTCCTTCACCGCACTTGTGTCGGCCGCTGCAACGGGGCCATCGTTGACCCCGGCAATTCTCACTGTGGCGGTCGCCCAGCTCAGCGTCCCATTGCCAAGCCGGATAGCGTAAATGAATGAATCTGTGAAAAAATCCCCTGCTGACAGGGCAGCGACTTGAGCGCTTAATGCTGACGCGTCATACCCGACTTTACCATCCGCCGTGATCCAGATTTTTGCGCCATTCAAGCTTGTATCGCTGCTGGTGGCTTCGACGCGCGCGGTATCCTGAGTCAGCAAATCAGCCGCACTATAGCCGCTCATGGCGCCGCTGTTATTAATGCCGTTGTCGATGGAAAAGAGGGTCTTGGCATTGCCCCCAAGGTCATTTCCCATGACATCGAAAAAGACAGGCTGAAGGTTATCCTCCGTCAGCGAAATGGATACACCGGCGGCGGTCAGGCCACTCGTAAAAATATCGTTCGTCGCTTGCGGTGTGTTGGAGAATGAAGTGGTGCTGCCGCCGCCGGTTGCCTGAGTAGCCATGTCTTCGACCTCAAAACGCGTAGAATATGAAAGTCATTTGGGAGCAACCCGAACACGGGTGAGCAACGTGACGGATTCGGGCGACCTTGAAGCGGCCCAGAACTCTGCAGTCGTGTCCTGACGAGGAGATAGCGAAGGTGCGCCGTCGCTCGACGAGGTCTGCAGATCGGCTGAATCGATCACCGGAGCCGCCGTCACCCGGGAGGCAATCGCAACTGCCATAGACAGCTCGACCGAAAGATCCGATGGTCGAGATGAACTCGAATTGTCCTTGAGGTGAGAATTAGTTTCAGACCAGCCGGCGGCTCGTAAAGACGTCGAGGTGAATAAGGCGCTGCTCACAACACACTCCACTCTGCCGATGCAGAGCAGGTGCAATCGCATTCGAAGAGCAACTCACAGGAGAGCGCCGGCAATGAGCGCCCGTTCAGCGCCTACGCGCCGCCGCCAGAAGAAACTCTGGCCTGTTGTGAAAAGATCCCGACGCCATTAACTCCTGCCCCGTTCGTGCTCGGCCTCCTGACGACCGCGCACGGCTTATGATTTTCCAATAACGTTTCTTGCTTTAGTAAGGTCCCTTCAGAGATCGAACCCGACAGTCGCCCGCGGCACAGGGGCGTTCGCACGTATGGATCAGCGTAAGAATCCCAATCCGGGCTGGAAAACGCTGTGCGCATCCCCGCGTCGGCGATTCGTTTGAAATGTGAGACGAGCAATCGCGCAGCCCCTGCTTCTCGTACATCGCGATGCTCGCTAGGAATCTCGGTCGGGGCAACGGCCCAAGAGGGGTACTCCGTCGGGACCACGTAAGACTACGGTTGCGCATGCTGATCGACCGCACCTGCGGCACATTATCGACGAATTCGCAGATAGCTAATTGGCGCTTCTTTGCCGCCCGGGGTCAGCAAGACTAAGTGCCGGCTTCTTAGTCTTGCTCAGTCTAAGCATGGCATCCGGCCCCAAGGCTTTCGCCTCCCGGTCAACGAGGAGCTGGCCGCGGAGTTCGGCGTGTCACGCGTCACGATCCGGCAGGCCGTCGAGTTGCTTTCAGCCGACGGCGTCATCGAGGCGCGGCAGGCCCGCAGCAGGCGCGGTGCGGAAGGACCGCTGGCTCAAGGTCGAAACTACGCTGTCGGTTCTCGCCGATATGTACCGCGACACTTCGCTGGAGATCGTCAACATCTCGGCGAGGCACAGCGACGCGCCGGCGTCTCCCGAGGACGGCAACGGCCGACTTCATGCGCCGGCTTCATTCGCCACTCGGTCCGTCGCACCGCGGCCGAAACAGGCCGTCATGCGATCAGTTGCCTAACTTGGCACAAATCGAGCCAAGCCTGACAAGTTGCTAGTGTGTTGCTGTACCTAGCTCAAATCGGCCCATGATGGATTGGAGCGAGAGTTCAAGTTCTTCAATTGCTTGGAAGGCGGCGTATGCACCGGGAGATCAAGAAAAATCTCGACACAGCCAATGTGAGCAGACCTCGTGAGATGAGATTGGGCTGCCTCGGGTCGGCGGAAGAGCATGCCCATTGTTTCCGAGGGCAGGGGAGATAGGTGAGTGCTGACGATCAGCAACAGTTGCTGGAAACATGAGGCGCCACCCTCTCATCTCGCTCCGTGCAGCCCCGCTGGTCGAACTTGCTGCACCCATGCTTGAGTTCGATCGCGTTAGCTGCGCTTTGGCGAGGTCGTTTCTGGGGCGAAACAGGTGTGGTCCGCGGCGATGGCAGACTTCGGCCGATGAGGAGACTGCTCACGCTCTTAATCGCTTTGTTGAACGTTCAGTAAAGCCATTTGCTAAACATGCTTGGCGATGGCCAACTTCTGGCTCGCCGGTTATCCAGGCGGGCTGGATTGCTCCGCGGCGCCAGATCGGCAATCGAAGCTTTCGACAAAATCCAGGCATTTCGCTGCGCTGCGAACATCCCGCTTGCGCGCGCGAACGTCGCGAATCTTTTCGCCAGGCTAGCGACAAACCGGCTTGACGGGCTCCAAAATTTAGTAATACGTTTAGTCCTACAAAAAAACTAAACATCACGCATCGAGCCGATGTGTGGGAGGAGCCCAAGCCCTTCCGGACCCGTTTCCGGAAATGGTCCGTCTCGTTCTCCACTCATCGCTCCTCAAACTCGGTTTCAGGATCTTGGCGTCGTTCCGGCAGGGAGCGCCGAGCGGGTTGGATGCTTCAACGAGAGAGGAAACGGATATGCGGACATTCAATTGGCTAAGAAGCTCGGCGGCAACCACGGTCCTCGGCACGGCGCTGCTGGGGATATTTGGCGGAGGCGAAGCCGCAGCTCAGGGCAAGCAGCTTACGCTGTGCTGGGCGGCATGGGATCCGGCCAATGCGCTGGTCGAGCTCGGCAAGGACTTTACCAAGCAATCCGGCATTGAGATGAAATACGAGTTCGTCCCGTGGACGAGCTATGCCGATCGCTTCCTCAACGAGCTCAACTCCCACGGCAAGCTCTGCGACCTGATCATCGGCGATAGCCAGTGGATCGGCGGCGCCGCCGAGAACAAGTGGTACGTCAAGCTCAACGATTTCTTCGACAAGGAGAAGATATCGATGGACGACTTCGTCCCGGCGACGGTCGTCGGCTACTCGCAGTGGCCGAAGAACTCGCCGAACTATTGGGCGCTGCCGGCTATGGCCGATGCGGTAGGCTGGACCTACCGCAAGGATTGGTTCTCGCGGCCCGAGATTCAGTCCGCCTTCAAGGCAAAGTACGGCCGCGACCTGGCGCCGCCGAAAACCTATGACGAGTTGAAGCAGATTGCGGAGTTCTTCCAGGGCCGCGAGATCGACGGCAAGAAGGTCTATGGCGCCTATATCTTCACCGAGCGCGGCTCGGAAGGCATAACCATGGGCGTGACCAACGTGCTCTACAATTACGGCTTCAGCTACGACAATCCAAAGAAGCCGTATCAGATGCAGGGCGTCGTCAATTCACCCGAGGCGGCCAAGGGGCTCGAGTTCTACAAGGAACTTTACAAGTGCTGCACCGCGCCGGGCATGACCAACGCCTACATGCAGGAGGGGCTCGATGCCTTCAAGTCCGGCCAGGTGGCGATGCAGATGAACTGGTTCGCCTTCTTCCCCGGCCTCTACAAGGATCCGAATGTCGGCGGCGACAAGATCGGATTCTTCGTCAATCCGGCCGGCCCGAATGGACACTTCACGCAGCTTGGTGGACAGGGCATCTCCGTGGTGGCGACCTCCGACCGCAAGGACGACGCGCTCGCCTATATCAAATGGTTCGCGCAGCCCGCTGTGCAGCAGAAATGGTGGCAGCTCGGCGGCTACTCGGCCCTGAAAGCGGTGGTCGATGCGCCCGACTTCCCGAAGAGCGCGGCGTTCGCGCCGCAATTCTTGGAGTCGATGGGAATCGTGAAGGACTTCTGGGCCGAGCCGTCCTACGCGCAACTGCTACTCGACATGCAGAAGCGGGTGCACGATTACGTCGTCGCCGACAAGGGTACCGCGCAGCAGGCGCTCGATCTCCTGGTCAAGGATTGGACCAAGGTCTTCAAGGAGCAGGGCAAGCAGGTCGCGTCGCAATAGGCGCGGCGCTCGCATCAACTGAACCGGTTTCCCCGGGGGTGTCCCCCGGGGAAACCGAACCAGCCAGCCGATGGACCAGATGACGACGATCCTTCAACCTGATGATGCTACGATTGCCGGCATGAGCGAGCCCGCCAAATCTCGCGACGCACGGCGCGTGCGCGGCCTTTCCGACCGCACCATTGCGTGGCTGTTCGTTGCGCCGACGATCGCGCTGTTGCTGGCGATCAACATCTTTCCGCTGGTGTGGATGATCCGGCTGTCCTTCACCAGCCTCAACCTCAGCATGTCCTATCTGCCGCTGCGGTTCGTCGGGCTCGACAATTTCACCGACATCCTCACCGACGAGGACGTCTGGTTCCGGCTCCAGACCACGGCGCAATTCGTGATTTGGTCTGTGGCACTACAGGTGGTCATCGGCTATGGCCTGGCGCTGTTGATCAACCGCCAGTTTCGCGGTCACAGCTTCTGGACCACGATCATCCTGCTGCCGATGATGTTGTCGCCGGCGGTGGTCGGCAACTTCTGGACGCTGCTGCTGCAGCCGCAGATCGGGCCCTTCAACTACGTGATCAGCCTGTTCACGGGGGTGCCGCCGAGCTCGTTCAGCATGACCGGACAGGTCTCGCTCGCGTCCTGGACCATCGTACTGGTCGACACCTGGATGTGGGCGCCTTACGTCATGCTGATCTGCCTCGCCGGGCTTCGCTCCATTCCCCACTACATCTATGAGGCGGCCGAGGTCGATCGCGCCTCGCCGTGGCGGCAATTCTGGTCGATCACGCTGCCGATGACGGTGCCGTTCCTGATGCTCGCCGTGCTGTTCCGCGCAATCGAGAACTTCAAGATGTTCGACATGGTCAACCTCCTGACGTCGGGAGGCCCGGGATCGACCACGGAGCTCGTGTCGATCACGCTGAAGCGCGCGGCATTCGAGAAATGGCGCACCGGCTATTCCTCTGCGCTCGCCATCATCCTGTTCGTGACCGTGTTCGGTGCCGCCAACATCTACGTCAAAGCGCTCAACAAGGTGAAGCAACGATGACCGCTGCACTCGCCAAGTCAGTCCTGGCCAAGTCCACCGCTCATTCCATCGTCGAAGCCTCGCCGCGTTCGAAGGCCGTGGCAGGTGGCCTCGTCATTCTCTATGCCGTGATCACGATCCTGCCGCTACTCTGGATCGTCGCTACCGCATTCAAGTCGCAGAGCGACGCCATCGCCTATCCGCCCAAGGTGCTCTTCGAGCCGACCCTCGAAGGCTATGTCAACCTTTTCACCGTGCGCACCCGCCAGACGCCGGACTTCATCGCCAAGCTGCCGCCGCCGGAGACGTGGTACGACACGCTCGTGCGCCAGCGGGACATGGTCATTGCCGGGCCATCGAAGGTCGTGCCGCGCTTCGTGAACTCGCTGATCATCGGGTTCGGCTCGACGTTCCTGGCCGTGTTTCTCGGCACGCTCGCGGCCTACGCTTTTTCGCGCTTTCGCATTCCCCTGGCTGACGACCTGCTGTTCTTCATTCTCTCGACGCGAATGATGCCGCCGGTCGCGGTCGCGATCCCGATCTATTTGATGTACCGCCAGCTCAATCTGACCGACACCAGGCTCGGAATGATCCTGCTCTACACCGCCGTGAACGTCTCGCTCGCAGTCTGGCTGCTCAAGGGGTTCATCGACGAGATCCCGCGCGAGTATGAGGAGGCCGCTCTCGTCGACGGCTACACGCGACTCCAGGCCCTGCGCAAGGTGGTATTGCCGCAGGCCGTCACGGGAATTGCGGCAACCGCGATCTTCTGCCTGATCTTCTCGTGGAACGAATACGCCTTCGCGGTTCTCCTGACGAGCGGCGAAGCGCAGACCATGCCGCCATTCATCCCATTCATCATCGGCGAGGGCGGGCAGGATTGGCCGGCGGTGGCTGCCGCGACTACGCTGTTCGTTGTCCCGATCGTCCTGTTCACCGTGTTGTTGCGCAAACACCTGTTGCGCGGCATCACATTCGGAGCTGTGCGCAAATGAGCGGTTCTGCGGTTGCCAAGGGCGGAGTGTCTCGCTGGTTCCGTCGCGGGCCTTGGGAGGCCGGCGCGATGACCCTGATCGGAGGCGGCATCATCATGCTGGTGCAGCCCTGGACGATTGATCTGTACAGCTATTCGTTCGTGACGATCCTCATCGGCACGGTCGGCTACGTGATCGTGAGCCATTTTCCGGAATAGGGCGGTCAACATGGCACAAATTCGCGTCGAAAACCTGCGCAAGTCGTTCGATCAGTTCACGGCCGTGCAAGGCTCGAACTTCACGATCGACGACGGCACCTTTTTCGCGATGCTCGGGCCCTCCGGCTGTGGCAAGACGACCACGCTGCGCATGATTGCGGGCCTCGAGCTGCCGACCGAGGGCAAGGTCCTGCTCGACGGCGAGGACGTGACGTTCCGCCGTGCCGCGGCCCGCGACATCGCCTTCGTCTTCCAGCTTTTCGCGCTCTATCCGCACATGAATGTTGCCGACAATATCGGCTTTCCCCTGAGGTGCCAGGGCATGGGCCGGCGTGCGGTCCGCGAGCGCGTGCAGGAGACGGCGCGGCTCCTGCGGATCGAGCATCTCCTGTCGAGCAAGACGTCAAAGCTGTCGGGTGGCGACCGCCAGCGCGTGGCGCTGGGGCGCGCTATGGTCCGGCGGCCCAAGGCCTTCCTGATGGACGAGCCGCTCGGGGCGCTCGACGCCGAGTTTCGGCATCTGATGTGCGGCGAGCTTCGCGACCTCCATGATCGCATTGGTGCAACTACGGTCTACGTGACACATGACCAGCTCGAGGCGATGTCAATGGCGGACCGGATTGCCGTCATGAACAAGGGGCGCGTCGAACAGATCGGCTCGCCGCAGGAGATCTATGACCGGCCCGCGAGCATGTTCGTGGCCGATTTCATCGGCTCGCCGTCGATGAACTTCTTGCGCTTTGAGGGCGGCCTACGATCCGGAGATCGGGCCATCGCCTTCCATGATGCCAGCATCGCGGTCCCGGAGATCCGCGAGGATCGCGCGAGCGCGCCGCTGGCGCTCGGGATACGCCCGGAGCATATCCGTTTCGCCGATGCAGCACCCGTCCGCGGCGAGGTGTTCGGCGCAGAATATCTCGGCACGACGCAGATCGTCACGGGTCGACACGGCGCATGGACGCGTCGCTGCCCGGCTGCCCTCCAGCGCGTCGGTGCGGATCGGCGAGACGGTCGGTCTCGAATTCCATTCCGAGCGACTGGCGTTGTTCGATGTTGGCAGTGGCATGGCGATCCGGACCGCCAATGAGGGGAGCCCGCGCCATGGCTGACGTCATTCTGCGCAACATCAGCAAGCGCTTCGGCACGATAGAGGCGGTGCGCGAGCTCTCGCTGGCGATCAATGACGGGGAATTCCTGGTCCTGCTTGGGCCGAGCGGCGCCGGCAAGACCACGACGCTGCGGCTGATCACCGGGCTCGAGAGCCCCGACACCGGTTCGGTCATGATTGACGGCCATGACGTGACGCATGATCCGCCGGGATCGCGCGATATCGCCTTCGTCTTCCAGCAGTACTCGCTGTATCCGCATCTCACTGTCTATGACAATCTGGCATTCCCGCTACGCTCGCCCGCGCGGCGCGTGCCCGAGCCCATCATCCGCAAGCGTGTCGAACAGACGGCGGAGCTGCTGCATATCGCAAGCAAGCTGAACAACCGTGCAACCCGCCTGTCCGGCGGTGAGATGCAGCGGGTGGCGATCGGCCGCGCATTGGTTCGCGATCCCGCGATCTACCTGATGGACGAGCCGCTCTCGTCGCTGGATGCGAAGCTCCGTTCGGAGCTGCGTCTCGAGCTCAAGCGGATCCAGCTCGAGCTTGGCGCGACTATCCTTTACGTGACCCACGACCAGGTCGAGGCTATGACCATGGCCTCCCGGATCGGCGTGATCAAGGATGGCCAGCTCCTTCAGCTCGGCACGCCGCGGGAGATCTACGAAAGCCCCTCCAGCTCCTATGTCGCCTCGCGTCTCGGTACGCCGCAGATCAATTTCCTTCCGGCACGTCTCTTGTCCGACGTGTCGGTGCCGCCGGAAACGGAGACCGTCGGCATCCGTACCGAGCATCTGAAGGTCGGTGCGCGCAATGGCGGACGGATGGTCGGCCGCGTCCACCGGGTCGAGCACCTCGGCGAACAGAATCACGTTCATCTGGACTATAAGGGCGAAATGCTGGTGACGCTTGCGGATCCGCATCAGCAGCCGCTAAAGGCAGGTCAGGAGGTCGAATTGCACCTGGTACATCCGCTCTGTTTCGATCGCGCGGGGCGACGCATCCCCGCGATGATTCTCTAGAGGATCATGTCGATGTCGCTGCAACCTGGGACGTTCAAGTCGTTGATCAAGGTGGCCGCAGAGCAGGTTATCGCCAGTGCGCCGGAGCTGACGAGCCTGGATCAGGCGATCGGCGATGGTGACCACGGAATCAACATGAAGCGCGGATTCGAAGCGGTTCTGGGCAAGCTCGATGCGATCTCCGCGCAACCGCTCGACGAGGCGCTGAAGATGATCGGCAAGACCCTGGTGATGACGGTCGGCGGCGCGTCCGGGCCGCTTTACGGGAGCTTCTTCCTCGCCGCCGGCGAAGCGCTCTCGCACGACAAACACTTACCGGACGACCTCGCGGACGTTTTCGGCAGTGGCGTGAACGCGGTGAGCGCGCGTGGCCGGTCGCAGGCCGGTGAGAAGACGATGCTCGACGTGCTTGTTCCCGTCCTGGAAACGCTGAGGACTGCGGCCGGCCAGCCGGATCTGATCGCGCGCGTCCGGACCACCGCTGCCGAGGCGGTCGAGCGGACCGCGCCGATGCAGGCCACCAAGGGGCGGGCGTCGTTCCTCGGGCCACGCAGCGTCGGGCACGTCGACCCCGGCGCCCGCTCGAGCTGCGTACTCGTGCAGGCGGTCTGCGCGAGCCTGGAGGGACAGCAATGACCGACACTGTGGGTATCGTGATCGTCTCGCACTCGAAGGACATCGCCAAGGGCACCGCCGACATGGTGCGGCAGATGGTCGGCAGCGAGGTCAAGGTGGCTTTTTGCGGCGGCAATCCCGACGGCGGATTGGGCACCAGCGTCTCCCTGATCATCGACGCCATTAATGATGCCTGGTCTGCCAAGGGCGTCGCAATCCTCGTCGACCTCGGCGGGGCCGAAACCAACAGCGAAATGGCGGTCGAGATGCTGGAGCCTGCGCGGCGCGATCTCGTTGTCGTATGCAACGCGCCGATCGTCGAGGGCGCCGTGATGGCGGCAACCGAGGCCGCAGGCGGCAGCTCACTGGCCCAGGTCAAGGCCGTGGCCGAGGAACTCTCTGCCGACTGAGACGTCGGCGAAGCGATGATGGAAGATGAGCATGCTGGACAAAGCGGACGGAAAGATTTTCACCGGAAATGTGCGGCTGGTGCACGCGGTTGGCATGCACGCGCGCCCCGCGGTCAAGCTGACCAAGCTCGCCAAGAAGTTCCAGGCCCAGATTTCCGTGCGGGTCGCAGGCGCGGCCGAGTGGATCAATGCCAAGAGCGTGGTCAAGATCATGGCGATGCGTGCGGCCCACGGCAGCACGATCGAGATCAGGGCGTCCGGCAGTGATGCGGAAGCCGCCGTTGCGGCGCTGGTCGACCTGATCGCAACCGATTTTCCGGACGGGGCTTAGCAGCATGCAGGGTAGCGCGACAGGACTGGCCTACCGCGGCAGAACCGCCTCGATCGGCTTTGCCCATGGCCCGCTCGTCCGGGTCGGCGCGGACACCAACGGCGAGCGTGTCGCGGGCAACCTGGCTGAAGAGGCGCTTGCGCTTCGTGCTGCGATTGACGCGGCAAGCGGGCAGATCGCGGATCTCGCCGGGATCGCCGGCGGCGAGGCTGCACAGATTCTCGAATTCCAGGTCGCGCTGCTGGAGGATGAGGATTTCATCCAAGCGATCTTCGCATCGATTGGCGATGGCGATCCGGCGGATGTCGCATGGCGTTCGGCGCTCGACGCGCAGATCGCGGACTACAATTCAGCTGCGGACGAATATCTGAAGGCGCGCTCTTCGGACCTTGCGGACCTGCGCGACCGCGTGATCAACATTTTGCGGGGCGATGGGGGCCCGGCGCTGGAGATTCCGAGCGGCGCCGTCGTCTGCGCCGACGATCTGCCGCCCTCGCGATTCCTGGAGATCGACTGGTCCGGCGGCGGCGGTCTGGCGCTCTTGCGTGGCAGTCCCACGAGCCACGTCGCGATGCTGGCGCGCGCGCGGGGCATTCCCATGGTCGTGCAACTCGGCGCCATTCCGGACGTCAGAGCCAACGCGCTGCTCGATGGTGAAGGCGCGACGCTCGAGCTCGATCCCAGCGCGGAGCAGGTTCGCCTGTTCGAGAAGCGGCGCGAAAGCCATCGCAAGAGCAGGGCGTCCGCCCGTGCGATCCTGCGGCGGCCCACCGCATCATGGCGCGGCGAGCGGATCAAGCTGTTTATCAACATCCAGCGCGTCGACGATCTCGAGCATCCCGACGCGCAATATGCCGATGGGATCGGCCTGATGCGCACCGAGTTTCTGCTGACGGAGAGGGGCAGTTTGCCCGATGAGGAGACACAGTTTCAGGCTTACGATGCGGTGCTGCGTTGGGCCGACCAGCGCCCGGTCACCATTCGCACGTTTGACGCGGGCGGCGACAAGCCGGTCGCCGGCTTTACGCTGGACGGCGAAGCCAATCCGTTCCTCGGAGTTCGGGGCTTGCGGCTTTGCCTGGCCCGGCCCGAGATCTTTGCCATTCAGCTCCGCGCGCTGGCACGGGCCGCCGTGCGCGGAAACCTCAAGGTCATGTTTCCGATGGTCACGTCTGCGGCTGAGCTCGAGGCGGGGCGGAAGCTGTTTGCCGATGTCGTGCAGCGCTTGCAGGCGGACGGCATTGCCGCGATGCTTCCCGAGCTGGGAATCATGGTCGAAGTCCCGGCGGCGGCCCTGGCTATTACGAGCTTCAAGACGTCCTTCTTCTCGATCGGCTCGAACGATCTCGCGCAATATGTCCTCGCCTGCGATCGTTCCAATGGAGCGCTTGCCCCCTTGATGGACCCGCTGCATCCGGCGGTGCTCGAATTGATCGCGCGGACCGCCGAGCATGGGCGGCGCGCCGCGATCAGCGTCAGCCTATGCGGCGACATGGCAAGCGATCCGCGCTGCCTTCCCGCATTGCTGAATTGCGGCTTGCGCGAGCTATCTGTGAATGCATCGGCGCTCGCGCAGATCAAGCAGACGATCGACCGGCTGAGCAGCGGAGGGGGCCTTGGCTGACACGGCGATCGATGAGCCAGCAGAAGCCGGCGCTGTTGCAGTTTACAAGCGCATCTTCAAGGAAGTGCTGGAGAGCCGCCCCTCGGGCATGCGGCTGCGTCTGGCGCATGCCATTGGGAAGAACCGCAGCTTCGTCAGCCAAATCAGCAATCCCGCCTATCCGGTGCCGATACCCGTGCAACATCTCAATACGATCTTCGATGTCTGCCACTTCTCTCCGCAGGCGAAAACCGCCTTTCTTCGCGCCTATGCACGCGCGCATCCGCGCCGGATCGGCCGACTGACCGAAGGATCGCATGAGCGGACCTTGACGCTGCATTTGCCAGATCTCGGCAGTGCGAAGCGGAACGCCGAGCTCGATGCGCTGCTCCAGGAATTCGCGCGGCGCTTGATTGCCATCATGCGGGAAAAAAATAAGGCGTGAGGCCAAAGGGAAGAAGCGGGGAGGAGACAATGAAGAAGTTCATCAATTCGGTCGACGGCATGCTTGCGGAGAGCCTCGACGGACTTGCGGCCGCGCATGCCGATCTCGTCGCGCTTGGGCCGGAGCGGAAATTCGTGCGGCGCCGTGAGCTGAACCCGAAGAAGGTCGCACTCGTCTCGGGCGGCGGCAGCGGGCATGAGCCGCTGCATGCGGGCTTCGTCGGCTATGGCATGCTCGACGCCGCCTGCCCGGGACAGGTCTTCACGTCGCCGACGCCGGACCAGATCGTCGAGGCCGCTCAGGCGGTTTCGGGTGAGGCCGGCGTGCTGTTCATCGTGAAGAACTACGCGGGTGACCGCATGAATTTCGAGATGGCGGCCGAGATCGCCGAGGGGCTCACGGCGACCATCGTCACCGACGATGACGTCGCGGTCGAGAACTCGACCCACAGCATCGGGCGTCGCGGCGTGGCTGGCACGCTCATCGTGGAGAAGATCGTCGGCGCGGCGGCCGAGAAGGGCGCCGACCTCAAAGGCTGCGTTGCGCTCGGCGAGCGCGTCAACGTGCGCACGCGTTCGATGGGCGTGGCGCTGACGAGCTGCACGGTCCCGGCTGCGGGCACGCCGACCTTCTCGCTCGGCCAGGACGAGATGGAGATGGGGGTCGGCATTCACGGCGAGCCTGGACGCCGCCGCGTCAAGCTGGAGCGGGCAGACGCGATCGCGGACGAGATGACGACGGCGATCGCGCAGGATCTCGACGCGCGCGACGGGGCCGAGGCCCTCCTGCTCGTCAACGGATTTGGCGGAACGCCAACGATCGAGCTCTATCTGATGTACAACGCGGCGCGCCGGATGCTCGAGAAGCGCGGCTTGCGCATCGCTCGCTCGCTGGTCGGCAGCTTCGTCACCTCGCTGGACATGGCCGGGTGCTCGCTCACCGTCAGCCTGCTCGATGCTGAGACGACCGCGCTCTGGGACCATCCCGTGCGCACGGCGGCATTGAAATGGTAATCGCGGTTGTGAGCGGCAGGTGATCGCTTTCGCGCCGGCGAAGGATCAGCGGCGACGGCCCACTCCCGCTTCGGATTGTGCCAGTCTTCCCTCACTGAAACTTGCCGCGTCTCGCGGACACGGCGTCTCTTTCGCATTGACTGGGAAGCGTCGATGCAAAGTGTGTTGCCTCAAAGAAAACGCAGCGATTTGGAAACGTACCCCTTGACGCCGATGTCGATCGCGGTTGCCACGAATACAGGATCGTCGTTGACGCTAAACATCACGATGCGCGCTTCGGCATCTCTTCCAAAGATCTGTCGAGCGAGCTCCATGCCGGAGACAGATGGCAGGTTGATGTCTATGGCGCAGACCTCAGGAGGTCCGGCAATAAAGGACGCCAATCCACTGGCCGCATCTGCCGCTCCTGTGACGATGAAGCCTGCCTCGTCGGCAAACAAGGCCTGGCAAGCAGCTATGATGATGGGATGATCGTCGACGATCAGTACTCGCATCAGGCTCCGTGCAGCGATATTGGTGGCCTAGACGATGTTGCAGTAACGCGCATCGCAGGCGGACATTACCGACGGATTACGACCGCGAGGCCCGCGCGGCCTCAACGTGCTGAAGGGATGCCGAGAATGATTGTTCTCACCATGCGTTGAAGTTGGTGACGAGTTGCTTATCCAAGGACAAGCTTTCCATGCCACTGGCAAGCAAAATACCGCTTCGGTTATGGTGTCCACTCCCGGGCATGGTTCGTTTGTGGTGCAAGAAGTGCCCGATCTCGTGCGCCATTACACCAATGAACGGTTCGCCAAGATCGAACACGGGTGGATTACCTTGGTCAACAACCACGAATACCTGCTCATCAGGTAGATACTCCCCAGCCGCCTCAGTATCCATTGCAGCATAATCACCGACCAGAAAGCAGGTGAGATCGGCGCCGTGCCTCTTCAATGGTGCGATATCCTTTCGAAAAACATCCCGCGAGATTTTTGGTCCTAAGGCTTTCTGGACCGTAATCCATTTGGCATCGACCAGCGTGAAAAAGATGTTCGTCTGAGCCCCGAAGACCCAGTTCAGCCTGGTGAGGAACCAGGGCACGTCATCCGGCGTCCATTTCGTGGCGTTGATGACTTTGCCTGACTGATCGAGGTGCTTGAGAAATCTGAACGCGATCGTGAAGTCTTTGCGCTGCAGAATGGCGACCTCCAACTTGATGGCCGTGTTGCCGCGCGCGGCTTTGAGTTCCGGAATACCTACACCTTTGGCAACGACCTTGAGGCCGCGCGCACTGCCATCCAGTCGCGCGGTGCCATACAGCGCTGTACGCAGGCGCAGCAATTGATCATCGCGCTCCTGACCTTTTTGCTCTCCATAGCGACTGTTGATGTATTCCTGAGCGACGCGTTCGACTTGCTCGAAGCGCACATCCTCAACCTGTAACCGGTCGCGATCATACGATAGGTGAACGTCCTTGCTGTCGCGCAGGCAGACCAAGTTGAAGCCTCCCCGAGGAACGATCATGAAGCTTTGCGCCGCGTACACACCAGAATCCTGCAAGAACTGAGCGAAGCTTGCCATAGCTTTCCCAAACCTTAGATCACGATAGTGTCGAGCCCGGACCACCGCGCCGGGGATAACTATCCGTGACCATTGCTCGCCGGTTGAGCCAGCAACATACTGGAAATTAGCCATGCGGGGCAATGCGCTGGCGTCGATTTTGCGGTCTGGACTTCGTTGGTGGTTGCGAGGGCGAGCGAGTTGTACGTCGAGTGGAAGGTATTCTGACAGCGGATGTCGTTAGCTATTCACGCCTTATGGCGGTGACGGGCGCGGCGCGCTAGCGACGCAGAAAACCGTCTGCCAAGACGTCGTAGACTCAACGATTGCGAGCCACGGCGGGCGCATCTTGAAGACCACCGATGACGAGTTGCGGTTCATTAGGTATACTGGCGATGCGAGCCGCCTGCTCTTCGACGGAACCATGCCTGGCGTTGGCGACACATGGAAACGCAGCAACACAACTGCCGATTTTCATCGGGGAACATCATACGCTCCCGGCTGGATGCGGGCCGCACGTGAAGGAGAATCCCGGCAAATCTTCCCGACTACACCGGCCGAAGTCCAGTTAGGAGTAACCTGCCGTTTCTTTTGCCGGAGCGTAGTCGGACGACTATTGCTCAACCACGCAAGGAAGGTAGGTCATGCCACTGACCGAAGGCGACGTCCTGGACACACTCAGCGACTCGGTTGCGCTTGGCATCGAGTTTTACGTCGACAAGATCCATATCAAGGGCGAATACTTGACGACAGTTCGCGATCACATTCGTGTCGGTAATATATTGGTGAAGGGCGGCACTCAGGATCTCGCCTTCTACGATCAGGCCACGGATATTCTCTTGACGCAGAAGAAGTCGCCTCCCGCAAATGATAGCGATCGGGCGCTACTCCTGCATGAATGCGTCCACGCCATGATCGACGTCTATGATCCTGACGGCGCTGTTACGCGCCACATGGGCGAACTGGCGGCCTACCTCACTCAAACGACATATAGCGTTCGCAGGAATCCGTCGTCTAACCGCAACGGCACCGCCCCCTGGGACAAATTCTGGTGCGACCTCTACGCCACGGTGCGCGCCAACAAGCTCGACACCAGCGCGGGCAATGGCGTCCGGATCCCGTCGGCGACGCTCGAAAGTCTGCGCCGGCAACTCGCTGCGCTGCCTTTTGTGAACTATGGAAAGTTCGCTAAAGAGGCGACCGGCGTGTCGGATGGGCTGATCCGCAGGAACTTATTTCTGTCGAGCGATGAACCTGTATCCATGCGATCATCGAGCGTTTCCCACGAAGCTTACGTTGATCCGAGCGATGACTATTTGATACGCACCCTGATGGAGGCCTACGCGAGCACCGATGTTAGAGGTTATGGCAGCCGCCTGCGCCGGCTACGTCGTGATTTTCTCTATTGCTCGCTGTCTCGCGCCCATGAGCTCCGGAAGAGGTTCTCGGTGCGGAAGCGTGGAGACCGGCTCTCCGAACTGTTTCACGATCGCCTGTCGCATGGCGGCCGCGCAATTCTTCTCCGTGTGCTTGCGCTGCGAAGCTGACCAGCACGCTGGACGGAAAAGCGCTCTCGAGAGGAAGAATGCGCTACCGCACCGCGTCGAATTCTCGGTGTGTTGGTGCATCATTAAGTAGACTCCCGACCACGCCGTTGCTGCGGATTCTAGTCCAGGTGCCTTGTGCGCAGATCTTGAAGGTCCTTTTTCAATGCCACCAGATCCAGCCCGCGAGGAAAAGTGAGGCGTCCAGAGCGGATCACGAGCCGGACATACGGATACCGTTCTTCGGCAAGCATCGGAGAACTAATCTTGTACTTGTGCCAATCTTCGACGATGTGTGCCTGTTGTTCGACGTTGTATGAGTCCCAGCTATCCCCGGGCGTGTAGTCGTAGCCGGCACCGACCGTCTGCGCCCAGAAGGAGCGTGCCATTGTCCAGTTTGAATCGTTGAACGCCTGCCACACGTGGGTCATTTCGTGCACGAAGAGGTCGCAAATGCGACCGAAGTCGTCGCACAAGAGGCCGAAGGTGGGGCTAGGCGATGCCAGGTTACTGAACGCGACATTGCCAAGATTGATGGCATACCGCATGCTCGGCACCATGGGATTGCTTCCTCTAAAGAATGGTCCATCGTTCGTCCACGGTCTTCCGCCTGCTCCCAGGCCATTGGTAATCGCGATGGTCTCCCATGGCGGCAACGTCGGGCCAAAGACGTTGCGCGCGAAATCCCGTTCGCTGACGTCTAGGACGCGCGCGAAGTCGGGTCGGCTTCCTCCACATTCCGGCGGGGTCGGAGCCGCTGGGGTGGGCGCAACCGGTGGAGTGGGCGCAATCGGTGGGGGAGGCGGCGTACCTGGCGGCAGATAGATGAATCCCCCTCGCCATCCACCTTTCCCGCCGGTCGTACCGGATGAAAACGCAAAATTCTGGCGGTCGGGCGACATCGCGCGGCAGCCTACATACTCGGCCAGGTACCAGTTCACCTGCCGTGTGGCTTGTTGGAAATCGCGCTGTTTGACGAGCTTGATGCCCGGAAAATTGAACTCGATGAGGTCCCAAGGGTCGATGCCGATCCGCTTGGCGAGGGATATCCAGGTCTCGCCTGCCGTCACCGCATGCCGGATTCCTGCTGGCGGTACATAGCTTTCGACGATAGGCTTCAAGGGCCTTTCCTGGTTCGGCAATGTGAGATCTCCCCCCTGCTGGTTCCTGCGGAACTACGCGGTCTCGCCACCAATATCGTGGTCGCCGCTACCTCGAGGCGGTTCGATAGTTCCATTCATCCGAGCCACGAACTGGCAGTGGCAAATCGAGGAGCCTCATTCGTAGCTTGGAGGCGTAGACACGGAGCAATGCCGAACGAGCAATGTCCGCTTTAGCGCCTGCCTTTCGACTTCGAACCGAGCAGATCATGCGTTCCGCTGATGCTCACCGTTCCCGAGCACTCGAAACCACCGAAAATTCCGCAGGAGCCGGTGACCGTAACGCGCAAGTCTTTGCGTTGGTACATGTCGACCGAAATGCCCACGCGCGAAAAGTCGTTCGCGCTGTTCGGCAGGATCAGATCGATGTGCTCCGCGGCCCACTGCGGTATATGCTTGTTGCTCTTCCAGAACAGTTCATTGCCGGCGTGATGCACGAAGTTCGGCCCGACCGTAAGCGCACCGTCCACGCCCTCGAACACGAAGCCTGTTTCGTCGATGTGCACGTTCACCCGATCGGGTGCTACGGCGAAATGCAGCGAGGTGATGTCCTGGGGCTGCGGGTCCTTGCCGAATTGCGAGCTGTAAGCGTCGCTCCATTGTCCGCGGTCGCGCCCGAGCCCGAAGCCGTGGCGGCCCGGGAGATCCCGCGTTGAGAGTGGCTTGTCGGACAGCTTTGGGCGCCAGATCTCCCGAAACCCCTTGCCGATCGTTGCCGCCATCGACAGATCGAGGGCCCAATGCGACGCCTTCTCCGGGCTTTGCCCTTCGGCGAATGCGTCGAATCCGTCCGTCGTCTTGGCAATGCGCAGCTTCTTGATCAACTCTTCCCAGTCCTTGGGCAGGAAGGTGACGCCATCGAGCGTGGTCGTCGTGGCAGCGACACCATACTTCTCGAGTTGGTGTCGGATGTAGGGCTTCTCGTCATAAAGGCGCACATCCGGGTTGGGGCCGGCAAAGTAATTCTTCAAATCGATCTGCGGCCGAAGCATGGTCAGTCGCGCCGCGATCTTCCGGTACGTGTCGGTCGTCGTCGGATCAGTCGTCGTCATGGAACGCCCTCCGAGCCAATCCTTGCCTCAGATTGGTCTCACCCGAACGGGCTCGGGTTCAATGCCGGCTCGCTCGATCAAGCTGCCGCCCGGCCCAGGTCATTCGAATTCCTGGCGCGCCAGCGCAGTGACTGTTTGAACCTGCCGATCGGAGATGGCGACCACCATCCGTGGGGTAGTGTGAACAACGAGGACGATCAAATGTCACTGCGGAGCAGGGTGTTAGACGTACTCAGTGGCCCGGCCGTCGCACGCATGCGGTTCCGGTTTCCGATCCGCGGCAGCCATGTGACGATTGCGCCGCAAACGTTCCATCACGTCGCCCGCGCTATCCGGTTGGGGCAGGTTACCGTCAGACCTCCGACGGATCTCGCGGCAGGCGTTGCTGCACAATACAACGATGTCGCGAGAACCAGGGCGGACGGCACAGCGGTTGCGGCGAACACGCTGGAGGTCGTGTCGGCGACGGGGCGGCTGGACGAGGCCTATATCGTCCACGAAAGCCTGCATGCGGCATATGATCTGTTGCGTACCAGCCTTGATGCCAATGCGGAAGAGGCGTCTGCGTACGTCTGCACGGCGCTCTATTGCCGCATGACAGGCCTGCCCCGCCCGCGCTGGGCCAACGGGCCGATCTACGCCAATGCCGCAGAGGTCGCCCGAACGCTGCTGTCCCAGTATCAGAAGGGCGATCCCGGGATTCCCTGGGTCGGCGAGCATGAATGGAAGATGCTGCGTGCAGGTGTTGGCCTCGATCCGGTCTATGCCAGCGGACCCGGCGGTATTCTCACGGGATGGCTCCTCGGCCAACAATATACCCACGACGGCTAGAGTGACGGGGGCCGCATCCGCTTCAGGAAATGGCAGGAGCTTCCAACCCCTGCCGTGCATCGCCAACGGAGCCGACGCACTTGAGCGCGTCATGCGACCAGCAGGCCCAGCTTGCCGACCATCGCAAGCGAGCGTTGAACACTTTCTCGCGTTGACAGCAACAACGGATCGGCAGGCTTCCCGGCACTATCCTTCTGGTCTACCTGGATGGTCGGGCCGAATTTTTCGGTCATTTCGGCCGTGATCTGGTCGATGGTCCGCGCACCGTCGAGCAATTGCAGGAAATCCCTGGTCCGGTCGTCCTCCAACTGTACCGTCTGGTGGAGGAGGTTGGTGACGAGCGGACCTGTTTGCGCTTGTCTTCGTGCGAGCAGGCTCGCCTGCGGATGCTCGGTAGCTTCCTTCGACAGAAATGGGCGCGACAGCAGGAAAGAGACCTCGCCGCTGCAAGCCAGGATGAACATTGCCTCCGTCAGCACCTTTTCGGCATCATCCGTGTGCCGGCCGCCCAGCAGCGCGCGGGCGCCATCGAGCAGCTCGCCAAATGATAATGCGCGCGGCCAGGCCCGGCCGAGACATAGATACGCAGCCTTCAAGAGCGGATTGGTTACCGTGACCCTGCTGCCGTCCTGGTTCTCGAATTCCATCGCGGAATCGTCGGTCACGCAGGCGTCGGGGTCAACCGGGTTGGTCGTGCTCAGCAAATGGAACCTGGTGATGAAATCGAGGTCGATCTGGCGGGATAGCGAAATGCTGTCGTGGCAGAGCAATGTGCGCCGAAAGCCGTTGCCGTCGATGAAGTCCTGATATTGATCGCGCGCCATGAACTCGCTCTCCGGGAAGCGCTGCAGCGTCGCGCGAACCTCCTCGGAATAGCCGGCAAGATAGCGTCGTGAGAAATCAGCGTCGCTCAGATATTGCAAGCCGTGGCGGCTTGCGTCTTCGGCAACCTCATGCAGCAGGAAGGCCTCGGCGCCATCATCGAGATCGTCGTGAAATAAGAGCTCGTCGGGGGACTTGAGGACGCGGTTGTACTGGTCGCGCATAACTGCGCCGTGCACCGAGTTGGCCTTCGAGCCGTCGCTCAGGAACTTCAAGATCGCGCGGGCCTGTCCTACCTTCTCCCTCATGTCGGTGAGACGGCGGGTGTGATACCGCATCATGTCGCGGACCAGGTCGCGAAGATGCGAGAACGGGTGCGCGTTGTAGCTGACGTAGCAGACCCCGCGCGGAGCCATGTTCTGCTTGAAGATCATCATCATCTTCTCGCGCACCGCCGGCGGAACCCAGGAATACACGCCGTGCGCTATGATGTAGTCGTATTGCCCGAAGCTTTCGTCGACATTCATGATGTCGCAGTGCAGGAGCTTGATATTGCTGAGGCCCAATGTGGCGATATTTCGCTGGCCGCGCTCGATCGTCACGCCGCTCAGGTCGACACCGACGAATTCGCTGTTTGGATATTGAAAGGCCATCGGCAACAGGTTGCCGCCAACGCCGCAGCCAAGCTCGAGCACCCGGCAACGCTCGACCGGAGCCGCCTGCATGCCGTAGACGGCAGCAATGGTAGCGAGATGGTTCGGATGAGTGAGCCCGTAGACGTGGCCAGGGTAGTAGACCTCGTCGTATGGCGTGGGACCGGTGCTCGGGTGGCGATGCTCGGTTTGAATGTTCATCGTCCTCAATTCCACGAATATGCGAACTTGTCGTTCTCGATCGAGACCCGCGCTTGCTTGACTTCTTCCTTGGCAAGCGACTTGCTGAGGAATTCGCGTGACAGCTCCGGGAGCAGGGTGTTGGTGATGATGTTGTCAATCATTCGCCCGCCAGAGTCCGGGTCGTTGCAACGTGACACAATGTGCTCCACGACCGCGTCATCGTAGCTGAATGCCGCGTTATGGTTGTCACGGAGGCGTCGTCCGATCCGGTCGAGCTGCAACCGAGCGATCCCGGCGAGCATTTCGTCGGATAGCGGGAAGTACGGTATCGAGACGATGCGTCCGAGCAGCGCTGCCGGAAACACCTTCAGCAATTCCGGCCTCAGCATCTTGGCGAGCTCTTCCGGTTCGCTGCGATACTTTGGATCTCGCGAGAGGCCCATGATCAGATCGGTGCCGACGTTGGTGGTCAGGATGATCAACGTGTTCTTGAAGTCGATCCGCCGCCCGTTGCCGTCCTCCATGGTTCCCTTGTCGAACACCTGGAAGAAGATCTCGTGGACGTCGGGATGAGCTTTCTCGACCTCGTCGAGCAGGATGACGCTATAGGGCTTGCGCCGGACAGCCTCGGTGAGGCGTCCACCTTCTCCATAGCCGACATAGCCGGGAGGCGCTCCCTTCAAGGTCGAGACGGTGTGCGCTTCCTGGAACTCCGACATGTTGATCGTGATCATGTTCTGCTCGCCGCCGTAGAGGGTCTCGGCAAGCGCCAGGGCGGTTTCAGTCTTGCCCACGCCGGATGGACCAGCCAGCATGAACACGCCGATCGGCTTCGACGGGTTGTCCAGTTTGGCGCGGCTGGTCTCGATTCGCTTGGCGATCATCGTCAGCCCATGGGACTGGCCGACGACGCGGCGGTTGAGGATCTCCGGTAGTTTCAGCACGGTTTCGATCTCGTCGCGCATCATCCGGCCGACCGGGATGCCAGTCCAGTCAGAGACAACGGACGCCACCGACTGCTGGTCCACATAGGCATAGACCATCCGCTTTTCCGGATTGATGCTCTCAAGCGTGTCGAACTTGCCGCGCAGCTCCGCGCGCCTGGCAGCCGGATCGTCGCCTTCCATGGGTTCGGACAGGATCTCCCGAATGCTCCGGATGTCCTTGACGAGCTCCTGCTCTGCGGCCCAATCGGCTTCGAGGTTCGTCAGCTTGTCCTTCAATGCTGCGATGTCGTTGTCGATCGCTACGATGCGCTCGTCGTCCTCAATCCCAAGATCGCTGTCGCTGACGAGTGCTGATCGCTCAGCTTCACGGGCGGCAATCGCAACGCGTGCATCCTCGATCAGGGCCGGAGTCGCGCTCTGGCTGATCGCCACGCGCGCCGAGGCGGTATCAAGCAGGCTGACCGCCTTGTCGGGCAACTGCCGTGAAGGAATGTAGCGGTGGGACAGGTTGACCGCTGCGACGATCGCGGCATCCGAGATGCGAACGCCGTGGTGCTTCTCCATCGGACCGAGGAGTCCGCGCAGCATGATGCAGCAGGTTTCCACATCGGGTTCATCGATCTGGATCGGCTGGAAGCGTCGTGTGAGCGCGGGATCTTTCTCGATATACTGGCGATATTCTGCCCACGTGGTGGCGGCGATCGTGCGCAGCGTGCCACGCGCAAGGGGAGGTTTCAGGAGATTGGCTGCATCACCGGTGCCGGCCGCGCCGCCGGCGCCGATCAGTGTGTGGGCTTCATCGATGAACAGGATGATGGGGGTGGGTGAGCTCTGGACCTCGTCGATCACCGACCGCAAGCGCTGCTCAAACTCGCCCTTCATGGAGGCACCGGCCTGCATCAGGCCGATGTCGAGCGCACAAAGCCTTACACCGCGGAGCGGTGGCGGCACGTCGCCGGCGGCGATACGCTGGGCGAAGCCCTCGACAACTGCGGTCTTGCCGACGCCAGCCTCGCCGGTGAGGATTGGATTGTTCTGCCGCCGACGCATCAACACGTCGATCAGTTGGCGGATTTCTTCGTCCCGACCAAGGATCGGATCCATCTCGCCCGATTTGGCCTTGGCGGTGAGATCCTGGGAGAACCGGTCGAGCGGCGTCGTCCCCTTGGGACCCGCTTGGGCCGCGCCTTCCGTGACGGCGCCGACCAGGCCCGAACCGTCCATCGGTCGCATGGTCTCCTCGTCGGAGCCGGCCCAGACGGCGCGACGCTCCGCGGCCAGTGCGTCGACGTTGACCTTGGAAAATTCCTGCGAGAGGTTGTTCAGCGTGCGACGAATATCGTTCGATTTCAGGCCTGCCACAAGCAGATGACCGGTGCGGATCTGGGTCTCGCCAAAGAAGAGCGTGGCATAATGCCAGCCCCGATCGAGCAGATCGATGACCGAATTGGCGACGCCCGGCATGTCGGTTTCGTTCTTACGAAAGCCATTGATCACGCCGGCAAGGTCCGACAACAAGCGTGCGCGGTCGAGCTTGTAATGATCGACCGAGAGGCTGAGATCGTTGCGTTCCTGCTGCAGGATATGAAACAGCCAGTGCGCAAGCTCGACGTTGCGATTGCCGGCGCTCTTTGCGTGGCGCAGGGCCTGTAAGAAGGCATCATAGCCGGCCCGGTTCAGCTTGCCCGTTACAGCTTCAATGCTGATGTCGGTCACGGCGGCTCCTCCTGCTCAATTCCTCCGCGGATGCGTGCCATCATGCGGAAATTGCCTCAAATTCCATAGCATTAGGCGATCAGCGCGATGGATAGGTTCAAATCGCCGCGGCATTCGCTGTGGCACTCCGGCGGGCTCTCAATCGTTCGCCGAGCTGAAAGCGGGCATCGCGGCGATATTCTTCCGTGGAGGCCCAGTTCGGCGAGACCCAGGTGGTCCATCCAAGTCGCCCACTCTGTCCAAGCCTGACCGGGACGACCTCTCCCGCCGGAATGGCGAGCTCGACCTCCCATTCCAATTCGTCGCCGATATAGAAGAAAACGGCGTCGGCCAGCGGCGCCGACAGGTTGGGTGTTTCGGTCGGCAGGAATTGTTCGTACTGAGCAAAAGTTCTGACAAAGACCCGAACTCTGATCTTGTCCTCGACGCTGAACACACGCGAGCCGAGAAGGGCGTCCTGGCCGAGCCTCGCATGCGTTCCGCCGAGCCGGCTGCAGTGACTTGGGTCGAATGAGAGCCAGGTGCCGACGAATTCGTCGATCTCGACTTTGACGTCGAACAGTCCTTGCAGGAACCGCGTCAACCGTGATGCACACTTCGCCCTGGGCGCGACCAGTCCAGCGAAGCTGAGCTTCGCCATGTCCGGAACCGCATCGCGATCGGCGAAAACATCGGAGCCCAAGCCGGCGAAGGAGCCGACATAGGCAATGAAGCGATCGTCCGCCGGGCGGTCATGCTGCGCGATCGGGCGCGCGTCGGCCCAGGCACGAAAGAAGAGTTGCAGGAAGCGTCCGTTGAGGAGGTCGAGAAAGCGGGGGAAGGCGTCATCCCGCATCAGCCACCAGCTGAGGCTTTCATCGGTGGTGGCAAGGGGCAGGGCGCCCTGCGGGCCCAGGAGGCCGAGAAATTTGACGAGTATCCTGAGCCGGGCACCCTGGTCGTCCACCGCCGCGAGGTTCGAGGCGGGGAACTCCAGATAAGGCACCTGGCCGAGGTCGATATATTCGTCGCGACGCGCGGCACTGTCGCCGATCCGCGGTCGATCCGGGTTGGCGCGCTCGAACTGGCGTAACGTATGGAAGAAATCGAAGCGCCAGGGCTCGGCCTTCATCTGGTCGATCAGCGTCATAGCGGTCTCCGCGTGCCCATGCGCGGTGGCCACCGCATGATCTCGCCGCGCTCCGGCGTCGAGATGACCGTCTGAGTGAAGGTGTTGAAGCCCGAATAGTCGGCGAAGAAGCGCTCCAGTATTGCCCCGAGCAAAAACACGCCGCTGCCCTCAAATGCCTTCTCGTCGAGCGTAACGGTAATCTCCAGGCCCCGTGCTGCGCCGCTACCCGTGCGCTCGCGCACGCGCCGTACGACAGGTCGGCTTTCTATGCTGCGCACGCCGCGGATCTTGCGCTCCGTGGCGTCGTCGAACTGATCGGCGAACAAGGCCAGCATCTCGCGCAGCGCTCCGGCGTTCTTGCCGCCACCGCGTTCGACGAGGCCAAGATAGTTGAGGCTGAGCATGTTGATCAGCCGCCAGCTGACAATCCCACTGTTGGCGATTTCGCTGCGGCTGCGCAGTTGGGCAACCACCGGCTCACGCGGTGGCGTGGGACCAGCGACACACATCAGATCAAGGGAGGTATCGTCCAGCAGCCGAAAGTCGGCGCCGCCCTGGCCGACCGGCAAGTGCTCGGTGAGATGGCGATTGGAGCACAGAGCCCGGACGCTCAGTTCGGCGACGGAGCCTCCGCCACTCAATTCGCCGGGCTCAAGCAGCGACAGGAACATGTCCGTTCCGGTGTAGTCTGAGGAAGTACCGTATGTCTTCTCCTCTACTGTGCGGCGCCGGGGTAAGCGGCGGACGGTGAAATAGAGCCCGTCGACCGATCCGCTGGTCCGGTCGACGGCGGCCGAATAGAGCGGGCGCACGGGCCGCTTATCCTTCTCTGCCGGCAGGTGCGCGTAGACCTCGAGCACCTGGTGCGGTTCGTATTCCAGATAGCGGCTGCGATCTGGCACCACATGGTACTCGTAAGTATTCGACTTGACAGGAATGCGATCGCTCGTTTTCTCGAACAGATTGATCGCCGGTGCAGTATAGAGCCTGAAGGTCTCGGGGCGCACCGAGGCAGCCAGCCGCGAATTGTGTTCATCGAAAGCGAAGACAATATCGATCGATTTGCTGCGCAGTCGCGACATCACGCTGCGTAGTCCCGTTAGGTTTATGCCGAGGAACTTGCGTGGAAACATGAAATATTCTCGCAGCAGCTCCGAGCCGCGAAATATCCGATTGTCGTTAGGGAACAGCGACTCGTTTTCGTCGAAGCCAATTTGCTGCACGCAATCATGGGGCGCACGAGTCACCACCGGATCGCCGAAGTCGTCGAGATGCCGGAAGTAGACTCCCTTGCAATTCGAGATCAATTGCTCGTAGAGCGCGATGGCGTCGGATTCAGCGCCTGAGAGGTAGATCGGAAGTTCGCTCACGCGGCAGCCTGCGAACCAGGTTTCCGGCTTGGCTCGGGCCTCTGCGTCCGGTAGTTCCTCGTCGAGCCGGGCTGCGGTACGATGGGTCAGCGACAGCTTCAGCCCCGCGATGACGTCGCCTCCGACCGGGATCCCGAGCGCCTGCAGAGTGCCCGCTGTGGAGAAATACTCTGCGCTGGTGACGTCGAACGGCCAGAGCACGATGTCGCGGCAAAGTCGAAATCGGCAGGAAAGACTTCGTTCTCTCTCGCGGTAGGTCGCGTCGAAATAGGCGCCGCGTACAATCTTCTTGCCGTCGCGCAGCGCTGGGTCAGCGTAAGGTGGCCGTGCCGCGACGAGCATCGCCGACGGTGTGGGCGCAAGATAGTTGGGTACCAGCTGCTCAAGCAGGTTTGCAGTGAATTCCGGGAATTCGTGCTTGAGCTTGAGCTGAACGCGGGCGGCAAGAAACGCGGCGCCTTCCAATAGTCCCGTGATCATCGGGTCCGAGCGGTCCCGGATGAGGCCGCCGAGGCGCTCTGCGATGCCAGGATATTCTTCGGCGAAATCTCCTGCCTGCTCGTATAGCAATGACAGTTCACGATTGTAGAAATCGAGGAATTCGCGATTCATGCTAAAGTCGATTGATTTGGATGTCGCCGCTGTCGAGGTCGACGTCGGCGACAAATTCCACGGGGACGTTGAGCGGCTCAGCCTTGAGGTCGGCGTGAACGATGAAGCGCAGCTTCAGCTGCTCAGGACCGACCGAGCCGTCGCGACGGACCCGGATCGTCTTGCGATCGAGTCTTGGCTCGTACGTCGTCAGAGTCTCGCGCAGGGCGCCGGTGAGTTCGTCGTCCGTGACCTCGTCGATCGAACGGTGGGCGATATCGGGGAAGCCGTAGTTCAGGATCGAGGTTCGAACGCTATCCCGCCCGCTCAGATCCAAGGTCGATTCCAGAGCAATGGTATTGAGGAGCGTTTCAAGGTCATGGGAGACCTCCCGCCGCAACAACGTTTCCGAGATCGGAAAGCGGCCTGCGCTGCGCCGCCCGGCAATGATCCGCTCACCGAATTCATCGCGCAGATTGAGCTTCTTGCGCGCATCGCGTGCTTCATGAGCGGAGCGAAAGGCCAGCATAAATGGGGGAGAGAGCCGATCCCTCTTTGGAGCAATGGTCATTGACTGTCCCCAAGATGTCCGGCTCGCTATGCTGTTTCGCGGAGCAATAGCTGGTCTCCGGGATGATGTCGCCTCAGCAGGCGGTCGGGCCCGCAACCGGTCAAGTCGAGACTTGCGACCGCAATCGCATCGCCTGGCGCCGGTTCGCGCTTATCGCAACCGGCGCCAGGTAGGGCCGACAATCAGGCCCATTCCTTGTTGGCGGGAACGTCCCAGCCAAACACCGGCGCAGCTCCAGCGCCGCCTTTTTCTGTCTGGGTCTTGTAGGTCATCTTGACCTTCGCGAAGTTCAGACTCACGTTTTCGGTGAGGCGATCTTCACCGTGCGATCCGCCGGTCGATACGCTGGTGACTAGGATGTGCTTCATCTCGATCTTGAGATACTCCAGCGGATTTTCGCCCGCCTTGCGGACCGTGAGGATCGCCGTATCAATGTGCTTGCCGTTCGCGCAGACCTTGAAAAGCTCCGGCGTGGCCTTGTCGACGAAGTGCGTAAAGTGGAGATCCTGGACGCTGACCTTGCCGGCGCCGCCGCCCGAACCGCTGTGGAAAGTGCCTGACTGGCTTTCGCCGAAAGACCAGCTCAAAATATCGATTTCGTCCTTGTGCTTGTCGTCCAGCGACTCGCCCTTGATCGGATCGAGTTTCAAGAAGATGTCGACAGCCATAGCGTAGTCCTCTCAAATTTCTGCGTGGTTACGGTTGCGATGTTGCGGCATCAGGAAGCGGGGCCGGGTAGGCGTGAAACCAGGCTGAGGCCGACGTCCATCGCCTCCAACTGAAAGTGTGGACGAAGAAAGAAGCGCGCGTTGTAATATCCCGGATTCTCCTCGTTTGCGATGACTTCAACCTTCGCAGCGGCCAGTGGCTTGCGCGCTTTCTGAGCTTCTGACGAGAGGGCTGGGTTGGCATCAACGTATTCGTTGATCCAGGTTTGCAGCCAGATCGTCAGCTCATCCTTCTCCTTCATGGATCCGATCTTGTCGCGAACCATGCACTTCAGATAGTGGGCAAAGCGGGACACTGCGAACATGTAAGGTAGTCGTGACGACAAGTTGTCGGACGCGGTGGCATCCACGCCCTTTTCGCCGAAGTACTTCTTCGGCTTGTAGAGTGACTGGGCGCCGATGAAGGCGGCCTTGTCGGTGTTCTTGCGATGGATCAGCGGGATGAGGCCCGCCTTTGCAAGTTCGTGCTCGCGGCGATCACTGATGGCGATCTCGGTCGGGCATTTCAGGTCGACGCCGCCGTCATCGGTCGGGAATGTGTGCGTCGGCAGGTTGATGACTTCGCCACCGGACTGCACGCCGCGGATCCGCGTGCACCAGCCAAATTCCTTGAAGGCGCGGTTGATGTTGACCGCCATTGCGTAGGCGGCGTTGATCCAGCCGTATTTATCGCCGGTGTGTCCGTCCGTCTCCTCTTCGAAGGCGAACTCTTCCACGGGCTCCGATTTCGCGCCGTAGGGGAGGCGGCCGAGCGCGCGGGGCATGCACAGGCCGAGATAGCGCGAGTCGTCCTGATCGCGCAGCCCCTTCCATGCGGCATACTCCGGCGTGTCGAACACCTTACCGATGTCGCGAGGGTTGGACAGCTCGGTCCAAGAGTCCATTCCCATCAGCGTCGGCTCGGCGCCGCTGAAGAAGGGAGCGTGCGCGGCGCCAGCGATCTTGCTGAGATCGCGGAGCAACTGTACGTCGGTTGGGAGGTGGCTGAAATAGTAGTCGCCGATCAGGCAGCCAAACGGTTCGCCGCCCAGCTGGCCGAATTCATACTCGTAGATCTGCTTGAACAGGGGACTCTGGTCCCAGCGCGCATCGGGGTAAAGCCGCAGATTCCGATACAACTCGTTCTTGGAGACGTTCATCACCCGGATCTTGAGGTTGGCGTCGGTCTCGGAATTGAAGACGAGGTAGTGGAGGCCGCGCCAAGCACTTTCGATTGACTGGAACTCAGGTGTGTGAAGAATTTCGTTCATTTGCGCGGTCAGCTTCTGGTCGATCCGCGCGATCATCTCCTCGATGGTGTCGAGGACGTCCGACTTGATGACGCTCGTGTCCTTCAACGCCTCTTGAACGAGCGTGGATACCGCGTTTTCGACTTCGGTCGCTGCGCGTTCTGTGCGGGGTTTGAAGCTTTGCTTCAGCAGAGTGGCAAACTCGTCAGCTTCGACGGTCTTGACCTGGGTGGTGCTCTCTTTGTGAACAGCTTCTTTTGCCATGGTCCCCATTCCTTCCTTAGCTCTCGGTGCCAGGTTCGGTCGACTGGCTTGTCGCGCGTTCCCGAAGCGCCGCCATCAGTTGAGGATCGGCGAGAAGTTTTTTGAGCTGGTCCTCGGCGGCCACCTTGCCATCCATGTAGCGCAGCAGGTTGGCGAGTTGTTCGCGCGCCTCGAGCAGCTTGGCAGCAGCCGGCACCTGGCGGGCGACGGCCACCGGCGTGAAGTCTGCCATCTTGTTGAAGCGCAGGTTGACCGAGATCTTTTCGTCGGATCCATCGCTGAGGCGATTGGCGACACGCGCCGTCACGCCGGGCTGGATTGCCGCCATGCGGTTGTCGAAATTGTCCATGTCGAACTCGAGGAACTTGCGCTCCTCGACCTTCGTCTTCTCGACGCCAGGGTTATTGCCGGAGAGGTCGGAGAGGACGCCCATGACGAACGGCAGTTCGATCAGCCGCTCGGCGTCGTAAGGATCTTCGTATGTGATGTGCACGCGTGGTGCGCGGTTTCGCCGAATGAATTTTTGACCGCTGTCTGTAGCCATGGTTCCCTCACTACGAAATCGCATTAGACATCGAAAAAGACATCGAATTTGCGCGACGCAGATTGGCTAGGGCGCTTCAAGTTGCTGCGGTCGGCAAACATCCTTGTGTCCAATTAGTGCCCTCGAGCGAAAGCTGGGTTCAATGCGATCTGTCGATTGTTTTAAGGGCTCCCTCAGGAAGAACATCATTCAAAAGGCTGAGAAAATCTCGTTGCGCGAGGTCGCGCGCGCGATCGACCAAAAAGGGGATGGGGCTGGACGGCTCCGCGGTTCGGAAAAACGACGCCACCTTCGTCAGCAGGCCTAAGGCCTGCGCCCTGTTTTCTATTGAAAATACAATATCTTGAGCGCTGCTCTCTGCCGTCGATGAGAGCGAGGTAGCGAGTTCCGCCATCCGTTCGATCGGCAGGTCGAAGACCTTGTCGCGCCCGATGTTGATCGCAGCGCTCTCCACGTGCGCAGGCACCAGCATCCGCATAACTTCAATGAATGACTTGCCCACCATCTCCTGCGCTTGACGCACCAGCAACAGTGCCGGGTTGGATGGTTCCATTCGGGCAAAATAGTCGGCCGCCGCTGCAAGCGCTGCAGATGCCTGTGCGGATGAAGTCACCACCCCGCTCGTGTCTGACGGCGCCTGTGTATCGACAGGACCGACATCTTCCGCGGTTGCAGCGATCGCGGCCGGATCGCGCAACGCGACAAGACCCGCAAGCCAGGCAGCCATGCCGTTAACCAGGCCGGAGAGCCTGTCGAGGCTGATCGGTTGCCCCGCGTTCAACTTCTCGTGCCAGGTTTGTTTGATACCCGCGATTTCAGCCGCGACCGCGGAGCACCGCGCGCTGGTTGCCTTGAGAGTGTCGAGATCCGTCTCGCTGACGATGCGCTCGATGGCCGCCAGATCAGGTCCGTCGGCGTCGGCGTCGCCGGCGGGAATTTCGCCCATGGCAACCTGATAAGCACGGTAGTTGAGGTTGCCGTGTCTGCGGTTCTCGATCAGGGGAAGGAACTGGAGCGGGTTGATCACGGTCGGGAACACGTCGATTGCCTCGACCGTGACGGCGCGAAGTGCGTAGTCGCCGTCCTCGCCCTTCGGATGCACCGCCTCCCACTGCTCGCGCAGCAGCAAGTTGGTCGCCTTCAGGCAGCAGAGAAAGCCGTCGAGATCGCGGTTGAGGATTGAAAACTTGGCCAGCAGCAGGTTTAGGCGCAGATCGCGGGTACGCTCCAGGAGGGGCTGCGCGGCGGCGAATTGGCCGGCAAAATCGACTGCCTTTGGATCGAAGCGTCCACGCTCTCCGTTGGCATTGACGACCTCGAAGAACGACATCGGCAGCAGCGATTCCGCACCTGCGAAGAAGTTCAGATACTGGATGTCTCCGATGGCGTCGAGATCCGGCCCGCAGGGATCGTCAGCGGCAATGGGGTGCGTCAGGGAGGCGACATCAAGCATACGACGATCGTCCATCTGCTCGGTCACGGCCCCGCTGCCGAGCCCGTGGCGACTGCCGGATCGCGGGGGGATCCATGATCCGAGTCTATATCCATGGGTCAGATGCCTGCTGGTGTTGGTTCATTCCCGAAGATCATGCCATTTTCGCGTGAACCGGCAAGCTCTTGGAGCCGACTACTTGATGACCGGGGCGGTTCCTTGGACCGCTGTTGTGGAACGTCCGGACCAGCCCTGGGGCGGACCTGCCGGCACTGCCGGGGGCGGGCAGGATTTCCGTGGTTCTTGCATAGCGTCTGATCAGCTCTTCGCAGCGGGTCATTCGATCGAAGGAGGGAGTTTAAGCCCACATGGGCCAGCTTACTCAGGATACCCGCCTCTGCGAACTCAAGACGCCTCTTGGCAAGGACGTTCTGGTTTTTGCCGGGTTCGAAGGCTCGGAAGGTCTCAGCGAACTGTTCGAGTATCGCATCGAGTGTCTCAGTGAGGATGCCGACCTCGACTTCGATCGTGCCATCGGTCAGCAGTGTACGCTGACCATAAAGCTGCATGAAAAGGAGCGCGAGTTCAGTGGCATTCTGACGGAGGCCCAATGGCTCGGGGTGAAGAACGACTATTTCAGCTACCGGATCGTTCTGAGGCCCTGGCTATGGCTGTTGTCGCGGACAACTGATTGCCGGATCTTTCAGGACAAGAAGGCGCCCGACATCATCAAGGAAGTATTCAACGAACGTGGCTTCACCGACTATGAATCCAAACTGACCGAAGAGGGTTCCTGTCCGAAGCTCGAATACTGCGTTCAGTACCGCGAGACCGACATGAATTTCGTGTGCCGGCTGATGGAGCAGCACGGCATCTCCTACTTCTTCAAGCATGAGGGCGGCAAACACACGCTGGTGTTGGCGGACTCCAAATCGTCGCACAGCCCGATCAAAGGTCTTGCTACGATTCCCTACATCCCGCTGACGGGTGCCGATCGTCGAGGCGAGCAACACATCTATGAATGGGTGTCGGAGCGCCGGTTTCGCACCGGCAAGATCGAACTCAACGACTACAACTACCAGAAGCCAAACGCTCAGTTGATCAGCGATGCCAAGGTCTCCGAGCATTACACTCGGTCGGAGATGGAGTATTACGACTATCCCGGGAAGTTCAAGGAAAAGTCCGACGGCGAGCGCTACGCGAAGATCCAGCTCCAGGCGGAGCAGGCGATGGACCGGCGGCGTCGCGGCAATGGTGACGCGGTCAACCTGTTCCCCGGTGGGCTGACGAAGCTCGAAAAGCACTCCAAGGACTCGCAGAACGTGGAATATCTCGTGGTGCGAGCCACGCACTCGTTCTCGCTCGAATCTTACCGCACCGGCGGTCCCGGCGACGCCGGGCAACATGTCTATTTCGGTAGCTATGAGTTTCTGCCAAGCGATCGGCCGTTTCGAGCGCTGATGATGACGCCGAAGCCAAGGATTAACGGCATCCAAACGGCCAAGGTGGTGACCAAAGACGATAATTCGAACGAGGAAATCGACGTTGAATCGCTGGGCGAAATCTATGTCCGCTTTTTCTGGGATCGGAAGAAGAAGCGGTCGTGCCGGTTGCGCGTGGCTCAGGTTTGGTCTGGCAAGCGCTGGGGCGGCCAGATCATCCCGCGCGTCGGACAGGAAGTGGTTGTCGAATTCCTGGAGGGGGATCCGGACCGGCCCCTGGTGATCGGCACCGTGTACAACGACGAATACAAGCTGCCCTATGATTTGCCGTCGAAGAAGACGGTTGCAGGATTGAAGTCCGACTCCACCAAAGGTGGTGGCGGCTTCAACGAGTGGAACTTCGAGGACAAGAAGGGATCCGAGAAGATCACGGTGCATGCTGAGAAGGACCACGACGTGACGGTCCGCGACACCGAGACACGGACCATCGGCGAAGCTGCATTCGGCGGCGACACCCGCAAGACCACGCTCAAGAAAGGCAATGATAAGCTCGATATCGAATTGGGCGGTCAGCACATCACGCTGGCCATGGACCAGTCTGTCAAAGCGGGCATCAGCATCACGCTCACGGCCAATGCCAATATCACCCTACAGGTTGGTCCCAGCCAGATTATCCTGAGCCCGGCGGGCATCGTCATCAACGCGCCGACGATCGCCATGACAGCGCAGGCCGGCATGGCGCTTGCAGCCGGCGGTCCGCTGGTCGCGCACGGCACTCCAACTCTTGTCGGCTGACGGTCATGGGGCAGGTTCGGTTCGGCACGGTACGGGATCTGTTTCAAGCCTATCCCTTGGCGCGTTATGATGTCGGCAAAGCCGATGCCGACAAGCCTTCGCTGGATTTCCTTCAGGAGGCCGCCGATGCCCGCAACTGGTACCAGGCCGTATCTTACTGCGCCTATCTGCTTCCCAGGCGCGTGGCGATCGCCTGGGGATGCCGCTCTCTGCGACGGATGTTCGACCATTTCGACGCCTACGACAGCAGGTCGCTGAATGTTGTGGAGACCTGGGTCCGGCAACCGGACGAGCAGTCCCGGAACAAGGCGCTGGCCGTCGGCAATGCCAACGATCCTGAGCAGCCAGCGACATGGCTGGCGCTGGCGGCCGGCTGGTCCGGTGGAAGCGTGGTTCCCCCGGAATTTGCGCCCGTGGAAGCCAAGCCAGATCAGGCCGCACGGGCGGTGCGTGCAGCGCTGCTGATTGGCCTCTGCCGGCTCCCCCGTGACTCCCGGGACCAGATAATGACGTCATGCCTGGAGGATGGTATTCAATTGGCGCGCGGCGAACCGCGCCCTCCGCGCTAACGAGACGATGTGATGGTGCTTCGCTTTAATATCGAGAACGAACCGAACCTTCCGGACGGCGGACCTGTGTCGTTTACGGTCACCGGCAGGCGCTCGGTCGATATTGGCCGGGATCGTCACCTCGACTGGACGCTGCCGGATCCGGCGCGGACGATTTCCGGAAAGCACTGCGAAGTGCACTTTCGCGACGGCGGCTATTGGCTGCACGACGTCTCGACCAACGGCACCTTTCTCAATGGTGCCGACCAGCGCATGCGGGGGCCCCACCGCTTGCGCGACGGCGACCGACTGACGATCGGTCACTACATCATCGGAGTTTCGCTGGAGGATGAGGCTGGCGGGCGCAGCCCAAACCATGAGGCGCAACTGCACGAACCCTCGGTCCAGCAGCATGCCGATTACGGAGAGCTTTGGACGGCCGATCGTGACGTTCCGCCGCCGATCGATCCGCACCTGTTGAAGAAGCCACGCGAGGCTGCGCGGCCCGTCAATCCGGGGTTCCTGGATTGGGCGGCGAGCGTCCCGGCGCCGGGTGTAGACCCATTTCGACCGTCATCGCCGACGTCTCCGTACCAACCGTCCGTGCAGGACGACGACATGAACTGGGCAGCGGGTCCGGTCACCGCGCCGAAACCGCAAGTCGAGCGCCCCCCAGTCAAGCCGACCCCACGCCGGCCGTCGGTGTGGATCGATGATGAACCAGTCGGTGCACAGCCGCCGGCATCGCTATCACACCAAGAGGTTGCGACGCCGCGCCAAACGCAAGCATCAGGCGAGGGGCCTGTCACGGCCAAGCCAGTCGGCGGTACCGAGTTCGCGCGACTGGTGGCGCGCGCTGCAGGATTGCCGGACAATTTCTTTGCCAACAAGTCCGACGCCGAACTCGCCGAACAGCTTGGCATCATCTTGCGTATGACCGTGGATAATCTCATGGCGCTGCTGCAAGCGCGAACCCAAGCCAAACAGCTGACCCGCAGCACCAGCCAGACCACCGTCCAAGCCCTCGAAAATAATCCGCTGAAATTCTCGCCGACCGCGGAAGAGGCGATGCGCATTCTCTTTGGGCCGCCGACGCGCAGCTACCTCGACGCACAGCGCGCCTTTGCACAGGGCTTCAGTGATCTCAAATCACATCAGTTGAAGACCTACATGGCGATGCAGCACGCTGTCCATGAGCTGATTGCGGACATAGATCCGACGCTGATGGCGCGCGAGCTCGAGCTTCAGCGTGGCGCAAGCTCCTGGCTCGGCACGAACAAGGGCAAACTCTGGGACGAGTTCTTGACGCGCTGGAAGGCGCATCTTGGCCGCGATAACAGCGCGCCGATCGAAATCTTTATGTTGCACTTCTCGGACTATTACGACCGCGGCGACAAGCCCGGTTCAAAGTAAGCTGTCGGCGACCATGCGGTCGCCGACATTTTCTAAGTGGATGTAGGAATGTCTTGGTACAGCAAGGTTTTCTGGTCGGAAGGTCTGTTTCTGCGGCCGCATCATCTGCAGCAGAACGACCGCTACATCGAACACTTGCTGGAAAAGCGCGTTCGCTACACGACACCATACCCCTGGGGCTTTGCCCAGCTGGAGATCGATAAGGATCTTACCGAACAAAGCAAGTTCGCGGTGCGCAATGCGTCCGGCGTTATGCCGGACGGTACGCCGTTCGATATCCCTGCGGACAGCCCAATTCCCGAAGCGATCGATGTGCCGGAGACGGCCGCAGGCCAGATCGTCTGGCTGATGATGCCTGTCGCGGCACCAAACACCCGCGAGGTCGACGAGGACCGCACCGACAGCGCCAGTCGTTATGTTCGTACTTCGGAAACCTTCATTGACTCGACCTCGGCGCTACGCATCGAGGAAGAGATCGACATCGCCTATCCGCGCTTGTCGTTCGAACTGCGCAAGACCAGCAAGCCCGGATACATGGGCCTCGGCATCGCGCGCATTCTGGAAGTGCGCGACAAGAACATCCTGTTCGACGACAAGTTCGTGCCGCCGATGCTGGTCTGCGCCGCGCATCCGATCATCGATGGTTGGCTCAACCGCATCATCGGCTGGGTTGAGACCAAACTCGACGAGCTGGCGCGTTACGCGGTCGATCCGTCATCCGGCGGTGGGTTGCAGAGCGTCGACTATCTGGTCCTGCAAGTGCTGAACCGTACCATTCCCGTGCTGACTCATTTCCAACGCTCCGGCAGCGTGCACCCCGAGCGCCTGTACGAGGAATTGCTGAGGTTCGCGGGTGAACTTGCGACTTTTTCCACGGCGGAACGGCGGGCGCGCAACTATCCGGCGTACGATCATGACGATCTCGAGAACGTCTTCACACCATTGGTGAGCGACATCCAGGACTTCTTGAGCGCGCGGCTGGGCCGGCGGGCGATCCGCCTGGAGATCATCGAGCGCGCGCAGAATGCGTTCGTATCGCCGATCCGCGATCGAGCGCTATTCCGAAATGCGACCCTGGTGCTGGAGGTTGCCGCACGGCGGCCACTCGTGGAGATCCAGAACGATTTCCCGCAGCTGTTCAAGGTCGGGCCGAACACCAAGATGAACGAGATCGTGCACGCAAACTTGCCGGGCCTGACCTTGGTGCATTTGCCGACGCCACCGCCGCATATCCGGGCCATCACGGATCACGTCTATTTCTATCTCGACCGCAAGTCGCCGCTGTGGCCCGAGTTCAGCACGGCGGCCTCGATCGGAATGCACTTCTCCGGCGACTGGCCGGAGCTTGAGCTGTACCTTTGGGCTATCCTGGAAGACAGGCCATGAGCGACAGGGACAAGCCGGTCAATCCTTTCGGTCGGGGCGAACGGACGATCATCCGTCCCAACCCCGGCGGGAAGTTGCCGCCGGCGCCGACCTCTCAGCCTCCGCCGGGCGAGGGGCCTGCAGCACGTCCGGCCTATTCGCCGTCACCCGTACCTTCTCCCGGCGCGCCAGCGCCACCATCATCCTTTTCGCCCGTTCCACAGGGCTCGCACTACGCCTCCGCGCCGGCCAGCCATCCAACCGAGGAATGGATCTCGACACCCGCGCAAGGCCAGGTGCCGCAACCCATGCTGCCGGCAGGGCCGCCGTTACGCGTCGACGATCTCGTCGCGCCAAATGCCAATCCAGTGATGCGCGCTGCGGGCCCATTGCTGCAACTGCTCGGTCGGTTGCGGGTGGCGCTCATGCGCGCGTCATTCGCGAGCCTGATGGAGCAGGTCGCAGACGCTATCAAATTCTTTGAGAAGGACATCCGTTCAGCGGGCATTTCCGAGCACCAGGCCAACACAGCGAAATATATCCTGTGTGCCACTGCCGACGATATCGTGCAGCACATCCCAACCGAGGAGCGTCACGTCTGGACGCAATACTCGATGCTGAGCCGCTTCTTCGGCGAGCGTGTCGGCGGCGTCCGTTTCTTTGAGATCCTCGACCATTTGAAGATTGATCCACTGGTCAATTATCCGGTCCTCGAACTTCAGCACGCCTGCTTGGCGCTTGGTTTTCAGGGCATTCACCGGACGTCAGGGGGCGGACTTGCGAACCTGCAGCTGATCCAGCGTAACCTCTATGAATTGCTGCGCCGGGTCCGGCCGAAGACGATGACCGACCTGTCGCCCAACTGGCGCGGGCAGGCGCTGGCGGCGCGCCGGCAGCGTTTGCGTGTTCCGGTCTGGCTCGTGGCGGCCGTCGTCGCCGCGCTGCTGACCGGGTCCTATTTCGTCCTGCGGACGCTCCTCGCTGGCCGGGCAGAGAATGCTGCCGAGGTCGCGCTCGCGCTCCATCCGGCCGGCCCGATCGAGCTCAAGCGCCAGGTCGTTGCACCACCGCCGCCACCTCCGCCTCCGCCGCCACCGGATCGCATCACCCAGTTGCAACGCATCCGCAACGCGCTCGCGAAGGAGAACACAGCCTGTGCCATGACCGCAGACCAGACCCCCAGTTTCATCGTGATCAGGGTCTGCGATCTGGCCTTGTTTGCATCGGGCCAGGCGACCATCCTCGACGGTTTCAAGCCGATCGCACTCCGCGTCGCAGCAACCCTCGACAAGGAGCCGGGACGGATCCGGGTCGTCGGCCATACCGACAGTTCGCCGATCCGCACAGTCCGCTTCCCGACAAATTTCGAGTTGTCGGTCGAGCGCGCCAAGGCGGTTGCCGCGGCACTGAAGCCTGGCTTGACCGATGGTTCGCGCGTCGACGTCGAGGGCAAAGGAGCAGATGCGCCAATCGCCAGCAACACGACACCCGAGGGACGCGCCAAGAACCGGCGCGTCGAGATCTTTATCGAACGCAGCGAATAGGCAGATTCCACCGGGTCAGGTGGTTTGCGACAGGTACGGTTAGATGCTTGCCAAGGACATTCTTCGCATCGTTCTCTACGGGGTCGGGCTCAGCTCGCTCGGAGCGGTGATCTATTTCGCCGGTCCCTTCATTGCGTTCGGCGATTGGCGGCCGCTGGAGAACCATATCGTCCGGCAGATCGCTATTCTGCTGCTCACCACGATCGTCGCAGGCATCGTTGGCCTCAATCTGTTCAAGCGGCGCAAGGGTGCTAAGGCGATTGCCGATGGCATCGCTGGTGCGGACCAGCCCGTCAGCGATGAACCGGTGCTCAAGGAGCGCATGAAGGATGCGCTCGCGACGCTGAAGACCGCCAGCGGCAACAAATCGGGCTTTCTCTACGATCTGCCGTGGTACGTCATCATCGGTCCGCCCGGCGCCGGCAAGACCACGGCGCTGGTCAATTCCGGGCTCAAATTTCCGCTCGCGCGCGGGGCGACGCCCGCGGCGATCGCGGGGGTCGGCGGTACCCGCTACTGCGATTGGTGGTTTACCGAGGAGGCGGTGCTGATCGATACCGCCGGCCGCTACACCACCCAGGACTCCAATAGCAAGGCCGACAAGGACAGCTGGCTGGCGTTCCTGGACATCCTGAAGAAAAGTCGATCACGCCAGCCGATCAACGGCGTCCTTGTCGCCATCAGTATCGAAGACATTCTAACGCTGCCGAAGCAGGAGCTCGCACTTCACGCCGATGCCATCAGGATGCGCCTGCTCGAGCTGCATCAGAGGCTCAAGGTCAGCTTCCCGGTCTACGCGCTATTTACCAAAGCCGATCTCGTTGCCGGCTTCACCGAGTATTTCGCCTATCTCGGGGATGCCGGCCGCCGCCAGGTCTGGGGGGCCACGTTCCAGACCGCCGACAAGACCCAGAATCTGGTGGGGCAGATCCCGGTCGAGTTCGACCGTCTGCTGGAGCGCCTGAGCGAGGAGACGCTCGACCGTCTGCAGGACGAGCCGACGCCCCAGCACCGCGTGCAGTTGTTCGGCTTTCCGGCACAGATGGCGCGGCTCAAGCCGCAGATCCACGATTTCCTCAACCTGATCTTCGAGCCGACGCGCTATCACGTGAACGCGAACCTGCGCGGTTTCTACTTTACCTCGGGTACGCAGCAGGGCACGCCGATCGACCAATTGATCGGGTCGCTGGCACGTACGTTCGGCGCTGAGGAGGTCGGTTCCGGATCCTATTCGGGCACGGGCAAGAGCTTTTTCCTCGCCGATCTGATTTCCAAAGTCATCATCGGCGAAGCCGACTGGGTCTCGACCGACCGTGCCGCGGTGCGCCGCGCGCTAATCCTGAAAACCGCGGCCCTATCATTGATCGGCCTGGTCTCGATCGGACTGATCGCAGCCTGGCTGACGAGCTACAAGCGGAACTCCGATTTGATTGAGCAAAGCCTGCAGGCCGATAGCGAGTATGCAGCCGCCGGCGCACCAATTATCAAACAGACGCTGATTGCTGATCATGATCTAGACAAGGTGCTGCCGCTACTCTACCGGCTGCGCAACGCCCCGGCAGGCTACGGATCGCGCGGCGAGTCGGTGCCTCTGTCGGCTCGCTACGGGCTCAGTCAGCACGCCCGGCTGTTGTCGCCCTCGAAGGCGGCCTATCATACGGCGCTTGAGCGCATGTTCCGGCCGCGGCTGCTGTATCGCCTGGAGGAGCAGCTCAATGCGCGCATAAACGAGCCTGCCTTTGTCTACGAGGCGCTCAAGGTCTATCTGATGGTCGGCGGCCTGCAGTCGCCGGACCGCGAGTTGATCCGCTCCTGGACGCAACGTGACTGGGCGGACAACCTCTATCCTGGCGCCACCAACGCGGAAGGGCGGCGTCTGCTCGACGAGAACCTCGTGGCAATGTTCGACCTCGAGACCGAACAGCAGCCGCTGGTCGAACTCGACGGCCGGTTGATCAAGCAGGCCCAGAGCTCCTTGGCGCGCCTGAGCGTGTCGCAACGTGCCTACGAGTTTCTGAAGTCGGAGGCTCGCGCATCGACCGCTGGCGACTGGATCGCCAGCCGCCATGGCGGACCCGACATGGGTGTCGTGTTCGAAACCACGACGGGGCAGCCTTTGGACGCCGTGCGGGTACCCGAGTTCTTCACGTATAATGGCTTCCATCAGAAGTTCGTTGCCCGGCTGTCCGGATTGTCTGAGCGGATGAAGCGGGAGCGATGGGTTCTAGGGGATGCCGGCCAGCAGTCGGCCATCGACCAGCAGTACGACAATCTGGCCGGCGATCTGCTCAGCATCTATTCCAACGATTTCGTGACGACCTGGCGAACGGCGCTCGGGAGCCTGCGCCTGAAGAAGCTGCTCGCCGACAAGCCGAAATATGAGGTGCTGCGGGCGCTTTCGGCGCCGACCTCGCCGATGCGGCAAATTCTGGAATCGGTGCGCGACGAGACGGTGCTAACCAAGGAACGGGCGAAGCCGGCGAGCGCTTCGGCAGCCGCCGCCGCACCGGCGCCAGCACTCTTCACGAATGCCCAGGATGGACCGCCTGGCGCGATGATCGAGGCGCAGTTCAAACCTTACCACGCGGCGCTCGAAGGCGAGAGCACCCGCCGGCCGATCGACTCGACCGTCGCGAACCTGAACGACATCGCGCAGAACCTGACGCTGATCATCGAGAATCCCCAACTGACCGCACAGGCCACAGCTGCGCTTCAGACCCAGGTCGCAGCGCTCCGCAACAATGCCTCGCGCATGCCGCCGCCATTCTCCGACATGCTGCGAGCAGCAGCCGCGGAGTTCGAAGGCAGCATTGCGGCTTCAACCGCCGGGCAAATCCTTCAAACGTTGCGCGATCAGGTCACGCCGGTCTGCCAACAGACCGTGACCAACCGCTACCCGTTTATCCGCAGCAGCAGCCAGGAAGTCCCGCTGGCGGATTTTGCCAAATTGTTCAGTCCGAACGGCGTTATGGACAAGTTCTTCACCCAGTATCTGGCACCTTATGCCGACACGTCGCGATCGGACTGGGTTTGGCGAAAGGAGAGCCCCGTTGGTCGGTCGTTCTCGCCGGATACGCTCAAGCAATTCCAAAATGCGGCCTATATCCGCGACGCCTTCTTCCAGACCGGCGGCGGTTTGCCGGCGGTATCGTTCGCGATCCGGCCGCCTGGGGCAGCCGGGCCAGGCGTGACCGTCAAGACCGAGATCGGCGGCACCACAATTACAAGCCCAACCACACCTGGTCCAGCGACCTCATCCTTGTTCGGCGGTCCGCAACCTACGCCACCGCCACCGCCACAGCCACAGAGCAACTCGCCAACGACCGTCCTATGGCCGGGCCCCGCGCCGCGAACTGCAATTTCAGTCAGCAACGACACCGGCCCGCCATCCGTGCTTGAGCGCATTGGTCCCTGGTCGTTGTTTCGGATGCTGGAGGCTGGCTCGTTAGTGGTGAAAGCGGAAACGGCCAGCGCGACTTTCATCGTCGCCGGGCGCGAGCTCAGCTATCAAATTTCGACTGGATCGTTGCGCAACCCGCTGAATCTGTCAGTGCTGCGTGAGTTTCGTTGCCCGACCGGGATATGACCATGCGTTGCGGGTTATTCGGCAAAATCGGCGCGAAGCGTGACTTCATCGCGATCGCAACTCCGCGCAGCTTCCTGGAAGCTTGGGAGCCGTGGGTACAGGCTGCGCTGTCAGCAAGTCGCCACCAGCTTGGCCCAGGATGGCAGCAGGCCTTTCTGACCGCGCCGGTCTGGCGGTTTTGGCTCGGTGCCGCAATCTGCGGAACGACGGTGGCGGGGGCGATTATGCCCTCGCTCGACGGGGTGGGGCGATACTATCCCTTGACCCTGCATGCGGTGACCGGCGAGGCCGTCTCGCTGCCGCCGCCGAGCATTGATCCGCAGGACGAATGGTTCGGGCAAGTGGAGGCGTTCCTGCTTTCGACCCTGGATCGGGCCGCGACCTTCGAGCAGATCTCCGATGGACTGGACCGGCTTGCGGTGCCACGACTGCAGGAGACCATCGCCAGCGGTCCGCCGATCACGTCGCTTGGTACTGCGGCAATGGGGAGGGCTTCGGCGGTCGACGCCTTCGCGGGGGCGTTTGCAGCACTTTGCGCCGCCAACCCACAGGTCTACGCCGCGGCTAGCTTCTGGTGGACCGCCGGAGGGGAAGGCTTTCCGCCAATGGCGCTGAGTTGCCGAGGATTACCAGATCCGTTTCACTACATTACGCTGCTGACCGGTGATCCCGGCCTCGCGGCATCCGGGAATGGATGACGCACGATGGTGCATACCCCATCCTTGTTCGATGTTGGTAGCATTACCCATGCCGGAAGGGTGCGGGAGCGGAACGAGGATTCATGTTTGGTACGAACCGACGTTGGCCTGTGGGCCGTCGCCGACGGTATGGGTGGTCACGAGGCCGGCGATCTCGCCAGTCGCATTGTAGTGCAGTCGCTTGACGCGATCGGCACGCCAGAATCAGCCGCAGACCTGCTGGCGGAATGCGAGGAGCGGCTATTCAGCGCAAACCGGCAGATACTGGCGCTTAGTCGTGAACGACAGGGTGCCACCGTCGGGACTACAGCGGCGGTTCTGCTCGTTCGCGATAGCTACTATGCCTGCATATGGGCGGGTGACAGCCGGGTTTACTTGATCAGTCGCGGCGCAATTAGCCAAGTGTCGCATGATCACAGCGAACTGGAGGAACTGATCGCCGAAGGTGCGCTGTCGCGCGAAGACGTGAATGATTGGCTGAGCAATGCCATTACTCGCGCCGTCGGTGTCGCCGATGATCCGGAATTTGAGGTGGTAACAGGCCCGGCCGAGCCGGAGGATGTCTTCGTGATCTGCAGCGATGGCCTGACCAGGCACGTGCGGGACGACGAGATCCTGCAGCACGCGGCTACGCGACGCGCCCAGGCAGCTTGCGATGACATGCTCGCGCTGGCTCTTGATCGTGGCGGGCTTGACAACGTAACGATTGTGATCGTGCGACTGCTGACGCCACGATCTCAGGAGGCGACAAGATCTCCGCTTGATCGCGAGCCGCAACCATGACCCCGAACGATCCGTTCCGACCGTCCTATCAGGGCGTGCCCCCCGGCACCCGTCTCAACGGTATCTACGAGATCGAAGCGGTGATCGGCGCGGGCGGCATGGGTGAGGTCTACAAATGCCGAGAGATCCAAACTGGATCGCCTGTTGCCGTGAAAATGCTATTGCCCGACATGGTCGATAACGAGGCGGCGCTCGCGCTGTTCCGTCGAGAGGCCGCGGCACTCCACAATCTTCCGCATGACGCGATCGTTCGCTACTTCCTGTTTACGGTGGAGCCGGTGCTGCAGCGACCGTATCTCGCGATGGAGTTCGTGAATGGCCGCTCGCTCTCGAACATGCTCGAC
Organism: Bradyrhizobium sp. USDA 3311; assembly: GCF_054062495.1. Taxonomy (NCBI): domain Bacteria; kingdom Pseudomonadati; phylum Pseudomonadota; class Alphaproteobacteria; order Hyphomicrobiales; family Nitrobacteraceae; genus Bradyrhizobium; species Bradyrhizobium sp. USDA 3311. Next base: position 7,120,484 of record NZ_JBSSFI010000001.1, on the reverse strand, counting down.
GATGGACCGTTGACTTTCGAGGCGCTGATCAAGCTGATGCTGCGCGTCGCATCGGGACTGGAGGCTGCCCATGAGCACGGCATCATCCATCGCGACGTTTCTCCGGACAACATCATTGTTCCGCTCGACGACGTCAGGCGGGCTAAGATCATCGACTTCGGCATAGCCCGGTCGACCCAGATGGGTGACAAGACCATCATCGGCTCGGGCTTCGCTGGCAAGGACAACTACGCATCGCCGGAACAGGTAGGGTTGTACGGCAATGACGTGACCGCGAAATCCGATGTCTACAGCCTCGGTCTTGTGCTGTTTCACGCTCTGACCGGACAGAAGCTCGACATGGGTGGCAGCCAGTTTCAACTGGTGGAGAAGCGTCGGCGTGTTCCCGATCTCGGTGCGGTGGATATGCGCATCCGGCCTTTGCTGGAGCGGATGCTGCAGCCTGATCCGGCATTGCGCCCGACCATGGGAGAGGTCGCCAGCTGGAAGCCGACCGGTTTGGTGCAGACGCCGGCCGCGCCGTTATATGGTTTCGATCCGCTGCGGCGGCCGGAAGGCGCGGCGCCGGTGGCGCAGGACAGGATGCCGTCGACCGCGCGGAGTCCGCGCGGCCGCTGGCTGGGGGCGGGCGTGGCGGCTCTGTTACTGCTGGTCGGCGGTGGTGGATATGCCTTCTACAAGCTGGTCTGGTCAGCGCCCGGCACCGCGGTCTTGCCGCCACCTCCAAAACTCGCCGGAACAATGGCGCCGCCGAAGGTCGAGCCCGCTGGACCACAGCCCGGGCGCCAAGAGCCGGAGAAGTTGTCTGCGCAGCCGACGGCGACGCCGTCTCCGGCACTCGATGGGGCGGGGCGAGCTGAGCGCATCCGCAAATACGTGGCCCAATATTCTGGCGGTGACTGCTTCTTTGTCTTGCCGATTGCCGTGAGCCCAAATGCCGCTGTCATCGAAGGGTTCGGTGCCTCGACCGCCCCATTCGACACCTTCGACAAAGCGTTTCGGCGTGAGCAGGGTTTCGAGGCTTCGATCGGCGTCAGGCAAGTGACCCAGGCGCAATGCCCAGCCGTCAGGTTCTTGAGTCAGGTCGGGAGCGATCAGGCGCGAATCCCACGCATCACCCTGTCAGCGACAGAGCTGAAGGGGGGTGAAGCCCTCAATGGGACCATTGAGAATTTTGCCAACCGCGTGGTCGAGCTGCTCATGGTGTCGGATCGCGGCGAAGTCCAGAGCCTGTCTTATCTTCTGAAGCCGGGCATCGACTCGCTTTCGTTTACGCTCCCGACAGCGCGCGCGAGCGGTCCGCAATTGCTGTTGGTCGTGGCGGTTCCGCAGGTTCTGGACTCATTGCGCCAGCCGCGACCGATAGCTGCCGATACGTTCTTCCTCCAGGCGCTGAGCGAGGCTCAGCGCAACAAGGTGACCATCATCGCGGCCGCGCGCTACGTGCTGCTCACCAATTGACCGGCACGCTCAGAATGTTCCGATCACCAGGATTTTCAGGTCGGCATCCGGCTTGAAGTCGTTTGCCGTATATTCAAGCGTATTTCCGGTAGCAGACGATGCCTTGAGCCGCCCAGGACAGAAGCTCACCAAGCGGTCGTTGCCGCCTGGGTCGATAGTCAGCTTGAACGACCGGATCGGCCCGGCCCAATTCGCGCCGGTCTTGAGCACGTATGATATGCGCCTCTCCTGCAGGTTTGCGCTGTTGATCTGGTTACTGCCCGCGCGCTTGTCGAGCTCGGCGAGGAACGTATCCTGGACGCAGTATTCTTTCCGGTAACGGGCGACTTGCTGACCCAGTGCGCTGCTGCGGCGTAGGCTCGGGCGCAGGATGGTGTCAGGACTGGAGCCGACGCTCGGCCGGTACTGGTGTTCGACCGTGACGGTGCGCATGGGCGGAAACACCTGCTGGCGCACAGCCGAGGTCTTGATAACCCAGCCTGGCGCATACTGCTGGCGACCGTTGTCGCTCATTCCGGCAGGCATCATAAGTCCGTCGTCCACGAGCCGGGTCCGAGTCGCCGCGGGCAGGTCGCTCAGCCGGATCTCGCGGCCACCAATCGGCAGCAGCGGTAGCTTGAGTTCGCGGAGCAGGGCACTGACATCCCTGTTGCCAACCATGGCGCGCTGATCGACGGTCAGCGGCGCCGGGCTGCCGTCGACCCTGGTCTCGAAGTCGACGAAGTTGATCGGATCATTTGAAGGTAGTGCAATGTTCTCAGCCTCCGACAGGTCAATGTCGGGCAGCGGAAAGGCAACAGTAAGCGTGACCGGCTTGGCAGTGACGTTGGCGAATTGGTAGCGAACACTGATTCTGTCGAGCCCGATACTAAGGTTCTCGCTCTCCATGGCCACGTCATTGGTGCGTACGAACTGGAGCCCGCCGATCGACAATTCCGCAGCCGAGTCGTTGGCGCGTGCCGGCCAGCCCGTCGCAACCAGCAGCGCGACCATCAAGGCCCGTATCCGGAACGACGGTCGGATGCAGGCTCCGTTCGGCAAGCTAGTCTCCATGCGGCGTCGCAACATATGCTGGTTCCATCCGATGCGGGTCAATCGATCGGCTGATAAAGATCGCCCCACTCGGACTTCCAGACCCCGTCTGGATCGCACACCACCAGCGCCAGCTTTACGTCGTTTGCCAGCCGGATCGCGCCGCGAAAAGCATCCTGCGCCGGCAATTGCGCGCTGATCTGGTCGGTGGTCAGCCGTCCCCGGCTCGCGGCGGCCGGCAGCACGATTGATCCGGAGGCGCCGTCATTGTCGCGTTTCAGGAGCAGCGTGATCGCGTCGGGCTGAACTTCGCTCACCTTCTCAAATCTATTCCGGGCCATGTTTTGCACCGCAAGCTGAAGAGAATTCGGACTATCACCGTCAAGTGATAGAATTGAACGTGATTGAGATTGCGCACCACTAATTGACGCGCAGCATTAACGGCATCTCGGATTAGTCGATCCGACGCGGCGATCGGTTCGGGGTACATTGAGGCGAACATGCTTCGTCCAAATCGTTGGATCTGGGTCTTCATCGTTGGCGCTGGCATTTTCGGAACCAATGCGCATGCCGACGATACTGTCGTCCGCAGCTTTGCCAGCGGTTTGGCTGCTTCCATGGTCGGCATCGTTCCGGCCAGCGAGGACGTGGAACTCGCGGGACCACAAGCACTCAGCGCCGACGGGCAGGGCAACCTGTTTGTGCTCGATCAGGTCAACGGTCGCATCCTGCAGTTTGACCCGAAACAGCCGAACTCAGATCCTGACGTCCTCAAGATGCCGAAAGACGTCCAGCCGACCGATCTCGTGGTCCACAACGACGACATCATGGTTTGGGACGGCGGCGTACGGACGCTGAAGGCGGCGCCAGGGCAGTCCACGCGCGGAATCGGTGGTGACGTGATCCAGCTTGAGGAGGTCTCGAGCCGTAGCGCGGACGATCAGGTCGCCGTCTCCGCTTTCGCCCAGATGGGATCGCAGGCGCCCGGCAGCGCGGCCGACTTGCTCAACCAGAATACCCGCGCGGCCATCGTCAAGACGACGCGGCAGCCCGACCGGCAATATGTGGCTTCTCGAAGTAAGGGCTCGGTGATCGCCGATATCGTTCCGGACAAGGGCAATGCCAGCGTAAGGGTCGAGATCCAGACCATGGTCACCAACGAGACGATCGGACAGCTAAGCCTGCGGGTGCGCAACCAGCTCGGAACGGTGGAGTTTCTTGAGATCGACAACGGCGACCGCTTCTATGTGCTTGCCGAGGACGTTCCGCCATCGGGAAAGAACGCCTCCACGTTCGTCGCACGCTATGCTGCGAACGGCCGTCTCGAGGGAATCTATGAGCTTCCTTTGGAAAATACGCCGCTGACCCGGCGGTTCGTCACGGTTTCGGGCGATGGCGATGTCTATTTCCTCCGGACCAAGCCGGACGGAATTGAAGTGGTTGGCGTCGGCTTCCGGCCGCTGACCAACGCTTCCATTATCGACGTGCGGCCGTCGCGAACGGCAGCCGCGCCAGCACCGCAATCCGGCGTCAAATTCGACGCGTCGGCCGCTGTGAGACCTTCCAATCGCCAGCAGGCTATCGAGACCGCGTTTGCATTCGAGGGCATCCAGTGGAAGCTGACGCAGTCGAACTACGGCAGCGATCCCGACAGCCAATGCAGCGGCTTCAGTCGTATTCGGCGGCCGTGGTATCTGCAGGGCAAAGTGAACCAGGAGGTGCGCGGTGTGCCCTATTGCTGGGGCTGCCACGGTTCGCTCGCGAACTTCCGGCAGCGGATCGACAGCGGAGCGCTGGCTGGCAATGTGTGCACTCGCAACGCGCCAAGGCCGGATGTGGCTGGCGTCGACTGTTCGGCATTCGTCAGCGCCGCGTGGGGACTTTCTGTCCACTACACGACTGCCGCTATTCCTGCGATCGCAGCCCCCGTGGCAAATCCCTGGGACCTGAGGCCCGGCGATGCGCTGAACAAGCCGGGCTCGCACGTGATGTTGTTCCTGCGGTTCACGCCCGATCGCAAGGCCGAGGTGATGGAATCCTCGACCGGTGGCTGCAACGGTCGCGTCTGCCGCAACGTCTACCCGTTGGCGAGCCTGCTTTCGCGTGGCTACGTTCCGGTCCGCTTTCGGGCGTTCGCGGATGACCAGGCGACAGTCTCAGCGAGCGCCTATCAAGAGGCCGAACCGCAGCCGGGCCGCAAGACGGCGAGCAAAAGGCGCTGAACCCGGTGTGTCGCTGGCGCTACAGAATGGATAGGAAGGATGTCGAGGTGGATCACGATGCGGATGCCCAGGGAACTTGATTGCGGGATCAAGCGGCTATGCGCCACCATCGGGCTCGCTGCGTTGATCGGGCTGATATCCCCGCACGCGCATGCGACAGGGGGATTGTCGATCAGCAATCCGGACGGGGCGGCGGTGCGCGCGCTCGTGATCGGGATCGATGACTATCAGCACGTGCGGAAATTGAAGGGCGCGGTCGCCGACGCCACTGACATCGTGACCAGCTTGAAGAGCATGGGGGTTGGCGACGTCGTCGTACTGACTAACGCACAGGCCGACAGGGCAAGCATCTTGCGCGAGATCAGTTCACTGGTGGAGCGGACCAAGAACAACGACCTCATCTTTCTGTCGATCGCAGGTCATGGAACCCAGGAGCCGGAGCGCGTCAAGGGCTCGGAGCCGGACGGGATGGAAAACGTGTTCCTGCTGCCAGGCTTTGAAACCACGCCAACCGGGTCCATTGAACGTGTTCTGGGCAGTGAGTTCAACCATTTCATCCGGCAGTTCGAGCTTCGCGGAGCGAAGGTGATCTTCGTGGCTGATACCTGCCACGGCGGCGGTATGGTGCGCGATATCGATCCGCGTGCCGCTGAGATGAGCTTCCGGCAGGTGCCGCGTTACACATTGCTGGTTGACGAACTGAAGCCGGTGTCGGACAGCAACGATCCGAAGTCAGAACTCGATCTTGACCACACGGCGTTCCTGGCTGCGGTGGACCGCTACACCAAGGCGCCGGAAGTCCGCATCCCTGGCATCGATGGCTTGCGCGGGGCTCTCAGCTATGCGGTCGCACGGGCGGTGGAGGGTAGCGCGGACATCAATCACGATGGGAAGGTGACGCTCAAGGAGCTCTTCAGCAATGTTCGACAGGTGGTCTATCAGCTCTCGGACCAGCGCCAGAACATCGTGACCATATCATCGCCGCCTCAGACGCCGGATACCGACATCGCCTTCGAATTGACGCGCGGTGTCGTGCTGATTCAGGGGCCGGCCGCGAGAGCGGCCTCCGGCCCGGCCGGATCCGGGGCGCCCGTCGAGGGACAAGCGCCCGCGCCGCCGGCTGTCACGGCCAAGGCACCAAACATTCCCACCCTTGCCGCGGCGGCGACCAAGGAACTTCCGACCGGCGACGCGCCGGCCCCCCTCCGTCTCGCTGCGCCAATCCGGCTGGCGGCGCTCGACGGCAAGACGAACTATTTTGCGAGCGTGGCGCCAAAGGATGTTCCCGTGCAGGCTGTTCAACCGACGGACAATCCCGACCTGATCTGGGATCCCGTGTCGCACGACGTGATCGCGTGGGGCGACGTAGTCGCCTACGGGATCGACGTTGCCAGCCTGCCGACGGTCGTTGACCGGACAGCGGCAATTCGTGAACTGAAGCGCATTGCGACCCGGTCGCCGCAGATCATGCGCATCTGGCCGGACGATCGCCAACAGCGTGCTGGCCAGACTGTCGAAGTTGATCTGTCTGATGTGGGGTCAAGAGCGGTGTTGCTGTTCAATGTGTCTGGCGATGGCACCATCCAATTGTTGTATCCGGTGGGTTCCGATGCGGCACTGGCCCGATCGGCGAGTTTGCGCCTACCGCTCAGGGTCGGCGAGCCGTTCGGCGCGGAACAGATCGTTGCAGTGACCTCGCAGCAACGCATGGTCGATCTTGAGACAGTCCTGATGCAGCTCAACCGGCGCCGCGCTTCGGGGCAGGTGATCAAGAGCCTCGAGCGGTACTTGCCTGCGGACGCGCGGATCGCCTCGGTCGGCTTCTTCAGTGCTCCCTGACTTTTAGGGAGAGCAGGCCATGCCGTCATCGCAGCCGATCCGCCGGGAGCGACCATGGCTCGCATTCCTGCTGCTGCTGGCGGGTAGCGGAGCTTCGTCCGCAGCACCGTTGCCGTCGGCATCGCTGAATGTCGGCACGACGTATGCACCCTGGCTTTGGCCCGTACAAGCGGCGCGCAGGCAGGCCAATACCGCGAGTGTGTCCCTTCAGATCCTGCCGGGTCAGACCGTCAACCTCGGCGGCAAGGTCACGTTCGGCGTCACCGCGAGGAAGCCGGGATATCTCATTCTCGTCGACGTCGACGCGGAAGGGCGAATGTCCCAGATCTTTCCGACTCCCGAGCTATTGGCGCAGTCGGACGGACGCGACATCAATCTCGTCAAGCCCGGCGTCGAATTTGTCGTTCCAACCCCGGCGGCTCGGCAGCGTGGTTTTGAATATGTCGTCTCACCGCCGACTGGGTCAGCAGTGATGATCGCCATCCTGAGCGAGCGGCGGGTGCAGTTGCTCGATTTGCCGGACTTGCCGCGCAAGCTACAAGATCAGGCCGAGGCGTTGAGCTATCTAACGGCCTGGACCAGTGAGCTGCGCGTGCCGGACAACGGCAGCGGAAAGCTGGTGACGAATAATTGGTCGTTCGACGTCAAATCCTATTCCATCAAGTGAGCCCGGCAAGGCCAAGGCCTGTGAAGGCTAAAGCTTGCTCAGCCGACTGAAGAAGCCACCCCGGGCGATCATGTAATGAATGTCGTTTGGAAAGGGAAAAGCGCTGCGAACGTTGGAAATCGCGCCCTGAAGGAATTCCCCGTGCTGTGGCGCCGGCTTGTGGTGCAGACGCGGCTGGTCAGCGACTTGCGGTATCATGAAGCGATCCACGTAAGCCGGGTCCAGGTCGTTGACCCTGACCATCTGGCCAAATGCCGGGAACAGGTCGTAATGACCGACCCTTACGCTAAGGTTCTTGAGAGCAGGGCGTTGTGGCTGCGCTTGATTGCCATCGGCCGTCGCCAGCCCGCGCCCGATCAGGTCCAGCTTCACCGATTGCGGGAGAGTTGATGGACCATACACGATCTCGAGCGCGCGGCCGCTCTGTCCAGACAACCACTGATACCAGAAGGTCGCATCGTCGGGCCGCGCATTGGCGCCGTAGAGGCAGTCAAATCCCCAACAGGCCGTCAGCTTGCCCTGATACTTTCCAAGGTTCCCGACGAGATTGCGCATGCCGTTACCGCCGCCGGAGTGGCATGCGATGATGAGCTTGCCGATCTGGAGCTGAGGAATGGACGTCGAGGAGAGACCCAGGAACCTGGCAAGAGCTCCAAGGACCTCCTCGAGATAGCGTTCGCCCCAGCTCGCGGTTGCCAGGTCAGACACGTTGTAGTTTCCGGCAAAGGTGTCGCCAACGGCATATTCGTAGCCCAGGAACGGCGCGATAAGCACCACGTCCTTGCCGGAATCCCGGACCTGTTCGCGCAGCCGCGCTGGATCGTTGTGGAATAGGAATTCATGGTTTTTGACATAGAAGCCGTGAAGCCAGATCACGACATCGAACTTGGTGGCAGCTGTTGGGTGCTTTGGCGGAAGATAAACCGCCGTCGGCTTCATGCCGGGTGCCTGCCGCTTCGTGAAGAGCGTCACCCCCGGAAAGGCGTTGGCGTCCTTTTGCTCAAGCTCACACGCAACCACACAGGTCGCTCCGCTTCGGCCAATCCAGGCAAGGACCTGGCTGACCTGGTGTTAAGCTCTGCTGCCCGTCACACATTCTCGACACCAAAATCCGCGCGGCCTCCTGGCCTTCCATGACGCCGTGGCAGCCTTGCGCGTTGCTAGCGGCAGGACTCGACATTACCTACGTTGCCCCCGGGGCCGCCCCCGCCGCGGTATTCGAGGTGGCAGCCGCGACTGACCTGACGGCACAGAGATTGATCACAAACGATCTGACCACTGCCGCCGCCGCTGTTCTTCACAGTTGCTTGCCGCCGCGGAACGTCGGCTGTTGGCTCCGGTCTCTCGCGGGCCGGACGATCCGCACGTGACGGACGCTCGTCCGTGTTGCGCTTCGCAACCGGTTTCTTCCCGCGTCGCTTCTCGCATTCATTGTCGTCGTTGAGGAACGAACCCTCGGCACAGGTGATCCTACTGCACTGGTCGCCGTCGGGCCTGTAGCCGCGATCGCAGATCAGCGGGCAGACCCGCGATGGCCTAAGCTTGATCGCGTCAAGAGCATCCAGACTTGCAAGCTTGACGTCCAGTTTGGTGCCTGCGTGCCGGTTGAAGAGAGCCAACGAGCGCTGCGAGGCCGCATTCCATTGGCCATCGACGGGGCCGGCGAAGCAGCCGACGCGGCTCAATTCGCCTTGTACGGACTTGGCGATATCGGCTCTTGCGATATCGGTCTGGCGCGGCTCGTCACTCAGTGCCGCAAGCTTGGGCGTCTTGCTGTACTCACCGGGCGCAGCGGCCGTAGGGTTATCCGCGACGGTACTCTCAACGGCCGGCTTATTCCCGGAGAGTGCAGCGACGATTGTAGATTCGGATGCAGTCCGTTTCCGTTCCGCCTCGGTGGCCTGCTCCTGCGCCGCTTGCTTCGTCCTCTCGGCGGCAATCCGGGCCTCTTCCGCAGCCTTCAGATCCGCGGCCGCCTTCTCCTGTTCGGCACGCTGGGCGCCCTGGGACATCAGGCGAGCTTGTTGCTGCTCGGCCTGCTGCGCTTTCGCCGTCGCCGCGACGCGTGCGTCCTCGGCCTCGAGCTGATTAAGCTGCAGCTTGGCCAGATTTGAGTAGTATCCGTCTGGATGCTGGGTCAGGAACGCGTTCAGAGCGGGCTTGTTGCGGAGCTGCAAGGCCAATTCGTAATCGCGACGAATTTCCGACTGGGGGTTGGCTGCTTGTATCGGCTCCTCGGCCTTGGCAGCCGGAACAAGTGCAACGTCTTCGCCGCCCAGCGAGCCGTAGACATAGGGCTCCTGTCGGTTGCCCGTGGCTTGCAAGACATCGTCGCGGACGAAGCCGAAAGCCCTGCGCAAGTCGAGCCCCGGCTTTGCAATATACTTCACGAGAGCCGTCGCGTACGGACTATTCTTGCTGTTGCCATCGAGTGCGGTTAGTCCGGCTTTCGCCGCAAACGCGATCAGTGTGTTGGAGACGGCGGGTTCGACCCTGGCCAGCCCGCGGCTGATTGATCGCGAGGCAACTGTACGCTTCATTGAGTCGGCAAACGGATTGTTGCGGCACGCGTCGACGATCACAACGCGCAGCTGCCTCGCAGGCTCGATCGCCAGCAGGACACGGTCGAGCGAGAATGCTTCGTCATAGATATCCGTGTCACGCTCGAGTCTGGCGTCTGTCGGGATCAGATAGTTCGTCCCGTCGATCTCGATACCGTGGCCAGCATAGTACACCAAGGCAATGTCGGCATTGCGGGCCTGATCGGCGAATTCTCTCAGGGCCCGCCGCATGTCGGTCGCGGCGAGGTTGAGCCTTGAGTCAACCACATCGAAACCTGCGCCCTTCAAGGTCGCGGCGATGGCCGCAGCGTCATTGGCCGGGTTTGGAAGCAGTGGGGCGTTTTGATAGCTGGAATTGCCGACCACCAAAGCCACGCGCTTTGTCGCCCAGGCTGGCTGAGAGGCCAGGAACAGCGAAGCGGCGAGAAGAAGACAAACCCTGAGGTGCCTGTACAATCTCATGGCGAACACCCAACCTATGCCCGTAGAATGGTGACGTCGCGAGGACGGCCGCGTAAGAAATAATTCCTGAATTCGTACGCTACTGGCGGCTGCCTGTCTGCATACAGTACCGATCTCGAGCCCGATCCATTCCTATGTGTTGTTTTGAAATGCGGAGGCGTTCAAAAGGTGCGGAGGATTATTGCGGCCGGGCGTTGTGCGCCGATTCATGTGGATGATGGGCGCCCGCCAATGTTGTGCTGTCGTGCGACCTCGGTATAAGATGTTGATGTAAAACAGTTATTACATTCTTGCTGGCCTGCACGCGGCAGCGCACCAGAAGGCTCTGACGTGGTTCAAACGAAAGTTCCGCTGACGGCGATCGAGCGGACGTGAAGTCCAAGGACGGGCTCGCGGATCGACCGTCTCGGTCGCAGCTTGCAATCAGGTCAACAGCGCGGAGCAAGGCCGTCAGTTCGGCTTCGGGCAGTGATGGACTTTGCGAAGAATTCGACTCGTCCATCGAGCTATGGCTTGGCGACCACGAAGCCGTAGAAGTTCTCCAGGAGCTGATCCTCCGTGAGAGAGGACGTTCTTGTGGCCTTTGTACTCTTCATCTCCCCAAATGAAGACCGTCATTTTCAAGTTCCCGAGCGCAGCACGATCCAATGACGAGCTTGAGCCACATCGAGCCCGACGTCGCCTGATCCGACGCGTCGAGCAGACTGGGCGTCGATAAGCAAACAGACGCGGTAGCCCGCGGCAAATAGCCGGCTCGCCCTATCTATACTGCCGGTGCCCGACGGTGAAACACGAGATCGGCGTCTTCTTGGATGTCGGTGTAACCGGTGCGGTGAATCTCCATCGGGGTCATGTCCCCCGGACATTGTTCCTTCGGTAGAGTCGAAATGAAATCAGTCCTCCGAATTGCGGAGGACAGCACGCGGAGATACAATCGCAAATTCCGAACTTCGGAGAAGCTAATGCCTATTCCCTTGAGGATTTACATCACGCCATTTGCCGAGAGAGGGGTCGTTGAGCCCAGGCAATGGAGCAGCGACACGGCCAAGAAGGCGCTCGACGTGGTCAATACGATCTGGTCAAAGGCCAAGATCGCGTTCGTGATCAGCGATTGCTTGATGGAGAAGCCGCTCGACATGGCAAAGAGCGCACGCAGCAATGATCAGCGATTGCTGGGTGTTCTTACCTCTCGGCACGATCCGGACAATGCCATCCACATCTACCTCGTCAATTCGATCGAAAATCTGTCCGCTGGCGGAGGCTCATACCCCAATAGCGAACCCGAGCCGGCAAGCTTCGTCCAGTGGTATGGCAATGACCACGCCAATGGACGCGCCTGGGCTCACGAGCTTGGTCATCTGATGAGCCTTGATCACGTCGAGATCGATTATTCCAATGAGAAGCAGGCGGCGCAGCGCGTCAAGAACCTCATGACGATAGGATTGAGCGCCGGCTCCGACTTGACTGGCCAGCAGATCGATGCAGCCAAGGGCTCAAAGCTGGTCAAGCGATTTGGTGGATAAGTCGTTGGCCGACCGCAGAAGTCGTCGCCTCCGTCGTCCTGCAGGTCGCGCGTCCGCGCGAAACGGTCCGAACGTCCTCTGCGCGAGGCGGTCTCCACTGAATTCAGCCAAACGATCACATTGTGGCAATCGACGCAGTCGTGTGCTCCCGGCCCGACGTCGAGGCGGCAAGTTCCATCGCGCCGGGCCTCGTAGGCGGAGCCCTTGGCGAGCCCCTTGTCGGAAATTGAAAAGCAACTGAATGACTGCGTTTCGCGCATGGCAGCGACAGCCTTAGTGAGAGTAGATCGAGCAGACGACGCCAGGTTCCTGTTCGCGAGAACCTCGTCGCTCCAGCTCAGACGTTTAGCGCGAGAGTCCATGATTGCGATCACAGAACCGGTGACCACTTCGCCTGCTTTGCGCAAAGCCATCCGCAATTGACACGCAATGCCAAATCACCAACGAGCACACCAAGTGCTTCCGCGATATTGCGCTGCGGCTGCTGGGCGACGCCTACCGTTTCGCTTTGTTTTTGATGGGGATCAGGCAGACGCAGAGCAAGCCGGCAAAAGTACTATCTAGATGCGCTGTCGCTTTGACAGCGGTCGGGTAGGGGCTTCGAGGTCTAGGGAAATTCCGCGAAGTCGTCGTGCTGTACGAGTTCCACGGCCTGTCCTACCGCGACCCCTCCTAGGTCGTCACTGCTCCGATCGCGACAATGATGTCGCGTTGCACAGCGCACACTGCTTCGGCGCCAGATCGAAATGGGAAGAAGATCACAACCTTCGTTGTAGCTACCGATTTCATGAACTTCTCTTCTCTTGCCCGCACTAAAAACAAGGCGGTCCTGCGCCGTCCGGCCGATCGCCGACGAGTTGCTATCTGTTCACTGCAGGTCGAAGAGACATGTTTCACAAAACTGGTCCGGGCAGGGTTGACGTCGATCTGGATTTTTCAGGAGTGGGGGTTCTGCACGCGCGGCTCTGGAATTTCGATTTCGATGACTTTGCCGGCTACCAGTTTCGGGGCTTGAAGAAAGAGCATTCCGAATTTCTGAAGAACAAAGTGGTACCCCTACTCGAGGATGACGCCGGTCAGATCTGGATGACGGGCTCCGCGAGCCGGATCGGTGCGGCCGATTGGAATATGACGACGTCGGCCAACCGCGTGATTACAGTCGCGCGGTCTCTGTCCGAGATGGGCATCCACCCGGAGCAAATGCAGACGCACGCCATCGGCAATACGCAGACGGCAAATCACAGGCTGGACGAAGACAGCGATAGATCAGTGGTCCTTTGGGTGCTCCCGAAGGTCTATTTCGAACCGATCATAAAGCCAGACTTGCCGCGACCCGTTCCGCCGAAGCCAAAAGTCAGTCGAAATTTCAAGATAGCCATGCTGCTTGAGGTCGACGGTTCGATCTCGTTCGCCGCGAGAGTGGCCATCAAGCGCATCGTGAAGGGCAGGGCTGGAGCCGGGATTGCGTTTGCCAGCGCCTTGTTCTCCATATGGGACACGGAAAACAATTTGAAGTGCACCTACGTCTATGCGGCGGTCGGCCTGGGCTTTGGCTTAAGCCTTCCGAAAACTGGCGGTAGATCGGGTACCCTGCATGGCCCGTGGAATTCGTTTACGACTGAAAAGCCAATCTCCTGTTCGCAGTTCGGCAAGTCGATGCGCTTTACGACAATCGGCATAGGCGATGTGAGCAAGAACTGGATCCTGCTGGAAACGCCCAAGGGGGTGAAGGACGTCTACTTGAGCATCAGCACCGGCACGACCATAGGCGGCGGCGCGTCGACATACCCAGCCCATCTGAGCGCTTTCATCCCGCTGGAGAGACCAAAGCCGTTTGGCGGGCCGTGAGCATGCCGAGGCCGACAAAGCCCGCATACAGTGGTTCATGTCCCGAGCTAGCTTTTGTTGGCTGGACCTAGTTCAAACTTCCCCATGATGGATTGGAGCGAGAGTTCAGATCTTTCAGATAGTTAGAGGGCGGCATGTGCACTACGTGTGCACCGGGAGATCAAGAAAAATCTCCTCACAGCTAACGTGATCGGGCCTTCCGATGTAGATGGCGCCGCCTCGGTGCGATCGACTGGTCGTCCGCCTGCACTTTTCGACAGTTTCGGTCGAGGCGCGGGGTAGCAGATGCGGCGTCCGCGCCGGTCTGCGCGGGCCCGCAAGAGGCCGTTTGGAACTGAGCGCAGGGCGAACGCGATTCAAGCGGGGATTTGTTGGCAGCCGCTCTCGCGCGCGCAGCGCTAGCTGCATCGAGCGACAAATCGAAAGCGCAGGGGCGCCATAAGAATTCGCTATGGCGGCAGACCGCAGTCATGCTTCCCCTGTCATCGAACGTAAATCTATTTTTTACCGTCGGCCGCAGAAGAAAATTCCAAGAGCAAGACCACGGAAGTGGCGGAGATCGCGGGCGCATCATTTTGTAGCGGCAACGGAGCGGGCACATGACAATCGAATTGAGCCGACGCGGATTTTGCATGGGAACCGCACTGATCGGCCTTCAGGCCGTCTCCTCCAGTGCCTTCGCCCGAACCGAGGACGGCACCGTCAAGCTCGGCCTCGTCGCGCCGATGAGCGGGCCGAATGCCCGCTATGGCGCGTTCTCGCTGCGTGGCGCCCAGATGGCGGCCAAGGAGATCAACGGCGCCGGCGGCATCGGCGGGCGCAAGATCAACGTCCTGGCCGGTGACAGCCAGGGCACGCCGGTCGAGGGTGTCTCCGCAACCCGCCGTCTCATCGACCAGGACCAGGTTGATTTCATCATCGGCGACGTATCGAGCTCGGTGACGCTCGCGATGCAGCCGGTCGTGGAGGATGCCGGTGTGCTTCTCCTCAATGCCGCGTCGTCGAATCCGAAGATCACCTACAAGGCGGGCGTCGGCGGCTTCAAATGGACCTACCGTAACTATCCGACCGACGAAAACCGTGCCCTGATCGTGCTGCAATACGCCGCCGAGAAGAAGGGCTTTACCAAATACGCCGTGCTCTCGGTCGACAGCGATTATGGGCGCGCGGCCATCGAGTTCACCAAGAAGTACCTTCCTCGTTTCAAAAGCCAGATCCTGACGGAAGACTATTACAAGGAGGGCGAGGTGGATTTCCGCAGCGTGCTGTCCAAGATCCGCGATTCCGGCGCCCAGGCCATCATCATGTACGGCAACGCCGATTCCACGCCCATCGTCGGGCGTCAGATGATGGAGGTCGGGATCGCAGGGAAGATTCCGCTGATCGGCAATGCCGAGTTCAATACCGAGAAGACCATCAAGGCGGCGCCGAAGGCGCTCGAAGGTGCGATCGAGGCGGCGGCCTGGCTTCCCGCCTACGAGTCGGAGAAAAGCAAGGCGTTCGTCGACAAGTTCACTGCCGAGTTTCGTGAAGCCCCCAACAACCACGCCTATGTGCACTGGGAGACGACGCATCTTCTGGCCAAGGCGATCGAGCAGGCCCAGAGCATCGACCGCGAGAAGGTCCGCACCGCGCTGTCCAAGATCCATTATGCGAGCGCGGTCGGCGAGGTGACCTTCGACGATCACAATCAGGCGCGCCTGCCGATGATCCTGCTCGAGATCGAGAACGGCAAGCCGGCCATCAAGGGAGCCTATTCGGCCGAGATCGATTATCCCAAATAGGGCGCCACGCACATGTTCTACACGATCATAGAGCAGGTCGTTAACGGCATCGTATCAGGATCGGTCTATGCGATCGTTGCGGTCGGCATGACGATGATTTTTGGCGTGCTGCGCGCCATCAACTTCGCGCATGGCGAATACTATATGCTCGGCACCTTCGGGGCCTGGTTCGCCATCGAATATTTCGACCTGCCTTATCCGGTAGCAGTCGTGATCGGTGTGGTCGCCACCGCCGTCATCGCCGTCGTGGTCGGCAATTTCGTGATGCAGCGGATCGTCGGAGCGCCGGCCGAGGCCGGCGTGCTCGCGACCCTCGGCGTCGCGCTGATCCTGCAGAACACCGTCATCCTGGTGTTCGGTGGCAGCTACAAGTTCTTCTCCGGCGGCTATATCGAGCCGGTGACGCTGTTCGGTTTCACACTGGCCGAGCAGCGCATCCTGATCATCATCGTCAGCCTCATCGTGTTCGTCGGCCTCGAGCTGATGGTCACCTACAGCCGGATGGGCAAGGCGATGCGCGCGGTGTCGCAGAACATCGAGTGCTGCGCTGTGGTCGGTATTGACGTCCGTCACATCGCGCTCTGGACCTTCATCCTCGGGGCTGGGTTGGCGGCGCTCTCGGGCGTGTTGACTGCGCCCGTGAACGTCAGCGTCTACGGCGGCATGGGCGAGCTCATCACCTTCAAGACGCTGCCCATCATCATCATGGGCGGACTCGGCAACGTCCGGGGCACGTTCGTCGCGGCGATGATCCTCGGTATCGCGGAGAGCCTGGTTGCCACCTATGTCGGGCTGCAGTTCCGCGACACCGTGGGATTTGCGACCCTCATGCTGGTGCTGATGTGGCGTCCGCACGGGCTCTTCTCCGCGCAGGCCCGCTTCTGACTACCATGGATGTGACATGACTGAGATCGTCCGAGACCAGACCATGGCACCAGCCGAACTCCCTGTTGCGGCGACGGGACGGGATTTTCGCGTTCCGTTTGGCCTCGCGCTCGGCGCGCTGGCATGCGTCGCACCGCTATTCCTCGGCAATTACCCGCTGCACGCGATTATCATCGCGCTGATCTTCCTGCTGCCGGCCCATGGTCTCAACCTGCTGCTGGGATACACCGGGTTGCTGTCGCTGGCGCAGGCAGCGTTCTTCGGCATTGGGGCCTATACGTCGGCGCTGCTGGCAGTCCAATTTCGGCACGCCGTTCTATCTGAATTTCCTCGCCGCCGGCCTTGTGACGGGCGCAATTGCGGCGCCGCTCGGAATTCCCGCTCTGAGGCTGCGTACGACGTCGTTCGTGATGTGCACGCTTGGCTTCGTCATCATCGGTCAAGCCATCGCTAAGAACTGGATCAGCCTGACGCGCGGCGACATGGGGTTGGCGGGGATCCCAAAACCCTATTTCGCGCTGGGGCCCGCCTCGTTCACGGTCTCCGGAACCGTCGCCTTCTACTATTTGACGCTCGTCATCGCTGCGCTGGCAACGCTGGCCGTCTACCTGATCGTTCGGTCGCCGGCGGGCCGCAACATGATCGCCATTCGCGAGAACGAGACGCTTGCCGAATCCGTTGGCATTCCGACCTGGCACTACAAGCTCGTCGTCTTCATGATCAGCGCTGCCTTTGCGGGGCTCGGCGGCAGTCTCTATGCGCATTATCTGACCGTGGTCAGCCCGCTGACCTTCCAGATGTACTATTCGACGACGATGCTGATCATCGTGCTCGGCGGCGGGGCGGGGACCATCTCGGGCGTCATCTTCGGCAGCCTGCTGTTCGTCGGGCTCACCGAAGCGCTGCGCGTCGCCCCGGAGCTGCGCATGATCGCCTATGGCTTCTTCCTGCTCGGCCTGGTGTTCTGGTTCCCCAGCGGATTCGCGCCGCTGATCGGCCGCTTCTGGTCATTCCTGGAGAAGCGCAAATGAACGGGCTGCCGATCCTCGATATCTCCGGCCTCTGCAAGTCCTACGGCGCCGTGCGCGCTGTGGACTGGGTGGATCTGCATGTCGACCGCGGCGAGATCTGCGGCTTGATCGGCCCCAACGGCTCCGGAAAGTCCACCTTCTTCGATTGCGTGACCGGGCTCGCAAGACCGAGCGCGGGAGCTGTGAAGCTCGACGGTCAGGACATCACGGGCTGGTCGCTCAACGATATCGCCCGTGAAGGCCGCATGCTGCGCTCGTTCCAGAAGACCGTGGTTTTCTCCGCGCTGGACATCGAGGAAAACCTCGTGATCGCCGGCCAGATGTTCACCTTTCCCGGCATCTGGTCGACGTTCGGGATCGGCGCCGCCGCGGGCAATCGCGTCGCGGCGCTCAGGGAACGGGCACGCGAGCTGATCAGGATCGCCGGTCTCTGGGACGTGCGTTTCCAGCCGGCCGGCAAGCTCTCGGGCGGCCAGCAGAAGCTGATCCAGTTCGCCTCGATGCTGATGCCAGAGCCGAAGCTCATTCTGCTCGACGAGCCCATGGCCGGCATCAATCCCAAGCTGATCGAGCGTGTGGTCGAGAGCATCCGCCTCGCCAACACCTCGTTCGGCGTCAGCTTCCTCATCATCGAGCACAACATCGACGTCGTCACGAGCCTGTGCAAGCGCGTGGTCGTGCTCGACCAGGGCCGCAAGCTCGCGGAAGGAACGCCCGACGAGATCGTCCGGAACCAGGCGGTGCGGGAGGCCTATCTCGGTGGTTGAACCCTCTCTCTCGATCAAGGGCCTGCGGGCCGGCTACGGCTCGCTCGACATCCTCAACGGCGTCGATCTCGACGTGCCGCAGGGACAGTTCGTCGCGCTGATGGGGCCGAACGGGGCGGGCAAGTCGACGCTTCTGAAGACGCTCTATGGCATGACCACGGTCAAGGGCGGCAGCATCAACTGGCAGGGCAAGGACATCAGCGCACTCAAGTCGCGCGCGATTCTCGCCGAAGGGATCTCCTGGGTGCCACAGGGGCGCTGCAATTTCCCTGTCATGACGGTCGACGAGAACCTCCAGATGGCCGCCTATACGCTGCGCGACAGCAAGGTGAAAGCGGAGCGGGATTATGTCTACAACCTCTTCCCCATCCTGAAGACGCGCCGCAACACGCTGGCCGGTAACATGTCGGGCGGCGAGCAGCAGCTGCTCGAAGTCGCGATGGCGGTGCTGCAGCGGCCAAAGATCCTGCTCGTCGACGAGCCCTCGGTCGGTCTGTCGCCGACCGCGATCGGCATCGTGTTCGATGAGCTGCTGCGCATCAACGCGGCCGGCCAGACCATTCTGTTGGTCGAGCAGAACACCAAGAAGGCCATGGCCGTGGCGCAGCGCGCCGTCATCCTGCGGCTCGGCAAGGTGATCTGGGACGGGCGTCCCGCCGACATCACCCATGACGAGCTGGGCGAGCTCTTCCTCACCGGCCGCATGCGCGGTGAGACCGACGTCGAACAATGATCTAGGCGTCCGCCCGGCAGGTGGACGGCATTCGCAACGCAAAGGACGACAACAGTGACGATCTTCGTGCCGGCCGCGCGCGTCTCGCGCATCAAGATATCTCCGACCACGGCGGCGTCCGCCCGCGTGCGCGAGCTGAAGGCCGCCGGCCGCGACATCGTCGACATGGCGATCGGCGAGCCTGATTTCGACACGCCGGATCACGTCAAGGCGGCCGCGCACGAGGCGATCGATCGCGGCGAGACCAAATATACCGCCGTCAACGGCACTGTCGCCCTGCGCAAGGCGATCATCGCCGACTACAAGCGCCGCCTTGGCCTCGACTATGCCGACAACGAGATCTGCGTTGGGGGCGGCGCCAAGCAGATCCTGTTCCTCGCGCTGATGGCGAGCGTGGAGGAGGGCGCCGAGGTCATCGTTCCCGCGCCCTATTGGGTCTCCTATCCCGACATGGTGATCGCCAATGACGGCAAGCCCGTCATTGTCCGCTGCTCCGAGAACCAGGGGTTCAAGCTAACGGCGGAGGCGCTGGAAGCCGCGATCACGCCGAAGACGCGCTGGCTGATCCTGAATGCGCCCTCGAACCCGACCGGCGCGGCCTATTCCCGCGCAGACCTCAAGGCGATCGGCGACGTGCTGCTGCGTCATCCCGACGTCCTCGTGCTCTCGGACGACATCTATGACCAGATCTGGTACCGCGACGAGCCGGCGACGACGCTTGCCGCCGCGGTGCCCGAGCTCAAGGACCGCGTCCTGCTCGCCAACGGGGTGTCGAAGACCTATGCGATGACCGGCTGGCGGATCGGCTATGCCGCCGGTCCCGCGCCGCTGGTCGCCGCCATCAACAAGCTGCAATCGCAGATGTCGTCGTGCCCATCGTCGATCAGCCAGGCCGCGGCCGCCCATGCGCTGACCAGCGACCAGTCGTTCGTTCGCGACAGCGTCAAGCTCTACAAGGAGCGCCGCGACTATGCCTGCGCACGGCTCAATGCGATCCCCGGCCTGTCCTGTCTGGTGCCTGACGGTGCCTTCTATCTCTATCCCGGCTGCGCCGGCGTGATCGGCAAGACCACCCCGGGCGGCAAGGTCATCGAGAGCGATCTCGATTTCGTACTCTATCTGCTCGATGATGTCGGTGTCGCCGCCGTGCAGGGCGCGGCCTACGGGCTCTCACCTTATTTCCGCCTCTCGATTGCAACTTCGATGGAGGCCATCAAGGCCGCCTGCGACCGCATCGAGAAGGCCTGCAGAGCGCTGCGCTGAGTGCGAGGCCGGACTTGCCTGCCAAATCGGCGCGCAAGCGAAGAAACCGATTGAAATCAATAGGCTAGATAAAGGATAGTATCGATCCAGACCGTGTTTCCATGAACGGCCGAGCGGGCGCTGCCCGTTCGGTTGAGGACCAGCGTTCGACACAGATGAGCGTCGATTTCAGGAAGCTCAAGAGCTTCGTCAAGGTGGTCGACGCCGGCAGCGTCTCGCGCGCCGCCGGCCTATTGCGCACGGCGCAGCCGGCGCTGTCGCAGCAGATCGCAGCGCTCGAGAGCCATTTCAAGCACAAGCTGCTCCTGCGCAGCAATCACGGCATCGTCCCGACCGAGGCTGGCCTCATCCTCTACCGTCATGCGCAATTGCTGCTGAAGCAGATCGAGCAGGCCCAGATCGACATTGATCAATCGAACAAGGCGTTGGCCGGCCGCGTCTCGATCGGCCTTGCGACCTACTCGGCGTCAAGCACTCTGTCGCTGCCGATCCTGAAGGAGATGTCGACGCTGCATCCCCAGATCATCGTCCATATCAACGACAGTTTCGGCCATGTGCTGAGCGAGCTGATTATGACCGGCAGAATGGACATGGCCATGATCTATGGCTCCGGCCCGATCAAGGGTGTCAAGCTGCAGCCGCTGTTCCGCGAGGAGCTGTTTCTTGTTTCGCCTGCTGGGCCGGGCGCGAAGAAGCCGGCGGACGAGCCGCTGCCACTGTCGGCGCTGGCCAACGTCAAGCTGTTGCTGCCGAGCCAGGGGCACTTCCTGCGTCGGCTGATCGACGAATCGCTGGCGCGGGCCCGGGTGGCGCCGAACGTCGTCTCCGAGATCGAATCCGTCTCCGCGCTCGGTGCGGCCGTGACCGAGGGTCTCGGCTCGACCATCCTGCCGGCCTCGGTGGCCGCGAGCGCGTCGAGCTTTGGCGGTGTCGAGGTGCGGCGGCTGGTTCGCCCTGCGATCGAGGCAACCGTCTCGCTGTGCATCTCCGACCATCTGCCCTTGTCGGAGCCTGCGCTCGCCACGCGATCGGTGCTTCTAACCGTGGTCGAGAAGCTAATGCGCAGCCATCCGCAGGGCATTCGATCGGTCTAGGCGCCACGGCCGAACGTCAAAGCCGCGCGCCTGCATGCGCAGTAGCCGCAGCGCGTCGGTTTCGCCAGGCCATAAACAAAACCTATGGCGGCAGACGGGAGTTGTGGTGGTCGGTCGCAATCGCATTTTCTACGCTCGAAGACAATCGCTTCGAGGAAACAGATGGCCAAGCTCGCATTCGATACCGGGGGAACCTTCACCGATTTCGCGCTGCTCGACGACAAGGGCGAATTGCATCTCCACAAGGTGCTGAGCACGCCAACTAACCCTGCCGAGGCCGTGGTTCGCGGTGCGTCCGAGCTGCTCGAACAATTCGGTAGTGCCGTCGATCTCAACGGGCTGCAGGTGCTTGGCGCCACCACCGTCGTCACCAATGCGGTGCTGGAGCGCAAGGGTGTCAAGACCGGCTTCATCTCGACAGCCGGCTTCCAGGACATGCTGCGCATTCGCAACGAAGGCCGCTACGACCTCTACGATCTGAACTTGAAATATCCGGATCCGCTGGTGACGCGTGCCAACAGCTTTGGCGCGGTCGAGCGTATCGCGGCCGATGGCGAGGTCATCACCGCGCTGGAGGAGGAGACGGTCCGCGAGATCGCCGGCCGGCTGCGCGAGGAGGGCATCAAATCCGTCGCCGTCTGCCTGCTGCACGCCTACAAATATCCTGATCACGAGCAGCGAATCGCTGCGCTGCTTCGTGAGGAAGACCCGGACGTCTTCGTGTCGCTGTCATCGGAGGTTTGCCCGGAGGTGCGCGAGTTCGACCGCGCCTCGACCACTGTCGTCAACGCCTATACGCGGCCGCAGATGTCCGGACACGTCGCCCATCTCGAACGGGAGTTTGCGGCCAGGGGTATCAATCGCCAGGTGCTCTGGATGACCTCGTCGGGCGGTCTCGTGCCGAGCATCCGCGCCGCTGAGCTGCCGGTGCGCCTGATTGAATCGGGGCCAGCCGCGGGCGCGGTCGCGGCCGCCGAATTCGGCCGCATCGCCGGCGAGGGCAGCGTGCTGTCCTTCGATATGGGCGGCACCACTGCAAAACTGTGCCTGATCCCGAACAGCGAGCCGACAGTCGGCACCGATCTGGAGGTCGCGCACTATCATCGCTTCCGCAAAGGCTCGGGCTTCCCGCTGAAGATCCAGTCGATCCGCATGATCGAGATCGGCGCTGGCGGTGGCTCGATCGCCGCGAAGAACCCGCTCGGCCTGCTCGATGTCGGACCGCGTTCGGCGGGCGCGCTGCCGGGACCGGCCGCCTATCAGCGCGGCGGCACCGAGCCGACGGTGACGGACGCGGATATCCTGCTCGGCTATATGGGCACCGGGTCCTTCGTCGGTGGCTCGTTCAAGGTGTCGAAAGATGCCGCGCTCACGGCCATGACGAGGCTTGCATCCTCGCTTGACGTCAGCGTTCCCCGCTGCGCCTGGGGTATCCACGATCTCGTCAACGAATCCATGAGCAAGGCGGCGGCGGTGCACGCGACCGACCTCGGCGTCGATCCGCGCAGCCTGCCGATGGTCGCCTTCGGCGGCGCAGGTCCGGTGCATGCCTATGGAATCGCGCGCAAGCTCGGCATCAAGCGCATCATCTGCCCGACGGGCGCCGGCGTCACCTCGGCGATCGGCCTGCTGATCGCGCCGGTCGCGGTCGATCTGTCCGCGAGCTTCCCGATGCAGGTCGACAATTGGGATTTCGCGGCGATGGATCGCCTGCTCGGCGATCTCGCGGTCCAGGGCGCCGAGGTGGTCCGTGCCGCTGGCGTTGCGCCGGAGACGTTCACCAACACCTACACGGTCGACATGCGCCACGTCGGCCAGGGGCACGAGATCACGGTTGCGCTGCCGGATCGCAGCTTGCCGCCAAAGCAGTTCCACGAGGAATTGCTCGGCAATTTCTACAAGCTCTATCGCGAGCTGTTCGGCCGCACCGTTGCGGGCTCATCGGTCGAGGTGATCACCTGGCGGCTGCGATCCAGCGGCCAAAAGGATCAGGTGACCCGCCCGCACACACGACATGCCGCCGAGGCCAGGAAGGGCACGCGCTCTGTCTATTTCAGCGAGCGCGGCGGTTTCGTCGAAACGCCAGTCTATGACCACTACAAGCTGCCCGTCGGCGAAGAGATCCAGGGGCCCGCGATCGTCGAGCAGCGGGAGTCCACCGCGGTCATCGGACCGAGCGGCACGGCTCACGTCGACATCAACGGCAATCTCGTGATCAATATCGCCTGAGGACGACGCACCATGTCCGTGAACGCTGCCGATTTCAACGATCCGATCAATCTCCAGGTGATGTGGAATCGATTGATCTTCATCGCTGACCAGGCCGACATCGTGCTCGGCCGCACCGCGTTCTCGCCGATCGTGCGCGAGAACCACGACTATGTGACCGTGCTGCTCGACAGCCGCGGCCGCGCGCTTGCGCAATGCACCTGGTCGATTCCGGTGTTCATCACCTCGCTGCCGGTGGCCGCGCAAAAATATTTCCTGCCCAGGTTTCCGGCTGAGACTCTGGAAGAAGGCGATGTGCTCGCCACCAACGATCCGGAGATCGGCACCGGGCATCTGCCTGATGTGACGATGATCACGCCGATCTTCAAGAACGGCAAGGTCGTGGCCTATGCCGGTTCGATCGCGCATCTGCCTGATATTGGCGGCGCTCCCCTGCATTCCGAAGCCAGCGACATCTTCGAGGAGGGAATCCGCTTCCCGATCGTGAAGCTGCACAAGGCAGGCGTTCCGAACAAGGACGTGCTCGACATCATCGCCGCCTCGGTTCGCCTGCCGACCGAGGTGATGGGCGATCTCGAATCCATGGTTGCAGCCAACAATGTGATGGGCCGCGAACTGGTGAAATTCCTCGACGAATACGACCTCGACAGCATCGACGAACTGGCCGACGCCATCCATACGCGATCCGAGGCGCAGACGCGGCGGGCGATCCGGCAATGGCCTAATGGGACCTATTCCGCCGAGGTGCTGCTCGACGGCTACGACACGGATGTGACCTTGAAGGCCTCCGTCATCGTCCGCGACGATTCCATCCACGTCGACTATGCCGGCACGTCAGACCAGGTGCTCCATTCCATCAACTGCCGGACCAATTACCGCTACGCCCATTCGGTCTACGCACTGAAATGCCTGCTCGACCCGGATACGCCGAACAACGAGGGCTGCATCACCCCGATCACCGACGAGGCGCCGCTTGGCTCGATCCTCAATCCGGAGCAATGGACGGCAGGCAATTCGCGTAATCTGATCGGCCACGTCATTCCCTCGCTGATCTTCAAGGCGCTGGAAGGCGTGGTGCCGGTCAAGGTGATGGGCGACAGCGGCGGCGCGCCGATCTGGGCCGCCAACTGCGTCGGCCGGCGCGACGACGGTTCGCAATACGGCTCGGTGCAGAATTTTCACGGCGGGCAGGGCGCCCGCGCCGAGTTCGACGGTCTGGACACGCTGAGCTTCCCGTCCAATTGCAGGGTCACCGCGATCGAGATGTTCGAGATCGCCGTCCCCGCGCTCACCGAGTGCAAGGAGCTGATTCCGGATTCCGGCGGCGCCGGCAAAAGCCGGGGCGGGCTTGGCCAGCGCGTCATCTTGCGCAATCTCGGGCGTAATCCGATGAACATCTATCTTGCCTCCGAGCGGGTGCGTCATCCCTGCTTCGGGGTCGTCGGAGGCCGGTCCGGCAGCGCCGGCAAGGTGCACAAGAACGGCGAGCCGCAATTTCCCAAGGGCAAGGTCGTCCTGAAGACGGGTGACCGCCTGGAGGTCGAGACGCCGGGAGGCGGCGGCTGGGGCAAGACGTCGGAGCGCTCCGCGGCCGCGATCGAGCTCGATCTCGCGGAAGGGTTGATCACGCCGCAGGCCGCGAGGCAGATTTACGGCCATCAGCGCTCAAGCCTGGCGGCGACGGCCGCCGAATAGGAGAATCATGAGTCTGCTCGACGGAAAGATCGCGCTCGTCACCGGCGCGGGAACGGGGATCGGACGCGAGACCGCGATCCTGCTCGCCCAGGAAGGTGCGAGGGTTATCCTGACAGGACGCCGGATCGGCCCGCTCGAGGAGGTCGTCACGTCGATCGAGAAGGCGGGCGGCAAGGCCATCGCCCGCGCGTTCGATGTCGGTTCCCGGGACGCGATCCTGGAGACGGTTGCCTGGGTGAAGAGCAATGTCGGACCGATCGACATTCTCGTCAACAATGCCGGCAGTGCCAGCAAGGTGCTGAACGCGCGCTTCATCAGCGAGGCCGAGTGGAACGCCACGGTGAACGTCAACCTCACCGCCGTGTTCAATCTCACCCAGGCCGTGCTGGAGGACATGATCGCGAGGAAGGAAGGCACGGTGATCACGGTGTCGTCGCTCGCGGTCGTCAATCCGAACCTGCTCGGCGGCGCGGCCTATGGCGCGGCCAAGGCCGGCGTGAAGAATTTTATGACCTTCCTGCACAACACCTATCGCAACCAGGGCATTCGCGCGACGACGATCTTGCCCGGCGAGACCGATACCCCGATCATGGACAATCGCGCCCGGCCGCCGCTCGAAGGCGAGCGGGCCGTGATGCTTCACCCGCACGACGTTGCACGCGCCGTGCTGCTCTGCGCCAGCCTGCAGAAGGGCGCAGTGATCCCCGAGTTGCACATCTGCCCAACCTTCATGCGCGACACCTCGGCCGATATCGAGATGGCCCGGTGGGTCGGTGCGCCAGAAGGGCTGAGCGACAAGCCAAAGATCTGACAGAGAAGGATCTCCCATGAATGGAGCCAAACTGCGCGAGCGCCTTGCCAAGGGCGAGGCGGTCACGATGCTTACACCGCATCACGCTTCGTCGGGCCTGGCCGTCCGTCTGGTCGAACTCGGTGCCGATGCAATCTTCGTCGATTGCGAGCACGGGACCTGGAGCTTTGAGGACGTGCGTGTGACGGCCCAGGCCATTCGCGGCGCGGGCGGCGCCGCCATCGTCCGTCCGCACTCGCATGAACGGCCGGTTCTGATCCGTTATCTCAATGCCGGCGCCGACGGCCTGATGGTGCCAATGGTCGATACTGCCGACCAGGCGCGTGCGATCGTCGACGCCGTGCGCTACGCGTGCCCTGCCGACCACGAAAAGCGGTTGATCGTTGCAATGATCGAAACGCCGAGGGCGATTGACGACATCGATTCCTTGCTCGCGGTGGAAGGCATTGATGTTTTCTTCATCGGGCCTGGCGACCTGTCCCAGAACATGGGTTATCCGCCGGCTCCGCCCTTCGGAGAGCCGAGACCCCAAGCCGTCGTCGAGCGGGTCGATCTTGCGGTCAGGAAGATCCGCGCCGCCGGCAAGATCGCCGGGACACTTGTGACGTCTGACGAACTACCGTTCTGGCGCGACCGGGGCGTCAAATATTTCTACATCCATTCAGACCCCTTCCTGCGGATCGGTTTGGCCGGCATCAAGACATTGCTTGGGCGGTGATAGGCCCCGGGGCCGGACTTGTCCGGGTTGCCGGCGATTTGCTCACCCGCTGCGAATGTCATCGTCGCGCCCGGGTTTTAAAGCATCGGTTCGAACTGGCAGTGCACGAGCATCTCGGAGACCGACGCGTTGTTCGGCAGCATGAGTGCGGTTTCCACCAGGCGGGCGATGTCGCCCGGCTGGCTCATCTCGTGGCGGGGAATCTCGTCGTCGTTCAGCGTCATGTCGGTGGCAACATAGCCCGGGCAGATCACCGTCGCCCGGATGCCGGCCGCACGTCCCTCCCGGCGAATGCCGTGGGTGAGCGCAACGACAGCGAACTTGGTCATGGCATAGCCGACATTGCTTCCCACGCGCTTGCCGGCGAGGGACCCCAGATTGATGACCCGGCCATGTCCGCACACGGCCAGATGGGGCAGGGTCGCCCTGACGAGGCGCAGGGGCCCCTTGACGTTCACGCGCCACATCTCATCGAGCTCGTTCTCGCCCTCGTCGGAGACCCGGACCTTCGGATTGATGCCGGCCGCGTTGACGATGGCGTCGATCCCGCCCCACCGTGCGACTGTCGCGTTGACCCAGGAGATCGGGCTCCTGGCGTCTTCGGCATCATAGCGGTACGTCATGAGCCTCTCGCTCTCGGCGAGGCGGCTCGGATCGCGAAGCCCCGCCGATACGCGGAAGCCCGACGCCAGTAGCCGGTCGACGACCGCACGCCCAATGCCGCGCGAAGCTCCGGAGACCATGACGATCCGATTGCCGACTTCCAACATTCTGGTCCGTTTCCCGGGGGTGAGAATAGCGTTGCAAAATGTAGGGCGATACGCGCGAGGACGAGTAAGAGAAATTCACTCTGCCTGCATCGGGTGGGCTTATGGCTCGTGCACCCGACGAGTTAAGGCCGGGATATTGGATGTCCTTATGAGGGCAGAACAAATCCGCTGTATGCCTGCGTCGATCTCCGCACGTAACTTCCCGCCGCTCGGCCTGACTGCAAGAGAGCCCTGCGGATGGGATTTTCGGACTACCGAACGGCGTTGGTGACGGGCGCGTCCTCGGGAATCGGGGCTGCGACGGTTCGTCGCCTCCGTGCCGAGGGGCTCGAGGTCCACGCGCTGGCGCGGGATGTTCGCCGGCTAGCCAGCCTGTCGGCCGAGACCGGATGCCGCGCCGGTGCAGTCGACGTGAACGACCACGACGCCTTGATGCGCCTTGCCGGTTCGGCCGAATTCGATGTTCTCGTCAACAATGCCGGCCAGTCGCGGCGCGGCAATATCCTGGAGATGGCATCGGATGATGTCGACACGCTGGTCGACGTCAATCTGCGCGCGGTCCTGCACCTGACGCGATTGATCGCACCTGGCATGGCGAGGCGCAACCGTGGCCACGTGGTCAACGTCTCCTCGATCGCGGGCCATTACGCCTTCGGCGAAAACGCCACGACCTTCAACTCATCCGTGGCCTATCACGCGACGAAGGCGGGCATTCATTCGCTCTCGCAGCAATTGCGCGTCGACCTCTACGGCACCGGCGTTCGCGTCACCGAAGTCTCGCCCGGGCGCGTGGCGACGAGCATCTTCCAGAACCAGAACACCACCGACAATCCGGATGCCCGGTTCGTCGGCGGCTTCGAGACGCTCCAGTCCGAAGACATCGCCGACGCCATTGCGTTCGCGGTGGGATCGCCGGCGCGGATGAACGTCGCGATGATCGAGGTCGTACCCACGTTCCAGGTCGTTGGCGAATTGCGATTTGCGAGCCGATCCGAGGCCGCGCGTTTGAAAGAAATGAGAAGTGGAGCTGACAATGCCTGAACTCGCAAACCGCCTCAAGACTGTGAAGGTGTCGGCCTCGGCGGCGATGACGGACAAGGCGCGCGAGCTCCGCGACGCGGGTGTCAAGATCGTCGGCTTGTCGTCCGGCGAGCCCGATTTTCCGACGCTGCCGCATGCGATCGAGGCCGCACATCGGGCCGCCCTGGCCGGCGATACCAAGTACCCGGCGCAGCCGGGGACTGTCGCGTTGCGGACCGCGGTCCAGCGCAAGTTCAAGCGCGAGAACAATCTCGACTACGCCCTCGACGAGATCCTGATCGCCAACGGCGGCAAGCAGATTATCTTCAACGCGCTGTTCGCCACCTGTAATCCCGGCGACGAGGTCGTCATTCCCGCGCCCGGCTGGATCACCTATGCGGACATCGTTCTCCTTGCAGAGGCGACGCCCGTCGCCGTGCCGTGCCCGGAGAACAACCAGTTCAAGCTCCGCCCGACGGACCTGGATGCGGCGATCACGCCGCGGACGAAGTGGCTGATCCTGAACTTTCCCAACAATCCGACCGGCGCGGCGTGCACGCGCGACGAGATGCGCGCGATCGCCGACGTCATGCTGAAGTATCCCGACGTCTGGATTCTCACCGACGATATCTACGAGCACCTCACTTATGATGGTTTCGAATTCTGCACCATCGCGGAGGTTGAACCGAGACTGAAGAACCGTGTCGTGACCGTGAACGGCGCGTCAAAGGCCTACGCCATGACTGGCTGGCGGGTCGGCTATTGCGGCGGCCCCAAGGACCTGATCGCTGCGATGAACAATGTCCACGGTCAGGCGACCGGTGGAATCTGCACCCTGAGCCAGGCGGCGGCGGTTGCGGTCCTGGATGGGCCGCAGGAGTTCCTGAAGGAGCGTGCGGACATCTATCGCGACCGGCGCGATCTGGTGGTCAAGCTGCTCAATCAGATCCCCGGCATCACCTGCCACAAGCCGGAAGGGGCCTTCTACGTGTTCCCGAATATCGCCGGTTGCATCGGCAAGACCACAAAGGGCGGGCGCCGGCTGGACACCGATGCCGACTTCATTTCGGCTCTGCTGGAAGAGCAGCATGTCGCGGCCGTACCGGGCGGCGCCTACGGCATGAGCCCGTACTTCCGGATCTCCTACGCGACCGATACCGAATCGCTCAAGGAAGGCTGCCGGCGTATCGCGAACTTCTGCGAAAGCCTGCGCTGACGCGTCGATATGTCAGGGGGCTTGGCCCTCGGCGGAGAACCAAAGATGCAGCCAGCGGCATTCGTCGACCAAGATCGGAGCAGTATGCCGAACCAATTGTCATAATCCTTCCTGATGCCCCTAAACGAAGATGTTCTTGGTCCTGTAGGGTGCCGACGCATAAGCTTTGTGCAAAGAGGGGTATTGCCTTGGTATCGCGCAGTCGAGGACGGCCAGCGATGACCACCAGCGACGATGCGGTGGCGATTTTGAGCGTTGAAGCTCCTCCGGCAGCCCGGCGGCGACCGCGGTGGCGCCTGGCTTTGCCGGTCGGGCTCCTTGCCGTCCCGATGCTGGCATTTCTCACATACTTCTTCTTCTATCCGGCGCTGGGGCTGCTGCTCTCGAGCATCCAGACGCAGGACAGCCGCGGCATCATCGGGCGCCCGTTCACGCTCGCGCACTACGCGCGTCTGATCAACGTCGAGCTCTATGCGCGCGTGCTTTGGACAACGCTGCGGATCAGCATCATCACCTCGGCGCTCGCGACCGTGCTCGCCTATCCGGTTGCGCTGGTGATGGTCAAGAGCCGTCCGATGGTCACGCGGATCATCACGCTGATCGTCATTGCGCCCTTGATCGTCAGCGTCGTCGTTCGTGGATACGGCTGGCAGCTGGTGCTCCAGAACGGCCCGAAAGGGATGTTGAACTGGATCTTGATGACGCTGCACGTCGTCGACGCACCGATATCGGTTCTCTACACCGAAGTGGCCGTCGTCATCGGATCGCTGCACGTGTTCTTCCCGATGATGGTGCTGCCATTGGCGTCGGCGCTCGGCAAGATCGATCCCAATCTCGAAGATGCCGCCCGCATGCTTGGCGCTCCATGGTGGAGGGTGTTCCTCCGGGTGACGTTGCCGCTGAGCATGCCCGGCTTCGTGGCGGGCTTTACCCTCGTATTCTCGCTCACGGCCGGCTCCTTCGTCATTCCCGCGATCCTGGGCGGCGCCTCGGCGGTCATGCTCGGCAACCTGATCGAGCAGCAGATCTTCGTCGTCTACGACTGGCCGTTCGGCGCCGCGATCGCCGTCGTTCTCGTCGGCCTCGTCCTCGCGGTGAACGGCGTCTCGATGTGGCTTCTGGAAGGCCGGCGTCTCAGGAGACCCGACTGATGGACGAGCGGTTTTCAGGCTACGGCGCCTTCATCCTCTACACCATCACCGCTGGCATGATGCTGTTCATCCTGGCCCCGCTGCTCCTCGTCATGGCGGTGTCGGTCTCCGATTCCTATTTCGTGACCTTCCCCCCGCAAGGCTTCACGCTGAAATGGTACGCCAAGGTTCTCCAGGACCGAGACTTCCTCGAGGCGATGAGGCTGAGCATTCTGCTCGCGCTCGGCACGACGGCGGGCTCGCTCCTGTTCGGCGTGCCCGCGGCCTTTGCGCTGGTGCGGGGCAGGTTCTTCGGCCTGGCGGCGATCAAGGGGTTCTTGCTGTCGCCGCTGATTTTCCCGGCGCTGGTCACGGGCCTGGCGCTGCTTCAGGTCCTGACCAAGCTTGGCTCGCAGGATGCGCGGCTCAATCTCCTGATTGGGCACGTGGTCGTGACGTCGCCCTATGTCATCCGCACCGTCGTCACCAGCCTTCAGCTGGTGGATGAGAACCTGGAGGATGCCGCGCGCACCCTCGGCGCAAACCGGCTGACGACCTTCTGGCGGGTGACGCTGCCGCAGATCGCCTCCGGCGTCGCCGCCGGCGGGCTGTTCGCCTTCATGGTGTCCTTCGACAATTACCCGGTCACGATGTGGCTGGCGAACTCCGAATACTCGCCCGTACCGCTCGTTCTGATGCGGCAACTGGTCAACGTCTTTGACCCTTCCGTGCCTGCAATGTCGACGATCATCATCCTCATGGCGATGGTCGGTGTCCTGCTGCTTGAAAAGCTGGTTGGCCTTCGCCGCGCGCTGGCCGCCTGATGTGCATTGGTAGATGGAGATTGGACCCATGAAGCTGACACGTAGGACTCTCATTAAAGCCGGTGCATCTGCGATCGCCTTCCCGACGATCATCAGCCGGGCGTCGGCGCAGGATGCCAAGCAACTGCATGTCGGCGTCTACAATTCGGCGCTCGGCAAGCTTATCCAGAAAGAGGTCATTCCCAAGTTCGAGGCCGAGTTCAAGTGCCGCGTCTTCACGATCGAAGGTGCGACGCTCTCCAACATCGCCGCTCTTCGCGCGACCCGCGACACGCCGCGCTTCAGCATGATGATGATGGACGACGTCGGCATTCCCCAGGCCAAGCAGGAAGGGCTGATCGACAAGCTCGACGCGAGCAAGATTCCCAATCTTGCGAAGGTCTATCCGCGCTATCTGTTCGAGGAGGATTATGGCGTCGGCTTCTCGATTTCGAGCGCGGCCATGTTCATCAATCCGCAGGTGACGAAGCCGCTCGAGAGCTACGAGCAGATCTTCGACGCCAAGTATCGCAAGCAGATCCTGCTGAATACGCCCAAGAACACCCAGAGCGTGCTGATGCTCATCGTGGCGACGGCGCTCACGACGGGCAAGCCGCTGAAGGAGGCGCAATACCTGGTCGATAGCGGCTGGGACAAGCTCGCAATGCTCAAGCCCAACGTCCTGACGATCTACGACAGCGAGGCGCAGGTGCTTCAGGTGGCGCAGGGGCAGGCGACCATCGGCGGCATCGAATATTCGAAGGCGATCTATCCGCACACGGCGAAGGGCATGCCGATCGACATGACCTTCCCCAAGGAAGGCGCGTTCACCGGCATCAACAGTATGACGCTGGTCAAGAATGCGCCTGAGCCGGAGCTCGCCTGTGCCCTGATCAACCGCATTCTGGAGCCCTCGGTCGCCAAGATGCTGTCCGAGCAGACTCTCAGCGCGCCCTCGGTGGGCGGTATCGACTTCAAGCCGGAGACGGCCAAGTTCCTTGCCTATCCCGACACCAAGGCAACCGATCTCGGGCTGTTCACGCCGGACTGGAAGTTCATCGTTCCGCGCCGCGGTCCGTGGCTCGAACGCTACAATCAGGTGTTCACGAGCTAAGGCAGGGTGCCATGAGGTCTTCCGAAGTCAGGCTTGACCGCCTCAGCAAGGAATACAACCGCACCGTCGCGGTCGACGATGTCTCGCTCACGATCGAGCCGGGCCACATGGTTGCGCTGCTCGGTCCGAGCGGATGCGGCAAGACGACCTGCCTGCGCATGATCGCGGGGCTGATCCGTCCGACATCCGGCGACGTCTTCGTGAACGACAAGAAGATGACGGACGTTCCGGTGCACCGCCGCAACGTCGGGATGTTGTTCCAGAACTACGCGCTGTTTCCTCACCTGACCGTCGAGGAGAACATCGCATTCGGTCTCGAGATGCGCGGGATATCCAAGGCCGCTGCCGCAAGGAAGGTGGGCGAAGCCCTCAATCTGGTCCAGCTGTCGAGCTTCGGGAAGCGCTATCCGGCGCAGCTCTCCGGTGGTCAGCAGCAGCGCGTCGCACTGGGGCGCGCCCTGGTGATCGAGCCGGCGATGCTGCTGCTGGACGAGCCGCTCGGGGCGCTCGACAAGGGACTTCGCGAAAGCATGCAGGTCGAGCTGCGTGCCCTTCAGCGCAGGCTCGGGTTGACCACCATCATGGTGACCCACGACCAGGACGAAGCCCTGACGATGGCCGACAAGATCGTGGTGATGCGCGATGGCAAGCTCGAGCAGGTCGGCTCGGCGACCGAAATCTACCAGCGTCCGGCCTCGAAATTCGTCGCGCAGTTCATCGGCGCGTCAAATCTGTTTGAGGGTCTCATCGAGCAGCGAAACGGAAGCGGAGCGGTCATTCGTGTCTCGCCCGAATTGAGCCTCCAGGTCGACCAGATTCCGCAATCGGCAAGCGACGTGATGGTCTCGATCAGGCCCGAGGCAATCGTGGTCGAGCGCGTTGGCCAGAGCCCGACGGCGCAACGCGCCAATAGCGTGACGGCGCGTGTCGACCAGGCCATTTATCGCGGGTTTGTCAGTCACTACTACCTCAAGACGCCGAGCGGCGGCCAGATCATCGTGTTCGAGCAGAATCAATCGCAGCAAGCGGGACTTCGATACGCCGTGGGCGAGGAGGTTGTCGCGCGATGGGAGTCCCCGAGCAATCACGTCATTGCCCGTCACTGAAGCTCGGAACGAACGCGACGTCTCGCGGGCAATCGACATCCCTTATACCCGCAGACGAACATCGTCTTGGATCGGCTTGCGCCGCTTGGCTAGATCTAGGGGTGGCAGCGCCACGTGCGTTCGATCAGCGAGGCCCTTTTGTCGATTAATCAGCCCAACGCCCCTTTTGTCGGCACGATCGAGAAAAGTCCGAAGATCAGCCTGATCGGCACACTTGCAATGCTGGTTGAGGCACCGGGTGACTTCGACCTGGTCCAGCAGGGCCGCATCTGGGCCCTTGCGGATGCGGTTTCTACCTGGCCCAACGTCCAGGAGGCCGTCATCGGCGTCACCAATGTGATGCTCGTATTCGAGCAGCCGCCGGCGGATATCGGCATGCTCGGCGCCTCGATCGTCGAACTGTGGCATCGCGTGCCGAGCCGAAAGGCCGACGGCCAGCTCATCGAAATTCCCGTGATCTACGGCGGGGAGCTCGGCTTCGACCTGCCGGCGGTTGCGAGACGCGCCGGATTGTCCGAGCGTGACGTCATCAGGATTCACAGCGAAGGCGAATACACCGTGTGCGCCGTCGCGAGTTCGCCGGGTTTCGGATATCTCCACGGTCTCGATCCGCGCATTCACATGCCGCGCAAATCCGTGCCGTCGCTCAACATGCGGGCGGGCTCGGTGACGATCGGCGGGATGCAGACGGGCGTCGCGGTGCTGACAAGTCCGAATGGATGGAACGCGATCGGATGGGCATCGGTCACCATGTTCGATCCACAGAGTGAGCAACCGTCCCTGATGCTTCCGGGCGATCGCGTCAGATTCATAATCGATC
This sequence comes from Bradyrhizobium sp. USDA 3311, assembly GCF_054062495.1. Taxonomy (NCBI): domain Bacteria; kingdom Pseudomonadati; phylum Pseudomonadota; class Alphaproteobacteria; order Hyphomicrobiales; family Nitrobacteraceae; genus Bradyrhizobium; species Bradyrhizobium sp. USDA 3311. Next base: position 7,085,880 of record NZ_JBSSFI010000001.1, on the reverse strand, counting down.
GAGTCGAGCTGTGATCGAGATATTGACCAGCCCCGCCTTTAACACCATCCAGGATATTGGCCGCCACGGCGCGCGTCGTTTCGGCGTGAGCACGTCCGGCGCCATGGATCCCGTCGCGCTCGCCGCCGGCAATGCGCTGCTCGGCAATGAAGATGGTGCGGCCGGCATCGAGATTCAGACCTTTCCGTTCCGCCTGCGCTTCCAGACAGATACTACGTTTGCGCTCACTGGCGCCGATCACGACTCGACGCTGGCGGGATCAACCGTCCGGCCGTGGTGGTGCACGCAGGCAAGGGCGGGCGACGTTCTCGCGATCACCGCGCCGCGACGTGGCGCGCGGGTCTACACGACGTTCGGCGGCGGCATCGATGTTCCGCGCGTGCTGGGCTCGCGTAGCACTCATCTGCGCGGCGGCTTCGGCGGGCTCGAGGGCCGTACCTTGCAGGCGGGCGACGTCGTGCCGATCGGGAGTTCGTCGCGCGGCAGCGTGGGCCGCTTCGACTTCGGTGTGGCGCCGCCGGATGTCGCGATTCCAGGCGCCGCTCCGGCGGATGACCGTGGGCTGCGGTTACGCGTCATGCGGGCCGGCGAGTTCGACCTGTTCTCGGAGGAGATGCGGGCGACGTTCTGGTCGACGCGATGGAAGATCAGCGGCCAGAGCGACCGGGGCGGCTACCGTCTCACCGGCGGCAAGCTGACATTGGATGCGCCGGTCGAGATGCGCTCGCACGGCGTGGTGGCTGGCGTCGTGCAGGTGCCGCCGGCCGGCGAGCCGATCATCCAGATGAGCGACGCCAATACGGCCGGTGGCTATCCGAAGATGGCGGCCGTGATCCAGGCCGATCTCTGGCGCCTCGGCCAGGCGGCGCCGGGATCGTTCATTGCCTTCAGCGAGGTGAGCTACCAGGACGCGGTCGCGGCCATGGCTCCGGTCAACGACTACCTCGCGAAGTTGCGTGCGACCGCGGATCTCTATCGAGAGCTTTGAGTGGACGTCAACAATAACAAGAGCAGGGTACGAACATGAAAATCGGCATCAATTCGGACATGGGTGAAGGATTCGGCAATTATCGCATCTGCGACGACGAGGCGCTGATGAGCATCGTCTCATCGGCCAACGTGGCGTGCGGTTTCCACGCCGGCGATCCCATCATCATGGATCGCATGGTTCGCCTGGCGAAGCAGAAGGGGGTCGAGGTCGGCGCCCATCCGGGCCTGCCCGACCTTCTCGGATTTGGCCGCCGCGTGATTCAGATGGACGCCGCCGAGCTCGAGAAGCACATGGTCTATCAGATCGGTGCGTTGCAGGCGATCGCGGCCAATGCCGGCCACCGCGTGACCCATGTCAGCTTCCATGCTGCGATGGGCAACATGGTCAATGCGGACCCCGATATGGCTGATGTCGTCGCCCGCGCGATCGCGACCATCAATCGCGATTTCATCGTGTTCTCGCAGCCTGATGCCGAGATCGTGCGCGCCGCGCGCAAGGTAGGCCTGCGCATCCTGACTCTGTTCCTGGCTGATCGCGCATATGACGAGAACGGCCATCTGGTGTCCCGCAAGCTTCCCAACTCGGTCGTCACCTCGACTGAAGCCGTGGCGGAGCGGGTCAAGCGGTTCCTGGACAGCGGGACGGTGCAGACCATCGAAGGCAAGTCGATCAAGGTCGAGGCGCGCTCGATCCTGATCCACAGCGACACGCCCGGATCGGTCAACCTCGCCGGCACGGTGCGCCGCGTGATCGAGCAGGGCGGCGGCGAAGTCACGCCCGCAACTGTCCTGCTCAATTGATAGGGCTGCTCCCGGCCAGCGGGCGGATGCGCACAATCGGCGTGCCGTAGCCGACCGTTGCGCCAGGCTCCGCGATCACGGCATCGACGGTGCCGGCGGCCGGTGCCACGATGGGCGCATACAAGAGCCCGATCTTGACGAGGCCGACGACCGCGCCGGCCTCGATGCGTTGACCCTGTGCGACGAACGGCTTGTCCCGCCAGGGATGAGCCGCAAGGAAATGCCCTGCGACGTCGGCTTTGGCGATGACGGAATGGTCTGCAGCGGGGGCAGCAAGCGTCGGTGACGCGGCCATCCGCGGACCCGTGTCGACGACCAGCTTCAGGGACTGGCCGGGCTCCTCGATTTCGATGGTGTCGACGCCGGATTTTTCGAGGATTTGCGCCAGACGCGCGATGTCAGTCAGCTCGATCGGCATGTTCTGGTCTCCTCGACAAGGTGAACATTGGTCCTGAGCCGATCGAGATAGGCCGACATCTCGGCCTCGGCTGCCAGCGCATCGGTGTAAGCCGTTTGTTCGAACCGCAGCTTGCCGCCGAGCCGCGCCTGCCCGACACGCCACAAGTCGGCCCGGATCACGGTTGCGATCTTCGGGTAGCCGCCAGACGTCTGCGCGTCGCGCATCTGGATGATCGGCTGTCCGTTCGGTGGAATCTGGATGACGCCAGGGACGATGCCGTGCGAGCGCTTCTCGATCGGCACCTCCGGCTTCACGGTGGGGCCTTGCAGGCGGTAGCCGTAACGGTTGCTCTGCGGCGTGATCTTCCAGCTGCTGGACCAGAACAGCGCCTGCGTGGTGGCGTCGAACCCGTCATATTCGCCGGCAATCACGACCCTGACGACGGTCTCGTCCGGCGTAGCGTTCGGCCGCACCAGCGTGATCTCGGCGGGCTCGACCCCGAGCTCACCGATCGTAGCGGTGGATGCCGTACAGGACAGGATGTCGCCGGCCTGGAGCGGCCGTCCGTGCCAGCCGCCGAACTCGCCGCGAAACTGCGTGCTGCGTGAGCCCAGCACCATGGGCACGTCGATGCCGCCGCCGAATGTCAGATAGCTTCGCGCACCGCGGGGCATTGCCTTGACGGTCAGGATATCGCCGGTACGGGCGTGCGACCGCCACCATGGCGGGATCACGCGTCCGGCGATCTCCGCCTCGACATCGGCGCCCGTGAGCGCAAAGGCCATGTCCCGGCCGAAACGAAGCTTGAACGGCAGCATCGGGATTTCGATGCCGGCGGAGTTCTCGTCGTTGCCGAGAAGGATGTTGCCGGCCCGCAGGGCGACATCGTCCATCGCACCCGACGTGCCGACCCCAAAGCGATACTGATCGAAGCGGCCGAGATCCTGGACGCTGGCGGGCCCCGTGACTGACACAATCTCGATCACCGGATCACCCGTTCGATCTCGAAGCGGATCGTATCGCCCGGCGCGAGTGCGGCTGGCGTCGGCCAGGACGGATCGAAGAAGGTCCAGCTCGTATGCCCGATGGCGTGCCAGCCGCTCGGCCCGGGGGAGGCGGAGACACCGGTCTGCGATCCGCCGATCGAGACCGAGCCGCCCGCGGAGCGTTGCAGCGGCGTCTGACGGCGCGGCATGGTGATGCGTCGATCCATGCCGCCCAGATAGCAATAGCCGGGATGGCTGCCGAGCGCGAACACCGTGTAGAGCGGGGCGGCGTGGATCGAGACCACGTCGTCGACAGACAGGCCGCAATGATCGGCGACGGACTGAAGAGACGATCCGATCTCGCCGCCATAGGTGACCGGCAACCTGATCTCGCGCCCGCTGATCGTGAGGCCTTCCGCCGCGTCCCAACCGTCGTTGAGAGCGGCGATCAAGGCGTCCAGCTCGCGCGGAGGGGTAGCGAAGGTCAGCATCAAATTGGTGATGCCGGGAATGGCCTCGCGGATCCCTGGCCATTTCGATGCAGTGGCCGCCAGCGACCAGATGCGCCGCTGGTGCGGCAGGTCGAATGCGCCCGGTGCCTCGAACAGGAGGGCCGATGTCCCGAGCAGGCTGATCCGCGGTCGGTCCGGGGCCGTCATGGCGCGGCCGCCCGCGCATTCATCCAGTGCTCGAGATGGTGGATGTCGTAGCCGCCACGGCAAAACGCGGGATCGGCGAGGATCGCCTGATGCAACGGCACATTGGTTCGGATGCCTTCGGCGCGTAGCTCGGACAAGGCGACGCGCGCACGCGCCATAGCTTCCTCGCGGCTGCCACCATGAGCGATGAGCTTGCCGATCAGCGAGTCATAGTGCCGGGGAACGGTGGCGCCGGCGGTGATATGCGAATCGACGCGGATGCCGATGCCGCCGGGAACATCCCAGCGCGTCACCATGCCGGGCGAGGGAGCGAAGGTGGTGGGGTCTTCGGCATTGATGCGGAATTCAATGGCATGGCCTACACGTGCGATGTCGCCTTGCGCGATGCCCAACGGCTCGCCTTGCGCGATGCGGATCTGCGCCTTGACGATGTCGATCCCCGTCGTGGCCTCGGTGACGGGATGCTCCACCTGGACGCGCGTGTTCATTTCGATGAAGAAGAATTGGCCGTTCTCGTAGAGGAATTCGAATGTGCCGGCGCCGCGATAGCCGATCCGCCGGCAGGCTTCGACGCAGCTTGCGCCCACCCGCTCGATCAGAGCGCGATCGATGCCGGGCGCGGGGGCTTCCTCGACCACCTTCTGGTTCCTGCGCTGAAGCGAGCAGTCGCGGTCGCCGAGCCAGAGATGATTGTCATGCTGATCGCACAACACTTGAATCTCGATATGGCGGGGCTTTTCGAGGAATTTCTCGATGTAGACCGCAGCGTTCTTGAAGGCCTTGCTGGCTTCCGCGCGGGTCAGCGCCAGCGCGTCGTCCAGCGCGCCTTCGCTGCGCACGATCCGCATGCCGCGTCCGCCGCCGCCTCCGGCGGCCTTGATGATGACGGGGTATCCGATGTCCCGCGCGATCGCGTGCACCTCGGACGGATCCTCCGGCAGGGCGCTGTCCGGCCCGGGCACGCAAGGCACGCCCGCCAGCCGCATCGCGCGCTTGGCCGCGACCTTGTCGCCCATGGTCCGAATACAATCCGCCGGCGGGCCGATGAAGGCGAGGCCGGCGCGCGCGACCCGATCGGCGAACTCCGCACTCTCCGAGAGGAATCCGTAACCCGGGTGGATCGCCTGGGCGCCGCTGACCTCGACTGCGAGCAGGATCGCCGCAACGTTGAGATAGGTGCTGCTTGCCGGCGCCGGCCCGATGCAGAGTGCCTCATCGGCGAGTGCGACATAGCGTGCGTCGCGATCCGCCTCCGAGTGAATGACGACCGTCTTGAGACCCATCGCCCGACAGGCGCGCTGGATGCGAAGCGCGATCTCGCCCCGGTTGGCGATCAGGACCTTGTCGAACATCAGGATGAACCCGCCGGCCCAATCCGGAACAGAGCCCGCCCGGCCTCGATCTCCTGACCATCCTCTGCGAGGATCGCAAGCACGACGCCGGGCGCCTCGGCGGCGATGTCGATGAAGGTCTTCATCGCTTCGATGATGCAGATCTTCTGCCCGGCCTCGATCCGCGTGCCGACCTCGACCAGCGGCGGCTCGTCCGGCGCCGCAGCCCGGTAGAAGATGCCATGCATCGGCGCCGGCACCACGATGTCGGCGGCAGCCTCGGGAGCTGGGCTGTCCGGATGATCGAGAGCAGGGGCCTCGACCGCTGCCCGGTTTGCAGGCGGACCCAGGGCCGCAGGCGCGCGCTTGAGGATGCGGATGCGGGTGCCGTTCTGCGTGAGGTCCAGCTCGGCGATGGAGGAACGCGTAACGAGATCGACCAGTTGTTCGATTTTGGAGAGGTCCACGGTCACGCTCCGCGTTGACGGCCTGTCGAGTTCGGGGCGTTCATGCGTCACTCGGCCGGCGGCCGGCTCTTCTGTGCAAAATTGAGGCCGCCGACGACCTGCTGGGTCGGCAGGACTTCCATGAAGGCAACATTCATGCGTGCCGGGGACCCAACCGCGAACGCGATCGAATTGGCGATGTCCTCGGGCTGGAGAGCATCATAATCGTCAAAGAAGCGGCGCTTGGCTTCGGCCAGATCACCCAGCAGCCGTCCGAACACTTCCGTCTCGACCCGGGCCGGCGATATCTCGGTGACGCGAACCCTGGTCCCGTAGAGGTCGACGCGCAGTTGCTGCGACAGCGAGTGAATGCCAGCCTTCGTGGCGTGATACACGGTGTTTCCGCCACCGAAAGCGTAGTGACCTGCGATCGAGGAGATGTTGACGACATGGCCGCGGTCGCGGCGCGCCATGCCCGGCACGATCAGCCGCGTCAGATGCAGGACCGCGCGCAAATTGACGTCGATGAGGGCGTCGACATCCTCTGCCGTCGTGTCCAGAATATTGCCGCGGCGGGACTGGCCGGCGTTGTTGACCAGGACGTCGAACTCAGCCGACTTCGCCAATGCCGCAAGCGCATTGAGGTCGCTGATGTCCACGGCGCAGGGGCGGCAACCGGTCTCCGCAGATAAGGCGCTGAGGCGAGCGGCGTCGCGGGCCACAGCGTAGACCTCGAGCCCTTCTGCACTCAGGCGGCGAACCGTCGCAGCCCCTATTCCGGAGGATGCGCCCGTCACCAGGGCCGTCCGATAGTCCGAAAATCCCATCCGCGAGGGCTCCTCTGCTACCGTCCAACCCGCTGGTGGCGTCGGCTGCAACGCGAGCGGCGGACGAGTTCAGCACTAGCTATAGGCCCCTCAGGTTCCCAGTGGTAAGAACAATTCCTTCTGATCCCATAGCTTCAGCCTATTGCTGCTGCATTGCTCCCTGCCTGGATATCCGGAGAGGCCGTATTGGATACGAAACGTTTGGAGGCCTTCATCAAGGTCGTGGATCTCGGCAGCATGACGAGCGCGGCGAAGGTGCTGAATGTTGCGCAGCCGGCACTGAGTCAGCACATTGCGAGCCTGGAGGCGGATTTCAAGTGCAAGCTGCTCGACCGCAGCGCCCGCGGGGTCAAGCCCACCGAGGCCGGACGAATCCTCTACCGCTATTCCAAGTCGATCCAGCGGCAGATTGAAGAAGCCAGGCGCACCATTCTGGACAACAAGCCGGAGCTGACCGGCAACGTCACGATCGGTCTGGCCCCGCTCAGTTCGGCGGCGTTGCTGGCGACCCCATTGCTCACGCAGATCCGCGAACGCTATCCCGGCATCGTGCCGCACATTTATGACAGCTCCGGGGTCATGCTCAGCGAGATGATGCTGAAGGGGAGCATGGACATGGCTGTCCTTTACGGCGAGCGCCCGGTGACCGGCCTCGATTACAAGCCGCTGATGCGCGAATACTTCTATCTTGTCGCGCCCCGCGGCATGTATCCGGAGCAGATGCCGCCGGAGGAGGTCTCGGCGGCGGAGGTCGCACAATTCGACCTGCTTCTGCCATATCGGGAATCCTTCCTGCGACAGACCGTGGAGCGCGTCTGCGCCGAGGTGGGCCTCCGCCCGCGCATCGTCGCCGAGATCCACTCCCAGTCGACCCTGTCTTCGGCGATTGCAGCCGGAGTGGGGGCGGCTGTGCTGCCCATGTCGATCGCAAAGGAGTTGCCGAACCTCGACGAACTCTGCATTCGGCGGATCAACGCGCCGTCGGCCTCGCAACAGATGTCGCTATGCATTTCCGACAATGCCGCGTTGTCCGACGCCGCATTCGCCGTCTACAAGATCCTGCTCGAGATCATCGTCAAGACCTGGGGGCCGTTCGAGGCCCAGCTCGGCTCGGTTGCCATCGCCTCGGGTGGCCCAGCGTCGCCTCCGGATGAGCCGAAGGACGAGCCATAACGAAACACGATGCGGCAATCCTAAAATCTGAATTTTCCGCCCAAAGGCGGTTGGTTATGGAGGTGTAACGGAGATCGCGACCGCAAGGAGGTTACCATGGTGCATGTAATCAGGACATTCGATCGGCCCGCCGCCGAGCTTGTCGAGCGCATCAAGAAGTTTCCTCCGTCCACCCTTCACGAAGCGCAGGGACGATCGGGTGCGCTGACCTTCCGCATCAAGCCGATCTATTCCGGGATGCGCGCTTGCGGACCGGCGCTGACGGTGAGCTGCCATCCCGGCGACAATATGATGTTGATCACGGCGATTTCGTTGGCAAAGCCGGGCGACGTGCTCGTGGTGAGCGCGGGCGAACATCCCGAGCAGGGCGGCTTCGGCGAGGTGCTGGCGACGGCCTGCGTCGCCAAGGGCATCGTCGGCCTGGTCACGGATGCGGGCGTTCGCGATGGCCTTGCCGTGCGCGACACCGGCTTCAACGTCTTCTCCTACGGCCTGTGCATGAAGGGCACCGTCAAGGAGACCCTCGGCACTATCAATCAGCCGATCGTCATCGGCGGGATCGCCGTCCGCCCCGGCGACATCGTGAGCGCCGATGACGATGGCGTCGTCATCGTGCCGAAGGAGAACATCGCCGACGTCTGCGTCAAGTCGGCGGCGCGCGAGGACAAGGAAGCCGACGTGATGAAAGCGCTGAAGGCCGGCGGGAACATCCTCGAGCTGTCCGGCATCGGCAAGGTGCTGGAATCCAAGGGCTGCACCTTCGCCTGAGCGATCAGGCGACGCAGGCGCGTAACAACAGGAAAACGAGTGTCAGCCATTCTCGGCTCGGGCGAGCACCGCTACCGCGTCGTCGACAATTGGGCGAAACTGCCGGATGGCTGGCAGCTCACCGACGTCGCTTCCGTCGCGGTCGACAGCCGCGACCGCATCTACGTCTTCAACCGCGGCGCCCATCCGATGGTGGTGCTCGACCGCGACGGAAATTTCCTGCGCAGCTGGGGTGAGGGGCTGTTCTCCCGCGCGCACGGCCTGCACATCGACGCCGACGACAACCTCTATTGCACCGATGACGGCGACCACACCGTGCGAAAGTGCACCACTGACGGCAAGGTGCTACTGACGATCGGTGTTCCCGAAAAGCCCGCGCCGTTCATGAGCGGCGAGCCGTTCCATCGCTGCACCCACACCGCGCTGTCCCCTAAGGGAGAGATCTACGTCTCCGACGGCTACGGCAATGCCCGCATCCACAAATTCACGCCGGACGGCAGACTGATCAAGAGCTGGGGCGCGCCCGGCACCGATCCCGGCCAGTTCAACATCGTGCATAATATCGTCACCGACGCCGATGGTTGGGTCTATGTCGCCGACCGCGAGAACCATCGCGTGCAGGTGTTCGACGGCAACGGTAAATACGAGGCGCAGTGGAACAATCTGCACCGGCCGTGCGCGCTGTGCTGTTGCGGTGGCGGCAAGAGCCCGACCTTCGTGATCGGCGAGCTCGGCCCTGCCATGCCGGTCAACCGCAAGGTACCCAATCTCGGCCCGCGGTTGTCGATCGTGGACGCCAAGGGCAAGCGTATCGCGCGCCTCGGCGGCGAGGATGGCCCCGGTCTTGCGAGCGGCAAATTCCTCGCGCCGCATGGCATTGCGCTGGATTCCAAAGGCGACATGTATGTCGGCGAGGTCGGCGTGACCGACTGGAAGACTAATTTTCCTGACGAGGACATGCCGACCGTGGTTCGCACCACGCGCTGCTTGCAGAAGCTGCAGCGCGTGGCGGAGGTGCCTCGCTAGAGGGCGATCTGGCTAGCCGATCATCGCTGGGGAAGGTTCGATTGGAGGCAGACGGCCGACGCATAAGTGCGGCATAAGAACGCGAATTATACTCACATCGCTCGATGAGTATAACCGAGCCGATCTCGTCAACCGGTATGCCAGGAAGATCCAGGATGCACGTTATGCGAGCGTCGCGTGCAATTTCGCATGTGTGTGCAAGGCCGTGTGCACCGAGACTCCGAAAGCCGATTTCCGCTTCCATTTTGTGCATATCGTCCTACAAGAACCGATCGGCGACAGCTTGATCAAAGCAGATTTTTCAATCGGTCCAATCACGCTGAGGATCGGTCGAAGTCAAAATATATCAATGAAATGAATGAATTAGATCGAAAATTCGCCACGGCCCCCATGATGGATTGGAGCGAGAGTTCAAGTTTTTCAATCGGTTAGAGCGCGGCGTGTGCACGACGTGTGCACCGGGAGATCAAGAAAAATCTTACGACATCTAACCTGAGCAAGCGTGCTGAAGTGCGGGCGCAGGGCGCCCCTTTCTGGCGCCGCATTCGCGCAGCAGAACTTGCAGCTTAATAGATCAATGATGCGGAAACCTGGGATTGGAGCGGCTGACTCTTAATCAGCGGGTCCCAGGTTCGAGCCCACCAAATCAATAGCTTGGCGAGCAAAACCGTTTGAGCAGCTGATTTTTCAAACGGTTCTTTCTTGCGGACAACGCACTGCCGAGCAGGCGGGGACGACGTTGGCCGGGCAAATGTCGCCTGGCTACATCCGATCGCCGTTCTCGACGTGGAAAGCCCTCAGCATCGCAAGACAGGCGCTCGTTGCAGCGCCCACTTCCAACGCGTTGGATACGGCGGCCGACAGTGCTTGCACGTTTGCGATCGTCACGGTGATGAAACCGGGCTTGGCAACCAGGCCCGCTGCGACGGCCTCCGCGATAGCATGCTCGTTCGATGCATAGGAAAGGAGCTTAGAGTTCTGGTCGGCGGCAAGCTGGGCCGCATCAATGAGATACTGTCCAGGCGCGCGCGCGTCGCCATCGGCCGGAAGGACCGCAAGCAGGTTCATCGCTTGCGACAAGCGTTCGAGAATGAAATAGCCGCCCTTGGCATCCGCGAGCACCTCGACGGGATGCGGCCGCTCGAGAAACTGTCCACCGAACTCACCGATATCCGGGTAGGTGAATCGTAGACCGCGTTGTGCGCGACGGTTCACGCGACGAAACAGCTCTTCGATGAGACTGCTCGTCAGGACGCAAGGTTTCAATTCGCCCGGCAATCCGTCATTCCAGCCAGCGGGCGTGGACACATAGGCGGTGGTTGCCGCCATCGCGCCTGCGCGCAGGAGCTGAAGGCCGCTCGACTTATTCTGCGGCATGAAGCCGAGCGCGACGGCGCCGCCGCGCTCGGCAATCCGCCGCATCGCTTCCGATATCACGTGCATGTAGGCGCCGCGGGCGGACTTGACCGGAAGCGACCACGCCGCCGTCAGGATTCCGGCCAGCAGAGTTCCGCCGTCGGGCGTGATCATTCGCCGATAGGAGATGCCCGTTCCAGCAATCGCAGCACCGTTCACCTCGGCGACGACGATATCGGCCGGTTCGGACAAGGATGACCGCGCAAAACACCACCGCCAGCGGCGCCCGTCGCCCCAATCGCCGAACGATCGGTTCAGGGCGGCGAGATGCTCGGCTTCAAAGCCTGCGGGGTTGATGCTGACCTTCACAGATCATTCGCCTTGCCAATGGATGCCTGCGGCAGCGCCGCAACGCAGCGCGCGGCAATCTCGCCCATGCTGGTCCACCAGAGGTCCTCGCCGACTGTCTCCAGGTAATCAAACACCGCATGCAGGTGATCGCAATATTCTTCGCCGAGCCCATCCAGCGCAACATAGGATCCGGCCCTCTTGATGACATGCGCCTTGATCGCAAGCAGACCACCGTGATCGATAATTGACCTTGCCCGGTCGATGGTCGACGTCGCCTGATAGTTGGTCGTGAAGTTCAACAATCCACCGGATATCCATTGTGGCGCGATCAGTGACGTACCGGTGAGCCCGCTCATACCGCTCCGCGCTTCACGATGCACGGCGCTCACGAGGTCGCGCGAGGAGCCGACGAAGGTCAGGCCGGCGTCCCGCATTGCCCTCGCAAGTCCATGGCTCAGGTACCAGCCGGGCGGCGACATTCCCGGCACGAACGCCAGGTTGGCGGCGTGAAAGATTTGGAAGATCCCCGCCAGACTGCGCCGGCATTCCTCCTCGCTCGCATCCAGATATTCGAGATGCGTGGGGTGGCGTCCGCGGTTGTGCGTGAGGCCGTGCAGCCCGATTTCAGCCCTTGGCAGGTTCTTGAGGAATTCGATGAAGCGTGGAAACCTGTCGATGCGCATCGTGCCTTCGGGCAACGTATTCCATTCGCACCAAAGACGCCGCACACCGGGAATGTGCATCAGCAGCGGGTGCGAAACGGATGGGTGTTTTGCGCGCCAATCGGCCGTCACGAACAGAGTAGCGCGCAGCTTCGAATGAGCGGTCAGCAGGCGGATCAGAAAACGAAGCTGCCCATGGTCGAGGTCGCCGCCAGCCTCATAACTGTCGCGAGAGGTACCGGGATGGACGTCGTCGATGGTGAACACGACGGCAGCCTTCTTGCCCGGCGGAAGCCAATCGGGAGGGATACCAGCCAACCCGCGTGCCGGCAGCCGTGCAAACGAAGTGCTCTCGCTTCTGTCGGGCGCGAAGGGGGGTAGGGAGGCCGGACGCACGGAAGTCACGGCATCAACCTCACTCGGCACTGTCGCAAACGGGCGGCTCAATCGGTGTCTGCTGCAGCGCCGCTTGTCCGGGTCCATTCGGCTGCAACCCGCGCCGCAGTTCCGCAAGCTTCCGCATCAAGCCCCAACCGGGGGAATGTTTGCCGAGCCAGGACACCGTCTGCTGGCGATACATGCGCAAATACATCGGCGCTTCGACCCATCGACGCGACGCGTGCAGGCCAGCGGTGACAAGTTGACCTCTGAGAGTCGAAAGATGACTTCTGACCCATGAGGTCAGCCGTTGCCGGTACATTCGCAGATGCATCGGCAATTCGATGTGCCAGCGCGCAAGGTGCAAGCCAGCGGTCACGCGACGATTGGCCCATCGGATTCGCAGCGGCAGCAACGTCCCGGGAGGAGGCCCGTACGGAAGCTGGTTCGCGATTGACCGCCAATACGTATCGAAGCTGAAGGTCGTATCGAGAATGCTCTTCAGGCGGTTGCGATGCGTCGGCCAGTGCGAGGTCATGTAAAAATCCCTGTGCGCGACGCGTAGTACGAACCAGGCAAGGATCGGGACGCCGATCGCACAGCGTGCAAGGCTCACCAGCGGATTGTAGAAGCGACGGCGTAGGACCGATCGTTCCGACCGGTACAATTGATCGAGATCGGCGCATGTGCGCGCCAGGCTGAAGCGCTCCCGGGCAAGAAGGCCACCGTTCGCGGCAAGCGCGCGAGCGCGCGGCCGGTCACACAGCATGTCGTTGATACCGCGCGCCAGGTCCGCAGGGTCGGAGGGACGCACGAGAATGCCCGTCTCGCCGTCGATCACGCAATCGACCATGCCGCAGACCGCAGTTGCAACTGTCGGGCATTCTACCATGAGGGATTCGATCACCCCGCCCACGTTCTCATAGAGTGAGGCCTGAACCGCCACATCGGCGCCGCGAAGGATTCCGGCCGTGTCGCGACGAAAGCCGGTAAAGATGATGCTCTCGGAAAGGCCGAGATCCTGCACCAGGTGCCGCACCTCCTCCATGTAGGCGGTCCCAGGCTCCCCCCAGCCATTGCCCACGAGCACGACCTTGGTTTCCGGATGCTTGGCAAGAATAGCCGGCGTGGCCCGAACGAGGTCGACAAAACCCTTCGGGTTCTTTCCGCGTAGGACGGCGGGCACCCAGTCGTTATCCGACATTTTCGCATAGAAATAGGCGACCTTCACGACGATCTTGGTCGACGATGGCCAGCCATACTCCGCCCGCAGGTCGACGGCCGGGGTTTTGTCCGGATCGTACTGATCGTTGTCCGCGCCGTAGTAGATCACCGCGCGGCGCGCCGAGGCGACACCGAGACGGGCGAGGATGTCGTCGGTGTACTTGCATGATGCGATGAGACGCGTCTCCGTCCACCACGTCAATCGGTCCATCCAGAACGTCCGGGGCACTTCGAGATGGAAAGGCGAGGCATACATCGCAAGCCGCACCGGGACGTCGGCAAACCAGGCCGCGAACCGCGTCGCAATCATCGCAAACAGCAGATGCGACTGCACGACATCGAAGCGTTCCCGGCGCAGCCACCATGCAAGCCGCCAGACCGCCGCCGGCAGCCGCAGAACCGAAGCGACGCTATCATAGGCGCCGAAGCCCTCCTCGGCGTGAACCCGGATACCGGCTTCCTTCAGCATGTCGATCAAGGAGCCGTTCGAACCGCCCACGACCGCCGTGACATCATGTCCATAACGGTCTCGCAGCCACGACAACTGCTCCACGGCCCAGCGAGCGCCGTTGGTCGCCGAGACGAGGTGACAGACTCTCAACGACCCGACCTTGTCTCCACCGCCAGATGCGCGATTGATTGTTCGCATGGTCATCGGTCCCGCGCCTCGCTGTCTGGCTCGGCAGCAGAGCCGAGCAGGCGACGGAACTTGGCACGCAGACGCCTGCGAAGACCCCAGCCGAGCTTTTGTCGACCGACGAATGCATAGAAGCGGTAGAGCATCATCCGCCCGGCAAGCCTCAGTCGCGGAGCAATCGGCGCTGGAGGCTCGATCGTCACAGAGATGAACTGCTCGTTCGCGGGTGCGGCCGCGTAAGGCGCAGGAGCAGATGCAGTCCTGGATCGCAGCACCGCGTTGATCAGGCGCAGCATCAACCGGCGCAACGCGAGGAAGTGCCACGGCCGCCAACCGGCATCCCAGGCTGGCAGCAGATTGCTGTCGAACACCGTATAGCGGAACGCCAGGTAACCACCGACGAGGGCCCCACAAAACAACCGAAATGCGCGGCGAACGGAGCGGTAGCCGGCCGGTGCCCGTGCATACAGCCGCTGATAAAGCCGGTGCTCGTCCTCCACCGTCGTTCGCAGCGTAAACCTCTCGAGCATGCGCGCCCGGCCGTGACGACCGAACTCCCTTGCGCGCGAGGGGTCGCGCAATAGTTCGAGAATGCCCCTTGCAAGCTCGGCCGGATCGGCTGGGCCGACCAACACGCCGGTATGGCCGTCGATGACACTATCGACGAGGCCGCCAACTCGCGTCGCGACCATCGGACATTCCATCAAAAGGCCCTCGATCGAACCTCCGAGGTTTTCGCTAACCGAGGCCTGAACGGCGACATCGAGCGATTTGAGCACGGCGGGAATGTCCGTGCGGTAGCCGGTGAAGACGACGCTATCGGAAAGACCGAGTTCGGCGACCAAAGCCTGCATCTTGGCCATATATTGCCGGCCGCCTTCCTCCCAGCCCGACCCGACCAACAACAGTTTGGCATTGGGAAACTCGGCGAGCACCGCAGGCATTGCCCTGATAAGGTCGACGTGGCTCTTGACCGGGCGCCCCTGCGCGGCCGGCGGCGTCCATCGGTTGACGCCGAGTTCGGGATAAAAATAAGCGACCATCCCGATCAGCGGCGCATCTGCTGCCCAGCCATGCTCGGCGCGCAAATCCGCGGCGACCTCACGCGACGGCTCGAACCTGGTCTCGTCCGGCCCGTAATAGATGACCTCGAGGCGCTGCTTGCGCACGCCCATTGACAGATACAGTGAACGGCTGAACTCGCAGGACGGGATGAGCGCGGTATCCATCCACTGCGTCGAGCCATCGATCCAGCTCGGCGTATAAGCCTCGAGATGGAATGGGCCTGCGATCATCGACAAGCGTACCGGGACATCGGCGAGCCAGGCCGCGATGCGACCGATCACCATGGAATGGAACAGGTGCGTCTGGATGATGTCGAAGCGCTCGCGCTCCAGAATATGCTCTAGGTCCAGGATCCGCTTGGGCAGTGCGAACAAATCGCCACCGCCGAGAAACTGGAAATCGCTCGCAAGGACGCGAATACCGGCAGCATTGAAGCGGTCGACGAGCGCCCCGCTGGTTCCGTTCAAGATGACGCTGACGTCGTACCCGAAACGATCCCTGAGATCCCGCACCTGCTCAAACACCCATGCCGCGCCTTCAGTCGTCGCCGCGATGTGACAGACGCGGAGCTGCCCCGTCGTCGGAGCCGGCATCGTGCCTTTGACCGACGGGCCATGCGCGATCTCGACGGCTTGCCGAGCGGAACCAAGAGTCGTCGTGCGAACAAGCGGCATGTTGCCAACTGTGTCATTTTCCATTACTCAGCACTACAATATTCATCCAAAAGTTTCCAACTGGCTCGGGTACAGCTCCGGCCCGACTCCGGGGAGCAAGTGAAAATTTGAACGCAAATGGCGCGGTACCTAGGATCGCTTGCGTAGGCGCCGGCGGGCACGGAAAGGTGGTTGCAGACGCCGCTCTATCGCTTGCGGGGCATAAGATCGTCGGATTCCTGGACGACAATCCGTCGCTATCGGGTCGTTCGATCATGGGACTTCCCGTGCTGGGGCCGATTTCGGCCTGGCGTGATCACAATATCGATGGCCTCATCCCGGCGATCGGAGCTAATCGCGCTCGGCGCGACATCATGCAGCGCGAGACGTCGCGAAACGCAAAGGCGATCACGATCGTTCACCCCCGTGCGACGGTGAGCACCTGGGCGGAGTTGAAGGCCGGCATCGTCGCGTTCGCCGGTGCCATCGTCAATGCGTATGCGAAAATCGGGCAGAACGTCATCATCAACACAGGTGCGATTGTCGAGCATGATTGCGAGATCGGCGATCACGCTCATGTGGCGCCGGGGTGCTATCTGGGCGGCGAGGTGAAAATCGGCGAGGGAAGTCTTCTCGGGCTGGGCAGCCGCGTCCTGCCGGGAGTGAGCATCGGAAATTGGTGCGTCATCGGGGCCGGCGCAGTCGTAACTGAGGATGTCGCCGATCATGCGACGGTCGTCGGAGTGCCAGCACGGAGAGTGCGATGAATGAGAAAGGCATTATCAGCACGCCGATGTCGCAGCCCGATATCACCGAGGGCGATATCGATCTCGTCGCACAGGTGCTGCGAAGCGGCCGGCTCAGCATCGGAGCCTATATCGAAGAGTTCGAGAAGCGCGTACGCGACTATGTTGGCACGCGATATGCCGTCGCGGTCGCCAGCGGCACGGCTGGCCTGCACCTGTGCATGCGGCTTGCCGGCGTGAAGGAGGGCTCGGAAGTCGTCACGTCACCCTTCAGCTTCGTCGCCTCAGCCAATTGCATCCTCTACGAGCACGGAACGCCGGTGTTTGTCGACATCGACGAAGACAGTTTCAATATCGATGCGGATGCGATCGACGCGGCGGTGAACGACCGGACGGTCGCAATCCTTCCGATTCATGTCTTCGGCCGTCCCGCGCGCATGGACCAGATCTGCCGCACCGCCGACCGGCGCGGGCTTGCCGTGATCGAAGACGCCTGCGAAGCGATCGGCGCGGAGTTCGACGGCCGCAAGGTCGGCGCGTTTGGGCGCGCATCCGTCTTCGCTTTCTATCCCAACAAGCAGATGACCACCGGCGAGGGCGGCATCGTAACCACCGACGATCCGCAATGGGATCGCGAGCTGCGAGCCTTGCGCAATCACGGACGCGCCGGCGACGAATGGCTGCAACATCATCAGTTGGGGTTCAACTACCGCCTCAATGAACTCAGTGCCGCGCTGGGTCTCTCGCAGATCTCGCGCCTCGACGACCTCTTGGACCGGCGAGCTGCGGTGGCAGCGGCTTACAACGATCGCCTGGCGCGCATCGCGGGCGTCAAGCCACTCAGTGCGGCTGCGAACACCACGCAG
Organism: Bradyrhizobium sp. USDA 3311; assembly: GCF_054062495.1. Taxonomy (NCBI): domain Bacteria; kingdom Pseudomonadati; phylum Pseudomonadota; class Alphaproteobacteria; order Hyphomicrobiales; family Nitrobacteraceae; genus Bradyrhizobium; species Bradyrhizobium sp. USDA 3311. The sequence goes on along the minus strand of NZ_JBSSFI010000001.1, from coordinate 7,068,535 downwards.
ATGAGTTGGTTCGTGTACATCGTGCGGTTGGATGCTCGCCTGTCGCGCGACAATATCGCGTCGCGGCTTGCGGAACGCGGGATTCCGACGCGAAATTATTTCCCGCCGATCCATCTTCAGCCGTACTTCGCCGAGCGTTACGGCTACCAACGCGGCCAGTTTCCTGTGACCGAGCGGGTCGCCGCCAGCACGCTGGCTCTCCCCTTCCACACCAACATGCCGGAGCAGGCGGTCGACCACGTCTGTCGCGCGCTTCAAATGGCGATCGACCAGGAAACCTGTCGTTCAGCCTAGGAGGACTGCCGCGCAAGGTCGAGCTGCATCTCTTGCAGCACAGCGTCGATCTCACCCGCCGCTCGAATACGGCCCCGCTCCATCCACACGGCTTTGGTGCACCATTTCCGGCAGATGTCGAGATTGTGGGAGGCCAGCACCAGGATGTTGGCACGCTCGACAAAGGATTCGATCCGGCGTTGCGCCTTCGCGAGAAAGCTCGCATCTCCCGCCATAATCCACTCATCCATCAGGAGGATTTCGGGCGAGAAGCAGGTGGCGACGGCGAAGGTCAGGCGCGTCATCATGCCCGAGGAATAGGTTCGCACGGGAACGTCCAGATAGTCTCCGAGCTCGGTGAAATCGGCGATATCGGGGATATAGGATTCGATCTCGCCGGCACTCAGCCCCAGCAGCATGCCGCGCAGGCGGATGTTATCGTAGCCGCTCAGATCGCCGTCGATTCCGACAGCGATATCGAAGATCGGCGATATGCGACCGCACGACGTCGCGATCCCCAGCGTCGGCTCATAGACGCCGGCCATCACGCGTAACAGGGTGGTCTTGCCGGCGCCGTTGGCGCCGACGAGCGCAATGCGTTCGCCTGCGGCGATCGACAGGGAGACGTCTCTCAACGCCTCGACGACGATCCGCTCGTTCGCATCGCTGGCGAGCTGCCCTCCGGTTCCGTGGAACAGCAGGTGCTTCTTCAGCGAACGAGATCCACCCTGGTAGATCGGGAAGGACACGCTGACCTTCTCCAGCGTCACGAGCGGCTTGCCCCGAAGGCCGTCAAGCATTGATGTCTCTCAAACCCAATACGCGATCCGCGCCCGATAACGGGAGAACAACAGTCCCGACAAGGCAACGTTGATCAGCGTGACCAGTCCGACCGCCGCGTAGTTGGAGGCTGTCGGAACCTCCCCGAGCAGCGGCGCGCGAACGATTTGCAGCAGGTGATAGACCGGATTCAATTCCGTCACATAGGCCGGAATCTTCACCGCATCGGGCTTCCACATTAAGGGCGTCACGAAGAACAGGATCTGCACGACGGAGTTGATCACTTGTGGGATATCGCGAAAGCGCGCCGAAATCATCCCGATCGTCAGGCTGATGGCCATCCCGTTGAAGGCGACGATGCAGAGCGCGGGTATCGCCAGAAGCGCAGCTGCGCCCGGCCAGATACGAAAATACAGGATGATGCCGAAATAGATGATGAAGTTGTGGGCCAGCATGATGAGCTTGGCCCAGCTTGCCCGGTAGACATACAGCGAGAACGGCAGGCTGATTTGCTTGATATAGGCTTCGGCCCCCGAAAACAGCGTACCACTCTCCGTCAAATAGCTCGACATGAAGCCCCAGATCAGAAGCCCGATGCCGCAATAGGGCAGGAACTCCTCGACGGGCTGCTGGAACAACCTGGCATAGAGCAGACCCAGGGAGCCGATCAGGATGCCCATGCTGACCGTGAGCCAGAGCGGCCCCAAGATCGAACGCTGATAGCGTTGCCGGATGTCGTTCCAGCCGAGACGGCCCCACAGCCGCCAGAGTAACAGCCCGCATACGATATCAGCGCGCGCGGCGGCCAAGGTGGAGCGATCGGTGCTTCGCACGACCGAACCGCTTCGCAGTGCCCCCTGGATGGTGCCGCGGGCCATGCCCGATATCTCCAAAATGATGCGCGGCCGCGATTAAGCAGGTTCATGCGGCCAAATCAAAGCTTTCGAGAGGAACGGCAGTAGACCCCGGCTATGGCCGATGGCAAGGCCGTGGTGCCGGTGATCGGCAGCGGCCGCTACGGTAACCTGTCGGCTGAAGAACTCGACGTCGGGCTTGAGGATGCCGTCGCAGGACGAGCAGGACGGCACGTTGAATGACGAGAAGTCCGCGGCCTCGAGATCGGCATCGCCTTCGGGCGCGTCTAGGGCGTCAAGGTCGAGCCAATCGGCGTTCATGCACTCGCCTGAAATGCGGCGCGCTGCGTTTTCGCTGTCAATCGGCTTGCGAATTTTGCAAGCCGATTGACGGACGGGGCCACGTGGCGCCCGATGTTTCTAAAGTCGAGGCCCGACGGTATCGGCCGCACTCAGCGCGGCACAAGGCACCGGGCGGAGCGGTCTGATTATCGTGATCTGACTGTCTGGCCTCATCGGGAAACAGTGCGCCTTGGTAACCAAGCTAGTGAGAGGGCACGTCCTGTTCCTGGCAAATAAACGATCCTCAATGGTCGGCAGTGAACGTTGGTGCATGGCCGGTGGCAGCCTTGGCATACGCTGGCCAGCTGCAGACTTGAGCTCGCCCCCTGTTGGCGATGGCTATGACCTTTCGATCAGGTCGCGCGAGCGCTCCATCGTTGCCAGCAGCCCGACCCGCGTCGTATATGCCCATAAACCGATACAGTACATGCGAGATGGCGCGCGCTAGATCCTGAAGACAAATGGTGACTTCTGCGGCAAAGCACCTGAATACGCTCGACCCTGTGGGCCCAATGGATACACTTGAAACAACGTCGACAAACTCGCAGCCGAGCTGGTGGTCATATCCAGTCCGCACGCAATTTACCAATGATCTCCTCGGAACGGCAACTTTTACGATGCTGCCTTGGTCGACCACAGGCTTCCAGATCATCTTGCTCATCTGGCTGACCGGGATCTTGGGGGTCTCATTGCGAGAGGATGGCGCTGCGATCCTGCTGCACTTGCGTCGCCCTCACTGCATGTTTCCACTGCTGATATTCGTGCTTGCCCTCGCCGGCACCGCTTGGAGCGAAGCACCCTGGCTGACCGGCGCTCTACACCATCAAATCGACCGCCAAGTTTATCGCCCTGCCTTTGATCGCCTACCATTTCGAGCGATCGCAACGGGCGACTTGGGCACTTGCTGCTTTCTTCATCTCCTGTTCTCTGTTGATGGCGCTTTCGTGGATGTCGTATGTCGAGCCGTCGATCAGACTTGAGGCGTCAAAGAATGCCGGCGTACCAGTCAAGAACTACATCGACCAAAGTCAGGAATTTGCGCTTTGCATGATCGCAGCGGCGCCGCTCGCGATGGAGTTATTCAAACAAGGGCGGATCGCCATATTCGGCGGGCTTGTGACCTTGATAGCCGCCTTCTTCACCAATATGATTTTTGTCGTCTCGGCTCGCACAGCGCTAATCTATATCCCTGCTATGTTGGGCGTTCTCGCACTTCAATTTCTAACCCGCCGACAATCGATGACGCTGCTGCTTGCCGCCCTTACGGCCGCCGCGGCCTTATGGACAACCCCATCGTTCTTGCGAACAAGAATCGCGGATGTTTCGCGTGAATATCAGCTTTATCTTGAGAATGTCCCGCGCTCGACAGGGCAGCGCCTCTACTACTGGCAGGAATCACTGACGTTCTTTGCGGCAGCGCCGATCATTGGGCACGGTACCGGATCCACGGAGATTTTGTTTAGCCAGAAGGCACAGGGAAAAATGGGCCTGGAGGCCGAAGTGACGCGGAATCCTCACAATCAAACGCTGAACATGGCGGTTCAGTGGGGCGTGCTGGGCATTGCCGTGCTATATGCAACGTGGATTTGTCACCTGCTCCTCTTTCGTGGGAGGGGCTTTGCAAGCTGGCTCGGGTTTCTTGTTGTTACACAGAATATCTTCAGCTCACTGCTCAATTCCCACTTGTTCGACTTTCAAGAGGGATGGATGTACGTCCTAGGCGTGGGCTTGGGTGCTGGCGTCCTCACCAAAGAGGGTCGGGATGGCGAGGTACACGTGATTGCCACGCACCCACGAACAGTAGCAGACGGCAGATGCTGAGATCTCGCCTCGGATCGCGACTTTTCGCTCGATATCAAGTCACGTGCGCCGATGGGGCTCTCGGCATGCGAGATCTGCAGCTGCCGCGAAATGGCAGCGGGCGACGTATGCGGCCCTTCCTCGGACGGCGTCACGCGATCGTCAATGAGCGAAGCGACAGAGAATCAAGTCAATGTTCAAGTCTTTCAGTCGGTTAGAAGGCGGCGTGTGCACGACGTGTGCACCGGGAGATCAAGAAAAATCTAGTGATAGCGAGTTTGAGCAGTCGAGCTTCGACGCAAGCCAGCAGTGCAGGTGGCTTCGACCGAGAAGCGGATTTTGTTCGCCGGCATGGTGAGCGGGCCAGTGTTGGGTCGCTGGGTGGGGCAGGGGCTGCTGGTCAGCGCGCAATAATGAAAAATGCTGATGTCGGGGGGGGGGCGAGTCGCTCCCCGACTACCAGGGGCCACGATTTTGTGCGCCAATCTATGATTTTAAACGATTTCACGCGCTCGACAGACGCGGTTTGCCGCGCGTAATTATTTCATCGGCTTGCCAAGCTGTGACAGCTTGCCCCTCATCAAATGGCGATGAGTTCGAGAGGGAACTTCGGCAGGTGGCTCAGTACGTCGCTCGCCCACCAGACAGGTCGAAAATCGCGCCAGTCGAAAATGAGCATTCGTCGGAGGCGAGCCAGGTGACCAGCGCCGCTACCTCGTCCGGTCGTCCCGCACGTCCGAGCGGTATCTTTGCCAGCACGTTTCGATAGGCTTCGTCCGACATCTGCTTGACGAGATCGGTGGCGATCACGGCGGGTGCGATGGCGTTGACCCGGATATCCGTGCCGGCCAGCTCCTTGCCCAGAGATTTCGTCAGCGCGATCACGCCCGCCTTGGCAGCGGAATAGCCGGTCATGCCGGCATTGCCTTCCTTGCCGGCGATCGAGGCCAGGTTGACGATGCGTCCGGCGTTCTTCCGTCGCATCGGTGCGACGGCCGCCTTGCAGCAGAGGAACGTGCTGGTGAGGTTCACATCGAGCACGCGCCGCCATTCAGCAAGGCTGTACTGCTCGATGTTGACCGTAGGGCCCGTGATTCCCGCGGCATTGACGAGGATGTCGATGCGGCCGAAGCGCGCGAGGAGGCCCGTCATCACGTCATTGACGGCGGCCTCGTCGGTGAGATCGATCCGCTGGTCGGCGCCATCTGCGACGTCCCAGACGACGACTTTCGCGCCCGAGGCGGCAAGCCGCTCGCGAACGGCCTGGCCGATGCCGCCGCAGCCGCCGGAAATGACGGCGATGCGCCCGGAGAGATCGAGGCCGCTCATGTCGTCGCTCGTCTATCCGCGGCGCGCGCGACGATGCTGCGAGCCGCCGCCAGCGCGCGTCGTCCCCATTCCTCGGCGCCGAGCTTGGGCAGCCACTCATCGTTCGGAATCTCGAGGCTCAGCGGAAGGTCGTCCGGCAAGGCGCGGACGACCCCGGCGAGGTCGATGCCGCCGTCGCCCGGGAGAAGCCGGGCGCACCGTGCCGTGTGGATCAGTTCGTCGTTGCTGGCGGGGATCCCTGCGGGCGCGTCACAGAGCTGGGCGTAGCTCAGCAATTCCCGCGGCAGGCCTACGATATCGTCAAGGGTGGTAGCCGAGCGCGCGGCATGCAGCGCGTCGACCAGCACGCGGCCGTTCGGCTCGCCGGCGTTGGTCACGATACGAAGGGCGGCCCTGGCGTTCTTCACCGCGGTCCACGGCATGAATTCGATATCCGCGGTGAGGTCGTAGGGTGCCGCGGCGCGACAGAATGCGGCGAATGACTCCGTCAGTCGGGCTTCGTCCGGATCGTCACCGGCGACGAGGATCGCGCGCGCCTTCAGCCTGCCCGCGGTTTCGAGGAAGGCTGCGAAGTGGTCCGCTTTGAAATCCGCGCCAAGCCGTGCAATTTCGACGTCGAACACCGGCACGCCGGTGTCCTCGATGCACCGGATGGTTTCGCGCAACAGGGCGGGATCCGTGGCGAGCGGCGAGAAGTCGCCGCCGGGGGCGGCGGGCGCGATGCGGACCCCTATCGCCTGGTAGCCGAGCTTTTCGGCCAGGACCAGCGCGTCCGGAGGCGCCATCGGCGCCGAGGTGAGATAGGCGAGCGAATAGATGTGCGTCATGGCGATCGCCTCACGCCAGCGGAGAGATGGCGGTCGGCAGCGCGATGATCGAGCGCATCTCGCCGGTCAGCCAATCCGGCCCGCCCTTCGGCGGCCACACGCCCCTGGCGACGGATTCCGCGCGCACCGCGACGCGGGCATCGAGGCTTGCGAACGGCCAGATATGGGTGAAGCGCGGCGGCCCGTCGAGCGCATACATCGCGATTGAGAGCGGCGACAGCTTGCCTCGCTCGGGCATCGCGGCTTCCCACGCGACGATCGTGGGAGGAACGCCGCCATGCTTGAGGCGATAGGTGCGGATCTCGTAGACACTGCCGTACTTGCCCGGCACGACCGGCGGCAGGAATGGAAACGGCGCATAGGTGTCGAAGCTCATCTGCGTGATGGCCTCGCCGGCATTGAAGGGGTTGGTGGTGCGCAGCGCGCGCTCGCGCTCGCCGCGCCATGCCTCCTGGTCCTCAAACGAGCGCAGCACCAGGAGCTGGTTGAGCTCGCCGATCTCGCTCGCCCAGCAGCCGAGCAGCGTGCCCTTAGCCTCCGGCGCCCCGACATAATCGCCGATCCCGGCCACGGCCTTGGCGGCTGTGCCGAGCTTCACCGTCAGCGTTGTGATCTCATAGAGCATGTTTCTTCTCCTTGCGGTCAGGCGGCGGCCGACCGGTTGTTCTCGAGCGGAATTCCGCCGGCGTGGTGCGCGGCGATGTAGCCGAAGGTCATGGCGGGGCCGAGCGTGATGCCGCCGGACGGATAGCGGCCGGCCATGATGCTCGACATGTCGTTTCCGACCGCGTAGAGGCCGTCGATAGGCCTCTCCTGCGCATCGAGGACGCGGGCATGTTCGTCGGTATTGAGGCCTGCAAAGGTGCCGAGGCTGCCGGCGACGATCTTGACCGCATAGAACGGACCGGAGACGATCGGTGCGACGCAGGGGTTCGGCAGATGCGCTATGTCTCCCTGCACACGATTGTAGGGCGTGTCACCGCGTCCGAAGGCTGGATCCTCGCCGCGCGCTGCAAATCGGTTGTAGTGCTCGATCGTTGCCTTGAGCCCTTCGGCGGAGATGTCGCAGGCGCGCGTCAGCGCCTCGATGCTCGCACCCCGTTTCAGGTAGCCGTTGCGAATCCACGGCATGATCGGGAAGGGCGGAGGGCGGACGCGGCCAAGGCCGTAACGCCTGAGGAATTTTGCATCGCAGATCGCCCAGGCCTCGGCGGGCGTGCCCGCAGGCGTGGCGGCGAACAGCGCCTTCATCACGTCGTGATAGGAGTTGGCCTCGTTGGCAAAGCGCGTGCCGTCGCTGCGCACCATGATCAGTCCGGGCTTCGCGCGTTCGATCAGATGCGGAAAGCGGCCAACCGAGCCGTCGCGATGCGGAACCAGCGAGACCGGAGCCCAGGCTCCGGGATCGCTGAGATCGGTCCGCAGCTCCCCGCCGACGCTCTCTCCAAGGCGGATGCCGTCGCCGGTGTTGCCGGCCGGTGCTGCCGACCAATGCTCATGGCCGCTCGGGGCGTGAGCGAACAGTGCTGCCTTTCGCGCCGTATCGTGCGGGAAGCCGCCGCAGGCGAGCACGACGCCGCGACGGGCGCGAATCTCAACTGTCGCGCCGTCAAGAACGACGCGCGCGCCCGTGATGCGGGCTCCTTCGCTCAAGAGCGATCGGGCGGGCGCCGCCGTCATGATCCGAACGCCAAGCGCGTCGGCGGATTTCAACAGTCGGGCCACAAGCGCGTTGCCGTTGACGAGATGCATGCCGCGACCGAAGCGCAGCATGTCGACCAGATGCCGCGCGAGCCGGCGCGCGACATGCCGGAAGGAGGCCAGCGAGGAACGGGCGTTGAGAAAGTACCGGAGATCCGCGCCCGACGCGATGGCCATCCCGAACGGGGCGACTTCATCCAGCGGCGGCTTGAGATCGCGGAGGCGTGGACCGAGCTCACGGCCATCGATCGGCGCCGCGCAGAGCGAGCGGCCACCCGTGACCGCGCCCGGGCTCTTGCCGTGAAAATCCGGGATCTGGTTGCCATCGATGAAGGCAAGATGAGTCTCGCGCTGGAAGAACTCGATCATGCGCGGGCCTTGATCGAGGAACATGTCGACGCGGGCTGTGTCGTAACCATCGGCGAGCTCGTGCCGCAGATAGAGCTTGGGCTGCTCGGGGGCTTCCACGATGCCTGCCGCTCTCGCCAGCGGATTGCGCGGGATCCACATCCAGCCGCCGGACCACGCTGTGGTGCCGCCAAGCTGCGCCTCCTTCTCGACCACGATGACGTCGAGACCGAGCGAGGCGCCCGTAACCGCTGCAGCCAAGCCGCCCGCGCCCGAGCCGATCACGAGCAGATCGCAGTCGAGATGTTCGTCGCTTCTCACGTCAGCCTCCGGTTCACGCGGCGCGACGCGCCTGGGACACCCCGAGCGCATGTCGCGCCGCGCGATAGGCAAACGCGATGGCCGGACCGATGGTGATGCCCGGGCCCGGATAGGTGCCGCCCATGATCGAATTCGCCTCGTTGCCGCAGGCATAGAGTCCCGCGATCGCGCTGCCATCGGCGCGCATGACCTGTGCCCATTCGTTGACGACGAGACCGGTGGCCGCGCCGATGTCGCCGGGATAGAGTCGCACGGCATAATAGGGCGCGGTCGCAATCGGACCGAGCGTCGGGTTGGGTCCGATCGACGCATCGCCGTTGACGCGGTGATAGGGCGTGGTGCCGCGCCCGAAGTCCGGATCGATGCCATCAGCGGCATAGCGGTTCATCGCCGCGATCGTGCCTTCGAGGTTGGTCGCGGGCACGCCGATCTTGCCGGCGAGCTCACTGATGGTCGCGCCCTCGGTCAGATAGCTGTCGGCGAGGTAGGGAGCGAGGTTGCGCGTGCCCATCCGTACCATGCCGAGGCCGTATTTCTTGAGGCCTGTGGCGTCGGTGATGATGAAGCAGGGAATGCAGGGCACCTGCTTGTCGTGCTCGAACATCGCGCGACCGAACAGGTGATAGGAGACGGATTCGTTGACGAAACGACGGCCGGTCTGATCAACGCAAACCGTGCCCGGCTTGCTGCGGTCCATGACGAAATGGGGGAAGCTCGCGGTGCTGCCGTCGGCGCGCCGTCGGATCGAGACCGGCGCCCAGAACGCATTGTCGAGATTGCCTTCGCCGAGGCGCGCGCCGAGCCGCAAGGCGATGTCCTGCATGGTGCCGGTGTGCCCGGGAGCGGAAGGGCTGTATGTCTCGCCCTTGGGCAGCAGCTCGCCGCGGCGTTGCGGATGCCGATTGAAGCCGCCGGCGGCGAGCACGACGCCGTGCGTGGCCGCTACGCGGCGGCTCGTTGTGCCGGACTTGAGCACCGCACCGGTCACAGTGCCGTTCTCGGTGACGAGATCCTGCACCTCGGTGCGGATCAGGATATCGACGCCGCGCGCATTGAGCGAGGCCAGGAAGCGGCCGATCAGCGCATTGCCCATCACCAGGCGGGACCCGCGTCGGCCCTTAAGCCGATCGCCGGCGTAATGAGCGAGGATCTTGATGGCATGGGCAAACGAGCGCGCGGACTTCTTGAGGGCGAGCAGGTGGCCGATATCGGTGCGGTCGACCATCATGCCGCCAAAAATCGTGAACTCCGGGATCGGCGGACGGATCTTGCCGAGATCGGCGCCAAGGTCGCGGCCGTCGAACGGCACCGGTTCGAGAGCGCGGCCGCGCATCGTAGCGCCCTCGAACTGCTGCTCGTAATCTGGATGGGTCGCATAGGGGCGGAACTTGACGATGCTGTTGGCTTCGAGCGTTGCGACCGCGTCCGGCGCGCTGTCGAGGAAGGCCTCGCGCATCGACGGGGCAGAATGATTACCGACCACGCCGTCGAGGAACTTGCGGACCTTCTCCCGGCTGTCATCGGGATTGACGCTCTTCGAATGGTGCGAGTTGGGGATCCAGGTGGTCGCCGCCGAAAGCGCGCTGGTGCCTCCGACATATTCGGTGCGCTCGACCAGCAGGACCTTGCGGCCCTCGATGGCTGCGAACAGCGCAGCCGCCATGCCGGCCGCACCCGAGCCGATCACGATAAGATCGTAGCGGGCATCGTCGGAAATCGCTTCGATGTTCTTGAACATGGCCGTCACCTCGATCCGTCGCGCGCGAGCAGGAAGTCGACCATCGAGCTCTGCAGTGCGTTGTACATTTCAGTGCCCGTCGACGTCTTGCAGCCGAGGCGCCGCGCCGCCTCGACGAGCGGCGAGACCGCCGGGCTGGTGATGACGCAGCCGACAAACGTGCTGGCTTCGAGCTTCGATGCGTCGAGCGGAAGCGGGTCTCCGGCCTTCATGCCGAGCGGCGTTGCGTTGGCGACGAGGTCGAAGCCGGACGGATCGGCCGAGCCTGGCCCGATCCCAGCCTTGCCGAGTGTGGCCAGCTTCGCGATCAGCTGGTCCCGGCGGGCAGCTTCATTGTCGTGAATGGCCAGCGAGCGAACGCCGGCTTCGACCAGCGCCATGGCAATCGCCGATCCGGCGCCACCCGCGCCGACCAGCAGCGCGCACTTACCGGTCGGGTCGTAGCCGTTGGCGCGTACAGCTCCGACAAAGCCGAGCCCGTCGACGTGGTCGCCATGCCAGCCGCCTTCGCGGCGTCGGCGCATGATATTGACCGAGCCGAGTAGACGGGCGCGGTCGGTCGAGGTTGCGCAGAATTCGTAGCAGGCAAATTTGTGCGGGACCGTGACGATGATGCCGTCGAGATTGCGGACATCGGTCGCGGCCGCCAGGAACGTCTTGAGACGGGCGCCGTTGATCTGCACCGGCACCAGGATGCCGTCATAGCCGCGGTCGATGAAGGCCTGCGTGACGCCGGCCGGCGATTTCACCTGGGCGATGGGGTCGCCGACGATGATGTTGAGGCGCGTGGCGCCGGTCAGGTTGAGGTTGATCATTCTTCTTCTCTTCTTGGCTAGGCCGCCCCGCGAGCCTGCGCCGCTTCGGCCTGGACCACACCGAGCAGGCGGGCCTGCAGGTCATGGTCGCGTTCGAGGATCGCTGCATCGCCGGCAAAGGCAATTTGGCCGTTCACCAGCACATAGGCGCGGTCGACGATCGGCAGCACGGTCTCGGCGTGATGCTCGACGATCACCATGGCGACCTTGCCGCGCAGCTTGACGAGGGCGTCCATGACTTCCTTGACGACGGCCGGCGCGAGGCCCTCGAACGGCTCGTCGAGCAGGATCAGCTTGCTCGGCACCACGAGGGCGCGCGCGATCGCGACCATCTGCCGCTCGCCGCCGGACAGACTCTCGGCCTTGGCGGCACGACGCTCGCGCAGGCGCGGGAACAGTTCGAACACCTCGTCCAGGGCGATACCGCCGGGACGCGTGGCGAGCTGCAGGTTCTCGACGACGGTGAGGTTGGGGAAGAGCCGGCGTCCTTCGGGAACGAGCGAGATGCCGAGGCGGTTGATTTCGTAGGGCTTGAGGCGCGCGAGTGGCTTGTCCTCGAACGCGATGCTGCCGTTACTTATGGCAAGCGTGCCGCTGAGACCGCGCAGCAGCGTCGTCTTGCCGACGCCGTTGCGGCCGAGCAGGGCGACGGCTTCGCCGGCGTGAACGGCAAGATCAACCGCTTCAAGGACCGTGCTGCCGCCGTAGCCTGCCGACACGGCGTTGGCCGCAAGCAGTACTGGCGCTTTCGCATGGGCCATCCGCTCGACCGACGGCGGCGGCGACTGCGTGCCGTCCTTGGCGGCCCCGAGATAGGCCGCGACCACGTCGGGATTGGCGGCTACGTCGGCCGGCTTGCCGTCGGCGATTATCCGGCCCTGGTGCAGGACCGAGATGCGGTCGGAGATCGCAAGGACGCGATCGATGTCGTGCTCGATCAGGAGGACGCCGAGGGTCTGCGCGAGCTTCCCGATGAGATCGGCCACGACGACGCGGTCGGCCTCGGCGAGCCCGGCCAGCGGCTCGTCGAGCAGCAGCAGCTTGGAATCGATCGCGAGCGTAATGCCGATCTCGAGGAGACGCTTGGCGCCGTGGGGTAGATTGATGCATGGTTCGGCCGCGACGTCGGCAAGGCCGACGGCATCGAGGATCGACCAGGTCTTGGCGTTGACCTCCTCCATCGCATAGGCATCGGCGAGCATCTTGGCCGATCCCGTGCGCTGAGCCTGCACGGCCACGCGGACATTCTCGAACACGGTCAGGTTCTGGAATATCGACAGGATCTGGAACGAGCGCCCGATGCCGAGCCGGGCCCGAACATGCATCGGCGTCCGGGTGACGTCGCTGCCGTCGAACAGAATGCGCCCGCCGCTAGGCTTCAGTGCGCCGGACAGCATGTTGAAGAACGTGGTCTTGCCGGCGCCGTTCGGCCCGATGATGCTGTGAAGCACGCCGCTGTGGACCTCGATGTCGATGCTTTTCGCCGTCACCAAGCTGCCAAAGTTCTTGCTCAAGCCGATAGTCTGCAGCAGCGGCTTGCCGCGGTCGACCTTGGCGGCGCTGCTTGCGAATGGAACGATGGCGGCAGGTCGGGGCGGGATGTCGAGACGCACGAGCGTCCAGCGCTGCCGGCCGAAGAGCCGCTGCCACAGGCCCTGCATTCCTTCCGGAGAGGTCAGCGCGAACAGCATCAGGATGGGTGCGAAAACCAGCCACCAGTTCTCCGTGATGGCTGACAGGCGGTCTTCCAGCAGAATGAAGGCGATGGCGCCCCATAGCGGCCCGAGCACGTGATGCACGCCGCCGAGCACGGTCATCAGCAGGGAGTCGCCGGCGTGCTGCCAGCTCAGATTGTTGGCATAGACGCCCTCGAGCATAAGGGTGAGCAGGCCGCCGCCGAAACCGACGAAGGTGCCGGTAAGGATCAGCGCGCCATGCCGGAAACGATGGACGTTGTAGCCGAGGCTGCTCGCCCGCTGCTCGTTGTCGCGCACCGCCTGGAGAACGCGGCCGAACGGGGAGTGGGCGATCCGCCACATCAGCCAGATGCAGATCACGGTGACAGCGACCACGAAGACGTGGAACGACCACGGTCCGGCAAAGCTCGTGCGATAGACGCCCTGCAGCCCGTTCTCGCCGCCGGTGACGCCGGTCCATTTGAAGGCGATCTCGAAGGCAATCTGCGAGAACGCGAGCGTCAACAGCGAGAAGTACAGTCCCCTGCGGCGCAGGATGATGGCGCCGACCACGAGCGCCAGCAGCGCGGAGAACACCGTCGCCAGCAGCAGCGAGACGAGATCGTTGCCGTAGCGGCCGAGGATGAAGAAGGCGGCCGCATAGCTCGCGCAGCCGAAGAACACCGAGGCGCCGAAGGGGACGAGCCCGGTGTAGCCGACGAGAAGATTCACGCCGGCGCCATAGAGCGTGTAGATCGCGATCTGCGTGATCAGCGAGATGGGCGCGCCGAGCAGCGCCCAGGCTGCGGTGAGCGCGGTGAGAACGAGCGCGGCGACAAACGCCGGATGGCGCAACAGAGCGAGACTTTTCACTCGAATCTCTCCCAGCGTTCGCCGAACAGTCCGCGCGGGCGGACGAGGAGAATGGCGGCCATCAGGATGTACATGGCTGCGCCCGACCATTCCGGCTGGAACTGGATGGTCATCGCCGTGGTGATGCCGACCAGGAGGCCGGCCACGACGGCACCCAGGAAGGAGCCGAGGCCGCCGATGGTGACGATCACGAAAGCCGGCATGATGGCGCCCGCCGCCATCGACGGCGTGATGGTCCAGAGCGGTGCCGCCAAGAGCCCGCCGAGGCCGGCGAGCAGGCAACCCATGCCGAACACGCCGCTAAAGACGATCGGCAGGTTGATGCCGAGTAGGCCGACCATCTCCGGATCACGCGACCCGGCGCGGATGATCCGGCCGTAAGGCGTGTAGGCGAGAAAGGCCCAGAACGCGACCAGCGTCAGCGCGGTCGTGAGCAGCACGAACATCCTGTATTTGGTGATCAGGATCGGGCCGTATTCGACGAAGCCGGCCAGGAATTTCGGCGCAGCGAAGGGCACGGGCGCGCCGCCGAAGATCAGCCGCAACACCGCCTCCGCCAGCAGTGCGAGCGCGAAGGTCAAGATCAGCCCGAGCAGCGGTTCCTTGCCATAGAGGTGCCGGATCAGGACCATCTCGACGACGACGCCGATCGCGCCGGTCAACAGCGGCGCGGCAAGCGCCCCCCACCAGCCGAACTCCTTGGCCAGGGCATAAGCGAGATAGGCGCCGACGGCGAAGAAGGCGCCATGCGCGAAATTGACGATGCCGAGCATGCCGAAGATGATCGACAGGCCGATCGCGATCAGAACGTAGAGAAAGCCGAGCACAAGGCCATTGACGGCCTGCGACAGGATCATGTCGAGCATGGCGTCATCCGTTTTCGGATTTGGGCCGCGCGATGGCGCAAGCGGATTTGCCCGCGTCATCGCGTTTCACCCGGGGTCAAACCTCAGAGCGTGTCCATCTTGCAGGCGCTGTCGCCCGCCGAACCGAAGGCCTTGGCGATGTCGTCCGGCGTCTTCGGCAATTCGGCCTTGACGTCGAAATAGTCCCACTTGTCTGATATCTTGGGCTGAATGCCGGCAACCAGGAGGCGGCTCGTCATCTGGTGATCGAAGTCGCGATAGCCGATATCCAGGTTGCCGCGGCGATACTTCCAGTTCTCCAGCGCCCGCACGATCGCGCCGGGCTCGGTCGACTTCGCCATCTCGATTGAATCGAGCAGGCTCTTCATGCCCAGCCAGCCCATCCAGGCCTTGTCCGCCGCTGGCCTGTGGTATTTCTTCTCATAGGCCGCGGCCATCGCCTGTTCTTCAGGCGAGTTGTTCGGATTCTTGTACCACCAGGTGATGGTGTAGAGCCCATCGGCGGCTTCGGGGCCGACGCCCCACAGGTCGGTGTTGCCGACAGAGATCTCGGCGAATGGAATCTTGCCCTTCATGCCGAGCTCGTTCCACTGCTTCAGGAAAGTGGTGAGGTCGCTGGCAGCAATGCCGCCGATCACGACGTCGGGCTTGGCGGCGCGAATCTTCAGGATGAAAGACGAATAGTCCGGTGTGCCGACCGGCGCCTCGTCGGCGCCGACCACGGTGCCGCCATTGGCCGTGATGTAGTCGGTGAAGGCGCGCTTGATGTCTTGACCGAAAGCGTAGGACGCGGTCAGGAGGTACCACTTCTTGCCGATCGCAGCGCAGTAGGGGGCGAGAACGCGGGCATGAACATCGACCGGCGGCTGCAGGCGGAAGGTGTACTTGTTGCAGGACTTGCCAGTGAGGTCGCCGGTGGCGGCATTGGCCGCGACGTAAGGGATCTTGGCCTTCTTGGCGACCGATGAGATCGCGAGCGCGAAGGAGGAGAGCGCACCGCCGACCATGCCGACGACCTTCTGCTCGCCGACGAGGCGCTCCGCGCTCTGCTGAGCACCCTGCGGATTGGGCTCGTCGAGCCAGACGATCTCCGCGGGCCGCCCCAGGAGCGTGTTGTTGCGCTGTTCCAGTGCGAGCATGCCGCCCTGGGCGAGATATTCCGCCTGATCGACGATCGAGCCCGTCTTGGCCCAGATCATTCCGATCTGGATCGGCTCGGCGGCTGCCGCGTTGCCGATATACGGCATACCGAGGCGCGATGCCGCGAGCGACGTTGCGCCCAAGAGCAGGCCGCGCCGGCCGATGCGCAGGCCGGTTGCCGCTCGTGTCTTCTTCAGGTCCGTCATTGTCTCACCTCCCCTTCTGACATTGCGCCGGGCCGTGCATGCGGCTCTTGGGGCTTGCCCTACCATGACTGGAATTGGATTCCAATATCAAAAATCGAAAAATGGAATCCAATTCCAATTCTGATCAGCTCGTGCTAGAAGCCTCGCCGGGCGCAACGCAAATCAAAGAGGATGCGGAATGAGCAGGGTCGCCGTGGCGGTGATTGGGGCCGGCGCAATCGGACGGGCCCATTGCGAGACGATCCGCCGATCGGAGAGCTGCAGGCTCGCGGCGATCGCCGAACCTGCCGCAGCGGGAAAGACTTACGCGGAGAGCCTCGGCGTGCCCTGGTATGCGGATGCGCGCGATCTGCTGGGTGCAATGAAGCCGGATGCGGCGATCATCGCCACGCCGAATGCGACCCATCGCGAGTTCGCGATCGCCTGCATCGAGCGCGGCATTGTGGCACTGGTCGAAAAGCCGATCGCGAGCACGCTCGCTGATGCGGCGGCGATCGCGGCTGCCTCGGAGCGCGCGGGCGTGGCCGTTCTGGTCGGGCACCATCGGCGGCACAATCCGATCACGCGGCGAGCCCGTTCCATGATCGCCGAAGGCGCGCTCGGCCGCCTGACCAGCGCGACCGTGCTTGCGACCTTCTATAAGCCCGCCGATTATTTCGAGGTGGCATGGCGACGAGAGCCCGGCGGCGGGCCGGTGCTGATCAACCTCATTCACGAGATCGATCTGGTGCGCCACCTCTGCGGCGAGATCGCCTCCGTGCAGGCTGTCGTCTCCAACGCGGTGCGAGGCTTCGACGTCGAGGACAGTGCGGCGATCCTGCTCCGGCTCGCTGGTGGTGCGCTGGTGACGCTGAGCCTCAGCGACACCGCGGCAAGCCCCTGGAGCTGGGATCTCGCCAGCGGCGAGAGCCTGAACTATCCGCCGCAGCCGGCCGCGGTGCAGACGCATTTCCTCAGCGGCACCGAAGGCGCGCTGGCGCTGCCGACGCTCGACTATTGGCACTATTCGTCGGCGAAGAGCTGGTTTGCCCCGATCTCGCGCGACTCGGTTGGCGTCGAACGCGGCGATCCCTACCTTGCGCAGATCGATCATCTGGCGCGGGTGGTCCGTGGCAGCGAGGCGCCACTGATTACCGCCCGCGACGGCATGCTGACCCTGCGAGCCACGATGGCAGTTCACAAAGCGGCCAAAACCGGTCAGATAGTGCGGCCTGATCAGGAGATGGAATTGTGAATCAGGATGCTGCCTTGATGCTGAAGAACCCGGATCCCGTCGATGCGCCCAGCGGCCTTTTGGAGCGCACGCTCGGCGTGCTCGAGCTGCTCGCGACGAATGCCCGTGGCATGCAGTTATTCGAGATCGCCGACTCGCTGCACATTCCGCGCAGTGCCACGCACCGCGTGCTGACGAGCCTGATCGAGCATGGCTATGTCAAGCAGGAACGCGAGCAGGGCGCCTACCAGCTCACCGCCAAGATCGCCTCGCTTGCCTTCACCTTCCTCGCCGGCAGCGGCATCACCGATTTCGCCCAGCCGCTGCTGGATCACCTGGCGCGCGAGAGCGGCGAGCTGGTACGTCTCGCCATGATCGATGGTCGCGAGCTCGTATGGGTGGCTAAGGCGCAGGGCTCGCCCGCCGGCCTGCGCTACGATCCGGACATGGGCCAAGTGGGACGGCTGTCCTGCTCGGCGAGCGGTCACGCCTGGCTGTCGTGCCTGTCGGACGAGGACGCGCGCGCGCTGGTCGAGAAGCAGGGCTATGGGCTGCGCAAGGATTATGGCCCGCGCGCGCCCGAGAGTTGGCCGGCGCTGCTGAAATATCTGCGCCAGTCCCGCAAGCGCGGCGTCAGCATCTGCGTGCAGACCTATACGCCCTGGATGAGCGCGTCCGCGGCCCCCATCCGTCATCCCAAGTCCAAGGAGGTGACCGGGGCCGTGGTAATCGCCGGTCCCCATATCCGGCTGACCGAGGAGCGCATGCTCGAGTTGGCGCCGGCGCTGCTGCAGACGGCGCAGGAGCTGTCGATGGCGACGCTCGCCTCGCCCGGTCTCTACGGCCGTGCCGCGCGGCCGGGCGAAAGCTTCTTCGGCGCTGGCAGCTGATCGGCGCGGAGACCTGACATTATGCAGATTCTGATCACTGGCGGCGTCGGTTTCATCGGAGCGTGGCTGGCGCGACGGCTCGCGGGCGATGGTCATCGGCTGCGCGTGTTCGAGTCGGTCGAGCGCTCGGCGCAGTTCAACGGGATTGTCGGAGCTGCCGCCGCGTCCGTGGAGTGGCGCATCGGCGATATCGCGGATGGGCAGGCGGTGCGTGCCGCAGCCGAAGGCTGCGACGGAATTGTCCATCTCGCCGGCGTGCTGACGCCGGCCTGCAAGGCCGATCCCGTGCGCGGCGCGATGATCAACCTCGTCGGCACGTTGAACGTCTTCAACGCCGCGCAAGCGCTCGGTATCCGCCGCATCGTCTATACGAGCAGCGCCGGCGTCTACGGCCCTGACGACGAGACGACGCCGCGGCCCATTACCCATTACGGGGCATTCAAGCTCGCCTGCGAAGGCAGCGCGCGGGCCTATTGGGAGGACCATGGCATCGCCAGCATCGGCTTCCGGCCCTATATCGTCTATGGCTATGGCCGCGAAACCGGGTTGACTGCGGGCCCATCGCTGGCCTGCCGCGCGGCCGCGCGTGGCGAGACCTATATCATTCCCTATATCGGCACGGCTGGCCTCGTGTTCGTCGACGATGTCGTCGCGGCCTATTACGCCGCGCTTCGCCGCGAGCCTCATGGGGCGCACGTCTTCAACTTGCCGGGCGAGGTGGTTTCGAACGACGACGTCGTCGCGGCCGTGCGTGACGTCGTCCCCGGTGCGAAGATTGGGATCGATGGTCCCGTGCTTCCATTCGCGGAGGACATCGGCGAGGGCGACTTGCGGCGCGCGCTTCCCGGCTTGCCCTTGACCTCGTTGCGCGACGGCATTCGTCGCACCATCGAGCTTTACCGGGCGGCCCCATGACGCTTCCGGTGCTCGGCGCCCACACTTTCGGCTTCGCGTGGGACTGCGTCGCGGAGGACGCCATCGAGCGGCTCGCCGCTGCGGGCTATCGCACCATCCAGTTGATGGCGACGCCGCCGCACTTCGATCCCTGGGTACAGGACGCCGCGCGCACGCGGCGAATTCGCGCGCTGATCGAGCGGCATTGCCTGTCGCTCCTGGCGCTCGACCTCGCCAGCAGCGACATCAATCTCGCAAGCCCGTCGCAACACGTGGTCGATTTTGCGGTTTCGTCTTATGTGGCCACGATCGACCGCGCCGCCGAGCTCGGCGCGCGCTGGATCTGCGTCGGCTCCGGCCGCCGGCACGCGCTGCTTGCCAAGGCCAACGACCGATTGATGGTGAGTTTTCGCGACGCCTTCGCCCGCATTTACGACAAGGCGGAGCGCGCCGGCGCGCCGGTCATCCTCGAAAACCATCCGCAGGGGCTGCTCGCCAGCGCCGCGGACATCACTCGCTTTCTCGATGCCGAAGGCTATGCCGGGATGCCGGTGATCTACGATGTCGCCAATGCCGTTGCGATTGGCGAGGATCCGGTCGAGGGTCTTAGGGCGCTGTGGCCCCGTCTCGGCATCGTTCATCTATCGGACAGTCCGAAGGGGCAGTGGCGACACGATCCGATCGGCTCGGGCGAGATCGATTTTGCGGCCATCGCTGCGCTGCTGAGGCAGCGAGCCTATGAGGGCAGGGTCGTGCTCGAGATCCTGTCGGACCAGCCGCTCAAGGACATCGACGAAGGCGCCGCGATACTCAAGCGGCAGGGCCTGGCCTTTTCTCTCGCCGGCTGATCGCGCAATGCCAGCTTCAGCTGGCAGCCGCGCGGGTCTCGTCGGAGAACAGCCGCTCGCGGAAGCGGCCCGGCGACAGGCCGACATTGCGGGAGAAGAAGCGGTTGAAATAGGCCGGATCGGCGTAGCCGAGTGCTGCGCCGATCTCGTTCACGGTCATGTCGGAGTAGAGCAGGTTGCGCTTGGCCTCCGTGAGCAGCCGATCATTGATCAGCGCCAGCGAGGACTTGCCTGTCGTCATCCGGCAGCAGGCGTTGAGGCGCGCGGCCGTGACGCCGAGCTTGCGCGCGTAGACATCGAGCGAGGGGTGATCGCGATAGTGCTTCTCGACCAGCTCGCGAAAGTGCATCACGGTCTCCGCCTCCCGTGCGCTGGAGATCGGACGGACACGCTCCTGCTCGAGCAGCCGGCGAACCGTTACTGCGAGCAGTTGCAGATAGGCCTTGATGGCGGTGCGGCGGCTAGGTGCCGACCAGACGAATTCGTGCTCGAGCGAGGCGAACAGGCCGACGAGGTCGATGTCGCGGCCGATCTGTTGCGACAGGAAGCGGACCGGTACGCGAAAGCCGTCGATGAGGTCGGCATCGTCATCGAGCGCGGATTGCAGGAAGGGCAGCGCCACGGTGGCGACATAGCCGTCGGTGCCGGGTCTGAAGCGGATGGCATGGATCGTCAGCGCCGGGATGATGACCAGCGCCGGCGGCGAGACCTCCCAGCTCACGCCCTCGACCTCGATGGCGCCGCCGCCCTTGCTGATCACCAGGACCTGGTGATGGTCGGGATGCGTGTGCGTCCGGATTGTCCAATTGTGCCTGCCGCTGCGCACCGGGATCGGCTCGATATGGAGGAACGACGGTTCGACCTTCGAAGCCGCTTCCTCGTACAAAAAATAGTGCGGAATCATGCTTGCGGTTCCCTCCGCGGCAGTGGCGGTTAGTTCCGGTCGCTGCACTGCACTTATGAAAAGTACAATACAAAAAGAGTTTCGTCCATTGGCGGCGCCCGCGGTCGCGCCTATCGAGAATACGAGCCGTCGTCAGACCCAAACAAAGCAACGGCGCGGCGAGACCACGGGAGGAAACGGCAATGTCAGGACAAGCGCGTGATTTGTCGTGCGACGTGCTGGTCGTGGGCTCGGGCGCCGGCGGATTGTCCGCCGCGATCACGGCCCGGAAGTGCGGGCTCGACGTGATCATCGTCGAGAAGGACGAGTACTTCGGCGGCACCACGGCTTTTTCCGGCGGCGTGCTGTGGATTCCCGGAAATCGCCATGCGCGCGATGCGGGCGTCACGGACAGCCGCGACGCGGCGCGCACCTATCTCAAGCACGAGACCGGCCATCATTTCGACGATGCGGCGATCGATGCCTTTCTCGATGTCGGCCCGCGCATGCTCGATTTCTTCGAGAAGGAGACCGAAGCGAAATTCGTGCTGTCGGCCTATCCCGACTATCATCCAGACGTCGAGGGCGGCACCAAGCTCGGCCGCTCGGTGACCGCGGCGCCCTACGACGCCCGCGGGCTCGGCACGGAGATCCGCCGGCTGCGGCCGCCGCTCGAGACCATCACCTTCATCGGCATGATGTTCAACTCGTCCAATGACGAGCTGAAGCATTTCTTCCGCGTCACGAGTTCGCTCGCTTCGGCAATCTACGTGGCCCGGCGGCTTGCCAGCCACCTCTGGGATCTCGCCCGCTATCGCCGCGGGGTCAAGATCACCAGCGGCAATGCGCTGGCGGCGCGGCTTGCGAGGACCGTCTTCGATCTCGGGATTCCGCTGCTCACGGCAACGCCCGCGCAACGGCTGATCAGCCGGAACGGCGCCATCGCGGGCGCGATCGTCGGCGATACGCAGGGCGAGTACGCGATCACGGCGCGCCGCGCAGTGGTGCTGGCGAGCGGCGGTTTTCCGCACGATCAGGCGCGCATTGCGCGCGCCTATCCGCATCTTGCCCGAGGCGGCGAACATTTGTCGCCGACACCTGCGGCCAACACCGGCGACGGCATCCGCATGGCAGAGGTGGCCGGCGGCAGCTGCGACATCCGCTTTCCGAGTGCGGCGGCGTGGATGCCGGTGTCGCGCGTGCCGCTCGGCAATCGCACCGGCGTGTTTCCGCATCTCGTGGACCGCTACAAGCCCGGTGTGATCGCGGTGAACAGGCAAGGGCGGCGCTTCACCAACGAGTCCGAGTCCTACCACGACGTCGGCGCCGCGATGATCGCCGATGGCGCCGGTGGTAGGGAGACCGCGGCCTGGCTGATCTGCGATCACGCCACGATCCGCAAATACGGCCTCGGCTATGCCAAGCCGGCGCCAGTGCCGGTCGGCACTTTTGTGCGCAACGGCTATCTGAACCGCGGCGCGACATTGCGCGAGCTTGCCGCGGCCGCGGGCATCGATGCCGGCGGCCTGGAAGCAACGGTGCGCGAGTACAATGAAGGCGCGGTCCATGGCATTGACCGCGCGTTCAAGCGCGGCTCGACGGCCTTCAACCGCTATCTCGGCGACGCCGAGCACAAGCCAAACCCGAACGTGGCCCCGATCGGCACCGGGCCGTACTACGCGCTGAAGCTCATCATGGGCGATCTCGGCACATTCGACGGTCTGACTACCGACCTGGTCGGTCGCGTGGTGCGCCACGACGGTACGGCGATCGCCGGACTCTATGCCGTCGGCAATGATCGTGCCTCGATCATGGGCGGCAACTATCCTGGTGCCGGCATCACGCTCGGGCCGATCATGACCTTCGGTTACATCACCGGCCGTCATCTGGCTGGCCAGCAAGCCTGATCGACACCATCCAAACGGGATCAACAACGGTCCATGCCGGAAGGCAGGGCAGGTGAGGAAGAAACGACATGACCATGACACGCCGCAGTTTCGTCGGTGCCGGCCTCGCCACGGCGTTGGCGCCGCGCCTCGCCCGGGCGCAGTCCGACAACACGATCCGCATCGGCGTGATCACCGACATGTCCGGCATCTATCGCGACGTGTCGGGGCCCACGACAGTCGCCTGCGCACAGCAGGCGGCTGCCGAATTCATGGCGGCCAACCCTTCCATCAAGGTCGAGATCCTGGTCGCCGACCATCAGAATAAGGCCGACGTCGGCCTTGCGATCATCCGCAAATGGTTCGATCAGGATGGCGTCGACGTGATCGAGAATGTCGGCAACTCCTCGATCGCGCTCGGCGCCAAATACTTGATCGAGGACAAGAACAAGGTTGCCTTGATCACCACCGCCGGATCGTCGGACCTGACCGGCAAGAGCTGCAGCGCCAACCTCGTGCACTGGTCCTGGGATTCCTGGTGCCTCGCCCATTCGACGGCGACCTCGCTCGTGCGCACCGGCGGCTCGAAATGGTTTTTCCTCACCGCCGACTATGCGTTCGGCCATGCTGCCGAGGCGGACGCGGCGAAATTCGTTAAGGCGGCCGGCGGCACCGTGCTCGGCTCGGTCCGCTATCCCTTCGGGTCGACCTCGGACTTCTCGTCCTTCCTGCTGCAGGCTCAGTCGAGCGGCGCGAATGTGATCGCCTTTGCCAATTCCGGCAATGAGCTGATCAACTGTCTGAAGCAGGCCCAGGAGTTCGGTCTGGACCAGGGCGGCGCGCGCATGGCGGCGCTGGTCGGCTATGTTACCGACGTCATCGGCATGGGCCTGTCGACGGCCAAGGGCCTGTCGCTCACCGAGACCTTCTACTGGGATCTCAACGAGCGAACGCGCGCCTTCATGAACCGGGTGAAGCCGCGCCTGGCAGCAAACGTCTATCCCAACATGAGCCAGGCCGGCGACTACGCTTGCGTGCTGCACTACCTCAAGGCGGTGAAGGAGCTCGGCGCCGAGCAGGCCAAGCGCAACGGGCGCGAGGTCGTCGAGCTGATGAAGAAGATGCCGACCGACGACGACTGCTTCGGTCAGGGCATGATCCGCGCCGACGGGCGCAAGATCCATCCGGCCTATCTCTTCGAGGTGAAGAAGCCCGCGGAGAGCACGTCGACCGGCGACGTCTACAAGCTGGTCTCGACGCTGAGCGCAACCGAAGCGTTCCGGCCCCTCGACGAGGGTAGCTGCGCGCTCGTGCGCAGCTGAGAGAGCCAACCGGGAGATCCTCCGATGACCGAGCAAGCCATTGTCGACCTGCGTGTCTACACCATCCGCCTGCGGAAGATGGCGGAGTTCATCGAGGTGTTCGACCGGCTCGCGATACCGGTCCAGCTCAAATATCTGGGGCGTCCGCTTGGCATGTTCACGAGCGCGGTCGGGCCGCTCAACCAGATCGTTCATCTCTGGGGTTTCCCCGACATGGGAGAGTTCGAGCGCCGGCACGCCGAGCGCGACAAGGATCCCGACTGGCCGGCTTACTTGCAAGCCTCAGAGCATCTCATCGTCGCGCAGGAGAACCGGCTGATCCGCAGGATCGAGCTGCTGTCCTTGTCCGGCCTCGCCACCTGAGGCGCCAATCGCCTTTCCAACCTTGGAAGCCCCGCATGGCATGGATCAATCTTTCCGCGAAAGTTGCCGTCGTCACGGGCGGTGGTGCGGGCATCGGGCGCGGCATTGCGCTCGGCCTTTCGGCGGTTGGCGCGACCGTCGTCGTGCTCGACCGCGACGAGGCCGGCGCGGCTGTCGCGGCGGAGATTAGCGCAAGCGGTGGCCGCGCGGAGTTCCTAGCCTGCGATGTCACCCGCGATGACAGCGTCGCGCGCGCCGCCGGCGAGGTGGCGGCGAAAGTCGGCGAAGCCACAATCCTCGTCAACAATGCTGGCACGATGTTGCCGGGCGGGCTCGACACCACGAGCATGGCGGATTGGGACCGCATTCTGTCATTGAACCTGACCGGTTACCTGCGCTGCGCGCGGGCCTTCGGAGAGCCGATGCTGGCGCGCGGCGCAGGCGCCATCGTCCATGTCGCATCGATCTCGGCCTCATTTCCGCAGAGCTACAGCGGCGCCTACAGCGTGAGCAAGGCCGGCGTGGCCGTGCTGTCCCGCCAGCTCGCGGTCGAATGGGGACCGCGCGGCGTACGCAGCAACGTCGTCAGCCCGGGCATGATCCGCACGCCGATGACCGAGGCCATCTATCAGACCCAGGGCGTGTACGAGGCGCGGCGGGCGTTGGTGCCGGCACGGCGCATCGGCCGCCCCGAGGACATCGCCGATGCGGTAGTCTTCCTCGCGAGCGAGCGCGCGAGCTACATCACCGGTGAGGAGATCGTCGTGGACGGTGGCTTCACCCGGACGCTGATGGGCACGATTCCGCGCCCGGGCTTCGAGAAGAGCTGAGCTCGGCAAATCGGGTCGAACGGGAGGGTGTGGTGCTGCTCGAGGGAAAGGTTGCCGTCATCACCGGCGCCGGCTCCGGGATTGGAGCGGCGATTGCGCGACTGTTTGCCGTCGAGGGGGCGAAAGTCTTGCTCGGTGATCTCGCCGAAGGCGGAGCCGCGCTTGCGGCCGGGCTTGCCGCCGATGGTCACGCGGCGGGCTTCCAGCATGTCGACGTCACCGATGAGGCCTCAGTCGCCGAGCTGATGCAGGCAGCCGTCACGCTGTTCGGCCGGCTCGACATCCTCGTCGCCAATGCCGGCATTCCCGAGCGCAAGTCGCCGATCCACGAGCTCGATCTCGTCGACTGGCGCCGCGTGATCGACGTCGATCTCACCGGGGTGGCGATCTGCAACAAGTTCGCCGCAGGCATCATGCGTGCGACCGGTGGTGGCGCGATCGTCAACATGGCGTCGATCCTTGCTCACGTCGGTCAGGAAAACAGCAACGCCTATTCGGCCGCGAAAGCCGCGGTGGTCAATCTCACGCGCTCAGTTGCGTTGACCTATGCGCTCCAGGGTATTCGCGCGAACTGCGTTTCTCCGGGCTATGTCGATACGCCGTTGCTGGCCAAGTTGCCGGAGGCGACCCGCCAGGCGATGCTGGTGCGGCAGCCGATCGGGCGCTTGGCGCGGCCTGGGGAGATTGCTGAGGTTGTGGCCTTTCTTGCGAGCGACAAGGCCTCGATCATCACGGGCGCGTGTGTCAATGCCGACGGCGGCTACACGGCAATCTAATTGATCGCGTCGCGCCGGCGTGGCTATGGCGCAGAGCTGACGATTTTGGATCAGCTTGGATTAGGCTAGCCTGAGTTAGCTCAACTTGGCCCATGATGGATTGGACAGAGAGTTCAAGTTCTTCAATAAGTTAGAAGGCGGCGTGTGCACGATGTGTGCACGGAGAGATCAACAAAAATCTACCGACACCCAATTTGGGGAGCCAACAGCGCTCCAATTTCTGGGCTGGTGACGACTGGTTTGTCTGCGGCAGTCCCGCAGACTGTCGCGTTCAAGACGTCTGGGTAGGTTCAAATCCTGTCCCGGCAACCAACGATCGATACTAAGTCGCCAAGAAGCCCGGCCTCCGGAAGGAGGTCGGGCTTCGTTTTGCCCGCAGCAAAGCTCAAGATCGCGGCCAGATCGCCGTTGAGCACGATTCCTAGCTCGTTCCCGTCGGGCAGAAGCGTCACCCGCTCAACCAAGGAAGCCCATACGCCAGATACGAATAAGCAATAATGCCGGCTTGCTGCGAATTGTAGATCTGCGCGCGAGAATACTAGGACTCAGTTCTGACCTTGCGTGAGATGGACAAAGCTGAAGTCAAGATTTGCCCCGTCTTTGGCATACTGCCGCTCTGCTTTGGTCAGGTTCACGACATCTCCTTTCGAGAACAGATCCAGTAAGAAGATCGGGACGTCGAGCGCATACGGCTCCTTGCGATGACCGTAAGCTCCAGCTCGAAAGGTGAGGACGGAGACGCAAATAGATCAGGGCGAAATTGGCACACTCAGATGGTTGGGGATCTCGAGATCGAAGGCGCGCCGGTGGAAGTCGCCTCGTGGGCCACGCGGATCATCGAGTGGACCGGTTTGGCCATCCAGTTAACCTCCTTGCGCGGCAAGCAATGCGCAGCAAAGTCCAGCTGCTCTCCTTTTTGTCGTGCTTAGCTTGACCATCGATCCTCCCAATGGTGGAGGACTTTAGATAACGCTGATCCGTGCCTGGTAGTATCGGGCTGTTTCAGCACGGTGATCTATCATCTTCGCGCTGCGCCGCAGCAGGACTGTTGGCGCGTATCCAACAGTGGCTGTTGGCGCCGCGACACAAATCCGCTGGCACAAAAAATGCTGAGGCTGAAATCGCCGATGGCGCACCGAAGTTCGCCGGGGAGACGGAGGAAATGATGAGAGCCCAAGTATTGAGAGCCTACGACGAGAAACTTTCCAACGACCTTTGGGTCGGGGAAGAGAAGGTGCCTGATCCGAAGTTGACGAAATCAACCGACGTCATTGTCCGCATAGGTGGTGCGGGCGTATGCCGAACCGACCTTCACATCGTCGAAGGCGTGTGGAAGCCGCACATGGATCCGAGCGGTGACAAGCTGCTTCCCCTCATTATGGGGCACGAAAATGCAGGCTGGATCGAAGAAGTTGGCAAGGAAGTCGAGGGACTAAAGAAGGGCGATCCTGTCATCGTCCATCCGAAGATCAGCGGCGGGACGTGTCTCGCCTGTCGCCGAGGATTCGACATGCACGGTCCTGGAACGTTCCCAGGCCTCGATTGCAACGGCGGCTATGCAGAGTTCCTTTGCACCTCAGAACGCAACATCGTCCCGCTGCCACGGACTTTGGCGCCAAAGGATGTCGCGCCATACGCCGATGCAGGCCTCACCGCCTATCGCGCTGTCAAGAAGGCCACGCGTCACCTTTTGCCAGGCGAATCTTGCGTTGTTATCGGTGCGGGAGGATTGGGCCACATCGGAATCCAGTGCCTCAAAGCGATGTGTGCGGCCGACATTATTGTCGTCGACAAGTCCGAAGCATCGCTGAAACTAGCCGAAAAATCGGGCGCCGATCATCTCGTGAAAGCTGACGGCAACGAAGTGGAAGCCGTTCTGGGTCTGACCGGCGGAAACGGTGCGGAAGCGGTGATCGATTTCGTCGGCGAGAAGGGCACGACGTCGAAGGGCCTGGCGATGACTCGTCCGATGGGCAGCTACTACGTCGTCGGTTACGGCGAAGACATTCGGGTGCCGACAGTCGACATGGTGATAACCGAGAAAAACATTATCGGCAATCTGGTCGGCACGTGGGCCGAACTAACCGAGTTGATGGCCCTTGCGGACCGAGATCTGGTTGAACTTGCCACGACCGAGTATCGCCTTGCGGACGCCAACAAGGCCTTGCACGATCTCAATGCAGGCGAAATTCATGGGCGGGCCGTGTTAATCCCTTGAAGGATAGCTGCATCATCCATCGCGAGCATGCATTTCCTCGCGATGGATCGAGCGAGCGGCCGTCGTCATGCCCGTGTGGTGTCGTCTGACGCCGTCACCGGAGCCCAGCTGCGTGAGATCTTATGCTGGTCACGCGCTGCAACAGTTCAATCAGATCGGTTTCACACAAGCTCATATCGCAGTGCAAACACCGCAAGGGTGGAGGAGTGGTCTGATCTCCGGAGTCTCATTGTACGCCATCGTCTCAATTTGCATCGTTGTCAATCTCATATCGACAAGATCGCTTAGGAACGCCGCATGAGGTTCGTCCTCGTCAATGGCAGAACACCGTGGCTGAAGACGTTCTGCATGTCTTGCTGCGAGCCCATTCACGCTCACTATCTGAGAGAATTCAGTACCGGTCTCCCTTTCTGCGATCACGATTGCTACGCCCAGTACACCGAGCGCTGGATCGAGAAGGTTCGGCAATCAAAACGGTCGGCCGGTTTCGAGGACTATCGCTAGTCCGAATGGACCGGGCAACGAACCAGTCTCGTATGCGCGGCCTTCAACGTGAAAGACGCCTGTCGCATCGAGCGGACCGCGTTCGATTCCGAAAGCGCTCGACGTATTGCCCGGGGCAATTTCTGGCACTGTTGCAGCGCAAACATTGCGCCGCGAAGTGGCGGTCTCCGCGTTGCGCCGATTCTCATTTTGCAACTCTTGTCGCAGTTTGCATTTCCGCAGGTCGCTAACTGGGAGCCGCGAAGTCTCCGTCAGCGCCGATCCTCACCTCCGGCAATCAGAAATCAATTTGGCGGGGCAAGAGAGCGCTGGCACGCCCATTGCAAAGCTGTTTGGGACAACAACGCTGACTGCTCCGTCCGGGGCGAGCCGCGAAAAGAACGAGGGAAGGGGATGTCAAGCTGAGGGCGAACCTTGCGCGGGGTCACTCAATTGCGATCGGAGGACGGCTGGGTCCGAAGATCGCTCCTGATCATCCCTGAGGTGTTCCACAGTCATCCTGAGACCCTTGCCGATATCAAACGTCCGGCCGCGCAAACGGTCGCGAGGTGGCCCGTAACGCACGGGTAAGCACTGCTCGGTCCGCGAAGGTCCAGGCAGGCGGAATATCGATGTGGTTTCTGACCCGATCAGGAGGAAAGACGAGATGTCTGGAACGCTAACACTCAACAAGATCACCGCCCAGCGCGGCATTTCCGTCGGTGAGGCTGCAAAGAAGATTGCAGATCTCGGATGGAATCCGTCCTACGTCCAGGAAGCGATGACCTTCCCCACCGACTACAAGATCACGAAGGCGCCCAAGGATCCGATGAAGCAGGTCCTTCGCTCCTATTTCCCGATGCAGGAGGAAAAGGACAACCGCGTCTACGGCGCCCTCGATGCCGCGCTTCGCGGCGACATGTTCCGCAACGTCGAGCCACGTTGGGTCGAGTGGATGAAGCTGTTCCTGGCGATCATCCCGTTCCCGGAAATCTCGGCGGCGCGTTCCATGGCGATGGTCGGGCGCCTCGCACCCGGCGAAGATCTCCGTACTGGCTTCACCATGCAGATGGTCGACGAATTCCGTCACTCGACCATCCAGATGAACCTGAAGAAATGGTACATGGAGAACTACATCGACCCGGCCGGCTTCGACATCACGGAGGAGGCGTTCGGCAAGTGCTACGCCACCACGATCGGTCGCCAGTTCGGTGAAGGATTCATCACCGGTGACGCCATCACGTCGGCGAACGTCTACCTGACCGTCGTCGCCGAGACGGCGTTCACCAACACGCTGTTCGTCGCCATGCCGTCGGAGGCGGCGCGCAACGGCGACTATGCGCTGCCAACCGTGTTCCTCTCGGTTCAGTCGGACGAGAGCCGCCACATCGGCAACGGCCACTCGATGCTGATGTCGATGCTGAAGGAGCCGGAGAATCACCTGCTGCTCGAGCGCGACATGCGCTATGCCTTCTGGCAGAACCATGCCATCGTCGACGCGGCGATCGGGACGTTCATCGAATACGGCACCACGAACCGCGACAAGAACAAGGAGTCCTACGCGGAGATGTGGCACCGCTGGATCTTCGAGGACTATTACCGGACCTATATGCTGCCGCTCGAGAAGTACGGCATCAAGATCCATCATGACGACGTGCAGGCCGCCTGGAAGCGGCTGACCGAGAAGCACTACGTCCACAAGGTCGCCCAGTTCTTTGCCGTCGGCTGGTCGGCGAACTTCTGGCGTATCGAGGCGCAGACTGAAAAGGACTTCGAGTGGTTCGAGCACAAGTATCCGGGCTGGTATGCGCAGTTCGGCGAGTTCTGGAAATGGTACGAGAAGCTGTCGCATCGGGGTCAAACCAACATCCTATTCAACAGCGACGTCGGCTACGTCTATCCGCATCGTTGCTGGTCGTGCCTCGTTCCGTGCCTCATCCGTGAGGACATCGTCACCGACGAGATCGACGGCAAGCTGCACACCTTCGCCCATGAGCTCGATCGGTGGACGGCCGTCGAAGCGTTCGCCGGCGAGTACCAGGGTCGTCCGACCCCGGCGATGGGGCGGTTCAGCGGCCGTCGCGAGTGGGAAAGCGTCTACCACAATGTGGATATTGCCGACGCCATCAAGGATCTCGGCTTCGTGCGCACGGACGGCAAGACCTTGGTCGCGCAGCCGCATTTGCGCTTCGACCAGAAGGAAATGTGGACGCTCGACGATGTCCGCGGCCACATCCTCAAGAGCCCGCTACAGACGCTGCGGGAGATGAGCCCGGCCGACCGCGAGAAGCATCTCGCCGAGTATCGCAAGGGATTCACTATCAATCCCTGCAACTAAGTGAGACGGAAGGGGCCGGCTGCGGCCGGCTCCTTCCCGATCGCTCCCCGGAAGATATGAAAGCGTTCGTTTGAGGAGGCCCCTATGGGCGCGCCCGCTAATGTCGTTCGCCTGCAACCGGTAGGCATAGAGTTCGAGGTCGAGGAGAACGAAACTGTTCTCGACGCTGCGTTTCGCCAAGGGATCGCGCTGCCGCATGGCTGCAAGGAGGGGCAGTGCTCGGCGTGCAAATGCGTCCTTACCGGAGGCGATGTCGAGTTGAAGAAATACTCGACGTTTGCCCTGAACGAGATGGAGCGAGGCCAGGATTACATCCTGCTCTGTCGGACCTTGGCATACTCGGATCTGGAGGTGGAGCTCCTCAACTATGACGAGGAAGTGCTGTCGAAATCGATTCCCGTCAAGGATTTCACGGGCACCGTTACGAGCGTCTCTGCACTGACCCATGACATCCGCCGCCTCGAAATCACACTGGAGCAACCTCTGAAGTTCTGGGCGGGTCAATATGTCGACATCACGCTCCCGGGACCAGAGACGATTACGCGCTCGTTTTCCATGGCAAATTCGCCGGGCGAAAGCCAAAATCTCGCGTTCATCATCAAGAAGTACCCCAATGGGCGCTTCTCCTCACGACTCGACGGAGATCTCGCCGTCGGAACCGAAGTCGGAATCAAAGGACCCTACGGGACCTGCTTCCGACGAGAAAACAAAACGGGAGCCATGATCCTGGTCGGTGGCGGATCCGGAATGTCGCCGCTGTGGTCTATCCTGCATGATCACATCAGCTCCGGGGAAGTTCGTCCGGTGCGCTTCTTCTACGGAGCCAGGACGCAGAACGATCTCTTCTATCTCGACCATTTCGCGGAGCTCGCCGCCAAGCATCCGGAGTTCACCTTCGTCCCGGTTCTCTCCCATGCGGCCGACGACACGGCCTGGGGCGGAGCAAAGGGCTTCGTGCATGAGGCAGTCGGAGAGCACCTTCGCGGTGCGGACTATGGTGAAGACGTCGACGTCTATGCCTGCGGACCATCGCCAATGATCGAGGCGCTGACGCCAGTGTTGCAGATGAGCGATGTCGGGTCGGACCGCATCTTCTTCGACAAGTTCACGCCGGCGAACAACTAAGACGCCTCGACCGCCCAACGAGCTAGAGCCCAACAACAGGAGGAGGAAGACGACCATGACTGCCGTTCAAACCGTATCAGCCAAATCCGGTGCAGCAGGTTCTGCGGTGTTTCCGGATTCGGATAGCCGCAGATACCGCTATTTCGAGCCCCGCAGCAAGCGAGCCACGCACTACGAAGACGTGACGGTCGACGTGCAGCCGGATCCGGAACGATACCTGTTGCAGGACTGGATCATCTCTTTCCCCAACGGCAAGGGTGCATACACCAAGGACAACACGGGGGCCCTCAGCTCGAATTGGCATGCGTTCCGTGCTCCCGACCAGGAATGGGAGCGCACTCACTACCAGCGCCAGTCCAAGATCGAAGCCATGGTCCAGGCCGTGATCGCCAACGGTCGCAAGTCCGGGGCACCGAAGAGCTTCGACAAGGCCTGGATCAAGATCTTGCAGAACCATCTCGGTGCGTGGAAGCACGCCGAGTTCGGTCTCGGCACGTCGCTGATGCAGGCTCAGCGTTACGGCTACACCCAGATGATCAACAATGCGACGCTGACGAACTCGTCCTACAAGCTTCGCCTTTCACAGGATATTACGCTGTATCTCGCCGAGATCGGAATGGACATTCCGGGCTTCGACGACACGGCCGGCAAGCGCGTCTGGTTGGAAGACAAGGGCTGGCAGGGAACGCGGGAAGCGATCGAGTCGATCATGGGCTCGGCCGACTATCTCGAGCAGTATTTCGCCACCAACATCGTGTTCGAGCCGCTGGTCGGCGAACTGTTTCGCAGCGGCTTCCTGATGCAGGTAGCCTCGTCTAACGGCGACTTCATCACGCCGCCGGTGATTTCGTCCGCGGAAGCGGACTATGAGCGCAATCTCGCGAACACGATCGACCTGATGCACCTTCTGGTGACCGACAATCAGCATGGCGCCCACAACAAGAAGCTGTTCCAGGGGTGGGTGAACAAGCATGTTGCGCTCGCCAACAAGGCGGCCGCCGGCCTGCAGCCGATCTGGTCGCAGCCGCATTCGAAGCCGGTGCAGTACGCCGATGCGCGTGCGCAGTCGGTCGAACGCATCAAGAAGATTCTCGGCGAGCTCGGCCTCACCCTTCCCAAGGAGTAAATTGCAATGTCCGTCGTTTCCAGATCTGCGACCAACCAGAATATCTTCCAGAAGATGGGGGACCTTCGTTTCGAGCAAACGATTTCCCATCAGTGCGGCGTCACCATGAATGACAGCGTCGAGGCGCGCGCCATCGCCGAGTTCATGGCGAAGAAGCCGAACGTGACAGTGACCTATCAGCCGGCCCTGATCCGCATCGACGGCGAGGGAAAGCTGACTTTCAAGATGGATGAAATCAGCGAAATTCTCGGGAAGGAAATGACGGCCGAGATCTTCGAAGTTAATACCTCGACCCACTACGGACGGATGGTGCGTATCGACGACAACACGGTGACGCTGTTCGGAAACATGGACGAGGTCTTCGAATACATCGAGTGAGTCTCCATCGCCTCCCTGACTGGGCGGGGCCGCATCCCCAGCGGCTATGGCCCCGCCGCTTCTCGAAGTGGTCTCGCCCGACCACCGCGCTTCGTTTGATCGACTAGAGCCAACCAGGAATTTCCGGAGAGCAACATGTTCATAACTCCCAGCGGCGAGGAAGTGTTCGTTATCGACGGCCATACCCATTTTTGGGACGGAAGTCCGGCGAATCAGCTCAACGTCCACGGCAAGCAGTTCATCGACTGCTTCTACGCCTACCACACCTCGCTCAGCCCGAAGGACAAGCTCTGGCCGAAGGAGCAGTTCGAGAAATACAGCGCCGACCAGATGTACCACGATCTGTTCGTCGACGGTCCTGACGACATGGCCGTCGTTCAGTCGACCTACCTCACAGAGTTCTACAAGAACGGGTTCAACACTATCGATCGCAACGCCGAGATGGCGAAGAAGTACAAGGACCGCTTCATCGTCAACGGCGCCTTCGATCCACGGGATGGCGAGAGGGCGCTCGAGTACATCCACTACATGAAGGAGACGTTCGGCATCAAGGGTGTCAAGCTCTATACCGCCGAGTGGAAGGGTGACTCGCGTGGGTGGAAGCTCACGGATCCCAACGCCTATCGCTGCCTCGAGCTCTGCCAGAAGCTCGGCATCACCAACATCCATGTCCATAAGGGGCCGACGATCATTCCGTTGGACAAGGATGCGTTCGATGTTCACGACGTCGACCATGCCGCGACGGACTTCCAGGGCTTGAATTTCATCATTGAGCATTGCGGTCTGCCGCGCCTCGATGATTTTTGCTGGATCGCGGTGCAGGAGACGAACGTCTACGGCGGCCTCGCGGTGGCGTTGCCGTTCATCCATGGACGGCCGCGCTATTTTGCCGAAGTGATCAGCGAACTGCTGTTCTGGGTCGGCGAGGACAAGCTGCTTTTCGGGAGCGACTACGCGATCTGGACGCCGCGCTGGCTGGTCGAGAAGTTCTGGAATTTCGAGCTGCCGGAAGATTTGAAGCAGGAGCACGGCGTCGACCTCACCCCGCAGGCAAAGAGGAAGATTCTGGGCCTCAACGCCGCACGTCTCTATGGAGTCGACGTCGAGGCGCAGAAGGCGAAGCGCGGGCAGAAAATCCACGCGACGGCAGCGGAGTAGAGCCGATGAACGCGCTCCATCAGCATGATCGCAAGACCAATGAGGTGTGGGAGCGCCTCGCGCTGGTCACGGATCCCGAGCTGGACGAACCGGTCACCGAGCTTGGATTCGTCGAGCGGGTCACGGTCGATCATGTTGATGGAGTCGACATCGTCTTTCGCCTGCCGACCTACTGGTGTTCGGCGAACTTCGCGTTCCTTATGGCCGACGATATGCGTCGGGCGGTGTCCTCGCTGCCTTGGGTTCGCGAAGCCCGCCCGCAGCTTCGGGACCATATGGTCGCCGAGGAGATCAACCGGGGCGTCCGCGAGGGTAGGTCGTTTGGCGAGGCGCTCAAGGATTTCGCAAGCGGCGGTTCACTTGACGATCTGCGGGAGAAATTCCGCCGCAAGGCGTTCGAGCGGCGCCAGGAGGTCATGATCCTGGCATTGCGCGGGCTGGGTTATGAGGATCCCGCGATTTGCCGCATGAGTCTGAGCGCGTTTGACGCGAGCAACTTCGACTCGGAAGAAGTTGCGCGCCAGAAGCCGCGCTATCGCGAGCTTCTGGTTGAGCGGCGCCTCGCCGATCTCCCGGCCGATCCGGCCTTTGTTACCTACGATGGGGCCCCCATCAAGCGCCACGAAATGGCGTCGTATTTGCAGCGCTTGCGAGGCGTACGCATCAACATGGAGTTCAACAGCTCGTTATGCCGGGGCCTTCTTGCGGTGCGCTATCTCGAGCTGGACGCGGATCGCGCGGAGCAGACGCCAGCTCCGTGCGGAGGTTGCGGCAGTGGCTGCGCCGTGCGGTCTTCCGGATCGCCCGCAATGAACAAGCATTCCGCGGCGCTTGCGTGAGGTCGCGCTGATACGCGTGCGACCTGTGGGTGCCAACAAAAAGGAGCGGACATCAAGTTCGCCCGGCCTGACGACCGAGAAACGATCACGTGGGAGTGAAACGCAATGCCAAAAGTCTTGCTGCATGACATAGAAGCTCGCCGCGCTCTTGCGCGTGGAGTCCAGAAGCTGGCCGCCGCGATCGAATCGACGCTCGGTCCCAAGGGCATGAACGCGATGGTCGACAGGCCGATCGGCACGCCCATCGTGTCGCGCGATGGCGTTACCATCGCCTCCGAGATCGAATTGCCGGATCGCTTCGAGAACATGGGCGCCCAGGTGGTACGCGAAGTCTCGATGCAGACCAACGAAGTCGCTGGCGACGGTACGACGACGGCGATGGTACTCGCGAACGGTCTCATTCAAGGCGGCGTCGCGGCCCTCGAGCGCGGCGCCAAGGCGGTCGATCTCTGCAAGGGGATCGACCGCGCCGTCGAAGTCGTCGTCGAGAGCCTGAAGAGTGCGGCAATTCCGGTCTCGGACCGCAGGACGCTACAGGCGGTGGCAACGATTGCGTCGACCGACTCTCATCTGGGCGATCTAATCGCCGAGGCGGTCGAGCGCGTCGGCAAGGATGGTATCATCAGTTCCGACTACGGGTTGACCACGAGTACGACGCTCGAGGTGGTCGAGGGCATGTCGTTCGACCGTGGCTACATTTCGCATCACATGGTAACGGACGTGGAGAAGATGGAGGTGGTGCTGGAGCAGCCCTACATTCTCCTGACGGACCTGAAAATCAAGGCGCCGGGCGAGTTGGTGGCGGTGCGCGCGAGGGTCGCGGAGACCGGGAAGCCGCTTGTCATTGTCGCCGAAGAGATCGCCCCGGAAGTGGTTGTCACGCTGCTCGGCGAAGGCAACCGCGGCAAGGTTCTGGTGGTCAATCCGCCCGACTACGGCCACTGGCGCAAGGCCATGATGGATGACCTCGCCATCATCACCGGGGGGCGGGTCATCGCCCGCGAACTCGGGGGCATGCTGGAAGAGGCGAGCCTTGCCGACCTCGGCACTGCGCGGCAGGTTCGGGCCAGTGCGCGCGAAACGGTGATCATCCGGGGCGGCGGGGACGATGCGGCGATCGCCGCGCGCCGACAGCAGGTGGCCAAGCAGCACGATCTGGCGCCGCCGAACATCGAGCAGGACAAGCTCAAGGAACGCCTGGCTAAGCTCTCGGGTGGGACCGCCGTGATCTTTGCGGGCGGCGTCACGCCGGTCGAGCAGAAGCGTACGATCCAGTTGATCGACGATGCGCTCAGCGCGGCGCGTGCTGCGGCCGAGGAGGGCATCGTGCCGGGGGGCGGGACGGCATTGGCGCAGTGCGCGCCGGTGGTGGTGCGCGCCCTCGGCAACATCAACGGAGACCTGGGTGAAGGCATCAAGCTGGTGCGCGAGACCCTGTCGCGTCCTGCCGCTTTCATCGCCCGAAATGCCGGCCATGATGCGGCGAAGGTTGTGGCCGAGCTGCAAAGTTCGCGGGCCGGGGTCGGGTTCGA
Organism: Bradyrhizobium sp. USDA 3311; assembly: GCF_054062495.1. Classification (NCBI taxonomy): domain Bacteria; kingdom Pseudomonadati; phylum Pseudomonadota; class Alphaproteobacteria; order Hyphomicrobiales; family Nitrobacteraceae; genus Bradyrhizobium; species Bradyrhizobium sp. USDA 3311. The sequence continues at coordinate 7,031,544 of NZ_JBSSFI010000001.1, read as the reverse complement.
CGCTGCAAACGGCGTGTTCATCGACATGGTATCTGCCGGCATCGTCGACCCGGTCAGGGTGACGTATACCGCGCTTCGAAATGCCGCTTCCGTGGCCACGCTGGTGCTGACGACCAACACGCTGGTTGCCGATGTGCCGGAGTATGTCGATCCGACGCAGGGTCCTGCGTTGGGCGGCGGGGCAGAAAAGCTTGGGCGGGCCTGAAGCAGATGAACGCGGTTCGCGTTCCGCCAGGGCGTCAATGGCCGACGTGGCGCGCCAAATACGGCGATGGCTTGACCGTCACGATCGAATGAATGGACGGTGACAACGATCTGGAAACAGCTACAATCTTGCGAGCTTCGGCATGAGCCCGAAGGAGGCAAATCATAAGCCTCCACGGTCATCCGACCAGCCGGGGCAGGAGGAACCGGGACATGGCCTACATCATCTCCAAGCGCGACGGTCCGCACCGCGAAGAGCTCAAGGCGAAGGACTTCCTTCAGAAGAACCGCACGAAGATCAATTCGCTCGCCAATCATCTGACGCTCGGGCGCTGGCAGGAGTTGCGCAATCCGACGCCTCCCTCTGAGCCTCAGCCGTCGGGCAAGCTTTGGTCCACGCCTCGGGCTCGCCCGAGGGAGATCGAGCCCTATGTTCGGATCAGCTATAACGGCCGCGTCGTGATTGCCGATCTCGCGTCAGGGCGGCAACTCCATTTTGTCGGTGAATTGCGCGGCGGCGGGCAATCGCGACACTTCGCTCTGGCGACGCGAGAGAATGGGATCTTCGAGCCGCTCGATGTCGAATTGCACAGGGTCCTGATAGACCTTGAGGGAGTGAGCGTACCCGATGAGGCGTCGGAAGCGCGCCTGGAGCAGATCATCTCAGGCCGTCTCGGTTTGGATGCGATCGCCAGAACGGTCGAATGATCTGCGTAAGCCGAGCCGGTGAGAGCACGATCTCATTGGCCGGCTCATGTCGTTTCTGCTGATCAAGCTGCTGTTTGCCAATATAGGTTTGGTGCTCCAATGCTGACGGAAACCTTCATGGCTAAGCCGCCGTTTTCCCTGGAAGGCTACAAAATCCTGGAGGCCGCGGATGCGGAGCAGGGACGGCCGTACGATGAACGGGAGACCAACAAGGCGTGGGAAAACTTCCTGACATTCGGAGATGCAAAGCGCGAGAGCGCTCTGGTGCGAGGCATCATCGAAGAATCATGGCAGCGCAGCATCAAGTCGGGGGTCAACGCCCATTGCAGGGGCAGCAGCTTCGTGACTTCGCCGGACGATCTCTATGAGCTGCGTCTGAAGAACGATGATCTGCTAGGCTCCAGCGCCCAGACTTTCCGCCGCGTTGCGGAAGTACTTGGCGATGCGGCCACAATGCTGGTCATCACCGACAGGAATGGTGTCGTGCTTGATGTCGGGGGCGATCAGAGGACGATCGATGCCGGGCACGATATTCGCCTCGAAGTCGGCGCCGCCTGGGGAGAGACGGTGACCGGCACCAACGGAATTGGCACGGCGCTCGTCACAGGAAAGCCGGTTCATGTCCACGCCGCGGAGCATTTTTCCGAGGGCATCAAGGCCTGGACCTGCGTCGGTAGCCCCATTCGTAGCCCGATCGACGGCAGCATCATAGGCATCATCGATTTTTCCGGCCCCCAGGCGATCTTTCATCGTCACAATGTCGCGCTGGCGGTGATCGCGGCCAATCATATTGAGCTTGCGCTCTCGGAGAAGATCCGGCTCGAAAGAATACGCCTGCTCGAGGCAAGCATTTGTCGAATGCCAGGGATGGGCAGTGCCGACGGCGTGGTGATCCTGGATCGGTTTGGTCGGGTCGTCCATCACAACGATATGGCGTCGGCTCGCTGGCGGCGGATCACGCAGTCTCGTGAGTTGAGCATTGGGTCACAGATCCTTCCAAGTCGCGAAGGCCTGTTGGGCGAAGACTTGGCCGAGGGGTTGCCCGAGGAGCTGCGCGAGCAGCGGATCGAGCCACTGATCGTTGACGGGGTCGTGAAGGGCGCAATGCTCGTGCTTGCTTCGAAGCCGCGAACCCATCCTGCTGCATCCGAGATGTCGCCGACAGCCCGCACTGCCCTGATGTCGGCAAAGGAAGCGATCGTCGGATGCAGCGAGGCACTGCTGGACGTGGTGCAGAAAGTTGAGCGGGCGGCCCTCGGCCGGACCGCGATCCTGCTCGAGGGCGAGACGGGCGTCGGCAAGGAACTGTTCGCCCGCCTGGTTCATGCCGCCAGTCTGAAGACGGGCAAGGAGCCGTTCGTTGCCTTCAATTGCGGTGCGGTGTCGAAAGAGTTGCTCGGCGGCGAATTGTTCGGGCATGCGCCGGGCGCTTATACCGGCGCTACGCGCGAGGGAAGGCCCGGGCGGTTCGAATTTGCCAATGGCGGCGTGCTCAGCTTAGACGAGATCGGCGAGATGCCGATGGACCTGCAACCCTACCTGCTCCGTGTGCTGGAAGAGCGCGCGGTGTACAGACTGGGTGACAGCAAGGCGCGCCCGGTGGACGTTCGGCTGGTGGCGTCGACCAATCGGAATTTGAAGCAGGAAGTGGCCGAGGGACGTTTCCGCAAGGATCTGTACTTCCGGATCGGCGTCGTCAAGTTCACCATCCCGCCGCTCCGCGATCGGCTGGGCGATGTCGAGATCCTGATCGATCACTTCAACAGGCAATTCGCCACGATCTACAGCACCCAGCCGCTGCGGTTCGAGGCGGCCACTATGGAGTTGCTGCGCCGCTATTCCTGGCCGGGAAACGTTCGCGAGCTGCGTAATCTGATTGAGAACCTCGTGCTGATGACGATCACCGGCATCGTCACTCCCAGGGACCTGCCAGAGGATTTCGTGGAGGTGGCGCCGGCTCAACCTCCCTCAATCTCCGTGCAGTCGGAGAATAGCGCGACGGGATCGGAGAGTGACGAGATCGCGCGCTTTGACGAGATGGAACGTCGTGCCATCGAGAGAGCCGTCGCAAACGCCGGCGGCAATATTGCCGCTGCCGCGGAAAAGCTGGGGCTTTCGCGCGCTACGCTGTACCGCAAGTTGCACCAATACCGTTCCCGGACCTAGCGATCGGGGGCTGGCATGGCGGCTGTCTGGGATGAACAAAAGGGCGGGGAAGGTCCGGCCCCCGCGGCGACGCTGGCCTCGCAGATCCTTGCGCGCGCCGACCGCGACGTCACTTTCGTGATGCGCCTGGTTGGCGAAAGCCAAAGCTTGCTGGTGCGACATTTCATCATGTTCATCGAGACCGAGCTCGCAAAGCGCGGCATGAGCTACAGCGTACATCCGCTACTGCGCCCTTTCGTCGAAACGCATGCACGCGAGCTGTCGGATTTCGTATTGCAGGGTATCGGCTTGCGGCATCAGTTCGGCCTCCAGACCATCGAGACGATGGCGGGCGATCCTGCGCGGTTGCTGAGGGTCGATTTGTGGGACTCGCTGCAATCTCACGTTAATGACGCGCAGCAACACTTCGTATCCGATGCCCGGGGCCTCCAGCGGATCCTGGATCAAATCGAATCGAGCGCATGAGTGTCGATCCGGAAGTCCTTGTCGAAATGCTGAAGGAGCGGTTGTTCGTCGTTCAGCAGATATCGGCCGCTCAATCGTGGAACCTTCTGAACCGTCAGCTTGCTGGTGGAGCAGAATTCGAGATTCAGAGGATTGAGCAGGAGATTGCGGCGACAGGCGGTTCGCATGCGTTCGCCTACGCTATCGAGGAAGCGCACGAGCGCTTGAAAGAAGCAAAGGCCGGAATGGCAACATGCGACGCCCAATGCGCCGCGCTGGAACGACGCCTTGAAGAACTCGACAGGTGTATTGCGACCGGCAGGTGAGACGACCGATGGACACGATGGAAGCTGAGACCGCTACGCTCTATGAACTGCTTGGTCGGCATTGGACCATGGGGGCGCTCGTTACGAACGCGACGTTCGACGCTGCGGGACAGGCAGTGGCGTTCGCGCTTGCAGACGGCTCTCTAGCCATCGCTCCGCTGGCCGATAGCGATCCGCCGAAAGATCGCTATCGTATGGCCTTGGACGGCGGCCGGTCGACGATCTCCCCGCGGCGGAATCCGGTCCCGCCGTTGACGAAAGTCGTCATCAGTGATGCTTCGCTTCATCTCGCCTCGATCGAGCCTTCGGGCTTCATCGCAAGCGATGGCAGCCAGTTATTGCATGTGTCGGCATCCGGTGTCACCCGACAAGCCGCGAAGCTCGGGGCACCGATTGATCTCGTCGCCCCGGTGCATGCCGGCGGCATTCTGGCTGCTTCCGGCGAGTCGGTCATATACTGCGATTCCAACGGCGAGGTCGGATGGCTTCAGAAGCGTGCGGGAGGCCGTTCATCCGCGATGGCCGTCTCGCCAGACGGTCGGAGCTTCGCGATAGGAGCTGACGGTTGCCTGCTCGTGCGTGCCTTCGGACCGCGGCCTGAGCCCACCGTCTCAATGGCCTTGGGCTCAATCTCGAGCTTGTCGTGGAGTCCCGACGGAAGCTGGTTGGCGATGTCCGTCGCAGAAGTTGGCATCGTGCTGTTGCGCCTTGCCGATGCGCGGACCGTCCGGATGTCCGGCTATCCTGCGGGCGTTACGTCTCTTTCGTGGAGTGCAGACTCGCGCGTTCTTGTTACGAGCGGGGCCTACCGCTTGATCGCATGGGACGTTTCCAGCCTCGACGACGGAAGCGAGCAGCCGACGAGCCTCAGCACCGGTCGTGGCGGATTCATCCTCGTCAAGGCGGTAGATATGCACCCCGGGCGTCCCCTGGTCGCGGCAGGGTACAGCGACGGCAGGGTCGTCGTCGCGAGGATCGGACATCCCGACGAATTGGTTGTCAAACCGCCCGGTGGGGGCGCCGTCCAGGCCCTTCGATGGTCCGCCGATGGCCAGCATCTTGCAGTCGGAACGTGCGGCGGAGAAGCGGCGATCGTGACGTTTCCGCCGCAAATCTTCAAGTAACAGCGAACCGGGGCGGAGAGCCTTGCGAGCACCAGGAGGAAATCCATGACAGTAGCACGATTGCTAAATGAAGCCGAAAGTAAGGATCAGTTCTTCAAAGAGCTGGCGGAACTATCGGAGCGCATGATCGCCGCGCACGGAAAAGAGTTCTCGATGGGCGCCTTGGTGCTGGCGGCGAGGTTCATCGTCGAAAATAGGGCGTTCGAGCGAAGCGCAGCAACACAGTGACGTGTCGTCTTACTGCATACGATCGCGGCAGCGGCGGGTGCGGTAGGTCATGGCGGAGCTATTTTCGTCAAACACGCCGAGCGGACGTGCCCCTCTAGTGCCCCGGCTTTTCCGGGGCACGTAGTCGAACTTGACCATTCCCAGCTCGATGACTTCGTCTTCATGTTGATCTAGGCCAGTCGTCTCGACATCAATCAGGATGCCAGTTTTGGTCACTTGCTCGTCGGATGGAGTGAAAGCTTCCCGACGCACCAAGCGCCGAAGCACACGATGGTCGGAGGATTTGGCCAATGCCTCGGCCATGGCGGCCAGGGGCAGGTCCTCTAGCATTGGGGGTTTCGATCCTCGGGCTACAGCTGCCCTGCATCGCGGCTGGATCTATCACGGAGGCTCAGTTGGCGCTTACCCGGAGTTATTCTTAGAAAGCGTTCTATTACGTAAATAGCTGATTTTACCGGCGCGCCGGACACGGGTCGAACGTGTGACCTTTGCCTTCGGAGGCAATTGTCACTTTTCGCGGCCAGCGTTGGAATGGCGCGTTCAAGCAAGCACAAGAGCCGGGTGTCGCGCGCTCTCACAACCACCGATTCCCGGGCGGCGCAGTTTGCAGCCGAAGGTGCGGAGGTACGATTGTCGATATGGCGGGCTCGGGCCTTATTTGCTGGAGCTAGCTCAAACTTGCCCATGATGGATCGGAGCGAGAGTTCAATATTTTCAGTTGGTTAGAGGGCGGCATGTGCACGATGTGTGCACCGGGAGATCAAGAAAAATCTCTTCACAGCTAACGTGATCAGGCCTAGGGCACCTTCAAGAAGACTCTCGCTATATTGGCGACGACTTCCAGTAGTTGCTCGACAACCCCGTGACCGACCGGGCGACAATCCCGAACTCGACACAATAGGCGCGGATCAAGTTGATGACGGCAGTCTGCTGGCGGATGAAGAGACGGTGTGCGCCCCAGTTATAGGCGTGCCGCGAGTTGCGTAGATCTTTCCGTCATCACATCCACGATCAAGGCTTCTCCGATCAATCGGTTCAGCTCTTGGATCCCTACTTAGTTCATCTGTGCAAACGTAGGCTTGCTCTTTGTGCTGTCGATGATACCGCGAAGTTCTGCGTCCGTCGCGATCAGGCTCGACATCCGCCAGAACAGATGCGCGAGCCGGGTGAAGATCAACCGCTCGCGCTCCGCGGGCGTGGCGTCGTCAGGGACGGTCACGGTCTCGAGCCCGACCACGTGGCGGCAGTCCGGCCAGATCGCGATCGATTGCGCGATCGCCGAAAAGCAGCGCGGGTCCTCGCTGTCGTCGTGCGACGCCGGAAGACCGGGATACTGCACCGGCGCGACATGGAATTTGTAGGCGCCGTGGCCGAGCCGAAGCAGGAATTTCTGGGACACGGGAATGTCATTGGCAAAGGAGACCAGGCGGGCGTCACGCAGGATGTCGGGTGCGATGGCGGCAAGATCCTGGGCGGAGAGCGCGGAGCAGAAGGCGAGATCCGGATTAAACTCGCGCAGCAGATTTGCGAGCGGGCGCTGCTGCTGGACGGTCTGGGTAAGCAGGATGATGGTCTTGAGCATGGCGCTGATGTCCGTCAGGGAAAGGGATGGCGGGCGGTCACGACCGCGTGATCGGCGGGGTGATGTGCATGCGCGGCGAAGAAATCGCGCGGGATCGACTGGCCCGGCGCAATCTCAAGGATGCGATAGCGCGCCTGCTGTGCCGCCGCCTGGGCAGCACCGAGATCGTCCTTCAGGGCGCACAACGATAGCTCGAAACGCTTGTATCCGCCGCAATCGGCTGCAAAGGCGCCGGTTACGGCCTCCACCGTGGCGGCCACCGCGCGGGCGTCATTGGCCTCGATGTCGCGCAGGATCACGGCGACGCCGTTCTCGTTGGCGGCTTCCGACGTCATGACCATGAAGGCGTCGCGCGCGCCGGTTCGGCCCGCACGGCGCGCTGCGCGGACGAGGCCGGCGAAGCCCGGATCGGGGCCGAGGCTGGTCGTCGTGGTCTGCTCGCTGTGCAGGATGGTGGCGCGTGCGGCGGCGAGGTCGCCTTTCATGGCGTGGTAGGAGCGCGGCAGCCACACCGTGTCGAGCGGCCCTTCCGAGGAGGTGAGGCCCCAGGCCTGGTCGAGCAGATAGCCGTCCCAGATTGACGGATATGACGCCGCGAGATGGTGCCAACTCCGCAGCAACTGCCCGGCGCGCGCGGTGCGGCCGAGATAAAGCGTGCGCGCCGACATTTCCCAGCGGTTCCATTTGTGGAGCGCGACGTCGCAGCCGAGCGCCGACGGCAGCAAGGGCGCCTCGCACAGGGTTGCGCCGGCTTCGACGAACAGTAGCGGCTCGCTGTAGCGTTGCCACATCCGGGCCAGGAACTCGGCCTTCTCGAAACAGAGCACTTGTTCGCCGAGCTCGGCCGCGACCGGCTCGATATGCGAATCGAGCTCCAACTCGTCGAGCGATCGGCGCAGGCTGCGAATGTCGTCGGGATCGCTGCCGAATGGATAATAGGAGACGATGCGCGGCCGGATCGTGGCGCCATCGGCGCTCGCTGACAGCTTTGACCAGCCGATGCCGCCCCACCACAATTCGTGCGGGCCCTCGGCGCTCGGGCTGACCGTGCCAAACTCGGTGAGTTTCGACTTGAGGAAGTCGAAGCCGGGATTTTCGCCGAAGGGAATGACGACGGCGCAGCCGGAATGCAGCGAGCGATAGAACAGCTCGGCCGCGGCACCGCTCGGCGGCTCCGTCAGGACGATGACCCCGCCGTGACGCTGCCCCTCATAATGGCCGCCGAGCGTCGGAGCGCCGTAGCGGTCCACCAGCCAGGCGAGGCGGTTCCGCTGGATCCGGCCGAGCCGGATGTTCGCCGACCGCAGGAGGTTGTCGAGCTTTGCGTGCGTGTCGTCGGTCAATTCCCGTGCCCCCTTGCGTCATGCCGGCCCGTACACTCCAACGGCCGAGGGGGTTAATCCGGGCGCACTAATCGCGATGGTCCGCGTGACCGAGTGGGGTGATGGCCACCGAATAGATCGCGATCTCGCGTGCCAGCGGGCCGACCGGGATCAGCAGGCAACCTTCGTCGTCCGTAGCGTGATAGGAGGCTCCGGTCAGCGTCAGGCCCGCATAGGTCAACCGTTCCGCCGGGACGCCCGCCACGTCCTGGCTCTCGGCGGCGTCGCGAACGCTGTCGCCGAGCTGCATGGTCACGCCGTGAAGCTGACCGTCGCGCGCGGCCTTCGCCAGCGGCAGCGCGATCATGGCGATGGCCATGGCGCGCGATACCGGAATGCGCAGGCGCAGTTCGCCAAGTCCGGTGCGGAACATGGTGACGGTTTCGACCGCGGCGTCACCATTCGCCCGGAACAGTCCCACCTGCAACGCGCCGCAAGGCGTCTCCTCGAAGACATCGGCGGGCAAGCGGTTCGCTCCGAACAAGGCGTAGAGATAGGCGTGCGACGGGGACAAGCCAGCAAAGCTGCCCGCAAGCCACATCGGCGGCGCGGCCGAGGTGCACGCGGCGGTTAGGCCTTGCGCGGTGAGTTGATCGCGGATGAAGCCCGTGTCGAGCATCGGCGCCAACGCGTGCCTCCCGAGGTTGATGTCGTGCTTGAGCTCGCCGAGCAACGCCAGTTCGTCGTCGTCCGGGAGCAGCAGGAGCCGCGCCAACGTCGCCGCGCTCCAGCGCGCTGCGATATCGGGCGCCGCATGGGGCTCGAGCCCGATGGCGGCAGCAATTTTGCCAGCGTTTGCCGCATAGGCGAGCGCGCCCGCCTGGATCTCCGAGGCCAGAGCAATCTGGACTCCCGGTCGCGGATTGATCTCGCGCAGCACCTGCGCGCCGTCGTAATCGTGCACCGAGCCGTCGGCAGAGCAGCAGATCTGCTCGAGTAGGGCCACGTTGCGGATCAGCATGCGCTTGACGTGCGGGGTGACCACGAGATCGGAGATGAAGCCTTTAGCGGTATCGCAGTCGGCAAGATCGTCAAGAGTGTCGTCAAGCGAGATCAAATAGGCGCCGTGCAGGCGGATCGCGATGCCCTCCTGGTCGAAGATGCGGCGCAGCGCCTTCTGGACGCTGCCGGAATAGCCGAGATCGGCCAGCACGAGATCGGTGCAGCGACCGAAATCCGGGATGACATGCCGGAGATAAGCAAGCAGCCGGGCGCGCTGGCCTGCGGCAAGCTTGGTGATCTCCCGCGCGTCCATCAGCTCGGGCAGGGCATCCGCCAGCGCAGCGCCGGTCGCGATCCCGTTGGGACATTGTGCGAAGAAGTCCGCGACTGCTGATGGCAGCACTTTCAGCATGTCGCGAAAGGTCGGCGCGTCGATCTTCAAGACTTTTCCGAGCAGGTCGAGCAGCGGCTGCATGGTGTCAGCCGAGGCGATCAGGCTGACGCGGCGGTTGATTTCGACATAGGCGGATGCGGCGTCACGACCGCTGTGCCAAATCCGGTGCGACAGAAAGCCGTCGCGCCCGAGGAAGCCGACGGCGACCCGCCGGCCGGGCTCCTCGAGCTCCGCGCAGCGATCAGCAACGAAGACGTCGAACGCCGTCATGATCGGGCCGAGGACCGTCAACCCCAAGTGATAGGCCGGCGGCCTCTCCGCGCTGCGCGCCGCCACCATGCGCCGCAGCGTACGCGCGCCATGGTCAAGCCGCGCAGGCTGCCCCGGGCACAGCAGCTCGAATATCGCGGTCTCGCGCTGGAATCTTGACGCGAGTTGCTGACCGGCCTGCGGATAATAGCGCGGGCGGATGCCGTGGCGCTTCGCGCCCTTGATGTCGGCGCGGTCATTGTCGCCGATATGAAAGGATGCTGCCGGATCAACGTTCTGCTCAGTGAGGTATGTTGCGAACAACGTTTCGCTCTTGCTGCTGCCGTGGTCGCAGGACGCATAGAGGAAGTCCCAGGACAATCCCGGACGGCAGGCGCGCAACAGGCGCGCGAGCTGGTCCGAGTTCCAATAGGTGTCGGAGATGAACCCGACCCGATGGCCCAAATGCTTCATGTCCAGATATTGCCGGAGCATGTCCGGGTTGACGCGGCAGAGCTCGAGCTCGGCGTCGACGAGATCGCGCAGATGTGCGCGCTTCAGGCCGAACAGCCTGAACGGAAAGAAGGAATAGACGTCGTCGATGTGCACTTCGCTGGTCCCCCGCGTCTCCTTCGCGGTCCGGCGTGCACGTGATTCGGCCTGCATGCGATGCTGAACGAAACTGGCGGAAACATTCGGACAAGTTCTTGAAATGCCCGATAGCTCGTAAGTCCTTTCAAACACACCATCCGGCGTCGTGCAGGCGCGCATCAGAAACGTATCGAAAACATCGAACGACCAAGCAGAAACAATTTGCGCGCGACGCTGTGCGTCGACCGTTGCGACGTTCATCCCGAAATTCTCCGCCAATCGAAGCGATCAACGTGTGTGCGGACGAATTCAGGCGTGCGATGGCGAAAATAATCGATGTGCGATTCGAAATCGCGCATCTCGCGCCTGACAGAATAGAAAAATCCGCTAGGTTCGAATTGTGATTCGGCAAAAACTGCCGAGTGAAAAAGTTGTCTCGCGTTCGTTTCCACTCGGAAACAATCGATCATTCGCACGCGTGTCGCGTGATGGGTGCGATCAGTTCAGTGCCGCGTAATCACAGCGTTTTTGTGCAGCTCTGTTCGAGATGAATGATCCGCGATGATGCGAGACGATGTCGATGATTGCAGAACGAGTGCGCGCTTCGCCGCACGCCGTCGGCAATCTTTGCCGGCCGGCCGGCAAAAGCTTCCAACTAACATCTTGAAAAATAACAAAAATTATGCGCCTGGATTGTTTTCGCCTCGCGTTCAACGCCTGGAAGCCGTGCGGAAGATGCGCCGCCGGCATTGCGGGTTGGAGATTGCGGGATGAGTTTTGCGGTGGACGTTTTTGCTCGCGCCGAAGCCGAGATCGCGACGACGATCACGAGCGAAGCGAACGCACCGGTGATCGCGTCGGCTTCGATCGCGCCTGACGGCGAGCCGGTCGCGGCCGATGTCGTGTTCGACGAGGACAGCGAGCTTCTCGATCGGCTTGCCGCTGACGATGAGACCGCCTTCCGGATGCTTGTCGAGCGGCACATCGATCGTGCCTATGCGATCGCGCTGCGCATCGTCGGCAACGCGGCGGACGCCGAGGACGTGGTGCAGGACAGCATGCTGAAGATCTGGAGTCATCGCGGCCGCTGGCAGCATGGCCGCGCAAAGTTCTCGACCTGGCTCTATCGCGTCATCTCCAACCGCTGCATCGACCTCCGCCGCAAGCCGCGCACCGAGAATGTCGATACCGTGCCCGAGGTCGCCGACGGACAGCCGGATGCATCGCGCGTGATCGAGCGCAACGAGCTGAACGGCATGCTGGAAGAGGCGATGCTGCGGCTGCCGGAGCAGCAGCGGATCGCGGTGATCCTGTCGTATCATGAGGACATGAGCAACGGCGAGATCGCAGAGGTCATGGACTCTACCGTGGCCGCAGTGGAATCGCTCCTCAAGCGCGGACGTCAGCAACTGCGCCAGCTCCTGCGCCGGCACGAGCGCGACATCCGCACCGCGTTTACCGACTGCTAATCATAAAATCCGGCTCTCGAAAGATTTCCCGCCTGATCGTTCGGCGCTCCTTCGTTTGAGCGGGTGGACGGGGCTGCGCCCGCGTCGTCATAAGTCTTTCCACGATGCGGCACGTCATGCCCATCAGCACAGGAGCTTCCAATGCCCGCAATCAACACCAATACCGCCGCCAATGCCGCGGTCCGCTATCTCAACGTCAATTCCGCGCAGGAAACCAGCTCGCTCTCAAAACTGTCGAGCGGCTCGCGCATCACATCCGCCTCCGACGACGCCGCCGGTCTGGCGATCTCCACGCGCATCTCGTCCGACGTCACCACGCTCCAGCAGGCGGCAACCAACGCCTCGCAGGCGACGGCGATCCTGCAGACCGCGGACGGCGGCGCCTCCAACATCTCCGACATTCTCGCGCGCATGAAGTCGCTGGCCTCCGAATCCGCCTCGGGCACCACGACTGATTCCAGCCGCGCCTACATCAACTCGGAATTCTCGCAGCTCACCAGCGAAATCGATTCGATCGCCAGCGGCACCCGCTATTCCAGCCAGAGCCTGCTCGACGGCTCCAGCGTGTTTGCTTCCGGCGTCTCTGTCCTGGTCGGCTCGTCCGGCTCCGATACCATCACCATCACGCTGTCGAGCCTGACGGCTTCCTCGCTCAGCGTCACCTCGCTCGACGTCAGCACCCAGTCGGGCGCGACCTCGGCGCTGACTGCGCTGGACACCGCCATCGACACCGTCTCGGCCGCGCGCGCCAGCATCGGCGCCCAGGAGTCGCGCTTCAACTTCAGCGCCGACTCGATCTCGACCCAGACCCAGAACCTGCAGAACGCCAACTCCGCGATCAAGGACGTCGACATCGCGTCCGAGCAGTCGAAGCTGTCGTCGGCCGAGGTAAAGACCCAGGCTGCTGTGTCGGCGCTGGCGGCCGCGAACCAGATGCCGCAGTACCTGCTCAAGCTGCTCGGCTAAGCGTTCGCTTTGATCATGATCTGACCGGGCCGGCAAGAGGCCGGCCCGGCACCTTCCAGGGATCGCCAGGCACGTGACCAGCGTCAGTTCGAGCACCAGCACGACGAGCTCGGGGGTCTCGATCACCACGAGCGGCACGACCAATTCGAGCAGCGTCGACTGGTCGGCGCTGATCCAGTCCGCCGTTGACGCCAAGACGGCGCAGGCGACGACGATCTCGACGTCGATCACCAGCAACCAGGCCAAGATATCGGCCTATCAGACGCTGCAGAGCGACCTGAAGACGCTGTATTCCGGGCTGGCGTCGCTCGCAACGTCGGTGGTCAATTCGCTCGCCACCAACGCATTCTCGACCCGTTCCGCAAGCATCAGCTCGACGGGCGACGTCAGCGCATCGTCGACGCTGTCCATGAGCATCAAGAGCGGGGCCGCCACTGGCGACCATACGCTGACCATCAGCCAGCTCGCGGCCGCGCACAAGGTGGTGGGCACCTCGCAGTCGAGCCAGACCGCCGAGCTCGGCTATTCCGGCACCTTCTCGCTCGGCCTCGCGGGCGGTTCGACATCCGATATCACGGTGACCAGCACGATGTCGCTGCAGGACGTCGTCGATGCCGTCAATGCCCAGACCTCGACGACCAATGTGCAGGCCTCGATCGTCCAGGTGTCGAGCGGCTCCTATGAGATGGTGCTGACGGGCACGGCGGACGCCGCCGACATCACCTATTCCAGCACGTCAGGCGACGATATCCTCAGCAAGCTGGGCGTAACCGACAGCTCAGGGGCCTTCACCGACGTGCTCCAGGCGGCGCAGTCGGCCGAATTCACCCTCGACGGCATCGCGATGACCCGCGACACCAACGACATTTCCGACGTGCTGACCGGGGTCACCTTCAACCTGCTCCAGGCCACGCCGGACGGGACGTCGCTGAACATCAGCATCGAGACCGATACCAGCCAGATCCAGTCGGCGCTCGAGACCTTCGTCACCAACTACAATGCGTTTCGTGACGAGGTCATCGCCCAGCAGGCGACGGGCACTGACGGCACGGCATCCTCGAGTGCAGTGCTGTTCGGCGACGGCACCATGCGCAACATCATGGACGCGCTTCAGAACAGCCTGAACAGCACCGTCCGCGGACTGACGATGGCCGATCTCGGCCTGTCCTTCAACGAGAACAACGAGCTCGAGCTCGATACCTCGACGCTGTCTGACGTCCTGAGCACCAATCTGAGCGGCGTGACAAAGCTCTTGTCTGCGCAGACCACGACGTCATCGAGCCAGCTCAGCGTCGTCAACACCGGAACGTCGCCGCAATCCTTCACCCTGGATTTGACGGTCGATTCCGACGGCAATCTCACCTCGGCCGCAGTCGGCGGCGATTCCTCGCTATTCACGGTCAGCGGCACCACGATCATCGGCGCGTCCGGATCGATCTATGCCGGCATGGCCTTCACCTATAGCGACTCGACCTCGCAGTCGATCACGGTGACGTCGACGTCAGGTCTCGCCACACAGCTCTATCAGCTCGCGAAGAACTATTCCTCGTCGAGCGGTGCGTTGCAAACCCTGATCACCAATCTGACGACACGCGACGACGATCTGCAGCAGAAGGTCGACGATATCAACAGCGCGGCGTCGACGCTGCAGTCCCAGCTCCAGACCCAATATGCGAAGTACCAGGCGGCGATCGAGAGCGCCAACAGCACGCTGACCTATCTGAAGGCGCTGCTGAACTCGTCGAGCAATTGATAGCGTGGAACCCGAGTGAGTGATGATGCATAACCAGATGGCGTACTTGGCCAACCAGGCCTATCGCGGAGCGGCGACCACGGTGCCGCCGCTGAAGGCGGTGTCGATGCTGCTCGGAGGGGCCGCCACCTTCCTGCAGAAGGCGCTCGTGGCGCAGGAGGCGCGGCGCTTCGAGGAAGGACATGAGTACCTGATGAAGGCGACCGCCATCCTGCGCGGGCTCAGCCACAATCTCGATTTCACCAAGGGCGGGGACGTCGCGGAGCGGCTGTACCAGACCTATAGCGCGCTCATCCTGGCGAGCCTCAAGGCCTATGGCCGGCCGAACGCCCGCGAGAGCTTTCGGCGGATCATCGCCGGCCTGGCCGAGATGCGCGAGGCGTGGGAATTCGTCGATGCGGCGAGCCGGGGCGGCAAGGCCGATTCGGCTCCGTCACGGTAGCGGCCGGGCGGTCCCATGGATCCCGTGAATAACCGGGGCGAGGGGGTCCGGGCGGCTGCTTTCGCGGCCGTTCCGGCCGTGCTGGCGCGGCTTGGCGCGGATCACAGCGCGAATTCGGTTTCCGGCGCGCCAGCAATGCTTTATGACGGGCTTGGCGAGGCGGATATCCGGACGATGGACGTCACCGAGTTTGAGGATCTGATCGATCGGCTGGGCGAGGACGTCTCGCGCTGGCCCGACGATCGCCGCCTGTCCGCCGAACAGTTGCTGTCCCGGTCCGCTGAAGCGCAGGCCCTGCTCGCGCAGGCGCAGGCACTCCGCGCGGCGCTGGCCGCGCCGCCGGTGCGCGCGCCGGCGGGGCTCGCCGACCGCATCGTTGCCGCGGCGACCAAGCGCGGCACGGATGCCACCGAGGCGCTTACCGAGGGCGAGACGGCGAGGGGCTGATCGCTCGCGTCGTCGCATCGGCATCGAGATCGTCCCACAGTTCTTCATCTCTGCCTGACGTCTTCACACGGCAGATTTTGCCGAGTCGAACAGTGATCGCGCGTGTGCAAATCCGCGCCTGAATTCCCGTCCGGTCCCGTTTCATCTGCACAGAGATCAGCGCGCAACTGCTCCGTAATGCGAGCGCGCCGGTCGCCTAGAACCGGGGTGTGCGATGACCGTTTCCGCGACGAGTTCCGTCTCAACTGCAACGACGACGACATCATCGTCGTCGAGCTCGTCTTCCGCGTCGTCGTTGACGTCGAGCGACTTCCTGAGCCTGCTCGTCAGCGAGCTGCAAAACCAGGATCCGCTGAACGCGACTTCGACGACCGACTTCATCAATCAGCTCACCTCCTACGCGAATTTCACGTCGCAGCAGTCGATCAACAGCAATCTGACGTCGCTGGCGAGCTCATTCTCCAGCCTCGTGACGCTGAATTCGGTCAACTACATCGGCCACACCGTCGAGGCCAAGACCGATACGGCGTCGCTGAGCAATGGCTCCGCGACGTTCGGTTACTCGCTGTCCTCTGCAGCCTCGAACGTCTCGATCAGCGTCAAGGATTCCTCGGGCAACACGGTGTGGACCGGCACCGGCACCGGCAACTCCGGATCCAACAGCTTCACCTGGGACGGCAAGGACTCCAGCGGCAACCAGCTCTCGGACGGCGGCCAGTACACGATCTCGGTCAACGCGACCGATAGCGCCGGCAACTCCGTCCTCAACTACACGACCGTCACCGGCACGGTGACCGGCATCGACACCTCGACCTCGACGCCGTCGCTCACGGTCGGCGGCGTCTCCGTCAGCGCCGCCAACATCATCGGCGTCACGTCCTGATCTCATCCGGAGTTTTATCATGAGTCTCACCGGCGCACTTTCCTCGGCGATCTCGGCGCTCAGCGCGCAGAGCCAGTCGCTGTCGATGATCTCGGACAACATCGCCAACTCCGACACCACCGGTTACAAGACGACGTCGGCGATGTTCGACGCGCTCGTCACCGCGTCGAGCAACGCGACCTCCTACGCCTCGGGCGGCGTCACCGTCTCCGGCCGCGCCAACATCACCCAGCAGGGTCTGCTTGCAGCGACCTCGAACGCCACCGACGTCGCGATCCAGGGCAGCGGATTCTTCGCGGTGTCGAATTCCACGTCCGGCGGCACGATCTCCTATACCCGCAACGGTGCGTTCACCATCAACAATGCGGGCTATCTGGAGAACAACGGTAACTACCTCGAAGGCTGGCGCACGGACGCCGACGGCAACGTCGTCGGCAATGAATCGGCGAGCAACCTCACGGCCATCAACACGCAGGTCGCGTCCACCAGCGGCAGCGCCACCACCAAGACGACGGTCGCGGCCAATTTGCCGTCGGACGCCGCGACCGGGGACACCTACACCAGCTCGATGACGGTCTACGATTCGCTGGGGGCGGCGAACTCGATGCAGGTCACCTGGACGAAGACCGGCACCAACACCTGGAGCGCGAGCTTTGCCAATCCGACCTCCACGTCGGACACGACGACGGCGACGGGGACGGCCTCGGGCACGATCGCCATCACCTTCAACAGCGACGGCTCGCTCGCCAGCACCAGTCCGAGCCCGGCGACCGTCGTGGTGACCGGCTGGACCGATGGGGCCGCCGACAGCTCGATCACGCTCAATCTCGGCACCGTCGGCAAGACCGATGGATTGACGCAATACGCCTCGGGCGAAACCACGCCCTCCGTCAACGTCACCAGCATCGATTCCGACGGGCTGTCTTACGGCAAGCTCTCCAGTGTCTCGATCGGCAAGGACGGCGTGGTCGATGCCACCTACTCGAACGGCCAGACGATTGCGATCTACAAGATAGCGGTGGCGACCTTCGCCGATCCCAACGGTCTGTCGGCAAGCAGCGACGGCATCTATTCGGCAACCGTGACGTCGGGCAACGCCGCTCTCCAGGCCTCGGGCGAGAACGGCGCGGGCACGATCTACGGCAGCGAGCTGGAATCCTCGACCACAGACACCAGCAGCCAGTTCTCCAGCATGATCTCGGCGCAGCAGGCCTATTCCGCGGCCTCGCAGGTCATCTCGACCGTCAACAAGATGTACGACACGCTGATCTCGGCGATGAGGTGAGTGATGCGTGATGCCAGGGATCATGCCGTCGGCGAGGGGTTGCTGCTGCGCCTGAAGCGGCTGGTGTCGCGCGCCGGTGCAGTGGACCGCGCGAATCCTGGTCGGCTGCTTGCGCTGGTCGACGATGTCGAGAGCACGCGCCGCGCGCTGCTGCGCGAATGCGCGGATATCGAGGACGAGATGCGGCGCACGGCGGCGCGAACCACGGCGATCGGCGCCTATCTGCGCGGCTCGCAGGCCGGCCGCGGCCGGCCGCAGAATTAGAAGAACGATGTGAAGGCAACGAACATGAAACAGGCAGAGCCTACCAGGAGTGCCGCCGGCGGCGATATCAGGATCAAGTCGCTGATCGCGCTGATTGACGTCCTGACCACCCTGGTTGCCGAGGAGAATGCGGAGCTCGCCAAGGGCTTGCCGGCCTCGCGCCTGAGGCAGGTGGACGAGAAGAACCGGCTGGCCGAGTTGTTCGAGCGGACGGTCGCCGAATGTGCCGGGGGCAGCACCAGCCTGCACGTCAGGGACATGATCCTGCGCGAGCAGTTGATGGAGCGGATCCTGAAGCTGCGTGCCGCGATGGACGAGAACCTGGTGCGGTTGCGCGCGGCGATCGAGGCCAGCAACCGCCGGATCGAGGCGGTGATGCAGGCGATCCGCGAGCAGATTGCGGCGGTGTCGCCCTATGGCGCCTCGGGCCACGTCGTCGCCGCGCGGACCGTCTCCAGCGGCACCAGCCGGCGCGCCTGACGCAACGAGGAGGTCGCCGCCGTGTCGCTCGATATTGCACGACTGATCGCCTTCAGCGGGCTCTCGGCCACGCAGGTCCAGATCAGCGTGACGTCGTCGAACATCTCGAACGCCGACACGACCGGTTACACGACCAAGACCGCGAACCAGACGAGCAGCGTCACCAACGGCGTCGGCACCGGCGTCACGGTGACCGGCATCACCTCGACGGTGGACAAGCTGCTCCTGAAGTCGCTGATCGACGCAACCTCTGAACTTGGCGCGGCCGATACCACCAACACTTATCTGACCTCGCTGCAAAGCCTCTATGGCTCAACCAGCACCTCGGACAGCTCGTCGACCGGTACGTCGCTTGCCAATACGCTGGCCGACCTGGAATCGGCGCTGTCGTCGCTCGCGAGCACGCCGAGCAGCGCGTCGCTGCAATCCAACGCGGTGAGTGCGCTCGACGATGTGGTGAGCCAGCTCCGGGAGACCTCCAGCGGCATCCAGAAACTCCGCTCCAATGCCGACAAGGACATCGCATCCTCGGTCGACGACGTGAACAAGAATCTGAAGCAGATCGCCAACCTCAATGCCGAGATCAAGCAGGTCGCAGCGTCCGGCCAGTCGACCGCGGATCTCGAGGACCAGCGCAACACTGCGCTGCAGGATCTCGCCTCGAAGATGAACGTCAGCTACTTCACGGCGTCGAACGGTGATCTTCAGGTCTATACCACCTCCGGCCAGGCGCTGGTCGACAGCACCGCGCATACGATCAGTTACACGACGGCGGCCAACGTCTCGTCGTCGACGAGTTTCAGTGCCATCGCGGTGAACGGCGTCGACATCACGTCCCAGATCACGAGCGGCGATATCGGCGCGCTCGTCACCCTGCGCGACAAGACGCTGCCGGCCGCGCAATCCCAGCTCGACGGGCTGGCCCAGCAGCTCACTTCCGCGCTGAACAGCGTATCCAACAGCGCTTCGTCGGTGCCACCGCCAACCAGCCTGACCGGGACCACGGCGGTCGCGAGCACGGACGCGCTCTCGGCGACCGGCACGGTGCGCATTGCCGCCACCGACCAGAGCGGCAATCTGGTGTCCTATGCCGATCTCGACCTGTCGTCCTACGCGACGGTCGGTGATTTCGTGACCGCGACCAACGGCATTTCCGGCCTGTCGGCATCGGTCGATGCGAACGGCCATTTGATGGTCTCAGCCACCGGTTCAGGCAATGGCGTCGCGATCAACGAGATGACGAGCTCCGTAGGCAGCTCGGGCGAGCGATTGTCTGATTATTTCGGCCTGAACGACATCGTCACAGGAACCAGCGCTGCCGACATTGCGGTCAAGAGCAGCTTCCTCTCAGGCAGCTACGAGCTGCCGCTCGCCACGCTGGATTCGTCATCGACGTTGACCGTCGGCAGCCAGGTGCTGTCATCGGGCTCGGCCACCGTGGTCAACAATCTCTACGACACCCTGACGGGCTCGAGGAGCTTTGCATCCGCGGGTGGCCTCGCCGCATCCACCAGCTCGTTCGCCGACTACGCCGCCACGATCGTCTCGGATGTTGCGAGCAAGGCGTCGCAGGCCTCCTCAACCTATACAGCGAAGGAGACGGCGCAATCGACCTATGCGGATTCGCTCTCCTCGCAGTCGGGCGTGAACCTGGACGAGGAATCGGCGCGGCTGAGCACGCTGCAGAACAAATATTCCGCGGCCTCGGCGCTGATCCAGGCCATCAACACGATGTACTCTGCGCTGCTCAACGCCGTGCAGTCGGGCTGAGGCGGGAGGTTACCGATGGCAATGCGGGTGGCGACCTTCGCGCAGACCAGCTCCTTGATCGCGGATGCGCTGCGCATTCAGTCGGTGATGGCCAACGAGCAGATCCAGGAATCGTCGGGCCAGATCTCGAGCGATTTCGGCGGCTACGGCTCGACTGCTCAGCACGTGGTCAATCTGCAGGTTTCGGTGACGCGGGCGCAATCCTACGTCGACGCCGCGACGCTCGCCGACAGCCGGGTGCAGGTGATGTATTCGGCGGTGGGATCGATGACCGACATGGTCACGCAGTTGCGCTCGCAGCTCAGCGCCGCCTCGACCGGCAGTTCGACCGAGGCGAATTCGGCGATCGCCACCGCGCAGCAATATCTGGAGCAGATGGGGTCGCTGCTGAACACGCAGTATGACGGCCAGTACGTCTTTGCCGGCGGCAAGACCGAGACGGCGCCGGTGGATATCACGAGTTTTGCCACCGGCACAGGCTCCACCGCCACCGCGGACACCTCCTATTACTCCGGCGACGGCGAAATCGCGTCGGTCCGCGTCTCGGCCGACCAGGCCGTGTCCTATGGCGTCACCGCCGACAATTCGGCGTTCGAGGAGGTGATGCGTGTCCTGAAGTTCGTGGCCAACAGCACCTCGCTGTCGTCCTCTGACATCACCCAGGCGCTCGACCTCGCGAGCACGGCGCTGGACGACACGGTGGCGGTGCAGGCCAGACTCTCCGGTGCGGCCTCGCAGATCGAAACGGCGAGCACGCGGCAGAGCGACTACAAGAGCTTTGCCGAGACGCTGTCGAGCGACCTGACCGGCGTCGACGTTGCCGCGATCACCGCGCAACTTTCGACCTATCAGTCCCAGCTCACCGCTTCCTATTCCGCGCTCGGAAAAATCCTGAGCATGAATCTCGCGAGCTATCTGAAATAGTTGCGCAAAGTCGCTGAGCGCCTGGTCCGACGAAGGCGGGCGTGTCAGACGGCTATCGTTCCAGGGTGACTAGCGAGCAGCAATCCAAGATATTTCAGCAGTTGACGAAGCGAACAATTTGGCGCCTGGCCAAAGGTGTGTTGCTGCGAAGCGGAAGGTTGAAGGCAGCGGATTTCAGATAGTTGAAGCAAGCCGAAATCAGCTTCCTGCGCCAACTGAGTGAGCCGAGATCGCGAAAGTTGCGGCAGTGTGATGAGCTTGTTACTCGTTCGCAGACGCTTGGCATCGGCGTTCAGACAGCACAATAGCCACCTTGAGGCCGTGAGGCTGGTTGTCCTGCAGCGACAGGGATCCGCCGTGTGCCTCGACGATACTGCTGGCAATCGACAGTCCGAGCCCGAAGCCGCTGGTCTCGTTCATCGTGCGGGCGTCGTCACCCCGTACGAACGGCTCGAGCATCGCGGCCTTCTTGTCGTCCGGGATTCCGGGACCATCGTCCGAGACCTCGATGGTCGTGACCGCGTCTGCGACGGACAGGGCGACGTTCACTTCGCTGCCGAAGCGAATGGCGTTTCCAATCAGATTGGCGAGCGCCCGCCTGATCTCATCCGGCTTGACCGTGAGCGTGAGCCGCGAGGGGCCGTGGTAATGGACCGCGTGACCGCAGTCCGCAAACTCCTCGCATACCATCTGAACGAGTGCCGCGATGTCCACCAGCGTGGGCCTGGCGCCGCTGCCGCCACGCAGCAGGATGAGAACGGATTCGAGCATCGCCTGCATCTGGTCGAGGTCGCGCAGCGTCTGTGTGCGCTGGGTGTCGTCCTCGATATATTCGGAGCGCAGCCGTAGCCGCGTGATGGGTGTGCGCAGATCGTGGCTGATCGCGGCGAGCATCCGGGTCCGGTCGTTCATTAGCGACGTGATCCGGTTCCGCATCAGGTTCAGTGCCTTCGCCGCCGACCTGATCTCCTCGGGCCCGCTCTCGGGGAGCGGTGCCGAGGACCGGCTCAGGCTGAAGCTCTCGGCTGCCCTGGCAAAGGCCGATAGGGGCGCGCTGAGCGCCCGGCCGGCCCATACCCCGAGCAGCGTAATGCTGATGACCAGGAACAACAGCGTGCTTGCCCAAAGGCCGGTGATAAATCCGGGAATGCTCGGCGTCCTCACTGTCGCATCGAGGACTTCGCCGTCCCCGAGATCGAAGAGGACGCTGTCCTGTTCGGGCGGACGTCGCTGAACGATCTGGACGCGGCCATCGAACGGTGAGGGGATGGCCGTCGTCGGAGTTGCGGACGCGCGAGGCCCGCCCTCCGTCAGTCGAAGTTGCAGGTCAGGAAGGCCGCGACCGATATTCTCAACGAGAACGCGACGTTCGTTTCGCGGCGTCTTGTCGAGAATTCGCACAATCAGCTCGAATTGCTGCAGTGGCTCGTCGGTCAGCAGGCTGGGCTTGGGCCGGCTCACCAGGACATAGCCGGCGATCAGCGCGTGAATCAGCACGAGCGTTGACAGGATCAGCGCGGCGATCTGGCCGCTGATTCGTCGCAGGGTAAAGAGCCTTACGAGCTTGCGGAGCCGGCTCACGCTTCGTCCACCCGCGGCGTGAAAATATAGCCGCCCGTTCTGACGGTCTTGATCATCGAGGTTCCTTCGGTCCTGTCGAGCTTGCCGCGCAATCGGCTCACGAGCACGTCGATGCTGCGCCCGAAGGCGCCGCCCGGCCGCCCGCGCGTCATGTTCAGGAGCGTGTCCCGGCTCAGGATGCGGCCGTGGCGCTCGCAGAAGGATTGCAGCAGGTCGAATTCGGCGCTCGTCAGCGGCACCTGCGCGCCCTCCGGGTCACGCAACTCCCGCATTCGGGAATCGATGATCCAGCCCTCGAATCTCAGGCGGGCCGAGGTCTTTGCCGCGGGCCCCGCCGATCCGCCCAATTGCCGCCGGAGCACGGCGTTGATCCGCGCCAGAAGTTCGCGCGGATTGAACGGCTTTGGCAAATAGTCGTCGGCTCCCATTTCGAGACCGAGGATCCGATCGACGTCGTCGCCCTTGGCGGTCAGAATGATGATGGGCGTCGTGGTATCGACGCGCAGGCGTCGACACAGGCTCAGGCCGTCCTCGCCCGGCAGCATGAGGTCGAGCACGATCAGGTCGACGCGGTTCTGGCTGATGTAGCGGTCCATCTCACGCCCGTTCGCGGCCATGCCGACGTTGAACGAGTTCTCACGCAGATAGCGTGCGACCAGATTTCGTGTCTCTTGGTCGTCTTCGACTATGAGGATGCTCTGGGTGCTCATGGCATGAATGGCGATGTTGCTTGGCGTCGATGCGGGCGGCCGGTCGGTGCCGGAAGACCGCGTTCGAGCCAAACTACCACACGCGGCGAGGGTTTTAAGGTCATTCACGGCTGAGGGCTACCACCGGATCGAAGGATGCGGCGCGCCGCGCCGGGAAATAGCCGAAGAAGATCCCGATCGCCGTCGACGTCAAGAAGGCGGCGCCAATGGAGAAGGTCGAATAGGAGACCTGGAACCCCGGCAGGAGAAGGTTGAGGAGCGCGCCCAGCGCGACTGCGATCAGGATCCCTGCGATCCCGCCGAGCGACGAGATCAGAGTCGCCTCAACGAGGAACTGCTGGAGGATGTCTTCCCGTCTTGCGCCGACGGCCATGCGCACGCCGATCTCGCCGATCCGTTCGGATACGGACACCAGCATGATGTTCATTACACCGATACCCCCGACGACGAGCGAGATGACGGCGATCGCCGCCACGAGGAAGGCGAGGGTCTGCGTCGTGCTGGTGATCGTGCGGCGGATGTCGTCGGTATTGAGGATCACAAAATCCTTGGTGCTGTGGCGCCGCGTGAGCAGCGTGGTGACCGCCTCCTGCGCAAGGTCGGTCGAGACCTCGTCGCTGACGCGCAGCAGGACGCTGCGAAGGGAGCGATCGCCGGTGAACTGGGCCTGCACGGTCGTGTAAGGAAGATAGACGGAGAGGTTCTGGTTGGAGCCAAAACCGCCCTGCTGCTGGGCGATCACGCCGACGACGCGGCATGGCACCTTGCCGACCCAGATCACGCGGCCGATGCCGGCGTTCTGATCGTCGGAGAAGAATGTCCTTCTTGTGTTGTCGTCGATGACGGCCTGACGCTCGATGTTGCGGACGGCGACAGCGTCGAACAGCGCACCCGCCGCGATCTTGGTGCCCTTGACCTGGAAGTAGCTGCGGTCGACGCCGTTCACCAGCACGTTGGATTCGCGGTCGCGGTAGCGCACCGTCGTGCTGGTCGAGACGGTCGGCGTGACGCCGGCGATGAAGGTCTGGCGGTCCAGCGCACGGGCGTCGTCGAGGACCAGCGTCTTGATCTTGCCGGCTCGGGCGTCGCCAAAGTCCTTGCCGGGAAACACCTCGATCGTGTTGGTCCCGAGGTTCGAGATATCGGACAGCACCTTGTTCTGCGAGGCGTTGCCGAGCGCGACGACGGAGGACACGGCCGCGATGCCGATGATGATGCCGAGCATGGTCAGGAACGAGCGCAGCCGGTGCGCCGCCATCGAGAGTAGGGCCATCCGCAGCGTCTCCCGGAAGCGGAAGGCGAGGCCGGACCAACGGCTGGACCTTGTGTCAGGCTTGTCAGCGGGGAGGGAGGCAGCCGCCGTCGCCACGGCGGCGTCGGTGCGCTTGTCCGAAACAACAAGACCGTCGCGCAACTCGATGACGCGGTTGGCACGCTTGGCGACCTCGGGATCGTGCGTGACGATGATGATCGTCTTTCCCTCGCGATGCAACTCCACCAGGATTTTCAGGACCTCTTCGCCGCTGCGGCGATCGAGTGCACCGGTTGGTTCGTCCGCGAGTACGACCTCGGCCCCGTTCATCAGGGCGCGCGCGATCGAGACCCGCTGCTGCTGGCCGCCGGAGAGCTGGTTGGGCCGATGACCGCGCCGCTCGGCCATGCCGAGCCGGGCCAGCAGGCGTTCGGCCCGCGCCTGCCGTTCGCTCGCGGTATCGCCGGCATAGACCGCGGGGATCTCGGCATTTTCGAGCGCCGACAGTTCGGAGAGCAAATGGTAGCGCTGGAAGATGAAGCCAAAGTGCTCGCGGCGCAGCGCGGCCAAGGCGTCGGCGTCGAGCGCCGCGACGTCCTCGCCGGCGACGCGATAACTGCCGGAGGTCGCGTGATCCAGGCAGCCCAGGATATTCAAGAGTGTCGACTTGCCCGATCCGGAGGAGCCGATGATGGCGACGAGTTCGCCGCGATCGATGTCCAGCGTCACGTCCGCGAGCGCGGCGACCTTGGTGTCGCCGGTCATGAACTCGCGGCAAATGTGGCTGAGCGCCAGAATCGGTTCGGTCATGTCACGATCCCGCTGGCGGGCCACCTTGCGGGAAGCCGCGGGAGGTCGGCCCACTGTTCGACGATTCTCCGGTGATGACGTGCTCGCCCTCGCTGAGGCCGGACTTGACTTCCACGGTGGTGCGATCGTTGAGCCCGATCTTCACATCGCGCTGGCGGACCTCGCCGGATGTGTCCAGCACGCGAACGGTGTTACGGCCGTCAGGCTGCCGCGTCAGCGCCAGCGCGGGGATCGTCTTGGTGCGCTTGGACTCGCCGATGACGATATGGACCTCCGCGGTCATATAGGTGCGCAGCCGCAATTCGCGGTTCGGCACCTTGAACACGCCGATATAGTAGATGGCGGTGCTGGTGGAACTCGACGACGACGAGCTCGACGTCGAACTCGTCGAGCTGGAGGAGAAGCTCGAATCGCTCTTGATCGATTCCGGCGCCGGCTCGATCTGCTCCAGTGTGGCCTCGTAGCGGTGGTCCTGGTCGCCGAGGATGGTGAAATACACCGCCTGTCCCGGCTGCACCTTGACGATGTCGGCCTCCGAGATCTCCGTGCGCACGGTCATGGTCTCGAGCTGGCCGAGCACGACGATGGTCGGTGCCGACTGCACCGCGTTGACGGTCTGTCCTTCCTGAGCCACGGCGGCAAGAACCGTTCCGTCGATCGGGGCGGTGATACGGGTGTAGTCGAGATTGACCCTGGCGGTCTCGACCGCCGCCTGGGCGCCCGCGATCAGCGCCTCCAGCGCCGCGATCTGCGCGCGGGTCTGCTTCGCGGTGGCGTCGGCGTTGTCGTAATCGCTGCGGGAGGTCGCGCGCTGCGCAAGGGTGGCCTGCTGGCGCGCCAGATTGGCCTCGGCCAGGACCAGCGTCGCTTCCTTCTCGACCTTCTGGGCGCGATAATTGTTCAGCGAGGCCTCCGAATTGCGAAGGTCGTTCTGCTTGGTGACGGGGTCGATCTGGGCGATGACGTCGCCCGCCTTCACGGTATCGCCGACGCGCACGTTCAGGGACGTGATGCGACCGGACACCTGGGCGCCGACCGCCGTGAGCCGCAGAGGTTTCAGCGTTCCGCTGCCGAGCACTTCCTCCCGCAGGTCGCTGACCGTCACCGGTGCGGTGATATACGCCGTCGTCTTCGCCGATCCGCTGCGGAAATGCACGGCGGCGGCGACGCCGATCGCGGTGAGGAGGCACGCCAGCGCGAGCCATGTTCGCGATCCCCTGGCAAGGATGTTCATCGCAGGGCCTCCCGGGCGTGCGGCCCCGTATTGGCGTCGACGATCAGCGGCGTCGCGGCATCGACCGGATCGACCCACCCGCCGCCGAGCGCCTTGGCCAGCGTGACATAGTACTTGGCGATGGCGACCTGGCTTTGGATCAGCGAGTCTTCGGCCGAATAGAGCGAGCGTTCGGCGTCAAGCACATCCAAAAAGTTCGACGATCCGGTCTCGAATAGCGAGCGCGAGAGCCGTGCGGCCTCACGATAGTTTTTTGCCGCTTCCGCTAGCTTGCCGGCGCGTGCCTTCTCGCGCGAGAGCGCCACCAGCGCATTCTCGACGTCTTCGAGCGCGGACAGCAGGGTCGAATGGAAGGTGGCAAAGGCCTGGTCCCGCTGCGCCTCGGCGATCCTGACGGTCGCGTAGCGCTTACCGGCGTCGAACACCGGCACGGTGATGGAGGGGCCGACCGACCAGCTCACGCTGGAATATTTGGCGAGGTCGCCGGCGCGAATCGCCGATGTCCCCACCGATCCCGTCAGCGAGATGCTGGGATAGCGGTCGGCCTCGGCGGCGCCAATTTTTGCGGTGGCCTGCGCAAGCTTGCGTTCGGCGCTCGCGACGTCCGACCGGTTGGTCAGGAGATCAGCGGGAACTCCCGTCGGTAGCGGCATGCGCGGCGCGGGGACCGGCGCCGATTTTGCGAAGAGGCCCGATACTGCAGTCGGAGCGCGGCCGAGCAGGATGCCGAGGCGATGCGTATCGGCGGCGAGGGCCGCCTCGTAGGTCGGAATGTTGGCTTCCGTGCTGGCCGCCTGGGCCGAGGCTTTGGCGAGATCGACGGCGGTGGCGCTGCCGGCCTCGTATTTCGTGCGCGTTAAACGCTCGGTGTCGCGCTGCGAAGCGGCCGTTCGCCTCGCGAGCGCGATGCGCGCCTGATAGCCGCGTGCATCGACATAGTAGGCGGCGACGTCGCCGAGCAGGGTGACGAGGCTATATCTCAGCTCGTCTTCGGCCGACTGTTCGGAGCGAATCGCGGCCTCGATGTTGCGCTGTGTGCCGCCGAACAGATCGAGCTCCCAGCTCGCGTCGAAACCCGCCTGGTACAAGGTGTAGGGGGACGTTCCGATAGCGACGCCAGAAGATCCTGCGCTGCTGGTCTTGTTGTCAGTCACCGAACCCGACCCGGTGACCGACGGGAACAAGCCCGATGCGGTTTGCGCAACCGTGGCTCGCGCCTCGCGGACCGATGCCTTTGCCTTCGCGAGGCTCGGATTTGCTTCCACTGCTTCGCCGATGAGCTGGGTGAGCAGGGAGTCGCGCAGACGAAACCACCATCGTCCGAGTTCGCCGGTGCCCCTTTGGTGCCGGGGCGCGTTGGCCCATTGGGTCGGCAGCGTCACGCGAGGCGGCCCCATATAGTCCGGCCCGACGGCGCAGCCGGCGAGCAGGCTCGTAACGATGACGGCGCCGCACAAGCGCTTGGTTGGCGAGGTCAGTCCCGGGCAGGCGCTCTGCTGATGCCGCTCCTTTCTCGAGGGCAAGTCTGTTGCGGTCGGCTGAAAGGGCATCGAAACGGCTGGCGTCCATGTCGTGGGAATGCGGATGAAAATCGAACCGCATTCTGGCGCTTGAAGAGCGAGGTCGGCCTGTTGCCGGACCGGAATGAGGGCCAGTAGCACGCGCACTATGGCCTTTCAGCAGGCGGAATGTTGCTGAATGTAAACAGCGATTGCGACTTGTACGGAGCCGAGACGAGGCGCATGCCTGGCCTCGCCGGCTGCTTCTGCGCCGCTGCCTAGAACGGAAATCCCGGGGAGAGGCCGCCGAGGTCGAAAGCCGGATAGAGCGGCTGCCAGTCGAGCGGCCGGTTATTGTTCTGGCGCGCAAATGAGATCCCCGGAGGAAATGCGTAGTCGGTGAACTTGCGCTCGCCGGGAAGCACCTCGGTCCCGCCGTCCAGCCAGGATCTCTTGGTGACATAGATGCGCGTGTGCGGTCCGGCCTGGTACGAGCGGTTGGGGCCGCGAGGCCCGTAGGCGTAGACATCGGCATTCTCCCGCTGCTTTCGCTCGGCTGCCGTTGCACCATCGATTGCCGCGAGCGACGCGACGAGCGTAGCAATGAGGGCCGAAATTCTTGTCGGGCGTGCGATCGAGATCACGTTTGTCTCTCCGGAATTGACCAAGCCTTCGCGGCCTCTCGCACCGGCGGGCGATCAAGTAAATCGCTCACTTGTTGCGGGACGTTGCCCGCCCAAACCGACAAGCGATCGCGCAGGACGCGCGTTGCAGCCGCCTCTGCTGCTGAAGAGCGTTCTGCGGGCCCTCGTGCAGGCCTGTTCGGGCGTGTCCGTCGCGGCGATAAATCCAAATCGTTAGCAACGATCCAGCAACTTTCGAGCCACACCACCGCCACAGCGTTTTCGTCTCAGAGCGGTCAGTTGCTCGTGAGGTGTGGAATGAAGGTTTGGCGAAATTGGGCGATCGCGGCCGCGATCTGCGGGATCGCGATGGCGGCCTGCGTTGTCATGGTTGGGTTGCCGACAGCCGCGGGCGCTCAGGTGTCGCAGAGTATCGTCGTCGAGGGCAATCGCCGCGTGGAGGCCGAGACCGTTCGCTCCTACTTCAAGAGCACTCCGGACGGCCGGCTCGACCAGGCCGCGATCGACGATGGCCTGAAGGCGTTGATCGGCACGGGGCTCTTCCAGGACGTCCAGATCAGGCGCGCGGGCATGCAGGTCGTGGTCTCGGTGGTGGAGAACGCGGTCATCGGCCGCGTCGCTTTCGAAGGCAACAGGAAGATCAAGGACGAGCAGTTATCCGCGGAGGTGCAATCCAAGCCGCGCGGCGCCTTCTCGCGTGCGATCGTGCAGTCGGACACGCTGCGCATCGCCGAGATCTATCGACGCTCCGGCCGTTACGACGTGCACGTGACGCCCGAAATCGTCGAGCAGCCGAACAACCGCGTCGATCTCGTTTTTACGATCGCGGAGGGCGCCAAGACCGGCGTCAAGTCGATCGATTTCATCGGCAATGTCGGCTATTCGGCGGCACGGCTGCGCGACGTCATCAAGACGCATGAGGGCAATCTGCTGAGCTTCTTGGGCAACAACGACGTCTACGATCCGGACCGGATTGAGGCCGACCGCGATCTGATCCGTCGCTTCTATTTGAAGAACGGCTTCGCCGATGCGCAGGTCGTTGCCGCGCTTACCGAGTATGATCCCGGGCGCAAGGGTTTTCTCGTGACCTTCAAAATCGAGGAAGGCCAGCAATATCGCGTCGGATCCGTCGATTTTCGCTCGACCGTGCCGGGTTTCGATCCGGCCGCGTTGCGCAGCTATTCGCGGGTCAATGCGGGTTCACTCTACAATGTCGAACTGGTCGAGAAGTCGGTCGAGGATATGCAGATCGAGGCGTCGCGCAGAGGCTTTGCCTTTGCCGTCGTGCGTCCGACCGGCGACCGCAACTTCGAGGCCCAAACAGTGTCCGTTGTCTTCTTCATCGACGAAGGGCCGCGCACCTACATCGAGCGGATCAACGTTCGCGGCAACACCCGCACGCGCGACTATGTCATCCGCCGCGAATTCGACCTCTCCGAGGGCGATGCCTACAACCGCGCGCTGGTCGACCGTGCTGAACGGCGGCTGAAAAACCTCGACTTCTTCAAGTCGGTCAAGATCACCACGGAGCCGGGCTCCTCCAGCGACCGCGTGATCCTGATCGTCGATCTCGAGGAGAAGTCAACCGGCGATTTCTCGATCTCGGGCGGTTACTCGACCTCCGACGGCGCGCTGGCGGAGGTCAGCATCTCCGAACGTAACCTTTTCGGGCGCGGGCTCTACGGAAAGGCGTCGGTGACCTACGGCCAATATTCCCGGGGCGTGACGCTCTCCTTCGTCGAGCCCTATTTGCTCGAGCAAAGGATCGCGCTTGGGCTCGACTTGTCCTATCGCCAGCAAAAGGCGAACAGCTACACCAGTTACGGCGTGACCACGCTGGGGCTCTCGCCGCGCGTTGGCCTCGCCTTGCGCGAGGATACGTCGCTGCAGTTGCGCTACTCGCTCTACCAGCAGCGCATCGAGCTTTCGAGCGCCTACAACAACTGCAACAACAATGCGTCGAATGCCTCGCTGGCCTACAATCCGACGCCCGCCTACATCAAGAACGTGCTTGGCGGCGTTGATCCCGTCTATTCCAGCGACTCCTCGTATTACGGCTACGGCTGCTATGGCGACGGCGAGTCGTCGTTGCCCGTGCGCAAGGAGTTGTCGGACGGCGCGTCCTGGACATCGGCCGTCGGCTACACGCTGACTTACAATACGCTCGACAACAACAAGAACCCGACGGACGGACTGCTGATCGACTGGCGGCAGGATTTTGCTGGAGTCGGCGGCAATGTCAGCTACCTCAAGACCGCCGTTGACGGAAAATACTACGCGCCGCTGGTGGCTGAGATCGTCGGGCTCCTGCATCTGCAGGGCGGGGTGCTCAACAAAGTCGGCGACAAGGATCTCCGCATGCTGGATCACTTCCAGATGGGTCCGAACCTCGTCCGCGGCTTTGCATCCAACGGTATTGGTCCGCGCGACATTTCGCACGCCAGTTTCGGCGCGACCGGCGATGCCCTGGGCGGAACGAAGTACTGGGGCGCATCGGCCGAGCTGCAAATGCCGTTCTGGTTCCTGCCGAAGGAGGTTGGGCTGAAGGGCGCGGTCTATGCCGATGCGGGTTCGCTCTGGGACTATCAGGGGCCGACGTCCTGGAGCGCCACGGGCGAAGTCAATTCGGCGGCGTGTCCCACCTGCGGGCTGCAATACGACGACAGCAAGGTCATCAGAAGCTCCGTCGGCGTCGGGTTGATCTGGCAATCGCCCTTCGGTCCGCTGCGCTTCGACTACGCCATCCCGCTGACCAAGGGAAAATACGACACCGTCCAGCAGTTCAGATTCGGGGGAGGGACGTCGTTCTAAGCTGCAACATCGTCGCGTTCGGCCGGGCTTCGGCTGGGCAAATGTTTCTGTACTTGCGAAAGCATTGCGCGATGTTTCCCGAGAGGTGTGGACGCTTGAGAGGACGAAGGCTTGTGGCAATCTGCGGCGGAAGTCGCGAGGAGTGACGACATGCGTAGACTGACCTTGGCATTGATGATCGCGTTCTGCGCGGCGAGCGGCGTTTCGGCCCAACCGTTCCCGCCGCCGCCTCCGCCGCCTGGCCCGCCCGGCTTCGGATCGCCGCCGCCTCCACCGCCGCCAAGGCCCATGCGCCTGCGTTGCGTGGCATTTCCTCCCGGTCCTCCGAGACCACCTCCGATCGTTTGCCGCGCTCCTCCGGCGCCTCCCGGTGCGCCGTGCGCATGCCGCGGCCCGCTCGGCCCGATACCGGGCGTGGTCAGGTAGACTTGCTGCTGCGCCGTCTCTCCCTGCTTGGCCAAAGATTGCCGGTGGCCGGGGAGACAGGTACCGTATGCGCAAACGATGCCGGCCTCTCTGACGGTGTGCAGCTTGCCATCCTCAAAGCGCTGCTCCGAGGTCGTAGCACTCGAACGCGAAGCGCACGCCGTGCTCCTGGCCCAGCCGCTTCATGATGGTCTCGATGTTGACGAAGGAGTTCTCGAAATAGGAATTCTTGCCGCCGTCGAGGAACGGCCTCTCCCAGTTGAACTTGTAGCGCTGATTTCGCCATATTCGACGAGCTTGCAGACGATGAGCAGACGATGCTCATTGGCAAGCATGCGCATCAGGGCGGCCACCCCCTTTGCCTGCCTTTCGAGTTCGTTCGTATTCATTCGGCGCATAACGGTGTTTCATTAGCATTAGCGTGCCAGCGGTCAAATATCGGGGCGAAAATCCGGGTTTGGCCGGTCAATGAATGGCCTGCGATTGAATGGGCGCAGCATATGCATGCGATTTATACTCACATCGCTGAATGAGTATAACCGAAGCCATCGCTCTCCAGGATCTCTGACATACGCCATTCGGGTGACGTGTGCACTCCCGCTCCCGCGCACGCGACGTGTGCACTGATAATCCGAAGAGGCGATTTCCGCTTCCAATTCAAGCAGATATCGTCCTAGAAGAGCCAATCTACGGAAGCCTCGTCAAACGAGAATTCTCAGTCGGTCCAATCACATAAAGGGCTGATCGGAGTTAAAATACCTCAATAAGATGAATAGCTTGGACCGCAAATTTGCCAACGCGCCGATGATGGATTGGAACGAGAGTTCAAGTTTTACAATTGGTTAGACGCCGGCGTGTGCACGACGTGCACCGGGAGATCTAGAAAAATCTTACGACAGCATATGAGCGCAGACGTCTTAAGGCGCTGGAAACCGCTGCGCAATGGGTGGGCGCAGGGAGGCAGTTTATCAATGAAGCGCGGAGTTCGTTGACCCTCCCGCGCAACCGCAGGACGGATCATCGTCGATCTCTACGCGGCCCGCATTTCGGCGAGGCACATCAGGTGTGGGCAGGGTGCGGTCCCCTAGGCCAGGATGAAGTTCGAATCGTGCAGCGTTCCGACGTAGTTGGTCAGGTGGATCTCGACATCGTTTGCATCCAACACGCCGTCGCCATTGACGTCGATCTGAAGGGTTGCATTCCCGCTTGCATTGTCGACGCGCGCCTCGGATTGCGGAGCTTGCGCCGTTCCGTCGAACGTCCCGGTGCCGACGAAGTGAACCGCTCCGGTGAATCCATTCGGCCCGGTCATGTTCTTGAACGTGAACGTGTCGCTGGTTGCATCGAAATTGACGATGGTATCGCCATTGCCGGTCTGCGAGTCGCCGACGGCGTTGAAGTTGAAGTTCACGGCCGAGGACCCGACGGTGATCATGTCGGCGCCGGCCCCGCCGGTTATCGTCGTGGCGGTCGCGCCGGTGCCGATGGTGATGAAGTCGTTGCCGGCGCTGCCGTTGACGGTCTCGGTATTGACGACCGTGACGCCGCCAGCGGTCGATTGGAAGTTGATGGTGTCGTTGCCGGCGCCCATGTCGAACACCGTTCCGAACGACTGTTGCGTCACGGTCAGCGTGTCGTCGGAAGCGCTTCCGTTCAGCTGCGCCATATTGAACAAGCTGTCGAGCGAGTTGACGCCGGCGGCGAGGTTCAGCGTGTTGTTGCCCTGTGCGAGGTTAACCGAGACGCCGGTGACGTCGTTCAGCAATGTCAGTGTGTCGTCGGACGGCGCGCCCGAGAAGTCGTTGCTGCTGATGGATTCGACGTTGCTGACCGCAACGGAGTTGGTGCCGCTAGCCAGTATGAGCGTGTCGTTACCGCCGCCGAGATCGATGGCGATGCCCGACACATCGTTGTTGAGCTGCACGAAGTCGTCCAGCGCGTTGCCGTTGATGTGCTGGATGTTCAACACGGTCAGCGATAGGCCGCCAGAGCTGAAGTTCAGAGTATTGTCACCCGCACCGAGATCGATGATCGAATTGTTGTTCGGCCCGAAGACGCCGTCAGTCACCGTCAGCACGTCATCGGATGACGTTCCGTTGATGTGCTGGACATTGAAGATGTCGACCAGCGAGTTGGCGCCTGCGGCGAGATTCAGCGTGTTGTTGCCGTTGCCCAGGTTAACCGAAACGCCGGTGACGTCGTTCAGCAGCGTCAGCGTATCGTCCGAGCTACCGGAGAAATCGCTGCCGTTCACGTTTTCTACGTTGTGGACGGTGAGTGAGTTGAGGCCGTTGGCGAGACTGACAAAGTCGTTGCCCGCGCCGCCATCGATCGACAATCCGTTGGCGTTGTTGGTCAGGCTGATGAAGTCGTCGCCGCTGCTGCCGAGGACGTTTTCGACGTTGGTCAAGGTGAGTGAGGCGCCACCGGTCGCCAGGATCACGGTGTCGTTGCCAGCGCCGAGATCGATCGGATGCCCGAAGCTGCTGCCTCCAACCATAAGGTAATCGTCGCCTGCCGTTCCGTGGAGAGCGTTGCCGTTGGCTCCGAGGCCCATGCTCGAGATGTCGATCGGGTTGGCTGCTGTCCCCGAGGCGAGCAGGGTGGTGACGTCGCTAAACTGGAGAACCTCGACATTGGTGAGAACGTCGGTGCCGTCCCGGGCGGAATTGGAATCCGCGACCTGGATCTGTCCGCCTGCGAGGGTCGTGATGGTGTAGGCCGAGGAGGGACCGGTATAGATGGCCATGTCGGTTCCGGCACCACCATCGATCGTGTCGGCGCCGGCCTGGCCGGTGATCTGGTCGTTGCCGCCGCCGGCATTGATCGTGTCGCTACCGCCGCCGCCGAAGAACAACTCATTGCCGCCGCCGCCGATCAGGGTGTCGTTGAAGTTCGATCCCTGGACGGAATTGACGCCGCCGGTGATGGTGTCGGTACCGACATTGGCGAGATCGCCGCCGGCCGTGCCATGTGCGGTCCCGAGCGACAGGTCGACCGTCACGGCGGCCGCCGCCTGCGCATAGGCGATGCGTGTGTTACCGTTGCCGGTGATGGTGTCGTTACCGCCGAGGCCCTCGAACAGGTTGAAGGTGCCGCTATTGAAGGTGCCACTATCGGTGAATCCGGTCGCGTCGTAGGTGTCGGCCAATTGGCTTCCGGTCGCGCTGTTGACGCCGGAGAAGGTATCGGTTCCGACGGAGGCATCTCCCGTCGCAGTGCCGGCGGCGAGGTGGATCGTCACCCCGGCAGCAGCGCTGCTGTAGATCACCCGGGTGTTGCCGTTACCCACGATGGTGTCGTTACCGCCGAGACCTTCGAACTGGTTGAACGTGCCGTTGTTGCCGATATTGAGGGCTCCGGCGGTGCCGAATGTGCTGGCGTCGTATGAATCGTTGAAATTGGTGCCCTGGATCGCTTCGATCGAACGCAGCGTGTCGTTACCGATGGACGCATCGCCCGTGGCTGTTCCCGCGCCCATATTGACGGTCACCGGACCAGTCGAGAAGTAGATGTTGTTGTAGCTCGCGAGGTCGAAGCCGCCGCGGCCATCGATGTAGTCGTTGCCGGCGAGACCGGTGAAGGTTTCGGTACCGGTGGCGTTGTTGCTGCCGAGCAGGGTGTCGTCGAACATCGAAGCCTGGATGGCGTTGACGCCGGAGAAGGTGTCGCTGCCGGTCGAGGCGTCACCCGAGTCGGTTCCGGCCGCGATGTCGACCGTCACTCCGCCGGTGGCGTTGACGAAGGCAAGGCGCGTGTTGCCGTTGCCCGTGATGCTGTCGTTGCCGCCCATGCCGTTGAATTCGTTGAAAGTACCGTTGGAGCCGGGATTGACACCGGATCCCGAGAAGCCGACGGCATTGTACGTGTCGACGAAATTGGTGCCGCGGATGGATTCGATGGAAACGAGCGTATCTGTCCCGATCGTGGAGTCTCCGGTCACGGTTCCGGCTGCCATGTTGGCCGTGATACCGGACGCCGTTGCCGGGTCGAGCGCATAGTCGGCGCGGTCGAAACCACCGCGCCCATTGAGCGTGTCGTTGCCGCCGCGGCCGTCGAATATCTCGACCGTGCCGCTGGCGTTGTTGCTGCCGAGGAGGGTGTCGGCGAAGGCGGAGCCGATCACGGCAGCAAAGCCCGATCCGACGAGGGTATCGGTGCCGACATTCGCCGTATCGCCTGCGGCGGTGCCGTGGGCGGTTCCGGCCGCGAGGTCGACCGTCACGGCTGCGGCTGCGCTGACATAGGAGAGGCGCGTCATCGGCGCCCCCTGGCTGTTGGCATCGCTGATAATGGTGTCGTTGCCGCCGCGGCCTTCGATCTCGTTGAGGCCGAGCGGATTTCCCGCAATACCGCTGTCGCCGAGGAACCCGGACGTATTGATCGTGTCAGCGAAGTCGCTGCCGACGATGGCCTCGATGTTGACTAGCGTGTCCGAGCCTGATCCGCCGGTCACCGTACCCGCGGCAAGGTTGACGGTGATGGCGCTGGTGGCGTCGGTATAGATCGCGCGATCGAAGCCCTGGCCGCCGTCCAGCGTATCGTTGCCGCCGAGCCCCTGTAGCTTGTCGTTGCCGCCAAGGCCCTGGATGGTGTCGTCGCCGGCCGTGCCAACCAGATTATTGTTGCTGGCATCTCCGACGACGAGTGCGCCCGTCGTGACGCTGATCGTGATGGTTTTGTCGAAGGTGAGCCCTCCGGAATCGGTGTCGCGCACGACCACCTGCTGTGGGCCAGCGGACAGTGCGCCCGCAACCACCAGACTGTTGCCGCTGACCGCAAACTGGCCCCCGGCATTGTCGAGCAGCGAGAACGTTGCACTATCGCCCACATCCGGGTCGACCCCCGAGAGTGTGCCGACAACCGTGCCGTTGGCCGTTCCCTGCGGCACGGCGGCGTTGGACAGTGAAATGGCGGTCGGCGCCTCGTTGACGTTGGTCGTCGCGATGATGAACGTCGTGTCGTGGGACAATCCGCCGGAATCGGTGGCACGGATCGTGACCTGGTGGGAGGCCGCCTGCTCGAAGTCGAGCACGGCGGTGGTGACCAGATTGCCGTTCGAGATCGCGAACAGGCCGCCGGCATTGTCCGTGAGCGTGAAGGTGGCGCTGTCGCCCGCATCCGGATCGATCGCCGACAGGGCGCCGACGACGGCGCCGGCCGCGCTGTTCTCCGCAACCGAGGCGTTGGACAGCAGCACGGCGGTCGGCGCCTCGTTGACGTTGCCAGTGGCGATGGTGAAGGTCTTGTCGAAGGACAGCCCACCGGCATCGGTGGCGCGGACGGTGACCAGGTGCGAGGCTGCCTGTTCGTAGTCGAGCGGGGCAGTGGTGACGATATTGCCGTTGGCGATGGCGAACAGGCCGCCGGCATCATTCGGCAGGGTGAAGGTGGCAGAATCGTTCGCATCCGGATCGATTGCCGCGAGGCTACCGACGATGGTGCCGGCGGGCGAATTCTCCAGAACGGACGCGTTCGTCAGGGTGACGTCGGTCGGAGCCTCGTTCACATTGGTGACGCCGATCTGAAGCGTCTTGCTGAAGGTGGCACCCGCGGTATCGGCGACCTGCACGACGACCTGATAGGAGGCCGCCTGCTCGAAGTCGAGCGGTGCCGTGGTCACGAGGTTGCCGTTCGAGATCGCGAACAGGCCGCCTGCGCTGTTCGTCAGCGTGAAGGCGGCGCCGTCGCCGGCGTCCGGGTCGGTGTCCGACAGCGTGCCGACGACGGTGCTGGCGGGGCTGTTCTCCGCAACGGTCGCGTTGGAAATCGCGATGTCGGTCGGTGCGTGGTTCGGCGCGATCACCGCGAAGTTGGCATCGCTTAGCGAGCCGGTGAGGCCGTTCATGACGACCACGATGTCGCTGCCGTCGATCGTGCCGTTGCCGTCGACGTCGATCTGGAGCTGGGTCTGGCCGCCGACATTGGCGAGGATCGCCTCGGTATGCGGTGTCGCGGGCGAGCCGTCGAGCACGCCCGATGCCATGAAGTGCACCGAGCCTGCGAGACCTGCGACGCCGTCCAGCAGGAACTGGTCGTGCGCGGCATCGAAATTGTTGATCGTGTCCTCGCCGGTCATCGTGGAGGAATCGGATGCATCGGTGTAGCGGATAATGTCGGTCGCGGCGCTCGCCGTGATGACGTCGCTGCCAACGCCGCCGGTCACGGTCGTGGTGCCTGACGCGTTGGCGATGGTGATGAAGTCGGTCTGGCTGCTGCCGTTGACGTGTTCGACATTGGCGACGGTGACACCACCGGTGAAGCCGGTCAGATTCAGCGTGTCGTTGCCGGCACCGAGGTCGATGGTGTCGCCGCCGGCGTCGTTCAGCATGGTCAGGACGTCGTCCGACGCCGTGCCGTAGATGTGCTGGACGTTGAAGGCGGTGATCGAATTGGTCCCGGCCGCAAGGTTCAGGGTGTTGTTGCCCTCTTGCAGATTGACGGTCAGGTTGCTGACATCATTCAGCAGCGTCAGCGTGTCGTCGGACGCGGCGGAGCCTGTGCCGCCGATATAGTCGCCGGTGCCAACGTTCTGGAGGCCGGTCAGCGCGAGGCTGTTGCTTCCAGCCGCGATTTGCAGGCCCGAATTGCCGCCGCCGAAGTCGATGGCGAGGCCGCTCTGGTCGTTGGTCAGGGTGTAGAAGGCATTGGCCGACGTGACGACCATATGCTCGACATTGTGGAGCGCGAAGCCTCCAAATTGCGAGCTGACCGTCAGCGTGTCGTTGCCGGCGCCGAGATCGATCGATACATCGTTGTTCGGCGAGTATAGGCCGTTGGCGATCGACAAGGAATCGTCGGAAGCCGTACCGTTGATGGTATCGACGCTGAAGATGTTGACGAAGGCGTTGGCGCCGGCGGCGAGGTTCAGCGTGTTGATGCCGTTGGCGAGGTTGACCGACAGTCCAGTTACATTGTTGAGCAGGCTCAGCGTGTCGTTGGAGAGGCTGCCGGTCGCGAAGTCGCTCCCGTTCAGGTTCTCGATATTGCTCGCGCTGACGGAGTTCGAGCCATTGGCCAGATTGACGGTGTCGTTGCCGCCACCCATGTCGATGGTCAGGCCGTTGACGTTGGAGGCGAAGCCGACGAAATCGTCGCCGGCGGTACCGACGAGATACTCGACATTGGCGAGGTTGAGGTTGTAGCCGCCGGTGACGCCGAGGATCACGGTGTCGTTCGCGCCGGCGCCGAGGTCGACGAGGTGGCCCGACAGGCCCTGGTTGATCTTGACGTAATCGTCGGCCGATCCGGTCGCCGACGTGAACGGATTGGTGGCCGCGTTGAAGTACAGCCTGATGTCGGAGAGGTCGACGGGGTTCGCGGCGCTGCCCGACGT
Source organism: Bradyrhizobium sp. USDA 3311 (assembly GCF_054062495.1). Lineage (NCBI taxonomy): Bacteria > Pseudomonadati > Pseudomonadota > Alphaproteobacteria > Hyphomicrobiales > Nitrobacteraceae > Bradyrhizobium > Bradyrhizobium sp. USDA 3311. The sequence goes on along the minus strand of NZ_JBSSFI010000001.1, from coordinate 6,992,218 downwards.
GATCAGGACGGTGCCGTTGGTGAATTGCAACGCTTCGACGTTGGTCAGCGTATCCGTGCCGTCGCGTCCGGCGACGTTGTCGGTCACCGTGGCGTGGCCGGCGCCGTCGGTCGAAATCGAATACTGAGTCTTGGTTCCGGAATAGATGGCGATGTCGCCGCCGGCACCGCCGTTGATCTGGTCGTTGCCGCCGTTGCCGACGAACATGTCGCTGCCGGCGCTGCCGATCAGGGTGTCGGCGAAGGCCGAGCCGGTTACGCTGAAGACGCCGGTGAAGCTGTCAGTCCCGATCGCCGCCAGATCGCCCGCCGCGGTCCCGTGAGCCGTGCCGAGCGACAGGTCCACCGTGACCGCCGCCGTGGCATTGGCGTAGATCACGCGGGTATTGCCGTTGCCGGTGATGATGTCGTTGCCGCCCAAGCCCTCGAACTGGTTGAATGTGCCGTTGTTGCCGACGTTGAACGCGCCGGCCGCTCCGTACCCGGTCGCGTTGTAGGTGTCGGCGTTCACCGTGCCCTGGATGCCCTCGATCGAGCGCAGCGTATCGGTGCCGATCGAGGAATCGCCGACGACGATGCCGGCCGCCATGTTGATGGCGATGCTGCCGGTCGACAGGTAGATGTTGTTGTAGCTGGCGATGTCGAAGCCGCCGCGGCCGTCGATATAGTCGTTACCGGCATTGCCGGTGAAGGTCTCGGTCACGGCCGTGTTGTTGCTGCCGTAGATCGTGTCGTCGAACATCGATCCCTGCACAGCGTTCACGCCGCTGAAGGTGTCGGTGCCGACCGAGGCGTCTCCGGTGGCGGTGCCCGTGCCCGGCGTCGCGCCGGTTTGCAGGTCCACGCTCACGCCGGCGGTCGCATTGTTGAAGCTGATGCGGGTGTTGCCGTTGCCGATGATGGTGTCGTTGCCGCCACCACCGGTGAATTCGTTGAACGTCCCGTTCGATCCGGCATTGATGCTGGTCCCGGAGAACCCGGTAGCGTCATAGGTGTCGGCGAAATTGGTACCCCGGACCGCTTCGATCGAGATCAGGGTGTCGGTCCCGACGGAGGCGTCGCCCGTGACGGTGCCGGCGGCCAGGTGGACCGTGATGCCCGATGTCGTGGTCGGATCCTGGTTGTAGTCGGCGCGGTCGAAGCCGCCGCGGCCGTCGAACGTGTCGTTACCGGCGAAGCCCGAGAACACTTCGACGGTGCCGAAGCCGTTATTGCTGCCGCGCAAGATGTCGTCGTGGCTCGAGCCCCAGACCGACTGGATGCCTCCGTGGAACGTGTCGTGCCCGACGGACGCGTCGCCGTCGGCGGTGCCGGCGGCGAGGTCGACGGTCACGCCGGCGGTGGCGCTCACATAGGAGACCCGCGTCAGGAAGGCGCCCTCGGCGTTGACGGTGCCGGTGATGCTATCGTCGCCGCCGCCGCCCTCGAATTCGTTGTAGCCGATCGGGGAGCCCGGGATGCCGGAGACCCCGGTGAATCCGGTCGCATCATAGGTGTCGGCGAAGGCACTGCCGACGATGCCTTCGATGTTGACGAGCGTGTCGCTGTCGACGCCCGCGCCCGACGCGGTGCCGGCGGCCATGTTGATGGTGACGCCGCCGGTCGCATCGGTGTAGAGCGCGCGATCGAAACCAGCGCCGCCATCGATATGATCGTTACCGGCATTGCCGGCGATCCGGTCGTTGCCGGCTCCGCCGAACAGCAGATCGGCACCGTCGCCGCCCGAGATCTGGTCGTTGCCTTCGCGTCCGTCGATGGTGTCGATGGCTGCCGTTCCGGTCAGGACGTCATTGCCCGACGTGCCGAGGACGGGGCCGGCTGGACTGGCGACCACCGCCTGGCTCACCTGGGTCGACAGATTGTCGACATAGGTCTGGGTCACCGCGGAGGTTTGGTTGGGGTCGGCGAAGTTGGTGATGGCCGCGAGCGAGGCTGTTGCGTCGCCCTGGGCGACCTGGGCCGCCTGGGCGATGGTGGTGACGTCCTGGGCGCCCTGGATGCTGGCGTTGGCGGCCTGGACTACGCTGGTCACGGTCGTCAGGGCGTCGGAGCTGACGCCCGCGCTGGTCGCGATCGACTGGACCGATGCGCTCGAGGTCAGGATGGTTTCGCCGGGATTGAGCGTTACGCTGCCGGGGTTGGCGATGGCGTCCGCGATCGCAGCGACCACATCCGTCGACGAAACGCCGACGGCGGACATCTGCGCAATCGTGCTCTGCACCTGGACGCCGGCCGACAGCACGGCGGTCGCTGCCGTGTCGCCGGAGACGGCGGCGGGGACCGGATCGAAGGTCGTGATGTCGATATGGGTCGGGTCGATCCCGAAGGCGGTTGCGACCTGGTTGGTCGCATCGGCCGTCGAGACTCCGGTCGCGGCGATGGTCGTGATCAGGGTGGTCAGCGGCGTGACGACCGTAGATCCCTCCGGCGCCTTGAGCGTGCCCGAGAAGGCGAGCCCGGTGGAAATGTCGGTCCCGCCGGACATGATGAGGGTGCCGTGGGGGTTGTGCAGGGTGAAGCTGCCATCGGCATTGGTGACGGCCGAAGCCTCACCCGTGTCGTAGGTGCCGTTGCCATTGGCGTCTGCGAACACGAACGCGCCGGCGACGTAGCCGTCGACCGCGCGGGCGCTGGAGTCGCTCTGACTTGCCGAGACGTTGACCGTCATCAGGCCCGAGGCGAAGGCCTGTTGGCCGTTTTCGATCGATGCGACCGAGACGTTGAGCACCAACGTGTCCTGGTGCGCGTCGGCTCCGGGGATCAGTGCAAGCGTCGCCAGCGTGGCGGCGTCGGAGGGCACCTCCCAGTGGCCGTCGCCGTCGAAGAAGGTGCCGTGGTTGAGCGTATAGCCGGACGGAATGCCGGTGATGACGATCGGCGCCAGCGTGCCGCTATCGTCGACCAGATGGGCCGCAATGGAGAGCGAAATCGGGGCGTCGTCGGCGCCCGAGGCGGTTGCGATTTGCAGGGCAGGGGCGTCCTGGGTGCCGTGGATCGTGAACGCAACAGGCTTTTGCGTGCCGTCGACGGAGGAGACGGTGAAGGTCTCGATCCGGACCTCGTCCGCCGCGAGGCCCTGCACCGCAGCGTTATTGACGCTGTAGGTGTAATGGCCGTCGGCGGTGATGGTGAGCTGGCCGAGATTGCCCGCAGCCGATACCACATTGGTGGCGAAGGCGGACTGATCGTGATCCGCATCGCTCACCGTCAACTGGCCCGACACCGACAGGGTCGGCGTCGTTGCGTCTTCGGTGACGTCGTGCGCCTGCGGATCGCCGATGGTGGCCGCATCGTTGGTGCCGTGAACGCTGAACGAAATCACCTTGGCGGTGCCGTCAGACGAATGAACGGTGAAATTGTCGATATGGGTATCGCCAGCCGCGAGCGACTGGGTCGCGGAATTCGCAACCGCGTAGGTGTAGGTGCCGTCGGCCGCCAGTGTCAGGGTGCCGAGATTGCCGGCGCCCGTGATGGTGCCGGGCTGGAACGAGGACTGGTTCTGGTCCGGATCGACCACCGTCAACTGGCCTGACGCGACGAGGTTGCCGGAGGGCTGAACGCCGCTGTCTTCCGTGACGTCGTGGGTTTGCGGATCGCCGATGGCGGCGGCGTCGTTGGCGCCATGGATCGTGAAGGAGACGACCTTTGACGTGCCGTCGACCGATTTGACGGTGAAGGTGTCGACCTTGCTGTCAGCGGCGCCGAGATATTGCACGGCGCTGTCGGCAACCGCGTAGGTGTAGGTGCCGTCGGCCGCCAGCGTCAGGGTGCCGAGATTACCGGCGCCCGTGATGGTGCCGGGCTGGAACCAGGACTGGTTCTGGTCCGGATCGACCACCGTCAACTGGCCTGACGCGACGAGGTTGCCGAAGGGCTGAACGCCGCTGTCTTCCGTGACGTCGTGGGTTTGCGGATCGCCGATGGCGGCGGCGTCGTTGGCACCATGGATCGTGAAGGAGACGACCTTCGACGTGCCGTCGACCGATTTGACGGTGAAGGTGTCGACCTTGCTGTCAGCGGCGCCGAGATATTGCACGGCGCTGTCGAGGACCGAGTAGGTGTAGCTGCCGTTGCTCTGTAGCGACAGCGTGCCGATATTGCCGGCTCCCGGGGCAACGGTGGTCTGGAACGCGGCCTGGCCGGCGTCGGGATCGCTGATCGAAATGGTGCCGGATGCCGTCAGCGTGCTGCCGCCGACGTCCTCGGTCACGCTGGCGTTGGTGGGATCGCCGATCGTTGCCGGCGTGTTCGCCGGGGTCCCGCCGTGAATGGTGAACGAGACCTGCTTGGTGGTGCCGTCGAGCGAGGTGACCGTGAAGACATCGACCTTCGAAGCGCCGGTGCCGAGCTGGGCCGCCACGCTTTCCGCAACGGAATAGGTGTAGCTGCCGTCGGCCGCGAGCGTCAGATGCCCGGAATTTCCCGCCGCCGAAACCACCGTGGTTTTGAACGCTCCTTCGCCTTGATCGGCGTCCGAGATCGAGATCGAGCCGGTCGCGGTCAAGCTGGACTTGGTCGGGTCGGAATAGACATCGTGCACGCTGGGAGTGCCAATGACTGCGGCATCGTTGATGCCGTGGATGGTGAAGGACACCTGCTTCTGGGTGCCGTCGTAGGCGGTCACCGTGAAGGTCTCGGTCTTGGTCTGCCCGGCGCCGAGATACTGCACCTTGGAATCGTCAACCGAATAGGTGTAGGCGCCGTTGGTCGCGATCGAGAGTGCGCCAAGCGTGCCCGCCGCGGCCGTCACGGTGGTCTTGAAGGTGGACTGGTTCTGATCGGCGTCGGAGATCGAAATGGTGCCGGAGGCGGTCAGCGTGGTGGGATTGGCATCTTCGGTCACGTCATGCACGGTCGGCGTGCCGATGATGGCGGCGTCGTTGGCCCCGTGGATAGTGAACGACACCTGCTTGGTGGTGCCGTCGAGTGCCGTCAGGGTAAAGGTATCGACCTTGGTATCGCCGGCGCCGAGATACTGCACCGCGCTGTCGAGCACGGCGTAGATGTAGGCGCCGTCGCTGCCGATGATCAGCACGCCGAGATTGCCGCTGCCGGCCAGCAGCGCCGGCTGGAATGCGGCCTCGCCCTGGTCGGCGTCGGTGATCGAGACGGTGCCGACCGCGTAGAGGATCGGGTTGGTGGCGTCCTCGGTCACATCGTGCACGGTCGGCGTGCCGATGATCGCGGCGTCGTTGACGCCATGGATGGTGAAGGACACCTGTTTGGTGGTGCCGTCGAGCGAGGTGACCGTGAAGGTATCGACCTTGGTCTGTCCCGCGCCGAGATATTGCACGGCGCTGTCGGCGACGGAGTAAGTATAGGTGCCATTGGCTGCAAGGACGAAGTTGCCGAGCGTACCAGCGGCCGACGTCACCGTCGTCTTGAAGGCGGCCTGACCCTGGTCGGCATCCGAGATCGAGATCGACCCTGAAACCGACAGGGTAGGCTGGCTGGCATCCTCGACCACGTCGTGCTGGGTCGGCGTTCCGATCACGGCTGCGTCGTTGGTGCCGTGGATGTTGAAGGTGATCTGCTTGGTGGTGCCGTCGAGCGCGGTGACCGTGAAGACATCGGTCTTGACCTGGCCGGCTCCGAGATATTGCACCGCGCTGTCGGCGACCGAATAGCTGTAGCTGCCGTTGCTCTGCAGGACCAAATTGCCGAGGTTGCCTGACGCCGAGATTACGGCGGTCTTGAACGCGGCCTCGCCCTGATCGGCATCCGAAATCGAGAGCGTGCCGGTCGCCTTGAGGGTGGGGCTGGTGGCATCTTCCACCACGTCGACGACGGTCGGCGTGCCGATGATGGCGGTGTCATTGACGCCGTAGATGGTGAAGGCCACCTGCTTCTGGGTGCCGTCGAGCGAGGTGACCGTGAAGCTATCGACCTTGGTGTCGCCGGCGCCGAGATACTGCACCTTGCTGTCTGCTACCGAGTAGACGTAGGAACCGTTGGCAGCGATGGTGAGGGTGCCGAGATCGCCTGAAGCGGCGATGACCGTCGTCTTGAAAGCCGCCTGCCCGGCATTGGCATCCGAAATCGAAATCGATCCCGCCGCAACCAGCGTCTGCAGATTGGTGTCTTCGGTGACGGTCGAATTCGTCGGCGTACCGATGATCGCGGCTGAATTTGACATGGCTGTGCCCCTCCCCAAAATTTATTGGTTAGCTGTCCAAACCCGGTTGGCTTTGTCAGTGTCGGCGCTCAAATGTTGCGTCGGTTGGATGGAAGTAAAAGCGTTTGGCGATCTGCAAAATTTTGGAGAATGTTTCTGAGAATGCGAAGTGCGTCAAGCTGGAAACAGAAAATAGGGAAAACTACGTACTGAAACTTAACAGGAGCGCACTGCACCATCGAACAAACAGCCCTCGGTTGCATCACGCGAGCATGGCGTACGCCCTTGTATGACCGCAGAAACTTCGATGCGGACGTATGTCATATCAACTCAAAAGAGAATTCGCATCGCGAAACATCCTCAGTTGGCGCCTGTTCTACGACGTGCCCGATTGCACACAAAGGAAATTTCAATGCGAAGACGGATCGCCAGTTGGCTGCTCAGATGCGATTGACACTTCGCAAATGTTGCTGACCGTCCGGCGATGAAATCAAAGAAATGGAGGCTCTTATGGTCACCGCACAAGCCATCCACATAGCACCGGCCATTTCCGACATGACCCAAACGGGGCAATCTTAGCCCACTGCTTTTGCTCGCAGTGGCTGCGATGCTGCGCCTCGCTCTTCCTCAGCTGTGCCTTGCTGAGACCACCCTTGGTCTTCGCCGGCGGGCTCTTCGAATTTGCCGCGCAATGTCATGTGGCATCGGGCGTTGCTGACGTCGATGAATGCGCAGCCGGATGTTTTCGGCGCTCCTGGACATTTCACGGTGGGCTCATGGGGCAAGGGTGAAAGACGGTCTTCTGCATTGTCTTTGGTAGGACGAACCTTGCTATGATTGGCCCCAATAGGTCATAGATTGCTGGAGTTAGCTCAAACTCGCCCATGATGGATTGGAGCGAGAGTTTAGGGTTTTCAATTGGTTAGATAGCTGCGTGTGCGCGGCGTGTGCACCGAGAGATCCATAAAAATCCAGTCATGATCATTGTGGGCGTACGTTTTGAAGAGCAGGGCCGCGGTCGTCGCAGCTCATTCCGTGGGTTGAACGCGAGTGGCAACATCAGCCTCAATCACCGGAGGCCTTCCGCGCAATCGTGACCTGCTGTGCGCAACGCCGTGCGTGTGGGGCGCCGTTTCGCGGAGAGTGTGGCCCCCCGGTTACGGGGCCGTGTGCTGCACATCAAAAAAGTATCGGTTGCATATTGAAATCGTGGTGGCGGGCCCGGATACCGGTCGCTACGATCCCTAATGAGAGGAAGCGCTGAGCAATTCAGCCGATAAGGGGACAGGGGCGGATCATCAAAAACCGCACCGGCCCGAAGGGAGCGGATATGGAACCGGACCTGGAAGTTGTCCAGATACGGCGCGGCGAATCGTTCAAGGCGTGGTCGCACGGCTACCCATTCCACACGGTCCGTTGGCATTTCCACCCTGAATACGAGCTGCACCAGGTCGTGGCAACCAGCGGTCGGTATTTCGTCGGCGACTTCATCGGCGAGTTCGAGCCGGGCAATCTCGTGCTGACCGGCCCCAACCTGCCGCACAATTGGGTGAGCGATCTGCCGCCGGGGAGCACCATCCCGCTGCGCGGACGCATCCTGCAGTTCAGCGAGGAATTCATCGGCGACCTCACGAAGGTCATGCCCGAGCTCTCGGGCCTTGCTGCGCTGCTGGAATTCTCGCGGCGCGGCGCGCTCTTCACCCGCAGCACCAGCGACAAGATTGCTCCGCTGATGGAGGAGATCGCGGCGGCGAACGGTGTGCGCCGGATCGAGCTGTTCCTGATGATCCTGGGAACGCTCTCCCGCGCCCGACGCGCGCGTCCGCTCTCCAGCCCGAACTATTTGCCTGACCCCTCGGGATACATGTCCGCAGGGATGAACAAGGCGCTCGCCTTCATCCGGCAGAACCTGACGCAGCCTTTCGGTGAAGCTGAGCTCGCGGCGATCGCAGGCCAGTCGCAAAGCGCGTTCTCGCGTTCCTTCCGCCGGCACACCGGCATGTCGCTGGTGCAATACGTCAAGCGGCTCCGCATCAATCTCGCCTGTCAGATCCTGATGAGCGACGAGCAGGCGTCCATCACCGACATCTGCTTCGAGGTCGGCTTCAACAATCTCTCCAATTTCAACCGGCAGTTCTTGGCCGAGAAAGGCATGCCGCCTTCGCGGTTCAGGCGATTGCTCGCGCAAAACAGCAATACGGCCCGCGCGGCCTAGCCGGCGAAAATAGCAAAGGAGGACGACCACACCGGGAAGAATGACGTGGGCATGCCGATGGCAGCCCGCGACAGGAATCGCTTGTCCAGGAATTCGCCGCGCAGCACCGGCACTCAATCACCGACCGCGACGGAAGCACGCATCTCCAAAGATCAACCACGTCACTCCAGTTCTGGAAAGGAAAGTCCGAATGAAAAGCTTCTCCCCGAAACATGCGGGCAGGCTGGCCCTGGCCCTCTCGCTGCTCGGCACCACGGCGATGCACTCGCAGGCCGCCGAGGTAAAGGACGGAACTGTTGCCTTCCTGATGCCGGACCAGGCCTCGACCCGCTACGAACAACACGATTATCCGGGCTTTGCCGCAGAGATGAAGAAGCTCTGCGAGAGCTGCAAGGTGATCTACCAGAACGCCAGTGCCGATGCCGCGCGGCAGCAACAGCAGTTCAACGCGGCGATCTCGCAGGGCGCCAAGGTCATCGTGCTCGACCCCGTCGACTCCACCGCTGCAGCGTCCTTGGTCAAGATGGCACAGTCGCAGGGCATCAAGGTCATCGCCTATGACCGGCCGGTCCCCGACGCCAAGGTCGATTTCTACGTGTCCTTCGACAACGAAGCCATTGGCAAGGCCATCTCCGAATCGCTCGTCAAGCATCTCAAGGCCGCCAACGTCACGGCGAAGGAGGGCGAGGGCGTGCTTGAAATCAATGGATCGCCGACCGATGCCGCCGCCGGACTCATAAAGAAGGGCATTCACGCCGGTCTCGACAAGAGCGGCTATCCCATTCTGGCCGAATACGACACGCCGGACTGGGCGCCGCCGAAGGCGCAGCAATGGGCTAGCGGCCAGGTCACCCGCTTTGGCAAGAAGATCCTCGGCGTCGTGGCCGCCAATGACGGCACCGGCGGTGGCGCAATTGCCGCCTTCAAGGCCGCAGGCATCGATCCAGTGCCGCCGGTGACGGGCAACGATGCGACGATCGCCGCGCTTCAGCTCGTCATCTCCGGCGATCAGTACAACACGATCTCCAAGCCCAGCGAGATCGTGGCCGCTGCGGCCGCCCAGGCGGCGGTGAGGTTCCTCTCCGGCGAGACGCCCAAGGCGGAAACCACGCTCTTCAATGCGCCATCGAAGCTGTTCGTGCCGGCGGTCGTCACCCAGGAGAACCTGAAGGCGGAGATCATCGACAAGAAAATCCAGACGGCCGATCAGCTCTGCACCGGCCGATATGCCGCCGGCTGCAAGAAGCTTGGCATCACGCAGTAACCGCGCCTGTCCCGGCCGCGCGCGGCGGCCGGGACAGGCGACGAGAGGACGGACTGGCACATGACCACGGTCTCGGATGTCGATCCCACGCAGGACGGGCTGCGCAAGCCCGTCTTGAGTCTTCGCGGAATCTCCAAGCATTTCGGCGCCGTGTCCGCCCTGACCAACGTCGATCTCGACGTGCATGCCGGCGAGGTCGTGGCGCTCGTGGGCGACAACGGTGCTGGCAAATCCACCCTCGTGAAGATTCTGGCCGGCGTGCATCAGCCCACCTCAGGAACGATCGCATTCCGTGGTGAACATGTCGTCCTGTCCGATCCATCCACCGCACTCGGCCTCGGCATCGCCACCGTTTTCCAGGACCTGGCGCTCTGCGAGAATCTTGATGTGGTCGCAAATATCTTCCTCGGCCGCGAGCTCAATCCAGTGCGGCTCGACGAGGTCTCCATGGAGCTCCGCGCCTGGACGCTGCTCAACGAATTGTCGGCGCGGATCCCGAGCGTGCGTGAGCCCGTTGCGTCGCTGTCCGGCGGCCAGCGCCAGACCGTGGCGATCGCGCGTTCGCTGTTGACCGAGCCGAAGCTCATCCTGCTCGACGAGCCGACTGCCGCGCTTGGCGTCGCCCAGACCGCGGAGGTGCTCGACCTCGTCGAACGCGTTCGCGCCCGCGGTCTCGGCGTCATCATGATCAGCCACAACATGGAGGATGTCCGCGCGGTCGCCGACCGGATCGTGGTGCTGCGCCTCGGCCGCAACAACGGCGAGTTCGAGCCCGGCGCGTCCAACCAGGATCTCGTCACCGCGATTACCGGTGCGGATGAAAATTCGGTCTCGCGCCGCGCCAGCCGGCGCCACGCCCAGCAGTCGCCGGAGCTTGGTCGATGACCGACGACACGCAACAGGCTCCGACGGGGCGGCTGTTCGACCGCAGTGACGAACGGGTCAAGCATGCGGACACGCTTGGAAGCGCCATCGGCGCTTTCGTCGACCGCGTGCGGTCGGGCGACCTCGGTTCGCTGCCGGTGGTCGTCGGGCTCGTCGTCATCTGCACGGTGTTCGAGAGCCTCAATCCTGTATTTCTCGCGCCGAACAATCTGGTCAATCTGCTGTTCGATTGCTCGACAGTGGGCGTGATCGCTCTCGGCATTGTCTGTATCCTGATGGTCGGCGAGATCGATCTGTCGGTGGGGTCGGTCAGCGGATTTGCTTCGGCGCTCGTTGGCGTGCTCTGGGTCGGTCAGGATTGGCCGGTCGCCGTGGCAATCGCCACGGCGTTGGTGCTGGGCGCGGCCATCGGTGCGCTCTATGCGTTCCTGTTCAACCGTCTGGGAATGCCGAGCTTCGTCTCGACGCTGGCCGGCCTGCTGGGGTGGCTCGGGCTTCAGCTTTATCTGCTCGGCTCCTCCGGCTCGATCAACCTTCCGTATGGATCGCCGTTGGTGAATTTCGGGCAGATGCTCGTGATGCCGCCGATCGTATCCCATGTGCTGGCGGCGGTGGCGAGCCTGATCGTGTTCGTGACCGGCTTCCGGACGGCCGCGCGCCGGCGGGCGGCGGGGCTATCGGCCAGCTCGCTGGGCCGCATGGTGCTGAAGGCACTGCTGGTCACCATCGTGCTCGAATTCGTCGTCTATTATCTCAATCTCGGGCGCGGCATTCCCTGGATGTTCGGTCTGTTCGTCGGCTTGTGCGTGGTCATGAACTACGCATTGACTCGAACCAAATGGGGCCGCTCGATGTCTGCCGTCGGCGGTAACCGCGAGGCGGCCCGCCGGGCCGGCATCAACGTCCGCCGTGTCTATGCGACGGCGTTCGTGTTGTGCGCCACGCTGGCAGCCGCCGGCGGAATTCTCGCCGCAGCGCGGCTGGCATCGTCCAGCCAGCAGGCCGGGACCGGGGATGTGAACCTGAATGCGATCGCAGCCGCGGTCATCGGCGGCACGAGCCTGTTCGGCGGCCGCGGCAGCGCCTATTCCGCATTGCTCGGCGTCATCGTCATCCAGTCCATCGCGAGCGGTCTCACGCTGCTCGATCTATCGTCGTCGCTACGGTACATGATAACGGGCGCCGTCCTCGCCATTGCGGTCATCGTCGATTCGCTGGCAAGGCGCTCACGCCTTTCCCATGGCCGAGCTTGAATAGCGCTCACAAGAAAAGGACAAGCCTTGGCCCAGGAACTTGCAGGAAAAGTTGCCGCGATCACCGGCGCCGCGTCGGGCATCGGTCTCGAATGCGCCAGAACAATGATCGCGGCAGGGGCGCGGGTGGTGCTGATCGACCGGGCCGAGGAGGCGCTGAGCCTCGCCTGCGCCGAGCTGGGCGCGCAGGCGATCCCGCTGCGCATCGACCTCACGGATCCCGCGAGCGTGGCAACCATGATGCCGCAGGTGCTGCAGAAGGCGGGCCAACTGGACATCTTCCACGCCAATGCCGGCGCCTATGTCGGCGGCGAGGTCCTTCTCGGCGATCCCGACGCCTGGGACCGCATGCTCGATCTGAACATCAATGCGCTGTTCCGGTCGATTCATGCGGTGCTGCCGCATATGGTCGAGCGCAAGAGCGGCGACATCATCGTCACCAGTTCGATCGCCGGTCTCGTCCCCGTCGTCTGGGAGCCGATCTACACCGCGTCCAAGCACGCGGTGCAGGCCTTCGTGCATACCCTGCGCCGGCAGGTCGCCAAACAGGGCTTGCGCGTCGGTGCCGTTGCGCCCGGTCCGGTCGTGACCGCACTCCTCAAGGACTGGCCCAAAGCGAAGATCGAGGAGGAGATGGCGGCCGGTGGCTTGATGCAGCCGGTGGAAGTCGCAGAGGCGGTGCTCTTCATGTTGACGCGTCCGAGGAACGTCACCATCCGCGACCTCGTCATTCTGCCGCAGAGCAACGACCTGTAGCAGCTTCCGATCGGCGATCCAGATGACCAAGCAATCCGGTAACCGCTGTTTTCTCGGCATCGATGTCGGCACCGGCAGCGCCCGCGCCGGCGTGTTCGATCGCTCCGGCAGACTCCTTGCGAGTGATAGCGCGCCTGTCGCGCTTTGGCGCGAGACCGGCGACGTGGTCGAGCAGTCGAGCGAGGACATCTGGCGAGCCGTATGCCGCAGCGTGCGCGGCGCGGTGGCGCAGGCCGGCATTGCGCCGGACAGTATCGTGGGCATCGGCTTCGACGCTACCTGCTCACTGGTGGTGCTGGGCGAGGGGGGCGCGCCGCTGCCCGTTGGCCTGTCGGGCGATCCTGCTCGCAACGTCATCGTATGGATGGATCACCGCGCCGCCGATCAGGCGCGCCGGATCAACCAGACGGGCGAGGCGGTTCTCGACTATGTCGGCGGAACGATCTCGCCCGAGATGGAGACGCCGAAACTGTTGTGGCTCGCCGAAAACATGCCCGACACGTTTTCCCGTGCGTGGCAGTTCATGGACTTGACCGATTTTCTCACCTGGCGTGCGACGGGGAGCCTGTCTCGCTCCATCTGTACCGTGACGTGCAAGTGGACCTATATGGGTCATGAAAACCGATGGGACGATCAATTCTTCCGCAGGGTCGGCCTCGGCGTGCTGGCGGACGAGCAGTTCCGCAGGATCGGCACCGAGATCGTGCCCGGCGGAACGGGGTTGGCGGCGGGCCTGACGGCGGAGGCTGCGGCCGATCTCGGACTCGCGACGGGTACGCCGGTCGCTGCCGGCCTCATCGATGCACATGCCGGCGGTGTTGGTACGGTGGGTGCGCGCGGCCCAGCGGGCACGGTGCTGACGCGCATGGCCTATGTGTTCGGAACGTCCGCCTGTACCATGACGACCACGCCGGATCCGTCCTTCGTTCCCGGCGTTTGGGGACCCTATTACTCTGCCATGGTGCCGGGGCTTTGGCTCAATGAAGGCGGGCAGTCGGCGGCTGGCGCAGCGATCGAGCATCTGTTGCAGATGCATCCGCATTCCGCGCAAGCAACGCAGGCTGCCAACCAGAAGCAGCAGACGCTTGCCGATTGGCTCGCTTCGGAAACCGAATCCCGCGGCGGTGACGGAATGATTCCGCAATTGGTCGGCGAGGTTCATGTCGTCCCGGAATTCCTCGGCAATCGCGCGCCGTTCGCGGACCCTGACGCGCGTGCGCTGATTGCGGGGCTCGATACGCGCTCGGATCTGGAGAGCCTGGTGGCGCTTTATCTTGCCGGGCTGTGCGGTCTCGGTTGCGGGGCCAGGCAGATCGTTCGTGCCCAGCAGGACAAGGGCATCGCGGTCGATACGATCGTGGTCAGCGGTGGCGCCGCAAAGAGCCGCCTTGTGCGGCAAGTCCTCGCCGATATGACGGGTTTGACGGTGGCTGCGTCGGCATCCCCGGAGGCCGTCCTGCTCGGCTCCGCGATGCTTGGATCAGTTGCATCGGGCGACCATGCCAATCTCGGCGAGGCGATGCAGGCGATGTCGGTTATGGGAGACATCTCTCGACCCCAGGCCGCTCTCGCAGACTGGGCCGATCGGCGCTTTCGAGCCTTCGAGGCCCTGCAGAAGGTCGGTCGGGCCATAAGAAGTGCTACGTAGCCCCATTGCCAGCTGGACCGGGCGTACCCAGGCACGGCTTGCATCCAACGTCGGGCGCGGCCTGCGTTGGAGAGGACATTCGACCCTCTTTCATCATCTCCACACATATGTCATTATAAAAATACAAATGTATAATCCGGGTCTTTTTGCCCGGCGAGGGAGGGCTGCCCATGGGTAGGAAAGTCGCATTCATTGCGGCCTTGTTCGGCGCGTTGGCATTGGTTGGTCCGGCGCAGGCGCGGGTCGAGGTCCAGTGGTGGCACGCCATGAGTGGCGTCCTCGGCGACCGGCTCAATGAGCTGGTCGAGAAGTTCAACAAGTCGCAGGACAAGTACACGGTCGTCGCGGTCGCCAAGGGGAACTATGATGAGGTGACCAACGGCGTGATCGCCGCCTATCGCGCCAAGCGGCCGCCGGAGATGGTGCAGATCGCCGAGCGCGGTTACATGACGATGCTGCTTTCAGGGGCCATTGTCCCCGTGCAGGATCTGGTGGAGCAGAAGGGTTACAAGATCGACTTCTCGGACTTCGTCAAACCCGTGGCAAGCTTCTGGAGCTACAAGGGCCGGATGTCGGCGATGCCCTTCAACTCGTCGACGCCGATCTTCTGGTACAATAAGGATCACTTCCAGAAGGCGGGCTTTGACAAGCCGGCCGACACCTGGCAGGAGCTGGAGAAGCAGCTCTATACCATCAAGTCCAAGGGGATCAGCGAGTGCGGCACGGTGCTGCCCGGCGACTTCTATTGGAGCCTGCTCGAGAACTACAGCGCCATCAACAACCAGCCTTACGGTACGCTCGCGAACGGTTTCGACGGGCTCGGCACCGAGTTCGTCTACAACAAGACGAAGGTGGTCTCGCAAGTCGCACGGCTCAAGAAATGGCTCGACGACGGCGTGATGCAGATCGCGGGCCAGGGCTTCAGTCCCGAACAATTGTTCACGTCGGGCCGGTGTTCTACCTTCGTCAATTCGACCGCATCGCACGGCAACATCGAGCGCAATGCGACCATCAATTGGAGCGCCACCTTCCTGCCGCACGAGAGCGACATCAATCCGCCTCTCAATAGCACCATCGGGGGTGGGGCCATCTGGGTCATGAAGGGCCACACGCCGGAGCGATACGAGGCCGTCGCAGCCTTTCTGGATTTCGTCGCGCAGCCGGAAACCCAGGTCTGGTGGCATGGCGCAACCGGCTATGTTCCCGCCACCAATCGCGCCTATGCGCTCGCACGGGAGCGGGGCTATTACAAGGGTCATCCGACCAGGGAGATCGCGGTGCTGCAACTCTCGCGCGGCACGCCGAACGAGAACTCGCGCGGCTTCCGCTTCGGCAACTTCGTGCAGACGATGCTGGCCCAGCGCCAGGAGGTCGAGGCGGTGTTCGCCGGTCAGAAGCAGCCGCAGGAGGCCATGGATGACGCAGTCAAGCGGGGTAACGAGATCCTGCGGCAGTTCGAAAAGCTGAATGCCGGGAAGACTCCGGAAGCCGATCGTCCATGACGTCGCGCCTGTCCATCCCGTGGCGCGAGGCACGCGCACCCGTGCTTCAGGGAAGGCACAGGGGCGGTGGGTCCAAGGCCGTGCCGGCGGCTGCCGCCGGCAGATCGCATACGTCAGGGAGAACGCGGCGGCGTGAGGAGGCCGGGCTGAAGCGGGCCAATTTCGGCGACGGTCCCGGCCTGCCGACGCTGCTGTTGCTGCCGCAATTGCTGATCCTGCTGTTCTTCTTCTTCATTCCGTCGCTGCGGGCGCTGATGCAGTCTGTTCTGCTCAGCGATCCGTTCGGGACCAACGTCCAGTTCGTGTGGTTCGACAATTTCAAGACGCTGCTTGCGAGTAACGACTACCGCCAGTCGATCGCGGTGACGTTCTGGTTCACGGTGGCGCAGAACGTGCTCACATTGGGCAGCGCGCTCGTGCTGGCCTTTGCCACTGACAGGATCGTACGCGGCCGTTCGGCCTATCGCACGATCATCCTGCTGCCATATGCCATCGCGCCGGCGATCGCCGGCATCCTGTGGGCCTTTTTGTTCAATCCGGCGGTCGGCCCGCTCGCGCAGGTGCTGCACGGGCTCGGTATTGCATGGGACCCCAACCTCAATCCGACCGATGCGCTGATCCTGGTGACGCTGGCCGCGTCATGGAAGCACATCTGCTACGACTACATCTTTCTGGTCGTGGGGTTGCTCGCGGTGCCGGTGTCGCTGATGGAGGCTGCCGCCGTGGATGGCGCGGGACCGATCCGCCGCTTCGTCTCGATCGCGCTGCCGATGCTCGGGCCGACCATCTTCTTCCTCACGGTGATGAACTTCATCTATGGCTTCTTCGAAACCTTCGCCATCATCGATGCCGTGACCAAAGGCGGCCCGGCCGGTGCAACCAACATTCTGGTCTACAAGGTCTTCGTCGACGGCTTCGTCAATCTCGATCTCGGCTCTTCGGCTGCACAGTCGGTTCTCTTGATGAGCTTTGCGCTGATCTGCACGCTGCTGCAATTCCGCTACTTCGACCGCAAGGTCAACTACGGGGTCTAGCCGCATGGTGGAACGCTCACCGGTCCTTAACATGCTCTGCCACGCGATCTTGATCGCCGGCGCGCTGATGGTCTGCGTACCGCTGTATTTCGCGTTCGTGGCTGGCTCGCTCACGGTGGCCGAGGTGCAGAAAGTGCCGTTGCCATGGCTGCCGGGAGGCCAGTTCTTCGACAATCTGCAGTTGGCCTGGAGCAAGGGCAATTTCAGCCGCACCTTCGCCAATTCGATTATCGTGGCGCTCGGCATCACGGCCGGCAAGATCGCGGTATCGCTGCTCTCGGCCTTCGCCATCACCTACTTCCGATTCCGCTATCGAATGCTCGCATTCTGGCTGATCTTCACGTCGCTGATGCTGCCGATCGAGGTCCGGATCGTGCCGACCTTCGAAGCCGTGGCAAATGCGGCGCTGCCCCTGCAATGGCTCTTGGACACGCTGCATGCCGCGGATCTCTGGGGCTGGATCAGTGGTCACGACGTCGCGATCACGCTCGAATGGAACATGGTCAACACCTATCCGGGGCTGATCCTTCCGCTGATCGCCTCAGCCACTGCCACGTTCCTTTTTCGCCAATTCTTCCTGACGATCCCGGAGGAGCTGTGCGAGGCGGCGAGGCTGGATGGCGCCTCGCCGCTGCACTTCTTCTGGAGCATCCTGCTGCCGCTGTCCGTTCCGAACATGATGGCGCTCGCCATCATCCTGTTCCTGTTCGGCTGGAATCAATATCTCTGGCCATTGCTGTTCACGACCGATAAGGACATGGTAACGGCGGTCATTGCGTTGAAGGGCCTGATCCCCCGCTCCGACAGTGAGCCGGCCTGGAACATCGCCATGAGTGGTGCGCTCCTCACGATGTTGCCGCCGGTGTTGGTCGTCCTATTGTTGCAGCGCTGGTTCATCAAGGGTCTTATCGACAGCAGCAAATAGGGACTGATCATGGTTTTCATCGCCGGGCATCGCGGCGGACGCAATCTTTGGCCGGAGAATAGCCTGACGGGCTTCCGCAACCTGTGCAAGGAGGGCGTCGATGCGGTCGAGTTCGACGTCCATCAGAGCACGGACGGCGGGCTTGTCGTGATCCATGATCCGCTGCTCGACCGCACCACATTCGAGAGCGGACCGGTGGGCGAGCGCAGCCTGCGACGCTTGACGGCAACACGTCTTCGCGATGCCGGTGATGAGTGCATTCCGACCCTGGACGAGGTGCTCGACGTGTTCAGCGAAACCGAGCTCGAACTCCACATCGAGATCAAGACGGATGCGCTTGGCAATTCCTATTCGGGCCTCGAGGCGCGGCTGATCAGCGAGATCAAGCGCCGGGGCCTGGAACGGCGTGCCGTCATCACCTGCTTCGTGCCCGGCGTGATCGAGACCGTGCTCCGGCGGTGGCCGGAGGCGCGGGTGCTCGTTTCGCTCGACCGTCGTTCGGCAGAGATGATGGGCGGAATTAAGCCCGCGTTTGCTCAATTGGCCGCCATTCCCGGCTGCATCGTCGCGGTCGAAAAATCACTCCTGGGGCTCGCGTTGCCGCTCGCCCTCAAGATGCTCGGATCCGAGCGTCTCGGTGCATGGGTGACCAACGAGCCAGAGGAGATCGCTTACTGGCTTGCCCAACCGGTGCGGCAGATCACGACCGATCGGCCGGATCTCGCCGTGAGCATTCGCCGCAGGCTCGAAACGATGCCGGCGCGCCCATGATTCCCCGCCGTCGCTTTCTCGTGGGATCGCTGGCGAGCGCCGCCTTGGCCGCGCCCGCCGGGTTCGTGCGGGCAGCGCCGGTCTCATTCAGCGCAGATCCTTTCACGCTCGGCGTCGCCTCCGGATGCCCGCGTGAGGATCGCGTCATCCTGTGGACCCGCCTTGCTCCGCAGCCGCTCGAGGGCGGCGGCATGCGGGACGCGGCAGTGGACGTCGAATGGCAGGTTGCGGAGGACGAGGCCTTCTCGCGCGTCGCCTCCCACGGCGTCGTGCGGACGACCGCGGAGCTTGCGCATTCCGTGCATGCCGAGGCGACGGGGCTGCGGCCGGACCGCGTCTACTGGTATCGCTTCCGTGCCGGCCCGGCGCTCAGCCCGGTCGGACGCACCCGCACCGCGCCCGCCAGGGCGGCGCGGCCTTTACGTTTTGCTTTCGCATCCTGCCAGCAATACGAGCAGGGCTATTTTACCGCCTACCGCGACATGGCCGCGCGCGATCTCGACTTCGTCATGCATCTGGGCGACTACATCTACGAGAAATCCTGGGGATCGCGCCACGTCCGCCAGCATGGCGTTGGAATTCCGACGACGCTCGAGGAATTCCGCAACCGCTACGCGCTCTACAAGGGCGATCCCGACCTGCAAGCGGCGCACGCCGCCTTTCCCTGGCTCTCGGTCTGGGACGACCACGAGGTAATGGACGATTATGCCAATGATCGCTCCTACACCGTGCGCGATGCCGCTCAGTTCCTGAAGATCCGCGCGGCCTCCTATCAGGCCTATTACGAGCACATGCCGCTGCCGCCCTCGGCGCGGCCCCGCGGCGCGGACGCCACGATCTATGAGCACTACCGCTTCGGCGAGACGCTCGACGTGCTGTTGCTCGACGATCGGCAGTATCGCTCGACATCCGCCTGTGTCGGAAGCGGGCGGCCGACTTGGGTGAGGGACTGTGCAGGCCGGACCGACGAAGCGCGGACGATGTTGGGCCAGGAGCAGGAGCAATGGCTCGATGCGCGCCTGCGCGATTGCCGCGGCCGCTGGACCATCGTCGCGCAGCAGACATTGATGGCGCAGGACAAGCGGGAAGGGGACGATGGCGCGCATTTCTGGATGGACGGCTGGGATGGCTATCCCAATGCACGCCGCCGTCTTCTTGATTCGCTCGTGGCGCATCGCCCGCGCAATCCGATCGTGATCGGCGGCGACCGCCACGCCTTCTTTACCGCCGATCTGAAGCATGATTTCGCCCGGCCGGATGGACCGACCATTGCGACCGAGTTCGTCGGCACGTCGATCACCTCAGACGGTCCGAGCGAAGCCAGCGTGCGCAAGGCGCTGGCGGAGAATCCACATCTGGTCTATGCGCGTGGCGACAAGCGGGGCTATGCGACCGTGGAGCTCGACGCCCGGCATTGCACTATGGG
The DNA here is from genome assembly GCF_054062495.1 of Bradyrhizobium sp. USDA 3311. Taxonomy (NCBI): domain Bacteria; kingdom Pseudomonadati; phylum Pseudomonadota; class Alphaproteobacteria; order Hyphomicrobiales; family Nitrobacteraceae; genus Bradyrhizobium; species Bradyrhizobium sp. USDA 3311. Next base: position 6,972,425 of record NZ_JBSSFI010000001.1, on the reverse strand, counting down.
ATTCGAGGCGCTCGACGACGTCAAGGACGCGGGAAGCGCCGTGCGCCGGCTGACGAGCTTTGTGGTCGAGGATGGCGTGCCGGGCGCGAAGGCCGCATGACGAAATCCGCATGGCAGAGATTTGACGACCAACGAAAGATCGCCTCAAATGCTCCGACGTCTGACTGTGCCTTGAGGCCGCTGCGGGGGGCTGCGCCGTGACTGATCAAACCATCCTGCGGGTCGCTTGGCTCTACTACATGGAGAACCTGACCCAAGCCGAGATCGGCGAGCGGCTGGGGCTGACCCGCGCTCGCGTCAATCGCATGCTGTCGGATGCCCGGCAGACCGGTATCGTCAACATCCGCCTCAACTCCGCCTTTGCGAGCTGCACGGAGTTGGAGCACCGCTTGCGCCGGGAATGCGGTCTCGAGGATGCGGTCGTCATCCCGAGCCCGGAGAATCCCGAGCAGGTCGGCAGCCTGATCGGGATGGCGGCGGGCGCGTATTTATCGAAGTTCCTCGAACAGAAGCGGCCGCGCATCATCGGTATCGGCTGGGGCGCGACCTTGCGTGAGACCATCCGTTACGTCACGCTGGCGGACTATCCCGAACTCTCCATCGTCTCCATGATGGGGGGCCTGTCGCGTGGACTCGAGCTCAACACCTTCGAGATTGCGGGTGAGCTCGCGCACCGGCTGCACGCCCAGTGCAGCTATCTGGCCGCCCCGATCTTTGTCAGCAGCCGGCGCTCGCGCGACACCTTCCTGGCCCAAGAGGTCTATCAGGAGGTGCTGAACAGCGTTGAGAAGATCGATCTAGCGCTGTTGAGCATGGGAGATCTGACGCCGCGCTCGCTGCTGATGCGGCATGGGCTGCCGCCGGACGTTCGTGCCGAACACCTGCGGGCGGCAGGTGCCGTCGGCGACGTCCTGGCGCAGTTTCTCGACAAGACCGGCCGGCCCATAGATCACGGCATCAACAGCCGCGCCATCGCGCTGCCGCTCGAGAAGCTGGCACGCGTGCCGACGTCGATGCTGATCGCCGGGGGGCTCAACAAGGCGCCGATCATCGCCGCGGTGCTGCGCGGCCGGATCGGCAAGGTGCTGGTGACGGACGAGAACACCGCCGTCGCCGCGCTGAAACTGATCGACAAGCAAAAATAGCCGCATTCTCGCAACGGAGACGGGATCCCGCGCCTTCAGCACCGGGTGCGACAGCCCGCGCGCGGGCCGAAACGCCTGCAAAAGCATTTGTCACCCCACGGTTACATATGTAATATAGGGGAGACAATTGCTCAGAAGGATGGCGTCGACATGCGCGCTGCGGTGCTCCAGGACATTCGTGATATCCGCGTCCTCGATATCCCCGAGCCGAGGCCGCTAGCGGAGGACGAGCTCATCGTCCGCGTCAAGGCCGTCGGCGTCTGCGGCAGCGACTTGCATTCCTATCTCGAGGGCGGAACAACTGGCCCGACGCGCGTCAGACCATTCGTCCTGGGCCACGAGTTCTCGGGTGTCCTCACGCCGGACTCGGCGCGAAAAGCGGGGTTCTCGGCCGACGCGTTGGTGGCGGTCGATCCTTCCATTCCCTGCGGCCGTTGCGAATGGTGTCACCGCGGTCACACCAATCTCTGCCCCAACGTGAAATTCCTGGGCTACGCGCCTCACAACGGCGCCATGGCCGAATTTGTCTGCGTGCCCCGATCCGCCGTGCATCTGGTGCCTGACAGCATCGACCCGGCCGGCGCGGCGATCTTGGAGACGCTTGGCGTCGCGATCCATGCGATGGATCTGGCGCACCCGCGGCTTCTGGAAAGCGTGGCGGTGCTCGGCTGCGGGCCGGTGGGATTGCTGCTCGTGCAACTGGCGCGGCTTGCAGGTAGCGGAAAGATCATCGCGATCGACCCCGTCGAGCAGCGTACTGAACTGGCCTGCGACCTCGGGGCGGACGTAGCATGCCGCAGCTACGCCGAGGTCGGTGACGCCACCGAAGGCCGCGGCGTCGATCTGGTGATCGAGGCAACCGACTCATCGCACGGCTTCGAGCATGCGGCGCGCTGCGCCCGTATCGGTGGCCGGGTCGTCCTCGTCGGCATCCCGGAGAATAATCAGTACATCCTCAGCGGCGCGGAGTCGCGTCGAAAGGGCCTGTCGATCAAGTTTTCACGACGCATGCCGGAAGTTTATCCGCGCGCCATCGCGCTTGCGCAAGGCGGGCAGGTCAAGCTGGCGCCGCTGGCCACGCATCGATTCTCGCTCGACCAGACGCCTGCCGCGTTCGAGCAGCAGGTCGCGCGGCGCGATGGCATCATCAAGGCGATCATCTGCCCGTAGATTGAGCACTATCTCGCAAGTGCTCGGCAGGACTGGTGCCAATGGCGAAATCGTCGAAGTTGGTCGTCGCAAAAAAAGGGCGCGTTCTCATGGTGCGCCGCAGGCGCGACGGGCTCTGGATGTTTCCCGGCGGCCGAAGGAGAGCAGGCGAGAGCGACAGGAGCTGCCTTCGTCGTGAGATCAAGGAGGAGCTTCCCAAGCTGAAGCTCGGGCCGTTGAAACTATGGAAGGAAGTGAAAGCGAGAAAGAGCCGAACCGGCCGGTGGATGAGTGATGCGATCTTCCTGGCCAAGAAGGTGTCGGGGCGCCTGAAGGTCGGCGACAAGAAGGAGATCGATCGAGCGGTTTGGCGCAAGCCGCGCGGCGCCAGACTGACCCCGACCTCGCGCTACATCCGCGATAAGCTGTTTCCGAGATAAGCCCGGTCACTCCAGCGCCCGGCGCAACAGCGCCAGCAATTCCTCGTGGATCAATCCGTTGGAGGCGATCTTGTCGAGATCGTCGTTGCGGCACGGACGCCCCGTCAGTGTCGTGACCTTCCCGCCGCCGGCCCACACCATCGGCAACGCGGCAGCGTGCGAAACGATGTCGGCTTTCAAGGAGACAAAGCCGTCCAGGCGACCCGAGGCCACCATCGTCGTCTCGAAGGCGCCCGAGACGACGATACGCACGCCGCGCGCCACTTTGCCGAGCAGTTCGATGACACGTGTCGTCCGCTGGACTTCGTCGAGCGAGAAATGCGAGGTCAGAATCACCGAGACGACCGCATCCGACAGCGAACGCGTCGTGGAGACGCGGGCGGGCACGCCATCGATCGTTGCACCTTCCCCCGCGAGATAGCGCGCAGTCAGTCCGATCTTGGGAGCGTTGATCAGGCCAAGTTTCGTCTCACCGCCGACCTCGTAGGCGACCGTCACGGAAAACCACGGCAGTCCCCGCGCGTAGTTGATCGTGCCGTCGAGCGGATCGATGATCCAGCGCGCAGCATTGTCCCCTTGGCTCGCGCCGCTCTCCTCGGCCAGGATGCCGGCATCGGGCGTCAGCGCCTTCAAGCCCGCGACGACGATCGCCTCGGAGGCAAGATCCGCCTCGGTGACGATATCGAGCCCGTCCTTGCGCTCTGTGCGCAACGGGGTGGATTGCATCGCGACCAGCCTGGCCGCAGCCTCGGCAACAACGGCCTCTGCGCGGCCTAACAGCGTCGGAAGGCTCTTGCGCTCCTCGATTCCCGGATCGTCCTGATCGGGCGCGATGTCGAACGGGCGACCATAATCTCCGATCGGAACGAGATGGCTGCTGATGCCCATGTCCGGCCGCCAATGGTGCAAGGCAAATCCCGGCGGCTCCTTGATGAAGCGGTTACCACGGCCGGGCCGCAGGTCGAGCGCGACCTGGTGCGCGGTGCTTGGCGCCACGTAGCCCACGGTCCCCGCGTAGCGCACCGTGATCGAGCGGTGATAGTGACCGCACAGCACGCGTTCGATATCCGGATGGTCCTTGATGATTGCGTTGAGCGCTGCAGCCTCGCTGATACCCAGCTCGTCCATCCCGTCGGCTCCGACGAGGAACGGCGGATGATGAATGATAATGACCGTCGGCTTGCCGCCTCCAGCCGCGAGCACTTCGCGTAGCCACTGCTGCCGTGCCGCGCAGAAAGTCCCGTGGGTCCGTCCGGCCTCGACGCTGTCGAGGAAAATCAGCCGGACCGGGAAATCGTTCACGACAAAGTTGATGAAGCCGTCGGACGGAAGATAGCGGTGGCGTGGCCGCAGCGACTGTATGAACCGCTCGCGCCGGTCGTGATTGCCGGGAATGACGAATACCGGCATCGGTAGTCTGGCCAACCCAGCCGCGACAATCTCGTATTCCTCCTCGAGCCCGCAATCCGTCAGATCGCCGCTGACCACGACGCAGTCGGGTTGCGGATCGAGGTTCAGCACGGCGTCGATCGCGTCGTGAAACATCGCGTTGGTATCGATGTCGCCGTACGCTTTCTTGCCATGCGGACGCACATGGAAATCGCTCAGCTGGGCAATGATGAACACGGGAGTCCTGTTCCGGGGAGAACGGCCTTTACCAGCGCTTGGCCACCTGCTGTGGCCGGCTGTCCGTTGCTTACGAACTCTTCATCAAGGCGTTGCTTTCCTTGACCATGCGATCGAGCCCGGCCTCGGCGGTCGTCTCGCCGCGCATGACGGCATGGATGATCTCGCGCTGCGTGCGCCAGATCTTCACGGACTGTCCGCCTGGATAGCCCTGCCAAGGCTTCGCGCGCTCGATCTGCTGCGAGACGGTGCGGAAGTTCGGGTTCTTGTCGTAAAATGGAGCCAGGAAATCGGGCCCCGAGGCGCGCAAATTGGTCGGCATGTAGCCCGTGGTCTCAACCACGATCTTCTGCGCTTCCGGTCCGCTCACGAATTTCAGGAACTCCCAGGCGGCCTGCTGCTTCGCCGGATCTTTCGCCGTGATGATCGCCGCGTTGCCGCCGGTGGGCAGCCCACCCTTTTGCTTGTCGTCGATCGGGAAGGTGCAGGTGCGCAAGGTGAACTTGTCGCCGATCAGGTCGGTGACCTGGCGCAACCGGGCCGGCGTGTCGGCGAAAATGCCGATCTTCCCGGCGATGAACTGCTGACGCGAGGAGTCCCAATCAATCAACGGCATCTTGGCATCGGCTACGAACTTCCGACAGTGAGCGAGCGCGTTGCGCCCGGCGTCGTTGCCGAAACCGGCAGCGGTTTCCGACGCATCGAGCATCTGGCCACCACCTTGCAGGATCAGGGAACGGAACAGCCAGTCGTCGGGCCAGTCGTGGATGTTATAGGCGATGCCGGCGACATCGGACCCCTTGCTCTTGATGTTGACGGCGAGGGCGATCATGTCCGTCCAGTTGTCGGGCATCTTGTCCGGATTGCCGCCCGCCTCCTTCACGAGCTGCGCGTTGAAATAGATGACCGGCAGCGACGCGTTGAAAGCGAGGCCGTAGATCTTGCCGTCGACCGCCCCGAGGGCCAGGATCCCGTCGGAGTAATTGGCCTTGCGCCAGGCGACGTCCTCCTTCTGCAGCAGCGAGGCGACCTCGGTGATCTGGTTTCGTTTCACCAGCGTGCGCACGAGCTCGGCGAGCAGGTGGTAACCGGAATAGTACACGTCCGGCAGCTGGTTGGTGACGGCCTGCCGCAGCATGGTCTGATGACCTTCGTCATAGCTCGCCGCCGGTGCCCGGAACTGGATCTTTATGCTCGACTGCCGCTTCATGAACTCCTGTGCGATCGGCTCATGGAACTTGGCGAAAGCGGGAAAGGCATAAAGCACATCCAGCGTAACGTCCTGCGCGTAGGCCGACCGCGTCAGAAACGAACTTGAAAGCGCGGTCGTCCCGACGGCCGCGGCACTCTTCAGGAGGTCTCGGCGATGCAGCATGGCGGTGTCTCCCCTGGCGGTGGTTGAAGTCATTTGATTCCGGTCATCGTGATGCCGGCGATGAAATGCCGCCGTGCAATTAGGAAGGCGATGACCAGCGGCGCCGTGATGATGGTGGCGCCGGCGGCGAGCGTCCCGTAATTCGAGCCCAGCTCGGAATCGGCGAAGTACATCATGCCGAGCGGTGGCGTTGCGAGCTTGGTGTCGGAGACGACGATGAGCGGCCAATACAGGTCGTTCCAGTGCGCCACGACCGAGAAGATCGAAAACGCCGCGATGGCCGGCCAGACGCTCGGCACGACGATGCGCCACACGATCTCGAACTCCCCGACACCGTCCAGCCGAGCGGCCTGGATGATCTCGTCCGGATAGGACTTGAAGAACTGGCGGAACAGGAAAATCGCGAACACCGACAGGAAGAACGGCATCATCATCGAGAGGTAAGTATTGAGAATGCCGAGCTCGGCGAACGCGATGTAGAGCGGGAGCGAGGGCGCCTGGACCGGAATGCAGAGTCCGAGCAGGACCAGCGAAAACAAGATCGGCCGTCCCGGAAATTTCAGCTTGGCGAGCGCATAGGCGCAGGGAATCGCGACCAGCAGCTGGACGACGAGGATTCCGCCGCAGACGATGAGACCGTTGAGCAGAAAGCGCAGGAGTGGCGCGGTGCTCAGGGCAGATTCGAAGTTCTGCCATCCGTAGAACTGGCGCGGCCAGAGCCGGAACGTCGCCTCGAAGATCTCGCCCGGCGGCTTGATGGCGCTCGTCAGCATGAAGACGAACGGCAGCAGCATGAAGACGGCACCGCCGATCAGCACCGCATGGACGAGCGCAAGCGACACGAGGTGCCGCATCCGGATCGCCACCGGTGTAGGCGGACGGGCGATCGTGGCCGATGTACGCGTCAATAATGCACCCGTCGATCAAGGATGAAGGTTTGCAGCACCGAGAACACCAGCGTAAACGCCAGGAAGACGAGTGTGAGCGTCGCCGCATAGCTCATGTGAAAGTACTGAAATCCCTCCAGATAGATGGCATACAGGAGCACCTCGGATGCGCCTCCGGGGCCGCCACGCGTCATCACCGCAACCGTGTCGAAGATCTTGAACGCGGTGATGAAGGTCGTCACGGTCACGAACATCGTCGTCGGACCGAGCATCGGCCACGTCACCTTCAGGAAGCGGTCGATGGGATGGCTTGCGCCGTCAATATCGACGGCCTCATAAAGATCGCGGGGAATCGCCGAGAGGCCGGCAAGGAACAGCACCATGTTGAAGCCGACGAGCTGCCAGATGCCGATCGCGGCGAGCGTCGGGATGACGAGGCGCGGCTCGCTCAGGAAAGCTGTCTCGGCGAAACCCAGCCCCTTGAGAGTGTGATTGATCAGCCCCAGGGTCGGGTGCAGCAGGAACTGCCACATCGTGGCCATCGCGATGAGCGTCGAGGTGACAGGAAGGAAGTAAATAACCTCATAGAGGCTGCGCGTGCGCTTGCGCTGGTGGATCAGGATTGCGACGAGCAGCGAGATCAGGACGCCACCCGGCACGACAATCGCCACGTAGAGCAGCGTGTTAGTCACCGAGCGCCGAATCACGGGATCCTGCAGCGCCGCGCCGAAGTTCTTGAGGCCGACGAACGAGAAATCGAGCGCGCCCAACTCGTAGTTGGTGAAACTCAGGAAGGCGAGTGCAGCCAGCGGCGCCAGATTCGTGAGGACCAGCAGGATGAAGGCCGGAGCGGAAAAACCGAGGCCCGCGAACCGCTCGATCCATCGCTGGCGGCTGGCCGGCGGCGCCGCGTCGAGCGGAGTGATTTGAGCCGCGACCGTGGTCATCGGACCTCGCTCGCGCGGCGCACATCGCGGCTGGCCGCCGTACGGCTTTCCACCTCGATGCGCCGGCCGTTGTGGTCGAATACGTGACAATCCCGCGGCTCAAAGGCGAGCGTGGCCTGGCCCTCGGGTATCGGCATGTCGTTGTCGACCCGGCAAAGCACCGCGACCTCCGGAGAGGCCACGAGGTCGAAGTGAAGGATGCTTTCCGAGCCGAGATTTTCGCGGCGCCGGAATCTGCACGTGACGACGCACGGTCCGCTTCCGATCCGCATCGCTTCCGGGCGCACGCCGACCGTCAGTTCCGGCGCCGGCGCGTTGCGAACATCGATCGGCAGCGTCCGGCCGAGCAGCTCGACCTGGCCGCTGGGCCCCACGCGGGCCGGAAATAGATTAATCGCAGGATTGCCAATGAACTGCGCGACCGCGATCGTAGCTGGCCGTTCATAGACATCGGCGGGGGTGCCGAGCTGGAGTATGTCGCCGTGATCCATCACGGCGAGGCGATCGGACATCGTCATCGCCTCGATCTGGTCGTGTGTCACGTAGATCATCGTAACGCCGAGACGCGCGTGCAGCTCGGTCAGCTCGCCGCGCATGTGCACGCGCAGCTTGGCGTCGAGGTTCGACAAGGGCTCGTCCATCAGGAAAGCCTGCGGATGACGCACCATTGCGCGGCCGAGCGCGACGCGCTGCCGTTGGCCGCCCGAAAGCTGTCCGGGGCGGCGGTGAAAGAAAGCTTCGATGCGAAGCTGCTCGGCGACGGCTCGCACCTCACGCGCGATCTCGCCCATGACGCGCCTGCGGCGAGGCGACAAATGACGCATCAAGGGCAGGCGCTCGAACAGGTTGAGGCGCGTCATGGTGAGCGGCAGTGCTATGTTGTCGAACACCGACATGTGGGGATAGAGCGCGTAATTCTGGAACACCATGGCGATTCTGCGCTCGTGAGGCCGCATATGGTCCACCGAAGTCCCTCCGATCGACACCGAGCCGCGGTCCTGAGATTCGAGGCCGGCGATGATGCGCAGGAGCGTCGACTTGCCACATCCGGAGGGGCCAACCAGCGTCACAAACTCGCCGTCCGCAATATCGAGGTCGATGTCGTTGAGGACGGATGTGTCGCCGAAAGCCTTATGGATGCCGCGCAATGTGAGGCCGGCCATCGCAGATCACGCCTCAGCTTCGCGCGGCGGATAGACTTCGTGCACGACGTCGTCGATCCAGTAATCGGTGAGGCCGGGCACCGGACGAATGCTCACGTCGATATTTTCGCCGTCGATGTCGTAGACCACCGCCCCGAGCCGTGCAGCGCCGCCCATCGGCGGCGCCAGTTTCTGACCGACCAGAAAGCCGGCCGCCGGCCCCCAGACGTAGTGCGTGCCGTTCAGCCGGATCTCGTGCCAGCGATGAAGATGGCCGCTGGCCACGATCTCCACCCGGTAGCGTTGCAGCAGATCGAGAAGGGCGCGGCGCGGCTCCGGCTTGACCGACCAGTAACCGGTGTCGGCCTCGGTCGGTGACTCGATGAACAGCGGCCGGTGCGTGAACCAGGCAAGGCGACGCCCCGCAGCATCGGCCATCGCGGCCTCGAGCCATTCGGTCTGCCGCGCGTCTTCGGAGCCGCCGCCGAAGATCATCGAATTGAGGCCGATCAGGCGCCAACCGTCCGCATCGCGTAGCCAGCGGTCGTCACCGAAGTGGCGGCGAAAGCGATCGAGCCGCTCGCTATTTACCGGCTGATGCGGATTGCCGACCTCGCCAACGTCATGATTTCCCGGAACTGCCACGACAGGGACGCCGAGCGAGGCCAGTTGAGCCGCGCAATATGCCGCGTCGGTCTCTTGATCGGCCCCGTCGACCGTCACGTCGCCGGTATGTATGACGAGATCTGGCTTATGCTGCCCAATCCAACGGGCAAGCGGCCCCCAGTTTGCCTCGAAGTGCTGCTTGCTCGGGCTGAGATGCGTATCGGAAATCTGAATAACTCGGACCATGACGCCTCTGCTTTAGGTCGCGTGTCATGCCGTGCGTTGGGCGCGCAGCGGTCTCTCGCTCGAATCAAACGCCTTACTTCTCGCTGCGCGAGGTTGGGATAGTCATCGCAGTCGCTTGACGTGAGGTTTCTGGCGCTCTCCCGTCCCTTGACGCCGCTAAACGGCTTGGATGCGTTCGATAATTATACATATGATCACCAATGGAGACAAATGTAATTTCAAGGCCGGAGTCTGAAGGACGTAGATCACCAGGGCGCGAGCAGCAGATTGTCACGATCGGCGGGCTATGATGTCCGAGCCGCGCATCCTGACGATCGGCGAGGTCTCGCTCGGATTGATGCAGAAGAAGAAAGTCGGCATTTGCTTACGACGCGATCAGAAGCATCATTGTAGCAACGGAGCGGGCAAATGACGATCGAGTTGAGCCGACGAGGATTTTGCATCGGAACCGCTCTGATTGGGCTTCAGGCCATCTCCTCCGGTGCCTTCGAGCGGACCGAGGAAGGCACCGTCAAGCTCGGTTTGGTCGCGCCAATGAGTGGTCCGAATGCCCGTTACGGCGCCTTCTCGCTGCGCGGCGCGCAAATCGGCCCGCTTGTCAGCTCACTCAAAATGATCCGGCCGCCTCACACGGAATTGAGCTGCTGGACCATCTTTGCTGAGGCCGCTCCTAGGCTCTTGTCATTAGCTCATTCCTGACCGGCGTTGCTTCTCTCTTGCCCCGCCGCGGTTTTCATTTCGGCTGAACAGGAAGCGCTTACGGGGCAAAGATATGCGCGTGCCGCTTTGTAATCGCGCTCACTCGGGTGACCGGGCGCACCCTTGCGCGGATGCTTCAGTCTCAGCGGGCCGGTCGGGTGGCGGCATCGCGAACCCTTCTGTCGGGGCGATCCGATATTTCGGGTGGTTGCCCTGGCCGGTTTTCCGGAGCTTCAGACGGATTCCGCCCGGATGCCCTCGCGGGAGCAATGATCTATCCGGCAAAACCAAGCAAACTGAAAGGCATCGCTGGGAAGGCCGTATTCTTCCGTGGGCTGGCACGAATGCTGCTTAATGATCTGTCAAAAGAAGCGACAGCTCTAAAATAAACCGTGCGAGGGGACGTTCAGATGCCAGCCAACATTCAACTCACGACCTAAAGCGACCGGGATATCGACCGTTCGGCATTGCGCGCGTCCGCATGAACGCGGGCCGCAATGAACCTTGGCGCTCGACTTCGGCTTGGCATGCAATGGAGAAAGTAATGACGCTCGCGGACGCTCACGATCAGGACCCGCAGGAAACCCGGGAATGGCTTGATGCCCTGTCGGCGGTCCGCGGGCACCGCGGCAATGAACGCGCCGAGTTCGTCGTCAATGCGATGCTCGATGCGGCGCGACACAGCGGCCTTCAGATCGAACAGTCGCTGACGACGCCTTATTGCAATACAATCCAGCCGGAGCAGCAACCTGCGCTGCCGGGCGACCGCGCGATCGAGCACAAGCTTCGCTCCATCATCCGCTGGAATGCGCTGGCGATTATTCTGCGCGCCAACAAGGAAAGTTCGGAGCTCGGCGGCCATATCGCGAGCTTCCAGTCCGCTGCGACGCTCTACGACATCGGCTTCGGCCATTTCTGGCACGCGCCGACCGATGCCCATGGCGGCGATCTGATTTTCGTTCAAGGACACTGTTCGCCCGGTATCTACGCGCGCGCCTTTCTCGAGGGGCGGTTGAGCGAGGAGCAACTTCTCAGCTTCCGGCAGGAGACGAGCGGCAAGGGGTTGTCGAGTTATCCGCATCCTTGGCTGATGCCGGATTTCTGGCAGTTCCCGACGGTGTCGATGGGCCTGGGGCCGCTGATGGCGATCTATCAGGCGCGGTTCCTGAAATATCTCGAGAACCGCAAGCTGGCCGAGACGTCCAACCGGAAGGTCTGGGCGTTCATGGGCGACGGCGAAACCGACGAGCCGGAATCGCTCGGCGCCATCTCACTCGCCGGCCGCGAGAACCTCGACAATCTGATCTTCGTCATCAACTGCAACCTGCAGCGGCTCGACGGACCCGTTCGGGGCAACGGCAAGATCGTTCAGGAACTCGAAAGCGTATTCCGCGGTGCGGGCTGGAACGTCATCAAGGTGCTATGGGGCTCCGGGTGGGACCGCCTGCTGGAGAAGGATAAGAGCGGGCGGCTGCTCAGGCTCATGGAAGAATGCGTCGACGGCGAATACCAGGACTTCAAAAGCAAGAGCGGCGCCTACATTCGCGAACACTTCTTCGGCAAGTACGAGGAAACGAAGCAACTCGTATCTGATATGAGCGACGACGAGATCTGGCAGCTCGCGCGCGGCGGCCATGATCCCGAGAAGGTCTTCGCCGCCTACACCGCCGCCGTAAACCACAAGGGCCAGCCAACGGTCATTCTGCCGAAAACCGTCAAGGGGTACGGCATGGGCGAATCCGGCGAAGGCCAGATGATCGCCCATCAGGCGAAGAAGATGACGCAGGACGCGCTGCGTGGCTTTCGTGATCGCTTCCAGGTGCCGGTCGCCGACGCGGACCTTGCCAAGGTGCCTTTCCTCCGGCTGCCGGAAGATAGTCCGGAAATGAAGTATTTCCGGGCGCAGCGTGAAAAGCTCGGCGGCTACCTGCCGCAACGCCGGCGGAAATCCGCGTCCTTGCAAATTCCACCGCTCTCGACGTTCCAGCGCTTGCTCGAAAATACCGGCGACCGCGAGATCTCGACGACGATGGCCTTCGTGCAGTTGCTCGGCACCCTTGTGCGCGACAAGGTGATCGGCAAGCACATCGTGCCGATCGTGCCGGACGAATCTCGCACCTTTGGCATGGAGGGCATGTTCCGGCAACTCGGCATCTATTCGTCAGTCGGCCAGCTCTACAGGCCGCAGGATGCCGACCAGCTGATGTACTACCGCGAAGACAAGAGCGGGCAGGTATTCCAGGAGGGCATCAACGAAGGCGGTGCGATGTCGAGTTGGATTGTCGCGGCAACGTCTTACTCGACGAACAACGTGCCGATGATCCCGTTCTACATCTACTACTCGATGTTTGGCCTGCAGCGTGTCGGCGATCTCGCCTGGCTTGCAGGCGACATGCGCGCACGCGGCTTCCTACTCGGCGGCACGGCCGGCCGAACTACGCTAAACGGCGAAGGCTTGCAGCACGAGGACGGCCACAGCCACGTGCTCGCGGCCACGATCCCGAACTGCATCTCCTACGATCCGACCTTCGCCTATGAAGTCGTGACCATCGTGCGCGAAGGCATGCGCCGCATGTATGAGGCGCAGGAGGACGTCTACTACTACCTCACTCTGATGAACGAGAACTATCCGCATCCAGCGCTGGCCGATGCAGGCGAAGGGGTGGAGGAGGGGATTCTCAAGGGACTCTATCTCCTGAAAAACGGAGGCGAGACCGCGAAGAAGGGCCTCCGCGTCCAGCTAGTCGGGTCGGGCACGATCCTGCGCGAGGTGATCGCGGCCGCCCATCTGCTCAAGGCAGACTTCGGCGTGGCCGCGGACGTCTGGAGCGCAACCAGCTTCAACGAGCTGCGTCGCGATGGCATGGCGGCGGAGCGCTGGAACCTGCTGCATCCGACCGAGCCACGTCGCGAGAGCTGGGTTGAATCGCAGCTCAAGGGACATCCGGGGCCGGTCGTGGCGTCCACCGATTATATGCGCAACTACCCCGACCAGATCCGGGAATATGTACAGGCGGCGGGGCGCCGCTACGTCGTGCTCGGCACCGACGGGTTCGGCCGTAGCGACTATCGCGTGAAGCTGCGCAAATTCTTCGAGGTCGACCGGCACTACGTTGCGGTCGCCGCCCTCAAGGCGCTCGCCGATGAGGGAGCGATCAAGCCCGCGGTCGTGGCCGAGGCCATCGCCAAATATCAAATCGATGCCGGGCGCGCTGCGCCGTGGACCGTGTGAGGCTGGGAGCCGAGGGCAGAGCAATGAGTGGGCTGATCGACATCAAGGTTCCCGATATCGGCGACTTCAAGGACGTCCCGGTGATCGAGGTCTTCGTCAAGCCGGGCGACAAGGTAAAGGCCGAGGACCCGCTGGTCGCGCTCGAGTCCGACAAGGCGACCATGGAAGTGCCGTCACCGCGCGATGGCGTGGTGAAGTCCGTGGTCGTCAAGGTTGGCGACAAGGTAAGCGAAGGTGCGGTGATCGTGCAATTCGAGGGCGCGGGCGCCGAGCAGGCCGAAACGCGCCCGGTCGTCAGTGCGCCGCCGTCGCCGGTCAGCGCGCCGGCCGGTGTGGCCGAGGTACGCGTCCCCGACATTGGTGACTTCAAGGACGTGCCGGTCATCGAAATCTTCGTGAAGCCCGGCGATAGCGTCAAGGCGGAGGATCCGCTGATTGCGCTCGAATCGGACAAGGCAACGATGGAAGTGCCGGCTCCGCTCTCGGGTACGGTGCGCGAGATCAAGGTGAAGACGGGTGACAAGGTCAGCGAGGGCGCGATTATCCTCGTGCTCGCGACCGGTGACGCATCCGCTGCGGCGAACGCTGCCGCGCCCGCACTGGCACCCGCATCACAGGCGACAGCCGCGGCATTGGCGGTGCAAGCCGCCGGGGTCGACGAACAAGCCTTCGCGCTGGCCTATGCCGGTCCGGCGGTGCGCAAGTTGGCGCGCGAGATGGGCGTCGATCTCGGCAAGATCAAGGGCTCGGGCAATCACGGCCGGATTGTGCGTGAGGACGTCGAGGCCTCTGCCAAGGGTGGTGCGCCCGCCGCCAAGCCGCAGGCTGCGGCGGCGAGCGGAGGCGGTGTCGGCAGCATCGATCTTCTGCCCTGGCCCAAGATCGATTTCGCGAAGTTCGGGCCGGTCGAGCGCAAGGAGCTCGGCCGCATCAAGAAGATCTCGGCAGCCAATCTGCATCGCAACTGGGTCGTCATTCCGCACGTCACAACTCATGACGAGGCCGACATCACCGAACTCGAGCAGTTCCGGGTCAAGATGAACAAGGAGCTGGAGAAGAGCGGCGTCAAGCTCTCGCTGCTGCCGTTCATGGTGAAAGCGGCCGTTGCGGCGTTGAAAAAGTTTCCGGAGTTCAACGCCAGCCTCGACGGCGACACCCTGGTCTACAAGAATTACTGGCACATCGGCTTTGCAGCGGACACGCCGAACGGACTGATGGTGCCTGTCATCCGCGATGCCGACAAGAAGTCGTTGCCGGAGATCGCCAACGAGATGAACGCGCTCGCCAAGCTTGCGCGCGAGGGCAAGATCAAGCCGGACCAGATGCAAGGGGGCACTTTCTCGATCTCGTCGCTCGGCGGCATCGGCGGCATCTACTTCACGCCGATCATCAACGCGCCGGAAGTCGCGATCATGGGCGTATGCAAGGGATACTGGAAGCAGCATTCGCCTGACGGCAAGACTTGGGCCTCGCGCCTTACCTTGCCGTTGTCGCTGTCCTGGGATCACCGGGTCATCGACGGCGCGGCCGCCGCCCGCTTCAACGTCTACTTCGCCAGCGTGCTCGCCGATTTGCGGCGGGTGCTGTTCTGAGTTCGGGGGAGAGCAGCATGGCTCAGCAGATCGAAGTGAAGGTTCCTGACATCGGCGACTTCAAGGACGTTGCGGTGATCGAGGTCATGGTGAAGCCCGGCGAGACCGTGGCGGTCGACACCAGCCTCATCATGGTCGAGTCCGACAAGGCGTCGATGGAGATCCCGTCCTCGCATGCCGGAATCGTCAAGGAGGTCAAAGTCAGGGTTGGCGACAAGGTCAGTGAAGGCTCGATCATCCTCGTGCTGGAGACTGCGGGGGCCGCGGCCGCTCCGCCGCCTGCGCCGGCGTCAAAGCCTGCCGCTACGTCGTCCGCAGCTGCGCCTGTCCCGGCATCTCATTCCGGCAAGGCGGATATCGAATGCGAGATGCTGGTGCTCGGCGCCGGGCCCGGCGGCTATTCGGCCGCTTTCCGCGCCGCCGATCTCGGCATGAAGACCGTGCTGGTTGAGCGTTACGACACGCTCGGCGGCGTCTGTCTCAATGTCGGCTGCATTCCAAGCAAGGCGTTGCTGCATACGGCGTCCGTCGTCGATGAGGTCAAGCATCTCCCGGACCACGGAATCTCGTTCGGTGCGCCGCAGATCGACCTCGACAAGCTGCGCGGGTTCAAGGACGGCGTGATCAAGAAGCTGACCGGTGGTCTCGCCGGGATGGCCAAGGCCCGCAAGGTCGAGGTGGTGACCGGCGTCGGTGCCTTTCTCGATCCGCATCATCTTGAAGTGGTCACTGCGGGCGGCAAGAAGACGATCAAGTTCGCCAAGGCGATCATCGCTGCTGGCAGCCAGGCGGTGAAGCTGCCGTTCCTGCCCGAGGATCCGCGCATCGTCGACTCGACGGGCGCATTGCTGCTGAAGTCGATCCCGAAGCGCATGCTGGTGATCGGCGGCGGCATCATCGGGCTCGAGATGGCGACGGTCTATTCGGCGCTTGGCGCGCGCATCGACGTGGTCGAAATGCTCGACGGCCTGATGCAGGGCGCCGACCGTGACCTGGTCAAGGTCTGGGAGAAGATGAACGCGAAGCGTTTCGACAAGGCGATGCTGAAGACCAAAACCGTCGGCGCGAAGGCGACCGAGGCCGGAATCGAGGTCAGCTTCGAGGGCGAGCAGGCGCCGTCCGGGCCGCAGGTCTATGACCTCGTTCTGGTAGCCGTCGGCCGAAGCCCGAACGGCAAGAAGATCGGCGCCGAGAAGGCTGGTGTCGCGGTGACCGATCGCGGCTTCATCGACGTCGACAAGCAAATGCGCACCAACGTGGCGCACATCTTTGCGATAGGCGACATCGTGGGCCAGCCGATGCTGGCGCACAAGGCCGTGCATGAAGGCCATGTGGCTGCCGAAGTCGCCCATGGCGAAAGATCCTATTTCGACGCGCGACAGATCCCGTCGGTCGCCTATACCGATCCCGAAGTCGCCTGGGCCGGCAAGACCGAGGACGAGTGCAAGGCCGAGGGCATTAAGTTTGGCAAATCGGTCTTCCCCTGGGCGGCGTCCGGCCGCGCCATCGCCAATGGCCGCGACGAGGGTTTCACAAAGCTGTTGTTCGACACGGCGACGCATCGCGTCATCGGCGGCGGGATCGTCGGCACGCATGCGGGCGATCTGATCAGCGAGGTCTGCCTTGCGATCGAAATGGGGTGTGAGCCGGCCGATATCGGCAAGACCATTCATCCGCATCCGACGCTCGGCGAGTCCATCGGAATGGCAGCGGAGGTCTTTGAGGGCCACTGCACCGATCTGCCGCCGCAGAAGAAGAAATAGCGCGGGCTGCTAACGCAGGACACAGCGAGATCACGGAGGAGACACATGTCTGTAGCGACCACCGCGGCGTCCGGAGCGATAGCTGCGACGCATAAGAAGCCGTTCTACCGAGTTCTCTATGTTCAGGTTCTCGCGGCGATCGTGCTCGGCGTCATCGTCGGCTGGCTTTGGCCGGATATCGGCAAGAACGACTGGATCAAGGCGATGGGCGACGGGTTCGTCAAGCTCATCAAGATGGCCATTGCGCCGATCATCTTCTGTACGGTCGTCTCCGGCATTGCGCACATTTCCGAAGTGAAGAAGGTCGGCCGCGTCGCGGTCAAGGCGCTCGTCTACTTCGAGGTCGTTTCGACCTTTGCCCTGGCGTTGGGCTTGGTCGTCGCCAACGTGCTGCGTCCGGGAGCGGGTTTCCAGGGGCAGTCGAATGCTGCGGCCGTCGCCGGTTATGCGAAACAGGCGAGCGAGATGAAGTCGGTGGACTTCGTCCTCCACATCATCCCGGACACGGTGGTCGGGGCCTTCGCGCAAGGTGAGATCCTGCAGGTCCTGCTGTTCGCCATCCTGTTCGGCTTTGCGCTGATGGGGCTCGGCGAGCGGGCTCATACCGTCCGCTCGTTCGTGGACGATGTCGCCCACGCGATGTTCGGCGTCATCTCGATCGTGGTCAAGGTCGCGCCCATCGGTGCCTTTGGTGCGATGGCCTATACGATCGGTCGCTATGGCCCCCAGGCGCTCGGCAATCTCGCCGGCCTGATCGCGACTTTCTATCTCACTGCGTTTCTGTTCGTGGTCGTTGGTCTCGGGATCATCGCCCGTATCGCCGGCTTCTCGATCTTCAAGTTCCTTAAATACATCAAGGATGAGCTGCTGATCGTGCTCGGCACGTCGTCCTCGGAGAGCGCTCTTCCGCAGATGATGGAGAAGCTGGAGATTCTCGGTTGTTCGAAGTCCGTCGTCGGACTGGTCGTGCCGACCGGCTACTCGTTCAATCTTGACGGAACCAACATCTACATGACGCTGGCGACGCTTTTCATCGCCCAAGCGATGAACGTCGATCTCTCGTTCGGTGAGCAGATGACGATCCTCGTCGTTGCGATGCTGACGTCGAAGGGCGCTTCCGGCATCACGGGCGCGGGCTTCATCACGCTTGCCGGTACGCTCGCCGCGGTCAGGCCCGAGTTGCTTCCCGGCATGGCGATCGTGCTCGGCATCGACAAGTTCATGAGCGAGTGCCGGGCCCTGACGAACCTGTGCGGCAATGGCGTTGCCTGCGTCGTCGTCGCCTGGTGGGAGGGTGAGCTCGACCGCGAGAAGCTGCGCGTCGCACTCGATCGCAACGTCGATCCGACCGACCTCGAGGTCGCCGTAACGACGGGCTAAGGGCACGATGGTGCCAACCGATCACCGCCCGGACATCACGGGCTATCAAGGGAGTTGGTCATGACGGATGTGGTAATTGTCTCCGCGGCGCGGACGCCAGTCGGTTCCTTCAACGGGGCGTTCGGCGCGCTGTCCGCACACGAGCTCGGAGCTGTCGCAATCAAAGGCGCCCTGGATCGCGCGAAGGTCTCGCCCGAGGATGTCGACGAAGTCATCCTGGGGCAGGTGCTATCCGGTGGTGAGGGGCAGAACCCCGCGCGGCAGGCCGCGATGGCGGCCGGCATTCCGCAGGAGAAAACGGCATGGGGCATGAACCAGCTCTGCGGCTCGGGCCTGCGGTCGGTCGCGCTTGGGCTGCAGCAGATCGCCAATGGTGATGCCAGGATCATCGTCGCCGGCGGCATGGAGTCCATGTCGATGGCGCCGCATCTGTCGCATCTGCGGAACGGCACCAAGATGGGCGACGTCAAGTTCGTCGACTCCATGCTGAAGGACGGCCTTATGGACGCCTTCCACGGCTATCACATGGGCGTCACGGCAGAGAACATCGCGGCCAGATGGCAGATCACCCGCGAGGAGCAGGATGCGTTCGCGACCAGCTCGCAGAACAAGGCCGAGGATGCGCAGAAGGGCGGCCGGTTCAAGGATGAGATCGTTCCGGTCACCGTCAAGACCAGGAAGGGCGACGTCGTCGTCGACCAGGATGAATATATCCGCCCCGGCACGACGCAGGAGTCGCTGGCCAAGCTGAAGCCCGCTTTCAACAAGGAAGGTTCGGTGACGGCGGGCAACGCTTCGGGCCTCAACGACGGCGCGGCCGCTCTGGTGTTGATGAGCGCGGACGAAGCCAGCAAGCGCGGCCTGGCGCCTCTTGCCAGGATCGTCTCGTGGGCCACGGCCGGCGTCGATCCGGCGGTGATGGGTTCGGGGCCGATTCCGGCCTCGCGCAAGGCGCTGGAAAAGGCTGGCTGGAGGGTCAAAGATCTCGACCTCGTCGAGGCCAACGAAGCCTTTGCGGCCCAGGCCATCGCCGTCAACAAGGACATGGGCTGGGATCCGTCGATCGTGAACGTGAACGGCGGCGCCATCGCCATCGGCCATCCGATCGGTGCATCCGGCGCCCGCGTGCTGACGACGCTGCTGTTCGAGATGCAGAAGCGGGGTGCGAAGAAGGGGCTTGCCACGTTGTGCATCGGCGGCGGCATGGGTGTCGCCCTAACGGTCGAACGCTAGAAGAGCAAAGCCGGTTTTTAGAACCGGAGAGAATCGCGGACGGCACCACGCCGTCCGCGAACGACAACGGCTGGCCGAGCGCCGGCAAATAGAGATTGAACCGACCAGGATCAGGAGGAGATCATGTCCAGAGTTGCGGTGGTGACCGGCGGAACGCGCGGTATCGGCGAGGCGATTTCGATCGCGCTCAAGGCGGCCGGCTACAAGGTAGCGGCGAGCTATGCCGGTAACGACGAGGCGGCTGCGAAGTTCAAGAGCCAGACCGGCATCAACGTCTACAAATGGGACGTCTCGAACTACGACGCCTGTGCCGCGGGTCTCAAACAGGTCGAGGCCGACCTTGGTCCGGTGGACGTGCTGGTCAACAATGCCGGCATCACCAAGGACGGCATGTTCCACAAGATGACGCCGGAGCAATGGTACGCGGTCATCAACACCAATTTGAACTCGCTGTTCAACATGACGCGGCCAGTGTGGGAAGGCATGCGCGAGCGCAAGTTCGGCCGGGTGATTTGCATCTCCTCGATCAATGGTCAGAAGGGCCAGATGGGCCAGGTCAATTATTCCGCCGCCAAGGCAGGTGATATCGGCTTCGTGAAGGCGCTGGCTCAGGAAGGGGCTCGCGCCGGCATCACCGTCAACACGATCTGCCCCGGCTATATCGCGACCGAGATGGTCAAGGCGATCAATCCGGAGATCGTGGCCAAGAACATCCTGCCCCAGATTCCGGTCGGTCGCCTCGGCGAACCACACGAGATCGCGCGCACGGTCGTGTTCCTCGCCTCCGACGATGCCGGCTTCATCACGGGATCGACGATCTCGGCGAATGGCGGCCAGCACATGATCTGAGGCCGCTTGAGAGCAGAGGGAGGCCGCGTATCGGCTTCCCGAACGAGGGAATCAAGTCGAGGGATACGATGGACCAGGATCTGAAGGAAGCCGCACTCGAATACCATCGCCTGCCGACGCCGGGAAAGATCTCGGTGGTGCCGACCAAGGCGATGGCCACCCAGCGCGATCTGGCGCTGGCCTACTCGCCCGGCGTGGCGGAGCCCTGCCTGGTCATTGCGGAGGATCCGTTGCAAGCAGATGTGCTGACGGCGCGCAGTAACCTCGTCGCCGTCGTCACCAATGGAACCGCCGTGCTCGGCCTTGGCAATATCGGCGCATTGGCTGGCAAGCCGGTCATGGAAGGCAAGGCGTGCCTGTTCAAGAAATTCGCGGGGATCGATGTCTTCGACATCGAACTCGCCGAGGAGAATCCTGATGCGCTGGTCGAGACGATCGCCAGGATGGAGCCAACCTTTGGCGGTATCAACCTGGAGGACATCAAGGCGCCGGAATGCTTCTACATCGAGAAGAAGCTCCGCGAGCGGATGAAGATCCCGGTCTTTCACGACGACCAGCACGGCACTGCGATCATCGCCGCGGCGGCGATCCTCAATGGACTGAAGCTGGTCAAGAAGGACATCGCCGACGTCAAGCTGGTGTGCTCCGGCGCGGGCGCTGCGGCGCTAGCCTGCCTCGATCTGATCGTGAGCCTTGGACTGCGCCGCGAGCGGATCATCGTGACCGATGCCAAGGGCGTCGTGTATGCCGGCCGCGCCGAAAGCATGGACGATAACAAGGCGCGCTATGCTGTGAAGACGGAGGCGCGCAAGTTAGATGACATCATTCAGGATGCGGACATCTTCCTTGGCCTGTCGGCCGGCAAGGTGCTGACCCCTGAGATGGTCAAGAAGATGACGCGCGATCCCCTGATCTTCGCGATGGCCAATCCGATTCCGGAGATCATGCCGGAGGACGCGCTGGCGGTCCGCCCCGATGCGATCATCGGCACGGGGCGTTCGGACTACCCTAACCAGATCAACAATGTGCTGTGCTTCCCGTTCATCTTCCGCGGCGCGCTCGATTGCGGCGCGACCACCATCAATGAGGAGATGAAGCTTGCGACGGTGCGCGCGCTGGCGGACCTGGCCATGGCTGAGGTGCCAGAGGTGGTCGCCACAGCCTACAAGGGCGAGGACCTTCGCTTCGGGCGCAACTATCTCATTCCAAAGCCGTTCGATCCACGTCTCATCGAGATGATTGCGCCGGCGGTGGCTAAGGCGGCTGCCGATACGGGTGTTGCCAGGCGTCCGATCGTCGATATGGACGCTTATCGACAGAAGCTGAGCCGCTTCGTCTATCAGTCCGGAAATGCGATGCAGCCGGTCTTTTCGGTGGCGAAGGGGAGCGGAAAATCCCTTGTTCTGGCGGAGGGCGAGGATGAGCGTGTGCTGCGGGCCGCACAGGTCATCGCCGACGAGCGGATCGCAAAGCCGCTGCTGCTTGGCCGGCCGGCGACGATCGAACAGCACATCAAGGCCTTCGGTCTCCGGCTCAGACCCGGACAGGACTGCGAGATCATCGATCCGCACGATGCGCAGGTCTATTCCAAATGCGCCGATGTTTATCATGCGCGCAGGAAGCGCGACGGCGTGTCGGCGGCCCTTGCGCTGTCGGAGACAAGGAGCAACGCGACCGTGCTCGCCTCGATCCTGCTCGAGCGGGGGATCGGCGATGCGATGCTTTGCGGGGTGATCGGGCGAACCGCCGATCACCTGGCCGCGATCAAGAACGTGATCGGGACGAGGGACGATGTGCGGACCCTCGCCGTGATGCAGATGCTCATTCTCCCGCAGCATCAGCTGTTCATCTGCGACACGCACTGCAATCTCAATCCGACTGCCGAGCAGGTTGCTGACATCGCGTTGCTGGCGGCCGCCGAAGTTAAGCGGTTCGGCATCACGCCGCGCGTGGCGCTGCTTTCGCATTCGAGCTTCGGAAGCTCCGCGGTCCCGGAAGCGCACAAGATGCGGGAAGCGCGCACGATCATTCGCGAGCGCTCGCCCGACCTCGCGGTGGAAGGCGAGATGCGTGGAGATGCCGCGCTTTCGCAGTCGGTGCGTGACCACGAGTTTCCGGAGTCCGGCTTCGCAGGGCCTGCGAATGTATTGGTGATGCCCAATCTCGACGCCGCCAATATCTCCTACAATCTGCTGCGGATGGCTGCGGGGCAGGGGCTGACGGTCGGCGGCATTCTGCTTGGCGCGGCAAAGCCGGCGCACATTCTCACGCCGTCCTCCACCGTCCGCCGCATCGTGAACATGGCCGCTGTCGCAGCCGCGGATGCGGTGTCGGAGAGAGACTGATTGGAGATCCGGCTGGGCGGACTGTGAACACGATCGATCGAGGCCAACATGAGTGAGGCGCAATCGGGAAAACCCCGGGTCGTGATCGTCGGCGGCGGGGCGGGCGGTCTGGAACTCGCAACCCGCCTCGGCGACAAATACGGCCGCAAGGGCAAGCTCGAGGTCACGCTGATCGAGCGCAACCGCACCCATGTGTGGAAGCCGAAGCTGCACGAGATCGCCGCCGGAAGCATGGATATCGCGGCCCACGAGGTCGACTATCTCGCGCAGTCCTATTGGCACGGCTTTCGCTACCGGATCGGGGAGATGATCGGAATCGACCGGGAGCGCCGTCAGGTGCTGGTGGCGCCCTATCTCGATGCCGAAGGCCGTGAGGTGACGCCGAAGCGGAGCTTTGACTATGACGTCCTCGTCATCGCTGTCGGCAGCCAGAACAACGATTTTGGCACGCCGGGCGTCGCGGAGCACGCGATCAAGCTGGAATCGCAGGCAGATGCGAAGCGCTTTCACGAGCGAATGGTCAATGCGTGTATCCGCGCCCATGCCCAATCCTCGCCCCTTGGGGAACACCAATTGAAGGTCGCGATCATCGGAGCCGGTGCGACCGGTGTCGAGCTTGCGGCGGAGCTGCACCGGACGACCCGGGAGGTGGTGGCCTTTGGTCTCGATCAGGTCGATGCGCAGAAGGACATCAGGATCACGCTGATCGAAGCCGCGGACCGGGTGCTGTCCGCGCTGCCGGAACGGGTTTCGAAAGAGACAGAAAAGCTGCTCATCAAGCTCGGCGTCGACCTGCTGGTGGGCGCCAAGGTCTCCGAAGTCGGGTCGGGCCATGTGAGCCTGACGGACGGACGGATCATTCCCGCCGAACTGATCGTCTGGGCGGCGGGCGTCAAGGCGCCCGATTTCCTGAAAGATATCGCAGGCCTCGAAACCAACCGCATTAATCAGCTTGTCGTACGGCCGACGTTGCAGGCCACGCGCGACGATAACATCTTTGCGATCGGCGACTGCTCGGCCTGCTCATGGGGCGACCGGGGCAACGTGCCGCCGCGTGCGCAGGCGGCGCATCAGCAGGCGTCCCACCTTTATTCGCAGATCCCGCGGCATCTGCGGGGCGAGGCAATCAAGGACTATCGCTACCGTGACTTCGGATCCCTGGTCTCGCTCGGCGAGTTCAGCACGGTCGGCTCGATGATGGGGGCGCTGGTGGGCGGCAGCCTGGTCTTCGAGGGGCTGTTCGCGCGGATGATGTACCTGTCGCTGTACAAGATGCACGAGCACGCCCTGCATGGTTCGGTGAAGGTAGCGCTCGACACGTTGGCCCGCCTGATCACGCGGCGGACCGAACCGCATGTGAAGCTCCACTGATTGCGGTCGCGGAGAGAATGGATGTCGTGTGGGCCGTTGTGCACATGGCGCGGTGCCTGACCTGGAGAGGATGCTGATGGACGCCGTGTTCCTCGCGCGTATCCAGTTCGCCGCGAACATCACGTTTCATATCCTGTTTCCGTCGATCTCGATCGCACTGGGCTGGGTGCTGCTGTTCTTCCGCCTGAGGCATCTGCGCGCAACCGACCCGCAGCAGAAGCTGGACTGGCTGCGCGCCTATCGGCTGTGGACCAAGGTGTTCGCATTGACATTTGCGCTCGGGGTGGTCAGCGGCGTCACTATGAGCTTCCAGTTCGGCACCAACTGGCCGGGCTACATGGAGCGGGTCGGCAATATTGCAGGCCCGCTGCTGGGCTATGAGGTGTTGACCGCGTTCTTCCTGGAAGCGGGCTTTCTCGGTGTGATGCTGTTCGGCCACCGCCGCGTCGGCGAGATGATTCATCTGGGGGCGACCTTTCTGGTCGCGCTCGGCACGTTGATGAGCGCGTTCTGGATCCTTGCCCTCAATTCATGGATGCAGACGCCGGCCGGATACGAGATCGTCGACGGCCAATTCCATGCGAAGAATTGGCTGGAGATCGTCTTCAATCCATCCTTTCCTTATCGCTTCGTCCATATGGTATTTGCATCGTCGCTGACTTGCGCGTTCCTTTTGATCGGGATCAGTGCTTGGCAGCTTCTGAAGGGCGCTGCGACAACGAGCGTGTCGCGTGTGCTGCGGACGGGGCTTGTGTTCGCAGCGCTGGCGGCACCCGCACAGATCGTGGCCGGCGATTTTCACGGGCTCAACACGCTCGAGCATCAGCCGCAGAAGATCGCGGCCGTTGAAGGCATCTGGGAAACCACGCGTGGCGCGCCGCTACTGCTGTTTGCGATTCCCGACGATGCGACCCGGTCAAACCGTTTCGAACTGCGGGTGCCGAAGCTCGCGAGCCTGATCCTCCGCCACGACCCTGAAGGAGAGCTGAAGGGGCTGAACGAGTTTCCATCGGCCCATCCGCCGGTGCTGCCGCTGTTCTGGTCGTTCCGTATCATGGTGGGGACGGGCATCCTGATGCTGCTGGTCAGTTGGGTCGGCCTCTGGCGGCATTGGCGCGATGGCTGGGATTTTTCCCTTATGCCGCGACCACTGCTCAAACTGTTTGCCGGCATGACCTTTGCCGGGTGGGTTGCAACGATCGCCGGATGGTACGTCACCGAGATCGGACGCCAGCCCTTCATCGTGTCCGGCCTGATTCGAACCAGCGAAGTTGCCTCGCGCGTTCCGTCGGCGAGTATCGCGCTGACCCTGGCAATCTACGTCACGCTCTATGTCGGCCTGCTGGCGGCCTATGTCGGCGTGCTCAAATACATGGCGGAGAAGCCGGACAAGAGCACGGCGTCGGTCATGTCGGAGGAGTTTGCGGAGGACCCGCATCGGTATCAGGGCCGCGGAGAGTTCGCATGATGGTGATGTCCTTCGACGAGATGCTGCCACTGATCTTCATCGGGCTGATGGGGGTGTCGCTGCTCGTCTATGTCGTCAGCGACGGCTACGACCTCGGGGTCGGCATGCTCATGCACCGCGCGACGCCCGAGGAGCGCGATACTATGGTCGCGTCAATCGGCCCGTTCTGGGATGCGAATGAAACCTGGCTCGTTCTCGGCGTCGGCCTTCTATTGGTCGCCTTCCCGAAGGCGCATGGGCTGGTCCTGTCGGAGTTGTACCTGCCGAGCGCGCTCATGCTGGTCGGCTTGATTCTGCGCGGCGCAGCGTTTGATTTCCGGGTCAAGGCGAAGGCGGCCCGGAAGGCGATGTGGGATCGCATGTTCATCGCCGGGTCGATGCTGGCGTCCATCTGCCAGGGCTGGATGCTTGGCCGCTACATCAGCGGGTTCGGCGAAGGCTGGAATTATCCGATCTTCGCTGGCGCAATTGCGGTGGCGCTTCCGATGGCCTATGCGCTGCTCGGCGCGACATGGCTCGTTATGAAGACGCAGGGTGAACTGCAGGAGAAGGCGATCGAGTGGAGCAAGATCGCTTGGGCACCCATGGTCCTGGGCCTGATCCTAATCTCGATGGCAACGCCATGGATCAGCGAGACCGTCCGCGTCAGGTGGTTCACGCTGCCGGCGATCATCGCGGTGGCGGCGATCCCGATCACTTCCGGCGTTGCGCTGCTGGCAGTTCGCCGTCTGCTGGGGGCGCCAGCCGTGCGCGGAGCGCTGTGCTGGCTGCCCTTCGCGCTGCTGGTCCTGGTCTTCTTCCTGAGCTTCCTCGGGCTCAGCTACAGCATCTATCCGTTTGTCGTAATCGACCGGCTCACGGTCTGGCAGGCCGCCAGCAGCTCGGAGTCGCTGAAGGTGATCCTGATCGGGGTCTGCGTGACACTACCGGTCATCATCGCCTACACCGGATTTTCCTATCGCGTATTCCGAGGCAAGATCATAGAGTTGGACTATGCGTGAGCGGTCGTCCGCAGTGGCCGGCGCTCCACAGTTTGTGCTGGTTCAGGAGATGACGGAGCTTCCATCCCTGGTGAGCGTCAAGGGACCTGCCAAAGTCAGTTCGGTGGTGCCCGTTTCCACGCGTTGGCTCGTTCGCGGCGTATTTGCCATCGCGCTGGTCGCCGCGGCGGCGTGGCTGGGATACATGGTCACGTTCCGCCGGGGACTGGACCATCTGCACGCTGCGGCCCAGCAGCGGCTGGCCGTCGAGGCCGCCAGGCTCGACGGCTACTTGTCGAGATTTGAATATCTTCCGTCTCTGCTGGAGACATCGCCCAGCGTGTTCCGGTTGCTCGAGGCGCCCAGCGATCCTGCACTGCAGCAAAACGTCAGCCTGTATCTGAAGTCGATCAACCTGCTTGCGGGAGCCGACAATCTCTATGTCCTTGGCGTCACCGGCGCGACATTGGCCGCGGCTGATTTCGACCAGCCCGGCACGCCCTTCGGCGAAAACCTGTCGTACCGGCCCTATGTCAGCGAAGCGCTCTCGAACGGCCGGGGCGCGTTCTTCGGCGTCGGTATCACGACCGCGCGCGCCGGCTATTATCTGTCCTATGCCCTGAAGGACAGCGGGACGACGAAAGGGATCGCCACCGTCAAGGTCAATCTGGATTCGTTCGAGCGGGCGTGGCGCAACACCGACAACGACATTCTCCTGGTCGACGAGCGCAGGGTGACGATTCTTGCCTCCCGCGACGAGTGGCGCTATCGCCCGATGGCGCCGCTGTCGGTTCAAACACGCGATGACATTGCGCGGTCCAAGCCCTATGGGAATCACGACCTGGCGCCACTCGGATGGCGCTTCGTCGCCCAGTCGGACGGCGGCACCGCACGGATCACTGCGGAGAACGGCACTGCCTATACGGTCAGCGAGCTCCCGATCAATCGAGGTCTGTGGAAGCTCGTTCTGCTCGACGACGAGGTGTCGACGCGGCAGACCGCAGTCGTCATCGGCATCATTTCGGGTCTCGCCGCAATCGTCGCACTGCTGGCGTTCGGCCTTGTCGAGCAACGCCGGAGAGAGATCAAGCAGCGCTTGGCGAGCCGGGCCGCGTTGCAGGCGGCCCACGACACGCTCGAAACGAGGGTGCAGGAGCGCACCGCTGAATTGCGGGCAGCGCAGGATGAGCTCGTTCATGCCGGCAAGCTGGCGGCCCTCGGCCAGATGTCGGCGGGCATCGTGCACGAGCTGAACCAGCCGCTGGCGGCGCTGCAAACCGCCGCCGACAATGCGGTCCTGCTGGTCGACCGCGGATTGATTGACGATGCTCGCGGAAATCTCACGCGCATTGGCGAACTGGTGCGGCGGCTCGGCCGTCTGACCAGCCAATTGCGGGTGTTCGCCTACAAGTCGAGCAGCCCGCTTGGTGCGGTGTCCGTCGAGCATGCGGTGGCTGAATCGCTCAAGATTCTCTCCGGGCGCGTCAGGGAGGGCGGCGTCGCCATCGCGACGGAGGTCGACGCGAAACTCTGCGTGATTGCCGATCAGACGCGGCTCGAGCAGCTGTTGTGCAACATCGTGGCGAACGCGCTCGATGCCGTGGAGAGCGTCGAGCGGAAGTCGATCGTAATCCGGGCGGGCAGGGAAGAGGCGCCGACCGCCCGCTGCCGCATCGCGATCAGCAACAGCGGGCCGGCGATCGCCTCCGACGTCCTGCAGCGCATGTTCGAGCCGTTCGTGACGACCAAGCCCGCAGGCAAGGGGCTCGGCCTTGGCCTGATGCTCTCCAATCACATCGCACGTTCGTTCGGCGGCGAGCTGCATGCGCGAAACCTGACGCCTGATGGTGCTGAATTCGTCGTGACCCTTCCATTGGCAGACATAGCAGAGGCGGCCTCGCATGGGTGATGACCAATCGATCGGCGTGATCTATGTCGAGGACGATGACGACGTCCGGATCGGCGGCGTCCAGGCGCTCGAGCTCGCAGGATTTTCCGTTTCCGGATTTGCCTCGGTTGAGAGCGCCTGCGGCTCTGTTCGGGCAGATATGCCTTTTGTCGTGGTCTGCGATGTGCGCCTGCGCGGGCGTAGCGGTCTCGACTGGCTGTCCGATCTGCGCCGACTGGACCAGAATCTGCCTGTGATCCTGATCACGGGTCATGGCGATATTTCGATGGCCGTGCAGGCAATGCGGACCGGCGCTTATGACTTCATCGAGAAGCCCTGCTCCTCGGAGCAGTTGATCTCGGTGGTGCGCCGGGCGGCGGAGAAGCGGCGGCTGACGCTCGAGGTGCGATCGTTGCGTTCCGCCTTGGCGGACCGCAAGGGAATCGAGACGAGCTTGCTCGGCCGATCACCGCAGATCCAGGAGGTGCGCCGGCTCGTCTCCACCTTGGCGGCGACCAATGTCGACGTCACGATCTATGGTGAGACCGGAACGGGCAAGGACGTCGTCGCGCGCTGCCTGCACAATCACAGCGGTCGCCGCGGCGGCAATTACGTCGCGGTGAATTGCGGCGGTCTACCGGAATCGCTCGTCGAGAGCGAACTGTTTGGCCACGAAGTGGGCGCCTTCACCGGCGCTACCCGTCAGCGAATCGGCAAGATCGAATACGCCAATGGCGGAACACTGTTCCTCGACGAGATCGAGAGCATGCCGCTGAGCGTGCAGGTCAAGCTGCTGAGGTCGCTGCAGGATCGCTCGATCGAGCGGGTCGGCACCAACAAGCCGATTGCGGTGGATTGCCGTGTCGTGGCCGCGAGCAAGGTGAACCTGCTCGAGCTCAGCGAAAAGCGGCTTTTTCGTGCCGATCTCTACTACCGCCTCGGCGTCGCCTTCATCGAGCTGCCGCCGTTGCGCGAGCGGAGGGAGGATATCCCGCTGCTGTTCGAGCACTTTACCCTGGATGCGGCGAGGCGGTTCGAGCGTGACGCGCCGATCCTCGACGAGCAGACCGTGTCGCACCTACTGGCCTATTCGTGGCCGGGCAACGTGCGCGAACTCCGCAACGTCGCCGACCGTTTCGTGCTCGGTGTCCTCGACGGCAAGGCGATCAACAAGTTGGGTTTCGGAACGTCGGACGTGTCGTTGCCGCGGCAGCTGGAGAACATCGAGCGCTCGATCATCGAGGACGCGCTCCGGCGCAAGCAGGGCGACGTCCAGGCAACGGCCGCGCTTCTCAGCATTCCGAAGCAGACGCTGTACGACAAGATCAAACGCCTCTCCGTGAATGTCGATGGCATCAGGGAGGGTGCGGCCGTCCGCTCCGGGTCCTGAGATCGCAGCGGACGGTGGGACGAACCGACCGACCCGCACATGCGGGCCCAGATAGCTAGCAGGCTCTCGGTGCAGCCGAGGGCAAAGGGCGCCGGCAGAAGCCGCCCGTTATCGGAAGGCAACGAACCAATCAGATCTTGAGGAACGCCATGAATCGGCCATTCAACGTGCCTGATGAATTTGTCGAGGGCTTTATGAAGGCGGGGGAAAGTCTGTGGCGATCGCTTGGGTGGGCACCGAACAGCAATCGTGACAGGGCGAACCTCGGCTCAGCCTTGAATTCATCCGGGCGTCTCGCCGAATTGCAGGCCGAGCACATGAAGCGGATATACCAGCTCACCGAGCACGTCATCAAATCGGCCACCGGCGTGCAAGGCGAAGGAGGTATTGAGCCTGCGCGCGGCGATCGCCGGTTCAACGCCACGGAATGGCGGGACGATGCGGCCTATAGTCTGTTGAAGCAATGCTATTTGCTGAACGCGCGCTACTGCGTCGACTTCGTCGAGGCGCTCGATCTCGACGAGAAGGAAAAGCATCGACTGCGCTTCTTCACGCGCCAGCTCGTCGAGGCGATGAGCCCGACCAATTTCCTGGCCACCAATCCGGATGTCATCAAGCTCGCGACGGACAGCGAAGGTCAAAGCCTCAAGGCGGGCCTGGAGAACCTGATGAGCGATCTGGGCAGGGGTAGCCTGACGATCACGGATGAGGAGGCTTTCGAGGTGGGAAAGGATGTCGCCGCATCCAGGGGCGCGGTTGTGTTCGAAAACGAGCTGTTTCAGCTCATTCAATACGCGCCTGCGACGGAGCAGGTGGCCGCCCGGCCTCTGCTGATCGTGCCGCCCTGCATCAACAAGTTCTACATTCTCGACCTCCAGCCGGCCAATTCGTTCGTTCGATTCGCGGTCGAGAACGGCTTCACGGTCTTCGTGGTTTCATGGCGCAACCCGGATGCCTCCTGTGGCCACATTCGATGGGACGACTACGTTGAGGATGGCGCCATACGCGCCATCGACATCGCCCGATCGATTTCGGGTGTAGACAAGATCAACGTCCTGGGTTGGTGTGTCGGCGGAACGATCTTGTCATCCGCACTCGCCATTCTGCGAACGCGCGGCGATGAATCGGTTGCCAGTGTGACGTTGCTGACGACCATGCTCGACTTCCGGGAACCCGGCGATCTTGGCGTATTCGTGGACGAGGAAGGGGTGCGGCAGCGCGAGCAGACGATCGGGAGGGAAGGCATCTACCGCGGCGCCGAGCTCGGCTTCGTCTTTCAGACGCTGCGGTCGAAGGAGCTGATCTGGCCGAACGTGATCAACAACTATCTGAAGGGAAAGTCGCCGGAGCGTTTCGATCTGCTGTTCTGGAACGCGGATGTCACCAACCTTCCCGGACCGATGTATTGCTTCTACATCAGGAACATGTACCTGGAGAACAATCTTCGGGAGCCGAACCGGTTGACAATGTGCGGCACTCCTGTCGATCTGGCCCGGGTCGATCTGCCTGCTTACGTGCTGGCGACCGCCGAAGATCATATCGTGCCGTGGCGATCGGCCTATCGCACCACCGGCCTGTTCAGTGGCAACACCCGCTTTGTGCTCGGCGCCAGTGGGCACATTGCCGGCGTGATCAATCCCGCCTCCAAGAACAAGCGAAGCTATTGGCTGTCGGACCAGCGATGCGACGATCCCGCCGCGTGGCTTGCGAGCGCCGACGAAAGGCCGGGCAGTTGGTGGAACGATTGGATCGCGTGGCTCAAGCCGTGGGCTGAAGACCGGGTGCCCGCCCGGACGCAACTCGGCAGCAACCTCTATCCGCCGGGGGAAGCGGCACCGGGCCGATATGTGAAAGCGAAGGCGAACTGACATCGTTGAACGGTCATGGAACGATTGGAAGGTAGCGGGAGCGTTAGCCGTTCAAAGCGGTCGCTGAGCGAGGCGATCTCATCATCAGAAATGACTATGGGTTGCTCTTTGTACCGTTTGACGATGTCGATAGGTTACTAAAAGCTGCCACAGGAAAGTCCGAGCGGAGCGGAAGCAGATCTCGAACATTGTGGCGGGCGCGCAGGGATTCTTCTCTGCGCGAGCTGGGCTGCGAAGGTCTCGATTGAAGAGGGAAATTCGTGAGCAGAAATTATACTCACACCGCGAAGTGAGTATGACTCAGGCAGCACGCCTTGACCTCCGCCTGACGTGTGCACTGAGAATCCGAAGAAGCGATTTCCGCTTCCAATTCATGCAAATATCGTCCTAGAAGAGCCAGGCTACGGAAGCCCTCGTCAAACGAGAATTCTCAGTCGGTCTAATCACATAAAGGACTGATCGGAGTTGAAATACCTCAATAAGATGAACAGCTTATGGCGCAAATTTGCCGTGGCGCCCATGATGGATTGGACCGACCGGCATTGCCGGGTGTTCCACCGTCATCTCACGCGGCGGGCGCTGCTCTATACGGAGATGCTGACCACCGGCGCCATCATCCATGGCGACCGGGGGCGGCTGCTCGGGTTCGATGCGTGCGAAAACCCGGTGGCGCTTCAGCTTGGCGGCTCGGATCCGAGCGAGCTCGCGCAGGCCGCGCGCATCGGCGAGGCGTTCGGCTATGACGAGATCAATCTCAATGTCGGCTGTCCGTCCGATCGCGTGAAGGATGGCCGCTTTGGTGCCTGTCTCATGGCGGAGCCGGAGCTGGTGGCGAGGTGCGTCGATGCGATGAAGCGCGCAGTTGCCGTGCCGGTCACGGTGAAGTGCCGCATCGGAATCGACCACCAGGATCCGGAGGTGGCGCTCGATACGCTTGCGCGCGCGGTGGTCGCAGCGGGCTGCGATGCGCTGATCGTGCATGCCAGGAAAGCCTGGCTCAACGGCCTGTCACCGAAGGAGAACCGCGATATTCCGCCGCTCGACTACGAGCGCGTCTATCGGCTCAAGCGCGCGATGCCCGATGTGCCCGTCATCATCAATGGCGGCATCCCAGGCATCGACGAGGCGAAGGCGCATCTCGAACACGTCGATGGCGTAATGCTCGGCCGGGCCGCCTATCAGGAGCCATGGCGGCTGCTCTCCGTCGATTCCGATATCTTCGGCGAGGCGGCGCCGCATGCGACCATGCAGGACGCGCTCGAAGCGATGATGCCTTATATCGAGGCGCAGCTCGCGCGCGGTACGCGGCTGCACGCCATCACACGGCATTTCGTCGGTGCATTCCACGCCGTGCCCGGCGCGCGTGCCTTCCGCCGCCATCTTGCCGAGCAGGGGGTAAAGCCGGGCGCCGGTCTCGACGTGCTGCGCGATGCGATCGCGCGCGTCGGTGTGCGTGCGCCGGCGGAGGCGGCCGCCTGACTGCCGCGACGTGAAGAGCCGGATCGCAACATCCGGCTCTTCGTCGATCGGCCTCAACGGAACAGGTCGAAGTGATAATTCACGCCGACGCGGAAGGTGTGGAATTTCGCGGCGTTCCAGTCCGGCAGGTCGTCGTGCTTGAACTCGGTGTAGAGATATTCGGCCTTGGCCGACCATTTCGGCAGGAACGCCCATTCGACGCCGCCACCCGCTGTCCAGCCCATCTTCATCTTGTTGATCGGACCGTCCTTGAATTCGCCGGCGGCAAGGCCGGCGGTCCCGAAGAACAGCAGGCGTGAATCCATCGTCGCGATGCCGGCGCGGGCGCGGCCGGTCATGTACCAGGGCAGGCTGACCGCGGCGCTGTTGAGCGCGTCGTGGTTCTTGATGTCTGCGCCTTCGAAGTCGTTCTCGATGCCGACCACGAACATCGGCGAGAGCTGGTAGTTGTAGCCGATCTGCACGCCGCCGACGGCGCCCTTGACCTTGCCGCCAGTCGCGCCAGCGAGATTGTTGAAGGCGTCGTCGCCGCTCTCGGCATAGCCGGCGTTGAAGCCCGCATAGAGACCCGTCCACGAATACACCGGCTGCGGTGCCGTATAGGCGGAGGCGGGCGCTGCATAGCGCGGCGACAGGTCGGCAGCGCAGGCGCTGCCTGCGGCGAACACAGCCGCAAAGGGCAGGGCGCACATCGTGCGGCGTAACGCGGCTCTTGCAGTCATCATTCACAATCTCCCACTTGGCCGCGTCCCTTCGGGAGCAGCGCCTGTCCAACCCCGATCCGGGACTGCGATTGTTATAAACCGACTAGGCGGTTTGTAAATAGCCCAAATGCCAGACCGCGGCGCTTTCGCGGCGCGCCAACTGAAGTCGTGGTCTGGATGGGTCACAGCCCGCGCGATCGAGCCTGTCGGCTGGCGAGCGGCGGCTCGCGTCGGCGCTCTAGTCGACCGCCATCCGCGCGCGGCGGGGGCTGCCCTGGAGCTCCGGATAGCCGGTGAGCATCAGCTTGTCGGCGCGCACGCCCCAGCTCTCCAGGCGGTCGAGGAAGCTCATGCCGAGCAGATTGGTCTTCATCTGCCCGCGCTGCACGACGAGGGCCGGCACCGATTTCTCGACGAGGTGGCCGACGGCAAGACGGTCGAGCGTGAGCCGGGCCGCCTTGGTGTGGCCGCCCGCGGTTTCGAGATCGACGTCATATTCGAGCATCTCGAGCGGCAGCCCGATCGCCTTTGCGGTTTCCCAGGTCAGCACCACGGAGGTCGCACCGGTGTCGATCACCATCGGTGCGGCGACGCCGTTGATCTTCGCGCGCAGCGCGAATTCACCGCCCTGGCCGCGCTGGATCTGCACGGCGGGTGCCGGTGTGACGGTCTGGGTGCGGAAGATGTGCGAGACCTTGTTGCTCGCGCGCGCGATCTGATCGGGATCGCCATAGGCGACGACGGCACCGGCGGTGCCGGCAAGCATGACGAGAACGAGCAGGAAGCGGATCATTGCGCACCTCCATATGCGCGCCGGCCGGTCAGGCGTGTTTCCGCGATCCCGCGATCGGCGCAAGTCCAGCTTCCGCCATGCGTGCCGGCAGCAGCGCCATGACCGAGAGCCGTTCCGCGCTTTCCATGGCGTGCCAGCGCGCGATCTCCGGCAAGGTGCGGCCGCAGCCGAAGCACAGCTTGGTCTTGGGATCGATCATGCAGACGGCGACGCACGGCGTTTCTTTGCTCATTTCGGCATAGTGAGGGATGGTCGGGCATTTCTGCAAGCATATCGTTAAGAGCCCGTGCCTGCGCTCATGATCGGCTTGTGGCGCGGCCGGCGCTTCTCGTCAGGCGCGAGGGAGCCCTCAGGCTGGAGCGGCGGAGAATCATCTGACAGCGGCGCCAGCGCGCTCATCACGCGCTCCGGCGGGAAGGTGACGATCACCTCGGTGCCGATGCGCAGCTTCGATTTCAGCGTGAACGTGCCGCCATGCAGGTCGATCAGGTTCTTTGCGATCGGCAGGCCCAGCCCTGCGCCCTGTTCGGCCGACTTGATCGAGTTGGAGCCCTGGCCGAAGGAAGCGAGCACGACCGGAATCTCGTCCTCGGGGATGCCGGAGCCGGTATCCCTCACCGAGAGATATTGTCCGCCCGAAGCTGTCCAGCCGGCCTTGAGCCAGATCTCGCCGCCCTGCGGCGTGAACTTGATCGAGTTGGAGAGCAGGTTGAGCACGACCTGGCGGATCGCGCGCTCGTCGGCCCAAAGCCGCGGCATGGCCTGCTCGAATACCTCGTGGATGGTGATGCCGCGGCTGGAAGCGCGCAGCTTCATCAGATGGTGGCAGTCGGCGACGATGCCGACCAGCGACACGGCTTCCTCGTTCAGCTCGTAACGGCCGGCCTCGATCCGCGACAGATCGAGAATCTCGTTGATGAGGTTGAGCAAGTGCACGCCGGAATTGTGGATGTCCGCCGAGTACTCCTTGTAGACCGGCACGGCATGCGCGCCAAAAATCTCGCTCTTCATCACCTCGGAGAAGCCGAGGATCGCGTTCAGCGGCGTGCGCAGCTCGTGGCTCATCTGCGCGAGGAAGCGCGACTTGGCGACATTGGCGGATTCGGCGCGGTGGCGCGCCTCGTCCGAGATCGCCTTGGCCTGCTCCAGTTCGCCGATCAGCGCGTCCTTCTCGGCGCGCGCCTCGAGCGTGGCGAAGGTCGAGGAATGCAGGCGATGCGCAAGCAGCACGAAATAGCCTTCGGCGGCGAGCGCGAGTGCGGCCAGGATGTAATTGTCCAGCGAGCCGGTCACCGCAAAGCTCAGCGCCATGGCGACTGCGACCGGTGCGGTGGCGGCAAGGGCGGCGATCGGCAGATTGGCGGCGAGCATGCTCGATACTGCGATCACCAGCAGCATCAGGAACATCATCAGCGTTTCCGTGACCATGTCGAGCACGGGATGGATCAGGATCGCCATCCAGCACAGGCCGTAGAGCAGGTCGAGCACGACGAAGCGTGTTCGCCACGCGCGCGTCGCGGCGGGCGAGGCGGGCTCGGTCAGGAACCGGCGGCAGCTGCGGATCATCGCGCCGTGGATGCAGAGCATGCCGGCGGTCCAGGCCGCGGCCGGGATCGGCTGCATCCACAGTCCGAACAGCACGCCGGTCGCAACCACCAGCAGCATCACGACATAGGAGGCCGACAGCCGCGTCTGGGCATATTGGCGCAGCATCTCGGCGTCGAACGCCGGCCGGGTTCCACTGGTCGACGTTAACTTATCGCGCGCCTCGCGCACCCGCTGCGCCGCAGCCCTTCGGCTGCTCGCCGATGGAGCGCTTACCGGCTCGGCCGGAAGCTGGACAACCTCAGGCTTTTCAGCGGGGTTACTCATCAAGCAACACGATTCCTGCCCACGCCGGACGCGGGCCTTCTGCATTGTCTATCTCTGGCAAGAAATCCTTAAGAGCTGACTTAAGGAGCTAAAGAATTACGTTAACCGGGCGTTAATCTGGAGCCGGTCCGAACCGCTCAATGCAGCGCCGCGTACTGCGCGATGTACACCACCGCACCGGCCAGATAGCCGGCGAGCGCGGGGCCAGCGATGCGGCGGGCATACCAGAGGAACTCGATCCGCTCGAGCCCCATCGCGGCAACGCCCGCGGCCGAGCCGATGATCAGGATCGAGCCGCCGGTCCCGGCGCAATAGGCGATGAACTCCCAGATGAAGCTGTCCGGCGGATAATGCGCGAGGTCGTACATGCCCATGGTCGCGGCAACCAGCGGCACGTTGTCGATGATGGCGCTGAGCAGGCCGAGCACGACGACGATGACGTCCTGTCGGCCGAGCGTGGCGTCGAGCCATTTGGCCAGCATCGAGAGCAGGCCGGCATGGTCGAGGCAGGCGACCGCGAGCAGGATGCCGACGAAGAACACGATCGAGGTCATGTCGATCCGTCCCAGCGCATGCACCAGCGTGAGGGGCTGGCGCACATGCTCGTCCTTGTGCCGGTGCACGATCTCGCCGACCAGCCAGAGCACGCCGAGCCCGAACAGGATGCCCATGAAGGGCGCCAGATGCGTCACCGCCTTGAACACCGGCACCGCGATCAGGGTGCCGAGCCCGAGATAGAACATCAGGTTGCGCTCGAACCGGTCGACAGCCAGCAGCCCGGTGTCCTTCGACGGCGGCGCGATGGTCTTGCCCTTGAGCGAGAAGCTGATGAAGGCGAGCGGCACGAGCAGATTGAGGAGCGAGGGCAGGAACACCGCGCTCATGATCTTCAGCGGCGAGATCTGCCCGCCGATCCAGAGCATGGTCGTGGTGACGTCGCCGATCACGGTCCAGGCGCCGCCGGCATTGGCGGCAATGACGATGAGGGAGGCGAACAGCAGGCGGTCGTCGCGACGGGCGATCAGCTTCTGGATCAGCGAGATCATGACGATGGTGGTCGTCAGATTGTCCAGGATCGCGCTCAGGAAGAACGTCACGAAGCCGATCAGCCAGATCAGCACCACCTGGCTGGTGGTGCGGATCAGCGAGGTGATGACCTCGAAACCATCATGGGCGTCGATCACCTCGACGATGGTCATGGCGCCGATCAGGAAGAAAACGATCTGCGCGGTGGAGCCGACGGACTCGTCGAGCTGGCGGCCGACCAGCGCGTGGT
This sequence comes from Bradyrhizobium sp. USDA 3311, assembly GCF_054062495.1. Taxonomy (NCBI): domain Bacteria; kingdom Pseudomonadati; phylum Pseudomonadota; class Alphaproteobacteria; order Hyphomicrobiales; family Nitrobacteraceae; genus Bradyrhizobium; species Bradyrhizobium sp. USDA 3311. The sequence continues at coordinate 6,934,680 of NZ_JBSSFI010000001.1, read as the reverse complement.
CGCCCGTCGCGATCGCGTAGACACTCCAGAGCAGGCCCGCACCGAGCAGCGCGGAAGCGCTCTTGTTGACGCGAAGCGGGTGCTCGAGCGCGATCGCCGCATAGGCCAGGACGAAGATGGCGGCGATCGCGATCAGCAAGGTCGTTCAGATGGTCAGGTGTCAGCGGTTGAGGCGCGCGAGCAGGCTGGACGTATCCCAACGCTTGCCGCCCATCTTCTCGACTTCGGCGTAGAACTGGTCGACCAGCGCGGTCACCGGCAGGGTGGCGCCGTTGCGGCGGGCTTCGGCCAGCGAGATCGACAGGTCCTTGCGCATCCATTCGACCGCGAAGCCGAAATCGTACTTGCCCTCGTTCATGGTCTTGTAGCGGTTCTCCATCTGCCACGACTGCGCCGCCCCCTTGGAGATGGTCTCGATTACCGCGGCGACGTCGAGGCCACTCTTCTTGGCGAAGTGAATACCCTCGGAGAGGCCTTGCACGAGGCCGGCGATGCAGATCTGGTTGACCATCTTGGTCAGCTGGCCGGAGCCGGCGGGCCCGAGCAGTTTGCACATCCGCGCATAGGCGCCTGTGATCACCGGCTCAGCGCCGGCATAGGCGTCCTCGGCGCCGCCGCACATCACCGTCAGCACGCCGTTCTCGGCACCGGCCTGGCCGCCGGAGACCGGGGCGTCGATGAACTTGAAGCCGGCCTTGGTGGCGGCCGCGTCGAGCTCGCGCGCGACTTCGGCGGAGGCGGTGGTGTGGTCGACGAAAGTCGCACCCTTCTTCATGCCGGCGAAGGCACCGTCGGGGCCGATCGTGACCGCGCGCAGGTCATTGTCGTTGCCGACGCAGCACATCACGAAATCCTGGCCCTCGGCGGCGGCCTTCGGGGTCGCCGCGGTCTTGCCGCCGAACTTGTCCGCCCATTCCTTCGCCTTGGCCGCGGTGCGGTTGTAGACGGTGACCTCATGGCCCCCTTTTTTCACGAGGTGTCCGGCCATGGGGAAGCCCATCACGCCGAGACCGAGGAAAGCGACTTTAGCCATGTGTGGTACCTTGTCCGTAGTTTGGGTTTTACGGTTCTTGCCGGGCGGGGCGCGCCGGGTTCCGCCGTGAAGGCGGATCGGGGCGCACCATAAACCCTTGAGGGCGGAGGGCAACGGCTTCGTTTGGCGGCCCCCTGTGCTAGGATGGCGGGACTAAAGGACTTCAAAAAAAGGGAGCGAAAGCATGGGCGGCGTGAGCGTTGGCGTCCTCGATCATTTCAACATCCGGACCCGTAATCTGGCCGAGACGGTGCGCTTCTACGAGGATGTGCTGGGCCTGGAAAAAGGCGCCCGGCCGAATTTCGCCTTCCCGGGTGCCTGGATGTACAGCGAGGGCAAGCCGGTGGTGCACCTCGTCGATATTTCTCCGACCTCGGAGCCACAAAAGCCGGATTCCGGCGTTGTCCACCACGTCGCCTTCGTCAGCCGCGGTTTTGACGGCATGAAGCAGCGGCTGACGTCCAAAGGGATGAAATTCGACTCCCGCCAGGTGCCCGGCGGCGACCTCTGGCAGATCTTCGTGCACGACCCCAACGGGGTGATGATCGAGCTGAATTACGAGGCAGCCCTGGAGCAGGGGGCGGCGCCCGCCGAGATGGCTGACGATATCGGCAGGCAGTAGCCTTTTGGGCGTTTCCGCTCTAATGGGGCACATCCTGGACTCAAGGAGATGCGCTTTGAGCGTGACGCAGCAACAGGTTCTCGACAGCCTCGCCCGGATCAAATCGCCGCGCGGGGTCGCGCTTCCCAATGCCAATGTGCTGAGCGCGATCAGCGCCTCTGACGGCAAGGTGTTCTTCTCGATCAATGTCGATGCCGCGGAGGCGCGGGCCTGGGAGGCCGTCCGGGCCGAGGCCGAGGCCGCCGTGCGCGCCATTCCCGGCGCCACCACCGTGATGGTGGCGCTGACCGCCGAGCGCAAGCCGGGCTCTGCACCTCCGCCGCCGCCCACGCCAAGCCGCGGCACGCCGGGCGTGCAGCCGGTCCATGCCCACAAGCCGCCGCAGGGCGGTGGGTCGCCGATGGCGCGGCAATCGGAGATTCCGGGCGTCGCCGCCGTGATCGCGGTCGCCTCGGGCAAGGGCGGCGTCGGCAAGTCCACCACCGCGCTCAATCTGGCGCTGGGCCTGCGCGATCTCGGCCTCAAGGTCGGGCTTCTGGATGCCGACATCTACGGCCCCTCGGTGCCGCGGCTGACGGGCCTGCGCGACAAGCCGGAGCTGGATGGCGAGCGCAAGATGATTCCGCTCCGGCGCTTCGGCCTCGCGATCATGTCGATCGGCTTCCTGGTGGAGGAAGAGACCGCGATGATCTGGCGCGGTCCGATGGTGATGTCGGCGGTCACGCAGATGCTGCGCGACGTCGCATGGGGTAGCCTCGACGTGCTCGTCGTCGACATGCCGCCGGGCACCGGCGATGCCCAGCTCACGCTGGCGCAGAACGTGCCGCTGAAGGGCGCCGTGATCGTCTCGACCCCGCAGGACCTGTCGCTGATCGACGCGCGGCGGGGGCTTGCGATGTTCCGCAAGGTCAACGTGCCCGTGCTCGGCATCGTCGAGAACATGAGCTACTTCCAGTGCCCGCATTGCGGCACGAAATCCGACATCTTCGGCCATGGCGGAGCGCGCCACGAGGCCGAGAAGCTCGGAGTCCCGTTCCTGGGCGAGATCCCGCTGCACATGGCGATTCGCGCTACCTCGGACGCCGGCAATCCCGTCGTCGACAGCGAGCCGGACGGCCCCCATGCGGCGATCTACCGCGCCATTGCGGGCCAGGTTCGGGACCAGCTCAAGGGCGCCATCGCGGCGGCCTGAGCGGGGCGACGCCAATCCATTGGGGACATGCGACTTTCGTAGAGCCCCGTCATGCCAATGTCGCGTTCCGCAGGCGGGGCTTCCGTGTTAAACGCCCACGGCAGTCAAGCCCCATCGGTTCGACGCGGCCCAAGCGCGTCGCCGGAATGAGCGGCGGCAAAGAGGAAGTTCGGGGGAACGCCCCAGCAAGGAGAGACCTGAAAATGAAGCGTCGTGATTTCCTGAAAGTGTCGGCAGCAGGCGCGGCGGCGACAGCCGCGGTGGCCTCGCCGGCGATCGCTCAATCATCGCCCGAGATCAAGTGGCGCCTGACCTCGAGCTTCCCGAAGTCGCTCGATACGATCTATGGCGGTGCCGAGCAGGTGGCGAAGTACGTCGCCGAAATGACCGACAACAAATTCCAGATCCAGGTGTTCGCGGCCGGCGAAATCGTCCCCGGCCTCCAGGCGCTCGATGCGACCTCGAACGGCACGGTCGAGATGTGCCACACCGTGTCGTACTACTATGTCGGCAAGGATCCGACCTTCGCGATCTTCGCCTCGGTGCCCTTCGGCCTCAACGCGCGCCAGCAGAATTCGTGGCTGTACCAGGGCGGCGGCAACGAGCTCGCCAACGAGTTCTTCAAGAAGTCGAACGTGATTGGCCACCCCTGCGGCAACACCGGCACCCAGATGGGCGGCTGGTTCCGCAAGGAGATCAAGACGGTTGCCGATCTCTCCGGCCTGAAATTCCGCATCGGCGGCATCGCCGGCCAGGTGCTTCAGAAAGTCGGCGTCGTGCCGCAGCAGCTCGCCGGCGGCGACATCTATCCGGCGCTGGAGAAGGGCACCATCGACGCCGCCGAGTGGGTCGGCCCCTATGATGACGAGAAGCTCGGCTTCGCCAAGGTCGCCAAGTACTACTACTATCCGGGCTTCTGGGAAGGCGGTCCGACCGTCCACGCCTTCACCAACCTGGACAAGTGGAATTCGCTGCCGAAGAACTACCAGGCGATCCTCACCAACGCGATGGCCAATGCCAACAGCTGGATGGCCGCGCGTTACGACATGCAGAACCCGTCGGCGCTGAAGCGTCTGGTGGCCGGCGGCACGCAGCTTCGTCCCTTCACCAACGAGGTCCTCGAAGCCTGCCTCAAGGCGACCAACGAGCTGTGGGGCGAGATCTCGGCCAAGAACGCCGACTTCAAGAAGTCGATCGACGCCATGCAGGCCTACCGCTCCGATGAATATCTGTGGTGGCAGGTTGCCGAGTACACCTACGACAGCTTCATGATCCGCTCGCGCACCCGCGGCTGATCTTCGAAGAAGTCGCAAGATCGGAAAGCCCGGCCTCCAGACGAGGCCGGGCTTTTTCTTTGCTGGTGCATCCAGGGTCAGAAACAAAAAATGTCTAAAACAACCCCATGCATAGTAGAAGTGGGGCCGGGGCGCCTTGCTCGGTGGATGCTGCCAACAGTTTGACGGGGCGGGGCAAATCAGCGGGACAGAGCAATCATGGAGCAGCCGGTGCCGACGGGGCGATTTGCCCGACGGCGACCGGAACGACATCGTCATTTGGCGCGCATCGGCCCCCCCGTCATTGCGAGCGCAGCTTGGCCCCGCCGCATTGCATTCGCGGCACTGGCTGCGCTCTGCGAAGCCGCTTGATTCGTCGGGCAAAACAGTGCCAGAAAGCGATCATCGCAGAATCCGAAATTTGTCCGATGATCCCTGGAGTGACGATCGCGGATCGCGTTGGGGGCTTGCCATGATGACGCATGCAAGGCTGCTTGGAATCGTTGTCGCTGTAACGTGGCTCGGGTGGTCTGCGGCATCGGCGGCCGGCGGTATGTCGAAAGATATTTGGAAGGGGGCCTGGAAATTCGAGATCGATCGCCAGGATAGGCCGTACCTCGGCTATTACGACACCAGGGGCAAGACAGTATTTCGCATCGGCTGCGGCGCGCATTTCGAGATGGATGCGGTCTATCCGGGGGAAGCGCCGAAACAGGACCACACCAAGGCCTCGATCACGATCGCCAACGGCAAGACGCAGATGGATTTCGCCGGCTTCACCTACGCCGGTCCCGAGTCCTTCCCGCCGAACACCACAATGTTCAACCAGCCGGACCTCGGCTATCCCGAGCTTGCAGAAGACAAATGGCGCGCGCTGGAAAATCGCGTCTTCAATCTTCTGGACTCCGGGCAGCCGCTGACGATCTCGGCCGAGGGCAAAAGCTACGTGCTGCCGCCGGTCGAGCTGCCGCGCTGGCGGCCGCGCTTCCAGAAAATCTGCTGACGCGCCCTCCGCTCGCGCACCCGCGGCTGACGATGATCCAAGCGCTACGCCTTAAGTCGCACGCCGCAAGACTCGCGCCTCCGGAGGAGGCCAGGCTTTTTCTCTGCCGCAGTGCGATGACGATGGAATTCCGTTGGGCCTTGCGTCATGCTGGCCCCAAGCCTCGGCAAGAAGGCTTCACAATCAGATCCATCAGGGCAGGAAATCATGAAGAGAAGAGACTTCATCAAGGTCACAGGACTTGGTGCGGCCGGCGCCGCCACGCTCGCCGCTCCCGCGATCGCGCAGTCGATGCCGGAAATCAAATGGCGCATGCCGACGAGCTGGCCGAAATCGCTCGACACGCTCTTTGGCGGCGCCGAGATGATGTGCAAGATGGTTGCGGAAGCCACCGACAACAAATTCCAGATCCAGATCTTCGCGGCCGGCGAGATCGTGCCGGGCCTCCAGGTACTCGACGCCGTGCAGAACGCCACCTGCGAGATCGGCCACACCGCCTCGTACTATTATTTCGGCAAGGACCCGACCTTCACCTTCGGCTCGGCGGTGCCGTTCGGGCCCAACATGCGCATCAACCAGGCCTGGTACATGCAGGGCGGGGGACGGGAAGTCCTCAACGAATTCTACAAGAGCTACAACGTCGTCTCGCTGCTTGCGGGCAACACCGGCTGCCAGATGGGCGGCTGGTTCAGGAAAGAGGTCAACACGCCCGAGGATCTCAAGGGCATGAAATTCCGCATCGGCGGCTTTGCCGGCCGCGTGCTCCAGAAGCTCGGCGTGGTGCCGCAGCAGCTCGCCGGCGGCGACATCTATCCGGCGCTGGAGAAGGGCACCATCGACGCCGCCGAATGGGTCGGCCCCTACGATGATGAGAAGCTCGGCTTCTACAAGATCGCGCCGCACTACTACTATCCGGGCTGGTGGGAGGGCGGGCCGATGCTGCTGGCCTTCGTCAATCTCGACAAGTGGAATGCGCTGCCGAAGTACTATCAAAGCGTGCTGGAGCAGGCCGGCCACTACGCCAACAATTACATGATGGCACGCTACGACACAGCCAATCCGCTCGCATTGAAGAAGCTGCTCGCCAACGGCGCCAAGCTGCACGCCTTCTCGCCGCCGATCATGGAGGCCTGCTACAAGGCCGCGAAGGAGCTGCACGCCGAAGTCGGTGCGACCAACGCCAACTTCAAGAAGGTCCACGACTCTCTCGCCAAGTTCACCGGCGATGGCTACGCCTGGTTCCAGGTCGCGGAAGTCGGCTACGACATCTTCATGGCGCGGCGGTCGCAGAGCTGATCGCGACTTCTGTCGCATGCAGCGCCCCGGAGCGAAGGCTGCGGGGCGTTGCGGTCGCAGCTCTGGAGGTGACAGACTCAAAACATGAAAGACGGCCCATGCTCAATGGACGAGGGGACATGGCAAGAGCTCCGTGGATGCTGCCAACAGCCTGATGCGTCAGGACAAATCAGCTGAAGCAGGCGATGGTCGCGGAGCCGGGGTCCGTGCCGCGTTTTGAGAGCCAGGTCAGGATCAGCCACGGGCAGTCGCACCGATGGATGGCGCTGCCGTTCTTTGAAACGGCAGTTCCGCTGCTTGTCGTGATGGGATTCGCAGCTTGGTCTGACGCTGGTGATCGAGCGCGCGTTCTGAAGTCGCTACGCGCATGTTCGAAGCGTCGAGGTCGGTCTAATCCCCGATGTCATACTGCTTGCTGAGGTGATCGCCGATCTGGACCAGCATGGCGACACATTCGGGGTAGCCGGGTCGATCGGACGTGGCCTGATCCGCGTCGGCGCGAAACTCCCAGGAGGCGCCGTCGCGAACGATGGAAATCGCCATTCCATCAGGGCAGTCGGCGTGGACCTTCAACTCGGCCCTCGCCATTGCGATCAGTTCGCCTTCAGTCTTGACCGGCCTGCTCATGAAGCTCGTCCCTCCGTCCTGGAACAGAAATTTGCCCATATCCGGCAAATTAGCAAACAAGTCCTGGATAGTAACTGATCCATATCATCGGGATCAGGCGCTCACCGGCGGTGGGCTCGGGTTTGGAATCCGATCCTACCCGCGTGCGTGGTGGATGACCGTCGAAGGCCTGAAAGCGGCAATGCCGTCTCGTTGCGCTCCACCGGCCGGCATCGCGGCTTTATCAGGACACTTCTGATCGGCTTACGTGAGCCTGACAGGAAGGCCCGCCGCGTGTTTTTTCGCTGGCCGAGGCGTCCGGAATGGTGGAAGAGAGCGATGATGCGGCCCTGGCCGTAACCTTGGCCGTAAGATGACTCCGGAACATCCGGCGGGACTGAGATGCGCCTTCTGATCGTCGAAGACAATGCCGAGCTGTCGCGGCTGGTGGCCGCCGGGCTGTCGGCGGCCGGCTACGAGAGCGACATCGTGAGCAGCGCGGCCGAGGCGCGCGAGGCGGTCGGCAGCGTCAGCTATGCCGCGATGATCCTCGACCTCGGCCTTCCCGACGGCGACGGCCTGTCGGTGCTGCGCGAGCTGCGCCGGCAGATGGAGCCGCTGCCGGTGCTGGTGCTGACCGCGCGCGGCGGCTTGCAGGATCGCGTCAACGGCCTGCGCAGCGGCGCCGACGACTATCTCGCAAAGCCGTTCGCGATGGAGGAGCTGGTGGCACGGCTGGAGGCGATCCTGCGCCGGCCGGGCCAGCTGCTCGGCCGCTCGCTGCGGTTGGCCAACCTCGTCTACGACACCGAGAGCCGCCAGATCTTCATCGACGACCAGCCGCGGATCATCTCCGCGCGCGAGGCCTCGGTGCTCGAGATCCTGCTGCGCCGGCAGGGGCGGGTGGTGCCGAAGAAGAACGTCGAGGATCACATCTTCGGACTCGAGGGCGAGGTCGCCTCCAACGCCGTCGAGGTCTACGTCTCGCGGCTGCGCAAGCAGCTCACCGAACACGGCGCCAAGGTCGTGATCCACACCATCCGCGGCGTCGGCTATCTCATGGCCGAGGAGAAATAGCGTGTCCGCCGCCCGGTCATTCACCAGGCCGACGTTCAAATCGCTGATCTCGCGCATCGTGTTCCTCCACATCGTGGCGGTCGCGGTGGTTGCGATCTTCCTGCCGCTGGTGCTGTTCTGGCTGCTCAACTCGGAGGTCGACCAGCTGCATCGCGATGCCATGCGCGCCCAGGCCGAGGTGCTCGCCGAGCGCATCGTCCCGCAGGCGGACGGCACGTTGACGTTCAATCTGCCCGACAGTCTGAGGGGCCTCTATTCGGAAGCCTATGGCCGCTACCAGTACGACATTCGCGATGCCGACGGACGCGTGCTGTTCTCGTCGCGGCGAAAGACCGGCGATACTGCCCCACCACGCTTGTCCGAGACGATTTCCGGTGCCGGCGTGAGCCGCGTGATCGAGGGCAGGACGGTGCGCATCCGCGTCGCCGAGGATCTTTCGCATCGCGACGTCATCATCGACGACATCATCTCGAACTTCTTCCGGCGGGTCGGGTGGATCACCATCCCGATCCTGCTGATCCTGCTCGCCACCGACATCATCATCTTCCGTCGTGCGGTCGCGCCGCTGTGGAAGGCCTCGGAGGAGGCCAGCAATATCGGCCCGGCGCGCACCGACATCCGCCTGCCGACGGAGCAGATCCCGCGCGAGATCATGCCGCTCGTCACCGCCGTGAACCAGGCGCTCGATCGCCTCGAGGACGGCTTTCGCGTGCAACGCCAGTTCACCGCGGACGCCGCGCATCAATTGCGTACGCCGCTTGCGATCCTGCGCACGCGGATCGAGACGCTCGGCGACCGCGAAGCAAGGCAGGCGCTGCACGCCGACATCGAGAGCATGAGCCGCATCGTCGCCCAACTGCTGGAGATCGCCGAGCTCGACACGCTGGTGCTCGATCCCGGCGAGACCGCCGACCTGCGCGCCGTCTGCACCGAGGTGGTCGGCGCGATCGCGCCGTTCGCGCTCGCCCAGCACAAGGACATCGCACTCAGGGGCACCGACGCGCCGGTGATGGTCCACGGCAATTCCGAGATGCTCCAGCGCGCGATCTTCAACCTCGCCGAAAACGCCATCAAGTTCACCGCAAAGGATACGTCCGTCGATGTCGAGGTCGGTGACGACGGTGTAGTGCGCGTGCGCGATTGCGGTCCCGGCATCGCGGACGCCGAGCGCGAGCTGATCTTCCAGCGCTTCTGGCGCGCCGACCGCCAGCGCAGCGACGGCGCCGGTCTGGGGCTCTCGATCGTGCGCGGCGTGGCGGAGGACCATGACGCGACGGTGGCGGTGGAGAACCTTCCCGGTGGCGGCGCGGAGTTCACGCTGCGGTTTCGGCTGGCGGAGAGGGCAGGCGGCCCCTCTCCCCTCATATCCGCCGAAGCCTTGGCGAAGGCGGATGTGGGAGAGGGTGGCATAGGCGGCCTTCGGCCGCCGTCCTCATAACGCCGATGCTTTGCATCGGCGTCCACTTTAGGGCGGCCGCTATTTCAGCTTACCCGTGGACAGGTCCATGATCATGCGCGTGGCCAGATAAAGCCGCGGCACGATGCTGTTGATCTGCACATATTCGGCATCGTTGGAGTGCGCGCCGAAGCCCGACAGGCCCATGCCTTCCACCACGGCTCCGCTGGTCTTGAGCGCGGCAAACGCGGCGTCGGTGCCGCCGCCGGTCGCCTTCTCGTCGACCTTGAGGGACAGTCCGATCTCCCCATAGATCGTCTTGCCGTAGGCCGCGACGCGGCGCGAGGCGTCGTTGGCTTCCAACGGCGGACGACGCACCTCGAATTTCAGCTCGACCCTGGAGTCGGGCAGCAGGCGATTCTTGATCTTCTCCTGCAGCGCCTTCTGCAACTCGTCGAAATCGGCGACCTTGAGCGCACGCGCATCGGCCTGGGCCGTGGCGTCGGCCGGGATGACGTTGCGGTTGGTGCCGGCCTTGGAGACCGTCCAGTTCAGCTTCAGGCCCTGCTCTGGCTTGGACAGGTCCTTCATCTGCAGCACCTGGTGCGAGAGCTCGTACAGCGCGTTGACGCCGCCCTCGGGCCGCGCGCCCGCGTGCGAGGACTTGCCCTGCACCGTGAGATAGGCCGAGCCGATGCCACTGGTGGCGAGGCGCAGCGTGCCGTCGGTGCCGCCGCCTTCGAACGAGAACACCACGTCCTGATCCGCGGCGAATTTGGCGATGGTGCTGCGCCAGCCGGGCGAGGAGATCTCCTCGTCCCCATTGGTGAGCACCGTGAGCGTGCCGTAATCCTTGAAGTTGAGTTTCTGGAGCATCGCCACGGTATGGAGAATGAGCGCGACGCCCTGCTTGTCGTCGGCAATGCCGAGGCCGTAGGCCTTGTCACCGTCGACGCGGAACGGTTGGTCCTTCAGCATGCCCTTCAGGTACACCGTGTCCATGTGGGCGATCAGCATGATCTTCTTGCTGCCGGTGCCCTTGAACACGGCGTGCACGGCCGGGCCGATTGTCTCGGGCGTGTCGTCGAGGCGATAGATGTCGGTGGGGTACAAAATCTCCACTGTGCCGCCGAGCTGCTTGAGCTGGCCGGCAACGCGCTCGGCAATCTTTTCCAGGCCGTCGATGTCCTTGCTGCCCGATTCGATGCCGACGAGATCGCGCAGCGTGTCGAGCAGCGGCTGCTGCTCCTTTTGCGCCAATGCATGGACATCGGTCATCGGTTCCGCATGCGCAAACGTTGCGGCACATGCCAGCCAGAGCGATGCGATCAAGGGAGTGAACGACGGAGCAGGGTGCGATCGGGACATGCGCGGCGGTCCATCAGTTGGAGGATGGCCCGGTATGCCCGTGTTTGCGGCGCGTGTCACGTGCGCGGACGCGCGCGTCAAGAACCGCCGAGGCGGAACATGACGGCGATGGTCATGGCCGCTACTTCTGCGGCGGTCCGAGATCCAGCGGCGGCAGCTCGATCTGCGGCACCTCGATCCTGACTTTGTCGAGATCGACGTTGAGAGGCTTGTCGAGCAGGCCCGTCACGGTGATCGGGAAGATGATCACGAGCATCACCATGATCAGCTGGAGGCCGATCCAGGGCATCGCGCCCCAGTAGATGTCGGAGCTCTTCACTTCCTTCGGCGCCACGCCGCGCAGGTAGAACAGCGCAAAGCCGAACGGCGGATGCAGGAACGAGGTCTGCATGTTCACGCAGAGCATCACGCCGAACCAGATCAGCGCCGCGTCCGGTCCCACCACGGGGGCGAGGATCTTCTGCGCGATCGGCGCGATCATCGGCAGGATGATGAAGGCGATCTCGAAGAAGTCGAGGAAGAAGGCCAGGAAGAAGATGAAGAGGTTGATGAAGATCAGGAAGCCCCAGACGCCGCCGGGCAGCGAGGTCAGGAGGTGCTCGAGCCAGACGCCGCCGGAGACGCCGAGGAACACCACGGAGAAGCAGGTCGAGCCGATCAGGATGAAGGTGACCATGCAGGTGAGGCGCATGGTGGACTGGTAGCCCTGCGTGATCAGGTCGCGCAGGTCGGGGATGCGCGCGGCCCGGATGCAGATCCACGCCACCGCCAGATAGGTAAGGGCGAAGGCGAGCTTGAAGATCAAATTCTCGCTCATCATCATCGCGACGATGGTGCCGACGCCGGCGGCGATCACGCCTGTTATCAGGATCTTGCGGTCGGTCGAGGTGAAGTCCTTGTGGTGGATCGCGGCGAGCACGATGGCGCCGACGGCACCCATCGCGCCGGCTTCGGTCGGCGTGGCAAGGCCCATCATCATGGTGCCGAGCACGACGAAGATCAGCACGGCCGAGGGGATGATCCCCATCAGGCACTTCTTCCACAGCGGCCAGCCGGTCAGCGTGCGCGCCTCCTTCGGCACCGGCGGCACGTGGCCCGGCTTGATCAGGCCGAGGATGAACGTGTAGCCGGCGAACAGCATGATCTGGAACACCGAGGGGCCCCAGGCGCCGAGATACATGTCACCGACCGACTTGCCGAGCTGGTCGGCGAGCACGATCAGCACCAGCGAGGGCGGCACCAGCTGCGTGATCGTGCCGGAGGCGGCGAGCACGCCGGTGATGTAGCGCATGTTGTAGCCGTAGCGGATCATCACCGGCATCGAGATCAGCGCCATGGCGATCACCTGCGCGGCCACCGTGCCGGTGATGGCGCCGAGGATGAAGCCGACGATGATGACCGAATAGCCGAGGCCGCCGCGGATCGGGCCGAACAGCTGGCCCATCGAATCCAGCATGTCCTCGGCCAGCCCGCATCTCTCCAATATGGCGCCCATGAAGGTGAAGAACGGGATCGCGAGCAGCAGCTCGTTGGAGAGCACGCTGCCGAACACGCGCCCGGGAATCGCCTGAAGGAAGTTGAGATCGAAGAAGCCGAGATGGATGGCGAGGAAGCCGAAGGAAAGGCCGACGGCCGCCAGCGTGAAGGCGACGGGGAAGCCGATCAGCATCGCCAGAACCAGGCCGCCGAACATCAACGGCGGCATCATCTCCAGCGTAATCATTGGGTCGGCCTCTCGTACTTGGCGTCGATCGTCACATAGCCCTGGAGAGCCGCGATACGCTTGATGACCTCGGAAACACCCTGGAGCGCCAGCATCACGAAGCCGGCGGGGATCACGAACTTGATCGGCCAGCGGATCAGGCCGCCGGCATTGGCCGACGTCTCGCCGACGCTATAGGCCTGCATGAAGAACGGCCAGGACAGATAGGCGAGCAGGAGACAGGAGGGAATCAGGAAGAACAGCGTGCCGATCATGTCGAGCCAGAGCTGGCCGCGCTCGGACAGGGTCAGGTAGAAGATCTCGACCCGCACATGCTCATTGCGCTTGAAGGTGTAGGCCGAGCCGAACATCACGAGGATGGCGAACATGTACCATTGCAGCTCGAGCCAGCCGTTCGACGAGTCGTTGAAGGCGTAGCGGATCATGGCGTTGGCCGCGCTGACCAGGCACGCCAGGAGCACGAGCAGGTTACAGACGTACCCAATCTTTTCGTTGAGGGCGTCGATGGCGTTGCTCAGCGCCAGCAATGGACGCATCTTACTTTCTCTCCGTCGCGGCCTTACATTTCACGGAAGGCTTCAGCACGCATCGCTCGGCTCGCGTGCAAGATGCACACGACCGCACGGATTGTATTCCGGAGCGATTGCGGCGTCAGTCCTCCCCTCGTGCCTTGCCGTCTTGACCGCGACCGCCAACGGGCGGGCCGGCTTATTGTTGCCGGGCAAGCAAAGGCGGTCGCACCAAATCAGTGGCGTCACGTGCCGTCAATTGGAAAATGGACAAATTGACGCGCCGTCAAAAGCTTAGGTTAGCGGAGCGGGGCCGATCCTCAGCCGCCGGTGACGCTCATGTGCCTGGAGACGCTGGGGCGGTTGTGGCGGCGGTCGATGATGAAATCGTGGCCCTTGGGCTTCAGCCCGATGGCGCGGTCGATCGCATCCGCAAGCAGCATGTCGTCGTCCGATGCACGCAGAGGTTTGCGCAAATCGGAGGCATCCTCGTGGCCGAGGCAGGTGTGCAGCGTGCCGGTGCAGGTGATGCGCACCCGGTTGCAGGATTCGCAGAAATTATGGGTCATCGGCGTGATGAAGCCGAGCTTGCCGCCGGTCTCGGCGACGCTGACATAGCGCGCCGGGCCGCCGGTGCTCTCGGCCAGGTCCGTCAGCGTGAATTGCTGGGCGAGGCGCGCGCGCACCAGCGACAGCGGCAGATACTGGTCGATCCGGCCTGCGCCGATCTCGCCCATCGGCATGACCTCGATCAGCGTCAGGCCCATGTTCTTGCCGTGGGCCCAGCGCATCAGTGAAGGTAGCTCGTCCTCGTTGAGGTTCTTCAGCGCCACCGCGTTGATCTTCACGGCGAGCCCCGCGGCACGCGCAGCCTCGATGCCTTCCAGTACCTTGTCGATCTCGCCCCAGCGGGTGATCTCGCGAAACTTCTTGGGATCGAGCGTGTCGAGCGAGACGTTGATGCGGCGGACGCCGCAATCGGCGAGCTCCCGGCCATACTTTGCCAGCTGCGTGCCGTTGGTGGTCAGCGTCAGCTCGCTCAGGGCGCCGCTCGACAGATGGCGCGACAGCGAGCGCACCAGCGTCATCACGTTGCGGCGGACCAGCGGCTCGCCGCCCGTGAGTCGCAGCTTCTTCACGCCCTTGGCGATGAAGGCCGAGCAGAGCCGGTCGAGCTCCTCCAGCGTCAACAGGTCCGCCTTGGGCAGGAACGTCATGTCCTCCGACATGCAGTAGAAGCAGCGCAGGTCGCAGCGATCTGTGACGGAAACCCGCAAATAGCTGATGGTCCGCCCGAACGGATCGGTCATGGCGCTGGACAGCGCTGCGCGGGGGTTCGCGGAAGATCCGTTCATACCAAATGCCTTGTCACTTACGGCGACGGCGCACCTTTGCTTCAACGGTGCTCTGAAAGCAATCTAAGCATCGGACGCGGCTAGGACAATCGGGTGGTATACGTAACTCAGCCCTTGGATCAACGCTTGCCCGCGTTCGGATCGGGGAACGGCGAGCCGGCTGCGGCCGGTTCGGCTGCTGCGGGCGCGGCTGCGACCGGTTTCGGCTTCTTCGGCCGGTGCGCTTTCCTCACCGGCTTGGGCGGCACCGCCGGCTTGAGTTCCGCAAACACCGGATTCGGATCGGTGGTGACCGAGGCGGGCGTGGTGAGATCGCCGGGGTTCTTGATGATGTTCACCGGGACGCTCGCCGGCTGGTACTTGGGCAGCGCGAAGGCGACCGTGAACGGCGCGTCCGGGGCGGGAACCGAGACCGAGCAGGGGGTCTTGCAGCCCGGACCGAGCGAGGTCGAGGCATCAGCCCCCGGGGGATTGGATTCGAGCCGGACCTGAACGGTCGGGGGCGCCGATTTGAAAATGTCCCAGGACATCGAGGAGCAGCCACCAAGACTTATTGCCCCCAGGAGGCTCGCTCCCGCTAGCGCAATCGCGATCACACGACGCATCAACCACCCACTTCTACTGCGACGAACCGCCACATCCCGGGCGGACCTTAGGGACGTCGCTGAGGGCAGGCAACCGGCGCGCCGCGCATAGTTAATAGTTGGTTAACGCGGGGGTATCTTCGCTTTTTGCTGAGATTTCAGGACCTTGCCGAACCCAGCGGCGTCATCAGGCTGGTGGCTGCGGCCGGCAGGTCACGCATGTGATGGATCAGCCGGTCCGGCTTCAGCTCGGCGATCGGCACGTCCGTGTAGCCGAAGCTGACCCCGATCACGGGCACCCCGGCGCGCCGGGCTACCCCGACATCGGTTCCGGCGTCGCCGACCATGATGCTGGCTTTGACCTCGCCGCCGGCGCGGGCCACCGTTTCCCGGAAAATGGCCGGATCGGGCTTCTGGACGCCAAAGGTGTCGGCGCCGCAGATCGCCGCGAAGCGGCGGCTGAGGTCGAGCTGGTCCAGCAGGCGCTTGGACAGCCACTCCAGCTTGTTGGTGCAGACCGCCAGGCGATGGCCCTGCGCCGCAAAATGGTCGAGCGCGGTCTCGAGCCCTTCGAAAGGCCGGGATTCGACCGCGATATGCTCGGCGTAATAGGCGATGAAATCCGCCGTCATCCGGTCCATGTCCGAAGGCGTGACGATGCGGCCCTCGGCCTCCAGGCCCCGCTCGATCAGCTTGCGGGCGCCGGCGCCGATCATGTTGCGGGCCGACTGCATCGGCACCGGCGGCAGGCCTTCGCGGTCGAGCACGTAATTCAGCGCGGTGATCAGGTCGGGCGCCGTATCCACGAGCGTGCCGTCGAGATCGAAGACGATGGTGTGAGGGGAGGTCATGGTCCAAGCGCTATCGGTCCGGCCGTGCCGGCGCAAGGGGCGATGCCATAAGATCAGCTTATAGGCCTGTTCCCGCGCGGAAAACGAGGCTACATAGGCCGCCGCAAGCAACCTATCGGCGGCACACTCTCAATTCAGGGGCGGGCGCATCGTGAACATGGACCAGTTGAAGCGGCAGGCTGCGGCGCGCGCCCTCGAGGAGGTGCGTGACGGCATGCAACTCGGGCTCGGCACCGGCTCGACCGCCAAGCATTTCGTCGAGCTGCTCGGCGAGCGCGTCGCGGCCGGACTCAAGGTGATCGGCGTGCCGACCTCCGAGGCGACGCGCCTCGATGCGACGCGCTGCGGCGTGCCGCTGACCACGCTCGACGAGATCGATCATCTCGACATCACCGTTGACGGCGCCGACGAGATCGATCCCGAGCTCAACCTGATCAAGGGCGGTGGCGGCGCGCTGCTGCGCGAGAAGATCGTGGCGGCCGCATCGGATCGCATGATCGTGATTGCCGACGACACCAAATGGGTGCCGACGCTCGGCCGCTTTCCGCTGCCGATCGAGGTCATCCCGTTCGGGCTCGGGGCGACGCGCCGGGCGATCGAGACGGCATTTGCGCAGTGCGGCGTTTCCGGGCAAATGGCGGTCCGCAAGGCCAAGGGTGGGGACAAGGATGGCCACGTTTTCGTCACCGATGGCGGCCACTGGATCCTCGATGCCCAGCTCGGACGGATCGTGGATCCGCCCAGCCTCGCCAAGGCGTTGAGCGCCATCCCCGGCGTGGTCGAGCATGGGTTGTTCATCGGCTTGGCCAGCTCGGCTGTTCTGGCGGGTGGCGAGGGAATTCGCGTGATTGAACGGCGAAAGCCGAAAGGAGACTAGGAATGAAGAGCGTTTTGAAATTCTTGCCGGCCGCGACCCTCGCTGCGGGACTGGCCCTCTCGGCTGCCCCGGCCATGGCGCAGCAGCCGGCGCCGGCCCAGCCCAAGGCCGCCGCGGCGCCGGCTCAGCCGAAAGCCTCGCCGGCGGCGGTTGCGGCGGCCAAGGAAATTCTGCAAATCAAGAACGCGACGGCGATGTATCAAGGCGCCGTGCCCGGCCTGGTCGAGAAGACCAAGATCGCGCTGATCCAGCAGAACCTGAACTATCAGAAGGATCTCAACGAGGTGGCAGGGGTCGTCGCCCAGCAGCTCAACGGCCGCCAGAACGAGATCGGCGAAGGCATGGCGCAGATCTATGCCAGCGAGTTCACCGAGCAGGAGCTGAAGGACCTCGTCACCTTCTACAAGTCGCCGCTGGGCAAGAAGCTGATCGACGCCGAGCCGCGCGCCATCGGCCTCAGCATGGCCTTCATGAACTCCTGGGCCCAGAACTTCTCCGAGACCGTGATGGTCGCCTTCCGCGCCGAGATGCGCAAGCGTGGCAAGGAAATCTGACAGTACCTATCTCATAGGGAGTTCCTGAAAGAGGTCGGAGTGGACAATGGCTGAATTCGACGTCGACCTCTTTGTCATCGGTGGTGGTTCGGGCGGCGTGCGTGCCGCCCGCATCGCGGCTGGCCACGGCGCCCGCGTCATGATCGCGGAAGAGTACCGCATGGGCGGCACCTGCGTGATCCGCGGCTGCGTGCCGAAGAAGCTGTTCGTGATCGGCTCGCATGTCCGTCACGAGATCGAGGACGCCGCCGGATTCGGCTGGACCATCCCGTCCATGAGCTTCGACTGGGCGACGCTGATCGCCAACAAGGACAAGGAGATCGCGCGGCTGGAGGCGGCCTACACGACGAATGTCGAGAAGTCGGGCGCGCAGATCGTCAAGAGCCGTGCGGTGATCGAGGACAAGCACACCGTCCGCCTGCTCGAGAACGACAGGAAGATTACAGCAAGATACATTTTGATCGCCACCGGCGGCGCGCCCAACCATGGCGCCTCGATCCCCGGCATCGAGCACGTGATCTCCTCCAACGAGGCGTTTCACCTCAAGACGCTGCCGAAGCGGATCGTGATCCAGGGCGGCGGCTACATCGCGCTGGAATTCGCCGGCATCTTCGCGGGCTACGGCTCCGACGTCACCGTGATCTATCGCGGCGACAACATTTTGCGCGGCTTTGACGAAGACGTTCGCACTCACGTTCGCAGCGAGATGGAGAAGCAGGGCATCACCATTCTCACCGGTTGCACGGTGGCGAAGGTCGATCGCCATGGCGAGGAATTCACCACCCATCTGTCGAACGGCTCGAGCGTGGCTTCCGACCAGGTGATGTTCGCGATCGGCCGTCATCCTTCCGTCGCCAATCTCGGCCTGGAGAAGGCCTGCGTCGCCATCAATCCGAAGAACGGCGGCATCGCGGTCGACCATTTCTCGAAGAGCTCGGTCGACAGCATCTATGCGATCGGCGACGTCACCCATCGCCACAACCTGACGCCGGTCGCGATCCGCGAGGGTCATGCGTTCGCCGACACCGTGTTCGGCAAGCGCGAGGTGAGGGTGGATCATGCCTATATCCCGACTGCAGTGTTCTCGCAGCCGGAGGTCGGCACCGTCGGTCTGACCGAGACCGAAGCGCGCGCGCAGTTCAGTCACGTCGACATCTACAAGACGACCTTCCGCCCCATCAAGGCGACGATGTCAGGCCGCGATACCCGCGTGCTCATGAAGCTCGTCGTCGATGGCACGTCCGACCGCGTGCTCGGCTGCCACATCGTCGGTGACGCCGCCGCCGAGATCACCCAGGCGGTCGCGATCGCGGTGAAGATGAAGGCGACCAAGGCCGATTTCGACGCGACCATCGCGCTGCATCCGACCGCGGCCGAAGAGCTCGTCACCATGCGCACCCCGACCGCGCGCCACGTGCGTCAGGCGGCGGAGTAGGGGCGTTCCCGTCTCAATGCAACGTTCCGGCCGCGGCTTCCTCGACTGCGGCCATCAGGTCGGCCGTGTTCGATTGCTGGATCATGTGACCCGCGTCCGGGACACGGTGCATCTTGCTGTGCTTGATCTCGTCATGCAGACGGCCCGACTGCTCGTCGATGTCGATGAGGCGATCGTCTTCGCCGGCCAGGATGGTGACCGGCATGGCCAGTTCGCCGTAGGTCTTCGCCGACAGCATTGCCGCAGGGACCATCAGCGCCGCCTCGGCGGCGCCGGCACGAAGCTGCGAGGGACGCACGGCCAGTGACTTAGGGAAGCCGTCGAATTTTTGCGGGACGGATTTCGGTCCGAACAGCTGTCGCAGCATCGCCGGCCACATCAGGCGGCTAAGGATTGGCGAAATCGTGTGACTGAGGATATCGCCGAATCCCGGCATCGCCGGCCCGGCCATCGCCATCATGGCATCGGTGCGGGCGGTCGGGAAATAATAGCCCGATGCCAGGATCAAGGCCTCGACCGTCGAGGGGTGTCTGCTTGCCAGGGCGATCGCAACCGACGCTCCCCAGGAATGTCCAAGCACGATCGCCTTTTCGACGCCGATATGCGCAAGCGCGTCCTTGAAGAGATCGGCTTGCGCCGCAGGCGTCCACACCACATTGCGCGGCCGCAGGCTGTGGCCGAAGCCGGGACGGTCGAACACGATGACGCGATAGTCTTTCGCGGCGAGGTCGATCAAGCCGCTCGACTCGAAATCCTGGATCATGCTGCCATTGCCATGGAGCAGGACCAAAGGGCGTCCGGATCCGCGCTCGACGTAGTGCAGGCGAACGCCGTCGATGTCGATGAACCGTCCTTGTGGCGGGTTATCGCGTTGTGCCTTGTCGGCAAGCCGCCGATTGACGACCGCGGCCGCAGCCATCAGGCCGGCTGCTGCGATGAGCGCGGAGGCGAACGGATATTCCGCAAGAGCATGAAGGGTCGTCGCCGCCAAAGACGGCGAACGCTTTTTCAGTATGCGCATATGACACTTTCGCTGACCGCAGCCAGCTGTTGGAGAGTAGGAAGGGACGCTTCCGTGTCGACTCGGACCTCGCCTTTGTCGTGCCAACGGAGGGCACGCATGGCCAGATTCCATTCTTGGAGACGGCATGCGCATTCACGGGTCATGTCGTGCAGACGCAACAGGAGGCGTGGAGATATGTTCCTAACCCCAATTGATGCGGCAAGCAGGTCGCATCATGGCCGTTGGTCGGACGCCAAGGGCGGTTTCTCAGGATCGCGCTCTGGTGAATGTCGTGTGAGGCACCATATCCAGCATATCACTGGCACAGACATCACAGGCGCCAGTGACAGAGAGACGCTGCCGCGCTCCCGCCACAAACAGGAGGCGCGCGATGAACGTCTTGCTTTATCCTCTGCATCTATGCCGTAAGTTCGAACGTCGCTGGAGCGCGAAAGTGATTCAGGACGACGGCCAATTGCCGCCGTCGCAAGGGACGGACGGCTGTACTGCCTGCGGGCGGCTCGTCGTGGCTCCCGTGCACTCGACCTATTTGCCCACCGGGAAGCTCGTCAATCAGTGGCGGTGCCCGGTGTGCCGGAACGCCTGGCAGACCTCTGCAGATTCCGCGAGCAGCACGGATCTTCAATCGAACCGGTCCGAGCATCTCCGGGAGAACGCCGGACACTGTCTGGCCCTGGAAGGCACCGCGCCCGACGACACGGAGCGCAAGCAGTTCAGGCGCATGGGCGATGCCTGGCTCGCTCTTGCGGACACGCAGGATTGGCTCGACGGCGTGACGCCGCCGGTCTCGCGACCTTCGCCGCAAAGCGCGCAGGCCTGATCCCGTCGACCTTCCCGACGTGCCTCAAGGACATTGCATGATTGAGACGCGCAACCGCGTATGTCAGGCGGGCGCTGCGGCGGATCATTGCGCTAAATGAGATCTCGACGGCCCGCTTCGGCGGGCCGTTGTTTTGGGCGCTAGGCGTATAGATACCCGACCGGCCTGCCTTCGGTGCGCAGGGGACGGATGTCCTTGTGCGTGATGATCTGACCGGCCAGGCCGTCGATCTCGTCGCGCTGCGTCGCCGTCCAGCTGCGAAGGTCGTTCATGCCCTTGAGCAGGCCGAGCCGGAGGACCTGGGTGTTCTCACCGACGCCAATGAGGTTGATCGAGCTCTTGCCGGCCGTCACCACGTCGCCGGCAGAGAGCTCAAAGGTCGCGCCTGACTTGTTCTTGAATTCGGCCGTGCCGCGGATGACGCGATAGATCACGACCTCGCCCTTGGCAAACGTGGTGCCGTCCGCTGTTGCCGACGTGCTCTTCGGCAGCAGCGACTGACCGGGCGGGTCGGTTGCGATGATGTGGCCGGTGACGAGATGCCCGCTCGGCACCTCGATGCCGATATCGCGCACATGGACCGGCATGGCCGATTTGACCGAGCCATCGGTGAGCGGCTTGAACAGCGCATCCAGCGCCAACGGGTCCTGAAGCCAGAAGCCTGCATCGGCGGGACGATCATGCAGAGGATGGCTCCAGGCCACACGCGGCGTCTCGGCCTCGTTGATATGGCTCGGACCGACGATGGTCGGGTTCGGAAAGGTGGTGGGATCGGTGATGAAGGCTTCGAGGAATTTGCCCGAATAGCCCATCGAGATCGGATCGGGCACCACCGTCTGCGGCGTCTTCAAGTTCTCTTCGGTCGACAGGCCCGACCAGGTGTAGAAGAGCTGGCGATGCACGATCGCGCTTTGCAGCATCACAGCGCCCGGGCCGACACTGTAGAAGCGTCCGTCGTAGTCGAAGGTGAATGCGCCCGAGGTGACCAGCACGAGCTGAAAGCCGCCGGGCGGAAGATGAAGATGGAAATCGGTGGGGCCGGTGTCGGGGCGGTAGATCGGCAGATTGGTCGCGACTTCGTGCAGGAGGAAGGTTTCGTTGTTGGCGTGAAAGCCCTCGTTGGCGCGATTGTAGAGGGCTTGCGGCCGGTAGGTCGCCTCAAACTTCGCATTCTTGTCGCGGTCGATCGCGACGAAGTCCTGATCGTTCAGACGAAGGGGCGTGCCATTCGGACGGGTGAGGCCGGTGAATTTGAGATCGCCCGCAGCATGCACGTTCATGGCATTCTCCGATCTGATCCGCTCGTCCCGGCTGCCCTGATGGCGAGGGCGGGGACTTGGAGCCTGATAATGCTCTGCGAATCTTGGGCCAGTTCGGTTGCAGGGCAGCAGAGGGCCTCCGCGGGGCGGGATGGCGAGACCGGACGGCAGAAAATCCAGTGGTTCCGCCGAAGGTTAGACCGCGCGTTGAGCGGGATTGCCCGACCGTCCTGCCGAACCTCGCGATCTCGCGAACGTGGCGCAAACTGTCTAATTTGTCGGCAAGCCCTGACGGGCAGCGTGCAGGGCATGGCTGCTCCCGGGCGCAACCGCGGAACGCATTCGGCTCGGCGGGATTAGGCGTCCTAGGTTGCCTTTCGACCGAGGCAGCAGGTCTCGTCCGGCTCTAACCCGGGAGTTTCCATGCAAGACGGCTACGCAAGGCCGCAGGAGGCCGCCCGCTACATTGCGGAGATCTGCACCGAGCTGCGCGAGATCGCGCACACGGCCGGACTTTCATTCCTGGCTCACCTGCTCAGCATGGTGATCCTGCAAGCCGGAAGGCATTGCAGCACCGAGGGACAGGAATTCCGTAAGACGTCCGAAGCCGCTCATTCGAACGACTGAAGCGCGGCGCGCTCGGGCTTGCCGGAGGGGCTGTCCGCCCACTTCGCCATGTCCATCGTTCGGGCATCGACACCTTCGCACCAGAAGCAGCTCGATTCCGTCGCGCCCTTCTCGGACAGGATGGGCACCAGGCCGTGGCCGCAGCCGGCGCAACAGGTGATGTCGGTCATGCTTTTCTCCAAGACACTGCACGAGACACGGCAAATTCCGGAATGCCGTTATCGTTCCCAAAGCTTGCGCGGGCGCTATGTCGGCGCAGACGCGGTGCGTCCGACCGGAGCGCTCGTCCCTGATATCGTCGATGCAGCGATCCAGCGTGACACGGCTGCGATGTCGTTGCCGTTTTCACGGTAGGCGCGAAGCTGGAATTCCGCCGAGCTGCCACGTTCCACGATGGTACGGCAATGCTCGACCTCGGCCGCGCAATTCAGCGCATCCGCGTCCTCGACGATGTCGTCGATCAGGCGGGAGAGCAGCTCCGAGATGGTGACTGGCCCGTCCTTCGAGGCAAAGATGCAATCGGTGCCGTAGCGCTGGGCGCGCCATTTGTTCTCGACGGCGATCGCGCGCTCGACGACCGTGACGGTTTTCGACAGATGAGGCCGCCGATACAGATGTCGCGTCAGGCAGCGATAGAGCGAGGCGATGGCAACGGCGTCGTCGACGAAGGTGCAGGTGTCGGGCGCGCGAAGCTCGAGGGTCGGATGCTTCATGGAAGGGCGCATCGCCCACCAGATGTGACTCTCGTCAGGGATCACGCCGGAGCGCTGCAATGCGCCGACATACTCGTCGTAATCATTCCTGCTCTCGAACAGTTCGGGCAGGCCGGTGCGCGGCAGCTCGGAATAGGCCGCCAGGCGGTAGCCCTTCAGGCCCGTCTTGTGCGAGTTCCAGAACGGGGAGGACGCCGACAGCGCGATGAACAGCGGCAGATGCGGCAGCATCGCCCGCATCACCGCCATGCGCTTCTCGGGATCGGGCAGCTGGACGTGCACATGCATGCCGCACATCATGTTGCGGTGGCCGATGCTGCGCAGATCCTCGATCATCTCCTCGTAGCGCGGCTTCGGGCTCGGTTGCGACATGCGCCAGACGGCGGTCGGATGGGTGCCGCAGGCCATGATCACGAAGCCGTACTGGGCGGCAACGTTCGCGACTTCGCGGCGGAGAAAGCGCAGCTCTTCACGCGCGTCGTTGACGTCGACGTGAACGTTGGTGGCGACCTCGAGCTGGGATTGCAGCATCTCTCGCATGGCCTGGCCGCCGGTCGACCAGTTCGCCGACTCGAACAGCTCGTTGGGCGTCTGGATCGCGACGTCCAGGCTGCGCCGATCGGCGAGGAAGTATTCCTCCTCGATGCCGAATGAATATTCAGCCGCCTTGCCACGGCCGCCGGCCGAGCGAATGACGAGGTGCTGCTTGTCGTCGGAGGAATCGAGACGCAGCAATTTCAAGACGTCCGAAGCAAATGTCATCGTGCCACCCGGCGAAGGCATTACCTGCGGGAAATAATCCTCCTGACGGGGGCGGGTTCCGCGTCAGCCCCACTGGAAATTGCAAGGTCGAACGGAACAATTTTCGCGCTTTCGGACGCGCGCGCGATCAGGGCGTGATTCGGCGGCACTTCCGTCCAGTCCGATTCCTTGTCGAACGGCTCGGACACGACGACGACCTGGCCGCCGGCCTCGCGGAAATAGAGCGTGTTGGCGGCATCGTTGACCGCGACGCGAAACGCATAGAGATCCCTCCCGTTGGCGATCGCGCTGGTGAAGCGCAGCCGCTCGCGAAGCTGGCCTTCGTTGACGAGACCGACGAGCGATTGCAACACGGCCTGAGTTGCTCGAAGCGGATCGTTGTCGAGGCCGGCGCCCATGATGGCGAGGAAAACGGCTTCGGAGTCGGTCGTCCCCAATCGCGACGGATAATACGCATCCGGGATCAGCGCCTCGACCTTGCGCCGCAGCCGGTTCCAGCTGCCGACGAATCCGTTGTGCATGAACATCCATTGGCCGCAGGCGAAGGGATGGCAATTCTGCCGCGTCACCGCCGTGCCGGTGGCGGCGCGGACATGAGCGAAGAAGAGATGCGAGCGCAGATGGCGGCAGAGATAGCGCAGGTTTTCATCCGACCAGGCCGGGCGCGTCTCACGGTAGAGGCCGGGCTCCGGATGCTCGCCGTACCAGCCGAGCCCGAAGCCGTCGCCATTCGAACCCGCGGTGGACTGGAGCGAGCGGATGCTCTGCGCGATCAGCGAATGCTCGGGCTCGGTGACGTAAGGTTCGAACGAGGTGGTCTCGCCCCGGTATGCGATCCAGCGGCACATGCAGGTTCCAGTCGAGGGGTTATTCTTGAGGTGCACCAACAAACCCGACGGCGTTTGTGTTCCCGACAGAAGCCGCGGCGACCGCGCGACACCCGCCTGTGTCTAATCCTGCTCGTCGAGTACCTTGGACGGAGCCTTGCCATACGGATAGAAATGCTCCTTGCGGCCCTGATCCCAGAGCGCCTTGAGCCCCGGTGCGGTGATGTCCCAATCCGGACGGCACTTCATGCTGACGGCCCTGAGATCCTGGCGAAGCTCTTCGACGGTCGGGCGGCCGAAGAACCAATAGCCATTGTAGATCTTGTGAACGACGAGGCGGGGCTCCAGCACGACGACGTGCGGGATCATCGGATTGTGGACCGGATCGGTGTATTCGGCGATGTCGAGATCCTTCTGAACGATACGCCTGGCATCGGAGAGGAAGGGCCAGTGAGCTCCGACCCCGCTGCGGTACTCGTTGGTCTGGAGGATCGTGTCGGTGGTGATGGTGACCATGCGGCAGTAGCCCACCTCCATCTCGCGATGGAGTTGCAGCAAGCCCTCGGCCTGGCGTCGATCCTTAGGACAGAAGCCGCCGCGGCCAAGGACGAGCACCATGGGATCATCGCCTTGCAAATCCGAGAGCTTGCGGCGTCTGCCGGTGTGGTCACTGAGCTCGTAGTCGGGGAAGGTGACACCTTCCGTGATGTCGGGCCGCATTTGAATCGCTCCATGGTTTGGCGAGGGTGTGTCGAAGCCGGTCAAAGATCGATCACGACATCTGCCTTCGGTTGCGAGCAGCAGATCAGGACATTGCCGTCCGCCGGCGGGTCGAGCGGATCGGGCGCGTAGCTGACCTCTCCGGCTACGAGCCCGCTCTCGCAGTTGTGGCAAACCCCGGTCCGGCACGACCAGCGCACCGGGACGTCGCACGCTTCGGCCAGCTCGAGCAGGCTGGCATAGGATGGTCCCCAGCGGACATTGAGGCCGCTGCGCGCGAATGACACCATCGGGCCCGGGCCGGGTGCTCCGACCGGCGCATGCGCGGGTGTCCGCGGCGAAGCCGCGATGCCGGGCGTCAGCGATGGCCTCGCGCCGAACAGTTCGGTGTGGATGCGATCGGGCGCGACGCCCAATGCGGCCAGGCCGGCCGTGAGATCGCTCATGAAAGCGGCCGGCCCGCAGAGATAGAAATCGCCGTCGCGCGGCATGTTGAGCCGTTCGATCAGGTGCTGATCCAGATGTCCGGCGCTGTCGAAATCCGCTCCCGGACGATCGGCCGGATCGGGTGCGCTGAAGCAGACGTGGCTGTGATAGTGAGCGAGTCCGGCCAAAAGCCCGCGCGTCTCGGCGGCGAACGCATGCTCGCGGCCGTTGCGCGCGCCGTGCAGCCACCAGACGTCTCGCGTCGACCCTTCCGCGACGAGCGCGTGGAGCATGGCGAGCACCGGCGTCACGCCGATGCCCGCGCTGAGCAAGACGACGGGCCGCGCATCCTGCCGGAGCGTGAAGCTGCCGCGTGGCGCACCGACTTCGACGACGTCGCCAACTCGGAGACTGTCGGCGATATAGAGGGAGGCCGCGCCGTGCGCTTCCCGCTTGATGCTGATGCGGTAGGGCGGGGCATCGGAGCGGCTCGACAGCGAGTAGCTGCGCGTCATCGCCTGTGCCTCAGAGGGCCCGAGCCGCACGATGACAAATTGACCGGGCAGGGCGGGAGCCGCGCGATGCCCGTCCGTGGGTTCGAGGATCAGTGACGTCACGGTGCCGCTTTCGGCGATCTTGCGCGAGACGCGAAACGGACGGAAACCGCGCCAGGCAGGAGGTGGGCTCGCCGCCGGGCCGAGCCCGGCGTTTCCTGCGGCAATCTTGCTTGTGCGCTGCTGCTCGAGCAGCGCTGCGAAGGAACGATTCCAGCCGCGGCTCAGCGCCGGAATCCGCAGCGCGCGCTCCAGGCGGTCGCGCGGGTGAGGGGGCAAGTAAAGCAGCGCGTTGATCTCGAACACGCTCATGCTTTCGGGACCGCTGGCGAGAAGCGTGATCTCGTCACCGGCCTCCACGTCGCCTTCCTCGATCACGCGAAAATAGAAGCCGGGCCGGCCGTGCCTGACGAGCAGTGCGGGCATGTCCGGCTCGTCCATGCGAATGCCCAGCCGGTAGCAGGTGACGCGCGGCTGCGTCACCTCGAACAGGGCGGAGCCGATCCTGTAGCGGTCTCCGATGCACACGTTGGTGTCGGCAAGGCCTTCGACGGTGAAGTTCTCGCCGAATTGACCATGAACGAGATCCGGTCGCCCCAGATGTTCCTGCCAGTACCGATAGGACTCGTCCTGGTAGACGAAGACGGCGCGCTGTTCGCCGCCGTGGCCGGCCGTATCGCCCTGGCCGTCGCCGTCGATGTTGAGCCTGCGCACCCTGCGCGGCCCTTCGACGGGGGCCTTCCAGATGCCGGTATGGACGGTCTTGCCTTGCCAGGCGAGGTCGCGCGGCAGGCCGACATTGACGGAAAGCAGACGTGCCATCACGGTTTCCTCGACCCTAAGGTGCGACCCGATCCGACGGGTCGCCTGCACGCTAATCTGCATCCAATTCGAACTGTTAGCTCGTTAGCCGTTGTTAGACGTTGCAAGGGAACCCTTGCCGCCGGAGTCCTGCGTCATCAGATCAAGGCGGCGGGAGGCGGTTTCATTCGGGATCGGAGGTCGAGATGGACGATCGAGCCAGATTGGCGGCGCTCCAGCGCCATTGGGACGCTTCGGACGCGAACGATTTCGAGGCCGAGCACGCCATCTATCGCGACGACGCGGTGCTCGACTATCCCCAATCGAGCGAGCGCATCCACGGCCGGAGGAACATTCAGGAGAGCCGCCTCGTGCAGCCGAACAAGAAGCGCTTCTCGGTTCGGCGGATCATCGGCGGCGGCGATCTCTGGGTGAGCGAGTTCGTGCTGACTTATGACGGCGTGCCGTCCTACGTCGTGAGCATTATGGAATTCCGCGACGGACTGGTAGCGCACGAAACGCAATATTTCGGCGACCGGTTCGATCCATCACCCTCGCGTGCGCATTTGGTTGAGGTCGTGAGGTAGGAGCGGTGCCCGTGCCCACACTCCGTCATTGCGAGCGCAGCGAAGCAATGACGGTGGGGATGCAGCGCGTCCTGGACATGCGCACCACTGCTTAACCAAACATGGCAACACGGAACCGATGCGGCGGCTGGTCGCAGTCTCATCGCCTTGATTCCGACAGACCCATCTTTATGTCTGAGGCGAACAAGAATCCGGGCCCCTCTGGCGAGGCCGCCGACGAATGTCGGCAAACCTCGTGATGTCGGATGACCTGTCCCGCGCGAATGCGATGGATCGGCCGATCGTCGGGTCTTCTCTGTTCCCTCCGACCCAATCGTCCCCATCGCAGCTCCGCGCGGCCATTTCGCAACGTTGAGGAGCATCGATGTCTGACGCCAAATACTCAAACCCGATCGAACTCGAGATTGCCGAACCGTCCAGCCTCAACGAGCAGGCAGCGGCGGCGCTGATCATCGCCGGTGCGCTTGTCGCGGTGGCCGACCGGCGCGTTTCGCCGGTCGAGCGCGACGAGGTGATCCGTTTCATCAGGGATCGCGGACTGGCGCCGCATATCGGCGACGACCGATTGTTCGCGATGTTCGACGAGCTGGCGGAACGGCTCGAGGAGCCCGACTTTGCCAATGTGGTGATCGACACGCTGCGCCCGGTCTCGAACATGTCACTCTCGTCCCATCTGATGGAGCTGTCGGAGCGCGTTGCGGCCGCGGACGAGGACGTGCATCCCCATGAGGTGCAGGCGATCAAGCTGCTGCGGCTGCTGACGCTGGTGTTGCCGCGCGCCAAGCAGGTCGGACCGGGTGCGGCAGGCCCCGTCCCAAAGGAGTGAGCATGAGCGCGGCATCGGACGAGCATACGACCCGAACCGAGGGCACCACCGGCCAGATGGCCGGCGGTGACCCGCGCCTCGACAGGCTCGTC
This sequence comes from Bradyrhizobium sp. USDA 3311, assembly GCF_054062495.1. Lineage (NCBI taxonomy): Bacteria > Pseudomonadati > Pseudomonadota > Alphaproteobacteria > Hyphomicrobiales > Nitrobacteraceae > Bradyrhizobium > Bradyrhizobium sp. USDA 3311. The sequence continues at coordinate 6,905,887 of NZ_JBSSFI010000001.1, read as the reverse complement.
CATCGCCTGCCGCCGCGCATGGGCGACACCGTCACCTATCTGCTCAAGCCGTCCAGCCGCTGGGTGAGAATCCCCTCGGGCGCGCTGCTCGTCGTCGGCGGCGTGCTCTCCATCCTGCCGGTGCTCGGCATCTGGATGCTGCCGCTCGGCCTCGCGCTGCTTGCCGAGGACGTGCCGGCGCTGCGCTCGTCCCGGTCGAAGGTGTTCGACTGGATCGAACGCCGCAAGCCGCAATGGCTCGAACCGTCCGCATCGAAGAATGATCAATCATGATTGAATTCATCACCGCCGACGCGCTGACCGCGCTGCTTCAGGTCGTCCTGATCGACCTCGTGCTCGCCGGCGACAACGCCGTCGTCATCGGCCTTGCCGCTGCCGGGCTGCCGGCCGAGCAGCGCCGGCGCGCCATCGTCGTCGGTATTGTCGCGGCGACTGCGCTCCGGATCGCCTTTGCCGGCGTCGCGACCCAGATCTTGCAGGTGATCGGCCTCCTGCTCGCCGGCGGCGTGCTGCTGCTCTGGGTGTGCTGGAAGATGTGGCGCGAATTGCGCGAGCAGGCCGCGCATGGAAGCGGGCTTGCGTTCAGCCATGGCGGCGGCGGAAGCGCGGCATCGGCACCGCGCAAGACCTTCGGCCAGGCCGCGTTGCAGATCGTCGCGGCCGACGTCTCGATGTCGCTCGACAACGTGCTCGCGGTCGCGGGCGCGGCGCGCGAGCATCCCTACATCCTGGCCTTCGGCCTGCTGCTGTCGGTCGCGATGATGGGTGTGGCCGCCGATCTGCTCGGCCGCGTGCTCCAGAAGCAGCGCTGGATCGCCTATGTCGGCCTCGCCATCATCGTTTACGTCGCCTTCGAGATGATCTATCGCGGCTCGCTCGAGCTCGCGCCGGTCATCGCGAGTCTCTGAGGCCGAATCTCTTGGGCGACATCTCTTGCCTGCACTCCGGAGTGATCAATGATTTCTGAACCCAAAGCACCTTCGGCCGCGCCTTCGCTGCCGCAAATCGGCCCGTTCGCCCAGCTGATCTTTGGCTCGCGCTGGCTGCAGGTGCCGCTCTATGTCGGCCTCATCATCGCACAGGGCGTCTACGTGCTGCTGTTCCTCAAGGAGCTCTGGCACCTGGTCGTGCACTCCTTTGACGCCAGCGAACAGCAGATCATGCTGGTCGTGCTCGGACTGATCGACGTCGTCATGATCTCGAACCTGCTGGTGATGGTTATCGTCGGCGGCTACGAGACCTTCGTCTCGCGGCTGAACCTGAGCGGCCATCCCGACGAGCCGGAATGGCTCAGTCACGTCAACGCCAGCGTGCTCAAGATCAAGCTTGCGATGGCGATCATCGGCATCTCCTCGATCTCGCTGCTTCGGACCTTCATCGAGGCCGGAAATCTCGGAACCACGCGCAGCAATTTCACCGAGACCGGCGTGATGTGGCAGGTGCTGATCCACCTGACCTTCATCATCTCGGCGATCGGCATTGCCTGGGTCGATCGCCTGAGCGAAAGCGGACACCGCAAGCAAGCGGGTCACGGCTGAGCGCCTGGCGGGCCGAGATCGAGGTCGGCGAGGGGCGGCGAGGCGGTTTCGCTTGCGCGGAGCGAGCTGCTCGCGATCGCGCGATTTTGACCGGAGAAATCTCAGAGGTGCGGACTGTCGTCCGCAAAATCGCGGGCCTGCGCCAGCGTCCCGGACGGCATCTCGCCGAACGTCGTCCTGTAGAGTTTCGAGAATTCGCCCATGTGCCAGAAGCCGTTCGCGAGCGCCGCGGCCTTCACGGTCATTCCGTTACCTCCGGTCAGGAGCTGCGTGCGGGTCGACCACAGCCGCTTCAGCCTGAGATGGTGATGCAGGCTGACGCCATGCACCGCCTGTGTCGCGCTCTGGAGCGTGCGGACGGAGACGCCGAGCGCATTTGCGAGATCGCCGCTGTAGAGCGGGATGCCGCCGGACAGCGTGGCCGCCTCGTCCAGCCGCGCGACCAGCTTGCGATGCTTGTCGAACGATCCGCGCCGGCGGTCTTGCGCGTCGACGGGGGCAAGGGCGGCATCGAGGCCCGCGAGCAGCCTTTCCTGGATCGGCCGGTCGATGGCTTCGAATTGCCTGGGATCGTTGCACCGTGAGGCCAGGCAGAACATGTCGAGAATCGCGGCGCGCAGGCCCGCCATCGTGTCGCCGCTGAGACGCGTGAATTCGAGCCCGGTCTCGTAGTCCGCCCAGCCGCGATGGCGCATGTCGGAGTTGAAGCGCAGCATCAGATAGGTGTTGGCGTGATGCTCGACCGCCTCGGTGGGCACCTTGCCGCGCACGATTCCGATCATCGAATTGTCGATCTCGCGCCCGTTGGCGGTGAAATGACAGGCGAGCGGGATGACGAGGCCGACGCCGTGATCGGTGCCGATGTTGGCCTGAAGGCGCCGGGCGAAGGTTCGCTGGAGCACGAACAGACCATCCTGGAGCGGCAGGATGGCGCGGTGCAGCGAGAACTCGCGCGGCTCGAGCGGTGTGCTGATGCCGCCGCCCAGCACCTCGCTTGGACGAAAGGACTCGAAGTCGCTGTAGCGCTCGATGCCCAGGACTCGCGACGGCTTGAGCCAACGTACCGGCATCTCGGATCCCGTGATCTCAGGCGTTCGGCGTGTGCCGGCGCGTCCTCGACCTCGCGCGCGCGACATCGGCCGGAAATGTTGCCGGAGCAACCGTGCTTCAGGCAAGTCCGCAAGACCACGGGGCGCGCGGTCGCCTCCAAGCTGGCCCGTTTGCCGAGATGTCACGCCGTCTGCGGATAGGCCGCGTTCTCGCGCCGCTCGCGGTCGCCCAGTTCGCGCACCAGTTCCTGGAGAAAGGACTCGGTGTAGGCGGGCGGGGTGCGCTCGGCGCGAACATAGATGCCGAGGTCGGACCAGACCGGGCTGCCGGCATTGTCGAGCGGCAGGAAGACGAGCTGGCTCTCGCGCGACAGCCGGCCGATGCCAAGCTGGGTCTGGAAGGCGACGCCGACGCCGCGTGCGGCAAGCTCGCGCATCAGGTCGATCGAATTGGCCTGGATCGCCGGCTCCGGCGTCTCGGAGAGCTGTGCGATCAGCGGCTGGAGCAGATGATAGATCGACAGCTCCGGCAGCGCATTGATGACGGGGAAGGCGAGGCATTGCTCCAGCGTCACTGTCTTGCGGCGCGCCAGCGGATGCTCGCGCGATACCACTGCGCCGAGGCGGAACCGCTTCAAGGCGACCTGGCGCAGGTCCGGCGGATGGCGGAGCGCCATGGCGATGCCGATGTCGGCCTCGCCGCGGCTCAGGGCCTCGAGCACGTCCGACGATCCCTTCACCTCGGTGGTGAAGCTGACGCGGCGGGCGCGGCCGCGGTGCGAGGCGATCAGGTCCGGCAGCACCGATTCCGTCAGCGACTCGATGCAGGCGATGCTGACGGTGCCGCGCCAGTTGCCGGACAGGGACGCGACGTCCGCGCGGAAGCGGTCGAGGTCCTGGAGCACGTTCATGACATGCCGGGCCAGCATCTCGCCGACCGTCGTCAGCGTCAGGCCGCGCGCATTGCGCTCGAACAGGGGCGATCCAACCTCTTGCTCGAGCTTGAGAATCTGGCGGCTGACCGCCGAGGAGGCAACGTTCAGGACGCGCGCCGCAGCCCGGATCGAGCCGGTGCGGCGGACGGCGTGGAAGTACTGGATGGCCGGTGAGTGAAATCGCATGGGTCCCCCGGGCGCGAACTATAGCCGTTGCCGAAACGGCATCAACATGTACGAAATTCTCTGCTTTTCGAGAGCGCTGGTCCCCCCTAGGTTCGCCGCCGGCTCGGCCGGGTCCCAACGAGGGCCGCCGGGCCTGCGCAACGACGCGCCAGGGGATTTCGGGGTGAATGAGAACATCGCTTGCGAGCTGGAGCACGAGCCGGACACCCGTCTGGTCGATCGCCGTCGGGCGGCCGCCTATGTCGGCGTGACCGCCGGCCGTTTCGAGCAATTGGTGCGCGACAGCGTCGTGCCGCCGCCGGTCATGGTGGACAACAAGCGGCGCTGGCCGATCGCATTGCTCGATGTCGCCAAGGACGCGGTGGTTGGCAGCATGCCGGGCCTTCCGCCGGTCATGGCCGATGTCGCGACAGAGGCGCGCCCCTGCGAGCGCGACCCTACGCCGGCCTCGCACGAACTGCCCGACCAGGCGTGGTTCGAGCAGCGCGCGCGGTTCGTGCAGCGCGTCCGCCGCTCGCTGCTCTCGGGCAACGAGATCCGTCTCCTGCGCGAGTTCAAGCTGCTCAAGCAGAACCAGATCAGCATGTTCGGCTACTACGGCAGTTTTGAAGCGCTGATGGTGCGCGGCTACATCGTCGAGATCGACCGCAAGCCGCCGTCGAGCCGTCCGCTTGTGACCTATCGCCTGACCGACCGCGGCGAGCAGGTGGTGTCGGCGCTCAAGGACGAGCCGGTCGTTTGACCGGACGCGTAGCGGCAGTCCGTCAAGGTAAAAACGAGCCTCGGCCGTTCATCAGCGCACGGCGTGCATCTCCAGAAACGCCTTCACGCCGGTGACCGCGCCGGTGTCGGACGGGACGTAACCGGGCAGGCTGGCGACGGCGGCACGAAAATCGGCGCTGCGCATGATATCGAGGATGCGCTGCATCGGCTCGGTGTCGAGGAAGGCGCGTTTGCAGACGAAGAAGTAATCCTCGGTCACGATGCGAATGAAATCGAGGCCGAAGTGGCGAGCGGCCGCCTCGACGCCGAAACTCGCATCCGCCATGCCGCTCGCGACATAGGCGGCGACCGCGGCGTGGGTGAACTCGATCTGCTGCGCGCCGTTGATGCGGCTTTCGTCGATGCTGTGTGCGGCGAGCAACTGGTCGAACAGAAGGCGCGTGCCGGAATCATGGTCGCGGTTGACGAAGCGGACCTTTGGCCTGGTCAGGTCCTCGATCGTTTCGATGCCAAGCGGATTGCCGCGCGCGACCATCAGCCCCATCTCGCGCGTGACGAAGCTGATGACGCGGTCCTCGCGCGGATCGAGCCATTCGCGCGCCGCCTTGATGCCTTGTGCCCGCAGCGCGCCGTGCGGCAGATGCAGGCCGGAGAGATCGCAGGCGCCCTGCGCCAGCGAGACCAGCGAATGCTGGTTGCTGACATAGCGCAGGTCGACGCCGATGCCGGGCTCGCGGTCGAGGAATTCGCGCAGCTTCGCCACCGCAAAGCCGTGGCTGGCGTGCACGCGGATCACCGAGGGGCGCTGCTCGAGGAACGGCTTGATCTCGCTTGCCAGCTCCTGTGCCAGGTTTTCCAGCTGCGGCCCGAGCCGGGCCTGCATTCGTTCGCCCGCCCATACCAGCCGCTCGCCGAACGGCGTGAGCCTGGAGCCCTTGCCGCGCTGGGTCTCGACCAGCGGCGTGCCGAAGAACTCCGACCATTGCTCGATCAGATTCCAGACATGCCGGTAGGAGAGGTGCGCGTCGGCGGCCGCGCTCGTGATCTTACCGGTCTTCCGGATTTCGTTGAGAACGCCGAGCATGACCACCGCCGTGCGCGGACTGCCCTCCTGGCGAAACCGCCAAACTGCCTCGATCTCGATCTGGAGCATGAAACAACCTTATGAAGTGAAGTTCATATGGTGAGTGAGCCATAGGCACACGATATCATATTTACTGCGGCAATCTCCGTCCTAATCTGGCATACCAGAACAGGATGAAATATGATGTCAGTTGCATATGACTTTGCGCATTCGCCAGCCAGCGAGTTCATGGCCCGGCCGCAGCATCTGCTCATAGACGGCCGCCGCGTCCCCGCGAGCTCCGGCCGCACCTTCAAATCGCTCAATCCGGCGACCGGGCAGGTCATCGCCACCGTCGCCGAAGGCAACGAGGCCGATGTCGAGCATGCGGTGGCGGCCGCGCGCCGGGCGTTCGAGGGCCCGTGGCGCACGATGCGCGCCTCCGAGCGCGGCCAGATCCTGCTGCGCTGGGCCGAGCTGCTCAAGGCAAACGCCGAAGAAATCATCGAGCTCGAGTCGATCGATGCCGGCAAGCCGATCTCCGCGACGCTGCGCCAGGACTTCCCGGCCGCCATCGACACGCTGATCTACTACGCCGGCTGGGCCGACAAGATCAGCGGCGACGTCGTGCCGGTGCGTGACGATGCCCTGACCTACACCGTGCGCGAGCCGGTCGGCGTGGTCGCGGCCATCGTGCCGTGGAATTTCCCGCTGATGATCGGGATGTGGAAGCTGGCGCCGGCGCTGGCCTGCGGCTGCACGATCGTGATGAAGCCGGCCGAGCTGACCTCGCTGTCGGCGCTGCGCGTCGCCGAGCTCGCGCTTCAGGCCGGCCTGCCGGCAGGCGTCTTCAACGTCGTCACTGGCCCCGGCCGCGTCGTCGGCGACGCGCTGGTCAATCACCCTGACGTCGACAAGGTCACCTTCACCGGTTCGCCGGGCGTGGGTCGTGGAATCATGAAAGGCGCGGCCGGCAATTTCAAGCGCGTCTCGCTCGAGCTCGGCGGCAAATCGGCCAATGTCATCTTCGAAGATGCCGATCTCGAAGCAGCCTCGAAAGCCGCGGCCTCCGGCATCTTCTTCAACGCCGGCCAGGTGTGCTCGGCCGGCTCCCGCGTGCTGGTGCAGGAGAAGGCCTATGACGAAGTCGTCGAGCGTCTCGCTGCACGCGCAAAATCGCTGAAGATCGGCGATCCGCTCGACCGCAAGACCGCGCTCGGGCCTGTCATCTCCGAGAAGCAGATGAAGTCGATCCTCGACTATGTCGATGTCGGCCAGCAGGAGGGGGCGAGCCTCGTCACCGGCGGGACGCGGGTCGGCGAGCGCGGCTACTTCATCAGCCCCGCGGTGTTCGCGAATGTCGAACACGAGATGCGGATCTCGCAGGAGGAGATCTTCGGCCCCGTCGTCAGCGTCATCAAGTTCAGGGATGAGGCCGATGCCTTGCGGATCGCCAACGGCACCGCCTACAGCCTCGCCGCCGGCGTCTGGAGCCGCGACATCGGCAAGCTCCAGCGTTTTGCCAAGCGGGCGCGCGCAGGCACGGTCTGGATGAACACCTATGGCTATACCGACGTGCGCCTGCCCTGGGGCGGCGAACGCGACTCCGGCCTCGGTCGCGAGCACGGTACCGCCGCGCTCGACAATTTCACCGAGCCGAAGGCGGTGTGGATGAACTTAGCCGTCTGATTTGGCCGTCTGATACCTCCCGAGCGGCCAAGCCTGGAGCCCGCCTGATCGTTCGGTCAGGCGGGCTCTCTTTTTCGAGATCGATAAAATTGTCTGCATCCCGCTCAGCGGCGGCAAACCCTGCGAACAAGAAGCACGGCGCCTTAAACCTGAGCTTTGGAACCAATGCGCATCCTGTCCGCAAAAGGGCAGGGCATCAGCATGTCAATTCTCAAGGAGATCGTCGCTGCGGTCGCGGGAGTCTACGCGCTCCTGTTCGTCTGCGACGCAGTGTTCGGGGTCGGCGAGGCGCGCTTCGACGACGCCTATTACAGCGCCAGCTTCTACGCGCCGCGGCCAAAGGAATTCCGCTTCGCCGGCGATACGCCGCCGGCCGTCCGCGTCAGCGATGCCTTCGCGCAGTTCGCGCCGGGTGAAGCCAGGCCGAACAGGCGCTACTCGTCGCTGACGACGATCATTCGGTAACGGCTCACTCGCCCTGGATCCATTCCGCCACGCCGCGCCACAGCGTGTCGCGGTGTTCGGGGCGGAAGAAGCCGAAATGGCCTATTCCCTTGGCCCCGATGTCGGACGGCTTCACCGTCAACACCTCCGGCTTGATCGCCGTGAATCCGCCTGTGAGCAACTCGACCGCGGGCCGCGTCGCCCAGGGATCGTCGGAGAAGCACAGCGCGCGCAACTCGCCCTTGAATTTTGCGAAGTTCTCCAGCGCGGGCAGTTTTGAATCGAAGAGATAGCGCGGGCTCGAGACCCAGTTGGCCCATTGCAGGAACACGCCCTTGGGCAAATCCTCGCCAATGCCGGCCCAGCCCGGCGCGTAGCCGAATGCGTGGGCGAGCGGCACGCCAATGAGGTTCATGAAGGCGAAGACGCGGTATTTCTCCGGCGAGGTCATCAGCCGCCAGGTCGCCGCCTGCGAGGCGACGAACGCGGCGCGCGAGATGTCGGTGTTGTTCGCGATCAGCCCGAGCGCCTGGCCGCCGAAGGAGTGGCCGATATAGGCGAGCGGCAGCGTGTTGTAGCGCTCGCGCATCCAGCTCACCGCGGCGGTGACGTCGAGCGCCGCCCAGTCCGACATCGAGGCCTTGAAGCCGACCAGCGATTTCGGCTGATTGTAGCCGACCATTGCCGGCAGCCGGGAGTCGCCGATGCCGCGATAGTCGTAGGTCAGCACCGCGCAGCCGCGATGGGCGAGGTAGGAGGCAAAGCCGCGATAGATTTTTCGCGGGACGGCGGTGGCCGAATTGATCAGGACGGCATTGCGCTTGGCGGCGCGCGGCAGGAACAGGGTGCCGCTCAGCGCATACCCGTCGGTCGCCGGGAAGCTGATCTCGTCGATGAAAACGTCGTCGCGCGCCGCGTCCATGGGCCGCCGGTGTCCTGCCAGTTTCCTTAGCCTTCCCAAGCAAATGCGAATTTGGCTTTCCCTGCAAGGGTTTGCAGTGCGGAATGGATTTACAACTGGCGGCCGGGAGCCAGCCTGTGTATAAGGCGGCCCTCGCAACCCACAGATCAGGTTGTGCTTTTTGCTTCACGGAGAGATTGCGATGTCCGAGCGGTGGACGCCCGAGTCCTGGCGCAGCAAGCCGGTGCTACAGGTGCCCGATTATCCCGACGCCAAGGCTTTGGCCGACGTCGAGGCGCAGCTTGCGACCTTTCCGCCGCTGGTGTTCGCGGGCGAGGCGCGCAATCTGAAGAAGGCCTTGGGCCGCGTTGCGGCGGGCGAGGCCTTCCTGCTCCAGGGCGGCGACTGCGCCGAGAGCTTTGCCGAGCACGGCGCCAACAACATCCGCGACTTCTTCCGCGTGCTGCTCCAGATGGCGGTGGTGCTGACCTATGCCGGCGCAGTGCCCGTGGTGAAGGTCGGCCGCATCGCCGGCCAGTTCGCCAAGCCGCGCTCCTCGCCGACCGAAAAGGTGGGCGGCGTCGAGCTGCCGAGCTATCGTGGCGACATCGTCAACGACATCGCCTTCACCAAGGAAGCGCGTGTGCCGGATCCGCAGCGCCAACTGATGGCCTATCGCCAGTCGGCGGCGACGCTGAACCTGCTTCGCGCCTTCGCGACCGGCGGCTACGCCAATCTCGGCAGCGTGCATGAGTGGATGCTCGGCTTCCTCAAGGACTCGCCGCAGTCCCGCCGCTACAAGGAGCTGGCCGACCGCATCTCGGACGCGCTCAACTTCATGCGCGCCTGCGGCCTCGATCTGGAGAGCCATCCGGAGCTGCGCGCGACCGATTTCTACACCAGCCACGAAGCGCTGCTGCTCGGCTACGAGCAGGCCATGACCCGCGTCGATTCCACCACCGGCGACTGGTACGCGACATCGGGCCACATGATCTGGATCGGCGATCGCACCCGCCAGCTCGACCACGGCCATATCGAATATTTCCGCGGCATCAAGAATCCGATCGGGCTGAAGTGCGGCCCGTCGCTCAAGCCCGACGAATTGCTGAAGCTGATCGACGTGCTCAACCCCGACAACGAGCCGGGCCGGCTGACGCTGATCGGCCGCTTCGGCTCCGACAAGGTCGGCGAGCACCTGCCGAACATGATCCGCGCCGTGAAGCGCGAGGGCAGGGTGGTGGTCTGGTCGTGCGATCCCATGCACGGCAACACCATCACCTCGACGTCGGGCTACAAGACGCGGCCGTTCGACCGCATCCTGTCCGAGGTGAAGTCGTTCTTCGCGATCCACGCCGCCGAAGGCACCCATGCCGGCGGCGTGCATCTGGAGATGACCGGCCAGGACGTCACCGAATGCCTCGGCGGCGCCCGCGCGATCACGGACGAGGATCTCAACGACCGCTATCACACGGTCTGCGACCCGCGCCTCAATGCCGAGCAGTCCATCGACATGGCTTTCCTGGTCGCCGAACTGCTCAAGCAGGAACGCGCCGGCAAGGCCAGGCCGATGCCGGTCGCCGCGGGGCTCTAAGACCTTGCTGCGGATCTGGAAGGCCACGATCAATTCGCGCAACGGTCTGGCCTTTGCACTTCGATCGGAGCAGGCGGTTCGCGAGGAGATCTTTGCGCTCCTGCTGTCGCTGCCGCTGGCCTGGTTCATCGGCGCGACCGCGATGCGCGCGGTCGAGCTGGTCTGTGCTGTGGCGTTCGTGCTGGTGGTCGAGCTGCTCAACACAGCGGTGGAAAAGCTCGCCGATCGCCTGACCCTGGATCACGACAAGCAGATCGGGCAGGTCAAGGACATGGGCTCGGCGGCCGTCGGCGTCGCGCTGCTGATGGCCGGCGCGTTCTGGATCTTTGCCATCGTCGAGCGGTTGGGTTTCGTCTGAAGCGCTCATCGCGCTTCAGGTTGTTGTTTGAGCATGATCTCTTCGGAAAACCGTTCCACACTTTTCCGGATCGTGCTCTAGCCATTGGATTGGACGGGGGCGGCCATGACCGAACGTCTCAACGCATTCGCGGTCACGCTCGCTCAGCTCAATCCGACCGTGGGCGACGTCGAGGGCAATGCCGCCAGGGCGCGGGCCGCGCGCGTGCGGGCGGCTGCCGATGGCGCCGATCTCGTGCTGTTTCCGGAATTGTTCATCGCCGGCTACCCGCCGGAGGACCTGGTGCAGAAGCCGGCCTTCCAGGCCGCCTGCCGGGCCGCGATCGAAAGCCTCGCGCGCGAGACAGCCGATGACGGGCCGGCGATGCTCGTCGGCACGCCCTGGGTCGAGGACGGCAAGCTCTACAATGCCTGCGCGCTGCTCGACGGCGGCCGCATCGCTGGCTTGCGCTTCAAATGCAATCTGCCGAATTACGGCGTGTTCGATGAGAAGCGGCTGTTCGCGCGCGGGCCTGCCGCGGGGCCGGTCACGGTACGCGGCGTGCGCATCGGCGTGCCGATCTGCGAGGACATCTGGCTGGATGAGTCTGAGGACTACGAGAACGTGGTCGAGACGCTGGCCGAGACCGGCGCGGAGATCATTCTGGTGCCGAACGGCTCGCCTTACGCCCGCGACAAGAACGACGTGCGCCTGTCGGTCGCGGTCGCGCGCGTCACCGAGAGCGGCCTGCCGCTGGTCTATCTCAACCAGGTCTGCGGCCAGGACGAGCTGGTGTTCGACGGCGCCTCGTTCGCGCTCAACGGCGATCTCTCGCTCGCGGCGCAACTGCCGGCGTTCGCGGAAAGCATCACCACGCTGCGCTTCACGCGTAACGGCGAGGATTGGCGCTGCGCCGGGCCGATCGCCGCGCAGCCGGAAGGCGACCACGCCGACTACGCGGCCTGCGTGCTGGGCCTGCGCGACTACGTCGCCAAGAACGGCTTTCCCGGCGTGCTGCTCGGCATTTCCGGCGGCATCGATTCCGCGCTCTGCGCAGCGATCGCGGTCGACGCGCTCGGCGCCGACCAGGTGCATGGGGTGATGCTGCCCTATCGCTACACTGCGGCAAGCTCGATCGCGGACGCCGGCGAGCTCGCGGGCCATCTCGGCATCCGCTACGAGGTCCTGCCGATCGCAGAAGCCGTGACCGGCTTCGAGACTATCCTGTCCGGCATCTTCATGAATCTGCCGCCTGATATCACCGAGGAAAACCTTCAGGCCCGCACCCGCGGCACGCTGCTGATGGCGATCTCCAACAAGACCGGGCTGATGGTGGTGACGACAGGCAACAAGTCGGAGATGTCGGTCGGCTACGCCACGCTCTATGGCGACATGAACGGCGGCTTCAACCCGATCAAGGACATCTACAAGACGCAGGTGTTCCGGTTGGCGGCGCTGCGCAATTCCTGGAAGCCCGACAGCGCGCTCGGGCCGGCCGGCGAGGTCATTCCCCCCGACATCATTACCCGTCCGCCGACGGCGGAATTGCGCGAGAACCAGACCGATCAGGATTTGCTGCCGCCCTACGACGTGCTCGATGCCATCCTTGAGCGCCTCGTCGAACGCGAGGAGCCGCTGGACCGGATCATCGCCGCCGGTTTCGACCGCGAGACGGTCACCCGCATCGACCATCTCCTCAACGTCGCCGAATACAAGCGCCGCCAGGCCGCGCCCGGCGTGAAGGTCACGCCCAGGAATTTCGGCCGCGACCGCCGCTATCCCATCACCAACCGCTTTCGCGACAGGGGCGAGCCGCTGCCCGCGCCGGACGACACGTTGGTCTCGCGCGACAACGGCAGATCTGCGGACGCGTTTGAGGGGTAGGGGAATCCGACTCCTGCCGCGGAGTACTGGATGCCCCGTCGGAGCCTGTCATCGGGCTCGCCGGAGGCGAGACCCGGTGGCGGGGCATGACAGTGGAGCGAGGTGCGAACTCACATGAGCGCTACGACGGTGTTGCGAAGAACAGCACCCGAAGCAAGTGCGTGTATTCGGACTCGAGCACCATGATCGCCACGAATACCAGCACCAGAACCGGCGGTAGCAGGATGGCATAGGCCAAGGCCAGTCGCTCCCAGGCCATGTGCATGAAGACGGCGACGATGAGACCGGCCTTCAACACCATGAACAGCAGGATCAGCGACCATCTGAGATTGCCGTGCAGCCCGAAATAGTCGACGAGGTAGGAGCAGGTGCTGAGAACGAACAGCCATGCCCAGACCACGAGATAGAGCTTGATCGGGTGCTGCTGGCCCTTGGTGTGAGCCGCCGCTGGAGCGGCTGCGGCGTGCACATGAGCCTGGATCTGTCCTTCCATGTGTACCGTGGCGTTTGTCATGTGCCGACCTCACCAAAGGTAGAAAAAGGCAAAGATGAACACCCACACGAGGTCGACGAAGTGCCAGTACAGGCCGGTGATCTCGACGATCTCGTAGTAACCCTTCCGGCTCGTGAAGAAGCCGCGTCTTTCGACATCAAAGTCTCCCCGCCAGACCTTGCGCGCGATCGCGATCAGGAAGATGACGCCGATCGTCACATGGGTGCCGTGGAAACCGGTGATCATGAAGAAGCTTGAACCGAACTGCGCCGCGCCCCACGGATTGCCCCAGGGACGGACGCCCTCCATGATCAGTTTGGTCCATTCGAAGGCCTGCATGCTGACGAACGTCGCGCCGAATGCCGCCGTGACCAGCATCAGGATCGCGGTCCTGACGCGATCCCTGCGGTAGCCGAAATTGACGGCCATCGCCATCGTCCCGCTGCTGCTGATCAGGATGAAGGTCATGATGGCGATCAGGATGAGCGGGATGTGCTTGCCCCCGATATTGAGGGCAAAGACTTCGCTGGGATTGGGCCACGGCACGGTCGTCGACATCCGTGCGGTCATGTAGGACAGCAGGAAGCAACTGAAGATGAAGGTGTCGCTGAGGAGGAAGATCCACATCATGGCCTTGCCCCAGGACACGTTCTTGAAGGCGCGCTGATCCGACGCCCAGTCGGCGGCGATACCCTGCCAGCCTTCAAGCCGGGCAGGCACTTGTCCGGTGTCTCTCAGCGCGGTCTCGGCCATCTCGTCTCGTCCTTCCTAGCTCAGCAATTGGCGACAGATGTCGACGAAATCGTCCGTCCAGCCCGTGAGGAGACCGAGCAGGACCAGCCAGACCAGCAGCAGGAAATGCCAGTAGATGGTGCACAGCTCCACACTCAGGCGCATCTCGGCCGTCCCGGTGTCGTGCCGCCATACCCCCGCTGTGGTTCGGCCGAGCGCAACCAGGCCGCCGGTCAGATGCAGCCCGTGCACCGCGGTGATCACGTAGAAGAAGGCATTGGCCGGATTGGACGCCATGAAATAGCCGGCGTCGCTCAGTTGATGCCATGCCAGGAGCTGCCCCGCGAGAAACGCGATCGCCGACGCTCCGCCGGCGAGCAGGCCGACGATGACGCCGTCGATGTCGTTGCGGCGTGCGGCCATGAGGGCCCATTGCAGCGCGACGCTGCTCAGGACCAGCACGCCCGTGTTGAACCACAGCACCTTTGGCACCGGCATTGTCCGCCAGTCCACCATGTTCATGCGCATGGAGTAGGCGCTGATGAACAGCGTGAACAACGAACCGGCAACAGCGAGAAACACGCCAAGTCCGACCTTCGCTGCCGGCCAGGTCATGGCGTCGGTGCCGGGGAAATCATCGATCGGACCTGCCTCCAGCCACGGTTTCGCAGTCAGCCGTTGCTGCGAGAGCCACCATCCGACGATGACGGCGATCACGGCCAGGAACAGGATAACGGCGCTCACGGAGCAACTCCCTGAACGGCCCCCGTCGGGGGCGGCTGGTTCTGCGGAATGAAGTCCTGCGCCGCGCCCGGCACGCTGTAATCATAGGCCCAGCGATAGACGATCGGGAGCTGCTTGCCCCAGTTGCCGTGCCCTGGCGGCGTCTCCGGCGTTTGCCACTCCAGCGTCGTCGCTCGCCACGGATTGCCGCCCGAAGGCCCGCCCTCGAACAGGCTCCAGACAAGATTGAACAGGAACACCATCTGGGCGAAACCCACCGTCAGCGCCACCACGGTGATAAAGGCGTTCAGCGAGTGGGCCGACGGCGGGATGAACGCCGCGTCGCCGAGTTCGAAGTATCGGCGCGGAACGCCGAGCAGCCCGAGATAATGCATGGGAAAGAAGATCAGGTAGGCGCCGAGGAACGTAACCCAGAAGTGGAACTTGCCCAGCACGTCGTTCAGCATTCGCCCCGTGACCTTCGGGTACCAGTGGTAGATCGCCCCGAGCACGACCATGATTGGCGCGACGCCCATCACCATGTGGAAATGCGCGACGACGAACATGGTATCCGACAGGGGCACGTCCACGACGACGTTGCCGAGGAACAGTCCGGTAAGCCCGCCATTCACAAAAGTGATGATGAAGCCGAGGGCGAACAGCATCGGCACCGTGAGATGGATGTCGCCATGCCACAGGGTCAGCACCCAGTTGTAGACCTTGATGGCGGTCGGGATGGCGATGATCAACGTCGTCGTGGCGAAGAAGAACCCGAAATACGGGTACATGCCGCTTACATACATGTGGTGCGCCCACACGACGAAGCTGAGCGCTCCAATCGCCACGATGGCCCAGACCATCATGCGATAACCGAAGATGTTCTTTCGCGCATGCGTGCTGATCAGGTCGGAGACGATGCCGAAGGCGGGCAGGGCGACGATGTAGACTTCGGGGTGACCGAAGAACCAGAACAGGTGCTGGAACAGGAGCGGGCTGCCGCCGCCATATTTGCTCAGCTGGCCCATCTCGACGAGGGTCGGCATGAAGAAGCTGGTCCCCAGCAGACGATCGAGCAGCAACATCACCGAGCCAACGAACAACGCGGGGAATGCCAGCAGCGCCATGACGGTGGCCGTGAAGATGCCCCACACCGTCAGCGGCAGGCGCATCAGCGTCATGCCGCGGGTGCGCGCCTGCAGCACGGTCACCACATAATTCAGCCCACCCATGGTGAAGCCGATGATGAACAGAATCAGGGAGGACAGCATGAGGACGATGCCCCAATCCTGTCCGGGTGTGCCCGACAGAATCGCCTGTGGCGGATACAGCGTCCAGCCGGCGCCGGTGGGGCCGCCGGGCACGAAGAAGGCCGAGGCCAGCACCAGGACTGCGAGCAGGTAGACCCAGTAGCTCAGCATGTTCACATAGGGAAAGACCATGTCCCGTGCGCCAACCATCAGCGGGATCAGGTAATTGCCGAAGCCTCCGAGAAACAACGCCGTGAGCAGGTAGATCACCATGATCATGCCGTGCATGGTGATGAACTGGAGGTACTGGTTGGCATCGATAAAGGAGAATGTGCCGGGAAATCCCAGTTGCAGTCGCATCAGCCACGACAGGACCAGGGCCACCAGTCCGATGGCGGAGGCTGTCAGCGAGTACTGTATGGCGATCACCTTGGCGTCTTGCGAAAAGACATACCGCGTCCACCAGCTCCTGGGATGGTAGAGCTCGACATCGGGCACTTCGGCAGGCGGAATGTCTGCAATCCTGTCATAGGGGACATCGACCATAGAGCACCTCCTCGGTCGTTTCCTTCGGGGGCGATCAGCTCGTCTTCACGCGCCCGACCTGCATTCTCCTAGTCGTCGCCGGAATTGTACTTCGCCCTCACAACGGCATTTCGACCTGACAATCCGGCAAACGTCTTCTGCTGCTCCAGCCAGGCGTGATAGTCGCTCTCTGCCTCGACGATGACCTTGGCGCGCATCTGGTAGTGAGCAGCGCCACACAGCTCCGCGCAGAGAACATCAAAGGTTCCGGTTCGGATCGGCCTTATCCAGAAATAAGTGACCATGCCCGGCACCATATCCATCTTGGCCCGGAACTCAGGCACATAGAAATCGTGCAGGACGTCAACGGACCGGAGCAAAACCTTGACCGGCTTCCCGATCGGAAGATGCAGGTCGCCATTTTCGATCACGACGTCGTCCTGGCCGTGCGGATCGTCGCGATTGAGACCCATCGGGTTCTCAGGACTGATGTTGCGGACATCGGACGTGCCCAACCGGCCATCCTTCCCCGGCAAGCGGAAGCTCCACTGCCATTGCTGGCCCATGATCTCGACCTCGGTGGCATCTGCCGGAACGGTCACGAACTGGTGCCAGACGACCAGGCCGGGTGCGAGCATGGCAGCGACGCCGACGCCGGTCCCGACACTGAGCCACCATTCAAGCTTCTTGTTTTCGGGATTGTACGCGGCCTGTCTTCCCTCCTTATGGTGAAAGCGAAAGACGCAATAGGCCATGAACAGGATGACCGCGGTAAAGACGAACCCGGTGATCCAGAACGTGATGTTGATCGTGTCGTCGATATAGCCCCAGTTGGTGGCGATCGGCGTCCACCACCACGGGCTGAAGAGGTGAAACAGCACCGAACCGATCGCGATCAGAAGCAGTATCAGTGCGACAGCCATCCTGAACCATCCTTGCCAACAAAGGCTGCGGATACGAATCCAGGGCGGAGCTCGCGTCTGTCGCGATGGCTGACTTTCTCTATGCTGGTTCTATGCTGACATATGCGCCATCGCCGCGCCTCTTGCCTCGCCCCTTCAACCGGTCGCGATATCAAGAGAAGTTCGCGACCGCCAATCTCACCGGAGCTGGGGGCGTCTATATTTCTAAAATGATCCCCCGCGAACCCGGCGTCAATAGCATGTCAACGAGCTTAGGCGGCGTGGGCGATCCATGTTGCCGTGCAAGCTCGCCATCGTCAGTCGCATTCTCGATGTGATGCATCGCACAAAATATGCGACGCACAATTTCACCCAGCCGGGAGCGCTGGTCATTCCACATCGCACGCGCTAAGCTTGGAGCGCAGGTCGCGACGGGTTTCGTCCGGCTAAGCTCCTTCCTCGTTGAGCCTGGAACTGCCGTACTCGGCTCGATCGCGTCTCCCGCACTTAAGGGCGGACACGCGTGGCCGGAAAGCGCGCCGTTCTCCGCCGCGACTTCAGAGGAGGGTGTGTCCATGGCCACTCTTTATTCCGACAAGATCGTCAAGCGGCACCTGTTCGGTGAGGCGGTCTCTTATCCCATTCGCAAGATCGGCTTGCTCGACTTGAAAGAGGTGCTGCGCCTGGGCTGGGAAGATTTCCAGGCGATGCCGAGTCACGCGATCGTCGTCTGCGTGATCTATCCGGTTCTCGGTCTCGTCCTGTTCAGGATGGTCCTCGGCTATTCGGTCCTGCCGCTGCTGTTTCCGCTGGCCGCCGGGTTTGCCCTGATCGGTCCCTTTGCCGCGATCGGCCTCTACGAACTCAGCCGCCGCCGTGAGCGCGGCGAGGAGGTCGATGCATGGGATGCGGTCAAGGTGCTGCGCGCACCGTCCTTCGGCGCCATGCTCGAGCTCGGCGTGCTCTTGCTCGTCCTGTTCGGGGTCTGGATCGGCGTCGCGAACGCGATCTATGTCACCATCTTCGGTCACGCAGCGGCTGCAAGCATTCCGGACTTTGCAACCCGCGTGCTGACCACGCCGGAAGGATGGTCGCTCATCATCGTCGGTTGCGGTGTCGGCTTCCTGTTTGCGGTCGCGGCGCTATGCGTCAGCGTCGTATCGTTTCCGTTGATGCTCGATCGGCATGCGACGGCGATCGATGCGATCCGTACATCGCTGCAGGCGGTGGCCGCCAATCCGGTCGCGATGGCGGGGTGGGGGCTGATCGTCGCGGCGCTGCTCGTGGTCGGCTCGCTGCCGTTCTTCGTCGGTCTCGCTGTCGTCCTCCCGGTGCTCGGTCATGCGACCTGGCACCTTTATCGGAGAGTGGTCGAGCCGAATCCGAATCCGCCGGACGAACCGCCGCCCCCGCCGAAGGGGAAGCGCTATGCCGCGGATTTCCCGGCCAATCTCTTCCCGTGGAGCCGCGAGGGCGAGCAGTAGCTGCGAGACCCGGTGGGCGGATGACGGTGCGGCAGGGCTGAGCTACTTCTGCTGCTGCGGCAGGAAGGTCGGTCCGACTGAACGGATCGGCTTGTTCTCCGAGCTCGTCGGAGCCGTGCCGGTATCCGCCGGCGGCGTCGCGGCCGGTGCGGTGGCCGTCGTCGGCGCCGGAGCAGCTGTGCCCTTCTTGGCCGTCGTTGCAGCCGCGCCCTTGTTGAGCCGCTGCTGCTGCATCTTCTTGGCGCTCTCCTCGGTGACGATGATGTCGCCCTGCTGCTCGGCTGCGGCCTTGTCGTCGGCCGACTTCAACGCATCCGCCCAGGTCTGGCCCGCCGCCTTGCAGGAGCAGGACGGGTTGAACTCGCTGCGGAATTTGAATGCGGTCGGCAACGCCGTGTAGGGCTGGCCGCTGATCGAGACCGCGGAGTTCATGTCTTCGCCGGGATTGCGATGGGTGTAGAGCACGGCTTCCGCGGCCGGGCACAGCGCCTTGCAGGTCTTCTCGTCGTCCGGGAAGCGCGCCGGCACGGTCGCAAACGAGACCGGGAAATAGGCGCCGTCGCAGGTGCGCACGCATACGGTGCGGTAGGTGCCCGATTGCGGGCCGAGATCGGAGGGCGGCACGCTTTGCGGATTGTTGGGGTTGTTGTTGCCGCCGAACAGATTGCTCAGGAAGTTGCCGCCGCCTTGCGCCTGCGCGGCGTTGGCATATTGCGGGCCGCAATTGTTCTGGGCGAGGGCCACCAGCACCGAGCGGCGCTGGCTGTCGCGTTCCGGGCTGAAGCCGCCGGGGCCGCCGCCGCGCAGGCGTTCGAGATTGCCGGTGATCTGGTCCAGATTGGCGCGCATCTGCTGGATCTGGGTGTTGACCGGGCCGCACTGCGCCGACTGGCCGTTGAACAGTGAGAAGAAGCCGGAGGAATCGCAGCCCATGCGCTTGGCCTGCATGGTGACGCGGTCGAGCTCGGCCTGCTGCTTGGCTTGGGAATCCTGATAGCGGCGGATCTGGTCTTCACGCGCGGGGTCACCGCCGCCGCCACGATCGAGCGCGGCGAGCTGGCCTTCCAGCCGCGCGCACATCGGATTGGGGCCTAGCCCGTTCTGGCCGGGCTGAGGCGGCGGTCCGGGCGGGCCGGCCTGCGCGAAAGCGGCGTTGGCGAGCATGACGGTGCTCAGGAGCACGGTGCAGGCAAGGATCGAGCGGGCACGGGAGAGAGTCAAAAATTCAGGCATATCCGCCATTCTAGCGAGGTCACGGCCCAGTGTGACTTTCCAACGTGGCTTGGGGGCGAAGCGCGCCCTCCCATAGCCGCTTCCTGCGGCATCGTCACGTCGTTTCAGGGGCCAAAGATTGGGCCTAAGGTCCGCCAGTTCCGAGCGAATTCAGCGCTGGCAGGTGATTGCGACATATTCGTCGCAATGGCCATGGGAGCAGTTTGCGCCGGTTTTGGGGACAGAGCCGGTAATTTCGTCGGGATCGACCCGGCGATAGCTTGAGGCCTGGGCAAAATCCCGTGACTGGCAATAGGTGCGCGCGACCTGCGCGCCGCATCTGTCGCCCTTGGCCAGGCACTGGTCGATGCCGTAGCCGTCCGCCTGGTTGGCGATGATGAAGACGCGGGTCTCGGCGAATGCGCCGGACGCTGCGATGATGGCGGCACAGGAGACGAGTGCAAACAGGGATCGCATGGGTGGCACCGGGGGCTGGGGGAACCGCCAGCTTCCGAATAAACTCAAAAGGTTAATGATGATGAACCATCATGGCGGGGCGGCCGCGCTTTGCGGAGATAAAACGGCATTTTCGCGGCTCTCTTGACGCGGGGGCGCCTGATAGCCCATATGTGGCCGCATGTACGGTCTCCTCGCCATTTGCGCCATTTGCCGCGAGATTACGAGCTAGCGATTCGCTGGCTGGAGCCGTCTTTTCTCAAAAACATTGAGAGCCTTGGACGCCCGGCCAACAGCCGACGGGTATCCATATGGAATTGCGCCTCTACGATACGCTGACCAAGGAAAAGCGCACCTTCGTGCCGCTCGATGCGAACAACGTCCGCATGTATGTCTGCGGACCGACGGTCTATGACTTCGCCCATATCGGCAATGCCCGGCCCGTGATCGTGTTCGACGTGCTGTTTCGGCTGCTGCGCCATCTCTATGGCGAGGCGCACGTCAAATACGTCCGCAACATCACCGACGTCGACGACAAGATCAACGACCGCGCCGCGCGTGATTTTCCAGGGCTGCCGCTGAACGAGGCGATCCGCAAGGTCACCGAGCAGACGGGCAGGCAGTTTCACGCCGACGTCGACGCGCTGGGCGCGCTCCGGCCGAGCGTCGAGCCGCGCGCGACCGAGCATATCGGCGAGATGCGCGAGATCATCGAGAGGCTGGTCGCCGGCGACTTTGCCTATGTCGCCGAGGACCATGTGCTGTTCTCGCCGCAGGCGATGAACGCGGCCAATTCCATCCTGCCGCGCTACGGCGCGCTGTCCAATCGCTCGCTGGACGAGATGGTCGCCGGCGCCCGCGTCGATGTTGCGCCCTACAAGAAGGGCAGCACCGACTTCGTGCTGTGGAAGCCGTCCAAGCCCGGCGAGCCGTCGTGGCCGTCGCCGGCCGGCATCGCCGCGCAGGGGCGCCCGGGCTGGCACATCGAGTGCTCGGCCATGGCCTGGAAGCATCTCGGCGAGTACTTTGACATCCACGGCGGCGGCATCGATCTCGTGTTTCCGCATCACGAGAACGAGGTCGCCCAGACCTGCTGCGCCTTCCACCGAGAGCGCATGGCGAACTACTGGATGCACAACGGCTTCCTGCAGGTCGAGAGCGAGAAGATGTCGAAGAGCCTCGGCAACTTCATCACCATCCATGAGCTGCTGGCGGATTGGCCGGGCGAGGTGCTGCGCCTGAACATGCTCAAGACGCATTATCGTTCGCCGATCGACTGGACCATGAAGTCGCTGGAGGAGAGCGCCAAGACGCTCGACGACTGGTATCGCGTCGCGGCCGACGTCGATCCCGGCCGTCCCGCCGCGTCCGTGGTCGAGCCGCTGCTCGACGACCTCAACACCTCCCTGGCGATCGCGGCGCTGCATGGCCTGCGCAACAGCGACGTGAGCGCATTGGCAGGATCGCTGCGGCTGCTCGGCTTTCTCTCCGAGAGCGCCGAGCAGTGGGAAGATCGCAAGCAGAAGGCGAGCGGGGTCGATGCCGGAGAGGTCGAGCGCCTGATCTCGGAACGGACCGCAGCCCGTGGACGGAAAGACTTCAAAGAGTCCGACCGCATCCGCGATCAGCTCGCCGCGATGGGCGTTGCGATCAAGGACTCCAAGGAAGGGACGACCTGGGAGTTTTCGCGATGAAGCGGCCCGACACGCCTTTTCCGCGGCACTGGCTCTACTACATCGCGCTGAAGGTCCTGCTGCTCGCTGCCGCGGTGGCGCTGGCGCTCAAGCTCTATGGGATGTGGTGAAGACGATGGGACAGACTTTGCCAAAGCCGGGCTTGCGGCCCTTCCTGCCGGCTGACGTTCCGGTGCTCGCCGCGATCTTCGCCGCGAGCATCGAGGAGCTGACCGGCGAGGACTATACCGAGGCGCAGCAGCAGGCCTGGATGGAGGCGGCGGAAAGCGAAGAGTTCGGCAAGCGGCTCGCCGCCGATCTGACGCTGATCGCGACGCTGGAGGGCTCGCCCGTGGGCTTCGCCTCGCTGCAAGGGGCCGATCACATCCGCATGCTCTATGTGCATCCGGCAGTCAGCGGGCAGGGCATCGCGACCATGCTGGTCGATGCGCTGGAGAAGCTTGCCGGCGGCCGCGGCGCGAAAAGCCTCTCGGTCGATGCCAGCGACAACGCGCAGGGCTTTTTCGCCAAGCGCGGCTACGTCGCCATGCAGCGCAACAGCATCACCGTGAACGACGAGTGGCTGGCCAACACCACCATGAAGAAGACGCTCGGAGCACCGCAATGAGCAAGGAGCGTGGTCACCAAGCGCGATCCTCTCTCCGCTCCCTCCCCCCTTGTGGGGGAGGGTTGGGGAGGGGGGTAGCCCCGCACTCCGACCACCCGTGTGGCACCCCCCTCCCGACGATGCTGTGCATCGTCGACCTCCCCCACAAGGGGGGAGGTAACAAGAACGGACGCTCGCGATGAGCTCGGCACAAGCAAAGAAAGAGCGCCTCTATCTGTTCGACACCACGCTGCGCGACGGAGCGCAGACCAACGGTGTCGATTTCACGCTGACCGACAAGCAGATCATCGCCGCGATGCTGGACGAGCTCGGCATCGACTATGTCGAGGGCGGCTATCCCGGCGCCAATCCGACCGACACCGAGTTCTTCGGCAGCAAGCCGAAGCTCAATCACGCGCGCTTCACCGCCTTCGGCATGACGCGCCGGGCAGGGCGCTCGGTCTCGAACGATCCGGGCGTTGCCGGTCTGCTCGAAGCCAAGGCCGACGCGATCTGCTTCGTGGCAAAGTCTTCGGCCTATCAGGTGCGCGTCGCGCTTGAGACGACCAAGGAGGAAAACCTCGCCTCGATCCGCGACAGCGTCGCAGCCGCCAAGGCCGCCGGCCGCGAGGTGATGCTCGACTGCGAGCATTTCTTCGACGGCTACAAGGAGGATGCCAGCTTCGCGCTCGCCTGTGCGAAAGCCGCCTATGAGGCCGGCGCGCGCTGGGTGGTGCTGTGCGACACCAACGGCGGCACCATGCCGAACGAGGTCGAGGCCATCGTCACCGAGGTGACCAGGCACATCCCCGGCGCTCACGTCGGCATTCACGCCCATAACGACACCGAGCAGGCGGTGGCGAATTCGCTCGCCGCCGTGCGCGCCGGCGCGCGGCAGATCCAGGGCACGCTGAACGGCCTCGGCGAGCGCTGCGGCAATGCCAATCTTTGCTCGCTGATCCCGACCCTGAAGCTGAAGCAGGAGTTTGCCGACGCCTTCGAGATCGGTGTGACGCGGGAGAAGCTCGCTACCCTCGTCAAGGTGTCGCGCACGCTTGACGACATGCTCAACCGCGTGCCGAACCGGCATGCGGCCTATGTCGGCGAGAGCGCCTTCGTCACCAAGACCGGCATCCATGCCTCCGCCGTGCTGAAGGATCCGCAGACCTACGAGCATATCTTGCCGGAACTGGTCGGCAATCACCGCAAGGTGCTGGTCTCAGACCAGGCCGGCCGCTCCAATGTGATCGCCGAGCTCGACCGCTCCGGCATCGCTTACGAGAAGAGCGATCCGAAGCTGACGCGGCTGGTCGAGGAGCTGAAGGAGCGCGAGGCGGCCGGCTACGCCTACGAATCCGCCAACGCCTCGTTCGATCTTTTGGCGCGCCGCACGCTCGGCAAGGTGCCGCATTATTTCGAGGTCGAGCAGTTCGACGTCAATGTCGAGCAGCGCTACAACGCGCTCGGCGAGCGCGTCACGGTGGCGCTTGCGGTGGTCAAGGTCGACGTTGCCGGCGAGCATCTGATCTCGGCGGCCGAAGGCAACGGTCCCGTCAACGCGCTCGACGTCGCCTTGCGCAAGGACCTCGGCAAGTACCAGAAATATATCGAGGGCCTGAAGCTGATCGACTACCGCGTCCGTATCCTTAATGGCGGCACCGGCGCGGTCACGCGCGTGCTGATCGAGAGCGAGGACGAGAACGGCGACAGCTGGACCACGGTCGGCGTGTCCCCGAACATCATCGACGCCTCGTTCCAGGCGCTGATGGATTCGGTGATCTACAAGCTCGTGAAATCGGGCGCGCCGGCGTAGTTTTGATGCTGTCATTCCGGGGCGGTCCGCAGGACCGAACTATGGTGCGCAATTGCGCACCTGAGAATCTCGAGATTCCGGGTTCACGCTGCGCGTGCCCCGGAATGACTGTGGGAGGGGAGCGCACCAATGATCGATCACATCTCCGTCGGCGTCAGCGATCTCGATCGCTCCGCAACATTCTACGAGGCGACGCTCGCCGCCCTCGGCCTGACGCGTCTCGTCACGCGGCCGCAGACGGTCGGCTTCGGCAAGGCCTATCCGGAGTTCTGGATCAACTTGCGCGAGGGCATGCCGCCCGTAGCCCCGGAGAGCGGCGTGCACATCTGCCTGCGGGCGAAGACCACAGCCGAGGTCGATGCGTTTCATGCCGCCGCGCTGTCCGCCGGCGGCGCATCCGACGGCGCGCCGGGCATCCGCCCGCACGATCGCGTGCGCTACTACGCGGCCTTCGTCGTCGATCCCGACGGCAACCGGATCGAGGCGGTGACGTTTCCTGCGGAATAGAGCGTTATCGCCACGAAGGCGGTGCGCTCCCTCTCCCGCTTGCGGGGGAGGGTTGGGGTGGGGGTATCTCCACGGGCGAGAACCCCCAAGAGGAGAGAACCCTCACCCGCCGCTATGCGGCGACCTCTCCCGCAAGCGGGAGAGGTGACGGAGCCCGCGGTGAAATCGAGCCAACCAATCGTTACAGCTTGCGCGCGACTTCCGGAGCGAGCTCTTTTTCCGCCTCGGCGAGCTGTGCCACGGCGGCCTTCAGCTTCGGCAGGATCTCCTCGACCCGATCGGCCTTGAGGATGTCGACCGAGAGGCCGGCACGGATGAACTCGGTCTGGCGCATGTGCGACAGCAGCGAGAACAGCGGCTCCCAGAAATTGTCGATATTGGCGAGCAGCACGGGCTTGGCGTGACGGCCGAGTTGCTTCCAGGTCAACTGCTCGACCAGCTCCTCCAGCGTGCCGACGCCGCCCGGCAGCGCCACGAAGGCATCGGAGCGCTCGAACATCAGCCGCTTGCGCTCATGCATGTCGGGGGTGACGATCATCTCCTGCACCCGCGTCAGCGCGTTCTCGCGCATCCGGAGGAATTCGGGAATGATGCCGGTGACGGTGCCGCCATTATCGAGGACGGAGGTTGCGACCGAGCCCATCAGGCCGAGCGAGCCGCCGCCATAGACCAAGCGGATGTTGTTCTCGGCGAGCGCCTTGCCGAACGCCTTGGCGCCTTCGGTGAAGCGGGGATTGGTTCCGGGGCCGGAGCCGCAATAGACACAGACGGTTTTGATCGTGCTCATTGGTGCCATGATGCATTGCAGCGAAGAGGCGTCAAGCCCAATCGGTGATTCGGACCTCCCGGAAATCTACCGGTAAATGGCGACAAACAATCAAAGATTCGCCATCTGGCGGGGTGCGCTCGCTCCCGGAAGCTTCTATATGACGAGCGAAAATCGTTAATCGCACCGCGCCCGCATCCGGCGGGCTTTCAGGCTTCTTGATGAACCAACCTCATTCGCCGCCCGGCGCCGACGTGCCAGATCCCGCCGGCGGGCCGCTCGAGCGGGCCACCCTGATGGGCACGCTGGCGCACCTGTGGCCCTATATCTGGCCGGGCGACCGCTTCGACCTGAAGATGCGCGTGGTCTGGTCGATGGTGCTGCTGCTCGCCGCCAAGCTGATCACGCTGACGGTGCCGTTCAGCTTCAAATGGGCGACGGACGCGCTGACCGGCGCGAACACCGCGCCGGTGCTGCCCGACAACTGGCACCTCTGGGTGATCGCCTCGCCATTGCTGCTGACGGCGAGTTACGGCGCGACGCGCATCCTGATGGCGGTGTTGACGCAGTGGCGCGACGGCCTCTTCGCGCGCGTCGCCATGCATGCGGTGCGCAAGCTCGCCACCATCACCTTCATCCACATGCACGAGCTGTCGCTGCGCTTCCACCTCGAGCGCAAGACCGGCGGCCTGACGCGCGTGCTCGAGCGCGGCCGCGAGGGCATCGAGGTCATCGTGCGCATGGTGATCCTTCAGCTGATCCCGACCATCGTCGAGGTTTCGCTGCTGCTCGCCGTGCTGCTCTGGCAGTTCGACTGGCGCTACGTGGTGGCGACGCTGATCACGGTCGCGGTCTACATGTACTACACCTACATCGCGACCGAGTGGCGGATCGGCATCCGCCGCAAGATGAACGATTCCGACACCGAGGCGAACACCAAGGCGATCGACTCGCTGCTCAACTACGAAACCGTGAAATATTTCGGCGCCGAGGCGCGCGAGGCGCAGCGCTACGACCGCTCGGTCGCGCGCTACGAGGAGTCGAGCGTCCAGGCCTATACGTCGCTCGCGGTGCTCAACACCGGCCAGGCCGTGATCTTCACGCTGGGGCTGACCGCCACCATGCTGATGTGCGCCATCGGCGTGCGCAACGGCACCAACACGGTCGGCGATTTCGTGCTGGTCAACGCCATGATGATCCAGCTCTACCAGCCCCTGAACTTCATGGGCATGGTCTATCGCGAGATCAAGCAGGCGATCATCGACATCGAGAAGATGTTTGGCGTGCTGGGACGCGAGGCCGAGATCAAGGACGGCCCCGACGCGCAGCCGCTGGTCATCTCCGCCGGCATCGTGCGTTTCGAGGACGTGCGCTTCGCCTATGAGCCGGCGCGTCCGATCCTGAAGGGCATCAGCTTCGAGGTGCCGGCCGGCAAGACGGTCGCGATCGTCGGGCCGTCGGGCGCCGGCAAGTCGACCATATCGCGGCTGCTGTTCCGCCTCTACGACATCTCCGGCGGCAGGATCCTGATCGACGGCCAGGACATTCGCGAGGTCACGCAGGCGAGCTTGCGCGCGTCCATCGGCATGGTGCCGCAGGACACCGTGCTGTTCAACGACACCATCCGCTACAACATCCGCTACGGACGCTGGGACGCCAGCGATGCCGAGGTCGAGGAGGCGGCACGCCTCGCGCAGATCGACAATTTCATCCGCATGGCGCCGAAGGGCTATGAGACCCAGGTCGGCGAGCGCGGCCTGAAACTGTCGGGCGGCGAGAAGCAGCGCGTCGCGATCGCGCGCACGGTCTTGAAGGCGCCGCCGATCCTGGTGCTGGACGAGGCGACCTCCGCGCTCGACACCCACACCGAGCACGAGATCCAGGGCGCCCTCGACCGCGTGGCGAAGAACCGCACCTCGCTGGTGATCGCGCACCGGCTTTCGACCATCGTCGGCGCCGACGAGATCATCGTGCTGGACCAGGGCCGGATCGCCGAGCGTGGCACCCACGCAAAGCTGCTCGCGCAGGGCGGCCTCTATGCCAGCATGTGGAACAGGCAGCGCGAGGCGGAGGCCGCGCGCGAGAAGCTGGCCAGGATGGCCGATACCAGCGAGGCGCCCAACCGGCAACCGCCGCCGGTCGAGGACGCCCTGACGACGCCTGCGGCTGCGGAGTGATCTTGTCTCCGGTCCCAACTCTGGCCTAAACAACTCCACCGCGCGGGACGCCCTGCGCCATCAACCCAGAGCGGCAGATAGCGATGTCCATTCTCGATTCCATCCAGCGTCAGATCCCGCCGATCCACAAGGAGGGCTATCCCTTCATCGGCGGCTTTGCGCTGGCAAGCCTGATCCTGTTCTGGCTGTGGTCGCCTTTGGGGTGGATCGGCACCATCCTCACCGTATGGTGCGCGCTGTTCTTCCGCGACCCCGTGCGGGTGACGCCGGTGCGCGAGGGGCTGGTGGTGTCGCCGGCCGACGGCCGCGTCTCGATGATCACCATGGCGCTGCCGCCGGCCGAGCTCGGGCTCGGCGACCGGCCGCTGCCGCGCATCTCGGTGTTCATGAGCGTGTTCAACTGCCATGTGAACCGCAGCCCGATCGCGGGCAGGGTGGACCGCATCGCCTACCGGCCCGGCCTCTTCATCAATGCCGAGCTCGACAAGGCGAGCGAGGACAACGAGCGCAACTCGCTGGTGATCACGACGCCCACGGCACGGATCGGCGTGGTCCAGATCGCAGGCCTGATCGCCAAGCGCATCGTCTGCTTCGTCAGGGAGGGCCAGGCGATCGGCGCCGGCGAGCGGTTCGGCCTGATCCGTTTCGGCTCGCGCCTCGACGTCTATCTGCCAGTCGGCACCAAGGCGCTGGTGTCGGAAGGGCAGACCGCGATCGCCGGCGAGACGATCTTGGCCGATCTTGCCGGCGACGACCCGAGTCGCGCCTACCGCGCCAATTAACCAATAAGTCGGTCCCTGGGGCCCTTCCGCCGCAATGGCGGAGGGGGACGCGGCTTGCTATATCTCGCCTCAAGGTGAGGACGAGCCATGACGCCCTATGACATCAAAGACCCTGACGTTCGCCGCCGGCGGTTCCGCCCGATTCCGGTGCGGATGCTGGTGCCCAACGTCATCACGCTGCTGGCGATCTGCGCCGGCCTGACGTCGATCCGGCTGTCGATCGAGGGGCGGATGTCGCTCGCCGTCTACGCCATCGTGTTCGCCGCCGCGCTGGACGGCATCGACGGCCGCATCGCGCGCATGATCAAGGGCCAGTCCAAGTTCGGGGCGGAGCTCGACAGCCTCGCCGACTTCGTCAATTTCGGCGTGGCGCCCGGACTGATGCTGTATTTCTGGCAGTTGCACGAGCTCGGCAATGCCGGCTGGATCGCCGCGATGGTGTTCGCGATCTCCGGCGGCCTGCGTCTTGCGCGCTTCAACGCCACCATGGACGATCCCAACAAGCCGGCCTTCGCCGCCAATTTCTTCACCGGCGTGCCGGCGCCGGCCGGTGCGATCACGGTTCTGCTGCCGATCTATGTGGCGTTCCTCGATCTCGGCCGCGCGCCCGCGGCGGTGACGGCGGCCTACACGCTGCTGATCGCCTTCCTGATGGTGTCGCGCCTGCCGGTGTTTTCCGGCAAGACCAAGCGCATGCGCGTGCCGCCGGAACTGGTGCTGCCGGCCTTCGTCGCGGTGATCGTCTTCATTGCTATCCTGATCGCCTATCCCTGGCACGTGCTGTCGATCGGCACGGTGCTGTATCTTCTCGCTTTGCCGCTCGGCTACAAATCCTATCGCGACCAGGCGCGCGCGATGGAGGCTGCCACGCCTGCGGGAGGCGAGATCTCGTCGCCGCCGTCGGCGCCGACGCTGGCGAACCTGTCGGAGCCGCCGCACGACGACGACCGGCCCGGACGGCTGCACTAAAGCGCGATGAGATTTGGCTGAAACCTCATCGCGCTTTAGGTCGTTGTTTGAGCATGATCTTTTCGGAAAACCGCTGCGCACTTTTCCGGATCATGCGCTGAGCGTTTTTCGCGGATATCTGCCATGAAGGCGCGCTGAGTTGGGTTGAGGCCCGATCTCGGCTATATCGCCCTGTGCCGGCGGCATCGCGTCAATCAGCCGCCAATCTGGGAGAGAACGCCGTGACTGATACCGCGACCGGGCCGCTGCCCGCTTCCGTCCTCGAAGCGCTGGGCCGCTATGACACCCCGACGATCTGCAACGCCATGGAGATCGTGGCACCCGAGCGCCGGCTGATCGGCTACACCACCAAGCAACTGGTTTGTCCGTTCCCCGACCTGCCGCCGATCGTCGGCTATGCCCGCACGGTTGCGATCCGCTCGGTGCTGAAATCCTCGCTGCCTGCCGAAGAGCAGTCGAAGCGCCGCATCGAATATTACGAATATGTCGGCACCGGCCACGGGCCGCGCATCTCGGTGATCCAGGACATCGACGGCCCCGACGTCGGCTACGGCGCGT
This sequence comes from Bradyrhizobium sp. USDA 3311, assembly GCF_054062495.1. NCBI lineage: Bacteria > Pseudomonadati > Pseudomonadota > Alphaproteobacteria > Hyphomicrobiales > Nitrobacteraceae > Bradyrhizobium > Bradyrhizobium sp. USDA 3311. Next base: position 6,875,921 of record NZ_JBSSFI010000001.1, on the reverse strand, counting down.
TCTGGGGCGAGGTGCAGAGCAACGTGCACAAGGCACTCGGCTGCCTCGGCGTCATCACCGACGGATCGATCCGCGACATCCCGCAATGGGCCCCTGGCTTCCAGGCGCTGGCCGGCTCGATCGGCCCGTCGCATGCCTGGGTGCATGCGGAGAGTTTTGGCGGCGAAGTGCGCGTCGCCGGCATGACCGTGAAGTCCGATGATCTCATCCACGCAGATCAGCACGGCGCCATCGTGATCCCGCTCGACGTCGCCGCAAAGCTGCCCGAGGCCGCCGAACTCTGCGGCCGCCGCGAGACGCCGATCCTGGAGATCGCCCGCAGCCCCGACTTCTCGCTGGAGAAGCTGAAGGCGGCGCTGAAGCGCTCGGCGGAGATCCACTGAGCTTGCAGCTTACGGCCGCGATGCCGGCCGCGGGTCGCCCTGTTCCGTCAGAAACAGGGCGGCCTGATCCGGCTCGGCGAACATTGCGGCGGCGCATCCGATCAGGGTGAAGCCGCCGGCGAGATCCCACAGGGTGATGTCGTCCGCCTTGTCAGGACCTTGAACCAGGCGCGCTGCGATCACTGCGAAAGCGGCTTCGACAAAGAGCAGGACGCTGAACGCCGGCAGGACGAGTTCCGGTTCGAGCAGATGAAGCGCCAGAACCGCAGGAAGCGCGGTGAGAAGGCCGAACAGCGTCAACATTGCAAAACGGCTCCTGCGATGGAGCATGCCGCACCGGCCATAGAATACTGTATGATTCCTGGTCACGCATGTGGCCTAGGGCCGCACTCGGAGGGCCTGCGATGAAGATGAATGACAAAACGGTCCTGATTACTGGCTCGACCGACGGCGTCGGCGGCTACGTCGCGCGCCGGCTGGCGGCCGAGGGCGCGAAGGTCCTGATCCACGGCCGCGATGCGGCGCGCGCAAAGACGCTGATCGACGAGATCGTGAAAGCCGGTCATGCCGCGCCGATCTTCTATCAGGCGGACCTGTCGTCGATGTCGGGCACGCGCGCACTCGCGGAAGCCGTGAAACGTGATCACCAGCGTCTCGACGTCTTCGTCAGCAACGCCGGCATCGGCTCGCAGAGTGACGGGCCGCAGCGTCAGGTCAGCGCCGACGGTCATGAGCTGCGCTTCGCCGTCAATTATCTCTCCGGCTTCCTCCTCGCCCATCTCTTGCTGCCGCTGCTGAAGGCCGCGGCGCCGTCGCGCATCGTCAACGTCGCCTCGCTCGGCCAGCATCCGATCGACTTCGACGACGTCATGATCACCAAGGGCTATAGCGGCTCGCGCGCCTATGCGCAGAGCAAGCTCGCGCAGATCATGTTCACGATCGATTTCGCCGAGGAAGTGAAGGGCGCGGGTGTCACCGTGAACTCGCTGCATCCGGCGACCTACATGAACACCACCATGGTGCGGGCCGGCGGCATCACGCCGATCTCGACGGTGGAGCAGGGCGGCGCGGCGATCCTGCGCCTCGTCGAGGGCGACGACGTCGCAGGCAAGAGCGGATTGTTCTTCAACGGCATGAATGAGGCGCGCGCCAATCCGCAAGCCTACGATGCCGACGCACGCAAGCGTCTGCGCGCGCTCAGCCTGGAACTGGCGGGCATCTCATCTTAGCCCCCGCGCAAACATGGTTAGCGAAGTGTTGAGATTCCCGTCGGGGGTCGGCAAAGCCGGCTTTCTCCTGGCGCGCTGCGCCGGTCCGGCGCGCCGGCTCAACTTAACCTTTACGCGGCTTTAAGGGCGGCCCTCTAGGGTTTCCGATGCGGTTCGGGGTTGGGCCGCGCCAGCGGCCAGGACGGCCGTTGTTGCGTACGCGTTGGAGTCTCTCATGGATATCATGACGGGCGTTGGGCTCACGGCGGGCATCATCGTCATCGCAGCGATGATCTTCATGGGCGGCGACCTCCACATGTTCATCTCCGAACATGCGATGATCATCATCTTCGGCGGCTCGATCTCCGCCACCATGATCCGCTTTCCGCTCAGCGCGCTCCTGCACGGCCTTCCGCTCGGCGCCAAGTTCGCCTTCACCATGAGCCGGCTGTCGGCGCACGACCTCGTTGACGAGCTCGCCCGCATCGCCGAGATCGCCCGCAAGCAGGGTCCGGTGGGTCTCGAAAAGGTCGAGACCGACGAGCCGTTCCTCGCCAAGGGCATCCGCTATGTCGCCGACGGTTACGACCTCGACTTCATCCGCGACAATCTCGAGCGCGACCGCGACAACTTCCTGATGCACCTCGACGAGGGCAGCAAGATCTATCGTGCCATCGGCGACTGCGCCCCGGCCTTCGGCATGATCGGCACCCTGATCGGCATGGTGCAGATGTTCGCGAACATGACCGACCCTTCCAAGCTCGGCCCGTTCATGGCGACCGCGCTGCTCGCGACGCTCTACGGCGCGCTCGTCGCGAACCTGTTCTGTCTGCCGATCGCCGACAAGCTGCACGGCAAGCTGCTGGATGAAGAGACCAACCGCACCCTGATCATCGACGGCATCCTGATGATCCGCGACTCCAAGAGCCCGACGCTGGTGCGCGAAATGCTGCTGGCCTATCTGCCGGAGAAGCATCGCCACGCCGAAGGCGAGCCGGTGCCGGCGTAACGCCGCCCGCCGGGACAGACAGCCATGGCCAAGAAGAAGCGCGGCGATGCTCACGGGGGCGGTCACGGCTGGTTCGTGACCTTCGCCGATTTGATGGGCCTGATGATGAGCTTCTTCGTGATGCTCGTCGCGTTCTCGACGCAGGACGCCAACAAGCTCAAGATCGTCGCCGGTTCGATGCGCGACGCCTTCGGCGTGCAGAGCGAAGCGCGCTACGCCGGCATCGTCGAGTCCGACGGCCTGCCGACGCGCCCGCGGCTGAAGAACGTCGATCATATCCAGCCCGAGGATGCCTCCAACACGCCGACCCCGGACCAGGAGGACCGCGACCGCACGTCGGGGGCGAAGATCAAGGTCGACCGCAATTTCGCGCTCGCCGCGGCCTCGCTGCGGCAGGCCTTGCAGGACATGCCGGAACTGACCGAGATGTCCAAGCACATCATGTTCGAGGAGACCAAGCAGGGTCTCAATCTCGAAATCGTCGACCAGGACGGCCGCTCGATGTTCGCCGACGGCTCCAAGGTGCCCTATGACCGCACCCGCCGCCTGGTCGAGAAGCTGGCGATTCCGCTCAAGGCCACGCCGCTCCGCGTCTCCATCGCCGGCCACACCGCGGCCGGCTTCGTGCCGACCCGTAGCGACTACGGTGCCTTCGATCTATCCGCCGACCGCGCCAATGCCGTGCGGCAGATCCTCGAGCGCGAGGGCCTGCCGGCCTCGCACATCTTCGCCGTCTCCGGCAAGGCGGACACCCAGCCGCTGTTTCCGGACGATCCCTCGCTGGCCGCCAACCGGCGCGTGACCATCACCCTGATGCGCGAGGATCCGCCATTGCCGCCGAATTTGAAGCCGTAGGCATGATCCGGAGAAGTGGGCACCGGTTCTCCTTCGCGATAAACGCGAGACGCGTTTGCGCGGGGATCATGTCCAAACGATAAGCCCCTTGCGCTACCATCTTACCTGAGGCATCTCGTCGCGCAGGCGACGAGCGTGGCTGCGCCGTCACAGCATTCGGCCCGGCGCCTGCTAAGGTGGGGTGCCGATTGACAGGCGCGCCGGAAGCGTCAAAAGGCGCCGGATCAAATTCAGGGACGAAGCGTTTTCCATCCACATGACGGCGAGCATCACATCGACCGAGACCCAGGAAGGGCCGGTCACATCGGGCTTTTGGGCGCTCACGCTCGGGAGCATCGGTGTCGTTTTCGGCGACATCGGCACCTCGCCGCTCTACGCATTCCACGAGGCGGTGCGGGGCGCGGCCCATGGCGAGCCGGTCACGCGGGTCATGGTGCTCGGCGTGCTCTCGCTGATCCTGTGGGCGCTGCTGATCGTCGTTACCGCCAAATACGTCCTGCTGCTCCTGCGCGCCGACAACAACGGGGAGGGCGGTACGCTCTCGCTGATGGCGCTCGGCCAGCGCGCGCTCGGGCGGCGAAGCTGGTTCCTGCTCGCGCTCGGCGTGGTCGGCGCCTCCATGTTCATCGGCGATTCCATGATCACGCCGGCGATCTCGGTGCTGTCGGCGGTCGAGGGCTTGAAGCTCGCGACGCCCGCCCTGGAGCACTACGTCGTGCCGCTCACCGTCCTCATCCTGGTGCTGCTGTTCGCGGTCCAAAGCAAGGGGACCGCGCTGGTGGCCTCGGCCTTCGGGCCGGTGATGGTGGTCTGGTTCACGTGTATTGCGGTGATGGGCGCCGTCCACATCGCCGACGATCCGTCGGTACTTGCCGCGATCAATCCCTATTACGCGCTGCAATTCCTGCTGTCGCACGGCACGATCGGCCTGGTGACGCTGGGCGCCGTGTTCCTGGCGGTGACCGGCGGCGAGGCGCTCTACGCCGATCTCGGTCATTTCGGCCGCAAGCCGATCCAGGCGGCTTGGATGTTCTTCGTGCTGCCCTCGCTCTTGATCAACTATTTCGGCCAGGGCGCGCTGGTGCTGTCCGATCCCAGCGCGATCGAGCATTCCTTCTATCGCATGGTGCCCGAGCATCTGGTGCTGCCGCTGGTCGGTCTTGCGACGGCGGCGACCGTGATCGCGAGCCAGGCGGTGATCACCGGCGCCTATTCGCTGGTCTATCAAGCCGTGCAGCTCGGCCTGCTGCCGCGCTTCGAGGTGCGCTACACCTCCGAAAGCCATGCCGGCCAGATCTATCTGCCGCGCGTCAACCGGCTGCTGCTGATCGGCGTGATGCTGCTGGTGCTGTTGTTCCACACCCCCAGCAATCTGGCTTCGGCCTATGGCATCGCGGTCTCCACCACCATGGTCGCCGACGGCATCATGGGCTTCGTCGTGATCTGGAAATTGTGGAACTGGCGCGTGGCTACGGCGGCTGCCGTGATCCTGCCCTTCGTCGTCGTGGACATGAGCTTCTTCAGCGCCAATCTGCTCAAGCTGCTCGAAGGCGCCTGGGTGCCGCTGCTGTTCGGCGCAGCCATGGCGGGGACGATCTGGACCTGGCGGCGGGGCTCGGGAATCCTGATCCAGAAGACGCGCCGGATCGAGGTGCCGCTGGACGATCTGATCCGGAGCCTGGAGAAGCGGCCGCCGCATATCGTCAAGGGCACGGCGGTGTTCCTGACCAGCGATCCATCCTTCGTGCCGACCGCGCTGCTGCACAACCTCAAGCACAACAAGGTGCTGCACGAGCACAACGTGGTCCTGACCATCGAGACCGCGCATACGCCGCGGGTCGATCTGTCGGAGCGGTTCCGGATGGAGAAGATCAGCGACAAGTTCTCCAAGGTCCGCCTGCGCTTCGGCTTCATGGAGCAGCCGAACGTCCCCAAGGCTCTCGCGATCGCGCGCAAGCAGGGCTGGCAGTTCGACATCATGTCGACGTCGTTCTTCGTGTCGCGGCGGTCGCTGAAGGCCTCGGCGCAGTCGGGGATGCCGCTCTGGCAGGACCACTTGTTCATCGCGCTAAGCCGGTCCGCCAACGACGCTACCGACTATTTCCAGATTCCCACGGGGCGGGTGGTTGAAGTCGGCACCCAAGTCACCATCTGAACGCAATTGGCGGATCCATGCAAAATTTGCATGGCGAGGGCCCAAAAACGGGCTAGGCTATGCCGACAGCGCAGGACTATAAGCCCGCGCTCTTCCGCCGTTGTGCAGTGAAGCATTTTTAGAGGCCACCGGGCTCTCCCATGACAAGCGACGTAGCAGTTCCCGCCCCGGAAACGGCGGCGGCCAATGGCCATGGCGAGGCCCACACCACGGCCCGTTTCGGCGCGCTGACGCTCGGCAGCATCGGCGTGGTCTATGGCGACATCGGCACCAGTCCGCTCTACGCGTTCCGCGAGGCCGTGACGGCGGCCTCCTCGGGCACCGACGGGCTCGCTACGCCGGCGGCCGTGCTCGGCGTGCTCTCCCTGATCCTGTGGGCGCTCATCGTCGTGGTGACGCTCAAATACGTCGTGATCCTGCTCCGCGCCGACAACAACGGCGAGGGCGGCACGCTCGCGCTGATGGCGCTGGCCCAGCGCGCGGTCGGCACCGGCGGGGCGACCATCGTCCTGCTCGGCATCATCTCCGGCGCCCTGTTCTACGGCGACGCCGTCATCACCCCCGCGCTTTCGGTGCTGTCGGCGATCGAAGGCATGAAGGACGTCACGCTGCGGTTCGAGCCCTACATCGTGCCGCTGACCGTAATCATCCTGGTCGGCCTGTTCGCCGTGCAGTCGCGCGGCACCGCCCGCGTCGCCGCCTTTTTTGGCCCGATCATGTGCGTCTGGTTCGCGGTCATTGCAGTGGCGGCGATCCATCCGATCATCGCGCAGCCGCAGGTGCTGTTCGCGCTGAACCCGCTCTATGCCGTGTCCTTCATGCTCCACCACGGCATCATCGGCTTCGTGACGCTGGGCGCGGTGTTCCTGGCGGTCACCGGTGCCGAGGCGCTCTATGCCGACCTCGGCCATTTCGGCAAACGGCCGATCCAGACCGCCTGGCTGTTCATCGTGCTGCCATCGCTGGCGCTGAACTATCTGGGGCAGGGGGCGCTCGTGCTCGGCGATCCCGGGGCGATCGAGAGCCCGTTCTTCCAATTGTTTCCGCAAGGCTGGATCCGTGGCGCCATGGTCGTGCTCGCCACCGCCGCCACCGTCATCGCAAGCCAGGCCGTCATCACCGGCGCCTATTCGCTGACACGCCAGGCGATCCAGCTCGGGCTGCTGCCGCGCTTTGAAATTCGCCATACGTCTGAAGCCCATTCCGGCCAGATCTTCATCCCGCGCATCAACCAGCTCCTGCTGGTCGCGGTGGTGCTCCTGGTGCTGCTGTTCCGCTCCTCGAGCGCGCTGGCGTCCGCCTACGGTATCTCCGTCACCGGCACCATGGTGGTCACGGCGATGATGGGCTTCGTCGTGATCTGGAAGGTCTGGCGGTGGTCGCCGCTCGCGGCGGCCGCGCTCATCGCGCCCTTCCTGTTCCTCGACCTGACCTTCCTGGCCGCCAACCTGCTCAAGGTGTTCGAGGGCGGCTGGGTACCGCTCGCGCTCGGTGCGCTCATGATCATCCTGATGTACACGTGGCGGCGCGGCAGCCGGCTGCTGTTCGAGAAATCGCGCAAGCTCGAGTTCCCGCTCGCCGACCTCGTGGCCATGCTGGAGAAGCGGCCGCCGCAACGCGTGCCCGGAACCGCCGTGTTCCTGACCTCGGACCCGCTCAGTGCCCCGACCGCGCTGATGCATAGTCTGAAGCACTACAAAGTGCTGCACGAGAAGAATGTCATTCTCACCATCGAGACCGCGCAGACCCCGCGGATCGACCCGGCCGAGCGCGTCAGGCTGGAGCAGATCAGCCCGACCTTCTCCAAGGTGACGCTGAAGTTCGGGTTCATGGAATCGCCCAACGTGCCGAAGGCGCTGGCGATCGCCCGCAAGCTCGGCTGGCAGTTCGACATCATGTCGACCTCGTTCTTCCTGTCGCGCAGGGCGCTGAAGCCCGCCGCCCATTCCGGCATGCCGCGTTGGCAGGACCGGCTGTTCATCTCGCTCAGCCGCTCCGCCAACGACGCCACCGACTATTTCCAGATCCCTAGCGGCCGCGTGGTCGAGGTCGGAACGCAGGTGACGATCTAGCGTCCGAGTTGGCGCACGTCCGTCTCCACCGCTGTCATCGCCCGGCCTTTGACCGGGCGATCCAGTATTCCAGAGACGGCAAGGGGATACGGCGAGGCCGCGGCGTATTGGATTCCCCGCCTTCGCGGGGAATGACACCGAATGCGTGGTGAGGGCATCCTCAACGCCGGACTTCAAGTCGCTGCGATTTAGCTTTAACTTGCGCCGCGCGGCTCAAGCCTTTGGAGCGCTTGATTTTCGTCTCCCGAGAGGCGAGGTTGCCGCCCGCCGGGATCGCCCCGGCATGCGGCTCGCGACGTTGGAGGATGATGTGGCAAATCAAGTACAGGATCTGACCCCGGACGAGGTCTCCAAGGGTGTCGCGGAGGGACGCTATCTGCTCGTCGACGTCCGCGAGCCGAACGAAGTCGACGCCGAGGCCTATCCCTACGGCGTCGTGGTTCCGCTCTCGACCTTCGACCCCAAGGCGATCCCCGATCCCCAAGGCAAGGAGGTCGTGTTCGCCTGCCGCTCCGGCAAGCGCTCGGTGACGGCCTCGCTCGCGGCGCAGGCGGCGGGCCTGCCTTACGACAAGCATCTGGCCGGCGGCATGCTGGGCTGGAAGGCGGCAGGTCTTCCCAGCAAGGTCGGTGGCTGATCCGGCCGATGTCCAAGAGCTCGTCCCTGAACAAGGTCTTCGCCGACCTTCCCGTCACTATCTTTGAGGCGATGTCGCAGGCCGCACGCGACAACGCCGCCATCAATCTCGGCCAGGGCTTTCCTGACGATCCCGGCCCCGAGGACATCCGCCGCGCCGCGGCTGACGCCTCGCTGAACGGCTACAACCAGTACCCGTCGATGATGGGCCTGCCGGAGCTGCGCCAGGCGATCGCAACCCATTACGGCCACTGGCACGGCCTCAAGCTCGATCCGATGAGCGAGGTGATGGTCACCTCCGGCGGCACCGAGGCGCTGACCTCGGCCATCCTCGCGGTGGTGCAGCCCGGCGACGAGGTGGTCTGCTTCCAGCCGGTCTATGATTCCTACCTGCCGATCATCCGCCAGGCCGGCGGTATTCCGCGCCTCGTCCGGCTCGAGCCGCCGCACTGGCGGCTGAATGAGGACATGCTGAAAAGCGTCTTCAATTCAAAGACCAAGGCGGTGCTCTTCAACAATCCCTTAAATCCCTCCGCGGTGGTCTATCCGCGCGAGGACCTCGAGCTCTTGGCGCGCTACTGCCAGGAGTTCGACGTCATCGTGATCTGCGACGAGGTCTGGGAGCACGTCACCTTCGACGAGCACAAGCACATCCCGCTGATCACGATTCCGGGTATGCGCGAGCGCACCATCAAGGTCGGCTCGGCCGGCAAGATATTCTCGCTGACGGGGTGGAAGATCGGCTTCGTCTGCGCCGCGCCGCCGCTCTTGCGCGTCGCCGCCAAGGTGCACCAGTTCCTGACCTTCACCACCGCGCCGAACCTGCAGGCCGCCGTCGCCTATGGCCTCGGCAAGTCCGACGACTACTTCCTGTCGATGCGCAAGGACCTGACCCGGAGCAGGGACCGGCTGACCAAGGGTCTCGAAAGCCTCGGCTTCCCCGTGCTGAAGTCGCAAGGGACCTACTTCCTCACCGTCGACCTGTCGCCGCTCGGGCTCAACGAGAGCGATACCGAGTTCTGCTGGCGGATCGTGAAGGACTACAAGGTCGCGGCGATCCCGGTCTCGGCGTTCTACGAGCAGGACCCCGTGACCTCGGTGGTGCGCTTCTGCTTCGCCAAGAAGGACCAGACGCTTGACACCGCCTTGGAGCGGCTGTCGGACGCCGTGCGTGGACGCAAGAGGTAGACAGAGATGACGAACGTCGGCCGCTCCGGACTTCGCTTTGGTCTTGGCTTTGGCCTCGCGATCGCCGCAGCGCTGACGTTGCTCTCCGCCCCCGCAGGCGCCGAGGAGCGGGTCGTCAACTTCTACAACTGGTCCAACTACATGGCGCCTGATGTCCTTGAGGCCTTCACCAAGGAGACCGGCATCAAGGTGGTCTACGACACGTTCGACGCCAACGAGACGCTGGAGACGCGCCTGATGGCCGGCAAGTCCGGCTACGACGTCGTGGTGCCGACGGCCTATTTCCTCCAGCGCCAGATCAAGGCCAACATCTTCCAGAAGCTCGACAAGTCGAGGCTGCCGAACCTTAGCCATGCCTGGCCTGTCGTGACGCAGCGCCTCGGCATCTACGACCCCGGCAACGTCTACGCCGCCAACTACATGTGGGGCACCACGGGCATCGGCTACAACGTCGCCAAGGTGAAGCAGATCCTCGGACCCGACGCGAAGATCGACAGCTGGGACATCGTCTTCAAGCCGGAGAACCTCGCCAAGTTCAAAGACTGCGGCGTGCACATGCTCGACTCCGCCGACGACATCTTTCCGGCGGCGCTGAGCTATCTCGGGCTCGATCCGAACTCGACCAAGCAGGCGGACCTCGAGAAGGCCGCCGATGCCGTCGCCAAGGTTCGCCCGTCCGTGCGCAAGTTCCACTCGTCCGAATATCTGAGCGCGCTTGCCACCGGCGAGATCTGTTTCGTGGTCGGCTGGTCCGGCGACATCATGCAGGCCCGCGCCCGCGCTGCGGAAGCCAAGAGCGGCGTCGAGATCGGCTACACGATCCCGAAGGAGGGCGCGCAGATGTTCTTCGACAATCTCGCGATCCCCGCGGATGCCAAGAACGTCAGCGAAGCCTATGAGCTGATCAACTATCTCTACCGCCCGGACGTCGCCGCCAAGAACTCGGACTTCCTGTCCTATGCCAACGGCAACCTCGCCAGCCAGAAGCTGGTCGATCCGAAAATCCTGGGCGACAAGAACATCTATCCGGACGAAGCGACGCTCGCAAAACTGTTCGTCATCACGGCGCGTGAGCCGGCGACCCAGCGCATCATCAACCGGCTCTGGACCAAGGTGAAGACGGGGCGCTGACGTGCGGCACCCGTTATTGCGAGCGAAGCGAAGCAATCCAGAATCGATTCGCGGAGACGCTCTGGATTGCTTCGCCGCTTCGCTCCTCGCAATGACGGCGTAGCTAGCGCCACCTGCGGTGCAGCCACAACCACTGCTCGGGATGCTCGCGCACCCAGCCTTCCACCACGTTGGTGATCGCCTGCGTCGTGCCCTGGATGTCGATCTTGCCGTCGGCATCGCGGACCGGCGGGACTTCCTCCGTCAGCTCCGCGGCGAAGCGGCCGCCGGGCTTGCGGATGACGCGGACGCCGTGGATCGGGCATTCGACCTGGCGCAGGAGGCGCGCCAGCATCGGATTGGCGCGGGTCTTGCGCCCGAAGAAGGTGACCTCGACGCCGCCGGTCAGGTACTGGTCGATCAGCATGGCGACGTGCTTGCCGTCCTTCAGCGCCTGCGCGAGGCGTAGCGGCGCATCGCGCCCCGCAGGGATCAGCGTGCCCATGTTGACCTGGCGCATCTCCTGAATGATGCGGTCGGCGGAGGCGATGTTCGGCCGGCGATAGAGGATCGCGGCATCCAGCCCGTGCGCGACGGCAGCGAGCGCCGGCAATTCCCAGTTGGCCAGGTGCGCGGCGAAGATCAGCGCCGGCTTGCCGTCGTCTCGGATTTGGTCGAACAGCTCGATGCTGCGCTTGGGCAATTCGATCCGGCTCACTTCCGGATGGTCGCGGTCGTAATCCCAGACGTGGTCCATATGGGCGAATTCGGCGCCGACGCGGCCGAGATTGTCCCAGACGCCCATCAGGATCTGTTCGATCTCCTCCGGCGATTTCTCCGGAAACGCCGCTGTGAGATTGGCGCGGCCGATCCGGTGCTCGCGCAGGCGCGGGCCGATCATTTTCACGGCGCGTGCGAAGAAGTCCGAGGTCTTGACCGGATCGAAATAGCGCGTGGTGCGCAGCATGCCGACGGTGGCAGCGCCGATCAGGCCGCCGCCGATCGACTTGGCAGCCTCCCGCGCGCGGGCCTTCGTGCTCGCAGGAAGCAGCCCCATGCGTCCGGTCAGGCCGGTTCGCGGGTCAGGATCAGCGAGGCGTTCTGGCCGCCGAAGCCGAACGAGTTCGACATGACAGCGGTCACGCGCGCATCGCGCGCCTTGTTGCCGACGACGTCGAACAGGATCGTGGGATCCGGGGTCTCGTAATTGATCGTCGGCGGGATGCGCTGATGCTCGAGGGTGAGCAGCGAGAAGATCGCTTCCACGGCGCCTGCGGCCGAGATGGTGTGGCCGACCATCGACTTGTTGGAGGTGACCGGAATCTTCGAGACGAGATCGCCGAACACGGCCGATGTCGTGTTGTACTCCATCTTGTCGTTTTCGGGCGTCGCGGTGCCGTGCGCGTTGATGTGGTCGATCTGGTCCGGCGTCATGCCGGCATCGGCAAGCGTCTTGTTCATGCAGCCGATGATCGGCTTGCCGTCGGGCGAGGAACGGGTGCGATGGAAGGAATCGGTGAGCTCGCCGCAGCCGGCGATCACGCCGAGGATTTTTGCACCGCGCGCAGTCGCCGCTTCATAGCTTTCCAGCACCAGCGCGCCGGCGCCTTCGGCCATGACGAAGCCGTCGCGGTTCTTGGAGAAGGGGCGGGAAGCCGCCTGCGGCGGATCGTTCTGGGTGGACAGTGCCGAAAGCAGCGAGAAGCGCACCAGCGCTTCCGGATTCACCGTGCCGTCGGTCGCGACGCACAGCGCGGCATCGGTCTCGCCGCGGCGGATCGCTTCCACGCCGAGCTGGATCGAGGTCGCGCCCGAGGCGCAGGCCGTGGACAGCGAGATCGGCGAGCCCTTGGTGCCAAAGGTCTCGGCGAGATGGGCTGCGACCGAGCCGAACATGAAGCGGTGATGATATGCGCTGTACTTGCCGCCGCCGGAGATGCGCAGCAGGTCGTCATAGGTGAAGTCGAGCTTGCCGACGGCGCGGCCGAGCTCGCGGCGCTGCGGCCATTCGACTTCGACGGGCGCGACCGCGAGGAAGAGGGGGCCCGGGAAATCGGCGTTGGCGCCGATGCCGGCCTGCTCGAGCGCTTCCTGCGTGACCATCTCGGCCATCCGCTCGGACAGGCCGGTGGAGGAGAACGGATCGACGCTGACGAAATCGACCGTGCCGGCCATCGTCGTCTTCAGGCCGTCGACCGGAAAGCGCGTGATGGTGCGGATGCCGGATTCGCCGGCGACGAGCTTCGCCCAATTGTCCGCCTTGCCGGCGCCGAGCGAGGTCATGATGCCCATGCCGGTGACGACGACGACGGGACGCCCGAATTTGTCGCGTGGTGCAGTCATGTCGATCCCCCGCTAGAGCTGGCTTACGGCCTCGACCAGCGCCATGCCTTCGCCGCGCCAGTGTCCGGCCCCCACGACCACAATCTGGGTGGGTGCCCCCTGCATTTCAATCTCGGTCCCTGTGGAATCGTTCGGCGGGAACAGTGCGCCGCGCGAGATCGACAGCGCGGCGAGCGCGATTCCGAGCGGGAATTGCGTCTCCATGGTGTGTCCGAACATCGTGCCGGTCGAGCGAACCGGGAAGTCGGCGTGGTCCTTCAGGAAGCCGCGCTCCTCGGATGTCGCGGGCTCTGCGCCGGTCGCGCCAGTGATGATCGCGCCCTTGCCCTCGCGCTTCGGCAGCTTGGCCCAAAGCTTCTCCAGCGTCGCCGCCATGTCGCCGGGCTGCTTGCGCCGGGCCAGATCGGCCACCACGCTCGACAGTTTCGCGAACGGCTTTGCGCCGCGGGCTTCCGCGTGCGCGCGCGATTCCAGCACCAGGAAGGCACCGGCCGAGCCGAGCGCGAAGCCGGCGTGGTCCTTGCGCGCCCAGACGGGAGCGAACTTGTCCTTCAGGTTGAAGTCGCCGAATTCGTAGAGGACCATGAGGTCCTTGCGCTCGCCATTGTGCGAGCCGCCGATCAGGGCGATGTCGCTCTCGCCCGAGGCGATGCGCGCGAGCGCGATGCGGGCCGCATCGGCGCCCGCAACCTCTTCGCCCATGAAGGTGCGCGAGGTGCCGCCGAGCCCGTGCACGATGGCGATGTTGCCGGCGAGGAGATTGGAGAGCTGGGCCAGAAACAGCGTCGGCCTGAGATCGCTCATCAGGCGTTCGTTGAGGAAGCCGGGCGCATTCGCCCCCTTGGCCTCGGCCGTGAGCACGCCGGTGTCGACGTTGAGATCGCGCTCGCCGCCGCCGGCGGCCACGACCATATCGATCTTCGACAGGATATCCTTGTTGCCCTTGATCCCCGCAGAGTCGAGCGCGAGGCCCGCGGCATAGGTGCCGATGCGCTGCCAGGCTTCCATCTGGCGCTGGTCGCCCTTCTTCGGGATCTGGCTGTCGAAGGAGACCGGCATCAGCGGATGCACGATGTAGGGCGCAAAGCCCTTCTCGTCGACATTGATGCGCTTCTCCTGGAGCGCGGCCCAGTTGGCGTCCAGGCCCTCGCCGAGCGAGGTGGCAAGGCCAATGCCGGTGATCCAGACTTCCGTCTGGCCGGGCTTCGAAGCGGTGTCAGTCATGGCGATACGGCCTGCTGCGGAAAGCCGACGCGCTCGGCGACTTTCGCCATGTATCCGCGCATGTCCGCGTTGGGGAAGGGGATCAGCGTGAAGGTGAGCGCCGCGTTCGCGCGCAGCTTGCCGCCGACCTTGATCTTGGCTTCGGTCATGGCGTAGCCCGAGCCCTCATAGGAGAGGCTCGCCTCGATGCTCATGAGGTCGCCGGGGAACACCGAGCCACGCACCTTGGCCTCCTTCACGGCGGCCAGGATCGGCATGCGCTCGAACTTGAACACGCCGAGCTGAAGCCAGCCCGAGGCCTGCGCCATCGATTCGATCAGGAGCACGCCGGGCATCAAGGGATAGCCCGGGAAGTGTCCCTCGAAGACGGTGCTTTCCTTCGGGACCTGGGCCTCGACGACGATCGTCTTCTCGTCGACCCTGAGGTCGACGATGCGATCGATCATGTGAAAGTATTCGAGTTGCATGGCCGCCCGATTAGGCGCTCGCGCCCTTGGCTGCAACCAGCTCGTCGATGCGCGCGCACAGGTTCTTCAGCACGAAATATTGTTCGGTGGTCGCTTTGCCGTCGTTGACCTCCTGGGTCCACTTTTCCAGCGGCAGCTTGATGCCGAACTGCTTGTCGATCGCAAAGGCGATATCGAGGAAATCGAGGCTGTCGATGCCGAGGTCATCGATGGCGTGGCTATCCGGCGTGATCGTGTCGCGCGGAATGTCGCAGGTTTCAGCGATGATCGTAGCGACCTGATCGAATGTGGAGGACATCACTAAGCCTTTGATATATTGCAGATATTTGTCAGATGTTCCAGAGTGGCATGGCGGGTGGGCATCGCGCCCCTGATGACGCCCTCAACCCCCCTCTGGCCGGGTCGAGAGCCCGTATATCGGAGCGCCGCCCTGAGTTCAATGGAGCCGGGCAGGCCAAGGGGACAGCAAGGGACGGAGCTGGGGATGCCTGCCGGAGCCCCTTTGCGGCGGGGGATCGGCGGCGGGCCGGGGCCTAGATGTGCGGCGTCGTGATCTTGGCGCAGTCGCGGCGGCCCATCAGCACGCAATCCTGGGTCCGGCGCAGGTCGGCGATGCTCACGGCGAGCCAGATCCCGATCGCGGTCAGCGCGATGGTGAAGGCGAGCGCGGCGATGTTGGCGAGCATGCGGTGGCGGAAATCGTCCGGCTCGGTGCGGGGCTGCTCGTAGCGCGACAGGTCGAGCGGCTTGGGCGCGCCGCGCATCGGCTGCACGGTGCCGTTGCCCCGGTGGACCGTCGGGGAGGGGGAGGTGCGCGGCCTGAACTGGAGCACCCGGTGCTCCTCATCAGAGCTTATGGGCCGCTGGGATTTCATGGTGCGAGGATCACTCCGAAGCAGCGGTTTTTGATAGCATACGTGGTGAACGCGTTGCAGAAAATCTTCTCAACGCGTACGTGCATTGCGCTTTTGCACGACCTCTTCGCGAGGGCCCGCGACAGCGGTCGTCATGCCGGTGTCAGGATGCGCGGGGTTGCGCTGCAAAACAGCCATGGCACCTGCCGTGCCCGGTCCCGCGAACATCGGCTTGTGATCTCCCTTTGCGCGCCGAACGCATTTTGTCGCCGCAAGGCCCATGGCATAATCATGGAACCTGGACCACCGGTTGCAACCAACAATGTGAGGGGCTCTTCGACCATGACCACGAACGCGCGCGAGCCGAGGGTGCATCCGGTGCCGATCCTGTCGCTTCGGCCGACGCAGATGACGGTCGGCATGCGCGAGGTCAAGGAGAAGCGCAAACGCTGGCGCGAGCACGACAGCAAGAAGCAGGCCGATCTGCTCGGCAAGCACATGATCCCCGTCGTGTACGGGCCGGACAAGCGTTACTACGTGATCGACCATCATCATCTCGGCCGCGCATTGCACGACGAGGGCGTCAAGGAGGTGCTGGTGACTGTCGTCGGCGACCTCAGGATGGTCGAGCGCGAGGCCTTCTGGGGCGTGATGGACAACAAGCGCTGGGTCTATCCCTACGATTCCAAGGGCGAAAGGCGGCCGTTCCGCGACCTGCCGAAATCGGTCGCCGATCTCAGGGACGATCCCTTCCGCAGCCTCGCCGGCGAGCTCCGCCGCCTGGGGGGATTTGCCAAGGACACCACGCCGTTCTCCGAATTCCTGTGGGCCGACTATCTGCGCCGGAAATTGTCGCGCAAGGCGGTGGATGCCAATTTCGACAAGGCGCTGGAAAAGGCGCTGTCCGCGGCCAAGAGCAAGGATGCGATCTATCTGCCGGGCTGGTGCGGGCCGGCGGACGACGATTAGGCGCGGCGGCTCAGATCAGTCGCGCTGGAAGATCTTGGCGCCGGGGTAGATGCGCCGGGCGTAAGTCACGACCAGCGCGCGCTCCTGGGTTTCCAGGAAGGGCGTTCGGATCCGGCTCGATCCGATGATGAGGTGCCATAGGCCATTGAGCTTCTGAATGACGACGTTCATGTGAGTGATCCTCGAAGACTTTGCACTCCTGCAAATGTTGCCTGTTGCGGCAGTCTTGCGATTTCAGGATCGTGAGCGCGTGCGTAAAATTCCCGACACGGCTCGCACCCGCTGCAAGACAGCAGCAACTACCTATTAGTGTATGGCGGCTGCGGCCCCGCGACAGGACCTCATCACAGCCTCTTGAGCGAAGCCATTTTCTGTTCGCACGAAACCGTCCTGAAACAGAGCCGTCCCATCTGTGTGGGGTAGTCGAGCTCACACAGGAGGCTAAAATGCGCCGTCTGGTTTTCGCAATTGCCTTGCTCGCGGTCGCCTCAGCAGGAATCTCGGCATCGTTTGCCGCAGTTCACCACGCCAAGACGTTGACGTTTTCCGAGCGCTTTGCCCCGGCGCTCGAGTTGATGGCGAAGCGCTAGCGGCGTAGCGCGTCGCAGATCACTTCGGGGCTTGCGGACCGGGCGGGGACAGCAGGCGCTCCATCTCCGCGGCCGCCTCGCCGTCGCGCGCCTTCTGCAACAGCGTGTGGCGCTCGGCGCCGGCCGGTAGCTTCCTGGCGGCGGCGCGGGCCTCTTGTGTGAACTTGTCCAAGCGCTCCTGGAGAGACAGGGCCGGTTTTGTACGGTTGCGTTTCTTGGTCATGGTTTGGCCTTTCCGGCGCGGAGCCAACCATGCGGACGCGAGCGGCGTCCTTAACTTTTGTTGGAACGGGGGCGGGGATCGCGGGTTTCATGACGGCGGCGCCCGGCGCGCCATGGGTCCAATTCATGCAAACGGAGCGACTTCGCGTGCCCAGCGACACGATCCGTGCTGCGCTTGTCAGGCGTTTGCGCGTCTCTTCCGGCATTTCGGAGGAGGATGTCAGAGAAATCGAAGCGCTTCCGATCGCGGTGAGACAGTATCCGGCGGAGACGCCCGTGGTGAGGGATGGCGAGCGGGCTACCGAATGCTGCCTGATTGTCGAGGGATTTTGCGCGCGCTCCAAGACGATCGCGAGCGGCAAGCGACAGATTCTCTCCCTGCACATTCCGGGCGAGATCCCGGACCTGATGAGCCTGTTCCTGCACGTGATGGACCATGAGCTCTCGACGCTGACGCCATGCACGCTGGGCTTCATCAGCCACGATACGCTGCGAAGATTGCACCAACGCAGGCCGGTCGTCGCCGAGATGTTTTGGCGGGACACGCTGATCGACGCCGCGATGTTTCGCGAGTGGATCGTCAATGTCGGCCAGCGTCCGGCGCCTGCACGCCTCGCCCATGTCATGATCGAGCTGCGCGAGCGCCTCAGGGTGATCGGTCGCGTGGACGGCAACACTTTCGAGATGCCGCTGACCCAGGAGCAGATCGGCGAGGCCCTGGGGATCACGGCGGTCCACGCCAACCGGGTGATCAAGCAGTTGCGCCAGGAGGGGATCGTGGAATTTCAGCGCGGCCGCGTCACCGTACTCGACGAGCAGAAGTTCTTGGAACTCGCGGATTTCGACGGCCGTTATCTCCACCAGTCCCCGACGCTTTGAGCCGCCCGATGCCGCGGTCGGCCGTGCGCGGCCCGTCGTCGTGGACTTCCGCTGGCGGGGTGCGCCGTTCCTGAAAGTGTCGATTACGCTGGATGTTGAGGAGGCGCAGGCGGCGGACCGGGCCGAACGTGCGGCCCAACGGCGCAGGTAAAATTGACGTATCGCAAATCGGCGTCGGCGGCGGCCGCTAAGGTCCGCCGGCATGACAGCCGAACCAGCATTGCGCTCCCGCGTCGCCAGGTGGGCTCCGGATCATGCCGACCTGGAGACGCGACGATGAGCCTGATCCTTCGCATTCTGTTTGTCCTGGCCGGAGCCATCACCGCGCTGTTCGTCGCGCGTGATGCGCTGAACTTCACAATCATCCAGACCTTCGTCGCCATACTGCTCGTGACGGCCGTCCTGCTCGCTGGAAGTCTCTGGAGCCTGCGGCGGAAGACGTGAGCGCCACGGAAGCCAAAAGACCGGCCGGGCTGAGCGAGGCCGAGGCTCGGGCGCGGTTGGAAGAGGACGGCGCCAACGAGTTGCCTCGGCCCGAACGACGCAGTCCGCTCCGCATCGTCATGGAAGTGCTGCGCGAGCCGATGCTCGTGCTGCTGCTTTGCGGTGGGCTGGTCTACCTCGTGCTCGGCGATCTCAGGGAAGCGCTGATCCTCTTGGTCTTCGGTGCGATGTCGATCGTGATCACGGTGGTGCAGGAGACCCGGACCGAGCGCGTACTGGAAGCCTTGCGCGACCTGAGCAGCCCGCGCGCGCTCGTGGTGCGGGACGGTGCGCGTCGGCGCATCCCGGGCCGCGAGGTCGTGCGCGGCGACCTGCTCGTCCTCGGCGAAGGCGACCGGATTCCGGCCGACGCCGCGCTGGTGGACGCGCGCGATCTGCAGATCGACGAGTCGCTGCTGACCGGCGAGTCGGTGCCCGTCCGCAAGCGGGCTGCCGGCAAGGCCATGTCAGCCGATCAGCGGCCGGGCGGCGAGGATCAGCCCTTCGTGTATTCCGGTTCTCTCGTCGTGCGGGGCGAGGGGCTGGCGCTGGTCGAGGCCACCGGCCCGCGCAGCGAGATCGGGAAGATCGGGCTGTCGCTGCGCGGCTTGCAAACCGAGCCGCCCCGGCTTCGGCAACAGACCGCAAGACTGGTGCGGCTCTGCTTCCTCGGCGGCGCGGTCGTCAGCGTGGCCGCCGTCGCGCTCTACGGAGTCTTGCGTGGGGACTGGCTGCAAGCGCTGCTTGCGGGCATCGCCATCGGCATGGCGATGTTGCCGGAAGAATTTGGCGTCGTGCTCACGGTCTTCATGGCGATGGGAGCCTGGCGGATTTCGCAGGCGCGCGTCCTGACGCGGCGAGCCGCAGCCATCGAGGTCCTCGGCTCTGCGACCGTCCTGTGCACCGACAAGACCGGGACACTGACGCAGAACCAGATGTCCGTCGCGGAGTTGCGGCTGCTCGACGGGGCACGCATGCGTCCGGAGAGCGCCGGGCGGGATGACGCCAGGCCTGAATTCATCGAGCTGGCGCGTTGCGGTGCCCTGGCGAGCTCTCCGGAACCGTTCGACCCGATGGAGAAGGCTCTGCATCTGTTCGCGCAGGCCGCCTTGCGGGGAGGCGATGCGCCGGACGGCGACCGGACGCTGGTGCGTACCTACGGTCTGCGCCCCGAGCTGCTGGCCATGACGCAGGTCTGGCGCACGGCCGGCCGGGCGGACCTCGTCGCATGCGCCAAGGGCGCGCCCGAGGCGATCGCGCGCCTGTGCAGGATGAACGCTGCTGATCAGGATTCGGTGCGAGATGCCGCCAGCGCGATGGCGAGGGACGGGCTTCGCGTGCTGGGGGTGGCCGTTGCCGCCTGCGATGACGCTTCACTCCTGCCGACCCAGGAGGATTTCGCGTTTCGATTTGTCGGCTTGGTCGGGCTTGCCGATCCGCTGCGGCCCCATGTCCCGGAGGCGGTTCGCGAATGCCGCGCGGCGGGGATCCGCGTCGTCATGATCACGGGCGATTATCCGGCAACCGCCGTTGCCATCGCGAACCAGGCCGGACTCGATGTCCGTGACGTCATGACCGGCGATCAGGTCAGGCTGGCGGATGATCCGGAGCTCGCGAAACGCGTCGGGCATGTCAACGTGTTCGCCCGGGTTTTGCCGGAGCAGAAGCTGCGCATCGTCCAGGCGATGAAGCTCAACGGCGAGATCGTGGCGATGACCGGCGACGGCGTCAACGACGCGCCTACGCTCAAGGCCGCCCACATCGGCATCGCGATGGGAGGGCGCGGGACCGACGTCGCGCGAGAGGCGTCGGCGATCGTGCTGCTCGACGACGATTTCGGTTCGATCGTGTCGGCTATTCGTCTGGGCCGCCGCATCTACGACAATCTGCGGAAGGCGATGGCCTTCATCTTCGCCGTTCATGTGCCGATCGCCGGACTTGCGCTGCTGCCCCTGGTCTTCGGGCTGCCGCTGATCTTCAGTCCGGTGCACATCGCATTTCTGGAGCTGATCATCGACCCCGTATGCTCGCTGGTGTTCGAGGCGGAGCGGGACGAGCGCGATGCGATGACGCGTCCGCCGAGGCGGCCTGATGCCGCGCTGTTCTCGTGGGCACTGGTTGGCTGGAGCGTGCTTCAGGGTGCCCTCGCATTTGCCCTGACCGCCATCATATTCGTCGGCGCGCTTCGTTCCGGCCTCGTCGCCGACGAGGCGAGGACGCTCGCCTTCGTGACGCTGGTCGTCTGCATTGTCGCTCTGGTCCTGGTCAATCGGTCCTTCAGCGCATCGTTCGCGTCCGCATTCTTCCGTCCAAATCCCGCATTGACCTGGATCTTCGCGGGGGTGGCTCTCGTTCTCGCCACCGCGCTGCTCTGGCCGCCGGCCTCCAGCCTGTTCCGCTTTGGTCCGCTGCATGCGGACGATCTGATGATCGCGCTCGGCGCGGGGCTGCTGGTGCTGACGGTGCTCGAATTGCTGAAACCGCTGTGGGCGCGGCGGCTTCGGTTCTAGCTCTCATCCGGGGAGCGCGTCTTCGGCGGCGCATCGGTTTCGTGCGTCTCGTCCCTGGCGCCGAGCATCCGGTGCAGCCAGTGCTCGGCGCGGTTGCCGACGGTGAGAATCAGGAAGGCCAGTGTCAGCGCCGTTCCGACGATCGGCCACTGACCGACGCCGCAGGCGATGCCGAGGCAGGCGGCGAGGAAGGTGCAGGCGGCACTGGTCAGGCCGCGGACGCGAAACCTGTCGCTTTCGTGGACGATGACGCCGGCACCGAGGAAGCCGATGCCGGTGAGGATGCCCTGGATGACGCGGCTTGCCGCATCGGTGATCTTGCCCGCCTCGGCGAACTGCACGGCCAGCAATACGACGGTTGCGGTCGAGAGCCCGACGATGCCGAGCGTCTTCAGCCCGATCGGCTTGCCGTGCAGGTCACGATTGAGGCCGATGGCGCAGCCTGCGAGCGTGGCGACGCCGAGGCGCAGAAGGATCTCGGGCCAGTTCAGCACGGTCATTGCTCGTCAGCCACCGCGTCATTCATTTCTTCGGCAGCCGGCCCATCAAGTAGAACTCGTCGTTCGGCCGCATGCCGGTGAAGTTCGCCAGCCGGTTCGACAGCGCGAAGAAGGCCGAGATCGCGGCGATGTCCCAGATGTCGTCGTCGCTGAAGCCGTGCGGCGCAAGCGCGGCGAAATCCTCCTCCGAGATGCGCTGCGCGTCGGCCGAGACCTTCATCGCGAAGTCGAGCATCGCCTTCTGCCGCGGCGTGATGTCGGCCTTGCGATAGTTCACCGCGACTTGGTCGGCGATCAGCGGGTTCTTGGCGCGGATGCGCAGGATAGCGCCATGGGCGATCACGCAATACTGGCACTGGTTGGCCGCCGAGGTCGCCACCACGATCATCTCCCGTTCGGCCTTGGTGAGGCCGCCGTGCTTCTCCATCAGCGCGTCGTGATAGGCGAAGAACGCGCGGAACTCGTCCGGACGATAGGCCAGCGTGAGGAAGACGTTCGGCACGAAGCCGCTCTTCTCCTGCACGGCGAGGAGGCGCGTGCGGATGTCGTCAGGCAGCGTGTCGAGGGCGGGAGCTGGGAAGCGTTGTGCGGCTGTTTTTGTCATTGGTTGTTTCTTCCGGATGGCGGCCGGCAACCATAGTCGATGCGGGCGCGGGGCTCAACGTGCCACGGGGCACCGGTTGGCGCGGCGCGACGGCGCATCTGCGGTTTGGATGCGCATCGGGGAATGGCGCTCATTCACCTTGCTCCGTCATTGCGAGTGCAGCGAAGCAGTCCAGAGTGTCTCCGCGGTGGGATTCTGGATTGCTTTGCTGCGCTCGCAATGACGAGTTGGATGGAGCGTGGCGTTACCGCAGCGGCTTCTTCAACAGCGAGAAGCGGTCGGGATCGAGGCCCATCGAGGGCTGCAGCATCGGGGCTTCGGCGGTGCCGAGCGTCTTCGCGGGTGGCGCCTGGAACACCGGGTCGTTCGGGACGTCGCGCTGCGAGGTGGCGCCGCGCCAGCGCTCGAGCACGGCGCTGACGAAATGCATGTCGTGACCGGAGGTCACCGACGGCACGCTGCTGATGGTGGCTTCGCCGCGCGGCAATTGGTGCGGCGGCACCTCCTTGAAGCGCAAGCGCGTCGGCAGTGCGACGCCTTCGCCGAACGCCAGCACCTCGCGGGTGCCGAGCGAGGGCACGAAGGAGAGTAGGTTCGCGGCCGCATCCGACACCGCGGCGCGCAGCAGCGCCTGGTCGCGCTCGTTGGCAAGACGCATCGTGAACAGCGTGTTGCACTGGGAGATGATGGTGGCGTCGAGCTCGGCCGGACGCTGGGTGATCAGCCCGAGATAGACGCCGTATTTGCGGCCTTCCTTGGCGATGCGCGACACCGCCTTGCGGGTCGGCCCGAAGCCCACATTGCGGTCGGCGGAGGCGTAGCGATGCGCTTCCTCGCAGACGAACAACAGCGGCGAGACGCCGTCGCTCCACAGGCCGAAGTCGAAGGCCATGCGGCAGAGCACCGAGACGACGGAATCGATCACTTCGGCCGGGAAGCCGGCGAGCTGCATGACCGTCATCGGCTTGCCGTTGGCCGGCAGGCGGAACAGATGGCTGATCACCTCGGCCATGGTGTCGCCGCCGACATTGGCGTTGTCGAACATGAAGGCGTAGCGCGGATCGTTGCGCACCGCCTCGATACGCGAGATCAGCTTGTGATAGATGATGCGCGAGGAGCGGTTTTCGAGCTTGCCCATGCGCTCGTCGATCAGCGACATCAGATCGACGAGACGATAAGGCACCGGCGTGTCGACCGTGTAGCCGATCTGCTTGGGGTCGATGCGCTTGAGGCCGATGCGGTCGGCGTTCTGGTACTGGGTGTAGACGCCCTTGGCGAGCGGGATCACCTCGGCGAGGATATCGAGCTCCTCCGGGACGCCCGCGCGGCCGCCGAACAGCACGTCGACGATTTCCTCGAAGTTGAACAGCCAGAACGGCAGCTTCAGGTTCCGCGGGTTCAGCACCAGCGCGCGGTCGCCGAAGCAGCGGCCATATTCGTTGTGCACGTCGAGCAGGAAGATGCGCAGGTTCGGGCGCGCCTTCAGGATCTCGTTGAGCAGCAGCGAGACGCCGGTTGATTTGCCGACGCCGGTCGATCCCAGCACGGCAAAATGCTTGGACAGCATTTCCTCGACGTCGACATAGGCGATCACCGAGCGGTCCTGCTGGAGGAAGCCGACGTTGATCTGGTCCGATCCGGTCGGCGCGTAGATCGTGCGCAGCTCCTGGCTCGTGATCAGGTCGACCGCGTCGCCGATGGTCGGATAATTGGTGACGCCGCGCTGGAATTTGGCCTTGTCGGCGGCGTTGAGGATCTCGCCGAGCAGGTCGACCGAGGCGATGGCGATGTAATTGTCGGCGCTCGACAGATTCTCGCAGGAGACCTCGGTGATCATCGCGACGATGACCGAGCTGGCGCAGCGAATGCTGACGAAACGGCCGACGGTCGCCCGAACCTCCGAGATCGGCATCTGGCTTGCCGCCAGAAGCCCGACCCGGGCGAGCGATCCACGTACCGAAATCACGCGTCCAAAGGATGTCACGATGAATGAACCTGGCAAGAGCACGGGGGTTGCACCGGACTATGCGCGGCCGCGGCTGCACAAACGGTTAAACGGCAGCCGCGGCCGCTTCGTTAAATCCGCGACAATTCGGCCGATAGATTCGTTCCTGATGCATATCTGTGGGCGGAAACGGCCGGAAAGTGCTGCTTTTTGGGGCCAGCAGGCTTTCGATCGAATTAGGGAAGATTTTACCATTCGGGCAGTCCGTCCGCCGTTCGGGGATGGTTCTGCTCAAGCGCGGGGCGCCATTCGGTCCGGGATGCAAGGGTTGGTTTGTTGACGGGACCTAATCATTTGTACATTAGTACAAATGAACCCGCGGCCTCGGTGCCGCCTCCGGGCGCGTGAGCCAATTGCGGCCCTGTGCCCGAATGCGCGATCCGGTTCCTGCGGATCGCAGCCACGCCAGGAGGAAAGCATGCAGCCCGAACCGATCCTCGATCTTGCCCATCTCGGCCATATGGAGCTGCTGACGCCCAAGCCCGACGAGAGCCTGAAATTCTTCGTCGACGTGATGGGCATGACAATCAGCGGCCGGAAGGGCGAGTCGGTCTACCTGCGGGGCTGGGACGATTACGAGCGCTATTCGCTCAAGCTCACGGCGTCGAAGACCTCAGGCATGGAGCACATGGCGCTGCGCGCGCGCAGCCAGCAGGCGCTGGAGCGCCGCGTCGCCGCGCTCAAGGGCTCCGGGTTCGACATCGGCTGGATCGACGGCGACATGGGGCAGGGGCCGACCTTCCGCTGCCGCGACCCCGACGGCCACATCGTCGAGCTCTATTACGAGACCGAATGGTATCAGGCGCCGCCGGAACTGAAGCCGGCGCTCAAGAACCAGGCGCAGCGTTTTCCCGCCCGCGGCGTCAATGTCCGCCGCCTCGACCATCTCAACTGCCTCGCCGTCGACATCAAGGCCAACCGCGAGTTCTTCGAGAACTATCTCGGCTGCCGGCTCACCGAGCAGATCGTGCTCAACGACGGTCGGGAAGCGGCGATGTGGCTGACGATGTCGAACAAGAGCTACGACTTCGCCTATTCGCTCGACCATTCCGGCACGCCAGGCCGCTTCCACCACGTCACCTACGCGCTCGACAGCCGCGAGGAGATTCTTCGCGCGGCGGATATCTTCCTGGAGAACGGCATCCACATCGAGACCGGTCCGCACAAGCACGCGATCCAGCAGACCTTCTTCCTCTATGTCTACGAGCCCGGCGGTAACCGCGTCGAGGTCGCCAATGCCGGCGCGCGCCTCATCCTCGCGCCCGACTGGAAGCCGATCGTGTGGACGGAAGAGGAGCGCAAGAAGGGCCAGGCGTGGGGCCTGAAGACGATCGAGTCCTTCCACACCCACGGCACGCCGCCGGTGGAAGTGAAGAAGCACGCATAATATTCAGTGGGCAGGCGATCGCACGCGTGCGATCGTTTCGCGCACGCCTGTCCAGGCCGGCTTGTCGGGGGCGAACTGCCTGCGCAGGAACGTGACGAGCTCCTCGATCTGCGCGTCGCTCATGCTGTTCCTGAACGCGGGCATGTAGCCGAGATCGCTCGATGCGGGCTCGGCGATGCCGTGCAGGATCACCTGCACGAGATTGTCCGGTGATGCGCTGTGCAGATTGCTGTTGAGCGCGAGCGAGGGCCGGCTGCCGAACAGCGGCAGGCCGCCGACCTCGTGGCAGACGGCGCAGGCGCCCTGATAGAGCCGCGCGCCGGTGGAGGCGGCGGTGGTGACTTGCGTTGCGCTCTCGAGCCTGGCGGCAAGCGCATCCGGCGCCTCGGTGGCGGCGTCGTTGAACGAGTTGAGATAGACGGCCATCGCGCGAATGTCCTGGTTGGGCAGGGCCGTGAGATCCCTGACAACAGGCGCCATCGGGCCGGCGGCGACGCCGTGATAGCGCGACAGGCCGGTGCGCAAATAGGCGTAGAGCTCCTCCTCGCTCCAGGGGATCGGTGCCTGCGACAGCGACGTCAGCGGCGGCGCCTCCCAACCCTCGGCAAAGCCGCCGGCGAGATAGGCCTCGCGCTGCTCGGCGCCGAGCGCGTTGCGCGGCGAATGGCAGGCGCTGCAATGGCCGAGACTTTCGACCAGATAGGCGCCGCGATTCCACTGCGCGGACTGCGCGGGATCGGGCTTGAAGTCCTTCGTCTGATGGAACAGCGCGTTCCAGCCCGCGAGCAGCGGGCGAATGTTGAACGGGAAGGCGAGCGTATTCGCGGGTGGCGTCGCGCGCACCGCGGGCTGCGCCATCAGATAGGCGTAGAGCGCCTGGAGGTCGGCCTCGCTGGTCTTCGAAAAATGCGTGTAGGGGAAGGCGGGATAGAGCTGCCGTCCGTCGCGATGCTGCCCGTCGCGCATCGCGCGCTCGAAGGCGGGATAGGACCAGGCGCCGATGCCGGTCTCGACGTCGGGCGTGATGTTGGTCGCGTAGATCGTGCCGAACGGCGTCGCAAGCGCGCGGCCGCCGGCGTTGGGCGCACCGCCGATCGTGGTGTGGCACTCCGCGCAATTGCCAAGCGCGGCAAGCTGCGCGCCGCGGGCGATGGTTGCCGCGGAATAGACTGATGCATCGGGCCGCGCGATCGGCGCGATGGCGCGGCCGGGCAAGAGGGCGGCGCCAACGCCGATCGCGGCGGTGCAGACGGCGGCAATGGTCGCAAAGATGCCGGCGCGCCTGGCGAACGGATTCTGCCAGATGCGCGATGGCTGCGGCGCTGCGGGAGCGGGCAGGGCCTGCGGCGCGGCCGGCGCGTCGCCGTGCAGGCCCCGGAGGATGCGCTCGGGCGTGAACGGGGGCTCGCGGAAGCGCACGCCGGTGGCATCGAAGATCGCATTCGCAATTGCCGCCGCGCTCGGCACCGAGGCGGACTCGCCGACGCCGAGCGGCGGCTGGTCCGGCCGCGGCAACATCAAGACGTCGATCTTGGGCACGTCGGAGAAGGGGATGATCGGATAGGCGCCCCATTCGCGCGCCGCCACCGCACCGCGCTCGAACGAGACCTCCTCCATCAGCGCGCGGCTGGTGGACTGGATGACGTTGCCGTGGATCTGGTGGCGCACGCCGTCCGGATTGATCATCAGACCGGAGTCCTGCCCGGCGACGACGCGCGTCACGCTGACGTCGCCGGTCGTCTTGTTCACGGCGACGTCGGCGACCCAGGCCGACCACGCCGCGCCATAGCCCGGAAACTTGCTGTGGACATAGAGCGCATAGGCAAAGCCGCGCCCGTGCACGACCTCGCCGTCCTTCTCTTCGCGGACCGGCCGCGGCGTCCAGCCCGCGCGCTCGGCCACCGCATTGACGAGATCGACGGCGCGCTGGTCTTTCAGGTAGCGCAGCCGGTATTCGATCGGGTCGACGCCGGCTTCCGTTGCGACCTCGTCGATGTAGGATTCATGCGCAAACGTGTTCGGCAGCGCCGAGACGCCGCGAAGCCAGGACGCGCGCACGATCGGCGCCATGTCATGGGCGACGACGCGCATGTGGTCGTAGTCGTAGGGCGGGATCGCGGTGCGGTCGCCCATCTGGAGCACGGCCGGATCGGGCGAGACGCGACCGGTCAGCAGCAGCGCCAGCGTCGGCGCGGCGTTCGAGGGATAGCGCGTGGCGAGGTCGTAAGCCGCGACGCCGCCGTCGGCGTCCAGGCCGCCATTGACGTCGATGAGCTGCGCGGTGCCCTTGGGCTCCCAGGCGTGCTCCTGCTCGCGCGTCAGCTGCACGCGCACCGGACGGCCGACCGCGCGCGACAGCAGCAGCGCATCCGCGGTGACGTCGTCGGCGCAGTTGCGGCCGTAGCAGCCGGCGGCCTCCAGCCGGATGACTTCGATCTCGCTCTCGGGGCGCTCGATCAGCAGCGCCAGATCGCCGCGCAGCAGATGCGGATTCTGCGTGCCCGACCAGACGCGGATGTCGCCGCTCTGGAAGTCGGCGACCGCGCAGGACGGGCCGATCGAGGCATGCATCTGGTACGGCCACACATAGGTGCGCTGCATCGGCTTGGCGGCGCCTGATATCGCCGCATTGACGTCGCCCTTGTCGATCAACGTCCGCGGCGTCGACGGATTGGCGCGCAACGCGGTCTCGACATCGGCGAGGTCGGTGAGGGTGGGCGTCGGCTTCCAGCTCACCTTGAGCTGCTCCGCGGCGCGAATCGCATTCTCCTCGCGCTCGGCGACGATTCCGACGAAATCGCCGATGTGCACGACGGCTATGATGCCGGGAACGTCGCGCACCGAGGATTCGTCGACCGCGAGCAGGCTGGTGCCGACGAACGGCCCGGCATCGACGCCGGCATAGGGCGGACGCACGACGCGGCCGTGCAGCATGCCAGGCAGGCGGACGTCGTGCACGAAGGTCAGCTCGCCCGTGGCCTTCGCCGGCAGATCGACCCGCGGCATCGACTGGCCGACGATGGCGTAGTCGCCGACGGGCTTGACGGCGACGTCGTCGGCAAGCTCGAGCCGGATCGTCTCGCCGCCGATCAATTCGCCATAGCTGACGCTGCGGTTGTCGTGCCCGCGCACGAGGCCGTCTTCGATCTTGAGGTCGGCCTCCGGCAACTCCAGCCGCCCGGCTGCGCGCGCGATCAGGAAGTGGCGCGCCTGCGCCGCGGCCTTGCGCAGGGGCACGGCAGTGATCTGGATGGTTTCACTGGCGATCGTGGCGCCCTGGTTCGGCACGACAGCGGTATCGCCGAGCACGATGACGACGCGCGCAAACGACACGTCGAGCTCCTCGGCGACGATCTGGCCGAGCGCGGTGCGGATGCCGGTGCCGAGATCGACATGACCATTGTAAGCGGTGACCGAGCCGTCTGCGGTGATGCGGACGAAGGTCTCGGATGTGATCTCGTCCACGGTGCGGACGACGACGAGCGAGCCTGATTGCCGCTCAGCTCCGTTCGAGGCAGGGGAGGCCATCAGTCCGCGGCCTCGGTGAGCTGCCCCGATGCGCGCATCACGGCGCGCAGGATTTCGACATGCGTGCCGCAGCGGCAGAGATTGTAGCGCAGCGCCGCCAGCGCTTCCTGTTCTGTCGGCTGCGGGTTGATCGCGAGCAGCGCCTTGGTGGTCATGATCATGCCGTTGAGGCAGTAGCCGCATTGCGCGGCCTGCTCGTCGATGAAGGCCTGCTGCACCGGATCAGGCTTGTCGCTTGTGCCGAGCCCTTCGAGCGTCACGATGTCGCGTCCCGCGCAGCCGCCGGCCGGGATGACGCAGGAGCGCGCGGCGGCGCCGTCGATCAGGACAGTACAGGTGCCGCATTCGCCGAGGCCGCAGCCAAATTTCGGACCGTTGAGCGCGAGGTCGTTGCGCAGCACATAGAGTAATGGCGTTGCGCGCTCTGCAGTGATCTCGTGGATCCTGCCGTTCACGGTGAGGCGGATCGGTGTCTGCGTCATCCTGTTCCCAAGCCCCGCGACGATCGGGTCGCAAAATTGTACGTTGCGACGATACCGTTTGTACACAAACGTGCAAGCGGCCATGCCGCAGTGCAGCGCGACTGCCCGCTTTGTGGACAAAGGCGGCAGGCAAATGAGGTTTTATTCGGCAGCGCATCTTTTCGCGCGCGCCGCCGCTTGACAGCTATCGGGACCGCGCGCAACATCGTTCGTATACGAATGATAACCGCAGTGTCCGCTGGCTTGCACATGGTGACTGAAACGACGAGCGCCGCCACCGACAAGATCCGCTGCGATGCCTGTCCGGTGATGTGCTACATCAAGCCGGGCGCGGCGGGCGCCTGCGATCGCTATGCCAATCACGACGGCAAGCTCGTTCGCGTCGATCCGCACGTGATCCTGGAGCGCACCGTTTCGCATGGCGGCAAGCTCGTGCCGTTCAG
The DNA here is from genome assembly GCF_054062495.1 of Bradyrhizobium sp. USDA 3311. Classification (NCBI taxonomy): domain Bacteria; kingdom Pseudomonadati; phylum Pseudomonadota; class Alphaproteobacteria; order Hyphomicrobiales; family Nitrobacteraceae; genus Bradyrhizobium; species Bradyrhizobium sp. USDA 3311. Next base: position 6,845,815 of record NZ_JBSSFI010000001.1, on the reverse strand, counting down.
CCGCACGGAAGACTGGGACGGCAAGATCGTCCACGAACCCTCGACCTTCGTCACCGCGATCGGTGCGGGCACGACCTATCCGGACTACAAGCCGGCACCGTTCATCGTCTCTGCGGAAGTCGACGGCGTCGACATGGTGACCGTCGTCACCGAGGGCATCTTCTCCTATTGCGGCATCAAGGTGAAGATCGACACCGACCGCTATCTGGGCCCGGAGACCGCGACCGTGCGCGCGCAGGGCGAGGCGGTCGGCCACGTCACCACCAGCGAATACGGCTCGCAGATGCTGTCGCTCGGCGGCGTGCATCATCTCACCGGCGGCTCCAAGAAGGAGGGCCGCGTCACCTGCGATACGCTGATGGACCTCGCCAATTGCACGGCGGTCGAGCTCACCATCGACGGCGGCGCCACGGTGGTGGTGCAGGCCGGCCAGCCGCCGATCGTCAACGGCGCGAAAGAAGAGCGCATGCGCGTCGGCTGCGGCTCGGCGACGATCGGCATGTTCGCCAAGCAATGGCATGGCAAGGTCGACGAGGTCGTGGTCGTCGATGACCACATCACCGGCGTGCTCTCAGAGCACCAGGCCGGCAAGCTGCTCGACATCGCCGACACCGGCATCAAGATGAAGGGCCGGCGCTCGACGCCCGGCCGCTATTTCCAGGTCGCCGATCCCGGCACGGGGTGGGGCGGCACCAACATTTCCGATCCGCTCGCGATCCTCGGACCGTTCGATGCGAAGGAGGCCAAGCCAGGCCTCTCCATGCTGATGGTTTCTACGACGGGCGAGCATTCGTCCTATTACGTGCTCGACGAGGCCTTGAAGCCGGTCGAGACCGAGATGCCGGCCGATCTGAAGTTCTCGGTCGAGCGCATTCAGGAGAATTGCGAGCCGGCGCTGTGCACCGTGCTGTTCATGGCCGGTGCGGGCGGCTCGCTGCGCGCGGGCGTCACCGACAATCCGGTGCGGCTGACGCGCTCGGTGAAGGACGCGCTGACACGCGTCACCAGCGGCGGCGCACCGGTCTATGTCTGGCCCGGCGGCGGCATCACTTACATGGTCGACGTGACGCAGATGCCTTCAGGCGCGTTCGGCTATGTGCCGACGCCGGCGCTGGTCGCGCCGATCGAGTTCACGATGAAGCTGTCCGACTACGCCGCGCTCGGTGGACACATGGATTACGTCAAGCCGCTCTCGGAAGTACAGAACGGCGAGGATGTCCGCCAGTTGCCCTGGCAGAACCCGATTCCAGGGCCCCGGGCATGACACGGCTCCCGCAAATCGCATTGCTGTCTGATGGTCGGCGGCTGCATTTGCAGGATGGGCCGATTGATCTGATCGTCGAAGCGAGGGGGGGCGCGGGCGAGGTGCGTGCGGCCTATGACGCCGCAGCGCGCCGCTTCACCGGACTGCTCGATGAGCTCTGCGTGGAGCTGACGGAGCTGCGCAAGGCAGCGGAACCCGGAACGTGCCCACTGAAGGGCGCCGTTGCGCGCCGCATGTATGCCGCCGTTGCGCCCTATGCCCCCGATTGCTTCATCACGCCGATGGCCGCGGTGGCGGGCAGCGTGGCCGAGGAGATTCTGGGCGCAATGCTGAACGCGGCGTCGCTCGACCAGGCCTATGTCAACAATGGCGGCGACATCGCGCTGCATCTTGCGCGAGGCGAACATTTTTCGGTCGGCCTGATGGACCGGCCCGATCGCGACGGCGTGATGCGGAGAATGAAGGTCGATGCTGACGATCCCGTGCGGGGGATCGCGACCAGCGGGCGCCACGGCCGCAGCTTTTCGCTCGGCATTGCCGACGCCGTGACGGTGCTGGCGGCAACGGCCGCGCAGGCCGATGCGGCGGCCACGATCATCGCCAACGCTGTCGATCTGCCCTGGCATCCCGCCATCGTCCGGCAGCCCGCGAACGAGCTTCAGCCCGACAGCGATCTCGGCGCGCGTCTTGTCACCCGCAACGTCGGCGAATTGTCGCCGGCCGAGATTTCGGCCGCGCTGGAATCTGGCGCGGAATGTGCACGGCAATTGTTCTATCGCGGATTGATCGAGGGTGCCGTGTTGCAGCTCAGTGGTGATATGCTCGTCATCGGAACAAAAGATATTGAACGGCAACGATCGCGCCCGTCTGTGCTGGAGAACGCGGTTCATGCCTGAGCAGGGAAGAGCCCAAGGGAAACAATCATGAGCGCGATCATCCGCAAGATCGTCACGGTCGTCGAAGAGACGCAAATGGAGATGGGCCGCCAGGTCTCGCCGCCGACCCGGCGCGCCGCGGCCATCGCCGTGATCGAAAATCCCTTTGCCGGACAATATGTCGAGGATCTCGCGCCGCTGATCGCGATCGGCGAGGAGCTTGGCGAACTGCTGTCGAAGCGCGCAGTCGCGGCGCTCGGGATCGACGGGGCGAAGGTGCAGAGCTACGGCAAGGCGGCGGCCGTCGGTGAGAATGGCGAGCTGGAGCATGCGGCCGCGATCCTTCATCCGAAGATGGGCGCGCCGGTGCGGAAGGTTCTGAGCAAGGGCGCAGCGCTGATCCCTTCGTCGAAGAAGCGCAGCGGCCCCGGCACGACGCTCGATATCCCCCTGGGTCACAAGGATGCGGCCTTCGTGCGCAGCCACTTCGACGGCATGGAAGTACAGATCAACGACGCGCCGCGCGCCAACGAGATCATGGTCGCGGTCGCCGTTACCGACAGCGGCCGTCCGCTGCCGCGTGTCGGCGGGCTGACGGTTGCGGAGATCAAGGGCGAGGACGGTCTGAGATAGAGTTTGAACCGGGGAGGCGGGCACTGCTTCCCCGACAAGATCACGCTGAAGACGTAGAGAGTTCAAAACTGGAGGTTGGGATGCGAGCGAGAAACTATTTTGTGGGCGCGGCCTTCGCGCTTCTGGCCGGCGGCATGGCTCATTCGGCCGTGGCACAGGACATCAAGATCGGCGAGATCAACAGCTACTCGCTGCTGCCGGCCTTCACAGAGCCCTATCGCAAGGGCTGGCAGCTCGCCGTGGAAGAGATCAACGCGGCCGGCGGCATCAACGGCAAGAAGCTCGTCGTCGTCTCCAAGGACGACGGCGGCAAGCCGGCGGATGCGCAGACTGCGGCCAACGAGCTGGTGTCGAGCGAGGGCGTCGCGATGCTGACGGGGACGTTCCTGTCGAACATCGGTCTGGCCGTCAGCGACTTCGCCAACCAGAAGAAGGTGTTTTTCCTCGCGGCCGAGCCGCTGACGGACGCCGTGACCTGGTCGAAGGGCAACAAGTACACCTTCCGCCTGCGGCCCTCGAACTACATGCAGGCCGCGATGCTGGTGGAAGCAGCCAGCAAGCTGCCGGCAAAGCGCTGGGCGACGATCGCGCCGAACTATGAGTACGGCCAGTCGGCAGTTGCCGTGTTCAAGAAGCTGATGTCGGAGAAGCGTCCCGACATCCAGTGGGTGGACGAGCAGTGGCCGCCGCAGGGCAAGATCGATGCGGGCCCGGTGGTGCAGGCGGTTGCCGCGGCCAATCCCGAGGCGATCCTCAACGTCACCTTCGGCGCCGACCTCGTGAAGCTCGTGCGCGAAGGCAACACCCGCGGCCTGTTCAAGGGGCGCGAGGTCGTGTCCTTCCTGACCGGCGAGCCCGAATATCTCGATCCGCTCAAGGACGAGACGCCGGAGGGCTGGATCGTCACCGGCTATCCCTGGTACTCGATCAAGACGCCCGAGCATGATGCGTTCCTGAAGGCCTACCAGGCCAAGTACAACGACTATCCGCGTCTCGGCTCGATCGTCGGCTACCAGACCATCAAGTCGGCGGCCGCGATCCTGGCAAAGGCCGGCTCGACCGATCCGGAGAAGCTGATTGCCGCGGCGGAGGGCCTGTCCATGCCGTCGCCGTTCGGTGAGATCACCTTCCGCAAGATCGACCACCAGTCGACCCTCGGCGCTTACGTTGGCAAGACCGCGCTGAAGGACGGCAAGGGCGTGATGGTGGACTCTTCTTACAAGAAGGGCGCGGACTATCTGCCCAGCGATGCCGAAGTCGAGAAGCTGCGGCCGAAGGACTGATCTCTTTCTTCTCCCTCGCCCCGCTTGCGGGGAGAGGGTCGGGGTGAGGGGGAGCCTCCGCGAGGGAGGTAACTATCGAGCTCGCGGAGACTCCCCCTCACCCGAATTGCTCCGCAATTCGACCTCTCCCCGCAAGCGGGGAGAGGTGAAGCAACACCTGAACCCGGACCGCCGATGGCCTTTTATGTCGTACAGTTTCTGACCGGTCTCGCCAGCGCAGCGTCGCTGTTCCTGGTGGCCTCGGGCCTGTCGATCATCTTTGGCGTGACGCGGATCGTGAATTTCGCGCATGGCGCCTTCTACATGATCGGCGCATACATCGCCTTCACGCTCACCGAGCGGCTTTCGGGCGCGTTCGGTTTCTGGGGCAGTATCGTCGCGGCCGCGCTGGCCGTGGCGCTGATCGGCGTCATCGTCGAGATGGTGCTGCTCCGCCGAATCTATCACGCGCCCGAATTATTCCAGCTGCTCGCGACCTTCGGCCTGACCCTGATGGTCGAGGACCTCGTCGTGCTGATCTGGGGGCCCGACGATCTCGTCGGCCGCCGCGCGCCGGGCTTCAAGGGCGCGATCGATTTCTTCGGCCAGAACATCCCGAGCTATGACCTGTTCCTGATCGGGCTCGGCCCGGTCGTGCTCGGCATTCTCTGGCTGCTGTTCCAGCGCACGCGCTGGGGCGTGCTGGTGCGCGCGGCAACGCAGGACCGCGACATGGTCGCGGCTCTCGGCGTCAATCAGAAATGGCTGTTCACGTCGGTGTTTGCGGTCGGCGTCTTCCTCGCCGCGCTCGGCGGCGCGCTCCAGATCCCGCGCGATGCCGTGCATCACGCGATGGATCTGCGCATCATCGTCGAGGTCTTCGTCGTGGTCGTGATCGGCGGTCTCGGCAGCATCGTCGGCGCCTTCGTCGCGGCGGTGCTGGTCTCCGAGCTCAACGCTTTCGGCATCCTGATCTTCCCGAAGATTTCCATCATCCTGGTCTTCCTGGTGATGGCGGTGGTGCTGATCGTCCGCCCCTGGGGCCTGTTCGGCAAGCCGGAGGCGCCGGCGCGCAGGACGCCGGGTCTCACCGTCAATCCCTGGCGCCCGCTGTCGTCGAACGAGCGGCTGGCCGCGCTGGCAACGCTCGTCATTGCCGCAACGCTGCCGCTGTTCGCCGGCAACTACGCGCTGACCGTCGGCTCGGAGATCGCGATCTTCGTGATCTTCGCCGTCAGCCTGCACTTCCTGATGTCGGTCGGGGGACTCGCGTCTTTCGGCCACGCCGCCTATTTCGGTCTCGGCGCCTACGGCATCGCCTTCCTCGCCAAGATGGCCGGACTGCCGATGATCGTCTGCCTGTTGCTCGGGCCGCTGCTCGGCTGCATGGGCGCCGCGGTGTTCGGCTTCTTTGCCGTGCAGCTCTCCGGCGTCTACTTTGCGATGCTGACGCTCGCCTTTGCGCAGATCGTCTGGTCGATCGCGTTCCAATGGGTGAGCGTCACCGGCGGCGACAACGGCATTCTGGGCGTCTGGCCGGAAAAATGGGCGGCGAGCCCGTCGCACTTCTATTGGCTGGCGCTCGGTGTCGCGGCGCTCGTCACGTTCGCGCTGCGGGCCATGGTGTTCTCGCCGTTCGGCTACGCGCTGCGGGCCACGCGCGACTCGCTCCTGCGCAGCGAAGCGATCGGTATCAACGCCAAGCGCATCCAGTGGACCGCCTTCGTGATCGCGGGCACGACCGCCGGCATCGGCGGCGCGCTGTTCGCCTATCTCAAGGGCAGCGTCTTCCCGGACAATCTCGGCATCTCGCTTTCGGTCGACGCGCTGGTCATGGTGCTGCTCGGCGGCGTCGAGACGGTGTCGGGCGCGGTGATCGGCGCCATCGTCTACAAGGCGCTCAACATCTGGCTGGTCAGCCAGACCGACCTGTCGAAGCTCGTGCTCGGCGGCTTCATCGTGCTGATCGTCGTCGTCTTCCCCAAGGGCATCGTCGGCATGCTGGAGATGCTGGCGCAGCGTCGCAGGAAGACATCGCCGCCGGGATCTCCCTTGCTTGCCAAGCCGATCGAGTCCGCCGAATGAGCGTCGCACCCCCACTTCTCGCGGTCGAAGGCCTGACCAAATCCTATGGCGGCATCCATGCCGTGCGCGGCGTCTCGTTCTCGCTGCGCGCCGGCGAGATCCTGGCGCTGATCGGCCCGAACGGCGCCGGCAAGAGCACCTGCTTCGACATGCTCAACGGCCAGAACAAGCCGGATTCCGGCCAGGTCCGCCTGCTTGGCGAAGAAACCACCGGCAAGAAGCCGCGCGAGATCTGGCGGCTCGGGGTGGGGCGTACCTTCCAGATCACCGCGACGTTCGCGACCATGACGGTGCGCGAGAACGTGCAGGTTGCGCTGATCTCGCACGGGAAGCAGCTGTTCAATCTCTGGGGCTCGGCGCCGAAGTTCGATCGTGGCGAAGCCGGCCGCTTGCTCGAGCTCGTCGGCATGAGCGGCTATGCGGATCGTCCCTGCGGCGAGCTCGCCTATGGCGACCTCAAGCGGCTCGAGCTTGCGGTCGCGCTCGCCAACCAGCCGAAACTCTTGCTGATGGACGAGCCGACCGCCGGCATGGCGCCGCGCGAGCGCGTCGATCTGATGAGGCTGACGGCTCAAATCGCGCGGGAGAAGTCGATCGGCGTGCTCTTCACCGAGCACGACATGGACGTGGTGTTCGAGCACGCCGACCGCATCATCGTGCTCAACCGCGGCACGCTGATCGCCGAGGGCTCGCCCGCCGAGGTGCGTGGCAACCCGCAGGTGCAGGCGGTCTATCTCGGCGAGGGGCTCGTCTACGATGCCCGCCATCGCGACGGAGCCTCGGCATGAAACTCACGGTGCAGGACCTCAACAGCCATTACGGCCCGGCGCATATCCTGTTCGACATCGGATTCGAGGTCGGCGAGGGCGAGGTGGTGGCGCTGCTGGGCCGCAACGGCGCCGGCAAGTCGACGACGTTCCGCTCGATCGTCGGCCTCGTGGCGCAGCGCTCGGGCCGCATCATGTTCGAGGGCAAGGACGTGTCGGTGCGGCCGACGCACGAGATCGTGCGCGAGGGGCTCGGCTACGTGCCGGAGGAGCGGCGAATCTTCACCGATCTGACGGTGGAGGAGAATCTCGAAGTCGGCCGGCAGCCGAAGCGCCCGAACGCGCCCTACTGGACGCGCGACAAGTTGTTCACGCTGTTTCCGAACCTCGGCGAGATGAAGAACCGCCCGGGCGGCCGCATGAGCGGCGGCGAGCAGCAGATGCTCACCATCGCGCGCACGCTGATGGGCAACCCGTCGCTGGTGCTGCTCGACGAGCCGTCGGAAGGCCTGTCGCCGAAGATCGTGGAACAGATGGTCGATGCCATCCTGACCATGAAGAAGGAGGGCGTCAGCATCGTCGTCTCCGAGCAGAATCTGCATTTCGCGCGGTTGATTTCCGACCGGGCCTATATCATCGAGCGCGGCCGCATCTGCTTCGGCGGCACCATGGCCGAGCTCGACGCGCGTCCGGACATCCGCGACGCGCATCTGTCGTTGTGACGGCAAAGGGAAGGTCGGGGAGCGGATGGCGAGAAGCGTTGCGGCGAAGAAGAGCGTCAAACCGGCAAAACCGCCTTACGTGCTCGACGAGCAGGTCGGCTTCATCCTGCGCCAGGTCTGGCAGCGCCACAGCTCGATCTTCTCCCGCGATATCGGGACCAATCTGACGCCGACGCAATGGGCGGCGCTGTCAAAGCTCGCCGAGACCGGGCCGTGCTCGCAGAACCAGCTGGGACGGCTGACCGCGATGGACGTCGCAACCATCAAGGGCGTGATCGACCGCCTGACGGCGCGCGGCCTGACTGAAACCAGCCAGGATCCCGAGGACGGGCGACGCCTGCTGGTGAGCCTGACGCGTGCCGGTCAGCAGCTAGCCGAGAAACTGGCGCCGAATGCGCTCGCCATCACCCGCGAGACGCTGGCGCCGCTCGACGCCAAGGAGCGCGAGATGCTGATGGCGCTGTTGAGCAAGTTGCGGTGAAATTGACTGTCATTCCGGGGCACGCGCGCCGCGCGTGAACCCGGAATCCGGAGATTGTTGCTCGAGATTCCTGGTTCGCGCTCTCGCGCGCCCCGGAATGACGGCAAGTGCCGTCACTTCGCCACCACTTCCGGCACCCGGCCGGCCGGCGGTGTGTTGCGGCTGCGCTGGGTGCGGACGATGCCGTCGATGATGGTCATGCCGATGCCGGGGAGGTCGCCGAGCTGGACGCTCTCCAGGATGTTCTTGCCCGGCGAGTGCTGTGCCTTGTCCATGATGACGAAATCCGCAGCGCGGCCGACCTCGATCAGGCCGCAATCGAGCTGCCGCATCCGCGCGGTGTTGCCGGTGGCGAGGCAGAAGGCGATCTCGGCCGGCAGCTCTCCGATCGAGGACAGCATCGAGACCATGCGCAAGATGCCGAGCGGCTGCACGCCGGAGCCGGCCGGCCCGTCGGTGCCGAGGATGACGCGGTGCAGGTCGCCCATTTCGCGCGCGATGCGCAGCGTATAGAGCGCCGAGCGCTCGTTGCCGTTATGAACGATCTCGAGCCCGCGCTTGCAGCCCTCGCAGATGCAGCGGATCTGGTCGTCGGGAAGGGCGGTGTGGCCGCCATTGATGTGGCCGACCACGTCGGTGTCGGCCTCCAGCACCACGTCCTTGTCGATCAGGCCGGAGCCGGGGATCGAGGGGCCTCCGGTGTGGATCGTGCTCTGGATGCCGTATTTGCGCGCCCAACCCACCATCTTGCGCGCAGTGGGTCCATCCTTGACGCCACCGAGGCCCACTTCGCCGAGCAGCTTGACGCCGGCGGCGGCCAATTCCTTGAAGTCTTCTTCGACCATCTCGCATTCGATGACCGGCGCACCGGCATGAACCTTCACGCCGCCCGGACGCAACGTCCAGAACGCGCGCTGGGCGAAGATCGCCATCGCCTTCAGCCCCACCACGTCGCGGGGGCGGCCCGGCATGTGCACTTCGCCTGCCGAGATCATGGTGGTGATGCCGCCATGGAGGGAGCTGTCGATCCAGTTGATCTGGTTCTGGCGCGGCGTCCAGTCGCCGGCGACGGGGTGGACATGGCTGTCGATCAGGCCGGGGGTCACCGTGGTGCCGTTGGCATCGACGATGGTGGTCGCGCCTTCCGTGTCGAGATCCTTGAAGCGGCCGATCGCGGTGATCTTGCCGTTCTCGGCGACGATGGTGTCGCCGTCCAGGATCGGCTTTTCCAGCGCGCCCGACAGGATCAGGCCGATATTGCGGATCACGAGCTTCGAGGGTCCGGCGGCCTGGGGTGCGTCATGCGCCATGGAAGGGGTCCTTTTCCTTAACTGCAACGCTGCCGATCTTGGGCAGCCTTGACCAAGGGATCAAGCCGGATTATTCATTAGTACACGAATGATCGTGTACAAACGACGCATAGCTGACCGCCTCGGAACCGCAACGTAGCGACACGGAAGGGTGAGATGAGCAATTTCAACCAGGAAAGCGTTTTGAGCGTCCACCATTGGACCGACACGCTGTTCTCCTTCAAGACCACCCGCAGCCCGACCTTCCGCTTTCGCAACGGTGAATTCACCATGATCGGGCTCAAGGTCGGCGAGAAGCCGCTGCTGCGGGCCTACAGCGTCGCCAGCGCCAATTACGAGGACACGCTGGAGTTCTTCTCGATCAAGGTGCCGGACGGCCCGCTGACCTCGCGGCTCCAGCACCTGAAGGAAGGCGACGAGATCATCGTCAGCCGCAAGGCCACCGGCACGCTGGTGATCGACAATCTGGAAGAGGGCCGCAACCTCTATTTGATCGGCACCGGCACGGGCCTCGCTCCGTTCCTGAGCGTGATCAAGGACCCCGAGACCTACGAGCGCTTCGAGAAGGTGGTGCTGCTGCACGGTTGCCGCCACGTCAAGGAACTCGCCTATGGCGAGATGATCACCGAGCATCTGCCGAAGGATGAGCTGCTCGGCGAGTACATCCAGAGCCAGCTTATCTACTACCCGACGGTGACCCGCGATCCCTTCCGCAACCGCGGCCGCATCACCGACCTCATCACCTCGGGCAAGCTGTTCAGCGATATCGGCCTGCCGGCGCTGGAGGCCGCGCACGACCGCGTCATGATCTGCGGCAGCCCGGCGCTGGTCGCTGACACCCGCGTGCTCCTGGGCGAGCGCGGCTTCATCGAGGGCAATCACGGCGAGCCGGCCCAGTTCGTGGTCGAAAAGGCGTTTGCCGAGCGCTAAACGCGGAATTCTTGCGCAATAAGACCGTATTTTCGCCGCGTGGCGCCCGTTGCGGCGCCGATTCGGCGCGCGATACACTGTGGGAACGAATCAGCGGAGTTCCCACATGGTTGCGGACAGCGACAGCAACATCGCCTGGCACCGGGTTCAGTTGAAGAAGAACCGCGCCGAGTTGAAGGCGCTCGAGACGGCGCGCTTCACGATGGGCGAGATCGCCTCGTCGAAGCGGAACGGCCAGACCCAGAAGGCGGTCGCGGAACTGAAGCGCAAGATCGCGCAGTCGGAACGCGCGATCGCCGATTACGACAAGCGCACGCGCCGTCCGCTTACCACCGATCTGCAAAGTCTCAGCAGCGGCAGCTGGAGCCATTGGGACGCCTACACCAATCAGCAGCAACGCAAGACCGGGCCGCGCTCGCCGGGCCGCGGATAGGCTCTGGTCGCGAGCATCGCGCTGGCGCAGCCAGCACCGGTTCCGGCCCTTGCACGTGGGCCCTCGCGCACCATCTGGTTGAGACGCCACCAACCAATCCGGTGATCCCATGGCACCGCGCCTCGATTTCACCAGCGAGGCCTTCTTTCGCGATCCGCCCGCGGCGATCGCGGCGCTGCGCGCCTCGGGCCCCGTGGTTGCGACGCGATTTCCTCTCGTCGGCGATGTCTGGATCACCACGACCCATGACGCCACCGCTGAGGTCCTGAAGGACGGCACCACCTTCACGCTGCGCAAGGAGGACGGCAAAGTCGCCGGCCTGCGCTGGTGGATGCCGAAGCTCGTCACCACCATCGCCAACAACATGCTGACCATGGACGAGCCCGATCACACGCGGCTGCGCAGCATCGTGGACGAGGCATTTCGCCGCCGCGCGATCGTGGCGATGGAGCCACGCATTCGCGCCATCGCCGACGGCTTGGCGAACGACCTGTTTGCCGATGGCAGCCCGGCCGACCTCGTCCAGTGCTACGCCCGCATCCTGCCGGTGTCGGTGATCTGCGAGCTGCTGGGCCTGCCTGCGGCCGATCGCCCGAGATTCATCGCCTGGGCCAACAAGATGTCGTCGCTGACGAATGTCGTCAGCTTCTTCCGCCTGCTGTTCGCGTTCCGCAAGATGCGCGCCTACCTCGAACAGCAGTTGCAGATCGCGCGCGTGCAGGGCGGCGAGGGCCTGATCGCCGAGCTGGTCCAGGTCGAGCGCGAGGGCGGCCAGATCACGCCGGACGAAATGGTGTCGATGGTGTTCCTGCTGCTCGCGGCAGGCTCGGAGACCACCACGCATCTGATCAGCGGTTCGGTCTACGAGCTGCTCAGGAATCCGGCCTTGCGCGACTGGCTGGAGGAGGATTGGAGCCGCATCTCACTCGCCGTCGAGGAATTCCTGCGCTTCGTCTCGCCCGTGCAGTTTTCCAAACCGCGCTATCTGCGGCGGGATGTCGAGCTTGCGGGCGTACGGCTGAAGAAGGGCGACCGAGTCATGGTCATGCTTGCCGCCGCCAACATGGACCCGGCCGTGCACGACCGCCCGGAGCGGCTCGACCTTACGCGCAAGCCGAACCGCCACATGTCGTTCGGAACGGGAATTCATTTCTGTCTCGGCCACCAGCTTGCGCGGATCGAAGCGACTTGCGCATTGCAGGCGCTGCTTGCGCGATGGCCGAAACTCGAGCTCGCCGTGGACCCCGCGCAAATCCACTGGCGCAAGCGGCCGGGTATGCGTGCGATCGCGCGATTGCCTGTCGTTGCCGGCGGGAACCGCAGGCCGAGCCGTGGTGCCGCCGCCGAGCCGTTGCTCGCGGACTGACGCAGCGCACGCCGTGCCGGGAACAATGGCGCGCATCATCTTGCGTGGAGTGCGAAACAATCTCCGTCGCGCAGGCGTTGCACCAATGCACGCAGCAGCAAGGGAGCAGTCCATGCCCAACGGCGGCAAGACGCATATCGGATCAGGCGCGCGCGGCAAGGGCGCGGGGACTGGCGCACTCACGGACATCGCAAAGGACAAGGTCGGCGACAACATGATCCTGTCGAACCGCGACAAGGCGCAACATTCCGACATTCGCGGCATGGACGGAAAGTTCATCCAGACGGAGCAGTACCAGGATCATTCGGCCAACCGGCTGCTCGACGACGAGGAGGCTGAAGACTAGGCGAGAGCCCCGAGCGGCAGCTTCAGGAGCCGGCCGATTTCTTCGGAGCGACGAGATCGCGCTCCCAGCCGAAGACGGAGCGGCCGTCGAGCTCGGGAGAGGCCGCGCGCTCGCCGGCGATGTAAGCCTCGACCGACGGTCCACGCGCGGTCCGCTCCAGCCGTCGCGCCTGGTCGTCGAGACGCCTGAGCGCCTGCATCTCTTCCTCGCGTCCGAGTTTTGCGTTCTGGATCGCGCCTTTCAGCACGCGGATGGTCTCGTCATAGACCTTGATCGGGACGGGGTAGGGGTGCCGGTCCTTGCCGCCATGAGCGAGCGAGAAACGGGCGGGATCGTTGAAGCGATAGGGGGCGCCGTGCACGACCTCGGCCACCATCGCCAGCGAACGCACCGTGCGAGCGCCGACGCCGGGCGTCAGCAACAGCTCCGGGAAGTCGACGGGGCCACGCTCGGCGGCCGCAGCCAGCGTGCCGTGCAGCCGCCGCGCGAACACGTCCTTGGGCCTGACATCGTGATGCGCGGGCATGATCAGGTGCGGCAGCATCGCCTGCGCCGGTTCGGGTGCGGCTCCGGTGAGCCGCTCGAATTCGGCGACGATGCGATCGGGACCGAGATCGCCGAGGAGTTCGAGCTGCGCGCTGCGCGAGATATCGGCGCGGTGGTCGGTGAGATTGACGATCTCGCCTTGCTGCGGCCCGTCGATCGCGCTGTGCGGCGCGTCGACGAAACTCTTCAAGGCCTCGGAATGCCAGTGATAGCGGCGGGCCTGCCGCTTGTCGCCGTTCATGCCCTGCTGCACCACCGTCCACTTGGCGTCGGCCGTGACGAAGAAGCCGTGGAGATAGAGGTCGAAGCCGTCCTGCACGGCCGCGCTGTCCACCTTCGCGACCAGCCGGCTGGCGCGGGTGAGCTTTACGCCGTCGAAGCCGACGCGCTCGCCGAGCTGCAACAGCTCGTCCGGCGTCTTGCGCGAATGCTGGCCTCGGCCACCGCAAACATAGATCCCGAGTTCGTCCTGCAGCGGGCCGAGCCCGCGCTTCAGCGCGCCGATCACGGAGGTGGTGATCCCCGAGGAGTGCCAGTCCATCCCCATTACGGCACCGAACGACTGGAACCAGAACGGATGCGACAGCCGCTGGAGAAATGCATCGCGGCCGTAATGATGCACGATCGCCTGCGTGACGATCGCGCCAAGCGAGGCCATGCGGCTCGCGAGCCACGGCGGAACCCGTCCGGTGTGGAGAGGAAGATCGGCGCTGCCGGTACGTCTGGTCATGGGTGCGGCAGACTAGCGCGATCCGGCGACCGTTGCACGAGGGGAATGCTGCATTGTGCTGCGCGACGAGGGAGACGTGACCATCCCTCTCCACAAGATGCGGGACGCTCAGCCGGGCCGGTATGCGCAATTGAATGCGTACGCGTTCTCCGATCAGGCGGCCTTGGCAACGGTTGCGCCAGGTTGCTTGTTCGATCGCGCTCGCGGCTTGCGCAGCTTCCGCCGCGCCCAGATCAGGAGGCCCGTTGAGAGCAGCGTTAGCAGTGCAATCGACGTCACGACGTTCAGAGGCGAAGCGATCAGGGCCGACCAGTTTCCCTCATGGATCAGGCGCGGCCAGTTGCGCGGCAGCGGTGTGACGCCCGATGAATTGACGGCATAGGCGCGCAGCTCCCCGTCCTCATAGATCCGCGCCATCATGCGACCGCCGCGCGCGCCGATCGAGATCACATGCGACAGCTCGTGCGAATCTGCGACCATGCGAACAGCGTCGGGCAAGGCAACGGGACGTCCGCCGCCGGCTGGAGCGGCGCCGCTCTGGAACGTCAGGCCGAACGCCATGCACAGGCCGGTCAGCGGGCTCAGCAGGATCAGCGGCAACGCAAACCATGCGGTGCCCTTGTGCCATCCGGACAGCGAATTGCGCAGGCGCGGCAGTCCCATGAGGAGGCCGAGCACCATCAGGGACACCATGGCGATGGTCGAGCTTGTCACCAGCCACGCCTGGCCGAGCAGCCGTTCATGCGTGACGCGGGCCCACAGGAAGAGATCGGGGAGGCTGGAGCCCGCGGCAGCGGGCTCGCCCGTTGCGAGATCGATCGCCGAGGTGCCGGCGCCTTGCAGCGTCATGCGCTGGCTCGCGGCATTGACCGAAAGCCCGCGCGCCTTGCTATCCGGATCATACCGTTTCACCAGCTCGACGATGCGCCCGGCGTCGATCGCCGGACCACTGATGCCACTGACTTGCACCAGCGGCTCGAAGGACAGAATCAGTCCGGTGGCGATGATCGCGAGCAGGGGCAGCGCGAAGACCAGCGTGATCCATCGATGCAGTGTCAACAATAGAGGTTTGTTCATTCTCGGTCTCCGGCGATCTCACGCTTTCGTCGCCCAGCGCAGCCAAGAAGACCAATGACGCTTTGTCCATGTTGCTGCGTTGATTTGCAGCAAACGGAGTAAGCGATGTTGGCGAATGCCAATCGCTTGCACCTGGGTGGAGAGCGTCTGGCGGTCCGCGGAGCGGGCGGAGAATTGAGTCTACTTGCGCGTCGCCTTGGTCGCGCCGCGCAGGCCGGCCTGCTGCTGGATCGTGTCCAGCGCGCCGGAGGACTGCTCTTCCGTCACGAAGCGATTGAGCATGGGAAGCGCGTCCTCGCGTCCCCGGGGGATCGCGATGGCCATGTGCTCCAGCCCCCAATTGCCGTCGAGGATTTTCGCGCCCGGCATCTGGTCGGACATCTCGAACAGCGTCGGCTTGTTGGTGGCGTAAAGGTCGATCTCGCCGCGCCCGAACATGCCGATGGCGGCCTTGACGCTTTCGGCGGGAACGATGGTCGCGTTCTTGAACTTCGCCGGCAGCGTTCGCTCGGAGGTCGAGCCCTTGGTGACGCCGATCTTCACGCCGGGCTTGTCGATATCCTCGACCTTGCCGACCGGCGAGTTCGCCGGAACGAGATAGCCGAGCTCGATCGCCAGCACGGGCTGGCTGAAGCTGACCTCGCTGGCACGGGCCGGCGTGGCATTGGTCACGGTGAAATCGACCCGGCCGTCGTGAATCGCGGTGACGATGTCGGCGACGCGCTCGAACCTGACATAGTCGACACCGACGCCGAGCCGTTTTGCAAGCTCGTCGCCGAGATCGTAGGCGAGGCCGTGCGGCTTGCCGGCCGCATCTGTGACCATCGACGTCGGGCTGCCCGGATAGATGCCGACCCGCAAGGTGCCGCTCGGCGCCAGGAGCTTTGCTTCGCCGTCGGCCTTCGCGAACGAGCCGGAGAGGCCGACGGTTGCAAACGCGAGCAGGGCGGCGAGCGCACCGTGCCTCCAGGAAGATATCCTCATCAGACGATCCCGCCTTACTGCGCGCGGATGTTGGCGGCCTTCAGCACCGGCTCCCATTTGGTCGCCTCGGCGTGCATGTAGGCATCAAAGTCCTTGGCGGAGGAGCCGACCGGAGCTGCGCCGATCTTGCCGAGCGTCGACAGCACGCTGGGGTCTTGCAGCGCGGCCTTGAGGTCGGTATCGAGCCTGGACACGATCTCCGGCGGCATTTTTGCCGGGCCCAGCACGCCCCACCAGACCGAGACGTCGTAGCCTGGCACGCCAGCCTCGGCGATGGTCGGAACATCCGGCAGCGCCTTGGAGCGTTCGGCTGATGTCACCGCGAGCGCGCGCACCGGGCCGCCTTCGAGCTGGCCGATCGCCTCTGCAAGCGGATTGATGCTGAGCGGGATCTCGCCGGCGATGACGGCGGTCAGTGCCGGCGCGCCGCCCTTGTAGGGGATCGCGACGATCTTGGTGCCGGACATGTATTTGAGCAGCTCGCCGGCAAGATGCGCGGACGTGCCGTTGCCGGACATGCCGTAGGAGAGCTTGTCCGGCTCCTTCTTGGCAGCGGCCAGGAGATCGCCGAGCGTCTTGTAGGGGCTGTCCTTCGCCACCACGATTGCGAGTGGAGAAGAGGCCACTTCGGTGATCGCAGTGAAATCCTTGAACGTGTCATAGGGCACGCTCGGGTAGATGAACTGGTTGAGCGGATGGCCGCTCGCGACCAGGATCAGCGTGTAGCCGTCGGGTGCGGCCTGCGTCAGCGCCTGCGAGGCGACGATGCCGCCGGCGCCGGGACGGTTGTCGATCACCGGCTGCTGGCCCCAGGTCTTGGCCAACGCCTGGCCCAGCGTGCGCGCGAGCACGTCGACCGCACCGCCGGCCGCGTAGGGCACCAGGATGTGGACCGGCTTGCTCGGATAGTTCTCGGCCTGCGCGGCGTTCGCCGCCAGCAGCAAGCCCGCACCGACCACGAGCCGACCAATTGTTGTGTTCAAACCCAGCATTTTCCCAGCACTCCATTCGCGCCCCTGCGGCGGTCTTTCGAACCGCCCGGGGACGTCTCGCATCGTTGTTGTTGACGAGACCTGATCTTTTGTACGATAGTACAAATAACATGGTACGCAAGCCCACCAGCAAGGAAACGGCCCGCAAGCCGAACATGCGCGAGGCGATCCTCGCCGCGGCCGAGGAGCTGTTCGCCACCAACGGCTTCAATGCCGTGTCCGTGCGCGACATCGCACAGGCCGCCGGCGCCAATCCCGGCAGCGTGACCTATCATTTCAAGACCAAGGACGGCCTGTTGCTGGAGATCTACCGGCGCCATTGCGGGCCGATGAATCTCCGCCGCTCCGAGCTGCTCGCCGCCGCCAGGCGCGTGCGCGATCTCCAGGACCGGCTGGAGGCGATCGTGCGGGCCTATGTGGTGCCGGCCTTCACCTCGGGCAGCGATCTTGCCGGTGGCGGGGCGCGCTTTACGCGGCTGCGTGCCGTGATGTCGGCGGAAGGCAATGAGGTTGCGCGAAAAATCATCGCGCAGACCTTCGACGACACCAGCCACGCCTTCATCGACGCGGTCCACGACAGCCTGCCGCACATTCCGCGCACCGACATCGTCTGGCGCAGCCATTTCCTGCTCGGTGCACTCTATTATTCGCTGGTGACGCCGGACCGCGTCTCGCGCCTGTCGCGCGGCGAGGCCGACGGCAGCGACGCCGCCAGCGCCATCGAGCAACTGGTGCAAGCCACCGTCGCCGCGTTCCAGGCACCGCCGCTCGACCAGCCGGCGCGCCGGCGGCAGGTCGTCAGCAGCAAGACTTGAAGAAGCGGTCACGCTCGGCGGTTCACCTGATGACGATGATGTACACGCCGACGATTCCGCCGCCCGATCCGAACACGCGCACGCCGAAGTTCAAGCTGCCGAAACTGTCGTGCGACGCGCATTGCCACATCTTCGGACCCGGCGCGAAATATCCCTATGCGCCCGATCGTTCCTACACGCCGCCGGACGCACCGCTGGAGGATTTCCGTGCGCTGCACGCCAAGCTCGGGGTGGAGCGGGCGGTCATCGTCAATGCGAGCGTGCACGGGACCGACAACACGGTCGCGCTCGATGCGATCGCAGAGAGCAATGGCGCCTACCGTGCGGTCGCCAATATCGACGACACCATCACCGAACGTGGACTTCGCGTGCTGCACGACGGCGGCTTCCGCGGCTGCCGCTTCAATTTCGTCCGCCATCTCGGCGGCGTTCCCGACAAGCGCGTGTTCGACCGCATCGTTGCGATGGTCGCGCCGCTCGGCTGGCACATCGACCTGCATTTCGACGCGATCGACCTGCCTGAATATGCCGACATGCTGACGAAGCTGCCGCTGAGCTACACCATCGACCACATGGGGCGGGTGAAGGCGTCGGACGGGCTCGACCAGCTTCCGTTCAGGATTTTGATCGAGCTGATGCAGCGCGACGAGAAATGCTGGGTCAAGATCTGCGGCTCCGAGCGTGTGTCCTCGGCCGGCCCGCCCTTCACTGACGCCGTGCCGTTTGCGCGCAAGATCGTCGAGACTGCGGTTGACCGTGTCATCTGGGGCACGGACTGGCCGCATCCCAACGTCAAGGTGATGCCGAATGACGGCGACCTCGTCGATTTGATCCCGCTGTTCGCGCCGGAGCCGGAGGTCCAGCAGAAGATCCTCGTCGACAACCCCGCGCGCCTGTTCGAGTTCGACCAATGACGTCATTCGCGATCGACAAGCCGCGCGGCCGCGCCTGGTGGAAGGAGCTCTGGATCCAGGTGCTCATCGCCATGGCGGCCGGCATCGCGCTTGGGATCGTAAGCCCCGAGGCGGGTGCCAAGATGCAGCCGCTTGGGGATGCCTTCATCAAGGCGATCCGGATGCTGATCGCGCCGATCATCTTCTGCACCGTCGTGCACGGCATCGCCCATATGGCCGACATGGCGCGCGTCGGGCGCGTCGCGGTGAAGGCGATCGTCTATTTCGAGATCATGACCACGATCGCGCTGATTATCGGGCTCGTCGCGGTGAACCTGCTCAGGCCTGGCGTCGGCATGAACATCGATCCCGCCAGCATCAATGCCAGCGCGATCGAGCCATACGTCAAGCAAACTAGCGTCATCGGCTTCGTGCCGTTCCTGATGAACATCGTTCCCGCCACGTTCATTGGCGCGTTTGCCGAGGGCAACATCCTCCAGGTGCTGTTCATCTCCGTTCTGTGCGGCTTTGCATTGGTGCAGCTCGGCGAGCGCGCCGCGCCGCTGGTGCATCTGATCGACCTCGCCGCCAAGATGGTGTTCGCCGTCGTCGGCTTCGTGATGTGGGCGGCGCCGATCGGGGCGTTCGGCGCCATTGCCTTCACGGTCGGCAAGTTCGGCGTCGGCTCGCTGGCCTCGCTCGGTAAGCTGCTGGGCGGCTTCTATCTCACTTGCGTCATCTTCATCATCGTGGCGCTCGGTCCCGTGGCGCGGCTGTGCGGCTTCTCGCTGCTCAAGCTGATCCGTTACATCTGGGAAGAGCTGCTGATCTGCATCGCCACGACCTCGTCCGAGACCGTGCTGCCGCGGATGCTGACCAAGCTGGAGAAGGCGGGCTGCGAGAAGAGCGTGGTTGGCCTCGTGATCCCGACCGGCTATTCCTTCAATCTCGACGGCACCTGCCTTTACCTCGCCGCGGCCTCGGTGTTCCTGGCGCAGGCGACCAACACGCCGTTCGGGCTCGCCGAGCAGGTCGAGCTGCTGCTGATCCTGCTCGTGACCTCCAAGGGCGCGGCGGGGATCGCCGGCGCGGCCTTCGTCGTGCTGGCGGCGACGCTGTCGGCGACCGGCACCATTCCGGTGACGAGCGTCGCGCTGGTGCTCGGCATCCATCGCCTGATGTCGCAGGGGCTGACGCCGACCAATTTGATCGAGAACGCGGTTGCGACCATCGCGATCGCCAAATGGGAAGGCGCGCTCGACGGCGAGCGCTTGAGGCGCGTGCTCGACGGCGAGGAACAAGCGGCCATCACAGCCTGATGAATTGGCTGCCTGCATGAGGCGGGTGGCCTATGATGCCTACGAACGAAAGAGGGGAGTTTGTCCCATGAAAACAGGTCTCGTCGTCACCGCCCATCCGGGCGATTTCGTCTGGCGCGCCGGCGGTGCCATCGCGCTGCATGCGAAAAAGGGCTATCGCATGAAGATCGTCTGCATGTCCTTCGGCGAACGCGGCGAGAGCCAGTTTGCCTGGAAGGAGAAGGGCGCGACGCTGGAATCGGTCAAGGCCGGCCGCAAGGACGAGGCGGAGCGGGCGGCCAAGCTGCTCGGTGCCGAGATCGAGTTCTTCGACTGCGGCGACTATCCGCTGAAGCTGACGGAAGCGCATTTCGACCGCATGGTCGACATCTACCGCGAGCTCAATCCGAGCTTCGTGCTGACGCATGCGCTGGAAGACCCCTATAATTTTGACCATCCGAACGCCGCGCATTTCGCGCAGGAGACCCGCGTGGTCGCGCAGGCCATGGGCCACAAGCCCGGCGCGCAGTACAAATATTCGGCTCCGCCGGTGTTCCTGTTCGAGCCGCACCAGCCGGAGCAGTGCAATTACAAGCCGGACCTGCTCCTCAAGATCGACGAGGTCTGGAAGGAGAAGTACGAGGCGTTCCAGATCCTGGCCGCACAGAAGCATCTCTGGGGCTATTACGAGCGCGTTGCGCTCAACCGCGGCATCCAGGGCAGCCGCAACACCGGCGTGCCGATGACGTATGGCGAGGCCTATCAGCGGCTGTTTCCGACGGTTGCGGAGGAGCTGGCATGAAGTCCGTCGTCGTTCGCAGCATCAAGCGTGCCGATCCCGCCGGAATGGCGGAGTACGGCGTCTCGACCGTGCACGAGGCCTATGGCCGCATCGGCCTGATGAAGCCATATTTGCGTCCGGTCTGGGCAGGTGCTGCGATCGCTGGTCCCGCCGTCACCGTGCTGGCGCAGCCCGGCGACAACTGGATGATCCATGTCGCGGTCGAGCAGTGCAGGAAAGGCGACATCCTCGTCGTCGGCTGCACCACCGACAACACCGATGGCATGTTCGGCGAGCTGCTCGCGACCTCGCTCCAGGCGCGTGGCGTGCAGGGGCTGATCATCGATGCCGGCTGCCGCGACGTCAAAGCGCTGCACGAGATGAAGTTTCCGGTGTGGTCGCGCGCGGTCTCGGCCAAGGGCACGGTCAAGGCTACGCTCGGCTCGGTCAACGTCCCCGTGGTCTGCGCCGGCGTCAACGTCGATCCCGGCGACATCATCGTCGCCGATGACGACGGCGTAGTGGTGGTGCCGAAGCGCTATGCTGCCGAGGTCGCCGTAAAGGCGAAGAAGCGCAACGCGGACGAAGGCGGCAAGCGCAAGCGGCTGGCCTCGGGCGAACTCGGTCTCGACATGTACGGCATGCGCGAGGCGCTGGCGAAGGCCGGTCTTGTCTATGTCGACAATCCCGAGGACGTCTGAGCGAAATAAGGGAAGCGGAGCGGGCGGATGGATCGTCTCAAGCTGAAGGCCGTGCTCGGAAGTCACCCCCATGTCCAGGCGGTGAAGAGCGGCGAGCTGCGCTCCGACCTGTTCGACCTCGACTTCATCGAGTACACGCCGACCAACACCGCGTTCAAGCCGATGGTGCGCGAGCAGGCGTTCGATGTCTGCGAGATGGCGATCGTCACCTATCTGATGGCGAAGGCCCACGGCAAGCCGCTGGTGCTGCTGCCGGCGACCATGCTCGGGCGTTTCCAGCATTCCTATGCGCTGTATAATCCCTCGCATGGGACGCTCGGGCCGTCCGATCTCGAAGGCAAGCGCGTCGGCATCCGCTCCTTCACGACGACGACGGGCGCCTGGATCAGGGGCATCCTCGCCAACGATTACGGCGTCGATCTCGACAACATTCGCTGGGTGACGTTCGAGGATCCGCATGTCGCCGAATATGTCGACACCACCGAGCGCGCGCCGAAGGACAAGAAGATCCTGCAGATGCTGCTCGACGGCGAACTCGATGCCGTCCTCGGCGAGACCTCCAACGATCCCAGGCTGAAGCCGCTGTTCCCGGATCCTGCGACGGAAGCCGCCACATGGCACGCCCGCCGCGGTGTCGTGCCGGTCAATCATCTCGTGGTCGTGACCGAACAGCTTGCGAAATCGCGGCCTGATGTGGTCGCGGGCGTCTATGATCTCCTCAAGCGGAACAAGGCGCAGGTGGGACCCGCCGCAACGCCGGACCTCGTCCCGTTCGGGATCGAAGCCAACAGGAAGCCGCTCGAATTGATCGTCGACTATGCATTCCAGCAGGCGTTGATCCCGCGCCGCTATGCGGTCGAGGAGCTGTTCGACGAGACGACGCGAGGATTGAACTGATGTCGGATCCGAGACGATGGCAGATTGGGCTGGTCGGCTACGGCGAGGTCGGCCGGATATTGGCCGAGGATTTGCGCCAGCAGGACATCAAGGTTGCCGCCTATGACATCAAGCTCGGTGGCGAGCAGGACGCTGCGCTGAAACAGCATGCGGCGAAGTTCGGTGTTGGCCTTGCGGCGTCTCACGCCGAGCTGACCGCGAAATCCGATTTCATCATCTCTGCGGTCACGGCAAGCCAGGCCGTGCCGGTCGCAAAGGCCTGCGCCGCCGCGATCAATCAGGGCACCTGGTTCCTCGATTTCAACTCGGCCTCGCCCGGCGCCAAGCAGCGCGCCGCCGCGCTGATCGACGGCGCTGCCGGGCGCTACGTCGAGGGTGCGGTGATGACCTCGGTGCCGCCGTATCGCATCAAGGTGCCGCTGCTGCTCGGCGGCCCCGGTGCCAGGGAGCTGGAGCCGCTGCTGAACGCCATCGGCTTTGCGGCGAAGGTCGCGAGCGACAAGCTCGGCGTGTCCTCCGCGGTGAAGATGTGCCGCAGCATCATGATCAAGGGCCTCGAGGCCATGGTCATCGAAAGCTTCACCACCGCGCGCGCCTATGGCGTGGAGGATGCCGTGCTGGCCTCGCTCGCAGAAACGTTTCCCGCCATCAATTGGGAGACGCAGGGCGCCTATTTCTTCCAGCGCGTGATCGAGCATGGCCGCCGGCGTGCCGAGGAGGTGCGCGAAGTTGCCGAGACGGTACGCGAAGCGGGACTGACGCCGTGGTCGGCGCAGGGCACGGCCGAGCGGCAGGCCTGGGTGGCCGATCTCGCCGATGAAGGGCTGTTCGGCACCAGGGGCACCGGGGAGTTTGCCCGTAGCGCCGACTGGCGCATCGAGGCCGACCGGATCCTCGCGAAGATCAATCGCGCGAAGTAGGGCGACGCCAGCCCAGGACTATGCCGCGCCAACGCCCATGAGCTCGTCGCGGGTGCGTTCGATCAATGCCATCAGGCTTTCGGCCTTGCGGACCAGCCGATCACTCGCAGCTTCAGTCCGGAATTCTGCGCGGATCGCCCGAATGCACTTGTCGGCCGTGTCGAGCGCCATAAGCGCACGTGTCAGGTCATCCTGAGTCTGGACATCAGCGAGATCGAGGTCCGACAGGACGTGCCCGATGCCGTCGAGCCGCTTCACGGCGACCTCGCTGGGTGTTCTTGCTCGAACGGAATGAATGTCGATGCTGCTGAATGCGCTGAACATGTCCATGCTTCCCCGTTGAATGCAGACTTCAGTGCAGGCCCTACTATGACCGGCACCGCGGGACTTGCAATGCGCGCACCTATCGGGAATCGGAGAGAATCTACTATCCGGGATTCTACCGTATTCGGAATTCTGGAAAGCTTGGCGGTAAAATCGAACGGAAAGCGGCCGGTCGTCAGCAGGATTTCCCTACTATCCTGCCGTTCGCGGCGACGAGCCTGCCGTCCTTGTAGACGGAGCGCCCTTGCGGCACCGCGACGACGGCCTCGGGAACGTGTTCTGCATTCAGCGCCACGAAATCGGCCTTCGCGCCGATTCGCAGGCCATAGCCTTCGAGCCGGAGCGCCTTTGCGCCTGATGCGGTGACGACGTCGAATGCGGCGCGCAGTTCCTCGTCGATGTTGAAGCCGGAACGGTAGCCGAGCGTCGTGGCCCGGCGCAGCATGTCGCCGTCGCCATAAGGCCACCAGGAATCGCGGATGTTGTCGTTGCCGCTGAAGACGGTCACGCCGGCATTGCGCAAGGCGAGGATCGGCGGAAACGGCCGCGCGCCCGGCGCGTTGGTCATGATCGCGACGCCTGAGCGGGCGAGGATGTCGGCGACCTTCTTGAGGTAATCCGCGGGGATGTCGCCGAGCCCGTAGGCGTGGCTGACTGCAACGCGCCCCTCCATGCCGAGCGCGCGCGTGCGTGCCGCAATCTGCTCGATCTCGAAGGCGCCCAATGTGCCCATGTCGTGCAGATGGATGTCAATGTCGACGCCGTGCTTATTGGCGACGCCGAACACGACGTCGAGATGCTTTTCAACGTCGCGATCGAAGCTCGCGGGATCGAGCCCGCCGACGAGGTTGGCGCCAAGTCCGATGGCCTCGTCGAGCAGTTGCGCCGTGCCCGGGCTCGACAGGATGCCGCTCTGGGGAAAGGCGACGAGCTGGATGTCGATCAGGCCGTTGTATTCCTCGCGCACGCGCAGGATCGTCTCGAGCGATTTCAAGCCGACCGAGCCGTCGACCATGACGTGGCTGCGCATCTGCGTGGTGCCGTGTCCGATGCAGAGATCGAGCTGGTTGCGCGCCCGCACGTCCATCGGCGCGGCCTCGGCCATGTTTTGCGCCTGGAAGGCGACGCGTTCGTGCACGTTGAATCCGTCGGTGCACGGCTTGTGCGGCCGCCAGGCGTCGCCATAGAAACTGGTGTCGAGATGAATGTGGCCTTCGACGAAGCCGGGAACGACGAGGGCATCTTTGAGGTCGATCGTCTCGGCACCGGCGGGTGGCTGGTCAACGGACGTGATTGCGGCGATGCGTCCGTCCTTGACCGCGATGTGATGGCGGGTGCCGCCGTCGAAGCGTGCGTTGAGGAAGAGTGTGTCGAAGGCCATCCGGTTCCTCCATTGGATGATCTGCGGAGTGTTGCGCGGGCCGCGGGGCGGGCGCAAGGCACGGCAAGGTGAGGGCTGCTCAGCGTCCGGGGCTGAACAGAGTGGGCCGCTGCCGCGCAAAAGTCTGCCGGCCAGCCTTGAAGCCCATCATGACATCAGGAAGCTCGGCGATGGCGAAGCGGCTGTCTTGCGTGTCGAGCACGATGAGATCGGCGGGATTGCCGACCTTGATGCCGTAATCGCCGAGGTTCATCAGCCGTGCCGGCAGTTCGGTCACGAGATCGAGGCAGATGTCGAAGTCGCTGACCGAGGCGTGGGCGACGTTGGCGTAGAAATTCGCCATCCGCAGCAGCGAGGCGTCGCCGAACGGCGTGAACGGATTGAGCACGTTGTTGGTCGCGACCGAGCACAACACCCCGTCTCCGGCGAGCTTGTGGGCGAGCGTCAGTCCGCGCGGCGCGTTGTGGGTGGCCTCGCGCCCCATCAAATAGAGATCGGTCGCGGGCAGCACGGTGACGGCAACGCCGGCTTTCGCCAGTTGCGCGGTGGCGGCTTTCAGCGGCTCCGGCGGCAACGCGGAGAGTTTCGTGGCATGACCAACCGCCACGCGTCCCCCGTAGTTGTGCCGCTCGGTTTGCCGGCACACCTCGTCGAGGTGCCACCAGGATGGGTCGAGGTCGAAATCGAGATGGAGATCGACGTCGACGTCGAATTCCTGCGCGAGATTGAAGATGCGCTCGAGGTGAGCATTCGGGTCGGTGTCCATATAGGGACAGCCGCCGATGGTCTCGCCGCCGTCGCGCAGCGCCTGGATCAGCAGGTCCTCAGCTCCGGGGTCGTTGGTCAGGCCCTCCTGCGGAAAGACGCAGAGCGACAGGTCGATCGCCCAGGCATAGTCGCGCTTGAGCGCCTTGACAGCTTCGAAGCCGCGCAAGCCGATACGCGGGTCGATCTCGACATGCGTGCGCATGCGCGTCGTGCCGTGCACGATCGCGCGCTCGAGCACGCGGGCACCGCGCGCATAGACGTCCTCGACCGTAAAGTCCTTTTTCATCCCGGCAACGGCACGGATCGCCTCCGAGACGCTGCCGTGATTGTGCCCGCAGCGGCCGAGCAGGCAGGCCTTGTCGAGGTGGATGTGGGTGTCGACGAAGCCGGGCAAAGCGAGGTGTCCGCCGACATCGACCTCGACGGCCTCGCAGGTCAGCCCTGGCTCGATCGCGGCGATGCGGCCGCCCTTCACGCCGATATCGACGGGTGCGGCGGATGATCGCAACAGCGCGTTCCGGAAGATCAGGTCGAAGGCGGTCTGACTGGTCATGGCACTTGCGGGCGGAATTTAGAGCAATCGGCCGAGATTGGCGGCTCCAGATTGTCGGCAGTCTAGCGAAGGAAATGTTCAAAATATATGCACGGAGTTCGCGGGAGTGGCGTTAGTATTCCGCAAACCCGGGAGAATTAGCATGTCCGTTGCCGCACGAGCCGAAACCGCTCCGTTGTCCGATGCCGCGATTGTGGAAGCCTATCTTACGGCATCGATGATCCCTGATCCCGATGCTGCGGCAGCCTATATGGCGCCGGGTACGGTGATTACCTTCACCGGCGGACGCGAGTTCGATCATCCGCGCGGCCTGACAGGCTTCAACGCCAAGCGCTACCGCTGGGTCAAGAAGAAGATGGACCGATTCGACGTCTGCCCCGGCGATGGCGAAACCATCGTTTATGGCGTCGGCACGCTTTACGGCGAGTGGAAGGACGGTACACCGTTCGAGGGCAACCGTTACATCGATCGCTTCGTGGTGCGGAACGGCAAGATCACCAAAATGGACGTCTGGAACGACAGCGCGGAGCGCATCCTGGTCCAACGGAGCATCGACGCGTAAGGGCTATCTCGGTGCCCGGGGCGAGCCGCTCCGCCGGAGACAACTGCCGCGCGTCATATCGAAAGTCGCGATAGCTGGTAGACGCGGCCTCGTCTGGCGGCTGGCGCATGTCTGGGCTATCACCGCCGCGATCGCGTCTCGACACGAGTCGACGACCCCCTTGAGGAGCAGCCGATGCGCTTACCCACCGTTATCCTGGCCCTGACATGTCTTGCGGGCGCAGCTTCAGCCGAAGACCTGTCGGGCACGCTCCAGAAGGTCAAGGAGACGAAGAAGATCACGCTCGGCTATCAGGAGGCGTCCGTTCCCTTCAGCTATCTGGACGGAAACCAGAAGCCGGTCGGCTTTGCCATGGACATCTGCCTGAAGATCGTCGACGCCGTGAAGAAGCAGCTTGGCATGCCCGACATCGCCGTCGAGACTCTCGCGGTGACGTCGTCGAACCGCATCCCGCTGATGGTCAACGGCACGCTCGACCTGCATTGCTCGGCGACCACCAACAACGCCGACCGCCAGAAGCAGGTCGCCTTCACCAACACGCACTTCCTCAGCGCGACGCGGTTTGCTGCGAAGAAGGCCGCCAAGATCAACACCATCGACGATCTCAAGGGCAAGGCGGTCACGGCAGTGGCCGGGTCGGTCAACCTGACCCAGCTCGCCAAGGTCAACACCGAGCGCACTCTCGGCATCAACATCATGCCGGCCAAGGACCAGGCCGAGGCCTTCCTGCTGCTGGAGACCGACCGCGCCCAGGCCTACGCGCTCGATGACGTCCAGCTCGCGGTCGCGATTGCGCGCTCCAAGGAGCCGGCGCTGTTCATGATCAGCGAAGAGACGTTCTCGAAGCCGGAGCCCTACGGGATCATGTTGCGGCGGGAGGACGCGCCGTTCAAGGCGCTGGCCGATCGCGCCACGGCAGAGCTCTACGCAAGCCCGGAGATCGAGGTGCTTTACAGGAAGTGGCTGGAATCGCCGACGCCGCCGAACGGCCTGAACTACAACGTCCCGATGTCGCCGGCCCTGCGCAATGCCTACAAGAAGCCGAGCTCGAGCGCCGATCCGGATGTCTATGTGGTGAACTGAGGCGAGGTGGTTTTCACCTCTCCCCGCTGGGGAGAGGTGGGCACTGCGAGCTCAGCTTGATCTAAGTTAGCGCGTCCGCGGCGTATCCAGCAACTGGCCGGCCAGCGCCGCGCCGATTGCTGCAATCGCAGCCATCGCCAGCGCCCAGGTCGCGAACAGCCGATGACCGATCAGCGCGCCGCTCAAGAGCGGGGCGCTGATATTTGCGCCCGACATCAGGGACTGATTGAGGCCCATGATCATGCCCTGACGGTTGACCGCGGTCGCGCGCGACAATTCCGCGGTCAGCGTGCTGCGGGCGAACATGGTGCCCACGATGATCAGCGTCAGATAGATCGCGAGCAGGCTGACATTGTTGCCGGCCGCCAACCCCGCGAATCCAAGGCCCATGCAGGCGAACGCTGCCATCACGATGGCGCGGTCGGAAGCGATCAGGTTCGCGCGCGCGATCAACAGTCCCTGGACCATCATGTTGATGAAGCCCGCATAGGCGAACATCCAGCCGAGCTCGCGTGCCCCGAAGGGATGCCCGTCCCAGGAGAACCGCGCCGAGAGGAACAGGCCGATCTGCGACAGGAACATCGAATTGACGAAGAAGAAGACGATGAGCAGGCCGAGCAGTCGCCAGGCGTAGCGCATGCCGAGCAGGCTGCGCGTCAGCGTCGGCTCAGGCACGCGATGCTGGTAGAGCGGCTCGGAGGCCGGATGATCGGGCGGGAGTAGGGCGATGGTCGCGAACATGCTGATCAGCGAGAGCGCCGCCGCAGCCCAGATTGGCGCGGTCTGGCCGTAGTGCACGAGGAAGCTCGACAGCGCGGGGCCGAGCAGCAGCCCGGTTCCGATCGCGCCGCTGGTCATGCCGAGCGCCTGCTTGCGCGTTGCCGGCGCGCTGTGCTCGGCGGCATAGGCGTGAGCGACCGAGATGTTGCCTGATGTCAGGCCGTCGATGATGCGCGCCAGGAACACCAGTGTCAGGTTGCCCGCCAATGCCAGCAGCACAAATCCAATGAACGTCCCGATTTGGCTGACCAGCAGGACCTTTCTGCGACCGTAGCGGTCCGAGAGCATGCCGACCACGGGGCCGGCAACGAGCTGGCAGACGGCATAGACCGAGATCAGCGCACCGAGCAGGAAGGGCGTGGCGCCGAGCCGCTGCGAATAGAACGGCAGCAGCGGCAGGATGATTCCCATTCCCGTGGCATCCACGGCTACGACGACGAAGGTCGGGACGAGCGTCAGCGCGCTCTCGCCCGCTATCGCCTCTCGTGCCTCAATCGCGGAACCCGGTCCCATCCTGCGTCGTCCCCGTTCGCATTTGCGTGATCGATCGCGCTACGCCGGGTTATATAGTTGCAGGCTAATAGTTCGCGTCCTATCTAATTTGCATGGCACCCTCGCAAGGCTTTATCCATGCCGAAATCGGCCGGCTCATCACGCGCCTCGGCAGGATGTGGCGGCGCGAGTCCGATCAGGCCTTGTCCGATCACGGCCTGTCCTATGCGACCGCGATTCCGCTGCTGCTGCTGTCGCGCCAGGGTGAGAACGTGCGTCAGGGCGTGCTTGCCGACGAGCTCGGCATCGAGGGGCCATCGCTGGTGCGTCTGATCGACCTGCTCCAGGCCGAAGGCCTGGTGGAGCGCCGCGAGGACCCGACCGACCGGCGTGCCAAAACGCTACATCTGACGAAGGCGGGCGAGGCCAAGGTCGAGGAGACCAATCGCGTGCTGCGTAGGGTGCGGGCAAGCCTGCTCAAGGATATCGGCGCGGATGAACTTGCGATAACCTTCGAGACGCTCCAGCGCATCGAGCAGCGGGCCGGTCGCCTGCATGAAGCCAAGATGTTTGCCAGGACGTTTGCAGAGTCGAAATAGTCATGCGCGCAGACGAGCCGTTCCTGGTCCGCCACGCGGACCTCGTTTTCGCTTTGAAGACGTTCGCCGCGTCGATGCTGGCGCTCGTCATCGCGCTCGCCATGGACCTGCCGCGGCCCTATTGGGCGATGGCGACAGTCTACATCACCTCGCAGCCGCTGGCGGGCGCGACCAGCTCGAAGGCGTTCTTCCGGGTGATGGGCACGCTGGCTGGCGCGGCCATGACGGTCGCGCTGGTGCCGAACCTAATCGATGCGCCGGAACTCCTCTGCCTCGCCATCGCGCTCTGGGTCGGGCTCTGTCTTTATCTCTCGCTGCTCGACGGCACGCCGCGCAGCTACGTCTTCATGCTGGCCGGATACACGGTCGCGCTGATCGGCTTTCCCTCGGTGTCGGAGCCCGGCGCGATCTTTGACACTGCGGTGGCAAGGCTTGAGGAAATCTCGCTGGGTATCATCTGTGCCAGCCTGGTCTCGACCATCGTATTTCCCCGCAGCGTCGCGCCTGCTGTGGCTCACCGGGTCGACGCCTGGCTGGCGGACGCGCGCCGTCTCAGCCAGGTCGTGCTGTTGCGCGAGGGCACCAGCGAAACGCATCGCGCCAAGCGCCTCAAGCTGGCGACCGACATCGTCGAGATCGACACGCTCTCCACCCATCTCGCCTATGACCGGCTGACCGATCGCAATGCGGTGACCGGCCTCGGTGAAATCCGGCTGCGCATGCTGACGCTGTTGCCGGTGATCGCCTCACTGGAGGACCGGCTGGCGGCGCTCGGCGAGGAGGCCTTGCGGCGGCAACCCGGGCTGAAACGGCTCCTGGAGGATCTCGCGCAATGGATCGCGAGCGATGTCGGCGCGCGCCAGCCGGCCGAGCGAATCCGGGCCGCGATCTCGGAGCAGCAGGCGGTGCTCGATGACGGCGCCGACTGGGAACGGATCATCACCACCAGCCTGTTGTTGCGGTTGCGCGAGCTGGTCGACCTCTCGCGCGATTGCCGTGCGCTGACCGAGGCGATTGCCGAGAGCCGCAATGTTGCAACGATCGACCTGGCGTTTCATTCCGAGGCCGGTGCCGCGCCCGTCCGCCACCGCGACCGCGGCCTTGCATTGTGGTCGGCGGCCGGCGCGGTCGTGGCCATCCTGATCTGCTGCGCGTTCTGGATCGGGACCGGCTGGCCAGACGGCGCATCGGCGCCGATGATGGCAGCGGTCGCATGTTCGTTCTTCGCGGCGCAGGACGAGCCCGCCCGCTTCATTCGCAGTTTTGGCCGGTGGTCGCTGGTCGCCATCGTCGTCGTTGCGGTCTATCTGTTCGCGGTGGTCCCCGCGATCTCCCATATCGAGGTCCTGGTGGTCGCACTCGCGCCGACCTTTCTGCTCTACGGCTTCTTGATCGGCCGTCCGGCTACGGCGGGAACCGGGACGGCGCTCGCGGCCAACACTGCAACCCTGCTTGCAATCCAGTCGACCTACAGCGCGGACTTTGCGTCCTACGCCAATTCCGCCGTTGCCTTCTTCGTCGGCATCGTCGTCGCCGAGATCGTGACGCGGATCGCGCGCGGCGTCGGCGCGGAATGGATCGCCAATCGCCTGGTGCTGTCGAACTGGAAGTCGATCGCGGTCGCCGCCGAACGGCGCGGCAAGCGCGACCGCGCGGAGTTTGCGGGTCTCATGCTGCACCGGCTCGGGCTTCTGGTGCAGCGTATCGCGTTTCTGTCGGAGAGCGATCGCCGCGATACCGACAGCCTTGTCCAGCTTCGTATCGGGATCAACATCATCGACCTGCGCCGCGCGCGTTACGGGCTTGCGGCATCCACCATTGCCGTCATCGACGACATGCTCGAT
Source organism: Bradyrhizobium sp. USDA 3311 (assembly GCF_054062495.1). NCBI lineage: Bacteria > Pseudomonadati > Pseudomonadota > Alphaproteobacteria > Hyphomicrobiales > Nitrobacteraceae > Bradyrhizobium > Bradyrhizobium sp. USDA 3311. The sequence goes on along the minus strand of NZ_JBSSFI010000001.1, from coordinate 6,814,321 downwards.
CGGCTCGCCGTCGCTTGCCGCGGCTACGCGGGCGACGGAATGCCGGCCGAGCTGCTGACCAGCGTCGACCGGGCGCTGGCCCAGGCGGTGAAGGATCCCAATGACAGCGCGCGCGAAGACGCCCTGATCGGCCTCGTCGGCATCAGGCGCGGCCTGTTCCCGGATGCACCGGCCTATCGGCCGCGGGCAGAGAGTGTTGCGGCATGAGATATGTGATCGACATCTACGGCGTGCTCGTGCCGTCGCTGCTGCTGTGGATCATTGTTGCTTACGTCCTCAGCGCGATTCTGCGCCGGCTCATGCAGCGCTTCGACCTCTACCGGCTGGTCTGGCACCGCGCGCTGTTCGATTTTTCGATCTTCGTCTGCCTTCTCGGCGGCGTCGTCTACCTCTCGGAGTATCTTTCATGAAGGGCAATTTTGCCTGGCTCGGCCGCCTCGCGCTGACCCTCATCGTTGTCGTCGCCGCGCTCGCAGTGGGCCGCGAGCTCTGGGTCTACTACATGGAGCAGCCCTGGACCCGCGACGGCCGCGTGCGCGCCGACGTGGTCCAGGTCGCGCCCGACGTGTCCGGATTCGTGACCGAGGTGCTGGTCAAGGACAACCAGAAGGTCCGCCGCGGCGACGTGCTGTTCCGGATCGACCGCGAACGTTTCGCGCTGGCGCTGCGCCAGGCCGAGGCGTCGGTTGCGGGTCATCAGGCGACGCTCGATCAGGCCAATGCCGATCTGAAGCGTTACAACGCGCTGACGACCGACGCGGTGTCGCAGCAGAAGCAGGAGCAGGTTCTCGCCACCCAGCTCCAGGCCAAGGCATCCTTCGATCAAGCCGTGGCCGATCGCGCGTTGGCGCAGCTCAACCTCGACCGCAGCGAGGTCCATGCCTCCGTGAACGGTGTGATCACCAACATGGACCTGCGCCCCGGCGCCTACGTCACGGCCGGGAAGGGCGTGATGGCGCTGGTCGATACCGACACGCTGCATGTGGAAGGCTACTTCGAGGAGACAAAGCTCGCGCGCATCCGCACCGGTGACAAGGTCCGGGTCCGCCTGATGGGCGAGAAGGTCACGCTGTCAGGCCGCGTCGAGAGCATCGCCGCCGGCATCGAGGACCGCGACCGCGCGGAGGGAGCCAGCATGCTCGCCAATGTCAACCCGACCTTCAGCTGGGTGCGGCTGGCGCAGCGTGTCCCGGTGCGCATCGCGCTCGATCCGGTGCCGGAGAACATGTCGCTGGTCGCCGGCCGCTCCGCGACGGTGGAGGTATTGGACTAGCGCAGCGAGCAGATGGATCGCGCCTGGCTTGGGGAAAAGCCGGCAATAAGCGTTTCAATGCCAAATCGTAGGGCTAATCCTGATTCGCGTGTGTGAGTCGGGGGAGCGTATGGGCGTTTGGTTTTTAGTCCTAGCAGCCTGCGTCGTCGGCGCGTTGCTCCTTTTGGCATTCTGCCGATAGGGCCGACTGCGGATGCTCTTGTTGCCGCGAAACATCAGCGAGCCGCTGAATAGCGGTTCCAGACCGATGGTTTTTGACTGTGCATGGATGAGCGCGTTCACTTCCAGCGTTGGAGGCGGACGTGAGTTGGTTGCTTGTGCTTATCATCGCTGCGAGCGCAATGGTGTTGATCGCTCATGCGATTGACGCGATGCGTTCCTGATACTCTTTGAGACCCGGTTTCATCGGTAGTCAAGTAAGCCAAGAGAATGTTCCGCGGCCAGCGAGTGTCAATTTGAGGAACTTGGCCCCGCGAGCCAAGGTTGTCACAGCAGGAGGAATACGATCATGCTTATGTTTTACCTGCCGATCATAATCTTCAACGCAATGCTCGAAGCAATTACGAAGCAGAAGAATGTGCCGGTATCCATCGATGAGCCGCCAAGCTTCGATTAGACTCCGATCTCAATGCGTTGGCTTCGATGCTTGCTGAGGCCAACGTCCCCTCAGGCATTTGAATACTTCTTCAGCTCGAACCGTGCGATCTGGTTCCTGTGTACCTCGTCCGGGCCGTCAGCAAGGCGCAGCAAACGTGCGGTGGCATAGGCCTGAGTCAGGCCGAAATCGTTCGAGGTGCCGCCGCCGCCATGGGCCTGGATCGCCCAGTCGATGACCTGGCAGGCCATGTTGGGCACGGCGACCTTGATCATCGCGATCTCGCTTTTCGCCACCTTGTTGCCGACCGTGTCCATGGCGTAGGCGGCGTTGAGCGTCAGCAGCCGGGCCTGTTCGATCATGATGCGGGATTCCGCGATGCGCTCCTGCGTCACTGTCTGCTCGGAGACCGGCTTGCCGAAGGCGACGCGGCTGCGCACGCGGCGGCACATCTTTTCCAGCGTGCGTTCAGACAAGCCAATCAGGCGCATGCAGTGGTGGATGCGGCCGGGGCCGAGGCGCCCCTGCGCGATCTCGAAGCCGCGGCCTTCGCCGAGCAGCATGTTCTCCTTCGGGACCCGCACATTGGTGAAGACGACCTCGGAGGCGCGGTCGGGCACGCCGTAGAAGCCGAACACGGGGAGAGGACGCTTCACCTCGATGCCTGATGTATCCATCGGCACCAGGATCATGGATTGCTGCTTGTGGCGGTCCGGATTGTCAGGATCGGTCTTGCCCATGAAGATGCAGATCTTGCAGCGCGGGTCGGTCGCGTTGGTGGTGTACCATTTGCGCCCGTTGATGACGTAATGGTCGCCGTCGCGCACGATCGAGCTCTCGATGTTGGTCGCGTCGGACGAGGCGACCGCAGGCTCGGTCATCGCGAAGCAGGAGCGGATCTCACCCGCGAGCAGCGGCTTCAGCCAGCGCTCCTTGTCCTCTTTCGTGCCGTAGCGCTCGAGCACCTCCATGTTGCCGGTGTCGGGCGCCGAGCAGTTGAACACTTCGGGCGCAAGATGCGAGCGGCCCATCACTTCGCAGAGCGGGGCATATTCTAGATTGGTGAGGCCCGCGCCGTGGCTCGATTCCGGCAGGAACAGGTTCCAGAGGCCTTCCGCGCGCGCGAGCGGCTTCAGTTCTTCGACGACGGGATAGACCTTCCAGGGCCCGAGCTCCTCGGCCTCGCGGTAGAACCGTTCCTCATTGGGATAGATGTGCCGGTCCATGAAGCTTTCGAGCTTGCGCTTGAGCTCGACGACTTTGGGCGACATCGGGTAAAGCATCTTACGTCTCCTTGATCGATGGACGGCGCGGACTTCAGCGTGATCGCGTGCCGCTTCAAGCGACGCGGTATTCCCTGAACTTCTCGCGCAACGCCGATTTGAGCACCTTTCCGGTGCCGGTCATCGGGAATTCGTCCAGGAACTCGACGGCGTCAGGCATCCACCAGCTCGCGATCTTCGGGCGCATGTGGTCGAGCAGCGCCTTGCCGTCGACGGTCGCGCCCTTCTTGCGAACCACGAGGAGCAGGGGACGCTCCTGCCACTTCTCATGCGCAATCGCGACCACGGCAGCTTGCAGCACGTCGGGATGAGACAAGGCGACGTCCTCGAGCTGGATCGAGGAGATCCACTCGCCGCCGGACTTGATCACGTCCTTGGAGCGGTCGGTCAGCGTGACGTGGCCCTGCGGGTCGATCACGGCCATGTCGCCGGTGATCAGCCAGCCGTCGCGGTCGAGGCCTTCGTCGAGCTTCATATAGCCCGAGGCGACCCAGGGACCACGCGCGCGCAGATGGCCGACGGTCTTGCCGTCGCGCGGCAGCTCGACGCCGCCGTCGTCGACGATGCGCAAGGCGGTGCCGAAACAGGCCCGGCCCGAGACCTGTCGGCGGTCGAACTTCTCCTTGTCGCTGAGGTGCTCCGAGCCGGGACGCAGGCCCGGCATCGAGCAGCCCAGAGCCTCGGTCATGCCCCAGGCCTGGATGTAGTCGATGTTGTAGTCGCGCTTCAGCTTCTCGACCATGGCGCGCGGCGGGGCCGAGCCCGACGACAGCGTTGCACGCAGGGTGGAGAATCTGTTGCCGGTGCGGCCGAGCCAGTCGAGCAGGATCAGCCAGAAGCTCGGCACCCCCGCCGACAGCGTCACCTTCTCGCCTTCGAGCAGCTCATACAGCTTGTCGGGCTCATAGTTGCGGCCGGGCAGCACCAGCTTCGAGCCGGTATAGGGCGCGGTGAACGGCATATTCCAGCCATTGCCGTGGAACAGTGGCGCCATCGGCATCATCACCTCGCGCACGCCTTCGACGTGCCCGGGCAGGAAGTCGAAGCTGCTGCAGGTCATGGTCTGCAGGATCGCGGCGCGGTGCGAATAGATCACGCCCTTGGGATTTCCCGTCGTCCCCGAGGTGTAGCAGATGGTGGAGGCGGATTTTTCGTCGAACTCCGGCCAGGTGAAGCCGGCGTCGTTCTCTCGTCCGAGAAGCTCCTCGTAGCAATGGACGTTTACAAGCTTCGTCTCCGGCATCCGCTCGCGCGAGGACATCACGACGTAAGCCTCGATCGTCTTCAATTGCGGCGCGATCGCCTCGACGATCGGCAGCGTGGCGCGGTCGACGAACAGCAGGCGGTCTTCGGCGTGGTTGATGATGTAGACGAGCTGCTGGGGAAACAGGCGCGGATTGACGGTGTGCAGCACATAGCCCATGCCCGGCGTGGCGTAGAACATCTCGAAATGGCGGTGGGTATTCCAGGCCAGCGTGCCGACGCGGTCGCCTTGCTTCATGCCGAGACGCTTCAAGGCCAGCGCCATGCGCTTGATGCGTGGGAGAGCGTCCGCATAGGTGTAGCGATGGATGTCGCCCTCGATCTCGCGCGCGACGATCTCCGCCTCGCCGTGATAGTCGGCGGCGTACTGGATCAGGCCGCTGATCAGGAGCGGCATGTCCATCATCAATCCCTGCATCATTTCCTCCGGATCGCCATGTCGTTGTATGGCGCTTGTGATTTGCGCGCGAGGTTACCGGAACGTCACGCGCCGTTCACGCAAAAAACGGCAGACGTGATTGCATGCGTCACTTTTTCAAGGCTAACGTGAGGAGAGCTGCCGGCGAAGCAGCGTCTGTCGTGGAGGAAATGGATGTCAGCGGAAAGACACAAGACCGGCGCAGCCGGCGCACCTACGGTCGATCTTTCCGCACTTCGCGCGCGCTATCGCGACGAGCGCGATCGCCGTCTGCGCGCCGAGGGCAAGGCGCAATATGTCGAGGTATCAGGCGATTTCGGCCGCTATCTCGACGATCCCTGGGCCGATCCCGGATTTGCGCGCGATGCCGTCAGCGAAGCGACCGAAGTGCTCATCGTCGGCGGCGGCTTTGGCGGCCTGCTCTGCGGCGCGCGCCTGCGCGAGGCCGGCATCGCGGATTTTCGCATCGTGGAAAAGGCCGCCGACTTCGGCGGCACCTGGTACTGGAATCGCTACCCCGGTGCGGCCTGCGATACCGAGAGCTACATCTATCTGCCGCTGCTGGAGGAGACCGGCTATATGCCGGTGCGCAAATATGCGCGGGCGCCGGAGATTTACGAACACTCCCGCCGCATCGGCTGCCACTTCGGCCTGTACGAGCGCGCGCTGTTTCAGACCGTCATCTCGCGCATGGAATGGCAGGAGCGGGAGGCGCGCTGGCTGGTCGAGACCGATCGCGGCGATCGCATCCGCGCGCGGTTCGTCATTCTGGCCGGCGGCCCGCTGAGCCGGCCGAAGCTGCCGGGCATTCCCGGCATCGAGAGCTTTGGGGGACACAGCTTTCACACCAGCCGCTGGGACTACGCCTACACCGGCGGTACGGCTGAAGGCGGTCTCGCCGGCCTTGCCGACAAGCGCGTCGGCATCATCGGCACCGGCGCCACCGCCGTGCAATGCGTGCCGCATCTCGGCCGCTCGGCGAAGGAGCTCTATGTCTTCCAGCGCACGCCGTCGGCGATCGGCGTGCGCGACGACCGGCCGACGGATCAGACCTGGGCGCAGAGCCTCAGGCCCGGCTGGCAGCGCGAGCGCATGGACAATTTCACCGCGGTGATCTCGGGCGAGCCGTTCGAGCAGGATCTGGTCCAGGATGGCTGGACCGGCCTGCTTGGCGAGATCCTGCTCGCGCCGCGCCGCCAGCCACAGCCGGTGACCTCGCTGGAGGAGGCGTTGAAGGTCATCGAGCAGGCCGACTACCGCAAGATGGAGGAGATCCGCGCGCGCGTCGATGCCGTGGTGAAGGACGAGGCGGCCGCGGCCGCGCTCAAGCCCTGGTACAAGGCGTTCTGCAAGCGGCCCTGCTTCCACGACGAATATCTCGACACCTTCAATCGCCCCAACGTGCATCTCGTCGATACCAAAGGGCAGGGCGTCGAGCGCATCACGGAGAATGCCGTGATCGTCGATGGCAAGGCCTATGAGCTCGACTGCCTGATCTATGCCAGCGGCTTCGAGGTCGGCACCGATTACGCCCGCCGGATGGGCTTCGAGGTCTATGGCCGCGACGGCATGAGCCTGTCCGAGCGCTGGCGCGACGGCGTCAGGACGATGCACGGCTTCTACAGCCGCGGCTTCCCGAACTGCTTCCTGATCGTCACGGTGCAGGCCGGCCAGAGCGCCAACTTCCCGCACATCATCGACGAGCAGTCGCAGCACATCGCCTATGTGATCGATCAGGCGCGCAAGCGCGGCGCCAGAACGCTGGAGCCGACGCTCGCTGCCGAGAACGCCTGGGTCGAGGAGGTCGTGAAAGCCGCGCTCGGCCGTCAGACTTACTTGGCCGAATGCACGCCCGGCTATTACAACAACGAGGGCGTGTTCGATCCGATCGCGGCAAGAAACAGCCAATATTGGCGCGGGCCGGTGGCGTTCCTGCGGTTGCTCGACAAGTGGCGCAAGGAGGGCAATTTGGAGGGGCTGGAATTGAGTTACGAGACCGCTGCGGAGGCCCGGGCTTGAGCGGCATGATCCCGGCCCCGTCAGGCGCCACGCGGCTCCACGTCATCGTCGGTGATCCCATCGCGCAGGTGCGCTCGCCCGCGGGCGTGTCAGCCGCCTTCGCCGCACGGGGGCACGACGGCATTCTCGTGCCCGTTCAGGTCGCCCCGGGGGATTTGCCCGACTTCCTCTCGGTGGCTGCGCGGCTGAAGAACCTCGACGGCATCGTCGTGACCATCCCGCACAAATTTGCCTGCTACCAGGCCTGCACGAGTGCGACCGATCGGGCGCACTTCCAGCGCACCGTGAACCTGATGCGCCGGCGCGCCGACGGCTCATGGCATGGCGATATGGTGGATGGCCTCGGCTTCCTCGGCGCGGCGCGGGCAAAGGGGATCGATCCCAGCGGCATGCGCGCCCTTCTGGTCGGCGCCGGCTCGGCGCTCGCGCTCGCGCTGGTCGAGGCCGGCGTCGGCGAGCTCGCCATTCACGACAGCATGGCCGAGCGCCGCGACGCGCTGATCGGCCGGCTCAATGGGCTCGGCAAAGCGCCGGTGCGGACCGGCACCATGGACCCCGCCGGCTTCGACTTTGTCGCCAATGCGACGCCCGCCGGGATGAAGGACGGCGACCTGCTGCCGGTCGACGTCGCGCGCCTTGCGCCAGCCGCCTATTGCGGCTGCGTCATCACCAGGCCCGAAGTCTCCCCCTTCATCGCCGCGGCCCGCAAGATCGGCTGTGTCACGGGGACCGGTACCGACATGTACCAGCAGCACCAGAGCATCATGGTGGATTTCCTGCTGGGAACGGAGGCTGCGTGATTTGCGGACGTCGCGACTTGCCGGTGTCAAGAGCTTTGCTTGGATCGATTGGTCCTGTCGGGACTTGAGCGATCGCAACCGACGTAGGATCATGCGCGTGCGCGAGCCGGTCGCACCCTAAGGAGAGGAACGAGCAATGATCAAGGGCAGGATTGTGGCGACGGCGGTGATCGGCGCGGCCGCGCTGCTTCTCTCTCTGCCTGCGGCCAACGCCGCGCAATGCGGCAGCTCGCCGGCCGGGTTCGAAGGCTGGAAGCGTGAGTTCAGTGCAGAGGCGCAGGGCAAGGGCATCGGCCCGACCGCGATCTCGGCCCTGATGCAGACGAACTACGCCAGCGCGACCATCGCAGCCGACCGCGGCCAGCGCAGCTTCTCGCTGTCGCTCGACCAGTTCCTGGCCAAGCGCGGCGCCACAACGATCGTCGCCAAGGGGCGGCAGCTCAAGCAGTCGCAGGCGGCCCTGTTCGCCTCGATCCAGCAGCGCTACGGCGTTCCGCCCGGGCCGCTGATCGCGATCTGGGGCATGGAGACCGGCTTCGGCAGCCAGCGCGGCAACCAGAACATGCTGTCGTCGATCGCGACCCTTGCTTATGACTGCCGTCGCCCCGAGTTCTTCACCGACCAGCTCTATGCCGCACTGAAGCTGATCGACCGCGGCACCCTGTCGGGGGCGACCCGCGGCTCCATGCACGGCGAGGTCGGCCAGACCCAGTTCATGCCCAAGAACATCCTGGCCTATGGCACCGGCAATCTCGAGGTTGCCGCCAATGCGTTGAACTCGACTGCGAATTTCCTGAAGGCCCATGGCTGGCGTGCGGGAGCCGGTTACCAGCCGGGCGAGCCGAATTTCGCCGCGATCGAGGCCTGGAATGCGGCCGGCGTCTATCAGAAGGCAATTGCGTTGATGGGACGACAGATCGACGAGGGCGGAACGGCCGCCTCGCGCTGACGAGAGCCCCTTCAAACGGGGCTCTCGATGCTTGTTTTGACGCGTTTTCTTGACGCGAACCGGCATCCACTTCGCTCGAAAACGCTCTTGCTCAGCAAGGCGTGATGCGCCGGCGCGAGAAAGTTGTTGCTATCAGGAACTGACGGCATGAGGTTTGCTTTGATCAGATTCAGGGCTGGGCATGAGGAGACTCAACATGGCAACCCAGATCGTGATGGACCAGACTGGCGACACACGCCACGAGTTTGATCCTGGCAATGCCGAAGCGCTGGCGCGGGCCGAACAGCGCTTTCGGGAGCTGACCGGAGCCGGCTTCACCGCCGCCTTCCGTACCGGGCCCGGCGAAGTGACCCGTATCAAATCGTTCGACCCGACCGCGCAGGAAACGCTGTTCTATCCCCGCTTGGTCGGCGGTTGATCTGAGCTGCCCATGTTCGCGGCACTCCGGTTCCGCGCGCCAGCGCGTGCTCGTTTGCATGCGCTGCGCGAACTCTACCGTCGCTTCTTCGGCGAGAACACGCCGGATGCGCGCGGCCGTCGGCTTCTGGCCGATTGGCTGTCACCGGCGCAGCGCGCCCAGTTCGAGCAGCACCGGTATTTCGATGTGATCGGCTGCGATACCGGCAAGAGGTATCGCATCCACTACGGCACGGCCGCCAACGTCCACGAAATCGACGACGCCGGCATGGCAACGATGGGATGGTGCTTCGTCCCGACAGGCTTCCTGGTGCCCGGCGACGTGATGCTCGCGCAGAAGATCGCGCTCGAGACGGATGAAAAGTCAGCGCTGGCGCTCGCCAACAGGTTTCCGCCGGCAACGCATTCGGAGCATTTTTACCGGCGGCCGTTCTAGCGCCACGCGCGCAGGGCGCTCAGGAGTGCGTGGTGCGATAGGCATCCAGCGCATGCGCCGCAAAGACGCCGATGCTGCAAAGGGCGAGGAGGGCGGAGATCAGCTCGATCATAGCTCATCCTCCCGCGGCGGCTGGGCGACGAGATTTTGGCAGCAGGAATAGTCCAGGATCAGATTGAGAAGGAATTGCATGGTGGCCGTCCCTGTATGATTTTGACAACCAGATAACCGGCCATCTGTTTCAGGCGTGTTTCGTCGCACCGGAAAAGGGGTTTCGCGGGGAACCCTGGGCTGGTTTGTGCGCGGCAGGCCCGCTACATCGCGCTTTTAGTTCAATTCCTTCGGGCCGCGCGTCTTCGCGGGCGGTCCTGCTTTGCGAGGCAAAATCATGGCGCAGGTCGAGTGGTTCGACGATCTCAGCATCGGGATGCGGTTCAAATCGCCGGAGGTCGAGGTCACCGAAGCCGACATCAAGCGCTTCGCGGCCGAGTTCGATCCGCAGCCGATGCACCTCGACCACGAGGCCGCCAAGGGGACCCTGTTCAACGGGCTCGCTGCATCAGGATGGCACACCGCCGCGATTGCCATGAACCTCGCGATCCAGACCCGGCCCTTCGGTCCGCATCCGCTGATCGGCGCGGGCGTCGACGGGCTGCGCTGGACCATTCCGGTGCGGCCCAATGACCGCCTGCATCTGGTCGGCGAAGTGATGAGCCTGACGCCGTCGAAGTCGAAGCCGCAGGGCATCGCGCTGGTGAAATGGACGATGTTCAACCAGAACGGCGAGGAGGTTTACACCTTCACCCCGATCGCGATCGTGCCGCGGCGAGCCTAGGACGCAAGCCGCCTGCCGCTGGCCTTGCCCGCGGCCTGAAGCCCTTGCGGGTCGTCGGCAGAGGTGGTCATCTCGGCCCCGGGAACACGCTGGAGGCCGACATGAGACGATTCCTTCTCGCCGCCGGAATGCTCGCAGGCGCCTTGAGCGCAGCCGCCTTGAGCTCGAGGCCCGCGCTGGCGCAACAATCCAAGGTCGGCGACTGGACCATCGAGAAGCGTACGCAGGATACGCATTGCAATGCGAGCCGCGGCTACAAGGACAAGGAGGACGAGAACCGCGACTACGTCATCGTCATCACCTATTCCGACAAGGCCATCGTGATCGTGATGATCTACGACGGCTGGGAGTGGGACAAGGTCGGCGAGATCCTCCGAGCCGACGTCGCCACCGATGACGCCGATATCATGAAGAAGGCGAAGTGGGAGGTGATGGACAAGACCACCGTGCGCGGCATCTTCGAGTTCGACCAGGCGATCATGGATCGCCTCTCGAAGGCCAGGCGTCTCACGCTCGATTTCGAGGACGATGACGAGGACAGCATCGAGATGCAGATCCCGCGCGCCGGCGAGGCGCTCGCCGCGCTGAAATTCTGCGAGGAGAACCGGAAGTAAGTCGCAGAGGCCGGCCCGCAAGGCGGGCGGGCGACAGCAGGCGATCGCCGCGAGCGGGCGCGTGACTCGTCGCACACTGTCCGGTCGCTGTTCGCATTAATCCTAGTCTTTGGCGGAAACGTCCAAGCCGCATCCTGCGGTTGACGTTACGCAAGGATGATGTTCGATATTCCAGCATTGCGCTGTCGCATTTTTTCTCCGTCCAAGGCGGCGATCGGCCGGCCTGCCTCCTTCAGTTCCCGACGCGCTCGTCCCCCTCGCCACCGGGGCAACACGCAGACCCCATCGTCCATCCGATGACGATCCTCCAGGCAAACCGGTTCTCGTCGCTCGTCGGCGAGATCTACGATGCAGCGGCCAATCCCGCGCTGCGGAGCGCCGCCTTGGAGCAGGTTTCGAATTTCGTCGGTGGATGTGCCGCGACCATCCTGTCCAGGGATGCAGCCAGGCTCTCGATCGAGATCCACGAGCATTTTGGCACGGACACTCGGTTCCGCCAGCTCTATCGCGACAGATATGTCGAACTTGATCCCTTGCTCGACCGCCATCTCGACTTCGCCGCGGGCCAGACGGTCGGCGTGGCCGACGTCATGCCCCAGTCCGACTTCGAGGCGACCAGCTTCTACCGAGAGTGGGTGGAGCCGCAGGGAGCGATAGACCTCGCAACCGTGACGCTCGAGAAAACGGTCGCGCGCACCACGATCTTGCAGGTGCTGCGTCACCGGTCCCGCGGGACCGTCGACGACGCGATGCGCGAGCGTATGCGCCTGCTCGCGCCTCACATCCAGCGGTCGCGGGTCATGGGTCGCCAGATCAGGGCGCGCTCGCATACCGTGGACGATCTTGCCGATGTCCTGGACGGACTGAGCACGGCGATCTGCCTGCTCGACGCAGAAGGGAGAGTCGTCCATGCCAACGCGTCGTGCCGTCAGCTCTTCGTCGACGCCAATCTCCTCGCAATGGTCGGCGACAGAATAGTTGGCCGCAACACCCAGGCTGACAAAATATTCCGCGGCCTGTTCGAATTTTCCGCGGATGCAGGAACTCATTCAAACGGTCGCCGTCAGGTCGAGCTCGTGACATCGTCCGACGGACATCATTATCTGCTCCATGCCGTTCCGCTGAGGCGGGAGCGCCATCTGCCGCGTGACGGAGCTGCCACCGTGCTCTTCGTTCAAAGGGCCACGATGGTGTCATCGCTCGTGCCCGATGCGATCGCAGTGGCGTTCAGGCTGACGCCGTCCGAATTGCGCGTGCTGATGGCGATCGTCGAGATCGGCGGGGTTCCCGACATTGCGGCCAAGCTCGGTATCGCCGAGACGACGGTGAAGACGCATCTCAGCCGGCTGTTCGAAAAGACGGGCGCCGGCAGGCAGGCCGACCTCGTCAAGATCGCCGCCGGATTTGCGGCACCGTTTGGGCGGCAGACCGGCGCCGGCGATGCGGTGTGATCCAATTCACATCGCGGATCATGAGTTCGCGCCATCTCAATCCATTGTGATGAGCAAGGTGCGTGTGTCCTCCGAACGTATGACGCGTATCATTTGATACTTTCGTATATGGCCGCCACTTGAAATGAGAAGGGCAGCGTGCGCCATGGAACAATGCGCACCGGCACCGAACGCGGGTGCGGGGAGATAACAGCGCGTGGCCGGGCCTGCTCGTTGGTTGGAGAGATTGCAGTGAGCGGCAAGGATGAATTTTCAATTTTCAATGTTTCAACGGACCACATTCCCGAAGACGAGCGCGTGCCGCTCCTGCGCGAATTCTACTGCCGCGGCGTGCTGAAGGCGGAGGTCGAGGCAAGGGAAGGAAAGCCGGCCGCGGCGAGCTTCACGTCCCACGTCTTGCCGGAAGCCCAGTTGCTGATCGGCGGATTGTGCGGAGCGCGGGTCGTTCGCACGAAGCATCTGGTTGCAGATGGCGACGACAGTCTCGCCCTGATCGTGAACAGGTCGGGCGTTCTCGGTATATCCGAGCGGGGACACGATTTGAGGCTTCGGGCGGGAGAGGCGGTCCTGACCAGTGCGGAGGACGTCACGACCTTCGAGCGCCTCTCGCTCGGAAGCGGCTTCTCGCTGCGCGTGCCGAGACGCGTGCTGGCCCCGATGATCGTGGATGTCGACGATGCGGTGATGCGCGTCATCCCGGAGAGCACCACCGGGCTACGGCTGCTCGTCGACTACGCGATCGCGCTGGTGCACGAAAAGGTGCTGGCGGTGCCTGCGATGCGGCAGCTCGGCGTCGCGCATCTGCATGATCTCCTGGCGCTCGTTCTCGGCGCCCCGGATCACTCCCGGGAATCGACCGGACGGCGCGGCATCAAGGCGGCGCGACTCCAGAAGGCGAAATTCCTCATCGTCAACAATTGCTGGCAGCAGGATATCTCGGTGGCAAATGTTGCCCAAGAGCTCGGCGTGACCCCGCGCTATCTCCAGCGGCTGTTCGAGGCCGACGGCAAGACCTTTTCGTCCTTCCTCACCGAGCAACGCCTCAAGCGTGCCCATCGCATGCTGCGCGAGCCTGACTTCGCCGAGCGGCCGGTGAGTTCGATCGCCTACGATGTCGGTTTCGGAGATCTCTCTTATTTCAACCGCTGCTTCCGGCGGGCCTATGGCGCGACGCCGAGCGACGTCAGGAGCGGCGAAGCGCTGTAACGCACCCCGACCGGATTTAGTAGATCATGACGCAGCGTTGCGTGCGGAAACGGCGCTGAAGCCGGAGTGTTGAATGCACCGTTTCTTCTTCGACCTCCTGATCGGCAATATCGTGAAGATCGACCCGGGCGGCATGGTGTTCGAACATGCCAAGGCGACCATCGTGGTGGCTGACGAGATGGCGCGGCATCTCTTCGTCTGGCGCGACGACCTGCGCGATCGCGACGCCTGGATCCGCGTCAGGGACAACCGCGGGCGCGAGATCTATCGCGCCGCCGTGTGGGCCGAGAGCGCGGAGAGGGCGGGCTGGGACTAGGTGTGAGCCGCGCAGGCGGTGTCACAACTCTGCACCAGTTCCGGGCGAAGCGCGCTCGGTTCGTTCTGAGCCGCGACCCGGTCGCCTCCGTCCAAGTCGAATACGACGGACATTTCTACTTTAGCGCTCAGCGAATCCAATTCGCAGCGGCAGCCTCCTCCGTTTGGAGGCGGGGCTGCCGACAACGTGCCTGTGCGCCGGTGGGGCGAGATGGCGGCGACCGAGGGACTGGAAATGAATGTGACGGCAACGGCGATCTGCTGACGCCGACGGCGCGGCTGCGCTACGTCGCGGGCCGGTTCGATGGCTACAGCGAGACCGGCTCGGCGCAGGGATTGTCGGTCGGCGGCCGCACGCTGCAGAGGAGCGGGCGAGGTCGATCTGTCCTGCGTGACCAGCCTCGCCGGCGGCGAGCTCAAGGCCAACATCCATGGCGGCGTCATCGCGCTCCAGCGCGTCGGCGACACCACCATCAGCACGGTGCTGCTCGTCTTTCGTGACGCCCGGTAGCCGCAGCACGGTGGGTGCCGTCGCCGGCTTCGGCTTCGACTACCGTACCAGGCGCAACGTGTCCGTGTTCGGCGCGGTCGAGGGCGTGATGATGTCCGACCAGAGCCGCACTGGCACCGCGAGGGGCGGCGTTCGCGTCGCGTTCTGAGCCGGCATTAGCCCCGGCGGCTTGAACGCGACGCGCGCTGGCCGGGCTCCATCCGCCCGGCCGGCGCATCCTCCGATCGGAGGATGCCGCGTGCCGCGGCTGTGGTACGCTTGGTGATATTGATCACTCATGCCATTCATTGCCATGCACGGACCTCGTAAGCTGCCCGTTGCTGGATTCTCGAATCCGCTCGTCAACTGATCGGTGAAATCACGATCGGAGTTGAACCTTTTGCTCCCGTGACAGACTCAACTAAGCCGCCGGGCACGAAGAACATTCCACAGTCTCGATGTTTGACCACTGGCTCTTCCAATGCCCCGACCTCCCAAACATGACGAGTTGATCGAGAGTATATATGACGCGGGTCTCTACCCTGAGTTGTGGAGAGATGTCGTCGTCATGGTTAATGCGTTCATCGGCAGCCAGGCCTGCGGCCTGATTTCGAAGGATCCGGTCAGCAAGTCCGGCGCGACGCATTTCTATTGCGGGGTCGATCCGCACTACATCCAGCTCTATTCCGAGACCTACGCCCGCTACGATCCTCTCGCCAGGCTCCCCCGGTACGGCGAGGTGCGCAACATCCCGGATCTCGTGAATTTCGAGGAATATCGCCGCGGCCGCTTCTATCAGGAATGGCTGCGTCCACAGGGCTATGTCGACGTGGCGAACGTGGTGCTGGAGCAGTCGAAGTCGCCGTGTCCGATGTTGCTGACGGTGATCCCGGGCAGGGAGATGCTCAATGCGGAGCAGCGCGCGCGCATGCAGTCGCTGGTCGCGCACGCCAGCCGGGCGCTGCTGATCAACCGGGCGATCGAGCGAAAGCAGCAGCGAGCGATCGCGCTGGCCGATGTCGTGGACCGGCTCAGTGCCGGCGTCATCCTGCTCGATGCCGCCTGCAATATCGTCCACAGCAATCCTGCCGCGGAAGCCATTCTGGCCGCGGCTGACGTCCTGCGGTCGGTCTCGGGCCGGCTCGTGGCGCGATCCGCCGAGGCAAATCTGGCCCTGCGCGATATCTTCCGCGACTCCGGCGAGGTTGCCGTAGCTGCGGCGGCCGGTCGAAAAATCCCGCTGAGATCCGATGGCGGTTCCTACTATATCGCGAACGTCATCGCGCTGCCGTCGTTGCTGCGTGATGGCGCGACGGAGCGCACGCCGGCCGTCGGAGCCCTGTTCGTCTGGAAGGCGGAACTCGACGGCCGCTCGTGTGCCGGCCTCGTCGACCGCACGTTCGACCTCACTCCGGCGGAATTGAGGGTCTTGCAGTCGATCGTCGAGGTCGGCGGCGTGCCGGAGACGGCGATTGCGCTCGGCATCGCAGAGACGACGGTGAAGACGCATCTGCATCGCGTCTTCGCCAAGACCGGCGTTTCTCGTCAGGCGGATCTCGTCAAGCTCGTGGCGGGATTTTCCAATCCGCTCGTGCACTGACGCGCCTTCGCGTCGCGGGCGGCGTCGCTGTAGCCCGCCATAGGTTCAAACAGACACATCATTAGAAAGTTATCGCGGGTCATTCGATCGAATGACGCGATTTGCCGCGTGCCCCTCTAGGAGATGTCACACGATCTCTTGTTCGACGCGTTCGTGTTTTTGTGAAGCAACTCACAGCGAGCGGAAGTGAATCCCGTCAATCTCTGGTGTAGGTCGAAAGGAGATTGTCATGCGAACGACGTCACCGGTTCTGGCTCGCAAGTTCCGCGACATCGTCGCGCGTATCGGCGCGGCGTTCCGCGCGCAGCGCGCGATCGACGCGCGGCGCGCGTTGCTGCGCTATCGCCATCTGCTGGAGCAGCCGCACGACCCATTGCCTTTGAATGAAATCATTCCGGTCAGCAACAAAGAGGATATTGCAGACAATGCCCACGGATCTGATGCGCGCGAGCGCGCCGCCGGCGACCCCACGTTCGAGCGTGCGTAACGTCAACATCGTCGCAATCGCCGCGACCGTGGCACTCGTCACGCTTCAACTGGTTGGCCTTGCGATGCTGGAACGCTCTCACGCGCACGCGATGCATGTGTCGTTTCCACGCGAACCGCAAGTCTGCTCGGAAAACGTCGACGCTGCCGTCTCGCAAATTCCCTACGATTGACCGGAGGACGGTCCGTGCCTGATGTCACGACACTGGCTCTGCTCAGCGTTGCCGTATTCGCCGGCGCCTTTGTTTCGGGGCTGTCGGGATTCGCATTCTCGGCCGTAGCCGGCGCCATCCTGCTCCGGGTGTTTCAGCCGCTGGAGGCCGTGCCGCTGATGATGGCGTGCAGCATCGGCGTGCAGGCGACCAATCTGTGGGCGCTTCGGCGCAGCATCCGCTGGGAAGGCAGTCTGCTGCTGATCGTCGGCGGATTGATCGGCGTTCCCATCGCGGTGTCGCTGTTGCAATCCACCGATACGCATCTGCTCAGGCGCGGCTTCGGCGTCATCGTCGCGCTCTATGCCGCCTACATGCTGCTGCGTCCGACGCTGGTGACGGCCGGCGAGGCCGTCGGCCGGCACTGGGTTGCGCTGATCGGATTCGGGGGAGGGCTGGTCGGCGGGCTGACGGCCATGCCGGGCGCGATCCCGACGATCTGGTGCGACATGCGCGGCATGCCCAAGAGCGAGCAGCGTGGCCTGGTGCAGCCGTTCATCGCGGCGATGCAGGTCTTCGCCATCGCGCTGCTGGTCGGACATCAGGACCTGTCGTCAAAGGTCTTCGTCGATCTCGCGGTCAGCCTGCCGGCGCTGTTCGCCGGCTCCGCGCTCGGTGTGATCGCCTTTCACCGCGTCAACGAGACGGTCTTTCGCAAGACCGTGCTCGTTCTGCTGCTGGTGTCGGGGATATCACTGATCTAGTGCGTGAGTCCCTGGACCGGCGCTGCGCTAGTGTCGCTGCCGTGGTGCGTCAGCGGCTTCATGCCGGTGACGGTCCGCAGCAGCACGTAGAACACCGGCGTCAGGAACAGGCCGAACACGGTGACGCCGATCATGCCGGAGAACACGGCAACGCCCATGGCCCGCCGCATCTCGGAGCCCGCGCCGGTCGAGAGCACCAGCGGCAGGACGCCCATGATGAACGCCATCGACGTCATCAGGATCGGACGGAGCCGCAGCCGGCTCGCCTCGATCGCGGCGCGGATCGGGGTGCGCCCGGCGAATTCGAGCTCGCGCGCGAATTCGACGATCAGGATCGCGTTCTTGGCCGAGAGCCCGACGAGAACGATGAGGCCGATCTGGGTGAAGACGTTGTTGTCGCCCTTCGAGAGCCAGACCCCGAACATCGCCGCGAGCAGACCCATCGGCACGATCATGATGATCGAGAGCGGCAGGGTCAGGCTCTCGTAGAGCGCGGCCAGCACCAGAAACACCAGCAGGATCGCCAGCGGGAACACCCAGATTCCGGAATTGCCGGCGATGAACTCCTGATAGGTCAGGTCGGTCCATTCGAAGGCAAAGCCGGGCGGCAGCACTTCCGCCGCGATCCGCGTCGCGACTTCCTGCGCCTGGCCCGATGAAAAGCCGGGCGCGGCCGCCGCGTTGATGTCGGACGACAGGAAGCCGTTGTAGCGGATCGCGCGCTCCGGACCCGCACTCTGGCGGATCTTGAGCAGTGCGGACAACGGCACCATGTCGCCGGAGGACGAGCGCACCTTGAGCTGCCGGATGTCGTCGGCCCGGGCGCGGAACGGCGCGTCGGCCTGGACGCGGACGGAATAGGTGCGGCCAAACTTGTTGAAGTCGTTGACGTAGTAGGAGCCGAGGTAGATCTGGAGCGTGTTGAACACCTCCGTCACGGGCACCCCGAGCTGGAGCGCCTTGGTGCGGTCGATGTCGGCGAAGAGCTGGGGCACGTTGACCTGGAAGCTCGAGAACACGCCGGCGATCTCCGGCGCCTTCTGCATCGCCGCCATGAACGCTTTGGTCGCCTCGTTCAGCGCCTCATAGCCGAGGCCGGCGCGATCCTCGATCTGCAGCTTGAAGCCGCCGATGGTGCCGAGGCCGTTGACCGGCGGCGGCGGGAACATGGCGATGAAGGCTTCCTGGATGCCGGCGTATTTCTTGTTCAGCTCGGCCGCGATGGCATTGCCGCTCAGGGCTGCACCCTTGCGCTCGTCGAACGGCTTCAGCGTCGAGAACACGATGCCGGCATTGGACGAGTTGGTGAAGCCGGAGATCGACAGGCCCGGGAAGGCGACAGAGCTCTCGACGCCTGGCTGGGTCAGCGCGACGTCGCTCATCTTGCGGATCACCTCTTCGGTGCGGTCGAGCGTTGCCCCGTCGGGCAGCCGCGAGAAGCCGACCAGATATTGCTTGTCCTGGCCCGGCACGAAGCCGCTCGGCACCTGCTGGAACAGGAAGGCGGTGAGGCCGACCAGCACGACGTAAAGACCCATCACCGCGGCCTTGCCGGAGATCACCTTGGTGACGGTGCCGCTGTAATTCTCGGATGAACGCGTGAAGGCACGGTTGAAGCCGCGGAAGAACCAGCCAAGGCCCTTTTCCATGATGATCGTCAGCCGGTCCTTCGGCTCATTGTGGCCCTTGAGCAGCAGTGCCGACAACGCCGGGGACAGCGTCAGCGAGTTGACGGCGGAAATCACGGTCGAGATCGCGATCGTCAGCGCGAACTGCTTGTAGAACTGCCCGGTCAGGCCGGAGATGAAGGCGAGCGGCACGAACACCGCGATCAGCACCATGGCGATCGCGATGATCGGGCCGGAGACCTCGCGCATCGCCTGATAGGTGGCATCGCGCGGCGACAGCCCGGCCTCGATGTTGCGCTCGACGTTCTCGACCACGACGATGGCGTCGTCGACGACGATGCCGATGGCGAGCACCAGGCCGAACAGGCTGAGCGCGTTGATGGAGAAGCCGAACACGTGCATCACGGCGAAGGTGCCGACGATGGAGACCGGCACCGCGAGCAACGGGATGATCGAGGCGCGCCAGGTCTGCAGGAACAGGATCACGACCAGCACCACCAGCGCGATTGCCTCCAGCAGCGTGTGGATCACCGCCTCGATCGAGGAGCGCACGAACTGGGTGGGGTCGTAGACGATCTGGTAGGACACGCCCTCGGGCATGTTCTTCTTGATCTCGGCCATGGTGGCGCGGACGTGGTCGGAAATCTGGAGCGCATTGGAGCCGGGCGCCTGGAAGATCGGGATCGCGACCGCCTGCTTGTTGTCGAGCAGCGAGCGCAGGCCGTATTCCGACGCGCCGAGCTCGATGCGCGCGACGTCGCGCAAGCGCACCACTTCGCCGCGCGCGCCGGTCCTGACCACGATGTCGCCGAACTGCTCCTCGTTCGCGAGCCGCCCTTCCGCATTGACGGACAGTTGCAGGTCGATTCCCTTGACGTTCGGGGAGGAGCCGACCACGCCGGCGGCGGCCTCGACGTTCTGCGCCTGGATCGATTTGACGATATCGCTCGCGGTCAGCCCGTGTTCGGCCGCCTTCTGCGGGTCGACCCAGACCCGCATCGAATAGTCGCCGGCACCATAGAGCTGGACGTCACCGACGCCGTCGATCCGCGCCAGCCGGTCCTTGACGTTGAGCACCGCATAGTTGCGCAAATACGTCATGTCGTAGCGGCCGTTCGGCGACAAGAGATGCACCACCATGGTGAGGTCGGGCGAGGACTTCTTGGTGATGATGCCGAGCTGGCGCACCACGGCAGGCAGGCGGGGCTCGGCCTGCTGCACCCGGTTCTGCACCAGCTGCGTCGCCTTGTCGGGGTCGGTGCCGAGGCGGAACGTCACCGTCAGCGTCATCGCGCCGTCGGTGGTCGCCTGGCTCGACATGTAGAGCATGCCTTCGACGCCGTTGATTTGCTCCTCGATCGGCGTCGCCACCGTCTCCGCGATCACCTTCGGATTGGCGCCGGGATAGGTCGCGCGCACGAGGACGGAGGGCGGCACCACGTCCGGGTATTCCGAGATCGGCATCGCGAACAGCGAGATGAGCCCTGCGAGGAAAATCAGGACCGACAGCACACCGGCAAAAATCGGACGATCGATGAAGAATTTTGAGAGATTCATGGCCTTGCCCCTGGGCAATATCTTGGTCGTCTCCACACAGCTCCGCCGTCATTCCGGGGCGCGCGAAGCGCGAACCCGGAATCCGGAGGTGATGTGCTCGGAGTTTCGTAACTTCGAGATTCCGGGTTCGCGACTTCGTCGCGCCCCGGAATGACGGTGATTAACGTTGCACCACGTCCTGGTTGCTGCGGTTGGCCGCTTGCTGCCCCCGCGCGCCCATCGCCGCGACCTCCGTCTTGAGGAGGGCGCCGGGACGCACGCGCTGCAGGCCGTTGACGATGATGCGATCGCCGGGCTTCAGGCCCGCGGTGACGATGCGCAAGCCGTCGACCGCGCCACCGAGCGTGATCGGACGGTAGACCGCGCGGCTGTCGTCGCCGACCGCCATCACGAACTTCTTGTCCTGGTCGGTGCCGATCGCGCGCTCGTCGATCATCACCAGCGTCTGCTGCTTCGGCTGGCCCATGCGCACGCGGGCGAACTGGCCGGGGATCAGACGCCCGTCCTCGTTCCTGAACACCGCGCGGACACGGATGGTGCCGCTCTGGCCGTTGACCTGGTTGTCGATGAGCTGGATGTGGCCTTTCGCCGAAAGGCCGCCTGAGGTCGCCATCTCCACCGGGATCTGGTCGAGATTGCCGCGCTTGCCCGAGGCGTCCGCGATCGAGTTCAGCGCATGCAGCACGACCTCTTCATCCGCATCGAAGGACGCGTAGATCGGATTGACGGAAACCAGCGAGGTCAGCACCGGGGAGGCGGTGCCGGCGGCAACGAGATTGCCGACGGTCACCTCGATCTTGCCGACGCGGCCGTCCACGGGCGCGCGCACCTCGGTGTAATCGAGATTGAGCCTTGCGGTCTGCAGCGTCGCTTCCGCCGCCTTGACGTTGGCGATGGCCTCGCGATTGGCGTTGTCGCGCTGGTCGTAGTCGCGCCGCGTGACGACCGCGTTGCCGACGAGCTGCGCACCGCGCTCGAGCTCGCTCTGGGTGAACACCACGCGCGCCTTCGCCGCCTCGAGCTGGGCGTTGGCCTTGTCGACCTCGGCCGCGTAGGGCGCCGGATCGATCTTGAACAGCACGTCGCCGGCTTTCACCAGCGCGCCTTCGGTGAAGTTGGTCGACAGGATCGCACCGGCCACGCGCGGACGAAGCTCGACGCGTTGGATGGCCTCGAGCCGGCCGGAGAAATCATCCCACAGCACGGTCGGCCGTGGCTCGATCATCGCGACCGTGACGGAGACGGCCTGCTCGGCCGCGGCAGCTGTTGCGGTCGCCTGCGCAGCACGAAAGTAATGGCCGGTCGCGATCGAACCGGCCACGGCGAGGGCGCCCACGATGGCGGCGCCGCCGAGAAGGCGGCGGATACGGCCAGGGCGAGAGGTATTTTGGGAGGGGGGCATTTGCGCGCTCCAGATATGTAGTGTTCACTACAGATGTGGAGCTGGATACCGCAGCGCAAGATACTTATGTACCGTTTGCTAAGAAAATTGTAGCCGCTTACCGCAAGCATTGGAAGGCGGAAGAGAAAATAAAGCTAGAACAAATAGATAGGATTTGACGTTAAGCTTCACGCAGAACGTGAATTCCGAGGAGACAGGCACATGGGCATGGGACGCCCCCGGGAATTCGACGCCGAAACGGCGTTGGACCAAGCGATGGAAGTGTTCTGGCGCCACGGCTATGAGGGCGCCACCATCGCGCAGCTCACCGAAGCGATGGGCATCAACCCGCCGAGCCTTTACGCCTGTTTCGGCAACAAGGAAGGCCTGCTGAAGGCCGCGCTCGACCGCTACACCAAGCTGCGTAACGTCTGGATGGACGGCGTGGTCTCGGCGCCGACCGCCCGCGAGGTCGCCGAGCGGATGCTGATGGGCATCGCCGACAAGCAGACCGATCCCGCCAATCCGCCCGGATGCCTGCTCGTGCAGGGCGGCATCGCCTGCGGCAGCGGCTCCGAGAATG
This sequence comes from Bradyrhizobium sp. USDA 3311, assembly GCF_054062495.1. Taxonomy (NCBI): domain Bacteria; kingdom Pseudomonadati; phylum Pseudomonadota; class Alphaproteobacteria; order Hyphomicrobiales; family Nitrobacteraceae; genus Bradyrhizobium; species Bradyrhizobium sp. USDA 3311. Next base: position 6,791,806 of record NZ_JBSSFI010000001.1, on the reverse strand, counting down.
TCCCCTTCGAACTCGCCGCCCGCCGCGCTCAGAACGAAGATCAGCTCCGCGACCGTTTTGTTCGCGCCAAGGCGGAAGGTGATCTCAAGCCGGGCTCTGATCCCGCCGCGCTCGCGCGCTACGTCTCTGCGGTCTCCGTCGGCATGGGCGTGATGGCGTCTTCGGGCGCAGATCGCGAAGCGCTGCGGCAGGTGGCGAGCGTGGCCGTGCAGGCGGTCGAGGCGCAATCGGCCGGGAGAACGTGACGGCTGCCAGCGTCGCCGGCTTCTGTCATCTTGTGGACTACATGGCAGGGAGCGACGGCGGCGGGACGAAGCCGCCGAACTCGCGCTCGATCAGCCCGGCCAGCGCAATCGTCGTGCGGTCCTCGAGGTAAGGCCCGATGATCTGGACGCCGATTGGCAAGCCCGTCGCCGTGCGCTCGATCGGAACGGCGGTCGCCGGCAGGCCGCAGGTCGATGCGGGATCAGCCCAGATGAAGCACGCATCGGAGTAGTTGTAGAGCTTTCCATCGATGTCGAGCTGCCGAGCGTCGAACGGTTCGGACTGGTCGTGCGGAAAGGCCGGCACGGCGGCCGTCGGGTAGATCACCGCGTCGAACTCGCGGAAGAAGAGCTGCCACCGCTGCTGCAACTGCAGGCGGGCCGCATCGGTCGCCAGCCACTCCCGATGGATCATGCCCCAGCCGCGGGCGCGCTCGGCCTGCAGGCTGCGGTCGTCCGGCGAGAGTGCGGCGGCAAGTCCTTGCGCCTCCGCGAGGGCGGCCGGTGTCAGGCGCGGACTTCGCGCGGCGTTGAGCAGCTTCATGTAGAGCCGCGCGGATTCGGAGAGATCGGGCAGCGACGTGCTCGAGCGCACGACCTGCGCGCCCGAACGCTGGAGCCGTTCCGCCAGCCGTCCGATCGCGGAACGCACTGCGTCGCCCGTCGGCATGAGAGGATGGGTATCGATCACGAGGATCCTGAAATTCGTGAGCTGGTCATGTCGCGGCGCCGGCAGCGCAAGGCGATAGCCGATCCCGTCGCGTGTCTCGTCAGGGCCGGCAATCACGTCGAGCGCCAGCGCAAGGTCGGAGGCAGTACGCGCCATCGGTCCAACGACAGCCAGATCGCCCTGGCCGGGGACGGGCGGCGCCGGCGGCAGGCTGTATCCGCGCAGCGGGACCAGGCCGAGGCTCGGCTTGTGTCCGAACACACCGCAGAAATGCGAGGGGACCCGGATCGATCCGCCGATATCCGAGCCGATAGAGAGCGGACCGAACCCCGCGGCCAGCGCCGCTCCGCATCCGCCTGAGGAGCCACCGGGCGAGCGGCCGAGGTCCCACGGGTTGTTCGTCGTCCCGTGGATGTCGTTGTAGCTCTGGAAATCCCGCAGCCCGATCGGGATATTGGTCTTGCCGATGATGATGGCGCCCGCCGCCTTCAACCGCGAGACGACGAGGGCATCTTCCTCCGGTTGGAAGTCCTTGAAATGCGGAAAGCCCCATGTCGTCGGCAGGCCGGCGACGTTGAATGGTTCTTTCAGGGTCACGGGGATGCCCAGCAATGGCTGGCGCTCGCCGCGGCCAAGCGCGGCGTCGGCAGCGCGCGCGGCGTCCTTTGCGCGGTCGAAATCGCGTACGATGACGGCATTGATCTTGCCGTCCAGGGCCTCGATGCGGGCGATCGTATGCGCGAGCAGCTCCGACGCCGAGATCTTGCGGGTGTGCAGAGCGCTCAGCAGCATGCTGATCGAGCCGTAGTTCAAGGCGGCGGCATCTGCGGTCATCACGAACTCCATTGCATCTCATCGTCTCGGCGAGCCGATCCGGGGATGGAACATGCAATGTTGGGAGCGTGATGAGGAGGCAGCGCAACGGGAACCAGATCTGCCCGCCGGTCAGGGCGGGGGCTGGTCGCATTTGGGAGCCAGGAGACTGCCGGACGAACTCGGCCTGCATGGTTCGAGACGCCCGCTTTGGCGGGCTCCTCACCATGAGGGGCAGACATCCCGCCGCAAAACGCGACCTCATCCTGAGGGCCCGCCGTAGGCGGGCGTCTCGAAGGATGGGCCGCGGGCGAGCTTCCCGCCACGCCTTCTTATGCGATCGTCCCGACGTCGATGCCGGGGCGCCCGCAGACCAGCGAACAGTGATGCTCAGGAAGCTTCCTTGAGCACCGGCGAAGCCGATTCCTCGGCCTTGAGCTCCTCGAGGCTGCGATGCCGCGGCTCGATGCCGAGCGCCCAGACCGTGATGATCTGCACCACCAGCAGTCCGATCATCAGCGCCATCACGCCGGCCACGCCGCGCGTCTCGAACAGCGACACCACGAGGAATGGTGTGACGATCGTGGCGCCGCGCCCGAGCGTGTTGACGATGCCCGAAGCGCGCAGGCGGACCTCGGTCGGAAACAGCTCGGGGATGTAGATGCCGAACAGAAGCGCGACCAGGACGTAGATCGGCACCGTCAGCGCAAAGCCCACGGCCGGCAGCAGGATCGGATCGGAGATCATGGGGTAGAGGACGCCGAGCGCCACTGCGATCAGCGACGCGCCGATGATGGTCGGCTTCCGGCCCCAGCGGTCGGCGGTCAATGCGCCGATCGCCGCGCCGACGGGAGCGCCGAGCGCCATCAGCAGCGAGTAGCCGAACGAGGTTGCGATCGAGAGCCCTTGCTTGACGAAGAACACCGGGAGCCAGGTCACGAAGCCATAGAGCAGGGTGTTGATCGTGATCAGGCAGACGGCGCCGACGATCATCCGCGACAGCAAGGGAGCAGTGAACAGCGTGCCGAGATCGGGGGACACTGGGGCCGGTGCCGTAGCTGCGGGAGGAGGCAAGGGCTGGCCTTGCGCCGCCTCCTTCTCGATGGCCTGCATCAGCGCTTCCGCTTCAGCGGTGCGACCGACCGCTTCCAGCCAGCGCGGGGATTCCGGCAACGACTTGCGCATGTACCAGACGACGAGCGCGCCGACGCCGCCGAGCACGAACATGGAGCGCCAGCCGAACTGCGGCACGAGTACCGATGCGACCAGCAGGGCGACCGGCAGACCGGTGACGACGCAGACGGCCGTGAAGCCGAGCCATTTTCCGCGGGTGCGCGCGGGCACGAATTCCGTCATCGTCGAATAGCCGACGACATTCTCCGCCCCTAAGCCGACCCCCATCACGAAGCGGCAGGCAATGAGGAAGGCCATATCAGGCGAGAACGCGGCGGCGAGGGAAGCGATGCCGAAAAGCAGCAAATTGAATTGATAGGTGAAGCGGCGTCCGTAGCGGTCGCCGAGAAAGCCGGTGCCGAACGATCCCAGCATCATGCCGACGAAGGTCGCGGAGATGAAAGCCGCGTTCTGGGCGAGCGTCGAAAAGCCCGTCTTCAGCGTCACGCTCAGCACGGTCCCGGCGATATAGATGTCGAAGCCGTCGAAAAACATGCCGATGCCGATCAGCAGCATGATGCGGCGGTGGAATGGCCCGATCGGCAGCCGATCAAGACGGCTGCCTGCGTTCACCGATGTCGACATATACGCTCTCCCTTGACTGTTATCCCCGTTGATGCGGCCCACCTTCTCTGGGCGGTCTGCCGCTTGCAGTTTGGCTAGTTCAGTCGCTTCTGATTGGCCGTGTCGCGATACCAGTCGAACGGCTGCTCGTGGGTCGCGACCATCACGCTCTTGGTGTTGAAATGGTCGTTGAAGCTCTCGGTGCCGCATTCGCGGCCGATGCCGGAATCGTCGACGCCTCCCCAGGGCGAGGCCGGATCGAGCCGGTGGTGGTCGTTGATCCAGACGATGCCGGCCTTGACCGAGGCGGCGACGCGATGCGCGCGGGCGACGTCGCGGGTGCGGATGGCTGCGGCGAGGCCGAAGGGCGAGTCGTTGGCGAGCCGGAGTGCATCGGCCTCGTCCTTGAACGGCGTCACCGAGGTGAACGGACCGAACACCTCTTCCTGGAAGATGCGCATGTCGGATTTGACGTCGGCGAAGACCGTGGGCTCGACGAAATAGCCGTTCTCATGGCCCGGCACCTTCGCGGCAACGCCGCCAGTGACGAGACGCGCGCCGTCGGCGTGACCGTAGCCCGCATAGGTGAGAACGCGGTCGCGCTGCTTGGCCGAGATCACGGGACCCATTTGGGTGGCGGGATCGAAGGGATCGCCGACGCGGATCGTGCGGGTCTTGGCCTGCAGCTTCTCGACGAACTCGTCGTAGATCGAGGCCTGGACGATGTGGCGCGAGGCGCAGACGCAGGTCTGGCCGGCGCCGATGAAGGCGCCGAACGCGGCGTAATTGACGGCGCGGTCGACGTCGAAATCGTCGAACACCATCACAGGCGTCTTGCCGCCGAGCTCCATGGTTTGATGCGCGAACACTTTTGCGGCCGCGCTGCCGGCGATGCGGCCTGCCTCGGTGCCGCCGGTCAGGACCAGCTTGTTGATGTCGCCATGCTCGGCCAGCATCTTGCCGGCGCTCTGGCCGAGGCCCAGCACGATATTGAAGACGCCCGGCGGAAGGCCGGCTTCGGTGAAGATCTGCGCGAGCTTCAAGGTCGTCAGCGGCGTATATTCGGACGGCTTGACCACGGTGACGCATCCGGTCGCCAGCACCACGGCCAGCGACTTGCATAGGATCATCAGCGGATGGTTGAAGGGCGTGCAGTTGGCGACGATGCCGATCGGCGTGCGAAGCGTGTAGTTCAGATACGCGCCTTCCACGGGGATCACGGAGTCGCGGCGCGCCAGCGCAACGCCCGCAAAGTAGCGAAAGAAATCGGGCAGGCGGGAGAGCTGCGCGCGGGTCTCGTTGACCGGGCGGCCGTTGTTGAGGGTTTCCAGCCGGTACAGGCTGTCGAGATTGGCCTCGAAGGCATCGGCGAGCTTGTTGACCAGTCTGGCACGGGCGCGCGTATCCATGCCGCCCCAGGCCTTGCCTTCGAACGCGGCGCGCGCGCTCTTCATGGCGCGGTCGATGTCCTCGGCAGTTGAATTGGGAATGCGGGCAATGACGTCGCCGGTCGCGGGGTTGCGTACGTCGAGCATCGCGCCGTTGCCGGCTTCGACTTCACGTCCGTCGATGAAATTGCCATGGGTTTCGACGTCGATCGACGCAGGTTTTGAAGGAATGTTCATGATGACCTCTCCTCGACGATGACGGCGTTGCGCTTGAGCGCCGGCAGAACGCGTTTTTCGGTGGCCCCGATATGAGCCTTGATGATGCGCGCCGCGGTTCGCGTCTCGCGGCTCTGCATGGCGTCGATCAGGGCGATGTGCTCGGCGACGAGCTTCGCGGGGTCGTGTCCCCTAAGGTTGGAGATGCTGACGCGGACCAGCCGGTCGGCCTGGCCGATCAGGTCGCACAGCGCCGTCGCCATCCGGCGATTGCCGGACGCATGCGCCAGCGCGGAGTGGAAGGCGCGATTGTAGGCGATGAAGTCCTCGTGGTTGCCGGCGAAGCGGCGAAATTCATCGAGCGATTTCAGGACACTGTCGGGCGCGCTCTCGATCGCCTCGGCAACGCAGGCCGGCTCCAGCGCGAGACGGAAGCGTAGCAGGTCGCGGGCGTCCGCCAGCGAGATCGGCGTGACCCGGTAGCCCTGGCGCGGCTGCACCGTCACGAGATGCTCGCGCTGCAGGCGCAGAAGCGCATCCCGGACCGGTTGCCGGCTCACTTCATAGCGCTCGGCAAGGTCCTGCTCGCGCATTTCATCGCCCGGCGCGAAGCGACAAGCTAAAATATCAGACCTGAGACGGTCGTAGATATTCTCGCGCAAAAGCATCATATGTTTGGTCTCCTTGGCATTAATATCTCAATCGTGATATTTCACGTCAAGGGCCAAATGCTTGAATTCCCTGACAGTTGATTTATCAATCAGCGCCTCCGCGGCGCGCCAACGACCGACGAAGTGAGGGAAAGACCGGACATGGACAGGCTTCTTGCCAACGGGACCGTCAACGCCGCGCAATCGGGCGAGGGGCCGCCGCTGTTCCTCTTTCACTCGCTGTTGTCGGATCGCGCGAGCTTCGATGCGATCGTGCCTGAGCTTCAGAGGTCGTTTCGCACCATCGTGCCGGAGCTGCCGGGGTTCGGCCGTTCACGCCCGGTGGACGGCGGCCTTGCTGCGGTCGCGGACCGGATGGCCGAGGCCGTGCGCGAAGGCGCGGGCGGCGCGCCGGCGATCGTGCTCGGCAATGGTTACGGTGGGTTCGTCGCGTTGCAGATGGCGATCCGGCATCAAGAGATCGCCAGCAAGCTCATTCTCGCCGACAGCGGCGCAGCGTTCTCGGAGCCCGGCCGCGAGGCGTTTCGCAACATGGCGAAGGCATCGCGCGAGAAGGGGTTGGAGGCCATCACCGACGTCGCGATGCGTCGCCTGTTTGCGCCCGAGTTCCAGGCGCAGCATCCGGAGTTGATGCAGGATCGTCGTGCCGCGTTTCTGCGGGCGGATCCCGACGTGTTCCGCGCCGCGTGCGATGCATTGGCGAGCCTCGATCTCCGAGCCGAGCTTGCCGCGGTGAAAGTTCCGGTCCTCGTTCTCGTGGGCGAGCGCGACGAAGCGACGCCGCCGCCGATGTCGCGCGAATTGGCCGCCGGATTGCCGCGCGCCGAGCTCAAGGTCATCCCGGGCTGCGCCCACGTGCCGCAGCTTCAATCGCCGCGACAGTTTCTCGGAGCTCTTCAAGGCTTCCTGCTTTGAAGACGCAGCGATGCCTTCCGAACGGTTAATGGTTCGGCTCGGCGGCGAATTCAGCTTTGGGGATCGTGCAATCCTGCGCCTGTCTTGCCCGACGTGTCAAACGTCCTCGCGGGCAAGGCGCGAGCCCGCGCGGCAGGAAATTCCTCATTGATTTGTACTGTGCATGGGGTTGTTTTCGCGTTTTTTGTTTGGACCCCCAGGTAGCGACGATCGGCACGTCAGCCGTCTGCATTGAACCGGACCTCCTAAGAGTTTTTACACACAGTTCTGGCACGCTCCGCGCGTCCATATCCGCACCCCGCATCGTCGCGTCTCATTGCGCGCACGAAAAGATGGAACCCGCGGGCATCGAGGGGGCGTTACCCATGACTGCACTTACTTCGGACGCCGGTCGTGCGAAGGGCGGGATCGTGCCGATCCTGTTGTGCGTCGTGCCGTTCAGCCAGATTCCGCTCGATGCCTATACGCCCGGCCTGCCGCAGATGGTGGTGGATCTTTCCGCCGATCCGGCGTCGATGCAGAACACCGTCACCGCCTACATGCTCGGCATGAGCCTCGCACTGGTGCCGGTCGGCATCGCCTCCGATACGCTCGGTCGCCGCAACGTCCTGCTCGCGGGGCTGTCGGTGCTCATCGCGATGAGCATTGCCTGCGCGCTCGCCAACAGCGCATCGCTGCTGCTTGCGCTGCGCTTCCTGCAAGGCGTCGGCGGCTGCACCTGCCTCGTCGTTGCCTATGCGGTCGCGGCCGATTGCTTTCGTGGCCGCGAGCTCACCGCGATCTCCGGCCTGCTTGGCGCGGCCTGGGGACTTGCACCGGTGCTTGCACCCGCGGCCGGCGGCTTCATCGTCGAGCTGACGTCGTGGCGCGGAGTGTTCGTCATCATCGCCATTGCCGCGGAGATCGTCGCCGCGATCGTCGTGCTGTTGCTGCCCGAGACGTTGCCGGCGGAGCGGCGCACGCCGTTCGATCCGCGCCGCACGGCCAGCATCCTTCGCGCCGCGCTTGTTCGTCCCGGCTTCCTGGCCTTCGTGCTGGTCTTTGCCGCGGCGGCGAGCGCGCAACTGGCGTTCGGCGTCGTCGCGCCCTTCTTCTACCAGACCGGCCTCGGTTATTCGGCGGCGATCTACGGCCTCGTTGCGCTCGGCCTTGGCGGCGTCAATCTCGCCGGCGAGCTCGGCTGCGCGCATTTCGCGCGCTTCATGCCGGCCCGCATGCTGGGCTTCGGCGCCTTCGCGCTGTTTCTCGCAGGCTCCGCGGTCCTGACCATAACAGGCATGACCATCGGTCTCGATTTCGCATCGATCACGATCGGCGGCGCGCTGGTGCTCGGCGGCTGCGGAGTCCTGTGCCCGATGATGTACGGCATGGCGCTCGGCCTGTTCGAGCGTGACCACGGCCTGATCGGCGGCCTCATCAGCGCACTCTGCTATCTCGCGGTGAGCGGCGCCATGGCCATCGCGGCGGTGCTGCCCGAAGCAACGCAGGCGCCGATCGGCTGGCTTTATCTCGGCCTCTGCACTGTTGCGGGCACGCTGCTCGCGATCTCGCTGCCTGCGGCGCGCCACGCCACACAGACTTAAGGAAGGAACCAGTTCATGACCACCGTCGGTATTCGCGGCACGTTCTTCGATTTCGTCGACGATCCCTGGAAGCACATCGGCAACGAGCAAGCGGCTGCGCGCTTTCATCAGGACGGCCTCATGGTCGTCACCGGCGGCGTCATCAAGGCGTTCGGTCCGTACGAGAAGATCGCCGCCGCGCATCCGGGCGTTGAGATCACCCATATCAAGGGCCGCATCATCGTCCCGGGCTTCATCGACGGCCACATCCATCTGCCTCAGACCCGCGTGCTCGGTGCCTATGGCGAGCAGCTCTTGCCGTGGCTGCAGAAGTCGATCTATCCCGAGGAGATCAAGTACAAGGATCGCAACTACGCGCGCGAAGGCGTGAAGCGTTTTCTCGATGCACTGCTCGCCGCCGGCACCACCACCTGCCAGGCCTTCACCAGCTCCTCACCGGTCGCGACCGAAGAGCTGTTCGAGGAGGCAAGCAGGCGCAACATGCGCGTGATCGCGGGTCTCACCGGGATCGACCGCAACGCGCCGGCCGAATTCATCGATACGCCCGAGAATTTCTATCGCGACAGCAAGCGGCTGATCGCGCAGTATCACGACAAGGGCCGTAACCTCTACGCTATCACGCCGCGCTTCGCCTTCGGCGCCTCGCCCGAGCTGCTGAAGGCGTGTCAGCGCCTCAAGCATGAGCATCCGGACTGCTGGGTCAATACCCACATCTCCGAGAATCCGGCCGAGTGCAGCGGCGTGCTGGTCGAGCACCCGGACTGCCAGGACTATCTCGGCGTCTACGAGAAGTTCGACCTGGTCGGCCCAAAGTTCTCCGGCGGCCACGGCGTCTATCTCTCGAACAACGAATTCCGCCGCATGTCCAAGAAAGGCGCGGCGGTGGTGTTCTGCCCGTGCTCGAACCTGTTCCTCGGCAGCGGCCTGTTCCGTCTCGGCCGCGCCACCGATCCGGAGCATCGCGTGAAGATGTCGTTCGGCACCGATGTCGGCGGCGGCAACCGCTTCTCGATGATCTCCGTGCTCGACGACGCCTACAAGGTCGGCATGTGCAACAACACGCTGCTCGACGGCAGCATCGATCCGTCGCGCAAGGACCTCGCGGAAGCCGAGCGCAACAAGCTCTCGCCCTATCGTGGCTTCTGGTCGGTCACGCTCGGCGGCGCCGAAGGCCTCTACATCGACGACAAGCTCGGCAATTTCGAGCCCGGCAAGGAGGCCGATTTCGTCGCGCTCGATCCGAACGGCGGCCCGGTCGCTCAACCCTGGCACCAGTCGCTGGTCGCCGACGGTGCTGGTCCGCGCACGGTCGATGACGCCGCGAACATGCTGTTCGCCGTCATGATGGTCGGTGACGATCGCTGCGTCGACGAGACCTGGGTGATGGGCAAGCGTCTCTACAAGAAGAGCTGAAGCGGACGCGATGAACGGATCACCCGATACGGCCGGCCAGCCGGTCGCCCTCGTCATCCAGCGCCGCATCGCCGACGACGGCTTTGCGGCGTTTGCGCGGTGGAACGGCGAGGTCGGCGAGGTGCTCAAGACCTGGCCCGGCTTTCTCAGCCAGGAGGTGGTACCGCCGCAGCCGCCGGCGCATGTGGACTGGGTGACGATCGTGCGCTTCGCGAGTCCGGCGGCGGCGCGCGCCTGGCTTCAGAGCGAGGTGCGGGCGAAGCTGATTGCGGAGATACAACGCTTCTTCGTTGGTTCGGAGGACGTCCATATCCTGCCCGACACCGGAGTGCAGCGCGACAGCGCGGTCTCCGCCGTGATCTCCTTCAAGGTGCCGGCAGGTTTGGAGGACGCTTTCCTCACCTGGCAGCAGCGCATCCAGGCCGCGGAAGCCGAGTTCAAAGGATTTTTGCGGCACAAGATCGAGCGGCCGATTCCGGGCCTGCACGATGAGTGGATCGTCATCCTGTCATTCGATAGCGATGCCAACCTCAGCGCATGGCTCGACTCGCCGTTGCGGCAGACCCTGCTTAGGGAGGGCGCGCGCTTCAACGCGGGCATGAACGTGAAGCGGGCGAGCTACGGCTTCAATTTCTGGTTCCCGGCCGGCAAGACGCAGGCTCCGGAGCAGGGGCCTGCGTTGATCTGGAAGAGCAACCTCATCGTCCTCCTGGTGCTCTATCCCGTGGTCTACCTCTGGGGCTATTTCGTCAGCGCGCCCTTGATCGACAGCCACGGCGTGCCGGTCTGGCTGTCGCTCTTCGTCGGCAATCTCGTCAGCACCCAGCTGCTCGGCTGGTGGCTGGTGCCGGCCGCCTTCAGGGCGTTGGACTGGTGGGTGACGCCGAAGGCGGCGCTCGGTCGCCAGATCGCGGGCTACGCACTGCTTGGCGCGCTCTACGCCGCGTCGATGGGCCTGTACGCGCTGCTGCTCGCGTGGCATTTGGGGCGGTGAGACCGTCCACCTTGCGCGCCGCTCCGGTGCTGTCGGGGAGAGCGGCGGTCTCTGGACACTGACGAGCATGTTCGCCCTGACATTTCTCGGGACCTCGGCCAGCGTTCCCTCGGCGGAACGCAACCATCCGGCCCTCCTGGTGGAGGCCGCGGGCAAGCGCATCCTGATCGATTGCGGCGAGGGCACGCAGCGTCAGTTGCTGCGCAGTGGCGCCGGCTTCCGGCGGCTCGACCGCATCCTGCTGACGCACGCTCATCTCGATCACGTGCTCGGCATCCCCGGTCTCTTCTCGACGCTGGGCTTGCGGCAATCCTCCGATGTGATGACCATTCATGGCGGCCCGGGCACACTCGACATCGTCATCCGGATGCTGGCGGGCCTGTGGGGCGCGGGCAGGGCGCCGATCCCCGTGGAGTTCGCAGCGCTGAGCGAAGGACAGGTCATCGATGCCGGCGGCTTCACCATCGACTGCTTTCCGGTCCGCCATCGCGACACCGACAGCTTTGGCTTCGTATTCCAAAGCCCCGCGCGCCGTCACCTTCTGTCCGATCGCCTCACCTCGCTCGGTGTGCCCGACGGTCCCTTGCGCGGCGAATTGGCTCAAGGCCGGCCGGTGGTGATCGAAGACGGCCGGACGATCGATCCGGAGGACGTTTTGGGGCCGGCGACCGGCGGCAGGAAGCTCGTCGTGATCGGCGACACCGAGACCACCGAGGGGCTGTCGCAATATGTCGCCGACGCCGACATGCTGGTGATCGAGGCGACGTTTCTCGATCGCGACGCGTCGATCGCGCGGGACTACGGCCACCTTACCGCAGCAGAAGCAGCCGCCTTTGCGGCCGCGAACAATGTCGGACAGCTCGTGCTGACCCATATGTCGGGACGCTACGAGGACGAAGAGATCCTGGCCGAGGCGGCAAGGATCTTCCCGAACAGCCGGATCGCCGCCGACTTCGATCACATCGTCGTCTAGTCCGCCGCCCTCAGCCCGACAATCCCGACTTGATCGCGATATCCTGCACCTGGCGCGTCAACTGCGTCAGTCGCGGCAGCGCCTGGTCGCGAAAGGCCGGCATGTCCATGCGCATCGCGTCGATGGTGACGCTCAATCCCCCGATCACGACACCCTGGGCGTCGAAGATCGGCGTGGCCAGCGTCCGCAAGCCATAGGCGTTCTCGCCGTCGGAGACGGCGTGGCCCTTCTTCTTCACCAGGTCGAGCCGGGCGAGCAGGGCGTCGAGATCGGTCAGCGTTCGCTCCGACAGCTTGACGCGAGGGCGCGCTTCCAGTCGCTCGATCTGCTCGTCCCGCGGCAGATGCGCCAGCATGACATGGCCGAGCGCGGCGCTGTAGGCGGGAATGCGCGAACCCGGCCGGCGATCCATCTTGTGGCGGTCGAGGCCGGCGCCGACGCGCGCGAGATAGATCACGTCGCCGCCGTCGAGGATGCCGAGCGAGGCCGCATCGCCCACGTCAGGCACGAGGTCGCGCAGCAGCGGCTCGACGATGGCTCGCAGCGATCCGTGCGACAGCACGGTGTAGCCGAGGTCGAGACAGGCGAGCCCGAGGCGGAACCGGCGGTTTTGCGGAACCGGCTGGAGATAGCCGAGCTCGATCAGGGTCTGGATCAGCCGGAACGCGGTCCCGCGATCGAGATCGGCGCGTGCGGCGACTTCACTTAAGGTGAGCTCGAAGGCCTCGCTGCTGAAACTCCTGAGCACGGCGAAGGCCTTCCCAACGGAAGCGACATAATTCTTGGGATTCTTTGGGCTAGCTTCAGGTTTGCGCTTCGCGGCCTTCTTCTGGACCTTGGCCATGCTCGAATGCCCCCGTCATGACAGCATCACCCTTGACGCAGGGGCGCGCTGATCTTACTGACAGCATCAGTAAATAACAAATGTTCGCATTCCGAACAATATCGATTTGGCGATCGGAGGAAGTTTTGTCGACATCATCGCTGCACCCTCATGGCGTGTTCTCCGCCGCGCTGACCCCGCTCGACGCCGAGCTCGCGCCCGATCACGCGCGTTTCGTGGAGCATTGCCGCTACCTTCTGGATGAGGGCTGCAACGGCATCGCGCTGCTCGGCACGACCGGCGAGGCAAACTCCTTCTCAGCGGCCGAGCGCACCGCGCTGCTTGAAGCCGTGGTGGCCGCCGGCATCGCGCCGCAGCGGCTTCTGCCCGGCACCGGCGTTGCCGCGCTCACCGAGACCATCGCGCTGACGCGTCACGCGCTTTCGGTCGGCGTCGACACCGTGGTGATGCTGCCGCCGTTCTACTACAAGAACGTCAGCGATGACGGCGTCTACGCCTCTTACAGCGAAGTGGTGCAGCGCATCGGTGATGCGCGCCTGAAAGTCGTGCTCTACCACTATCCGCAGATGTCGGCGCAGCCGATCTCGCATGCGCTGATCGAACGGCTGCGCAAGGCCTATCCGGCCGTCTTCACCGGCATCAAGGATTCGTCCGGCGATTTCGCCAACATGACCGCAATGGTGGAGCGCTTCCCCGGGTTCGCGGTCCTGGGTGGCGCGGACCCGTTGATGCTGCCGTTGCTGCGCAAGGGCGGCGCGGGCTGCATTACCGCGACGTCCAACCTCGTCGCGCGCAGTCTTGCCTACGTCTACAAGCACTTTCGCGACGGCGATGACGATCCGGCCCTCAAGGCGGCGCAGGCGCGCATCGTGAAGGCGCGCGAGCTGGTCTCGCGGTTCCCGCAGATGGCATCGCTGAAGGCGCTGGTGGCCGAGCGCACCGGTCACGCCGGATGGCAGCGGCTGCGGCCGCCGCTGGAGTCGCTGCCGCCGGCTCAAGTGAAAGAACTGCTCGCGGATGCTGCTGCATTCGCTGCCGCCGCCGTCTAGACTTGGCGCGGGCGACGAGGCGATCCGATGTCCGATTCTTTCCAGGGTGCGTTGGCCGGGCTCGCTGATATCGTCGGCGACAAGTACGTCATCGCGTCCGGGCCCGACCAGGAGCCCTATGTGGTGGACTGGCGCGGGCGCTATCACGGCCGCGCGGTGGCGGTGGTGAAGCCCGGCTCGACCGCCGAGGTCGCCTCCGTCGTCAAGTTCTGCGCGGCAAGGCGGCTCGCGATCGTGCCGCAGGGCGGCAGCACCGGCATGTGCGGGGCGGCGACGCCGGACGATCGCGCGGGCAATGTCGTGATCCGGCTCGACCGCATGCGGGCCGTGCGCGACGTCAGCCCGCTCGCCAACACGATCACCGTGGAGGCCGGCTGCATCCTCGCCGAGGTGCAGAACGCGGCCCGGGACGTCGATCGCTATTTTCCCCTGAGCCTCGGTGCCGAGGGCTCTTGCCAGATCGGCGGCAACATCTCGACCAATGCCGGCGGCACGGCCGTGCTGCGCTACGGGCCGACGCGCGATCTCGTGCTCGGGCTGGAGGTCGTGCTGCCCGACGGGCGTGTCTTCAACGGCCTGCGCGCGCTGCGCAAGGACAACACGGGTTACGCGCTCAAGCAGCTCTTCATCGGCGCCGAAGGAACGCTCGGCATCGTCACCGCGGCGGTGCTGAAACTGTTCGCGCCGCCGCGCAGCTCGGCTTTGGCGCTATTGAAGTTGCAGGGCGTCGAGCAGGCGCTCGAGATCATGCAGCGCCTGCGCGGTGCCGTCGGCGACCGGCTCGGCAGCCTCGAGATCATGTCGCGGTCGCAGATCGAGGCGATCGCGAAGACGGTGCCGCATGTCACGATCTCCTTCGAGCTGACGACGCCGTGGTATCTGATCGTCGAGCTGACCGACACGCTCGCAGGCGTGGACCTGAGCGAGCCGCTGGCCGCGGTGCTTGCCGAGGCGATGGAGGCGGGGCTTGCCGAAGACGCCATATTCGCCTCCAACCTGGCGCAGGCGAAGGCGATCTGGGCGGTCCGGCACAGCGTGTCCGAAGGCAACAAGCGCAGCGGTTACGTGGTGTCGCATGACAGCGTCGTGCCGCTGGAGCGCCAGGCGGCCTTCGTCAACAATGTCGAGGCCCGGATCAAGGCCGCCGTGCCGCATGCGAACGTCGTCATGCACGGCCATATCGGCGACGGCAACATCCATGTCGTGGCACTGATCGATCGCGCGCATTGCCAGGACCCGGATGCGACGGCCGAGCTGGTGGCCGAGATCAACGAGATCGTCGACGACGAGACCGCGGCGCAAGGTGGGGCCATCAGCGCCGAGCACGGTATCGGGATCACCAATCGCGGCCGGCTCGCCCGCGTCGCCGATCCGCTCGACATCGAGCTGATGCGCGATATCAAGCATCTGCTCGATCCGAATGGCCTGATGAATCCGGGCAAGATTTTCGCCGCAGGAGGCGTGCGCCGATGACGAGTGTCCGCCTGCTTGCCGACGACCTCACCGGTGCGCTCGACACCGCGGCGGAGTTCGTCGGCCTGTGCGGATCGTTCGACGTTACCTGGCCGGAAGCGCCCGCGACGCAGGGCGCCCGGAGCCTCGCAATCGACAGCGGCACGCGGGAGCGCTCCAAGGCCGAGAGCGTCGAGATCGTCGGGCGGCTGGCGCCGCAGCTCCACGGGGCGACGATCGGCTACAAGAAGGTCGATAGCCTCCTGCGTGGCGCATGGGCGGCAGAGCTCGGCGCCTGCCTGCGCAGCGGCCATTGGGCATCTTGCGTGGTCGCGCCCGCCTTCGACTATCAGGGACGCCGGACCGTCGATGGCCAGCAATTCGCGCGCACGGTGCAAGGCGACTGGCATCGCGTTGGCGACAATCTCCTCGCCCAATTGCAGCTCGAGGGCATCGAGGCGCGGCAGGGGCAGGCCGACACGCTGGCGCAGGCCGGCGTTCAGGTCTTCGATGCCGAGAGCGACATCGATCTCGATCGTGTGGTGGAGATGGGACGGCGCATGCCGGGGCCCGTGCTGTGGTGCGGAAGCGGCGGCTTGGCCGGGGCGCTCGCCCGCAGCCATCGTGCCGACGCGCCGAGCCAGTTGAAGCTGCCGGTGCTGGGATTGTTCGGCTCGGACCAGGCTGCCACGGCGTCGCAGCTCGCCGCATGCGGCGAGGCAACCATCGCGCTTGCGGAAGGTGAGGGCGCGACGCGTGTCCAGCGCAAGCTGGCCGGTGACGGAATCGCATTGGTCAAATTCTCTCTCGCCGAAGGCCTGACGCGCGCCGAGGCGGCGCGGCGGATCGCGCGCGAAATGACGGCGCTGATCGCGGCGCTCGATCGACCCGGCACGTTGATCGTCGCCGGCGGCGAGACCCTGAAGGCCGCATGCATTGCCCTTGGCGCGCATGCCCTTCAGGTGACAGGACGCATCGTGCCGGGACTGCCGCGTTCAGTGCTGCAAGGCGGGCGCTGGGCCGGCGTTGACGTCGTCTCGAAGTCCGGAGCGTTCGGAACCCGCGATCTCTGGCGTGATCTGCTCCGGGATAATCATCTGCTCAGAATGGAGAGTCCGACATGACCTCTCGTCATCTTGCCATCACCATGGGCGATCCGGCCGGGATCGGGCCGGAGATCATCGTCAAGGCCTGCCTCGGGCTGAAGGACCGGATCGCGACGGGCGATCTGCGCCTGCTGATCATCGGCAGCGGCGCGGCGCTGGACGGTGCGAAGGCCGCGCTCGGCACCGACGTTGCCATCCCGCAGGTGTCGGCGGACGATCGCGAATGGCCCAACCTCTGCTACCTGCAGGCCGACACCGAGGGCGACCCGATCAAGCCGGGCGTGCTCAGCGCCGATGGCGGCCGCTTCGCCTACAAGGCGATCGAGCAGGGCGTGCGTCTGACGCAGGCGGGCCGGACCGCGGCCATCGTCACGGCCCCCCTCAACAAGGAGGCCCTCAACAAGGCCGGCTATCATTTCCCCGGCCATACCGAGATGCTGGCCCATCTGACCGGCGTGCGCGGCTCGGTGATGCTGCTCGCCCATGGCAACATGCGCGTCAGCCATGTTTCAACCCATGTCGCGCTGGAAGACGTGCCGAAGCGTCTGACGCCGGAGCGGTTGCGCATGGTGGTCGACCTCACCAACGATGCGCTGCGCCGGCTCGGCATTGCCAAGCCGAAGATCGCGGTCGCCGCGCTCAATCCACATGCGGGCGAGGGCGGCCTGTTCGGCCGGCAGGATATCGACGTGTCGGCGCCGACGATCGCCAAAGCGGTCGCTGACGGCCTCGACGTCGTCGGCCCCGTGCCCGGCGACACCATCTTCGTCAAGCTGCGCGCGGGCCAGTTCGACGCGGCGGTCGCGATGTATCACGACCAGGGGCACATTCCCGTCAAGCTGCTCGGCTTCCAGGTCGATCCCGCGACCGGCCGCTGGCAGGAGCTCTCCGGCGTCAACATCACGCTGGGCCTGCCGATCATCCGCACCTCCGTCGATCATGGCACCGCCTTCGACATTGCCGGCAAGGGCATCGCCAACGAGCACAGCCTGATCGAAGCCATCGACTATGCCGAACGGCTGGCCGCTGGCGCCTCCGCATCCAAATCATGAGATCGGCCACACGATGACCAACGCTTTCACGCCTATCGAAATCCAACGTCCGACCATCCTGGAATTCGGCAACGGCACGATCGCGGCTGCGGCGCGCTTCGCCGAGCGGATCGGCGCCAGGCGGCCGCTCGTGATTTCCGATGCGTTCAATGCGCGCCGCATCGACATGCTGGCGTTGCCGGGGGCGGTGAAGGTGTTCGGCGACGTCAAGCCCGAGCCGGACCTGCCCAATCTCGAGAAGGCGGTGGCGATGGCGCGCGAGGCCAAGCCCGATCTCGTGGTCGGCTTCGGCGGCGGCAGCGCGATGGATCTCGCCAAGCTGGTCGCGGTGCTCTGCACTTCCGACGTGGCCTTTGCCGACATCGTCGGGCCGGAGAAGGTGGCCGGCCGCAGCGTGGCGCTGATGCAGATTCCGACCACGTCGGGCACCGGCAGCGAGGCCGGCACCCGCGCGCTCGTCACCGATCCCGTCAGCCAGAACAAGCAGGCGGTGCAGAGCCGCTTCATGCTCGCCGACATCGCCATCGTCGATCCGGACTTGACGATGACCGTGCCGAAGGAGGTCACCGCGGCCACCGGCGTCGATGCGCTCGCGCATTGCGTCGAGGCCTATACCAGCCGCAAGGCGCATCCGACGATCGATCTCTATGCGCTCGAGGGAGCGCGGCTGGTCGGGCGCTATCTCAAGCGCGCGGTGGCCGACGGCGGCGACCGCGAGGCGCGCGCCGGTCTTGCCCTGGCTTCGCTCTATGGTGGCTACTGCCTTGGACCGGTGAACACCACCGCCGGCCATGCGGTGGCCTATCCGCTTGGCACGCGCCATCATGTCGCGCACGGGCTCGCCTGCGCGGTGATCTTCCCGCACACGCTGGCCTTCAACATGCCGGCGGTCGAGGCGAAGACGCGCGCAGTGCTCCAGGCGCTCGGACTGCCGGAGCAGGGCGATGCGAAACGCGCGTTCGACGCGACTTACGAGTTCTGCAGGGATCTCGGGATCGAGATGCGGCTGTCCGCGCTCGGCGTGCCCAAGGACGACCTCGGGGTGATGGCCGACGAGGCGCACGCCATTCGCCGCCTGCTCGACAACAACCCGCGCGATCTCGGCCGGGATGCGATCCACGGGATGTATGAGGTCGCGTTCTAAAACACCCGCCGCGCGCGGCGGCCAATCAATAACACAGTGAAAACAGAGGAAACTTCGATGAGATCGATGTGGCTTGTTCTTGCCTCGGTGATGCTGCTGGCGACGTCGCCGGCGAAGGCGCAGGACGGCTATCCGTCCAAGCAGGTGACGGTGATCGTTCCCTTCGCCGCCGGCGGCACCGCTGACATCTTCGCGCGCATGGTCTCCAACCATTTGCAGGTCAAGCTCGGCAAGCCCTTCGTGGTGGAGAATGTCGGCGGCGCCGGCTCGATCCTCGGCGTGACACGGCTGGCGAAATCGGCGCCTGACGGCATCACGCTCGGGCTTGCCAGCACGTCGGCGCTCGCCATCAACCCCTCGCTCTATGGGCCGAAGCTCAGCTACCAGCCGGACAAGGATCTGGTGCCGGTCGCCCAGATCAGCGTCGTGCCCAACGTTCTCGTCGTGAACCCCAACAAGATCAAGGCGCGCACCGTGCCGGAGCTAATCGCCTATCTGAAGGCGAATCCGGACAAGGTCTCGTTCGGCTCGGCCGGCGTCGGTACTTCGCAGCATCTGGCCGGCGAGCTGTTTCAGCAGATGACCGGCACGAAGATGGTGCACGTGCCTTACAAGGGCTCCAGCCAGATGCTGACCGATCTCCTCAGCGGTCAGATCGATCTCGCCTTCGACAACGTGCCGCTGCTGCTGCCGCAGGTGAAGACCGGCCAGCTCGCGATGCTTGCGACAGCAACGCCGAAGCGCGCCGCGTTCGATCCGGAAGTCCCGGCCGTCGCCGAATTCCTACCGGGCTTCGAGGCGGTCGCCTGGCACGGCTTCCTCGTCCCTGCGGGCACGCCGAAGCCGATCGTCGAAAAGCTCTCGGCCGAGATCCGCGCCTTCATGCAGCAGCCGGACACGGTGCAGAGGATGGCCGAGCTCGGCGCGGCTGCGGTCGCGGTGGATTCGGAGCCGTTCGCAGCCTACATCACCGCAGAAACGGCGCGCTGGAAGAAGGTGATCGAGGCCGCGAACATCAAGCTGGAGTAGGGGGCAGGCGTTCACTCCAAGGCTTGGCCGGCGCGTGTCGCCGGCCAAGCTGTACCGCGCACGCGAGAAACAGCGCGATCGACCTCCACGCGGAAGCCGTCCGGCATTCGCGGCGCGTCGCCGTCGGCCGGGATGTTGCAGGCCGGGCAGGGTGCGCCGGCGCCGCCGCAACCGCATGCGCGCGGGCCGTCCCATGGGCAGTCCGGGTGGTTCTCGCATACCCAGCCGAGATCGTCACAGGCCGTGCACTTAGCCACGGCCGGCGATTCGCAGCGGCAGCGCCAGTTGCACGCCGATCGCGCGGCCCAGCTGGCTTTCGATGAAATCGCGCAGCGCCTCCGGAATATCGCAGCCCTCGTCGTTGATGCGGCGCTCCAGCTCGCGCGCGATCTCCTCGGATACGTCGCGCGACCTTTGGCGCCAAGCTGAACGCCAAAGCCTATGGTCGGTGTCAGAGTTGTGGCCAGATCAGTAGCGGTATCGCCCAGGCGCGCGCCTCCAATTTGGATAGCAGCGTCCGTTGTCATAGTTGAAGTCGTACCCATCGGGGCAGGATCCGTACCCATAGGCTCTATAGCCTTGATAGTCCGGCTGCGGTCGGGCATAGGTACCTGGCGCTTTGTATTCGTTAGGATAACAGCGCCCATTGGAGTAGTTGAAATCATAGCCGTGCGGACACCCGCCACTCGGCGAGCCTGGAAACTGAGCCATGGCCGATGAGACTGATCCTAGGATTGCCAGCGCCAGAATTGCAGCACGAATAAACACTGTTCTCTCCTCTTGATTGATCTTCAACGAAGGGCGTGGATACGGGTTCCAATAGGCAGATTACGCCTATGATATGCAACGCTTATTGAATGGGGCATTCACCAGCCGTTCAGCTGCTACGTTGGATTGTGAGATTTCTCGATCTCTATTGACGCAAGACGTTCAGTCAACCAATTTCCGGCCCTCGGGCAAGCCGTTAGAGCGCGCCGCGAAGCCGATGAGACTGAGAATTGCCAATTTTAGGGATAGCCTCAGGCGCCGTCCTGTAATTTGTTCTCTACCGGACGTTTCATTATTGGCATTCCGAAGAGCCGCATGATCGGCTCATCGAGGTGATGATTGAGGGGGCCAAGTGGGGAATGTGCTGGCTCCACTAACCTCCAAGCCCTCCGACAGCGTTACTGGCGGATTGCCGTCGTCTTCAGGGGCGAGCGGTTACGGTTCGAAACGAAGCCATTCTCCGCAGTATCCAGCGAGCGAGTTGTTTGTGTCGGGCTTCGGTGACCATGGCGAAGAGCCAAGCGACGAAATTTGAGATGAGGATCGCCAGCACGAATCTCACCCAGAGCGGCGACGTCAAGTGCCAAACGACGATCTTCACTATCGTGAAGTGGATTAAGAACAGGCTATAGGAATAACCTGCGAAGAACCCGACGATTGATTGAAATCTTCGGAGCCAGTTTTGGCCCTGCGCTGCGATCGCAAGACTCACAAAAAACAGCGCAAAATAGGGTTGTGCAGCTAGCGCGTACTCGTCGCCGCGCACATGAGAGCCGCGCCACTTCCAGAACAACAGGATAGAGAGTATGGCGCAGGCGACTGTCACCAGCCGATCGATCCTCATATTGATCGCGACGAAGTACCCGCCGAAGCCCAGCAACCAGAGCACGAAGAGGCCGTGGGACGCGTCCGGCCTCTCAGCAAAATGGAACAGTGGAACGGTGGCGGTTGCGATTGCCAGCACGAGGCCAGCGATCTGGTCGCGACCTTTGCAGAAGAAGAACAGGCCGCCGACGAAGAAGTAGATGTGAAATTCGATGGCGAGCGTGCTGAGCTGGCCGGCTGAGCCGAATGTGTCTCCGCCCCACCTACCAGGATAACCCTGCAGCATCACCAAGTTCTTCAAAAAGCTTGCCGCGCTGTCGAGTCGAAACCGCTCAACTCCGAGCGCCCAGGCGGAATAGTCCAGTACGGCGATCAAGATCAGCGCCGGCGCGTATGCGGAGTATATGCGGGCGAAGCGCTCGACGGCATAGTTCAGCAGGGAATAATCATCAGCTTTGGTTCGCTCGTGGAGCGTGAATGCGATGACGAAGCCGGACAGCACGAAAAACAGAAGAACGCCGATATCGGGGATTAGCGTCTGCGTAGCCCCGCCGAAGAACGTGAAAGTCAAATTCCAAGTGTGCCCGACGCAAACCATTTGGGCGGCGAGCGCGCGGAGGAGATCCAGCAATGTGGAAGTATCGTTCTTCGTTCGATCGAGGCTGAACATTTTGATCTGCGCGGCGGCTTCGTGCTTTATGGAGCGTCAGCAAGTATCCGGTCATACGGCCCGCGCTCATGTAACTCAAGGCAGTCGTTCTCCACAGCATATTTGATGCCGGTGCCGAACTCGCTGCCTTGCCCGTTTCCGGGTTCGGCTCCGGCGCGTATTCGGAGAAGCTGTTCGCCGGCACTAGGCAACGGCTCTCCGGCTTCAACCAGCGACGCCAGTGTGGCGACGTCGTGTTACGCTCGTTGGTGACGGGGGGCCCCTTGATGCTCGGCGGCGACGGCATGCCCGGCGCATCAAGGCACGCTCGCGCTCGCCGTTGTCGGCGGCACGCACCACGGGCGCCGGATTGTCCTGGAAGGCCGAAGGCATCGCCGGCAGGTTGCCGACGTAGCGATTGACGACGCGAAACAGCGCGCTGTTCGCCGCCTGGCTGGCGGTGACGCTCTAGAGATTGCACATCGTCAGCAGGCCTTCTTGGTGCGGCGAGATGGTGCGGCGGGTTGCGGATCGCCGGCCTGACGCAGGCCGATCAAATCCGGCCGGCGCTTCTTCGCTGGCACGGACTGCCGTACAGAAGTTACGCATGAGCGCGACCTGCGGATCGCGCGGCTGCGTGAGTCGTCGCGCGTCCTCGAGACGTTGTGCGGAAGGTGACCTCCGCCTTGCGGATCTCACGGGCGTAGTATTTGCGATCGCCGCCGGAAAGCGGTGGCGGCTTGACGATGCGGGCGGCGGGCATGGCGCCGAGTCATAGGACGAGAACGCAAGGCGAACAAGCCGCGATAGTCACAGAGGGGCTGGACCGCGAACGCCGAGGCGGCTATATGAGCGCCAGCGCGCCGCCGATTTGCAAAACTTTTGCTCCGGCTTGCAAAAACTTCCGAAGAAAGACTTGTAATATCAAGTGCTTCGGTGGGGAATGGTGTAACGGTAGCACAACAGACTCTGACTCTGTTTGTCTTGGTTCGAATCCAGGTTCCCCAGCCAGTTCAGGCGCTTTTCCCAAGCCATGATTGACCCGCCCCGCGGCCGCGCCATTTGCGAAGCCCCGCTCGCCGTGCCGCCGCTCGCGACGGTTTGCCTCATCTGAAAGCGCATCCGCGGCGTCGGATCGCGGTGCGCTCCATCGTCCTTGGGACACACAACCCAAGGAGATCCGTGATGCCCTATGTCGATGGTTTCGTGCTGGCCGTGCCGAAGGACAAGATCGAGGCCTACAAGGCGCTGGCGAAGACGGCCTGCGCAGTCTGGATGGAGCACGGCGCGCTCGATTATGTCGAATGCATCGGCGACGACGTTCCCTATGGCGAGCTGACATCGTTTCCGCGCGCGGTGATGGCGAAGGATGATGAGCTCGTGGTGTTCTCCTGGATCGTCTATCGGGATCGGGAGACACGCGATGCGGTCAACAAGAAGGTGATGGCGGACCCTCGGCTGAAATTGGACGGCATGCCGTTCGACGGCAAGCGCATGATCTATGGCGGCTTCACGACGCTGCTGCGCGCGAGCGATGTTATCAGTTGAGTGAGGTCGAGCAGGGAGGCTCGTGGCCCGGATGGAGCGTAGGCGAAATCCGGGTCCGCTGTCCGTGCTCCAGGTCGGCAGAAGCGTGCTGTCGGGCACCGCGGCCGCGCTCGCCGAGGACCCGCAGGTGCAGAAGGCCTATCTCGGTGTCGGGTGACCCATCTCCGCCTGAAGCAGCAGCAACAGGCAACCGGCGAGCCGCCTCTCCATCTCTTTCGACGAAAGCGACAGCGGTCCGGGATCGTTGAGGATCGCGTTCACCAGCGTGCCCAGCACGACCTGGAAGCCGAAGGCGATCGTGCGGGTCTTGGCGGCCTTGCGCCCCTTGCCCATTCCCTTGCCCATGGCTGGCAGCAGGAGAGGGGTGGCGCGCATCGTGGTGGCTTGGGCGAGCGCCTTGAACGGCGTCCATTTGTCCGGGCGGGTGTCGTCATGCTGAAGCGCTGCGCGCAGCACGCCCTCATGGTTGCGCATCCAGGCGATGATGCCGCCGACAATGACATGGCAGAGCTTGTCGAGGCCGGTGTCGGGTGACGGGCGCCTGATCTCGCCCAGCCGCTGCTCGCCGTCGCGCGTGGCCAGCGCCATCAGGGCGTTGAAGTAGGCCTCCTTGCTCTCGAAGCGGCTGTAGAAGGCGCCGACGGTGACGCCGACCTCGGCGCAGAGCGCCTCGATCGAGAGTTCGGCAAGGCTGCGCGCCCGCAGCATGTCGGCGCCGGCGCGCAGCAGCGCCAGCGTCGTCTCCCGGCTGCGCTTCTGGCGCGACGGGGCGACGCCCGGCAGGTCGAAATCGCGAAATCCGGGCTCTTCTGAACGTGCTCGCATCCGCGCTTGCATCCGTTTCAAATCATAATCATAATTCTGATTATAATTTAAGCGTGGTCAGACCGCGGGTCAACCGTCCGGTTCACGCAACAAGCAGGGAGAAGCAGATGAGCGCAGGCAGCGGCACGCCGTTCCGCGGCACCGTCGGCAAGACGGTTGCGGAGTCAAAACCCTGGTGGCCGCAGGCACAGAGGCCGCCAGAGGGCGCGCCGAACATCCTCATCGTGCTGTTCGACGATGTCGGCTTCTCCGATTTCGGCTGCTACGGATCGTCCATCAAGACGCCGGCCATCGATAAGCTCGCCGCGGAGGGCCTGCGCTACAGCGGTTTCCACACCACGGCGATGTGCTCGACGACGCGTGCGGCGCTGCTCACCGGGCGCAACCACCATTCGGTCGGCGTCGGGTGCCTTGCCAATTTCGATTCCGGCTATCCCGGCTATCGCGGCAAGATCGCGCGCGAGGCGGGGACGCTCGCCGAGATGCTGCGGGTGCACGGCTATCGCAACTACATGGTCGGCAAGTGGCACGTCACCCCGCTGACCGAGAGCGGCGCCACCGGCCCGTTCGACGGCTGGCCGCTCGGGCGTGGTTTTGATCGTTTCTACGGCTTCCTCGATGCCGAGACCGACCAGTATGCGCCCGAGCTCGTCTCGGACAACACGCACATTGATCCGCCGGGCACCTATGCCGACGGGTATCACCTGACCGAGGACCTGATCGACCAGTCGATCCGCTTCATCGGCGATCACGTCGCCGACCGGCCGGATATTCCCTGGCTCACCTGGGTCGCGCTGGGCGCCTGCCATGCGCCGCATCAGGCGCCCGCCGATATCATCAGGAGCTACGACGCGGCCTTCGCGCACGGCTGGGACGTCGAACGGGAGCAGCGGCTGGCGCGCCAGAGGGCGATGGGCCTCGTGCCGGCGGCAACGCGGATGCCCGCGCGCAACGACGGCGTGAAGGCCTGGGAGGAGCATACCGCGGACGAGCGCCGCGTCTTCACGCGCCTGCAAGCAGCCTTCGCCGGCATGCTCGACCATTCCGATCGGCATCTTGCCCGGCTCGTTGCGTTTCTCGAGACGGCCGGCATCCGCGACAACACTGTCATCATCGTGATGTCCGACAATGGCGCGAGCCAGGAGGGCGGGCCGCTCGGTTTCGTCAACGCGATGGGGCCGTTCAACTTCAAGCCGGAGCCAATCGCGGAGAAGCTCGCCCGCATCGACGACATCGGTGGGCCCGACACCCACAGCAATTTCCCGCATGGCTGGGCGATGGCGTCGAACACGCCGCTGCGCCGCTACAAACAGAACACGCATGGCGGCGGCATCCGCGATCCCTTCGTCATCAACTGGCCGAAGAAGATCGCAGGCAAAGGCGAACTGCGGCACCAGTTCGTGCACGCCTGCGACCTCACGCCGACGCTGCTGGAATTGATCGGCATCGAGTCGCCGCCGACGATCGCGGGCTGCCGGCAGATGCCGCTCGAAGGCGAGAGCTTTGCGCGCTCGATCACGGACGCGTCCGCGCCCTCAAAAAGCTCGCCGCAATATTTCGAGATGTTCGGCCATCGCGGCCTCTGGCAGGCGGGGTGGAAGGCGGTCGCCTTCCATCCGCCCGGCACGCCGTTCGAGAACGACAGATGGGAGCTGTTCCATCTGGATCAGGATTTCTCCGAGACGAATGATCTCGCCACCAAGGAGCCGGAGCGTCTCGGCCGCATGATCGCGACTTGGTGGGAGGAGGCGGAGAAGCACAACGTGCTGCCGCTCGACGACCGTTTCGGGCCGCGCTTTGCGGAGAACGCCGCGCGCTTCCACGGTGCGCGTCACCATTTCGTCTTCCATCATGGAATGGGCCACGTGCCGACCGACGTCGCGCCCGACGTGCGCAGCCGCAGCTACACGATCGAGGCGCATGTCGAGATCGACGAGGCGGGCGCCAACGGCGTGCTGATCGCGCATGGCGATGCGACGTCGGGCTACAGCCTCTACATCAAGGACGGCCATCTCGTGCACGACCTCAACATCGGCGGCAGCCACCAGGTCGTGCACTCGAACCGCAAGGTGCCGTCAGGTGCGCGGCGGCTCGGTGTGCACGTCGAGCGCCTCCTGCGCAAGGAGCCGCCGGCCAAGGGCTCGCGCACCGGCGTTACCGAATACACGCTGCTGATCGACGGCGAGCCGGCGGGCACGCTCCAGACCCAGCTCGGCTTCCACACGCTGATCTCGTGGTCCGGCCTCGACATCGGCCGCGACCGCGGCAGCCCGGTGTCGCATTACGAAGCGCCGTTCGAGTTCGAGGGCCGGCTGCTGCGCGTCACCGTCACCATGCACAACGACCAGGAGCTCGACGGTGATGCCGTCGGCAACGCGCAGATGGCGCGGCAGTAGGGGCGAAACGTCCCGTTACTTGATCTTGTCGTAGGCGGCCGCGAAATCGCCCAGCGGCATCGGGATCGCGATCGTCTCCTTGGCCATGTTCTGGAAGGAGACCTTGAGCTGCTTGCCCGACCGCAAGGCTGCGAGCAAGTCCGCCGCGATCGGCGTCGAGGCGTAGCAGCCGCGGTTCTCGCAGGTCTGGATCTGGAGGTCGACCGTCTTGCCCTCGTCGACCTGGAGCTTGGCGCCGATCGGAAGGTTGAGGCCAAGCGGCAGTTGCAGCAGTGCCACCGGCGTGCGCGTGTCGGGCGCGATGCGGATGTTGATCAGGACGATGGTCTGGCCGGTCTTGGTCAGCACCGCGTTCTGCTCCATCGCGCATTCGAGCGGCGAATCGCGGCTGACGCTGGTGCAGCGCACGACCCAGCCGGCCTGCTGCGCGCCGTCAGCCTGCGGCTGTGTCGGCGCCGGCGCGGGCTGTGCGGCCGGGGCAGGAGCCGCGTTCTTCTTGGCGCTCTGCTGGGCATACGCGGCACCGGTCGACAACAGGAGGCCGGCGGCAAGGGCGACAAGTCTGGATTGCATGGGCATGGCGAGACTGCGTTGGCGTGAACCGGAAGCCTCGCTGTAGCGTCGCGGGAGCGGCGGCGCAAGCTTACTCGGCGGCCTGCTTGACGGTGCCGCGCGCGGGTGCCTCGTGGCCTTCGCCGTCATCCGAACGGCCCCAGCCCGAGAACCAATTGTTGAGCTCGTCGAGATAGAGATAGACCACCGGGGTGGTGAACAGCGTCAGCGCCTGGCTGACGATCAGCCCGCCGACCATGGCGTAGCCGAGCGGCTGGCGGATCTCGGCGCCGGTGCCGTGGCCGAGCATCAGCGGCACGCCGCCGAGCAGCGCCGCCATCGTCGTCATCATGATCGGGCGGAAGCGCAGCAGCGCAGCCTGGCGGATCGATTCCGCCGGCGTCTTGTGCTCGTCGCGTTCCGCGGCGATGGCGAAGTCGACCATCATGATGCCGTTCTTCTTCACGATGCCGATCAGGAGGATGATTCCGATCAATGCAATGAGGCTGAAGTCGAAACCGGACGCCATCAGGATCAGGAGCGCACCGACGCCGGCCGAGGGCAGGGTCGACAGGATCGTGATCGGATGGATGTAGCTCTCGTAGAGGATGCCGAGGATCAGATAGACCACGACGAGCGCGGCGAGGATCAGCAGCGGCACGGTGCCGAGCGACTGCTGGAATGCCTGCGCAGTGCCTTGGAAGCTCGAGTTCAGCGTCGGCGGCGCGCCGAGATCGGCCATCGCCTTCTGCACGGCTTCGGTGGCCTGGCCGAGCGCGACGCCCTGGGCGAGGTTGAAGCTGATGGTGATCGCCGGGAACTGGCCCTGGTGGCTGATCGAGAGCGGGCGGACCGGATCGGTGGTCCAGGTCGCGAAGGTCGACAGCGGCACCTGGTCGCCGGTCAAAGGCGATTTCAGATAGAGCTTGTTCAGGCTCTCGAGACTGCCCTGCATCTCCGGCAGGATCTCGAGGATCACCTTGTAGGTGTTGAGCTGGGTGAAATACTGCGTGACCTGGCGCTGTCCGAAGGCGTCGTACAGCGTGTCGTCGATCAGCTGCGGCTGGATGCCGTAGCGTGAGGCGGTGTCGCGGTTGATCTTGAGCTGGACCGTGGTGCCCTGCGTCTGCTGGTCGGTCGCGACGTCGCGCAGCTCCGGCAGCGTCTGCATCTTGGCGAGGATCTTCGGTGCCCAGTCGTTGAGCTCGCCGAGATCGGCATCCTGCAGGGTGAACTCGAACTGCGTGCGGGTCGGCCGGCCGCCGAGCCGGACGTCCTGGGCCGCCTGCATGTAGAGGCGGGCGCCTTCGACCTTGTCGAACTGCGGACGCAGTCGCGCGATGATCTGCTGGGCCGATGCCTCGCGCTGGTTGCGAGGTTTCAGCGTGATGAACAGGTTGCCGTTGTTGCCGGCGCGGCCGCTGCCGCCGATCGACATGGCAACGCTGGCAACGTCGGGATCGGCCAGGATGATCTTGCCCAGTTGCTCCTGGCGTCTCACCATCTCCTTGAACGAGATGTCCTGCGAGGCTTCGGAGGTCGCCGTGATGAGGCCGACATCCTGCTGCGGGAAGAAGCCCTTCGGGATCAGGACGAACAGGTAGATCGACAGGCCAAGCGTGGCGAAGAAGATCGTGAGCGTGGTACGGCGCCAGGCCAGGGCATGATCGAGGATGTATTCGTAGCCCCGCAGCATCCCGTCAAAGGCGCGCTCGCTCCATTGGTAGAACTTGCCGTGGGTCACCTCGCCATGGGCGCGCAGGAAGCGCGAGGCCATCATCGGCGTCAGCGTCAGCGACACGAACATCGAGACGAAGATGGTCATCGCCAGCACGACGGCGAACTCGCGGAACAGACGGCCGATGATGCCGCCCATCAGCAGCAGCGGGATCAGCACCGCGACCAGCGAGATGCTGATCGAGACGATCGTAAAGCCGATTTCCTTCGAACCCTTGAAGGCGGCGGCCATCGGCGATTCGCCTTCCTCGATGTACCGGGTGATGTTCTCGAGCATCACGATGGCGTCGTCGACAACAAATCCGACTGCGATCGTGAGTGCCATCAGCGACAGATTGTCGAGTGAATAGCCGACGACCCACATCAGGGCGCACGCGCCCAATAGCGCCAGTGGAACCGTGATGGTGGGAATGACGGTCGCCCAGAAGCTGCGCAGGAAGATGAAGATGACCATGACCACCAGGGCGATGGTCAGCAGCAGTGTGAACTGCACGTCCTCGACTGCGGCGCGGATGGTCGTGGTGCGGTCGCTGATGAGCTCGATCTTGATCGCGGGCGGAATCGCCGCCACGAGGCGGGGCAAGGTCGCCTTGATCTTGTCGACGGTCTCGATGACGTTGGCGCCCGGCTGCTTGAATATCACCAGGAACACGCCGCGCTTGCCGTTGGCCCAGGCCGCCTGCTTGGCGTCTTCGGCGCCGCTGACCGCCTGGCCGATGTCGCGGATCCGCAACGGACCGCCGTTGCGATAGGCGATGATGACGTCGTTCCAGTCCTTGGACTGGGTGAGCTGATCGTTGGCGTAGATCGTGTAGGCGCGCTTGTCGCCGTCGATATTGCCCTTGGGGCTGTCGACCGTGGTGATCGCGATCTGGCTGCGCACGTCCTCCATCGATAGGCCCTTGGCGACGAGTTTCGCCGGATCGACCTGAATGCGGATGGACGGCTTCTGCTGGCCGCCGATGAACACCTGCGCGACGCCGGAGAGCTGGCTGATCTGTTGGGCGAGCTGGGCGTCGACTGCGTCACTGACGCTGGTCAGAGGCAGCGTCTCCGAGGTCGCCGACAGCAGCAGGATCGGCGCGTCGGCCGGGTTGACCTTGCGATAGGTCGGCGGCGAGGGAAGATTCTTCGGCAGTTGGCCACTGGCGGCGTTGATGGCGCCCTGCACGTCATTGGCCGCGCCGTCGATGCTGCGGTTGAGGTCGAACTGGATGGTGATCGACGCGGTGCCCAGATAGCTCGTCGAGGTCATCTGGGCGATGCCGGGGATCTGGGCGAACTGGCGCTCCAGCGGCTGCGCCACCGACGAGGCCATGGTTTCGGGGCTGCCGCCCGGCAGGTTGGCGGTGATCTGGATGGTCGGAAAGTCCACCTGCGGCAGCGGCGCGACCGGGAGCAGGGGATAGGCGACGAGACCGACAAAGAGAATGCCCGCCATCAGCAGCGAGGTGCCGATGGGATAACGGATGAAAGGTGCCGAAATCCCGCCCGCGTTCATTCCTGTCGAACCTTGTTCTGGGCCGGATCCGAACTCGCCACCGCCGTCGAGACGAGGCTTCCGGGCTGCACCTTGAACTGGCCGCCGGTGATCACCTGCTGCCCCGGCGCGAGGCCTTCGTCGACGACCGAACGTCCGTCGATCGCGTAGCTGACCTTGACCTTGTGCACTTCGGCCTTGTTGTCCTGATTGACGGTATAGGCGTAAAGGCCGTTGGTCGAATGCTGGACCGCGTCATCCGGGACCACCGTCGCGTCCTTCAGCGTCCGCACCAGAAGCCGCGTCGAGACCGACTGTCCCGGCCACAGCGTGTGGTCCTTGTTGTCGAACACCGCCTTGAGCCGGATCGTCCCGCTGGTCGTGTCGACCTGGTTGTTGATGACCGCGAGCTTGCCCTCGGCCAGCGTCTTCTTGCCGTCGGTGGTGAACGCGATCACCTTGAGTGCCCCGGCCTTCTGGCCCTCGCTGATATAGGCGAGCTGATCTTCCGGCGCGGTGAAGATCACCGAGATCGGCTCGACCTGCGAGATCGTGACGATACCCGTCTGCGTCGAGGCGTTGACGATGTTGCCGACGTCGACCTGGCGCAGGCCGGCGACGCCGGCGATCGGCGCCTTGATCTGGGTGTAGTCGAGCTGGGTCTGGGCATTGGAGATCGCGGCGTCGTCGGCGGCGATCTGGGCGGTTAGCTGGGCGACAGTGGAGCGCTGGGTGTCAACCCGCTGCGCGGTGGCGAATTCGCCGAGCTTCATGGCGCGCTGGAGCTCGAGATTGGCGTTCGCCAGATTTGCCTCGTCCTGCGCCTTCTTGGCCTTGGCCTGGTCGAGCGCGGCTTGATAGGGGCGGGGATCGATCGAGACCAGAAGCTCGCCCTCTTTGACGATCTGGCCTTCGGTGAAGGCGATCCTGTCGATCTGGCCGTCAACCCGGGGCCGGACCTGGACGGTGTTGAAACCCTGAACCGTGCCGAGACCGGTCAGGTAGACCGGGAAATCGACCTTCTGGACCGGCGCAACGCTCACGGGAACGGCGAGGGCGCGGGGCGGACCTTTTTGTGCCGTCTGGGTTTTTCCGGCATCCGACGAGCCGAATTTCTGCCAACCATAGTAACCCGCGGAGGCCACGGCCGCGATGATCAGAATCCAGAGGATCGGCCGTGTTTTTTTCATATCGGCTCGTGTCGGCTCTTGTGCCCTCAGTTACGAATTGTGGGGCAATCATTGGGTTCCAAGGCGCTTGTATAATACACGCCAAGTTCCAGTGTAAACAGCACTATCGATCGGGAAACCTAAACAATTGGAAAGCTTTGCACGGCTTAGGCAACTCGCTGGCGCGCCGGTGTGCAGTGCTGCATTTTCCCGCCGCGAGCGATCAGCGTGCAAAAATGAGGCAATGCCCGTAGCCGGTGTGGGTGGCCGCGGCGAGTTGGGAACGAGGCTGGCGCAACACCCGGGCAGGAGCGTCGGGATGTGCGCGTTCCGAGAACGGTTCTAAATCGCGCGGGCGGTGTTTCGGTTGTCAGGAAAATCGGCATCGTTCATATCGGCGCGCCACAACGGGAGCGCAGGATGGACGAATTGAACGGCAAGCTGATCGCGTGTCAGATTCTGATCACGGGATTGATCGCCCGCGTCGCCAACGAGCAGCGCGACCCCTTGCGCTTCCTCACCGACTTCCGCGACGAGATCAAGGCGGTGGTGAAGGGAGTCAACATCGCCGGCATGGACAACACCGATCGTGTGCGTGCCGTCGCGCAGAAGACTGTCGACGAATTGTTCTCGCTGATGAAGCCGCCGAGCAGCGATTGACGCTGCGCACGCGATCGTTGATTTCGCGGCTTTTTTCGCGCTCGTTTTAGAACGACTCCAATCTCACTTTAGAACCGTTTGAAACTGTAGATTAGAATCGTTTTGATCTGGACTTATTCAAGCGTTCTCGCGGCTTGCCCGCATTGACCCACTATTTTGCCGTCGATACCAACAGCCCAATCGCTCATCGAAGTGAATGAGCGGACATGAAGATGGGGCGTGTTGTAATGGGGCAGGTGGTCGCACCGAAGTCGTTGCGTTCGGTCGCAGCATTCGATCTGGCGTATGAAAAGTCCGCGGGCATTTCCGGCAAGAAGGTCTCGGCAGTCGCAAGCCTGATCGCGGCGGCGTCGGTGTCGAGCGGCGCAGAGGCGCAGCAGTCGAACCTGCCGCCGGTGACGGTCGATGCTCCGGTCCAGCGTCCGCGCCCGACGGCCTCGAAGCCCACGCCGGATCAGGTCCGCGCCCGCAACGCGCTTCGCCGCGCCGCGCAGCGCCAGCAGGCCCAGCAGGCTGCTCCGGCGACGCCCTCCGGACCCGCCGACGCGGATCCCTATGCCGATCCGGCCGCGCCCTACAAGGTCGATCACGTGCAGGCCGGGGGCAAGTTTCCGGAGAAATTGGTCGATACGCCTAAGTCGATCACGGTTCTCAGCAAGGAAGTGCTCGAGGACAAGAACGCCACGACGCTGAAGCAGGCGATTCTCAGCACGGCTGGCGTGACGCTTGGATCGGGCGAGGGCGGCAATGCCTTCGGTGACCGCTTCTTCATCCGCGGCTTCGACGCGCGCAACGACATCTTCATCGATGGCGTGCGCGATGCCGGCGTCAGTGTGCGCGAGAACTTCTTCACCGAGCAGGTCGAGATCCTGCGCGGTCCCGGCTCGACCTTTTCCGGCCGCGGTGTCGCCGGTGGTGCGATCAACATCGTCACCAAGCAGGCGACGACGGCAAAGAGCTTCTACAACATGGACACCACGTTTGGCACCGACCAGACCAAGCGTGTCACACTCGACGTCAATCAGGTGATCGACCCGACGCTCGCCGTCCGCGTCGGCGGCCTGTTCCAGGATGCCAACGTCGCCGGCCGCGACTACGTCACCGACAATCGAAACGGCGCCTTCGTCGCCACGACCTGGAAGCCGACCGATACGGTCAAGGTCACCGGCAACTACATTCACACCGAGCTGACCGGCCGCCCGGATTTTGGCGTGCCATATTATCGGCCCAGCACGACGTCGACTGCCGGCGGTCCGTTTCCGGACTTCGGCGCCAATCGCAATAACTGGTACGGCTTCGTCAACCGGGACTTCTTCCGGACCGGCCAGGACATCGGCACAATCAACGCGGAAGTGCAGATCACCCCCGACCTGATGGTCAGCAACAAGATCCGCGCGTCCCGCTCGACGCAGAATTACATCGGTACGCTTCCTGAAGCGCCGAAGCTTGTCGATCCGCTCTCGGCCTCGACGCTGAGTGCAAATCCGCAGAGCCGATTCCAGGTCACGGACGTGTTCGCCAACCAGACCGAGGCAACTTACAAGTTCAACGACGATGTAGGCTTCAGGCACACCTTGCTCGGCGGTGTCGAGTATGATCGCGAGAGATCGTCGATCGACAGTTATACCGGCCTCAGCTCGGAGCTGACGACCGGCACGCCCTTCAGCGGCAGCGGATCGAAGACCGACGTCAGCGTATTCGCTCCGCAATATACCAATCTTCCCTTCGGGATTCCGAGCCTCACCGGCAGTCCCACCAAGATCGGCATCGACACCGTCAGCGGCTACGTCATGGATAGCGCAAACTATCGTGACTTGGTGATCCTGAACGGCGGGTTCCGCTATGATGATTACAGCATCAACACGCGGAAGGTCGGCAGTCCTGGCCAGCAATCGGCGGAGTTTCTAATTCCGAACTTCAACCTCGGCCTGACGTTGAAGCCGGCACCGAACGGCAGTGTCTATGTGGCGTATGCGACCTCGGCGAACCCGGTTGGTGCCGAATTCGACGGCACCAGCACAGCCTATGGCGGCCTCAATCCGAACCTGCCGGGCGGCAATACGCAGATATTCGGCCCCGAGAAGAACAAGGCCATCGAACTCGGCACCAAGTGGGAGCTGTTCGATCGTCATCTGCTTCTGACCGCAGCGTTGTTCCAGACGACGAAAGAGAACGCACGCGAGTCGCAGAACGTGGGCAGTGCGGCCGCTGCAGCTCCTTTGGGATGCGTCTATCCGACCGGAACGACTGGCAATATATCGTGTATCACCGCCGGAGCAGCCTACCGCATCCGCGGCATCGATCTCGGCGTCGGCGGCAAGATCACCGACAAATGGAGCGTGTTCGGCGGTCTCGTGCTGATGCAGTCGGAAGTGACGCAGTCGCTGGCGCCGTCGGCCAACAAGGCGCTGTATCCGACCAATGTCGGGCGTCCGCTCGCCAACATTGCACACGAGTCCTTCAGCTTGCTGACGAAGTACCAGCTCACCGATGTCTGGGAACTGGGTGGGCAGGCGGTCTACCGTTCGAAGATTTACGGCGGCACTTTGCTCGCGGCCAACCAGGGCACGTCGATTCCGAGCTATTGGCGTTTCGACATGTTCGCGGAGGCCAAGATCAACAAGAACTGGCAGGTCAAGCTGTTCGTGAACAACATCTTCGACAAGCGCTACTACGACGCGTTGTACCAGAGCGCGGCACCGTTCGTGCTGGAGGCACCGGGCCGTGCCGCCTATGTGGTGCTCTCGGCGCGCTACTGATGGAGCGATAACCAGTTTCATGCTGACATGCATCGAAAACGTTCTCAGCAAGGATGATGTGGCGGATTTCCGCCGCATCATGGACGCCAGCGCATGGGAGGACGGCCGCTCCACTGCCGGCTCGCAGTCGGCCATGGTCAAGCGCAACGAGCAATTGCCGCCGGACAGCGAGGTCGCGCGCAAGCTCGGCAACCGCATCATCTCGGCGCTGACGTCGAACCCGCGCTTCATCGCGGCGGCGATCCCGCTTCAGATCTTCCCGCCGCTGTTCAACCGCTATGCGGCGAGCAGCGGTCATCATTTCGGCCTGCATGTCGACAATGCGATCCGCGGCGACCGCCTGACCGGCCTTCGCATCCGCACAGACCTGTCGGTCACGCTGTTCCTCGCCGAGCCGGAGGAGTATGACGGTGGCGAACTTGTGATCGAGGACACCTACGGCTCGCACGAAGTCAAGTTGCCAGCCGGCGACTGCGTGCTCTATCCCTCGACCAGCCTGCATCTGGTGACGCCGGTGACCCGGGGAGCGCGGGTTGCATCTTTCTTCTGGCTTCAGAGCATGATACGGGACGATCAAGCCCGGAGCATGATCTTTGACCTCGACACCGCGATACAGGCGCTGGTGGAACGGCTCGGGCGTGACGATCCCGAAACGGTCAAATTGACGGGTATCTATCACAACCTCATTCGCTACTGGGCCGAAGTATGAAGATCATGTCCTTCCAAGCAAGCCGTGCCGCAGCCTTGATGCTGGCGGCCGCCTGGCTCGCATCTCCGGTTTCTGCCCAGACACAGACCCCGCCTGCGGCCCCGGCACAGTCTACGGCCCGGCCGGCACCGGTCAGCCCGGTCCCAGCGGCACCATCGACGACCGCGCCTGCCGCCCCGGCGCCTGCGGCCTCGACGGCGACCGCTCCCGCGGCACCGACGGCATCCCCCGCAGCCATCGCTCCGGCGACTGCGAAGCCCGACGCCGCGTCCGTTACCGCGCCGGCCATGAAGGAATTGTCGCCCTGGGTGATGTTCATGTCGGCGGACGTCATCGTGAAGGCGGTGATGATCGGGCTCGCCTTCGCATCGCTGATGACCTGGACCGTCCTCATCGCCAAGTCGATCGAGCTGTCGGTCGCGTCCGGCAGGCTTCGCTCGGCGCTGAAGAAGATCTCGGAGGCACGGTCGCTCGCTGAAGCGCAGATGGCGCTCGGCACCAAGGAGGGCATCCTGCCGTCCTTCCTGGCGGCAGCGCTGCGCGAGGCACGGATGTCGGCCGGCCTGTCCAGCGATGCCGGCATCAAGGAGCGCGCGGCCTCGAGCTTTTCCGAGATCGTGCGCGCGGAGGCGCGGCGCATCCGCATTGGCATGGGCGTGCTCGCGACCATCGGCTCCACGTCGCCCTTCGTCGGCCTGTTCGGCACGGTCTGGGGCATCATGAACAGCTTCATCGGCATCTCGAAGTCGCAGACCACGAACCTCGCCGTGGTCGCGCCCGGCATCGCCGAGGCGCTGCTCGCCACCGCGATCGGCCTCGTCGCCGCGATCCCTGCGGTCATCATCTACAATCACTTCTCGCGCGTGACGAAGAGCTATCTCGAGCTCGTCAGCCGTGCCTCGGGCGCGGCGGGGCGGCTGCTCTCGCGCGATCTCGATCGCAGCCACGGCAGCGTGCATTCGCGCGCGGCGGAGTGAACCATGGCCGTTTCGCTCGCAGACAACGATGATGACGACGACTTCTCGGAAACGCATGACATCAACGTCACGCCGTTCATCGACGTCATCCTGGTGCTGCTGATCATCTTCATGGTCGCAGCCCCGCTCTCGACGGTCGATCTGCCGATCGATCTGCCGACGTCGAGCTC
Source organism: Bradyrhizobium sp. USDA 3311 (assembly GCF_054062495.1). NCBI lineage: Bacteria > Pseudomonadati > Pseudomonadota > Alphaproteobacteria > Hyphomicrobiales > Nitrobacteraceae > Bradyrhizobium > Bradyrhizobium sp. USDA 3311. The sequence continues at coordinate 6,755,270 of NZ_JBSSFI010000001.1, read as the reverse complement.
GACGCCGCAGAAGAAGCCGGACAAGCCGACCTATCTCAGCATCAAGCGCGATCTGACGCTCGCCATCGGAGAGGATTCCGTCCACCGCGCCGAGCTGATCGGCACGCTCGACGGGCTGTCCGACATGAGCAAGGACAAGTACGTCTTCCTGCGTGCCGATCGCTCCGTGCCCTATGGCGAGTTGATGGGCGTCATGGAGCTGTTGCGCTCCGGCGGCTACACGCGGGTGAAGCTGGTTGCGCTCGAAGGCTCGCCCACGGCGGCGGGATCGGCCGCCGCTGGCGCGGCGCAGCCATAGGGGGCGTCATGTCCGACGTCGAACTCGAACCCAGACCAGCCCGGCGGCTTTGGATTTTGGCGGCGGTTGCGGCGCTCGCGCTCCATTTGGGCGGGGCCGCGCTGGCGCTCGCGAACCTGCGGGCCGACGACGGCGACGAGGGGTTGGGCGCTGCGGGAGCGGAGTTCGCGGTCGAGATGACGTCGCCGCCGGTTCAGGAGTCCGACAGGGCACCCGGGCCGACGGACTCTGAGGAGCAGGAAGAGCGCCCGGCGCTGCCCGAGCAGAAGGCCGAGGTCAAGGAGACGGATCTTCCACAGGATCGGCCGCAACAGGCCGAGGATCCCGATCGCCTCGTCACCGAGAACAAGCCGAAGAAGGAGCAGGACGACGATCCGAAGGTGGCCGCCGTCGAAACGCCGGCCATGGAGGCATCGCAGAAGTCGGTCGCCATGGAGCGCCAAACCTTTGAAGACGCCACGCGCGAGGCCGAGAAGGCGATGGCGCCGGTTCTCGGCATCGGCAAGGACATCCTGAAGCTGACGGCCGACTGGAACCGTAAGATCAGCGCGCACCTATCTGCGCACAAGGTCAACCCGGAGGGCAAGGAGCCCAATAACCAGACGGTCAAGGTGAGCTTCGCGCTCAACCGACGGGGGAACGTGATCTCGGTTGACGTCGTGGAGTCGTCCGGAGATGCGGCTTACGATGCCGCCGCGATCTCCATGGTCCACAAATCCGATCCTTTCCCGACACCGCCCGCCGCGCTGACCGAGGACCGGATCGAGCGCACGGTCCCCATCATCTTCAAGCCGCCGGACGAGAAGAAAAAGAAGAAGACGGCTCAGCGCCAGTAGAGCCGGATTCCGACATAGACCACGACCAGGCAGGCGAAGATCAGCGCCACCGGAAGCGGTCGCTTCTGGGTTCCACCGAGTGTCGTCGCCCCGAAGGCGGCAGACCTCTTCGGCTTCGGTGCCGGACGGCGGAAAGCGGTAACATTGTCCGCCGCCGTTTCAGGCGGGCGGGTGCGGACGTCGGGCGGGGTTCCGGCGCCGCCCATCTCGGCATAGTAGGCCCGGTAGATCGCGCCGATGGTGGCTTCTGTAGCCTCGCCCTCGCTCATCTGCGCCAGCAGGTTCTTGTAGCTCGCGAGGAACTCCTGGGCTTCCGGCGGCAGCGCGGACGACCCGTTGAGCTTGGCCATCATCTTCCAGGTGGCAAAATCGGCGCGGGCTCGGGTGTCGGCGCGTCGCGCGATCAGCATATCGGCAGCTTTGACCAAGTCGGCCTCTGACCCTTCGGCTTGTGTTCGGGTGTCGTAGTTCAACTACGCGTTGCCGGTCAGGAAGAGAACAGCCTGAATCACATAACCGGTCAACGTTCGCAGTATTGCTGAAATAACATCAAGATTTAGACCGAACTGCGAGCCCGCAAGCGGCAGCAGGATCAACAGGCCGATCAGGATCAGCATACCGAACGGCTCGAGCCGGGCCAGCGGCAGGGCGAGCGGCCGTGGCAGCAGCCCGACCGCGACGCGCCCGCCGTCGAGCGGCGGGATCGGCATCATGTTGAACACGGCCAGGACGGCGTTAATCAGCAGCGCATTCTTGAGATTGTCGAAGATCCACTGCGCGGACCCCGCCGGCGCCAAGGGCAGGGCGTGGAGAGTGAGAGCCGCCGCCAGCGCCAGCAGGATGTTGGTCGCGGGCCCGGCCAGCGCCACCCAGACCATGTCGAGCCTGGGGTTGTTGAGCTTGCGGAAATTCACCGGCACCGGCTTGGCGTAGCCGAACAGGAACGGCGAATGCGCAAACAGCAGCATTGCCGGCAGGATCAGGGTACCGAAAGGGTCGATGTGGCGGAGCAGGTTGAAGCTGACGCGGCCGAGCTGCCAGGCCGTGTTGTCGCCGAGCCGATGCGCGACGAAGGCGTGCGCCGCTTCGTGGAAGGTGATGGCGAGCACCAGCGGCAGCACCCACACCGAAAGGTCATAAAGGGAAATGTTCACGGCTCGTCCGTCCCGGTTTGCCTGCGGCCTTGCAGCCGTCCCAGCCAACCGGCGGTGCAGCAACGCTTCAGCTCAAGATAGGGTGGCGGGTTCCGAAATACCACGCCGCAAATGACCGGCGGACCGTCCCCGCCGTGCAGTCGTGCAAATTCATGCAGGAATCGTCGTCTGATATTGCGTCAGGCCGTCGTCGAGCTTCAGCCAGGCGAGCTTCTCCGACACCCAGATGTGCTCGGTCGGCGCGAAGGCGTTGCGGTCGTCGAAGGTGGCGAGTGCTACACCGGCCAGCGTGCCGTTGCGTCGCCAGGCGAACAGGCGTGTGCCGCAGCGCTTGCAGAACACGCGGTCGATGTTCTCGGACGAGGCATAGCGCTCGGTCTCGCCCTCGACGGTCAGCGCACGCTGGTCGAATTGTGCGCGGGCGAAGTAGGGCGAGCCCATCGCCTTCTGGCACAAGCGGCAATGGCAGATGCGGACGTTGAGCGGCTCGCCCTCCGCCTTGAACCGCACCGCGCCGCACAGGCATCCACCTTCCCGGATCATGTCAGGCCACCCGCCATTCGCCGACCTGGCGCGCCATGCTCCAGTTGAGATTGTCGAGATCGCCATCCATGTTGGAATTCCCGCGTCTTGTGTTGGTGAAGGCGGCCCAGCAGAAGCCGCCATGGGTGCGCACGGCAATCGTGCTCGTGCCCGGCAGGCTGCCATTGTGCCACCAATTGTCTGACTTGTTGACACAGAAACCCTTGGCATAGTCCGGGCTGTAGCTGGGCGCGGTGGTCATGACCTCTATGGTGCGCGGCCGCAGGATGTTCGCGGGTCTCGTGTAACCGTCGACATGCATCAGGAACTGCACGAGATCCGCCGGCGTCGCGATCCAGCCGCCATGGGAATCCATCCGCCTCACTTTCATGTCGTAGGGATTTTCGCCCTGGCCGTAATAGGCGACCTCGCCGGTCTGGCGCTGCTCGCGCGTGTTGCCCGCGATGGTCATGTCGGTGACGCCGCAGCGCGCGAGCACATCGGTGCGGACGTGCTCGGCATAGGGCTGGCCGGTGAGCTTCTCGATCACGCGCCCGAGCACGCAATAGCCGAAATTGGAGTAGGCGTAGTGCTGGCCCGGCGGGCGGTCGAGCGGCCGGTTGGCCAGCGTCCAGGCGATCAGCTCGGCATGATCCATCCGCGGATGGGTGAACATGGGATCGCGGTTGTCGTTGCTCCAGCCGCCGGCGGTGTGGGTCAGCAGATGCTCGAGCGTGATCTGGTCGATGCCGGCGGAGTAGGGCGGCTGTCCGTAATCGGTGCCGAGCAACGCGCCCGGGCCGAACACGCGATCCGCCAGCTTGAGGCGGTTCTCCTCGATCAGGCGGAAGATCGTGACCGAGGTGATCATCTTGCTGACGCTGGCGATCCGGAACAGATGCCGCGGTGTTACGGCCTCGTTCCGCTCGATATCGGCAACACCGAAGGCGTCCTCATGGACAACAGTGCCGGCATAGCCGATAGCAACGGAGAGTGCCGGCACGCCGTACTTGTCCATGAAGCTGTGCGCGAGCCGTGCCATGGCGCCGCGCTCGGCGGGTGAGGGCGGGCGGATGTTCGGCGGGTTGGGCGAGAGTTGCGCGAACGTCGTCGACGACAGCAGCGGCAGCGCGCCTGCGCCCGCTGCGAGCTTCACGAAATCCCGACGCCCAAAATCCCGACAACCAAGCCGCATGGTCCGCCCCTTCCAGGGGCGGCCAATGCTTCAGTAGGTCGCCCGTCCACCGGAAATATCAAACACCGCGCCGGTGGAGAAGGCACAATCTTCGGATGCGAGCCAGCTCACCATCGCGGCGAGCTCTTCCACCTGCACGAAGCGCGCTTTCGGGATTTTCGACAGCATGAAGTCGATATGCTGCTGCGTCATCTGGTCGAAGATCGCGGTCTTCGCCGCCGCCGGCGTCACCGCATTGACGAGGATGTCGTGCGCGGCGAGCTCCTTGCCGAGCGATTTCGTCAGCGCGATCAGGCCGGCCTTGGACGCCGAATAGTGCGAGGCGTTCGGATTGCCTTCCTTGCCGGCGATCGAGGCGATGTTCACGATCCGCCCGTATTTCTGCTTGAGCATTTCCGGCACGATCGCCTTGCAGCAGATGAAGGGGCCGTCGAGGTTGATGCGCAGCACCTTGCGCCATTCCTCGAGGTCAGTCTCCCAGACCGGCTTGTTGACGCCGGCGATACCGGCATTGTTGACCAGGATGTCGATCTTGCCGAAGGCGGCCAGCGTGGCATCGCGGGCCTGCTCGACGGCTGCGGTGTCGGTGACGTCGACCTTGAACACCTTGGTCTCGCCGCCGATCTCCTTTGCCGTCATCTCGGCCAGCGCGGCGTCGAAATCCCAGATCGCGACCTTGGCGCCGGAGGCGGCGAAGCGCTGAACGATGGCGCGGCCAAAGCCCTGTGCGCCGCCGGTGACGATGGCGACGCGGCCGTTGAGGTCGATCTTGTTCATCGAAAAATCCCTCTATCTGTCCCTCACGGTGAGGAGCGCGCGCTTGGCGCGCGTCTCGACCCATGGAGCCCGTGGCCCGTCCCTCGAGACGGCGCTTGTCGCGCCTCCTCGGGACGAGACGTGATCAGAGCATGTAGCCGCCGTCGACGACGAGGTCGACGCCGGTGGTGAACGCGCTCTCGTCGCTGCCGAGATAGACCGCCATGGAGGCGATTTCGTCGGCGGTGCCGAGCCGGCCCATCTTCTGGCGGGAGATGAACATCTCCTTGCCCTGCGGTCCTTGCGCGGCGGCGCGGTCGAGCATCGAGGGAGTCTCGACGGTGCCCGGGCAGATGCTGTTGCAGCGGATGCCCTTGGTGATGAAGTCGAGCGCGACGGCGCGGGTCAGCAGCGACACGGCGGCTTTCGAAGAGCTGTAGACATAGCGGTTGGCAGGCGGCCGCAGCGCGGCGCAGGACGAGATGTTGACGATGCTGCCACCGCCGCCAGCGAGCATGTCCGGCAGAAAGGCCCTGATGGTCCGGTGCATCGACTTGACGTTGAGATCGAACGAAAAGTCAAAATCCTCTTCCGAACATTCCAGGATGGTGCCGTGGTGCACGAAGCCGGCCGCATTGAGCAGGATGTCGATCTTGCCGACGCGTTTTGCAAAAGCATTGACGTCGGCGGTGTTGCGGACGTCGAGCTTGGCGACCTCGGCGATGCCTTCCTTGGTCAGGCCCGCGATGCCGGCCTCGTTGATGTCGGTGGCAATGACGGTTGCGCCTTCACGCGCGAATGCGAGGGCGCAAGCGCGCCCGATGCCAGCTGCTGCTGCCGTGATGACGGCGCGCTTTCCCTTGAGGCGGTCTGCCATTTTCTTGTTCTCCTTTGAATTTTTTGTCGTCATTCCGGGGCGCGCCTCTTGGCGCGAACCCGGAATCCATCGGGCCACAGCGTCCGTTGATCAATGGATTCCGGGCTCGCGACTTCGTCGCGCCCCGGAATGACAATGTCAGTGATTATCCCGCGCCACTCCAAAGGTGCCGGCGACGTTCTGGTAGCGCGTGGCGAGCTCCATGCAGGCGCCGGTCGACTGCTGGCCGACGGTGCTGCGGTAGATCTCCTGCCACGGCGTCTGGTTCGGCGGATGCTTGAAGCCGCCATTGGCCTTGAGCTCGGCGTGGCGCTTCTTCAGCTCGTCGTCCGAGATCAGGATGTTGGCGCTGCCCTTGTTGAGGTCGATGCGGACCTTGTCGCCGGTCTTGAGGATCGCGAGGCCGCCATTGGCGGCCGCTTCCGGCGAGGCATTCAGGATCGACGGCGAGCCCGAGGTACCGGACTGGCGGCCGTCGCCGATGCAGGGCAGGGACAGGATGCCGCGTTTGATCAGCGCCGCCGGCGGCTGCATGTTCACGACCTCGGCGCCGCCAGGATAGCCGATCGGGCCGGTGCCGCGGATGAACAGCACGCAGCGCTCGTCGATGTCGAGCGAGGCATCGTCGATCCGCGCGTGATAATCCTCCGGACCCTCGAACACGATGGCGCGGCCCTCGAAGGCGTTGAGATCTCCAGGCTTGCTGAGATAGCGGTCGCGGAATTCCTTGGAGATCACGCTGGTCTTCATGATCGCGGAATCGAACAGATTGCCCTTCAGCACCAGGAAGCCGGCGTCCTTCACCAGCGGCTTGTCGTAGGACCAGATCACGTCGTTGTCGGGCGTGGGCGCATTGGCGCAGTTCTCGCCGATGCCGCGACCGTTCACGGTGACCGCGTCTTCGTGGATGCGCTTGTGCTTCATCAGTTCGCGCACCACGGCCGGCACGCCGCCGGCGCGGTGGAATTCTTCGCCGAGATAGAAGCCGGCCGGCTGCATGTTGACCAGCAGCGGCACGTCGTGGCCGACCTTCTGCCAGTCGTCGATCGAGAGCTCGACGCCGATGTGGCGCGCCAGCGCGTTGATGTGGATCGGTGCGTTGGTCGAGCCGCCGATCGCCGAATTGATCACGATGCAGTTCTCGAACGCCTTGCGGGTCAGGATGTCCGAGGGCTTGAGGTCCTCCCAGACCATCTCGACGATGCGCTTTCCGGTCTCGTAGGCGATCTGGCCGCGCTCGCGATAGGGGGCGGGGATCGCCGCACAGCCCGGCAGCGAGAAGCCGAGCGCTTCGGCCAGCCCGTTCATGGTCGAGGCGGTGCCCATGGTGTTGCAATGGCCGACCGAGGGCGCCGAGGACGCCACGATCTCCATGAACTCTTCATAGTCGATCTCGCCGGCGGCAAGCCGCTCGCGCGACTTCCAGACGATGGTGCCGGAGCCGGTCCGCTCGCCGGCATGCCAGCCGTTCAGCATCGGGCCGCCCGACAGCACGATCGCGGGCAGGTTCACGGTCGCCGCCGCCATCATGCAGGCGGGCGTGGTCTTGTCGCAGCCGGTGGTCAGCACCACGCCGTCGAGCGGATAGCCGTAAAGGATTTCGACGAGGCCGAGATAGGCGAGGTTGCGGTCGAGCGCCGCGGTCGGGCGCTTGCCGGTCTCCTGTATGGGATGGGTCGGGAATTCCATCGCGATGCCGCCGGCCTCTCGGATGCCCTCGCGGACGCGGTGGGCGAGCTCGATATGGTGGCGGTTGCAAGGGGAGAGGTCGTTGCCGGTCTGGGCGATGCCGATGATCGGCTTGCCGGACTGCAGCTCGGCGCGGGTGAGGCCATAGTTCAGATAGCGCTCCATATAGAGCGCCGTCATGCCCGGGTTATGCGGGTTGTTGAACCATTCCTGCGAGCGAAGGTGGCGACGGGCGCCGTTACCGGCGGGCGCGTGCCCATTGGTTGGCTTTTTTGTCATTGGGTTCTCCTGCAATGCAAACGCACTGGCGTCGGTCTTGGGGTGTCGGCTTGTGCGATGCCCAGCGGCGCTAGCGATGACCTGCCTTCCCGCTGGCGGGTCGTTTCCTCACAAATCCGATACTAGTCATGGCTACTTGGTAACGCTACCATTTTGTTCGCAGTGCCCGCACCTGACGCAGCCGGCCTGCCGTCTGAACGTCGCGCCGACGAGCTTTGCCGCTCGATCACCTTGAAGCCGAGATCGAGCACCGGCTGCTCCGGGCGCCGTCCGTCGATCGCCTCGATCAGCATGGTGGCGGCTGTCTTGCCCATCTCGTAGCGGTTGGTGCGCACGCTGGTCAGGGTGGGGACGGCGGAGGCCATGAATTCGAGGTCGTTGAAGCCGACGATCGCGATCTGCTCGGGGACGCCGATCTCGCGGCGCCGGCATTCGAACAGCACGCCGAGCGCGAGGTCGTCGTTGGCGCAGAACACCGCATCGAGGTCGGGCTCGCGTGCCAGGAGATCGGTGAACAGGGCGCCGCCGAGCGTCACCGACGTCGGCGTGGCGGTCGTGACGACGAGGCGTTGCTCGAACAGGGAGGCGTCCTTCATGGCCGAGACATATCCGTCCAGCCGCCGCTGCACCCGCGGGTCCATGCGCGCGCCGACGAATCCGATCTTGCGGTGACCTTGCGCGAACAGGTGGGCAACCGCCGCGCGTGCTGCCTCATAGTGGGAAAAGCCGATCATCATGTCGACCGGATTGGGCCCGATCTCCATGATCTGCACGATCGGACAGTCGGCCGCCTCCAGCATCGCGCGCGATTCCGCGGTCTGGTCGATGCCGGTGACGATCAGCCCGGCAGGCTTCTGCGCAAGAAACAGGCGCAGCAGCTTCTCCTCCTGGAGGATGCTGTAGCGTGTGTTGGACAGCTGGATCGAGTAACGGCCGCCTTCGGAGGCGTCATAGATGCCGCGCAGCACGTCGGAAAACACGTTGTTGGTCAGTGACGGAATCAAGACACCGATAACCTCGGTGCGTTGCGAGGCGAGCGCGCGTGCCGCCAGGTTCGGCACATAGCCGAGCTCCTTGGCCGCGCTCTCGACCCGCGTCCGCTTGGCGACCGAGAGCGCTTCGGGGTTACGGAAGAAGCGGGACGCCGTGATCGGGCTGACGCCGGCAAGCTCGGCGACTTCCGCCAGCCGGATTTTGCCTGACTTGGTGCGTTTTCGACCCATTGCTGCTCTTAACACAGTCACTGCCGCAAACAAAGGAACGTTGACAGCGCTACCAGCAACGACTAACCAAAGACAAATTGCCAAAACCGCACAAACTGCCGACAATGTCGCCTGTTAAGACCGGGCTTCGTTCGGCGAAGTTCAGAAAAAACAAGACGGTCGCGGCGCGAGGCGCCGTGGACTTTCGAGGAGGGAGCTAGATGTCGTCTGTGCAAATCCGCGACGTGCGGAAATCGTTCGGCAACTTTGAAGTCCTGCACGGCGTCTCGATCCCGATCGAGGACGGCCAGTTCGTCGTTCTGGTGGGCCCCTCCGGCTGCGGCAAGTCGACGCTTCTGCGCATGCTCGCAGGCCTCGAGAACATCACCTCCGGCACGATCTCGATCGGCGACCGCGTCGTCAATAATGTCCAGCCCAAGGAGCGGGACATTGCGATGGTGTTCCAGAACTACGCGCTCTATCCGCATATGACCGTTGGCGAGAATATGGGCTTCTCGCTGAAGCTGCGGAACGCGAGTTCCGACGAGATCAACAAGCGCGTCAAGCGCGCCGCCGAGATCCTCGCGCTGTCGCCGCTGCTCGAGCGCTATCCGCGCCAGCTCTCCGGCGGCCAGCGTCAGCGCGTCGCCATGGGCCGCGCCATCGTGCGCGATCCGCAGGTCTTCCTGTTCGACGAGCCCTTGTCGAACCTCGACGCCAAGTTGCGCGTCGCCATGCGCACCGAGATCAAGGAGCTGCACCAGCGGCTGAAGACCACGACCGTCTACGTCACCCACGACCAGATCGAGGCCATGACTATGGCCGACAAGATCGTCGTCATGCATGACGGCATCGTCGAGCAGATGGGCACGCCGCTCGAGCTCTACGACAAGCCTGAAAACCAGTTCGTTGCCGGCTTCATCGGCTCGCCGGCCATGAACTTCCTGAAGGGGCATGTCCGCGTCAACGGCACTGCGACCTTCGAAGGGCCGAACGGCGTCAAGCTGCCGCTCAGGAACGCGCCGGAGGGGGCCGACGGCCGTCCCGTGGTCTTTGGTGTCCGGCCCGAGCATTTCACCATCGCCGACGATGGCGCTGAGGCCGAGATCGTCGTGGTCGAGCCGACCGGCTCGGAAACCCAGGTCTTCGCCAAGCTCGGCGGCGAGCAGGTCGTCGCCGTTTTCCGCGAGCGTCACCAGTTCAACCCGGGCGACAAGGTCCGGCTGAGGCCCGATCCGTCGGTGGTTCACCTGTTCGACGAGGCCACGGGGAAACGGCTCAATGCGTAATGCAAGCTGAATAAGGCAGACTGCAAAAGACTACAAAAAAGCATCACAGGGAGGACGACATGCAAGACTTTACCCGCCGGGCTCTGCTCCAAGGCGGAACCGCGCTGGCTGCCACCGGCGCACTGACCGGGCCGGCACTGTTCGACTTCGCAAGGGCTTGGGCGGCGGACTCGCCGTGGAAGGCCGAGCCGGGCGCCAAGCTGACGGTGATGCGCTGGAAGCGTTTCGTGCCGCAGGAAGACGAAGCATTCAACGCCATGGTCGCGGCGTTCAAGACTGCGACCGGCACCGAGATGAACGTGTTCAGCGAGTCCTTCGAGGACGTGCAGCCGAAGGCATCGGTTGCCGCCAACACCGGCTCGGGTCTCGATCTGGCCTGGGGCCTGCACACGCTGCCGCAGCTGTTCCCGACCAAGGTCCTCAAGATGAACGACGTCGCCGATTATCTCGGCAAGAAGTACGGCGGATGGACCGATGCGGCAGCCAAGACCTGCAAGCTCGGTGACGACTGGTTGGGAATCCCGGTTGCGACCAACGGCGGCTACATGACGTACCGCAAGTCGGCGACGGACAAGGCCGGCTTCAAGGAATTCCCGAAGGACTTCCCCGGCTTCCTCGAGATGTGCAAGGCACTGAAGGCAAACAACACGCCGGCCGGCTTTGCCCTCGGCCATGCCAGCGGCGACGGCAACTCATGGCTGCACTGGGTCCTCTGGGGCCACGGCGCTTACACGGTCGACCAGAACGACAAGGTCATCATCAATTCGCCGGAGACGGCGAAGGCGCTGGAGTATTGCAAGGCGCTTTACGAGACCTTCATCCCGGGCACGCCGTCGTGGAACGACTCCTCCAACAACAAGGCGTACCTGGCTGGCGAACTCTATTGTACGGCCAACGGCATCTCGATCTACGTGGGGGCCAAGACCGATCCGACCAAGAAGGAGCTGACTGAGGACACCTATCACGCCCTGTGGCCGGTGGGTCCGATCGGCAAGCCGACCGAATTGCAGCTTGCGCTGCCCATCCTCGCGTTCAACTTCACCAAATATCCGAACGCAGCGAAGGCCTTCATCGCCTTCATGCTGGAGAAGGAGAACTACGAGAAGTGGTTGAGCGGTGCGCAAGGCTATTTGACGCAGACCTTGAACGCCTATGAGACGGCCCCGGTCTGGACCGCGGATCCCAAGAACGCCGTGTTTGCGCAGGCGTCCAAGCGTACGTTGCCGGCCTCGGGCATCGGCACTGTGGGCGAGAAGGCGGCAACCGCAATCGCCGACTTCATCGTCGTCGACATGTTCGCCAACTATTGCACCGGCACCAAGGACGTGAAGGGCTCAATGGCGGAAGCCGAGCGCCAGTTGAAGCGCATCTATCGTTAACCGTCGCGGAGTGGGTGGTCTCGCCGGCCACCCCACTCGTCAACACTCCGATCAGGGATCCGAGCATGGCCGATATCGCAGTTGCTCCCCGCGCCAAGCCGCAGATTCAAAAGGCACGCGCCTGGGACCAGCTCAAGCACAACCGCAACTGGCTCGGTTTCTGGTTCATGGTGCCGGCCATGGCATTCCTGATCTTCTTCCTGGCCTATCCGCTCGGGCTCGGGATCTGGCTGTCCTTCACCGATACCCGCATCGGCCGCGTCGGGCACTTCATCGGCACCGAGAACTACGAATGGCTCTGGGACGATTCCATCTTCTGGCTGTCGGTGTTCAACACGCTGCTCTACACCTTCGTCGCCAGCGCCGTTAAATTCGCGGTCGGGCTCTATCTCGCGCTGCTCCTGAACGAACACATGCCGTTCAAGGCGATGCTGCGCGCAGCCGTACTGATCCCGTTCATCGTGCCCACGGTGCTCTCCGCGCTGGCGTTCTGGTGGATATTCGACTCTCAGTTCTCCATCATCTCATGGTCGTTGCGGCATCTCGGGCTGATCAGCCAGAACATCAATTTCCTCGGGGATACCACCTGGGCGAGGATCTGCGTTATCTTCGCCAATATCTGGCGCGGAGTGCCGTTCGTGGCGATCACGCTGCTCGCCGGCCTGCAGACGGTATCGCCCTCGCTCTATGAAGCAGCGACCCTGGACGGCGCCACGCGCTGGCAGAATTTCCGCTTCATTACCTATCCGCTGCTGACGCCGATCATTGCGGTGGTGATGACTTTCTCGGTGCTGTTCACCTTCACCGACTTCCAGCTGATCTGGGCGATGACGCGCGGCGGCCCGGTCAACGCAACCCACCTGATGGCGACGCTGTCCTATCAGCGCGCGATCATCGCAGGGCAACTCGGCGAGGGCGCCGCGATCTCGAGCGCCATGATTCCATTCCTGCTTGCCGCGATCATGGTCTCGTGGTTCGGCCTCCAGCGTCGCAAGTGGCAACAGGGAGAAAGCAATGACTGATCTTCCTGCCTCGAAAGTCGATCTCAAGTCGGTGCTGTCGACGCCGGCGCGCGCCGATAACAGCGAGGGCATGAGCTACCTCCAGTCCGTGCCGCGGCGCATGGTGACGCTCTATCTGCCGCTCACGATCATCGTCGTGGTCCTGCTGTTCCCGTTCTACTGGATGGCGCTGACCTCGGTGAAGCCGGACGAGCAGCTGCTCGATCTCGACAAGTTCAATCCGTTCTGGACCTGGAATCCGACCTTCAAGCACTTCTACAAGCTGCTGTTCGAGAGCTACTATCCGCATTGGCTCTGGAACACGATGTATGTGGCGATCTGCGCCACGGTGCTCTCGATCGTCGCATCGGTGTTTGCGGCCTACGCCATCGTGCGGCTGCGTTACAAGGGCGCCAACCTCGTCGGAGGGCTGATCTTCCTTGCCTATCTCGTGCCGCCTTCGATCCTGTTCATTCCGCTCGCCACCGTCGTGTATCAGTACGGCCTTTTCGACTCGCCGCTGGCGCTGATCTTGACCTATCCGACGATCCTGATCCCGTTCTCGACCTGGCTGTTGATGGGCTATTTCAAGACCATCCCCTTCGAGCTCGAGGAATGCGCGCTGATCGACGGAGCGAGCCGCTGGCAGATCCTGATCAAGATCGTCGTGCCGCTCGCAATCCCCGGCCTCATCTCGGCCTTCATCTTCTGTTTCACGCTGTGCTGGAACGAGTTCATCTACGCACTGACCTTCCTGCAATCGACCAGCAACAAGACGGTGCCGGTCGCGATCGTCAACGAGTTCGTGGATGGTGACATCTACCGTTGGGGTTCGCTGATGGCGGGGGCGCTGGCCGGCTCGCTGCCGCTCGTCATCCTTTACGCCTTCTTCGTGGAGCATTATGTGTCGGCGATGACCGGCGCCGTGAAGGAATGATCGCGGGGCTTGCCGAGGGCGCGTCAGGAGCGGCGCGGTCCGGCCAATAAGAAGGAGTTAAGCTCTTGCACATTCTGGTTCTGGGCGCCGCCGGCATGGTCGGGCGTAAATTCTGTGAACGGCTGCTGCGCGACGGCCGGCTCGGCAAGAGCGAGATCACCAAGCTGACCATGCACGACGTGGTCGAGCCCAAGAAGCCGGAGAAGGCCGGTTTCCCGGTCGAGACGGTGTCGGGCGATTTCGCCGTGCCGGGCGCGGCCGAAAAGCTGATCGCCGGACGCCCGGATGCGATCTTCCATCTCGCCGCGATCGTGTCGGGCGAGGCCGAACTCGATTTCGACAAGGGCTACCGCATCAATCTCGACGGCACGCGAATGCTGCTCGACGCGATCCGCCTCGTCGGCGGCGGCTACAAGCCGCGCGTGGTGTTCACCTCGTCGATCGCGGTGTTCGGCGCCCCGTTCCCGGACGCGATCGGCGACGAGTTCTTCCACACCCCGCTGCTCAGCTACGGCACCCAGAAGGCGATCGGCGAGCTGCTGCTCGCCGACTATTCCCGCCGCGGCTTCCTCGATGGCATCGGCATCCGCCTGCCGACCATCTGCATCCGGCCCGGCCTGCCCAACAAGGCGGCATCGGGCTTCTTCTCCAACATCCTGCGTGAGCCGCTGGCCGGCAAGGAAGCGATCCTCCCGGTGTCCGAGGACGTCCGCCACTGGCACGCGACGCCGCGTTCGGCGGTCGGCTTCCTGCTCCACGCCGGCACCATGGACCTCGCCACCGTCGGCCCGCGCCGCAACCTGACCATGCCGGGCCTGTCGGCGACCGTCGGCGAGCAGATCGCCGCCTTGAAGCGCGTTGCCGGCGAAAAGGTCGCAGCCCGCATCAAGCGGGAGCCCGATCCCTTCATCGTCGGCATCGTCGGCGGCTGGCCGCGCAACTTCAACGCAAAGCGGTCGCTCGAGCTCGGCTTCACCACTGCCGAGAAGAATTTCGACGATATCATCCGCATTCACATCGAAGACGAGCTCGGCGGCAATTTCGTCGCCTGACGCAATCGATGAACAGCGTGGATCTGATGATGGCGAGCGTTGCTTGCATCGGCGAATGCATGGTCGAGCTCCGGCAGGCCCAAGGTGGACATTCCGCGGGACAATCTGCCGGACAGTCCGCCGGGCAGGGCGGCGGTCTCTATTCGCGCGGCTTCGGCGGTGACACCCTCAACACCGCGGTCTATCTGGCGCGGCTCGAGGTCAAGGTCGATTACCTCACCGCGCTCGGCGACGATGCCTTGAGTGATGAGATGATCGCGGCCTGGACCGCGGAGGGCGTCGGCACGCGGCGCGTCGTACGGTTGCCGGGCAAGCTGCCCGGCCTCTACATGATCCAGACGGATGCGAAGGGCGAGCGCCAGTTCTTCCACTGGCGCGACAGCGCGGCCGCCCGCCAGCTGATGAGCCTGCCGGAGACGGACGAGCTGCTCAACTCGCTGATGAGCTACGACATCGTCTATCTCTCCGCGATCACGCTCTCGATCTACGACGCCCCTGGCCGCGAGCGCCTGCTCGCGGCGATCAAGCGCGCCCGCCTGCTCGGTACCCGCTTCGTGTTCGACACCAATTTTCGCGCGCGGGGATGGCCCGATCGCGATGTCGCCCGCGAGGCCTTTGCCGCGGCGTTTGCGACCGCCGACATCGTGCTGACCTCGACCGAGGATCTGCTCGCGCTCTATCCGGGCGAGAGCCACGACCAGCTGATGGCGCGCATCCCGAGCCCCGAGCTGGTGTTCCGGCTGGCCGAGCCGGTCAGCCTGTTGCGCTTTCCGGGCGGGACCAGCGAGGTCCGTGCCGAGCCCATGACCAAGCCCGTGGTGGACACCACGGCGGCCGGCGACAGCTTTGCCGCGGCCTATATCGCAGCCCGGCTCGCCGGTTCCGAGCCGGTCGAGGCGGCGCAGGCCGGTCATCGCCTCGCCAGCCTCGTGATCTGCTATCCCGGCGCCATCATTCCAGGCTATGCCATGCCGCCGAAGAAGCGGCACCGGCCGGCGAGCGCTCGCCAGGCGACCAAGTGAAACGAAAGCCAAGATGACCACGACTGCCCAACAGAACCAACTCGTCGCGCTATTCAAGGCCGCGACCGTTATTCCCGTCCTCACCATCGAGCGCATCCAGGATGCTGTGCCGCTGGCCCGTGCGCTGGTTGCCGGCGGCGTCCGCACGCTCGAGGTGACCCTGCGCACCCCTGTCGCGATCGAGGCGGCGAGGGCGATGATGGCCGAGGTGCCCGAGGCGATCGTCGGCATCGGCACGATTCTCAATCCGGCCGACTTCACCCGTGTGGAGAAGCTCGGCGTCGCGTTCGGCATCAGCCCGGGCCTGACCCCGGACCTGTTGAAGGCCGCCACCGATAGCTCGTTGCCGTTTGCGCCGGGCATTGCCACGGCGTCCGAACTGATGATGGCGCTGTCCTACGGCTTCGACGTTGCAAAATTCTTCCCGGCCGAGCAGGCCGGCGGCATCAAGGGCCTGCGCGCGCTCGGCGGGCCATTCCCCAACGTGCGGTTCTGCCCGACCGGCGGGGTGGGCGAGGCCAATGCGGCGACCTGGCTGGCGGAGCCCAACGTGGTCGCGGTCGGCGGATCCTGGCTGTGCCCGACCGCGGAGATCAAGGCGGGGAACTGGGCCGGCATAACTGCCATCTGCCAGCGCACCCTCAAGGCCCTGAAAGGCGCGTGAAGTCTTGCCATCCCTGGGCTAAGACATAGCTCAGGGGAGAGCTTCCAGGGAGAAAAGACCATGACTGCCAGCATCGTCGGATGGGCGCATACGCCGTTCGGCAAGTTTGATACTGAGACCGTCGAAAGCCTCGTCGTCCGCGTGGCCAATGAGGCGCTGGCGGATGCCGGCATTTCGGCCGGCGACGTCGACGAGATCGTGCTGGGTCATTTCAACGCCGGCTTCTCGCCGCAGGATTTCACCGCTTCCCTGGTGCTCCAGGCCGACCCGAAGCTGCGCTTCAAGCCGGCAACCCGCGTCGAGAACGCCTGTGCGACCGGCTCTGCCGCGGTGCACCAAGGCCTGCGCGCGATTGCCGCAGGTGCGGCCAGGATCGTGCTCGTCGTCGGCGTCGAGCAGATGACCCGCACGCCGGGGCCGGAGATCGGCAAGAACCTGCTCAAGGCGTCCTACCTGCCTGAGGACGGCGACACGGTGGGCGGCTTTGCCGGCGTGTTCGGCAAGATTGCCAGCTCCTACTTCCAGAAATACGGCGACCAGTCCGATGCGCTGGCGCTGATCGCGGCCAAGAACCACAAGAACGGCGTCGCCAATCCCTTCGCCCAGATGCGCAAGGATTTCGGCTTCGAGTTCTGCCGCGCCGAGAGCGAGAAGAACCCTTACGTCGCCGGCCCCCTGAAGCGCACCGATTGCTCGCTCGTCTCCGACGGCGCGGCGGCGCTGATCCTGGCCGACGCCGAGACCGCCAAGGGCATGAGCAAGTCGATCGGCTTCCGCGCCACCGCGCACGCCCAGGACTTCCTGCCGATGTCCAAGCGCGACATCCTCCAGTTCGAGGGCTGCACGGTCGCCTGGCAGCGGGCGCTGGAGAAGGCGGGCGTCGCGCTCACCGATCTCTCCTTCGTCGAGACCCATGACTGTTTCACCGTCGCCGAGCTGATCGAATATGAAGCGATGGGCCTGACGCCGAAGGGGCAGGGCGCCCGCGCCATCAAGGAAGGCTGGACGCTCAAGGACGGCAAGCTGCCGGTCAATCCGTCCGGCGGGTTGAAGGCCAAGGGCCACCCGATCGGTGCCACCGGCGTTTCCATGCACGTGATGACCGCGATGCAGCTTGCGGGCCAGGCGCCCGAGGGCATGCAGCTCAAAAATGCAAAACTCGGCGGCATCTTCAACATGGGCGGTGCAGCGGTTGCCAACTACGTCTCCGTGCTGGAGCCGCTGAAGTAAGGCTTGTAGGGTGGGCAAAGGCGCGAAGCGCGGTGCCCACCTTCTTTCTTTATTGCGCTAGATCATGGTGGCCCCGCCCGGGCCCCTTAAAGCTCTTGATTGATTTGCAGGGAATGCATCATGAGCAATGACTACGAAGACTCGCTGTCGATGGACGCACTCAACGATCGCATCGCGATCCTCGAGGACAATATCAGGCAGCTCATCGAGCAGGCCGCGGCTGCTTCCGGCGAGCAGAACGAGTCGCGCATCGCGGACCGGATCAGCCAGCAGAACGAAGAGCTCGACCGGCTGCTGAAGATCCGGGAATCCCGCGAGAAGAAATAGCGGCCGCGCCACCACGCATGCAGCCATACGCCGGCCGCCCTTGCGCGCGCGGCGTCGCTGCCGTTAGCTGGACCGAAATCGCGGGCTGAGCCGAGCCCGCGCAATCGGGAGCGAACGAATGGGGCCGCTAAAGGGCATCAAGGTCGTCGACATGACCACCGTGCTGATGGGGCCCTATGCGACCCAGATGCTCGGCGACTACGGTGCCGACGTGATCAAGGTGGAGTCGCTGGACGGCGACGTCACCCGCCTGATCGGCCCGATGCGCCACGCCGGCATGGGCCCGGTGTTTCTCAACACCAACCGCAGCAAGCGTTCGATCTGCCTCGATCTGAAGAAGCCTTCGGGGCGCGATGCCGTGCTGCGCCTGCTCCGGGACGCCGACGTTCTCGTCTACAACGTCCGCCCGCAGGCGATGGCGCGGCTCCAGCTCGGCTATGACGTCGTCTCGGAGATCAATCCGCGCCTCGTCTACGCCGGCGTGTTCGGCTTCGGCCAGGACGGGCCCTATGCGGCCAAACCCGCCTATGACGATCTGATCCAGGGTGCCACCGCGCTGCCGGCGCTGATGGCGCAGACGGGCGACGGCGTGCCGCGCTACGTGCCCAACGCGCTGGTCGACCGCATCGTCGGCCTCACTGCCGTCGGCGCGATCTGCGCCAGCCTCGTGCACCGCGACCGCACCGGGCGCGGCCAGCGCGTCGACATCCCGATGTTCGAGACCATGGCCGGCTTCGTCATGGGCGATCACATGGGCGGGCTCACCTTCGAGCCGCCGCTCGACAAGGGCGGCTATGCCCGCCACCTCTCGCGCGACCGCAGGCCCTACAAGACGTCGGACGGCTATCTCAGCGTCATCGTCTACAATGACAAGCAGTGGGAAAATTTCTTCAAGGCGACGGGTCGCGACGATCTGCGCGCCGACCCCAAATTCGCGACCTTCGCCGGCCGGGCCAATAATATCGACGTCGTCTATGCCGAGCTCGCCCGCATCTTCGAGACGCGCACGACAGCCGAATGGATCGACCTGCTGACCAAGGCCGATGTGCCGGTCATGCCGATGCACGACCTCGCCTCGATGCTGCACGACGAGCATCTGGAGGCGACCGGCTTCTTCCCGGTCGTGAACCATCCGACCGAGGGCCCGATCCGCAGCATGAAGGTGACGGCGAGCTGGTCGGAGACCGAGGCCGAGACCATCAGGCTTGCGCCGCGTCTCAACGAGCACGGCGCGGAGATACTGAAGGAGATCGGCTATTCCGCCGACGAGATCGCAGCCATGGTCCGCGACGGCGTGACGCGCTCCGCGCCGGAATAGAGGAGGAAGCGATGGCGCAAACCCTCTCATCCGTCATTCCGGGGCGCGACGAAGTCGCGAGCCCGGAATCCATAACCACCATCGGGAGTATGGATTCTCAGGTGCGCAATTGCGCACCGGGGCTCGCGCCTAAAGAAGGCGCGCCCCGGAATGACGGGGAGGAGAGAGCATGAGCTTCATCACCGGCGTCGGCCTCACGCCGTACGGCAAGCACGAAGGCTCATCCTCGCTCGACCTGATGAGCAGGGCCGCGCAAGCCGCGCTCGACGATGCCGGGCTGAAGCGTGCCGAGATCGACGGCGTCCTCTGCGGCTACTCCACCGTCTCGCCGCACATCATGCTGGCGACCGTGTTCGCCGAGCACTTTGGTATCCGCCCGAGCTACGCCCACGCCGTGCAGGTCGGCGGCGCCACGGGGCTGGCGATGACGATGCTCGCGCATCATCTCGTTGAGGCCGGCGTCGCGCGCAATGTGCTCGTCGTCGCCGGCGAGAACCGCCTCACGGGACAGAGCCGCGATGCCTCGATCCAGGCGCTGGCGCAGGTCGGCCATCCCGATTACGAGGTGCCGCTCGGCCCGACCATTCCCGCCTATTACGGCCTCGTTGCTAACAGGTACATGCACGAATATGGCGTGACCGAAGAGGACCTCGCCGAATTCGCGGTGCTGATGCGGGCCCACGCCTGCACCCATCCCGGCGCGCAATTCCGAGATCCCATCACGGTCGCGGACGTCATGGCCTCGAAGCCGGTGGCGATGCCACTCAAATTGCTCGACTGCTGCCCGGTGTCGGACGGCGGCGCGGCCTTCGTCATCAGCCGCGAGCGGACGGGCGAGGCCGGCGTGCGCATCCGCGGCTGCGCCCAGGCCCATACCCATCAGCACGTCACGGCCGCGCCCGGCTTGAGCGAGCTCGGTGCCGAAATCTCGATCGCGCGCGCCAGGGAGGCCACCGGCCTTGCGATCTCCGACGTGCGCTACGCCGCGATCTACGACAGTTTTACGATCACGCTTGCGATGCTGCTGGAGGATCTCGGTCTCGCCGGCCGCGGCGAGGCCGCGGCCCGCGTACGATCAGGCCATTTTGGCCGCGACGGCGCGATGCCGCTCAACACCCATGGCGGTCTGCTCAGCTACGGCCATTGCGGCGTCGGCGGTGCGATGGCGCATCTGGTCGAGGCGCATTTGCAGATGACGGGGCGGGCGGCGAATCGCCAGGTGCGCGATGCCTCGATCGCACTCCTGCACGGCGACGGCGGCGTGCTGTCGTCCCATGTCAGCATGTTCCTGGAGCGGGTGCGATGAGCGAGCGTCTGGCCGACTGGACCACGGGCGAACGGGCCATCACCTTTCAGACCTGCGGCGCATGCGGTCACGTGCAGTATTTCCATCGCGCCTTCTGCGCGGCCTGCGGTGCGTCCGGCCCATCCGAGCAGCGCGCCAGCGGCAAGGGCAGGGTCTATGCGACCTCGCTGGTCTGCCGCGCCGCCACGCCCGAGACGCGCGCGCACGTGCCCTACAACATCCTGCTGGTCGATTGTGCCGAGGGTTTTCGCATGATGGCCCACGGCGAGACCGACCTCGCCATCGGCGACGGGGTCAATGCGAGCTTCAAGCCGTTCGCCGGGA
The DNA here is from genome assembly GCF_054062495.1 of Bradyrhizobium sp. USDA 3311. Classification (NCBI taxonomy): domain Bacteria; kingdom Pseudomonadati; phylum Pseudomonadota; class Alphaproteobacteria; order Hyphomicrobiales; family Nitrobacteraceae; genus Bradyrhizobium; species Bradyrhizobium sp. USDA 3311. The sequence continues at coordinate 6,734,613 of NZ_JBSSFI010000001.1, read as the reverse complement.
AGCTCGTGCCGTTCTTCACCAAGAGCAAATAGCGGGATTTCGTCATTCGGGGGCGGTCCGAAAGACCGAGCCTGGAACGGGTATTCTGGGCCTGGCCTGTGCGAGGGCCACCCCGGAACGACGAAAACTCTTACAACGCTTACAACTCTTACTAGCGCCCGTAGAACAAGATGCTGGCGATGACGAGCATCGCCGTCACCGCCAGCATATGCGCGAGCGCTCCCGAGGCCGCCCCCTTGGTGGCTTCCTTCATGCCTTTTCTCCCTAGACCTGGGCGTGACTCATCGTTGCGCGGCTAGCGCACCCGACGGCCAATTGTTTTTACTCGGAACACCCCTTGCGAGTATCCGCCGCGATTTGTCCCCACGCGGCGAATATCGACTGTGCCAAGGTCGATCAGCAATGCGGCGGGATTTTGACTCGATGATGTTGCTCTTGCGGTCGCGCAGCACAGGGTTTGCGGAAACTTGCTTCAACCGCGAAAAGTTTCACCGGGCCTTCTTGGGAGGATTCGCGGGCGCCTTGGTCGTGGCCATCGATCTGGCATTCGAAGCCTCCATCAGCGCATCCCTGATGTTGGTGAGGTGACGCGTCATGGCAAGGCTCGCCTTGCGCGGGTTCCTCGCTTGAACGGCTTCGAAGATGGCCTCGTGATCCTTGCGCCACATGGGACGATAATCCTCCATCTGCATGTGGTTGTGAATTTCCTGCCAGATGCCGGACTCGGTTTGCGCGCGCCACAGCGAGTCGCTGATCTGCACCAGCGCGCCGTTCCCCGTCGCCTCGGCCAGCACCATGTGGAAACGGTGATCCGACGTGTCGGCCTCGCGTCCCTGCGCATGTTCCCAGCGCATCATGGCGAGCGCTTCGGCGAGCTGCGCGAAGGTGGCTTCGGTGCCGCGCTGCGCCGCGATCGCGGCGATCTGCGGCTCGATGAGCTGGCGCGCTTCCAGATTCTCGAACGGCCCGAAGCCTTCGAGCGCGTGCACGTCGGGTGCTTCCTGACGACTGATCACATAGACGCCGCTGTTGCTGCGCACCTTCAGCATGCCGGCCATCGCCAGCGACAGGATGGCCTCGCGCACCGTCGGCCGCGACACGCCAAAGGTCTTCGCGAGATCGCGCTCTGCCGGCAGGCGCTGGCCGATCCGGTAACTCGCCTGGATCATCGCAGCAATGCGCCGGGCGACGATCTCGAAGCTGCGTTCGGGCTTGGACGGGGGGTCGTGCAACATCTTCGTGCTCATCAGCTCTTTATTTGAGTTTGACAAGCTGCCGCACGAAAGCCAAGCTGGTCAGACCAATTTGGACTGACCAGTTTCGCACGACCGGGGTTGGGAATGCTCCGTCGGTGGGACGATGGAGGCTGCGCGCGTGTTCGACAGCAAGCCCAATTCAGCCGAGGCGCGCGACATCGCGTTCCATCTGCATTCGCAGACCAACCCACAGCGTCATGCAGAAATCGGACCGCTGATCATGGCGCGCGGCGAGGGCGTCCATGTCTATGACGCGAGCGGCAAGCGTTATCTGGAAGCGATGGCCGGGCTCTGGTGCACCTCGCTCGGCTTTTCCGAGAAGCGCCTCAAGGCCGCAGCAGCGGCGGCCTACGACAAGTTCGGCTTCTATCACAGCTTCAATCACAAGACGCCTGATAACACGATTGAGCTCGCCGAGAAGCTGGTCGAAATCTCGCCGATCCCGGATGCGCAGGCCTATTTCGCCACCTCAGGCTCGGAAGCCACCGAGACGATGGTGAAGCTTGCCTGGGTGTATCACGCGGTTCACGGCAAGCCCGGGAAGCGGAAGATTATCGCCCGCGATCGCGGTTTCCACGGCTCGACGATCGTTGCGGCCTCGATGTGCGGCCTGCCGCGCATGCATCGTGAATTCGGCCTCCCGCTCGACGGTTTCCTGCACACGCATTGCCCGGATGCCTATCGCGGCACCAGGCCGGGCGAGAGCGAGGCGGCGTTCGTCGATCGCCTTGCCGCCGATCTCGAAGCGCTGATCATGGCCGAGGGACCTGATACGATCGCCGCCTTCATCGCCGAGCCGATCAACGCCGGCGGTGGCATCGTCGTGCCGCCCAAGGGATATTTCGCTGCGATCGAGGCGGTGCTGCGCCGTCACGACATCCTGGTGCTTGGCGACGAGGTGGTCTGCGGCTTCGGCCGCACCGGCAACTGGTTCGGCTGCGAGACGGTCGGCATGAAGCCGGACATGGTGGCGCTCGCCAAGGGCATCACCTCGTCCTACTTCCCGATGTCAGCGGTGTTGCTGGGACGTCCGATCCGGGATGCACTCAGCGAGATGAACAAGGGCGGTGAGCTGTTCGGCCACGGCTTCACCAATTCCGGACACCCGGTCGGCGCGGCCATCGCGCTCGAGACATTGAAGATCTATCACGAGATGGATGTGGTCCCGCATGTCCGCCGCATGGGCAGCCGGCTCCGCGCCGGGCTGGAGCAGATCGCGCGGGATTCGCGCATCGTCGGGCAGGTGCGCGGCGAGGGATTGATGATCGGGGTCGAGCTCGTCGCCGACCCCGCGACGCGGCAGGCCTTCGATCCCGCGTTGAAGGTCGGCGCGATGTTCGACGCCCTCGCGATCGAGAATGGCCTGATCATCCGCGCGATGGGCGACACGATCGGGTTCTGTCCGCCGCTGATCATCGACGAAGCCGGGGTTGACGAGGCGCTCGAGCTTTTCGGGCGGACCTTGTTCAGCGCCGAAGCGAAGCTTGCCGAGAAACGTCCATCTGCGTAACCCGTTGAGGAGACCATAGCATGCGCCGTCGAGACCTGCTCCGATCCACACTGGGCGCCGGTCTCGGCGTCGCCTTGGGCTCGACTTTGCCGATGCCGCGGCTGGCCCGCGCGCAAGCCTCGCGCGTGCTGCGCTTCGTACCGCAGGCCGATGCCGCAATTCTCGATCCGATGATCACCACCGGCCTGGTCAACCGGAACCACGGTTTCCTGATCTGGGATACTCTCTACGGCGTGGATGAGAAATTCCAGGTTCAGCCGCAGATGGTCGCCGGCCATACCGTCGAGAACGACGGCAAGCTCTGGACGATGACGTTGCGGGATGGCTTGAAATTCCACGACGGTGAGCCCGTGCGCGGACGCGACGTGGTGGCGAGCCTGAAACGCTGGGCCTCGCGCGATGCGTTCGGCAATTCGCTCTTCAACCTGGTCGACGAGGTCTCGGCGCCTGATGACAAGACCGTGCGCTGGCGTCTCAAGTCGCCGTTTCCGCTGCTGCCGGAAGCGCTCGGCAAAGTGGGCGCCATCGTTGCCTTTATCATGCCGGAGCGTCTTGCACAGACGGACAGCGTCACGCCGGTCAAGGAGCTGATCGGCTCCGGTCCGTTCAAGTTCCAGGCCGATCAGCACGTGCCCGGCGCGCGTCTGGTCTACACGCGTTTCGACGGCTATGTGCCGCGCCCCGAGGGGACGCCGAGCCTGCTCGCCGGTCCGAAGGTCGCGCATTTCGACCGGGTCGAGTGGCAGGTCATCCCGGATCCCGCGACGGCGGCGGCCGCACTTCAGCAGGGTGAGATCGACTGGTGGGATCAGCCCATCGTCGACCTGTTGCCGAAGCTGAAGGGCAACAAGGCGCTGAATGTCGAGCTGCTCGACCCGATAGGCAATGTCGGCGTGCTGCGTTTCAACCATACGCAGCCGCCCTTCGACAACCCGGCCATCCGCCGCGCGGTGCTCTCCGCCATCAGCCAGAAGGAATTCATGTCCGCAGTCGCGGGAGAGGACAGCAGTCTCTGGCGGGACAAAATCGGCTTCTTCGCGCCCGGCGGCAACATGGCGAACGATGCCGGCATGGAAGCGCTGACCGGCCCCCGGGATATCGCCGCCGCGGCCAAGGCGATCAAGGACGCCGGCTACAAGGGCGAGAAAGTGCTGCTGATGGCGCCGGGCGATTTCCCTGTGATCGGGCAGATGAGCGAAGTCGCGGCCGATCTGTTCCGCAAGCTCGGTTTCAATCTCGACTACGCGGCGATGGACTGGGGCTCGATGCTGCGGCGCATGGGCAACCGCGAGACGCCGGACAAGGGCGGATACAGCGCCTTCTGCACCTATTCCGCGGGTGTCACGCAGCTGAATCCGTCGGCGCATAACTTCATCCGCGGCAGCGGTGACAAGGCAACCTTCGGCTGGGCGAAGAGCGAGAAGCTGGAACAGTTGCGGGATGCCTGGTTCGCCGCGCCCGATGCCGCCGCGCAGGCCCGGATTGGCGTCGAGATGCAGAAGCAGTGCTTCGTCGATGTTCCCTACGTTCCGCTTGGTGTCTTCTATCAGCCGACCGCTTACAAGAAGAGCCTGACGGGCATGCTCAAGGGCCTGCCGTTGTTCTGGAACGTGCGCGGCGCCTGAAGAGGGATTATCGATGCTTGCGATCACCGGCTATGCGGACCGCTGGAGCGTGCGCCCCGGCGACGCCATCAACTTCATGATCGCGGTCAAGGGCGGTGGCCGCTATTCGGCGCGGATCGCCCGCGTGATCTGTGGCGACCCGAACCCGAGGGGACCCGGCTATCGCGAGATTCCGGTCAAGTGGGATCTCGAAGGCCAGCACGATGGCATCGAGCAGACCATCGCCAAAGGCTCTTGGGTCGATGTATCAGCATTGGCGTTGCCGGCAGGTCCGATCGCCTTTGCCGCGACCGTCTGGCCGACCCTGCTCGCCGCGGGCAGGCAGGCCGTGCTGAACTGGGCGGGCGCCAGCGGCGCGCTGACGCTTGGCGTCGGCAAGGCGGGCGCTTTTGCGCGGCTTGTCGTTGGCGAGACAACATTCGAGGTCGAGACCGGCATCGCGCTCACCGAGCGGGCGTGGCACGATATCGCGTGTCTGTTCGACCCGGTGACCGGATCGCTGGCGATCGCACAGGTCCCCCGCAAGATCAGGCTCGACCGCGACGAGCGTGCGACGAAAACGCTGGGTGCGCCGCGCACCGCGTTGGCCGGCATGGGGGCCGTCGCGATTGCGGCGGAGCGCGCAGGGCAAGGCGCAGTCCACCATTTCAACGGCAAGATCGAACGGCCGCGCATCACCGATGGCGGTGCGGGCCTTGAGGGCGTCATCGCCGTGCAAGGCTCTGGAGCCGCGGCCCCGGCCGTCGCCGAATGGGATTTTTCCATCGGCATTCCGACCGACATTGCGACCGATATCGGTCCTTCCAGGGCGCACGGCGTTTGCATCAATTTGCCGACGCGCGCGATGACGGGATCGCGCTGGACAGGCGGCGTGACGCATCGCTGGACAGAGGAGCCGAAGCTCTGGGGCGCGATCCATTTCCACGACGACGATATCGGCGATTCCGGCTGGCAGCCGTCGCTGACCTTCACCGTGCCGGACGACTGGAAGAGCGGCGTCTATGCGCTGCACCTGGAAAAGGACGGCGCGCGCGACAACATCGTCTTCTATGTCCGCGCCCGCATACCGGGATCGCAGGCCAAGGTGGCATTCCTCGCCCCGACCTTCAGTTACACGGTCTATAGCCAGTATCAGAAGAAGGGCAGGCAGGCCCTGATCACGGAGCGGTCACTGGCCTGGGGCGCGCTGGCGCAGGCGCCGGACGGCCATCCCGAATACGGCGTGTCGCCCTACAACTTCCATTCGGACGGCAGCGGCGTGGTGATGTCGACCATGCGCCGGCCGCTGATCGACAAGCGCGTGAACCAGATCCACCTCGTCGATCCCAGCGACTACGGTTCCGGCCTGTACTGGATCTCCGCCGACAGCGCCATCACCGATCTTCTGACCCGCAAGGGCATCGACTTCGAGGTCATCACCGATCACGACGTCCATGCCGAAGGCGTCGATCTGCTGTCGAAATATTCCGTGGTTCTGACCGGCCAGCATCCGGAGTACCACACGCACGAGACGCTCGATGCGCTCGGTGCCTATATCGGCAATGGCGGCCGCTTTATGTATCTCGGCGGCAACGGCTTCTACTGGAAAGTGGTGCCGCACGCGACGGGCACATGGGCTTTCGAATTGCGACGCGCCGAGGGCGGCATCCGGCTCTGGGAAACGCTCCCCGGCGAGAGCTATCATGCTTTCGACGGGTCCTATGGCGGCCTCTGGCGACGGCTCGGCCGCCCGCCGCAGGCGCTGGTCGGCGTCGGCTTTAGTACGCAAGGGGAGTACATGGGCTTCCCCTACACCTTCCTCGACGGCATTCTCGATCCCCGCGTCGCATTCATGCGCGAGGGCATCGAGGATCTGGCAAGGCCGGGCGCCAAGCTCGGCGAGCGCGGCTTCATGGGCGGTGGCGCCGCAGGCCACGAACTCGACCGCGCCGACACGCGCCTCGGCACGCCGCATCATGCGATCATCATCGGCCGGGCCGTGCTTGCCGATCCGACCTATCAGCCGGTCAATGAAGAGCGCTACGACCACACCTGGCCGGCGTCGCGCGAGGAGATCATCCGTTCCGACCTGACCTTCTTCGAGACGCCGAATGGCGGCGCGGTCTTTTCCGTCGGCTCGATGAATTTCATCGGTGCGTTGCCGGTTGACGGCTACAACAACGTGGCGGCCCTGCTGGTGACCAATATCGTCCGCCGCTTTGCCGATTCCACGCCGTTCCAGGCGCCGAAAGCGTCGACCGCGTAGCGATGACGCGATGCGCGATGATGTTGCGCTTGCGTCAGCGCAAGATTAGTCTTGGGAACTCCTGAAAAACGACAACAAGACCAAGACCCAAGGTGACTGATGGCCCGTATCAACTACAGCGACCCGTCCAAGGCGTCCGATCGCACCCGCGAAATCCTCGACAAGAACCGCCACGCCAACATCTTCCGGATGATGTCGCATTCGCCGAGCTATTTTGAGCAGTATTGCCGGCTCGGCGGCGCCATCCGCCACAAGGGCGAGCTCGATCCGGTCGTGCGCGAGCTCGCCATCACGCGCACCGGCATCCTGTGCGAGGCGCCGTACGAGATCGTCGCCCACAAGCGCATCGGCAAGAATGTCGGCGTCACCGACGAGCAGAATGAGGCGCTGGAGAACTGGCAGGCCGCGAGCTGCTTCAATGAGGTGCAACGCGCCGCGCTCGCCTTCACCGACGAGATCGTCAAGCTGAACAAGCCGACGGACGCGACCTTCAAGGCGATCGCATCGAAGCTGACGCCGGCCGCGCTGGTCGAGCTGCAGCTCTCGGTCGGCTTCTACATCATGACGTCGAAATTCCTGGAGACGTTCGAGATCGATCTTCAGCCGGTCACGGAAGTGGTGGGCTGATCCGAAAGCCGGGGCGAGGGATGCCGATGACGATCGATGAATATGCGGCCTGGGCCGCAAGCGTTGCGAAAGTCGACGAGCATCCGTCGAACGAGCGGCTGTCCTATCTCGGGCTCGGCCTCGCCGGTGAATCGGGCGAGGTCGCCGACCACATCAAGAAGCTGCTGCGCGATGACTGGCTCGACAAGGCGGGTCTCGTCGAAGAGCTCGGCGATGTCATCTACTACTGGGCCTGCCTGTGCGCCGCGACCGGCCAGCAGCCATCGGAATTGCTCAAGGCCAGCGCCGCCAAGATCAGGCGGCGGATCAGCGAGGCGGCAAGCCGATAAGCCGCATCGGCGGATTCACGTCGACGTCAAGATATCCACCTTGGCGTTGGCGACGATCAGGCGATCGGCGAGCAGCTGCGCCAGGTTGCGCATGATGCGCTCGCTGGCGTGGGGGTGCTGCTTGCGGAAGCGCTCGAAATCCTTCAGCGGGGCTTCGAAGGCCGTCGCCGCCATGTCGGCGAACACGTCGGCGGAACGAGTCTGCTCCAACAGTGCCATTTCGCCAAAGGCCATGCCGGCGGTGAGGGTTGCCAGCCGCACGCCGTCGGGCAGCGTGACATGCACCGCGCCGCTGCGCAGGAAGAACAGGGCATCGGCGGGATCGCCTGTCGTGAGGATCTTTGCGCCGGACTGATAGGTCCTGATGGTGCAGATCGCGCCGAGCTCCGCCAGCTCGTCCGCGCTCAGACCTTCCAGCAGCGGCTGCTCGGCAAGCTCGGTGGTTTCGTGGAAATCGATCGAACCGCCATAGCGGTAGACGATCTGGTCTTCGGCCCATTCGATCGCGGTGTCGAGCAGGTAGAAGTCGCGGACGTTCTTCAGCTCCGCGGTCCACTCTCGCAGGGTATTCCACTCCTTCGAGGCACGCCTGACGCCCGATAGCACCACCGTGACGTTCAGCGCGGCGAGCTCCTCGAAAGCCTCGGCCACGAGCCGCGCGCCGGCGCGCGTGGTGGAGGTGACGCGGTGAAGGTCGAAGATCACGAATTGCGGCCGTGGCCGGCCCGCGAGCCGCCGCGACACGTAGTCGACCGCCGACAGCGACAGCGTGCCGACCAGCTCGATGATCCGCACCTCCTGCTCGTGCGCGGCCAGGATCTCGCGCTCCTGCGCGCGTCGCACGCGCCGCGACGGGCTCTTGCCGATGTCGTAGTCGGCGATGACGGCGTTGCGCGCGTCGTCGCTGCGGTTGAGCATGTGCAGGTCGTAATGCGAGGACAGCGCCTCGCAGACCTTGATGCCGCGTACGCTGTTGCCGTGCTTGTCGAGCTTCGGCGAATAGCTGCCGAGCCCGAGCCGGGCAGGGAGCGCCGCCAGAATGCCGCCGCCGACGCCGCTCTTGGCGGGAATGCCGATGCGGTAGATCCATTCGCCGGCATAGTCGTACATGCCGGAAGACGTCATCACCGACAGCGTGCGCGAGATCGCGTAAGCGCTCATCACCTGCTCGGCGGTCACCGGATTGATGCCGCGATTGGCGAGCGTTGCCGCCATCACCGCGATGTCGCGCGCCGTGACCAGCACCGCGCATTGCCGGAAATAGACGTCGAGCACGGCGGCGACGTTGTCCGAGATCACCGCATTGGTCTTCAAGAGATAGCCGATGGCGCGGTTGCGGTCGCCGGTCTGGCTCTCCGAGCTGTAGACGGCCTCGTCCACGGCGAGATCGCGCCCGGCGAAGCGGCTGAGCGCAAGGCGGATCTGCTCGAAGGCCTCCGCGCCCTTGCTGTCGTAGATCAGTCCGGTGCAGGCGATCGCGCCGGCATTGACCATCGGGTTGAACGGGTGGTTGTCGGAATTGAGCCGGATCGAGTTGAAGGGATCGCCCGACGGCTCGACGCCGATCGCGCTCTCGACGCGGCCGGCGCCCAAAAGATCCAGCGCCAGCGCGAACACGAACGGCTTTGACATCGACTGGATGGTGAAGGGCACCCTGGAGTCGCCGACCTCGTAGACATGGCCGTCCAGCGTGGCGAGGCTGATGCCAAAATAGGCAGGGTCGGCCTTGCCCAGCTCCGGAATGTAATCGGCCACCGCGCCGGAGGTTTCGGCGGAGAATTCGTTGAGGCAGGTGTCGAGAAACCGCAGCAAGGGCGGCTTCGAGCGGGTCCAGGCGGAGGCGGGCGGCGGTGTCATCGCCTCCTTGTGCAACGCAATCAGGGCACGCGCAACCCGTCCGGTATCGGCCCTTGCCGTCGGATCAACAGCAGCGCGATCAAAATCGTTGGCGCGAGGATCGCAAGGCCCAGCATGGTGACCTGCATCTGCGACAGCGGCATGATTCCGCCGCCGGGGGTCGCCACCACGAATCCGCCGATCACCAGCAGCACGCGGATCGGCCATTCCAGCGCGCCTGCGCCGCGGAGGTCGCCGACGAAGGGCTGGTAGCCCTGGATGCCGCCGCAGATGAACAGCGTGCCGAACGCGGCCAGCGCCATCAGGCCGAGGCCGGCGAGATAGGGGCTCGCCCCCTGCAGCACCAGCGCCGGATTGAGCACGAAGAAGAACGGGATGAAATAGATGATGCTGCCGACCCACATCGATTCCCAGCCCGTCTTCATCGCGGGCGAGCCGGCGATGCCCGCGGCGGCGAAAGAGGCTATCGCAACCGGCGGCGTGATCGACGACAGCATGCCCCAGTAGAAGATGAACATGTGCACAGCCATCCTGTTCAGCCCGAGCTTCTCCAGCGCCGGCGCGACCAGGATGGCGAGGAAGATGTAGCAGGCCGTCGTCGTCAGCCCGAGGCCGAGAATGAGGCTGGTGAGGGCGCACATGCCGAGCAGCAGGAAGGGATTGTCGCCGGCAATATGCAGCAGGTCGTTGGCGAGGCTCGACACCACGCCGGTCATCGAGAATGCGCCGATCAGGAGGCCGCAGCCGGCGAGGATGCCGACCAGCTCGACGAAGGTACGGCCGTTGACCTCGAGGAATTTGCCGATCGTTGCGAGCGTCCAGCGCGTGTCCTTGGAGAACAGCTGGTTGAGCACGAGCAGCAGCGCGGTGGCGTAGAACGGCGCGTGGCTCTCGCGCTTGAAGTAGAGCAGCATCACGATCAGGAGCGCGATGACGAAGACGTAGTACCAGCCGTCCTTGATCGTATCCATGATCCGCGGCAGCTCGGCGCGCGGAATGCCCTTCAGCCCGTGGCGCGCCGCGTAGGCGTCGACCTGCATGAACAGGCCGACATAATAGAGCGCCGCCGGAATGATCGCGGCGACCGCGACGTCGGCGTAGCTGACATTGAGGAACTGCGCGATCACGAAGGCGGTCGCGCCCATCACCGGCGGCGCCAGCACCGCGCCCGTGGAGGCGCAGGCCTCGATCGCGCCGGCATAGGAGGCGCGAAAGCCGCTCTTCTTCATCACGGGGATGGTCATGGTGCCGGCGGTGAGCACGTTGGAGATGATCGAGCCCGACATCATGCCGAGCAGGCCGCTGGCAAAGATGCAGACCTTCGCCGCGCCGCCGCGGAACGTGCCGCACAGCGCGAAGGCGAGGTTGATGAAGAATTTGCCGGCCCCCGTCATCATCAGCGCGGTGCCGAACACGAGGAAGCCGATCACGGTGTCGGCAAAGGCCTGGATGGGAATGCCGAGCAGGCTCTCGCCCGACAGCACGTGATAGGCGGTGGCCTGCTCCAGCGTCGATTGCGTGCCGCGGAACGGACCTAACCAGCCGGATTCGGCGAACAGCGGATAGACGGTGAAGGGAAACACGCTCAGCAGCAGGCTCCAGCCGCCGGTGCGGCGCAGCGCCTCCATCAGCATCACCCACATGACGAGGCCCGCGGCGATCACGCTGTTCGGCGCGCCGCCGAATTCCCACCCGGCCTCCGCCGCCTTGCGCACGTTCGACATCAACAGCAGCGCGGCCGCGAAGGTCACGACGAAGAAGACGAGGTCGTACCAGGGAATGCGGTCGAGCGGCGCGCGCTCGGTTCCCGGGAAGATCAGGAAGGTGAAGGGCAGCATCAAGGCGATCAGGAGATAGAAATACTCCGTGTTGAGCTGGGTGTAGCCGATGAAGAAGCGCAGCGAGAACTGCTGATTGATGCAGAGCAGGATGGTCGCCGCGGTCGCAGCCACCAGCGTCCAGCGCCAGGCGCCGCGCAACGCGCGCACGCGCGTCACCTCGGCCTCCTGCATGTTGGCGGCGGCGCCGTGCGGATCGTCGAACACGACCCGCTTGGCCTCGTCCTTGGGGGCCGTGGAGACTGAAGCAGACGACATGATCGACCCCGATCGTAGGCAGTTAACCGCTGTGGATTAGTCCTCGAACCCGTTCGGCATGTCGGCTTTCGCAAGCGCAGTGGCGCGCGCCTTCATCCAGCCGTCGAGGAACGCCTTGTCGTCGGACGGCGGACTGGACTTGCCGTAGTCCGCCCAGGCGGCTGCGAGCACCTCTTGCCGCTTGATCAGCTTGTTGTTGTGCGCGTCCTGCGCATCGCTCCATTGCCCGGCTTCCTTCAGTGCCTTCACCGCGCCGGGATGCACCGGCACCACCCAGTTCTTGGTCTGGCGGTCGGCGGCGAGACCGCCGGCGCCGGGCGCGGAGTCCTTGTAGGCGTCGTAGTTCACGATCATCGCCTTGGTGATCGCGTAGACCTGGTCGGGTGCTTGCGAGGCGTAGGTCACGAAGATCGGGTAGGGATAGTTGCCGAGCTCGATCGGCTTGTCCGGCGAGATGCCGGCGCCGCAGGTCGCGACTTGCGGGAAGAAGAACGAGCCGACCTTCTGCATCCGCGCCCAGCCCTCCTTGTCTTTGGCCGGCAGCGGCGGCCAGATCAGGCCGCGCGGCGAGGTCTCGGCTTCCTTGGCGGGGCCGGTGATGGTGGTGCCGAAGGCCGCGTCGGTGTCGTTGTTGATCAGGCCCTTCCACATCGCGCCGTAGCTTGCGAACTCGACGACCTTGACGTCTTTCTGCGTCAACCCGGCGAAGGCGAGCACAGCGAGCGAGTTCTGGTTCAGCGCGGGCGAGCCCACGACGAATCCGACGCGCCTGCCTTTCAGGTCTTTCAGATCTTTCACGCCGGTATCGGCTGCGACGCCAAGCGAACCGCAATTGCAATCGACGCTCGAGAGCAGGATCTGAAGCGACTGCGGCCCCCATTCTTTGCTACCGAACTCGAACACGCCTTCTTGCGCGAAATAGGTGCCCGATCCCATCGCCGCCGCCGCGGCACGCTTGGCGCGCAGCGGCGCCAGCCGCGCGACGTCGTTGCCTGCGGGGAGCACGCGCACGTCGGTGCTGTACTTGTCCTTCATCATCTTGCCGACGCCGACCGCGATGTTGAAGCCGGCAGTGCCGGTGTCATAGGCGGTGAACGTCAATGTCGGCGGCAGCTTGATGTCTTCGGCCGACGCATAGCGTGTAGACGCAAAAGAAATGCCCGCAACCAAGGCAGGCGCGAGCACGAGCAGCCCACGAAGCATGTTTTCCTCCCAACATCCTCGCTTGGTTCGCGAAGACCTTCTTGCTTGAAAAGATCATGTCATCCGTATCAGGCGATGGCAACGTCGTACCGCGGAGGTGAAGCGGAGGTCTGACAGATTGTCGCGGGCCACTGACGGCGATAGCGCATCGCTCGGCCATGGTTCGAGACGCGCCGTGAGCGGCGCTCCTCACCATGAGGATGTGTGATTTGCTGCGAAAACCAGCCTCATCCCGATGAGCCTCCCAAAAGCAGGCGTCTCGAAGGCTGGCCACAAAAAGATTGCGCAACCACGTCAGGCGATGCGCATGCGCTTCAGCTCGCGACGATCGCGATGGCCTGTCCCTCGGCGACGATGTCGTCGAGTTTGACGAGAAGCGATGTGATCGTGCCAGAAGCAGGCGAGGGTACCGGGATCTCCATCTTCATCGCCTCGACCACCACAACGTCGTCACCATCCGCAACGGTTCCTCCAACTTGCACGGGAGAGTTGCGCAGATGCGTCCAGCGACCTCCGTGACGATCTTAATTTCTGGCATGCCATCGCCTTTTTGTTGTCGTCGCAAAATGCCTGAGGTAGCGTCGTCTGCAAGTGGAATTTAATTCCGCACAGCGGAACAGATGGTAGGGAACATGGGACGACGTTCGGAGCGGTTGAGTAGGCAAGGTGCGCTCGCTGGCGAAGCCGGTGAGGGTGATGTCATCCAGGTGGTGTCGCGCGCGTTCGATGTGTTGCGATGCTTCGAGGGCCACGAGGCGCGGCTCGGCAATCTCGAGATTTCAAATCGCTGCGGACTGCCGCGCTCGACCGTGTCGCGGCTCACGCACACGCTGACGCGCATGGGCCAGCTCGTCTATCTGCCGCGCGACCAGAAATATCGCATCGGCCCGAGCGCGGTGGCGATGAGCGCATCGATGATGAAGGGCGCGCAGCTGCGCAGCATGATCCGGCAACGCTTGCAAGAGGTCGCTGAGCAACTGCCGGGGACGGTCGGCTTCGTGGTCCCCGATCGCTTCCATCTCGTCTATCTCCAGTTCGCGCGATCCGCGACTGCGCTCGGCCTGCATGAAGGCACCGGCAGCCGCATCTCGATGGCCTCGACCGCGGCAGGCGCAGCCTACACCGCGGCGCTGGCGCCCGAGGTCGGCGATGCCTTCATTGCGGACATGGAGCGCGAAGCTCCCGAGGCGGCCAAGATCCTGAAGCCTCGCATCGAAGCCAACCGGCAATCGCTGCGCGAGCGCGGCTATGTCACGGCCTGCGGCCTCTGGAGCCCGCACATCAACGGCCTCGCGGTGCCGATCTGGTCGCCGCAGTACCAGACCTTCGTCGTCATCACGATCGGCCTTCTGTCTGCGATGTACGACGAGCTGCGTCTGCATGCGGAAGTCGCGCCGCTGATGCTCGCGCTGGGCCGATCGCTGGGCAGCCTGCTCGAGGGTGCGGAAGGCGACGTCTTCAACAACCGTATCCCGCGCAAACCGGTCGCAATGGCCGTGCACAACAATAACAAGCCGATCAATTCGGAGGGAGTGAATGACCTGGAAGCCGGAACTCGACGAGCTCGCCCGGCGCGAAGCCTTCGCGCGGGAGATGGGCGGCGTTGACAAGGTCAAGCGACAGCATGACCAGGGCCGGCTGACTGTTCGGGAGCGTATCGACAAGCTGATCGACAAAGGCAGCTTTCACGAGATCGGTGCCGTCTCCGGCATCGGTGAGTACGATTCCAGCGGCGAGTTGCAGAAGTTGACGCCGGCGAACTGCGTGTTCGGCCGCGCGCGCGTGGACGGCCGCACGGTGGTCGTAGTCGGCGACGATTTCACCGTGCGCGGCGGCTCGGCGGATGCATCGATCTCCGCGAAACCGCTGATGGCGGAGGAGATGGCGCACGACTTCCGTCTGCCCATCGTCCGCATCATCGAAGGCTCCGGCGGCGGCGGCTCGGTCAAGACCATCGAGACCAAGGGCGCGGCGAACCTGCCGGGTGGCATCGGCGGCACGCGCTGGTATCGCTTCACGACGGAAAACCTGTCGCAGGTGCCGGTGGTCGCGCTCGGCCTCGGTTCGGTTGCAGGGCTCGGTGCCGCGCGCCTCGCCGCCAGCCACTATTCCATCATGACCCGGAAGTCCGCGATGTTCGTCGCGGGGCCGCCTGTGGTGAAGGCGCTGGGACAGGACCTCTCGAAGGAGGAACTCGGCGGCTCCGACATCCAGACCCGCGCCGGCGCGATTGACCATGCCGTCGACACCGAGGAAGAGGCGTTCGCCTGCGCGCGGCGCTTCCTGTCCTATCTGCCGTCGTCGGTCTACGAGCTGCCGCCGACCTTGCCCTGCACCGACAATCCGGAGCGCACCGAGGAAGCGCTGATGAACGCGGTGCCGCGCAACCGCAAGCAGGTCTACAAGATGCGGCCGATCATCGAGTCCGTTGTCGACAAGGGCTCGTTCTTCGAGGTCGCGAAGAATTTCGGCAAACCAATCATCGTCGGCCTCGCGCGGCTCGAGGGCAGGGCGGTGCTGCTGCTTGCCAGCGACAGTTTTCACTATGGCGGCTCCTGGACGGCGGATGCGTGCCAGAAGGTGGTGCGCTGGGTAGATTTCGCCGAAACCTTCCATCTGCCGATCGTCTATCTCATGGACTGCCCCGGCTTCATGATCGGGCTCGATGCCGAGAAGGCGGCGACCATCCGCCACGGCGTCCGCGTCATGGCCGCGGTCAACCAGACCACCGTGCCCTGGTGCACCGTGATCCTGCGTAACGCGTTCGGCGTCGCCGGCGTGGTGCATCAGCCGGCCGACCGCTTCTCGATCCGCTACGCTTGGCCGTCGGCCTATTGGGGCTCGCTTCCGCTCGAGGGCGGCATCGAAGCGGCCTACCGCGCCGACATCGATGCGGCCGAGGACAAGGCGGCGAAGCTGAGGGAGATCGAGGAGCGGCTGAACAAGCTGCGCTCGCCGTTCCGTTCGGCCGAGAAGTTCTGGGTCGAGGAGATCATCGATCCCAGGAAGACGAGATCGTTGCTCTGCGAGTTCGCAAGGCTGGCCGAGCCGCTGCGAAAAGCCGGACCGCCGGAGAACATGACGATCAGGCCTTAGCAGCAGAGTTCGTCGCAGAGGCGACGGCGTCCGAAAGTCCCGAATCGGTCCGAAAGGCCCCTTTGCCAAGAGCGGGACGGGCTTTCCGCCGTTTGCGAGCTGCCTGGAGACGGCGCGCGGCCGTGCCTGATAGCGCCGGTCGTGAGGCCGCAACAGGCGCGGCGAGCACCCGTTGCCGGTTACCCGCCGGTCTCTGCGATCGCGTTTAACCGACGTTAATGATGCCTTCTCAATATGATACATCCAACCTGTTGCAGCCCATGTTGTGGATTGCTCGTAAGCCTTGATTAAGGGAGCCCTCCGCATATTCCGCCCGTGACGGCGAGCGCCGGGATCGAAACCCGGCAGTCGTTTCCGTCGATTTCAGGGGAAGGGCCGCTGCCGTAGCGACGGCAGCCAGGATGAAACTCATGCTCCGCAGCGCAATGCTTCGTTTCGCGAGAGACCGGAAGGCCAACGTTGCCATCATCTTCGCGCTGATGATGGTCCCCACGATCTTTCTTCTGGGCATGGCGCTCGACTATACGCTGGCCCTGCGCAAGCGGGAGCAATTGAACGCAGCTGCCGACGCGGCCGCGATCGCGGCCGTGAGGCCGGCGATGCTGACGCAGAGCGACACCACCGTCGTCAAGGCGACCGCGGAAGCCGTCTTCGCAGCGAAGGCGAATCTTCCCGGATTGTCCGCGGTCCCGACACCGACGGTCACGATCGTCGATTCCGGTCTCGCGCGAACCATCACGGTGTCCTACACCGCGCAGTCCACGAACAATTTCCCCGGCGTTCTCGGCAAGCAGACCTGGCAGGTCGCCGGTTCCGCGACGGCGAGGGCGTCGAGCGCGCCCAACATGAATTTCTATCTGCTGACGGATGACTCGCCGTCCATGGGGATCGGCGCGACCGCGGGCGACATCAGCAATCTCATCAACAAGACCGCCCCCGC
Organism: Bradyrhizobium sp. USDA 3311; assembly: GCF_054062495.1. NCBI lineage: Bacteria > Pseudomonadati > Pseudomonadota > Alphaproteobacteria > Hyphomicrobiales > Nitrobacteraceae > Bradyrhizobium > Bradyrhizobium sp. USDA 3311. Next base: position 6,717,829 of record NZ_JBSSFI010000001.1, on the reverse strand, counting down.
GTACCAGACAGCAGCGGCCTCGCAGAATTGCGGCTTCGCCTGTCATCAAACCAATATCGCGCACGACGGCGGGACCAAGGACAACCTTGCGATCGCACGCGCCAACAATATCACGTTGCGGATCGATCTCGTGACGAATGCCGTCAACCAGTTGCTCAATACATGGTCGAACTGCCCGCAGTCGGGCGTTTCGGGCGGCGTCATGCAGTGCATGTCGGCGTTGAACAACACCACCTACAAAGCGGCGCTCTATACGTTCGACCTGAGTTTGAACGAACTGGCCAAGCTGACCACCCCGACCCTCGCCGGAGCCCAGGTTAACAACATCTCGCTGATGCCGGTCGCCTACCAGAACTGCGTCGTTCCGACGACCAACTGCAAGACCGACAACGGCACGGATATCGCCGGCGCGCTCAAAAGCATCAACGACATCATGCCCACTCCCGGGCTTGGCACCAACGCGTCGGGAGATACGCCGCAGGAAGTGGTGTTCCTTATCACCGACGGCGTCGAAGACAAGATCTCCGCGACCTGCCCCAACGCGACCTTCGCCTCCAACAGTCGATGCCAGCAGCCGCTCGACACGACAATGTGCACGACCATCAAGAACCGGGGCATCAAGATCGCCGTCCTCTACACCGAGTATCTGCAACTTATCGCCAATCCTCTCACCGGTATCCAGAAAACGGACGGCTGGTACATGAGCTGGATCGACAAGTACGACCAGCCGAGTTCCCTAACCGGCCAGATCGCACAAAATCTGCAATCCTGCGCGTCGCCGGGGTTCTACAAGAGTGTTCAAAATGGCCAGAACATTTCCGACGCCCTGAGGGACCTCTTCATCAAGGTCGCGTCAAGCACTGCCAGCCTCGTGCAGTAGGGAAAGCGCCATGACTGGTCCAAAGGCTACAACGAGAAAGAGGCGCGGCGGGTCGCTGCGCAGCTTTCGCGCGGGACAGCAGGGGCGCCACGGCCGTCGAATTCGCGCTCGTCGCCGCGCCGTTCCTCGCCCTCATTATCGCGCTCATTCAGACGTTCATCGTTTTCTTTGCGCAGGAATTGCTCGAATCCGTGGTGCGTCAATCGGCGCGCCTGGTCATGACGGGACAGGTTCAGTCCGCGCAGATGACGCAGGCCGCATTCAAGCAGAAGGTCTGCGACCAGGTCGTGATCTTGTTCAACTGCAACGGCATGATGGTGGACATGCAGGTCGCCACGTCGTGGAATTCCACGAACACCGCCATGCCCTCCCTGACCTTCGACAGCAAGGGCGCGGTCACCAACACCTGGCAGTTCAATCCCGGCAACTCCGGCGATATCGTCGTTCTCCGGGTGATGTATGTCTGGCCTGTTATGCTCGGGCCACTCGGTTTCAATCTGTCGAATCTTTCCAACGGCAACCGGCTGATCATGGCGTCCGCCGCGTTCCAGAACGAGCCAGGGAGCTGACTGATGATCGCCGGCCTGTCGTTTCGCGCACGCGACCTGTGGACCGACGCTCGCGGCGTTGCGGCGACGGAGTTCGCCATCGTGAGCCCGTTCATGCTGCTGCTCTATATCGGCGGCGTGGAGCTCGGGAACGGGTTGGCCATGAACGTCAAGGTCACAGCGACCGCGCACAGTGTCGCGGACATGGTTTCGCAGAACACCCAGGTCTCGCCCTCCCAGATGTCCGGCATCCTTGCGGCCTCGACCGCCATCATGGCGCCTTATCCCGTCAAGAGCGGCAGCACCTCCCTGATGACGATCACGGTCTCGGGAGTCTCGACCGACAGCAAAGGCAATGCGACGGTGCAATGGAGCACGTCGACCTCGGGAGCGGGGAGAACCGTGGGGCAGCAGATGACCTTGTCCCAGTTCACCGCGACCGATCCGAACAATCCCAACAACGCCAACATCTCGCTCATCCTGAGCGAGGTGTCCTATGACTACACGCCCAACCTCGGCTATACGATCGCCGGCACCGTCAAGCTGACCGACAGCTATTACCTGTTCCCGCGCTGCTCGACGAACAGCCCGGCCAACTCGAGCTTCCCATATTACGACGTGAAGTATACCCCGACGTCGACGACGTGCACATGCGTGCAGCATCTGCAGCAGAAGTCCTGCTAGCGCCGCGACGCGGCGCCGGTTAACCGGGATGCTGGCGGGCGATGCTGGCGTGATGCCGCTGTCCGACGTGTCAAACGGTCCGATAGGTGCACGTGGCATCTGGCGCGAGGCCACCGCTTGGTGCTGGCAAGGCAAGAGTTCGTACTCTGCGGGTTAATCATATCGGTCGCAACGTGTGGCTTATGGGGATTGAAGAGGGCCGCCCGCAAATGCAGCCATTTTCGGCCGCTCTTTAGGCCCATTTCAGCCAAACTGTTATCAGTTGCTCGTCGACCGGGGCAGGACCTTTCAATTTGGAGTCCTGCGATGTTCAAGCTAGTTCTTTCTGCGTGTCTCTTTGTTGCCGTCAGCTCTATTGCTTCGGAAGCACGACCCTACCGCATTGATCACGCGCCCGAGTGCAATGTCATCATGCCCTGCGACTTCTCGTCTTCGCAAACGCGCCGCGAGCGCGTTTCCAGTTACTCGTCACAGACGCCCCATTCAAGACAACTCACAATGGTCGCCGCTGGCAATGCCGTTCCGGCGGCGAATGTCACTGGCGATCGGATCGTCGGCGGCCGACCGGCCGGTTGCCCTTCATCCTTCTGCGGTTGCGGCGCAGCCCTGCGCGTGTTTGGTCGCATGGTGCCGGAATTGAATCTCGCGGCTAACTGGCTACGTTTTCCGCGTACATCGCCAGCGCCGGGAATGGTGGCGGCACGACGCGGCCACGTGTTCGTCCTGGAGCAGCACCTCGGGGGAGACCTCTGGATGGCGTATGACGCCAACTCCGGCGGACACGCAACAAGAATGCACGCGCGTTCCTTGCGGGGGTATACGGTCGTCAACCCGCGCGTCGCGACGCTTTGAGCAAGGCTTCCTGCAACAATGTCGGGCAGGGCATCGGCGACTTGTGTATCCCGCCACGATCACATCATGCCGGTGTCTTGCCCGACGAGTCAAATCGCCTTGCGGACGCGTAAGTCATTGATCCGCCGTGCCTCGGCTACTGTGCATGGGGTTGTTTTCGCGGTTTTTGTTTGCGCCCCCGCTCCAGTGCCCCTTACGCGCTCTCCGTCTCCCGGTGCACGTCGTGCACCACCAGCCCCATGCCTTGCTCGGGCATCTTGATCCAGTCGCGCCGATCGCCGCGGGCCGCGAGATCTGGGGCTTCCGCAAGAAATACGCCCATCCCAAGCTCGAGATCGTCAAGGACACGCTGACGGGCACGCTGGAATATGCCGGCCAGCTCGTCGCCATGGGCACGATGGGCTACAAGCACGAGAGCATGGCCGGCAACGGCGATCTCACCCGCGCGACGCTGTCGATGACGCAGGTGAATCTGAAGATGATCCCGGGCGTCGACGGCCTGCTCGAAGTCTGCCAGCTCGTCGCGATCAACCTCACCGATATCGTGCCGAAGGGCTCCTGGATGGGGCCGGACGTCTTCACCTTGTGCCGCACGTCAATGCGCCGGTTGCCGATTTCCCGGTTCGTCGCGTCGTCTGCGCGCATCACTACATCGCCGATCTGACGCTGCCGTTCGGCCGCGTCGTGCACGACTATATCAGGGAAGCCGAGGCGGCGGCCGCGACGGGGCTGGCCGCGGAGTAGGGCGGCTCCATCATCAAACTGTAACAAAGGCGTAATTGAGTACCCGCGTGGATCCGGAAGATGCCGTCAGCCATCTTCCGGAGACGGGGCATTTGTTGACGGTTGGGGCTACCATGGCTGAGCCGGCAAAGCTTGTCAGCGCGATATCGGGGGCTGAGCCTGTCATTCCGGGCCTCGTCTGGGCGTTCCGCCTGCACAGCGACGGCAGCGCCGAGGCGCTGCCGATCGACCGGCCGATCGAGTTCAGCCATGACGGCCGGCTCTGGCTGCATTTCAACCTGACCGATGCGCGGGCGCGGCCGTGGATTGCGGCATCGACGCTGCCGCCGCTTGCGCGCGAGCTGCTGCTGTCCAACGACACGTTCCAGCAGCTCCATGTCATCGACCACTGCGTCTACGGCGTGTTCTCCGATCTCGTGCGCGACATCGACAGCGCCACGGAGGAGACCGCGTTCCTGCGCTTCGCCATGACCGAGCACCTGCTGGTCAGCGGCCGCCATCAGGCGCTGTGCTCGGCGGATGCGACGCGCCGGGTGCTCGAAGGCGGCTACCGCGTCGACAACGTCGCCCATCTCCTGGAAAAGATCGTGGACGAGGTCGCCGACACGCTTGATCGGATGGCCGACAAGCTCGGGCAGGAGATCGACGGCATCGAGGAACGCATCCTCGCCGACGATGCCAAGCCGGAGATGCGCCGCAATCTCGGCCGGCTGCGCCGCACCTGCGTCAGGCTGCATCGTCAGCTCACCGGCCTGCGCGTGCTGTTTCACCGGCTCGACCAGAAGAACACGGACCATCTCTCGCCGGGCTTGCGGATCCACGCCGGCAAGCTGGCGCAGCGGCTCGATGGCCTCGACCACGACATCGTCGAGCTGCGCGAGCGCAGCCGGCTGCTCGAGGAGGAGCTGCGCTTCAAGAACGAGGAGGAGAGCAACCACCACCTCCACACGCTCTCCATCGTGACGTCGCTGCTGCTGCCGCCGACGCTGATCACCGGCATCTTCGGCATGAACACCAAGGGCCTGCCGCTCACCGACGTCGAGACCGGATTCCTCTGGGCGGCGGCGCTGATGGCCTCGTCGGTCGGCGCGGCCTATTTGTTCATGCGGCGCACGGGCATTTTCAAGTAGCGTACCCAGCCGTGAACGCGACTGCCGATAGCTCTCTGCTGCGAAGCATGGCTGCAATTGCGCTGGCGTGCACCTTGGCGAGTACGAGCGCGCGCGCCGGCGCCAAGGACGAAAGCGCGGCGGAATGGCTGGCGCCAAAATGGTTCAACGAATGGCATGACGGGCTCGCCAACAAGGGCCTGAATTTCGGCGCCACCTATATCGCCGACAACATCGGCAATGTGTCCGGCGGTGTTGCGCGCGGCGCGATCCATTTCGGCCGCCTCGATCTCTCGGTCGATGCCGATCTGGACAAGCTCGTCGGCTGGAGCGGCGGCCGCTTCTACGCCAACGCCTTCGTGATCTACGGCCGCGGGCTCTCGCGCAGCTACGTGCAGAACCTCGCCACCATCAGCGAGATCGAGGCGCTGCCGGACCAGCGGCTCTACAACGCCTATTTCGAGCAGAGCTTCTTTGGCGACAGGCTGAACATCAGGGCCGGCCAGCAGGCCGCGGATGTGGAGTTCTTCGACAGCCAGACCGACGACCTCTTCATCAACGGCACCTTCGGCTGGCCGGCGATCAAGGCCTCCAACCTTCCGGCCGGCGGCCCGGCCCCGCCGATCGCGGTGCCCGGCATTCGCGTCAAGGCCGCGTTGACGGACCAGATCACCGCCTATGCTGCGGTGTTCAACGGCGATCCGTCCGGGCCGGGCGATGCCGATCCACAGATTCGCGACCATCACGGCCTCGCGTTCCGCGTCAACGATCCGCCCTGGGTGATCGGGCAGGTCCGCTTCAACTACGACATCGATATCGGGGGCCGCCCGCTCGCCGGCAATTTTACGCCGGGCGCCTGGAAGCACTATGGCTCGTTCGACAGCCAGCGGTTTACCGCGGAGGGACTGTCGATCGCCGATCCCTCCGGAAGCGGCGTTCCGGCGAAGCTCCGCGGCAACTACGGCATCTTCGCGGTGATCGAGCAGGTGCTCTACCGCCCGCCGGAGGTGAAGGACAACACCACCTCCGCTTCGATCCCGGGCATCACCGCGTTCGGCCGCATCGCCTACAGCCCGCCGGATCGCAATCTGATCGACCTCTATCTCGACGGCGGCATCGGCTTCGTCGGCTTCACGCCAGGCCGTCCGCTCGACCGCTTCGGCGTGGCGATGGCCTATATGCGGATTTCGAACACGGCCCGCACGCTCGATCTCGATACGCAGGCCTTCACCGGCGTGCAGAGCCCGGTGCGCAGCAACGAGACCCTGATCGAGATGATCTACGAGGCGCATATCAAGCCGGGCTGGCTGGTGGCGCCGTATTTCCAGTACGTGTTCCGCCCCTCGGGCGGCATCCCCAATCCGAACGATCCGAGCGGGACTTCGCGGATCGGTGACGCCGCAGTCTTCGGCGTCACCACCACGATCCGGTACTAGGGCGGCTTACGCCATTGCGGGTTGCGCCTTTGGCTTCGGCTGCCGCGACAGTGCCAGCACGATCAACGAGGCGAACACGCAGAGCGCGCCGGCGATGAAGAAGGCGGGCAGATAGCTCTGGAGCAGCGTCCGCGACAGGCCCGCTCCGAAGGCCGCGGTGCCGGCGCCGAGCTGATGCCCGGCGAAGATCCAGCCGAACACCAGATTGGCGCGCTCTGGGCCGAACTTCTGCGCGGTGAGGCGCACCGTCGGCGGCACGGTGGCGATCCAGTCGAGGCCGTAGAACATCGCGAAGATCGACAGGCCGTAGAACGAGAAATCGCTGAAGGGCAGGAAGATCAGCGAGAGACCGCGCAGGCCGTAGTACCAGAACAAGAGCCAACGATTGTCGTAACGGTCCGACAGCCAGCCCGAGAAGATGGTGCCGAAAAAGTCGAAAATACCCATCGCAGCCAGCAGGCTTGCGGCCTGCACCTGCGGGATGCCGAAATCGAGGCACATCGGGATCAGGTGGACCTGGACGAGGCCGTTGGTCGAGGCGCCGCAGACGAAGAAGGTCGCAAACAGGATCCAGAACGCGCTCGACTTCGAGGCATCGCGCAGCGTGCCGAGCGCCACCGCCGTGATCGAGCCATTGTTGACGGGCGGGGCGGGCAGGGGCTCGGTGCCCTCGTCGCCGAACGGGCGCAGGCCCAGATCGCTGGGACGGTCGCGCATCGCGAGCAGGACCGCGAGTGCGGAAACGCCGAGCATGATGCAGACGAAGCCGAGTGCCAGTCGCCAGCCGAAGCGTTCGGTGAGGCTTGCGAGCAGCGGCAGGAACACGAGCTGACCGGTGGCGACGCTCGCGGTCATGACGCCGACGACGAGGCCGCGTCGCGCCGCGAACCAGCGCGTGGCGATGGTGGCTCCCAGCACCAGCGCGGTCATGCCGGTGCCGATACCGATCACGACGCCCCACAGGGCTATGAGCTGCCAGACCTCGGTCATGCCAAGCGATGCGACCAGCGCCGAGACCACGATCAGCTGCGCCGTGAGCGTGACGTTGCGCAGGCCGTAGCGGTTGAGCAGGGCGGCGGCGAATGGCGCCATCAGCCCGAACAGGATGAAGCGGATCGACAGCGCGGAAGAGATCTCCGCCGTGCTCCAGCCGAACTCCTTTTGCAGGGGAACGATGAACACGCCGGGCGCACCGACCGTGCCGGCGCTGATCAGCGCGGCCAGGAAGGTCACGCCGACCATCACCCAGCCGTAGTGGATATTGCGGCGGCTGAGCCTTGCCGCGAGCCAGTTCGAGATCATTGGGCCTCAATCATGGTTGGCGGTCCCTCCCGGGACTCGCGTCATCGTTATAATCTGGCATATTCGTCGGAAGTCTAAAATGTCAGACTTCCCTCAATTTCGGACATCACGGCTAGTGCGGCAGCCGCTCCACCGCGATGGCCGTGGCTTCGCCGCCACCGATGCAGAGCGCGGCGACGCCGCGCTTGAGGTTCTGCGCCTCGAGCGAATGCAGCAGCGTCACGATCAGCCGCGCGCCGGTGGCGCCGATCGGATGGCCGAGCGCGCAGGCGCCGCCGTTGATGTTCAGCTTGTCGCGGGGAATGCCGAGATCGCGCTGCGCCGCCATCGCCACCACGGCGAAAGCCTCGTTGATCTCGAACAGGTCGACGTCACCGGCGCTCCAGCCGATCTTGTCGAGCAGCTTGCGGATCGCAGGGATCGGCGCCGTGGTGAACCATTGCGGCTCCTGGCTGTGGGTGGCGTGGCCCTTGATCACGGCAAGCGCCGGAAGGCCGTTGCGATCGGCCAGCGACCGCTTCGTCAGCACCAGCGCGGCGGCACCGTCGGCATTGGCGGAGGAGGCGGCGGGCGTGATCGTGCCATTGGCGCGGAACGCCGGCTTCAGTCCGGGAATCTTGGCCGGATCGACCTTCAGCGGGTGCTCGTCATTGGCGATGACGCGCGGGCCAGCCTTCTCGGTCAGTGTGATCGGCGCGATCTCGGCCTTGAACGCGCCGCCCTCGACCGCCCTGCGGGCGCGGCTGAGCGTCTCCATCGCATAGGCGTCCTGGTCCTTGCGGGTGAACTGGTAGGCCTCTGCCGTGGCCTCGCCGAAATCGCCCATGGAGCGGCCGGTCTCGTAGGCGTCCTCCAGCCCGTCCATCATCATGTGGTCGATGATGCGGTCATGGCCGACGCGATAGCCTCCGCGTGCCTTGGCGAGAAGATAGGGCGCGTTGCTCATGCTCTCCATGCCGCCGGAGACGACGATCTCGGCCGAGCCGGCGCGGATGATGTCGTGCGCCAGCATGGTCGCCTTCATGCCGGAGCCGCAGACCTTGTTGACCGTGGTGGCGCCGGTTGCATCGGGCAGGCCGGCCGCGCGGGCAGCCTGGCGTGCCGGGGCCTGGCCTTGTCCTGCGGGCAGCACGCAGCCCATGAAGACCTCATCGACCTTCTCAGGCGCGAGCTTGGCGCGCTCCAGCGCAGCGCCGATCACATGCGATCCAAGCTTATGCGCGGCCAGCGGCGACAATTCGCCCATGAAGCGGCCGAGCGGGGTACGGGCGGCGGAGACGATGACGACGGGATCGGCGGCTTCGGCCATGACGGGACTCCCTGCGATGACGGTTGAGTAAGATTATGCTCATCATATGATGCGGCGCAAAAAATGCAACCGCGGCTGGGATGAGAAAATCTTGTGGTTCGCATGAGATTTCCTCCTGCGATCGGAGGAGGGGCTGTGACTCTAGGAACGAAAGCGCTCCCCCAATGACGATGTCTGCCCCGCGAAGGCGAGGGCATCCAGAACGCCGCGGCTTCTCGGCTCAATCACCGCAGCCTCTGGAATACTGAATCGCCCGCCGCGCGGGCGATGACAGCGTCATGCGGAACGAAGCACCCCGTCCAGCGCTTACCGCTTCCTGTTCACGAACGCCTGCATCAGGCGCGTCGGCTCGTCGGTCAGGAACGACTCGCCGAACACCTTGACGCTGAGGTTCACCGACTCCGTCAGCGGCAGTTCCTCCCATTGCCGCAGCAGCGCCTTTTGCGATCGCAACGCCTCGGGGCCGCATTCGAGCAGCGCCTTCACTGTGTGCTCGACGGCTGCATTCAGCCCGCCCTCGGGCGCCACCTTGTCGACCAGTCCCCAGGCGAGCGCCGTGGCTGCGTCGATGTTCTCTGCCGTCATCACCAGCCAGCGCGCGCGGGCCCAGCCGATCAGGCGCGGCAACAGCGCGGCGTGGATCACCGAGGGAATGCCGACGCGGACCTCCGGCATGCCGAAATGCGCATCATGCGCGGCGATGCGGAAGTCGCACGCGGCCGCCACTTCGAGGCCGCCGCCAAGGCACCAGCCGGGCATACGCGCGATGATGGGGGCCGGGAACTGACGCACGGCCTCGCAGAGATCGCGCAGCCGGCTGATGAAGGCTTCGGCCGATGTCTGGTCGAGCTTGGCCATCTCCTTGATGTCGGCGCCGCCGATCATGCTCTTCTCGCTCTGGCCGCGCAGCACCACGACGCGGATGCTGCGATCGGAGGCGAGCTGTTGCAGGCCTTCGCGCACGGCGTCGGTGACGGGCGAGCCGAGGATGTTGAGCGAGCCGGCGTTGCAGATCGCGACGTGAACGACGCCGCGCGCATCGCGCGTCACGCCGCAGTGGTTGTTGAGCATTTCCATCGTGGGATCTCGACGTTTGTTGGACGTGCGCGGGCGCACCGGTCGGGATCACTTCCGGGCCGAAACGCGCTGCTTGTCAAGCGGGCCGGGGAGACGGAGTTGCCAGCGCGAAGTTCGTGGCATAGTATGATGTATGTCATACAAAGAGGCTGCCATGACCGACATCGATCAACTCGACCTGTTTTCGCCCACGCAGCGGCGCGAGCGTGTGGTGGACTGGCAGGTCCCTGCGCCGGTCGCGAAAGCGGCGATGGGCCTGTCGGGCATGGACGCCATGCTGGGCATTCGCGACGGCCGGCTGCCGCCGCCGCCCTTCGCAAAGCTGATCGGCTTCACCATGGCGGTGGTCGAGCCGGGCCGGATCGTGATGCAATTGGAGCCGCGCGAGGATCTCGAAAATACCATCGGCCTCCTGCATGGCGCGACGGCCGCGGCGCTGATCGACACCGCCATGGGATGCGCCATTTCGACCCGGCTGGAGGCCGGGCAGTCGTCCGTGACCCTCGATCTGAAAATGACGTTCCTGCGTCCGCTGTCGGTCCAGTCCGGGCTGATCGCGGCCGAAGGCAAGATCATCAAGCTGGGACGGCAGACCAGCTACACCGAGGGGTTCGTCCGCGACGGCAAGGGGGCGCTCGCGGTCCATGCAACTGCAACCTTTTCCATGATTGGCAATATCTTAACATGAATTAATTCACCGTCCGGTCCATTCTTGTGTTATGAAATGATCTCCGACATTCAATGAGACCCGCATGCGCTATTCCCGGGAACACAAGCAGGAAACCCACGACCGCATCGTGAAGAAGGCCTCCGTGCGGCTGCGCGAAAAGGGTGCGCACGGCATCGGCGTCGCCGACCTCATGAAGGAGGCGGGCCTGACCCATGGCGGCTTCTACGCGCATTTCGATTCCCGCGAGGCGCTGGTGATCGAGGCCTTTGCCTACGCCATGGACCGCTCGATGGAGCACTGGCGCAAGATCAGTGGCGAGGTTTCTCCCGAGAAACGGCTGGCGCTGATCGCGGAGACCTATCTCTCCGCGCTGCATCGCGACAATCCCGGCCATGGCTGCTCGATTCCCGCGCTGGGCGCGGAGATCGCCCGCGAGAGCCCGAAGACGCGAAAAGCCTTCGCCGGCAAGCTCGACGAGATGATCGAGATGATGACCGACTACATCCCGAACCTGCCGCGCAAGGCGGCGCGCAAGCAGGCGATCGCGACGCTGGCGACGATGGCCGGCACCATGCTGCTGGCGCGCATCGCCGGCTCCAGCGAACTGTCGGACGAGGTGCTGAAGGCGGGCAGGGACAGCGCGCTGGATGGTGCGAAGCGTGAGCCGAAGGTGGCGGCGGTGAAGAAGGCGAAGCAGAGTTAGGCCGAGATGCCGTAGGGTGGGCAAAGGCGCTCTTGCGCCGTGCCCACCGTCTCTCCGTGATCGTAGTTGGCATGGTGGGCACGCTTCGCTTTGCCCACCCTACGGGATCGGTGCTTACCGCCCCGCAAACAACGCCCGCTCGCGCTCCACGATCTCACCGATGTAGTCCGCCACGGCCCTGATCCGGGCGAGGTCCTTGCTGTCGGCGTGCATCAGCATCCAGAACGTCCGCGTGATCGAGATCTCCTCCGGCAGCACCGCGACAAGGTGCGGATAGTCGCTCGCCATGAAATGCGGCAGCACCGCGATGCCGAAGCCCGAGAGCGTGGCGTTGAGCTGTGCGATCAGATTGGCGCTGCGGAAGCGTGCGGAAATCCGCGGCGACACCTGCGGCAGATAGTCGAGCTCCGGCGTGAACAGGAGCTCCTCGATGTAGCCGACAAAGCGGTGCTGCGGCAGCACCTCGCGCGAGACGATCGGCGGGAAACGGTCGAGATAGGCGGGGGCGGCATAGAGCCCGAGGCGGTAGTCGAGCAGCTTGCGGCCGACGATGCGGCCCTCCTTCGGCATGGTCAGGCTGATCGCGATGTCGGCCTCGCGCTTGGAGAGACTGAACAGCCGCGCAGTAGCCACAAGTTGCAGATCGAGATCGGGATACCGGTCCGCGAAGGGCGCCAGCCGCGGCGCCAGGAAGGCGGTACCGAAGCCATCGGGCGCACCGATCCGCACCGTTCCGGTCAGTCGCGCCACGGAGCCGCCGACCTGCTCCTGATTGGCGACGATGGTCGATTCCATCGCTTCCGCGCTGTCGGCGACGCGCTGGCCGGCCTCGGTGAGGAGATAGCCGGTCTTGCGCCGGTCAAACAGCTTCGCCGAGAGGTGCTTTTCCAGCCTGTCGACGCGACGGATCACCGTGGCATGGTCGACGCCGAGCTGTTTTGCCGCAGCCGAAACCGAGCCGCCCCGCACGATGGCCAGCACGAAGCGAAAGTCGTCCCAGTCGATAGCGCCTTGATCCAGCATTTTCGCACATCTATGGTGCAATATATCAGACTTGAATCCTATAAAATGCAGGTCGATAGGATTTGTCAAAGCGAACAGGCTGGCCTGAAGGAGATATTTCCATGCGTTCAATCGGACATTTCATCGGCGGCAAGGAGGTCAAAGGTACCTCGGGCCGCACCGCCGACGTTTTCGAGCCGATGACCGGTGACGTCCAGGCCAAGGTGGCGCTGGCGTCCAAGGCCGAGGTCCGCGCTGCCGTGGAGAACGCCCGCGCCGCGCAGCCGGAATGGGCCGCGACCAACCCGCAGCGCCGCGCCCGCGTCATGATGAAATTCGTCGAGCTGGTCCAGCGCGACTACGACAAGCTCGCCGAGCTGCTGGCGCGTGAGCACGGCAAGACCGTGCCGGACGCCAAGGGCGACATCCAGCGCGGCCTCGAGGTCGCCGAGTTCGCCTGCGGCATCCCGCATCTGATGAAGGGTGAGTACACCGAAGGCGCCGGCCCCGGCATCGACATCTATTCGATGCGCCAGGCGCTCGGCGTCGTCGCCGGCATCACGCCGTTCAATTTCCCGGCGATGATCCCGATGTGGAAGTTCGCGCCCGCGATCGCCTGTGGCAATGCCTTCATCCTCAAGCCCTCCGAGCGCGATCCCGGCGTGCCGATGCTGCTTGCCGAACTGATGATGGAAGCGGGCCTGCCAGCCGGCATCCTCAACGTCGTCAACGGCGACAAGGAAGCGGTCGACGCCATCCTCGACGATCCCGACATCAAGGCCGTCGGATTCGTCGGTTCCACGCCGATCGCGCAGTACATCTATGAGCGCGCCGCGCAGACCGGCAAGCGCTGCCAGTGCTTCGGCGGCGCCAAGAACCACGCCATCATCATGCCCGACGCCGACATGGACCAGGCGGTCGATGCGCTGATCGGCGCCGGCTACGGCTCGGCCGGCGAGCGCTGCATGGCCGTCTCCGTCGCGGTGCCCGTCGGCAAGTCCACCGCCGACCGCCTGATGGAAAAGCTGGTTCCGCGCGTCGAGTCCTTGAAGATCGGCACCTCGATCGATCCGTCGGCCGATTACGGTCCGCTGGTGACGCGCGAGGCGGTCGAGAAGGTCAAGGGCTACATCGACATCGGCATCAAGGAAGGCGCGACGCTCGCCGTCGACGGCCGCGGCTTCAAGATGCAGGGCTACGAGAAGGGTTTCTATCTCGGCGGTTCGCTGTTCGACAACGTCACCAAGGACATGCGGATCTACAAGGAAGAGATCTTCGGCCCGGTGCTCTCCGTGGTGCGCGCGCACGACTACAAGGAAGCGCTGGCGCTGCCGTCCGAGCATGACTACGGCAACGGTGTTGCGATCTTCACCCGCGATGGCGACGCCGCGCGCGACTTCGCGGCCAAGGTCAATGTCGGCATGGTCGGCATCAACGTGCCGATCCCGGTGCCGATCGCCTACTACACCTTCGGTGGCTGGAAGAAGTCGGGTTTCGGCGACCTCAACCAGCACGGCCCGGACTCGGTCCGCTTCTACACCAAGACCAAGACGGTGACCTCGCGCTGGCCGTCCGGCGTCAAGGAAGGCGCGGAGTTCTCGATCCCGCTGATGAAGTGATCTCCTCAGCCGTCATTGCGAGGAGCTCTTGCGACGAAGCAATCCAGGATCTTTCCGCGGAGACAGTCTGGATTGCTTCGCTTCGCTCGCAATGACGAGAAAAATGAGCAGCCCAGCATGCAGTTCGCTCTGAACGAGGATCAGATCGCGGTTCGCGACATGGCGTTGGCGTTTGCGGCGGAAAAGATCGCGCCGCACGCGCTGCGCTGGGACGAGGAGAAGCATTTCCCCGTCGACGTGATGCGCGAGGCGGCGACGCTCGGCATGGGCGGTATCTACATCCGCGAGGATGTCGGTGGCTCCGCTATGACCAGGTTCGACGCGGCGCTGATCTTCGAGGCGCTGGCGACGGGCTGTCCGACCACGTCGGCCTTCATCTCCATCCACAACATGGCGTCCTGGATGATCGATGCCTACGGCAGTGACACCCAGCGCCACAAATGGCTGCCGAAGCTCTGCACCATGGAGCTGATCGCGAGCTACTGCCTGACCGAGCCGGGCGCCGGCTCGGATGCGGCGGCGCTGCGCACCCGCGCGGTGCGCGACGGCGACCATTATGTGCTCAACGGCCAGAAGCAGTTCATCTCGGGCGCCGGCGGCACCGACCTTTTGGTCGCGATGGTCAGGACCGGCGGCGACGGCCCCGGCGGCATCTCGACGCTCGTCATTGACGGCAACACACCGGGAGTGTCCTTCGGTGCCAACGAGCGCAAGATGGGCTGGAATGCGCAGCCGACCCGCGCCGTCATGTTCGAGAACGCCCGCGTGCCGGTTGCCAACCGGCTGAGCGAGGAGGGCGTCGGCTTCAAGATCGCGATGGCCGGCCTCGATGGCGGCCGTCTCAACATCACAGCCTGCTCGCTCGGTGGCGCGCAGACCGCGCTCGACAAGGCGCGCAACTACATGAAGGAGCGCAAGGCGTTTGGAAAACGCCTCGACGAATTCCAGGCGCTGCAATTCCGCCTTGCCGACATGGCGATTGAGCTCGAGGCCGCGCGCACGTTCCTGTGGCGGGCCGCAGCGGCGCTCGACCGCAAGGATCCTGACGCCACCATGCTCTGCGCGATGGCCAAGCGCTTCGGCACCGATGTCGGCTTCGAGGTCGCCAACCAGGCGCTCCAGCTTCACGGCGGCTATGGCTACCTCAGCGAATACGGCATCGAGAAGATCGTGCGCGATCTGCGCGTGCACCAGATCCTCGAAGGCACCAATGAAATCATGCGGCTCATCGTGGCGCGCAAACTGATCGAGGGCGCGCGATGACGGCAGCGGAAGAGGGCGATCTGGTCGCCCGCGTCGAGGGATCGGCCGGCGTCATCAGGCTCAACCGTCCCAAGGCCATCAATGCCGTGACGCTCGAGATGTTTCGCGACATCGAGACCGCGCTCGACCGCTTCGAGACCGATCCGGCCGTCGCCGTGGTCGTGCTGGAGGGCGCCGGCGAGCGCGGCCTGTGTGCCGGCGGCGACATCCGCACGCTCTGGGAAAGCTCGAAGGTTCATGGCGACCTCGGCAAGATCCTGTGGCGCGAGGAATATATCCTCAACGCCCGGATCAAGAGGTTTCCAAAGCCCTATGTCGCCTTCATGGACGGCATCGTGATGGGCGGCGGCGTCGGGCTCTCCGCGCATGCGAGCCACCGCGTCGTCACCGATCGCACCAAACTCGCGATGCCCGAGGTCGGGCTCGGCTTCTTCCCGGACGTCGGCGGCACTTATCTGTTGTCGCGCTCGCCGGGCGAGATCGGCACCTATTTCGGCCTGACCGGCCAGACCATGAACGGGCCGGACGCGATCCACGCGAAGTTCGCCGATTGGGTGGTGCCGGCGGCGAAATGGCCGGAGCTGCGGGATGCGCTGACGAAGCTGCGCTCCGGTGCAACCGCGGCCGAGGTCGGCAAGCTCATCAACGGCTTTGCGACCGGCGAGACCGCCGGGCCGGTCGCGGCAAAGGAGCCGATGATCGATGCGCTGTTCGGCTTCGACCGGATGGAGGACATCGTCGCCGCGCTCAAGCGCGACGGTTCCGAATTTGCTCTGGCGACACTGAAGACGCTTGGCGAAAAATCGCCGCGCGGCATGGTGGTGACGCTGAAGCTGCTGCGGCTGGCACGCGCCGCGTCGAGCCTGGAAGAATGTCTGGTGCGCGAATATCGCGCCGCGCTGGAGGTCTTCCGCAGCGACGATTTCCGCGAGGGCGTACGCGCCGCCGTGATCGACAAGGACCGCAATCCGATCTGGTCGCCGCCGCGGATCGAGGACGTGACGCCGGAATTGCTTGCGCCGTATCTCGCCGAGATTGGCGCCGACGAACTCAAGTTCAACTAACAACAGTCTCAAGCGGAGGAAACGACAATGGCCACGATCGCATTCATCGGTCTCGGCAACATGGGCGGCCCGATGGCGGCCAATCTGGTCAAGGCCGGCCACAAGGTCGTCGCGTTCGACCTCGTCGAGGCCTCGCGCGCGCAAGCCAAGGCCGATGGCGCCGGCATTGCCGACAGCGCATCGGGCGCAGTGAAGGGCGCCGATGTCGTCGTCACCATGCTGCCGGCCGGCAAGCATGTGCTCGGCGTCTGGAACGAGGTCGTCCCTGTCATGACCAAGGGCGCGCTGATCATTGACTCCTCCACCATCGACGTCGAGAGCGCGCGGCAGGCACACGCGCTGGCCGCCAAGAACGGCGTGCTTTCGGTAGATGCGCCGGTGTCCGGCGGTACCGGCGGCGCCAAGGGGGCGACGCTCACCTTCATGTGCGGCGGCGAGGACAAGGCGTTCGCCGCGGCAAAGCCCGTGCTCGAAAACATGGGCAAGAAGATCGTGCATTGCGGCGGCGCCGGCGCCGGCCAGGCGGCCAAGATCTGCAACAACATGATCCTCGGCATTTCCATGATCGCTGTGAGCGAGGCCTTCGCGCTGGGTGAGAAGCTCGGCCTCTCGCATCAGGCGCTGTTCGACGTCGCCTCGACCTCGTCGGGCCAGTGCTGGTCGCTGACGACCTATTGTCCGGTTCCGGGCCCGGTGCCGACCTCTCCGGCGAACAACGACTACAAGCCGGGTTTCGCCTCGGCACTGATGGTGAAGGACCTGACCCTGGCGCAGGATGCCGCCAAGGCCGCCGGCGCGGCGACGCCGCTCGGGCAGCATGCGCAGGAGATTTACCAGGCCTTCGACAAGGCGGGGCAGGGCGGGGTGGATTTTTCCGGAATTATCAAGCACGTTCGCGGCCTCGCTGGAAAATAGCGAGGCTTTGCCCGTAGCCCGGATGGAGCGAATCGAAATCCGGGACAGCTTCTGCCAATTGCGTAGCCGGCCCCGGATTGCGCTTCGCTCCATCCGGGCTACGCTCGCAGGTCAATTGGACGGGCCCGGACCATGACGACATTTCAGGAAGCGCGCGCGTTTCTTCTACAACACCGCACGGATTACGAGGCAGCGGTCAAAGGCTTCCGCTGGCCCGATCCGGCCCCCTTCAACTGGGCGCTCGACTGGTTCGACGCCGAGCTGGCGGCGAATGCGGAGAGCAAGGATCGCCCCGCGCTCTGGATCGTCGATGCCGCACAGGACCGGCAGACGAAATTGTCCTTCGCGGCGCTGTCGCGCCGTTCCAACCAGGTCGCCAACTTCCTCCGAGCGCAGGGCCTGAAGCGTGGCGACCATCTCCTGCTGCTGCTCGGTAATGTGGTTCCGCTGTGGGAGACCATGCTCGCTGCGATGAAGCTCGGTGTCGTCGTCATCCCCGCCACCACGCTGCTCACCGCCGACGAGCTGCGCGACCGGCTCGATCGCGGCAAGGCGAAGGCCGTGGTGGCCGCGCAGGATCAGGTCGCGAAGTTCGCGAGCCTCGGTGCAGAGAATGTCGTCCGCATCGTGGTCGGCGCGGCCTCCGATGGCTGGCTCGCTTACGATGAAGCGGCAGAGGCTCCGGATAACTTCGTGCCCGACGGCCCCACCCACGCCGACGACCCGATGCTGCTCTATTTCACCTCGGGCACCACGGCAAAGCCGAAGCTGGTGCTGCATAGCCAGCGCAGCTATCCCGTCGGCCATCTCTCCACCATGTACTGGATCGGGCTGAAGCCCGGCGACGTCCATCTCAACATCTCTTCGCCCGGCTGGGCCAAGCACGCCTGGAGCTGCTTCTTCGCGCCGTGGAACGCGGGCGCCACCGTGTTCGTGGTGAACCAGCCGCGCTTCGATGCGAAGGCGCTGCTCGCCACCATCGGCCGCTGCGGTGTCACCACGCTATGCGCGCCGCCGACCGTGTGGCGGCTGTTCATCCAGGAGAACCTTGCCTCGTTCAAGGTCGCGTTGCGCGAGGTCTGCGGCGCCGGCGAGCCGCTCAATCCCGAGGTGATCGACCAGGTGCAGGCGGCCTGGGGCCTTACCATCCGCGACGGCTACGGCCAGACCGAGACCACCGCGCTTGCCGGCAACTCGCCGGGGCAAAACATCAAGGTCGGCTCGATGGGCCGCCCGCTGCCGGGCTATCGCGTGCAGGTCAGCGATGCCGACGGCAACCCGGCGAAGGAAGGCGAGGTGACGCTGGTGCTCGGGGCGAACCGTCCCGCCGGCCTGATGCAGGGCTATCAGGGCGACGACGGCAAGCTCTCGGGTGCCGAGGGCGCACTCTATCGCAGCGGCGACGTCGTGTTCGAAGACGAAGATGGTTATCTCACCTTCGTCGGCCGCTCCGACGACGTGTTCAAATCGTCCGATTACCGCATCAGTCCGTTCGAGCTGGAAAGCGTGTTGCTCGAGCATGAACTCGTCGCCGAGGCTGCCGTGGTGCCGAGCCCGGATCCGATCCGGCTGGCAATCCCCAAGGCGTTCGTGCTGCTGACTTCGGGTGCGGAGCGAACGCCGGAGACGGCGCTGTCGATCTTCAAGCACCTGCACACCCGACTTGCGCCGTTCAAGCGCATCCGCCGCCTTGAAATCGTCACCGAGCTGCCGAAGACGATCTCTGGCAAAATCCGCCGCGTGCAGCTACGACGTCTCGAGCGCGACGATGATCGGGGCGATCCGCTGCGTGGCCGGGAATTCCGCGAGGAGGATTTTCCGGAGCTGCCGAAAACCCGGAGCGAGAGTTAAGTGGGTACCTTCGTCATTCCGGGGCGCGCGGAGCGCGAACCCGGAATCCATTCGGCGACAAACTCTGTGGCACAGTGGATTCCGGGCTCGATGCTGCGCATCGCCCCAGAATGACGCCATCTGGAGCTATCAATGAACGAAGTCTGGAAGAAGCCGCCGATTACGCTGGACGCCTATCAGGCCATGGTCGGCAAGGAGATCGGCGTGTCGTCATGGCACCTGATCGACCAGCCCCGCATCGACACCTATGCCGACGTGATCGAGGATCACCAGTTCATCCACGTCGACCCTGAACGGGCAAAGAAGGAGACCGCGTTCGGCACCACCATCGCGCACGGCTTCCTGACCATGTCGCTGCTGTCGATCATGTCCTATGAGGTGATGCCGGTCATCGCCGGCACCACGATGGGCGTCAATTACGGCTTCGACAAGCTGCGCTTCATCTCGCCGGTGCGCTCGGGAAAGCGCGTCCGTGGCCGTTTCGTGCTGGCGGAGGCCAAGCTGCGCAAGCCGAATGAGCTGCAGTCCCGCACCAATGTCACGGTGGAGATCGAGGGCGAGGACAAGCCGGCGCTGGTCGCCGAGTGGCTGGGCCTGATCTATTTCGCGTAGGTCTGGCCGGGCTTGACCCGGTCCTTCATCGCTGCTCAAAAGCTGTCCAATCTCTCGCGAAGCGCTCTTACCCACTCCCCCTGTGGGAGAGGGTGGCTTCGCGCCACCTTCTCCCACAAGGGGAGAAGGAAGAAAGGAAGCACAATGGCAATCAGGTTTGACGGACGCGTCGCCATCGTCACCGGCGCGGGCAATGGCCTCGGACGGGCGCATGCGCTGGGACTGGCCAGCCGCGGCGCGAAGGTCGTGGTCAACGATTTCGGCGGCGCGCGCGACGGCACTGGTGGCTCGCTGTCGCCGGCGGAAGCCGTGGTCGAGGAGATCCGCAAAGCCGGCGGCACCGCGATGGCCGACGGTGCCGACGTCTCGAACTTCGAGCAGGTCACCGCGATGGTCGAGCGTGCCACGAAGGAATGGGGCAGCGTCGACCTCTTGTGCGCCAATGCCGGCATCCTGCGCGACAAGTCGTTCGGCAAGATGGAGGCGGCCGATTTCCAGAAGGTGCTCGACGTGCACCTCGTCGGCACCTTCTACTGCTGCAAGGCGGCCTGGGCCGGCATGCGTGACCGCAACTACGGCCGCATCGTGCTGACCACGTCGTCCTCCGGCCTTTACGGTAATTTCGGCCAGGCCAATTACGGCGCGGCGAAGTCCGGCATGGTCGGCCTGATGAATGTGCTGGCGGAAGAGGGCCGCAAGACCAACATCCGCGTCAACATCATCTCGCCGACCGCGGCGACCCGCATGACCGAAGAGCTGCTGCCGCCACAGGCGCTGCAACTGATGAAGCCGAACGCGATCACGCCCGCGGTCGAGTACATGCTCAGCGAGGACGCGCCCACCCGCACCATCATGGGCGCCGGTGCCGGCTCCTTCGCCGTGATCAAGATTGTGGAGAGCGAAGGCATCAACCTGCCGGAGTCCGAATGGACGCCGGACGCGGTCGCCGCGCATTTCGCCGAGATCAGCGACATGTCGAAGGCGAAGGCTTTGCAGGGCGCCTTCGAGCAGACGCAGAAGTATGTTGCGCAGGCCGCGGCCAGGGCCGGCATCAAGCTCTGAGTTGTCATTCCGGGGCGCGCGTAGCGCGAACCCGGAATCCATCGTGCCTCAGAATCCGTCGTCTAATGGATTCCGGGTTCGCGCCCAAGAAGGCGCGCCCCGGAACGACGAGCTGGGCGCTAGAATCTGGCCTAAACTCCCACCATGACCGCACCCGAATCCCACGTTGCCATCATTGGCGCAGGTCCGGCCGGGCTGATGGCGGCCGAGGTGCTGGCGCAGGGTGGCGCGCGCGTCACCGTCTACGACGCGATGCCATCCGCCGGCCGCAAATTCCTGATGGCGGGCCGCGGCGGGCTCAACCTCACTCACAGCGAGCCTCTGCCGCAGTTCATGCCGCACTATCGCGAGGCGGCGGCGAAGCTGCAGGCCGCTATCGAAGCGTTTCCACCCGACGCGCTACGCGCCTGGAGCGAGGCGCTGGGCGAGCCGACCTTTGTCGGCACCAGCGGCCGCGTGTTTCCGAACGCATTCAAGGCCTCGCCATTGCTGCGCGCGTGGCTACGGCGACTGGACGCCAGCGGCGTACGGTTCGCCTTTCGCCATCGCTGGACCGGGTGGGATGGGGAAGGGCGGCTGTTGTTTCAAACCCGGAGCGGCACCTCCGTCGTTGCGGCCGATGCCACGGTGCTTGCGCTCGGCGGCGCAAGCTGGCCGCGGCTCGGGTCGGACGGCGGCTGGGTCGATATCCTTGCGGCCAACGGCATTGCCATCTCAAAGCTGCGGCCGGCCAATTCCGGCTTCACCGTCGCCTGGTCCGAATTGTTCCGTGACCGTTTCGAGGGCCAGCCGCTCAAGGGCGTGGCGCTGACGATCGGTGCACACACGGTGCGCGGCGAAGCGATGATCACCCGCGGCGGCATCGAAGGTGGCGCGATCTACGCGCTGTCGGCGGAGCTGCGCGAGGCGGTGCTGGGGATCGGGCAGGCGACGTTGACCATCGCGCTGCGGCCCGACCTCGGCGCCGCCGCGCTGACCACGCGCCTGTCGGGTACGCGCGGCAAGCAATCGCTCGCAAACTTCCTGCGCAAGGCTGCGCAAGTATCGCCGGTCGGGATCGGCCTGATGCAGGAGGCCGCGATCGCATCCGGCCGGCCGCTGGCATCGTTCTCGCCGGCCGAGCTCGCACACCTGATCACCGCAATTCCGGTTCAGCTCACCGGCGTTGCCCCGATCGATCGCGCGATCTCGACTGCAGGCGGAGTTTCGTTTGACGAGCTCGACGCGGACTTCATGATCCGCAAGCTGCCGGGCGTGTTCGCCGCCGGCGAAATGCTGGACTGGGAAGCGCCGACCGGCGGTTATCTGCTGCAGGCGTCGTTCGCGACCGGCGCTGCCGCGGGCAGGGGTGTGCTGGAGTGGCTGAAGCGCTCGTAGAATCCCGTCGCTGTTCGAGGCTCGCTGATAGCGGTGCTCATGATGTCCCCGTCCGGCTGACGAGATCCGTGACCAGGCCGAGCACCCCAAAACCCGCCGCCACCGCGCAGACCATCGTCCAGCCGCCAAGGGTCCATGCCAGCGATGCCGCGGCGGCACCGACACCGCCGCCGATGAAGAACAGCGCGACGAACAGGCCGTTGATGCGGCCGCGTGCCTCGGGCCGCAACAGGTTGATTGCCCGGCGGCCGAGCGTCTGGTCGGTGGTGATGCCGACATCGAGCAGGATGGTGCCCAGACTGAGCACGAGGAGGGCGGCAATGCGGGACTCCAGCGCGCCGGCCCAGGCGCAGAGCGCGAGCGAGCCGATGATGAGCAGATGGGCCGCAACAAACATCGAGCGTGCCCATCCCTTGTCCCCCCACCGGCCGGCCATCGGCGTCGCGGCGGCGCCAACGACGCCAATCAGCGCGAAAGCGGCAATTCCCTTGGCATCGAGGCCGAACGGCGCCTCCGGCAGTCGCAGCGCGACCGCCGACCAGAAGGCGGTGAAGGAGGCCATGACCAGCGATGCGGTCCAGGCGCGCACGCGCAGCACGGGCTCTTCGCGCAGCAGCCTGGGAAATGAGCGCAGCAATTCGCCGTAGCTTGCGCGCACCGGCGATTGCAGGACTGGAAGGTAGCGGCCGAGCGCGCCGGCAAGCAGCGCCATCAGGGCGGCGGAGACGACGTAGTAGGCGCGCCAGCTCCAGAGATCGGCGATCAGGCTCGCCGCAGGCCGCGACAGCAGAATGCCGATCATCAACCCGCTCATCACCTCGCCGATGGCCTGTCCGCGCCGCTCCGGCGCCACCATTGACGCAACCAGCGGAACCATCATCTGAATCGCCGCGCAGGAGGCGCCGAGGGCGAAGGTGCCAAGCAAGAGCAGGAACGGCTTCGGCGCAAACGCCGTGGCGAGCGCGGCAAGGATAGCGCAGCCGAGCGTGCGCAGGATGACGCGCCGGTTTTCGACGAGATCGACCAGTGGCACCAGCAGCAACAGGCCGAGGGCATAGCCGAGCAGCGTCAACGTGCTGATCAGGCCCGCCTGCCACGCCGGCATGGACAAGGAGCGCCCGATCTGCCCGAGCAGGATCTGCGGCGCGAACAGGTTGGTGACGACGACACCGGCAGTGATGGCGCCAAGCCAGATCAGGGGCCGTTCGGCGAGTTGGTTTCGCGACGCAAGCGTGGGGGTTTCTGAAATCGTCATGGGACCTCGCGGGGCTCAGTGCAGGTCCCTTTAAGCCGCGGGTCTAATATGCTACAATTCAAATAAGTCTATAAAGAATATGCGAGTTAGTTATGAACACCCATGACCTTGTGGCGTTTGTTGCGGTAGTCGAGACCGGATCGATCGTGGCGGCCTCGGCGCGCCTCAATCTCACGCAGCCCGGCGTGACGCGGCGTATCCAGAACCTCGAGGAGATGCTGGGGGCGAAGCTTCTGGACCGGCTCTCCAAGCCGCTGAAACCGACCGCGGCGGGCCATGAAGCGTATGAGCAGGGCCGGCGCCTGCTCCGGATGCTGGACGATCTCAAATCAGGGGTCGCCAATGACGGCGTGGTGCGCGGCGAATTCCGGCTCGGCCTGACGCCGTTCCTCTCGGAGGCGGGGCTGACCGGACCGCTCGACGCGGTGCGTGCCGAATTTCCCGCGCTGGCCGTGCGTGTCGTCTCCGGCTGGTCGCCGAACCAGCTCGAACGTGTCTGCCGCAACGAGCTCGATGCGGCCGCGATCTGTCTGCCCGACGGCGCGGTCCCGCCTTCCGATCTCGCCGCCGACGATCTCGGCGCACAGCCCGTCGTGTTCGTCGTTGCGCGCGACATGAAGATCCCGCGCATCGTCGATCTTGAACGGCTGTCGCAGCTGTCGTGGGTGATCAACCAGGACGGTTGCGGCTTTCGCGATTCGCTGAAACGAAAATTCGACGCGGAGCATCTGCCGTTCAGCATCGCCGTGGAAGCGCTGGACAGCGAGCTCCGCCTGTCGCTGGTGTCGCGCGGCCTCGGCGTCGGGCTGGTCACTCCGATCGCCCTGAAACGCAGCGCGTTTCGCGACAAGCTCAAGCCGGTGGTGGCGCGCGACTTCAAACCCGCCGTGCGCGCCTGGATAGTCCATCGTGCGCCCGCCGGCCGTCTGGAGCGGCCGATCAAGCTGTTCCGCGATGGACTGGACCGGGAGCTCCAGGCGATGATCGGGAGTTAGCGCAGCTTCCCCCGCGCCGCCACCGGCAGCGTGCCGATGATCTCCTCGCCACGCACCATCACGACCTCGTCCATCATGTTGACGACGACGCAGACATGATTGGGAATGATCCGCACGACGTCGCCGACGTTCGGGCGCGTGTTGCTGCGGGAGAGATCGAGGAAGCCGTGCTCTTCGGCAAAGCGCGCGATCTTGGCTCCGGGGTGCTCCAGGATCAGGCCGTGGCCGTCGAGCCCGCCGGTGTCCGTGGTCAGCGTCTTCGAGCCGGCGTCGAGGATACCGCGCTCGGGCGCGGCGCGGCTCACCACGGTCGAATAGATGTGCAGCGCGCAGTCGTCCCAGGTGGCGGAGCCGGCCGCGACCTGCATGCGGTCGTTGTAGATATAAGTGCCGAAGCGATGCTCGGTGCCGCCCTTGAGCTTGCCGATGTTGACGAGGTTCGGCGTGCCGCCGGTGGAGACGATCTTCGCATCCAGCCCGTGCGCGCGCACGCCGGCCAGCGCCTCGTCATAGAATTTCTGCGCGTCCGCCCAGCCGGTCTCGGTCGGATAGAGCATGAAGCCGGCGAATTCGAGCCCCTTGGACCCGGCGATCTCGCGCGCCAGCGCAATCGCCTCGGCCGGCGTCTCGACGCCGGCGCGCTTGCGGCCGGTATCGCATTCGACCACCACCGAGAGCGGACGGCCTGATGCTGCGGCCGCCTTGGGCAAACCGGCAACGACCGTCGAATTGTCGGCGGCCACCGTCATGTTCGCCTTCGCCTGCAGCGCGCCGAGCCGCGCCATCTTCTCTTCGCCGAGCAGATTGTAGCTGATCAGGATGTCGTCGATGCCGGCATTGGCCATGATCTCGGCCTCGCCGAGCTTCTGGCAGGTGATGCCCTTGGCGCCGGCCGCGATCTGCATCTTCGCAATGGTCGGGTTCTTGTGCGTCTTGATGTGGGGACGATTGGCGACGCCGGCCTCGTCGCAGGCCTTCTGGATCCGCGCGATGTTGCGCTCGACCTTGTCCATGTCGATGACGGCGCAGGGGGTGCCGTATTCACGGGCGATCTTGGCGGCGAGAGGAGTGGTCATGTGATGTCTCTATGTTCGGTCCTGCAGGATGGGTAGAGCGCGGCGAAACCCATCATTTGCAGCAACCGGGCAAGTGTCGATGGGTTTCGCTTCGCTCTACCCATCCTACGGTTCAAGCCTGTTCGATTTCTTCGCGGAGCATTTCCAGTTCGAGCCAGCGCTCTTCGGCGGCGGACAATTCGTCATGCGCCTTGGCGATGGCGGCGGAGGTGTCGTCGAATGTCTTGCGATCCTTGGTGTAGAGGTTGGGATCGTCGAGCACGCGTTGCAGCTTGGCGATGTCGGCCTGCAACGTCTCCATCTTCTTCGGAAGTGTTTCCAGCGCGTGCTTCTCGTTGAAGCTCAATCGCCGCTTTGGCGCGGCAGCGGGAATAGCGATCCGCTCCTCTTTCTTCTCCGCGGGGGCTTGCGCCTTCGCCGTCTCGCGCTTCAAGTCCGCGCCGCGCTGCGCCAGCATATCGCTATAGCCGCCGGCATATTCGATCCATTTGCCGTTGCCCTCAGGCGCGATCACGGAGGTGACGACGCGGTCGAGGAAGTCGCGGTCATGGCTGATCAGGATGACGGTGCCCTCGTAGTCGCCGAGCATGTCCTCGAGCACGTCCAGCGTTTCGAGGTCGAGATCGTTGGTTGGCTCGTCCAGCACCAGCAGGTTCGAGGGCTTGGCCAGTGCGCGCGCCAGCATCAGCCGGCCGCGTTCGCCGCCCGAGAGCACTTCCAGCGGCGTGCCGCGCTGCTCCTGCGCGAACAGAAAGTCCTTCATGTAGCCGACGACATGCTTCGGCTTGCCCCCGACCATGATCTGGTCGCCACGGCCGCCGGTCAGCGCCTCCGCCAGCGTCGATTTGGGGTCGAGGCTTTCACGGTGCTGGTCGAGGGTTGCCATCTCCAGATTGGCCCCGAGCCGCACGGTGCCGCTGTCAGGCTGCATGCCGCCGGTGAGCAGATTGACCAGCGTGGTCTTGCCGGCGCCGTTCGGCCCGATGATGCCGAGCCGGTCGCCGCGCTGGATGCGGGTGGAGAAATTGTCGACGATCTTGCGCTCGCCATAGGCCTTGGTGATGCCCTTGGCTTCGATCACCAGCTTGCCGGACTGCTCGGCCTCGGCGGCTGCGAGATTGGCGCTGCCGGCGGTGCCGCGATAGTTGCGGCGCTGGTCGCGCAGCGTGTGCAGATTGGCAAGCCGCTTGACGTTGCGCTTGCGCCGGCCGGAGACGCCGTGGCGCAGCCAGTGCTCCTCGTCGACGATCTTGCGGTCGAGCTTGTGCTGGTCGCGCTCTTCCTCCGCCAGCACCTCGTCGCGCCAGGCTTCGAACGAGGCAAAACCGCGGTCGATCTGGTTGATCCGGCCGCGGTCGAGCCAGGCGGTCGAGCGCGAGAGGTTGGTGAGGAAGCGGCGGTCGTGGCTGATCAGCACCAGCGCGCTGCGGCGGCTGTCGAGCTCCTGCTCCAGCCACTCGATGGTGGAGAGATCGAGATGGTTGGTCGGCTCGTCGAGCAGTAGGATGTCGGGTGAGGGCGCAAGCACACATGCGAGCGCCGCGCGGCGAGCTTCGCCGCCGGAGAGGTTGTGCGGGTTCTCGTCGCCGGTCAGCCCGAGCTGCTCGAGCAGATAGCGCGCCTGATGCTGGTCGTCGCCGGGCGCAAGTCCCGCCTCGACATAGGCGAGCGTGGTCTTGTGGTCGCCGAAGTCAGGCTCCTGCGGCAGATAGCGGATCGTGGCGCCCGGCTGCACGAAGCGCGTGCCGCCGTCGGGCTCGACCAGGCCGGCTGCGATCTTCAGCAATGTCGATTTGCCCGAGCCGTTGCGGCCGATCAGGCAGACCCGCTCGCCAGTCGCGACGTTGAGCTCGACGCCGTTCAAGAGCGGCGTGCCGCCAAACGTCAGCTTGATGTCCTTGAGTTGGATCAGCGGCGGCGCCATCGTCAGCCCTGACTTGAATTCTGGCTCGTTGCGGCCGCTTCGGTGCGGCGCCGCTGGATCCGGCGCAGCGTCTGGTCGAGCGCCGAGAGGAACGTCGAGCGGTCGCGCGGTGCGAACGATCGCGGCCCGCCGGTGACTTCGCCGGCCGAGCGCAGATCCGTCATCAGGTTGCGTACCGCCAGCGTCATCCCGATCGACTCTTCGGTGAACGGTTTTCCGTTCGGCGCGATCACGTCGGCGCCCGCCTTCACGCAGCGGCTGGCGAGCGGAATGTCGGAGGTCACGACGACGTCGCCGGGCCTGGCGCGTTCGGCGATCCAGTCGTCAGCGGCATCCATGCCGGCTCCCGCCGCGATGCGCTCGATCAAGGGGTCCTGCGGCACGCGAATGAAGTTGCCGGCCACCACGCTCACGGGCACGCTGTGCCGGAGCGCGACGCGGTAGATCTCGTCCTTCACCGGACAGGCGTCGGCGTCGACATAGATGCGGGTGGGCGTGTCAGTCATTCGCGGGGTGGTACCCCATTCGGGCCGCAAAGGCGAGGGGATTGACCGGTGTTCCCCGGGGCCTACGATCGATCCGAAACAACAGGAATTTTGGGGGAAGGCCAGCCATGCCGAACCGGCTCGAAACCTACCGCGTCGAGGCCTACAACACCGCCAAACAATCCGAGAACAAGATGCATGACGACAAGGTGGCGCGCCGCTTCGGCTTCTCGGGCGGGCTGGTGCCCGGCGTCGATGTCTTCGCCTACATGATGCATGTGCCGCTGGCGCGCTGGGGCCGCGATTTCCTCACCCGCGGACTAGTGGAGGCCCGCTTCATCAAGCCGGTCTATGACGGCGAGACGGCCGATGTCGATGCGACCGAGCACAATGGCCTGCTCACGGTCGAGGTGTTCAGCCGTACCGAGCTCTGCGCCACCGGGACGGCCTCGCTGCCAGCGGCTGCGCCTGCGGTGGATTTGAGCGACTATCGCGCGGTCCCCGCGGTCGCCGAGCGCAAGCCGGTCAGCCCGGCGACGTTCGAGACCGGCAAATGGCTTGGCACAGAGCCGCGCCGATGGATCGGGCAGGCCGCCGCGGACTATCTCGCCGATATCAGGGAAACCGATCCGATCTTCGCGCGAGAGGGGCTCGGCCATCCCGGCCTGATCCAGCGCGTGATGAATCGCGTCCTCGTCGACAATACCATTTTGGGCCCGTGGATCCACGTCGGCAGCCGCATGCAGCTGCTGTCGCCCGCGCGTGCCGGCGACGAGATCGTTGCGCGGGCCAAGGTCACCGCGAACTACGAGAAGAAGGGCCACCGCTTCGTCGAGCTCGACGCGCTGGTCGTCGCCAACGGCACGACACCGCTGGCGCATTGCCAGCACACCGCGATCTACCAGCCGCGCGAGGAGGCTGCGGCGTAACATCCAGCGTCGTCATTCCGGGGCGGTCCGCAGGACCGAACCCGGAATCTCGAGGTTCCGGGTTCGATGCTTCGCATCGCCCCGGAACGACAAACAACTCCTACGCCGCCTTGCCCTTCGCATCCTGGATCGCACGCCACACGCGCTCCGGCGTCAGCGGCATGTCGATGTGCTTGATGCCGTGGTCGGAGAGCGCATCGAGCACGGCGTTCACCACGGTCGACAGGCTGCCGGCGCAGCCGGCTTCGCCGCAGCCCTTGCTGCCGAGCGGATTGGTCGTGGCCGGCACCGGGTGATCGCCGACCGTCATGAACGGCACGTCCTCGGCTCGGGGCAGGGCGTAGTCCATCAGCGAGCCTGTGATCGGCTGGCCGCTCTCGTCGTAGCGGACGTGCTCCATCAGCGCCTGTCCAATGCCCTGGACGACGCCGCCGTGGAGCTGGCCTGCGACCAGCAGCGGGTTGATCACCGTGCCGAAATCGTTCACCGCACTGTAGCGCACGATCTGCACCACGCCGGTGTCGGGATCGATCTCGACCTCGGCGACGTGGCAGCCGTTCGGGAAGGCAGAGGGCACCGGCTCGCTGGTGTGATCGACGTCGAGGCTATCAGGCACGCCGTCCGGCACCTTGCCGTCATGCAGGCGCTTGGCGAGCTCCATGATGTCGATGCTGCGGTCGGTGCCGGCGATGGTGAAGCTGCCGCCTTCGAACTCGATGTCGGCTTCGGACGCCTCCAGCATGTGCGCGGCGGCGCGCTTGCCCTTCTCGATCACGAGCTTGGCGGCTCCCACGATCGCCATGCCGCTCGCGGTGATCGAGCGCGAGCCGCCGGTGCCGTTGCCGGCGTGGACGATGTCGCTGTCGCCCTGCACGAGCGTGACGCTCTCGAAGGGCACGCCGAGCTGCTCGCACAGAACCTGCGCGAACGGAGTGGCGTGGCCCTGGCCGTAGTCGAGCGTGCCGGTGATGAGCTGCACGCTGCCGTCGGGATCGAACACGATCTTGCCGAGCTCGGGGCTCGGCGGCGCCGTGACCTCGAGATAGGAGCCGACGGCGATGCCGCGCAGCTTGCCGGCCTTCTTGCTCTCCTTCTTGCGCTTGGCGAAATTCTCGTGGTCGGAGATTTCGAGCGCCTTGTTGAAGACGGCCTGGAAGTCGCCGCTGTCATAGGTGACGCCGGAGGACGCCGGGAACGGCATCTGGGTCGGCTTGATGAAGTTGCGCTTGCGCATCGTCAGCCGGTTGATGCCCATCTCGTCGGCGGCGCGATCGATCAGCCGCTCCATGTAGTAGTTCGCCTCGGGCCGGCCGGCGCCGCGATAGGCGCCCATCAGCGTGGTGTTGGTCAGCACCGTCTTGATGTCGATGCCCATCAGCGGCGTGCGGTAGACGCTGGAAAAGTTCTTGCCGGTGTTGAGCGAGAGCGGGCCCGGCGCAACGCCGGTGATGTAGGCGCCGAGATTGCCGTAGCCTTCGAGCTTGGCCGCGAGGAAATGCCCCTCGGCGTCGAGCGCGAGCTCGGCATGGATCTTTTGCGCGCGGCCGTGGCTGTCCGACAGGAAGCTGGTCGAACGCTCGTCCAGCCACTTCACCGGCCGTCCCAGCGCCTTGGCCGCGTACAGGATGCACATGTATTCGGGGTAGTTGATGTTCTTCATGCCGAAGGAGCCGCCGACATTGGCAGTGAGAATGCGCACCTTCTCGTTCGGCACTTTCAGGTTCTTGGCGAGGTTGGCGCGGTTGCCGGCGACACCCTGCGTCGGAACCTGGAGCGTGTAGCGCTCGGCCTTCTTGTCGTAGGAGGCGAGCCCGACGCGCGGCTCCATCGAGACCACGGCGACGCGGGTGTTCTCGATGTCGATCTTGGTGATGTGAGCGGCGCTGGCGAAGGCCGCGTTCACCTGCTCCATGTCGCCATAATGGTAGTCCAGCGCGACGTTGTTCGGGATGTGGTCGTAGAGCTGCGGCGCGCCGGGCTTGGCGGCCTCCTCGGGGTCGGTCACAGCCGGCAGCGGCTCGATATCGAGCTCGACCGCCTCGGCCGCATCGCGCGCCTGGGCCAATGTCTCCGCCACCACGAAGGCGACGGGATCGCCGACGAAGCGAACCTTGTCGGTCGCCAGCGGCTGGCGGTTGGTCTGGAGCAGGGGCGAGCCGTCACGGCTCTTCAGCGGCAGGCCGCAGGTGAAGGGGCCGTAGCCGGCGGCATCGAGGTCCGTCCCGGTCCAGACCCCCAGCACGCCCGGCATCGCCTTGGCGGCATCGAGGCCGATGCCACGGATGATTCCATGGGCGTGGGTCGAGCGGACCACCACGGCGTAGGCCTGGCCGGGCAGGTTGAAATCGTCGGTGTAGCGGCCCTTGCCGCGCACCAGCGTGTCGTCCTCCTTGCGGCGGACGGGCTGCCCGACGCCGTATTTTTGCAGTGCAATAGCGTTTTCGAGCGTGGACGATTTGGTGTGTTCTTGCATGGAATTGACCTGAAAAGCCGGCAATTGCGCGTTTTGGGGGGCGCTTGGGGGGGCCGGACCCCTCAAAAATAACCCACGGTCCCGTTCACGACAACGCACGAATGGGCATGGTGCCATGTGATGCGTTGTTGCGCAGGCCTGCCGCGCTGCTAATGTTTCAGGCGAAAAAGCAATTCCAGCTCGGCCCCAGCGGGCCGCGGAAAGACAGTTTGTATGAATGACCACACGCGGCTCCGCGACGGCCATGGGCCGCACGGTGAGCTCGAGGGGTCGATGGCGGCGGTGGCGTTGGCCACTGAACCGGCCGTCGCCGCGCAAGCGCCGGGAACCGGCGTCTACGCGGCGCTGGACCTCGGAACCAACAATTGCAGGCTCCTGATCGCCAGTCCGACCAGCGACGGCTTTCGCGTGGTCGATTCCTTCTCGCGCATCATCCGGCTCGGCGAGGGGGTCTCGGCGACCGGCTCCATCAGCGAGGCCGCGATCGAGCGCGCCATCGCGGCGCTCAGCATCTGCCGCGACAAGATCAACTTGCGGAAAGCGCGCCGGCTGCGGCTGATCGCGACCGAAGCCTGCCGCGCGGCCTCGAACGCGGAGGGTTTTCGCAGCCGCGTCGCGGCCGAGACCGGCATCGAGCTCGAGGTGATCGACCGTGAGACCGAGGCATCGCTCGCCGTGCTCGGCTGCTCGCCGCTGGTTGACCCCAGGGGGCGCGGCGCGATCCTGTTCGACATCGGCGGCGGCTCGACCGAACTGGTGCGGATCGAGCGCGATCCGGAAAATCCGGAGCCGCGCATCAAGGCCTGGATGTCGATCCCGTTCGGCGTGGTCACGCTCGCCGAGCAGTTCGGCGGCCGCGACGTGACGCCGGAGATCTACGACGCGATGGAGCGGGAGGTCGCACACCACGTTGCGCCGTTCGCCGAACAGCACGGCGTCGATCTCGCCGACATGCACTTGCTCGGCACCTCAGGCACGGTGACGACGCTCGCCGGCATCCATCTCAATCTCGCGCGCTACGACCGCCGCCGCATCGACAGCATCTGGATGAACGATTCCGACATCACCGCGACCATCAACAAGCTGCTCGGCATGAGCTACGAGGAGCGCGCGAACAACAGCTGCATCAGCGTCGAGCGCGCCGATCTCGTGCTTGCGGGCTGCGCCATCCTCGACGCGATCCGCCGCGCCTTTCCGCTGCCGCGCCTGCGCGTCGCCGACCGCGGCCTGCGCGAAGGCATGCTGGTCGAGATGATGCGCGAGGACGGCGCGCTCAGGAGCTGGTGAGATGGCCAAGGACACCACCGGCCGCTTGCACGTCCAGGTCAAGACCGGCGGCAAGCGTAAATTGTCATCGAAGCTGTGGCTGGAACGGCAGCTCAACGATCCCTATGTGGCGAAGGCCAAGGCGGCGGGTTATCGCTCGCGCGCGGCATTCAAGCTGCTCGAGATCGACGACAAGTTTCGGCTGCTGAAGCACGGCATGGCCGTGGTCGATCTTGGTGCCGCGCCGGGCGGCTGGAGTCAGATCGCCGCCAAGCGCGTCGGCTCGGTGGACGGCAAGGGCAAGGTCGTTGCGATCGACCTTTTGGAGATGCCCGAGATTGCCGGCGTCGAGTTCGCGCAGCTCGACTTCATGGACAACGACGCCCCTAGCAAGCTCACCGCGATGCTGGGGGGCGGCGCCGATGTCGTGATGTCCGACATGGCCGCCAACACCACCGGTCACCGCAAGACCGACCAGCTCCGCATCGTCGGCCTGATCGAGACCGCGGCGGCGTTTGCGTGCGACGTGCTCAAGCCCGGTGGCACCTTCCTCGCCAAGACGTTCCAGAGCGGCGCCGATGCCGATCTGCTCGCCCAACTCAAGCGCGACTTCGCCACAGTGCGCCATGTGAAGCCGGCGGCGAGCCGGCAGGATTCGTCGGAACGTTACGTGCTGGCGACCGGGTTTCGCGGCGGGGCGAAGGCGTAGCAACGAACTCCGTCATTCCGGGGCGCCTCGAAGAGGCGAGCCCGGAATCCATTTCTCCCAGGACTCTTGCGGCACAATGGATTCCGGGCTCGATGCTCCGGGCCGCGCTTGCGCGGTCCCGTGGCATCACCCCGGAATGACGGAGCGCGTTTTTTATCCCAGCCGCTGGTCGCGCACGTCCTGCGTATCCTCCGTCGCTGCCTTCACGGCGGCCTTGGCCGCGCCCTTGCCGGCGCCCTTGCGGCTCGCGATTTCGGTCGCCTTGCGGCCGGAGATCTCGTGGCCGGCATCAGCGGGCATCTGCCAGAAGAACCAGCTCGACGCCGCCGAGGTCAGCGCGACCACGACGAAGGCCGGCGCGAACACGGTGGCGTTGAGCTCGCTGACATGGCTGAGCCACATCGTCGTCTCGACGGACGCTGCGCCGACGGCGACGCCGGCGGAGACCGCAAGCTGCTGGTTGACGCTGACGAGCGTGGTGGCGCGGCTCATCTGCCCAGTCTCGACCTCGGCATAGGCCACCGTGTTGATCGCGGTGAACTCGAGCGAGCGGAAGAAGCCGCCGACCACCAGGATCACCATGATGATCAGCAGCGGCGTCGTCACCGTGAACAGCGCGCAGACGCCGAGAAAGAACGCGCTGACGATCGCGTTCACCGTCATCAGATTGCGGAAGCCGAAGGTGCGGATGATCCGCGCCGCCAGCGTCTTCATGCCCATGGCGCCGAGCGAGGAGGCAAAGGTGACGAGGCCGGAGTGGAACGGCGACAGCCCGAAGCCGATCTGCATCAGGAGCGGCAGCAGGAACGGTAGCGCCCCGATGCCGAGCCGGAACAGGAAGCCGCCGAGCACGGCCGCGCGCAGCGTCGGCAGGTTCAGCAGCGAAAAGTCCAGCACCGGCGATCCCGTGCGCCGGGCGTGAATGACATAAAGCGTCATCGAGATCGCGCCGCCGGCGATCAGCGCGGCGACCGTGCTCCAGGGCAGCAGGTTGAGGCCGGCCACCGACAGGCCGAAGGCGATGCCGGCGAGCCCGATCCCCGCGAGCACCATGCCGTAGAGGTCGAACGGCTCGCGTTCCTCGCTCTTGATGGGATCGATGAAGCGCAGGGCCATGAAGATGCCGAGCAGCCCTATCGGGATGTTGATCAGGAAGATCCAGTGCCAGGACGCGTAGGTCGTGATGAAACCGCCGAGCGGCGGGCCGATCACAGGGCCTATAAGGGCAGGGACCGTCACCCAGGCCATCGCATTGACCAGCGCGCTCTTGTCCACCGAGCGCAGCAGCACGAGGCGCCCGACCGGCGTCATCATCGCTCCGCCCATGCCCTGGAGGATGCGCGCGAACACGAAATCGGTGACCGAGGTCGAGAGCGCGCAGCCGACCGAGCCGACCATGAAGACGCCGACCGCGATCGCGAACACCATCCGCGCGCCGAACCGGTCCGCGGTCCAGCCGCTCGCCGGGATGAACACCGCGAGCGACAGCAGATAGGAGGTGATCGCGAGCTTCAGCGTCAGCGGGCTGGTGCCGATGTCGGCCGCGATCGCCGGCAGCGAGGTGGCGATCACCGTCGAGTCCATGTTCTCCATGAAGAGAGCAGTGGCCACGATCAGCGGAATGACGCGTTGCTTGTCGACCATGACGGATTGGTAACGAAAATCGGAAGGAAGGGCGAGGCTTGCGGCTTAACACCGCCGCCCGGCGGCGACCATTGCGGATCAACGCATGGCACCTAAATCCTGGGTAATAACCATGTGACCCTCGACGGCGGTTGCACTCGCTCCCTCGTCATTCCGGTGCGCGTTGGTCGCGCCCCGGGGATGACGAGGGGTGGCCGTCGCCCGGCTATCCACGCTGAATTTAGGTAAAAAGCCTGTGCATGGCTGGCCAGCGGCTCGATTTGCTTTGATTCGTCACGCGGCCGTGCTATCGACCCGCGTCAACCCCACCGATGGGCTCCGATTCTCCGGCGATGCCGCAAGGTACGCCGAGGGCGGCGCTCATCCATAGCTATTTGCGGCAGGGCCGCAGGAAGGAGTTGGCAGATGGCCACGGTGCAAGTTCAAGGCATCCGCGAAGCCCTTACGTTCGACGACGTGCTGTTGAAGCCAGGCCTCTCGGACGTCATGCCGGGCGAGGTCGACATCCGCTCCCGCGTCACCCGCGCCATTCCGCTCAACATCCCGATCATGGCCTCCGCCATGGACACCGTCACCGAGGCCCGCATGGCGATTGCCATGGCGCAGGCCGGCGGCCTCGGCGTCATCCACCGCAATTTCGATCCCGAAGGGCAGGCCGCCCAGGTGCGCCAGGTCAAGCGCTACGAGTCGGGCATGGTGGTGAACCCGCTCACCATCAGCCCCGAGGCGACGCTCGACGATGCGCTCAAGCTGATGAGCGATCACGGCATCTCCGGCATTCCCGTCGTCACTGGCGCGGGCAAGTCCACGCCGGGCAAGCTGGTCGGCATCCTCACCAACCGCGACGTGCGGTTCGCCACCGACCGCCGGCAAAAAGTCTCCGAGCTGATGACGCATGAAGGCCTCGTCACGGTGCGCGAGAATGTCAGCCAGGACGAGGCGCGGCGGATGCTGCACCAGCATCGCATCGAGAAATTGCTCGTGGTCGACGAGCAATATCGCTGCGTCGGCCTCGTCACCGTGAAGGACATGGAAAAGGCGGTGGCCCATCCGCTCGCCTGCAAGGACGCGCAGGGCCGCCTGCGCGTCGCCGCCGCCACCACCGTCGGCGACACCGGCTTCGAGCGCACCGAGCGGCTGATCGACGCCGGCGTCGACCTCGTCGTCGTCGACACCGCGCACGGCCATTCCCGTCACGTGCTGCATGCGGTGAACCGGATCAAGCGCCTGTCCAACTCTGTGCAGGTCGTCGCCGGCAACGTCGCGACCTCCGAAGGCGCGCAGGCGCTGATCGATGCTGGCGCGGACTGCATCAAGGTCGGCATCGGCCCCGGCTCGATCTGCACCACCCGCATCGTCGCCGGCGTCGGCGTGCCGCAGCTCACCGCGATCATGGATGCGGTCGAGGCTGCGAAGAAGGCCGACATTCCCGTCATCGCCGATGGCGGCATCAAGTTCTCCGGCGACCTCGCCAAGGCGCTCGCCGCCGGTGCCGACATCGCCATGGTCGGCTCGCTGCTCGCCGGCACCGACGAGACGCCCGGCGAAGTCTTCCTGTGGCAGGGCCGTTCCTACAAGGCCTATCGTGGCATGGGCTCGGTCGGCGCAATGGCGCGCGGCTCGGCGGACCGATATTTCCAGCAGGACATCAAGGACACGCTCAAGCTCGTGCCTGAAGGCATCGAGGGCCAGGTACCCTACAAGGGCGCGGTCGGCCACGTCATGCACCAGCTCGCCGGCGGCCTGCGCGCCGCGATGGGCTATGTCGGCGCAAAGGACATGAAGGAGCTGCACGACAAGGCGCAGTTCGTCCGCATCACCGGTGCAGGCCTGCGCGAAAGCCACGTCCACGACGTCACGATTACCCGCGAGAGCCCGAACTATCCGGGCGGGGGTTAGTCGCCTCTGCCGTCATTTCGGGGGCGCGAAGCGCAACCCGGAATCTCGAGATTCCGGGTTCGATGCTTCGCATCGCCCCGGAATGACAATGAGTGGTTTGCGCGCTCGCCTCAACGACGGTGTCATTCCCCGCGAAGGCGGGGAATCCAGTACGCCGCGGCTTCTCGGTTCAATCACAGCCGCCCCTGAACTACTGGATCGCCCGCTTTCGCGATGACAGCGAGTGTGGGATTTGCTTCATTCCCACCTACCTCCTAAATGACTGCAACAAGCATTCAGGAGGAAGCCATCATGTCCCAAGCAAAACGCATCGTTCTCGCCGCGCGTCCCGTCGGCGAACCCAAGCCGTCCGATTTCCGCATTGAGGAATTCGCTGTCCCGACACCGGGGCAGGGCGAAGTCCTGCTGCGCACGATCTGGCTGTCGCTCGATCCCTATATGCGCGGCCGCATGAGTGACGGTCCGTCCTATGCCGCGCCGGTGCCGATCGACGGCGTGATGGAGGGCGAGGCGGTTAGCGAGGTCGCGGCGTCGAACAATCCTGATTTCGCGGCAGGCGACATCGTGCGAGCCCGTACCGGATGGCAGACGCATGCGATCTCCAGCGGCAAGGGCCTGATCAAGGTGGATCCCAAGCTCGGTCCGATCTCGACCTCGATCGGCGTGCTCGGCATGCCCGGCATGACCGCCTATACCGGCCTGCTCGACATCGGCAAGCCACAGGAAGGCGAGACCGTCGTCGTCGCCGGCGCATCCGGCGCGGTCGGCTCCGCCGTCGGCCAGATCGCCAAGATCAAGGGCGCGCGCGCGGTCGGAATTGCGGGCGGCAAGGACAAATGCGACTACGTGGTGAAGGAGCTCGGCTTCGATGCCTGCATCGATCACCGCGATCCCGATCTTGCGGCCAAGCTGAAGGAGGCCTGCCCGAAGGGGATCGACGTCTATTTCGAGAATGTCGGCGGCGCCGTGTTCGAAGCGGTGTTCCCGCTGCTCAATCCGTTCGCGCGCGTGCCGGTCTGCGGCCTGATCGCCCATTACAACGACACCGAGGCCAAGCCGCCGAAATGGGCCGCCAGCATGATGCGCGCGACCCTGACCAAGCGGCTGACCTTCCGCGGCTTCATCGTCTCCGACTTCGCCGCGCGCCATGGCGACTTCCTGCGCGACATGTCCGGCTGGGTCCGCGATGGCAAGGTGAAATACAAGGAGTTCGTCACCGAGGGCCTGGAGAGCGCCCCCGGCGCCTTCATGGGGCTTCTGAAGGGCGCCAATTTCGGCAAGCAGCTGGTGCGGGTCGGGCAAGATAAGGCCTGATGGCGAGGGCCTGGTTGCGCCGCCGACGCCCTCCGGGCGGTGGATGGTTAAGAAAGAGTCACCAAAAGGTCACACCCGGCCCGCAAAAGCCGCAGGTGTGACCGCCGGTTCATTGACCGGCGAGCGAAGGCATTGAATCATCGCGCATATTTTGGGTGTTGCGATGTTAGAGATCAGTGTTTTCTGCGTAATCCTCCTGGCCGCCGGCTATTGGACGACCATGTTCGTCATGGGCCGCCGCGACGACGTCATCCATGGCAAGTTCGTTCATGCCGAGGACGAGGGCGATTTGACCCGGCCCGCGATGCCGACACCGCCGCCGTTCCCGAAGCGTCCGCTCAAAGCTGCGCAGCCCGCCGGCGTCCAGTCCGCCAACGTCCAGCCCGAGATGGCCGAGGCGAGGCCGGTGAACAGCGCAGCGCTGGAATCCTTGCTGGCTGCGATCCAGCAGGACCTCAAGAGCGTCGCGTAAGCCGCAATCCTCAGACGCTGCCGCGCTCGACCAGGAACAGGTCGACGGCGAGCCGCTGTTCGGCAAGCTGCGTGCCCGACAGGCGCGCCAGCAGCAGTTCGGCCGCGATGCGCCCCACGGCCGCCGCATCGAACGAGATGGTGGTGAGGCCGGGCGTGATCTGATCGGCGACGTCGTTGTCGCCGAAGCCGAGCACGGCGAGATCGTGCGGCACCGACAGGCCGCGCGCGCGGGCCTCGATCAGCGCGCCGGTCGCGAGCAGATCGTTGGCGCAGAACACGGCATCGACGCGGTCGCCGCGATCGAGCAGGGCGGTGAAGGCGGCGCGGCCGTCTATGAGGCCTGTGATCTCGCCAACGCCGATCTCGTGGACGATCTCGAGGCCGAGCTGCGCCGCTGCCGCGCGAAAACCGTCGCGGCGCAGCGCGCCGCGGCCGCTGCTGCGGCCAATGAACGCGACGCGGCGATGTCCGGCCTCGGCAAGCCTGCGCGCCGCCATCGCGCCGGCATCCGCATTGGGCAGGCCGACCAGCATGTCGATGGGGTCGCGCGGAAACGCCCAGGTCTCGATCACGGGAATGCCGAGCTCCGCAAGCGCGGCGCGATTTTCCTCGAGCTCGATCACGCCGGTGAACATCACCGCGGCGGGGCGGATGCCGCGCAGCGACTGGATCATCGCGACCTCCTTGACATAGGAGTAGGAGGTCTGGCCGACGAGCACCTCGAATCCTTCCGGCTCGAGCGTGGCCGCGAAGCTGCTCACCGCCAGCCCGAACTGCTGGCTGAGAATGTTGGAGACGAAGGCGACGACCACGTTCGAGCGGCCCGAACGCAGCGCGCGCGCATGCGGGTTGGAGGCGTATCCGGTTGCCTCGATCACCTCGAGGATGCGCTCGCGGGTCTTTCGATTGACCTTCTGGGGGTGGCGCAGCACCCGCGACACCGTGATCGGGGATACCCCGGCGCGCTCCGCCACCTCCGCGATGCGCGGCGGCCGTCCGGTCGCGCTGGCGCGGCCGGGCGGCGCCGGAATGCGCACCACGTCGTCATAGCTCGGCTTTGCCGGATCGGTCATCGAATCCCGAGGGTAGTCGAAGTCGCTATCGTCTCCAAAGCTCAGCGCGCTGGCAGCTCGTCGCGCGACAGCGCGCGGCCGACCTGGACCAGGCAGTCGCCGCTCTGGCTGTCGGTGTGCAGGCGCTGCGAGATCACGATGCCATCGGCCGGGAAGCGCAACACGTCCTCCGGCAGCTCCGGCCGCTCGAAATCATGATACCAGCCGGCGACGTCGCCGGCCGCAACGCGCGCGCCGACCATGACGGCGGGCTCGAACCAGCCGCGCCGTGTCGCGAACACCGCCTGCGCATGGCTTTGCAGCGCCAGCAACTCGGTGGCACGCTCAACCGGCGCGTGCGGCCCCAGCACCGGGGCCTGGACGATGCCGAGCGCGAGCAGCAGCCGGTCGACGGCGCGCGCGGTGAACGCCATCGTCTGCGGCGTGACGGTGCCGCCGCCGCCGAACTCGCCTGACAGTCCGATCGCGCCGGCGCGCGCGGCCGCCGCCATCGATGTCGGCGCAGCGGCGCCGTTCTCGGCGACGAAGGCGAAGGGCATCCCTAATCCTTCCATCAGACGCAGCGCCTGGCCGAACATCTCGGGCGGTCCCTGCCGCTCGATCAGGGCGCAGGGCACGTGCGCCATCGACGTGCCGCCGGAATGGATGTCGAAGACGACGTCATGGCGCGGAAACAGCTCGTGCTCGAGGAAGTGCGCGAGGCGGAACGTCGGCGTGCCCCCGGCATCGCCCGGGAAGGCGCGGTTGAGATTGCCCTCGTCGAGCGGCGAGCGCCGTCGCGCCGCCATCACGGCAGGAAGATTGGCGAAGGGCAGGATGGTGATCTCGCCCTTGACCGCCTTGGCATCGAGCCGGCGATACAGCCGCGTCAGCGTGATCTCGCCCTCGTATTCGTCGCCGTGATTGCCGGCCATCAGGAGAAGTTTTGGGCCGGCGCCGTTCTTGATCCGGAAGATCGGGATCTTGAGCTGGAAGTAGGGCGATCGATCGATCGAGAAGGGAATGCCTAGATGGCCGGACCATTTCTGGTCCTTCTCGAAATCGATCTCGTGGAAAAGTCCGGTATGCATGGCTTGCCTCGGGGCCGCGTCGTCGCCGACGCCGGCCGAAGGTTGAAAGAGGGACGATGCCGTTACAGCAAGGCGACCGCGGTCATCTCGACGCGCAGGTCGGGATCGGCGAGACGGGCTTCGACGCAGGCGCGTGCCGGCGGATTGGCCGGATCGATCCAGGAATCGTAGACCGAGTTCATGGTGTCGAAGTCGGTGATATGCGGCAGGAAGACGTTGACCGCGATCAGCTTGGAGCGGTCGGTGCCGGCTTCCATGAGCAGCGCGTCGATCTTGGCGAGCACCTGCTGGGTCTGCGACACGATGCCGGCCTTGCGGTCGTCCGCAACTTGACCTGCGATATGCACCATGCCGCCGGCGGCGACGGCCTGGCTCATGCGCGAGCCGACGACGTAACGTTTGATCATCTCGAAGTCTCCTTGGGAAAAGCGGCTCCCGCGCGGGCGCGGGAGCCGCTTGTGAACTTACAGCGTCGGCAGCGACTGCTCTTCCCTAAACCATTTCAGCTGAAGTGCGCCGAGCTTGCCGTTGAGCTTGTTGAAGAAGATATCGGTGTTGATCCAGTTCAGCAGGTTCTGCTCGCCCTGGCGCACGCCGACATGGGCCGGCGACTGGCGGATCAGGAATTTCAGCTCGACCTCCTTGGTCGGGTTCTGGTCCTGCACCTTCAGCGCGATGGCGCTGTTCTCGGCGAAGGTGTCGGCCTGGCCGGCGAGGAAGGCGGCGAGCGCGGCCGGCGTGTCCTCGAAACGCACCAGCTTCACCTTCGGTGCGTTGTCGGTGAGCCAGACGTCGAGCGTCGAGCCCTTGGCTACCGCGACGCTGCGGCCGTCGAGATTGTCGGGCTTCTTGCCGGTGGCGGCGGGAAGCGACTTGGCGCCGTAGACGCCGAGATTCACCACGGCGTAGGGCTGCGAGAACATCACCTGCTGGGCGCGCTCGGGCGTGGCGCCAAGGCCCGCGATCAGCATGTCGATCTTGTCCGAGAGCAGGCTCGGGATGCGCGCTGCCCCCGTCACCGGCACGAGCTCGAGCTTCACGCCCATGTCGGCGGCGATCAGCCGGGCGAGATCGGCGTCAAGACCTGCGATCTCGCCCTTGTCGTCCTTGAAGCCCCAGGGCGCGGCATCGGTCAGGATGCCGACGCGCAGCTTGCCGGAGCCGAGCACGTCCTGCAGCTTGTCGGCGTGTGCAAGGTTCGGCGCGGCGAGCACTGCGAGTGCCGCGGCTGCGATCGCAAAGAGGGATTTCAGTTGTCTCATGACTCTCTCCTGGTGGCGGATGGCTGGATGATCATTTTGCGGAGGCGATGAAGCTGGCGAGCTCGGGGGTCTCAGGATTGGCGAACAGCTTTGCCGGCGGCCCCTGTTCCCAGACGCGGCCCTGGTGCATGAAGACGATGCGGTTGGCGACGTTGCGGGCAAAACCCATCTCGTGGGTGACTAGGATCATGGTCATGCCTTGCTTCGCCATCGCCTCCATCACCTTCAGCACTTCGCCGACGAGTTCAGGGTCGAGTGCGGACGTCACCTCGTCGAACAGCATGAGGTGAGGCGCCATGGCGAGGCAGCGCGCGATCGCGACGCGCTGCTGCTGGCCACCGGAGAGCTGCTCGGGCCAGGCGTCGATCTTCTCGGCAAGGCCGACGCGGGTGAGCACATCCTCCGCCAGCGTGCGTGCGCGGGCCTTGTCGATGCGGCCGGTGAGCAGCGGAGCCAGCGTGATGTTGCGCTCGACCTTCAGATGCGGAAACAGGTTGAAGGCCTGGAACACGATGCCGACGCGCTGACGGAATTTCTTGAGGTCGGGCATCTTCGTATGGACCCGCTCGCCCTCGACGCGGATCTCGCCGGAATCGACGCTCTCCAGCGCATTGATGCAGCGGAGCAGCGTCGACTTGCCCGAGCCCGAGCGGCCGATGATCGTGACGATCTCGCCTTCCTCGACGTCGAGCGAGACGCCCTTGAGCACCTCGACCTTGCCGAATGTCTTGTGCACGTCGCGGATTTCAACGAGAGCCATCGAGGCGGGCCTCCAGGGAGCGGGACCAAAGCGTGAGCGGCAGGCACAGCGCGAAATAGATCGCGGCGACCAGCGCGTAGGTGAGCAGCGGCTGGAACGTCGCCGCGCTCACCACTTGGCCTGCGCGGGCAAGCTCGACGAAGCCGAGGATCGAGGCGAGCGAGGTGCCCTTGATGAGCTGCACCAGGAAGCCGACGGTCGGCGGCAGCGACAGCCGCAGCGCCTGCGGCGCGATGATGTGGCGGAATTGCTGCCAGGCGGAGAGGCCGAGGCAGGCACCGGCCTCCCATTGCGCCTGCTTCACGGCCTCCAGCCCGCCGCGCCAGATCTCGCCGAGGAAGGCGGCGGTGTAGAGCGTGTAGGCGACGGTCACGGCGACGAGCGCCGGCACCTGGATGCCCAAAAACACCGGCATGCCGAAATAGAAGAAGAACAACAGCCCGAGCAGCGGCACGCTCTGGATCACCTGGATGCACGCCGCCATCGTCCACCGCAGCCCGGCGAAGCGGCTGATGCGGCCCATGGCGAGCCCGAGCGCCAGCGGCGCGCCGAAGGCGAGCGCGAGCACGACCAGCGCGACGGTCCAGCGCAGCGCCGCGAACAGCGAGACGAAATCGATGAGGGAGAAGGATCGCATCGCTGTCCCCTCAGCGCCGCCGCGGCCAGCGGAAGGCCGCCAGACCGATGATTGCGAACAGCGCCTTGAACGACATCGCCATCGCGAAATAGACCGCGCAGATCACCGCATAGACCTCGAAGCTGCGATAGGTGCGGCTCTCGATGAAGCCGGCGACATGAAACAGTTCGTCGGCCGCGACCTGCGAGGCGAGCGAGGTGCCGAGCAGCAGCAGCACGAACTGGCTGGTCACGGCCGGATAGGCGTTGCGCAGTGCCGGCGGCAGCAGGATGTGACGGAACACCTGCCAGCCCGACAGCCCGAGGCACTGGCCGGCCTCGATCTGGTTCTTCGGCACGGAGTCGAGGCCGGCGCGGATGATCTCGACCGAATAGGCGCCGAAATAGAGCGACAGCGCGACGGCAGCCGCCTCGAAGGCCGGCAGCTTCAGGCCGAAGTTCGGCAGCACGAAGAAGACGATGAAGATCTGGATCAGCGACGGCGTGTTGCGGAACAGCTCGATATAGCCGCGCACCAGCCAGCGCAGCGGCGTGATGCGGCCGTTGAGCGCGACCGCGCCGGCAACGCCGATCACGAGCCCGGCCAGTGCCGCGATCACCGTCAGCTCG
Source organism: Bradyrhizobium sp. USDA 3311 (assembly GCF_054062495.1). Lineage (NCBI taxonomy): Bacteria > Pseudomonadati > Pseudomonadota > Alphaproteobacteria > Hyphomicrobiales > Nitrobacteraceae > Bradyrhizobium > Bradyrhizobium sp. USDA 3311. The sequence continues at coordinate 6,673,897 of NZ_JBSSFI010000001.1, read as the reverse complement.
AGCGTGACGATGGCCCCGTCGATGAGCTGGTTCTGATAGCGCCAGAGCGGCAGGAAATTCATCGCGCGCGCTCTCAGCCGAACTGGGTGGGGAGGGCGCGCGTGACCACACCATCGGCGTCGAGCCCGAGGATCACCCGCCAGCGGTCGAGGCAGGTGCAGGGATGCGAGATGCCGAAGGCGATGATGTCGCCGACAGCAAGGGCGCCTTCGGGGGCAACGGACAGGAACGCATGCTGGTCGTTGAGGCGCGTGACCGCCAGCGCAGCGTCGAGCCCTTGCTGCTCGATGCCGTCGCGGAATACGCGCAACGGGACCGGCAGTCCCTGATCGAAGGAGGCGTCGCGCATGCCGAAGCCGGCAATCGCAAGGCCTGTCTCGGGGCGCGACAAGACTTCGGCCCAGAGCGTCAGTGCAGGGCGAAAGCCTTCTACGGCGGAGTGGTGCAGACCGTCGATGAGGAGACCGCCGCGCCGGTCTACTTCCGCGAAGGCGCGGGCATAGATGCCGTGATCGGCGAAGAACAGCGCGCCGGAGCGCAGGATCACGCTGGCGTTGCCGTCAGCCTGCGCGCCAGGTGCGAGCGCGCGCGCGACGATGTCGAAAAAGGCCGAGCCGCCGGCACTGATGATCAGTGGCCGCTGCGGGGCGGCGGCGCGCACCAGCGCAAAAGTCTCGATGGTGCGCTCCATCAGTGCCGCGATCGCGCGCATCGTCTCGTCGGCATCGGGCGTTGCGGCTGCGCCCTCATAGGTCGCAACGCCGCCGAGCACGAGCCGGTCGGCGGCGAGCACGGATGCGATCGTCGCCTCGATGGCGGCGCGATCGCGCGCGCCGGCGCGGCCTGCGCCGAGCTCGACCAGCACGGACAATTCGCGGCGCTCCGCGATCCGTGCCGCTTCGGCGAGCGCGGCGACAGCGGCGGGTGAATCCGCGAAGGCGTGAAATTCGGCGTCGGGATAGGCGCTGAGCAGCGCGCCGAGCCGCCGACCGGCTGCCAGCCCGCCGATCTCGTTGGCCAGCAGCAGGCGCCGCTCGCCGCTCGCGAGCAGCACGGCGGCCTGCTGGACGTTGGCGACCGTCGTACCCCAGGCGCCGGCTGCGCGCAGCGAGCGGGCGAGCTCCGGCGACATCGGGGTCTTGGCGTGGGGCGCGACGCTGACGCCGGCGCTGGCGCACCATGTCAGGAAGAGGTCGCGGTTGGCCGCGAAGGCGGCCTCATCAAGGGTGAGGGCGGGCAGGGCAAGATCGCCGCGCGAAGGTGACCAGCGCTGGTTGCCGATGTCTTCAGTGGCCAGGCCATCGACCAGGGGAATGCCCCGGGTAGTCGTCGAAAGGCGTTGGCTATCCCACCGGGACAAGAACTGCATCGTCGCTCCTCCGCGGCCCTCGACCGCCGGAATGAACGATATGTCCGAATGACAACGTTGTCATCGACGGATTTTAGCCATCTACGGACCAAGTTCAGTGCAAATAGGTATGAAAGTAGAGGTGAATGCCGTCGAATTGGGCTAGTGCTCGCCGTCCATCTGGAGGAGGACTTCCTCGATATCGATGTCGACCTGGCCCGCCGCCCTGAGATGGCGGACCTCGAGACTGTCGCCCCGGAAGCGGTACTCGACGAGGCCGGTCTCCTTGATCGCGATCCGGTCCTGGCGCTGGTCGTTGATCTTGAAGCCGACCGACGGCGCCCAGACGTGGCGCGTGTGGCGGAACGTGAAGTCGCGGCGCTGGTGCACGTGGCCGCTGGCGATGAGGCGCAGATCGACACGCGCAAACATCTCGATCAGCCGCGCCCGCGCCGGCTGCGGCACGTAGCGGATCGAGGTCTCCGGCGTCTCTGGATCGTCGGGCAGGTTGAGGAACACGGGCTTGTGCAGGAACAGCGCGACCGGCCTGCCATTGGTGCGTGCGATCTCCTGGGTTAGCCAGTCGAACTGCGTGGCCTCGAAGGCGAGCCCGGAATTCATCACCAGCGTGTTGAGGCCGATGAAGCACCAGCCCGCGGCCTCGAACGACCAATGGTCTTCGCCGATGATGTCGCGGAATTGCTGGCGGTATGCCTCGCTGACCGGCGGCTTCGGCGCCGGCCCGATCGCGGTCGGATTGTCGCCGATGTCGTGATTGCCGGGGAGGTAACGGCAGGTCACGGGCAGGGCGTCGTGCAGGCCTTTGGCGAATACGACATCATCGCGGCTGGTCGGCCCGTCGAAGGAGACGTCGCCGGTGTTGATGACGAGATCGGGCCTGTCAGCGTCGATGTGCTCGCAGACGCGATGGAAGTTGGCGATCAGGCCGGGAAAGCGCCGGCCGAGATGGGTGTCGGAAATCTGCGTCAGGCGAAATTCGGACATGGCGTCAGCATACGCGTTGTCGCACGTCAGAACGATGACGGCGCGCGCATCATCCGCGATCGAACAATGTTTAAAGCACGCGATAGCGGATCGTGTAGGCGTCCTGCGGCGCGATGCTGCCCGTCACCGGCGAGGCGATGCGGTCGGCGAGATGCCAGGGGCCGAACTGCTCGGAGCGATGCGGCTCGGCCGGAAGGCGGAGGCGGAATTCGAACGTGCCCTTGCCGGGCAGGTTCACCACCAGCACGCGGTCGGCGGTGCGGTGGTTGAGCGCCACCGCGCCGCGCAGCAGAGCGCGGCCGTCGGCGAGGTCGCGCACGCCGTCGACCAGCGCCAGCGTCTGGTTGCGGTCGGTATGCAGCTCGATCTGGGTGTCGGTTACAGCCGTCAGCGTCTCCCTGGGCATGCGGATCTCGAACTCGACCGCGGGCTTGGACGGGTTGAGGCCGAGATAGGCGAGCGCAGCGTGGCGCATGTCGTAGGCGGCGAAGGCGAACAGGGCGACGGCGGCGAGCGTGGCGAGGCCATGCCTGACGACATCGCGCCAAGGGGAATAGCTCATCCGATAGCCCAGGCGGAAATACACCGTCATCGCCAGCGCGACCGCGAGCGCCATCGCGATACCTGACAGCGCCGACATCAGGATGCCGAGCCGGCCGCTGGCGGATTCGGCAAGGGGGCCGATCAGGCCGGAGAGGGTGTTCATGGCGGTCGCTCGCCTTGCGCCCCAAAGGGGACGAAATTGCTTTAACAATCGGTGGTTGGTCGCAAGAGCGGGAACACCGGTTCAACTCGCTGATTGTCAGCGTCAGAAGTCGCGGCTAATGACGGTCCGCGGTGTTCCGCCTTACGGGAAAGTTCCGATGTCTGTCCAAATGGTCCTGCTGCCTGTCTTCGTGCAGGTCGGTCTCACCTTCGCGCTTCTGATCGGCATGGTCTTCGGGCGCCGCAAGGCGCTGGTCTCGGGCGAGACCAAGATCCGCGACATTGCGCTGGGCGAGCCGAACTGGCCCAAGAGCACCACGCAAATCGCCAATTGCTACCGCAACCAGTTCGAGCTGCCGTTGCTGTTCTACGCCCTGATCGCGCTGGCGCTCCCCTTGCGCCATGTCGATCTCTTCATCGTGCTGATGTCATGGGTGTTCGTGGTGACACGGTTCGCCCATGCCGGCGTGTTCGTCTCCTCGAACGATCTCGGCCGCCGCTCGACGATCTGGCTCGCCGGCGTACTGGTGCTGCTGGTGATGTGGATCTACTTCGCGCTGAGAATGCTCTTGTTGATCTGACTTTTAACGGTCGGATTTCATCTGAAAGATTTGAAATGACCCCCGCTGCCCGGCTGTCCGCAGCCATCGAACTGATCGATACCATCGAGAGAGACCGCGTGCCCGCGGCCAAGGCACTGAAGGAGTGGGGCACCGCGCACCGCTTCGCCGGCTCCGGCGACCGCGCCGCGATTGCCGGCCTCGTCTGGGACGTGCTGCGCCGCTATGCCTCGAGCGCCTTCCTGATGGACGCCGACACCGCGCGGGCGCGGCTGATCGGCATGCTCCGCCTCGAGCGCGACATGGACGCGGCCACCATGGCCGCCCTGTTCGACGGCAGCCGGTTTGCGCCGGCGCCGCTGACGGAGGCCGAGCAGGCGGCGCTCAGCCATCGCTCCCTCAGGGACGCTCCCGCTGCGATCGCCGGCGACTACCCCGAATGGCTCGATCCGCATCTGGCAAAGGTGTTCGGCGAGGACCGTGCGGCGGAGGCGGCCGCGATGGCGAGCCGGGCGCCGCTGGACCTGCGCGTCAACACGCTAAAGTCCAATCGTGACAAGGTGCTGCGGGCGCTTGCTCATCTTCATGCGAAACCGACGCCCTGGTCTGCAACCGGCCTGCGCATCGAGCTTTCCGCCGATGCGCGCAACCCCGGCATCCAGGCCGAGGAGGATTTCATCAAGGGCGCCGTTGAAGTGCAGGATGAGGGATCGCAGCTTGCGGCCCAGTTCACCGCGGCAAAACCCGGCGAGCAGGTGATCGATCTGTGCGCCGGCGCCGGCGGCAAGACGCTGGCGCTCGCCGCCATGATGCAGGGCAAGGGCCGGCTGATCGCCACCGATCGCGACAAGCGGCAGCTTGCGCCCATTCACGAACGCCTGTCGCGCGCCGGCGTCCACAATGCCGATGTCCGCACGCCCAAGGGCGAGGCCGATCCGTTGGCCGACATCAGTGCCACGGCCGACCTCGTCGTGATCGACGCCCCCTGCACAGGAACCGGCACCTGGCGCCGCAACCCCGACGCCAAATGGCGGATGCGGCCGGGCGCGCTGGAGATTCGCCTGCGCGACCAGGCCGAGGTGCTGGAGCGCGCCGTGCCATTGGTGAAGGCCGGCGGCCGCGTCGCCTACATCACCTGCTCGGTTTTGGCGGAAGAGAACGGCGAGCAGGTGAGGGCGTTCATCGGCCGCCATCCGGAGTTCGCGGTGGTGCCACCCGAGCAGACCGCGAGCGTGCTCTGGGACAAGGCGGAAGATTTCGCAAAAGCCGCGCTGCAATCGCCCGAGGGCTGGCTGATGACGCCGCGCCGGACGGGGACGGATGGCTTCTTCGTCTCGGTGCTGAAGAAGACCGCCTGATCAACGTTGTCATTCCGGGGCTCGCGAAGCGAGAACCCGGAATCCATCGAGCCGCAGGGGCCGCCGCGCGATGGATTCCGGGTTCGCCCTCCGGGCGCCCCGGAATGACGGCCGTTGGGCCCCCCAAAAACAAAAGCCCCGCAGACCGAATCCCGGTCACGGGGCTTTCCAGTTCTCGCGCTCTGCCGGTACGTCCGTGGTCAGAAGCGCTGGTGCGTTGGCGATTAGCCGACGCGGAGATTATCAGCCGACGACTTGCCGCTGCGACGGTCGGCGACGATGTCGAACGAGACCTTCTGACCCTCGTTGAGGGAGGAGAGGCCAGCGCGCTCGACGGCGCTGATGTGCACGAACACGTCCTTCTGGCCGTCGTCCGGCTGGATGAAACCATAACCCTTTTGGGTGTTGAACCACTTCACGGTGCCCATAGCCATGGGAATTTCCTTTAGTTAGTTAGAGAGGATACGCACGCGGACCGGTACGCAGCACTGCGCCCATAGTCCTGATGAGTCGATGTTTTGGAGAAATCATCTGAAGCGTGCGCGCCTGTCTTAGACGAGGCGAAGCGGCCCAGTCGTTCGGCCAAGTATCGATGATCACAATATAGCGAGAATTTTGGGCCACTTCAAGGCACCACCCGCCACCCGGCACCTCGCCCGGATTTTCTATTTTGCGGTGCAAATTAACCGCTCCGGCGCATCTCAATCGACGATAAACAGCGTCGCTCCGGTGGCCGTCGAGGACCGGTGCGCGGCGTCGCCGAAGTCGGAGACCTGGTAGCTCATCCCCGCCGTGAGCTTGAACTTGCGGCCGTCGCGCAGCTCCGAATCGAGCTCGCCCTTGACCACGAAGATGACGTGGCCGCGGTCGCACCAATGGTCGGCGAGATAACCCGGCGAATACTCGACCATCCGCACCCGGAGATCGCCGATGTTGAGCGTGCGCCACAGCGCCTGGCCGGTCTCGCCGGCATGCTTGGTCGGCTCGACCTTGCTCCAGTCGGTGACGGTGAAGGGGGAGGTGGGGAGTTTCATTGGGAGGTCCTGTCTCAGAGCCGGCAATGCCGGTGTTAGCGTACGCTGCCGCCGTAGTCTCCGTCATTGCGAGCGCAGCGAAGCAATCCAGAAATGCATCCGCGGAGGCCGTCTGGATTGCTTCGTCGCGTCAGCGCAAAATTGCTCCGCAATTTTGTCTCGCGATGACGGGCTTGGGGCACGCTCGCACCCCGCTCAAGGTGTCATCGCCCGCCTTGTGCGCACTTGCGCACTGGAGCGGGCGATCCAGTATTCCAGAGGCCGTGCCGTGATACGGAGAAGCCGCGGCGTACTGGATTCCCCGCTTCCGCGGGGAATCCAGCGGTGGGTGGGGCGGCACCGTCTGCACACGACAAGCCGCGGCGGGGACAGCAACCCACGCAGGCGTCACTGCGGCAGATGGTTCGCCGACCCCTGCACGATCAGACCCGCGTCGTTCACCCGCAGATACTCGCAGATCTTCTTGCCCCGCTCGTTCGCGTAAAACACCACGACGCTGTCAGGGCTGACGAACACGTCGATCAGGGAGAAGTGCAGGTCAGGCAGCAGGGCGAGCGCCTTGCCCCAATAGGCCCGCAACGCGTCCTTGCCGCGCACGGTGCCGCTGGCATCGAATCCCATCACCGGGATGCGGTCCGAGGTCATCACGGTGTCCTCGTCATAGAGCGTCAGCACGCGTTCGAGATCGCGCGCGTTCCAGGCCTCGACCCAGGTCCGGCCGAGCGCGGCAAGCGTCGATGGCTGATGGTGCTGTGACATGGCATTCTCCCTGATCGGCCCCTGGTTGAAGGGTGGGGCAAATTAGGTCAATAATACTTACCTATATCCGTTTGTCCATGCCCAAAGAAGAATGTGGGCGCGCAAACCTGCGCGGTTGCGGGCCGGGCGCCTGTCGCGTATCTGCTTGCCATGACAGCAGCACAGAACGACCGCTCCGCGTCGACGCCCTCCGTGGCCTCGGCGCATGACAAGATTCTCATCGTCGACTTCGGCAGCCAGGTGACGCAGCTGATCGCGCGTCGCGTGCGCGAGGACGGCGTCTATTGCGAGATCGTCCCGTTCAACAAGGCCGAAGAGGCCTTCAAGGAGATGAAGCCGAAGGCGGTGATCCTCTCCGGCGGGCCGGAGTCGGTGCACGAGGCCGGCTCGCCCCGCGCCCCGCAATTGATCTTCGCCTCCGGCGTTCCCGTGATGGGCATCTGCTACGGCCAGATGACCATGGCGGCCCAGCTGGGGGGCGAGGTCGAAGGCGGCCATCACCGCGAATTCGGCCGCGCCGATGTCGAGGTGAAGGCGCAGAGCAAGCTGTTCGAGGACGTCTGGTCATCAGGCAGCAAGAACCAGGTCTGGATGAGCCATGGCGACCGCATCACCAGGATGCCGCCGGGCTTCTCCGTCGCCGGCACCTCGCCGAACGCGCCTTTCGCGATCATCCAGGACGAGAAGCGCAAATATTACGGCCTGATGTTCCACCCCGAAGTAGTGCACACGCCCGACGGCGCCAAGCTGATCCGCAACTTCGTGCGCAAGATCGCCGGCCTCACCGGCGACTGGACCATGCGCGCCTTCCGCGAGGAGGAGATTGCCAAGATCCGCGCCCAGGTCGGCAAGGGCAAGGTGATCTGCGGCCTCTCCGGCGGCGTCGATTCGGCCGTCGCGGCCGTGCTGATCCACGAAGCCATCGGCGACCAGCTGACGTGTGTGTTCGTCGATCACGGCTTGATGCGCCTCAACGAGGCCGAGCAGGTGGTTGACCTGTTCCGCCACCACTACAACATCCCGCTCGTGCACGTGGATGCGTCGAAGCAGTTTTTGGGCGAACTCGAAGGCGTCACCGACCCCGAGACCAAGCGCAAGACCATCGGCCGCCTCTTCATCGAGGTGTTCGAGGCCGAGGCCAAGAAGATCGGCGGCGCCGACTTCCTGGCGCAAGGCACGCTCTATCCTGATGTGATCGAGAGCGTCTCCTTCACCGGCGGCCCCTCGGTCACCATCAAGTCGCACCACAATGTCGGCGGTCTCCCTGAACGCATGAACATGAAGCTCGTCGAGCCGCTGCGCGAGCTGTTCAAGGACGAGGTCCGCAAGCTAGGGCGCGAGCTCGGCCTTCCCGAAATCTTCGTCGGCCGCCACCCGTTCCCGGGCCCGGGCCTTGCCATCCGCTGCCCCGGCGACATCACAAGCGACAAGCTCGACATCCTGCGCAAGGCCGATGCCGTCTACATCGACCAGATCCGCAAGCACGGCCTCTACGACGACATCTGGCAGGCTTTTGCGGTGCTGCTCCCCGTGAAGACGGTGGGCGTCATGGGCGACGGCCGCACCTACGACTACGTCGTGGGTCTGCGCGCCGTCACCTCCACCGACGGCATGACCGCGGACTTCTACCAGTTCGACATGAAGTTCTTAGGCGAGACCGCCACGCGCATCATCAACGAGGTGAAGGGCGTGAACCGGGTGGTGTACGACGTGACCAGCAAGCCGCCCGGGACGATTGAGTGGGAGTAGTGGACCGGTTGTCATCGGGCAGTTTGGCGTGGTTTTGGAGCGTCTATCTCATTTCTTCCCGGTCGCGTCGTCACATAAGCCTGATCGAGGTCTGAAAACTATCGCGCTTCCGCGAACAGCGCAATGTGGCGTACTGCGGCGTGCAGAAAGGTCGGAAGCGGTGAGCCGAAGTCTCAGTTTGAGGGATCGGGATTACGGTGACAGTGCATTTGACTATCGCTCGCTAAAGAAGGCTTGCGAGTTGAATTCACTGTCACCGTAATGTTCGAAGAAGTCAGCGCGCGACCGGTTCTCGGCGTCGATCACGGCCATAGATCGATTACTGCTCCTTCCTGAACAAATCCTGGAAGACCAGCGGGCCCCAGGTGCGGCCGCGCGCGTGCACCAGCGCGCCACCCTCGTTGAGCTTTCCGAGCTTCACGGGTGCGAAGCCGAGTTGTTTCGCCAGGGCCGCGACGGGAACGATCGCGTCCTCGTCGTCGCTGGACAGAAAGACGACCCGGTGGCCGCCCTCGACGACCGGATCGCTAGCCAGTTTGGCTGCAATCAGATGATTGAAACCTTTCACGAACCTGGCTCCGGTGAACGCCTTCGCGACGACGGCGGAGGACAGAAGACCGTCCAGCTCTTCTCCAAAGCCGTTCGTCGCGTCGATGATCGTCTTGCCTTGCCAACTCGGCAGGGCCTTCGCAACCGCGCGATGCTCCCCGAACGGGACCGCCAGAATGATGGTGTCGGCCTCGAGTGCGTCCTCCAGCGACCTGGCGACGACCGTGGGTCCGATCGCCCGAGCCTGCGGCGCCAACGTCTCGGGCGGCCGGCGGCTCGCGACTGATACGTCGATGTTCCTGCGGGCGAAGGCATGGGCGAGGGCCTGGCCTATCTTGCCGAATCCTATGATTGCGTAGCTCATCATACGTCTCCTATTTTCAGATGGCCGAGAAGCCGCCGTCGACGGACAACTCCACCCCGTTCACGAAGCTTGAATCGTCTGAGGCAAGAAACAGCGCGACCGCCGCGATTTCCTCAGGACGACCCATCGTTCCCCTGGGGATCAGGGATTCGAACATCCGCTTCGCGTCCTCGGTGAGAACCTGGTCCTGCATCGGTGTGGCGATCGGCCCCGGGCTCAGCACGTTCACCCGGATGTTTCTGCCCTTCAGTTCGTTGAGCCAGGTGCGTGCAAATGAGCGCAACGCCGCCTTGCTCGCCGCATACACGCCGTAACCGGGAAAGCCTTTCACCGACGCAACGGACCCGGTCATGAAGATCGATCCGCCGTCGCGGAACAGCGGCAACGCCTTCTGCACCGTAAACAGCGTGCCGCGCGTATTCAGGCCGAAGGTTGCATCGAAATGCTGCTCGGTAATCTCGCCGAGCGGAACGGCTTCCCCCATGCCGGCGCTCGCGTAGAGAACGTCGATCTTGCCCTTCTCCCGCTTGACCGTGTCGAACAGGCGGTCGAGATCGTCGAGATTGGCCGCGTCGCCGCGCACGCCGGTCACGTTCCGGCCAATCAGCCTGACGGCCTCGTCGAGCGCCTGCTGCCTCCGGCCCGTGATGAAAACGTACGCGCCTTCGTCAACGAACCGCCTGGCGCTCGCCAGCGCCATGCCACTCGATCCACCCGTGACGACCGCAACCTTGCCTTCAAGCTTTCCCATGACTTCTCCATTCGTGGTGTCGGGACAGCATCTGCCTCCGAGAACCCCGAGATGGGTCCGCCGGGGTCAGGTGTTGAGTGCGAAAGCGCGCACATCGGTGGTGCGAAATCGATCCGGCTGGACGATTGACGCCGGCCGCGACGAGCGGTGTCCGCCGGTCGGAATTGGGCCGTACCTGCCGGCATGGGGCTGTGATCGCTGCCCGTGCTACCCACATACGAGATGCCGCTCGATGTGTTGGACACGGGCTTTGGAAGGCGCACCGTGCGGTGCGGGATTGCACCATGATCGACTGGGATGACGTTCGCTACTTTCTTGCCGTCGCGCGCGGAGGCTCGGTGCGGGCTGCCGCCGAGCGCCTCGGTGTGAACCACGCGACCGTGCTGCGACGCATCGCCCAGCTCGAGGAGCGCCTCGCGGTCCATATGTTCGAAAAGCTGCCTTCGGGCTACCGCCTGACGGCTGCAGGCGAGGAGGTCCTCGAGTTCGCGGACCAGATGGAAACGTCTTCGCACCTGCTGGAGACGCGCGTCTTCGGGCGCGACCAGAGCGTGCGCGGGCTTCTGCGGGTGACGCTGGCGCCGCCGCTGGCGACACACCTGCTCATGCCTGATTTCGCCGATTTCGCGCGTCTGCATCCGGACATCGAGATGGACATCCTGTCGTTCGGCGAGTTGGCAAATCTGACCAACCGGGAGGCCGACGTCGCGATCCGCGTCGTCTACGACCGCAAAACCCTGCCGCTCAATCTTCACGGCCTGAAGGGACCGGAGCTGTTCGGCGCCGTCTACATGTCCAGGGATCGACTGGCCGCGTGGCGTGCGGGCGCGCCTGATCCTGTCAGGTGGATCGTCATCAGCATGCATGGGATTCCGGATTGGGCCAGCGAGGGTGAGGTTCGCACCACGGGCGGTCCGTTCAGGGTCACGGATGCCGGCGCGCAGATCGCTGCCGTACGGCAAGGGCTCGGGATCACGACACTGCCGTGCTTCGTCGGCGATGCCGACCCCCTGCTGGTGAGGGTGCCGGGCAGCGACCTGCACATGTACGGAACGGTTTGGCTTCTCACACAGGGCGAGACACGCAAGACGAAGCGCGTGCGGCTCTTCACCGAGTTCGTATCCCGCAGGCTCACCGCGTACGCGCCGCTTCTCGCGGGGCTGTCCGTATTGCGCGACTGATGCAGCGTCGTACTAAGGCGATGTTGTGTCAGCAATAGCAGGCGATCGTTCTCGCGTTGCCATGCAGGACGTACCGTCTCACCAGATGAACGGAATCAGGCGCCGGCGCACACGGCGCGCGTAATCGTCATAGCCCTCGAGGCCCGCGCGCAGCGTCCGCTCCTCGATGCCGATCCGGATGCCAAACAACAGGGCGAGGATGGGGACCGTCGGAAGTCCCCACCACGAGCCGAGCACCAGCGATGTCCCGGCGACGTAGAAGAGCGTGCCGAAATACATGGGATGGCGGACGATGGCATAGGGGCCTGTTGTGATGACCGCCTGCCCGCGGTCCTTTTGCAGTTTCACGACCGGCGCCGCGAAGCTGTTCGTGCGCATGATCCAGTAAATGAACAACATCGCCGCCAGGAGGAGCCCGCAGCCTGCCCACTGCACGGAAGACGGCATTGCCGACCAGTGCCAGCGCGCCGCATCCGCCGCCATGAAGCCCATTCCTCCAAATATGAGGAGCAGGATCGGGATGAGAATCAGCTTGTCCGCGAGCGGCTGATCTTTCTGCACGGGCGGCTTAAGGCGCTCTCTGAGCAGGCTCGGATCAACGCGCGCCATGTTTATCCCGAACACGACCGAGAGCACGACCATCACACCGAGAGAGAGCCACCCGCCGGGGTAGTCCGTCGTGCCTGCAGCACCAAAGATGATCGCGCCCATGAAGCCGAACCAGACGATTGTCTGCACGATGAGATTGAGAACGAGACCCATTGTTTCTGCCTTTCCCGTCGAAGGTTCGGAGTCTTCCGCACGGCCAGCGCCGCTGCGGGTTTCCTCATTGCCGTCGTCGGCCACGTGTCCAGCGGCTCATGGCGTCCTCCATGGCGCCCCGCATGACCCGATAGAAGTCGGCCATCTCCCTGAGACGCGCGCTTGCCGCCTTGGACGCAGCTATTTCAGCTCCGGCGTTCAACTGCCCGGCCAACGCGTCGAGCAGACGATTCTGCTGCCGGACCATGGCTTCGTAGTCGTCTGCCACGGCATAGAGCGCGCGTTTTGTCCCAGCCTCGCTATGGCGACGCGCCAGCGTGTAACTCTCGAGCAGTCGAGCGGCTACGCTCGCGCTGCTCTTGCTGATCCCGAGGTTTTCGGTGATCTGATCGAGGCTGACGGGACGAGGGCAGAGAAGCAAATAACCATAGAGACGGGCGGCGACGGGCGGCACGCCCCAGGGCGTGAGCAGCCGTGCCACGTCCTCCGTGAACCGCTGCTCGTCCCTGCTGGTCTTGTTTGACATATTCGGCATATTCCGAATATATAGAAGTTATGGCTGACGGCAAGCGCCAAGCGGGGGCTCATGCCTCCCTGTCAGTCCGCTGCGGCTTGTGTTCTGCAGGATCGGTATCATGTCGCCGGAGTTCACGCCTCGGCGGGAGCGATAGCACCATGACGGTCTTCGAGCAGAAAACCGTGGCGTGCCTCGGATCGAGCAGCACGGCAGGCAAAGGGCAGGCCTTCGATTGGATCGCCGAGCTGCGCGCCCGGCCGCGCAACGCGCAGGTCAAGTTCGAGAACTTCGGTGTCGGTGGTGACCTGGCCTACAATGCGCTGAAGCGATTGCCTGCTGTGCTTGCCTGTCGTCCCGGCAAGGTCGTCGTTTGGGTCTCGCGCATGAATGGATGGCGGTTCCATACCGATGGCGTGCACCTCGACAGCCGCGCGGGACGGATCGTGGCGGCTCGCATTCAAGAGTTCATCGACGCCTGCTAGGGTGCAATCATTGCATGATATTCAACGGAGCAGCGCCATGGACGAGCGGCAGACGTCGAGCGTAGTCGCAATCATTCCCTGCAACGACCTCGATGCAGCGGAACGGTGGTGGAACAGGCTCGGCTTCTTCAGGCCGGTCGATCAAGGCTACGAAGACTATCGGATGCTGTCAGATGGTGTTGGTGGCGAGGTGCATTTGCAGCAGGCGGTGGAAGGCTGGCTCATTCCGGGGAGCAACCCGTTTGGCGTCTACGTCTATACGCCCCGGGTCCGCGGCCTGGCCGCGGCGATGTGCCCGGAGATCGTCGAGCCGAGCCGCGCGGCCGAGCACAAGCCGTGGGGCATGTATGAAGTCGCGCTAAATGGCCCTGACGACCTGCTCGTCCGCGTGGGCTGGCCGAGCCGGTTGATGACGGAGTAGGTCTGGCGTTGGCGCGAGCCTCTCGGCGCTCAATTGTCGCACCTTCATGTGAAGCATCTCACACGCACGCTTGCGTCAATCATGCGACAGAACACCTGCTGTGATTGTACGTGGTGAATTGGGCTTATTGCGATGCCCGCCACCACATCAGCTGAAATGAGCTGCACACGCCAGAACGACATGTTGAGATAGCCATCAACCGGCCGATTGCGTCGGTTCATGAGAGCTATGGAGACACTATGGCTGACAAACACGAACAGAGCATGGTTGGTACGTGGACCAAAACCACGGCGGCTGCGTGTGCGGACAAATATCCCGCCACCATCACCTTCTCGACCGGCACCTACCGCGGCATGCGCGGCGAGGGGCAGGGCATGGTGTGGTGGGACGCGGGAATCTACCGTCTCGAGGATTCCAACACACTCGTCGTCGGGACGGCCAGCGATGAACTTGTGACCTATCGCATTTCACTCGAGGCCGACCGGTTTGAGTTTACGGATTCCGAGGGCTGTGTCGTGACCTATCGGCGCGCGTAGGACTGCGCACGCCACAGCTGACTTGAGATAACGCGGGCGTACCCGCGAACGAGCCCGATGCTCACGTCGATCGCCTCGTCATTTCAACGAGGAGATTACGACATGTGCAATTGCTCAGAGCATGAATCGAGTGGCAGCCTTGCGAAGATGACCGGAGCATCGGTCGAGCCGGCGATGAAGCCGCAGGTGCCGCTGTCGCGTCAGATCAGCATCAGCGACGACGATTCCGGCGACCAGCCGGCCGCGACCGATCTGCAGCCGTTTCCGCCGTTCAGGCTGTGCAGGCTCGACTTTCGCGAAGGCTGCTACCAGATCAACTTCAGGCCGACGGCCGGCTTCGTGTCCTTCGAAGGCACGCTGCGCGTCGATCGCTCGGCGCCCGACGGCGGCGCGGATCATCTGATCGTCAGCGGCGATCTCTATTCGAAGCGGCCGGTGATCGGTCCGATCCCCCATCCGTTGCCGCCGGTGGGGAACAAGGACGGAGATGCAGCCACAGCGGACGCGGGGCTGACGAGCCTCGCCGGTTCGCTCAGCGCGGTCGATGAGCCGGCTATTCCGTTCCCGATCCGCAGGCCGAGGATCCCCATCTTCCCCCGCGCGCGCTATCATTCCTATCTCAGGGTGACCAGCGTGTCCGCGCCGGTCGCGGTCCCGCTGCCGAAGAAGTGCGAGCTCACCATCGTCGCCGAGCAGTTCAATTACACGCAGCCGCCGGTCGGCCAGTTCAAGGGCACGTTCCCGGCGACGCCGTCGCGCACCGTGACGATGAAGCTTGCGAAGGTGCCGGCGCCGTTTCCGTTCTCCCTGACCGGCGGACCGTTCTACGAGGGCCGGCTGTTCGAGGGCGGTGTGGACAAGGGCAGCGTCACGCTCGCCTGGGTGTCGAAATTCTTCCGCAGAGCGACGCTGGAAATCGATACGCTGGTCGGCGCCGTGCGGCCCGCGCCGGTGCCCGACGGCACCGGCGGCACGGAGTTCTTCGACACGATCTTCGCCAGGACAGGCTGGCAGCTCACGGTGGTGCAGGACCAGCTCAACGTCCCGGTGCCATCAGGCGTGGTGCCGACCAACTGCTGGAGCTCTGCGGATCTGCACGCGCTGATGACGACCGTGCGCAATCCGGCGACGAATCTGGACGCCGAATGGCGCGTGCACATGATCGTCGTGCCTGCGAAGCTCGGCTGCTCGCGCGGCATCATGTACGACCAGATCGGCGTTCCTCGCGAAGGCTGCGCGAGCTTCTCCGATGACGGCTATCCCACCTCGGACTCGTCGAACTTTGGTCTCGCCGCGAACAGGAAGCAGCGCGACGTGCCGCGTGCGTTCCTGCGCAGTGCGACCCACGAGCTGACGCACACGCTGAACCAGATCCACCAGGAGCAGGAGACGGCGGCCGACAACTCGATCATGACCACGACGCCGAGCGTGGCGGACGTGCTCGGCGGTCCCGCGACCGGCGAGCCCGGCGTGTTCCCGGATCAGATCAAGCTCGCGCACAACACCAACGTCCGTCATCACCTGAACCACATGCCGGATCCGGTCATTCGTCCGGGCGGATGGCCGTTCGCAAGCTGGTTCCCGACCGGCGCGCCGCAGGCCGCCGACCGGCACGACTTCGAACCTTCCGAGCTGACGCTTGCGGTGACGGCTACGACCGACCGCGTCGCGCTCGGCCAGCCGCTGGATCTGACCTGGACGATGACGAACACCAGCGGCGTGTCGCTGCGCGCGCCGAACGACGTCGGCATCGAGGCCCTGTTCGCGTCGATCACGGTCACCGATGCCGAGGGGCGCGAGCGCCCGGTGAGGCCCTTCGTGATCCTGTGCGAGCACGCAAAATTGAGCGAGCTCAAGCCCGGCAAGAGCGTCACGGCCTCGGCGAAGGTGTTCTGGAGCACGGCGGGCTTTGCCTTCGAGCGACCGGGCCGCTACCGCGTCGACGTCGCCGTGTCGTGGTCGGCGCAGGGCGTGATGGTGGGCGTGCAGTCGGGGATCGACGTGTTCGTCGACTATCCGTCCAGCGCCAGCGACAACCATTCGGCCAATCTCGTGCTGCATCCCGAGGTCGGCAAATGGGTGGCGCTCGGCGGCGATGCCTATCACCTCGGCGAAGCGTGCCGGCGCTTGCAGGCGCTCAGCCAGACCGCGGCGCCGGCAGGTGCACTGGCCGTCGCCGGCGACGGTGCGCCCGCGCCGCGGGTGCTCGACGGCTTCGCGGACCTGCTGCCGGACCGCGCCAAGCTCGCCAGATTGCGTCCCGAGCTGACCGCCGATACGGGCGGCCGCGCGGAACGCGGTCCCGCGCGAGCAGCCCCGGGGCGCAAGCGCGCGGCAAAGGCAAAGAAGCGCACGGGGCGAAAGGGGTAAGCCGAAGCCGGAGCGACGGGTATCGATCGCCCGACCCATCCATCGCACGTCACCCGCGCCGCGCACGGCGCGGGTGACGCACGACACGCCGTCAGAACCGGGCGTCGATGTCGACGACGTCGATCAGCTTGTGATTGACGAACTCCTTGAGGCCGAGCCCCAGCAATTCGCGTCCGTAGCCGGAGCGGCGGATGCCGCCGAAGGGCGGGTCGGCCTCGACCTTGGTCGGGTGGTTGACGAACACCATGCCGGTCGAGATCTTCCTGGCGACGTCCGCGCCGTGCTTCGTGTCGGAGGTGAACACCGAGCCGCCGAGGCCGAACGGGGAATCATTGGCGATGCGCACGGCATCATTCTCGTCCCTGGCGCGAAATAGCATCGAGACGGGGCCGAAGAATTCCCAGTAGCGCGCCGGATTGTCGTCGGCGACATCGGTCAGGATCGTCGGCTGCACGAAGGCGCCCTGGTTGGGGACGGGCGGGCCGACCTGCTCGGCCTTGGCGCCATGCGCAACGGCCTGGCGGATCTTCTCCTTGATCTCGTCGGCCGCGGCCTGCGAAGAGAGCGGCGCGAGCGTGGTTTCGGGGGCGAAGGGGTCGCCCGCCCTGAGGCCGGCCACGCCCTCGCGGTAGCGCGCAAGAAATTCGTCATAGACTGCATCGACGATGATCATGCGCTTGGATGAGACGCAGACCTGACCGCCGTTCCAGTGACGGCCGAACACCGCCCATTTGATCGTCTTGGCCATGTCGGCGTCGGCGAGCACGACGAACGCGTCGGCGCCGCCGAGCTCCATGGTCGACTTCTTCAACGCCTTGCCGGCCTGCGCGGCGACGACCGCGCCGGCATCTTCCGAGCCCGTGAGCGCCACGCCATGGACGCGCGGATCGTTGATGATCGTCTCGACCTGCGAGCGGGTCGCGTAGAGATTGATGAAGGCGCCCTCGGGCAGCCCCGCTTCGCGCATCAGCCGTTCGAACGCCGCCGCGCTCTGCGGCACGTTGGAGGCGTGCTTCAGCAGCATGGTGTTGCCGGCCGAAAGCTGCGGGGCGATGATGCGGGCGATCTGGTAGTAAGGGAAGTTCCAGGGTTCGATGGCGAGCAGCACGCCGAGCGGCTCGCAGACGATGACGGCCTCGCCCTCGGCGGGATCGGCGACAGTCAATTTCTCCGGCCGGAGCAGGCTTTCGGCATTCTGGACGTAATATTCGAAGATCTTCGCGGACAATTCGACCTCGGCCTTCGCTTCGGTGAACAGCTTGCCCATCTCGAGCGTCAGGAGCTTTGCGTAGGCGTCGGCGTCCTTGCGCAGCAGGTCGGCTGCCTTTTGCAGGATCGCGCCGCGCGCGGCAAAGGACGTCTCGCGCCAGGCAAGGAAGGCCGCATGCGCCGCGTCGATCGCGCGGGCGACCTCGGCATCGGTGGCGGTGGGGAATGTCTCGAGGACTTCACCCGTGTAGGGGTAGGTGGTTGCGTAGGCCATGTGTCGTTCTCGCTCCAGGCATCGTGCAGTGCTTGGTGCCGGCTGCCTTCATGCGCTTCCGACGGGACTGCTGATGAAAGGATGGATCACAACCCAATTCGTCACTTTGAGACAGGTCAATCGAGATGCCTCAGCGCCGTTCACGAGACTGCGAGCGGGCGGTGGTCGGACCTGTCGTCATCAGGGGGCACTGCACAGCACCCCGGCACAAACGCGGGATGTGGGTTGCGCTGTCTCATGATACGCCAGCCACATCGTCCTCTCCGGAGCCTGCCTTCATGTCCGTCGCGACCACCGCCAATCAAGCCCCCGCAACCGCCGCTGAGACCGATCCCGAAACGCTCGGCTGGATGAAGGGCTTCCCGCCGGCGCCGGAGCGGACGATCACCTTCCAGGACGGCTCGTTCCGCAGCTTCCCCGAGCTGCGCTGGGCCTGGAGCAATATCCGCCAATTGGTGCCGACCGTGAACGTCTGGCGCGGGGCGGGACCGGCATCGCCGCTGCCGCGCGAGGACCACGACATCGGCGCGGTCGCCTCGACCACGATGGACGGCCGTCCCATGACCTTCGCGAAAGTGCTGGAGGAGACCTACACCGACGGCATCGCCGTGCTGCATCGGGGCAAGCTGATCTACGAGCGCTACTTCGGTGCGTTGAAGCCGCACAAGCCGCATATCGGAATGTCGGTAACGAAATCCTTCACCGGCGTGCTCGCGGGCATTCTGGTCACCGAGGGCAAGATCGATCCGCAGGCACCGGTCACGGACTATGTACCGGAGCTGAAGGCGAGCGCATTTGGCGATGCGCGCGTGCACGAGGTCATGGATATGACGACCGGCCTCGAATACACCGAAGTCTACACCGACAGGAATTCGCATGTTTGGGGCTTGCGGCGCGCCAACGGCATGGCGCCGATCCCGCCTGATTATGACGGCCCGACCACCATTTTCGATTTCCTCGTCGCGCAGAAGAAGCAGGGCGAGCACGGCAAGGCCTTCGCCTACAAGACCGTCAACACCGACGTGCTGGCCTGGATCTGCCGGCGCGCCAGCGGCCTGACGCTGTCCGATCTTCTCTCCGAGCGGATCTGGACGCAAATCGGCGCGGAGGAGGACGCGCATTATCACGTCGACCGCATCGGCACCGAGAGCGGCGGCGGCGGTCTCTCGACCACTTTGCGCGATCTCGCCCGCTTCGGCGAGACCATGCGCAATCACGGCCGTTTTAGTGGCCGCCAGATCGTGCCGTCGTCCGTTGTCGAGGACATTTCGCGCGGCGGCGATCCCGAGAAATTCAAGCCCGCCGGCTACACCACGTTGCCAGGTGCCTCCTATCGCAATCAATGGTGGGTGACGCACAACCCCCACGGTGCCTACATGGCGCGCGGCGTCCACGGCCAGGGCATCTACGTCGATCCCAAGGCCGAGATGGTGATCGCGCGCTACGCCTCGCACCCTGTCGCGGGCAACGCCGCCAACGATCCCGTGACGCTGCCGGCCTACATGGCGCTGGCAAAGGCGCTGATGGCGGGCGGATGAGGTGAGGTTGTAGGATGGGTAGAGCGATAGCGAAACCCATCGGCTTCTCTCGCGGAGCACCAGCGATGATGGGTTTCGCTGCGCTCTATCCATCCTACGAGTCCCCAAACCGCAAGATCGGTCGAGCACGTCGCAGCCGTCAGCGATTAACTGGAGCCGCCACGGAGGAGGGACGATGAAGGCGGCGCTGCAAAATTATCAGGATCGGATGCGGCGGGTGCTGGAGCATATCGACCGGCATCTCGACGCTGATCTGGACCTCGACACGCTGAGCGCTGTTGCGGCCTTCTCGAAATTTCATTTCCACCGGCAGTTCACGGCGACCTTCGGGCTGTCCGTGCATCGCTATGTTCAGCTTGCCCGTATGAAGCGCGCTTCGCATCGGCTGGCCTACAGGGACGACGAAAGCGTCACCGACATCGCGATGGATGCCGGCTACGACGCACCGGACGCCTTCGCCCGCGCCTTTCGGCAACGGTTCGGGCAATCGCCGTCGTCGTTCCGGAAATCTCCCGACTGGGAGCCGTGGCTTGCGGCCTTCGGGCCTCTCGACAACGCGAGGAGCAAGCTCATGCAGAAGACCTTTACCCCTGACGACGTGACGATCCGCGATGTGCCCACGACGAAGGTGGCGATCATGGAGCATCGGGGCGACCCGGCGACGCTTCCTGCCACCATCCAGCGGTTCATCGCCTGGCGCAGGGCGGCTAACCTGCACCCCAGGACAAGTCCGACCTTCAATGTCTGGCGTTCCGAGCGGCGTCCCGCCTCGCCGGCCGATTACAGCGTGGACCTCTGCGCCGGGACCGACCAGCCGATCCAGGCGAATGGCGAAGCGATCAAGGCCGGCGAGATCCCCGGCGGACGTTGCGCAGTGCTGCGCGTCGTCGGCCACACCGACAATCTGGAGCCCGCCGCGCTCTACCTTTATCGCGACTGGCTTCCGACCAGCGGCGAGGAAGCGCGCGACTTCCCGATTTATTGCCAGCGGCTGAGCTTGTTCCCGGAGGTGCCGGAGCATGAGGCGGTCGCGGAGCTTTTCCTGCCGCTGAAATAGCGCACCTGACGGCGGCGTGTCCGTTTCGGTCGTAGGAGACGGACTGGTCGCTATCGAGTTGGCGGTTAAGCCGCTTATGCCATCTCGCGCCAGCGCATCGGCAATACGCCGTCCTGCCTGAAACTGTCGAGGAAGCGGAAGCGGGCGGCTTGCGGATTGGGACGGGCTTCGATCGTCGTATCGAGGATCTGCACGACGTCGTTCTCGTCATAGGCGGGCCAGGGTGGCAGACCTGATCCGTTCGGGTTCCCCTGCGTCGCGAAATTCACCCAGTAACCCATCATCGTCCGCGCCAGCGCGCGGTCCTCCTCGGCCGGCGGTGCTGTGCTGCCGATCACCTGTTGCGGCGTCAGCGTGCCGAACACGAACGGGATTTCGGTGACATGCGAGGCGATCGGCGTGTAGCGCGACGTATAGCTGAACAGATAGCCGTAGGCGGGCGCGCGCCGGCGACGCCGATGCAGCCGCAGCCACTGCCAGCACTGCTCGCCGATCACGGTGTCGCCGGTGAGGGCCGCCGCGGAGGCCTTCGCCTCGGCATCGGTCGCGGCGGGGTAGACCTTCAGGAAATCGGCCATGCGTTCCCGGCCGAACATTGCCTCGGCCGCGGTGAGAAAGGCGCGCGCCGAGTGGTCGGGCAGGGATTGCGCAGGGAAGGGGAATTCCTCCGCGCTATTCCAGCCCGCCAGCAAGGGGATGTGCATCTGCTCGCCGCGCAGGAATCTGCGGGCGGGCACGTCGGGCACCACATCATGATCGATGCTCGGTGAGAATGCCGCGACGACGGGACTGGCCTTGAAGCTCCACGGCGCGGCTGCGTTCAATTGGTCGGCCGGCATCGCGCGCAAGGCGGCGATGGACTCATCGCCTTGTTGCCGGGCGAACGCGAGACCGCGCGCGCGGGCTTCTTCAAAACTCTGAAGTGGCCCGTGCTTGCCATCCCAGAACGCGCCGCTCTGTCCGATGGCCTTGTGAAACAGTCCGTGCGCGAGCGGCGAGGCCATCAGGATCCCGACGGCCATGGCGCCGGCGGACTCGCCGAACAGGGTGACGTTGTCAGGATCGCCGCCGAAGCCGGCAATGTTGGCCTTGACCCAGCGCAGCGACGCCAGTTGGTCTCTGAGGCCGTAATTGCCCGACGGCGCTTCCGCGTCGAGATCAGGATGGGCGAGGAAGCCGAAGACGCCGAGGCGATAGTTGAAGCTGACGACGACGACCCCGCTGGCCGCCAGCGCGCCGCCGTCGGTCGCGGGGTTGGCCGAGGAGCCGAATTGAAAGCCCCCGCCATGAATCCACACCATCACGGGCCGCCTCTCGTCCGGATGCTCCGCTGTGGTCCAGACATTGAGATAGAGGCAATCCTCGTCGCGCGGTCCCGGCCGATGGTCGTTTTCGAGAGCTGAAAGACAGCCGGCGCCAAACACACTTGCATCTCGCACGCCGTCCCAAGGCGCTGGCGGCCGCGGTGCGCACCAGCGCAGCCGTCCAACCGGGGGCGCCGCGTAGGGGATGCCCTTGAACGACAGCACGCCGCTTGCGTCCCGCACGCCGCCGCGCACGAAACCGGCTTGGGTGCGGACCACACGTCCGAGTTCGGCTGCTGTCGCGGTCGTGAAGGCATTCATGGTCGTATCCCGTCATCGGTGGGCGCCTGGCCGCCGCCCGGCAGGTTTGGCAGCAACCTATCGACTTTCGCCCTCGTTGAATTTAGATATTTAGCCATTCAATGACTAAAAACCGGCAGCATGCGGCAACCCCTTCGCTTTCCATGGTCCAGCCTCGATGTGGACGATCGCTCCGCCCCGGTCATCGCCGTGCGCGTTGACGTGACGGGGACCAAGGGGGAGGTCCCCGATCACAGCCACCGCAAGGGACAACTGGTCTTCGCGTTGGGAGGTGGTGTCACATGTCGCGTTCCCAGTGGCCTGTGGATGGTGCCGCCACATTGCGCGGTGTGGATTCCCGGCGGCATGCAGCACAGCAACCTCGCCACAGAGAATGCCCGGCTGTTTTTCGTCTACATCGAGCCCGACATCGTGGACCTGCCGGGTCGATGCTGCACGCTGTCGATCTCGCCGCTGCTGCGTGAGCTGATCGTCGAGTTGTGCGATCAGGTCGGGGATGACTTGGCGAGGGTGGACCTCCTGGCGAGCGTCCTGCTCCGCGAGCTGCCGCGCATGCCCGTCCAGCAGCTCCATCTGCCGCTCTCGTCCGAGCCGCGGTTGAAGCGGATCGCGGCTGCGCTGGCAAAAGATCCTTCCGACCGCAGGACCCTCGCCGAATGGTCGAAGCGCGTCGCGCTCAGCGAGAGCAGCCTCGCGCGTCTCGTCGTCAGGGAAACGGGTCTGAGCTTCGGGCGCTGGCGCCAGCAATTGCACCTGATCGTCGCCCTGCGAGAACTCACTGCCGGCGCCAGCGTGCAGCAGGTCTCGGCCGATCTCGGCTACGAGTCCGTCGCGGCCTTCATCACGATGTTCAAGAAGGCGCTCGGCAACCCCCCGGCAAAATATCTCAGCAGTATCGTGCGGGATGCGTAGGGAAGCACGCAACTTCCCGATCTATTGCCAGCGGCGGAGCTTCTTCCCGGAGGTGCCGGAGCACGAGGCGGTTGGGGACCTTTTTCTGCCGCTGAAGGAGGGGCACCGAATTCCAGGCGTCGAACGTCGTTAATATAAGACTTGACTTATATTAGTGCAGATCGATATTTGCCCTTGCGATCAACGACAAGGAGGAATGCAATGGAGATCGACGTCGCCAGAGTCTTGGGGCTTGTGACGCGTTCGGTGCGGAATTTCGAGAAAGACGGCAAGCCGGCCAGCGCGGTGACACTGACGCGGCTTTACGAGACGAGCGTTGACGATCTTTGGGACGCGGTGACCAGCAGGGAGCGCATTCCGCGCTGGTTCTTGCCGGTCGAGGGAGACCTCCAGCTCGGCGGAAGGTACCAGCTCAAGGGCAATGCGGGCGGCACCATCACGGCATGTACGCCGCCGATCCATTTTGCAGCGACGTGGGAATTCGGTGGTGCGATGAGCTGGATCGACGTCCAGCTCGCGGCAGAACGACATCAGGCGCGGTTGACGCTGGAGCACACCGCGATCATCGAGGATCACTGGAATCAGTTCGGCCCAGGCGCCGTGGGTATCGGTTGGGACCTCGCCATTGCCGGACTTGAGCGATATGTTGCCACCGGGGCATCGGTCGACCATGAGACGGCCGAGGCATGGATGGGATCTCCTGCGGGCAAGGAATTCATGACACGAAGCGGCGAGCAATGGCGCGAGGCGCATGTCGCGAGCGGGGTCGACCCTGAGACGGCGAAGCAGCGCTCGGACCGCACCATCGCCTTCTATCGCGGCGAGATGCCGCCCGATGTCGCACATCCAGGCACAGGAAGCTGATGCACGTCTTCGAGGTCCTCGCCGATCCCGTGCGCCGTCGCATCCTCGAGCTGCTGTCGCCCGGGGAAATGGCGTCCGGCGAGGTCGTCGAGGCGATCGGGGCGGAGTTCGGAATCACGCAGGCCGCCGTGTCGCAGCACCTCAAGGTGCTGCGCGAGAGCGGCTTCGCGACGGTTCGGGCGGAGGCGCAAAGGCGGCTCTATTCGGTCGACGTTGCGGGGCTTCGCGCGGTGGATGCGTGGATCGGTCAGTTCAGGAATTTCTGGGAGCCGAAGCTGGACGCGCTGGCGACCGAGATCGCGCGCGGCAAGCGGGAGCGTCGTCACGCTCCCGTCACCAAACGGAGCGGGAAGAGGGCTTGAAGGCGTCGCGAACAAGGTGGCGAAGCCGCCTTAGCGTCACGGTCACCCCCGCGACATTTTCTCGAACTTCTTCACCAGCCGTTCCCGCTTCTGCCGCGACAGCCGCTGGATCCAGAACATCCCGTCGAGCTGGTCGATCTCGTGCTGGTGACAGACGGCGCGCAGGGCTTCCGACTCCTCGGTCTGCATGGTGCCGTCGAGATCCCAGTAGCTGATGCGCACGCGGGCGTGACGCTGGACCTCGTCGTTGACCCCGGGCATCGAGACGCTGCCCTCCCGGTGCATGATCATCTCGGGCGAAGCCCATGTGATCTCAGGATTGACATAGGTCCGTGCGCCGTCTTTGGCGTCGAGCTCGAGCACCACGACGCGCAAGGGCACGCCGATATGCGGAGCCGTGATGCCGATGCCGGGCGCGGCGCGCATGGTGTCGAGCAGGTCCGCGGCGAGCTCGCGGAGCTCGTCGTCGAACGCAGTGACGGGGCGGGCAGGAATCGCCAGCCGGCGGTCGGGGTAGCGGACGAGGGGGCGGATGGTCATGCACGCTCCTACCACTCACGGATGGTTGAAGCACCTCGTTCTTGACGCCCTACCAACTGGAAGGTAGCTCATGCGCCATGACCAACGTTTCCTCGACCGCCGACGACATCCTGGCCTGCGCGCGCACGCTGATCATTGCCGGCGGCTATAACGGCTTCAGCTACGCCGACATCGCCGACATCGTCGGCATCCGCAAGCCGAGCATCCACCACCATTTCGCCAGCAAGGTCGACCTGGTCCGCACCCTCGTGTCGCGCTATCGCGAGGAGGCCGCGGCGGGACTCTCCGCAATCGAGCGCAACATCCCGGACCCCGGCGCACAGCTCAAAAGCTATCTCGCCTATTGGGAGGCGTGCATCAAGGACGCGACGGCTCCGTTCTGCGTGTGTGCGCTTCTTGCCAGTGAGCTTCCGCTCCTGCCCGAGGAGGTGGCGCTTGAAGTGCGCGCCCATTTCCGCGCCCTGGCATCCTGGCTGACCTCGGTGATGGAGCGCGGCAAGCGGCAGGGGCGGCTACAGCTTTCCGGCACGGCGCGGGTCGAGGCCGAAGGATTCATGGCCACGGTTCACGGCGCGATGCTGTCGGCGCGTGCCTATGGCGATCCCAAGATGTTCGGTGTCATCACCCGGCCGCTGCTGGAGCGGCTGTCCGCGACGCGCTGAGATCACGCGGCGGGCCCCCGACAATCACACAAGCTGCAAGCCATCTGCGTCGCTGCAATTTCGCTTCGCTCGAGAAACTACCAACTAGTAGGTAAGGAGACTGTCATGAGAGATCATCATCAGCCGGATTCGGCCCTGGCCGGTCAGGAGCAATGGCTGAGGCTGTACTACTTCACGCGCGCGGGGTTTTCCGTCGCCTGGGTCGCCGCTGCGTTTGCCGTCGGTCAGTCCTCCGCGCCGGTCGCCGGAGCTTTGCTCGTCGCCTATCCGGCGTGGGACGCCGCGGCCAATTGGCTCGACGCGCTGCGTAGCGGTGGGCTCAGCCAGAACCGCACCCAGGCTCTGAACGTCCTGGTCAGTCTGGCGACCACAGTCGCGGTCGTCCTTGCCTTGCAGGTCAGCATGAACTGGGTGCTCGGCGTGTTCGGTGCATGGGCGATCCTGTCCGGATTGCTGCAGCTCGGGACGGCAATCCGGCGCTGGAGGCGTTTTGGCGCGCAGTGGGCCATGGCGCTCAGCGGTGGCCAATCAGCGCTGGCAGGCGGCTTCTTCATCGCTCAAGCCGCGATGCCCGCGGCTCCGTCGATCACGAATGTCGCCGGCTATGCTGCGGTCGGCGCGCTCTACTTCCTGGTCTCGGCGATCTGGCTCACCGTCAGCGCGTGGCGGCGTGGCGCCAGGCGGGCTCAGCTGGGGTGATGCGATGGCGTTGGCGGGATCATGACAGGATGCCGGTGTTTTGCCCGACGAGTCAAATTGCGGCCTGGTATCGCATCGCAAGTGACGACATCGTAAGTCATTGATCCCGCAGCGCCCGCCTACTGTGCATGGGGTTGCTTTCGAGGTTTTTGTTCTCGTGGCCGAACTAGCCGTCCGGATAGGGCTTGCCATCCTTGTGCAGGAACCGGCCGTCGGAAGCCGGGCTCATCATGTCGATGTCGGAGCAGGTGATGAGGTCGGCGGGCGAGCGCGAGCCGATTTCGAGGTAGAAGGCCATCGCGTCCGACCGGTTGATCATGTGATGGCCGTTGCCGCTGCCTTTCGGAAAGGCGGCGCAATCGCCCGCGCGCAAGACGGTTTCACCGTCGTCCTCGATCAGTGTCAGTTCGCCTTCGAGCAAATAGACGAACTCGTCCTCATGCGGATGCCAGTGCCGCTGGCTCGACCAGCTGCCCGGCGGCAGCCGCATCAAATTGACGCCGAAATCGGAAAGGCCCCCGGCGTTGCCGAGCCGCTGCCGGATGCGCTCGGCGCAAGGAAGGCTGAAGGGCGAGGGATAGCCGGAGCCTCTGCGCTCCGGCACTGCGGCGATGTCGATCTTGGGCATGCGGGTGCTTTCCTGAAACCTTTGGAGTTATGAGGCGCGAACAGGCCGCATCAGGGGCGGCGCTTGCGGAACCGCGCACCGGCGGCGCGGTCGCGATCGCCGGAAAATTAAAGTACCGTCGCCTGTCGGCGCGCGCCAATCCCAATCGTCTTTCACTCAGACAGACTGACGGGAGACAAGGAAAATGAACTCGTCCTACTATCGCTGGGTGATCGTCGCCGCCGGCGGCCTGCTTGGCTGTGTCGCGATCGGCGGCATGTTTTCGCTGCCGGTGTTCCTGCAGCCGATCGCCAAGGACACCGGCTGGTCGGTGACCGGCATCTCCAGCGCCATGACGATCGGCTTTCTGGCGATGGCCTTCACCAGCATGGCCTGGGGCACCGCGACGGACAGGTTCGGGCCGCGGCCGGTGGTGCTGACGGGCTCGACGGTGTTGGCGCTGAGCCTGTTCGGGGCGAGCCATGCGACCTCGCTCATTGCGTTCCAGTTCGTGTTCGGCCTCTTGGTCGGTGCCTCCTGCGCGGCGATCTTCGCGCCGATGATGGCGACCGTCACCGGCTGGTTCGACACCCACCGCAGCCTCGCGGTCTCGCTGGTGTCGGCCGGCATGGGCATGGCGCCGATGACGATGTCGCCGCTCGCGGCCTGGCTCGTCTCCGGCCATGACTGGCGCACCTCGATGCAGATCGTGGCACTGGTGGTCGGCGCCATCATGATCCCGGTATCGCTGCTGGTGCGCCGTCCGCCCGCGCTTGCGCAGGCGATGCCCGTGCCGTCGGGTGAGGACGCCGCGCAGGCGGAGATGTCGCTGGGGGAGGCGCTGCGCTCGCCGCAATTCCTCATCCTGCTCGCGACCAATTTCTTCTGCTGCGCCACCCATTCCGGCCCGATCATCCACACCGTCAGCTATGCCGTGAGCTGCGGCATTCCGCTGATCGCGGCGGTGACGATCTACAGCATCGAGGGTTTTGCCGGCATGGGCGGCCGCATCGCCTTCGGCCTGCTCGGCGATCGCTTCGGCGCTAAGCGCGTGCTGGTCACGGGCCTGCTGTTGCAGGCGTTCGGCGCGCTCGCCTACGTCTTCGCGCATCAGCTCGCGACTTTCTACGCGGTCGGCGCCATCTTCGGCTTCATCTATGCCGGCACCATGCCGCTCTACGCGGTGCTGGTGCGCGAAAACTTTCC
This sequence comes from Bradyrhizobium sp. USDA 3311, assembly GCF_054062495.1. Classification (NCBI taxonomy): domain Bacteria; kingdom Pseudomonadati; phylum Pseudomonadota; class Alphaproteobacteria; order Hyphomicrobiales; family Nitrobacteraceae; genus Bradyrhizobium; species Bradyrhizobium sp. USDA 3311. Next base: position 6,645,891 of record NZ_JBSSFI010000001.1, on the reverse strand, counting down.
GCTGCGCATGATGGGCACGGTGATCGGCGGCACCGCGATGGCCGGCAGCCTCGGCATGGCGACGGGGCCGCTCGCCGGCGGCCTGATCTACGACGCGTTCTCGAGCTACGCCTGGCTCTACATCGCCTCCTGGGCGATGGGCCTCGGCGCCTTCCTGATGGCGATGACCTTCCGCCCGTTCGCGAAGCCGCAAGGGCAGGTGGCGACCGCGGCGGCGTGAGGCTGTAGCCCGGGTGAGCGAAGCGACACCCGGGACTTCTGCCTCACAGCTGCTTTTCGAAGAACAGATCCGGATAGGGATCGTCATTGAACCGCGGGATCTCGCGCCAGCCCGTGCTGCGGTAGAGCTGGCCGGCCTCGGGGAGGGCGCTGTTGGTGTCGAGCCGCAGCAGCGCGATGCCGAGCTCGCGCGCCGCGTCTTCGGCCGCGTCCATCAGGCGACGGCCGAGCCGCAATCCGCGCGCGGCGGGGGCGACCCACAGCCGCTTGATCTCGGCATAGCCGTGATCGGTTCCCTTCAGCCCGACACAGCCGATCGGGAGCGTGTCCGACATCGCGACGATGAAGCTCCCGCGCGGCCGGCGCATGTCCTTGGCATCGGGATCGCGCGACAGCGAAACGTCAAAGCCCTGTTTGAAACGGCGGCTGAGCTCCGCGTAATATTCGCCGAGGCAATAGCGCGCCTCCTCGGATCGCGGGTCCGTCTCGTCGAGCGCAACGCGCTCGCGTGTCAGCGCGGAGGCGATCATGTCCATGGCCGCCAGCAGCGCATCGCGCTGCAAATGGTGGGCGAGGAAGCTTTCTGCCTGCGTATTCGACAGCGCCTCGTAGGCTGCGAACTCGCGCCGGCCCGTGCGTGTGAGTTTTGCCACGCGGCGGCGCGCATCGCCCGCATGCGCCGTGGTCTCGACCAGCCCTTCGTCTTCGAGGCTGCGCAACAGCCGGCTCATCAGCCCGGAATCGAGCCCGAGATAGTCTCGGATCTCGGCCACGTCCGAACGTCCGTGCCCGATTGCGTTGAGCACCCGCGCGGCGCCGAGCGGCCGGCCACGGCCGAGGAACGAGGTGTCGAGCGCGCCGACGGCGGAGGTGACGGCACGGTTGAAGCGGCGAACGCGTGAGACGGGGTCGAGCATGATATCTGACTTTAGTCAGATATTGTCTCCTGGTCAATTGGAGTGGCTGGCCTCACTTCGCCAGCGTCAGCAGCGGCTTGTCCTTCGCGACGATATAGGTCGCAAGCTCGCTGGCGGTCTCGGTGCCCACGTTCTTCGCCGCATGCACCGTGCCGGACGGGATGAACAGCACGTCGCCGGCCTTCAGCGTCACCGGTGGCTTGCCTTCGACGGCGTATTCGATGGCGCCTGACAGCACGTAGATGATTTCTTCGCCCGGATGGGTGTGCCGGCCGAACGCCACGCCGGGGGCGAGGTCGACGCGCACCTGCACGGCTTCGCGGCCGGGCGCGCTGAGATCGTGGCGCTGGAGGTCGGTGCGCGTGACACCGGCCGGCTGCGCCGCTACCGGCAGCGTGAACAGGTTTGCGGCCAGTACGGCTGTGCTGGCGAGGATACGCACGGCGGGCAAAAGACGATGGCTCATGGTCGGCTCCGTGTGGTCGCTGGACTGATCGCACCACGCGGGCCCAGCCGATGCCGGCCGGTTCCCGCGTCGTGGCGCTTCAGACGAGGGTGGTGGTCACCTCGATGTTGCCGTGCACCGCCTTGGAGTACGGGCAGATGCCGTGCGCGGCCTCGATCAGCTCCTGCGCCACCGCACGGTCGACGCCGGGGACGCTGACGTCGAGACGGGCGCGCAAGAAGAAGGCGCCGTTCGCATTGTTGAGGTCGATCGCGGTGTCGACCGACGGCTCGCTCGGCAGCTTGACCTTGCGCTGGGCGGCGGCGAGCCCGAGCGCGCCGAGGTAGCAGGCCGACCAGGCGGCCGCGAACAGGTTTTCGGCGGCCGGATGCGGCTGCGCCAACTTGATGTCGAGGAAGCCGTCGCTGGAGCGCGCGGCACCGTCGGAGCCTGAGGTGACGTGGGTCTTGCCGGTAAAGAGAAGCTTGGCAGCGGATGACATGGCGGGGTCCTTTCGGGATGCCATTTATCGTATCCGATCTAATCGGATGCGCCTTTAAATAAACCCGCCGCATCCGCCGGTCAAGATCTTCCGATTTAATCGGATACGATTTATATCGGTTGGCAGATCACGAATTGCGGAGGTTCCCGTGGCCCGTTCCCCCAAAGCCGCCGGCAAAGGCCGAAAGCTGTCGAATTTCCTGTGCTTTGCGGTCTATTCGGCCAATCTCGCCTTCGGCCGTGCCTACAAGCCCCTCTTGGACAAGGTCGGGCTGACCTACACCCAGTACATCGCCCTGGTGGCGCTGTCGGAGGAGGACGAGCAGACCGTCAGCGCGCTCGGCGAGAAGCTGTTCCTGGAATCCAACACGCTGACGCCGATCCTGAAGAAGCTCGAGCAGACGGGTTACATCAGGCGCCACCGTGATCCCGCCGACGAGCGGCAGGTGCGGGTGAGCCTGACGCCGGGCGGGCGCAAGCTGATCGAACAGGATCTCGGCGAGTCCCTGATCGAGGCGACCGGCCTCGGCGACGATTTTCCGGTGGTGCAGAAGACGGTGAGCACATTGCGCGACAATCTGCTGCGCGCGACCCAAACGGGTGCAGAGAAGAAGCGCTGAGCGGGGCGGGCTTCTGCAGGGAAGCCGGAGGCGGTGTCCGCCTCCGGCGCAAGCACGAGGGACAAGCGCTCCGCTTCAGCTGCAGACCGTGCGCGGAATCATCCATGTCGCAAAGGTCTGCCAAATCCCGTCTTCGCGACGGCGCTGGTAGGCGACGAAGTCGGCTCCGTCACCATGCACGAGTTCATAGCGATGAGATTTGGCGGCTGTGGTGGTGCTCGGTGAGCTCATAAAACACTCCATCTCGAATGGACTTTGCCCTCAGTTAGTTGCGGTGCAGCACAAGTCCATGGGAGGAACATCACGTTATGGCGAGGGCGGCGCAGCGAGGCTCTAGTCCAGCCCCAGCATCTTGCGCGATTTGCGCGTCAGCTTGGCCACGATCAGCGCGTGGGCCTGCGCCAGATAGGCGGTGAGCTCGGCATCCGGCAGGGCGTTGTTGCTGACGAGCTGCACCCATTTGGCGCGGGCGAGATACGGCGCCGGACGTGCCACGCCGTGCTCGATCAGCATCGCATAGGCCATGTCCGAGACCTTGAACATGTAGCCGCCGGAGCTTGCGACAAAGCCGCCGCCGAGCGCGAACATCTTGCCGCCGACCTTGAATACGGAAGTGCCCTCCCACTGCACCACCTTGGTGGCGGCGGGCAGGCGCAGGCAGCGCGCTTCGAAGCTTTTCGGAGTCATGGGGCGAGCGATAGCACGCCGCGTGCGGCTTGCAATGCGCGCGCTTGCTGCTTGCAATGCGCGCGCTAGCGGCCGAGCGCCGCGAAGGCGGCAATGGTGCGGTCCACCGCCGCTCCGTCGATGTGGCGATGGGTGACGAGCCGGAGCTGCGAGGGGCCGCTGGCCTGCACCAGGATGCCGCGCTGCTTCACGCCCTCGGCCCATGCGGCGGCCTCGCGTCCGCTTGCGGAGACGTCGACGCGCAGGATGTTGGTTTGCACCTGGTCGGGATCGGCGAGTGCCGGGTCGAGCCAGCTCAAGGCCGCGGCGAGCCGCCTTGCTGCCGCGTGATCCTTGGAGAGGCGCTCGATCATCGTCTCCAGCGCGACGAGGCCCGCGGCTGCGACGACACCGGACTGGCGCATGGTGCCGCCGACGAGTTTCCGCAACGTGCGCGCCCGTGCGACGAACGCCGCGCCGCCGCACAGCAGGCTGCCGACCGGCGCGCTCAGGCCCTTGGACAGGCAGACCATCACGCTGTCGGCATGCTCGGCGATCCGTGCCGCCGGCACGCCGAGCGCGACCGAGGCATTGAACAGGCGGGCGCCGTCCAGATGCACGGGGATCCCGTTGCTCTGTCCGAGCGCGTGAATTCGCATCATGTGCGGCGGGGGCAGCACGGCGCCGCCGGCGCCGTTATGCGCAGTCTCCATTGCGATCAGGCCGGGACGTTCCGAGCCGCGGATCGCGTCTGCAAGCGCCGCTTCGTCCATTGCACCGCGACGGCTCGGCATGGGCTTGGGCACCAGCCCCGCGATCGTCACGACGCTGCCGAGCTCGGAGTTGAGCAGGTGCGCACCAGCGTCGGCGAAGACCTCTCCGCCGCGCTCGGCATGGGCGAGCATCGCCAGGAGATTGCCCATCGTGCCGCTCGGCACGAACAGGGCAGCTTCCTTGCCGGTCAACGCGGCGCCCCGCGCTTCGAGCGCGCGGACGGTCGGGTCGCCCTCGCGGCCGTCGTCGCCGAGCGGGGCCCGCTGCATGCGCTCCAGCATCGCGGCCGTCGGCAGCGTGACGGTGTCGCTGCGCAGATCGACGACGCCGTCGCGGCCTCTCTCTTGCGCGACCATCAGGCGTCCTGCACTTGCAGGCCGGCCGCCGTCGGCTGGGTCTCATCGGCGGCCATGTCGCCGGCAAACTTTTCGACCAGCTTCACCGCGACCGTGTTGCCGAACACGTTGATCGCGGTGCGGCCCATGTCGAGGAAGGCGTCGACGCCGGCGATGACCGCGAGCGCCTCGATCGGCAGCCCGATCGCCGACAGCACCATGGCGATGGCGACGAGCCCGCCGGAGGGGACGTTGGCGCTGCCCTTGCTCGCGATCGTCGTGACCATGACGATGGTGAACAGCGTCGACCAGGTCAGCGTCACGCCATAGGCTTCCGCGAGGAAAGTGACGGCGAGGGCAAAATACATGATGGCGCCGTCGCGGTTGAAGGCATAGCCGAGCGGCAGCACCACCGAGACGATGCGCTCTGAGGCGCCCATCGCCCGCAGCTTCTCCATGTGCAGCGGCAGGGTCACTTCCGAGGAGCGGGTGGAGAAGGCCAGGATCATCGGCTCCATCACCGCCTTGGTGACGGCAAGCGGCTTCTCGCCGATCGCAAGCAGCATCAGCCAGAAGATCGCGACCATGATCGCAAGGCCCAGATACATCACGCCGACGAGCTTGGCGAGCGCGACCACGGTGGCGAGTCCTTGCGTCGCGAACAGCCACGCCATCACCGCGAAGATGGCGATCGGAGCGAGCGAGGTGATCCATTTGGTGATCTTGAACATCGCCGCCATCACCGCCTCGAGCACGGCGACCATGGGCTCGCCGACCTTGCCGCTAGAGGCGAGTGCGAGGCCGAACAGAATGGCGAAGACGAGCGTCGGGAGAATCTTCTGCTCGGCCATCGCCGCGACGATGTTGGAGGGGATCATGTCCATGAAGAACTTGATCCAGTCCACCGACACTGCGAGGTTCTGCGGCACCTTGCCGGTCGCGGCCAGCGGGGCACCGGCGCCGGGATGGAAGGCGGCGTTGAGGAGCAGGCCGATCAGGATCGAGATCACGGTGGCGAGGTAGAAATAGCCGAGGCTGATCGCGGCGACGCGCCCCAGGACCTTCAACTCGCTCCCCATGCGGTAGAGGCCGAGCGTGACGGCCGCGAACACCACGGGAATGACGATCATCTTCACCGCCTCGACGAAGGCGGTGCCGATCGGCCGCAGGCTCGCGCCGAAATCCGGCCAGAGCAGGCCGACGCCGAGGCCCAGCACCAATCCGAGCAGCATCTGGAACACGAGCGGCAATCTGAACAGCGGCCGGATCATGCGTGGTGGTCTCCTTGTCCCGGATATTGCGTGCGGATCGCGCCCAGCGCGGTGAGGCGGGCCTCGAATGCGGACGACAGATGCCGCCACATGCGCTGCTGCGCGGCGTCAGGATCGTGCGCTTCGATGGCCGCGTAGATGTCGAGATGCTCGCTGACGGCCTGGCGCGTGCGCTCGACGCTGTATTGCCGCATCTTCTGGAGGGCGAGGCCGCTCTGCGCGCGCAGATTGTCGTAGGACTGCGCCAGCCGGCCATTGCCGGTCGCGCGAAAGAGTTCGTCGTGGAAGGCCCAGCCGACCTGCTGCGCCTCCTCGACATCGAGGTTTTCGCGCGACTGAATGCTGCGCAGCTCCCCGGCGCATTGGCGCAGCGGCTCCGTCGGCCCGCGCGTCGCGGCGAGATAGGCGGCCATGCCTTCGAGCGCGAGTCGCAATTCATGAATCTCGCGCAGATCGTCGAAGGACATCTGGCGCAGGAAGGTGCCGCGCATCGGATGGATGGTGAGCAGGCCGTCCCTGGCGAGCGCCTTCAGCGCCTCGCGGATCGGGGTGCGGCCCAGCGCCAGGCGGCTCGACAGGCTGCGTTCGGAGAGGGGTTCGTCAGGCGCAAACTCGCCTGACACGACGAGGTCGCGGAGCAGGGCATAGGCGCGGTCGCGGTCGAGGGAGGCGGTGGGCATAACTGACATACCAGCGGCATGTCAGAGGAATGTCAAGCGGGCCTACTGATTTTGCTGGTGAAACGAACCAAGGGCGGCACCGAGCTCAGCCTGAAGCTGGCGTGACGGCGTCGCGGGCGCGCCAGGCGTCGGGAACGACGAACACCTCGTCGGCGCGGCCGTAGCCGCCGTCGGGGACTTCCTCGATCAGCACCATCGTGTGCGGCCGCGCCGCTTCGCCGAAATAGTCGACGAACAGCGCGGTGAGGCGATGCACGATCTCCGCCTTCTGGGTGCGAGACAGCGCGGCTTGCGGAATCTTGATGTTGGCGAAAGGCATGATGGGTCTCTCCGTGTGATGCGATCGTGCCGTGCGTCAGACCACGCCGCCATTGGCGCGGATGACCTGGCCGTTGATCCAGCCGCCATCGCGACCGGTGAGGAAGGCGACGATTCCTGCGATGTCGTCGGGCTGGCCGAGGCGGCCGAACGGGTTCATGGCGGCAATGGCGCGCACCTGCTGCTCGCTCTTGCCTTCGAGGAACAGCCGGGTCTCGACCGGCCCGGGCGCCACCGCGTTGACGGTGATGCGCCGGCTGCCGAGCTCCTTGGCGAGGATGTGCGTCATGGTTTCGACCGCGGCCTTGGTCGCGGCGTAGACGCCGTAGCCGGGCTGGTAGAGACCGACCACGCTGGAGGAGAAGCTGACGATGCGGCCGCCGTCGCGAAGCCGCCGCGCCGCCTCGCGCAAGGACCGGAACACGCTTCCGAGATTGATCGACGTTTGCCGCGCGAACGCTTCATCGGTCACCTCGGCGAGCGGCCCGAGCTCGATGATGCCGGCATTGTTGACGAGGATGTCGACGCCGCCGAAGGCGCGCTCGGCCGCATCGAACAGCCGCGAAGGGGTTGCCGAATCGGCGAGGTCGGCCTGCACGGCGATGGCGCGCCCGCCGGCGGCCTCGATCTCGGCGACGAGCGCATCGGCAGCCGCGCGGCCGCTCGCATAGTTGATCGCGACCGCAATCCCGCCCTGCGCCAGCCGGCGGGCGATCGCTGCGCCGATGCCGCGGGAGCCGCCGGTCACGATGGCGGCGCGCTGATGTTGGTGGGTCATGGCAGGTCTCCTCGTTGTCTTCAGCCGGAGATTTAGCTGATCGCCGTGGCCGGATAATCGCCTCAGACTTGCCATCACTTGTCGGCTGTGGTGAACAATCGGCCATGGACCGATTTGACGCCATGCGTCTGTTCGTTCGCCTCGTCGAGCGGCAGAGTTTTACGGCTGCGGCCGCCGATCTCGGCATTCCCCGCTCGACGGCGAGCGAGGTCTTGCGCGGCCTGGAGTCGCGCTTGGGCGCGCGCCTGCTCGACCGCACGACGCGGCATGTCACGCCGACGCTCGACGGCGAGGACTACTACCGCCGCTGCGTCGCGATCCTGGCCGAGGTCGAGGAAGCGGAAACTGCGATGCGCGATGCGCGGCCGCGCGGCCTGCTCCGCATCGACGCCCATCCCTTGCTGACCCGCACCTTCATCCTGCCGCACCTGCCGGCATTCCTGGCGCGCTATCCGCAGCTCGACTTGCAGATCGGGCAGGGCGACCGCCTGGTCGATCTCGTGCGTGAAGGCATCGATTGCGTGATCCGGTCGGGCGAGCCGGAGGACAGCGGGATGATCCTGCGCCGCCTCGGCACGATCGCCGAGATCACGGTGGCGAGCCCGGCCTATCTCGCCAGCCACGGCGTGCCTATGGCGCCTGATACGCTCGACGGCCATCAGATGGTCGCCTTCGTCTCCTCGCGCACCGGCGATGTGCTGCCGCTGGAATTTTCCGTCGCCGGCGCGCTGCATCACGTCGTGCTGCCGAGCCGGGTTCGCGTCAACAATTCCGACACCATGGCCGATCTCGCACGGCTCGGCTTCGGCCTCGCCCAGGCCCCCCGCTATCGCTTCGCGGATGATCTCGCCAGCGGCGCGCTGGTCGAGGTGCTCGCCGACTATCCGCCGTCACCGACGCCGCTCTCCGCGCTGTACCTGCAAAACCGCCAGCCCGCGCTGCGCCTGCGCGTCTTCCTCGACTGGATATCGGGCATTTTTGCCGAGGCGAAGCTTTGATGTGACTCGTAGCCCGGGTGAGCGAAGCGATACCCGGGACCGCCGCCCGCACGAATCCCGGATATCGCTTCGCTCATCCGGGCTACAAGAGCTTGCGTTGCCCGACGGGCAAAACACCCAAGCTGCGGGTCAATCCGCTCAAGCAAAAATATTCCACTTTACCGAAATTCGGCTTTGGCGTATTCGTGCGCCACCTCATCCCGGTCAGAGGGGCGTATCGCGATCGTCACGACACGCGGGGTGAGCTGCGGTGGACGCTAGTCACATCGGCGCGAGGGCATCGCAGGGCGGGCAACCGTGAGCGAAGGCCGTCGCGCACACGACCGGTGTGATCTGCGTACGGCAAAACCGTGTCGTCCTGGCGCCCGGGGTCTGTGCGCCAAGTCTTGCGGTGATGCGGCGGCCCGACCGGGCGCGCACATCAGCGATCCGCACGGCGACGGGGGCAATAGTGCATCGCTCCCCGGGGAGAACGCGGCATAAGCCGTCAAACCACTGCGCAGGGAAGGCCGTGTGTTGGGCTTCACCTGTATGCCGCTGTGCAGATTTTTCGTAGCCACCTTTCGCACAGTGGACCGTGGGTGCCTGGCCGGCACCCGGCCTTCCCTGCGCCCTCTGACATCGGAGGGTGTCGCGATGAAGCAAAGCTCGGGCGAAGCAAGCCGCGAGGATGCGAAGATGTGTCTGCGATTGGGAAATCCGACTGGTCGCGAGCACCAATTTATCACCGTCACCCTGAGGTGCTCGTCCTGCGATGTATCGCAGGGCGAGCCTCGAAGGGCGACGGCCCGGCTGCATCCCGGCCGTTCATCCTTCGAGGCTCGGCTTGCGATGCATTCGCACCGCAAGCCTCGCACCTCAGGATGACGGAACAGTCACTCTCTACATAGTTGGCCAACTGCGCCGCTTTGTGAGTTGTGCCGGAGCGCCACGCGGTTACGATACACTTGAGGTTCCCGTCGAACACAGGGGCCGACATTGTGACCGGGAGGCGACATGAGCGGGCAGGAGCGCAAGGTGAAGGGATCGGACCTGTTTGTCGCGGCGCTGGAGAATGAAGGCGTCGATCGCATCTTCGGCGTTCCCGGCGAAGAAAACCTCGATCTCGTGGAATCGCTCCGCACCTCCAAGATCGAGCTGATCCTGACCCGCCACGAGCAGGCGGCCGCCTTCATGGCTGCCACCCATGGCCGGCTCACCGGGAAGCCCGGCGTCTGTCTCTCGACGCTCGGCCCAGGGGCGCTCAATCTGTCCACGGGTGCGGCCTATGCGCATCTCGGCGCGATGCCGATGATCCTGATCACCGGCCAGAAGCCGATCATGAGCAGCAGGCAGGCGCGCTTCCAGATCGTGGACGTGGTCGCGACCATGAAGCCGCTGACAAAGCTGTCGCGGCAGATCATCAGCGCCTCCAGCATCCCGACCGTGGTGCGCGATGCCTTTCGCGTGGCGATGGAGGAGCGGCCGGGGCCGGTGCATCTCGAACTGCCCGAGGACATCGCGGGCGATGAAGTGCCGGCCGCTCCCGTGATTCCGATCCATCCGATCGAGATTCCGGTCGCCCACCGCGCCGCGCTCGATCGTGCCGCCGAGATGATTCTCGCCGCAAGGCATCCGCTGGTGATGATGGGCGCCGCGACCAGCCGGCCGCGATCGACCCACGGCATCGCGAGCTTCGTGCGGCGAACCGGCATTCCCTTTTTCACCACGCAGATGGGGAAGGGCACCGTGCCCGGCGGCACCAATCTCTATATGGGCACCGCGGCGCTGTCGGAGCGCGACTATGTCCACGACGCGATCGACGCCGCCGATCTGATCGTGGCGATCGGTCACGACCCGATCGAGAAGCCGCCCTTCATCATGGGGCCGTCGGGCCCGAAGGTTATTCACGTCAGCTACACGTCGGCCAGCGTCGAGCAGGTCTATTTCCCGGATGCCGAGGTTGTCGGCGACGTGGGCCCGAGTCTGGAGCTGCTCGCCGACCGGCTCGAAGGCAAGCTGCCGCAGGCCGCGGCGCTGCTGCCGCTCCGTGAGGAGATCCTCAGGCATATCGCCGACCGCGCCACCGAGGCGCGCTGGCCGCCGACGCCGCAGCGGATCGTGCACGACATTCGCCAGGTGATCCCGGAGAACGGCATCGTCGCGCTCGACAACGGCATGTACAAGATCTGGTTCGCGCGCAACTACCGCACCCGCGTCGCCAACACGCTGTTGTTGGACAACGCGCTGGCGACGATGGGCGCAGGCCTGCCGTCGGCGATGATGGCGGCGATGCTCTATCCCGATCGCCGCGTGCTCGCGGTCGCCGGCGACGGCGGATTCATGATGAACAGCCAGGAGATGGAAACCGCCGTCCGCCTCAAGCTCAACCTGGTCGTGCTGGTGCTGGAGGACAACGCCTACGGCATGATCCGCTGGAAGCAGGCAGTCGATCATTTCGCCGATTTCGGCATGACCTTTGGCAATCCCGATTTCGTCCTCTACGCGAAGGCCTATGGAGCCAAGGGCCATCGCATCGCGAGTATCGACAGCTTCGGCCCGACGCTGGATGCCGCGTTCAGGGAAGGCGGCGTGCACCTGGTCTCGATCCCGATCGACTATTCGGAGAACGTGCGGGTGCTCGTGGATGAGCTGCGGGCTCACGAGAAGTCGAAGGCGTGATGTGCTCGCCACTCTCGCCACACCCGTCATTGCGAGCGTAGCGAAGCAATCCAGAGTGTTTCCGCAGAGGCAGTCTGGATTGCTTCGTCGCTTCGCTCCTCGCAATGACGGAGTATGCCGATCAGCCAAAATGCGATAACAACTTGCGTCAACGTAATCCAACCAGCCACAGGAATATGAAATGACTCGCGTTCGCTGTATCACCGAGATGGGCATGGGCGTCGACGTTCACGGCAGGGACGCCACCAAGGCGGCGAAGCGGGCGGTGTCGGATGCCATCCGGCATTCGAGCCTCGGTTTCTTCCGGATGATCGGCAAGACCGCGAACGACATGTTCGTCGATGTCACGATCGGAGTGCCCAACCCCGAGGCGGTGGACAAGGAAGCCGTTGCGAAGGAGCTGCCCTACGGCACCGTGACCGTGACTGCGGTCAAGGGCGGACTTGAGATTCCCTCGGCCACGGAGGTGGCCAACGACCCCATCCTCATCGCCAATGCCGCCGTCATCGTCAGCTTCGACAAGGACTAGGCCGGTGTCCGACAGCGATGAGGCGCTGCTGGATCGCCCGATCTGGAGCGCGCTGACAACGAGCCAGAAGCATCTGGCGGAGGGCGGCCCGCGAGCGCTGCGTTATCCTGTGGACATGACGCCGTTTGCCGACATGGCCGACATGTCCGCGGCAAGTTTTGCCGCGCTCCGTGATCTCCTGTCGGGCTCGCAGGTTGCCGCGCTGTTCACGCCGGAGCCGGTCGAAATGCCCGCCGGTTTCAAGGTGGTGCTGGCCGAGACTGGCGAACAGATGATCGGCTCGCCCGCTGACAGTTCGCTGCGCGACGCCGAGATCGTCAAATTAAGCGCCGCCGACGTTCCCGCCATGATGGCGCTGACGGATCTGACGAAGCCCGGTCCATTCGCACTGCGTACGCATGAGCTCGGCACATTCCTCGGCATCCGCGTCAGCGGCGAATTGGTCGCGATGACCGGCGAGCGGATGAAGCCGGGAAGGTTCGTCGAAATGACAGCCGTCTGCGTCCATCCGGACTATCGCGGGCGCGGCTATGCGCAGGCGCTGCTCGCGGCGGTCGCGCGCCGGATCGAGGCGCGCGGCGAGATTCCGTTCCTGCACGTGTTTTCCGGCAACGCGTCCGCGATCGCGCTGTACCAGCGACAGGGCATGCGAATTCGGCGGCGCCTGTACGTCACTGCGTTCATGAAGGAGGGATAGGCTCCCTCGGGGATCGCCCTTCATTTCCTTCGAATTCACGCTATATCCGTCCCAACCACAATTGGGGGAAACACATGGACGCCAGGACAACCGATTTTTCCGCCGTACGGACGGCGATGCAGCGCTACGTCGATCAGGAGATCATTCCCGGCGTGTCCTGGGCGGTGCTGCGCGGCCGGGAGGTCGTTGACCAGCAATGCGTCGGGCTTGCCGACCGCGAAGCCAAAACCGCGCTCCGGACCGACCACATTTTCCGCGCGTTTTCGAATACCAAGATCTTCGTCACGTGCGCGATCATGCTTCTGGTGGAAGAGGGCCGCATCGGGCTTGACGATGTCGTCGAAAAATTCCTGCCGCAGCTCGGCAATCGCAAGGTGCTGAAGCAGGGCGCTTTGAGCCTTGCCGATGTCGAGCCGGCGAAGGGCTCGATCACGATCCGCCAGCTCCTGACCCACACCTCCGGCCTCAGCTACGGCATCTTCGACCCCGGCACGGTGCTGTTCAAAGGCTATAACGAGGCGGGCGTGCTCAATCCGTTGACGCCGCTGACCGACATGATCGACAAGCTTGCCGATTTGCCGCTGTCCTATCATCCCGGCACGGGCTGGGAATATTCGGTGGCGACCGACGTGCTCGGCCGCATCGTCGAGGTCGTCTCCGGAAAATCCCTCGATGCCTTCCTCAAGGCGCGCATTTTCGATCCGCTCGCCATGACCGATACCGGCTTCTACGTGCCCGAAGCGCAGCAGGGCAGGCTGGTCGCGCTCTACACCGGCGCCGACGTGCTCGATCCGATGAAGCCCGGCCTGACGCGGGCCGACAATCTGCCTTACCCGCAGGCCTATCGCCGTCCGTTCCCGCGGCTCTCGGGCGGCGGCGGTCTGGTCTCGACCCTGCCGGACATGCTTGCGCTGGTGCGCGCCTTGGTGCCCGGGTCAGATACACTGCTGAAGCCGGAGACGCTGCGGCAGATGATGACGAACCAGCTGCCCGCAGGCCAGACCATCCGCTTTGCCAATCTCGGGCCGATGCCCGGCAAGGGTTTTGGTCTCGGCGGCGCCGTCACCTTCGCGCCGACGCCGTTCGATCCGCCGAATTCCACCGGCGAATTCCAGTGGGGCGGCCTTGCCGGCACCCATTGGTGGATCTGCCCGCAGGCGAATACCGCCGGCGTCCTGATGGCCCAGCGCTACATGGGCTTCTGGAATCCGTTCTTCTTCGAGTTCAAGCGCCTGGCGTACCAGGCGGTCGGAGGCTGACCGCGAAAAAATTGCAGGCCTCCGCGAATCCTTTTCGCCCGTCGCGTCCTCCTTGTCCTCGAGGCATTCCGCCTCGGCGCGTGTCGGAGGATGTGATGGGATTTTACAGGAAGAACATCGGTGGCGTGCATCAGGCGGTGCGGGTGGCGCTCGGAATTGCGGTCGGGATTGCCGCGTTCGCGTCTCTGTCGGGGCTTGCGGCGTGGCTGGTCGCACTCGGCGGCGCCGGCTTCGCGCTGACCGGTCTCGTCGGCTATTGCCCGATGTGTGCGATGGCCGGGATCGGACGAGGAGGCGTGTCGTGAGTGCGGCTGCGATCTCGCCCAATCTGTTCGAGGCGGCGCGGCTCGGCGATCCCGAGGCGATCGCGTCGCTGCTCGCGACGGCGCAGCCCGATATCCGCCGCTACGCGCGCGCGACCTGCCGCAGCTCGGCGGATGCCGAGGATGCGACGCAGGAGGCGCTGTGGATCCTGTTCCGCCATGTCGGCACCATCCGCTCGCTGCTGGCGCTGTCCGCCTGGCTGTTCAGCGTGGTCCGCCGCGAATGCCTGCGGCTCGCGCGCAAGGCCGGCCTTATGCCGGCCATCGATGCGAGTGACGCGGAGGCCGCACTGCTGTCGCGGCCCGAGGCCGATCTGCGGCTCGACGTGGCCGCGGCCTTCGAGGCGCTGCCGCTGCACTATCGCGACGTCGCGCTGATGCGCGACGTCAAGGAGATGACCATCGACGAAATCGCCGTCGCACTCGGCGCGTCCAGGCAGACCGTCAAGGCACGCCTGCATCGCGCCCGCGCATTGATGCGCGAATATCTGACGAGATGAGACATGACCGATTATCAAAACCCCGATGACCTGAAATCCGTCCCGGCCTTCGTCGCGCTCGCGCCGGTCGAGGTCAACGCCTTCCTCGCCTTCAATCATGCCGTCGAGCGCAAGGACGGCTTGATCCCGTCGAAATATCGCGAGCTGATTTCGCTCGCGGTCGCGCTCACCACGCAATGCGCCTATTGCCTCGACGTGCATACGGCGCAGGCGGCGAAAGCCGGTGCGACGCGCGAGGAGGTCGCGGAAGCTGCGTTGATCGCCGCTGCGGTCCGCGCCGGCGGCACGCTCGGCCATGCGCTGTTGGCCCAGCGCCTGTTCGAACGACATCAAGGTGAAACCACGGGATGAACGCGCATCGGAGGCTCGGTCGTCCGCGTGAACAATTATCTCGGTCTCGATGGATTTCGTTACGGCTGGGTCGCAGCCTGGATCGACGAGCACGGCGATCACGGCTTCGACTATTCGCCGGGGCTGACGCGATTGCTCGCGATGCCGCATGCGCGCGCGATGATCGACATGCCGATTGGGTTGAACGTGAGCGGCTATCGAACATGCGACCTGCGTGCGCGCGAACTGGTTGGCCCCGCCGTATTTCTCGGCGCGCGCCGCGACCTCTGGAGATTTCCCGACATGCCGGCAGCCAATCGGCACTACTGGAAGCACGAGGGCAAGGGCAGGGGCGTGTCGGCGCAGCTCTGGAACATCAGGGACAAGATCAGGGAGGTCGACGAGATCATGACGCCGGCACGCCAGGCCACGATCGGCGAGGCGCATCCGGAATTGATCTTCTGGAATCTCGCCGGCCGCCTGCTGCTCGAGAGCAAGGTATCAGCGCAGGGCCGCGAACAACGCATCGCGCTACTGGAGCAACGCGGCTTCACACGCTTGCGGAAATGGCTGACGCAGCGTCACGGCACCGGCATCGGCCGTGATGATCTCATCGACGCCTGCGCCTGCGCGGTCGCAGCGCGCGACAGCACGCAGTCGGTCGGTGATGGCGAGATCGATCCGCGCGGATTGCGAATGGAGATCAACTATTGAGGCGACCGGCCGCCAAGGCGCGCTCGGGATAAAGCGGCAATTTATTTGACAGATATAGGAACTGTCGATGGTCGGCCCGCGTTCCCCGTGCGAAGAGATTACAGAGATGCTCGTGCGATGAATGATACCAGTCAATTCGCGACCGCGCTGCTCGCGCTCGTTTTCACCGGAGCCCTGCTCGTCACCGGGCAGCGCTTCATCGAGCAACGTGCGCAGCGCGATATCGTGTATGCGACAAGTCACTTGCTGCGGCCGCTGTGATCCGGCTTCAGTGCGAAAAGATCGTGTGACCTCTGCATCGGCCTTGTGCCGTTCGTCCGCTCGCCTAGATTAGGCGACAATCTCACGAACGATGCCGGGGTCCCGATGTCCGATCTCTCCGCCTTTCCCATCACCAAGCGCTGGCCGGCAAGGCATCCGGAGCTGCTTCAGCTCTATTCGTTGCCGACGCCGAACGGCGTCAAGGTGTCGATCATGCTGGAGGAGATCGGGCTTCCCTACGAGGTCCATCTCGTCGATTTCGGCAAGGACGACCAGAAGACGCCCGAGTTTCTGTCGCTCAATCCGAACGGCAAGATCCCGGCGATCCTCGATCCCAACGGTCCCGGCGGCCGGCCGCTGCCGCTGTTCGAGTCCGGGACTATCCTGCAATATCTAGCGGAGAAGACCGGCAAGCTGTTGCCGCAGGATGCCGCGCGCCGCTACCAGGCCATCCAGTGGGTGCATTTCCAGATGGGCGGGATCGGGCCTATGTTCGGCCAGGTCGGTTTCTTCCACAAATTCGCCGGCAAGGATTTCGAGGACAAGCGGCCGCTCGAACGCTACGTGGGCGAGTCCAGGCGTCTGCTCGGCGTGATGGAGACGCATCTGGCCGGCCGGCAATGGTTCATGGATGACGACTACACCATCGCCGACATCTCGATGCTTGGCTGGGTGCGCAACCTCATCGGCTTCTACGGCGCCGGTGATCTCGTCGAATTCACCCAGTTCAAATCGGTTGCCGCATGGCTCGAACGGGGACTTACACGTCCGGCGGTGCAACGTGGGCTCAATATTCCGAAGCGGCCGTGAACTAGCTCAGCGCCTTGTAGGTCATGTAGAGCGCCATCAGCGAGACGAGGGCGATCATGACCCGGCGCAGCACCGATTTGCTGACCCCATTGGCCATGCGTGCGCCGAGATCGGTGCCGACCCAGAGGCCGGCAACGATGCCGACGATGGCCGGCCAGCCGACCATGAGCCCCTTGCTCCAGTAGATCCACGCCGCTGGAATGTTGGTCGGGATCACCGAGAAGACGAGGCTGACGAGTTGCGCCTGGTGCTGCGGCACGCGCAGGCCCGCGGCAAGGCCGACGGTGATCGCCAGGCCGCCGCCGATCCCCATGAAGCCGGAGGAAAAGCCGGCCAGCGCGCCGATGAGGAACAGCGGGAGCCAGGGCAGTTCGGCGGGATCGCCGGCCTCGCCGGCTCCGTCCTTGCGGTCGCGGCGCAGCAGCAGGGCTGCGATCAGCAGAGCGAGGTAGACGACGTAGGTCCATTGCAGCACTGCGTCGGACACGCCGGCCGCGGCATAGCCGCCGCCCGCGCCACCGACGAGAAATCCGATGCCGATCCAGACGATCCATTGCAGCGGACTGCGATTGCCGCTCTGCCAGTAGCGGCGCACTCCGGCGAAACCGGTCGGCGGGACCTGCGTGATCAGCGAGGTGCCCTGGGCGACGTGCTGCTCCGCGCCGAGCAGCAGAACGGAGAAGATCACGAGACCGCCGCCCGGGCTCGTGCCCATGAAGCCCGATGTCGCGCCGCCGACGAGGCCGACGCCGATGCCTGCGAGCAGTTCGTAGATCCAGGACATCGCTCAAGCCCGGGTTCGTCGCTTGACGTCCGGCTTCGTCGTGCGGAAGCCGTCGATCACGCCATCGACAGCCGCCATGCAGGCATCGACGTCAAAGTCCTCGCCCCAGCATTTTTGCAGCACAAAGCCCTGGAAGATAGCGATCAACACGCGCGCGATGGCGTCTGCGCCGAGGTCGCGCCTGATGAGGTCGTCGTGCTGGGCGCGCTCGACCAGCGCCACGATCAGGGCGCGCGGCATCTCGATGCCTTCGACGACGCTGGTGCGGACGCGGCGGTTACGCAGCGCCTCGGCCCAGCCATGGATGCCGACGCGCCGCCGCGCTTCGCCGGCGGGATCGGTGAGCCATTGCGCGTAGACGCGGACCAGCGCGTGAAGTCCTTCGATCGGATCGCCCGATCCCTGCGCGACCGAGTTGAGCACGGCTTCGCGGCGGTGCCGGTCGTCGGCGAGCGCCTCGATCAGGTCGTCCTTGCTCTGGAAGTAGAGATAGACCGCGCCATGGCTCAGCCCCGACCGCTTCACGATGTCGGCCATGCCGGTCTGGTGAAAGCCATTCTCGGCGAAGCAGGCGAGGGCGGCCTCGAGGATCTGCCGTCGCCGGCCTTCACGCTGCTTGTCGCTGATCTTCGGCATCGGAGCCTCCGCAAATAACTGACTGATCGATCGTTTTAGCGATTCATCGAGAGCAGTTTGATTATTGGCGGGTATAATAAAAAACGATCAGTCAGTCATTTTTAGATCAACGACGGGTTTTGGTCAAGTCTCGATGGCTCCGAGCCGGGGAACAGGAGACGTAAACGGCTGGCGAGCCGCCGACAGACGCAACGGCTCGGCTCGCGACCGTGTGCCGCTAGAACAGCCGTCCGCCGTTCGGCACCGGCTTGCCCGGCTGCACCAGCACGACCTTGCCGTCGGCATCGGGAAATCCGAGCGTCAGCACTTCCGATACGACCGGCCCGATCTGGCGCGGGGGAAAATTGACGACGGCCGCGACCTGTTGCCCCACCAGCGTCTCGAGCGGATGGTTCTCGGTGATCTGCGCCGAGCTCTTGCGCACGCCGATCGCCGGGCCGAAGTCGATCCACAGCCGCCAGGCCGGCTTGCGCGCCTCCGGGAACGGCTTGGCATCGACGATGGTGCCGACGCGGATATCGACCGCGAGGAAGCTGTTGAAGTCGATGGTCGGCGACGGGGCCGCGGCGGGATCGTGGGTGACGTGCATGATGAGTCCGTTGACAGAGTTTGTAAGCTTCGCTCGCAATATTGTCGCGCGAACCGGAGTTTCGTACAACGCCGCAGCCGAAGCATCACGCATGCGAGAGGAACGTCTTGCCCAACATCATCTACGGCATCAAGAACTGCGACACCATGAAGAAGGCGCGCGCCTGGCTCGACAGCCATGGCGTTGCCTATGAGTTTCACGACTACAAGACGGCGGGCGTCGAGAAGGACAAGCTCAAGCAGTGGAGCGACAAGCTCGGCTGGGAGATTCTGCTCAATCGTGCCGGCACGACCTTCAAGAAGCTGCCCGAGGCCGACAGGGAGGGTCTTACCGAGAATAAGGCACTGGCGTTGATGCTAGCGCAACCATCGATGATCAAGCGTCCGGTGCTGGAAGTCGGCGGCAAGCTGCTGGTCGGCTTCAAGCCGGACATCTACGCCAAGGAAGTCAGGGCGAAGTAAGTCGGCGCCAAATCGCGCTGAAGGCTAGTTCAGCTCGATGATCTCGGTGGCGTCGGCGGGACCGGACTGGTCCGCGAACTCGACGACGTCGGCGGCCGCGATACGGCCGGGGGCGCGATGAAAGAGGTCGCGATCGATCACGGCGCGCAGCTTCGGTCGCGGCGGCGCGTCATTTCCGCGCATCAGATTCTTGATCTCGAAGCCGCCGTCCTCGCAGAAGGTCTTGAGCGAGGCGATGATGTGACAGACCTTTCCGTCGGTCAGGAACGGCAACAGCAGGCGTTCGTAGGCGACGTTGCGCCCGTAGATGTCGTCGACGTCGGCAACGCTGTAGACCGGAAGCCCGCGCGCGACGCATTCGTAATAGATGGGCATCACGGAGCGCACGAGCCGCGGCCCGATATATTCATCCAGCGGCACGCCTTTGCCGGTGTGTCCATAGGCGCGCGAGATTCGCGTGCCTTCGCTCTGGATGATGAGGCGCGGCACCGGAGTTGAGGCGTCAACGGTATAATAGATGAGATCGGACAGCTCTTCCTCGAGCCGCGCAGGTTGATACTCCCAGATCGCCGGCGCGATCTGCTGGCGCGCGTAGAGCCGCAGCCACGTGTTCAGGAGATCACGCTGCCTGATCGACTTGACGACGGAGGGAGCGGCGCTTGCGAAATCCAAAACAATATTCCCGGCAGATCGAAACCCGCGCATCATCCATGCCGCGGGAAAATTTTCTATGAAGGCTGGCGCGCGGGACGAAAGACCGTTAACGACGGCTTGACGACCGGTGCTTTCTTGAACCGGAAGGCCGGGCAGGCGTGACATCAAAACATCTCCGACTAAGGGAGCATTTGTATCCCAGCCGGAGACCTGATCTGCTCAGCTTTCCGCCTTGCCTAACCCCCGTCACCTCCGGCATATTCCGCGCCCGGAGGCGGCGTTCCGGGAAGGCTCCAAGGCCTCCTGAAAGCCGAAGCAACAAGGACAGCCACGCGGGTCGCGCGGGCAGGGGGAAATCTGTTTGGCCGATGAGTTCATTCTCGAAACGGAAGGCTTGACCAAGGAGTTCGCGGGCTTCTTCGCTGTCCGCGACGTTGCGCTCAAGGTCCGCCGTGGGAGCATTCACGCGTTGATCGGCCCGAACGGCGCCGGTAAGACGACGTGCTTCAATCTTTTGACCAAGTTCCTCAGGCCGTCCGCCGGGAAGATCCTGTACAAGGGACAGGACATCACCGCGATGGCACCGGCCGACGTGGCCCGCATGGGACTGGTGCGATCGTTCCAGATCTCGGCGGTGTTTCCGCATATGACCGCATTGGAAAACGTTCGCGTCGCGCTTCAGCGCCAGCACGGCAGTTCCTTCGATTTCTGGCGCTCCAAGTCCGTGCTCAACCGTTTCAACGATCGCGCACGCGATCTGTTGAACGATGTCGGCCTCAGCGAGTTTGCCAATACGCCTGCGGTCGAGATGCCCTACGGGCGCAAGCGCGCACTCGAGATTGCAACCACGCTCGCGCTCGACCCCGAGATGATGCTGCTGGACGAGCCGATGGCCGGCATGGGCCACGAGGACATCGACAAGATCGCGGCGCTGATCAAGCGCATCTCCGCGAAATACACCATCTTGATGGTCGAGCATAATCTGAGCGTCGTGGCGAATCTCTCCGACATCATCACCGTGCTGACGCGCGGGCAGGTTCTCGCGCAGGGCCATTACAGCGAGCTCACCAAGGACGAACGCGTCAAGGAAGCCTATCTGGGAGCCGGTCATGCCTGACACTGCGATCGCCGAGGCTCCGGCAAAGGCTGCGAGCGGCGGAAACATCCTCCAGGTCCGCAACCTCGAGGCCTGGTATGGCGAGTCCCACATCCTGCATGGGATCAATTTCGACGTGAACGCGGGCGAGGTCGTCACCCTGCTCGGGCGTAACGGCGCCGGCAAGACGACCACGCTGAAGTCGATCATGGGCATCATCGGCAAGCGTACCGGCTCGGTGAAGTTCAACAACCAGGAGATCATCCGCACGACCTCCGATAAGATCGCGCGCATGGGCATCGCGTTCTGCCCGGAAGAGCGGGGGATATTCTCCAGCCTCGACGTGCGGGAGAATTTGTTGTTGCCGCCAGTGGTCCGCGAAGGCGGACTGCCGCTCGAGCAGATCTTCGACCTGTTTCCGAACCTGAAGGAGCGGCTCAACAGCCAGGGCACGAAGTTGTCCGGCGGCGAGCAGCAGATGCTGGCGATCGCGCGCATCCTGCGCACCGGTGCGAGCTTCCTGATGCTGGACGAGCCGACCGAAGGGTTGGCGCCAGTCATCATCCAGCAGATCGGCCACACCATTGCGCGGCTCAAGAAGGAGGGCTTTACGATCCTCCTGGTCGAGCAGAACTTCCGGTTCGCATCCACCGTTGCCGACCGCTACTACGTGGTCGAGCACGGCAAGATCATTGACGGATTTTCCAATGCGGAGCTTGCCGCCAACATGGACAAGCTCCACACTTATCTCGGCGTCTAGGCATGATCCGGAAGGTGTGAAGCGATTTTCCGAAAAGATCATGCTTAAACAGAAGAACTGCCAACGAGAAAATTCAAAAAGGAAAGTTGCATGAAGACCAGGTCGATTGCATCATTGCTGCTGACCACCGCGCTCACCTTCGCCGCAGCCGGCGTCGCGTCCGCGCAGGACAAGACCGTCAAGATCGGCGCGCTGTCCGATCAGTCAGGACTCTATGCCGATCTCGGCGGCCCCGGCTCGACGCTCGCAGCGCAGATGGCCGTTGAAGATTCCGGCCTTACCGCCAAGGGCTGGAAGATCGACATTGTCTCCGGCGATCACCAGAACAAGCCCGACATCGGCACCGCGATCGCGCGGCAGTGGTTCGACGTCGACAAGATCGATGTCATCGTGGACGTGCCGAATTCCGGTGTGGCGCTCGCCGTCAACAACGTCATCAAGGAAAAGAACGGCGTCTACATCAACTCTGGTGCGGCGACCTCCGACCTCACCAACGCGCAGTGCTCACCCAACACCGTGCACTGGACCTACGACACCTACATGCTGGCCCACACCACGGGCCAGGCGCTGGTGAAGGCGGGTGGCGACAGCTGGTTCTTCCTGACCGCGGACTACGCCTTCGGTGCGGCGCTCGAGCGCGATACAACGGCCGTTGTCACCGCCAATGGCGGCAAGGTGGTCGGCGGCGTGAAGCATCCGCTGAACACGCCGGACTTCTCGTCCTTCCTGCTCCAGGCGCAGGCCTCCAAGGCCAAGATCATCGGCCTTGCCAATGCCGGCGGCGACACCACCAACGCCATCAAGCAGGCGGCCGAGTTCGGCATCGTCAAGGGCGGCCAGAAGCTCGCCGCGCTCTTGCTTTTCCTCACCGACGTCAAGGCGATCGGTCTGGAGACCGCGCAGGGCCTCAACTTCACCGAGACGTTCTACTGGGACATGAACGACCAGACCCGGGCGTTCTCGAAGCGCTTTGCCGGGAAAATGAAGAACAACGCGCCGCCGACCATGGTGCAGGCCGGCGTCTATGCCGGCGTGCGCCACTATCTCAAGGCGCTGGACGCACTCGGCGGCAATCCTCACGACGGCGTCAAGGTCGTCGAGAAGATGAAGTCGATGCCGACGGAGGACGATCTGTTCGGCAAGGGCGAGATCCAGCCGAACGGCCGCACCATCCACAGCGCCTATCTGTTCGAGGTCAAGAAGCCCTCGGAGTCCAAGGGCCCGTGGGACTTCTACAAGCTGGTCGGCACGGTGCCGGGCGATCAGGCCTTCACGCCGCTGTCCGAGAGCAAGTGCGCGCTGTTGAAGAAGTAGGATAACGGCCCGCAGGCCTTTGAGGCCTGCGGGCGACTTTCAGGGGAACGCCGAAGGGACCGGGTGCGGGATCGATGCAGGCACTTTACGCTCAGCTACTGGTGGGACTGATCAACGGCTCGTTCTACGCGCTGCTCAGTCTCGGGCTTGCCGTGATCTTCGGCATGCTCAACATCATCAATTTCGCCCATGGCGCGCTCTACATGATGGGCGCCTTCGTCGCCTATTTCCTGCTGAACAATGATTATCTCAGTATTGGCTACTGGCCGGCATTGATCGTCGCTCCGATTGTCGTCGGCATCTTCGGCATGATCCTGGAACGGACCATGCTGCAATGGCTGACCGGGCTTGACCATCTCTACGGCCTGCTGCTGACCTTCGGCATTGCGCTGATCGTGCAGGGCGTGTTCCAGAACTATTTTGGATCGTCGGGCCTGCCTTACGCCATTCCTGACCAGCTCAAGGGCGGCATGAATCTCGGCTTCATGTTCTTACCGGTCTATCGCGGCTGGGTCGTCGTGTTCTCGCTTATCGTGTGTCTGGCGACCTGGTACCTGATCGAGAAGACGCGGCTCGGCGCTTACCTCCGCGCCGCGACCGAAAACCCGACGCTGGTCCGCGCCTTCGGCATCAACGTGCCGCGCATGATCACGCTGACCTACGGTCTCGGCGTCGGCCTTGCCGCGCTCGCCGGCGTGCTCTCGGCGCCGATCAACCAGGTGCGGCCGCTGATGGGCGCCGACCTCATCATCGTCGTGTTTGCCGTGGTGGTGATCGGCGGCATGGGATCGATCATGGGCTCGATCATCACCGGTTTCGCTCTCGGCGTGATCGAGGGCCTGACCAAGTATTTCTACCCCGAGGCCTCCAACACCGTCGTGTTCGTGCTGATGGTGCTGGTGCTCTTGGTGAAGCCATCGGGATTGACGGGAAGGGCGGCCTGATATGACAGCCTTGACGGACGATACGCTGCGGGCGACCCCGCGCGCGATGCGTGACGAGATGATCGTGTTTGCGGTGATGGCGCTGCTGCTGGCGTCGGTGCCGTTCACGGGGGTCTATCCGTTCTTCGTGATGCAGGCGCTGTGCTTCGCGCTCCTCGCCTGCGCCTTCAACCTTCTGATCGGCTATGGCGGCCTGCTGTCGTTCGGCCACGCGATGTTCTTAGGCACGGCCGGCTATTGCAGCGCGCATGCGCTGAAGGTGTGGGCGTTGCCGCCGGAGCTCGGCATCCTCGTCGGCGTCGCCGGTGCTTTCGTGCTCTCGATCGTGACCGGCTACATCTCGATCCGCCGCCAGGGCATCTATTTCTCGATGATCACGCTGGCGCTGTCGCAGCTCCTGTACTTCATCTACCTCCAGGCGCCGTTCACCCATGGCGAAGACGGCATCCAGGGCATTCCGCAGGGGCACATGTTCGGCGTCCTCGATCTCTCCAAGCCGACGGTCCTGTACTACGTCGTGCTGGTCGGCTTCCTCGCCGGCTTCCTGTTGATCTTCCGCATCATCAACTCGCCGTTCGGCGAGGTGCTGAAGTCGATCCGCGAGAACGAGCAGCGCGCGATCTCGCTCGGCTACCGGACCGA
The DNA here is from genome assembly GCF_054062495.1 of Bradyrhizobium sp. USDA 3311. Lineage (NCBI taxonomy): Bacteria > Pseudomonadati > Pseudomonadota > Alphaproteobacteria > Hyphomicrobiales > Nitrobacteraceae > Bradyrhizobium > Bradyrhizobium sp. USDA 3311. Next base: position 6,621,405 of record NZ_JBSSFI010000001.1, on the reverse strand, counting down.
CCAGTACAAGTTCCTGGCCTTCGTCCTGTCGGGCACGCTGGCCGGCTTCGCCGGATCGCTGAAGGTGTTCGTGGCGCAAAATGCCTCGCTCACCGACGTACACTGGTCGATGTCGGGCGAAGTCGTGCTGATGACGCTGGTCGGGGGTCTCGGGACCATCTTCGGACCCGTGGTCGGCGCCTTCGTGATCATCGCCATGCAGCAATATCTGGCGAGCTTCGGCCAATGGGTGACGGTGATCCAGGGCTCGATCTTCGTGATCTGCGTGCTCACCTTCCGCCGCGGCGTCGTCGGTGAAATCGCGCATTACTTCCGGCGTTCGCTCTAAGTAATTGATTTAAGGTCAATTTACCCGCTTCGTGAAAGTGGTGGATGATCCGGCACCGCGAGCGTGAGGCGGCACGCGCGCGGACCGAAAATGGTCTATGACAGTTTCGTGACGGCCCTTCCGGGCCGGGCCATTTCCAACCGGTAGTCTATCCCCATGATGCGATGGTTTCGCGCTTTCCTGCCCAAGGAAGAACGGTTCTTCGACCTGTTCGACCGACATGCCCAGACCGTGATCCAGGGCTCGATCGCGCTCCAGGGCATGCTCAACGGGGGCGAGGAGACGCCGGTCTATTGCCAGCGCGTCAACCAGTTCGAGAACGATGCCGACAACATCACCCGTGAGGTGCTGACGGCGGTGCGCCGCACCTTCATCACGCCGTTCGACCGCGGCGACATCAAGAACCTCATCACCTCGATGGACGACGCCATCGACCAGATGCAGCAGACCGCCAAGGCCGTGATGCTGTTCGAGGTCCGCGCCTTCGAGCCGCCGATGCGCGAGATCGGCGGGCTTCTGATCGAATGCGCCAATCTGGTCGGCCGTGCGCTGCCCCTGATGCAGCAGATCGGCAAGAACGTGGCCATGCTGACCGCCATCACGGAAGAGCTGACCAAGCTCGAGGGCCGGGTCGACGATCTCCACGACATCGGGATGAAGGAGCTGTTCCTCAAGCACCGCGACGGCAACGCGATGGATTTCATCGTCGGTGTCGAGATCTACGACCATCTCGAAAAGGTCGCCGATCGCTTCGATGACGTCGCAAACGAGATCAACAGCATCGTCATCGAGCAAGTGTAGCGCATGATCCGGAAAAATGTGCAGCGGTTGTCCGCGCAAATCATGCCAAAACTTTAAGGCAGGGGCCTCGCCGTGGATGCTGCGTTGGGTCTTCCCGTCCTGGTCGGACTGATCGCCGTCGCGCTGCTGTTCGACTTCTTGAACGGCCTGCATGATGCCGCCAATTCGATCGCGACCATCGTCTCGACCCGCGTGCTGCGGCCGCAATTCGCGGTGTTCTGGGCCGCTTTCTTCAATTTCGTCGCCTTCATGGTGTTCGGGCTGCACGTCGCCCAGACCATCGGCACCGGCATCATCGATCCCTCGATCGTCGATGCCCACGTGATCTTCGCGGCGCTGGTCGGCGCCATCGTCTGGAACCTCGTGACCTGGGCGCTCGGCATCCCGTCTTCGTCGTCGCATGCGCTGATCGGCGGGTTGTTCGGTGCCGGCGTGGCCAAAGCCGGGATTTCGGCGGCGGTCTGGAGCGGATTGTCCAAGACGGTGATCGCCATCGTGCTGTCTCCGCTGGTCGGCTTCCTGCTGGCGATGCTGCTGGTTGCGATCGTCTCCTGGGCCTCGGTGCGATCGACGCCCTTCGCCGTGGACCGCGCCTTCCGCATCCTGCAATTCGCCTCCGCCTCGCTCTATTCGCTCGGCCATGGCGGCAATGACGCGCAGAAGACCATGGGCATCATCGCCGTGCTGCTCTATTCACAGGGCCATCTCGGCAGCGAATTCTCGGTGCCGTTCTGGGTCGTGCTGTCCTGCCAGGCCGCGATGGCGATGGGCACGCTGATGGGCGGCTGGCGCATCGTCCGCACCATGGGCCTGCGCATCACGAAACTGACGCCGATGCAGGGCTTTTGCGCCGAAACCGGCGGCGCCGCGACCCTGTTCATGGCGACCTTCCTCGGGGTTCCCGTCTCGACCACCCACACCATCACCGGCGCCATCGTCGGCGTCGGCGCCGCCCGCCGCCTCTCGGCGGTGCGCTGGAACGTCGCCAGCTCGATCGTCTATGCCTGGGTGATCACGATGCCGGCCTCGGCGATCGTCGCCGCGCTGACCTGGTGGGCGGTCAGGATTTTCGTCAAGTAACGAGCTTCAGCCCGATGATACCGGCAACGATCAGTCCGATGCTGGCCAGGCGAAGCGCGGTGGCCGGCTCGCCGAACAGGATGATCCCGAGCGTCGCCGTGCCGACCGCGCCGATGCCGGTCCACACCGCATAGGCGGTCCCGACGGGCAGCGATTTGAGCGCGAGCCCGAGCAGGATGACGCTGCCCGCCATCGCCGCGAGCGTGATGACGGAGGGAACAAGCCTGGTGAAACCCTCGGTGTATTTCAGGCCGATCGCCCAGGTGATCTCGAGAAGACCGGCGACGAACAGGATGCTCCAGGCCATGACGACCCTCCATTCAAGGCAGGGTCGTCCCCGCGGCTGATATGCTGGTGGATAGGAGGGCCGTCCCTCCCAAACGGCGATATGGGGCTGGCCGAAGGGCTCCGCAATTACCAAATCAGGCTTGATCCGGCCCATTTTCCCTGCCAAACGCTCCCGCCATGTCCGACATCGCCACCACCACAGCCGAATCGCCGGCCCGTTCCCCGCTTGCCGCTGAAGTGGCGCGGCGGCGCACCTTTGCGATCATCTCCCACCCCGACGCCGGCAAGACCACGCTGACCGAAAAGCTGCTGCTGTTCGGCGGCGCCATCAACCTCGCCGGTCAGGTCAAGGCCAAGGGCGAGCGGCGCAACACGCGCTCGGACTGGATGAAGATCGAGCGCGAGCGCGGTATCTCGGTCGTGACGTCCGTGATGACCTTCGAGTTCGAGGGCCTCGTGTTCAACCTGCTGGACACGCCGGGCCACGAGGATTTTTCGGAAGACACCTATCGCACGCTGACGGCCGTCGATTCCGCCGTCATGGTCATCGACGCCGCCAAGGGCATCGAGGCGCGCACCCGAAAACTGTTCGAGGTCTGTCGCCTGCGCGACATTCCGATCATCACCTTCATCAACAAGATGGACCGAGAGAGCCGCGACGTCTTCGAGCTGCTGGACGAGATCGAGAAGACGCTGGCGCTCGACACCACGCCGATGACCTGGCCGGTCGGCCGCGGCCGCGACTTCCTCGGCACCTATGACGTCGTCAATGGCGGCGTGCGCCTGCTCGAAGGCGGCGGCGCCAAGACCGGCGCGGCGCAGCAGATCGAGATCGAGGAGCTTGCCAAGCTCAACGCCAATCTCGACGTCTCCGCGGTGAAGGACGAGCTCGAGCTCGTCACCGAGGCTTCAAAGCCGTTCGAGCTGGAGGCGTTTCGCGAGGGCCACCTGACGCCGGTCTATTTCGGCAGCGCGCTGCGCAATTTCGGCGTCGGCGACCTCCTGGAGGGCCTCGGCAAGTTCGCGCCCGAGCCGCGTGCGCAGGAGAGCGACCAGCGCAAGGTCGAGGCGACCGATCCGCGCATGAGCGCCTTCGTGTTCAAGATCCAGGCGAACATGGATCCGAACCACCGCGACCGCATCGCCTTTGCGCGCCTGTGCTCGGGCAAGCTCAGCCGCGGCATGAAGGCGAAACTGGTGCGCACCGGCAAGAGCATGCCGCTGTCGAGCCCGCAATTCTTCTTCGCGCAGGACCGTTCGGTGGCGGATGAGGCCTTTGCCGGCGACGTCGTCGGCATTCCCAACCACGGCACGCTGCGCATCGGTGACACGCTGACCGAGGGCGAGGATTTCAACTTCGTCGGCGTGCCGAGCTTTGCGCCGGAAATCGTCCGCCGCGTCCGTCTCACCGACGCGATGAAGGCGAAGAAGCTGAAGGAAGCGCTTCAGCAGATGTCGGAAGAGGGCGTCGTCCAGGTGTTCCGCCCGCGCGACGGTGCGCCTGCGCTGGTCGGCGTGGTCGGCGCGCTCCAGCTCGACGTGCTGAAGGCACGGCTGGAGGCGGAATATTCCCTTCCGGTCGAGTTCGAGGTCAGCGAGTTCCAGCTTGCGCGCTGGGTTTCTTCAGACGATCGCAAGAAGCTCGACACTTTCATCGCCGCCAACACCTCGAGTATCGCCGACGACGTCGATGGTGATCCCGTCTATCTGGCGAGGAACGAGTTCTATCTCGGCTACACCAGGGAACGCGCCGAGGGGATCGAGTTCACCAACGTCAAGGACGTCAAGAAGAAGGGATAACGCGCGCCAAGGCCGCCTAAAACGCGAGCATGTGAACGCGCGCGCACTTGACGCTTTCGCGACGAATGCCACCTTTCGTCCACAGTGGCATTGAGAGTTCGCATACCATGTGGCGCGGCATTCTCCTTCTTATACTGCTGGCGATATCGACGGTGGCCGCCGACGCGCAGCGGCGCCAGATCAATCCCATCCCGTTTGCGCATGAACCGTGCAGCGTGCTCGACAACCGGCCCTGCACGCCGTCCTATTGCAGCCCGCTCGAGCCCGGGCCCTGCATTCCCGAGATCGACTATCCTTACGGCCAGAATCTCCAGCTCACGATCGTCAGCGTGCCGTCCGAATCCGACCGCGCCAAATACCGGAAGCCGGATCACGATCTCGATACGATCGGCGACCTCTTCGCCGAATTGCGCACTTGCTGGTCGCCGCCAGCGGACAACGCGCGGGCCGGCATGCAGATGTCGGTGCGCTTCAGCTTCAACAAGGCGGGCGGCCTGATCGGTCCGCCACGCCTCACATACGCCACCGCGGGCGTCCCGGCCGACACCCGCACGACCTATCTGAACGCCATCGATGCTTCGCTGAAGGCCTGCTTGCCGCTGAAATTCACCAGCGGTCTCGGCGGCGCCCTGGCAGGGCGGCCGATCGCGATCCGCTATGTCGACAATCGGCAGCTCGGCAAGTAGCGCATCGGTTGCGACCGACCGCCAATCGATGCTACGCCAGAGGCGGGCGCTGGTTGAGGGGAGGATGTCGTGGGTCTGCTGGTCATGATCCTGGGGCTGGTGCTGTTTTTCGCGGCGCATGTCTTCACAACGAAACGCGAGGCGCGCGCGCAGGCCATCGCGAGGCTGGGCGAGGGGACCTACAAGATCCTTTATGCGCTCGTCTCACTCGCGGGGCTCGCGCTGATCATCTGGGGCTTTGGTCATTACCGTGCGACCGGCTGGATCGACGTCTGGTATCCGCCGAAGGCGATGAAGCACATCACGCTCGCGCTGATGCTGCCCGCGGTCATCCTGGTTGTCGCGTCATACCTGCGCGGCCGCATCTACGCGACGCTGAAACATCCGATGCTGGCCGGCATCAAGCTGTGGGCGGCCGCGCATCTCCTCGCCAATGGCGATCTCGGTTCCATCATCCTGTTCGGCTCGTTCCTGGGCTGGGCTGTGTATGACCGCATTTCGTTGAAGCATCGCACTGACGTTGGCGGCCCGCCGATTCCGGTAGGCGGCGTCTCCAACGATCTGATCGCGGTCGCGGTCGGCGTCGTTGCCTATCTGGCGCTGGCGTTTGCATTCCATCCTGTCGTGATCGGAGTTCCTGTCGTAGGGGTCTGACAAATGTCCGTCCAATCCGCCATCAGGCGCAAGACCGCGCCCGACCTCCGCATTCGCAAGAATGGCGAGCCGATCGTGATGCTGACCTCCTATCACGCGCACACCGCCGCGCTGGTCGACAGGCACTGCGATGCGATCCTGGTTGGCGATTCCCTTGGCAATGTCATGCATGGCTTCGAGACCACGGTGCCCGTGACGCTTGAGATGATGATCCTGCAGGGCTGCGCGGTGATGCGCGGCTCCAGCCAGGCGCTCGTCGTCGTCGACATGCCGTTCGGCTCCTACGAAGGCTCGAAGGAGCAGGCCTTCCAGTCGGCGGTGCGGATCATGAAGGAGACGCTGTGCGGCGCGGTCAAGCTCGAGGGCGGCGCGCGGATGGCGGAGACGGTGGCGTTTCTCTCCGAGCGCGGCATTCCCGTGATGGGCCATATCGGGCTGACGCCACAGTCGATCAACACGCTTGGCTCGTTCCGCGCGCAGGGCCGCGAGGAGGCGAACTGGGCTCCGATCGAGAACGACGCCAGGGCGATCGCAGAGGCGGGGGCCTTCTCGATCGTGATCGAGGCGGTCGCCGAGCCGCTGGCGCGCAAGATCACGCAATCGATCGCAGTTCCTACCATCGGCATTGGCGCGAGCGCAGCCTGCGACGGCCAGATTTTGGTGCTGGAAGATATGCTCGGCTTGTCGCCAAGGTCGCCGAAATTCGTACGCCGCTATGGCAATCTCGGACCGGCGATCGAGGAAGCCATCGCGGGCTATGCGCGCGACGTGAAGAGCCGGGCCTTCCCGGGCCCGGAGCATGTCTACGATATGAAGACGAGCTGAGGAGGGGCGCGCATGGACTGGTCGCAGCACGCACTTCCGTCGATGCGGCTTGAGCCGCGCTTCGGCGACCGCGTCGTGCCGGCCTTTGTGAAGCGGCCGGGCAGCGTTTGGGCGATGATTGCGGAAGCGGTTGCGCAGAACGCCGATGGCGAGGCCCTGATCTGCGGTCATGTCCGGCTGAGCTGGCGCCAGGTCGTCGACCGGGCCGCCCGGATCGCCGAGGGCTTTCGCAAGCTCGGCCTCAAGCGCGGTGATCGCGTGGCCATCCTGCTGGGCAACCGCATCGAATTTCCGCTGCTGCTGTTTGCCGCCGCGCATGAGGGGCTGGTCACGGTTCTGCTCAGCACGCGCCAGCAGAAGCCGGAGATTGCCTATGTGCTCACCGATTGCGGCGCCAAGATCCTGATCCACGAGGCAGGGCTCGCCGGGCGGCTGCCGGATGCGCGGGATGTGCCCGATGTGATCCACCGCGTTGCCGTCGACGACGACCCGCATGCGTCGCGCTTCGCAGTGCTCGCAGACAACGCCGCGGCCGCCGCGCCCGTTGACGTGCACGAAGAGGACACGGCGATGATCCTCTACACCTCGGGCACGACGGGCAAGCCGAAGGGCGCGATGCTGGCCAATTGCAACATCGTCCATTCCTCGATGGTGTTTGCGTCCTGCCTGCAATTGACGGAAGCGGACCGTTCGATCGCGGCCGTGCCGCTCGGTCACGTCACTGGTGTCGTCGCCAACATCACGACCATGATCCGCTGCGGCGGCGCGTTGATCATCATGCCGGAGTTCAAGGCCGCCGATTATCTCAAGCTCGCCGCGCGCGAGCGCGTCACCTACACGGTGATGGTTCCGGCAATGTACAATCTCTGCCTGCTCCAGCCCGATTTCGACAGCTACGATCTGTCGAGCTGGCGCATCGGCGGCTTTGGCGGCGCGCCGATGCCGGTCGCGACCATCGAGAGGCTCAAGGCGACGATTCCCGGCCTGAAGCTGATGAACTGCTACGGCGCGACCGAGACGACATCGCCCTCGACGATCATGCCGGGCGAACTGACGGCGAGCCATATCGACAGCGTGGGCCTGCCGTGTCCCGGCGCGCGCATCGTCGCGATGGGACCCGATGGGCGCGAGCTGCCCCATGGCGAGATCGGGGAGCTTTGGATTCAGAGCGCCTCCGTCATCAAGGGTTACTGGAACAACCCGAAAGCCACGACCGAGAGCTTCACCGGTGGGTTCTGGCACTCGGGCGATCTGGGGTCAGTCGATGCGGACGGTTTTGTCCGCGTCTTCGACCGCCAGAAGGACATGATCAATCGCGGCGGACTGAAGATCTATTCCGCGGAGGTCGAATCCGTGCTGGCGGGCCACCCCGCGGTGATCGAGAGCGCGATCATTGCCAGGGCCTGCCCGGTGCTCGGTGAGCGCGTCCATGCTGTCGTGGTGACCCGCACCCCGGTCGCCGGCGACGTCTTGCGGGCCTGGTGCGCCGAGCGGCTGTCCGACTACAAGGTCCCCGAAACCATGGCGATCACCACCGAGCCGCTGCCGCGCAACGCCAATGGCAAGGTGCTGAAGCGGCAGTTGCGGGAGCACTTGGGAACCTGAGCCGGGCAGGGGCTTCTTCCGGGCTCTCCCGGGTGGTTAACGCCTTGATCGGGCTCGCTTTGCCTTGCCACCGCCATATCGTTAGGCTACCTCGCCGCCACGCGGGGGACGGGATTCCTGACGCGAACGCTGTGGCGCGCGCACCCGGACGGGCATGGGATTAGCATAAGTGTCTGAATTATTTGACGAAGTCGACGAGGAAGTACGTCGCGAACAGCTCAAGAAGCTGTGGGAAAAATATTCGATCTACTTCATCGCCCTGATGGTGCTCATCGTGGCCGCCGTGGGCGGCTGGCGCGGCTACCAGTATCTGGAGGCCAAGAAGGCCGCCGAGGCCGGCGCCGCCTTCGAGAAGGCCGTCGAGCTGTCAGAGCAGGACAAGCATGCCGAGGCTGAGACGGCCTTCACCGAGCTCGCCGCCAAGGCTCCGTCGGGCTATCGCACTCTGGCGCGGCTGCGTGCTGCGGCCGAGGCCGCTGGCCGCGATCCCAAGGCCGCCGCCAAGATGTACGACGACATTGCCGCCGACCGCGGCGTCGGCGGCGAGTGGCAGGATCTGGCGAAGATCCGCGCCGCCGGCCTGCTGGTCGACAGCGCCAGCTACGTCGACATGCAGCAGCGGCTGGAGGCTTCCGCCACACCCAAATCGACCTTCCGCCACAGCGCCCGCGAGTTGCTGGCGCTGTCGGCCTGGCGCAACAACGACACGACCGCAGCCCGCAAATGGCTCGACGCGATCGCAGAGGACGGCGAAACGCCGCCGGGCCTGCGCTCGCGCGCCGAGGCGCTCCAGGCCCTGCTGCCGCCCGTCGCCAAAAGCTGACGGTCCCGAGAGCTGAGACGAGACACCGATATGCGCCGCACGCCACGCTTGATCGCAGCCGCCGTCCTGATCGCCTTCACGGGCGTGCTGGGCGGCTGCTCCAGCTTCGATCCGAGCGACATGCTCGATTTCCTCGACACCAAGAAGAAGCTGCCAGGCGATCGCAAGCCGGTCTTCCCGGAGGGCGTGCCGGGCCTCGAGCAGGGTGTGCCGAAGGACATGTACAAGGGCGCACAGCAGCAGCCCGATCCGAATGCGCCTGCCGTTGCGGCTTTGCCCACGGAGCCGCCGCCTGAGCCGGCCAAGCCGGCAAAGGGTGCGAAGGCGAAAAAGACCAGACAGCCGGCTGCCAGCGCGGCCGCGCCCGCCGATGCGCCTGCCGGCGAAGTCGATGGCGAGGCCCAGCCGGAGGCCGCGCCGCCCGCGGCCGCTCCGCAGCCCAAGCAGAAGATCGTGCGCAAGCGCACCACCGCGCCGCCGCCCGATCAGCCCGTCCAGCAGGCCCAACCGACCCAGACCACGCAGCAGCAGTCGCAGGGCGGCTTCCCGGCGCCGCTGCCGAGCGGCAGCTTCTCGCGCTAATAATTTCATTGCATTGACAGGCGCGGCCTTCGCAGCGCACGAATGACCGATGTCCTTCACGATTGCCATTATCGGCCGGCCCAATGTCGGCAAATCGACGCTGTTCAACCGCCTGGTTGGGCAAAAGCTCGCGCTCGTCGATGACCTGCCGGGTGTCACCCGCGACCGCCGCGAGGGTGAGGCCAGGCTCGGCGACCTCGAATTCACCATCATCGACACCGCCGGCCTCGACGAGGGCGCCAAGGGCTCGCTGACCGCGCGGATGCAGGAGCAGACCGAGGCCGCGATCGCGCAGGCCGACGCGCTGTTCTTCGTCGTCGATGCCCGCATCGGCCTGACGCCGACCGACCGCGCCTTCGCCGACTTCGCCCGCAGGGCCAACAAGCCGGTGCTGCTGGTCGCCAACAAGAGCGAAGGCAAGCATGGCGATGCCGGCGCGATGGAAGCCTTTGCGCTTGGTCTTGGCGATCCCATCCAGATCTCGGCCGAGCACGGCGAGGGGATGGGCGAGCTTTATGACGCCCTCGCCAAGCTGATGCCGGAGCCCGTCGAGGAGGATGAGGACGAGGACGACGCACCGCTCTCCGAGGAAGAGGCCGCGACGCGCCCGATCCGGGTCGCCATCGTCGGCCGGCCGAATGCCGGCAAGTCGACACTGATCAACCATTTGCTCGGCGAAGAGCGCCTGCTGACGAGCCCGGAGGCCGGCACCACGCGCGATTCCATCGCGGTCGAGATCAACTGGCAGGGCCGGGATTTTCGCGTGTTCGACACCGCCGGCCTGCGGCGTCGCTCGCGCATCGAGGAGAAGCTCGAAAAGCTCTCGGTCGCCGACGCGCTGCGCGCGGTGCGCTTTGCCGAAGTCGTCGTGCTGATGATGGATGCGCAGAACCGCTTCGAGGAGCAGGATCTGCGCATTGCCGATCTGGTCGAGCGCGAGGGCCGCGCGCTCGTGCTCGCCGCCAACAAATGGGACCTGATGGAGACCAAGGGCGGCGGCGCGATCTCGGGCCTGCGCCGCGACGCCGACCACTGGCTGCCGCAGGTCAAGGGCGTGCCGATCGTCGCGGTATCAGGCCTGATGGGCGAGGGCATCGATCGCCTGATGGAGGCGATCCAGGACGCCTACGCGGTCTGGAACAGACGCGTGTCGACGTCAGCGCTCAATCGCTGGTTCGAGCAGGCGGTCCAGGCCAATCCGCCGCCGGCCGTGTCCGGCCGCAGGCTGAAGCTGAACTACATCACGCAGACCAAGGCGCGGCCGCCGAGCTTCGTGCTGTTCTGCTCGCGTGCCGACGCGGTGCCGCAGTCGTACCTGCGCTACCTGACCAATTCCATGCGCGAGGCTTTCGATCTGCCGGGCACGCCCGTGCGCATCACCTTGCGCGAGAAGGCCAACCCCTTCGCCCATAAGCGCAAGCGGCCGTCGTGAGCAACGATGCCGGCGAGGCGATGGCGCGGGGCGCTGCGCCGGTCCGGCGCGGCGCGGTCGCCTTCATCTTCGTCACCATCCTGCTCGACATGCTCGCGCTCGGCGTGATCATGCCGATCCTGCCAAAGCTCATCGAGAGCTTCGTCGACAACGACACCGCACACGCGGCCCGCATCTTCGGCCTGTTCGGCACCGCCTGGGCGTTGATGCAGTTCGTGTTCTCGCCGGTGCTGGGCGCGCTGTCCGATCGTTTCGGGCGGCGGCCGGTGGTGCTGCTGTCGAATTTCGGGCTCGCCGCCGACTACGTGCTGATGGCGCTGGCGCCGTCGCTGGTGTGGCTTTTCATTGGGCGCGTGATCTCCGGCATCACCTCGGCCAGCATCTCGACGGCGTTTGCCTATATTGCCGACATTACGCCGCCGGAGCGGCGCGCGGCGATCTTCGGCAGGATTGGCGCGGCCTTCGGCGCCGGCTTCATCCTGGGCCCCGCGCTCGGCGGCCTGCTCGGCGACATCGATCCGCGTCTGCCGTTCTGGGCGTCGGCGGCTTTGAGCTTCGCCAATGCGCTCTATGGGCTCCTGGTCCTGCCGGAATCTTTGGCGCCCGACAAGCGCGCGCCGTTCCGCTGGACCAGCGCCAATCCGGTCGGGGCGCTGCGTCTGCTGCGTTCCAACGCGATGCTGGCTGCGCTGTCGGTCGTCAACTTCATCGCGCAGGTCGCGCATGTCGTGCTGCCGTCGACCTTCGTGCTCTATGCGACCTATCGCTACGGGTGGGATTCCAAGACGGTCGGGCTGACGCTCGCGATGGTCGGCATCTGCGCCATGGTGGTGCAGGGGCTCGCCATCGGCCCGATCGTGCGCGCGCTCGGCGAGCGGAACACACTGTTGCTGGGCCTGTGCTGTGGTGCGATCGGGTTCGTGATCTTTGGCGCAGCGCCGACCGGACCGCTGTTCTGGATCGGCATTCCAGTGATGTCGCTGTGGGGCATCTCGGGTGCCGCGATGCAATCGCTGATGACGCGGCTGGTCGCACCCGATCAACAGGGTCAGCTGCAGGGCGCAACCGCGAGCGTGCAGAGCGTGTCGCAGCTCGTCGGGCCGTTCCTGTTCACGCTGACGTTTTCATACTTCATCGGCACCAGCGCGCCCTGGCAATTGCCCGGCGCGCCATTCCTCCTCGCGGGCGCGCTGATGGTGGTATGCGTGGCCATCGCGATGCGGACGCTGGCGACAGTCGCATCCGCCCGGCAGACTGGTGGCCGCGAATAGGACGGTTGCGACTGTCGCCAATTCGCAACAGAGATTCCGATTCGTCGGATTCTCGCCAGACGTGCGTACATGGAGCCTTTCGGCGGCGATACTTAGCCTGTTCAATAAATCTGTTGATTCGTTCTTTTTGCAATTGAAGGCCGGGGCCGCCGACGCCTCGGAAGCAAGCCATTCAAATGACGCGCCTGCCGATTCGGATATGGTGTTTCCCTCGGCAGCGCTTGCTGATTTGGCGAGCTGCGGCTGCAATTGCGATCACGGCTTCCGTCACGCTTGCTCTGATGGGCGGGGCGTATGCGGCCTGTTCGCCGGCGGCCGACAATAGCCCCAATCCTCCGCCAGGCACGACCATTACATGCTCGGGCGTGACGACCGATCAGAACGGGACCAACGGTTACGGGACGGGCAACCAGACCGGCATTGTCATCAATGTCGATAGCGGTGCCTCTGTCACCGGAAGCGTGAATAGCGGAATTAATATCGGCAACGCTACGGTCAGCAATTCGGGAAGCATCACAGGCGCAACGAACGGTGTCTTCTCTCAAAATGACGTCACCGTCACCAACAACACCGGCGCCACCATCACCGGCACTGTCCTATCCGGCATCGGCTCGAACAACGGCAGTGTGACTGTCGTCAACTCCGGCACGATCACGGGCAACGCAAACGTTGGCGTATTCGCCTTCGTCAACGCCACGGTTACCAACAATGCGGGCGCCACCATCGCCGGCGATCTCGGCGTCAATTCCGGCTATTCCGCTGTCGGAAATGTCACCAATGCCGGCAATATCATCGGCACCTCTTACGGTTTCATTGCCTACGGCACGGGGGTCGTCTCCAACGCTGCGGGCGGTCTGATTTCCGGCGGGATAAGCGGTGTCCAGGCCAACCAATTGTTGAATGTCACCAATGCCGGCACGATTACCGGTACGACCAGCTACGGCCTGGAGGTGACCGGCAATATGGACGTCACCAACGCCGCCGCCGGGACGATTACCGGCGCAACGGCTGCCATCCGCGCCAACAGCGGATCGATTTCGGTAACGAATTTCGGCACCATCTCGAGCCCCACCGGCTTTGCCGCCTCTGCGAATGCCAATCTGACAATAACGAACGGTGTCACTGGAAGCATTACCGGCGGCATGGCTGCCAATTTGGGCTTTGCTCACGTTACCAATCACGGGACCATTTCCGGTGTCAACAATATCGCCATCTTTGCCTTCACCGACGTCAATGTAACCAACGGCGTTGGCGGGCAGATCACGAGCCTGATCAACAACGGAATCTATGCCAGCAATGGCGTCGCAACCGTCGTCAATTCCGGAACCATAAGTGCCGGCGGCTTTGGCTACGCCATTCGCGCCGAGACGAGTGCGGTGGTGACCAACAATGCCGGCGCGCAGATCAGTGGCGGCGACACCGGCGTCCGCGCCAGCCTCGGGTCCGTCTCAGTCATCAACTACGGCTCCATTTCCGGCCTTGCGGGCAACGGCATCTATGCGGGCACGGGTGGGTCGGACGTGTTCAATGCGGGGACCATCACTGGAGGAACGGCCGCGATCCAGTTCGCCGGTAGCGGCAACGTTCTCACGCTCGCGCCGGGATCGGTGATATCGGGCAACGTGCTCGGTGGGGGCAGTGATACGTTCCAACTCGGGGGCAGCGGTGCGGCGACCTTCGATGTCAGCACGTTGGGCGCGGCGGCCCAGTATCGGGGGTTCACGACCTTCAACAAGGTCGACGATTCAGTCTGGACGCTGACTGGCACCGGCTCCTTCTCCGGTGATGTCAATGTCGGCGGCGGGGCGCTGATCGTAAACGGCAATATCGCATCGGCCAGCAATCTCGTTGTCAATGCCGGCGGCACGTTGGGCGGCAACGGCATCGTCGGCAATACCGTCATCAACGGCGGCATTCTGTCTCCAGGCAACTCGGTCGGCACCATCAACGTTCAGGGCAGCCTCGTATTCACGGCCGCCTCGACCTACCTTGTGCAGGTGTCATCGGCGGCTTCCGACCTCACCAATGTGACGGGGGCGGCGACGTTGGCCGGGACGGTTCGGGTTGCGCTCGCCAACGGCACCCTTCGGTTCAATTCGCCCTATACCATCCTGACCGCGGGGGCGCTGAACGGTTCGCGCTTTGATTCGGTGGCGACGCCGACGGGAATTTCCGGTTCGCTGACCTATTCGGGCGGCACGGTGCAGCTTGTTCTGGCCTCGGGCCTTGGGGAGATTGCCGGCCTCAACATCAACCAGCGGGCCGTCGCCACCGCGCTCGACAGGGCGTTCAATTCCTTCGGCAACGTTCCTTCGGCGTTTGGCGGTATCTTCGCCGGCAATGTCCCGGCGAACCTGACACAGGCCTCGGGCGAGCTGGCGACAGGTTCGCAGCAGACAACATTCGACGCGATGAACCTCTTCGTCAATTTGCTGGCCGATCCGTTTACCGCTGGCCGCGACGGGACCGCACCGACGCCCGTTTCATTTGGGAAAGAGGGAGCAGCCGATAGCTATGCCGGCGGTCGCCGCCGGCCCGGTGCCGAGCGTGACGCCTACGCCATGATCGCCAAGACGCCGAGCGCGATCGATTTCGGCCAGCGCTGGAGCGTGTGGGGCGCGGGCTATGGGGGCTCGCAGACCACCGACGGCAATGCCGTACAGGGATCGAACACGTCCACCAGCCGCATCGCTGGCACGGCCGTCGGCGCCGATTATCGGATCTCTCCATTCACCCAGGTCGGGTTCGCCTTGGCCGGCGGCGGTACCAACTTCGTCGTCGCCAACGGTCTCGGTTCGGGACGCTCCGACCTGTTCCAGGCCGGTGCATTCGTTCGTCATACGGCCGGCGCCGCGTATGTCTCCGGCGCCCTGGCCTATGGCTGGCAGGATATCACGACGAACCGGACGGTCACGATTGCGGGCAGTGACCAGTTGCGTGCGCAGTTCAACGCCAATGCGTGGGCGGGGCGTATCGAGGGCGGCTATCGCCTCATCACCCCATGGGCCGGCATCGGCCTCACGCCCTATGCCGCCGCGCAATTCGCGACCTTCGAGCTGCCGGGCTATGCCGAACGGCCCATCGTCGGTGCCAACACCTTTGCGCTGGCCTATGCGGCCAAGACCGCTACCTCGCCGCGCTCCGAATTGGGATTCCGCACTGACCGATCGTTGGCATTGCCGGGAGCGATCCTCACCCTGCGCAGCCGCTTCGGCTGGGCACATGACTACAATATCGATCGCGGCATCGCCGCCACTTTCCAGGCGTTGCCGGGCGCATCCTTCGTCGTCGGCGGTGCATCGCCTGCGCGAGACGCGGCGCTCACCTCGGCAACCGCCGAGGTGAAATGGCTGAACGGTTTCTCGCTCGCCGGGACCTTTGAGGGTGAGTTCTCGAACGTCACCACAAGCTACTCCGGAAAGGGCGTGGTGCGCTATGCCTGGTAGGAAGCGCTCGTCCGCGTTGTAGAGACGCGACGTAGAGAAATGGCGCGAGCGGCGCCTTGCCCGCCGGTACCCTCGTCCTTTGTGCAGGCCCCGAACGTAAATGCCCGGGACGAAGACGCGCTTCGCGCTCTCGCCCGGGCATGTCGTCGTGGAGACTGCGCGCGTCCGCTACGCGGTCACTTCTTGACCAGCGGGCACTCGCTCGCCTCGAGCGGCTTGGCGGCATCTTCCGGCGCGATGGTGGCCACCAGCTTGTAGTAATCCCACGGCCCCTTCGACTCTTCCGGCTTCTTCACCTCGAAGAGATAGGCCGGGATGAGGCGGCGGCCGTCGGCGCGCAGCGGGCCCTTGCCGAACAGCGGATCGTCGGTCGGCAGCTCCTTCATCTTGGCGACGACCTTGGCGCCGTCATGCGGATTGCCGCCGAGCGCGTCCATTGCCTTCAGGTAGTGCAGGATTTCCGCATAGAGGCCCGCCACCGTCATCGAGGGCATCGAGCCCTTGGGCGACACTTTCTGGAAGCGCTTCGACCATTCGCGGGTCTGATCGTTGAGGTCCCAGTAGAAGGACTCGGTGAAGGTCAGCCCCTGTGCCGTTTTCAGGCCCAGCGAATGCACGTCGTTGATGAACAGCAGCAGCGCGGCGAGCTTCTGGCCGCCGGCCACGATGCCGAACTCGGCCGCCTGCTTGATCGCGTTGGTGGTGTCGCCGCCGGCGTTGGCAAGGCCGATGACCTTGGCCTTCGACGACTGCGCCTGCAGCAGGAAGGAGGAGAAGTCGGAGGAGTTGAGCGGATGCTTGACGCCGCCGAGCACCTTGCCGCCGGTGGCCGTGACGACGGCGCTGGTGTCACGCTCCAGCGCGTGGCCGAACGCGTAGTCCGCGGTCAGGAAGAACCAGCTGTCGCCGCCGGCTTTGGTCAGGGCCTTGCCGGTGCCGTTGGCGAGCATGTAGGTGTCGTAGGTGAAGGAGACGGTGTTGGGCGTGCAGGCCTTGCCGGTGAGGTCGGCCGTGGCGGCGCCCGAATTGAGCAGCACCGAATTCTTATCCTTGACGAGGTTGCTCACCGCGAGTGCAACGCCGGAGCTCGGCGTGTCGGCGATGGCGTCGACCTTGTCGGCATCGATCCATTGCCGGGCGATGTTGACGCCGATGTCGGGCTTGTTCTGGTGATCACCCGAGAGGACATCGATGGTCCAGCCCTTGGCCTTCAGGCCGGAATCTTCGACCGCCATTTTCACCGCGGCGACCGAGTTCGGGCCGCCGATGTCGGCATAGAGGCTCGACATGTCGTTCAAGACGCCGATCTTGACGGTCTTGTCTTGCGCGAAGGCGGATGTGGAAAAACCGAAGGCGGCACAGGCCAGAAGGGCCGCGGAGCGGCGCGCGAATGTCGTCATAATAGATTCCCTCCATTGTCAAACATGCGGACGGCTCTCTTGCGGAGCCTTGGTCCGGCTGATCGCTCTACCGTGTCCCCCGGCCGGCGGCAATGCGCCTAAAGCCGGATGACGCTGCGTCGTTACGTCATCCGTCGGTTAACTTTTGGGCAAAATGCGTTGAGGCGCTATTTGAGCGCGTCCGACGTCAGCTTGAATTTCTGGATGCGCTTTCCGGTATCGACCTCGGCGGTATAGACGTTACCCTTGGCGTCGATCGCCATGGCGTGCACCCAGTGGAATTGACCGGCATTGCGGCCGTTGCGCCCGAAGCTGCCGACCACGCTGCCGTCGTCGCGCCTGATCACCCTGATCTCGTTGTTCTCGCCGTCGGCGCTGAGCAGCCAGGTCTGCTTTGGATCGGGCCAGATCGCGATGTCCCACACCGCGCCGTTGCCGAGCGTGTTCTTCTCGAAGAAAAACTCCTTCACGAAGGTGCCGTCCTTCCGAAACACCTGGATACGGTTGTTGATGCGGTCGCAGACATAGACCAGCCCGTCATTGGCGAGCTTCACGCAATGGACGGGATTGCCGAATTGCTGGGCAACCGGCGCTTTGGGATCGTAGGGCGCCTGCTTGTTGTCATCAGGCTTGTTGCCATAGGCGCCCCAGTGCCGCTTGTAGGCCAGCGTGCTCGCGTCGAACACGATGATGCGGCGGTTGCCGTAGCCGTCGGCGACGTAGATCTCGTTCGCCTCCTTGTCGATCGCGGTCTCCGCGGGCTTGCCGAGTTGCGTCGTGTCGTTGCTGCCGAGGCTCGGCGCGATCTTGCCGATCTGGGCGACGAACTTGCCGTCGAGCGTGAACTTCAAAATGGCGTTGTCATTGTCGGCGTTGCCGCCGACCCAGACGAAGCCGCGCTCGTCGACCTCGATGCCGTGCTCGCGGCCGACCCATTCGTAGCCTTCGCCCAGGCCGCCCCAGGACCGCAGCAGGTTGCCGTCGGTGTCGAATTCGAGCACGGGCGGCGCCGAGACGCAGCATTTCGAGCGCGGCGGATTGAGGCTTGCGCCTTTCTCGTCATCGGTGAGCGAGCGCGGGCGATGGATCACCCAGATGTGGCCCTGCCAGTCGACGGTGATGCCACCGACCTGGCCGAGGATCCAGTTGTTCGGCAGCGGCTTTGGCCAGGCGGGATCGACGGCGAAGGTCGGGACATCGCCGGCGGTCGCAACGCCCGGAAGCGCAAATGCGAGTGCCGCGATCAGGATGGAGAAGGCGTGAGAGACCCGTGCGAGCGCACCGCCAACGCGTGCGCGATCATGCGATGGTGCCATCGCAACCTCCCTTTTTTGGCCTGCGGCTTGCTGCCGCTTGAGCACGGGCAGTCAATCGCGGGGAGGGACCCAAGTCAATCAGCCAAGTCAATCAGGCTGGCGAGCGGAAGCTCATCAGGCTGCGGGTCTTGTAGTCGTAGAACTTGCCGGTCTCGGTCCAGTCGGGTGCGCACATCGGCACGATGAATTCGGCGACCTGCTCGGCGGTGTCGAGCGTCGCGGGATCCTCGCCCGGCATCAAGGTGGCACGCATGCGGGTGCGGACCGGGCCGGGGTTGAACAGGTTGACACGAAGAGGCGTGTTCGCGGTCTCCTGCGCCCAGGCGCGCGCCAGCGTTTCCAGCGCGGCCTTGGAGGCGGCGTAGGGGCTGACATAGGCGGTCGCCTTGCTGGCGGCGCCCGAGGTGATGAACACGGCGCGGCCGGCATCGGACTGCTTCAGCAGCGGCTCCATGCAGCGGATGAGCTGGAAGTTCGCGGAGACGTTGACCGCCATCACGTCGTTGAAGGCCTTCAGCTCGATATGACCGATCGGCGAGGAGGGGCCGAGCACGCCGGCATTGCCGACGAGGATGTCGAGCTTGCCGTAGCGCTCGTGCAGGCCTGCGCCCAGCCGCGCGATGCCGTCGGAATCGGTGAGGTTGAGCGGCACCAGCGTGGCGCTGCCGCCGTCTTTGCGGATCTCGTCGTCGAGCTCTTCCAGCCCGCCCTGCGTGCGCGCCACCGCGACGATGTGTGCGCCGGCCTTCGCCAGCGCCTTGGCCGTGGCGAAGCCGATGCCGCGCGAGGCGCCGGTGACGAGAGCGATGCGGTCGGCGAGGGGATTTGTCATGGCGGGGTTTTACAGCCGTGGATGGCCGGGACAAGCCCCCGCATCCCCGTCATTCCGGGGCGCGCGTAGCGCGAACCCGGAATCTCGAGATCCCGGGTTCGGTCCTTACGGACCGCCCCGGGATGACGGCTCCGCCGTCAGCTCGCCTCCGCCAGCAGCGACAATTGCCGGGGCTGCTGCTCGGTCTGGGTCTGGTCGGTGAGGTGGGTCGGATAGGCCCCGGTGAAGCAGTGATCCGAGAACTTCGGATTGGCCGGGTCGCGGCCGGGCTCGCCCATGGCGCGGTACATGCCGTCGATCGACAGGAAGGCGAGCGAGTCGGCGCCGATGATCTCGCGCATTTCCTCCAGCGAATGCGTTGCGGCCAGCAGGCCGCCGCGATCCGGCAGGTCGATGCCGTAATAATCGGGATAGAGGATCGGCGGCGAGGCGAGGCGGAAATGCACTTCCTTGGCGCCCGCATCGCGCATCATGCGCACGATCTTCTTCGAGGTGGTGCCGCGGACCAGCGAGTCGTCGATCAGGATGATGCGCTTGCCTTCGATCGCGGCGCGGTTGGCCGAATGCTTCATGCGCACGCCGGATTCGCGGATTGCCTGCGTCGGCTGGATGAAGGTGCGGCCGACATAGTGGTTGCGGATGATGCCGAGCTCGAACGGCACGCCGGAATGCTGGCTGTAGCCGACAGCGGCGGGCACGCCGGAATCCGGCACCGGTACGACGACGTCGATCGGCACGTGGCTCTCGCGCGCGAGCTGCGCACCAAAGGCCTTGCGCACCTCGTAGACCGAGCGGCCGTGGACGATGGAATCCGGACGGGAGAAATAGATGTATTCGAAGATGCAGGGACGCGGCGCCATCGGCGGGAACGGCTTGTGGATGTCCTGGCCGTTCTCGTCGAACACGATGACTTCGCCCGGCTCGATGTCGCGGATGAAGCGCGCGCCGATGATGTCGAGCGCGCAAGTCTCCGACGTCAGGATCGGGCAGCCATCGAGCTCACCGAGCACCAGGGGACGGATGCCGCGCGGGTCGCGCGCGCCGACCAGCTTCTTGTTGGTCAGCGAGACCAGCGCATAGGCGCCCTCGATCTCGCGCAGCGCGTCGATATAGCGCTCGATGAAGCGGCTGCGCCGGGAGCGCGCGACGAGGTGCAGGATCACCTCGGTGTCGGTGGTCGACTGCATCATCGCGCCGTTCCTCACGAGCTCGCGACGCAGCGTCAGGCCGTTGGTGAGGTTGCCGTTATGGGCGACCGCAAGGCCGCCGGCGTTGAGCTCGGCGAACAGCGGCTGCACGTTGCGCAGGATGGTCGCGCCGGTGGTGGAGTAGCGGACATGGCCGACCGCCATGTTGCCGGGCAGGCGGTCGATCACCTCGCGGCGGGAGAAAGTGTCGCCGACGAGGCCGAGGCGGCGTTCGCTGTGAAAGCGGCTGCCGTCATAGGAGACGATACCGGCGGCTTCCTGGCCGCGGTGCTGAAGGGCGTGGAGGCCGAGGGCGGTGATGGCGGCGGCGTCGGGGTGGCCGTAGATGCCGAATACGCCGCATTCCTCGCGGAGCGTATCCCCCTCCAGATCGTCCTGAAGCTCTAGCGCGGCCGGGCTCAAACCGGCTTTTGGATCGAGATCAAGTTGGGCGTCCTGGTCAGGGTGTCGCATCTCGTCCGCGCCTCTCTTTAGGGCCTAATCAACGCGCCGCAGGTTTCTCGATCAGCTTTTTCAGGCTGTCACGAGCAGGTTTACTGTATCCGTCGCCGCTGCCCGAAGGCTGCTGCTCGGAATCAGCTTGATCATCATCTGGTTTGTTTTTCTTGAATCTCTTCAAGATGGTGTTCTCGGGGTCGTCCGGCAAGAGCGCCATCAGCCAATCGCCGGTTCCCTGGAGCACCACGCGGGATTTCGCCCCCGTAACCCAGTCCGGGCGCTGCTTGTCCGGCACCAGCCAGGTGAAGAACAGGAAGGCGACCACGACGATCAAAAGGCCGCGAGCCAGCCCGAACAGGAAGCCGAGGGTGCGGTCCAGCGCGCCGATCCGCGAATCCAGGATCATGTCGGAGATCCGGACGGTGATCACGGAGACCACGACCAGGGTACCGACGAACACGCCGGCGACCACGACCACACTCGCGACCGTGTCGTTGTTGAAATAGGTCTTTGCGGTCGGCAGCAGCTTGGAGAAGGAGTACAGCGTCACGATCGCCGCCGCGCCCCAGGCTGCGATCGACAGGATTTCGCGCATGAAGCCGCGGACCATCGCAAGCAGGCCCGAGATCAGCATCACACCGAGCAGGATCAGGTCGAGGAGTGTTACTGGCATCGGCTGGTCTGGTCCGCTCGTACTTCAAAGGTGCTCAGCGAATCGGTGTTTGGCCGCCGTCCTAAAAGAGGGGCAGACGGCGTTCCCGGCAAGGCCGCAACCACGCAATCCCATGCTGCTTTTGTGACGGCTGTATAGCGGCGGGGGCCGGGGACGTCACCTCCGGCTACCCCTCTCCGCGGCGGAATCTTGCCGGTGTGGCATTTTTCTCTGCCGATCCGCCGGATTCGCCCCGACGGGAGCCGCGGGCGGCGATCTCGGCCACCAAAGTCGTCAGGCTGTTCACCGCATTGAGCGACAGTCCGGCGTCGCCGCCGGCTTCGCCCCGGGCCGATTCGGGCAGCACGGCGCGCTGGAAGCCGAGTTTTGCCGCTTCCTTCAGCCGGGCCGGGGTCTGCGCCACCGGACGGACCACGCCTGAGAGCGAAATCTCGCCGAAATAGACTGCATCCGTGGGTAACTGCGCATTAACCAGGGACGACACCAGTGCCGCCGCCGCGGCGAGGTCGGCCGCCGGCTCGTGGATGCGCAAGCCGCCGGCGACGTTCAGATAGACGTCATGGCCGGACAGCTTGACCCCGCAATGGGCTTCCAGCACCGCCAGCACCATCGAGAGGCGGCTCGGATCCCAGCCGACCACGGCCCGGCGCGGGGTGCCGAGCGAGGTTGGTGCGACCAGTGCCTGCAATTCGACCAGGACCGGCCTTGTGCCCTCGATGCCCGCAAACACCGCGGTGCCCGGCGTGCCGAGATCGCGCTCCGACAGGAACAGTTCGGAGGGATTGGTGACCTCGCGCAGACCAAGGCCGGTCATCTCGAACACGCCGATCTCGTCGGTTGGCCCGAAGCGGTTCTTGACGGCGCGCAGGATGCGGAATTGCTGCGAGCCTTCGCCCTCGAACGACATCACGGCATCGACCATGTGCTCGACCACGCGGGGGCCTGCGATCTGGCCGTCCTTGGTGACGTGGCCGACCAGGATGATGGCGGCGCCGGTTTTCTTGGCGAAACGGATCAACGCCTGCGCCGAAGCGCGCACCTGCGTGACGGTGCCGGGCGCGGATTCCACGGTGTCGGTCCACATGGTCTGGATCGAGTCGATCACGATCAGGCGGGGAACCGCGCCCTCCGACAGCGTCGAGACGATGTCCTCGACCGAGGTCTCGGCCGCAAGCTGCACCGGCGCGTCCGACAGGCCGAGCCGCTCGGCACGCAGCCGCACCTGGGCGATGGCTTCTTCGCCGGAGATGTAGACGATCCGATGCCCGGCGCGCGCCATCAGACTGGTCGCCTGCGTCAGCAGTGTCGATTTGCCGATGCCCGGATCGCCGCCGACGAGGAGCACCGAGCCGCGGACGAAGCCGCCGCCGGTGACGCGGTCGAGCTCGGTCATCCCCGAGGACAGGCGCGGCGCGTCCGGGCTCTTGCCGGCAAGGCTCTCCAGCGCAAAGGTCCGGCCCTTGCGCTTGGAGCGGATCGAGACCGGCACGCTGCCGCTCGTGTCCTCCTCGGCGAGCGTATTCCACTCGCCGCAGGACTCGCACTTGCCCTGCCAGCGGTTATAGGCCGCGCCGCAGTTCTGGCAGACGAAGGAAAGCGTGTTCTTGGCCATGGGGACAGTTGAGTCGGGGGTCTTGATGTCAGCTGATAGCACGGAATGGCGGGCCGCGAGGCCGATCGCCCGCGCGCCCAATATCGCAATTCAACGCAACCAGTACACCCTTTGTTAGTTCTAGGCCCCAGCGCCGCACCGGGCTTTGCCAAATGTTAGCGGACGACGGTCCAGTTTCGGAACCAGTACGGGGTGACGAGACCAATGACGATATTTTTGCGGATATTGCTCGCCGTGGGCATGGCCTGCGGCGTCCTGGCGCCTGCCGGCCGTGTCGTCGCGGCTGACGCCAAATCCCTCAACATCGTCTTCGTGAATCCCGGCAAGACCGGCGAGGTCTATTGGG
The DNA here is from genome assembly GCF_054062495.1 of Bradyrhizobium sp. USDA 3311. Taxonomy (NCBI): domain Bacteria; kingdom Pseudomonadati; phylum Pseudomonadota; class Alphaproteobacteria; order Hyphomicrobiales; family Nitrobacteraceae; genus Bradyrhizobium; species Bradyrhizobium sp. USDA 3311. The sequence continues at coordinate 6,597,959 of NZ_JBSSFI010000001.1, read as the reverse complement.
ACATGGTCGCGCAGACCATGCAGGCCGCCGGCCGCAAGCTTGATGCGCATGTCGAGGTGCTGACCAGCGAGCGCAACTACCGCACCATGCAGGAACTGGGGTTCGGCGTCGTGGCACGTCCCGACAAGCCCGACTTCCTCATTCTCTCGAACGAGGAATCCGCCGCCGTTCCGATCCTGGAAGCGGCCGAGGTCGCGGGCGTCAAGACACTGCTGCTCTCGAACACGCTGATCGGCGAGGATGCGGCGCGGCTCGGACCGCCGCGCCAGACGCTCAAGACCTGGCTCGGCGACATCACGACCGATCTTCAGACCGCGGGCGCGCGGATGGCGAATGCGCTGATCAGCGCGGCGCGTGCCGAGAAATGGCAGAGCCCGGACGGCAAGATCCACATTCTCGGCATCGGTGGCGACGAGATCACGCCCGCCTCGATCGCGCGCAACGCCGGGCTCCAGCTTGCGGTGGCGGCCGCGCCCGACGTGGTGGTGGACCGGATGCTGTTCGCCAACTGGACGCAGTCGGAGGCCGAGCAGGTCACGGCGAATTATCTGAGCTGGGCCGCGCGCAAGGAGATTCGGCCCGCCGGCATCTGGGCCGGAAACGATCCGATGGCGCTCGGCGCGCTTCGCGCGGCGACCGCTGCCGGCCTCATGCCCGGTCGGAATATTCAGGTGGTCGGCCTCAACTGGTCGGAGGATGCACTGCGCGAGATCAGGGCCGGCCGTCTGCTCCTGACCGACGGCGGCCACTTCCTGCTCGGCGGCTGGTCGATCGTCCTGCTCCGCGACTACGCCGATGGCTGCGATTTCGCGGCCACATCGCCCCGCGTCGAGGCCAAGACATCCGCGATCACCCGCGACAATCTCGCTGCGGTCGGAGACCTCATCAAGACGCGCGCCTTCGATCGGATCGATTTCGCGCGTTTCAGGGCGAGGGCAGGGCGCTGCGGCCAGTACGATTTCTCCGTCGATGCGCTGATTTCTTCGCTGACGCTGCCGGAAGGCATCGCTGACTGATGCGGAACGGTGACGACATGACCGATCCGGATCGCAAGCAGCAAGCGGCGGCGCCGTCGCGCTCGCGCTCGGTGGTCCGCGCGATGATCTGGGCCACCGTGCCGGTGCTGCTGGTGGTGCAGTTGCTCGCCTCCGCCGGCGTCGAGGCATCCAGCTTCTGGTCGCAGATCAGGCAGCTCGACGCGCGCATTGCCCGCACGGCCGAGAGCCGCGCCGAGCTGATCGCCGAGCCGCTCTGGAAGATGCGTTACGACCAGGTCACGAACGTGCTCAATGAGATCATGCACGACGAGACCATCGCGGCGGCGGCCGTCTATGACGACACCGGCGCTGCAATCGCCCGCGTGGTGGCGCGCCCCTCCGGGCAGGCGGTCGCGGAGGTGTCGCGTCCGATCAACTACAGCAACGGCAACATGGCCGTGCAGGCCGGCCGCATCGCGATCGCCTATTCCTACGCGACAGTCTACGCCGACACGGGCAGCCGTCTGATGCGGCTGCTGATCGTTGGCCTGCTCGCAACGCTTGCGACCGTGGTCGCAATGCGGATATCGGCGAACATCTTCATCGGCAAGCCGCTTGACGCAATCATGTCGGCGATCCAGCGCAGCAAGCGGGATGGTCGCGCCTATCCGGCGGACATCACATCGTCGAACGAATTCGGCCAGCTCGCGCACGCCTTCAACGCGATGCAGCACACGACGTCAGGTGCGCTCGACCGGCTCGGGCACATGGCGTCGCACGACCCGCTTACGAGCCTGCCCAATCGGCGCTCGCTGTCCGAGCGCCTGGTGACCTTGAGCGGCGATGCAGGCTCGCCGGATTCCCTGATCGCCTTCTGCTTCATCGATCTGGACGACTTCAAGGGCATCAACGACACTTTCGGTCATGATGCCGGCGACAAGTTCCTGGTCCACATTTCCGGGCGTCTCCGCGAGGCGGTCGAGCCGCAGGATTGGGTGGCGCGGCTCGGCGGCGACGAATTCGTCGTGATCCGCCCCGAAGTCAGCAACGAAGCGACCGCGCAGGCCTTCGCGCGCCATCTGCTGGCCGCGATTTCCGAGCCGATCCGGCTTCACGACAAGCAGGTCGTGCCGCGGGCCAGCATCGGTCTTGCCGTGCGCCGCGCCGACGATCCCGAGCTATCGCACCTGCCGGCGCTCGCCGACATCGCGCTCTACCATGCCAAGACCAAGGCGCCCGGCACCGTCGCGGTGCTGAACGAGGCGCTCCAGCGCGACTACCGCCGTCGCAGGGAGCTCGAGCTTGCCATTCCCACAGGCTTCGCCGAGGGCCAGTTCGAGGTCTGGTATCAAAGCCAGGTCGACCTCGACAGCCAGGGCGTCGTCGGCCTGGAGGCGCTCATTCGTTGGCGCCACCCTGAATATGGCGTGATCGGTCCCGGCGAATTCCTGTCACTGATCGAGCGCAGCGGCAACAATGCACGGCTGACGCGCTATGTGCTGACCGATGCCTGCCGCGCGCTGCGACATCTGGCTGCCGCCGGCAGGCCGGATATCCGGATCGCGATCAACCTGCCGCCGTCCGAGCTCGCCGACCATTCGCTTGCCGCCGAGCTGCGCGAGACCTGCCAGCGCTTCGGCGTCGCGGCATCGTCGCTCGAGCTTGAGATCACCGAGGGTTCGCTGATCAACAACATCGCCAGCGCGTCCGAGACGTTGCACCGCCTGCGGCGCCTCGGCGCCACCATCGCGCTCGACGATTTCGGCACGGGCTACAGCTCGCTCGCCCATCTCAGGCGTTTCCCACTCGACAAGGTCAAGATCGACAAGGCCTTCATCAGCGAGATTCCGGACAGCGCGGAAGACAAGGCGATCGTTGGCGTCATCGCCTCGCTCGCCGGCACGCTGGGGCTGACGCTTGTCGCGGAAGGCATCGAGCGGCCCGAGCAAGCTGACGCCATGCGCGAGATGGGTGTGATGCTCGGGCAGGGTTATCACTATCATCGGCCGCAACCGCTCGCGGCCGTGCTGCAATGGCTCGAGGGACAGGCGGCTGGGAGCCGCGTCGTCACCGACAGCCCGTCGATCGCGCCCGAATTTGCCGCCTGAGCGCTGTGCGGCTACGGCTGTGTCGCGTTCCAGAACATCGAGAGCCCGGCTGCGATCATGATCGCGTCCATCAGCAGGCGGAACATCTCGGGCTTCAGATGCAGCACGAAACGCTTTGCGATGAAGGCGCCGGCCATCAATGACGATCCTGCGATCAGACCTTTGATGAACACATCGCTCGTCAGTGCGCCGAAGCGCTCGAAGGTCACGGACTTCGCGAAGTAGAGGCCGAGCGAGGCGGCCGCCTCGGTGGCGAGGAATGCGCCCTTGGAGAGGCCGTAGAACAGGAACAGCGGCACGCTGAGCGGCCCGGTCGAGACCACGATGCCGGTGAGATAGCCGATGACGGCGCCGCCGATCGCAAGATGCCAGAGATTGGCCTTGAGGTCGTGCCGCGCCAGCCAGTGCCGGACCGGCACCATTGCGATCAGGAAGATGCCGATGGCAAGATCGACGGTGTGGGAGGGGAGCGCGAGCAGCGTGCGCGCGCCAAGCGCTGCGGCCGGAACACCCGTCACCGAATAGGCCGCGCAGGCCCGCCAGTCGACCTCGCGCCACCAGGCCAGGATCCGCGAGAAATTCGCCATGACGGAGGCGACCGCCATGATCGGCACGGCTTCCTTCGGCCCATAGGCGTAGACCAGCACCGGCATCAGCATGATCGACGAGCCGGTGCCGACGATGCCTGAGATGGTGCCGGCGACGAGGCCGACGGTGAGGACGAAGAGGAAGGCCAAGGGCGGGGCTCCGGGAATCGGACGAATGTAGCCCGTGGCCGGCAACCGTGCCCAGCCGCATCGACATCGCCTCTTGGTTAATCGGCGGTGTCGCAGGAACCGCCAATCCGACCCGCTCGGCGGCCTGGTCCTTAGAATTTGAAGCGTATTGATCGGAGCGCTCGCCTAGAGAATTTGAGGTCCGCGATGCCGGATCACCATTCCTTCTCCGCGCTCGACCGCCATGCCGTGCTCAGCGGGTCCGACAACGGTTTTCCCTGGTACGCCGGCGCGATGCTCGCGGTCGAAGCGAGTAAAGTGGTGCGGCTGCGCTGCGAGAAGCTCAGCCAGGGCGATGAGGCCGCCGGGCAGGAGGCCGTGCTGATGGTGAGCGAGAAGATCGCTGCAGCCTTCGAGGCCGCCGCGGGCCTGCTTGCGGGGGCAACGCCGGCCGCCATCGTCCGGCGCTATCGTGAGCATGTGGCCGCGAATGCCAGGCGCCTCTCCGTGAACGAGACTCCATGAGGGAATTGCGCTGCTGACAGCATGTTGGCAGCAGGGGCCGGCTACGACCATCTCCTGACAAAACGGAGAGGTGGTCATGTCGATCGAGGCGAGCTGTCATTGCGGTGAAACGGTGTTCGAGGTGACGGAGGCGCCCTCCAGCGTGACGCGCTGCACCTGTTCGCTCTGCGCCAAGCGCGGCTCGCTGTGGGCCTATTACAAGCCGGCGCAGTTTCGTCTGCTGTCGCCGCCGGAAAAACGTCACGACCTATCTCTGGGGCAGCCGCACCGTCAAACACCATTTCTGTGCGAGCTGCGGCTGCGGCACCTATTCGGAGTCGCCGGACTGGTCGACCGGCAAGCCTGACTTCGACAACCCCAAGGTCGCGGTGAACGCGCGCCTGTTCGACGATTTCGACCTCGACGCGGTACCGGTGAACATGATCGACGGCAAGAATTTGTGGTGAGGATGCCGCCTCCCGTCCTCTTGAGGCTGGCGGAGAAAGCTGATCTGTTTCCGGCCTCGGTGAGAAGAAAGGCGAGGAAACCCATGATGCGTCTTTTGACGCGAGCGATGCTCGCAATGTGTCTGGGAGTTGTAGTCAGCTTCAACGCGGCGCAGGCGCAGACCAGGCCGAAGGTCACGACGCTCGGACCTGACTTCCCCAAGGCGGCGCTGTTCGTCGGGAACAGCTTCTTCTATTACAACAACGGCATGCCCTGGCATCTCTCCTTCATGGAGCGGGCTGCGGATGCGGCCAACAAGGCGGCGTATCGCAACACCATGGTCACGATCGGCGGCTCCGGCCTCGACTGGCACGACATGGACAATCTGCTGCGGCCGGGCGGCATCGGCGCCTACTCCTTCGACGAGCAGAACGTCGTGGTCTTCAACAAGCCCGGCAGGCAGTTCGAAGCGGTTGTGATGATGGATTGCAGCCAGTGCCCAATCCATCCGCAATTGAAAGACGCCTTCGTCGCCTTCGCGAAGAAGGACAGCGAGATCGTCCGCGCCCACGACATGCGGCCGGTGCTGTTCATGTCCTGGGCCTACGCCGACAAGCCGGAGATGACGGAAGGACTGGCCGAGGCCTATACGCTCGCCGGCAATGCCAATGATGCGCTCGTCATTCCCGCGGGTCTTGCGTTTGCGCGCGTCCGCAAGCTTCAGCCCGAGCTCAATCTCTATGCGCCGGACAAGCGGCATCCGAGTCCGGCCGGCACGTATCTGGCGGCCTGCACGACGCTCGCCGCGCTGACAGGTCGCACGCCGGTCGGCAATTCCTACACGATAGGGCTGGATCCGGAGACGGCGCAACTGTTGCAAAAGGCGGCGTGGGACACGGTGCAGGAGTATTACGGGCTCTGATCTAGCGCAGGACGATCCAGGCCGGCGCGTGATCGCTTGCGCCGTCCTCGCCGCGCACCTTCTTGTCGACGCCGGCCTTGGCCAGGCGTGAAATAAGGGCAGGGCTGAGCAGCAGATGATCGAGCCGCAGGCCGGCATCGCGCGGCCAGCGGTTCCGCTTATAGTCCCAGAAAGTGTAGATGCGCTTGTCCGGATGAAGCTCGCGGATCGCGTCGCCCCAGCCTTGCGCGACGAGCGAGGCAAATGCCGCGCGGCTCTTCGGCTGGATCAGCGCATCCTTGTCCCAGGACCTCGTCGGATAAATGTCGATCGCCGTCGGCGCCACGTTGTAGTCGCCGGCGAGCACCACGGGCAGATCCTGCTTGATGAAGGTCTTGGCGTGGCGCTTCAGGCGCGCGAACCAGTCAAGCTTGTAGTCGAATTTCGGCCCCGGCTGGGGGTTGCCGTTGGGCAGGTAGATGCTGGTGACGATGATGCCGCGCACGGCGGCCTCGATGTAGCGCGCCTCGTGATCGTCGCTGCCGCCGGGCAGGCGGTCGCGGGTGAGAATGGGCTCGGCATCGCGGGCGAGGATGGCAACGCCGTTCCAGGTTTTTTGTCCACGCCATACTGCGCCGTAGCCGGCCTTTTCGATGGCTGCCGCCGGAAATTCGCCATCACTTGCCTTCAATTCCTGGAGCGCGACGACATCTGGCTTTGCCGCGCGCATCCATGCCAGCAGATTGGGCAGGCGGCGGTTGATGTTGTTGATGTTGAATGTCGCGATCTTCATGTAGAGCTAGCGGCTCCTGCCTTCCGTCACCGGAGATACAATGTCCAAGTTGAACTTTGCTGCTCTCGTCGTCGTGGCCGCGATCTCCGGAGCGGCTTCGGCACAATCGTCCGATCCACGCGGCGCGTGCAAGGCGGATTACGACAAGTTCTGTGCCGGCATTGCGCCGGGCGGCGGCATCGTCGCCTGCCTCAACGGCAAGCGCGACCAGCTCAGCGCGACCTGCAAGGCGGCGCTGGACAACAGGAAGAAGAAGTAGGCGGCTGACGGCTTAGCTCGGCAGCGGCGGCGGGCTCGCCGGCTGCTCGACCGGCGGCGGAGAGGACGGCTGCTCGGCTGCCGGCTTTGCCAGCGGCTCCACCACATTGCCGCCCTTGTAGACGCGGGCATAGCGGTGGCCGAGGCTGGTCAGCACCTCATAGCCGATCGTGCCGAAATGATGCGCGAGCTCGTCGACGGTGATGCCTTCGCCGATCAGCGTCACCAGGTGGCCGCGCCGTGCCGCGTTCGGCGGCAGATCGGTGATGTCGATCGCGATCAGGTCCATGGAGACGCGGCCTGCAACCGGGCAGCGTTTGCCGGCAACGATCACCTCTGCGCCGCGCGTGCCGTCGTTTGAACTGGCGGCGCGGAAATAGCCGTCGGCATAGCCGACCGCGATGATTGCAAGCTTGGTCGGCCGGCGCGCGGTCCAGGTGCCGCCATAGCCGACGCTCTCGCCGCGCTCGACATTGCGAATCTGCACGATGCGCGCCTTGAGGTCGACCACCGGCTGCATCGGATTATCGGCCTCCGGCGTCGGGTTGACGCCGTAGAGCGCGGCGCCCGGCCGCACCAGGTCGAACTGGAACGGCGCCCCGAGGAAGATTCCGGACGAATTGGCGAGCGCCGCCGGCACGCCGGAGAATTCGCTGGCGATGCCGCGGAAGGAAGCGAGCTGTTTGGCATTGACGGGGCTGTTGAGCTGCTCGGCCGAGACCAGATGGCTCATCACCAGCGTGATGCCGTGGTCGCCGGCATTGATGCGGGGGATGATGGCCTGTGCTTCCGCAAGCGTCAGCCCGAGCCGGTTCATGCCGGTGTCGATGTGAACAGCGGCGCCTCCGTTCCAGCCGGTGCGGCGGCAGAACACGTCCCATTCGGCGAGCTCGTTGAGATCGCCGATCACCGGACGGCAATTGATCTGGGCGTAGTGCTCGCCGGTGTTCTGGAAATAGCCGCCGAGCACGTAGATGGTCGGCTCCGGTACGGCGGCGCGCACCTTGCGCGCCTCCTCGATGGTGGCGACGAAGAAGGTCTTGCAGCCGGCCTTGTGGAGGGCACGCGCGACCTGCGCGGCGCCGCAGCCATAGGCATCGGCCTTGATCACCGCCGCGCATTCGGCCGGCACCGCCGTCTTCTCGACCTTGCGCCAGTTGGCAATGATGGCGTCGAGGTCGACGGTGAGCACGCCGCCGAAGGCAGCGAGCGCGGCGGCATGGTTGGCCTCCGCTGAGAGAAGGCCGGATTGCGGGTTCATTTTCGGGTCGGACGCCATTGTCATGGCGCCGTTTTACGCAAGAGGCAGGTCTGGTTCAAGGAACTCAGTAGTCGTTGCTGCTGCGAGCCGGCATCTGGCTGTCGGGCGCGAGGTCACCGAACCGCGTGACGGAGGCTTCGAACGCCAGATCGACGGTGCCTGTCGGGCCGTGGCGCTGCTTGCCGATGATGACCTCGGCTTTTCCGTGCGCAAGACTCATGTCAAGCTGCCACTTCTCGTGTTCAGGCGTGCCCGGGCGGGGCTCCTTCATCGCGAGGTAATATTCCTCGCGGTACACGAATAGGACGACGTCGGCGTCCTGCTCGATCGATCCGGATTCACGCAAGTCGGAGAGCTGCGGCCGCTTGTCGTCGCGGGATTCGACCTGGCGTGAGAGCTGGGACAGCGCGATCACGGGAACGTTGAGCTCCTTGGCGAGCGCCTTCAGGCTGGTCGTGATCTCAGTGATTTCCTGCACGCGGCTGTCGCTGGCGCGCTTGCCCGAGCCGGACAGCAGCTGGATGTAGTCGATCACGAGCAGGTCGAGGCCCTTCTGACGCTTCAGGCGGCGCGCGCGCGCCATCAGCTGCGCGATCGACAGGCCTCCAGTCGCGTCGACATAGAAAGGAAGCGATTGCAGCTCGATCGAGACCTCCCGGATCTTCTCGAAATCGGCTTCCGAGATGCCGCCGCGGCGGATGTGGGAGGAGGGAACGCCGGTGCGCTCGGCCACGATACGCGTGGCGAGCTGGTCGGCCGACATTTCGCAGGAGAAGAAGCCGATTACGCCGCCATTGGCGGCCTTCGTGGTGCCGTCGGCCTGGAGTTCCGGAACGTAGGCGCGTGCGACATTGTAGGCGATGTTGGTCGCCAGTGACGTCTTGCCCATGCCGGGACGTCCCGCGACGATGATGAGATCGGAGTGCTGCAGGCCGCCCATCTTGGTGTCGAGGTCGCGCATACCCGTCGAGATGCCCGACAGCTTTCCGTCGCGCTGGAACGCCTTTGCCGCGAGATCGACCGCGACCGCCAACGCCTGCGAGAATTTCTGGAAGCCGCCGTCATAGCGCCCGGACTCGGCGAGTTCGTACAGCTTTCGCTCGGCGTCCTCGATCTGCGCGCGCGGCTGGAAATCGACCGGGGCGTCATAGGCGACATTGACCATGTCCTCGCCGATGCCGATCAGGTCGCGCCTGAGCGACAGGTCGTAGACGGTGCGGCCGTAGTCCTGGGCGTTGATGATGGTGGTCGCTTCGGCAGCGAGGCGCGCCAGATATTGCCCGATGGTCATGCCCCCGACGTCGGTATCGGCGGGCAGGAACGTCTTCAGCGTGACGGGCGTGGCGATCTTGCCCATCCGGATCAGGCTGCCGGCGGTGTCGAAGATGGTCTGGTGCAGCGGCTCGAAGAAATGCTTCGCCTCCAGGAAGTCGGAGACGCGGTAGAAGGCATCGTTGTTGACCAGGATGGCGCCCAGAAGGCTCTGTTCCGCCTCGATATTGTGCGGCGCGCTCCGATAGGTCGGAGTTCCTGCGTCAGGCGCGAGTTTGAGAACGTTCGAATCAGTCAGGGCCATGGTCGGACGTGCTTAGCAATTTTCTTGGGCGGATGCGGGGCCGGGATAAAGCGCCGCCTGCGCCCAAAGCGGAAGCAAAAGCTCGCCGCTATCAACCGCTCAGTTAAAATGGTGGATGATTAGCAGCCGCAGCATGCGCCGCGCTTGACGGATTTTTGCGGAACTCCCCCCGGCCTGGAAGCGGCCGCGACTGTGCCGCGGAAAAATACTGAAACAGTGAACCTAATGGATTGGGGTGCAGACGTATGAAGAGCGCGCGAAATGACGCGCGCTGGCCGCTTTCGGCTCGGGCTCAGACCAGCAGGAGGTAGACCAGTGCAACCAGGGCCGCCCCGACGCCGGTAGCGATCAGGGCGTAATCGGTGCGGAGGTCGTCCTGCACGTCGAATGAGGTTTGGGTCTCTTTGCTCATGGCGACGGTCTAAGCCAGGCCCGACCAGACTTATGTGAAGCAGATCACATCTCCCCGGATTCTTTCGGGGGTAGAGCCTTCGGGGGTAGAGCCGGAACGGACGGGCGGACAGGGGATTGTCCCCGGTAACCCGCCATCAGGGGGACGAGGCAAGCGATGCGGCCAGAACGGCAGCACGGGATATGGCGAAGCGAGGCAGGCAGCCGGCTCTGGCTGTCCGGGCTGATCGCGGCCATGCAGCATGCCGAGCGCCCCGAAGTCCGCCGCCAGCCGGTCGCGCCCGAGATCCTGGCGGAACTGCGGGCGCAGTTGGCGTTAACGGCGTCTTTCCGCTCTTCTCCGATTTCAACCTCGCGCCACTAGCCTCTATTCACCGGCCAGCTTCAGCCGTGGCTTGGCGCCGCCCTCGATGGCCCGGAGGCGGGCTTCTTCGTGCGCGACGTAGTCACGGGTGATTGGCACCACGCCCTGACGCTTGGTGAGCTGGATCTGGAAGTTCATCATGTGCTGCTTGCGGAACGTCATCTCGCTGGCCGCCAGATAAAATTCCCACATCAGGGCGAAGCGCTCGTCGTAAAGCTGCACGGCCTCCTCGCGCCGCGCCATGAAGCGCTCCCGCCAGGCCTTCAGCGTCTCGGCGTAATGCAGCCGCAGGATCTCGATGTCGCAGACCAGGAGACCAGCACGCTCGATCGCCGGCAGCACTTCGGACAGAGCGGGGATGTAACCGCCCGGGAAGATGTACTTGGCGATCCAGGGATTGGTCGAATCCGGGCCCTGTGAACGGCCGATCGAGTGCAGCATCATGACGCCGTCCTCGTTCAGGAGTTCGGCGCAGCGCTGGAAGTAGGCGTCGTAGAACCTGACGCCGACATGCTCCAACATGCCGACCGAGACGATCCGGTCGAACGGCCCGTCAATGTCGCGATAGTCCTGGAGCAGGAATTTGGCCGATCGGGTCAGGCCCTTTTCGGCCGCGCGCGCATTGGCGAGCTGCAACTGCTCTGACGACAGCGTGATGCCGGTGACGTCGGCGCCTGCGGTCTCGGCGAGATAGAGCCCGAGGCCGCCCCAGCCCGAGCCGATGTCGAGCACGCGCTCGCCGCCCTTGACGCGAAGCTTTGCGGCGATGTGGCGCTTCTTGGCGAGCTGCGCGTCGTCGAGGGTGCTCTCCGGCGTCTCGAAATAGGCGCAGCTATATTGCTTGTCGGCGTCGAGGAAGAGGGAATAGAGCCGGGCGTCGAGATCGTAGTGATGCGCGACATTGCGACGCGAGCGCGCGCGCGGATTGAACTGCTTCAGATGCCGCGTCAGATAGCGCAGGTGCCACCAGGGTTTTGCCCACTGCGGCAACAGGTCGGGTTGATCGAGCAGGATCGCGAGGGCATCAGCTATGGTGCCGCGCTCGACGACGAACTCGCCATCCATATAGGCCTCGCCAAGCCCGAGCTCGGGATTGATGAGGATCTTCCGTTCCGCGTCCGCAGTCACGAAACGGACTGCGATCGGTTCGCCTGAGCCGTCGCCGACGGTGAACTTCGACCCCTTCGCCGTGGTCACCGTCATCGACCCGCGGCGAATGAATTGAGACAGGAATTGACGCAACAAACGGTCCATCGACACCTTCCTCTCGAGCGAACCCGAAGAGATGCGACCAACCCGGCTTTCACATCAGACGCTCAGGTCCCGCTCAGGTTCCTATGCGTTTGCATCTAAATCTAGGGAGGGTATTCCGCTCCCGCTATTGCGCTGTATTCAATGCCGATATTCCAAAAGCGCTTAATCACATCCTTGCGCGCGGACCCTGCTTCCATTCGCGGCTCAATCCGGTAAAAGGTGACCGCCGCCGCGCCGGGATGCCGGCTGCATTCGCGGAAATTCAACGGAGATGATGGGAATGTCGAGCCGAGCGCTCAGCCTCGCGACGGTAGTGCTTCTGATCGGCTTCGGTGCGGCCGATGCCGTTCTGGCACAGGCGACGAACCTCGAGGCCGGCAAGGCCCCATCCCAGCTCTTCGCGCAGACCTGCAGTGCCTGCCACAAGAGCCCGAGGGGGCTGCTGAAGACTGTCGCGCCGGGCTCGCTCCCGGGTTTCCTGCGTCAGCACTACACGACCAGCTCCGACATGGCCGGCGTGCTGGCCTCCTACCTCGTTTCGAACGGCGCCACCGACACCCGCTACCAGGCCAAAGACGGCAAGGACAAGAAGGACGGCGCCAAGGACAAGGAAGCGAGCACCAATCCTGCGCAGTCGCCCGAGCATCAGGGCCGTCGCCAGCGCTCCCAGGAGGCCGCCAAGCCGGAAGGCGAAACCGCCGCTCCAGCCGCCGAGGGCGCGCGCCAGAAGCGCGCGGCGCGGCCGAGCGAGGAGGGGGTAAAGGAAGGCGCGAAGCCCGAGGGGCAAGCCACGCCGGAGGGCCGCAAGGCCAAGCGTCTCAGCAAGCGCGGCAAGCCCGAAACCGAAGAGGCGCCGAAGGTCGATGCCGCCGCGCCGGCCGCTGACGACAGGAAGAGCGAGCCCAAGCCCGACACCGCCAAGGTCGAGCCCGGTCGCGACGAAGCCAAGCCCGACAGCGCCAAGGCCTCGGAGAAACCCGCCGAGCCGAAGCCGGAGAGCGCCAGGGTCGAGCCGCGCGGCAGCGAAGCTCCGGCGCTGCGGCCCGATCCGGTGCCGCAGGTGACGCCGGCCCCGCCGGCGGCCGCCACGAAGCCCGCCGAGCCGGCCGCGCCCAAGGCGGCGGAAGAGGCGGCTCCCAAGCCTGCCGCGCCTGCCGCAAGCTCCGAGCCGGCGGTCAAGCCGCAGGAGCCGGCGCCGCCCACGACCGCTGCGGCCCCGCCGCCGGCGGAGTCATCGGGACCGCCAGCACCGCCGATTTCGCGCTAAGCCAACCCGCATTCTCAGATCAAGTTGCGAAGGTCGCGCTCGCCGCGGCCTTCGCATCGTCTTGACCGCGATTGGAGCAGTACTCTAGAGTGATACTCTAGGAGGCGCGATGACGACGAGCGTGCGTGACGACCTGTTGGCGGCGGGGCTGTTCGTGTTCGACCGCGTCGGCTTCGAAGCTGCGACGGTGGCTGCGATCCGCGCCAAGGCGCGCGCCTCCAACGGCAGCTTCTTTCATGCCTTCGGGTCGAAGAAGGAGCTGGCCGGCGCGCTGTTCCTGGAGGTGCTGCGGCATTATCACGCCGCGGTGCTGGCCGCGCTCGATCCCGTGCCCGACGCCGAACAGGGCATCGATCGCCTGATCCGGGCGCATCTCGACTGGGTCGTCTCGAGCCGGCGCGAGGCCCGCTATCTCTTCGAGATCTCGCGCAGCGAATGGGGCGAGGACGTCCGCGACGCCCAGCGCGCACAGAATGCGCGCCTTGCCGAAGGCATCGAACGCTGGCGCGCGCCTCTGGTTGCCGGCGGCGAGCTCCTGCCGATGACGCCGGTGACGTTCATCAGCCAGCTCATCGGCCCGGCGCAGATCTTCTGCCGCGCCTTCCTGTCGGGTCGCGATCGTGCCGATCCGCGGAGCGAAGCCGACACGCTGGTCGCCTGCGCCATCCGCGCGCTGCGGCCGCCCGATCGCATCAACAAGCAATAGGGAGAGATGTCATGCGAGCCGAAGCGGATCCGGAATTTGCGGCCGTAGCCGAGCGCATCCACGCCAATGTCGGCCGCCAGGGCTTTATGAACCTCGTCGGCGCCGAGCTCTCGGAATTGTCGCGCGGCACCTGCACGATCGCGGTGGAGCGCCGGCCGGAGCTGCTCCAGCAGCACGGCTTCTTCCACGGCGGCGTCACCGCCTTTTTGGTCGACAACGCCACGACGATCGCGGCCGCCACTTCGCGCGGCCAGGCGGCGCTGACGGCGGAATACAAGCTCAATTTGTTGTCGCCCGCTGTCGGCGAGAAGCTGATCTGCCGGGCAAGGGTGATCAAGCCAGGACGCCAGGTCTCGGTGGTCGCGGCCGATGTGTTCTGTGTCAGCGACGGGGTCGAAAAACATACGGCAACGGCGCTCGCTTCGATCGCGATGCTGAGCGAGGACGTCGCCGCCAAAGCGAAAAGCCCGGCCGCTTGAAGCGACCGGGCTTTTGATTTGTCTTCGTCATTCCGGGACAGCGCATCGGCGCTGGACCCGGAATCTCGAGATTCGGGTCTGGTCCTTCGGACCATCCCGGAATGACGACGTTGGAGTTACTTCTCGGTCTCTTCCGCAGCCGGAGCCGGCTCGACGTCGTCGTGCTGGGCTTCCGGATCGAAGAACTCGCCGGCGGCGGCGATCGCCTCGGCGGCCGCATCGCGGTCCTCGTTGCGGGTCGAGATGTCCTCGCCGCGGTTGATGCGCTCGGCCTCGTCCTGGCTGCGCGCAACCGTGACGGTGATCTCGACCTCGACCTCGGGGTGAACGGCGACGGTGATGGTGTGCTTGCCGATGGTCTTGATCGGTGCGTCGAGCTGGATCTGCGGGCGAGCGAGCGAGATGCCGTCGGCTTCGAACGCGACGACGATGTCACGCACGTTGACCGAGCCGAACAGCTGGCCGGCTTCCGAGGCCTGGCGGATCACGATGATGTTCTTGCCCTGGATCTTCTCGGCGACCTTGGACGCCTCGGCCTTGGACGCGAGGTTGCGGGCCTCGAGGTCGGCCTTCATGCCGTCGTACTTGGCGCGGTTGTCGGCGGTGGCGCGCAGCGCCTTGCCGCGCTTGAGCAGGAAATTACGGGCGTAGCCGTCGCGAACCTTCACGACTTCGCCCATCTGGCCGAGCTTGTTCACGCGTTCCAGCAAAATGACTTCCATATTCGTTCTCCTTTGAAGTGCTCTGTGAGTTCTGGGTTTCAGGGTTGGACTTAAGGGGTCGGCAGCGGCGGCGGCTGGCGGCTGCGCAGGAAGCGCTCGCGGAAGCCGAACACGGCGTCCGCAAGGCCCAGGATCACCATCGCGATGACAGGCCATCCGAACACGACGACGACGGCGTAGGTCGAGCCGAGCCAGAACGTGCGGCTCTTCAGCGCGAGCGTCAGCGTATGCAGCACGGCAAAGCCGGTCAGCGCATAGCCCATCATCAGCGCCGCCGTGGTGATTTGCGCGACGATCGCCAGCAGCCCGCCGGTGAAGCAGAAGGCGAGCGCGATGCAGAGCGCCACGAGCGTCATCGGCGGCAGCTCGGCCGTCATCAGATCCGGCCAGGGGCGGCGCAGCCGGCCCGACGTCGCCGTCACCCTGGCGCTGAGCCAGAGGTTGAGGGTCAGCGTCATCATGGCGACGATGGTGGCGGCGGCCGGCGCGATGCGCACCAGTGCGTCGACGAACTGGTCGGCTTCGCCGGAGGCTTGCGGATCGGTGGCGCGGAGAATGCGCATCAGGCCGCGCCGCAGCGTGCCGATGATGGTGTCGGCGTCGGTGCCGAGCGTGAGCAGGGCGGCGATCGTGGTCAGCGTGGCGAAGCCCGCGATCCACAGCAGGATGCGGCCGACCGGGTACCACTCGAGCCCAGGCTCGGCCGGCGGCTCGGTGGCGGCGTCCGGCGTGACAGGTCCAACCTGCCGGCTGAGCAGGACGAGATGGCCGAGCCACCAGGCCGGCAGCGCGACGGTGACGGCGAAAGCGATGCAGTAGGGTAGGCCGAACAGGGCGCCGAGGCCGATCGCAGCGGCGATGCCGCCAAGGCTCGCGCAAAGCGGTCCCCAGCCGATCGCGGCGACCATCAGCGGCAGTGGTGCGAGATAGAACAGGACGAGCGAGATCAGCGCGCCCGAAACGATCGAGGCGAACATCAGGGCCGACGCAGCGCCGGCGATCAGGGCTATCAGTCCAAAGGCCATCATCAGCTGTCCCGCTCCTTCCGAGCGGTTAGAGGCATCTCGCCCCAACCATCGGCGACCGGACGACCCGGAAGCCTTATGAAACTTCGAGAGTGCGGCCGGCGGCGATGTCGCCGCCGGCCGAATTCGTCTTAGCGAATGACATAGGGCAGCAGGCCCAGGAAGCGCGCGCGCTTGATGGCGCGGGCGAGCTCACGCTGCTTCTTCGCGGACACCGCGGTGATGCGGCTCGGCACGATCTTGCCGCGCTCGGAGACGTAACGCATCAGCAGCTTGGAGTCCTTGTAGTCGATCTTCGGAGCATTGGCGCCCGTGAACGGGCAGCTCTTGCGACGACGGAAAAACGGACGGCGTGCACCAGCTTCAGCCATTGATCTTACTCCCCATCCGTCGTGGTTTCAGCTTCTTCGCGCGGACGGCGCGGGCCGCGATCACCGCGGAAGCCACCACCGTCACGATCGCCGCCACGGAAACCACCCTCGCGGTCGCCACGGAAGCCGCCTTCACGCTCGCCGCGGAAGCCGCCGCCACGATCGTCACGTTCGCGATCGCGATCAGCCTTGCGCATCATCGCGGACGGGCCTTCCTCGAGCTCCTCGACGCGGACGCTGAGATAGCGGATCACGTCTTCGCTAATGCGCTCCTGGCGCTCGATCTCGGCGATCGCCGCGGACGGCGCGTCGATGTTGAGCAGCACGAAGTGCGCCTTGCGGTTCTTGTTCATGCGGTAGGTGAGGGAGCGAACGCCCCAGTTCTCGGTCTTGGTGACCTTGCCGCCGAGACCCTCGACGATACCGGTCATCTGCGCAGTCAGCTCTTCGACCTGCTGCGGGCTCGCGTCTTGGCGCGCGAGAAAAACATGCTCATAGAGAGCCATGGAAGTCCTTTCCTCATGTTGGCGCATCGCCCGGCGTCAAGCCCTTAAGAGGCCTTCGGAAAGGACTCTGGGATTAAGCTCAGAAGGCGGAAACACGGGACGACGGGCCGACTGGCCCTGCCACACCAAAATCACGAATGATTTGTTGAGACCGTCCGTTCAGCTCCCGGCCGGGGTCTGCGGATGCGCGCCTTATACGGATTTTGGCCGGCTTTGCAAGGTTGGAGGGCCAGGTTTCGCCTCTGGCGCCCGGGCTGGGGGCCCTTCGGCTTGATTTATTTGTTTGTATAGCATACAAATAAATCAACGGGAGGATCCCATGGCAGACAAATCTGCCCGCGCCCCATCCGAGCCGGCCGCCGGCGACCCCAAGCATGCGGCGCGCGCCACACGCTCGGCCGGTCGCAAAATGCGCTCGTTGCTGCTGGATGCGGCCAGCCCGCTGTTCCGGGAGCGGGGATTGTCGGGCGCCTCGATCACCGACATCGCGGCCGCCGCGGACGCATTTCCGAGCCAGATCACCTACTATTTCCGCACCAAGGAGGCGCTGTTCGTCGAATGCGCCTGCCGCGAGCTCCTGTACGTCGCCCGCGCGACCGAGCAGGCTGCGCTGAAGGCGCGCACGCCGCGGGACTACACCCACGCGCTGGCCGAGACGGTGACGGCGAGCGATTCGGTCGCCTTCTTCGCCGAGGCGTTGACGTTGACGCGGCGTCGCCCGGATCTCGCGCCGCTGGTCGAGCGCACCATCGAGCGTCTGCACGCCGAGGGCGCACGCGCCTATGCGAGCCAGGTCGCGCGCCACGGCTGGCGTTCCCTGCGCGCGCCCGACGAGAGCTCGCGGCGGTTCTGGGCCGTCGCCATCGGCGTCATCCTCGAAGGCTATGCCATGGGGCGCTCGCCGGATGAGCTCTGCGCCGAGATGCTGCGCGTGCTGGGCGAGCAGGCGAAATCTGCCGGCGACGCCGCGCGCCTGCGCCTCGTCGACGACCGCGACGCATCGACCACTTCGGATGAGGAGAGCTAGGCCATGACCGCACTTCGCATGCGTGCCCGCGATTTCCTGACCGAGGATCAGCTCGTCGACGTGCGCCAGCGCGTAACGTGGAAGGGTGTCGCACTGATCGCGCATGCCTGGGCGCTGATTGCCGGTGCCATCGCCCTCGTCGCATGGTGGCCGAATCCGCTGACGTACATTTTCGCTGTCGCCGTCATCGGCTCGCGCCAACTGGGCCTGTCGATCCTCATGCACGACGGCGCGCATGGTTGTCTCTCCGCCGATGAGAACACCAATTTGACGCTGAGCCAGTGGTTCTGCGCCTATCCCGTTTTTGCCGAGACGCGCGCCTATCGCCGCTATCACTTGCAGCACCACGCGCGCACCCAGCAGGAGGACGATCCCGATCTCGTGCTGTCGGCGCCATTTCCGATCACGCAGCTGAGCTATCGCCGCAAGTTCATTCGCGACATCACCGGGCAGACCGGCTACCAGCAGCGCAAGGCGCAGCTGCTCAACGCACTCGGCCCGCAGGACTGGCCGTGGCGGCAGCGCGCGGCGCATTTCTGGGAGAAGCTTGGCCCGCAATGCGTTTTCAACGCCATCCTGTTTGCAGGGCTTGCGGCGGCCGGTGTGTGGTGGGCTTACCCGCTGCTATGGCTGGTGCCGCTGCTCACCTGGATGATGGTCATCACCCGCATCCGCAACATCGCCGAGCATGCCGTCGTCCCCGACAGCAGCGATCCCCTGCGCAACACCCGCACCACGCATGCCAATTTTCTCGAGCGCCTGTTCATCGCGCCGTATTACGTGAACTATCACCTCGAGCATCATCTCTTGTTCTACGTGCCCTGCTACAATCTGCCCAAGGTCCATCGCCTGCTGAGCGAGAGTCGTCATGCCGGCCGCATGGAAGTGCAGCCGAACTACGCCGCCGTGCTGCGGCTCGCCACCGCCAAGCCGAACCGCGACGACCGGCCGGGGCAATTGGTCAGCAGCGCGCGCCGCGCGCGGGCTGGCGCCGAGGTCGGCGCGGATCAGAAGGCGGGTGGTTTTTAAGGGGCGCATCCCCAGTTGAATGCCGGTCGACGTTCCCATCTTGGCTTGACATTGCAGGCCCGGACGGTGTCTACGGCCCCCTTTGAGGCACGATCCGGAACCATGGCCCAAGGCCGCGCGTAATCGGCTGCCGGTTCTCGCAGGGATCGTGCTCGACAAGCAGGGAGCGCCGATGACGGCAGCATTCACATTTCCGGGGCAGGGGTCCCAGGCGGTTGGCATGGGCAAGGCGCTGGCCGACGCCTTCCCGGTGGCGCGCAGCGTGTTCGACGAGGTCGATGCAGCGCTTGGGGAGAAGCTGACGGCCACCATCTGGGATGGCCCGGCCGAAACCCTCCAGCTCACCGAAAACGCCCAGCCGGCGCTGATGGCCGTTTCTGTTGCGACCCTGCGGGTGCTTGAGGCTGAAGCCGGTTTTTCCGTAGGGCGGGACGCGGCCTTTGTCGCCGGCCACTCGCTTGGTGAATATTCGGCGCTGGCCGCGGCCGGCAGCCTGACAGTTTCCGATACCGCGCGGCTGCTTCGCACCCGCGGTCTCGCAATGCAAAAAGCCGTGCCGGTCGGCGCCGGTGCGATGGCCGCTCTGCTGGGCCTCGATTACGAGGCCGCCATGGAGGTCGCCAATGAGGCGGCTCAGGGGCAGGTCTGCCAGGCCGCCAACGACAATGGCGGCGGGCAGGTGGTCGTCTCCGGCGACAAGGCAGCGGTCGATCGCGCCGTCGAGATCGCCAAGACCAAGGGCGCCAAGCGCGCGATGCTGCTGCCGGTGTCCGCACCGTTCCATTGCAAGCTGATGCAGCCGGCTGCCGACGCGATGGCGGAGGCGCTGGCCAAGGTCACGATCAAGGCCCCGGCAGCTCCGCTGGTGTCGAACGTGCTGGCAACCGCCATCACCGATCCCGACGAGATCCGCCGCCGTCTGGTCGAGCAGGTCACCGGAACGGTGCGCTGGCGCGAGTCGGTTGCCTATATGGCCGGGCAGGGCGTGACCCGTTTCTTCGAGATCGGCGCCGGCAAGGTGCTGACGGGTCTCGTCAAGCGTATCGCCGACGGCGCCGTCGGTGTCGCGGTGGGCGGACCGAACGACATTGCGGCCGCCAAGGATGCGCTGGCCGCTGCGAAGCAGGCCTGAAGCGCGATGAATCGTCATCGCGCTTTGGTTCTTTAGTTTGCGCACGATCTTGCCGGAAAACCGCTGCGCACGTTTCCGGATCGTGCTTTGAAGGAGTTATCCATGTTCGATCTGACTGGCAAAAAGGCGCTCGTCACCGGCGCGACCGGCGGTATCGGCGGCGCAATCGCGCAGGCGCTGCACGCGCAGGGCGCCACGGTCGCGATATCAGGAACGCGGAAGGAAGTGCTGGATGAGCTTGCCGGCAAGCTCGGCGAGCGCACCTTCGTGCTGCCCTGCAATCTCTCCAAGGCCGACGAGGTCGAGGCGCTGGTGCCTGCGGCGGAAGCCGCGATGGGCCAGGTCGACATCCTCGTCGCCAATGCCGGCATCACGCGCGACAATCTCTTCGTCCAGCTCCGCGACGAGGACTGGGACGAGGTCATCAACGTCAATTTGACCTCGACCTTCCGCCTGGCGCGCGCCGCCACCAAATTGATGATGCGCAAGCGCTTCGGCCGCATCATCGCCATCACCTCGGTGGTCGGCGTCACCGGCAATCCCGGGCAGGGCAACTACACGGCGTCGAAGGCAGGCTTGATCGGCATGATCAAGACGCTGGGTGCCGAATACGCCAAGCGCGGCGTCACCGCCAACTGCATCGCGCCCGGCTTCATCAAGACGCCGATGACGGACGCGCTCAATGACAAGCAGCGCGAGACGATTCTGACCAAGGTTCCGGCGGCCCGGCTGGGGACGCCCGAGGACATCGCGGCGGCCGCCGTCTACCTGAGTTCAAACGAAGCGGCCTACGTCACCGGGCAAACCATCCATGTCAACGGCGGCATGGCCATGATCTGAAGTCCTCGTTCCGTGCCGCCCACATGGCGGTGCGGGATGTGGCAAACGGCCGTTTCCGATGCGAAATGAGGCTTGTAGTCAAGGCAGTTGAAGTATGGTAACCGGACCTTCAACGGATGGGCAAAGAACGCCATTGCAGGTTTTTGAAACCCTGTATATTGGCGATGCGGAGCCTTGGCCGTCGTTCGCCGGGCCCTGCATCGGTTAGGATGGGGCCAAATCAAAGTTCGTAAGCGAAGGCAGTCAACGACCACGACGGCTCGTATCGTCCCGGGGGGTCGGGTCTACAGGGAACAACACGAGGTTATGCAATGAGTGACATTGGCGAGCGGGTTAAGAAGATCGTGGTCGAACACCTTGGTGTTGAACCCGAGAAGGTTGTCGACGCTGCGAGCTTCATCGACGACCTCGGCGCCGACAGTCTGGACACCGTCGAGCTGGTGATGGCGTTCGAAGAAGAATTCGGTTGCGAGATTCCGGACGACGCCGCGGAGACGATTCTCACCGTCGGCGACGCCACGAAGTTTCTCGAGAAGAACGCGAAGAGCTAAGGCTCTTCAATTTTCGCGGGGACAACATTGAAACCGGACGGGCCGCTTCGCAGCGGTCAGCCGGTTTCTTGTTATTGGCCGTGAATCTTTCGATGCGGAGTTTGCGGATATGAGGCGGGTTGTCGTCACGGGTCTCGGCATGGTCTCGCCACTCGGCTGTGGCGTCGAGCCGACCTGGAAACGCATCCTCAACGGCGAAAGCGGTGCGCGCAGGATCGAGAGCTTCGATGTCTCCGATCTTCAGACCAAGATCGCCTGCACGGTGGTGCGCGGCGACGGGTCGAACGACACCTTCAATCCCGACAAGTGGATGGAGCCGAAGGACCAACGCAAGGTCGACGACTTCATCATCTTCGGCATGGCCGCAGCCGGCCAGGCGCTCGACGATGCCAACTGGCATCCCGAAACCGAAGAGGACAAGTGTGCGACCGGCACCATGATCGGGTCCGGCATCGGCGGCCTTAACGGCATCGCGGAAACCGCCATCCTGCTGAAGGAGCGCGGACCGCGCCGGGTGTCGCCGTTCTTCATTCCAGGCCGCCTGATCAATCTCGCCTCCGGTTACGTCTCGATCGCGCACGGGCTGAAGGGGCCGAACCATTCGGTGGTCACGGCCTGCTCGACCGGCGCGCATGCGGTCGGCGATGCCGCCCGCCTGATCGCGCTGGGCGATGCCGACGTCATGGTCGCCGGCGGCGCTGAGTCGCCGATCAGCCGCATCGGCATTGCCGGCTTCAATGCTGCGCGCGCTCTCTCGACCGGTTTCAACGAGACACCCGAGAAGGCCTCACGTCCCTACGACAAGGATCGCGACGGCTTCGTGATGGGCGAGGGCGCCGGCGTCCTCGTCCTGGAAGAACTCGAGCACGCGAGGCGACGCGGCGCCAAGATCTATGCCGAGGTGATCGGCTATGGTCTGTCGGGCGACGCCTATCACATCACGTCGCCGTCGCCCGACGGCGATGGCGGCTTCCGCAGCATGCAGGCCGCGCTCAAGCGCGCCGGCCTCACGGCGTCCGATCTCGACTACATCAACGCGCACGGCACCTCGACGCCGCTCGGTGACGAGATCGAGCTCGGCGCGGTCGAGCGTCTGCTCGGCAATGCCGCCTCCAAGGTCGCGATGTCCTCGACCAAATCGTCGACCGGCCATCTGCTCGGCGCGGCCGGTGCGATCGAGGCGATCTTCGCCATTCTCGCGATTCGCGATAATGTCGTGCCGCCGACAATCAACCTCGACAATCCGTCGGTCGAAACTGCGATCGATCTCGTGCCGCGCACGGCGAAGAAGCGAGAGGTCAACGTCGCGTTGTCGAATTCTTTCGGTTTTGGCGGTACCAATGCGTCGGTGATCGTCCGCCGTTTGGCCAATTAGTTTGCGTTTGAAACGAATCCACCGTTTTGCCGTATTCGGCGATAGTCATGGTAGTGGGCGCGTGCATTTGGCAGGGCAAACGGTTGTCAGGCCGCGATTGAACCGGCAGGATTCAGGTTGCTTCGATGAGTGAAAGGCCGCCCATTTCGCCCCGGAGTCCGCGGGCAGCGCTCGAGCCCGAGCAGGTCCCGCCGCCGCCGAAGCGATCGGACCGCGCGCGCAATCCCTTCGTGATCGTCGGCAACGCCATCATCACGCTGCTCTTGATCTCCATGATCGGGGCGGGCGCCGTCTATTACTACGGCCGGCAGGTGCTCGAAGCGCCGGGTCCGCTCAAGGAAGACAAGATCGTCAACATCCCGCAGCGCGCCGGCAAGCGCGACATCGCCGAGACGCTGAACCGGGAAGGCGTGACCGACGTCAACCCGTGGGTGTTCATCGCAAGCGTAGCCGCGCTGAAGGCGAGCTCGGACCTCAAGCCCGGCGAGTATTCGTTCCAGAAGAACGCATCCCTGCGCGACGTCATCGCCACCATCGTCGAGGGCAAGGTGGTGCAGCATGCCGTCACGATTCCGGAAGGCCTGACCTCCGAGCAGATCGTGGCACGGCTCTCCGACAACGATATCTTCACCGGCAGCGTGCGCGAGCTGCCGCGCGAGGGCACGCTCTTGCCCGAGACCTACAAGTTCCCGCGCGGCACCACGCGCGAGCAGGTGATCCAGCGCATGCAGCAGGCACACAAGCGCGTGCTGACCGAGATATGGGAGCGTCGCAGCCAGGACATTCCGGTCAAGACTCCGGAGCAGCTGGTGACGCTGGCCTCGATCGTCGAGAAGGAGACCGGCAAGCCGGACGAGCGCAGCCGCGTCGCTGCCGTGTTCGTCAATCGCCTGAAGCAGAAGATCAAGCTCCAGTCCGATCCGACCATCATCTATGGCCTCGTCGGCGGCAAGGGCACGCTGGGCCGCCCGATCAAGCGCAGCGAGATCACGCAGCCCTCGCCCTACAACACCTATGTGATCGAAGGCCTGCCGCCGGGCCCGATCTCCAATCCCGGCCGCGCCTCGCTCGAAGCCGCCGCCAACCCGGCCCGCACCCGCGACCTCTATTTCGTCGCCGACGGCACCGGCGGGCATGCCTTCACCGAGACCTACGACGCGCACCAGAAAAACGTCGCCAAGCTGCGCGCGATGGAGAAGCAGATCCAGAACGACACGGTCGAGCCGGCCGAGGACGCGCAGCCGCCGGCGGCGGCAGCGCCCGGCGCTGCCGACACGCCGACCGCGACCACGCCGGCACGGCCGAACCAGCAGAAGAAGCCGCCGGCTGTTCCTCGCCCCGCTGGTCCCGCTCCTGCCCGGCAGGGCGCGGTGCAGCCCTCGCCGCCGGTGATCCAGCGCTAGGCCCGCGCAGACCTGCCTACGGGACTTTGCGGATTCCACTTTCCGGCAAAATAGTCTTAAGATTCGCGTGCCTTGATGGCCTCGCGAATCCTGTGTTTCTGGAGAATTTGACCTGATGGCGCTGTCGTCCATGACCGGCTTTGCCCGAAGCCACGGCGCTAGCGGGCCGTACACGTTCGAATGGGAATTGAAGTCGGTCAACGCCAAGGGCTTTGACCTCAGGGTGCGGCTGCCGCAGGGGTTCGACGAGCTCGAGGCCCACGCCAAGAAGCGCGCCGGCGAGCTTTTGTCGCGCGGCACCGTCTACGCCAATCTCAACGTCAAGCGCGCCAATGCCGCCGCCTCCGTCCGTGTCAACGAGGACGTGCTCAACGCCGTCCTGAAGGCCGCCTCGATGATCGCCGGAAAGGTCGATGCGGTGGCACCGAGCGTCGACGGCCTGCTCGCCATCAAGGGCGTCGTCGAGGTCGCCGAGCCCGAGGGCGACGAGGAGGAGGACAAGGCGGCGCGCGCCGCGGCAGCGGAGGCCTTCGACAAGGCGCTCGCCGATCTCGTCGAGATGCGCAAGCGCGAGGGGACCTCGCTCGGGCAGATCCTGACCCAGCGGGTGGACGAGGTCGAGCAACTGGCGAAGAAGGCCGAAGCCGCACCCGGCCGCAAGCCGGAGGCGATCAAGGCCAGGCTCGCCGAGCAGATCGCAACGCTGCTCGACACCTCCGACCGTTTCGATCCCGACCGCCTGATGCAGGAGGCGATCCTGATCGCGACCAGGGCCGACATCCGCGAGGAGCTCGACCGTATCGCCTCGCATATCGCGCAGGCGCGAGAGCTGATCGGCAAGGGCGGCCCGATCGGGCGCAAGCTCGACTTCCTGGCGCAGGAGTTTCACCGCGAGGTCAATACCTGCTGCTCGAAGTCGAACGACATCGAGCTGACCAATACGGGGCTCGCCATGAAAAACGTGGTCGAGCAATTTCGCGAGCAGGTCCAGAATCTGGAGTGATCGATGACGACGGGCGGTCACGGAACTGACGGTGTCGAGCGGCGTGGATTGATGTTCGTGCTGTCCTCGCCGTCGGGCGCAGGCAAAACGACGCTGTCGCGCTTGTTGATCGAGCGGATGCCGGGTCTGCGAATGTCGGTCTCGGCGACCACGCGGCCGATGCGGCCCGGCGAGGTCGACGGCCGCGACTATCTGTTCGTCGACAAGCCCCGCTTCGAGGCGATGGTGCGGGACGACGAACTGCTGGAATGGGCGACCGTGTTCGACAACCGCTACGGCACGCCGCGCGCGCCGGTCGAGGCGGCGCTGTCGGCCGGGCAGGACGTGCTGTTCGATATCGACTGGCAGGGCACGCAGCAGCTGCGCGAGAAGGCGCGTGCCGACGTCGTCAGCGTGTTCATCCTGCCGCCGTCAGCCGGCGATCTCGAGAAGCGGCTGCATTCGCGCGCGCAGGATTCCGACGAGGTGATCCGCAAGCGCATGAGCCGCGCCAGCCACGAGATGAGCCACTGGGCCGAGTACGACTACATCGTGATCAACCACGACGTCGACGAGGCCTTTGCCGAGGTGCAATCGATCCTGAAGGCCGAGCGCCTCAAGCGCGAGCGGCGGATTGGCCTCGTTGGTTTCGTGCGAGGTTTGCAAGGCCAGCTGCAGGGTTAGAGCCAGGGCCAGGCTGCCTCAGCCGCGGCCCTTCCTGCGCCAGCCGTTCCAGCATCGCGGTGATGATGTCGACGTCGACCGTATCCTCGTCGCGACCAGCCGGCTTTTCATCGCCGTCGGCCCGGTCCGCAGCTAACCGGGGTGAACTGGCCTCGATCTCGAATTCCCTGTCGAATGCCGCGATCTCGGGCTCGGCGGATTCCGCGACTTCGACGATGCCAGCCGGCTCGTGCGCTTCGATCACATCGATCTCGCGGTCGATCGCGGCGAGCTGTGCCGCCTGCGGGCGTGCGGCATCGAAGTCGATCGGGCGCGGCGGCTGCGCGCGCGGCGTGACGGCCGGCATCGCCTTGAGCCAGGGCGCGCGGCTCTCGTCCTGGTCCTGCGGCTCCCAATCGTCCCAATTCACGCGGCGGTGGTCGCTCGCCTTGACGCGGGAGCGCGCACCGGCGAAGCGGTAGATGACGCTGGCGAGGATGCCGGCGATCGCCAAAGCGCCGCCGATCACGAGCAGGAGCGTCTGGAGCGAGCCGGTCGGCTTGTCGACGGGAATTTCGGCCGCGGCGAGCGCCACCGGGGCGTTGGCCTTTGCCGGTGTCGCGCCCGGCTGCGTTGCGGGTGCGGGCGCAGCGGAACTCGCGGAAGCATCGGGCCAGCGCGCGGCGACGGCGGGCTGCTGCGCGTTGTTGTCGGCGATGGCGCCCGGCGGCTGTTGCATGACCTGTGGCGCGCTCGTTGCGGCCGGCGCAGGCGCGGTCATGTTCGGCGAGCTCGGCGCGGCACCAGTCTGCGGTGCAATGTATTCCGCGCGCGCATTCTGCACCGACGGCGGCGCTGCTGAATCTGCGTTTGGCGTGTCGGCCGTCGCTTGCGCGCTCTGCGTCGCCTTGCCGCCTTCGGCACGCAGGTACCAGCACTGCCGCTTGGTCGCGCGATCGAGGCGATAGTGCCAGTGCTGTCCCTGCGGCGCGGTGCTTTTCGGCGAGGTGAGGCAGTCGGCGGCCGCATTGGCCGTGCTCGATGTGCTCGGCGCGTTCTGCGACACCGCAGCGAGGGGGGCGCCGGCAATGATACTGCCAACAAGCGCTGATATGAATTTCGCGGTGCGGTTGCCCATCCTGGTCTCCCGGTTACGCATGACGCAACTCTTAACCTTCCCTTTCTCTTCAAAGAGTTGGGTGGCAATGAGCCGCAAATCCGGAGAGGATGTGGCTTGAATCGGGCCTGCGCGGCGATCGTTCCGCCGCGAAATCAGGCATTTTCGACCATTATTGTTTGGTCGAGGTCCATGTTCCCGAGCAGCCGTCGGAGCGGCGGAAGGTTCCGGAACCGCTGCGCCCCGAAAGGCGGCCGGCGCCCGTGAACGTCACGCCATTGCCCGCGCCGGAGGTATGAACCGCGCCGCTCGCGCTGACGCTGCCGCTGACGCCCTCGCCGATGACCCGGCCCGAGCTCACGACCACCGCGCCGGAGGTCGAACCGCCGCAGCCGACGCTGAGGACGACCCAGGCGCCGTCGAAACCGCCGCCACCACCGCCGCCGCTTCTCCGCGGCGCCGAGCGTTCCTCGGCCGCCGGCTTGCTCCGGCGCGCGGAGGGCGCGGGCTCGGCCGAGCGGCCTGAAGAAGGATCCTGGCGCGAGCCGGACAGCGATTTCTCGTCATTGCCGATCGAGCCACCGGCGCTGCCGGATTGCGCGAAGGCGGACGACGAGGCGAGGGCGAGGAGGGAGGCGAGAGCGAACGTGCGGGCGATGGAATTGGGCATGAGCAAATAATCCAAAATGAAAATCGTATCAGCGGCCGGAGCCGTCGGCGCAGACGGATCCGATAATGCGGCAAGCCTTGCCAGCCTTGCCGCATTCGTCAAGCGCGGCATCCCTGGCGCGCTGGACGCCCTCGCGCTGGACCAGCGACCAGGATTTGTCGGAGATCGCGAAGGCGCCGCAGCCCTTGCCATAGAAGGAAAGCTCGATCGGACATTTGGCGCCGGCGCAGTTGCCGCGCGCATCCGCGACCGCCGCGCGCCGCGAGGCGTGGTTCCACGACATGCCCCATTTACTGCCGTCGGGGCCGTAAACGATCGAGCCCCATGGCTTCAGATCGTCCATCTTGCGCATCCGCAGCAGCAGGCCTTCGGTCGCCTCTCCGGTCGGCGCCATGGATATCCGCTGCTGAAGCTTCGTGATGGAGCGAGTAAGGCCGTCGGGCGTGTCAGGATCGAAATTGAGCTCGTAGAGCCGTTCGCTGAGTTCGCTGAGCAATGCGGCATCGCGTAGGGGGACGCGGTCAGGATCGGCGCGCAGGCGATCCGCCGGCAGCGGATCGGGCTGCACCGCCGCGACCTGCGGCGGAGCCGTCTGCGTCGGCGGCACGAAATAGAAGGTGCCGTCGATCGGCGAGGACGAGACCCAGGGCTGCTGCGCGCCCGATGTGGAGCGCTTCACGGCGAGGCCGACCTGGTTGAAGGTCTGGAATACGTCGAGACCTGCGGTCCGGATCGTCGTCGCCAGCGCCTTGGTGTAGGGGCTATGGCCGTCGCTGCCGTCCTGGGCGACGTTGCCGGGTTGCGTCGCATAGGAGATCAGCGTGCCCTCGGGTGCGCGCATTTGCGCAAGGCCGCCGTCGGAGGAACGCAAGCCGCGCGAGCCGAACGGGTTGTTGCGGCAGGCGTCGAGGATGACGAGGTTGAGCCGCGTGCCGGAGCCCTGCATCTGGCGCAGCACGAGATTGACGTCGGTCATCTGGAAGTCGACGTCGGCCTCGCGCGTCGGATTGGCCCCGACCGGCACGAGATAGTTGGAGCCGGCGACCTGGACACCGTGGCCGGCATAGTAGAACAGCGCGACGTCGGCGCCTTGCACCTGCCGGCCGAAGCTCTGCACCGCGATGTCCATCGCGCCCTTGTCGAGATCGAGCTGGGCGCGGCCGCCGACTAGTGTGAAGCCGAGCGTGCTGAGCGTCTCCGCCATCAGGCTGGCGTCCTTGGACGGGTTGTCGAGCGGCGTGATGTTCTTGTAGGCGGAGTTGCCGACGACGAGCGCGATGCGCTTATCGGCGGATGCGGGCGTTGCCGCGGCGACGAGCAGCGCTGTGGCGAGTGCCGCCAGCCCCACAACGCGATTGAAAATCCTCGCGCGCATAAAAATTCCCCAAAGCAATGGCGCCAATCTACCAGCTAGGTGCGCGGGCGAAAAGCGGTGCGACATTCTGTGCGGCCACGGGCCCGTCCGCATCGTGCCGGGAAAGAGGCGCGGCTGTGCGTTCCCGCGGCAGGTCTTGCCCGAGCCTTGCTTCCGTTCGCCGCCCGATGGAGGCCAAAGGGCGCAGGGAAGGCCGGGCGCCGGCGGCACACGCACGTCCGTGCGCGATAGAAGTGCACACGGTTTGGACCACAGGTGATGCCGGTCGCCCGGCCTTCCCTGCGCGGATGGTTTTAACGGTGTCCTTCGTGCTCTCCCCGGGGAGCGATGCACTATTGCCCCCGTCGCCCTGCCGATCGCTGATACGCGCGCCCGGTCGGGCCGCCACATCACCGCAGGACTTGACGCACAGACCCCGGGCGTCAGGACCACACGACTTCTCCGTCCGCGGACGGCCACGCCTGGTCATGCGCGTCATTCCGGGGCGCCCTGGAAGGGCGAGCCTGGAATCCACGGCAGAACGCGTAGCCCGATGGATTCCGGGCCTGCCTGCTGCGCGCGCATCCCGGAATGACGGAGCGGGAGGTGGCTTCATGGCGAGAGCCGGCGAAGGCGCCAAATTGCGAAAGCCTATTTCCAGACTCGCGCCAACGTCAGCGCCAGAAGCCCCAGCACGGCGCTCATAAGTCCCACCAACGCGTAGGATTGCGCGAACACACCGGTCTGAACAAAGACCTGCGCCGCGATAGCGAAGCAAACAGCCGCGAGCAGCAGGCAAGCGCAGCCGACGATCATCGACAGACAGCGTATCGCGACTGCGACTGGCCTTGCGGGCGATGCGGGATCGTTCATGCGGAATGACAACACATGCAGCCGACGGCGGGTTCCTCCGTTGCTGCGCGCGAGCATCAATCGCGTGCGCAGCAATCGACGAGCGCGCGCCAGATGCGCTGGATTTCGACCGTCCTTTGAAGCTCCAGGACGTGGTTCTCGCTCGTTGGGGAGGATGGCGTCTCAGGGCGGGGTTCGCGCGGCACGATCCAGCGTTCGGATATCGGATCGTACCACTTGCCGAGACTGACCACGTTCGTCTCTCCTCGTTTTACCCCCCGGTGTATCGCTTATCCCTTGCGCCTGTTGCTTGTGTTCTGGGTGAGATTGCCGTGCGCCGCCTGCTCGCGAATATTCTGCTTCTCGTCGTCGCGGTGGCCTTTGGTGGTGTCGACCGGGACCGACGGCGCGCTGCCGGCGCCCTTGTGGCTCTGGTTTTCTTCAGGAACAGGTTGCACTGTCTTCGTCAGCGGCCTTGTCATCAGCTCTGACTCCGTCGTTGCCTTCACGAGAGACAAACGCGCCCGAGGCGCGCGACGTTCCAATGTCAGGCCGAAGTGATCGGCTGGCAATCGGCATGATGGTGTGGCGGAGCGGAAGCTTCCTGTCTTCATCGAAGGGGCGGGCATTGGGCTCGATGGCGGTGGCGCATTTGCCGGAACGGGGCCCGAGGCCATCGCCCGCCGCCCATCATCCGAAGCGGGCTTCCTGCGACGGCCGGCGCTTCGCCGCGTGGGCACGCCAGGTATCGATCGCTCTGTTCGCGAGCATCAACTGCCGGCGTTCACCGGTTCTGAGCTGGGCTTCGATGGCGTCGAGAAGGACATTCGCGGTCTCGTCCGGAGGGCCGAGCTCTCCGCTCTGCTCCAGGAAGCCCCAGGCGATGAAGAACGCGCTCTCGACGGTGCAGCGAATGGACATACTCTGCCAACGCGGCGTGGCCGCAGCCGTTCCGCGCGGCGGGCGAAACTTGCGTCCGGCCGCCGCGGGCGGTGTCAGTTCTTCAGCACGATGCGGCCGACGACCTTGCCGGCGCGCAATTCGTCGATCCATTTCTGGACGTCGCCCATCGGCTCCTCGCGCATCGGCGTCGGCTTGATCTTGCCGGCGCGGGCGAGTGCCATCAGCTCCTTGGCCTCCGCAAGCGTGCCGACCATGAAGCCTTCGATGGTCATGCGCTTGTAGACCCATTGCACCATGGGCAGCGTGAACTGGCCGCCCATCAGGCCGGAGACCACGATCTTGCCGCCGCGCGCGGCGATCGCGACCGCAAACGCCATCGACTTCTCGTTGCCGGCGAAATCGACGATCTCGTCAAAACCGCCTTCGGTCTCCTTGAGGATGCGCTTGATCACGTCGGGCTCGGCCGGATCGTAGGCGTTGGCTGCGCCGTTCTTCAGTGCGGTGTCGCGCGCGGCCGGCGAGAGATCGGCGACCGTGATCGGCTGCTTGAACATCGCCTGCGCGAACGACAGGCCCATCATGCCGACGCCGCCGAGGCCGATCAGCAGCAGGTTGCGCTGGCGCGGACGGTCGACCAGGCGCTTGAGCGCGCCGTAGGCGGTGACGCCGGAGCACATCAGCGTCGCGGCCTGGTTGACGGGCAGGGGATCGTAGTCGAGCAGATATTTCGCGTCGGGCACAAGCACGTGGGTGGCGAAACCGCCGTCGATGGAGACGCCGAGGAAGCGCTGCTTGACGCAGAGGTTCTCGTCGCCATTGGCGCAGTCGCGGCACTGGCCGCAGCCGATCCACGGAAACACCGCCTTCTTGCTGCCGACGAGGCCGCCCGGAACGTCGGGGCCGACTTCATCGACGACGCCGGCGATCTCGTGGCCGAGCGTGAAGGGCAGCGTCATGCCGCGCGTGGTGTCGAGCTTCTTGCCGCCGCCGAGATCGGCATAGCCGTCCTGGATGTGCAGATCCGAATGGCAGAGGCCGCAGCGCTCGATGCGCACCAGCACCTCGGCGCCTTTCGGCTTTGGCGTGTCGACGATGGTCTCGCACAAGGGCGCATCGAACTTGACCAGCGACTGCCGACGCATCAACGCCATTTTCTTTCCTCCGGAATTTCTGTCTTAGCCTTCGCTGCGTATATCCGCCAATTCACGCGCCATGGCAACAAAGCCGGATATCGGAATGGTCTCGGCGCGCCGCGTCGCATCGACGCCGGCGGCCTGCGCAAGCCGCGCCGGATCGACGCCGAGCGATTTCAGGCTTTGCCGCAGCATCTTGCGGCGCTGGCCGAACGCGGCCGCCGCGACCTGCTCGAGCATTTTTCGATCGCATGGCAGGGGCTCGGCGCGCGGCACCAGGCGCACGACGGAGGAGGTCACCTTGGGCGGCGGCACGAAGGCGGACGGCGCGATGTCGAACAGGATCTTCGTCTCGCAGCGCCAGTTGGCGAGCACGCCGAGGCGGCCATAGGCTTCCTCGTCCTCGCGCGCCACGATGCGCTCGCCGACCTCGCGCTGGAACATCAGGACCATCATGTCGTACCAGGGCGGCCATGGTTCGGTGGTGAGCCAGTTGATCAGAAGCTGGGTCGCGATGTTGTAGGGCAGGTTGGCGACGATCTTTGCGCTTTCGCCATTGAGCAACGGACGCGGGTCTAAGGTCATGGCATCGCCGTGGACGATCTCGAGCCGGCCGGGATAGCGCGCGGAAATATCTTGCAGGGCGGGGATCGCGCGCTCGTCATGCTCGATGGCGACGACGCGCCTGGCGCCGAGCGCAAGCAGGGCGCGGGTTAGTCCTCCCGGGCCCGGGCCGATCTCGACGATGGTGGAGTTGTCCAGTGGCGCCGCCGCGCGCGCGATGCGCGCGGTGAGGTTGAGATCGAGCAGGAAATTCTGGCCGAGCGATTTGCGGGCCGACAGCGCGTGCTGGCGAATGACCTCGCGCAGCGGCGGGAGGTCGTCGATCGCGCTCATCAGGTCTTGGCAGCCGCCATGCGGCTGGCGAGCTGAAGCGCTGCGATCAGGCTCGCCGGATTGGCTTTGCCGGTGCCGGCGATGTCGAAGGCGGTGCCGTGATCGGGCGAGGTACGGATGAAGGGCAGGCCGAGCGTGACGTTGACGGCGTCGTCGAAGGCGACCGTCTTGATCGGGATCAGCGCCTGGTCGTGATACATGCAGACCGCGCAGTCATAGAGGCTGCGCGCGGCCTCGTGGAACATGGTGTCGGCGGGCAGCGGCCCCCTGGCGTCGATGCCGTCGTTGCGCAATGTCTTGAGCGCAGGCGCGATGATGGTCTGCTCCTCGTGGCCGAGCGAGCCGTCCTCGCCGGCGTGCGGATTGAGTCCGGAGATCGCGATACGCGGCCGCGCGATGCCGAAGCGGGATTTCAGTTCGGTCGCGACGATGCGCACGGTCGAGACGATCAATTCGCTCGTGAGCTGGGACAGCGCATCGCGCAGGGAGACATGGATGGTCACGGGCACCACGGCGAGCCGCGGCGACCACAGCATCATCACCGGCTGCGGCACGCGGCCGTCCTCTGCGGCGAGCTCGGCGAGGAATTCGGTGTGGCCGGGATGGCGGAAGCCCGCGCGGTAGAGCACGCTCTTGGCGATCGGATTGGTGACGACGGCGCCGGCGCGGCCGGCCCGGACATCGGCCACCGCCTGACGGATCGAGGCGAGCGCAGCCGGCGCGCTCGAGGCGTCGGGCTGGCCGGGTTCGGCCGTGGCGCGCTCGCCGGTCGCAACCACCGGCAGGGCCTCGGTGAAGGCGGCCGCGGCTTCGTGTGCGCTCACGGAGGCGATCCGGATCTCGGCGCCGAGCGCCTTACCCAGGGTCTTGTCCAGTGTCTTGGCGCGCCGCGCGATCAGCGCCTCGTCGCCGAGCAGGTAGAAGGCGGGCAGGTTCAGCTCGCGGCGCCGGAGCCAGGCTGCGATCGTGATGTCGGGGCCGATGCCGGCAGGCTCTCCCAGGGTCAGGGCGAGGGGCTTTGCTGCGTGGTTGGCCATCAGCGGTTGCGATATTCGATCATCGCCGCCTTGCGGAGCTCGTCGAGATAGGCCTTCTGGGTCTTCTCGTACTTCTCCTGATACATCTTCTCGCGGACCTCGCGCTTCTTCGGCGTGTCGATCATGGTCGGCTTGCGCGAGCAGAGCACCACCATCTCGATGCCCGCCTTGGTCACCTCCGGCGCGGTCAGATGGCCGATCGGCGTGTCGTCGAGCACCTTGCGCAGCGCCTCGGGCAGCTCCGCGGTCGTCTTGGTGACGCTCTCGCGGATGGTGGCGTTCGGCGTCGAGCGGAACAGCGAATTGGCCTCCTCGCAGCTCGCAACGCGCGAGCGATATTGTTCGGCTTCCTTCATCCGCGTTTCCTGAAAGGCCGGAGACGAGCCGCGCGGCACGATCAGCACGATCGGCTGCATCTTGTATTCGGTGCCCTCGATCTGCAGCTTGTCGCCGGCCTGGGCCTGCACCGCCTGCGCGACGTCGCGCTCGCCGACCATCAGCTTCTCCTTGAAGCGGCCGCGCACGAGGCTGGTCCAGACCATCTCGGACTTCATGCGGGCCTTCAACGTCTCCGGGCGGACGCCCTTGACCTCGAGCGACTTGGTCAGCTGATCCGTCGTGATGCGCATGCGCTGCGCCATACCCTCGAAGGACTGGTTGATGTCGGAGACGCCGGGATCGACGCCGTACTTCTTGCCTTCCTTCAGCTTCACCCTGTCGTCGATCAGCTCGTTGATGACCTCCTGCCGGCTCGGGGTCTTCTGCGTCGTCAGCAGGTCGAGCTTGGAGCGCTGGTCGATGTCGAAATCGGTGATCGGATCGCCGTTGACCATGACGACGATGTTCTGCGCGCGCGACGGCGTGCCGGCCAGAAACAGGGCGGCGAGGACGAGGAGGAGGCGGAACAAAGGCAAGGCAGTCGTCATGGATCTCGCTCGCATGTCAGCCGCGGTGAACCTGCGATTGGGGCAACGCGGTCGGCACTTCAAACCGTTTACTGGAGGCCGCCGGTACTGCTGGTCGTCGACGAGGTCGCCAGCGTACGCAGCCCGAACGTGAACATGTACGCATGGCTCAGCACTGGCGGCGTAGTGCCCGCCGAATAGCTATACGAAGTTACATAGTTCGCCGCCAGCACGAAGCAATCGTCGACATAGCCGGCGCCGAGCACATACTGGTTGATCTTGTTGGCCTCGAGGTCCCAGCGCGCCGAGCCCGACACCACCCAGTTGGTCGCGACCTTGAGCGAGCCCGAGGTCAGGATGCCCTCGCGGCGCGTCAGATAGCCGAGTTCCGGCTGTGCCGCGTAGTTGCCGTACATCACGCTGATCGACCAGCGATCGAAGTTGGCGCGGCCTTCCGCCTCGAAACGCTGGACGTTCCAGGTCTGCTCGTCCATGCGGGAGCGGACGCTGAACGTGTAGGTGCGGTTGGGCGAGTAGGCGATGCTCGCCACGTAGTCGGAGCGAGGCTTGTCGAGACCGGAATCCACGCCCGTGTTGATGGAGTCCTGGACCGCGTAGGAGTTCATGCCGAACAGCTGGTAGGACTGGCCGAACAGCGTCTTGACGGCGCCGCCCCTGTCGAACTGCGTGGTGGCCTGCACGCCGACATTGGCGCGGCCGCCGCCCTCGACGCGGTCGTAACCGGAGAACTTGTCGACGCTGAACAGGTTCGATGTGTCGAACACCATGCTCTGCGCGTCCTCGTTCGGCAGCTTGCCGGCATAGGTCTCGTTCGGGCGGATGATGATCTGCGCGATCGGCTCGATGGTGGTCGAGCCCCAGGGCTGAACGTTGATGAAGGGATAGCGGTATTCGAGGCCGACGGTCGGCATCAGGCGGATCGCCTGGGTGTCGCCGACCGGCAGGTAGTTCGACACGCCCGGCTGGTTCGAGACCGAGGAGTTGATCGCATCGGCACGGAGGCTGGCGAACGGCGTCCAGATCTGGCCGAGCGGGTCGGTGAAGGATTTGCGCCACTGCGCTTCCGCCGTCAGGCGGGTATAGGTGCCGGGGAAGCCGCGCAGCAGGCACTGCGACGGCGTGCGCGCGAGCGGATCGGCCGACGCCGTCGTGCACAGGCTGTTGGTGTTGGCGAGCGTCGTGATCGGATCGAACACGGCGGTGTCACGCGACAGGTTCACGAAGTTGGTCTTGTAGCTGAACTCGCCGCCGAACACCGGATAGTTGAGCACGTTCGAGTAGTCGATCACGGGGTAGACGATCGGCACCTGGTTCTGGTTGCCCGAGAAGCTCAGCCAGTACATCGTGCGCGCGTCGAAGAAGCTGCGATTGCCGACGCCGGTCAGATAAAGCTGCGAGATCGCATCGGTCGGCAGGTTCAGGAACGATCCGAGCGGGTCCCTGTAGGCCGCGAGGCGATAGTCCGAGAAGAAATAGTAGTCGGACATCAGGACACCGTCCCAACCCCAGACCCATTTGTCGTTCAGCGCGAACTGACCCTTGGTGTCGATAGCGCCGCGGAACTGGCGGTCTCCGGGCTGCCCGGCAAAGGCTCCGGGATCGAGCTGGTAGATGCCGTAGGCGCGGATCTGATAGGCGCCGTCGATCAAGCGCTGACGGAATTCGCCTTGCAGCAACGCGCCCTGTCGCGACATGAAGCGCGGGGTGAAGGTTGCGTCCATGTCGGGCGCGATCGCCCAATAATAGGGAACTTCGGCGCCGAAGCCGGTGTTCGTCGTGCCGGGGAAGTAGCCGGGCATCAGGAAGCCGGACTTGCGCTTCACGGTCGGGTCGGGCGTCGAGAAATAGGGCATGTAGGCGATCGGCACGCCGAAGAATTCGAGCTGCGCCGTCTCGAAGTACAGCATCTTCTCCTGCTGGTCGTGGATGATGCGCGCACCCTTGACCTGCCACAGCGGCGGCTTCTTCGGATCGTCCTTGCACGGCGCGCAGGCCGTGTAGACGCCGTTGTCGAACACCGTGTAGTTGCCGCTGGACCGGTCGGCACGGGTCGCGGCCATGCGGGTCTGGTCGGCGGTGTCCACGCGCAGCGAATCGACGAAACCGTCGCGGTAATCGTCCGAGAGATCCATGATCTCGGCATAGGTGATCTTGCCGTCGGCATCCGTCATGCGGATGTTGCCTTCGGCATGGAGCCGCTTGGTCTTCTGGTCGTAGATGACCTTGTCGGCCTCGACGCTGGTGCCGTTGTAGAACAGCTGGACGTTACCGACCGCGGAGACGCGCGAATTGTTGTAGTCGTAGTCGACCTCGGTCGCCTGAACCAGCATCTGGTTGTCGTTGGCGGCCTTCGGCGGCTTCGGACGTGGCGGCAGCGGATTATAGGTGAACTGGGCCGAGGCCGGCGCCACGGTGGCAATGTCGATCAGCCCGCCGAGCGAGACGGCAGCGACGACAGCGAGCAGAAGCCTGCGCACGGACAAGCCTCGCCCGTTCGCGCGCATCACAGTGCGGCGCGTCAAACGAGACACGGGCCCTCGATGGACGGCAGTCACTAACCGTCCTCCTGGTACAACAAGGCCAAAAAGCCGGTGAGGCCGCCCACCACCACGGGCAACCACGCCGCAGCGATCGGATGCATCAACTCAGCCTTGCTCAAGTCTTCAGTCACTTTCGACAGAACGTAGAGCAGAAAGCCTGCGCCCACGCCACTCAAAACCATCTTCTGCACGCCGCCCATCCGGAAGAAACGCAACGACACCGAGGCCGCGAGCATCACCATGGCGGCGAGCAAAAACGGCTGCGCCAACAGCTTGTGATACTGGAGTCGATAGCCGGCTGTCGCGAAGCCTGAGCTTTCGGAGGAGCGGATGTAGCTCGGTAGTTGCCAAAAGGACACAGTCTCGGGTGTGGAAAAGCTGTTGCGGACCTGGGCCTCGGTCAACGTCGTCGGAATCGCCAGAACGGCCTGCTCGATCGGCGGCCCGTCGAGCGAGAAGCGGCGGACGTTCCTGAATATCCACTGGCCGACTTCGAGGTCCGCCTCGCGCGCCTCGACGCGTTCCTTGAAGTGCTGCTCTGTGTCAAACCGGAACAGCGTGAGCCCCGTGAGCCGGACGCCCTGCTGCTCGCTGCGCGCCGCATTGATGATCGTCTGGCCGTCGTTGGTCACCTGGTTGAGCCAGAAGCCGGAGGCGTCCTGGATGCCGCCGCCGGGCGCCGAGCCGAACAGCTCGGCCTCCATGCGCTTGGAGAGCTCGCGCAGATTGGCCGACATCGGATTGTAGGCGACGGTGGCGATCACCCCGATCAGGAGCGCGCTGCCGAGCGCCGGCGAGATGAACTGCCAGGCCGAGACGCCGGCGGCGCGCGCGACCACGAGTTCCAGCCTTCGCGAGAGCGCGAGATAGCAGGTCATGGCGCCGATCAGCATGCAGAACGGCGTCAGTTTCTCCAGGAGCTGCGGCACCCGGAACAGCGAGGTCTCGGCCACCATGATCGCCGAGGCGGACGCAAGGCCGGAGGTCTTGCGCACCATCTCGATGTAATCGACCAGCACCAGCAGCAGGAAGATGCTGGCGAACACGCCGAGCGCCGCGACCACGAAGCGGCCGGCGAAATAGCGCCCGAGTGTATTGGTGAGCATGCTCATGCGGTGGCCGGCCGTCCGAATAGCCGTGCGATGCGCGCGTTCGACCTGTTGATGGCCTCCATGAGGCGGGGCGGCGGCTCGACCACGATGCCGCCGACGATCATCCACATCCCGACGCCGATGGCGCCCAGCACCATCGCGTATTGGACCAGCACCGCGGCGGGCGACTTCACCGCCATCACCGAGCAGGCGAAGCCGGCCATGCGCAGGCCGAACACCGCGACGATGGACGAGCCGATCGAGAAATTGCGGCTCTGGCGGGTGGTGCGAGGCGCACCGAGGAAGGCGAAGGTCAGCACGGCAAAGGCGAACGGATAGATCGGCGCCAACAGGCTGTCGTGCAAGGCCGAGCGGAACTGACCGGGAATCTGCTTGTAGACGGGATCATCCTCGGACGGCGAGAACAGCTCCCAGAGATAGCGCTCGCGGATGCCGAGGGTGACGTCGCGGCCTTGACCGGAGAACTTCGACATGTCGAAGCCGTAACGGCCGAACGCCACCAGCGCGGGATCGCGTTTGCCGACCTCGAAGCGCTGCAGATTTCCCGTTTCCAGCACCAGGAACGATCCGGTGTCGTTCTTCATGACCTCGCCATGCTCGGCGACGATCGAGACGCGCTCGTTGGGATCGCGGCGGTCGTCGATGAAGATGCCGGCGAGGATGCCGCCCGGCAGGCGCTCGCGGATCCGGATCGTCAGGTTCTTGTCGAGCTGCGCGAAGCGGCCGGGCTGGAGGATGTTGGTGAGCACGTCGGCGGTGATCTCGGCGTCCCACTGCTTGATCCGCCGCATGCCGTCGGGCGCAAGATAGGCCGCGATGAAGGCGACCAGCAGGGCCACCACGCAGGTGGCGTAGAAGAACGGATAGAACAGCCGGAACGGCGAGAAGCCGGCGGCATTCATCACGATGATCTCGGAATCGGTCGCGAGCTTGTTCAGGGTGTGCGAGATCGCGATCATCAGCGCGATCGGCGAGATGATCAGGACCAGCGCGGGCACGACGAGGCTGGTGATGCCGAGGAAGGTGAGGATGGTCTGACCCTGGCTCGTCATCAGGTCGATGCCGCGCAACGCCTGCGTAATCCAGATCACGCCGGTGAGGCTGACCAGGACCAGCGCAAACGACGCCAGCGTCGTGCGGAAGATATACCTATCGATTGACCCCATGCGCTACCGCACGAATCCCACCAAGTCCCCAATGTCGGCCGGAGTTCTGGCCGTCCAACCAATCCCCGGAAGGGGATCCCCAAGGTCGGACAAACAGCTCTTACGCCGGCTTACTCTCTCACTACCATCCCTTTGATCCGTCAACAAAATGGCTGCCCCGTGGCACCCTCAACATATGGTTAATATTTCCCTCTTGTGGCCTGGCCGGCCACGGGCGGTGCTTGGCATCTGCCCGGCCGGTGGCCCATAGTGGGGAAAGTCCAGTGAATCGCCGTTCAGCGCCGGCCCGTGGCCGGACCCGTCGAGCGGCAAAAGCCCCATGTTTTGGAGGAGTTACCCATGTCCGATGCCATCAAGGTCGGCTTCGTCCCGTTGTCTGCTGCCGCCCGTGGCATCCTGGTCGTGTTCTGCGACGACGGTTTGAAGCTGGGCCCGGCGACCGCCAAGGCGCTCGGCGGCGCTACCGAACTTGTGAAGCGGGCGGCCTCGGCCGCCGCTTTCAAAGGTAAAAGCGGCGCCGCGCTGGACATCCTGGCGCCGGAGGGGGTGAAGGCCACCCGTCTGATCGTGATCGGGGCCGGCAAGGCGACGGGCCTGAAGGCGAATGACTTTCTCAAATTCGGCGGCGTGGCGGCGGGCAAGCTCTCCGCCACTGCTGCCGCGATGACCATCATGGCGGAACTGCCTGACGGCGCCATGACGAGCGAGCAGGCGGTTGCGATCGCCGCGGGGCTCCGGCTGCGCGCCTACAAGTTCGACCGCTACAAGACCAAGAAGAAGGACGGCGAGGAGGGCGGCTCACGCGCCGATATCGCGCTTGCGGTGGGCGATGTCGCCGCGGC
This sequence comes from Bradyrhizobium sp. USDA 3311, assembly GCF_054062495.1. Taxonomy (NCBI): domain Bacteria; kingdom Pseudomonadati; phylum Pseudomonadota; class Alphaproteobacteria; order Hyphomicrobiales; family Nitrobacteraceae; genus Bradyrhizobium; species Bradyrhizobium sp. USDA 3311. The sequence continues at coordinate 6,557,762 of NZ_JBSSFI010000001.1, read as the reverse complement.
CAAGAAGGCGTTTGCCTCGGCCGGCCATGTCGTCGACGGCGTGATCATCGCGCGCGACCTCGTCAACGAGCCGCCGAATGTGCTTTTCCCCGAGGAATTCGCGCGCCGCGCAAGCCTGCTCCGCAAGCTCGGCGTCAAGGTCGAGGTGCTCGACGTCAAGGCGATGGACAAGCTCGGCATGGGCGCGCTGCTCGGCGTCGGCCAGGGCTCGACGCGGCCGAGCCGCACCGTAATCATGCGCTGGGACGGCGGCAAGAAGGGCGAGGCCCCGGTCGCCTTCGTCGGCAAGGGCGTCTGCTTCGACACCGGCGGCATCTCCATCAAGCCGGCCGGCAGCATGGAGGACATGAAGGGCGACATGGGCGGGGCTGCCTGCGTCGTCGGGCTGATGCACGCGCTTGCGGCGCGCAAGGCCAAGGCCAACGTGGTCGGCGCCATCGGCCTCGTCGAGAACATGCCCGACGGCAATGCGCAGCGGCCGGGCGACATCGTCACCTCGATGTCGGGCCAGACCATCGAGATCATCAACACCGACGCCGAAGGCCGCCTCGTGCTGGCCGACGTGCTCTGGTACGTGGCCAAGAAGACGAAGCCGAAATTCATGGTGGACTTGGCGACGCTGACCGGCGCGATCGTGGTCGCGCTCGGCACCGAGCATGCCGGCATGTTCTCCAACAATGACGAACTTGCCGACCGGCTGCTGACGGCCGGCATCGAGAGCGGCGAGAAGGTCTGGCGCCTGCCGCTCGGCCCCGAATACGACAAGCTGATCGATTCGCAGTTCGCCGACATGAAGAACACCGGCGGCCGCCACGGCGGTTCGATCACCGCGGCGCAGTTCCTGCAGCGCTTCGTCGACGGCACGCCCTGGGCGCATCTCGACATCGCCGGCACCGCCATGGGCGCGCCGAAGACCGACATCAACCAGAGCTGGGGAAGCGGCTATGGCGTCCGCCTCCTGGATCGCCTGGTGGCGGACCACTACGAGCGCAAATGATCCAAAATGACTGAAGTGCTGTTCTACCATCTGCAAAACATGACGGTGGAGAACGTGTTGCCGCCGCTTCTCGAGAAATCGCTCGAGCGCGGCTGGCGCGTCGTGGTGCAGTCGACCTCGGAGGAACGCGCCGATGCGCTCGATGCGCATCTGTGGACCTATCGCGACGATTCCTTCCTGCCGCACGCGACATGGCGCGTGAACGATGCCGCCGATCAGCCGATCGTGCTGGCGATCGAGGAGGACAATCCTAACGGCGCCCATGTCCGCTTTCTGGTCGACAACGCAGCGCTGCCGCAAGATGCGCAGGGCTATGAGCGCATGGTGCTGCTGTTCAACGGCGACGATCCGGACGCGCTGGCGCTCGCCCGCAGTGCCTGGACGGATTGCAAGGCGCGGGGATTTGATGTCACCTATTGGCAGGCCGACGAACGGGGTCGGTGGCAGCGGCGGAATTAGCGGTCGATCGCAATTAATGATAATTTGCACTTTACGGGTGATGCTGGCTTCGGCCACCTTCGTGCCGCAAAGTGATGTTGGGACAATCGTTTAGGGCTGGTCCTTCACGCGGGGAATTTAGTTTATCGTGCGACATCAAAAGCTTCCCGGCTCGCTCATAGTTGCGTTGGCTGCCGTAGTACCGCTGGTCGCGGGCTGCTCGGGCGGGACCGATCTGCTGTCCAAGGATGCCCAGTGGTTCAACACGCCCAGCCGCCTGTTCATCAGGAACATCTCGATCGAATCGCCGCCGCTGACTCCCGAAAAGCCGGTCGGGGCTGAGGATCTGGTCAGCGCCGACGGCGCCTGTCCCGGCATGGCGGCGCCTCCCGGACCTGCCGATGCCAATGCATCCACGACCGCGCCGGCGGCCGCCGGCGGCACGGTCGCGCTCGGCCATACCGAATGCGACGTGGTGCGCGGCATCGGCGCGCCCTCGAACGTGAACCTCTCCAACGATGCCGTCGGCAGGCGCGTTGCCGTTGTCACATGGACGACCGGTCCGCGCGCGGGCATCTACACGTTCACAGCCGGACGCCTGTCTTCGATCGAGGGCACGCCGGAGGCGCCTGTCTTGCCGAAGGCGACCAAGCCTAAGGCGAAGAAGAAGTCGGCGTAAGCGCAAGCCCGCGTCCCGGCGCAACGCTACGAGCTGGTCGTCGATCCGAACGCGGCCAGGGCGATCGACCTCGACATACGGTCCTTGCCGCTGGTTCGCGCGGATCGCGCAATTGAAGAGCGCGCACCGCGCGCGACCAAAACAACAACATCATCCGCGACAGCCGGCTCGAATACCCGATTTGCCGCAATGGGCTGCCGTTGACGTAGGTCAACACCTTCAATCGCATCCGGCCTAGAAAGACCCGGCAACCGTCTTCGAAGCTGGTATTGATGCGATCTTTCCATCAGAGGGAGCGTTTTCTACGCAGGGCGTGCCGCGTCGTTGTTGCGCTCTCGCTCGTCGGGTGCCCCGGCATCGCTGCGGCCGACGACGACATGAAACTGACGCCCACGCAGATCGAAAGCCTCGGCATTCGTGTCGTGCATCCGGTTTCGAGCAGAACCGACCAGACACTGCCTTATCCGGCGCAGATCGTCGTTCCGACGCCTCAATTGTGGGTGGTGAGCACACCCGTTGCCGGCATGGTCACCAATCTGGCCGTCGCGCGCGGGGATCGCGTGAGCGCCGGCCAGCCGCTTCTTACGCTGGAGAGCCAGGGTTTCGTGTCACTCCAGCGGGACTATCTTCACGCCGTCGCGCAGGAGGCTCTTGCGAACCAGCAGCTCAGGCGGAACGCCGATCTCTTCGAGGGCAAGGCCGTCCCACAACGCGTTCTCGAGGCGAGCCAGACCGAGGCGCGACAGGCCACCATCGCGGTCGCGGAGCGCCGGCAGATGCTCCGGTTGGCGGGGCTCTCCGATGACGCAATCTCCCGGTTGGCGACCGACGCGGCAATCAGCGGGACGCTGACCGTCAATGCGCCGCAGACGGGATCCGTGGTCGAGATCGCGGTCTCGCCGGGGCAGCGGCTGGAGCAGTCCGCGCCGCTGGTCAAGCTTGCCCGGCTTTCGCCGTTGTGGGCCGAAATCGCCATTCCAGCGGCCAACATCCGCGCAATCCGCACCGGTGCGCGGGTCGAGGTCGAAGGTTACGCAACGCCCGGTCGCGTCGTTCTGATTTCCGAGACGACCGATGCGGCGACGCAAACCATCCTGGTGCGGGCCGAAGTGCCGAACAGCGGCCAATTGCACCCGGGCCAGACGGCGTCCGTCCGTCTCAGCTTCCTCTCCGAGGGCGAGAGCGCCTGGGAGATTCCCTATAGCGGTCTCGTCCGTCGTGGCGAGCAGAGCTGGATATTCAAAGCCATCGAGGGCGGCTTCCGGCTGGTATCGGTCACGCTGCTCGCAGAGGACCAGGATCACGTCGTGATATCCGGCCCGATCAGCGACAAGGACGAGGTTGCGATCGCGGGCATCTCGGCGCTTCGGGGCATTCTCTCGCGGCTCGGAGCCGGCCAATAATGCTCCAGCGTCTGGTCGCCTTTGCGCTCTCGCAGCGGCTGTTCGTCCTGCTCGCCGTCTTGCTGCTGATCGGCGCGGGCGCAACGTTCCTCCCCAGCCTGCCGATCGACGCGTTCCCCGACGTTTCACCAGTCCAGGTGAAAATCATCATGAAGGCACCGGGCCTGACGCCGGAGGAGGTCGAGCAGCGCATCACCGTCCCGATCGAGCTCGAACTGCTGGGCCTGCCGAACAAGAAAATCCTTCGCTCGACCACCAAATACGCGCTCGCCGACGTCACGATCGATTTCGAGGACGGCACGGATATCTACTGGGCGCGCAACCAGGTCTCCGAGCGGTTGTCGAACATCGCTCGTGACCTTCCCGAGGGGGTGAGTGGCGGGCTTGCGCCGATCACCAGTCCGCTCGGCGAGATGTTCATGTTTACCATCGACAGCTCCGAGCTGTCGCTGGCGGAGCGGCGAACCCTGCTCGACTGGGTGATCCGACCGGCGCTGCGCACGGTTCCCGGGGTTGCCGACGTGAATGCCCTCGGCGGCTACGTGCGGGCGTTCGAGATCGTCCCGCTCAACGATGCGCTCGCCGCGCGCGGTATTTCGTCGGAGCTGTTTCGCCGCGCCGTCGAAACCAACAGCCGCAACGACGGCGCGGGGCGCGTCAACCAGGGCGAGGACAGTGCCCTGGTGCGGATTGAAGGCAGCATCCGCACGATCGACGACATCAAGGCCATTGTCGTGGACACCCGCGACGGGGTCCCGATACGCGTGAACGACGTTGCGCGCGTCAAGGTCGGGGCCCTGACACGCTATGGGGCGGTGACGGAGAACGGCCAGGGCGAAACGGTTGAAGGGCTGGTGCTGGGCTTGCGCGGAGCCAATGCCGGTCAACTCGTGCGTGACGTCCGCGCAAAGCTCGAGGAGCTGAAGCCCGCGCTGCCCCAGAGCGTATCCCTCAACGTGTTCTATGACCGAAGCCGACTCGTCGGTCGCGCCGTCGGCACGGTGGTGCGGGCGCTCGGCGAGGCGACCGTGCTGGTGGTCGTCCTGTTGTTGCTGTTCCTGGGCAATTGGCGCGCATCGTTGGTGATCGCCCTCAGCCTGCCGCTCGCGATCGTCATTGCGCTCCTGGCCATGCGTGCGGTTGGAATGTCCGCCAATCTGATGAGCCTCGGCGGGCTTGCGATCGCGATCGGCATGCTGATCGATGCGCTGGTGGTGGTGGTCGAGAACATCGTCGGAAATCTCGGCAACCACGAGCCGGGCAGGGGCCTTCCGCTGATCCACGTCATCTTCCGGTCGGTCTGCGAGGTGCTGCAACCTGTCGCTTCCGGCGTGCTGATCATCATGATCGTGTTCGTGCCGCTGCTCACCTTGCAGGGGCTCGAGGGCAAGCTCTTCATCCCCGTTGCGCTCGCAATCATCTTTGCGCTCGCCGGCTCGCTGCTGCTGGCGCTCACCGTGATCCCGGTCGCGACCTCGTTCCTGCTCAAATCGGCAGGGCACGGCGAGCCGCTGCTGATCCGCCTCGCGCAGCGCGTCTACGCACCCGCGCTGGACTGGTCGCTGCGAAACGAGCGAAAGGTCATTGCTGCAGCTCTCCTGGCGCTGGTCGCGGCAGGGTACGCCTATTCGCAACTCGGCAAGACCTTCATGCCGACCATGGACGAGGGCGACGTCATCGTCAGCGTCGAGACGTTGCCGTCGGTCAATCTGGACGAATCCCTCGCGATCAACGCGAGGATCCAGTCGGCGCTCTTGAAGGTTCCGGACGTCACCGGGATCATCGCGCGAACCGGTTCCGACGAGCTCGGGCTCGATCCCATGGGACCGAACCAGACTGACACGTTTCTCGTGCTCAAGCCTGTTGAAGAGAGAGCCGCCCCGGACAGGGCGGAGCTCTTGAAGGCGCTGCGCAACGTGCTCGCCGACTTTCCGGGCATCTCGCTCAGCTTCACCCAACCCATCGACATGCGGGTGCAGGAGATGATCAGCGGCGTGCGTGGCGATGTCGCTGTGAAGGTCTTCGGCAGCGACATCGGCCGGCTCAACGAGATTGCGACGAAACTGTCCGAGATCCTCACCAGCATCGAGGGTGCGGAAGACGTCTACACGACGCTCAACGAAGGTGCGCAATACTACACGGTCGTCGTGAACCGGATGGAGGCCGGCCGTCTCGGTCTGACGGTGGACACCATTGCCAATGCGCTGCGGACCCAGATCGAGGGGCGGACGATCGGCACCGCGCTCGAGGAGGGCCGTCGCACGCCCATTCTGGTCCGGGGAAGCGAGACGACGCGGGAGGCGCCCACATTGCTCGCGAGCCTGCCACTCACGCTCGCCTCCGGGCAGCACGTCGCGCTGTCCCAGGTCGCGCGCATCCAGCGCGTCGACGGCCCGGTGAAGATCGACCGCGAGGACGGCAACCGGATGAGCGTCGTTCGCGCCAATGTGCGCGGCCGCGACATGGTCGGCTTCGTCGAGGCGGCCCAACGGAAGGTCGCCGCCGACCTTTCGCTGCCGAAGGGCTATCGGCTCACCTGGGGCGGACAGTTCGAAAACCAGCAACGCGCTGCCGCGCGCCTTTCGATTGTCGTGCCCGTCGCCATCGGTCTCATCTTCGTGTTGCTGTTCACGACCTTCGCTTCCGTTCGGCAGGCCTTGCTCGTGCTTGTGAACATCCCGTTCGCGCTGATCGGAGGCGTGTTTGCCCTCGTCTCGACCGGCGAATATCTGTCGGTTCCGGCCTCTGTCGGATTCATCGCCCTGCTCGGAATCGCGGTCCTGAACGGCGTCGTGCTGGTTTCGTATTTCAATCAGTTGAGGGCGCATGGCGTCGGCGAGGACCAGATCGTGGTCGACGGTGCCAGGCGGCGGCTCCGCCCGGTGCTGATGACCGCCAGCATCACCGCATTGGGCCTGATCCCGCTCTTGTTCGCTTCCGGTCCGGGATCGGAGATCCAGCGGCCGCTGGCGATCGTGGTGATCGGAGGATTGCTGTCGTCCACGCTGCTTACGCTCATCCTGCTCCCCATCCTCTATCGCCGGTTCGGCGGCACTGTGAAGGAGTCAAAATGACCAGCGAATATGTGTGCCTGTCGTTGATCCTGGCGCGAAAGCTGCGCGAGGAGCTGCTCGACTTTCTCAGCGAGCAGCCGGGCCAGACGTCCGGCTTCACGGTCTCCGATGCCGCGGGACACGGCTCAGGCGTGCAGTTGCCGACGGCCGCCGAACGTGTGAAGGGCCACGCCGATCAGGTGCATGTCCAGATCGTTCTGCCAGGAGCGGACGCCAGGCGCCTGGTCGATCAGCTCCGGCATTCGTTCGCGGGCTGCAATCTCGTATATTGGATTGCTCCGGTGGCCGAGTTCGGAACCATCGCGTAGTCCGGAGCAACCTCTACCCCGCCGCTTCATCAAACTGCGTGCCGGCCCCGAGCCATTGCTCTTCCGCGCGCCTTCGACAGCTGCGCGGCCGCTGGCCGTTTGTCACGCACGTCATAGGGATCAACCGGACTTGATCTGGATCATGGAGCTTGGCCGTCCGGCAGTGCAGGCTGGGATGGTCCCGCCAGATAAGGGACCGCTTTGACGACAAGAACTCCAGAGGATCATCCAGGGACCATTGATGTGAGCAACCTCGCCAAGATTGAACGCGATCCGAACTACCAGGAGCTCGTGCGCCGACGTTCGTCGCTGGGCTGGATGCTGTCGGCGGTTATGCTTGTTGTCTATTTCGGCTTCATCCTGCTGGTCGCCTACGCTCCCAAGTTCCTCGGGATACCGCTGGGCAGCGGCGTGACGACGATCGGCATTCCAATCGGACTGTCCGTCATCGTGCTCGCCTTCCTGCTGACGGGTATCTATGTCCGCCAGGCGAATTCCAGTTACGACGTGCTCATCCGCAAGATTGTCGAGGAGAACCGCTCGTGAAGAAATTCTCATGGCTCCTGGCGATCCTGCTCGCAGGCCTGCCCACCATCGCGCTCGCCGCAGGCAGCATCGACGGCGGCGTTAAGCAGGCGACCAACTGGTCGGCGATCGGTATGTTCGTCGGGTTCGTTGGCCTGACGCTCGTCATCACCTATTGGGCCGCCAAGAGGACCGCATCGGCCGCGGATTTCTACTCGGCCGGCGGCGGAATTACGGGCTTCCAGAACGGACTTGCGATCGCAGGCGACTACATGTCGGCGGCGTCCTTTCTCGGCATATCGGGCCTCGTCTATACTTCGGGCTACGACGGCTTGATCTACTCCGTCGGCTGGCTGGTGGGATGGCCGATCGTCACCTTTCTGATCGCCGAACAATTGCGCAACCTCGGAAAGTTCACCTTTGCCGACGTGACCTCGTTTCGGCTCGGGCAGACCGAGATCCGTATCCTGGCGGCGTGCGGCTCGCTGGTGACGGTTGCGTTCTATCTCATCGCGCAGATGGTCGGTGCCGGTAAGCTGATCCAGCTGTTGTTCGGTCTCGACTACTGGATCGCGGTCGTCCTGGTTGGCGGCCTGATGATGATCTACGTGACGTTCGGCGGGATGAAGGCGACGACCTGGGTGCAGATCATCAAGGCGGTGCTGTTGCTCTCAGGCGCAACGTTCATGGCCGGAGCCGTCCTCTACAAGTACGGGTTCAGCCCGGAAGCGCTGTTCACCAAGGCAACAGAGGTGCATCCCAAGAAACTCGCGATCATGGAGCCCGGCAGCCTGATTTCCAATCCGCTCTCGGCCATCTCGCTCGGCCTGGCGCTGATGTTCGGAACGGCGGGCCTGCCTCACATCCTGATGCGCTTCTTCACCGTGAAGGACGCTCAGGCGGCCCGCAAGTCCGTGTTCTACGCCACGGGTTTCATCGGCTATTTCTACATCCTGACCTTCATCATCGGCTTTGGCGCGATCACGCTGGTTTCGACCGACGCGATGTTTCTCGATGGGAGCATTCTCGAGAAGACCAAGAGCGGAATCGCGGCGATCAAGGGCGGCTCCAACATGGCGGCGATTCATCTCGCGAACGCCGTCGGCGGCAATCTGTTCCTTGGCTTCATTTCGGCCGTTGCCTTTGCCACGATCCTGGCCGTCGTGTCAGGCTTGGCTCTGGCCGGGGCATCATCCATCAGCCACGATCTCTACGGCATGGTGATCAAGGGCGGCAACGCAAACGAGCAGGACGAGATCCGGGTCTCGAAGATTGCGACACTGGTGCTCGGCGTGCTTGCGATCTTCCTGGGCATCGTGTTCGAGAACCAGAACGTCGCCTTCATGGTGGGCCTTGCTTTCGCCATCGCGGCATCCTGCAATTTCCCCGTGCTGGTGATGTCGATCTTCTGGAAAGGCCTGACGACGCGGGGAGCCGTGTTCGGCGGCTTCCTTGGCCTGTTCAGCGCGGTTGTGGGCGTGGTCCTATCGCCGGCAGTCTGGGAGGCGACGCTTGGCTTTGCCAAGGGGTCGGCTCCCATCAAGCTGGACAATCCGGCGCTGTTCTCGATGGCGCTCGCCTTTGCGGGGATCTGGCTGGTCTCGATCCTGGACCGCAGCAAGCGTGCCGCGGCCGATCGCGATGGCTTTGACGCGCAATATGTCCGATCGCAGACCGGTATCGGTGCTGCTTCGGCCACGGCTCACTAGGCGAGAATCTGCGGGACGTCGCTTCGGTACCGACCGGCTCATATGGGCCGGCCGGTGCCGCGCTTTCGATGATCAGTCGTCGGATCCTCGGGTGGTCCGTATCTTCGAAAGGCCGAAATGCCCAAGGCGTTCGACATCACCAACCCGCCGTTCGATCGTCTGACGCCGGGCGAGGCCGAGACGTTGCGGGCCGCGCTGGACATCGGGTACTTCAGTCCGGGCGAAGCGATCATCGGGCGGGACGCCCCGGCGGAGGCGCTCTATGTCGTGATCAAGGGCATCGTCGAGGAGCGGAACGAAGCCGACCTGCTGGCATTGCTCGGTCCCAAAGACACGTTCGACAGTCGTGCGCTCGTTCACGACCATAGCGGCCACCAGTTTATCGCCCGCGACGAGACGCTTTGCTACGTGATCCCCCGGAAGGTCGCGCTCGGTCTGATCAAGGCGAACCCGCGCTTTGCGGCTTTTTTCTACCGGGAGATATCCCAGAAGCTGGACGAACTCGCCAACGACGAGGAGACGGGACGTTACGGCTCGTTGATGCACGCCAAGGTCGGCGAACTGTTCCTGCATCCGCCGGTGTTTCTGGCTGCCAGTGATACGATCGAGGCCGCCGGGCATCTGATGCGCGAGATCAACAGCAATGCGCTGTTTGTCCGGGACGGTGAGCGGATCGGCATCGTGACCGGCATGAACCTGTCCAAAGCGGTGGTGCTGCGGCGCCAGTCCATCCAGACGCCGGTCGGCGAGCTCGCGAATTTCGACATCGTGTCGCTGCGCCGTGACGATTTCGTCTCCTCGGCCCTCCTGCTCATGACCAAGCACAACAAGCGGCGGCTTGCCGTGCGCGACGGCGAAGAGCTCGTCGGAATTCTGGAGGAGATCGATCTGCTGGGGTTCTTGGCGGGAAGCGCTCAAGTCATTGCCGGCCGCATCGATCGAGCCTCGAGTCAGCAGGACCTCGCCACCGCGGCGCGGGAGATCGAGACGCAAACGCGCGTGCTGCGACGGCAAGGGGTCAAGGTAGAGGTCATTGCGGAGATCGTCTCCGACCTCAATCGACGCCTGCTGTCTCGATTGTTCGAAATGGTCGCGCCGGCCGAGCTGCGCACCAGCAGCTGCCTGATCGTGATGGGAAGCGAAGGGCGGGGCGAGCAGACCATCCGTACCGACCAGGACAACGGCCTTATCCTCGCAGGTCCGATGCAGGGCGAAATCCTGGAGGCGTTCCGTCAGGAATTCTTCGTCGCTCTGCAGAGCTTCGGCTTTCCGCCCTGTCCGGGCGATATCATGGTGCGCAATCCGCTATGGTCCCGGCCGCTTTCGGAGTATCGCGCGGATTTGCGTCGCTGGATCGTGCTTCCCGATCAGGCCGGGCACATGAATGTGGCCATCGTCTACGATGCGCAGGCGATCGCGGGCAATGAGCAGCTCCTGAACGACGCCAAGACGGCGCTGATCGACATGACCCGGGGCGAGCAGGCGTTCATGTCCCACTTCGCGCGCGCCGTTGACGCGTTCGAAACGCCGATCGGCCTCTTCAACAACCTGATCACGTCGGAGGGCACCGGCGATGCCCTGGATCTCAAGAAGGGCGGCATCTTTCCCATCGTGCACGGCGTTCGCAGCCTGGCGCTCGAACAGGGCCTGCGCGAGACCTCCACCGACAAGCGGATTTCCCGGCTCTGTGATCTCGGCGTGCTGCAACGGGACTTTGGACGCGACTTGAAACAAGCCTTCCGATTCCTGCTGATGCTTCGGCTCGATGGGCAGCTGGCCGCATCCGCGGGCGCATCGGGAACTCTGGTAAGACCGGCGCACTTGTCCAGCATGGAACGTCATCTGTTGCGTGACGCGCTCCAGGTGGTGAAGAAGTTTCGGGAAATTGTCGGTCATCATTTCAAGCTCGGCATGTTCTAGAATGCTGCCCCGTGCGATCAAACGACTGTTGCACCAGGCGACCCTGAGCGATCAATCGTATCGCTTCATGTTCGATCGCGCTCCGGACGACGAGTTTGTCGTCATCGATTGCGAGACCACCGGTCTGAATGTGCGAACGGACAACGTCGTCGCCATTGCCGCAATCAAGATCCGCGGCAACCGGATTTTGACCAGCGCGCGCTTCGAAGCCATCGTCCATCCCGACAGCGAACTGGAGGCGGAGGCGATCAAGATTCACCGCTTGCGCCGGTCCGACGTCGAAGCGTCGCCGATCGTCTGGAAGGTGCTGCCCGGCTTTCTGCATTTCATCGGGCCGCGCCCGCTGATCGGCTATTATGTCGACTTCGACATCGCCATGCTGGACAAGTACATCCTGCCGCTGGTGGGAATCGAACTGCCCAACGAACGCATCGAAGTGTCGCGGCTCTACTACGAACGCAAATACGGCAACGCGCCGCCGAATACCGAGGTCGATCTGTCGTTCGCCGCGATCCTCCACGACCTCTGCATTCCGCCTCTTGGGCAGCACGATGCTTTCAACGACGCATTGATGACTGCGATGATGTTCCTGCAGTTGCGCGACCTGACCAGGCGCGGCGTCCGTATCGCGCGCCAACGTGCCAGCCCCGTTTTCAATCAGTTCGGGGGATAACCGGGCCCGGCGCAGCGGAGCAGATTGCCCAACAGCTACAGACGGAAACGTACAGGTACTTTAATACCTGTACTGTGCATGGGGTTGTTCTTCAGATTTTGATGGAGCCTTGGCCGGCCGAGCCCGGACCGACGTTCCGCGGTCGCAAGACTAGCCCGCCGCCTCGTCGAATTGTGTGCTCGCCTCGAGCCACTGCTCCTCGGCGCGCGCCAATGCCTCGGCCGCATTGGCGCGGGCCTTCGACAGCTGCGCGGCCTGCTTGGGATCTCGGGTGAAGATGTCGGGCAGGGCGAGCGCCGTGTCGATCTTGGTGATGATGTCGCTGACGCGGGCGATCTCGGCTTCCGCTTCGGCGATGCGCTTCCTGAGCGAGCCGCGATTGTCCGACTTCGGGCGCTGCGGCTTCTCGGCTGCCGTGCTGCGCTCGCGCGGGGCGGGTTCGCTGTTGCGCGCCGACAGGACCAGGCGGCGGTATTCGTCAAGGTCGCCGTCGTAATTGGTGACGGTGCGGTCGGCGACGATCCAGAGCCGGTCGGCGCAGGCCTCGATCAGATAGCGATCATGCGAGACCATGATCACCGCGCCGGGGAATTCGTTGATGGCTTCCGCAAGCGCAGCGCGGCTGTCGATGTCGAGATGGTTGGTCGGCTCGTCCAGGATGATCATGTTGGGGCCGAAGAAGGTCGCAATGCCGAGCAACAGCCGCGCCTTCTCGCCGCCCGACAGTCTTGCCACCTTGATGTCGGCCGCCTTGCCGGAGAAGCCGATCGCGCCGGCGCGCGCCCGCACTTTCGCTTCCGGCGCATCGCCCATCAGCTTGCGGACGTGATCGTAGGCGGAGGCGTCCTCGTTCAGCTCGTCGAGCTGATGCTGCGCGAAATAGGCGATCGAGAGCTTGTCGGCGCGCGTGACCTTGCCCGAGAACGGCGCGAGGCGGCCGGCGAGCAGCTTCACCAGCGTCGACTTGCCGTTGCCGTTGGCGCCGAGAAGGGCGATGCGGTCGTCATTGTCGATGCGCAAGGTGACGCGGCCGAGCACCGGCGTCGCCGGATCGTAGCCGACCGAGGCGTTGTCGACGGCGATGATCGGCGGCGACAGGATTTTTTCCGGCGCGGGGAAGCTGATCTCGCGCACGTCTTCGGTGACCAGCGCGGTGATCGGCTTCAGCCGCTCCAGCATCTTGACGCGCGATTGGGCCTGGCGCGCTTTCGAGGCCTTGGCCTTGAAGCGGTCGACGAAGGCCTGCAGGCGGGCGCGTTCGGCCTCCTGGCGCTTGACCGCCTTTGCATCGAGCAGCTCGCGCGCGGCGCGCTGCTCCTCGAAGGAGGAGTAGCTGCCCTTGTAGAGCGTGAGCTTGCCGCGCTCCAGATGCAGGATCTGGTCGACCGAGCTTTCGAGGAGGTCGCGGTCGTGGCTGATCACGATCACCGTGCGCGGATAATGCGCCAAGTGATCCTCCAGCCACAGCGTGCCTTCGAGATCGAGATAGTTGGTGGGCTCGTCGAGCAGCAACAGGTCGGGGGCCGCGAACAGCGTCGCGGCGAGCGCGACGCGCATGCGCCAGCCGCCGGAGAATTCGGCGCAGGGACGGAGCTGATCGGCGGCGGAGAAGCCGAGGCCGGACAGGATCGCGGCGGCACGGCTCGGCGCCGAATGCGCGTCGATGTCGACCAGCCGGGTCTGGATCTCGGCGATCCGGTGCGGATCGGTGGCGCTCTCGGCTTCGTGCAGCAGCGCGTCGCGTTCGAGATCGGCCTTGAGCACGACCGAGATCAGGCTCTCGGGGCCGTTCGGGGCTTCCTGCGCGAGGCTGCCCACCCGCCAGCGCGGCGGCAGGGTCACCGCGCCGTGCTCGGCCGCGAGCTCGCCGCGGATCACCTTGAACAGCGTCGATTTGCCGGTGCCGTTGCGTCCGACCATGCCGACGCGCGATCCGGGCGTGATCTGCACGGAACTCTGGTCAATCAAAAGGCGTCCGGCGAGGCGGATGGAGAGGTCGGTGATAGCAAGCATGCGGCCTTGTCACCGCAGCCGGGATCAAACGCAACCCGTTTTTGCGCAGCCCGTTCTACGTCTACGGCCTGTCAGTGAGCGCCGCCTTCGCGGTCGCGCTTCTTCAGCTCGTCGAGGAGCTGTTCGAGATGCGTGGGCAGCCGGGGGTCGGGGCGGAGTCTCTGCTGAAGCCGTTCCCCCACGGCATCGCAAATCGAGCGGCTGGTGCGCCGGTCGATTTGTTCGCTGTCATTGGCGAAAGGGCCCGTCATCACGAGGTTCCATGTTGCAGAGTAACGACACGGTACCAAGTCGTTGGCCTCCAAATGGTTTCGCCGGTCGTGGGAAATGCCGGACATTCTCGTGAAAATTGTATGAATTCGTCGTGCCTGCTCAAATGCGAGGCCCCGGCGGGGGGATCGCCGGGGCCTCTCTTGGAAGGTGCCGTGGGGGGCCGGCACCCTGAGTTAAGGTGCTGTCGGGCTCAGTAGCAGCGGTTGATCAGCCGCCAGCGGGGTCCCCAGGGGGTCGGGACCAGCCGGCGCACATAGCAGCCGCCATAACCGTAGGAGACGGGGGCATAGAAGCGCGGGCCACCCCAGCCATAGCCGTGATGCCAGCCGCCGCCGTGCCAGCCCCAGCCGCCGCCATGCCAGTGAGCAGAGGCCGAGGTCGGTGCCAGCGCGGCACCCAGCGCGACCGCAGCGACAGCGGCAAGCGAAAGTTTCCTCAACATGGTGATCTCCTCAAAACTGCCGGCGCGGGGTATCGCGTCGATGGAAAGGCCGCCGAAACGGTCTGCCTGATGATCAGGCTTTGGTTTCGATAGACCCAACCTTACGCCGGCGAAGCTGAACCAAAGCCTGAATGGGGGCTTCAGATTGGGTTCATCTCGATGAAATCTCGGTAATCCATCGCTGGATCCGCCGGGGCGGCCTGCGGCGAAGCGCCCGGGAGGCGGGTTTTGGCGGTCGCTTGCCGTCTGGCGAAGGCGCCGATATAAGCCCCGCAACTCCGAACCACCGCATTTCTTCTCAAGGACAAGATCATGGCCATCGAACGCACTTTCTCGATCATCAAGCCCGATGCGACCGCGCGTAACCTGACCGGTGCGGTTAACGCCGTGATCGAGAAGGCGGGCCTGCGAATCGTCGCGCAGAAGCGCATCCGCATGACCAAGGAACAGGCCGAGACCTTCTATGCCGTCCACAAGGCGCGTCCGTTCTTCGGCGAGCTCGTCGAGTTCATGACCTCGGGCCCGGTGGTCGTCCAGGTGCTCGAAGGCGAGAACGCCGTCGCCAAGTACCGCGACGCGATGGGCGCGACCGATCCGTCAAAGGCGGCCGAAGGCACCATTCGCAAGCTCTACGCAAAGTCGATCGGCGAGAACTCCGCACACGGTTCGGATGCACCGGAGACCGCCGCGATCGAGATCGCGCAGTTCTTCTCGGGCAACGAGATCGTCGGCTGATCATTCAGCCGATAAGTTAAAGCGACGGGGCGAAAGGACTCATTGTGAACTGGCTCTGGCAGATCTTCGATCCCGCTACGATCGGGGCATTCTTCACCCAGTTCCGCAATGAGATGGCCGAGCCGACCTTCTGGATTGCGGTCGGCAAGATCATCTGGATCAACATCCTGCTCTCCGGCGACAACGCGCTGGTGATCGCGCTCGCCTGCCGCGGCCTCAAGCCGCGGCACCGTCTGTGGGGCATGATCCTGGGCGCCGGCGCGGCGGTGCTGCTGCGGATCATCTTCACCGGCATCGTCGCAAGCCTGATGGAGCTGCCGTATCTCAAGCTCGTCGGCGGTCTCGCGCTGATCGTGATCGCGGCCAAGCTCCTGGTGCCTGAAAACGAGGACGAGGACGGCGTCGAGTCGGCCTCGCATCTGTGGCAGGCGGTGCAGATCGTCGTCGTCGCCGACATCGTCATGAGCCTGGACAACGTCATTGCGGTCGCCGCCGCGGCCAATGGCAGCGTGCCGCTGTTGATCCTCGGCCTTGCCATCAGCGTTCCCCTGATCGTCGCCGGTGCGGCGCTGATCATGGCGCTGCTCGCCAAGCTCCCGGTCCTGGTGTGGGCGGGCGCTGCGCTGCTCGGCTGGATCGCGGGCGAGGTGATCGCGACCGATCCCGGCGTCGCACCGAAGCTGCACACGCTGTTCGACGGTCCGTTCGGTGCCTCGCTGGACAACATGCTCGGTGCACTGCGCATCCCGGCCCAATTCGGCCATGGCGGTGGAGGCGGCGAATATTTCTGCGCGGCGCTCGGCGTCATCGTCGTGCTGGTCGTCGGCACCATCTGGCGCCGGCGCAGCCTGAGCCAGGCGGCGCTGGAATCCTCCGAGCGCCACGCCAAGGCGTCGGCAGAGTAAACTTTTCCGAGGGACGCATATCTCACCTCTCCCGCAGGGAGAGGTGAACTACCGACGCACGATCGAGCCGGCCCGGTTGACCAGGCGGGCGAGCTGGCGGAAGCGGCTGCCGACGCGGTCGGCGACGATGTCGCCGAGACGATGCTCGAACACCAGCATCAATTTGCGGCCCTGGCTGCGGAAATGCGTGGCGGGCAGCACGCCCGGCCGCGCCGCCGAGATCAGATGCGCGACGCGGAATGCCGCGCCGAGCAGGCGGGCGCGGTCGAGCTGGGCCGGCGTCAGTAACTCCTGCATGGTGGCCGGCGGTTGGTTTTCCTCGCTCAGGCCCGCATAGCGATAGAACACGGACAGGCCGACGAAGGCGCGCTCGGTGTGGGTGATCGCGCCGAAATTGCCGTTGACGACGAGGCTCAGCGTCTGCTCGCCGCGGTGATCGGGATGCACGCGCCAGCCGATGTCGGAGAGCAGGCACGCGGTGTGGCGCAAGCGGCGGTCTTCCTCGGTCTCGCGCAGCTTCACGACGCGCGCCAGGCGATCGGTCCAGGCGATCAGCTCGCGGGCGTGCTTGGCCGAGCGCGACAGCAGCTGGTTGAGCTCTTCGGCTGCGCAGATCAGCCCGTCCTTGTTGCGCTCGGTTTCCGTCAGCTTCTCGTGCAGCAGGCCCTCGCGTACGCCGAAGGTCGAGAACACGATGGTCTTGGGCTTTGCCACGCGGATGATGTGCTCGAGCACCAGCGCCGCGTAGGTGAGGAGCGGGCGCCGCGCATCGGCAACGATCTCGATATCGGCGAGCATGTCGGCGGCCGCCAGACGGCGAAGGCGGCGCGAAAAGTCGAGCGCTTCCGCTGCAGAGATGGAATAGCCGTGCATCACCTGGAGCGGATAGCCGCTCTGAATGATGTGGATGCGCGCGAGCGCGCGCCAGGTGCCGCCGACGGCGTAGAATGTGCGGCCGCTGCCCGCCTTGAGCTGCGGCACCCCGTCGAGCTCCTCGCGCACGATACGGTCGGCGCGCTTGAGCGATTTGTGGGCGAGGTCCTGGAGCGCGAGCCCGCCGAGCGGCAGCGTCACGCCGCTGCGCACGCTGTTCCTGCGCACGTCGATCAGTTCGAGCGAGCCGCCGCCGAGATCGCCGACGATGCCGTCGGGGTGGTGGATGCCAGAAATCACGCCGAGCGCCGACAGCCGCGCCTCGCGCGGGCCCGACAGAATCTCGATCTTGACGGCGCAGATGCGCTCGGCCTTGGCGATGAAGTCGGGGCCATTGGAGGCGTCGCGGCAGGCGGCGGTCGCGATCGCGAACACGCGACCGACCTGCATCACGCGGCACAGCGCGCGGAATCGCTTCAGCGAGGTCAGCGCCTTGTCGACGGCGTCGGGCGCAAGCAGCCCCGTGCTCTGCACCTCGCGCCCGAGGCCGCACAGCGTCTTCTCGTTGAAGATCGGAATGAGGCTCCGCGCCAGTCCCTCGTAGACGACGAGGCGGACCGAGTTGGAACCGATGTCGATGACCGCGACGCTCGAGCCGCGCTTGCGCGGCCGAGTCACGTCGACGCCCGATCAGGATGGATGGCGTTCGTTCCGGCGCGTGAGACGACGCGGCGAGGATTCCTTGAGCGACTTTCCACGGCCAGACAGACTCGGATTTGTCATGAAGTAGTTGTGGACGTTGAAAGGCTCCTCGCCCTTCGCGGTCTTCATACGCGTTGAGGACCCATCCGGCAACAATTGCCAGCTCTGCTCATTGTCCTTGAGATTCGCGACCATGATCTGTTCGAGAACCTGCTGATGCACCGTGGGATTTTGCAGCGGACACAGCACCTCGACGCGGCGGTCGAGGTTGCGCGGCATCATGTCGGCCGAGGAGATATACACAGCCGCTTTCGTACTCGGCAGCCCCTGGCCCATGCCGAAGCAGTAGATTCGGCCGTGTTCCAGGAAGCGCCCGATGATCGACTTGACGCGGATGTTCTCCGATAGGTCGGGGATACCGGGCCTGAGGCAACAGATACCGCGTACCACGAGCTCGACCTGGACACCGGCCTGTGAGGCCTCGTACAGCGCGTCGATGATGTCGGGGTCGACCAGCGCATTCATCTTCATCCAGACCGCGCCGGGGCGGCCGTGCCGCGCATGCGCGGTCTCGCCCTGGATGTGCTCGATGATGCGCTTGCGCAGGGTCAGCGGCGACACCGCCATCTTTTCCAGATCGCTCGGCGCGGCATAGCCGGTGATGAAGTTGAAGACGCGCGCGGCGTCGCGCCCGATGGTCGGCTCGGAGGTGAAGTAGGAGAGGTCGGTGTAGATGCGCGCGGTGACCGGGTGGTAGTTGCCGGTGCCGGTGTGGACGTAGGTCGTGAGGCTGCCGCCCTCGCGGCGCACCACCATCGAGAGTTTTGCGTGCGTCTTCAGTTCGAGGAAGCCATAGACGACCTGCACGCCGGCGCGCTCGAGGTCGCGCGCCCAGCGGATGTTGGCCTCCTCGTCGAAGCGCGCCTTGAGCTCGATCAGCGCGGTGACGGATTTGCCGGCCTCGGCGGCTTCGGCGAGCGCGCGCACGATCGGCGAATTGTTGGAGGTGCGGTAGAGCGTCTGCTTGATCGCGACGACATCGGGGTCGCGCGTTGCCTGCTGGAGGAACTGCACCACCACGTCGAAGGATTCGTAGGGGTGATGGACCACGAGGTCCTTCTGCCGGATCGCGGCAAAGATGTCGCCGCCATGCTCGCGCACGCGCTCGGGATGGCGCGGCACGTAAGGGGTGAATTCGAGGTCGGGCCGGTCGAGGCGGGTGAGCTGCGACAGCTCGTTCATGGCGAGCACGCCGTCGACCAGGAAGACTTCGTCATCGGCGGCGGAGAGGGCATGCTGCACGAAGTTGCGCAGCTGCTCCGGCATTTTGGCGTCGATCTCGAGCCGGATCACCGATCCGCGGCGGCGGCGCTTCAGCGCGGTCTCGAACAGGCGGACGAGATCCTCGGCCTCTTCCTCGATTTCGAGCTCGGAGTCGCGGAGGATGCGGAAGGCGCCCTGTCCATGCAGATTGTAGCCGGGGAACAGTCGGTTGATGAACAGGGCGGTCGCCTGCTCCAGCGAGATCAGCCGCATCGTGCCCTCGGACGGCAGGCGGATGAAGCGGTCGATCTTGCCGGGCATGCGGATCAGCGCATTCATCTGCTTGCCGTCGGCGGCGCGCGTGAGCTGGAGCGCGATGGTGAAGCCGAGGCTCGGGATGAACGGGAAGGGATGGGCCGGGTCGATCGCGAGCGGCGTCAGCAGCGGGAACACGTTGTTGAGGAAGTAGTCCTCGATCCAGGTCCGCTCCGCCTTGGTGACCTCCTTGCCGTCCACCAGCACGATGCCGACATCGGCCAGCGTGGCGCGCAGGTCGCGCCAGATCGCCTGCTGGTCGGAAGCAAGCTGGGAGACCGTGCGGTTGATCAGCGCGAGCTGCTCGGACGGCGTCAGGCCGTCGGGGCTGCGCTCGGCAATGCCCTCGCGCACCTGGGCCTTGATGCCGGCGACGCGGACCATGAAGAATTCGTCGAGGTTGTTCGCGGAAATCGACAGGAATCGCACCCGCTCCAGCACGGGATGGCTGGGATTGACCGATTCCTCCAGGACGCGGCGGTTGAAATGCAGCCAGGACAGCTCGCGGTTGATGAATCGCTCGGGGCTCGATGCGATCGCCGGCAGGCTCTCGGTCTCCGGGACTTTTTCTTTTATTTCAACAGCTTGCGCGGAGTCCATGAGAAGTCGGTCCATCCAGTTTGCCCCAATTTGCGACTGACGCGCAAAACCGCCGGGAGCATGTGTTAGGGCGATGACGTTTCGATGACATTGATGTTCCGCCGTTCCGCGCCGTCAAGCGGCGTTGGGGCGGGGTCAGGCGTCGCGGAGCAGTTCGGCGGCCAGCGCCCGGGTCACGGGGCGGCCGAGCCGCAGGGCCTCGCTGTCGAGCAGTTCCACGGCCTGCCGGGCGGCGGCCGAGGATCGCTCCAGGCGGGTGGCGAGGTAGCTGACCACGCTCTCGTCCACGGTGAGCTGGCGGTCGGCGCAGAATTTGACGATCAGGCCGCGGAAGAGCTGGTCGTCAGGAGGCAGCAGCGTGACCACCGGCACTGCGCGCAGCCGCGAGCGCAGGTCGTTGAGCTCGATGTCCAGCGCAGCCGGCACATCGCGCCCCGTGAACAGGACGTAGGCGCCGTCCTCACGGGCGAGGTTCATCAGGTGGAAGAGGGCGCGCTCGTCAAAATCCTTGGCCTTGAGATCCTCGACCACCAGCGCGCCGGTGGCGAGCGCGCCAGGAACGCCTGCGGCGGTCAACGCATTGGCCGTGGTCGAGCGGGCGCCGGCCTCCTCGGCCCAGATCGCGGCGAGATGGCTCTTGCCGCTGCCTTCGGGGCCGGCCAGCCACATGATCCGGTTCGGCCATTCCGGCCAGCCGTCGATCAAGGCGAGGCCGGCAGCGTTGGCGGGGCCTTCGAGGAAATTGTCCCGGCTGAGGCTCTCCGCGTGCGGCAGCGAGAACGCCAATTGTCGGGGGTGAACGCGGCCTGCCACGCTTGCTTTGCTCCATGCCGGACGGCCGGCTTCGCTTGAAAGATTCGACTTGATCGGGCGTGAGTTGGCCTTTTGCGGGGCCGGTTCGCGCTCATTTGGCCTCGATCGTGCTCATGTGCCGGACCCACTCGACGAGATAGAGCGACACGGAGGAGAGCGTGAAGATCGTGACGAGGCCCATCAGGATAATATCATAGGGCGCCGGCTTGAACCCGAAGGCAAGCGCGGCCAGCACCAGCGCCGCGAATGCCACCTGGGCGACGGTGTTGAGCTTCGACACTTTCGACGGCTTCATCTCGACGGGCCGGTCGAACAGCCAGGACACGATCACGGCGGCGACAATCATGATGTCGCGGGATACCACCAGGATCACGATCCAGCGCGGAATCGCGCCCCAGATGCCGAGCGACATATAGATCGAGACCAGCAGCGCCTTGTCCGCGAGCGGATCGAGCAAGGCCCCGAGCTCGCTTGCCATGTTGAAGCGCTTGGCGAGGAAGCCGTCCACGGCATCGCTGATCCCGGCGATCAGGAAGACGGCGAACGCCACCTCCATTTGGCTCGACACGATGGCCCAGACGATGATCGGGACCAGCATGATGCGGCCCAAAGTGATGATGTTCGGAATACTCACGCGGCGCTTCCCGGCACCCGGCCTGACCTCGAATCCGCCCCGTTTGAAGGCTGAACCCGTTGATATCTACATAGTATGGCGCCGAGCGCCATGCGAGCCATTGCGCGTCCCCGGAATTCGACGTAACCAGCCGCAACCCCACTGGAAATCGGGCATGACCGACCGCAAAAACGGCCTCACCTACGCCGATTCAGGCGTCGATATCGACGCGGGCAACCGCCTGGTCGATCTGATCAAGCCGATGGTGCGCGCCACCGCGCGGCCCGGCGCCGACGCCGAGATCGGCGGCTTCGGCGGCCTGTTCGACCTCAAGGCGGCCGGTTTCAGGGATCCCGTCCTGGTCGCCGCCACCGACGGCGTCGGAACCAAGGTCAAGATCGCGATCGAAACCGGCCTGCATGGCGGCATTGGCATCGATCTGGTCGCCATGAGCGTCAACGACCTCGTGGTGCAGGGCGCCGAGCCGCTGTTCTTCCTCGACTATTTCGCCTGCGGCAAGCTCGATCCGGAGGCGACCGCCTCGATCGTCGCCGGCGTCGCCGAAGGCTGCCGGGAATCCGGCTGTGCCCTGATCGGCGGCGAGACCGCCGAGATGCCAGGCCTCTACAAGGACGGCGACTATGACCTCGGCGGCTTTGCCGTCGGCGCCGCCGAGCGCGGTACGCTGTTGCCGCGCAAGGACATCGCCGCAGGAGACGCCGTGATCGGTCTTGCCTCGTCGGGCGTGCACTCCAACGGCTTCTCGCTGGTGCGCAAGATCGTCGAGCAGTCCGGTCTCGGCTTCGAGGCGCCGGCGCCGTTCGCGCCTGTCATGACGCTCGGCGGCGCGCTGCTGACGCCGACGAAGCTCTACGTCAAATCCTGCCTGCGCGCGATCCGAGAGACCGGCGCGGTGAAGGGGCTCGCCCACATCACCGGCGGCGGCTTCACCGACAACATTCCGCGCGTGCTGCCCAAGAACCTTGGCGTCGGCATCGATCTGGCGCGGCTGCCCGTGCTACCGGTGTTCAAATGGCTGGCCGCGCAGGCCGGCATCGCCGAGCTCGAAATGCTGCGCACCTTCAACTGCGGCATCGGCATGATCGCGATCGTCGAGCCGGACAAGGTCGACCGGGTCGTGCAGGTCTTCACCGAAGCAGGCGAGAGCGTGGCGCAGCTCGGCACCGTGATCCCCGCCGAGGGCGAGCATCGCGTCGTCTACAATGGCCATCTCGATCTGGCGCCGTGATGAAGCGCCGCGTCGCCATCCTGATTTCCGGCCGCGGCTCCAACATGGTCGCGCTGATCAAGGCAGCCAGCGCGCCGGATTTTCCGGCGGAAATTTCCCTCGTCATCTCGAACAAGGCCGATGCACCTGGGCTCGAACGGGCCAGGGCGAGCGGCGTGAACACGCTGGTGATCGAGAGCAAGCCGTTCGGCAAGGATCGCGCCGGCTTCGAGGCGGTGCTGCAGGCCGCGCTCGATCAGCACGGCATCGAGCTGATCTGTCTTGGCGGCTTCATGCGCCTGTTCACGGCCGAATTCACCAGGGCCTGGTACGGGCGGATGCTCAACATCCATCCCTCGCTGCTGCCGTCCTTCCCCGGCCTCGACCCGCACGGTCAGGCCCTGCGCGCCGGCGTGAAACTGTCTGGCGCGACGGTGCACTTCGTGATCCCCGAGACCGATGCCGGCCCGATCGTGATGCAGGGCGCGGTTCCCGTCAGCGACCACGATACGGCGGACACGCTGTCGGAACGCATCCTCGAAGTCGAGCACCGCATCTATCCGGCCGCGCTGCGGCTATTGGCGACCGGCAAGGTCCAGATCGAGGGCGATGTCTGCAAGACGGCGGGCAGCGGACCGTCGGAGAATTTCCTGGTTTCGCCCGTGGCGAGCTGAGGCGCCGTCGCGTTTCGTCGTCACAAACAAAATCCCCCGGCAGAGCCGGGGGCATCGTCGTGATGTCTCGCGTGTGGAACGAGAGATCAGGAGACCTTGAGGTTCTCCGCGGATGATTTTCCGCGGTTCTCCACGAGGTCGTATTCAACCACCTGGTTTTCGTTGAGGGTGGAGAGTCCAGCACGCTCGACGGCGGAGATGTGGACGAACACGTCCTTGTCGCTGCCGTTCGGCTTGATGAACCCATAGCCCTTGGTCGGGTTGAACCACTTGACGGTGCCCTTTTGTGGCATCGTTCGTCTCCTCCGCTAGATACAAAAAAGACGCGGCCGCTTTTCGCGTGCCACGCCACAAACGGGCTTCCGGAAGTCTGTTCGAGTCTTGAGTCTCAATGTCGCGAAACGCACAGCCGAGCGCCAATTCCGATTGTGTCGGATATTGCAACACGAAAATCGCGCGTTAGCAAGCCATGCGCGAATTTCAAGGCCGGGCCGGGAGTGCCCGTCTGCAATTTCCGACCTGTGGCCGCGGAACCACAATCGGGAGCAATCACCCCCGTCTCAAGGCGCCAGCCGGTTGACCCTCCGTAACAGTTCGGCGCAAATCGCAGCATGCGTGCGCCGCTCGTGTTGCATTTTTGCGCGCCGCCATTTGCTTCGGGATTTGTCGTCATGCGCTGCACATCGCAGCCCTCCGGGACACGGCAGACGATCGGGCTGAACCGCGTCCGCCGGGGCGCGGCAGCGATCGCGATGTTGCTTGCGCTCGTCGTGGCGATGTTGGCGGCGACGCCCGGCTACGCGCAGACCCCGACGCCAACGCCGACCCCAACCCCAACGCCCACGCCGTCGCCGACGCCAATTCCGATGCCGACCTCGACCAATTACGACCAGTCGGTCGGTAACAGCACGCTCAATCTCGGGTCGGGGTTTCTGGAGCGGCTCGGCAACCAGGCGTCGGGTGGTTTCAACCGGGCGTTCCGGACCAATCCGGGCGGCGGCGGCGCGTCCGCAAGCACGGAAGATCCCCGTTACCGCACCTGGTTCGAGGGCTACGGTATTTCGGTCCGCACCGATGCGCAGGGGGATTTCGTCGGCGACAAGCGCAAGACGTTTGGCGGCGTCGCCGGCTTCGGCGCGCGACTCGCGCCTGGCGTCAATCTCGGCTTCTCCGTCGATCAGAGCCACACCGATATCGACGTGCCGCTCGCGCTCCAGTCGGCGACGCTCGATTTGACCCAGGTCGGTTTCAACGGCTCGATCGACAAAGGCCCGTGGACCTGGGCGTTCGCGGTGGTGCGCGGTTTCGGCAAGGTCCGTTCCAGCAGGGATACCGGCTTTGGCGTTGCCTCCGCCGGCTATCGCGCCGCGGTCGACGGCGCACTGACCGAGATCAGCTACTACTGGACCAAGGATCAGATGCGCGTCGTGCCCAAGGGCGCGCTCGAATATGTCCGCGCCACCAGTGCGGCATTCCAGGAGGCGGGCGGCCTCGATCCGCTCAACGTCGGCTCGACGGCGCTCTCGCGCGCGCGTGTCATGATCGGGGCCGAGGTCGGGCGCTACTTCATCTTCGACCAGAAGATTCTGGATCTCTCAGCGTACGGCAAGTTCGTTGACAATTTTTACCAGAACCTCGGCTCGGTCCAGGTCAGCCTCGGGACCCAGAGCATCGCCGTCCCCGGCATCGGTGAGAGCCGCTACGGCATGGATGCCGGCGCCTCAGCCTCGCTCAGCCTGACCAACACCGCGCGGCTCTACGTCAATTACGACGGCAAGTTCCGCAACGAGCTCACCTCGCACCAGGGCACGGTCGGCTTCGAGTATCGGTGGTGAGGCACAGCTCGCCTGCGCCTATGTCGGCGTCGTCGCGACATAGCCTTTCAATCCAAAGCCTTCGCGCGCGGCCGTCATCATCGGCACCAGCGCATTCGGATGGATGAATTCGTCGCGGAAGCAGGGATAAGTCTTGGGGTCGAAGATCTTCTTCAGCCAGTCGACCACGATCTTGTGGCGCTCGGAATCGCGAAACTCCTTGTGATAGGTGAGCCATAGGTCGGCGTGGTGGCTCACGCCGAGATCGACGGCAATGAACGGTGCGCCGAGCGCGATCGACACCGTCGGCAGGAAGCCGATGCCGGCGCCGCGCTCAACCGCATAGAGGACGCCGACCGAGGAGTTGGTCTTGATTCCGACGATGCCCTCGAGCGTTTCCAGCCCGAGCACGCGGGCGTAGGCGGTGTCGTCGACCTGCGGAGCACTCTGCTTGATGATGCGGTGGTTCTTCAATTCGGCGAGCGTCGCCGGCAGGCCGTAGAGGCTTTCGTACTCCTTGGAGACGAAGGGATAGATGTGCAGACGGCCGAGCTTTGCGACGATCAGATCGGGGTTGGTCGGCGGCTCGAGCTGGATCGCGATATCGGACTCGAGCCGCGCGACGTCGGCCTGCTCCATCGCACAGCGCAGATCGACGGTGATCTTGCGATAGGTTTTCTGGAAATCGATCAGCCGCGGCAGGATCCAGAAATTGCCGGGACCTTCCGTCACTGCGACGCGCACGGTGCCCGACGTGTCGTTCGACGAGCGCGAGGCGCGCCGGAAGACGTTGAAGGCATGACGCTCCATATGCGCGACGTCGGCAATCATTGCCGTGCCTTCGTCGCTGAGCGTGAGCCCGCTCTGATCGCGCAGGAACAGCTTGCAGTCGATGCTCTCTTCGAGCCGGTCGATCCGGCGCATCAGCGTCGTCGAGGTGAGGCCAAGCTCTTCGGCGGCGTTGCGGAAACTTTTATATTTTGCGCACGCTAGAAATAGCTTCAAATCGTCCCAGGACGCGTCCAGGGCTTCTTCACGGTGCTGCGTCATCGCAGCACCCCGGTGCAATAACTGCTGCATACTCCAGGTCCCCAACCGCTAAGCTCGACATAGCGGGGCACGAAAGCCGCAGACGATAGAAGGGCGATCAGGCTATGGAAAGGGGCTCCTTTGCCGCAAGGCATGATTTCGACGCGCTGCCGCTCAGTCCGGATGTCGACGTCCGTTGCGCGCAATTTTCTGAAATTGCGGCACTTTCCGAGATGGCGCGCCGGCTGGTGCCCGGCGTGCAGCTCGGAACCGCGGAGCTTGCAAAATACTTCACCTTCGATCCTCAGAGCATCCTGACGTTCAGCCGGAACGGCAAGCTGCTCGGTGGCATGGCCTTCCTGTTCCTGAGCGACCGCGGGCACGATGCCTTGTTGCTCGACGAGATTTGCCTCACCGCGCCGGAGACGCACTATCTGGCTTCCGCGACGGAGGAGGTTGCTGCCATCTACATCTGGGCGGTCGCGGCGACGGGCCGTGGCATCGCTGGTCTCGGCGAGGCCGCGGCGCACCTCCGACAGCCGAGATTTCGCGGCGCGGATTGCTATGCGCAGCCTTCAACCGTGGCCGGACGCGACATCATGAGGGCGACCGGCTTCGAGCCTGTTCCGAGCTTCCAACCCGACCTGTGGTGCTACGAGCGCCCATGGCACCGGCGGCCGATGCGCATGCCGGGCGCGATCATCCAAGCAAGGAGTTTTGCAGATGCACGGCACTAGGATTCCCCCGGCGAAGCCCGACTCCCGCGCCATCACCATCCGCCTTGCGCGCAATCCCAACGATCTCATGCTGGTCACCGCCATCCGCTCGGCGGTCTATCTCGCCGAGCAGGATTGTCCGTTCGAGGAGGAGTTCGACGGCAACGACATGGTAGCCGCGCATTTCATCGGCTTTGTCGGCAGCGAGCCTGCGGGCTGCCTGCGGGTGCGCTTCTTCGGCGATTTCGCCAAGGTCGAGCGGCTCGCGGTGCGACACCAATATCGGCGCTCGCGCGTCTCGTTCAAGCTGGTGCAGGCGAGCGTCGACTATGTGAAGCGCAAGGGCTTTCGCAAGATCTACGGCCAGGCGCAGGACCGGCTGGTCGATTTCTGGGCCCATTTCGGCGCCAAGCCGCTCGGCCACAATCGCAAGATCACCTTCTCGGATTTTTCCTACACGGAAATGCTGCTGGAGATCGAGCCGGGTCCGGATGCAATCACGCTGGACAGCGATCCCTATGTCATCATCCGTCCCGAGGGCGATTGGGACCGGCCGGGCGTGCTTGACGCCTCGGCGGGGCGGGCGGTGACCTCGCCGCTGCGGGATCTCGCGCTCGCCGATCACTGAAACTGGTGCAGCTCTGCGCAAGATAATGCTGACTTCCAACACCGATGATCCGCCAATCCTGGTTTGTGCGGATCTCCAGGTCGAATATCTGACCCCAGGGCGTCGCCACGTCATCCTCGACGGCGAGGCGGCCACTGCGCGCTGCCTGGAACTCCTGATGCTGTGGCGCGACAATCTCTGGCCCGTGATGCATCTGAAGCGCATCGCCCAGGCGGCCTGGTTCAATCCGGCATCCAGGCTGACCGATTGGATCGCCGAGACCAAGCCGCGGCCCGGCGAGATGACGTTCGAGCACCCGCTGCCCTCGGCCTACAGCTCGGCGCGGTTTGTGGATTACATGTCCAATATCCGCAATGTGCGCTGCGTGTTGGTCGGCTTCTCCCTGGACGAGACCATCCTCGCCACCGCCATTGACGGGTTTCACCGCAGCCATCGTTATCAGGTGGTGGCCGACGCCGTGGCCTGCCGCCAGCCGGGCGCGGGCGATGCCGCCGCCTACAAGCATGCGGTAGTGAATGTCATCGGTAACTTTGCTACAATCCAGTCCAGCGCCGAACTGATCAGAACCAGCGGCGCCGTTGCGGTATAGGCGGCCGCGATCGGCGGATGGATGGGGTGGGACATTGTCACGGGGAGACGAGCTCAAGGAGCTGGCAAGCGACCTGTCGCGTGCCGTCGAGACGGCGCGCCGCGTCGGCTTGCCCACGACCGTCTATCTGCTCTCGATGGCGCTCGTGGAGGTGCGGGAAGCCGCTGCTGCCGCCGACGATGGTGATGATGATGACAGCGCGGCCTGAGAGCTGTTCCGCATGCGGCTTTGTGCAACGCTGCTGAGCGCCTGCTGCCGACGAATTGGCGTTGCAAGTTCTGCGTTGTCGCAATAGCCAAGAGATGACGCTGGCCGCGCCGGCGATGTGACGACCTTGAGGATCTTTCGCAAATGTCCATGCTGCCGAATTCGCAAGAGGCCCGGGATGTGGCCTACCAGCTCCATCCCTACACCAACGCGCGCACCCATCAGCAGGCCGGTCCCCTGGTGATCGAGCGCGGCGAGGGCCCTTACGTCTTCGACGCATCGGGCAAGCGCTATTTCGAGGCGATGGCCGGCCTGTGGAGCGTCGGGCTCGGCTTCAATGAGAAGCGCCTGGTCGAGGCTGCGCACAAGCAGATGCTGGCGCTGCCGTTCTACCACACGTTCTCCGCCAAATCGCACGGGCCCTCGATCGATCTCGCCGAGAAGCTGGTGGCGCTCGCGCCGGTGCCGATGAGCAAGGTGTTCTTCACCAATTCCGGCTCGGAGGCGAACGACACCGTCCTGAAGCTGATCGCCTATCGCTCCAATGCGCTCGGCCAGCCGCAGCGCAAGAAGGTGATCAGCCGGATGCGCGCCTATCACGGCGTCACCATCGCGTCGGCCAGCCTCACGGGCCTGCCGAACAACCACCGCTCGTTCGACCTGCCGCTGCCGAACATCCTGCACACGGGCTCGCCGCACTTCTACAAGGACGGCGCGCCGGGCGAGAGCGAGGAGGCGTTTGCCACGCGCCGGGCCGAGGAGCTCGACGCGCTGATCCAGAAGGAAGGGCCGGATACGATCGCAGCCTTCTTCGGCGAGCCGGTGATGGGAGCGGGCGGCGTCATCGTGCCGCCGGCGACCTATTGGGACAAGATCCAGGCGGTCCTGAAGAAGTACGACATCCTGCTGGTCGCCGACGAGGTGATCTGCGGCTTCGGCCGCACCGGCAAGATGTTCGGCTGCGAGACCTATGGCATCAAGCCGGACGCGATCGTTGTCTCCAAGCAGATCACCTCGAGCTATTTCCCGCTGTCGGCGATCCTGATGAACGACCGCATGTTCGAGCCGATCGCGGATGAGAGCAACAAGATCGGCGTGCTCGGCCACGGTTTCACCGCGGGCGGCCATCCGGTCGGCTCGGCGATTGCGCTGGAGAACCTCAAGATCATCGAGGAACGCGGCCTGGTCGCGCATGCCGCCGAGCTTGGCGGCTACATGCAGGGCAAGCTGCGTGAGCTTGCCAGCCACCCGCTGGTCGGCGAGGTCCGCGGCGTCGGCATGATCGCGGCGCTCGAGCTGGTGCTCGACAAGCAGCGCAAGACGGCAGCGGCGACACCCGGCGCCGTCGGCGGCATTGCCAGCCGCATGCTCCAGGAGCGCGGTGTGATCTCCCGCAACATGCTCGATGCCATCGCCATCTGCCCGCCGCTGATCGTCAACAAGACCCAGATCGACGAGCTGGTGGCGGCGATATCGGGCGTGCTGGAGGATATGAAGGCGGAGGTGGCGAAGCTGACGCCGGCGTAAGGTCGAGCGTTTCAGTGTGGCCGGAGCAGCCGACCACATTCACCGGTGTCGTCCTGGCGAAAGCCAGGACCCATACCGCGTGATCCATCGATTTGTGGCGGTTGGAGTACCGAACGCAGAGTCTTCGCCAAACTCCGCCATGGAGTAATGGGTCCTGGCTTTCGCCAGGACGACGACGGAGGGAGAGCGGGGCGCGCTTACGCCCGCTCGACCCCGATCACGCGACCCTTCTCGATCGCCAGCGCCAGCTCGCCGCGCTTCAGTTTCAGTGCGGCATCGCCGAACAGCTCGCGGCGCCAGCCGCGCAGGGCAGGGACGTCGGCCTCGTCACTGGCTGCGATCTCCTCGAGATCGTCGACAGTCGCGATCACCTTGCTTGCGACCGCATGGCGCTCCGCGGTCATCCGCAGCAGGACCTTCAAGAGCTCGACGATGGCCGCGCCGTTGGAATTGTTGCGCGGCTTCTCCAGCTTCGGCAGCGTCGAGAAATCCCGCGCCAGGCCGCGCTCGACCGCGGCGACGATGTCCGCGCCCCATTTGGATTTCTCGAACCCCTTCGGCACCGAGCGCAGATGGGCGAGCTTTTCCAGCGTGTTGGGGGCGTGGGTGGCGATGTCGCTGACGGCCTCGTCGCGCAGCACGCGGCCGCGTGGCACGTCGCGGCTTTGCGCCTCCTGCTCGCGCCAGGCCGCGACCTCCATCAGCACCGCGAGGTCCTTCGGCTTGCGCACCCGCGTCTTCAGCCGCTCCCAGGCGCGCTCGGGGTGGAAGTCGTAGGTGCGGGGCGAGGTCAGGACCTCCATCTCGATGGAGACCCATTCGCTGCGGCGGCGCTTCTTCAGGTCGGCATCGAGCGCCGCGAATACGTCGCGCAGATGGGTGACGTCGGACACCGCGTAGTGCATCTGCTCCTTGGTCAGCGGGCGGCGCGACCAGTCGGTGAAGCGGTGGGTCTTGTCCGGGCGGTGGCCGGTGACCTTCTCGACCAGCTGGTCGTAGGCGATGCTGTCGCCATAGCCGAGCACCATGGCCGCGACCTGGGTGTCGAACACCGGATGCGGGATGATGTTGGCCTGGTGCCAGATGATCTCGATGTCCTGCCGGGCGGCGTGGAACACCTTCAGCACGGCCTCGTTGCCCATCAGCTCGAAGAACGGCTTGAGGTCGATGCCCACGGCCAGGGTGTCGATGACGATCGCTTCCTCGGGGCTGGCCATCTGCACCACGCACAGCAGCGGGTAATAGGTGGTCTCGCGCAGGAACTCGGTATCGACAGTAATGACGGGGTGCTTGGCCAGTCGGCTGCAGGCAGCCGCAAGGTCAGCGGTGGTGGTAATCAAATCCATGAACGGCCCATGACACTTGATATCAGCCGTTCTGCCGAAAGCGCTGTGATGTCAAGGGGCTCGAAGCGAATTCGAGCCTTGCAATTGGGCCGGAATCGCTCCTTCCGACGAAATTCCTATTCGTAACGGACCCTTTGCGAGGGTTTTCGGGCGCAGGGCAGCGCCACCACGACCACGCACATGGCGACCAGCGCCAGTCCCAGGAACTCGAAAACCAACAGATCCACGGCAAAATCCCCCGACAGAACCGTTAGACTTGTCGGGAGCGTGTTGACGGTCTGTTAATTCCAATGGTTACCGGCGGTGCGGGCGGCCGGATGGTGGACAGCGGGTTAACGGCGCGGACGACCACCATCACGTCATCAGTTTCGGCAAGACGGCGGTGAGGGCGTCCACGGTGGCGCGGACCTTTAGCGGCATCCGCGGCGAACGTGGCCACAGGGCGTGGCAGTCGTACAGGAATTCCGGCTGGCCCCCGAAGAGACCGACCAGCGCGCCGTTGTTGAGGCGTTCGCGGACCAGCCAGCAGGGTAGCCAGGCGAGCCCCATGCCCTGTGCCGCGGCGTCCGCGATCGCCTCGAGATCGTCGAGCCTGAGCCTGCCGGCCGGCATGATCTCGCGCGGAGGCTGACCGTCCCGCGGAAACAGCCAAGGCCGGACCCGCCCGGAGCGGCGATAGATGATCGCCTGGTGGGCGGCGAGATCGTCGATCGATTTCGGTTTGCCATGGGCGCGCAAATAGGATCGCGCGCCGCACACCACCATTCGCTGGCGAGCGATGCGCCGCGTAATCAGGCCGGACTGGTTATCGAGATCACCGGTCCGGATCGCAAGATCGTAGCCGCCCTCGACGATGTCAGCGATCGGGTCGCCGAAGGAGAGGTCGAGCTCGAGATGCGAATGTTTGCGCGCCAGCTTCATCAACAAGGGCGCGATGCAGTGCCGCCCCAGCAGCGCGGGCATTGTCACGCGCAGCCTGCCGCGCGGTTCGGATAATTCGTCGGCAACTACGGCGTCAGCCGCTTCAGCCGCGTTGAGCACGGCACGGCAGCGCTCGTAATAGGCTTGCCCTGCGTCGGTCAGGCTCTGGCGCCGCGTGGTACGGTTGAGGAGGCGGGCGCCGAGGCGCTGTTCGAGGAAGCGCACATGCTTGCCGACCATCGGCCCCGACAGCTCCAGCGCGTCGGCGGCGGCTGCGAACGAGCCGAGATCGACGGCCTTGACGAACACGGCCATGCTGGTCAGGCGGTCCATATTGAAAACTCCTGGTTTCGACTGTTCGCTTGTTTGGGTGATTTATCCGCTTCCACGGGACCGGCATAGCTCCATTCAGTTCAACTGATTGGAGTATATCCCATGACCCGCATCGTTCGCTTTCACCGGCACGGCGGTCCCGAAGTGCTGTGCATCGAGACCGCCAGCGTTCCACCGCCGGCAAAGGGCGAGGTTCAGATCCGGGTCAGGGCACTCGGTCTCAACCGCGCCGAGGCGCTGCTGCGGAGGGGCACGTATATCGAGTCCGCGAAATTTCCGTCCGGCCTTGGTCTGGAGGCGGCCGGCATCGTTGAGGCGGTCGGCGAAGGCGTGGCCGGCTTTGCGCCCGATGACACTGTGAGCATCGTGCCGCCGCTGTCGATGGTGCGATGGCCGGCCTACGCCGAGCTCGCGACGTTTCCGGCCGAGCTCGTCGTGAAGCATCCGCCCGAGCTTGGCTTCGAGGTCGCGGCCGCGATGTGGATGCAATATCTGACGGCCTACGGCGCGCTGGTCGATATCGCCGGAGTAGGGCGAGGGGACGTCGTCGCCGTCACGGCGGCATCGAGCAGCGTCGGGCTTGCGGCCACCCAGATCGCGAACCGGGTCGGCGCTGTCCCGGTTGCGCTAACGCGGACCTCGACCAAGCGGCGCGCCTTGCGCGATGCCGGCGCCGCGCACGTGATCGCCTCGGACGAGGAGGACATCGGAGCGCGGCTCGCGGAGATCGCCGGTTCAAACGGCGTCCGCGTGGTGTTTGACGCCGTCGGCGGTCCCGCATTCGAGCCGCTGACCGCGGCGATGTCGCCGGGCGGCATTCTGATCGAGTATGGCGGGCTCAGTCCGGCGCCGACGCCGTTCCCGCTCTTCAACGTGTTGACCAAGAGTCTGGTCCTGCGCGGCTACCTCGTGCACGAGATCATCCGCGATCCCGTGCGCCTTGCGAAGGCCAAGGCATTCATTCTTGATGGGCTGTCGGACGGCACGCTGAAGCCGATCATCGCCAGGACATTCCGATTCGAGGAGATCGTCGAGGCGCATCGCTTCCTGGAGTCGAACGATCAGTTCGGCAAGATCGTGGTGACGATCTAAACGCGCGCATCTCGCGAAACGCATTCGGCGCCCCGCATGACGGAGCGCCGAAGTTCGTTTGGACGTTAGCGTCGGCCTTACGGCAGCTTCAGCGACGTCTCGGCATTGTAGGGCTTCAGCGTCTCATCCGCGGCCTTCTGGGCGGCGGCGAGCGCCTCCTTCGGCTGCTTCTTGCCGTTCAGGACCAGCATCACCTCGTCCTCCAGCGTCTTGCGGACCGGGACGGTCTTGTAGGTCGCGAACCAGGGCTTTGCGACGTCGAGCTGCTCGACGGCGGTCTTGGCGTCCGGGTTCTTGTTCAGGAAGTCGACCATGTCAGGCGTCTTGTAGGCGGCCATGTTGGGGGCGAAATAGCCGGTGGCGCGGCTCCACCAGGCGCTCTTCTCGGGCGAGGTCATCCACTTGATCAGCGTCCAGGCGGCCTTCTGCTTGTCGGCTTCGAGACCGGCCGGAACGATCAGCGAGGCGCCGCCGATCGGCACGGCGTTGCGGACGTTGCGCGGGATGAAAGCGACCTTGTAGTTGAACTTGGCGTTGTCGCGCACATAGGTCAGCGAGCCCGTGGACAGCATCATCATCGCGGCGTTGCCGGAGATGAAGGAGGTGCTGACGGCGGGACCGGGCGTCGCGCCAGGCGCGTGGACCTTGTGCTTGTAGACGAGGTCGTTCCACCAGGTCAGCGCGCCGAGCATCGAGGGCGTGTCGTAATAGACCTCGCCGCCGAACTCCTCGTTGTAGTAGCGCCCGCCATTGGTCATGGTGAGCGTTTCCATCATCCAGCCGCAATAGTCATAGGCGCAGGGGATCGCGATGCCCCATTGGGTCACCTTGTCGCCCTCGCGCTTGGTGAGCTTCTTGGCCCAGTCGGTCAGCTCCGCCCAGGTCTGCGGCGGCTTGTTCGGATCAAGGCCCGCTTCCTTGGCCTTGTCGGCGTTGATGTAGAGCAGCGGCGTCGAATTGTGGAAAGGCACGCCATAGACCGAGCGGTTGATCACCGCGTTGCCCTGCAGTGCCGGGAAGAACTGGCCGAGGAACTGGTCCTTGGTCTTGCCGTCGGCGGCGATCAGGCCGTCGAGATTGGTGAGCTCGTTCTCGATCTGCATGTCGAGCAGGAAGTTCGCCGACATGATCACGGCGGACGGCGGCTTGCCGGCCTTGATGGCCGCGCGCGTCTTGATCAGCGTGTCGTCATAGGAGCCGGTGTAGACCGCGGTCGCCTTGACCTCGGGATGGGTCTCGTTGAACTCCTTGATCAAGGTGCCCATGTCGCGGGCGAGCTTGCCGTCGACGGGGACGGGGAAGAACAGGTCGATCTCGGTCGGACCTTCGCCGGCGAGCGCGGGAAAGGCGAGGGCGCCTGCCATAGTGCCTGCCATGGCGAGGCCGAGCATGAGCCTGCGGGAAAACAGCATCGGAAAATCTCCTATTTGATGCCTGAGGTGACGAAAGAGCTGATGAAGCGCTTCTGGAAGATCAGGAAGGTGACGAGCAGCGGCGCGATTACCATCAGCGTGCCGGCGGCGATGGTGCCCCAGGCCTGGGTGCCTTCGGCCGTTGCGGTGAAGACGGAGAGGCCGACGGTGAGCGGCCGCTTGTCCGGCGAATTGATCACCATCAGCGGCCACAGGAAGTCGTTCCAGTGGCTGGTGACCGAGATGATGGCGAAGGCGGAGAAGCTCGGCATCGACAGCGGCACGTAGATGTGGCGAATGCGCTGGAACAGGCTGGCGCCGTCGATCAGCGCGGCATCTTCCAGCTCGGTCGGGATCGCCTCGAAGGCCTGCCGCATCAGGAAGGTGCCGAAGGCGGAGGCGAAGAATGGCATCATCACGCCGGTGAGCGTGTCATAGAGGCCGAGCTGCGCCACGAGCGTCAGGTTCGGCACGATCAAGAGCACCGGCACCAGCATCAGCTGCATCAGGAACAGATAGAAGATCAGCGTCTTGCCGGCGAAGGCGAGGCGCGCAAAGGCAAAGCCCGCCAGCGTGATCGTGACGAGCTGCACCAGCAGGATGCCGGTGCAGATGATCGTGGTGTTGAGGGCGTAGCGCGGGAAATCGCCGATCTCCCAGGCATCCCTGACATTGTCGAGCGTCGGCTTCAGGCTCGGCATCAGCTCGGCCATGGCGTTGATGCCGTCCGAGGCGGGGCGCAGTGTCGCAACGCCCATCCAGAGGAAGGGGATGAGCCAGATGATCGCGAGCAGCACGGTCAGCACGAAGCCGAGCTTCGGCGTGATCTCGCGGCGCGTGGCGAGCGGGGCGTCCTTGAGCAGCCAGTCGATCAGCTTCACGGCCCGCCCTCCCGGTTCGCCATCGTCCGGAACGAGAGCGCGGTGAGGCCCATCAGCACGGCGAGCGTCAGCAGCGTGGCCGCCGAGGCCTTGCCGATGTCGTAGTGCTCGACGGCCTGCTGGTAGATGTAGAACAGCACGAGATTGGTCGCGTTGGACGGTCCGCCCTTGGTCATGACGAAGACGTGGTCGACCTGTGTCACCGCATTGAGCGTTGCGATGACAGTGACGAACAGGAAGGTGGGCTTGAGCTCCGGCAGGATGATGTGGCGCAGGCGCTGGTACGGACCGGCGCCGTCCAGATGGGCGGCTTCCATCACGTCCTCAGGCACCGCTTGGAGGCCGGCGAGGAAGAACAGCATGTAGTAGCCGGCGTTCTTCCAGATGGTGATGACCATGATGGCGTAAAGCGCGATGTCGGAATCGCCGAGCCAGTTCGGCAGCACCGGCAGCACGCGGCCGATGTAGTAGTCGAGCAGGCCGACATTCGGCAGGAAGATGAACAGGAACAGCGCGGACGCCGCGACCATCGGGATCAGCACCGGCAGGAACAGCGCGGCGCGCAGCACGCTGTTGAAGGCGTTGGTGCGCGACAGCGCCAGCGCAAACAAGAGCGCCAGGCCGATGCTGGGGATCGCGGTGCCGACGGCATAGACGAGATTGTTGACGATCGCCCCGGTGAAGGCGGGATCGGCGAGCACCGCGTTGATGTTCTCAAAGCCGACGAAGCGGACCGGCGCCTTGGGCGTGGCGCGCTGATACAGCGCGTCGATCATCACGCGTCCCATCGCGCCGTAAGTGAACAGCGCGAGGAAGATCAGCGAGGGCAGCAGCAGGAGATAGGCCGGCAGCGAGGTTTTGAAGCGGGCGGAGAACCGCTTCAGGAGAAGCAGGCGCGGCGGCGCAGTTGCCGCGACCGGGAGAGTCGCGGGTTCAGCGAGGCTCATCTCACCGCGCCGGGAAGTTGAGCGCATAGTCGCGGCCGTCCACTCCTGCCGGTGGCTCGAAGGGGAAGCGCAGACTTTCGTCGAGGAAGTCGTGGCTGTGCACGACCAGGTTCTCGCCGTCGATCAGCACCACGCCATAGGCCGGCGGCTCGTGGCTGGCGAGATGCTCGGCGGCGGCAGCGTCAAGCTCGAACCAGACCTGGTGGTTGGTGCCGCGCAGCGTCGAGAACGGAATCTTGCCGTAGCTGCCGAAGATCGGCCGGTGGACATGGCCGAAGAAGAGGTGGCGGATGCGCGAGCGATAGGGCGCGATGACTTCCGCGAATTCGGGGCTCTGCTTCAGCGCGATCTCGTCCATCGCGTGGACGCCGACCGGGAAGGGCGGATGATGCATGAAGACGACGAACGGCGTGTCGGCGGGCGCTGCGGCCAGCGTGCTTGCGAGCCAGCCGAGACGCTTGGCGCACATCTCGCCGGCGTGGCTGGTCTCGTCCAGCGTGTCCAGGAAGACGAACAGGCCGTGCTCGGTGGTGCGCGTGCCCTGCACGAAGCCGTCGGAATCGCGCGGTGCGGCCTTCAGGCCGTCGAGGCAAGCTACGCGTTTGTCGTGGTTGCCGACCATGGCGATGTACGGGATTTTCAGCGCAGCCATCGCGTCTGCGAAATTGGCGTAGGATTCAGGCTCGCCCCAATGGGTGAGGTCGCCGGTCACGACAGCAAATGCAGCGTCGGACTGGTGCTTGTTGATGTCGGCGATCGCCGCGTCCAGCCGGGCGCGCGGATCGAGCCCATAGAGCTTCAGCCCGGGGTTCGCGAGATGCGTATCGGTGATGTGAATGAATTTGAAGGGCATGGCGCGCTTTGTCGGGACTTGTTGGAGGACGGGCGCCTCCGGCAAGATGGCGCTGACAGGCCGTTAGAGCGCGAGTGTTTCAGTTTGATGACAGCGGTTCCCGCGGGCAGGACGTGTCCACAACGTCCACCGGACAGGAATGGATTAGCGCAAGGCGCAATCCATGCCGTGAATCAATTAGAGATGGTGATGGGGGGGGCGTGCGAGCTTTCACGTCCCGCAGAACGTCTGCAACACCCGCTGGTCCGGTAGCGGCGGATCGGCGTAGGCGGCGTAGTCCGGCTGGTCCTCGAACGGTTTCGCCAGCACCTTCACCAATTCCTCGAACGGTGCGTAGTTGTCATCGCTGACGGCCGCCTGGATCACGGCTTCGACGCGGTGGTTGCGCGGGATGAAGATCGGGTTGACGGCGTTCATGGCGGACTGCCGCTCGGCGGCGGATTGCGGCTCGGCGGCGAGACGCTCGCGCCACCGCCGGGCCCACTCATCGAAGGCTGCGGGGTCCATGAACTCTGCGCGGGCGTCGTCCGCGGCCGGATCGCCTGCGGCGTCACCCAGCCTGCGGAAGGTCAGGGTGAAGTCGGCCTGGTTCTTCGCCATGGTGTCGAGCAGGTCCTGGATCAGGGCCTCGTCGCCGTCGCGCTCCGTGAACAGGCCGACCTTCTTGCGCAGGCCCGCCTGATAGGCCTTGCTGAATGTCTCGGGGAATGCGCCGAGAATGTCCTGTGCCTGCTCGACCGCCTTCTCCTGCTCCTCGCCGAACAGCGGCAGCAGGCACTCGGCCAGCCGGGTCAGATTCCACAGCGCGATGCGCGGCTGGTTGGCGTAGGCGTAGCGGCCCATCTCGTCGATTGAGGAGAAGACCTGCGCGGGGTTGTAGGCATCCATGAAGGCGCAGGGGCCGTAATCGATGGTCTCGCCCGAGATCGAAGAATTGTCGGTGTTCATCACGCCGTGGATGAAGCCGACCAGCAGCCAGCGCGCGACGAGCTCGGCCTGGCGCGCGACGACGCCGGCAAGCAGCGCGTGATACGGCCGCTCGGTGCCGAGCAACTCTGGGTAATGACGGGCGATGACGTGATCGGCGAGCCGGCGGATCGCGTCGGTATCGCGGCGGACGGCAAAGAACTGGAAGGTGCCGACGCGGATGTGGCTCGCGGCGACGCGGGTCAGCACCGCGCCAGGCAGCGCGGTCTCGCGGATGACGTGCTCGCCGGTGACGACGGCGGCAAGCGAGCGTGTGGTCGGAATACCCAACGCGTACATCGCTTCGCTGACGATGTATTCGCGCAAGACGGGCCCGAGCGCAGCGCGGCCGTCGCCGCGGCGGGAGAACGGGGTGGGACCGCTTCCCTTGAGCTGGATGTCGCGGCGGACGCCGTCCCGGTCGATGACCTCGCCGAGCAGGATCGCCCGGCCGTCGCCGAGCTGGGGCACGAACTGCCCGAATTGGTGGCCGGCATAGGCCATGGCGATGGGGTCGGCTCCATCAGGAACCGTCTTGCCCGCCAGGATCTCGGCGCCCTCAGGGGTCTCCAGCATATCCGGGTCGAGGCCGAGCTGGACCGCCAGCGGCCGGTTCAGCTTGATGAGCCGGGGGGCTGCGACCGGGGTCGGCGCGACCCGGGCAAAGAAGCTGTCCGGCAGCGCCGAATAGGAGTTCTGGAAGGGGAAATGGACGGTCATGGAGGTAAAGATAGGCGGGGAACGCCTGATGGCAAAGGCTTGAGCCCAGATCGGCCAAAAATGGGCCTTCCGGGCCCCAAACAGGCCGTTCCCTTGGTTGCCGCCTTGGGCCTCGTCGGGTAAACCCTGCCGCAACTTTCGGACCGGCCACCTCAGTCGTCCGATTCGCTTCCTCAGACATCAATTTGGGACGACCATGCATCGCTACCGGTCACATACATGCGGCGCGCTCCGCGAGAGCAACATCGGCGAGACGATCCGCCTCTCGGGCTGGGTCCATCGCGTTCGCGACCATGGCGGCGTGCTGTTCATCGACCTGCGCGACCATTACGGCCTGACCCAGTGCGTGGTCGACCCGGACTCGCCAGCGTTCTCGCTGGCCGAAAAGCTGCGCTCGGAATTCGTGGTCAAGATGGACGGCAAGGTCCGCCGCCGCCCTGAAGGCACCGACAACGACGATTTGCCGACCGGCAAGATCGAGATCTATGTCAGCGAGATCGAGGTGCTGGGCCCGGCCGGCGACCTGCCGCTGCCGGTGTTCGGCGATCAGGAATATCCTGAGGATATCAGGCTCAAATATCGCTTCCTGGATCTGCGTCGCGAAAAACTGCACCAGAACATCATGACGCGCGTCGAAATCATCAAGTCGATGCGTCGGCGCATGGAGGGGCAGGGCTTCTTCGAGTTCAACACCCCGATCCTGACCGCGTCCTCGCCGGAAGGCGCGCGCGACTTCCTGGTGCCCTCGCGCATCCATCCCGGCAAGTTCTACGCGCTGCCGCAGGCGCCGCAGCAGTACAAGCAATTGCTGATGATGTCGGGCTTCGACCGCTACTTCCAGATCGCGCCGTGCTTCCGCGACGAGGACCCGCGCGCCGACCGTCTGCCGGGCGAGTTCTACCAGCTCGACGTCGAGATGAGCTTCGTCACGCAAGAAGACGTCTTCGGGGCGATGGAGCCCGTCATCACCGGCGTGTTCGAGGAGTTTGCCAAGGGCAAGCCGGTGAGCAAGAACTGGCGCCGCATCCCGTTCGCCGAAGCGCTGCGCAAATACGGCAGCGACAAGCCGGACCTGCGCAACCCCATCGAGATGCAGGACGTCTCCGAGCACTTCCGCGGCTCCGGCTTCAAGGTGTTCGCGCGCATGCTCGAAGACCCCAAGAACCAGGTCTGGGCGATCCCGGCGCCGGGCGGCGGCAGCCGCGCCTTCTGCGACCGCATGAATTCGTGGGCGCAAGGTGAAGGCCAGCCCGGTCTCGGCTACATCATGTGGCGCGAGGGCGGCGAGGGCGCCGGTCCCTTGGCGAACAACATCGGACCTGATCGCACCGCTGCGATCCGCGCGCAGATCGGTGTCAAGGAAGGCGATGCCGCCTTCTTCGTCGCCGGCGATCCCGACAAGTTCTGGAAGTTCTCGGGTCTTGCCCGCAACAAGGTCGGCGAGGAATTGAACCTCACCGACAAGGAGCGGTTCGAGCTCGCCTGGATCGTCGACTTCCCGATGTACGAGTACAATGAGGACGACAAGAAGGTCGACTTCTCGCACAACCCGTTCTCGATGCCGCAGGGCGGCCTCGAGGCGCTGAAGGGCCAGGATCCGCTGACCATCAAGGCGTTCCAGTACGACATCACCTGCAACGGCTACGAGATCGCTTCGGGCGGCATCCGCAACCACGTGCCGGAAGCGATGGTGAAGGCGTTCGAGATCGCCGGCTATGGCGAGCAGGAGGTGGTTGACCGCTTCGGCGGCATGTACCGCGCCTTCCAGTACGGCGCGCCGCCGCATGGCGGCATGGCCGCGGGCGTTGACCGCATCGTGATGCTGCTGTGCGGCACCACCAATTTGCGCGAGATCTCGCTGTTCCCGATGAACCAGCAGGCCATGGACCTCCTGATGGGCGCACCGTCGGAAGCCACGACCAAGCAGCTCCGCGAGCTGCATGTGCGAGTGAACCTGCCGCAGAAGTGAATGCGTACCCCGGACGCAGCGCAGCGCTTCTTCAGCGGTGCGCTGCAGAGCCGGGCCCAGACTTCACGGACGGTGACCCTGGGTCCCGGCTCTGCGTCGCGTCATTTCATGCCGCGCCGCGTCCGGGACACGAGACCGCCGAGCGAACGCTCGGCCTACAACCCCGTCGACGCCTCGATGCGGAATTGTGCCAGCGCGACGATCGGCTCGTTGTTCAGGGCGCCGAGCAGCTGAAGCATCGGCACCTTGCCGAGCGGCGTCAGCTTGATGGTGAGCGTTTGCCCTGACGTCTCGACGAAGCCGGCGATGGCATCGACCGCGGTCTTGGCATCGGGATTGGCGGCCGCGATCTTCTCGCCCTGTGCCCGGATCATCTCGACGATGGCGCCGCGCGCCGCGTCGCGGCTGACATTCTGCATGCGGGAGAACTGCGCCACGAGCAGATCG
Source organism: Bradyrhizobium sp. USDA 3311 (assembly GCF_054062495.1). Lineage (NCBI taxonomy): Bacteria > Pseudomonadati > Pseudomonadota > Alphaproteobacteria > Hyphomicrobiales > Nitrobacteraceae > Bradyrhizobium > Bradyrhizobium sp. USDA 3311. Next base: position 6,516,190 of record NZ_JBSSFI010000001.1, on the reverse strand, counting down.
ACGACGCCGCTGTCGCGCAGGGAGAGCTCGATCGCGCCGGCTTCGATCTGCCCGGCCTGGCTCATGGCTTGCACCGGGTCGGCCGTGAACACGCCGCGTGGCACGTTGGCGAGTGCGAGGCGGGCCTGCGCCTTGGCGAGGTTGCCGAGGTCGATGGTGGCCGGCGCGAGCGCCAGCGCGCCCGAGGACTCCGTCCAGGCCGCGCCGAGATCGAGGTTGATTGCCAGTTTGTCGATGCCGGCCATCGTCAGCGGCAGCTGCGTGGGATTGGCCGGATCGGTGGGAGCGACCATCTTCACGACCAGATTGGCCTTGCTCGGGATCGAGCCGACCAGCTGGCCCCAGTTCAGGCTGATCGTGTCGATGGTGACGAGCTGCCGCGTGTTCTTGTAGGGCGAGACCACGCCCTTGATCTCGGCGCCTTCGAGCACCCGGAACAGGCCCAGCATCTGATCGGGCGAGGGCGGCTGCCCGGGCGTGGTGAGGCTCGCGGCCCAACGAAACAGGTTCGCCAGGCTGAGCGATTTGAGCGCGAAGCGCTCCATCTTCACTTGGCCTTGCGGCGTCGGCGCATCGAGGCCTTCGAGCGCGAACTCGCCCTCCTGGTACCTGATTGCCCTGAGCCGGGGCGTCCCTTGCGGGGTCGTGATCGACATGGTGCCGATCTCGATCTTGCCGACGCGAAGGCCGTCATAGAGGCCGGCGAGCTTCTCCATCATCTCGCGCGATTGCGCCGGGGTCGGCTGGATGGAGCGGTCCGTCGGCAGCAGTGCCAGAATCTCGACCGGCCGGAATTTTGACGGCTGGACCGCGATATCGGCGATCGCGATGCCGTCGACCTGCATCCGCACGCCGTGCGTCGACGTCGCCACGTAAAGGCCGCTCGACATTTGTCCGTAAACGCGATGGTAGCTGTCGTCGTTGGCCTTCTGCGGATCGAGGGCGGCGGCGATTGCGGTCGAGTCGAAATCATTGATGATGAGGTCGGACATCTCGCCGGTCAGCTTGTCCGCCTTGCCGGCCTGCTCCACGTTGATCGTGAAGGAGGCGCGGTCGGCCTTCATCGCGTCGACCTTGCCCTTGCCGAGCTTCTGGATCGCGAGCCCCGAATAGACGACCTCGCCACTGCCGGCGGCGCCTTTGCCGGCATCGAAAGCGATGGTGAGGGTCGGTGCCGTGACTGAAGATGCGGTCACGCTCGCATACTGATCGAGCACAAATCGGTACAAGTCGATCAGGGCGCCTGACGCCGGCGCATTCTGGACGTGAACAGGGCCCGCGTAATCGCGCATGATCATCTGCGGGATCTTGTAGGAGGCTTTCAGCTTCCCGGGGCCGACTTCGTCCAGCGCAACCTCGAAACCGGAGATCTCGATGCTGTCGGCCGCAAAGCGGGTCTCATCGGTCTGGCGGAGGCCCATTCCCTTGATGCCGGCGATCTTGACGTGCGCCTGTGGCTGCCCGGCGGGATCGACTGCGATGTCCTCGATGGTCAGCGTCCGGCTCGTCACGTCGAACGCCACCTTGCCGTGGCTTGCCTTGCCGCCCTGGCTGCGGATCCGGTCGAAGACGGCCTCGATCTCCGCGGTGGCGCGATGTCTGGCATAGAGGTTGAAGCCGAACCATCCGCCCGCGGCGAGCACGGCGAGTGCGATCAGGCCGATCAGGATCCGCTTCATTCTCAGCTCCAGTTGCTCGTTTTGCACTGCGCAACCTGCCATATTCGCAAAGCGCGGGGCGGTCCAGGGAAAGCTATGGTTTTCAATTATTTGACCGCGCGGCCTGTTGATGGGGGCGGAATCCGATGTTGCCACCGGGGCGCCGGCCGTGCTTCATCCCGTTTCCATGACCCGGAATACCGCGACCCGCGACAGACCGGTCAGGACAACGTAGTTTGAGGCCGGTAACGCGAGGCAAGAGACCGCATGTCGTCCTATTCTGATGACCTCCACAAGGCGGCGCTCGCCTATCATCGTCTGCCGCGCCCCGGCAAGCTCGAGATCCAGGCGACCAAGCCGCTTGCCAACCAGCGCGACCTCGCGCTTGCCTATTCTCCGGGCGTTGCGGCTGCCTGCACCGAGATCGCCAAGAACCCGGCCGAGGCGGCGACGCTGACCACCCGCGCCAACCTGGTCGCCGTGGTCTCGAACGGCACCGCGGTGCTCGGCCTCGGCAATATCGGCCCGCTGGCCTCCAAGCCCGTGATGGAGGGCAAGGCGGTCCTGTTCAAGAAGTTTGCCGGCATCGACGTGTTCGATATCGAGATCGCCGCCGACACCATCGACCGGGTGGTCGAGACCGTGGCGGCGCTCGAGCCGACTTTCGGCGGCATCAATCTCGAGGACATCCGCGGGCCGGAGTGCTTCGAGATCGAGGCGCGGCTGAAGGAGCGCATGAAGATCCCGGTCTTCCATGACGACCAGCACGGCACCGCGATCATCGTCGCCGCCGCCATCACCAACGGCCTCAGGCTGAACGGCAAGAAGCTGTCGGACGTCAAGATCGTGGCGTCAGGGGCAGGTGCTGCCGCGATTGCGACGCTCAATCTTCTGGTGTCGATGGGCGCGCAGCGCAAGAACATCTGGGTCTGCGACATCGACGGCCTCGTGCATGAGGGTCGCAACACCTCGATGGACCGCTGGAAGGCGGTCTATGCGCAGAAGACCGACAAGCGCACGCTCGCCGACGTCATCGGCGGCGCGGACATCTTCATCGGGCTGTCGGCACCGGGCGTCCTCAAGCCTGAGATGGCCAAGGCGATGGGCGACAAGCCGCTCATCATGGCGCTCGCCAATCCGACGCCCGAAATCATGCCGGAGGAAGCGCGGAAGGTGCGCCCCGACGCCATGATCTGCACCGGCCGCTCGGACTATCCGAACCAGGTCAACAACGTCCTGTGCTTTCCCTTCATCTTCCGCGGCGCGCTCGACGTCGGTGCCAGCGCCATCAACGAGGAGATGAAGCACGCCGCGGTCGAAGCCATCGCGCAGCTCGCGCGCGAGGCGCCCTCGGATGCGGTGGCGCAAGGGGTCGACACCGGCGAGATGGGCGGCTTCGGTCCGGGCTCGCTGATTCCGAGCCCGTTCGATCCACGGCTGATCCTGCGCGTGGCGCCGGCGGTTGCGAAGGCCGCGATCGAGTCGGGCGTCGCGACGCGTCCCATCACCAATTTCGACGAATATGCCGCGCAGCTCATGCGCTTCGCCTTCCGCTCCGGCCTCGTCATGAAGCCGATGTTCGCCAAGGCCAAGACCCAGCCGGTGCGCGTGATCTATGCCGAGGGCGAGGACGAGCGCGTGCTGCGCGCCACGCAGGTGGTGCTGGAGGAGAAGCTGGCGACGCCGATCCTGGTCGGTCGTCCGTCCGTGGTGGAGGCGCGCATCAAGCGCTTCGGCCTGTCGATCAAGGCCGGCAAGGATTTCGACCTCGTCAACCCCGAGGACGATCCGCGCTACCGATCCTACGTGCAGTCCTATGTCGAGGTCGCCGGCCGCCGCGGCGTGACGCCGGATGCGGCGCGCACGGTGGTACGCACCAACAACACGGTCATCGCCGCGCTCGCGGTGACGCGCGGGGAGGCGGATGCCATGCTCTGCGGCGTCGAGGGCCGCTACATGAGCCATCTGCGCCATGTCCGCGAGATCGTCGGCTTCTCGGCAGGGATCAGCGACTATGCGGCGCTGGCGCTGCTGATCACCAGCAAGGGCGCGTTCTTCATCGCCGATACGCAGGTTCGCCCCAATCCGAGCGCGGAAGAACTCGCCGAGATCGCCTCGCTCGCGGCGGTCCACGTCCAGCGCTTCAACATCAAGCCGAAGATCGCCTTCGTCTCGCATTCCGATTTCGGCAGCTACGACACCGAGTCCTCGCGCAAGATGCGCCGGGCGACCCAGCTTCTGAAGGAGAAGCATCCGGAGATCGAGGCCGACGGCGAGATGCAGGGCGACACGGCACTTTCGGCCGCTGCGCGCAAGATGGTGCTGCCGCACTCCAACCTCGAGGGCGAGGCCAACATCATGATCATGCCGACGCTCGACACCGCCAACGTCGCCTATCAGATGATCAAGTCGCTCGCGGATGCACTGCCCGTCGGCCCGATCCTGATCGGCCCGGCGCGCCCGGCGCATATCCTCACCCCCTCGGTGACCGCGCGCGGCATCCTCAACATGACTGCGGTCGCCGTCGTGGAAGCGCAGGAGCGCGCGGCGCGGCAGCAGCCGACGTTGTTTACGTAAGGCGGGACCTCTTCGCCTCTCCCCGCTTGCGGGGAGAGGCCGGATCGCATCGTCAGATGCGATCCGGGTGAGGGGGACTCTCCGCGAGTCCAATTCTCACCGCCCCCGTGGAGGCTCCCCTCACCCCAACCCTCTCAGCGCGAGCGAAGCTCGTCGCGGCCCCGCATCCGCCCTCGCCAAGGCTTCTGCGGACAAGAGCGGGGCGAGGGAGCACACCTCCGGCGCATCCGCCCTTCAATCTTTTCAAAACAGTTCTCCATTTCCCCGTTTGTAAACCGGCCAACGACTCTTCATAATCGCTCGGGACTTTCGTCCAAGTTCCGATCTTAGAAAGCCTGAGCCAAGAGGCCGATCATGCCAGCGTTCGTGACTTTCGGGCGAATTCTGTTCGCCGTGCTGTTCATCTACACGGGCGCGACGAAACTCTTCGCTATCCAGGCGACCGCCGATTTCATTGCCACCAAGGTCGTGGTGCCTGACATCATCGCGCCTTACGCCAAGCAGATCGAGACGGCGACCGCCATGACGACGCCGCAGCTGCTGGCGATCGCGGTCGGGGCGCTCGAGATCATTGCGGGCTTGATGATCGCGCTGAACTTCGGGGCGCGGTTCTTCGCCATGCTGCTGATCGTCTACGTCGCGGTCGCAACCGTGCTGTTCTACGACTTCTGGAATCTGGCGGCGCCCGACAACGCAAAGATGCTGGTCGATGCGCTGAAGAATCTCTCGATCATCGGTGCGCTCTGCATGATCATCGGCTATGGCCGCGCCACGCGGCCGGTCGAGGCGGCTTACGGGGACGTGTAGGGCGTTTTTGCAGGGAGCGTTGTTGCAGTGCACCTACGCCCGACGCCACGGTGTCACCGTGACGTCATGCGCCGCGTCGAGCACATAGGGCGCGTCCGGCTTCATCCCGTGTGACGCCAGCACCTCGTGCGGGGTCCGCTCGGGCACGCCGACAAAACAACCTTCGCCGCCGGGCAGGCGCAGATGCGGGGCTTCCGACAGCCAGAACGTGTCGTAACGGTCCATGAACATGTCGAACACGACGGGACCGCCGATGATCGCGACCATGCCGGAGGCGACATCGGCGAAGGCGCAGGCCTCCTCGAAGCTCGCGTGATCCGGATTCCACAATGTCGCGTTCGGCATCTCCGGATCGACGGTGAGGGCCTTGATCTTGCGGGTCGTGATCAGCCGCTTGCGCTTCGGAGAGTTCGGCTGCTGCTCATGTGAGTGCCGGCCGTGCACGATCAGCGCGGCGCGATCGAGCGCCTGCTCGAAGAACAGCTTGTCGCCTTCGAACTTCAGGCTGTCAGGCATGACATGGCTCGCGTCGGCGAGCATGCCGTCCGCGGAGACGATGACGTAGCCTTCGATACGGAAAGACAATTGCCGGCTATTCCGAAACGGTCGTCACCACGGAATTGACCGGGCGCTGGCTCACCGTCGGCAGCTTGACGTCCTTGAGCAGCTCCTGGTCGTATTCGGGCAGCGAAGACGCCGGGAACTTGGCGCGCATCGCCACCACCTTGTAGCCGCCTGCCTTCAGGCGCTTGAGGAGCTCGGGCAGGGCTTCTGCCGTATGCTTCTGGAAGTCGTGCATCAGGACGATGCCCTTGCCCTTGCTGTCGAGCTTCTTCATCACGGTCTCGATCACCTTCTCGGGCTTCGAGGCCTTGAAGTCGAAGGAGTCGATGTCGCAGGAGAAGATCGCCGTGTTGCGGTTGCCGAGATAGGTGACCATCTCCGGCGGATGCTGGAGCGCCGGGAAGCGGAAGAACGGCGAGGGCGAGATGCCGCCGAGCGCCCACTTTACCGCCGAAAGGCCCTTCTCGATTTCTTCCTTGCGCTGCGCTTCCGTGAGCTTCTTGTTGTTGAGATTGGCGTGCGACCAAGTGTGGGTGCCCACGGTGTGGCCCGCCGCGTAGACCTGCTTCAGGATCTCCGGCTCGTAGGTCGCGTGCTTGCCGATCGAGAAGAAGATGCCGGTGGTGCATTCATCGGCGAGCGCCTTCAGCACGGCGGGCGTGTTCTTCGGCCAGGGGCCGTCGTCGAAGGTCAACACCACCTCCTTGTCGCGCAGGAAGTCGAGCTCCTTGAAGTGCTCGAAGCCGAAGCCTGGACCGCCTGTCGTGTCGATCTCGACGGTGCGGGCGACCCCGAGCGCGTCGGGTGTGTTGCAGGCCGCGCGTGCGGGCTGCGGCGCCTGCTTGGGCGGTGGCGGATTGACGAAGCCCGCTGGCGCGGCAGCCGCTGCGGGGGCCGGTGCTGCGGCGGGCGCCGCCGCGGCCGGCGTCGCCGCCGTTGCGGCGGCGGGCTTCGCGGCCGGGGCCTGCGACCATGCCGCGCCGGTCATGCCTAAAGACATCGCGCTTGCCAAAATCAGTCCTGCCGCCACACGCATGGTGTTGTCCTCGAGATTGATCCCGTTGTTCCGCCGTGGCTTTTCGCCTCCGGCAAAACCATCCTGCCCCAAACGATCTTAGCCTAGATGGTGGGCCATCGCCATTGCAACGGCTGTTTGGCATCCCGCCACAATTGTGCCCAACCGGATGGGGCGCGTTGCATCAAGTGTCGGCCAGCGTCTTGGCAATCGCCGTCTTGATTCGCGTATCGGTCGGCTCGATGTTGGAGGCAAACACCTCGGCGATATAGCCGTCACGCCCGATCAGGTATTTGTGGAAGTTCCAACGCGGAACATCCTTCGGGCGCGCGTCGGCCGCCCATTTGTAGAACGGATGCGCCCTCGCGCCGATCACTGTGGCCTTGGCCGCGATCGGGAAGGTAACGCCGTATTGGTGGTGCGCGGTCTCCGTGATCTCGCTCGTTCCGCCCGGCTCCTGGCCGCCGAAATCGTTGGAGGGCACGCCGATCACGGTGAGCCCGCGCTCGCCAAACTCGCTCCAGAGCTCTTGCAGCCCCGCGTATTGGGGCGTGTAGCCGCAGAGCGAGGCGGTGTTGACCACCAGCAGCGGTTTGCCGGTGAAAGCGGCGAGGCGGATGTCGTCGCCGGACAACGCGGGAAAGGAGAAGGCGTAGGCCGAGATCCGGCTCATGCCGCCACCGGCGACCGCGCGCGTCACCGGCGCGACGGCGCCTGCAAGCGCCGCGATGAGCATGGTCCTTCGGTTCATCATGACGGCGTCCCCCGAAATGATCCGGGATGCATGTTACTCCGCCGTTGCGATCGGCCTCGTCAACACCGCGTTATCGGGAGCGGCGAAGCGCCTGGAGCCATTTCCGTTCCGATGGATCGGGCGCTCGAAAACGCTCTAGTAGAGCCGGACGATGAAATCAGTGCCTTCGCCGGTTTCGCCCTGGTTGATGCCCTGGTCGGAGACGATGACCGAGCCGCCCGAGGTCAGCATCTCGTTGATCTTCGCCATGGTGTCGGCGGGGATCGCGATGCGGTCGAGCGCCTCAGCCGGGGTGTCCGGCGTGACCACCGGCTTTGCGGCGACGGGGATCACGGCGGCGCCACGCTGGCGGCGCGTCACGCGGCTGTCATCCTCGCGCGCGGCGGCGCGAGCGGAGACCGGCAGCGACACCACCGACCAATGCAATGCATTGGCGTCGGTCTTGTCGACTTCGGCGGTGAAGACGTGCGTGCCGAGCGGCCGGTCGCTCGCGGCGATCGTGACCGGCACCTCGAACAGCGGCGCGAAATTCTGCCGCACGTAGAGCTTGGAATCCTTGCGGCTGATGAAGACGGCGATCTGGCCGGCCCGCTTGGGCGCTTCCGGCTTCGCACCCGGCGCAGGATCGGCAACGCGGCTCTCGTCCTTCTTGGCGTCCGGCACGGGTGCCGTAGTCGTCACGGCGGCATCAGGCTTCCTTGCGGCGTCGGCCGCGTCAGTCTTGACGGGCTCGGACTTGACGGCCTCGACCTTGTCGGCGGGCCTGTCGTCGGAGGCCGTGGTCGCTTTGGGTGCCTCGGCGGAATCGGTCGGCTTCGCATCAGCGTTTGCCGGCCTGGCCGCGTCAGACGCTTCGGCGGATTTCGTTGCGTCAAGCTTGTCGGCCGGTGCGGCCGCTTCCGCGCGGGCCGGCGCATTGCCCGTCGTCATGTCCGACATCACGGTGTGGCCGACCGACGAGCGCAGCTCGAGCACGCTCTCGGCGCTGGCGGTCTTGGTCTCGGGCGGTTTGGCTTCAGTGGTCTTGGTTGGTGCGCCCTTGTCGGCCTTGTCGCCGATGTTGGTCTGAGGCTCGACGCTGGCCGCGGGCTGCGGCGGCACGCGCACGGAGGCGAGCAGCGGGTGCTGGAAGCTGTGCGGCGTCATCTCGCCGGGCGAGACGATGACGCGTGCACCCATCTTGGTCCAATTCCACATCTTCACCGCGAACGCCATCGGCATGCGGATGCAGCCATGCGAGGCCGGATAACCCGGCAGCACGCCGGCATGCATGGCGACACCGGACCAGGTGATCCGCTGCATGTACGGCATCGGCGCGCCGCTATAGATGTTGGAGTGGTGGAATTTGTGCTTCTGGATGACGCTGAACACACCCATCGGCGTCGAGTGGCCCTTCATGCCTGTCGATACCGGGGATTCCGCGAACACGCCGTTGGTGTCGTAGACCGTCACCTTCTGCCGGTCGATCGAGACGACGATGACGAGCGGCCCTTGCGGCTTGGTGCCGACTTCCTTCTCGGCAACCGCGTCCTTCTTGCCGGCCGCGCCGCGCTTCTGCGGCTTCTGGCGCGGGACTTCGAGATGCCGATCCTGACGGGAGGCGTAGGACCCGTCGGAATAATCCGTCCAGTAGTAAAATGCTGCGTCCGCCTGGCTTGCCGTACCGATCGCACCAGCCGTCGCCAAAATGGCGACCTGCCACAGCCGCGCCGGCTTGGCAGAAGAACCGGACCCCTTCACGCTATTCATCCTCGAATCCATAATCCAAATCAGACATTAGTCTCGTAGAGGGGATACGCGTTCACCAGCAAGGCAGTTCTGCCATCAGCTACATTTGTCCAAGACGTAGCAAAAAAGCCTCACGGAGCGGTAAACGGCGGCCGCCCCTCGCGGCCAGTCGCCTTCCTGTCTGGCTGTCTCATCCCTACATTGCGGGTACTTGTTACCGGAGAACTTCATGTCATCTCGTTTCCCCGGTCTTTCCGGCATCCGCTTGAAAGGCCTTGCTTTATTCCTCCTGGTTCTGGTCGTGCCGGTGGCTTCCGCCCAAGCTGCCGACGAGCCGGATCTGATCTTCCGCCGCTCGACCGTCTTCAAATGGGTCAGCCCGAATGACAAGCTCGCGACCTACGGCCTCGATGATCCCGAGGTGGAAGGTGTCGCCTGTCATTTCACCGTGCCGGAGAAGGGTGGTTTCAAGGGCTGGCTCGGCCTTGCCGAGGAGGTCTCGGACATCTCGCTCGCCTGCCGCCAGGTCGGGCCCATCAAGTTCAAGGACAAGATGGAACAAGGCGACGACATGTTCCGCAGGCGACGCTCGCTGTTCTTCAAGAAGATGCAGATCGTGCGTGGCTGCGACGCCAAGCGCAACGTGCTGGTCTACATGGTCTATTCGGACAAGCTGATCGAGGGCTCGCCGAAGAACTCGACCTCGACCGTGCCGATCATGCCGTGGGGACCGGCGGACGCCAACGTCCAGAAGTGCGGCGAATTCTTCACTCAGTGACGCCGTTTGCGTTCACTCGGTGACGACAGCACGGCTGACGCGCGGTTTTGCGAGGTGCGAGCCGGTCAGCCGCACGAACATCTGCGGCGCGGCCTCAAAGCCGCGGCTCGATTGCAGCGCCATTTCGCTCGTCGAAGTGACGGGGCCGCGAACAGGTCGTTGATCTCCGCGGTCCGTCCGCTGCTCCGCCTCGCGCGTCGTTGCGCGTTTTCCCGCCATCATGATGGCCATCCCTCACGTGATCGCGCCCGGTGATCCGGGCGTCTCGGTTTCGATGGCTTGGGTCGCAGCCGAAGCGCCCCCGGTTCGACAGGGCCCAACCTTCGTTTGGTTTCTCTTCAGCAGAAAAACGTAAAATGCGTATGAAGCGTGCAAGGCGCGCGCGTGACAGCGCGCCCCCGGCGCATGTTCGTGCTGGAACAAGGACTTGCCGGGTTACGTTGAGTTGCGGCGCAACCTGACTGAAATGATTGGCATTTTCCGAGAATTGTTTCGTCGCATCGGACCGGACGAAACAATTCTCACGGAGATGAAACCATTTTCCGCCTTTGGCGCATCACGCGCGAAACCACCCATGGTTATCAGCTTCACAACGACGGCGGTGCACCGCCGGCGACGGAATTGAGGGACAAGACCATGCGCGCGCTCAGCTTCATCCTTGCTTTCGGTTTTGTCCTCGCCGGTTCCTCGTTCGCAGGCGCGCCAGATGGCAGTCTGCCGGGTATCGGCACCTTCCAGTACAGCGGCTCGCCGGTCATTACCCCGGCGCCGCAGCCGATCGTGGTCGCCGCGCGCTTCTGATCGCCAACAAGAAAATCAGCCGTTAAAGGCCATCATGAATCTTCGCATTTGCGCCGCAGCGCTCATTTCCCTTCTGACGATCAGTTCCGTCCAGGCGCAAGTGCGCTCTCCCTCCAGATTGCCTGATCCCCGCACCGAGTTCGTGCGGCAGTGCGCGCCGCGCATGCTCGGGCGCTGGGAGCATCCGGAGGAAGTCTGCGGCTGTCTGCATGACCATGCCGCCGCGGTCGTCGAGGACCGCGATCTGCGCGAGGCGCTGCTGCGCGGCATCAGCGAGACCGGCGTTCCGACGATCGAGACCGATTGGGTGCCGACGTCCAAGCAGGGCGAGATCGGCCCGACCTTCACCAAGATCGCCAAGCCCACCTTGCAGTGCATGTTCGATCCGGCGAAGTAGCCTCTCCGATTATCATTTCGATTTCGGCCCGTGCCGCGGCACGCAGGAACTCGTTTGCGCGATCCCCTTGTCGGTCATCTTCGCGCCGCGGACCTCCTTGACCTGTCCGGCCGGGCAGGTTCCGTCGTCCACCAGCACGCGCTGGCCAAGTTTCAGATCCACGATGTCCTGCTCGCGCCCGACGGTGCCTGCGCGCGCCGTCGAGGCAAGCGCGATGGCGATCAGGAGCGAGAGGCAGGCTGCGCGGCGGAGTGACATGATGAGGGCTCCCGGAATCGATGCCGCAATGTAGGGAGCGGTCGCCGATTCTGATAGCAAAGCTTCGTCACGCGCGCCGGGCCGATCTGCCCTTCACGCGCAACGCCGCACGCGATTCCCGCGCGAGCCGTTCCGCGGATGCCACGAGCTTCGGAACCGCATGCCCGGAAAATCCCAGCACGAAGCCGGGCAGGGGGCGTGTGCGCGAATAGGTGTCGGCCAACAGCCAGCCTTCGGCGCCGGCGGCCAGCTTCGCCTCGGCCGCGACCGACAGATCGACCGACGGATCGAACCTTGCGACAAGATGCAGGCCCTGCGAGGGGACCGGCACGGACAGCATACCGTCGGATCTGGTCTCCAGCGTCTCGGCCAGCGCATCGCGAGCCTCGCGATAGAGCTTTCGCACCCGCTTCAGGTTCGCCGCAAAGGCGCCGGAGTTGAGCATGTCGGCCACCGCGCCTTCCATCAGCGTGCCGGGAAAGCGGTCGAGCGCGGTGCGCGCGGCCGTCACGTCGGCGATGAGGCGCTCGGGCAGGGCGCAATAGCCAATGCGCAGGCCCGGAAACAGCGTCTTGGCGAACGTGCCCATGTAGATCACGCGCTGGAGATGATCGATGCCGGCAAGCGACATCAGCGGCGCGCCGTCATAGCGGAACTCGCTGTCGTAATCGTCCTCCAGCACGAAGGCGCCGGCCTGCTTGGCCCAGTCGAGCAGTTCGAGCCGGCGCGGCATCGACATCTGCACGCCCAGCGGAAACTGGTGCGACGGCGTCACATAGGCCGCGCGCGCGGACGGTGCCGCCGTGCGGCCCTTGGCGATGCGCATCCCGTGCTCGTCGACGGGGACGGGCACGGCGCGATAGCCGCAATGCGCGATGGTCTTGCGCGCGGCGGGGTAACCTGGGTCCTCGCACCAGACCTGGTCGCCCGCCTTCAGGATCGCACTCAGCACGATGCGCAGGGCATGCAGCGTGCCCGACGTCAGCATGATCTGATCGGGGTCGCAGCGCAGGCCGCGCGCCGACAATAGATGATCGGCGATCGCCGCACGCAGCTCGCGGCTGCCGCGGGGATCGCCATAATGAAGATGCTCGGACCCGAACGCGCGCATGCGCCGGCCGACAAAGGCGCGGAAGCGCTGCACGGCGCGTTCGTCGATATGGGTGCAGCCGAGCGAGAACGCGCCTTGCTGCGGTGCTTCGACGATCACCTTCGGCTTCTTAGGCTCGGCGGCACGCGCTGGAATCCGCGCGGCGACGAAGGTGCCGGAGCCGACGGTGGCATCGGCAAAGCCGTCGGCGATCAGGCGTTCATAGGCGGTGACGACGGCGTTGCGTCGGAAGCCCGTTTGCTTGGCCAATGTGCGCGACGGCGGCAGCGGCTCGCCAGGCTTGACGAGGCCGGAGACGATCATCTCGCACAGCGCCTGGTAGAGCCTGTGCGCCGCCGATGCGCCGGCGGTGATGTGCGCCCCGGTGAGGTCGAGCGGCAGTTCGGCCTTGGCGGGCGAGGGCGAATTGGTCGGGATTTTTTGCATGGAATTGGCACTATCGCAGACCAAATCGGTCGCTACAACTGCCCTGGAACTGTTCCATTCACGACAGGAGCGGCTGTGAGCCAGACCGAGACTTCAAATTCCTATCCGACCTCAGCGCGCAACCAGGTGAAGCGCCGTCACGACCGCGGCTTCTACGATCACGACACGGTTCATCGCATCCTGGATTCCTCGATGCTCTGTCATGTCGCCTATGTCATCGACGGCCAGCCCTATTGCACGCCGACCTTCTTCTGGCGCGAGGGGACGAAGCTCTATTGGCACGGCTCGAGCGCCAGCCGCATGCTGCGCAACCAGACCAGGGGCGAGCGCGTGTGTCTCACCGTCGCCCATCTCGACAGCCTCGTGCTGGCGCGCTGTGGCTTCAACCACTCCGCCGACTATCGCGCGGTGATGGCGTTCGGCACCGCCTATCTCGTCACCGACCCCGAGGAGAAGGAGCGGGCGGTGATCGCCATGGTCGACCGATTTTTCCCGGACCGCACCGCGAGCCTGCGGGCGAGCAACACGCAGGAGATCAAGGCGACCTCCTTCATCGCCATGGAGATCGAGGAGGCCTCGGCAAAAATCCGCGCCAAGGGTGTTGCGGACGACGACGAGGACTATGCGTTGCCGATCTACGCCGAGCGCATTCCCGTGCGCACCGTGCTCGGCGCGCCGGAGCCGTGTCCGCGCCTGCTCGAGGGTGTGACGCGCCCCGCGACGCTCGATGGCTATTCGGAAGGCCGCCTGCTCGAAGATGCATTGCGGGATGCATATTTTGTGGAGTACCCGAACGGCTGAAATCGGCTAGCTTGCGCGCTCCTTGGGACCATTCGAATGCCTGGAGTTGCCTGATGAATGCCGAAACGCAGCAGAGGATTGTTGACGCCGTCGATGCCGGCTTCGAAGCCCAGCTTGCGACCACCCGTGATTTCGTTGCGATCCCCTCGACCCGCGGGGCCGAGGGGCCGTGCCAGGACATGATCGGCGACCTCCTGCGCGCGCGCGGCTACGAGGTCGATGACTGGCACATCGACGTCGACGATTTGAAGGATCTGCGCGGCTTCGGTCCGATCGAGCATGATTTTTCCAGGGCGCGCTCGGTGGTGGGCACCTACCGTCCGCAAACGGGCGGCGGCAAATCGCTGATCCTCCAGGGCCACTGCGACGTGGTGCCGGCAGGCCCGCTGGAATTGTGGGACACGCCGCCATTCTCACCCGTCATCAAGGACGGCAAGATGTTCGGCCGCGGCGCCTGCGACATGAAGTCGGGCACGATCGGCGCGCTCTATGCACTCGATGCCATCAAGGCCGCCGGCCTCAAGCCGACGGGGCGGATCCACTTCCAGTCCGTCATCGAGGAGGAGAGCACCGGTGTCGGCGCGCTCTCGACGCTCCAGCGCGGCTATCGCGCGGACGCCTGCTTCATTCCGGAGCCGACCGGCGGCAAGATGGTGCGCTCGCAGGTCGGCGTGATCTGGTTTCGTCTGCGGGTGAAGGGCCATCCGACCCATGTCGCGTTCGCCGGCTCCGGCTCCAATGCGATCATGGCGGCCTATCATCTGGTCCATGCGCTGCAAAAGCTCGAGATCGAATGGAACGAGCGGGCCAAGGACGATCGCCATTTTGGGACGATCAACCATCCCATTAACTTCAACCCCGGCATCATCAAGGGCGGCGACTGGGCCTCCAGCGTCCCGGCCTGGTGCGACGTCGATTGCCGCATCGCGATCCTGCCGGGCTGGTCGGTGGCCGATCACCAGAAGGAGATCATGGCCTGCGTCACTGCTGCCTCGCGCAACCACCGCTTCCTCGCCAACAACCCGCCGGAGGTCGAATGGTCGGGCTTTTTGTCGGAAGGCTATGAGCTGACCGACGCGGTAGCGCCCGAGGCGGCATTCGGCAAGGCCTTCAACAAGGTCTATGGCGGCGCAGTCGAGGACCTCGTCTTCACCGCGCTCACCGACACCCGCTTCTACGGCCTCAATCACGGTATCCCGAGCCTCTGCTTCGGCGCCAGCGGCGGCGAGATGCACGGCTTCAACGAATACGTTGATCTGGAGTCGCTGAAGAAGACGACCAAGGCCATGGCGCTGTTCATCGCGGAGTGGTGCGGGGTGGAGAAGGCGTAGGTCACTCTCCGACGTCATTGCGAACAAAACGTTTGGTCATTCCGGGGCGCCTAAAGGGCGAACCCGGAATCTCGAGATTCCGGGTTCGATGCTTTGCATCGCTCCGGAATGACGAGTGGAGAGGCTAGCGGTGCCCTCATCCAGATACTTTAAGCTTAAAATAAAGACTAGGATGCGGCCGTTCCCGGTGGCAGACTGGCGGCCGCCTTGAGTCCGCCGAGGGAGTAACGATGCGCGATTGGGACGACGCTTACGCCAATTCGGCCCATATCCCGGGCTCAGACAAGATGCCGGCGCAGTGGGCGGAGCGGGCGGCGGCCTACCGCGCCGGGCTGAAGGAGTTTCGCGCCGACATCGCCTATGGCGCCGGTGAACGCCAGCGCTTCGACCTGGTCCTGCCCGACGGCGACAGCAAGGGCCTCGTCGTCTTCGTCCATGGCGGCTACTGGATGCGCTTCGACAAGTCGGCGTGGACCGATCTTGCCGAAGGCGCGCGGCACCAGGGCTGGACCGTGGCGCTGCCGAGCTATACGCTGACGCCGGCTGCGCGCGTCTCCGACATCACCGCTGAGATCACCGCCGCGATTGCGACAGCGGCCTCGTTTGTCGCAGGTCCCATCCGCCTTGCCGGCCACTCGGCCGGCGGCCATCTCGTCACGCGCATGCTGTGCGATGACAGCCGGCTGGAGCCCGCCGTCTACAACCGCATTGCCGGCACGCTCTCGATCAGCGGGCTGCACGACTTGCGTCCGCTGCTCAAGACCAAGATGAACGAGACGCTGCGCATGACCATGGAGGAGGCGACGCTCGAAAGCGCGGCGCTGCATCTGCCGCGCGGGCATTCGCCTGTGACCGCCTGGGTCGGCGGCGGCGAGCGGCCCGAATTCATCCGCCAGTCCGATCTACTGGCCAATGTCTGGACCGGCTTCGACGTGCCGACGCGCCTCGTCGTCGAGCCGGCGCTGAACCATTTCACCGTGATCGACGGGCTCAAGGATCCGTCGTCGCAGATCACCGCGCGCCTGATCGGCCTCGACTGAGCCGGGCCGGAATGATCGATCGGGAGGGCCAGCCATGACGTCCAGCGATTACGATCCTGCAAGCGAAGGCGCCGAGACCGACTTCTCCCGGCGCATGTCCTATGGCGACTATCTGGCGCTGGATGCGATCCTCGGCGCGCAGCATCCGCTGTCGGAAGCGCATGACGAGATGCTGTTCATCATCCAGCATCAGACCACGGAGCTGTGGATGCGGCTCGCCATTCACGAGCTCAGCGCCGCGCGCCGTGCCATCGCCAGGGACGAGGTGCAGCCCGCGATGAAGATGCTGGCGCGGATGTCGCGCATCTTCGAGCAGCTCAATAACGCCTGGGACGTGCTGCGCACGATGACGCCGAGCGAATACACGCGCTTCCGCTCGCAGCTCGGCCAGTCCTCGGGCTTCCAGTCGCGGCAGTACCGGCTGATCGAATATCTGCTTGGCAACCGCAACCACGCCATGCTGAAGCCGCACGCGCACGATGCCGAGGTGACGAAGCTACTCGAGGCCGAGCTCGCGACGCCGAGCCTCTATGACGAGGTGCTGCGGCTGGCCGACCGCAACGGACTCACGATGCCGGCCGCGGTACTGTCGCGCGACGTCCGCGAGACCCACAGCTTCAACGAGGGCGTGCTGCAGGCCTGGCGTGTCGTCTATGAAGCGCCGGAGACGCACTGGATGCTGTACGAGCTCGCCGAGAAGCTGGTCGACTTCGAGGACTATTTCCGGCGCTGGCGCTTCAACCACGTGACGACGGTCGAGCGGGTCATCGGCTTCAAGCGCGGCACCGGCGGCACCGGCGGCGTCAGCTATCTCAAGCGCATGCTGGAGGTCGAGCTGTTCCCCGAACTTTGGCGCGTCCGCACCATCCTCTAGAGATGTCCATGACCAAGTCGAAGCTTCGCGTCTATGACGACACCAGGGCGATGTTCCATCTGCCTGACGGCGTGATCTATCTCGACGGCAATTCACTCGGCGCGCTGCCGCTGGGCGTTGCCGAGCGCGTCAGCCGCGTCATCACCACCGAGTGGGGCGACGAGCTGATCCGAGCCTGGAACACCGCGGGCTGGTATGCCCAGCCGCGCCATGTCGGCGATCGCATCGCCCGGCTGATCGGCGCGGAAGCCGGCTCCGTGATGGTCGGCGACACGCTGTCGCTGAAGGTCTACCAGGCGCTTGCGGCCGCGCTCGACATGAGCGCATCGCGCAAGGTCGTCCTGTCCGACACCGGCAATTTCCCGACCGACCTTTACATGGCCGAAGGCCTGATCGCGACGCTCGGGCGCGGGCATCAATTGCGACTGGTCGCGCCGGAGGAGATCGAGGCTGCGTTGTCGGAGGAGATCGCGGTCCTCTACGTCACCGAGGTCGATTACCGCACCGGCCGCCGGCACGACATGGCGAAGCTGACGGCGAAAGCCCATGCGCTCGGCATCGTCACGGTCTGGGATCTCGCCCATTCGGCCGGCGCACTGCCGGTCGATCTTGCAGGGTCAGGTGCCGATTTCGCCGCGGGGTGCACCTACAAATACATCAACGCCGGCCCCGGCGCGCCAGCCTTCCTTTACGTCGCGCCGCGCCACGCCGACAGTGCGCGCGCCGCGCTGTCGGGCTGGATGGGCCACGCGAAGCCGTTCGCGTTTGAACTCGCCTATGTCGCCGCCGGCGGCATCGAGCGCATGCGCGTCGGCACCCCGCCGGTGCTGGCGATGGCGGCGCTGGAGGCTTCGCTCGACATATGGGACCGCGTCGATATCGCCGAGGTCCGCGCGCGCTCGCTGGCACTCGGCGATCTCCTGATCGCGGAAGTCGGGCGCCGCTGTCCGTCCCTAGAGCTGGTGACCCCGCGCGCGCATGAGCGCCGCGGCTCGCAAGTTTCCTTCGCCTTCGATGGCGGCTACGCCGCCATGCAGGCCCTGATCGCCCGCGGCGTCATCGGCGATTTCCGCGCTCCCGACATCATGCGCTTCGGCATCACGCCGCTGTATATCGGCGAGAGCGAAGTGATGAGGGCGGCTGAGATCATCGAGGAGGTGATCGCAGGCGAGGTATGGCGCCGGCCGGAATATCAGGTCGTGAACGCGGTGACGTGAGGACGGTGCCCGCCCATCCGTCATCGCGAGGAGCCCTTGCGACGAAGCAATCCAGGATCCTTCCGCAGAGACGCTCTGGATTGCTTCGCTTCGCTCGCAATGACGCAGGAGAGATCAGGAGCGCTCGCCCCACAGCGCCTGCACGATCGCATCGAGCCCGTCGGTGAGCGCGGCCGGCCCCGGCTGGAGAATGATCGGTGACTTAATCTCGACGATGCGGTTGTCCCGCACGGCCGGAATTTCATCCCACCCCTCGCGCGCGCGGATGCGGGCAGGCACAACCTTCTTGCCGCACCATGATGCGAGGATCACGTCGGGGGCGGCCTGACGCACGTCGTACGCCGAGACGATCCGATCCTTGGCCGCCTGCCGATGCCGTAGCTCCGGAAATACATCCGCGCCGCCGGCGATCTCGATCAGCTCGGACACCCAGCCGATGCCTGATATCAACGGGTCGTCCCACTCCTCGAAATAGACCTTTGGCTGCGGCGAGGGACGGGGCGTTGCGACGATCGCGGCGAGACGCAGCTCGAATCCCTGGGCGAGTTCCTGGGCGCGCTTGGCGGCGCCGACCAGCGCGCCCAGCGTCCGGATCATCGCCAGTATTCCCGCAACGTCGCGCTGGTTGAAGACGTGGACGTCGAGCCCGGCGCGCACGAGATCGGCGACGATGCCGGCCTGGAGATCGGAGAAGGCGAGCACGAGATCCGGTTCCAGCGCCAGAACCTTCGGGATGTCCGCCGACACGAAGGCCGACACCCGCGGCTTCTCGCGCCGCACTTGCGGCGGGCGCACGGCGTAGCCGGAGACGCCGACGATGCGGTCCTGCTCGCCGAGCAGATAGAGCGTTTCGACCGTCTCTTCGGTCAGGCAGACGATGCGGCTGGGAGGGAAGTGACGCATGGGAGCAGCATATGCACAAATGCGGGCGCCGATGTCAGCATGGCCATGACCTCGGACGTCATTGCTTTGCCGCGCGAAGCAATTCACGCTGGGACAACAACGAATTGGGAGGAAATCCGATGACGCCGCTCGAGAAACTTAAAGCGATGAAGATGCCGTTCGCCGAGCTCAAGGGCGTCGAATTCGTCGAGGCCGAGAAGGACCGCGTGGTGGCGCGGATGACCGTCCGCCCCGATCTCTGCACCCTCCACCACACCATCCACGGCGGTGCGGTGATGGCGCTGGCCGATTCCGTCGGCGCGGCGGCGACCGTCATCAACCTGCCCGAGGACGCCAAGGGGACGACCACGCTGGAGAGCAAGACCAATTTCATCGGGGGCGCCAAGGAGGGAACCACGCTCATCGCCACCGCCACCCCCGTCCACCGGGGCCGGCGGACCCAGGTCTGGACCACCCGTTTGGAAACCGAGGACGGCAAGCTGGTCGCGGTGGTGACCCAGACGCAGCTGGTCCTCGTATAACCACGGGCCTTTGATTTTGTTAACGAAATAGTCGCTCCCGATGCCCTTAACTTGGGCAGGTTCCAGTCTTGAAAATTATGGTGCGATGCACAACATAGGGAGCCTAGGGATTCGAACGCCTCCTCGAGGGACACCAAGAGGAGTTTTGACGTGGTACTTGAAGAGACGCTCCGCACCGCCCCAGGCTATGTGCGGACCCTGATCCAGCAGGAAGAATTGCCGCTGCTGCGCGACCATCTGCTGAGGCTCGATGCCGAAAGCCGGCATGATCGTTTCAACGGTTTTCTCGACGACAGCTTCATCGAGCGTTACGCCGCCCGCTGTGCCGAAGACGGCACCGTGATCGTCGCCTATATCGTCGACGGCGTGGTCCGCGGTGCGGCCGAGCTGCATCCGCCGGAGCACGATTCGCTGCCCGAAGTCGCCTTCAGCGTGGAGGCCTCCGCACGCCGCCAGGGCGTCGGCACCGTGCTGTTCCGCCGCCTGATCGCGGAAGCGCGCTGGAGAGGCTACAAGCGCCTGCGCATCACCACCGGCGCGGAGAATCACGCGATGCGGGCGCTCGCCAGGAAGTTCGGCGCCCATCTCGCCTTCCACCATGGCGAATCGACCGGCACGATCGATCTCGCCAAGACGCCGGAAGCCGAGCTGGCCGACCTCGCGGCCGCGCCGTTCACGGCCGGGCGCGCGCTTCTCAGCTTCAACTCGACCTGCTGGAAGATCATCTCCAGCATGTACGGCAATCGCGCCGCCTGAATCAAAAAGCGGACCGGCAAAACCGGTCCGCTCTTGTATTGGGGAGCGTGGATGGGGCGCTCAGGTGCCGGTGCGTGTACCGGTGCCGAAGCGGCGGACGACGCGGCGCTCGACCACCACCGAGCGCTGTGCGCCCTGTTCGCCGGCGATCACGCGCGTGGCGGTGATGCGGCTGTTGGTGCGGGCCTGCTTCTTCACCTCGGCCTGGACGACATCGAGCGGCATCCCCATCAGAGCTGCGGCGATCTCGGCCTGCTGCTCCTGGTCGTCGGTGATGCCGACGGCGGCGAAGATCGCCTCGTCCAGGGTGGGCGGATCGTGACGCACGCGCCGCGTGCCGTACTTGGTATTCCAGTCTGCGCTCATGGGGGCCTCGTTTCGATCCGGGATACCTAGTGCCGCCTATGTTGCATTGCAATATGAATTTGGTGTGGCAGCTCAGCTATTCACGGCTTGCATCGATCCCGTGTCAGGACGGTGACGGAGCACCGGCGTCGATCTCGATCCGTTGCTGCGGCCAGCGCTTCAGCGCGGAGTGTCCGGCGGCGGTCAGCCCGTAGATTCCCCGCTCGGTGCGTTCGAACCAGCCATACACATTGTTAAGCAAGATCTTGCCGGCATCCGGACAGCGCTCGCGCAGCTCGCCCACGCGCCGTGGGCCGTCGGCGAGCGCCGCGGCGCAGGCCAGTGCCTGCTGCCGATAGGCGGTCATGATCGGCGCGCGGGTGCTGCCGCCGAGCGCCGGATCGCCCTGGCGGCGCTGATGCTCGGCAACGAGGCGCGAGCGCTTCTTCGGCTCGCGTCGCGGCGCCGCGGTCGGCGGCTTCACCAGCACCTCGACCTGGCCGCGGTCGGTGACCCCCAGCATACCGAAGCCGAGGCGGCGGCAGAGATTGCGATAGCGCGAGTCGCTCTCGCGGCCCTTGCCGCGCACCGACATCTTTGCCGCAATCCAGACCTCGTCGCCGGCCGGCGCGCGGTCGACCGCCTGGAGGATCAGCTCGAGATTGAAGGCGAGCTTGAGCTCGCCGATCACCACCACCGGCGGGTCGCCGGCGCTGAGGCCGACCAGATCGCAGCCGCCGATCTCGCCCTTGACCGTGAAGCCGAGCTCTTCGAGGAAGCGTTTGACGGGCACGTAGAGCGCGGTTTCCACAGGTGTTCCGATCGGAGAATCAATTGTGGACAGTCTAGAGCGTTCAGGGCTCGGATTGAATCAGAGCCGGCACTCATCAGACGACCGGATCGGACTTCGACTACACCCGCCCGCCCACCGGGATCAGCGCGCCGGTGACGCCGCTCGCGGCGTCGCTGGCGAGGAACAGGATGACCTCGGCAAGCTCCTGCGGCGTCACCCATTTGGTGAAGTCCGCCTTCGGCATGTCGGCGCGGTTGGCCCTGGTGTCGATGATCGACGGCAGCACCGCGTTCACCGTCACCTTGCCCTTCCACTCGCTGGCCAGCGCCTCGGTGAGGCGATGCACGCCGGCTTTCGATGCCGCGTAGGGACCCATGCCATTGCCGGCCTGGAGCGCGCCCATGGCGCCGATGTTGATGATGCGTCCGGCGCTGGATGCGGCGAGATGCGGCAACGCCGCGCGCGAGGCGTTGAGCGCGGTCAGCACGTTGAGTGCATACATGCGCTGCCACGTCTTGGTGTCGCCGTCGCCGACGGTCTCGAAGGCAAAGCCGCCGGCGATGTTGATCAGCGCATCGAGCCGGCCAAAGTGCTTCGCGGCCGCATCAACCGCGGTCTTCGCCTGCGCCGCGTCGGACAGATCGACGCCGCCGATCTCGATGCGCTCGGGCGTCGCTGGTACTTGCGAGGGCGCGTAATCGATGCCGGCGATCCGTGCGCCGCGAGACTGCGCGATCTCCGCAACCACTTTACCGAGAGCGCCGAGCGCGCCGGTGACGATCAGAACCTTGCCTTGCATTGTCGTTCTCCCGGCGCGGCCGCCTACGATTGCAGATAGCGCGCCTTCAGTGCGGTCCGCTCTGCTGTGCCGACCTTGAGCCCGTCGCGCAAGTAGGTTTCGAGGTCGCCATAGTCGCTGCCGACGGCTTCGAAAGCCGCCGCAAGGTACGAGGCCTCGACGGAGCCGATCGCGTCGAGCACGTCGGCGGGAAGATCGGAGGCGTTTGACGCATCGCGCCTGTAATGCCGGTTGGTCAGGAGGTAGTCCTCGGCAATGACGTCGTCGGAAACGCCGAGCGCATGCAGGATCAGCGCGCTGGCAAAGCCGGTGCGGTCCTTGCCAGCGGTGCAGTGGATCACGAGCGGGGCGCGGTCTTCCAGCAGATGGCCGAACAGCGCGCGAAAGCTGTGCGTGTTGTAGCGGACATAGTTGCGATAGGACTCGCGCATCAGCTCCAGCGCGACCGGCGCGGTCAATGTGCCCCGGGCGAGCTCGGCGCGCAGCGCGGCAACAACCGTCGGTTCGATCGGCAGCGAGTGCACGGTGATCTCGTTCACGACGCAGACACCGGCCGCGCGCTCCTCCAGCCCGCGAAAGTCGAACGCGCTCCTGACGCCGAGCGCGCGGACGATTTCGATGTCATCGGCGGTGAGCTGACCGAGATGGTTGGAGCGGAAGATGTGCCGCCAGCGCGTGGTGCGGCCATCGATGGTCGGATAGCCACCAAGATCGCGGAAATTGCTGGCGCCTTGCAAGGCGAGGTGGCGGGCAGGGGGCTCTGACATCGGATATGCTTTTGTTATGTTGCCGGCGGATCATTACAGGGGGCGATCATGAACCGGCACAAGGCCATTGTCTTGGCGATCACCACGCTGGCGAGCGGAATCTTTGGCATGCGGCCGGCCGGTGCACAGACGTTCCAGACCTACCGCTGCGCCGATAGTACGCAGTTCATCGTCGGGTTTTATGACGCGGACAAGCGCGCCTTCCTCCAGATCGACGGCGAACCCGTCACGCTCGCCAAGCGGCTGACGGTCTCGGGCGCACGCTATTCGGGGGCGGGGGTCACGCTGAGGATAGGCAAGACGGGAGCGACCACCGTCAAGCATCTGAAGCGGCCGGTCACGGCCTGCGCAATGGTCGAAAAGCCCGGGCTCTAGCCGCGCTGCCATCAAGAATCAAAAAGGGTCGAAACCTCATTGTTTCGACCCTCTTCAAACTGCTGCCGGTCGCTCCAGGGAGCGTCGCGGGATTGAACCAAACGCAGGCATTAGCGATCCCATTTCGGCTTGGCTTCGTCGACGGCCTCCTGATGGTACCAGCTTCCGCTGCAGATCGTCTCGTTCACAGGAAGCGAGAGACGGTCGGCAGGAAGGCGGGCCTCACCGTAGCGGCGACCTCCGAGAGCCGCGCGGCCCCCGGCGGGGAATTGATAGATCTTTGCAGATCCCTCACTCAGACCATTGTTCATCATTGCGGTATCTCCTCGGGTCGAAGCGCTTGGCCTCCATGGTGCGCCCGACTCGTTCGATTGTGGTTACTGGAATCCCCATATCGGCCGCGCGCCCCGAAATGCAAAGTGCTGAAAAGGAAATCAGTTTCAGCTTATTTTCTAGGCAGCGTGCATTCTGCATCCTCCAAGGCACCAGCTTGGTGACTAACGCTTGGGCCATTGCGAAGGTTGCCGGCGATGGGGCGAAGACTTTGCGAAAATTGCCGGACGTTGATGCGCGTTTCATCGGCAACCTCCGGCACCGCCCGGCCTGCTCCAGAATCAGGCGTTTTCCGCGGGATTTTTGCAGTGCAGCTTCACGCAAAGGTGCGCCGCTATGACGCACGCCGCCGGGGACGACCGGCCGCTCGCGGGGAGGGGGCGGCCGCGGTGGAAAACCTCCCGCAATGCGGCCTTTTGGCACGCAAAATGCTTGTAAACGGTCGGCCGATGGTGGCCGGGTACAAACGTGGGGGGCCCCCGGGCCCCCAACCTTTCGCATCATCTACAGAGAGGCTCAATGACCAAGTATAAGCTCGAGTACATCTGGCTCGACGGATATACGCCGACTCCGAACTTGCGCGGCAAAACTCAGATCAAGGAATTCGCGTCGTTCCCGACGCTCGAGCAGCTTCCGCTCTGGGGCTTCGATGGCTCCTCCACCCAGCAGGCCGAAGGCCACAGCTCTGATTGCGTGCTGAAGCCGGTCGCCGTCTTCCCGGACGCCGCGCGCACCAACGGCGTGCTCGTGATGTGCGAAGTCATGATGCCCGATGGCAAGACCCCGCACGCCTCCAACAAGCGCGCCACCATTCTCGACGACGCCGGCGCCTGGTTCGGCTTCGAGCAGGAATACTTCTTCTACAAGGACGGCCGTCCGCTCGGCTTCCCGACCTCCGGTTATCCGGCGCCGCAGGGCCCGTACTACACCGGCGTCGGCTTCTCGAACGTCGGCGACGTCGCCCGCAAGATCGTCGAAGAGCATCTCGACCTCTGCCTCGCGGCCGGCATCAACCATGAAGGCATCAACGCGGAAGTCGCGAAGGGCCAGTGGGAATTCCAGATCTTCGGCAAGGGCTCCAAGAAGGCCGCTGACGAAATGTGGATGGCCCGCTACCTGATGCTGCGCCTGACCGAGAAGTACGGCATCGACATCGAGTTCCACTGCAAGCCGCTCGGCGACACCGACTGGAACGGCTCCGGCATGCACGCCAACTTCTCGACCGAGTACATGCGCACGGTCGGCGGCAAGGAGTACTTCGAGGCGCTGATGGCTGCCTTCGACAAGAACCTGATGGACCACATCGCCGTCTACGGCCCGGACAACGACAAGCGTCTGACCGGCAAGCACGAGACCGCGCCGTGGAACAAGTTCAGCTACGGCGTTGCCGACCGCGGCGCTTCGATCCGCGTGCCGCACTCCTTCGTCAACAACGGCTACAAGGGCTATCTGGAAGACCGTCGCCCGAATTCGCAGGGCGACCCATACCAGATCGCTTCGCAGATCCTGAAGACGATCTCGTCCGTGCCGACCGAGAAGAAGGCGGTCGCCTAAGATCCTCCCGGCCCGGGCGAGGGGGCTGGCCCGGGTTGGCATTCAATCCGCCGGAGCTGAAAGGCTCCGGCGGATTTTTTGCGTTTTGTTGACGGCCGTTCCTGTGGTCTGCCGGCGGTGATGGCGCGAATTTTGTCCATCGCCATCGAAAGCGGGATAGACTGTGCCCGGATGTGCGCAGGGCCGGGGACGGCTGGTGTTTGAGGGTTTCTACAAGGTGCGGTTTCAGCTCGGCGACGCCGTTGGCCGGAGCGTGATGCATGCCGGTAATGGCAAGATGCTCGGCGGCAATTCGGCCTTCGCCCATATCGGCACCTACGAGAAGACCGATGACGGCGTCGACATCGTCATCAAGACCGTCCGCCACAACCCCGATCCGAACTACCGCGCCATGGCCGGCACCGATGACGCGACCCTGCTGGCGAAAGGCCGGGCCGACGGCGATCTCTATCGCTTCAAGGGCGAGCTGAAGGAGCTGCCGGGCGTGCCGTTCCAGTCGGTGATGACGCCGATCACGGAGGACGAGGTGCCGATCGCCGGCGGCGTCGGCGAGGGCGGCATCGCCGATGGCCTCTATTCGATCCACCTGCGCATGCTCGACGGCGTCGACGGCGGCCTCACCGGCGTGATGCTGCTCAACCACGGCCGCATTCTCGGCGGCGATGCCGCGTTCTACTATCTCGGCAGCTACACCGCCGCGAACGGCCGCTGGAAGGGCCAGATCCTCAATCAGGAGCACACGCCGGCCAAGGACGATCCGATCTTCGGCGGCCACGAGGTCGGCATCGGCTTCTCCGGCAGCTACGACGCGGAGCAGGCGGTGCTGGAGGCAACCGCGCTTGCCGGCAAGCGCAGCCTGCGCCTGACCGCAGCGCTCAAGCTGATGCACCGCGCCTGATCTCATCCGGGAAGACACATGGAAAAGACCATCCGCATGCTTTCGACGCTCGGCCTGATGGGCGCGATGCGCAGCCTGTCCACCGCCTTCGAGACCGCTAGCGGCATCCACGTCGATTCCGACTTCGCGCCGACCCTGGCGCTGCTCAAGCGGCTGCGCGACGGCGAGGCCGCCGATCTCGTCATCCTCACGCGCGAGGGGCTCGACGAGATGATCGGCGAGGGCCGCGTCGTCGCGGAGGGCGCGGCCGATCTCGCGCGCTCCTTCGTCGGCATTGCCGTGCGGGCAGGGCAGGCGCATCCCGACATTGCCACCGAAGCTGCGCTGCGCAAGACGCTGCTTGCGGCGCGGTCCGTCGCCTATTCGCGGCTGGGCGCCAGCGGCGTCTACTTCGCCCAGCTGATCGTCCGGATGGGGATCGCGGCCGAGATCAACGCCAAGGCCACCATCGTCGAACAGGGCTTTACCGCCGAGCGGCTCGTCAACGGCGAGGCGGACCTCGCCGTGCAGCAGATCAGCGAGCTGAAACAGGTCAACGGCATCGAAATCGTCGGCCCGGTCCCGCACGATTTGCAGGCACCGGCCGTGTTCTCCGCCGGCCGCATGGCGAACGCGAAACAGGCCGACGCCGCGTACCTGCTGCTGCGCTACCTTGCTTCACCGGAGGTCGTGTCCGTTCTCCGTCAATCCGGACTCGAGCCTTGAATTTGCCGGGGCGGAGACGCAACGTGGTGCTCATGCGGACCTATCTTCTTGCCATTCTCCTTGCGCTTGCCGCGCCCCTCGCGGCGCATGCGCAATCGGCCGACCTCGTCCTTTGCGACCGGGTTGCGGCCGATCCCAGCGATCCCGACAAGCCGGCCGACGTGAAGGGCGTGGCGGAGGTCGCTGCCTCCGACGTCGCGACCGCCATCAAATTCTGCAGGCAGGCCGCGCCATCCTCGCGGCGCGCGATGTTCGAGCTCGGCCGCGCCTATGCCGCCGGCCGTCAGATGGCGGAGGCGATCGCCGCCTGGCGCAAGGCGGCCGACAAGGGATCGAGCGCGGCCATGGTCGAGCTCGGTGTGCTCTACGGCACAGGATCAGGAGTCGCGAAAGATGAGGCGCAGGCGCGAAAGCTGTTCGAGAAGGCGGCGCAGGCCGGCAATCCCCGCGGCGTCAGCAATCTTGCCGCGCTCGGCGGCGCCGGTGGCGCCGCGCCGGCCGATCCCGCGCAGGCTCGCGCACTGCTGGGCAAGGCCGCCGAGACCAACGCGGAGGCGCAGTATCAGCTCGGCCTGATGCTCTCCGAAGGCACGGGCGGTGCGAAGGACGACGTCGCGGCGCGCGCGCTGTTCGAGAAGGCGGCCGCGCAAAACCATCCCGGTGCGCTGGAGCGGATGGGCGCCTTCGCGCAGGAAGGCCGCGGCGGGCCGAAGGACAAGGATGCCGCAAAAGCCTATTACGAGCGTGCTGCCGCGCTCGGCGACGAGGACGCCAAGGCTGCGCTGGAGCGGCTGCGCTGCCCCTACGCGATCAAGGACAAGCAGGGCAAGCTCGTCACCACGCTGTGCTTCTGATCAAACAGCAAGTTTGATTGAACTCGGTGGTGGCCGAGAAGCTCGTCCACTTCTCCCCGTCGGGGAGAGTTGGAGGCTCTCGCTGTGCCGCTTCAGCTCACTTGTAGTAGTAGGCGAGATTGTTGCGGGCGTCGCGATAGGTCGTCTCGAGAAAATCGGGATATTCCGCGGCGGCCTGCGCCACGGCGCGTACGACGCAGTCCCAGAAATCACCGTCCCATTTGAAATGCGCTTCAGTCGCGCCCTCGAATTTGACGGCGGTGATGATGGCCCGCCTGATCGCGGCGTCATCGGCGCGCGGATGGGCGCGCTTCACATAGCCGAACATCGGCCCCTCATGGGCATGGTCGCGGTCGTAGCGATATTTCTTGGCCATCTGCTGCGGCGTGAGGGTGCGATTGATGCGGACCTGTTCGGCGGTTGGGCGCCCCTCGATCGAATCCAGTCGGTAGCGCCAGCGCCAGAGTTCGAACGCGGCATCGAGCAGCGGTTGCTTCGCCGCGCTGGCGATGAAGGCCTCGATCTGTTCTTCGGCGGATGGTTCGGTCCGGTTCATGCCCCTTTGTCGTGCGCGTGCGACGACGGGTTCGACGCCGCCCTTGATCGAGCGCAAGGCTCCCGGGCACCGCGCCGGCGTACACTTGCTTCTGACGGGAAATGGAGACCTGCGATGAGGCTTCGGGGTTGGATGCTGGCGCTGGCCGGCTTGGGCGCGCTAACCGCCGTGGCAACGGCGCAGGACCTCAAATCGCCATCCTCGGACCAGTATGTGCCGCGCCTCGGCGACATCATGGGCGCCGCGCAGACGCGTCACCAGAAACTCTGGCTGGCCGGCAAGGCCCAGAACTGGGAGCTCGCGGCCTATGAGCTGCGCCAGCTCAAGGCCAGCCTGGTCGAGGCCGCCGTATTCTATTCAGGCATTCCCGTCGGTAATGTCACGACCTTGGAGCCATCGCTGCAATCGATGTCCGACGCGCTCACGGCGAAGGACGGCCGCAAATTCGCAAAGGCCTTTGGCGATTTGACCGAGGGCTGCAACACCTGCCACCGGTCGATGAAGCGCAACTTCGTCGTCATGAAGGTTCCTTCCGACCAGGCGCCATTCGCCAATCAGCAGTTTGCGCCGCCATCCAAGCCGTGACGGAACGGATTTCGCGCGCAGCGGGTTGAATCCGAAAACCCGACAGGAGGCGTGATCATGATCCGCAAACTGGCATCCGGCGAGTATCGCCTTTACTCACGCAAGGTGAATCCGAAGACCGGCAAGCGCCGCAACCTCGGCACCTTCAAGAGCCGCGCGGCGGCCGAGAAGCACGAGCGCGAGGTGCAATATTTCAAGCGTCACTAGCGCGGGGCGAGGCGGCCGGGACCACGCAGAACAAAAAAGTCGAAGAACAACCCCATGCACAGTAGCCGGGGCACTGAAATCGCAACGAAATCACGGATTGCGGATTTGGCGAATCTCGGTTGACCCGTCGGGCAAAACAGGGGCATGATGGCATCATGCAGCGAGGGGTCCGGCGAGCGGCCCTGCGCGCAAAAGCCGGATGGCCTTGGCGCGGCGGCAGTGCTAGGTAGCCTCGATTCTTTTCCGATTTTGCGAGTTGATTGCGTTGCTGGACGGACTCTACAAGGTTGAATACGGCGTCAACGATGCGTTCGGCCGCAGCATCATGTGCCTGCACGACGGCAAGATGCTGGGCGGCAATTCGGGCTTCGCGCATCTTGGCACCTATGTCGAGCGCGATGGCGAGATCATCGCCGAGGTCATCACCGAGCGGCATAATCTGGATCCGAACTACAAGCCGCTGATGGGCGCCGACGTCGCCTCGATCGGGGCACGGGGGAGGCTGCACGGCAACCAGATCCGTCTGGAGGGCGGCGCGGACACCATGCCGGGCGCAAAATTCTGGGCCAATCTCACCCGGCTCGACGACGAGGCGGTGCCTCCGAGCGGCGCGGTCGGCCCTGGCGGCATCGTCAACGGGCTCTATGGGATGAGCCTGCGCGCGCTTGACGGTGTCGATGCCGGACTCTCCGGCGTGATGCTGCTGATCGACGGCCGCATCCTCGGCGGCGATGCGTTCTTCTACTATCTCGGCTCCTATTCATCGGCCGACGGCCGCTGGAAGGGTGAGATGCTCAACCAGGAGCACACGCCGGCGAAAGGCGAAAATCCGGTGTTCGGCGGCTATGAGGTCGGGATTGGCTTCTCCGGGACTTGCACGGCGGATAGCGGCGAGCTCGAAGGCATCGCGCTCGCCGGCAAGCGCAGCCTGCGCCTTGCGGCCTCGCTCAAGCTGATGCGGCGGGCCTAGCACTACTTTGGCAGATTGTTGATTTCACCTCGATTTATTGGATTCCCGAATCAATTTTTCAATGATTCATGGGTGGTCGGCTCTTGGAGGGCTGACCATGCCGGGATGGGAAGACGAACTCGAACGCTGGCTGATGCCGTTCTTGGACCGGCTGGGTCATAAGACCCGACAGCGGATGTGTCCTCTATATGTTGCGGGATTGATCGGTCCTGGCGATCGCAAGAGCGTTCAGCCGATGGCGGAACGCCTTGCCACGAGCAACTACGACCAGTTGCACCATTTCATTGCGGACGGTGTCTGGGACGCGACGCCGCTGGAGACAGAGCTGCTCAACCAGGCGGACCGACTTGTCGGCGGCAGCGATGCGGTGCTGGTTATTGATGACACCTCACTGCCGAAGAAGGGTGAGCGCTCGGTCGGTGTTGCGGCTCAATACGCGTCGGCTCTCGGTAAAACGGCAAATTGCCAAACGCTGGTGTCTTTAACGCTTGCGCGCGGCGAAGTGCCAGTGATGGTCGCGTTACGTCTCTTTTTGCCTGACAGTTGGACAAGCGACATGTCTCGTTTGAAGCGCGCTCGCGTGCCAGTCGAACACCGAACGCCACGGTCCAAGCCGGAGATTGCTTTGGCCGAGATTGACCGCGCGATGGCAGCCAACGTGCGCTTTGGATGTGTGCTGGCGGATGCAGGATACGGCCTCAGCGCACCGTTTCGACAAGGGCTAACAGAGCGCGGGCTGGCCTGGGCTGTCGGCATCCCTCGGCACCTGAAAGTGTATCCGGTCGATGTGAAGCTCATTTGGCCGATTACCAAAGTCCGCGGGAAACCACGAAAGCACCACGTGCCCGATATCTTATCGATTGCGGCAGAACAAATGCTGGCCAGCGCCAAATGGAAAACCGTGAGTTGGCGTAGCGGGACGAAAGGTCGGCTCAAAGCCCGATTTGCTGCTCTCCGTGTCCGGACCGCCGACGGCCCTCCGCAGCGGATATGGGATAAAGGTCAGCAGCATCTCCCAGGCGACGAAGCCTGGCTCATTGGCGAGCAACGCGCCTCGGGAGAGAAGAAATACTATCTCGCCAATCTTCCGGCGATGACGGATCTGCGCACGCTGGCCGCCACCATCAAGGCACGGTGGATTTGTGAGCAGGCGCATCAACAGTTGAAGGAGGAACTTGGACTTGATCACTTCGAAGGGCGATCATGGCAAGGTCTTCATCGCCACGCCCTTATGACAATGATTGCCTACGCCTTCCTGCAACATCGTCGCCTCGCAAACGCGGGGCGGAAAAAAAAGAATCAACGGGCCTCCGCCTCAACCAACCATGCCCGCCGTACGTCACGCCATCGTCGATCTCATCCTTCGGCCGCCGCCCCAGCAGTGCCCATATTGCCGAAAGCAAATCCTTGAAAAACAGCGGCGAAAACACATTCTGCCAAAGTAGTGCTAGGGCGTGTCCTCATAAATTCGTCGCGTCCGCTTTGCTGTTGGAAGGCGACGTTGAATCCGATACGTCTGGATGTCGGCCGTGGGCCAACAGGCGACATCACGCCCTTCGTCGATCACAAGGGCATGCGTTGCGCATCAAGTTCGTTATGGGTCAACTCAGGCTCATCCGCCTCGCGCGTCGCGTACCGCCTGCGCGACTTTCGTCGCCTGCGACACTCGTCCGATCTTTGCGCCTGCAATGGTCTTTCTTCGGCGTGTGCTTGCCTTCGGCACCATGCCTTCGTTCGCGGTGGCTCCGGCTGGGGGATAAATCGTGAAGTTCGCCGCTCGATGCAGCGCGAGAGCCTTTCGAGCCGCTTCGACATGCGCGGTCCGAGCTGCCAGGTTGTGAAGACGCCGAAGCTCGTTGTTCAACCGCTTCAGCGCCGCGGCGAAGACTTGCTTGCGTTCTGATGCATGCTCGGCGGTTCCTGGAAAGCTGGCTCCGCGAGCCTCGGCTTTTCCGCGCCCCTGTCGCTGCCTTTGTCGGCCGAGCGTTCGCTCCTTATTGCGCATCTTGCGCAAGCGGGGTCGCATGGCCTCAAGCTCAGCGATTTCGACGTCATAGATGGCAGGATGGTGCGTGAGGCGGATCGTCTCATATTCTTCGTGGCTGAGGAGGCTGCGTTCGAACTTGCAGGGGACCGACATTCTCATCCCTCCATTCGATTCCTTGAAATTCAGGCAGAACGGGACTCATCCAGGTCGACGATTTTCTCAATAATCAAGCCGCATCCACCAACAATTATCGGCCCGGTGCGCCCGCGGCGCTCAACTACTGTCTGCCCTGCCGCGAGCGTCCGAATGCATGGCGCGGATTGACCCCGCAGGACGCATGTGTGCCGGAGGCAGCCGTCCTGCACTGCTGGAGAGTCGAGAACTGGCAGTTGCCGGGATGGCCCCAGCGGCGGCCTTGTAGGCAGTAGCGATCTGCGACCGCGGGCGAGAGTGATCCGACTGTGACCAAGATCAAAATGGTGGAGACCGCAGCAAACAGAATACGGCACATCGGAGTCCTCCTGTACTCGTTGGGTGAGTGCTCACCTGTGCTCCACTGGGTTGGAAAGGCACCGGGACCAAGGTCGACTGTAGCTTCAGCGTTCCGGATGATCATCCGATCAAACCCTTAGAGTTCGCAGTGAATTTCCCGAGATCCTGCGTCGGTGCGGAGTTTTCATGCCGGAGGGCCGGTTGGGGTCAAAAGCGCCGTTTGGAAGGTCGGCCAGTTGCTTTCTCTCTACCCCGATAAGCGAACAATTTCGGCGCTAGCTGCGGAGATCTGCTATTTGATCACCTCGTCGGCGCTTGCACTCGACATCTGCGTCGCAGGGGAATGAAAGCAGCCCGCTCCGCATTTGGGCAAAGCCGGACATCAACCGGCGGACATTCAATTGTGCTCAATTTGCCCGCCAACTCGCTGAGCCGAGAGTAGCCTCAAGAGAGGCTTCAATGATCCTTCCCGTAAGGGATGCCTGCCAGATCACGAACAGGGCATCGCGGCGGGACTAAAATGCCTCGCGCTGACCATGATTTCGAGCGTATATTTGCCAAATCTGGGCGATGGCAGGGCAGTTGCAGTGACGGCTCAGTCCCACAAGACCGCAGAAGAGGAGTACGAGGAGCAAGTTCGCATCCTCGTCCGTATCGTTTCATGCTGCACATTGGGGCTTTTCGCTTTCGCTGCGGGCCTGCTGATTGGGACCTTTCTGTTCTCGTGATCGAAGATGAATGACCGGCCTCCGGGCGCGGTTCTGTTTGGCTTGGCTTCACGAAAGTTGCAAGTCTCGCTTTGCCATGGATTTCGCATGATCACGTGCATGCCGTTGGACGACAACGGCTTGATCCATGTCGTCAAGTGTCAGCTATCGCAACATGCATCCTTCGAGGGGGCGACATTGCCGGGCTGCAATATCCTAACTCAGCCTCAATGTCCTTGAGGGTCAAAAAGCCGACATCGGGCCAACGGCCGTAGTACGTCGGCGGGCGACGTCCGCTTTATCTTCGGAAGCCGACGGTCATGAGTACTCGCCCTAGCGCCTCGTCACGGAGCCGGACACGCCGCCCCGGTCTTCACCCAGGCATCGACCAGCGCGCCGGCAAGCGCAGCCTGCGGCTGGCGGCTTCGGCTCAAGCTGATGCGGCGGGCGTAGGGCGGGTACTCATAAATTCGTCGCGTCTGCTTTGCTGTTGGAAGGCGACGTTGTCGGCGATGGGCCACTTGCAGACATGGCGACGGCGCGCGTGCTCGAGGTCAATCGGATACGTGTACTTCCGAATTGCCCGATTGCGCGTAGCCTCGGTCGGCGCGTCGAGAGGCTCGGTAGCGGCCTGGCGAATGTCCGTGATGCCGGTGAAACAGCTTCGAAAACGCCGCCGCTGTCTCGTAGCCAACCCGGCTGGCAATCCGCGCGATGGGCTCATCGCTTGTTTCGAGCAGAAACGCCGCCTCGGCCATTCGGCGTTCGATCACATAACGGTGCATGGACTGGCCGACGAGCCTGGTAAAGCGCGCCGAAAATGCCGAGCGGCCGAGCCCGACGCGACGGCCAAGGTCGCTCAGCGTCCAGAGCTGCTCCGGACTTTCGTGAATTAGCTTCAGCGCCGGTCCGATATGGGGATCAGAAATGGCCCCGATCCAGCCGCCTTGTCCGGGACTGAGAGACGCGATCCAGCTTCGCAGCACCTCGACAAAGAGCACTTCCGTCAGTCGTGAAAGCGCGACGCCTTGGCCAGGACGCTCGAGCGCGGACTCGCTCATCATGCGGCGCAGGATTGCTTCAAGCCAACCGCGGTCCGCCGTCGGCTTCAGCAAGAGCACGGGTGGAAGCAACTCCAGCACGCTGCCAAACATCGGCCGCGACACCGTGAAATTGCCGCAGAGCATGGTCGAGAGCGGCTT
This sequence comes from Bradyrhizobium sp. USDA 3311, assembly GCF_054062495.1. NCBI lineage: Bacteria > Pseudomonadati > Pseudomonadota > Alphaproteobacteria > Hyphomicrobiales > Nitrobacteraceae > Bradyrhizobium > Bradyrhizobium sp. USDA 3311. The sequence goes on along the minus strand of NZ_JBSSFI010000001.1, from coordinate 6,481,744 downwards.
TGCACGGCTGCCGTGACGAAGGAATCCGAGGCGTGGCGACGACCGTTCGATATCCGCGATGCGCAAAGGCTCGGCCCGGCGATCCGAATAAAACACATGGGGCTCGCCGCGCGTGATCACGACAAAATCGCCCTCGGTCATCTGGATTTCTTCTCCCTGTTCGAGCGCGAGGGTCGCCGAACCCTGGCTGAGATAGTGAAACAGGGCGTAGGTGCGCGCCGGCAACTCAAGATGCCAGGGATGGCCGAGCTCGAAGTGAAAGAGCAGCGTCCCGCCGAGACGAACCCGATCGAGCACCTGGGTGAGGATGTCCATGCGGTCCAGATTAGACCGGTGGACGATCGGACACAACATGCGGACGATTGATCCCTATCGTCCGAAATGCCCGCGCACTAGGTCATGTCGCAGCGGGCCGACAGCACGCGCGGCAACCATCTCGCCGACGGCAGATGGAAGAACCGCGACCTGGCTGGAAACGCCTGTCCATTCCCCCGGACTGATTTCGTCCGACATGCCAACAGGAACATTCAATGCGAAATATTCTTCTCTCAGCCGCCACCGTACTCCTGGCCGGATCGACATTGGTCGGCTCTGCTTCCTCCGCCGAACTGCCCAAGGGAGCCGCCCACAACATCGTGCTCGTGCACGGCGCATTCGTGGACCAGACGAGCTGGCAGCCGGTTGCCGATATTCTCACGAAGAAAGGCTACAACGTCACGCTCGTGGAAAATCCGCTCACCTCGCTCGTCGCTGACGTCGATGCCACCAAACAGGCGCTGGCGAAACAGGACGGCAGGACCGTTCTGGTCGGCCACTCCTGGGGCGGTATGGTGATCACGCAAGCCGGCAACGATCCCAAGGTTTCGGCGCTGGTCTATGTGTCCGCCTTCGCGCCGGAGGTCGGCGAATCCCTGGCGTCGCTGGCAAAGGCCGGCCCGCCGACCGAAGGCGGCAACGCGATCCATCCCGACGCGAAGGGCAATCTGTACATCGATCCCAAGATTTTTCCGTCGGCCGTCGCGGCTGACCTTCCTCCGGAGATCGCTGAGCACCTGGCCAACTCGCAGCTTCCGTTGAATCACGTTGCGTTCGAAGCCCCCGTCAGCATTGCGGCCTGGCACGACAAGCCGGCGTTCGATGTCATCACCACGAAGGACAAAGTCATCGCGCCCGAGGCCCAGAAATTCTTCGCGACAAGGATGAAGGCTCAGACGACGGAAGTCGCCGGCAGCCATGCCTCGCTTGTCGTGCACGCGAAGGTGGTCGCTGAGGTGATCGAAAAGGCCGCGCTCGTGAAGTGACGGTACGACTCCCGGCGCAGTCGCGCCGGGAGCGCCCACGCTCGCGGTGCGCCTGCAAGGGCGACGGCGCGAGTCGGCCAAGCCGCAGGAGCGCCAGCGATATCCTGAAGGAAGGTTTCGATCGCCGCGCTACCCGGCGCGTTCCGATGCGATCGAGCCACTTCATCCATGACAGTTGGTACGGAAGATAAGATGAAAATCCAAAAAGTCGAAGTTGAGCGCTTCAGCCTCACGAGTTCAAAGCCGTTCGACGCCGTCGTGGCTGCGCTCAAGTCGGCGATCGGTCAGCCTGACATTGTCGAATTTTTCAGGGCGACGAGGGCCACAGAATCCTTCCCGGATTTAAAGCGCATTGTACAGAGCGGCCTGGGTCGCACCGACCTTATGCTCTTCGCCGAGTTCGACTTGGGCGACATCTTGCGTCGGGAAAATGGATCCAGGACGCCGAGGATCATACGGCTTGTGGTCGGAAATCCACTCATCATGAAAGAAATGGTCAAGCACGTGCCCGACGCCGGATCTTACGCTCCGGTCACAGTGCTCATTGATGAGCGTGCCGACGGCGTGCACGTCTCTTATGATAAAATGGAGAGTTATCTGCGGCATTATGGCAGTTCGGAAGCCCTTGCCGTCGCCCAAAATCTCGATGCGAAAATCACCGCTTTGCTACGCGAATGTGCAGGCTGAAACGTTCTGATGACGTCTTTGGCTGATGGAAGTGAGTAATTCATACCAATCGCGGAACGCGACGGCCGTTGTCACGGTGCGAGCCAGACGTTGGAAGGAACACTCTGCGCCACGGCGACATGACGAACCATGGGGAGATCGGCCTGATGCAGACGGTCGGGCTCCACAAGCCCGACAGCCATGAACCCTAGATCCCGGGGCGTATTGCGGGAATTTGGCGGCCAGGAGCACACGCCGGCAAAGGGAAGGGCAAGCGCAGCTTGCGACTGGCGGCCTCGCTCAAGCTGATGCGAAGGGCCTGAGGGGCCGCATGTGCCTCGCGAAGCTCGCAATAAAAACGTGCGAATTTGCAAAGACGCCAAGCTGTGACTGACTGTCACATGGAAGAAGCGCTCGCGGCACTGCGATGATTTGAAAGCAGTGCGTCAACTGCTGCCCACTGCCGATTGACGCGCAGGATTGCGAGGCGAGCGGCTATTCCTGTGCACGAAAGCTCAAGGAAAGGCCCGTTATGGTCATGAGCATCGACTCTGCTGAAAGTTCCGATGCGGAAGTATTCTTCGGTCGCTTCCAACTGGACAAGCGTCGTCGGCAACTCCTGAAGGATGGAGTTGAAGTTCGGATCGGCTCGCGCGGTTTCGACATACTGATTGCGCTGACCGAGCGCGCCGGCGAACTCGTCAGAAAACGCGATCTCCTATTCTCCGTGTGGCGTGACGTCGTCGTCGACGAGGCCGTCTTGAGAGTGCACGTGGCCTCCCTTCGCCGGGCCTTGGGCGAAGGTCAGGATGGCGCGCGCTACATCGTCACTGTTTCCGGTCGGGGCTATAGTTTTGTGGCTCCGATCGAGCGCAAACGTGGCAATGGGCTTGCATCTTCTGGATACGTTCCGCCCCCCAGGCATGGACGCCAATTCCCGTCGATCCCCAGATTGTTCGTTGGACGGGACGAAGTCGTCGACGACCTCTGTGCGCTCATCGTGAAGCAGCGTTTTGTCAGCGTCGTTGGAGCTGGCGGTATCGGCAAGACTACCGTGGCCGGGGCTATCATTCGCCGGCTACAACCCGAATTTGGCGATGAAGGCGCCGTTTTTGTCGATTTGGGCGCGGTTGACGAACCTGGCCTAGTCGCTGGGGCGGTTCTCTCCGCGGTCGGCTGCCCGCTCGGAGGAGCCGATGCCCTTGCGGAACTTCTGGGGTTCGTTGCCGGTAAGCGAATTCTAATCGTTCTGGATAGTTGCGAACATCTTCTCGATGCGTCCTCGCATTTGGCCAGCCAACTGTTTCAGTGTACTTCCGGCGTTTGTCTGCTTGTCACGTCGAGGGAGGCATTGAACGTCGAGGGCGAGATTGTGCACCTTCTCAGCCCTCTTGCTTGCCCAATCGACGACGTTCCGAGCGCCGCGGATGCGATGGCGACCCCGGCAGTGAGGCTGTTTATGGATAGAGCCTCATCCGCTGGTTTCGAGGGGGCGCTGAATGACGCTGATGCGCCGGTCGTTTCCGAAATATGTCGCCGTACCGATGGCATCGCGCTGGCGATCGAACTGGTCGCCAGCCGAGTGGGGACCTATGGCCTTCGGGGTGTTGCGGGTCTGCTGGCCAGCGATATGGAGCTGTCACTGACAGGCCAGCGAAACGCTGTCCCACGACACCGCACGCTCCAAGCGATGCTCGATTGGAGCTTCAGGTTGCTTGCCGAAAGCGAACAGCGTGTTCTTTCCCATCTTTCCATATTTGTCGGTCTGTTCACGATTGAGGCTGCCTGCTCCGTTGCCGGAAGTGGGGAGCGAAAAAGCGCCGAAGTCGAAATCGCGATTGCGAGGTTGGTGGACAAATCGCTCGTCTGGGTTCATCTGGTCGGTGATACCGTGTTCTATCGTTTACCCGATGTGACGCGCACGTATGCTGCGGCCAAGCTCGTGGAAATCGGGGAGGCTGAACGGGTTTCCCTGCGCCACGCGCTCTATTTCGGTGCTTTTTTCAAGGCAATCGCGCTCGAGCAGGGGGCTTACGCTGACATCGGACGTTATTCGCCTCACATCGGAAACGTGCGGAAGGCACTCGAGTGGAGCTTCTCAAAAGAGGATCGCTCGATCGGCATCGAGCTTGCCGCAGATTCCGCCCCTTTGTTTCTCGGTCTGTGGTTGCTGGTCGAGTGCCGGCGTTGGTCGGGGTTGGCACTGAAAGCGATTGCGAATTTCGGCCGACTCTCGCATCGAGAGGCACGCTTGCAGGAGGCATATGCAGTCTCGTCACTGCATACCTTGGGTAATACGACCGAAGTTCAGGCCGCCATACGGCGCGGGCTGGCACTTCACGAGGCGAGCGAAGAAGCATTGCCACAGCTGCGACTGTTGGCCGGACTCAACCTTTTCCTCACAAGGCTCGGCGACTTTGAAGGAGCATTGGCTGCAGCGACGAGATGCAGAACTGTAGCCGAGCTAAGCGGTTCATTGAGCGACAGAATTATCGCCGAATGGATGCTGGCGGCGGCTTGCCACCTCGCTGGCGATCAAGTCGCCGAGGTGGCGCATTGCAAGTGCGGTTTCGAGCTGGAGACGTCAATTGGTCGGCTCGACATCAATCTGTTTGGATATGATCACCGTCTGCGCGCCGAGATCGCACTGGCACGTTCTCTATGGTTGCTGGGCTCCCGCAAGCAAGCTCGCAAGCAGGCGCTTGAGGCGATGAACGAGGCAGCTCGGTTGGCCCCGGCGGCGAACTATTGCATGGCGGTGGTCCACTCCGTCCCGGTGCTGCTGTGGAGCGGGAACACCGGTGACGTTGCCGACCATGTCGATCGTGCAATCTCACTGGCTGAGAAGCATTCTCTCCGAGGTCATGCAGCAGCCGCTCAGGCTCTGAGGGGAGAGTGGCTTTTCATGAGCGGGAGGCCCGCGGACGGCGTCGAGGCGCTGCGTCAGGCGCTGAGAGGGCTCCACCGTGAGCAACTTCACATGGTCATCCCGGCGGCATCCCGCGCGCTCGCCGATGGACTTGCTCGAAGCGGAAGGTATGACGAGGCGCGCGAGACCATTCAATCGGCAATTCTATTTGCGGAGCGGATGCGCCAGACGTTCTGGATGCCGGAATTGCTACGCACGCAGGCGCAAATCATCCTGACGAGCCCAAATCCCGACCGCAAGGCAGCAGAGCTGGCGCTTCGTCGATCGATGGATAGTGCAAGAAGCCAACGAGCATCAGGGTGGGAGCTGAAGGCCGCTGTTCCGCTGGCGCGGTCGATGAAAAATCGAGGCCGAGGAGCTGATGCGCACGCGCTGCTTCAACGGGTCTTCGAGGCACGTCCAGAAGTATCGAGGTCGACTGCCCGTCCCTTCCATTGAGCGCTTCGGGTGCAAGATGTCGATCTGGCCAGTCTCCAGGTGACCCGGCAGACGTCAGAATTTTTCATTTTCTAACAGCTTCTAACGCGCGCCGCGCTTCGGAGCGGCGGTAGCGTCAATCTGCCGGATTGGGGTTATCAGGAGAGCGTGATGAAGCAGCGGGGAAGAATTGCGTTGATCACCGGCGGAAGCCGAGGCCTCGGGCGAAACACGGTGCTCAATCTCGCACGGCGAGGCGTCGATGTCATGTTCACCTACCATTCGGCCGTCGCCGAGGCCGAAATGGTCACGCGAGAGGTCGAGCAAATGGGGCGCAGAGCGAGGGCCTTGCAACTCGACGTCGGACGAACGAGTACATTCGAAACCTTCGTCTCGCAAGTTCGAGAGGCACTGGGCGAAATTGGCGCGATCCGTTTCGACTATCTCGTCAACAATGCCGGTATTTCCCACCATAATTCACTTGAGAAGACGACCGAAGCAGAGCTCGACGACATATACCGGGTGAACTTCAAAGGCGTCTTTTTTCTCACCCAAAAATTGCTTCCATTGATGAGTGACGGTGGCCGGATCGTGAACCTCTCGAGCGGGCTCGCACGGATCATCATTCCCGGAAGCGGTCCCTACGGCGCACTGAAGGCCGCAATCGATGTGTTGACCCGCTACCAGGCAAAGGAATTCGCCTCTCGCGGGATTGCCGTCAACGCGGTGGCTCCGGGTGCGGTACAGACAGATTTCAGCGGAGGGATGGTCCGGGACAATCCGGAGCTTAACAAGCAGGTTGCCGGGATGACGGCCCTTGGCCGGGCTGGCGTTCCCGATGACATCGGCCCGATGATCGCATCGTTGCTGTCTGACGATAATCGCTGGGTCAATGCGCAGCGGATTGAGGTTTCGGGGGGCATGGCGATTTAGCCTGCCAGGAGGCGCAGACGGCCGCTCCGACCGGCTCCTGCTGCGGTCCAGCCCTGCCATGCAATATTTACCCGCTGGCAACCGGTGCCTCCGGGCCCCGCCGGGCTTCCCCTGGGAGCCCGCATGGCCTATGACGCTGCAACGCAAAATTCCCCCAAAATGACCCCATGATCCGCCTCGACAACGTCAGCAAGCAAGCCGGCCACCAGATCCTGTTCATCGAAGCCTCCGCGGCCCTCAACAAGGGCGAGAAGATCGGCCTCGTCGGGCCGAATGGCGCGGGAAAGACGACCCTGTTCCGGATGATCGCCGGTGAGGAACTGCCCGACGAGGGACAGGTCTCGACCGATCGCGGCATCACGATCGGCTATTTCAACCAGGACGTCGGCGAGATGTCCGGCCGCAGCGCCGTGGCCGAGGTGATGAACGGCGCCGGTCCCGTCAGCGAGGTCGCAGCCGAGTTGCGCCAGCTCGAGGCTGACATGGCCGACCCTGACAAGGCCGACCAGATGGACGAGATCATCGCGCGTTATGGCGAGGTGCAGCACGCCTTCGAGGAGCTCGACGGCTATGCGCTCGACGGCCGGGCGCGCGAAGCGCTGTCCGGCCTGGGCTTCAGCCAGGAGATGATGGACGGCGATGTCGGCAAGCTCTCAGGCGGCTGGAAGATGCGCGTGGCGCTCGCTCGCATCCTCTTGATGCGTCCCGACGTCATGCTGCTCGACGAGCCGAGCAACCATCTCGATCTCGAGAGCCTGATCTGGCTGGAAAAATTCCTGCACGATTACGAAGGCACGTTGCTGATGACCTCGCACGACCGCGAGTTCATCAACCGTGTGATCTCCAAGGTGATCGAGATCGATTCCGGCTCGCTCACGACCTATACCGGCGACTACGAGTTCTACGAGCAGCAGCGCGCGCTGAACGAGAAGCAGCAGCAGGCGCAGTTCGAGCGCCAGCAGGCGATGCTCGCCAAGGAGATCAAGTTCATCGAGCGCTTCAAGGCGCGTGCTTCGCATGCCGCGCAGGTGCAGAGCCGGGTGAAGAAGCTCGACAAGATCGAGCGGGTCGAGCCGCCGCGCCGCCGCCAGAGCATCGCGTTCGATTTCCCGCCGGCACCGCGCTCGGGCGAGGACGTCGTGGCGCTCAAGAGCGTCCACAAGGGCTATGGCAGCAAGCGCATCTATGACGGCCTCGATTTCATGATCCGTCGCAGGGAGCGCTGGTGCGTGATGGGCGTCAACGGCGCCGGCAAGTCGACGCTGCTCAAGCTCGTCGCGGGTGCGAGCGAGCCGGACCAGGGCACGGTGGCCCTCGGCGGCAGCGTCAAGATGGGCTATTTCGCCCAGCACGCGATGGACCTGCTCGACGGCGAGCGCACCGTGTTCCAGTCGCTGGAGGACGCGTTCCCGACCGCGGGGCAGGGCTCGTTGCGCGCGCTCGCCGGCTGCTTCGGCTTCTCCGGCGACGACGTCGAGAAGCGCTGCCGCGTGCTCTCGGGCGGCGAGAAGGCGCGCCTCGTGATGGCGAAGATGCTGTTCGATCCGCCGAACTTCCTGGTGCTGGACGAGCCGACCAACCATCTCGATCTCGCCACCAAGGAGATGCTGATCACGGCTCTGTCGGATTTCGAGGGTACCATGCTGTTCGTCTCGCACGACCGGCATTTCCTGGCGACGCTGTCGAACCGCGTGCTCGAGCTGACGCCCGAGGGCATCCACCAGTTTGGCGGCGGCTACACCGAATATGTCGCGAGGACCGGGCAGGAAGCGCCGGGGTTGCGGAGCTAGTCTTTGCTCTTGCCGGCGATCGGCTCGATCTCGTTGGTCCAGATCCCGCCGGAATAGCCTTGCGGGAGCCGGGCGAACAACTCCGGCGTATCGATGCCGGAGGAGAACTCGCCGCCGGTGTAAGGGCCGAGCACGAAGACCGCGCTGTTGGAGCCGATCATCCGAGCGAGGAAGCGATCCGGCCAACCCCATAGCCAGGGCGCGACATTGATCGGGACCAGCACCATCGCGTCGCGGCAGGCGGCCGGCATCAGGCCGGTCCAGCCATAGCCGATATAGCCGAGCAGGCAGCGCCGGATCGCCCCGCGTGATATCGTGCGGACCTCCGGAGTGAGGCGACGGATCACCTCGATCGGCTCGTCACCGCCGTAGACCATGATCATCCGCCGTCGCTCGGCCGGCAGCGCGTTCAGCACGGCCGCGAGCTTCTCGCCCTCGTTGGCATCGCGGCTCTTCACGTTGACGAGGAGCCGCCGGTCTGGGAAGGCGGCAAACACGTCCGAGAGCGTCGGCATCATCCCGATGCCCTTGCCGCGAAACGGGAATGTCCTGCCGCCGTCGGCGGTGTAGCCATAGCCGATGTCGAGCGTTTTCAGCTTTGTCATGCTCTGCTCGCGCGTGACGCCCTGGCCGTCGGTGCGGCAGTCGAGCGTCCAGTCGTGGAATACGGCGAACTCGCCGTCGGTGGTCGGGTGCACGTCGAGCTCGACCACGTCGGCGCCGGCCTCGAAGCTGGCTCGCATCGAGCGGAGGGTATTTTCGAGATAGTCGTGCGTCGGCGGCAACATCCGCGCAGCGGTGCAGGTGTCGTTCTTCACGTCGCGCTCGTCGAAGCGCTGCGCCATGCCGCGATGGGCTAGTAACACCGGCTTGCCGTCGCGGTGCGGCGCCAGAAGACTGGTGTTGTTGATGTAGACGCCGGCGGCGGCGGCGATCAGGACTGCCGTCGCAAATCCGAGTTTCCTGCGCACTGTTTCTTCCCCAATTCCGAGATGATCGTCGGTGGCGTTTGGGGTTGATTTGCGGCGATCGTCACGCATAGGTGCCGGACGCGTTGCGCGGCTTGAACGGTCCTGTGCTGCCCGCTACGCTCTCTGCAAAAAAGGGAGCAAAGCAACCATGAAGCAACTGCGGATCGGCGACATCACCATCGACGCGGTGATCGAGCGGGAAGGGCCATGGCGGCGGCCGCAGGATTTCTTCCCGGCCTATGACAAGGGCGTGTTTGCCCGCCATCTGCCGACGATGGAGCCGGAGGTGTTCGACGCCGCGCGCGGCATGATGGTCATCACCTATCAGACGTTCGTCGTGCGCACGCCGCGCTACACAATCCTGGTGGACACCTGTACCGGCGAGGACAAGGGGCATCCGCCGCCGTTCGACTTTCCCGGCAAGGAGCGCTGGCGCAACGAACTGTTCGCGCTCGGCATCTCTTTCGAACAGATCGACTACGTCTTCTGCACGCACCTTCACATCGATCACACCGGCTGGAATACGACCTTGCGTGACGGCCGCTGGGTGCCGACGTTCCCGAATGCGAAATACGTCTTCCACAAGGGTGAGTATGCGGCCTGGGAGGCCGAGAACGCCAAGGGCAGCAACCCGCCCGGCACCGTCTTCCGCGACAATTGCCTGCCGATCGTCGAGGCCGGGCAGGCGCTGCTGGTGGACGATGATTACGCGCTCGATGACACCGTGACGCTGACGCCGACGCCGGGGCATTCGCCCTGCCATTGCTGCGTCAACATCTTCTCGAAGGGCCAGCGCGCGGTGGTCGCGGGCGATCTCATGCATCACCAGATCCAGTGCCGTGAGCCGGACTGGTCGGCGATGCCGGATTGGGATGCGAAACAGTCGGCGGTCTCGCGGCGAAAGTTCTTCGCCTCCGTCGCCGACACCGACACGCTGATCCTGCCGATCCATTTTCCGGCGCCGACGGTCGGGCTGATCAAGCCGCTGGACGGGGCGTTCGACTACCGGTTCAAGCGGGAGTGATGGCGGCGAAACTCGTAAGCGCGTAGGCAGGTCTCGTGTCCCGGACGCGGTGCGGCGCGCAGTGACGCTCCGCTGAGCCGGGACCCATCTCTCGGAATGCACGTGAAAGCGTGGGCCCCGGCTCTGCAGCGCATCGCTGAAGAAGCGCTGCGCTGCGTCCGGGGCACGAGAGTGTCGCAGCCCGCGTTACGCGCTGACTTCGCACTTCTTCATGAAGCTGTTCTTGGCGGCACCGGCCAGCGGCTTGCCGTCGGCGCTGACGGCCTTGGGCGTGCAGGCGTCGGCCTTGCACTTCTTCAGGAACGAGGTCTTGGCCGCTCCCGCCAAGGGCTTGCCGTCCTTGCCGACGGCCTTGCTCTCGCAGGTGTCCTCCGCGAAGGCCGAGCCTGCTGCAAAGGTGGCGACGATCGCAGCCAGGAAAATACGTTTCAGCATGGGTGTCTCCCTAAACCAGAAATGGTGCGGAGATTGGAGCCGGGAATCGTGGCGCAATCAAGCAGGATCGGCGCGTGCCGGGCGCGGGCGCTGATATTTTCGCAGCGCGCGATGAATGCATTTCGCCTTGACGCGCGCGGCTCCGGGCCGGCCTCCGGATTCGCGCCCGCCGCTTGCTGCACTGCGCGCTGACCGCGCGGCCGAGACCTGTTAGGCTGATCCCATTCCAGCAGGAACGGAGTGTTGCCATGGACGCCGTGACGAGCCCGCAGACCGCCGACCAGCATTCTCATCTGGTTCAACCCTCGACAATGGAATGGCAGAAGACGCGCTTTCCCGGCTGCGAGGCCAAGACCTTGCTGTTCGATCGCGGCACGGGGCTGATGACGGCGTTGATGCGCTTCGCGCCGGGATCGGTGCTGCCCGATCACGAGCATGTCGGCATCGAGCAGAGCTACGTCATTGAAGGCGCTCTCGTCGACAAGGAGGGCCCAGCCAAGGGCATCGCCTGCAAGGCCGGCGAATTTATCTGGCGCGAGGCGGGCAGCCGCCACGCCGCCTGGTGTCCGGACGGGGCCTTGATCCTTGCGATCTTCCAGGTGCCGAACAAGTTCTTTGAAGCCGACGGCCGCGTCGTCGATGCCGCCGGTCAGGATTGGGACGAAACGTGGGGGCACACGGCGGCGCAGCGGGCGCCGCGCATCTAGCCGGTCCTCATATGCCGCGCGCGAGCAGCGCCTTGAAGTCGGCGCGCGCACGCTGCGCCTCGGCCCGCGCGACGTCCGAGGCGTCGCCGAGACCAAAATAACCGTGGATCAAGCCTGGGCCCTCATGGTGCTTGACGCGCACGCCGGCGGCTTCCAGCGCCCGGGCATAGGCGGCGCCCTCGTCGCGCAGGGGATCGAACCAGGCGGTGGCAACGATCGCGGGTGCGAGGCCGGCAAGCGAAGCCGCGCGCAGCGGTGAGACGCGCCAGTCGGCGCCGTGGCCGGGATCGGCGAGATAATGGCCGCAGAACCATTCCATCACGGCGCGGGAGAGGAAGTAGCCGTCGGCATTCTCCGTGCGCGAGGGAAAGCGCGCGTTCTCGCGCGCATCGGCATAGTGGCCTGCGACGTCGGTCACGGGATAGACCAGCAGCTGCGCGGCGAGCTTGATGCCGGCATCGCGGCAGGCAATCGCGGTGGCGGCCGCGAGATTGCCGCCGGCGCTGTCGCCGGCGACGCCGAGGCGCCTTGAGTCGCCGCCAAATTCCGCGACGCGGTTGAAGATGTCACGCGCCGCGGCAAAAGCATCCTCGAAGGCGCCGGGAAAGCGCGTCTCCGGCGGGCGACGATAGTCGACGGAGACGACGACCGCGCCGGTCTCGATCGCAAGGTTGCGTGCCTGCCGGTCATGGGTCTCGAGATCGCCCGCGACCCAGCCGCCGCCGTGAAAAAACACCACGGTCGGCGCGGGATCGGAGCCGATACGGTAGAGGCGCGCATCGAGCGGGCCAGCGCCGCCTTTCACCTTGATATCCTGCACCGTATCGACCGGTGGCGGCGGCACGGCCGCGCGCGCGGCAGCCAGTGCGCGCAAGGAATCACGGGCGCTCTGTGGCGTCATCGTGGTCGGATCGCGCAGCGGCAGCAGCGGAATGATCTGGGCGATGACGGGATCGAGCGGTGCGGCCATTGCGGGTCCTTCCACGGCTGGGTTCTTGGTCTTGCTTGCGGGTTAGCATAGATTTTGCGCGCCGCATCGGCAACTGCCGGACGGGTCTGCGCCAGGGAGGTTGAGGTTGGAATTCGAAACGTTGGTTCAGTCGCGCCGCAGCGTGCGCGGTTTCAAGAACAAGCCGGTGGCACGCACCGTGATCGAAGCGATCATCGAGAGCGCCAAGCGCGCGCCGTCGTCGATGAACACCCAGCCCTGGCACGTTCATGTGCTGACAGGCAGCCCGCTGGAAGAGCTGCGCCGCCGCAACATGGAAGAGATGGTCGGCGGCGCCAAGGTCAAGCGCGACATCATCAGCCATGGCGAGTACCAGGGCGTGCATCGCACCCGGCAGGTCGATATCGCCAAGAAGCTATTCGGCGCGATGGGGATCGCACGCGACGACAAGCCGATGCGACAGGACTGGGTGCTGCGCGGCTTCCGCCAGTTCGACGCGCCGGTCTCGCTGGTCTTGACCTATGACCGCGTGCTCGATCCCGGCGCGGTCTGCCATTTCGATCTCGGCGCGCTCTGCTACGGCATCGTGCTCGCAGCCTGGGACCGCGGGCTCGGTTCGGTGATCAACGGGCAGGGCATCATGCGCTCCGACATCGTGCGCGAGGTTGCGAAGATTCCGGAGGACGAGGTGATCATGACCTGCGTCGCGATGGGATATCCCGACGACGGCTTTGCCGCCAACGCGGTGCGCTCGGATCGCGAGGCGAACAGCGACTTCGTCCGCTTCGTCGGATTCGCCGAGTAGTGCACGCAGGCGTGGATGTGTCGGCGATACGGAATCGTGCCGATGTCCGTTGCAATGCCGCCGGCGCGAGGGCGTCGCGCGGATTTGATCTGGATCAAATGCATCGATGCGATCGGTATCATGAGCCCGCGAAACGATGCGACGCCGTAATCCTACGGTGCGCATTCACAGCACAAACGCGCCTGCGCCGCGCGCTTCCTAACCGAATGGCAATTTCGAATCCGTAGTTCACTCCTTTGAGACGCGTCGCGCGTCGAACAAGGATATTGCCATGCTCTCGTTGTTTTCCCAGGCAAGTCACAAGCAGCCCGCGCCGTCGATCGTTGCGGAGGTACGGGAAGAGGCTCCGGCGGTTCATGAGGCCTGCGCGATTCGGGTGCTGGAGAGCGACGACCGGCTGCAAAATATTTCCGAGGGCGACTTCGTCGTAGAGGGCGCGCGGTCGCCGCTGGTTCTCGCGTTCATCTCACCCCACTGCGACTTCGCGCGCGTTGCATCGTCGTTGCGGAGGCTGGCGGGGTCGACGCCGGTGATCGCGATGTCGACCGCGGGCGAGCTGTGCTCGGCGGGCCAGTCGCTCTACAAGCCGACGGGGTCGAACTGGTCGTCCGTCGTCGTGCAGGTTTTTCCGGCCGATCTGTTTCAGTCCGTCAGCATCCACAGCGTCCGCCTCCACAACGACGACATCCGCAAGGGAGAGCCGTCCAGGGCCCATGACGCGCGCATCGAAGCGATCACGCGCGAGGTCGCCGCGATCAGGACGCCCTTCGCGATCGACGTGCGCGATACGATCGCTTTCGCGCTCGTGGACGGCGTGTCGGCGTCGGAGAGCTACTTCATGGAGGCCGTGTACAGGAGCGGCAAGTTTCCGTGCGGTTTCGTCGGAGGATCCGCCGGCGGCAAGCTCGACTTCCAGCATACTCATCTCTACGACGGCAGGCAGGTGCTCGAGAACCATGCGCTGATCGTCTTCATGAAGCTGGCGCCGGGCCGCGCCTACGGTATCTTCAAGACGCAGAACTTCAAGAAGACCGGAAAATCCTTCGTCGTGATGGACGCCGATCCGGATCGTCGCACCGCCTCGGGCGTCATGGAAGGGAGCGAGATCAAGCCGTTCGCCTCCGTGGTGGCGAAGGCGCTGAACACGATTCCGGCGAACCTCATGACGATGATGACGAAGCACTCCTTCGGCATCGAGGTCGGCGGAGACCTGTTCGTGCGCTCGGTCGCGGGCATCGATGCGGACAGCGGCGTCGTGTCGTTCTTCTGCGACGTCAATTCGGGCGACAGACTCGAGCTGCTGGAAGCCACCGATTTCGTGGACCAGACGCGGCGTGACCTCGAGGTCTTCCTGCGCGACAAGCCGCCGGCGATCGGCGCGATCCTCAACGACTGCATCCTGCGCCGCCTGAACAACGAGAGCCAGCTCCGCAACATGAGCGGCATGTGGCCGATGCCGGTCGCGGGTTTTTCCACCTTCGGGGAGCTGTTCGGGATCAACATCAACCAGACGCTGACCGCGATCGTGTTCTTCGACGTCAGGGAAAAGCCGCTGAACGATCCGTTCATCGAGACGTTCCCGATCCACTACGCGCATTTCGTCGAATATTTCACGCGCACCCATCTCAACCGCATGGTCATGCTGAACCGGATCAAGGACGACATCGTGCATCGTCTGACGGAATATCTCAGCGCCAGCGCCACGCTGAGCGGGAAGGTCGAGGGCGCGCTGCGCCAGACGGCTTCGATCAACGCGATCGTGGAGGAAATCCGCTCGGTCATCGTGGCGAGCGCACAATCGGCGGCGCGGGCGACCGACACGACGGCATTGTCGCAGGAGTTCGCCGGCCTCACTCAGGCCATGAACGGGCTGCGGGACATCCTGAAGATCATCGACACGATCGCGGGCCAGACCAACCTGCTGGCGCTCAACGCGACCATCGAATCGGCGCGCGCGGGCGAAGCGGGACGGGGCTTCTCGGTGGTGGCGACCGAGGTGAAGAAGCTCGCGCAGGACACCAAAACCAGCCTCACGCGTACCCACGCCTCGATCGGAGGCATGGAAACATCGCTCGAGTCGCTCGGAGCCAATATCAACGACACCCGGGGCCAGCTGATCCAGACCCAGGAAGGCTACAACAGCATCGTGACGCAGATCGAGGAGATGTTCAAGAATCTTCAGATGATCAACACCGTGCTATCGGACCTCGAGAGCTTCGTGCGCGACCGCAACGGGGCGTTGACCAGCGCCATGAGCGACATCGAGACGCTCAAGCGGATTGGGTAGGGCACAGAGCCTGCCGCTTCGCAAATTTCGGTGACGACCGTTCAGATCGCACTTGCATTCTCTTCGCGCCAGCAGGAACAATGTGCCTCGTGAGAGGTTTGTTGCTGGCGCGAGGGAATAGGCATGCGGCGGCTGGCTAGCCTGATTCTAAGGTTCTTCGGCCCGCGAGTGCGGCGCCCGATCGATGATGATCCAAGTCTTCCTTTCTCAGCCGACGAGTTCGGCCGATTGATCCGCAGCGGCAAACGAGAAGACATGAAGCTGCTGGCCGAGGGCCTCGCCTGCCGCTCCATCCCCCGCCGCGCCAAATACCGGGCGACGCACTAGCGTTCGGCAGCAATTGTCGGCTGCAATTATCGCATGGAGGCGCTCGCCGGTTTCCCGGGCTATCGCGTCAGCGCGACCCGCTTGAACGAGGCGACCAGCGCCTTCTCCAGCTTTCCAGTCATCCCACAGAGAATATTGTAGGCTTCCACGCGCGGCATCGTCGGCTTGTAGTGGCGATGCTCGATCAGCGCTGCGAAGATGTCCGAGATCGTGAGGATCCGCACGATATCGCCGATGCTCTCGGCGCAGAGCGCATCCGGATACCCGCTGCCGTCGAGATATTCGTGATGATGACGCACGGCATCGAGGATTTCAGGCGAAATCCCCTCGTGCCCTTTCAGAAACTCATAGCCCGCGGTCGGATGCGTTTCGATCAGAGCGCGCTCCTCGGCGTCGAGGCGGCCCGGCTTGTCGAGGATGGCGAGCGGGATCTGAGCCTTGCCGATGTCGTGGAACATGGCGGCCGAGTAGAGGCGTTCCAGATCGGCCCTGCCGACGCCGAGGCTGAGGCCGAAGTCGATGGCGACGCCGGTCACGAGCAGGCAGTGCTGATAGGTGCCCTCGTGGTGGCGCCGCACCGTCGTGAGCCATTCCGACAGGCCGTGCTGGGTGATACGATCGGCAATCTGGCGACCGGCTTTCCTGGTGCCGGCGACATCAAGCGGCTCGCCGAGCGTGACGGCCGTGAACATCGACGCGATGGCGGTTGCCGCGGCTGCTGCCGCATTGTCCAGCTGCGTTGTGCCGCTTGAGGAAGCAGACACAGGCTCGGCCGGATCAGCCAGCGCTGCCAGCAGCTTGATCCTGTTGATCGCCCCGGGGAGAACGAGCGTGGCGCCGAGCGCGTAGGCTTGCGATACAGTTGTGTGAGAGGAGTGCTCGACTAGGAAGATCCGCTTCGTGGCCTTCGCCAGCTTGGCAGCCCGCTTCTTGATAGCCGCGATGCTTTCGATGTCACGCAACTCGGCGCGGACGACGATTGCGAAGGGAACTTGCGACAGCTTGGGCGCGGCGTCGAGCCGTTCGCCGGCGACGGCAAATTGCCGCTCGAGCATCGAGCAGACGCCCCACAATTTGTCGGAGGAATCGGCCAGAACATGCACGAACGGGCGTATCGCATCCGGCTCTCGAATGCCGCCGTCGCCTTTGACGGGGCGGGATATGGTTCGCGCGTTCTGCACGTTGCACCTGTTTCTACCGGGAGTTCAAAGAAATCGATGATCCCTGGGCCTATTTGCTTTGAACGGAAGTCTGCGCGGCGGCCGCCGGTGCGCTGGCCGGTTTTTTCTTGCCGTCTGAGGTGATGAAGTGCACGCCGGCCATGGTGCCGTCGATCCAGACCAGCTCGCAGCGACGGTAGGCTAGTCCCGTCGACGACAGCAGCATGAAGAATTCCTTGGCCTGAAGAACGTCCAGCGTGCCCTCGACCTCGAGCTTGGCGCCCGTTTGCGAGACGTCGAGCAGGACGCAACTGCGTCGCCAGGTGCCGTCCGAACCCATCAGGTTGACAGGCTGCTTGTGATCCATCCGTACGCGAAGCGCCTTGCGACCGTCGAACCTCATCGGCTAACCCCCATTTTTGTACAGCGATTTCTCCCATCGCTGGTGTTGGCACCTGCCGCGATTTCCCCCCACCGCACCGTCCATTGGCTGGTCGACAAGAGGAGCGTTTCGAAGATCTGCTGCGCGCGTTCGCGCTCGGCAAAGGAGAGACGTGCACCGCCTCGGTTGCTCAGGATCGCGAGCGTGGTCGCCCAGTTCAGGCGCGAAGCGCGGCAGGCCATGACAAGGGCCTCGCAGTCGTCATCGATCATGACATGCTCAACGATCTCGATCGGGGCTCCCGAGAGCACGGAGAGCGCCGTGAACAGGTTGGCGGTCTCGCCGCGGATCGCAAAGCGGTTCACTGTCGAATCGTTGAGCTTGCCGACCCGGTTGAGGGCGACGATTTCCGGCCTTGCGCTCGCATAGTCGGCCGAGCAAGGCCGCTTTGGAGCAATGAGGGCGGCCGCGACGCCCGGTGCGGCGCCCTGTCCCGGTGCGGCAAAGGCGCTGGGCTTGGCCAAGGCCTTGCCTGGCGCGATGGAGAGCAGCCTGCGCACGACCAGATCTGGTGTACCGGGCCGCAGCGCCAGCGCCTTCGTGATCGCGTCATCCGCCGAGCCATTCTCGACGAGTGCAGTATAGGCCGCGTCGGAGAACCGGGCTCCCGGGTTCCTTAGCAGCGCAAGGCAGACCGTGCGGCCGCCGCGTATGACCAGCACCTCGGCTACAGCCGCTTCGACGCGCGCGCGAGACGCGATTGCAAGTCGATGGCTTTCGCCGCAGGTCGTTGCGACCGTCTCGAGGTCAGCGGCGGACAGCGCCTGCGATTTGAGCAGGATCGGACATGCGACGGCGGAGTCCTCGTGCGAGGCGAGGTGCCTCAATGTCTCTTGCGGCGCAACAGGCAGCTCGGCGAGCGCTCGGCTGAGCTGAATCAGCGAATCCGGAGCGACCCGGTTTGCCAGTCGGAGGAGGACACCGTCGACGACGTTGACGAGCAGTTCCTGAGGCCGGTCGCGGCTGGTTGTGAGCAGATGGACAATGCCTGACAGGATACGCCCGCAGCGCTCTGGCGAGCAGGCCGCGATCGCCTCTTCCAACTCCAAAAGAATATCTGCAGGCGAATTTGCCATCACGGCAGGGCCTGAATCTCAAAAAAAACGAATGAACGAGTTCTATTGCGCCTTAAAGTTGTTAATTTGGATTTTAGACTTTGATCCTTCAGGTATCAGCGCACCGCCCGCTTTACCGGAAACGCTATCGAAATTTGGCAGGACGCCAACCGTCAACTTGTCCTTTGAATTGGACCCTCGCCAACTGATCGAGACAGACTAGGATGATTTTTCGGTCTAACGGGGCAACCGAAAGGGGGGAATTCAGGTCCGCGCTTTCACCCCGGACACGCGTATTTTTCCTGACGCGGTTTTCATTTTGCCATGACCAGCGATGATGATGCGCCAACACTGGCGCCAAAGATATTTCGCTTTTCCGACGTCGATGAGTTTCGCAACGCGATCCGCGGTCTGAACTTCGAGTTCACACCGTTTGTGCGAAGGATCGCGGCTGAGCAGATCATCCTGCAATTGCCAGGCTGCGACGTGAACGTGACGCGCGCTTTTCCGCGGGTTGTGGACGCTGAACTCATCGCGGATTGCACGGCGGTTGGTTTTGCGATGGACGACCTCGACGTTCCCATTCGCTTCAACGGTGCGCAACGCGACCGCGCAGTCGTCGTCATCGGCAGCGGCGGCGCGGCCTACAACACCATCGAGGAAGTGCAGCGGCAAATCGCCTCGGTCGTCTTCCGACCAGAGGTCAAGAACCGCGGCTGGCCCGAGACGCGTTCCAATTTCAAGATCTTTGAGACCAGCACATTGGCGTTGAATGGGTTGCGGAACGTGGTCAGGGAGGTGGTGGCCGCCGCGTCCGAGCCCATCGATCCCACTGAGGCGCCGCTGAAGGCGGCGGCGATGAAGGAGTCCCTGTTCGGCGCGGTCGACGCCGTCTTCGCCAACTTGGTTTCGGCGCGATGGACGGTGAGGCCGAACGACGAGCGGCAGTTCAAGATCTTTCAGGACATCCGCGCGCTGTTGTCCGGCGATCTCGCCCAGCCCATCTACAGTGAGGAGATCGCGCGCGAGCTCGGCCTTTCCGTCCGCACCTTGCATGATGTCGTCCGCCGCTATCGCGGCATGAGCCTGCACCGTTACCTGCGCCTGCGGCGGCTGTGGTTGGTCCGCCAGCGGCTATTGGCGGGCGCCGATAGCGTCAAGGCCGTCGCGCTGGCCTTCGGCTTCTGGCATCTCAGCGATTTCTCCAGAAGCTATCGCGACCGGTTCGGCGAGGCGCCGTCGGAAACGCTGGAGCGCGGACGCAGGCGCTAGCACGACAAATGCGTTGGGGCCGGACTCCGGTTTTGTGCTAGCCTTCAGCCATGAGCAATCGCATCCTCGTCCTCTACGGTTCCTACCGTTCCGACCGCATGGGCATCCGCCTTGCGAATTTTGTCATCAATCGCCTGCGCGAGCGCGGCGAGGATGTCGAGTTCATCGACGCCAAGGCGATCGGCCTGCCGATGCTCGACCGCATGTACAAGGAATATCCCAAGGGCGCCGCGCCCGAGGCGCTGGAGAAGCTGGCCGGGCAGATCCGCGGCGCGGACGGTTTTGTCTTCGTCACCGGAGAATACAATTGGGGCATTCAGCCCGGATTGAAGAACCTGACCGACCATTTCCTCGAAGAATGGTTCTGGCGTCCGGCCGCGATCGTCAGCTACTCCGCCGGCCGCCTGTCCGGCGCGCGCGCCTCGACCGCCTGGCACGGCACGCTGTCGGAAATGGGCATGGTGGTGGTGTCGAGCACCATCGGCGTCGGCCCGATCGCGCAGACGCTGTCGGCGGATTCCGAGCCGATCGGCGAGGGCGGCAAGGCGCTGGAGCGTTCGTTCCCGCGCTTTGCCGACGACCTCGCCTGGTGGATCGAGGCGGCCAAGGCGCAGCGGGCGCGCAAGGCGCCGCCTTATTGAGCTTGAGCGAGCGGCAGCGTCAGGCGGCCCTGACCTCGCCGAGGAAGCGGTCGAACTGTCCGGCGAGATCGCGCGACTGGGTCGAGAGCTGCTCGGCCGCGCCCAGCACTTCGCGTGCGGCAGCTCCCGTGTCGTCGGCGGCGCGCTGCACGCCTGAGATGTTGGTGTTCACTTCCTGGGTGCCGCGGGCGGCTTCCTGCACGCTGCGGGCGATCTCCTTGGTCGCCGAACCCTGTTCCTCGATCGCCGCGGCAATCGCGGTGCCGATCTGGTCGATCTCGGCGATGACGTCGGCGACGTTGCGGATCGCGGCCACGGTCTCGTCGCTCGCAGACTGGATCGCCGTGATCTGCTCGGAGATTTCGGTCGTGGCCTTGGCGGTCTGGCCGGCCAGCGACTTCACTTCAGAGGCGACCACGGCAAAGCCGCGGCCGGCGTCGCCGGCGCGGGCGGCCTCGATGGTCGCGTTCAGCGCCAGCAGATTGGTCTGCTCAGCGATGCTCTGGATCAGGGTGACGACGTCGCCGATCTTCTGCGCGCCCTCGGCGAGCGCGCGTGCCGTATCGCCGGTGCGGCGGGCATTGTCGACGGCGCGGGCCGCGATCTCGGTGCTTTGTGCGACCTGACGGCCGATCTCGGAGATCGAGGAGGTCAACTCCTCGGTCGCGCTGGCGACCGTCTGGACGTTGCTGGAGGTCTGCTGCGAGGCGGCGGCGACGACCGCGGCCTGGCTGTTGGTCTGGGCCGCGGTCGAGGTCATCGACTGCGCCGTGCTTTCCATGGTGGAGGAGGCTTTCGAAAGCCCGCCGACGAGCTCGGTGACCTTGGCTTCGAACGCGCGGGTGAGCTCGTCGAGCGCCTGCGCGCGGCGCATCTTGCCGTCGTTCTCGGCCTGCTTCTCGGCGGCGAGCCGGTCGGCCCGGATCATGTTGTCCTTGAACACCTGCACGGCCGCGGCCATCGCCCCGATCTCGTCGGAGCGCTCGGCGCCGGGGATCTCCTCGGCAACGTTGCCTTCGGCAAGCCGCGACATCCGCGTGGTCAGGCCGACGATGGGCGCGCAGACGCGGCGGCGCACCGTCACGACGAGGCCGATGCTGGCGATCAGCACGGCGACAAGGCCGAGGAGCGCGACAGTGAAGCTGGTGCGTGCAGCCGAGGAGGCGCCCGCCAGGATCTGCTCCGCATTGTCGTAAAGCGCGTCGCGGACCTCGATGATGGTGCCGAGGCCGCGCTGCGTCGCGGCGTAATAGGTGTCCATGTCGTGTTCGTACTTGCCGCTGATCGCACCGTCCTTCACCAGCTTGAGCTCGCGGCCGAACTCCTCGATATAGACCGCGTTGAACTTCTCCAGCGCAGCGGCGACGTTCGCCGGCGTTGCCGGATTGCCGCGCAATTCCAGCAGCGCCATCACGATCTGGTCGTTGCGGCCCTGCGAGCGGCTGATCTCGGCCTTCTCGGTGTCCGTCGCCGGTTTCTTGCCCCCGACGAGGTTCTTGTGCAGGCTGGAGTTGAAGCCGCCGACGTCGCGCAGCGTCATCGCGATGTTGGCGTAGCTCGCCTGCCGGTAGGCGTCGCCGTTGAGGATCGCCATGCGGCGGACCTGCTCGTTGAGCAGCGCGGTCACGGCGCCGTTGAGCACGGCGTTGTCGGCGACGATCTTCTTGGCGGCGTCCTTGCGCGCCTCCGCCGGTCCCCCGAGCGCCTTGTCGATGGCCTCGCGCAGCGCGGTGAATTTCGAATTGATGCCGTCGATGTTGTTGCCGGTGGTGGCGCCGTCGTCGAACGGGCCGGGAAGGTCCTTGCGCAACGCGTTCATCCGGTCGCGGGCGCCGTCGGTCTGCTTGCGCAGCTTGTCCTGCTCGGCGAGCAGCGCCGGGTCCACCGTCGCCGGTCCATAGAGGATGTTGGTCGAAAAGCCGCGCTCGGGGTTGAGATAGCGCGGGATGTCGCCGACGGCGCGGACGATCGCGAGCCGCCCCTGTGCTTCGGTGATCCGCTCCATCGTCTGGTACTTCGTCACGGCGACGTAGACGGCGAGGCCGCCGCCGACGGTCGAGAGCGAGACGATGGCGGTGGTCAGGAGCGTTCCGATTTTCATGTTCTGTCCGGCAATTGGCGCGGGGAGAATTATTTTCCACGGACGATAGGTCGCCCGTGTTAATCTCGGGTTTACGCTGCTTGCCGCCGCGCGAGCTCAGCTGGACGGCTGATCGAGCTTCGACAGGATCTCCAGCGTCGCGCCGTCGCGCTCGCCGGCGAAATACCGGGCGAGCGCCTCACTGAAAATGGGATCATCGGACACGGCGCCGAACAGCGTCATCGAGGAGCGGAATTTGGCGTCGTCGGGCGCGCCGAGGATCGCGTTGATGGTCCGCCCCTGAACGGCGAGCACGAGCCTGGTGCACGCGATCAGGCGCGGGCCAAGGACAGGGTGGGCGAGATAGGCCTCGGCCTCCGCGCGCGAGCCGATGGCGTAGCGCTGCGCCATGGCGCTGAAGCCGAGGCCGGCGACCTGCGGGAAAATGAACCACATCCAGTGGCTCTGCTTCCGGCCCCGGGACAGTTCCCCGGTCACGGTGGGATAGACCGGATTTTGGGCCTGGACGAACCGGTCTAGATCGAAAGGAGCGGTCATTGGATACCTTGGGGGTGCCTTGACGGCCGTGATTATGCCTAACTTTTGGCTCCCAATGTGGTAGCTGGTATAGAGAGTCTCCGGGTGGGGGTGGGTCTCCCCGGGGGTCGATTTGGGGATCTGATGGTTTCCGACACCGCAAGAGCCGAGAGGCTGTTGTCGCGCCGCCGTATCGGGCGGGCCGAGACGATTCTGCTGTCTCTGGCCGCTGTTGCGCTGTCGCTCGGTGCCGCCGCCTGGGTCGCCGATATGGGCGATTCGACCCCGCTGGTTTCCGCCGCGCTACCGCCGGCCAATGCCCCTTCCTTCGAGGACCGTTTTGCTTCGGCATCTGGCAGCGCGCCCGCCCGCGAGCTCGGCCTGCGGACGCTGGAGCGCTCTGCCCTGAATGCGGTCCAGCTCAAGCTGCGCGATGCCAAGGCGATGCTGGCCCAGAAACTCCAGGGCGACGACTGGCGCTCGACCCTGACCGAAGATGACCGGACGGCGGTTGACGAGAGGCGGCCCTCGGAGCGTGCCGACGCGGTCCCGATGCCGCGTTCGCGGCCGGTGCAGGCGGACTTCTCGGCCCAGATCGCGTCCAGCCAGGCCTATGCCGACACCACCCCCAGGGTCGACAACCGCAACTTCTTCGAAAAATTCACCGACAAGATCAAGCTGGCCTCGCTGACCCCCGGCGATGGCCTGTTCAGCAAGGCGCCGGATCTCGCCGCCCTCGGCTACGATTCGCGCACGGCGGTCTACGACATTTCGGCCAAGGCGCTTTACCTGCCGAGCGGCGTCGCGCTGGAAGCGCATTCGGGCATGGGCGCGCTGATGGACGACCCCCAGCATGTCGATCAGCGCATGGTGGGCGCGACCCCGCCGGCGACCTACGATCTGAAGCCGCGCGAAAAGCTGTTCCACGGCATCCGCGCGCTGCGCTTGACGCCCGCCGAGGGCACCAGCGCGCTCGGCCGCGTCGGCCTTCTCACCCACAGCTACATGCTCGGGCCGCGTGGCGATTCCAACGGCTGCGTCTCGATCAAGGACTATGAGCGCTTCCTCAAGGCCTACGACAACGGCGAGTTCAACCGCCTGGTCGTGGTGCCGAGCCTGAGAGGATCGGCGACCGCGTCACAGCGCGGCAGCACCGACTCCTGATATTTGCCTGCCGCGGCGGGGCTGCCGTTTCCCCTTCGTTAAGCCGTCCTTGTCCAGAAGCAGCCCATGAGTGATCCCCAGAATTCCGAGACCCCGCTGCGTACGACGTTCAAGATCAAGCTGAACGGTGACACGCTGGCGATCGCGACCGTCGGCCAGGCCTATCAATTCCTCACCAACTTCAAGTCGGTCGAGTGGATGGAATTCCGCTCGCTGCACGAGGAAGCCATCTCGGCCCTGGAAGGCGCCGCCGGCAACGCCATGCTCGCGGTGCAGGCGACCAACGCCGTGCGCGCGCTGTTCGTCAGCGCGAAGCTGCTCTGAGACAGCCGTTACTCCCCTCCAATCGTCGAACCCGCTCCCGAATGCCTGCGACGAAGGCGTGGCGCGCTTCTGCGCCGAGGAACGGGATCGCATGAATATCGCAGACTTCATTGCCGGCGTTGATCGCGCCCGCGCGGAGCAACCGACGCTCGCAGCGCTCGAGGCATTCGAAAGATCCATCGGCTGCCGCTTGCCGGACGAGTATCGCCAGTTCCTGCTGGCCTGCGCCGGCGGCTATTTCCAGGGCTCTGCCGAGTTCAACTGGCCGCAAGGGCACTGGGCCGGCGCGGTCCAGGAGGTGCTGGGATTGCGGCGCGATGAATGCTCGCTGGTCCAGACGCGTCAGACTCCGCAATGGCCGACCGTCGATGAACTCCTCTGGATCATGAGCGACCACGGCGGCAACCCGATCTGCATGACGATCGACAAGGCGCATTTCGGCAAGATCTGGTTCATCGATCACGAGATCGCCGAATACGAGAAGCCCTGGACGCTTGCCGAGGCGATGTCGAACGAATGGGGCTACGTGCTGCCGCTCGCACCGACATTCGGCGATTTCGTCGCCGGATTGTATGAGCAGGCTGAGGCCTCGTGAGAACCTGCTCGTGTCCCGGACAAGCCGCAACGCTTACAGCGTTGCGGCGCAGAGCCGGGACCCAGATGGCCACTCGGCATGGCGGATGGATGGGCCCCGGCTCTGCAGCGCATCGCGCTCGACGATGCTTCGCATCGCGAGGGAGACGCTGCGCTGCGTCCGGGGCACGAGAGAGGCTGAGAGCGTCTCAGTGCCTGCCGTCGCCATGCCCGTCGTCGTCATCATGGAAGTCGTGGTCGCCGCCCGGCCTGAAGCCGGGGTCGATGCAGGCGAAATTGCCGGCGTCGTTGGTCATGCCGCTGCCCTTGTAGGCTGCAATCTTCGGATAGACGCATAGCGGCCTCGTGCCGCTGGCCGGGAAGTTCATGGCTATGCGCGGATCAAAAAGTCCGCCGGTCGGGTAGGGCGAGGTGGCGTTGGTATTGGTCGCGACAATGCGTTCAGGCGCGATGCCTTTCTCGACCCAGTCGGTGATGGCCTTGACCTCGTTCTGCGCGAAGCTCGCGGTGGCCGCACCGCCGCCGCAATGGGCCATGTTCGGCACCATGAACAGCCGCGCGAAGTCGGTCGCGCGCCCGTTCATGCGCCTGTCCATGTTGCGATACCAGCGGGCGATGGCAGCACCGGAGAAAATGCCGTCATTGACGGAGGAGGAGACGATCAGCTTGCCGCCGCGCGCCCTGAACGGCCGCAGGTCGGTCGAGACCGCGGCCATGAAGTCCATGCTGCTTTCAGGATAGGCTTGCGTCTTCGCGAAGATCTTCGGCGCGTCGGTGTCGAAGTTGAAGCTGAACACGAAGGCTTCCTGGCCGTTCGGCCCGTTGACGGGCGTGACGACGGGCGGGGTCTGGAAGATCATCGGGATCGCGCCTGCGCCGAGCGTCAGGTTGATCGCGGTGTTGACGTTCGGCACCGGCGCCGTGACGACGTTCCAGAGTTGCCAGCCCGCGCCGGGCGCGGTGGGCGGCGTCCAGATGCCGGCATCCCAGAACCAGTTCGAATAGAGCCGTTGGCCGCGGGAATTGACCGGCCCGGCATAGATTTTCTTCAGCGCGTCCACCTGTGCGCCGGTCAGGCACGTGCCGCCATGCGGCGTGCTGCCGTGCGAGCCGGTGCCGCAGGTGTAGCTGGCGAGCGCCGGATACACCTTCTTCGCCGTGCAGGCGTGATAATTGTCGACGATGCCGTCGACCAGCCCGTCGAGCGCGTCGCAGGCGCTCAGGATCGCGGCCGAGGCCACCTGGAGATCCTGCACCGGAAACGTGTCGGGAATGAAGGGCTGTCCGTTGACGTCCTTGCTGGTGGCGAGCGTGCCGAGCACCTGCTCGTTCCAGGCTTCCGCAAGGGCCGCCTGTGGCAGGTTGAAGCCGGGATTTTGCGAGATCACGCCGTCGAACAGCCAGGGGAATCGCTGCGACGCCATCATGGCGTCACGTCCGCCGTTCGAGCAGCCCATGATGTAGGAATAGACGGTGTCGAGGCCGTAGTAATAGGAGATGATCTGCTTCGAGATCGTCGCGGTGTTTTCGATGCCGTTGTAGCCGTAGTCCCTGCGCGCCTGGGCGTCGATCGCGAAATGCGCGGAGCCACCGGCATTGGCATCGTCGTCCTGATGTCCGCCGACCGGATTGCTGGCGTTGTCTTCATGCCCGCCGTCGTCGGCGGCCACGGCCCAGCCCTGACCGAGTTCGACGCCGGCGGCGCCCTGCGGATCGGCCTGGAGGCTGCCGTCGGTGCCGCCGCCGCCCATCATCTCGAAACGGCCATGCCAGGTATCGGGCAGGTTGAGCGCGAAGCCGATCCCGTAAGTGAAATGATCGGGGTCCTGCGTCGAGACGCGCTTGTTGATGATGCCGATCACGTTGCAGTAGCCCGCCTTCTGGGTCGCGCTCAGGATCTGCGTGTTCGGCAGCGTGAGGCCGGTGAGGGCCGTGCAGGACGCGCGCGGGCAACACCACTCGGCGGCAGGCCGTGGGCCATTGCCTGCGGGCCGAAAGCCGTCCAACCGGCAACAATGGTCGAGGCGAGAAGTAACCGTTTCATGTCATGCCCTCCAGCTTGATGATTGTCGAAAGCAGCGGTCGTCCACGCGACATCGTGCGGCGCCGGCCGTTGCGGCAGGCGTCGTCAAGGCTGCAAGCGATGTCGCTGTCGGTCGGGACGTCCTGGTCGTCGGGAGGCCGGGGAGCTTCGCGATGCGGATCGCAGCGCGCGGAACGCAATGCGCCGACGGCCGCAATCGTGTCGCCGCGATGCGCGATGGCATGCGGATCGTCGCCGTTCCCTGATGCAGGCACCGACGTTAGCTCCCCTGAAGCCTGCTCGTGCGACGGCAGGTTTTCCCGATCCTTAGGCAAGCGATGTTGCCGTGTCAACATGACGCAACACGCGAGTCCGCGGTGCAACCTGTCGTAGAAGCTGCATCGGCAAGGCGCGACGCCGCGCGGCTTCTCGATCCCGGTCCGCTGCGATAGACTTGGCGTTCGAATCCCGGACCACCGGGCGGATGCCGCCGCGCCGGCTTGTGAAAGATGGTCGTCGATGGAGCCGGAGAAGGCTGGCGTCAGGAAGCGATCCCCGAAGGGAGCGTCGCGCAGGGCGCAGGTAGCAAAGCCGGCGCGATCCGCCTCGCGTGCCGCGCCGGCCGGAAAGCCCGCCCGGCCAAAGTTGCTTGCCTCGGACGATCTGTCCCGTTCACTCGGCTATCGCATCCGGCGGGCCCAGCTCTGGGTGTTCAGGGATGTCAGCCGGCGGCTGGCCGCCTTCGACATCAGTCCGGCGCAGTTCTCCGTGTTGTCGGTGATCGAAGCCAATCCCGGCGTCAATCAGCTTGCCATCGCGCAATCCTTGTCGATCGAGCGGGCGGGGCTCGGGCGGCTGGTGGATCATCTGGAGCGGCGCGGGCTGGTGCAGCGTTCGGCCTCCGCCGTCAACCGCCGCTACTACGTGCTGTATGTGACCCAGACCGGCGCCGCGCTCCTCGGCCGCTTGCGGCCGTCGATCGCCGAAAGCGAGAAGACCCTCGCCGCCAAGATCGGGCCGCGCGCGTACAAGGAATTGCAGCGAGCGCTGTCGATCTTCCTCCAGGACACTTGATCCGGAACACCTTGAACTCGGCGACGGGAACGGGCAAACGGTCCGCGAAGACCGTGGCCCAGGCCATCCATTTGAAGCCTTGCTTTAGGGAGAGACCCCATCATGAAACGCCGTACATTCCTCAAGGGTGGCGCGGTCGCTGGCGCGACGACGCTGGTTGCTGCACCTGCGATCGCGCAAGGCGCGCCCGAGATCAAATGGCGCCTGACCTCGAGCTTCCCGAAATCGCTCGACACGATCTACGGCACGGCGCAGACCTTCGCGAAATACGTCGCTGACGCCACCGACAACAAATTCCAGATCCAGACCTTTGCGGCCGGCGAGCTCGTCCCCGGTTTGCAGGCGCTCGACGCCGTCAGCGCGGCCTCCGTCGAGATGGCGCAGACGCCGCTCTACTTCTACATCGGCAAGGAGCCGGCGCTGGCCTATGCCACCGGCGCGCCGTTCGGCATGAACCATCGCCATCAGGAGTCCTGGTGGTATTTCGGCGGCGGCGCCGATCTCGCCAACGAGGCGCTGAAGCCGTTCAAGGCGCATGCGATCCTCTGCGGCAACTCCGGCACCCAGATGGGCGGCTGGTTCCGCAAGGAGATCAAGACCGTCGACGATCTCAAGGGCCTCAAATTCCGCATCGCCGGCATGGGCGGCCATGTGCTGGCGCGCCTCGGCATCGTGCCGCAGCAGCTCGCCGGCGGCGACGTCTATTCGGCCCTGGAGAAGGGCTCGATCGACGCCGCCGAATTCGTCGGTCCCTATGACGACGAGAAGCTCGGCTTCCAGAAGGTGGCCAAATACTACTACTTCCCCGGCTGGTGGGAAGGCGGCGCCATGCTGCACATGATCGTCAATGACGAGAAGTGGGCTTCGCTGCCCAAGCACTACCAGGCCATCGTCAACCAGGCCGCCTCTGCGGCCGGCGCCTGGATGCTCGAGAAGTACGACAGCGTGAACCCGGCGGCGCTGAAGCGGCTGATCGCCAACGGCGCCGAGCTGAAGGCGTTCCCGCAGCCGGTGCTGGAGGCTTGCTACAACGCGACCCAGGAGCACCTGAACGAGCTCGCGGCCAAGAGCGACCTGTTCAAGCGGACCAAGGAGAGCCACGACGCGTATATGAAGGAGCTGCTGTTCTACACGCAGATCGCGGAAAACTTCTACGACAACTATTTGCTCAGCAAGATGCGCAACAAGACCTGATTGCAGCAAGAGGGCGCGGTGTTTTCAGGCGTGATCCGAAGGACACTGTCATTCCGGGGCGCGCCTCTTGGCGGGAGCTATGATGCGCAATTGCGCATCTGAGAATCCATTTCACCGCGTGTCTTGCCGCCCGATGGATTCCGGGCTCGCGACTTCGTCGCGCCCCGGAATGACGGCGGAGGGAGCGGTCTACGCCGCGCCCAGCCCGAGCTTTGCGTAGATGCGCCGCGCATAGGCACCGAACGCATCCGTTGTCTTGAGCGGAAGGTCGCGCGGGAAGGGCAGGTCGATCGGGAAGTAGTCGGCCATCTTCGCCGGGCCCGCGGTCAGCACGGCGCAATGCGAGGACAGGAACACCGCTTCCTGGATCGAATGCGTGACGAAGATGATGGTCTTGCCGCTCTCGCGCCAGATCCGCAGCATCTCCAGGTTCATCTGCTCGCGCGTCAAGGCGTCCAGCGCGCCGAACGGCTCGTCCATCAGGATCAGTTTTGGATCGTGGATGAAGGCACGCGCGATGGCGGTGCGCTGCTGCATGCCGCCGGACAGCTGCTGCGGATATTTCTGCTCGTAGCCGGCAAGCCCGACCAGATTGAGCAGGTCGCGCGCCCGTTCGCGCGCGGCTTTCATCGGCAGGCCGACGATCTCGGCCGGCAGCAGCACGTTGTCCAGGATCGTGCGCCATTTCAGCAGCAGCGCCTGCTGGAACACCATGCCGATGTCGCGGGTCGGATCGAACGGGCTCCTGGCGCTGCCGATCTTCACGGTGCCGCCGTCGGCGCCGTGCAGGCCCGCCAGAATCTTCATCACCGTGGTCTTGCCGCAGCCGGACGGGCCGACCAGCGAGACCAGCTCGCCTTCCTTCACGTCCATGGTGACGTCGGAGACGGCGAGAAACTCCGCGCCGCCGCTGCGGTAGACCTTCCGGACGCCGCGCAGGCTGATGAAGGGCTCGTCCGTCATGCCAGCCATTTGCTGAGGTTGGCGGCCACGAAGTCATCGTCGCTGAGGTCGGCGTGCTCGCGGCAGACGCGGTCGATCTCCTCCTTTTGGCCGGGGCTGAGGCCCTCGGCCGGATCGAGGCACCACAGCCCCTGCATCAGGCCCTGACGCCGCAGGATCTCGTGGCAGCCGGCGATGCAGCCGTGGAAATTGTTGGCGACGTCGAAGAAGGCGCTGTTGCAATCGGTGACGCGGGCATCGAGCGCGAGCAGGTCGGCCGGCACGCTGTCCTTGTGCCGCGCCGCCTTGCAGCGCTCGAATTGCCCGATCGCGCTCGCCGTCCAGACCGACCAATGGCCGAGCAGTCCGCCCTTGAAATAGGTGCGCGTGGTGACGCCGTTGTCGCGCAGGTCGAACGGCAGCATGAGATCGAGCAGGATATGGTCATCATTGCCGGTGTAGAGCGCGACGCGGTCGAGCGCATCCGCGGCTGCGACGCCGCGCAGCACGTCGAGCGTGCGGTAGCGGTTGAACGGTGCGATCTTGATCGCGATCACATTGTCGATCGAGGCAAAGCGTTGCCAGAATTGGCTCGACAGGATGACGCCGCCGACGGCCGGCTGGAGATAGAAGCCGACCAACGGAATTTCGGCGGCGACCGCGGTGCAGTGCGCGATAATCTCGTCCTCGGAGGCGCTCTTCATCGCGGCGAGGCTGAGCAGGCCGGCGTGATAGCCGATGTCGCGCGCGGTGCGCGCTTCAGTGGTTGCCTGCCTGGTCGGACCGGCAAGTCCCGCGACCATCGCCAGCGGACGCCTGGTCCAGCTCGCCGCGGTCTCGGCGGCGAGCTCCAGCACGGGACGATAGAGGCCGACGTCGCGGATCGCGAACTGCGTCGTATGCACGCCGACCGCCAGACCACCGGCGCCGGCGTCGATGTAGTAGCGCGTCAGCGCGCGCTGATGCGTCTTGTCGAGCTTTCGCTCGGCGGTGAGCGCAAGAGGGTGCGCCGGCAGCACGGTGCCGTCGGCGATCAGCTTGCGAACGTCGGCATTGATCTGGCTGTGGTGCATGATGTCCTATCCAAATTCAGGGCCGGCGACGGCGAAGGGCATTTCCTCGCCCGCGGCGGTGGCGGGGCCGAAGCGCATGCGCTGGAACGGGCGTTCGACGGTCCAGCCCGAAGCGGTCAATCCCTCCAGGAACGCGCCTTGCGAGGCGACGGCGTCGAGCAGGAGGGGGCGGGTCTCGGATCGCGCGATCGCCTGGACCAGGGCCAGCGCTTCGACGGCATGATCTGCGAACAAGGGACCGATGTGGCGCGCGGTTCTGCCGTCGCGGACCAGCGCGATGCATCCATTCGAAGCGACGATACGCGAGCCGGAGCGCTGTGCGAAGGCGGTCAGGAGGGCGGTCCGGTCGAAACCGGTGACCCGCCGGTCCCGCGCACAAAGCGCGTCAAGCGTCGCGGCCGAAGGCGGTCGCGCCGACGCTTGCGCTGAATTGACCAATTTCAGCCGGCGTAATTGCAGGGTCGGCGTGAAGCCGAGCGGCCCGTACACGGCAGCCCCATCGGGTGTCGCGTCGAGCCAGCTGGTCAGGCCGTTCTTGCGCGCCGTCTCCAGGCAGGCGTCGACGAGGCGCGTCGCAAGGCCACGGCGGCGATGCGTGCCTGATACCAGCACCATGCTGATCCAGGCGTTGCTGCCGGAATAGGGCAGCAGTGCCGCTGTCGCGACCAGCCGCATGCCATCGCGAATACCGAACACGACGCCGTCGCGCAGGAAAATGCGCCAGTCCTCTTCGGTCTGGTTCCAGTGCGCTTCGACCGACAGCACGAGCCCGGCGATGGCATCGTTCACGCCGAGCTTGATGATGGGCGGGGTGTCAGTAGCGGCCATCGCGCACCTCGTATTTGGTGGGCTTGCCGAGGCTCGGCATGGCGCGGGACACCCAGTCGGCGGTCCAGGCGATCAACTGCTCGGTGTCGACGACCGGCAGGCCGAACAGCTCGACCGCCTGCGAGGTGTCGGTGAGCCACGCCGTCGGCTCCTCCTTGCCTGTCAGCACCGGGGCGCGGCCGAAGCGAGCGCCGAATTTTGCGGCGAGATCGCGCACGGCGAGAATTTCGTGACCGCTGACATTGATCGGCGAGGTCGGCGCCGTGCAATGGGCGAGGCAGCGCAGCGCCTGC
Source organism: Bradyrhizobium sp. USDA 3311 (assembly GCF_054062495.1). Classification (NCBI taxonomy): domain Bacteria; kingdom Pseudomonadati; phylum Pseudomonadota; class Alphaproteobacteria; order Hyphomicrobiales; family Nitrobacteraceae; genus Bradyrhizobium; species Bradyrhizobium sp. USDA 3311. The sequence continues at coordinate 6,449,507 of NZ_JBSSFI010000001.1, read as the reverse complement.
GCGGACGCATCGCCCTGCCAGATGAAATTGACATGGCCCAGGCTGACGTCGATCGGCGCGCCGGTGAGGACCTTGGTGGCGATGTCGTGCAGCACGCCATAGCGCATGTCGATCGCGTAATTGAGCCGGAACAGCCGGCCCGGCGTCGAAAACTTGCGCGAAAAATACTCGAACATGCGCTCGCGGCCGACGCAGGACTGGGCGTATTCGCCGGGCGGATTTGGCGCCATGTCCTCGGTCGCGCCTTTGCCGTCGACCGGCACGAAGGGATAGACGCAGCCGGTCGAGAACGCCACGATCCGCGACGACGGAAAGGCCTGCGCGACAAGGGCCGGGACATGCGCGTTCATCGCCCATGTCAGCGACAGATCGCCCTCGGCGCCGAACTTGCGGCCGGCCATGAAGACGATGTTGGGCGCCTTCGGCAGCGCGTTGATCGCGGCCTCGTCGAGCAGGTCGCAATTGATCGTCTCGACGCCGCGCCGATGCAGCCAGTCCTTGACGCCCGCCTCGCTGAAGCGCGCGACGCCGATGACGCGGCGATCCGGCGCGGCGGCTTTGGCGAGCCCCGCCAGCGTCGGGCCCATCTTCCCGGCGACGCCGAGGATCATGATGTCGCCCTCGACCTTGTTGAGGTCGTCGATCAGCGCCTGGGTCGGCCGGCACAGGAGATCGTCGAGCGCGGCGATGTCAGGAATGGTCTTCGGCAGCGTCTGGCGGGTGAGGAGCATCGGTCGGTCCTTTAGGTTTGCCTGGCATCGCCGACCACGAACATGCGCTCGAGGGCGAGCACGAGGCCGTAGAGAGCGACGCCGAGCAGCGTCAGCAGCACGACGGCCATCACCATCGCGGGCGTGTCGAGCGAGGACTGCACCTGGATCATGAGGTAGCCGAGCCCGCGCTCGGAGGCGATGAACTCGCCGACGATGGCGCCGGCAACCGCCAGGATGGCGCCGACCTTCATGCCGGAGAACACGTAAGGCAGCGATCCCGGCAGCTGGATCTTGCGGAACAGCGTCCAGCGCGAGCCGCGCAGCGATTTGACGAGATCGAGCAGATCCGGTTCGACCTCGCGCAGGCCGCGGGCGGTGGTGAGCAGGATCGGGAAGAAGCAGATGCTGAAGGCGATCAGGATGTTCGGCACGATGCCGTAGGAGAACCAGACGATCAGAAGCGGGCCGAGCGCAACCTTCGGGATCATGTTCAGCGTCACGAACAGCGGCAGCAGCACCATGCTGACCAGCGGCGCCCAGCTGAAGATCACCGCGAGGGTGACGCCGACGAATGCGCCGAGTGCGAAGCCGCCGAGGATCTCGATCGCCGTCACCAGCGTGTTGGCGCCCCAGGCGTAGCTCGCGGTTCCCAGTGTCTGCACGGTCGCGAGCGGCGAGGGCAGGATGAATTTCGGCACGTGGAAGGCATCGACCGCGACCTGCCACAGCACGAGCACGGCGAGGTGCACGATCAGGATGATCGCAAAGCTGCGGGCCGGGCCTGCTCCGTCACCTGCCACCTTTCGCTCCCCGTTGTTCGCGGCCTCTCCGCCACGACGGCAAGCCTAACCGTCCCCGGGGCAAGTTTCAACCATCTGGTTGATTATGGCCGGAGGCGACTGGAGCACCAGGTCGACGACATGCCTGCGCCGGGCGCGGCGCTGGGCGCGGCTCGACAGGTCCTTGCCGAAGATTGCCGACAGCGTCGGCGTGTTGGAGAAGAAGAAGTAGCTGAGGCCCGCGATGGAGATGTAAAGCTGGACGGGGTCGATCCCTTTCCGGAACAGTCCGCAACGCACGCCCTCATGGAGGATGTGGGAGACGCTTTTCACCAGCGGGGAATGCATCGCCTCCAGTCGCGTGGAACCGCGGACATGGCGGGCGCCGCCGCGGTTCTCGTCGTTCAGAAGCACGATGAAATCAGGGTTTGCCGCCAGGTGGTCGAACGAGGCTTCGATCAGCCGGCGGATCGCCTTGTCGGGCGGCAGGCCTTCCAGATTGAGCCTGCGCTCCTGCTCGCGGATGTCCTCATAGACCCATTCGAGCACGGCGAGGTAGAGCGCGTCCTTGTCGCCGAAGTAGTGGTAGACGAGCTGCTTGTTGACGCCGGCGCGCTCGGCGATCTCGTCGACGCGGGCGCCCGCAAGGCCGTGCCGGGCGAACTCCAGGCGCGCCGCGGTCAGCAGCTTCTTGCGGGTGGCGACCGGGTCGCGCCGCTGCGGCACGGTGTCGCCAGATCGTTTTGCGGGCATTTCCAACCAAACAGTTGACAAGTGGAGGGCGGGCTTGTTGCATTGGTAGCCTCACATGGGGAGAGCGACAAGCCGGGTCGCGGCAATGAGGAGACAAGCGATGAAGCGTTTGCAGGCGGCGGTTGTGACCCTGATGCTCGGCTTGCCGGGCGTGCCCGCGAACGCGGGCGAGGCGGTGAACCTGATCCTGAACTGGACGCCCACGGCCGACCATTCGCCCTATTATTACGCGAAGGCGCAGGGCTGGTACGAGAAGGCCGGCATCGACCTCACCATCGAGACCGGCAAGGGCTCCGGCGTCTCCGCCGCCAAGGTCGGCTCGGGCGGCTCGCCGTTCGGCGTCGCCGACCTCGCCACCATGCTGGTGGCGAAGAGCAAGGGCGCCGACACGGTCGCGGTGATGAGCGTCTACGCCAACACCGGCCAGACCTTCTACTGGCTGAAGAGCTACGGCGTGAACGGGGTGAAGGATTTCGCCGGCCACAAGATCGGCAATCCGCCCGGGGACGCCTCGCGCGTGATGTGGCCGGCCTTCGCCAAGGCCGCAGGCCTTGCGCCTGATGCGGTCGGCTTCGTCAATATCGGGCCCACCGCGAAGGTCGCGGCGCTGAAGAGCCACACCGTCGACATCATCAGCGACTTCTACAATGAGCACGATGTGAAGGCGATCGAGTTCGGCCAGGACCTCGGCTACGTCAACTGGAAGGACATCGGGCTCAACCCTTACGGCAACTCGCTGATCGTCAACGGTGCTTACTTGCAGAAGAACCCGAAGGTGGTCGAGGATTTCGTTCGCGTCACGCAGAAGGCCTTCGCGGCCTGCGTCGCCGACGTCACGCCGTGCCTGAAGGCGCTGCTCGACCAGGTCTCCGGCCTCGACAAGGAGAACCAGGAGCGCCAGTGGGAGCGCATCAAGTTCCTGATGACGGACGAGTTCACGACGACGAAGAGCCTCGGCTGGATCGACGGCGAGCGCATGAAGAAGGACTACGAACTGGTCCAGACCTATCTCGGCATGGAGAAGCCGTTCGACGTGACGACGGCGTTCACGACCAGGATGCTGGATCCCGCCATCAAGATGGATGCGAGCAAGGTGAAGAAGTAGGGGGGCTTCCGTATCGTCGTCCTGGCGAAAGCCAGGACCCCCGCGCGAGCGCTCGCGCTCGTCGCGATTACCCCAAGACGTCGTTTGGCGAAGACTCGTCGTTCGGTACTCCCACCGTCCGTAATCGATGGATTCCGCGGTATGGGTCCTGGCCTTCGCCAGGACGACACCGGATGTCACGGCGGCTGTCCCGTGCGGACGAGCCGCCCGAGACCCACACCCAACTCATGTAACCCCATGGAGAAATTAACCAGCCGTTAACCACATCCGCCGCATCGTTAACCATTCAATAACAGGGAACGAGTCGGCCGATGGAGGCTGCAGCAAAAGTCCAACGCCAAATGGTGCGCCTGCGCGGGCGCTCCTACGTGGCCTTCGTGTTCGTGCCGACGGTTCCGATCCTGGACTGGCTCCAGGAGATCGACGCCACCATCGCCCGTTCGCCGGGTTTCTTCGCCGGCCGGCCCGTGGTGATCGACCTGTCCTCGGTCGATCTCAGCCAGTCCGGCATCAATCATCTGCTCACCAGCCTTCAGGACCGCAACATCCGCGTGCTCGGGATCGAGGGCGTGGAGGAGGGCCGGCTGACCCCCATGATGCCGCCGCTGCTCTCGGGCGGGCGCAGCTGCGTGGTCGAGCCGAGCGCGCCGAAGAAGGTCGAGAAGGCGGAGGCCAAGCCAACCTCGCTCCTGCTCGAAAACCCCGTGCGCTCGGGCCAGACCGTGATCTTCCCCGAAGGCGACGTCACCATTCTCGGCTCCGTCGGCTCCGGCGCCGAGGTCGTCGCCGGCGGCTCCATCCACGTCTACGGCGCGCTGCGCGGCCGGGCCATGGCGGGGGTTAACGGGCACACGAGCGCCCGCATCTATTGCCAGAAGATCGAGGCCGAACTGCTTGCAATTGATGGGTTTTACCAGACTGCGGACGACATCGATGCCGCCTTGCGCGGCAAGCCGGCGCAGGCCTGGCTGCAGGGGAATACCATGCGAATTACAGCACTGAACTGACCAGCAAAGGAGACATTTCAGATGAGTAAGGTACTGGTCGTGACATCAGGCAAGGGCGGGGTCGGCAAGACCACGACGACCGCCGCGCTGGGGGCTGCCCTGGCGCAGCGCGGCGACAAGGTCGTCGTCGTCGATTTCGACGTCGGCCTGCGCAATCTCGATCTCGTCATGGGCGCCGAACGCCGCGTCGTGTTCGACCTCATCAACGTGGTGCAGGGCGTCGCAAAACTGCCGCAGGCGCTGATCCGCGACAAGCGGCTGGAGAATCTCTGGCTGCTGCCGGCCTCGCAAACCCGCGACAAGGACGCGTTGACGGAAGAGGGCGTCGGCAAGGTCATCGACGATTTGCGCGGCCGCTTCGACTGGGTGATCTGCGACAGCCCGGCCGGCATCGAGCGCGGCGCCTCCATGGCGATGCGGTTCGCGGACGAAGCCGTCATCGTCACCAATCCGGAAGTGTCCTCGGTGCGCGATTCCGATCGCATCATCGGCATGCTCGATTCCAAGACGGTGCGGGCCGAGAAGGGCGAGCGGGTCGAGAAGCACATCCTCATCACCCGCTATGATGCCTCCCGCGCGGCGCGCGGCGAGATGTTGACCATCGACGACATCCTCGAAATCCTGGCAACGCCCTTGCTCGGCATCATTCCAGAGAGCCAGGACGTGTTGAAGGCCTCCAACGTCGGCACGCCGGTGACGCTGTCGAACGCGGACGGCGCACCCGCACGGGCCTATATCGATGCGGCGCGGCGGCTGTGCGGCGAGACCGTCGCCATGCAGGTGCCGTCGGAGCGCAAGGGCTTCATGGATCGTCTGCTGCGACGGAGGGCTGCATGAGCATGGGTCTGCTCCGACTTCTCCGCGGCAACAAGGCTTCTGCACCCGTCGCACGCGAACGGTTGCAGATTCTGCTCGCGCATGAACGCGGAATGCGCGGCCAGCCCGACCTGCTCGGCGTGCTGCGTGAGGAAATTCTCGCCGTCGTGTCCAAGCACGTCACGCTGGATCCGACCAAGGTCATCGTGCGGCTCGAGCGCGGCGACGAGGTGTCGACCCTGGAGGTCGATATCGAGGTGCCAAACGATCTCGAGCGCAAGCGCGTGGCGGTCGCGTAGGGGACGCGGCCGACGACATCAGGTTTTGGGGTGGGTGAGAAGGCGGTCCGCCGGGCATGGCGGGCCGCCTTTTATCGTTGCTGCGGGTGATCGGAACGAGACCCGCGACTTGATCGTTGTAGGAAATCCGCGGCTCCACCAAGCGTGCATCGCGGTTTCATCACACGGGAGAGCACCCATGATGTCGGAGCTCCAGGTCCACACCGTCGCACGCCAGATGCTCGAACGGCACGGCTTTGCTGCGATTGCGAAGGCCGCCGAGCAGGCCCAGGCCTGCGAGGGCCGCGGCGAGGCCGATGAGGCCAAGGAATGGCGTCACATCGAGGATGCCATGAAGGTCATACGTGGGCCGCACCAGAGCTGACCACGGGGAACGGGAACAGTCAGCGCTCCTCGTGATCGGTTCCCTGTGCCGGGGCGCGATGTTGCGTTTGCGGCTGGCCGCGCTCGTTCGTTTCCTTGCAGGAAAGCTGCTCCCACGAACCGTCGGGCGCCTGCTGATAGGCGCTACAGGACGACGAGGAGGTTGATTTGTCCTCGCCCTTCTGGGCGTCGGTATTCTTCGCAAAGGCCGGGGCGGTCAGCACGGCACTGATCGCGAGGGCGCCGGCGAAGACGAAATGAGCCATCCGCATAGGGATCTCCTGTTCGAAGAAGCCCGCATGCTGGCGAGGATTGTGACGATTATTGGCCGCGGCGGCGGTTCCGCCGCGGTGTGCTTAACGCTCTAGCCGCCCTTGCTACGGATCAGGCCGGCGAGGTTGGTCTTCTGGGCCTCGCACCAGCCGGGCATGCCAAGGCGGCGCTGGTCCATATCGGTCGCCTGCGTCGCCACCGCGACCTCGGCCATCAGCTCGTCGTCCTGCTTCTCGCCCATCTTGCCGCCGGTATGCATCCAGGCGATCGCCTTGCGCACCTTCTCGGTGGTGCCGTCGGGCAGCTGCATCTGCTGCGCCTTCTGCACGAGGTCCTGATAGACGAGATCCGTGTTGGGGCACTCGACCTTGGCGGCGAAGGCCTGCAAGACCATCGTCACATAGGTCGAGCGTGGCGGCGCGTCGCCCGCCTGTGCCGGCGCGGCAAGCAGCAAAAGGCCCGTCATCAGAAAACCATAGCGCATCCTTGGTACCTCCTCGATTTTTTTGGGAGGCTAGCGTCCGGCGCGTCGCTCCGCAATGGCGCCGGGACGCAATTGTCGCGCCTCCGTGCGGTGCGCTAAATTGGCTGCTCCCGGACCCGGAGAGCGACATGAGCCTGTTCAGCACGCCGTTCGATCCCCAACGCGACACGGCGCTCGTCACCGGCGCGGGCAATGGCATCGGCCGCGCGATCGCGCAGGCGCTGGTCGGCGAGGGTGTCCGGACCGTGTTCGCCGATGTGAGTGCGGAACGGGTCAGTGCCGCGATCGGCGCGAGCGAGAGGCCTGGACACGCGGTGCCCTGGGTCGGCGATCTTGCGAGGCTCGACGCCTGCGATGCGCTGCTTGCCGCCTCACATGCCGCGCTGGGCGAGGTGACGCATTTCGTGCATAGCGCTTCGCCGCCGCGACGCGAGGCCGATCATGCGCTCGCGGTGGATCGCAGGACCTGGCAGGAGATGCACGCCGTCAACCTCGATGCGGGTTTTCACCTGGCGCGCGAGATCGCCAAGCGGCTGATCGCGGCGAAGCGGCCCGGCTCGTTCCTGTTCCTCACCTCGCTGCATGCAGGCACGCCGCGCAACCTGCCGCATTACTCGACGGCGAAGGCGGGGATGGCGATGCTGGTGAAGGAGCTGGCGAAGACGTTCGGACGCCACAACATTCGCGTCAACGCGCTGGTGCCCGGTGCGATCGCTGCCGGCGGTTTCGTCGCGGATGCCTCGCTGGCGCGGCACATCCCGCTCGGGCGTCTGGGCGAGGCGAAAGACCTCGCACCGATGGCGCTCGCGGTGCTGTCGAACAAGCTCTCCGCTTACGTCACCGGCGCGGCCTTCGTCGTCGACGGCGGATTGTCGCTGACGAACTGGTTCGAGGCGCCGGTGCTGGAGTAGCTTAGCGCTGCCAGGCCGGCACGGGATCGAGCGGCGTGCGATAGAGCTCGTTGTGATCGCGGTCGGTGACGCGCACCGCGCAACCCTTTTGCTGAAGCTCCGGCTTCACCTGCGACAGCTCGTTGGCCAGTTGGTGGGCGCGATCGGAGGCGACCTCGATATCCTCGAGGATGATTCCGCCCTGGTTCTTGAACTCTTCACCAACCACAAGATCGAAGTAGTAGTAAGGCATCCGAATTCCCCGGTGTTACGACCCAAGTCTCGACGACAAGTCTGGAAAACAAGTCTTCAACGGAAGTCTCAACACATCCCGGATGGTACCACTGAGTCGATCTTTATCGAATGAATGAAGCGCGCAATCTCTGTGCTTATGGCGCAGAAATGATGTGCAGCATGCAGGCGCGTTAAGATTTTATTAAATATGTCAGCGTGATCATGAGGCATGGAATTGCAACAGAACCGGGCTCCGGGAACCGGCAGTTGCAAGAGAAGGCCGTCGGCATAGATCCCGACGGCCTTTTCTCTCTTGGCCTATTCGTTCGTCGTAAGACGATCGAAGCATCGATCTCCGTAGTGGCCCGGACTCAACGCATCGCATCGAGTCGGACAGGTTGCAGCGACGCTGCGTTACCGATGCTGTGCGATCGCCCGGCGTTGGTCTAGAGCCTTTCCCGTTCCGATGGAATCGGAACGGGAAAGGCTCTAGATTCTTGTTTTGACGCGTTTTCTTTACGCGAACCGGTATCCACTTCGCTCGAAAACGCTCTAGCGCAGCGGCATTGGCGGACGCACGACGGGTCCATCGTCATCGGCAACGGCTTGTGTCGTGGCGGCCGGCGCGACCGGCGGTGGGGCCGCGGCAGCCTGTGACGGTGGCGGCGGAGACGCGGCCGGTGCGGGCGAATACGCCGGCATGTAGGTCTGCGTCACGGCCGGCTTCGGCTTGCGAACCGGTGGAACCGGAGGCCGCGGCGGTAGCGCGGAAACGCGCGCGCGCGGATCGACCGGCATCGTCGCAGCCATCGGCTTCGGTGCGGACGGCTTCGCCATCTCGCGCGCCATCTGCTCCTGTCCGGCCTTCAACTCGGCGATATTGGCCTTGAGCTGCTCGATCTGCTGCGCCATCGCGGCAAGATCCCGCGTCATCGATTGCACCGACTGAGCTGCTTCGAGCGGCGCTGCTGCGGGCACGGCCGGAGACGCAGACTGAGTCGCTGCCGGCGTCGGGGATTGGTCGGCTGTTTGATCGGTTGCAGCTTCCGCCGCGGGCGGGGCGGACTGCGCAGCGGCGGCCGGCGCCGTCTGTGACGTCGAAGGCATCAGCGACGCCAATACGGGTTTCCAGTCGGCGAGCATTTGCCTCGCCACGTCGCCGTGCCTCTCCCAGGCGATGGTGGCAGCCGCGCTGCCGCCCGCGAACAGAAACGTGACGAAAGCGCCGCGCAGCCACTTGCCGGCGGCGGATCGCTTCTGCCGGCCGTGACCGTCGCCGGCCGTTACGCGCACCGCGGTGTCGACCGAGGGCATCGCCGGCTGCGGCTCCACAACAGGACTGAACTTCGGCTCCGGATTGATTCTGGGCCCGGGCGCGAATTTCGGCTCCGGACGCGGCGTGATGTCAGGCGCCAGCGCGGGGGCAGCGCCGACGGGGCGCGAGGCCAGCACGATATCCGGCGAGATCTGAACCGCGTCGTGCGGATCGTTGTCCTTGACCGTGTCCTTCACGATCTCATCGACGATTTGCTTGCTGTTCAGCATCGCGAGCATCGCAGCTCCTTTGAAGCCTTCGTCGTCCGCATTGGCGCGAGCCGATCTGTTGAGGTGAGCCCCATCCCAAGTCTGATGACGCACGAGTCCAGCCGGGTTTGACCAAAGCAAGGCGAGGGGATGGAGATGATGCGACGGTCTTCTGCCGTTTGTGGTGATGGAACTCCGCCGGAAAAACACGCGGACGTGTTCCGCATTGCCTTGTTTTCAGCACGATTTGGGCAATATCTGACGCTGCTGGGGGTGCTGCTATCCGCTATCGGGGGGGCCGGCGGTGCCAAGATCTGTTCTCGCTCTTTTCGTTGTTGCCATGCTGCCGCTCGGCGGCTGCATGCAGACGACGCTTTCGCCATCCACGGATGCGAGCATGACGCCGCGCGACCGGCAGTTGCTCGCGCATACGCCATACGCTCAGGCGAACGTGCCCGAGCAATATCTCCGTCATATCGTCGATTACCAGCGCAAGGAGCAGCCGGGCACGATCCTGGTCGATACCGATGCGCGCTACCTCTATTTCGTGCTGCCCGAGGGCAAGGCAATCCGCTACGGCGTCGCGGTCGGCGAGGAGGCCATGGCCTTCTCGGGCGTCGCGCGCGTCGGCCGCCTGGCGGAATGGCCCGATTGGGTTCCGACAGCGGACATTCAGGCACGGCTTGGGCCGTATCCGGCGCGCGTCGCCGGCGGTCCCGCCAATCCGCTGGGCGCACGCGGCATCTATCTCTTTGTCGGCAACAAGGACACGCTCTACCGCATCCACGGCACCAACCAGCCCGAATATATCGGGCAGGCGATCTCATCAGGCTGTATCCGGATGCGCAACGAGGACGTGATCGATCTCTACGACCGGGTGAAGCTCAATTCGATGGTCGTGGTGCTGCCGCCCGGGCAGAACGCGCAGGTCGAGACGGGCACGCGCTGGCGCGGGTGACCAGCGCGTCACGGCGCTGCCGCTCGGGCCCTACTCCCCGGGCCGTGCGATGCGCCATTGCAGCGTCGTGGCGTTGCCGTTGGCATCGCCCGGCGCCTTGTCGGCGGGTGACGTGTAGAGGGGGCGATAGCGGTATGCCCACATCCTGCTGCCGTCGTTGCGGCTGATCACGGTGAAGTCGCCGACGGCCTTGGCGTCGGCCGTTGCGGCGAGCGGAACCCAGCTTTCGGCGCACTTGCCGTTGCAGTTCGACGTCTTGCCGGTGGTGTCGCGCTCGTAATAGTAGAGCGTCATGCCCTTGGGATCGACGAGCTTGGGACCCTGCTTGGTGATGACCACCTTCGCCGGCGCGGTCGTCGCCTCGGGCTTGGGCGGAGGAGGGGTATCGCCGCCGCCATGGCCGTTTGCGAGCGCATGGCCGGTCGAGAGCGCGATGGCCGCGGCCGCAATGAGGAACCTGAACATCCGAAACTCCCGAACGGCAAAGTTAATCGCGCGTTAAGCGCCGAATGGGGCCGACGGTAGCAGCCGAAGGTTAGTTCCTGGTTTCGCGGCGCTGCGACAATTACGGGCATGAATGCGGCTTAGGCCTGCACATCGCGGAGCGGGGCGCGGCTGAGCTCGTTGCCGGCAGCGATCGCCTTGCGCATCAGACGCATCAGCTCCTCGCCTTCCCTGGCGCTGAGGCCGCGCAGCATGATGCGCTGTGCGGACTCGACCGCCGGCGTGATCTTGCGCAGCGTGCGCCGGCCCTCGTCGGTGACCTCGAGCTCGCGGGCGCGGCGGTCGCGGCTCGAGGCGCGGCGCTCCGCCAGCCCCTTCTGCACGAGGCGATCGATCACGCCGGTGATGGTGGTGCGGTCATAGGCGATCAACCCTGCGAGCGTCACCTGATCGAGCCCCGGATTGGCCTTGATGGTCGCGAGCGCGGCGTATTGCACCGGCGTGAGGTCGAAGCCGGCATCCCCGACCTCGGCCAGGAAGACCGCGACCGCGATCTGCTGGAAGCGGCGCGCCAGATGACCGGGCATGTCGTTGTTGTCTTTCACCGAATTCTCCTGAGGTCACAGGGACGGCGGGATCCGTTGACAAGTATACTGATAGTCAGCATACTGAGCAATATCGAAGAAGACGTTGACGGGAGAGGTGCTCATGCAATTCCATCTCAATGGATTTCAGCCGGGCGACCCTGAAATCGCCGATCCCGCTGAACGCGTTCAGGCCCCCGGTGCCGCGGGCGGCGTGCCCGACGAGGTCGACGTCCTCATCGTCGGCTGTGGGCCCGCAGGCCTGACGCTCGCGGCCCAGCTTGCCCAATTTCCTGACATCAAGACCTGCATCGTCGAGCAGAAGCCGGGCCGGCTGTCGGTCGGCCAGGCCGACGGCGTCGCCTGCCGCACCATGGAGATGTTCCACGCTTTTGGCTTCAGCGAGCGCGTGCTGAAGGAAGCCTATTGGGTCAACGAGACGACGTTCTGGAAGCCGGACGAACGGCGGCCCGAGACCATCGTCCGCAGCGGCCGGGTGCAGGACGTGGAGGACGGGCTGTCGGAATTCCCGCACGTTATCCTCAACCAGGCGCGCATCCATGACGGCTTTCTCGACGTCATGCGCAAATCGCCGGCCAAGCTCGAGCCCTATTACAGCCGCCGCTTGCTCGACCTCCAGGTCGATCCGGCCGCGGGGCCTGCCGACCATGCCGTGACCGTGCGCCTCGAACGCGTCGACGCCGAAAACGAGGGCAAGGTCGAGACGATCAGGGCGCGCTATGTCGTCGGCTGCGACGGCGCGCGCAGCACCGTGCGCAAGTCGATCGGCCGCGAACTGCACGGCGATTCCGCCAACCACGCCTGGGGCGTGATGGACGTGCTGGCGGTGACCGATTTTCCGGACATCCGCTTCAAGGCCCTGATCCAGTCGGCGAAGGACGGCAGCCTGCTGATCATTCCGCGCGAAGGCGGCTACATGGTGCGCATCTATGTCGAGCTCGCCAAGCTCGACGTCGGCGAGCGCGTCGCCAGCCGCAACATCACCGCCGATGACGTGATCGCCAAGGCGCAGCGGATCCTGAAACCGCATACGCTTGACGTGAAGGAGATCGCCTGGTGGTCGGTCTACGAGATCGGCCAGCGCCTGACCGACAAGTTCGACGACGTGCCGGAAGCCGAGACCGCGACCCGCCTGCCGCGCATCTTCATCGCCGGCGATGCCTGCCATACCCACAGCCCGAAGGCGGGGCAGGGTATGAACGTCTCGATGCAGGATGCCTTCAATCTCGGCTGGAAGCTCGCCGCCGTGCTCCACAAACAAAGTGCGCCAAGCCTGCTGCATTCCTATTCGGCGGAGCGCCAGGCCGTCGCGAAAGAGCTGATCGACTTCGACCGCGAATGGTCGGGGATTCTGGCCTCTGCGGCCAAGGCCGGTGGCGCCGATGCCGCCATGACGCAGGACTATTTTGTCCGGCACGGCCGCTATACGGCCGGCACCGCGACGCATTACACGCCCTCGGTCCTCACGGGGGCCTTGTCCCATCAGCATCTTGCGGAAGGCCTCGTGATCGGCAAGCGCTTCCATTCCGCGCCGGTGATCCGGCTGGCGGACGCAAAGCCCGTTCATCTCGGCCACGCGGCGCAGGCCGACGGACGCTTCCGCATCTATGCATTTTCCGGCGCGGAGAATCCGGCGGCGGCCGGCTCCGCCATTCGTGCATTGTGCAATTTTCTCACCGAGGCAGGGGAATCGCCGGTGAGACGATATACCCCGGGAGGCGCCGACATCGACGCCGTGATCGATCTGCGCGCGGTGTTTCAGCAAGATCATCGCGAGCTTGCGATCGAGGCGATGCCACCGCTGCTGCTGCCGCGCAAAGGCCGCTACGGTTTGCTTGACTACGAAAAGATGTTCTGTCCGGATTTCAAGAGCGGTCACGATGTGTTTGCGATGCGCGGCATCGATCGGAAGGCCGGTTGCATGGTCGTCGTGCGGCCGGATCAATACGTCGCGAACGTGCTGCCGCTCGACGATCTTGCCGGGCTCGCGTCGTACTTCGACGGGTTCATGCTGCCGGTGAATTGACGTTCGCCGTGTTGCGCTCGTCGTACCGATGAACGGCGGATGAATATTGAACTCCGCGCGCATTCAATCTTTCGGCTGATGCGGCAGCTCTAGGAGGAACGCTCGTTCCTTCTGCGCGTTCCGACTCGCAGAGGAGGAATACGCCATGAGACTCAGAAGCATTTTGGTTGCAGCACTGCTACTCGCCCCGACGGCCGCGCTGGCCGCGCCGGGCATCGTCACCGTCTCGACCGGCTTGCGCGCCGGACCGGGGTCGGGATTCCCCGTGGTCGATCGCATCCCCGAGGGCGCCCGCGTCAACATCCATGGCTGCCTGCGCGGCAATGCCTGGTGCGACGTGAGCTTCTCCGACGATCGCGGCTGGGTGTCGTCGCAATATCTCGAATATCTCTACCGCAATCACTACGTCTATCTCCCCGACTATGTCGACGAGATCGACGTGCCCGTCGTGCCCTTCGTGCTGAGCTCGTACTGGTCGAGCTATTATCAGGGGCGGCCCTGGTATCGCCGCCATGCCTACTGGAATAGTTACTGGAGCTCGCACGAGCGCTTCGCGACGCGGATGACGATTGATCCGAGTGCGGCCCGTATCGGCCGTGCGGCGACACGCGATGCGGCGATCGCACTGGGGCGCAATGGCGCGAATACAAAGGGCGCCGCCGCGATCTCCGGACGCGATGCCGTGACGGCACGGCATGACGCAGCCATCGCCAAGCGCGACGCTGCGGTTGCGGCCGACCGGACTCGCGTCGGGCGAAGCGATCGCCTGGTGAATGCGCGGACGACCGTGCAGCAGAACCGCAACCCGCGCGACGCGCAGGCGCGCATGATGCACGAGCATGCGGCGAGCCGCGCCGCAACGCGTGCGCAGCCGCAGCCGCAGCCGGTAACGCGTGCGCAGCCGATGGCGCGTGCTCATGAAGCTCCGCGCGTGTCGGCCGCGCCTGCGGCCCGGCCCGCGACGCCGCATGTGGCGCAGCCGAACGTCAGCCATGGCGCGCCGATGAATGCCCATGCGCAGATGCCGGCGCCGCGCGCGGCAGCACCTGCGATGCCGCATCCGGGCGGCGGTGCTCAGCACATCAACGCCGCTCCGCGTGGTGGCGCGCCGGCCGGCGGTCCCGGTGACGGTCACGAGAAGCACTAACGTCATTGCGAAAGCCCGGCCCTCGCGCCGGGCTTTCTGTTAGTCGGGTTCCCTGCGCGTACAATTTAAGAAAGTTCTTCGCGGGCAGATTTCATCGATCGTAATATGTCTACCCAAAGCTGTAAGCATCCACTCGGGGCAGCGGGGCACGGGAGGATGACGATGAGACAGAGCCAGGCGGAGACGCGCCGCCAAAATGTCGCGAAGCGGTCCATGACGAAAGAGGTCAAGCAGTTGACCGGCTTGATCGCCACACTGCGCGAGTCGCTCGAAAGCATCCACAAGCAACGGGCGAACGCCAAACTCTCCGGCGCCGAGATGGGTCTTCTCGACGAACGGCGCAACAATCTGCTGCTTACGATCGCGGCCCTGGACGATCGCCTGTCGGCGGTGCAGGGGCTGATCGATCTCGGCCGTCCGCACATCATCCGCGTCCATTAGCGGAGTTCGGAGGTGGCGCGATCGGTTCCGTTGCTGATGTGACGGGCCGGCCCCCAGCTGCCGAACGCGGCACGCGTTCGATCCGGTCACCCGGCTGCGGGTGCGCCGGTGCGATGCTGCCTGCGGATGGCACCAAATTGCCACGCTCCCGGCGAATTGCCGCCAAAGCCCGCTGCCACGAGGAAGCGGGTGCAGGGGCAACGCAAGGGGACACGCATTGGCCTACAAAATGATCGCAGAACGCGACAACGAGAAGTACAGTTTCGCCCGCGAGAGCCGCCTGCTCATCGTGGCGAAGGCAAGGGTGTGGGCGAGCGAGGGATGGCGGGTCGTCATCACCGACCAGGACGGCAAGGCCTACGCGCCGCCCGAATTCGATCAATTGCTGGCGGCGTGACCGCAAGACGGGGCTAGGGGACGACATTTGACTTCGCACTTTCGGCCAGGGCGCGACCTGATCGCGCCCCTGATGATTCTCGCAGCCGCCGCCGCACTGACGGCGACGGTCGCATCCGCTCAAAATCTCGATGCCGGCAAGTCGGCCGAAAAGCTGTTTGCCGATGGTTGCGCGACCTGCCACCGGAGCCCGCGCGGTCTTGCCAAGGGGCGCTTCAGCCTGACGCTGTCATGGTTCCTGAAGGACCACTACGCGACCAGCTCTGACTCCGCCAAGGCGCTCGCCGCGTATCTGGAGTCCGTCGATGCGCCGCCACCGCGAGCCGCGGCCAAGCCCGGCGCAAAATCCTCCCGATCCGCGCCGCGTCCGCCCAAGCCAGTGACAAGCCAGTAGCCAGCGCCGACAAAAAGGTCGCTATCCGCGCCGATAGGTCTGCGCGATCAGCCGGCCGTGCACGGCGCGCAGCTCGGCGTTCATGCGCGTCTGTCCGGTCGTGACATAGGACAGCCAGGCGCCGTCGGCGGCGAGGCGCACGACATGGAGCTCCGGCGTGCCGTCGGTCGCGCGATGCCGCTTCAGGCGTGCCTTCATCCAGTCGTTCCAGAGCCGGCGCAGTGACGGATCGGTGACGACCACCATGCTCAGCGCCGCCCAGGGCGTGGTGAAGCCGAACGCCTTGCCGGTGAACACCGCATTGACATAGGCGCGCGTAAAGCTGCCGCGCGGCTTGGGATCGGTTTCGATTGCGGCGTCGATCTCGGCATCGACGTGGGCGAGCAGATCGGCGAACAGGCCCTCGATCAGCGCCTGCTTGCTGCCGAAGTGATGAAACAGGCCGCCCTTGGTGACGCCGGCCGCCGCCGCCACGGCCTGCACCGTGATGCCGGAGACGCCATGGTCCGTGGCAATGGCCGCAGCGTGGTCGAGCAGGGCGCGCCGCACCTGCTCGGGCTGCTTGGCGCGGCTATAGGCGCTGGCCGGCATCAGTGCACCATCGTCTCCGAGAACAGGTTGATGATGACGACGCCGGATACGATCAACCCGATGCCGACGAACGCCGCGGCGTCGAGCATCTGGCGGAACAGCACGAAGGAGACGGTGGCGGTCAGGATGATGCCGACCCCGCCCCAGATCGCATAGGCGATGCTCAGGGGGATCACCCGGATCGCGACCGACAGCGCGTAGAACGAGGCGACGTAGAACAGCACCATGGCGAGCGTCGGCCACGGCCGCGTGAACTGTGCGGATTGCTGCAGGAAGGCGGACGCGATGACCTCGGAGACGATGGCGAGGGCAAGCGCGGTGTAGGCATTGAAGGCGGAGGTCATGGCAGGCTCGGGCGTAGCGCAGGAAAGATACCGCGCGGTAGGTATGTTTAGCACGTGGAACATCGCTCTGCTGGTAGCTGCTATCACATGTGAGTGACGAGGGTGCGACACGGACGCGGACGTGATGTTCCGCGGTCTGTCGCCGATGACGCGAAGCCGCCGCGCGATGAATCGCGCAGCGGCTCAATGGCATCGCGGCGGCTCGACGTGGCGTCAGTTGATCCGCACGGAGAGTTCGACATCCTCGGCAAAGGCCGTGGAGATGTAGCCGCTGCCGGGCATGCGCACGCGCGCGAGATAGTCGGGGCTGTCGTCGGCATTGTCGGCGACGATGATCGCGCCCGGCTTGAGATGGCCCTCGACCAGATCCAGGATCTCAGGGTAGAGCGCCTTGGCGCCGTCGAGCAGCACGAGATCGATCGTGTCAGGGAGATCGGCCTTGAGCGTCTTCAGCGCATCCCCTTCGCGGATTTCGACGAGATCGAGCAGCCCGCCGGCCGAGAGGTTGTCGCGTGCCCGCGCTGCCTTGGACGGCTCGAACTCGCTGGTGATGAGACGGCCGCCGCCATTGTCGCGCAGGCCCGCGGCGAGGTGCAGGGTCGAGATGCCGAAGGAGGTGCCGAACTCGACGATCGTTCTGGCGCGGGAGCTGCGCGCCAGCATGTAGAGTAGGGCGCCGGTCTCGCGGGATACCGCGAGCGGGACGTCCTTCAGGCGTCCGTAGAGGTCGGCGTAATCGGTCTTGCTTCGCATCATCCGCGCCCGGTCGGCGTCGGACAAATCGGCGACGGCTGCGAGCGTTGCGCCCCGTGTTGCCTCGGCCTCGAGGAACAGGCGGTCCAGCAGCGGCGCAAGCGATGTGATGGTTGGGGTGGTCATTCGTTGCCTCCAGGGTTCGCGAAGAAGCGCGTGCTTGCGCGAAGACTGAAATACGACTAATTCGTCGCATTTCCTATTCGCATTCCCCAGGCGCGCCATGGCCGATCGTCGAAGCCGTTCAATTTCCTCGCGAAAGCAGCCGCAACAGGCCCGCTCCACGGGGCTTGTGGCGGCCATTCTGGATGCGGCTGTTCAGGTCCTGGCGAAGGAGGGCGCGCAGCGTTTCACGACGGCGCGGGTGGCCGAGCGGGCCGGGGTGAGCGTCGGATCGCTCTATCAATATTTTCCGAACAAGGCGGCGATCCTGTTCCGCCTCCAGAGCGACGAGTGGCAACGCACGAGCGAGCTCTTGCGCGGCATCCTCGCCGACCGGACGAAGCCGCCATCGGCGCGGCTGCGCGCGCTGGTCCACGCTTTCATTCGCTCCGAGTGCGAGGAGGCTGCGATCCGCACGGCGCTCAGCGACGCCGCGCCGCTCTATCGCGATGCGCCCGAGGCACGCGATGCGCGGGCCGCCGGCAAGGGCATCGTCGCGGCCTTCATGCGGGAGGCGCTGCCCAAGACATCGGATGCGACGCGCGCTCTCGCCGGCGAACTGATCACGACGACGCTGAGCGAGGTCGGCAAGCGCTTCTCGGAGACGCCGCGCAGCGCGGCGGAGATCGCGCGCCATGCCGAGGGGCTCGCCGACATGTTCTGCGCCTATCTCGGCGAGCTGGCACGGCGCCGAGATCATTGCTGACATCCGCGTTTGCACCCCAATATCGTTTCGGATTTCGCCGGATGATGAGGTAGCCTCGCAACATCTTTCGTCCAGCCATCGAGCGCCGCGCCATGCATGTCCTCCGTCCCCAATTCCGCATCGAGGAGCAGCGCGCGCTGGAATTCGCTGGGCAGCGCGGCTTCGGCGTGATCGTTGCGGCGGATGAGCGCGGCCCGCGCGCCTCGCACGTGCCGTTCGTGCTGGATCAGCGCGACGGGCAAGTCATCGTGCAGATGCATCTCACCGCAAAGAATCCGCTCGTGCCGCTCGCGGACGGTACCAGGCGTTTCCTGCTGATCGTTGCCGGCGACGATGCCTACATCTCCAACGACTGGTATTCCTCGCGCGACAACGTCTCGACCTGGCTCTACGAGGCGGTGCATCTGTCGGGCGTGGCGCATCTGCGCGGGCTCGACGAGAACCGCGGGCACGGCGATGCGCTGCTCGCGGTCGCCGAGGCGCGGTTGCCGAAGCAGCCCTGGGACCTCGCGCAGATGGAGCCGGACAAGCGCGAGAGCATGTTGGCTGCGATCCGCGTCATCGATCTCGTGGTGGACCAAATCGAGGGGCAGGCCAAGCTCAACCAGCATAAGAGCGATGCGGACCATGTCGCGGTCGCCGACCACCTGGCGAGGTCGGAGGAGACCGGGCACCGGCGGCTGGCGCGGAAGATGCAGGCGCTGCGGCCGGAGCTTGGGTATGAGAGGCCCTAGACTTGTCGCCCGGATGGAGTGCAGCGAAATCCGGGGGGCTAACCGCGCGGCGCCAGTCCCGGGTTACGCTGCGCTCCATCCGGGCTGCGCTTGCTACCTTGCCTCGCTCGGCATTTAACCTTACGGACCGCCCCATGCTCGTCATCTCCATTCAAAGCCAGGTGGTCCACGGCCATGTCGGCAACAGCGCGGCCGCCTATGCCATGCAGGCGGAGGGCGTGAACGTCGCGGCGGTGCCGACGACGTTGCTGTCGAACCATCCACGCTATCCGAGCCTGCGCGGGCGGGTGCTGGAGACCGAGCTCGTCGCCGATCTCCTGAAAGGTGTGGAGGAGCGCGATCTCGTCGACGAGGCCGCGGTGCTCGTCACCGGCTATCTCGGCTCGCCCGGCAATGCCGCCGTCGTCGCCGATTTCGTCGAGCGCGCCTTGAACCGCAATTCCAAGCTCATCTATCTCTGCGATCCCGTGATCGGGGACGACGGCCGCGTCTATGTCGCCGACGGCATTCTGGACGTGGTACGGCACCGCCTGCTGCCGGCGGCGAACCTGACCACGCCGAACCAGTTCGAGCTCGAGCTGCTCTCGGGCATCACGATCGCGGACGCGCAGGACTTGCGTGCGGCGTGCGCGGCGCTGGCGGTGGCCGGCCGCATCGACGTCGTCGCCACCGGTTGCACACTCGCGGATACGCCGGACGGGCAGGTGGAGACGATCCTCTGCGCCGACGGGCAATTGTCGCGCTTTGCGACGCCGCGCCTGCCGATCCGCCCCTATGGCACCGGCGATCTCCTCACCGGCCTGATCGCCGCGCATGTCGCCAAGGGAAAGGCGATGGAGGCGGCGGTGCGGCTCGCGGTCGAGACCATCTTTGCCGTGCTGGTGCGTACGCAGGAAGCGGGATCAGCCGAGATGCGTCTCGTGCCGCTGCCGACGCGGAAGCCGTAACGGTTCAGGTCGCCCGCTTGCCGGCCGATTGCGCCGACTTCTGCGGCTTCGCCTTCTCACGCGCGGCCTGTGCCTTTGGCGGCTTGGCGCTGGCCATGGCCCGCATCTTCTTCGGCCTGGCGTTGGCGGCTTCCCTGCGGTCCGCCGAGCCGCGCTTCGATACATATTCCGCGCCGTCGACCGGGCCGACATGCGGCGGATCGCGGCCGAGATAGGGCCGGCCGATGCCGAGCGCCTTGCCGTTGGCATCGACCCATTTCCACAGCACCTCGGTCGAGACCCAGCGCTGCGCGCGGTTGTTGCCGGCGGTCGAGACGATGTCGGCGGCCATGCCGTGGCCGTAGCCACCGCGCGTGCTGCCGCCATGATAGGAGCGGTCTGAGGCGGCCTTCAGGCCGCTCGCGATCGACTGGCGATAGTCGTCGCGGAACGCGCTGGTGATCCCCGGCGAGAGGCCGGCGGCTTCCGCCGCGAGCAGCGTGCGGAACAGCTTGCGCTTAAAACTCTTGTCCATGCCGCCGATGACGTAATCCATCATCGACATGCCGGCGTGCTCGGCCGCCTTCGGATCCTTCCAGCCGAAGTCCTCGTCGACCAGCTTCGTGAAGCTGCGCATCACCGTGACCATCTTGCCCCTGCGCTTGACGGTGACGGCGCGGCGCTCCTCGACCTTGATCGAATCCTCCTTGGGAGTGCGCTGGTAGAGCGCCCAGAGATAGCGGTCGATGCAGGCATCCATCACGAAGCATTCGTCGAGCACGGCGACGGTGTCGGCGGACGGCGAGGCCTTGCTCTCGGTTGCGGCCGGCCCGGTCGCGATCGCCGCGGGCGACAGCGCGTCGGTCGCCACGATCTCGGTGGGATCGGCGGATGCGAGCTTGACGGGCTCCTGCACCGGTACGGCCTCGCTGACGACGGGCGCCGGCTCGGGCAAGATCTCCGGCGCGGGCGGCGTGCTCGGCAAGATCAGCGCGGGATCGGCCGAGGCGAGCTTGATGGCGGGGGCGGGCACTTCGAGCACTGCTGCTTCAGCGCTTGCCGGCTCGGGGGCTTGAGCCACCGCTGCGGCGATGTCGGCGGTCAGGGCGATGCCATCTTCGATGGTCGCAGCGCGCGGGACGTCGGCGAGGTCGAGGCGGCCGAGATCCTTTGCGCGTGAGACGGTGGCTGCATTGGCGCCGCTGTTCTCGATGAGGGCAGGGGCATAGGCGGACAGAGAGAGCGCCAGCCAGCCGGCCATGACGGCCGAGGGGCATGCGACTGCCACCAGAAGAGACCGCCGATCGTCCATGATCCCTGCCTCCAAACGGTTCTGTTCGAACGCGTCTCGTCGAACAGTCTTGCACAGAAAGGCACGCAGCGCGTCGATTGTTCGGAGGACGGTGTGGCGGCGCAATGGCGCAAATGGCTGAAAACGGGCTTTTCCGGCGGGTGTTGCGAAGATGCAACGCGAGTTCCATTGCGGCTTCGTGGGGCTTTGGAGCGGGAAATGGCCTGCAAATGCTGCTTTCATTGTCGTCAAATTGAGCCGGCTGAATTCACTCAATCTTGGATTGCGGTCTGGCATTCCTCTCGCACCGGTAACGTCCGGTATTCGTTGGGAAGGACACGAGTTTTGAAATTGAAATGCCTGTTGGCCGACTTTGCCGCCGATGAATCCGGCGCCACCGCGATCGAATACGGCCTGATCGCAGCGGGGATCGCGCTTGCGATCATCGAGATCATCTACGCGCTCGGCACCAATCTCGTTGCGAAGCTGCAAGCGCTGGCGACCGCGTTGAAATAAGTTATTCGTCATGCTGACGCGCGAGGCGTGCGGCGTCCGGCCCGCGCTTCGTGACGATCATGATGCGCCCCCTCTGACAGGGCCGGGTAGGCTTGTCTGTGCGCATCGTCTGGACGCGGTGTTTTCGCTGCAACCTTGCGGCGGCTTGCGCGTTGGTGCGGCCATGACGCATTCCTCACTTCGTCCCATGGACGCCTTCGACCCCACCGAGCCCGCCATCCTGCACGATCTTCTCTCCGACAGGATCATCACCTGGACCGCCGAACAGGCGGATGATTATCGGCGGGCCAGCCGGCCGCGCGACGATGGAACCGTGGCCTGGAAGGCCTATGTCTTCGACGGCTGGGGCAATGTGCTCGGTGGCTGAGCAGCGCCTATAAAGGCGTCATGTCGCAGCCGGCAGGGATTCGGCCAAGGCCTTGTGCGCATTAAACATATCGCCATGCGCCAAGCGCGTTGTTGCAATGCAGCGGCGCATGTCGCAATGCAGCAAATCAGGTTTAGATGTGCTCCGAAACTTCCTCCTGGAGCATCATCAATGAACAAGAAGACTCTGTCGATCGCAGTCGCCGCCCTCACGATTGCGGGCTCGACTGCCACCTTCGCCGCCGAGCTGCCGGCCTATGAGGCCAACGGCTTCCCGGTTTCCCCGTTGCAGGTTCGCGTGCTCGGTGCCGCGCATGTCGAGCAGCAGGCCTCGGCGCCCGCCACCAGCGTGACGGCGCTTCAGGCCAGCGTTCTGTCGCCGCGCAAGGTGAAGACCGCGACCGTGGGCAGCGCCCGCTAAGCTTCATGCGACAGGCACGGTGCGTGCGCATCGTGCCGCTGTCGCGTGCATGAATTCGCAACCGTCGGGTTTCAGAATTTTCCGCGTCACGTTGGAACCGCGCTCCTGCAGGAGCGCGGTTTTTCTTTGCGGGCGGGACCAGCGCGTTTTCGTCGTGCGTGCGCGGATCGAGAAGCCGGCGCCGAAAAAGAATCGCGCGATGGCTTCGTTGTGTACGGCGGTTCAAGACGAGTGTGATCTCCTTAATACTTGTTTCGGAGATCACGGCGCCTGATGCGCGCGCCGCATATTGAGCGGCCAATTCTGGAATCATACTGGAGGCCGTTTCATGCCCGTTGCGCAAAAAGCCGTTGTTGCCAGCACCTCGCCGCGTGAGTTCATCATCAGGCATCTTGCGCTGTCCGCGGCCGCCGCGTTGTTCGTGTTCGTGCTGAGCCTGACCTACGGCCTCGATCTCAGCCCCGGGTTTTTCTGATAGTCGCGCAAACTTGACGGCGAGCGGCCGTAGAGCTCGGCGAACGCGGCGTTGAAGCGGCGCAGGCTGCCGAAACCGGCCAGGAACGCGATGTCGGTCATGGTGTGACCGCCGGCATCGAGCAGGCGTTTTGCGCGCTGGACGCGCAGCGTCCTGGCAAGCTGCTGTGGCGTTGCGCCGACGTGGCGCTCGAACAGCCGCGCCAGATGACGCGAGGAGATGCCGAGCCGCATCGCAAGCGTCACCACGGAAGCCTCGTCGAGCGCGCCCTCATTGATGAGCTTCACCGCCCGCGTGACCGTCGAGCGCGTGCCGTTCCAGGCCGGGCAGAACGGTGCGGTCTCGGGACGACAGCGCAGGCAGGGCCGGAAACCCGCGGCCTCGGCTGCAGCTGCCGTTGGATAATAGGCGACGTTGCGCGTCAGCGGCTGCTTGGCCGGGCAGACCGGGCGGCAATAGATGCCCGTGGTCTTCACCGCCGTGAAGAAGCAGCCATCATAGCGGGGATCGCGGCGCAGGCGCGCGGCGTCGCAGGTCGCAAAGCTCAGCATGGCCGGATGATAGCGCAAGCCCGTGCGGGCGGAAGGGCCGCGCGATGACCGAGTCCGATTGTGGCGAGCCGCGACGCGCATGGAGGCCTAGAAGGCGGCTCTCAATTCAATGCAGCCGGAGAGCCCGCCGTGACCTGCCCGAAAGACGTCGTCCTGAACGGCTGGAAGACCTTTTCATCGCGTGACGCCGAGCGCATCGCCGCGCTGTTCACCGACGACGCGGAATGGATCGCGCCGAAGGGCAACGCCACCGCGGTCGTGCTCGATCACACGGACCACATGCATGACGAGTTGCTACGGGAATCTTCGCGTCTCCGCCGCGTGCCAGACCTGCAACCGCGTGGGTTGAGCGGATGAGCGCGCTGACATAAGGCTTGCCGATGGATCAGCGGACGAGCGGCGCTGACGCTCTCATTCAGAAGAACGACGCGGCACCGGCGCTTCTCGGCGTCGTCTGCGGCCTGTCGGCGGCGCTGTTCTGGGCGCTCGGCTTTGCCGGCACGCGGCACGGGCTGAAGGTCGGCTTCGCGCCGGTCGATCTGCTGGTGCATCGCTACGTCTGGTCGGGCATCGTGTTCCTGCCGCTGGTAGCCCGCGCCGGGATCTCCGATCTCTGCGGTATCGGCTGGGGCAGGGGCCTTGCGCTGATGGTGCTTGGCGGCCCCGTGATGTCGCTGATCTCCTACACTGGCTTCCTGTTCGTGCCGCTCGGCCACGGCAGCGTGATCCAGCCGTCCTCCGCGACGCTCGGCGGCCTGCTGCTCGCCGCCATGTTCCTCAAAGAGAAGATCTCCGCCTCGCGCGTTGCCGGTGCCATCGTCATCGTCGGCGGCCTCGGCGTGATCGGCGCCGAATCGATCGGCCATATCGGCGCCGACGGCGTGCAGGGCGATCTGATCTTCGTGCTGACCGGATTGATGTTCGCAGGCTTTGGCGCGCTGCTGCGCCACTGGCGCGTCTCCGCCGTCTCGGCGGCGCTCGTCATCAACGTGCTGTCGCTGCTCCTGCTGCCGGCCTATCTCCTGACCGGCGGGCCCGCTCGCGTCGCTGCGATCGGCGTGACGGAGAATGCGATCCAGGCGCTGGCGCAGGGTGTGCTCGCGGGGCCCGCAGCGCTCTATCTTTTCGCCGTCTCGGTCCAGCGGCTCGGCGTTGCCCGCGCGGCGGTGTTCCCGGCCTGCGTGCCGGCGCTGACGCTGCTCACCGGCTGGCTCCTGCTCGGCGAGCCGCCGACGATGTTGCAGACTGCGGGCCTCGTGACGGTGCTGTGCGGGTTTTATCTGGCGCAACGGCAGCGGTGAACGCATCGGCGCAAGCCGAATGGAGCGCAAGCGAAATCCGGGGCTGGACGTGCGGCACTATCCCTGATTGCGCGACGCTCCATCCCGGCTACGCTCCCGGGCACGCCGCAACTTGACGAGCCCGCCATGACCTTCCTGCTCAACATCGACGTCCCCGACGTCGCCGCCGCCACGAATTTCTACACCGAAGCGTTCGGGCTGACGGTCGGCCGCCGCTTCGGCGCCGACTTCGTCGAACTGCTCGGCTGGCCGGCGCCGGTGTACCTGCTGACCAAGCAGGCCGGCACGTTGGGCGCCGGCAGCGACCGCCGCCGCTACGAGCGGCACTGGACGCCGTTGCATGTCGATGTCGTCGTTGACGATGTCGATGCCGCCGTCGCGCGCGCGGTGCGCGCCGGTGCCTTGCTCGAGGCGCCCGCGCGCGATGCGCCGTATGGACGGATCGCGATGCTGGCCGATCCGTTCGGGCACGGGTTTTGTCTGCTGGCGTTCAGCGCGAAGGGATATGACGCGCTGCTGGGCGCGTAGCGCTAGGCCTTCTTCACGAACTCCGACTTCAAATTCATCGCGCCGATGCCGTCGATCTTGCAGGCGATGTTGTGGCCGTCGGTGGCGTCCTGGAGGCGGATGTTGCGGACCTTGGTGCCGCCCTTGACGACGGAGGAGGAGCCCTTGACCTTGAGGTCTTTCATCACGATGACGCTATCGCCATCAGTCAGCACGTTGCCATGGGCATCGCGCACGCCCGCCTCCTGCGGCGCATCCGCCGCAGCGCCGGCCGTAGCGCTCCATTCATGGGCGCATTCCGGGCAGACCCAGAGATCGCGGTCCTGATAGGCGTGCTCCGACTGGCAGTTCGGGCATTTCATGGCGTCGGGCATGGCAGGTCTCGTCTCGGGTGGCGTTGCGCGGCGCACCGTAGGGGCGGAACCGGAGAATGCAAGGGAAAGCTGGGGCGTGCGCGTGCAGGCGGCTGCCTGCCGGTGCGATGTCACCGAAACAGCGCAACGAAGATGACGTAGAGCCAGCCCAGGATGCCGTGGATGATCGCCCACAGGATCGAATGGTTGTTGGTGTAGGAGATCGCGATGGCGAGCGCCGAGCCGAAGCCGACGCCGTATTTCGCGCCCTCGACGCGGACGCCGTAATAGCGGTTGCCGTTCATGGTGATATCTCCCCGATCGTGGAATGGGCGCAAGCGTATGCGATGTCCGTCATCTTCGCGATGGGCATCGCGTCACCCATCCCGTGAGGCCATGATTCCGTCAATGCCGGCCGCCGTGACTTGAGGTGCATCAACCCCATTGCGCGAGCCGCTCACTATCCTTCTCGAGGAAGATCTGCGGAGGGCGCGATGGACGATCTGATCAGACAAAAGATCCAGACCTTGCTGGACCAGCACCGCACCATGCGGATCGCGACGCTGCGGCCGGACGGCTGGCCGCAGGTCACCACCGTCGGCTACGCGAACGAAGGCTTCACCATCTATTTCCTGTGCGGCATCGACAGCCAGAAGGCGCAAAACCTGTCGCGAGACGATCGGGTCTCGCTTGCGATCGATGACGACCCGGCGCAGGTGATGGAGATCACCGGCGTGTCCATGGCGGCGCGGGCCCGAATCCTGACCGATCCGGCCGAAGCCGAGAAGGCGATCGGCCTGCTGATGGCACGCTATCCGGAACAGAAGGCCACCGGCCTCGCCGTGCCGAAACCGTCCGAGGTTCGCCTGATCGCGCTGACGCCGACGGTGATCTCGCTGCTCGACTATTCCAAGGGATTTGGCCACACCGACCTTGTGGCGTGCTGAGGGAGTTGTCCTGCCGGGATCCGCTCTCTTGATGCAGGTCAACCTGGTCTGCTCGCACCGACCTACGCTTCGAGTTACGCAGCAATGGCGAGGTGAAACCATGTCGCGCAGCGTTCGAATCTATATCGGCCTCGGCCTCCTGATCCTGTTGTCGTTGCTGTTTCTGTTCAGCGTCGTCCACACGGCCGCGGGGGCATCGAGGCCTTCCTCACGCACGGCAGAGGAAGGACATCGCCTGGCGCAGGCGTGGTGCCAGACGTGCCACGCCGTGGAGCCGCACATGGCCGGATTCTTCGACCTGGCTCCGAGCTTCCAGGCCATCGCCGATCGGAAAGGAACGACCGCGCTGTCGCTCAAGGTGTTCTGGCGGACCAGCCACCAGAACATGCCCAATCTGGTGATCTCGCCGGAGCAGGCCGAGGCGCTGTCGAGCTACATTCTGAGCCTGAGAGGCGATTGAGCGCGCTCCCGGCAAAAATGTTGAAAACAACCCCATGCACAGTAGAAATTGCCAGCGATTTCAATTGTTCTGAAATACCGAAGTGAATTTGACCCGTCGGGCAAGACAGGGGTATGATGGCACGGTGGGCAGGTGCGGCGGCTGAGGCTCGTAGCCCGCCGCGAGCCGCTCACGCGTCCACGAGCCCGCCACGCGAACCGCAACTAGGACAGGTTGAGCGCCGATGACATCGATCATCGCTGCGTGCCGCGCCCGAAATTGGGAAAAAATGGCAGAGCTGAGGCTGTCAACGGCAGATCGGGTTAGGAGGCCGCTTACCCACGGAATACACTGATCGCCGTTTGGGGTTCGGGGTCATGTATTGGGAGGGACTGATCATGGCAAGTGTTGAACAATTGCGCAGACGGGACGGGGTGAACCTGGTCCAACTCGAGGCGGACATTGCATCGGTCCGCGCGGGAAGCTCGATCGCTTCAATTGCTCTTCCTGATTACGTCGAGCACACCGAGGGGGTCACGCGGGTCGGCGCGCTCAGTGCAGAGGCGGTGGTTCGCGACTATGAGTCCGCTGCAAAGGAGATCGAGGCCATGGGCGCCGAGCTGATCGACGCCGCGCAAAAATGCGAGGCGCTGACAGCCCAGGTCCACGATGCCATTGCCTTCATGCGCGAAACGGCGGCGGGGTATCGTGAAGAGGGGCGGAAGATCTTCAAGCGCATCGAGGAATGCGCGCTGTTCACGGAGGACGTCCGCAGGACATGCGAAGAGGTCAAGCGTCGCATGAAGGACGTCTCGGTCGGCGAGGCCCCCGATCCGGATGAGGAGCTTGCAATGCCAGAGCGCGAGCTGACCGGGATCGCGGCCAAGGTGTCGGTGTGCGAGGTCCGGTGAGGCGGGCGTAGAGCGTCGTTCGCGGGATGGGGTGGGCGCCAGCGCTCCCCCGTCCTGCGAGCCGCCGGCTCAGCCGCCCTAACTGCTTACCAATCCGGATCGCCGTAAGGGTCGGCCATATAGGGCGGCGGCATCCAGGGGCCGCGCGGCGGCGGCCTGGGCCGCCGAGGTGCGGCCGCCTGCACGTGCGGCCGTGCAGGCGCGGCCGTATCGTTGTTCACCACGCTCCGCACGACGGGTTTCGCGGCCGCAGGCGTGGACGACGCCGTCAGTTGCGTTTGCAGCGCCTGGACCTGCGCGGCGAGGCGCGCATTGTCCGCCGCATCCTTCTGCTGCGCCGCCTTGAGCTGTTGAATGGTGTCGGCCTGCTCGCGCAGCGTCTGCTCGTTGCGGCTTTTCAGTTGCTCGAGCTTACCGTTGATGTTCGCAAGCTCGCCCGTGATGGTCTTGAGCGATTGCGCAAGATCGGACGATGACTGGTCAGGCGGTGTGGCGCCAGGACTCGGAACGCCAGGTGCTGGAGCGCCAGGCGTTGGAGCAGCGCTTTGCGTTTCCTTGCCGGGCGGCGGTGCGGGCACCGGACTGGGTTCATCCGCCGCCGCCAGGTGCAGTGCCGTCGGCTGCGCCGGAGTTTCAACCGCGGCCGTTTGCCGGGGCTGACTGGCCGGCGGAGCCCATCGCGCCATGATCGACTTGCTGATCGACCTGGCCTCATCACGATATTGCGAAGCGAAGGCGGCACCGAGAATGCCGATCGCCAGCACGAGGCCAACCAAAGCGCGCAGCATGGTCCGATCTCCTTTCAGGCCTTGATCGCGAACGTTGCGATCCGGCGCCTTGTCCTTAGGGGGCTCGGCTGCTGTCGTACCGGCGCTGGCTTGCGAGGTCCGTAGGGCCTCGCCGCCGTGTTCCATTCCGGAAACCAGCCGGTCCAGCCGCGCAAGGTCTTCATTGGCGCTCTTGATCTGGTCGTAGGCCCGCGCCAGTCCGCCATCGGCGCGCACCTCGCCAGGCTTGTGGGCATCGGGCTTCTGGACATCAGGTTTGGGGTCGTTCGCTTCAGGCATCGATGCGCGCTCCATCCGGTCGGGCGTTCATGGGAGTGCGGCAGTCCGATCGTCGGAAGGATAGGCCTCACATTTGTCCAACACAACGCGCGTGCGAAGGAGAAATTATGGCGGGCCACGGTTGCTGAAACAGCCGTGCTCCCCCAGGAATCCCTGCGACGTGCTATGCTGTCGGGGGAGGAAGCGCCATGAGGGTCCCCACCGCGATACTCGCCCTGCTTCTTTCAAGTCCGGCCGCCGCCCAGGAGTGCCAGACATGCGCGATGGCCGACGCCTGCATGAAGGAGTACGTCAAGACGACGTCGGAGGCGCAAAGGGCGACCAGGCAGGGCATCCGGGATTGGAAGCAGAATCTGGACAAAAAGGCCTCTGCAGAACTGTCCAGCAGGGGCATACTCGCATTGCAAGACGCCATGGAGGCACAAGTTCGGACGGAGCTGGAGCGCCTGAAGGAGTGCCTGGCGAAGATCAGGTAGGGCGGGGCGCAAAGGAGGATCCGATGAAATCGCTTCTGCTGCTCACCGCGAGCGGTCCGCTGCTCATTCTCACCTCGCACCAATCCCTGAACGACCAAAAGCTCCTTGGGGTGCTCAGGCAAAAAGGTATTGGCAAGTTCGTCGCGTTCGAGGTTCCCTTGTCGCTCGCCAGGGAGCGCTACGGCGGGCACTTTCACGCGGTCGAAAGCAATCTGCACGAGACCGATGATTTGAGAGTGCTCGACTTCAACGGCCAGCGGGTCTTTCAGCTCTTTCATTTCGAAGAGCTCGGTTCACCGATGCTGATCGAATCCTCGTGATCCGGTTTTGTCTCGCGGCGTGATCCGCTTCGAAAGACCCATCATCCCGGTGCGGCGGCGAAAGGGGATGGGTTGAGCGGGGTTGCTCTCAGTATGAACAACCGTTCAGGGGAACGGGCGTTGGTTCATTTCGTTGCATTGGGAGGGCATGTTGAGAGGAGGACGACATGAAAGCAAAGATCATTGCGCTCTCTGCTGCCGCTCTCGTGGCGACAGCACCAGCCGTGTTTGCTCAGGGTGTGTCGAGCAAGGCGCCAGGTCAGGAGATGCAGCAAATGGGTTCCAAGACAGGCGAGCCGGGCGCCTCCAGCTACGCCCCCGGACATAAGAAGCGTCACGCGATGCGCCACGCGAAGGCCTCGAAGACCACCAGCCCCGCCGCGACGAACGCCGCTCCAGGTCAAACGACCGGCGCGAGCACGAGGCCGACCACCGGCACGAGCACAAAGCGAGCGTACTGAAGTCCAGAGGGGACTGAAGTCCAGGCACTGACGGGACCCAACGGCACGTCGAACGTGGGACAGGTTGGGCCCCCGGCGAAACCCGTCATCCCGAATGATGGGTATCGCTCCCGCCTTCGCTCTCGGAGCTTCGGCGGGACAAGTCCGGCTTCGCTGGCCGGGCGAGCGGTGGAGTTGGCTTCGCAACCTGCCAGGCGCCGCAGGTTGTGAAACCCACCTCTTCAGGCCTCGTGAGCGGCAGCCGAAATCCGCCAGGGCCGAGAGCGTCATTCATGCAGGTCGAGAGCGAATTCGCTTGCCTTGCCTTGAGTCCTTTTGCACTCTCGTCGCAAGGAGACCAACGCATGAAGAAAATAGCCGTCGTGTGCGCTCTCGGAACGGCGCTGGTGCTGTGCAACCTCGGGATATCAGGCGCTGAAGCCCGGGCGCGGAAGGCGCAAGTCGTTCGTGCACCGCAAGAGAGGCTCATCGTCACGGCGCCCGTCCTGAGGCCAACGCCGTGGGATTACAATGTCATTCCCCGCTATCGTTATCGCCCCGAAGACGACCGGGTCGATCCCTACGGCCCGCCGCTGGTGCCGTCATATGTTCGCTATGAGGGATGGCGGTGGCCGTACTGGTGGTGAATAGTTCGCAGTTCGTAGGATGGGTAGAGCGAAGCGAAACCCATCAATAGCCGTCGTGGAATGATGGGTTTCGCAAGGGCTCTACCCATCCTACGGACTAACCGTCTACGGACTAACCGTCGCCATCCGCCGCCAGCCGCAGAAACTGCCGCTTCATCGCGTTGACCCTGGCGACATAG
Source organism: Bradyrhizobium sp. USDA 3311 (assembly GCF_054062495.1). Classification (NCBI taxonomy): domain Bacteria; kingdom Pseudomonadati; phylum Pseudomonadota; class Alphaproteobacteria; order Hyphomicrobiales; family Nitrobacteraceae; genus Bradyrhizobium; species Bradyrhizobium sp. USDA 3311. The sequence goes on along the minus strand of NZ_JBSSFI010000001.1, from coordinate 6,418,433 downwards.
CCCGCGACGAGGTGATCGCCGCAGCGCGCGCCGGCCACCATCTGAAACTTGCGGCGCGCAAAGGCGGTGGCGGGACCCGCGCCGCAGAGATGGATGAAGGCGGCCAGATCCTGCTTCTGCTGTGCGGTAGCCTTCACATCGCCCGCGAGGCCGAGAACCATGGCCACCTGGCGATCCAGATACGCCGACGCCAGCTCGATGGCGTGGCTCGGGATCGCGCGGATGTAGAGGAAGGTAGAACCGCATCCGGTCTCCGTGACCGCATTGCCGCGGACACAGAACCGCGCCGCTTCAGCGAAGGCCGGGTCGGTCATCTGGAAGAGGCCGACGGCGCTGGAGGCGGGCCGGTAGATCGCGAGCGGATTGAAGCTCAATCGCCAGCGCCAGTAGGTGCGCGCCACCGGATTCCCCGAACTCTCGACCTGCGCCAGCGCGGCCAGCAATTCGGGCGTGATCGTCGCGGTGGAATAGGTGCGGAAGAGCGGCCCGTATTGCCGCCAGGTCTCGGCCGGCTCCTTGTCGAGGGAGTTGCCGACGAAGACAAACAGCTCGGTCGGCTTGCGGATCATTTGATAGGCGATGTTCAGGAGCGCGATAGCCGCAAGCAGGATCGCCGCAATGCCCGCAATCCGAACCACCCGCGGTGCGCGCGCGAACGTCTTGCGCACCCACCGAGTGCCCCGCCGGAGGCTGCGAAGGCGGGGGACGAGGCGACTGCTTTTTCTTGGCATGGGTCTTGTGGGGAGCGGGTAGGACGGGGTGAGCCTTGCGTCGCGCACGTCAGGTACATAGCCGAAATCGGTGTGGATCTCGCTGATGCCGATGAAGGTAAGCGTGACAGCTTCACTGTCCCGTCATGAACTCGGCAGCCAGATCGCGGCCCGCATTGTTCTAAATCAACAAACCCGCTCATTGGCGACTTACGCTGACGACCTTCCAGTCCCGGAAGGAGTGTGGTCATGTCGCGCCGAACCATCGTTTCACTTACCGCATCCGTCATCATTGGCATCGCCTGCATCGTGACTGTTTCGACGGACGCCTTCGCGTATCGAAGAGGCGTTGGGGTTGGTCGCGCTGGTGTTTATCACGGCGGTGTCTATCGCGGTGGCGTCTATCGTGGTGCAGCCGTGCGCCGTGGAGTTGCCGTGGGCGTCGGAGCTGCTGCGGTTGGTGCTGCTGCTTACGGGGCTTACGGAGCCTACGGTGGCTATCGCCGCTGCGGCTACGAACCTTACCCCCCTTGCTACTAGCCGGTCTTGGCGCAGCGGCCACCGAGTAACCGGTTGCGCCGGGCTTGGTGGCGGTGACAGTGCATTCAATCTAAGTTGATGGGCCGGTTAAGTGCACTGTCACTGTAGTCGCAGAAATTCTGGAGCCGACAATCAATAGCGGCCGCCGTTGCCCTTTTGCTGCGTGATCCAGTCCGACAATGTTTTCCGTGTCGATTCCGCAGTCCGGTCCAGTGATGCCTTCGGATTGCCGCGGACGCCTTTCGCCGGACGGGGGCGTGGCGCTTCCGTTGCGTTGACGCCCTTCAAGGCAGCAGTCGATGCCTCTGCGGCTTCCTTCTCGAGGCGCAGCTTTTTCAATCGCGCCATCTTGATGCGCTCTGCCTCGACTTCGGGTCCTTCGGACAGCCGCGGCTTGTGTTGAGCAAGCTCGGCCGGGACCAGGACACCGATAATGGTTGTCTCACCGAGCGCCTTGCAGGCTTCGAGCCGATGCAGTCCCTCGACCAGAACGAGGCGGTCTCCGTCGAGCCGAACGGAAATGGGGGCCTGTTGTCCGATGTCCAGAATACTTTCCGCGATCTCCCCGACGATCTCGGGCTTGATAGCTTTCTTCTGCTTCGTGGGAACGAAGATCTTCTCGATCGGGAAGCTCTCCGGTTTGGGCATAACTTGACTCCGCTTCTACCGGGCCCGTCGGAACCCATGCCGGTGGGTTGGGAGTTTAGGAGGGAAGAGCTCGACCGCAAAGGCTATTTCGGCGGTAGAGCATTGATGAGCATCGAAGCCGGAACCAATCTGCGATTACGGCGACAGTACACTTAATTGACGCCGCCCACCAAGCGCGAGCCGAAGCCGCAGATCGGCGGGACGGAGCGAGTGAATTTAGTGCACTGTCACCGTAATTTGGATCACGTAGGATGGGTAGAGCGTAGCGAAACCCATCGATTGCCGCGATCGAATGATGGGTTTCGCAAGTGCTCAACCCATCCTACGAGCTAACCGCAGCGCGCCCCAAAAAAGTCATACCGCAATTGTGAATTGCTCCACAGACGGCGGCCGTCCAGTCGGTTTATCTGCCGCCAACCGGCCCCTCGTGCGCGCGTTTGGCCTTGCGCATCTGGCGCCTTCGTTCTTCGAAATTTCTGGGTGATCGCTATGGGCGTTTTTTATCGCACGGCCATGCTTTGCAGCTGGTTCATCGAGTCCACCATGAGCGGGTGTACCGAGAGATTTCGCGTGCGCTGAACAAGGCGCACAGAAATTTTCCCGAGGCCCCGCCGGTGACGGACGGGGCTTTTTCATGTTCGCAATCTGCCCATTCCGCCCGGCGGAGCCTTCGCGAGAAGGAGGCAGGGTCATGTGGGAGTATTTTGGACCCGATTTCGCTTTCGACGTGGTGAAAGGAATGGTCGCCGGAATAGCCTCAATGGCATTTCAGGTCGTGGCACCACGAACCTTTCGTGCCGCAAAGCAGTTTCGCGCGCGCTGGGTTGCGAGGAAGGCGGCGAGGCGAGCTGCGAGACGGGCACGCTGCAATGCGGTGGCCAATGATGAGCGGTGAGGAGCGAGTGGCCCGGATGGAGGTTGTGGGGCATCCGGGCTACGCTTGCGGGAACCTCACGCAGATGGAGCCGGCAAAACGCGAGTCAGCGCAAGAGCGATCCGACGCATTAAGCGGATGAGGTTGCTGAAATGAGAAGGGCGGCCTTTCGGCCGCCCTTTGCATATGTCCGGATCTAACGATCCTCGAGACGTTCTACCCCCTCACGAACACCCCGTCGTGCTTCCGCAAGTATCGCACTTCATGCAGGTGCCATTCCGCACCAGCGTGAAGTTGCCGCACTCCGAGCACATCTCGCCTTCGTAGCCCTTGGCCTTGGCTTCCGCGCGGCGCTCGGCCTTGGAGGGCACCAGGGTCTGCGCGGTGCCGGACTTGCTCCACTGGAGGGCTTCGAGCTTCTCCGTCGGAGAGAGGTCGTGGCTCACTTCCTGCTTCAGCGCGACCGCGCCTTCCAGGACGTCGCCGACCCGGGCGCTCGCGCCGTGGGAGGCCAGCGCCGTGACCTTGCTGCCGCCTGATGGCGCGCTGTCGTTGCCTTGCGCGACCGCGGTGGAGCCGCCGCGCATCACGACGAGGTTGTCGGTGCGGGAGCGGGTGAGGCCGCGCGACACGAGCTTGGAGGCGTGGTGGCCCTCGTCCGGCTCCTTGCCTTCCTCGACGCCCTTGCCGAGCGCGTCGAAGTTCGACTCGGTCGGATCGACATGGGCGAGGTCGAAGCGCGACATGTAGCTCACCGCGAGCTCGCGGAAGACGTAGTCGAGGATCGAGGTCGCGTACTTGATGCTGTCGTTGCCCTGCACGGGGCCCGCCGGCTCGAAGCGGGTGAAGGTGAAGGCGTCGACATATTCGTCGAGCGGCACGCCGTACTGGAGGCCCAGCGACACGGCGATGGCGAAGTTGTTGATGAAGGAGCGGAGCGCCGCGCCTTCCTTGTGCATGTCGATGAAGATCTCGCCGAGACGGCCGTCGTCATACTCGCCGGTGCGGAGATAGACCTTGTGCCCGCCGACGACCGCCTTCTGGGTGTAGCCCTTGCGGCGATCCGGCATCTTCTCGCGCTCGCGCATCACGATGATGCGCTCGACCAGCTTCTCGACGATCTTCTCCGAGACCTGGGCGGTGCGCGCCGCCATCGGCTTCTCGTAGAGCGATTCCACCGCATCGTCCTCGTCCTCATCGTCGGCGATGAGCTGCGAGTTGAGCGGCTGGGACAGCTTGGAGCCGTCGCGATAGAGCGCGTTGGCCTTCAGCGCGAGCTTCCACGACAGCATGTAGGCGGACTTGCAGTCCTCCACCGTGGCGTCGTTCGGCATGTTGATGGTCTTGGAGATCGCACCCGAGATGAAGGGCTGGGCGGCTGCCATCATGCGGATGTGGCTCTCGACCGACAGATAGCGCTTGCCGATCTTGCCGCAGGGATTGGCGCAGTCGAACACCGGATAGTGCTCGGCCTTGAGGTGCGGGGCACCTTCCACCGTCATCGCGCCGCAGATGTGGACGTTGGCCGCCTCGATCTCGCGCTTGGTGAAGCCGACGGCCTGGAGCAGGTCGAAGCCGGGGGCTGCGATCGCCTCGGCGCCGATGCCGAGCTGGTCGCGGATGAAGTCCTCGCCAAAGGTCCACTTGTTGAAGGCGAACTTGATGTCGAAGGCGGTCGGCAGGGCCTTCTCGACCTTGGCGATGGCCTCGTCAGTGAAGCCCTTGGCCTTCAGCGTCGAGGCGTTGATGCCGGGCGCGTTGGACAGCGAGCCGTGGCCGACGGCGTAGGCCTCGATCTCCGCGATCTCGCTCTCGCGATAGCCGAGCGCGCGCAGCGCTGCGGGGACCGCGCGGTTGATGATCTTGAAGTAGCCGCCGCCGGCGAGCTTCTTGAACTTGACCAGCGCGAAGTCGGGCTCGATGCCGGTGGTGTCGCAATCCATGACGAGGCCGATCGTGCCGGTTGGCGCGATCACCGTGGTCTGGGCGTTGCGATAGCCGTGCTTCTCGCCGAGCTCGAGCGCCGCATCCCAGGCCGCCTGCGCGTGGCTGACGAGGTCAGCTTGCGGGCAGGAGACCAGGTCCATCGGCACCGGGTTGACGCTGAGCGCCTCGTAGCCGTTGGACTGGCCATGGGCGGCGCGGCGGTGGTTGCGGATCACGCGCAGCATGTGCGCGGCGTTCTTCTTGTAGCCGGGGAAGGTGCCGAGCTCGGCGGCGATCTCCGCCGAGGTCTTGTAGGTGATGCCGGTCATCACAGCGGTCAGCGCGCCGCAGAGCGCACGGCCTTCCTTGCTGTCATAGGGCAGGCCCATGGTCATGAGCAGGCCGCCGATGTTGGCGTAGCCGAGGCCGAGCGTGCGGAACTCGTAGGAGAGCTCGGCGATCGCCTTCGACGGGAACTGCGCCATCATCACCGAGATTTCGAGCACGACGGTCCAGAGCCGGCAGAGATGCTCGTAGCCCTCGACGTCGAAGTGCTTGGTGGCGACGTCGTAGAACGTCAGCAGGTTGGCGGAGGCGAGGTTGCACGCCGTGTCGTCCAGGAACATGTATTCCGAGCACGGATTGGAGGCGCGGATGTCGCCGGACGCCTTGCAGGTGTGCCAGTCGTTCATGGTGGTGTTGAAGTGCAGGCCCGGGTCGGCCGACGCCCAGGCGGCGTAGCCGATCTTCTCCCAGAGGTCGCGCGCCTTCAGCGTCTTCGTCACCTTCTTGGAGGTGCGGGCGTTCAGATTCCAGTCGCCGTCCGTTTCCACGGCCCGCAGGAAGTCGTCCTTGAGCGAGACCGAGTTGTTGGAGTTCTGGCCGGAGACGGTGAGATAGGCTTCCGAATCCCAGTCGGTGTCGTAGACGTCGAACTGGATGTCCTTGTAGCCCTGCTTGGCGAACTGGATGACGCGCTTGATGTAGTTGTCGGGCACCAGCGAGCGACGAGCCAGCTTGATTTCCCGGCGCAGGGCAGGGTTCTTCTCAGGGTCGAAGCAGTCGTCGCCCGAACCTTCGCAGTTCACGCAGGCCTTCAGCACCGCCTTGAGGTGCTTCTGGTTGATCTTGGAGCCGGTGACGAGAGCTGCGACCTTCTGCTCCTCCTTCACCTTCCAGTCGATATAGGTCTCGATATCGGGGTGATCGACGTCGACCACGACCATCTTGGCCGCGCGGCGCGTGGTGCCGCCCGACTTGATCGCGCCGGCGGCGCGGTCGCCGATCTTGAGGAAGCTCATCAGGCCGGACGAGCGGCCGCCGCCGGAGAGCTTCTCGCCTTCGCCGCGCAGGCGCGAGAAGTTGGAGCCGGTGCCGGAGCCGTATTTGAACAGGCGCGCCTCGCGGACCCAGAGGTCCATGATGCCGCCCTCGTTGACGAGGTCGTCACCGACGCCCTGGATGAAGCAGGCGTGCGGCTGCGGATGCTCGTAGGCCGATTTGGACTTGGTCAGCTTGCCGGTGAAGGGGTCGACGTAATAGTGGCCCTGGCCGGGACCGTCGATGCCATAGGCCCAGTGCAGGCCGGTGTTGAACCATTGCGGCGAGTTCGGCGCGACCATCTGCATGGCGAGCATGTAGCGGAGCTCGTCGTAGAAGGCCTGGGCGTCCTCGTCGTTGGTGAAATAGCCGCCCTTCCAGCCCCAATAGGTCCAGCAGCCAGCGAGGCGGTCGAACACCTGCTTGGCGCTGAGCTCGCTGACATAGCGCTCCTTCTCGGGCAGCTGGCTAAGAGCTTCCGTGTCGGGCACGGAGCGCCACAGGAAGGAGGGGACGGATTCCTCCTCGACCTTCTTCAGGCGCGCGGCAACGCCGGCCTTGCGGAAATACTTCTGGGCGAGGACGTCGGAGGCGACCTGCGACCACTCGGTCGGCACCTCGACATTATCAAGCTTGAACACGACCGAGCCGTCGGGATTGCGAATCTCCGACGTGGTCAGCCGGAAATCGATCCCGGCGTAAGGTGACTGTCCCGTGGTGGTGTGCCGCCGCTCAATCCGCATGGTCTTGCCCCGTCCTTATCTTTGACCGAACCGCCTCCGTTCAGGCAGCCGGGTCGACATTTCGCTTCGCGATTCCTCCCGGGCCGTCCGGCCTTAAGGCTTCGCAGTTCAGCCGGTGGATCCGGCCCAGTTTCTCCCGGCGCGGTTTCTCGATGCGTGCATCGATCACCCGCCGGCATGTCCACGCTCATCCGCCCCAACGGGATGCGCGCGACATGCGTTCAACGCCCCACAACGTCACAACTTCTATCGATGCCATCCGAGCCTGTTGCCGGCCCGTTCTGGCGCCCGAAAAGTCCGCTTACCGCGGGCAGACAAGCCCTCATCCCGCTGCCTTTGGCTGGCTGGCGGAGTGACGATTTGCGAGACCCTTTGGGGGAGTGCCGGCGGGACGCAAACTCACTCGCGCCGAACGGACCGAAAGCTAGGACTCTCCGTTGCGCCCGTCAAGAACTAGTGCGAGTTCCTGAATCAAATACTAAATATGGTGGATTGCGGGGGATAACAGGGGGCAAGCCCGCGCCTGTTGTGGAGGCAAGTATCAGTGAGTCCTCAGGGATTCCCAACTGAAAAAATTTGTGTCCGGTGGTGATCGGAACCCTTCACCCCGCTCTTCACAGGGCAGGTATATTTTTGGGCAATGGGGTTGCGCCAGCAGGACTCACGTAGCCTTACGGAAGGTGAGGGCAGGCATGCCCGCCGAGGTGGTGGTGGGGGGCGCGAATCCGCGCCAAGCTGACCGCGATTTTGCCGGGTACCCCACATGCTTGATTCGACTCGGCCGGTGCTGCGACCGCGCATCGCCCCGGCCGGCCTGATGTTCCTTGCCATCACCTCGATCGGTTGGGGCTTCAACTGGCCGGTGACGAAATTCCTGCTCGCCGAGCTGCCGCCGCTGACCTTGCGCGGGGTGACCGGCGTGCTCGGGGCTGGTCTGCTGGCGGCGCTCGCCCTGGTCCGCGGCGACAGCCTGAAGGTGGCGCGCGAGATCTGGCCGCGGCTGCTGACCGCCGCCGTCCTCAACGTCACCGGCTGGATGGTGCTGATGGGCCTGGCGCTGCTCTGGCTGCCCGCCAGCGAGGCCGCGCTGATCGCCTACACCATGCCGGTCTGGGCCTCGATCATCGCCTGGCCGGTGCTGGGCGAGCGGCCGACCGTTCTGCGCACGCTGGGGCTGGTGATGGCCTTCGTGGGCCTCGCCTCGATCATGGGCGGCAACGGCATTGCCGCCAGCGCGGCGAAGCTGCCAGGCATCATCATGGCGCTGTTCGGCGCGCTCGGCTTTGCCCTGGGCACCGTGTTCTCGAAAAAGTACCCGATCCGCCTGCCGCCGATCACGGCCGCGGCCTGGCAGATCGGGATCGGCTGCCTGCCGATCTCGATCGTCGGTCTGCTGATCGAGACCTCGCATCTGGAGCTGGTGACGCCGGTCGGCTGGTGGCTCCTGGTCTATTCGACCGTGGTGCAGTTCTGCATCGCCTATGTGAGCTGGTTCGCCGCGCTGGCCCGCCTGCCGGCCTCGGTTGCCGCGATCGGGACCATGGCCGTACCGGTCATCGGCGTTGTGGCCTCGGCGATCGCACTGCACGAGCCGCTCGGGCCAGGGCAGATCGCGGCGCTGGTCTTCACGCTCGGTGCCGTGTTGCTGGCGACGCGCTAGATTCTTGTTTGACGCGTTTTCTTTACGCGATCCGGTATCCACTTCGCTTGAAAACGCTTTAGACCGCCATCCCGGCGCCGCCCAGCGCCTTCCGGATCATCTCGGCGAGCTGGTTGCGGCGGTAGGGTTTTGTCAGCAGCAGCACGCCGTCGTCGAGCTTGCCGTGGTGGACGATGGCGTTGTCGGTGTAGCCGGAGGTGTAGAGCACCTTCAGTCCCGGCCGCCGCCTGGCCACTTCCTCGGCGAGCTCGCGCCCGCTCATGCCGCCGGGGATGACGACGTCGGTGAAGAGGAGATCGAAGGCCTGCCCGGCCTCGATCGCCTGCAGCGCGGCGCGGCTGTCGGGCGCGGCAACCGTCTGGTAGCCGAGGCTCTGCAATTGCGCGGTGACGAAGTTGCGCACCAGTGGATCGTCCTCGACCACGAAAATGATCTCGGCGCCGCCTTCGGCCTGAGGCGCGACGGTCGCGGCCACTTCCGCCATGCCTTCGCCCGGCGGCAGATAGAGCTTGATCGTGGTGCCGTGGCCTTCCTCGCTGTAGATCTTGATGTTGCCGCCGGACTGCTTGACGAAGCCGTAGACCATGGAGAGGCCGAGGCCACTTCCCTTGCCGACCTCCTTGGTGGTGAAGAACGGCTCGAACGCCTTCTCCTGGATGTCCAGCGGCATGCCGGTGCCGGTGTCGCTGACCGCGAGCATGACGTAGGGGCCGGGCACCACGTCCGCATTGGCCTGCGCATAGGCCTCGTCGAGCACGACGCGGTGGGTCTCCAGCAGCAGCTTGCCGCCGTTCGGCATGGCGTCGCGGGCGTTGATCGCCATGTTGAGCACGGCATTGGTGAGCCGGGACGGATCGATGTGCGCGGTCATCGGCCCCTGTTCCAGCACGGTCTCGATCTGGATCTGCTCGCCGAGGGTGGGGCGCAGGAGTTTTGCGATGTCCGTGATCGCGGCGTTGATCTCGACGTTGCGCGGCTGGAGCGGCTGCCGGCGTGCGAAGGCGAGCAGGTGCTGGATCAGCTCGGCGCAGCGCTCGGCGGCATCGTCGATCAGGCGCGCCACGCGCTGGAGCTCGGGCTGCTGCTTCAGGCTCGCCACCAGCGTCTCGGTATTGCCCGAGATCACCGTCAGCATGTTGTTGAAGTCGTGCGCGACGCCGCCGGTCAGCTTGCCGATCGCATCCAGCTTCTGCGACTGCTGCAATTGCCGCTCGGTCTCGCGCGAGGTGGTCGCATCGTGATAGACCAGCACGGCGCCCGAGATTTCGCCTTGTCCGTCCCGCATCGGACGGCCGCTGATCATGAGGTGGCGCACCTGATTGCCGCTGTGCGGGCGGACGATCATCTCCAGGTCTTCGAACTCCTCGCCGCGCAGCACACGCACCGAAGGCAGCTCCTCGGCCTTCATCGGCGTGACGCCGTCGCCATGAAAGACGTCCGACAGCACCCGCAGACTGCTCAGGTTCATGCCGGTGCGGTGCAGCAGCATGCGCTCCGCGGCCGGATTGGACAGAAGAACGTTGCTGTCGACGTCGATGACCAGCACCGCCTCCGCCATGCTGCGAAAGGTGCTCTGGAGCACGTTGACGGACAGGCGGAGCTCGTCATGCGCGGTGACCAGATGTTCGGTGCGTTCGGCCACCGCCGCCTCGAGTTGCTCCTTGGCGGCGGTGGTCTCCAGCAGCGTGCTCTTGAGCGCGCCCTCGGTGCGCCGGCTCTCGCGCATCACCATCACCACCAGCAGCAGGATCACGAGCGCGCCGGCGACATCGATGCCGAGCAGCACGATGCCGGTGCGACGCGAATCCTGGGAGCGCGCGGCGAGCAATCGTTCTTGCTCTGCGCTCAGACGGTCGAGATTGCCCATCACCGTGTCCATCAGGCCGCGGCCCTCGGCCTTGCCGTTGAGCGCGGCAATGCCGGCCTGGTCATTCATGGCGCGCAGGCGCATCGCCTCGGCAGCGATCTCGACCCGGCGCAGCGCCAGCGGCTCGGTGCCCTCCAGCAGCGTGACCTGATCGGGGTTGTCGCCCACGCCGCGCTTGAGGTCGGCGAGTGCCGGCGCGATCTGGGCATGCACCGCCTGGAATTCGTCGCTGAAGGCCGGGCTGCGATAGATCTCGTAGCCGCGCGCGGCGCTCTCGGCGCGGCGCATCAGGACGCGCAGATCGGAGATCTTCTTCTGGACCTGGACGGTACGGCTGACCCACGCCGAGTCGGACCGCGACTTGACGTCGAGGCCGATCGAGGCGGCGGTGATGATCAGGAGGATTGCAAGTCCAGCACCGAGAATGACGCGCTGCGTTGGAATCAAGGGGCTTCTTTCTTGTCCTTCGGCTGTGCGCTCTCGCCCGCGAGACATTCCCGGATTGTCGTCAGCAGCGCTTCCGGCGTGAACGGCTTGCGCAGGCAACGCGTTGCGCCGAGCTCCAGCGCCATGCGGAGGAAATCGGGAGAGGGCGAGGCCGACGATGCAAAGGCGTAACCGGACATCGCGATCAGCGGGATCGCCGGCGCGCGCTCGTGAAAGATGCGGATGGATTCGAAGCCGCGCATATGCGGCATGAAGATGTCGACCAGCATCACGTGATACGTCTGCGCTTCCAGCGCAGCCAGTCCCGCTTCACCGCCGTCGGCCAGCGTAACGTCGAAGCCCTGACGTTGGAGAAGGACCTCGATGGTCGCGCCGACCATCGGATCGTCATCTACCACGAGAATACGCGGCATGACCTTTCCCAGTAGATCGAAGTCCCCGCATTGGTGATATCCGCGAATCGTGGGTCGGGTCAATTTTGGATTGGATCAGGGTAGATATGCACGGTGCGGTGAATAAAGGTCCGTTTGCGTCGACTTGTACATATCGTCGTGGGAACAGGTGCACGCGCAACTGGTGAAAGCGGAGCACACGCGAAAACGGCGCCGCATCGCTGCGACGCCGTTTCTGTCAAGCATTGTAGTTGCGGTTACGGGCAGGGATGACGCAGGCCGTCATAACCGAGGTAGGTGCCCGACGCCGGGTCGTAGGAGCGGTAGCGCTGCGCGCAGTAGCCCGCGGAATCGCCGCCGCTGTCGGGAACGACCGCCACCGACGGCTCGTCGTAGTAGCTGTCGTCGCCGTAGTAGTAGGGATCGTTGTAATACCCGCCGCCATAATAGGCGTATGAGCCGAGGCCGCCGATAGCAGCACCTGCCGCGAAACCGGGCCAGAACCCGCCGCGACGATGATGACGCCAGCCGCCGTTCCAATTGCCGCCACCGCCCTGCCAGTTGCTGCCGGCGGCTGCGAAGTTGCGGCCACCGCCACCGCTGAACGACGGAGCAGTGCCGAGGCCGGGACGCGCCACTGCACCAGCCGCAAAATTGCCGCCGCCACCGCCGATCCGTGGACCGGCGCTGAAGCCGCCACCGCCCATTCGGGCGCCGCCGCCACCGCCGCCGAAGTGAGCGCCGCCGCCACCGCCGAAGTGAGCACCGCCCCCGCCGCCGAAATGGCCACCGCCACGGCCCTGCGCGAAGCTCGGTGTCGCCATCGGAAGGACCAGCGCCAAGGCTGCCGCCGCGCCTAGAACTCTCAGACTGTTCATGTTCAAACTCCTTTTCCAGGGAGCAAACCCCTTGAAAGGGCGGAGGTTCCTGGACTCACGCGGGTGTGCGCGTGTGAGGGGGAGATTTTCACGCGGTCGCTGTACCCGGCATGAACGGATCGCGTCAGCTTTGCGGCGGCGCTGCCGCGCTACGACGTTCGCGTGGGGCACGGCCGCAGCCGCCGAACTGGACATTTCCGTGACCGGATGGCATCAGGACCCGACGAAGCAGGGCCCTTGCCGCATGAAACAGTTCTTCCTCAAGTTCTTCACCTGGTGGAGTGGCCAGACGTTTGGCACCCAGCTCTGGACCAAGCGATACGGCGAGCTGGTCGGTCAGGACGAGCAGGGCAATCTCTATTATCGCACCCGCGACGGGGTGATCGACCCGACGCTCGGCTTCGAGCGGCGCTGGGTGATCTATAACGGCTATGCGGAAGCGAGCCGGATCCCGCCGTCCTGGCACGGCTGGATCCATCACGTCGTCGACGTGCCGCCGACGCAGGACAACTACCAGCCGCGCGAGTGGGAAAAGCCGCACCAGCCGAATCTCACGGGCACGGCCAACGCCTACCGCCCCTCGGGCTCGACGCTCGCCGGCGGCAAGCGGCCGAAGGCGACCGGCGACTATCAGCCCTGGACCCCTGGCTAGGCTTCCAGCCTTCGTCGAATCGTCATCTTCGGATTGGATGCAGGCGCATCCGGCTGATCCCGCTGTGGACATCGGGAACAGCGGGGATGCCGGCTGCGCGGCCGTTGTGTTCGCGCCGGCGATGCGGCTCAATGGTCCCATCTTACGGAGATGGGAGACCATCGCGTTCGGTTCGGGCAACAGTTCGCGACTGTCCCGAAATGCAGCGGCCGCCGACCAGGACTCGATCGGGAGATAGGCCCCCGGTCTGGAAGTTCCGAAATCGCCCGATGAAATGTGCAGCCGCCGTGAGACAGGAAAGGCCGCTTGGGAAACCGAGCGGCCTTTTTCTGTTGGGATGAGTTGCGTGTCCCGGACGCGGTGCAGCGCAAAGAGGCGCTGCAGCGCGTCCGGGACACGAGACTGATTGCGTGGAATCAGATGACCCGTTCAGCCGCGCGTTTGACCGCCTCGAGGCGGCGGGCCTGATTTGCGGCGCCGCGCTCTCTCAGCAAGGCCAGCACCTCGGCGGGCGCGGTGTCGGGCGAGCCGGACGTGAACGGCGGGGCGGGGTTGTATTCGATCTGGAGCTGGATCGCTTCCGCCGTGGTGCGGTTGACCAGGATCGACACCAGCGTCAGCGCGAAATCGATCCCGGCGGTGACGCCGCCGCCGGTGACGCGGTTGCGGTCGATGCAGACGCGCGTCTTGGTCGGCGTTGCGCCGAACTGGCCGAGCATCTCCATCGCGCTCCAATGGGTGGCGGCGCGGTAGCCCTTGAGCAGGCCGGCGGCGCCGAGCACCAGCGCCCCCGTGCAGACCGAGGTGACGTACCTGGCGCCTTCGGCCTGCCTGCGCAGGAAATCCAGCACCTCTTCGTCATTGAGCAGATCGTTGGTGCCGCCGCCGCCGGGCACGCAGATCACGTCGAGCTGCGGGCAGTCGGCGAATGTCGTGGTGGGCGTCAATGTCAGCACGGAATCGCTCGGCACCGGCTCGATCCGCTTCCAGATCAGATGCAGCTTGGCGCCGGGAACGGCGGAGAACACCTGCAAGGGGCCGGTGAAGTCGAGCTGGGTGACGCGCGGAAACACCAGAAGTCCGATCTGGAGCGGGGACGACATCGGGAGATCCTCCAATCATGGGCTTGACGCGGGCACACTGGCATGATGCCCTTCTGTCCAAAATGGCATAATTCCCTCAATTTCGGACATAACCATGATCGGCATTCTGATCTTCCCGGATTTCCAGTTGCTCGATGCGGCGGGCCCGATCTCGGTGTTCGAGGTCGCAGCACGCTGCGCCGGCAAGCCGCTTGCGCTGCGGGTGCTGGCGATGAATGCGGGACCGGTGCGCAGCTCCTCGGGCGTCGAGATGATGGCGCGTGATTTCAAATCGGCGAACGCCATCACGACGCTCGTCATCGCGGGCGGCGCGGGTGTGGCGGATGCCGCGCGCTGCGAGGTCACGCGTGCCTTCGTGCAGCGGCTGGCGCGGCGCGGCGTTCGGGTCGCCAGCGTCTGCTCGGGCGCCTATGTACTCGCCGAAGCGGGTCTGCTCGACGGACGCCGCGCCACCACGCATTGGGGCCGCACGCGCGATTTCGTCGCGCGCTATCCCAAGGTGAAGTTCGAGCCGGACCAGATCTTTACCCGCGACGGCAATGTGTGGACGTCGGCAGGCATCACGGCGGGCATCGACCTCGCGCTGGCGATGGTCACGGAGGACCATGGCGAGGAGATCGCGCAGGCGGCCGCGCGCCAGCTCGTGCTCTATCATCGCCGCAGCGGCGGCCAGTCGCAATTCTCATCGCTGCTGGAGTTGAAGGCGCCGAACGGCCGGTTCGGTGCGCTGTTGTCCTGGGCCCGCGAAAATCTCGACGCGCCGCTCACGGTGGAAGAGCTCGCTGATCGCGCCGGCATGAGTGCGCGGCACTTTGCCCGCGCCTTTGCCGCCGAGACCGGCACGACGCCGTCGAAAGCGATCGAGCGGCTGCGGATCGAGGTCGCGCGCGAGCGCGTGCAATCCTCGCGCGAGGCGATCGAGCTCGTTGCGGAGGCGACCGGATTTCGCGACCCCGAACGGATGCGGCGCGCCTTCATCCGCGCGTTCGGCCAGCCGCCGCAGGCGTTGCGGCGCGCGGCGCGGGCGGGGTAGGTGGTGTGCTCGTAAATGTGCCGCGCGCGTGCGTGATAGCGAGATCAGCGTTGCCACGAAAGCGGACGTCGACAATGCGCAAAGCGAATGTCCGCCTTCAGATGGGCAGGAGTACGATTTCCGAATACAGCCTGTCGAGCTCGCCGTCGGCGATCAACGGGGAACGGAAGCACGTGATCATCGGGAGCATCATGCCTCGTGGTGGGACCGGAAAGATTCGCGCCTCCGCGACGAGCGCCACCGTTCGCTGCCGGCGCAAGATCGCCAGCTTGACGCGCTCGAGATGCCGCAACAACAGAACCGGCGCACTACAATGCAGAATGTCCGAATAGGGGATTTTGAGCGGCAGAAACCGTGCCAGTCGTCCCAATCGACTTGCTGCAAGACGCTGATCGCGGCGCTTCACCACGAGATAGGCGTAATCAGGCCCGTCGACGACGATGAGCTGCAGGCAATCATACGCCGCGTGATCGTCGAAGATTTGCCTTTGGTGGCTGGTCAGTCTCTCGCGGACCACGGCCGGATCGAAGCTGATCATCGGCCGGGTCGAGCCGAACAAGGTCGCGGCCTGTAGCAATGGCGGTATGGCGATGCGCTGCGAGTCCAGCGGTTTGAAACGCTGTGCGATGAGGGCGGCCCAAGACGACGGCTGTGGAGTGAAGCACGTGTATGTGGCGTTTGCGTCATCCAGCATTGATGCGAGCAGCGCCATGCCCCAGCCGCGGTACTGCGCGCGCACAACCCAAGAGGACAGATTGCAGACGAGGACTGCCTCCTCGTTCACCTGCCGCCGGGCAGCAACTGCCCCGATGAATCCAACCAAGGCGTTGCCGTCGAAAAGCATGAAGCCGCGGGTGTGATCCGACCAGCCATGATCGAACAGACGGCGCCATCTCGTGGCATCGATGCCCGCCCCGCGAAA
Organism: Bradyrhizobium sp. USDA 3311; assembly: GCF_054062495.1. Lineage (NCBI taxonomy): Bacteria > Pseudomonadati > Pseudomonadota > Alphaproteobacteria > Hyphomicrobiales > Nitrobacteraceae > Bradyrhizobium > Bradyrhizobium sp. USDA 3311. The sequence continues at coordinate 6,402,718 of NZ_JBSSFI010000001.1, read as the reverse complement.
CGATTCCTCAAGAAAGCGGCAGACCGGCTCCACGTCCTCCGGACCGAGGGCACGGACGTGCAGGCCCGACCGGCCAAGCTGCTGAGCCGTCATTGCCTCCGCGCCGGAGAGGACCGCGATCAGGCCTTCGATCGACGGCGCCCGCAGAAAGGCCGAAAGTGGCACCGGATGCCCTGCATAGCTCTCGATCTCCAGGAGCAGGCTGACTATGGCCAGCGAGTCCGCGCCGAGGTCCAGAAGATTATCGGACCAGCCGATGGGAGCCAGGTCCAGCACGCGCTGGCAGATCGCCTGCAGGTCTTTCCGCAGCTGCTCAACGTCTGGGAGCACTCCACAGACCGGGGTCGGCTCCCGAGACACACTGGCGGTCGGAGGCGCTCGCAGAACCGGATGGTTGGCAATGGCCTCAAGGCATTCGGCATTCTGCAGGGCGTCGCGATTTCGTACAGGGCGGCCGTTCACCGCATCCCGGGCTGCGATTTCGGACCGCTTGCCGTTAAAGGTGACAGGAAGCGCGTCGACCTGTGCGATACGCGCCGGCACGAAGGCCGGCGAGCCGCAGCGTGCAAGCTCGGAGCGGATGTGCTTGGCGAGAGCGCTGTCGAGCACCACGCCTTCGCGCAACACGAGCAACAAAACCATGCGTGTGCCGCCTGGCTCGTCTTCCGCTTGTTGCTCGACCGCCATCGCCTCGACGATCCCGCCGACGTCATCGAGGATGCGGTAGATCTCCGCGGTCCCTATGCGGATGCCGCGCACATTGAGGACGCCGTCTGAACGACCATGCAAGCGCCAGCCCCCATGAGGCGTGGCCTCGATCAGATCGCCATGGGTCCAATAGCCGGGGTTCTGAGCAAAGTAGGCGGCGTGGAAGCGGGTGCCGTCGGCATCGCCGTGAAAGCCGAGGGGCCGCGAGGGGAAGGGGTTGGCGCAGACCAATTCGCCTATCTCCGCCTGCGGATCGTCAGGCGGCGGCAGCGAGCGGACATCGAGGCCGAGGCTGCGGCACTGTGCCTCGCCGCGATGGACCGGCAGATTCGGATTGCCAAGGACGAAGCAGCCGATGATGTCCGTGCCGCCTGAGATCGACTGCAGCGGCATCGACGACTTCACTTTGCTGCTGACCCAGTCGTACTGGCGGGGATAGAGGATCGAGCCGGTCGAGAGCATGGTGCGCAGGGCAGAAAGGTCGAGCACCCGCCCTGGGGAGAAACCCTTCTCCTCGCAGAAGTGCAGATAGGCGGGATTGGTGCCGAACACGGTCACACGTTCCTCGGCAACAATCCGCCAGAACGTGTCCGCCGCTGCGAGCGGCCCGTCGTAGAGGACAATCTCGACGCCGGACGCCAGCGCCGAGAGCTGCCAGTTCCACATCATCCAACCGCAGGAGGTTTGGAAGAACAGCCTGTCGCCGTGGCTGAGATCACAGTGCAACCGGTGCTCCTTCAGATGCTCCAGTAAGGTGCCCCCGGCGCCGTGCTGAATGCATTTTGGCGGGCCCGTGGTGCCCGAAGAGAACATCGTGAACAGCAGATGGTTGAACGGGTGACGAGGCCAGCCTGGCCCAATCTCGCCACCATCATCATCACCGAGCAGATCGGCAAGCCTGTGCAGAGGTGCCGTCCCCTCATCGACGTCCAGCGAGCCATCGTCCAGCGCAATGATCGCCGCGAGGCTCGGCAGGCCGGCCGCCGTTTCGAGGACGCGCTCGGCGACCGGAATTCCCGCATCCCATCGCTCCGCTCGAAGGCAGCCGAAGAGCACCACGGCCTCGAGAGGGGCGAACCGCGCCAGGATAGCGGGTACGCCCATCTCCGGCGAGCAGCTGGCAAAAGTCCCGCCAATCGCGGCGGTCGCCAGACAGGCAATGACCGCCTCGGCATTGTTGCGTGCGATTGCCACGACGTGGTCGCCGCGGCGCACACCGAGCCGCTGCAACGACTTTGCCAATCGATCAACCGCGACGCGCAACGCGCCACGCGTGAACCGGTCGCGGCTGCCGTCAGCGTGGCAGGCTGTCAGGACCGGCTGGCCGGGACTGCCGGCGAGGAGGCACTCGGCGTAGTTGAGACGAAGATCCGGGAAGAAGCGCGCGGTCTCGCAGGCATCGCCGACGCAGACGGGCTCGGCTGCACCGTCCCGCGGCACGTCGGACCACTCAAGGAAGAGACGCCAGAAGCTGTGGAAATCCTCCACCGAGAAGCGGTCCATCGCAGCGTGATCGCTCAGCCGCTGCCCCGTTCGGGCCTCACACCATTGGCCGAAAGCAGTGAGCTGAGAATGTGCGATGCCATGAGCATCGGGACGGAACACGACTTCCTCCAAACCCGCCTCTGGGTGGCACGCGACGACCAAGCCGCAGGCAACGTTGGATAGCGTTCGCATCGCTCGGGGAGAATCATCCTCCGGGGTTATGTGGCGGATTGACGCATGTTGGCGGGAGTACCCCACCTGAGCGCCAGCGAGCGTAAGCCGCCACTCCTCCAGCCCCTTTGGAGTCGTCTCCTTGATGGCCGCTCTGGGGCACAGGGTGTGAAGTTCCGAGAGTGGAACCGCCTGTCCCGTTCACCCTCGAAAGCAGACATCCCGGATCTATGAGCACATGCCTAGGTCGGGCTATCTGCAGCTGCCCGGCCGGAGGTACCTGCGTGTGCCGTCAGCCGGCGCGCGATCGGCGTCAGCAGGTAGGGCGCAAGATGAATTGGAAACTGCGTGAGCGCGAAGTAGAGCCAGGTTGTGGCCGGCAGTGCGCCCGCGGTCGCGGCCAGCATCAGCCCGAGATTGCGCTGTGACACCATCAGGCCGATCGCGAAGGCGCGCTCATAGCCGACGCGGCGGAAGATCAGCGTCGTGACGGTGAGCAGGGTGAAATAGACCGCGAAGGCGAGCAGCGCGACACCGATCGTGAACAGGGGGGCGGCGAGGAAGTCGGTTGCGACGTCGCCCATCACCGCCGAGGCGAACACCAGCAGGATGACGATGTTGATGCCGTCGATCGGACGCTTGTGGCGCTGGATCGTCTCAGTGCCGAACAGGCGGCGGATGACGGTCGCGGCCAGCAGCGATGCCGCGAGGATGCCGAGCAGCTTCAGGCCGAGCGTGAGCGGCGAGATGCTGAGCATGCCGCCGAGAAACAGGCTTGCGAACAACGAGGCCGTGAAAGGCACCAGCGCGGTGGCGGTCACCAGCGCGACCAGGGGAAGCGTCGCATCGAGACCCATGAGCGCTGCGAGCGCCGGGGCGGCCATCATCGGCGAGGCCATGCCCTGCAGCATCAGCGCGAGGAAGAGGCCGGGCGAGCTTCTGTCGAGCCCGCTTACATGTGCGAGCAGCCCGACGATCAGCGGCACGCCGATCGTGGTCCAGGCCGTGGCGGCCGCGACCAGGGCCGGCCGGCGCAGATGTCCGTAGAGCGCCGCCAGGTCGACCCGCATGAAGGAGATGCAGAGCAGAAGGAAGATCGCTTCGGTGACGTAGGGGCGCAGCAGCGCGCCGAGCGGCGGCACCGCAACCGCGATGAAGGCGATGGCCGCCACGGCGCGCGTGCCCTGGTCGCCGAGCCATGTCAGCCCGCGCAGGGGAATGGCGAAGATCGTTTGAAGATTGGAAGCCATGCGCAACGGCGTCGTCAGCCCAATCCCTTCAACCACGCGCCGATCTCGCTGACCGCGACATTGGCCTCTCGCAACAACTTGCCCATGGTGAAGAAGCCATGGAATTGGCCGGGAAAGTGCTTGTAGGTCACGCTGACGCCGGCCTGCTTCAGGCGCGCGGCATATTCGTCGCCTTCGTCGCGCAGGGGATCGGCGCCGGCGGTCAGCACATAGGCCGGCGGCAGGCCGGCAAGGTTTTCCGCGCGCGCCGGCGAGGCGCGCCAGTCGTGGATGTCGGCGGTGCCGTTGAGGTAATGGTCGCGGAACCACCGGATCACCGAATGGGTCAGCAGCACGCTGGTCTCGGGCTCGCTGTGGGAGCCGTGCGTCATGGCGAAATCGACGGCCGGGTAGATGAGGATCTGGCCGGCGATCGCAGGGCCGTTGCCATCGCGCGCCGCGAGCGCGACGACCGCGGCGAGATTGCCGCCGGCGCTGTCGCCGCCGATCGAGAGACGGGAGGCGTCGATGCCGAGCTCGCGCGCATTCGCGGCGATCCATTTGGTCGCGGCGATCGCATCATCGGCCGCGGCGGGAAATTTGTGCTCGGGCGCGAGGCGGTAGTCGACCGAGATCACGATCAGCGCGGCTTCGACGGCAAGCTGGCGGCAGACGACGTCATGGGAGTCGAGATCGCCGATCACCCAGCCGCCGCCATGGAAGAACACCAGCGCCGGCGACAGGCCGTCGTGCCGGCGCGGGTCCTTCGGCACGTAGATGCGGGCCGGGATGGTGCCGTGCGGCGCCGGGATCGCCAGCGGAGCAACGCGGGCAAGTTCGGGCGGCTCGGGGTTGGTGGCAAAGCGCGCCTGGGCGTAATAGGCGCGCGCTTCCGCTGCGGTCAGGGTTTCGTAGGCGGGGCGGCCGGCCTCCTGGAAGGCCATGTAGACGGCGGCGGCATCGGGATCGAGCACAACGGGCATGGGGGAGCGACCTTGGGGCTTCTGTTTATCGTTGGACGGCGTGTTCGGGGGGCGGGACCCGCCTCGGCCCCCGGGGAAGGGTCGTCCGACTATCCCATTCGGCCGGCGGTCTGGCCAGCCGGGGCCGGGCAGGGCAGGAATGCCGCCCTTTCCCCGCCGTATTCGGCGTGTTAACCGGATGGCCTGCGAGCGGCGGTATCCCCTGTAGAATGTCCAGCAAGCCCGATTCGCTGTTGAAGCCGCGCGAGAAGATGGTTCGAACCCTTACCCTGACAGGTCTTGCGGCGCTTCTTGCCGCCACTGCGCTCACGGCTGCGACGCCCTCACAGGCGCAGATCGGCACGATCTTCTCCGATCCGCCGCCGCTGCGGCCGCCCGGCAGCATTCCGCGCGGACAGCCGCAGCCGCAGGTGCCCGACGACGACGAGGAGGTCCCCGAGCTGCCGCCGCAGGGCCGCGTGCTGCCATCGCGTCCGATGGCGCCGCCGCCCGGACGTCAGGGCAATGTCATGCCGGGGCCGGTCGAGACCCAGCCTTTGGCGCCGCCGCCAGGCTCCACCGTCGCTCCGCCGAACCAGCCGCCGCCCGTGGCGGTCGCGCCGCTAGGCGCCCCCCAGCCGGGCGCGCCCGGTCAGCGCCAGCCCCAGCAGAAGGGCGGGCCGGGCGGTGCCGTGCCGCAGACGCCGGCGAGCCTGCAGCCGGGCGACGAGGTCGTGACCGAGCCGCCGGCCCAGAAGATCGTGAACAAGAAGGCGACCTTCTCCGGCCTCGACAAGATCACCGGACGCATCATCAATTTCGACGAGGATATCGGCGAGACCGTCCAGTTCGGCGCGCTGCGCGTCAAGACCGATGCCTGCTACACTAGGCCGGCGACGGAAGCCGCCAACACCGACGCCTTCGTCGAAGTCGACGAGATCACCTTGCAGGGCGAGGTGAAGCGGATTTTTTCGGGCTGGATGTACGCGGCAAGCCCCGGCCTGCACGGCGTCGAGCATCCGATCTACGACATCTGGCTGACCGACTGCAAAGAGCCGCAGCAGACCATTGCGACGGCTGCACCGGATCCCGCGACCAAGCCGGCTGCGCCGCCGCCGCCCGCGCAGAAGAAGGCCGCGCCCAAGCAGGCCGTGCAGCAGCGTCCGCCGCAGCCATTGCCGCCGATCCAGCAGCAGCAACCGGCACCGCCGCCGCCCCCGCCACCGGAGCAGCGGCCAGGCCTGTTCGGTATCCCCGGATTCGGCCGCTAAGCCGGCTATCGACTATTGCCGCGAGGCGATGATCTCGAGCGCGCGAGCGCCCGGGATCGCCTCGCCGGGCGAGAGCTTGAGGAAATCGCCGGGCTCGCCCGCCAGCGCCTTGTCGAGCAGCGCGGTGTAGCGCCGCCGCGGAATCTCGACCGCACCGAAGTTCTTCAGATGCTCGGTGACATATTGCGTGTCGAGCAGCTCGAAACCGCCATGGATGAGCCGCGCGACCAGGTGCACCAGCGCGACCTTCGAGGCATCGCGCGCGGTGTGAAACATGCTCTCGCCGAAGAAGGCGCGTCCCAGGCTCACGCCGTAGAGCCCACCGACGAGGTCGTCGCCCTGCCAGGCCTCGACGCTGTGGCAATGGCCGAGCTCGAACAGGCCACTATAGAGGTCGCGGATGCGCTTGTTGATCCAGGTGTCCTCGCGCCCGGCCTGCGGCGCGGCGCAGCCGGCAATCGTGGCCTTGAACGCGGTGTTGACGGTCACGCGAAACCCATCCGAGCGCACGGTGCGCGCGAGCCGCGAGGCCACGCGGAAGCCGCCGAGCGGGATGACGCCGCGCAATTCCGGCTCGACCCAGAACAGGGTCGGATCGTCGGCGCTCTCGGCCATCGGAAAGATGCCGCAGGCATAGGCGCGCAGCAGTACGGCCGGCGTAATTTCAGACGAAGCGGAGTCGCGCGAAGTCATGGTGCGACAATAGCAGGATCGCAATGCGGTTGCGATGGGGGCGCGGGTCAGCTCGCGGCGGCGCTGTTGCTCTTGCCGGGCGCGACAGGCACGCGGGGGAACCTCAGCAAGATGCGGGTTCCGCTGTGGGCGGGATCGCGCTCGACCGAGGCGTCGAGCTTGGTGGCCATGGCCGCGACGATGCGCTGGCCCATGCCGGTGGAGCGCGGATCGGCCTTGACGTTGTCGCCGACGCCGTCATCGGCAATCGCCAGCAGCAGATTCTCGTCCTGCGGGGTCAGCTCGACATGGATCGGGCCGGCCCCGTCGGGATAGGCGTATTTCACCGCGTTCATCACCAGCTCGTTGACGATGATGCCGACGGCGACCGCGCGGTCCGGATCGATCTCGATCGGCTCGGCCTTCAGCGTCAGGCGCGACATCCGGTTACCTTCGGCCGAACGGCGCAGGTCCTCGAGCAGCGAGTCCAGGTACTGGTTCAGGACGACGCTCTTGAGGTCCTGCGAGGTGTAGAGGCGGCGGTGCACCTGCGCGACCGCGGCGACGCGGCCCATCGCGTTGGTCAGCGCGGCCTTGACCTCTTCCTGCCCGGCGGAGCTCGCCTGAAGATGCAGCAGCGAGGCGATGATCTGGAGCGAATTGCCGACGCGATGATTGACCTCACGCAGCAGCATCTCGCGCTCGGCGGCGAGCGCGGCATAGCGGTCGCGCGAGGCGTGGATCTCGGCTTCGGCCTCCTCGCGCGCGTTCTGCAATTCGGCCTGGCGCAGCGCGCCCTCCGCCGCGACGTGAAGCAGGGGGATGAAGTCGCCCTTGACGTCCTTGACGAGGTAATCGGCCGCGCCCGCCTTCAGCGCGGTGACCGCGATGCTGGAATCCTGCGAGGCGGTGACGAACACCACGGGTGGGGCGCCCGGGATCGCCATGATCTGCTCCAGCGTCTCGAGGCCGTCGAGACCCGGCATGTACTGGTCGAGCGCAACGACGTCGATGCCGCTTTCGATGCTGTCCTGGGCGCCGGCGCGGCGGATGTGCTCGAGGCCTTCCTCGCCGCTCGCGGCATGAACGACCCTGTAGCCGCGCCGCGTCAGGCCGCGGTCGACCAGGCGCGCGAGCGCGTCGTCGTCGTCGATATACAGCAGTGTCGGCGTTCTCTGGTTCATGTGGCGGCGGGCGGGACCTGGATGACCGAGAAGAACAGCCCGAGTTGCCGGATGGCGTTGGCGAAATTCTCGTAGTTGACGGGTTTGGTGATGTAGACGTTGCAGCCGAGCTCGTAGCAGCGCTTGATCTCCTGGGAGTCGTCTGTGGTCGTGAGGACGACTACGGGCGATGCCTTGAGATGACTGTTTTCCTTGATCTGCTTCAAAATGTCGATCCCGCTCATGTCGGGCAGGTTGAGGTCGAGCAGGATCAGGAGGGCATTTCCCTTCTGGGAAAGCCCGCTGCCGTCGGCGCCGAACAGGTGTCTCATCGCGTCGGTGCCGTTGCCGAACGGGACGATCTCGTTGTTGACGCCGGAGCGACGGATGTTGCGCTCGATCAGCCGGGCGTGCCCCTCGTCGTCCTCGATCATGATGATGGTAACAGGCTGCGTCATCGATCTACGTTCCGGTTGCTGGCGTTCCAGGCGACGGGCAGCGTGATCGTGAATGTGCTGCCCGCGTTCAGTTCCGACGATACCGACATGGTGCCGCCGAGACGGCGCACAAGTGCACGCACATGTGCAAGACCTATGCCCTGTCCGGGCTTGTCCTGGGTTCCCGCGCGCCGGAACAGGTCGAAGATCCGCTGATGATCTTTTGGATCGATGCCGCGGCCGTTGTCGCTGATCTCGAAGATAGCGTAGCCGAGCTTGGTGCGCCCGCGAATTCTGATCTCTCCGGGCTCCCCGCTCTTGAGATATTTGATCGCGTTGTCGATCAGATTGGAGAAGATCTGCTCCAGCGCAAGGCGGTCGCTGACGATATTCGGCAGGGGCGCGATGTGGATCTCGGCCTGCGCTTCCACCGCCTGATGCGCCAGTGTCGACACGATGGCCTCGACAAACTCGCGGATGTCGATCTTCTCCGGCTGGAATTCGCGCCGGCCCTCGCGGGTGAGGTTGAGGATCGCCGAGATCAGCCGGTCCATCTTGGCGATCGACGATTTGATGAAGCCGAGCGCCTCGGAGAAGTCCGCTGAAAGCTGCTGGTCGGGGCCTTCGAGCGCGATCTCGCCCGGGGCCAGGGGGGGCCCGTCGGCCGGGACGCGGGTAAGGCTGCCGATGCGGCGGAAAATGTCGCCGCCGAGTTCTTCGAGTTCGCTGGTGAAGCCCATGATGTTGACGAGCGGCGAGCGCAAATCGTGGCTGACGATATAGGCAAAGCGCTGGATTTCGTTGTTGGCCTCGCGCAGGTCTGCCGTACGCTCGTCGACGACGGTCTCCAGGTTGACGTTGGCATCGCGCAGGCGCATTTCGGCCTCGTCACGGGCGCGGGCCGAGCGCCGCACCAGCCAGATCGAGATCAGGGCCAGCACCACGACGAGGCCGGAGCCGATGCCGGTCATCGACGCGGCCAGCGTCTGGCTCTGGTCGGAGTTGGCGGTGCGAATCCGGAACAGTCGTTCCTCTTCGCGGGTCATCGCGTTGGCGAGGTTGCTGATCGTGGTTGTGGTGTTGCCGGCGGCGGCCTCGCGGATCAGCGCCGTGGCCTTGTCGGGTTGGCCCTGCTTCACGAAATTCATCTCGCGCGAGAACTGGTCGAGCCGGGTCTCGATCGCCGCGCTCAGCTTCTCGATGCTGTCGCGTTGCGCCGGATTGTCGCCGATCTGGCGCGTGAGCTTGTCGAGCGCCGGAATGATCGCCGCGACGGCCTTCTCATGATCCGACTGGAAATCCGGTCCCTGCGTCAGGAGAAAGCCGCGGGCGCTGCTCTCGGCGCGTCGGACTTCGAGCAGCAGGGTGTTGATCTGGTTCTCCACCTCGATGGTGTGGACGACCGATTTGCTGTCTTCCCGCGCCTTGTTGACGAGATAGACGGAGCCGGCGCTGATCACGGTCAGCACCAGAAGGCCCGCAGCAAACAGCAGGATCTGCCAAAATGCGCGCCGCCGCTGCGCCTCAGCGGTCACGACGGTCTCGCCCTGTTACGCCGGTGGAGTTCAAAACGCCCCCTTGGAACTGCCCAACCGTCCAGAACGCGATTGGGGCGAGAGGGTTCCACGGGGCGGGAAGACTATTTCGCGGCGGGTTCCGCCTTGCCGGCCAGGTACTGCTCCAGCCAGTGGATGTGGTAGTCGCCGTTGATGATGTCGTCTTCGCGCACCAGCGCGCGGAACAGCGGCAGCGTGGTCTCGATGCCTTCGACCACCATTTCGTCCAGCGCCCGGCGCAGCCGCATCAGGCATTCGGCGCGCGTCTTGCCGTGCACGATCAGCTTGCCGACGAGCGAGTCGTAATAAGGCGGGATCGTGTAGCCTTGGTAGACGGCGGAATCGATCCGGACGCCGAGGCCCCCGGGCGGATGATATTGCAGGATCCGGCCGGGCGAGGGGCGGAAGGTCACCGGATTTTCGGCGTTGATGCGGCATTCGATCGCGTGGCCGATGACCTGGACTTCCTCCTGCCTCGCCGGCAGCTCGCCGCCGGCGGCGATGCGGATCTGCTCCAGCACGAGGTCGATGTCGGTGATGCTCTCGGTGACGGGATGCTCGACCTGGATGCGGGTGTTCATCTCGATGAAGTAGAACTCGCCGTCCTCGAACAGGAACTCGATGGTGCCGACGCCGAGATATTTCATCTCGCGCATTGCCTTCGCACAGGTCTCGCCGATCTTGGCGCGCGCGGCGGCGGAGAGGACGGGCGAGGGGCCTTCCTCCCAGACCTTCTGGTGGCGGCGCTGCAGCGAGCAATCGCGCTCACCGAGATGGATCGCGCCGCCGCGGCCGTCGCCGAGGATCTGGATCTCGATATGGCGCGGCTTCTGGAGATATTTTTCGAGGTAGACGGACGCATCGCCGAAGGCGGATTTGGCCTCATTGGCCGCCGTCGACAGCGCCATCAGGAGGTCGGCCTCGCTGTGCGCGACCTTCATGCCGCGGCCACCGCCGCCCGCCGCCGCCTTCACCAGCACCGGGAAGCCGATCTTCCTGGCGATCCCCAGCGCATCGTCGTCGGGACCGACCGCGCCGTCGGAGCCGGGCACCACGGGGATGCCGAGTTTCTTGGCGGTCTTCTTGGCCTCGATCTTGTCGCCCATCAGGCGGATATGCTCGGCCTTGGGGCCGATGAAATGCAGATTGTGCTCGGAGAGGATTTCCGCGAAGCGCGCGTTCTCGGACAGGAAGCCGTAGCCGGGATGCACGGCGTCCGCCCCGGTGATCTCGCAGGCCGCGAGCAGCGCGGGCACATTGAGATAGCTGTCCTTGGACGGCGGCGGTCCGATGCACACGCTCTCATCCGACAGGCGCACATGCATGGCGTCGGCGTCGGCGGTGGAGTGCACGGCGACGGTCGCGATCCCGAGCTCCTTGCAGGCCCTGAGGATGCGAAGGGCGATCTCGCCGCGATTGGCTATGAGGATCTTGTCGAACATGGTGTCCTTAAGGGACTGGCGCGCGAAATGCGACGGGGGCAGCTGAGCTGCCCTGGCCGTTACTCAATGATGACGAGCGGCTCACCGAACTCGACCGGCTGGCCGTCCTCGACCAGGATCTGCGTCACCGTGCCGGCGCGCAACGAGGGGATCTGGTTCATGGTCTTCATGGCTTCGATGATCAGCAGCGTCTGACCGACCGAGACCTTGCTGCCGACCTCGATGAACGGCTTGGCGCCGGGCTCCGGCGCCCAGTAGGCGGTGCCGACCATCGGCGAGGTGACGGCGCCGGGATGCTTCGACAGGTCGGCCGCCGCGGCAACAGCGGGCGCGGCCGTGGCCACCGGCAGGCCGGCGGCAGCGACCGGCATCGGCATGGTCGCGGCAACGCTGATGTTGCGGGCGACGCGCAGGCGCAGGCCCGCGCGCTCGATCTCGATCTCGGTGAGGCTGGTCTCATCGAGCAGCAGGGCGAGCTCGCGGACGAGCGCGGAATCCTCGCTGGAAAACTTTGCGGCTGCTTTGTCGTCTGGCTGGCGCGCCATGTTCTTGATCCGAATGTTCTGTGTGGGGAGGGAGCGTCAGGCTTTGGGCTTGAGGCCGAGCTTGGCGGCAAGGCCCTGGATGGCGAGGCGGTAGCCCTCGATGCCGAAACCGCAGAGCGAGGCGAAGGCCGCGCGCGCGGTGTAGGAGTGATGACGGAAGCTCTCGCGGGCGTGGATGTTGGTCACGTGCACTTCGACCGTCGGGATCTGCACAGCGAGCAGCGCATCGTGCAGGGCGATCGAGGTGTGCGAATAGCCGCCGGCATTGATGATGATGCCCTTCATCTTGCGCGCATGCGCTTCGTGGATGAAGTCGATCAACTCGCCCTCGCGGTTGGATTGACGGCAGTCGGCCTTGAGACCGAATGATGCCGCCGTCTCCCGGCACAGCGCCTCGACGTCGGCCAAGGTCGCGTGACCATACTTTTCGGGCTCGCGCGTCCCCAACATGTTGAGGTTCGGCCCGTTGAGAACGAGGATCGTGTCGGTTGCTGGTTCGGCCATTCCAATCCCGTAAGAGGTGTTTCGGCGTGGCGGGGTTATAGGTAACAAAGCGCCCTAGGGGAAGCCTTGAAGGACCTCCCAGAGGCCTTCAGGCACCTCATCCGGGGTGCAAAAACCTGTGCGGAAGCTACGGAAATTGCTTGTTAACCAGTCAAAAGCATGGCTGTCGGCCGAACGCAAAGGGGCGGGCATCGCTGCCCGCCCCTGAGGTTGCCGTCATCCGGCCTTAGACGTCGAGGATCGCGACGATCTCATAGGTATTCGGATCGATGATCACGATCTGCTCGCGGACCAGCACGTAGCGGTAGCTGCGCCACTCCGGATAGATCGACACGACGCGGGACGGCAGGGCATGCAGCTCGATACCCTCGCGCGGCACGCGGGTGCCGACCGCGATCGAGAAGTTCACGTTGGTCACGGGGGCCACGCGCTCCTCGCGGATCACGGACGTGATCTGGGTCCGCTGCTCGGTCGAGAGCTTGGCGGCAGCGCCGGCCTGGCCGACCGTCGTCGAGGACGAGGTCGAGCTCTTGCCCTCGGCCTTCATGTCGGTCGAGGTGCCCGAGCCTGGGCGGTTCTCGGCGTTGCTCTTGGTGGACGTGCCGGCCTTGTTGTCCTCAGCCTTCATGTCCTTGTGGTCCTTGGCGCCGGACTTGGTCGTATCCTGGCTCATGCTCTTGGACTTGTCCTGCTGCGACTTGTCCATCTGACCCTGCGCGCGTTCGTCGGTACGCTGGCCCTTGGTCGCGCCGGCCTTGTCCTCGGCGGCGTTCTTGTGCGTCGCGCCGCCCGGGCGCTCGTCCTTCATCGCGCCGGGCGACTTGTCTTCCGCGGCCGCACCCGGCTTCGAGGCGCTGGCGCCGCCAGCCTGACCGACGGTGCCCTTTTCCTTCGTCACGGAGTCCTTGCCCGTGGCGCCGCGCTCGGCCGCACCGCCCGACGGCTGTGTTTGCTGCGCGGGCTGCGCGCCGGCGCCGCCGCTCTCGCGGTTCATGGTGCCCTGTGCGTTCGCCAGTCCGGTGCCGGCGACGAGTGCAAGCGCGGCAACAGAGATCATAAAGCGGTTCAACATTTAGATTCTCCTCACGTGTTTATTTGCGTCATTGCCCGCGCCAACAACGAAAGGAGATATCGGTTGTTCCGGAACATCGGCGGTTCCGCGGCATTTGTTTGTTGAACGCCGGATGAATGATTGTGCCGGATCGCGCCATTGTTTGGCGCAGCAAAAAGGCCGGCTTTTCAGCCGGCCTCGTTGCGTGCGTGAGTTGTGAAGCGCGTGATCAGCAGGTTGCCTTGCCGCAGCGGGCAACGCCGATCTTCTCCTTGAGGCCTTCGAGACCGATGGCGCCAATCACGATCTGCTTGCCGATCACGTAGCTCGGCGTGCCGTTCATGCCCATCGCCTCGGCGAGCTTGAAGTTCTCCTCGATGGTGGCGCGCACCTCGGGGCTGGCGAGATCCTTCTCGATTTTCGCGGTGTCGAGTCCGGCCTCCTTGGCCGCCTGCAGCGCGCGTGCCTTGTCGGCCGCGCCGCGGCCGCCGAGCAGCTTCTGGTGGAAGTCGAGATATTTCTTGCCGGTGGGATCCTGCATGCGCACGGCGACGGCGACCTGGGCGGCCTCGACGGAGCCCTGGCTCAGCACGGGAAACTCCTTCAGTACGACCTTCAGCTTCGGATCGCTCTTCATGAGATCGAGCATGTCGCCCATCGCGCGTTTGCAGTAGCCGCAATTGTAGTCGAAGAACTCGACGAAGGTGACGTCGCCCTCCTTGTTGCCGAGCACGACCTGGCGCGGCGAGTTGAAGATCGCGTCCGCGTTCTGCGCGATGCTGGCCTCGTGCTTCTGGGTTTCCGCCGCGGCCTGGCGCTTGCTGAGCTCGGTCATCGCCTCCTCGAGCACCTCGGGATGGGTGACGAGGTAGTTCTTGATGATCGCCTCGATGTCGGTGCGCTGGGCATCGGAGAAGCTGTCGGCCGACGCGGGCGCGGCTGCGCCGAACATGGCGAGCGCAAACAGCGCGGGAGCAAGCAGACGCAGCGAAGGCATAGGCAAATCCTCTTATCCAAAGCAGGTTTCGGAAAACGTCCCGGCGGGCTCAAGGCTCGGTGTCGTGACGTCGTGGTGTCTGGCGTCGTTCTGGCTAGTTGCGCGGCGGCTTGGCTGCCACGATGTCGTCGGCCTTGACCCATCCGGGCGTGCCGACGGCGAAACGGGTTTTCGCGCGCGTGGCGAGCTCGCGGGCGGTCTTGTTGTCGCCGCGCAAGTAGGCGGCCTGCGCCGACGCGAGATCCGCCTCGGCATAATCTCCCTTCCGGCCATAGGCCATCGCGAGCTGGGTATAGCCTAGCGGCGCCTCGGGCTCCCGCGCCACCGCGGCGCGGAGAATCCGAACGGCATCGTCGGTGTAGGCCTTATTATCGGTTCCAACCAGAGCCTGCCCAAGTAACATCTCGATGAGGGGCGAGTTGCTCGATAGCGCGACGGCCTTGCGCAGGGCAGGGATCGCCTCGGCCGGCTTGCCGCTCTCGAGCAGGGCCTGGCCGCGCACCTCGTAGAAGTACGGGTTGTTCGGCTGGACCTGGATCAGTGCGTCGATCTGGGCGAGCGCGCTGCGCAGATCGCCGTGCAGATAGGTGCTGATGGCGCGGGCATAGCGTGCCGGCAAGCTGTCGTTGGTCTGGGGATAGCGACGGTACACCGTCTCCGGCCGCTCCATGAAGGCGGAGATCTTGGCGCGCACCATGTCGTGGCGGAGCTGGAGTGCGGGATCGTCCTTCTTGTCCCAATAGGGGCTGGAGCTGGCGAACTCCTGGAGCGAGGCGACGCGTTCGGCGGGCATCGGGTGCGACTGGAGATAGGGATCGGCGCCGCGCGCTGCGAACAGGCTCTCGCTGGTGAAGCGCTTGAACGTCTCGTACATGCCCTTCGGCGACTGCTGGGTCGCGGTCAGGAATTTCACGCCGGCGCGGTCGGCGTTCTCCTCCTGCTGGCGCTGATAGGACAACAGCGTGCGGCGGATCATCTCCTGCGGTCCGGCGATCGCGGCCGCGCCGGCATTGGCGAGGCCGTTGTTGCCGGCGTTGCCGCCGCGGGCGCTGCCTGCGGCGATCGCGCCGGCGCCGAGCAGCATCGCGATGATCATCTGGGTCTGGGCGCTGGCGAGCTGCTCGCGCAGCTTGGACAGATGGCCGCCGGCCAGATGCCCGGTCTCGTGCGCGAGCACGCCGATGATCTGGTTCGGCGTTTCCGATTGGAGGATCGCGCCGTAATTGACGAAGATGCGGCGGCCGTCCGCGACGAACGCGTTGAACGAGCCGTCGTTGATGATCACCATCTGGATGTTCTGCTTCTCCAGACCGGCGGCGCGCAGGATCGGGCGGGTATATTCGCGCAGCAACTGCTCGGTCTCGGTGTCGCGCAGGACCGGCGGGCCCTTCTGCTGTGCCTGCGCCGCCGGGAGCGGCAGCAAAGCGATCGCCGCGGCGGTGACGACGGCGGTGAGGGCGGAGGCCTTTTTGCGCAATGCGATCTGGAGCAACATCAAGCGGTCTTGGTCAAGCGGTCTTGGCAAGAGATCTTGGCAAGCAGTTTCGTGATTGGTTTTGGCGATTGGCGGCGGACCGGATACGCGATATGGCCTATGAGCCTTACCCCTTATGAGCCGTACAATGCGGCCAGTCTGGGGCGCAAGCGCCCCGTTTCCCGGACCGGACGGGCCGGTCCGCCAGCGAAATAGCAGAAATCGATGCACGATGCGACATTGAGGAACCGGTTGGGGCAGTGGCTCGAGCCCTCCCGCCGTAGCGATGTTCCCCCGTTCATGGTCATGGACGTGATGGCCGCGGCGGCCCGAATCGAGGCCGCCGGGGGCCATGTCATCCATATGGAGGTCGGCCAGCCCGCGGCCGGCGCGCCGAAGACCGCGATTGCGGCCGCTCACGCGGCGCTCGAGGCGGGACGGATCGATTATACCTCCGCGCTCGGCATCCCCAGCCTGCGCGAGCGCATCGCGCGGCACTATCGCGATGCCCATGGCTGTGACGTCAGCGCCGAGCGGATCGTGGTGACGACGGGCTCCTCGGGCGGCTTCATCCTCGCCTTCCTGTCGATGTTCGAGCCTGGCGACCGCGTCGCCGTGACAGTGCCGGGCTATCCGCCGTACCGCCACATCCTCACCGCGCTCGGCTGCGAGCCGGTGCTGATCGAGACCACGAACGAGACGCGTCACGCGCTCACCGGCGAGGCGCTGCTTGCCGCCCATCGCAAGGCGCCGCTGAAGGGTGTGCTGGTCGGCAGCCCCGCCAATCCGACGGGAACGATGATGTCCCGCGAGGCGCTGTCCGGCCTGATCGCGGCGGCCGAAGACGCCAAGATCCGCTTCATCTCGGACGAGATCTATCACGGGCTCGACTATGCGTTTCCGGCGGTGACGGCGGCGGCGCTGTCGGACCACGCACTCGTGATCAACTCGTTCTCGAAGTATTTTTGCATGACGGGCTGGCGCGTCGGCTGGATGGTCGTGCCGGAGATCCTGGTGCGGCCGATCGAGCGGCTGCAGCAGAACCTGTCGATCTCGGTGCCGTCGCTGTCGCAGATCGCGGCCGAGGCCGCCTTCGACGGCGCGGCCGAAATGGAGGAGATCAAGCACGGCTATCAGGAAAACCGGCGCATCCTGATCGAGGGATTGCCCAAGGCCGGCCTCACCAGGTTCCTGCCGGCCGACGGCGCCTTCTATCTCTATGCCGATGTCTCGGACTTCACCTCCGACAGTTTCGAGTTCGCCAAGCAGATGCTGGAACAGGCCCATGTCGCGGCAACGCCGGGCCTCGATTTCGATCCCATCCATGGCCGCTCGTTCATCCGGTTCTCTTATGCGCGTTCGGCGGCGGAGATGCGGGAGGCCGTTGACCGGATCGCTCACTGGCTTAAATAGCCGGAAGTTTTCGTCCCACCTCCGGAGTTCATCTTGTCTGACCGATCCGTCCCGTCCGCTGCTGCACCGCATTCTCCTCTCGCCGCATTGATGTGGCCAACCCGGCCGGGTGAAACCGTGGGTGCACTGCGCGCCTTCGTGCTGGTCGCGCTCGGCACGGCGCTGCTGGCGCTGTCGGCCAAGGTGAACCTGCCGCTGCCTTACGTGCCCATGACGTTGCAGACGCTGGTAGTGCTGATGATCGGCGCCGCCTACGGCTGGCGCCTTGGCAGCGCAACCATGATCGCCTACCTCGCCGAAGGCGCGCTCGGCCTGCCGGTATTCGCAGGTCCCGTGGGTGGAATTGCGCCGCTGGTCGGCCCGACCGCCGGCTATCTGTTCGGCTTCATCGCTGCGGCTTTTGTGACCGGCTGGCTCGCCGAGCGCGGCTGGGATCGCAGCGTGGTGTTGCTGTTTGCCGCGATGGCCGTTGGCCATATCGTCATTCTGGCCGCCGGGTTCGGCTGGCTGGCCTTTGGCCTCGGTCTTGGCGCGTCCAAGGCCTGGCAGGTCGGGCTTGCGCCGTTCATCGCGGCCTCGCTGGTCAAGAACGCGCTGGGCGCGACGCTGATGCCGGCGGCTCGCCGGATCGTCGATCGCCGCGGGTAAAGCGCGCAAGAACGAGCAGTTCCAATTGACAGGGCCGGCCAAGTTGATCTTGGCTGGCCCGGCGTTTCGAGGGGGAGTGAAACAATGACAACGACAACGATGGCGGGGACGCCGGTCGCGCCGTCCGCAGCCAAGCCTTGGTACAAGGTTCTTTACGTCCAGGTGCTGATCGCCATCGTGCTCGGCGCCATCGTCGGCTGGCTCTGGCCGACGGTTGCCACCAACGACTGGATCAAGGCGCTCGGCGACGGCTTCATCAAGCTGATCAAGATGGTGATCGCCCCGATCATCTTCTGTACCGTTGTCTCGGGCATCGCCCACATCCAGGACGCCAAGAAGGTCGGACGCATCGGCGTCAAGGCGCTGGTCTATTTCGAGGTCGTCTCGACCTTCGCCCTGGTGATCGGACTCATCATCGGCAACCTGGTGAGGCCGGGCGCGGGCTTCGGCAACGCGGCGGCAAACGAGGCGGCCGTTGCGACCTACGCCAAGCAGGCCGCCGGTCAGAAGTCCGTCGACTTCGTGCTGCACATCATTCCGGACACCGTGGTCGGCGCCTTCGCCCAAGGCGAGATCCTCCAGGTGCTGCTGTTCTCGGTGCTGTTCGGCTTCGCGATCATGAGCCTCGGTGAGCGCGGCCACACGATCCGCTCGTTCATCGACGATGCCGCGCATGCGGTGTTCGGCGTCATCTCCATCGTGATGCGCGCGGCGCCGATCGGTGCGTTCGGCGCGATGGCCTACACCATCGGCAAGTTCGGCACCGGTGCGATCCTCAATTTGATCGGGCTGATCGCGACCTTCTACGTCACGGCCGCGCTGTTCGTGTTCGTCGTGCTCGGCATCATCGCGCGCCTGGCCGGCTTCTCGATCTTCAAGTTCCTGGCCTACATCAAGGACGAGCTCCTGATCGTGCTCGGCACCTCGTCGTCGGAAAGCGCGCTGCCATCCTTGATGGAGAAGCTGGAACGGCTCGGCTGCTCCAAGTCGGTGGTCGGCCTCGTGGTGCCCACGGGCTACTCGTTCAATCTGGACGGTACCAACATCTACATGACGCTGGCGACGCTGTTCATCGCGCAGGCACTCGGTTTCGATCTCTCCTTCGGCCAGCAGCTCACGATCCTGGTCGTGGCGATGCTGACGTCGAAGGGCGCCTCCGGCATCACCGGCGCGGGCTTCATCACGCTGGCCGCGACGCTTGCCGTGGTCGATCCGCGCCTCGTGCCGGGCATGGCGATCGTGCTCGGCATCGACAAGTTCATGAGCGAATGCCGCGCGCTGACCAATCTCTGCGGCAACGGCGTGGCCTGCGTGATCGTCGCCTGGTGGGAGGGTGAGCTCGACCGCGACAAGCTCAACGCGGGGCTGAGCCGGCAGATCGATCCGACCGACATGGAAACGGCGATCACGACGGACTGATCCGCAGGCTGCCGACGGCGGCGCTGAGCGCCGTCAGGCCTGGAAATAATAGGGCTGGTCGAGATCCTCGATCAGCCCTTTTTCTTGCGGCGCCCAGCCGAGCAGGGCGCGCGTCTTCGCGCTCGAGGCCGGAACGTCGATGCCGGCAAATCGCGCGAACCAGCCGAAATGCTGCTCGGCTTCATCAGTGGATTTCGAGACCACGGGCACGCCGAGCCGTTTGCCGATCACCTCCGCGATCACCTTGAACGGCACGCCGTCCTCGGCGATCGCGTGATAGCGGCGAGCGGATGCACCGTGCTCCAGCGCGAGCCGATAGACGCGTGCGGCGTCGACGCGATGGGCAGCTGGCCAACGGTTCATGCCGTCGCCGATATAGGCTGCGGCTCCTTTCTCGCGAGCAATCGCGATCAGGCGCGGCACAAAACCGTGATCACCCTCGCCATGGGTTGTGGGCGGCAACCGCACGATGCCGGCGCGGACGCCGCGTTCCCTGAGATCTTCGGCGGTCGCTTCCGAGACGCGCGGAAAGTGGCGGGCCGCCGCATCGTCCTCGGTCGCGAGCCGCCCGGGCGCAAGCAATGCCACGCCCGACGTGACGATGAGCGGACGCTCGGAGCCCTTCAGCGCCTCGCCGAGCGCGAGGATGGCGCGGCGGTCGAGCTCGCAATTGTCTGCGAATTTCGAGAAGTCGTGGTTGAAGGCGAGGTGGAGCACGCCATCGGAGGCGGCCGCACCGCTGCGCAGGGAGGTGTGGTCCTCCAGCGAGCCGCGATGGACCTCGGCTCCCAACGCGGTGACGGCGGCCGCTCCTTCATCCGTCCGGGCAAGACCGGTGACGCTGTGGCCGGCGGCGATCAGGTCCCGAACGACGGCGGAGCCGACGAAGCCGGTGGCGCCAGTGACGAATACACGCATGAGCAGTCTCCAGGGATCGGAATAGGGTTGGTGGAGAGAACCATCTGCGCTAGGGTTATCCGGGTAAAGTAGTGACCTTATCGGGGTATAATAGCTAACAGGATGAGCGAAACCGCTTCGGCCGAAAACCTGCTCGGGGCCTATCTGAAGGATCGCCGCACCCGGCTGGATGCGGCCGCGTTCGGCCTCAGCGGCAGCCGCAGGCGTACGCCCGGGCTGCGGCGCGAGGAGGTGGCGCAGCGCGCCAATATCAGTCCGACCTGGTACACCTGGCTTGAGCAGGGCCGGGGCGGGGCGCCATCGGCCGACGTGCTCGACCGCATCTCCCGCGCCCTGATGCTGACCGATGTCGAGCGCGAGCATCTGTTCCTGATCGGCCTCGGCCGCCCGCCCGAGGTGCGCTACCAGGCGAGCGAAGGCGTCTCACCGCGACTGCAGCGCGTGCTGGATGCACTCGCATTCAGCCCGGCGCTGGTGCGGACCGCGACCTGGGATGTCGTCGCCTGGAATCGGGCCGCGACCGCCGTGCTGACGGACTATGGCGCGATCCCGCCGGGACAGCGCAACATTCTGCGCTTCATCTTCTGCGATCCGCGCGTGCGTGCCGCGCAGTACGATTGGGACAGTGTGGCCCGCTTCGTGGTGGCGGCGTTTCGGGCGGACGCCGCCCGCGCGGGCGCGGTCTCGCATGTCGCCGATTTCGTCGACGAGCTCTGCCGCACCAGTCCCGAGTTCGCGGCGCTCTGGCGCGACAACGACGTGCGCCATCACGGCGATGGCACCAAGCGGCTGCGGCATCCCGTTCACGGCACCATGTCGTTCGAATATTCGAGCTTCAATGTCGAGGGCCGCTCCGATCTCAGCATGATCGTCTACAATCCGGCGACGCCTGAGGATGCCGACCGCATCAGGACGCTGCTGGCCGAGCGCGCCGACTGATGGAATTGCCGCCTCGCGCGTTGCATCTGACCGCTGCCGCGCATCTCAGTCGCGCTCGCCCTGCGCGCCGCGACGCCGGCAGCTAGAACCGCTCCGGCCGGTACGGCGTCGGATCGATTGCCGGCGTCTCGCCGCTCATCATCTCGGCGAGCAGGCGCCCGGTCGCAGGGCCAAGCGTAAAGCCCTGGTGGCCGTGGCCGAAATTCATCCAGAGGCCGGGGTGAAGCGGGGCGGGGCCGAGCACCGGCAGCATGTCGGGCGTGCAGGGGCGGGTGCCGAACCACGGATCGGGCTCGACGCGTTTGCCGAGGTCGATCAGCTCCCGCGCGGAGGCTTCGGCGCTGGCGAGCTGCACCGGCGTTGCAAGCGCGTCGGGGCTCGTGAGCTCCGCGCCCGTGGTGATGCGGATGCCCTTGGCCATCGGCCCCATGGCGTAGCCACCGGCCTTGTCGATCAGCGGCAGGTCGAGCGAAGCGCCGCCGCTGTAGTGCATGTGGTAGCCGCGCTTGCGCACCAGCGGAATGCGATAGCCGAATTTGTACAACAGATCGGGCGACCACGGCCCGAGTGTCACGACGGCCGTCGCGGCATCGATGCGTCCCTGATCGGTATCGACCGACCAGCCGGCTGCAGTCTGCCGCAGCGACTGCGCATCACCGAGCACGATCCTGCCGCCGAGGCGCTCGAACAGCTCGGCATAGGCTGTCACCAGCGCGCCGGGATCGGACACGGTCCAGGTGTCGAGCCAATGGATCGCGCCCGGAAGATCGTCGCGCAGGACCGGCTCGGCCTTGGCGAGCTCGCTGCCCGAGAGCACACGAAAGTTCACGCCGAACTCGTGCTGGTCTTCCTCGGCGGCCTTGATCGAGAGATCCAATGCAGCGGCGTCGCGATACAGCGCCCGGTATCCGGCGCGGCGAATGAGATTGTCGGCGTGGGCCTCGCGAATGAGAATGTCGTGCTCCGCCGTCGCATAGGCGATCAGCCGGGCCCAGGCGTCGATCGCCTCACGATGCCGCTTCGGCGCCGAATGCCACCAGTAGCGGAGCAGGGGCTCGATATGGAGATGCAGCGACGACAGGCTGTAGCGCACGTCGTTGGTGCGGCCGGTCGCGATCTTCAGGAGCGAGGCGAGGTCGCGCGGCATCGGATAGGGGCGGACAGCTTCCGCCTGGATCATCCCGGCATTGCCGTAGCTGGTCTCGCGGCCCGGCTCCCTGCGGTCGACGAGCGTGACGGTCCAGCCGCGCTGCCGCAGGTGCAGCGCCGCGCTCACGCCGATCATGCCGCCGCCGAGAACGATCGCGCTTTGCATGGGCAGAATGCTCCTGTCAGGCCGGTTGTGCTACGAGCTTCGGCTGCGCCGTGCTGATGGTTGCCGCGACCACGACGGACAACGCCGTCATCGCCACCAGGAAGCCGAAGGCGGCATCGAACGATCCGGTTCCGGTCACGATGAAGCCGATCGCGACGGGGGCGACGAAGCCCGCGCTCTGGCCGCCGAGATTGACCATGCCGACGCCCGATCCGATCTGGTCGTCGCGGAGCAGTTTGGTCGGAAGCGCAATCACCGAGGCCAGCACGAAGGATTTGAAGAAGTAGACCAGCGACTGGAACGCGATCAGCATCGTGATCGTCTCCGACTTGTACATGGCGTAGAGGAAGATGCCGGTCAATGCGGAGCTGCCGATCAGCAGGTATTTTTCGCGCTCGGAGAAGAACGTCGTCATCACCCAGCCGCCCATCGCGGTCGCGATCGTCGCCATCACGAACGGGATCGGCGCCAGGACGCCGACGGTCTTGAGGTCGAGCCCGCGCTGCTGGAGCAGGTAGAGCGGCATCCAGGAATCCAGGCCCTTGTTGACGCAGCTGAGACCAAACCACACCACCATCAACTGCCACAGCAGCGGATTCTTCATGAGCTCGCGCATCGGCGCGCGGCTTTCGGCCTTCACTGGCGCGCCTGCATCGGCCTTGCCCGGGCGTCCCAGATAGGGGACGAAGACGAAATAGACCACCGCGAAGACGATGCCCGCGATGCCGATGGCGTTGAAGGCATGGCGCCAGCCGAGCCAGAGGATCAGCGGGGCCATGATCAGCGGCGCGACCATGCTGCCGGCATAGTTCGACGACAGCAGCAGTCCCGACATCTTCGGCCGGCTGTCCTTCTTGAACACTTCGGCGATGGCGCGGATGCTCGCCGGCGGAAAGCCGCCCTCGGCGATGCCGAAGATGAAGCGGATCGCGATCAGCGATGTCAGCGACCAGGCAAGGCTCGTGAACGCCGTGAACAGCGACCACATCACGATGGTGACGATCACCACATATTTCGAGCCGAAGCGGTCGGAGAGCCATCCGCCCGGCACCTGCATCGCGGCATAACCGAGGAAGAATGCGCTGATGACGATGCCGAGATCGGCGGCCTGCAGATTGAAGTCCTTGCCGATCTGCGCCAGCGCCAGCGAGATCGCCGCGCGGTCGATGTAGGAGATGCAGTAGGCGATGTAGAGCAGGACGAAGGCAATGACGCTGGTTTTCCTCGGCAGTTCCGTCATGCTCGTCTCCGTTGCGCCGGCGGTGCATCCAGGGCTGGTGTCGGGTTATTCCCAGGTGAGGAAACCGGGCGCGGCCGACAGCGGCGGCGCTGCGGCGAGCCGCGCCAGGTCGGGCACCGGCCGGCACAATTGCGCATCGCCCGCGAACGCGGCCTCGATGCTCGCGGCGACCGAAAGCACGATGGCGTCGCCGCCGCGCGGGCCGACGATCTGGAGACCGAACGGCAGGCCGGCTTCATCGAGGCCGAGCGGAATGCTGATCGCGGGGTGGCCGGGAAGCGTCACGGCATAAGCGAGCGCGAGCCAGTGGAAATAGGATTTGGTCGGCACGCCGTCGATCTCGGCGGGATAGAGCTCCGACCAGGGGCGCGGGCTCAGCGTAATGGTCGGGCTGATCAGCACATCGCAAGTTTCAAAGAAGGTCTGGTAGGCGCGATAGATCCGCGTCTGCGTCGTGGCGGCGCGCCCATGATCCTCGAGCGTGTAGCTCAGGCCTTCCTCGACATTGGCGCGGACATTCGGGCCGAGCATTTCGGGACGCTCTTTGTAGTTCTTCCCGTGCATCGCCAGGAACAGGCCGGCGCGCAGAACCGCGAACGCGTCGTCGGCGCCGGAGCAATCCGGCGTCGCCTCGCGGCAGTCGGCGAACAGCGGCGCGAGCCTCGCCACACGATCGCGGAATACGCGACGGATGGCCTGCTCGGTCGGGGCGAAGCCAAAGTCCTCCGTGAAGGCGAGGCGCAGCTTGCCAAGGTTCGCGGGACGCGGTGCGGCCCAGCGTTCGGCGCGACTGCGCACCGGCTCGCCGGGCAGCGTATAGGCCAGGGGATCGCGGACATCGTCGCTCGCCATCACCGACAGCATCAGCGCGGTGTCGGCGACATTGCGCGCCATCGGTCCGTCGGTCGACAGGTTCGACCAGCCGAAGGCGCGCTTCTCGCTGGCCACGAGACCGTAGGACGGGCGCATGCCGACGATGCCGGAGAAGCCTGCCGGATTGCGCAAGGAGCCGCCGGTGTCCGAGCCCGAGGCGAGCGGCGCCATGCCACAGGCGAGCGCCACCGCCGAGCCACCGGAGGAGCCTGCTGCCGAGCGCATGGGATCGAAGGGATTGCCGGTTGCGCCGAACACCGGATTGCGGGTGTTGCCGCCGGCCGCCCATTCTGGCGTGTTGGTCTTGCCGAAGATGATGGCGCCGGTTGCGCGGAGCCGCGCGACCGAGCCCTGGTCGGCGACCGGTACATTGTCGCGCAACAGGGGGCTGCCATAGGTGGAGCGCAGCCCGGCAGTGTCCTGGGTGTCCTTGATCAGCACCGGAAGGCCGTGCAGTGCGCCGCGATCCTCGCCGCGCAGGATGGCGGCTTCGGCGGCCGTTGCCGCCTTGCGCGCGCCTGATACGTCCAACGTCACGACGGCATTCACGGCAGGATTGATGGTGGCGATGCGCGACAGGCAGGCCTCCAGCAGCTCGACGGGCGAGATCGCCCGCGCGGCCAGCAGGCGGCGCAGCTCAACGGCGCTGGAATCGCAAAGTCCGGACAATGCCAATCCCCTTTCAGATTATGAAAACAATTTAGCATATCGGAAAGTGAAGGCGACGCACCAATAATCGTCAAAGCGGGGCATTTCGTGCCCAAATGCTGGCGCTGCTGCCCAACGGGTCGTCAAATGGGCCCCTCAAGGGACGTCTTGGCCGAAAAGGTTAGACGGATAGGCCAACAATATTTCCATCGCCGTGGTAGGATTGCTGCATGAGCGAGATAACGACGCCCGAAGGTGCCAATTCCCAGCTCGGCCAATGCCTCAAGGCGGCGCGCCAGGCCCGCGGCCTGACGCTCAAGCAGGTCGCGGAGCGCACTGGCATGGCGCTGTCGACCCTGTCCAAGGTCGAGAACGGCCTGATGTCGCTGACCTACGACAAGCTGCTCCAGCTCACCTCCGGCCTGAAGATGGAGATCGCCGAGCTGTTCAATCCAGCGGTCGCGGCGCCTGTGCAGGGCCGGCCGGTCACCGCGCGGCGGAGCATCAGCCGGGCCGGGCAGGGGCAGGTGATCACCACGAAATTCTATACCTACACCTATCAATGCACCGATCTGATCGGCAAACGCATGGTGCCGATCGTGGCCGAGGTTCGTGCGCGCTCGCTGGAGGAGTTCGGCCCGCTGCTGTGCCATGGCGGCGAGGAATATTTCCTGGTGACGAGCGGACGCGTCGCCGTCCACACCGAGTTCTACGCGCCGGAGATCCTCGGTGAGGGCGACGGCATCTATCTCGACAGCACCATGGGCCACGCCTACCTCAACGCCGGCGAGGCAGCTTCCGCAAAAGGCGTTTGCCTCTGCACCAGCGAGGCGCCCGATCTCTACGACCAGCTCCGCCAGATCGCCTCGCGCGATGTGGCGCCGCTCGGTAATGACGAGCTGCCCCCATAGCGGATTGGCGAGCGGTGAAACGAAAAACGCCCGGCATGGCCGGGCGTTTTTTATTCTGTGTCCGACTTTATTCGCCGCCGCCGAAACGGCGGGACCACCAGCCGGCGCGGCGCGGGGCGGCCGGCGTTTCGCTTGCCGCTTCGGGTGCGGGCGCAGGTGCCGGCGGCGCGACCGGCTCGCTCGCCTGCGCAACCGGCGTTGCGGGCTCACTCGGGCTGCTCGACAGGAAGCTCACCTTTTCCCTGACTGTGGAGCGACGCCGCGCGGCCTTCTCGTCAGCGGGCTCTTCTTCCGCCGTTACGACAGCAGGAGCTGGCTCCGGCTGAGCCGGCGCCTCGGCCTGCACTTCGGCACGCAACTCAGGCGGCGCGATTTGCGGCTCGGCGGTGTGCTCGGCCTGCGCGATCGAAGGCGCAGCCTCGCCGCCAAAGCCGTCGAAATCGGCCACCGCTTCGGTCGCTTCCGATGGTGATTGGGTGCCGAGCTCGTCGCCGATGGAGCCGGCAAGACCTTCCTCGCCGCCCCCACGCCGACGGCGTCCGCCTCTGCGACCACGCCGGCGCCGGCGCTCACCGCCGCCCTGCTGCTCGCCACGGGCTGCCTGTTCCTCGCCTTCCTCACCGTCCTGCTCGGACTCGGCGTCCTCTTCGGACTCGCCAGCGACCATTGCCGGCTCGGGAAGCGTGGGCGCGCTATCCTCGCGCAACTCGCCGTCGCGCTGGCCACCGCGGCCGCGCCGACGACGGCGGCGCTTGCGGCGCTGTCCGTCCTGCTCGGGGGCCGCCTCGCCGGCAGCCTGCTCTTCAGTGAGACCTTCGGTCTCCTCGGACTCGATCTCGGATTCCAGCTCCGGATCGAACTCCTCGTCGTCATAGGCCTCTTCAACCACCGGGGGCGGGCTTGCCGCGGCCTGCGCCGCGAGCAGCGCCTTGGCGGCTTCGAGCGTATGCACCTGCTCGCCGCGATCGATGAGGTAGGCCTGCGGTCCGCTGACGCTCGGGTCGGCGATGACCGCCAGGGTGACCTTGAAGCCGTTTTCGAGGTCGCGCAGATGGCCGCGCTTGTGGTTCAGCACGTAGAGCGCGACGTCGGTGCGGGTACGGACCACGAGATTGTGGGTCGCGCCCTTCATCAGGATCTCTTCGAGGCCGCGCAGCAGCTGGAGCGCAACCGAGGACACCGAGCGGACATGGCCGGTGCCGCCGCAATGCGGGCAGGGATCGGTCGAGGATTCCAGCACGCTGGCACGGATGCGCTGGCGCGACATCTCGAGCAGGCCGAAATGCGAGATGCGTCCGACCTGGATCCGTGCGCGGTCCTGCCTGAGGCAATCGGACAGCTTGCGCTCGACCGCCCGGTTGTTGCGCTTCTCGTCCATGTCGATGAAGTCGATGACGATCAGGCCGGCGAGGTCGCGCAGGCGGAGCTGGCGGGCGACCTCTTCGGCCGCTTCCAGATTGGTCTTGAGCGCGGTGTCCTCGATATGGTGCTCGCGCGTCGATCGTCCGGAGTTGACGTCGATCGAGACCAGCGCCTCGGTCTGGTTGATCACGATGTAGCCGCCGGAGCGCAGCTGCACGGTCGGCGAGAACATCGCGTCCAGCTGGCTTTCGACGCCCATGCGCGAGAATAGCGGCTGGCCGTCGCGATACTGTTTCACCGCGCTGACGTTGGCGGGCATCAGCATCTTCATGAAGTCGCGCGCTTCGCGGTAGCCGGATTCGCCGGCAACCGAGATCTCGTCGATCTCCTTGTTGTAGAGGTCGCGCAGCGAGCGCTTGATCAGCGAGCCTTCCTCATAGACGAGGGTCGGGGCCTGCGACTTCAGCGTCAGGTCGCGCACCGTCTCCCACATCCGGATCAGGTATTCGAAGTCGCGCTTGATCTCGGGCTTGGTGCGGGCGGCGCCGGCTGTGCGCAGGATGATGCCCATGCCCTCGGGCACGTCGAGATCCTGCACCACTTCCTTCAGACGCGAGCGGTCCTGGGCGCTGGTGATCTTGCGGCTGATGCCGCCGCCGCGCGCGGTGTTCGGCATCAGCACGGCGTAGCGGCCGGCGAGCGACAGATAGGTCGTCAGCGCTGCGCCCTTGTTGCCGCGCTCTTCCTTGACGACCTGCACCAGCATCACCTGGCGGCGCTTGATGACTTCCTGGATCTTGTACTGGCGGCGCGGACGGAAGGTGCGCTCCGGCACTTCCTCCATCACATCGTCGCCGCCGACGGATTCGACGACTTCCTCTTCGGCTTCCTCGCCGTCGTCATCCTCGTCGTCGTCGTCCTCGGCCGCCGCGTCAGCGTCGTGATGCGGAGCTTCGGTGCTTTCGCCGGCAGCGTACACGGCATCAGCCGGTTCAGCGGCGGCGGTTACGGCTTCGGCCAGAGCCTCTGCGTGCGCTTCGGAGGTCGCCTCCTGCGGTTCGGCAACGGCCTCGGTCGCGACCACCGGTTCGGCGCCAAAGGCCGCGACAGGCGCGGGCGTCTCGTCGGCATGATCGTGGTCGTGATGATCGTGCCCGCCGTCATGACCATGGTCGTCATGATCGTGAGCGTGATCGGGATGATGGTCGTCGTGCGCGTGTTCATGGTGATCATGATCGTGGTGATCATGTTCGTGGTGGTCATGGGCATCGTGCTCGCCGTGATGCTCCGCGTCGGCGTGCAGATGCTCGCCCTCTTGCGGAGCGCCCTCGGCGTGCTCAGGCAGGATCTGGCCCTCGACCGGCTGCACCGCGGGATCGGCGCTGGCGTCGAGGCCTTCGACGATGTCGCTGCGGACGCGTTCGCCGTGACCGCGGCGGCGGGCGTTGCGGTGACGCGAGCGGCGGCGGCCGTGCGAGCGGTTCTCGCTCTCTTCCTCGGCTTCGCGATGGGCCTGTTCCTCGGCCTCGATCAGCGCCTGCCGGTCGGCAACCGGGATCTGGTAGTAGTCGGGATGGATTTCGCTGAAGGCGAGGAAGCCGTGGCGGTTGCCGCCATATTCGACGAACGCGGCCTGGAGCGAGGGTTCGACCCTGGTGACCTTGGCGAGGTAGATATTCCCGCGCAGTTGCTTGCGTTGCGCGGTCTCGAAATCAAACTCTTCGACGCGATTGCCGCGGACCACGACGACCCGGGTCTCCTCCGGGTGGGTGGCATCGATCAACATCTTGTTGGGCATGTCTTAACTCTTGACGGCGGCGGGCGCGATTCACCGTGGGCGCGTATCGCGCCGCCGGGAGACGCGACGGTCCACCTGATTCGGGGGTGAGGGGAAGGCCGAAACGCCGTCTCTCGCGCCTTGCCGGACCGGAAGCCTCAGGGCCGTGGCGGCGCGCGGGATTATCACTCCGCAGCGTCGCGAATGGTCCTTCAGAATTCGTCGGCACAGTCTGGCGCATCAAGCGTCGGCCCGTATGAAACATTGGGCGGCGGGGCCGCCCCTCAATCAGTTGCTGCTGGCCAGGCATGGCGCGAGCGCGCTCGCCTTGGGGATCACGAACCGCTCCCTTGGGATCAAGGGACCGGGTAATGGGTTACGTCGCTGTCCGAACCGTCCCGGAAAAGTGGTACCCGGGAACCGTCCGCCGCCGGGGCTTGGCCCGCTCCACCTCGCTGCCGCGCACCGCGCTGGTCTTAGAGGAGAACGGAAAACGCTGGAATTCCCAAACCTTGAGAGTTCCGGCGCTGCACCGGGAGGCTGAATGCGACACAACCGAAAATATCGGCCGTCAGCATTCCGTACATACGAGGAATGGGGCATCCGTGCAAGGGAGCGTCGCACGGCGGTCACAGTCAGCGAGTTTCGCGCGCCTGTCATTAAGGATCGATTAACCCTGTGGTTCTATTGCGTTAAACAAGCTGCTCGGAGGCACGAAATCGGTGGCGAGCCGCGCAAAACAAAGAGTCCTGCTGGGATGCGTGCTTCTGTGCGCCGCGGCATTGCCATATGCTGATTCCTCCCGCCTGAGCGCCGCGGAAAGCCAGCCGCAACCCTCTGCTGCGGTAGCGAATTTTCCAACCGCCTCGGCCGCCCGGCTGGCCGGCGACGGCAAGCAGACCCGCTTCATCCTCGACATCGACCGGACCGTCAGCTTCCGCGCCGTCACGCTCGCCGACCCGTACCGGGTGGTGGTGGACGTGCCCCAGGTCAATTTTCAGCTGCCCGCGGGGACCGGGTCCGGCGGGCGGGGACTGGTCAAGGCCTTCCGCTACGGGCTCGTCATGCCCGGCGGCTCGCGAATCGTGTTCGACCTGACGGGGCCGGCCAAGATCGCCAATTCCTACGTGCTGGAGGCGGCCAACGGCCAGCCGGCCCGGCTCGTGCTCGAGCTGGAGGAGGTCGACCGCGCCGCCTTCGTGCAATCGCTCGCCCCGGAAAACCGCCCCGAGCTGCGGCCCGCGATCGCCGATGCGCCGCCCGCCACGGTCCCCGCGACGGCGGGCCCGGAAACGGCGCAGCAGAAGGCCGATGGCCGGCCGATCGTGGTGATCGATCCCGGCCATGGCGGCATCGACAACGGCACGCAGTCGAGCGGCGAGAGCGAGAAGAACCTGGTGCTGGCCTTTGGCCTGGCGCTGCGCGACCGGCTGGAAAAGGCAGGCAAATACCGTGTCGTGATGACGCGCAACGACGACACGTTCATCCCGCTCAATGACCGGGTCAAGGTCGCCCGCAACATCAAGGCGGCGCTGTTCGTCTCGATTCATGCCGATGCGCTGCCGCGCGCCGAGGGGGATGCCCAGGGCGCCACCATCTATACGCTGTCCGACAAGGCGTCCGACGCCGAGGCCCAGCGTCTGGCGGACGCGGAAAACCGCGCGGACGCGATCGCCGGCTTCAATCTCGCGGAGGAGCCCACCGACGTCGCGGACATCCTGATCGATCTGACGCAGCGGGAAACCCGCACGTTTTCAAACCGTTTTGCGCATGTGCTGATGGGCGAAATGAAGTCGACGGTGCGGATGCACAAGCATCCGCTGAAATCGGCCGGTTTCCGGGTGCTGAAGGCACCCGACGTGCCGTCGGTGCTGGTCGAGATCGGTTATGTCTCCAATAAGGGCGATCTCGAGCATCTGGTCTCCGAGGGATGGCGATCCCGTGCCGTGGGCGCGATGGCGCAAGCCATCGACGGGTTCCTGGCCAAGCGGCTGGCGACCGCCGGATCGTCGAATTGACGACCGAGGGATCGTCGAATTGAGAGAATTGACGAAGGGTTTTTCCGTCCCGCCGCAAAAGCCCTAGTTTGGCCACAGCGGGCGATTTATAAAAACGCCGCAGGGGGTTCCGGAATCGGCGAGAATCCCGTTCGGCGAGCGTCTTAGGTCCGGCACTGACGTAATTGAGTAGGCCGGTGAATGCGCGACGTGAGGTTGGCGCCTGTTTTTGAGCGCCAAGGGGCTGATACTGGGCTGATCCAGAGTTTGAACGGATAAACAGATAATGCGCTTGCTGGTGCGGTTCATGGGCTTCCTGTTCGCCGCGGGAACGGTGGTGTTCCTTGTCGGTGTCGGGGCCGTGGCAGGCCTGATCTGGCATTTCTCCAAGGACTTGCCGGACTACTCTCAGCTTCAGGATTACGAGCCGCCGGTGATGACGCGTGTGCACGCGGTCGACGGTTCGCTGCTCGGCGAGTACGCCAAGGAGCGACGGCTGTATCTGCCAATCCAGGCCGTGCCCAAGCTCGTGATCAACGCGTTCCTCGCGGCCGAGGACAAGAATTTCTACGAGCACGGCGGCATCGACTACACCGGCATGGCGCGCGCAGGTCTGGTCTATATCCAGAACTACGGCTCCAACCGGCGTCCGCAGGGCGCTTCCACCATCACCCAGCAGGTCGCCAAGAACTTCCTTCTGACCAACGAGGTCTCCTTCGCCCGCAAGATCAAGGAAGCCTTGCTGGCGATGCGGATCGAGAAGACCTACTCGAAGGACAAGATCCTCGAGCTGTATCTGAACGAGATCTATCTGGGCCTCGGTGCCTACGGCATCGCGGCCGCCTCGCTGGTCTATTTCGACAAGTCGGTGAACGAGCTGACGGTGGCGGAGGCCTCCTATCTGGCGGCGCTGCCGAAGATGCCGGCGACCCTGCATCCGGTGCGTAACCGCGACCGCGCCATCGAGCGCCGCAACTATGTGATCGACCGCCTCCAGGAGAACGGCTGGATCAAGCAGGCCGACGCCGACAAGGCGCGCAAGGAGCCGCTGGCCGTCACCAACCGGTCCAACGGCGCCCACACCTTCGCCGGCGAATATTTCGCCGAGGAAGTCCGCCGCGACATCTTCGAGCGCTACGGCGAGAAGAAGCTTTACGAGGGCGGTCTGTCTGTCCGCACCACGCTCGATCCGAAGATCCAGGTGATGGCGCGCAAGACCATGGTCGCCGGCCTCGTCAACTATGACGAGCAGCAGGGCTATCGCGGCGCCATGAGCAAGCTCGATATTTCGGGCGATTGGGGCGTGAAGCTCGCCGAGATCAAGTCGCTCTCCGACATCTCGCCGTGGCGCATGGCGGTGGTGCTGGAGACCAGCGACCAGTCGGCGCGCATCGGATTCCAGCCGAGCCGCGAGCTCGGCGGCGCCGTCAGCAAGCAGCGCGAAACCGGCCTGATCACGCTCGACGGCATCAAATGGGCAAGGGCGGCGACCGGCCCTGCGAAGGGCAGGGCGGCAACGGCGGTGTCGCAGGTGCTCCAGCCCGGCGACGTGATCTACGCCGATCCGCTCTACAAGGACGGCAACCCGGTCGAGGGACAGTACCGGCTACGCCAGATCCCCGAAGTGTCCGGCGCGATGGTGGTGATGGACCCGTGGACCGGCCGCGTGCTCGCGATGGTTGGCGGCTTCTCGTTCGACCAGAGCCAGTTCAACCGCGCCACCCAGGCCTACCGGCAGCCGGGCTCGTCGTTCAAGCCGATCGTCTATTCGGCCGCGCTCGACAACGGCTATACGCCCTCGACCGTGGTGCTCGACGCGCCGATCGAAATCGACCAGGGCCAGGGCGCCGGCGTATGGCGGCCGGAAAACTTCTCCTCGGGCAAGTTCCAGGGGCCGGTGACGCTGCGCAACGCGCTGCGGCAGTCGCTCAACACCGTGACGGTGCGCCTCGCGCAGGACATCGGCATGCCGCTGATCGGCGAATATGCCCGCCGCTTCGGCGTCTATGACGAGCTGCCGAACTATCTCTCCTACGCGCTCGGCGCCGGCGAGACGACGGCGATGCGCATGGTCACGGCCTACTCGATGCTCGCCAATGGCGGTCGCCGCGTGAAGCCGACCCTGATCGACCGTATCCAGGATCGCTACGGCCGCACCATCTTCAAGCACGACCAGCGCGAATGCCGCGGCTGCGACGCGCCGGGCGGCTGGAAGAACCAGAACGAACCGCAGCTGATCGACCGCCGCGAGCAGGTACTCGACTCCATGACCGCCTATCAGATCACCGAACTGATGGAGGGCGTGGTCCAGGCCGGTACCGCGACCGTGGTCAAGGAGGTCGGCAAGCCGATCGCCGGCAAGACCGGTACGACCAACGAGGCCAAGGACGCCTGGTTCGTCGGCTTCTCGCCCGACGTCGCCGTCGCGATCTATATGGGCTACGACAAGCCGCGTGCGCTCGGCAAAGGCAACGCTGCGACCGGCGGCCATCTGGCTGCTCCCATCGCGCGTGATTTCCTTAAGCTCGCGCTCGCCGACAAGCCGGCGGTGCCGTTCAAGGTGCCGGCCGGCATCAAGCTCGTGCGCGTCGTCGCCAAGACCGGCATGCGCGCCGGCCCGGGTGAGACCGGCGGCACCATCCTCGAAGCCTTCAAGCCGGGCACGGCGCCGCCGGACAATTATTCGGTCATCGGCGTTGCCGACGCCGACGGACGCGGCGGCGTGCCGGCGTCGCAGCAGCAGCAGCCGGATTCCGGCTTCTTCATGCGGCCGGGCACCGGCGGGCTGTACTAAGGCTTAGGACAAGGCAGACGTTTGTCGCGGCGGCGGTTGCGCTTTGCAGCCGCCGCCGCTACATCCCGATCTTGAATTGCACGCGGAACCAATTCCGCGAGATACGAGAACGACATGCGCGCCGAAATCGAACGGTTGGTAGAAGAGATCAAGCAGTCAGTCGGGCTGCTGAGGAGGCATCTTTGACGTCGAGAAATCGACGGCGCGCCTCGCTGAGCTGAACAAGCTCGCAGAAGATCCCAACCTCTGGAACGATCCCCAGAAGGCCCAGAAGCTGATGCAGGAGCGGACCTCGCTGGAGGATTCGCTGTCGGGCATCGGCAAGGTCGAGCAGGAGCTCGAAGACGACATCGGCATGATCGAGCTCGGCGAGGCCGAGGGCGATGACGGCGTCGTGGCCGAAGCCGAAGCTGCGCTGAAGGCCCTGAAGAAGGAAGTCGCGCGGCGCGAGCTCGAGGCGCTGCTGTCGGGCGAAGCCGACCGCTTCGATTCCTATCTCGAGGTCCACGCCGGCGCCGGCGGCACCGAAAGCCAAGACTGGGCGCAGATGCTGCTGCGCATGTACACGCGCTGGGCGGAGACGCACGGCTTCAAGGTCGAGTATCTCGAAGAGTCCGAGGGCGAAGAAGCCGGCATCAAGTCGGCGACGATCCAGGTCTCGGGCCACAACGCGTATGGCTGGCTGAAGACCGAGGCGGGCGTGCATCGTCTGGTGCGCATCTCGCCGTTCGATTCCAACGCGCGGCGGCACACGTCTTTCTCCAGCGTGCAGGTGTTCCCGGTCATCGACGACAGCATCAAGATCGACATCAAGGAATCCGATGTCCGCGTCGATACCATGCGGTCGGGCGGCGCCGGCGGCCAGCACGTCAACAAGACCGAATCCGCGGTGCGCCTGACGCATATCCCGACCGGTGTCGCGGTGGTCTGCCAGGCCGGCCGCTCGCAGCACAAGAACCGGGCGCAGGCCTGGGACATGCTGCGCGCGCGGCTGTACGAAATGGAGCTGAAGAAGCGCGAGGAGAAGGCGGCGGCCGACCAGGCCGCCAAGACCGATATCGGCTGGGGCCACCAGATCCGCTCCTACGTGCTGCAGCCCTATCAGATGGTGAAGGATCTGCGCACGGGCGTGCAGACCTCCGACACGTCGGGCGTGCTCGGCGGCGATCTCGACGAGTTCATGGCCGCGACGCTGGCGCAGCGCGCCTTCGGAACCACCGGCGCCGACATCGAGGATGTGGACTAGCCATGCCCCGCGTCGCCTTCATCGGGCTTGGACGGATGGGCCATGGCATGGCCGGCCGCTATCTCGATGCCGGCTTCACGGTGATGCTGTGGAATCGCAGCAAGACAAAAGCGGAAGATCTGATCGCGCGCGGCGCGCAATGGGCGACCTCGCCTGAGGATGCCGCGATCGATGCCGACGCGGTCGTGACCATGGTCGCCGACGACGAGGCCTCGCGCGCGGTCTGGCTGGGGCCGAAGGGCGCGGCCAAGACGGCCAAGGCCGGCACCATCGCGATCGAATGCTCCACCGTCTCCTATGACCACGCGCGCGAGATGGGCCGCGAGCTCAACGCGCGCGGGCTGATCTACATCGATTGTCCCGTGACGGGATTGCCGGATGCCGCGGCCGCCGGAAAGCTGACCTTGCTGGTCGGGGCTGATGCCGCCGACCTCGAACGCGCGCGGCCCTATCTCGAACCGATCGGCTCGACCATCCGCCATTTCGGCGCGGTCGGCTCCGGCACGGTCTACAAGCTCATCAACAATCTGATGGGCGCGATCCAGATTGCCGGACTCGCCGAAGGGCTCGCGATCGCCGAGCAGGCCGGGCTCGACATGACCCTGGTGCTGGAATCGATTCAGGCCGGCGTTGCTGCGAGCCCGCAGGTCCAGCGTCATTCCAAGCGCATGGTCGCCCGCGACTTCAGCGGCGCGACCTTCACCTCGGCGCTGCGGCACAAGGATGCCGCCTACGCCGTGAAGCTCGCCGAGAGCCTGCTCGCCGACAAGCCGCTGGTGGCGCGCGCGGCGGTCGAATCCTATGCGCGGGCGAAAGCTGCGATGCCTGATGACGACGAAGGCAAGATGATCGAGCTGGTGTCGCGGCAGAAGAAGCCGTCTTAGCCGGCCGCATCAATATGGGGCAGCCTCGTTCAGAACGCGGTCTCGGCATTGCCCTCGTCATCGCCGCTGCGATTGCCTGGAGCACCGCGCCGTTCTTCACCCGGCTGCTGCGGTTCGATCCCTGGACCATTCTGTTCTGGCGCGGCGTGTTCGCAGGCAGCCTGATCAGCGTGTTTCTCGTCGCGATGCAGGGCCGCGCCGCCCTGTGGCAATTGGTCGTGCCGGGGAGGGGCGGCCTGCTCGTCGCGTCACTGTCTGCGCTCGGCATGATCTCGTTCATTCCCGCTCTTCAGATGACCAACGTCATGAACGTCGCGGTGCTGATCGCCACTCAGCCCTTCGTCGCCGCCGCGCTGGCATGGCTGTGGCTCGGCGAAGCCGCGACGTGGCGCACGCTGATTGCGAGCCTGATTGCCTTCGCCGGAGTCGTCATCACGGTCGGCGGCGTGCAGGCCGGTGCCGATCTCGGTGGTCTTGCACTGAGTTGCCTCATGGTGCTCGCAATCTCCTCCATGACAGTTGTGATCCGACGTCATCGCCAGACATCGATGGTGGCGGCGGCAGCATTGTCGAATTTCATGGGCAGTCTTGTCAGCCTCCCGTTCGCCCATGACATCGCCCACGTCGGCGGCAACGACCTCGCAATCCTCGCAATGTTCGGCTGCCTTCAGGTCGCGCTCGGCCTGACGTTCTACATGCTCGGCTCACGCCTGCTGCCGTCGGGGCAGGCCTCCCTGATCGCGACGCTGGAAACACCGCTGATGCCGTTCTGGATCTGGGTGGCTTTCCGGGAGGTGCCCGCCGTGCATGCGCTCATTGGTGGCGCCCTGGTGATCGGGGCGGTGGTTGCCGATATCTCGGGGGATGCACGCAAACGCCGATCCTCCTGAGCGGCGTCAACTCGGAAATCGGGTGGCAAAGCGCGTCGCGCCATACTAGGCGGAGGTCAACTGCCGATGTGAGACGCCATGCCCCCGAACGACAACCGGATCGATGCGCGAGACTGGTCGCTGCTCGCCGTGCTCTCGATCCTCTGGGGCGGCTCGTTCTTCTTCAACAGCGCGGGCTTGCGGGAATTGCCGCCGCTCACCCTGGTGTTCCTGCGCGTCGCGCTGGGTGCGGCCGTTCTTTTGCCGCTGCTCCATGTTCAAGGCATCAGCTTTCCCAAGGGCACGTTGGGCTGGAAGCCGTTCTTCGTGATCGGGCTGCTCAACAACGTCATCCCGTTCTCGCTGATCGTGATCGGCCAGACCATCATTCCCAGCGGGCTGGCCTCCATCCTGAATGCCACCACGCCGCTGTTCACGGTGACCGTCATGGCGATGGCGGGCGAGGAAGCCCTGCAGATGCGGCGGGTCGCCGGCGTGGTTCTGGGCGTCGTCGGCGTGGTCATCCTGCGCGGATGGGGCATCGAGACGCGGCCGGGGCAGGGGTTCGGCATTCTGCTCTGCCTCGGTGGCGCGTGCAGCTATGGCTTTGCGGCGCTGGCGGCGCGGCGGCTGTTGAAGGACTCAGCTCCGCTGGGAACGGCGACTTTTCAACTGATGGCGTCCACGGTGATGATGGCGGTCGTCGCCGCCGTCATGGAACAGCCATGGCATCTGCCGGCGCCGGGCCTTACAACCTGGCTCGCGGTGCTTGGACTTGCCGGCTTGTCGACGGCGCTCGCCTACATCGTCTTCTTTCAGATCCTGCGCCGTTCGGGCGCGACCAATGTCATGCTGGTGACGCTGCTCATTCCCGTCACCGCCATTCTGCTGGGATGGCTGGTGCTGGGCGAGCCGATCTCCATGCGCGAGATCGCGGGCGCCATCGTCATTGGCAGCGCGTTGCTCGTGATCGACGGGCGCGCTCTAAGGATGCTGCAGCGCGTCGCGTAAGTTCCTGCTCTACCGTTTCACCTCGCGGAAAATCGCGGCGCTTGCCAGCGGCAAGCCACCTTGCGACACTCCCCGCAAAACAAAACTACAAAACACAGGGGAGAGAACGATGCCGGGTCGTCGCGAAAACCTTGCTGCCCTCGCCATGCTTGCTGCCGGAGTGCTGGTCACGACACCGGCCTCGGCGCAGAAGAAATTCGACCCTGGCGCCAGCGACACCGACATCAAGATCGGCAACATCATGCCCTATAGCGGGCCGGCCTCGTCCTATGGCGTGATCGGAAAGACCGAGGCCGCGTTCTTCAGGATGATCAACGACCAGGGCGGCATCAACGGCCGCAAGATCAACTTCATCAGCTATGACGACGCCTATTCGCCGCCGAAGGCGATCGAGCAGGCGCGCAAGCTGGTCGAGAGCGACGAGGTTTTGTTGATCTTCCAGCCGCTCGGCACACCCTCGAACTCCGCGATCATGAAATATATGAACGCCAAGAAGGTGCCGCAGCTCTTCGTCGCGTCCGGCGGCACCAAGTTCGGCGATCCCAGGAACTTTCCCTGGACGATGGGTTTCCAGCCGAACTACCAGAGCGAGGGACGGATCTACGCCAAATACATCCGCGACAACTTTCCGAACGGCAAGATCGCGGTGTTCTGGCAGAACGACGACGCCGGCAAGGACCAGTTCAAGGGCCTGAACGACGGGCTCGGCGACAAGGCCGGCATGATCATCGCCGACAAGTCCTACGAGGTCAGCGATCCCTCGATCGACTCGCAGATCGTCGCGCTGCATGATTCCGGCGCGGATATCTTCTTCTCGTGGGCGGCGCCGAAAGGGTCGGCGCAGGCGATCCGGAAAGTCGGCGAGCTCGGCTGGAAGCCGAAATTCTTTCTCGCCAACACCGCAACCTCGGTTGCCTCGGTGCTCAAGCCCGCCGGGCTCGAATACGCCAAGGACATCATCTCGACCGTCTATCTGAAGGACCCGACCGATCCGACCTGGGACAACGACCCGGCTGTGGTGAAATGGCGCGCGTTCATGGACAAGTATTATCCAGACGGCGACAAGGCCAATTCCAACAACGTCTATGGCTATGTGCAGGCGGAGGCGATGGCGCAGGTGCTCAAGCAGTGCGGCGACAATCTCACCCGCGAGAACGTCATGAAACAGGCCGCGAACCTGAAGGATTTCCACACCGACCTGATGCTGCCGGGCATCATGGTCAACACCTCGCCCGATGATTACTTCCCGATCGAGCAGATGCAGTTGATGCGCTTCAACGGGCAGGCCTGGGAGCTGTTCGGCGACGTCATCACCGGCGAAGTCGGCCACGAGCGCAGCCCATAGTCACGGCCGGCTGCGGGCCTGAACCTTTAGGACCATGCCCCCGGCCACGCCGACGCCCAGCACATACATCCATCCCTCGTGGAAATCGAACAGATGCGAGTTCAATAGCGAGCTCGCGATGTTCTGCGCGACGACCGCAAGGCCGATCCAGGCGGCAAGCCCTTCGCCCAGGAACAGGCGAAGCTGCGCGATCCACATCGCGTAGAGCAGGACGACGCCCAAGAGGCCCCATTGCACCGCGACGTTGAGGGTCTGGTTGTGCGGATTGCTGACGATCTCCGCGTCGAGGCTGCTCTCGCCCGTGGCGGCGCGTTCGAACTGACGCTTGATCGCGCCGGTGCCATGGCCGATCAGAGGGGCTTCGGTAAAGGCATGAAGTGACTTGCGCCAATAGGTCAGCCGCTGGGCGGTCGAGGCGCGGCTGATGTCCTCATGGCCGTGGCGATATTCGACGGCGATGTCGGTAATGCGCTGGCGCAGATAGGACGAGGTCGTCCAGGCGAGCGCGCTCGCGGCGACCGCGCCCGCGAGCAGGACCAGCGCTGCCCGCCGGCTCAGATGCTTCCAGGCGAACAGGGCCAGCAGCACCGGGATGTAGAGCAGCGCCGTGCGGGCCGAGGCCACGAACACCATGTTGGTCGCGAACAGCAGGATCAATGCGAGGCAGGCGGTCGCCGCGATCGCGCGCCCGCTGCGCCAGAACGTGAGCGCGGGCAGTGCAAGTGCCAAGGCGCAGAGCGTGAATTCCTGGCTCTGGTCGATGTAGTTCTTGACGGGAACGCCTGCCGACGCCGTCGCGGCGATCTTCCAGGCCGGATTGAGCAGCGCGACCCAGGAGAATACCGCCAGCAGCGCGCAGGAGGCGAGAAAAGCAAGGCAAACCTGGAAGCCGCGCTCGGACCGGCTGAAATGGTAGAGCAGCGGCGGAATCAGCACGAGCTTTGCGACCGGCTTGATCGCATGCAGCCGGTCGGGCCAGGCGCCGTCCGACCACAGCACGCCGAGGAGTGCGAGCAGCAGGAGTGCGAACGGCAGGGCAAACGCCGGCCGGGTGAGCTCGCGCGCATAGTCGTGCCAGTTGACGGTCGGGGTGACCGCCAGCAGCCACAGCCCGACGAAGATCGAAGGTGCAGTTGTGGACCACGGCAGCGATGCCGCGATCAGGATGACGAGCACATCTGCCGCCCGGAGCAGCGCGGCCGAGTTTCGCCAGCTCTGCCATCCTTTCTGGCCGCCTTGCCGATCGGCAGGTCCGGACCACGCAGCGGATTCGGCCGTCATCCGTACGATGCGAGCGGTGCGGCGACGAGGCTTTCCGTGCGCATCTCGCGCCCGAGGAAATCGCGGGCCTGGGTCTCATAGCCAAAGCGTTCGGCAAGCTCGTGGCGCCTCGCGCGGATCTTGCTGCGCCACTCCTCCGGCCGCGTCAGCACGCGGGTGACGGAGGCGGCGATCGAGTCGGTCGAGAACGGGTCGAAATAATCGGCGAGCTCGCCCGCGACTTCGCGGAACACTGCGATATCCGAGCACAGCACCGGCGTGTTCGCGGCCAGCGCCTCGATGATCGGCACGCCAAAGCCTTCGGCAAGGCTCGGCATGATCAGGCCATGCGCCTCCGCGATCAGGGCGGCCTTCTCGTGCTCGTCGACATAGCCGGCGAAGCGGACGTTCGGCGGGAGGTTGCGCATCCGGCTGATCTCGCCGGCATAGCCGATCACGACGAGATCGGCCTGGGGCACACCACGGAAGGCACGGATGACGGCGGCGACGTTCTTGCGCGGCTCGTTCGAGACGATGACGACGAAGCTCGGCCGCCCCGGACGCCCCGACGGGGCTGGGAGGTGCAGGACATCCGGGGCGTCGAACCGGGTGCGGGGATACACGACCCGCGCCGGTAGGTGCGCAAATTGCGGCAACAGTTCCCTGAACCGCATCATGCTGTAGTTCGAAACGAAGGCGAGCTCGTCGGCCTGGCGCAGGCTGGTGCGGATTCGCGCCAGGAACTGCCGCGTGGCGATGTCGCTGAGCTTGAGATCGGTGAGCGGCAACAGGTCGTGGACGACGCAGATCACCTTGGCGTCCGGCCTGCGCTTGATCGTCACGCGGGTCGGGGTGTCCACGACGATCACGTCGTAGTCGCGCGCATCTATCCGCGGCGGCGGCAGCAGGAAGAAGGCCGAGGAATCCTGATAGTTGAAGAAGCCGGGCTCTAGCTGAAAGTCGCCGAACAGTTCGAGGTGGCTCAGATCCGGCGGAATGTATTCGAGCGCGGCGGGCCGGTTCTCGATCAGTCGCGCGTTCAGGCTGCGCAGGCCGATCGCGCGCAGGAGGCAGAGCATGTTGTCCCGCGACAGCAATATGCCGACCCTTTGGCGGAGCCAGTCGAATTTGCGGCGCGTGCCGCTGAGCGTCACCGGCCCGCTCACGTTGATCTCGTCAAGGAAGCGATAAAGCGCCAGCAGCTCGATGTTGCGCGCCTGCGCCGCGAACAGCTTTGTGCGTCGCTCGCGCCGGCACAGTTTGCGGTAGCGCTTCGAGGTCTCGACCAACAGCGTGAGTTCGTGGCCCTCCGAGGCGAGCGAACGCACCAACTCCCGGGTGAAATGGAAGATGCCGCGCTTGTGGTTTGGTTGTCCGAGCGACTCGGAGACGACCAGGATGTTCTGTTTCATGCGCGTTTCTCGCGGAGCTCGAAAGAGTGCGTTGCCGGCGGCTCGACCGTGACGGTCGAGGCGATGCGGCCGTGATCGAGGTTGATGATGCTGGTGCAGGTGCGGCGCAGCAGCGGCTGGTCGTGCGAGGCGATGATCACGATCGCCGCCCGCGACACCATGTGCAGCAGCCGCTCCTGTGCTTTCTCCGCAAAGTGCTCGTCGACCACGCTGAGCCATTCGTCGAGCAGCAGGATGTCGGCCGGAAAGGCCGTCGCGGTCGCAAACAACACCCGCATCAGCATTCCCGAGGAGAACATCCGCAGCGGCAGCCGCTGCATGCGCGCCTCGAGCTCGGTGAAAGCCCAGATATCGTCGATCACGGCGCGGGTCGGCTTGCGGCCGCTGATCCGCAGCAGCAGCGCGATGTTGTCCTCGGCCACGAAATCCAGGTTGACCCCGGCGTTGAGGCCGAGCAGGGGCACGATGTTGCCCTGGAGCGAGATGCTGCCGCTGCTCGGCGGATAGACGCCGGCGATCAGTCGCAGGAGCGTCGACTTGCCGGAGCCGTTGGGACCGGCAAGCCCGATGCGGCTGCCTGCTTCGGCCTCGATCGTGACATTGTCGACGGCGCGGATGATCCGCATCTCGCCCGGCTTGCGGATGATGTGCCCGAGCAGCCGCCGCTTCAGTGAGAAGTCGTAGGCGCCGTAGAGCGGATAGTCGAGACAGACGTTGCGAAGGTTGATCGAGACCATGCGTCAGATCCAGAATGCGGCTTTGCGCAGGTGGACCAGCGTCAGCACGCTCGCAAAGACCAGGAGCGCCAGCGCGACGAGGACGTAGACGATGCTGACCGGATCGACAGCGCCGCCCGCCAGCGG
The DNA here is from genome assembly GCF_054062495.1 of Bradyrhizobium sp. USDA 3311. Lineage (NCBI taxonomy): Bacteria > Pseudomonadati > Pseudomonadota > Alphaproteobacteria > Hyphomicrobiales > Nitrobacteraceae > Bradyrhizobium > Bradyrhizobium sp. USDA 3311. The sequence goes on along the minus strand of NZ_JBSSFI010000001.1, from coordinate 6,359,907 downwards.
CTCGCGCCACACCGCGAACAGATGCGTCAGCGGATTGAGCCGCATCACCGTCGAGCGGTGGTTGATCATGTCCGACGACCAGATCACGGGCGAAGCGAGAAAGGCGAGCATCAGGGTGGATTCGATGATCGGCTTGAGGTCGCGATAGCGCGTCGCCATGGCGCCGAGAACGAGGCTCAGGGCGAAGGTCCAGGCCACGAACAGCATCAGACCGGGCAGTGCCGCCAGCGCGTGAGAGAGGTCGTGGGGCGAGAGGAGGAGCCACAGCACCAGCGGAACACAGGCGTTGTGGAGTGCGAACAGCGCCTGGCGGAAGGTGCATTGCAGGAGGAAGATGACGGGCGGCAGCGCGCGGTCGCGGATCAGGCTCGCGGAGTTCTGGAGCGCCGTAGTCGCATCGAGTACCACGCCGTTAAGGAAGGTCCAGGCCGTCATCGACAGCGCCAGCATCGGCAGGCGTGTCATCATGTTGCCATTCGACATCTGGCCGATCACCGAGCCGAGCACGGCGACCACGATCGCCATCTGCAGTGACATCCAGAACGGGCCGAGCAGCGAGCGGACGTAGCGGTGCCGCATGTCGGACCAGGCCAGCGCCGCCGCGATCCGGACCGTGTCCAGCCAGCCGGTCGCTTGCGGCGGCTCGGAGATTGCCGATCGCTCCTCGCTCGGGGCGGCGACAGCGTCGCGGTAGACGGTCTCCATGCCCTGCTTGAAGGCCGTGGCCGAATAGCGGGTGAGGGCGCGCGTGCGCGCCGCAAGTCCCATGCTGCGGCGGCGCTCGGGGTCGCGGATCAGGGTGTCGATCGCCTCACCCAGTTTCTCGGCATCGCCGGGCGGAACGGTGATCGCCTCCATGCCGTGGCGGGCGACGTGCGGCACCGCCGTGTCGAGCGCCGTGTTCACGACCGGCCGGCCGGCGGCCATGGCCTCGAGCTGGACAAGGCCGAAGGTCTCGGCATTGGTCACCGACGGCATCACGAAGACGTCGGCCAGGCACATCAGCTTGATGCGTTCGCAATCGTCCACCGAGCCGAGCAGGCGGACGCGGTCACCGAGGCCGAGCTCCTGGATCAGTTGCTCGAGCCGCGGCCGTTCGACACCTTCACCGATGATCCAGGTTTCGAAATTGTGTGCCGCCGCGGCGCGGATCAGCACGTCGAAGCCCTTGTAGGGCACCAGCCGGCCGCAGGCGAGCACAAGCCGGCCGCGATCATTGACATGGTGCGGCTCGATCTTCGGCCAGTCGTAACCCGTGATGTCGATGCCGAACGGCACGACATGGCATTTGTCCTCGAATTCGCGCAGCAGCGGCGTGTTGTCGACCAGCACGCGGTCCGAGACGATGATCGCCTTGGCGCGACGCAGTGTTCGCCGCATCAGGGGGTCGATGAACCAGCGCAGGCCGGCATGGGTGACGATGTCGGCGTGCCAATGCACCACCAGGGGCCGCTTGGCGCCGAATCCGAAGGCGAAGACGAGGTCGGCGAGCGGGAAGGGGGCGTGAAGCGCGAGCAGGTCGTGCTCGGCGATCTTGCGCCATAGCCGCCAGGGATAGGTGGGAGCCGCGGGCAGCGACAGCACGTTGCCGAACGAGCGGACGCGCTCGACCGGAATGTCGTTGACGACGATCTCGCGCCGCTCGGCCGATTGCGAACAGACCAGCACGGCGGAGGCGAAAGCGTCCTTCAGGCTGGCGCAGATGTCGCGGATCACCGTGAGCGTGCCGCCGAACAGGTCGGGATAGTAGATCTTGAAGATGTGCAGCACCGACGGACGGCGCGGGGACTCGCTGATGTGATGCATGGCAGCGGTCAGCCTGCGAGTAGCGCGGCAACGAACGGTGCGGCCAGCACCGAGATGAAGATGACGCCGCGCAGAAGCGCCGGCAGCATCGGTTCGATGACGCCGCGCCCCCGATCGGGGGCCGGCATAGCACGCAGCGAAATGAAATTGCGGACCAAGCGGTCAGCCATGGGTGTGAGTCCCTTTACGTCGCGCCCTCAGTGGCGTCTCGTATATGTGGGAAAATTTACCACGTCAATCGGAGAGTGGAGAAAAGTGGGATTGTGTCCCACGTGATGCATCGGTACAATTCAGACATGAATGCCAAGTCCGGGTCCAAGGCGGCTGACAGGTCGAGCGCGCCACAGCCGAATGCTGCGGGGAAGCTGCACGCCCCGCTGGCGCGGCTGCTGCGCCCGCTCGTGCGACTGTGCATCCGCAGCGGCATGACCTTTCCGGCGTTGGCGCAATTGCTTCGCGAGCTTTTCGTCAACGTCGCCGAGCACGATTTCGCGCTCGAGGGAAAGGAGCAGACCGACAGCCGGGTCAGCCTGCTCACCGGCATCCATCGCAAGGAGGTGGCGCGGCTGCGTGGCGCAGGCGCGCCGGTGCACGAAGCCCCGGCGGCGGTGTCGCTGACCAGCGCCGTGATCGCGCGCTGGCTCGCCGCGCCGGAGTTCACCGACGCGAAAGGCGAGCCGCTCGCGCTGCCGCGTACGGCCGAGGGCGATGCGCCGTCGTTCGAGCAGCTCGTCGCCTCCGTCACCAAGGACGTGCGCCCGCGTGCGGTGCTCGACGAATGGGTCGACCGCAAGCTCGTCACCATCAACGAGGCTGACGAGATCGAGCTGGTCGAGGCCGCCTTCGTTCCGAGCGGCGAGGACGACAGCAAATGGCACTATCTCGGCCGCAACCTGCACGACCACATCGCGGCCGCCGCGCAGAACGTCTCAGGCGCCGCGCCGCGCTTCCTCGAACGCGCAGTGCACTACAACAACATCTCGCCGAAGCTGGCGCGGCGCCTCGAGGCGCGCTCGCGCGAACTCGCCATGGACGCGCTGAAGACCGCCAACCGCGAAGCCAACCGCGCGCTCGCCAAGGACAAGGGCGGCGACGCCCGCTGGAATTTCGGCATCTACATCTATTGCGAGGACGCCGACGAAGAGGGCGAGGCCAAGGAAAACGCTAAGGAAAGCGCCAAGGATAGCGGCAAAGAAGGCGGTTCTTCATGAGCCGGGCGCCGCTCATCTCCCGCCGTCTGCTGCTGACGGGATTCTGGCTCGCCGGCACGGCCATTGCCCACGCGCAGGTCAGGCGCGGCACCGATCAGGGCATCGGCGGCACCGGGATCACGCGAGGCGATGATCACGGCATCGGCGGCACCGGCATCGTCGGCGTGATCCAGCGCTTCGGCAGTATCTACGTCAATGGCGAGCGCATCACCTATGCGAGCGACGTTCCGGTCCGAATCGACGGCGAGGCGGCCAGCGCCAATTCGCTGCGCATCGGCCAGCTTGCGCGCGTGGTCGCGACCCGTCGGGCTGACGGCACGCTGGTCACGCGCAGCATCGCGATCGCGAGCGAGGTCTCGGGTCCGATCGAACAGGTGAAGGGCAACGAGCTGACGGTGCTCGGTCAGAAGATCGTCACCAGCGGCAAGGAGAGCAAGCTCCATGCGGGCGCGCAGGTCGCGGTCTACGGCTTGCGCCGTACCGACGGCGTGATCGTCGCAAGCCTGGTCGAGCCGCGACGCGATGCGGCTGCGCGCGTCACGGGCCTGGTCGAGCGCGGCCCTGACGGTCTGCATATCGGCGGGCTGAGGCTGAACGGTGTCGATCCCTTGCTCGTCGGCCACCGCGTCCAGATCGAAGGCAGCGCAAACCAGGGCGCGATGCAGGCCGCGCGCACCCGTATCGATGATTTTTCGGATCTCGTCGGCGCAAGCCGCCTGTCGATCGAGGCCTATGTGCAGCGGATGGGCGCAAACCTCCAGCTCGGCTCCGGGCTCGTCGCCCGTGACGGCTCGCGTTTCGGGCCCGCGGCCGGCGAAGCCCGCATGGTGGTCAACGGCTCGTTCGATCGCGCGCGCGGCCTTCAGGTCGACTCCGCACAGGCTGTCGGCCAATTCCCGGGATCGCCGACGCAGGGGCCGGGTGGTGCCGGCAATCCCAACCGGTCGCCCGGCGGCTCTATCATGCATCCGGATCGCGGCACCGTGACTCCGGGCGGCGGCCAGCCCGGCGCCCCCGGTGCGCCTGCGCCGGGATCGAGCCCCGGTCCGGCGCCCGGCTCTGCACCGACGGGACCGAGCGGTCCGTCGGGCCCCGGCGGTCTTGGCTCGCCCACTGGTCCCATGGGCCCCGGCGGGTCCATGGGACCTGGCGGTGGAATGGGTGGTGGCGGCTTCGGTGGTCCCGGAGGCGGGATGGGCGGTGGCCGGCGCTAAAGGAACCCAGGTGGAGCGCATGGTGCGGCGAGCCTTGCTTCATCATAGGGCGGCGCGCGGCTCGCCGTTCGTTCCGAGTCCGGCCGCATCGAGTTTCACCGCGTCGTCGCCCGTCGCCGCGGAATGGTCGGCCGCAAGCAGAATGTAGAACGCCGGCACCACGAACAGGGTGAACAACGTTCCAATCGAAAGTCCCGAGGCGATGACCAGCCCCATGTTGAAGCGTGAGGCTGCGCCCGCACCGGTAGCGGTGATCAATGGCATCACGCCGATCACCATGGCCGCTGTCGTCATCAGGATCGGGCGCAGCCGGATCGCGGTTGCTTCGATGACCGCGTCGCGCTTGGAGCGGCCGGCGTGCTGCAGCTCGTTGGCGAACTCGACGATGAGAATGCCGTGCTTGCTGATCAGCCCCATCAGCGTCACGAGGCCGACCTCGGTGTAGATATTGAGGCTCGCGCCCTTGATGCCCAGCATGATGAAGATCAGCGCGCCCGCGATCGACATCGGTACCGAGACCAGAATGATCAGGGGATCGCGGAAACTCTCGAACTGCGCCGACAGCGCCAGGAAGATGATGATCAGGGCAAACCCGAAGGTGGCGGCGAATCCGGATGATTCCTGGATGAACTGGCGTGACTGACCGCCATAGTCGATGGTGTAGCCCTTGGGCAGGGTCCGGTCCGCGATCTCCTTCAGCGTCGCGAGCGCTTCGCCGGTGATCACACCGGGCATGGCCACGCCGGAAATGGTGGCGGCATTGACCTGCTGGAAATGGTTCAACGATTGCGGAACGGTGGTCGTCTTGAGCGACGCCACCGTCGACAGCGGAACAGACGTGCCGTCCGAGGTTTTGATGTAGTAGTTCAGCACCTGATCGGCGTTCAGTCGCTGGCGCTGCTCGACCTGGGGAATGACCTTGTAGGAGCGGCCGTCCAGGCCGAAATAGTTGACATACCCGCCGCCCAGCATGTTGCCGAGCGCGCCGCCGACGTCACTGAGCTTCAACCCGAGCTGAGCGGTCTTTTCGCGATCGATCAGCACCGTGGTTTGCGGCTGGTCCACCTTCAGGTCGTTGTCGAGGAAGATGAACTTGCCGCTCTTCAGGGCCTCGGCGGTGAACGCTTTCGCGACGCCATCGAGCCGGCCGAACGGGTCCGTGGTCTGGATCACGAACTGGATCGGAAGGCCGCTCGCTCCGGGCAGCGGCGGCAGCTGGAACGCCACGATCTTGGCGCCGGCAACGCCCGCCATCTCCTGCTGAAGCACCGGCTGTAGTTCGGCCGCAGTCTTGTCGCGCTTGTCCCAGGGCTTGAGCACCCAGCCCGCGATCGAGCTGCCCGTGAGATCGAGCTGGAACACGCCGGCGGTTTCAGCATAGGCGGAGATGCGCCGGTAGACCTCGGCGGAATACAGCAACTTCTGCTGTAACGTCGCATTCGGCGCGAGCGTCGACTGCATCAGGATCGCACCCTGATCCTCCTCCGGCGCCAACTCGTTCTTTGAGTTCGAATAAAGCCAGTAGATGCTGCTCAAGACCAGGGCAGCGAATACGACCGTGACCGGAATTGTTGTCAGGCTGCCGGCAAGCAGGCGCCGATATCGATGCTGCAACGTCTCCATGCGTGCATCGATGAAGCCGACGATGCGGTCGTTGAGCGTCGGCTTGCCGGTGTTCGCCGGCTTCAGGATGAAGGCGCAGCACATCGGCGTCAGCGTCAACGCAATGACGGCCGACACGGCAACGGCACCGGCAAGGGTGAAGGCGAACTCGGTGAACAGCGCACCGGTCAAGCCGCCCTGGAAGCCGATCGGCACGTAGACCGCGATCAGCACGATGGTCATGGCCACGATCGGACCCGCAAGCTCGCGCGCGGCCATGATCGCCGCCTGCAACGGCTTCGTACCCTCGGCCAGATGCCGGTTGACGTTCTCGACGACGATGATGGCGTCGTCGACCACGAGGCCGATCGCGAGCACCAGCGCCAGCAGCGTCAGGAGGTTGATCGAGAAGCCTAGCGCCAGCAGCATCGTGAAGGTGCCGACCAGCGACAGCGGTATGGCGATCACCGGAATCAGCACCGAACGCCACGATCCGAGAAACAGGAAGACGACCACGGTGACGATCAGAAGCGCTTCGAGCAGGGTATGGATCACCTCGTCGATCGAGCTGTTCACGAAATCGGTGGAGTCGTAGATGATCTCGGAGTTCAGCCCCTCCGGCTGCTGCGCCTTGATGTCGGGATAGACGGCGCGGACGCCTTTGATGACGTCGAGAAGGTTGGCGTTTGGCGCCACCTGGATGCCGATATAGACCGCGCGCTTGCCGTTGAAGCCGACCGACGAGTCGTAATCCTCGGAGCCCAGCGTAACGTTCGCCACGTCGGACAGCTTGACGTTGGAAGCGCCGGCCTGCTTAACGACGAGGTCGCGAAACTCCTGCAACGACTTCAGGTTGGTCGCGGCCGTCAAATTGACCTGCACCATCTGGCCCTTGGTGGTGCCGAGCCCGGCGATGTAGTCGTTGCTGGACAGCGCGGTCGATACGTCGGATGCGGTCAGCCCGTAGGCGGCAAGCTTGATCGGATCGAGCCAAGCGCGCAGCGCGAAGGTCTTGTTGCCGAGCAGCTCCGCGGTCTGCACGCCGGATACGACCTGCAGCTTGGGCTGCACCACGCGGATCAGGTAGTCGGTGATCTGGTTCGGCGCCAGCACGTCGCTGCTGAAGCCGAGATACATGGCGTCGATGGTCTGGCCGACCTTGACCGTCAGCACCGGCTGCTGGACGCCGCTCGGCAGCTGATTGAGCACCGAGTTCACCTTGGTGTTGATCTCGGTCAGCGCCTTGCCGGAGTCGAAGTTCAGCCGCAGGTTGACGGTGATGGTGGAGGTGCTGGGCTGGCTGGTCGACGTCATGTAGTCGATGCCATTGGCCTGGGCGATGGCGTTTTCCAGCGGCGTGGTGATGAACCCGGCAACGACCGCCGGATCGGCGCCGTAGTACGTCGTCGTCACGGTGACGATCGCGTTCTGGGTTCGCGGATACTGCAGGATCGGCAGCGAGGTCATCGACTTCAGACCCAGCACCAGGATCATCAGGCTGACGACGATCGCAAGCACCGGCCGGCGAATGAAGATGTCGGTAAAGGACACGTTCTCGTTCCTCACTGATCGGCAGGTGCCGGATTGGGATCGTTCGCCAGGGGAATGGAGTTGTCGACTTTCAGCAGGGTGCCGTTGCGCAGCTTGACCTGGCCCGCGGTGACGACGGTTGCGCCCTGATCGAGACCCGAGATCACCGCCACCTGATCGCCACGGGTGGCGCCGGTCTTGATGAAGGTCTGGCGGGCTATCAAACCCTGCTTGTCCGGTGCGTCGCTCTTGACGGCGAGGAATACCGACTCTCCATAGGTGTTGTAGACGATGGCGGTCTGCGGCAGCGTGAGATAGCTCGTGGGGTGTCCGACACGGACATCGATCCGCGCGAACATGCCGGGCAGGAGCTTGCGATCCGTATTGTCGAAAATCGCGCGGACCTGAACGTTGCGGCTGGCCTGATCGACCTTGGAATTGAACGCCTGCACCACGCCCTTGAAGCTGCGGTCCGGAAAGGCGTCGATGCGAGCGGTGACCTCCTGTCCGACTTTGACCTGGTCGAGTGCCTGTTGCGGCAGCGTGAAGTCGACAAAGAGCCGGTCGAGCGCCTGTAGCGTGACGATGGTGGTGCCCGCGGTCAGATACTGGCCAACATCGACCTGACGCACGCCGAGACGCCCGGCAAAAGGTGCCTTCAGCGTCTTTTGGTCCATGAGCGCCTGCTGCTGGGCGACCAGCGCCAGCGCGTTGCGCTCGTTCACGACATCGCTGTCGACCGTCGCCTGGCTGACCGCATTGATCTTCAGCTGACCCTGGTCGCGCCGCAACGTGATGGCGTAGCCGTCGGCGGTGGCCTGCAACGACTGCAGCTTGGCGACGTCGTCCTGCTTGCGCAGGTCGAGCAACACGTCACCGGCGCCGACATCCTTGCCGGATTCGAAATGAATGCCGTCCACGATGCCTGACTGTTGCAGCGACAGATCGGCGCCGTTCACCGCGCGAAACGTGCCGATGGCGGTCAATGCGGATTGCCAGTCGCTGAGCTGCGCGGCGGTCGTCGACACCGTCTGCGGGGGATCGGCGAGCGCGGCCATGGCCTGTTTGATCATGCCGGCGCGGAAGCTGACGAACCAGGCGAGGGCGGCGAACACCGCACCGACGACACACAACATGATAATCATGCGCTTCAACATGGCTTCGGGCTTTCGCATCAGTTGGCGGGCGGGGTCGGCTGAGCCGGCAGGGCCCCCGCGGGGGTGAATATCGCGGCAACGCCCGCGGGCTTTACTTCGGAGGCGGGGGACTCATCGACGCGATTCCACCAGCCGCCGCCGAGTGCCTGGTACAGCGAGACGGTGTCGGCATAGCGCGAGGCCTGCGCCTTCACGCGGTTGATGCGCGCGGTCAGCAGCGTCTGTTCGGCGTTGATGACGGAGATGAACGTGGTGGAGCCGGCCTTGAACTGGGCCTGCGACATCTTCAGGCTCTCCGCGGCGGTCTTCTCCGCCTCGATCTGGGCCTTCAGCAGATCAGCATCCGACTGGATGGCGCGGAGCGCGTCGGCGACATTCTGGAACGCGGTGATCACGGTCGAGCGATATTGCGCGCCTTTCTGCTCCAGTGCAGCGACCTTGGACTCCTTGGTGTGGAACAGCGAGCCGGCATCGAAGATCGGGCCGGTGACACTTGCCGCCACGCTCCAGGCCGCCGATTGCGGGCCGTAGAGTCCCGACAGCGCCAGCGCAGAGCTGCCGCCCGAAGCTGACAGCGTCACGTTCGGCAGCATGTTGGCCGTGGCAACACCGACATTCGCGCTGGCCTGATGCATCTGGCTTTCGGCAGCTCGGATGTCCGGACGCTGCCGCACCAGCAGCGACGGTACGCTGACCGGCAGATCGCGCGGCAGGCGCAGGTTTGCCAGCGGCACGGCCTCGCCTCTGTCCTGGCTCGGCAGTCTGCCGAGATACGCCATCAGCTGGTTGCGATTTTGCGCACGCGACTTTTGCAGCGGCGGCAGCGTCGCAAGCGTCTGCGCCAGCTGGGCCTTCTGAGTCAGGACATCGCTGTTGGCGACGGCGCCGAGGGCAAACTGCTGTTCGAGCAACGCGACCAGCTGACGCTGACCGTCGATCTGTTCCTGGGTCACGCGAATCTGCGCCGCGTAGGACGCATCGCTGATCGCGGTCGTCACGACGTTTGCCGTCAATGAGAGATAGGTCGCCTCGAGCTGGAAGCGCTCATAGTCCGCATTGGCGAGATCCGCCTCGATCCCGCGCGCTTTGCCACCGAAGATGTCCGGCGTGAACGAAACCGGGACCGAGGTCTTGTAGAGGGTGTACAGCGATGACGGTCCGGTCTGCCCGGACTGTGCCAGCGGCACCTGGCTGCGCGTCGCACTGCCTTCCCCGGTGATCGACGGCATCAGGGCGCTGGTGTCTGCCGCCGCAACTTCGCGAGCCTGGCGCAGCGCCGCTTGCGCCGCGGCAAGGTCCGGATGGTTGTCGATTGCTTCCCGGACGAAGGCTTCGATCTGCCGTGAGCGAAACACCTGCCACCAGACCGCCGGCACGTCCGCGCCGTTCACGATCCGCTGTGCCTTTCCGCCAGGCCCGTCTGCGCCCTTGGTCGCGGAGAATCCGCCCGCAGTGTAGCCGCTGACCGGCGGGGCGTCCGGCGCCTCGAAATTCGGGCCGACGGCACAGCCGGCGAGGGCGATCGCGGCTTGGGCTAACGGTATTATGGCGCCTCTACGGAGGAATGTTCTGAACGGCATCCAAGGCTCATATCGAAACTGAACCGTTCAGTACTTGACCGAGCAAGCAGTTGTTGTCAACGGTACTGAACTGTTTAGTTTCGTTGTGTACCGTAAAGAAGTTTTGCTACCTGTGTCGTGCTCAGGGCGTCTCTTTAGTTCTTTCAAGCTGTTGAGACGCAGCCATTGTGCGCGTTGACGCCTACGACACCGATTCGCGAGCCGACGGAGAGTCACCCTTGATCGAAACGATCGCCCATCCTGTTCACGAGAAGGAGAGCGCACCAGCGGGCCGCAAGATGGACATCGTCATCCGAGCGGCGTGGCAGCTTTTTCTCGAGCAGGGCTTTTCCGCAACCAGTATGGACGCCATCGCGAAAGCCGCCGGCGTGTCGAAGGCCACGCTCTACGCGTATTTCCCGAGCAAGGAGGCTTTGTTCGCCTCGCTGATCGTGGCGGAGTGCGAGAGCCTGCAACGCGATTTGCAGGTGCCCAAACTGTCCGCCGGACTGTCTGAGGCGCTGCGGGATTTCGCCAGGCAATACCTCCACACCTTCATCCATCGAAAGGACGTTGCCTTCGTCCGCATCATCGCCAACGAGAGCGGTCGGTTTCCCGTGCTCGCCCGGCTCTTCTATGAAAGCGGACCCGAGGCGACGATTCGGCGGCTCGCTCAATTCCTCGAAGAAGCCAGGGCTGCGAAGGTCTTGGAGTTTGACGATCCGATGGAAGCCGCCAAACAATTCCTGAGCCTGGTCCGCGGCGAACTACCGCTGCTGATTGTACTGGGCCTCAGCGATCTCACGGAGGAGGCGATCGAGCAGGAGATCGAAGCAGGACTCAAATTCTTCCTGAAGGCGTGTCAGCCTCGCGCCTGAAGCGCTCACGAATGTTCAATGAGGGCAGGGGCGCGTTCTAGCCCGCGCTGAGACGCACGCCCGCGCGCAGGAACTTCTGCGGATCGACCGCTTCGCCGTCGATGCGGGTTTCGTAGTGCAGATGCGGACCGGTGGAACGGCCGGTCGAGCCGACGAGACCGACGACCTGGCCGATCTTCACGATCTCGCCGACCTTGACGTTGATCTCGGAGAGATGGCCGTAGCGGGTCGCAAGTCCGTTGCCGTGGTCGACCTCGATCATGCGGCCATAGCCCCCGGACCAGCCGGCCGAGACCACCTTGCCGTTGGCGGTGACGCGGACCGGATCGCCCGTGGCGGCACGGAAGTCGAGGCCGGTATGCATCGCAGGCCGACCCAGGAATGGATCGCTGCGCACGCCGAAACCGGAGGTGAACTCGACCTCGCCGATGACGGGCTTGCGATAGGGCACCAGCGCCAGCGTGCGATTGAGACGATCCATCTCGGCGCGGGTGACGTTGATGCGATTGAGCTGCTTCTCGAACGGTCCGGCATTGGCCGTGAGCTTGACGGGCACGAACGGCCCGCCCATCGCGGTCCGCGGCACGGCGGCTTCGAGACTGGCGAGGTTCAGGCCGAGATCGCTGACCACGCCGCGCATCCGGCGCATGCGCGAATCCATGCCGTCCTCGACGGCGCTGAGCGCCGCCATCTGGCGACGCTCGACCTGATCGAGCGAGGTGGTGAGGCGGACCAGGACATTGTCAAAACCCTGGTTCTTGGCGAACTGATTGGCCTGTGGGGCCATGACCGCCGGCGCGCGCGACTCGAGCCGCGCTTCGCGATCCGGCGGCGCCACGAAGATCACGGTGTCGCTGATCGGCGACGGCTTTGGCGTACCCTGCGTCGTGCTCTGGCCGGCGTCGCCACGCTGCGGGGGCGAACGGGGAATCGAGCCTGTCACGTCAGGCATGGCCCCGAGCGCCGTGGCCCGGGACTCCAGCGCCGTCTGGCGCTTCATGATCTGGTCGAGCTTCTGGTCGAACTGTTCCTGGTCGAGCAGCTGCCGGCTGGTGGTGCGATCGACCTTGGCGCGCAGCTCGGCGATGCGGTCCTCATAGGCGTATTGCATCTCGGCCTGGCGGGCGATCAGCCGGGTCAGGACATCGTCGCGAAAGGCAAAGTAGGTGGCGGTCGCGGCCGACCAGAGTCCGAGCAGCACGACCGTGCCGACCACGATCCAGAACACCACGGGCCCGAAGCGCACCTGCTTGCCGGCATGGACGATGGTGTAGGCGTCGTCGGTCGCGGGCACGGGAATCGCAATTGCCGCTGCTGCGGCGGCCGGACGGCGATGGAGGGCCCGTCCGTGGTCGTGAGGATGATGTTGGGGGTACTGCGAGTATTGGGCAGAACTTTTCGACATCGGCACTCCCGCGCCGGTCGGATGAGTCCGTACGGCCTAATTGCCGCAGCAATCTGGGTCGGTCATGGTTAATTTTCCGGAAATGGGAACAGTCGTATTTAAAGGTCTGGTTAAAGACTTGTTGCCGCTTCCAGCACCTGGTCGGCATGGCCGTCGACCCGGACGTTACGCCAGATCCTGGCCACTTTGCCGTCGCTTCCGACCAGCACCGTGGTGCGAAGAATCCCGAGGAAGCTCTTGCCATACATGGATTTTTCGCCCCAGGCGCCATACGCCTCCAGCATCTCGTGCTTTTCGTCCGAGATCAGTGGAATGCCGAGGCTGTGCTTGTCGCGGAATTTCTCCTGGGCCTTTAGCGAATCCGCCGAAATACCGATCACGGCCGTCCCGGCCGCGGTGAAGGCGTCGGCCAGGCGCGTGAAGTCGATGGCCTCCCTGGTGCAGCCGGGCGTATCGGCGCGGGGGTAGAAGAACAGGACGAGCTTCCGGCCGGCATAATCCGACAGCGTGACCGCGCCGCCGCCGTCGCGGGGCAGGCGGAAGGCTGGGGCCTTCTGCCCCTCGGCCAGGACCTGCCTGGCCGCAGACGCAGGGGCCGATCTGGAGGAATTTAACTGTTTCGATGCGGCGCCATGCGATGCTGCTTTTGCTATGCTCCCGGTTGATTTGCTCGCCGGTGTCCGCTGTGTTTTCGCGGACTTTGTTTGAGTCGCTGCCCGGGTTTTCGAGGCCTTCTTTTTTGCCGCTGTCGTGCCGGAGGGCGTTTTGGACGATTTCTTTTGGGATTTCTTGGACATACGCCTTCCTTTCGACGCTTTCGGCGGGTCAACCAAAGCGGTATTGCAGCTCTCGTCCGGTGTACCGGACTCGCGCCCTCGGCTGGGCAAGTCTGACGACGCCGGAGTATGGTTACAAGGAATTCCACGCACCACCCCACTGCTCGTTGAACGCGCTCCCGGGGCGAAATGACGAACAGCAGGAATATTCGAGGTATGGCGGCAACGCCGGCGCAGGGGCGTTCGCTCCCGGTCGACGGCTGCGGTCCCGGCGGCGCTCAATCCCACGATGGGCGCCTGTATCGAGAGGCAATGGCAAGGAATAAGTCGCCCCAGGATTACAATCGGGATTTCGATCGGCGCGGCGGTCATTCGGAGCCGCAGGAATGGGACGATGCCGACTGGGACCCGGATCAGGAAGCGGCGGCGGGCTATCGTGCGCGCCGGCTGTTGTCGCGTTCCAATTCGGGCTTCCATCGCTTCGGTGACGGGTTTGGGGCGGTGCGCCGCTGGCTGGCGGCCGATCGCTGGCTGAAGCGGCTGGCTATCGTCGTCGGCGCCCTGGCCGTCATCTTCGTCGGCTGTTTCGGCGCGCTGTGGTGGCGGCTCGGGACCGGTCCGATCAATCTCGACATCGCAACGCCCTGGCTTGCAGCGGCGATCGAGGACAACATCGGCCACGGCAACACCGTGGAGGTCGGCGGCACGCAGATCGAGCGGGCCGGGCGGATCCGTATCGCCGTGCGCATCCGCGACATCGTCGTTCGCGACCACGACCATGCCATCGTCGCCACCGCGCCGAAGGCCGAGGTCAAGCTGTCTGGTGCGGGTTTGCTGATGGGGCACCTGCGCGCCGAAAGCCTCAATCTCGTCGACGCCGAGCTTGCGATCCGCATCGCGCCCGACGGGACCGTCACGGTGTCGGCCGGTGATACCGCAAAACCGCTGGCAACCGGCGTGGCCTCCAAGAAGGACGCCGGCCTGCCGCCGACATTCCCGCGCAACGGAGTCCCGCCGCCGCCGTTCGCGACCGCGCCTGCAAGCCCCGATGCATCCCAGGCGGCGCCTCAGGCGACTGCGCAGAGCGGCATTCTCCAGGGCCTCGACTGGCTCGACAGCCTGAGCATGACCGGCCTCGACGGCCAGAACCTCAACGAGATCGGTCTGAAGAACGGCAATCTGATCGTCGACGATCAGCAGCGCGGCAGCAAATGGACGTTCGAGAACATCACGCTCAGCCTGCGCCGGCCGAGCCGCGGCGGCGTCGCGCTCAGCCTCGGCGAGGAGGGCGCGCGCCCGTGGTCGCTGCGTGCCACGATCGGTCCCGCCGAGAACGGCGTGCGCTCGGTCGACATCCGCGCCGACAAGGTTTCCACCGCCAACATCCTGCTGGCGCTACGGGTCAAGGATCTCACCTATACCGCCGACCTGCCGCTGACCGGCGAGCTCAAGGGCGAGCTCGGCCGCGACGGCGTGCCGACCTTCTTCCGCGGCAAGATCACGGTCGGCGCGGGCAACATCATCGACACCGACACGCCCGATTATCCGATGGCGATCGACTCGGCCGAGATCAATGTCGAGTGGGACTCCAATCGGCGCGTGCTGGTCGCACCGTTCAAGATTCTCTCGGGTGCGAACCGCCTGACGCTGCTGGCGCATCTGGAGCCGCCCAACGGCAGCATCAACGACTGGCAGCTCGGCTTCAGCGGCGGCTCGATCCTCCTGGGCGGCATCGACAACGAGCCGCCGCTCGTCTTCAACCGCATTGCGATCGGTTTGCGCTTCGATACCGACCACAAGCGCCTCCTGCTGACGCAGGCCGATATCAGCAATGGCGAGATCGGCGTCGCCGGCACCGGCGCTATCGACTATTCCGGCGAGCCGCGGCTCACGCTGGGCTTTGCGGGAACGCCGATGTCGGCTTCCGCGCTCAAGCGGATGTGGCCGACGCTCGTCGTTCCGGAATTGCGCGAATGGGTGATCGAGCGGATCGAGCGCGGCACGCTCCAGCGCATCGAGATTGGCGTCAATTCGCCGACCAGGAACCTTCCGCGCAAGGGCCCGCCCATTCCCGACGACGGCCTCTCGGTCAACATCGTGGCGAGCGGCGTCGCGGTCCGCCCGGTGGACGGCATGCCTGTCGTGCACGATGCCGATTTGAAGGCGCGCGTGACCGGGCGCACCGCCACCGTGAGCATCGGGCAGGGCATTGCCGACACGCCCGCCGGCCGCAAGGTCACGATCTCCGACTTCGTCTTCGAGGTGCCGGACATGGCACCCAAACCCTCGCCCTCGCGCACCAGGTTTCGCGTCGACGGACCCGTGCCTGCGGCGGCCGAAATGCTCGCCAATGACCGGCTGAGCGATCTGTCGGCGACCGTCGTCGATCCCAACACCAGCAAGGGAACGTTCTCGGCGAACATCCAGCTCGGCTTGCCGGTCAAGGGCGAGCTGACCAAGGCCGACACCACCTACGCCGTCACCGCCGATCTCAACGGCTTTGCCGCCGACAAGCTGGTGATGAACCAGAAGCTGGAGGCCAACAATCTGAAGATCGTCGCGAGCAACCAGGGCTACCAGGTCAAGGGCGACGTCAAGATCAACGGGCAGGCGGCCTCGCTCGACTATCGCAAGCAGGCCGAGGGCGATGCCGACGTCCGCCTGCAGGCGACGCTGGACGATGCGAGCCGCGCGCGTCTCGGCTTCGATCTCAGCCCGGCCGTCAGTGGCTCGTTGCCGATCAAGCTCTCGGGCAAGATCGCGGGCGGCGCGGACCAGACCACCAAGCTCGGCGTCGAGGCCGACCTGACCTCGGTCAAGCTCGACAACATCCTGCCTGGCTGGGTCAAGCTGCCGGGCAAGTCGGGCAAGGCCAGCTTCAAGGTGGTGCCGACTGCGCAATCGACGCGCTTCGAGGACATCGTCATCGAAGGCGGTGGCGCCTCGATCAAGGGCTCGCTCGAGGTGGACCCGAACGGCGACCTCATGAACGCGAACTTCCCGATCTACGCGCCATCCGACGGCGACAAGGCGTCGTTGAAGGTCGAGCGCAGCCAGGACGGCGTGGTGCGCGGCACGATGCGCGGCGACGTGTTCGACGGCCGCGGTTTCCTGAAGTCGGCGATCTCAGGCAATTCCAAGGACGATGCCAAGAGCAAGATGAAGAACGTCGATTTCGACATCGACGTGAAGCTCGGCGCCGTCGCCGGATTCAACGGCGAGGCGATGCGCAGCGTCGATGCCAAGATGTCGCGGCGCAGCGGCGCCGTCAAAGCCTTCACGCTGAGCGGCAAGATCGGCCGCGATACGCCGGTGGCGGCCGATCTGCGCGGCGGCCGCGCCCAGGGTGCCCGCGAGGTGATCTATCTCCAGACCAACGATGCCGGCGCGCTGCTGCGCTTCACCGACACCACCAACAAGGTCTTCGGCGGCCAGATGGTGGTGGCGATGGAGCCGCCGACGTCAGAGCCTACGACCAGGGAAGGCCTGATCAATGTGCGCGACTTCACGGTCAAGGGAATGGATCAGCTCGATCGCGTGGCGGCGGGCGGTCCCAATGGCGCGCAGAGCGGCGTGTCCTTCACCGCGCTGCGAGCGGAGTTCACCCGGCAGAACGGCGCGCTCACGATCCGCGACGGCGTCGTCAAGGGACCGATGATCGGCGGCACCATCGAAGGCTCGATCGACTATCCCGGCAACCAGGTCTGCATGAGCGGCACCTTCGTGCCGATGTACGGCGTCAACAACATCTTCGGCCAGATCCCGTTGTTCGGCATCTTCCTCGGCGGCGGCAACAACGAGGGATTGATTGGTGTGACCTATGAGGTCGTCGGCACGCCGGCCGCGCCCGTGATGCGCGTCAATCCAATCTCGGCGATGGCGCCCGGCCTGTTCCGCAAGATCTTCGAATTCAACACCGGCAAGCAGAACACGCCGTTCGACGAACAGTTGCCATCGGCACAATCCGGCGACAGCCCGACGGGGTCAGCAAGACCGCTGTCGAGCGGTTGCAGCCTCGCGCGGCGCTAGCGACAAGCTTGAATAGCTCGTTATGCCCGGGACAAGCCCGGCCATAACGAATGCGGAGGTTTAGGCGTCCGGAAGCTTACGCCGCGCGCACGCCTGCCAGGAAAGTGCCGACCTCGCCGGAGAGTTGCTCGGCCTGCTTGGAGAGGCTGCTGGCCGCCGCGAGCACCATGCCGGCGGCGTTGCCGGTCTCATTCGCCGCGGTGCTGACGCCGCCGATATTGGTGGTGACCTCCTTGGTCGCCTCCGCGGTCTGCGAGACGCTGCGCGCAATCTCGGCGGTGGCGGCGCCTTGCTCCTCGATGGCCGCGCCGATCGAGGTGGCGATCCGGCTGACTTCCTCGATGGTGGCGGTGATGCCGCCGATGGCATCCACGGCTTCCTTGGTCGCGCCCTGGATCTGGGCGATCTTGTCGCCGATCTCGCGGGTGGCTTCGGCGGTCTGGCTCGCCAGCGACTTCACCTCGGAGGCGACGACGGCGAAGCCGCGGCCGGCTTCACCGGCGCGCGCGGCCTCGATGGTGGCGTTGAGCGCGAGCAGATTGGTCTGCGCCGCGATGCTGGAGATCAGCTCGGCGACATGCTCGATCTGTTGAGCACCGTCCGAGAGTGCGCGGACGATGGTGTCGGTGCGGCGGGCGTTGTCCACGGCGCGGCCGGTGACCTCGGCCGATTGCGCGACCTGTCGGCTGATCTCGGTGATCGAGGAGGAGAGCTCCTCGGCGGCGGCCGCGACGGTCTGGACGCGCTGGCTGGCTTCGGTGGCGGCCGAGCCGACCAACGCGGCGCGGCGGTTGGTGCCTTCGGCGGTGGACGACATCGACTTTGCGGTGGTCTCGAGCTCGCCGGAGCCCGAGGCCATCAGGCCGACGAGCTGGCCGACGGAAGCATCGAAGCGGTCGGCAAGCGCGATCAGGGCGTCGCGCTTCTCCTGCTCGCTGCGGGTCTTGGCGGCGACCTGCTCGGCCTCGAGGTTGCGCGCCGTGAGTGCGGTCTGCCTGAGCACTTCGAGTGTCTCGGCCATGCGGCCGATCTCGTCGCCGCGGCCGGTCTCCTCGACCGGCTTGTCGATGGCGCCTTCGGAAATCTCCTGCATGCGGTTCTTCTGGCGGTCGAGCGCGCCGAGCACGTCGCGGGCGATCAGCCAGGACAGCGTCGCCATCAGCAGCATCAGGCCGACGCCGATGACGGCTAGCTCCAGCGTCAGCGCACGCACGTCGGCGTCGATGTCGTCGACATAGAGGCCGTAGGCAATCGCGACGTTCCAGGGTGCAAACTGGCGAGCGAACACCAGTTTGCGGACTGGAACGGTTTCGCCGGGACGCGGGAACAGATAGGACAGGATACTGCCTTCCGGTGCCTGCTTGCCCGCGGCCACCGTGGCGTCGCCGATGACGATGCCATTGGCATCCTTGATGCCGTTGTTCTTGCCCTCGAGCTGAGGCGCGCCGCCATTCATCATGACAGTGGAATCGGCGGTGTAGACCACGGGATAACCTTGGCCGCCGTTGAACTTCATCTGTCGGCCGCGCAGCTTGAACTGGGCCTGCGCCTCGGCGAGCGTCATCTTGCCGGCGGCGACCTCGTCCTGGAGCGATTGCGCGAAGCCGTGCAGCAGATCGACCGCCGTCTGCATCTGGCGCGCGCGATCTTCGAGCATGCGGGTCTTGCTGAGATAGGCTGACGCGACGATGAGGGCGGTCACGGTGAGTGCCGCAAGACAGACCATGCTGGCCAGCTTGGTGCGGATCTTCAGGTGACTGAGCAGCGTCATGACGGCCTCGCGAACGGTTGTAAGATGCTTGTTCTCGCGCAGCCGTATCAGGAAGTGCTTACCATTCCTGAACGCAGGGCATGGCGTGTTCAGACGCGTCGCAATTCGCGCAGCCATGGACACGCATATGCAGGCCGGGTGCTGACGCCTGCGGCGTCATGTCCAAAAAATTCGATCGGGATCGTGTTCGCGCGATCATGCAGGTTCTAGCCGGGCATCGATTCGTCGATGCATCGTCGCGGTCAGACCAAAGCAGACGTCGCGCCGCTTACGCCGCGCGCACGCCTGCCAGGAAGGTGCCGACTTCGCCCGAGAGCTGCTCGGCCTGCTTGGAGAGGCTGCTGGCCGCCGCGAGCACCATGCCGGCGGCGTTGCCGGTCTCGTTCGCCGCGGTGCTGACGCCGCCGATATTGGTGGTGACCTCCTTGGTCGCCTCCGCGGTCTGCGAGACGCTGCGCGCGATCTCGGCGGTGGCGGCGCCTTGCTCCTCGATGGCCGCGCCGATCGAGGTGGCGATCCGGCTGACTTCCTCGATGGTGGCGGTGATGCCGCCGATGGCATCCACGGCCTCCTTGGTCGCGCCCTGGATCTGGGCGATCTTGTCGCCGATCTCGCGGGTGGCCTCGGCGGTCTGGCTTGCGAGCGACTTCACCTCGGAGGCGACGACGGCAAAGCCGCGGCCGGCTTCACCGGCGCGCGCGGCCTCGATGGTGGCGTTGAGCGCGAGCAGATTGGTCTGCGCCGCGATGCTGGAGATCAGCTCGGCGACATGCTCGATCTGTTGAGCACCGTCCGAGAGTGCGCGGACGATGGTGTCGGTGCGGCGGGCGTTGTCCACGGCGCGGCCCGTGACCTCGGCCGATTGCGCGACCTGGCGGCTGATCTCGGTGATCGAGGAGGAGAGCTCCTCGGCGGCCGCCGCGACGGTCTGGACGCGCTGGCTGGCTTCGGTGGCGGCCGAGCCGACCAATGCGGCGCGGCGGTTGGTGCCTTCGGCGGTGGACGACATCGACTTTGCGGTGGTCTCGAGCTCGCCGGAGCCCGAGGCCATCAGGCCGACGAGCTGGCCGACGGAGGCATCGAAGCGGTCGGCAAGCGCGATCAGGGCGTCGCGCTTCTCCTGCTCGCTGCGGGTCTTGGCGGCGATCTGCTCGGCCTCGAGGTTGCGCGCCGTGAGTGCGGTCTGCCTGAGCACTTCGAGCGTCTCGGCCATGCGGCCGATCTCGTCGCCGCGGCCGGTCTCCTCGACCGGCTTGTCGATGGCGCCCTCGGAAATCTCCTGCATGCGGTTCTTCTGGCGGTCGAGCGCGCCGAGCACGTCGCGGGCGATCAGCCAGGACAGCGTCGCCATCAGCAGCATCAGGCCGACGCCGATGACGGCGAGCTCCAGCGTCAAGGCACGCACGTCGGCATCGATATCGTCGACATAGAGGCCGTAGCTGATGGTCACGTTCCAGGGCGCGAACTTGCGCGCGAACACGGTCTTGCGGACCGGCTCGGTCTGGCCGGGGCGGGGATAGAGATAGGAGGTCACGCCGCCCGGCGCGGCCTGGTCGGCAGCCTTGAGGATGGCGTCGGCGATCAGCACGCCATTGGAGTCCTTGGCGCCCGTGATCTTGCCTTCGAGCTGCTGGTTGGCGCCGTTCACCATCAGGGACGTGTCCTGATTGTAGACCACCGGATAGCCCTGGCCGCCATTGAAGTTCATGCGACGGCCGCGCTGGTGGAACAGGGCCTTGGCCTCGGCCTGCGTCAGCTTGCCGGCGGTCACCTCGTCCTGGAGCGATTGCGCGTAGTTGTAGAGGAGCTCCACCGCGGTTCGCATCTGCTGGACGCGGTCCTCCATCATGCGGCTCTTGCTGAGAACGGTCGATACCCCGATGATGGCCGTGACAGTGAGCGCCGCGAGGCAGACCATGCTGGCCAGCTTGGTGCGGATCTTCAGATGACTCAGCAGCTTCATCGCAGCCTCTACGGAATGGTTATTATTGCTCGCATCGGTAGCATGAAGTTCTTACCAATCATGAATGGAGGCATGCGGCGGCCTGCCGCGCGGAACGGCATTCGCAGGCTTGTGCGCAACCGTGCAGGCAAACCGCCACGCGCCGGGAGGCACCGGTTCATGCGCTGGAAAAAATCGATCTTGGACTTTGGTGGCTACAGAGCCTGGCAGGACCTGCAATGAATCGATTCGTTCATCGCATCATCATGTCCATGCTGCTCGTCGCGGCCCTCGTTCTCATCTGGAACGTGCTGGGAGCGCGCTAGGACGGCACCGGCAGATCTGCGGGTGCCGTCCTGCTTGCGGATTGATCCGCGGGCGCGTCAGCGCCGGGCGTAGGCCTCGCCGGATGCGTCGCTCTCCTTGCCCATGACGGCATCGACGCTGATCGAGCCGCCCCCGGCTGCCGAGAGATAGAGGCAGGCGAAGCAGAACAGGATCGCGGCGGTACCGCCATTGAGCAGTGGCAGGAACACCGGCGAGCCGGTCTTGAGCATGTGGCCCATGAAGTAGGCGAAGGCCATTTCGCCCGACAGGATGAACGCCGTGATCCGCGTGAACAGGCCGAGCATCAGGGCCGCGCCGAGCACCAGCTCAAGCGCGCCGGCCGCGTAGATCAGCGGCGGAATGTCGGCGAAGTAGGGAAGCGCCGGAAACTTGAACAGTTTTGCGACGCCGTACTGGAACAGCAGCAGTCCGGTGACGAAACGAAACAGGCTCAGCAGAGCCGGTTGATAGCGAGAGAGATAGTTGAAGTTCATGATTTGCGCCCTTCCATCCACAATTCCCAAGCGACTTGAATCGCATTCGGTTCCACCCTGCAAGCTGTAGGCGCGGAATCCGCGCTGACTTTTTCGTCATGTCGGACAAAACGCCGCAGAGCGCGGCGAGTTCGGATTATTCGCGGGTGGCCATGTCGCGCGAGCCCGTAATTTCCCGGTGGCGCGGAGGGGTGCAGGTTACCTCGGACATACCTACCGCCGCAAGGCGGGGACAACCAGGAATGGAATCATCCCGAGCACCACGCTCGCAAGTGCGAAGGCGAGCAACGCGTTGTAGCCGTGGGTCGCGTCGTGGATCAGGCCACCGCTCCAGGAGCCGAACGCCGAGCCCAGCCCGCTGCCGATCGAAATGGTGCCGTAGATCGTGCCGACCCGCTTGCCCTGAAAGATCCGCATCGCGGTCGCGCTGATCAGCGGGCCGCGCGAGCCCATCATGCTGCCGAAGCAGACGACGAATCCGCTGAGCACCAGGATGTTGGGGACGTATTGCAGCAGCCAGAGCAGGGCGATGCCGAGGATCGAGATCGCGTAGCTCAACAGCACGGAAGGCCTGCGCCCGATCAGGCCGTCGAGCGCGGAGACCCCCAACATGCCGAACACAAGCACGACGCCGGAGAAGCCCCAGGCCGTCGCGGCCTGGAGCGGCGGGAAGCCTGCGTCGATCAGATAGGCCACGATCTGCGCGGCGATCGCGTACATGCCGACGGCGGTGAAGAAGAAGGTCGAGAACAGCGCCCAGAAGGCGTGATGGCGCATCGCGCCGAGAAGCGTCCAGCCGTTGTCGATGAAGTCAGGATCGGTCCTCTTCACCACATGCGGCGAGCCCGTGGCGAACAGCCGCCACGGCAGCAGCAGCAGCGGCACCAGCAGGCCCAATGCTGCAAAGCCGAACAGCTGGTAGGTGCCGCGCCAGCCGAGATGGTCGATCAGCAGTTGCGAGGCCGGCAGTAGCGCCAGCACGCCGCCGCCCATGGCCGAATACACCACCGACATCGCGGTCGGGAGGCGCGGCCCGAACCAGCGGCCGAGCAGGATCGAGTTCGGCACGATGCCGATGAAGGCGACGCCGATGCCGACACAGAGGCCGATCGAGAGCTGGAACTGCCACAGGTGCTGTGCGTGCGCCGCAACCAGGAATGCCGCGCCGAGCAGCGATAGCCCGAGCGCATAGACGATGCGCGGTCCGGAATGATCGAACAGCCGTCCGACGAAGGGGGCGGTGAGGCCGCTGGCGAGCCA
This sequence comes from Bradyrhizobium sp. USDA 3311, assembly GCF_054062495.1. Taxonomy (NCBI): domain Bacteria; kingdom Pseudomonadati; phylum Pseudomonadota; class Alphaproteobacteria; order Hyphomicrobiales; family Nitrobacteraceae; genus Bradyrhizobium; species Bradyrhizobium sp. USDA 3311. Next base: position 6,336,946 of record NZ_JBSSFI010000001.1, on the reverse strand, counting down.
TGTGAGCGAATAGACCGAGACGATCTGTGCGCGGTCCCAGCCAAAGCTTTCCGAGATCGGCTTCAGGAATACCGTAAAACTGTCGCCGAGCCCACGGCCCAGCACGGCCAACGTGAAGCAGAGTGCGAGCACGGTGAGTGCGACGCGCACGGCGCCTTCCGGCGTCGCCGCGACGCCATCCTTGCGCGATTCCCTGGGCGTCTTCTGATCCATTGCCGGTCAGGGAGCGCGCTTCGGCGCGCCCTGACAAGCAGCGAAAAGCTCATACGCCTATGCAGGCTTGATGAGGATGTGCTTCTTCTTGCCGAACGACAGCTTGATCACGCCCTCAGGCGTCAGATGGGCCGCCGAGAGCGCCATCTTGTCGTCGGTGACGGGTTCGTCGTTGACGCGCAGGCCGCCGCCCTTGATCTGGCGCCGCGCCTCACCGTTGGAGGCAACGAGGCCCGCCTTGACGAAGGCGTTGAGCACGCCGAAGCCGGCGTCGAGCTCGCCGCGCGGAATTTCCACCGTTGGCAGACTTTCGGCGAGCGCGCCTTCCTCGAAGGTGCGGCGCGCGGTTTCAGCCGCCTCATTCGCTGCGTCACGGCCGTGCAAGAGCGCGGTCGCCTCAGTCGCAAGCACCTTCTTGGCCTCGTTGATCTCCGAGCCGCCGAGCGCCTCGAGCTTGCCGATCTCGCTCATCGGCAGCGTCGTGAACAGCTTCAGGAATTTGCCGACGTCGGCGTCCTCGGTGTTGCGCCAGTACTGCCAGAAGTCGTACGGCGAGAACTGGTCGGCGTTGAGCCACACCGCGCCTTGCGCGGTCTTGCCCATCTTGGCGCCGGAGGCCGTCGTCAGCAGCGGCGTCGTCAGCGCGAACAACTGGTGCGTGCCCATGCGGCGGCCGAGGTCGACGCCCATGATGATGTTGCCCCACTGGTCCGAGCCGCCCATCTGCAATTTGCAGCCGGTGCGCTTGGCGAGCTCGACGAAGTCGTAGGCCTGGCAGACCATGTAGTTGAACTCGATGAAGCTCATCTCCTGCTCGCGCTCGAGGCGCAGCCGGACGGAGTCCATGGTCAGCATGCGGTTGACCGAAAAGTGCCGGCCGACGTCGCGCAGCATCTCGATCCAGTTCAGCTTGGTCAGCCACTCCGCATTGTCGAGCATGACGGCGTCGCTCTTGCCGTCGCCGTAACGCAGCACCTTTGCGAACACGCCGCGGATCGATTCCTTGTTGGCCTCGATCTCGGCGACGGTGCGCATCGCACGCGTCTCGTCCTTGCCGGAGGGATCGCCGACCATGGTGGTGCCGCCGCCCATCAGGGTGATCGGCTTGTTGCCGGACTGCTGGAGCCAGTGCAGCATCATCATGGTCAGGTAGTTGCCGATATGCAGCGAGCGGGCGGTGCAATCGTAGCCGACATAGGCGGTGGCCTCGCCCTTGGCGGCGAGCGCGTCCAGCCCCTCGAAATCGGAGCATTGATGGATGAATCCACGTTCCTGCAGGATATTGAGGAAATCCGATTTAAATGCAGTCATCTGTCGGCGTGCCTGACAATTCTTGGTTTACTGTTTCGGGAGCAATTTAACGGTCTTCCGTGGGAACTCGATTGCTGCCCGCCACTTGGCGCTGTGGCATTATAAGATGTGTCCCTCTGGCACAAGATCGGCATGCCAAAGGGGGGTATTGAGGACGCTGATCCATGATGTTGACGGCACTCGGTTTGATGAGCGGCACCTCGCTGGACGGGGTCGATGTCGCGCTGATCGAAACCGACGGAAAGCAAGTGAAGGCGTTCGGTCCGTCCGGCTACCGGCCCTACAGCCCGGTCGAGCGCAACCTGCTGCGCCAGGCGCTGAGCGAGGCCGTGCACCTGACGCGGCGCGATGCCCGGCCGGGGATACTGGCCGAGGCCGAACGCGCAGTGACGCAGGCGCATGCCGAAGCCGTCGCCGCCTTCGTGGCCCAGAACCGGATGAGGCCGGAGGACATCGACATCGTCGGCTTTCACGGCCAGACCGTGCTGCATCGGCCCGAGAAGCGGCTGACGGTGCAGATCGGCGACGCGCCGGCGCTGGCCAGGGCGATCCATATCCCCGTGATGCACGACTTCCGCGCCGCCGACGTCGAGGCCGGCGGGCAGGGCGCGCCCTTCGTGCCGGTCTACCACCGGGCGCTGGCGCAATCGCTGGAGCGCGAGGGACCAATCGTCGTGGTCAATATCGGCGGCGTCTCGAACATCACCTATATCGACGGCAACGACACGTTGATCGCCTGCGATACCGGGCCCGGCAACGCGCTGCTCGACGATTTCATGTACCGCACCATGAACCAGGCGTTCGACACGGAGGGCAAGTTCGCCGCGCTCGGCAAGGCGGATGAGGCCTGGATCGCGCGGGCGCTGGAATTACCGTTCTTCGCGCTGCCGCCGCCAAAATCGCTCGACCGTAACGATTTTGCCGCGCTGAAACTTGGCGACGTGCCGCCGGCCGACGGCGCCGCGACGCTGACAGCTTTCACCGCGGCGGCGATCGCCCGCATCATCCCGCTGCTGCCGCGGCGGCCGCGGAGCTGGATCGTCTGCGGCGGCGGCGCCCGCAACCTCACCATGCTGCGGATGTTGCGGGAGCGGGTGGGGTCGGCCACCGTCGAGGCCGCCGAGGCCCTCGGGTGGGCCTCCGACGCCATCGAGGCCCAAGCGTTCGGCTTCCTCGCCGCGCGTGGGCTGAAGGGCCTGCCTCTGTCCTATCCGGCTACCACGGGCGTGCCGATGCCGATGACGGGCGGCGTGATCGCGCGGCCCTGAGGTCCAGGCCTTAAAAACAAGATCGGTTAATGCAAGTGCATGGATCTTGACGGATAGATGCAAATGCATCTATTATGGGTGCAGTTGCATCCAACCGCCGGGATTGGCCATGACCGCTTCGCTCAAACTGATCAGCCACAAGCTTTGCCCCTATGTGCAGCGCGCGGTGATCGCGCTCAAAGAGAAGGGCGTGCCGTTCGAGCGCGTCGACATCGATCTCGCCAACAAGCCCGACTGGTTTCTCAAGCTGTCGCCGCTCGGCAAGGTGCCGGTGCTGGTGGTGACGACCGACAAGGGCGAGGTCGCGCTATTCGAGAGCAACGTGATCTGCGAATACATCGAGGAGACGCAAGCGGGCGCGAAGCTGCATCCGGCGGATGCGCTGAGCCGTGCCGAGCACCGCGCCTGGATGGAGTTCGGTTCGGCGATCCTTGGCGATCTCTGGGGGCTGGAGACGACGACCGATCCCGCGACGTTCGAGAGCAAGCGTCAGGCGCTGGCGGCCAAGTTCGCGCGCGTCGAAGCTGCGCTCGGCGCTGGTCCGTATTTTGCGGGCGAGGCGTTCAGCCTTGTCGATGCCGTGTTCGCACCCGTCTTCCGCTATTTCGATCTGTTCGATGAGCTGACCGAGCATGGCATCTTCACGGATGTGCCGAAGGTCCGGGCGTGGCGAGCTGAGCTGGCGAAGCGTCCGAGCGTGCGGAGCGCGGTCGGAGCGGACTATCCGCAATTGCTCCGCGCCTTCCTCGTGCGCCACGACGCGCACCTGCTCAAGCTCGCGGCCTGAGCCCGCACCGATGTCACCATCATTGGCCTGGCTCATGCTGGTGATCGCCGGCGTGCTCGATGTCGGCTGGGCGATCTCGATGAAATATGCGGAAGGCTACACGCGGCCGGGCTGGAGCATCGCGTCGCTCGCGCTGCTCGCGGCCTTCGTGTTCCTGCTCGGACGCGCGCTGAAGGTGCTCGAGGTCGGCGTCGCCTATTCGGTCTGGACCGGCATTGGTGCTGCCGGCACCTTCGTCATGGGCGTGGTGCTGTTCGGCGAGACCCTGAGTGCAATGAAGATCGCCGGTATCGTGCTGGTGCTGACAGGGATCGCCGCGCTGAAGCTGGCCTAGAGCTCCGCGGCCATCCTGGCCAGCGTCGCGATCGTATTCATGTTACGCGCGGTGCCGGTTTTCGCGGCGGGGATGACGAGCTTCGATGTCCCCATGCCGTCGCCATAGTGGACGTAGATCTCGCGGCGGCCGAGGCGCAGCTCCTCGTTCTTCTGGCCGCGAATCCCGGACAGCGCATCCGCGGGCGGAGCCTTGTCGAGGAAGATCGCAACCGTGCGGTTGGGCGCGGCTTTCGGAAAGGGATTATCGGTCGCGACTTGCGCCATTTCGGCGGCGCTGCGCACAAGCACGCCAACCGGCGCACCGGCGTAGGCATGGAGGCGCTGTTCGAGTGCGCTCTTGATCGCAGCTTCTGATTTGCGGCTGGTGAAGACGACGTTGCCGCTGGCGATATAGGTGCGCACGGCGGCAAAGCCGAGATCCTCACACATCGCCTTGAGCTCGCTCATCGCCAGCTTGCCGGTGCCGCCGACATTCACGGCACGCAGCAAGGCGACGAACGAGCCCATTTGGGGCCTCAGCGCACGTTCGCCAGACGCATGTCCAGATAGGCCGTGATGGTTTCCATCAGCGGCTCGAGCTTGGCGTCGAAGAAGTGGTTGGCGCCGGGGATGACCTGCTGGTCGATCACGATGCCCTTCTGCGTCTTCAGTTTCTCGACCAGCGTGTTGACGTCCTTGGGCGGCACCACCGCGTCCTTCTCGCCATGCACGATCAGGCCTGAGGACGGGCAGGGCGCGAGGAAGGAGAAGTCGTAGAGGTTGGCGGGCGGCGCGATCGAGATGAAGCCCTCGACCTCGGGACGGCGCATCAGGAGTTGCATGCCGATCCAGGCGCCGAAGGAGAAGCCGGCGACCCAGCAGGCACGCGCTTCGGGGTTGATGGTCTGCGCCCAGTCGAGCGCTGCCGCCGCATCCGACAATTCGCCGGTGCCGTGGTCGAACGAGCCCTGGCTGCGGCCGACGCCGCGGAAATTGAAGCGCAGCACCGAAAAGCCGCGGTGCGCGAAGGCGTAGTAGCACTGGTACACGATCTGATGGTTCATCGTGCCGTGAAACTGCGGATGCGGATGCAGGATCATCGCGATCGGCGCGTTCTTCTGCTTGGCCGGGTGGTAGCGGCCTTCGAGACGGCCGGCGGGGCCGGCGAAAATAACTTCAGGCATCGATGATCTCTTGGTTGATTCCGTGGAGAAGCGGTCCTTGGCAATCAACCGATTGTGGCCTCATCGACAGTGATGCCGACGAAAGCGCGAATGGAAGGAAGCGGTGGCGCCCTCGGATGATGCGCGAGCGGCGCGCGGTGAACTGACGCGCGCGTTCTAACATGAGGCGTGGGTCAAAAAGCAAGCATCTTCGACATATCGCAATGGGCTCAAGAGCTTAACCTGTCGTCCGCATGTCACGCCAACAGCGGTCGGGATCGGACAAGGTGATGACGAGGAGCGCCATTGCGCCGACAACCAATTGGAATCACGATTGTTTATCGGCTGTCGGGCGCCTCCGGAGGCGATTCACACAAGGCGGTGCGGTCTCCGAGCGAGGCGACCGCGGGCCGGTAGCGGCGGCTGCCTCCCAGCGTCTGCCCGGTGTCGAAGGTGAGCTCGAAATCCCCTGACGGCTTGAACTCCACGCCACGCACCCGGTCGAGATTGGCGAGCCTTGTCCGGTGAACGCGCACGATGGCGAAGCGGGCGAGGTCGTTTTCGGTCGCGGCGAGCGTGCCGCGGATCAGGCGCTGGGTGCCGTCGGCGAGGCTGTATTCGATGTAATTGCCGGCGGAGGCGACCCACAGGATGTCGCGCGGTGCGACGCGAATACGGCTGGCGCCGTCCCGGAGCCAGATCAAACCGGGGGGCGGCTGCTCCAGTGGAGCGGCAGGCATAAACATCGCCGCGCGCGCGGCCTTCCTCAGCTCTCGTCGGCTTTCGATCAGCCAGAGTGTTGCTCCGAGCAGCGAAGCGGTCACGGCATCCTTGCGGAACTCGTACAGGATCACCGCGAGCGAGAAATGGAAGTCGTAGGCGCTTCCCGCGAGCCAGAGCGCGAGCTTCCTGACCCAGACCATTCCGGTGATGTGGAGGGCCGAGAAGCCGAGCAGGGCGACCGCAGCGATTCCGATGCGTATCGCCAGCCCCCGTGGCTGGCGCATGCGCCGGACGGCCAGCACCAGGATCGGCACCAGCAGCAGGATGACGATGATGCTCGACAGTTCCCAGAACAGTCGCCGGCCAATGTCATAGCTGTCGCCGCGCCAGGCGGCGTCCTGCGCGCCGGAGAGTGCATTGACGATTCCGATGGCGAACGCGACGGCCGCGATCGCACCGAAAATCGTCCAATCGCCGCCGCTGATCCCGCCGCGCCAACCGCTTGTCCCGGGCGCCGACGCCTCGTCCCCGCGCGCCCGGTCCTGATCCCAAACCGTCTCGACGCGCTTCGTTTCGGGGGCATTTTGGCCGTCAGCCATGGCCCGAAAACCGCGTTTGTCGTCCCGTGAAGGAGCAGAACACCATGTCAACACCGCAGCAAATTTCGATCTCGGAACGGCGCATCGATCTGGATTGGGTGCGGATTTTAGCCTTCGGGCTGTTGATCTTCTACCACGTCGGCATGCTCTACGTGTCGTGGGGATTTCACATCAAGAGCGTGCATCGGCTGACCTGGCTCGAGCCCGTAATGCTGTTCCTCAATCCCTGGCGGCTGTCGTTGCTGTTCCTGGTCTCCGGGGTCGCCAGCCGCTTCATGCTGGGAAAGTACCGGCTCGCCGCCTTCGCCCGCGCGCGGTCGGCGCGGCTTTTGATCCCGCTGATCTTCGGCATGCTCGTGATCGTGCCGCCGCAATCCTACCTCCAGATCGTCGAGAGCCTCGGCTATCCAGAAGGCCTCGTCGATTTTTACATCCGGCACTACCTCGCGTTCAGCTCGCAATTCTGTCCGAACCCCTGCATGGTACAGCCGACCTGGAACCATCTCTGGTTCTTGGTCTATCTCTGGATCTACACCATGGTCTTGGTCGGCGTGCTGGCGTTGTGGCCGGCAGCCGCGGATTGGATCGGCGAGAGGGTGGCGGCCGCGCTCGCCGGACCATGGCTGCTGTTGCTGCCGTGCCTGCTGTTTGCAGCTTGGCGGCTGTTTCTCTCGCCAATCTTCCCGTCGACCCATGCGCTGTTCGGCGACTGGTACAATCACGCAGACTATGCGACCGCGTTTCTGATCGGCTTCCTGCTCGCGCGCGAGAACAGCACCTGGCGCGACATCGAGCGGCAACGGTGGGTGGCGCTGACGCTTGCAGCCGCCTGCTTCGCCGCCTTCGTCCTCGTTTATGCCGGCTTGTTCCCGCGGTCGCCGATGCTGAGCTGGTTCGCCGGCTCGGTCTATGGCTGCTACCAATGGCTGGCGATGGCGGCGGTGCTCGGCTTTGCCCGACGCCATTTGACGGCCGACAGCCCAGTGCGCCGCTATCTGACCGATGCGATCTTTCCCTATTACATCGTACATCAGACCGCGATTATCGTGATTGCGCACGCGCTGCGGGACAGCGGGCTGTCAGCCGGAAGCGAGGCCGCAATCGTGATTGCCGGCACCGCGCTCACGTGTTTCGTCAGCTACGAGATCGCGCGCCGGATCGCCTGGCTGCGGCCGCTGTTCGGATTGCGAATGGAGTCCCGTTCCGCGGCCGGGATTGCGCGGCAACAGCCGGCCTGATCTGCGACGGCTCGCGATTGGCGCGATGATAAAAGGTGCTAAGAGGGCGCCATGCCAAGCCGCGTCTATCTCGACTGGAATGCGACCACGCCGCTGCGCCCCGAGGCGCGGGCGGCGATGGTCGCTGCCTTCGACCTGATCGGCAATCCGTCCTCGGTTCATGCCGAGGGGCGACAGGCGCGGCGGCTGGTCGAGGAGGCTCGCGTCACGCTTGCCGCGGCGGTGGGGGCGTTGCCGCGGAACGTCGTCTTCACCTCCGCCGGAACCGAGGCCAATGCGCTGGCGCTGTCGCCCGGTCTGCGGGGGCCATCCGGCGGCCCTGTCGAGCGGCTTCTGGTCTCCGCCGTTGAGCATGCCTCGGTGCTGGCGGGTGGCCGGTTCCCGGCGGACAAGGTCGGTCATATCAAGGTGACCCGCGCCGGCGTGGTCGATCTCGACCACCTCAGGGCGCTGCTGAAGGACGGCCCGCCGGCGCTGGTCTCGATCATGGCGGCCAACAACGAGACCGGCGCGCTCCAGCCGGTTGCGGAAGCCGCCCGGATCGTTCACGAGGCCGGGGGCCTCCTGCATGTCGACGCGATCCAGGCGCTGGGCAAAATTCCGTTCAATATTAATGCGGTAGGTGCGGACCTTGCGACGTTTTCTGCACACAAGATCGGCGGTCCCAAGGGCATCGGGGCGCTGGTCGAGGCCGAAGGGCTCGCTGGCCTGGAGCCGGTGCTGCGCGGCGGCGGGCAGGAGCTGAACCGGCGCGCGGGAACCGAGAATGTCGCGGGCATTGCCGGCTTCGGCGCGGCGGTGAAGGCTGGGCTTCAGGCTTTGCCGGAGGATGCGAAGCGGATGGCAAGCCTCAGAGATCGCTTGGAAAATGGCATCCGGGCGATTGCTGGAGCGACGATCTTCTCTGACGACACCGAGCGGTTGCCAAATACCATCCTGTTCACCGCCCCCGGCCTGAAGGCCGAAACCGCGGTGATCGGCTTCGACCTCGAAGGCATCGCTGTTTCCTCCGGCTCCGCCTGTTCCTCGGGCAAGGTCCAGCCGTCCCACGTGCTGTCCGCCATGGGATTCGATCCAGCGGTGGCCCAGGGAGCGGTGCGCCTCAGTCTGGGCTGGTCTACAGAACCGGGCGACATCAATAGGGCGTTAGAGGCTTGGCGAAAGCTCGGTAATACCCTACTTAGAGACTAAGCGACGAAACACGGCTTGAACGGTTCTAAGCGCGTGCTTTCGGCCAGAAAACATCGTAATACTCGTCCGAGTTTGATCCACCGCGGTCCTTGAAACCGCGAGCGGAGGATAGAATGCCAGCCGTGCAAGAGACGGTCGAGCGCGTGAAGCGCATCGACGTCGATCAGTATCGTTATGGGTTTGAGACCCTGATCGAGTCCGACAAGGCCCCCAAGGGGTTGTCGGAAGAGACCGTCAAGTTCATCTCCGAAAAGAAGAACGAACCCGCCTGGATGCTCCAGTGGCGGCTCGAGGCCTATCGGCGCTGGCTGACCATGACCGAGCCGACCTGGGCGCGCGTCGACTATCCCAAGATCGATTTCCAGGACCTGTATTACTATTCGGCGCCGAAGCCGAAGAAGTCGATCACCTCGCTCGACGAGATCGATCCGGAGATCCTGAAGACCTACGAGAAGCTCGGCATTCCCCTGCGGGAAGTCGCCATGCTCGAAGGCGTCGAGCCCAAGGTGGGCGAGGAAGACCCGGCGCGGCGCAAGATCGCGGTCGATGCGGTGTTCGATTCGGTCTCGGTTGCCACCACCTTCAAGGCGGAGCTGAAGAAGGCCGGCGTGATCTTCATGCCGATCTCGGAAGCCATCCGCGAGCATCCCGAGCTGGTGCAAAAGTATCTCGGCTCGGTGGTTCCGACCTCCGACAATTTCTATGCGACGCTGAACTCGGCGGTGTTCTCCGACGGCTCGTTCGTCTACGTGCCGCCGGGCGTGCGCTGCCCGATGGAGCTGTCGACCTATTTCCGCATCAACGAGCGCAACACCGGCCAGTTCGAGCGCACGCTGATCATCGCGGACAAGGGCTCCTACGTGTCCTATCTCGAAGGCTGCACCGCGCCGCAGCGCGACGAGAACCAGCTGCACGCGGCCGTGGTCGAGCTCGTCGCGCACGATGACGCCGAGATCAAATATTCGACGGTGCAGAACTGGTATCCCGGCAATTCGGAAGGCAAGGGCGGCATCTACAATTTCGTCACCAAGCGTGGCGACTGCCGCGGCGACCGCTCCAAGATTTCCTGGACCCAGGTCGAGACCGGCTCCGCCATCACCTGGAAGTATCCGAGCTGCATCCTGCGCGGCGACAATTCCAGCGGCGAGTTCTACTCGATCGCGATCTCGAACGGCTTCCAGCAGGTCGATTCGGGCACCAAGATGATCCATCTCGGCAAGAACACATCGAGCCGCATCATCTCCAAGGGCATCGCGGCGGGTAAATCGCAGAACACCTATCGCGGCCTCGTGACCGCGCACCGGAAAGCCACCGGCGCGCGCAACTTCACGGCCTGCGATTCCCTGCTGATCGGCGACAAATGCGGCGCGCACACCGTGCCGTATATCGAGGCGAAGAACTCCTCGGCAACGTTCGAGCACGAAGCGACGACCTCGAAGATCTCCGAGGACGTGCTGTTCTACTGCATCCAGCGCGGCCTTTCGCAGGAGGAAGCCGTCGGCCTCGTCGTCAACGGCTTCGTCAAGGACGTGCTCCAGCAGCTCCCGATGGAGTTCGCGGTGGAAGCGCAGAAGCTGATCTCGATCTCGCTGGAGGGCAGCGTAGGCTAGTTGCGATGTTCCGAAATGTGCAGAGGCCTGTGCTGGTTGGACTGTTCGTCTTGGTTCTGCTGCCGGTTGGTGCCGGAATCGGATTGGGACTGGCCATACTGGTCGAGCGCATCTCGGGACTATCGAGTGGATATCTCGGCGCTGTCGTAGGGAGCGTTATCGGAACCCTAGTGACGTTTGTGTGGGCGGTCGGCGTGGGCAGCGAGCTGGTCGGCGTTGGGACGATCTTCACGGGAATAAGGATCCCGCCGCGGCCACACTGGCTGCCGCCCGATCAAAAGGAAGAATGATGACTGCTTTGCTTGAAGTGAAAGACCTGCAGGTTCGTGTCGAGGAGCGTGAGATCCTCCACGGGCTGACGCTGACCGTGAACGAAGGCGAGGTGCACGCGATCATGGGGCCGAACGGCTCCGGCAAGTCGACGCTCTCCCACGTCATCGCCGGCAAGCCCGGTTATGAAGTCACCGGCGGCCAGATCCTGTTCAAGGGCGAGGACCTGCTGGAGATGGCCCCGGACGAGCGCGCCGCGAAGGGCGTGTTTTTGGCGTTCCAGTATCCGGTGGAAATCCCCGGCGTCGCCACCATGACATTCCTGCGCACCGCGCTGAACGCGCAGCGCAAGGCGCGCGGCGAGAGCGAATATTCGACCCCGGACTTCCTGAAGAAGGTCCGCGAAGTCTCGAAGTCGCTGAACATCCCGCAGGACATGCTCAAGCGCGGCGTCAATGTCGGCTTCTCCGGCGGCGAGAAGAAGCGCAACGAGGTGCTTCAGATGGCGCTGTTCGAGCCGAGCCTGTGCATTCTCGACGAGATGGATTCCGGCCTCGACATCGACGCGCTGCGGATTGCGGCCGACGGCGTCAACGCGCTGCGCGCGCCCAAGCGCGCGATGGTCGTCATCACCCATTATCAGCGGCTGCTGAACTACATCGTGCCTGATTTCGTGCACGTGATGTCGAAGGGCCGCGTCGTGAAGAGCGGCGGCAAGGAGCTGGCGCTGGAGCTGGAAGATTCCGGCTACGCCCAGTTCGAGGACGCGTAAGGATTGTTGGAGATGAACGTTGCTGTGGCAAAGACCGGAAACGGCCGCGCGGTGAGCGATCTCTTCGCCAGCGCCGAAGGCCGGCTGCCGGGTTCGCCGGCGGTCGTAGCAGTGCGCCGCGAGGCGTTCGAGACCTATGAGCGTCTCGGCCTGCCGCACCGCCGGATCGAGGAATGGAAATACACCGACCTGCGCGCGCTGGTCGGCGAGGTGCTGCCGCTTGCGGCAGCGCCCGATGCGGCCGCGCTGAAGCGCGCTGCGGACGCCGTGAAGGCGCACGCGATCGAAGGCGCGCGCAAGCTGGTGCTGGTCGATGGCGTGTTCGCGGCCGACCTTTCCGACGTCAAGGCGCTTGCCTCCGAGGTAGGCTTCAAGACGCTCCGGGAGACGCTGGAGAAGGATGCCGCTCTCCTGATGACGGCGTCCATCGACGCCGTGATCGCACTGAACGCGGCGCTGGCGACCGACGGCGTCGTGCTGTCGATTGCCGATGGCGCGCAGCTGTCCGCGCCGATCCAGATCATTCATATCGCGACCGCGGCTTCCGCTTCGGCCTTCACCCGCTCGCAGGTCGCGGTCGGGAATGGCGCGCGCGCCACCATCATCGAAAGCTTCGTTGCGGCCGGTGCAAAGGCCTACCAGGTCAGCGACGCCGTGATCGTGACGATCGGCGACAACGCCGACGTCGCGCATATCCGCCTGATGGACGACGCGCCTGACGCGGTGAACATCACCTCGCAATTCGTCACCGTCGGCGCCAACACCAAGGTCAATTTCTTCAACATGACCAGCGGCGCCGCCGTCAGCCGCCTCCAGGGCTTCATCACGCTGGCGGGCGAGGGCAGCGATCTCGCGATCAATGGCGTGAACCTGTTGCAGAAGACCGAGCATGGCGACACCACGCTGGTGGTGGACCATGCCGTGCCGAATTGTGTCAGCCGCGAGATCTTCCGCGCCGTGATCGACGACCGCGCCCATTCGGTGTTCCAGGGCCGCATCATCGTCCGTCCCGACGCGCAGAAGACCGACGGAAAGATGATGACGCGGGCGCTGCTGCTCTCGGACGAAGCCGAGGCCGACAACAAGCCCGAGCTCGAGATCTTTGCCGACGACGTCTCCTGCGGCCACGGCGCCACCGCCGGCGCGCTGGACGACAGCCTGCTGTTCTATCTGAAGGCGCGCGGCCTGCCCGAGAAGCAGGCCCAGGCGCTGCTGATCCAGGCCTTCGTGGGCGAGGCGATCGAGCAGATCGCCGATGACGGCTTGCGCGAGCACGTGATCGGCATTGCCGAGCGCTGGCTGGAGCGGCGGTCATGAGCACGCATCCGGCAGTCAGGAACGGCTCCTACGACGTCGCCCGCGTCCGCCAGGATTTCCCGGCGCTGGCCATGCAGGTCTACGGCAAGCCGCTGGTCTATCTCGACAACGCCGCCTCCGCGCAGAAGCCGCAAGTCGTGCTCGACCGCATGACGCAGGCCTATACGAGCGAATACGCCAACGTGCATCGCGGCCTGCATTACCTCGCCAACGCCGCGACCGAAGCCTATGAGGGCGGCCGCACCAAGGTCGCGCAGTTCATCAACGCCGGCCGCACCGAAGAAGTGATCTTCACCCGCAACGCGACGGAGGCCATCAACCTGGTCGCCTCGTCCTGGGGCGGGCCGAACATCAAAGAGGGCGACGAGATCGTCATCTCGATCATGGAGCACCACTCCAACATCGTGCCCTGGCATTTCCTCAGGGAAAGACAGGGGGCGGTGATCAAATGGTCGCCGGTCGACGACGAGGGCAATTTCCTCATCGAGGAGTTCGAGAAGCTCCTGACCGCGAAGACCAGGCTGGTCGCGATCACGCAGATGTCGAACGCGCTCGGCACCATCGTCCCGATCAAGGACGTCGTGAAGATCGCCCACGCCCGCGGCATCCCCGTGCTGGTCGACGGCAGCCAGGGCGCGGTGCATATGCCCGTCGATGTCCAGGATCTCGGCTGCGACTTCTACGTCTTCACCGGCCACAAGGTCTACGGCCCGACCGGCATCGGCGTGCTCTGGGCCAAGTACGACCATCTCGTCGCGATGCGCCCCTATAACGGCGGCGGCGAGATGATCCGTGAGGTCTCGCGCGATGTCGTCACCTACGGCGATCCCCCGCACAAGTTCGAGGCCGGCACACCCGCGATCGTCGAGGCCGTCGGCCTTGGCGCCGCGATCGACTACGTCAATTCGATCGGCAAGGAGCGCATCGCCGCGCACGAGCACGATCTCGTCACCTACGCCCAGGAGAAGCTGCGCGAGATCAACTCGCTGCGGCTGATCGGCACCGCCCGCGGCAAGGGCCCGGTGATCTCCTTCGAGCTCAAGGGCGCGCATGCCCATGACGTCGCCACCGTGATCGACCGCCAGGGCATCGCGGTGCGCGCCGGCACCCATTGCGTGATGCCGCTTTTAGAGCGGTTCAACGTGACGGCCACATGCCGGGCCTCGTTCGGCATGTATAATACGCGGGAAGAAGTCGATCATCTGGCACAGGCGCTTTTGAAGGCGCGGGATTTGTTCGCATGAGTGACACGGCCGAAATCAAAGCCAATCCGATGGAAACCCGGTCGGCGCTGCCGCCGGAGGAAACCGAGCGGCTGACCACCGAGATCATCGCGGGCCTCAAGACCGTGTTCGATCCGGAGATTCCGGCCGACATCTACGAGCTCGGCCTGATCTACAAGGTCGAGATCAAGGACGACCGCTCCGTCGACGTGCAGATGACGCTGACGACGCCGAACTGCCCCGCTGCCGGCGAGTTGCCGACCATGGTCGAAAATGCGGTCGCCAGCGTCCCCGGCGTCGGCGTGGTCGACGTCAAGGTCGTCTGGGAGCCGCCGTGGACGCCCGAACGCATGAGCGACGAGGCCCGCCTCGTGCTCAACATGTGGTGACGCGTACGTTCTGCTTTTCATTCCTGGCATTGAATTTGCTCCGCAACGGACCACATCACTGACATGACACAGGCAACACCAGCATCCTCCACTCCGAAGCCGCGGCGGCCGCGCCCGCAGGTGATGCGGCTGACGGATGCCGCCGCCCAGCGCATCAGCGAGCTGACCCAGCGCGCCGATTCCGAGATCGTCGGCCTGCGCGTCGGTGTGAAGAACGGCGGCTGCGCCGGTCAGTCCTACACCGTCGAGTACGCCCATGATGTCCGCCCGACCGACGAGGTCGTCGAGGACAAGGGCGTCAAGATCCTGGTCGATCCCAAGGCCGTGCTGTTCCTGCTCGGCACCGAGATGGACTACAAGGCCGACAAGATGCAGGCCCAGTTCGTCTTCAACAACCCCAACCAGGTCTCCGCCTGCGGCTGCGGCGAATCGGTCGAGCTGCGGCCGGCCAAGATCGACGGGTAGGCCCGGCTCTCTCGTTTCACTCCGCCGTCGTCCTGGCGAAAGCCAGGACCCATACCGCGTGATCTCTCGATTGTGGGAAGTGCCGGTGCCGCGTAGCGTGACTTCGAGTCTTCGCTAAACTCCTCCCTGGGGTAATGGGTCCTGGCTCCCGTGCGCAATTGCGCACTAGGCCAGGACGACGATGAGGAGAGGGGGGCCATGGACCGCGAATTCCTGATCGACCTGTTCGCCGATTTCGGCCCCGTCACCATCCGCAAGATGTTCTCCGGCTACGGCATCTCCGCCGACGGCACCAACTTCGCGCTCGCCCTGCGCGGGCCTGTTCTTGCGTGCCGACGAAGTGACCATCCCGGACTTCGAGACAGAAGGCTCAAAGCCGTTCCAGTACTCGACCCGCGCCAAGACCGTGACGGTCAACTCCTACTGGGAGCTGCCCGCGCGCTTGTTCGACGATTCCCAGGAGCTTGCGCAATGGGCGAGGGCGGCGCTCGCCGCCGCCCAGCGCGCCAAGGTGAAGAAGCGACCCAAGGGCAAGAAGGCGTCGAAGAAGGTCGCGCCGAAGAAGCCCGTTGCGAGGAAGCGGCCAATCAAGAAAGCGGTTCGTGGGGTGGGCAAAGCGAAGCGTGCCCACCGTTGAGGTGCTGGTGCGGAGAGACATGGTAGGCACGGCGCTGCGCGCCTTTGCCCACCCCTACACGACTTCACTCCACCGCCTTGGTCAGGCCTACCCGCATATCCTTGGCCGTGAAGACGCAGGCGCCGTCGGCAAGCATCCGGCCGTCGGCAATTCCGAGCACCAGCTTGCCGCGCCGGACCATGCGCATGGCGACCTCGTAGCGCACGCGTTGCGCGGTCGGTGTGATCTCGCCCGTACATTCCACCTCGCCGACGCCGATGGCGCGGCCTTTGCCCGGTGAGCCCGACCAGCCGAGCCAATAGCCGATCATCTGCCACATGGCGTCGAGCCCGAGAGAGGACGGCATCAGCGGATCGCCGCGAAAGTGGCAGTCGAAGAACCAATGGCCCGGTACAATGTCGAGCTCGCCGACGATATGGCCCTTGCCGAACTCGCCGCCGTCCAGGCTGATCTCGGAGATGCGGTCCATCATCAGCATCGGCGGTGCCGGCAATTGCGCATTGCCGGGACCGAAATAGCCGCCTTCGCTCGACCTCAGCAGCTCGTCCCTGGTGTAGGACGGTTGCGGCGTGTGGAAATCATGAGGGTTGGGCAAGACGACATGTCCTCGCGTCAGGCGCGTTGAGCCAGCGCGGAAGATGTCGCCCGTCAGGAAAGAATGTCAAGCGCGCGCGGTTCGGCGCGGTGCTTCCGTCACGCCACCCGGCTGTGCGTCTCCACCGCGAATTCCGGATCCGCTTCGCAGATCACGCGGTTGCGGCCGTTGCGCTTGGCGGCGTAGAGGCAGGCATCGGCGCGTTCGATCAGCGCGTCGGTGTCGTCGCCCGGCTTGAGCATGGAGACGCCGACGGAGATGGTGACGCGGCCGAGAATCTCGCCGGTGGACTTCTTCTTCAACTCCTTCGCCATCACGGCGCGGCGGATGTGGTCGGCGACCGTGAGGGCCTGGCGCAGCGCGGTGTTGGGCAGCAGGACGGCGAACTCCTCGCCGCCATAGCGCGCGGTGATGTCCTGGCCCTTGATGGTCTGCTTCATGGACAGACCGACCAGGCGCAGCACCTGGTCGCCGGTGAGATGGCCGTAGGAATCGTTGAACGACTTGAAGTGGTCGATGTCGAACAGCAGTAGCGACAGCGGCTCGCCTGATGCGAGCGCACTCTGTACCGCCATGCCGATCATGCGATCGAAATATTTGCGGTTGCCGAGGCCCGTGAGCGGGTCGGTCAGGCTCTCGGCACGGATCGCCTCCAGGCTCTGCTGGAGATTGCTGATCTCGTTCCTGGACAGCGTCAGCCGGTCTTCCAGCGCCTTGTTGGTCTCACGCATCTCGCTGGTCGAGCGCACCAGCGTCTCGACGATCGCCTTGATCTGCTCGCGGCTCTTGGCCGACGACAGCCGTTCTGTCGCGCCCGACAGGCTGGCGTCGTAGGAGCCGGTCATGCCGAGCGCATCGCCGAGAACCTTCATCACGTCATCGATCTCGCCGATGACGCGCGCACCGACCTTGTCGATGCGGTCGGTGGTCTTGATGTGGGAGAGATAGGTCTCGTAGATCTGCTCGAGATCGGCTTCGGTCAGCTTGCCGTGGCGGGCCAGCGTCTCGTTGATGATCTTGTTGAGCGGTGCGTTGTAGCCGGTCGCGTAGACGTACCAGATCTCGTAATTGCGGGGAATTGCCGTCTGCCGAAGCGATCGGATCTGACCGAGCGCCACCTCGGCGAACGCCATCGTGCGTTCGTGTTCGTCAAGCACCTTGACCACGGAACATACCCCACGGCGGCCAATGCATCGTCGACCGCAGCAATGCTTAAATTATGTTCGTAGGCTAACGGACGATCGTGAACGACCCGTAAATATACGTTCACGAATGCGTCTGAAAACGTGTGCGGCGCTCTGTCTCAACCAACCTGAAACGCGTCGCGCTTCAGGCGCCGGCGGGGGAGCGGACCGGGCGCAACAGAAACGCCGGAAGGTGGGAATGATCGCCCGGCTCGGTGTCGGCCTCGCGCTGGCGGCGCGGTTCGGGACGGCCGATCGACGGCACATGCGACGCATTGCCCTGCGGGCGCGAGCCGTGACGCGGCTCGGGTGATGGCTTGGCTTCGCGCGGAGGTCTCGGCTCGCGTGCGGGCCTCGCCTCGGGGGCGGGGCGTGCTTCGGCTGAAGGCCGCGCCTCGCGCGGCTCGTGGCTGCGCTCACGGTCGCGGCCGCGTTGCGGCTTGCCGCGTCCGCCGCGTGAACGTTCGCGGCCGCGCTGCTCGCGCGGACGGTCGGTCGCATCGCCGGCTTCTGCGTGGACTTCGTAGTCGCCTTCAGCGCGCGGAATGCTCTGGCCGATCAGCTTTTCGATCGCAACCATCGACTTCTGGTCGAGCGGCGTGACGATCGAGATCGCCGTACCGCTGCGGCCGGCGCGGCCGGTGCGGCCGACGCGATGGACGTAGTCGTCGGGATGGTGAGGGACGTCGAAATTGAAGACGTGGCTGACCTCGGGGATGTCGAGACCGCGGGCCGCGACGTCGGAGGCGACCAGCAACGGCAGCTCACCCTTGCGGAACTGCTCGAGTGCGGCCATGCGGGCCGGCTGGTCCATGTCGCCGTGCAGCGCGCCGACGCTGAAGCCGTGCTTCTGGAGCGATTTGTGCACGATCGCGACTTCGCGCTTGCGATTGCAGAAGATGATCGCGTTCTTGAGATCCTTGGCCTCGCGCAGCAGGCGGCGGAGCAGTTCGCGCTTTTCATGCGCCTCGCGCCCGGCCGGGACCTGGGACTGCGTGACGGTGACGGCGGTGGTGGCGGGCTTGGAGACTTCGACCTTCTGCGGGTTGTGCAGGAAGGTTTCGGTGATGCGCCGGATTTCCGGCGGCATGGTCGCGGTGAAGAACAGGGTCTGCCGCGTGAACGGGACGAGCTTGCAGATGCGCTCGATGTCGGGAATGAAGCCCATGTCCAGCATGCGGTCGGCTTCGTCGATGACGAGCAGTTCCACGCCGGTGAGCAGCAGGCCGCCGCGCTCGGTGTGGTCGAGCAGGCGGCCCGGGGTTGCGATCAGCACGTCGACACCGCGCGTCAGCTTGGCATCCTGGTCGCCGAACGAGACGCCGCCGATCAGCAGGGCGACGTTGAGCTTCTGGCCGGCGCCGTAGCGATCAAAATTCTCTTTGACCTGTGCCGCGAGCTCGCGGGTCGGCTCCAGGATCAGGGTGCGCGGCATGCGTGCCCGGGCTCTGCCCTTTTCGAGGATGGTGAGCATCGGCAGCACGAAGGCCGCGGTCTTGCCGGTGCCGGTCTGGGCGATGCCGAGGACGTCCTTGCGTGCGAGGACGTGAGGGATCGCCTGTTCCTGAATGGGGGTGGGGGTGGTGTAACCGGTGGCCGCCACTGCGGCGAGGACTTTTTCGGATAGTCCGAGATTTGAAAAGGACATTGAGCCTCTGGTCGAAACCGCCGTTCGGAATCGAGGGTAATAAGGCTGGTCGCGTTCCACCCCGAAACGGCGCGCTCTCTAGGAAGCTGGGGGTGCTGACTCACGCGAACAAAGCGCAAGGCTCAGGAATCGCTCTTCGATCCGAGCTGCGTCGCCCCGGAACATAGGCGGGAATTGGCCAAAGTCAATGGAGCAGGCGCGGGAAGGCCCTAAAAACCCTGAGGTTTTACCCAAATAGCGGGCCCGGCTGGGGTTTTTCGCCTCGGCCATTGGCCGGGCGGAGGCGGCGCCTAATGCCCCTCTGGGACCCGGGCCCGGAAGTCGCCGGGGGCCATGCCATAGGCGGCGTTGAAGACCCGGTAATAGGTCGCCAGGCTCTCGAAGCCGCAGGAGGTCGCGATGTCGGCGATCAACCGCTCCGGCGCCTCGCGCAGCAGGCGGCGGCTTCTCTTCAGGCGCTCGTTGGTCACGGTCTGCGAGAAGCTTTTCTCCGCGGCTTCGAACAGCATGTGCAGGTGACGCACGGAAACGCCGAGCAGGTCGGCCACCATCGACGGCGCCAGGTCCGGGTTTTGCAGGTGGCGCGCGATCAGGCGCCGCGCCTGCGAGAGACGGGCGGTCCGCAGCGCAGCCTGTCCGAGCCGGCTGCCGGGGCGCACGATGCCGCGCTCGATCAGCGCCAGATGGGCCAGGGCCTGAACCAAGGAGGTCTGGACCAGGGAGGTCGCATCGGCAGCACCGTCATCGCCAGCACCGTCATCGCCAGCGGCGACCTCGCCGAGATCGGCAAAGCAGGCCGCGAGCAGGGGCGCCAGCGCATGGTCATTGAAGGTCTTCGGCGTGAGTTCGCGGATGCGCCTGTCCTGCGCCGGGATGCGGCTCACCGGGATCTTCAGGATGCGCAGGTGGAAGCCCCCGGCGTCGAGTGGCGCGGTGCGATAGGGCAGGTCGGTATGGCTGGTGGCGAAGCTGCCATTGGCGATCGCGAAGTCGGATCCGCGCATGCCGCCGAACCAGCCGCCGCTGCCGAGCTGCTGGTAGACGCAGATGCTGTCGCCGGGTGTGTAGGCGATGTCGGAGGTGCTGCGCTCGACCGTGTAGGGCGAGGCCTTCAGCTCGACGAGACCGCCAGCGCCGAGCTGGCGCAGTGAGAATTCGCCGAAGAAGTCCGCGCGCCGTTCGCGCTCGAGCTCGGCGGTGACGCCGAACAGGCCCTTGGCGCGCACCTCGCGCCAATAGTCGAAGCGCTCCTGCGGCTCGACCTCGTCAGTGCACCAGCGATACACGATAGCCCCTCGTCCGCGAACGGAATTGCGCCTAAGAGAAACCAGATTCCAGCTGTTCTTGCCATAGGCCCAGACGATGGAACCGGTGGCTGTGCCGGTTGAACCGCCGCTATGGCTGGACCGACTATGACAACAACGGCCGAAGGTCGCCAATGGACTGTACGAGGGGCGCCGGCGGTAAGCCGTCCTGCAACGGGAATTTTTCGATGACGCGTCGGCTTTTCAGAATTCTGGTGACCCTTGGCCTCGCGGCGAGCCTTGGCGGCTTCGCGCTTCCCGCCTGCGCCGAGAAGCGCGTCGCGCTCGTCGTCGGCAACAACGACTACAGGAATGTCCCGAAACTGCTCAAGGCGGTCAACGACGCCCGCACCATGGGCGACACGCTGAAGCAGCTCGGCTTCTCGGTGATGGTGGCGGAGAACCAGAGCCGGCAGCAATTCTCCGAGACGCTGCTTGCGTTCGACCGGGCGATCGAGCCCGGCGACACCGCGTTCTTCTTCTATGCCGGCCACGGTTTCGAGATCGCGGGCCAGAACTACCTGCTGCCGACCGACGTGCCGGCGGCGACGGAAGGGCAGGAAGAGCTGGTGCGCGACGCCTCCATCCTGGCGGACCGCATCGTCGAGCGCCTTCAAAACAAGAAGGCGCGGACCTCGATACTGGTGTTCGACGCTTGCCGCAACAATCCGTTCGAGCGCAAAGGGACCCGCGCGGTCGCCGGCGGCGGCGGGCTCGCGCCGATGATGCAGCTGCCCGAAGGCGTGTTCTCCGTGTTCTCGGCCGGTCCCCGCCAGACCGCGCTCGATCGCCTCTCCAACGACGACGCCGATCCCAATTCGGTGTTCACGCGCACCTTCGCCAAGGAGCTGCTGCAACCCGGCGAGAACCTCGTGCAGGTGGCGCAGCGCACCCGCCGTCTCGTCAGCGAGATGGCCGATACCGTCAAGCACAGGCAGGTGCCGGTCTATTTCGACCAGATGGTCGACGACGTCTTCTTGAGCGGCGCCGCGAAAGACGCGGCTGCGCGGCCGGCCGATCCACCGCCGCAGAAGCTTGCGGCACTGCCGCCGGTGTCGGTGCCGCGCGTGCCGAAGGAGGAAACCACCAACGCGCCGATCGCGAGCTTCTCGCGCCACAATGGCGGCTGGAGCGTGGTGTTCTCCTTCGCCGATCCGACGCTCGGCATTTCCTGGCGCATGGCCGGCAATGGCGATTTCCGCGAGACCGGATTCATCGACACGCTCGATCCGCGCACGCGCAAGCGGATGCCGAACCCGTCGATCGAATTGCCGCCGGATGCACAGGCCGGCACCATCGAGGTCCGCTATGTCGATCAGTCGGGCGACATGCAGGGCCCGTTCCCGATCAGGTTCGATCCCGAGGCCGCGCTGATCCGCGACCAGCGCAAGATCCTCGACATGACCGCGACGAGCTGGCTGTCATTCCGCGAGTTCAACGGGCTGCTCGTCTACTACACGCACCTCGTGTCCTACCGCTGCGCCATCCGCGAGGTGCGCATCGGCATCGACACCGCGGTACCCAACCAGGTGCTGAAGATGCCGGGGTGTGACATGCGCGACCCCAGCGCGATCACCGCCGGCATGCCGCTCTACATGAAGCTCGCTCCGGCCACGCAGTTCGTCTCGGTGGAGCTGACCTATCGCGACGGCAGCGTATCGGAGATCAAGAGTTTTCGCGCGGCGAACCGCAGCAACAACTGAGGTGTCGCGCAGGCGGCGCCCGCCGCCGCTACGCGCGGCGCTTCCTGATGCGGCGCTTGATGGACTCGACGGCTTCGATCAAGGGGGGAGCCAGCGAGAAGAGCGCGCCCATCGCGATCGAAATGATGACGTGGCGAAGCAGGAGCTTCTCCGGTTCCTCGAACGGATAGCCGTTCTGGTCGATGGGCACCGGCGCAAGCGTGCCGGTCTGCCGCTGATGCGACTTCCGCGGCGGGATCATGATCACGACGAAAAGCACGTTGATCAGGATCCAGACGCCGAGCAGTATGAGGATAGTCCGCACCGCAATTTCCTGAAAGAAATCGAAATTCGTTGCAACGCTAACGGGCATTCACAGCTGCGGCAAATTAAACTTGCTTGCTGCACCGCACAGAAAACTTAAGTCGTAAATGAGGGGCGGCCTTGAACCCGAGTTCCTCCGTAAAAGTCCGGTGTTGCATCGTCGGCGGCGGACCCGCCGGCATGATGCTCGGCTATCTCCTGGGGCGCGCGGGCATCGACGTCGTGGTGCTGGAGAAGCATGCGGATTTCTTTCGCGACTTTCGCGGCGACACCGTGCATCCATCGGCGCTCCAGGTGATGGATGAGCTCGGCCTGATCGACGGTTTCCTGAAGCTGCCGCACCAGCGCTTGCAGAAGATGGACGGCCTGTTCGGCGGTACGCCGGTGCGCATCGCCGATCTGAGCCGGCTGAACACGAAGTACCCGTTCATCGCCTTCATGCCGCAATGGGACTTCCTGAACTTCCTGCGCGAGGCCGGCAAGCGCTTCGCCTCGCTCAGGGTGATGATGAACACGGAAGCCGTCGACCTGATCCGCCGCGGCGAGACGATCGCCGGCGTGCGGGCAAAGACACCGGAGGGACCGATCGACATCGAGGCGGATCTCACCATCGCCTGCGACGGCCGGCATTCGACGGTGCGCGAGCGCGCCGGTCTCGAGGTCGAGGAAATCGGCGCACCGATGGACGTGCTGTGGTTCCGCGCCGGCCGCAAGGCGGACGAGACGGAAAGTGTGTTCGCGCGCGTCGAGCCCGGCAAGATGATGATCACCTTCGACCGCGGCGACTATTGGCAATGCGCCTACGTCATCGCCAAGGGGCAGCACGATGCGGTGAAGGCGAGGGGATTGCAGGCGCTGCTCGACGACGTCGTGCGCATGGCGCCGATCCTCCGAAGCGGCATTGCCGACGTGAAGAGCTTCGACGACATCAAGCTGCTCACCGTCGCGATCAACCGCCTGGCGCGCTGGACGCGGCCGGGCCTGCTTCTCATCGGCGACGCCGCGCATGCGATGTCGCCGGTCGGCGGCGTCGGCGTCAATCTCGCCGTGCAGGATGCGGTGGCGACCGCCAACCTGCTCGCGGACAAGCTTCAGCACGGCTGCCCGTCCGAGGATGAGCTCGACGCCGTGCGCCGCCGGCGCGAGTTCCCGGTGAAGATGACGCAAGCCATGCAGGTGATCGTGCAGAACAACATCATCAGCGGCGCCCTGCAGGGCGGCGACCGGCCGTTGAAGGTGCCGCTGATCGTGCGCCTGATCACCGCGCTGCCATGGCTCCAGGGCATCCCGGCGCGCCTGATCGCGCTCGGCGTGCGGCCCGAGCACGTTCAGTCCAAGGCCGCCCCGGCATCGTAGCGCTGCAATCGGGTAGGGATAATTTCGCGTTAAATCGCGCGTGGCGCGTTGCGGGCGTGCAACAGCGCAGACGGATTCAAGCACCGCAACCTGCCAATCCGGCGTCTTAACTTTGTTGATTCAAATTTGAGTAAGACCTGCGTGTGAGCGTGCGCCCATCAAAGGACACGGGGTGTACCATGCGTAACAAATTGATTGCCGCCTTCGCCTGCACGACCGCGCTGGTTTCGACCGGCGCTGCGTCCGCCGCCGATCTCGGTGCGCGCTACACGAAGGCGCCCGCCTATGTCGAGCCGCTGTTCAACTGGACCGGTTTCTATGTCGGCGGCCACATCGGTGGCGCCTGGACCAACGAGCAGTTCATCAACAACGGCAACAGCGGCGGCTTCGGCGATCTGGTTCCGGGACAGGGCTATCGTCAGCGCAACTCGGGCGTCCTCGGCGGCGCGCAGATCGGCTACAACTGGCAGGCGAACAACTACGTGTTCGGCATGGAAGGCACGATCTCCGGCCTCGATAACAAGGGGTCGTTCCTGAATACTGCGTTCGGTGCCGGTGACGACGTGTTCTCCTGGCGCGCCAATGTGCTTGCGACCGTCGTCGGCCGCGCTGGTTTCGCCGTGCAGAACAACCTGTTCTACATCAAGGGCGGCTATGCGGGCGTGAACAACCGCCTGTCGGTCAGCGATACGGTTGGCCCGGCGACGGGCTCGGGCGGTCAGACCCACTGGGCCAACGGCTGGACCGTCGGCGCCGGCTGGGAATACGGCGTCACCCGCAACTGGATCGTCGGCCTCGAATACAATTACGCGGCCTTCGGCAGCCAGACCTATCAGCTCGGCGGCACCACGACCAACTACACCTTCGACGCCAAGCCGCGCGACCTTCAGTGGGCCGTCGTGCGCGCGAGCTACAAGTTCGACGCGCCGGCCATCGCGCGCTACTGAGCAACGAACGACCAAGCAGCAAAAAAGACGATCACTGACAAATTCAAAGCCCCGGCATTGCCGGGGCTCTTTTTTTCGTGCAGCGAGCGTGCGTCTTAGGCCATCACCGAGAACCCGCCGTCAACGGGGATCGCGGTGCCCGTGACGAAGTTCGAGGCGGGTGAGGCGAGGAACACCGCGATGCCGGCGAAGTCGTCGATCTCGCCCCAGCGCCCCGCAGGCGTCCGCGCCAGCACGCGCTCGTGCAGGCCCGACACCTGCTGCCGCGCGCCGCGGGTGAGGTCGGTGTCGATCCAGCCCGGCAGGATGGCGTTGACCTGGATGTTGTCGGGCGCCCAGGCATTGGCGCAGGCGCGCGTGTATTGCACGATGCCGCCCTTGCTCGCCGCGTAAGCCGTCGCGAAGCTGGCGCCGAAGATCGACATCATCGAGCCGATGTTGATCACCTTGCCGTTGCCGGACGCCTTCAGCGCCGGATAGGCCAGCTTCGAGCACACGAAGGCGCTGGTGAGGTTGGTATCGATCACCTTGTTCCACTCGTCGAGCTCGAGCTCGTGCGGCGGCTTGCGGATGCTCATGCCGGCATTGTTGATGAGGATGTCGATGCGGCCGAACTCCTTGACGACGCGGTCGATCATGGCTGCGACCGCCGCCTGGTCGGTCACGTCGGTGGTGACGGCGATTGCCTTCACGCCGCGCTGTCTGAGATCGGCAACGGCGGTGGCCGACTTGGTTTCGTTGCGCCCGACCACGGCGATATTGGCGCCGGCATCGGCGAGCCCGTGCGCGAGGCCGAGCCCGATGCCGCCATTGCCTCCTGTGACGATCGCGACCTTGCCGCGGAGATCGAACCGGCTGGATGTCATGCTTTCACTTCCTGGTTTCTTCTATTGGTTGCTTTGCCAGATCAGGACCAGCCCGAACCCGGCCATGGCAGCACCATAGCCGGCCCATTGCAGCTGGTTGACCATGAAGCTCGATCGCGGCCAGGGAACGGTGCCCGTGCCCTGTCCGATCCAGAGCAGCCCGACGGCGAGGACAAACAGGCCTGCGATCAGCAGAAATCTGCGCATGCATTCCTCCCCGTTGGTCTGGTTCCGCCGCGGCCTAAGGCATGAACGACTGCCGCGGCCACGAAAACTTGGGCGCACAGTAACCGTAGCTGCGGTTCGGATACAACGGCGGCGCTCGCACAAGTGTCCGGCGTAAGCGGGAGCCACGGCGATGCGCGCTGCTCGGGGTAGGGCGATCACCAATACGGACCGGGCGGAGATCGAAGTCAGCTCGCCTGCGCCTGCAAGTCGCTGAAGGCGGTCGTCGGCCGCCGGCATTCCCGCAACGAAAAAGCCCCGGACGATGCCGGGGCTTTGACGTCTGAACTTGCGTTCGGATCAGTACTTGGCGACGACCGGGCCGGTCCAGTTGAAGCGGTAGACCAGCGAGGTCGAAACCGTCTGGTTCCAGCTGTTGGCGCGGATGCTGTTGACCAGCGGAACGTTGCCGGCGTCGAGCAGCTCGGTCTGGGTCTTGGCATTGTAGAAGGCCGAGCGATATTCGGTCTTCATGAACCAGCCGGGCGAGGTGATGCCGAAGATATTCAGGCTGTTCTCGACGCCGCCACCGATGAACCAGCCGTTGCGGTTGTAGCTGGCGAGATGAGCGCCGACGGGCACGCCCGCGAGGTCCGTGAAGTTGGTCTGGCCGAAGTGAGCGCCTGAGTAACCGCCATTGACGTAGGAGAGAACGTTCGGGGCGACCAGCCAGCCGAGGCGAACGCCCGCGGCCCAGGAGTCTTCCAGCTTCTGGTTGCCGGTGATGCCGAAGATCGGATCCTGAATGGTGGCGCGGATGCTGCCGAACTGACCGTCGGCGAACACACCGGCGACCCAAGTGCCGCTGAACTGCCAGTCGTAGCCGAGACCGACGGTGCCGAACCAGCCCGAGCCACCCTGGCGTTGGGTGATCGTCAGCGGGGTGCCCGTGACAGTATCAACCACGCTCTGGTCAGCGTTCGACAGGCCACCGCCGCCACCGCCGAAGATGTAGAAGCCGGTCCAGTTGGCAACCGGAGCCGCCATCGGAGCCTTCACGTAGGGACGCGCCGCGAGATCAGCCGCCGAGGCCGAACCGGTCATCGCCGCAACCGCGGTCAGAGCCAGCAAAATCTTCTTCATGATAAAATCCCCAACCTTGGTCTGTAGCAGGCGCGAGCGCACTGAAGTTCGTGTCATCTGATGCCCGGACTATAGACGCTTTCCGCCGAAATGCTGTTGCGTGGCAGGCACAGTCGCCGGAAAACGCCCGCCGGCCGGCCCCGGGGAGGATGACGTTAGACTTACAAAAAGAGATGTAATTTCAGTGCGTTATGTGGATTTTCGAATTCCTGGCCCGGGTAAGATTTCGTTAGCAAACTCAGCCTTGTCCGAAGCGGAGGTAGTCCTGCCTCGGCCTTGGTGCCGGTGAGTCGCGGGCCGAGTCGCGGGCCGGTGCGCGGCGTGGAGCGGCGGCGTCCGGCATGAAGTGCCGGGACGAGGGCGGTATCGTCTCCACAAATGAAAAAGCCCCGGACTTGAGCCGGGGCTTTTCGACGGGACCGCGCGAGGTCAGACGTCGAGCAGATCCTCGTTCGCGAATTCGGCCTTGTCCGAAATGAAGGCAAACCGCGCCTCGGCTTTGGTGCCCATCAGACGTTCCACCGAATCGGCGGTGGTGTCGCGATCATCCGCCAGCAGGACCACCTTCAGCATGGTCCGCTTGGCCGGATCCATGGTGGTCTCCTTGAGCTGCGCCGGCATCATTTCGCCGAGGCCTTTGAAGCGGTTCACCTCGACCTTGGCGTTGGCGTTGAACTCGCTCTTGATCAGCGCCTCCTTGTGCGCGTCATCGCGGGCGTAGACCGACTTCGAGCCGTGGGTGAGCTTGTAGAGCGGCGGCACCGCGAGGAAGAGGTGGCCCTCGTCGATCAGCCGCGGCATCTGCCGGTAGAAGAAGGTGATCAGCAGCGAGGCGATATGGGCGCCGTCGACGTCGGCGTCGGTCATGATGATGATGCGCTGATAGCGCAGATCCTCTTCGCGATATTGCGCGAGCGTGCCGCAGCCGATCGCCTGCACGAGGTCGGAAAGCTGGGCGTTCGCCGTCAGCTTGTCCTTGCCGGCAGAAGCGACGTTGAGGATCTTGCCGCGCAGCGGCAGCACGGCCTGGGTCTTGCGGTCGCGTGCCTGCTTGGCGCTGCCGCCGGCCGAGTCGCCCTCGACGATGAACAGTTCGGAACCTTCGGTGCCGGCGTCGCTGCAGTCGGCGAGCTTGCCGGGCAGGCGCAGCTTCTTGCCCGCGGTTTTCCGCGCGGTCTCCTTCTCCTGGCGGCGGCGCAGGCGCTCCTCGGCGCGGTCGATCACGAAGTCGAGCAGCTTGTTGGCCTGGTTCGGATTGCCCGACAGCCAATGGTCGAACGGATCCTTCATTGCCTGCTCGACGATGCGTTGCGCTTCGGCGGTAGCGAGCCGATCCTTGGTCTGGCCCTGGAATTCAGGCTCGCGCACGAACACCGAGAGCATCACCGCCGCACCCACCATCACGTCTTCCGACGTGATGGACGAGGCGCGCTTGCCCTGGCCGACGCGCTCGGCGTGATCCTTCAGGCCGCGCAGCAGCGCGCTCCGCAGGCCGGATTCATGCGTGCCGCCATCGGGCGTCGGCACCGTGTTGGTGTAGGACGAGAGGAAGCCGTCGGCATCCGCGGTCCAGGCGACCGCCCATTCGCAGGCGCCATGCGCGCCGTTGCGGCCCGACTTGCCGGAGAAGATGTCGGGATGCACCAGCGTGTCGGCGTGGATCGCGGCGGCGAGATAATCCTTCAGGCCGCCGGGGAAGTGGAAAGTCGCTTCCGCCGGCACGTCGTCGATGCCCTTGAGCAGTTCGGGCGCGCAGTTCCAGCGGATCTCGACGCCGCCGAACAGATAGGCCTTTGAACGCGTCATCTTGAACAGGCGCTGCGGCTTGAACGCGGCCTTGGCGCCGAAGATGTCGGTATCGGGCTTGAAGCGCACGCGCGTGCCGCGGCGGTTGTTGATCTTGCCGAGATCCTCGAGCTTGCCCTTGGGGTGCCCGCGCTCGAACGTCATGCGGTAGAGTTTCTGGCTGCGCGCGACCTCGACCTCGAGAAGGGAGGAGAGGGCGTTCACGACGGAGATGCCGACGCCGTGCAGGCCGCCCGAGGTCTCGTAGACCTTGCTGTCGAACTTGCCGCCCGAATGCAGTGTGCACATGATGACTTCGAGCGCCGACTTCTTCGGAAACTTCGGGTGCGGATCGATCGGGATGCCGCGGCCGTTGTCGGTGACGGTGAGAAAGCCGTCCGCGCTGAGCTCGACGCCGATGAAGGTCGCGTGCCCGGCGAGCGCCTCGTCCATCGAGTTGTCGATGACTTCGGCGAACAGGTGATGCAGCGCCTTCTCGTCAGTTCCGCCGATATACATGCCGGGTCGGCGCCGCACCGGTTCCAGGCCTTCGAGCACCTCGATGTCGGCCGCGGTGTAGTCGGCTTCCGCGCCGCCCGCGCGTGGCGACGCCTTGGCGGCGGCGCGGGGCTTCGGCTCGTTGCCGCCGAAAAAGTCGTCTTTTGCTTTTGGTTTCAACTGCTTGGACATGAATTTTGATGTGTTTTGAGGGCCGCGCGGGCGGCGAATCGGTTCGGGCGACTATGACACGGCTGGCCTGGAAAGGTCACCGCAGGGCCGGCGGGGGCTGGGGTTGGGAGCTAATCCCGGCGATTTTACGCCGCGGGCCGCTCTGTTCCCGGCAATTTGACGGTGAGGTCGACGCTCAGCCGGGTTTTGTGACTTGATGTCACACAAGTCCCTGGCTTACCAGTCTTTTTCACTGAGCAGGACCTTGAGACGGGGCGGGAAGGCTATTCTGGCATGGAGCAGTTTGCGCACGCACTGGCCGACTTCGTGCGTGCTCACGAGGCTTGGGCGGCTCCGATCGTGTTCCTGCTGGCGTTCGGGGAGTCGCTCGCCTTCATCTCGCTGCTCATTCCGGCCTGGGGCGCACTGGTGGCGATCGGCGCGCTGATCGGGGTCAGCGGCATCAGCTTCTATCCGGTGTGGATTGCCGGCGGCCTCGGCGCGGCGCTCGGCGACTGGGTCTCCTACTGGTTCGGCTATCGCTACAAGGAGCATGTCGCGCAGATGTGGCCGCTCTCGCGCTATCCGGAACTTCTGCCCAGGGGTGAGGCCTTCGTGCGGAGCTGGGGCGTGCCCAGCATCTTCATCGGCCGGTTCTTCGGCCCCTTGCGCGCGTCCGTGCCGCTTGCTGCCGGCATTTTCGAGATGCCCTATTGGAGCTTCCAGGCCGCCAATTTCGTCTCGGCGCTGGTCTGGTCGGCGGCGCTGCTGCTGTTCGGCGACGTGATCGCGAAGATCATGGAATGGATCTGGCGCGTGATCTGACGCCTGAACCTTGACGGGAACCGGATCTGGCCCTATAGCCCCGCGCCATGATCAACGCCGCGACCATCCTGTTCGCCCGTCGCCGCCGCCGCTCTTTAGCGGTTTGGGCGGTCGATCGCGTTTGAGATCATCGTCTTTGCCGCTGGACCCGATCCGCGGCATTCTTTCTCCTGTCAGCGCGATCTGATCCGGCGGCCCCCCAAGGAGGCCCAGCAGGAGACCACGATGTACACCCCACCTTTTTTCAAGCAGGACCGCGCCGCGAGCCTGAAATTCGCTGAGGAGCGCGGCTTCGGCACGATGTGCGCCTTCGACGGCCACAGGCCGGTCGCCTCGCCGCTGCCGTTCTACCTGACCTATGCCGCCGACGGCACGCCGCAGGCCGCCTTTCATGTCGCCCGTCACAATCCGCTGCTAAAGCTTGCGGACGGCGCGACCTCCTGGCTGCTCGTGGTCAACGGCCCCGATGCCTATGTATCGCCGGACTGGTACGTCTCGCCGGACCAGGTGCCGACATGGCTCTACCAGTCGGTGCATCTGACCGGGTCGGTGCGGCTGCTGTGTCGGATGACGAGCTGTCGGTGCAGATCGATACGCTCAGCGACAAGTTCGAGAGCTGGCTCTTGCCGAAGAAGCCGTGGACGTCGGGCAAGATGACGGCGGGCCGGCTCGAGGCAATGAAGAAGGGGATCGTGGGCCTGATCATGACGGTTGAAGAGGTCGAAGGCAGCTTCAAGCTCAACCAGCACAAATCGGACGCCGACTATACGGCGATCGCCAACGCGCTCGGTGCGCAACCCGCCGCCGACGCGAGGGAGATCGCGCAACTGATGCAGGACGTGAGGCCGGAAGCCTTCGCGGCCGAAACCAACAAGCTCGAAAGGAGCGTGCCATGAGCCTTACTGATACCAAACAGGCCCCGAAGGCGGGCGCTGCGACCAAGCCCGCCACCGTCTTCGTCGACGGCGGCTCCGGCACCACCGGGCTCGGCATCAACGAGCGGCTGAAGCTCCAGAGCGATGTCGCGGTGAAGACGATCGCCGACGACAAGCGCAAGGATCCCGCGGTGAAGAAGGCGCTGATGGAGGAGGTCGATCTCGTCATCCTCTGCCTGCCCGACGAGGCCGCCAAGGAGACGGTTGCGCTCATCGACAGCATGGGGCCGTCGGGCCCGAAGGTGCTGGACGCCTCGACCGCCTACCGGGTTGCGCCCGACTGGGCCTACGGCTTTCCGGAACTGACGCCGGATCAGCCCGCCAAGATCAAGGCCGCGAAGAAGGTCTCCAATCCCGGCTGCTATCCGACCGGCGCGATCGCGCTCTTGCGGCCGATCGTCGATGCCGGGCTGTTGCCATCAGACTATCCCGTCACGGTGAACGCGGTGAGCGGCTATTCCGGCGGCGGCAAGTCGATGATCGCGAGCTTCGAAGACGGCAGCGCGCCGTCCTTCGAGCTCTACGGCCTCGGCTTCGAGCACAAGCATCTGCCGGAGATGCAGCTCTATTCGAACCTGACGCGGCGGCCGATCTTCATTCCCTCGGTCGGCAACTACCGGCAGGGCATGCTGGTCTCGGTGCCGCTCCAGCTCGACACGCTGCCGGGCAAGCCCAGCGGTGCCGATCTCCAGGCCGCGCTGGCGAAACGCTACGCCGGCTCGAAATACGTCTCGGTGATGCCGCTCCAGAACGAGGCGAGCAAGGGCGGCCGGCTCGAGCCGGAGGCGCTGAACGAGACCAACATGCTCGAGCTCTACGTCTTCGCCAGCGACAAATATCACCAGGCCGTGCTGGTCGCCCGGCTCGACAATCTCGGCAAGGGTGCCTCGGGCGCGGCCGTGCAGAACATGCGGCTGATGCTGGGCCTGCCGGAGGCGTAGCGGCAAGGCTCTCTCTCCACCGTCGCCGCGAGCGAAGCGAAGCAATCCAGAATCTTTCCGCGGCGACAGTCTGGATTGCTTCGCGCCTCGCCATGACGCCGGGAATGCTCGGCAGCAAGATACGCGGCTGCCGGGGCTCTTCGTGCCGTGCCAAAACTCAGCGCAAAATCACGTCCGCCGGAAACGGCCGAACGGGACGGCCGGCACAGACATTGTCACGCGCCACCACCGCGTCGTGGTGAGACTTTTCGATTTCACCGAGCGAGCGGCTGGAGATGTCGCACGCCTCCTGATGGTCTTGCGCGTAGGCGTGCAGGGAACTCCAGGAGAGCGATGCGCGGATGTAAGCGTTACAGCGGTCCGGCATCAATCCACGGTTCATCGGCTTGGTGGCTTCGATGGCTTCGCTGCGCAGGCGCATCAGTTCGGAGCATTGCGCCTGCACCTCGCCGCCAAATCCGGCGAGCGCGCTCATCGCGATGGCTGAAAGAAGGGTCCGCATCCGGAATCCTCGCTTCGGCTGCCTCAGCCCGCGTGACAATATCGCAGATCGCAGGGGCCTGCGCCTGCTTTTCGGATGCTCAAAGCACCTTGAAGATCGCCAGCGCCAGGACGGCCTGCGCGAGGAAGCCGACGGTGAAGGCCAGGGTGCGGAACACCGGGATTCCCATCGCGTAGACGATCAGATGTGCGACGCGCGACCAGAAATAGACCGCGCAAGCGAGAACGGTCCATTTCGACGAATAGTCGATCGCGTTCAGGATCAGCACCAGCGGTGCGAAGATCACGAGATTTTCCACGGCGTTGTCATGCGCGAACATGAGTCGCGTCGCCCAGGGCGATTGCGGCTTGTCGCTGCGGGAGGGGTTTGCCATGGCGCCCGACAGCCCGCGAACCTGGCAGCGGTCGAGGATGTAGGGGACCCACAGGATGCCAGTGAAAATCACCGTCAGTGTCAGCCAGAACAATTCACGCGTCATAACCCGGTCCCCTCATTCATCACTGTGCTGAAGGTGAGCTTATACAAGCGCAGGAGATTCCGCTATGCGCGAACCCTGACATAGCTGCCGGGTGCATCCTCGATCGGGGGGAGCGCCTCGCTGCCGACTGCGCGCGCCGGGACTTCCTCGGGGTCGAGCTCGCCGAGCCATTGCCGCCAGTCCGGCCACCACGAGCCCTTGTGCTCGACCGCGCCCTTCATCCACTCGGCGACGTTGACGTCCTTGATGTTGTCGTTGGTCCAGTACTGGTACTTGTTCGAGGCGGGCGGGTTGACGACGCCGGCGATATGGCCCGAGCCGGACAGCACGTATTTCACCGGGCCGCCGAAGAATTGCGAGCCGTACAGCACCGACTCGGCCGGCGCGATGTGGTCCTCGCGGGTGGCGAGGTTGTAGACGGGCACCTTGACCTTGGAGAGATCGAGCAGCGTGTTGTCGAGCACCATCGTGCCAGTGGACAGCCGGTTCTCCAGATAGCAATTGCGCAGGTAATAGGAATGGTTCGACGCGGTCATGCGCGTCGCATCCGAATTCCAGTGCAACAGGTCGAACGCGCTCGGCTGCTGGCCCTTCAAATAGTTGCTGACGACATAGGACCAGATCAAATCGTTGGAGCGCAGCATGTTGAAGGCCATCGCCATCTTCGAGCCTTCGAGCACGCCGGCGGTCTTCATGTCGTGCTCGAGCGATGCGATCTGATCCTCGTCGACGAACACGAGGAGATCGCCGGCATGGGTGAAGTCCACCTGCGCCGCGAAGAACGTCGCCGAGCTCACGCGCTGGCGGCGCTTCTCGGCAAGCCAGGCCAGGGTGGTAGCGAGCATCGTGCCGCCGACGCAATAGCCGGCGGTGTGCACCTTCATCTCGCCGGTGACCTTCTCGATCACGTCCATCGCCGTGAGCGGGCCTTCCTTCATGTAGTCTTCCCAGCTCTTGTTGCCGAGCCGCTTGTCGGGATTGACCCATGAGATCACGAACACGGTGATGCCCTGGTCGACGCACCACTTGATGTAGGATTTTTCCGGCTTGAGATCGAGAATGTAGAACTTGTTGATCCAGGGCGGCACGATCAGGAGCGGGGTGCGCAGCACGTTCTCCGTGGTCGGAGAATACTGGATGAGCTGCATCATCTCGTTCTGGTAGATCACCTTGCCCGGCGTCGTCGCCATGTTGACGCCGACGACGAGATTGTCCGGGTTGGACTGGCGGATCTTGAGCATGCCCTTGCCGGCCGCGATGTCCTCGGCCAGCATCTTCAGGCCGCGCGCCAGATTCTCGCCGCTGCTCGCCACCGTCTCGCGCAGCACTTCCGGATTGGTCAGCACGAAGTTCGAGGGCGACAGCGCGTTGGTGACCTGCTGGACGTAGAACTCGGCCTTGCGGCGGGTCTGCGGGTCGAGCCCCTCGGCGTCACGCACCAGCTCCTGCGCCCATTTGGTCGTGAGCAGATAGAGCTGCATCACGAAATCGAAGAACTGGTTCGACTTCCATTCCGGATCGGCGAAACGCTTGTCGCGCGGCGAGGGCGCAATCGCGGGCGGGGCGTCCTGGCCGGCCATGCGGCGCGCCGCCGCGCCCCAGAGGTCGAGATAGTCCTTGGCGAGCTTGGTCTGGAGATCGGACGAGCGCGAGGTGTCCGACAGCCAGTATTCGGCGACCGATGTGAAGGCCTTGACGACTTCGGCAAGCTCGGCCGGCGGACGGTCCTGCACCTCGCCGCTCTCGCGCGGCTTGAGGAAGGCGGCCAGCGCCTTGCCGCCGCTCTCCATCGCCCGCGCGACATTCATCGCGAAGGCTTCCGCATCGAACTTCGTCTCGGGTTTGGGCGTGTCGGTCGTGGCCATACTCATGAGCAGAACAGTAACGATTCATTCCGTATTCGTCACCGCGAAGCTCGCATGTTTGACGTTAAACACTCTCGAAGATGTGTTGCACTGCGACAAATTTTCTTGGTTCCGTCACAATCGAGCCGCACCGCTCGGTTTGGTAGTGCCGGGGTGTTTTCTCGCTCGGACCATTTGGGCAGCAATGGTTTGAGCTTGGGCGCGGTCTTGGGTAAGGTTGCCCGGGGCCGTGCTTTGGGACGAGTAGGGGATTTTCCCAAGTGTTGGCGTTGAGGGACCTGCAAAAGTCGCTGCTGATCTGCGGCGCGCTGCTGAGCGTGGCGTTCGCGCTGGGCGGCTGCTCGAGTCAGCTCGCGGACATGACGCCTGCGGATGCGCAGGCGCATTCCAGGGAGCCCGGCACCTATTTGCCGGTGCATGATCTGCCGCCGGAGCGCGATCAGGCGGTCATCCCGCCGGACCAGCGCGCCAAGATCGAGGCCGAGCTTGCCGCCGCGCGCGACCGCCAGGCGGTCGCCGCCAAGGATGCCAAATGAGGCGGTGCAAGGTAATCGCTGGCGCGACCGCCTTGGCGTGCTAAAAAGACCTCAGTTCAGCCGAGAGTCAGGGCGAACGACTTCAGCCCCCGTCGTCGGAAGTTGCTCTAAACGTTTGATTTTGAGCAATTTTTGCGAAGGGGGCGAGCGCGTCTCCGAACGGCCGTTCTAGCCTGTCGATTCTGTCCTGACCGGGTGCCCGGAGCCCAGAGAGCCATGGAAGAGTTTTACCGCATCCGCCGCCTTCCGCCTTACGTGTTCGAGCAGGTCAACCGGGCCAAGGCGACCGCGCGGAACGCCGGCGCCGACATCATCGACCTCGGCATGGGCAATCCGGACCTGCCGGCTCCGCCGCACGTGCTGGAGAAGCTCAAGGAGACGCTCGGCAAGCCGCGCACCGACCGCTACTCGGCCTCCCGAGGCATCCCCGGCCTGCGCCGGGCCCAGGCCGGCTACTATGCCCGCCGCTTCGGCGTGAAGCTCAATCCCGACACCCAGGTGGTGGCGACGCTGGGCTCGAAGGAGGGCTTCGCCAACGTGGCGCAGGCGATCACCGCGCCGGGCGACGTCATCCTGTGCCCCAACCCGAGCTACCCGATTCACGCCTTCGGCTTCCTGATGGCGGGCGGCGTGATCCGCTCGGTGCCCTCCGAGCCGACACCGCAGTTCTTCGAGGCGGTGGAACGGGCGATCGTGCATTCGATCCCCAAGCCGCTGGCGCTGGTCGTCTGCTATCCCTCGAACCCGACCGCCTATGTCGCGAGCCTCGACTTCTACAAGGACCTCGTGGCCTTCGCGAAGAAGCACGAGATCCTGATCCTGTCCGATCTCGCCTATGCCGAGGTCTATTTCGACGAGAACAACCCGCCGCCCTCGGTGCTCCAGGTGCCGGGCGCGATGGACGTCACCGTCGAGTTCACCTCGATGTCGAAGACCTATTCGATGGCCGGCTGGCGCATGGGCTTTGCGGTCGGCAATGAGCGCGTGATCGCGGCGCTCGCCCGCGTCAAATCCTATCTCGATTACGGCGCCTTCACGCCGGTACAGGTCGCCGCGACCGCGGCGCTGAACGGCCCCGACGATTGCATCAAGGAGATGCGCGACACCTACCGCAAGCGCCGCGATGCGCTGGTGGAGTCGTTCGGCCGCGCCGGCTGGGAGATTCCGCCGCCGGAGGCCTCGATGTTCGCCTGGGTGCCGCTGCCGGAAGCGTTCCGCAGCGTCGGCAGCATGCAGTTCGCGACCCTGATGGTGGAGAAATCCGGCGTCGCGGTGTCGCCCGGCGTCGGCTTCGGCGAGCATGGTGAAGGATATGTCCGCATCGCCATGGTGGAAAACGAGCAACGGATCAGGCAAGCCGCGCGCGGCGTGCGCCGCTTCCTTGAAAGCGGTATCGAAACGTTGCACAACGTCGTTCCGCTCGCCAATCGGCGCTAATTCTCTTCGACAGGTTTTCGATAAGCATCATGGTCGCACCCCTGAAAGTGGGCATAGCGGGGCTCGGCACCGTGGGTGCCGAAGTTGTCCGTTTGATTGAAACGCAGGGACGCGTGCTCGCGGGCCGCAGCGGCCGCGGCATCCGCGTCGTCGCCGTCACCGCGCGCTCGAAGGCCAAGAAGCGCGCTGTCGACCTGCGCGGCGTCGAATGGGTGAAGGATCCGATGGCGCTCGCCACCCATCCGGAGGTCGATTGCTTCGTCGAGCTGATGGGCGGCGCCGGCGATCCCGCGCTCTCCGCGGTCGAGGCTGCGCTCAATGCCGGCAAGTCCGTCGTCACCGCCAACAAGGCGCTGCTGGCCAAGCACGGCCTCAAGCTCGCCAAGGCCGCCGAAAAGCACGGCGGCGCGCTGAATTTCGAGGCAGCCGTCGGCGCGGCGATTCCCGTCATCAAGACGCTGCGCGAGGGCTTGGCGGGAACCGGCATCAACCGCGTCTACGGCATCCTCAACGGCACCTGCAATTACATCCTGACGCGGATGGAGCAGGAGGGGCTGTCGTTTGCCGAATGCCTCAAGGACGCGCAGCGGCTGGGCTATGCCGAGGCCAATCCGTCCTTCGACGTTGACGGCCACGACACCGCGCAAAAACTCGCCATTCTCGCCAGCCTCGCTTTCGGCACGAAAGTTGCTCAAAGCGCGGTGTATGTCGAAGGTATCTCCTCCATCGCCCCGGAAGATCTTCGCGCGGCCGCCGATCTCGGCTACCGCGTCAAGCTGCTCGGCGTTGCCGTTCGCACCGCCAAGGGCATCGAGCAGCGCGTGCACCCGACCATGGTTCCAAAATCCTCCTCGATCGCGCAGGTGATGGGTGTCACCAATGCGGTCACGATCGATGGCGAGGGCATTCCGCCGATCACGCTGGTCGGCCCCGGTGCAGGCGGTGCCGCGACCGCATCCGCCGTTGTCGCCGACATCGCCGACGTCGCGCGCGGCATCCGCGCCAATCCGTTCGGCCGGCCGATCTCGCATTTGCGCGACACCAAAAAGGCGCCGATGGAGCGCCACGAGGGCGGCTACTACATCCGCCTTTTGGCGCGCGATTTCCCGGGCACTGCGGCGGCAATCGCGACCCGGCTGGCAGAACAGAAGATTTCGATCGAGTCGATCGTGCAGCGTCATCCCAATGGCGGCGCTCCGGCGGCAAACGGCAAGGCGGTCCCCGTGCCCGTCATCCTGATCACCTATGCGACGCACGAGGACGCGGTGCGCCGCGCGCTCGCCGCCGTGCAGCGCGACAAGGTGATCAGCGGACGGCCGCAGGTGATCCGGATCGAGAAGAACTAGAGCATGCTCCAGACCCGGTGAGCCGCGCCCGCGCAAAAGTGTGAAGCGGTTTTCCGGAAAGAGCAGGCTCAAGCAATGACACGGTTCGAACGAACTGTGGGTGTTACGAGTTGATGCGGGCGGAGATTTCCGTCCAGAACCGTTTCGAAGGAGTTAGCCGATGTCGACCCATATTTCAGTCCCGCCGCACGCGTTGCTCGAGCGCATCCTCACGCTGGAGATCGTGCGGGTGACCGAGCGGGCGGCGGTGTCTTCGGCGCGGCTGCGCGGCCACGGCAACGAGAAGGCGGCCGACCAGGCCGCCGTGGACGCGATGCGGCGCGAGCTCAACAAGCTGCCGATCGAGGGCACCATCGTGATCGGCGAGGGCGAGCGCGACGAGGCGCCGATGCTGTTCATCGGCGAGAAGGTTGGCATGAATGCCGGCCCGCAGGTGGACATCGCGGTCGACCCGCTCGAGGGCACCACGCTGTGCGCCAAGAACATGCCGGGCTCGATTGCCACCATGGCGATGGCCGACGGCGGCACGCTGCTGCACGCTCCCGACGTCTACATGCAGAAGCTTGCGATCGGACCGGGCTACGACAAGGGCATCGTCGATCTCGATGCGAGCCCGGCTGACAACGTCCGCCGCCTCGCCAAGGCCAAGGGTGTCCAACCGGACGGCATCACCGTTCTCGTGCTCGACCGCCCGCGCCATGCCAGCATCATCGAGAGCGTGCGCTCGACCGGCGCGGCGGTGCGCCTCATCACCGACGGCGACGTCGCCGGCGTGATCCATTGCGCCGATCCCGACAACACCGGCGTCGACATGTATCTCGGCACCGGCGGTGCGCCGGAAGGCGTGCTCGCGGCCGTGGCGCTGCGCTGCATCGGCGGCC
Organism: Bradyrhizobium sp. USDA 3311; assembly: GCF_054062495.1. Lineage (NCBI taxonomy): Bacteria > Pseudomonadati > Pseudomonadota > Alphaproteobacteria > Hyphomicrobiales > Nitrobacteraceae > Bradyrhizobium > Bradyrhizobium sp. USDA 3311. The sequence goes on along the minus strand of NZ_JBSSFI010000001.1, from coordinate 6,298,041 downwards.
AGATGCAGTGCCGCCTCATCCTCGATTCCGACGAGAAGCGCGAGCGCGCCGCCAAGATGGGCGTCAACGATCCCAAGATGATCTACGGCATCGAGGACATGGCGCGCGGCGACTGCCTGTTCGCCGCCACCGGCGTCACCACGGGCTCGCTGCTATCGGGCGTCAAGTTCCGCAAGGACGGCGTGATCGAGACCGAGACGGTGGTGATGCGCTCCGTCACCGGCACCGTGCGCTACATCAAGGCCGAGCACCGCGAGCTGGCGAAGTTCCACCTGGACTGACGTTGGCCGTCATTCCGGGGCGAACGGGACCGCGCGAAGCGCGGCCCGGAGAACCCGGAATCTCGCGCCGACAACCTCTGGATTCCGGGTTCGCGCTCCGCGCGCCCCGGAATGACAAAGACAAAAGCAAAAAGAGGAAGCGCCCATGTCCGATCTCTCCGCCGTCAAAGCCCTGGTCTTCGACGTGTTCGGCACCGTGGTCGACTGGCGCACCAGCCTGATCACCGACTTCATGTGGTGGAGCAGGCAGCGCGGCATCAGCGCCGACTGGACCGCCCTGGTGGACGGCTGGCGCGGCATGTACATGGCCTCGATGGACGACGTGCGCAAACATCCCGAGCGCGGCTATGTCATGCTCGACGATCTACACCGCCGCTCGCTGGAAAAGCTGGTCGCGCAATTCTCGATCAAGGGCCTCACCGAAGCCGATCTCGACTACCTTACCAAGGGCTGGCATCGCCTGCATCCCTGGCCCGACAGCGTCGCCGGCCTGACGCGGCTGAAGTCGAAATTCGTCATCTCGCCGCTGTCGAACGGCAACGTCGCGCTGCTCACCAACATGGCGAAGTTCGCCGGCCTGCCGTGGGACCTCGTCATGTCCGCGGAGCTGTTCGAGCACTACAAGCCCGATCCCGAGACTTATCTCGGCGCCGCGCGCCTGCTCGGCCTCAAGCCGGGCGAGGTGATGATGGTCGCCGCCCACAACGGCGATCTCGCCGCCGCGCAGAACAACGGCCTGAAGACCGCGTTCGTGGCGCGGCCGACGGAGTACGGACCGTTGCAGAAGGTCGACTTCGAAGCCACCGGCAACTGGGACATCGTCGCCAAGGATTTCGGCGGGATCGCCGACAGGCTCGGCTGCTGACATCTTGCGCCGAAGCGCCTTGGCCCGCGCGCTACTTCGCGATCGGCGTTGTCAACTCGGTATCGGCGGTGTCCACCACGAAGACGGCCAGCAGCTTCGCCGGCTCGGTATCGCTGGCGTTGGTGCTGACGGCATGGCGATCGCCGGGCTTCTCGGAGAAGTTCTCTCCCTTGTGAAAGACCTTGGCGGGCTCGTCATTGACCTGGCTGCGGATCGCTCCCTCGAGCACCGTGGCATAGATGAACGCGGAGCGCGCGTGGGTGTGGGCCGGTGAGGAGCCTCCGGGACCATACTCGACCAGCACGCCCTTCATGCTCTTGCCGGGAGCATTCGGCAGGACCTGGTCAAACACGACAGTCACCTTGGCCGACTTCGCTGCGGGCTGCGTCTCGGCTGCCTGGGCCGCCAGGACGAATGCGGCGTAAGCCGCCGTTGCGATCAGCAATCTGCGCATGGGATTTCCTTCATTGCCGTGGTTGCAGCGACCTTGGGATCGCAGATCCTCAAGCCGTCGCGAGCCATTTTGCGAGCGACGTTTTCCCGAGCCGCGCCTCGCCGAGCGGGACCAGCGAGGTGTCCTCGATGGGGGCACCGTAATATCCTGCCTTGGCGTCTCCCACCACCGGGCGGCTGTCGCCCGATGCTTTCAGGCGGCGCGCGACGAACTCGTTGAAGGGAGCTTTTTCCGGTCCCGCGGTATCGATTGTGCCGTTGAGCGGCCGTCCCGTCGCGACCTCCGCGAGGGAAGCAACCACGTCGTCGGATGCGATCGGCTGAAACGACGCCGATGGCACGACGATCTTGCCGTCAATCGCTCCCGCTTCGCCGATGGCCCCGAGGAATTCAAAAAACTGCGTGGCGCGAACGATCGAGTAGGGGACCGGAGATGCCTTGACGATGGTCTCCTGCGCGAGCTTGGCACGAAAATAGGCGATGTCGGGCGAGCGATCGGTTCCCACGATCGACAGCGCGACATGATGCTTGACGGCTGCTGCGGCCTCGGTCGCGGCGAGGTTCTGGCTCGAACGCTGGAAGAATTCCAGCACGGCGGCGGGCTCCCAGGACGGCGCGTTGGCGACGTCGACCACGACATCCGCGCCTGCCAGCGCGGCAGCGAGGCCTTCCCCGGTCACGGCGTTCACGCCTGTTTTTGGAGAGGCCGCTATGACCTCGTGGCCTTGCTGCTTGAGTTTCGACACGAGCTTGGATCCAATCAATCCGCTGCCGCCGATCACGACGATCTTCATGGCATGTCTCCTGAGCATTTTGCGAGCGTGAGCGGCGTCAGGCCAAAGGGGCGTCACGAGCTCTCGTCGACGAAAGTGATGCGAGGGGACTCTTATCCGAGCAGTGAGGCGAGCTCTTGCCTGGAACGGGCCTGCCTTGCCGAAAAATGCTCCAGAAGTGTCGTTGCGACGCGACAGGAACCGGTCAGGGATCATTCCCCTCTGTCGGTCAGATCAAGCGAACGGCCCGGGCCGCACATGCGCGACCCGGGCTTGGTATCACCGGCTACAACGTCATCTGCATCGGTTCGGGATAGTAGTGGAACCCGTCACCCGCCTTGGCGACGTGGCCGTAGCCGGGCCAGGCGAAGTGATAGGACATCACGGGCGTCTTGTTGGCCGCGAGCATGGTGAGCAGCTTGACGCGCGACTCGGCTGCCTGCTTCGGGTCGGTGTCGTAGGAGAATTCCATCCGCGGCCGCTCCAGCAGCAGCACGGAATGGTGCGAGAGGTCGCCGAGGAAGGCGAAGGACTTGCCGGCCGAGCTGACCATGAAGATGGTGTGGCCGACGGTGTGGCCGGGCGCGGAGATGGCCTGCACGCCGGGCAGGAATTCCTGGCCGTCCTTGAAGAACACGATGCGGTCGCGGACCGGCAGCAGGTTCTTGCGGGCGTGCACGACGAAGTCCTTTGCCGGGCTCCCCATCTTGCCTTCATCGGTCCAGAAATCGAAATCGGTCTGGGAGATGTAGATCTGCGCGTTCGGAAACAGCGGCTTGTTGTTGGCATCCACGATGCCGCCGATGTGATCGATATGCGCGTGCGAGCAGACCACGGCATCGATGTCCTCCGGCTTGATACCGGCCTCCATCATGCTCTTCTGCTGCCGGCCGGTGGTGGGGCCGAACATCTTGGAGCTGCCCATGCCGGTGTCGAACAGGATGAGCTTGTCGCCGGTGTTCACGATCGGCGAGTTCTGCTCGAGCACGACATTGTCCGGCGACAGGAAATTGTCGGCGAGCATCTTCTTCACCTCTTCCTTGGAAACGCCGGTGAAGGTGCCGGAGGGATCGCCGAGCGGCAACGGTCCGTCGGAGACGACGGTCACTTCGGCGTCGCCGAGAATGAAGCGGTGCCAATAGGGAGTCTGGGTGCCGAGCTTGGGAGCGCGTGCCATCGCACTGCTGCCGAGCATTGCGCTGGCGCCAAGGCCGGCGCCGAGTGCGAGCAGGGATCGACGTGAGACATCGAGTGTCATTCGTTTCCTCCATTCTTCTTTTGAGCTGCGCGATTGTCTCGCGCGTTGTGTTCGGCCTGAGGCCAGCGGTGGAATGCTGCGCCGGTTCAGACAAGCTAGCAAGTGGAATTGATTTGCGGGTCAGCGCGGCTTGTCAAAGTGCGCGATGCAATTCCGGCGCGCGACAAAAGACACCGGTTGCCGACGTTGCTTTCGTCAGCACGATCCAGCCACGCGGTGCCGCAATGCAATCAATGATTGTGTCGCGATTGTGTCTCCTGACCGCCCGACGCGGCAGGACTGCAAGAATCTTTTCGCGTCACGATGGCACGCGTGTCCCCAGGCGTTCGACGAAGCGCATCAGGTAGCCGTCCGGATCCTGCACGAGGAATTCACGCTGGCCGACTTCGAGGTCGCCGACCCGGTACCAGACTTCGTTCGGCTGCTCGTAGAGGGGCCATCTGGCATCGTCGAGAGCCTTCAGCATCGGCTCGATGCGATCGACAGCCATCTGAAAATTGATGCCGCGCCCGAACGGCCGCTGCATCTCGGCCGTCTCCCAGCGTCCGTTCAATTCGCAGAGCATCACCTGCAATCGCCCTCTGACGAGATACGCAAACCGCGCATCGGGGCGGTCATAGGCGACTTCGAACCCGAGCAGGTCGCGCCAGAACGACAGGCTCTCCTGAATGTCGGAAACGCTGAGTTCGGGAACCAGGTCGGCAAAGCCGCCTTGCGGCGCGCCTCCGGTGCTGTCGGAGCTGGCGCGAGCGCCGGGGTCTGAGAGCAGCGGCGTGTTCATTGCGGCGGGCCTGATGGCGTGATCGACGTGCCAGGCGGTTATCGCAGCGAAACGGCGCGATGGCCAGAAGCCGAATGCCTCACGCGATCCTCAGCGCGAGGTCGCTTGCTTCCGTCTCGGCAAAGCCGGCCTGCAAGACCTCTTCGCGCTTGTGGCGGAGATGCGCACGCAGGATGTGGGAGAGGCCGGCGCCGTCGCGCCGCTGCAGCGCGTTCAGGATCGCCTCGTGCTCCTTCACGGCGAACGCCCAGCGCTGCGGCGTCATCGGCGTGACGTAGCGCGCGCGGCGGATGCGCGCCGTCACGGAGGCGTAGAGCCCGGTCAGTGCGGGATTTCCGGCTGCGGCGACGATGGCCTCGTGGATGGCGCGGTTGCCGCGGTAGTACTGGATCAGGTCGCCCTCGCGATAATGCCGAACCATGTCCGTGTGCGCGGCGGCGATCTCGTCGATCTCGGCGTCGCTGATCCGCTCGCAGGCGAGCTCGCCGGCAAGCGCTTCGAGCCCCTGGCAGACTTCGAACAGGTCGCGCATGTCCTTGTCGGTCAGCTTCGCCGCGCGCGAGCCGCGATGGGGCAGGAGCTGCACGAGACCTTCGGCGGCGAGCACCTTGAGCGCTTCCCGCAGCGGCGTGCGCGAGATCTGGAGCCGGTCGCACAGCTCGCGCTCGGGAATCCGCGCGCCCGGCGGGATTTCGCCGTCGAGCAGGATGGCGCGGATGCGGCCGACGACCTCCTCATGAAGCATGGCAGGCGGCTCCAATTTGAATGCAAAAATGCAGTAATCAGTCGAAATATGCAAGTTCCAGCTTGCTAATCGCAGATTCTGCATTCAAAAATGTAAAAAACAAGAGGGCATGAGGAAATGGACCACGCTGCGGAGGCGGACGACCTCGTTTTTGAACGTCAGGACGGCATCGGGCGGATCACCTTCAACCGTCCGCAGGCGCGCAATGCCTTCACCTTCGCCATGTACGAACGGCTCGCGGCGATCTGCGAAGAGGCCGACCGCGATCATTCCCTCAAGGTGCTGGTGCTGCGCGGGGCCGGCGACAAGGCCTTCGCCTCCGGCACCGACATCAACCAGTTCCGCGAGTTCAAGACGCCGCAGGACGCGATCGACTACGAGAACCGCATCGACCGCGTGCTCACCACGCTCGAGCAGTGCCGGGTCCCGACCATCGCCGCGATCAACGGGTTCTGCACCGGCGGCGGGGCGGGCATCGCCGCGGCCTGCGACCTGCGCATCGGCACGAACAGCGCCAAAATCGGATTTCCGATCGCCCGGACGCTCGGCAACTGCCTGTCGATGTCCAATGTCAGCCGTCTCACCGCGCTCATCGGCGCTGCGCGCGTCAAGGATCTGATCTTCACCGCGCGCCTCATTGACGCCGCTGAAGCCGCCAGCGTCGGGCTGCTCGGCGAGGTCGTCGAGGATATCGCGGCCCTGGACAGGCGTGCCGACGAGGTCGCTCGCCTGCTGGCCAGCCACGCGCCGCTGACGCTGACCGCGACCAAGCAGGCGGTGGCGCGCCTGCAAAGGCGGCTGACCCGGGACGAGGGGGAAGACCTCATCCTGATGTGCTACACGAGCCAGGATTTTCGCGAAGGGCTCGATGCTTTCCTCAACAAGCGCGCGCCGCAATGGCGCGGCCAATAGGACGGGCCGATGCAAAGCGATCGATCGCAATCCACCTCTCGCCGTTCGGGACCGCTTGCCGGCCTCAAGGTCATCGATCTCACCCATGTCATGGCGGGGCCGACCTGCACCTTGATGCTCGCCGACATGGGCGCGGACGTCATCAAGATCGAGAAATGGCCGAACGGCGACGACACCCGCCATTCGGTGCCGCCCAAGATCGGCGATGAGGCGGCCTCCTTCCTGATGATGAACCGCAACAAGCGCGGCATCGTGCTGGACCTCAAGACCGATGGCGGCAAGAAGGTGCTGCGGCGGCTGATCGCGGACGCCGACGTGCTGGTCGAGAATTTTGCTCCGGGCGCCATGGAGCGCCTCGGCTTCGGCTATGAAGACCTGCACAAGCAGTATCCATCGCTGATCTACTGCTCGCTGTCCGGCTTCGGCCGCACCGGCCCCTACAAGCACCGCCGCGGTTTTGACCTCGTCGCGCAGGCGATGAGCGGCATCATGAGCTTTACCGGCGAACGCCCGGATGGTCCGCCCGTCAAATGCGGCCCGCCGCTGTCCGACATCACCGCCGGCCTGCTCGCGAGCATGGGTATCCTTGCCGCCTATACGCATCGGCTCAAGACTGGCGAAGGGCAGTGGGTCGAGACCTCGCTTTACGAGGCGGCCCTGGTGCAGACCTACTGGCAGTCCACGATCGCGCTGGCCGCGGGCACCGCGCCGCGCGCGATGGGCTCGGCGCATCCGCTCAACGCGCCGTACCAGGCCTTCGAGGCCTCGGACGGCTGGCTGGTGGTCGGCGGCGCCAACAAGAAGCATTGGCTGTTGATGCTGGAGGCGCTCGGTGCCAGCGAGCTCGCCTCCGATCCGCGCTTCGTCACCGGGGCCGACCGCATGGCGCATCTGAAGGAGCTCGAGGCCGTCCTGAGCGAGCGCTTCCGCACCCGGTCGCGGGTGCATTGGCTTGCGGCACTCGATGAGAAGGGCGTGCCGTGCGGCCCCGTGCACGACATGCTGGAGGCGCTCAGCGATCCGCAGACGCTGGCGCGCGAGATGGTCGTCGAGGTCGAGCATTCCACGCTCGGTCCCGTGAAGACGATCGGGCTTCCGGTCAAGTTTTCGGAGACCCCAGGCAAAGTGCTCTCGGGCGCCCCGGTCTACGGTGAGCATACCCGCGAGGTGCTGGCCGAACATGGGTTCGACCAGAAGCAGATCGAAGCGCTCGAGCAAGAAGGCGCAATCGTTTCAGCCGCAGACAGACGCGAGGAACGCGTCGCCTGACCGGTTCGATACAACAAATAAAACAGAACATAAGAGCTGGAGGAAATCATGGGTCGGACGTCAACACTTCTGCTTTCCGCAGCCGCGACCGTGCTCGCCGGCACGGTCCCGGCGTTTGCGGCCTGGCAACCGCAAAAGCCGATCGAGTTCGTGGCCACCGCCGGACCGGGCGGCGGCACCGACAATCTCGCCCGTGCGGTGCAGAACATCGTCACCAAGTACAAGCTGACGGAGCAGCCCATCGTCGTCGTCAACAAGGGCGGCGGCAGCGGCGCCGAAGGTTATGTCTACGGCAAGGCGTCCGCAGGCGATCCCTACAAGGTGATCTTCGGAACGTCGAACGCCTGGCAGCAGCCGCTCGTCTCCAAGGTCGCCTTCAACTACACCGATCTCACCCCGATCGCGGCGATGGCGCAGGACGAGTTCCTGCTCTGGGTCAAGCAGGATGCGCCCTACAACACGGCAGGGGACTATCTGAAGGCGGCCGCATCGGGCGAATTCAAGATGGGCGGCGCGCAGTCGAAGGACACCGACGAGGTGCTGACCCGCATGATCGAGAAGGCCGGTCAGGTCAAGCTGACCTACATCCCCTTCAAGAGCGGCGCCGAGACCGCCGTGCAGCTCGCCGGCGGACACCTCGACTCCCACGTCAACAATCCCAGCGAGAGCCTCGGGCAATGGCGTGGCGGCACGCAGCGACCGCTTTGCGTTTTCAGCCCGAAACGGCTGCCGCAGGGTCCCAAGGTCACCGCGACTGAAGGCTGGAGCGACGTTCCGACCTGCGCCGAGCAGGGGCTCGACATCAAGCAATATGAGCAGCCGCGGACGGTGTGGCTGCCCGGCAAGGTCACGCCGGATCAGGCCGCGTTCTATGTCGACCTCATGAAGAAGGTGCAGGCGACGCCGGAATGGAAGGACTACATCGAGAAGACCTCCCAGGTCGACACGTTCCTGACCGGCGCCGAGCTCGACAAGTTCATCAAGGAGGACCTTGAGCACGTCAAGCAGGTTGCGGGCGAGCAGGGCTGGCTGGTCAAGTGAGGCGACCATCGTGCCACAATCTCCACTGTCGTCCCGGCGAACGGCGGGACCCACACCGCGTGATCTATCGCGGAGCGTTGGTGGTGGTACCGACTTGGCTTCCAGGCCTCGTCAAACTTCTCCCTGGGGTTATGGGTCCTGGCTTTCGCCGGGACGACACTTGATGGCTTGGAAGACGCGTGCGTCATTCACTGGCCGTGGCACGCCGCTCGAACGGAGCTCTCGATGATCTCACGCCGCGCGCTTGAGCTTGCGACCGCTATCCTCACCGGCAGCTTTGGTGTGGCCGTCGTCGTCTCCAGCCTCGACAACGGCATCGGCTGGTCGAGCGCGGGCGTGGATGCCGGCACGTTCCCGTTCCTGACCGGAATCATCATCGTGCTCGGAAGCCTCTACAATCTGGTGAGAGGTCTTCTGCCGGCGACGACGCTCGCAAGCGTTCCCATCGCGATCACACCGCTCGAGCTGCGCCGGCTTGCCGGCCTGTTCGTGCCGGCCGCGATCTTCGTTGCCGCGATCCCGCTGGTCGGGATGTACATCGCCTCAAGCCTGTACGTCTTCGCCGTGCTGGCGATCCCGAGGCACCAATCCGTGCCACGCGCGCTGGCGATGGCGGCGGCAACGGCGCTCGCGCTCTACGTCGTGTTCGAGCGCATGTTCCAGGTCAGCCTGCCGCATGGCGCGCTCGCCGCCGCGTTCGGCATCTGACGGAGAGGCCGATGGATAATCTTGGGGAACTGCTGCACGGCTTCACCATCGCGATCACCGTGCCGCATCTGCTGCTGATGGCGGTCGGCGTGCTGCTCGGCATTCTCGTCGGCGTGCTGCCGGGGCTGGGCGCGCCGAACGGGGTGTCGCTGCTCCTGCCGCTGACCTTCGGCATGCAGCCGGTGTCGGCGATCATCCTGCTCTCCAGCATGTACTGGGGCGCGCTGTTCGGCGGCTCGGTGACCTCGATCCTGTTCAACATTCCCGGCGAGCCGTCCTCTGTCGCAACCACCTTCGACGGCTATCCGATGGCGCGGGACGGCCGGCCGACGACGGCACTCGCGACCGCCTTTGGTTCGGCTGCGTTCGGCGCGCTGGTCGGCGTCATCCTGATCACCTTCCTCGCATCCTGGGTGGCGCAGGTCGCGCTCGCCTTCGGGCCGGCGGAATATTTTGCGGTCTATTTCCTGGCCTTTGCGAGTTTCGTCGGCATGGGCGGGGCGGCCCCGATCAAGACCGTCGTGGCGCTCGCGATCGGTTTTGCGATCGCCGCCATCGGCATCGACACCGTCTCGGGCAGCGTCCGGCTGACCATGGGCATCGACGAGCTGGTCAAAGGGGTGAACTTCGTCGTCGCGGTGATGGGTCTGTTCGGCATCGGCGAACTGCTGGTTGCCGTCGAGGAGGAATTCCATGCCCGCGCCGTCTCCTCGAAGATCGATTGGCGCGAGGTGTTTCGCGCCGTCGGCCGCCTGCCGCGGCATAGCGTTGCGCTGCTGCGGAGCGCCGCGATCGGGTGCTGGATGGGGATCACGCCGGGCGGCCCGACCGCCGCATCCTTCATGAGCTACGGTATCGCCCGCCGCTTCTCGCGCCGCGGCCGATATTTCGGCACCGGCGAGGTCGAAGGCATCATCTCGCCGGAGACGGCCGATCATGCCGCGGGCACCAGCGCGCTGCTGCCGATGCTCTCGCTCGGCATTCCAGGCTCGGCGACCGCGGCCGTCATGATGGGCGGGCTCATGATCTGGGGCCTCAATCCAGGGCCGATGCTGTTCGTCGACCAGAAGGATTTTGTCTGGGGCCTGATCGCCTCGATGTATGTCGGCAACATCGTCGCGGTTGCGCTGGTGCTGCTGACCGTTCCGGTCTTCGCCGCCTTGATGCGAATCCCGTTCGTGGTCATCGCGCCCCTGATCGTGATCATCTGCGTCGTCGGCGCCTATTCGGTGTCGAACTCCTATCTCGACGTGGTGATGATGCTCGGCTTCGGTGTCGTCGGCTATCTCTTCAAGAAGCTGTTCTATCCGCTGGCGCCGCTGGTGCTCGCGATCGTCATCGGCGACAAGGCCGAGGATGCGTTCCGGCAGTCGATGCTGATGTCAAAGGGATCGCTCGGGATCTTCTTTGCGAACAAGCTGGTGACGTGCCTGATCGTGGCCGGCATCGCGCTGCTGCTGCTTCCGCTCGCGTTGCAGCTCGCGCGTTTGCTGCGCAAGCCCACGCCATCCGACAGGAATGAGACGACAGCTCAGGAGAAGGTGATCATATGACCGCAAAGCCGCTCATTGCACTGGCGATGGGAGATCCCGCCGGCATCAGCCCGGAGCTGACGGCGAAGCTCGTGGTGGAGGGCGACATCCGCGCGAGCTGCCGGCTCGTGGTGATCGGCGACCGCCGCATCTTCGACGAGGGCGCGCACGTTGCGGGCGTCAAGCCGGACCTGACCATGGTGGAGCAGGGGGCCGACCTTCGATCGGCGCAGGGCGACGCGCTGTTTGTCGATCTTCGCCACCTCGATCCCAGGGACGTCGAGCCGAAGACCGCGACGCTTGCCGGCGGAAAATTCGCGCTGACCAATTACCGGCACGCGCTCGAACTCGGCCGCGACGGCCGCGTCGATGCGGTCTGCTTCACCCCCTTCAATAAGCAGGCGATGCGCCTTGCCCGCGCCGAGTATGACGACGAGATCGCGTTTTCCGCGGAGGTGGTCGGCCTCAAGACGCCGGCCAGCGAGTTCAACGTGCTGGACCGGCTCTGGAACGCGCGGGTCACGTCCCACATCCCGCTTAGGGATGTGGCTGCAAAGCTGTCCAGCGAACGCATCCACCGCGCGCTGAAACTGACCGATGCTTGCATGCGCAACGCCGGCTTCGCGCGCCCGCGCATCGCGGTTGCGGGTCTCAATCCTCACGCCGGCGACGGCGGCAATTTCGGCCGCGAGGAGATCGACATGATTGAGCCGGTGGTCGCGGCCGGCCAGCGCGAGGGCATTGCCGCGGAGGGGCCGTTCCCGGCCGACACCGTGTTCCTGCGCGCCAAGGGCGGCGCCTTCGATGCGGTGCTGACGATGTATCATGACCAGGGTCAGATCGCGATGAAGCTGATGGGCTTCGATCGCGGCGTGACCTTGCTCGGCGGCTTTCCATTCCCGATCTGCACGCCCGCGCACGGCACCGCCTACGACATCGCAGGCCAGGGCATCGCATCGATCGGCGCCAGCCGCGCCGCGCTGCTGCTCGCGGCGGAGATGGCCGGGCGCCGTGCTGGGTGATCGACCACGGGCACTAGCTCGTCGGCTGCGCCAGTCGCCCTCGGGAAAAACTAGAAACTTCCGTGGTCGCTCCGAGTTGCCAATTCGGTGAATGTCTCCATCCCGGAGCTGGCACATGGGCGATCGCGGGTCGCGAAGGACGATGATGAGCGCCCGGTCGGTCGATCGCGCCCAGGTATTCTGCATCGTTCTGATCCTTGTTCTGGCGGCAGCACCCGCGTTCGCGGCCGAGATCAGCCCGGCCGTCATCGAGTCCGCCGAGCCATCGAAGAAGACTCTCTCGAACGAAAAGCCGACTCCGGCGGGCGTGCGGTTGCAAGTGCTTCTGGACAGGGCGCATTTCTCGCCCGGCGAGATCGACGGCAGGTTCGGGGAGAATGCGAAGAAGGCGCTACGCGCCTATGCGGAAGCCCGGCAGTTGCCGGGCTCGGAGGCTCCGACGGAGGAGGTTTGGAAGGCGCTGCGGGCGGACGAGCGGCCGGTCACGCTGACCTACACCATCACCGAGCGGGACGCGGCGGGTCCTTTCCTGAACAAGCTGCCGTCGAAGATGGAGGACATGAAGGACATCCCGAAGCTCGGCTTCACCAGTCCGCGTGAAGCCCTGGCCGAGAAATTTCACATGAGCGAGCAGCTTCTGGCGGCGCTCAACCCCGGGCGCCGTTTTGATCGCGCCGGCGACACCATCGTCGTGGTGGACACTGCCAGTGCGGGAGAGGGTGCGCCTGCAAAGGCGGACAGGGTCGAGGTCGACAAGGTCAGGCAGACCGTCAAACTGTTCGACAAGTCGAATGCGCTGATCGGATTTTATCCGGCGACTGTGGGAAGCGAGGACAAGCCGTCGCCCTCAGGCACGCTCAAGGTCACCGAAGTCAGCAAGAATCCGCTCTATCGCTACAATCCCGCCTATCACTTCAAGGGCGTCCGTTCGCGCAAGCCCTTTACCATCAAGCCAGGTCCGAACAATCCGGTTGGGACGGTGTGGATCAACTTGTCCGCCGAAGGCTACGGCATTCACGGCACGCCTTCGCCGGACAAGATTTCCAAAGCGGAATCTCACGGCTGCGTGCGTCTCACCAATTGGGACGCCGAACGCGTCGCAGGTCACGTCGCGAAAGGCACGCCGGTCGCCTTTGTGGAGGGCGCCAAGTGAGGGGCGCTCACACGGCGGTCGCCGGCCCAAGGCAACGAGCGCGTTTTCGGATTTCGGAATAGTCGCATAATGCCACTGTTTTGCCCGACGCGTCAAAACAGCTTGAGCTGCAGGAAAAACACCAATGAAAACAACGCCCGGCTACTGTGTATGGGGTTGTTTTGCGATTTTTTATCGAGCGGACGGATCCTGGCCTCAGGCTCCGCAGATGATCACGCCATACCAGCCGAGGCCGCGATAGGTCTCGTAGCCGGGTGTCGCATGGAACGCGATCATCGTGCCCGAGCGGTCGTGATAGAAGCCGGAGCGCTGGCCGTTCAGCGACAGCGAGATGCGCTCGCTCAAAATGCCTTTGCCGTCGGAGGCCGCGATCACGCGGAAATTGGAGTCGACCAGCAGCACGCGCGCCTTGTCGCTGTCGCCGACGCGCACGCCCTGGACGATGGCGCGGGCCTGCGGCTCCCAGTCGAAATGGATGGCGAGCACGCCGATCGGCGTGCCGTTGGCCTGGCCGCCGGCGCGGACGCTGGCGCAATAGGTCGCGACCTGCGCGTTGCCGAGCAGCGGCTGGTTCTCGACGTCGCCGGCGACATAGTCGTCGCCGGAGCGCAAGGTCCGCGCCTCGCGAAACCATTTGGTGTGGGCGATGTTCTGGCCGACGACGCGAAAGCGGTCGGCGCGGCCATTGGCGATGACGTTGCCGTCGAGGTCGCAGAGCCAGAGGTCGAGATAGACGGTGTAGGCGCCGAGGATGACGCCGAGGCGCTGCGAGGCGTAGGTGACTGCCGCCGGAGCGGGCGAGGAAGCGCAATCGACCACGGCGGAGTCGGTGGCCCACCACCGCACGTCGCAGGTGCGCTCATAGAGGTTGCGGTCGATCAGTTCGACCGCATTGAGCGACAGGTCGACCATGCGCTCGCCGCGCGAGCGCTGGCTCATGCGGTCGATCGAGGCGACGAGATCCCCGGTGCGTTTCGTCAATTGGGTTTCGAGCTCGCGCGCGATGGTCTCGACCTGTTGGCCGACGCCGCGCACCTCCTGCGCCACCACCGCGAAGCCCGCGCCTTGCGCGCCGGCGCGCGAGCTCTCGATCAGCGCGTTCAGCGCCAGCATCTTCATCTGGTTGGTGATCTGCTGGATCGCCTTGGTCTTGTCGACCGCGATCTGGTTGACCTCCGCGGTGAGGCGGTTGATCAGCGCGGAAATGTCGGAATCATCTTCAGCGGGTTCGGCGGCAATCGGCTTGGCTTTCAGACCCAGCGCAGCAGACATCGGGGAGTTCCCTTGGCAATGAGGCCTGATCTGCAATGAACCCGGAACAATCGCTTACAGATCGAATACGATTCTTTTTCGAGGATTCCGCCTAACGCCTGCTTAATTTGCTGTCCGGTGGAATGCCCAAATGATAGTCACTCCGGCCCGTCGGCTGGCCATCCACCGCTTTGTGCAGCCCGGCCGTTGCAAATCGCCGGGGTTTCCTGGCCAATCCCCTTAAGCCAGTGACCGGGCGCCTCGCGTGTTCGCCCGAACCTCGAGTTCCCAACAGATTGCCGCTCGTCATGACGCCGCCTACCACTGCCTTGCCCGTCGAAGCGCCCCAGGCGTTCCTGGGGGTGACGCGCTCGCTCACCGACAAGCTCTGGCGCGACCGGCTGGACGCCCGCGGGGCGGCCCAGGCGCTCGCCATTGTGCAGCGGCACCAGTTGCCGGAACTGCTGGCGCGGGTTCTGGCGGGGCGCGGGGTCGATATCGACGCGGTGCCGGACTTCCTGGACCCGACCATCCGCAAGCTCATGCCGGACCCCTTCACGGTGACGGAGATGGAGGCCGCCGCAAAGCGCATCGCCGATGCCGCGGCGAAGGGCGAGAAGGTCGCGATCTTCGGCGACTACGACGTCGACGGTGCGACCTCGGCGGCGCTGCTGGCCTGGCACCTGCGCCATTGCGGGCTCGATCCGCTGATCCACATTCCCGACCGGATTTTCGAGGGCTACGGGCCCAATACCGAAGCCGTGCGCGGGCTGGCCGCGAAGGGCGCCACGCTGCTCGTCACCGTCGATTGCGGCACCACGAGCATCGAGCCGCTGGCTGAGGCCAAGCGCCTCGGCATGTCCGTGGTCGTGATCGATCACCACCAGGCCGGGACGGAGCTGCCGCTGGTCGACGCACTGGTCAATCCGAACCGGCTCGACGATCTCTCGGGCCTTGGCCATCTCGCCGCGGTCGGTCTCGTGCTGGTGACGCTGGTCGCGGTCAATCGCGAATTGCGCCAACGCGGCTTCTGGAATGCGGAGATGCCCGAGCCCGATCTGCTCGGCATGCTGCATCACGTCGCGCTCGGCACGGTCGCCGATGTCGCGCCATTGATCGGACTCAACCGCGCCTTCGTCGCCAAGGGGCTGATCGCGATGCGGCGGCGCGATCATGTCGGCCACACCGCGCTGATGGACGTGGCGCGGCTCAACGGCCCGCCGGAGGCCTGGCATCTCGGCTTCATGCTGGGGCCGCGGGTCAATGCCGGCGGCCGGATCGGCCGCGCCGATCTCGGCGTGCGGCTCTTGCTCGAAGGCGACAGCGTCGAAGCCGCGCGGATCGCGGCTGAACTCGATCGCCTCAACACCGAACGCCGTGTCATCGAGCAGGCCGCGGAAGCGCAAGCCGAGGCCGAGGCGCTGGCCTCGATCGGACTGGAGGACAAGCTCGGCGTCATCGTCACGGCGTCCGAAGGCTGGCACCCCGGCGTGGTTGGCCTCGTCGCTTCCCGTCTGAAGGAGAAGTTTTCGCGGCCCGCCTTTGCGATTGCACTCGAGCCCGGCGGCATCGGCACCGGCTCGGGCCGCTCGATCGCCGGCGTCGACATCGGCAAGGCGGTGCGGCAGGCGGTCTCCGACGGCATCCTGCTCAAAGGCGGCGGCCATGCGATGGCCGCGGGCGTGACGCTGCGCAAGGAGAAGCTCGCCGAATTCCGCGCCTATCTTGAAAATGCGCTGGCGCGCGACGTCGCGGAGGCGCGCCACGTCAACGAGCTCTATATCGACGGCGCCGTCTCTGCGCGCGCAGTGACGACGGAGCTTGCGGCGACGCTCAACCGCGCAGGGCCCTTTGGCAGCGGCAATCCGGAAGCCGTGCTGGCGCTGCCGGCGCATCAGCTCGTCTATGCCGATGAGGTCGGCCAGGCGCATCTGCGTTTGCGCTTCAAGTCCGGCGATGGCGCCATCGTCAACGGGATCGCCTTCCGTTCGGTCGGACAAAAACTCGGCAACGCGTTGGTCGCCAATCGCGGTCAGCAATTGCATGTCGCGGGATCGTTGTCGGTCGACCGCTATCAGGGCGCCGAGCGTGTGCAGTTCCGCGTCATCGACGTCGCGCTACCGGACCAGGGGCCATCCGTGATTAAGTAGCGGCCTCAAACAACAAAAAAGGGAGTGAACATGGCAGGGCAGGTTGAGGGCAAGGTCGCGCTGGTGACGGGCGGCGCCTCCGGCATCGGCGAGGCGATCGTCGAGCTGTTCGCGCGCGAGGGCGCCACCGTGATTGCAACTGATATCGATGAACTACGCGGGCCCGAGCTCGCTAAACGTATCACCAGGGCCGGTGGCACGGCGATCTTCCTGGAGCAGGACGTCACCAGCGAGGAACGCTGGATCGAGATCGTCGCCGAGATCGCCAAGCGCTACGGCCGGCTCGACATCATGGTCTCCAATGCCGGCATCGGCATTGCCGTGCCCTCGATCGTCGACATGACACTCGGTGACTGGCGCAAGCAGAACGCGATCAACCTCGATGGCGTGTTTCTCTCGGTCAAGCATTGCCTGCCTTTGATGCGCAAGACCGGCGGCGGCTCGATCGTCATGATGTCCTCGCTCGCGGGCCTGCGTGGTGCGCCCGGGCTGTCGGCCTATTCGCTGACCAAAGGCGGCGTGCGGCTGTTTGCGAAATCGATCGCGATGGAGTGCGCGGCCGTGGGCGATGGCATTCGCGTCAATTCCGTTCATCCCGGCATCATCGACACTCCGATCTGGGGCAAGATCCCGACGGGGGCGACCGGCAACCAGGGCAATGCGCCGATCGATCCGGAGGAACGGGCCCGGGTCGTCACGCCGCTTGCCCGCGCCGGGCAGGCCGCGGAGATTGCCTCCGGCGTGCTGTATCTGGCGTCAGATGCCTCGCGTTACGTCACCGGCAGCGAGCTCGTGATCGACGGCGGTATGAACGCCGGCGGCGTGCCGCGGCGGCAATAAGCCGCCGCGCGGGCTGCGAAGGGCAGGGTGGCGCCCGCGGAGGCTGACGCGCAGGCGTCGGCCCTGTACAAGGCGGGCAGCTCTCGACCGACAAAGGTGTCCTTCGCCATGGCGCACAGCCTTCACTCCTCGTCATCCACGCCGGCGCCATTCCGCTCGAACCGGCCGGACCTTGCCACCGACGCGATCCGCACCGCGCGCGAGGATCTCGCCGCCTGCTTCCGCATGGCCGCGCGCAACGGCTTTGAGGAGGGCATCTGCAATCACTTCTCGGCTGTGGTGCCGGGCCACGACGACCTGTTTCTCGTCAACCCCTACGGCTACGCCTTCCGCGAGCTGACCGCGTCAAAGCTCTTGATCTGCGACTTCCACGGCAACGTGCTCGACGGCGAGGGCGTACCCGAGGCGACGGCGTTCTACATCCACGCCGAGATGCACAAGCGCCTGCCGCGCGCCAAGGTCGCGTTCCACACCCACATGCCCTACGCCACCGCGCTGTCGATGACCGAGGGCGATCCCCTGATCTGGGCCGGCCAGACCGCGCTGAAATTCTACGGCCGCACCGCGGTCGACCGCGACTACAACGGCCTTGCGCTCGACAACCGCGAAGGCGCGCGGATCGCATCCGCCGTCGGTGATGCCGACATCGTCTTCATGAAGCATCACGGCGTGATGGTGCTGGCGCCGACCATCGCGGAAGCCTGGGACGATCTCTACTACCTCGAGCGCGCTGCCGAGGTGCAGGTGCTGGCGATGTCGACGGGACGCAAGGTGCTGGCCGTCGATCCCGCGATTGCGGCCGAGACCTACAAGCAGATGCGCGAGGGCGATTCCGAATCCGCGCGGTTGCACCTGGCTGCGATCCGTAGACAGCTTGATGCTGAGGAGCCGCAGTACAGGCACTGAGGCAGGGGGCGCGTCACCCACAGTGTCATTCCGGGGCGCGCCGCTTGGCGCGAGCCCGGAATCCATTTTTCTGCGTCGCTTGCTGCACGATGGATTCCGGGCTCGCGCCGAGTGGCGCGCCCCGGAATGACCGGCTGCTACGACCCCTGCCGCAGCCGCGCCAGCACCTTCAGCCCGCCATAGCCGTCCGCCGGCGTGATCCCCGCGCGTTGTTGGAAATCCTTGATCGCCTTCATGGTGTCGTTGCCGACGCGGCCGTCGGTGCCGCCGGTGTCGAACCCGGCCTTGGTCAGTCGCGTCTGCATCTCCTGGACCTCGGCGAGCGTCAGCGCGCGCTCGGAGCCGGGGAAGGGCTGGATGAAGGGCGGTGCTCCCAGGCAGCGGTCGCCGAGATGGCAGATCGCCAGCGCATAGTTCATCGAGGGATTGTAGCTCTTCACCGAGTAGAAATTCGGCCCCAGCAGGAAGGTCGGTCCGCCCGTGACCGGCGTCCAGATCTGTGCGGTCGCGGAGGGTTGTGGAAACGGCAGGCCGTCGGCGCGGGTGACGCCGGCGGCCTGCCATGCCGCATAGGTGCGGCTCCCGCTCATGTCGCCGGATGCGCGCACCTCGTAGCCCCAGTGCTCGCCGCGGCGCCACTTGCCGCGATTGACCAGGTACTTTGCCGTCGAGCCCAGCGCGTCGTCGGGCTTGCCGAATGGTGACACCTTGCCGTCGCCGTCATAGTCGATGCCGACATTGAGCCAGACTTCGGGCATCCATTGCGAATGCCCCATCGCACCGGCCCAGGAGCCCTTCATCTCCTCCGGCGTGCTCCAGCCCTTGTCGACGATGCGCAGCGCGTTGATCAGCTCGGTCTCCCAATAGGCCTTGCGGCGCGGCTCGTTCCAGGCGAGCGCGGCGAGCGAGGGAAACACCGGCGTCATGTGGTTCTGCTGCACCAGCGGATCGCCATAGGCGGACTCGACGCCCCACAGCGCCAGCAGCGTGCCGCGCTCGACGCCGAAGTCGCGCTCGATGCGTGCGAGCAGGGCCTCGTTGTTCTTCAGCGCGATCTTGCCGTTGATGATGCGCCAGTCTGAGACGCGGCGGTTGATGTATTGCCAGACCTGCTCGTGGAATTCGGGCTGGTTGCGCATCTGCTTGAACACGCTCATGTCGGGCTCGACCCGCGCCATTGCGCGCTGCCAGGTCGCGGCCGAAATGCCTTTCGCCATTGCGCGTGCGCGAAAAGACTCGCGCCATTCGTCGAAGCCTGGCGGCGTGGCGAGGGCGTAGGTGGGTGACGCGGCGAAGGCTGCCGCGCCGAGCGCGGATTTCAGCAAGGTGCGGCGGGTGGGCGAGGAATCAGCTTGTTTCATGGACACATTGTAGCGGGAAACAAGGCTCCTGTGAGCCGGTTCCTGGAACGTAGGGAACAGGCGCCCCGCCGCACGTTCCCCGATTTTTCGGTCAGCCGCTTTACGGTCGGTTCGCTCTTGTCATGCAGAATGCGCGCATGCGGGAGCTGTTCGACATCATCCGTGCCAATCCCTGGCCGTTCGGCGCAGGGCTGTTCGTCGTGATCCTGATGATCATTGCGGAAAACTTTGGCCGAGGCATTCAGGGCGATGGCGCCGTCGGCGACTTGTCGGATGCCGATGGCGGCGACGGAGGCTTCGGCGACCAGGGCTAGTCCCGGCGCGGTCTAGTCGTCCTGCAAATCGGCCGCGATTCCGGCGAGCCAGCGCCGGACCGTTGTTTCCGCCTTGCTATCCAGATTCCGGGCGATGCGCTTCTCCAGCGCGATTACCCGATCCCGGCAAGCCTTGAGCAGCGTCGCGCCGCGCGGCGTCAGCGTCCATTGCTGGATGCGGCCGTGGACGGGATGAGGCGTCATCGCAATCGCGCCGTCGCGTTCGAGGTTGCGGATGATGACGCCGACCGTCTGCGGCGTCAGGAAGGTGAGGCGGGCGACGTCGGCGCCCGACAGGCCTGGATAGGCGTTCAGCATTGTCAGCACGGCAAATTGCGGCGAGGTCACGCCGAGATCGGCGAGCGTCCGTTCCATCGTCAGGCGGACCGCGGCATGGGCCTGGCGCAGCAGATAGCCGAGATAGCCTTGCTCGCCGCGTTTGCCTTCCCCCGGGGTGGGCACGCGGACCGCACTCCCGTCGGAAGCGGCGGAGGCCTTCCGCGGGCTTTTCGATCTTGTGAAGTCAGCGGCCTTGCGCGGCATATAAGAGCTCTTATACAGTATAAGTACTCTTACAATAACATGAGGTGCACGGCAATGTCACACGCCCGCAGCGAATATGAGGATTTCAAGCGGATCGCGCCCGATGCGTATGATCTGGTGCTGGCGCTGGGCCAGGCTGCGGCCAAGGCCGGCCTCGACAAGCAGCTTCTCGAGCTGGTCAAGTTGCGCGCCTCGCAGATCAACGGCTGCGCCTTCTGCGTGCAGCATCATATCCTGCTCTCGGAGCGCATCGGCGTGCCGGTGGACAAGCTCAATCTGGTCGCGGTCTGGCGCGAGGCACCGATCTACTCGGCGCGCGAGCGTGCGGCATTGGCCTGGACCGAAGCCCTGACCTTCCTGCCCGACGGCGTCAGCGACGAGGTCTACGCGGAAGTGACCAGCGAATTCTCCGAGTCCGAGCTGATGTACCTGACCTCGGCGGTCGCCTCGATCAACGTCTGGAACCGGTTTGGCGCGGCCTATCGCTGGACGCCGGCGAAGCGGCCGGTCGCAACGAATGCCGCCGCATCCTGATTGCCATCAGGGAAAAAGGGGAGGTTGTCATGACAGCAATGAGTCTGGCCACCACGCAACGCCCGGTGCCGTCGCGTTCAATGGCGCTGGCCGTTGTCGGCGGGCTCGCCTGCGCACTCGCGATCGGCAAGGCGCTGCCGCTGACGATGGAGACCGTATCCGGCGCGCTCGCGCCGCTCTGCGCGACAGCCGCGGAGAGTTCGCCGCTCGACAAGGTCGAGCCGATCGGCTCCTATGCATTGCCGAACGTGCCGGGCAAGCGCGTGACCATCGTGCGCGTTTTCTACGGCCCCGGCGGATTTACGCGGCCGCATCGCCACGCGGGCTCGGTGACCGCCTACGTCACCAAGGGCGAGATCCGCTCCCAGCTCGGTGGCGGCCCGGTCGAGACGTTTGGCGTCGGCCAGTCCTTCTTCGAGCCGCCCGGCGCGACGCATCTGGTGTCGGCGAATGCCAGCGCCACGCAGCCGGCGGAATTGATCGCGGTGTTCGTGGCGGACGAGGGCGCGCAGCTGACGACGTTTCTGGACTAGTTCGTAGCCCGGGCGAGCGAAGCGACACCCGGGAACAGTCGTCGTGAACATCCCGGATAGCGCTTCGCGCATCCGGCCTACACGATCTCCGTGCTCCGCGATCTCGTCAGCCGCCATACGACGCCGGATCGGGATTGTCGGACGGGTGCTCGAACGACTTCTTCATCGACACCGGCATCGGCACGTGGAAGTTCAGGCCGCGCGGCGGCACCGGCTCCATGAACCATTTGTTGTAGATCGTCTCGATCTCCGGGCTCTTGTAGAGTTTTGCCGTGGCACGATCGACCACGGCCTTGAACTGTGCGTCGTCCTTGCGCAGCATGATGCCGTAGGGCTCCGGATCGGAAAAGGCGCCGGAGCTGATGGCGTAGAGCGACGGATCCTTCGCGGAGGCGATCATGGCCGCGAGCTGGATGTCGTCCATGACGAAGGCCTGGGCCCGGTCGGTCTCGACCATCAGGAACGCCTCGGGGACGTCCTTCGCATTCATGACGTTGATCCCGAGCGAGCGCGCTGCGTTGGCCTTGTTGAGCTGGGTGATGTTGGTGGTGCCCGCGACCGAGACGACGGCCTTGCCCTTGAGGTCATCGACCTGGTCGAGCTTCGATGCCTTCTTCGACACGAAGCGGCTCGCCGTGAGGAAATGCGTGTTGGTGAACCACACCTGCTTCTGGCGGTCGGCGTTGTTGGTGGTCGAGCCGCATTCGAGGTCGATGGTGCCGTTCGCCATCAGCGGAATGCGGTTGGACGAGGTGACGAGGTTCTCGTTGACCGCGAGCTTGTCCAGCTTCAACTCGGCCTTGATCTCCTCGACGATCTTCATGCAGATGTCGATGGCGTAGCCGACGGTCTTCTGCTTCTCGTCGATATAGCTGAAGGGCACTGCACTGTCGCGCACCCCGAGCGTGATTGCGCCGGTGTCCTTGATCTTCTTCAGCGTACCGGTCAATTCCTGCGCATGAGCCGGCACGGCGAATGCGACGGCCACGATGACCGCCGTGGTAAGACAACGCATGTGCTTCCCTTTCTCCAGTTTGCTTGCGGCAAGCCAAGCAATTCTGGGGCCAGAGAAGGCCGGGTCGTTCGGGAGGTCCGGACGCCGATCCGGTCGAGCCTCATTCGCCGAAAGGGTCGTCATGGGAAAGGGCGTCATGGGATCGTCATCGAGGCGCGCCGCGCGGTGAGGCGCGAGCTGCCTCAATTATCCTCGCTGCTCGAGCCTTCGCGCTGATCCGGCTTGATCACATCCTCGGGCAGCGCATGTGCCACGGGCTGAGGAGTGCCCGCGATCTCCGGGCCGACCTCGCGGCCGCGGGCGCGGATCAGGCGCTCATAGGCGGAGACCAGCGTGATGTAGGGGCTGACCCAGATCCAGCCGTCGCGGGTGAACACCTGGACGTCGAAATGCAGATGCATCGACGTGCCGGCGGGATGGTCGAGATAGTTCGAGACCAGGCCGATCTTCTCGCCTTCGATCACGAGGCGGCCGTTGAGCACGCCGTCGGCGTTCATCACCTGCGGGTTCATGTGCATGTAGCGGAAGCGCATGTGCTCGGTGCGGCTGTTGATCTCGAGCGTCGCGGCCTGGTCCTTGGACGCGCGGATCACGATGGCGTCGCGCACGGCGACGACCGCGCGCTGCTTGGGATCGCAGGGGGCGCGACCTTCGCCGGGCGGCGGGCACTCGGCGGCGCGGATGTCCTCGCCCTGGTGGCCGTAACCGCCGCCGCATTGCCAGACTTCGAAGCTGCGGGACTCGCAGAAATTGTCGCGCCAGGGGTAGGCCGTCGGACTCTCGTTCTTGTCGCGCCTGCCGTAGGATTGCGAGCGCACGAAAGCGGGCGCCTTCTCCAGCGGGAAGCGGATCTGCGCATAGGCCATCACGTCCGGATGGCCGCTCTTGTTGCGGTAGCCGGTGTTCGGGATGATGTCGCCGCTCGGCCGGTAGCTGAAATCGGCCGAGCGCCCTGAAGGACGATCGATGATGTCGGAGGCAACGTCCATCAGCGGCCGCATGCGCTGGCCGCCGGCGACGCGCAGCGCCTTCAGGAAGCGTTCGGCAACCGGATAGGCCTCCTTGCAGGCAAGCCGCCGCGGTTTTGCGACACTGTCCAGGCACTGGATGGAGACGACATAGGCGACGCCGAACCGAGTGAAGGCGTAGCGCACATAGCCTTCGCGGATGAACCTGCGCAGGTCCGGATAAAGGGCTGCAAGCGGCTTGACCGGCTCACCCTTGCCGCCGGCGGGATCGGCGATGTCATAGAGCAGTGCGGAGCCCGTGATCTGCACCTCGACGGGTCTTGCGAAGACACGCGTCGGCATGCCGTCACCGGCGCCGGGCTCGAGCGAGAAGCTCGCGCTGTATCCCGCGGGGCCGGCGTCGAACATATCGACGGGGTTGAAATCAGCCTGATAGCGCGACAGCGACAGGCTCGGCGGCGCGCCGTTGCGCTGGGCCTCGCGATAGGCGCCGGCGTCGAACGGCAGCAGCACGGGCACGGAGCTGCGGGCAATGCCCGTGAAGAATTGGGAGGAGATTGCGTTGAGCTGCACCAGCGCCGGCATCGCCCGCGGATCGTAGCGCGGCACGGAACGGCGAGGCACGAAGATGAAATCGTCCGCGGCCCGGGGGTGGCTGTTGATCTCGGTGCGGAGCTGGTCGAGCGCTGCGCGCCAATCGACGCGCAGGGCCGTGAGCGAGGGGCTGCGGAATTCGTCCGCAGCGAGCCGAGTGGCGGTGAGGAGCGACAGCGACGCCAAAAGAAGCGAGACGAAGCGGAAACTCTTCCTACCCACTGTCTCGCCCCCCGGCGGCACCTGTTCCGATCCTCGATCCCTGGCTTAGTCCTTGGCGCGCTCGGAGTAGGAGCCGTCTTCGGTCATCACCACGATGCGAGTACCGACGGCGATGTGCGGCGGCACGGTGGTGCGGATGCCGTTGGAAAGCACCGCGGGCTTGTAGGAAGACGAGGCGGTCTGGCCCTTGGTCACCGGCTCGGTCTCCACCACTTCCAGCGTCACGCGCTGCGGCAGCGCGAGCGAGACCACGTTGACGTCGTGGGTCGACAGCTTGACGGTCATGTCTGGCTGAAGATAGGCGGCCGCGTCGCCGACCACGTCCTTGGAGACCTGGACCTGGTCGTAGGTCTCAGGGTTCATGAAGTGGTAGCCGTCACCGTCTTCATAAAGGAAGGTGAAGTTGCGCTCTTCGATAGTCGCCTTTTCGACCTGGTCGGTGGTCTTGTAGCGCTCGGAGATCTTTACCCCGTCCGAGATTCGGCGCATTTCGATCTGGCTGACCGGGGTGCCCTTGCCGGGATGGATGTTCTCGGCGCTCACGACGACATAGAGCTTGCCGTCTTGCTCGATCACGTTGCCCTTGCGAATAGAACTGGCGATGACTCTCAAAGCTGTATTTCCTGCTTGCTTGGCCCGGCTCCGGCCAGGACGTGGTCAAATTGATGGGGGACTTGGGGCCTCAAATCAGACCTCGGCGCCCGTTTCGGGCCGCAACATACTGATTTTGCCGTTGGATGCCAGCACTTTGCTGATGGCTGGGGTGGTCGGTTAATGGCCGGGGACAAGCCGATTTCGCCGTTCTGGTCGCCCGAGCGCCACCTCGACCGGCGGCCGTTCCTCCAGGCGAGGGGAGCCGTGACCGGGGCTTTACGGGGCTTTTTCGCCGAGCAGGGCTTCATGGAGGTCGAAACCTCCGTTCTTCAGGTCTCCCCGGGCAATGAGACCCATCTGCACGCCCCCCGGACCGAGATCGTGCGGCCCGACGGCAGCCGGGCCAGCCGCTACCTGCGGACCTCCCCGGAATTTGCCTGCAAGAAGCTGCTGGCGGCGGGCGAGCCCCGAATCTTCGAGTTCGCCCGGGTGTTCCGTGACCGCGAGCGCGGCGACCTGCATCTGCCCGAATTCACCATGCTGGAATGGTACCGGGCCGGTGCGCCTTATGACGCCATCATGGCCGACACCGTCGTGGTCATCGCCCGCGCGGCGCAGGCGACCGGGATCGGGACCTTCTCCTTCCGCGGCCGGACCGCCGATCCCTTCGCCGAGCCGGAGCTCCTGACGGTCGCAGGCGCCTTCGAACGGTTCGCCGGCATCGATCTGCTGTCGACAATCTCGGGTGACGAGGGTAACCGTGCCGCGCTCGCCCAAATGGCCGGCGGCAAGATCCGCGTGGCCGGAGACGACACCTGGTCGGACATCTTCAGCAAGGTTCTGGTCGAGCATGTTGAGCCGCATCTGGGACAGGGGCGTTTGACCATTCTGTTCGAATACCCATCTCCCGAGGCGGCACTGGCGCGCGTGAAGGCCGGCGATCCCAGGGTCGCCGAACGGTTCGAGGTCTATGCCTGCGGCGTCGAACTCGCCAACGGTTTTGGCGAACTGACCGACGCCGAAGAGCAGCGCCGGCGCTTCACCGAATCGATGGCGGAGAAGCAGCGCCGCTATGGCGAAGCCTATCCGCTGGACGAGGACTTTCTGGCCGCGGTCGCCGCAATGCCGGAGGCGAGCGGCGTCGCGCTCGGCTTCGACCGGCTGGTGATGCTGGCCAGCGGCGCAACGCGGATTGATCAGGTGGTGTGGACACCCCCTGCAAATGAAGCGCTGAGTGAAACATGACGAAGACCAATCTTGCACGCACCTTGCGCGAGCCGGCCGAGCTCGTGGCCGAGCACCTCGCGCCTGCCGCGGCGCTGCCCGCACTGGAGCGCGTTGCCGCGCGCTATGCGGTCGCGATCACGCCGGCGCTGGTCGAGCTGATCGACACATCCGATCCTGACGATCCCATCGCCCGCCAGTTCGTGCCGACCGCCGCGGAACTCGAGATGCAGCCGGGCGAGAGCGCCGATCCGATCGGAGATCACCCGCATTCGCCGGTCCCGGGCATCGTGCACCGCTATCCCGATCGCGTGCTGTTCAAGCTCGTTCACGTCTGCGCGGTCTATTGCCGCTTCTGCTTCCGCCGCGAGATGGTCGGACCCGGCAAGGACAACGCGCTCTCGGACAGCGCTTATCGTGCTGCCGTTGATTACATCCGCGCGCACGACGAGATCTGGGAGGTGATCCTGACCGGCGGCGATCCCCTCATGCTGTCGCCGCGCCGCATGAGCGAGATCATGGCCGATCTCGCCGGCGTCGATCACGTCAAGATCATCCGCCTTCACACCCGCGTGCCCGTCGCCGACCCCGCGCGCGTCAGCGACGAGATGGTCGCAGCGCTGAAGGTTGCGGGCGCGACCACCTGGGTTGCGCTGCATGCCAACCATGCACGCGAGCTCACGGAAGGCGCCCGCGCAGCCTGCGCGCGGCTGGTCGATGCCGGGATTCCCATGGTCAGCCAGTCCGTGCTCTTGCGCGGCGTCAATGACAACGTCACGGCCTTGTCGGATTTGATGCGAGCTTTCGTCGAATGCCGGATCAAGCCGTACTATCTGCATCACGGCGATCTCGCACCGGGCACTGCGCATCTGCGCACCACGCTGGCGGAGGGGCAGGAGCTGATGCGGCAGCTGCGCGGGCGGGTGTCAGGACTTTGTCAGCCTGACTACGTCATCGACATTCCCGGGGGTGCCGGCAAGTCGCCGGTGGGGCCGAACTATGTGTTGGCGGCACAAAATACCGCACCCGACGCACGTGAAGCGGCGACGGAAACGCGCTATCGTATCGTGGACTATTGCGGGGACGTTCATCTCTATCCGCCCGAGACGTGAGTGGTGACGGAGTGGACGCCGGTTTGAGCATGGAGGAACGCAAATGAAGAGGATCATCGTGGCCGTGTCGCTCGTGGTCTTGCTCGGCGGCGCGGCAGTGGCGCAGACCGGCAGCAAGGGATCGACCACCACGTCGGGACCGTCGGCGGGCAATTTGCCGCCTGCACCCGTCGGTCATCGGCAGCCGCGCGCCGGCGACGTGCCGAACGAGAAGAATCTGAGCGACCCGAACGATCCCCTCAGCAAGGAAAACCAGGCGCTCGACAAGAAGATCAAGAGCATCTGCCGCGGCTGCTAGGCCGCGTCGGTGCGGGCAGGGCGCGACAGCTCGCCCCGCCCGCGTTTGCTTTGGCCTTACGCCGAGCGCTCGTGCAGCCCCGCGCGCTGGGCGTTGCGCCGGATTTCGACCGCATCGGCGAGCTGCTCGAGCACAGTTGCCGTGGTCGCCCAGTCGATACAGCCGTCCGTGATGCTCTGGCCGTAGGTGAGCGGCTTGCCCGGAACCACGTCCTGGCGGCCGGCGACGAGATTGCTCTCGATCATCACACCCATGATGCGGTTCTCGCCACCGGAAATCTGGCCGGCAATGTCGGCCATGACCAGCGGCTGGTTCTCCGGCTTCTTGCTCGAATTGGCGTGGCTCGCATCCACCATCACCAGCGGCGCGACGCCGGATTTCGCCAGCTCGTTGCAGGCCGCCGCGACGCTTGCCGCATCGTAGTTCGGCGTGCTGCCGCCGCGCAGGATGATGTGGCAGTCCTCGTTGCCCGCGGTCGAGGCGATTGCCGAGCGGCCGAGCTTGGTCACCGCCATGAAATGATGCGGATGCGAGGCCGACTTCACCGCGTCCGCCGCGATCCGCACATTGCCATCGGTGCCGTTCTTGAAGCCGACCGGGCAGGACAGCCCGGAGGCCAGCTCGCGATGGATCTGGCTCTCGGTCGTGCGCGCGCCGATCGCGGCCCAGGACACGAGGTCGGCGATGTATTGCGGCGTCGTCATGTCCAGGAATTCCGCGCCGGCCGGGAGGCCGAGATTGTTCACCGCTGACAGCACGTTGCGCGCCAGCCGCAGGCCCTTGTTGATGTCGAAGCTGCCGTCGAGATCGGGGTCGTTGATCAGGCCCTTCCAGCCGACGGTGGTGCGCGGCTTCTCGAAATAGACCCGCATCACGATCTCGAGCTGGTCGGCGAGGTCCTCGCGCAGTTTTGTCAGACGCTCGGCGTAGTCGAGCGCGGCCCGGGGATCATGCACCGAGCACGGGCCGACCACCACCAGCAGGCGGTCGTCCTGGCCGGTGAGGATGGCATGGATGGCGTTGCGCGCCGCCATCACCACACGCGTTGCGGTGAGCGTGCGCGGGACCTCTCGCATCACCTCATCCGGCGTGCTCAGCTCTTTCAGTTCACGGATACGAAGATCGTCAGTCGTGCTCAGCACGGCGGGCTCCTGCTTGGTTGAACCTGCCGGCCAATAAAAAAGCCGCCAGGTCTGGCGGCTGTTCGGACGTTTGCTTCAATATTTCAGATTGAGCGCGATCCTCCTGCCGCCAGCGAGCTGTCGTAGCTAAAGTACCAAAAATAGCTGGTGGCAACGGTGATCATGGAAGGCCATATAGCGTGCCATTGGCGGGTTGTCACCCCCCCAATCGGCTTGACGGACGGCGAGACCCCTCAGGTGTTGCTGTTGCGTGCCGCCAGCGCCATGCCGATCAGGGTGGCGCCGCCGAACAGCAGGTTGATACCGACGAGCACGCCGATCGCCCATTCCGCCGAGCTTGGCAGCCCCGTGATCACCATGAACGAGATCGCGATGTCGACGAGACCGGAGATCAGGAGCCACGACCAGCGGCCGCTCAGTTCGCGGCGGTGCTCGAGTGCGTACATGATGGTGGCGACGCCCTCGGCGAGGAAATAGGCACCGAGCACGATGGTCAACGTCAGCACGGCCTGCATCGGCCGCGCCAGCAGCAGCATGCCGGCAAGCACGGCCAGCGCGGCCGAGATTAGCGACCACCAGAAGCCCGGCGTGCTGCGCGCCCAATAGGTCACGATCAGCCCGCCGATGCCGCTGATCAAGAACATCCAGCCGAGGAAGATCGCGATGGCAAGGCTTGCGAGCGGTGGCAGGATCAGTGCGGCGACGCCGAGAACGGCGAGCAGGATGCCCTCGAACAGGAAGGCCTTCCAATGCGCCTTCACAGTCTTGCTCATCGCGGATTGCAGCCGTGAAAGATCTTCAGGCAATGTCATCGGCAGGCTCCGGATCGAAGGGTGTGTGCTCAATCTAGTATGCGCGCAGCGGGCTTGCCATCCCGCGGCTCAACCGCCGCCGTGCGCGGACGAAAAACCTTCGCCGCTGGTGCGAATGCGGTTGCGGCCGAGAATATAGATCGCCGTTGTGACAATCAGAAGCGCGAGGCCGAGCAGGATCGAGACGAAGCCGATCGGGATCAGGGCCAGCGTCAGATTGCGCTCGGGGTTGATCAGCCAGTGGTGGATCGAGGTCAGCACGAAGGCGAGGCCGAGAAAGCCGACGCCGCCGCCGGCCAGCAGCAGCGCCCACATCCGGCGCAACTGGCTGAGCCGCTCCCGCGCAACGTCCGTGCGGGGCGCGTGGTGGCGCGCGACGCGCCGCACCAGGCGGATGGCGAAGGCGATCGAGCTGAAGCCGACCAGGAGGCTCGCGGCGCCCAGCCACATCCGCAGCGTCGGGTCCAGATCCGGCATCCGCTGGAGGGTCAGCAGCGGGAAGTCGAAGGCCGAATGCAGCGCGAGCGGGCCGGCGAAGATCAGCAGGCGGCTGGAGAGACGGGCCCAGTCGCGATGGTGCCGGTTTGCGCCCAGCGCCGTGCCGGCACGGGCGATCGTCAGGTAAGCGCCGGCGATGATGCCGAGCGCGCCGTGGAACGGCACGGTGAGGACGCTGCGCAAGGCGGCGAGCGAGCGCCACATCTCGGCATGCTGGACGAGATAGGCGAGGTTCTCGTAGGCGGCGAAGCCGAGGCCGACCGCGGCGCCATAGACCACGGTGTCCATCGGATTGGCGAAGGTCCGCCGCTTGGTCGAGGAGACCAGCACGATGGCGACCACCTTGACGGCCTCCTCGGGCAGCGCGACGCCGAAGATCGAATGCATCGCCAGCGCCGCCCAGGGATTGTCGGGGGCTGCAACCATCTTGGCGAAGGGGGCGCGGGCGAGGCCCAGCAGCGAGATGCTGGCCGCGCCGAGCAGGAACGCGGTCCAGACCTGGGCCGGTGGTCCCGGGCGCTCTTCGGCGGCAATGACGAGCCACAGCATCAGCAGCGCCGGGGCGATGGCGGCAGTTCCGATGACGGTGGGTAAAGCTTCAATCAGATACATCGGCGCCGAAAATAGGTTCCCTTGATCCGCTTATCTACAATCACCGCTGCGACCATGTGTCATGCGCTTGCTGTCGCCTCGCTTAACGGGCGTGACAGCTCCCGTTCATCCGCACCGCAGGGACCGAATGCAGCGACAATCAATTGCGTATCGGGCCTGTTGGTCATCAACGCGCCTGTTGGTCCTGGATAGTCGCGATCGCATGTCCAGGATCGGGCCGCGATTGGCAAGCCAAATCAAGGAAATGCACCGGTTTCTTCGATTCACGATGCTCGTCTCCCGGCGGCGAGTCTGGCAGGCGTGTCGTCCGCCAGAACAACGCGCGGCCGGGTAGATCGGCCTAGTCACGCTTCCTTGTGCGCCGGCGGGACGATGTGGCGGTACGGCGAGCCCGCACCTGCTCCAGCTGCCAGAAGACGCGCACGAGACACGAGCCCAGGCAGAACACGATCAGCAGCAGCAGGAAGGCTTGATCGACGGCGGCGACATGGATCATGGCGATAGCCAAGCAACGTGCATGCCATGCGTTCCTGCAGCGGCCTGCGCTCGGCGCAACCGCGCCTCCTACCAGGCGTTGCTTGCGGAGGCTCGAATCGGCGCGTTGCCACAGGGCGATCGGGGCTGCCGCTGCCAGCCTTCAGTGCGTGGTGAACGGCGGCGCCGCCTCGGGGGCGATGTCGAAGGCGCCGAGATGGAATTCCTCCCCGATGGACTCGTCCGGCTCGGCGTGCTGCGCGAGCAGCGTGAACGCGGCCTGCGGGTATTGCTTCCAGATCTCGAGATCGCCGGCGGTGATGGTGAGCCAGCCGAACGTATACATGTAGCGGCCGGGCTCGGTAACCCGGCCGACCCTGTCCCAGGTGATCTTGTCGACTGCCATTCGGTCCCCCGATCGCAAATCTGCAAATGAGGTCCGGCGCGAGGCACAGACCCTCAAAAGCTGATCCCGCAATGGGGCCGCGATAGGGCAGAGATGCGGAGGCAAGACGGCCCCGGAGGGCCGCCGCCTGCCGGTCAGCGCGTCGAGGCCGCCTGCGCTTCCGACGCCCGCTCCAGCTGACGGTGCGAGGCGTGGAAGACGTCGTGGACGAGGCCGATCTTCTCCATGCCCAAGATGATCAGGCCGTTGAGATCGATCTCCCACCAGGCGTGCGAGATATAGGCGTCCCGCGGGAAGCGGTGATGGTTGTTGTGAAGGCCCTCGCCGAAGGTGAGGATCGTGGTCACGAACTCGTTGGTCGAGGCGTCGTCGACCTCGAAGCGGCGATAGCCGTAGGCATGGCAGACCGAGCCGGTGAGCTGGCTGACGAGGATCAGCAGATAGGCCCGGAGCAGGCCGGAGAACAGCACGCAGCCGATCATGGTGTGCACGCCGCCGAAAACGTAGCCGATGAAGCCGGGGATGAAGACGGCCGACATCCCGTACCAGACCCAGCGAGTGCGGACGAAGAACATCGCGATCGGATCGGCGAGGATGTCCTTGGCATAGTATTCGTTGTCGGTGGTCGCCTGGTCGAACACCCAGCTGCCCTGGGCGTGCAGGAAGCCCTTGAGCGCGCTGACATAGCGATTGCCGAAGCCGTCGAATTGCGGGCTGTGGGGGTCGCCCACGTCATCGGCATAGAGATGGTGGCGGCGGTGGTTTGCGACCCATTTGGCGATCGAGCCCTGCACCGCCATCTGGGCGATGGCGCAGAAGAAGACGCGCATGATCGGGCCGGTGCGGAAGCTGCGATGGACGAACAGACGGTGCATGCCGGCGCCGATGCCGAATGTCGTCAGCGCGAACATCCAGGCAAACGTAAACAGCTCGACCTTGCCGATGCCCTGCGTGACGGCCCAGATGATGCCCGCGACCGCGCCGACATAGAGGATGCCGAGGAGGAGATAGCTTTCGCGCAGCTTGGCTTTGACGAGCGGTCCCTCGGTCACGACACCGGGGGGAAGCTGCGGCTTGGCGGCGGTGGGCGCGCTCTGAGCGGTCTTTGCCTGGGCGAACTCAGCGTCAGCGATGGACATTCCGGGACTTCCAATACGTTAGGCCCGCAATGATTGCGGACGTACTGGATCACACCCTATCGCGCAGGGCTTGCCGCCTCCAGCGTTTCGTTAAGAAAGAGTTAAGATGGAACCAGCCGGTCTCAGGCCGGCTGCGGCACGGGCGAGCGCACGATCAGGCGGACGACGTCGTCCCACTGCTGCTTCTCGGCGAATTTGACCGCAAAGCCGTTGTCGAACTTGCGGATGACGCGGCCGACGCAGGCGCCGACCGCAAGCGGGGTACCGATCGGCGGATCGTATTCGCAGGATATTGCGACGCCGGCGGTGGAGACGTCGATGATGAAGCAGGGATGGGTGCTGCCGTCGGCGAGCGTCAGGAAGTGTGCGAGACCTGCGGAACGAAGCGGGCGTCATTGCGCAGCTCCTGGACGCTGGCGTCCCTCTGCTTCTTCTCCAGCCAGGTCAGCTTCTCCGACATCCAGGCGCGCCGCGCCCGCGTCATGTCGAGTTCCATCAGGAAGCCCGACTTCAGCGTCGCGCTGATCGTGCACTGGAATTCGCCGAAATCCTGGAAGTACGAGGTCACGCGCTCGCCGATCTTGCCGACAACAGGCACGTCCACAATCATGCGGAACGGCGAGACGCGCTTGGTCCGGCAGGCGAAGGTGCGGAGCTTGCCCTCACAATCGTACCAGCGCGGCAGCGAGTAGCTGCCGCTCACGGTGACTTCCACTGCACGCTGCCTGAGGAATTCTGCGATGGACATCCGCGCCAATCGGGTTTCGGAGTATTTCCGTACTTCCACGGTAGCGGTCAAATTCTAAGTAAATGATACCGCCGCTCAGGAGCAGGGGTAAATTTCCGGTAAACGCGTGGCCCGGTCACGCACCGGCGAAAGCGGCATAAGGTCCCGATTATGGGGCACGCAAGTTCACAACACCGTTATTGAGAGCGACGGCTCGGTCGTGGCGTTCAGAGAGAGCCGAGCAGAACGAGACAGGCCAGCACGGCCACGACGACAAGGAGCCTGGCCGTTTTCCAGGCCAGACTCTCCGCACCGACCTTCAATCCGAACCACGGCAATGCGTGCCGCAGCGCGCGCGTTGCGAATGCTTGGACGATGGCGAGCGCGAGGGCGATGCCGGCAAGGAGCGCCCATGACTCGGCCGGGGGAATCCATGGCACCAGCCAGGAAGGCACCGAGCCTTTGAGGGACGCGAGCAGCGCGAACCATCCGAACAGGCATGCGAAGCTCTTGATGAGGTCGGGTCCGAGCGCATCGGGCTCGAGCCGGATGCCGATCGCTGCGAGCGCGCGCTCGATGCGCTCACCGTCGGCGAAGAAGAGAAAGGCGCCGAGGTAGAGCGGAACGCGTGACATGAAGAGGAGGGCCATCAGTCCGAACAGAACCGTGTAGCCGTAGGCGTCGCCGAGAATGTGCATGCCGCTGACGCGCGAGGGCTCCGGCGCGGTCGCGGCCTGGCGCTGCTGAAGCGACCTCGCTCGCGCCATGTGCTCCAGCATCCTGGCGCGGCGGTCCGGTGTGTAGGGCGTCGTGCGCTGCATCCAGGGCGGCAGTGCCGGCGAGGCAATGCCGGATTGGCCGTCCGAGAGGAATTTGCGCTGCTCCATGGGTCCACACCGGTTCCAACAGGATGTTGGTCGGAGGTGAGGGCCGGAGAGGTTCACGCGCAAGGCGGTGAATTTCGCCGCATCGTCCGCGCACCGTCGCGCGGATGGCGCTCCCTAGCGGAATCGAACCGCTCTCTCCACCGTGAAAGGGTGGCGTCCTAACCGATAGACGAAGGGAGCAAACGCTAAGCCCCGCCGCTTTTGACGGCACGGCCGCGGCCACGCGAGTCGTGCCCGGCGGCTTGCAGCGGGCGAACGTATAGTGGCCTTTCGGCCCGTGGGCAAGCCGTTCGGGAACGGTCTTTTGGAACCGTGGACAGCGCCGGCGAGGGGATGATTCGGACCCGATTTCAACGGTTTCTTAGGGCTCCCTGAGGTAGCGCTGGAGCGGGAGATTTCACGCCAATGCCACCGCCCAAGAAGCGCGCCGACCGCAAGCTGCTGTCGCAACACGCCTGGATCACGCTCGACGGCGGGTTCGCGGCGCGGCATTGCCTGGTCCAGGACATCTCGAGCTCGGGCGCCAAGATCACCCTGGACGAGGACGCAAGCCAGCTTCCGGGCGTGATCCGGCTGGCCTTCGCGCGCGATGCCCGCACCGGGCGGAACTGCCAGGTGGTCTGGCGCCGCGGCAAGTCGGCCGGGATCAAGTTCATCTGACATCCACCTAGTGCGACCCGGATGGCGCGCGGCACCTCGCCGGGCTAGAACGCTCGCATGCGCACACAGCTCCTCATCCTGATCTCGTTGCTGGCCACGTCCGCGGCCGCGGCCGAAGGCTTGCGCCTTCCGGCTGCCGAGCCGCCGCAGGCGGGCAAGACCTTGCCGCTGAAGGGCACGGGCGGGACGGCGAAGGCGGGCGCATGCGCGTCCTATGGCCGTGGCTACCACATGGTCGAGGGCACCGGCACCTGCGTGAAGATCGGCGGCTCGATCAGCGTCGACGCCGCGGTCCGGCGCTAAAGCCGCATGCCGCCGGATCTGTTGCGGCTCGATATCGTCGTCCCCGTGCTGATGTATTGCGCGCTGCTGTGGTGGGTCGGCCGCGGCCTGAGCTGGCCGGCGCGGCTCGCCACTGCTGTCGTGACGCTGGTGCTGATCATCTGCGTGCTGCTCGTCGAGCGCGGCTGGCTCTAGGCGCGGCCGCCAAAACAAAATGTGCGAAAACAACCCCATGCACAGTAGCCGTCAAGTGCGGCGATGCCGCCGGCCGCGTGCGCCGGAATGACGATTCCTCGCGCGCTCATCGCAGCTTACGCCGCGCCAGCGGCTCACGACATCGGCGGTGCGACAAACTGGGCAAATCCGGGGCGTTTGCCGAGCTCGGCGAGCCAGCGCGTCAGGTTCGGCTGCGCCGGCCGGGTGATGCCCTCGACGCCGAGCCAGCGCCGCGCATAGGCGCCGATCGCGATATCGGCGAGCGTGAACTGGTCGCCCTCCATGAAGCGGCGCGTCGAGAGGAGGCGATCGGCGATCGCCCAGACCTCGACGGCGGCATCGGCATCGCGCTGCACCTGGATCATGTCGCGCTCGGCGGGCGCCGTGCGCACGATGCCCCAGAACACCGGGCGGTCGACCGGCTGCACCGCCGACAGTGTCCAGTCGAGCCAGCGGTCGACCGAAGCTCGCTGCTTCGGCGCGTCCGGATAGATCGGCGTGCCGCGTCCATGCGCGAGGCAGAGATAGCGCATGATCGAATTGGATTCCCACAGCACGAAGTCGCCCTCGACCAGCGTCGGGATCCGCGCATTCGGGTTCATCGCGAGATACTCGGCCTCGCGGGTCTTGCCGTATTGCATGCCGGCATCGATGCGCTCGTAGGGAAGGCCAAGCTCGGTGAGGCACCACAGCACCTTCTGCACGTTGACCGAGTTGGCGCGGCCCCAGATCGTCAGCTTGGTGTCAGGCATGAAGCGTCTCCCGCGGCGTTTTCAATTGTGCGGGTGATAGCGGAATTTCCTGTGCCGGACGACGGCGTTTGCGGCGCGCCCCTCATGCAAAAAGCTCCGCCATGGGCAGAGCTTTCATTGCAGGTTGAACCAGCTCGTCAGTGGCCGAAGAACAGCCACAGCAGAAGGATCACCGGGATCGGCACGCCCAGCATCCACAACAACAATCCTCGTCCCATCGCGTCCTCCTCCAATCATCTTGTCGAGGAGTGAACGTGCGCGGCGAGGGCTTGTTCCTATGGAAAAGGCCCTACCAGTGGCCGGTGTTCGGCATCGACGACCACGGTTCCTGCGGCGCTTTCGGCTCGCCCTTCTGCAGCAGCTCGATCGAGTGCAGATCGGGCGAACGGACGAAGGCCATGTTGCCGTCGCGCGGCGGCCGGTTGATGGTGACGCCGGCCTTCATCAGCTTCTCGCAGGTGGCGTAGATGTCGTCGACCTCATAGGCGAGATGGCCGAAGAAGCGATCCTCGCCGTACTTCTCCTCGTCCCAATTGTAGGTGAGCTCGACCAGCGGCGCGCCGCGCGTTTGCGGCTGCTTCTTCAGCGCCTCGAGATCATCCGACGAGCACAGGAACACCAGCGTGAAGCGCCCCTTGTCGTTCTCGATCCGCCGCACCTCCTTCAGCCCCAGCGCATCCTGGTAGAACTTCAGCGCGACATCGAGATTGCGCACGCGCAGCATGGTGTGAAGGTATCGCATGGTTGTTGCTCCCTTTGACAGTCGGAGGGTTTTGCTTTGGGCCGGGACGGCGGGGGTAGGAGATAGCAGGAAAGTGGGAGGAGGGGCAGGGGGCGGGGGCAAAGTCAGCAGGCTGGCGAAGGCAAATGAATTTGATCCACCGTCACCATAGTCCTCCGGAGTCCAGTAGATGGTATTGGGTCCCCCAATATTGTACGAACAACGATACGGTCCCTTTCGCCACCCTCGCGCAAAGAATCACGTGTACCATCAGCAATCAGAGAGAGACCAACGCGGCGCAGCGTTCCATGAGGCCGGGCATATAGTCGTGGCATGGAGTCTGGGTCTAGCTGTCGGCGAGGCCGAAATAGCGATCGGTGGTGACGACGCGAAGGGCACTGCGGAAATCCAAGACGCAGGCCATGCGGACCTCGTAGACCAGCTTGCAGTTTGCGCGGCGGGCTTGGAGGCTCAGAAGCTCTTTGACGCTCCTACACATGAAGGAGCAGGTTGGGGGGACTATGGGAAGATGGTGGAGCTAATGCGAGACCTCGATGAGCAAGAGCAATTGAGGATGATGCATCAAGGGCACGGCCGTGCATCTGATCTCTTGTCCGCACACTGCGCAAAGGTTGAGCGACTTGCTCTGGCATTGTTCGATAAAAAGCGGCTGGATGCGGATGAGATCGCAAGGCTTCTTGCAGACTAGTCGTGCGCCACCGTGGCAATACGCTATCGTTGCAAGAGACACAGCAGGTGCTTAGGCGGACGTGAACAGTGAGGCACGATTTCATGGGGCGCTTACAGCAGCCGGGCATGGCGTGGGCCGAGCTTAAAAACAAGCTTCGCGAAGGTATGGTGATTTGGATCACGCTGGGAGGCCTTTTCATCTTATGGCTCGCCGTTCAGAATGTATCAGACACATTCTTCTCTGAGACCGAACTGAAGGATCGCGTGCGGTGGTATGGCATCTTGTTAGAAATCGGCTCCATCATGAGCATCGCCTGGGAATTAAATAAGTCGCTCCTGGAGGCGAACCGTACGCCGCTACTTTATGGATTCTTGTGTTGGGTCGGTGAATGGCGATTTATCGGTTTTCGACGCTCGCCTAGGAGCGTCAGCGCCTCTGCAATTCTCAGGGGTGTCGGTTCAATGGCAGCGGTTGGGACAAGTATTATCACTGCCGGCACGCTGGAGGAACGCGTCG
Organism: Bradyrhizobium sp. USDA 3311; assembly: GCF_054062495.1. NCBI lineage: Bacteria > Pseudomonadati > Pseudomonadota > Alphaproteobacteria > Hyphomicrobiales > Nitrobacteraceae > Bradyrhizobium > Bradyrhizobium sp. USDA 3311. Next base: position 6,260,254 of record NZ_JBSSFI010000001.1, on the reverse strand, counting down.
CGCATTTGCAGAGAACACTGCAGGAAGTACAAGCCACGCTCGGTAGAGTATCGCTCAAGGTCGATGCTAGCGAACGCGAGTTTCGCAAGTTGTTGGAACAAGAAACTGCGCAGCGGGCACAGGCACTTTCCACACTGCGCGAGAACTTGGAACGTCAAGCGCTTGGCGATATTCGTGTACAAGTCGCCGCGCTTATGGTGCTGATCCTGAGCATATTTTTCGCTAACGCCCCGGATGAATTTGCCGTCGTCTTCAATAGAATTGGGCTCGGCGGCAAGGGGCATTGGTTATGATATCCGAAATGTTGTTGCCGTTCATTTGCCAACGGAGCCGCAGCGATGGGCAGGGTTGCTAGCGAGTGAATTTGATGGACTGGACCGTAATTCCGGCTGTCCCACACCGTAACAGCTCACGCGCCTACAGCTTCCCGAACTGATCCAGAGTTCTGATGACCAAGGGCATGAACTCATTGCCGCCGCCGTGGCCGGTGTCTTCGAGAATATGCAGCCTGGACGTCGTCCATCGCTTGTGCAATTGCCACGCCGTGGACAACGGTCCGCTGACGTCGAACCGGCCATGGATCAGGGCGCCGGGAATGCCGTTCAATCTCGATGCGTCGCGGATCAATTGATCCTCCGCGAGAAATGCGGCGTGGCGCCAATAGTGAGTGACCAGGCGCGCAAATCGCAATCGAAACTCCGCGTCGTCAAATCGGGGATTTGGCCGATGTCCCGGGGTGAGCGAGACGTGGGCATCCTCCCACTCGCACCATGCCCGGGCGGCTCTGTCGCGAACTGTCTCGTCGGCATCGGCGAGCATAATTGCGTAGGCATCGACGAGCGGCATGCCGCGGAGATGCGGGGGGACAGTCTCGGAAAAGCGCTCCCATTCCCTTGGAAAGATGCGCCCGACATCCCCCGTGATCCATTGCACCTCTGCACGCGATGTCGTCGTCACGAATCCGAGCACCATCGCCTTCACGCGTCGCGGATGAGCTTGTGCGTAGGCGAGGCCCAGCGTGGTGCCCCAGGACAGGCCCAGGATGATCCAGCTTTCGACACCGAGCAGCTCGCGCAGCCTCTCGATGTCCGCGACAAGGTGAGCGGTGGTATTGCTTGCCAGGTTCGACCCAACTGACTTGCGAGCGGAAGGCTGCGACCGGAGCCACGCTGATCGAACAGCACAGCCCTGTAGACATCAGGATCGAAAAATCGTCTTTGACCGACAGAGCAGCCCGTGCCCGGACCGCCATGCAGGAAAAGCGCCGGCTTGCCCGCGGGATTGCCGCAACATTCCCAGTAGATCTGGTGGCCGTCGCCCACATCCAGCAATCCAGTCTCGTACGGCTCGACAGGCTGGAACTGGGCCATCGCTTTCTCCTCGTGCCTTTTGGCAGCCTTTCTCTATGCCGCAATAGCGGGCTTTGGCAGGCCGGATCTATCGGGCGAACGAATTTAGCGCGGCCACCGGATCGCGACGGCGCGGATGAACCCACGGAAAAGCCGGCGCGACCAATGCTCGGCTTCATAAGGTCCTCATCACATGAGCTGGAAGAAGAAATACGCGATCGGTTGCCTGATTGCCCTGTTCGTTTTCACGGCCATGGACTCCTACGATCGCCCCAACAGGGACGTTCGCTTTGGAGCTGTCATCGTGATGGCGGCTGTATGGCCCGTCACAGTGTCCGTCATTTTGGGCGGAGCCGTCGGCGGGATGGTTCGCGATGGCTTGCCCAGCGAGAGCTAGGCAGGCCCTCGGCTCCCGAGAACCGAGGCTTCGACCTGTTCGGCGCCGAGCAACGGCGAACGAACCTGATGCGGCCCGCCGCTGAATTTCTCGCCGTCTGCGCTTAGGCAGCGATCCGCTGCTCGGCAGGCGCCGTCAGGAGCTTGAGCACTTCGGCATGCTCGAGGTCAGGGACCGCGATCGCCGTATGGCTGTAGGTCGCATGGCTGCGTGATTTGGCGATCTTGTCCAGGATCGCTTTGCCCTTGATGACGTGGAGGCCCATGCCCTCTTCGGAAGGGAAGATCGCCAGCACGACGTCATAGGCCGCGATGACGGCTCTGAGCGCCTCGGCCTTGTCTTCGGCGACATCGACAAACACGCGAACATCGGCCGCGAGTTCACGCAGCTCGTGAAAATCCAGCACTGTGGGGATACTCCAACGCAACGATACCAAGGGGAGCTTGGATGCGTTGGGTTACTGAAGTGTCAACAACACGGCTCGAACCACAGGTTTCACGGTGAGGTGTCTTGCTGAGCTGGCTGGATGAGGTGGCTTGCGGCCGCCCGTGAACGCCGTTTTCGCGCGCGAGCGCTACGTCACTTGCGTTAAGTCACTTGCGCTAAGTCACTTGGCGTAGCCCTGGGACCGGAGCCACGCGATCTTGCGATCGCCGTTGATCCAGTCGTCGGCATCCGCCTTGCTGGTAAATCCGGTGATTTCGCGCTGCTCGTGGTCGGGGTAGTCCGCCAGGATCTTCCAGTCGCCATCGGCGATCCGGACCGCTCTAAACGTCACTTTTGTTTTGGCCATGCGCCACTATGCAACAAATGCTTTCGAAAGAGAACCGGTTAGGGGCTTTCGTGACTTCGGCTAATACGGGCATCGCTGCTGCCTGCTGGCGAACCGGCAGAACCCTCTATGGACATTGCTGAATTCGATTCGGCGCGGGTCGATGCAAGCGCTGTCATCCCGCCGAAACAGGCGGAACCGACGTCAAACTGCGGCTTGCGTTTTCGGCCCCGATGGGTTCTAAGCCCGGTGACTTCCTGACCGCTGGCATGAACACAAAGCGCGCTGCGCGGCTTTGTCGCGTGCCCGGCACGGTTACCCCACAGCCCGCGCGCACCCCATTCAGAAGGACGTTTGACATGGCGAAGATGACCAAGACTCAATTGATCGACGCGATTGCCGAGGGCACGCAGCTTGCGAAGAACGACGTGAAGTCGGTCATCGAGTACATGGCGACGGTCGGCTACAAGGAGCTCAACGAGTCCGGCGAGTTCGTCATTCCCGGTTTCGTGAAGATGTCGGTCGTGAACAAGCCGGCGACCGAAGCCCGCATGGGCGTCAATCCCTTCACCAAGGAGCCGATGCAGTTTGCGGCCAAGCCCGCGAGCAAGTCGGTGAAGGCATCGCCCCTGAAGGTCGCCAAGGACGCCGTCTGATCCTGCCATCGCGCACCGCTTGCGTGCCCAGAGCCCCGTTCCGATGATGTCGGAGCGGGGCTCTTTGTTTTGTCTCTTTGTTTTTGTCTTGGGCGGCGCGATGTCCGCAAAAGCGAAAGCCCCGCCTGGGGGGAGCGGGGCTTTCTGATGGGGATGAAGCCTGGGGGAAGCTTCAGGAATGAGACGCGCCAGCCCAGTAAAAGGTTCAGCCTTCCGAAGAAGAGAAAGAGAAAACCCCGCGCTTTCGCGCGGGGCTTTCCAAACTGACGGCGATGGGATTTCAGCGCCTGGCCGTCAGCCGTAGATCAAACCTGGGGTAGAAAATCCAAAAAGCAACAGCGCCGCCGTGACGGAGTATGTTCGTCAGGCGGCGCTGCCGTATGACTGGGCGCTGAAATCCCCAGCCTCGATGGGTCTTTGCGGCGCCCAAAAGGTTCAAGACGATGGGCGTGGGAAATCGCGCGAGAGGGCTGGACTTTTTGTTCTCATTTTGTTCCTATGGGCCATCATCTTTTAGAATCCTTTGGGAGGTGACTCATGACCGTCGAAAAACAGCGCGAAGTGATCAGACTCTGGAACGAGCTCAGGAAGGTCGAGGGGCCGGCCGCAGAAGAACTCCGCATCCAGATTCTCGAATGCTTCTCCGAGAAGGCCAAGGAGAAGCGCGCGGCGTGATGCGCGCGCGGGCGGACGCCGGCCGCGATGGCGCACGAGATCGCCATCGTGGTTGCGGCGGTCTCGATATTTCACCACCGAAGATGTCTGCCGGCGAAGACGTGAGCGCACGCGGTTTCATCGATCGTTAGGAATCGATTCTCGCTTATTTTCCCGACTCCGATTCGTTCTTCGAGAACGAAATGGAGTCGGATGCAGAACAAGTTGCGCGTCCTCGATGTCGATGCGAGCGTGCGTGTCAGAACGAGACAGCCTGAAGTCTCGCACAGTGCCGTTCTCGTCTTTCGCGCAGGAGATGAGCGAGGAGAGAGCGACATGGATGCATGCTGGTTGATCGGGATGTTCGCCGAAATCGCAAAGGTGTTTTGGTCTGACAGGAGTGCAAGGCCATACGCGAGACTGCGCAACGGCGCTCGATCGGTGCCGCAGGTGATGCCGCTGCGATCGACGCCGGCCGAGACGACGTGACGAGAATCTTCGCGCGCGACACCACCCGTTAAGAGTTGCTCCGCGCCGATTTCTTCGATTCCGATTCGTTCTTCGAGAACGAAATGCGGGCGAAGCTGGAACAAAAACGGTCGGCGAGGGGCGGGCCTGCCTCGGCGATCGCGCGATGCCTCAAGCGGCTGGCCGAGATCCAAACGGCGCTGCGCCAACTCCTAACGAAAGCTTGCGCGGGAAACGATAACCCTATTCGGTTAGGTTAAAAGCCCAATCGCGTTGCGCTTGCCGCGGGTTGGAGTAGGTGTCTGGCAACGACAAGAAACGACTTTGCCAAGAAGCCACTTTGCCATGACACCTTTTTCAGAGCCGTCCTTTTATCAAGGCGACCGCCACACCTACCGGCGCGTTGCGATCGTCGGCACGCTGTTCTGTCTCGCTTTCGTGCTAATCAGTTTTTCGCTGCGGCAGCAAGCCGAGGACACGCGCGTCGCGGTCAAGGCCGACCGGCTGGTGCGCACGGCAGGCCAGGCGCCGCACACCAACTAGCGCTCGTCACCACCGATCCGGTCGTCGGCCGCTGCGCGCGGGCACGAGGTGCCGCGGCTCGCGAGCGCGACGAAGCCGGCATAGCCGGACAGGTTGAGCAAGACTTCGAGCCACACGGGCATGTCGAACATATCGAACCTCACTTGCGTGAAGACAACCTTAACTTGCATGCGCGGCGCTTGTTCCCGGCTCGCGCAAAAGAGATCCGCTAGCAAGAAGTCCGCCTAGAGCCGGGAGGAGGGATCGAGCCGCCGGCCGAGGGTCGCGACGGACTCGGAGGAGGGCTGTTCCCTGAGGAACTCGGCGATGGCCCGCGCCAGCTCGCCGTCGCTCATCGGCGTCGGCGGCGGGCGCAGCGCGCCGACACCGAAATTGCGGACGATCTCGTCGTAATGTCGATCGCCGGATCCGGGAACGAGCCGGCGGATCCGGGCAAGCAAAGCGGATATCGGCAATCCTTCCTCCTCGGCCTTCCGCCCCGCCGGCAGCCGTTGTTCTCTGCTGCCCATTTGCTCCCGTGGAACAAAAACCCCGCCAGCATCGCGGAGGATACTGACGGGGCTTTCGTGCTGGGCCTTCACCGGATAGCGGAGGCTTCGCACTTGCAATTCCAACCGCCGCACGGCGACTTCGTTCCGCCTCGCATCGATTTTTTTTGACCGGCTCCGGTTCCGCGCCGCGCGCAACCATCAAACGGCACTCGCGTTGTCACCCCAGACGCGAAGGAGGAGCTCATGAAAAAGACACTGGCAGTTCTGGCCACCGTCGCAGCCGTCGGCGTGACCGCGGTGGCGGCGCCTGCGCCTGCTGAGGCGCGCGGCCGCGGCATCGGCCCGGGCCTCGCGTTCGGTCTTGCCGCCGGCGCGATCACCGCGGGCGCGATCGCCGCGTCCCACCCCTACGGCTATTACGGCCCTGGCTACGGCTATTATGACAGCCCGGGCTACTATTACGGACCTGGCCCGTACGCCTATTATGGCGACGGACCGTATTACTATCGCCGCCACTATTACCGTCACTGGTAACGGCGGGGGTAAGTGAAAAGCCCGGAGCGATGCTCCGGGCTTTTTTCATGCGTGGCGATCAGGCGCGTGCTACGGCCAGAGCGAGGGTCGCTCGACCTTGCGTGCGTTCTCAAGCGTCGACACGAAATACTCTTCGCGCTCGCGCTTGAACTTCTCCTGGGTGGCACGGAAGGCGGCGACACGGGCGGCGATCTCTTCGCGTTCACGGATCTTGCGTTGTTCGTCTTCGGTCATGTCCATCCCCTCTGTTCACACTTGGACGATGTTACTCGGGTTGTTTTTACAGGGTCGTGTTTACGAGTGTCCTCAAGCGCTGCCGCCGCACCGGGCCTTGAGTCGCATAACACATGCATTGGCGCTTCTGATTGGGGCGTCAATGGGGAGGAGGCATTGCAGGATTGTGATATGCGATGGGCGGAAAAAATTGCCGAGCGCACCTGCGTTCGCAGTTGATAACAGCGTCAACAATCTTGTCGCTTGCGCATCTTGCAGCTAGCGCAAGACCAAAGCGGGAGGCGTGCGATTGATTGCATCGGATCTTCGCAGCGGCGTTGAACGTCTCGGCGACATGATCGCCGAGGCGAAGACCATCGTACCGTTCACCGGCGCCGGCATCTCGACCGAATGCGGCATCCCCGACTTCCGCTCGCCGGGCGGCATCTGGACGCGCAACCGTCCGATCCCGTTCGACGAATTCGTTGCGAGCCAAGAGGCCCGCGACGAATCCTGGCGCCGGCGCTTCGCGATGGAGGAGACCTTCGCGGCGGCAAGGCCCGGCCGCGGCCATCGCGCGCTCGCCTCGCTCTACCGCGCCGGCAAGGTCCCCGCGGTCATCACCCAGAACATCGACAATCTGCACCAGGTCTCGGGCTTCGCGCACGAGCACGTGATTGAACTTCACGGAAATACTACTTATGCGCGATGCGTCGGATGCGGGCAGACCTATCAGCTCGACTGGGTGAAGCGCCGATTCGACCAGGACGGCGCTCCAAACTGCACCGAGTGCGACGAGCCGGTGAAGACCGCCACGATCTCGTTCGGCCAGATGATGCCGGAGGAGGAGATGCAGCGCGCAACCGCGCTGTCGCGCGCCTGCGACCTCTTCATCGCGATCGGTTCCTCGCTCGTGGTGTGGCCGGCAGCGGGCTTTCCGATGATGGCGAAGCGCGCGGGTGCACGTTTGGTGATCATCAATCGCGAGCCGACCGAACAGGACGACATCGCCGACCTCGTCATCCGCCACGACATCGGCGAAACGCTCGGACCCTTTGTCGGCAATTGAGGCGTTAGTTTGATTCGCGGCTGTGCAAGCTGTTCATAGGTTCCGGCGAATCTCTTTTTTGTCTATGCGCCGCAACCGGGAGTGTTATCTTTTGAGTCGAAAGATTCGCGTCGCGTCGAATTGAGAACATTCTCTTAAGACGCGTGATTCGAGCTCCGCCAATGTGGCGGGTTGCATGGCAGTGTGGGGTCCGGGGTTATGGGGTCGTCGGACGGATTTGAGTCCAAAAAGCTTGGAGTTCCCGGACAGGGCACGTCGCCGGGGCGCATGACGCCGGGCGAGCACGGCAGCGGCCGCGAGAGCGGGCTCAGCCCGTTCACCGGCCTTGGCGAGGCCAGCGCCAACCTCGTCGAAGTCCACGGCGTCATCAAATGGTTCGACGCGTCGAAGGGTTACGGCTTCATCGTTCCCGACAATGGCTGGCCGGACGTGCTGCTGCATGTCACCGTGCTTAGACGCGACGGCTTCCAGACCGCCTATGAGGGCGCGCGCATCGTCGTCGAATGCATCCAGCGCGCGAAGGGCTACCAGGCCTTCCGCGTGGTCTCGATGGATGAGTCGACCGCGATCCATCCGGCGCAGATGCTGCCGCCGCGCACCCATGTCACGGTCACCCCGACCAGCGGGCTGGAGCGGGCCCAGGTCAAATGGTTCAACCGGCTGCGCGGCTTCGGCTTCCTGACCTGCGGCGAGGGCACGCCCGACATCTTCGTGCACATGGAGACGCTGCGCCGCTTCGGTATGACCGAATTGCGCCCCGGCCAATATGTCCTGGTCCGCTTCGGGCCTGGTTCCAAGGGCATGATGGCGGCCGAGATCCATCCCGAGACCGGATCGCCCGGACCGCAGTCGCACTAGCGGCGGCAGGATCGCCAATTCCCGCAATCGTGAGCAGGCGCGCGCCGGCTGACCGGCGCGCCTCTGGCTTTTCGGGCGGTCGCCGCGTAGGACTGTTCCATTCCCACGCCCTGAGTGCCATCCCATGAATCTTGATCGAAAGGCTGTCTGGTCCGTTGCGAAGGGCTGGCTTGCCGCCATCCTGCTCATCGCCGGCGTCGTCGTGGCGGGCGGACCTGTCCGAGCCGCGAGCTTCCAGCCGCTCGAGATCGTCACCAAAAGCGGCGTGCAGGTGTTCTCGGTGGAGATGGCAACGACCGAGGAGGAGAAGCAGACCGGCCTGATGTACCGCAAGGAGCTGGCCGACGGCAAAAGGCATGCTGTTCGACTTCAATCCCGAGCAGGAAGTGTCGATGTGGATGAAGAATACCTATGTCCCGCTCGACATGATCTTCATCCGCGCCGACGGCCGCATCCTGCGCATTGCCGAGAACACCGAGCCGCTGTCGACCAAGATCATCTCGTCCAAGGGCCCCGCGCGGGCCGTTCTGGAGGTGGTGGCGGGAACGGCGCAGAAATACGGCATCCGCCCCGGCGATCGCGTCGGCCACCCGCTGTTCGGCAGCAAATAGAGCCGTCCGGTGGGGGCCTTCCCGGCCTTGCCGGCGCCTTTAGGACGCTTGCTGGCGCTTTGGGAAGCGTGTATCGACAGGGCTCGCCGGACATTCGGGGTATAGCGCAGCCTGGTAGCGCGGCAGTTTTGGGTACTGCAGGTCGTTGGTTCGAATCCAGCTGCCCCGACCACCTAACCTATTGATTCCTCACGCTGCGATTCTGACTTTTCGACCGCGATTCTGACATGCGGTTCTGACGTTGTTCTTCTCCTGAACGAACGCCTCGATGTCGGGGGTTAGGCGAAACCACTCGCCGGTGACGCGTGAACACTTGAAACGCCGGTGCAGCTGTCTCTCGGTGAGAGCGGAGCCGGGCATCGAGAGCAGCAGCTCTAGCTGGAACGGAAAGAACGTCTGCAGCTGGCGCTGGCGTTGCTGCACATCCTTGGAAAAACCGATCTTCACGTTCTCGCCCGCCTTGATGACGTAGATGCTGCCACGAGCCGAACGGACCTTTCGGTCCGGCTGGGCGAGCCAGTCCTCCAGGTCGAGCGTAAGCTGCCGGGCCCGCGCCTCGACCTGCTCCAACTCGACCTGGGCTGGTTCACCGATGCCGTGCCAGAGCCGGACGCTGCGCGGCTGGAAGCCCGTTGATAGCCGCGAAATTTGGGAGGCCGACCAGTACCAGGTGAAGAAGCCGTTCGGCTTTGGCAGCCTTTGAACGCCAGGAATACGCTTACGCGCCGTCATCATTGCCTCCGTTTTCGCCGCCGGCGCGCGCCTGCTTGCGCGCCTCGGCGATGGTGACGATTTTCTTCTTGGCCCGATTGCGCAGGTAGCGCCCCGTCGTGGTGACGTTGGTGTGAGTGAGGCCTGCCGAGATCAGCGTGGTATCGACTCCGGCGTCGTCGGCTTCGCCGGCGCCGCCGGCGCGGGCGTCCATGCTCCAAACCTCGTCGGGGATCTTCGCCACCTGGGCGATCTTGCGGAAGGCCTTGACGAAGGTGCGGTAGCGGATCGGCTGGCCCAGTTCGCCCTTGATGATGGCGCCCGTGCGCTCCTCCATCGGCACTTGCTCGAGCAGCGGGAACAGGAGGTCGTAGATCTGCAGATCGAACTCGACCGCGGCCCTGTATTTCGATTTCGAGGTACGCGTGCGCCAACGCCAACCCGGGATCTTCTCCCAGGTGAAGAAGCCGGCCCATGTCTCGTTGTCGGTGTGCAGCAACGCGATGCCAGCCGGGAATTTGGCGCCTTCCTTGCGCTTCTGCCATTTGCCGATGATGTCGCCCTGGCGGAGCATCAGCTCGAACTGCGCGGCCGTTGCGATGGAGAGATAGAGCGCGCGGTCGCGACTGATCAGGCCCTTGTCGACCATCTCGCCCGCGGCACGTACGAAGTCGCGCACCTGCTGGTAGGTGAGCTCCTGCTCGCGCGCGCCCTCGCGCTCGAACTGGATCTTGGCGAGCTCCTCCGCGAGCAACTTGCAATCCGCATGGCGCAGCGCCGCCATGAACCGCAGCACGGTCCGCACCATGGCGACCGCGTTGTGCGCCCGGGCGATTCGCTCGGGTCCGAACCAGCGCTCGCCGTCGTCGATATATTCGACGCCTTTCCTCCACTCGCGGTACCAGGCCTGTACGTCGAGCACTGTGCAGTTTTTGACGCGTCGGTGGCCGACGCTCTCGATGATGACCTTCAGATCCGCGAGATAGCCACGCCGCGTGGTGTCGCTGATGTTGTAGTTGAAGGCGGAATTCGGGTGCTCCTGGTAGATCTGGCACGCCGTCTTGATCGTCCCGTCGTACCGCGTGCGCGTCAGCGAGGGCTCGTTTGTCTCGAGCTTCTTCTTCTCGGCTTCGATGTGGGACCGCAGTTGAGCAGTGTAGCCGCGACATAGTTCCCCGATCTCCTCGTCACTCGCGCCCGGTGGCAACGGAATGCAGGTGTCGGGAAACCCCATGGGGTCGCGAGTGACTTGGCTGGCCACCCAATACGGGAGGTTGTGGCGGCCGATCTTGAACCCTGGCCTTTCTCCGCGGCGGGGCATGCTTGAAACCCGGTTCGTCTTCTTCGGCAGCGTCTGCGACTGCGACTGCGACCCCTCCATGTGTTCCAACCCCGTTCTGAGAGTCCAGCCACTCCTTGACCTTCGGGTAGTAAAAACCGCCCCACGTCTCGCTCTGCGGTGGAAAACCCTTGAATTTCTGTGCGTTCTTCACAGCCGCGCGGAAGCTGTCGCGGCCGAGCGCCGGCGCCACTCGGCGGTGTAGCTCGTCCCAACTGACGTAGAGGCCCGCCGATTCGTCGCGCGTGCGCCTGGCCTCGGGCTCGTTCATGACGCCGGCATCTCCGACATGCGCCTGACGCACTCGCGGATCATCAGCTGCGCGTTGCGTAACTGCTCGGCGCCTGGTGGCGGACATTGGGACAGGCGCATCGCGAGCTGGGCTTCAGCGATGCGCAGTTTGAAGATCGTGCCAAGCTGCCAGGGGCGCTCGTCGCTCATGACGTAAACCCCAATTGACACCGCGCGCAGTAGCCGGACGTCTCGTTGAGCCAGATCGGCGCGTGACCGGCGCCGGTGATGGATGCCTGGCAACGCTGCGCGCTGAACAGCCCCCCTTCCACAGGTGCCTCGTCGTCGGGCGGCAAGCACTGCGAGCACATCGGCGTGGGCTCGAGCGAGACCCAGAAGCAGCCGCCAGGGCAGGCGGCGTCATCGGTGCAGCCGCAGCCAGCGCAGGAAAGACCCGCGGTGCGCGGCCGCGTGTTCAGCTCGACGGGGTCGCAGCGCATGCCTTCCTCCTGGGTGAGAACTGCCGCGAAAAAGCGAAGCCGCTGGCGTAGGAAAACAGGTCCCAGCCGAGCGGCGCGAATTCGGCTTCCTCGCCGTCCTTGCGGCCAGCGGCATAGGCGACTGCATCGATGTGCAAGCCGGCCGCGGTCGCCTGCAGCAGGCGCGAGCGCGTCTCCGCCAACAGCACGTCGCGAAAGGTGGAGCGGGATGCGGGTTCGATACCGCGATCTCCGGAGGGGAAAGTCTCCGGCGCTTTGCTTAAGCTAGTCCCGCGTGAAAGATCTCTCATCCGACGGCTCCCACGACCTTGCGGAGAGTCGCTTCCTCGAGAGCGTGGACGTCGTCGAGGCAGAGTGCGGTAAGCCCGGTTCGCGCCAGGATGTAGGAGGCGCAAGCCGCGCGGACGATGTCGATGTCGACGCGCTGCAGCTCGCCGGCTTTCAGAAGCGCCATGAGCCGATCGGCGATGTCGCGGGAGCCATAGTGAAGCTCGTCCGAAGAGAGGAAGCGCCTCATTGCTCCGCTCCCCGGACAAACCCGTAGCGCTTCTCGTTCAGCGCACGCAGCTGCTGCGCCAGCGTCAGGCGTGGCACGACTCCGCCGCCGATCTTGGCCTTCTGCTTCGAGCGCCGGCCGCAACGCATCGAGTGGCGGCCGAGACCGGGACCCTTGATGCCCAGGTGGCGCTTGCGCACTTCGTTCGCCTTGGCGGCCAGCGGCGTCACGACCTCGTTGTTATCGCGCTGGTTGCATTTGCGATGACCGACGCCAACGCAATTTCCGCCGAAGCAGGCGGGCACGTCGATGTGCGAGCGGTCCCACGCCTGGTCGGGCGTGACGGGCAGATCGCAGTGAACGCAGATGGGATGCTCGCCGCGGCCGGCCTGGTAGGCCTTGAAGGCTTCACGCGAATACAGGCGCTCGCGCGCCTTCGATCCGAATTGCCACTTGTACGCCATGCTTTCCCTCATGAGCGCGATGTGAAAAGGCGCGGGCCGGATCGGGGGTATCCGGGGCTGGCCGGGATTTGATCCGACCCGCGCGTGCCGCCGACCGACGCGTACGGGGTCAGCGGAAGTCTAGGGAGGGACCCGCGTTCGACCTTCGGGCCATCGGGGCAGGTAGGAATCGCTCCGACGCCGAACACGCTACGCATCTTGCGTAGACATGTCAACGCAGAATGCGTAGTAGACTGTACGCAAGATGCAAAACACGGCAGATGGGAAAAGTTGGGAACTAGCGCGGCTTAATCCAGGTGATGCGGGCGGCCCACGCGATTTCTTGGTCCCGCAGCGTGGGTTCTGTCGACGATTCAAGGTCGTAGCGATCGCGCTTACGGCCTGGCTGAAGGGTGCGAATCAGCACGTCGCCGTTCTTCACGGCGACCACGCACAGCTTTCCAATCAGATCCTGGGTCGGCTTCTTTTTCTCATCGTCGAAGAAGTACAGCCAACCGCTATCGGCTACCCCCCGCAACGAGGCCCCCGCGTCCAGCGCAACGGTGGCAATCCCTGCATGAGGTGGGACCTCAGTGCAATCCTTATATGCGTCGACCTGGTAAAAGACGACTTTCCCGCCCGGTTCAACTTTGCCGATGATTTTAACGGGTTGCTGTTTCGTGATCGGGGATCCCTCCGCCTCCAGGATCCATTCCCAACGAACCCCGTAAGCGCGGGCATAGCGCTTCGCGGCGGCGCGGGACGGGGCGCGATCGCCATTTTCGTGGCCAAGATAGGTGGAGACAGTCCAACCGAACGCACGCGCAGCCTCGGTTGGTGTTTTGTAGCGCCCATGATGGTGGCGCGCCCAGCGCAGTCGCTCGGAAGGCGATTCTAACCCCATGACCCCAATCTCGCAAAATGCGTTACGCAGGTGGCGTTGACAGCGCTACGCAAGATGCGTAGCGTTCGCCGCATGGACTGGATTGCAGAGATCATCGATTCGCGGGGCGGCACCGTCGCAGTTGCAGCTGCGATGGAAATCCCGGAATCGACTGTTTCTTCGTGGAAATCTCGGGGGTCTATCTCGCCCGGGTACTGGCCCTTGCTGCTCCTGCTCCCCGTTAAGCGCGGGGGGAAAAAGATCTCACTCACTCAGTTTGCAAAACTTGCCTGTGCGGCCGATGCCGATCGCCTTGCCCGCGATCGGCGGAAGACGGCCGCGTAACGCCGGAACCTTAGTGCGTGTGCGACCGAGAGTCGAATCGCTCCGGTTGCGAGCGGCTGAAGGAAAGTTTGTGTGCGTACGCGTAGCCCCTTCAACCAAGCTAAGGCCGCAGCATATGAACTCCCTTCGCGACCGCTGGCACCGCTCCGCCTTCGTCCGCTACTTCGCTGATTTACCCGCGATCGACCGCGCAACTTTTTGGGTCGCCGTGGCGCTGGCATTCGCGCTCGCGATCTCGATCGAGCGCATTGCGCACGCGCCGGCGGCCGAGATCCTGGCCCCATTTGATGTCGACGTGAGGCTCGCAAGCTCATGACAGACGGCGCCGCTGATCCGTTCGACGTCCGCGGCGAGGTCGTCACTCAGCATTTCGATGGCACGGCGGGGAGCTGGCCCTTCGGCTCGCTGCGGCCGATGTCCTACGACCTCATCATGATCGACCCGCCTTGGCCCACCCAGATGCGTTCGAAGAAGGGCGAGGGGAAGAGCTCGAGCAAGCACTATGCTTCAATGTCGTTCGAGGCGATCCGGGCGCTTCCGGTGCATCAGCTCGCGGCAGACGATTGCATGCTGTTCATGTGGTGCACTTGGCCGCTGCTACTTTGGGGCGGCGATCCCACGAAGCACTTCCGCGATTTTGACGCGTCATATTCGCCGGTCGGCGCCTGCCTGAAGGCCTGGGGCTTTCGCTATGTGACTGGCGGTGCCTGGTTGAAGCGCAAAGCGCGCGGCGGCATCGCCTTCGGGCCCGGCTATCGCGCGCGGTCGGCCTGCGAGCCGTTTCTGCTCGCCGTGTATGGCGAGCCGAAGAACTCGCGCTCGCATCGCAACTTCATTGACGGTCTGGCGGAAGGGCACTCGGTGAAGCCGGCCGAGGCCTACGCCTGGTGCGAGACGTATATGCCCGGCGCCCGCCGCGTCGAGCTGTTCTCGCGGACGCCGCGGCCGGGCTGGGACACCTGGGGCAACGAGGCCGGGAAGCTCGGGGGCGCACCATGAAGCCAATCGGCAAGGCAATCGAGCAAGCTGAGAAGAAGCTCCGCTATCGCCAGTATCACTGGTGCCGCCGCCCCAACGGTTTCTCGGACATGCCGGTTTGGCGCGTAGTGGCGCAATATGCCGGCTTGCCGCTGGTCGCTGTGCTCGCGGTGGTGAACCGCCTCGAGGAGCTCGCCAACAACGCGGCGAACTTCGGAGAGGAGCGGGGCAGCGTCGCGAGTTTCGACGCCGACGAGTTCGGCGCGGCCCTCGGTCTCGCGAGCGAGGAGGTGGCGCGGATCTTCGCCGCGCTTGAGCACGAGAGGGTGCGCTGGGTCGAGGAAGGTTGCGTGCGCACCTTCCACGACCGCAACCCCGACCGCGAGGAAGACAAGCAGGATGTCCGCGATCGCCAGCGCCGGTCGCGCTCGCGGAAGCGGATCCGCGAGTGCCTGGCGCGGCTAGCCGCCATGGGCAAGCTGGACGAGCGCGAGCGAACTTCGATCGAGGTGACGCTAAAGGGGCTGCCGGATGGCGAACTCGTCGAGCTGCAGGTGCGGCTTGCAAAGAGGGAGCGGGAGCCGGTCACGCTGTCACAAAGTGACCGATGTGACAACGTGACGGTCACGCCAGAGAAGACCAAACCATCAGATCAGGACCAAAACCCTGTGACGCAGCTTGGCGCGACCGCCGTCCCTGTCGATCCCGCAGTGTTCGCGGAGACAGCGAAGGCTCTGCAATGGCTTAAGGGTGACGGCGAGGCCCTCGTCACGCACAGGCTCGGCGGGCTGCGATCAAGTGCCGGCAAGGCGATCGAGCGCTGGCAGGTCACGATGTGTCACAACGCGCCCGCGCTGGCACAGACCATCTACCGGTCGCTCGCCACCCAGGCCAAGGGCGAGGCCTTCCGCACGCTCATCGAGAACCAGGTCGCGCGGCGGGCGGCCGAAATGATCGCGCCGGCGCTGCCGTTGCCGCCGATGGCGCTGAAGAGGAGGGGCGATGGCTGAGGAAACGACGAACGGTGGCGGCATGCCCGGGCCGGGCCCGGCCAAGAGCCGCGGCCAGGAGATCCTGGAGCGCATGCTGGGGCAGTTCAACCGGGTGCTCCGGATTCGGCATCAGCTCGAGAAGGTCCGCGACCAGATCACGCCAGGGGAGACGAGGCCACCTACAGCGGCGCGGGCGGCGGCGACCGGCCAAGCCACGAGCTTTTTCGGCGCGCTGGATCTGCTCTGCGACAGCAATGACGAGCTGCTCGACGAGCTCGAGCGGTCGGTGATGGAGATCGGGGATCTCTTCTAATCCTCAGGTTTCACGCGAGACCAGTACTATAACTAGTTGCAATTCAGGCCTTTTCTCTCCATTTTTGACCCGAGGGGAGGGGCTTCATTTGCCCATTGATAGCCCACCGGGATTTCCTCCCGGCGAGATCGGCGCACGGTTCAACCAGGTGCGCGACCTGCGCGCCGGGGAGTTCGTCTATGTGCGGATGGAGGTTTGGCGGGACCCGGCCAACCTCGACATCATCTCGTGCAAGTTGCTGCGGCCGGCAGCAGATCAGAGAGCCTTCCGCGATCGCTGGTCAATCCTCCTGGTGCCGCACTCCCAGATCGTCTGCCGCGAGCCGAAGGTGATGGAGGCGGACGGCGGCCTCGTCCGGGCGGTCTCGATCGAAGAGCGTTAACCGCGCGGCTTAACCGTTTGCTTAGCAGGTCCAGCTAACCCTTTCTCACCCAAGGGGTTATTGTGCCATGCGTCCCGCCCCAGAGGCCTTCCGCCTGACATTCCTGCTGCCCGATGGCGCAGCGGCGCTTTCCGGCTTCCACCAGCCATCGCCGGAAGGCTGCGCGCTTGACGTGCGCTGGCCGCTGGTCGCGATCGCAGGTCCGTCGCGCAAAGCCGTGTTCGACCACGCGGCGCGGCTCCTGCGCGCCTCCTGCCGGCATCTGCCGCCCACCTCGGTCTCGGCCTACCTAACGACACCGGCGCAGCCGGCCGGGCGCGACGCCTGGTCGATCGCCGTCAACGCTGACGTCTCGTTCTCGCCGACCGGGCTCGACGCCGAATTTCCGATTCCCCCGACCGGGCAGCCGCCGCCGCGGCGCCTGCACCTGGTCGAAGGGGGACGCGGCTCGTGAGGGCTGCAGCGGTGGAGGCGGCGCCGGAATTCGCGCGCCAAAGAGGGGACTCAGTATGGCGCGCGCAGGCCGCAAACGTAAGAACGGACCACGCCACCCCAACGGTCAGCTGAAGAAGCCGAAGAAGAAAGACGTCGACGACCGCGTGCGCACGCTGCGGCAGCCGCACCGGCGTGCGTTGGCGCACGAGCTGCGCGCCGCCGGCGCCGATTTTGACGAGGTGCAGAAGTACACCCGCGGCGAGGAGGCTGAATCGCCGATCGGCCGGCTTTGGGCTGCAGGACATCTGAAGCTGCCGGCGGATGTCGACGACCAGCCGGCGCGCGATCGCTACGACGCCGGCAACATGTTCGCGCAGGTGGTCGGCGCCTATCGCAGCGTGATCGAGTCCCCGCGTGACGTCGCCGGAAGCGGCCGCGGTTATCCGTGCGATCCGCTCGGCTGTCATGCGCAGGAGCAGCTTCCGGAGGACGAGCGCTGGATTCGCTGCGAGTGCCGGGCGCGCCGGCGCCGGTACACCGAGGCTTACGAAGCGCTGGCGCACGGGCTGCGCATGCTGCGCGTCGAGCTCGAGCACGGCACGAAGATCCACCCGCTGCTCAAGCGCTCGATCGCTGAACATCAGCGGCTGTGTGAGGACGAGGCCTATGTGCCCGCGGCCGCGGAGCGCCGGCGCGTCGTCATGGCGGTCACTCGCGTTGCGATCCACCGCGAGGCGATCCCTGAGCAAGAGCTCATTTACCTTGTTTCCGGGCTCGAGGAGCTGCGCCAGCATTTCGGGTTGACCGCGAAGCGCAGGCGGAGGCACTCTCGAAATGCAAAATGAGAAATTGCGCCTGCGGGGCCGATCGGCCCGGCAGGCGTTGGTATTTCGGGGGTGGTGATGTGATCGATATCGCCACCGCCAGGGAGCTCGATGAGCTCGCGGCCCGCATAGCGCGGATCCGCCCCATCTCGAACTCGAATCCGCACGCCTTCTACGAAGAGCGATCGGAAGTGGCCAGCCAGGTCCGCGCCCTCGCGACGCGTCTGCGCTGCGGCGACCAGGTCGTGCCATCGGACGCCGCGGATGTACCGGCGCCGATCGGCCGACAGGTCGAGCGGAAGCGGGTTGTCCATGTTGGCGGCCGAACAACGCTGGTGCTCGAACGCCTGGCGCGGGCCAAGTTCGTGCTCGAGCGCGCTGGCGTCCGATAACAGCGTTTCACGGACGCCAGGCTGACAAGCGTTTCCCCGCGCTGTGACAAGTGGATCCCTCTTTTCGTCAACCCCATGCCAAGCGGAGCACCCCGATGGGCAACTGCACTCTCGTCGTTCACCTGACCGGCTCGCACCACAACCGCAAGAACCGCGATGCGAACCGCATGGCGGCCAAGTTCGTCGACGAGCTGAAGGCGGCCGGCCACAACGTCGAGCATGCCTCGTTCACGAGCGGCGGGCGAGAGGACCTGCTTAACGAGTACACGGGTACGCGCGCCGCACCACACGACGATTAGGACGCCGATCGCGGTTTCTAGAGCCGCGGTTGCGAGAGGGTTGGCCCGCCGCAGCACCCGAATGGGCGGCATGGCCTTAGGCTTGCGGAGGAAGATCGGGACCGGCTCGCCGACGGGCGAGGGGTCACTGGTTTCCGGGAAGCGCCCTCGAACCTTTCTTGCAGGGTAGAGCAGCGGTAGCTCGCTTGGCTCATAACCAGGAGGTCGTCGGTTCGAACCCGACCCCTGCAACCAATTCCCGACCCGGGACCGCCCGGGCGTCGCGCCGCCTTTCCGGCTTTAGCGGGCCGCGTCGAGAACCTAGAAGCCGGCGCGCTTACGGCGCCTCAACAGAGGGCCACAAGGGCGCGGTGCGCTGGAAGATGCGCCATGGCCGGCCTCGTTCGCGAGGCGTCCGGAGCTGGGGCTTCCAGCCGCGAATTTCACCGTCATCACCGGGGTAATCGGCGCGAGATGCCCGGCATTATCAGGTGAGGATGGACAATGGCGTCGACCGAGCTCGTCGACCCGATGGCCTCGGTGCGGGCCTATCTCGAGGCGGAGAAGAGCGACAACACTCGCCGCGCTTACGCGAGCGACTGGGCCGACTTCGTCGCCTGGGCAGAACGGGTATCATGCCCGACCTTGCCGGCGGCACCGATCGACGTGGCACGCTACCTGGCGCAGCTCGCCGACGGCGGAAAGAAGACGTCCACCATCCAGCGCCGCACCTCGGCGATCGCCTCGGCTCACAAGGCGGCCGGCTTGGAGCCGCCGACGAATTTCGAGGGCGTGAAGGCCGTCATGCGGGGCATCCGCCGGCGCGTCGGGAAACGCAAGCGCAAGGCTGCGCCCGCGACGGCCGAGCTGCTCGTTCGGGCCATCGAGGCGATTCCCGCCACGAAGCGCGGCCTGCGCGATCGCGCGCTGGTGCTGATCGGATTCGCCGGCGCATTCCGCCGGTCCGAGCTTGTCGCGATCGATATTTCGGACCTGGAGCGGCATAAAAAGGGCCTGCTGGTGCATATCCGGCGGTCCAAGACCGATCAGGAAGGCGAGGGCGCCGATCTTCCGATTCCCAACGGCAAGATGCGCGTCGTCGACGCCCTCGATACCTGGCTGGCCGCGGCCGGCATCACCGAAGGGCCGATTTTCCGCAGCGTCGATCGCCACGGCAATATCGGCGCCGGCGCGCTGACCGATCGCCAGGTCGCCCGCATCGTCAAAGAGGTTTGCTGCCGCGTCGGGATCGATCCCGAGACCGTCGCCGGGCATTCGCTGCGCGCCGGGTTCATCACCAGCGCGCTCGAGGCCAAGGTTGATCCGCTGAAGGTCATGCAGCAGTCGCGCCACGTGAAGGTCGACACGCTGAAAGAGTACGACCGGCGCGAGAACGATTTCGAGCACCACGCCGGCAGCGAATTTCTCTAGGCAGGATTCCACCGGCAGCGCCGTTGCTGTAGGAACGTCGCATGGCGACACGTCGACGGTTCTTGGCTCTGCTGGGTGTTGGTTCTGTTTCGGCTCCGATCGCCGCGAAGGCGGCCGCAGAAGCTGAAGCGGCGAAGCTTGCCGGGATATCGGGCGGTCTGTCGGCCGGGGCGGGAGGGTCTCTACCTTCGACGTGTGCTCCTAGCGCTGACAGCGGATTGCGGTGGCTTCCTTACGAGGAGCGGCTGGAGAAGATCGCGCTGTATGTCCGCACTGTCGGGCTACCGCGAGTCGTCGAGCAGGAGTTTTGGGAGAGGGCGCGCTCTGTCACTGCCCTCGATCCCGATATCGCAGGCAAGCGCTCCTGGAGTCTCGCGGCGAAAATCCACGAGCAGCGGCAGCGCAACTACAGGCGTCTGCTGGATGAGATCGAGGCGCGCCCGGTGCAGCTCGCGAAGCGGTCCGCCTTTCAGAAGCTGCTTGGCTTCGAGCTGCCCTGGTAGGCTCACGCGGGCGGGTAGGGTCCTAAGATCTCGGCGCGCCGGTTCTTGACGTTGTGCGCGGCGCACATGGCGCACATTCGATAGGGGCCTTCTTCTCGATGCTTCCAGCCGACCATCGAGACGGCCGGTGCGTTGCACGGGATGTACTTCTCGCGCGAGAGGATCGAGGCCTCCTCGCAACGATGCTCTCCGGCTTTTAGGTCCATGGCTTCCACCAGCGGGGCTTGGGCTTGGGCTTGAGCTTGTGCGGGACAACTCTGACCGCAGCGACGCCGGCGTAGCGATTGTCGACCTCAAGTATGTCGGCCCCGACCCATTCGAATGGGATCGGCGCGCCGGTCTCGAGATCGACCACTTCGATATCGTCGTATCGGCCTAGGACGAAGCGGTGAAGGTTCAGTCGGCACTTCTCGGGCATGCCGCTCTCTATAGCACGTCTGGTGTCCGATAATCGCTCTTCCCGGACGTCAGGATTTGACGCGGAGAGTCGGCCGTGATTCCCTCTTCCCGCAATACTCCGAGCGCGCTGTCCGACAGGCGCGGCACATGAGGAACGGCTGCAGCGGACAGGCGGCCTTCCGAGGGGCCGGCAGCAATGCCGGCCCTTTTCATTGAGAGGTGCTGATGCTCGCAGCAAAAATCCTCGAAAATTTGCTGTGCTGCGGGCTCGTTGATGAGCTTTTTGTTCGCTGATGTCGGAAAATGCTGCTGTTCCGCTGCGGAAAGCTAAGCATGAGGCCGTTTTGCAGGCCTATTTTGCCGACCCGGCCCGGGTTGGTTTTAAGGCCTATCTCGCTGTTTATCCTCGATCTTCTGACGCGGCGGCGAAGACCGGTTTCAGTCGTTTGCTCAAGAATGTTGAGTTCGCAGCTCGACTTCAATTTTTGGATGCCGGCGTAACCGAGAAGGTCGTCGAGAAGGCGGCCATCACGATCGATGACGTGATCGCCGAGCTCGCCAAGATCGGCTTTGCTAACGCCAAGGATTACATACGCGTCACCGCCGACGGTGACCCGTATGTGAACCTCGGCGAGATGACGCCGGAGCAATCGGCTGCTGTGTCGTCGATCACGGTCGAGGACTACAAGGACGGACGCGGCGATGATGCGCGCGACGTCAAGAAGATCAGCTTCCGCCTTCACGACAAGCGCGCGGCGCTCGTCTCGATTGGCGAGCACCTGGGCGGCTTCAAGAAGCGCCACGAGCACACCGGCGCCGACGGTGGTCCGATCAAGCACGACGTCGATGTGGAGCAAGTGTCCGAGGTCGAGTTTGCCCGGCGCATCGCCTTCGCGCTCGAGAAGGGCATGCGGGCGCCGAAGCCGACGCCGTCGACGATCGCCAGACCTAACGGGACGAAGGGGAAGAGTTCATGAGCGCTTCGCTACCTTGGATGACAGCGTCCGACGGAGAGCCGGCTTTGCACGCGCAGCTTCGCAAGGCGTTTAACACGCTGTCGCAGAACGGCTGCTCGCTTTCGCCGAGTGAGTTCTTTCCGATCGCGTTCGGGATCTACATGGTCGGGGCCAATGAGGGCGCTGGCTCCCAGATTGAGCACGCGCAGGCCTGCGCGGAGCGCGCCCTCGGCCGCAAGGTAGACTTCACCCCGATCGGGTAGATTGCCCTCTGCCCTTGACGAGCTGCTGGCGCGCATTCAGGCGCTGCCGGCGGACGTCCAGGACGAGGTCAAGAACGATGCGATGTCGGCGACGGCTGAGCATCGCTGGGTGCCGAACATCGGGCCGCAGACCGCGGCCTATTTCTGCGAGGCGGACGAGCTGCTCTACGGCGGGGAGGCCGGCGGCGGCAAATCCGACCTGCTGCTTGGCCTGGCGCTCAACGAGCACAAGCGGGCGAGGGTGCTCCGGCGCGTCAACCAGGACGCGGCCGAGCTCGGCGATCGCCTGGTCGATATCCTCGGCACCAGCAAGGGCTATTCGGCGAAGCCGCCCACCTGGCGTAATGGCGGCCAGCTGATCGAGCTGCGGGGCTGCGAACACGAGAAGGACAAGCAGCGCTTCAAGGGCAAGGCCCGCGATTTCATCGGCTACGATGAGCTCGCTGACTTCCTCGAGAGCCAGTACGTCTTCATCAACACTTGGAACCGCTCGGTCGACCCGAACCAGCGCTGTCGCGTTGTGGGCGCAACCAACGGCCCAACCACGGCCGAGGGGCAATGGCTCGTTCGGCGCTGGGCCGCCTGGCTCGATCCGACCCATCCGAAGCCGGCCAAGGACGGCGAGCTTCGCTGGTACCTGCAGACGGAGGACGGTGAGGTCGAGGTCGACGGGCCGGGCCCGCACGACGTCAACGGCAAGCCGCGGCGCGCCACCTCGCGGACGTTCATCCGCTCGCGGCTGTCGGACAATCCGGATCTCGCGGCCACCGACTACGGCTCGAAGCTCGACGGCCTGCCGGAGGAGCTGCGCAGGGTCTACCGCGACGGCGATTTCACGTCGTTCCTGAAAGACGACAACAACCAGGTTATTCCGACGGCCTGGATCGAAGCCGCGATGCAGCGCTGGGAGAACAAGATCCCGGCGCGCACCGCGATGACGGCGATGGCCGTCGACGTCGCGCCTGGTGGCGGCGACCAGCGCGTGATTGCGTGGCGTTACGGTGGCTGGTTCGCGCCGCTCGATGCCGAGAAGGTGGTCGACAAGAGCGGCCGGCTGACAGCCGCGTCGGTCGTGAAGCACCGCCGCGATCGCTGTCCGGTCGTGGTCGACCTCGGCGGCGGCTGGGGCGGCGACGCGGTCATTGCGATGAAGGACAACGGCATCGCCGTCTACGCCTTCATGGGCCTCAACCCGTCGACCGCGCGAACGCGCGACGGCAAGCTGAAGATCTTCAACAAGCGGGCCGAGGTCGCCTGGAAATTTCGCGAGGAGCTCGATCCCAGCCAGGAAGGCGGCTCCGCGATCGCGCTGCCGCCGGATCCCGAGCTGAAGTCGGATCTCGCGTCCTATCGCTGGTTCCTGTCGCCGCAGGGCATCAAGCTCGAGGACAAGGATGACCAGAAGGATCGGCTCGGCCGCTCGCCGGACCGCGGCGACGCGGTGCTGATGTGCCTGGCTGAAGGCGAGCGCGTCGTCGAGCGCGAGCTCCGCAAGAGCCGCGGTGGCGGCACGCCGCGCGTCAACATCGGCCACTCCCAACTGAAGAAGAGGCGTTAGCCAATGGCCAATCCGCTCTACACCGTCGAGCCCGACCGCTACATGAGCGCCGGTAACGCTCACTGGCCCGCGCGCTACGCGACGGCGATCACGCCGAGCGATGTCGCGAACGTCGCGATCGGTCCGGCCGGCTGCTACGCGAAGAAGCTCTACATCGGTGTTGCTGGCGACGTCACGGTGATCACGGCCGGCGATAACTCCAACAACGGCCTCGGGACGCCCGTGCTGTTCAAGGCCGTACCTGTTGGCATCCTCGACGTGCAGGTTCGCGCCGTCATGGCGACGGGCACCGCCGCGACCAACATCGTCGGCCTGGCCGACTGATCTCTCTCGTCCCCATCGTCAACCCGGAGCGCCGCCATGGCCCTTTCACGTGCAGCTAAAGCAGACGACGTCCTCGTTTCCATTCACCCGCGCCGGCTCGGCATCGTCGGCGACGGGCTTCCCGGCTCGACCAGCGCATTGCTGCTCGACGGCAAGGTGATCGGCACCTCGCGCAACCCGATCAAGGTGTGCCAGGTCGCCAGCAACGGCGCCGGCGCCGTGACGCTCGCAGGCGCCGTTGTCGGTGACGTTGTTGAGAGCGTGGTCAACCTGACCACGCCTGGCGACGTCACGAGCTCGTTCGAGTCGGTCATCTCAGTCGCGGGCCAGATCCAGCAGACCGCGGCGACGAACCTGTCCGCCGCGCAGTGTCTCTTCCAGGTCAGCCCGCGCAGCTAATCGCTGATGGGCCGTTTCGACACCGCTGACGGGGAGGTCATCCCCTACAGCGACAAGCGGCCCGATCGGTCTGAGCCCGCTCGCGGGCCCGAATTCCTGCTGCCCGGCGAGGATGCGCCGCGGCGCTGCGGCGTCGATCCCGACATGCCGCCAGTGAGCGATCGCCGGCCACGCGTGCGCCGAGGATACGAGGAGCTGAAGAGATGAGCGATCTGTTTGGCGGCGGCTCGACGGTGGTCCAGGCGCCGACGCCGCTGCCTCCGCCCACCATGCCTGATCCGAATTCGCCGGCGAACATTGCCGCAGGCCGCTTGCGGGCCGCGCAGAATTCTGCGCGCGACGGTCGGCAATCCACCATTCTCACGGCTGCGGGCAGCCGCCTGCCGACGATCGCTGGTGGCGCGCTCGGCGGCTCCCGCGCATCCGGTGGCTCGAGCCCGGGCACCGGCCCGGCCGCGCAGCCGTATTCTTCAACATCACTCTGAGGGGTTCTTGATGGCTTCGAAGGTCAACCCGCTGCTTGCAGCGGTGCTGAAGGAAATTCCCACGGCCGACTCGTCGCGCGCGCAGCGCATCGCGTGGCTGCGGCTCGTCGCGATGACGATGGACACGGTGTACGGCGCGCCGGAGGGCGCGCTCGAGCTGCCGGACTTTCTCGGCGCGCCGAGGTCCGAGCCGGCTGCCGCCGCGGCTCCTGTCGCGATCGTAGCGGCTCCGCCGCCGCCGGCGCGACCGCAGGTAGTGCGCAGCGTCGAGCCTCCGCGCTTCTTCATCGATCACGCCGGTTTCGCCCGCCGCAACTTCGATACCGGTAGTGATGGTCGGATCGAGATCCTGGCTGAGGCGGTCCCGATCTCCTCCAGCGAGGTCGGCGGCGACACGCTTTACGATGACCGAGGCGAGCACGGCGATCTAGGGTCGATCGTATGGGCCGATGGCAGCCGTGGCGTGCTCGGCAAGCGCCTCAACATCTCCGCGACCCCCGATCGGGCCTGATCGCATGCGCGCCCGCGTTCGCGAGCTGATGCAGCAGGGCGATGGCGAGTTCGCGAAGTGGTATCCCGTCCATACGCTATGGCAGACGCTCGCGGACAACTTCTACCCGATGCGCGGCGACTTCACGCGCGAGCGCTGGATGTCGGAGGAGTTTGCAAGCTACCTGATGACGGGCCGGCCGGCGCTGGCGCATCGCGATCTCTCCAACTCGCTCGCCGCGCTGCTGCGCCAGAAGGACAGCCAATGGTTCGTGGCGCGGACGCGCTCCGATGAGGTCAATAACGACAGCGATGCCCGGCGCTGGCTCGATCGCGCCAGCGGCATTCAGTACCGCGTGATGTACGCCCAGCAGGCGAACTTCGTCCGTTCGATGAAGGAGGCCGACCAGGACTATTCCGCGTTCGGCCAGGCGGTGCTCGAGATCCGCCCCAACGGCCGCTATGACGGGCTTTCCTACGCGACGCACCACCTCAAGAACTGCGTCTGGTTCGAGAATTCCGAGCACCACATCGACGGCCTGCATCGCAAGTGGCGGCCGCAGGCGCGCCAGCTCAAGCAGAAGTTCCCGAAGACGATCGCCCCAAAGGTCGACAAGCTCTGCACTGACGATCCGTTCCGCGAGCTCAATTGCCGGCACATCGTGCTGCCATGGGACGAGTACGACTACCGGGATCCGGGCGGCCGCGGCGTGCGCGCGCCATTCGTCTCGATCCACATCGATATCGAGAACGAGACGATCCTCGAGGAGACGCCGCTGCGGGTGTTCTCCTATGTCGTGCCGCAGTGGGCGCGTGTTTCGAATTCGCCGATCGCCTATTCGCCGGCGGCGGTTCTGGGCCTGCCCGATGCCCGCATGCTGCAGGACATCACACTCACCATCCTCGAGGCGGGGCAGAAGGTCGTCGACCCGCCGATGATCGGCGTTGGCGAGGCGATCAACGGCGACACCAATCTGCAGGCCGGCGGCGTGACCTGGACCGACGCCGATTACGACGAGCGCACCGGCGAGGTGCTGCGGCCGATCACACTCAATCCGGAGGGCCTCAAGTTCGGCGCCGAGCGTGAGGAAGTGATCACGCAGATGATCGACCAGGCCTTCTATCTCAACCAGATCCGGATGCCGACGGTCACCAAGGAGATGACCGCCGACGAGACCGAGCGGGTCTACCAGGAGTTCATACGCCAGGCGGTGCCGCTGCTCGAGCCGATCGAGACGGACTATTCCGGCAAGGTCTGCGACGTCACGTTCCAGACGCTGATGGACATGAAGGCCTTCGGGCCGCTCGAGGAGATCCCGAAGATCCTCTCGAACCACGACATCAAGTTCGACTTCGATTCCCCGCTGCAGGCCGCCAAGGACAAGCTCAAGGTCGGCAACTTCCAGCAGTCGATCAAGATCGTGGTCGAGGCAATGCAGGTGAAGCCTGACGTCGTCGACAATTTCGATTTCGACAAGGGCACGCGCGACGCGGTGATGGCCCAGGCCGGCGCCGAGTGGATCGTGCCGGAGAAGGTGCGCGACCAGACCCGTGCCGACCGCGCCAAGCACCAGGCGATTCAGCAGGGTGCCCAGACCGTCGCCGCGGCCGGTGATGCCGCGCAGCGCGTCGCCGGCGCCGTCAAATCGGCCGGCGATGCCGCCCAGGCGATCCAGCAGGCGGGTATCGGCCAGTGAGAGCTCCGCGGCCTCGATCGACGGCGCCGACGAAAGTGAAGGGCGCCGGTCCGTCGTGGCCCTGGTCTCCCGTCGTCAACTTCGAGGACGCTGACGTGTTCGCGCTGCAGGCGGTCGCGAATGGCAATGCGAGCTCCGGCCAGCAGCAGCGCGCGATCGCCTTCATCCGGAACGCCATCTGCGAGGGCGAGCGGCTGTCGTTCATGCCGGGCGGGGAGGACGGCCGCCGCGCCACCGACTTCGCCGAGGGCAAGCGCTTCGTGTCCGTCCAGATCCGCCGCTTCCTCAACATGCGGCCCACGACCGTCAAGACCAACGGGGCGCCGCCGGCGATGCCTGCGCCAGTCCCAGCCCCTGAGACCAGCACCTGAGGTGACCCATGCTTCTCCGTAACCTGCTGACCACCACCGCGCCGTTCCTGATGAACGCTGAGGGAGGCGCTGGGGGCGGTGGCGCCGGCGTGGTCGTTCCGGCCGCTGGCGGTGCTCCCGCTGGCGGCGCTGCTCCGGCCGCGGGCTCGGCCGCTCCAGCCGGGGGTGCGCCGGCAGCAGGCGCTGCGGCACCCGCTGCAGGCGCCCCTGCCGCGCCCGCCGGTGGCGCGGCTCCCGCGGCTGGCGCTGCTGCCCCTGCCGCTGGAACGCCTCCCGGTGACTCAGCCCCGGCCGCTGGTGCGGCGGCCGCACCGGGCACCATCGCGGGCGGTGCCGCGCCCAAGCCCACTGACGGCGCTCCGCCGGCGCCGGCGACCTTCCCCGAGAAGTGGCGCGAGGAGCTCGCCGGCGGCGATGCCGCCTTCGCCAAGGTGCTCGAGCGCTACGCGAGCCCCAAGGCCTTCGCCGACGCGCACCGCGCCCTCGTCGCGAAGGTATCGTCCGGCGAGCTCAAGAACGTCGCCAAGGCGCCTCCGGAGAACGCCACCCCGGAACAGATTGCCGAATGGCGCAAGGAGGCTGGGCTTCCGGCCGACGCCAAGGGCTATGTCGACGGGCTCAAGCTGCCGAACGGCGTCGTGCCTGGCGCGGCCGACAAGCCGCTGCTCGAGGGATTCGCCGCCCACGCGCTCGCCAAGAACATGTCGCCCGACGCGTACAACTCCGCGGTCGATTGGTACTTCGCCAACGTCGACGCCCAGACCAAGGCGAGGGCGACTGCCGACCACAACTTCGCCAGCGAGGCGGTGCGCACGCTCGAGGCGGAATGGGGACCGGCCTTCACGGAAAACCAGAACCGCATCGGCGCGCTGTTTGCGGACACTCCGGAAGTCGCCGAGATCCTGTTCAACGCGCGCGATTCCAAGGGCCGAATTATCGGCAACATCCCCGAGGTGAACCGCGCGCTCGCGCAGCTGCACCGCACGGCCTATCCGGCCTACACGCCGACCACGCCCGACAACGCCTCGTCCGCGCAGGCGGTCGCGACCGAGATGTCGCAGATCGAGGCGCTGATGGGCGATCCGCGCTCGAAGTACAACGAGAAGAATTCCTCCGGCCAGCTCTCCGAAGGCGCGCTCACGATGCGCGCGCGTTACCGCACGCTGATCGAGCAGCAGGAAAAGAACAAGCAGCGCGCTGCTTAAGAGATACGAAGTCCGCGCTGGGACTGACGGCCGCCCCCCGCCGTCCTCCAGGCAAACGCAGCGGCGCCGTTTCGGCGCAGCGCACGACAATAGCCCGCCAGGTTCCCCACCGGCGGGTCGCGGCAGAACAATTCGCAACGATGTCGACCGGACACCCTCGAGCGAGGCGAGAGCTTTGCGCGAGCGCCGGCGCTCGTTCGATCCCACCCGCCAAAGCGTAGCCCCGCACATCGCAACGAGCCGGCCCCGCGCGTCACGCGTGGTCACCCCGGCGCGCGCGATCGCGGTCACCCGAAACGGAGGCACCGACACATGCATCTCAGAGGTGTAGCCAAATGGCTGACACAGCCTTCCAGGTTCAATACCGCAAGGAAGCGATCATGGGTTTCGAGTTCGGCGTGTCCGATCTCCGAACCTGCGTCACGACCGAAGCGGTCATCAAGGGTAACCAGGCCGTCTTCGAAGTAGCCGACTCGGGCGGCTCTTCCGCGGTCAATCGCGGCGTCAACGGTCTCATCCCGGCCCGCTCCGACGATCTCCAGCAGTACACCGCAACCCTCGTCGAATGGCACGACCTGGTCCGCCGGACCTCGTTCAACCTGTTCGCTTCGCAGGGCAACGGCTCGACGATCATGCAGCGCACCACCCGCAAGGTGATGAACCGCAAGATCGACCTCGACATCATCTCCGCGCTCTCGCTCGGCACCAACCACACGGCCTCGAGCGGCGCCGGCAACGTCATGAACCTCGCCACCACGGTGAAGGCGCTGACGATCCTGGGCAACAACCAGGTGCCGACGGAAGAGGAAGACAACATGTTCTTCCTCGCGACGCCGGCGGCGCGTGCGTACCTGCTGCAGACGCCCGAGTTCACCAAGGGCGGCGAGTATGTCGAGATCAAGCCTTTGGTCGGACCGTCGCGGCGGTTCTATCGCTGGGCCGGCTTCAACTGGATCTTCTCGCCGTTGCTGCCGAACATCGCGACCAACAACGAGACCTGTTTTGCGTTCCACCGTGAGGCCATCGGCCACGCGGTGAACACCGGCGAAATGCAAGCCCTCGCCGGCTATCACGAAGAGCAGGACTACTCCTGGGCTCGCACCACCTGCTTCATGGGTTCGCAGCTGCTGCAGAACAAGGGCGTTGTCCTCGTTCCGCATGACGGCTCGGCCTATGTCGCCGTCTAAGGGAGGGCTCTGAACATGACGTATCAGACCTCTCAACTCTCCCTGTGGACGCAGACGATCGAGGGCAACTTTAAGGAGTGGCTCTACATCTCTGCGGATCCGCTCGCGACCATCCTGGGCACCGGCTATTTCTCCGACGCGGGGCAGAAGCGCCTCAACGTCGGCGATCTCGTCTGGGTGATGTCCGGCACGCTAAATGCGGCGACGGTGACCGAAGGCGCGGAAGTGTTTCCCGCGACCCCCGGCGTCGGCGGCGCATTCTCGTCCGCTCCGACCTGGCAGCCGTGTTTGGTTGCCTCGGTTAGCGCGGCGGGTGCGGGCACGCTGGTGGCGGCGGCACTGCCGGCGTCGTCTGGCGTCGCGAACTTCCGCAACCTGCTCGATGGCGGTGATTTCACCGTCAACCCGTGGCAACGCGGCACGTCGCAGGCGGCGGATATCACCAACACCGTCACCTACATGGCGGACCGCTTCTTCACGGTCGGCGGCGCCTCGAGCGCCATCAACTGGTCGAAGCAGGCCGACACCGGTGTTGCCGGGTTCGCGCAGGCGCTGCGGTGGCAGCGCAAGTCGGCCAACGCCGATACTGCGAAGATCCAGATGGGCCAGGTCCTCGAGACCGCGGACTCGATCCGCGCGCAGGGCCAGCAGGTCACGCTGTCGTTCTACGTGAAGTGCGGCGCCAACTTCCTGGGGTCATCCGCGAACTTCACTGCGGCGATCGTGTCCGGCACCGGCACCGACCAGAGCGCAGCGAACCTTGCTGCGGGCACCTGGACTGGGCAGGCGACGGTGGCGTCACAAGTCGTGGCGCCGACGACGAACGACCAGCTGGTCATCCTCACCGGCACCGTGCCGGTGGGTGCGACCCAGCTCGGTGTCCTCCTGAACTACACGCCGAGCGGCAACGCGGGCGCCAACGAATGGCTGCAGTTCAAGGGCTTCCAGCTTGAGATCGGCGGCCAGGCGACGGTGTTCGAGCATCGCGATGCCCAGGTCGAGCTCGAGATCTGCCAGCGCTATTGCTGGGTGACCAACGAGCCCGCGGCTGGCGTTGTCGTCGGCGCCGGCATGAACACCACCGCTGCGATCCAGGTGTTCTACATGGCGACGCCGGTGCAGATGCGTATCGCGCCGACGGTGACTGTCACGGCTGGTACCTTCAAGACCAACCAGGCCTCCGTGGCCACCGCGACCACGATCACCGCGGGCACCACGCACACGCCGAACGCGATCTCGATCAACGGCAACTCCGCCGGCACGCAGGGCCAGGCAACCCTGCTGCAGGGCGGTGGTGGCGCGGGATCGATCGTCGCCAACGCCGACTACTGAGACTTCCACACCAACAGAGGCGGCGGGATCCTTCCCGCCGCCTTTTCCATTTCCCGAAACCAGAGGTGACCGATGGGTGCTCCCGACGACGAGAAGGCCAAAGCTGACGCTGCGGCGAAAGCTGCTGCCGAGGCCGCTGCCCCGAAGGGCGCGAAGAAGGCGAAGCCTGACGAGGCGGACGCCGAACCGCGGCGGGTCGTGCCGCTGCCGGTCACGCGCTGGCAGCTCGGCGAGTTTCTCAACAACCGCCATTCGGTTTCGCCCGCGGTGGGTACGCCGTTCGAGGACGTGCTGCGTCCCGAATTCTGGGCCAACATCGTCCGCATGCAGCCGGGCGACATCATCGAGGTGCGGCCCGAGGACCAGAGCTATTACGCCGAGCTCTACGTGCTCAAGCGGGAGCGCAACTCGGCGACCGTCGCGGTCATCCGCGAGCCGGTGAAGCTCGAGGCGGCTTACAAGCCGCTGCCTGGCGAGGTGCTGTTCTCGGTCGAGTTCGCCGGCCCGATGGCGAAATGGCGCGTCGTGCGCCGCTCCGACAAGTCCGTCATGAAGGACAAGTTCGGCACCGAGGGTGACGCCCGGCGCTGGCTTGCCGATTACGAGCGCGTGGTGGCGGCATGAAGACCGCCAACGAGAACGTGCTGCGACTGCTTGCCAGCGTGATCGCGAATGCGCGCGCCGGCAACGTTGAGGCCGTGCTGATCATCCCGGTGACGCCGGAGGGCGCGCCGGACGTGGTGTTCGGCGGCTCCATGGACCTGATGCCGTCGGTCAATCTCGGCGCCGACATGTTCAAGCATCAGCTGATGGTGCAGGCGACCCGGATCGAGCACAAGCCGACGACGTCGATCGTGCGGCCGGTGGGCGGCCTTCAGTCGTGACCGACAAGCTCACGCTCTACAACCTGGCGCTCGCTCATCTGAACGAGCGCCGGCTTGTCTCGCTCAATGAGCAGCGTGAGCCGCGGCGGGTGCTCGACGATTTCTGGCCGAGCGTCGCGGGCTACTGCCTCGAGCGCAAGATCTGGAACTTCATGCTGCGCACGGTCCAGATCGACGCCTCGTCGACCATGACGCCGGCGTTCGGCTATCTGTTCGCGTTCGCGATTCCCGACGACTGGGTGCGCACACGCTGGATCTCGACCACGCCGGAGATGCAGCCGCCGCTCAACGACTACAAGGAAGAGACCGGCTACTGGTTCGCCAACTTCACGCCGCTCTTCATCACCTACACCTCGAACGATCCGCTCTACGGCATGAACCTCGGCGTGTGGCCGTCCTCGTTCGAGGACTATGTCAGCCTGCGCCTGGCGGGGCAGGCCTGCGGGCGCATCACCGGCAAATCGGAGCTGCTGCAGGGTCCACAGGGCCTGATCAAGCGCGAGGAGAAGGCCTACAAGATCGCGGCCTCAAACTGCGCCATGAACGACGCGGTCGGCTTCGCGCCCGTCTCGAGCTGGGTACGCGCCCGCCGCAGCTACGGCCGCACCGGGCCCGGCGGCGACACGCCTGGCTCCAGCCTGATGAGCTGATGATGTTCGGGCGTTTCCGCGGCGTGATGGCGTATGGCAACGGCCTTGCGCTCGAGCGCGCGCCGGCGCCGGTCGATCCCAGCAAGCCGGATCCGCGTGCACGCGCCGAGATGGAGGCCTTCGACCTGCTGCCTCCGGAGGCCAGGGAGGCGGTTCGCAGCAGCGCGAACGATGTCTCGTTGGTCGGCAAGATCGTGCGCATCCGAAACATGGGCGCGCCGCGCTCGGTGCTCGAGCGGCTGCGATCGCGGAGCCTGCTGCCTTACCAGGTGGGCGAGGGCGGCGTTCTTGCCGAGATGGTTGCCGAAGAGCTCGGCGGAGCTGGCAAGCAATAGATGGCGCGCATCAACGCCTCGATGTTCGCCTTCAACCGGGGCGAAGTGTCGAGGGCTGCGCTTGCGCGCGTCGACAACGAGCGGCTCCGCCTCGCCGCCGAATGCCAGCTCAACTGGCTGCCGACAGTGATCGGCGAGATGACGCTGCGGCCAGGCCTGCAGATGATCAACGAGGTCTATAACGACGCTGCCGGCGTGATGGTCCCGTTTATCTTCTCCAAGACGGACACGGCGCTGGTCGAGCTCACGCCTGGCATCATGCGCATCGAAATCGCGGGCCAGTTGGTCACGCGAGCGGCGGTCGGCACGGCGGTGCACGATCCAAGCTTCTCCGGCGCCGGCGGCTACTGGACAACCGCCAACACGACTGCCGGCGCTACGGCCACCCTCAGCGGCGCCCAATGCGCGCTGGCGGCGCCTGCGATCGGCTCGATCGCCCAGGTGCAGCAGGTCCTCAGCGTCTCGCCGGCCGATTACGGCAAGGAGCATGGGCTCCGCGTCGTGGTCTCCAATGGTCCGGTGACGCTGCGCGCCGGAACAACCGCGGGCTTTGCCGATCTGATCCCGCAGACCTCGATCGACACCGGCACGCATTCGCTCGCCTTCACGCCGAACGGGCCAAACGTCTATCTGCAGATCGAGTCGGTCGACGCCTGGCAGAAGGTGCTGACGAGCTGCAGCATCGAACCCGCCGGCGTCCTCACCCTTCCGACGCCATGGCTCACGATCGATCAGCTCGATTCGCTGCGGTACGATCAGTCCGGCGATATCATCTTCTGCACGGCGTACGGCCTGCAGCCGTACAAGATCGAGCGGCGCTCGGCCCGCGGCTGGTCGGTGGTGCTCTGGAGGCCTTCGCGAGGCCCGTTTACGTCGGTCTCCGACGGGTCGGTGCGGCTCGGCAATGTCA
The DNA here is from genome assembly GCF_054062495.1 of Bradyrhizobium sp. USDA 3311. Taxonomy (NCBI): domain Bacteria; kingdom Pseudomonadati; phylum Pseudomonadota; class Alphaproteobacteria; order Hyphomicrobiales; family Nitrobacteraceae; genus Bradyrhizobium; species Bradyrhizobium sp. USDA 3311. The sequence goes on along the minus strand of NZ_JBSSFI010000001.1, from coordinate 6,226,719 downwards.
TCTCCGGAAACGCCACCATGCAGGCGAGCCGGCCATTCTTTACGCCGGGCTGCGAGCAGCAGATCGTTCAGTTTTTCGCCGAGACGCAGTTCTATCCGACCTCTGTGGCCGGGCAGGGCGCCTGGTCGCCGGCGGTGCGCGTCACCGGCGTCGGCGCGACCCGCAACTATGCATGGACGGTCAGCGGCACCTGGTCGGGCACTGTCAGCCTGCAGCGCTCCTTCGACGGCGCCGACAGCGGGTTCACCACCGTTGCCACCTTGACCAGTAACGGCACTCTCAACTCCACGACCGGCGGTTCGAGCTCGACGCCCGATCTGGACAATGTCATCGCCTGGGAGCGCGTGGGCTTCGACCAGGGCGGCTACACGTCCGGGGTCGCGAACGTCGTCAGCAGCTACTCCAGCGGAGGCGCGTGGGGCGTCGCGCGGATCCTGCAATACCTTTCGCCGACGCAGGTCAGCGTCGAGGTGCTGGTGGCGGCGCCCTCCAATACTCCGACCGGCAATTTCATGATCTCGGACTGGTCGACCGCGAACGGCTGGCCGACCTCGGTTGGCTTCTTCGAGGGGCGCCTTGGGATGGCCTCGGGTGTCGAGCTCGCGCTCTCGCAGTCGGACAATTACACCGGCTTCGCCGACACGGACCTCGATGGCAACGACCTTGGTGACGCCGGGGCCATTATCGAGGTGTTCGGCTCGGGCCCCCTCGACCGTGTCAACTGGCTGCTCCCGCTGACCCGGTTGCTCTGCGGCCGCGAGCAGTCGATCGAGAGCGTCCGTTCCTCGAGCTTCGACCAGGTGCTCACGCCTTCGACGGTGTCGACCAAGCCGTGCGCTACTCGCGGTGCTGCCCGTGCCAAGGCTGTTCGCCTTGATACATCGGGGATCTTCATCAGCGAGGACGGCAGCCGCGTCTACAAGCTCACCTTCACGCCGCAGGCGATGGACTACACCGCGAGCGACCTGACGCGGCTCAACACGGATATCGGCGAGCCGGGCTTCGTCGACATTGCCGTGCAGCGCCAGCGCGACACCCATGTCTGGCTGCCGAAGGCGGACGGCCAGGCGGCGGTGTTCATGGACGAGGCCGCTGACGAGATCGCCTGCTGGTGGAGAATGCAGACCCTCGGCGTGATCGAGAACGTCTGCGTGCTGCCGGCGCCCTCGGGGCCGGAGAACCAGGTGTTCTTCACCGTGCGGCGGGTCATCAACGGCATCACCAGGCGCTTCCGCGAAAAGCTGGCGCCGCGCCTCAATTGCATCGGCGGCCCGATCAACCAGCTGTTCGACTGCCACCTCGTCTACCAGGGCGCGGCGGGTGTCGACCGTGCAGGTCCCCTGGCTGCCGAGCACCGTTGTCGGCGTATGGGCTGACGGCGCCTATCTCGGCTCCGCGACATCGGACGGGAGCGGCAATGTGGCGATGCCCGATGGCAGCAAGCATGCAAACATCGTGGTCGGGCTGACCGGCGAAACCTTGCAGGGGACAGCGCAGGAGCCGGATCGGGCGCCGATCGCTTCGGTCACCGTGCCGGCCGCCTACAACGGCTATCCCGCCGAGGTGTTCGCCGACGGCCGCCGCATCGGTGTCATCGACGTCTCAGGGGGCGCCATCACGTTGCCCGGCGGCCGCACGGCGTCGGCCATCACAGCCTGCGTCGGCTACGTCGCTCCGTTCATGAGCGCGAAGCTGGCCTATGCGGCCGACGGTGGTACCGCCATCAACCAGCGCAAGAAGATCGACCATGTCGGGCTCTTGCTGCTCAACACCTCGCCGCTGGGCCTGCAGATCGGCCAGCGCATGGATCTGCTCGATCCGCTGGCCGCCATCGACCAGGACGCGGCCGTCGCCGCTGGCGCCATCTGGGACCAATACGATCAGCAGATGCAGGAAGCGCCGGGCCAGTGGGATACCGATGCGCGGCTTTGCATGCTGGGCGCCGCGCCGTATCCCGTCACGGTCAACGGCACCGTCATCGGCGTGACGACCAACGGCTAAGGCGTGCGGGTCCAGCTTCGTCCGACCGTTGCCGCGGATCTCGCGCAGGTCACCCATGAGACGCTGCCGATACGGATCCGCGCCATCACGGCGCTGGTGTGGGATGACTACGAGCAGCGCGATCGCGTGCTCGGCGTCGGTGGCATCGGCTACCGCGAGGACGGCGTCATCATTGGCTTTGCCTCGATCAATGACGAGTTCCGCCGCTACCCGGCTGCGCTGCATCGCGCGGGACTCGCGATGATGCGGGTGATCCGCGAATCCGGCGTGCCGCAGGTGATCGCTCTCGCCGATCGGCGCATCGCCGCGGCGGAGCGCTGGCTCGTCCGGCTCGGCTTCGAAGCGGTCGACGAGGGTGGCGTTCGTTTGTTTGTCTGGAATGCGGTGAGGTCGCGGCATGGCTGATCCGATCACCGGCTCGCTGATCCTTTCCGGGATCGGCGCCGGCGTCTCCGCGGCCGGCACGATCGCAGGCGGCGCCAATGCCGCAGCGCTCGGCCAGAGCCAGCAGAACGAGGCGAACTACCAGGCCGCGCAGATCCGCGAGAACGCCTCGAGCGAGATTGGCGCGGCGCAGCGCCAAATGCTGGACACCCAGCAGAAGACCCGCCTGGCGCAGAGCACGCTCACCGCCAGTGCCGCCGGCAGTGGTTTCGTTGCCAGCGTCGGCTCGCCCGAGGCGATCTCCGAGAGCATCGCGCGCCGCGGCACCTATGAGGCCGCGATGCAGCTGTTCCAGGGCGAGAACGCCGCGACCGGCGATCTCAACAAGGCTGCCGGCGTCGAGATGAGCGGCAAGCTCGCAGCAGAGGGAGGCCAGATGCAGGAAGAGGCGGCCGACTTCTCCGCAATCGGCAATCTCGCCTCCGCCGGCGGCTCGATGTTCAAGAACTATTCCACCATGAAGACCGGCTCGACCGGCGCGACGGCGTACGGCTAGGGCATGGCGAAGCTTCCTGATCTCGCCACCTTCTCGTCACGGGTCGGCGTCGAGGGCCCGCGTGCCGTCGGCTCGTATGACCTGTCGCCGCTCGCCCGCGGCAATGCCGCCATGACGCAAGGCGTCGAGACACTCGGCAAGGGCGTGCAGGCGGTCGGCAACGACGTCGCCGCGGCCGCCGAGGCCAACGATCGCTATAGCCTGGCGATCGCCAAGGCCTCGTTCAACATCGACCACTCGAACCTGCAGGACGGCCTCAAGCACGACCAGGACTATGCGACGCTGCAGCCGCGCTACATGGAGCAGGCGCAAGCGCTGCAGACCAAATGGGCCGACACGCTCTCAAATCCGAACCTGCGCGCCCGATTCAATGCCGAGACCGGCCAGTCGATCGCCAGCACCAACTCGGTGGTGAAGGATCACGCCTGGACGCTCGAGGGCAACACCAAGCTCGCCGACATCGAGGACCGCGGCAAGGCGCTTTCCGACGCCGCGATCGCCGACCCCATGAACGAGGCCAAGTTTGGCACCGGCCTGCAGAACTACGGCGACATGGTCGACGCGATGGTCGCTAAGGGTTGGCTGACGCCAACGCAGGCCGCGCAGAAGAAGGACGCCTGGGCGCATTCCGCCGGCGTCGGCGTCGGCCTGGCGCGGGCCGATATCGACCCGACCGGCGCGCTGAATGAGGTCCGCGCTGCGCCTGGCACGCCGGAGCAGATCGACAACCGCATCATGCATGTCGAGGGCCCGGGCAAGGATCCGCGCTCGAGCGCGGTCGGCGGCTTCATCGACCAGACCTGGCTCGACCTGGTGCGGGCAAAGCGTCCGGATCTCGCCGCCGGCAAGAGCGATGCCGACATTCTCGCGCTCCGCGCTGACGCTGGCCTGCGCACCGAAATGACGCGGGCCTATCGTGAGGAGAACAGCGCTGCGCTCAAGGCACAGGGCCTGCCGGCGACGCCGGGCAATATCTACCTCGCGCACTTCCTCGGGCCTGGCGCGGCCACCGCGGTGCTGAAGGCACCGCCCGGCAAGCCCGTCGCCGACGTGCTGATGGACGTCTATGGCGATCCGAGGAAGGTGCAGCGGATCATCGACGCCAATCCGAAGGTGCTCGGCGGCCAGCTCGCCGGCTCGGTCGTCAACTGGGCGAACGGCCGCATGGGCGGCGCCGTTCCCGGCGGCAATCACCTCTATGACTGGCTTGACGACAACCAGCGCCGCCAGATCGCGGGCTACGCCCAGAACAAGATCGACGCTCTTCAGCTCGACCAGCAGTCGACGCTGAAGCAGCGGGTCGAGGACACCGCAGCGGAGGCCGCGCGCACCGGCTACGCCACCAACCCGGTGACGCAGTCCGAGTTTGTCGCGGCGAAGGGCGTGGTGGATGGACCGAAGGCCTACGCCGAATACCAGGCCGGGTTGAAGACCGCGGCCGACATTTCGAACCTCGCGCGCATGTCTATGGCCGAGCAGGACGAGCTCCTCAGGAGCTACGAGCCGAAGCCAGGCGAGGGCTATGCCGCGGCGGCCGAGCGGCAGGATGCGATTCGCAAGGCGATCGTCGCGGTGCGCAAGGAGCGCGACGCGGATCCCGCGACCTTCGCGATCAACCGCGTGCCGGCGGTCAAGGCGGCGTTTGACAACTTCTCGGAGATTAGCCGTGACCAGGCGGCGACACCGGAAGCGAAGTCGCTCGCCGCGCGCGACTACGTCAACAAGGCTACCGAGCGGCAACTCGCCGCCGGCGTCGCTCCTGAGGACGTCAAGGTCGTCCCGGCCGGTTACGTCGACAATCTCGACAAGGCGTTCACGTCTGTTGCGACGTCCGAGGACCCACAAGCCCGGGTCGGCCTGATCGCACGCGTCAACCAGGAGAAGGCGCTATGGGGCGATGTCTGGCCGAAGGTCATGGGCCAGCTGCCTGCAACGACCCAGCCGATCGTCCGCGCGATCGCCGCCGGTGCCAACCCCGTGGCAATGTCGCGGCTGCTCTCGCTGCCGCCGAAGGAAAGCCCCGTCGCCATCCTCAAAGAACAGGATGAGGTCACCGCGCGCAACATGATGAAGGCGACAAACGCCGCAATGGCGCCGTGGCGCTCGACGCTGGTCGGTCCGCAGCAGGAAGCCTACTTCAATGGTTATAACGGCCTCGTCCAGAAGCTCGCCGCGCTCTACATCCGCGATGGCAACACGTCCGCCGAGACGGCTGCGACCAACGCGTTCAACGCAGTGATCGGCGATCGCTACGAAATCCGCGACACGTGGCGGCTGCCGAAGGACCCGAAGCTCAAAATCGATGCCGACGCCGTGCAGCTCGGCACACTGATCGCGCGGCAGGAGCTCGAGCGCGGCCCGCGTTCGGAGGACAGTGCCGCGCAGGCCGCTGCAGAGCTCAAGCTCACGCCGCAAGAACAGGCGCTCTATGCGCGGCACCTAACCAATCTGCGCGGGCCAGGCGGCGTCGACAACGCCGACGGCTCCCGCTCAACACTCTATCAGTCGGTCGTGGAACATAACGGCCGCTTCTACAACGTGCCGACTGTTTGGAACGGCAAGATCGAGGCGGAGAAGTTCACGCGGCCTTCTGATGGCAAGGTCTTCGATGTTCCGAACGCCACGGCGAAGCGCAACATCGAGAGCGCTGGCTGGGACAGCTTTCCGTCCTACGCGACGGCCAAGGAGGCCGACGACCGCTACGAGGCGATGCACAAGTACATGGAGCAGGACACGGCGCGATACCGGGACGCTCGCGCCGGCAGCCCGTTCGGAAGCCTACGCCTGCAGGTCAATGATTTGGGTGTATCCGACAACGAGGCCGACTCGCGCCGCAACTTCGCGCGCAACGGCGTGTTCGTCACCTCGCCGAACGAGGACGGTCTCAACATCGCCTACAACACGGCATCCAGCCCCGGCTTTGTTAGCGACAAGGACGGCAAGCGGATCCTCCTGACCTGGGACCAGCTCGCGAAGATCGGCGGCAGCAAGGAGGCGCGCGACGCCGCCTTCATCGCATCAATCAACACGGCGGCTCCGGGCCTGTGAGCGACGTCCTCCCCGAGCCGGAAGACTTCGGCGCGCCGCTGGCGTCGGAGGCTCACACCTCGTTCGGCGGCCAGCTCACGGCCGAATGGGCCAACACGCTTGACCCGAAGAACTCGCTATCCGGCAGTTACATCTACCGCCGGATCCGCGAGGGCATCGCTGGAGGCTACACGCCGCATGACTGGGACGGCGTCGGCACGCCCGAGCAGCAGATGGCCCTGCAGGACATCGAGCAGCGCGCCCGCGACGCCATCCCTGATACCTCGATCGAAGACGCCAGGGCGCGGCTCAAGCAGGAGGGCCTCGAGAAGGACGTGCACCTTCCGGCCGACCAGCCCTCGATCAAATCGCCGGTACTGGATCTGATGATCCAGGAGGCCCATGACCGCAGAGATCGCGAGGCTGCGATCTCGCGCGGGCCGGACAGTTTCTTCCCCAACGCCCTCGGCTTCGTGACATCGATGGGCGTCGGCATGATCGACCCCGTCAACATCGCCGCGTTCTCGATACCGGTGCTCGGCGAAGCGCGTGTCGCCCGCATGGTCGCCGCCGGCGGCGACAGCCTGCTCGGTCGCGCGGCCATCAAGGCCGGCCAGGGCGCGCTGCAGGGCGGCGTGGGGACCGCCGTACTGCAGCCGGCCGACTGGTGGCTGCATACTCGCGATGGCCAGGACTACACCATGGCCGAGGCGATGCGCTCGGTGGTGATGGGTGCCGGCATGGGCGCCGGCTTCCACGCGATCGGCGGCGGCTATCGCGACCTCCGCGCCAGAATGCGCGGCCTGCCGCTCGAGGGCTCGCCGCAGGACCTGCTGCTGCGCGGTCTGATGACCGGCACCCACGTCCACGCCGACCAGCTCGATGCCGACGGCGTGCCGATCGGCGACGTGCCCGGGATGGAGGATCACGAGGTGCCCGGCGTCGCGCCGGCGCCGCACCAGGTCGCGGCCGTCATCGCCGACCTGCCGCCGGCGGCAAAGGAAGACGTGGTGCACGCGGCGATGGCCGACGTCATCAACGGCACGCCAGTGCGCGCTGCCGAGGTGCTCAACATCGCGGCCGATCACGACCCGCGCATCGCGGAGAGCTTCGAGGCCTGGCACGGCTCGCCGCATGATTTCGACCGGTTCGATATCTCGAAGCTCGGCACCGGCGAGGGCGCGCAGGTCTACGGCCACGGCCTGTATTTCGCTGAGAACGAGAAGGTCGCGCGGAGCTACAAGGCGACCACGAGCGACAAGGCCTTCGTCAACAAGGTCGCGGAGCTCTACGACCAGTACATGTCCCCAGGAGACGCGTGGGCCGAGATCGAAGGTCACTGGGATGAGTTCTCGCCTGGAGAGCAGCGGCTAATGAAGGCGCTGCAACAGGACGACTGGCTCGGTTACGATTATCCGCATCAGGCGGTGAATGCCGCGCTCCGCAGCCTGCATAGCTACGACGCCTCCCCGGAGACCGCCGCCGCCGCTCGCGCGATAGGCCACATGTACCGCGTGAAGATCAACGCGAACCACGAGCATTTCCTAGACTGGGATGCCGACCTTTCGGTGCAGCATCCCCGTGCCCGGGCAGCGATTGAGAACCTCTTCAGCGATCATGGCGTGTTCCGAGGCGGGGCTATAACGGGTCGGGAACTGTACGAACATCTCGCGGCGGAGCAGCTGCGAGCGCGTCGCGCAGAGCAGGATGGCGTGCATCGGAGCCAAGGCTACCTTGGCGCGTCTGCAGCGCTCGCTGAGGCCGGCATTCCGGGGATCAAGTATTTCGATAAGAAGTCGCGAGCCCAGGGCGAGGGCACCCGCAACTTCGTCGTATTCAACGACAAGCACATCGAGATCACGCACAAGAACGGCGAGCCGGTCTCGATCGAGCAGCTCCGCGGCACTCCGGAGGCGCGGGTTGAGGCGGCCGGGCAACCGAAGATCCCCGACCTGACGGACACCACCGAGGCCCCGGTTGCGGTACGTGGGGCGCCGGAAGCCGCTGCGATTCCCGATTTGGGGACCACGCCGCCCGAACCTGCACTCGACACCACGGTGACGATCAATGGCCAAACGACTAGGATCCGCGGGAAAGCCGCCGCGCCGGAGAAGCCCGTTCCGCCGGCGCCAGATCGCGGCACCCAACTCGCGGCCGCTGCGCAGGATCCGCGCTGGCGCGAGCTCGCCGACGTAACCCCTGACTACAACGAGCCTGACGTGCTCGAGGAATCGCGGGCCGCCGACCACGTTGAGGAGCCGGCCTCAGTCGCGGCGCCGGAACGCGCGCTCACCGCCCTCGAGCAGGAGGCCAAGCGCGCCGATGAGATCTGGCGCCAGATCGAACCGACCCTAACGGAGTCGGAGCGGAAGCTGTTCGGTGACGCGCTCGACCAGCTCAAGCTCGACAAGGACGCCCGGGACAAGATCATCTCGGACGGCGTTGCCTGCCTACTCGGAGCGATCGGCTGATGGCCCGCAAATCCCGCAAGGACTGTTTCGACGAGATTGCCGAGAAGAGCGGCCGGCCGCGCGAGGAGGTGCAGGACGCGCTCGACGAGATCTTCAATCGGGCCGAGGGCTATGAGCACGACGGCATGTCGCGCGACGACGCCTATGACCGCGCCCGCGATGAGTTCCTGAAACAGTCGATGGAACAGGATCTGCTGCGCCGGCGGGCTACGATCCTCGACATGCGCAAGGAAATCGCGCTGCATCGCTTCATGACCTCGATGAAGGAGGCCATCACCAAGCTTTCGCCGAAGCACGCCAAGACCGCAATGCGGCTCGCGCTCGAGGCCAAGCTCGTCGGCGTCAACCTGCCGTTCCTGAAGAACCGGCTTTCGGTCGACGCACAATATGTGGCGCTCCGCCGGCAGCTGATCGGCGGCTTCGCCAACGACCTCGAGCGGGCGGGACTACTGAAGGTGTTCGCGACCAAGCACCTCGAGGACAAGTGGACGGATGAGCTGTTCGAGCTCAACCGCGAGGCGCTGGGCAAGCCTGGCATCACCAAGGATGCCCAGGCGCTGGCGATCGCCAAGATCGTGCGCAAGTGGCAGCGCCAGTCAATGGCGATGCTCAACCGCGAGGGCGCGTGGGTGCGATCCTACTCCGGTTACGTAACCCGCTCGTCCCACGACTCCTACCGAATCGGAAAGGCCGGAATGGAGAAGTGGGTCAACGAGACGCTCGATCGGCTGGACCTCAAGCGCACCTTCGGCACCACCGACCGGCAGGCTGCGCTCGACGCGCTGCGCCAGATGTGGGAGCCGATGCGGACCGGCGAGCATTTCGACTACGGCAAGCCGATCGAGGAGCCGCTTTACCCCAACGTCGCCAAGCGAGCGTCCGCCACCCGCGAGCTGCACTTCAAGAGCGGCAAGGACTGGCGGGAATATAACCAGGCCTATGGCGTCCACAATCCGACCCACACCATCGTGCAGTCGCTATCGACCGCGGCGCGTCGCACGGCGCTAATGAAGGAGTTCGGCACCAGGCCGGCCGAGGCGTTCGAGCGCACCATCGCCTTCGCCAAAGCGACGATGCAGGCGGAGGCCTCGGCGCGCGTCTCGAAGCTGAACGCAATGGAAGCCGCCAACCGCGAGCAGGCGACGCCGGCGCTCCAGGCCAAGATCGACGCGCTGAAGGCCGAGATTGCCGCTGCCCCGGATCAGATGGGCGACTGGAAGAAATGGGAGCAGCCGCTGCGCAATCGGTTCGCGCAGATCGATGGCTCGAGCCAGCGCCCGGTCAACAAGACCCAGTCCGACGTGCTGTCCAACTGGATGGCGATCCAGCGCATGTCGAAGCTCGGCCGCGTGGCGATGACGCACTTCGCCTCGCTGCCGACCAAGGCGATGGAGGCCCGCTACTGGGGCATTCCCTTCGCCGAACGTTACATCTCGCTGTTCCGGGGTCTCACCGAGGGTGCTGAAGGTAGCGCCAAGCGCGAAGCCCTCGACGCGACGCTCGTCGCGTTCGAAAACCGGCTCGGCCACATGATGGCGATGTACGACGTCGCCGACGCGCCGAGCGGGATGATTGGTCGGATGGAGGCCATCTTCTTCAAGCTGACCGGCGTCTCCAGCGTGATCGACAATCAGCGCGGCGATGCCGAGGCGATGTTCGCTTCGCACCTCGGTGGCAAGCGAGGGCAAGCCTGGGCCGATATCGGCCCCAAAGAGCAGCGTGTGCTCAAGGGCTTTGGCATCGGCGAGGCGGAATGGAAGGCGCTGCACGGCGTCGAGTGGACCAAGGTGGGCGACCGCACGTACCTGTTCGCCAACGACGCGCTGAAGCTCTCCGACGAGCAGATCAAGGCCTACATTGCGGAAGCCCATCCGCCTGGTACCGGGCTGATGACAACCGCGGAGGACATCGCGAAAGTGCGCGAGGATCTCGCGCTGCAGATCGCCACCGCCTATACCGACCGCGCCGGCTACGCGATCCCGATGCCGGGCGCGCGCGTGCGGGCGATGCTGTTCGGCAAAAACTTCGTGCCCGGCACCGCGATGAACACGGCGCTGCGGCTGTTCTACCAGTTCAAGATCTGGCCGGCCGATATGATCACCCGCGCTTGGGAGCGCGAGATCTACGGCACGATCGGCGACAGCCGGTACGATCGGGTGTCCGGTGTGGTCGAAGCCGCCGTCGGCGCCATCATCTTCGGCGTTGCCGCCGAGGGCGTGCGTGACCTGGTGCAGGGCAAGGACCCGATCGCCAAGTTGCGGGAACACCCGATCGCATCCGTCCTCGAGGGCATGCAGCGCTCTGGCATTGGTTCGCTGATTGGCGATTACCTGCTCGGCCAATTCGATCGCCATGGCTTCTCGGCTGTGGCCTCATTGGCCGGTCCGACCTACAGCCAGATCGATACGCTGATGGGCATCCTGCATGGCGATGGCAATTCAATCATCGGCGCCGGCTCCGACGCGTTGTTCGGCACCAACACCGCCGAGCACAAGGGCCAACATCCCTGGCGATCGCGCGCGACCGAGCTCTTGAAGTTCACCCGCGATAATACGCCCGGCATGAACCTCTGGCTGACGAGCTGGGCGACCAACGCCCTGATCTGGCACCGCCTGCAGGAGTGGATCAACCCGGGCTATCTGCAGCGCGCCGAGCGCCTGCAGAGGGAAAAGTCAGGGATTTCCTACCTGGTGCCCCCGAGCAAGATCGACCGCTTCATCACCGGCCGTTAATCGCCCGCGATCCAGCGCCCGAACCTGCGCCGCAAATGCCGGGCCGATGGCGCAAAAGCGAATCGCATCCCGAGCCAGAATAGAAGCGCGACGCCGAACCAGATTAGCGGCACGATAAAGGTATGGGCGTCGGTGACGATGCGCGCAACTTCCAACGCGTGGCCCTCCGAAGCCTTCGGCGGTCCCCAGTCTTCCGGCTCGGGCAGATTATCGGTCACTGCCGTTGCCGCATCATGCCGGCGAGGGTGCCGCTGCCTTGCAACGCCATCGAGATCAGAGCGACGATCGGGAACGGAAAGGCCAGCAGCGCGGCCTGCCACCATGGCCAGTGCCAGCCGTGATTGGCGCCGTAAAACGCAAGGGCCGCCGTGGCGATCGATCCTAGCGGTACCGAAGCGGCGATGAAGAACAGGATCATGGCCACGATCCAGCCGAAGCCGAGCCATTGCTCGATGCCTTCGAAGAAAGCCGCCAGCTGGAATAGGCCGAGAAGGCAGTAGAGAACGAAGATGATGGGCATGGCGTTCGGTGTCCATATTTCATGATTCTAGCTTAGGTCGCGCGGACCGTTTCACGCCGCGGCCGAAGTCGGCAAGTCCCGTTTGAGCCAGTTTACCGTCGAGAAGGCCGTCCTTTTGGGCGGCCTTTTCGCTTTTGGAGGACCTCGATGGCAATCGTAGATCGTCGGGGAACGACGCTGGTGAGCGTTCCTCCGACGCTGAACATCAACACGACTGCGCCGCTGACAGGTGGCGGAAATCTGTCGGCCGACCGGACGCTCGGAATAGCGCTCAACGGCAGCCTGCAGGTCGTCGGAGGGCTGCTCGCCGTCGCGCAATCGAACGCGCTCTCGCACCAATGGGTGACCGGGTTTGACACCAACGGCCTGCCGTTGCGGTCGCAGCCGGGTGTGGCCGATATCGCGAACGGGCAGGGGCTGACCGGCGTCAACGATACCAACGTCACGATCGGAATCAGCGTCGGCGGCGTCGCAGCTCTGCTGTCGGCGACGCAGATCACGATTGGCTGGAACGGCACGCTGGCGGCGGCGCGGCTCAACTCTAACGTCGTGCAGGGTGTAACGAACGACACCAACATCACGGGATCGATCGCGGGCCAGGTCCTCACCCTCGGTTGGACAGGAACGCTGGCGGCCGGCCGGCTCAACTCCAACGTCGTGCAAGGCGTTACGAACGACGCCAATGTCACGGGCAGCATCGCCGGCCAGAACCTTACGCTCGGCTGGACGGGCCAGCTGTCGCCGGCGCGCGGCGGCACCGGGGTGAACAATGGTACGTCGACGATCACGATCGGCGGCAACGTCACCTTCTCGGGCGCCTTCACCACGACCTTCACCGTCGGTGCGGCCACCAACGCGACGCTGCCCTCGGGCACTCACACGCTCGCAGGCCTGGACGTCGCGCAGACCTGGAGCGCGGTGCAGCAGTTCGCCGACGGCGACTTCCAGCTGAAGGGCGCGACCTCCGGCACGTTGACGGTCAAGGCCGCGGCGGTGGCCGGTAGCAACACCATCACGTTTCCCGCGGGCACGACCGACTTCTCCTCGACCGGCGGCGCCTCGCAGTTCGTCAAGCAGAACAGCACCGGCGGTCCGCTGACGGTTGCGCAGCCCGCGCACGCGGATCTTTCGGATTACGCGACCGGCACGTGGACGCCCGTCCTGCAGGGCGCCACCACGCCCGGCACGTTCACCTATGCGGTCCAGGTCGGGAGCTACGAGAGGATCGGGCGACTCGTGGTCGCGCGCTTCAACATCTCGATCTCGGCAACGAGCGTCTCGCCCGTCGGAGCGCTGTCGATCACTGGCCTGCCGCTCACAAGCGCGAACGTGGCCAACGACGACGGCGCCGGCAGCATCATAATCATGAAGGGCATCAATCTCGATGCCAACTACAGCTGGCTCGCGCCAGTGATCGCGCCGAACAGCGCGGCGATTCTCCTTTTCGAAAATTCCAGCAGCAGCAACACGAACAGCCCCATCCAGATCGTGGGCGGGAATGTTGCCGGCGCGACGCCGCAGCTGGCTGGCGTGGTCATGTATCACCTGTAAGAGGCCGAAGTGGGCATCAACTCCATCAGCGGCAACACGCTGCTCGCGACGGGATTCTTTCCTCCGTGTCGCGTCGCAACGACTGGCGCCAACATCACCCTTTCCGGGCTACAGACGATCGACGGCATTGCCCTCAATTCCGGTGATCGCGTGCTGGTCAAGGACCAGGCGGACCAGACGACGAACGGCATCTATGCCGTGAGCACCGGCTCCTGGGTGCGCACCGGCGATGCACAGAGCAACACCCAGTTCTTCCAGGGCATGGCGGTGTGCGTCGCCGTCGGGACCATCAATGCGCGGCTGATCTTCATCTGCACCACGACGGATGACCCCGTCGTCATCGGCACGTCGCTGGTGACGTTCTCGCCGTTCGGCAACACACTGCTCAATACCGGCTTCTTTGCTCCGTGCCGGGTTGCGACCACGGGCAGCAACATCGCGCTTTCAGCCCTGCAGGTGATCGACGGCGTGCAGCTCGCTGCCGGCGATCGCGTGCTGGTCAAGGACCAGACCAGCACGATCCAGAACGGCATCTATACAGCTAGCGCCGGCGCCTGGTCCCGGTCGACCGATGTGCAACCGAACACGAGCTTCTTCCCCGGTATGGCCGTGAACGTGGCCTCGGGCAATGCGAACGCCGAGATCATGTACATCCTCAATTCCACCGACGATCCGGTGGTTATTGGGACCTCGCACATCAGCTTCGCGCCATTCGGCGTGACGCCAGCGCTGATCGCGATTGTGCGAAAAGAACGCTGGCTATCCGACGTTCCCGGGGTGGATTTCACTGGCGCGACGGACTGCACGGCACTGGTGCGCCAAGCGATCTTGGGCGCCCAGGCCGCGAGGATGCCGCTCAACATCGATCCCGGAACGGTGCTGATCAACGGCGCGGTCATTGATGGCCCGTGCTCGATCTTCGGATGCGGCCGCAGCGAGAGCATGCTGCAGATCAACGGCGCGACGGGCAACGGCCTCTTGATCAACACGCCGAGCGAGGTGCAGATCGAGTCGCTTTGGATCCGCGGCGCACCGGGCGCTTCGGCCGGCGCCGGCATTTCGCTGGCCGGCGGCGCGTCGCAGAACCTGTTCTCGACCTTTCGGGACCTCCTTGTCGACCAGTGCGCGGCGGGCTTCGCGACCACGACGGCGGCAGACTGGACCATCGACAACTGCGTCTTCAATGTCTGCACGGTGTACAGCGTCTTCGTCCAGGACACCTACAATCCGGACGCCGGCGACAGCCAGATCGTCTCGTCCACTCTTGCCGGTGCTGCCGGCTCGACTTTGATCTACCAAGCCTCGAGCGGCGGTCTGAAGATTACTGGCAATAAAATAATCGGTGGCGCTTACGGCTATCGGATGGTGTTGCCGGACAATACCCAGACGGTCGACCTCCTGTTCACGGGCAACAGCGTCGAAAACCAGACTGCTGGCGGCTTGCAGATGGTCCGCTCGTCCTCGCTGGTCGGATCGACGTTCGCCAATGTCGCGATCACGGGAAATCAATTTGCGCAGGGGCTGGGCGCTGTCACCACGCTGGCGCAGATCGGCGACGTCAATACGGGCTGGCTGTTCAACGTTGCGGTGACCGGAAACGTCTTTACGCTGTCGGATCCGCATTCGACGGCCCTGACCATGAATGCGGTCTCCGATTGGGTCGCGAGCGGCAACATATTCTTTGGTCCTACTGGCGCGAACAGCTGTTTCGGCATCGCGACGTTGGGCACCTCTGGACCGGGTCGGATCGGGGCAAATCTGTTCGAGAATATCAATACGCCGATCAGCAATGGCTCCGTCGCGGTTTTCGTTGATCCGCTCACTCAGCACGGCTCGGTCAATATCACCACGTCGACAGCGGTTGGTGCCCTCTTTAGCGGCAGCATAACGATCACCTTCTCGCAGCCGTTCCTGACTGTTCCGCGGCTCAAAGTTGTCGTGACGGACACCTCGAGCGGCCTGTCCGCCACTGTCGGCGCGGTCACGAAGACTCAGGCGACGATCTTTGCTTTCGGCTTCACCAACGGCGCCTCGGTGCAGGTGCTCTGGGAAGCGTTCGCGGACGCCTAATTCACTTTCAACCAGGAGAACCACCATGGACGTGCTGTCGATCGCAGCCGGCGCCGCTGGCGTTGGCGTTGCCTATTTCCTCTATCTCTGCGCCACCAAGGGCCTGCCGGTCGCCTGGGCATGGCTCAAGGCCAAGTGGAATGCGGGCAAGGCGGGCCTGGCTGTCATCGAGCAGGATGTTGCCGGGGTGACCACCCGCGTCGGCTCGCTCGAGAACAGCTTCGCGCTGTTGCAGGGCGAATTCGATAACGTGAAGGCCCTGCTGCGGCCGGCGCCGGCCGCGACGCCTGCGCCCGCGGTCCCCGCGGCTCCGGTGCAGGCGGCAGCGCCTCAGCCCGCTGCTGTGGCCCAGCCGGGAGCCTCCGCCTGATGCGCCGCTATAGCCAGGCAGCGCGCCAGCGCGTGACGGAGCCGTGGGAGGAGTGTGTCCTCTACGTCTACGACGACAAGGTCCCGAAGGTGCACGGCCGCTATCCCGAATGGGATGGGGGCGAGGTGAGGGGAACCCTCACGATCGGCTTCGGCCATACCGACGCCGCCGGCGGCCTGCAGATCCATAAGGGCCTCCGCATCTCGCGCGAAGAAGCGGACGAGCTGCTCTCGTCAGATCTCGCACCTTGCGAGCACGCGGTGAATCGCCTGCTGAAGGCGGAGGTGACGCAGCATCAGTTCGATGGGCTGGTCGACACCTACTTCAACTGCCCGACGGGCGCAGTCGCCGCGATCAAGCTGATCAACGCCGGCCGGATCGACGCCGTGCCCGCCAAGCTGCTGCAGTACACCTACTCGAAGGGTGAGCACATGCAGGGCCTGGTGAATCGGCGCAACGCCGAGATCGCCTGGTTCAACACGCCCGACGAGGCTGAGCCGCCGCCGGCGCCGAATCCGGAGGTGGTCTTCTCCCCGAAGGGCGAGCGCAATCCGCCGCCGAAGACCATGACCCAGTCCAAGACCGGCGCCGCCTCGCTCTCGATCGGCGCCAGCGCGATCGCCTACATCGTCAAGCAGGCGAACGAGGTGCTGGACCAGGCGCGCGAGCTGCAGGGCAAGGTCGCGGATCTTGGGCTCGGCGACGTGCTCGCCTCCCTCACACATAGGCCGGAGGTCGTGCTCGGCATCGCGGTGGTGGGGCTTGCCGCCTTCATCTGGTTCGATCGCCGCTACAAGCTGGTGAACGACCATGTTTGAGGGCATTGCCGAATTCCTCTCCGCCTGGCGCACGGTGGTCCACGTTTCGGAATGGACGGGACTCTTCGTCGGCGCGCTGGCCGTCCTCGGGCTGCTGGTCTACCTCGATCCGCGCCTGCTAAGGCCGGCGGCACGGGGGCTGATCGCCGTCGGCATCGGCTATGCCGGCCTGCTCGTTGGCGACCATATCGGGCGTGCCGACGTCAACGCGCAATGGGCGGCCGCGCGCGAGGCAGCGATCGCGCAGCAGAAACAGCGGGACTCGGACGTCGAGCGCGAGCTCGAGGACAAGTATGCCCCCCGGCTGGCCGAGCTCCAGCACCAGGCAGCCGACAACAAGCGAAAGGCGGATGGTTATGAGCAGAAGCTGCTTGCAGCGATGGCGAAGGATGCTTCTCGCAAGCCCGGTACGCTTGGCGGTTGTGAGCTCGGCGCTGCTGCTGACCGCGTGCCAAAGCGGAAATAGCCTCGCCACCTTCGGCGCCGGCGACGGGCGACTCACGGTCGACCTGCCGGCTGTTTGCGAGGCCTTCCTGCAGCCCGTGCCGCAGCCGCAGGTAAGCCGCAAGACTGACGGCCGCGTGGCCTATACCCGTGCCGCGGACGCGCTGGACGAGGCCAATAGCCGCATTGAGAACGCCGCGGAGTGCCACCGCGACGAACGCGCCGCCTACGGCGCAGGAAAGGACAAGCCAAAATGACCGTCCACCGGATCCCGCGGGCCACCATGGCCGAGCGCCTGACCGCGCTCGAGCTGCGCGCCGACGGCCACGACAAGCGTGCCGACGCGCACGAGAAGCTCGTCCAACCGATGGCGACCCAGCTGAAGGAGCTCTATGACGCCTGGACGACAGCCGTGAAGATATTCCGCGCGGCCAACCAGCTGTGGGTGAAACTGGGCGCCCTAGGCGCCGGACTTCTGGGCGCGGCCGCGGCGGTGCTCACCATCGTGGAGAAGGTGAGGATCCTCTTCGGCCACTAATTCACACACTTTCCCCATCTGACCGCCGCCGGGCCTCGGGCCCGGCGGCGGGGTCTTTTTGCGTTTACTTAACAAATCAGCCAGATTCTCCGGCCTCGCAACCGAGAGGAGCACGCATGCGCGTCCACATCGTCATGGATCAGACCGGCGACAGTCGGCACACATTCGACCCGGCCGACGCCGAAGCCGTCCGCCTGGCCGAGGAGCGCTTCAAGGAGCTGACTGGGGCGGGCTTCACCGCAGCGGAGCGCACGGGCGCCGGCGAAGCAAAGGTCACCCGCACGTTCAATCCGGAAGCTCCGGAGACCCTGTTCTTCCCGAGGCTGCAGGGCGGCTAGCGCCGTGGCGAGCATGCCTGAGGCGCTCGCCGGCATGACGCGCGAGCAGCTCGAGGAACTGGTGAGTTCGTCGATTTCTAGTCCGCCAAGGTGGGTCGGGCTGGATTTCGGCCGCGGCGAGCTGGTCTATTCGGCGGACCAAATGACGATCGACGGTGTCGCGGTGACGTCGGGCGATGCCGTCCTGGTGTCAGATGGCGACGTGCTGGTCGCACGCGAAGCGCCGGCGCCGGTCGGTTTCGAGCTGCGATGGGTCCCGCGCCAGGACCTGGCCGCGCGCAGTCCGGAAACCGTCTACACCGCGCAGTTGCCACGCGGCGAGAATCCACTTCCAAGCGCGGACGAGATGCGCGGGATGGCCGAGCAGCTCGAGGCGCGCATCGCGCAGTCGTTTGCCGTCCCCGCCGCAGCGCTACAGGAGTCCGCCGGCCTTATCGAGCGGATGTGGGAATTCGCGCGGGCGCGCGCTCGTTACGAGAACGACCTTGTCGCCTTCGGACGCGCGGAGGTCCCCTTGACAGCGACACCTTACGAGGCGTGGTACGGCGGCATGATGCCGCCCGGCCGCGGCGGACAGCGCAAGGCGGCCGAGGAGCGCGGCGAGAAGTTGCTGCGCGAATGGCTGACGCCCGAGCAGCTCGCGCAGTACGACGCGCGCGGCGATTTCGAGGTGAGGGGCGAGGCGAGCGGCAGGCGCTATCGCATCGTCCGCGGCGCGTCCTTCAACGTGCTCGAGCTTGACAGCAAGGGCCGGATCGGCGCGCGCATCTGCTTCATGCCCGAGGGTGACCTTGTCTTCGGCGACATGATGCTCGCTCAGAAGATCGCGCTCGAGACCAACGAGCGTGCGGCCCTTGATGTCGCCAACCGGGACGATACGCGGTGGGGCTATATGGTCGGCTGCGGTTGCGCAGCCTGCCGGTCCGAGTACCGCGAGCAGCGGCGGACCGTGGGCGAGTGGCGAAACCTCGCCGGAGAGACTGTCGCCGCGCCGGCTCCCATCACAACCCAGAATTTCCGGATCGAGCGCCGCGAGGAGCCGCGGGCGCAGCCGCGGATCGATCCGAACTCGTGGATGGCGAACTGGGGCTCGATGGGAAGAGCTCTCCTTGCAGAACGGGAGCAAGGTCGCTCGTCGCGACGAGGTCGGCGTCGTCGCTGAACTTCACGATTGCCTTGGTGATGCCGCGGGCGGCGCGGTCCTCGAGCGTGCCGGAGATCCAGCCTTCGCGGCCACGGTAGCAGCCGCGCAGGATCCGGACTGGGGTCTTAGTCGTAGAGCGGCTGGACCTTGAAGCCGTTGAGATACGACTGGGCGCCATGCTCGTCGATGTGGCCGTGGGTCTCGACCAGGATGCCGCGGAGCTGCGGCGCCGGCGTGGCCGGGGCGTTGGCGTCCTTGGCGGCATCGGAGGGACGCGCCTGGTTGGCGGTGCTGGCGCTACTGGCGCCCGCGCCGGCGGAGGCCTGCCGCGGGATGCTCGCGAGCGTCAGCTCGACGAGCGCTTTGACAGCGATCGGCGCGCGCGCCTCGTGCAGCATGCTGCGGGCGTGGTCGACGTTGCGAGCGAAGAACGAGACGGCGAAGCTCATGTGGACTCCTAGGTGGTGGACGGGGGCCCTTGCTGGGGCAGCTCATGGCCGGCGCCAGTGTCCTGCGGAGGCGTTGCCGGCTGGGTGGCGGGCGCCACCGGCGGGGGCGGCGAGGCGGCCTGGGGGGCATCCTGCGGGGCAGGAGCGGGCGCCTGGTTAGTGGCCGGGGTGGGCAGCGAGGGCGGCGGAGCGGCCTGGGAGACCGATTGCGGGGCGGGGGCGGGAGCGGGCGCCTGGCCGGCGCCGGCGATCTGGGCCTGGAGAGCGTCGGCTTTGGCGGCCTGGCCCTTCTGGTAGGGCATCCACTCGGCATAGCCGCGCGGGGCCTGCTCGGCCGTCGGAATCGGGTCACCCTCCTGCACCACGATGATCTCGGTGCCGGGATAGGCGACGCCGTCGTGGCTGATGATCAGGAGGTTGACCAGACGCGGGTCGTGCACGAAAGCGACGTGCGCCGCGTGCGGCTGGGCGGAGGGATGCGATCCGGGCGGTCGGTACCAGATAGCGCGGCCGACGGTGGGCTCGATCATTAATCCTCTCCTTCGGGTTCGGCGTGAAGCTTGACGCGCACCTGGCCATAGGTCGCGCGCTTGATGATGGACTTGACCTCGACCAGGCCCTCCTCGAGGAGCTTGTCGCGGCGCGAGTCGCGCAAAGCTTGCCAGACCTCGATCTGGAGGACGGGCGCTTCGCCCGTGACCTGCTCGGGGGTCGGCGGGGAAACTGACACGTGGCCGAGCTCGTCGAAGGCCTCGCGGAATTTGCCCTCGTCACCGGCGAGCTTCTTCAGCCTGGTGTTGATCGCCTCGATCCGCGTGAAGATCGTCAGGTTGTCGCGCCGGATCTCCAGGAGCTCGCGGCATAGTGCCTGGCGCGGCGTATCCTTCGGCTTTTGGGCCTTCTTGGCGCGCGGCTGGCATGGAACCCCTGGTCGCGCGGTATGCGGGACTAGATCCGCGCGAGGGCCGAAATGTTCCATAATCCTGTTAAGGGATAGTTTCCGACCGATTGAGCACCAGCCCTTCCAGCAGGAAGGTCAGGATCCGCCGATCGTTCGGACTGGCGCCGGGCGCCAAGGGGGCATCGTTGCTCGCCAGACTGATCGTCCATGTGCTGGCCTCGGCTACACTTCGGGGCACGCTCACCATGTAGTCGCGGCGGCTAAGGTCGATGGTGAATCGGCCGGCCTCCACTCCATTTATAGAGACCGTCATCGATCGCTCGCAGCTAGCTGAGACCAGCCGCAGCGTGATCGCTCTTGTCGGCTCCTTCGGCCGGAGGCGTATGACCGCCTCGTCGTTGCGGGCCCAGCGGCCAGTTGACTCTGGCGACCACCAGCCCGCGATGAAGTCGATGTCGCGGCCATCACTTCCGGCAGGGGCGAACTCGTCTGCGGCCAGGGGCTCGCGAGGTGGCGATACCATTCTCGTTTGAGCGAGCTCCAGCGCAAAGATCTCGCTGCTGACGGTGTTGAAGATCGGCTGCGCAAGGTGCGCGCTTTGGACCGATGGTCCGGCTTCGTGGAGCCGCTCTGTCAGACGGCGCGTGACGATCGCCCGGCCTTCGTCAATGACGTGGTAGTGCGTGTCCTTGATAAACTCAGGGGGCATCCAAAAGTCGTTGGGATCGCCCATGATCTCCAGGCCGGCCGCCGAGGCCATAGTTCGGATCTGCCCGGATATATCATGCAGCCAATCCTGGTCCCGGTAACAGTCGGACCCTACAACCACGGGCCAGGTGAGAACGACGCGCACGCCGCGCGCCTTCGCCTGGCGCAGATTGTTGAACGCCGAACCAAGTCGTGCGGGAAGCTCGCGCCCTGGCGCGCCCAGTGTGGCTTCGGAGCAGCCGTCGCGGCTCACCTTTGGAGCCGGATTGGAGCTGTCCGCCGGTGCGGCGTCGCCCGTTCCGGACGAATACAGCATCGCTCGCGTCAGCCGATCTGCAGCGCGATGGACCCCATCGGTCTGCTCGATTGGTGAGGGCGTAGAGAGCTGCTTCCTGACGTTGCGCCACACGGCGCGGGCGACGATCGGAAAGGGGGTCGTGAGGATCCTGCGCGCCCGCTCAGTCGGGGTCTGCGCCCAGAAGTACTCGGTGATCAGCTCGAGGGAGAGCCGCGCATAGCCGGCGTCGCCATCGGGGTCAAAATAGCCCTGCCATTCGATAGGCATGATGACCACGTCGCCTGGCCGGGCAAACCGGAGGATCCGCCTCGAGCGATCGACGAACGAATAGCCCGCGTTATCGGCTACGTTGATCGCCGTCATGTTGAAGGCGTTGGCGAGCTCGCCAGCATCAATTCCGTGGTGACCGTTCGAGCCGGAGTCGACGATGATACGAGGTCCTGGCGTGTGCTCGAGCAGAAGCCATTTGTAGGTGCTTGGGATGCTGTTTTTCGGAATGGTCAACATGATCAATCCGACATAGGCCAGCGTCGCCATCGCGAAGCTTAGCGCGACACCCGCCAGAAGGGCGAGCGGCCTGCGGAGGTTTACCCCGCGAACGTCAGAAGTTGAAATAAAGAAAGGGCGATTCATGCATACTCGCCTTTGAAACGACAATCACAAGAATCAGCGATCCGAAAGCAACGCTGGCGAAGCGCGGATCGAAACGCTCGGCCTCGAGGCTCTCGGTCAGCCGGCGAGCATTTGGCGCGAACAGGGCGATCAACGCCGCAAGCGTAAGCAACGACAGAAACTCGATCTCGAGAACAGGGACGCCTGTCGTGGCCGCGCCACCGATGAACATAGCCTTCAGCATTGCGATCGCTCCGCCGATCGTCGTTGCACGGAAGAACACCCAACCGATGATGGTGGCGACGAATGTGAGGGCCCATGTGGCGGCACGCGAGGGCAGGGCGTCAGAGACGCTGAAGCGCTCCCGGACACCGTGGTTGATCAGAAGCAGCAGGCCGTGCCAGGCACCCCAGATGATGTACGTCCAGGCCGCGCCGTGCCAGAAGCCGCCGATCACCATCGTCAGAAAGAGATTGAGATAGTGCCGGGCCTTGCCGCGTCGATTGCCCCCAAGCGGGATGTAGAGATAGTCCCTCAGGAATTGCGACAGCGTCATGTGCCATCGGCGCCAGAACTCCACGATCGACGATGACTTGTAAGGCGAGTCGAAGTTCCACGGAAAGCGAATGCTGAACATGCGGGCGAGGCCGACCGCCATGTCGCTGTAACCGGAAAAATCGAAATAGAGCTGGAACGTGTAAGCCAAGGCGCCGGCCCACGCGGCCGTTGCGCTGAGGATGTCTCCACGATCGGCAGAGGCGAAGACTGTATCAGCCATGGGGGCGAGGTGGTCGGCGAAAATAGTCTTCTTGGCCAGACCGATCAGAAAGACTAGCAGACCGAACACAATGTCATTCGCGCGAGCGGGGAGGCTTGGTCGCGACCGAAACTGCGGAATCATGGCCGAGTGGTGGACGATTGGGCCCGCGAGAAGATGAGGAAAGAAGGTAACGAACAGCGCGTATTCGACGAAGCCGTGACGGCCTCGCTTGCCCTTCAATGCGTCGACCAGGTAGGCGATTTGGACGAAGGTGAAAAAGGAGATGCCGAGCGGCAGCACCAAGTCCAAAAACGGGATCGACGTCCCGAGAACTGCATCGACATTGGCGATGAAGAAGTTGGCATATTTGAAGACAGCGAGCAGCGCCAGATTGCCCACAATGCCTGATGTCGCGATCGCCCTCGCATAGGGTGGCGCAGCTAGGATCGCGCGGCCGAGCCCATAGTTGACCGCGACTGAGCCGACGAGGACCGGGACGAGATTGAGTCGCCACCAGCCGTAGAAGAAGATTGAGGCTAACAGCAGAAAGGCGAACGATAGCCGGTATAGCCCAAAGACCTGGAGGGCCGTGTAGCCCAGCAGTGCGACAGGCAGAAAGTTCAGAATGAACACGGTGGAGTTAAACAGCAAGATCGCCCCCAATGCGCTCAAGTGGCTGCTCCGTAGCCCCTATCGGATCGCAACCGATGAGTCCATTCAGGCGCATAAACGATCAGAGATTGTCGCCCCCCGGCCACATCCCAAATGCGACATGCCGAAATCGCACGCGTCTAAGGAGACGGGCACCCTGCGAGGCGGAGGACGCCGCCAACGATCACCCCTTTGTCCTGCGGCGCGCATGCACGCGGCGGAAAAGCCACATAAGCGGCGACAGAGAGGGTGACGACGGTCAGTGAGGCGAGGGCGAGCTTCATCATGGCGGCGCCCAATATATCCCGCGCCGGCGGCCAGGTCCGCATCCCAAATGGGACATGCAGGTAGCCGCTAGAGGACGCGCTAACGATCGTGAAGTCCGGTGTCGAACACGGTCCGGCTGGCGCTTCCGCCGCGCTCTTCGCGACGCAGCTGTGCCAACCCTCGATCGATGCAGTAGCGCATGACACGCGAGAGCTTCCGGTTCACGTAGACGCGGCCGTTTGAGCCCCAATACGGAGGGCGGCATTCGGCGTTGACGTGACGTAGGAACGCCATCGCCCGAAGATGCTTCTTCCTCTTGTCCTTGCTCACAGCACCATCCGCATGTCGAAGGAGACGAGTTCGCGGCGCACCTCGATCTCCTTGAGCTCGCGCTCGAACTGCGCGTTGTCAGGGTCCTTGCGGACCTGCACGATCGAGATCCAGGCGGTGACCTCGATGCCGCTTTCCGTCTTGCCGTGCCACACGCGCGCCGGCACACCTTGCACGCGCTCGATGGTGCCGGTGGATTCGAGAATGAGCTTCATGAAGGTTTGCCTCTCAGGAGAGCTTTGACCCACTCCGGCATCTGCGGGCGCTCTCCGATGAACCTGCAGATGTGGCAAACGGGAAAATCGAAATCGTCGCTGATGACCTGGATGACCAGCGTGCCGCAATCGGTGCAGGTGAATTCGCGGGTGCCGTCCGCGTTGTCCGTGAAGGGAGACGTCATTCCTTCGGTCTCCGCTTTCCCTTGATGGCGTGCGCGGCCTCCTGCTGCATGTTCTCATAGGCCATCTCGAGCTCCTCGAGGTGGCTGCAGCCGTACTGGCCCGCGCGTCGGCGCAGCTGGTCGGCCGTCTGGTACTGGCGCGCGATGCGCTGAAGCGCGTCGTAGTATCGTTGCTCGTTGCTCACGCTGCCTCCTGTCTGATTGGAATGTTGGTGCCGACCGGAAGCCGGGTGCGGCGACGGTCCCAATGGGCGACGCCGTCAGCACGGTCGCTCGCGCTGATAGGCAAAATTTGCCGCGTGCCTTCCCAGCGCCCGTAGCCGTTCAGCAGGCCGGTGAGTCCGCGCCTGGACCAGCTCATAGGCCATAACCGGATCCAGCCGAGGTCGACGAACATGGCGATCGCGACCGGGCCGAGATATTCGACCTCTTCGTCGAGGACCTTGCGATCGCGCGCCATCAATTGAACCCCTCAATGAATCGCCGTGCTTCGTTGGGATCAGAGAGGTGACCGCCCATCATCATCATCGCGCCGAGCACGATACCGGGATGGTCCTCGAGTTCCGGATGCTTCTTCAAGTCGCTGATCATGGAGCCCAAGCCGTCGACGTGCTTCCCACGGTCGCAATATTCGAGCGCCCGCTGCTTGCACCAGGCGAGGTGTTCTTCGCGCGTCCTCACGTCATTTCCTCCAGGCAGCGCGGGCACGTCACGGTGCCGTCGTCGCGATTGGCGGTGCACCAGATCTTCTCGCCTGCGGCGGAATAGCCGCAGCCGAGTTGCTTGTAGAAGGCTGGGACGTCGATGCCGCAGACAGTCTTGGCGCGTTTGGTCGTGACGAAGAGCCAATGCACGCCGGTGGCCGGCGGCGGCACCGGTGCGGGCGTAGGCGCCGGCGGTGCGGGCATCCAGTCTGCGACCGTCGCTGAAGCCGCGAACATGTCGAGCTGCCTGGTCATTGCCTGACTCCCGTCGGCGGCTCGTCGGCGATCCTGTCGAGCTTGGCACCCTCGACGCGCTGCTTGAGGATGAAGGCCTCGAGCACGGCGATCATGTCCTCACGGTTCGCGCTCGAGCAGTAGTTGAAGCGGGGCAGGCGGTCCTCGCCTGGTGGCGCATCCTTTTCACCGATGAAGAGCGTCACGTGGTAGTTCGGCCCGAGCTGCCTCTCCACGATGCGGACGATGCCCGGCATCATCTCCCGCAACCCGAGCTGAACTGGCCCATGGCGTTCCGGGAAGATCTCCTCGGGTCTCGCATCGCGCGAGAGCTTGCGCTGCGCGCGTCTGTCCTTACGGTTCACGGCGCACCTCTGGTTCCGGCTGCTCGTCCCGCTTCACGGCCGAGACGCCGACGGGTGGCATGAAATCGCAGATGAGGTGGACCTCGATCTCGCCCCCACCATTGAGCAGTGCGAGCTGCTCCGCGTCGGGCTTCCACGCGAAATTGTGCTGCTTGTACGGACCGTAGCGATCGACGCGAACCCAGAGATCGCCGCAAGGCCCGGCCTCTTTCTCGTTCCAGTTGCGCGGCTTGCCGAAGTTAGCTGTCGCGCCGCGTATTTTCACGAATGGCATTGTTAGCGTTCCCCTTCCTTTTGACCGCGCGAAAGTGCCAGTGCATCGCGGCGGATTGCACGGTAGTCGGCGAGCACGTCAACAATCGTGCCGCCTGTCTCGGGCTTACAAAGTCGTTCGATGATCCCAACTGTCTGCGGTTCAGTCGAAGTGAGGGCAGCGATCCGCTCATGTAGGGAAAGCCACTTGCCATCCTTCGTGCATGGCGCGTCGGCATTGTCCAATGCGGTTTCAATTTTCTCGTAAGTCGAGTCGTCCAGCTTACCGCCCGGCAGCATCTGAGCGAACTCACAGGTCAGTTCCGTCGTGGCGGCCGGTGCGGCGTTGATTTGCGACAGAACGGTGCGAAGGCATTGCACAATCCATGCGCGACGATGAGATGCGAAGGCTTTCTTCGTGTCCCAATCTGGCGTGGTGAGGTCTTCGATCAGCGTCTGAATTTCGCGCGCTGGGGGTAGCTTGGCCGTGTCGGCAGATGAGCTTTGGTTAGATGCGGTCATGAGTTGCTCGCCTCCGCCGGCGCCAGGCTCATGCTGCAGCCGCAGCACTTCGGCCAGCCATCGCGCAGACACTTGGCCGCGTCGACCTGGCGCGGCTTGCCGCAGCGGGCGCAGAAGACCTTGCCGTTGAGCAGCGATGGATGGCTGCGCGCAATCTCCTCGTAGAGGACCTGGTGGCGTGTGAAGATGTCGATGGCTTGAACTGTCATGCGGCGGCCCCTGTCAGCTCCTTGAGTTGCTTGCACAGCGCGCCGATCGAGTGGAGCAGCTCGGGCGCGATCTTTCCTTTCTCGACCGCCGCCAGCACGAGCTCGGCGGCCGTGAGCGCGGTGAGCACGCGCTCCTGATTGTTGACGTAGCGGATCAGCTCCTGGGCGAGGCCCCGCGCGTTGGAGCATTCGATCGTGATGGTCTCTTCCTCGTGGCCGTCGACGATCAGCACGGCTTCATCGAAGGGCGAGCGGTGGTCGGAGAGCTCGAGGTGGGGCAGGGCGGTCATGGGGCCCGCCTTTCCGGCATGCCGTTGTACTCAACGCCGTTGAGCAGCCGGCCTGCGCGTCCCTTGCCGACGTTAAACATCTGCATGGCGCCGGAGCCTGAAGCATAGGTCTCCGGCCCGTATCCGCGATGCTGCGAGCCATCGGCGTGCAGGACGAGCGAGTCGACCTTACAGCGCCGGCGTCCTTCAGGATCACGCGCCGGTGCCGGGTGGTAGAGACTGTTCACCAGCTCGTCGGTGGTCGCACAGACCGGCAGCCATGCGCCCCACTGCTTGAAGTGAAACGGCACGCCGGCGGCCGCGCATTGCCGCTCGATCGCGCGCGGCCAGCTGTGATGCATCGGGCGTGCGCCGTCGCCGCTTTCGCCGCCGACGATGACCCAGTCACCAAGCCAGTCCGCCTCGATCGGACCGAGCAGCGGCTCCATGGAGAAGAAGCGGATGGCCGCCGGCGTCTCGCGCAGATGCTGCTTGCGCTCCTCGTACTCCTGCTGCCGCTCCGTCGAGACGCCAAGCCAGACATTCGGCAGCGGCCATCCCGGCCAGTCCCGGTCGTGCCAATTCCGGTGCTGCCTCGCAATCACACGACCGACCCCATCGTCGACATAGCGGCGCATGCGGTCGGGACGTTTTGTCAGCACCTGAAACGTGTGATGCGGCGCCGAAGCCATCACGGCGAACACATCGTCGATCCACTCGTCCGGCACGTTCTCGTGGAAGAGGTCGCCGTGGGCGCAGACGAAGATCATCCGCGGCCGCGTCCACTCCAGCGGTTGGCGGAGCCACTGGTCATTGAACCGGACCTTGCCGTTCCAGACCGGCCCGTTCTTGCTCTCCTGGGTGAGGCCGCGCCGCGAGGGATGGTTGCGCATCCGCGTGCCGGCGAGCTTCATCGCGTAACAGCGCGCGCAGCCAGGCGAGAGGATGCTGCAGCCGGTGATGGGGTTCCAGGTCGCGTCGGTCCACTCGATGTCGGAATGGTCAGCCACGGCGCGCCTCCAATCCGGCCGCGCGGGCCTCGTTGAGCTCGGCCATGGCGGCATTGCTGCCGCCGCGATCGGGGTGGCGATCGCGCGCCAGGCGCCGGAAGTTGGCCTCGATGGTCTCAACGGTGGCGTCCTGGCGGACCTGGAGGGTGTCCCACCACTTCTTCGGCGCCGGGAGGGCGGCAAAGCCGGTGAAGGCGCGCTCGAGGATCTGGGCGCCGCCGTGGCGCTCGATTGCCCGCATGGCCTCCAGCGTGGCGGCGATCGCGGCCAGGTTGTCCCGAACCCGGTGGTAGGCATCGATGGCGATGACGCGCATCGGGCCGGCCTTCTTCTGGAAATAGACCGCGACGCCGGGGTCTCCGGGTTCCCCCTGGTCGCCCCGGGGCAGGCCGGCCAGGTTGAGCTTCAGGTTAGTCGAGACGATCGAGTCGTCGGCGACGTTCACGCCGAGGCGCTCGAGCTCGACCTTCACCCGCTTCATGGCGTCGGCCATGGTGATGTCGGCCTTGCCCTTGTGGCCGCCGCCGGAACCGTTCGACCGCCACTCCTGCTTGCCGAACTGGCCGCTCTTCCGACCGCGCGATCGCGGCCAGCCCTCCGGCCATTGGAGGGGGTAGGCTGGGATGCTCATGTTGACCCTGACAGTTGGGGGGAACGGGTACGCGGGACGCCACTCACTGGCGCGCGTCGGACTGCCAGAATCGCAGGGAGGTTTAGGAGGCGGTCAGGCCGGGTTTGGGGTCACTATCAGAATCGCCTTCAACGATTCCAATGGGTTGAGGTTGGTTCGAATCCAGCTGCCCCGACCAGTCCCGAGGTCGAATCTCCTTCATTTCCTTCGAAATTTCGACTCGCGGATCCCGGGCTCAGAACAACAGCCAATCGGCGAGACGCCAGGCGATCCAGGCGAGGGCGCAGATCCAGCCCAGCATGACGATCCCGGCGACGCCGAGTCCGCAGAGTGCGAACAGCGAGTCTCCGGGCTCCGGCGCCTCGGAGAGTTTCTCGGTCGTATCGATCTGGCTCACAGCATCCCCCTTGCCTTGCGGCCCGTTGTTCATTGGTCTCTTCTCGCTCGACGAAATTCACCGACCGGGCTCCAGCTCACACGGACGTGAGACGCGATGACCGTCCGTCCATGGCGGGCGCGCGCTGATCGTTGGCGCTCGCCAGGACCCCGGACGGATGGGAAGAAGCTGCAACGCGCCGCGCGGCGATTGGTTGCGGCCGTCCGGCGCGGAACATGCGTGCCGGATCGAACTTTCTCACGCGGCCAGCGCCTGCTTTGCAGACCCGGCGCGTTCGGCCTGAAGCCCTCGCGCTCGTTGCTTGCGCAGCCCGACTTCCGCGCGATTTTTCAAGGCATTGGCGCGGTCGGCCCGACGCAGAATTACCAAAGATTCATCGAACCTTTGGCTGTCGCCATGGACATATGGATGTTGGGGATTTCAGCGCCCAATGCCTAACGGACGCCGCCAAGCGATAATACTCCGCTTGCGCGGCGTTGCGCTTTTCAAACGTCTTTTTTGCAGGCGTCGCGATCTTCAGACGTCGCGTTCTTCAGAATTGCCCAATCAGCTCGAGGCGTGCCAGCCGGGCGGAAACGGCACGAACGGCCAGACCATCTGGTTGTCGTTGGCGGCCCTTGGCGGTTCGTGAGCCGACGTCCTGACGGCCGGGACAGGCGGCGTCGATCGCACCGCCAAGCGCAGACATGCACACTGCAAATTCATTGTGGTCGCCCCAGCCAGTATGTCTTTTTTCAAAACGTCCGAGTCTTAAACCTTCGAGTCTTCAAAACTTCCGAGTCTTCTTCAAAATCCAAGTCGTCTTCAAATTCCAAGCTCTTTAAAAACGCGACGTCAGCTCAAATTGAATCGCGGGTCCCGAAAACGGCGCACTCACTCTCAAATCATGCATGCATTGTAGAAAAACCGGCGCCGGCTTTCAACCAGCCCGGCCACCAGTTCGCGACTGGTAAGGTTGATGGGTTAGGTTAAGGGCGAGCGGTTGTTGCGGCCACTTTGGCGATCGTTATCAGATCGGTGCCGGCTCGCGATGGGCTGCCTGGAATTCGTGCTCACACAAGATCACAGTTCGTCGCGGCGCGCGTATCCTGTGAGTTCTGTGTCATGTCTTTCGATCGCAACTTAAAAACGGCCAGCCCGCAGTCGAGCTGGACCGAAATCTGGCACCTCTGGACCGTGATCGTGCCGCGCCGCTCGATCAACGGGCAGCTCGTTTACGGCAAGGTCTGGCGCCGGCACGACGGCCGCGACTGGATCTACAAGAAATTCACCGAGTTCGACGGCGAAGAAGCGGCCTGAAGCGATGCGATCGTGAATCGTCATCCCGCTTTCAGGTTGGTGCCTGCACGCGCGGCAGCGGCAATTTGAAGTGACGTTTCGCGTAAGCGACGATCTCGTTGTCGGAAGGATGGTCGGCCGTTTCCACTGCGGCAATCCGCTTGGCGACATCTGGCGCGTTGGCGCGGATGTGGCTGGCGAGCTCGGTCTTCGCGTTGGCCGGGCCGATGATCAGGACTTCGCCGGCATCGGCGAGGGCTTTGGTCACCTCAGCGTAGAACGTCTTGTCAGGCGCGGCATGGCCGCTGCCGATCTCATTGGCCTTGTGATGGAGATGACGCGTTGCCAGATGCGGATGCAGCGTGATTTCGTCGGAGCCGCTCAGGCCGAGATGGAAGATCCGGGCCTGCGTGTGGTCGATCCATACAATGGCGTGAAAATGAGAGGGCATGTGCTTGGCCTTGTCCGGGAGGAAGCGCCGACGTCGGTGCGGCGGCGCGAGTCGCGGCGACACTAGGTCGGCTGACGCCGGCCCTGGTTGACGCAGGTCAATCCAATCCCGGACGAACCACCGACAGCGGCGTCGGAACGGCGGACGTCCCGGCTCAGGCGGCCTTTGCCGCGGCCGCCGGCTTGGGCGGCGGGGGCTTCAGCGGCTTGTCCTGCCGCTTCGACCACGAGATGTAATACGCCACCGTCGTCATGATCGCGATGCCGGCGATGCTGACGAAGAGCTGCGCGAACAGCGAGCCCGAGCTCATCGACAGCTCGAAATGGCCGACGAAGGACAGGAACACGCCGACGCAGAACACCGCGAGCGATTGCTGGCCGCAGACGATCAGGGGATCGAACACCTTCCATTCCAGGCCCGGCCAGTCCTTCGGCACGAAGCGGATCACCAGGATCACGATCACGACGAAATGGATGAAGCGGTACGGCGCAAGGTTGGTCTTGTCGTTGGGGTTGAAGGCCGAGAACAGCCATTCCGGGAACATGCCGCCGATGGCGGGGAAGCGGCCGGCCATGGTCATGACCAGTGCGAACAGGAGATAGCCGAGGCAGAGCCACAGCGTGATCGGCGAATTGATCAGCGTCATCGAGCGCCGCGCCCCGCCCATCGCGCACCAGGCGCCGAACACGAACAGCACCTGCCAGGCATATGGATTGAAGTACCACTGGCCAGCCGGATAGGCGGTCAGGTTCCAGCCGAAATGGCGCGCGGCGAGCCACAGCACGATCGACAGCACCATCGTCAAATCGGGCTTGCGCAGCATGAACCACAGCACCGGCGGAAACAGTCCCATCAGCACGATGTAGAGCGGCAGCACGTCGAGATTGAGCGGCTTGAAGCGCAGGAACAGGCCCTGGCGCAGCGTCTCGGTGGCGTTGTCGACGAGGCCGGCGACGTTGAACTCGTTGATCATATCTGAATCGCCGAAGCGCAGCGCCAGATAGCTGATCGAGGCGATGTAGATCACGAACAGGATGATGTGGGCGACGTAGAGCTGCCAGACCCGCTTGGTCAGGCGCGTGGCGCCGACGATGAAGCCGCGCTCCAGCATCATGCGCGCATAGACGAAGGAGGCAGTGTAGCCGGAGATGAAGACGAACAGGTCGGCCGCGTCGGAAAAGCCGTAATTGCGCGTCGTGATCCAGTTCACGACGTTGTCAGGGATGTGGTCGAGGAAGATCGCCCAGTTGGCGACGCCGCGAAACAGGTCGAGCCGGAGGTCACGGCCTTTTTCAGGGAGCGTGGCGTTGATGTTCAGGAAGGCCATGCGACGGGAGCTCTCGGAGGGGATAGATGCGCTGATGTCGGCGAGGCAGTGCGGCCGGGCTGAATCCCGGCGCGGAAGGCGGGTACGGAATTGTCACGGTGCAGCATAATGACTATACCGTCGGTAAGGGTGACCGGGGGGCCGGAATCACCGATCAGTTCCCGATCGGTGTCTCTATACTATCCCTGAGGTTTCCACCAACTGCCACCCTGACGCATCGAAATCGAACGAAAAGACGAAAAGGCCCGGACCACCCCATGACCGCACGCATTTTCAAGCCCGCCAAGAACGCGATGCAATCCGGCCGGTCCAAGCCCCGGGAATGGCAGCTCGACTACGAGCCGGAGCAGCCGCGTGCGGTCGAGCCGCTGATGGGCTGGACCTCGTCCGGCGACATGAAGCAGCAGATCACGCTGCGCTTCGACAGCAAGGAAGAGGCGGTCGCCTATTGCGAGCGCAAGGGCATCGCCTACCAGGTCATCGAGCCCCAGGATTCGATCCGCCGGCCGGTCGCCTATGCCGACAATTTCTCGTTCCGGCGCGGCGAGCCCTGGACGCATTGAGGGGGCAGGTGGCTGCTCCGACTTCATACGACGTGACGTACTCGTCATGCCCGGGCTTGTCCCGGGCATCCACGTTTTGGGCCGCGTGAAAGAGCGTGGATGGCCGGGACATAGGCGAGCGGAAGCGACGCCGTCCTTCAGACGGCTATGCCCGGCCATGACGGTGGGGCGGTATTCCCCCGAACTCGATAGCGCCGCGCCCTTGGCTCTTGGCACCAATTCCGCCTCATGCTTCGCTGGTCCCGGCATCACGGGATCAGGGCGAGGTGGGGGATGGCCGGGCGTGACCAGCTCGACGGCGTCGATCTGAAGATCTTATCCGAGCTGCAGCAGGACGGGCGGGTGCGCAACAACGAGCTGGCGCTGCGCGTCGGCGT
Source organism: Bradyrhizobium sp. USDA 3311 (assembly GCF_054062495.1). Lineage (NCBI taxonomy): Bacteria > Pseudomonadati > Pseudomonadota > Alphaproteobacteria > Hyphomicrobiales > Nitrobacteraceae > Bradyrhizobium > Bradyrhizobium sp. USDA 3311. The sequence goes on along the minus strand of NZ_JBSSFI010000001.1, from coordinate 6,193,790 downwards.
GTCCGCGCCCAACTGCCTGCGGCGGTTGAAATCGCTGTTCAGCCGCGGCGTGATCCGGGCGGTGCGCGCCGTCATCGACGAGCGGCTGCTCGGCTATGAGGTGGTGTCGTTCGTCTCGATCCAGCTCGGCAGCCAGGCCCAGCCGGTGCTGGAGGCGTTCGAGGGCTCGATCGCTGCGATCCCGCGCATCCAGCAGTGCTGGCGGATTTCGGGCGAGACCGATTATCTCTTGAAATGCGTCGCGCCGAGCGTCGAGAGCATGCGCCAGCAGCTGCTGCATTTCGCCGCGATGCCCGACGTGAAGAACGTCCGCAGCTTTCCGGTGCTGGGCGTCGCGAAGGACGTGCCGCTGCCGTTGCAGGAGGTTGCGGCGGCGGCGGCGGGATAGGAGATCGCTCCGCCGGTGTGAGGCTCACAGAGACTGCGAAGGAGCTGAAATCATGTATATCGCAGGCTTCGTCAATCCGGTGCCGGAGGACAAGATGGAGGCCTATCGCCGATGGGCCGAGAACGGGGCGGCGCTGTTCAGGGAATACGGGTGTCTGGAGATCGTCGAGTCCTGGGAGGACAACGTCCCCAGTGGCACGCACACCGACTTTCGCCGCGCCGTGAATGCGAAGGACGGCGAGAAGATCGTCTTCACCTGGCAGGTCTGGCCCGACAAGGCAACGCTCGAGGCCGCCGAAGCCGGGATGGGCGACGACAAGCGATTTGAGGCTGCGGGCGACATTCCGTTCGACCCGAAGCGTCTGATCCTGGGCTGCTTCAGGCCGATCCACGTCATGGGGCGCCAGGACCGGTAAGGGCGTCGTAGCGGAACTATATATCTTAGTAACTCACATAAGTTTGACATGTGATTTGCGAAGCCCTGCAATGCGCCGGATCGTGATTGTCGGTCCCTGCGCGCTGCCTAGATGCAGGGTGTGAGCCTCAGCCTGCATCGCACGCTGGGGATGCTTTTGTGGGACCCTTAGCAGGAAAAGACATCATGACATCGACTTCGAAGACGATCGCAGCGTCTGCTGCGGCGCTGTGTGCGTCTGCGTTTTTTGTTCTGTCGGCACCGGCTGCGAAGGCCGACGATTACTGCATCACCAACGGCGCCCAGGCCGCTCACGGCTGCGGTTATCCGACGATGGAAGCCTGCCGGCAGGCGGCAGGCGGCATCGGCGGCTCGTGCTCGCAGGCCGGCGGCGCGAAGACCACCAACGACGCGCTCGCCTTCCAGCCGAAGCAGACGCAGTCGCGCACCAAGCCTCGTTCGGGCGCGCAAAACTAACGCCTGACGTCGAGACCGGATCCGGGACATTGCGGCCTCCGAGAGTGATCTCGGAGGCCGTTAACTTATGACAAGCAGACAACAATGCGCTTCGGCGCGCATCAGCGATACCTTCCGCGAAACTCGCGCGGTGAGGCGCCGGTCCAGCTGCGGAAGGCGCGGGAAAAACTCTTCTCGTTGCGGAAGCCGGCGATCTCCGCGATCCGCTTGATCGGGGTGCGGCCGCGCATCAACTCCTGCTTGGCGAGCTCGAATTTTGTCTCTTCCTTCAGATCGCGCAGCGAGGTCGCTTCCTCGCGCAGGCGCCGGTGCATGGTGCGGGTGGAGAGCGCCAGCTCGCTTGCGACATCCTCGGCGCCGAGACTGCGTCCGCGCGCATTGCGCAGCACGCGGCGCACGCGCTCGACCAGCAGCCGGTCGCGCCGATAGGGCAGCACGGTCAGCCGCAGCGCGCCCTTGAGCATGCTGTCGAGATCGGCCGGGCTGCGGGTCAGCGGCAGTGAAAGATAGTGCTTGTCGAACACGATGCGGGCGCCATCCGCATCAAAGCTCAAATGCCTGCAGAAGATCGTCGGATAGACCGAGACGTGGTCCGGCTCGGAATAGGGAAACTCGGCCGCACGCAGCGCGATCGCGGAATCGACGGCCCAGCAGGAGAAGCCGAGGACATAGCGGAGCAGGGTGACGAGGCAGAATTCGCGCAAGGGGCCGAGATCGCGCTGCTCGCGAAGCGAGATGGTCGCGGTCTCATCACCAAGCGAGAGCTCGAACAGCACGTCCTCGGTTAGCAGGCGATGATGCCGGCACCAGCGCTTTAGCGCGACTTCGAGATTGGGGGCCGTGATCGAGGCGCGGCACAGCATGCCATAGGTTCCCCAAGGCAGCCGGCGCGAGAACCAGCCTAGCGCCTCGTCGTCGAGCTCGCGCATGGCGTGGCCGGCCAGCGCCTCGAACTGGGCCGCCGTCACCCGTCCGTCCTGGGATCGAACGAGATCCTCGGTGACCTGCCCCTTGCCCAAAGCCTCGGCCGGATCCCGCCCGTAAACGGCATAAGCGGCAACCACACCGCGGACGAAGGCGGCTGGGGTCATGGCGCGGCGGGGCGTCGCGGTTGCGGCTTGGAACGGCATGAAAAATCCTCGCCAAAGTTGGCGGAAAATGCAACCTTTTCGACCGCCAGGACGCCCGGGCGGGGGTAGGTTCGGACCCGACAAGAATACGGAGGAATCGCCTTGAACATCCCGAGCATCGATTTCGATCTGGGCGAAGACATCAGCATGCTGCGCGACACGTTGCGCGCCTTCGTGGAGGCGGAGATCGCCCCGCGCGCCGCCGAGATCGAGAAGGCCAACCTGTTCCCGGCGGATCTCTGGAAGCGCCTTGGCGACCTCGGCCTGCTCGGCATGACGGCACCGGAGCAATATGGCGGCTCCAACATGGGCTATCTCGCCCATATCGTCGCCATGGAGGAGATTTCGCGCGGGTCGGCAGCCGTGGGCCTGTCCTACGGCGCGCATTCCAACCTCTGCGTCAACCAGATCCGCCGCAACGGCAACGACGCGCAGCGCGAGCGCTATCTGCCAAAACTGATCTCCGGCGAGTATGTCGGCGCGCTGGCGATGTCCGAGCCCGGCGCCGGCTCCGACGTCGTCTCGATGAAGCTGCGTGCCGACAAGCGCGGCGACCGCTACGTGCTAAACGGCTCGAAAATGTGGATCACCAATGGCGGCGACGCGGACGTGCTGGTCGTCTACGCCAAGACCGATCCGGAGGCCGGCCCGCGCGGCATGACTGCCTTCCTCGTCGAGAAGGGCTTCAAGGGATTTACCCACGGCCAGCATCTCGACAAGCTCGGCATGCGCGGCTCCAACACCTATCCCTTGTTCTTCGACGAATGCGAGGTGCCGGCGGAGAACGTGCTTGGCAAGGTGGGCGAGGGTGTCAAGGTGCTGATGTCAGGCCTCGACTATGAGCGCGCGGTGCTCTCCGGCGGTCCGCTCGGCATCATGGCCGCCTGCATGGACGCGGTCGTGCCCTACATGCACGAGCGCAAGCAGTTCGGCCAGCCGATCGGCGACTTCCAGCTGATGCAGGGCAAGCTCGCCGACATGTATTCGACCTGGCAGGCGACCCGCGCCTATGTCTACGCGGTCGGGCGCGCCTGCGACCGTGCCAATCACGCGCGCACCCTGCGCAAGGATGCCGCGGCTGCGATCCTCTATTCCGCAGAGAAGGCGACGTGGATGGCGGGCGAGGCGATCCAGGCGCTCGGCGGCGTCGGCTACACATCCGAATTTCCGGTCGGACGGCTGTGGCGCGACGCCAAGCTGTACGAGATCGGCGCCGGCACCTCGGAGGTTCGCCGCATGCTGATCGGCCGCGAGCTGATGGCCGAGACGGCGTAGGTCCGGCGCACTTGGAATTGCCGCGGTCCCACCTGGCCGCGGCCTCTCACCAGATCACCAGAAACGCGGGACAACATGCCGCTCCATTCCAGCATCGATCCGTCGTCGTCAGACTTTGCGCGCAATTCCGAGGCCATGCGCTCCCTCGTCGCTGACTTGCGCGAAAAGCTCAGCCAGGTCGCCGGCGGCGGCGGCGAGGCCTCGCGCAACCGCCACACCTCGCGCGGCAAGATGCTGGCGCGCGAGCGCGTTGACCTCTTGGTCGATCCCGGGACCTCGTTCCTGGAGCTGTCGCCGCTGGCGGCCTACGGCCTCTATGGCGGCGACGTGCATTCGGCGAGCGTCGTCACCGGGGTGGGGCGCATCTCGGGCCGCGAATGCGTGATCGTCGCCAACGACGCTACCATCAAGGGCGGCACCTATTATCCGATGACCGTGAAGAAGCATCTGCGCGCGCAGGACATCGCGCGGCAGAACAATCTTCCCTGCGTCTACATGGTCGATTCCGGCGGCGCCTTCCTGCCGCTCCAGGACGAGATCTTTCCGGACGAGCGCCACTTCGGCCGCATCTTCTACAACCAGGCGCAGATGTCGTCGCAAGGCATCCCGCAGGTCGCGATCGTGATGGGGTCCTGCACCGCCGGCGGCGCCTATGTGCCGGCCATGTCGGACGAGAGCATCATCGTGCGCAACCAGGGCACCATCTTCCTCGGCGGCCCGCCGCTGGTGAAGGCGGCGACCGGCGAGGTGGTGACCGCGGAGGAGCTCGGCGGCGCCGACGTGCATTCGCGGCAATCAGGTGTGACCGATCACTACGCGCAGAACGACGCCCACGCGATCGGCATCGCCCGTCGCATCGTCGGCACCCTGAAGCCGTCGAGCCGGCCGAACCTCAACATGCATCCGCCGCGCGATCCGCTGTTCGCGGCCGAGGAGATCTACGGCGTGGTGCCGGTCGATGGCCGCAAGCCGTTCGACGTGCGCGACATCATCGCGCGCGTCGTGGACGGGTCGGAATTCGACGAGTTCAAGAAACTCTACGGCACGACGCTGGTGTGCGGCTTCGCCCATATCTGGGGCTATCCGGTCGGCATCATCGCCAACAACGGCATCCTGTTCAGCGAGAGTTCGTTGAAGGGGGCGCATTTCATCGAGCTGTGCTGCCAGCGCGGCATTCCGCTGGTGTTCCTGCAGAACATCACCGGCTTCATGGTCGGCAAGAAGTACGAGGCCGGCGGCATCGCGCGCGACGGCGCCAAGCTGGTCACTGCGGTCGCGACGGCGTCGGTGCCGAAATTCACCGTGGTGATCGGCGGCTCCTATGGCGCCGGCAATTACGGCATGTGCGGCCGCGCCTACTCACCGCGCTTTCTCTGGATGTGGCCGAACGCGCGCATCTCGGTGATGGGCGGCGAGCAGGCCTCGATGGTGCTGAGCCAGGTCCGGCGCGACAATATCGAGGCCAAGGGCGATAGCTGGTCCAAGGACGAGGAAGACAAGTTCCGCGAGCCCATCCGCGCGCAATATGAGAGCCAGGGCCATCCGTACTACGCGACCGCGCGTCTGTGGGACGACGGCGTGATCGACCCGGCCGACACCAGGCTCGTGCTCGGGCTTGGCCTCTCGGCGGCGTCGAATGCGCCGATCGAACCGACGAAATTCGGCCTGTTCAGGATGTGATGCGATGGACCGCTCAAAGCTCTACCGCCGTTTTCGCACCCTCCTGATCGCCAACCGCGGCGAGATCGCCTGCCGCGTCATTCGCACCGCCCGCGCCATGGGCCTGCGCACAGTCGCGGTCTATTCCGAGGCCGACCGCGACGCGATGCATGTCGCGCTCGCCGACGAGGCCATACTGCTCGGCCCCGCGCGGGCGCGTGACAGTTATCTCAATGTCGAGCGTCTGATCGAAGCCGCGCGAAAGACCGGGGCGGAGGCCGTGCATCCCGGCTACGGCTTCCTGTCGGAGAATGCCGAGTTTGCGCATGCCTGCCTCGACGCGGGGCTGGTCTTCGTGGGGCCGACCGCCGGGATGATGACGGCGATGGGCTCGAAGTCCGGCTCGAAAGCGCTGATGGAGAAGGCGGGCGTGCCGCTGGTGCCCGGCTATCACGGCGAGGCCCAGGACGAGGCGACGCTGGCGAAGGCCGCGAACCAGATCGGCTTCCCGATCCTGGTGAAAGCGTCCGCCGGCGGCGGTGGCCGCGGCATGCGGATCGTGCGCTCGGCGGCCGAGCTCGGGCCCGCGATCGTCAGCGCCAAGCGCGAGGCCAAGGCCGCGTTCGGCGACGACCGCATGCTGATCGAGAAATATGTCGACAATCCCCGCCACATCGAGGTGCAGATCATCGGCGACAGCCACGGCAATCTGCTCTCGCTGTTCGAGCGCGAATGCACGCTGCAGCGCCGGCACCAGAAGGTAATCGAGGAAGCGCCGTCGCCGACCCTCAATGCGGCACAGCGCGAGACGGTCTGCGCCGCGGCGCGGAAGGCGGCGGGCGCGGTGAACTATGTCGGCGCCGGCACCATCGAGTTCGTCTCCGACGGCAAGGACGTGTTCTTCATCGAGATGAACACGCGTCTCCAGGTCGAGCATCCCGTGACCGAGCTGGTCACCGGGATCGACCTCGTCGAATGGCAGCTGCGCGTCGCCTTCGGCGAGGCGCTGCCGCTGAAGCAGGACGAGATCCGCCTCAACGGGCACGCGGTCGAGGCGCGTGTCTACGCCGAAAATCCGACCAAGAACTTCATGCCGTCGGTCGGAAAGATCTCGACCTGGCGGCTGCCCGCGGAGACCGGCGGCCTGCGCATCGACGCGGGCTATCGCGAGGGCGACAGCGTCTCGCCGTATTACGATGCGATGCTCGCAAAGATGATCGCCTGGGCACCGACCCGGGATGTCGCGATCGAGCGGCTGAACCGCGGACTGGAGGACTCCGACGTTCGCGGCATCGTCACCAATATCCCGTTCCTGTCGGCGCTGATCACGCATCAAAAAGTGCGGGCGAATGCGATCGACACCGGCTTCATCGAGCGCGAGCTGGCGGTGCTGACGCAGGCTACGCCTGCGCCCGGCGAGCTCGAGCTCTGCGCCGCGGTCGCCGCGATCGTGAACCACGAACGGCAGGCCGCGCAGGCCGAGGCGAATTCGCCCTGGCAGACGTTCGGCTGGATGCCGGTCGGCCGCCGTCAGCGCAGCTTTGCCTTCCGCGTCGGACATGGTGTCGGACATGGGCCCGAGCAGAAGATCACCCTCAACTACGGCAGCGGGCCGTCGACGCTGGTCATCGGCGAGCGCGAGCTGGCATTCGCGATCGCGCCGCGCGATGGCGGCTTCGATCTGACGCTCGACGGCGTCAAATCCCAGGTCGCCGCCGTGATCGACGGCCATGAGCTCTATTTGCGCACGCGCCACGGCCGCTTCGACCTGCATTGGGTCGATCCGTTCGGCGGCGAGACCGAGGAGCAGGCAGGCGCGGACAAGATCGCGGCACCCTTGCCGGGCACGGTCGTCGCGGTGCTGGCCGAGGAGGGCGCAACGCTGGAGAAGGGCGCGCCGATCCTCACCCTCGAAGTGATGAAGATGGAGCAGACCCTGCGGGCGCCCTATGCCGGCGTGCTGACGTCGATCAAGTGCAAGGTCGGCGACATCGTGCAGGAGGGCGTCGAGCTCGCCGTGCTCGAGCCTTCGGGAGAATGAGATGAGCGAGCCCGTCCGCATCATCGAGATGGGGCCACGCGACGGCCTCCAGAACGAGAAGACGCCCGTGAGCGTCGAGGCCCGCATCGCCTTCGTCGAGGCGCTGGTCGGAGCCGGTCTCAATACGGTCGAGGTCGGCGCCTTCGTGTCGCCCAAGGCGATCCCGCAAATGGCAAGCTCCGATGCCGTGCTGCGCGGCGTGAGCCATATAACGGGTGCCGAATTCCACGTGTTGGTGCCGAACGAGAAGGGCTATGACGCCGCCCGCGCCGCGGGCGCGAGGGTGGTCTCGGTGTTCGCGGCAGCCTCCGAAGGCTTTTCGCGGGCCAACATCAACTGCACGGTCGCGGAGTCGATCGAACGGTTCAAGCCGGTGCTGGCGCGCGCCAAGACCGACGGCATCAAGGTGCGCGGCTACATTTCCTGCGTGCTGGGCTGTCCGTTCGACGGCGAGATCAAGCCGAAGGCGGTGGCCGATCTTGCTAGCACGCTGTGGGACCTCGGCTGCTACGAGATCTCGCTCGGCGACACCATCGGCGTCGGCACCCCGGCCAAGGCGAAGGAAATGCTGCGCGCCGTCAGCGCCGACATCCCCGCCGCCAATCTCGCGATGCACTTTCATGACACCTACGGCCAGGCGCTCGCCAACCTCTATGCCGGGCTGGAGCAGGGCGTCCGCGTCATCGATGCCGCCGCCGGCGGCCTCGGCGGCTGCCCCTACGCCCCCGGCGCGACCGGCAATGTCGCGACCGAGGATGTCGTCTACATGCTCGAAGGCATGGGCATCAGCACCGGCGTCGACATGGAGAAGCTGTTGGCGGCGACGAACGAGATGAGCGGCGTGCTGGGCAAGCCGCCCATGAGCCGCGTGGCGTCCGCGCTGAATGCGAAGAAGAAGCGAACTACGTCCTAATTTTCGTAGGGTGGGCAAAGGCGCATGGCGCCGTGCCCACCATCTCTCCGCGATCGAATTTGGAAATGGTGGGCACGCTTTCGCTTTGCCCACCCTACGAAATACGCTGTCAGGCCGCCTTCAGCCCGACATCCGGCAAACGCGGCCGGCTCTTGAGCGCCTTGACCATCATGGCCTCGACCTCGGCCTTCTCCTGCGGCAGCAGCGCGAGGCGCGGCGGACGGGTCAGCGCGGTGCCGCGGCCCATGATGTGCTCGCACAGCTTGATGCACTGGACGAGGTCCGGGCGCGCGTCGAGATGCAAGAGCGGCATGAACCATTCGTAGAGCGGCATCGCCTCGGCATAGCGTCCCGCCTTGGCCAGGCGAAACAGCGTCTCGCCCTCGCGCGGGAAGGCGTTCGACATGCCGGAGACCCAGCCCACGGCGCCCATGGCGACGCTCTCGACGATAACGTCGTCGAGGCCTGCGAACAGCACGAAGCGGTCGCCGACCATGTTCCTTGTGTCGATGAAGCGCCTTGTGTCGCCGGAGGAATCCTTGAAGCAGACGACCGTCTCGACGTCGGCAAGCGAGGCGAGGATGTCCGGGGTGACGTCGTTCTTGTAGATCGGCGGGTTGTTGTAGAGCATCACGGGAAGGTCCGTCGCGGTGGCGACGGCGCGGAAATGCGCTGCGGTCTCGTGCGGCTTCGACGAATAGACCAGGGCCGGCATCACCATGACGCCGTCGATGCCGACGCGCGCGGCTTCCTTCGCCGTCTCGACCGCGAAAGCCGTGGTGAACTCGGCGATGCCGCACAGCACGGGCACGCGCCCGGCCGCGACGGATTTCGCCGTCTCCATGATCGCGACCTTCTCCTTGCGCTCCAGCGACGTGTTCTCGCCGACGGAGCCGCAGACGATCAGGCCGGAGACGCCGTCGCGGATCAGTCCGTCCATGACCTTTGCGGTCGCGTCGATGTCGAGCGAGAGATCGTCGTGGAATTGCGTGGTGACGGCCGGGAAGACGCCTTCCCAGGAAACGCGGCGGCTCATGGTCTTACTCCAAGTAAATTTCGCCGGCGGGGGGCTGGGGCCGCCGGCTGTGGTGAAGAGGATGGCGGGCGGGATCAGAGCGTAGCGCCGACCTTGCGCAATTCGGCGAGGACCGGAGCCTTGGGCAGCCAGATCTTGTCGAACTCGGCAATGACCGCCTCGGTGTCGCCGGCCGGCACCTGGCGGATCGGGATCGGCGCGTTCTTGAAATTCTCGATCAGCGCGGGTTCGTTGCCGGCGAGCTCGTCGATCTGCGCGTCCAGCGTCGTCTTGATCGTCTTGGCGATCAGCTCACGGTCGGCGGCCGGCAGCGACTGCCAGACCCGGCCCGAGACCACTGCGGCCATCGGCATGAAGACGGCGTTCATCTGGAGGATCACCTTCGAGACCTTGTCGAAGCGCTGGTTCCAGGAAAATTCGAGATCGGCCTCGAGGCCGTCGACCTGGCCGTTGGCCATCGCGTCGAACACCTGCGGCGTCGGGATCGGCGTCGGCGCCGCGCCGAGCGAGGAATAGAAATCGCGATAGACCGGCGTCGGGTTGATGCGCAGCTTCATGCCCTTGATGTCGGCGAGCGAATTCAGGTCCCTGGAGGAGAACACTGCGCGCATGCCGGTGATGCCCCAGCCGAGCCCGATCGTGCCGGTCTCCTGCGGCAGCACGTCGAACAGCTTCACCGCCGCGGGATGCCGCACGAATTTCGCGACCGCCGGCGTCGAGCGGACGATGTAGGGCGCATTGATCGCGGCGATGTGCGGGACGCGCGAGCCGAGCTCGGCGGCCTGGATGAAGCCCATGTCGAGCGCGCCGGACTGCAATTGCTGCATCATCGCGGGCTCGTTGCCGAGCTGGCCGGAGTGGAACACGGTCAGCGTCAGCCGACCGTTGGTGGCGGCCTTGAGCTCGTCGCCGAACTTGAGTGCGGCCTTGTTCCAGGAATGGCCGTTCGGCGTGATCAGGCCGAGGCGGAATTCCTTGGCCTGGGCGAGCGCCAGCGACGGCGCGAACACCGATGCGGCGGCGCTGGCGGCGAGAAAGCGGCGACGTGAAAGCGGCATGATCGGGCTCCTTTTGGACGGGCCTATTTGACGAGGATCAGCGAGAGCGAGGGGAAGAGCGAGAGCAGCACCAGCAGGACGCAGGAGATGACGAAGAAGGGCAGCGTCACCATGAACATCTTGCCGGGCTTGGCGCCGGTGACGGCGGCCGCGACGAAGAAGCAGAGCCCGACCGGCGGCGACAACAGGCCGAGCACCAGGTTGATCACCACGACGACGCCGAAATGCCGGGGGTCGATGTGATAGACGTCGGTTGCGACCGGCAGCAGGATCGGCACCGTCATGATCAGGCCGGGAATGCCGTCGATCACGGTGCCGATCACCAGCAGGATGACGTTGCAGATCAGCATGAAGCTGATCGGGTCCTTGGCGGCCGACTGGATCCAGCCGGCGGTCTCCTGCGGCACCTTGCCGAAGATCAGGACCCAGGAGAACACCGCGGCGGCGGCGACGAGGAACAGCACGATGGCCGAATAGATGGCACTGCGCAGCATCATCTGCGGCAGCTGGGAGAACTCGAACTCTTTGGTCCAGTATTTTCCCACCAGCGCCGCGGCGACGGCGCCGACGGCTGCGGATTCCGTTGCGTTGGCGAGGCCGCCGAGGATGGTGCCGACGATGACGATCGGGATCAGCAGGGTGGGCGACGTCCGCAGGATCGTCATGACGCGCTGGCGCGGCGTCTGATAGTCGGCGCGGGGATAATTGTAGATGTATCCCATCAGCGCGATGACGAGGCAGAACATCACGGTCAGGATGACGCCCGGCACGATTCCGGCGATCAGCATGTCGCTGACCGAGACCTGCGCGAGCACGCTGTAGACCACGAACATCACCGAGGGCGGGATGATCGGCCCGAGCATGCCGCCATAGGCGGTGAGGCCCGCCGCAAAAGTCTTATCGTAGCCCTTCTTCTCCATCTCCGGCACCATGATCTGGGCCATGATCGCGACCTGCGCGGTCGCAGATCCCAGGATCGAGGAGATGAACATGTTGGCGAGGATGTTGACGTAGGCGAGCCCGCCCTTCAGCGAGCCGACGAAGGCCATCGCCATGTCGACGATGCGGCGGGTGATGCCGCCGCCGTTCATGATCTCGCCGATCAGGATGAAGAGCGGAATGGCGATCAGGCCGTAGCTGTCGACGCCGCCGAACAGCTGGAGCGGATAGGACTGGAACAGCACCGGATTGCCGGATGCGGCGATGTAGACGAGGCCGGCGAGGCACAGGCAGAGCCCGATCGGCACGCCGACCAGCATGATCGCGACGAAGGCGGCAGACGTGATCATCAGTTGACCCCGTCGAGCTCGGAGAGCTGGAAGCCCCTCAGCGGCGTGCGCGGGACCAGCTCGAGATCTTCAAGTAGATTGGCGAGGCCGTGAATGGTCATCGACACCGCGAAGATCGGCAGCGTCAAATAGAGCACCCAGGTCGGCCAGTTCAGCGTCTGGGTGTGCTCGGTGTAGAGGAAGTTGAAGGTTTCGGCCGCGAGCTTGCGCCCGTCGAAGCCGGCGCGTGCGAGCCCGATCGGGTCCATCCAGAGCACGCAGGTGACGATCAGGGCGATGCCGAACACGACGACGAGACCTGTCGAGATCACTTTGGCGATCTTCTGGTGCTGCGGCGAAAGACGCTCCGTCAGCATCGTGACGGCGAAGTCCAGCCGCAACCGCGTCATGGCGGAGGCGCCGATGAAGGTCAGCCAGACCACGCAATAGACCGCGGATTCATCGATCCAGTAGATCGGGAAATGCGAGTAGCGGGTGACCACGTTCACCAGGATCAGTGCGGTGAGCAGGTACATCAGGCCCATCAGCGCCAGACGCTCGAAGGCCAGCAGCGCGCTCGACGCCCTGATCACAATCCGCCGGGCGCTGAGCGCGCCCGTATCCGGCATCGTCCCTTCGATCATCAAAGGCCCCAATCCCCCGTCAGAATTCTCGTGCCAAGGCAAAATGTATAATTTATACATTTTGGGTGTCAAACGGAGATTGCGGTCATTTCGGCGGCAGGACGCGCTTTTGCTGGGCACCTGCTTTTGTGGGGGGCTGGCTTTTGCTGGCGCCCTCAACATGCAAGAGAGGGACCGCTTTCTGCCGGACGAGTCGCGAAGAAAGACGGAAGGTCAGATGAAACAGCCTCTGAAGCATCGCACGTTATCGGCTGCGATCGTCGACCAGCTCCGGCAGGCGATCCTCGACGGCACCTATCCGGCGGGATCGCAATTGCGCCAGGATGCGCTTGGCGATGCCTACGGCGTCAGCCGCATTCCGGTGCGCGAGGCGCTGTTCCAGCTCGAGGCCGAAGGGCTGGTGCGCATCGTTCCGCAGAAGGGCGCCATCGTCTCGGAACTGTCACTGGACGAGATCAACGACGTGTTCGACCTCCGCCGCATCCTGGAGCCGCGCTTGCTGGCGCAGTCGGCGCCGCGCTTCACCGCGGAGGATTTCGCGGGGCTCGACGACATCCACAAGAGTTTCGAGAAGGCGATCAAGGCGCGCAACGTCAGCGAATGGGGCCAGCTCAACGCCGACTTCCACATGGCGCTCTACGTCCACGCCCCGCAGCCGCGCACGCGCGCGATCGTGCTGTCGCTGCTCCAGACCAGCGACCGCTACACGCGCCTGCAGCTCTCCAACACCAAGGCGATGGGGACGGCCGAGAAAGAGCACGCCCACCTGATCGCGCTCTGCCGCGCGCAGAAGGTCGATGAGGCCTGCCGGTTTTTGGAGCGGCACATCGAGGCCGTGCGAAAGGATCTGTTGCAGGTCGTGGCCGGCAGCACGATCGCGCCGAAGTCACGGCGGAAGGAGAAATCGTAGGGTGGGCAAAGGCGCATAGCGCCGTGCCCACCGTCTAGGCGTCGTACATTCTGGTGGGCACGCTACGCTTTGCCCACCCTACGGAAGTTGCGATTGCCGCTACCTGCTCCCGTCCGGCCCCATCACGAGATCCGGCAGCGCGGTCGATATCCCCGGCACGAAGCACAGCAGCAGCACCGCAAGCATCATCAGCAGCACGAAGGGCAGGGTGCCCCAGATCACCTCGCTGAGGGGAATATCGGGCGCGACGTTGCGGATGACGAAGATGTTCAATCCCACAGGTGGGTGGATCAGCCCCATCTCCATCACGATGGTCATGACCACGCCGAACCAGATGATGTCGAAGTTCGCGGCGCGTAAGGGCGGCAGGATGATCGGCGCGGTCATCAGGATGATCGAGACCGGCGGCAGGAAGAAGCCGAGCACGACGACCATGACGAGGATCGCGAACAACAGGCCCCAGCGCGGCAGATGCATCGCGACAACGGATTCGGCGACCGATTGCGAGATGTGCAGATAGCTCATCACGTAGGAATAGAGCAGCGACATGCCGATGATCATCATCAGCATGGTCGATTCCCGGATCGTCGACTTCATGATCGGCGCAAGGTCGCTCGGCCGCCACACGCTGTAGATCGCGGCGATCAGCCCCAGCGCGAGGAGCCCGCCGAGGCCGGCGGTCTCCGACGGCGTGGCATAACCGCCATAGAGCGCAATCATGACGCCGGTGAGCAGCAGCACGAAGGGTATTACGCGCGGCAGCACGCTGAAACGCTCGGCCAGCGTGTACTCGTCGCGGGCGAGAATTGCGGCTTCCGGTCCGCCTTTCCTGTAGATGGCCTCAGCGGCGGCATATTCCCGGCGGAAACGGATCACGGCATAGGTGCCGAACAGGGACACCAGCAGCAGGCCCGGCCCGATGCCGGCGAGGAAGAGACGCCCGAGTGACTTTTCCGCCGCGACCGCGAACAGGATCATGGTGATCGAGGGCGGCAGCAGGATGCCGAGCGTGCCGCCGGCGGCGATAATGCCCGCGGCAAAGCCGCCGGAATAGCCGCGCTTGCGCATCTCGGGGATGCCGGCCGAGCCGATTGCCGAGCAGGTCGCTGGGCTCGAGCCCGCCATCGCCGCGAATAGCGCGCAGGCGAACACGTTGGCGACGCCGAGCCCGCCGGGGACGCGATGCAGCCAGGCATGCAGGGCCAAATAGAGATCCTGGCCGGCACGCGACTTGCCGATCGCCGCGCCCTTCAGGATGAAGAGCGGGATCGACAGCAGCGTGATCGAGGCCATTTCCTCGTAGACGTTCTGCGTCACCGTATCGAGGGAGGCCGACGGCATGTAGATGCCCATGAACACGACCGCGACCGCGCCAAGTGCGAAGGCGATCGGCATGCCCGAGAACATCACGACCAGCGTCGCAATCGCGTAAGCTAGGCCAATACCGAAAACGCTCATGGACGCCTGGCTCCTGCGAAAGGCAGCGCAAGCTGCACGAGAATCTGGACGCAGAGCAGGCTCATGCCGAGCGCCATCAGCGAATAGGGAATGGCGAGTGGCGGCGACCACATCGAGTTCGAGACTTGGCCGTCGACATAGGCCTCATGGGCCAGCGTCCAGGACTTCCAGGTGAAGAAGGCGCAGAACATGAATGTCGCGGCATCGACCAGCCAGAGCCTGATCCGGTTCGCCAGCGGCGAGAGCAGGCCGACGAAAGCCTCGATGCCGATATGACCGCGGTTCTGCTGCACATAGGCGGCCGTCATGAAGGTCGCGCCGACCAGCAGGAACACGGCGGCCTCGTCCTGCCAGTAATTGGCGGCCTTGAACAAGGCGCGGCTCAGCACGCTGTAGCTCAGGATGGCGCAGGCCGCGACCAGCGCGATCGCCGCGAACACGACGATGATGCTGTTGAGGATGGCGAGACCGCGATCGATCGCCGCCGCAAGGCCGGTCCTTGCGGCAGCGTTGGCCTGGTCGTCACGATCCGGAAGCGGACCGTGGCTCATGCCGCGACGTCGGTGGCGAGCTTGAGCAGGTTCGCGGCGGTCGCGGTCTTGGCGCCGTAATCCTTCCACGCGGTGTCGCGGGCGATGTCGCGCCACTTTCCGACGGTCGCGGCATCGAGCACCGAGACCTTGGCGCCGGCCTTCTCGTAGACCTTTGCGACCTCGACGTCGTCGTCCTGCGCGCCCTTGCGGCCGAAGACTTCGAGCTCGGCGCCGACCGCGAGCAGCACGTCCTGCTGGTTCTTCGGCAGCTTGTCGAAGATCGCCTTCGACATCATCAAGGGCTCGAGCATGAACCAGTAGGAGGCGCCCGCGCCCGAGGTCAGCGACTTCGCGACCTCTTCGAGCCGGAACGAGATCAGGCTGGTGGAGGAGGTGAGAGCGGCGTCGCAGGCGCCGGTCTGCATCGCCGCGTAGATTTCGTTCGAAGGCACCGACAGCACCGAGGCGCCGGCGGTCTGGAGCACCATGTCCATCTCGCGCGAGCCGCCGCGCACCTTCATGCCTTTGGCGTCTTCAGGCGCGACGATAGGCTTGGAGCGGCTGGCGAGGCCGCCGGCCTGCCACACCCAGGTGAGCAGGATGATGCCCTTGTCGGCGAGGAAGTCGGAGAGCGCCTTGCCGACCGGCTCCTTCTTCCAGCGCATGCCCTGGTCGTAGGTGGTGACGAGGCCCGGCATCAGGCCGATATTGGTCTCCGGCAATTCGCCGCCGGCGTAAGGCATCGGATAGAGCGAGATATCGAGCGCGCCCTTGCGCATCGCGGAGAACTGCGCGTTGGTCTTGATCAGCGAGGAGTTCGGATAGATCTCAGCGGCAATGTCGCCATTGCTGCGCTTGGCGACTTCGGCGGCGAACATGCGGCAGAGCCGGTCGCGGAAATCGCCCTTGTCGATGGTGCCGCCCGGGAATTGGTGCGAGATCTTCAGCGTGGTCGCGGCATGCGCGGTGCCAGTGCCGAAGCGGAGAATGGCGGGTGCCGCGACGGCGGTCGCGAGCAGTTGGCGGCGCGTGAGCATGGTGTGATTCCCTTGGACGGTTCTTGTTTGGTGTGATTTGGGTCAGGCCTTGTGAGACCGGTGCCTGGGCCCATCCTAGCCGGTCTTTCGCCCGATGTTCTCTCATCTGATAGTTCGAGACCGAATGCCGCGGCAAGTGCCGGCCGTGCTGCGCTGCACACTTCTGGTCCTCCTAGGCCAGGCGGAACGAGGGACGGCGGCGGCGCGCAGAAATTTATCAGCGACCGCGTAACAACGCCGCGTGGCAATCCGTCGAGATTGAATAGCGGCGTCCGTCGCTGACAAACACCATCTCGAAGGGAAGACCAATCATGACCATTCGCACCCGCATCGCGCTCGGCGTCTCGGTTGCCGCTCTCTCGCTTGGCCTCGCGCTGTCGCCGGCCGCCTTTGCCCAAGACAAGATGGGCGACAAGATGGGCAAGGAGGACGGCATGATGAAGAAGGACACCATGTCCAAGGACGGCATGAAGAAGGATGCCATGACCAAGGACGACGGCATGAAGAAGGATCACATGTCGAAGGACGGGATGAAGAAAGACGACGGGATGATGAAGAAGAACTGATCTTCCATCGTCGCGGGAGGCGTTTGCGCAAGGCAGACGCGCGCTCTCGAAAGTCCGGAGCGGTCCCGTGGACCGCCCCGGAGCGATGTCTCAGCGCAAGTTCAACTGAATGTGACTTGTGAACGTTACTTGCGCTTGGCCTTGCGGGCGGCGTAACGGGCGTCGCGCTTGGCCTTCTGTTCGGCCTCGAGCGCAGCCGCTTGGGCGGCCGCTTCCTCGGCCTCACGCGCAAGTCGCGCAGCTTCCGCGGCCTTGGCTTCTTCCTCAAGGCGCTTCTGCTCGGCCTTTTCCGCCTCGCGCGCAGCCTTTGCCTCGGCGCGCTTGGCCGCGAGCGCCTCACGCTCGGCACGCTTCGCCGCAACCGACGGATCATCCGGTCCCGGTTGGGATTTGAATTTGTTCAAAAGATTTTTGCGGGCGTCCTGCGCCGCCTTTTGCCGGTCTGCGAAACCTGGTTCCCTGAATCCACTCATCGACGAGCCTTGTCTTCCTCGCTTTCGACCCTACATCACTGCGTGTTGGTACGTCGGCTGGGCATAGCAGGCGCCACGCGACGCAGATGCGTGTACATCGCCGCGCGTCGCAACGCCACCCAAATCGCAGCCGACCAGGTAGACGAAAATCGCCTCCCGACGATCCTCGTAGCCCGGAAAAACTGCCGAATTGTGATGTCCCTCATAAGGGAGCACGCGGAGCGGCGCCTAGCGTCCGCGCCAACGAGACGGAGCACGGGCATGATGATCTTCCGATTGAGCCTGAAGGCGCTCGCAATCACCGTCGCTGTCGCCGCCTTGGCCGGCGCCGCGTTCCTGCTCGCCCGTCCGCAGCCGATCGAAAGTGCCGTCCTGGGCGCCGACTGGGAGTGCAGCCAGACCGCGTTCGTGCTCACGACTTGCGCACCACGCGTCCGTGAGGCGATCCCCGCGGTCGAAACCTCGCGCAAGGATGCGATCCGGGCGACCCGAGGCTGAACCGGAACTGATTGCGATGTGACGCGACGCCGCAGAGGTGTTAAAGCTGGCTCGCCCAAGTGATCAGCCGGTCATGACCACTCCCGAGTCTCAGCCCAAGCCCGAACCGGGTGACCGGCCCAAATCCCCGCCAAGACCTCAATCCGGTGACAACCGCCGCGGCGCGGTCGCCGGCCTGATTATCGCGATAGTGATCCTCGGGGTCGGCTGGTGGCTGGCCCGCGATCTCACCGCCGCCAGCAAGATGCAGGACTGCCTGATGTCGGGGCGAAGCAATTGCAACGTGATCGAGCCGGCCCGCTAGAAGGCCTCCAATGCTGTCCTCTGCAGCTCTTTGGGCCGAAAAATCGCCGTGATCTTAATCATTTGTAACGGGACTTAGCCGATCAGGCAGGTCAGTCATGTCAGCCGGCATCAGCCCAGCGCGCGGCGAATCGTCTATCGCGCTGGGACCACGGCAATCGAAAGTGTAGGGGGGCAAGCACGCATGAGTGCGTCCAGCAGCAAGAAGATCATCATTCCCTTGGTTTCGGCCATGTCTTTGCTCGCGCTCTCGGCGCAGGCGCAGGAAGCCAGGCCACCGAGGGACGCCGGCCAATTTCCGGCAGCGCCAGCTCCGGGCTTACCGTCCCAGAACAATCAGAACATGCGCAAGGGCCCCCCGCCGCAGCAGGCGGCCCGGCCTGCGCCGCAGCCCGGCGGCCAGCCCCATGCGGGCCCCGGGGCCGGTCCGCACAATGCGGGCGGCCCGCCGCCCGGACGTAACTACGCCAGGGGGCCCGCACCGGCGCGCGACTGGGGCGGACACGCCTATCGCGGCCACGTCGCCTGGGATGGCGGGCGCTGGCGCCACGAGGTCCACAACGGCCGCTCCGGCTGGTGGTGGGATGTCGGCGGCGTCTGGTACTATTATCCGCAGCGGATGGCCGGTCCGCCCGGCTATATCTCGGAGGAATATTACGACGACGTGCCGGTGGCTTACGCCCCGCCGCCGGTTGCCTACGAACCGCCGCCTCCGCCGCCGCCGGCTGATCCCGGCGCAAGCGCGCTTGGCGGCGCCATCGTCGGCGGCGTGCTCGGCGGTCTGATCTCGGGCAACGCGTCGGGCGCGGCCGCGGGCGCCGTGATCGGCGGCGCCACCGGCGCGATCGCCGGTGCTACGGCTGCCTCGCGTCCCGGCTACTACCTGGCCGAGGGCAATTGCTACTACCGCTATCCGAGCGGCCAGTATGTGCAGGCCGATCCTCGCGCGTGTTACTGAGGGTCCAGGCAGCTCTGAAATGAAGAGGCGGGCGAAAGCCCGCTTCTTTTTTGTCCGGGTTTGTCGTCTTGGCTTGGCGCCGCGGCGGAACGACTGATTGCCGCGCGCCTACGACACCAGCCAGGTCATGAACGCCATGAGGCCCCAGACCAGGCCCGCGATCCAGGCCAGCATCACGATGCCGATGGTCGCAAGAAAGGTGACGCCGAACGCGTCGGACCTTTTTCGCGGTGTGGGGACGTGAGCCTCAGCTGCTGCTTCTCGTGTCATGACCGCAAGACCACCCGTGCCTTCTCCCGTCTTTGGGAGCGCTGAGATGTTCTAGCCGAGACGCCGGGCGCAGGCTGTGACGCAATTCACATCCGTCCGAATGACGCCGAGTCTCACGGGTTCGTGCGGTATGGGCGTCGCACGGTCGCCGTGGGGCGCGTTAAAACCGCGGGTGCAGTTTCATATGATGCACAATTTAAGCGTGTTGAAATCGCTCACGACAACGCTGATTATCCGCAATCATACGGACGAAATTGCCATGCACTTGTCCAGATCGGACGGCTAGAATCCGCCCATGTGTAACAAGTACGATCCACAGCACGAAGCCGAGGCGGCAATGAAGCGCGCCGCGGCATCAGAAGGCCCGGACCGGCAGAGACTCATCGAGCTCGCCATTGCCTGGCATCAGCTGGCACGCGACCGGCGCGACGATGAACCGACGGAATAGTCGGATCAAGCCGACGACTGCCGGCCGAATCCTTGAGCCTGCGATCCACCGCAAGCGACGTTACACGCCGCGATCGATTCCTGCCGGTTTCGACCCGTGCTCGTAATCCTGGATGCATGGTCGATCCGCCGAACGGCGATTCTGGTCGCTCCCGCCCGCCAGCGAACGAACGGCGAAGGCCAGCTGATGCTGGCTCGCCGCGACGTTCATAATGGAAGCTTGTGCCGCCGCGAGGTGTCTTGCGATCGCGCCGGAGTTCAAGTCCACGCCCGCATCGATCGCCAGAAACGACATTGCGCCTACGGCAATTCCGGACGCGACAGCCATTCTTGTCCAATCAGATGACGGCATCACAAAACCTTCGACACCATTCCTGCATGCCGGATAGGTAGGATTCTCTCGTCGCCTGGACAGGCCTGCGCACGCTTTGTTGAAGTGCGCTGGATCTGCAAATCACGCCGCCACGGAGATCGCGGGCCGGGGTAATTTCTGGCTCTCGTCGGCTCGGCTCAGCCCGAACGAAGCCAATCCGCTCGGAGAGTTAAGACTGGCGATCCCAGCAGGACTCGAACCTGCAACCCGCGGAGTAGAAATCCGCTACTCTATCCAGTTGAGCTATGGGACCGTCTTGAGGCCGCTCTTGAGCCGGCCTCGGCTACCGTCTGCCGGTCTTCTATCACGCCAAATATGAAAAATCCGCACGTCCGCCAAGCCTGAACCGAACCGTTTTCCTCAATGGCGCGACAAAACGGAACGGTGGGGTGTCAGGGTGCCGGGTTGAGCGGCGGCGGACCGGACGATGGATCACATCGCCGGGAACGCTGAACAGCTTCCGGGACACGGCCGCCGGTCGACCGGCTAGATATTGCTGCGCCATTAGGACGGCGTGCGCGGCGATATCTTGATCGGTCTCCTCTGGGCCTGCCTTGTCATGGCGAATGCGACGTTTTGCACCTCTGGTTCCATCGCCTTGAGTCCGTCACCTTTCCACGCATTTCATGCGACAAGCGGCGTTCGTCCGCGATTTCCGGGAGTCCATCCATGATCGGTCTTGTTCGCGCCGTCACAATCTGCGCCGCGCTGGCGCTCGGCCTTTCGGCTGCGCAAGCCGCCGACAAGGCTTTCAAACGCGACGATCTCGCCGATTCCGCGATCAAGCTCGAGGCCCAGATCAAGAGCGAGGCGGGACCGGTCGCCAAGACCAACGCGACGCTGCGCACGGATGCTGACGCCGCCTTCCGGCGCAATGATTACCGTGCCGGCCTGTCGGTGCTCGGCCAGATTGCGGCCACGACGCCTGACGATGCCGGCAACTGGCTGCGGCTTGCCAAGGTGATCTTCCAGATCTGGCCGAAGAACTCGAGCGAGCAGACGTTCCTTTTGGAGCGCGCCTCGACCGCGGCCTACATCGCCTATCAGCGCGCCGGCAATCCGGGCGAGGAGGCCGACGCGCTCGCCGTGCTCGGCAAGTCGCTGGCCGAACGCAAGCTGTGGCGGCCGGCGCTGGACGCGCTGCGGCTGTCGCTCGACATGCGCGAGGTCGCCGACGTCCGCGGCCAATACGAGAAGATGCGCGACGAGCACGGCTTCCGCCTGCTCGACTATACCGTCGATTCGGATTCGGCCAGTCCGCGCGCCTGCTTCCAGTTCTCGGAGGAACTCGCCAAGCGCACCGACTTTGCGCCGTTCCTCGCGCTTGCGGGCCAGGACAAGCCGGCGCTGTCGGCCGAAGGCAAGCAGCTCTGCGTCGACGGCCTGAAGCACGGCGAGCGCTACAACATCAATCTGCGCGCCGGCCTGCCGTCCACGGTGAAGGAGGGGCTGCCGAAATCGGCCGAGTTCAACGTCTATGTGCGCGACCGCAAGCCCTTCGTGCGCTTCACCAGCCGCGCCTATGTGCTGCCCAGGACCGGCCAGCGCGGCATTCCCGTGGTCAGCGTCAACACGCCCGCGGTCAACATCAACGTCTTCCGGATCGGCGACCGCAACCTGATCAACACGGTGGTCGACAGCGACTTCCAGAAGACGCTGTCCAAGTATCAGCTCAGCGATCTCGGCGACGAGCGCGGCGTGAAAGTCTGGACCGGCGAGCTCGCGACCGCGATGACGCTGAACCAGGACGTCACCACGGCATTCCCCGTTGACCAGGCACTGGGCGAGCTCCAGCCGGGCGTCTATGTGATGACCGCCGCGGCCAAGGGCCCGGGCTCGGACGACGAGTACCAGCTCGCCACGCAATGGTTCATCGTCTCCGATCTCGGCGTGTCGGCCTATTCCGGCAACGACGGCATCCACGTGTTCATCAACTCGCTGGCCTCGACCGAGCCGGTCGGCAAAGCCGAGGTGCGACTGGTCGCGCGCAACAACGAGATCCTGGCCACCCGCAAGACCGACGATTCCGGTCATGTGCTGTTCGAGGCCGGCCTTGCGCGCGGCGAGGGCGGCCTGTCGCCGGCGATGCTGACGGTGACGGGCGAGAAGGCCGACTATGCCTTCTTGAGCCTGAAGACCTCGGCCTTCGACCTCAGTGACCGTGGCGTGGCGGGCCGCGCGGTGCCTGTTGGCGCCGATGCCTTCGTCTATGCCGAGCGCGGCGTCTACCGCTCCAGCGAGACCGTCTATCTCACCGCGCTCTTGCGCGACGGGCAGGGCAATGCCGTCACCGGCGGGCCGATGACCCTGGTGGTCGAGCGCCCTGACGGCGTCGAATACCGCCGCGCCGTACTGTCCGACCAGGGCGCCGGCGGCCGCACGCTGTCCGTGCCGCTCAACTCGGCTGTGCCGACCGGGACCTGGCGAGTGCGCGCCTTCACCGATCCGAAGGGCTCGTCGGTCGGCGAAACCACCTTCATGGTCGAGGACTATGTCCCCGACCGGATCGAATTCGAATTGTCTGCCAAGGACAAGCTGATCAAAGCTAACGCTCCAGTGGAGCTTAAGGCCGACGGTCATTTCCTCTACGGCGCACCCGCCTCGGGTCTCCAGCTCGAAGGCGACATGCTGATCGCGCCCGCTTCGGAACGTCCGGGTTTTGCCGGCTACCAGTTCGGCGTCGCCGACGAGGAGACCACCTCGAACGAGCGCACGCCGCTTGAGAACCTGCCCGAGGCCGACGCCAACGGCGTTGCCACCTTCCCGGTGACGCTGGACAAGCAGCCGGCCTCGACCCGCCCGCAGGAGGCGCAGATCTTCGTCCGCATGGTTGAGACCGGCGGCCGCGCCGTCGAGCGCAAGCTGGTGCTGCCGGTCGCGCCCGCGAGCGCCCTGATCGGCGTCAAGCCGCTGTTCGGCGACAAGAACGTGGCCGAAGGCGACAAGGCCGAGTTCGACGTCGTGTTCGTCTCGCCCGAGGGCAAGACGTTGCCGCGTGACGGCCTGCGCTACGAGCTCCTGAAGATGGAGTCGCGCTACCAGTGGTATCGCCAGAACAATTACTGGGAGTATGAGCCGGTCAAGTCGACCTCGCGCGTCGCGGACGGCGACCTCACCATCGCCTCCGATAAGCCGTCGCGGGTCTCGCTGAGCCCGCGGCCCGGCCGCTACCGGCTCGACGTCAAGTCGAGCGACGCTGACGGGCCGGTGACCTCGGTGCAGTTCGACGTCGGCTGGTATTCCGACGGCAGCGCCGATACGCCGGACCTGCTGGAGACCTCGATCGACAAGCCGCAATATGCCTCCGGCGACACCATGACGGTGTCCGTCAACGTGCGCAGCGCCGGCAAGCTCACCGTCAACGTGCTCGGCGACCGCCTGCTGACGACGCAGACGATCGACGTCAAGGAAGGCACCGCGCAGGTGAAGCTCCCGGTCGGCAAGGACTGGGGCACCGGCGCCTATGTGGTGGCGACGCTGCGCCGTCCGCTCGATGCCGCCGCCCAGCGCATGCCGGGCCGCGCCATCGGCCTGAAATGGTTCGGCATCGACAAGCAGACCCGCACGCTGAGTGTGAAGCTGACGCCGCCGGCGCTGATCCGGCCGAACGCGATGCTGAAGATCCCGGTCAGGCTCGACGGGCTCAATCCGGGCGAGGACGCCAAGATCGTCATCGCCGCGGTCGATGTCGGCATCCTCAACCTCACCAATTACAAGCCGCCGGCGCCCGACGATTACTATCTCGGCCAGCGCCGCCTTTCCGCGGAGATCCGCGATCTCTACGGGCAACTCATCGACGGCATGTCGGGCACGCGCGGCCAGATCAAGTCCGGCGGCGATGCCGGCGCGGCCGAGCTCCAGGGCTCGCCGCCCGCGCAAAAGCCGCTCGCGCTCTATTCCGGCATCGTCACGGTTGGCGCTGACGGCACCGCCGAGGTGAGCTTCGACATTCCGGAGTTCGCCGGCACCGCACGTGTCATGGCGGTGGCGTGGACCGCGACCAAGCTCGGCCGCGCCAACACCGACGTCGTGATCCGCGATCCCGTCGTGCTGACCACGACCTTGCCGCGCTTTCTGCTCAATGGCGACCACGGCACGGTCAACCTCGAAATCGACAATGTCGAGGGCCAGGCCGGCGACTACGTCATCAACGTGAAGACCAGCGGCCCGGTGAAGATGACCGGCAATCCCGCGACCACGGTCAAGCTCGCCGCCAAGCAGCGCAACGCGTTCTCGCTTGCGCTCGATGCGACCGCGGCGGGACAGGCGACGCTCGACGTCGACATCAAGGGGCCGAACGGGCTTCCACTCGCACGCCACTATGCGTTCGACGTCAAGGCGGCGACGCAGGTGCTGGCGCGGCGTTCGATCCGGACGCTGGCGAAGGGCGAGAGCCTGACGCTGACCTCGGACATGTTCTCCGACCTCGTGCCGGGCACCGGCAGCGTCTCGGTCTCGGCGAGCCTGTCCACGGCGCTCGATGCGGCGACGATCCTGAAAGCGCTCGACCGCTATCCCTATGGCTGCTCGGAGCAGATCACGAGCCGCGCCATGCCGCTGCTCTATGTCAACGAGCTTGCGGCCGGCGCCCACCTCGCCATGGACACCGAGGTCGACCAGCGCATCCGCGACGCGATCGAGCGGCTCCTGGCGCGACAGGGCTCGAACGGCTCGTTCGGACTGTGGTCGGCCGGCGGCGACGACGCCTGGCTGGATGCGTACGTCACGGACTTCCTGACCCGGGCCCGCGAGAAGGGCTTTGCGGTGCCGGACGTGCTGTTCAAGAACGCGCTCGACCGCGTCCGCAACTCCGTCGTCAACGGCAATGAGCCGGAGAAGGACGGCGGCCGCGATCTCGCCTACGGCCTCTACGTGCTTGCACGGAACGGCGCGGCTCCAATCGGCGACCTCCGCTATCTCGCCGATACCAAGCTGAGCAACCTCGCGACGCCGATTGCGAAGTCGCAGCTCGCCGCGGCGCTCGCGCTGGTCGGCGACCGTAACCGCGCGGAGCGGGTCTATGGCGCTGCGCTCGACAGCCTCGCGCCCAAGCCGGTGCTGGAGTTCGGCCGCACCGATTACGGCTCGCAGCTTCGCGATGCGGCGGCGCTTGTCTCGCTTGCCAGCGAAGGCAACGCGCCGAGGGCGACGCTGACGCAGGCGGTGTCGCGGGTCGAGACCGCGCGCGGGCTGACGCCCTACACCTCCACGCAGGAGAACGCGTGGCTGGTGCTGGCGGCGCGGGCGCTCGCCAAGGAGAACCTGTCGATCGAGGTCGACGGCCAGCCGGTCAAGACCGCGCTCTATCGCAGCTACAAGGCGGACACGCTGAGCGGCAAGCCGCTGAAGATCACCAACACCGGCGATGCTCCGGTGCAGGCGGTGGTCTCGGTGTCGGGCTCGCCCGTCACGCCGGAGCCGGCGGCGTCCAACGGCTTCAAGATCGAGCGCAATTACTTCACGCTCGATGGCAAGTCCGCCGACATCAGCAAGGTCAAGCAGAACCAGCGCTTCGCGGTGGTGCTGAAGATCACCGAGGCCAAGCCTGAGTACGGCCACATCATGGTGTCCGACTATCTGCCGGCGGGCCTTGAGATCGACAATCCGAAGCTGGTCTCGTCCGGCGACAGCGGTACGCTGGACTGGATCGAGGACGGCGAGGAGCCCGAGGATACCGAGTTCCGCGACGACCGCTTCACGGCGGCCGTTGACCGGGCCTCGGACTCCAAGTCGGTCTTCACCGTCGCCTATGTTGTCCGCGCCGTTTCGCCGGGTAAATACGTATTGCCGCAGGCTTATGTCGAGGACATGTACAACCCCTCGCGCTACGGCCGGACGGGCACGGGGAACGTCGAGGTACGGGCGGCGAAGTGAGTGGAGCGCAGATGAGCGAAGCCAACCAAGTGTCTCGTCATTCCGGGATGGTCCGAAGGACCAGACCCGGAATCTCGAGATTCCGGGTTCGGCTCTTCGAGCCGCCCCGGAGTGACGGAGAAGGAGGGCGCACCACCATGCGCATCCTTTCCGTCCTCGCCTTCACACTCATCCTCGCCATCACCGCCTTCGTCGCGTGGGTCTACTCGCTCGGCCCGCTCCCGCTCGACGAAGCGCGGCAGGTCTCCACCACGATCGTAGATCGCAACGGCAAGCTGCTGCGGGCCTACGCCATGGCTGACGGCCGCTGGCGGCTTCCGGTCGACGCCAGGACGAATGTCGATCCGATCTATCTCAAGCTGCTGCTCGCCTATGAGGACCAGCGCTTCTACGCCCATGACGGCATCGATCCGCTGGCGCTGGGGCGCGCCGCGCTGCAGTTCTCGACGCGCGGCCACATCGTGTCCGGGGGCTCGACCATCACCATGCAGCTGGCACGGCTGATCGAGCCGCGGCGGCAGCGCTCGCTCTATGCGAAGCTGCGGCAGATGGTCCGCGCGATCGAGATCGAGCGGACCCTCGGCAAGAGCGAAATCCTCGACCTCTATCTCGCGCTGGCGCCTTATGGCGGCAATCTCGAAGGCATCCGCGCCGCCTCGATCGCCTATCTCGGCAAGGAGCCGAAGCGGCTCTCGCTGGCTGAAGCCGCATTGCTGGTGGCGCTGCCGCAATCGCCGGAGACGCGCCGGCTCGACCGCTATCCCGATGCGGCGCTCAAGGCTCGCGACCGCGTGCTCGACCGCATGGTCGAGGAGCACGTGGTCAGCCTCGATGACGCAAAGCAGGCCAAGGCCGTGCCGGTGCCGAAGCTGCGCAAGCCGATGCCGGTCCTGGCGCCGCATGCGTCCGACACCGCGCTTGCGACGGTCAAGGATGCGCCCGTCATCAAGCTGACGCTGGACGCCAATCTTCAGAAGGTGCTGGAACCGCTGGCGCGCGACCGCGCGGTTGCGCTCGGTGCGAACATCTCGGTCGGCATCATCGTGGTCGACAACGAGAGCGGCGACGTGCTCGCGCGCGTCGGCTCGGCTGATTATTTCGACGAGAGCCGGGCAGGGCAGGTCGACATGACGCGCGCCATCCGCTCGCCAGGTTCGACGCTCAAGCCCTTCATCTACGGCCTCGCCTTCGAGGACGGCTTCGTCCATCCCGACAGCCTGATCGACGACCGGCCTGTCCGCTTCGGCTCTTACGCGCCGGAAAATTTCGACATGACGTTCCAGGGCACCGTGCCGGTGAAGAAGGCGCTGCAATTGTCGCTGAATGTGCCGGCGATCGTGCTGCTCGACCGCGTCGGCGCGAGCCGGCTGGCGTCGCGGCTGCGGCAGGCCGGCGGCAATCTCATCCTGCCCAAGGACGAAGCGCCAGGGCTTGCCATGGGGCTCGGCGGCGTCGGCGTGACGCTTCAGGACCTTGCGCAGCTCTATGCCGGGTTTGCCCGCCTTGGAACCACCAAGCCGCTGCGCGAGGTCGTGGCTGCCAGAGACGACCGCGAGCCGCTGCGGCTGCTCGATCAGGTCGCGGCCTGGCAGGTCGGCAACGTGCTGCTGGGCACGCCACCGCCGGAAAACGCCGCCCACAACCGGATCGCCTTCAAGACCGGCACATCCTACGGCTATCGCGACGCCTGGTCGGTCGGCTTCGATGGCCGCATGACCATCGGCGTCTGGGTCGGTCGGCCCGATGGAGCGCCGGTTCCCGGCCTGATCGGCCGTGTCGCCGCCGCGCCCATCCTGTTCGACGCCTTCGCCCGGACCGGTAAGACGCTGGCCCCGCTGCCGAAGCCGCCCAAGGGAACCCTGGTCGCCAGCAACGCCAAGCTGCCGCTGCCCTTGAAACGGTTCCGCCCGGTCGGGGAACTGGTGCGGACCGGCAGCGAGCAGGCGCTGCACATCCAGTTCCCGCTGAACGGCTCGCGGATCGACGTCGATCGGTCGGGTGGCTCCGAGGCCGCAGCCATGCCGGTTAAGGTCGCCGGCGGCGTTCTGCCCATGACCGTCATGGTTAATGGCACGGCGCTCGGCGAGATCGACGGGCGCCGCCAGCGCCTGATTGATCCGCCCGGTCCGGGCTTTGCGCGGCTCACTGTGATCGATGCCACTGGCGCCGCGGACACAGTTGTCATTCGAATTCAATGACCCGGCCTTAAGCGGTTGTCGGAATGACGGTTTCAGCGTAAGCGGAACCAATGGCCGAGACCTACCCAAGCCCCCGTTTTGGAGCCCCCCGCGAGCCGAAATCGCCCGTCAATCCGGGTAGCCGGCTGGTGTCGATGCTCGATGTCGTCACGGCTAGCCACGCCCGCGCGGTGGCCTTTCTGGTGCTGTGCGCGCTGCTGCTGTTCCTGCCGGGCTTCTTCACGATCCCGCCTGTCGACCGCGACGAGGCGCGCTTTGCGCAGGCCACCAAGCAGATGGTCGAGAGCGGCGACTATGTCGACATCCGCTTCCAGGAGGACGTCCGCTACAAGAAGCCGGTCGGCATCTACTGGCTGCAATCCGCGGCGGTTGAAACCGCCGCGGCGCTCAAGCTGCCGAAGGCCGAGTTGCGGATCTGGGTCTACCGGCTGCCGTCGCTGCTAGGGGCGATCGGCGCCGTGCTCATGACCTATTGGGCTGCGCTCGGCTTCGTCACGCGGCGCGGTGCGGTGCTCGCGGCGCTCTTGATGTGCGCCTCGGTGCTGCTCGGCGTCGAGGCGCGGCTCGCCAAGACCGATGCGATGCTGCTGTTCTGCGTGACCGCCGCGATGGGCGCGATGGCGCGGGCCTATCTGTCGTGGCAGCGCGCCGAGGACGAGACGCATCCGCCCTGGAGCTGGCCCGCGATCTTCTGGACCGCGCTCGCCGTCGGGATCCTGATCAAGGGGCCGCTGATCCTGATGTTCGCCGGCCTGACCATCGTCGCACTGGCGATCCAGGACCGCGATGCCTCCTGGCTGTGGAAGCTGCGCCCGCTCTGGGGCCTGATGTGGATGCTGGTGCTGGTGCTGCCCTGGTTCGTCGCGATCTTCTGGCGCGCGGGCGATGCCTTCTTCGCCGATTCCGTCGGCGGCGACATGCTGAGCAAGATCGGCGCGCAGGAATCCCATGGCGCGCCGCCCGGACTGTACCTCGCGCTGTTCTGGATCACCTTCTGGCCGGGCGCGCCGCTCGCGGCAATGGCGGCGCCTGCGGTGTGGCGGGCGCGGCGTGAGCCCGGTGCGCAATTTCTGCTGGCCTGGCTGGTCCCGTCCTGGATCGTGTTCGAGGCGGTGCTGACCAAGCTGCCGCATTACGTGCTGCCGCTGTACCCGGCGATCGCGATCCTGACCGTCGGCGCGCTGGAGCGGCGCGTGCTGTCGCGCTCCTGGCTGATGCGCGGCTCGGCCTGGTGGTTCGCGATCCCCGCGGCCGCCTCGATCATCGCTGTGGTCGGCGCGGTGATGCTGACGCGGCAGCCGGCTTTCGTGGCCTGGCCGTTTATCGCGGCGTCGCTGATCTTCGGCCTGTTCGCCTGGTGGCTGTTCGACACCAACCACGCCGAGCGCTCGGTGCTGAACGCGCTGGTCGCAGCCTTGATGCTTGCGGTCGTGGTCTACGGCATCGTGTTGCCGTCGCTGACGCCGGTGTTTCCGAGCATCGAGGTCGCGCGTGCTCTGCGCAACGTCACCTGCGTCGGGCCGAAGGCGGCCGCCGCCGGCTATCACGAGCCGAGCCTGGTGTTCCTGACGGGCACCCAGACGCTGCTCACCGACGGCTCGGGCGCGGCTGACTTCCTGCGGCAGGGCAGCTGCCGCTTCGCGCTGATCGAGCAGCGCTCGGAGCGCAGCTTCGTGCAGCGCGCCGAGGCGATCGGGCTGCGTTACAAGGTCGGCGCCCGCATCGACGGCTACAATTTCTCGCAAGGGCGCGCGATCTCGATCTCGATCTTCCGCTCGGAAGGCACCGAATAGGATGCCGGCCTCGACCAACATCGCGCCGCGGCCGAGCTATCCCGCGCAGTTTCTGACCGTGACGGGGCGTGCGCTGGCGCAGCTCGTGCGTTCGCCCTCGCATTCGCGCCGCGCCGCGGCCGCGCGAAAGCTGGCGCGCCATTCGCTATGGCTCAGCGCCGCGGGCGCGGCCCTGGTCATCGCGCTGATGCTGGCGTTCGACCTGACTGAGATCCAGTTGATGCCGGCGCGCGGCACGCCCGGCCTGTGGCCGATCCGCATCCTGACCGATTTCGGCAAGGACGAGTATGTGCTCTCGGCGCTGGCCGTCGCCCTCGTGGTCGTGGCGCTCGTTGCGGCCGGCCTTTACGGCACCCGCCGCGCGCTGCTGCTCGGCCTCGGTACGCGGCTCCAGTTCCTGTTTCTATCCGTTGCATTCTCGGTGTTGATCGCCGAGATCCTGAAATATCTCATTGGCCGCGGACGTCCGTTCGTCGGCGGCAAGGCCGACCCGTTCAACTTCATCCCGTTCGAGGGCAGCGGGGCCTATGCCAGCCTGCCATCCGGCCATGCGGTGACGGCGTTCGCGCTCGCTTTCGCGGTGTCCGCACTCTGGCCGCGGCTGCGCGTCTTCATGTTCACTTACGCAATCGTGATCCTGCTGACGCGCCTGGTGCTGCTCGCGCATCATCCGAGCGACGTCGTGGCCGGCGCCCTGGTCGGCATGGTCGGCGCCATGGCGGTCCGCTACTGGTTCGCGGCCCGTAGGCTCGGCTTCGCCATCCGCGCCGACGGCAGCATCTTGGCCATTCCAGGACCGGTCGGCGGCCGCCTCAAAAGGGTTGCCCGCGGGGCCTCCGCCCCATAAAAGCGGCTGCCTGCCGGGGCCGCCGGTTCCCCGAGGCGCAGGCCAATTCCAACCACGAGCCTCATTTGTCGACGTCCCAGCCTTCGGTTTCCATCGTCGTTCCCGTGCGCAACGAAGCCGACAACATCGCGCCCCTGATCGAGGAGATCACCGCGGCGCTCGACAGCCGCTGGGATTACGAGATCATCTACGTCAATGACGGTTCGACCGATACGACCGGCGAGCGGCTCAAGGCCATCATGGCGCAGCGGGGCAATCTGCGTCAGCTCCGACATGCAAAATCCGGTGGCCAGTCCGCTGCCGTGCGCAGCGGCGTGCGTGCCGCGCGCGGCGCGATCGTGGCCACGCTCGACGGCGACGGCCAGAACAATCCGGCATTCCTGCCGGACCTGATCGCGGCGGTCGAGAAGGGCGCCCATGTCGGGCTCGCCGCGGGCCAGCGCGTCGGACGCAAGGACACGGGCTTCAAGAAATTCCAGTCGCGCGTGGCGAACAAGGTCCGAAACAGCATCCTGAAGGACGGCACGCGCGACACCGGCTGCGGCCTGAAAGCATTCCGGCGCGAGGTCTTCCTCGCGATGCCCTATTTCGACGGGCTGCACCGTTTCCTGCCGGCACTGGTGCGGCGTGAAGGCTACGAGATCGCCTATGTCGACGTGATCGACCGGCCGCGCCGCTCCGGCGTGTCAAATTACGGTTTCTTCGACCGGCTATGGATCGGCATCATGGATCTGGCCGGCGTGTGGTGGCTGATCCGACGCAAGAAGCCGACGCCCGACGTGACCGAGGTGACACCTCATGACTAGCCTTCTCAACTATCTGCACGACGTCTTCGTCGTGAAATTCGACGCCTGGGTGATCCTGGGCTTCGTGGCGCAGGCGTTCTTCACCATGCGCTTCGTGGTGCAGTGGATCGCGTCCGAACGTGCGCGCAAGAGCGTCATGCCGGTCGCGTTCTGGTTCTTCTCGGTCGGCGGCGGTGCGCTGCTCCTGGTCTACGCGCTCTATCGCAAGGATCCCGTGTTCATCGCGGGCCAGGCGCTTGGCCTCGTCGTCTACCTCCGCAACGTCTATTTCATCATCATCAACGGCAAGCAGGTCTCGAGCGAATAGCTCGCTCTTGCGTGCCTCATCGGCATGAACAAGTTACAGGCCGTCCTGTTCACGTCAGTCTTTCTGGTCGGCCTGCTGTTACTCGGGCTCGGCCTGTTCGAGCTCGGCAGCACCGTCGCGTTCCTTGTGCGGGCCGAGCAGACCGAAGCGCGGTTCATGGGTGCCGTCGCGCGGACCGGCGGGAATCATGGCGGAACGTTTCTCTATCCGTCGTTTCAATTCACGACGATCGACGGGCGCTCGGTGACGCTCACGTCCTCGTCGGGCTCGACCGCCCAGCCTTATTCAGACCGCGAGCCGGTCAAGATTGCCTACGATCCCCGGCGGCCCGAGGACGCGCGGCTGCTGTCGTTCCTGACGCTGTGGATTGGGCCGGTCCTGCTTTGCGGCGCGGGCCTGCTGCTGGCAGGCGGCGCGGTTCTTGTTCGCGCCGGGCTAGCGCGGCAACGCCGAGGCCGCGCCTGAGGCGGGCAGGGCGGCCGTCTCGGTCTCGGTCCTGCGATACGGCTCGCCCGCGGCATCCAGCACGGGATAGGCGACCGAGCAGATGTGCGAATGGATGCGGCGCAGATCGCGCAGCACGTCGAGGTGCAGCGAGGTGGTCTCGATGGTCTCGGGGCGGCCCTCGCGCAGGCGGTCGAGATGGCGCTCGACGGCGGCAAGCTCGGTGTTCTTCAGCGTGGTCTTCTCCACCAGCAGCTTGCGCGCTTCATTCGCATCGCCCGACATGAACACGCCGAAGGCGATCCGCAGCGATTCCATCGTGCGCTTGTGGAAGGCGGCGAGCTCCTCGGAGCCCTCGGCCGAGAACTGGAAGCGGCGCTTGATCTTCTTGGTCGCAAGCTCGCTCAGGCTCTTGTCGATGATGTCGCCGATGTGTTCGAGGTTGATGGCGAAGGAGATGATCTCCATCGCGCGCCGCCCCTCGCTCTCGTCGAGGCTGCCCCGCATCAGTTTCGTCACGTACAGCTTGATGGCTTCATCCAGGCCGTCGACGACATTGTCCATCTTCGAGACCTGGTCGACCAGGGCGCGGTCGCCCGTCATCATCGCGGCCATGACCTTGCGCAGCATCACCTCGACGAAGTCGCCCATCCGCAGCGTTTCGCGGGCGGCGTCGGCGAGCGCCAGCGACGGCGTCTCCAGCGCGGTCTCGTCCAGATAGCGCGGGCGGGCCGGATCGGTGTCCTGGATGCGGTCGGGCAGGAGGCGGGTCAGCAGGCGCGACATGGTGTCGAGCAGGCCGATGAAGATGATGGCGGTGCCGACATTGAAGGCGATGTGGAAGGCGGCCGTCATCCTGGCGAGATCTGGCTGCCAGGCGTGCATGTGCTCCGCGATCACGCTCAGGAATGGCAGCACCAGTGCAATCCCGATCACGCGATTGACGAGATTGCCGACCGGCAGGCGGTAGCTCGCGGGATCGTCGCGCCTGGCCCCTTCGAACACGGGGTTGATGGCGCTGCCGAGATTGGCGCCGAGCACCAGAGCCAGGGCCGCGTAGGGCGTGATGAACTGCGAATAGGCCAGCGACATGATCAGCAGCACGCTGGCGACGCTCGAATGCACCGCCCAGGTGACGAGCGCCGCGATGACGATGCACAGGATGGGATCACCGGTGATCGCCGACATCACGACGCGCACGCCGGGTGCATTCTCGGCCGGCGCCAGCGTGTCGAGCAGGATGTGCAGCGACAGCAGCATCAATCCGAGGCCGATGCAGACGCGGCCGACGTCCTTGATCCGCGAGCGCGGTCCGGAGCGGAAGGCGACGAGGCCGAGCACGAACAGCACGGGCGCGACGGCAGCAATGTTGAACGACAGCACCTGCACGATCAGCGTCGTGCCGACGTTGGCCCCCAGCATGATGGCAAGCGCTGCGGCGAGGCTGACGAGGCCCTCGGCGGTGAACGAACTGGTGATCAGGGCTGTCGCGGTGCTGCTCTGGAGCAGCGCGGTGAGCCCGAGGCCGGCGGCGAACGCGCTGACGCGGTTGCCGAGCGCCTTGCCGAGCAGGCGGCGGAGGTCCGGGCCGAAGGCGCGCAGGATCCCGCTGTGGACCATGTGCAGTCCCCACAGCAACAGCGCCACGCCGCCCATCAGATCGAGCAGAACCAACGTTCCCATGCTCCGTGTCCGGATTGGAGTCGATTGGTGAAGCTAGCGCCAAATGTCTGGGGATCAAACCATTTGTTGGCGCGTCGGCGTTAACGTTTGCGGCGGCTGCGCGTTCCCGCGGCGCGCGTTGGCGCGTCCGCAGGCGCGATGCCTTTTGAGCAGGCTCACATTGCTGCCTTGAGGGCAGCGAAGCCGCGATCGAGATCCGCTTTGAGGTCGTCGGTGCTTTCGAGCCCGATATGCAGACGCAGGGTAGGGCCGCCCGGCGCCCACTTGGTCGCGGTGCGATAGCCGTCGCAGTCGAAGGGAATCGCAAGACTTTCGAAGCCGCCCCAGGAGAAGCCCATGCCGAACAGCTTGAGCGTGTTGAGCATGGTGTCGACGGCCTTCTGCGGGGCCGGCTTCAGCACGATGCTGAACAGGCCCGAGGCGCCGGTGAAGTCGCGCTTCCAGATCGCATGGCCCGGATCGGTCTCGAGCCCGGGATGCAGCACGCGCGCGACCTCGGGACGGCTTGCGAGCCAGCGCGCCATGTCGAGGCCGGAACGATGATGCTGCGCCAATCGCACCGATAGCGTGCGCAGGCCGCGCAGCGCCAGGAAGACGTCGTCGGGGCCGGCGCAGACGCCGAGCAGGCGGATGCCCTCGGCGATCTGCGGCCAGGCTTTTGCGTTGGCCGAGATGGTGCCGAACATGATGTCGGAATGGCCGCCGATATATTTGGTCGCCGCCTGCATGCTGATGTCGACGCCCTGCTCGAGCGAGCGATGATAGAGCGGGGTGGCCCAGGTGTTGTCGTCGATGACGAGCGCATCGCGCGCATGCGCGACCTCGGCGATGGCGCGGATGTCGGGCATCTCGAACGATTGCGAGCCCGGCGCCTCCACCAGCACCGCACGCGTGTTGGGCTTGAACAGCTTGTCGATGCCGGCGCCGATCAGCGGATCGAAATAGGTGGTCTCGACGCCGTAGCGGGCGAGCATGCCGTTGCAGAAATTGCGCGAAGGCCGATAGACATTGTCGCAGACCAGAATGTGGTCGCCGGTCTTCAGCACCGAGAGCAGGGTGGTGGAGATCGCCGACAGCCCGGATGGCACGATGCCGACGCCGGCGCATTGCGGCCCCTCCAGCGCCATCAGCGTGTCCTGGAACGCCCTGGTCGTCGGGGTGCCGTGGCGGCCATAGGTGAACTCGCCGCGATGGGCATGCAGGTCCTCGGCGGTCGGATAGAGCACGGTCGAGCCGTGGAACACCGGCGGATTGACAAACCCCTTCTGCGCCTTGGTGTCGCGGCCGGAGGTGACCAGCCGGGTCTCGGCCTGCTGCTGGGAGGGGTGCGAGGAATCCATGCGCCTGCTTTCAAAACTGCGTTTCCGCCGGGCGCGATGCGCCCCGCTGGCCGGCCGAAAGGCCGCTGTCGTTAATAACAGAACACAGAAGAGTCCCGTCAACCCCTTGACCCGGCTCGCCAGTCGTTCTGTGATGCGTAGGTGCTATTCAGTCGCCGCATGTTGAGGGGCCTGCCGCGACCTTCGATCCATCGTCTGACCGGACCTTGCGCTACAGCCATAATGGCGGGCGCCTGCGGCGGGGATTAAGGTATGGCCTCCCGAGATCGGCGAGTGTTCGGCAAGGTTTTCCAGCATGACTCTTGCAAGGCTCACCCTGGCAGAGACGATCCTGAGACAACATTCCTGACCTTGAGACGACCCTTGAAAGGCCTTCCCCCCATGAAACGCGTAACCCTGGCTCTCACTCTTGCTCTCGCCGCCGGCCTGACTGCCCAAGCCGCCGATGCGCAAACGCTCAAGACCGTCAAGGACCGGGGCACGCTGTCCTGCGGCGTCAGCCAGGGCCTGCCGGGCTTCTCCGCGCCCGATGACAAGGGCAACTGGACCGGGCTCGACGTCGACGTCTGCCGTGCGATCGCGGCGGCCATCTTCAATGACCCGACCAAGGTCAAGTTCGTGCCGACCTCGGCCAAGGACCGTTTCACGGCGCTGCAATCCGGCGAAATCGACGTGCTCTCGCGCAACACCACCTGGACCATTTCGCGCGACACCTCGCTGGGCGCCAACTTCACCGGCGTGACCTATTATGACGGGCAGGGCTTCATGGTGAAGAAGTCGCTCAAGGTGAATTCCGCCCTCGAGCTCAACAGCGCCTCGGTCTGCGTGCAGACCGGCACCACCACCGAGCAGAATCTGGCCGACTACTTCAAGGCCAACAACATGAAGTACGAGGTGATCGCGTTCGGCACCAACGACGAGACGGTCAAGGCCTATGAGGCCGGCCGCTGCGACGTGTTCACCACCGACCAGTCGGGCCTCTATGCCAACCGCCTCAAGCTCGCCAATCCCAATGACCACATGGTGCTGCCCGAAATCATCTCGAAGGAGCCGCTCGGCCCGATGGTGCGCCACGGCGACGACCAGTGGTTCGACATCGTGAAATGGACGCTGTTTGCCCTCGTCACCACCGAGGAGCTCGGGGTGACCTCGAAGAACGTCGACGAGAAGGCGAAACTGGAAAGCCCTGAGCTGAAGCGCGTGCTCGGCAGCGACGGCAATTTCGGCGAACAGCTCGGCCTGACGAAAGACTGGGTGGTGCGGATCGTGAAGGCCACCGGCAATTACGGCGAGGTGTTTGATCGCAACGTCGGCGCGGGCTCGCCGCTCGCCATCAATCGCGGCCTCAACAATCTCTGGAACAAGGGCGGTCTCCAGTACGCGCCGCCGATCCGCTGATCCCGCTTGAGCGGCACGCGGCGATGAGCACCGAGGCTCGAAAACCGCCGGCCCAGATCGCGCTGAAGATCAGGCGCATTCTGGGCGGCAAGGCAGGCTGGAACGGCGTCGCCGTCCAGTTTGCCTTCGCGGCGATCCTGGGCTGGATCGGTTATGAGATCGTCTCCAACGCCCGCGCCAACCTCGAAAACCAGCACATTGCCGCCGGCTTCGGCTTCCTCAGGAACAATGCCGGCTTCGACGTCAACCAGACCCTGATCTCCTACACCGGCTCGGACACGTTCCTGCGCGTGTTCATCGTCGGGCTTCTGAACACGCTCGTGGTCTCGGTGGTCGGCATCTTTTTCGCCACCGTGATCGGATTTATCGTCGCGCTGTGCCGGCTGTCGCCCAACTGGCTGCTGTCGCGCATCGGCGAGCTCTACGTCGAGATCATCCGCAACCTGCCGCTGCTGTTCCAGATCCTGTTCTGGTACCTGGCGGTGCTCGCGGCGCTGCCAAATCCCCGGCAGAGCATTTCGCTGCTCGGCATCGCCTTCGTCAGCAATCGGGGCCTCGTCATTCCCCGTCCGATCGGCGAGAGCGGGTTCGAGCCGTTCCTGGCGATGCTGGTCCTCGGCATCGTCGCATCGCTGGCGTTGCGCTTCCATGCGCGGCGCGCGCTGTTCCAGCGCGGGCAGGTGATCCGCATCTGGCCCTATGTGCTGGGCCTGCTGTTCGGGCTGCCGCTGGTCACGATGCTGGTGTTCGGTCTGCCCTTCACCTTCGAGCTGCCGCAGCTCAAGGGCTTCAATTTTGCCGGCGGGTCGCGGATCATCCCGGAGTTCGTGGCGCTGACGGTCGCCTTGTCGACATATACCGCCGCCTTCATCGCCGAGATCGTGCGCGCCGGAATCCTGTCCGTGCACAAGGGACAGATGGAGGCGGGGTCCTCGCTGGGCTTGAGCCGCGGCACCACGCTCCGGCTGATCGTCGTGCCGCAGGCGATGCGCGTCATCGTGCCGCCGCTGACCAACCAGTATCTCAACCTCACCAAGAACTCCTCGCTGGCGGTCGCCATCGGCTATCCCGACCTGGTGTCGGTGTTCGCCGGCACCTCGCTGAGCCAGACTGGACAGGCGATCGAGATCATCGCCATGACGATGGGCGTCTATCTCTTGATCTCGCTCGTCACCAGCGCCGTCATGAGCGTCTACGGTTGGCGCGTCAGCCGGAGTCTGGGCGCATGACCGACATCACCTCTTCCAGCTTCGTTCGCCAGGACCTGCTCACCGAGCGTCCCGCGCCGGTGAAGACCACGGGCTTCGTCGGCCTGATGCGCACGCGCCTGTTCAACTCGCCTACCAACATTCTGCTCACGATCGTGGGCGCCCTGCTGCTCTGGTTCACCATCATTCCCTCGGTCAGGTTCCTGATGGTCGATGCGGTCTGGGCCGGCAAGGATCGCACGGCCTGCCTGGCCGAGAATGCCGGATTTGCGGTCGGCGCCTGCTGGCCCTACATCCAGGCCAAGCTGCCGCAACTGATCTACGGCTTCTATCCCGAGGCCGAGCGCTGGCGGGTCAACCTCACGCTCATCCTGGCGGCGGTCCTGCTGGTGCCGCTGCTCGTTCCGCGCCTGCCGTCGAAAGGGCTGAACGCCGGCCTGTTCTTCTTCGCCTTTCCGGTGGTCGCATTCTTCCTGCTGCGCGGCGGCGGCATCACCGGCTTTGGCCTGAGTTGGACGGCCGGCCTCCTGCAATTGTTCGACGACAGCATCATCGGGGCAGGGCAGGCCCTGCTCAATCTCAGCAAGACGTCGGCCATCGCCCCATTGCTGTGGGTCGTTGGCAACCTCGTCGTGCTTGTCGGCACGGCGATCTACTGGCTGATCTTTCCGCTGACCTGGCTGCGCAATCAGCTCCAGGGAACGGGCCAGTCGGTCTGGGTCGATTTCGCCATCACCGCGGTGATCGTCTCCCTGATCGCCTTCCTTCTCGGCGGTGGTGTGCGCGCCGG
The DNA here is from genome assembly GCF_054062495.1 of Bradyrhizobium sp. USDA 3311. Lineage (NCBI taxonomy): Bacteria > Pseudomonadati > Pseudomonadota > Alphaproteobacteria > Hyphomicrobiales > Nitrobacteraceae > Bradyrhizobium > Bradyrhizobium sp. USDA 3311. The sequence goes on along the minus strand of NZ_JBSSFI010000001.1, from coordinate 6,154,973 downwards.
CTGGCGTGCACTCGCATCGAGCATTGCCACCTTCGTCGCCATCGCCATCGTGATCAAGCTGATGGAGCTCGATCATGGCGGGCTGCCGGTCGTGGAGACGAGCCTGTGGGGCGGCCTGCTGGTGACGCTGGTGGTGTCCGTCACCGGCATCGTCACCTCGCTGCCGATCGGCATCGCGCTGGCGCTGGGCCGCCGCTCCACCATTCCGCTGATCCGGATCTTCTCGATCGCCTTCATCGAGTTCTGGCGCGGCGTGCCGCTGATCACCGTGCTGTTCTTCGCGACCTACATGCTGCCTCTGTTCCTGCCCGGCAATTTCACGGTCGACGGTCTGGTGCGTGCACTGATCGGCATCGCGCTGTTCACGGGCGCCTATCAGGCCGAGAACGTTCGCGGCGGGCTTGCTGCTATCCCGCGCGGGCAGGGCGAGGCCGCGGCCGCCCTCGGGCTGTCCTGGTGGAAGACGACCTCGCTGATCGTGCTGCCGCAGGCGCTGCGCCACGTCATTCCGAACCTCGTCAACAGCTTCATCTCGCTGTTCAAGGACACTTCGCTGGTCTCGATCGTGGCGCTGTTCGACCTCCTGGGCTCGCTCAGGGCCTCGTTCTCGGATCCGAAATGGTCGACGCCGTCCACGGCGTTCACGGGTTTCGCGTTCGCGGGGATCATCTATTTTCTGTTCTGCTTCGGAATGTCACGCTACTCGCTGTTCGTCGAGCACCGCCTCAACGCCCACCGCCGCAACTGATCGAGGCCACCATGTCCGACCCCATCGTCAAGATTTCCGGCCTGAACAAATGGTACGGCGAATTTCACGTCCTGCGCGACATCGACCTCGAGGTGAAGAAGGGCGAGCGCATCGTGATCTGCGGGCCCTCGGGCTCCGGCAAGTCCACGCTGATCCGCTGCATCAACGCACTGGAGGAATTCCAGGAGGGCGAGATCGTCGTCGACGGCATCGCGCTCGGGCCGAACCTCAAGCATGTCGACGCGGTGCGCCGCGAGGTCGGCATGGTGTTCCAGAGCTTTAACCTGTTCCCGCATCTGACGGTTCTGGACAATTGCACGCTGGCGCCGATCTGGGTCCGCAACATCCCCAAGAGGGATGCCGAGGCAACCGCGATGAAATTCCTGGAGCGGGTCAAGATCCCGCACCAGGCCAACAAGTTTCCGGGCCAGATGTCCGGTGGCCAGCAGCAGCGGGTCGCGATCGCGCGCGCGCTGACGATGAACCCGAAGGTGATGCTGTTCGACGAGCCGACCTCGGCGCTCGACCCCGAGATGGTCAAGGAGGTCCTCGACACCATGGTCGACCTCGCCGGGGAGGGCATGACCATGCTGGTCGTGACCCACGAGATGGGATTTGCCCGCGAGGTCGCCAACCGCGTCGTGTTCATGGACGCCGGCCAGATCATCGAGGCCAATACCCCGAACGAGTTCTTTGCCGCCCCCCAGCACGCCCGCACAAAACTGTTCCTGAGCCAGATTCTGCGGTGAGCGCCTGAAAATCCGGCGGCCTCGCTGCTCCAACCGACCCACCAGCTTCGCACCATGCGAATCAGCTTGCCTCTTTTCGGACCATCCTCCGGAGAGAGACCTTGCAGAGCAGAGTCGGCGCGCGCGCATACCAGAATGCGCGTTTGGAAAAGAAGCTGAGGAAGCAGGCGGACGCCGTCATGTCCTTCGCGATCGAGGCGCTCGGGCAGGGTAGATTTGACGAAGTCGAGATCCTTTGCCGCGAGATCCTGAAGGAGGTTCCGGATCACTTCCACGCCACGCACCTGCTCGGCCTGCGCGCGTTCGACGGCGGGTGGCTCGAGGACGCGCAATTCCTGCTTGAGCGCGCGGTTGGACTCGATCCGCGTTCGCCCGATGCCCATGGCAATCTCGGGGCCGTGTATTTCGCGCTCGAGAGGTTCAAGGATGCCCGCGCATGCCAGGAGAAGGCCATTGCGCTGAAGCCGAATTGTCCGATCACCCTGACCAATCTCGGCAATACGCTGCTGCACCTCGGCCTCGCCAAGGAGGCGATCGAACTGCACGAGCGCGCCATCAGGCTGAAGCCGAACTATGCCGATGCATTTTGCAACCGCGGGATGGCGGAACTGATGATCGGCCAGTTTGAGCGTGCCGGGGTGGACTTCGATCGCGCCCTGTCGTTTCAGCCGCGTCACGCCGAAGCGATCGCCGGCAAGGCTATGGTGAGCCTCGAGCTCCGGCACTTCGAGGCGGCGGAGGCCGCCTTCGAAGCTTCGCTCGCGCTCAAGCCGGGCTCACCGCGGATTCTGGTGCAGCGCGGACGGCTCCATTTGACCCTGTACCGGCTGGAGCAGGCGGCCGCGGATTTCGATGCAGCGCTGGCGCAATCACCACGGAACGAGCTCGCGCTGTGCTGGAGGGCGCAGGTCGACATTATGGTGAGGAACACGGCGGGGGCGATGGCGGGCGTCAAGACCCTGCTCGAGGTCAATCCGCAATCCGAGGCGGGCATGTCGCTCCTGGCCTCTTGCTATGCGAACCAGGGAGACATCGCGACGGCGCTCGAATATCTTGATGCGGCGCTGGCGATCGCGCCGGACTTTCCGGAGGCCATCGGATACAAGATTTTCGTGCTGGATTACCTGCCGGAGGCCGATTTCGTGGTCCAGCAGGCGGCACGAAAATATTGGTGGGATCAGATCGGCGCCAAGCTTCCGCAAAGGGCCCTGTCGCCGCGCGATCTCGATCCGGACAGACGGATCGTGATCGGATATGTCGCGTCCGAATTCAGGCAGCATTCGGCGGCGTACACCCTGTTGCCGGTGATGCGCCATCACGATCACGCCAAGTTCAAGATCGTCTGCTATTCCTGCTGGCCGTTGCAGGATGGGATGACCGAGAAGTTCAAGGCTTGCGCAGACGTCTGGGTCGAGGCCGCGCAGTTTTCGGACGATGAACTGGCCGATCGTATCCAGGCCGACGGGATCGATATTCTGATCGATGTGTCCGGACATACGACCGGCAGCAGGCTCCATGTTTTCTCGCGGAAGCCGGCCCCCATCCAGGTCACGGGCTTCGGGCACGCAACAGGCACGGGCCTTCAGACGATGGACTACGTGCTCGCGGATCCGATCTTCATTCCGCAGTCGGCGCGCCACCTGCTGGCCGAAAAGGTCTATGACCTGCCGAGCCTGATCACGATCGATCCCATCCTGGACGTGCCACCTTCGGAGCTTCCCATGCTCCGCAACGGCTATGTGACCTTCGGTGTGTTCAACCGCATCTTGAAGATCTCGGACGAGGCCATCCGGGTGTGGTCGAAGGTGATGCGTGAGGTGGCGGGATCGAAGATCATCATCAAGAACGGGCTGCTCGACGATCCGATGCTGCGCGACGGTCTGATCGCGCGGTTCGTGGCACAGGGCATCGCCGAGGAGAACGTCATCTGCATGGGCTCGACCTCGCGCCGCGAGCATTTGCGGGCCTTTGCCAATGTCGACATTTCGCTCGACACCTTCCCGCAAAACGGTGGCATCAGCACCTGGGAATCCCTCTATGCGGGCGTCCCGGTTGTCGCCAAGCTCGGCAACGGCTCCTCGTCGCGCGCCGGCGGCTCCATCGTGGCGGCCGTCGGTCTCGGCGACTGGGTTGCCGATGACGACGAGGGCTATGCCGCGATCGCGTGCAAATTTGCCGCGCAGCCTGCCCATCTGGCGAAGCTGCGCGCGGATCTGCCGGCGCAGATCGCCAATTCACCCGCCGGCAACGTCGAGATCTACACGCGTGAGGTCGAGGCGGGATATCGCCAGTTCTGGCGCGACTATTGTGCCGAGGCCTCGGAAACATGCGACGTTGCGTAGGCACGTCCGCCGCGCCGGACCGCGACGTCCGAGGCCTGAGATGATCGACATCAGCTTTGGATGGTGCATGCCCGAGGCTGGTCCCGAGCCAGATCCCGCGCGGGGCACCGGAAGATCCCGGGGTGTTGCCGGTCCAGCCGATCGGGCGGCCTCGGCCGCGAATCAGTTAGACTCTCGGTACGGCCATCCTCCGGAGAGTAACCTTGCAGAACAGCGGCGGCGCGCGCGCATTCCAGAACGCGCGATTGCAGAAGAAGTTGATGAAGCAGGCGGATGCCATCATCTCCGCCGCGGCCGCCGCCTATGGCCAAGGCAAATTTGCCGAGACAGAGGCGCTATGCCGTGAGATCCTGAAAGCGCTTCCGGATCATGTCGACGCCTTGCACCTGCTCGGGATGTGTGCGCATGACGGCCGCCGCCTGGAGGAGGCCCGGGAGCTGCTCGAGCGCGTGATTGCGCTCGATCCGCGCCTGCATGACGCCCATAACAACCTGGCGACCGTGCACTTCGACCTCGGTAATTTCGAGGAGGCGCGGCGGTGTCAGGAGAGGGCCATCGCGCTGAAGCCGAATTTCGTGGTCGCGCTGACCAACCTCGGCAATACGCTGATGCATCTGGGGCAGTACGAACAGGCGCTCGAACTGCACGAGCGCGCAATCAAGATCAAGCCGGACTACGCCGATGCGTTCTGCAATCGCGGAATGGTCGAGATAGTGCTTGGACAGATCACGCGCGCCAAGGAAAGTTTCGATCGCGCCTTGCTGTTTCAGCCGCGTCACGCCGAGGCAATCGTCGGCAGCAGCATGGTCTGCATGGAGCTCCGGCACCACGAGGAGGCGGCAGCCAAGCTTGCCACGGCGCTCGCGATCAAGCCCGGCTCGCCGAGGATTCTGGCCCAGCGAGGGCGGCTCAGTTACGAGTTGCAGCGCCTGGAGCCGGCGCTTGCGGATTTCGAGGCCGCGCTTGCCATTTCGCCCAAGCTCGAACTGGCCCTCCGGGGCAAGGCACAGGCCTGCCTCGTGATGGGGAAGACCGCGCAGGCGATGGCGGCCGCAACGGCCTTGATCGAGCAAAATCCGCGCTCCGAGGTCGGCTTGGCGCTGATGGGATTCTCTCATTCAAATCAGGGAGAGATGGACGCCGCGATCGAATATCTCGATCGCGCGCTGGCGATCCGTCCGGACTATGGAGATGCGATCAGGGGCAAGATCTTCTTGCAGGACTACCGCGCCGAGGCCGATTTCGCGCTCCAGCAGGCGGTACGACGAGATTGGTGGGACTTGATCGGCTCCAAGCTGCCGCGGCGGACGCTGCCGAAGCGGCCGCTCGATCCGGACAAGCAGATTGTGGTCGGCTATGTCGCTGCCGAATTCCGGCAACACTCGGCGGGCCTCACCTTGCTACCGGTGCTGCGCCATCATGATCACGCCAACTTCAAGATCATCTGCTATTATTCCTGGCCGGGAGCGGACGAGTACACCGCCATGTTCAAGTCGCTGGCGGACGTCTGGGTCGACGCCTGGGACCTTTCGGACGACGAACTCGCCGATCGCATTCAGGCTGACAATGTCGACATCCTGATCGACGTTTCGGGCCATACGACCGGTAACAGGTTGCAGGTTTTCGCGCGAAAGCCTGCCCCCATCCAGGCCACTGGGTTCGGACACGCGACGGGCACGGGCATGCAGACCATGGACTATGTGCTCGCGGATCCCGTTTTCATTCCGCCGTCGGTCCGGCATCTGTTTCCCGAAAAGATCCACGATCTGCCGTGCCTGATCACGATGGAGCCCGTCTCGGATCTGCAGCCGTCCGAGTTGCCGATGCTCCGCAACGGCTACGTCACCTTCGGCGTGTTCAACCGCATCTACAAGATATCGGATGATGCGATCCGTGTGTGGTCGCGGATCATGCGCGAGGTTCCGGGATCCAAGATCGTCCTCAAGCACGGTCTGCTCGATGATCCCCTGCTGCGCGATAGCCTGATCGCGCGTTTCGTGGCGCAGGGCATTGCCGAGGAGAATATCACGTGCCTCGGCACCACCTCGCGCAACGACCACCTGATGGCCTTTGACAAGATCGATATTTCGCTCGACACGTTCCCACAGAATGGCGGCATCAGCACCTGGGAATCCCTCTACAAGGGCGTTCCCGTCGTCGCCAAGCTCGGCATTGGAGCCTCTTCGCGTGCCGGCGCCTCAATCGTGGCCGCCGTCGGTCTCGGCGACTGGGTCGCCGAGGATGACGATGGCTATGTCGAGATCGCCCGCAAGTTTGCATCGCAGCCCGATTATCTGGCGAAGTTGCGCGCGGGATTGCCGGCTCAGATCGCAGCCTCGCCCGCCGGCAATGTCGAGATCTACACGCGTGAGCTCGAAGCGGGTTACCGCCAGTTCTGGCGAGACTATTGTGCCGCCGCCTCGGAGAGCGGCGACGCTGCGGTAAGCGGGACAGACGCACCTAGCGGTTCCTGAGCCGGATCCTGCAGCGAGCCCCGGAATAGCCCGGAAGGATTTCCGGTCCCGCCGACCGGCCGGCCCGCCGCGCGAATCAGTTAGACTCGCCGCGGGCCATCTTCCGGAGAGACACCTTGCAGAGCAGCGCCGGCGCGCGCGCATTCCAGAATGCGCGATTGCAGAAGAAATTGAAAAAGCAGGCGGACGCCGTCATCTCTGCCGCGGCAAGCGCCTATGGCCAGGGCAGGTATGCGGAGACCGAGGCGCTCTGTCGCCAGATCGTGCAAGCCGTTCCGGATCATTTCGACGCCACGCACCTGCTCGGCCTGTCTGTGCAACAGGGCGGGCGCCTGGAAGAGGCGCAACAGCTGCTCGAGCGCGCGATCGCGATCGATCCGCGTTCGCACGAGGCCCACAACAATCTCGCGGCCGTGTACGTCGTTCTTCAGAAATTCGAGGCCGCTCGCGCCTGTCAGGAGAAGGCGATCGCGCTGAAGCCGAATTTCACGCCGGCCCTGACCGGCCTCGGCAATACCTTGCTCAACATGAACCTGCCCGAGCAGGCGATCGAGATGTACGATCGCGCGATCAGGCTAAAGCCTGACTATGCCGACGCGTTCTGCAACCGTGGCCTGGCCGAGCTTGCGCTGCGCCAGCTTGATCGCGCCAGGCAAAGTTTCGAGCGGGCGCTGCTGTTTCAGCCGCGAAACGTGGAGGCGCTCGTCGGCAAAGGTTTGGTCAATATCGAGCTCAAGAACTTCGACGAGGCAAAGGGCGCGCTCGAGGCGGCGCTCGCGATCAGGCCAGGTTCGGCGAAGATCCTGGCGAACCGCGGACGGCTCAATTTTGAGATGTCGAGGTTGGAACAGGCGGCTGCGGATTTTGACGCAGCCCTTGCGATTTCGCCCAAGCTCGAGGTGGCCTTGCAGGGGAAGGCGCAAGTCTCGCTCGCCGTGGGAAATACGGCGCAGGCGATCCTGGCCTGCACCACGTTGCTGGAGGAAAATCCGCGCTCCGCGAGCGCGATGGCGCTGATGAGTGCTTGTTTTGCAAACCAGGGAGAGATCGCGCCGGCGATCGAATTGCTGGATGCCGCGCTGGCCATTGTGACGGATGCCAGCCTGATCGGGCGGAAGATCTTTTTCCTGGACTATCTCTCCGACGCCGATTTCGCTGTTCAGCAGGCCGCCCGAACGCAGTGGTGGGACGCAATCGGCGTCAAATTGGCGCAAAGGAAGCTCGCGCCCCGGCAGTTCGATCCCGACAGGAGGATCGTGATCGGCTATGTCGCTGCCGAGTTCTGGTTCCACTCGGCAGGGTTCACGCTGTTGCCAGTGCTCGCTCATCACGATCATAGCAAATTCGAAATCGTCTGCTATTCGTGCTCACCGGTACGAGATGAAGTGACCGCCAAATTCGAGTCGCTGGCGGACGTCTGGGTCGAGGCCGGGCGGCTCTCGGACGATCAATTGGCCGATCGCATCGAGGCCGACAAGGTCGATATCCTGATCGACGTGTCTGGACACACGACCGGCAACAGGCTCCCTGTCTTTGCGCGGAAGCCGGCCCCCATCCAGGTCTCTGGATTCGGACACGCGACCGGCACCGGCCTTCGGACCATGGACTATGTGCTCGCGGATCCGGTCTTCATTCCGCAATCGGCCCGCCATCTGTTGGCCGAGAAGGTCCATGATCTGCCCTGCCTGATCACGATCGATCCGATCCTGGATGTGCCGCCCTCGGAGCTTCCGATGCTCCGCAATGGCTACGTGACCTTCGGCGTGTTCAACCGGATTTACAAGATTTCGGATGAGGCGATCCGCGTTTGGTCGCGCGTCATGCGTGAGGTGACCGGGTCGAAAATCATCATCAAGCATACTATGCTTGACGATCCCTTGGTGCGCGACCGCCTGATCGCGCGGTTCGTGGCGCATGGCGTCGCCGAAGCAAACATCACTTGCCTGGGCTCGAGCCCGCGCGCCGAGCATCTGCGGGCCTTTGCCAATGTCGATATTTCGCTCGACACGTTCCCGCAAAATGGCGGCGTCAGCACCTGGGAATCCCTCTATGCGGGCGTTCCGGTCGTCGCCAAGCTCGGTAAAGGTGCCTCCTCGCGCGCCGGTGCCTCCATCGTGGCGGCCGTCGGTCTTGCCGACTGGGTTGCCGATGACGACGCGGGCTATGCCGCGATCGCGTGCAAATTTGCGGCGCAGCCCGCTCATCTGGCGAAGTTGCGCGCGGATTTGCCGGCTCAGATCGCGGCCTCGCCCGCCGGCAATGTCGAGATCTACACGCGCGAGGTCGAAGCGGGTTATCGCCAGTTCTGGCGCGACTATTGTGCCGTGGCTTCGGAGCGCGGCGAGGTGGCGTGAACGGGCCGAACCGCGGCGATCAAACGAAGGGCGGCTTGATGTTGCTGCGCTTCTCCAGCCATTCCGGCACCGGAAGGTTCTTGGCGCGCATGAAGTCCGCATTGAACAGTTTTGACTGATAGCGGCTGCCGGAATCGCAGAGCACGGTGACGATGGTCTTGCCGGGGCCGAGCTGCTTGGCGAGGCGTATCGCGCCGGCGATGTTGATGCCGGTCGAGCCGCCGAGGCACAGGCCCTCGTGCTGGAGCAGGTCGTAGATCTCCGTGACGGCGTCAGTGTCGGGAATGAGATAGGCGTCATCGACCTTCGCGCTCTCGACGATCGCGGTCGCCCGGTTGAGGCCGATACCTTCGGTGATCGAACCGCCCGGCGTCGCCTTGGCTTCGCCGGTCCTGAAATACTCGAACATCCCGGCACCGTGCGGGTCGGCGCAGGCGATCCGGACGTTCTTGTTCTTTTCCTTCAGAAGGCGGCTGACGCCGGCGAGCGTGCCGCCGCTGCCGACCGAGCAGACGAACCCGTCGACCTTGCCGCCGGTCTGCTCCCAGATCTCCGGCCCCGTGGACTCGTAATGCGCTTTCGCATTGTCGAGATTGTTCCACTGGTCGGCGAACAGCACGCCGTTAGGCTCGGTCTTGCGCAGCTCGTCGGCGAGCCGGCGGCCGACATGCTGGTAGTTGTTGGGATTGGCGTAAGGAAGCGCCGGCACCTCGATCAGCTCGGCGCCGCACAGCTTGAGAAAGTCCTTCTTCTCCTGGCTCTGCGTCTCCGGGATCACGATCAGCGTGCGGTAGCCGCGGGCACTCGCCACGACAGCGAGCCCGATGCCGGTATTGCCGGCGGTTGCTTCCACCACGAGGCCGCCGGGCTTGAGCTCGCCGCGCTTCTCGGCCTCCAGGATCATCCACTTGCCGGCGCGGTCCTTCACCGACTGGCCCGGATTCATGAACTCGGCCTTGCCCAGAATGGTGCAGCCGGTCGCCTCCGAGGCGCGCTTGAGCTTGATCAGCGGGGTGTTGCCAATGGCTTCGACAACGTCGTTTCGAATGGTCATGTCAGGGGGAAATCACTGGCAAGGGGTTGATCAGGTTGGCCAGAACCTAGTGCCTGGGAGGCCAAAGGGGAAGGCTTTTGCGCTGCGGCGAAACGGGTGGAAGTGCTCCTCCGGGCAACCATATTTCGGGGGAAGATGAGCGCGGGCGATCCTGAGCTGCGGCGCCGGATTTCGGTGGAATGATTTGTCCGACAACTGTCAGGGCATGGAAGATAATGGTCGTCGCGATCAACCTTGGCGCCCAATCTCCGCCGGAGCGAGATGGCGGACGACACATCTGCACAACAGCTGCATATTCCTTATCGATCACTGCCGGCTTCGTGACGATGGCCCGCCGCGGTTTGAGGTGGAGCCAAAGCCGCATAAAGCTTGTTGCCGACCAATGCTCCGCCGGATCAAACGGATCCGTGTGGGTGTGGCGCCAATATCACATGAAATCTTGGTAAGCTTGAATCCGCTTCGCGATGGCGGAAAAATACGAGAAGTCTTTGCAAGACAGCCATATCTTGCACTTTCATGGCGCGGATATCCGCGCATCCGGGTCGCCATCTCGCACCTGCGGGACTGTCCCGCTGTTCCGCGCCCGGCTAGTATAAAGCTCAAAGTTCCGCTGAAAGCATCACCGTTGTGATCGAGCTACACGAAGCCCCCCGACTGTCCGGCCGCGAATCGGTTAATCCGGCTGCGCGGTGGCGGCTCGGTCTGCCCGGCGGGGGGTGGAAGTGACACAGCATGTTCTGGCGACCGTCATGCGGCGGTCTCTGGGTTCTGCGTCCCGGACGCGTCGTGCGGCGCGCTGGCTTGCGGTGCTGTGCCTCGCCGCCGGTTCGGGCGGTTGCGTGCTGACGCAGGATCTTCCGGATCCCGCGCTCGATGTTCCCGCGCAGTACAAATACGCCGGGAAGGGGGATACGCCGCCGTCGCTGGATTGGTGGCGCGGCTTCCGTTCCGCCGAGCTGACGCAGCTGATGGAGGAGGCGCAGACCGTCAACCTCGACATCGCGGCCGCCGTCTCGCGCATCGTCCAGGCGGACGCCCAGGCGCGGCAGGCGGGCGCTGCGCTGCTGCCGAGCGTGTCGACCGGCGGATCGGAAACCTATTCACGCACCTCGGGCTCGTCGTCCTCGGGTCTCACCAACGGCGGCCGCGAGGTCGTCAATTATTCGGCTTCGCTGAGCGCGAGCTACCAGCTCGATTTCTGGGGCCAGAATCGCGACGCACTCCAGACCGCGGAGGAGACAGCGAACGCCAACCGTTTCGATCGTGACGTCGTCGCGCTCACGACGCTGGCGAGTGTCGCCAACGCCTATTTCCAGGTGCTGACCTCGCAGGATCGCCTCAGGACCTCCCAGCGCAACATCGCGAGCGCGCAACGCATCCTCGATGCCGTCAAGGAGCGTCGCAAGGCCGGCACCGGCACCGATCTCGACGTTGCCCAGCAGGAGAGCGTGGTCGCCAACCAGAAGGCGCTGGTGCCGCCGCTGCGCCAGACGCTCGACCAGAACGTCAACGCGCTCGCCGTGCTGGTCTCGCGCCCGCCCGAGAGCGTGCGCGTGCTCGGCGGCTCCCTGGACCGGATCGCGATCCCGCGCGTGACGCCTAGCCTGCCGTCGGAGCTGCTGACGCAGCGGCCGGACATCCGCCGGCAGGAGGCGCAGCTCGCCTCGGCGACCGCGAACATCGGCAATGCCCGCGCGCAGTTCTTTCCGACCATCCAGCTCACCGGCAATGGCGGCTATCAGAGCTCGGCGCTGGTGTCGCTGTTCCAGCCGCATGCGGCCTTCTTCCAGCTGGTCGGCAGTGCCACCCAGCCAATCTTCGACGGCGGCAAGATCCTCGGCAATTTCGAATTTGCCAAGGCGCGGCAGGACGAACTGCTCCAGACCTACCGCAAGACCATCGTCCAGGCCTTCGCCGACGTCGACAATGCGCTGTTCTCGATCAAGCAGACTACGATCAAGCTGCAATTGCAGCGCGATGTCGTCACCGCCTCGCGGCGCGCGTTCGATCTGTCGGAGCAGCAATTGCGCGCCGGCACCGCCGATATCGTGACCGTGCTCAACACCCAGCTGACCCTGTTCCAGGCGGAAGACGCGCTGTCGCAGGCCCAACTCGCACGGCTTCTCGCCATCGTCAGCCTGTATCAGGCGCTCGGCGGCGGCTGGGAACCGAGGATGGAGAAACCGGTCAATGCTCTTTAAGCCGGATAAGAAGGATGACGCGAAGGCGGGGACGGTGAGGAAATCGTCGCGCGGCGGCTTCATCCTGACTCTGGTCACGCTCGCGATCCTCGGCGGCCTCGGCTATCTCGGCTGGACCGTGTGGCATCAGCAGCCGCAGCAGGCGAACGGCCGCAACCAGCGCCCCGATCTGCCGGTGCCGGTGCTGGCGGCAACGCCCCGCATCCAGGACGTCCCGGTCTATCTCGACGGCGTCGGCGCGATCCGCGCGCTCAACACCGTCACCGTGCGCTCGCAGGTCGACGGCAAGCTGATCGCGGTCAATTTCACCGAAGGCCAGGACGTCAAGAAGGGCGACGTGGTCGGCGAGATCGATCCAGCGCTCTATCAGGCGACGTACGATCAGGCGGTCGCCAAGAAGGCGCAGGACCAGGCCCAGCTCGCCAACCAGCGCATTGACCTCACCCGCTATGAGCAGCTCGCCGCCTCCAACGCCGGCTCCAAGCAACAGGCCGATACGCAGCGCGCGCTGGTCGCCCAGACCGAGGCGCTGGTGAAGGCCGACCAGGCCGCGATCGACAATGCGGCGGCGACGCTGAGCTATACCAAGATCGTTGCGCCGATCTCGGGGCGCGCCGGCCTGCGCCAGGTCGACCAGGGCAACATCATCCACGCCGCCGACACCACCGGCCTCGTCGTCATCACGCAATTGCAGCCGATCGCGGTGTGGTTCAGCCTGCCGCAGCAGCAGATCATGCGAGTCAATGCGGCCGCCGCCAAGGGCGCGCTCGCGGTCGACGTGTTCGGCAACGACGGCGTCACCGTGATCGACACCGGCAAGCTGACCGGCATCGACAACCAGGTCGACCAGACCACCGGCACGCTCAGGCTCAAGGCTGAGTTCCCCAACGCCAATTACCAGCTCTGGCCGGGCCAGTTCGTCAATGTCCGCCTCAAGGTCGAGACCTTGATGCAGGCGCTGGTCGTCCCGACGTCGGCGGTCCAGCGCGGTCCGATCGGCACCTTCAGCTATGTCATCGGCGAAGACAACGTCGTCTCGGCCAAGCCCGTGACGGTGACCCAGCAGAACGAGCATGACGCCGTCATCGCCAGCGGCCTGTCGGCGAACGACCGCGTCGTGACGACAGGCTTTGCCAATCTGTCCGATGGCTCAAAGGTCGTCGTCGGACGCGACGACCAGACGCCGTCGGCCGACCTCGCGCCGCGCAAGCGCTCGCGCGGGCCGGACGCTCAGAAAAAGGATGGCGCCAAGGACGGCCAAAAGGACGGCGAGCCCCGCGCCAAGCGGAGCAGCAGCGAAGGCGACCAGAAGGGACAGACCGGGCCGGCACCGGGACCCGGGGCAACGGGAAGTGGAGCCAAGCAGCCATGATCCCGACAACAGCCGCCTGAGCGGCAGGCGCATCCCATGGGTGTCTCCGAACCCTTCATCCGCCGTCCCATCGCGACCTCGCTGCTCGGCATCGCGCTCCTGATCGGCGGGCTGCTGGGCTATTTCTCGCTCCCGGTCTCGGCGCTGCCGCAGGTCGACTTCCCGACCGTGCAGGTGACGACGCAGCTGCCGGGTGCCAGCCCCGACGTGATCGCCTCGCTGATTACCGCGCCGCTGGAGCGGCAACTCGGCCAGATCCCGTCGCTGTCGGCGATGAACTCGACGAGCTCGTTCGGCGTCAGCCAGATATCGCTCCAGTTCGACCTCAACCGCGACATCGACGGCGCGACCCAGGACGTCCAGGCCGCGATCAACGCGGCGGCCGGCGTGCTGCCCAAGACGCTGCCTTATCCGCCGACCTACGCCAAGGTGAACCCGGCGGATGCGCCAGTCATGACGCTGGCGCTGCGTTCGGACACGATCTCGCTGCGGGCGATGAGCGACATCGCCGATACGCTTCTGGCGCAACGGCTGAGCCAGATCTCCGGCGTCGGGCGCGTCTCCGTGCTCGGCGGGCTGAAGCCGGCCGTGCGCATCCAGGCGGATCTGGCGCGGCTGGCGGCCTATGGCATCGCCATGGAGGATCTGCGCACCGCGATCGCCAATGCCAACGTCTCGGGTCCGAAGGGCTCGCTCGACGGCGCGCAGCAATCCTACATCATCGCCGCCAACGACCAGATCGCCGCCGCCGAGGCCTACAAGCCTGTCATCATCGCTTATCGCAACGGCTCGCCGGTCACGATCGCCGACGTCGCGCAGATCGTCGATGGCCTGGAGAACGACCGCACCGGCGGCTGGTACCAGGGCACGCCGGCCGTCATCATCGACATCCAGCGCCAACCCGGCGCCAACGTCATCGACGTCGTCAGCCAGATCCGCGCCGAAATCCCGAAGGTCCAGCGCGCCATTCCGGCCGGCGTGAACCTCACCATCGTCTCCGACCGCACCGTCACCATCCGCGCCTCGGTGCGCGACGTGCAGTTCACGCTGATCCTCAGCGTCGTGCTGGTGACGCTGGTGGTGCTGCTGTTCCTGCGCTCGCTCAGGGCCACGCTGATCGCGGGCGTGGCGTTGCCGCTGTCGCTGATCACGAGCTTCGGCATCATGTATTTTGCCGGCTTCAGCCTCGACAATCTGTCGCTGATGGCGCTCACCATCGGCACCGGATTCGTCGTCGACGACGCCATCGTGATGATCGAGAACATCGTCCGCCACATGGAGAACGGCGACGGGCCGATGGAGGCCTCGCTGAAGGGCGCCAGCGAAATCGGCTTCACGGTGATCTCGCTGACGGTGTCGCTGATCGCGGTGTTCATCCCGCTTCTGTTCATGTCGGGCCTCGTCGGGCGGATGTTCCGCGAATTCGCGCTGACGCTGACGATCGCAGTCGTGACCTCGGCCGTGGTCTCGCTGACGCTCACGCCGATGATGTGCTCGCGCCTGCTTCGGCATGCCCATGAGGAGCTGGCGGTGCCGGGCCTTGCTGCCATCAGCCGCTTCATCGACCGCACCGTCGAGTTCTATCACCGCACGCTGCTCTGGGTTCTGGAGCGCCAGCGCGCCACGCTGGTCGTGACCTTCGCCACGCTGATCGCAACCCTCGTCCTCTACGTCGTGGCGCCAAAGGGCTTCCTGCCGCTTCAGGACACCGCCTCGATCACGGCGGTGACGGAGGCCGGACCCGACGTCTCGTTCGCGGAGATGCAGAAGCGGCAGGCCGAGGCCGCCGACGCCATCAAGGCAGACCCCGACGTGGTCGGCGTCGTCTCGGTGATCGGCGCCGGCTCGGTCAATCCGACCACCAATGTCGGCCGTCTCGTCATGACCTTGAAACCGCGCGGCGAGCGGCGTGACGACGTCAGCGTGGTCGTGACCCGGCTGAAGCAGAGGGTGTCGGGCATCCCCGGCATGACCGTCTATTTCCAGCCGGTGCAGGACGTGCAGATCTCGACCCAGTCGAGCCGCTCGCAATACCAGTACACGCTGACCGGCACCGATGCGGCGCTGGTGTCGGAATGGGCGCGCAAGCTGGTTGCGGAGATGCGGCGCGATCCCTTGTTCCGCGACGTTTCCTCGGAGGCGCAGGAGGGCGGCCTGCGGGCGCAGCTCGATGTGGATCGAACGCGGGCGGGCCAGCTCGGCGTGAGCCTGCAAGGCATCACCGACACGCTGAACGACGCCTTCGCGCAGCGGCAGATATCGACCATCTACGGCCAGGCCAACCAGTACCGCGTCGTGCTGGAGGCGTTGCCGATGTACCAGCGCGATCCCTCGATCCTGTCGAAGCTCTATTTGCCGGGCGCCGCGAGCGCCATCGTCGGCGCGCCCAACGCCCAGGTGCCGCTGTCGGCGGTGGCGACGCTGAAGCGCACCACGGCGCCGCTGGCGATCTCGCACCAGGCGCAATTCCCGGCGATCTCGCTCAGCTTCAACCTCGCGCCGGGCGCAGCCCTCGGCGATGCCGTCGAAGCGGTGAAGACGATCGAGACCCGCATCGAAATGCCCAACAGCATCGTCGGGGTCTATGCCGGCGATGCCGCCGAATTCGCCAAGGCGCTCGCCGGCCAGCCCTGGCTGCTGCTCGCCGCCGTCATCACGATCTACATCGTGCTCGGCGTGCTCTACGAGAGCTACATCCACCCGATCACCATCCTGTCGACGCTGCCCTCGGCCGGCGTCGGCGCGATCCTGGCGCTGGTCCTGTGCGGACAGGATCTCTCGGTGATCGGTCTGATCGGCATCATCCTGCTGATGGGCATCGTCAAGAAGAACGCGATCATGATGATCGACTTCGCGCTCGAGGCCGAGCGCGGGCAGGGCATGTCGCCGAACGAGGCGATCGTGCAGGCGTGTCTCCTGCGCTTCCGCCCGATCATGATGACGACGCTGGCGGCGCTGTTCGGCGCGCTGCCGCTGGCGATCGAGAGCGGCACCGGCGCCGAGCTGCGCTTTCCGCTCGGCATCTCCATCATCGGCGGCCTGCTGCTGAGCCAGCTCCTGACGCTGTACACCACGCCCGTGATCTACCTGGCGCTCGACCGCATCAACCGCCGCCTCGAGCAGGCGCTGCCGCCGGCCGAATCCGGCGGCCCGCCGGTCGCGGGCGCGACCGAGGGGATGCAGTGATGGCATCGATCTCGGAGCCCTTCATCCGCCGCCCGGTCGCGACCACGCTGCTGTCGATCGGGTTGTTCCTGCTGGGTGTCGTCGCCTACGAGTTCCTGCCCGTCGCCTCGGTCCCGAACGTCGACTTCCCCGCCATCTTCGTCTCGGCCAGCCGGCCCGGCGCCGACCCTTCCGTGATGGCGGCGACTGTGGCCTCGCCGCTGGAGCGGCGGTTAGGTGAGATATCGGGCATCAACCAGATCACCTCGACGTCGTCGCTCGGCGTCACCAACATCCAGCTCCAGTTCGACATCGGCCGCAACATCGACAAGGCCGCGCGCGACGTGCAGGCCGCGATCAACGCCTCGTTGGTGGACCTGCCGAGCGATCTGCCGACCCTGCCGCGCTTCCGGAAAGCGAACACGGCCGGCGCGCCCGTCTTTGTGCTGGCACTGACCTCGAAGACACTGTCGGCGAGCGCGATCTACGACGTCGCCGATACGGTGCTGGCGCAGCGCATCTCGCAGGTGCCGGGTGTCGGCGACGTCACGGTCAGCGGCGCCGACCAGCCGGCCGTGCGGGTGCAGCTCAACCCCGTCGCGCTCTCGAACGCCGGCATCGCCACCGACGACGTGCGGACCGCAATCGTCAACGCCAATCCACTTGGTCCCGTCGGCATCTTCAACGGCGAGCGCCAGAGCGAGACGCTGTCGCTGAACAAGCAGATGCGCACCGCGAAAGAGTTCCGCGACATCGTCATCAAGAGCTCCAACGGCAATTTCGTCCGGCTTTCCGACGTCGCCGAAATCGAGGACTCCGTCCGCAACGCCCGCTCGATCGCCTGGTTCAACAAGCAGCCGGCGGTGCTGATCCAGATCACCAAGCAGGGCGATGCCAACGTCATCGACACCGTCGACCGCGTGAAGGCGCTGATCCCCGAGCTGAAGCAATGGATTCCGGCCGGCGTGGACATTTCCACCCTGGTCGATCGCACCAGCACGATCCGCGCCAGCGTCCTCGACATGCAGTGGACCCTGCTGGCAACCGCCATCCTCGTGATGCTCGTCGTGTTCGTGTTCCTGCGGCGGATGACGCCGACGATCGCGGCCGGCATCTCGGTGCCGCTGGCGCTGGCCGGCACCTGCGCCGGGATGTGGGTCGCGGGCTTCTCGATCGACAATCTGTCTCTGATGGCGCTCGCCATCTCCGTCGGCTTCGTGGTCGACGACGCCATCGTCATGATCGAGAACATGTTCCGCAATCTCGAGCACGGCATGCGGCCGTTCGAGGCGGCGCTGGAGGGGGCCAAGCAGATCGGATTCACCGTCGTGTCGATCAGCCTGTCGCTGATCGCCGCCTTCACCCCGCTGATCTTCATGGACGGCATCGTCGGCCGCCTGCTGCGCGAATTCTCGCTGACGCTCACCTTCGCGATCCTGGTCTCGACGCTGGTGTCGCTGACCGTGACGCCGATGATCTGCGCCCATTACATCCGGCAGACCACCTCCGGCACGGCGACGCTGTTCGATCGCCTGATCGAGGGCTCGCTGTCGCGCATCGTCGCCTTCTACACCCGCACCCTGCGCACCGTGCTGGAATTCCCGCTGCTGACGCTGCTGGTGTTCTTCGCCACCATCGGTCTCACGGTGACGCTCTACATCAAGGTCCCCAAGGGTTATTTCCCGACCGACGATTCCGGCTTCGTCATCGGCGCGACGCGCGCCTCGGCCGACATCTCGTTCCAGTCGATGCTCGGCCTCCAGCAGCGGCTCGCCGACATCGTGATGCAGGATCCGGCCGTGGCCGGCATCGGCTCGACCGTCGGCAGCGGAGGCGGGGGCCCGGGGGCGGCAACCTCGAACCGCGGCACCATGTTCATCAGCCTGAAGCCGCCGGAGGAGCGCGACCACGTCTCGACACAGGTCGTGATCGACCGTCTCAGGCGCGCGCTGTTCCCGGTGCCCGGCATCCGCCTCTTCATGTTCGCCGCCCAGGACGTGCGCGCCGGCGGACGGCAGAGCGATTCTGACTACCAGTACACGCTCTCCTCGACCGATCTCGACCTGTTGCAGAAATGGGCGCCGATCGTCGCCAAGCGCATGGAGAGCGTCGAAGGCATCACCGACATTTCCAGCGATCGCGATCCCGGCGGGCTTCAGCTGACGCTCAGCATCGACCGCCAGAAGGCCTCGGCGCTCGGCGTCAAGGTTCAGGACATCGACAACGCGCTGAACAACGCGTTCTCGCAGCGGCAGATCTCGATCATCTACACCCAGCGCAACCAGTACATGACCGTGCTGGAGATCGACCCGAAATTCCAGGTCGATCCCTCCAACCTCGATCGCATCTATGTCGCCGGCGCCGGCGACGTGCAGGTGCCTCTGTCGGCCGTGGTGCGCGCGACGCGCGGCCTTGCCGCGCTCGCGGTCTATCATTCGCAGTCGTTCCCTTCGACCACGGTGTCGTTCAACCTGTTGCCCGACGTGCCGCTCCAGGCCGCGACGCAGAACATCCAGCGCGCGGTCGAGGAGCTGCATATGCCGGAAGGCATCCGCGGCAGCTTCGACGGCAATGCCGGCGATTTCGCCAGGACCAGCGGCCGCCAGCCGCTGCTGATCCTCGGCGCGCTCGTGGCGATGTATATCGTGCTCGGGGTGCTCTATGAGAGCCTCGCCCATCCGCTCACGATCATCTCGACGCTGCCCTCGGCCGGCCTCGGCGCGCTGCTGGCCCTGCAGATCACCAACACGCCGCTGACGGTGATCGCCTTCGTCGGCATCATCCTCTTGATCGGCATCGTCAAGAAGAACGGCATCATGATGGTGGACTTCGCGCTCGACGCCGAGCGCCAGCGCGGCCTGTCCTCGGCGGAGGCGATCTTCGAGGCCTGCCAGGCCCGGTTTCGCCCCATCCTGATGACGACGATGGCGGCGCTGTTCGCCGGCATTCCGCTGGTCGTTGCGACCGGGCCCGGCACCGAGCTCCGCCGTCCGCTCGGCATCACCATCATCGGCGGCCTGTTCGTCTCGCAGATCCTGACGCTCTACACCACGCCCGTGATCTACCTGCTGATCGACCGCCTGCGGCGGCGAACAGGGCCGCGTCCGCTGCCCGCACCGGCGGAATAGGTTGTTGAACCGCCGTGCAAAGCGTATAGCGGCGGCCATGTCGAACCCTACTGCCGCCGCGCCGGCCGACCCGATCCCCGAATGTCCGCACTGCCAGAAGCCGATGCCGCTGTGCATCTGCGACAGTGTCGCGCCCATTGAAAATCGCCTCGGCCTCTTGATCCTCCAGCATCCGCAGGAGCAGGACAGGGCGCTCGGTACCGCGCGGTTGACTGCGAAGCACTTCCCCAATGCCGTGGTGCGCGTCGGCCTGTCCTGGCCGAGCCTGTCCAAGGCGCTCGGGCAGCCGGTCGAGAATGCCTCCCACTGGGCCGTGCTCTATCTTGGCTCGGCCCGCGCGGCCGATCTCGAAGCCGAGGCCGAGATCGTCGCGCTCAACCGCAAGGGCGAGGTCGCGGACAACCAGCGCGCGATCCTCGGCAAGCTCGAAGGCGTCGTGCTGCTCGACGGCACCTGGAGCCAGGCCAAGGCGCTGTGGTGGCGCAATCCGTGGATGCTCAAATGCCAGCGCGTGATCCTCAACCCGTCGCGCCCCTCGCGCTACGGGCGCCTGCGCAAGGAGCCGCGCAAGGACGGGCTGTCGACCATCGAAGCGGCTGCTGCGATCCTGGCAGGCCTAGAGCGGCGCCCCGACATCGCCGAGACGCTGCATGCGAGCTTCGAGCGGATGCTGACGCGCTATCGCGAGGTGCAGGCGGAGATGCCTGAACTGGCGCCGAAGCCGGTGGTCAAGGACCGCCGGCGCGGTGTCCGGCGGGGCAAGCGAGCCTGAGGTCGGCCTACATCATCCGCGCGATCCTGCTGGTTCGCCGCTGCCGGCGCGACCGAGGAGATTCTCGGCCGATATCTCGCTGGCGCGAAGGCTTAGCCGCCCGGTCGGGGTTGCCTAAGCCATTGATCCCCTATATTGGTCCGCCCTTACGGGGCCACGTGGCGGAGTGGTTACGCAACGGTCTGCAAAACCGTGTACACCAGTTCAATTCTGGTCGTGGCCTCCATCACAAGCTTCTGATTTTTCAGCCAAAAAATCAAATTCGGCGCAGGTTCCACCGATGCCGCTCGCCGTCGGCTGCCGGGGTGAGGCGGGACGCTGCCACCGGGTTTGCCCGGGGCTTGGCGGAAACCAGCGATTCAGGCCCGATGGCATAGACTTCGCATCTGCGAAGTGATGCGTCACGAACCCTGAAAGCTGGAGAGCACGTGAGCGACGTCGTTCGATTTGTCCCGAAATCCGAGCTGGAGCGGGCCCGTCTCATTCGCGAGGCCCGTGCGATCTATGACAGCATCTTTCCGCCGGCCGCACCCGACCGGGTGCCGCAGGACGGCGAGGAGCGCGTCAAGAATTGATCGTGGCCGCGCCGGGTTCCGGCGCATGGCGATGCCAAACCGCCCAGCAGGCGGGGGCGCATCTGTTCACGGTGAAGGTGGCCTCAGCAGGCCGCGTACCAGCCGTCGGGAAACGGCAGCATGGGCCAAGCGCCCTCATTGTCATTGGCGGCTTTGGGCGTTGCGTCGAAGCTCCACGAGCGGGGCACGAATTCCTCCTCCGGCGCGGGCGCAAAATCGTCATGGACCATGGCGTCGCGGACGGCATCCAGCAGCAAGTTGAATTCGGCTTCGCTCATCGCACCCTCCGGAACGCGGATGGCGCAATGTCGCAAAGCCGGTTTGTTTCCCGATTGAGCCGATCGTTCGCATTTTAGCGATCCGGCGATCAGGTCCCGTATGGTTAGCGATTCCTGAAAATCCCCGCGAGAACTTAGGCGTCCCGGGCTGGCTGCCCGTGTGAAAGGGATCACATTCTCCGCGATTTATTTCTCCTACCCCTGCACACAACCGGCCAACGCGGGCCGGGCAGACAGGAGACTTCGTCATGAAGGCAAGGTTCTTGCGGTTTGCGGGTGTGAAGAGCCGGGCGCGCCGTGCCTCCACGGTCGGACTGTTCCTGACGCTGTTTGCCTCCGCGGCTCACGCGCAGCAGGGAACGGCGGAGCAGCGCCGGGCCTGCACCCCCGACGTCTACCGGCTCTGCGCCGGCGAGATCCCCAATGTCCGCGCCATCACGGCCTGCCTGCGCCGTAACCGGTCAAGCTTGAGCGAGGCTTGCCGTTCCGTGTTCGATCAGGCCGGCGGCTGACATAGCGGGTCTGTGAGTTTGTGCGCAGCAAGTGGCTCGTGCGGCCTCGCGAATCCGGCATAGTCACCCTGTGGATATGCTGCGGACAGGCTGTGGAGGGGCGTGATCTGCTTTGGATATCGCACGCAGATGCGTCCGTAACGCGTCACATCTCTGTCAAATGACCCAACCGAATGGTTCCCTGATCGTGCAGACCCCTGCGTGATACGAGATCATTTGGTTCCACCGAATTCGGAATATCGATTCACCGCGCGCAAAGCCTGCGAACAGTTTTTGTGCAGCGGCTTGCCCAAATTGCGGGCCCCCTCCATCCAATTTTTTGTACGCCCGCGGACAAGCTTTCCCCGGCGCACTCCACCTAGGCTCGCTCCCGAGATCTGGAACATGGCCAGTGCCATGACAATTCGAAGGAGCTGGATATGGAGAGACGGGTATTGCCCCAAGTACGGAGGAACGTGCGGCGGGGGATCGCACGCTCATCGTTGCCGTGGCACAAGGCCGCGCTCGGCGCCGCCATCGCTCTCGGCGTTCTCGCCGCACCGCTCAGCGCGCAGGCCGCAGCGCCCGCCGCCTGCGCCGCGCTCCAGGGGAAATATCCGGATTGGAAGGGCAAGACGCTCGTCAACGCCATCAACCCGCACACGCCGGGCTATGAGACGATCGATCCCAAGGACCCTAGCAAGTATATCGGCTTCGACATCGATCTTGGCGAGGCCATCGGCGAATGCCTCGGCTTCAAGCTGACCTACAAGCCCGTGGTGTTCGCGGCGCTCCTGACCACACTCGCCGCCGGACAGGCCGACATCGTCATCTCCGACATCTACGCCACCAAGGAGCGCGCCAAGGCCGCCGACTTCATCACCTACTCGAAGGTGTTCGATGGCGTGCTGGTCGCCAAGGGCAATCCGAAGGGCATCAACGGCATCAACATGTCGATGTGCGGTGCGGCCGCCGCGGAAAACACCGGCTATGTCGAGGTGCCCCTGATCCAGGCGCTGATCCCGGAATGCAAGAAGGCCGGGAAGGCGGAGCCGACCATCCAGCTCTACGACAACAACGCCAACTGCATCCAGGCGATCCTCGCCGGCCGCGCCGACACCTATGTCAACGACGTCAACACCGTCGACAGCGCGGTGAAGGCCTATCCGGACAAGCTGGAGAAGGCGATCGCGGTGACGATCCCGTATTCGGTCGGCATTGCCGTCCCGAAAGACAAGCCGAAATTCCGCGACGCCGTGCTCGCCGCGCTGATCGAGGTGCAGAAGGCCGGCACGCATATGGAGCTTCTCAAGAAGCATGGGCTCGACGTGAACAACTTCAAGGAGCCGGACATCCTGACGGCTGACTGATGTCGCTGTTCCTCCATTACCTGAGCATGCCGTATCTGCTCGAGGGCATCGAGCTCACCCTCGAGGTGACCGCCCTCGGGCTCGGCGGCGGATTGATCCTCGGATTGATCCTCGCCGGCATGCAGCTCTCCCGCTTCTGGCTGCTGGCGGCGATCGCCAGGGCCTACACCGTGATCTTCCGCGGCACGCCGCTGATCCTCCAGATGGTGTTCGCCTACGACGCGCTGCCGCATATCGGCATCAAGCTGCCGGCGGTGCTGGCTGCCGGCCTCGCGCTCGCCTGCAACGAGGCGCCGTTCATCGCCGAGATGCTGCGGGCCGGCGTGCTCGGCGTCGACCGCGGGCAGGTGACCGCCGGCCAGGCGCTCGGCATGACGCCGCGGATCCTGATGTGGCGGGTGATCGCGCCGCAGGCGATCCGCACCATGATCCCGGCCTTCGGCAACGAGGCGGTGAGCGCGCTGAAAAATTCCTCGCTCGCCTCCGTCGTCGCGGTCCAGGAGCTGACGCTGCGCTCGACCCAGCTGGCGTCCTCGACCTTCGACTTCTTCTCGATCTTCTTCGCCTCGGGCCTTCTGTATCTCGTGCTGACCGCCACCATCAGCGTCATCCAGCTGTTCGTCGAATGGCTGCTCGATCTCGACCGTGCCAAGGGCCGCGAGCGCAAGCTTGCTGATTACCTGCCGTGGCGCCGCGTCGATCTCGGCACCAAGCTCGAACTTGCAGCCGTCACCGTTGATGATCCGGAGCCCGCACAAGCAGAGCTCACGGACACCGCGCCGCTGGCGCTGACCCGCGAGGAGCGCACCCGCCGCGCCGCGACGATCGCGCGCAACAACATCGCGGTCGAGGCCAAGGACCTCACCAAGAGCTATGGCCCGCAAAAGGTGCTTAGAGGTCTCGACCTCACGGTCCGCGTCGGCGAGGTGGTCGCGCTGCTCGGCCCCAGTGGCTCCGGCAAGAGCACGCTGCTCCGCTGCATCAATCATCTCGAAAACTGGGACGCCGGCACCGTGCGCGTCGGCGGCCGGCGTCTCGGTTTTGACGACGACGGCAAGCTGCTGTCGCCGCGGGCGATCGCCAACGAGCGGGCGACCGTCGGCGTCGGCATGGTGTTCCAGCAGTTCAATCTGTTTGCCCATTTGTCGGCAAAGGAGAACATCGCCGGTCCTCTGCGATGGGTCCACGGTATGCCCCGGATCGATGCCGAGCGCCGCGCCACCGAGCTGCTCGACCGGGTCGGGCTGTCGCACCGCGCCGATGCGCTGCCGCGGCATCTCTCCGGCGGCCAGCAGCAGCGCGTCGCCATTGCGCGGGCGCTTGCGCCGAACCCCAGCGTGCTGCTGCTGGACGAGCCGACCTCCGCGCTCGATCCCGAGCTCGTCAACGAGGTGCTGGAGGTGATCCGGCGCCTCGCCATCGACGATGGCCTCACCATGATCATCTCGACGCACCAGATCCGCTTCGCCGATGAAGTCGCCGACCGCGTCGCTTTCCTGAGCGGCGGCACGATCATCGAGGAGGGGCCGGCGCACGAGGTGCTCTCCAACCCCCGCAATCCGCTCACCGCGCGCTTCCTCAGCATAATGGAAGCCGACAAGACACCGGAGGCGGTCCGATGAGCGCAGTCTCCACAAGGTTCAAGACTCCCGAAGAGGCCACCTCATGACGCATTTCACGCTGCCGGTTTCGCCGAAAACCGTTCACTGGGGCTATTTCTCCAAAACGGTCGCTCCGGCCCTGACGCTGCGCTCGGGCGACCGCGCCACCATCGAGACGCTGACCCATCACGCCAACGACGATTACGAGCGCATGATCCAGGGCGATCCCGGCGCCGAGAGCGTGTTCCAGTGGACGCGCGAGCACAAGGCGGTGGCGCGGCGCGGCTCGGGCCCCGTCGAAGGCCCGTTCATCCGCGGCGCGGGCGAGGGGATCGGCGTGCACCTCCTCACCGGCCCGGTCGCGATCGAAGGCGCCGAGCCCGGCGACATTCTCGAAGTGCGCATCCTCGATATCAGGCCGCGGCCGAGCTGCAGCGCCTGCCATGCCGGCCGCTGCTTCGGCTCCAATGTCGCAGCGAACTGGGGCTTTCACTACCACGACCTGATCGAGGAGCCGAAGCCGCGCGAGGTCGTCACCATCTTCGAGCTCGACACCTCGGGCGAGCCCTACGCGAAGGCGGTGTACAACTATGTCTGGACGCCGCAGACCGACCCTGATGGCATCGTGCATCCGACCATCGACTATCCCGGCGTCCGCGTCGACCACGCCACCATCAGGAAGCGCGAGAACATCCTCGCAAGCATGAAGGTGCCCGCACGATTGCATTTCGGAACCATGGGCCTTGCGCCGTCGGAAGCCGATTTCGTCAGCTCGATCCCGCCGAGCTACACTGGCGGCAACATCGACGACTGGCGCATCGGCAAGGGCGCGCGGATGTTCTATCCGGTCGCGGTTCCCGGCGCCTATTTCTCGGTCGGCGATCCCCACGCCGCCCAGGGCGACAGCGAGCTCGGCGGCACCGCGATCGAGACCTCGCTGACCGGCGATTTCGAATTCATCCTGCACAAGAGGGCCGATCTGGCCGGCACCAATCTGGAAGGCCTCGACCATCCGATGCTCGAGACCGAGCAGGCCTGGTCGTTCTACGGCTTCACCTATCCGAACTATCTCGCAACCCTCGGTGCCGACGCACAGACCGAGATCGCCAATCACTCGAGCCTCGACCGTGCGATGCGCGATGCGTTCCGCAAGCTGCGCCGGTTCCTGATGACCGTGCACAGCCTCAGCGAGGACGAGGCGATCTCGCTGCTGTCGGTCGGCGCCGATTTCGGGATCACCCAGGTGGTCGATGCCAATTGGGGCGTCCACGGCACGATCCGCAAGAACATCTTCCGGTGCGACTAATCTCTCCGTCTTGTCATTCCGGGGCGACGCAAAGCGTCGAACCTGGAATCCATTTCACCACCGTCTTCTGCACCCGATGGATTCCGGGTTCGCGCTTCGGCGCGCCCCGGAATGACGAGCGTCAAGACGAGCTCATCATGCTCTAACATGTTGAAAGTTAGACTGTTTTCGGAATGAACAGATGACCAGCGAGCCCCATTTGCGGCCCGTCGCAGCGACGGAGGATCGCGTGCGTCTGGCACAGAGGTTGCTTCGATCAACTGCAATCTGGGTTGATCCGATGAGCTTCCGGCCGTTCACGAGCGAGTCCTACGCGCAAGACGACCGCCCCGAAGCCTGGCGGGACGTGCTGGCTGCCGTCGGCCTGCAACCGGCGACCGGCCATTCCTTCCTTGACGGACATGCAACCGCATCGCATCGCCATACTGCGGGCGTCGCGCTGACGCGCATGGCCGCGGGCGCGCAGACCATCGGTCCGCTCTCGCAATTCAACGAAGACATTCCGATCGCACTGATGCCGGTCGAGGACGGCATGGTGCTGAAGAGCGCCGGCGGCCACCGCATCGTTCCCGTCGGACATCTCGTGCTGCTGCCGCGCATCGGGGACTGGAGCATCGTGTTCCAGCGCGACATGCGCGCGATCGTGCTGTCGGTGACCTCCGAAGCGCTGCACGGGCGCTTCTCGGGCAAGCCGCGGCTCGGCGAGCCCCGCGTCGTGCCGCCCGGCGGCTTTGCCGATGTGTTCGCGCGCCTGCTCGATGCGACCGCGCGCACGCTCGACAGCTTGAGCGATGCCGAATGGAATGCGGTCGCGCAGAGCCTCGTCGATCTCCTCCTGACGCTCGCGCATCAACTGGCGGCCTCGACGTCCGAGGCTGGCTCGAGCGCGACACAGGCGGCGCTCCTGCACCGGATCTGCCAGACCATCGAGCGCCGGCTCGACGATCCCGAGCTGGTGCCCGCGCGCGTCGCTGAGGCCGAGGGGATTTCCGAGCGCTACCTGCAAAAGCTGTTCGAGACGGTCGGCGATAATTTCACCCACTACGTCCGCGAACGCCGGCTCCAGCGCGCCTGGGCCGACCTGTCCAATCCGGCGGAGGCGCATCGCTCGATCTCGGAGATCGCCTACGCCTATGGCTTTGGCGATTCCGCGCATTTCAGCCGCGCCTTCCGCCATCGCTTCGGTCTGCCGCCGCGCGAGTTTCGCCAGCAGGAGGCGGAGCGGGCGACCTCGCAGCACGGCGTCGCCGGTCAGCGTGGCTGGCCGCAGGAGGCGCTGGCGCAGCTCCGGGTGCATCCGAGCGTGGAGGCACGCAGCAGCGTCGCGTGTGCCGGCGCCGAGGAGCGCACAACAACGGAGCGCAGGCATCACCATCTCCCGGTCGAGGCCAGCCGCGTCCATTGGGGCTATTTCAGCCGCTCATTGCAGCCACAGATCGAGATCGCTTCGGGTGACACCATCACCATCGAGACGCTGACCCAACACGCCTCCGACGCACCCGACATGATGATCGCGGGCGATGCCGGCGCCGAGAGCGTGTTCGGATGGACGCGCGATCGAAAGAACGTCGATCGCCGCGGGGCAGGGCCGATGGATGCCAGCGTGTTCGGCCGCGGCGCCGGCGAGGGGTTTGGCGTGCACATCTGCACCGGGCCCGTCGCGGTGAAGGACGCCCAGCCCGGCGACGTTCTGGAAGTGCGCATCCTCGACATCGTGCCGCGCGCAAGCCGCAATCCGATCCATGTCGGCCGCGTGTTCGGCTCCTCGGTCGCGGCGTGGTGGGGCTATCACTACAACGAGTTTCTCGGCGGTCCGAAGCCGCGCGAAGCCGTGACGATCTACGAGATATTTGACGACACCGACGCGCCGCACGCCCGCGCGCTGTATTCCTACCGCTGGGAGCCCCAGACCGATCCGTTCGGCGTGGTGCACGCGACCTACGACTATCCCGGCATTCCCGTCATGCCCGCCACGATCAAGCGCCGCCACGCCGTGCTCGACGGAATCCGCATTCCCTTGCGGCCGCATTTCGGCGTGATCGCGGTGGCGCCGCGCGAGGTCGATTTCGTCGACTCCGTGCCGCCGTCCTATTTCGGCGGCAATCTCGACAATTGGCGGCTGGGGAAGGGGGCGGCCGTCTATCTTCCGGTCTCCGTCCCCGGCGCGCTGCTGTCGGTCGGCGATCCCCACGCAGCCCAGGGCGACGGCGAACTCAGCGGCACCGCGATCGAGTGCTCGATGACCGGCACCTTCGAGGTGATCCTGCACAAGAAGGCCGACCTTGCCGGCCAGCCTTTCGCCGATCTCTCCTATCCCCTGATCGAGACCACGACCGACTGGGTGTTGACCGGCTTCAGCCATCCCAACTATCTCGCCGAGTTCGGCGCGCAGGGGCAGAGCGAGGTCTACGCTAAATCCTCGCTCGACCTTGCCATGAAGGATGCCTTCCGCAAGATGCGGCGCTTCCTGATGAACGTGAAGGGCCTCAGCGAGGACGAGGCGATCGCGCTGATGTCGGCCGCCGTCGATTTCGGCGTCACGCAAGTCGTCGATGGCAATTGGGGCGTGCACGCCATCCTCAGCAAGCGCCTTTTCGAGAACGCCTCCTAACCCCAAGGATATCCCAAGTGAAATTCCACATGATCAGCGGCGGACCGAAGCCGGTCGCGCCCTTCAGCCACGCCGTCGAGACCGACGGCTTTGTCTTCGTCACCGGCCAGATGCCGGACACGCCGCAGTCGCCGGGCGTGCTGCCCGACGGCATCGTGGCGCAGACGCGAGCAGTGATGGAGAACCTGAAAGTGGTTTTGGCCGGCATCGATCTCGGCCTCGAGCACGTCGTGATGACGCGGATCTACCTCACGCGTTTCAAGGAAGACTACGCCGCGATGAACGAGACCTACCGCACCTACTTCGCGCCCGACCGGCTGCCGGCCCGCACCTGCGTCGGCGTCACCGGGCTTGCCTATGACGCGCTGATCGAGATCGACCTGGTGTGCCGGCGGCCGTGAGGCATGTGTGCTTTGTAGGGTGGGTTAGCCGAGCGGCTGCGCGAAGCGCTGGTCGGCTGGCGTAACCCACCACTTCTGCTTCTGCGGAGATAGACAGTGGTGGGTTACGCTGCGCTAACCCACCCTGCGACCCCACAATCCCTTGCGTTGCCCGTCGGGCAAGACACCCAAGCCGCGGGTCAATCCGCTCAGGCGAAAAGATTCCACTTTACCGAAATTCGGCTTTGGCGTATTCGTGCGCCACCTCATCCCGGTCAGAGGGGCGTATCGCGATCGTCACGACACGCGGGGTGAGCTGCGGTGGACGCCAGTCACATCGGCGCGAGGGCATCGCAGGGCGGGCAACCGTGAGCGAAGGCCGTCGCGCACACGACCGGTGTGATTTGCGTACGGCAAAACCGTGTCGTCCTGGCGCCCGGGGTCTGTGCGCCAAGTCTTGCGGTGATGCGGCGGCCCGACCGGGCACTCGCATCAGCGATCCGCAAGGCGACGGGCGCAATAGTGCATCGCTCCCCGGGGAGAGCGCGGCATAAGCCGTCAAACCACTGCGCAGGGAAGGCCGGTTGTTATGGCTTCACCTGTATGCCGCTGTGCAGATTTTCGTAGCCACCTTTCGCACAGTGGACCTCGGGTGCCAGTCGGCACCCGGTCTTCCCTGCGCCCTTTGAGAGGAGGGTGACGAGATGAGGCAAAAGCTCGGGCGAGATGAGCCGCGAGGACACGAAGGTGTGTCTGCAAGGTCGTAGGATGGGTACAGCACTTGCGAAACCCATCATGCTTCGGCGCGCGCAGAAAAAGCTTTGATGGGTTTCGCTTCGCTCTACCCATCCTACGAATACTCCGTCATTGCGAGCGCAGCGAAGCAATCCGGACTGCCGCCGCGGAAAGATTCTGCTTCGCTGCGCTCGCAATGACGGCGCTAAGAGAGTCGAGCCCCAATTCTGGTCTCGTGCCCCGGACGCTGCGCAGCACGAAGTGACGCGCTGCAGAGCCGGGCCCATGCCACAGCGTACGTTGCGGCTTCCTGGGTCCCGGCTTTGCGCCGCAACGTTTCACGTTGCAGCGCGTCCGGGACACGAGAGCGAGCAGCAAGCACCAAGCACCGTTGCCGAACGCTCCCTCCATTTCGCCTCAAATTGCAACCCGCGCGTGCAAGAAGTCTTGATCGGCTGTGATCTAGGGGTGATCGCCAGCCTTGAACGCGCCAAAGCCCGTCAGCGACCAACTCATAGAGTGCATAAGGATCAGTGGAACGTGATCGGCCTGGAAACGCGCCGTCCGCGCTGCGTTACAGGCTTGCCCCTGACCCGGCCGCCAAGGCCGCCATGGAGGCGACATTCCAGGCCTATGACCGCATGATGGAGATCCTGGACGAGGTTGCGCGGACCCATAACGTGGGTTCCAACGTGGTCCTGCTCCACGCCCATGCCTATGAGCCGATCCGGAAAGCAACCGCACTGCCGTCGCGGCTGGTGACGCTGGGTCTGCGCGACCGCGCCGACTATCGCGCCGCGCAAGGGCGCCGCCTGCCGCTCGACGACAAGCTCGCCAAGATCAAGGGGCCCGCCACCATTTCGATTGCGACCGTGCAAGGGCGCTTCAGCGTGCCCTTCGACTACGCCGGTTATGCCGAGGGCTGGGGGCAGAGCGCGCCCGCACACCTGATCCGCACCGACGACGGCTTTGAAGTTCACTACGGCGTCACGCCGAACAGTCTGCCAGAGGAGGAGAATGCCATGGATACCATCGCTGCCGCCCCCGACAATTTCCTGTCCCGGGTCGGGCGCCTGATCGCCGGGATCGCCTATGACGCGATCGAGCAGGCGGAAGGCAAGAACAAGCTGAAAGTGGTCGGCCAGGCCATCCGCGAGATCGAGCGCGCCGAAGCTGAGGCCCGCGACGCGCTCGCGGCGGCGCGCGCCGAGGAATACCGCCTCAACGCGCGGCGCACCGAGATCGAGCGCGAGATGACCGATCTCACGGCCAAGATCGAGAGCGTGATCGCGGACGGGCGTGATGATCTTGCGCGCGCCGGCATCGCGCGCCAGATGGATCTGGAGGCGCAGTTCGAGGTGCTCTCCCGCGCCATCGACGAGAACAACGAGAAGATCGAGAGTAGCGTGACGTCGCTGCGCGCCGTGCTGTCGGCCTTGCAGGATGCCGAGCAGCGCCGCGCGGATCTCGAAAAGAGCGAGGCCCACGCAAGCCACCAGGCCGCGACGTCACCCCGGAAGCCCGGTGGTGCCTCGGCTGCGGCGAAGGCGCTGCGTGCGGGCAGGGCGGTGGCGCGCGCCACCGGCGTGCCGGCTGCCATCCCGTTTTCAAGCGACATCGACGAGCTCAGCACGTTGCATCGCGACAAGGAGATTGCAGCGAGGCTGGCGCGGTTGAAGTCGCGCTCCTGAGTAATGTGTCATGAGCGCACTGCTCGAACACGTCATGGCGCCCGAGGTCCGGCCGTTCGCGATCGCGGCGGCCATGATCGTCATCGTCGGCTCGCTCGAGGTGGTCACGATGCTGGTCGGGGCCTCGTTGAGCGAGATGCTGGGCACCAGCATCGATTTCAGTCACCCCAGCGACAACGGCGTGCTCAACGCCATTTCCTGGATCAATGTCGGTGGCGTGCCGCTGCTGATCTTCCTGCTGCTGGCGCTCGGCGCGTTCTCGATCACCGGCTTCCTGATCCAGGACGTCGCGCGGATGGTCGCCGGTCCCATGCCGGCGACGGTCGCCTCGATCGGGGCCGTCGCCGTCTCGGTTCCGCTGGTCCGCGCCGCCAGCCGCGGCATCGCGCGGGTCATTCCCAAGGATGAAAGCTATGTCGTCGGTCTCGGCGACCTCGTCGGCCGCGTCGGCGAGGTCGTCATCGGTCCGCTCGACCAGGGGCCGCCGGGCCGTGTCAGCGTCGCCGACGTCCACGGCAACAGGCACTTCGTCTGGGCGGTCGCAGCGCCCGCATCTGGACCATTGGAGCAGGGAACCATGGTCCTGCTGGTGGATCGCGCCGGCACCCGCTTCGTCGCGGTCAGGGCCGACGATGAACTCAAGCCGTCCAAGCCGACTCTAAGCACTTAGCCAGCCAAGCTCATTAGCGGAGAAAGTCATGTTCGACATCGCAGTCCCGGCCATGATCGGCGTCGCGCTGATCGTCGTCCTGGGGATCGTCTTCACCATCCTTTACAAGCGCGCCACGCGCGACGAGGCCTTCGTGCGCACCGGCCTCGGCGGCAAGAAGGTCGTGCTCGACGGCGGCGCGATGATCCTGCCGATCTTCCACTCCTATGCCAGCGTCAATCTGAAGACGTTGCGGCTCACCGTCGAGCGCAAGGAGCGGGAATCCCTGATCACCAAGGACCGCCTGCGCGTCGACATCGTGGCCGAGTTCTACGTGCGCGTCCGTCCCGACGACGAGAGTATTGCGCTCGCCAGCCAGACGCTGGGCGCGCTGACCAATGACGCCGAAGCCCTGCGTAACCAGGTCGAGGCAAAATTCGTCGACGGCCTGCGTTCGGTGGCGGCCACCATGTCCATCCTCGAACTGCAGGAAAAGCGCAGCGATTTCGTCAAACACGTGCAGGCGACCGTGGAGTCGGACGTAAAATCGAACGGTCTCGAGCTTGAATCGGTGTCGCTGACCAAGCTCGACCAGACGGATGTGAAGTTCTTCAACCCTGAAAATTTCTTCGACGCCGAAGGTCTCACCCAGCTCAAGACCATCACCGAAACCCGCCGGCGTGACCGCAACGCCATCGTGCGAGACAACGAGGTGGCGATCGCCCAGAAGGACCTCGAGGCGCGGCAGCAGACGCTGACCATCGAACGCACCAAGAAGGAAGCCGAGCTCTCCCAGGAGCGCGACATCGCCAACAAGACCGCCAGCACCCGTGCGGAAGTCGCGACGGCAACGCAGACAGCGCGCCTGACCGAGGAGAACGCCCGCATCGACACCGACCGGGCGGTCGCCGAGAAGGAGGCCGGCGCCAAGCAGGTCAAGGAGACCGCCGTGATCGAGTCGGATCTGGCGATCAACAAGCGCAAGACCGACGCGCAGCGCGAGATCCAGATCGCGACCCAGGAGAACGAGATCCAGATCGCGGCCAAGAGCAAGCAGACCTCGGAAGCCGTCGCCGAGGCCAAGACGGCCGAGGCGATCGCCGTCTCCGCGGAGGAAAAGGTCGTGACCGCGCGTGCCGTCGAGGTCGCCGATCGTGCCCGTCTCACCCAGGTGCTTGCCGCGCGCACCGAGGCCGAGCGCAAGTCGACCGAGGTGATCGTGGCGGCCGAAGCCGAGAAGAAAGCCGCGCTCGATCGCGCCGAGGCCACCAAGACGCTGGCGACGGCGGAGGCCGAGTCCAACAAGATCAAGGCGGTCGGCGTCCGGAACATCGGCGAGGCGGAAGCTGCCGTCATCACCATGAAGAACGAGGCGCAGAACAAGCTCGGCAGCAACGTCATCGACTTCGAGATCGCCAAGAAGCGGATCGAGATCATGCCGTCGGCCCTCGCCGAGATGGTCAAGCCGATCGCCAACCTGAAGGACGTCCGCATCCTGCACACCGGCGGCGCATTCGGCGGCAATGGCGCCGGCGGAGGCAATGTCGGCTTCGGCGAAGGGCTCGCGGGCGAGCTGCTCAAGGTGCACGCGCTGCGTCCGATGATCGACGAGATCCTGCGCCAGAGCGGTTTTGCGCCGGGCGATGATCCCGTGCAGGCGCTGGTCGGCGCCGTGACGGGCAAGAGCAACGGCGCCGCTGTGCCGGCGCCCGCGGCGGAGAAAACGAACGCCGCCGATCTATGAACGCCCGTTCATTGCTGCGGAGAATTCGAATCGATAAGAAATCCCTGTGCGCGTCTCGCGTCGCGCACAGCTCCGGAGTGCTGATCGAGGCGTGTTGAACGTTTCGATCACGCTCCGGACGAACCGTTGGAGGCAACGCCATTGGTTGCCGCGGCGCCTGCGCCGATCGACGTCAGGCGCTTAAAGCCTGTTTCGATCGGGGGAATTTCACATGAAGTATTTTCTGGCTGCACTGGTCGCGATCGGTCTTTCGATCGCCGCCACACCGTCGTTCGCGGCGGACGCCCGCAACGTCACCGTCGTCAACGAGACCGGCTATGCCATCAAATTCCTGGGCTTCAACGCGCCGGACGATGGCCTGGACGAATGGGACAACGAACTCGACAAGGTTTTGCAGAACCAGGCGAGCACCTATGTCGAGTTCGACGATGACGACGAGGGATGTGTCTGGAACATCCGCGTCGACTGGCAGAACTACGACGAGTCGGTGCTCTGGAAGAACGTCAACCTCTGCAAGTTCACCGCGCTGCGGCTGCGCTACGACTCCGGCACCAAGACCACGTCCTTCGTCGCCGAATAGTTTTCCGCCCGACATGGCCGGAGGAGGGGCCGTCCGGCCCTTCCTCAGGCGCGTTGCGGAAGATGACGAATTCGTCCTTTGCAAGCGCAACCGGCTTTGTTATACGCAGCCGCGCGCGAACGAACGGTTCGCCCTTTCCTCGGTAGCTCAGCGGTAGAGCATCCGACTGTTAATCGGATGGTCGCTGGTTCGAATCCAGCCCGGGGAGCCAAATTCCGTCTTAATTTCAGTAGCTTGCAGTCGCGCCTTGATGTGGCGTGCGATGTCGCTCGGGCCATCTCTCAGCACGGTGCGTGCCCGAATCCGACGCAGAATCGTGTTCAAGCAAACGTGTCCCGACCGCTGCTTCGCCACCGTGCGGCTTGGCACCAAATCGACTTAATTCAAATCAAGCTTGGCAGGGCCGGACCCTTACGGAGCTGATTCCCATGCCCCACATCCAGATCGACCGTGCCCACCTGGCTCCCTCGATTCTGCCGGCCGACATTCCCGAGCTCAGCGACGACGAATGCATCGCCTGCCTGGCGCGCGCGGTCGAGACGCCCGATTCGGCGCGGCTGGACGAGGTCGCCGCCCTGATCGGCCGCCTCGCGGTGACGATCGAATAGTCCATCGCCCCCTGATGCGGCGAGTCGCGGAGGCGTTGGCCGGCGGAGGCCAACGGCCATGTTGCGTTTTCGCCGGGCATGTTCCAAAGATGCCGGCAACTTTCGTCCGCGGCATCGTCCGCATTTCAGGGTCCGCAAATGTCCGGTTTCTCGACCGCGCGCCTCAAAATGGTCGATGGCCAGGTGCGCACCAACGACGTCACTGATCGCCGTGTCCTCGACGCCATGCTCACGGTTCCGCGCGAGGCCTTCGTGCCGGCGAGCCGCCAGGCCTTGGCCTATCTCGACCTCGACCTCGATGTGAGCGAGGGCGGCGGCAAGCGGTTCCTGATCAAGCCGCAGCTGACCGGTAAGCTGCTCCAGGCCGCCGAGATCGGCGAGGGTGACAACGTGCTGGTGGTCGGCTGCGCCACGGGCTACCTCGCGGCACTGGCCGCCAAGCTGGCGGGTCGGGTTACCGCGACGGAATGCGATTCGGCTCTCGTTGCGAAAGCCAAGGACGCCTTCGCCGCCCTCGGGCTCGCCAATGTCACTTGCAAGGCCGCTTCCTGCACCGAGGGTGACCCCTCTGCCGCACCGTATGATGTCATTATCCTCAATGGCGCTGTCGAGGTGACGCCGGAAGGGCTGCTCGGGCAGCTCAGGGAAGGCGGGCGTCTGGTGGGGGTATCTGCCGAATCCCGGCCGCCGCGGGCCGTGATCGTGACCCATACCCACGGCGAATTCGGCCATCGGGCGCTGTTCGATGCCGCCGCCCCGGTCCTCCCAGGGCTGGAACGGGCCGCCGCCTTCGTCTTCTGACGCTCCAAAGCCCGTTAAAATCCCGTTCTGAATCAGAAGTGTGGCCGGGATGCTGCACGTGAAGAGTTTCCACCGAGAACTACCTTGAGGTAGTTCCGTCGCGCCAATCCGCGTCCTATGTTGCGACGGGGCAACGACTCCACTCGGTAGACGGTAACCCAGCTCGCGGGCACGAGCCGGACGTTAGAATGAACGGAATTTTTGGGATGCATGGGGTGAAGCTCTTCACCGGAGCTGCGGTTTCGGTCTTGGTGCTGGCGCTTGCCGGGCCGACGCCTGCCTTGGCGGACACGATCGAGGCCGCCTTGGTGCGCGCCTATCAGAACAATCCGCAGCTCAACGCACAGCGCGCCCAGGTGCGCTCGACTGACGAAAACGTGCCGCAGGCCTTGTCAGGCTATCGTCCCAAGGTCGCGCTGACGGCGAGCACCGGGTATCAATATCAGGATATCCAACAGGTGCAGAGGGGCCCGGGGATCCATGAACCCAATCCTCTTCAGCCCAACGCCGCCAGCCTGACCATCAACCAGACGCTCTACAACGGCAATCAGACCGCCAACAGGACGCGCGCTGCGGAGAGCCAGGTCTCAGGGTCTCGCGAGGGGTTGCGCGTGCTCGAGCAGACCGTTCTGCTGCAGGCCGCCAGCACCTACATGGACTACCTGCGTGATGCGGCAACGCTCGAAGTTCAGCGCAGCAACGTGCGCGTGCTCGAACAGACGCTCAAGCAGACGCGCGATCGCTTCAATGTCGGCGAGGTTACCCGCACCGACGTGGCGCAATCCGAAGCGCAGCTGGCTGCGGGCAGGACGCAGGCTCTGACCGCTGAATCGAATCTCACGACGACGCGCGCGAACTTCCGCCGGATCATCGGCAACGAGCCGACGAATCTTGCCCCGGGCTCGCCGGTCGACCGCTTCCTGCCCGCGACGATCGCCGCCGCGGTCAATCTCGGTTTGGTCGAGAACCCGAGCGTCACGGCTGCGATGTACGGCATCGACGTCAACTATCTCCAGGTCAAGATCAACGAAGGCGCGCTGCTGCCGACGGTCACGGTTCAGGCGGGCATCACCCAGCAGTTCCAGCAGACTCTGACCGTCTTCCGAACGACGACCGCTTCCGCCATCGCGACGGCTTCCGTGCCGATCTATCAGGGCGGCATCGAATATTCGCTCATCCGCCAATCGAAAGAGAACCTGGCGCAGCAACGCCTGAATCTTGAAACCACTCGCGATCAGACCCGCGCCAACATTGTGCAGGCCTGGGGCCAGCTGGAGGCCGGCAAGGCGCAGGTGCAGTCCGCGCAGGCGCAGGTCACGGCCTCCGAAATCGCGCTGAACGGCGTGCGCGAGGAAGCCAAGGCCGGCCAGCGCACCACGCTCGACGTGCTCAACGCGCAGCAGGCGCTGGTGAACGCACGCGTTGCGCTCGTCACTGCGCAGCATGACCGCGTGGTGGCGTCCTATTCGGTGCTCAACGCGGTCGGCCGTCTCGCGCCGCAGGTGCTCGGTCTCAACACCACGGTCTACGATCCGAGCGTGCACTACCAGCAGATCCGCGACAGCTGGGCTGGTGTGCGCACGCCCGACGGGCGCTGATTCCCATAAGTGTCCGGTCAGCCTCGCAAACAGCCGAGGCCGACCGGCGCTTTGCTTGCAATCATCAAAATCCCTGACATAGCCTTGCCAAGAAGATGCGGGTCGATTCGCCCCCGCACTGATGTCGTGTGCGTAAAGCTTGAGTGCCGAGGGCAGGGGCGCACCGCCGCACGTTGAGCCGTGATCTGGGGACAAGTCGGCCTGCCGCGACGAAAATGTCGGGGCGTCCGTTGCGGAACCGGCCAATCCTGCCGTGCTTGGTGTAAAACAACGCATGCGAGGGCGTTGATGATGTGGAGTCGGAGATGACGCAGCCTGCAAAGGTCACAGAACCCTCGATGGAGGAGATTCTGGCCTCGATCCGGCGCATCATTGCCGACGACGAGGCCAAGCCGCCGCCGGCAGACACCGCGAAGCCCGAGAAAGCCGCGGCGCCGGCAGCGCCGCCGAAGCCGATGAACGACATTCCGCCATCCAAGGTCGCACCCGCCAAGCCCGCTGCCGAGAAGCCCGCCCCGCCGCCGGCCGCAAAGCCGGCGCCGCCCCCGCCGCCTGCACCTGCCGCGGATGTCGGGCCGAACAGCCAGGACGATATCGATGCGCTGCTGGCGGGGCTCGACACAGCCACGTCAGCGCCCGAGGTCCGCGCTCCGGAACCTGAGCCGGAGCCCGAGCCCGACGTGCTCGAATTGACCGACGACATGGCGATGGACCCGGAGCCGACGCCGCCTCCGCCGCCGCCGAGCTTCCGCAAGGTCGAGCCGCGCGACGATCTCGAATTCGCCGAATCGCCGCCACCGCGCCCGGCGTCGCCGCCGTCCTACGCGTCGGTGGATTTCGATGCGCCGCCGCCGCCGCTGCCGCCGCAGCAGCCGATCCTGGCGCAATCGACGGTCTCGGCGGTCGAATCCGCCTTCAACTCGCTGGCTCATACGGTGCTCAGCAGCAACGCGCGGACGCTGGAGGACCTGGTCAAGGAGATGCTGCGCCCGATGTTGAAGTCGTGGCTCGACGACAACCTGCCGGGCCTGGTTGAACGCATCGTCAAGGCCGAAATCGAGCGGGTCTCGCGCGGCGGCAGGTAGCGCCGGCCGCGGAGCCCTCATAAAGCCCCGCTTGTACGTCACATTTGGCCTCTCGACCGGGCCGGGAAGCCGTTTTGCCGCCAGGCTCTCCGTTGACCTTTTCGTTGACTTGCCCCCCGCGCGCGGCTTTCTAGCAGCCCCATGATCGAGAAAAATTACCAGCCCGCCGATATCGAAGCCCGTATGTCCGTGGTGTGGGAGGACAGCCTTGCCTTCAAGGCCGGCCGCCCCGACCGCCGCGACGCAGTGCCCTTTACCATCGTGATCCCGCCACCGAACGTGACGGGCTCGCTGCATATGGGCCACGCCCTCAACAACACGCTCCAGGACATCCTGTGCCGGTTCGAGCGCATGCGCGGCCGCGACGTGCTGTGGCAGCCCGGCACCGACCATGCCGGCATCGCCACCCAGATGGTGGTCGAGCGGCAGCTGATGGAGCGCCAGCAGCCTGGCCGCCGCGAGATGGGCCGCGAGAAGTTCCTGGAGCGGGTCTGGCAGTGGAAGGCCGAGAGCGGCGACACCATCATCAACCAGCTCAAGCGCCTCGGCGCGTCCTGCGACTGGTCGCGCGAACGCTTCACCATGGACGAGGGCCTGTCCAAGGCCGTCATCAAGGTGTTCGTCGAGCTGCACCGCGATGGCCTGATCTACAAGGACAAGCGGCTGGTGAACTGGGACACCAAGCTCTTGACCGCGATATCCGATCTCGAAGTGCAGCAGACCGAGGTCAAGGGCAGCCTCTGGTATCTGCGCTATCCGATCGAGGGCAAGACCTTCAGCCCCGAGGATCCCTCGAGCTTCATCGTCGTAGCCACGACGCGCCCGGAGACCATGCTCGGCGACACCGGCGTCGCCGTGCATCCCGA
Organism: Bradyrhizobium sp. USDA 3311; assembly: GCF_054062495.1. Classification (NCBI taxonomy): domain Bacteria; kingdom Pseudomonadati; phylum Pseudomonadota; class Alphaproteobacteria; order Hyphomicrobiales; family Nitrobacteraceae; genus Bradyrhizobium; species Bradyrhizobium sp. USDA 3311. The sequence continues at coordinate 6,115,645 of NZ_JBSSFI010000001.1, read as the reverse complement.
TGACGAGCGCTATCAGAAGCTGATCGGCAAGCACGTCATTCTGCCGCTGGTGGGCCGCAAGGTCGAGATCGTCGCCGACGACTATTCCGATCCGGAGAAGGGCTCGGGCGCGGTGAAGGTGACGCCGGCGCACGACTTCAACGACTTCGAGGTCGGCAATCGCCACGGCCTGCGCCGGATCAGCGTGCTCGACAAGGAAGGTTGCCTCGATCTCCTCGACAACGAGGACTACCTGCGCGACCTGCCGGAAGGCGCCGCGCAATTCGCCGAGGAGTTCAACAAGGTTGACCGCTTCGTTGCGCGCAAGCGCATCGTCGAGCGGCTGGAATCGTTCGGCTTCGTCGAGCGGATCGAGCCGCACACCCACATGGTGCCGCACGGCGATCGCTCCAACAGCGTGATCGAGCCGTACCTGACCGACCAGTGGTATGTCGACGCCAAGACACTCGCAAAGCCCGCGATCGCGGCGGTGCGTTCGGGCGAAACCAGCTTCGTGCCGAAGAACTGGGAAAAGACCTATTTCGAGTGGATGGAGAACATCCAGCCCTGGTGCATCTCGCGCCAGCTCTGGTGGGGCCACCAGATCCCGGCCTGGTACGGGCCGGACGGCAAGGTGTTCGTCGCCGAGACCGAGGAGGAGGCGATCAGCCACGCGCTCGGCTACTACGTCGAGCAGGAGGTCATCACGGCCGAGCAAGGCCGTGAGATGGCGCTCGACCGCAACAAGCGCGAGGGCTTCATCACCCGCGATGAGGACGTGCTCGATACCTGGTTCTCCTCGGCGCTGTGGCCGTTCTCGACGCTGGGCTGGCCCGAAGACGCACCCGAGGTGCAGCGCTACTACCCGACCAACGCGCTGGTGACCGGCTTCGACATCATCTTCTTCTGGGTCGCCCGCATGATGATGATGGGCCTGCACTTCATGAAGGAAGTGCCGTTCTCGACGATCTACATCCACGCCCTCGTCCGCGACGAGAAGGGCGCCAAGATGTCGAAGTCGAAGGGCAACGTCATCGATCCGCTCCACCTGATCGACGAATACGGTGCGGACGCGCTGCGCTTCACGCTGGCCGCGATGGCGGCGCAGGGACGCGACATCAAGCTCGCCACCAGCCGCGTCGAGGGCTACCGCAATTTCGCGACCAAGCTCTGGAATGCGTCCCGCTTTGCCGAGATGAACCACTGCGCCGTGCCCGAAGGCTTCGAGCCGGCGAAGGCGAAGGAGACGCTGAATCGCTGGATCGCGCATGAGAGCGCACACACCACGCGCGAGGTGACCGAGGCGATCGAGGCCTATCGCTTCAACGATGCCGCCGGCGCGATCTACCGCTTCGTCTGGAACGTCTATTGCGACTGGTATGTCGAGCTCGCAAAGCCCGTGTTGCTTGGCCCGGACAGCCCCGCCAAGGACGAGACCCGCGCCATGGTCGCCTGGGCACGTGACGAGATCCTGAAGCTGCTGCACCCCTTCATGCCCTTCATCACCGAAGAGCTGTGGGAGGTGACGGCGAAGCGCGACGGCCTGCTGGCGCTGGCCGCGTGGCCGCTGAAGCCGGCCGAGCCGACGCCGGAGCAACTGGCGATGTTCGCCGCAGCCGCCGGGCCGACCGATCCGTTGATCTCGCCGGCCCTGATCGTGCCGATCTTCGACCATGCCGACTTCACCGATCCCAAGGCTGAAGCCGAGATCGGCTGGGTGATCGACCTCGTCACGCAGATCCGCTCGGTGCGCGCCGAGATGAACATCCCGCCGGCGACGCTGACCGCGCTGGTGCTCGCCGGCGCGTCGACCGAGACCAGGGAGCGCGCGCCGCGCTGGAGCGACGTCATCAAGCGTATGGCGCGGCTGTCGGACATCTCCTTCGCCGACCGCGCGCCTGACGGCGCCGTCCAGCTCCTGGTGCGCGGCGAGGTGGCCGCGCTGCCGCTCAAGGGCGTGATCGACGTTGCCGCCGAACGCACCCGTCTCGACAAGGAGATCGGCAAGGCCGACGCGGACATCAAGCGCGCCGAGTCCAAGCTGGCGAACGAGAAATTCGTCGCCAACGCGGCCGAGGAGGTCGTCGAGGAGGAGCGCGAAAAGCGCGAGGCGGCGCTGGCCCGCAAGGCCAAGCTGCTGGAGGCGCTGGAGCGGCTGAAGCAGGCGTCGTAGCCTCGCTGTCATTCCGGGGCGGCTCGAAGAGCCGAACCCGGAATCTCGAGATTCCGGGCTCGCGTCTTCGACGCGCCCCGGAATGACAACTACTTCGGAAACGGCTTGCTCAGAAACTTCGAGCCCTTGACGCCATAGCGCCAGGGCAGCTCGACAGCCTTGGTGATGCCGATCCGGATGCCTGTCGCCACCTCCAAATCCTCCGTCCGCGCATGCAGCGCGATCGGCGGCCGGTCCAGCGGCAGGGCATTGTGCGCGATGGTGATGCCGAGCGCCTCCGTCAGCTTGCCCGGGCCCGAGCACAGCGCGTGCAAGTCCTGGAGATGACGGCGGCGGCGCATTGCGGCGATGCCGTGCGTCGGCTCCAGCGCCCGGATCAGCACCGCCGCGGCCGAGCCTTCCGCCTCGCAGACGAAGTTCACGCACCAGTGGATGCCGTACGAGCGGTAGACATAGGCAAAGCCGGGCGGGCCGAACATGACCTGGTTCCGCGGCGTCGGGCCGTTGTAGGAGTGCGCCGCCGGCTCGGTATGATGATAGGCCTCAACCTCGACGATGAGGCCGCCGACGCCATCGACCAGCATGGTGGCGCCGATCAGGTCGTGGGCGACCTCGCGGACGCTGCGGCCAAAAAAGGCGCGCTTCAGGGGCTTGCCGAGCCGCGGGGGAGAAGTCTTCGAGGTTGGAGCCATTCGAGGTGAGAATCGTCTGAGAACAGAGCAGGATATTGCCCATATCTGCCATGTTCCCTGAAGCGGTGCGAGCCGGGTTGCGATGCCGGGCAAGACCGACTAGGTAGGACCTGAACAGACCGGACACCTCATGGTCGTTATTGTCGATACCATCTCGAACCCGCTGCGCCCGCGCCACCCCGAAAAGGTGAATCGCCCCGATTCCGCTTCACCGCCGAAGCCGGACTGGATCCGCGTGCGCGCGCCCAACACCCGCGGCTATGCCGACACCCGCAACATCGTGAGGGCGAACGGCCTGCACACGGTGTGCGAGGAGGCGGGCTGCCCGAATATCGGCGAGTGCTGGGACAAGAAGCACGCGACCTTCATGATCATGGGTGACACCTGCACCCGTGCCTGCGCCTTCTGCAACGTCAAGACCGGCCTGCCCAACGCGCTGGATGCGGCCGAGCCGCAGAACGTCGCCGAGGCTGTGGCCAAGCTGGGCCTCGCCCACGTCGTCATCACCTCGGTCGACCGCGACGACCTCGCCGATGGCGGCGCCGAGCATTTCGCCCAGACCATCCGCGCCATCCGCGCCGCATGCCCCTCGACCACGATCGAGATCCTGACGCCTGACTTCCTGCGCAAGGAAGGCGCGCTGGAGGTCGTCGTCGCGGCGAGGCCCGACGTCTTCAACCACAATCTCGAGACCGTGCCGTCGCGCTATCTCACGGTACGCCCCGGCGCGCGCTACTTCCATTCGATCCGGCTGTTGCAGCGGGTCAAGGAGCTCGATGCGTCCATCTTCACCAAGTCCGGCATCATGGTGGGCCTGGGTGAGGAGCGCCACGAGGTGCAGCAGGTGATGGACGATCTGCGCTCGGCCGATGTCGACTTCCTGACCATCGGGCAATATCTCCAGCCGACCCGTAAGCATCACGCGGTGATGCGCTACGTGCCGCCGGACGAGTTTTCGTCCTATGAAAAGGTCGCCTACACCAAGGGCTTCCTGATGGTGTCGGCGAGTCCGCTCACCCGCTCGTCGCATCATGCCGGCGAGGATTTCGCGAGACTGAAGGCTGCGCGGGCAGCTCACGCCCGCTGACGTATCATGCATCGAGTTTCGAGCAAGCACCGCGTCAACCACAGTGCGTCCGAGATGTTTGATCTGGTCGCCGATGTCGAGCGCTACCCGGAGTTCGTGCCGCTGTGCAGCGCGCTGAAGGTCCGCCAGCGCATGGCGAAGCCCGACGGCACCGAGGTGCTGGTCGCCGACATGACGGTGTCGTTCAAGCTGGTCAAGGAATCCTTCACCAGCCGCGTGACGCTCGACCGTGCCAACCTGAAAATCCTCGTCGAATATCTGCAAGGCCCGTTCCGTAATCTGGAAAACCGCTGGACGTTCGAGCCCAAGGGCGAGGGCGTCTGCGACGTCGGGTTCTTCCTCGCCTACGAGTTCAAGAGCCGCATGCTGGCGATGCTGATGGGCTCGATGTTCGACGCCGCGTTCGCGCGGTTTTCCACCGCGTTCGAGAAGCGCGCGGATGCGATCTACGGCCGGCCGAAGCTGGCGTCGACGTAAGGCGTAGCCTCTCCGCCGTCATTGCGAGGAGCTATTGCGACGAAGCAATCCAGAGCCTTTCCGCGGATGGATTCTGGATTGCTTCGCTACGCTCGCAATGACAGCGGGGCTCAATCAACGGCCTTCACGATATCCGGCGGCTGCGAGGCATAATACGCCGCGGCCTGCTCGATCTCCTGTGGCGTCATCGCGCGGGCGATGTTGCGCATCTGCTGGCTGATGTCGTTGCGCCGCTCGCCTGAGGCGAAGGCCTGCAGCTGCGCCTTCATATAGGCCTCGGATTGCCCCTCCAGCCACGGGCTGCCGGTCTTGTTGTCGAGGCTGCCATGGCAGGCGCCGCACGGCGCGATGCCGCGGATCGGCGCGCCGTAGATGACGATGTTGGGTTTCGGCAGAAGCGGCGTCGGATGATAGGCTGGTAGCCGCGGCAGATAGGCGTAGTAGTTCGCGAGGTCGGCGATCTCCTGGTCGGTCAGGTTGACGGCAAACGGCGACATCACGGCATTGGTGCGCGCGCCTGAGCGGAAATCGTGCAGCTCCTTGTAGATCACGGCCGCATACTGACCGGCGAGGTTGGGCGAGTCCGCGCGGCTGATGCCGGTCGGGCCATGGCAGATCGCGCAGCGCTGCGCGAGCGTGGCGCCGCGGCCAATCGCCTCCTGGCTCGGACGCGACAGCGTGTGCGAGGTGAGCACGACCTCCGACAGACGCATGCTCTGCTCGGGCGCCGTCACGCTTGCCGCGCGCCGCGGCACGCCGGCGGCGCTACAGATCGCATCCCAGACATTGGCGAACTGCACCCAGGGCTGCGCGAAGGGCAGCACGATGAAGCCTGCGATCGCCGTCACGACGAGGATCGCGGCGGTGATGCCAACGCCAATCTTGAAATGGCCGTTACGGAAGGTGAAGAGGTCGCGCGTGCTCATCACTGCGCTCCCACATAGACGGCCGGCACCGACGTGCCCTCGGTCAGTGCCAGCGTCAGGATCGGATAGCCGTAATTGGTGATGGTCAGGGCGATCATCAGCGCCACCCACAGCGCATGGGTGTTGAGCGCGACCGGCACCGTCGCCGGCTGATGCACCGCCAGCGCGAAGCGATAGGGGCCGGCATCAGCCTGAGGCGCACGCATCCCTCGGGCCAGAATGACCAGGAACAGGATGCCCGAGGTCAGCAGGATGAAACCGCCGATCGCGGAGAATGTGACGGAGAGCGCCTGCGGCGCGATCGCGGGATCGCCGAAGTCGAAATAGGCCATGCGGCGCGGCATGCCCAGGATGCCGACCCAATGCCACGGGAAGGTCGTGACAATCATGCCGATGAACCACAGCCAGAGCTGGGTGCGGATCAGGCGGAGGTCGGTCAGCTCGCGCCCGGTCAGATGCGGCCACAGATCATAGGCGATCGCGAAATACATGATCACGATGGCGCCGCCGAAGATCAGGTGGAAATGGCCGGTGATCCATTGCGTGTTGTGGATCGACGCATCGAGCTGATAGCTCATGTTGATGAGGCCGCCGGCGCCGCCGAAGCCGAGCATGACGAACGAGAACGCGAGCGCCAGCATCATCGGATTGTCCCAGGGCAGCGCCCGGATCCAGCCGAACAGGCCGCGGCCGCCGCGCAGGCGCGCCGCGATCTCGACCGAGGCGCAGATCGTGAACACCGTCAGTAGCGTCGGCAGTGCGACCAGTGCGGTGAAGGCCGAATGGATGAACTTGAAGCCGGCGCCGACCTGCGGATCGGCGAAGGTGTGGTGCATGCCGATCGGCATCGCCACCACCAGGAACAGGATGAAGGAGATCCGCGCCATGCTGTCGGAATAGACCCGGCCGCCGATCGCGCGCGGCACGATGGTGTAATAGGCGATGTAGGTCGGCATCAGCCAGAAATAGACGATGGCGTGCAGCGTCCAGGAGAAGAACACGCGGGCAAGACCGGCGTCGATCGTCGCCTTCAGCCCCGCCGCGACCGGAATGATCTGGAGCAACAGCTCGAGCGCGGCACCGACCGCGGTCCACGCCCACAGATAGGAGCCGGCGACATTGGCGAACATCGCGAGCGGCACCGGCGCGCCGGGATGGGCTTTTCGCCAGACGCGCAGATTGACCGACATCAGCGCGACCCAGATCCATGAGCCGACCACGACCAGCACGACACCGAGGTAGTAGAAGACGTTGCCGATCAGCGGCGGATAGAAGGTGTAGAGCACCGAGGCGCGCCCGAGCGCGATCGGGATCACGGCCATGATGCTGCCGGCAACGATCAGCCAGAAGCCGGCCCAGGCCCAGCGCACGCCGACCAGGCGCTGCTCCAGCGCGGACTCGCTGATGGCGTAGCCAAAACCCATCGCGACCAGGGTCGGGAACACGTAGCCCATCACCGTGCCGTGCGCCGTCAGAGAGCGGTAGTAGAGCTCGGGGTTGGAGAGCCAGGTGCCGATCGGGCTGCGGATGAACATTTGCCAGGCGCCGAGCGTCAGCGCGACGCCGAACAGCGCAAACGCAAACCAGAAATGGGCGAGGATGAGCTTCCTATTGGCCAACACAGCTCAGCCTCCCGCCGCCCTTCGCCCGATCGGCGAAGTCGGTCTTGTCGATCACCTTGACCTTGCCCCACATGCCCTCGTGGCCGAAGGAGCAAAACTCCTGGCAGGGCATCAGATAGTCGCCGGTCCTGGTAAAGCGCATCAGCTGCTCTGAGATGTAGCCCGGCACCAGCATGGTGTTGACATTGGTGCCCTGGATCAGGATGCCGTGCACGACGTCGGCGCTGGTGGCGCGGAGCGTGATCGGCGTGTCCACGGGCACCACGATGCAGGCCGGCGTGAAGGAATATTGCTGGCCGATCGCGCGCACCGTGACGTTGCCGTTGGCCTCCAGCACGCTGCCGAGATTGCTCTCGACGAATTCACCGGAAAGATGAATCCGCGAGGGATCGGTGGTCTCGACACGCGGTTGCGGCATGGTCGCGCGATGGATGCCGGCGAACGCCGCCAGCACCGCCATACCAACGATGATGATCACGGCGATGGTCGCCCAGCGCCGCTCGACGCGGGCCGCGACCTCGGCGCTGCGATGGGTGTCCTCTGCGCTCATTGCAGCGATCCGCGCGGCAGGAAGACGAACAGATAGAAGGCGAGCCACATCGCGACCACGCAGGCCGTAGCGATGCCGGCGAGCACGATCGCGCCGGACGGGCCTTGCGCGACGACCTCCTCGACAGCCTCGTCGGCCGCGGCTGGGCTGGTCGGCGGATCGGAATTGATCATGATGGATCTCTAGCGTCCTCAGTTCAGCGGTGCGGAGCGCAGCTCGTTGGCCTCGCGGGCCGAGACCGGCGTGCCGCGATTGCCCCAGGCGGTGCGGATGTAGGAGACGACGGCGGCGACCTCATTGTCGGAGAGCAGGCCCGCGAACGGCGGCATGCCGTAAGGCATCGGATTGCCCTTGGTGCCCGGCGGATAGCCGCCGTTGAGCACCATGCGGATCGGGTTGACCGCCGACTGCATCTCGATCGACTGGTTGTTGGCGAGCGGCGGCCAGTGCGGCGGCTTGCCTTCGCCCTGCGTGCCATGACAGCTCGCGCAGTTCTTGTCATAGACTGTCTTGCCGAGGCTGATCAGCAGGCTGCTCTCGGTGGTCGGCAGCGCCGAGCTCGCCGGCGGCGGCGGGGAGGGCTCCGAGATGCCCTTGAGGTACACCGCCATCGCCTTGGTGTCCTCGTCGCTCAGATATTGCAGGCTGTTGTGCACGACTTCGGCCATCGGGCCGTAGACGACACCGCGGGCCGAAACGCCGGTCTGGAGCAGGTCGGTGATGTCCTTGATGCTCCAGTCGCCGAGGCCCGCCTCGCGGTTGGACGTGAGCGAGGGCGCGTACCAGTTCTGCATCGGGATCAGGCCGCCCTTGAAGGCGTCCGATTGCGAGGTGCCGCCGAGCGCGTTGATCGGTGAGTGACACATGCCGCAATGGCCGAGGCCCTCGACCAGATAGGCGCCGCGGTTCCACTCGGCAGACTTGGTCGGGTCCGGCTTGAACTCGCCCTCGCTGAAGAACAGCGTGCGCCAGCCGAGGATGAGCTGGCGGTTGTCATAGGGAAAGCGCAACTCGTGCGGCCTGTTCCTCTGGCTGACCGGCGGGATCGAGCGCAGGTAGGCGAAAATCGCGTCGCTGTCGGCGCGCGTCACCTTGGTGTAGGAGGCGAACGGCATCGCCGGATAGATCAGCCCGCCATCCGGGAAGCGGCCATTGTGCATCGTCCTGTAGAAATCGTCCGCGCTCCATTTGCCGATCCCGGTCTCCGGATCGGGCGTGATGTTGGAGGTGTAGAGCGTGCCGAACGGCGTCGGCATGGCGCGGCCGCCGGCGAACAGACGGCCTTCCGGTGCGGTGTGGCAGGCGGTGCAATCGCCGGCGCGGGCGAGATATTCGCCGCGCGCGATGATATCGCCGGTCTTGTCTTTGTCCTGCGCCTGCGTGGCCGTCGTGAACGCGGCGAGAGCGAGGAGCGTGATCGACAGTCTTGAGCCCATCATCCGCCTCGTCAGTTGGGCTGGCTGCCGCAGCCAAAAGGCAGCGCGTAGGTGCCTTTCGGCACGGGAGCCGGGTTCGCGGGCGCCGGCCGCGTCGCGAGCCAGGCTGCAACGGCGGTGACGTCGGCCTCGGTCAAATGGCCGGCGACGAGCTGCATGCAGTCGGGCGATTTCGCCGTGCGGTTGCCGTAGCGCCAGGCGCCGAGTTGGGCGCTGATGTAAGGCGCGCGCAAGCCGAGCAGTCCGGGGATGCCGGGCTGCATGCCCGTGAGTCCGGGACCATGGCAGCTCACACAGGCCGGAATGTTGCGGCCCGCATCGCCGCTGGTCGCAAGCTGCTCGCCCTGCGCCAGCACGTCCTTGCTGACCTCGCTCGGCGCCGGTTGCGGCAGCGGCGGGTGCTCGGTGGCAAAATACTCCGCCATCGCCTCCAGATACGGATCCGGCAGGAATTCCAGCAGATAGTTCATCGGCGGATATTTGCGCCGGCCGCTGCGGAAGGCGAGGAGCTGGTTGTAGAGATAGCCGGCGGGCTTGCCGGCGAGGCGCGGGAAATAGACGTCGCTGGTGCCTTCGCCCTTGTTGCCGTGACAGGGCGTGCAGGCCTCGACCCGCGCCGCCATCGTATCCGGCGGCTGGTTGGCCGTTTGTGCGGCTGCGCCGTCAAGGGCGGCCAAGATGGCAATGGCCAGAGCAGTGGTGCGAGCGAACAATTCGTCGCCCTCCAGAAGGCTGGGCCGGTTGATTCCGGACCACAACATAGAGCGGCATTATTGCGCCAATATGGTCGCGCGCAAGTTCGGATGGGGACGATGACGTTTGGTCGCGCTCTTGCACTGCATATAACGATCGGATTCGACAAGATTTGCGTGCTTTTTGAAAAGCAAGCGCGGCATCTCAGTCTCGCGGCGCGTCTTGCCCGAGCCCTGTTTCGTGCTTCCATTGACCTCGACACAAAACACAGCTGGGTTCAGAAGGCGGAAGATCGCTACGCTGAAGCTAACGGATGTTGAGTGGCCTACAGGGGTTGACCGTGGACCACATTGCTCTGACGATCTTCAAGGAAATCGCGGACACCGATCTAGCGACATGCGGGACTTCTGCTGCGGCGTCCCGGGCATCGCTTCGCTCACCCGGGCTACGGGACTCACCCCCGCGGTGACCGCGGCGGCCTGCGCTTCGCCGCATGCCGGCGCGGCGACCGCGTCACACGGGGGCGCAAGCGGCTCGCGGCGGCGCGTTGTGGCTTGGCCGTGACTTGCGGGCCGCGGGCGAGATCCATCAGCATGCGCAGCGCCTCGACGACGGAGCGCTGGCGGACCGCGGTGCGGCCGATCGCGCCGAAACGGTGCTCGCGATGGATGATGCGGCCGTCGCGTGCGGCGGCGGCGAAGTGCACGAGGCCGACCGGCTTGCCGGGTGTGGCGCCGCCAGGGCCGGCGATGCCGGTGATGGCGACCGCGAGGTCGACACCGGCACGCTCCAGCGCGCCGATCGCCATCGCGGTTGCGGTCTCCTTGCTGACCGCGCCGAAATTGGCGAGCGTACCTGCTTCAACGCCGAGCATCGCGCGCTTGGCGTCGTTGGAATAGGTGACGAAGCCGCGGTCGATCACGTCGGAGGAGCCGGGGATGTCGGTCAGCGCGCCGGCAACGAGCCCGCCGGTGCAGGACTCGGCCGTGGCGATCGTCAGCTTGCGCATCCGGCACAAATCGAGCAGCGAGCGGGAGAGGGCGCGTGCGTCGCTGCCGGCCATGGCCTAGACGCTCCAAGTCTTCTCGTTAAACGGCAGGCGGATGGTGGCGCTCGCGGTGGCCGCGATGCCTTCCTCGCGGCCGGTGAAGCCGAGCCGCTCGCTGGTCGTCGCCTTCACCGCGACGCGCGAGATGTCGACGCCGGAGATCTCGGCGATGCGCGCGCGCATGGTGTCGCGCAGGGGGCCGATCTTTGGCCGCTCGCAGATCATCGTCACCTCGAGATTGGCAACGCGGCCGCCGCGCTGGGCGACGCGTTCGATGGCGTATTTCAGGAACTGGTCGGAGGAGGCGCCCTTCCACTTCGCATCGCTCGGCGGGAAGTGCGAGCCGATGTCGCCGTCGGCCAGCGCGCCGAGGATGGCATCCACCAGCGCATGCAGGCCGACATCGCCGTCGGAATGCGCCAGGAACCCCTTGCTGTGCGGCACGCGAACGCCGCAGATCATGACGTGGTCGCCTTCGCCGAAGGCGTGGACGTCGTAGCCCGTGCCGGTCCTGATGTCGCCGAGCTGGGCGGCCAGGCGCGCTTCCTCGCGCACGAAATCTTCCGGGAGTGGTGAGCTTCATGTTGGCAACATCGCCTTCAAAGGTTGCAACCGTCAATCCCGCCCATTCGGCAATCGCGGCATCATCGGTGAAATCGCTGCGTCCGTCTTTCGCCGCGCGACGATGCGCCTCGAGGATGACGTCGAAACGAAAGGATTGCGGCGTCTGTGCGATCCGCAGGCGAGCCCGATCCGGCGTGTCCTCGACGTTGCCGCTCGCGCCGGTGAGCTTGATGGTGTCGGTGACGGGAACGACGGGGATCGCGGCGCCGGTGCGGCTCGCCGCATCGATCGCGCGCGAGATCACACCTTCCGAGACGAAGGGACGCGCAGCGTCGTGGATCAGGACGATGTCGGGCTGGTGCTTTGCGAGCGCTTCGAGACCGGCAAGCACCGAGCCCTGGCGCGTGGCGCCGCCATTGGCCGGCGGCTCGTGCTTCAATCCTGCGACCGCTGCCGTGAACATGGCGCTGTCGTCGGGGTTGACCACGGGCTGCACTGCAAACACGTCGGGGTGGCGGCTGAAGGCTTCCATGGCGCGATAGATCACGGGCTGGCCGCCGATCTCGCGATATTGTTTCGGCCCGCCGGCGCCGGCGCGCAGGCCGCGACCTGCCGCGACAAGAACGACTGCGGTGCGCTGTGATTTCGCCATAGGACTCAAATACTCAGTTGCTAATGAAAGAGTCGGAAGTGGGTGATTGCCGGCATGCCTCTAGCACGGCAGGCCCGCAAAAAAAGGGGGTTTCCCTGGATTGTGGGAAACAGCAATTTGCTGCACTGCACTTGAAAGATTTGCAGAACTGTCTAAACTGTAGGCATGACGCTTGACTGCACAAGAATTGTGCGCAAGATAGGTCATGGCAGGTGCGATGAGGCCCTGCGAGTGAATGAGACCACTGTGACCGGCTCGGCAGGATCAGGCTCCAAGCCCTTGAAAATAGGCGATATTGAGGTCGCCACCCCGGTCTTCCTGGCACCGATGTCGGGAGTGACTGACTCGCCCGTCCGGCGGTTGGTCGCCGAGCTTGGGGCAGGTCTGGTGGTGTCCGAAATGACCGCCAGCGATGAGCTCGCCAACGGCCACCGGATGTCCCGGTTGCGCTGCGAAGCGACCGGAATCGGTCCGCACGTGGTGCAGCTCGCCGGCTGCGAGGCGCACTGGATGGCCGAAGGCGCCCGGATCGCCGAAGCGGAAGGCGCCGATATCATCGACATCAATATGGGCTGTCCGGCCCGCCACGTCACGGGCGGCCAGTCCGGCTCGGCCCTGATGCGCGATCTCGACCACGCTGTCGGCCTGATCGATGCGACGATCGCGGCGGTGAAGGTGCCGGTGACGCTGAAGATGCGGCTCGGCTGGGACGACCGCAGCCGCAATGCGCCGGAACTGGCGCGGCGCGCGGAAGCCGCGGGTATCAAGCTCGTGACCGTGCATGGCCGCACCCGCTGCCAGTTCTACAAGGGCGAGGCCGATTGGGATGCGATCCGCACCGTGCGCGAGGCGATCTCGATTCCGCTCATCGTCAACGGCGACATCACCTCGTACGAGAAGGCGCTCGCGGCGCTCGAATCCTCCGGCGCCGACGCCGTGATGATCGGCCGCGGCGCACAGGGCCAGCCCTGGCTGCCCGGCCAGATCGGCCGGCGCCTGAAGGGCGGGGCGGCGGAAGCCACGCCGTCGCTCGCGACGCAACTCCATTATGTCCGCACGCTTTATGAAGGCGTGTGCGCGCTCTACGGCCTGCGCGTCGGTCTCAAGCATGCCCGCAAGCATCTCGGCTGGGCGCTCGACGTCGCCGCCGATGCGAGCCGCGCGCCGGTCGAGAAGCTGAAATCCTGGCGCCGGACAATTCTGACGTCCGAAGATCCCCGCCTCGTTCACCAGTCACTGCAAGATGCCTTCGACGACTTCGCATGGAGCGCTGCTGCATGAGCTCAGCCGCTGAACAACGTCGGCCGCTACCGTCCGACAGCGATGCGATCCTGGACGCGCTTCCCAATCCCGTGCTCCTGATCGGGCCGGACGGCAAGATCGTCGCCGCCAACATCGCAACCGAAGCCTTCTTTGAGATCTCGACGCAATTCCTGAAGCGGCAGTCGCTGAAAGAGCTGGTGCCGTTCGGCAGCCCCTTGCTGGCGCTGATCGACCAGGTGCGCTCGTCGAACTCGCCGGTGAACGAATACAAGGTCGATTTGGGCACGCCCCGCATGGGCGGCGATCGCCAGGTCGATCTGCACGTCGCCCCGCTCACCGAGCGGCCCGGCCATATCGTGGTGATGCTTCAGGAGCGCACCATCGCCGACAAGATGGATCGGCAGCTCACCCATCGCAGCGCCGCGCGCTCGGTGATAGCGCTAGCAGCGATGCTCGCGCATGAGATCAAGAATCCGCTCTCCGGCATCCGCGGCGCGGCGCAGCTGCTGGAGCAGCAGGCCTCGTCCGAGGACCGCATGCTGACGCGGCTGATCTGCGACGAGGCCGACCGCATCGTGACGCTGGTCGACCGCATGGAGGTGTTCGGCGACGAGCGTCCCGTGGTGCGCGGGCCGGTCAATATCCATTCGGTGCTCGATCACGTGAAGCGGCTGGCGCAGTCGGGCTTTGCCCGCAACATCCGCTTCATCGAGGACTACGATCCCTCGCTGCCGCCGGTGCTGGCGAACCAGGATCAGCTGATCCAGGTGTTCCTCAATCTCGTGAAGAACGCCGCCGAAGCCTTGATCGACGTGCCCGATGCCGAGATCCAGCTCACCACCGCGTTCCGCCCCGGCGTGCGCCTGTCAGTCCCCGGTCAAAAATCCCGGGTATCCTTGCCGCTCGAATTCTGCGTGAGGGACAACGGACCAGGCGTGCCGGACGATCTTCTGCCCAACCTGTTCGATCCCTTCGTGACCACCAAGCAGACCGGCTCGGGTCTGGGCCTCGCCCTGGTCGCAAAGATCGTCGGCGATCACGGGGGCATCATCGAATGCGAATCTCAGCCGCGCAAGACCACCTTCCGCGTGCTGATGCCGATGTATTCCACATCGGTCAAACATGCCGATCACAGCAGTCGCGACGGCTCTGCCGGGAAGTCGTCGTCTGCATCACAGGGGGCAAAATGAGGATTAACAATGCCCGCAGGTAGCATTCTCGTTGCAGATGACGACACCGCCATCCGCACGGTTCTCAATCAGGCTCTGTCCCGCGCCGGCTATGAGGTCAGGCTCACCGGCAATGCCGCAACGCTATGGCGCTGGGTCAGCCAGGGGGAGGGCGATCTCGTCATCACCGACGTGGTGATGCCGGACGAAAACGCCTTCGACCTGTTGCCGCGGATCAAGAAGATGCGGCCGAATTTGCCCGTCATCGTCATGAGCGCGCAGAACACCTTCATGACGGCGATCCGCGCCTCCGAGCGCGGGGCGTACGAGTATCTGCCGAAGCCCTTCGACCTGAAGGAGCTGATCGCCATCGTCGGCCGTGCGCTCGCCGAGCCGAAGGAGCGAACCTCGACGCCGGACGAGGACGCCGAGATGGAGGCGATCCCGCTGGTCGGCCGCTCGCCGGCGATGCAGGAAATCTACCGCGTGCTGGCGCGCCTGATGCAGACCGACCTCACCGTGATGATCACGGGCGAGTCCGGAACCGGCAAGGAGCTGGTGGCGCGCGCGCTGCACGATTACGGCAAGCGCCGCAACGGCCCGTTCGTCGCCGTCAACATGGCGGCGATCCCGCGCGACCTGATCGAGTCCGAGCTGTTCGGCCATGAGCGCGGCGCCTTCACCGGCGCCAACACCCGCGCCTCGGGCCGGTTCGAGCAGGCCGAGGGCGGCACGCTGTTCCTGGACGAGATCGGCGACATGCCGATGGAGGCGCAGACCCGCCTGCTGCGCGTGCTCCAGCAGGGCGAATACACCACCGTCGGCGGCCGCACCCCGATCAAGACCGACGTGCGGATCGTTGCGGCCTCCAACAAGGATCTGCGCGTGCTGATCCAGCAGGGCTTGTTCCGCGAAGACCTGTTCTTCCGCCTCAACGTCGTGCCGCTGCGGCTGCCTCCCTTGCGCGAGCGCATCGAGGATCTGCCGGATCTCGTGCGCCACTTCTTCGCGCTGGCCGAGAAGGACGGCCTGCCGCCGAAGAAGCTGGATGCGCTGGCGCTGGAGCGGCTGAAGCAGCACCGCTGGCCCGGCAACGTGCGCGAGCTCGAAAATCTCGCCCGGCGCCTCGCGGCGCTCTATCCGCAGGATGTGATCACGGCCTCCGTCATCGACGGCGAGCTTGCGCCGCCCTCGGTCAGCCCCGGTGCCGCGGTCCAGCAGGGCGTCGACAATCTCGGCGGCGCGGTGGAGGCGTATCTGTCCTCGCACTTCCAGGGCTTTCCGAACGGCGTGCCGCCGCCGGGCCTCTATCACCGCATCCTCAAGGAGATCGAGGTGCCGCTGCTCACGGCCGCGCTGGCGGCGACCCGCGGCAACCAGATCCGCGCCGCGGACCTGCTCGGCCTCAACCGCAACACCCTGCGCAAGAAGATCCGGGACCTCGACATCCAGGTCTATCGGAGCGGGGGCTAGTTCTAGCTCGCCGCCTCGGACGGTGGCTCAGCTCCCCCTACCAAGGCGGAGCTGAGCCTGTCCGGATCGCGCTGGCCTTGATGGCTGACGCGGTGAGCAGAAGTCCGAATCGGACTGAATTGTTCCGCCGGAACATTCAAATGAGTCATTCGACCGCGGGGTGCGGTCTCGCGCCTATCTGACCAGTCGGGCTGACGCCGGCAGCATGGCCACGTCAGCCGGTGCCTGTCTGCCGGGGCCGTTGACCAGCAGGTCGGAAGCCACGATCAGCAGCAGAACGGCCGCGACCATTATCGCGAGAAAGAACCTGTCCATCCCAGTCAAGCCGGAATAGACGGATTCCGTTCCCGCTGGCCCGGCGTGCCCTGTGGATGCGCCGGTCCGTCGCGGCACAGGCGCCGCGGAATTGTCGCAATTCGGCAACAATGTGGTACGAATACATCAGTATCCGCCGCCGCCGCGGACCCCTGTTTTCAGCACCCATTGCCGGAATGACCAGCGCAGACACCTCGGCCGCATCCTTTGACACGGCCCCAGCTGAAGAGCCCCGACGCTGGTCGCCGCGACGCTGGCTGGCGCCCTTTGCCGTGGCGCTGGCGCTGCTGTCGGGCCTGCTGACCTTCCTGGTCCTGACTGGCCTCACCAGGATCGATCCGACGCCGGAGGTGGTCCGCACGTTCTATCTGATGAATGCGGGCACGATCCTGCTCCTGGTCGGGATCATCGTCCGCGAACTCTGGCAGCTCATCCTGGCGCGCCGGCGGGGCAGGGCGGCGGCACGTCTCCATGTCCAGATCGTCAGCCTCTTTTCGATCGTGGCGGTGCTGCCGGCCGTGCTGGTTTCCGTCGTCGCCAACGTCACCCTCGAGCGCGGCCTCGACCGGTTGTTCTCCGGGCCGACCAAGGAGGTCATCCAGAATTCGCTGAACATCGCGCGGGCCTATATGCAGGACCATGCGCAGCTGATCCGCGGCGACATTCTCGGCATGGCCAACGATATCGCGCACGCCCGGCCGCTCTACGACCAGGATCGGCGGTCGTTTCGCGAGCTGCTGACGGCCAGTGCCAGCTCCCGCAATCTGCCGGGCGCGATGATCATCGACAAGAACACCAACATCCTGGAATCCGCCGACACCGGCATGCGGCTGGCCTATTCGCCGCCGGCGCCGGACTTCCTCAGCAACGTCAACGAGTCCGAGCCCGAGATCGCGGTGCTGCCGGATGCGAGCTTCGTCGCCGCGGTGATCCGCCTGCGCGCCTTCAGCGACACCTTCCTCTATGTCGCGCGGCCGCTCGATCCGAACGTGGTCAACCAGCTCAAGCAGACCGAGGTCAGCGTCGCCGAATATGCCCAGATCGAGTCGCGGCGGCTCGGCATCCAGGTCGCCTTCGCGCTGATGTTCGCGGTGATCGCGCTGACCATCCTGATGGCTTCGGTGCTGATCGGGCTGAACTTCGCCAACTCGCTGGTCTCGCCGATCCGGCGGCTGATGAACGCGGCCCACACGGTCTCGACCGGCGACCTTCACGTGAAGGTGCCGGTGCACCAGTCGGAGGGCGATCTCGCCCAGCTCGGCGAAACCTTCAACAAGATGACGCAGGAATTGCGCAGCCAGCGCGACGAACTGGTCAACGCCAGCGACCTCATCGACAGCCGTCGCCGCTTCATCGAAGCGGTGCTGTCCTCGGCGAGCGCCGGCATCATCGGCGTCGATACTTCGGGCAGCGTCGGCATCCTCAACCGCTCCGCCGAGAAGCTGATCGGGCACTCCGAAGCGGAGACGCTCGGCCATGCGCTCTCCGACGTCCTGCCGGAGCTCGACGAGATGATGAAGACCGCGCGGGAAGGCACCCAGCGCCTGGTGCAGGGCCAGATCACGATCACCCGCGACGGACAGGAGCGCAACCTCTCGGTCCGCGTCAGCGCCGAGAAGAACCAGCCGCACGACAGCTACATCATCACGCTCGACGACATCACCGAGCTGGTGTCGGCACAGCGCACCTCGGCCTGGGGCGATGTGGCGCGCCGCATCGCCCATGAGATCAAGAACCCGCTGACGCCGATCCAGCTCTCGGCCGAGCGCATCCGCCGCAAGTTCGGCAAGGACATCACCGAGACCAAGGACAAGCAGATCTTCGAGCAGTGCACCGACACCATCGTGCGCCAGGTCGACGACATCAGGCGCATGGTCGACGAATTCTCGCGCTTCGCGCGGATGCCGAAACCGGTGATGGAGGGCGAGGACGTCGTCGACACCGTGCGGCAGGCGGTGTTCCTGATGAAGGTCGCCCACCCCGAGCTCGATATCGAGGCCGAGTTCAAGGAAGATCCGTTGCGCGCCCAGTTCGACCGCCGGCTGATCTCGCAGGCGGTCACCAACATCGTCAAGAACGCCACCGAGGCAATCGAGCAGGTCCCGCCGGAAGAGCTCGGCAAGGGCCGCATCGACGTCGTGGTGTCGCGCGAGGGCGAGGACGTGCTGATCGACGTCATCGACAATGGCATCGGCCTGCCCAAGGTGGCGCGCTCGCGGCTGCTCGAGCCGTATGTGACGACGCGGGCCAAGGGCACCGGCCTTGGCCTTGCGATCGTCGGCCGCGTGCTGGAAGACCATGGCGGGCGCATCGAGTTGAAGGACGCCTCCGACTTCCGCGCAGGCCAGCGCGGCGCCTGGATGCGGATGCGCTTTGCGATCTCCGGCACGCCGGCGAAGACCGAAGGGACCGAGGAGGCGCCGGCCGTCAAGAATACGCGCGAGGAAGCGACCGCGGAAACGGTCAAGGATGCGGCGAAGGAAGCGGAAATCGCCAAGGAATCCATCAAGGGCACCGAAACAAAAGGGCCGGCAGCCGAAACCAAAGAGCCGGCTGAAAAGACCAATGATTCAACGAAGATCGAAGCCTCAACAGGCAGCTGACAAGACAGGCGCGACCCATGGCAAGTGAAATTCTGATTGTCGATGATGAGGCCGATATTCGGGATCTCGTTGCGGGCATCCTCGAGGACGAGGGGTTCGTCACCCGGACTGCACGCGACAGCGACTCGGCCCTGGCCGAAATCGCCAACCGCAGGCCGCATCTGGTGTTCCTCGACATCTGGCTCCAGGGCTCCAAGCTCGACGGCTTGCAGCTCCTGGAGCAGGTCAAGAAGGACAATGCCGACCTGCCGGTCGTGATGATCTCCGGCCACGGCAACATCGAGACCGCGGTCGCCGCAATCAAGCGCGGCGCCTACGACTTCATCGAGAAGCCGTTCAAGGCGGACCGGCTGATCCTGGTCGCCAACCGAGCGCTGGAGAACTCGCGGCTCAAGCGCGAGGTCAAGGAGCTGAAGCAGCTCGCGCCGAGTGCAAGCTCGCTGGTCGGCCGCTCGCCCAGCATGAACCAGCTGCGCCAGACCATCGAGCGCGCGGCCAAGGCCAACAGCCGCATCCTGATCGTCGGCCCCGCCGGCGCCGGCAAGGAGCTGACTGCGCGCACGCTGCACACGGCCTCGGGCCGCGCCGACGGTCCCTTCGTTGTCATCAACGCCGCCGCGATCACGCCCGAGCGCATGGAGCACGAGCTGTTCGGCGTCGAGCAGTCCAATGGCGAGCAGCCGCGCAAGCCGGGCGCGCTCGAAGAGGCGCATGGCGGCACGCTGTTCATCGACGAGATCGCGGACATGCCGCGCGAGACCCAGAACAAGATCTTGCGCGTGCTGGTCGAGCAGTCGTTCCAGCGCGTCGGCGGCACCGGCAAAGTGCAGGTCGACGTGCGCATCATCTCCTCGACGGCGCGCAACCTGGAGGAGGAGATCGCGGCCGGCCATTTCCGCGAGGACCTCTATCATCGCCTCTCGGTCGTGCCGATCCGCGTGCCCGCACTCTCGGAGCGGCGCGAGGATATTCCGGAGCTGATCGACTACTTCATGGAGCAGATCTCGGCCGGCAGCGGGCTGCCCAAGCGGCAGATCGGACAGGACGCGATGGCAGTGCTGCAATCGCATGTCTGGCCCGGCAATGTGCGCCAGCTCCGCAACAACGTTGAAAGAGTCATGATTCTGGCCGCGGGCGGACCGGAGGTCATCATCACCGCCGACATGCTGCCGCAGGACGTCGGCTCGATGGTGCCGGCGATGCCGACCAGCAACAATGGCGAGCACATCATGGGCCTGCCGTTGCGCGAAGCGCGCGAAGTGTTCGAGCGCGACTATTTGATTGCACAGATCAGCCGTTTTTCAGGAAATATTTCTCGCACGGCTGAGTTCGTTGGCATGGAACGGTCGGCACTGCACCGAAAGCTGAAGGCACTCGGCGTAGGTTAGAACGCTGCGAGCGAATTGGATACCGGCCCGCATACAGAGATCGCCGCGACGTCGTGGCGGCTCGTCAGGGATAAGCGAGGAAAATCATCGATTTCCGTAGTTTTTCGGGGCAATAGGGCATGGGCTGCCGCGTGAAGCGGCTTGCCTAATATCCCGACCTGTCCTCTAATCGAACCGCTGTTCCTCCGAGGGGGATCTCATGAGGAGCGGCAACCGGAAGAGGCCCCGAATTTCACAAAGAGGGCCGCAACCGGTGCAATAAAAAGAAACTCAAAGCGAGAAAAAAACAATGGCGGCAGACCGCGCACAAAACCTACAGGACACCTTCCTTAATCACGTTCGCAAAACCAAGACGCCACTGACGATCTTTCTGGTCAACGGAGTGAAGCTCCAGGGCATCGTGACCTGGTTCGACAATTTCTGTTTGCTGCTTCGGCGCGACGGTCACTCGCAGCTCGTCTACAAGCATGCGATCTCGACCATCATGCCGGGCGCTCCGATCCAGCTGTTCGAAGGCGGCGAGGATCAGCCGGCTTGAGAGTGACCTGATTGGAACCCCGGAATTTCGACGGGGATGCCGACCGTTCGCGGCCGGCAGGGGCTAAGCAAACGGGGCGGGTGCTTGTCATCGGCCCCTACTTGCGTGTGCGCGCGGGCGGTACCGACGCGCAATCGGAAAGCCATGTCGTGCGTGACGCCGAGGCCCGGCTCGATGAAGCCGCGGGCCTCGCGCGCGCGATCGATCTCGTCATCGCCGACGCCATCATCGCGCCGATCAGCCAGATCCGTCCCGCCACCTATATCGGCAAGGGCAAGGTCGAGGAGATCGCCGCGCTGGCCAAGAGCCTCGACGTCGAGCTCGTGGTGATGGATTGCGCGCTGGCGCCGATCCAGCAGCGCAACCTCGAGAAGGAGCTGCACGCCAAGGTGCTCGACCGCACCGGCCTGATCCTGGAAATCTTCGGCCGCCGCGCCAAGACCAAGGAAGGCTCGCTCCAGGTCGAGCTCGCGCATCTCAACTACCAGCGCTCGCGCCTGGTGCGATCCTGGACCCATCTGGAACGCCAGCGCGGCGGTTTCGGCTTCATGGGCGGTCCCGGCGAGACGCAGATCGAGGCCGACCGCCGCCTGATCCAGGAGCGCATCTCCAAGCTCGAGGGCGAACTGAAGAAGGTGCAGGCGACGCGGCGGCTGCATCGCGCCGGGCGCCAGCGCGTGCCGTATCGCGTCGTCGCATTGGTCGGCTACACCAATGCCGGCAAGTCGACGCTGTTCAACCGCCTGACGCGCGCCGACGTGCAGGCCGCCGACATGCTGTTTGCAACCCTCGATCCGACCCTGCGCGCGCTCACCCTGCCGCATGGCGGCAAGGCGATGCTGTCCGACACCGTCGGCTTCATCTCCAATCTGCCGACGCAGCTCGTTGCCGCCTTCCGCGCCACGCTGGAGGAGGTGCTGGAAGCCGACGTCATCCTGCATGTCCGCGATATCTCGCATGAGGACGCCGAGGCGCAGCAGAGCGACGTCGATGCGGTGCTGCGCCAGCTCGGCATCAATCCCGACGATTCCGGCCGCATCATCGAGGTCTGGAACAAGATCGACCGTTACGACGCCGAGCAGCGCGAAGAGCTCTTGAACATCGCCGCGCGCAGGCCGGAGGATCATCCGGCGATGCTGGTCTCGGCCGTGTCAGGCGAGGGGGTCGACGCGCTGCTCGCCGCGATCGAGGAGCGGCTTGCGGCCAAACGCACCACGCTCGATCTCTCGATCGACGCCGGCGACGGTGCCGGAATCAGCTGGCTGCACCGCAATTCCGAAGTGCTGGCGAAAGAGCTGCACGACGGCCGCTTCGACATGACCGTGCGGGTGGACGAGACCAAGCGCGATATCGTGGTGAACCGGTTCGACGCCGTGCCGCGTCTGTCGGCGTAAGCCACGCTTCGCGTCCCGGATTGCGCTTCGCTCCGACCGGGCTACGAACCGAGAAGATCACTTGGACAGGTCGAGGCGCATGAACTGGTTGTGCGGGCTCGCCTGATAGTCAGCGAACGGCTCGCAGGATACGAAACCGGCGCTCCGGTACAGCGAGATGGCGGGAGCGTGCAGCGGCGCTGTGCCCGTCTCCAAACTGAGTTGCTGATATCCTCGCTTGCGGCCCTCGGCAATGATGTGGTGCAGCAGAGCGCGTCCGACCCCGCTACGCCGCGCAGTGGGCGCAGCGCGCATCGACTTCACTTCGCCGTGCGTCTCATCCAATTGCTTCAAAGCCCCGAATCCAGCCAGCACATCGCCCTGCCAGGCCGTCCAGAACGTGACGCTCGCAGCCGAAAGACCGCTCGCGTCCAGCGCCTGCGCATGCTCGCCCATGACGCTGCGGAGCTCTTCCAGATGATGCGCCAACAAATAGGCGACATAGGGGGCCGTCGGATCGTCCTGCCTGATTTCCACGTCGCGCCCCCCGCATCAGATTGCCGTCTTCGCCGCATTCCACAGCGCGTCCATTTCCGCCAGCGACGCCTGCTCCAGCGTCCGGCCCTGCGCTTCCAGAGAGCGCTCGATATAGGCAAAGCGGCGCTCGAACTTTGCGTTGGTCGCGCGCAGCGCGGCTTCCGGATCGGCATCGACATGGCGGGCGAGGTTGACAAGGGCGAACATCAAATCGCCGGTCTCTTCGGCGATCTCCTGCTTGTCATTGCGATCCAGCGCGGCCTCGATCTCGTCGGCTTCTTCGCGGATCTTTTGCAGAACCGCGCGCGGGTCGTTCCAGTCGAAGCCGACGGTGGAGGCCTTGCGCTGCAGCTCCATGGCGCGGGTCAGCGCAGGCTGGCCGGCCTTCACGCCCGAGAGCAGGGATTTGTGCGACGGAGCTTCCTCCGGCGGCCGGCGCGCAGCGCGCTCGGCTTTCTCCTCGGCCTTGATGCGGTCCCAGACTTCCTTGACGTGGGAGGAGGCGAGATTGCCGTCCTTGTCGGCGAAGACATGGGGATGCCGCCGGATCATCTTGCGGGTGATGGCCTCGACCACGTCTCCAAAGGCGAACGCGTTCTGCTCCGAAGCCATCTGGGCGTGGAACACGACCTGGAGCAGGAGGTCGCCGAGCTCTTCGCGCAAATCGTCGAGATCGCCGCGGGTGATGGCGTCCACCACCTCATAGGCTTCCTCGATCGTGTAGGGCGCGATGGTCGCAAAATTCTGCTCGAGGTCCCAGGGACAGCCGGTCACCGGCGTGCGCAGCGCGGCCATGATCTCGATCAGGCGGGAAATGTCGCGGGAAGGGGTCATTGCGGGCCATTGCTCCTGGGTCTCCAGCCTTATGCCAAAAGCGGCCCGCCGATCCCAGCGCGGCGCGACGGAACGGGCCGATTTCCACCGATTGGCGGGCCCGTTCCGCAGTGCTAAAGCGCGGGGCCATGAGTGACGCATTTTCATCCGAAACCGCCCTGGTGCTGTTCTCCGGCGGGCAGGACTCCACCACCTGCCTTGCCTGGGCGCTCAGCCGCTTCGCGCGCGTCGAGACGCTGGGGTTCGACTACGGCCAGCGCCATGCTGTTGAGCTCGCTTGCCGTGATCGTCTGTTCGATGGCCTCAAGGGCCTGCGCGCGGATTGGGCGGACAAGCTCGGCGAGAGCCACACGCTGTCGATCCCGACCTTAGCCGCGATCTCGGACACGGCGCTGACGCGCGACGTCGCGATCGCGATGGGCACGGACGGCCTGCCCAACACCTTCGTGCCCGGCCGCAATCTGGTGTTCCTCACCTTTGCCGCGGCGCTAGCCTACCGGCGCGGCATCACCCACATCGTCGGCGGCATGTGCGAGACCGATTATTCCGGCTACCCCGATTGCCGCGACGAGACCGTCCGCGCCATGCAGGCCGCGCTCTCGCTCGGCATGGCCCGTAAATTCGAGCTGCATACGCCGCTGATGTGGATCGACAAGGCCGCGACGTGGAAGCTCGCGCATGACCTCGGCGGCGAGGGCCTCGTCGATCTCATCCGCGAACAGTCGCACACCTGCTATCTCGGCGAACGCGGCGCGCAGCATGAGTGGGGATACGGCTGCGGCGAGTGCCCGGCGTGCAGCCTGCGGGCGAAGGGGTGGAACGAGTACGTGGCGCACAGGTAGCGTCTCAAACTCCACCGTCATAGCGAGGAGCTCTTGCGACGAAGCAATCCAGAATCCCTCCGCGGAAAGATTCTGGATTGCTTCGCTGCGCTCGCAATGACGGGTGTGGTTCGACCTACCTAAAATCCTCCGGCTTCAGCTCAATCGGCTTGCCGTGCGGCGTCCTGTCGGCGGCGTGGTCCCAGGCGTCGCGGTAGCGGTGCAGCGTCTCCGTGGATGCGACACCCTTGCGTGCGACGAGCCCCTCCAGCGTGGCGAGCCAGTGCAGGTAGTAGGTTTCGCCCGTATCGGGGTCGCCGGCGGCCTGCGCGCGCTTGATCTCGGAGGCCAAGGCTGCGGCCCATTCCGGCCAGGTGAACACGCCGCGCTCGTGCAGGCTCAAGGCCATCGCGAACGCATGGGCCTCCCAGGGCGCGCGGAACACCGGGCCGTCGTCATCGCGCGGAATGCTCGGAATGGCCGCGGTCGCGGCGGCAGCAAGCGTGCTGCTCATCACGCCAGGTCCAGATACGGCTCGAACGCGTCGATCGAGACCTTCGAGGTCGGATCGCCATCCGCGCCCCAGAGATCGCTGCCCTCGAACACGACCGTGTAGAGCCATTGCGGATTTTCGCCGAGCTCCATCGCCGCCGAATCCGGAAAGACGTGGCAGCCATGGTTGAGCTCGACCACGCCGACATGGCCACGGACATAGCGCGGCAGCCGCGTGTGCGTCGCCGGATGGATGTTTTTCGCCCGCACGCGATCGCCGATGTTGAATTTCGCTGGCGCCGGGGCAGGGCGGGCGAACTTGCCGCGCACCATGACGCGCTCGACATTGGCGAGGTCGAACTTGCCATGCTTGAGCGCCTTCGCAGGCTGGATCGCGTGGCCGGCGGCGACCTCCTCGCGGGTGAGGTAGCCCTTCTCGATCAGCATCTCCTCGAGACCGAGAAACCATTTCTTGTAATAGGAGCTTGACAGGTACACATCCGGCGGCAGCGTCTCGCGATAGAAGCGCGAGGTGTCGATGTTGAAGGCGCCGGCGGCGCCCATCGCGCGCACCATGGCGAGAACGCGGGATTCCCATTCCTCGTGAAACATCGGTTCGTTCGGCTCGGGCTCGACCTTGCCGAACCCGTCCATGCCGCCCATGTCGTGCACGCCGTTCATGACGGCGCTCCCGGCGTCTTGGGGAATCCGGTGCCGATCATGGAATCGCGCGTGACAAGCTCGGCGAGCTGCTCCTCGCTCCAGCCCTCCGTACCCTCGGGCCGCATCGGCAGCACCAGGAAGCGCGTCTCGGCGGTGGAATCCCAGACGCGAACTTCGATATCCTTGGGCAGCGCGACGCCGAAATCGGCGAGCACGCCGCGCGGGTCCTTCACCGCACGCGAGCGATAGGGCGCGGCCTTGTACCAGACCGGCGGCAGCCCCAGCATTTCCCAGGGGTAGCAGGAGCACAGCGTGCACACGACCATATTGTGCCGCTGCGGCGTGTTCTCGACCACGACGAGATGGTCGCCGACGCGGCTGACATGGCCGAGCGTGCCGATCGCCTTCGAGCCATCCTCGAGCAGCGCCTGCTTGAAGGCCGGATCGGTCCAGGCCTTGGCGACGACGCGGGCACCGTTGTGCGGGCCGATCCTGGTCTCGTAGGCCTGGATGATGGCATCGAGCGCGGCCGGCTCGACATAGCCTTTTTCAGTCAGGATCGTCTCGAGCGCGCGCACGCGCAGCTCGGTCTCGGACAGTTCGGAATGGTCGTGATCGTGGTGATGATGATGGTCGCTCATGGACGGAAGATAGTCCCAGAATCCGGGCCTTGTCGAGGCGAAGACTCTGCTAACATCGGGCCATGGGATGGGTTGCACGAACCGGAATAACCGCCGCAATCGCGGCTCTTGTCGTATTCGCAGCGCAGGATGCGCGCGCCGCGAATGGCGCCTATGCGGTGGATGCCGCCGACATCTCCGAGGTCGGCTCCTGCAAGGTCGAAAGCTGGCTGTCGACGGCTTCAAACACCGATGTCGAGGCAGTCGCCAATCCCTCCTGCGTCGTCGATCCTTTCAGGCCGATCGAGCTGAGCATGCAGACCATCCGGGCCCGCAGCGACGGCGACTGGAGCACGACGGTCGCTCCGAAAGCCAAGACGAATTTCGTCCCGACCGGCATCGGCCGGTGGGGATTGTCGGCTTATGGCGGCGGATCATTCGATGCGGCGACCGGAGAGGCGCTATCCGCCTTTGCCGTCATCCCCGCGACCTTCCGCCTGTCCGAGACCATGCGCGTCAACGTCAACGGCGGCTGGCTCTGGGATCGCACGGTCGATCGCCACTATCTGACCTACGGCATCGGCTTCGACTGGAAGTTCACCGACACGTTGCAGTGGACGATCGAGGCCTTTGGCCAGGCCGGCGCGTCCGAGATCGCGAGCGTCGTGCAGCCGCGCTTCCAGACCGGCGTCCGCTACCGGCCGAACGAGATATTCTCCGTCGACGTGATCTACGGCCGCAACATCACCGGCGAGAACGCCAACTGGATCACCATCGGCACCACCATCCGGTTTCCGGTCCGCGGCAGCGAGCCCGAGCACCGGCGCACCGGGCATTTGTGACCGCGAGGGAAAATCAGGCACCGGGCGGCAGAACCCGCGTCAAGCCATTGATCGCGCCGCGGACAGTCCTTATACGCCGCGCAGGGACAAGAGCGGCCCGGCCAACGGGCGGCACGACGCAACGACAATCGAGGGGGAGGGCCCATGGCCGCGAGCTCACAGGCACCTGAGGCGAAAGGGTTTCGCTGGAAGCTGATCGCACCGCTCGTGGTGTGGCTGGCGATCTATCTGTGGCCGGTGCCATCAGGGCTCAACGTCAATCAATGGCACTACTTTGCGGTGTTCGCGGCCGTCATCACCGGGCTGATCCTGGAATCGATGCCGGTCGGCGCGGTCGGCCTGATCGGGCTGACGGTTGCCGGCGTCGGCGGCTATATCGATCCCGATCCGACCAAGTCGCTGCGCTGGATGCTGGCGGGATTTGCCGAGAGCACGGTGTGGCTGATTGTCGGCGCCTTCGTGTTCTCGATCGGCTATCGCAAGAGCCAGCTCGGCCGGCGCATCGCGCTGGTGCTGGTGCAAAAGCTCGGCCGCAACACGCTCGGCCTCGGCTATGCGGTCGCGATGTCGGACTTCCTGCTCGCGCCGGCAACGCCCTCCAACACCGCGCGCAGCGGCGGCATCGTCTATCCCATCATCAGCAACATCCCGCGCATCTATGGCTCCGAGCCGGGACCGACCGCCGGCAGGATCGGCACCTATGTGATGTGGACCGCGTTCGCGGCGACCGCGGTCACCAGCTCGCTGTTCTTCACCGCGCTCGCGCCCAATGCGGCGGCGCTCGCCATCGCCAAGAAGACCGTCGGGGTCGAGGTGAGCTGGGGCCAGTGGTTCATCGGCTTTGCGCCGCTCGGCATCCTCCTGATGATCCTCGTCCCGCTGCTCAGCTATCTGGTGTGCCGGCCCGAAGTGAAGCGCAGCCCGGAAATCGCCGAATGGGCGGCAAAGGAGCTCAGCGAGATGGGCCCGATGTCGCGCAACGAATGGATCATGCTGGCGCTGATCGTGCTCGCGATGTTCCTGTGGATCGCGGGCTCCAGCCCGGACATCAACGTGCCGCTGCTCGGCTCGAACTTCGTCAACGCCACCACCGTCGTCTTCATCGTGATCTCCTTGATGCTGGTCACGGGCGTGATCGAGTTTGCCGACATCGTCAGCGAGAAGAGCGCCTGGGAGGTGTTCTTCTATTTCACCTCGCTGCTGACGCTGGCCTCGGGCCTCAACGAGATCGGGTTCATCAAATGGTTCGCGACCGAGTACGCAAAGCCGCTCGCCGGGCTGTCGCCGTCAACCGCGATGATCCTGCTGGTCGCGCTGTTCTTCTGGATCCACTATTTCTTCTCCAGCATCACCTCGCATGCGGCTGCCGTGCTGCCTGTCGTACTCGCGGTCGGCTCGGGCATTCCCGGCCTGCCTGTCACGACGCTCGCCATGCTCTGCATGTATTCGCTCGGCCTGATGGGCGTGATCTCGCCTTACGCCACGGGGCCGGCGCCGATGTATTTCGGCAGCGGCTATATCGGGAAGGGCCAGTTCTGGGGTTTTGGCCTGATCTTCGGGCTGCTCTATTTCGCAGGCCTTCTGTTGATCGTGCTGCCCTGGTTGCAGGTCCGCTGAGCCGGGCGAGACTGATGCCCCCGGCAGATGAATTTTCTTCGCCGGGGCGGGATTTGGAAAACTTCGTCCAACTCCCTGCAAATATCTGACATTGCAAGAAAGACCCGTTCGGGCGATGGTGCATGCTGCGGTGCAGCGCGCTCGACCCGGGCGCCCGGTCGCAGTTTCATTCCCCGTCGCGCGATGCGACCTGGTTCCCGTGCGCCCCCTGGGACACGCGGCAAGCGAACTATTGTACAAGAAGGCCGCCGCCATGAACGCCCACCAATCGCTCGCGATCGGACAGAGGATCGAAACGCGCGATGCGATTTCACCTGCCGCGACCGCGCCGGACGCGATGGTCCGTTTCGAAGGCATTTCGAAGACCTATCCGGCCTATCGCGGCAAGCCCGGCGTCAACGCCCTGCAGGACATCGACTTCGCGATTCCGCGCGGCTCGATCACCGGCGTGATCGGCCGCTCCGGCGCCGGCAAGTCGAGCCTGGTCCGGCTGATCAACGGGCTGGAGAAGCCGACCACGGGACGCGTGATCGTCGACAACAAGGATATCTCGGCGCTGGCGGGCCGCGAGTTGCGGCTGGCGCAGCGCTCGATCGGCATGATCTTCCAGCATTTCAACCTGCTGTCGTCGCGCACCGCGGCCGACAACATCGCGTTGCCGCTCGAGATCGCCGGCTGGGCCAGGGCGGATATCAAGGCCCGCGTCGCCGAGCTGCTGGCGCTGGTCGGCATCGCCGACAAGCACGACCGTTATCCCTCGGAACTGTCCGGCGGCCAGAAGCAGCGCGTCGGCATTGCGCGGGCGCTGGCGACACGGCCGAGCGTGCTGCTGTCGGACGAGGCGACGTCCGCGCTCGATCCGCAGACCACGCGCGCGATCCTCGATCTGCTTGCCAACATCAACCGCGAGCTTGGCGTGACCATCGTGCTGATCACCCACGAGATGTCCGTGGTGCGCCAGCTCGCCAGGGAAGTCGTGGTGCTCGATGCCGGCCATGTCGTCGAGAGCGGCCACGTCGCCGACATCTTCACCCGTCCCAAACATCCGATCACGCAGTCCTTCCTGGCCGAAGTGGTCGGCGACAGCCTGCCGGTGTCGCTGGCGAGCCGGATCGTGTCGGAGCCGTCTGCCGGCGGGCAGGCCGTGATCCGCGTCCAGGTGCGCGGGGCGGGGGCCGGCGACACGCTGGTGGCGCGGCTCGCGCGCGAGCTCGGCCTCGACGTTGCGCTGCTTGCGGCGCGTATCGACGAGATCGGCGGCCAGCACGTGGGCTCGCTCACCCTTGGTATCCCTCTCGGTATTTCCAGCGGCGAAGACGCGGTGACGCGGACGCTCGCCTGGCTCTCTCAATATCAATTCCCGGCGGAGCGTCTCGGCTATGTCGCCTGAACTCATCAATTTGATCATCCAGGCCACCTTCGAAAGCCTGTACATGGTCGGTATCGCAGCGCTGCTCGGTACCGCCTTCGGCCTGCCGCTCGGCGTGTTCCTGGCGACCAGCCGGAAAGGGGAGCTGTTCGCGGCCCCCGTCGTCAATCGCGTGCTCGGCATCGTCGTCAATGCGACGCGCTCGACGCCCTTCATCATCCTGGTCGTCGCCATCATCCCGTTCACGCGGCTCGTCGCCGGCACCTCGATCGGTTCGACCGCGGCGATCGTGCCGCTCACCATCGCCTCGACGCCGTTCATCGCGCGCCTCGTCGAAGCCGCGATCCGCGAGGTCGACGGCGGCCTGATCGAGACCGCGTCCTCGTTCGGGGCTTCCCCGATGCAGATCGTGTTCAAGGTGCTGATCCCCGAGGCATTGCCCGGCTTGTTGCTGGCGCTGACGCTCGCGGTGGTGAGCCTGCTCGGCTACTCCGCCATGGTCGGCGCCGTCGGCGGCGGGGGCCTGGGGGATCTCGGCATCCGTTACGGCTACCAGCGCTTCATGCCGGAGATGATGCTGGCCGTCGTCGTCGTGCTGATCGCACTGGTCCAGCTCGTCCAGAGCGCCGGCGACTATCTGGCGGGCCGGGTCAATCGCCGGCTGCGGCATCGCTGACACAAGCTTCTACACACCGGAGAGCTCAATGCGCTTTCCGGCAACGCTCGCGGCTGCAGCCAGCGAGTGATGTCGCCTTCGTCAGCGTGAATTCACTCCGCCGCCAGTTCGACCTCGCTCGCGGTGGGCAATCCGATCGACGGCGGGCCGGCAACCAGGCTGTCGAGGTCGACCAGCAGCAGATCGGCAATGTGGGTGAGCTGGTGGAGCGGGATGCTGATCTCGCCGTTCTCGGCACGTGACACGTAATCGGGCGAGACGCCAATGAAGTTCGCAATCTGGAGCTCGGTATAGCCCCGTGCTTCGCGCGCGCCGCGCACCTGCGCGCCGATATGCTGCCGGTGCAGAGCCTGCTCTGCTTCGGTCATCATGAGGGCTTGCTCGTCCAGGCTCGCAACACCGTCCGCGAATGCGACGCCGAGCAGTCTGCGCTTCTGCCATGCCACACGACAGGGTTTTCGCAGCCCGTCGGCAAAGATCAGCGTGGCCTCCTTCGGAAACGACAGCGACCAGTCGAGCTTCAGCCTTGCGCCCGTGCCTGATACGTCCGAGATCGTGCAGGGGATGCTGACGATGCCTCTGGCGCCGTCAAACTCGATGATCCCGGTCCTCGCGGTCGGTTGCCTGGTCGCAGCGCGCAATTCGCTCATGGACGTCGAACCCCGGGTGCCCAGCACGCGCTGGCACAGAACGTTGCGGCGCGTTCCGCAAAATGAATGAAGTATCCCGCAGCTGAATCTACCTCCTGGGTTCCTCAGGCTCAATCGAGCCTGGCGGGCATGGTAAAGGATTCGTTCTCCGCGCTCGCCTTCGATGTCGGCGGATGTCCTGTCCGGTCGATCGATCGTGTTCGTCTAGAAGGATTCCAAATCCGGAGCACATGCACGTTGGGTCGCGCATGGGCGCATTCGCCGCAGTTGCTGCGCACAGCTCTGGAGAAATTCTAACGCTGTTCCTATCGCACTCCGAAATCGCCTGCGTTAGGGCGGGGCATCAAGAACGATACCGGCAAAGCCGGCAGTGCGTGGGGCCTCGCAAGACGTGACCAACTTCCAACTTCCTTCGCGTTCCCAAACGCGTCTTCGACAGCTTCAGGTGTTTTTCTTCGGCGCCGTCAGCACATTTTCTCTCGTCGCCCCCTTCGGTTCGGTGCAGGCGCAGACGCAAATTCCCGCGGTCTCCGTTGAAGCGCCGGCTCAGCGTGCCCGTCCCGCGGCGGTTGCTTCGTCGCGACGGTCGGCAACGACGCGCAGCTCCCGCACCAATCGTCACGCTCCCGCGCAGCAAGCCGCGCCAACCCAGTCGGCCTCGAACGGCGCCACCGGCGAACGCGCCAACGGTCCGGTGCGCGGGTTCGTCGCCACGCGCAGCGGCACCGCCACCAAGACCGATACGCCGCTGATCGAAACGCCGCAGTCGGTGTCCGTCGTCACCACCGACCAGGTCAGGAACCAGGGCGCGGTCTCGATCGGCGAGGCCCTGCGCTACACCGCCGGCGTCAGCGGCGACGTCAATGGCGGTTCGGACACCCGCTTCGGCGCCCTCCAGATCCGCGGCTTCGACACCACCATGTCGGGCCTCTACGTCGACGGCCTGCGAATCCCATCGAGCAACTACGTGCATTTCAACGGCCTCGATCCCTACGGCGCCGAGCGCCTCGAGGTCCTCAAGGGGCCGTCCTCGGCGATGTATGGCGGCAGCGGCACCGGCGGCATCCTCAACTACGTGACCAAGCTGCCGACCGCTCAGCAGTTCGGCGAGGTCTCGGTCTCCGGCGGCAGCTTCAACCGCTATCAGGGCCAGTTCGACATGGGCGGCTCCGCCAACAAGGACGGCACCGTGCTGTGGCGGCTGACCGGCGTGGTCCGCGACGGCGAGACCCAGGTCGACTTCACCAAGGACAACCGCGTCTTCATCGCGCCCGCAATCACCTTCAAGCCGAACGAGGACACCACCATCACGATCCTGGCCAACTACCAGAGGGACCGGGCAGGGTGGGGCCTCCAGTTCCTGCCCGCCTCAGGCACGGTGTGGCCGAACAACGGCCGCACCATCCCGGTCTCGTTCTTCGCCGGCGTGCCGAGCTTCAACGCGTTCAACACCGAGATCGCAACCGCCGGCTACCAGCTCTCGCACAATTTCACCGACAACATCACGTTCCGGCAGAACCTGCGCTACGCCTATCAGCACAACGAGGAAAAGGTGTTTTACGGCGGAGGCTATACCGACGAGGCCGCGGGGCAGCTCGCGCGTTTCGGCAGCTACAGCAACTCGTACATCAACTCCTTCGCGGTGGACAACCAGCTCCAGGGCAAGTTCACCACCGGCATCCTCAGCCACACCACGCTGGTCGGGATCGACTATCGCAACACCTCCTTCCGCGACACCGCCTTTGGCGTCACGACCTCGGCCCCCGAGATCAACGTGTTCAATCCGGTCTATAGCTACGATTGGACCATCGGCGCGATGAGCGACAACACCGGCGTCAAGCAGTCGCAGGTCGGCCTCTACGCGCAGGACCAGATCAAGCTCGGCCGGCTGTCGTTCCAGCTCGGCGGTCGCCAGGATTTCGTCACCACGCAGGTCGACAGCGGTATCTTCGACACATCGGTCTCGAAGGATGCTTCGGCCTTCACTGGCCGCGCCGCCGTGATGTACAATTTCGACAACGGCGTCGCGCCGTATTTCAGCTATTCCGAGTCGTTTCTGCCGGTGCTCGCGACCGGACCGGGCGGCCAGCTGCTCAACCCTGAAACCGGCGTGCAGTACGAGGTCGGCGTCAAGTACCAGCCGATCGGATGGAACGCGCTGTTCACCTTCGCCGCCTTCGACCTGACGCGCGACAACGTCGTCACCTACGCGCCTCCGCTGAACGTTGCTGAGCAGACCGGTCAGGTGAAATCGCGCGGCATCGAGCTCGAAGGTACCATGTCGCTCGCCGACGGCTGGAACCTGCGCGCCGCCTATGCCTACGTCGACGCCATGCTCACGCAGGATCCGGTGAATGTCGGCAAGGCGCCGGTCACCGTGCCGCTCAACCGTGCCTCGCTGTGGAGTGACTACACGCTTCAGAACGGGCCGCTCGCCGGCCTCCAGTTCGGCGGCGGCGTCCGCTATGTCGGCGCGACCTGGGGTGACGATGCCAACACGTTCAAGGTGGGAGCCTCGACCGTGCTGGATGCGCTTGTTGCCTACACCAGGGACAATTGGCGCCTGTCGCTGAACGTCACCAACCTTGCCGACACGCGCTATGTCGCCGCCTGCTACAGCCTGTCGGGCTGCTTCTACGCGGAAGGACGCAAGGCCATCGGCAAGCTGACCTATCGCTGGTGAGTTCAAATTGAAAACGATCCGGCAAGCGGGACCGGACCTGTTTAGTGAGAGACGACGATGAGAGCGATATTCGGCGGGCTGCATCGCTGGGCGGGACTGCTCACGGCCGGATTCCTGTTCTTCTCCGGCATCACCGGCGCGATCATTTCCTGGGATCACGAGATCGACGACGTCCTGAACAGCCACCTGTTCGACGTCACCAGCAAGGGACCGGCCATTCCCTCGATCGAGCTCGCCAAGCTGATCGAGCAGCGCGATCCCCGCACGCGCGTCGTCTATCTCTTCATGACGCCGGAGGAGGGCCACTCGCTGTGGTTCTTCATCATGCCGCGGATCGATCCCGCGACCGGCAAGCGCTATGCCCTCGACTACAATCAGGTCTTCCTCGATCCCAACACCGGCGTCGAGCTGGGGCGGCGCTATTGGGGCGCGGTGTGGCCGGTGACGCGGGAGAACTTCGTCTCGTTCCTCTACAAGCTGCACTACACGATGCACATCCCGGAGTTCTGGGGCAGCGATCGCTGGGGCATGCGCCTGCTCGGCATCATCGCCATCATCTGGACCATCGACTGCTTCGTCGGCTTCTACCTGACCCTGCCGTCACGGCGCAGCGCGAAGGCCGCGCGGGCGCCGCAAGTCACGCGCCAGCTCGAACGCGGCTTCTGGGCGCGCTGGGCGCCGGCCTGGACCATCAAGACGTCGGGCAGCGCTTACCGGATCAATTTCGACATCCACCGCGCCTTCAGCCTGTGGACCTGGGGCGTGCTGTTCGTCATCGCCTTCACGGCGTTCTCGCTGAACCTCTATTTCGAGGTGTTCTCGCCGCTGATGAAGATGGTGTCGAACTACACGCCCACGCCGTATGAGCAGCGGCCGTACCGCGATCTCGACAATCCGATCGAGCCCAAGGTGACATTTGCCGACATCGCCGCGCGCGCGGCGGCCGACGGCAAGGGGCGAGGGTGGTCCACTCCGGTCGGCGCGCTCAGCTACGGCCCCGCTCACGGGGTCTATGCCGCCGCCTACTTCCATCCCGGCGACGACCACGGCGCCGGCGGCGTCGGCCCGGCGCAGCTCTATTACGACAGCGAGGACGGCCGTCCGCTCGGCGCGCGTCTGCCCTGGGTCGGCACCGCCGCCGACATCTTCGTGCAGGCGCAGTTTCCGCTGCATTCAGGCCGCATCGTCGGACTGTTCGGCCGCATCCTGATCTCGATCATGGGGCTGGTGGTGGCCGCGCTCTCGGTCACCGGCGTCGTGATCTGGTGGCGCAAGCGCCGCGCCCGTGTCCGGGTGCGCGAGACCGCCGCGATGCGCCTGAGCCGGCAGCTCACGCCGGCGGAGTAGGGCGCTCACGCCCCCGCCGGTGATCGCAACGGCTTACGCGTTGATCGGAATCAAATCCGCCCCTGGGAACCTCCGCTAGCTTCGCGGGGTGTTTAACCCGATTTGCAGTTGCGTCAGCCAGGGCTTGGAGGCCCATGTTTGCTGTCCTCTCCGATAAGAGGGCCAGGCACTCCAGGACAGGTGGACGCGAGAGGATTGTGATGCGCACTTACTATTTCGACATGAAGGATGGCGTTCCGGCTCGGGATAAGTCAGGTCTGGAGTTTGGAAGCGATGGCGCCGCCATTGCCCACAGCAAGAGCCTGGCGGAAGACGTTCGCACGAAAAGGCCGGGAGGACATCCAGATCTCCGGATCGTCGTCATCGATGAGAACGGCCGCGAAGTTCATCGCGAGCCGGTATATTCGAAGAACCGTTGACCATCGCGGTCCACTTGCGCCGGCGGAGCAGGGCCCCACGACGGCGCGGCGACCACCACGCATGAACCTTCCCGCGAAACAGAGGCACCAAGACTGAAGACAGCTCTTGCTTCGTGGGATCGTTATGAAGTGCCTTGCCTTACTCTGCCTGCTCGTCCTGGCTGCGCCTGCCCATGCGGCCACTCCCGAGCAGCGCTATCTCGAGCTGCGCGATCGCTACATCGCAAAGTTCTCGAAGGCTGCGGAAAACGACGAGACCTCCAGGCAGCACGATGCGGCGCTCGACGAGCTGACAGGCGTGCTGCGCGGCTTGGTGGGGCCGGTCGCGATCAAGGGGCTTCCGGCAGAGGGCAAGTCGAACGCCGATACGCTTTTCAAGGGTGACTCAGGCTTCGGCCATCTCGACGGGCTCGGTTTTGCGTCGGAAGGCGACAAGCTGCAAGCCGTGGTGACGACCACGGCGCTGCTCAAGCACTGGCTGCGCGAGCATCGCGAGGACGGCATGCCGCAGGAGACCGGCGCCGCATTCAAGTCGGATCGCTTCTACTATCAAGCGATCCAGGACTCCGCCTTCGCCAAATATGCCGAGCTGCCGGTCACCAAGCCCGCATCCGCGAGCGCCGCGGTTGCGGTGCTCGGCGTGCGCGGCAATGGCGATCTGAAGGGGCCGCCGCATGAAATCGACGTCGTCGCGATCCAGGGCGAGAAGGTCTTCTTTCTCGCCTCATCGGACGCCGTGAAGACGACGCCGATCCCGGCCTGCGAGAAGGTCTGGAAGCAGATGATGGCGAGGCCCATCGACAAGAAGGATCCGCGCGGCGACATGACCCGCGAAGACAATGCCATGACGGCCTTCACGGCGTGCTTCGCCAAGGAAGCGCCAAGCCAGAGCTGGTTCGCGGCCGCCGTCAAGAAGGCGCAGAGCCAGTTGGACCTTCTGCCGCTGCGCTAGCTTTGCTGCATCGTCACGACCTTGGCCGGCCGGTGCCTTTGCACGTCAAATGACAACCAAAAATGTCAGCACAGGCGCCATAATGACGCGGGCGCTCCGAAGTCGGCGAAAAGATTCGCTTTCAATTCCCTGCTGCAATGATAACATCCCCAAGTTGTATTTTTTAAGGACATTTCCCATGACCCATGCGCTCAATCTCACGCTGAAGATCAAACAGGATGCCGCGACACAGGCGCAATTGAAGAACCTCGAGGCGATCTTCGCCGACAAGGTTCAGCCCTTGATCGAAGCGGCGCTGAAGAAATCCAGGATCGTTCATTTCGCGCGCGTCGTCGTCATCGGCAACGAGTACATCCAGGTCATCACCGAATATGAGGGCTCGCATCGGGAATACACCGAATTCTTCCGGCGCGAGCTCACCCCGGTCTTTGCGGCGATATTTTCGCTGGCAGATATGGGCGACAAGGAGCTGGACGTCACGAACCCCAATGCATTTTTCGAATTCTCCAAGAATCGCAACGAGCGTTCGCTGGGCAAGGCGACCGATGGCTCGACGGACATCAACGGCCGGCTGGCTGTTCTCGGCTTATGACCACATGACGGTCGAGGAGATCCTGACAAAGCTCGGGAAATAGCATTGCGGGCACATTCGCTCGCCTGTTGAGCGACGTGCCCGGCTCTGTGGCTGGCTATTGAGCGTTCCCACAAGGACAGATGCGATGGTGGATCTTGCCAATTTGCAGGCGATCATTGCCCGAAGCTCCACCAAGCCGCTGCTCGCGGTGCTGCTGTTCAAGTTCGGCGACGCCGGCCGTGCCCGGGAATTCCTGCGCCAATGGATACCGCGGACTGCGGCGGGAAGGGCGCCGGACCCCGCTGGGCCGGCCTTCCACTTCATGTTCAGTTGGAAAGGTATAGAGGCGCTGATGGCGGGGCGTCCCGGCTTCGACGTGGCGCAGGGGCGTCGGGAGTTCGACGTCTTTTTCGTGGATCCGGCGCAGGCGCCGGACGGCGGCGTCGCGGAGCAACTCGGTTTCTCCGGAACCAGCGCTCCGGCTGCGTGGTGGGATGGCAAGTTCAAGTCGGGTGATGTCGATCTCGCCATTCACATCGGGTTCGACACAGCCGAGCAGAAATCCGATTGCCTCGCAGAATTGCGACAGTCGGCGGCAAGCTTCGGTGTGCAGGAATTAACGCTCGAAGGTTGGGACTACAGCGCGCTGTCCGGCAGTCTGCCGGCCGACGGCCGCCTGCATTTCGGCTACCGGGATGGAATTACCGCCCCCAACATCGACTGGCAGGACGCTGGCACGCCCGGCACGGTCGACTGTCGCGAGATCGTCGTCGGTTATCCGAACGAAGCGTTTCCCACGGCGCCGCACAATCCCGGCCCATGGCAGGACTTTGCGCGGGATGGCTCCTTTGTCGGCTTGTCGTGGGTGTATCAGGACGTCGCGGGCTTCAACAAATTCCTTCAGGACAACGCGCCGCTGGCGGCGCCGCATGTCGGCCCGGAACTGGCCGAGGAGTGGATCGCCGCAAAGCTCATGGGACGCTGGCGGCACGGATCGCCGCTGTCCAGGTTTCCGGACGCACCGCCGTCGACCCCGCAATTGGATGATTCATTCGGCTATGGCGACGATCCGGATGGCGTCAAATGCCCGCTCGGGGCCCACATTCGAATTGCCAATTGCCGCGATCAGCCGATGAAATATGCCAATCACGTTCGCTTTCCGAAAGGGCCGCCGCGCGTCATCCGACGCGGATTCTCCTATGGGCCCCGCCTGGACAGCGTGCAGGACGATGGCAAAGACCGCGGCATCGTCGGGCTCTTCTACTTCGCCAGGATCAACGAGCAATTCTATACGATCCTGAGATGGATGCAGAAGACGGAGTTCGCCGATGCCTACAAGAAGCTCCCGAACGGCTACAATGCCCAGGATGCCCTGACCGGGAATCGCCGATATCCGAAGGCTGAAACCCAGTTCTTTGTCCCTCTGAAGGACAACTCCTCCGTGACCTTTCGGTTGGAGGAATTTATCCGTTTCAAGGGGGTTGCAGTCCTGTTTGCGCCGAGCATGAGAGCGCTCAATACGATGATTTCAGCCTAGCGCGCAGTGCCGCCGCGATTCCAGCCGCGGCCGCCCTCAGCCGCTGATCGTCCCCTCACGCGAGTATCTGGCATTACGGTTCAGCACGTAGCCGCAACGGGTGATCAAGCGCGCGCTCGATGGCACGCTGATTGGGAAGGGTCAGTGACAGAGACTGCCGCGCCCAAACAGCGTCATTCGTGCCCTCAGTACGGGGAGTAGTATTGGCGGCGATAGGGATAGGCGTCGCCGTAGTACCCTGGCGCAGCGTACCTTGGCTCGTAGTACCCGGGCCCGTAATTGCTGGACCCGTAGGCCCCATAGGCGGCGGCTCCAGCCGCGGCGCCCAAGATGCCGAGCCCGATTGCGGCCCCGGGAGCGCCGTAGTAGCCGCGACCGCGGTAGTGGCGTCTGTAGTAGACCTCTGTCACTGCGGACGAAGAAACCGCTTGCTTCAGGAGACTCGTGCTCGGCGAGATCGGAGCTGCCCCTGACGGGAGCACCGAGCCGAGGATCGCCGCGCCGAAGAACGAGACGGCAACCACGCATTTCATTGTCTGCTGGTTCATGATCGTATCCTTTCGAATTTGGAGCATCTCAAGCGGCAAGTCACTTGCGTGCCACTGGCCGAGAAAGAAGCTCGACGCGGGGCACTCTTGAGGGGCGCTGGTGGCGGCGGATTTGAGGATTCGTGGTTCTAACGAACTCACAGACCCGCCTCCGTACTCACGCTCCGAC
Organism: Bradyrhizobium sp. USDA 3311; assembly: GCF_054062495.1. Lineage (NCBI taxonomy): Bacteria > Pseudomonadati > Pseudomonadota > Alphaproteobacteria > Hyphomicrobiales > Nitrobacteraceae > Bradyrhizobium > Bradyrhizobium sp. USDA 3311. The sequence continues at coordinate 6,076,274 of NZ_JBSSFI010000001.1, read as the reverse complement.
TTAGCCGATTACTTGGCGCAAGTTACTTGGCACAAGTTTACTTGGCGCAAGTCTTGTCCGCCTTCATAGCTGCTTCTGCCGAAGCCTTTGTCGTGTGAGCGGCGCCGACAACCTTCATGGTGCCGCCGGCAGGCTGGCTCTCGACGATCTGACACTTCATGGTCGCGGTATCCTGAGCCAGGTAGAACGAGGAGGGCGATTGGCCAACGGTCTTGCCCGTCTCAGCTGCGACTGACGGAGAAGCGAATGCGAGAACGGCGACTGCCGCCAATAAAATTCTTTTCATAGTATCCACCAATTGTTACGCGTCCGGATCGGACAAAGAATGAACAGGGCGGACCGACAAGGGTTCCCGCGATCGCCGATTTGTTTTTTGCGCGTGCACTGATGGAACGAAAAACAATGCGCTTGGGCGGAAGCCGTGCGCAAGAAATCACGCAGAGTGCCTCAGCCGGCGTGCGACCCAGTCAGATCAAAGCGCACTCCCACCGCGATTCCAGCCGCGGCCGCCTTCGCCAAAGATCTCGTAGCCGGCCGCCGTCACCGCGACCGTGTCCTCGAGCTTGATGAAGCCGCGCTTCGGATGCTTCATCGTGGTTTCGATCGAGACCACCATGCCGGGCTCTAGCGGCAGCCGTGCGTCCGTGTCGTCATAGGGAACCGGACCCGTGGCGGTCAGGCGAGGGGCCTCGTGGCTGACGAGGCCCATGCCGTGGGCGAGGAAATCGGTGCAATCACGCTGGGTGATCTGGGCGAGCTGCCGCTTGGCCGCGACGTAGATGTCGCCGCCCATGGCACCCGGCCGGACCGCGGCGAAGGCGGCGCGCTGCACCGCCTCGATCTCGGCCAGACAATCCCTGAGCTCGGCATCGGGCTCGCCCAGCACCGCCATGCGGGCGAGGTCGCCGATATAGCCGTGAAAATTGCCGCCGGAGTCGAGCGACAGCACCTCGCCTTGCTCCCACCGCTGCGCCGACGGCGCGCGGTTGTGGCTGTTGCCGCAGGCCAGCAGGCAGTATTCGAAGGTGAGCCCGCGGTTGACCTCGGCGATGCGCAGTGCGTCCGACAATTGCTGCTTGGTCGTGCCGGGACCGTGCCCGGCGATCACCTCCAGCATCGCGGCGATCACCAATTCAGACGCAGTCTTCAGCTTGGCCAGTTCGTCCGCGGACTTGACCGCGCGCAGACGCTCCAGGACGAGGAGGGCGTCCTTGAGCGCGGCGCCGGGCAGGGCGTCGGCAAGCGCCCGGCCCGCATCCATCGGCAGGAACGCCATCTCGACCCCGACCCGCTTCATCGGCACGCCGGCGTCCTTCAGGGCCGCGACGGCCCGCGTGATCGCGTCGACCGAGCCGCTGGACTCGGTCCGGACCTGCGGCACCCAGGGCGGCGCCACGACGCGCTGATGGGTCTCCAGGCGGTGGCCGAGATAGACGGACTTTTCCGGCGCGCCCTTGGGATAGACCAGGACGGGCAGATAGCGGCTGACGCCCATGGCATCCATGTAGTCGAAGAAGATCGCGCGCTCGGCCCCGAGCAGGTACTGCACGTTGTGCTTGGAGGTCGCGATGAGTACGTCGAGGCCGGCTGCTTCCATCAGGCGGTCGAGCTTGGCGGCATCGAATGGAATAGCGCGCGAGCCGGTCGCGCCGGCGACGTTCAGCTCCATGATGGACCTCCCAATAGGCGACGGTTTGCACCGCCTGTGTTCTTGCCTGCGACCATCCGAGCGACCGTCGGATCGTCGCAGCGCGCCGCGAATGTCCGCCGGGAGCGGGGTTCTGGGTAGCTGCGGATTTGGCTGGCCTGACCTGCACGACCATATCCATGATTCGCATAAGGTATATTATGGAATATATTTATATACAATCAGATCAAATATTTAGACGGAATTCCTGCCATCCCGGCTTCGCTCCGGCGCGACTTTCGGCTCGGCCCTCGAACGTCGTCCCAACTCTTGACGGCTACTGTGCATGGGGTTGTTTTTCGCTTTTTGAATCCGGCTCCATGTGCCGAAAGCGATATTGCGGTGAGTTGGTCCGGCTGCAATAAGCGAGGCTTCGCGAGATCGCAGATGACCTTCTGACTTTCCGTCCGTATAGGTTTGCGTCTCAGAACAACAACAAACCTTCCGAGGAAGCAGACCCATGAGCTTTTCCCGACGCACGCTTCTCAAGGCCTCCGCCGCGACCGCGGTCCTGGGCGGCCTCAGCGCGCCCCATGTGGCCCGCGCCCAGAGCGCCGAGTTCAGCTACAAATACGCCAATAACCTGCCGGACACCCATCCGCTGAACGTGCGCGCCAGGGAGATGGCGGCGGCGATCAAGAGCGAGACGAACGGCAAGTTCGACCTTCAGATCTTTCCGAACAACCAGCTCGGCTCCGACACCGACATGCTGAGCCAGATCCGCTCCGGCGGCGTCGAGTTCTTCACGCTGTCGGGCCTGATCCTGTCGACCCTGGTTCCGGCCGCGTCCATCAACGGCATCGGCTTCGCGTTCCCGGACTACGACACGGTCTGGAAGGCCATGGACGGCGATCTCGGCGCCCATGTCCGCGGCGAGATCAAGAAGGCCGGCCTCGAGGTCATGGACAAGATCTGGGACAACGGCTTCCGCCAGACCACGTCCTCGACCAGGCCGATCACCGGTCCCGACGACCTCAAGGGCTTCAAGATCCGCGTGCCGGTGTCGCCGCTGTGGACCTCGATGTTTAAGGCGTTCGATGCAGCGCCCGCCTCGATCAATTTCAGCGAAGTCTATTCCGCGCTCCAGACCAAGATCGTCGAGGGTCAGGAGAACCCGCTGGCGATCATCTCGACCGCAAAGCTCTACGAGGTGCAGAAATACTGCTCGCTGACCAACCACATGTGGGACGGCTTCTGGTTCCTGGCCAACCGCCGCGCCTGGAGCGCGCTGCCGGAGGACGTCCGCACGATCGTCGCCAAGAACATCAACGCCGCCGCGGTCAAGGAGCGTGAGGATACCGCCAAGCTCAATGCCAATCTCCAGCAGGAGCTCGCGGCCAAGGGCCTGACCTTCAACCAGCCCGCGGTTGCGCCGTTCCGCGACAAGCTGCGGACCGCCGGCTTCTATGCCGAGTGGAAGGGCAAATATGGCGATCAGGCCTGGGACCTCTTGGAGAAGGCCGTCGGCAAGCTCTCGTAACGCGTTGGGGCCGTCATGGCTCATGTCGAGGTTGAGGTGACCGAAGCGGCGGGCGAGGTGGCTGTTCAGTCCCCTCGCCGAGCCTCTCTGCTGGCTTCGCTCGAACGCCTCCTCGGCCTCGCCGTCGAAATCCCGGCGGCGACCCTGGTCGTCGCCGAGATCGCGATCCTGTTTGCCGGCGTGGTCGCGCGCTACGGCCTGCACCGACCGCTGATCTGGTCGGACGAGCTCGCCTCGATCCTGTTCCTGTGGCTGGCCATGCTGGGCGCGGCGGTCGCATTCCGCCGCTCCGAGCACATGCGCATGACCGCCGTGGTCGCAAGCGCCGGACCCGCGATGCGGGCCTATCTCGACCTGGTCGCGACCGCTGCGGCGCTGGCGTTTCTGGCGCTGATCGTGTGGCCGTCCTGGGACTACGCTTACGAGGAAAGCTTCATCACCACGCCGGCGCTCCAGATCCCGAACATCTGGCGGGCCGCCGCGCTGCCGGCCGGCATCTGCCTGATGGCGGCGTTCGCGCTGCTGCGGCTGCTGCGCGCCGCCGATGTCCGCATGGTGCTGACGGCCGTGATCTCCGTTGCCGTCGTCGTCGGTCTGTTCTGGCTGGCGCAGCCATATCTGCGGCCGCTCGGCAATCTCAACCTTGTCATCTTCTTCGTCGGCGTCGCCGGATTCTGCGTCTTTGCCGGCGTTCCCATTGCGTTCGGCTTTGGCCTCGCGATCTTCGGCTATCTGGCGCTGACCACGCGCACGCCCGTCATGGTGCTGATCGGGCGGATGGACGAGGGCATGAGCCATCTCATCCTGCTCTCGGTGCCGCTGTTCGTGTTCTTGGGCCTGCTGATCGAGATGACCGGCATGGCGCGGGCCATGGTGGCGTTCCTGGCGAGCCTGCTGGGTCATGTCCGCGGCGGCCTGCACTACGTGCTTGTCGGCGCCATGTACCTGGTCTCCGGCATCTCCGGCGCCAAGGCCGCCGACATGGCCGCGGTCGCGCCCGTGCTGTTCCCGGAGATGAAGCAGCGTGGCGCCCGTCCCGGCGATCTCGTCGCGCTGCTTGCGGCGACGGGGGCCCAGACCGAGACCATTCCGCCGAGCCTCGTGCTGATCACGATCGGCTCGGTTACCGGCGTCTCGATCGCGGCGCTGTTCACCGGCGGCCTGCTGCCGGGCGTCGTGCTCGCGATCACGCTCTGCATGCTGGTGTGGTGGCGCTACCGACACGAGGACATGAGCCATGTCCGCCGTGCCACGGTGGGCGAGATCGGCAGGACCTTCATCGTCGCCCTGCCCGCGCTCGCGCTGCCCTTCGTGATCCGCTACGCCGTGGTCGAGGGCATCGCCACCGCCACCGAAGTCTCCACCATCGGCATCGTCTATGGCGCCCTGGTCGGCCTCCTGGTCTATCGCCGCTTCGACTGGCGGCGGCTGTTTCCGATGCTGGTCGAGACCGCGGCGCTGTCGGGCGCGATCCTCCTGATCATCGGCACGGCCACCGGCATGGCCTGGGGCCTGACGCAGTCAGGCTTCTCGCGCTCGCTGGCGGCGGCCATGACGGGACTGCCGGGCGGCGCGGCGACCTTCATCGCCGTGTCCATCCTGGCCTTCACCATTCTCGGCAGCGTGCTGGAGGGCATCCCGGCGATCGTGCTGTTCGGGCCGCTGCTGTTCCCGATCGCCCGCGCCGTCGGCGTGCACGAGGTGCACTATGCGATGGTGATCATTCTGGCCATGGGTATCGGGCTATTCGCCCCGCCCTTCGGCGTCGGCTATTATGCCGCCTGCGCCATCGGACGCGTTGACCCGGCCGAAGGCATCAGGCCGATCTGGGGCTATCTGCTGGCGCTGCTGGTGGGGTTGATCATCGTCGCGATCTTCCCCTGGATCTCGATCGGATTTCTTTGAAGCGCTTTGAGGAGGTGTCGATGAGCGAACGGCAGAACCCGTACAATATCGGCCTCGACAAGACGCCCGCCAACTACGTGCCGCTGAGCCCGCTGAGCTTTCTCGCGCGCAGCGCCGCGGTCTATCCCGATCACGTCAGCACGGTCTATGAAGGCCGCAGCTTCACCTGGGCACAGACCTATGAGCGCTGCCGGCGCTTTGCGTCGTATCTCGCCGGCAAGGGCATCGGCGTCGGCGACACCGTGGCGGCGATGCTGCCGAACATCCCGGCCATGAACGAGGTGCACTTCGCGGTGCCGATGACCGGCGCCGTGCTCAATGCGCTCAACATCCGCCTCGATGCACCGTCGATCGCGTTTCAGCTCGATCATGGCGGGGCCAGGATCATCCTGGTCGATCCCGAGTTCTCTAGCGTCATCGCCGATGCGCTGGCGCAGATGAGCGGACCGAAGCCGTTCGTGATCGACGTCGACGATGCCGCCTTCAAGGGGGGAATGCGCATCGGCGAGATCGAGTATGAGGCCGCGGTCGCGCAAGGCGATCCTGATTTCACCGCGATCCCGCCCAGGGACGAATGGGACGCGATCGCGCTGAGCTACACCTCGGGCACGACCGGTAATCCCAAGGGCGTCGTCACGCATCATCGCGGCGCTTATCTCAACGCCGTCAGCAACATCCTGGCCGGCAATCTCGGCCAGCATCCGGTCTATCTCTGGACGCTGCCGATGTTCCATTGCAACGGCTGGTGCTTCCCCTGGACCATCGCGGCCTCAGCCGGCATCAACGTCTGCCTGCGCAAAGTCGAGCCGACCAAGATCTTCGAGTTGATCAAGCAGCACGGCGTCACCCACATGTGCGGCGCGCCGATCGTCTACAACACGCTGATCAACGCCCCCGACGCGCCCAAGGAAACGCCAACGGGCAATGCCGCCCGCCGCGTCGTCGGCCTGATCGCCGGCGCCGCGCCTCCGGTTGCGGTGCTGGAAGGCGCGGAAAACATCGGCATCAAGCTCACCCACGTCTATGGCCTGACCGAGGTCTACGGCCCCGCCTCCGTCTGCGCCGAGCAGCCCGGCTGGGACGAGCTTCCGCCGGCCGAACGCGCGCGGATGAAGCGCCGGCAGGGCGTGCCCTACCCGCTCGAGGAAGGCGTCACCGTCATCAACCCGCAGACCATGCAGGAGGTGCCGCGCGACGGCGAGACCATCGGCGAGGTCATGTTCCGGGGCAACATCGTCATGAAGGGCTACCTCAAGAACGAGAAGGCGACGAAGGAGGCCTTCGAGGGCGGCTGGTTTCACACCGGCGATCTCGGCGTGCTTGACGAGCACGGCTACGTCATCATCAAGGATCGCTCCAAGGACATCATCATCTCGGGCGGCGAGAACATTTCCTCGGTCGAAGTCGAGGACATCCTCTATAAGCACCCGGCCGTGCTGTTCGCCGCCGTGGTCGCCAAGCCCGATCCGAAATGGGGCGAAGTGCCTTGCGCCTTTGTCGAGCTGAAGGACGGCGCCAGCGCGACCGAGGCCGAGATCATCGCCTTCTGCCGTTCGCACATGAGCGGCTTCAAGACGCCGAAGGCAATCGTGTTCGGGCCGATCCCGAAGACGTCCACGGGCAAGATCCAGAAATTTCTGCTGCGCAACGAGGTGGGATCAGCGAAGGCAATAACCGCCTGAGCTGATCTCCCGTTTCAAGGCTGCTGCGCTCAGCGCGTCTCCAGCCGCAGGCCGTCGTACGCCGGCACCACGCCCGGTGGCAGCGACTGCCGGATGACTTCGTAATCGACGTCGGCCGTCATGTTGGTGATGACCGCGCGCTTCGGCTTGAAACGTTCGATCCAGGACAGCGCGTCATTGATGCTGAAATGGCTGACATGGCTGGTGTAGCGCAGCCCGTCGACAATCCAGAGGTCGAGATTTTCCAGCGCGCCCCAGCTCTCGCGCGGGATGTCGTTGAGGTCGGGCGTGTAGGCGGCGTCCCCGATGCGATAGCCGAGCGCGGGAATGTTGCCGTGCTGCACCAGGAAGGCCGTCATCATCACGGCGCCGCCCTTCCCCAGAATGGTCTGGTTTTCGCCCGCCTCGATCGAATGCCGCGTCAGGATCGGCGGGTAGTCGCTGCCCTCCGGCGCGATGAAGCAATAGGAGAACCGCGACAGGATGTCCTTGGCGGTCGACTGGTTGAAGTAGGTCGGGATACGCCGGCGCATGTGCATGACGACCGAGCGCAGGTCGTCCATGCCGTGGGTCTGGTCGGCATGCTCGTGGGTCAGGAACACCGCGTCGATGTGGTCGACATTGGTCGAGAGCAATTGCTCGCGCAGGTCCGGCGAGGTGTCGATCACGATCCGCGTGGTGCCGTGCTCGGACGTCCGTTCGACCAGCAGCGAGCAGCGGCGGCGGCGGTTCTTCGGATTGCTCGGGTCGCAGGCGCCCCAGCCGAGCGCCGGGCGCGGCACGCCGGCGGAGGAGCCGCAGCCCAGGATCGTCAGCGTCAGCGTCATGCGGCTCCCGGAATCAAGCTGTCACCTTGGAGAACAGGCGGAAGAAGTTTTCGGTGGTCTGGCGCGAGATCTCATCAAACGACACGCCACGCGCTTCAGCCAGCACTTTTGCGACCTCGACCACATAGGCCGGCTCGTTGCGCTTGCCCCGGAACTTGCCGGGCGCAAGGTAGGGCGAGTCTGTTTCAACCAGAATACGGTCAGCCGGCAACTCGGCCGCGAGCGCGCGCAGCGCCTCCGACTTCTTGAAGGTCAGGATGCCCGTGAAGCCGATGTACAGGCCGAGCGATACCGCCTTCAGCGCCAGCTCGCGCCCGCCCGTGTAGCAATGCAGCACGGCGCGAAACGATCCGCGTGCTACCTCCTCTTCCAGGATGCGGCCGCAATCCTCGTCCGCCTCGCGGGTGTGGATCACCAGCGGCAGGCCGGTCGCGCGTGCAGCCGCGATGTGGGCGCGAAAGCCCCTCGCCTGCGCTTCCGGCGAGCCGTTGTCGTAGAAATAGTCGAGCCCGGCCTCGCCGAGCGCCACGACCTTGGGATGCTGCGTCAACGCGATCAGCTCGTCCGGCGAGATGCCGTCCTCCTCGTCCGCGTTGTGCGGATGGGTGCCGACCGAGCAGTAGACGTCGTCGTAGCGCTCGGCGATGGCCAGAAGCTGGTTCAACTTTCGCACCCGCGTCGAGATCGTGACCATGCGGCCGATGCCGGCCGCTCGCGCACGTGACACGATCCCGTCGAGATCTTCCGCAAAATCGGGAAAATCCAGGTGGCAATGACTGTCGACAAGCATCGTGCGAACGCCTTAGGCCGCCGGCTCGATGTAGCGCGGGAAGGCCGGCGTCGGCGCGGGCAGCGTCGAGCCGGGCGCGATGCGCTTGGCGCCGCCGAGCGCCGCAAAATTGCGCTCGCCCTCGGGGACACCGAGGCTATCGAGCAGCAATACCGAGGCGGTCGGCATCGCCGGCTGGGCCAGGATCGCAATCTGGCGCACGACCTCGGCGGTGACATAGAGCACCGTCTTCTGCCTGGCAGGATCGGTCTTGGCGAGCGCCCACGGCGCCTCGCCCGCGAAATAGCGGTTGGCTTCCGCGACCACGGCCCATACGGCGTTGAGCCAGTGATGGATCTGCTGCGTCGCCATCGCCTCGCGGCTTGCTGCGATCATGCCGTCGGCCATCGCCAGGATGGCCTTGTCGTTGTCGCTGAACTCACCCGGCTCCGGCAGCACGCCGCCGAGTTGCTTGGCGATCATAGACAGCGAGCGCTGTGCAAGGTTGCCGAGATCGTTGGCGAGATCGGCATTGATGCGCGCGACGATGGCCTCGTGGTTGTAGTTGCCATCCTGGCCGAACGGCACCTCGCGCAGGAAGAAATAGCGCATCTGGTCGACGCCATACTGGTCGGCGAGGTTGAAGGGATCGACGACATTGCCGACCGACTTCGACATCTTCTCGCCCCTGTTAAACAGGAAGCCGTGGGCATAGACCCGCTTCTGCACGGGAATGCCGGCCGACATCAGGAACGCCGGCCAGTACACCGCATGGAAGCGGATGATGTCCTTGCCGATGATGTGCACATCGGCCGGCCAGTAGCGCCAGTTCTTGTCGCTTTCGTCGGGGAAGCCTACCCCGGTGATGTAGTTGGTGAGCGCGTCGACCCAGACATACATCACGTGCTCTTCGTCGCCGGGCACCTTGACGCCCCAGTCGAAGGTGGTGCGCGAGATCGAGAGATCGCGCAGTCCGCCCTTGACGAAGCTCACCACCTCGTTGCGGCGCGAGTCCGGGCCGATGAAAATCGGGATTATCGGTGTACAGCTTGAGCAGCTTCTCCTGATAGGCGGACAGGCGGAAGAAGTAGCTCTTCTCCTCGACCCATTCGACCGGCGTGCCTTGCGGCCCGAGGCGCACGCCGTCGTCGTTCAGGCGCGTCTCGTCTTCGGCGTAGTAGGCTTCGTCGCGCACCGAGTACCAGCCCGCATAGGTGTCGGCATAGATGTCGCCGTTCGCTTCCATGCGCCGCCAGATCTCCTGGGTGGAGCGGTGGTGCTGCTCTTCGGTGGTGCGGATGAAACGGTCGAACGACACGTTGAGCCGCTCGTCCATCGCCTTGAAGCGGGCCGCGTTACGGGCCGCGAGCGCGGACGGGGTCAGGCCCTCGTTCTGCGCGGTCTGAATCATCTTCAGGCCGTGCTCGTCGGTGCCGGTCAGGAAGAACACGTCCTTGCCGTCGAGCCGTGCAAAGCGTGCCAGCGTGTCGGTGGCGATCGCCTCATAGGCGTGGCCGATATGCGGGTTGCCGTTGGGATAGGCGATCGCGGTCGTGATGTAGAAGACGTTGTCGCGCGCGGGGGCCGCTGCGGGCACGGCGGCTTGCGCAGCTGCGACGGGATTCGGCGCGCGGGGCGCCTTGGGTTTCGACACATTGGGCTTCACAGCCTTCGGCGGCGTGGCGACAGGCGTCGGTGCGGCGGTCACGGCAGCCGCAGTCACCTTTGCCTTCTTCGCAGGAGCCTTCTTTGTAGGAGACTTGGCCGGTTGTTTGGCCGCTTTCTTCGCCGCCTTCTTGGCGCCGACCTGCTTCTTCGCAGCCTTCTTGCCGGCCTTCTTTGCCGTCTTCGCAGCGCTCTTCTTCACGCCCTTCTTGGCGGCAGCCTTCTTGGTCTTATTGACCTTCTTGGCAGCTTTGCGCGCGAGCGCCTTCACGGCCTTTTTGGTGGCCTTCTTCGCAGCTTTCTTGCCGCTCTTGCGCTTGACGGATTTTTTAGCTCGCGTTGCCACGACGAATTCCTTTACCGGCTTCTCGAAATTTGGAGACGAACCTGCGTTAGGTTATTGTTTTGAGCATGATCCTCTTGGAAAACCGCTACACACTTTTCCGGATCATGCTCTAGCGCGTTGCGTCCGCCAGCCAGCCGAACACCGAGAAAACCAAGGGCTTTCGCTCCAGATTGTAGGTTTCGGTGTCGCGCGCGGCGCGGACGATCTTTTCCCATACCTCAGCTAGGCGCGCAAGGCGCGGCAGGTTCTGGTTGGCATTGGCCTCATCCGCGTGCAGCCGTTCCGCGATCCAGCGGTCGATGCCGTCGATGAAGGCCGCAAGCGCGACGCGGTCGCTGGTGCCGAGCGAATCGCCGAGCGTGTGCAATTCGCGCGGATCGACCTGTGGCAACCGCGCCAGCAGCGCCGCCGTGCGCTGCTGGAGTTTCAGCGCATCGCCCCCGAGCAGCGTCAGCGCCCGCGCGACGCTGCCCTCGGAAGCCTCCGCCGCCTCGCGCAACGCCAGGTCGGTCGGAGCGAGGCCGGCCGCTTCGGCGGCAGCACCGATCACCTCGTCCGTTCCGAGCGGCCGCAGGCGCAGCTTGCGACAGCGCGACTGAATTGTGGCGAGCACGCGCGCGGGCGCGTGGCTCACCAGCAGGAACAGCGATTGCTGCGGCGGTTCCTCCAAGATCTTCAGAAGCGCGTTAGCCGCATTCGGATTGAGCTCGTCGACCGTATCGACGATGCAGACGCGCCAGCCTTCGGCTGCTGCCGTCGAGCCGAAGAACGAGATCGTCTCGCGCGTCTCATCCACGGTGATCACGGTGCGCATCACGCCGCGGTCGTTCGCCGTGCGCTCCAGTGTCAGCAGCCCGCCATGGGACTCCGCGGCGACCTGGCGCGCCACGGCGTCATCAGGGTCGACTGCCAGGCTCTCGGCGCGCTGTACGACGTCCGCCAGCGGCTGGCCGTGCGCCAGCACGAAGCGCGCCATGCGGTAGGCCAGCGTCGCCTTGCCGATCCCCTGCGGCCCGCCGATCAGCCAGGCATGCGGGATGCGCCCGCTGCGATAGGCCGACAGCAGCGCCGTCTCGGCTTCGCGATGGCCGAACAGACGGCTGGTCTCGCGCGGATGCGGAATGGCGCTCTCGCGCTCTGCCTGACGCGGGCTCATACCGACACCACCGAGGCCGGCGTCGGAAGGAGACGATCGCGCAGTGCGTTCCAGACGCGGCCTGCAACCGTATCCGGATCGGAATTGGCGTCGATCAGCACGCAGCGCGCGGGCTCGTCCGCGGCGATCTTGCGATAGGCCTCGCGCAGGCCCTGGTGGAAGCTGAGCTGCTCGCCCTCGAACCTGTCAGGCGTGCCACTGCCGCGACGGGCGGCGGCGCGCTGGAGGCCGATCTCGACCGGCAGGTCGAGGATGATGGTGAGGTCCGGCTTGAGATCGCCGATCGTAACGCGCTGCATCGCGTTGATCAGACCGGGAGAAACGCTGCCGAGGCTGCCCTGATAGGCGCGCGTCGAGTCGGCGAAGCGGTCGCACAGCACCCAAATGCCCTGCTTGAGCGCGGGCTCGATCACGGTGTGGACATGGTCATCGCGCGCGGCCGCGAACAGCAGCGTCTCGGCTTCGGGGCCGAGCAGCTTGCCCATGCCCGACAGCACCAAATGGCGCATGATCTCGGCACCCGGCGAGCCGCCCGGCTCGCGCGTCACAAGGGTGCGCATCCTTGCTGCCTTGAGGCGGTCGGCGAGCTTCTTGATCTGGGTGGACTTGCCAGTCCCCTCGCCGCCCTCAAAGGTGATGAAGCGTCCGCGTCCGGACGGCCGCTGTACCGCACTGTCACTCATGGTCAGAGCTTCTCGGCGCCTGCGCGGAACATGCCGATCACGAGCTCGCTGGCGCCGTCGATGGCGCGACGCATCGTCGAGCCGGTGCCGACCGCTTCAGCCGCATAGACCGGCGTCTCCACCGCGATGTTGCCGCTGCGCCAGACCTTCACCACACCGACCTTCTGGCCGGCTTCGACCGGGGCCCGCACCGGGCCACTATAGACGACGCGCGCGATCAGCTTGTCGCTGCCGTTCTTGTGCACCATCACCTTCACGGGCGTCTTGGCGACCAGCTTCACCGAGCGGCTCTCGCCGCCGAACACCTTGGCGTAGCCGACAGGCTGGTCGGCCGCGATCAGCGTGCGGGTCTCGAAATTGCGAAAGCCCCATTCCAGCATCTTCTTGGCTTCGGTGGCGCGATCCTCGGGGTCTTCGAGCCCGTTGACGACGACGATCAGCCGCGTGCCATTCTGCACGGCCGAGCCGACCATGCCATAGCCGCCCTCCTTGGTGTAGCCGGTCTTGAGGCCGTCGGCGCCTTCCATCGAGTTGAGCAGCGGATTGCGGTTGGGCTGCCGGATCTTGTTCCAGGTGTACTCTTTCTCGCCGAACAGTTTGTAGAACTCCGGAAAGTCCAGGATGATGTGGCGGGCGAGGATGCCGAGCTCGCGCACCGTCATCTTGTTGCCGGGGTCGGGCAGACCGTTGGAGTTGCCGAAGGTCGACTTGGTCATGCCGAGCTCGCGGGCTCGCTTGGTCATGAAGTCGGCGGCAAAGATGCGCTCATTGCCCGCCATGGCCTCGGCCAGCGCAATGCAGGCGTCGTTGCCGCTCTGGATGATCGCGCCATGCAGGAGATCGTCGACCGAGACCTTGCTGTTGATGGCGGCGAACATGGTCGAGCCGCCCGACGGCGCCCCGCCCCTGCGCCAGGCGTTCTCGCTGATCCGGTATTCGTCGGTCAGCTTGATGTCGCCCTTCTGGATGGCGTTGAAGACGACCTCCGCCGTCATCAGCTTCATCATGCTGGACGGCGCGCGCAGCTCGTCGGCGTTCTTCTCGAACAGCACGCTGCCGCTGGAGGCCTCGATCAGGATCGCGGTGGGGGCATCGCCGTCAAAGCCGGTATCTTCCGCCTTCTTGGCGCCCTGGATGCTTTGGTTGGCGGCGTAGAGCACGCCGCACCAGCCGAGGCTCGCGAGCAGCAGTCCGGCAACAAGCGCGCGCACCAGCATGCCGCAGGTGAAGCGGCTGCGACGGAGCGAAATGAGACGAAATGCCATGGCCAAGCCCTGAGAGCGGCGTTCTAACAGTTGGAACCGGCGCGAACAACATGAGGCAGGTGCCGGAACCCGAGATTGCACGATTCTCGTCACGCCCCTATCGTGGCACCTCATATTTCTCGACCAAACCCCTGAAACAAGGCGGAAAAGCGATGTCTTCCACCCGCGTGATCAAGGCCAACGGGATCGACCTGTTCATCCGCGAGGCCGGCCAGGGACCGCTGGTCGTGCTGTGCCATGGCTGGCCGGAATTGTCCTATTCCTGGCGCCACCAGATCTCGGCGCTGGCGGCCGCCGGGTTTCACGTCGTCGCCCCCGACATGCGCGGCTACGGCCAGAGCGCGGCGCCGGCCGACGTGAGCGCCTATTCGATCTTCGACACGGTCGGTGACATCGTCGGCCTCGTGCAGGCGCTTGGCGAAAGCAAGGCCATGGTAGTCGGCCACGATTGGGGGGCGCCGGTCGCCTGGCACGCGGCGCTGTTCCGCCCCGACATCTTCACGGCGGTGGCCGGCCTGAGCGTGCCGCCGCCATTCCGCGGCCGCGGCAAGCCGCTCGACCTGCTGCGTCAGGGCGGCGTGACCAACTTCTACTGGCAGTATTTCCAGGTGCCCGGCGTCGCCGAAGTCGAGCTCGAGCGCGACGTCGCCCGCACCATGCGCATCGTGCTCGGCGGACGCGGCCTCGCCGATCCCTCCGCGGCCATGTTCGTGCAGGAGGGTAAGGGCTTTCTCGGCCACGCGACTGCCGATGAGCCGCTACCGGACTGGCTGAGCGAGGCCGACCTCGCCTACTTCACCGAGACATTCCGCAAATCCGGCTTCCGCGGCGGGCTGAACTGGTATCGCAACCTCGACCGCAACTGGGAGCTGACGGCGCCCTGGCAGGATGCGCAGATCCACCAGCCGTCCCTCTTCATTGCCGGTTCGAAAGACGCCGTCATTACAGGCCTGATCGGCGCCAAGCGCGTCAACGAACTCGAGCGCGTGCTGCCAAATCTCACACGAAAACTGATCATCGAAGGCGCCGGCCATTGGGTGCAGCAGGAGCGGCCCGACGAGGTCAACGCTGCGCTCGTGAAATTCCTGCGCGAAGCGTCGGCGCGCTAGCCGATGTCCTTCTTCATTGCGATGTGAGCGGCGCCCGCCTGCTCCGTCTCGGCGAATCCGCGCCGAAGGTAAAACCGGCGCGAATCCTGTTCTAGGCGTTAGCCAGCGACGTCAGAACCGCTCGGTGATTGTCCGGGTTTAGTAGAGGCCGCGGCCGCTCAGGATGCTGCGGGCCTCGGCGGCGCCGTCGGAGGCATAGGCGGCCGAGGGCGCGCTCTCGGTGGCGTAGCGGCCGTCCTCGTCATAGGACACGGCGCGCGCGTTCTGGAGCGGCCGGCCCCGGCTGCGGCTCGAGGCCGACATTTCCGAGGTCGAATTGAGCGAGGCCATGTCGGCCGTGCTATTGCCGAGACTGTAGGGCCGCCCCTCCGGCATCGGAACCTCGCCGCGGATGGCGCCACGGTTCGACGAGGGCAGCTCCGGCACGAATGGCCTTGCCGAGGCGACCCGGACCATCGAAGGCGACGGCGCCGGGATCCCGGTGCGCAGGGTCGCCATCAGCTGGCGGTCGTCGGAACCTTCCAGCGGCGCCCGGCCGACATATTCGACGCGGACCTTGGCGACGCCATTGCCTTTGAATTCAAGGAGTTCGGCGGCTTTGTTCGAGACGTCGATGAGCCGGTTGCCGTGATAGGGGCCGCGGTCATTAACGCGGACGATCAGTGACTTGCCGTTCGAGATGTTGGTCACCCGGGCATAGGACGGCATCGGCAGGGTCGGATGCGCCGCCGTCAGCGAGGCCATGTCGAACACCTCGCCATTGGCGGTCAGGCGGCCATGGAAATCGTCGCCGTACCAGGACGCCATGCCCTCGGCACGATAGTTGACGTCCTCCTCCGGCACATAGGTCCGGCCGGCGACGACGTAGGGCTTGCCGACGCGGTAGGTGCCGCCGCCCTTGGGGACCGGATCACCCAAAGCCACGACCCGGGGGCTCGAGGACACGCCATATTTCGGGTCGACGCGGCTGGCGAATTTGTTGGAGGACGCGCAATTGGCGAGCGCGAGGCAGGTCGCGGCCGCCGCAACACCACGCGCGGCCCGCAATACCGAATCTGACCGTCGGATCCCCATTCGCCCCAAATACCATTTCGCCGGAGGCGTACCCACCCCGCTTCGACGGGGAGCGCTGTCCGGTCCTTTGCTCCGAGGCGGCCCACCACCGCTTCGGACGTCGTGACGATATCGCAACCCGAACACGGCGGAAATGGGGAGCCCGCGGCGATCGCGCGGAGATGGTAAACGGCGCGTTCGCTTTCCCCCGTTCATCTACGGAGCACAGGCACCTGCTCGGTGCCACTCCTGGACATTCTGTTGCGCTAAATCCTCACTCCACCCCCATTGTCGCGCCACTCACTGGAATTCTTTTGACTGTGCAAGGCCGCACGCGTTCTCTCGCATGCAAGGGCGGGATTTGGAATTTAACGATGATCGAGACGGTTTCGGCACTGATGGGTCTGGTAAGCGCGGGGATCTTCCTGGCCCATGCGTTTGAAGGTTACCGTACGAGGGCCTGAGGCACTCGCGCGGGCGGCAAGCATCACCTCTTTCAAGACGGCACGTTCGGGCAATTTCAAGCGATCCGATCGAGCATCGCAGACGAGAGCGGCAGGTGTCCAATGCGTAACCATGACCTCGTATCCGATGGCTTCCTGGCATTGACCGCAGGCGGTCTGGTGCTGTTGTGCTCGAGCCTGGTGGCGTTGGCCTTCGGCTGATCACAGCCCCCCTTTCCCGGCGTTTCCGACCACGACCGTACGGCCCCGCAACACGGGTGTTTGTCCCGGAATTGTCCCGCTCCCGTTTAGTTGATTGAATTTCCGCGTTCGGCGCCTCGACTCATTTCAAGAGGCCATCACCAACGAAGGTGACGCAATGCTTGCCGAGAAATTCTTCCTGGTCCTGGAATCGCTGATCCGCGGCGGCCGGACCTATCCGGACGGAAGTCCAAGGGTCATCAGCACCTCCCCGCATATCCCGGTGAAGCTGCCCGACCGGAAATAGGCCGGATCGTTTTCGCGCTCCGTCGCGCGCCGCTCAGCGCAGGCCGAGCAGCGAGCGACGATAGAAGCCGTCGCGGGCCTCGCCGAGGCAAACGAAGCTGCCGTCAAAACCCTGGCCGTATCGCTTCTGGCCCCTGGCGTAGTAGACGCCCTTCCTGAAATCCAGCCAGACCACCTTGTCATGCGGACAATGGCGCTGCGCTTGCGCCTCGTAGCGAAACGGCGTCAACGGCGTAGCCGACACCTCGCCCCCGCCAAGCATCATCATCGCCGCAACAAGCGCGATCCTCCCGGGCCCACTGCCAAAGCCGCTCCGCACGTCCCGCCTCCCGCGATCCAGGCCGTCGCGACGGCCGCCCGGCACGGTAGCACGAAACGGCACGATCCCTGGAAGGCTGCAAGCGCACCGCGCGTCTTCCGCCGGCCATCTTGTCGGGCTACGTGAAAGCGATCATCTCGATGCGAGGATGCTGCCTGAATGTCGGTTGAGCCTGCCCCCACGACCGAAGCCCGCCCGCCCTCGCCGCGCCTCGGCCTGCTGCCGATGATCATCTTCGGCTCGCGCTGGCTGCAACTGCCGCTCTATCTCGGACTGATCGTGGCGCAATGCGTCTACATCGCGCTGTTCCTCAAGGAGCTCTGGCATCTGTCCTGGCACGCCCTCGATCTCACCGAACAGCAGATCATGATGAGCGTGCTGGCGCTGATCGACGTCGTGATGATCTCCAACCTGCTGGTGATGGTCATCGTCGGCGGCTACGAGACGTTCGTTTCGCGGCTCGATCTCCAGGGCCATCCCGACGAGCCGGAATGGCTCGGCCACGTCAATGCGAGCGTCCTGAAGATCAAGCTCGCCATGGCAATCATCGGCATCTCCTCGATCGCGCTGCTGCGCACCTTCATCGAGGCCGGCAATCTCGGCTCGAACCGCGCCGGCTTCACCGAGACCGGCGTGATGTGGCAGGTGCTGATCCACATCACCTTCATCGTCTCGGCGCTCGGCATCGCCTATGTCGACAAGCTCAGCGATTCCGGAATGCGCAACAAGCATGCCGAGTAGGACCAGCCCGCTCACCTTGCGTCCCACCGCCTGGCAGAGGGGCAATTCTCTCACGGCCTCGGCGGCGAGCCCATCGAGATCGCCCACATGGTGCTGTGAGCGCCTAACTGCGCGGCGCTCACTCTTTGGCTTCGAGTTGCTGAATGGCCTGATGCAGGCATTCCTGGAACTTCGCGGCGACCTGCTCGCGCGCCACCCCCTTGGCGGCGAGATCGCCTGACACCTTGTCCAGGACCTCGTCCATCGTCCGGCTCTCCAGATGGTCCGTCGCCAGCGCCGTGGAATAGCTCTTGGCGGCATCGCCGCTGAGCCCGAGCTGGCCGGCGGCCCAGAGCCCGAGCAGCTTGTTCGACCGGGCCGTGGCCTTGAATATGAGCTCCTCGTCGTGGGCGAATTTGGCTTCAAAGCCCTGCTCGCGCTTGTCGAACGTGGTCATGGTCAGCTCCATTGCGTTTTCGCTGCTGCGGATCGGACTGGCTGGGAGCGAACGTCTCCGTCTTTCACGTCAGTTGAGGATCATTTGAATCTTCCGGCGGAAGCCAAACGCCGTCAAGCCCGCCGCTTGCGGCAGGCCCGGCCATCACGGCAGCCGGCCAGCTCCGCGCCAGCCAGACCGGCTACAGGAAAGCGTTTACTCTTTGTTAAGTGGACTCAGCGCCGCATAGCCCGGGGACATCGAGAGCTGACGCATGAACAGAGAGCTGCGGGAGTTTCGACGGCTTGAACGGGTCTGCCTGGAGCAGGCCGCCCTCTCCACCATGGACCTTGCACGACACGGACTGCTCAAGGTCGCCGACGATTGCCGCATCGCAGCCGAAGCGATCGAGGCCCAATCGCCCCGCGGGGCATTGGCAGGCGCCGTCCAGGCGCTCAAGCTCGCCTTCAGCACGACGCGCACGCCGCAACGGCACTAGGTCCGGCCCGGCTGGAATACATCCGGAGGTTCTGGCGCGGCGACCGCGTTCGGTCAGTCCTTTGCCGTCGCTGCTTCGCGTGCGAGCCGCTCGGCCCGCAGCCGTTCCTTGTTGGCGTAGAACTGCTTCTGCGCCTCCTCGTGGTCGCGCATGGCCTTTTCAGCCTCGATCCGGCGTGCCGCATCGCGCGCCTGACGCTGTTCGGGGGTCAAGGGTTTGCGTCGGAAGGAAAGATCTTCGGTCATGGCAAGACAACGCGGACGCAGCGAAAGAGTTCCCCGAACCGAACCGGAAGCCCTGCCGCAACCGAATAAAGAAACGAAATATCAGATAGTTAGAGGCGCCATCGAGAGCCGGCTCGACCTATTTCTTTGCGCGCGCCGGCTTGACGCCGACGAGCGGGCATTTCGGCGCGGCCCGCTGGAATTTTCGAAAACAACCCCATGCACAGTAGCCAATGCGTTTGGGATCAACAGCTTGGGCGTCCCACCCCCGCAAGGCCCTTTGGCACGTCGGGCAAAACAGGAGTATACTGCTATTATTCCGAAATACATCGGCGCATCGTCCCTTGCCCCGATGCGTTCAGCTTCCTTTGGGAGCGGTCCGTGACTGCGACTCGCCAAGGCCGGGATTGATGGCCAGCGACCCGCCCGCGGCGCCGCCGGCTTCATAGGCCGCCATCGACACCATCCGGCCGGTGCTGCGCTGGGTCCGGAGCTTGAGGTCGAGCTTGTCGAATTCCGCATCGACCACCGAGGTCTTGAGCACGACCAGCCCGCGACCGGTGCTTTCGTTGACCTGATCGCGACCGGCCTTGATCGCCTGCAGCCTGTCCGCGATTGACGCCACCATGCCGAGCGCGAAGGAGGCATTGGCCAGATGCCGCTCCTGGTGCCGGAACCTGCTGTAGTCGACCGAGGTCTTGAAGCGACCAAGCTCGGCGCGCACGGCGCCGTCGATCAATTCCGCCAGATAATGCGCGACCTCGACATCCGCGCCGAGACCAAAGAACACATAGCTGCTCTCGCCGGCCGCATTCTTCTCGCGCCAGACCCGACAATCGCAGAAATGAGCGATCGCGCCGATGCAATCGTCCAGAGGAATTCGCTTCTTGCGATGGGTCTCAAAGACCCTCCGTTCGCACGGCGACGCCCGCAGGTCGACGTCGGAGAGCGACAAATCGTGGCGATCCAGCAGCTCGGCGACCTTGGCGGCGGCCGACAGCGCCTCTTCCTCGGTGCAGCCATTGGCGATCGTCTTGGCGCGCAACGCCTGGATGCGAAGCTTGAGCTTGTCGAGCGCGGCCGGATTGGACGTCTGGTTCACCGATTACCTGCCCGGGAAAGCCCGACCGATCGTATGGCGGAAGGGGTGTCTGTCAAACCGCGCCCATTGATGCCGCAATCGGCGCGATGTTATGCTCGTCGCAGAACCGGGGGTTTTCTCGATGCGCAAAATCGCCGTCGCTGTCATGTTTGCTCTGATCGCACCGACCGCATTGGCGCAGGACCATGTTCCAATGTATGGCGAACAGTCCCAGGACAAGACGGAGACGCAGAAGGCGGACGACATTCGGGCTGAGCGCGCCTATCAACGCTCCCTCGGCAACGTTCCTGACCAAAAGGCCGTAGATCCGTGGGGAACTGCCCGCGGCGACGAAGCGTCGAAGAAGCTGGCCGCACCGCCTAAATCAGTAGTGAAACATTCGTCCAAGGCCAAGAGCGGCAGCACCCCCAACTAACGAATTTTAAAGGAGGCCCGCCGGCGTGAACCGGCCGCCCGAAGTTCGGCCCTACACATTTCGGTCGAAACTGGCGGAAGGGGTGGGATTCGAACCCACGGTACCCTTGCAGGCACGCCGGTTTTCAAGACCGGTGCCTTAAACCACTCGGCCACCCTTCCAAACCCGGAATGGCTGTCGCTTAACGTAGTCGACGGCGCAAGGCAACGCGAAGTTGGCCCCTCGTCCCCCTCGGCCGCCCTGATCTGTCAGGCGAGCGTCAGCCTGTTCCCTTAGCCTGGGTTTCTCAGCAATCCCGGACACTGGCGACATCTCCCAGGGCGTCGCTGGTTGCGAGGCCCGGTTTGGAGTCGCCTCCGTTTCCGGGCCTCGTTTGCTGCCCCCAAAGCAAAACGGCGCCCCGTGAGGAGCGCCGCATGGAATTGTTCGTCGCTGCCTTGGCTCAGTAGCCGCAGGACGCGCAGCCCATCTGCACCGGGGCGTAATAGGAATAGCCGGGCGAGACCATCTCGACGCGCCGACGCGTAGCGTATTGCGGCGGGATGTGCTCGTACCGGACGCTACGGGCGACCAGGAGCGGGCCGCCGCCTTCCGCCACCATCGAACCGCGGCGCGGGCCAGAGTCAAATTATCAATCCCTTGGGCTCCGGAACGCCGGCGAACTTACTGCGAGTCGTGGGTGTGGAAGGTGGTTCAAGCTCCCTTGCGAGTCGCTGGCCCCGCCTGGGTCCCTTTAAGGACATCTCGCTCAAGGACGCGCGGCTCGCATGTGCTCCCGCAACTGCGGCCAAAGTGTTATGGACAGAAGCAACTTTTACGAGTAGTCACCCCTGATTGCAGTCGGGGGTCATTGCCTTGTTAAGGTTGCTAGGCGGCATAAGCTGGCGCCGCTATATCGCGTTTGGCGCTGTGAGTATGGCTTTCGGGCTTCTTCTCGCATTCACGATCTCGGCCGTCCTAGATCCGTTCGGACGCCTCCGACTTAGCGAGGGCGATCAGATCGGATTCATCGAAGAACGACCGGTGATGGTATCCCGCGCGCTCAACCCTCAATTCAACTCCGCGATCATCGGTAACTCTTCCTCCATGCCGTTGATGCCTGCATCTCTGAGCGCATCGACCGGCCAGAGGTTTGTGTCTCTCTCGATTTCCGGCACTGCAGCTCCCGCTTCAATTGCAACAATGTCGTTCTTCTTGGCTCAGCATCCTGACACCAAGATGATTGTCGCAGCGTTGCTTCCGGAGACATGGTGCGGAGCCGATTTCCAGGAGCATCGGCCCTTCCCGTATTGGCTCTACTCATCAATGTCGCGCTACCTAATCGGCCTTGCCGGCGAAACGTCCTTCAAGCTGTTCAAAACGATATCTTCGAACCGCCGATCGGTGAAAGCCGACGGATATCAGCCGTGGATAGCAATTGACGGCTATCACCCATTTATCGGGCCATTTGTCCATTACGACATCGACACGGTGCGGGCGATCCTAAGTGGTAATGCGAGACCAGAGAAATCCTCCAATTCGACGGGCCGTTTCCCGGCAATCCAGCGTCTCGTAGATGTCGTCGGCCGCTCATCGCCAGCTTTCTTTGTACTCGTTTGGACACCGCGCTACGTTAGCTACACTCCGCGGCCAGGCAGCGACGCCGACAAAACAGACCGTGATTGTAAGAGCACTCTAGTGCAGTCAACGTCAGGCCTTCGGCATATCAGGGTGCTCGACTGGTCTAGCGAAGATCGTTCAGAAAATCACGATGTCGCAAACTTCTACGATGCCATTCACTATCGACGCGCCTATGCGGCACTTATTGAGGACAGCATCAGGGACGCTATACCGACCGAACTCAAAGGGCCCTGAACTTGCTGTTTAATTCGTTCGGCTATCTCGCCGTCTTTCTTCCTGCGGCTTGGCTCGTCTATTTCGCGTGCTGCAGCTGGTTGCCCAACTGGCGGCTCGGCACTCTACTCGCGTTATCAATCGTCTTCTATGGTTATTGGGATCCGCGCTTTATCCCTCTGATCGCTCTGTCCATCGTGATTAACTGGCTCGCTGCGTGCTGGTTTGTCCGCACATCCCAATCCTGGATCATCTATAGCGCGATCTGCGCCAACCTCTTGGCGCTCGCGGTGTTCAAATATCTAAACTTTCTGCTCGGCCTTCTGCCTATTCGATGGGCCGCCCCTCAGTTTGATATAGCGCTGCCGCTCGGAATCTCCTTCTTCACCTTCCATCACGTCATGTATCTGACGGACCTGCGGCGGAAGCTTGCGCCACAATATACGTTGATCGAGTATGGACTCTACATTGCATTTTTCCCGCAGGTACTTGCTGGGCCGCTGGTTCGCTGGCGCGAGGTCATGCATCAACTCGCAAGACCTTTTTCGGGCGACGATGCACAATGGAAGCGCGCAGCAAGCGGGCTGATGCTGATCATTCTTGGCCTTTGCCAGAAGACCATGCTTGGTGACAACCTTGCCGTAATCGCCGATCCGGTCTTCAAGGCGGCAGAGACTTCGCCTGTTACACCCATCGATTCTTGGATCGCTACTCTAGCCTTCACTTTCCAGATATTCTTTGACTTCTCGGGCTATACCGACATGGCGATCGGATCGGCTCTGCTGTTTGGCATCAAACTGCCGCAGAACTTCGACGCTCCTTATCGCGCAACCACGCTGCAGGACTTTTGGCGACGATGGCACATGACGCTGTCTCGCTTTTTGCGTGACTATTTATACATTCCACTCGGTGGCAATCGGCATGGTCTCGTTGTCCAGCTCTGGGCTCTTCTCGCGACTATGACGCTCGGCGGTCTATGGCATGGCGCCGGCCTAACCTTCGTCGCCTGGGGCATTCTGCATGGCGCAGGACTTGGAATAGACCTTCTTTGGCGACGGTCCAAATTGCCCATGCCAGCAATAATCTGTTGGCCATTGACCTTTCTGTTTGTTGTTTTCGGCTGGGTGCTATTCAGGGCTCAGCATTTTGATTCGGCGATACACATCTACCAGGCGTTGATCTGGAGCAGGAGCGCAGGCACCGATGGTCATCTCGACCTTAAATTGTCCGCGATCGTCATCTGCATTGCCGCAGCGCTAGCTCTAGTGCTTCCCAACACGTCCGATCTGGTATCCCGGGTTCAATCGAAGCCGGTGTACGCGGTCGCCTTTGGTCTTCTCGCCGCCTGCGCGGTGCTATCACTGAACGCCAGCGAGAGCTTCGAATTCATCTACTTCCGCTTCTAACTTTAGAACACTGCGTCTCAATAGGTCGTTCCCGTCACGTTGCCGATGGCACTGCAGCTTTCACTCTTCCTTATCGCGATCGCTGTCGTGGCCAGCCTAATCTACACTGGCCTAGAGGCACCGATCAGAGCTGGCCCCGCAAATTCGGACAGTAGCTTGAGTGGATTTTCTGCCTGACAGCGGCGAGGATTCTTGCTGCGAATCAGGAGCGAAGATGACGAAGAAGAGCCGCCGGACGCATTCTCCGGCATTCAAGGCGAAGGTTGCTTTGGCTGCGGTCAAAGGCGACAAGACCCTGGCGGAGCTGGCGCAACTGTTTGATGTTCATCCGAACCAGATCACGATCTGGAAAAACCAGCTCCTGGAAGGCGCCGCCGGCGTGTTTGGGCATGACAAGACATCGGCCGAGACGCCGGTCGATTTGAAGGCGTTACATGCCAAGATCGGCGAGCTGGCGTTGGAAAACGATTTTTTGTCCGGCGCGCTCACCAAGGCGGGCCTGCTGAGCGCAAAGCGATGATCGACCGCGGTCATGATCTTTCTATCGTGCGCCAGGCGAAGGTCCTGAAGCTGGCTCGCAGCACGGTCTACTATGAACCTCGGCCAGTTTCGGCCGAGGACCTTGCCTTGATGCGTCGGCTCGATGAGCTGCATCTTGATTATCCCTTCGCGGGAGCGCGTATGCTGCGATCGTTGCTGCGGCGGGAGGGGGTATACGCCGGTCGCCGCCACATCGCGACGCTGATGAAGCGCATGGGGATCGAGGCGGTCTATCGTCGCCCGAACACGAGCAAGCCGGCTCCGGGTCACAAGATCTACCCGTACCTGTTGCGCGGATTGAAGATCGACCGGCCCGACCATGCGTGGGCAATGGACATCACCTACATTCCGATGCGGCGTGGCTTCGTCTATCTCGCGGCGGTCGTCGATGTGTTCAGCCGACGGGTCCTGGCCCATCGCGTCTCGATCACAATGGAGGCGGCCTTCTGCGTCGAAGCGGTCCAGGAGGCGTTGGCGAAGCACGGCAGGCCCGAGATTTTCAACACGGATCAGGGCAGCCAGTTCACCAGCCTCGAGTTCACCGATGTGCTGCTGGACGCGAAGATCGCCATCAGCATGGACGGCAAGGGCGCCTGGCGCGACAACGTGTTTGTCGAGCGGCTCTGGCGCACGGTCAAATACGAAGAAGTTTATCTCCGCGCCTACGACAGCGTGTCCGAGGCGCGAGCGTCAATTGCCAAGTATCTGGCCTTCTACAATCAGGGACGCCCTCACTCGAGCCTTGACGGGCGCACGCCCGACGAGGCTTACTTCGGCACGCAAGCTATGGTGATGGCCGCATGACCGTCGCCGACGATTTTGTCGTCGCTCTGGTCGGGCTACGCCCTCCCGACGCAACGACAAAATCGTAAAGCCCCGCGTTCAGCATAACCCGGCAGGAATCCACTTAAATCCAGCGGGGCGCTGTCCAAACAACCGGGGCCAGCTCTATCCTCGCAGCCGGCGGGCGTCTGATCGGCCGCATGGGCCGCATCAGCACTACATCGACGAACTCGCGCGCATGGAGAGGCTGTGCCGCGGTATGGCGGAAGCGAGCAGGGTGCCAGGCGAGGCCATTGCCCTGCTTGAACTGGCTGAAGACTACGGTCGAGAGGCTGCCAAAAGGACCGTGGTTAGGGCCGTAGATCGCACGCGACGCATCCGGAAAAGGCGCGCAATATCAGCAAGGTTGACAGGACACCCCCTCTTCCGCGAGTACCGAGGCATTCCGTCCTTCTCCGGCCCCACGGCGAAATCAGAGGCCGCCCGGACCGACCGATTGCTTCCGCCGGTCGAACGGCACCTCAACGCAGCCGCAGGTGCGCGCTGATCTCTGCATCCAGCACGAGGTCATCGCGTGCGCCGAGCAACCAAAGTTCGTCCGCCTCGACCCGCAGCAACGTGCGTGACCACCAGCGCTCGATCATCGCCGCCAGGATTGCGGCCTCGTCAGAATCGAGATCGTCCATCAGATTCCAGAGTCCGACCACGTAGAGGTCCGTTGTCGGGCGACCGAGCACGCGCTGGACGGTATGGAAGAGATTCACGCCATCGCGCTGCTCGGGGTAGACCCGCAGATAGAGACGTCCCCGGTTCACATTTCCGGAGAACAGCCCTCGGACCTCGACCCTGATGGGGCCGAGCCCGGCCAGAGCCACGTGACAGGCAGGTTCGATGGCCGGCGGCTCGGAGCCGAGGCCACCGCAGATGGTTGCATGCAGGCGCTCCCGCCGCCTGTCCATCACGTGCCATGCCACCTTGCGAGCAAAGCGAGCCCTCCGCAGTTCCGCATCGAGCGCCTGAAAAGCCGGGGAGGCTTCGAGTGCATCGGCTGAGACGGGCAGCACCACCGAGTAAGCCGTCGGGTGACGTCCCATGTCGTAGGAGGTGCCATCCTTCGCTGCGATCACGCGAGGATCGTGAGGGGCGACCAAAGGCAGATGCGCCAAACGGTAGGGATCGTCGAGCATCATGCCTTGACCGGGAGCGAAACGCGTCCGGCTGCGCTCGTAGGCAAGTGCGTCGTCACTGCAAAATATGTCCGCCATGCTTCCTCTCGCGATCGCCGACCATGGCAGGGGCGGTCAGGCGCATCCAGCTTCTGTCATGGCCCCCTTCTCATCGAAAGCTCGTTCCGCGCAGCACGGAAACGAATGGGCAAGATTATATCCGGCGGTCTGTCAGGCGAGCGTCAGCCTATTCCCTTAGGCTGTATTCCTCAGCAATCCCGGACACTGGCGACATCTCCCAGGACGTCGCTGGTTGCGAGGCCCGGTTGGAGTAGCCTCCATGTCCGGGCCTCGTTTGCTGATGCGCAAAAGAAAACGCGGCGCCCGATGGGAACGCCGCGCCAAACGTTCTCGCCGCCTCGGCTCAGTAGCCGCAGGACGCGCAGCCCATCTGCACCGGGGCGTAATAGGAATAGCCGGGCGAGACCATCTCGACGCGCTGGCGCGTTGCGTATTGCGGCGGGATGCGCTCGTACTGGACGCCGGGCGGGGCGACCATCACAGTCTGCGGCACCATCACGGTGCGGTACTGCGCGGGCGTGCGGTGCGCGACGGTTGCGCCGGGCGACACCATCACGGTCTCATCGACGGTGCGGTATTGCGGCTGCACGTATTGCTGCTGATAGCAGGTCTGGCACGGCGGCGGCGTGTAGCAATTGTAGCAACCGGCGGAGGCCGCGCCCGTCATGGAAATCGCGGCGACGATTGTTGAGAAAACGACAGCAAGAGTACGAGACATTGTGGTGGTGCCCCAGTTGCCCGAAATGGATTTGCGAAGGTCGCAGCAGTATACGCGGCAAAATCCTAAGCTGCCGAACTTCGTTGAGGCATCCTTAATGCGAACGGCCGGCTTTCGCCGGCCATTCAGGACTTATTGACCATGCGCGACCGCGGCACTCGCGATCGCGCGCGCAAGCCGCGCTCAGTTCGAGCGGCGCTTCACTTCGCGCACCGCGCCGCGCGCGGCGCTGGTGGTGAGCGCAGCGTAAGCCTGGAGCGCGGTGGAGACGTTGCGCTTGCGGCCCGTCGCCTGCCAGGCGGCGTCCCCCTTCGCCTCTTCCGACGCGCGGCGCTTGGCGAGCTCCTCGTCGGAAACCTCCAGCGTGATGCTGCGGTTCGGAATGTCGATCGCGATAAGGTCGCCGGTCCGCACCAGGCCGATGTTGCCGCCCTCGGCGGCTTCCGGCGACAGATGTCCGATCGACAGGCCGGACGAGCCGCCCGAGAAGCGTCCGTCGGTGACGAGCGCGCAGGCTTTGCCGAGGCCCATCGATTTCAGATAGCTGGTCGGATACAGCATTTCCTGCATGCCGGGGCCGCCGCGCGGGCCTTCGTAGATGATGACCACGACCTCACCGGCGACGACCTTGCCGCCCAAAATGCCGTCGACGGCCGCGTCCTGGCTCTCGAACACGCGCGCCGGGCCGGAGAATTTCAGGATCGAGGCGTCGACGCCGGCAGTCTTCACGATGCAGCCGTCCTGGGCGAGGTTGCCGTAGAGCACGGCGAGACCGCCATCCTTGCTGAAGGCGTGCTCAAGATCGCGCACCACGCCCTTCTCGCGATCGGCATCGAGCTCGTCGTAGCGACGCTCCTGGCTGAAGGCGACTTGCGTCGGGATGCCACCGGGCGAAGCGCGATAGAAGGTGCGAACCGCCTCGCTCTTGGAGCGCTTGATGTCCCAACGCTCCAGCGCGTCAGCCATGGTCGGCGCATGCACGGTCGAGACCGACGTATCGATCAGGCCGGCGCGATCGAGCTCGCCGAGAATGCCCATGATGCCGCCGGCGCGGTGCACGTCCTCGACATGGACGTCGGCAACCGACGGCGCGACCTTGCAGAGCACGGGAACGCGGCGCGACAGTCGGTCGATATCCTTCATGGTGAACGCGACCTGCCCTTCGTGAGCCGCCGCAAGCAGATGCAGCACGGTGTTGGTCGAGCCGCCCATCGCGATGTCGAGCGTCATCGCGTTCTCGAACGCCTTGAAGTTCGCGACGTTGCGCGGCAGCACCGAGGCATCGTCCTGCTCGTAATAGCGGCGGACGAGATCGACGATGGTATGGCCGGCCTCGACGAACAGCCGCTTGCGGTCGGCATGGGTCGCGACCACCGAGCCGTTGCCGGGCAGCGCGAGGCCGAGCGCTTCGGTCAGGCAGTTCATCGAATTCGCGGTGAACATGCCCGAGCAGGAGCCGCAGGTCGGGCACGCCCAGCGCTCGATCACCTTGACGTCTTCGTCGCTGACCTTGGAGTCCGCCGCGGCAACCATGGCGTCGATGAGGTCGACGGCCTTGGTCTTGCCCTGGAGCTTGACCTTGCCGGCCTCCATCGGCCCGCCCGAGACGAACACGGCGGGGATGTTGAGCCGCAGCGCCGCCATCAGCATGCCGGGCGTGATCTTGTCGCAATTGGAGATGCAGACGAGGCCGTCGGCGCAATGGGCGTTGGCCATGTACTCGACGCTGTCGGCGATCAGCTCGCGCGACGGCAGGCTGTAGAGCATGCCGTCATGGCCCATTGCGATACCGTCATCGACCGCGATGGTGTTGAATTCCTTGGCGACGCCGCCGGCCTGCTCGATCTCGCGGGCGACGAGCTGGCCGAGGTCCTTGAGATGGACATGGCCGGGCACGAACTGGGTGAAGGAGTTGACGACCGCGATGATCGGCTTGCCGAAGTCCGCGTCCTTCATGCCGGTCGCGCGCCAGAGGCCGCGGGCACCCGCCATGTTGCGGCCGTGGGTGGTGGTGCGGGAGCGATAGGCTGGCATGGCGGTTTCCGTCCTCGGTTTGGCTGGCCGGCGGGAAAATGGAAGCCGCCTCAGGCCTTTCCGGCCGGATAGCGCACGGGGTCGGCTGGCGCAACGGGAACTTGGGCCGGACAGGGCCGGATCGGTCTTTCGCAGGCCTCCCCTGCTCCCGGCGCGGCCTATTTGAAGGACGCGTCGGCGCCGGGCAGACGCTGTAGCTAGCGCTTCGGCTTGGGCAGCACAATTCTCCCCTGTGAGGCAACGTCGCCCCACTTGGCGGACCACCCGACTTCCGAGGCCGAGGATGGCTCGATGCCTGCCTGACCTCGGGCCCCCTGCAGTGCAAACAGGGCGCCCTGGGGATCGACACATCGTGCGATCCAGCAGCCATCGGGCAATTCGATCGGACCCTGGAGGATCCGGCCTCCACCGGCATTCACCTGCTTAGTCGCAGCGCCGATGTCGTCGACATTGAAGTAATGCAGCCAGCATGGCTGCGCTACGCTCGGAAGTTTCGTCAGCATGCCGCCGACCGTTTGTCCGTCCGCCGAAAACAATTGATACCAGTCCGCTGGATCGGCTTGAGCGTCGGCCTTCTGCCAACCAAATAATGCTCTGTAGAAATCGAAGATCACGGTCCGGTCGCCGGCCAATAGCTCGTGCCAACCGACGCGCCCCGGCTCGTCCAGCCCGCCCGGCTTCGATCGGCCATGTGTCGGTTCCTCGATCAGACCGAACGTCGCCTTCTGCGGATCGGCAACGACTGCTATTCGGCCAATGTTGGTGTCGGTCGGCGGCACAAAGATCGTGCCTCCGAGACGCCTGATCTTCGCGGCGGTCCCGTCCAGGTCATCGACGGCGACGTAACCCATCCATCTCGGCGTTGCCCCCAATCTCCGCCCCTCGTCCGGGATATCCAAAAGTCCGCCGACCGGAACGCTGCCGCTGCGAACCACCGTGTAAGCCAGCTTCGGAGTCGACTCATCCTTCAAACCCCAGCCGACGGCCTTGCGATAAAATGCGCCTGCTGCCGCGACATCCGTGGTCAGGAGTTCGTACCAAGCGAAACGTCCGAGTTGATCTGCCACGCCGATCTCTCCGTTCAAGCCTGGGTGCGATTGCGGCACCGCACCAAGCTGCACTCCGTGCGCGCCCGCCATGTACGTGGATTAGTGATGCCCTGTGTCAACGGGTCGAGCCGATGCTGTTCATGAAGATGAATACACTTTGAACGTGCGGCGCCACGCTTTTGGGCGCGCAATTGTTGCCTGCCTTATTTTCCGGGCGTAGAGTTAGCGCGGCTGGGATGCTTCTTGCAATGCACGGAGGTTCGACCATGCGGCAGGCGAAGCGATCTTCTAAAACGAAGAAGCGAGTAACCAAAGTCGCCGTGCCTGCGTTCGGGGCGGCAGGCCTGACTTTTTCGCTAGCGGGAGGCGCATCGGCATCGGCCGTGCCGGCACCCGACGTACAGCATATGCCGAACCTTGTACCGGGTCAGGCAATCACGCTCGATGAAGAGGAAATGGCCGACGTTAGCCTCGCCACCTTCCATCTCTTCGACAAGGAAAACGTCGGTAGCCGCGTGCAGTTGGCATGGCGCGGATGCGGTGGTTGCCGCGGCTGCAGAGGCTGTCGAGGTTGCCGCGGTTGCCGATGTGGCGTCGGTTGCCGGTGTGCTGGATGTGCTGTTGGTGTTGTAGGGTGCGCCGTATCATGCGCGGGTTGCTGCGCATCGTGGGGGCGCTGCCGCTGGTGCTAGGCCTCGGCGCGTTCCGAATTGCCTGTCCACAAGCCGACATATCTCATTGGCCGGCCCCTTTGTCACGGCCGGCCAAATGCTTGGTTTCTCTACGGCGCTTGCATCGATGGCTTGCCGGTGACGGGCGAATTTGTTTCAACTCTCTGGGAAAATACCAGCGCGCGGGCACGACGATCCATCTTGCGCCGGCGATCTGACGTAACGGCAACCGGATCGGCGTGCTGACGCAATGAATGCCAATAGCAAGACCCGCGTCCCGCGGCAGACCCGCAAAGACCTCCTCCGATTTGCACCGAACTTCACCGCCTACTTACTGCCTCCCGATGCGGTTTGCCTCTATTCCGAGGATCGCAAGTTCTTCCTGCACGGCGAACTCTACTGCGCCTTGGCCACCGCGATCGGAGAACATGGCAACGCCAGGCCGGCGATCATTCGCCAGCTTTCGAAGCGCTTCCCGGCCGACAAGATCGAGGAGGCGATCAAGCGGCTCCTCGAGCGCCGATATGTCGTTGCGCGGGTATCGCCAGCATTCGACGAAGCCGTCGGCGGTTTTTGGGCAAGCCTCGGCCTGTCTCCGGAAGTCGCGGAGCAAAATCTTCGCAGTTGCTCCGTGCGGATCGAGTCGATTGACGTCAAAGGCGCCAAGGAGCTGACCGCGGCCTTGAGTAAGCTCGGCGTTCAAATCGCCAAGCGCTCGCCGAAGCTCACGATCACGCTGGTGAACGATTATCTTGACCGCCGGCTCGCCGAACTGAACCAGGAACGCGTAGCCGGCAAGACGCATTGGCTGTTGGTGCAGCCGTCCGGCGCGTTTCCGCTGGTCGGGCCCATGTTCAAACCGGGCGAAAGCTCGTGCTGGACTTGCCTGTTCGATCGCATGATCCGCAACAGGGAGATCAAGGGGTTTCTTGACCGGGGACCGGCGCGTGCGGTCGCCATATCGCCGCTCGTCAACCATCCCGTCGGACGGACCGCAATCCATTTCGCAGCCGTCGAGATCGCCAAGGCAATCGCCTCGGGCTTTCGCACTGATCTGCGCGATCACATCGCAAGCTTCGACCTGGCCGGCGCCGTCATCGCAAAGCACTATGTCGCGCGACGCCCGCAATGCCCAACCTGCGGCAGCAAGAAGCTGCACAACCCGCGCCGATCCCCGGCCCTGGTCGAGATCGCCGAAGGCAAGAAGCTCGTCATGACCAGCGGTGGATATCGCACCATGACGTCGCGGGCCACGGTGTCGCGCTTCCGCAAGCATGTGAGCCCGCTGACCGGCGTGGTCACGCGGCTTGAGCGGATCGAGGCCGATCTGCCGATGAACACCAATTACTTCGCCCAGCATAATTTCTCCGCGCCGGCCCACAGCATCGACCAGCTCAGGTCCGGATTGAGCGGGGGCAGCTTTGGCAAGGGCTCGACTGCCGAGCAGGGCGAGGCCAGCGCGCTGATGGAGTCGATCGAACGCTATTCGGGCATTTTCCAAGGCGATGAGATCAGGACGACGCGCCGCTTTGTCGATTTCGCGCCCGGCGACGCGCTTCTTCCCAACGACGTCCAACTCTTCAGCGAAACGCAGTTCAAGAACAGGTTTCTCCAGCCGCCGGACGATCCCCATCCGGTTCCCGAGCCGTTCGATCCCTCGACGAGGACCGAGTGGTCGCCGGTCTCATCGTTGCGCGACAAACGCTTCAAATATCTGCCGACCGGCCTGCTGTACTTCTTCTATGGCGGCTTTCATACCGATTCCAACGGCTGCGCGGCCGGCAATACCCGCGACGAAGCCATCGTTCAGGGCTTCCTGGAACTGATCGAGCGCGATGCTTACGCGATCTGGTGGTATAATCAGGTGCAGCGCGCCGCGGTCGATCTCGAGCAGTTCGACGATTTCTATGTCCGGGATCTCCAGGCTCAATTTGCGGATGCCGGGCGCAAGCTGTGGGTGCTCGATGTCACCACCGACCTCGGCATTCCGACTTACGTGGCTATCATGCACTGGATGCAGAATGGACACGAAAATATCGAGTTCGGTTCCGGCGCGCATTTCGACCGCCACATAGCCCTGTTGCGCTCCCTCACCGAACTGACCCAATTTATGTCCGTCGGCATGATGGGCGGCGCAAGCGGCGAGAAGCCGACACTTGACGGTGTCACGCCGCTGCGCCTGGAAAACTACCCGTTCCTGACACCGAGCGACCGCCCGATCGTCCCTCCGGCGCCGAGCCTCAAGCTCCACGACAATACGCGTGATCAGGTCATTGCCTGCGTCGAGATCGCCGCCCGTGCAGGCTACGATTTCCTCGTCCTCGACCAGACACGTCCCGACGTCGAGGTTCCGGTCGTCAGAGTGCTCGTTCCCGGCTTGCGTCATTTCTATCGCCGCTTCGCACCGGGCCGCCTTTACGATGTGCCGGTGAAGCTCGGATTGTTGGACCGGCCGCGACTGGAAAGCGATCTGATTTCATTCCTTCCGCACACCTGAAGGGTTGCTCTTTCGTGCGCACCTCCAGGAAAACACCGACCGGAAAGATCGCGCCAGACATTGCGGCCCGATTGAGCCATCGCTTCTCCCTCCAGATGCAGGCGGACGGAAACGTCGCCGCCTCTCTGGGCGACTATTCCGTCAACCTCGGACAATTCAGTAAGGCCGCGATAGACCGCGCGCGACACCTGAGCACCGGCCTTCCGCTCGCTTCGTTTGCAGGCAAGAGCACCCTCGCCAGGGAAATCGACGCCCTGGTGCATCGCTTGGCCCGGCAGGGGCTTCTGGAATATCGCCTCTCCTCCTCGCGCGACGAGCGGGACCTCGTGGTCATCGAGCCTCAAGTCCCCGAATACTGGCCGCGACGCGCGAAGCTGGGCAGCCGTGATACCATTGTGTTGTCGCGCTTTGCCTATCTGCGCCGGCGCGGCAATGAGATGGTTCTGGAATCGCCACGCGCCGGCGCGCTGTTCCGGATTGGCGATCCCGCCGTCGCCGCCACCCTTGCTGCGCTGTCGCAGCCTCAGAAGATCGGCAAGCTCAACCGGAAGGCAGCCACTTTCAATCTCTGTCTGCTCGAACTGTTGGTGGAAAGCCGGATCCTGCTCAAGCTCGATGCGAAAGACGGACAAGGCCTGCGAGTGAATGAAGGCGACGGCAGTCTCGTTCTCTGGGATTTCCATGACCTGGTGTTTCACACGCGGAGCACGGAGGGGCGGCAAGCCAATCCGGTCGGCGCCGCTTTCACCTATGCGAGCATCGTTCCGCCGCTGCCTGCGGTGCGCCCGCCCTGGCCCGGCAGCAAGATCGACCTACGCAAATTCTCCTCCCCGGAGCCGAACTCCCGCTTCTCGAAGCTGTTGCGCGAACGCCATTCAACACGAGATTTCGACGACAAGAATCCTGTCACGCTCGGCGAACTCGCACAGTTTCTCGACACCACCGCGCGCGTCGTGTCCGAATGGAAGAGCGGCCCGTATTTTGACGGCGGTCCCGACGTCACCTACAGCACGAGGCCATATCCGTCGGCGGGCAGCGCCTACGAGCTGGAATTGTACCTGACGGTCTCGAACTGCGAAGGGCTTGCGCGCGGACTCTACCACTACGATGCAGGGAGCCACGCGCTGGTGGCGATCAGCGCCTCCACCCAACAACTCCAGGCGCACGCGGTGGCAGCCCAGTTCGCCATGGACGCGCCGGGTCAGCCACAAATCCTGATCACGATCGCGGCGCGCTTTGGGCGGGTCTCCTGGAAATACAGCTCGATCGCATATTCGTTGATCCTGAAGGATGTCGGCAGCCTGATCCAGACGTTTTACCTGGCCGCGACCGATATGGACCTCGGCGGCTGCGCCATCGGGAGCACCAACATCGACCTGTTCGCGACAATGACGGAGCTGGAATTCCATATAGAGGGCCCGGTCGGTCAATTCGCGCTCGGGCGCGGCAGGAAGCTCGCTATCCCGAGCTAGAAGCTCGGGCAGTTCGGCGCTCGCCTCACGCCAGTCGCGCTATTGCAGGGTGGGATCGAGCCGGTCGCGCAGCCAGTCGCCGATCACGGAGACCGCCAGCGTGGTGACGACGATGGTGGTCGCCGGCGCCAGCATGATCCAGGGCGCCCGGGTGAGGTATTCGCGGCCGTAGCCGACCATGTTGCCGAGGCTGGTCATCGGCGGCTGCACGCCGAGGCCGAGGAAGGACAGGCCCGACTCCATCAGGATCACCTCGGGGAAGACCAGCGTCGTCGACACGATCAGGGTCGAGGCGATGTTGGGCAGGATGTGCCGGAGGTAAATCCGCGACGGCGTCGCGCCGAGCTGACGGACCGCGGCGGCATAGCCTTGGGCGTTGGCGGAGATGGCCAGTCCCCGCGCGATGCGGGCGTAGCGCTCCCAGCCGAACAGGCCCATCAGGCCGATCAGCAGCGGCAGCGAATTGCCGAAGAAGGCGAGCACGGCCAGCGCCATGATCAGGAAGGGCATGCTGGCCTGGAAATCGGTCAGCATCAGCACGAGCTGCTCGACGGTCCCGCGGAAATGCGCGGCGAAAAAGCCGAGCGTGGTGCCGACAATCGCCGAGATCGCGGTGGCGCCGAAGGCGATCAGGAGCGAGATACGGATCGAGACGAGGAGGCGCGACAGCACGTCGCGGCCAAGCTCGTCGGTGCCGAGCCAGTGCGCGACATTGCGGGGCGACGCCAGACGATTGCGCAGGTCGAGCTGGGTGTAGCCATAGGGCGCGATCTTCTCGGCGAAGGCCGCAATCACCAGCATCGCGACGATCCAGGTGACCGCAAGCGCGACAGACACCGGGATCGCCGGCAGGCTGATGCGGCGGCGGACGCTAGAGCCCTTTCCGTTCCGATGAAATCGGAACGGGGCTCTAGATTCCAGTTTTGACGCGTTTTCTCTACGCGAACCGGTGTCCACTTCGCTTGAAAACGCTTCGGTGTCCTTCAGCGTCGCGTCGGTCATGCATGCGCTCCCTTGGCGCGCAGCCGCGGATCGAGGAAGCCGTAGAGGAAGTCGACGACCAGGTTCGACGTGACCATGGTCAACGCAACCAGCAGCAGGATGCATTGCACGACCGCGAGGTCGCGGTTGGCGACGGCGACGACAAGCAGGCGCCCTACCCCCGGCCACGAAAACACGCTCTCGACCACGACGGCGCCCGCGATCAGCGTTCCCACCATGAAGCCGAGAATGGTGACGGTCGGGATCGCCGCATTTGGCAGCGCATGCGAGGTCACCACCCTGCGCCACGGCACACCCTTGGCGGAAGCCGTACGGATATAGGGCTGGCCCAGCACCTCCAGCATCGCGCTGCGGGTGAAGCGCGCCAGCACCGCTGCGCCGCCAAGGCTCAGCGTCGCGATCGGCAGGATCGCGTGACGCCAGCTGTCCTGCCCGCCCGACGGCAGCCAGCCCAATTGCACGGCGAAGACGAGAACCAGCAGCAGCGCAAGGACAAAACTCGGCACGGTGAACCCGGCGACCGCCGTCATCATCACGGCACGGTCGATCGCAGAGCCGCGATGCAGCGCGGCGTAGATGCCGGCGGGGATGCCGAGCCCCACCTTGAAGACGAAGGCCGGCAGCGTCAGCGCCAGCGTTGCCGGGATGCGCTCCAGCACGAGCTCGATCGCGGGGCGGCCGTCGCGCATGGAGCGGCCGAGCTCGCCTTTGGCGATGGCGCTGAAGTAATCGAGATACTGAAACCAGATGGGATCATCGAGGCCCCAGGCTTTGCGGAAGGCCGCGATGACCTCCGGTGGCGCTTCCGGTCCCAGGATCATCAACGCAGGATCGCCCGACAGCCGCAGCACGACGAAAGCGAAGGTGACGACCAGGACGATCGTCAGAGCCGCGCGCCCGATCCGAATGGCAAGATAACGCCCCATCACGCGGCGTCCCGCGTTTCGACCTGCGGACCGGTCACCAGATGGCACGCGACCTGCCTGTCGCCGCCGACGACCGAGAGAACCGGCACTTCGCTCGCGCAGCGCGCGATCGCGCGCGGGCAACGCGGATGGAAGGCGCAGCCTTGGGGACGCGCGGCCGGGTTCGGCGGATCGCCAGCCAGTACGATGCGGCCCGCGCTGCGGCGGCCGGGCGCCGGCGAGGCCGAGACGAGTGCCTGCGTATAGGGATGCTCCGGCCGCGCAAAGAGATCGTCGGCGCTGCCGATCTCGACGATGCGGCCGAGATACATCACGGCGACGATATTGCTGATCTGGCGGACGACGCGCAGGTCGTGGCTGATGAAGAGCAGCGTGAGACCAAGCTGTGCCTGAAGATCGGCGAGCAAATTCACCACCTGCGCCTGGATCGAGACATCGAGCGCGCTGACCGGCTCGTCGCAGACGAGGAAATCAGGTTTTGTCGCCAACGCCCGCGCCAGCACGATGCGCTGGCGTTGTCCGCCCGAGAGTGCGCCGGGATAGCGCGCGCCATGCGCAGGCGTCAGTTCGACCGCCTGCAGCAATTCGCGCACCCGCTCATCGCGTTCGCCCGGCGTACCGAGGCCATGAATGTCCAAGGGCTCGCGGATCTGTGTCGCGACCGGCAAGCGCCGGTCCAGCGCTCCCAATGGATCCTGGAAGATCATCTGCATGCGCGCCCGCTGCGCGCGCCACGCCTGCGTGCCAGGCGCCGCCATGGGCTTGCCGTCAAACCGCACCTCGCCGCGATCGGGCGGCTCGAGGCCGAGCACGATGCGACCCGTGGTGGATTTACCCGAGCCGGACTCGCCGACGAGGCCCAGCGTTTCGCCCTTGGGGATGGCCAGCGAGACGCCATCGACCGCATGGACGGCCGTGCTCCGGCCGAACATCCCGGAACGCATGCTGTAGCTGCGCGAGATCGCGGACACTTCGACGAGCGGCGCGCTCATTCGGCGGCGATCCCAAGCAGTGCGCGGCGCGAGGCCTCGGCCCGGATGCACGCGACCGCGCGGTCGTTCGTGATCGGTGCCAGGCTCGGCGCGGCGAGGCCGCACGGCCCGGCCGCCAACGCGCAACGCGGCGCGAACGCACAGCCATCAGGCATACTCGCGGGATCGGGCACCGTGCCGGGAATGGCGGTGAGGCGCCGGCGCGGACCGTCGAGCGGCGGCAGCGCGCCGATCAGGCCTTGTGCGTAGGGATGCACGGGATCGGCGAAGAGCTGGTTGGCCGGCGCCTCCTCGATGATGCGGCCGGCATACATCACGGCGACGCGGTCGCAATTCTCGGCGACGACGCCGAGGTCGTGGCTAATCAGGACCATCGCCATGCTCATCTCGCGGCGGATCGACGAGAGCAGCTCCAGGATCTGGGCTTGAATGGTGGCGTCGAGCGCGGTGGTCGGCTCGTCCGCAATCAGCAGGTCGGGATTTCCGGCGAGCGCCATCGCGATCATGATGCGCTGCACCTGACCGCCGGAGAATTCATGCGGATAGGCGGACAGCCGCCGGCCTGCGTCGGGAATGCCGACGAGATCGAGCAGCCGTCGCGCTTCGGCTTTCACCGCTTCTCCAGAGAGATCGCGATGCAGCGCCAGGGCCTCGCAGAGCTGCTTGCGGATGGTCAGCACCGGGTTGAGCGCGCTCGCCGGATCCTGGAAGATCATGGCGACCCGCCCGCCCCGGACCCGATCGAGTTCAACCGCGGGCGCGCCCAGGAGCTCGTGCCCGTCGAGCCGCACCGAGCCCAGGACCCGCGCATGCCGCGGCAGCAGGCCCAGCGCGGCAAGCCACGTCACCGACTTGCCGGAGCCGGATTCCCCGACGAGGCCGAGGGCCTCGCCCTTGCGCAGGGTGAGATCGACGCCACGCAGCACCGGCACGCCGTTGAAGGCGACGCTCAGGCCTTCAATGCTGACCAGCGGCGACACCTCAGGCCTCGAAATTGCCGGCGCGGAAATCCATCGCGAAGGCGGGCGATGCCTTCCACTTGATCGATTTCGGCTTGGCCGTGAAGGTCGCATTCTGATGCAGCACCGTGTAGGCGGGGTCCTCGCGCTCGGCGATCTCCAGCATGCGGCGGAACGCCTTCTTGCGCGCGGCGCGGTCGGTCGATGTCTCCAGGAACTCCGAGAGCGTGTTCAGCTCGGCGTTGGTCCATTCGCCGATCTGCTGCTGCTGGCCGTTGGGCCCGTGCTGGGCCACCAGCGACGAGACGGGATCGTTGAAGGCGGCCGAGTTCGACCAGTCGCGCACGGCGCGCGTCGGTGCCCTCTCCATGATCTGCGACCAGTTCTCCTTGGTCTCGATCTGCACGTTGAGGCCGACGGACTTCCACATCTCGACCAGCACCTGCGCGGTCGCGACCTGATTGGTGTAGTAGTTGTTGAGCAGGCGATACGGGATCGGATCGCCCTTGTAATTGGCCTGCTTCAACAGGTCCTGCGCGAGCTTCGGATCATAGGCAGGCACGTTCCAGTCGGCGTTGAACATGTCGCCGTAGAATTCCCACTGCAGGCCCTTCGGCACCCGGGTGCGGCCGGCCCACAGGCTGTCGACGATAGCCTGGCGGTCGATCGCGTGGGTGAAGGCACGGCGCACCAGCGGATTGGCGAGCACGGCGTGGTTCTTGTCGAACACGGTCAGGCGGTGATTGAGGATGGTGCCGCCCTGCACTTCGAACGCCGCATTCTTCTCGATGCCGGCGATCTGGTCCGGCGGGATGTCGCAAGCGAACTGGTACTCGCCCGAGAGCAGCCCGTTGATGCGGCTCGCGACTTCAGGGACTTCGAGGAAGCGGATGCGCTTGAGCGGCGGACGGCCGCCCCAATATTCATCGTGTGCTTCCAGCGTCAGCGAGACGTCGGGCTTGAGCTCGACGACCCGGTAGGGCCCGGTGGTAACAGGCTTGCGCGCCCAGTCGAGATAGCTTGCGGACTCGTCCCAGGCCCGGCGGTTCATGATGTCGGAGCCGTAGCGCGACAGTCGGCCTTCGATGGTGACGTCGGGCGTCGCGTTGTAGAAGCGCACGGTGTATTTGTCGACGGCGTCGACGCGCACGAGGTCCGGCCAGATCCGGCGCGCGACGGCGGGCACATCGGGCGGCAGTTCCTTGCCCGGACGCGGCGTCGGGATCTTCTCGAAGGCCTGGATGGTGGAGCGGCTCTTGGCCTCGGTCTCGCCGAACATGCGTTCGCGGCTGAAGGAGAAGACCACGTCCTCCGCCGTCAGCTCGTCGCCATTGTGGAACTTGACGCCCTGGCGCAGCTTCACCTCGACGGTCTGGTCGTCGATGCGGCGCCACTCGGTCGCAAGGCCCGGCACGGCCTCGAGGCTGCCGCGCCAGTTCTTGGAAATCAGGCCCTCCCAGATCGAGGAGAAGAACACGCGCTCGCCGACATTGGACTGCTCGCGCAGCACGTCCAGCACGTTCGCGTTGGTCACCTTCTGCACGGCGATCGTCACCGA
Source organism: Bradyrhizobium sp. USDA 3311 (assembly GCF_054062495.1). NCBI lineage: Bacteria > Pseudomonadati > Pseudomonadota > Alphaproteobacteria > Hyphomicrobiales > Nitrobacteraceae > Bradyrhizobium > Bradyrhizobium sp. USDA 3311. The sequence continues at coordinate 6,036,295 of NZ_JBSSFI010000001.1, read as the reverse complement.
CGGACGATTGTCGCCTTGCGCGATAGCAAAGCGCGGCAGCAGCAGCGTGCCCGCAGCCGCGGTGCCGGATTTCAGGATGGTGCGACGGGTGAGTTTGCTCATGACGATAGGCCCTGCCCTTGATGAGGTCGGTTATTCTGCGAGGCCAAGCGCGGCGAGATGGGCTGCGCCGGCGCGGACGTCGTCGTGGTTGCGGAGTTCGAGGATCAGCCGCGGGTTCGAGGTCAGCCGGCCCAGCGCGCGGAACACCGCGACCCACGGGATGTTGCCCTCGCCCGGCGCCCAGTGCCGGTCGGCAAAGCCGTCGGTGTCCTGGAGATGCACATGCGTCAGCATGTCGCCGGCGGCCTCGACATAGTAGTCGACCGGCGGCGCGCCGGTGGAGATGTGCGCGTAATTGGCGTGGCCGGTGTCGAGCGAGACGCGGACCTTGCCGCTCTCCAGCGCCTTGGCGAGGCGCACGCGGTCGCGCGGATCCTTGTCCTCGATGTTCTCGATGACGATCTCGCAGCCGGTCGTCTCGGCACGCGCGATCACTTCGGCGAGGGTCGCCCTGACCCGTTCGACCAGACTGCCGCGATTGTCCGGATCGAGATCGAGATTGTTGTGGTCCCAGGTCGTGAACGGCGAATGGATCACCATCTGCGTCGCACCGAGAAACTCTGCGGCCTCCAACCCCTGGAGCAGACGCTTGGTCACCGCCTGCCGGATCATGGGATCGTGGCTGTCGATCTTGAAGCCCCAGAACGGTCCGTGAATGCCGAGACGGCCCGTATAGCCCGCGAGCATCTGCTTGATGTCGCCGGCGGTCGCACGCCAGTCGCTATCGAGGAGATCGGCGCGGAAGAAATCCTGGATCTCGAGATCGCGCTGCCGTTCCAGAAGCCAGTCGCGATGCGCGGGGATCGATTTGATGGACAGTGCGGCGCCCAACACCGGCTTCGACATGGCTTGCTCCTTTGACCGTCAGCAATGACGGGAGCAGCGCTAGACCAGTTCAATGACAGGCCCGTGAAACCGATGTTCCGCAGCGTCGAGCAGATGTGGACATCCCGCGCGTCGCCAGCATCGATGTTGTGCAGCGGCGCTGGCGTCGATGCAGGCACGTGCAGTCTGCCGCAGAAGCAAGCTGAATCGTGTCCGTAGTGCTCCGGAATGGAATCCTATTCCGATGTCGCGTACATCGCGCGACATCGATCGGCGGCCACTTCCAAGGGCATCACCCTCTGATCGCGCACCACGGGGTTGGGGGACCACATGGGGCGGGGGATCGAAGGCTGGGGCAAGGTGACGAGGTCCGGACTCCTAGGCACTCCGGACCTCGTGCTTTCCTTCAGCGCGAGCCTGCCAGCATATCGCTAGGCCCACATAGACCCACTCCACAGCAGCTCCGGCTGGCGCCCTCGGCTCACATCGCATCCTTCAGCGTCAGCCGCGCCGTGAACGTCACGCTGATCTTGCCGACCAGCGCCATTCCCTCGACTTCCGCGCCACCGGGGAAATAATCGCCGGAAAAGCCGCAGGTGACCTCCCTGCCTCCGAACACGAGAGACCGGCCGACCGCTTCGGTGTGCTGGTTGACGATCATGTCGCCACGCCATTTCCCGTTCCGGAACGTGTAGCTGCCGGTGTAGTAGAAATAGCTGTCACCACCCATGATACGTCCGTCGCAGAGCACGACCACGCCCCGCGCCTGCCCGCGCTTGCCGTCACGCATTTCGATGTCGAAGATGTAAAGGCCGTTGACGACGCTGGCCTCTTCACCCGTTTCTGAGCCTTCCCCGGCCGACATCAGATCGTCTCCCCAGCAATGTCGATCCGCCGCGTCATTCAGTTCGGTACGTTCCGGTCGAGATCCTCGAGCCATGCCGCTGCGCTCGAATCCGACGGTGCACGCCAGTCGCCGCGCGGCGACAGCGAGCCGCCGGCCGAAACCTTCGGGCCGTTCGGCATGGCCGAGCGCTTGAACTGGCTGAAGGCGAAGAAGCGGCGCAGGAACACTTCGAGCCAGCGGCGGATCTCGGGAAGCTCGTAGGCCTTGCGCCGATCGTTCGGGAACGCTGGCGGCCATTCGCCCTTGGCGACATCCTTCCACGCCTGGAGCGCCATGAAAGCGATCTTGGACGGCCGCATGCCGAAGCGGAGCGTATAGAACAGGTTGAAATCCTGGAGCTCGTAGGGGCCGACGGAGGCTTCGGTGCTTTGCGGTTTCTCGCCGGGCTTGACCGGAACCAGCTCGGGCGAGATTTCGGCCGACAGGATCGAGGCAAGCGTCCGGTTGACGTCATCGCTGAACTGCTGCGAGGCGATCACCCAGCGGATCAGATGCTGGATCAGCGTCTTCGGCACGCCGGCATTGACATTGTAGTGCGCCATCTGGTCGCCGACGCCATAGGTGCACCAGCCCAGTGCAAGCTCCGAGAGATCGCCGGTTCCGATGACGATGCCGCCGTGATGGTTGGCCAGGCGGAACAGATAGTCCGTGCGCAGACCCGCCTGCACGTTCTCGAAGGTGACGTCGTAAACCTTCTCGCCCTTGCCGAAGGGATGGCCGATATCCTTCAGCATCTGGGTTGCCGTGGTGCGGATGTCGAGTTCCTGCCAATTCGTCTGCAACGCCTTCATCAGCGCCAGCGCATTGGTCTTGCTCTCGCTGCCGGTGGCAAATCCCGGCATCGTGTAGGCGAGGATGTTCTCGCGCGGAAGGCCGAGCAGGTCGACGGCCTTGGCGGCGACAATCAGCGCGTGGGTGGAATCGAGCCCGCCCGAGACGCCGATGACGACGCGCTTGGTGCCGGTCGCGCGCATGCGCTGCACGAGGCCGGCGACCTGGATATTGTAGGCCTCGTAGCAATCCTGCTCGAGCAGGCTCTCGTCGCTCGGCACGAACGGAAAGCGCTCGACCTTGCGCAGGAAGCCGATGTCGGAGGCCGGCGGCTTCAGCGCGAACGTCACCTTGCGGAAGAACGCCTCACGCTGCCGGCGGTTGTCGTCGAACGTCCCCATCAAGGCGCGTTCCTGCCTGAGCAGGTCGAGATCGACGTCGGCGAACGTGATCTGGCCGCCCTGGCGGAACCGCTCGCCCTCGGCCAGCAGCACGCCGTTCTCGTAGATCGAGGTCTGGCCATCCCAGGCCAGATCAGTGGTCGATTCCCCTGCCCCTGCGGCGGAATAGACGTAGGCCGCGAGGCAGCGCGCCGAGGTCGATTGGCACAGCAGTGCGCGCGAGCGCGCCCGGCCGATCGTGATCGGGCTGCCCGAGAGGTTTATCAGCACGCTGGCGCCTGCGAGCGCGAGCTCCGAGGCCGGGGTCACGGGGATCCACATGTCCTCGCAGATCTCGACGCCGATGGTGAGGCCCGGCACGTCCTCGGCCGCGAACAGCAGATCGACGCCGAACGGTGCATGCAGCCCGCCGAAGGCGATCGTCTCTCCGGCGATGCCGGCGCCGGAGGCGAAATGCCGCCCCTCGTAGAACTCACGGTAGGTCGGCAGGTAACTCTTCGGCACCACGCCGAGGACGTTGCCGCGATGAATGACGACGGCGCAATTGTAGATGCGATGACCAAAGCGCAGCGGCGCGCCGACGATCAGGACGGTCATCAATGCATCGGAGGCCTCGACGATGGCCGCGAGACCGCGCTCGACGGCGTCGAGCAGCGGATCCTGCTTGACCAGGTCTTCGATCGCATAGCCGGACAGGCACAGCTCGGGAAACACGGCAACCGCCGCCGACTGTTCGTGGCAGGCATTGGCGGCCGCCAGGATGGCCTTGGCATTGGCCGAGGGATCGGCGACGTGGGAGGTGGTCACGCAGGCCGCCACGCGCGCAAATCCGTGGGCGTAGATCGAGTGGAAAGTCATCGAGCGCAGTACCTTTAATCTCTTTCCGGCCGGCCGCAGCCGTCAGCTCCAGCCTATGTAGCTCATCGATCCGGCTCCGTGCAGGCCATTCGCCATCATGCATAACGGATTTGCGCCTCGCTCCGGCCGGCGAGCTCAGGCGCTGCGGGCCAGGACGCCGGTCAGATCGTCGCGCAGCCACTGGGCGATCCGGGGCCAGGCATGCGCGTGGGTCCGCGCACCCATGAACAGGCCGAGGTGATTGCTCGGCTCGGAGGCCGCCGCAATGAAGGCTGGCGGCGTGCCGACAAGGCCGGCGGTGGCGAGCGCCTGCGTCACCGGCACCACTTCGTCGTCGAGCCCGGCCAGCAGGAAGATCGGCGCCTTGACGTCCTTCAGATCAATCGCGCGGCCGAGCGCCACGAAGTTGCCGCCGGCAATCTGGTTCTCCCGGAAAATCCGGTTGACGATCTCGAGATAGTAAGTGCCCGGCAGATCGAGCGTCTCCACGTTCCACTGGTCGAAACGCGCGAGCAGTGCCCCGCCTTCCTCGTCGGATAGGCCCACTTGCAAGGCGGCTGCGATATCCTCGCGGCTTGGCGTCCTGGACCAGAAGCGCAACATCTCCTCGCCACTGACATTGCCTCCGCCACGCGCGACGAGTTGGTCGTAGACCATCTCCGGCGCGTTGCGGGCGAGCCTGGATAGCGAGGAATCGATCGACAGGTCGACCGGAGCGCCGACCAGGACCAACCGCCGCACCTTGGCCGGAAAGCGCGCCGCATAGAGCAGCGACAGCCAGCCACCCTGGCACAGGCCGACGAGATCGACCGGGACGCCGATCTCGTCGATGGCGACGTTGAGATCGGCAAGATAGCTGTCGATCGAGAGATAGCGCATGTCAGGGGTGGCTGAGCGCCAGTCGGTGAGATAGACCCGGTCGATGCCGCCGTCTTGCAGCGACTGCACCACGCTGTGGCCGGGTGCGAAGTCGGCGATCAGGGCCCGATGCAGCGCATAGGGTGCACAGACCAGCGCCGGCTGGCCGGATCGCGTCCGCGTGCAATCGCGCAGGCGCATGGTCGCAAGCTCCAGCGCGACTGTGTTGGGCGTCGTCCACGGCAGGCTGCTGTCGGCAGGCTCGTCCGGCCCGCGCTCCATCCATCCGAACCAGGCGTCCATGGCGAGCCGCGCCGCCGCAAACGGCCACAGCAGCGGATCACCAGGGACATGGTCCGGCCCGCCCGGCTGTTTGCCTGTCTTCTCCGCCATGGCTATCTCGCGATTCTCACAGGAATGCCTCGAAGCTGATCACGGAAATGCCGAGCTCGACAAAACTCCGATGGGCTGCAGCCACAGAGCCGTCGAGGTCGATGCCGCGGCAGGCATCCTCGATCACTACGACCTCGCACCCGGCCTTGCGGGCGTCCTCTGCCGAAAAGCGGACGCAGAAGTCGAGCGCGAGCCCCGCGACGAAGACGGTCTTCAACTCGCGCTCGCGCAAATACCCGAGCAGGCCCGTCGGCGTCCTGTGGTCGTTCTCGAACAGCGCAGAATAGGAATCGATGCCGCGCCGAAAACCCTTGCGCACCACCAGGCTCGCCCGGGTGACGTCCAGCTCCCCATGGAATTCGGCGCCCGCCGTGCCCTGCACGCAATGCGTCGGCCAGAGCACCTGGCTGCCGTAGTCCAGCTCGATGGTCTGGAACGGCTGCTTGCCCGCATGATTCACCGCGAAGGAGACGTGGTCGCTCGGATGCCAGTCCTGGGTCAGCACCACATTGGCGAATTTTTGGGCGATACGGTTGATGGCTGGCACGACTTTCTCGCCGCCGGGCACGGCCAGTGCCCCGCCGGTGCAGAAGTCGTTCTGCACGTCGATCACCAGCAGCACGTCGCGGTCGGAAATCTTCATCGCAAGGCCCCATTCCATTTGCCGGCTCCGCCGGCGCCGAACGCTCCCTCCAATGTCGATCTTCCGGTGCGGCTTCGCAACCGCCGATCGCGTGTGGCCATATCGCGCTGGCGGCCGAGGATCGTCTCCAGGATGCAACGGTTTGGCCTCGTCCGTGTTGACTAGGCACAATCAAGCGAGGATTCTCAAACCGTCCGCAAACTGCGGATCGGATCAGGAGCGGAGGCAAAGGTTCCCGAAGGCCGGCAAGGCCGCGGCGACCAAAGGGTCATGAGTATCGGCAAGACAGGAAAAATTCTTCTCGCCGATATCGGCGGCACCAATGCGCGCTTTGCGCTGAGCCAAAGCGAACCGGGCAACAGCGACCAGACCGGATCGATCGACTATGTGAAGGTCGCCGACTTCCCGACCGTCCAGGAAGCCATTGTCGACGTGCTGGCGCGCCGGGCCGGCGGCGAACCGCCCCAACGAGCCGTGCTGGCCGTCGCAGGCCCCGTCACCAACAACCGCTGCGTCATGACCAACAGCCCCTGGGTCATCGACGGCAACGAGCTCCAGCCAACGCTCGGCTTCGACAGCGTCCATGTGCTCAACGATTTCGAGGTGGTCGCCTGGTCCCTGCCCGCCTTGCGGCCCGCCGATCTGATCCCGCTCGGCGGACAAGATGGCCTCCCCGGAGAACCGTTGCTGGTGGTCGGGCCCGGAACCGGCTTTGGCGTCTCCTGTCTGGTTGAGCGCCATGGGGCGCGGCTGGCCGTCGTCACCGAGGCTGGCCACGCGACGTTGCCGGCAGAGAACGAGCGCGAGGAACGCGTGATCGCGTCCTTGCGCCGACGTTTCGGCCATGTCTCCATCGAGCGCGGCGCGCTGTCGGGCTCCGGCTTGCAAAGCCTCTACGAGGCACTCGCGGAGATCGACGGCGTCCAGGTGCCGCACCGCGACGCGGCCGCCATCACCAAGGCCGCCCTGGATGGCAGCTGCCCGGTCAGCCGCGCGACGCTGGAGATGTTCTGCGCCACCCTGGGCTCGGTCGCGGGCAACCTCGCGGTGACCTTCGGTGCCCGCGGCGGCGTCTATATCGCCGGCGGGATCGTGCCGCGCTTCCCGGAGTTCCTTGCGGCCTCCGCGTTCCGCGCGCGCTTCGAAGCCAAGGGGCGCTTCCAGGACTATTTGCGCAACATCCCGACCCGGCTGGTCACGAAGCCCGATGCCAGCTTCGTCGGGCTGAAGATGTTCGCCGACCACAATCCTGATTGAAGTGCGGCCGGCCGAGACCGTCCGGTCCGTTAACTAATTCACAGCTGATTGCATCCAAAGCGGGGTTCCACGCAGGATCGTGCTTGCCCGATTGTTTCCCATGGGAAACAATCCCGCGGAGTGCGCGGCGTAGTTGCGGGGGCGTGACATGCGTAAACCGGATCTGGGCTTCGACTATCACCGTTATCACCGCCTGCTGACCGAGGCGGACGACGAGGACAAACGGCTGGCGCTGATCGAGCTCCTGATCGAGGAAAAGGCGCGAGACCGGCTGGCCGCCCAGCGCGCCTCGGATCGGGCCGCCATGACCGCCCATACGATCGCCACGGTGCTGAGGAACGGTCGCGGCTGAGACCTGCAATCCCGCGCCGGGAGGCGCGAATCCGCGAGCCGATTGCGATTCCGTTAACGATCCCTCGCAATCTCGCGTCAAACTTTTTGCTCTAAGAGTTCCCTCACCTGATGCAATTCAGGGGTCAACACAGGGGGGAATGAACATGAGCATGATTTCGCTCGCCGCGATGCCGGCCGCCGTCGAAACGCGTTTCGCCGATTCTTCGTTCAAGACCATCTTGCTGTTCTGCTGCACGGGCCTCGTCGCCTCGTTCGGCCTGATGGCGCACGGCATCGACCTCACCGCCGGCCTGATCTGAGAACCCGACGAATTCCTTCGTTGCATGGCCGCCCCCGACGGGCGGCCATTTTCGTTGGCGATCCCAGCGCGGCGCCGTCGCTCAGCGCGGTGCCCTCACCGTCGCTCAGTGCGGCGCCTTCGTCGTGGTTTCCGGAAACATCGAATCGATCATCGCCTTGAGCTGGTCGATCGAAATCGGCTTGCGCAGGATGGGCCTGCGGCGGAGCAGCGACGGCAGGAGTTCCGGCCCGTAGCCGGTGGCGAACAGAAACGGCTTGCCGCGGCGCTCGATCAGGTCGGCGACGGGATCGACGTAGAGCCCCATGAGGTTGATGTCGAGGATCGCGAGATCGTATTGCGCGGTCATCGCAAAGGCGCTCGCGTCCCGGACATTGTCCGCTTCCGCGACGACATGGTGGCCGAGCTCCTCCACCATGTCGGCCATCATCATCCGGATCAACGCCTCGTCTTCGACCAGGAAAACGGAGAGTCCGTCCGCCATATCAACCCCGCAGTCAGCTTGCGAAGCTAATCATACCCGAATTGCGGAAAGGATTCACGAATTCGTGGCGAGCGCCGTTAATTCGTACGCCGGCGATCCGATTCAACTTGATCAATCCAGCCCGCGCTCGTGGCTGAGGCGTACCATCTCCTGGATGAAGACCTGCTTCTGCTTGTCGTCGAGGCTCGAATAGAGCGGTTCGGCGGCGTCGGCGACATTGCGCTGGTCGGCCGCCCGGTCGATCAGGAACTGCGCCTCGTTGCGCATCTGCTCGATGATGTCGTCGGGCGGATCCCGCTTGGCGCGCGCAACCCGAAGGTTGAGCCGCTCCGCACCATTATGCCCCAGGTAGTGCATGGCGCTGGAGAACCCGTACCAATGCTTCTCCTGATCAGGAGTGAGATTCAGTTCGGTCTTGATCCGCTCGATGTAGGAATCGCTGTTGGCGACGATCTGTTCGGCCGACTGTTGCGGCGCGCCGCTCTGGGTGAGGACCGTGACATCCTTGTTGTCCTTGGTGTCCTGCGGCGCGTTCTTTGCTTCCTTGCTCGCCTTGGCCCCCTTGCCCGCCTTGGCGCTCTTGGCATCCTTGTCCTTGCCGGCGCCTTGCTGCTGCTTGGCATCCTTGGTCGCGTCCTTGTTAGCGTCCTTGGCGGCCGGCGCCTGGTTGCCATTGTTGCCGACGCCGAGCACGCCGGTGAAAACGCCAACCACGCCGCCGATCGCACCGCCGAGCACGCCACCGACCGGACCGGCCGCCTTGTTCCCGGCTGCCGCCCCCTCCTGAACGCCTTTGACCAATCCTTGAGCGTTCGCGACTGCGGCTGCGCCGAGCAGCAGCGCGAGCACGGACCCCAGCGCGAGCCATCGTCGCAGGTAAAGCCGCGCTGGCGGCGCCGGGTTGATCATTCTCGTCTCCATCGTCGAACTGATTGGCCTATCCGGGTGGAAGCCGCCCGCTGGTTGCAACACTATCGTTTCCGCCGCTTCAAGGTCCAGACGCAGCCAATTGCTGTCCACGCCCGAAAAGTCTTTCGCGCGAAGCGGTTATGCAGGCTTATTCGAAACTGCGGCGTAATTGCGCACGGATCGTTCCAGGCCGGTTCGCGCACCGTGTGCGTCGCAAAAGGAGCAGCCACGGCGCAGGTCCGGCTCACCGCACCGCGGGCGCCGCCGCGCCGTCGGGCACAACGTTAGTTCTAGACGATCGCCGTTCGGCCTTTCTCGACAGACGCGATCAATCATGATCTGATCGCGCTACCAATTTGCCGCGCCTCGCGTGATTGCAATCGGAGCTGACGGCACCAACAAGAAACGTTCAACGAGAATTCCAACAAGAAACGCCAACAAGAAAATCAAGAGCAAAACTCGGAAGAGTTAAGAGGAAACGCCAGAACAATAAAACATCCAAGCGAGGAAACGAGATGTCACGCAAGACACTGACGCGACGTCAATTTGTGGCTGCCACTGCAATGTCCTCCGCGGCGCTGATCACGGCGCCCTATGTCAGAGGCGCTTATGCCGCCGGCAAGCTCTCGATCGGCTTCTGGGACCATTGGGTACCCGGCGCCAACGACGCCTCCACGGCTCTCGTCAATGAATGGGCCGCGAAGGAGAAGGTCGAGGTCTCGATCGACTACATCACCAGCAACAACAAGAAGATCGAGCTGACTGCGGCGGCCGAAGCCCAGGCCAAGTCCGGTCACGACATACTTCAGATGCCGAGCTGGTGGCCGCACGCCTATTCGGAGAATCTCGAGCCGCTCAACGACGTCATGGAGCCGCTCATCAAGCAGAATGGCGAGGTGAACGGCACCGTCAAATATCTGGGCCAGTCGGGCGGCAAATGGCTCGCGATCCCAGCGACACCGGGCAGCCAGATCAAGGGCCCTTGCTCGCGCATCGACCTGATGAAGAAGCATGCGGGCATCGACGTGCAGGAGATGTACCCGGCAGGCAGTCCGCCGAAGGCCGACAACTGGACGATGGAGACGTTCTTGAAGGCTGCGGAAGCTTGCCAGAAGGCCGGCTTCCCGTTCGGCATCGGTCTCGGCGAGACCACCGACAGCGTCGATACAGCCGGCGCGATCTTCCAGTCCTTTGGCGCCGAGCTCGTCAATGCCAAGGGCGATGTCACGGTCAAGACCGACGCGGTGCGGCAGGCGCTCGAATTCTACAAGAAGCTGATCGCCGTGCTGCCGACGGACGCGCCCTCCTGGGATGATGCGTCCAACAACAAATGGCTGATCTCGGGCCGCGGGGCGATGATCCTGAACCCGCCGAGCGCCTGGGCGGTCGCCAAGCGCGACGCACCGCAAGTCGCCGAGCAGTGCTGGACGCACGGCTTCCCGGCGGGTCCGAAAGGACGCTTTGCCCCGTACCTGCCCTATTTCTGGGGCGTCTGGAGCTTCGGCAAGAACAAGGAGGCGGCCAAGAGTCTGCTTACCCACCTGTCCTCGCCCGCGGCGATCGAAAAGTTCGTCGTGGCGAGCGGCGGCTATGACCTGCCGGCCTATGCCAACATGACGACGTTCAAGACCTGGGCCGAGGTCGGACCGCCGAAGGGCACGCTCTATCACTACCCGAACCCGTACAACCACCAGACGCTGTCAATCGCCGCATCGCCGGCGCCGCCGAAGATCGCGCAGCAGATCTACTTCCAGGCCACGCTGACCAAGATGGCGCTGCGCTTTGCGCAAGGAGAGAAGTTGGAAACGGCGCTCGCCTGGGCCGAGGGCGAGTGCGAGGGCTTCATGCGGACCTGAGCCGGGTGTGTGCCGTGGCGGTTCATGCCTTCGGGTGTGAGCCGCCGGGGCGCGCTCTCGCTACCTCCGCAAGCCAATGAAGCCGACCGGTCGCCGGCTTCACCGTTGAATCTTTCGCAAGAAAGCCTGACCAGAAAGTTTGACCCATGGCCGATGTCGTCGTTGAGCAAGGTCGCCTCGCTCGTGCCGGGAGCCCGCGCAAAAAGAACGCGAGCCTGCGCAATGTAATGGGTCGGAAATCGACCGTGGCGTTCTTCCTGACGCTGCCGCTGATCCTTCTGATCGCACTGTTCGTGCTCTACCCCGCCTTCTATTCGCTCTACCTGGCGACGCTGAACAAGGCGATGACGAAATTCGTGGGCCTCAGCAATTTCACCTTCCTGTTCAAACGCGAGACGTTCTGGATGGTGGTGAAGCAGTCCTGCATATTTGCGATCACCGCCGTGATCTTCAAGGCGCTGATCGGCTTCATCGTCGCGCATTTCGTCCACAACATTCCGGGCAAGAAGCAGCGCAAATGGCGCGGCATGCTGCTGGTGCCCTGGGTCATCCCGCCGGCAATGAGCACGCTGGCCTGGCTCTGGCTGTTCGATCCCTCCTACAGCGCCTTCAACTACACACTGTCCTTCTTCGGCGTCGGTCCGATCCCCTGGCTCGGTGACGCCTTCTGGGCGCGCTTCTCCGTCATCCTCGTCAACGTCTGGTACGGCGCGCCGTTCTTCCTGATCATGTACCTCGCCGCGCTGAAATCGGTCCCCGACCAGCTCTATGAGGCTGCGGCCATCGACGGCGCGAACTGGTGGCAGCGCATCTGGTTCATCACGCTGCCGATGATGCGCAACATCATCGCGATCACGACGCTGTTCTCGCTGATCGTCACCTTCGCCAATTTCGACATCGTGCGCATCCTCACCTCCGGCGGCCCGCTCGATCAGACGCATCTGTTCGCCACCTGGGCGTTCCAGGTCGGCATCCAGAGCAGCGACATTCCACTCGGCGCCTGCGTCTCGTTGTTCATGGTGCCGATCCTCGCCGTCGCAGCGGTCTTCATCCTGCGCGATGTCTCCAAACGCGGGAACGAAGCCTGATGAGCACACTGGCAATCGACAAGGCCGGACCAAGCCGCAAGGTCAAACTCGGAAGCATGAGCCGGGACCGCACCTGGGCGCTACGCTGGTCCTACTTCTTCCTGGTGCTGTTTGCGATCTTCTTCCTGACGCCGCCGGTCTACATGCTGATCACCTCCCTCAAGAGCAGCGCGGAGATCTCGGCGGCAACCAATCCCTGGTGGGTCTTTCACCCGACATTGGCGAACTATGTCGAGCTCCTGACCTCGAACCAGTTCCTGCGCTTCTTCTGGAACTCGTCGATCATCTCGATCGTGGTCGTGATCGTCACGATGCTGATCAGCATCCCGGCGGCGTTCGCGCTCGCGCGGATGAAGTTCTGGGGCTCGGCGACACTCGCGACCGGTGTGTTCCTCACCTATCTCATCCCGGACAGCCTTCTGTTCATTCCGCTGTTCAAGATGCTCGCAGTGGTCCAGGATTTCACCGGCATCACCTTGCTCAACCGATGGTACGTGCTGGTGTTCATCTATCCGACGCTGACCGTGCCGTTCTGCACCTGGATCATGATCGGCTATTTCGCCTCGATCCCGAAGGAGCTCGATGAGGCCGCCCTCATCGACGGCGCCTCCTGGCTGCAGACCCTGACGCGGATCTTCATTCCGGTGGCGCTGCCCGGGCTGATCGCCGCCACGATCTTCGCCTTCACGGTGTCCTGGGCGCAGTTTCTCTATCCCCTGGTGTTCACGACGTCGATCGATCAGCTCGTGCTGCCGGTCGGCATCACCACCACGCTGATCAAGGGCGACGTCTTCAACTGGGGGCAGATCATGACCGGCGCGCTGCTCGGTGCAGCGCCGCCGCTGGTCATCTACGCCTTCCTGATGGACTACTACATTGCCGGCCTGACCGCCGGCGCGACAAAGGGTTGATGTCTCATGGCTGACGTTGCATTGCGTAAGGTCGTCAAGCGTTACGATGATGTCGAAGCCGTGCGCGGCATCGACCTCGATATCGCCGACCATGAGTTCATCGTGCTGGTGGGCCCCTCGGGCTGCGGCAAGTCGACGACGCTGCGCATGATCGCAGGTCTCGAGGACATCAGCGACGGCGACATCATGATCGGCGGCGACGTCGTCAACGACGTGCCGCCGAAGGACCGCGACATCGCGATGGTGTTCCAGAACTATGCGCTCTACCCGCACATGACGGTCGCCGAGAACATGTCGTTCGGACTGCGCCTGAAGCACTATCCCAAGGCCGAGATCAAGGCGCGGGTGACGGAAGCCGCACGGCTCCTCGACATCACCGACCTGATCGACCGCAAGCCGAAGCAGCTCTCCGGCGGCCAGCGCCAGCGCGTCGCGATGGGGCGCGCCATCGTGCGCAATCCAAAGGTCTTCCTGTTCGACGAGCCGCTGTCCAACCTCGATGCCAAGCTGCGCGTGCAGATGCGGATCGAGATCAAGAAGGTGCACCAGAAGGTGCGCACCACCACGGTCTACGTCACCCACGACCAGGTCGAGGCGATGACGCTGGCCGATCGCGTGGTGGTGATGAACAAGGGACGCATCGAGCAGATCGGCACGCCGAACGAGCTCTACCACAAGCCGGCGACACGCTTCGTCGCGGGCTTCATCGGCTCGCCGGCGATGAACTTCATCCCGTGCCGGCTGGAGGACGTCGGCGGCACGCTCCAGATCCGCCTCACCGATCGCATCGCCTTTGCGCTGCCGCCGGCCCGCGCCGCGCGCTACAACGCGCTGCCGCGCACCGACAAGCTGCTGCTCGGTCTCCGGCCCGAGCACCTCACCGAGGCGCATGCGCATCTGGGGCCGGGCGTTGAGAGCTTCGACACCGTGCTCGACGTCACCGAGCCGATGGGGATGGAGACCCTGGTCTATTTCGGCCTCGAGGGCACGCCGGTCTGCGGCCGCGTCGATCCCAATGCCGGCGCCAAGGACGGGGCACCCATGCGTTTGGCGATGGACCTCAACAATATGCACCTGCTAAACGAGGACACCGGCGTCGTGTTGTGACGCAGGTCCAAGAAATGCGAGCAGGCGGGGAGCGATGGCGACCAACAAGAAGAAGATTTTCGTTACACAAACTTTGTCGCAAGGGGCCCGCGCCCTCCTCACTCAGCGAGACGATATCGAGCTCGTCGAATTTGCGAACCTGATCTCAGCGAAGGATTTTGAGGCCCTGTTGAAGAGCCATGCCCCGGTCCATGGCGTGGCGCTCGGCGCCACCGCGTTCGGCGAGACCGAGCTTGAGGCCTCGAAGGACATGAAGGTGGTGACACGGATCGGCGTCGGCTACGACGCGGTTGACGTGCCCGCCCTCTCCCGCCGCAAGGTGCCGCTGATGGTCGCCGGCAGCGCGAATTCGCCCTCGGTCGCCGAGCAGGCGCTGTTCATGATGCTGACACTGGCAAAACGCGCGCAGGAGATGCATTCCTGCGTCAAGGACGGCAAATGGGCCGACCGTCTCGGCATGCTGCCGTTCGATCTCTACGGCAAGACCGTCCTGGTGATCGGCTTCGGCCGCATCGGCACCCGCACCGCCAAGCGCTGCCTCGCGATGGAAATGAAGGTCCAGGTCTACGATCCCTACAAGCCCGCCGCCGAGATCAAGGCCGCCGGCTACGAGCCCGTCGCCGATCTCGACGCTGCGTTGCCCCATGCCGACTTCGTCACCATCCATTGTCCGAAGACGCCGGAAACGGTCGGCCTGTTTGACGCGGCCCGGATCGGCCGGATGAAGCCGAAATCCTATCTCATCAATACCGCACGCGGCGGCATCGTGAAGGAAGCGGCGCTGTACGACGCGCTCACGTCCGGAAAGCTCGCCGGCGCCGGCATCGACGTGTTCGAGGTGGAGCCGCCGCCGGTCAGCAACGCGCTGTTCGCGCTGCCCAACGTCATCATGGCCCCGCATGTCGCGGGCGTCACGGTCGAGGCGGTGAGCCGCATGAGCGAACAGACCGCGCGCAACATCCTGAGCGTGCTGGACGGCGATCCTATCCGGCAGAACATCATCAATCAGGACGTGCTGGGCTGACCAAACCGCAAGGCGGGCGGCCCATCCGCCCGCCTTCGGAACGCCAGAATGCGTCCCATTTTGGTGCAGATCGAGCCCCAACTCAGCCTTAATCAAACCCGCGTAATATGCCGAGCCGCGGCGGCAGTGGGACAGACTTGCCGGCCACGTCGAGCTGGAGGATGGACCCTTGGCAGAAATCGACCCGACCGACCACGCGCTGGCGACCATCGCCAGCATCCTGGAGCACCCCGAGCCCGTCCTCGTCGTCCGCGACGCCGAAACGGAAACGGCGGCTGCCGATGAGCATTCGGTCGTCGACGAGCATGCGGTCGTCGACGAGCATCCGGTTGCCGATGAGCATCCGGTGGTCGAGGAGCAGCCGCTGGTGCCGGAGCACACCGATGCCGACGGCTACAGCAAGGTCGGTCCCGGGCCGATGGTTGCGATCCGCCTCAAATGGACGGTCCATCGCGGCGATGACGACCAGTACTACGTCCACGAGACCATCGGCGAGCAGTCCGCGCCGGTCATCAGCGGCCCCATGACGAGCGACGCCGCCGTGCATTTCGTCGACACGCACGAGGACGAGGCGCACAGGCGTTTCGAGCTGCTGCGCAGCGAGATCGCCGGCCGCAGCTCGCTCGCCGAGTTCGAACGCAAGGGCGAAGCCTAAAGCGCGATCTAGCGCTCGCGGGGCCCGAGAAAATCCCGCTTCACGAGCTCGACGCCTGCGTGCCGCAACAGGTCGTAGGCCGTCGTGACGTGAAAGAAAAACTGCGGGACGCTGAACGTCAGCAGCAGCGTCCGTCCAGTGAAGGGCAGCTCGGTTCCGTTCTTCAGCCTGAAGAAGACATTCAGCTCCGCCGCCGCGTCGATCTCGGCCCGCGGCAGGCCCTCGATGAACTCGATTGACGTTGCGATACGCGCCTGAAGCCCGGCCATGTCGTGCTCCAGCGCCGGCAGCGTCACCGGCTCGCGCTGCGCCAGCAAGGCCGGAGCGACCGTTGCATGGCGGCAGGCCTCACCGACCTGCTGCGCCAGGTCGTACATGTTGGGTGCGAGGCGCATGCCGAGCAGGACCGCCGGGTTGAATTTGCGGGTCTCGGCGTAGGCCACGCCCTTGTCGAGCAGCGCGGACAGGTTGCGTAAGTACGGCACAAAGAGGCCGACCGAGGCCTCGTACATCGAGATCGTCACCTCAGGATTCCTTTCAATTCTGCCTCGCCAGCGGCGGGCATCTGGTCTAAATCCACGTCTGAAGAGCTGCACAATGACAGCTTGGGCTTGGGTGGAGAAGAGATGACCGTTCGATTCCTGTCGGCTTTGGCCGTGGCGCTGCTGATGAACCTTTCGGCCCACGCACAGCAGGCGGCGCCGTCGCGCCTCGACGAGATCATGAAGCGCGGCACATTACGTGTCGGGATGACCGGCGACTACAAGCCCTTCACCTATCTGGACAAGGCCACGCAGCAGTTCAGCGGCTTCGACGTCGACATGGCGGAGGCGCTCGGCAAGGCGCTGGGCGTCAAGGTCGAGTTCGTGCCGACGGCCTGGCCGAAGCTGATGAAGGATTTCGAGGCCGACCAGTTCGACATCGCCATGGGCGGCGTCTCGGTGACGCTCGACCGGCAGAGGAAAGGCTTCTTCTCGATGCCGATCATGCGCGAAGGCAAGACGCCGATCGCGCGCTGCGCCGATGTCGGCAAGTACCAGACGCTCCCTGATATCGACAAGAAGGGCACCCGCGTCATCGTCAATCCCGGCGGCACCAACGAGCGTTTCGCCCGCGCCAACATCAAGGACGCCGACATCACCGTCTTCGCCGACAATACCGTGATCTTCGACGAGATCGCCAAGGGCAATGCCGATTTGATGATGACGGACGCTTCCGAGACGCGCTACCAGCAGAAGCAGCATCAAGGCGTGCTGTGCGCGGTGCATCCGGAAAAACCGTTCGACTTCTCCGAGAAGGCCTATTGGCTCCAGCGAGACATGGCGCTGAAGGCCTTCGTCGACCAGTGGCTGCACATTTCCATGGAGGACGGCAGCTACAGGAAGATCTACGCCGCCTGGTTCGACTAGAGCGTCTTCGAGCGAAATGGGTATCGGTTCGCGCGTTCCGATTCCATCGGAACGGGACTGTGGACCGCGTCCTCCTGTCGCTTGCTTCGGCCAAATTGTGGACGGGTTCCGGGCGCATTGAACCCGAACCCGCCGGAGCACGACTCATACGGATGAAAGTGATCTAGATCACTTTTTGCGATCGCGCCGGGGCGTATGCGTCGGTCCGGGGACCATCTGTTCAGGAGATGCGAAATGAGGAAGCTGTTGGCCACGGCCGCATTCCTTTTGGCGAGCACCGCTGCGCAAGCGCAGTACACCTTCGAATATGGCGGGCGCACCATCCGCATCGATCCCGACCGGGGCACGGTGTCGATCCCCGGCGTCTATGACAACACCGGCCAGGGCAAGGCCAAGAAGGCCAAGAAGAACGAGACAAGTCCGGGCCAGCAGGCGCCGCAAGAGGCCAAGGCCGATCCGCAAGCCCCGGCTGCTCCGGCGCCTCCACCGGCCGCTGCCACAGCGCCGCCCGCAGCCGTGCAGGCTCCCGCGCCCGTCGTGGCCGCACCGCCTCCCGCGCCACCTGCTCCGCCGTCGGCGACCGCCAATGCTGCACCGGCTGATACGGCCGTCGTGCCTCCGCCCGCACCGCCTCCGGCCCCTGCTCCCGTCGAGCAGCAGGCGGCTCCCGTGGCGCCGCCCCCGCCGGCTCCGACCGTGGCTGCCGCACCCCCGGCGCCACCTGCGCCGCCCGCGCCGGCGCCTGCCCCCGCACCCGTTCAGTCGGCCGCTGTCGCGCCGCCGGCTCCCGCTGCTGCACCGACGCGCGACCTCAATTCGCCGCTCGGCATCTGGCTCACCGAGGAGAAGGAAGGCAAGGTCCGCATCGAGCAATGCGGCAACAACCTCTGTGGCTATTCGGTCGACAGCAAGTCGAACCAGAACGGCGAGCAGGTCCTGATCAACATGAAGCCCGGCAAGGACCAGAAATGGTCCGGCCGCATCCTCGATCCCAACACCGGCTCGACCTACGATTCGACGATCGCCATGAAGGGTACGGATCGCCTGCGCGTGCAGGGCTGCGCCTTCGGCGGCATGTTCTGCGGCGGCCAGACCTGGACGCGGGTGAACTAAGCTCGGCTTCGACACTTTGACGGAGACAAGGGGCCCGTGATCCGGGCCCCTTTGCTTTTGCCCGCGGTGTCATCGCGAGGTGCGCCACCTCACAGAGCCTGCTGCGCGCGTGACAGCCCTCACATCGCCGGTTGCGCAACCCATGCCACGATCGCCGCATGGTCAACCCCAGGGGCGTGTCATGAACGGTTTTCGCAAAGGTCTCTTCGCCACGATTGTCGCCATCGCCTTCCCGCTCACGCAGGCAGGCGCAACGACAAGCACTTTCGACGGGACATGGAACGTCCGCATCTCGTCATCGAGCGAGACCTGCGGCAACGGCGCGACCGTCGCGATCGGCATCAACAACGGTCAGATCGCCTCGAGCAGCGCCGCGGTGTCCGCATCCGGCCGCGTCGCCGATGCCGGCAGCATCAACGTCACCTTGAGCACCGGCATCAAGCGTGCAGTCGGCTTCGGCCGGCTGAGCGGCACGTCCGGCTCCGGCACATGGCGCGGGGCCCTTTGCACCGGCACGTGGACGGCGGAGCGGATTTAGGCTCTGGATCGCCGACGCATCGCCATGGGGCGATGCGTCTTGTCCGGGGCGCGAGCGCTAACCCAGCGCTGCGCCATACTCCGCGTCGGTGACCGGCTCCAGCCAAGTCGAGTAGACGCCGTCGAGCGCTTCCTGCATGGCGATGTGGCACATGCCGTTGGTCGGCGATGCTCCGTGCCAGTGCAGCTCGCCCGGCGGAATCCAGACGGTGTCGCCGGGGCGGATCTCACGGACCGGTCCGCCCTTGGTCTGAACGCGCCCGACGCCGGAGATGACGTAGAGCGTCTGCCCGAGCGGATGGTGATGCCAGTTGGTGCGCGCGCCGGGCTCGAATGCGACGCGCGAGCAGTTCAGCCGTGCTGGCGCGGGCGCCATGATCACGGGATCCTGCCACACGGTGCCGGTGAAGTTTTCCTTGGGCGCGCGGCGGGTCGGCCGCGTGCCTGCGACAGTGATATCCATGGTGTCCTCGCTTCTGTTACTTCTTGCTGGCGGCGTAACGCGCCTTGGTCTCGGCGTTCATGGGATAGAGCCCCGGCAACACCGCGCCGTTGTTCACCTCGTTGACGATCCAGGCTTCCATCCGCTCCTGCTCGACGCCCTCGTTGAGCACGTGATCGAGCATCGCCTGCGGGATCAGCACGCAGCCGTCCTGGTCGGCGACGACGATGTCGTTCGGGAACACGGCGACGCCGCCGCAGCCGATCGGCTCGCCCCAGCCAACGAAGGTCAGGCCCGCCACCGACGGCGGCGCGGCGTTGCCGTCGCACCAGACCGGAAGATTGGTGCCGAGCACGCCCTCGACGTCACGCACGACGCCGTCGGTGACGAGCGCGGTGACGCCGCGCTTCATCATGCGCGCGCAGAGGATGTCGCCGAAGATGCCGGCATCGGTGATGCCCATGGCATCGACCACGGCGATGCAGCCCTCCGGCATCGCCTCGATCGCGGTGCGGGTCGAGATCGGCGACGACCAGGATTCCGGCGTCGCCAGATCCTCGCGCGCCGGCACGAAGCGCAGCGTGAAGGCAGGTCCCACCAGCCGCGGCAGGCCCGGGCGCAGCGGGCGCGCACCGCGCATCCACACGTTACGCAGGCCCTTCTTCAGCAGGACCGTGGTGATGGTGGCAGTGGTGATGCCGGCGAGGGTCTTGCGGGCTTCGGGGGACAGCGACATGGAAACAGACGAGCTCCGGATGGGCGGGAAAGAACGCGCGCATCTTGCGAGCCGGGCGCTTTCCGTCAAGGGCCAAGAACGCAGGGCCGTAGAGCGGTTATGCGACGCGATAACAAGGCTTTATCGCTTCCCCTTGCATTAATTTATTGGACTTGCGGGCGCATTTACGCGAAGCAGGGATCAGCGGAACTCAAGGCTGAGCCCGCGTTTCCTGAGAAGCCCGATTTCGACAGCGCTTTGACAGTTCAATGGCCGCGACGCTTCCCCCGCCCCGCCTTCTGCCCAGTGGCGACAGCGCCGTCACGGTCGAGTTCAGCCGCACCATCGACGATGCCGCCAACCAGCGCGTGCTGGCACTCGACAAGGCGCTCGCGGCAAGCCCCATCGACGGCATCACCGAGACCGTGCCGACCTATCGCTCGCTGCTGGTGCATTACGATCCCGGCAAGATCGGCTTCGACGCGCTCGGCGAAAAGCTCCTCCCGATCGCGACCCAGCCGCTGCCGCCGGCCACCAGGACGCGCCGCTGGCGCATCCCCGTCGCCTATGGCGGCGAGCATGGCATCGACCTCGAGGATGTCGCCAAGGCGCTGAACACAACGCCTGACGACATCGTCGCCCGGCATGTCGCCGGCGACTACAAGGTTGCCATGATCGGCTTCACGCCGGGCTGGTCCTATCTCAGCGGCCTGGACAAATCCCTGCACATGTCGCGGCGGCAGAACCCGCGGCTGCTGACGCCGGCCGGCACGATCTCGATCGGCGGCATCCAGGCCGGAATCCAGTGCCTGGCCGCCCCGAGCGGCTGGCACCTGCTCGGCCGCACGCCGGTGCGGACCTATCAGCTCCACCGCAATCCGACCTTCCTGACCGAACCCGGTGATCGCGTGACGTTTTTCGCCATCGACCACAAGACGTTCGAGGAACAGGACCGCGCCGCCGAGGCCGGCGAGATCATCGCCGAGCAGGTGGTCGCATGAGCCGGCTCATCGTCGCCAGCATCGGCCCTGCAAGCTCCGTCCAGGATGGCGGACGGCACGGTGCGCAGCGCTACGGCTTGACCGTGAGCGGGGCGATGGACCGTCTGTCGCTCGCGGCCGCGAATACGCTGGTCGGCAACGAGCCGTTCGCGGCCAGTGTCGAGATCGGCCCGTTCGGCGCCACCTTCACCGCCCGTGACGGCGCCGTGCGCGTGGCGATTGCCGGCGCGCCGCGCAATGCCGACGTCGCGGGGCGACCGGTCGCCATGGACACATCGGTGACGCTAAAGGACGGCGAAACCCTGACGCTCGGTTTCGCCCGCGGTGGCGCCTTCACCTATCTGGCGATCGAAGGCGGGATCAAGGGCGAGCCGGTGTTCGGCAGCCTCGCGGTCAATGCCCGCGCCGGCCTCGGCAGCCCCTACCCGCGCCCGCTCCAGGCCGGTGATGAGTTCAGCGTCGATGCCGCGAGCGGCGCGGCGGAGCTGCGCATCGAGCTGCCGAAGCCCGTGAGCGGTCCGATCCGCGTCGTGCTGGGCCCGCAGGACGACGAGTTCGACGACGCCAACAAGGCACTGTTCCTGGACAGCGAGTGGAAGATCTCGGCGACATCAGACCGCATGGGCTACCGGCTCGAAGGCCCCGCGATCAAGCACCTGCACGGCCACAACATCGTCTCCGACGGCACCGTCAACGGCAGCATCCAGGTGCCCGGCAACGGCTCGCCGATCGCGCTGATGATGGACCGCGGCACCTCCGGCGGCTATCCGAAGATCGCAACCGTGATCACGGCCGATGTCGGCCGTCTGGCGCAGACCTCGGCGGGGACCGCGTTCCGCTTCAAGGCTGTCAGCATGGCGGAGGCCCAGGACGAGGCGCGCAAATTCGCGCAAGCCATCCGCAGCCTGCCCGATCGCCTCCGCTCCGCCGACACCGTCGCGCTCAACATCGAGGCGCTCAGCGATGCTAACGTCGCGGGCTATGCGGTCAGCGCGGTGGATGCCGGAACGTGGCAGGTCACGGCGGAGCCGTAACGACAAGACGACCAGAGGCGGAGAGCAACCATGAAGACGATCGATCTCAATTGCGACCTCGGCGAAGGTTTTGGCGCGTGGGAGATGGGCAACGACGCCGCGATGATCGAGCTGGCAAGCTCGGTCAACGTCGCCTGCGGCTTCCATGCCGGCGATCCCGACATCATGCGCAGGACGGTCGAGCTAGCGAAAGCACGCGGCGTTTCGGTCGGCGCGCACCCCGGATATCGCGACCTCCACGGCTTCGGCCGGCATCCGATCGCGGGCCTGAAGGCCTCCGAGATCGAGAACCTCGTCGCCTACCAGATCGGCGCTTTGCAGGCGATCGCGACCGCGGCCGGCCACAAGGTCACGCATGTGAAGGCGCATGGTGCGCTGTCCAACGTCGCCTGCGAGGACGACATGACGGCGAAGGCGATCGCCGCCGGCATCAAGGCGGTCGATCCAAGCCTGATCTTCGTCGTGCTCGCCAATTCGAAGCTGGTGAAGGCCGGCGAAGCGGCCAATCTGCCGATGGTGCACGAGGTGTTCGCCGACCGCGCCTATGAGGACGACGGCAATCTCGTCTCGCGCAAGAAGCCCGGCGCGGTGCTGCACGATGCCAAGGCGATTGCCGATCGCGTGGTGCGCATGGTGCAGGACGGCGCGGTGGTGTCCGTGACGGGCAAGGTGATCAAGATGCGGACGGATACGGTCTGCATCCACGGCGATACGCATGGCGCGGTCGAGATCGCGCGGACCTTGCGTCAGGCGTTGAAGGATGCGGCGATCGAAGTCGCGCCGTTCAAGCGCGGGGCGTGATCAGAACGGGTGCACCGACAGCGTGCCGAACACGATCGCGGCGATGACCGCGAAGGCGCTGTAGAGCCCGACGTGGTGCATGCTCGCCCCGGTCCGACGCGAGAGCGAGCGCGCGTAGAAGTGCAGCCTGGCTTCCGCCGATAGTTCGCGCATGGTCGATCTCCAACGCCCCATTTGCGCGAGTATGAAGGATCAACCCTGGCGGGAGGCAAGATGGCGGCGAAAATAGCGATGGTGGTTCTCTGAAGGCGCCCCGTCGCAGGTGCAAATTCTCTTCACACGCGGGTTCCGAGAATCTTATTCGTTAAGATCCGAGCCAGTTGGAACCGGCCCGGATGACGGCGGGATGACAGCCGGATTTTAGGCCCTGGACCCGGTCCAAACAAAAATGGCGAAAACAACCCCATGCACAGTAGAAACGCGCGCTCGGCGTGACGCCCGGCGCTTGCTCCGCCGGGACGATTCACGCTGATCTTGTCGCGCCTTAGTAGACGTCAGCCTGGAAGCGGCCGGTCTTCTTGAGCTCGGCGACAAAACTGACGGCTTCGTCTGTCGAGCGCGCCCCGAACTGGGCGACGATGTCGACCAGCGCGCGCTCGACATCCTTGGCCATGCGCTTGGCATCGCCGCAGATGTAGAGATGCGCGCCCTCGGCGAGCCAGGTCCACAATTCGCGGCCGACCTCGCGCATGCGGTCCTGCACGTAGAACTTCTTCTCGCCGTCGCGCGACCAGGCCAGCGACATGCGCGTGAGCAGGCCCGAGGTCTTCATCGCGTTGAGCTCTTCCTGGTAGAAGAAGTCGCAATCGCTGCGCTGGTGGCCGAAGAACAGCCAGTTCTTGCCCGGCGCACCGGTCGCCTTGCGGTCGAGCAGGAAGGCGCGGAACGGCGCGATGCCGGTGCCGGGGCCGATCATGATAACCGGCGTCTTCGGGTCCTGCGGCAGGCCGAAACCATGCGCCTTCTGCACATAGACCTTGAGCTTCTCGCCCTCAGCGATGCGCTCGCCGAGGAAGGTCGAGGCAACGCCGATGCGTTTGCGCTTGCCGATCACATAGCGCACGGAATCGACCGTCAGCGACAGTTTTCCCGGCGTCGCATTGTGCGAGGACGAGATCGAATAGAGCCGCGGCTGGAGCGGCTCCAGCGCCTCGACGAAGGCTTCGGGATGCGGCCGTATGCCGGAAAACTTTTGGAGCGCCGCCATCACGTCCAGCGTGGCGGCGTCGCCATCGGGATCCTCGCCCTGCGCCAGCGCCCGCGCCTTCTCGCGCTGCGCACCCCCGGTGATGAAGGAGATCAGTTCGAACAGCGAGTCCGGCGCCGGCGACAGCGAGACGTCGTCGATCAGCACCTCGCGCAGTGTCTTGCCGTTCACCTTGGTGGTGTGGGAAGCGCCGAGCAGTGCGATGATCTGGTCGACGAGGCCGACATCGTTGCGCGCGAACACACCAAAGCTGTCGCCGACGATGTAGTCGAGCTTGCTCGCGGAGAGATCGAACTCGACGTGATAGGTCTCCTTCTCCGACTTCCCCTTGTTGAGGAGGCGCCGCGACAGGAACGTCGCCTCGGTCGGATTGTCGCGCGAGCGGCCGGGCTCTGCGATCGTCACGGTCACGGCCGGCGCTGCCACCGCATCCGCCTTGTCGGCCCCCTTGTCACCCGCCTTGGCCGCCGGCGCCTTGTCCAGTTCCTCGTACAGCGACTTCAGCATCCGCGCGGTTTCCTTGCCGCCGGGAACACACAGGTTGAGCCGCGCTTCGCTGCGGGTGGCGATCGCCTCCGAATAGTCGTGGCAATTATAGCCGCACTGGCCGCAATCCTGCTGCGCCATCGCCGCCATCATCTTGCGGCGAACGGGACGCCCCTCTGCAAGCTTCATCCGGTCGGCGATCGGCATGGTCTGGTCGTGCCATGGCGCTTCGCCATCGTCGCCGTCGCCGGCTTGCATGACGGCGGCGCCCTGCTCCGCCGACAAGGGCGTAGCCACATCAGGCGACAGCAACCCGGCAAAGAATCCGTTCAGCCAGGAGCGCTGCGCGTCGGAGAACGGGGCGCTGGCGGGAATGATATCGAGTTTCGGCGGAGGGGTGATCTGGTTCATGCGGACACCTGTGCATCGGCAAGCTTGCGCAGCGTCTCGCCGTCATGGCGGCGCGCAAAGGAGAGGAAGGTTTCGTCGGGCGAGGCGCGATGGGCGATATAGGCCTTGAGCAGCGCTTCGACCGTCTTCGGAGCGTCCTCGGCCTTGAGGTCGTGATAGACCTCCTGCCCGACGTCGGCATCGGGGCCGAACCCGCCGCCGGTGAAGAGGTGATAGCCCTCGACCGTGTCGTCCTCGTTCACCGGCACCCGCGCTCCGATCAGGCCGATGTCGCTGATGTAGTGCTGCGCGCAGGAATGGTGACAGCCGGTGACGTGGATGTTGACCGGCTTGTCCATCTCGACGCGCGGCTCGCACCAGTCGCCGATCTCGGCGGCGTGGCGTTTGGTGTTGGAGGCGGCGAAGCGGCAGCCGGCATTGCCGGTGCAGGCGATCAGGCCGGCGCGGATATGCGAGGCCTCGACCGCGAGCCCGATCTGCTTGATCGCGGCAATCGCAAGCTCGACGTTCTCGTCGCGCACGCCCGGGATCAGCAGGTTCTGCCAGACCGTCAGGCGGATCTCCCCGTCGCCGAGGTCACGCGCGACCTTGGCAAGGCCCCGCATCTGATCACAGGTGAGCTTGCCGAGCGTCAGCGAAACGCCGATCCAGTTGAGGCCGTCCTGCTTCTGCTTGTGCACGCCGATATGAGCCATGCGGTCAGCCGCAGGCCGCGGCGCAAACGCCTCTTCCGGCACGCGCGTGAATGGCGTCTTCAGCCGTTCCTCGACGAGCTTCAGGAAGCCGTCATGGCCCATCGCGTCGAGCACGTATTTCAGCCGCGCCTTGTTGCGATTGGTGCGGTCGCCGTGGTCGATGAACACGCGCACGATGGCATCGGCGACAGCGGTCGCCTGCTCCGGCTTGACGATGATGCCGGAATACTTTGCAAAATCCTTGTGGCCGGTGATGCCGCCGAGGCCGAGCCGGAACCAGACCCCGGGCTCGACGCCGAACCCGTCCTTCACCTCGAACGCCGTGAAGGCGATGTCGTTGGTCTCTTCCAGCACCGCGATCCTGCCGGCGCCGTCGAAGGCGACGTTGAACTTGCGCGGCAGGCCGTAGAGCGAGCGGTCGTTGAGGATGTGGTAGTGCCACTCGCGCGCAAACGGCCGCGTGTTGATGATTTCCTGCGGATCGATGCCGGCGGTCGGCGTCCCGGTCACGTTGCGGATGTTGTCGGCGCCGGAGCCGCGCGAGCACAGGCCGAGATCCTGGATGCCCTCGATCAGCTTCACGGCGTGCTTCGGCGGGATCTCGCGAAGCTGGAGGTTGGCGCGCGTCGTGACATGGCTGTACGGCCCGCAGAGATCGTCGGCGAGATCGGCAAGGCCCGACAACTGCCAGTGCTTCATGATGCCGTTCGGGATGCGCAGGCGGCACATGTAGGAGTCCTGCGTCGGCGCGACATAGAAGATGCCGTAGTAGCGCCAGCGGAAATTGTCCGCCGGGCTCGGCGGCGCATTGTCGAGCGCCTGCTGGCGCAGCCGCGGATAGGCGTCGAAGGGATGCTCGTCGCGCTTGAACTTCTCCTGGTCGGCGAGCTTCTTGCCCGAGGCGATGACCTTGTCCTGCGCCTTGATGTGCACGGCATCCGGACCGGTCGGCTCGGCATTCGCCTTGCCGGAGCCGCCACCAAGGCCGCGACCGACCCGGCTGATCTGCAGACCGGTCGTGAAGCCTTCGAGATAGCGCTTCTGCTCGTCGGTAAAGTCGACTGAGACTGTTTCGAGTTTCATGGTCAGTAACGAAGCTCCTGCGGCCACCGGGGTGGTATCGACGGAAAATTGCGCGACCCGCGAGGCACTCGGCTGGCTCAAGAGCCTGCTCTGCACCCAACGGTCCGATCAGCTTCGTTGCTGCGGGACTCGGCTCAGCAGGCGTCTGTGACAAGCTGGCCGCAGTGCAACATACAAGTTGCGTGCCAGCTTCATCGAAATGAGAATTGCTGCAATTTCAGATCATTAGGAGTGCCCCCGGGAACTCCCGGGCGGGGAACTCTCACGAAATTCGAGCAGCCAGCCCAAAATTTAGACGAAGAGCCCAGGCGCCTAAAAACGATGCAGGATCGAATCAGGCCTTCCAGCGACCGACTTCGAAGGCCTCGAGATGCCCCCTGATATTGTCGGGATCGAAGACGGGGCCGGCGAACGCCCCGAACGCCGCGGGAGCCTCACTGGGCGCCGCTCGGCTGCCCAGGGCGGCATCATAAAGATCCGGCCTGAACACGGCCATCGCCGTCTTGACGCCATCCGGCGCCAGCGCCGTCTGTCCCCAGCGCACCATCTGGGCGTAGAGCCAGGCGGCCTGGACCGGATCCGGGCGCCCCGCCCCTTCGCGTCCGACCAGGAGGTAACGGCCGCTTTCGCGGAAGGTGCCGTCGGGCGAGATCTTCAGGCGTCCCGTGAGCGTGCGCTGGATCACCTCGGCATCGACGCCGATCCGCTCCGGCTGCGCCAGGATGCGCGCGGCCTCGATGCGGTTCTCCGGATGCTCAATGAACTCGGCGGCCTTCACGGCCGCGCGCACGAGGCTGGCGACCACGTCCGGATTCTTGTCGGCCCAGGTCTGGCGGACCGCCAGCACCTTCTCCGCCGCCCGGACGAGGATGTCGGAGGCGAAATGCAGGATGTGGCCGATGCCGAGATCGACCGCGACCGAATTCCAGGGCGCGCCGACGCAGAACGCATCGACATGGCCGCTCCTGAGGCTGTCCACCATGTAGGGCGGCGGCAGCACCACCAGCCGCACGTCCTCGTCGGGATCGACGCCGGCCGCCGCCATCCAGAACCGCAATTGGTAATTGTGGGTCGAGAAAGGAAAGGTCATGCCGAAGGTCAGCGGATCGGCACCTAGCTTGCGCCGCCTGGCGACCACCCGCGCCAGCGCTTTCGCCGTGACGAGCGGATCGAAGCGGTCGCCGTCGATCTCCTCCATCAGCGCGGCATGGAGCGTCGGCGACACCGTGATCGCGTTGCCGTTGATGCCGAGATTGAACGGCGCGGCGATCGGCACCTTGACGTGGCCGAGCCCGAGCGAGGACGCGATCGCCACGGGCGCCAGCAGATGAGCGGCGTCGAACAGGCCGATATTGAGCTTGTCGCGGACGTTGGACCAGGAGACCTCGCGCACCAGCTCGACGTCGAGGCCTTCGGCGGCAGTAAAGCCCTTGTCGACGGCGACGATCAGCGCGGCGGCATCGACCAGCGGAATGAACCCGATGCGAAGCGGTCCGGTCATTTCAGCATCTCCGACGCGGTGATGATCGACTGGGCGATCTCGCCGATTTTCTTCTTCTCGCGCATCGCAGTCGAGCGCAGCAGCACATAGGCCTCGTCCTCGGTGAGGCCCTTCACCTTCATCAAGATGCCCTTGGCGCGCTCGATGATCTTGCGGTCCTCGAGCTGCGACTTGGTGCGCTCGAGTTCCTCCTGAAGCTTGGCGAAGGCGTTGAAGCGGGACACGCAGAGGTCGAGGATCGGCTTGATGCGCTCCTTCTTCAGCCCGTCGACGATGTAGGCGGATACGCCCGCCTCGACCGAGGCCTGGATCGAGGCTGAATCGCTCTGGTCGACGAACATCGCGATCGGCCGGCGCACGGCGCGGCTGACCTGGAACATCGCCTCCAGCACGTCGCGGCTGGGGTTTTCCAGATCGATCAGGATGATGTCGGGATCCACCGCATAAATACGGGCCAGCAGGCTCTGCATCTCGCGGATATGGGCGACCTGCGTGAATCCGGCCTCCCGCAACCCCTCCTCGAGGATCGCGGCCCGGATCGGGCTTTCGTCGACGATCACGATTTTGGGCGACTGCTCGGCGCTCATGGCTCACTCACGTCAGGTGATTCATCCATAGCACGCCGGAACGCCCTGCAAAGGGTTGTAATTGACCGCATTTAGGACTAGCTCCTGCCGATCAATCAGGCAGATCAAGAGATATGCAAGAGACGGCTGCGCCCAAGGTCAGCTTCGTGTCGCTCGGATGCTCCTGAGACAACGAATGTAAACTTTCAAAGCCGCCCACTCCCGCCCGACGGCAGCTGCCATCTGGTGGGCTTACGCTCTTACGGAATCCTCGCGCCAGCGATCATTTTATCGAGGAGTGGCACGGCGGCCAACACCGCACCTTCGTTCTTGCCGGAGACCGCCAGCCGCACGACATAGGAGTTGCCGTCCTTGTCGACATCAACGTAATGCGCGATCACTTCGACCGGTTGGTCCTTCAGGGACGGATTGTCGTACCGGTTGATGATGACACCGGGGCTGGCCGAGGGAAGCGAGGTGATCTTGGCATTCTTGCCGGACGTCGCCGCCCAATCCTGATCGCTCGTTGCCACCCATTGAACCAGTTCGGTTCGATCCTTGTTGTAGCGGCCTTCGGCATAGATGATTGCTTCGGCGTTACCGAATCCCTTCCCCCTGGGCACGAACATTGAGGCGCCGTATTTGAGGCTTGCGGCCTCGTCCTTCGCCCACCCATCGGGCGCCTTCACGCGCGGCCTGAATTCCGGACACAGGCCTTTTTGTCCGTCGCAAACACGTAAGATCTTGTCGACTTCAGCCCGCGCCGGAAACATCGCACTCCAGGAAATGACGGCGAAAACCATGCCGAGGATGAAATGGCGCATCGCAGTTTAGCTCCGTGGAAATACGCAAGAACAGAATAACAACGGGAACGTGCACGTTGGAGGATTCATCTCGGCCCCTCCAGTCACACAATCGGAACCGGTCCATAGGTTAGTTATTGAATTTCGCCATCGGTTCAATTACTTGGATCGCTAAATCCGGACAATTCAGATCTAGGCTCCAGGCGATACAATGGACAGAGCGCCCCGCATTTCATTCACGTCACTCGGTTGTCCCAAGGCATTGGTGGATTCCGAGCGCATCATCACGCGCCTGCGCGCCGAGGGCTACGAGCTCGCCCGCAAGCATGACGGGGCCGACATCGTCATCGTCAACACCTGCGGCTTCCTCGACAGCGCCAAGCAGGAATCGCTATCGGCGATCGGCGAGGCCATGGCCGAGAACGGCAAGGTGATCGTGACGGGTTGCATGGGCGCCGAGCCCGAGCAGATCGAGCAGGCCTATCCCGGCGTGCTGTCGATCACTGGTCCGCAGCAATATGAGAGCGTGCTGGATGCCGTGCACCGCGCGCTGCCGCCGGCGCACAATCCGCATCTCGACCTGGTGCCGCCGCAGGGCATCAAGCTGACGCCGCGGCACTACGCCTATTTGAAGATCTCCGAAGGCTGCAACAACCGCTGCACCTTCTGCATCATCCCGAAGCTGCGCGGCGATCTGGTCTCGCGCCCGGCCAATGACGTGCTGCGCGAGGCCGAGCGGCTGGTCGGCGCCGGCGTCAAGGAGCTGCTGGTGATCTCGCAGGACACCTCGGCCTATGGCGTCGACCTGAAATACGCCGAGAGCCCGTGGAAGGACCGCCAGGTCCGCGCCAAATTCCTCGACCTCGCGCGCGAGCTCGGCGAGCTCGGGGCCTGGGTCCGGCTGCAATATGTCTACCCCTACCCGCATGTCGACGAGGTCATCGCGCTGATGACGCAAGGTACGGTGCTGCCCTATCTCGACATCCCGTTCCAGCATGCGAGCCCCGAGGTGCTGAAGGCGATGAAGCGCCCGGCGGCGCAGGACAAGACGCTGGCGCGGATCAAGCGCTGGCGCGAGGAATGCCCTGATCTTGCCCTGCGCTCGACCTTCATCGTCGGCTTCCCCGGCGAGACCGACGCGGACTTTGCCTATCTGCTCGACTGGCTCGACGAAGCCGAGATCGACCGCCTCGGCTGCTTCAAATACGAGCCGGTTGCCGGTGCGACGTCGAATGCGATCGCCAATCCCGTGCCGGAAGAGGTCAAGCAGGAGCGCTACAACGCGCTGATGGCGCGCCAGCAGAAGATCTCGGCGCGCAGGCTGAAGCGCAAGGTCGGCACGCGCCAGCAGATCATCATCGACGAGGTCGGCCCGACCGTTGCCCGGGGTCGGTCGAAGGCCGATGCGCCCGAGATCGACGGCGCGGTCTACCTGTCGAGCCGCCGCCCCTTGCGCGTCGGCGAGATCGTCACGGCAAAGATCGAGCGCGCCGACCAATACGACCTGCACGGCAGCGTCGCGGGGTTCTGAGAGCACTCCGTCAACGGGCTCAACCCAGCGTCGCCCGGTAAATCCCGTCCTCGCCGAAGTGATAGAGATGCCTGCCGCGGCCCTGCAAACGGCCGCGCGGTCGCGCTGAGCCGTCGGGCATGAACAGGTATGCCCGCCTCACAAGAATCATGCCCTCTCGATCCGATCGTCCGATGTAGGCCACATTGGGTGGATCGTCGTATTGGCCCGAGAACAGAATCTCCGTCTCGGACATTGCGAACGCGTGGCAGCCTCGAAGCTTCGTTTGCTTCCAGGTCAATTCGAAGTCTGCGCCAATCCGATAGAGCGGGAAATCCGAGTAGAAGAAAATGGCGGCCTCTGGGCCCGCCACATTGAGCGCGTAGCAGTCGTCAATCGTGTGGTCTGCATCTGCTGGAAATTCCCAGACCTTCTCTCCCAAAGTCGAGAAGCAAACCAAGCCGGCCTGCCCGACCGAACTGCCAAAAACACCCTCGTCGAAATACCCAATCCAGATCCGTCCGAGGTCATCGATCTGGAGATCGCTGATGGCATCGCCGAGGCCGACGCGGTCTGCTCGTCCGGTCCGGGGATCAAAGATGACTCCGTTCAGGTCGTGGTCGGTCTCGGCCCGCCAGTTGTGTCTGCGGCTCGCCAGCAAGACCCGCCCGTCGGGAAAGAGGTCGACATGAGAATGGCCGAGCTCAAGCGGAGGCAGATCGATCCATAGCTCCGATCCGGCAGCCGACTTGTGCAGACCGTAACGCTTCAACCTTTCCATCTTCGGATGCGGCAATACGCCAGAAGCGCGCAACGCGGCTGCAGTCGATGCGCTGTCTCCCGAGGACTCGAACAGGAAAAGTAGCGACTGATCGCCCGCAACCCCGCTCGCAACGAGCGAAAATCCGAGACGCGTCGGCTCCGTGCCAATCTTTTCGAACTGTATCGATCTAATCAAACGAGCCCCCGATGCTGCCTGAGGCAGCATCACCAAGCGCGCGCCGGGCGCAAGCGCGAAGTCGCGATCAGGCTTCGGCCAGCCATTTCGGCACCCAGCGCTCCGGACGCGGCGCGCCGGCGAGGTCGGCCTGTGCCTCGGCTAATTTTGCCGGCTCGCCCCCGATCGTCGGGCGCACATCGTGTTCGAAGTTCGTCATGTCGCTTCTCCCGACCCCTGCTGTCCGTCATGCGCGGAAAACACCTCCTTGGCTGCGAACAGCCCGTTCACCGCCGCCGGGAAGCCCGCATAGACGGCCATCTGCATGATGATCTCCACGATCTCGTCGCGAGACAGCCCGACGTTCAGACCCGCCTCGATATGCACTTTGAGCTGAGGCGCGGCATTTCCGAGCGCCGTCAGCGCGGCGATCGTCGCGATCTCTCGATCGCGCAGGCCGAGATCCGGGCGGCTGTAAATGTCGCCGAAGGGAAACTCGATCACGTATCGTGCGAAATCCGGAGCGATGTCGGCGAGTGAGGCGACGACCTCTTCGCCGGCTCTGCCGTCAATGCGTGACAGGGCCCGCTGGCCGCGATCGAAGCGGCTTTCGGCTTGTGTTTGGGCGTGCGTCATTTTCCTTCGTCCTCTGTTCGCCGCCGGCATAGCCGGCGATCTTGGTATCAAGGACGAGCAGGCATTCCCGGAGTTCGGCAATCTCCGTGCGA
This sequence comes from Bradyrhizobium sp. USDA 3311, assembly GCF_054062495.1. Lineage (NCBI taxonomy): Bacteria > Pseudomonadati > Pseudomonadota > Alphaproteobacteria > Hyphomicrobiales > Nitrobacteraceae > Bradyrhizobium > Bradyrhizobium sp. USDA 3311. The sequence goes on along the minus strand of NZ_JBSSFI010000001.1, from coordinate 6,003,615 downwards.
ACCTGTTCCCGGTGGATTTCCAGCATCTGCCGCCGGGCTGGCCCAGTGGCTTCGCCTTCATCACGAAGCGCCGCATAACGCAACATGTCCCGGATCGGCATTCCCGTGGTCTTGAGCCGACCGAGGAATTCGATCCATGTGAGGATCGATGCGTCAAAGTCACGCTGGCCGGAACGATCCCGGTCTGCGTATGGCAGCAGCCCGATGCGCTCATAATAACGCAACGTGTGAGTCGACAAGCCGGTTCGTTTTGCGAGGTCGCCGATCTTCATGTGTGCCCGTTCTCGTACTGACGCACGTACAGATACCCCTTCGAGCGCACTCTAAGTCAAGGGGGATCGAAGGTGCCGTTCCCGCGAGGTCAAGATGGCACGACAGCAGAAGATTTCGGCGCGCCGGCTGGGCGGCAGCATCGCGGGATTCCGAGCTTCAGGATGCCGCCAGCCATTTCGGCACCCAGCGCTCCGGGCGCGGAGCGCGGACGAGATCGGCCTTCGCCTCGGATAGCAGCGCAGGCTCGCCGTCGATGGTCGGGCGCAGATCGTATTCGAAGTTCGGCATGACGCGGCCGTCGGCGTAGAGCCCGAAACTCATCGCGTACCACAACCCGAGCTCGGGCTGTGCGCGGCGCATCTCTTCGCGCAGGTCGCGTAGCAGGGATTCGATCGAAGAAGCTTCCTCGAACGGCTGCGGTCCACGCGTGAGGACGCGCGCCTGATACTGCGCGCCCGATATCGCGACCTCGAAGCTCGTCTTGTCCCAGGGCTTCTTCCCCTTCGGCAGATGCGCCGCCAGCCGCCAGCCGAGCTCGGCCATCAGGCGGTGATTGGCCCAATAATCCTCGCGATCCCGGCTCCATTTTTCCACGAAGCCGCGAAAGTCGGGAAGCTCCGACGATGCGTCGTCCGGCGTCATCGGCTCGCCAGCCGGCCGCCCGGCGAGCCACCGCGCAAGCTCGACCGTCTGACACTCGACCTCGTCATGCGGCAGCAGGTCGCTCCAGGCGTTACCGAATTGCTGCGACGTCAGTTTTGCGAGCAGACCGTCAAGGCTCGGCGCCAGCAGCTCGTAGTCGCCCTCCGACCCCAGACCGACGATCGGCGGATTGTCCCGGTCGAGACCGGCACCGTACCACCCGCCGACGGCCGAGCCGTCCGGAAGTCGCATGAACAACGAAAACCTGTCGCGCAGGGGACTACCGTCGACGATCGGCGCATGATCGGAGAACTGGCCTTGCAGGGAGAAGCAGCCGACGCTGCCCCAGGGGCGCCCGTTCAGCCAATCGGCGAAATCGACAAGCAGGGGTGGCGCTTCGATGCCCGGCGGAAATGCGCCGCGAATGCTGTCGAGGTCGATCGGGTAAGGCGTATCGGACAAGGCTGAATACTGTCTGTTGGTCACGCCAGTGTTGGTCTCAACGGACCAGCGTCCGGTTCGAACCAATTCGCATCCTTCGATCACAAACGCGCCAGAGGCTCAATGGTTTCTGCGCGGCTATCGATGAAATACAATCACGAGGTTGGTATCCGGGCCGGGCTGTGCGCGATTGGCACAGTATTGATCCTGCTTGCACTTCCCGCCGCTGCGCAATCGCCATCACCCGCCCAGGCGCGGCAATGGTGTTTCGGCACCGACAAGGTCGGCGACGACCGGCGCCTCGCCGGCTGCTCGGCGGTGCTGCAAGCCAATCCCTCCAATGCGCTGGCGCTTGCCAACCGCGGTGAGATCTTCCGGCGCAAGGGCGACGCCGAGCGTGCGCTCGCCGATCTCAACCGCGCCATCGATCTCGAGCCGAACGACGCCATCGCCTGGTACAATCGCGGCATTGCCTATGACGATCTCGGCAATCGCGACCACGCCATCGCCGACTATACGCGCGCGATCCGGCTCAAGCCAAATGACGCGCTCTACTACAACAACCGCGGCAATTCCTACATCGGCAAGAACGACTACGCCCATGCGCTCGCCGACTACGATCAGGCCATCAAGCTCGATCGGACATTCGCGCTCGCCTATTTCAACCGCGGCACGGCCTATCGTGAGCACGGCGAGGCCGATCGCGCGCTCGCCGATCTCGACATGGCCATCAAGCTCGATCCCAACTACGGCCCGGCCTACGGCAACCGTGCACGCATCTTCCGCGACAAGGGGGAGCGAGCCCGGGCGCTGGCCGATTTCGGCAAGTCGCTTCAACTCATGCCGAACAACGACCGCGACGCCTATGCGCGCGCGAACATGTATTTCGACGACCACGATTACCCGCGGGCGCTGGAAGACTACGATCGCGCGATCAAGGCCAATGCGAGCTATGCCGGCGTGTTCAATGCCCGCTGCGTGACGCGCGCGATCCTGGGGCAATTGCAGGAGGCGCTGGCCGATTGCGAGCAGTCGCTCCGGATGCGCCCGGGCGATCCCTACACGCTGGACAGCCGCGCCCTCACCTACCTCAAGCTCGGCAATCTCGACGCGGCGATTGCGGACTACGACGCGGCGCTGAGCGCAAAGCCGGAACTCGACAGCGCGCTCTATGGCCGCGGGCTTGCGAAACGGAAAAAGGGCGATGCTGACGGCGCCGAGCGCGACATCGCGGCGGCCAAGGCGGTCAATGCCGGCATCGCCGATCTGTTCGCCCGTTACGGCGTGCAGTAGTTTCCCTGTCGCAACGCCATCGTGCCGCGCACGACCGCACGCCGGAATGTGACACTATAGTGCATTCACGCGGAGGTCACGTACTCGTCCTAACTCTGCCGCGCTTTCAACGCGAGCGAGGATTGATGATGAGCTGCCTCTCGGACATGCTGCGCACGCAGCGCTTCGACGATTACCGCTTCTACCACCAGAGCACCGTCAACCAGACGCTGCACCTCTTCAGCGCCGTGATCTTCCTCGCCTGCTATGCGCTGCTGTTCAAAGATCCGGCGCTCGCGGGACTCGTCGGCTGGCTCGCGATGCTGACACGGCAGACCGGGCATTTCTTCTTCGAGCCGAGCGGCTATGACGCAGTCAACGACGTCAGCAACGCGTACAAGGAAGCGGTCAAGGTCGGTTACAACCAGACCCGCAAGATCATCCTGCTCCTGGTCTGGGGCAGCGCGCCGCTCGCGCTGTACGTGTTCCCCACCCTGTTCGGACTGTTCGATCTACCCGCCACGCGTCTCGACTTCATCCGCCATGTCGGCGCGCTCTGGCTCGCGATCGGCATTGGTGGCGGACTTGCGCGCATGATCCAACTCTTCGTCGCGCGCGATGTCACAACCGGACTGGTATGGGTGTTCAAGGTGCTGACCGATCCCTTGCACAACATCGCACTGTACTGGACATCCCCGCTCAAGCTGATGCGCGGCGAGCTCATCGACAGCGCGATTGCGGCTGCGGATTGGGGGGCGGAGGACGCCGAAGAAGCTGCGCATCCGACCTGACCGATGCACGCTCGGCGGGCATCTCGCGAAACGCCCGCTTGACAAGTCCTGCCCTTCGGCTGTAGGGACGCGGCCCATGATCAATTCTCGGACCAACCGCCGCGCAGCTTTCCGTCGTCGCACCCGCGACGATGATGGGTTGCGCCATGTCCGACGACGCCGCTGAAGCACTGAATTCAGCCAGTTTTCGAGAAGGCCGCACCCGCAAAGTGCGGCCTTCTTGCTTTTTGCGTCCATTTTCCACCCGCCCCTCCAGAGGAGTTCGACATGATCACCGCCACCCATCCGTATGATGCGCTGATGGACATCACCGCACGGCCCAAGGCCGTGTTCGTCCGCGGCGCCGGCTCCTACCTCTGGGACGACAGCCGCAAGCGCTATCTTGATTTCGTACAGGGCTGGGCCGTGAACTGCCTCGGCCACTCGCCATCGGCGATCGCCGACGCGCTTGCCGCGCAGGCCAAGCGGCTGCTGACGCCAAGCCCGGCCTTCTACAACGAGCCGAGCCTCAAGCTCGCGCAGGCGCTGGTCGCAAACAGTGCCTTCGACCAGGTGTTCTTCGCCAACTCCGGCGCGGAGGCCAATGAGGGCGCGATCAAGCTCGCGCGCAAACACGGCAGCCTGCACAAGGGCGGCGCATTCGAGATCATCAGCTTCGAGGGCGGCTTCCACGGCCGGACACTGGCGACGATGTCGGCCTCGGGCAAGAAGGCGTTCGAGCCCTTGTTCGAGCCGAAGGTCGCCGGCTTCAAGAAGGCGAAGCTCAACGACATCGCCTCGGTCGAGAAGCTGATCAACGACAACACCGTCGCGGTCATGCTCGAGCCGATCCAGGGCGAGTCCGGCGTATGGCCCGCGACCGATCAGTTCCTGCAGGAGCTGCGCGCGCTGACAAAGGCGCACGGTCTGCTGCTCATTCTTGACGAGATCCAGACCGGCATGGGCCGGACCGGAAAGCTCTTTCACTACGAGCACGCCGGGATTTCGCCCGACATCATGACGCTCGGCAAGGGCATCGGCGGCGGCGTGCCGCTCGCCGCCCTGCTTGCGACCGAACGGGCGGCCTGCTTCGAGCACGGCGACCAGGGCGGCACCTTCAACGGCAACCCGATCATGTGCGCGGCGGGCCTTGCGGTGCTGGACGAGGTCGGCAAGCCGGACTTCCTGAAGTCGGTCACCGAGACCGGCCTGTTGCTCGAAAGCGAGTTGCAGAAGGTCTCGGCCCGGCATGGCCTCGGCGGCGTGCGCGGCCGCGGCCTGCTGCTCGCGCTCGACCTCAAGCTGCCGATCGCGCCCGGCATCGTCGCGCAGGCGTTCGAAGCCGGCGTGCTGCTGAATGCACCGCAGGTCGACACGCTGCGCTTCATGCCGGCGCTGAACGTGACGCGGGCGGAGATCGCCGAGATGATCGATTGCCTCGACGCGATCTTGACCAAGGCCGGCGCGGCGAGGCGCGTGGCGTAGCGGCGCATACACAAGCTCGTCATTCCGGGGCGATGCGAAGCATCGAACTACGGTGCGCAATTGCGCGCCTGAGAATCTCGAGATTCCGGGTTCGGCTCTTCGAGCCGCCCCGGAACGACGGTTAGCTACGGCTTCAAGATCGACGCGCCCGTGGTCTTGCGGCTTTCGAGATCGATATGCGCCTTGGCGGCATCCTTCAGCGCGTAGGCGTGGTTGATCGGCACGTGCAGCTTGCCGTTGATGACGGCGGAAAACAGCGTGTCGGCGCCTTCCAGCAATTCCTTGCGCGTGCCGACGTAATCGTTGAGCTTCGGCCGGGTCGCGAACAGCGAGCCGTGGTTGTTGAGCTCGGCGATCGAGAACGGCGGCACCGGACCCGAGGCATTGCCGAACGAGACGAACATGCCGCGCGGCTTCAGGCAGGACAGCGAGCCCGGGAAGGTCGCCTTGCCGACGCCGTCATAGACGACATCGCAGCCCTCGTTGCGGCTGATTTGTTTGACGCGCGCGACGAAGTCCTCCTCGTTGTAGAGGATGACGTGGTCGCAGCCATTGGCTTCCGCAAGCTCGGCCTTCTCGCGCGAGCCGACCGTGCCGATGACGTGGGCGCCGAGCGCCCTCGCCCATTGGCAGGCGAGCAGGCCAATGCCGCCGGCGGCGGCGTGGATCAGCACGCGATGGTGCGGCTCGACCTTGAAGGTCTTGTGCAGAAGATACCAGACCGTGAGCCCCTTGAGCATCAGCACGGCGCCCTGCTCGTGGGTGATGTGGTCGGGCAGCTTGACCAGCTTCTCCCAGGGGATATTGCGCTCGCCAGTATAGGCGCCGAGATTGTGGTAGTAGGCGACGCGGTCGCCGGGATGGAAATTCGTGACACCCGGCCCGACCGCGATGACCTCGCCCGAGGCCTCGTTGCCGGCGATGAAAGGCAGCTCCGGCGCCTTGTAGAGGCCGGTGCGATAATAGACGTCGATGAAGTTCAGCCCCACCGCATGCTGGCGGATGCGCACCTCGCCGGGGCCGGGCGCCGGCACGTCGACGCTCTCATAGACCAAGGCTTCGGGGCCTCCGACCTTGTGCACACGGACGGCTTTGGTCATTGACTGACCTCCTCTCGGTCGTCGTGGCGGCAAGCCAAAGACATCACGACCACCTTGTCAACTCGACTTGGAATGGAACGGACCAAACGCGACTATTTGCCGGCTTTCCTGCGGTTGCGCTTGGCCAGCACGTTGAAGAACTCCACCGCCGCCGAGAACGCAATTGCGAAATAGATGTAGCCGCGCGGGATGTGGAATTGGAATCCATCCGCAACCAGCGCGACGCCGATCAGCACCAGGAAGGCCAGCGCCAGCATCTTCGTGGTCGGATGCTCCGCGACGAATCGCGACACCGGCCCCGACGAAAGGTACATGATCAGGCAGGCGATCACGACGGCCGCGATCATGATCTCGATGTCCTGCGCCATGCCGATCGCGGTGATGATCGAGTCCAGCGAGAACACGATGTCGATGACGATGATCTGGACGATCACCCAGAAGAAGGCGTTGCGGCCGGAGGCCCTGTCGCCCTCCCCCTCATCGGCTTCGACCTCGGCGTGGATCTCGTGCGTCGCCTTCGCGATCAGGAACAGGCCGCCGCCGATCAGGATGAGGTCGCGCCAGGAGAAATCGTAACCCGCAAACGAGAACACCGGCGCGGTCAGGCCGATCAGCCAGACCAGAACGCTGAGCAGGATGATGCGGAACACCAGCGCCAGCGCGAGCCCGATCTGGCGGGCGCGGTGCGCCTGCTTCTCCGGGATGCGCGAGACGATCACCGACAGGAAGATCACGTTGTCGATGCCGAGCACGATCTCGAGCGACGTCAAGGTGAGCAGCGCGGCCCAGGCTTCGGGGCTGGCGAGGAGATGCATCATGCGAAGGATCTTGCGAAGCGGATCAATGCGTCGCTGAAGCTGATCCAGAGCGCGATGGCGCACAGCGCGAGCGTCACGCCGGGACCGACGCGAAAATCCATGTCCAGCGTGTAAAGGGAGAGCACCGCCCAGATCCCGATCAGCGACATCGTCAGCCAGCGCAGCCGCACGACGCGGACCGGATGCAACACATGGAACGGCACGAAGGTCAGCACCACGAGGGCCGCGACCAGCAGCGTCGACCACAGCGGCGGCCAGTGCAGCAGGAACAGGTAGAACGCAGCCGCGTTCCACAGCGCCGGGAAGCCGCGGAAATGATTGTCATCGGCCTTCATGCGCAGATCGGCGAAATATAATGCGCTGGTGACGATGATGGCGACGCCGAGCAAGGGAGCCGCGACCGGCAGCAGCAGGCCGCTCGCTACGATCGCGTAGGCCGGCACGAACACATAGGTGACGAAGTCGACCACGAGATCGAGCACGTCGCCCGACCAGTTCGGCTGCACGTTCTTGACGTCAAGCCGGCGCGCGATCGGACCGTCGATCGCGTCGATGATCAGAGCGACGCCCAGCCATTGAAACATCGCCGCCCAGTGCTCGCGCACGGCCTCCAGCATCGCCAGCAGCGCAATGGCCGCGCCGAAGGCGGTGAAGACGTGCACCGAGAAGGCCGCGGCGCGCATCGCCGGTCTCGGCTTCAGGGAATCCTGCTGGGTATCCATGGCTTCTGCTATCAGAACGAGGCCGGTTTGCACATAAGCCATTGCGGCGCCCGGTCGCACAATTCGCCACAAAATCACGGAAAAATAGGTGGGCTTGAATTTGCCGCCGGGCGTGTCAAATGTCGTTCCATGACAGACGCATCGACACTCTTTGACGCAGCCGTGATCGGCGGCGGACCGGCGGGACTTAGCGCGGCCACCGCGCTGGCGCAGGCGGGTGCACGGACCGCGCTGGTGGCGCGCCGCCTGCCCTATGCCGACAACCGCACCACGGCGCTGCTAGGCGCCTCCGTCGAGCTGCTGGAGAGCCTCGACGTCTGGCCGCGCTGCAAGGACAAGGCGGCCGCGCTCGAAATCATGCGCCTCGTCGACGACACCGGCCGGCTGTTCCGGGCGCCGGAGGTCCGCTTCTCCTGTCACGAGATCGGGCTCGACGCCTTCGGCTACAACATCGACAACCGCTCGCTGATGCTGGCGCTGGAAGAGCGCGCGGCCGAACTGCCCGGGATCGTCCGTTTCGACGACGAGGCCGAAAGCGTCGTCATTGAAGCCGACGATGTCGCGATCCGCACGGCCTCCGCGCAATTCCTCGCAGCCCGCCTCGTGGTCGGCGCCGACGGCCGGCATTCGCTGTGCCGGGAGGCTGCCGGCATCGCGGTGACGCGGCGCGACCTGACGCAGACCGCGCTCACCTTCAACGTCGGCCATGCGCGGCCGCATCGCAATGTCTCGACCGAGTTCCACACGCCCCACGGGCCCTGCGTGTTCGTGCCCCTGCCCGGCAACCGCTCCAGCATCGTCTGGGTCGCAGCTCCCGCGGAAGCGGAACGCCTCCGCGGCTTAAGCGACGACGAGCTGTCCGCCGCGATCGAGAAGCAGTCGCATTCCATCCTGGGACGCATGACGGTCGAGCCCGGCCGCAACCTGTTTCCGCTCGCGATCGAACGTCCGAAATCCTTCGGCCGCGACCGCATCGCGCTGGTCGGCGAAGCCGCCCATGTGGTCCCCCCGATCGGCGCCCAGGGGCTCAACCTTGGCCTGCGCGACGCCGCCGACATTGCCAGGCTTGCGGGCGATGCCATCGCCTCGGCCGAGGATCCCGGCGCGCCCGACGTGCTCAAGCGCTACGACCGCGCCCGGCGGCCCGACATCCTGAGCCGGACCTTTGCGATCGACATCGCCAACCGCTCCTTGCTCAACGATTTCCTGCCGCTCCAGCCGGTCCGCGCCGTCGGCATGCACCTGCTCGGCGCCATCGGCCCGCTCCGGCGCTTCGCCATGCGGGAGGGGCTGACGCCGACCTGGCGGCGGTAAGCTCGCTCACGGAAACGCCAGCCGGCCGGTCTGGATCGCCCACATCACGCTGGTCAGCGTGACCACGGACGCAAACGTCCCGAGCAGCACGGCGACGGAGGCGGATTCGATCCAGGCGTCATTCTGCCGGGCGATCACGAACACGTTGAGCGCCGGCGGCAGCGAGGCCATCAGCACGGCGGTCGCGGCCCAAGGCTGCGCGAACGGGCCGAACGCCAGCATCAGGCCGAACGCTGCGAGCGGATGGATCAGCAGCTTCACCGCGACCACGCCCGGCACCTCCCACGGCACCCGATCGAACGGGCGGAGCGCCACGGTCACGCCGAGCACGAACAGCGCGGTCGGGGCTGCAGCGTTCTGGAGGAATGTGATGGTGCGGTCGAGCGCGACCGGCAGCTCGATATGCAGCGCTGCCACCGCCGCGCCAAAACAGGCCGACATGATCAGCGGGTTGAGCACGATCTGCTTCAGCACCACGCCGAAGGCATGGACGATCGAGGGATGATCGCGGTCGGACAGCTCGATCAGGAGCGGCACGATCGTGAACAGGAAGATGCTGTCGCAGCAAAAGATCAGCGCGGTCGGCGCCGAAGCCTTCGCCCCGAGCACGGCGAGCGCCAGCCCCGGCCCCATATAGCCGATGTTGCCGTAGCCGCCGGAGAGCCCTGCGAGCGTCGCCTCGCGCAGGGTCAGGCGGCCGAGAACCTTGCCGACGACGAGCGCCAGCGTGAACGCCGTAACCGTCGACAGCGTGGTTGCGACCAGGAACGGCGGGTTGTTCAGCTCCGCAAACGGCGTCTTCGACATGATCGCGAACAGCAGCGCCGGCAGCGACACGTAGAGCAGGAAGAAGTTCATCCAGGCCAAGCCCGATTCCGGCAGGGATTTGATCTTGCCGCAGGCAAATCCGACGAAGATCAAGCCGAAATACGGTAGCGCCAGATTGAGGATATCGACCATTTCTCAAGTTTCTTCTGAAGACTTGGGAGCTATCTGCCCCTTAAGCGGACGTTAATTCGAAGTTAGGCCACTAGCATCGGCCACAATCCTGGTCTATCGACGGGGAATGATAAAAGCGCGGACCGCGAAATTTCAGATCGGACAGGTCGTTCGCCACCGGATCTTCTCGTTCCGGGGCGTGATCTTCGACATCGATCCGGAATTCAACAACACCGAGGAGTGGTGGCTGTCGATCCCCGAGGAGGTGCGGCCCCACAAGGACCAGCCGTTCTACCATCTGCTCGCGGAGAACGCGGAATCCGAATACGTCGCCTACGTGTCCGAGCAGAACCTGTTGCCCGACGAATCCGGCGAGCCGATCCGCCATTCGCAGGTCGCCGAGATCTTCATCAAGGACAAGGGCGGCGGCTACCGCCCGCGCAATCCGTCGCTGAACTGAGTTAAGCCGCCGGCAAGCGGCCAATAAAAAAGGCGCTCGGAGTGAGCGCCTTTTTCATGTCAGGGATCTGGTCCCGATTATTTCTGGCCGGCCGGAGCCGCGCCGGGCGCAGCACCGCTCTGCTCGAGCTTCTTGCGCTGCTCGTCCGCCTTCTTCTGAAGCTCTTCCTGAAGCTTCTTCTGGGTTTCCTCGAACACCTTCGGATCGGTCGGCGGACCGTCATAGGCCTTCTGGAATTCGCCGGCGAGCGGCAGCGGCAGCGTCAGCGGCGCGCCGTTGGCGTTGATCGCCTGGACAACGAGATTCTGGCCCTTCTTCATGTTGGCGATGAGCTCGGGCGTCGCTTCGTAGTCCGACATGCAGCCGTTCTGGAAGCAGATCACGTACGGGCTCTGCAACGGCGCATTGCTGTCCACGATGATGCGGGTGCCGTGCACGAGCTGCATGCCGAGCGGCAGCGTCACGCGCAGGATCTTCTTCGGCTCGCCTTCCGGCTCGATGATGACGGCGGCGATGACCGGCTGGCCCGACTCGATGCGGCCGTCCTTGCCGGTGAAGCAGACCTGCTTGGCGTTGGCGTCCTGGCCCTTGAGGCAGAACTTGGTCCAGGGGGCGTAGATCAGCTGGATCTGCTGGTCTGCCGGCTGGGCTGCGCCCTGCTGCGCCGGCGCGCCCGCGGCGGGAGGAGCCTGCTGGGCGGGCGCCTGAGCGGCCGGTGCCGGAGCCTTCGGCGCAGCCTTGGGAGCAGCTTTCGGGGCCGCCTTGGGCGCGGCGGGCGCACCAGGGGCCGGCGCCGGGGTCTGGGCCTCGGCGGCAAACGGAACGGCCAACGCCGTCGCCGTCAACAAGGCGAGAAGTCGCCCGCGCGGCCGGACGGACGCGGCCAAGTAACGGAAATTCATTGCAGAAAACCCTTTCTGAACGGGAAGTGCCCGAACCGCTCCGAAGCGCCGAACCAAGCCGCCTTGGGCGCGGCTCTCTCCCCGTCAAATGAGGCGGATAAGTGACGGGCTCGGCGCTCTTGCGCGATTGCCCGCCTTCTTAACGTGGCCGACGAAAAGATCAATGCCGACAAGCGTCTTTGGTCACTCTGGCGCCAGCGCCCCACCAAATTCCCTGTGATAGGATTCAGGTCCGCCGGTCCTCGAATCAACGTGTGCCGATGTTCATGTTCCAACGCCTTCTCGAGGGCCCCGGCATCCGCCATTGCATCATCCTCGCCTCGGCCCTCGTTATGGCCCTCGCCGCCGGGTTGCCGGCCAGCGCACGGGCCGAGGAGGCCCATGCCATCGCCATGCACGGTAAGCCGGCGATGCCCGCCGATTTCACCCACATGCCCTACGCCAATCCCGATGCGCCCAAGGGCGGCCGGCTGACCTGGGGCATGCTCGGCACCTTCGACAGCCTCAATCCGTTCGTCGTGAAGGGATTGGCGGTGCAGCCGATCCGCGGCTACGTGGTCGAAAGCCTGCTTGCGCGTGGCCAAGATGAGTCGTTCACGCTCTACGGCCTGCTCGCCAGATCGGTCGAGACCGATGACGAGCGGAGCTACGTCACGTTCCGCCTCGATCCCCGCGCCCGGTTCTCCGACGGCAAACCGGTGCTCGCGGAGGACGTGCTGTTCTCCTGGCAGCTCTTGCGCGACCACGGCCGACCGAACCTTCGGCAATACTATGCCAAGGTTGCCAGGGCCGAGGCGCCCGATCCTCTCACCGTCCGCTTCGACCTCACCGGCGCCAACGACCGGGAATTGCCGCTGATCCTCGGCCTGATGCCGATCCTGCCCAAGCACGCGGTCGATGTCGCGACCTTCGAGGAGACGACGCTGACCGGGCCGGTCGGCTCCGGCCCGTATCGCGTCACCGCGGTGCGGCCCGGCGCCAGCGTGACGCTCAAGCGCAATCCCGACTATTGGGGCCGCGACCTCGCCATCAATCGCGGCCTCTACAATTTCGACGAGATCAGGCTCGACTTTTTCCGCGAGGCCAACGGCCAGTTCGAGGCCTTCAAGCGCGGCCTCTACGATTTCCGCGTCGAGAACGAGCCGCTGCGCTGGCACGACGGCTATGATTTTCCGGCCGTCAAAAGCGGCGAGGTGATCCGCGACAGCGTCAAGCCCGGCGTGCCGCAGCCCTCGGAATTCCTGGTCTTCAACACCCGCCGTCCGATGTTCGCCGACATCCGCGTGCGAAAGGCGCTGACGCTGCTGTTCGATTTCGAGCTGGTCAACCGCAACTACTTCTTCTCGCTCTACTCGCGCGTCGCCGGCTATTTCGCCGGCTCGGACCTGTCGGCCTATGGCAGGCCTGCGGACGCGCGCGAGCGCGAGCTGCTCAAGCCGTTCGCCGCACAGATTCCGCCCGATGTCATGGACGGCAGCTACCGCCTGCCGGTGACCGACGGCTCCGGCCGCGACCGGGCCACGCTGCGCGCCGCGCTGAAACTGTTGTCGGAGGCCGGCTACGATCTCGACGGCACCGCGCTGCGCAACCGGACGACCAAGGCGCCCTTCACGTTCGAGATCCTGGTCACGACCCGCGACCAGGAGCGCATCGCGCTCGCCTTCCAGCGCGACCTCAGGCGCGCCGGCATCGAGCCGAGCGTACGGTCGGTCGATCCCGTGCAATTCGACCAGCGCCGGCTCGCTTACGAGTTCGACATGATCCAGAACCGCTGGGACCAGTCGCTGTCGCCCGGCAACGAGCAGTATTTCTATTGGGGCAGCGCTGCCGCCGACAATCCAGGCACCCGCAACTACATGGGCGCCAGGGATCCGGCGGTCGACGCCATGATCGCCGCCCTGCTGGAGGCCCGTGAACATACGGCCTTCGTCTCGGCGGTGCGCGCGTTGGACCGCGCCCTGATCGCGGGCTTCTACACAATCCCCCTGTTTAACGTATCCGAGCAATGGATCGCGCGCTGGAATCGGATAGAACGGCCAAAGGCCACTGCGCTGTCCGGCTACCTGCCGGAGACCTGGTGGTCGAAGGGTGAGCCTTAGGGCCAGTCAAGCGAAGTGACGCCGTGAACCAGCAAGCCGTATCGCCGACGCTCGACACGCTGTTCCAGCGCACGCTGATGCGGCAGCCGCACGCGACCGCCCTGCTCGACCCCCTCAACAAGGCGCGCGTGACCGGGCACCAGCCGCGGCGGCTGAGCTATGCCGAGGCCGATACCGCCATCGAGGCGCTGTCGGCCTATTTCGTCGAATCGGGCCTGCCGGCCAATTCCGTCATCGCAATCCAGCTGCCGAACACGGTCGAGTTCGTGCTGACGGTGCTCGCCGCCCATCGCGCCGGTCTCGTCGTCGCCGTGCTGCCGCTGCTCTGGCGCCACGCGGAACTGACCGCTGCGCTCAACCGCACCGCCGCGCGCGCCATCGTCACCATGAGCAGGGTCGACGGCGTCAGCTATTCCGACCTCGCGATGCACGCTGCGGCCGAGGCGTTCTCGATCCGCCATGTCTGCGGCTTCGGCACCGACCTGCCCGAAGGCATGGCCTCGCTCGACGAGGTCCTGGCCCGCCCGCCCGGCACCACGCGCGCCGTGATCCAGGACGGCCGCAAGGCGGCGATGATCTCCTTCGACGTCACGGCGGAAGGCTTTCGCCCGGTGCCGCGGCCGCATTTCAGCCTGATCGCCGGGGGCCTTGCGATGTCGCTGGAGGCCGACATCAAGCAGGGCGCGACCGTGATGGCGGCGTTCACGCCGATGTCGTTCGCCGGCCTCGCCTCCTCGCTCGCAGTGTGGCTGCTCTCGGGCGGCGCGCTGGCGCTGCATCATCCGTTCGAGAACGACGTGCTGGAGCAGCAGATCAACGAGCATGAATGCGAGGTGCTGATCGCGCCCGCGCAGCTCGCGCTGCGGCTCGGCGATTCCGACCTGGCGGCGCGGATGCCTACCTTACGCAACGTTATCGGCCTGTGGCGCGCGCCGGAACAGGTGGCGGCAAGCGATGCCTGGATCGCGCCGCATGCGCCGCTGACCGACGTCTATCTGTTCGGCGAGGCCGGATTGTTTGGCGCCCGCCGCGGCGAGGACGGCATGCCTGTTGCGGTAATGCCGGGGCCGCACGGCGCCCCGCGCGAACAGTCCGGCTCCTCCATCGCCGGCGAGATCCTGCTGACGCCGAAGGGCACGCTCGGCCTCCGCGGGGCGATGGTGCCGATCGCGGCCTATGCCCCGCCGCAGCCGGTCGGCGAGACGCTGATCGCGCAGCCGCCGCGCGACTATGTCGACACCGGCTATGCGGCGCGGCTCGACCGTCCGAGCGGTGCGATCTGCATCACCGCGCCGCCCTCGGGCATCATGGCCGTCGGCGGCTACCGCTTCCTCTCCAACGATCTCCAGGAATGGGCGCGCCGGCTCGGCCAGGGCGCCCTGCTCACCGCGCTGCCCGACCGCCTCTCCGGTCACCGGCTGGCGGGCCGGGCCCAGGACAACGCCCGCGCCCGCGAGGCGCTCAACGAGCTTGGGCTTAACCCCCTGATGGTTGAGGCATTTCGCGACCGCTCCGGGGCGGCCTAGGCGCACTTTTGACCCATTCGTTGACGCTGCATTAAGGCGGCCAAACTAGATTGCGCAGCATCTGTCGCGTGATCAGAGTTTGCGATGTCCCAGGCGGGCCCGATCCTTTTTGTGTCCAATGCCGAGCGCCCCGCCTTCGTTGCGGCGCTGGACGAGGCCCGTCTCTTCCCCGTGGTCGACACCGACTGGGCCAGCGCGGTGCGCGCGGTCGAGCAGGTGCAGCCGGCCGCGGTTCTCGCCGCAATGAACAGCGGATATGAGCCGTATCTGGCGCTGCTCGCCAGGAAGATCGCCGACCAATCGCTTTACCTGCCCTTCGTGGCCCTGGACGCGGCGGGCACGCTGCCTCACAACGCCCTGCCCTTCTCCTCGCGCGGCAATCCCGACCGCCTGAGCGCGCGGCTGCGCGCCGCTCTGCGCGTGCGCACCCTTCATGCCACCGTGCTGCGCCGGCTGCCGGAGGCGAAGGTCGCGCTGCCGGAGAGCGACCCGTCGCGCGATGCCACCGTGCTCCTGATCGGCCGCGGCGCGGCCTATCCCGCACTCTCCGTCGCGCTCGGTGAGCGCGTCGGTGTCATCGGCGCGCTCTCGATCGAGGCCGCAGCCAAGCATCTCAACACTCGCGATATCGATGGCGTCGTGCTCGCGGAAGGTTTTACCGCGCGCGTCATCGACGCCTTCCTCACGGTGCTCGCCGAAGACACCCGCTTCCGCAGCCTGCCCGTGGTCGTCACCGCACACCAGCTCGTGCAGACCTACGACCTGCCTAATCTCGAGCTTATTCCGGGCGAGCCGGCGAAGGTCGCCGCCAACGCGCTGCCGCTGATCCGCCAGCACGCGATGGAAGCGCAACTGAGCCGCACGCTGCGCTCGATCGACGCCGGCGGCTGGCTCGATCCGCGCAGCGGCCTGCTTACGACGGAAGCCTTTGCCCGCGACTTCTCCAGGGCGGTCGAGCAGACGCTCGCCCGCGGCGGCGGCCTGTCGGTGGCGCGCTTCGCCTTCGATCCTTCAAATCCCCGCGCGCAACTGGATGCTGCGCGCATCCTGAGCCGCCTGATGCGGCAGATGGATTTCGGCGCGGCGCAGAAGGACGGCTCGGTCATCGTCGTGTTCGCCGAGACCGACTTCCGCACCGCCCACATGATCGCCCGCCGTCTCTCCGCGGTGATGCGGCACACCTCCAACGGCAAGCACGAGATGCGCAGCGATCCCGTGGTCAGCGTGGACTCGCTGTCGTCGTCGGATACGGCCAGGTCGTTGCTGGCGCGGCTGTCCGCCGACGCCTCGCGCGCGGCGTCGTAGTCATTTGCCAGCGTTCAATAATCCAATACGCGTCTTGATGTCCGCCGTCGGGCCTCGGACGCTCACGTCATCATGAGCTTGATCTGGCCGTCCTCAACGGCTCCCATCGCGAGAGCGTCGCGAGCCATCTTTTCGACGGCCGGCCAATTCGCGAGAAGGTATTTTTGCGCCTGCGCCTTGGTTGGGAGCGTTGTCTGCAGAATACAGGTCTGCCGCGCGTTCCCGTTCGCGATCTGAAAGGACACGGCTTGGGGCCCTTCTTTGAGCTCTTGCTCGGTGGGCTTGGGAAACTTGCGCATGCGGCTCCTTCTCGGGGCTCAGCGAACGGGTGCGGTGACCCCGGACGCTTGATCGGCGCGGACCATCCCGGCCGCGATCTTCCTGGCTTTCGCTGGGCGATTCGACTCGCGGCTGGGCTGCGTGTTGCGGACTGCCTCAGTCAGCATCTCGCGAAGCTCAGCCTTCGTCTTGGGTGGTTGCCGTGGACTCGACTTCTGCCAATTGGTCATACCCCTATATGGGGATGCTCGCGCTAAATGCCACTCTTCGCGTTCGTGTTGGCCGATAGAGCGGGCGTGGCCAGGAGAAAACCGACAGAATCGTGCAGGAGTTCGTAGGCGCGGTCGACGATATCGTCGAGGGATATGGTCTTGGCGAACATGCGTTGCGCCTCAGCCAGCAACTGCTCGCGGGTCGGCATGCTGGACAGGCGCAAGTCGGCACGGTGCTGCAGCAGACTGAGCGCGTCCCGGACCGACAATTCAGTCTCGTGGATCGACGTTCTGATCGCCAGCGCGATGTGCTCGGGATCAAAGCGAGCGGCGAGCTGCTCGGCCGCCTGCTTGACCACGCGTGACCCCAACCGATGCTCGTTGCGCAGAACCTGCCGGGGCGGCAACTTCAGATCCCAGACGATCCCGAGCCAGGACAAGGCGACCAGGGCATAGTAGGTCAGATCAACCTCATACCAGTAGAATCCCTGCCGGGCGCTGGCCTGGTAGGCGTGATGGTTGTTGTGCCACCCCTCGCCCATTGTCAGCAGAGCGAGCAGCCAGTTGTTGCGGGAATCGTCACCGGTCACATACCGCCTGCGTCCGTGAACATGTGCGAGGGAGTTGATGCAGAACGTGGCGTGATACAGAACCACGGTGCTCCACATAAATCCGACCACGAGCCCCGACCACCCGGCAATCAGGAAGCACAGACCCGCGAGCACGACCGCCGGCAACAGCTCCAGCCGGTGCAGCCACATCAACTCGGGATACGACGCCAGATCCGATACCTTCACGAGGTCGGTCGCATCGTGCTGCCGGTAAAAGATCCAGCCGAGATGACTGTACACGAAGCCCTTGTGCCGGGGTGAATGGATATCTTGCGCCGTATCCGAGTGAAGATGATGATGGCGGTGCTTGGCAGCCCACCAAAGCACGCTTTTCTGGGCGCTGCTCTGGGCAAGGAAGGCAAGGATGAACTGGAACGCCCGGCTTGTGGCGTAAGCCCGATGCGAGAAGTACCGGTGATATCCGGCAGTGATGCCGAACATGCGCAGCCAATACAGGGCAACGCAGATTGCAACGGCTTGCCACGAGACGCCCGACCAGATCGCCGCGAGGCATCCCGCGTGGATCAATACAAACGGCAGGACCTGCGGATACATGACGTCGTCGTGTTCCTGATCTGAGTCCTGGCCTGAATCGATATTGATAGACACGCTCGCGACCTCAGCTGTTTCGATGGGCGGGCCGACCCGCAACCGATGCAAAAAAACCCGCGGCCGGTAAACCAGTCGCGGGTCGAGAGAACCAGAAGCTCTGCCAGTACATCCGTGGTCAAAGCAACATAGTACCGATTGCGGCAGCCTAGACGGCGCGCAGATTTTCCGCGGCAGACTTGCCGGTCCGGCGGTCCGCGACGATTTCGAAGGAAACCTTCTGGCCCTCGTTGAGGGTGCTCATGCCGGCGCGTTCAACTGCGCTGATATGAACGAAAACATCCTGGCCGCCCTGGTCCGGCTGAATGAAGCCGAAACCCTTTTGGCCGTTAAACCACTTCACAGTTCCCGTATTCATGGGGTCGTCCTTTAACATAGATAAGTCTTTGGAACCGCGCTCAAGAGCACAGTTAGCGAATTCGAGATCTGGAGGGAGGGTCGTCAGTCAGGCACGCTTATCAGCGGCGAGGCCAAGTCGTTCGGCCGAAACTCGATGGCCTGAGTATGGCTATTGTTCGGGCATTCCGCAAGGGGCCATATGTCGCTGTTTTCGGACCTATATGTCCGGTTGGCGGCCTCCGGGTTCGCTCTATTCACCGCATGATGAACCCGCCGTCGACCGAGATGGACTGGCCGGTCACATAGCTGGCGGCGTCGCTGCACAGCCATAACACCGCGCTCGCAATTTCCTCGGGGCGGCCGACCCGTCCCATGGGCACGCTCTTCTCCAAGGCCTTGAGCGCATCGCCCTGGCCTGCGGCAACCATCTGGTCGGCCATCGGTGTCCAGATCAGCCCGGGGCAGATGGCGTTGATACGGATGCCGCGTGCCGCATATTCGAGCGCCGCGCTCTTGGTGAAGCCAAGGACGCCGTGCTTGGCGGCGTGATAGATGCCGCGCTCGGCGCCTCCCACAAGTCCCCCGAGAGACGAGCAATTGACGATCGCGCCGCTGCCCTGCTTGCGCATCTGTTGCAGCTCGAATTTCATGCAGCTCCATTCACCGCGGAGATTGATCCCCATGACGCGGTCGTAATCCTCGCGGGTGGTGTCGGCGGTCTCCGCGAGAACATTCTGGACGCCGGCGTTGTTGTAGGCGGCATCAAGCCTGCCGAAGACCGCAACGGTCTGCGCCACCATGGCCTCGACCTGCGCGTCATTGGAGACATCGCAGCGGATGGCGACGGCCTTGTGCCCCCGGGTGGCCAGCTCGCCTGCCGCGGCCCGCACCGCGTCCTCGTTCCAGTCCGCCAGTGCAACGGACGCTCCGGATTCAGCGAAAGCCTTTGCCGTGGCGAGGCCCAGCCCGGACGCGGCACCGGTCACCAGCGCAACCTGTCCCTCGAATGAAATGTTCATGGATATCTCTCCTGTCGGGTCGTCGTACGTGCCGTCAGCGCTGCGTACGTGCAGCTTCCGCCTGCGGGTAACGGTCGCCTGTGATGGTGATCTGCGCGACCGCGGCGTCGATGTGCCTGATATCGTCGGGTGTCAGCGCGACCGCGGCCGCAGCGATGTTTTCGTCGAGACGGCCGAGCTTGGTCGTGCCGGGGATCGGGACGATCCACGGCTTCTGCGCCAGCAGCCAGGCCAATGCGATCTGCGCCGGCGTGGCACGTTTCCGGGCGCCGATCTGAGCCAGCAGGTCGACGACCGGCCGGTTCGCCTTGCGGGCCTCGGGCGTAAAGCGCGGCAAGCCGGCGCGGTTGTCATTGCCGCCGAAGCTGGTGGTCTCGTCGATCTTGCCGGTGAGGAAGCCCCTGCCCAGTGGGCTGAAGGGGACGAAGCCGATCCCCAACTCCTCGCAAGCCGGCAACACCTCCGTCTCGGGCTGACGCCACCAGAGGGAATATTCGCTCTGGATCGCCGCGACCGGCTGGACCGCGTGCGCACGGCGGATGGTAGAGGCGCCGGCCTCGCTGAGGCCGAAATGCCTGACCTTGCCCTCGGCGATCAGATCCTTCACCGCGCCGGCGACGTCCTCGATCGGGACGTTGGGATCGACGCGGTGCTGATAGTACAGGTCGATGGTCTCGATCCGCAGCCGCTTCAACGAGCCTTCGGCCGCCTGCCGGATTCGTTCGGGGCGGCTGTCCAGCCCGCCGGAACGCCGCGCGTCGGCGGGACCGAGATCGTGGCCGAACTTGGTCGCGATGACGACGTCTTTCCGGACCGGCTGCAGCGCCTCGCCCACCAACTCCTCGTTGGTGAACGGGCCGTAGACTTCGGCGGTGTCGAAGAAGGTGACACCGCGCTCCACCGCCGCCCGGACCAGCGCGATCATCTCGTGCCGTTCCGGCGCCGGGCCGCGATGATAGTTCAGGCCCATGCAGCCGAGGCCAATGGCCGAGACCGCGAGGCCGCTGTCGCCAAGCTTGCGCATCTGCATGTTCGGTCTCCTGGTCATGTCGCCAACCGAGGGCGCGACATCACTTGCGATACTGTTCGTCGCTGACCTTCTCCATCCAGTCGACATTCTTGCCGTTGAGCGATTCCGTGATGGCGATATGCGTCATCGCGGTTGTCGCGGTGGCGCCGTGCCAGTGTTTCTCGCCGGGCGGAAACCAGACGACGTCGCCGGGGCGGATTTCCTCGATTGGTCCCCCCTCGCTTTGCACCCAGCCCAGGCCGGACGCGACGATCAGGGTTTGGCCGAGCGGATGGGTGTGCCACATGGTTCGGGCACCGGGTTCGAAAGTTACTTGACCGCCGCTCAGACGTATCGGGTCACCCAGCTGAAAGAGCGGATCGACACGGACCGTGCCGGAGAACCATGCTTCGGGGCCCTTGCCGGAGGGGCGTGAGCCGTTGGGTTTGATATCCATAGTTGCTTGCCTTCCCGTTGTCGGGCCAGTCTCGTCCGAGGCCCTCGCAAAGCCCGCGTGCGACGATGCCAGCATGGCCAATCCGGCAGCGCCTGACAGCATGCTCCGTCGCGTCAGCGCGCTCGGGGCGTCCGCAGCGCTGCTCTCGCATTGCCGGAAGGGAATGTCCGATCGATCCATATGCCGAACTCGCCTCACCTCGCGGGACTGCGCCATATCTAATGCGTGCGGCTATGCGGACTAGCCACTATGATCGGCATGGACTTATAAGGAGGATCGATAAATGCAGCGCGGAAATCTCGACGACCTCGCGGCCTTCCTGATCGTCGCCCGCGAAGGCAGCTTTACGAGAGCCGCCGCGAAGCTTGGCATTTCGCAGTCCGCGCTCAGCTACACCATCAAGGAGCTCGAGGCGCGGCTGAAACTGCGCCTGTTGACGCGCACCACGCGCAGCGTGTCGCCGACGGCCGCGGGTGAACGTCTGTTGCGCAACGTGGGGCCACGGATCGCGGAGATCGAGACCGAACTCGTCGCCTTGACCGAGCTCCGGGAAAAGCCCTCCGGTACCATTCGCATTACGGCGACCGAATATGCCACCGACGCCGTCCTTCTGCCGAAGCTTGCGAAGCTGTTACGCGAATATCCCGACATCAAGCTCGAGATCGTCAGCGACTACGGACTGACGGATATCGTCGCGCAGCGTTTCGATGCCGGCGTGCGGGATGGCGAGCAAGTCGCGAGGGACATGATTGCGGTACGAATCGGCCCCGATGCGCGCATAGCCGTCGTCGGCGCTCCGTCCTATTTCCGGAGCCGGTCGGACCCGAAGAAGCCTTCGCAACTGGTCGAGCACAATTGCATCAATCTGCGCTTGCCGACCCATGGCGGATTGTACTCTTGGGAGTTCGAAAAGGGCTCTCGCGAGTTGAAGGTTCGGGTCGACGGCCAATTGGTCTTCAACACCACCACCCAGATGCTCCAGGCGGCGCTTGCGGGCCTGGGGCTGGCTTATCTGCCGGAGGGCCTGGTGCGGTCCCACATCAACAAGGGGCGCCTCAAGAGGGTGCTGGAGGACTGGTGCCCTCCCTATCCCGGCTACCACCTCTACTACCCAAGCCGGCGCCAGCCCTCAGCCGCCTTTGCACTCCTTGTCGAGGCGCTCCGCCACCGGGACTGAGATGTCACCTCGGCCAAGCGCCAATGGCGGTGAGATACGGCTAATGTGGCCGCTTCGCGAACACATCCTTGGCGACGGGCATCGCCGAAAACACGTTGGGCCACCCGACATAGAACGCCAGCTGCGTGATGGCTTCCGAAGCCTCCGTCTGGGTCAGGCCGTTGTCCATCGCCCTGTTGAGATGCGGCGTGAGCTGCGCCATCTGCCCGTTGGCGATCAGCGCGCTGACGGTGACGAGACTGCGGTCCCTGGGCGCGAGGTCCGGACGCAGCCAAAGATCACGAAACAACACGTCGGTGGTGTACTGCACGACGCCCGGAAAGGACGCGCCGAACTGGTCCTGGACGAACGCAGCACGCTGCGCCTCGGCAGCCTCGTCGAGCGGCAACGGCGTCACCGAGACGACCGGAAGCTGCGCGGCGCCGATGTCGCGGGCGGTAAAGACGTCCTTGGCAACGGCGACGGCCGACATCGCATTGGCCCAGCCGGCGTAGAAGGCGAGATGCGTGATGATCTCCGAAATCTCGCGCGGCTTGACACCGTTATCGAGCGCAAGATTGAAATGATATGGCATCTCGATCGTCTGATTTCGCGCGATCAGTGCAGCCAACGTGACGATGCTGCGGTCGCGCGGCGCGAGGCCGGGCCGTTTCCAGACATCGCCGAGGAGACGGTTCTGCGTGTACGCCTCCAGTGCCGGGGCGACTTTCCGAACATCCTCATACGTTAGCACGGGGCTTGATCCGGTCATGGCGGCAGTCTCCTCCGTGCGGGCCGATGGCATGGCCGTCAGCGCAAGCAATGCGACGACCGCGGCTTGCAGTTTCATGATGGATTTCCTGTACACCGCAGTTGCTTCCCGGGCGCACGCGCGCCGGCGGGCGTGATCGCCCTTCGCAAGCTTGTTATAGGCGATGGTCCGCAGTGCGATTAGATGACGCAATTCGCATGGACTTATCGACCAGGCTTATGAATTGGTCCGTGCCCCGCGCCAAACTTGAATGATGGCCGGCCAGGAAAGAACTGGGTCCCGGCTCTGCGCTCCGCTTCGCTGCGCTTGTCCGGGACACGATGACCGCTAGGCCGCCTTCTTGGCCTGCGCGAGTTGTGCGAGCTGCCGCATGATCTCGGTGGTGCCGGCGAGCCGATCTTCCGGCGTTTCCCAGTCTTGCAGGAACACCACCTTCATGTCGGGCCGCACCTTCGCAGCCTGGCCGTGGCTGCGGATGAACGTCACCAGGCGATCGGGATAGGCGAACGAATTGTCGCGGAAGGCGATGACGGCGCCCTTCGGGCCGGCGTCGATCTTCTCGACATTGGCCCTGCGGCAGAACGCCTTGATCGCGGCGACCTTGAAGAGATAGCGCACCTCGTCGGGCAACACGCCAAAGCGGTCGCGCATCTCGGCACCAAAATTCTCGATCTCCTCCTCGGTGTCGAGATCGGCCAGGCGCCGGTAGAGCGACAGACGGACCGAGAGATCGCTGACGTAATCCTCCGGGATGAGCACGGGCATGCCGATCGTGATCGACGGCGACCAGCGGTCGGCGGCGGGCTCGGAGACGCCGGCCTTGAGGTTGACGATCGCCTCCTCCAGCATCGATTGATAGAGCTCGAAGCCGACCTCCTTGATGTGACCGGACTGCTCCTCGCCGAGGAGATTGCCGGCGCCGCGGATGTCGAGGTCGTGCGAGGCGAGCTGGAAGCCCGCGCCCAGCGTCTCCAGCGATTGCAGCACGATGAGCCGGCGTTCGGCCTGCGTCGTGATCTTCTGCTGCGCCGGCAGCGTGAACAGCGCGTAGGCCCGGAGCTTGGAGCGGCCGACGCGGCCGCGGAGCTGATAGAGCTGGGCAAGGCCGAACATGTCGGCGCGGTGCACGATCAGCGTGTTGGCGTTGGGAATGTCGAGGCCGGATTCGACGATCGTGGTCGACAGCAGGATGTCGAACTTGCCGTCGTAGAACGCGGTCATGATGTCCTCGATCACCGCGGGCGGCATCTGCCCGTGCGCGACCGCGACCTTCATCTCCGGCACGTTCTTGTCGAGGAAGTCCTTGACCTCGGCGAGGTCGTCGATGCGCGGCACGACGTAGAACGCCTGGCCGCCGCGATAGCGCTCGCGCAAGAGCGCCTCGCGGATCATCAAGGGATCGTGCGGGGCGACGAAGGTGCGCACCGCAAGGCGGTCGACCGGAGGCGAGGCAATGATCGAGAGTTCGCGGACGCCGGTGAGCGCGAGCTGCAGCGTGCGCGGGATCGGCGTTGCCGACAGCGTCAGCACGTGCACCTCGGAGCGAAGCGCCTTCAGCCGTTCCTTGTGAGTGACGCCAAAATGCTGCTCCTCGTCGACGATGACGAGGCCGAGATCGCGGAACTTGATCGCCTTGCCGAGCAACGCGTGGGTGCCGACGACGATGTCGACGGAGCCGTCCGCAATGCCCTTTTTGACCTGGTTCAGCTCCTTGGTCGGGATCAGGCGCGAGGCCTGGGCCACGTTCACCGGAAAGCCCTTGAAACGCTCGGTGAAGGTTCTTGCGTGCTGGCGCGCCAGCAGCGTGGTCGGCACCACGACAGCGACCTGCTTGCCTTCGAGCGCCACGGCAAAGGCCGCGCGCAAGGCCACCTCGGTCTTGCCAAAGCCGACGTCGCCGCAGATCAACCGGTCCATGGGACGGCCGAGTTCGAGATCCTTCAGGGTCGATTCGATCGCCCCTAGCTGGTCCTCGGTCTCGTCATAGGGGAAGCGCGCACAGAACTCGTCATAGAGGCCCGGCTGCACCGGCAGCTTGGGCGCCTCGTGCAGATGGCGCGCGGCGGCGATCTTGATCAGCTCGCCCGCGATCTCGCGGATGCGGTTCTTGAGTTTCGCCTTGCGGGTCTGCCAGCCGCTGCCGCCAAGACGATCGAGCTCGACCGTGGTCTGGTCGGAGCCGTAGCGCGACAGCAGCTCGATGTTCTCGACGGGGAGGAACAGTTTCGTTTCGGCGGCATAGTGCAGCTCGAGACAATCATGCGGCGCGCCGGCGACGTCCAGCGTTTGCAGGCCGACGAACCGGCCGATGCCGTGATCGACATGGACAACGATGTCGCCCGCGGCAAGGCTCGTCACCTCCGAGATGAAATTGTCGAGCTTGCGGCTCGCCCTGCGCGGCCGCACCAGGCGGTCGCCGAGAATGTCCTGCTCGCTGATGAGCGCAATCTCGTCGGTCTCGAAGCCGCTGTCGAGGCCGAGCACGGCGAGCATGGTCTCGTTGCGCGGGGTCGCCTGCACCGTGCGCCAGCTGTTGACGCTGGTGGTGTGGGCCAGCTTGTGGTCGCGCAGCATCGAGGTCATGCGGTCGCGCGAGCCTTCGCTCCACAGCGTGATCACGACCTTCTTGCGCTGCGCCTGCAAGGCCATCACGTGGCTGACCACGGATTCGAACACGTTGACGGTGGTGTCGTTGCGTTCGGGTGCGAAGTCGCGGCCCTTGCGCGCGCCGGCATCGACGACACCAGTGCCATCCGCCGGCACGGAGAATTGAGTCAGGCGCGCCAGCGGGACGTCGCCGAGGCGCCTGGTCCACTCCTCTTCGGTGAAATACAGCCGGTCCGGCGGCAGCGGCTTGTAGATGGCGCCGCCGCCGGGATGCTCCATGGCCTCGCGGCGGGCCTGGTAATAGTCGAGGATCTGCTTGAAGCGCTCGCGGACGGCGTCCTCGGCCTGCGGCTCGATCGCGATCGCTGCGCCTTGCAGATAGTCGAACAGCGTATCCATCCGGTCCTGGAACAGCGGCAGCCAGTGCTCCATGCCGGGATGGCGGCGGCCTTCGCTGACGGCCTCGTACAGCGCATCGTCGCGCTCGGGCGCGCCGAACTCGGCGACATAGCCCATGCGGAAGCGGCGGATGGTGTCGGTGACGAGCTGGAATTCCGAGACCGGCACGAGGTCGAGCGAGCGCATGTCGAGCAGCGTGCGCTGGGTCTCGGCGTCGAAGGAGCGGATCGATTCCAGGCTGTCGCCGAAGAAGTCGAAGCGCACGGGCTGGTCGAGACCGGCCGGAAACAGGTCCAGAATGCCGCCGCGCACGGCGTATTCGCCGGGCTCGCGCACGGTCGAGGAGCGGTTGTAGCCGTTGTGCTCGAGCCAGGCGATGATGGTGTCCATCGGCACGACATTGCCGGGGGCGACCGACAGCGCCTGCGCCGCGACGAGCTCGCGCGCGGGCACGCGCTGCACGATTGCGTTGACCGTGGTCAGCACGATCAACGGCTTGTCGCTGCCGGTCAGCGGCGCAAGCCGCGCCAGCGTGGTCAGGCGCTGGGCCAAAATGCCACCATGCGGCGAGACGCGGTCATAGGGCTGGCAGTCCCAGGCCGGGAAGGTCAGCACCGGCAGATCGGGCGCGAAGAATTGCAGCGCGCGTTCGAGCTGCTGCATCCGCGCGCCGTCGCGGCAGACCACCGCAAGGCTGACGGCCGGCTTCTTCGGCCGCGCCGCGATGGCGCGCGCCAGATCCGAGATGACGAGGCCTTCGGCACCTTCCGCGACATTGGCAAGCGTCAGGGCGCGGCCGGGCGTGAGCAGCTCGGCCGGCGACTTCATCCCCTGCTTCATAAATCGCCGTCCGTAATCGGGAATGCCTTGATACGGGCAAACAGCGCGCCGGTGACATCGGCCGGCAGCACCTTGTCGCCGGTGATGGCGGCATAGAGGTCGGGATCGTTGACCTCGAGCAGGTGCTCGAGCTCGTCGAGCTCGGCATCGGACAGATTGCCGATCTCGGCGTCCGCGAAGCGGCCGAGGATCAGGTCCATCTCGCGCGTGCCGCGGTGCCAGCAGCGGAACAGCAGCCGCTTGCGGCGGTCGTCCAGCCCGTTGCTCGATCGTGTCGTTCCCGTCATGTCTCAATTCCAGTCAAACGCCGAAAGCCCGGACGTGCCGGGCGGGCGTGATATAGCTACTTGGGGGGCCGGTGTCAGCTCTTTGTTGTGGCACTGCCGTCTGCCAATTCGTCATGGCCGGGCTTTATCCCGGCCATCCCCGCAGAGCCGTGAAAAAAGACGTGGATGCACGGCATAAAGCCGGGCATGACGGGCCGAAACGATCCTAGATTCCCCCGATGCGCCCCAGCCTGCTCAATCCGCTGTTTGCTCCCGTGACCAGCCTGCCCGGCGTCGGTCCGAAGCAGGACAAGCTGCTGCAGTACCTGCTCAGCCGCAACGAGACGCCGCGGCTGGTCGATCTGTTGCTGCACCTGCCGAGCCAGGTCATCGACCGCCGCGCCCGGCCGAAGATTCGCGACGCCGTGCAGGGAACCATGGTGACGCTGGAGGTGACCGTCGACCGCCACCGCCCGCCCCCGCCGCGCAACGCGCGGGCGCCGTATCTGGTCTACGCCAGCGACGAGACCGGCGACGTCGTGCTGACCTTCTTCCGCGCCAAGCCCGGCTATGTCGAAAAGCTGCTGCCTGTGGGCGAGAAGCGCTACGTCTCCGGCACGCTCCAGATGTATGACGGCATCCCCCAGATCGTGCATCCCGACCGCGTGCTGGACGAGGAGGCGATTTCAAAACTCTCAGGGATCGACCCGGTCTATCCGCTGACGGAGGGCCTCGCGCTCGGCTCACTGCGCCGCGCAATCGCGCAAGCGCTTCAGAAATTGCCCGCCTTGCCGGAATGGATCAGCCCGGAGGTGATGCGCCGCTGCCACTTCCCGCCAATCGCGGAAGCCCTCACCCGCGTGCATCAGCCGGTCGAGCTCACGGACATTTTGCCCGATCGGCCGTTCTGGTCGCGCCTCGCCTTCGACGAACTGCTGGCCGGCCAGCTCGCGCTGGCCCTGATCCGCGCGCAATTGCGCCGCCCGGCAGGCATACGCAATGCCGGCGACGGGCATCTGCGCAACAAGATCATCGACGCCCTGCCCTATGCGTTGACGCTGTCCCAGCGCGACGCCGCCGCGGCGATCGCGAGCGATCTGCAACAGCCGGTGCGCATGCTGCGGCTGCTCCAGGGCGACGTCGGCTCCGGCAAGACCGTGGTCGCGCTGCTGGCGGCCGCAGCGGTGGCCGAAGTCGGCAAGCAGGCCGCGCTGATGGCGCCGACGGAAATTTTGGCGCGCCAGCACATCAAGACCATCGCGCCGCTCGCCGAGCGCGCGGGCTTGCGGGTCGCGATCCTCACCGGCCGAGAAAAAGGCAAAGAACGGCGCGAGATCATCGCCCAGCTTGCCGAGGGCGAGATCGACCTGCTCGTCGGCACCCATGCGCTGATCCAGGACGACGTGATCTTCCGGGACCTCGCGCTCGCCGTGGTCGACGAGCAGCACCGCTTTGGCGTGCGCGAACGGCTCGCGCTGACCTCGAAGGGCGAAGCCGTTGACGTGCTGGTGCTGAGCGCAACCCCGATCCCGCGCACGCTGGTGCTGACTTATTTCGGCGACATGGACATCAGCGAGCTCCGCGAAAAACCCGCCGGCCGCCAGCCGATCGAGACCCGCACCATCTCGATGAGCCGCCTCAACGAGGTCACGGATAGCATCGGCCGCGCGCTCCAGGCTGGCAAGCTGGTCTACTGGATCTGCCCGCTGGTCGAGGAATCCGAGGCCGAGGGCACCGAGCACCTCACCAATGCGACCAAACGTTTCGAGAATTTGCAGAAGCGTTTCGGCGACCGGGTCGGCCTCGTCCACGGCCAGATGAAGGGAACCGAGAAAGACCGCGTCATGGGCCAGTTCGCCGCCCACGAGATCGGGCTGCTGGTCGCGACCACCGTGGTCGAGGTCGGCGTCGACGTGCCGGCCGCCACCATCATGGTGATCGAGAACGCCGAACGCTTCGGCCTCGCCCAGCTCCACCAGCTGCGCGGCCGCATCGGACGCGGCTCGGAGGCCTCGACCTGCCTGCTGCTCTACTCCGAGCCACTCGGCGAGATGTCGAAGGCGCGGCTGAAGGTGATCCGCGAGACCACCGACGGTTTTCGTATCGCCGAGGAGGACCTCAAGCTGCGCGGCGAAGGCGACGTGCTGGGCGTGCGTCAGAGCGGCCTCCCCGGCTACCGCATCGCGCGCTCGGAGGTGCACGGCCAGCTCATCACCCAGGCCCGCGACGAGGCGCTACGCATCCTCAAGGACGATCCGAAGCTGAAGGGCGAGCGCGGCGAAGCGCTCAGGTGCCTGCTCTACCTCTATGAGCGCGATGAGGCGATCCCGCTGATCGGGGCGGGCTAGCCTGCTGCTCTTCGGCGCCCCACTTCGTAGGCCGCCACATGCGCGCGGGCGAGATCCAGCAGCGGTGTGTCGATGCCCAGCGCACGGGCACGATTGGCCATATCGCCGAGGATGTGCTCCGCCTCGGTGATCGAGCCGCGCTCGATATCGCGCAGCATCGAGGCCTTGAGCGGCGAGTCCAGGGTCGTGAAGAGTTTTCGGTCAAACTCGATGAACGGGGCGCGCGGCTCGAACCCCGAAGCCGTCGCAACGGTGCAGCATTCCGCGAATAACCGAAAGATAGACTGTTCGCCGTTCGGCACGGCCAGGATGTCTCCGATGCTTGCGCGCATCAGGCAGGTGATGCCGGCCAGCGTGCTGAGCTGGACGAATTTCTCCCACATGTCCTGCATGATCGCTTCGCTGGCGCGCACGTCGATACCGGGGACCTGGAGCAGTGCCTCCAACGCGAGCGCACGCTCGCTCAACGAACCCTTGATCTCACCAAACACAATCGTCTGATTGGCCATGAACTGAACGACACGACCATCCGCATCGAGGCCGGCACTGACGTTCGCGAGCCCGCCGAGGACGCGCGCCGCGCCGAACCGCGCGGTCAGAGCGTCGATATGTTTCAACCCGTTGAGTATCGGCAAAATCATCGTGTTGGCGCCAACTGCCGGCGCAAACTGGGCCATCGCATCGTCGAGCGAGTAGGATTTCACTCCGACGAGCACGACGTCGAACAGCTCCTTGAGATCGCCTGCCAGGATGATCTTCGGCTGCACGGCAAAGTCGCCGTGCGGGCTCACGACCTGCAATCCATCCCGCCGCAACTGCTCGGCCCGCGCGGGCCGCACCAGAAAGGTCACGTCGCCGCCGGCCCGGGCCAGGCAAGCTCCGTAATAACCTCCGAGCGCTCCTGCGCCGATCACCAGCACGCTCATTCGAACTCCCGTTGCAGAAGAACTGCTTCCGCAGAGACAATAACAGATGAGCCTCGCAATGACGACGTGGATAGAGCCGTTTCAGAAGACTTGCCCTTTCGCCGCGGCCGACTTCATGCAACCTTCCCGCCATGCGCTGACGTCCCGGTCGTGCGCCTGAAACGCGACCGGGACGTCCAGGAATTTTTGGATTCCGCGCCAATGGACGGCAAGTCAACGACGTGAGACCGGACGACTAGGCCTTCTTCTGCGCGATGCTCGCGGCGAACGCCTTCATCAGCCCGGCATCCACCGCCTCGCCTTTCGCGTCCTCGGCGAGGTGCTCGAACCAGCGCGCAAAGCCCTCGTAGATCTGGCTGGCCGGATGATCGGCGCCGAGGAAGCCGGAAATCTCCCGCATCTCCGCGACCCAGCGATAGGCCTTCGGGATCATGTCCGGCAGCGCGACTTCGAGCCGGGCCAGGACCGCGGGCTGGCTCAGCGCGAGCTCGTCGCGCAGCGCATCCGCGGCGCCCGCTTTCGTTGCCGCGATCACCATGGCCGAGCCGATGCCGGCCAGGCCCTTGACGATGCCGGCGTAGGACATCTTGAGCGCGGAAGCAGCGCCGACCGGGCCTTCGACGATCCTCACGTCGAGGCCGAGGTCCTTCAGAACAGCCACCTCGCCGGCGTGCTCGCCGGACATGTAGAAGGCCGGGCTCTTGCCGCCGGGCTGCGGCGGGAAGCCGATGATGCCGGCATCGACGAACGGCGCCTGCGCCGAGCCGATGATCTCCTCGATCCTGAGCACGGTGTCGACATTGACGGCGTTGCAATCGACAACGACCGGCTTCTTCGCGCGCCGGACGATCAGCGCGGCGAGGCGCTCGGCGAGTGCAACAGCCTCGCCCGGCGGCACGATCGAGAGGATGATGTCGGCCTCGGCGATCGCCTCGTCGTCCGCGCCGATCATGCCGGCATCCGCCGCACGTTTTTGCGTCGCTTCGCTTCGCCCCTTCAACGACGTCAGCACGCGCGCTCCGTTTTCGCTGAGGCGGCGGGCCACGGCGCTGCCCATGGCACCGGGCGCGAGGATCGCAATGGTTTTTGACGTCGTCTTGGACATCGTGCACTCCAGGTCGAACACCGAGCGATGCGCCCGATTCAACCGGAAGACTAGCAGACGACGCGAGGCCTGGCGTGATCGCGGCCATCCCGCAGGGGAATGGCCCTACTCCACCTTCGCAGGCTGGGGCTGGAGTGCCGACGCATTGGCGATGCGCGCGGCATTCGCCATGCCCGCGAGCGCCGCGGCCTTCTTCGGGTCGGGTGCCGCGCCCGGCTGCACCACGCCGGCCGACATGATCAGGGTCGCGGCATCCTCGGTGCTCATGTCGACCTCGACGATCTTGCTCTTGGGCACGTAGAAGAAGAAGCCCGTGGTCGGGTTCGGCGAGCACGGCAGGAACACCGAGACGTGCTCCTCCTGCCCGGGCAGGCTGCGCGCGACCTCTTCATTCGGCGACTGCGAGATCAGCACGATCGACCACATGCCCGGCGACGGAAACTCGACCAGGCCGACTTTGCGGAAGCTCGAGCCCTTGCCCGAGAACAGCGTCTCGAACACCTGCTTCAGACCGCGGTAGATGGCGCGCACCGCCGGGATGCGGCCGAGGAAGGTCTCGCCGACATCGACCAGCGTCCGGCCGATCAGGTTGGCCGCGAGGAAGCCGACCAGCGTCAGCGTGAAGAATGCGACAATCAGTCCCCAGCCGGGGACGACATACGGCAGATAGGTTTCCGGACGATAGGCCAGCGGCACGAACGGCCGCACCACGCCGTCGACCCAGGTGACGAACCACCAGACCAGATAGAGAGTGATTGCGATCGGCCCCGTCACCACGAGGCCGGTCAGGAAGTAGTTGCGGATGCGGCCCATCAGGCCGGTATGCGGTTCCGGGATGGGATCAAGCGGCGCAGGCGCGTCGTCGCGGGTGGTCATTCGGGTTCCAGGTCAGTCGCTGCACTCAAGCTAGGGTCTTCTAGCAGGTTTTGGAAGAGCGCAGCCTGATCCCTTCTGCCTATTCCACGGTCACCGATTTCGCGAGATTGCGCGGCTGGTCGACGTCGGTGCCCATGATGACGGCCGTATGATAGGCGAGCAGCTGCACCGGGACGGCATAGACCATCGGCGTGAACGCCGCCGCCATGTCGGGCATGACGATGGTGACGAGCGACTCGACGGTCGCCTCCTCCGCGCCCTTCGCGTCGGTCATCAGGATGATCTTGCCGCCGCGGGCGGCGACCTCCTGCATGTTCGACACCGTCTTCTCGAACACCCGGTCGTAGGGCGCGATGACGACGACCGGCATGGTCTCGTCGATCAGCGCGATCGGGCCGTGCTTCAGCTCGCCGGCGGCGTAGCCCTCGGCATGGATGTAGGAGATCTCCTTCAGCTTCAGCGCGCCTTCGAGCGCGAGCGGGAAGCTGGTGCCGCGGCCGAGATAGAGCACGTCGCGCGATTTCGCGATCTCGCGCGCCAGCTTCTCGATCTGAAGCTCCGTGGTGAGCGCATCCGACATCAGGCGCGGGATCTCGACGAGGCCGTGGACGAGCTTGGTCTCGTCCTCGTCGGACAATTCGCCTCTAGCCTTGCCGGCCGCGATCGCAAGGTTCGCGAGCACCATGAGCTGGCAGGTGAAGGCCTTGGTCGAGGCGACCCCGATCTCGGGTCCGGCCAGCGTCGGCAGCACCGTCTCGCTCTCGCGCGCAATCGTGGAGGTCGGCACGTTGACGACGGCCACCGTGTGCACGCCCTCGGCCTTGGCATAGCGCAGTGCGGCCAGCGTATCGGCGGTCTCGCCCGATTGCGAGATGAAGATGGCGAGATCGCCCTTGCGCAAGGGCGCCTCGCGGTAGCGGAATTCGGAGGCGACGTCGACCTCGACCGGCAGGCGCGCGAAGCGCTCGAACCAGTATTTGGCGACGAAGCCGGCATAGCTCGCGGTGCCGCAGGCGGTGATGTTGATGCGCTGGATGTTCTTGAAGTCGAACGGCAGCTTGACCGGCAGCGAGACGCGCTCGGTCGCCATGTCGACGTAGCGCGCCAGCGTATGGCCGACCACTTCCGGCTGCTCGTGGATCTCCTTGGCCATGAAGTGGCGGTAATTGGCCTTGTCCACCAGCGAGGTCGAGGCGGCGTGCTTGATCTTCTCGCGCTGGACCGCGTGGCCGTCCTTGTCGAAAATCGTGGCGCTCTTGCGGGTCAGCACCACCCAGTCGCCGTCCTCGAGATAGCTGATCGTGTCGGTGAACGGGCCGAGCGCGATGGCGTCGGAGCCGAGATACATCTCGCCGTCGCCATAGCCGATCGCGAGCGGCGGGCCGTTGCGGGCGCCGATCATCAGATCGTTGTCGCCGGCGAAGATGAAGCCGAGCGCAAACGCGCCGCGCAGCCGCGCCAGCGCCAGCTTCACCGCCTCGACCGGCTTGTTGCCGCGCGTGAGCAGGTCGTCGACGAGATGCAGCACGATCTCGGTGTCGGTCTCGGTGTGAAACACCGTGCCGTTCTTCTCGAGCTCCTCGCGCAGCTCGCGGAAATTCTCGATGATGCCGTTGTGGACCACGGCGACGCGCTCGGTCGCATGCGGATGGGCGTTGTTGACGGTCGGTTTGCCGTGGGTGGCCCAGCGGGTGTGACCGATGCCGGTCGTGCCCTTCAGCGGCTCGGCTTCCAGCCGCTTCTCCAGATTCTTCAGCTTGCCCTCGGCGCGGCGGCGCTCGAGATGCCTGCCTTCGAGCGTGGCGACGCCCGCGGAATCGTAGCCGCGATATTCAAGACGTTTGAGCGAATCCACCAATTGCTCTGCAACCGGTTCGCGCCCGAGAATGCCGACAATCCCGCACATGCGGATCAATATCCCCCAAATCGTCGAAAAATCGCCAAAACGACGCGCTCAGTTTTTAGCGAAGTTCCTAAGGTACCAGATACTCAATAATTATTGCTGATTGAGACAGCATTCGACGGCGCCATTGCCCGGCCTGCGTCGATGTGGCCGGCCTTTAACCCCGCGCGTTAACTTGTTGTCAACAAGTTTGACCAACGATTCCGGTCAGGAGAACAAGGCCATGAAAGGCTCATCCGACCGCAAAGGTCTGTCGTCGTTGTATCTGCGTGCCAGCGAGACCACGGGCACGCACCTCGCCCATTGGCCGCCGCCCCAGCGCGGCAAGGAAAGCAAGCCCGTCTTCACCAAGCACCCGCAGGGCGAGCCGGCCAAGCGCGCCAAGCCGCGCGGCTGGCGCCTGACCCGCGCGATCTTCTCCGAATTCGCCGACGACGAATAGCGCTCACTTCTCCTGCTTCTTGCCGCGCGTCTTCATCTCGCGATAGCGCGCCGCGCCACCTTCCCTGATGGTCTGCTGGTTGCGCTCGAGCGCCATCGCGTCGTCGGGCACGTCGCGCGTGATCACCGAGCCGGAGCCGATATAGGCGCCGTTGCCGATCTTCACCGGCGCCACCAGCGAGGAGTTGGTGCCGACGAAGGCGCCTTGCCCAATGATGGTCTTGTGCTTCTTGAAGCCGTCGTAGTTGCAGGTGATGGTGCCGGCGCCGATGTTGGAATTGGCGCCGACGGTGGCGTCCCCAATGTATGAGAGATGGTTGACCTTGACGCCGGCCTCCAGCGTCGCCGCCTTGGTCTCCACGAAATTGCCGATCCGCGCACCGTCGCCGAGCGAGGTGCCGGGCCTGAGCCGCGCATAGGGTCCGATCGAGACGTTCCTGCCGAGCGTGGTCTCGACGATGTGCGAGAAGGAGTGGATCACCGTGCCGTCGGCGATCGAGACGCCCGGGCCGATCACCACGAACGGCTCGATGGTGACGTCCTTGCCGAACACGGTGTCGGCGGACAGATAAACGGTCTCGGGCGCAATCAGCGTCACGCCGGCCTCCATCGCCGCCTTGCGCAAGCGCGCCTGCATCACGCTTTCGGCTTCCGCGAGCTGCGCCTTGGTGTTGATGCCGCGCACCTCGTCCTCGCTGGTCTCGATCACCACGGACTCCCATCCCTGTTCGCGGACGATCTCGACCGCATCCGTCAGATAATATTCGCCCTTGGAATTCGCATTGCCGATTTTATCCAGGATCGCGAGCGCGCGGCGCCCGTCGATCGCCATCACGCCGGCGTTGCACAGATCGATCTTGCGCTCGTCCGCGCTGGCATCGGCCTGCTCGCGGATCGCGACCAGGCGGTCGCCCTCGACGATGAAGCGGCCATAGCCGGCGGGGTCCGCGGCGCGGAAGCCGAGCGCGGCGAGCGCGGCGCCGTTCGCCAGCGGCGCGCGCAGACGCGCAAAGGTCGCGGCCGAAATCAGCGGCGTGTCACCGAAGGCGATCAAGAGGTCGTCCACGCCGCGCGCGATCGCCTCGCGCGCTGCCAGCACCGCATGCGCGGTGCCGAGCCGTTCGGCTTGCACGAAAGTGAGCGCATCGGGGCGGATGCGCCTCGCCTCATCGGCAACCGCCTGATGATCCGGGCCGATCACGACGGCGAGCGAGGTGCCGGTTCCATTGGGAGCGGCGGTGAGCACATGGGCGAGCAGCGTCTGGTGAGCGACGGGATGCAGCACTTTCGGCAGGTGTGAGCGCATGCGCGTGCCTTCGCCGGCGGCAAGCACGATCGTGAGGCTGGAGCGGGCGGTCATCGAGATCCTGTCAGATACGGCCGAATCAACTGGCGCGGCAGGCGGCAGGCCGCCCTCATGCTGCCCGCCTTGCTACCCCCGCAAACGCCCGGAATTCAAGTGCGACACGCTTTTCCTGTTAATGTTCCCTGATTGATTCGGGGAAGCTGAACGGGGCTGGGCACTTAACGTTCATGGCAAAGGATTCCGACCCACTGGCGGATGCCTTCGGCACCAAGGAGACTGGCGGGCTGTTCTCCGGACTTCTGGCCGAGGAAAGCGCGTTCGACCGCCGCATGATGTGGCGGCTGGGCTCCTGGGGCGTTGCGGCCGTCGGCGCCGTCGTCATCGCGGTGATGGCCAACCAGGCCCAGCTCGGCTGGCGGCGCGACCAGGTGGCGTCCGCCGATCTCGTGCGCCAGGCCGACCGGCTCCAGCTACTGACCAGGGAAAGCCAGAACGAGGCGCGCCGCCTCGCCGCCGCCGTCGAGACA
Source organism: Bradyrhizobium sp. USDA 3311 (assembly GCF_054062495.1). Classification (NCBI taxonomy): domain Bacteria; kingdom Pseudomonadati; phylum Pseudomonadota; class Alphaproteobacteria; order Hyphomicrobiales; family Nitrobacteraceae; genus Bradyrhizobium; species Bradyrhizobium sp. USDA 3311. The sequence continues at coordinate 5,967,540 of NZ_JBSSFI010000001.1, read as the reverse complement.
CTGAACGCTGATCGCGACCGGCTCTATTCGCGCGTCACCGTGCTCGAGCAGGGGCTCGATTCCGTCACCGGCGCCATCGCCAGGCAGACCGCGAAGCCGCAGGACACGCCGGCGCCCGACGCGCAGCCTGCGGCGCCCAGCGTCGCGCCGGTCGCCTCGATGCCATCTCCATCCAGCGACAAGCCGCGCGCGGCAGCCGCAAAGGAGCAGGCGAAGGAGCCGACCAAAGACACAGTGAAGGAGACTGCGAAGGAGCCGTCGAGCCAGCCGCCGCAGAGCGCGGCCGCGGCCTCCCTCGTGCAGCAGTCGCCGGCGACGACATCGGCGCTGCCGATGCTTCCGCTGGTGCCCTCCAAGTCGATCATGGCACCGCCTGATCCCGCCGCGTCGAAATTGACTCAGCCCGAGACGACTGAAAAGACAACCGAGAAGACCGCCGAGAAGAAGCCCGAGCCGACACCCGCCCCGACCGAAATCGCAGCCGCATCAGCCAAGCCGCCGGAGGCAACCGAAAGCGAGGCTCCCGCGATCGCGGTTCAGCAAACGCGCTTTGCGATCGATCTCGGCGGCGCCAACTCGATCGATGGCCTGCGCGCGCTCTGGCGCGGCGTGACCAAATCGAATCCGGAAGTTGCCACGCTGCGGCCGATCATCATGATCAAGGAAGGCACCACCGGCCTCGGCATGCAGCTGCGACTGGGCGCCGGCCCGCTGATCAACGCGGCCGCCGCAGCAAAGCTCTGCGCGGGTCTCGCCGAGAACGACCGTCACTGCGAGACCACCGTGTTCGACGGCCAGCGGCTATCGATGCGCGGCGGTTCGGAGAAGGGACAAGAAAAGTCTCAGGACCGGATTCAGGAAAAGAACGCCGAGAAGAATCCGGATGCGGCGCCGCAAGCCGAGACCGCACCTGCGCCCGCCCCCACAGCCAAGCCGGACAAGCGCCGCCGCAGCTATTCCTCAAAGCGCTCGTCGAAGCGCGAGGAGCCCGCGCCTGCACCTGCGGCGCAGCCGGCAGCACCGGCCAAGCCGGAGACGGCCTCGGCGGGATCGACGTTGTCGTCGTTCTTCAGGCGGTAGGGAATGGTCGTGCCGATTGGATCGGCTGGCTAACCAGTAACGGCTTGCGAGCGACGGACAGAAAAGTTGGTCGCCCCTGTTGCCCCCTCCCGTCATCCCGACCATATTGCGCGCATGACAAAAAAGCCCTTCCGCCTCACGCCCTACCAGGTGCAGTTCCTGATCGTTGTCGGCTTCGTAGCCGTCGGTTATGCGATCTATCTGCGCTATCTCGGCATCGAGAACTCGAACGTCGGACTTGCCTGCGACGCCGGCTTGCAGACCCTAATGTGCAAGGCTCGTTCGGTCTCGACCGTACTGTTCAAGAATTCGGTGTTCGGCATCGTCGCGCTGGTGGTGGCGACGCTGAACCTGATGCGGCCGTCGATCGTGCTGCTCACCGTCGGCGTTGTCGCCGCCGGCCTCGGCATCGTGCTCTACAATGTCGTGCTGTCGGGCCTCGCGATCGGCCTGCTCATTCTTGGCTTTGCTCGGCCCGCGCCCGCCACAGCGTGAGCGCGAACAAGAGATACATCGCGCAGGTCCACAGCGACTGCCAGTTGTCGCGGCCTTCGTTGAAGAGCACATAGGCGGCCGACAGCGCGAGCACGCCTGCGAACACCGCTTCCGCGATCGGACGCACGCCGATCTGCGGCCGGTTCAGCATCAGGATCGCGAACGGCACCACCGCCATCGTCAGCGCGGCGTAGGGGAAGTCGTGGTAGCGCGGGTCGAACACGAAGGCGAGCGCGGTCTGTGCCGCGATCACCGCCGTCACCGCCAGCGTGAGGCCGAGCACGGCGGTGAGCTTTGACCATTTCCGCCCCTCGCTCGGGCCGAGCAGATCAAGGAAGGTCGGCAGGCTGCGGCCGATCACCAGCGCCTGCGCGCAGAAGATCGGCGACAGGATGCCGGCGGCGAGCAGCGCACCCCAGTGCAGCCAGCCGCCCCAGCCGTAGCTCTCATAGTACACCTTGTCGGCGCCGACCCCGAGCAGGACGCCTGCCGTGGTCGCCGAGATGGCGACGCCGAGCCAGGTCGAGAAGCGCGGCGTCCAGGGCCGCCGGCGCAGCGTGATGATAGCGACCGCGAACACCAGCGCGCAAAGGCCCATACCCGCGCCCATGTACCATTTCCAGTACGGGAAATTGCTGATCGGCTCGCCCGGCGGATATTTCAGGTTCCGGCGCACGGAGTCATAGAGACCCCAATAGCCGCCCGCGGTACCTTCCAGCTTGCGCTTCCACGGCTGGTCGTAGGACTCGATCAGGTTGACGCGGAACTTCTGCGCCTTCGCAAGGCTCAGGATTTCAGAGACCACGCGCGCCTGGTTGGTGCGCGACGGCAGCGCGCCCTCGCGCATGCGCCCTTCGCTCGGCCAGCCGGTTTCGCCGATCAGGATTTCCTTGCCCGGAAACGCCACCGCCATGCGCTCGCGGATCTGTTCGACATGGGCAGCCGCGAATTTCGCGCGCACCGGAACGTCTTCCCAATAGGGCAGGATGTGGATCGTCACGAAGTCGACGGCCTCGTAGACTTCGCGATTCCTCAGCCAGAACTCCCAGACATCGGCATAGGTGACGGGCACGCGAACCTGCACCTTCACCGCGCGGATGAAGGAGACGAGGTCGGCCGTCGTCATCTCGCCGCGCAGCAGCACCTCGTTGCCAACGATGACCGAGGTGATGATGTCGGGGTATTCCTTCGTGAGGCGAACGGCGAGCGCGACCTGCTCAAAATTCTTGGCGCGGTTGCTGGAGAGCCAGATCCCCTGGAGCACCTTGAGCCCGCCGACCTTGGCGGCGATCGCCGGAACCTGGTCGAGCCCGTTCTCCATCGAATAGGTGCGGACGCAGTCGGTGATCTCCTTGAGCTGGCGCAGGTCCTGCTCGATCTGGTCGGCCTCGATATGGGTCCATGCGTTCAGCGGCGACTGCTCGCCGCGGAACGGCGCGTAGGAGACGCACTGAACCTTGTCGGCGGGGTCGATCGGGGCGCGCGCGAGCGTGATTGGCGTGGCCAGCCACCACCACACGGCAGCAATCGCACCCAGTGAAACGAGCAGAAGCGCCAGTGGCGTACGAAGTGAAATCGGTTCCGTCCTCCGCGAAGCGCCGTCGATTACCTGCTCGCGCGCCATCTGCCAAGGGGGTGGTTCGGAGCGGATCCCTCCCTCCCCCAAGGAATTTACCTGCGGCCGTTCGACAGAGGCCTAGGATCGTGACTTTGCTGGACAAAATTCGAAATACAGGTCATGCAACTGGCCGGGAATTTTCCGCCGCATTGGAGACCCATTTGGACGCCATCACCGACGCGTCCGCGGGATCCTGACGCGGGCGGTCAGCGGAGAAGTTGGGGAATTCATGCGGCAACGGGTGCGTCAGTCACGAAATGCGGTCCTGCGGCAGTTCGCCGCCACCTTGGCCGTCTCCTCTCTTCTGGCCTTGGCTGGTCTCGCTGGCGCCTCCGCCCAGAGCGGCACGCCCGCCCCCGATCAGGGCAAAGCCGCCGCCCAGCCCGCCGACGCCGCCGCCAAGGATGCCGCCCAGAACCAGCGCCGCACCGACGAGTTCGCCGAAGCCGCCCAGGTCATCAACGGCCCGGCCGGCAACCCCGAGTGCGTCTGGCTCGGCCGGCGCGTGGTGCGGCTAATGTGGCGGGATGACCTCGATACCGCGTTCCGCCATCTCGACCTCTACGACCGCTTCGGCTGCCCCGGCGGCCACATCCAGGCCGCCTTCCGCTGCCTGACCCGCTTCGGCGGCCAGATCGATCCCAAGGTCGCCGAGACCCTGGACAGCCGTGTGCACGCCTGCTGGATCAATCCGGCCTCCCAGCCGCAGCAGGCGGCGGCCGCGGCATCCCAGCCGGCAGCGCCGACATCAGGCAACGCGCAGGCCCCGCAGCCCGCCGCGAGCCCCGCGCCTGCGGCAAGCCCGACACCGGCGCCCCAGAAATAGCAGCGGGTCGCTTCAGCCTCCGTTCATGAACGACCGGCCATAGAAACGATTGGCACTGCGACGCGTTCTTCGAAAAAGGACATGCCCTCATAAGGACATGAGGCCATGACAGTTGTGAAACCGCGCGGCAGAGATATGCTCCATTTGCCGCGGACTCGGTCGGATCTCGGGGTCAGATCCGCTTCCCTGCCACCCCAGCCCCTTTTGGTTTAGCCGCGATGCGCGTTGTCGCCGCCGTTCTGTTGCTTGTGTCCGCACTTCACGCTGGGCTGTGGGGAGTCTTGCGCGACAAGGAACCCGCGCCCGACTTCAGGAGTCTGCTCCCCAGCGTCTCCTACGCGCCGTTCGAAGGCTCGGCCCATCCCGACATCGACAACATCCCGACCGTCGAGAAAATCCGCGCCGACCTGAAGACGCTGTCGACGATGACGCGCGCGATCCGCCTCTATTCGTCCACCGGCGGCGTGGAGCTGGTGCCGGCGATCGCGGCCGAGTTCGGTCTCAAGGTCACCGTCGGCGCCTGGATCGACAAGGACAAGGATCGCAACGAGCGCGAGATCAAGGCCGCCATCGAGCTTGCCCGCAAGAACAGCAACGTCGTCGGCGTCGTTGTCGGCAACGAGGTGATCTACCGCGGCGAGCAGAAGGTCGAAGACCTCATCGACATGATCAAGAAGGTCAAGGGCTCGGTCCGCGTGCCGGTCACGACCGGCGAGATCTGGAACATCTGGCGCGACAATCCGGACCTTGCCTCCAACGTCGATTTCATCGCCGCGCACGTGCTGCCCTATTGGGAAAACTTCCGCTCGGACCAGGCGGTCGACCAGGCCGTCGACCGCTACAACCTGTTGCGGAACCTGTTCCCCGGCAAACGCATCGTGATCGCCGAGTTCGGCTGGCCGAGCCAGGGCTACAACTTGCGCAACGCCGACCCCGGTCCGTTCCAGCAGGCGCTGACCTTGCGCAACTTCGTCAGCCGCGCCGAAGCCATCGGCATGGAATACAACATCGTCGAAGCGATCGATCAGCCCTGGAAGTTCTTCGAAGGCGGCGTCGGTCCGTACTGGGGCATCCTCAACGCCAGCCGCGAGCCGAAATTCGCCTGGACCGGCCCGGTGGAGAACCCTGATTACTGGAAGCTGATGACGATCGCGCTGCTGGTCGGCGTCCTCTTGTCGCTTCCGATCCTGCGGCTGCAGCAGCCGACCGCCAGGCAGGCGTTCCTGCTGTCGGCGACCGCCAACGGCGTCGGCGCCTGGGCCGCCACCGTGTTCGCGTTCTGGAACGGGCACTATTTCATCTTCGGCTCGGCCTTCGCGCTGACGCTCGGCATGATCCTGCTTGTTCCGCTGGTGCTGATCGCGATGGCGCGCATCGACGAGATCGCGGCCGTCGCCTTCGGCCGGCCGCCGCAGCGGCTGCTCGCCAAGAGCAAGCCGGTCGAGAACGTTCCCGAAAATTACTACCCGAAGGTCTCGATCCACATCCCGGCCTACTTCGAGCCGGTCGAGATGCTCAAGCAGACGCTCGATGCGCTGTCGCGGCTGAACTACCCGAACTACGAATGCGTGGTCATCATCAACAACACGCCGGATCCCGCCTTCTGGCAGCCGATCCAGGACCACTGCCGCGCGCTCGGCGAACGCTTCAAGTTCATCAACGCCGAGAAGGTGCAGGGCTTCAAGGCCGGCGCGCTGCGCATCGCGATGGACCGCACCGCCGTCGATGCCGAGATCATCGGCATCCTCGATGCCGACTATGTCGTCGATCCCGACTGGCTGAAGGACCTCGTGCCGGCTTTCGCCGACCCGCGCGTCGGCCTGGTGCAGGCTCCGCAGGAACATCGCGACGGCGACCTGTCGATCATGCACTACATCATGAACGGCGAATATGCCGGCTTCTTCGACATCGGCATGGTCCAGCGCAACGAGGCCAACGCCATCATCGTGCACGGCACGATGTGCCTGATCCGCCGCGCCGCGATGGACATGGCCGGCGGCTGGTCGAGCGACACGATCTGCGAGGATAGCGATCTCGGCCTTGCGATCCAGGAGCTCGGTTGGGTCACGCATTACACCAACCACCGCTACGGCCAGGGCCTCTTGCCCGACACCTACGAGGCCTTCAAGAAGCAGCGTCACCGCTGGGCCTATGGCGGCCTCCAGATCGTGAAGAAGCACTGGCGGCACTTCCTGCCCGGCCGGAGCCGGCTGACGCCGGACCAGAAGCGCGAATACGGCCTCGGCTGGCTGAACTGGCTGGGAGCCGAAAGCCTCGGCGTGGTCGTGGCGCTGCTCAACCTCGTCTGGGTGCCGATCGTTGCCTTTGCCGACATCGCCATCCCCGACAAGATCCTGACGCTGCCGATCATCGGCGCCTTCGTCGTCTCGCTGGCGCATTTCCTATCGATGTACCGGGCGCGCGTCGCGATCAAACCCGGCCAGATGCTGGGCGCGATGATCGCCGCGATGAGCGTGCAGTGGACGGTGTCGCGCGCGGTCGCGCAGGGACTGATCACCGAGCACATCGCCTTCGCGCGCACCTCCAAGGGCGGCCTGTCCAGGATGTCGATCGAGTTCCAGGCGTTCTGGGAGGCCGTGATCGGCGCCCTGCTCCTGATCGGCGCCGGCGTGCTGATCGCCTCCAACAGTTTCCGGCAGATCACCGAGATCTACATCTTCGCCGGCGTGCTGGTGCTGCAAAGCCTGCCGTTCCTGGCCGCGGTCGCCATCGCGATCCTCGAGCTCAGCCGCATCAACTCGTTCCAGTTCTGGCGCGACAGCGCGATCCGCACCGCCGAGCTGATTGGCCTGCGCCCGGTCGCGCTGCCGACCCCCGCCGGCACGCCGCAAGCCGTGCCGAACGAGGTCAGGCGCGAGGCGAACTGACGGCCGGATGGCTTCTCGGCGCGGGCGCAACCTCCGCGCCGCCAAGCCACAGGCAGCGTTCGGAGTGGATAGCGGGCCGCCAATCGGGTTGAAAATTCCGGCTTAAGCTGCGGACACCGCGAGCAAATCCCCGCTCCTGCCAAGAGTTGCGGCAGCCACCCGCGCTATTGACCTCAGCAGCCACTCACCCTACACAGCGCGGGCCGAAAGCATGATCCGGAAACAGCCGGTTTTTCCCCGCGACGCGAGCTTCAGCGCAGCGGCAAGACATGCTTCTCGAATGTCCGAAGACGATGGCGATCGATCTTGAAAGCCATCCGCGGCCATGGGAGCGCGTAGCTCAGCCGGTAGAGCACGTGACTTTTAATCACGGGGTCCTGGGTTCGAGCCCCAGCGCGCTCACCAAATAACAGAAGTCTTATCAACGTCTTAGATTATACCCGAAACGTTCGGCGACCCCGACGGTTGACAATTTTTGATAGCGAGTTGGCAAACCCGGTTCGTGGCCTGTTCTCAATGTCGGGACGTCTGTCAAACACGAGCAGACACGTCGCTGGACATCCAATTTCGCGTAATGAACCTTATGCGAAGGACCCTCCGTTTTCATCTCAAGCGGCGTGTGGCTGTCGTACGCGTTTAACTTTGGCACTGGCGCATTTTGATTTTGGCACGGGCTTCCTTTGGCAACATTGCCCCTTTCCGTTTGGGCGGCCCCGAGAGCTGTCCTGGTGGCGTTGGAAGCCGAGACTGAAGTTTGACACTGACGTCAGACCGGCCCGTTACTGAACTCTGGCACCGCGCGAAGCGGGCGGTCATCGCGCAGCCAGTGCTTGGAGCCGAGCCGGTCCGTCGCGTGCGATGCCCACGCCGCGATGGCAATCGTGCGGTATCTCGCGGCGAGCGACCGCGTGGCCCGAGTAGGTGTTGACCCGAACCCTGCTCTTCTATCCCTGTTCGACTTTGAAGCGCCGGCGTTCGCCCCCGGAGAGATCTGGGGAGGCTATGGGAAGCTAAGTCCGCTGGATCGCACGGTCAGTTACCGTGCGATCGGAGCTTCGGATCCTTCACGGCACGGGAGGCGACGAGAACGATCTTCTGCGGCTCGGCGCCATGATCTCGCCTGGCTCCCCTCTCCTCTCGCCCCGCGGTCGCGTTCTGGAGAACGGAATGCCGCGGTTTTTGCGCCGCCTGGCGGAGGGCGTCTTCGACGAGGAGGACGTACGGGATCGTGCGCTCGAGCTCGGCGACTTCATTCAGCAGGCCCGTGAACAGTACGGCATCAGCGCACCTATTGCGGTCGGGTACCGATTTGTCGACGCCGTCGTGATCCGCGGTCTTGACGAACAATGGCGTGACGCAGCTCAGCAGCACGAACTTCGAGACGCGAGCGGAGCCGTGTCGGGCAACGTAGCGGGCGATGTCTCCGCCGCCCATCGACGGCGATGACGCCGAGCTTGACCGCGCGGAAGCGGCATTGCGTGCGGCACAGGACCGTAGCGCCACCTTGAAGGCTGCCCTCACCGAAGTCGATCAGCAGCTGGAGGCCCTTGAGCGTACTAAGGCCGAGATCGCGGACCGCAAGGTGCGTGCTGAGACCGCCGCCGAGATCGAACTGCTCGTTCGCGAGCTGACCCAGGTCGGCGCGGAATTCAATAGCATCGCCGCGCGCCTCTCCGAGCACACGGCTCGTGCGGTCCCGCTGGTGTTCGACGCGCTCGGGCTCGACAAGTTCATGGCGATCTGTCGCGCGGAGGTCCCTGCGGCGTTGGAACTGGTCAGCAAACTGTTGCGTGCGCATGCCGATGCCGTGGTTGCTGGTACGGCATCGGCCGAGCTGCCGCGTCCCGACGACGGATCGGCCCAGGTGCCTGCGCCTGCTCAGCCGCCGAAGGAGCCACACTTCAAATATTCTCCCGTGAAGCAGTCCCTCAAGGGCCTCATCGCGCGATGAGCACGTTGGAGCCCACTCACGAGCGGGAGGTGACCTCATGAAATTTGCGCCCCCCGGCGGCGAGCCGTACAAGATCATGAACCGGCTCGATGGCTGGATTGGCCGCGATCCGTCTCGCATCCCGAACTCGGTGGCGGCGGAGATGGGGGCAGCGCTGCCCCATTGGGCCGCTCTGAGATCGACCGCATTCGGACCCGAGACCGTGCGCCAGCTGGCTTACGAGCGAAAGAAGAAGGTTCGCATTGCGTGGCGGCGGCGGTTCGGGCTGTTGACGCGATGATTGTCATTCTCGGCGAACAAGAGGCAACGTCACAAACGGCGTAAGATCCCGCTGCGAAGCAGCCAGCTCGTCCGGTTCAGCGAGCTGGCCGCAGAACTGGCGGCCATCAGCCTTCAGGCCGAATGTGATCACCCCGATGAAGCAGCCTTGTCATAGTCTGCACCAAGATCGGATGGTGTAATCGGCGATATCAATGATCGGAAGGCCCGGCGGAGGTACCCGTGCCTGACGATCTTGAAAGGCCCCGACGTGCAACATCGTCGGGGCCTTTCTGCTTTGCGGGCTGACTGGGTTCGTAGCGCTGCGCTAGATTTAAAAGCCGCTTTTTGATGAAAGGGTCAGCTTGCTCTGCGAGTTCACGCAATACTTTCGCACGTTGCCTATTGAATTCGTCATCCAACATAGTCGGCCCCATAAATAATATGAGATCGCGGGAAAGCCCGAATATTCTCCTGCGTGACTAAATACGAACGGCCGGGCGTTACAGAAAGACCATCTACAGACGGTCTTTCTGTAGGCGCCGGATAAATGCGCGCGGCTTCTTCCCCGCCGATCAGCCAATTTGCGCGCAGATTATCTACGCAGGTCAGGCTTATCGTGTGAAGCCGAAACCACGGCGCAAATCATGGAACAAGAGAAGAGTTGCTTGCGTGCAACATGCTGGTGCTGCCAACTTGTTTGTTCGCGACCTCACAGCTCCCGTTCCATCGCGGGGTGACTGCGGTTTTTTACCTTTACCCAATGCTTGCTCCGGCCCGCCTATAAGGCCGGTCGCGACGCTTCGATACCAATCCTTCAAGACCCATGTCGCACGCGGCGCGGAATAGGTCAGGTCCAAGCTCGCCACGCTCAAAGGGATTAACGAGAACGCCTTCAGGATGCCGCGCCAGCAGGCGCTCCAAGTTCGTCTTCCGCATCGACAACGGGAGCATGCGGAGATCGTCACCACCTTCAGCAAGAATATCAAAGGCGCAGAACTGCACCTCATGATCGTACTTGCGCGAGTGAAGCGCATTAAAATCTGAGATTCCATCGACGCCGAGCACGACCGCTTCGCCATCGAGCACGAATTGCTTCTGGCGGACCTTGCGAGCGGCCTCGACGATCCAAGGATAGCGAGTGGCCCAGTTGTACCCGCCGCGCGTGATCAGGCGCACGCGGTCGCCATCGCGCTCCAGACGGAGGCGATAGCCGTCGTACTTTACTTCATGAAGCCAATCGGGGCCGTCCGGGACCGAAATGCCCTTGCTCGGCAGGCAAAACTCAAATGAACGCATGCGGGAAAAATAGGCATTCGATGCCTGATTGCGAGATGGAGCTTAGGGCAACCCGCTCAAGCGGCGCCACACATTATTACGGCCTGGGCGGCAGATCAGGAACGATGTCGCTGCCCGCGCTCTCACCGATAGCCTGCTCCACTGCGGATGCGAGCACTGCAAGGTGTTCAGCCAGTTTGGCAAACAGTTCGCGCTTTTTTGGGTCAGTCGCTAAGTCGCGAATAAGGGCGCACTCAGCGGTATCTCGCTGTAGCTTCTCCAGTTGGGCCTGCATGTCTTTCATTTGCGGCCTCGATGTTCCAGTGAGGGAACATTACAAATACCTGTTCCGGCTCACAAGTGAACAGAGCGCGCTATCGCCGACTGGGACTAGCCTCCAATTGCATGGCACCTCATCAGGCGCCAGCCGTCGGACCGCTTGGCCCCGCACTTGTCCCCTCCAGCCCCAAGGGGTCAGGCTGGCCCGATGGAGCTTTGCGCAGCATCAGAGTGAGAGCATCCCATCTCGGACAGACTGGACGCGTAGCCGAACAACCTGTTGTCAGGCTGCTGAGGTTATGAGGCCCGGGCTCCTAGACACACCGGGCCTTGCCTTACCTCAATCGCAACGCCCAAGATGCGGACAGGGAGGCCCGACATGTCCGTTGAAGATTATGCCGACGATCTCAGCGCAACTGTGCACTACGCGCTGGAGACAACCCGTGCCGTCGCCGTCTGCCCCTTCCACTCTGAAGTCACCATCCGCGTCGGCGACGATGCAGCCGAAAGCCACGCCTTCGAGCGCGCCAAGAGGATCGTTAGGAGCGATGGCACGAATTGGGAGACGCAAGACCTCAGACAAGAATTCGCGCGGCAGCTCAGCAAGGCAGCAGATGGGGAGTGCCCACGCTGCGCTCAACATTGAACGGCCCGGGCAGCGCATTTTCGACACTTCCTTCGCCTCAGCCACAGTTCCAGAATTAACTTGCAGCACGAACATCAAGCTTAATTCCAGACCGTGATTGCGGCCGCGCGCTAGAGGACTAGGTTTGCGCACACCGGATATTGCCCTTTCCGGTACACCCCATCGAAGTCGCCGCACCATTATACTCGGTGCAGCGACTTCGAACTGGATAGTCGCGCGAGCGTCACTTGAGAGAGCAGCCGGACTACGAAACGCTTGATCTCGTAGAGATGCGTCGCCAGCTTACGGCGCTCCGTTCAAAATACTCGGACAATCTTTTGATTACTTCGCTGTTGAACCGCTTCTTCGTGAAAGTCGCGTTTCTGGTGAAGCCGACTGACCTGGCGCACGAGCAGTATCTCAAATCGCAATTCGAGCGAACGTTGACAAAGGTCAAAGAGATTGCTGCACGGAGGAAATCTGACTGAAGCCACCTCAACACGTGGCTCTGGACCCCGGTTGACTTCCTGCTCGATCTGAGAGGTGTCCTAATCTGCGGAACCGTTGACTTGGCTCAATGGCGATCTTCAATTCGGCCGAAGCATCGTCCCATGCGCAGGCCCTGCCCCCAAAAGCCGGTCAAGAAGCCCAAGCCGTCCCGGTTAGAGGAAGCGCGGCGGATCGTCGAGGAGTACACAAAGGACCTGCGCGAGGTCATCAAGAAACTAGCTCGGAAGCTGCACTGAGGGTTTCGTCTCTCAGGTAGCTCCCCTGGCGCCATTAAAATGTGCCCCCAGCGGAGCGGGGGGCAAGAAACTGGGCCGTCAGTCCCGACTGCCAAGCCGAGACGGGTTCGCACGTGACAGTGGCTGACCTCACCCGGTTTGCGGCCACCTGAGTAGTCGCCATAGGAACAGAATCCGCCGTAGCGCATTACCGCGCATGCCGAGATACTTCTTTCACATCACGCACGAGCGCACCGAGATCGACCGCGAGGGCGAGGAGCTTCCTGACAAGCATGCAGCGTGGAAGGAGGCCACAGTCACGGCCGGGCAGATGCTCCAAGGCATTGACGGGAAACTGGTGCCGGGCCGAGACTGGCGGATGGAAGTGACCGACGAGTTTCAGAACATGCTTTACGTTCTGCACATTCGAGCAGAGAAGCCAAAGTGATCTGACCGGTGAGACGTTAAACCTTTGCCGACCGAAATTTTAGGTGGATGTGCACGTTCGCGCTCGGCGTGACTTCCCCACCGGCGGTTTAGTCGGGGCTCCGCCCGCGTGTTACACTGCGAAGCGCGGGCGCCGCGACATCAAAGCGCTTTCTTCCGAATTTCGGTCGTTCGAGACAATTCATTAGCATTAGCGTGGCTTGCTGTGAGCGTGCCGATTACCGCTGATTACGGCACACGGAATGGGAATGTCGGCCCCGGCTGTTTCTCCCAACCTGCGGCTGGGGCCGATTTGAACTTGCGCTGCATCGTTCAACCCGGTCCACAACCATGTTTAGAGGCATTGCTATCGCGCTATTTGGGCTGACCATTCTTTCGCAGATCGATCAGGCGCTCTTTTACGGCCGAAATACAGACGCTGCGTTCAGGCTTGTGCGGGAGATTAGTCGCAGTTTCGGGCTGTAGGGCCGCCGCCCTGCTCTCAACGGATCAGCGCCTACGCGCGTCGAGCGACGGCTACTTCCTCAACAGTATTCCCATCGTTCGCGCCATTCGCCTCACCGACCCGGCATGGCGGCCCAGCTCGGTGGCTATCTTCGATACGCCAACGCCCTGCCGGGCGAGCCTGACCAAACGTCGGACTTCCTGCTCGGCCCATTGCTTTGGCTTCGGTGCTTTCATGGCGCGGCGCTCAGAACCTGCCGACCACTTAACCAGCGCGCCCAGTTGCCAACGCTTGGGAAATTTACGGGTGGTGCCTGCCACCACGCGGCTCAACGGTACGGCGGATTTGGCGCTCGCGAGAGGGGCGTATGCGGCGTCCCGATTATTGCGTGAACTCTATTGGGGGGTCGGATCGGCGCACGGACAGTTGGCGTCGCGGGCGTAAGTAGGTCCGCTATGAAGGGTAGATCGGACCTGCCGCATGCTAACGCCCGACCGCCGCTTTTGACCCATAGCGGGCGTCGCCGACCCCGACAGCTTTTCGTCACGCCGACGTGACAATTCCTGCAGGAAATATATTTCCAGACGTCCGGTCCAGGTGCAGAATGGCATCGTGGGGAGTGGGATTAAGGGGGCCGATGCAACAGTTCGTCGCTAAAGCCAACGTAGATCACTACATCGGGCTCCTGACCGGCAGTGATCTGACGTTTAACAGCCAAATGGCCATAACCAGGCTATTGATCGCCGAACTGGATAAGCTCGCGCACGATCAGGAACATCTCGAATTTGCGGAGAAAAGAGCCGCAGATGGACGTGATCGGGTTAAGCGCATGACGGAGATGCGCGATGGTCATCCCTTCGGCACAACGGAGCGCGAACAAGCGGAGCGGCTACTCGTAAACTGCGAAAACTTGCAGACTGTGCTGGAAGATTTCTGTAATCGCTTGCGCGAGAGGGGCAGCCGTTAAGCGTATTCCGACCCCCGTTTTTAATGCAGATCAACATGTAATCATTTCCTGGCGGCTTTCTTGCTGCGCGAGCAAATACCGCCGAGACCCCTATTGGCCCGCATGGGAGCACCACCTCATGAGGTTGAGCAGGTGCTCCAAAGGGGTCAGACATGAGAGAAAAAGGAACCACCCAAGAAGCCTCCTGCCCAAGAGGAGCACGAGTGGGCTGAAGGACCTTCGAGAGATGGTCCGCGAGGACATCGAGGAGCAGCGCGAGTTCATCCGGAAGATTCGGAAGAAGATGCATTGAAGCCGTCTGGAGTCCGTATCTTGCCCGTGTGAGACATGCCAGGGCGATCTGACGATGTCCGCACACCGAGACAGACCGGAAGAGAACGGCACGCGATCAAAGCGACGCGATTGACCCATACCGAAAGGTCGACCGGTCAAGTGCGAAGATACTTGATCAGGGCAGCGATCCCGAGCACCAGAAAAACAAGGAGAAGAACCCAGCCGATTGCCATCCCGCCCATCATTGCGAACGACATATAATCCATCATGTTGTTCATCGTGACACGTGGAAGGCGTGCGGAGACGCAGCTGTCCGCTTAGAGGAATTGGCGCACGATCAAATCGACGCAAATAATCCGAAGCGACGTTCTCTCAACGACCATGCGGAACGACAGTCTTCGGGCCACCGCGATAGGCGTGGGGCTTGTTGGCTTTAACTCTAGGCGCGTAGATATCGACTCCCTGCGCGTAGATATCGCCTCCGCTGCTCATTTGCTGCGTCGGGGGCGGAACAGACGATTTCGGGCCGCCTTGGTATTGCTGTGCCATGGCGGACACAGTCAGGAATGGCGTTATGAGTGCGACGGCAAGGATGTATTTGGTAGCCATGATTTTTCTCCCGCTTTTACTCGAAAGTGCCTCTGGTAGGTTACAGCTCTTGTTGCATTGATCTTCATCAAAGCGGCGTGAGACTGCCGCGTTTTTAGGCTTCAGCGAAATTGCTTTCCCGTTACACAAGGGTAAGCCGCGTCACCCATTTCAAGAAAACTTATTTAAATCAGCTCTTTAGCTGGTCACCTCGGCTGGTGGCACGCGATTTGCGATGCGTGCCGTAGGATTGATCCGATGCTGCCGGGGAAATGGACATGCGAGCGTGCCTGATTGCTGTCGTTGTATCGACGGCACTAAGCGTTACATCGGCTTCCGCGACCGTAATTATCAGCGCCGACATCGGCGGAAAGATGCGGGACTACACGACGCGCTTCCAGCAGGTTCGCGACTCCGGCGAGTCCGTCGTCATTGCCGGCACATGCGTTTCCGCCTGCACGATGGTGCTCGGATTGGTGCCGAGCGACCGAATCTGCGTCACCCCTGACGCGGTGCTTGGTTTCCATGCGGCATGGATGTTCGATAGCTCCGGCAAACGTGTCGTCAGCGCATCCGGGACACAGGACCTGATGCAGACCTATCCAGCTGCTGTGCGCGCCTGGATTGCACGGCACGGCGGGTTGACCCCAAAAATGATGTACCTACGCGGTCGTGATCTCGCCGCCATTGTTGCGCCCTGCAATAGCTCGCGCATGGCATCTGTTTCACGCGCGAAGCGCTTCGGCGAACTTCACCAACTTGATGATACAAATACGCCTCGCGCCAGTTTTGACGGGCACTGAGTAACTATCCATCGCACTGGCTTGCTCATTAGTCCTTGCGTCCTCGGTCAAGGGACGTGAGCGAGAGCCGAGGATATCACGCGGGCATCGGGTTCATGTCCGGTTGTGGCCCGAATGCGAAGTCCGGACCCGCTTTTGTGTTGTCCGGTTATCGGGATAGACCGGACGCGGTTGGCCGGGCGCCCGACCGACGCGAATGACCCGCAACGGACATTGCAGCTGCCTAGCCCGTGGTTTGTCGTGCTTTGATTGGAAAGCGTCTAGCGGTAGTTCTGACGGCGGACGTCGCCGGCTGCAGCCGCATGATGGCAAACCATCCTTTGATCTAGGTCAACGTCAGCGATCCCTTGGCGCTCACGCTATTTTTAGCCGCACCTGATGAGGCGGCTTCCGTCACCTTCAGTGACGCAAGCGCGAAGAGGAGGTCCGCCATGCGGAGGCGTCTTTCGATCAAGTCAGCGACTGTTACCGGGATTGCTGCCAGCGCCTTGTTAGGGCTTGCAGGTCTCACTCTCAATCCAGCCCCAGCCAAGGCGGTCGTGTACTGCCAGTACGTTGAATATCCGAGCGGCTGCGTTGCCCGGGCAGGCGTCGTGCTCAGGCCTCGTCCGGTGGCGCGCGCTGCGGTCCGTCATAACGCCGGTGGCAATTTAAATGGTGGCGTCAATCGCGTAGGGGTGCGGCGGTAAGGCACTTTTTGCGGGGCACGACCTTGGCGCGGCACACGGCAAGCCAGGTTCGTATCCGTTTACGTTTTTATCATCAGCAATTCGCCTGTTCGCAGAGGACGGAAGCCACAAAAGGGACGAGCCGAGCCCGTCTAACGATGCTCGTTGTTCGGGGGAGACGGACGTGGCTGGCGGAAGGTAAAACCGGCCCGATTGACCGGCCGTGCGTAGCAAGAGGTTCGTCGATCAGGTGGTGTGGTCTTGCATCAATGTATCCGGCCTTTGGTTGGAGCATTTTCTCCGGGCCATCATGGATATCAGCGCGCGTGCGTTCTCATTAGCGGACAGGCCTCGATTGGGCCATTTGGGTCACCAGTGTTCGCATGCGCCGGGAAGACCGAACCTCCATCTCGTCTCATCCTCTCGCAGACCTCGGCTGGAACCTGTTGATGGGGTTACGTCATCGCTTGCTCCTCCTACCTCGCAGTTCCTGTGTTCGAGCCAGGGGCCGTTCCTTCGTCCCGGCCCGCAGGACGTGCGTCGCGTCGCGCGCACGGGCGGTCAAGGCCGGCCGTTGCGCTTGGCTTGCGGCTGGCTCCGGCGTTGCCAGGCCGCGCCTTGACCGCGCCGAGCACGGCGCGACGATCAAGCGGGTCGGACGCCTGCATCGTTGGTCCTTGTCAGCTCGAAGGCGCGTCCTTTAGCCAGCACCGCCCAGGCGATGCGGGCAAGCTTGTTGGCGAGTGCGATCGCCAGCACGTTGTGGTGCAATCGCTTCTTGGCGGCTTCGATCCAGGATCTGAGTCCGTAACGTTCCCAGTTCTTGATCCTGACCAGCACCACCCATGCCGCCTGGACGAACAGAACGCGGAGGTAGCGATTGCCGCGCCTTGAGATTTTGCCGAGGATCGTGCGGTCTCCCGTCGAGATCTGCTTGGGCACCAGCCCGAGCCAGGCGCCGAAGTCACGGCCTTTGGAGAAGACGTCTCCAGTGCCGATCGCGGCCACCATGGCGCTCGAAATGATCGGCCCGATGCCAGGCACCGTCATCAGGCGCGAACATGCCTGATCTTGACGGGCCAGTGCTTCGATCTCGCCGGAGAGCCTATCGATGCGCTGATCCAGCCGACGCCAGTCGCCTGCCAACTCCTCGATGACACACAACATGCGTGGCGACAGGGCATCGGTGCGCGTCGCAAGGATGGTGGGCAGTTCTGTGCGCAGGAAGCCGATACCCTGGCGCACCGCGATCCCGCGTTCCAGCATGAAGGCGCGAATCTGGTTGATGATGCCGGTGCGTTGCGACACCAGCCGCTCGCGCACCCGATGCAGCGCCTGCAGATCCAGTTGCTCCGCGGTCTTGGTCGCCACGAACTTCATCGTCGGGCGCTGCACGGCTTCGGCAATCGCTTCGGCGTCATTGAAGTCGTTCTTCGGTCCTTTGCTATAAGGGCGGACATATTTGGCCGGCATCAACCTGGCATCGTGACCTAACGATGCGAGTTTGCGGCTCAAATGATGTGCGCCGACGCAGGCTTCCATGCCGATCAGGCAAGGCGGCATATTGGCGAGCCGCGCCTCGACCTGGCCACGCGACCACTTTTGCCGCAGCACGACGGTGCCGCGCGTATCGTGGCCCACGACGTGGAACGAGTTTTTGCCGATATCGATGCCGATCACGGCGATCGCGGTACTGGGTGTCTGGGACATGGCGTGCTCCTTGTCTTGGCGCCCCTGGCCAGCTTATCGCTGGCGGGGCAGGAGCACGGCCGGACCATCCCATTAGCGGACGTCTCCCGGCCGGGCCGTGCGTTCGAGTGGATCTTGTAACCGAGTCAACATCTGCGAGCTTTGCCGACGATACCGGCTATACCGCGCATTCGGCTTGCGTTCATGAATCGTATTTCAGGCGCTTTGGGACTTGTTGTTTTTCTCCTCGCTGTATCGCCTGAAGCGGTCGTTTCGGCGAGCGATAATAAACAAGTCATGTTGCTGCATTCGTTCGGCACCGAGATGAGGCCTTGGAGCGACTATTATCAAGGCATTCGGGAAGAGCTGAAAAGGCAATCGCCTTGGCTTCTTGATATTACGGACCATTCCCTCATTTCAGCTCGCCACAATAATAGTAATCCGGACATTCCGTTCGTTGACTACCTCACCGCTCTATTTGCCGAAAAACCTCCCGACGTGATTGTAAGCATCGGCGCGCCAGCGGCGAACTTTGTGCAGCAATACCGCGACCGGCTATTCACTTCTACCCCGATGGTGCTTACCACCCTCGAGCAACGTCGCGTCCAATACGTCACACTTACGCAGAACGACGCTGTCGTACCTATTCGGATAAACTACAAGGCCCTTTTGGAGAACATCCTGAGGGTGCTGCCTGACACCAAAAACGTCGCAATCGTGAACGGCACGTCTCCCAACGAGCGCTTCTGGTCGGACGCAATTCGTAAGGAAGCGACGCCCTTAGCTGACCGCGTCGAACTAACATTCTGGGACAATCTGTCATTCGAAGACATACTGAAAGAGGCTGCTCGTCTCGCACCACACTCCGCAATCTTGTGGGAGGGAATGAATGTCGATGCGCAAGGAGTTGTGCACGAAGGCGATGAAGCTTTCAGGAGACTTCATGCGATCTCGAATGCACCCATTTTTGGTTACACTGAACCACTCATCGGACAAGGCGCTGTTGGCGGCCCCTTCAACGCAGTGCATGATACGAGCCTCGCCACAGCCGCCGCTGTGATTCGCATCCTCAGAGGTGACAGGGCTGGCGATATCAGGATCCCTCCCCTGGAGTTTTCGACGCCACGATTTGACTGGCGTGAGATGCAGCGCTGGCGGATTGCTGAAGACCGCTTGCCTCCAGGAAGCGAGATTTACTTTCGTGATCGGACCTCGTGGGAGCGATATCGTGGGCAAATCGCACTCGTCTGCGCGATCATACTGTTTCAGAGCGCAACGATTTGGGCTCTACTGTTGGAGCGCCGCCGCCGTCAGTATTTTCAAATTGAGGCGAGCCGTCGTTCAGCAGAACTTGCTCATCTTAACCGCTATTCGACGGCCGGCGAACTTACTGCGTCGATAGCGCACGGAATTAATCAGCCGCTTGGGGCTATTCTAACCAACGCCGAGACGCTGCAACTGATGCTCAAATCACCAGCGCCAGACCTAAGAGATATCAGCGAAGTCGTCGATGACATACACCGCGATAACAAGCGGGCGTCTGAAGTAATCCTGCGCCTGCGCAACTTGCTCAAGAAGGCGCCGTCCAAAGTCACCAGTGCTGACTTGAACGACATTGTACGCGATACGGTCCAAATGCTTTCTCCATACGCAGCTATGAGGAAATGTGATCTTAATAGCGTGAATTGTTCCGAGCTGTTGCCGTTCAAGGGCGATCAAGTCCAAATTCAGCAGATCCTCGTAAACCTAATCGTAAACGCAGCTGACGCAATGGAAAACGTTCCTCGCGCGGATCGAAAGGTAACAATCTCGACGGCGCGTGACGGCAATTTTGGCGAGGTTTCAGTGTCAGATGTCGGTGCAGGCATCGACCCTGACCAACTCAAGGAGATATTCAACCCGTTTTTTTTCGACAAAGCCTCACGGCATGGGAATGGGTTTGGCCATTGCCCGCACAATTGTTGAAGCTCATAACGGGCGCATCGGGGCGGAGAACAAAATTGACGGCGGTGCGACTTTTCGTTTGAGATTACCTCTCTCGGGACGGTGAACAGCGAATTGCGGATGCTCGGCATCGGCCCCGACCGAATTCTAGCTCGAAACGATGCAACTTCCGCAGGTGGCCCGTCGCTTCCGTTGTCGTGGTGCAGCGGTATGTCTGAAGTTGAGGGTAGATCGGACGTGGCTGGCCAACTGCAAGAATGGCGAGATTGACCCATCTGCGACACGGGCAGGTTCAGCCGACCAGCTGGCAGTGCCCGCTGATGACAGTACCGTCGCGTTTATGCGCCTTAAGCGTGCCGTCGACGCGGTTGATGAAACCTTGCCAGACAGCGGTCGGGTCGAACAGATGTTGCCAAATGTTGCCGAGCGTAAGCGCCGTCTCAAAGAACAAGTGCGTATCCGTGACGTGGACGGCCAAATTGCTTCCGAATGTCCGAGAGTGCATCGTCCCCTCGTCCAGATTAACGGTGACCTGTTCCCCGTTATGTAGACCGAGTTGCGCTCGCTACCCGTAAGGCCCCGCGCCCAGCATTTCAGATCGATCGTCTCGGCATGTGCAGCCGTTGCAGCTAGCAGCGCTGCGACGATGATGGTTGCTTTCGGCTTCACAGTTATCTCGTCGCTTTGTAGCGGCCCTGCCGGGGGTTCGGACACGGCAGGACATTCGATGACTTTGCCGAAATTTCGGTGTCGCCTTCGAAGGATGTGCAGAGGACTCAGTCGTTCAGAGGTGAGCACGCGGCAATAGCCATCCCATGATCTTCTCATGCGGATCGCGACGACTGCGGACGAATGCTTTCTCGTTCTGCTGAGCGGCGGTCCTGGCGAATTCAGAAATCCCCTCCATAGACTGCCGTTTATCCTTCGGAAGCTTCGCCCATTGGCGAATGATCTTCCGGCGGGCTTCGCGTTGCTTTTCCCTTACGTCATGCATCGGTACGCTCCTTGAAGTGGATTGTTCCGGTTCGGCCTACTATGGTTTGGGCTCACTAGAACTTCAACGTCCAATCAAGAACTCTTAGCCCCTCTGGTCGTGCAGCGCTATACACGGGAGCTAGTCTCATATTGGCTTTGCAGGCCGGCCGCCCTAGAATTGCGGCGATCGCAGGACGGGCGAAATGCAGTACGTTTGCGACGCGCCGAAGGGTAAGACCTGGTTCCGTATCGAGACGGAAGGTGAAGCGGCGCATGAGTCGCGCCTGATGAGCCACACAGTCGAGAAATATTTCTGCCGCGAGCGGGAGAAGGCAGTCCAGTCCTGGCGTCCGGAGCGGCCCAACGCGATCGAGCGCGACATCGGCCTCGAGGCCCATGTACAGCGAGAGATGCCGCTTTTCCTCACGTTGCGCGACAGGGACGGCAATGCACTGACTACAGCGATGCTGCCACCGGGTGGCAAGGATCGCGGCGGGTTCCGGATCATCATCGTTGCCGCATCCAATGCCGATCCTTATCCTCAGCAGGAAGCGGCCATCGCTGCGCTGGGAGCGCATTTCGGTCTCACACTCGATCGCAACCGCTGCTTCCCCTACGGCCGCTAAGGAGCCTGACAAGTACCGCCGCTTGATTGGAGCGATGTCGGCTCATGGCCCTTTGCTGCCCACCACCTCAAACGCCGTGATGTCGGCTTTAGGACTGAGAGCGGCCCAAGGTAAGACAGCGCCGCGATGCCCGTTGTTGACCCGAACCGGATGTCAGGAGGAGCGAGGCTTGAGTTGATCCAGATCAACACAGCCAGTGACGTTCTGCGTGATCGAATATTGTTTGCAGTACCGAATTGGCCGAGTGGCTCTTTGTTTTTGCGCCGTTCATTTTGATCACTGGTGCTTACGCTGGTCTCTCCAACCTCTGTCCGGTGCACGTGTGATGAACAGCATCCAACCAGCCTTCAGCGAAGGCTCTGCGAGCGAAACTGCGCGGAGAATCGACTCTGTCGCGTGGGCCGCGTTCTTCATTTGGGTAGGCATCGCCATGCTAATGGGGGTGCCGTGGGACTGGTTTCTTGTGGGCGTCGGCGTCCTCACTCTAGCGGCGCAGTTTTTCCACTGGAGCATGGACAATAAGGTTGACCTGTTCTGGATTGCCTGCGGCGTAGCTTTTCTCGCAGGAGGCGTGTGGATGCTTCTGCAGTTTCCCTGGCCGTTGGCACCGATATTGATCATCCTGCTCGGAATAGTGTTGCTCAGCAAAGCCCTTCGCTGAGCCAGAGCGACGATAGATGATGGCATTTCTGCGAAGTGGCGCGCTACGTCGAAGATGTCCGACGACGGCTTGCGCTTCGTACCACCGCAACGAGGCAGCCGCATATCCGCCTATACCGGCGACTTGAGGAGGAGAAGAATGAGGACAAGCGGGCCCTCATCCGAACGCTCCTAGCCGAAGAAGAAGCCAGAGACGTCCCCGCAACTCCGCGTGGGACACTCACGACAATCCAAAAGCAACAATAACCTTCGCGGCTAGATGGGAGTCACCTTTCCCTGTCCGCACAGAACCTCGCCGCGCGGCCCCTCCGGGCGGAGTTTGCTTCTGAGAGGTTGCTTACGTCGGCCGAGACGTACACCGAGTTTTGCCCCCATGCGGAATACCGAGATTGAGCCAGCCGTGCGGTCGGGGACGGCCCCGGCGCGCAGTTACAACTCGAATTTCGACTCGGCAGAGATGCTGAGCGGCGGCGCGAAACGCCGCCCCATCTTGATTACATGCGTTCGGACTCTACCTCGCTCGCTGTGCTCGCGCGAACACTTCGGAGGGAAGCTCCCCGAACATTTGCCGGAAATCACCGGCGAAATGGCCCAGATTGCCGAAACCGCATTTGAAAGCGATTTGGGAAACGGAAGTTTTCGGATTCCCTTCCAGGAGCATCTGCCTTGCACGTCGCAAGCGCACGGTTTTTGCAAATCTCATCGGCGAGTATGCCCGCGAAATCGAGGTGCATGTAAACATCGGCGCCCAAAGACCGTTCCAGGATCGTTGAAGCCTCCGGGAATAGCGCAACCTCCGAAGCCCCCTCCACGACCAGCACGCCACGGCCAAGGATCGCCTCGGCGAATTGCCGGCGTTCGGTCTTGAAACTCTTCGTCTTGAAGTCCCCCAGGTCGATGGGCGCGCCTTCCAGCACGCCGTTCGGCTGACGGGAAAGGATCACGATGTCCTGGAGCTCAAACTGCTCGATCACATAAGGCGAATGCGAGGCCGATCGTCGCGGCAGCCGCGATGGCGCTCTCTTCGGTCAGCGTGGTGGGCAACGCGCTGCGGCTCCGGACGTTGCCGGTCTGATGCTGATGCGGCGCGAGGGGCTGGTCATGAACCACAAGAAGTTCCGACGTCTCTATCGCGAAGAACGACTGCAAGTCCGCCGGCGTGGCGGACGCAAACGGGCACTCGGCACCAGGGCGCCGCTGGCAATCCCGCAAGGCGCCAACCAGCGCTGGAGCCTCGACTTCCTGTCGGATGCGTTCGCCGACGGTTCCGCATTCTGGCTGTGGTCGACGACTTCACCCGCGAAATGCCTGGCGCTCGTCGCCGATACCTCGCTGCCGGGCCTGCGGGTCGTACGTGAGCTCGATGTCATCATCGCCTGGCGTGGCCGGCCGGCGTTGTGCCTGTCCGACAACGGCACCGAGCTGACCGGCATGGCCGTGCTGCGCTTTCAGCCAGGAAAGGCAGATCGACTGGCACTACATCGCGCCCCGCAAACCGACTCAGAATGCCTTCATCGAGAGTTTCAACGCGCGCCTGCGCGACGAACTTCTCAATGAGACACTGTTCACTTCGCTCGCACAGGCTTGAGCCGTGCTGGCGGCCTGGAAAGATGACTACAACAACGCCAGACCGCACAGCGCCTTGGGCAATCTCACTCCGACTGAATACGCCAAACGCAACGCTCCCCGGCCGCAACGGGGCGGGACGCTGCGCTATGCCGAGGGCTCCGCGCCCCACCCCGTTGCTTCACCGAGCCCCATGGGCTCATATTCAAGCAGGACTCCTCCCATTGCTGGATGAAGCGAGGGGCTCAGACCAACGGGGAGAATGGCAACGTGCTGCCTGACATTTCGTTTCGAAGTCTTTCCTGCTTCGAATTGCCGACGCCGAGGGAGCAAGCCTCCGGCAGTCAGGCGTCCGGACGCCCGATGTGCCCTATACGGCCTCGGTAGAGCACCTGACAAAGATTTATTTGAATAGCGACGCAAAAACGCGTCCAGGAGCTAGAATGGCAAAAATCAAACGGTCCCAGCGGGTGAACGTACTGGGTCCGTTCCGAGGTAAGCGCCCAACTGAAGCTTGGAGCCGAAGATCAGGCGCGCAGATTTTCCGCGCTGCTCTTACCACGCTTCGCATCGACTTTGACTTCATAAGAAATTTTCTGCCCCTCACGCAAGTCTGAGAGCCCGGCGCGCTCGACTGCGCTTATGTGGACAAAAACATCTTGGCCGCCGTCGTCCGGCTGAATGAATCCAAATCCCTTTGTCGCATTGAACCACTTCACAACACCTGTCGCCAAGTTCGTCTCCTCCTATTTAAGCAATAACGTAAGATCAGTGCAACTCAGCGCTACCTGCCTCGCTGATGGATGTCGAAAATGTCTCCGTTATCGACATTGTCTCTTATTTCTTCGAACTCTGCCGAATAACCTCGTCTGTTTCAGTCGTGAAGGATTCCACGGCCGCTCGGCGCCGCGTTGACAGAGATCAAGCTGAACTCGTGGCCAGCCAGCGGTCGGCCTACACTTTCCGCTGCGCGAATTTCTCAGCTAGTGCATCTTCCCGTAGCCTTGGCTGGCTGGTGGCTACTCTGGTCGCCAATGTGTTCCTACAACTGCTAACACAATATGGACCTTGCGCGGGCCAGCCATTTGGTATCGCTACGCCTGGCCTGGTCTCAGCTGCCGCTGCTGCTCTGTTAGCTTTTAGGAGAGGTACTTTTCTCGGCCGGCGCCGTGATGCCCGTACATACTTCAGATTCGTACCCCGGGCACCATGAAACGAACTTCGCCGTCCATCGGCCGCCGGCGCGGATTCAATGTGACATCAGTAGGCAGAATGGCGCTTCGGTAAGGAGACCACGCGTCATACCTCCGAACATCCATTCGCCTAAACGGCTGTGGCCGTACCCTCCAGTTACGATCAGATCCGCCCCCCCATCGCTTGCTAGCCGGATAAGCTGATGTGCGTGAGTCTCCGCCATTTGAACGCGAACCTCGGTTCGGCATTTCACTCCGTGGGCCTGCAAATATTTGGCGACATCGCGAAGTCTCCGGTGGGCCGCATCCTGCTCATCCGACGTGCAGATTTCGATGATCGTTACTTCTGCAGCCTCGGTGAGGAACGGAAGCGCATCCCGAACTGCGATGCGAGCTTCTCGGGTATCCTTCCAGCCAACGACGACGTGGTCGGCCCGCAGCTCCGAGACATGTTCCGGAACAAAGAGTGTCGGACGCCCCATTTGAAGCATCGCCTCGGCGGGATCAACATGATGGTATGGGTCCATCCCGTCTTGGTCACGCTTCACGACCACTAGGTCCGCCGACCTTGCCTCTTCCGCCAGAAACACGGTCGGGTACTGGACTGTCCAGCGCCACTCGACTCTCTCCTGCTGAAGGCCAACGATGCTCCGAAACCACTGTTCCTTGTCAACCAGAATGGACTTCATCCGCTCCAGATCGGCTGCGGTCGTTTGTTGGATGACGACGCCTTCCGCAACAAAGGTCGGCTCAACCTCAAGGGCGGAGACCCCGACGAGGGATGCTCCGAACTTGTTTGCCACGCCACGCGCCACGCGCACCTGGCCCTCTGCTTGCTGGGTGGGATCAACGTAAACCATCACTGTGGCGATGGACATCAACCTTCTCCACTCGATGATGTAACCTCGCACCAGCCTCGCAGAATGCGGTTGACACAGATCAAGTTCGGATCACCGCAGCTGGATATGAAATCCGAGGTGTTTTGCGGGCCCAAAGGAAGGCATCTCCAACGTGCCAGAGAGTTCGCTCGAACTTCCAGCCGGCCTGCAACGCAGCCTCGGACTTCCGTTTCTCGTGCTCTACGGCACCGAACGTCCTGATGGGTCAAACGAGCGGCCGCGCACATACGATTAGTTGTCGAGAGGCCCACCTGCTACCTCATTGCGAAGCCGGTCCAGCTGAACCTAGACTTCAGTGCCGCACCACCAACACCGAGCATTTAGCGTAGCGCACCACATGGCTCGCGTTAGAGCCAAGGAGATAGGTACGCATCGCGGGTCGATGCGACGTCATCGCGATCAGGTCGGCGCGGATGGCTGCGGCTTCCTCAAGAATTTCGTGGTAAATGCCGCCCTGCCGTACAACAATCGAAATCCGCGACGGCTCGATGCCGGATTCACGCGCCACGATAGCGAGGGCTTCTTCGGAAGTCTGGCGCTGCTGGGCGTCGAAATCGGTCGGCACATATTCGGCAAGCGTCGCCGACGTCATCGGCAGCACATAGAGCAGGCGCACCGTGCTCTTCCAGGTATTAACGAGCGTTGCCGCAACAGAAATTGCAGGCTTCGCCAGATGATCTGTGTCGGCGAGATCGATTGGCACCAGGATGGACTTGAACATCGCGCCTCACCGGGGACCATCAAATCCAAATCACGCCATGCGAACTGGCGTGGTGGTCAGGGTTGGATCACGTTTGCTGCGGGTGGGTGCCTTTCCTCGAGCGGCGAACGACAAGCACTCCAGTGTCAGTGGCGCCGCTTCAAGCGTGCATCTTTCCGCGCACACACCTGCTGCTCAAGGTTTGCCGCCCAAGCCTCGTCTACAGATTGTCGAAATTGGAGCGGTACAATTTCCTGCATGAAGATTTCAATCGATGGGACGAGCATCTCGTTACAGCTTGCCCCGATGCTATGGCTCACCGCCGTCGGTCTTTATTCGTCGTCGAAAAGCGTCTGCCGGCTACCCGCACCACGACCGGTCTTACGTCTTGATAGAGGTCCCAAACATGAGCGCCGAAAAGACCGACACTCGCCAAAGCCAGCGAAATCACGATCATCACTGCCTCCTCCTGTTGCTAACCGAATGAGTAGCAGAGGAGGTCGGCTCTCGAAATTTCGGTCATTTGCTTAAGTGGTTTCCCGGAGGAGAGGCCCCTCAAGCCGGCTGCAGAAGCGAAGTCCCGCTCATCTCCACCGGCTTCGGCAAGCCCATCAATTCCAGCAACGTAGGCGCGACATCCGCAAGCCGTCCTTGCGCTAGCGACGTATCGCCAGCGCCGGCCAGCAGGACTGGCACGGGATTTGTCGTGTGGGAGGTGTGGGGACCACCAGTTTCCGGGTCCCTCATCAGCTCGCAATTGCCATGGTCAGCGGTGACAAGCAAAACGCCGCCGGCCTTTCGTATTGCTTCTGCGAGGCGGCCCAATCCCGTATCGACAGTCTCGACAGCCTTGATCGCTGCCGGCAGGTTGCCGGTGTGACCGACCATGTCGGGGTTGGCATAATTCAGCACGATCAGGTCGTACCTGCCGGAGCCAATCGCATCCACTGCCTTGTCAGTTAGTTCGGCAGCAGACATTTCCGGTTGCAGATCATAGGTGTCAACTTTAGGAGACGGAACCATGATACGGTCCTCGCCCGGATACTGGACCTCTCTACCGCCGTTAAAGAAGTAGGTGACGTGTGCATACTTCTCAGTCTCAGCCATACGCAACTGCGTGCGGCCCGCGTCGGCCACCACCTGACCCAAGACGTTTGGAAGGCTCTGGGGCGGAAAGATTGTCTGCATGAACGCATCCAGTTCCTCACTATATTGCGTCATGCCAACTGCGGCGGCGAGCTGCACGGTTTGCCCGCGCGGGAAACTTGAGAACCTGGAATCGAGGAAAGCTGAAAGAATCTCGCGCACGCGGTCGGCGCGAAAGTTGAAGCAAAGCACGCCGTCTCCGTCCCGCATGCCACGATAGTCGCCGACGACCGCAGGCAACACGAACTCATCGCCGGTATCGTTCGCATAAGCAGCGGTGATCACCGCGAGAGGATCGGGAAAGCGTGGCCCTTCCGCTTTCACGATCGCGTCATAGGCTTTGACTACGCGCTCCCAGCGATGGTCGCGATCCATGGCATAGTATCGCCCAGAAACCGTCACGCTCGGGACGGAGGGCGGCAGCGCCGCGCTCAGGTGCGAAATATCCCCAATTGCGGACCGCGGCGGGGTGTCACGGCCGTCGGTAATCAGATGCAAGACTGCAGACACACCGGCCTCGGTGAGTATCTTCGCAAGCGCTACTGCGTGATCCTGATGCGAGTGCACGCCCCCTGCGGAGATCAAGCCCAGGAGGTGACAGGTGCCGCCGGTCTGCCGCAGCCGGTCGATCAGGCCGATGAGCGCGGCCGCATGTTTGATCTCGCCGTCGGCAATCGCCGCGCTGATGCGCGGCAGGTCCTGCATCACGACGCGCCCGGCGCCAATGTTGAGATGCCCGACCTCAGAATTACCCATTTGCCCTTGCGGCAGCCCGACATCCCGGCCCGACGTTCGCAGGAGGGCATGCGGGCAGCTACCCCATAGAAGGTCGAAATTGGGAGTTCGCGCCTGACGAACGGCATTGTCAGCGACCTCGTCTCGCCAACCCCAGCCGTCCAAAACGACCAGCATCACGGATCGGCGCTTGTGCATCTCTTAAGCCCTCTCGCTTACCCGACGTGACCGATCGAAAGGGGATGAGATGCTATCTGTCGGCGTGTCGCGAACTTGCGACACCGTCTCGGTCCCCTGTGAGCATGCCCCGATCTCATTTCATGACCGCGAGAGCGTAAAGGTAGGCAAGGATCGCGTGGACGTCTTCATCGGAAAATTCGATCTGTGGCATTTCCCTGTGCCTGGAAACCATGCCTTCCGAGAGCTCTGCTTGCAACTCACGTGGATTGAACCGAGCGTAGATATCGCGCATCGGCGGAGCTTCCTTGAGCGGGCTTTCGCCAACGGCTTCCATCGCGTGGCAGCGGCCGCATTTCTCTTGAAGGACCATCTTGCCTTGTTTAGCTGCCTTGCCGAGGTCGGCGGCCTCGATGTCCACCGGCAAGCCCAGGAGCAATCCGATGCCGAGGCTGAGAGCCTGAGCCACGAAACGCGCTGCCACTTGTCTATACTTTACCAGGACCGGGTTCGCGGACCGCGCGGACAAGACACCGACTGGGCGATCAAATAGCCGTGGCTTCATCGGCATCCCCTGCGTGCCCATTCCGGTCGCCCAGGCGAACATAGTCGACAGGCCTCCGTAAGACGTCCCGGACCTCATCGTCTTCTAGTGCATCCTGAATCCAGCGCACCGACTTGCACTGATTGATCTCCTTCGGGATAGCCTTCTCAGGTCGCTCGTCCTGAGGTTGCTTGGAAGGTGGCTGGCCGTGCTTCATCGTCTTCCTCGTTCTGGCGGCCGGTTCCAGCGGCGACACGAAATTTGTCACCCGCCTCACCCAGCTTTGCTTAAGTGCAATGTCAACTTCGGTCGCATTGTCGACGATGACCACACCTTCGGCCACAAACGGAGGGATGACCGCAAGTGCCGACAACGGATCCGCCTTGCCGCGAATTTATCCGCCAGCCCGGCCGCGACGCTGACAAGCGGCTTCAAAACGTGGTCGGCATTGACGTATGTCAGCATTATTGCATAGGACATTGTGGCTTCCTTACTGCGGATGACAAGGCGTTGGCGGGCCAAGTTCTTGAGGCTCGGGTGCGCAAAATCGCACTGTCGCGCAGCCGGCAATCGTCGCGCGGGTCCTGGCGATCAATGCTTCATCGCATGACAGAGCCCCTGTGCTGCTCAATAAGCGTATGTCGCTGTTCTTTGGCATCAAACACGGTCACCTGAAGTTTCGGATAACGCTTTTTGATTCCGCGCGCCGCTTTCTCGGCGGCGTCGTACGTTTCGTGTCCGGACTTCAGCTGCCGATCGACTGCAACGTGGAATGGTTCGATAAGGGGTGGTTTGCTGACTGTTCGAACTCGGGCTGTCGTCCCATTGGCAATGGAAGGCCCTGTCTGTCCCGTCCAATTTGAGGGCCTGCTGCTACCCCTCGAGACCCTCCCCTGCTTGCGTATGGCCATTGTTTGGTTTCCTTCGAGGAAGTCATTCTTCGATGAAAATGTGAAGTAGGGCTGGCTTCGGGCCTTTGACCCACCTCAATGTGCCTATGCATTTCTTCATTGGTTGGTAGCAATGGAGCGCATAAACTCGCGCCGACACGTCAACAGGAATTGATCTCGCTCAAAGCACCTTGAAATATCTTAGACATGATCGTTTTGGGGCTATCGGAGGATACATTATTCATCACGCAGGGTCGCTTTGCGCCAGACGCTATCAAGGGAAAGCCGGAGGATCGATCTGAGACGGCGGGTCAATTGTTCGCGAAATCAGGCGGCAAGCTTCTCGCCTACTACATGACCTTCGGCGAATATGAATTCTTGATCGTTTGTGAAGGTCCATATGAGGGCGTGGCGATATCCGTCATTGTCGCCGCCGCCGGCGGTGGCGTAACGGACCTGAAAACGACGCTCGCCATGACGTCTGATGATATGAAGAATGCGTTCGCCAAGGCGGGTTCCGTTGCGGCAAGCTTCAGACCGGCTAGCGCGAAGACGTAGGACGCAACTCATCGATCGCGGACGGCAGAAGTGTCTTTCTGCTCTGCTCTCGGGGTGGCTCGCACAACAGACGATCTCTTATGCGAGCATCCTTTGCGCACACGCCGCGGATGCGAGTACAATCTTCATATAGATACACGAGCATTGCGCTGCACGTGAGTATTACATTTGGTTCAGATAACTGATTGATTCATCTCAACTGACCGCGCAACCTGCTGAATAGAGTGCCTCTCCTACAGCCGAGGACTTTCAACCCTCTCATGGGAGGCCAGAGATGCGGCGTATCATGGTGGCCACGGACGGATCCAGTGGAGCAGATCGCGCGGTTGACGTGGCGGCGGAGATCGCCAAAGCTTTGTCGGCCAACCTGCTAATTGTCACAGTTGCGGATAGCCTGGCATTCGAGCAAGCGCAGCAGATGGTGCGAGCCGAGGGAAGCACGGGCGACGTGCTGGAAGCAATGACAACTCAGATGCTGAAGACGGCCGAGGCGCGCGCGCGCGATCTTGGCGCATCCCAGATCGAACTACAGGTGGGCTGGGGTGACATCACCCGATCATTGATCGATATTGCCAGGGGCGGCTCGGTCGAGATGATAGTGGTAGGCCGGCGCGGTCGCGGCCAATTGGCCGGGCTGTTGCTTGGCAGTGTCTCCCAGAAGCTTGTGAGCCTCGCACCCTGTGCAGTCATCGTCGTTCCCTAAATGCAAGATCGGTGCGTTGCAACCAGCTTCCGGGACAAATTCTAGAATTTGAGTCGCAGGCGCGTCACCTTCCGAGCGAGACCTGAATGCTCCACCACGACCGAGCTCAAATCGGCACCAAGGGGCTTCCTCAGCCGCACCGGATGTCGACGGCGAGCGCATCAGAGACCCCTGTGAGGCGAACCATCGGCGATCTTGCGCCCGCTCCATTGCTTGAGCGCGGTACGGCTCCACGGTGCTGGGCTTGCCCCGCAGATGAATGGCGGACACGCCGTCGCGATGGCCAACAGGCGATAATTCACGAGGCCCCAACTCAGGCCTTGACGTCGTTTTTCGGGGGACGCAATTCGCTTTTGGCCCAAGCTTGAAAGTCTGGGACCTGCATTGGGTCGATGTCGTCACACTTGACGCAGCGAAACTTGCGGCCGCCTGTCTTAACGATCACGAAGTGCATTGGCTTGCCGCATTTCGCGCAGATCGGGCGGGGGGAGTTTTTGGGCATGGGGGCTCACGCTGACTTGAGGCGCGAGTCTTCCGCTCACAGTCATCGGACAAGTTGCCGGGTGGGCCGATGATGCAAATACGCTAATTCACCACTGTGACGGCCGCATCAAAAAAGAACTGGCCTACGTATTGTTGCGGAGCTGCACTTGGGTTCAACAGTTTCCGGTTACCTTCGGTCTTACCCAGTTGGCGACCTCTGTTTAGGGACAGAGGGCACCCGACCCAATGAAAGAGGCCGCCAACTGCGGCGGCCCCTTCGGTCAAGCTGCTAGTAAGGGCCGAGGGCCTCAACAGCCTTCCTAGTCGCGCACTCCAAATCGGGATTGAGACGGTCTCAATCCGCTCCGCAACTGAAGGTATTCGCACATATCTGAGCAACAGCTACTTTGATGTGGGTCAATGTCAAGCGTCAGCAATTTCGGACACGAAAAATCAGCGAGTCTCTGCGAGAAATGATCTCCTCCAGAGCAAGCGACCGCGAACAATTACCGCGCGTCTCTCGCTTGGCGGCAGCGCGTGTCCCACTATGAACGACAGTGCTATTTACGAGATGACGCGATCCCAGCGCGCAATCGGTCGCAGATGTGTTCAAGCTGAGTTTGCGTATTCTCGACGTTCACAAGCGTCCGGTCCGCTTGCTCACGTTCCGGAGCGCCGAAGACACTAACATCGCGGGACTGCTTTGAGCGCGTCAGCCTTTCGCGACCACTTGCAGCTCTGAGCTCGGCAAATTCTAAATCCCCAAGATCGATACTGAGCTTTTCACCCTCGGCCACGAGCAACATCGTGACAACGCTACGATCGTGAGGACTGAGATCATGGTTGTAGAGGACACCGAGATAATGATCTATGTTTGAGCGCGTTTGAAATCGGTGCATGGCGCCAATCCCCGAAAGGCAACAAGATACCAGCAGTTGAACGTTGCGGCGAGGATAAACTCGCGACGAACTTTGCCATCAGAAGATCGTGTCGGGCCAACAACGCCGGTTGCTTCGGCGGTTGGCTTCCGTTCTGCCCCGCGCTTCGAACATGACATGTCGCGGCGCTCACCCCATACATGGGGTCAATTGTGCACCGCACCGCCCGATTGCCAGCTTTGCCGTCTTGCACCCTGTCGCCACTTGTTCCTGATCAGGCACTCAATACTTTCCCTTACGCCTCATTATCACGACCGAGCCAACTGCAAATCGAGTGGCGTGTGCACAACGATACAACGTATTCAATCAAGGATAGGGATAGGCTTGGACGTCTCTACGCAAATTTGCACGACTAGCTAGTACGTGGAGGATATGGCCATGACGATTGATGGCACCCGGTTCGGCGAGATAACCATTGACGGAAGGACATATGACCACGACGTGGTCATTCGGCTTTCAGGTGAAATCGTGAAACGCAAGAAGAAGCTATCGAGGAAGCTTTATGGTACCTCGCACACACTCTCAAAAGACGAAGAAGGGCTGTGAGCAGATCATCATCGGCTCCGGCCAAATGGGCAATGTGCATCTGTCGCCGGAAGCCGAAGCCTATTTCAAGAAGCATAGCTGCAAGGTCCTGCTTGAACCGACAGCCGAGGCAATCGGAGCGTTCAACCGATCGGGTGGAAAGAAGATCGGGCTCTTTCATGTGACCTGCTAAAGGTCTCCTCGCAAGCTTTGCTGCCCGATCGTTCGCGGCCGGAACAGTCAGCTGTCTTTCCCTGGTCCGGTGACCACGAGCTGCGCCTCGGAATCAATCGCAAGCCTTGTCCCAAACCTCTGACATTCCCGATCGAGAGTCTGTGCGATCCATTCGATATCTCGCCGTTCCGGAACAGATAAACGAAATTTCTTGATCTGCAGGGGAATCAGCCTGAGCGCGTGAAAGTCTCCGTTGGCAAGATCGAAGTCCGCGAAATACATTAGGGTCAAATCGTCACGGTAGCGCTCGTAACCGCGGATTCCCTCGTAGTCGTTCAGGAAGTCACCGCAGCCATAGAGGATGAGACGATCACGATAGACCTCGATTGGTCTCGGGTGATGCGACGAATGCCCGTGAACGATCGAAACGTCGGCCTTGTCGATAAGCGTCCGCGCAAACATCTGCTGCTGATCCCGGACATGATATCCCCAATTGGATCCCCAGTGGATCGAAACGACGACCAGATCGCTCGGCTTCCTGAGTGCCGCGATCTGGTCAACGACGCGCTCGGTGCTCGGCTCGGACAGGTCAGGCAGCAGATTGATACCTGGAGCATCGCTCGTCGCTGCCCAATCAACCGGAACGCCGCTCGAAGGCGAGCCAAAAGAGAAGACCAGGAGCCGCGCCTTCGAAAGGTTGAGGACGGCCGGTGCACAGGCCTCCTCAACATTGCGCCCCGCACCGGCTACTTTGATATCGAGTTTTTGCAGAGTCTTTAGTGTCTCGAGCAGACCGGCACGGCCCCAATCGAGCACATGGTTGTTGGCCAATGTGCAGCAGTTGATCCTGGCGGCGTCAAGACATTCAGCATTTTCGGGACTCATGCGGTAGTTGATACCCTTTTGCACGTAATCGTTGCTGCGGGTCACCGCCGTTTCGAGATTGACGATGCGCGCATCCGGCTGCATGCGCTCGAATTCGTCCAGTGCAGCACCCCAGATGTAAGACGGGCCATTGCATCGCGGAATCGGTCCGTTCGCCTGCTCGGCAAGCAGAACGTAATCCTCCGCCGATCGCATATGGTCCTCGTAAATCTCAGGGCTGCAGGGGTGCGCCAGCACCTGGTCGATGCCGCGTCCGCACATAACATCTCCGCACAGGAAGAGTCGCACCATCCCTGATCTATCGGTCATGGCAAGTCACCGTGGTTCGAAGGGAGATGTTGCGGGCGAAGTGGCGTGTCGGCATTCATGATGACGACCCAGGCTTGGCCAAAGCCATGACGATCGGGATGATTGGAAAGTATCGCTCCAAATGGTCTGGTTTCTTGACCTAGGTCAGAGCCTTCGCCAGCCGGCTTTCACCCGTGTTGACCTTAGTCAATGCCATCTAAGTGGCGCGATCTAAGTAGATTCTATGGATGCTGCATCGGGCAATGACGAGCTGCGCCGCAACCTGACCGCGCTGGTGCGCGATCTCGTCCGCGAGCTCCATCCCCAGCGCAGCCGCTTGATCGAGATCGAGCCCTCCAGCCGCATCGAACGCGATCTGGGGATCGACAGCCTCGCCCGCACCGAATTGATCCTGCGCATCGAGCGGGCTTTTCATGTGCACCTTCCCGCACAGGCGATCGGAGAAGCCGAGACAGTCGAGGATCTGGTCCGCTCCCTCGAACAGGCGGGTCCCGCACTCGAGCACGCTGCTTTGGCCGTACCGCCGTCTCCCGTGCTTCCGGCCGTACCGGCAGCGAGCGCGGCGCAGACCCTGATCGAAGTGCTGAACTGGCACGCTGCGCGACACGCCGATCGCTTGCATTTGACGGTGTTGCGGGACGAGGCCACGGTTCTCGGGGCCCTCACGTATGGGGAACTTGCGGCCAGGGCCAAGCGCGTGGCGATGGGTCTGATCGGCCGCGACGTCTCGCAGGGAGACCGGGTCGGCCTCATGCTCCCGACCAGTGTGGAATTTTTTGTGGCGTTCTTCGGCATTCTCTATGCTGGAGCAATCCCGGTGCCGATCTACCCGCCAATGCGGCTTTCGCAGCTCGAAGATCACTTGCGGCGGCAAACCGGGATACTGCGCAATGCCGGTGCCTGCATGCTCATCACAATGCCGGAAGGGCGGCAATTGGCGGGTTTGTTGGGCAATCTGGTGGAGAGCCTGACAACGGTAGCCAGCGTTGCCGATATCGAAGTATCGGCATCGACGGTCACGTTACCTCAGCTCACGGATGCGAGCGCAATAGCATTGATTCAGTATACGTCGGGTAGCACTGGTGACCCGAAAGGCGTTGTGCTGACTCACGCCAATCTGCTTGCCAACATCCGGGCTATGGGGGCAACCATGGACGCAAGTTCAGCTGATGTCTTCGTTAGCTGGCTGCCGCTTTACCACGATATGGGGCTGATCGGCGCCTGGCTCGGATGCCTGCATTATGCGGCAAGACTCTACGTGATGTCGCCGTTGAGCTTTTTGATCCGCCCTCAAAACTGGCTTTGGGCGATGCACAGGTATCGCGCAACGTTTTCGGCATCGCCCAACTTTGGCTTCGAACTTTGCCTTGCCAAGATCACCGACGACGATCTGAAGGGACTCGATCTTTCTTCGCTGCGCATGGTCGCCAACGGCGCCGAGCCTGTCAGCATCCAGACGTTGCGCAAATTTACCGAACGGTTCGGCCGCTACGGTTTCCCCGGGCGGGCAATGGCGCCGGTCTATGGGCTGGCCGAGTCCTCAGTTGGCCTGGCCTTCCCGCCCCTCGGCCGCGGACCGTTGATAGATCGCGTCGACCGCGACCAGCTCAGCATTCACGGCATTGCTGCACCGGTAGGGCCCGACGGTACGGTGGCTCTGGAGGTCCCGGCTTGCGGCCAGCCGCTTCCGGGACATGAAATCCGGGTGGTTGACGAGGCAGGTTACGAGCTTGGCGAGCGGCGAGAGGGACGGGTGGAGTTCCGTGGTCCATCGGCCACGCGCGGCTATTTTCGCAACGAGATCAAGACCCGTGAACTGTTTCGCGGCGACTGGCTCGACACCAGCGACCGCGGCTACATGGCCGGAGGCGATATCTTCGTCACCGGCCGCATCAAGGACATCATCATACGTGCCGGAAGGCATCTCTATCCCCAGGAGATCGAGGAAGCGGTTGCCAATGTGCCCGGCGTTCACAGGGGCGGTGTAGCGGTGTTTGGAGTCGCCGATCGCGGTTCCGGCACAGAAAGAGTCGTTGTGCTGGTCGAGACTCGGGAGACCGATCAGGCGGCCCGCGCTAGCCTGCAAGCCCAGGCGCATGCGGTGGTAACCGATGTTGCAGGCACACCGCCTGACGAAATTGTGCTTGCGCCACCACGCACCGTGCCGAAGACCTCCAGCGGAAAGATCCGCCGCAGTGCAGCCAGGGACCTCTATGAGAGTGGCCATGTCGGCCCAAGCCGGCGTGCGCTGTGGTGGCAGCTGTTGCGTCTTGCTGCAGGAGGCGCAGGTCCACAGCTCAGGCGGCTCGGCCGATTGCTCAGTGAAAGCCTCTATGCAGCGTGGTGGTGGATCGTGCTTGGCTGCGCGTTCGTCGCCGGATGCCTCGCAGTGCTCGTTCTGCCTACGCCTAAAGCGCGCTGGGCGGCGGTTCGGCATATCGGGCGCGTTTCGCTGGCCACTATGGGGATACCTCTTACAATCCGCGGCATTGAAACAATTCCGGCGCGCGGAGCTGTGCTGGCGTTCAACCACTCCAGCTATATGGATGCCCTGGTCCTCGCCGCCACGCTTCCCGGCGAACCGGCTATCGTCGCGAAGCGCGAATTGGCGCAGCAGCGGATTGCCGGACCGATTCTACGCCGACTCGAGATCCCTTTTGTCGAACGTTATGACGTCTCGGCAAGCTGGGCGGACGCCACGACAGTCGCCGCACTTGCCCGCGCGGGGCGTCTCCTTGTCTTCTTTCCTGAAGGGACGTTTACCCGCAGGGCCGGACTGTCCAGCTTTTACCTCGGCGCGTTCAAGATTGCCGCTGAATCCAACCTTCCCATCCTGCCCGGCATCATAAAGGGAACGCGAACAGTCTTGCGTAGTGACCAGTGGTTTCCGCGCCGCAGCGCGATCAGTATCGAGTTCGGCGCCCCGGTCCTGCCTGCAGGCACCGACTTCCAATCAATCGTTCGGCTGCGCGACCAGGTCCGGCAATTGATACTCGCGCGCTGCGGCGAGCCTAATCTGGAGGAACTCATCAAACCTGAGCCGGCGCCTCGTCTGACTTGACAGGGACAGTCATGATGATTCCTCCGAGGCTTCGCAAAGCACAATTCCCACAACCGTCTTTGTGTGGGGAGAGAGCCTTCAGCCGTACTAATTATGTCGCCTTCGCCCCCTCCTCGGTTCGGCTCAAACAGTGCTCCAAAGCAGTGATCAATTCGAACCGGCTGATCGTCCCGATCACCTCGTCGGCACAGACTACTGGTATCTGCGAGACCCGACGCCGGTCCATCTCGGCAACAGCGTCATCGATCGTGGCGTCCTCATCCACGAAAACCGGATTCGGCGTCATGATTGCGGCGACACGAACCGCGCGCATTCTCTCTCGCGCCGGGCCGCCCTCCTCGATCCCCAGCAAGGACTCTAGAACCTATCTCAAAATTGTCGAAACAGGATCAGCAGGCAAGCGAGCTGGACGAAGCCGAGGAAGTTTTGCGGATAGAACTCCCAGCGGACCAGCAGGCGCCGCCGCCACTGTATCCAGGCGAAGAAGCGTTCGACCAGCCAACGCCGAGTATAACGACGGAGCCTGCGGCCGTCCTGGGTGAGCGACCTCACTCGGTTTGAACGATGTGGCGCGATCATCTCGATGCCTTGTGACCGCAGTTCATCGTCGAGCGCATCGCTGTCATAGGCGCGGTCGCCGATCAGGTTCTCTGGCTTGGCCTCGATCATGTAGAAGTCGAAGCAGAGCTGTACCAAGCGCACTTCGTGATGGTTCGCGGCATGCGTGCTCACTGAAAGCGGCAAACCGTGGCGATCCACAATCGCCATGATTTTTAAGCCTTTTCCGCGCCTCGTTGGGCCGATCTCTGCACCGCCGCCTTTGGCCATCGCAAAGGTCGCGTCGATGAAACACTCCTCTTCGTCGAGCAAGCCTTTCTCGCGAAGTTCGTTGGCGATATCGGTCAGAACGCGTCGCAACACTTCATTGCGACACCAGTTCTGAAAGCGACGATGTACGGTCTTATAGTTCGGATAGCACTGCGGCAGCATGTGCCACTGCGCACCCGTGTTCAAAATCCAAAGAGCGGCTTCGAGAACTTGACGCGTCGCAATCGGCTTCCGGCCCGGCCGGCCGTCGGCAAGGTGCTCTTCCGGAAAGTGTTTCCGGATGCGCTCCCATTGCTCGTCCGTCAGCCGAATCATCTTTCCTTTATAGCCGATCGACGCTGATCTTCAATTTTGAGATAGGTTCTAGCCAATTTCCCGCCGGCGGACTGACGCCCAATTCATCGCGATGCAACAAATCCCCCTCTGAAACAATCCCGACCAGATGCCCGCTATCATCCAAAACAGGAAGCCCGCGTTGATTTGTCTCCAGCAAGAGGCGTGCGGCGTCGATGAGTAGCGTGGTCGGCTTGACGGTTGCAAACGAACTACGCATGATTTCGGTCACGAGCATGCTTTTTAGTCCTCCCTTCCTGGTCGCTTGCTTGGGAGCGAGAGCCGCGCACCGAGATTTCCGCTTGAGCTGGAAACTGGTCCATCACTCGGCGAACCTGCTGTTGGGTGATTCCTCGAGGACCTAGATCTGTCGCGATGTGCTCAAGCGCCATATCAGGATTTGGAGATGCAAGATCGACAGCGCCAAGATCGCGGGCATAAGCCTCGCTGTCCTGGCTTGTTTTTCCGAGCCACTGTGCGGCCCAAAGCGCGAGCGACTTGACAGCGCGCTCTCGCGCCTTGAACTTCACCTCCTCGCGATGGGCAAATTCCGCTTCATATGCATTTTCGCGCTCGTCGAACGAGGTCATTCGTTCGTCTCATTCTGTCGGGCTCGCGTGAAAAACAAGGTTAGTCGAGGCGCGCATTCCAGTTGTTGATTCATGTCAACGCTGACGAGCGCAAACCCACTTCTGCTGCTAGCGAAGCGCGTGCACCGGAGACTGAAGCAAACTTGTCAACAGCCTGAGGAACCGCGCTTGGGACTGCCACGAAATGAAAGGCGCCGCAACTTCAATTGGAGATCACGTCGATGGCCCGGTGCCAGCGCACGCCTCTGCGCCCTCGCCGTGCGACTGCCAGACAGCTTTTCAAAAGATCGCCACGGCCTGCGTCCGTCAGATCAGGCGTAGTCGCAGGTCGGCCATTGCCGCAGATCCTGACGCCATCCATACCATGAGGATAGAACTCACACGGCTTCGTGCCGCAGTTCGCTTCTTTTCTCCCATGGTCAAGGACGAGGCGTGGTCGCCAATCCGCAAGGAGCTGCGCTGGTTGAACTCGGCGCTTGGTAATGCACGCGACCACGATGTTACCGCAAATTATACGCGGCGAAAACGCTATCGCAGCTGGGCAAAAGGTTCTCGGCGCGCTGTAGTGCGAGCACAGGACAAAGCTCATCGCAGCCTGACGCGAGAGCTCACCTCGGCTCGATACGACCAATTGATGGCGGCGCTCAATCATTGGCTGGCGAAGGGCTCCTGGCTGGAGCATGATCAGCGGCTCCGGTCCGAGCCCGTCGATGTCTACTGCCAAGCGATCTTGCGTGATTGGAGGACCGAAATTCGGCAAAAAGGCCAACGGCTGCGAACTCTCCGGCGCAAACAACTACATCGGCTGCGAATCCGGTGCAAACGCTACCGCTATATGTTAGCGGCACTGCAGTCTTTGCAAGTAAACATGCCTCAGCAAGATTTGGCATTCGGAGAGATCGCCACACGAGCCCATCGCGCGTTAGGCGACCTCCGAGACCTTAAGCGCCTGCGGAAGACAGCACAGCGTCTGCCTCCCCATTATCGCAAGAGCACACGAAAACTACTCGGACAGACTGAACAAGCGTTTCGACGGCGGCACTGCTAGGCTCTTGAATCGACATCAATACGCGCAACTCTTATTGGCTGCAGGCAAAGATCGGTCACGATCACAAGAGCGATCGTCGAACATTTAAAGTAGGCTCCTTGCCAAGAACTTAGGGGTGCGGATCTCGTTGTCCGGCAATCAGTTCGGTGTTCCCCTGGTAATCCGCATGGCCACGGGCGCCGGCCGTCAGCTTGCGGCCCAGCACTCCCATAGCCTCGAAGGCTGGTACGCGCATATTCCCGGCATCCGGGTGCTTGCACCGGCAACCCTTGAAGACGCCCGCGGCATGCTGTGGACCGCGTTGCAGGAACCCGACCCGGTGCTGATTTTCGAGAATGTCATGCTCTACAACATGTCGGGCAAGCTTGCCGTCGATGCCGGCGCGGTGAACATCGACAAGGCCGCGGTCCGCCGCCAGGGCCGCGACATCACGCTCGTCACCTATGGCGGTTCGCTCTGGAAGACGCTCGAAGCGGCCACGACGCTCGCCACCGAGGGCATCGAGGCCGAGGTTATCGATCTGCGCAGCTTGCGGCCGCTCGATGACGCCACCATCATGGCCTCGGTGACCAAGACACGGCGCGCGGTGATCGTGGATGAAGGCTGGCGTTCTGGAAGCCTGGCAGCGGAAGTCGGCATGCGCATCGTCGAGCAGGCCTTCTGGTCGCTGGATGCGCCGGTCGGCCGCGTCTGCAGCGAGGAGGTACCGATCCCCTACCCCCGCCATCTCGAATACGCCGCACTCCCCGCAAGCACCGAAGATCGTGGCCGCCGCCAAGACGGCGCTCGGCCGGACATGAGGCTGCGTCGTGGTTGAATTCCGCATGCCCTCCCTCGGTGCCGATATGGAAGCGGGCACTCTGGTGGAATGGCTGGTGAAGCCGGGCGACCGGGTCAAGCGCGGCGACATCGTCGCGGTGGTCGAGACCCAGAAGGGCGCGATCGAGATTGAGACCTTTCAAGCCGGCCGGATCGAGAAATTTCTGGTTGAGCTTCATAGCAAGGTCCCGGTCGGAACGCCGCTGGCGCTGATCCGGGCCGAAGGCGTGGCAGCGGCCGTGGCAGCGCCAGCGCCAACCGCGGCGCCCATCGCCCCCATGCCATTGCCACAGCCTGCGCCTCCACCAATGCCGGCCCCCGCGCCGATGCCGCCAGTGGGACGCGCCGCTAAGGCCTGGGCTCCGGCTTCGCCCGCCGCCCGGAGGCTTGCAGAAGAGCACGACATCGACCTCTCAGCGATCGCCGGCACCGGCCCGGGCGGTGCAATCACCTATGCAGACGTCGAGCGCCGTCTCGGCGTGGCCGCGCCGCCGGCCGAAGCGAAACGCGGAACCTGGCTCGACCTCGCCGCGATGCGCGCGGCCATTGCAGCCGCGATGGCTCGGTCGAAGCGGGAAATCCCGCATTACTATCTCGCGCATCAGATCGACGTGACGCCATGCGAACGTTGGCTGGCCAATAAGAACGCGACGCTCCCGCCAGACCATCGCCTCTTGATTGGCGCGCTCGCCCTCAAGGCTGTCGCCAAGGCTCTTCGCCGCTTCCCTGCCTTCAACGGCTTCTATCGCGACAACCGGTTCGAACCGTCAAACGCCATCCACGTGGGGGTCGCAATTGCGATCCGCGGCGGCGGCTTGGCGGCCCCCGCACTCCACGACACGGATCAACTGCCGCTCGACGAGCTCATGAACGGTATGCGCGACCTCGTGCAGAGGACGCGGGCCGGACGCATCCGCAGTTCGGAAATGTCCGATCCCACGATCACGGTCTCTAGCCTCGGCGAGCGAGGCGTCGAAGCCCTTTACGGTATCATCTATCCACCCCAAGTCGCCATCGTCGGGTTCGGCAAGGCCGTCACGCGGCCCTGGGTGGTCGACGGAGCGATCGGACCACGGTCCGTAGTCACCATGACGCTGGCAGGCGACCATCGGGCGACCGACGGGCACGCGGGGGCGTTGTTCCTTGCCGAGATCGGCAAACTCTTGCAGGAGCCTGAGAACCTATGAGCGAGATCGAGATCCACAAAGTCCTGCAGCAGGAGCTCAGCACGATCGTGAAGGAGGAACTCAACAACATCGCCCCAGAAGTCGACCTCGCAACCGTCGATCCTGCAGCCGATCTGCGCGAGGCAATCGATATCGACTCGATGGATTTCCTGAACTTTGTGACCGCACTGCATCACCGGACCGGGATCGATATTCCGGAATCGACTACCCGAAACTTGTGACATTGTCGGGAATGGTGACCTATCTCGAAGCCAAGCTGAAGTCCGGCAAGATCTAATATCGACGTTTTGCCCGCGCTGCGGTCTCCAGCGCACCACGGCACGGCGAAGGCAGCCGAGCGATCCACGGCGATGGACGCGCACATGAAACGAACGCCCAGCTAGCTTCGGAAGCAATCCAAGCACGAGAGACTCTGCACCATTCGTTAAGCGCTCCGACGATTCAAATTCGAACGTGAATGCGGTCGGCGCGACCGGGCGATCGCATCGTAAAGCGCCGGTCGTTCCTCTGTCAGAGGTTCGATGGCTTCGAAGGCGAACCTTGTCACCTTCGATCGCCTTCTGCCGACTGGCATCGGCCTTGATCAAGCTCGCGTCGACGGCAAATCCTTCACCGCCGACCAATCGCTCCTCGACGCAGCGGCGCAAGACGCTCTCGAAATTGAGGTGAACCTCGTCGCAAAGGCGCCGCTCCGATCGGATGCCGAAGGCGCCAGGTCCCGCCTGATCTCTTGAAGGTCGACGAGCCTGTCGATCGACCTGAGCAGGTGGTCGGCGGGAACATGCTTCTCGAGCGAGAACTCATAGTACAACGCAGCCTGGTCGACTTACCGATGCCCCATCATGAACTTCAGTCCTGCCAATCAGACAGACTGAATCACTGATCCCTCTGCGTCGCAACAGCGGCCTTTTTCAACAGAATCGGCCCTAACTCGAAGTTCAGACATCAACCTGCTCTGCTAATGCGGTCGCATCGTCGACCTCGATTCTGAGTTATCGGACTGCACTCTCGATTTTCGTGTGACTCAATAAGAGCTGCACAGCGCGCAAGTTGATATCACAATCACTTGGAGCACGGCGCGTTCTGCCCAACCTCGAGATCGATCTGTTCCCGCGATTTCCGGAAGCGTTTGGCGAAGGCAAGGTCGCCGACAGCCGTTGACGCATATCAAGCGCGACGGCCTGCAGGTAAGCCGCGAACTCGCTTGTTTGATCTTGGTCAAGATGAACTCATGAGGACCCGCTATTCGAGGAACATGGTTAAACGCCACGAGACATGGAGAATGCGCTCTCCCTTCAGCAGGTTTGCCCATGTTGTGGAGCGAACGGGACTTGCCTTGACCGGAGGCGCGTGCGGGCTGTACGTGGCAGCACACATCGCAAGGTCCCACTTCAGTCTGATTGGCTCCGGCATCGCGATCCTCGGCATGATGATTTATGGTGCGAGCGGCTTCTATCTCGGCATCGATCTACCTCCTGCTCCGCAGAAGCTGCAAGAGCTCTCGCTGCGCGGTCTTGGGTCCAGGGCGGATGCCGTGGAGCTACTCAGTGCGGCCGGCACCTTTCTCACCGCAGTTGTGGCGATTACTGCGGTGAGCAGTATCATCCTCGACGATGTTGCGCGCCCTCACGGCGCGATGGCTGTGTTCTTGGGCTGGGCTCTTGGCGCATCTATGCAAATCGCCGCGGGCATCGTCGCACGAACCCGCGCGCATATTTCCTGACGCAGATCGTTCGCCGAACCGCTTAATCCGTAACCGATGGGGGCCTTTTGCAAAGGCACGCCTCAGAAAGACCTTGTCGCCGCCGACAAGGGCATCGCCAGATCCGATCCGGGAGCCGGATCCGCTGGCATTTGTACGCCGAACTGGCGGAAGAACCGATCCAGGAAAGATCCCAGCGGCAACGGTTGCCTCCGCTCGCCTGCGCTGATCATCCGAGGGACGCTCCTTCGCACGGGATATTGTGGGCTCCGGCGCATTCCTGCTGCGCATCGAAGCGGTATCCAGGTTTGGCGAGCACTTCCGGGAGGCTGCGTCTGTCGACCCTATCTTCAGTCTAAAATTCGCGCCGACCCTGGATAGGCGACCGGAGAAGGAAACTCAGAGGGCGCATATGCCAGCAAAGCCGGGAGGGTCATGAGTCGGCGTCGTAAGCGCTACCGGCGCTCACACAACCTTGCCAACAACTGCGCCAATTCCGGCCGTCAGTGCCATCGCACAGGCG
Source organism: Bradyrhizobium sp. USDA 3311 (assembly GCF_054062495.1). Classification (NCBI taxonomy): domain Bacteria; kingdom Pseudomonadati; phylum Pseudomonadota; class Alphaproteobacteria; order Hyphomicrobiales; family Nitrobacteraceae; genus Bradyrhizobium; species Bradyrhizobium sp. USDA 3311. The sequence goes on along the minus strand of NZ_JBSSFI010000001.1, from coordinate 5,922,916 downwards.
CCCCAGAATGCCACTCGTATGGTTGGCTTTAACAGGCCGGCGCCTCCTGCCTTGGCACCGATCGCGCCGAGCAGTGACAGGAAGAGCAACGAACCTGCAGCGACGACCGGGATCAGCACATTGGACGGCGAGATCAGGACAAGCGCAAGCGGCGCTACCGCTCCGACGGAGAAGGTTGCGGCTGATGCCAACGCTGCCTGCACCGGACGGGCGGTGCTTATTTCCGAAATGCCAAGCTCGTCCCGCGCGTGGGCGCTCAAGGCGTCCTTTGCCATCAATTGCTTCGAAACATCGCGAGCGAGGCCGGCCTCGACGCCCCGCGCTACATAAATCTGGGCGAGTTCTTCCCTCTCAAACAGCGGCTCGTCTGCCAGTTCGCGCTTCTCACGCGCGAGGTCTGCATGCTCCGTATCGGACTGCGAACTGACGGAAACATATTCGCCAGCCGCCATGGACATTGCGCCGGCAACCAGCCCAGCGATCCCGGTCAAGAGAACATCGCTTCGGGAGACGGCAGCTGACGCCACTCCCAGGATGAGACTTGCGGTTGATATGATCCCATCATTGGCGCCGAGCACAGCCGCTCTCAACCAGCCGATGCGCGCAACGAGGTGGGTCTCTTTGTGGAGGCGGCTCATCCTTCAATCACTCTCTCAACCGCCCTTTCCTGCCCTGCGGAGGCCGGTTGAAGAGCTTGCTAACGGTAAACAGCTGACGTGATACTTTCTTTCACACTTCGTGATTTTCGATCACGACCACCCCTCAGGTACATCACGATCGATTCCTTGATCTTAATCTCTGGAACCGGGAGCCACCCGTAATGATCTAAATCAACAAGGTACTGCATAACGGCGGTTCTGAGCGAACTAGGCGCTCAAGAGATCACCCGTCGGGTGCGGCATATTTTCTGACAACTGGTCTTCCAGACGAAAGCACGAACGGCAGAAGCCGCTGAGAGCCGTGCTCAGCTGCTAAGACCTGCAATTCCCTGATGGCAGCATTCCGTCTAAGCCTCGATCAGGCCGCGCTCATGACAGGCCTTATCGTAGGGAAACACCACCGCCGGATCCGGCCTGTGGAGGCGACGGTGCTTTCCCGGATAATTCAGCCGCCACAGCACATCGCGAATAACGTTGAGTCGCGCATGTTCCTTGTCATCGGCTCGGACCAAGGTCCAGGGTGAGGTGACGGTGTGCGTCCGGTCCAGCATCTTGTCCCGTGCTTCGGAATAGGCCTTCCAATACTTCTGCGCCTTGGCATCGATGGGGCTCAACTTCCATTGCTTCAGGGGATCCCTTTGGCGGTCAGCGAGCCGTCGCTTCTGTTCCTGTTTCGAAATATCCAGGTAGTACTTGAGCAGGGTGATACCGGAACGCTCGATCATTGCCTCGAACGCCGGCACGATCTCGAGGAATTCCTCGGTTTCCTCCTTGGTGCAAAAGCTCATGACGCGCTCAACTCCCGCCCGGTTGTACCAACTGCGATTGAACAGCACGATCTCTCCTGCCGCGGGCAAGTGCGAAACGTGACGCTGGAAGTACCATGAACACTGTTCCCGATTGCTTGGCGGCCCCAGCGCGACGACGCGGGTATCGCGCGGGCTTAGATGTTCGACCATCGACTTGATGGTGCCATCCTTGCCGGCGGCGTCACGACCTTCGACAATGACAAGTATACGCTGGCCGCGCTCAATCACACTGCGCTGCAACTTGACGAGTTCGATCTGCAGACGGACCAGTAGCGTGTGATATCTATGGCGGCTCAAATGTTTCGGAAGCGGTGGCCGGTTCTTCATGGTCTGTTCCTCCTGGGCGCCTCAGGTTTCAGTCATCTGGAGCGACATTTGCATGGGCTCGTCAACTCGGCCACACTTCCCGAAGGGGACTACCGGATAAGGGCATGGCCAGAGGCTGACCGATCGGAGCTTTCGTTGATTACGCTGAAGGTTCTTCACACGACGACTTATCGATTCAACGAACACGTGCACCTTTTGCCGCACCGCTTGATGCTTCGTCCGCGCGAAAGCCGCGAGCTTCGTTTGATTTCGTGCAACGTCACGGTGACGCCCCCTGCGGCGTTGACCTGGGCGCACGATGTGTTTGGCAATGCGATCGCGACGGCCATGTTTCAGATGACGGCCTCCAACCTGGTGATCGCCAGCGTCACGGAGCTTCAGCTCGACGCGGTTGCATGGCCGGTGTTCGACATCGCTGTTTCGGCCATATCTTACCCATTCCGCTATTCCGATGACGATTGGACCGATCTCGGCGCCCTGGCCGTCCCCCAGTTCTCGGACACGGCGGGGGTCCTACGAAACTGGGCACAAATGTTCGTTCGAGGAAGTCGGACCGACACATTGTCGCTGCTAAAGGACCTCAGCGTTGGCGTTTCCGAAGCTATCCGGTATCAGAGCCGTGAGGATGAGGGCACCCAAACGCCGGTAGAGACCCTGAATCGTGGCTGGGGGTCATGCCGGGATTTCGCGGTGCTGTTCACCGAAGCAGCGCGCATGCTCGGGTTCGGAGCCAGAATCGTCTCCGGCTATCTCTACAATCCGGAACAACGGAGCGTCGGATCGAGCGGTGCAGGTTCAACCCATGCGTGGGCGGAGGTCTTCGTACCGGGCGCCGGCTGGATCACCTTCGACCCGACGAATCGCAGCCTCGGCGGCTTCAATCTGATCCCGGTAGCGGTTGCGCGCGACATCCGGCAGACGATCCCGGTGTCCGGCAGCTTCGTCGGCAGCACCGGCGCTTTCGCCGGGATGTCCGTAGAAGTTCTTGTCACGTCTTAGAGAGTGCCGCATCCCTTCCTCACGCGGCAGATTGGTAGCGAGTTGCGGGTCGGCTATAGCCAATTGATTCCCGCCAGCGGCAACAGCCGTTGAAGGACACCGGTTCAAAGCGTTCGCCGGCTTTCTCGAGGGCTATCCCGCGTACCGCAACCACGTGCGTTTGCTGCAGATCGCCACCGCAACGCGCAGCGACGTTCCTGAATACCGTGCACTACGGCAGAGGCTCGGTGCACTGGCAGGCGACGTGGCCGGTCGCTTCGCGGAACTCGATTGGGCACCGATCCAGTATTTGAACAGGAGCTTTTCCCAGCGCTCGCTCGCGGGCTTCTTTCGGCTCAGCCACGTCGCTCTTGTCACTCCGTTGCGCGACGGAATGAACCTGGTTGCCAAGGAGTACGTCGCTGCACAAAACCCCGATGACCCCGGCGTGCTCGTTCTCTCGCCCTTTGCAGGCGCGGCCTACGAACTCGACGCAGCCGTGATCGCCAACCCGTATGACCCCGACGCCGTCGCCGAAGCATTGCAGACAGCACTGGGGATGCCACTTAAGGAGCGACGCGAGCGTTGGCAGGCCATGATGGTGGTGCTGCGCCGCAATAGCATTACGGCATGGCGTGAGAATTTCCTCGAGGCACTTGGCCGCTAAATGGGGATGCCGTTTGGAACGTGCATCAGTGCAGCAGGTTGCGATAATCTCTTTCGTCAACCAGGTTGCCCCAGTCCTCCGATGGGTGTTCATCGGCTTCGCTTTATTTTATGAACATGATACCCGGCTGTGAGATCTCGAACATGCGCAATCAATACAAGACGCGCACATAGCAATCACTGGAAGCGGGTAGATGATGCCGTCGTATTCCTGACCTCGGTCAACGTCGGCGGACGCTCTTGCGACCGCATTGCTCTGGTCCGCGGACTGTCGCACTCAAGCGCCAGTTGGGCCGCGTTTATAGAGGGGCAGCAAAAACAACCCCGCGGCCGGTGACCGGTCGCGGGGTTTCGAAACCAGAAGCTCTGCCAGTACATCCGTGGTCAAAGCATCAAAGGCATTGATTGCAAGTTTAGGCGGCGCGCAGATTCTCTGCTGCAGACTTGCCGGTCCGGCGGTCAGCAACGATGTCGAAAGAGACCTTCTGTCCCTCATCGAGGCTGCTCATGCCGGCGCGTTCAACCGCGCTGATATGAACGAACACATCTTGGCTTCCTTGGTCTGGTTGAATGACGCCAAAGCCTTTTTGGCCGTTAAACCACTTCACAGTTCCCGTATTCATGGGTGATCGTCCTTTAGGATATAGTGTTTGAAGCCGCGCTCGGCGCAGCATGCGAATTCGAGATCTGGAGGGAGGGTCGTCAGTCAGGCGCGCTCTTTGAGCGGCGAGGCCAATTCGTTCCACTACCTGCCAAAAGGCGCGGTGCCCGCCGGATAAGGCCACCTGGAGTATATTTGATGATTGCCGTTCGTACGACCGGCTCTGCGGAGTTGCCCGCAATCGGCCTCGTCGCAATTCAACCAGCACCCGCCTTGTCTATCCCGTCTATCCCGCGACCGGCTTCCTTGGTTCAGCAGGTTGACAAGCGAGACAAACCCCTTCCAAGTCCAATGTCTGCATCCCGCGATCTAATGCTGGCTGCCGTCCCAAGTCTTCGCGCTTTCGCAATTTCATTGTGCCGAAATGCCGACCGCGCCGATGATTTGGTGCAGGAGACCCTGCTGCGCGCGCTATCTAACATTGACTCGTTTCAGCCAGGCACCAACATGTCGGCGTGGCTGTTCACGATTCTAAGAAACCATTTCAGGTCAGAGTACCGTAAAGGACAGCGCGAGGTGGAAGACGTGGACGGCCGCGCTGCGGAAAAGCTGGAGTCGCAACCCGATCAAATCAGTCATCTGGAATTCCAGGAACTCCGTGAGGCGCTCGCAAAGCTCCCGATTGATCAGCGTGAAGCACTCACTCTGGTTGGTGTATCCGGATTTTCGTATCAAGACGCAGCAAAAGTTTGTCACTGCGCCGTCGGGACGATAAAGAGTCGCGTGAACCGGGCCCGCTCCCGGCTTTCGCAGCTCTTGTTACTCGACAATACTCCACTTCGCACCCGCGAAAGAGCGGAAGAAATAGTCGCGTTCGGTCACGCAAAGTCGTCGCCGAATTATCGCGGCGGCCTTAACTCGCCTGCCAGCCAGCCGACAGCATCTGTTTTCATTGGATCCACCGCGAAAGACACAATTTCCGTACGTTCGCAGGTCGAGCATTCAAATGTACGCTCCTCAAAACCACGCTTGCCGGGAGAGACGCGTGCCAAGGCCATCCGGTGCTTATACACCGGACACATCGGCCGTGTGTTAAGAGAAGCAGGCATCCGTTGACCGCCCATGCCAGATAGTACGCTTTTCGGGGCAGCACTCTCTGCAATAGAATCGGATCGCTTATCGAGCGTGAACCGAACCGTGAAACGCGCGCCTCGCCCGGAAGGATTTGCGCCGAAGATTGTCTCCCCACCGATTTGATTGACCAAGGATGAAACGATCTTCATCCCGAGACCTTTCGACTTCGTTGGATCGAATCCTTTTGGAAAGCCGGGGCCGTCGTCAGAGACCGAGAGTTCGTAGCCTCCCGCACGCCACCTGGAGCAACGATGCGGCTGCACCAATTGCCGAAGCCGTCACGGTAAGGGGCGATCGCAACCGAGGGGTTCGTCGTCAGATAATCGGGCACAATCACATCTGAAGCCCGAGTGAAATGAACGCCAAGCACCATGATCATGGGCGTAGGCTGCGGAACGTCGTAAATCATATCATAGCCGACGCGTATCTTCACCCTCAGAGTCCTCCAAGTTGGTCGGCTTGGCTGCTTCCGTCTGTGATGCTCACGCTATGCTGAAGCGTAAAGTTGCATGCAACACGCGGGCTACGGGCGCTTGCCCCGGTGATGCGTTTGAGTGCCTCTCTCACCTCATCGTCCCGCTTGGCACTCTTGGGGATGCTCGCGCCATCGAGTGTCACCCGCTCTCTCATCCGATCCAGATTCTGCGCGCGAACAGCACGGTATCCATGAAGAGTGCAGCACCGGACAAGCCGACGATGCCGATCATGACCGGTTTCATCCGCAACCCGAATTGCGCCAGGATGATAAAGATGGGAAATGAGAGCAGATTGAAGCGACCCATCGAGACAAATCCTGACGGACCGCCACTGAGGGAGAAATATGGCAGCAACAGAACTCCCAAGGCGAACAGCGTCAGTGAGGTGGGCAATCGAAAAGAGCCCGCAATGATGGCTGTGATGAACAGAAGCGTGAACCAGCTATCCCACCCCCACGGATTCCAATCATCCAGGATCATTCGAGAGAATGGCTCCAACGCCAACGCCGAAATGAATCGCGCACCCATGGTCGTTCCGAGGTGATAGCCGCTCTGAGCAGTGAACAACAGCAGCGGATCGCCAAAGGCATACCAGAGATAGGCCATGAACAGGCAGAGGCCGGAGATGGCAAGCAATGCATAGACGATAGCGGCGCGAAGCCGCAGCGGCTGCCCGCGGTTCGTCCAAATCTCCCACATCAAGACCGCCAACAGGATAGTGCCCGTTGCTCGGGTTGCCGAGGCTAGAGCCGACAACAGGGCCGCCCACACAAAATGCTTGCTCTTCAATGCAAGGAAGAACGAGACGATCAGTAAGAGCGCGAGCGGTTCGGTGTACCCGGCCGAGAATACCACCGAGGTCGGAAAGAAGCTCAACAGCGCAACGGTCGCGTGACCGACCTCGTCGCCAAAATCCTCGCGAACGAACTTGAACAAGACAACGATCGCGCAAAGACCGGCAATGTTGGACATGAGCAGCATGGAGTCGGCAATGTCAATTCCGGACACCGTCGCGATCGCGCGAGAGAGCAGTGGGTAGAGCGGGTAGAAGACCACGGTTTGAGGTACGGTCGGATCGCCATTGTAGCCATATCCTGCTGTCGCGATCCTGAAATACCATTGTGAGTCCCATTGCAGGAGCTGATGATACCAGGATGGCCCCGCCGACCAGACGTCCGGCGCGATCGGCAGATACTTCCCGGAGAAGAGCAACCCCAGCGCGATCACGAGCCGCGAAAGCAGAAAAATCAGGATCGCGCAGCCATAGGAGTAATATAAACCTTTGCGGCCCGAAACGCGGTCGAGATGATCAGCGCAAAGAATCGTTTGTCGATCATAGGTGAGCATTCGAGACCCTGGCCCCGTGGGGCCTTGCCTGTCAGAGGCCGATTGAATTGTCAGCCCTGGGTTTTCGAACGTGTTGACTTGGATCAAGCTCTGAACGGAGCGACCACATCAACGCTGCCGTCAGCCAAGAGCTTCGCGCGATGTCGAAAGCGAGACCTATCCTCTCGTGCCAAGGGAACGTCTGGATCACATTCGCCAGATCCTGAAATTGTACGAGAAAAATAGCTTGCTGTTGAACGCGCCGGCGGTTCACGACGACGTCAGACATCAAGGGCTCGGTACGAGACCCCTGTTATGGGCGCAGTCACGAGCGCAGTTGCTTGGCCTAGCTCGACTAGGCCTGCATGTATTGGCCGACAACATGCTGGCGCGGCACTTCTATCGGACTCACGGTGTCATCGAGCGCGGTGTTGCGGAGGTCCCTTCACATCCGCGACTTCGGCATTCCGGGGGAAGTATTCTTATGAGCCGAGCTGTCTGCGCCGAAGGGGCAGCGAAGCGAAGCTTGATGAAATGTAGAGAGAAATCGGATCCATCCACGTTGGAGTCCCCAGTCAGCACGCACGTCAGTCACTGGCCCGAATGAAAGGTCGTGGCGATGTCCCCGTATTGCAGGCTGGATCGACAGGCTCTTTGAAGGCGCGCCACCTGCTACCGAGAACCGCCAGCGTTTCTGTGACGGCTCGCCGAGACCGTCTCACGGGCGTGATTGCGCCGCCGCTTTTGATCAAAGTCAACGGAGGCGCTCCAATTGGACATATCTTTCGGCGGTATCGAGCTAATACGCGGAGACTGTTTGATGCCCCATAAGCAGGTTCTGTTTCATTCGGCCGCACGCGAGAAGGTCTTGCGCGGCGCCACTTTGCTCGCCGACGCGGTACGGGTGACGTTGGGCCCCAAGTCGAAGTCCGTCCTGATCCAGAAGAGTTGGGGCGCGCCTATCGTCTGCAATGACGGCGTCACCATAGCCAAGGAATTCGATCTCAAGGACGCCGAGGAGAACCTCGGCGCACAGGTATTGAGGCAGGCGGCAGAAAAGACCGGCGATGTGGTCGGCGATGGCACCAGCACGTCGACGATCCTCGCCCATGCCATCCTCGCCGATGGCGTCCGCAACGTCGTCGCCGGCGCGAGCGCCATTGATCTAAAACGCGGTCTGGATCGCGCTGCACGGGTGACGATCGACGCATTGCATGCGATGGCACGCCCGGTCAACACGAAAGCGGAAAAGGCGCAGGTCGCTACCATCTCGGCCCACAACGATCCTACCATCGGCGCACTCGTCGCCGACGCGCTCGAAAAGGTCGGCGGCGAAGGCGTCATTTCAGTCGAGGAATCCAAGACTATCGAGACCACGCTCGACGTCGTGGAAGGCATGAAATTCGACCGCGGCTTCTTGTCGCCCTATTTCGTCACTGATGCGGACCGCATGGAGGCGGTTCTCGAAGATCCCTACATTCTGCTCTGCGACCACAAGATCGGCGCATTGCGGGACTTGGTGCCACTCCTGGAACAGGTCGCCAAGAGCGGCCGGCCCCTCGTGATCATCGCGGAAGACATCGAGGGCGAGGCGCTCGCAACACTGATCGTCAATAGGCTCCAGGGCGTGCTCAAGGCCTGCGCTGTCAAGGCGCCAGGCTTTGGCGATCGACGCAAGGCTATGCTGGAGGACATCGCCATCCTGACCGGCGCCCAGGTCATTTCCGAAGAGCTCGGACTGAAAATGGAGAGGGCGACGCTAGAGCAGCTCGGTCGGGCTGCCCGCGTGGTTGCCGACAAAGAGAATACCACGCTTATCGGCAGCGGCGGCGATCGTGCCAGGATCGACGCGCGGATGGTCCAGATCCGGCACGAAATTGAGAAGACCACGAGCGATTATGACCGTGATAAGCTCGAGGAGCGGCTTGGGAAGCTGTCAGGTGGCGTCGCGGTGATTCGCGTCGGCGCGCCGACCGAAGCCGAGATGAAATCCAAAAAAGAAGCCCTTGACGACGCTATCAGCTCGACCAAGGCGGCGGTGGCCGAAGGCATTGTGCCCGGTGGCGGGCTCGCATTGCTGCGCTGCATCGAAGCGGTGAACAAGGAAGAAGCGACTTGCGAAGGTGACGAGAGGACTGGCGTTCAGATCCTCAAGCGAGCACTTGAGGCCCCTGCCCGCCAAATCGCCGAAAATTCGGCCGCCGACGGCGGCGTCGTTGTGGCACGGATGCTCGGCGGCCAAGGCAATTTCGGCTTTGACGCATCCCGGAAAGTCTATGTCGACCTGGTCGAAGCCGGCATTGTCGATCCTGCAAAGGTCGTGCGAACCGCGCTGGAGAATGCCGTATCCGTGGCAAGCGTGCTGCTTTTGACAGAGGCGACCATGACCGAAATCCCGGAGCCGAAACGGGAGCGGCGACAGGAACCGGATATGACAATGTAGTCCATCGGCTCATGGTCGATGTCCAGCGGACCTCTGCAGCTCTGAAGCAACTCACCCCGACGGAGCTACACATTTCCAATCAGATGCTTCTCGATTTCCGCTACCGGATGCTTGGTCAGGTCTTTATGTAATTCCGCAACGATGCAGCTCCTCACATCCTGATGGAAAGCCTTGCGAAGATCCGCCAACGTTCGAGGTGGCGCGATGACGATGATGGCTCTCGTTTTTTGCTGGCGAACCAATTTCTCGAGAGCTGCCGCCACCATGCGTGCGAACCGGTGTTCTTCCAGATCGTGCCAGTCGACAGCCTCGACTGCGCTTCGCTGGCCAGAATGAGCCGCCTTGCTGATCCGCCCGGGACCTTCGCTACCCTGCAAATGGGTCGGCGGGTTGTCATCCTCGAAGACCCGTTCGGTTTTCAAGTTCGGGAATTCCGCGTCGCCCTCGTTGCGCAAGAACAGCGCCTTTCGGCCGTCGCCGACAAAAACGATCGCGTTGTGCGGGATCATCGCTATACTCATGAGCAGAGGCTCCGTGTCGCCGTTCCACCAGGTATTTACGTCAGAGCCAGTGACGCATGCCAAGGAGACGTGTCAGTTTTTGACGTTTTTGACCGAGGTCAAGCAGTGGTTTCCCAGGTTCGTACTTCATCTCATTGGTCGCAGATGCAGCGATGGTGGTTGATTCATATCAACACAGCTTTGCCCGGCGATTGGTTGGGAGTTCGGGAACATCATGATCAAAGACATTCTTGTTCATATTCCTACTGAGCGACCACCGCAGCCGGTGATCGATGCATCTACTTCACTCGCGGGGGCGCTGCACGCTCATCTCGACGCGATAGCCGCCGGATACATACAGCCTGGCATAGCGTTCGCAGCAGATGGGGTTGTGACTGGCGTGGCTACCGTCTTCGAGATGGAGCAGGAGCGAGCTACGGAGCGTAGCGCTGCCGCGCTTGCCGTCTTCGAGACGGAGGCGCGTAAGGCGGAGATCCCGTACGGATGTCGCTCCATCCAGGATTTGCCGGCCGAGGCGGCCTCCGCCGTCGGGGCTGCCGCAAGGCTTTATGACCTCACCGTCGTATTGCAGCCGGACACGGCGCAGGACAGCTTTGACAATGCGACGTCAACGCAAATTCTACTTCAGGCTGGCGGCCCCGTCCTCGTGATCCCCCACATTTTCAAGGGCGCCTTCAGGCCCCGGCGCATCGGCATTTGCTGGGACGGAAGTCGCTCCGCGGCCCGCGCAGTCAAGGATGCGAAGCCGCTTCTGTCAGGTGCGGAGGCGGTGGTGGTGATTTCGATCAATGAAGTCCAGGTTGCTCCGGCGGAAGCATCCGCGCAGAACTTGATGAAACACATGGGCCGGTCCGAAATCGCGACGACCCTGATCGAGCTGACGGCTGAACGGTCCGAGGTCCAGCCTTCGATCCTATCCTTGGCAGCGGATGAAGGCCTCGACATGCTGGTCATGGGAGCTTACGGCCATTCCCGGATCCGGGAGGGCCTTTTCGGCGGCGTCACCCGCGAGATGCTGAACACGATGACGGTGCCGGCGCTGATGTCGCACTAGCGATAACTCTCCGGTCAGATCAGAGGACGAGAAGGCTGCTTTGGAGATTGCCATGAAAGCGCGAGATGTAATGGCGTCCCCGGTCATCACGGCCGAAGAGAATGCAACCGTGCAGGACGTGGCGAAGACAATGGTTGCCAGGCGCATCAGCGCAGTCCCCATCGTCGACAAAACAGGAAAGCTCGTCGGCATCGTCACCGAGGCCGACTTGATGCATCGCATCGAAACCGAGACGGAGCGTCGCTACTCGTGGTGGCTGCACATGCTGTCCGGAGATGGAGCGATGGCGGCGGACTATGCCAAGTCTCATGCCAGAAAGATTGTGGACGTCATGACACGGGAGGTCAAGATCGCCGAACCCGAAACGCCCCTGGCTGAGATTGCCGAATTGTTCGAAACGAACGGCATCAAGCGAGTGCCCATTGTCGACCAAGCGGGCGACCTGGTCGGCATCGTCAGCCGCGCGAACATTATTCAGGCCGTCGCGAGTGCCCGGCCAAAGCTCGAGATTGCACTGTCGGATGCCACGATCCGTCGGAAACTGATGGAAGAATTGAAGAAGCAGCCCTGGGCGCACTCCCACAAGATCAACGTCATCGTCACGCGCGGAATCGTGGATTTATGGGGGACCGTCGAGTCCGAGCAGGCGAGAAAGGGGATCAACGCCGTGGCCATAAACGTGCCCGGCGTGGACGTGGTCAACGACCACCTCATTCACGAGCCAGTTTTTGTCTACTGAATTGTCGGCCGGGGTCTGAGTGCGGTCGGCAAATCGTTAGCTGTTAGATCTTTCCTTCGCCGAGATGGTGCGTTTGCGAACCACAACGGCAGTGTCGGCAAAACTCGCGACGCAGTGATGGCCGCGAGCGAAATTGCGCAGACGACCAACAGCGGCGTCATTCAGGCCGAATAGCCGTTCATAGTCGCGATGGCCGATCTGGAGAACCGCCCAGCCAGAGTAAATTCTCTGCGCTTCATGTCGGAGCCCTTCTGCTACCGCCTTAGGAGCTTTCGCAATCTGGGTAGCGGCTGCGTGTTGATCACATCGGCTGGCTCTAGCCAGCCGCGACGTGCCTGATCGACGCCAAATCGCATGTTGGAAAAGCCAGCCGTTGCATGCGCGTCTGTCGAGATCGCGAGCTTGACGCCCGCTGACTTCGCCGCATGGGCGTGAATGTCCGTGAGGTCCAGCCGGTCTGGATCCGCATTCAGCTCAAGACAACAGCCGCGATCGGCGGCGGCCACGACGATAGCCTCGATGTCCACCTCATAGGGCTCTCTCTCGCCGATAAGCCTTCCCGTCGGATGGGCAATGATGCACACGTGGCGGTTATCCATCGCACGGACGATGCGCTCCGTCTGGAGCTTGCGGGACAGATCGAACTTGTAGTGCACGGCCGCGACCACGATATCGAGCCGCGACAATATCTTGTCGGGCAGGTCGAGGCGCCCATCAGCGAGGATATCGACCTCCGCCCCTTTGAGCACGGTGAAACCGTTCAGTTTCTCGTTCAACCGGTGGATTTCATCAATCTGGCGGCTCAGCCTGGCTTCATCCAGACCATGTGCCACCGTGACATGCTGGCTGTGGTCGGTGATGGCGATGTAGTCATAACCTTTCGCTTTTGCCGCGGCTGCCATGTCTGCAACCGGGGCCGTCCCATCGCTCCAGCTGGAATGGACATGCAGGTCGCCCCTGATATCTCCAAGCGCAATCAGCCTGGGAAGCTTACCGGCCTTTGCAAGAGCAATCTCGCCGCGATCCTCGCGCATTTCCGGCGGGATCGCGGCCAGATCGAGTTTGCGGTAGATTTCCTCTTCAGTCACCCCGGCGATGCGTCGCTGGCCCTCGAACAGGCCGTATTCGTTGAGCTTCCAGCCGCGGTCATTGGCCAGACCACGCAGCGCGATGTTGTGCGCCTTGGAACCCGTGAAGTACATCAGGGCTGCCCCATAGCTCGCCTTCGGAACGACCCGCAGATCGACTTGAAGGCGGGAGCGGAGGACGACCGTCGTTCTGGTTGGACCGTGTGCCAGCACGTTGGCAACATTCTCGTACTTGCTGAGCTTGTCGCCAACCGCCGCGCCGTTGTGTGCGGCCACGACGATGTCGAGATCGCCCACCGTATCGCGCCTACGGCGATAGCTTCCGGCAACCGCCATCAGATCCCGCTTGGTGTCGCGCAGATAGTTCAGCAACGCCTCCGCTTCGGCCTCAGCTTCGGACAATTTGAAGCGCTTTTCCACCTGTGGCTTGGCCAGCGCCGCCGCAAGCTTCTGCTCGCTCTTGGCCCCGAACCCCTTCAACTCCCGCAATCGTCCCGACCTGATCGCGCGCCGCAAATCCTCAAGCGAGCGGACACCCAGCCTGTCGTAGAGCAGTTTGACCCGTTTTGGCCCCAACCCAGGAAGGGCAGCGATCTCGCCGAGATCACCTGGCAGCTGGCGCTTGAGCCGGTCAAGTACATCGAATTTGTGGGTCGCGACGATTGTCTCGATCTTACCCGCGAGGTCCTTGCCGATGCCAGGTAACTCGGAGAGATCCTCTCCTGCTTTAAGCAGGCTTGTGATGCTCTTTGGCAGGCGCTCGATCAATCGGGCCGCATTACGGTAGGCGCGCGAGCGGAAGGGGTTATCGCCCTTGATCTCCAAGAGCTCAGCAGTCTGGTCGAACATTTCGGCGATTTCGGCATTCTGGACCGGCATGGGCGCCTCCCTGCCCTGGCAAGCTAGGCGCACACCGGGCGATCGCTTTGATGCAGATCAGGAGGAACAAGCAGAGCGACCTACGTCATTCTCAAGTCTACAGCGGCTGCCAGTTGTTGAAGCCGGGCCGCCACGTGGACGGGATAGATCGAGCCAGTCTGGAGGCGTTCAAAACCCCTCGGCAATCGCTCCACCTGTGTCCGGGCGTGGGCACGGATATCCTGGAGCGATGGCTGATGCGCGACCGGACGCCCTTCTTGCAAGACAGGGCCGATCAAGGCTTCCCCTTCTTGAGAATCGTCCTCCGTCGAGAGCACGTCCGACGCCATAAGGCCTTCCGCATCGTAGCGACGCCACACCTGCTTGCGGCCCGGCCAAGTCGCCTTTCCGGCCGAACGCTTACGCCGCGCAACGCCCGCGTATTCCTGGAGCTTATAGGCGCAGTCGAGGGCCGGCGCATCGGACGACGTGGCCAGACTGGTCCCGATCCCGATGCCGTCGATAGGCGCCGCCTCGCGAATGAAGGACGATAATGTCTCTTCCTCGATGCCACCGCTGACAAAGATGGTCACGTCTTTGAGACCACCCTCGTCGAGAATCCGCCGCACGCGTCTCGAGAGCGCCACCAGGTCACCGCTGTCGATCCGCACCCCACGGACGGAAATTCCGAGCGTACGCAGCCGGGGAGCCAAGGCCACGACCTTTCTGGCCGCCATTTCCGTGTCGTAGGTATCAATCAACAGCACTAGGTCCTTCGGCCTTGCGCGCGCGAAGGATTCGAACGCTGCCGTTTCGTCGTCGAACGACTGGATGAACGAATGCGCCATCGTGCCGCAGGCCGGAATCCCGAAGCATTTTTCAGCGAGAACAGTCGCAGTGCCGGCAATACCTCCGATATAGCTGGCGCGGGCGGCAAGAAGACCGGCTTCGGCGCCATGAGCTCTACGCAGTCCGAAATCGACCAGCAGCTTGTCCGGCGCAAGCAGCGCCATGCGTGCTGCTTTGGACGCGATCAGCGATTGGAAATGCAAGACATTGATCAACCTGGTTTCGACCAGCTGAGCTTCGGGAAGGGGCGCCGTGACTCGGAGGATCGGCTCATTGGCGAAGAACACGGCGCCCTCTGGCATCGCGTGAACGTCGCCGCTGAAGCGGAAATCGGAGAGATAGTCGATCAGGCGCGCGCTGAACCTGCCGCCGCGGATGAGCCAGCTCAGTTCATCGTCGGAAAAACGCAAATCTTGAAGGAATTCCAGCGCCTGCTCCAGGCCGGCCGCCACCAGGAAATTGCGCTGGGGCGGGAGCTTTCGGACGAAAAACTCGAATACGGCGGTCTCGGTCTGGCCCGTTTCCAGATAGGCCTGCACCATATTCAATTGGTACAGATCGGTAAGGAGCGCGCTTGGTGACCTGTCCATGGGAACCCTCGGGATTCAGGGGGCCGGCGCCGCCATCTTCCTCGCGGGGAACCGCTCCAAGATTGCGATGACCTCGTCATCGTCAACCTGACGAAAATCACGGTAGTAGTAACCGATCGCGCCAAAATCCCGCGGCGTATCCAGACAGACGATCGCATCAACCTCCGTGTGGAGCCGCTGCAACGTCTCGAGCGGCGCGACCGGTACAGCAAGGATCAATTCCTTCGGCTCCCGCTTTCGCAGCGCCCGGATTGCCGCGAGTGTCGTCGCGCCGGTCGCAATGCCATCATCGACGATGATCGCGACCTGCCCTTTGACGTCAGACCGGGCACGATCGCCGAGGTAACGGACGCGCCGCCGCTCGATCTCGGCAAGCTCCTCCCGGCAGACCACGTCGAACGTCTCCTCACTCACGCCCGCCAATTCGACGACGTCCTGGTTGCGGACGATTAGCGACTGCTCCCCGTCCACCACCGCCCCCATCGCCAGCTCCGGCTGCATGGGCACGCCGATCTTGCGCACCAGAACCAGGTCGAGAGGTGCCTCCAACTGTGCAGCGATCTCCGCCGCCACGGGAACGCCGCCGCGCGGCAGCGCCAGGATCACGGGATGGCGACTCCTGTACTTCACCAAGGCTCTGGCCAGCTGGCGGCCGGCGTCTTCTCTGTCCTGAAACAGCATATCGGCAGATCCGCTTGAGTTTTGGCCAGACTATTGCTCCGGTGCCCCGGATCGTTGATCGGTGTCAAACCGTCTCCCTCTTCGTTTGGCAATAGATTGCCATGCTGGACCGTCAGAACGAACTTGCGATCGACGATGCTGAGAACGACAGCATCTCTGCCCTTGCCCGGAAGGTCGCCTTGCTCAGCCAACCCGAGAGCTACACCCCCGCCCCTGATCGCATTCAGGCACGCGAGACCCATATGTCCTGGGTCTTCATGAACGGCGCGCGGGTCTACAAGCTCAAGAAGCCGGTTCGCTTTTCCTATCTCGACTTCTCGACGCTGGCTCGGCGCAAGACCGCGTGCCTGGCGGAAGCCGGCCTCAACCGCCGGCTTGCGCCCGACGTTTATCTAGGCGTCGTCCCGCTGACGGAAAGCGCTTCAGGGTACGCAATCGGCGGCTCCGGTCCGGTGGCCGACTGGCTCGTCGTGATGCGCAGGCTGAACGAGGACGAAACCCTCGACGCCATGCTGCGCAACGGCAATGCTCGCCGGGCCGACGCCGAACGGCTCGCAACAGTTTTGGCTGGCTTCTATTCGCATGCCGCGCGGTTCCTGATCGCACCAGAGGCCTATCTGGCCTCGCTCTATGAAGCCGCCGTCCTCGATTGGCGCGTACTGTTGAATCGCCGTTTCGACCTGCCGTGTGGCAAGATTTCACATATTTCTGCCGTCCAGCGCGGATTTCTCGAACGCAATGCTCGACTGCTCGTTGACCGGGTTTCTCGGAGACTCATCGTCGATGGTCACGGCGACCTGAGGCCGGAGCACATCTGGCTCAGGCCTCCTTTCCCGATCATCGACTGCCTCGAGTTCAATTCCCGCCTGCGGGCCAACGATGCTTTGGACGAGATCGCCTTCCTGCACCTGGAATGCGAGCGGCTCGATGCTCGCTGGTTCGGCGATGCGATCCGACGGCGGTTGGCACGCACGCTGCATGATGACCCCGCAAGCGGCGTATTTCTGTTTTATCGACTTAGTCGCGCGATGCTACGGGCGCGCTTGTCCATCGCGCATTTGCTCGACGCGCGACCGCGCACGCCGGAGAAATGGCCTCGCCTGGCGCGTGCCTATCTTGCCCTCGCCGAAGCCGATGCCAAGCAACTCGAACGGCAGCTCGCCCAATGAATCGAGCAGAACTCCGTCAAGCCTGGTACATCAACAGATCGGCCAGCGACTCATTCTGATGCAGCCGTTTGATGGCTTCGGCCAGCAGCGGAGCTGCCGGGATCATCTCGAGCTTGGCAAGCACTGGCCCAGGAGGAAGCCGGAATGGGGGAACGGTGTCCGTGGCGATGATGCGGTCGATCGATACGTCCGCAAGTGCCGTTTCAGCCCCTGGCATGAACAGCCCATGAGCAACGCACGCGATGACGTTTCTTGCACCATGAGCGCGCGCCGCTTTTGCCGCACGAACCAAAGTTCCGCCGCTGCTGATGAGATCATCGACGACGACACAGAGCGCGTCGGACACCTCACCGGCGAAGAGGTCGCCGGACACGCGGCCCGAACTCCGATGCTTCTCGACGAACGCCTTGCCGATCGGTCTCTGCAACGCCTTCTCAAGCGCCTCCCGCAGGAGATCGGCACGCTTTCCACCCCCCAAGTCGGGAGAGACGACGCTGATCGGTTGGTCGCCTGCGATCGACTTGATCTTTTCGATCAGCAGCGGCGCTGTGGTGAGTGCGACGGAGGGACAGCGAAACGCGTTCTCAAACGCAGCTTCGTTGTGCACATCCAGTGTGACGATCCTGCTCGTACCGACCGCCTCGAACAGAGACGCCAGGTAGCGGATGGTCACGGGATCGTTCTCCTTCGTTCGGCGATCCTTCCTCGCATAGCAAAGATAAGGCGTGACTGCGGTCACGTTCGCAGCACCTGCGTCTCTTAGGGCTCCTATGAAGAAGAGCAGACGACAAAGCTTGTCGTTCGGGCTCTCGACGGGCCCGCCGTGAAGGCTATGAACGACATAGACGTCGTGACCGGCAACCGTATCGAGCGGACGGATCTTGTGCTCGCCGTCTTCAAAGCTGCGCTCTTCATGAGTTGCAAGCGTGCCGCTCAACGAGGTCGCGATTTGCTCGCCCAGCTCGGTGCTTCCGTTCAGAGCGAACAGGCGGAATCGATCACTCCGCGTCAATGCCGTGCGAGGCATCCAGCTGCTATCCATCATGGCGCGCCATTGAGCCACCTATGTCCGCATGCTGTGTTTGCTCAAGACCTTCACGGTGCTGGCCTGCGGCCCCTTTTCCCCGAGTTCCTCGGCATAGCTGACATGCGCGCCGACAGCGATATTCGCGCGCCCTTCCAGAACACTGTTGCAATTGAAATAGATCTCGTGACCATCAGCGGCCTCGAGGAAGCCGAACTCGCCGCTTGGATCGATTCGCAGCACGGTGCCAACCGGCTCTCCTTCATGGAGTTTGGTCTGTCCGTGCATCACGCGGACCTGGTCTTGCAATTGCCGCCGCGCGCGCTTGAATGCATCATCCAGCGCAAAGGTCAGATCGGCGTACCGTTCATCTTCCTTGGGCGTCCGTCCGACATCGACCTCGCGTCCTTCGGGAAGAGCGAGTCGAATGCTCACCTGGTATTGACCGCCCGTCTTGTGGCGATCACCGGGGCCTCGCACGACGACGCGCCCTGCTGTTGCTCGACCGTAGCGCTTCTCAAGTTCGGAGATGTGCTGATCAATTGCAGCTTGCAGGTCTGGCGACGGCATCAGATTTTCGAATTCGATTCGAGCCGGAGTTTGCATGATCTTGCTCCTCAGATTGGCCAATTAATTTGATCACGCCGCACGCCTACGGCTTTGCGCAAAATCAATCCGACCCGATGCATCCCTCAAGCTGGACTTGATCTCCATCAACAAGCCCCAACAACCCACCACGCGACCTCAGCCGCCGGGGCGCCCCCAACGCCCGGCGGCTTTCCCTTTTGTGCATCCCGCACGGAACTTTGCGGTACGTCAAAACGGGCCGGCCCAAGGCTGAAACTAATGGACAATCTGTCTCTGACCGGGAGCGTCGCTATGAGCACGTCCACAGGTGTGACTGCATTGGACCATTCGGTTCAAGAAACCAATGTTTGGCTCAAGGCGATTGACGAGCAGCTGGCCCTGGAGGACCGTCATCAGGCCTACAGTGCATTGCGGGCGGTCCTGCATGCGCTGCGCGATCGCCTGCCGCCGGAGGTCGCCGTCAAGCTCGGAGCACAGCTACCGATCATGGTGCGCGGCATCTACTATGAAGGCTGGCATATGGCCGCAACGCCGACCAAGGAAAGGCACATCGACGAATTTGCAGCGCATATCGCCAGAGAGCTTCCTCCGCAGTTTCCCATAAATCCGCTCAGGACGGCTCGCGCGGTTTACGAGATCCTCTGGGAAAAACTGGATCCGGGCGAATTCGAAAAGCTCATGGCTCACCTGCCGGCCTCGCTGCGAAATTTGCAGGGTTAGCCAGAGGAGACAATCCGTGCACCCCCATGACGTTCTCATTCCGCCTTTTGGGCTGCCTGGAAGACTGTCTGTTCCAGGTAACCCGCGGGGCCTGATCGCATTTGCGCATGGTAGCGGCTCGAGCCGGTTCAGTCCGCGGAATACCGCAGTTGCAAATGCTTTGAACGAACGCCGTTTTGCGACGCTTCTGTTCGACCTTCTCACGCCTGAAGAGGAGCAGAACCGCTCGAATGTGTTCGATGTCGTGTTACTCGCAGAACGGCTGATGACGGCAGTCAACTGGCTCGAAGGCCAGACCCGGGCCATCGCCAGCCTTCCTGTCGGATTGTTCGGAGCCAGCACCGGGGCAGCCGCCGCGCTTGTTGCTGCAGCACGGCTCCCCGATCGCATTGCGGCCGTGGTCTCGCGCGGCGGACGTCCGGATTTGGCCGGCGAGGCCCTTCCCCTTGTCCGCGCGCCGACCCTGTTGATTGTAGGGGGCGCCGACTTCGGCGTTATCGAACTCAATGAGGACGCGCTGACCCGGCTTCATGCACCCAAGGCGATCGAGATCATTTCCGGCGCGACGCACTTGTTTGCCGAGCCCGGCGCCATGGAAGCCGTCATAGAGCATGCTGGCCAATGGTTTGAACGATATCTGCAGGCGCCGGGATCAGTCCAGGCCGCCAGCAAGGAGGACACATGAAACTCCTCTCAGATGCCTTCGCCGATGGGGCAGCCATCCCGCGACGCTTCACTTGTGACGGGGACAATCTCTCCCCACCCCTCAAATGGTCAGATCCGCCACCGGGAACGCGCAGTTACGTCCTGCTCTGCGATGACCCGGATGCTCCAGGCGGTATCTGGCATCACTGGGCGGTCTACGATATCCCGGCGCCCCAAGCCGGATTTCCCGACAGTGCGGCGCAGAAAACGAAGCTAAAGCAGGCTGTCAACGACTTCCGAAAAGTCGGCTATGGCGGCCCGTGTCCGCCACCCGGGCACGGCACCCATCACTACCATTTTCGTCTGCTTGCACTCTCGGTCGATCATGTACGGGTTCAGCCAACTCCGTCATGCCGAGAGGTTGAACGCGAGGCCCGCAGGTTTACGCTTTCCGAGGCTGTTCTCGTCGGCTGGTATCAGAGGTAGTCCAAACATTCGGTCACGACGGCTGATCCGGAGGCCGTCGTGTCAGAACAGAACGGTTTAGTCCGGGCAATATGATTAACGTGATCCAATCCTTGATCGACCTCGCCAGCAGCCGCTCAACTAGATTGCTCGCCGTGGGCCGGCGCGGACGCGGCCAGTTGGCGTGCTTGTTGCTCGGCAGCGTCTTCCAAAAGCTTGTCAGCCTCGCTCCTTGTGCAGTGGTCGTCGTTCCCTAGCGCTGGATCTACAGCGAAGCCGCACCAGAGTTTCGAGCCCAATCGGAAGGTCGCAATTGAGATGGTTCTTTCGACAACGTGCACTTTCAAAAGTTTACCAGCTGATCGAGCCCGGCCCCGTCGTTCTGCTAACGACCGCCAGCCGCGGATGTCCAAATGTCATGACGATGTCATGGCATATGATGGTGGAATTTGAACCGCCGCTCATCGCCTGTGTCGTCAGCGAAGCCAATTTTAGCTTCGCTGCTCTCCGCTCAACCGGAGAGGCCGTAATCGCAATTCCCTCACGCAGCCTTGCTGACACGGTCGTCAAAGTCGGCAACTGCTCCGGCCGCGACAACGATAAGTTCAAGCGTTTCGGACTGACCCCGCTCCCGGCAAACCAGGTCTGCGCACCCTTAATCGAGGAGTGCTTCTGCAATCTCGAATGCCGCGTGGCGGATACCCCCATGGTATATCGCCATAATCTGTTCATTCTGGAGGTCGTGCGCGCCCCTGCCCAGAAGAACCCCAAGACGCTTCACCACCGTGGCTACGGGTCCTTCACCATCGACGGCGCTACACTAAAGGTGAAGTCAAAGATGAGATAGTCGCGCACGATGACGATTGCCTAACATATCATACTGCAGCAGCGGCGCTCAGCGGTACCAGCAATGGCCGTGCCGACAGACGCGTTGATGAGGATAGATCCAGTGCGGACCCCAGCAGGAACGATACCAGTGATAGCCGGTCTCGCCCAAACGGTAGCAGCCCGCCACCGCGCTCGTGGGCGCAGCTATGATCGCCGCGACGGCGGCGAGCATGACAAATTTTCGCATGTTTATTCGCCTCGAAGGGTCCAGAGGCACACATTTGTGTCCATGAACGATGTCCTGCGCGTTGACGTAAATCAACGCACGGCACGCGGCGTCGGGCCTACTTTCATCGCTTCTTTATACATCACCAGCAGCCGGCGAATTCCGCGGTGAGGGAACTATCCACTCATCGCGCAGCGCCGCCAAGTAAAGGGGCTCTAACAACAGAGGAGACTGATCATGGCGACTGAAACGACACTGCCCGTTACAAAGAAGCCCAGCGTGCCGACGCTCGTTGAGGACACGTGGCGCCCGTTCGGGGCGCTGATACAAAGGTAAAAGGCGCGCGGGTCGTAAAGCTAAGCCGCCTGGGCCGCTACGGCTTCGTAAATATCCTCCTCCTGGGCTGTGTGCATGCGCACCAGTGTTTCGATCGCCTCGATCACCCGCTGGGCGTCTCGGACAAGGTAGCGGTCGACCTTCTCTGACGGCAGATCCTCCACGATCCGAGCAAGAAGGCGAGCAAGGTGCAGTATCTCCCGATGGGCACGGCTCATCGCAGAGAGGCCGTGGCGGTCGCGCAGCACCTCCGCAAGCTTCGGGTAGACGCTGTCCTCATCCTTGCGCTCGTGCATCACCACGCTACTCTGAACGATGCGCTGAGCTGCCCTGATCAACACTGCGGCGGACTCGGGCGTCGCATCGTCCAACGCATCGACGATCTTACGCAAGCGGTCGAGGTCCTTGAACAGGGTCTGATGATCGTGATGCAAGATTAGCCCCTGCTCTGCGGTGATGTGCGGGCCAGCCCTGCCGAGGGCCGGAGTGAGCGCGCGCAGCGCGTTCAGGATGACGGCAACATCGATCACTTCCTGCACGATCGCTGCCGGTACCGGATCAAGCCAACCGAGGGCGGCAGCTACCATTGCCACCAGCGACAAACCCATCCCGACAACTATGCTTTGCAAGGCGATCAGCCGTGCCCGCTGCGCAATAATGATCGCCTCGCCCACCCGGTCGAGACGGTCGGCTAAGATGACCACGTCAGCGGCCTCGGACGAGGCGCTGGCGCCACGCGCCCCAAGCGCGACCCCGATATCGGCCACGGCCAACGCGGGGGCATCGTTGATACCATCCCCGACCATGATGGTCGGATGCATCCGCTGTTCGGTGCGCACCGCCTCGACCTTGTCAGAAGGAACGCGGTCAGCCAGCACCGCATCGAGGTCTAGCGCTGCTCCGATCGACTGGGCCGCTGCGGCGCGATCGCCCGTGACCATCACTATTCGAGCGATGCCCGCATCTCGCAGGAGCCGGATCGCTCGCGGCGTATCCGCCCGCAACTCGTCGGCAAGCAGCAGCGCACCGATCGGACGCCCGTTCACAGCAACAAAGACGATCAGCGCCGAGCGCCACGAAGCGCGTCGGATCGCCCGCAGCTCCCACGACGACAACTCGGCATGTGAGAGAAGCATCTCTCGCGAGCCCGCGGTGACCTTGCGTCCGTCAATTATGCCGCTCAGGCCAGAACCCATGGCCTCTTTGACATGTTTCGGCAGTTTCAGCTTGAGGCCGCGATCGACGGCCGCAGCAACGACTGCCTTCGCAAGGACGTGATGCGAGGCCTGCTCAAGCGATGCCCCAAGCGTGAGGACCTCGTCCGGATCCTCCCCCGGCGCAACCTCAACCGAAAGCAACCGCGCCCCTCCCACCGTCAGGGTGCCGGTCTTGTCGAACAACACCGTGTGCGCGCGAGCCAGCGCCTCCAGCGCCCCTCCGCCTTTGGCCAGGATGCCGCGGCGGGCCGCCTGCGCCACTCCGGCGATAAATGCGACTGGCGCGGCCAGAATCAGGGGACAAGGCGTCGCTGCCACCAGCACAGCGAGGCTACGGGTCAGATCACCGGAGATCCGCCACGCCACGAAGGCGACGACGAGCGTCACCGGCAGGAGGATCAGCGCAAAGCGATCGGCCAGCCGCACGAAGGGAGCCTTCGCCGTTTGCGCCGCCGTCACCATGCGCACGATGCCGGCGTAGGTGCTCTCGCCGGCCGGCGCGGTCACGGTCAGCTCGAAGGTCTCACCCGCATTCAGAGAACCGGAAAGAACTGCGCTGCCGCGTGTCTTCTCGATCGGAATGGGTTCGCCGGTCACCGCGGACTCGTCGATGGTGGCCGAGGCCGAACCAACGATACCATCGACCGGGATGATCTCGCCGGCCCTGACCAGGAGTT
This sequence comes from Bradyrhizobium sp. USDA 3311, assembly GCF_054062495.1. NCBI lineage: Bacteria > Pseudomonadati > Pseudomonadota > Alphaproteobacteria > Hyphomicrobiales > Nitrobacteraceae > Bradyrhizobium > Bradyrhizobium sp. USDA 3311. Next base: position 5,899,222 of record NZ_JBSSFI010000001.1, on the reverse strand, counting down.
CCTCGCCGACCGAGACTGACTCGATCGGAACTTCCTCGATCTGCTCGCCAGTCTTGCGATGGGCCTGCCGCGGCGCCCGATCAACCAGGGATCGCAAGTCGCGTTCCGCCCGGGCGATCGCGATATCCTCCAGGACGTTGCCGCCGGAATACATCAGCGCGACCACGGCGCCGGCCAACGGCTGGCCCAGTGCCAGCGCCGCGCTCATCGACAGCAGCGCAATCGCGTCCACTCCCAGGCGGCCGCTCAAAAAATCCCTGACGATCGAGACCGCCAGTCCTCCGATCACGGGCGCCGTGCCCAGCTCCCATGCGAGATCGGCCAGATCCGGTCGCCCAGCGGCTCGCGCCAAAATGCCCGTAGTCAATCCGGCGATCGCAATCACGACCAGGGTCCATCGCAGGATCCGCTCAAACGGCATGATTTGGTTCCACAGCTAAACGAGCGTCACTGTCCTCCGAAACCAGCTTTGTTGTTTGAGCAAAATCAACGCCGGCATGATGAACACCAAAGGGTTCCTTCACAGCCAGCCATGACCTGGATCAACGCCTCTCGGAGCCTCAGGCAGATACTTGCTCTATCATGCGTGCTCTAGCTCAAGCCCTAGCGGTGATTGTGCTGCTGTCATCTGGCGTGCCATGCTTCGCCAAGGAGATGGGGAAGACCGAACGTTCCTCGTCAGCTCCGACCACGCGGTCGCAGGAGCCTGGCGAGAGTCAGCTAAAGCCGACGAACCAAAGGCTAAAGGATACTCACCGTCTGGACCAAATGTGGACCAGCGAGACTGGGATCACTGCAAAGCAGGCCGCGACTGGCGGATGCGAGGCAACAGCGAGAATCTAGCTCAGTGAAGGACCGCAACGCTCAATTGGCATAGCGCAATGAACGAAACATCGTGTGGTCTCAACGCGATCGTTGCGGTGCAACTCGGTCGCTGGGATAGACAATCACCTCTTCCCCGGGAGGCCGGAAGTGATGGCTGCAAGGCGGCCGGACCGGCGTAGGAGCTCGATCTGGCGCAATTCGGCGCGTCCGTTTTTCGCGACATAAACGTTCCAGGCCTCTCCGCGGCGAAACAGCGCCCCGGACGGGACGATCGTCGCATCGTCGCGCGTGCGAAGACCGTGATCTGCACGTCCACCAGGCGGGCGCTGAAAGGCTTGCTCAACTGCATTTGCGTCGCCGGTACAAGGGCGGGCTTGCTGTCTCTAGTTTCGCCTCGGCATTTGTGTCCAGTACAGCCACTATCGGCGCGATGGGAGCGCGGGCTTGCAGGACGCCGGAGCTGCTCGGAGCAGCTACCGCCGGCGCGACGCTGTCAACCGTCGCAACTATCGTTCAGCTCTCCGCCGTGCTCGAAGCAACGAACCTGTCTACGATGCAAAGTTTGCTAGTTCCGCTACTCTGCGCCGGTGGCGCGGCGACGATCTATAGCGCGACCTTCACGATCAAGGGCATGCGGGAAACGGCGGCAGTCGATCTGCAACTCGGACGGGCTTTAACCTGCCCGCGGCTTTGTTGCTGGCGTTGACGCGCTCCGGAGTTATCGTGCTCTCAGCCAGTTTGCGGGAGGCGTTTGGAGAAATCGGGCTGGTGGTCAGCGCGTCTGCAGCCGGCCTCGCTGATACGCATTCGCCCGCCGTGGCCGCTACCACGCTCGTCGCCTCAGGCAAGATCAACTCTGACGACGCCATCGCTCCGGTGCTTGCGGCGCTGTCGACAAATACTCTCAGCAAGATCATCGTTGGCTGGGTCAGTGGCGGCCCTTCCCTTCGGTCTGCGGCTGATTCCCGACCTTATTCTCGTCATCGCGGCCGCGTGGGCCGGCGCATTCTCGGCCCTGTGATCGTCGAGGGCCAATTTTGACCAGATGGCCACAACTAGGCAGCCGCGTTCGTCAACAGTCGAGAAGCAACGGGCGATCCGCTCGCGCCGTTAGTCCTCGGCGCCTGCTCAGGGCCTTCAGTCCGCTATTGCTGCGGCACCGGGTTCGTTGTCCCACGCATGAACGCCAGCATCTCCTCCGGAGTGAGCTTCCCATCCTTGTTGCTGTCCATTGCCTTGAAGATTCGTTCGTGCGCAACTTGAAACTCCGGCAATGAGACGGTCCCGTCGCCATCAGCATCCATCAGCGCGAAAATCATGCGGAACATGATTGGTGGCCCCATCCCGTCCCCGCCCATCATGCCATGCCCTTTCATGCCGCGCCCCATCATTCCCATCATGTCTCCGCCTCGCATCGTCCTCTGCCGCTCTGCGGATTGTCCTGCGGGAGATTCCGTCTGCGTGGACGACGGAACCTGGTCCGGTCCCGGGTGGTGGGCGTTGTGATCAGTCGGCGATTGAGCGAGCGCTGGATAGCTCAGGGTCGCAAACAGAAGCGCTGCAGCAATGGTTCGGCGTGGCATGGGCCTTCTCCGGTGTTGGTGTCGCGTAACAACCGTGTCGTAATTCACCGAAGTCTTATTGAGCCAAGTCAACACGACGAGAGGGAGAAGCATGAGCACCTTCAGCGTATCGTAGGCGAAGAAGCTCACGGAGCCGCCAAAAGGTCGCGCGCGCGGTATCCCTCCGGAACTCTTTTGCCGTGGGCACATCCGAACGGGAAGATGCGGAAAGACATTTGGTTCACCTCAACTATGTTCACACGGCGTTAAATGATTTCTGCCGTCGCCTTCGTAACAGGATCGGCTTGCGCCCTGCTCGAAAATGAGACGGCAGTTCGCCGCTGGCCTGCATAATAGCAAGCTGCGAAGCATCGAACCAGTAATGGTCGGTTTGGATCCGATCACGCGGCAATGGGTTCGTTCTTTCCGGTGCTCTTGGCGAGCAGCGGCGTAAACTGCTCCGCAGTCACCGTTTCATTTGCGATCAACAGTTCAACCCCGGCATCAAGGTCGGCACGACGCCGCTGCAGAACATCGCGGGCACGACGATCGCCCTCCTCGATCAGGTTTCGCACCGCAACATCGATCTCGCGGCCGGTGGCTTCAGCGGCGGTGACGACCGCATCCTGAGCCGCGAGAAATGCCTGAGGCTTCGGCGCGTAGGTGCGCTGCCCTACCGTCTCGTCCATGCCGTATTTAGTCACCATCTCGATGGCGACTTCGGTCGCACGTTGAAGATCGTCGGCGGCGCCGGTCGAAATGGCCCCGTCAAAAATCAGCCGCTCCGACGCCCGTCCACCCATCAACACGGCAATGCGGTTCTTCAGCTCCTCGATCGTAAGCAGAAACCTGTCCTCGGTCGGGCGCTGAATGGTGTAGCCGAGCGCGCCGATCCCACGCGGTATGATCGAAACCTTCTGCATCGGATCGACGCCGGACAGGCTCGCTGCCACGAGGGCATGCCCCATCTCGTGATAGGCGACCCTGCGCCGCTCGTCTTTGCCGAGCACCCTGCTCTTCTTCTCGACGCCGGCGACGATCCGCTCTATCGCGGTGACGAAATCAGCGAACGAGACCTCGTCTCCGCCCCGGCGGGTTGCGGCAATCGCAGCCTCGTTGACGAGATTGGCGATATCAGCTCCTGTGAAACCGGTCGTGAGGCCTGCCACCTTGTCGAGATCGACCTCCTTGCCCAGCCGGATCTTGCGGACGTGCACCTTGAGAATGGCAGTGCGCCCGGTCTTGTCCGGCCGGTCGACGAGGACCTGCCGGTCGAACCTCCCCGCCCGGAGCAGCGCGGGATCCAGGATTTCGGGGCGATTGGTAGCCGCCAGCAGGATGACGCCGGCGCTCGGGTCGAAGCCGTCAAGCTCCGACAGGAGCTGATTGAGGGTCTGCTCCTTCTCGTCGTGGCTTGATAACGACAGCGGCCCGCGGCTGCGTCCGAGTGCATCGAGCTCGTCGACGAAAATGATGCAGGGAGCGGCCTTGCGGGCCTGCTCGAACAAATCTCGCACGCGCGCAGCGCCAACCCCGACGAACATTTCGACGAATTCGGAGCCCGAAATCGAGAAGAATGGAACACCGGCCTCCCCGGCTACGGCGCGCGCGAGCAAGGTCTTTCCCGTTCCGGGCGGCCCAACCAGCAAAATCCCCTTCGGTACATGGGCGCCCAGGCGTCCGTAGCTCTTGGGGTCCTTCAGAAACGAAACCACCTCCTGGAGTTCGAACTTGGCCTCATCAACGCCAGCGACGTCGGCGAAAGTGACTTTGATGTCTTTCTCGACATAGACTTTGGCACGGGACTTCCCGATCGCCATCAGCCCTCCGAATCCCTGGCGGCCGGTCACGCTGCGCCCGATCCAGAACCAGATGATAAAGAAGACGACAACCGGGAAGATCCAAGACAGCAAGCTTTGAAGCAGGCCGCTTCCCGGAACGCCGGTCACGATCGCGCCTTTGGCCGCAAGCTTTTCGGCCAGGGCCATGTCAACCCGCGCGGTGACAAATGCCGATTTGCCGCTTGGGAGTTGCTCCTTCAACTTTCCTTGAATGGTGTCCTGACCAACGGCGACTTCGGCCACCTTTTCCTGGCTGAGCAACTGCTCGAATTGACTATAGGGAATCGTCTCGACGGTTTCGTAGGTTTTGAAAATGAATTGCAAGACGACGAGCAGCATACCGCCCGCGAAAATGACGGCCATCGTTATCGCCTGATTTCGCGAAACCTGATTGGGCTCCACCTGCGCCTCCTCGTCCACGTCAAGTGATCGAGATGGTAGTTCGGGAGAGTGAGGTGCGCTTGATTCAGGTCAACGCGGCTATCCCAAAGCTGGCCTGATGCTCTTCAAGACAAGCTGTTTTGCTGGGCGATTTGCGCGACTTGAGACGGTTCAAGGACACGGGGCATGGGCGAGCGCCCGGCTATCGGCCCAGGAAAATGAAATGCTTCAGGCGGCGGCAACTGCGTTCGGTACCCCCGCGTTGAGCGCGCTACCAGCCCGGGCTTTCGACGGTTCTGTGGTCGGCAATGCGCCCGTCAACCACCTGGATGATCCGATCGCATTGCCGTGCCAGGTCCAGATTATGGGTGACCAGCAGAAAACTCGTGCCGCTCTCCCGATTGACCCGCCGCATCAGCTCAAAGACGGAATCCGCCGATTTCGTGTCGAGATTTCCGGTCGGCTCGTCGGCCAGCACCAGATCCGGGTTCATGGCAAGAGCCCTGGCAACTGCCACCCGCTGCTGCTGGCCACCAGACATGTTGTTGGCAAGGTTGCCCGCGAACTTCTCCAGACCGACTTGGCGCAAGAGATCGTCGGCCCGATCTTCGATCTCCGCGCTTGCAAAGCCGCGATCCGCCAGCATCGGCATCATGACATTTTCGCGGGCGGTGAAGGCCGAAATCAACAGATGGTACTGAAAGACGAAGCCTATGGTATGACCTCGCAGATGCGTGAGCTCGTCGTCGCCGAGCAGCGCCGTGTCGCGCCCCTTGATCAGAAGACGACCGCGCGTTGGCCGATCCAGCAGGCCGACGATATTGAGCAGCGTGCTCTTGCCTGAGCCGGACGGGCCGATCAAGGCCAGGAACTCGCCACGGTCGAGCTTGAGATCAATGTCGTGCAGGACTTCAACCTCAGTAGGCAGACCAAGGTTGTAGCCCTTGCAAACTCGTTCGAGCTTGAGGATCTCGTCAGCCACGGATCGCCACCACTGGATCAAGCTTTGCGGCGCTCACCGCCGGCGCCATCGCAGCCAGCAGCCCTGTCGCTGTGGCGAGGAGCGCGGTGTAGACGAAGAGGCTCTGTTGCAGAACAAGCGGAAACAGTTCGGTGCCGTCCGCCTGCCGGGCCACGGCGTGCCAATACACCAGCGCGACCGCGCCCAAGGTCGCACCGAACAGCGAGCCGACAAAGCCCAGCAGCCCGCCCTGGAGCAAGAACACGCGCAGGATCTGACCACGCGACGTGCCCATTGCCCGCAGGATCCCTATTTCCTTCGAGCGCTGGATCACAGAAACGATGAGAACAGCGGCGATGCCGAAGGCCACCGACAAACCGACAAAGATACGGATCAGGGTATTCGTATAGATCTGCGCCTGGACCGCGGTGAAGAACTGGGCATTCGTGGCGATCCAGCTGTCCGCCTCCACGGGCGTCGCAGCCTGGATCCGCCGGGCGATGATTTCCGCCGCATAGATGTCCTTGACCGTCATGTCGATGGTCGTAACGCCGCCGATCATGCCGAGAAGCGACTGTCCCGTCCGCAGCGCGACGAAGCTGGCACGCTGATTGACACCCTTGTTGCCGAAATCGATCAGACCGGAAATCGTCAGCACTCGATTGGCGCCGGCCGTGGCTTGCAAGTTCAGCTTGTCGCCGACGGTAGCTCCGAGATTCTTGGCGAGTTCGGTGCCGATGATGACGTCCTCACTGGTCAAACGCGCCTCGCCGGCCGCGATGTAGTCCGGCACCTTGACGATGTCGAAATACGTTTCCGGTTCGATCCCTGTCAGCGTCACCGCCCGGCTGGCGTCGCCACGTATGGCCAGAACAGATCCGGTGATGGTCGGCGAGACCGCGGTGACTTCGGGCATGGCGAGCATCTGGCCGCGGATCTTCGGCCACTGGTCGATCGAGATCACCCGCTGGCTCGGACGCTGCACTGCAGCATCCTCGATCTCCCCGGCGGCATTGCGCAAGGGACGCGCCACCTGATCCGGCGTGAGGAGCTGGATCTGGGGCTGGGAGGTCAGCACGCGCTTGATAAAATTCGCCTCGAGGCCGGCGAGCATCGCAGACATGAAGACGATCACACCGACGCCGATCGAGATGCCGCCGACGATGAAGATGGTTTGCAACCTCCCCTCTCGCAGGAATCGTACGGCGGCAATCCACTCGAATGGGAGCCAGTGGTTCATGGCAGGACGGGGCGCACGCGCTGCCCGGTAAGGACGCCGGAACTCTGCGGGATCGCAATGTCGCCGGGCTGCATCCCCTCGACAATTTCGATCTGGCTGTTGCCGCGCAAGCCGACCTTCACCGGATGCTTTGCGGCCCGGCCGTTCTTTACGGTCATCACCCATGCTTGCCCCGACAGGATCTCACGCACCGAGCGCACAGGAAGGACCTCGGCATTGTCCTTCGCTGCGACCTCAATGTCGACCGAGACCGTCATATCCTGACGTAAATAGTCCGGCGGCTCCTTTACCGTCAGTTTCACCTCCACGGTCGCGCGGGAAATGTCGACGCCGGGATTGATGTAGGTGACGGTCGCAGAAAAGTGCCGATCCGGATAGGCATCGGCAGATGCGAGCGCCGTCTGCCCGAGCGCGAGCCTGCCGAGGTTCCGCTCATCGATCTGGAGCACCAGTTGCAGTTCACCCGAGGGGGCCAGAACCAACAAGGCCTTCCCCGCCTGCACCACGGTGCCGCGTTCCACGCTACGGGTGATGAGAACGCCGTCGCGGGGGGCAACGATCGTGGCATAGCCCAGGCGAGATTCTGCGGTGTCGAGGTTGGCGCGTGCCTGATTGAGCTGTGTCTGCGCCATGACGTGATCGCTGCCGCCGGGGCTCGCGGTATAGACCTGAAATTCCGTCGCGCGCTTTGCGGCACGCGCGACATCGAGCGTCTTCTGCGCGTCGTCGAGGGCGGCTCGCGTCGCATAGCCGTTGCGTTCGAGCTGCGCGGTACGGTCATAAGTCTGCTGGGCGTTCCGAAGCGTCGCCTCGGCCTGGGTCTGCGCTTCCTTCGCCGAAGGAAGCGTGAGCTCCTCGAGCTGCCTGATGCGCGCTTCGGCCTGCGCGACCGCGCCCTGCGCTTGCACCACGCTCGCCTTCGACTCACGCGCCTCAAGGGCAATCAGCGGCTGGCCCTTGGTGACCCTCTCGCCCTCCTGGACCAGCACATCCTCCACGGTCCCGGTAATCTGGCTGCCGATCTCCACCCGGTATGGCGTCTCGACATGCCCGCTCGCCACTACGGTTTCAACCAATCGTCCACGTGCGACCCGATCGACCACGACGGCAGGTCCGAGCAGGACCCGGATGCCCTGCCATGCGCCAAGGCCGAGCAGGACAACAACCGTCAGGAGGAACCATTTATGAGTGATGATGCCCGACCAGGCCGACGCGACGGAAATCGGGTCGATGCGTCTTTGATTTGGTAATGGTAGACTTTGTTCGGCCATGGCTACGCTACACGGATCGCACCGGTTCATCTGGCGATCCCCTCCTCTCAACTATTGGGTTCAGAAATACCGCCGCGATGCCTTTGGCGGATTGCGCTAGGTCAAGTCCCGATCAGCCACTTCTTCACCGGCCGGCTCAATAACCTCCGCCTCTGGTTGACCAAGATCAAACTGAGCCGGACGCAGTCGTACAAAAGTGGCGCGCAGGGTAACGCCAACTACGACACCTTGAGGCATTGAAATGGCACACAAACAAGTCCTGTTCCATTCAGCAGCCCGCGAGAAGATCTTGCGCGGCGCGTCTCTCCTTGCAGACGCGGTGCGCGTGACGCTCGGCCCGAAGTCGAAATCAGTCCTGATCCAGAAGGGATGGGGAGCGCCGATCGTCTGCAACGACGGGGTCACCATTGCCAAGGAATTCGACTTGAAGGATGCCGAAGAGAACCTTGGCGCTCAGGTGTTGCGTCAGGCCGCGGAGAAAACCGGCGACGTCGTCGGCGACGGCACCAGCACGTCTACCATCCTTGCACATGCCATCCTGTCGGACGGGGTTCGCAATGTTGTGGCTGGCGCGAGCGCGATCGACCTCAAACGTGGCCTCGATCGCGGAACGCAGGCCGCCATCGCCGCATTGCGCGCTATGGCAACGCCCGTAAAATCCAGGGCGGAGAAGGTGCAAGTCGCCACGATTTCGGCCCACAACGATGCGTCGATCGGCGAACTCGTAGCCGATGCGATCGAGAAGGTCGGCGGCGACGGCGTGATATCGGTCGAGGAGTCCAAGACGACCGAAACGCTTCTGGACGTCGTCGAGGGAATGAAATTCGACCGGGGTTTTCTTTCACCCTATTTCATCACCGATGCCGACCGGATGGAATCGGTGTTGCAGGATCCCTACGTCCTGCTCTGCGACCACAAGATCGGCGCATTGCGCGATCTGGTTCCCCTTCTCGAGCAGGTCGCCAAGAGCGGTCAGCCGCTTCTGATCATTGCCGAGGACATCGAGGGCGAAGCGCTGGCCACTCTCATCGTCAATCAATTGCGGGGCGTGCTCAAGGCTTGCGCCGTCAAGGCCCCCGGGTTTGGTGACCGGCGCAAGGCCATGCTCGAGGATATCGCGATATTGACCGGCGCTCAGGTGATCTCGGAAGAGATCGGCTTGAACTTGGAGAACGCCACCCTGCAACAACTCGGTCGTGCCGCGCGCGTGGTCGCCGACAAGGAGAATACAACGTTGATCGGCAGCGGTGGCGATCGCACCCGCATCGATGCACGACTGGGCCAGATCCGGGTCGAAATCGAAAAGACGACTAGCGATTACGATCGCGAGAAGCTCGAAGAGCGCCTCGCCAAGCTGTCGGGAGGCGTCGCGGTGATCCGGGTGGGAGCGCCGACCGAGGCCGAAATGAAGGCGAAGAAGGAAGCTTTGGACGATGCAATCAGTTCGACGAAAGCGGCGGTCGCGGAAGGCATTGTGCCCGGTGGCGGGCTGGCTCTGCTCCGTGCAGTCGCGGCCGTGGCCAAGGAGGAAGCGGCCTGTGAGGGCGACGAGCGGACCGGCGTACAGATCCTGAGACGCGCTCTTGAGGCTCCGGCGCGCCAGATTGCCGAGAATTCCGCGGCCGACGGAGGCGTCGTGGTTGCGCGGATGCTCGAAGGTGAAGGCAGCATTGGCTTCGATGCCTCCCGCAAGGTCTATGTCGATCTCGTCGCGGCTGGCATCGTCGATCCGGTCAAGGTCGTACGGACAGCCCTCGAAAACGCGGTCTCGGTCGCGAGCGTGCTCCTTCTGACCGAAGCGACGATGACGGAAATCCCGGAGCCGAAACGCGAGAGACTGCCCGAACCGGACTTGGCGGTGCAGTAGCGGTCCTTATCACGCAGAGAGTTCCCGCATTCGGCCACCGCCGTTCGATTCAATCGAGGACCGCGCTTGGCGGGAGCCAGGAACGATGCCTTATCGATCAAACGATGATCTTCCCGCGAGATTGCGACGTCACCTGCCGCCTCACGCCCTGGACATCTACAGGGAGGCGTTCAACCACTCCTTTGCCTCGCATGTCGGAGACATTCGCCAGGAAGAGATAGCACATCGAACGGCTTGGTCCGCCGTCAAGCGCTCATACATGAAACTCGCGGATCGCTGGGTGCCGAAATCGGCACATAGCGATTGAGCGTTGCGGTTGTTCGTAAATTGAAATACGTCTGCCTCCTTGCCGCATTTTCGCGCGGACACGTGCAGGGCAACGATTTCGCGGCACACCTTTCTTGGAACTCTGACAGCGCGTTTCTGGAGAAATGTCGCAGTCTGTCGATTCAACGAAATTCGCCGGCTCAATTTCCGGCTTGAGCAAAATCAAATTTCAAACCGACGACCGTGGCTAATCTCCTTTCGCGACCGAGATGGTCAAACCTCGGAAGGAGATATCATCATGGCAACCGAAACCAAGCTGCCCGTCACAAAATCCCCCACAGCCCCCGCTGTCGCCGGAGAGACTTGGCGACCCTTTCAGGCATTGAGAAACGAAATCGACCAGATCTTTGACGATTTCGGTAACGGCTTCTGGAACCGACCGTTCCGTTCGCTGGCACGGCTCGAGCGCGACTTCTCGAAGTCGATCTCTGCGCCGGCCGTAGACGTCGCCGAGAGTGACAAAGCGTATGAGATTACGGCCGAGCTTCCGGGTCTCGACGAGAAGAACATCGACATCAAGGTCGCCAACGGCGGTCTTACGATCAAGGGCGAGAAGCGCGAGGAGACCGAGGAAAAGAAGAAGGACTACTACGTCTCCGAGCGCCGCTACGGCACCTTCGAGCGCTATTTCACCCTGCCGGAGAGCGTCAACGCCGACAAGATCGAGGCTACCTTCAAGAACGGCGTGCTGAAGGTCGTGCTTCCGAAAACCGAGGAGGCGCAGAAACCGGCCAAGACGATCAACGTGAAGGCGGCTTGAGCCTGCCAAGGCGGGGCTGCATCGAGCGCAGCCTCGCCCCACATTTGCAACACTATCGATATTGAGGGCACGTCATGCACGCACTTCACGTGATGACCAGAGACGTTGTTGCCGTGACGCCTCATACGACGATCGAAGAAGCCGCCAAGATCATGCTCCGGATGCACATTAGCGGCCTACCTGTCATCGACGATGCCGGCAATCTCGTTGGCATTGTCTCGGAAAGCGACTTCCTCCGTCGCAGCGAAATTGGCACCGGTCGCAAGCACGCGGCCTGGCTCAAATTCTTCATGGGACCTCGACGGGCAGCGGCCGAGTTTGTTCACGAAAGCGGCCGAAAGGTGGAAGATGTCATGACGCGGCAGGTTGTCTCGGCCCGGGAAGAGACATCCCTGGTCGACGTGGTCGACTTGATGGAGAAGCACGACATTAAACGCGTCCCGGTGATGCGCGGCGAGGCGACGATCGGGATCGTTACGAGAAGTAATCTGCTGCAGGCGATGGCAAGCCTCGCACACGAGATTCCGGACCCGACCGCCGATGACGAGCACATTCGCGAGCGTATCACGCGAGCGGTCAACGCCGCCGACTGGCGTCCGATCGGCTCCAGGGTCGATGTCCGCAAGGGCGTCGTCCATCTGCACGGCCTGATTACGACCGACGAAGCGCGGCGGGCGACGATCGTCGCCGCCGAAAACACCAGCGGTGTCAAGGAAGTCCATGACCACCTTTGCTTAGTTGATTCATACACCGGCTACTACGTGGAATCGCCGGAAGACTTGAGGGCCGCGGGCTGAACGCCGGCGAATTGGAAGCCGCTATGCTTGGATGGATCGTCCGGGTTCTCTTTACGATAGCAGCGCCGATCACGGCGCTGTTCGTTTCGCGAGACGCGTTGAACTTCGGCCTCATTCAAACCATTGTAACGATGCTCCTCGTCACGGCTCTTGTCGGCTTGATCGCCGCCTACTCCGGGCGTGACCGAGGCGTCCCCCACTAAGCAGATACGCCCCGAGGGCTGGTGAAGCCGCGCGGATTTCCGGGCGCTCGCGGTTTCGCCATTGATGCGCAGATCCGCGCAGGAGGGACCCTACTGGGCAGCCGCAAAAAGCCTCCTGACCGCGTCTGCTGGCGCTGCAAAAGCAAAGCCACTCTTTCGCGCAACGACGACGCCGATTAGCTTACCCTTCAGATTCACCAGCGCGCCGCCCGAACTGCCCTGGCTGACCAGGACGTCTGATTGGATCAGATCGCTGCTCGCAATGCCTGGGCAGGAACGATGCAAAGCTGACACGATGCCAAACGTCACGCTCTGTCCCCAATCTTGCGGATTTCCAATCGTGATCACCGGCTCCCCCACGTCGGGCGTACCCAGGTTCTCCAGAGTCAACGCCTGAAGGTTGCCGGGTTCGACCCGGAGTAGCGCAACGTCATCTCGCTCGGATCTTACCAGCACAACGGCATCAAGCGCTCGTCCGTCCTGGGGACGTGCCTGTACGACGGTCGCGTTTGCAACCAAGTGATTTGCAGTGACAATCAAGCCTGCCAGGGCGTCGACCACGACGCCCGCTCCCTGCCACTCTCGAGGCGAAGGAGGGTCTGGAAAGCTGGCTTCGGGATCAAATACTCGCGGCTCTGATGCCACGCCCCAGCCTCGTATTCCAACCACAGCAGGCGAGACGCGCTTCACAAGAGCGGTAAAGTCCGTCGTCGGAAACATCTCTCCTGGATCTTTATAGTCCTTGGCCCAACAACCGGCGACACCGAAAACCAGCGCCAGACTGCATACGACGACGGCGATCCAATCTCGGCGCAAGATATTGCGTAGCATGGCCACCTCTCAGGCAATCCAAGTGAAGTTACCTGAACAGCAGCCTAGTGATCTGAGGCAGGCGCGATTTGAGGATTCGCAAACTCTGCCTCGCCCTTCTCGCGAAACCAGGCCTACGGATACCTACTTAGGTGAAGCTCCCGAATTTAGGCCCGTCGCCTGATGCGGTACGAAGGGTTCTCCAGTACAGCGTTCGGCTTGCCAGTGGAGCCCGCAATGAATCACTCGATTTACACCGCGGACAGGGCAACCCACCTGAAGGTGGTGGTCTCTGTGCTACTCGTCGGCATTGCAATCGTGGCGGCAACACTGACCGTGCGGCTAACTCATCCAGCAACAAGTGCGCAGATCACGGCGACGCACACCGTCTACAAGCCCCACCGAAGCCACGCCCTCACCGAAATGGCACAAATTGGGAAGGACTCGATCTAGCTCGATCGGCCGAGGACATCAAATGAGCAACGAACTAGTCAAGGTCTTGATACTATTTGCCCTCTACGCGGCTCTTGAAATCGCGCTCTATTCCTCATCGGTCGGGAGACTGGTCTCCCGCGCTGTCCGCGCGGCGAGACTAACCCTAAGCGAACAGGACGCCCGGACGGCCGAATGAAGCGCATCTGCGCTCAGCTTGACCCTTGCGCCCCCCCGATTTGGCGGCTTTGGAGCACCATCGGTCATCACTGCGTGAGGGCGACTGATACCATAGGGGTAAGATCAGTCCCGACTGCGTGTCGTCATCGAACAGTATGGAGATCTACCAGCGATTATGAAACGAGACCGCGAGCTCGACTGACGCCGCCCGCTCCTCTCGGCGCTACAGCGGTTCGTCATCCAGCGTGGAGGGCTCCATCTGGAGCGAAACGAAATCGCCTCCACCGTAATCGTCCTCCGGGTCCGGACGGGAAGGCTGAACACAGAGGCGGTCATCTACTCGAAGAACGCCAGGAACGTTCTCGCAAGCTACGATGGCAGCGCGGTGTGCGCTCTCGCCCCTGATAACACCACGGAGCGAGACCGCGCCGTCCCTTACCCTGACGTTCAAGCCGATCGGCTGCCACGGTGTCTTGGCCAGCGCGGCGAGAACCGCCCGACGGAGCTGATTGTCGCTCCCGGAATAGCCCGAAGCGCCTGTCAGTGGTCCAGCAACGGCGGACAGGAAGTCGGAACGTGTGATGATTCCGACGATACGATCAGCGCGCATGACCGGAATGTGATTCAGGTGCCGACGCTCCATCACGTCCGCCACCTCATCGAGAGGTGCCTGCTCGTTGGTGGTCACAGGCTGACGGGTCATCACCTGCTCGACCTTGCGACCGTGCTCCTTCACGAACTCGCTGGCGACTCGCTCAGCCCCGAGCAGGAGCGAAAGCAATCGATTGCGCTCATGCTCGGTTCCGATCTCGCTCCGCCTGAGAAAATCGCTCTCGCATATAATGCCGACGAGATTATCGGCCGAATCCACGACAGGCAGCCCGCTGATATGATGCGCAAGCATCACTTTGATTGCGTCCGTGATCGGAGCCTCAGGCCGTATCGACACTACCTGCCGTGACATTATCTGATACGCCCGCACGACCTTCACTCCGGAGACAAAGAGGTATTTGCTGCGTCAACTAACGTCTTGATCGAGATCAACGCCGGGACGGGCGGAGATGGCAACTTGACAACCAATATCGGAAGTCTTCGATCATGCGCCTGAAAACGCTTCTCTCGGTCGCGATTCTTGTAACGCTGTCGGCGCCCAGCGTCGGGACGCCGGCCGACCCGTCTGCAACACTGTCCGATCTCATGACCAGACTTCAGCTTCAGCACGCAAAGCTATGGTTTGCGGGCAAGCTGAGCAATTGGGGCCTGGCCGACTACGAGCTTCAACAAATCGACGCCAATCTTGAAGCCACGGGCAAGTTGCAGGCTGACCCGTCGCAAGCCAATCGTGCCAAGCGACAACTTGATGCAGTACGCCAGGCAATCCATTCGAAGGACTTGCCCGGGTTCATGTCGTCGTATGCCACCATGACAAACGAATGCAACTCCTGTCACCGCGGTAGTGGGTATCCCTCGGTCGCGATCCAGATTCCGCTCACCTTGCCGGTGCCCAACCAATTGTTCGTCGACCAGGTGACTGAGGGGCGATCGCTAGCCCATTCATCTTGCGGGACATGCCATGTCGTTTCCGACGGGGTAAGGGAAGCGCCTGCATTCCGCCCATCGCCACCTGGCTTCCTGGAGATAGTCAACCGGCCGTCGTTCTCCGCTGACGAACTTCGACGATTTTTGGCATCAAGCCATCGTCGTCTTGGACCAGAACAGTTAATGCCAAATCCGAGGCTCTCGGAATACCAGATTGAGGCTATCGTGGCCTACCTCGAGACGTTGAGAGCGGGCCAATCTCGCTGAGACAAGCCTACCGGGCAGGCGGTCACCGTCGCACTTTTGATTTATAAGATCTACGCTGAACCAGGAGCAGTGACAAAGAGCGTCGCTAAGCGTCCATCTTGGGCAAAACGGGCCCTTCGCCGGCTCCACTGCGCGCCTGTTCTAAATGTCCCTATTTTCTCAGGCGCGGCTCGAGCGCCACGAGCATCTCCGTGCGCCCCACTATACCCGCAAGCTTTTTGTCCCGAAGGACTAGCACCTGGGAGATCTGATAAATGTCCATCTGCTTGACGACCTCCTCGATTGTGGCGCTTTCATCGACGCAGACGGGATGTCGGCTCATGACGGCATCCACGCGCAAGCCACTGGTTCTCTCACGAGCGAGCTGCCCCTCGTCTTTACCTAGCGGCCACTCGAGCCAAAACCCTTCAGGATAGTCTACGCCTAATTTGCGCCTGTGAAGAAAATCACCTTCCGAAATGATGCCGACCAGCACCCCTTCACCGTCAACGACCGGGAGGCCGCGCTGATTGGTCTCGAGCAGCAGATGGATGGCATCGAGCAGTGATGCGCTCGGCTTCACCGTTGCAAACCAGGTTCGCATGATATCTGCTGCCTTCATTGCTGCCTCTATCGAACCCGCCCTGCCAGCAATGCGCTCTGCTCTGCGCTAGTGAGACATCAGCACGCACACTTTGGCCTCCTGCAGGAGGCTGCGTGTCATGCCGCCGAAGATCCATTCTCCCAACCGGCTATGTCCATAACCGCCAGTAACAATGAGATCCGCGCCGAGCTCGGACGCCAGCCGAATAAGGTAGCCTCCGTCCGGTTCCGCCGTATGGACACGTACCTCGTGCTGGCACTGCACCCCATGCCGCTGAAGATAGCCGGCCACGTCGCGAAGCCGCTTGCGAGCCGCATCCTGTTCGCTCGACGCGCAGATTTCCGCGATTGTGACCTGCGAGGCTCTGGTCAGAAACGGCATCGCATCGCGAACGGCGAGGCGCGCCTCCCTTGTGTCCTTCCAACCGACCACGATGCGGTCACCAGACAACTCCGTCACGCGCTCCGGCACAGATAGCGTGGGGCGCCCCATCCGCAGCATGGCTCCGGCCGGATCGAGGAAGTGGGAGTGACTGGCCGCCTGCGACCTGCGCTTGACGATTACAAGGTCTGCCGCGCGGGCCTGCTCGACCAGAAAGTCGGTCGGATCATCGAGTGCCCAGCGCCATTCGACCGTCTCGCTTGGCAGGCCGACCACCCGCTTGAACCAAGCCTCTTTCGCCGAAAGCGTTGCTTTTATGCGCTTGATGTCTTCCTCGGTGGTCTGCTCGATGATGACACCTTCGGCGACAAAGGGAGGCTCCACCGCCACCGCAGAAACACCCAGGATGGCCGCTCCGAACGTCCTCGCAATACCCTCCGCAACGGCGACTTGCCCTGCTTCCTGCTGCTCGGAATCGACGTAGACCATGACGCTCGCGACAGACATGACGATGCTCCGAAAAAGTGTGCGATGGCCGTTTATCGTCTTGCGGTCAGCCAGACGCTTGACCGAAATCAAACCTGCCGGCCATGCCTCCCGATGTGACCAGTGACGGGGTCTGGCGGTGCCCCGAAGGCGATCCTCTCCTTAAACCGCGTCCCGCAGATGCTTTTCGATTTCGGCTACGGGGTGCTTGGTGAGGTCCTTGTCGAGTTCGCCGACGATCCGACACCTCACGTCGGCGTGAAAGGCCGAGCGAAGCTCCGCCAGCGTGCGGGGTGGCGCGACGACAATGAGGGAGGTCGCATGCTCGCTGCGAAGGAGACGCTCCGCCGCAGCTGCGACCTGCCTCGCAAAGCGCTTCTCCTCGAACTCATGCCAATCGGTCATTTCCACCGCACTGCGCTGCTCCGAATGCGAGCCTTTGCTGATCCGACCGGGGCGATCGCTACCTTGGGAATGGGCGGGCGGATTCTCTTCCTCGAACACCGCCTCCGTCTTCAGATTGGGGAACTTCTCGTCGCCCTCGTTGCGAAGGAACAGCGCCTTCCTTCCGTCACCGACGAACACGATTGCACGATGTGGTATCCTGATCATTTTCGGCCTCCTCGCTGCATGCGTCAAATTCCTATTCCCCAGCAGGCTGCGCTGCTTGATCCCGATCAAACCAGTCAGCCTACAATCGGGCAGGATTACCTAAACTCGGAAAACGATATGGAGGTTCATCATGCATGCACGAGACGTGATGGTGTCGCCAGTGGTTACGGTCGGACCAAACGCAACCGTCCGCCAGGTCGCGCAGATCCTGCTGGAACGGCGGATCAGCGCCGTGCCGGTCGTCGATGCCGACAACAAGGTGCTCGGCATCGTGAGCGAAGGCGATCTGCTGCACAGGGCCGAGAGCGGGACCGAACGCTCCCCCTCCTGGTGGTTGCGCCTGCTAACCGGCGATGCCCAGCTCGCGACTGACTACGTCAAGTCGCACTCAATCAAGGTGCAGGACGTCATGACGCAGGAGGTCGCGACCGCTGCACCCGAGACGCCCTTGCACGAGATCGCCATGCTTCTCGAAGAGCGCCAGATCAAACGCGTTCCCATCGTCAACAAGGAAGGTCAGCTCGTCGGGATCGTCAGCCGGGCCAACCTGCTCCAGACCATCGCGAGCGCCAGACCAAAGCTCGAGATTTCGCTTCCCGATTCAGTCATCAGGAAGAGGTTCTTCGAGGAGCTCAGGAAGCAGCCCTGGGCTCATACATTCAATGTGAACGCGACTGTGCAGAATGGCGTGGTCGATATCTGGGGTTTCGCGCCGTCCGTGGCCGAACGCACGGCCATTCGCGTAGCCGCCGAGGCAATTCCGGGCGTGGCGACCGTGAATGATCACCTGCTCGAAACACCGGCCTTTGTCTACTGACCCGGGCGGAGATTCCAAATCGCCGTTCCGCTACCGTCGAGACGCTCATGTCCCATTTCATTGTCCGCTTTCTCAAGAATGTGGTTGGCGACCGGGGCCAACCTTGCGAGGCTTGCCAACTCGCGATTGACGTTGAGGCGGACGACGGCGCGGAAGCGGCCCTAATGGCCAAGCAGGAGTTCTGCGAACTCCGCGCAATTCGCGACTGGACACTTCACGCCGACCGCGTCGAGGTGAAGTCGGCCGATTTTCCATCCTGACCGGGGTCGGAGGAGCACTATAACGTTTATTGCCGCCTTGCGGTTCTTGCGGATGCGCAAGCTTAATCCAGCGCCACCAAGGCGATCATCAGCCGAAAGAGCTCATATCCCATGGTGACGAGCAGCGCTCCGACAATCAAGATCTTGCCGTACCACGACACGGTCGGGCTGACGCGGACTTTCCGCGAGACATGCTCTTGTTTTTGCGACCGCTCATATTGAGTCCTGAGTGCACGCTCTGCCCTGCTGCAGGGGTCAATCGCCGCGCGGTCTGACGCTATCCTTTCCATGATCAACATGCCATTGCCGCTCTGGCACGACTCTGATGCTCATCAAGAAATATCTTCAATACGAACGCGGGCACCGGAAGCGACACGCCATACGTTTGCTGCCGTCGACCCTTCCAAGTCTTTCCAGCAGCCTGTCCAGAAAGATCGTCTGGCCCTTGAGAATCTTCGAGCGAGCCTCTGCGATCTCGAACCAGTCAACCCGATCGATTTCGGGGAATCTTTGTTGCCGACCCGACCGCGGAGGCCATTCCATCTCGAATGTATTGCTGCGAAAGTCAGCGAGATCCCAATCGTCCGACGCGGCCCACACGTGGACCACCTTGCCGCTCGGATGGCTTGCTTTGCCAAGCTCGATGACCTCCGCTGTCACCGCGTGGCCAGTTTCCTCTGCGAATTCGCGACGTGCGGCCGAAAGCAGCGTTTCGCCATCGGAAACGAGGCCCTTTGGAATAGTCCAGGCCCCGCGATCCCGGCGCCGCCAAAAGGGACCGCCGGGATGACCGAGCAAGACCTGAAGCGTACCGCCGCCTCTGCGAAACAACAGAATCCCCGCACTCTGCCGCTTGCTGGAACCTGCCGTCGGCATGGAGCGAAAGCGCAAATGTCGGGTGCTCACGTGATCAGTGCAACTCAGCGCCAGCTGCCTCGTTGATGGGCTTGATGCCGACAATGTCTCCATTGTTGACATGGTCTCGGATTGCTTCGAACTCTGCCGAATTGATCTCGAGAAGCCATGTTTTCCATTCCCGGGGACGTCCTTCGGGAGCAACGGGCTCGCCCTCCGACCTGTAGCGATACTTCGCCAGAGCTCCCATCGCCCGTTCCATCGCACTACCGTCCTTCAACTCTACGATGCACCTCATCATAAACCTCATCCGATTAAATTAGCGAAGGATTCCACCGGCACTCGGCGCCGCGTTGACAAAGATCAAGCTGAACTTGTGGCCGGCCAGCGGCTTCATACGCGTCGGTCCAAAATGACGCGCCTAGCTCCGAGGATTTCCCGGGATGCCCGAGCAGACGGGCTTGCGCTAGATCAGGACACACCCCTCGCTTATTGGTGGCAGAAGGGATCATCGATACCAGCAGTAGCCGTGTCGACAAACGCGTTGATGAGGGTAGATCCAGCGAGGTCCCCAGCAGGAGCGATACCAGTGGTAGCCGGTTTCGCCGAGACGATAGCATCCGGCTTCGGCGCTGCTCGGAAATACAGTTGCGATTGAAAGGATCGCCGCGGCAGCAGCGAGCAGGACGATGTTTCGCATGTCGACCTCTCCTCAGTGGTAGAAACAGTTGTGATGCGGCCTGAGTGCTTCTCTCACCTCATCGTCCTCAAGAGCATCCTTGATCGCCCGATCGGCCTTCCTCGTCTCCAGGACGCCTGCGCCCCGGTCCGGTACGGGCACCCCCGGCTCATGCTTCACCAGGCGCGTCTGCTCCCTCTGATCATTCTTGCTCATGTCGCATTCACTCGTCGAACTGCTCCATTGGCCGGAACGACTCCGCTTTCTCTATCGCCCTCCGACTGCTCATAGCGAGATCACACCCCGAACGGATACATGTCGGGAAGCCCGGCGATTTCGGCGGTCTCCAGCGGAGTTACCGCCCTGGTGTCGTCAAACCAGATATATTCGTCGAACTGCTGCGGCAAACTGGCCTGAAAATAGTGGCTCGCAAGTTCGGTTTCAGGCCTGTAGATTACGCCGATGGCCCGCTCGAGCCGTTCCCTGCCGAGACCCTCCGGACCGCAGAGATCGCCGGGACCGCGCAGACCGAGCATGAAGCGCGGAAGGCCCGTTGCGTGACACAGCCGTTCATAGCTGTTGGGAAGCGATGGGCGGACGGTCTTGACCTCCATCGGGCCGCCCCAATCGGACGCCGCGGCAACCGTGCCACTGTGGGTGCCGAAGCCGACCAGATACGCCTGGGCGCCAAAAGCCTTGCGGCAGTGCTGCCCGATATTGTGCTCGCCGCGGGCGACCATCTCGGTCGCCGCGGCGTTGCCGACATGCGAGTTGTGCGCCCACACCACCGCCTTGCTGTCCGGCCCGTGAAATGCCAGCAGGTTCTTGAGGGTGTCGAACATGTGACTGTCGCGCAGGTTCCACGACGCGCGCGAGCCGTAGTACATGATGCGGTAATAGCGCTCGGCGTTGGCCACCAGGCGCGCATTCTGCTCGGCATCAAGGAAGCGCTCGCCATCGTGCTCGGCATACGCCCGGCGCTTCGCCAGGAGATCAGTGAGTGCGTGCGCCACGTCGGATTCGCAGGTCGGATAGGATCCGGTCAGCGCCGCATGGCCGTACGTGGCGGGATCGCGCTGCCACGGCGTCAGGCAACCATAACGCTCGCGGGCTACACGCGCCGAGGCTGGATCGACTTCGTCGAGATAGTTCAGGACCGACCGGATTGAATCGTAGAGGCTGTAGAGATCGAGACCGTGAAACGCGACGCGCGTGGTGTTCTCCACCGTACCGTTGTGTTTGCGCAACCAGCTGACGAAATCGCGTACCTCGGTGTTTCGCCACATCCAGGTCGGAAACCGTGCAAACGCGGTCCACTCCGACGGCGGATACTGGAAATGCCGCACATAGTGATCGACCCGGGCGGCATCCGGCCAGTCCGCCTCGATCGCCACGAAGCGAAATCCCTTCTTGACGATCAGGTCGCGGGTAATGCGTTCGCGCATCCGGTAGAACTCGGAGGTGCCATGGGTCGCCTCGCCGAGCAGCACGACGCGCGCCGACCCGATACGCTCCATCAGCGGGCTGAGATCGGCCGCCTCGATGGATGGAAATGATTCGGCGGCGTCGGCGATATTGCGGACCAGCGTTTCCTCGTCCGGAGCAACAGGCCGCAGCGCCCGGCGCGCGGGCGCGGTCTCGCCTTTTGCGGCCGCCCACCCTTCCTCTCCGATCAATGGAACGAAGCGGACGTCTGCAATGTCTTCGCTGCGAAATTCGTCCTTCGAAAGGCGGACGACCCGCACCAATTCCTGGGTACGCTGATCGGCGCCGACAGGAATTACCAGCCTGCCGCCGATCTTCAGCTGCTCCTTGAGCGCCTCCGGAACCTGCGGACCGCCGGCGGCTACGACGATGGCATCGTAGGGCGCATGTTCGGGCCAGCCTTTGGTGCCGTCACCATGCAGCACGTGGACGTTATCGTAACCGAGCTCGGTAAGTGTGGCCGCCGCCTCTTCCGCAAGCGGACCGAGGCGTTCGACCGTGTACACATCGGCCGCGATCTCCGACAGCACCGCGGCGGCGTAACCGGAGCCGGCTCCGATCTCCAGCACCTTCTCGCCGCCCTTGAGCATCAGCGCCTCCGCCATGAAAGCGACGATGTAGGGCTGAGAAATGGTCTGCTCCCCGGCGATCGGGAGCGGCGAATCTTCGTAGGCAAATTCGCGAAGCTTCGCTGGCAGGAACAGCTCACGCGGCACCTTGCCCATTGCCTCGAGCACGAGTTCGTCACGCACACCGCGCGCGGCGATATGGCGCTTGACCATCTCTGCCCGGAGCGCGGGAAACGACTTAACTTCACCAGGGCGATCTGGATTCAGCGCTACCGATCCCATGATGGCCTCTCCTGCATCTCAGCTAGGTTGAGTCATGCACGATCAATCTCCAAGAAAACTTAGGACCATTGCGCCCCCATCGATTTGATCGACATCAAACCGCGAAATGGCGAGCGCGTCAGGATCCATTGAATGCAAATGGAGACGGCCATGGATCTCAAGGAAGCCATCTATAGTCGGCACGCCGTACGCGAATTCACCTCGCAACCGGTTGACGAGGACGTATTGAGGAAACTCATTGATGCTGCCATCCAGGCGCCCAGCGCCGTCAACCACCAGCCATGGCTGTTTACAGTCGTGCGGGACAAAACGTTGCTCGCGCGCATTTCCCGCGAGGCAAAGGCCCATATGCTCAAAACCTCGGCGGCGGCGCTGGCATCGCATCACTTCCAAAGCATCCTCGAAAATCCGGATTTCGACATATTCTATCACGCTCCGGCATTGGTCGTGATCTCGGCACCCGAGGGCCCATGGGTCGTTGAGGATTGCGCCCTGGCGGCTGAGAACTTGATGCTGGCTGCCTGCGCCGCCGGATTGGGAACATGCTGGATCGGGTTTGCGCAGGGCTGGCTTGGAACCTCGGAGGGGAAATCGTCGCTCAGGCTTTCCGGCACGACCGTGCCAGTCGCACCCATTATCGTAGGGCATCCCAAAACAGCGGCGGCGCCCGTTCCCAGAAAGGCCCCGAAGATTGACTGGATTTCGTAAACCTTCGGGGATCAGGTGAAATGAAAGACCCTTACGAGACCCTTGGCGTAACCCGATCCGCGACCGACAAGGAAATCAAGAGCGCCTTCAAAAAACTCGCGCGCAAATTTCATCCTGACCTCCATCCGGGCGACAAGGAGGCGGAGGCCAAGTTCAAGGCAATCTCGGCTGCCAACGATCTGCTCAAGGACAAGGAGAAGCGGCGGCGGTTTGACGCGGGTGAGATCGACGCCAGCGGCGCAGAGCGACAGCAGGAGCGATTCTATCGCGACTTCGCCGACCGGCCTGCCTACACCTCGCACGCCGCACAGGATGGATTTGACAGCAACGAGGATCTGGAAGAGTTCCTGGCAAAAGCGTTTGCCGGCAAAGGGCGACGATCAGAGAGGGCATTCCGGGCGCGCGGTCAGGATGGGAGCTATGTGCTGCCAGTGGCCTTCGTGGACGCCGCCAGCGGCGCCACCCTCACCATCACACTGCCGGACGGCAAGACCCTGGAGGTGATTGTCCCCGAGGGCGCCGAGGACCGACAGATGCTGCGGCTGAAAGGCCAGGGAATGCCTGGCTATGGCGGCGGGGCGCCAGGCGATGCCTATGTCGAGTTGCACATCCAGCCGCATCCGTTCTTTCACCGCAAGGACGACAACATCCATGTCGAAATACCCGTAACCCTGCGCGAGGCGGTGCTGGGAGGCAAGATCGAGGTGCCGACAATCACTCAACCGGTAACGGTGACAGTCCCGAAGGGTTCGAATTCCGGCACCACACTGCGGCTGCGCGAAAGAGGTATCCGCAACCGAAAAACCGGGCAGCGCGGACATCAATTGATCACGCTGAAGGTGATCCTCCCTACGGCCGAAGAACCCGAACTGGTAGAATTTCTGGAAGCATGGCGGCCGAAAAACCCTCAGGATCCACGCAAGGATATGTTGCCATGATGGACGTCGATGATCTTTTGGCCACCATCTCCGCGCTCCAGCGCAGCGATCTCGAACGTTGGATCAGCGAAGAACTGGTCGCGCCGCAACAGAACGGAGGGTCGCTGATGTTCTCGGACATGGAATGCGCGCGAATCCGTCTCATTTGTACGCTGACCTATGAGCTCGATGTTGATGACAACGCGCTACCGGTGGTGCTGTCGCTGCTTGATCAGCTTTATGACACCCGCCAACGGCTGCTTTCCCTGACCCGGGCCATCAAGACGCAGGACGAAACCGTTCAACTCGCTATCGCAGCCGCGACATCGCAGCAGCAGAGCGGGCTCAAATCCTGACCTCAAGGCGTCGGCTGAGCGTGTCCAGACTTTGCTCCGGAACGTGATCGACGGCTTGTAGGGAGACACGTAAATCCATCGAAAGGTTGACCTGCCTCAAGGCCGGACAGGCCCGGCGTGATCTGTTGCTTGCATGTCTGGATATATCAGATCCTTCCTCGAAATCGGATTGGGCGATGTCGGGCTGGTCGGCGGCAAGACCGCTTCGCTCGGCGAATTGTATTCGGCTCTCGCATCCCAAGGGGTTGCCGTCCCAGATGGCTTCGCCGTCACGGCGGACGCCTATCGCGAAGCGCTATCGCGAGACGGGGTCGCGGACAAGCTGCACCGTCTTCTGGACGGGATCGACAAGAGCAAGATCAGACAGCTCGCCGGCAAGGCCGCCAAGGCCCGCGAGGTCATATACAAGGCGATGGACACGCCGCTGCTGCGCGAGCAGATCGTAGAAGCCTATCGGCATCTTGAACGCGAGGCCGGGATCGGGGTCGCTGTCGCCGTACGAAGCTCCGCGACGGCGGAGGATCTGCCGACGGCGAGCTTTGCCGGCCAGCACGAAAGCTTTCTCAATGTGCGCGGGCCCAAGGATTTGTTCGAAGCTTGCCGGCGCTGCTTTGCTTCCATTTTCACCGATCGCGCGATCTCTTATCGCATCGACAACGGCTTCGATCATTTCAAGGTCGCGCTCTCCGTCGCCGTGATGAAAATGATCCGTTCCGATCTGGCGGCGAGCGGAGTCGTTTTCACGCTCGATACCGAAACGGGTTTTCGTGACGTGGTCTTTGTCACCGGCTGCTACGGTCTCGGCGAAACCATCGTGCAGGGCCAGGTCGATCCAGATGAATTTTACGTCCACAAGCCGACGCTGAGCCAAGGTTTTCGCCGAGTGCTGCGGCGCCGACTCGGAGCCAAGCAGATCCGTATGATTTATGGCAAGCTCGGGAGCAGTCATGCGACGTCCACCCGCAATGTGCCTGACGCCGAACGACAGAAATTCTGCATTTCCGACCCCGAAGTGCTGAGCCTTGCCGAGATCGCGGTCCGGATCGAAGCCCACTACTCCAAACATGCCGGCGTTTCGATGCCGATGGACATCGAATGGGCCAAGGACGGTGTCGACGGGAAGCTATACATCATTCAGGCCCGGCCCGAGACCGTTGCCTCGCAGCGCTCGTCGGACTTCTATGAGACGTATAACCTGAAGGGACACGGCCCGGTCATCGTCAACGGTCGCGCGGTGGGAGAGAAGATCGCTTCAGGGCGCACGCGCCGCATTTCGACCGCGCGCGATCTGGCGGCCTTCAGGCCGGGTGAAATCCTGGTGGCGCCGGCGACCAGCCCGGATTGGGAGCCGGTCATGAAGATCGCGGCCGGCATCATCACCGACAAGGGCGGTCGCACCTGCCATGCCGCGATCGTGGCGCGAGAGCTGGGTATCCCCGCCGTGGTGGGCGCCACACACGCGACCGAGAAGATCAAGAGCGGAACCGACGTCACGATCTGCTGTGCGGAAGGCGATATCGGCAGCGTCTATCAGGGGGCGGTTGCCTTCGACGTTACCAGGACGCCAGTGAGCGAACTGCGGCAGCCGCGCACGGCCATCATGGTCAATGTCGGAACCCCGGAAATGGCGTTCCGCACGGCGATGCAGCCGCAGGCCGGAGTTGGCCTCGCCCGCATGGAGTTCATCATCAGTGAACATATCGGCGTTCACCCGATGGCGCTGCTCAAGCCGGAGAAGGTCACGTCAACCAAGGCGCGGACCGCAATCGCCCGCCTGACGAAGGGCTTCAAGAGCCCGGCCGATTTCTTTATTCAACGACTGGCGGAAGGCGTCGGCACCATCGCCGCGGCATTCTATCCGAAGCCGGTGATCGTACGGCTTTCCGATTTCAAGACCAACGAATATGCCAGCCTGATTGGCGGGGAAGGCTTCGAGCCCAGGGAAGAGAATCCGATGCTGGGATTCCGGGGCGCCTCCCGCTACAGTCATCCCGCCTACACCGAAGGGTTTGCCTTGGAGTGCGCCGCGCTCCGCCTGGTGCGAAAGGAGATGGGTCTCTCCAATCTGCGCGTCATGGTGCCGTTCTGCCGAACCGTCGAGGAGGGCCGCCGCGTGATCGCGACGATGGCTGCCAATGGACTGCGGCGCGGCGAAGACGGTCTCGAGATTTACGTCATGTGCGAGATCCCGAATAACGTCATCCAGATCGACGCGTTTTCTCGGTTGTTCGATGGCTTTTCGATTGGGTCCAACGATCTTACCCAGCTCACGCTGGGGGTCGACCGGGATTCCGATATCGTGGCCTTCGACTTCGACGAACGCGACCCAGGAATTCTGGAGATGTTCCGGCAGGCGGTGGTCGGCGCAAAGCGGAACGGTCGCCATATCGGCATCTGCGGCGAGGCGCCTGCGAACTATCCGGAGATCGCGCGATACTTGACAGGGCTTGGCATCGATTCGATCAGCGTCAATCCTTCAAGCGTGTTTCGCACCATGGCCGTGGTGTCCGACGCCGAAACAAATCAGCCAGAATCCGAGACGCGAGGCCTCCTCTCGCTGTAACGATCAGATCACAGCCGGGACGGCAGCGGCATGAATGCGTTCTGCCGCGGCGTTGACCCTGGTCATCGTCTTCGTAAGCTCGTCATAGACCCGGTCGTCGACGGTCACTGTGCCGAAATTCGAATCTTCGCCGTCAAAGCGCCCCTGCACCGGCTGATCGGCATGCTCGAACCAGTGATAACCGACCACATTCGGCTTGCCGAGGGCCGCCACAACGTAGCCCTGGAAGGCACGGGCGCGCTCGGTCTGAGTGGCCACACGCGGCCCCGCCCCTTTGGAATTTGGCAGGCCCGCGTCGTCGCCGCGGAAGGAGAATTCGGAGATCAGGCATGGCTTGCCGGTAGCGGCATAAGCATCGATGACCGGACCGGGGTCGAACTCGTAGCAATTGAAGGAGATCACATCGAGGTGTCGACCGGCCGCGGCGATCACTCCCCGCGGCGGCTGCCAGCCGAACCGGGATCCGATCACGAGATGATGGGGATCAGCCGTCTTGATGGCCGAGACGCACACTTCAAAATACTTGTCGGCTACGACGGCTACAAAGGCATCGCAATCTGCTGAAAACGCCTCGCGCGCGCGGTCGGCGAGGTTGGCTTTGGTCTCGAGTGCATCGTTCAAGCCTCCGGGCGGCATTCTGACGAACGGCGCCACAACGTGTCCGATCCTGCCAAGCTCCTCCCATGATCGCGCCGGTGTGCGCCATACCGCATTGAACTCGGAGATATCCCGATAATGCGCTTGCAGCCTCGATATGGCAGCAACCCGACCAGGACGATGAGACGGCAGATTCAGGAACAGCGTAAGCAATTCGTCGGGTCCGCGCGCGTCAGTCGACCAGTAGAGCTCGTTATCGATAAAAGTGCCGAGCAAGCCGGGATCATTGCGACGAAGCGTGCAGCGCTCCTTGGCACTTGCGCAGATATGCGCCGCGAATTCGGGATCGAAGACATCGGGAAATATCTGATCGCGTCGGTGCAGGCGAAAGGATGCGCCAAGTTCCCTGATCGGCGTGATCGCCAACAATTGCGATCCCGCACTGGCGACGCCTTCGTCCGACCAGCAGCCGACCGTGTTGAAATTCCAGCTTGCCAGTCGAGTAGACGCAGCGGCACGCCAGCTTTGCAGGCTGCCGTACTTGGCTCGGCAAGTCTCGGCGTATGGCACGCGCTCGGTCCGGCCGATGCGGTCTTGATCGAAGCGGACCGTGTTGACACCCTTCGAGAGAAAGCGGCCACCATCGGGATCGATGAGCCAGAATACGCCATTGCGCTCGGAAACGCGGAAGAAGCCGCTTCCTCTGAGGTCGTCGTCGACGACCCCTCCCCATTTCGTTCTTTGCAAGCGCGGACCCCGGCAACGTTCTAAGGATATCAATTCATTGCACGGCCGGCTCGGGGCCTCTTGACCTATCTCAATACCATTCGGAACCGGCATGACTACCAATGTCGCAGTGAGACAACGTGCCTGAGATCAGCGGCTGACCGCGCAACAGCATGCCGGTCGCCGATGAGCAGGACCAAGCAGGACCAAGCAGGTCGTCCATGCCGACAACGCAACTGCCAAACACCGCCAGCCTGCGCCCCGGTTTCATCTGGGGCGTTTCCACCTCCAGCTTCCAGATCGAAGGGGCAACGAAGGAGGACGGGCGCGGACTCAGCATCTGGGACATCTATTGTCGGTCCGGTGAAATCAAAAATCACGATACCGGCGACGTCGCGTGTGACCATTATCATCGCTACCGCGAAGATGTCGGCCTCATGAAGACGTTGGGCGTACAGGCGTACCGGTTCTCGGTTGCCTGGCCGCGCGTCCTGCCGCAGGGACTCGGATCCGCCAACGAGGCCGGCGTTTCATTCTATGACCGGCTGATCGACGAGCTCGTGGCCGCCGGTATCGAACCGTGGCTGTGCCTGTATCATTGGGACCTGCCGCAGGCCCTGGAGGAGCGCGGCGGCTGGCTGAACCGTGAGTCGGCGGCGTGGTTCGCCGACTATGTGACGTTGATCGCCGCGCGATTTGGCGACCGGGTCAAGCGCTTTGCGACATTCAACGAGCCGTCGATCTTCAGCCTGTTCAGCCGTTCGCTCGGCAAGCGGGAGCATAGCAGCGAGGACAAGTTCCACCGCATGATCCACAACGTCAATCTCGCCCACGGGGCGGCGGTGGATGTGCTTCGCGCCAACGTGATCGGCGCCTCGATCGGCTGTATCCATAATCGACAGCCATGCCGGCCTTCCAGTGCAAGCGAGGCCGATGAAGCGGCTGCGGCACGGCTGGATGTGTACTGGAACGCGGCCTTTCCGGATCCGCAATGCCGCGGCGAATATCCGCCATCGATGCGCGCGGCAATCGAACCGCATATGCAGCCAGGCGACCTGACGCGGATTTGCCGTCCGCTGGATTGGTTCGGGCTGAACCACTATAGCCCGGTCTATGTGAAGGCACGGGCGGATTCGATGCTGGGCTACGACTTCGGCGACAAGCCCGCCAGCGTCCCCTTGACCCCGATCGGATGGCCGATCGATCCCGAGGCCTTCAGCGAGACGTTGCAGGCGGTCCGCACACGGTACGGCCTGCCGATTTACGTGCTCGAGAATGGCTACGGCGATTCCGGCCAGCCCGACCAGACCGGTGCGGTGATCGACCCGGGCCGGATAGAGTTCCTGAAGGCCTATATCAACGCGATGAATAACGCCGCGGCCCACGGCGTCGATGTTCGTGGCTATTTCGTCTGGTCTCTGCTCGACAATTTCGAGTGGGCCTCCGGTTACAGCATCAGGTTCGGCCTGACCTATGTCGATTATGCTTCGCTGCGGCGAATCCCGAAATCGTCTTTCGGCTGGTATGCCGGGCTGATCAGGGCGGTGCAGCCATGATCAAGGCGACGCTGGAAGGACGAGCCGCGTTGCTTGCAGATGTTGGAGGGACCAACGCCCGCTTCGCACTGCTGACTGACGGCGAGCTCGGCGCGATCACACATATGGCGGTCAAGGACTACGCTACCTTTCAGGAGGCCCTCGCTGCCTATCTCGGCGCTTCGGCCAGGGCCGAGAGGCCTGCTCATGCAATCCTTGCCGCCTCTGGCGCGGTTCAGAATGCCCGCTGCGCACTCACGAACAATTCCTGGATCGTCGACGCAGAGGAATTGCGCGGGGCCTATGGGTTTTCGGCCGTCCGTTTGATCAACGACTTTGAAGCGGTCGCATGGGCCCTGCCCCGGCTTGGCCCCGACAGTTTGCTGCAGCTCGGCGGGCGGCAGCAGGTGCCGGGGGCACCCCTTGCCGCGATCGGCCCCGGCACCGGCCTGGGAATGGCGGTGAGCATACCACACCCCGGCGGACAGATCGTTCTCGCCAGCGAGGGAGGCCATGCCACGCTGGCAGGCGGTTCGTTGCGCGAGGATGCGGTGATTGAGCATTTGCGGCAACGCTTCGGACATGTGTCGGCCGAACGCATTCTGTCGGGCGCGGGGCTCGAGAACCTGTATGACGCTCTCGCCTGCATCGACGGCGCGACGCCGCCAAAGCGCCGCGCGTCCGACATTACGCGGGCCGGAATTGAGGGAACGTGTCCGATCAGCCGCTCCGCCGTTGACATGTTCTGCGCGATGCTGGGGTCCGTCGCGGGCAACCTCGCGCTCGCGCTGACCGCGAGAGGCGGGATATTCATCGGCGGCGGCATCTTGCGCCACCTGCCGGACTATCTTGCCGCGTCCCAGTTTCGCCAGCGCTTCGAGGAGAAGGGGCGGCTCCGAAAATTCCTCGAGCCGATACCGGCCTATCTGATCCTGGACGACGACGTCGCATTCGTCGGCCTCCGTAACCTGATGGAGGTCGAAGGCATTGGCTGAGGTACCGCAACGCGACATCGTCACCCTGACCATCAACCCGGCTGTCGATATCTCGACCTCGGTCAGCAAGATGGTGCCCTACACGAAAATGCGCTGCGCCGCGCCTCAGCGCGATCCCGGCGGTGGCGGAATCAATGTGGCCCGTGTCCTGAAACGGCTGGGCTTTGAGGCGACCGCAGTCTATCCAGCCGGCGGCGCAACCGGGCAAACCCTGACGGCGCTGGTTGAACGTGAGGCCGTGCGCAGCATCGTCATCCCGATATCGAACGATACCCGCGAAGACATCACCATCTTCGACGAGACGAGCAAGGAGCAGTTCCGGCTGGTATTTCCGGGCGCCTGCCTCAACGAATTCGAATGGCAGCAGTGTCTCGACGCAATTGCGCGTCTCAGTCCGCAGGCTGCCTTTGTCATCGCAAGCGGCAGCCTGCCGCCGGGAGCCCCGGCCGATTTCTACGGCAGGGTGGTCAGGGCATCGACGGGAGCGGCCAAGGTCGTCGTTGATACGTCCGGCGCCTCGCTCAAAGCCGCGCTGGAAGCGGGCGTCTATCTCATCAAGCCCAACCTTCGGGAGTTTCAGGAGCTGGCTGGGATCAGTGGCGCCGACGAGTCCTCGCTCCTGGAGGCGGGGCGCCGCCTGATCGATCGTTATCGCATCGAGATCATTGCTCTCTCGATGGGCCCCGGCGGGGCCCTGCTCCTGACGCGCGACATCGCCTTGCGTGCGAATGGCCTTCCTTTGGAGCCTGTCAGCGTTTCCGGCGCAGGCGACAGCTTCCTGGGGGCGATGGTGTCGCGCCTCGCCAATGGCGACAAGCTCGATAGCGCCCTGCGTTATGGTGTTGCCGGCGGTTCGGCGGCGCTGCTCAGTCCCGGAACGGGGCTTTGCCTCGGTGCGGACGTTCATCGCCTCGCATCCAACGTGAACGTCACAATCATAGCCGGCTATCATGCTTAGCAACGAGACATACCACTCGCCCGGCGAACGGCAGTTGCTGCTGCGCTTCTGGAAAAGTGCTCGCGGCTTCTGGAAAGGCAAGTCGGCGGGCTGGGCCTGGCTTCTCACCGTGTTGCTCGTCGCGACAGTTCTTCTGCAACTGCTGACCCAGTATTCGCTGAACTTCTGGAATCGCGACT
The DNA here is from genome assembly GCF_054062495.1 of Bradyrhizobium sp. USDA 3311. Taxonomy (NCBI): domain Bacteria; kingdom Pseudomonadati; phylum Pseudomonadota; class Alphaproteobacteria; order Hyphomicrobiales; family Nitrobacteraceae; genus Bradyrhizobium; species Bradyrhizobium sp. USDA 3311. The sequence goes on along the minus strand of NZ_JBSSFI010000001.1, from coordinate 5,867,416 downwards.
TCTTCAACGCGGTCGAGCGCAAGGACGGGAAAGAGCTCCTCAGCCAGGCGCTGCGATTCATGCCGCTCGCTGCGGCCAGTCTGTCGCTCGCCGTCTTCTCGGTCTGGGGGCGGATGACGCTCCAGCGAAAGTGGAGAGCCTGGCTCAGCGATGAGCTTTACCGCTACTGGCTGGAGCGGGATCGCTTTGTGCGACTGAACTTCGTGGCGGGAGACTATCAGGCCCCTGAATATCGAATCGCCGAGGACTGCAGACTGGCAACGGACCTCCCGGTCGACCTCGTTCTCGGGCTCGTCGCTTCTCTCCTGACAGCGGCCACCTTTATCGGCATCCTCGGGGTGGTCGGAGGCAATCTCACGATCGATGCAGCGGGTCTCACTCTGACCATTCCCGGCTATCTGGTCGTCGCCGTCGTCGTCTATTCGATCGCCGTGGCAGCCGTGACGATGTTGATCGGCCGCCGACTGACGGACGTTCTGGAGGAAAACAAGCGGGCCGAGGCACAGTTGAGGGCCGTTGGAACCCATGTGCGTGAAAGCGGAGAAAGCATGGCGCCCGGTATGAAAGGCGACGATGGAATTCGCGCGATCCACCCTGCCCTCAAGGCGGTGATTGCTTCGTGGCTGAACTATTGCTGGCAACTCGTGCGCCTCACAATCATAACCCACACGAACTCGCTGCTGACGCCCGTGATCGGCGTGCTGCTCTGCATGCCAAAATATGTTGCCGGCACAATGCTCCTCGGCGAGGTCGTACAGGCTGCGGCGGCGTTCGTTGTGGTCCAAAGTGCCTGCAGCTGGTTTACGGACAACTATCCTCGTCTTGCGGAATGGGCCGCTTCGGCCAACCGTGTTGCGTCGCTGCTTTTTGCGTTGGATAAGCTCGATCGTCCCGCCGTGGACAACGAGCCGGGACGGATACACAAGTACGCGGGAACGAACAGGCAAACATAGGCGCGCCGCCTTCAAGTCGAGAGCAGCGCTCACAGTAAATGCGCCCTTGGCGGACGCCGGAACGAAGGTCGCCGCGGCCCTCACTCAGGTAAACACGATCGCGCCGGCAAGTACTTCTGGCCGTGGTCTGCGCCAAGCCTGCCGCGTTTGAGCCCGCCGCATTGTCGCGCGCTGGTTGATTGCTGTTCGGAAGAAAGGACCGTTTGAAAAATCACATGCTCAAACGGTCCGTATTAAATCACTGCAGTGGTGGGCGCACCAGGGCTCGAATGGGACCCGCTGATTAGGAGTCCTCTTCCCTTCCAAGCGAAATCAACAACTTAGCTTCTAAAGATAGGGAAATCCCCAGAAGTAATATCAATGAGTTACGAGGCGATTTCTAAATAAAGCGACGATTACCTGGGTCACAAACGCGGTCAAACTCAGTCGCCTCCGCAGTTGCGGAGGCCTTTGGTGATTCCGCACGAGTAACTGCAGTCTTGCCTTATTGCTCTTGCCTGTTGCTGAATTCGCGAGGCGAACCTGCTTCCGTCGGCGATCCGGTCGCTCGGGGGCAGCACTATCCGGTCGCCCGCCGCTAACCCAGCGATCACCTCGACGGACCTGTTATTCCGGTGGCCTATCTGCACCGAAGTACTCCGAGCGCGGCCGTTCTCGTGGGCAAAAACCGTCCATTGGTCGCCTTTCCTGAACAGGGCGCTTACCGGGACGGTCAGGGCGTCCGGAGCGCTCCAGGTGGTCACGTGAACGATGACCCGGGGCCCCAACCGTCAATCCGAACGGGCGAACCGGACTTGATCTGGACGGCGTCGGTCGAGAGCAGGTCGGCCACGACCTCCAGATCGAGGGGATTCCCGATGTCGACGAGGGGCGTCCCGGGAAGGACGGTCGCCTCGCTGACCTGGACGATCTTCAGCACCCGTCCGCTCGCCGGCGCGAGCACCCGGACGCAGCAGGTCGGCTCCGTCGACGGAGCTGCGTTGGCCGGGTCCATCAACCGGGCTGCCAGACTGGTACGCACCGCGCGACGCATGTCGACTTGGGCCTTCGCGCTCGCTAGAGCGGCTTCGTTGGTGGCCACCTCGAATTTCGCCTTGTCGAAGGCCTGGGCGGAAATGGTCTGCGTCCGCGAGAGCGTCTGCGCCCGCTGGAATTCGGTCCGCGAGAAGTCCAACGCGGCTTCGATCCGTTTCACCTCGGCCTCCTGCTGCTGGATGGCGGCATCCGCCGCAAGAACCTCGGCCTGAAGCTGGTCGCGCGAACGCACGTCGATGAAGCCCGGCAGTGTCGGCTGCATCAAGGCGATGACGGTCTGGTTGGCGACGACCTCGTCGCCGACGTGAAGCGATGGCCCCTGCTCGCCGAACGGATGCGAAATCCTCAGGACCTTGCCTGCGATGGGCGCCGAGACGGTGTAGACGTGGCGGACGCGCGTCTTGCCGTCGTCATCCGCTGTGACTTCGATGGGGCCTTTCGCGACGGTCGCGAGATCGACCAGAACCGGCCGGGGCCATGCAAACCACGCCAGTCCGCCCGCGATCCCGGCCAGGGCCGCAGCACCGATGATACGTTTGGTCCAGTTTGCAGGCGGCTCGGCGTTGACGCTGACTTGAAAGCAGAAGCGCCCGCTTGAGCTGATTCCTGCAAAAGAGCCCGACATTTCTGCCGGGCCTTCGCTATTGTTGAGCTTTGAACGAGTTGGACTAAAAATCCATGCCACCCATACCGCCGCCTTGAGGCATGCCGCCACCGCCGGCGTTCTTCTTTGGCAATTCGGCCACCATGGCTTCGGTAGTGATCAGCAGCGCCGCAACAGAAGCCGCATTCTGAATCGCCACACGAACGACCTTGGTCGGGTCGATGATGCCCTTGGTGACCAGGTTGCCGTACTCGCCGGACTGGGAGTCAAAGCCGTAGCCATACTGATCCTTCTCCAGGATCTTGCCGACGATCACCGAGCCGTCTTCACCGGCGTTGATCGCGATTTGGCGCGCCGGATAGGACAGCGCCTTGCGCACGATCTCGACGCCGGTCTTCTGGTCGTCGTTCTTGGTACGCAGCCCCTTGAGATGCTCGGAAGCACGCAGCAGGGCGACGCCGCCGCCCGGCAGGATGCCTTCTTCCACAGCCGCGCGGGTCGCATGCATCGCGTCATCAACGCGATCCTTGCGCTCCTTCACCTCGACCTCGGTCGCGCCGCCGACGCGGATCACCGCGACGCCGCCAGCGAGCTTGGCGAGACGCTCCTGGAGCTTCTCACGATCGTAGTCCGAGGTGGTTTCCTCGATCTGCGCCTTGATCTGGTGGACGCGTGCCTCGATGTCGGCCTTCTTGCCGGCGCCGCTGACGATGGTGGTGTTCTCCTTGTCGATCATCACCTTCTTGGCGCGACCGAGCATGGCGAGCGTAACGTTCTCCAGCTTAATGCCGAGATCTTCCGAGATCGCCTGGCCGCCGGTCAGGATCGCGATGTCCTGGAGCATGGCCTTGCGGCGATCGCCGAAGCCCGGAGCCTTGACGGCCGCGACCTTCAGACCGCCGCGGAGGCGGTTCACGACCAGGGTCGCGAGCGCTTCGCCCTCGATGTCTTCTGCAATAATCACAAGCGGCTTGCCACTCTGGACGACGGCTTCCAGCAGCGGAAGCAGTTCATTCAGCTGAGATAGCTTCTTTTCGTTGATGAGGACGTAGGCGTCTTCCATTTCGGCGCGCATTTTGTCGGCGTTGGTGACGAAGTACGGCGAGATGTAGCCGCGGTCGAATTGCATCCCTTCGACGACCTCGAGTTCGGTCTCGAGCGACTTGGCTTCTTCAACCGTGATGACGCCCTCGTTGCCGACCTTCTTCATGGCGTCGGAGAGGAACTTGCCGATCTCCGCGTCGCCGTTGGCCGAGATGGTGCCGACCTGGGCGATCTCGTCGTTCGAGGTGACCTTCTTGGAGTTCTTCACGAGATCGGCGACCACGGCTTCGACCGCGAGGTCGATGCCGCGCTTGAGGTCCATCGGGTTCATGCCGGCGGCAACCGCCTTCGCACCTTCACGGACGATCGCAGCCGCGAGCACGGTCGCGGTGGTGGTGCCGTCGCCGGCCGCGTCAGCGGACTTGGAGGCGACTTCGCGCACCATCTGCGCGCCCATGTTCTCGAACTTGTCCTCGAGCTCGATCTCCTTGGCGACGGTGACGCCGTCCTTGGTGATACGGGGAGCGCCGAACGACTTGTCGAGCACGACGTTCCGGCCCTTGGGACCGAGCGTGACCTTGACCGCGTTGTTGAGAATTTCGACACCGCGCAACATCCTGTCGCGGGCATCGACGCCGAATTTGACTTCTTTGGCCGACATAATGATCTCCGTTTTCGACTGGTCAGATCCCAAGGACCGCGCGACTGGGCGGGCTCTTAAGTGGCGAGATTTGAACTTACAGGCCTCATCCTTCAAGATGCCGGCTGCGCCGACTGCTCAGGATAAAGAAAACTGACTGGCGCTTACGCGACCTTCTTCTTGGCGGCGGGCAGCTCAACGAGAACGCCCATAATGTCGCTTTCCTTCATGATCAGAAGTTCCTGACCATCAAGCTTGACCTCGGTGCCTGACCACTTGCCGAACAGAACGCGGTCGCCAACCTTGAGATCGATGGGAATCAGCTTGCCGGCTTCGTCGCGACCACCAGGACCGACCGCCGTGATTTCGCCCTGCGAGGGTTTTTCCTTGGCGCTGTCCGGAATGATGATTCCGCCAGTGGTCTTCTCTTCGGCTTCAATACGCTTGACCACAACGCGGTCGTGAAGCGGACGGAATTTCATGCTGTCCTCCTATTTTCAGATTGTTGTTGTTTTGGACGAAATAGCAGTCGTGGCCAACGAGTGCCAATCAGCACATAAGCGGCCGCAGGAGGACGAACAAGACCGTCCCGAAATGATATTCTGCTCGGAACGTCACGAAATACCTGCCAAGGCAGCGGCGGCTAAGGATCCGGTCAAGACCAGCTGTGTGGCGCTAAGTCGTTGGACGCAGGGTCATCAAATTTAAGAAAGCCACCCAGCGCGCAAGGCTTTTGCGTTGTTCTCGACGTGCGCCAGAATAGGCCGAACATCGGTCGCTTCTTGTGCAGCCATTCAGCGGTGCTTGTCGAGATCGAGTGGCTCGTCACTCGTGAGGCGCGTCGGCATCAATGCGCTGCGCGTCAGCCAAATCAACCGGGCTGATGGAAATCATCTCCATCGTTGAAGTGCGCTGCGGCGCCGCCGGCACCATGATCATAGTGGCAACGCGGCGAAACGACGCAAATACAGATGGCTGCGAAGTCACCAAACACAAGGCAATACACATCCCGGATTAGTTGTTGATGCCGGCGACGAGATGCTTGCTGATGCTAAATGGAAAAATGCGTTGGCGATCGGCGGGCATTGGGAAGCAGAAATGTTATCTCGCAAATCTACCAACCGGGAGGACTGCGGCGGTTGGCAGCAAGGCGCGATTGATCTGCGAGCAAGCGCATCAACAGCTAAAAGAGGAATTCGGTCTCGATCACTTCGAGGGATGATTGACACAGTCTTTATCGTCACGCTCTTGTGATGATGATTGCTACGCCTTCTCGCCGCATTGCCAAAACGGAGCGCAAAAATGAATCGACGGGCCACCACCTCGGCCCAGCCTGCCGGCCGTGCGTCCCGCCATCGTCGCGCTCATTGTTCGGGCATCAGATCCGCGATACCTATACTGCAGAAGACGGGTCAGCGAAAAGCAACGGCGTGGACAATCTGCCAAGGTCGTGTCAGCGCACACGCGAGGCGCCTTTATGATCGTGCAGGAAACGGGCGATCCGCGTCTTCAATACGATGGCGTCGTGCGATTTTCCCGAGGCCGCGCACTCGAAGAGCCTGCGTTGGACGTCAGTAGGCAGATCATTCCATTCGCTGACAAGGGCGGCACCCAGACATTCCAGGACTCTGCGCTCCACATCCCGCAAATCGCTCGCTTTGTAGGGTAAAGGCCACGCCAGCTCCTGCGCTCCGCCTTCCTCGTCCCACCGGTCGAGAGCGGTTGCCATTTCTTCTTCCGGCGCTGTCCTTCGGCCTTTCTTTTTGACCATGCTATATAATCGCACATATCGCAGGTAAGCGCCATTCGGTCGATCGCGGGTCGATCCCCGGCGCCAATCCTTCCAGTACCGAGAATGCCGCGACTGCGAAGATCGGTTTTAGACGGCGCCCAACAGCTGATCGGCAGAGTATCCTGTATTTACTGCGAGAAGATCTATATGTTTTACAGGTAACGCCTTGATCTCGCCGCTCGATATCCATGCGTCGCGCCCGACCTCAAGCGCGAGATTGCCTGATGACGGAACCATCGGTTCGGTGGAAGGACTTGTGGGTCTTCGCGTGGGGAGCGAGGTGAATGTGGGCGCCGGCGGATGTGTCACCGGTCGATCGTTTGCGTTGCCGTGTTCGCAGAGATCTTTTGGCGGCCTCGGCTTGACGCAGCCCTGACAGCGCGGAGAGGACCCGCTTGAACCGTTTGGTCATCGTCTCCAACCGTGTCGCCTTGCCGGGAGAAGCTGCGCAGCGCAGCGGCGGGCTTGTGACCGGCCTCGTCAACGCTCTGAATCAGGCTGGAGGGTTGTGGTTCGGATGGAGTGGCAAGCTTGGAGAAACAACACCAGAGCCGAACGTTTTTGAGACCGAGGGAGTGACGTACGCTACCGTCGATCTTACCCGCGCGGACCATGACGGATACTACAGCGGCTTCTCCAACGCGGCACTGTGGCCCTTATTCCACTATCGTCTTGACCTCATTAACTTTACCCGCCGGGACTTGGCCGCCTATCGACGGGTGAACGCCCTACTCGCCGACGCCCTCGCGCCCCTGCTCAGGCCGAGTGACCTCGTCTGGGTCCATGACTATCATCTGATCCCGACCGGTTAGCGGTTGGCAAACCCCCTATTTTTCGATCCCGTTAGGGCCTTTCAGCTCTCAGAGATTGTCAACCGCGATCGTTGAAATTCCTATAGAAAATGCTTTGAACATCTTTCTTTTAATCACGGGGTCCTGGGTTCGAGCCCCAGCGCGCTCACCAAGCAAATTCAATAGCTTACGGCAGACCATCAACCGATTGAAAAAGCCCCGTGTGGGCACTTGTGTTGGCAAATCGACTGCTGCTCTCACGGTCGGAGATCTCGGCCCTGCAATTGTTTGCCGTAACAAGCAGGCCGGCGCGCTCCTCAGCCGTGGTCGCCTGCCCTGCCAATTCCAGGCAGATGCGCTCCATGCGCGCGAGTTCGTCGATGTCGTGTTGATATTGCCCCATGCGGCTGATCAGACTCCGGCACCCCGCTCAGGTCAAGGACGGGCCGCGTAAGGAGCCTTCGACCGCGACACGCGTTAAGGACCAGAGCAGGAGGACGGAGGCGGGTTATGAGTACCATCCCCCTAGACCTTCAACGAAGGTTCGAACAGCGCTGGGCCGCCCGATTTCCGCCGTCGGGGGGAGCGGTTGCAACTCGATGGGATCGGCCTGAAAAGCATGATCGGCAGCTGGCCACGCCCAGAAAGGGCAAAAGAAAAAATCGCCAAGCGAACCTAGCTCGTTCAAGTTCAGCGCCGACGGCGTGAGCGCGGGACCGAAGCCCCCACGACGCGCAGAAGCTCGCGCGCGTTCCGAGACCCAAGGGATTGATAATTTGACTCTGGCCTGCGCCGCGTTTCGATGGCGGCATGCCCCGCCCTGCCCGCCGCCACACGCCCACGCACGTTGACGGCCGCCCCGTCAAGATCACCTTCGGCGAGATGCGGGAGATGGGCTTGCGCGGCGTCCTCGTCTATTGCCATTGCGGCCATCATATCGCTCTGAGCGCCGATCGCTGGCCTGACGATGTTCGCCTCTCTGGTATCGAGCCGCGCTTCGTCTGTGCCGGTTGCGGCCGCCGCGGAGCTGAGGTCAGGCCAGATTTCGAGAGCGGCATGCCGCCGCAGTTCGCGAGCTCGAACGCACGTGAGACCGCTGCAAAAAGGCCATATTTCGCGTGCGAGTTGATGAAGCGGGAACTTTCGGCAATTGGATACATTGCCGGTCTCGCCGCTTATCGTGTCCCTCGGGCCTGAGGAGCTGTCGTTGAACCGGGAATTAAAGGAATTCCGCAGGCTCGAACGCGCTTGCAGAGAGCACGCAGCCATCGCTTCCCTCGATCTTGAGCGTGAGGGTCTTCTCAAGGTGGCGGAGTATTATCGGAAAGCTATCGAAGCTTGCAACGCCACCCCACAGCGGACAGCCACCCGCAAATTTCCCAAGGAAGGCCCGCCAGCGTGAACCGTGGCGCTGCCTTTCCACGTCCCCACACGCAGCGACCCCGCCTCGCTGATAGCGTGGTAGGGCCGCCTGCCTTTCCTTGCTGGGGCTGGAAGGGGTAAAGCCAGCACGGTCGGCAAGTTCAATTTACGCCGGTGAAGTGCCGAAATGAACTGCCCAAAAGGGGCACTCCGTCGGAGGCGGAAGGTCTGCGAAAACCACACGGACCCGATGAACAGACATTACGTCCCGGAGCTCAATCCCAAGGGCAAGGAACCGCATTGGGGACGACGCAAGCTGAAACGGGATCAATGATCGTCTTCTCTCGGGAGACGCCACACGATTTTCATTTTTAGTCGGAATCAAATTGAGCCGTTGCTTCAATTATAAGGACGTCATTCATGACCAAGGAAAATTGCCTGATCGTCCACGTTGCTGGAAGACAGTTGGATCTGCTGCGAGGAGAAGCCTCGCGCATTGCAAAGGACAGTAAACTTGATTGGTGGATCGATCATGCCGATGTCGGCACGCGCTTCTGCTTTGAAGATGCGAAGGCGAAAGAAACCTTCGCTCTCACCTGCGACAACTTCGGCGTTCCGTGCCGCGACGGCTAGGAACTAAGCCAAACGGGAAAAGCCGCAGGGTGGTTCCAGCCCCCACTGCGGCATTCCCGGACAACTAGAAATTGGCTGGTACTCAAATCTCGCCGGTGTTCTCACAGTAGAACACCCCGTTCCGAAAATGGACTCCGTACAACTACCGGAGTTCGACGTCTCACGGATTGCAGCTTAAGAGCGAGCGTGGCACGGCTTGCATTCCAGCCCCCAAGGCTCCCGGCTGCCGATTCAATTGCGGATCAGAGCGCCGGGAGCGCCGAGGCCCGCCAGCGTAAACCAGCGGGCCAGTTCAGTGCGGGCACAGTCCCAAGCGTTTCGTTCGACCTATCTTCAGCTTTCCGGCGCCGCAACTGCAGCCGGCATGCTCAGCGGCGCTCCTCCAACCGAAACAGGCCCCACCGACTTCGACTGCCGGACCATCCGTTTGCGCATCGCCGCGGACAGTCCATAGCGAGCATTCGCTCTTCGAATGGAGGACGTGACGTCCGACATCATTGCGCCTTGCAGCGAGTCCACCTTCGCGATGAGCGTGGACAGCTGCGAAGATATCTTCCTCATGTCGAACCGTTCGTCCGTGATGCTCTGGCGCAGAGACAGGAGCACCATTGTGTCCTGCTGCAGCAGGGCGGCATTTTGCTGCAATGCTTGGTTGTTCTCCTGCAGCGAAGCCGTGTGCTGCTGCTGGGCCGACTGGATATCCTTCAAGGCGGCGACAACCGGATCCGGTTTCGCTGCGGATGCGTCCCGGCGCGGAAGCAGTTCGGCCAGACTGCCGACACTCAGCGACGAAAAATCGGCCGGCGACGTATAGATGGCCGCCGAGCCGTTGATGGCCAGGGCACACACCGACAGCGCCAGGACCGATTTCCGGCTGGAGCGCTTGATCGGAACTGGAGCTTCCGGGGCGGCGGGTTCGGGCGCTGCGGCTGCGAGCGCGAGCGCTGCGGGGTCGAGTTGTTCGACGAGGCCTTGCGCTTCCAAAGTCGTGGTCATCTGCATTGACCTCATGAGCGAGCAAAAGGAAGCCGACGCCGGAACGTCCTCGCGACGGCTCCTCTACGCAGCACCCACCTACAACTGTCTAAAATTGTAGGTTTTTCGGCTTAATTTCACGTTAGCGGCCGGGCCGCCCGGCAGGCCCGGCCACCCCGGCCGATTGCGGGGTCCAGGCGATGGAATGAGCAATGGGGCAGCCTGCTCCGAAGCGCGACAAAGCCGCGAGACAACGCCCTCAAAAGGTGTAAGATTCAGCAAAACAGGAGGGAGCGGCATGTTTGAAATCAACGGTTTCGACACGGCAGGCGTCGTCAGCCTCAAGCGGCTGTCACTCGAGGCCGCCCTCAAGAAGGCCAGAGAGCTCGTCGCGGACGGGTGCTGGGACGTTCAGATCGTTGATCCAACCGGCCGGATATACACCTCGTTCGAGGAGCAGGCCGCCTAGCCACCCCGCCTTCCCTCTTCTGAAATCACCCAGCCATCGGATCGCGCTTCGCGAATTCCGGGCGTTGCCGTGATCCAAATGAAAACCCCAGCGCCTGGTGGGAAGCGCTGGGGCGTTTTCAAAATATCAATCGGTAAGGCAATGCGGCCTTCATAGCAGCGGCCGCGGAGACCGACCGTGAACCGGTTCACAGCACGTCGCCGATTTTTCCTTGTCTACGACGGTCGCCGGCGCTGGCCTACAACGTAACCGACCCGCTATCCGCCTCGGCCGACATTGGACGAGGCGCTGTTCAGCCATCGCTGCGTTGCTTCATCGCTCCAGCCGGGGACCGCGAAGCGCGCCCGGGGATTCACTTCAGCGCCGGAACGATCGACCGCGGGAGAGCGCGGATGATGCGCGCGGAAGCGTTGCGCCGTCGCCACGTTTGCGGCGGTGCACAGGACGATCAACAGACCCATGGCCAGAACAGAGCGCATCGTATCGGTTCCAATCGAGCAACCTCTCGGGCTGATGTGATGCGCCAACCGTCCCGCCGCAATCTGACGCGGCATCACAGCTAAGCGATAGACACGCGAGCGCAACGCCCTTGCGATGGCACGAACCGGCGCTCAACGCCCGAGCGCCGCGCCGTTGCCAATCAACTCAATTGGGAGCACGCTCTCTCCAGGCGCTCAAGACGCCACACAGGGAGAGACACATGAAGGAATCGGGCCTGGATGGCCGCCATCGGGACAAGGATGGCGGGATCAGCAAGAAGCACGGCAACACGCTGGTTGGCACGTTGCGCAAGATCTACGGAAAGGGTTTTGCGGCCGGCTATCCCGATTCGACCCAGCTCAGCGAGGTCCTGGCTCAGCTGAACGAGACGTCGCTGAGCCAGTTGCGCCGCGATCACGACACCGGGCATTTGGGGCACAAGATCGACCACGCCTCAAAGTGACTGATGTCACCTGTCTGATTGACCCGGCTGGATGAAGACGGCGCCAGACCGGCGCATCCGTCCTCACCCCTCGTCCAGCACCTCGAACAACTCTTCAACCCGCTCGAACGGCGCGTCGCGCATCTGGCTGTGATAGACGACGCGATCGCCGTCGCGCTGCAGTGACTTCCCTCTCGACTTCCGCAACCGTCCGGGCAGGAACGTTGCGGCCACCGCCCCGAGGCCGACGTCGAGCCGGATGATGCCCCTTCGCTTGCATTCGAGCCTGAGCTTCGCGGCGGCAAAGAAGTCGCGCGCGACTTTCGGCAGCGGGCCGAAGCGGCGGGAGGTTTCCTCCTCGAGGTCGACGAGGTCGTCCTCGCTGCTGCATCTTGCGGCGCGCGCATAGAGTTCGAGCCGCACGGGCTCGGAATGCACATAAGTCTCGGGCAGCATGTCCGCGACCGGCAGGTTCAGGTCGGGCACCCACACCGCGGCCCGCTCCTCATCGACCTTCTCCGAGGCCATTTTCAGCAGGTGGCTGTAGAGCACGGGTCCGAACACCTGGACATGGCCGGATTGCTGCTCCGAAAACAGGTCGCCCGCACCTCTGAGATCGAGATCGCGTTCGCTGATGGCAAAGCCGGCGCCCGGCCGGCTGAACTCCTCGAGCACGGCCAGCCGCTTCTCGGACTGGCCGGAATTCGTCTCGGTCAGCAGATGGGCGAACGCGCGGATGCCGCTACGGCCGACCCGTCCGCGCAGCTGATGCAGCTGGGCGAGGCCGAACTTCTCGGGCCAGCAGACCACGATGGTGTTCGCACGCGGAATGTCGAGGCCGCTCTCCACGATGTTGGTCGCGAGCAGGACGTCGGCCCTGCCCTCGACGAAGCTCATCATCCGGTCGTCGATCTCGTCGGCAGCCAATCTGCCGTGCAGGCACACGATGCGAAGATCGCCGGCCACCGCCTGCACCCGCGCCAGCATCGGATCCAGATCCTGGATGCGCGGACAGATCAGAAAACTCTGGCCATGGCGCCGCTGCTCGCGCAGCAACGCCGACGCAATGGCCGCATCCGACAGCGGCGCAATCCTGGTTGCGACCGGAAGCCGGTGAACCGGCGGCGAGGCGATCACGCTGAGGTCGCGGAATCCGGCAAGGCCGGCGGCGAGCGTGCGCGGGATCGGCGTGGCGCTCATCATCAGCACATGGACATTTTTGGCGAGGCTGGAAAGCCTGGCCTTCTCCGCCGCGCCAAAATGCTGCTCCTCGTCGATGATGACGAGGCCGAGATCGTCGAACTTCACGTCCTTGCCGCCGAGCGCCTGCGTTCCGACCACGACCTTGATCCGGCCGCTGCGCAGTCCCTCCCTGGTCGCCCGCAGGTCGGCGCCGGATGTCGCCCGCGACAGGTTCCCCACCTCGATGTCGAACGGGGCGAAGCGCTTCTGGAACGTTGCGACATGCTGCCGTGCCAGCACCGTCGTCGGCACCGCGATCGCCACCTGCTTGCCCGACAGCACCACAGCGGCAGCCGCCCGCAGCGCCACCTCGGTCTTGCCAAATCCCACGTCGCCACAGATCACCCGGTCCATCGGATGGCCGGATGCGAGATCCTCCAGCACGTCGCGGATCGCCTTCGCCTGGTCGACCGTCGTGAAATAAGGAAAGCGCGCGACGAATTTCTCATAGGCCGATCCCGGCGGAACCAGCTTGTCGGCGCGCCGCCTGCGGCGCTGGCTGATGTGCTTGGCCAGCACCTTGCCGGCGATCTGGATTTCGCGCTCGGCCTCGGTGCGGCGGGCCCACCATGAGCTGCCGTCCGCCTTGTCGAGCGCAAGCTTGCCGGGCTCGGTTGCGTAAGGCCACATCAGCGCCAGATCGGGCGGCGGCACGAGAACCGCATTGTCGCCTGCGAACACCAGGCGGATCATCTCGCGCAGTGCGCCGCCGCCCGTGTTCACGGTCTGCAGGCCATCGAGCACGGCAAGGCCGCGCTGGAGATGCACGACCACCGTGCCCTGCTCGGGCACGTCGGCATGGTCGAAGGCCGCGCTCCAGGCCCGCGCCATCGGCTGCGGATGATGCGCCCGGCTGCCGAGCACGTCGGACGCCGTCACGACAACGAGCGACTTTTTCCCCGGCACGACGAAGCCCGCATCGAGATCGGCCAGAAGCGCCGCCTCGCCGCTCCGCCCGCGCACCGCCTCGTCCCAATTCTCGCAGCGCTGCGCCTTGACGCCGCCCATCCGCTCCATCACGCGCAGGTCGTCCTCCTGCGCCGCGACCAGGATCAGCCGCGAGCCGGCCCGGCGCGTCTCCTCGACAAAGGCACGCAGCGCCTTCCTGGAGGAGGTCAGCTTCGAAAACTCCGGGATGGGCTGGAAGGACGCCGTCCGCGGCAATACCTTCATGCCCCTGGAGAGCTGCTTCCAGTCGCGCCGTCCAATGTATTCGCGTTCCCTCTCCGCGCGAGGCGCGGCCTCCTCGATCGTGCTCAGCCAGCCGTCGACGTGCAACGGCACCCCTGCATCGGCGATCCATTTGGCGCGCCCGCAATAGTCGAACAGCGTCGCGCGCTTGCCGCGTTTGCCGGCGAAGGCCAGCCGCTCCGACATGGGATCGACGAGAAGCTCGCTGGTCTCGAAGATGATGTCGTGCTCTTTCGGATCGAACGCCACGATCCGGCTGATGGCGCGGCCTGAATGCTCGATCCGGAACGGCCCCAGCGCGCCCGCGGGAAATATCTCGAACGTCTGCCCGTGAAACAGGGCTCCGCCCGGATAATCCGGCTCGTCCTCGAGATCATATCCCAGCTCTTCGAGGCGCCCGCGCAGGTCCCGCTCGGAAAACGCGCCGCCCACCTTCAGGCTCACGCTCAGGCGCGACAGGCTCGCAGGCGGCGGCAGGCGCTCCATCACGGCTTCCGCCGTCGAGACCAGAAAGAGCGGCTTCCTGGATTTCGCGAGGCGTCGCAGCACCGAGGCTCTGCGCCCTGCCAGTTCGTGCGACGGCTCGAGCTGATCGAACGGCAAAGTGTTCAATCGCGGAAACACCAGGACCTCGCAGGCGGGATCGAGCGCGTGAATGACGCTACCGAGCCGCTCCGCCCTGTTCTCGCTCTCGGCGAGAAAAACGATGCCGCTGCGTCCGGACTGCTTCCATTGTGCAAGCAGATGCAGAGCCATCGAACCGAGGGGCGATGAAGACGAGATCGTGGCGCGCTGCGATCCTTTGCCCTTCTTTGGCGATGTCTTGGTCGCCTTCGCCTTTTTGGAAAGCCTCACTTGAATCCGTCTCTGGTCGTAAACTGTCACCCACCGAACGCGAGCCGCCTCATTGTCGATTCGGCGGTTCGCCGCCATCCATATGGGATTTGCCCTGCCAACGCACGCCTCGTGGCAACGTTCGGAGCGCCATCGCGCTCCCGAAATCTTTGGCTGTGGATCGGAACTCGCCGCTTCCGAAGCATTCAACGCGGCGTGGGACCTGCTTCTCTGGATGCACGGGCTGCTGCGATCGAGGACGCGCTGCTCGCATGTCCAGCACGAAAAACCCCAGCGCTTGGACGCTGGGGCGTTTCGTTCAAAATGAAATGGTCAAGCAATACGCTTTCATAGCAGTGAATGTGTCGCGTGCTTGTGAACTGGTTCACACGCGCTGTTGGTTGTTGGCGCGGATCGATCATGCCGGAACGGGGTACCGCACCTCCGGTTTGAGCCTGCGCGCGCCGCGGGCTAGGATGCCTTCTTTTACGGAGGCTCATTTGAAACCATTCATTTTCATCGCCGCCATTGCACTCCTTGCGGCGTCCCCCGCCCGCTCGCAGCCGCTGGTCGATCCCAACAAGGTTGCTCCCGAATTCCGCGAGGCGGCCGAGAAGCGCCGGGCCGAGCAGTTGCGGCAGCGTGAATGCGCGCTGAAGGCCGATCTCGACAAGGTGCTGCCCAGGGATCGCACCGCGTATCTGAACCATTGCCTCGACACGCTCGCAGCCAGGCAATAGCGGCTGGTCGGGCAGCTCTAACGACCTGAGCCTGTTGACGACCTCTGCCTGCCGCCTGTCGCGGCGGGCCGATGACGCCCGCCGCGTCTTGCGAGCATCGCCGTCGTGCGCACGACATCGGCTGCGACGAGAACTGCGGTGAATTCACCAAAGCCTTCAGGCTTCCTTCAGACATTTGGGATCACCTGACGATCCATTCCCATCGGTCATTGTCGGTCGCGCATGAGTTTCGTCCAGATTCAGTGCACGCGCTGCAAGTCCGTGTTCCGCGATCGCGCCGGGCGGTTGCAGGACGGCTATTCCAGGCAATGTCCGAGTTGCGAGGTGGTGCTGTTCTTCGCCGAGGATTCGCAGCACCCCTTCGTCAAGCGCGCGATGCGCAATGCGCGCAAGGCGCGCAAGGAGCAGCGCGAGGCCGAGGCGGCAAGGCGCGTCGCGCCGGAGCCGCGCGCGGCGCGCTCGAGGTCATTCGCCGGGCGGGACCGTTCGGTGGATCGGGAAGACTAGAGCCGTTGTCCGTTCCGATAGAATCGGAGCGGGGCCCTGGATTCCTATTTTGACGCGTTGTCTTGACGCCAACCGGTATCCACTTTGCGGGAACGCGAACTCAGCCGCGCCGCCGCGGCTTCCTCGGAAACAGGCGGTCGCGGATATAGCGCGAGGTCGGGGTCAGGCGGATGCCGCGCGGCTTCTGCCAGGCGGCGCGATCGATCTCCTTCTTGTCGCCGATCGCGAGCCTGCCCTTGGCGCCCTTGGCGATGAAGATCGCATCGCTCATCTTGCGGCCGGAGCGCTTGTTCCTGGCCTTCACTTCCTTCCAGAGGCTGATCCGGCCGAGCTTCAGCTTGGGCAGTTCCTCCTTGATCTCGCGCCGCAGGCAGTCCTTCTCGGACTCGCGCGCGCGCTTGCGGCCGCCCGGGAACATCCACAGGCCGTCCGACCGGCGTCTGACCAACAATACCTTGCCGCGCTTGGCGGCAACCAGCTTGGAAGACTTCGCCATTGCTGCCGTAATCGAAAATAGAATCGTCCCAATCGTAACTTGTCTAGTCGGATAGACAAGTTCGGGACGCGCCTTGATCACAGGCCGCGGGCCTTCGGGCCAGCTGCGACACGGCGTTCAGATCGCGCCGTTCGAGGACGCAAGATCAGCCTTCGCTCGCCTTCGCGCCCGCCCGGTCCTCCGTCCTGATCCAGGCCATCATCATCTCCCAGGCCACCGACAGGATGATCGGCCCGATGAACAGGCCGACGATGCCATGGGCGAGCGTGCCGCCGATCACGCCGACGAAGATCACGATGGTCGGCGTGGTCAGGCCGCGCCCCATCACGAGCGGCTTCAGCATGGTGTCGATGAAACCGACCAGGACGAGAAACACCGTGAGCAGCAGCGCCGTGGTGACGTCCTTGGCGGTCCAGATCCAGATGATCACCGGCAGCAGCACGAGGAAGGCGCCGATCTGCACGATCGAGAGCAGCAGCACGATGAAGGCGAGAAGGCCGGCGCTCGGAACGGCTGCGAGCTTGAAGCCGATGCCGGCGAGCAGTGCCTGCACGATCGCGACGCCGATCACCCCTTGCGCCACGGCGCGGATGGTCGCGCCGGCGAGCCCCAGGAAATGCTCGCTCTGCTCGGGCACGATGCGAAACAGGAAGCCGCGGCTGGCCGCAACCAACCGCGGCCCATGCGGGAACAGGAAGCCGGCGACGAACACCGAGACCAGAAACTGGAGCGTGCCGACGCCGGCATCGCCCGCGAACGACAGCAGCGGTCCTGCCAGCGGCTGGAGATAGGGCGCCACTTCGCGCAGCACCGCGCGGATGTTGGTGTAGGCCTGGTCCCAGAGGTCGTAGAGCCACGGGCCGACGAGCGGCCACGACTTGAGCTGCTCCGGCGCCGACTGGAGCGCGAGATCGCCGGTGCCGAGCTGGTGCGCCAGCTCGCGCACGCCGTCCACCGCGCTGATACCGAGCCAGGTTGCAGGGCCGATGACGATGCCGAGCGTGATCAAGGTGAGGATCGCCGCGGCGGTCTTGGGCCGACCGCCGAGGATCTTGGCGACCCAGCTGAAGGCCGGATAGAACGCGACCGCGAGCACGCCGCTCCAGGCCAGGATCGGCACGAACGGACGGATGATCAGGAAGGTCCAGATGATCAGCAGGGCGAGCAGGCCGAGCCGGATCACGAGCTGGATGATGTCCTCTCCCGTCAGGAGCTGACGGAGGCTTTTCACGGGCACGACTTTCTTTGCGGCATCGACGCTGGTTCCGGCACATGCACGGGCAAGCCGTTATTGCCAGCCCCGCATCCGGCGTCAAGACGAGGCGGGCTCCCGCTCCGGCTTGACCGGACCGAGGGCTGATCCTGCGGCAACGCCTGCGCGGCTAGAAGTGGTAGTTCACGCCGACCGTTCCGGTCTGGATGTTCAGCTTCACATTGGCCGGCGTGGCCGCCAGGTTGCCTGATGTCACCGGCTGCTCGGTGATCGCGGCGAAGCCCATGTAGTTGTACTCGGCCCTCACCGACCAGTTCGGCATGAACATCCATTCGACGCCGCCGCCGGCGAGCCAGCCGGTGCGGTTGAAGCTGCCCGAGGCAGAACCGGCGAGCGCGCCGGCAAGGCCATTATTGGCATTGTACTTGTCGCGGGTGAAGGCCGCACCGCCCTTGGCGTAGAGCAGCACGCGGTCGAAGGCGACGCCGAACCGGCCGGCGACCGTGGCGATGTAGTCGTTCTTGAGCGACAAGGTGAAGCCGGCGCCGCCGCCGAACGGACCGCCGGCGTTCTGCGCGACGCTGGACCAGGCGCCGGTGCCCTCGAGCCCCACCACGACATTGCCGATCTGGTAGTTGCCGCCGATCTGGCCGCCGACGATGCCGCCGCTGGCGGTGACGGAGGTCCAGACCGCGGTCGGATCGGTCGGGTCGATGCCTGTCCACTTGCTCCAGGCGCCGCCGCCGTGGGCGCCGATATAGAAGCCGGTCCAGGTGAAGATCGCAGCCGGCACCGGCGCCTTCACCGGCGCAGGCGCGATGATATCCGCAGCGAATGCCGGCGTTGCCAGCGACAGCAGCGCGGCCGTCAAAACGAGCTTTGTCCCCATCATCTCACCCCCGCTTGCGCGCCTCCCGACCGAGGCGACTGGGTGAAATCTAGCTGCCGGACCAGGCGCGCGCTTGGACCTGTCGGCGGCGCGATTTGGACTGACCGGCGCTCCGAACACCCGGAACATCCTGCACTGGCTCGGAGCGGAGCCCGGTTTGGCTAACGGCGATTAACCGGATTTCGTTGCCCCAGTTTACGCCGATGCAAAGACCCGCTCCTACCGTGCACCGAGGTCCCAAGAAAACATTCCGTGCAAATGGCCAACAGCATCTGGACGATCGAAGAATTCACCTGCACCGGTTGCAGCATGAACTACACCGCGACCAGGGAAGAGCACAGCGAAGCGCATTCCGGCAGCTTCAAATGCAAAATCTGCAGCGGCGTGGTGCACGCATGGTCCGGCAAGCATCACTTCTTCGGCTGGCAAGCCGTGAAGACGAAGCCGCCGGTATTCGGCCGGCGCTGGGCGGGCGTGGGTTGGTAGACGGACGCTGACGAGCGAGCGGGCCGCGCGGCGGGTTTGGCCGCGATACCGGTCATCGATTGCGTATGGTTGGCGCAGAGAGAAGCATCGTCAGTCGATAGTCGGGCCAGCCCGCAAGAGACAGCGACACCTGCTGATAGCGCAGCAGTCCCATGGTCGGATGATCGAACGCACGTTCGCCCCCTTCGCGTGCCAAAACCCCCTGCGTCTCCCAGCAGCGCTCGAAGTCCGAGCTTCCAATTCTCAGTTCGTCTACGAGCCGGCGAATATCCGGATCGTCGGCGTAGCCCGTCACCGCGGCGCGGAACTCTGCGACGACGCGATGCGCACGGGACGTCCAGTCCAGGATCAGAGTTCGCGCCTCAGGCCGGAGGAAGATGTAGCGCAGAAGGTTTTTTTCGCCGTCAGCATCGAGCCATCCCGCAAACAGTCGGGACGCTTTCGCGTTCCAACGGCGCGCGCTCCATGTGCGATCGAGGATGTAGGCGGGACCATCGATCGCATCGACGCAGGCCAGTACCCCCTCAGGTGGATCATCCCTGTTGCCCGGCCGCTCCGGATCGCGCTTGCCCGCAAGCTCAAACAGATAGCCGCGCTCGGCTCGTGACAGGCGCAATCCGCGTGCGAGGCGCGCAAGTGTCGAAGCAGAGACGGACACATCGCGCCCCTGCTCGATCCATGTGTACCAGGTGGCGCTCAATCCGCAGAGCTGAGCGACCTCCTCGCGCCGGAGGCCGGGCGTGCGCCGTCGTGGTCCGGCGGCGAGACCGAATTCCGCCGGAGACTGGCGCTCCCGGAGCGCCCGCAAGAACGCGCTGAGCGAGAGTGCCGGAGCAATCGGATCCTGTCCTTTCATGGTGGTCTTTATACCAGGATAACGTGTATCCTTAAACCGGTACATTTGACATGTTAGTTTCGGCCTCGGCTTCGTCGCTACGCAAAGGACGGACGGAAATGGGCAAGCAATTCGCAAGGATCGAGCCAGAGCACAGGGCTTTCATCGAGCGGCAGAAGATCTTCTTCGTCGCCAGCGCCCCGCCGAAGGGACGCATCAACGTCTCGCCCAAGGGCCTGTCCTCATTCCGGGTGCTCGGAGAAACTGACGTCGCCTACCTCGATTGCACTGGCAGCGGCAGCGAGACCCGCGCGCATCTGGTCGCCTCGAACGACAAGCGGCTGACCATCATGTTTTGCGCCTTCGATGGCGATCCGATGATCCTGCGGCTCTATGGTCAGGGTCGATCGCTGATGCGCGGCACGCCGGAGTACGCCGATCTCGTTCCGAAGTTCGAGGAAGTTGCAGGCGCCCGCCAAATCGTACGCCTCTCGATTGACCTCGTGCAGACGTCGTGCGGTCTGGGCGTGCCGCTGTTCGACTACAAGCAAGAGCGTGGCAACCTCGTGCGCTACTGGACGGCGCAGGGCGTCAACAATCTGCGAAAATACTGGGGTCTGAAGAACATGAAGAGCATCGACGGCCTGCCGACCGACTTTGCACCCGACAGCATGGCTCCGCCACGCTGACAGACCAAGATTGCGTTCCCCCACACCTCCGTCATTGCGAGCGCAGCGAAGCAATCCAGAATCGTTCCGCGCGTGACAGCCTGGATTGTTTCGCTGCGCTCGCAATGACGAGTCTGTTGAAGCGATGGTTGCGATCTCTGCCACGTCGCCCTGGCGAAGGCCGGACCCGTTAGCCCGGTCAAGGCCGCCTGCTAGTACCGCGGCTTCTGCTAAGCTGCGAGACGGCTTAAACTCCCCTTCCCCGCAACTGAAGCCGACACGCAATGACCGCACCTTTCGTTCCCCAGATCGCCCTCTATCGCAACTGGCTCGCCGAGCAGCGTGGCCTCACCTTCGGCAGCTACGAAGACATGCGGCAATGGTCGGTGCGCGATCTCGACGGCTTCTGGCGCAGCATCTGGGACTATTATGATCTGCAATCGCCGACGCCGTTCGCGGCCGTGATCACCGAGCGCAAGATGCCCGGCGCGGTCTGGTTTCCAGGCGCGCAGGTGAACTACGCGCGTCAGGTATTCCGGCATGTCGAAGCCGCCGACGCCGCCGGCCTGCCCGCGATCGTCAGCGGCGGCGAGGACGGCAAGCTGAGGGAAACGAGCTGGCCGGAGCTGCGGCGCAAGGCGGCCGCGCTCGCGCTGCATCTGAAGGATAACGGTATCAAGCCCGGCGACCGCGTCGCGGCCTATCTGCCCAACATTCCCGAGACCATCATCGCGTTCCTCGCGACCGCCAGCATCGGCGCGGTCTGGAGCGTCTGCGCACCCGACATGGCCGCGCCCGCCGTGATCGACCGCTTCAAGCAGATCGAACCCAAAGTGCTGATCGCCTGCGACGCCGTCACCTATGCCGGCCGGCGGCACGACCGGCGCGACGTCGTCGCCGAACTGCGGCGATCGCTGCCCACGGTCGCGCATGTCATCCTGCACAGCGAGGCCGGTGCGCCTGCCGCGCCGGATGCCCTGCTCTCCGATATTGTCGCCAGGACAAGCGCCGCGATTGACACGTTCGAGCCGGCCTGGCTGCCGTTCGATCATCCGCTCTGGATCGTCTATTCCAGCGGCACCACCGGCCTGCCCAAGCCGATCGTGCACGGCCATGGCGGCATCGTCATCGTGGTGCTGGCGCTGCTCGGCCTGCACAACGACATCGGCTGCTCCTATCACCAAAACTCTTTCGGCGAGCGCTATCACTGGTACTCTTCGACCGGCTGGATCATGTGGAATTCGCAAGTCGGCGGCCTGCTCGGCGGCGCCACCTGCTGCATCTTCGACGGCAGCCCCGGCGGCGCCAAGGACAAGCCGGACTGGACCACGCTGTGGCGCTTCGTGGCGCAATCGAAAGCGACCTTCTTCGGCGCGGGCGCGGCGTTCTTCGCCAACTGCGCCAAGGCCGAAATCGATCTTGCCGCCGCGGGCGATCTGTCGCGGCTGCGCTGCCTCGGCTCGACCGGATCGCCGCTCAGCGCCGACACGCAAGCCTGGTTCAACGACCGCTTCGCCGCACTGTCGAAGACCAATGGCAGCAAGGCGCAGGCCGACATCTGGTGGGCGAACATTTCCGGCGGCACCGATTTCGCCGGCGCCTTCATCGGCGGCAACCGCGAATTGCCACAAACGCCCGGCGCGATGCAGTGTCGCCTGCTCGGCGCCGCCGTCGAAGCCTTCAGCGAACAGGGCCGCGCCGTCACGGACGAGGTCGGCGAGCTCGTCTGCACCGAGCCGATGCCGTCGATGCCGCTCTACTTCTGGAACGACAAGGACGGCGTGCGTTACCGCTCCAGCTATTTCGAGACCTATCCGGACAATTTCGACGGCAGCGGCCGCGGCCCCGTGTGGCGGCACGGCGACTGGCTCAAGGTCAATCCGGACGGCTCCTGCATCATCTACGGCCGCAGCGATGCCACCATCAACCGGCACGGCCTGCGCATGGGCACGAGCGAACTCTATTCCGCGATCGAAGCCTTGCCGGAGGTGCTGGACTCCCTCGTCGTCGACCTCGAATATCTCGGCCGCGACAGCTACATGCCGCTGTTCGTGGTGCTGCGCGAAGGCGTCGCGCTCGACGCCGCGATGCAGGCGAAGATCAACAAGGCGATCGAGGCCGGTCTCTCCCGGCGCTTCCTGCCGAACGAAATCTTCGCCGTCGCCGAGATCCCGCGCACGCTGTCGGGCAAGAAGCAGGAGCTGCCGATCAAGAAGCTGCTGCTCGGCCAGCCCGTCGAGAAGGTCATCAACAAGGAGGCGATGGCTAATCCCGGCTGCCTCGACTGGTATCTCGCCTTCGCGCGCGACTACCTGGCGCGAAGCGCTGCGTAGCTGCGATCAGCCTCCGCCGAAATTGGAGGGATCGAGATTCCTGTTCTCCGACGGCGGGATCGGCGGCCACCCGGGAAATTTGTACCAGCCGGGCGGCACCGGCGCGTCCTCGGCCGGACGGACGACAACGGGGTGGTGCGGGCGGGCGTGGCGCGCCGGCGCGGCGGCGACAGCCGAACATGCCGACATCAAGAGGATCACAACCGCGATAAACCGCATCGCACGGGCTCCAAACGTCCACCCGGGCTGACATGTGGTGCGGGAACCATGCTGTGCCCACGCATACGCGACGTCACGACCGGTCACAACGGCGGCACCGCGACATGCGGACGATCGGCCCAATTGCGCCGATGCCGTTTGCACTCCGTTCACCGATCGCCGCTAGATCAGGACGAATCCACAGCGACGAACCGCGGAAATGGCCGACCTCAACGCCGTCCTCACCAGGCTCAACGATCGTCTGCTCCGCCTCGAGGGCGAGCTGTTCGTGCTGCGCTCGCTGGCGCGCGCAACCCTGACGGCCGGCGACGACCATGCGGCGCGGATGCGCAAACTGGTCGAGGCGGCCAAGGTCGCGCTCGACGACGAGGCGAAGCGAGAGCTCGACAAGCCGACGCGAAAATATGTCGATGCGGCCACCGCACTCGTGGAGGAATTGCTGGTGGAGCCGACCCCGGCGCGGCCATTGTTCACCGTCATCGACGGCGGCCGGCGCGACTGAGCGCGTCAGATCAAACGTGTCGTATCGGCATCGTTGGAGCCAGCCTTCAGCCGGCTGAGACCTGCCTCGATGATCGCGATCTCCTCGTCGATCTGACCGATCGGCAGGCTGAAATCATAGCCCGACCTGCTCTTCAGGTCGACCGCGAGGCGCTGCCTGTGCATCATCAGCTCGTCGAGGCCGCGCCTGTTCTTCAGTCGGACATAGATGTCGACGATCTGCTCAATCGCGCTCGGCATGAAATCGGTCCCGGCGAAAAAGCCCGCGCGGCGCACCCACGCCGGCGGGACATTTTCGGTGTCGCGGTACGCATTACAAATCCGCGACGGATTCGTCGATACGCCAGGCAGGTTGAGAACGCGTTACCGTCAGATGATTTTGCGACGCGCGGCATGAAAAGGCCGCTGGCGATCAGGCCAGCGGCCAAAGCCGGGTTCGAAAATGGATCCGGATCAAATGTCGCCAGCCCCGGTATCGCCATTCTAACGGCGGGATGGATTCCTTCTGTTCGAAATGAAACACAGGAACCGTCACATCATCATTTGCCGCTCGACCGTGGCCGTGCGGCAACGCTAGTCGGCGACGCAGAAGTACGTCCGCGGCAGTCGGCGATAGGCGCTGTAGCGATAATGCGGCCGGTAGGCGTAGCCGCGATAGAGCGCCGGCGGCTCCTCGCCGTAATAGGCGCCATCATAGAAATTATAGACCGGTCCCCCCGCGCAACGATAAGCGTCCCAGGTCGGCCCGATGAACGGCGCGACGCCGATCTCGGGCGGGACCGCCGGGTACGGCCCGCCGGCATGGCCCGGGGTGGCCGCAATCAGTGTCGCAAGAAGGATGAACCAGGCGCTGCGCATGCGCTCGCTCCGAACCGGTGCAATGCGCGCATGCAAGCACCGGAACGGTCGGCCGCGCAATCGCGGAATTCACCGTCTCCTGCGCCCGGCGCATTGTTGATAACCGGCAGAAACGGCCCGCAGATGGTGACACGGCGCCCGGACGTGTTATCGGGGGTATGACGCAGTTGCGAGACGGATCGGACACACATGCGCATTACCCTCGTCGGCTCCCGCCATTTCGGCGTGACCACCCTGAACATGCTCCGGGAGCACAGCGTGTCGATCGCGCGGGTCGTGGTGGCCGATGCCGAGGACCGCCTTGCTGCGACCGCCAGGGCGGCCGGCATCGAGGTGGTGGTGCAGGCCAATCCGAAGCTGGTGGTCGCCTCCGAGATCGCGCCCGACACCGATTTGATCATCACCGCGCACAGCCATGCCCGGATCGGAAAGGACGCGCTCGCCGCGGCCCGGTTCGGCGGGATCGGCTATCACCCCTCGCTGCTGCCGCGCCACCGTGGCAAGGCCGCCGTGGAATGGACCATCAAGGAAGGCGATCCGATCGCCGGTGGCACGATCTATCATCTCGCCGATCGCATGGATGCCGGCGCCATCGCCGCGCAGGACTGGTGCTTCGTCAAGAAGGGCGAGACCGCCCGCGAACTCTGGGAGCGCGCGCTCGCCCCGCTCGGGCTCAAATTGCTGGCCGACGTGATCGATTACGTCAAAGTCCACAAGGCACTGCCGGCCAAGGTTCAGGACGAGCAGTTCGCGACTTCCGCGCCGAGTCTGTCCTGACGTTTACCCTTAACGTGAAGCCGCATTGATTCTGCTTGAAAAATCGGAGCCAAAAACACAAATAAACCATTGTTTCCACAGGAACAATTTTCGATTTGGCATTGCAACAAATTTCCGTCACATTTCGTCCGAATAAGCGTCAGGATATCAGACAAATTCAAGGACGGAATTCATGCGTTTTGGTCGCATCGCGGCGTTCTGTGCCGCTTCAGTTTTCGCCGGCACCCTCGCCGCCACCGCCTTCGCCCAGACCCCCTATGACGGCAACTGGCAGGTCACCATCGTGACCAAGTCCGGTTCCTGCGAGCCGACCGCAAGCTCCATGCTGACAGTCGCCGACGGCAGGATCACCGCGCCCGGCGCTAACGTTTCCGGCACCATCGGCAGCGGGGGACTTGTGAAAGTTTCGATCAATGGTGCATATGCCAACGGTCAACTCAGCGGCAACGCCGGATCGGGGAAGTGGAATGGAGCATCTGCAGGCATACCGTGCAGCGGGCGGTGGGAAGCATCGCGCCAATAAACCAATCGAGAC
Organism: Bradyrhizobium sp. USDA 3311; assembly: GCF_054062495.1. Classification (NCBI taxonomy): domain Bacteria; kingdom Pseudomonadati; phylum Pseudomonadota; class Alphaproteobacteria; order Hyphomicrobiales; family Nitrobacteraceae; genus Bradyrhizobium; species Bradyrhizobium sp. USDA 3311. The sequence continues at coordinate 5,841,872 of NZ_JBSSFI010000001.1, read as the reverse complement.
TCGCGCCGGAGGCCGGCGGCTGCTGATCGCGGCCGCCGTTTTGCTTGCGGCAGCGTTCGCGAACACTGAAAGCAAGGCCCAGTCCGGCCCGTTTGCCCCGCTCGCGGGCAGCTGGAGCGGCGGCGGGATCGTCACCCTGGATGACGGCTCCACCGAACGCATCCGTTGCCGGGCCAAATATGCTCCGATCGGGCCCACCATGGAGATGTCGCTGACCTGTGCCAGCGACGCCTACAAGTTCAACCTCGCCGCCAACGTCCGGTCCGAAGGCAGCGCCATTACCGGCGGTTGGAGCGAGGCCAGCCGTAACATCAGCGGCTCGCTCCAGGGCCGCGGTGGCGGTGGAAGTTTCGAGGTGGTCGCCAGCGCCGCTGGTTTCAACGCAAACATCTCGCTGCGGACCTCCGGCAACAAGCAGACGGTCACGATGCGCGCGGACAGCCAGTTCCGCGGCGCCAACATCTCGATGTCGCGCTAAGCCAGTACGACGACACGACAATCGATCCGGCGCGCGCGCCGGATCGATTTTTTTATGCACTGGGAACGAACGCCGTCACCTCGATCTCGACCTTGGCCCGGTCGTCGACGAGGCCTCCGATGTAGAGCAGCGTCGAAGGCGGGAAATTGCGGCCCAGCGTCTCCTTCCAGGCCGCGCCGATGCCGGCGCCTGCGGCCTCATATTCGCTGCGGCTGGTCAGGTACCAGGTTAGGCGGACGATGTGCTCGGGGCCGGCGCCGGCCTCGCCCAGCAGCTTGATGATCCGCTTCAGCGCGGTTGCGACCTGGCCCGCCATGTCAGGGGCGTATTCGCCCGCCTCGTCGCCGCCGGTCTGCCCGGCAAGCACCACCCAGCGGCCCGGCCCCTCGGCCACGACGCCATGGGAAAAGCCGCGCGGTTTTTTCCATTCGTCCGGCTGCAGGATACGCATGAGCTGTTTCTCCGATTTCGCTCGTTGGCCCTCCCTTAGCACGCACCCGTGCATCGCTGCATCCGCAGTTTTGGCCGTTGCAAACCGTATTGATGTCGCGGATACCAGCCTGCCCTCCAACGCCCTTTCCTTCCGCATCGCGCGCCAATGACCACTCCTCCGTCCAAAACGATGGCTGCATTGTGGATGGCCGGGTGGCTGTCGCTGACCCTGGTGATGGCGGTCGCGGGACGCGAGGCCGTGCGCGAGATGAACGTCTTCCAGGTGATGGAGGTTCGCTCGCTGCTCGGCCTCTGCATGCTGTATCCGATGATCCGGCGCGCCGGCGGATTCGGGACGCTCAGGACGAGGCGCCTGCCGCAGCACATCGCGCGCAATCTGATCCACTACGTCTCACAGCTCGGCTGGTTCTTCGCGCTGACGCTGATTCCGATCGGCCAGGTGGTGGCAATCGAGTTCACGATGCCGATCTGGACGGCGATCCTCGCCGCGAGCTTTCTGTCGGAGCGCATGACCTCGTGGAAGATCGCTGCGATCGTGCTCGGCCTCGTCGGCGTGATCGTCATCGTGCGGCCCGCGACCGGCGAGATCAATCAGGGCCAGTTGATCGCGCTCGGCGCCGCGGTCGGGTTCGGCGTGTCCATGGCGTTGGTGAAATCGCTCACCCGGACCGAGAGCGCGCTGGCGGTCCTGTTCTGGATGCTGGTCGTGCAGTCGGTCGCAGGCTTCCTGCCGACGCTCTATGTCTGGGCCTGGCCGCCCACTTATGTCTGGGGTTGGGTGGCGGTGATCTCGGTCTGCGGCACGTTCGCGCATTATTGCCTCGCCAGCGCCATGCGCTACGCGGACGCGACGGTGGTGGTTCCGATGGACTTCCTGCGGGTTCCTCTCACCGCGACGGCCGGCTGGCTGCTGTATTCAGAACGGCTCGACGGCTGGACCGTGCTCGGGGCGGCGCTGATCCTGTTCGGCAACCTCCTGAATCTGAAGCCGGCGGCCCCGATTCCGGCCCGCGCGCAGTGAACCGGCGCGCGGCCTCGCGCGACAAAAACAAAGTGGTCGAACGTGATCTGGATCACGTTAGAAGGGGCATTCCATCGTGCACATTCGGCCGCGAAGCAGTGGGTTGGGCGAACCGTCGTTTCGCTAGCGCGAAGCCGGGCATTTTCGTGTAGGTTCGTCGCCAATTTGTTGCTGCCTGCAATTCGATTCTGGGGATTTCAGATGCGCTATCTCACCCTCATCGCCTCGCTGATGTGCATGGCACTGTCGGTCAGTGCCGCGAAGGCGGACCGCCGTGTTGCTTTCGTCGTCGGCAACGGTTCCTACAAGAACGTCGCGCAATTGCCGAACCCGCCGATCGACGCCAAGGCGATGGCGGCGACGCTGCGCAATGTCGGCTTCGACGTGATCGAAGGGTCCAATCTCAGCCGCGACCAGATGACGGAAAAGCTGCTCGACTTCGGCCGCAAGGCGCAGGGCTCCGACATCGCATTGTTCTACTATGCCGGTCACGGCATCGCCGTCGGCGGCACCAACTACCTGCTGCCGGTTGACGCCGACATCAAGTCGGAGATGGACGTCAAGCTGGGCGCTGCGATCAACATCGACCTGACACTCGAGCAGACCATGGGCGATGCCAAGGTCAAGCTCGTCTTCCTCGATGCCTGCCGCGACAATCCGTTCGCCGCCAAGATCAAGTCGAACTCCGCGACCCGCAGCGTCAACGTGCAGAGCGGCCTTGCCGAGATGAAGTCCGGCGAAGGCACGCTGATCGCGTTCGCAACCGGCCCCGGCCAGACCGCGCTCGACGGCCAGGAGGGCAACAACAGCCCGTTCACCCGCGCGCTGATCGACAACATCACCAAGCCCGGCATCGAGATCCAGCAGGCGATGACGTCGGTGCGCGCCCAGGTCAACGAAGAGACCCACAAGGGCCAGCTTCCCTGGGGCCACACCAACCTGATCGGCGCCGTCTATCTCAACCAGGCCCCGACCACCCAGGTTGCCAACGCGGCGCCGACGGCGGCTGGCAGCGTGCCGGCGGCGACTGGCGGCTCGGACGGCGTCGAACTCGAATACTGGCGCTCGGTGAAGGAGTCCAACAAGCCGGAAGAGCTCAACGCCTACCTCTCGGCCTATCCGAACGGCCAGTTCAAGGCCCTGGCGTTGGCGCGGCTTGCCGCGATCAAGAGTGGCCCCTCGACCGCGACGCGCACCCTCAACGCCGGCGTCGATCCTGCGACCTTCACCGATGAGGCCACTCAGATTACCGAGGACCAGATCGGCCTCGACAAGAACCAGCGCCGCGACGTGCAGCGTCGCCTCACCGGCCTCGGCTTCGACACCAAGCAGACTGGCGTGTTCAGCGACGAGACCCGGACCGTGCTCAAACGCTGGCAGGCCGCGCGCGGCTATCCTTCGTCAGGTTACCTCAACAAGCTCCAGCACAAGGCGCTGCTCTCGGAGGTCGTGGCCGCTCCGCCGACTGCGAGCGACAACAGCCAGAAGGCGGCCCGGCGCGCCAGCGCCCCCGCGGCCAGCAGCGCACCGGCGCCGGCTCCCCAACGCAGCAACCCCGGCGATGCGGCCGGCGCGGCCTTCGTCGGCGGCGTCGTCGGCGGCATGATGGGCGGCATGTTCCGCCGCTGAGGCCAGATCAAACCCCAAATACAAAAGCCCGGCTCGCGCCGGGCTTTTTCGTTGGGCGACCTGGAAAGACCGGGCGCTACTTCCCCGCCGCCTTCCGCAGCGCCTCGTTGATGCGATCTTGCCAGCCGGGACCGCCCTCCTGGAAGAACTCCAACACGTCCTGGTCGATGCGCAGCGTAACCTGCTCCTTGATCCCAGGCGCCGTGTTCTGCTTCGGCGGCGCCGCGGCGACCTTGGCCGTCACCTTCTTGAACGCCGCCTCGGCCTCGGTCCTGGCATCGCCAAGCGTGCGCGGCCGCCTCGGTAGATCCGCCATGTCCTAGATTCCCTCAAACAGAGCCGTCGAAAGATACCGCTCGGAGAAGGACGGTACCACCGCCAGGATGGTTTTTCCCGCAGCTTCCGGCCGCTTGCCGATCTGGAGCGCCGCGGCAATCGCAGCACCCGAGGAGATACCGCCCGGAATGCCCTCGTGCCGCGCCAATGCGCGCGAGGTCTCGATCGCCGTGGTCGAGTTGATTTTGACGATCTCGTCGATCACGGAGCGATCGAGGATATCAGGGACGAAGCCCGCGCCGATGCCCTGGATCTTGTGCGGCGTATGCTGTCCCCCTGATAGCACCGGGCTCTCCTCCGGCTCGACCGCCACCACCCGCAACGAGGCCTTGCGCGGCTTGAGCACCTGGCCGACGCCGGTGATCGTGCCGCCGGTGCCGACGCCTGCTACGAAGAAATCGATGTTGCCGTCGGTGTCGTTCCAGATCTCCTCCGCGGTGGTGCGGCGGTGCACCTCGGGATTGGCGAGGTTCTTGAACTGCTGCGGCATCACCGAGTTCGGCGTCGTCTTCACCAGCTCCTCGGCGGCGGCGATCGCGCCCTTCATGCCTTGTGCGGCCGGCGTCAGCACCAGCTCCGCGCCGAGAAAGGCCAGCATCTTGCGCCGTTCGATCGACATCGATTCCGGCATCACGAGCTTGAGCCGGTAGCCGCGCGAGGCGGCGACGAAGGCGAGTGCGATGCCGGTATTGCCGGAGGTCGGTTCGATCAGCACGGTATCCGGCTTGACGATACCGGCCTTCTCCATGGCGATGATCATGGCCGCGCCGATGCGGTCCTTCACGCTCGCGGCCGGATTGAAATATTCAAGTTTTGCCAAAATCGTCGCGTTCACACCGTGCATGCCCGGCAGCCGTCGCAATCGCACGATCGGCGTGTCGCCAAAAGCTTCGACAATCGAGTCATAGATCCGGCCGCGGCCGGGTTGATGCGCTGCACGCGTGGCGGACGATGCGTCCATGATGAACTCCCTGTAGCGACAATTTGCGCTTCTGCCGTGGCTCTTGCGCAGTTACAGACAGCTTGCGGCGACACGCAAGCGACAATGCGGCACATGTTAAATACGCTGCATCGCAAAATCACGTGAGCTACAAATATCAGAAAACCAACGCTTTTGTGTTGCGACCTCGTCAAGTGATTCTGCTTATGTTAGACTTACGTCTCAAAGCAGGGAGGTCACCACGATGTCAGCAGTTGCTGAAGTGTTGTCGACCGTCGCGCTGAACCGCGATCCGCGTTGTAGCGAGTTGCCCACCTGTCCGGTCTGCGCCGACTCCATGGTCGCCGCCGAAGCATCCGCCTACGTCTCGGACCACATGATCAGCTATCTCTGGACCTGCGACAATTGCGGTTACGGCTTCGTGACCAAGCATGCCGTCAGGCAGCGGATCGTGTGCAACTGACCCTCAGTCGCCCTGGCGCGGGGCGATATCGCCCCTCGCCCAGTCCTCGCGTGTACGCTGGTAGAACTCGTCGAACGTTCCGTGTGCGATCGCGTCCCTGATGCCCTGCATCAGGGACTGATAGTATGCGACATTGATCTCGGACAGCAGCATTGCCCCCAGCGTCTCGCCCGCCTTGACGAGATGATGCAGGTAGGCGCGCGCGTAGCTGCGCGTCGACGGCCATGTGCTTTCTTCGTCGAGCGGACGCGGATCGTCCGCATGACGCGCGTTGCGCAGATTCACCTGACCGAAGCGGGTGAACGCGACGCCGTGGCGGCCATTGCGTGTCGGCATCACGCAATCGAACATGTCGATGCCGCGCTTCACGGCTTCGAGGATGTCGTCGGGCGTGCCGACACCCATCAGATAGCGCGGCCGCTCTTTCGGCAGCATCGGTGCGGTCTCGTCGATCATCGCCAGCATCACCGCCTGCGGTTCGCCGACCGCGAGGCCGCCGATCGCATAGCCGTGGAAGCCGATCGCGACGAGCCCTTCCGCGCTCGCATGACGAAGCTGGGGCACATCGCCGCCCTGCACGATGCCGAACAGCATGTAACCGTCCGGCGCGCTCTCGAAGGCGCGCTTGCTGCGCTCGGCCCAGCGCAGCGACAATTGCATCGCGCGCTCGATATCGGCGTGCTCGGCGGGCAGCCGCACGCATTCGTCCATCTGCATGGCGATGTCGGAGCCGAGGAAACGCTGCACCTCGATCGAGCGCTCCGGCGACAGCTCGACCTTGGCGCCGTCGATATGCGAACGGAAGGTGACGGCGTGCTCGCTGACCTTGCGCAGGTCAGCAAGCGACATCACCTGGAAGCCGCCGGAATCCGTCAGCATCGGCCCATTCCAGCCGGTGAACCGCTGCAAGCCGCCGAGCGCCGCAATCCGCTCGGCGCCGGGGCGCAGCATCAGATGATAGGTGTTGCCGAGCACGATGTCGGCGCCGGCATCGCGCACCTCGCGCCAGTGCATGCCCTTCATGGCCCCGGCGGTTCCGACCGGCATGAAGGCCGGCGTCCGCACCACGCCATGCGGGGTGGTCAGGCGCCCGGTGCGCGCGGCGCCATCGGTGGCGAGCAGTTCGAAATGATTGGGGAGAGCTGCGTCAGGACGATTCATGGCGGTGCTTATTGCGTGTCGGAGAAGGCCGATCAACCCGCGGGACCGCACTTCGGCCGGCCTGTGCCTCAGGCTGGGACACAAGTGGCCCCCGGATAGGGTCTCCGCCACCCTTGTTAAACAAAACGATACCGTGTAGTTTTATCGTGGGGGCCGGACGAGATGCCGCGGCGAGTTTGCCGGCGGCGGTAGATGCGTGATCGCCAGCCACCGACGATGCCCTTCCCTTCATATTCGACTGACGTGTCCGTCCCTTCATATGGCCGGGGCAGGCAGACAGGCGCCCGCCTGATCGGGTTCCTGGTCCTGGCGTGCAGCCTGGCGCTTGGCGCCTGCACCTCGCTGCCCCGCGCGCCCTACACCGCCGCCGAGGCCAGCACGTCGCGCGTGCTCGATATCGATGGCCTCCGGCGCTACGCCGACGACCCCGTCACGAAGTTCAGCTTCGAGAAGGACAACAGCAACGCGTCAAAGTCCTATCTGGCGCTCTCCGGGGGCGGTGCGGACGGTGCCTATGGCGTCGGCGTGCTCAACGGCTGGACCGCGGCCAGAACCCGCCCCACCTTCTCGGTCGTCTCCGGCGTGAGCACCGGCGGACTGATCGCGCCCTTTGCGTTTCTCGGCCCGCAATACGACGACACGTTGAAGGAGGTCTACACCAGCGGCATCGCGGAAAGCCTCCTGAACGACCCCAGCATCATCCGCGTGCTGTTCGGATCCGGCCTGTTCGGCAACACAAGGCTGCGCGAACTGGTCGCCCGCTATGTCGGGCCCGAGATCATGGCGCAAGTCGCGCGCGAGAATGCCAAGGGCCGAAGGCTATTGGTGGTGACGACCGATCTCGACACCCAGCGCACCGCGATCTGGAACATGGGCAAGATCGCCGAGATCGGCACGCCCGAGGCGCTCAAACTGTTTCGCGACGTGATGGCGGCCTCCGCCAGCATTCCCCTGGTGTTTCCACCGATCATGATCGACGCCGAAGGCCAGGGCCGCAGGTTTCAGGAGATGCACGTCGACGGCGGCGTGACGGCCCCGGTGCTGACGCTGCCGGAAGCCTTGCTCTTCCAGGGCAGCCGCCTGCCGGGCAGTGCGAAGATGGACATCTACATCCTCGTCAACAAGAAGATCGAACGCAACTTCGAGCTCGTGTCCAACAGCACCGTCGATGTCGCCTCACGCAGCCTGTCGTCGATCACCCAGTCGCAGACGCGCTCGATCATCTTCTCGACCTACGATTTCGCCAGGCGCAACCATTTGGGCTTCCATCTCTCCTACATCGCGCGCGACTACCCCGCAGCGCCTTCGGAAGGATTCGACACCGCCTATATGCGGGCGCTGTATCAGTACGGATATGAGAAGGCGGCCGCGGGCCAGGCCTGGACGTCGGCGCTGCCATGAGACCCCGGTGCCGGAACGAGGTCGTATCGAGACCGTTGACGATAAGGCCAATTCGGCCAGATTCGCGATGACGCCCCGGTTGCTGCGCGTTATAGAGGCAGTGACGACCGCGCAGGAATCATTGGGCATGGGATTGACTGCGACAAAGACAAGACCGGCAGCAGCACGGCGCGAGGTGCCGAAATCACGCGGCGGCCGGCCGACCAAGACCGCCGCGATCGAGCGCGATCAGCGGCTGATCGAGGTCGCCACCCGCCTGTTCCTGGATCGCGGCTTCGACGCCACCTCGCTCGATGCGGTTGCGGAAGCGGCACGGGTGAGCAAGCCGACCGTCTATTCCCGTTACGGCGACAAGCGTGGCCTGTTCGCCGCCGTGCTGAGGCGCGAGATCGCGCGCTGGCTTGCGCCGCTGTCGGCGGCCGCCGAGACGCAGCTCAGCAGCGCCTCGGACATCCCCGTCGAGCAGCGGCTGGTCGAGATCGGGCGCGAGATGCTGAGCTTCACCTGCGGGCCCGATGCCGTCGCCTTCAGCCGCATGATGACGTCACAGGCCATCAACTTCCCCGATGTCGCCAAGCTCGGCATGGAGGAAGGCTGGCTCAAGGCTGTCGCCACGACGGCACGCTTCTTCGACCATCTGGTGGCGCAAGGCGCGCTCGACCTCGACGACACCACCATCGCAGCGGAAGTGTTTCTCGACGTCGTCGTCGGTCATACCCACCGCATGGCGACATTCGGAACGGCACTGGAGTTGAAGTCCGCGGAAAAGCGGATGCGTACCGCGATCAAGCTGTTCCTGGCCGGCGCGCTGGGTCCGGCCGACCGCGTCCAGGAAACTTCAAGAGACGCCACCAAGGGCACGCCGCGGCGACGCCCATCCCGCTGACAATTCCGTGAGGTTGCGATCTATCCCCTGGGGGAACACGCCCTCGCCATTGACCAAAATAAAACGATACGGTATGGTTTAGTTAAGTCGGTACGGGCCGCTTTTTTCACCAGCCCCAAAAGAGGTCGGTACCGCTTCGATCGCCGCGGCGGGTACAGCCCGCCGCGGCGCTCCGCGGCCGGCCGATGCCCAAGGCCGGCCGCGAATTCTTTACGATCATCCGGCACACTCGCTGGCCGAGGGTTTCGAGCATGACGACAGCCAAACGATGGACCTCACGACTGCTTGCGATCGCCCTGCCCGCGCTGCTCCTCGCAGCGCCCGCGCGGGCAATCGTGACCGCAGGCACACCGACCGCGCTTCACAGCGACACAGATGGTGACGCTGAGGCGGACCGCCAAGCGGTCAGCCGCGAGATCGAGCGCTTCCGCGGTTCGTCGATCTCGATCAGCCAGGCCATGGCTCTCGCAGAGTCCCGCCACGCCGGCGCCACCACGGCGGACGTGAGTTTCGACGGCGCCTCCGGCGTGCCGGCGGTCTACCGGGTGAAGACGCTGCACAACGACCGGATCTGGCGCCACACCATCAATGCCGCGACCGGCGAGTTCGTCGGCGGAGAGGCCGCCCTGCCCCTTGCCGAGCTCGACCGCGACGATCGCAGCAACCTCGCAGCACTCGGCGCGATCCGGCACCGCCTTGCGGATGCCGTGCGCGTCGCCGAGCAGGCAGCGTCGGGCAAGGCGATCAGCGGCGGCCTCGTGCGCGAACGTGGCCGGCTCAATTTCGCGATCGTCGTGATCAGCGGCGACGACCTCAAGGAGGTCATCCTCGAGCCGCCGGGCGCCCGAACGAAGTAGAGACGGCTCCCGGCCGGCGGCCACAATCCCGCCGAAAAGCCATTGACGGACGCAAGACTCTCCCCCATAAGTCGCCGCCATGTTCACGACCACCAAACGCACGACCAAAACCACCACGGCCTTCGGGGCCCGGGGAGGCGTGCGCGCGTAGTCGTCGACTGAAACGCATCAGCTCTACCGAAGCCCCGCCCTCGATGGTCCGGGGCTTTTTTGTTGTCTAAAGCTCACAGCATGATCCGGAAAAGTGGAATCCGGTTTTCCGACGAGATCATGCTCAACTTGAATGGAGGAGAATGTGAGTAACGATCCCGTCGTCGCGATTGTCGGCGTCACCGGTGCGGTGGGCGCCGAATTCATCGCCACCATGGACAAGCGTGGTTTCCGCGTCGGCAAGCTCAAGGCGCTGGCCAGCGCCCGCTCCGCCGGCAAGACGGTGTCGTTCCGCGGGCAAAACGTGGTCATCGAGGAACTGACCGAGCGCGCCTTCGAGGGTGTCGATATCGCCCTGTTCTCCGCCGGCGGCAGCATCTCGAAGAAGTATGCGCCGCTCGCGGTCAAGGCCGGCGCGGTCGTGGTCGACAACTCCTCCGCCTTCCGGATGGATCCGAACGTGCCGCTGGTGATCCCCGAGATCAACGCGAACCGCATCCGCGACCACAAGGGCATCATCGCCAACCCGAACTGCGCCGCGATCACCGCGCTGGTGCCGCTCTGGCCGATCCACCAGAAGAACCGCATCAAGCGCGTGATCATCTCGACCTACCAGGCGGCCTCCGGCGCCGGCGCCGCCGCGATGGAGGAGCTCGTCGAGTCCACCCGCGCCAATCTCAACGGGCAGGTCTATACGCCCAAGGTGATGCCGCACCCCTACGCCTTCAATCTCTTCAACCACAACACCGCGGTTGACCCTGAGACCGGGTACAACGACGAAGAGACCAAGGTCATCAAGGAAACCCGCAAGATCTTCGAGGATGAGACCATCGCCGTCGGCGTCACCTGCGTCCGCGTGCCGGTGCTGCGCGCCCATTGCGAGGCCATCACGTTCGAATGCGAGAAGCCGATCAGCGAGGATCAGGTCCGCGCCATCATGGCGCAGGCGCCCGGCGTGAAGATCGTCGACGACCGCGTGAAGAACCACTTCCCGATGCCGATCGACGCCTCGGGCCAGGATGACGTCCTGGTCGGCCGCATCCGCAAGGATCTCAGCGATCCCACGGGGCATTCGATCTCGATGTTCGTCGCGGCGGATCAGCTGCTCAAGGGTGCCGCGCTGAACGCGGTGCAGATCGCGGAGCTTTTGCCGCAGCGCGTGATGGCGTAAGCCGACCAGCGGGACAGGCGGCGTCAAGCGTCCGCCTGTCTCGCGTCTCCTACGCCAGCCCCTTCAACGCCTGTTTCATCGTAAGCCTGACAGGAACATCGACGAAGACGGTGGCCGCGTACGCCACCGCTGCAACAACCGGTATCGCGACAAGCCCGACAAGGGCGGATTGAACCTCAATATGTCGCGCGCAGGCCTCCACGGCGTGGAACGTCACGACCTGGAGAACATAGATCCCGTAGGAAAGCAGTCCGAGGGTCTGCATCGTGTTTGCCAATGCGCCCCGCGGCGGATCGAAACGCGCGCAGATCGTGATGGCCAGCGGAAATACGACGATGACGGAGAACAGGCTCAGCGCGAGATCGAGACTGCTCGGAAAATCCATCGCAAGGATGGCGGTGACGAGAGCAAACGCGCTGATCGCGAATCCGGGGCGCGCCGCCGGCAATCGGGCCGTTTCGTAGAAGCGGTAGACCAGGACGCCCGCAAAGAACGAGAACCCGACCCGGATCACGCCGGCGCCGAAAGTTTCCCAAGTCGGTCCGCCCCCCAGGACACCTCGCTTGTCGGCTTCGATGCCGAACCCAAGCCACCCCATCGTGGCGCAGACCACGAGCGCGAGCGCGAAGCCGCCGACGAGCCAGATCACGGATTTCGTATCGAGCCGCTTTCCGAGAGCCGCAAATAGCAGATTTGCCGCAACTTCAAAGAACAGCGACCAGGCGGCGAAGTTGAACGGGTACAGATCGGCATCGAGATGGGCGGGATTAGGGGTCGGCAGCATCAGCGCGCTGCAAAGGAGGCCGAGGATCGTTTGCGCCCGGTCCGGCGCTCCAGCTGCAAGCTGCCCGAGGAGAAACGGCAATGAGAGGATGAATGCCAGGGCGTACAACGGGTATAGCCGCTGGAGTCTCGCGAGCATGAAGGAGCGAACCGACAATCCCTGGCGGAAGCGTCTTCGATAGGCGTGCTCCAGCACGAAGCCCGACAGAACGAAGAACAGGTCGACAGCCAGGTAGCTATTCCCCATCCACCCGGTCGACGCAGCCGGGCCTTCCCAGAGGAAAGGAGCATGTCGCAGCGCAACCATGATCGCCGCGACACCGCGCAATCCGTCAAGCGCAACGAACGTTCGTTCCGTGAACAGTGCCGTATCGGTGCGCGCTGCCGGGGTCGGCAAGTTTACGGTTCCTCAACTGATCGACGCCGTCGATTGGCGGGCCCTCCCCGCGCAGCAAAACGCCCGCATCAGCCGGGCAGGCGTCTCCACCGCTCATCAAACGGCATGACGGTAGGCTCAATTGCTTGCGAAACAGCAAAGATGGATCGAGATTCCCGGGGGGAAACGGTGTGCAATCGCCGTGCCGACCAATGGGCCCGCCTCGCTTTGTCCGCGCTACAGCGACGACGGGTTGCGGACTTCGGTCTCCCCTGCGCGAAACAGCAGGCAGGCGTCGCCGTATGAATAGAACCGATAGCCCTGCGCAATCGCGTGCGCATAGGCCCGCCGCATCGTCTCCAGCCCTGAGAATGCCGACACCAGCATGAACAGCGTCGACTTCGGCAAGTGGAAATTGGTCAGCAGGATATCGACGGCGCGGAAGCGATAGCCGGGCGTGATGAAGATCGACGTCTCGGCCGCAAACGGCTGGATGGTGCCGTCCTCGCTCGCGGCGCTTTCAAGCAGCCGCAGCGACGTGGTGCCGACCGCGATGATGCGCCCGCCGTTGTGCCGCGCAATGTTCAGCCGCTCCGCCGTCTCGGCCGAGATCGTGCCCCACTCGGCATGCATCTTGTGGCCTGCGGTGTCCTCCACCTTCACCGGCAGGAACGTCCCTGCTCCGACATGCAGCGTGACGCGGTTGAGGCCGATGCCGCGCTCGCGCAGCGCCTGCTCCAGCGCGGGCGTGAAATGCAGCCCTGCGGTGGGCGCTGCGACCGCGCCCTCGTTGGCCGCGAACATCGTCTGGTAGTCGGCGAGGTCCTGATCGTCAGGCGTGCGCTTGGAGGCGATGTAGGGCGGCAGCGGCGGGCTGCCGAGATCGGCGATCGCCTGGTCCAGCGCCGGGCCGTGGAACGAGAACGACAGCGTCACCTCGCCTTCGCTGCCCTTGGCCTCGACCTCGGCGTCGAGATGACCGAGCAGGCAGACCTTGCCCTCGTTGCCGAAACGGATGCGATCGCCGGCAATGAGCTTCTTGGCGGGCTTCACCAGCGCCTGCCAGCGTGAGCCGTCGAGCCGCTTGATCAGCGTCGCCTCGATCTTCGGCTCGGTCTCGCGGCCGATGCGGCGACCCTTGAGCTGCGCCGCGATCACCTTGGTGTCGTTGACGACGAGTTGGTCGCCGCGCTTCAGCCATTGCGGCAGCTCGGAGATGGTCCGGTCGCGCAGCGCGCCGCCCTCCACGACCAGCATCTTGGCGGAGTCGCGCGGGGTCGCCGGGCGCAACGCGATGCGCTCGGCGGGCAGGTCGAAATCGAAGAGGTCGGTGCGCATGAGCGCCGTTGCGCCTTAGTTCGTGTCATTCCGGGGCGATGCGCAGCATCGAACCCGGAATCTCGAGATTCCGGGTTCGCGCTAACGCGCGCCCCGGAATGACCGCTACGCGGTCATTCCGCGTCCGCCGCCATCCGCGCCTTGACGATCTTGTCGGGGTTCTGCACCGGCTCGCCGCGCTTGATCTTGTCGACGTTCTCCATGCCCTCGGTGACCTTGCCCCACACCGTGTACTGGTTGTCGAGGAAGCGGGCGTCGTCGAAGCAGATGAAGAACTGGCTGTCGCCAGAATCGGGGCTCGCTGCGCGCGCCATCGAGGTGGTGCCGCGCACATGCGGCTCCTTGTTGAACTCGGCCTTCAGCTTCTTGCCGGAGCCGCCGGTGCCGGTGCCATGCGGGCAGCCGGTCTGGGCCATGAAGCCCTCGATCACGCGGTGGAACACGATGCCGTCGTAAAAGCCTTCGCGGACCAGCTCCTTGATCCGCGCGACATGGCCGGGTGCGAGGTCGGGCCGCATCTCGATGGTGACGGGCCCCTGCGTGGTTTCGAGGATCAATGTGTTTTCGGTGACGCTCATGCTCGTCTCTCTTGCGTTGGAGGTGAAGTCTTCCGGCTGCGGAACTGGATCGCGAATGGACGCCCCGCGGCGGCGCCGGCCATTGCATCGGTAAATGGCATCGGCGTGCAGCGTTGCAACGCCTCCATCACCGCGATCCGGTATTGCAGCCGGTCATCGTCGGAGGCATCCGCGGATTCATAGGTAATCCTCGGATGGCCCAAAATGTTTCCGGACCGGTTAAAGCTCACGACGACGGTGATGTCGATAGGGCGAGCCTTGGCGGCCGGAGGTGGTTTCCAGCAGGTGCGCAGATGCCGGAAGACGTCCTGGATGGTGTTGACCTGCGCGTCCTCGGCGGCCGCGCCGGAGATGCCGACAAGCAGCACTGCGGCAGCCAGCAGAAGCCTGTTGCCGCAGCGCGCCATCGCCTTCTCCCATTATTTGATGTCGGAGGCGACCTGCACCTTCACCATCTTGTCGGGATCGGTGACGGTGCCGCTCGGCGAACCGGCCGGTGCCTTCTTCAGCTTGTCGACCACGTCCATGCCCTGCACGACCTCGCCGATCACGGTGTAATTGTTGTCGAGGCTGCCACCGTCGGCGAACATGATGAAGAACTGCGAGTTGGCGGTATCGACGCTGTCGCCGCGCCGGGCCATGCCGACGATGCCGCGTGCGAAGTGCACCTTGGAGAATTCCTGCTTCAGGTTCGGATATTTCGAGCCGCCCGTGCCGTTGAAGTTCTGGCCGTCGCCGGTCTGCGCCATGAAGCCGTCCATGACGCGGTGGAACGGCACGTTGTTGTAGAAGCCCTCGCGCGCGAGCTGCTTGATGCGCTCGGCGTGCTGGGGCGCAAGATCGGTCCGCAGCTTGATGACGATGCGGCCCTTCGTGGTGTCGATGACGACCGCGTTGGCCTTGTCGAGGCCGGCCGGCAGGGTCTGTGCGCCCGCCGGGACCGCGCCAACGAGCGCGGCAAAGATCGTGGCAAGAATTGCGAGACGACGGATCATGAAAACTCCGGATCAGGTGAGATGAAGAAGCGCGCCGTTATCCGGCGAATTTGGCCTTGAGCAGACTGGCTACGAGCGGCGGCACGAAGGTCGAAACATCTCCGCCCATGCCCGCGATCTGGCGCACCAAAGTGGCGGTGATCGGGCGGACCATGGGAGAGGCCGGCAGAAACACCGTATGGACCTCCGGCGCCATGGCCTCGTTCATCCCGGCAAGCTGCATTTCGTAGTCGAGGTCGGTGCCGTCGCGCAGACCGCGAATCATGATGGTCGCGCCGTGCTTGCGCGCGGCGGTCACCGACAGATCGTCAAACGTCACGGCTTCGAGCACACAGCCGGCCTGGGTTGCCACCGGCCCGCAGACGTCCTCGAGCATCCTCAGACGCTCCTCAGTGGAGAACAGCGGCTTCTTGCCGGGATGGACGCCGATCGCGACCACCAGCCGGTCGCACAGCGGAACGGCATGCCGGACCACGTCCAGATGGCCGTTGGTGATGGGGTCGAAGGAACCTGGGTAGAAGGCAATGCGCGGCATGGCCCCGTCCTACCGCGCCCGGCCCGGCCCGGCAAGCCGGGCTGGTTCCCCGCTGTTTCCCGGAAAATGTCCCCCTTTCGTGTCGGCGACGGCCGCTTTGTTTCGTCCTCGGGACGGCCACGAAACAAAACGGAGCGCGAACGAAACCATTTCCCGCCTCCGCGAAGACGTCCGGAAACTGGCCATGGTTACTAATCAGCCAACGAATGACGGGCCGCACACTGGGCGTAGGCGGCCGCATCACAGGGGACAGTCAATGATCAAGGCTCTTTCAGCGATCGCTATCTCTGCGTGTGTTGCCGCGGCCCTCACCCTCCTGCCCGGCTTTGCCCCGACCGTCGAAGCCAGCGTGCCGCAGCCGCTGGCCAAGAGCGACCGCCTCGATATCCGCAGCATCGGCCGCGACTGCTCGCAGCAGGCCTGGCCGAACTTTGAGGCGTCGTGCCTGCGCCGTGCCGGCACCAAGGCCGACGTCCGCGTCGCTCGCCTCGTGACGGCCGACCGCACCCCGTAGCCCGGTCTGTCAGCTTCGCGTCAGGTAAGCCTCCAACATCGACGACAACATAAACCCCAAAGATAAACCCCATGGATATTTGCGACGTCTCGTCGCAGACTGCGTGATGCTCGCGCCCGTCGGAATGCCCCGCCGGGCGCGAACCCATCGAGGGGTCGCCATTGTCCAGTACGCCCGCAGTCGCTTCCGGCCATCATCCTGATCCACTGCCGCTTGCAATGACCATGGGCGCCCTCGGGGTGGTCTATGGCGATATCGGCACCAGCCCGCTCTACGCCCTGAAGGAAGCCGCCAAGGCGGCCGCTCACGGCGCGACAGTGACCCCCGACGCTGTCCTGGGGGTTGCCTCGCTGATCCTCTGGGCGCTGCTGCTGATCATCTCGCTGAAATATGCGCTCTTGATCCTGCGCGCGGACAACCGCGGCGAAGGCGGCATCGTCGCCCTGTTGGCCCTGCTCCACGCCCGCAACGCCCAGCCCGGCACCTGGCGCTCGCATCTGCTGGTGGTCGGCCTCGTCGGCGCCGCCCTGCTCTACGGTGACGGCGCGATCACGCCGGCGATCTCCGTGCTGAGCGCCATCGAAGGCCTCAAGGTCGACGCGCCCTCGCTCGCGCCAGCCGTCGTGCCAGTCACCGTCGTCATCCTGGTCGGCCTGTTCATGATGCAGAAACAGGGCACCGGCTTCATCGGCCGCATCTTCGGACCGGTGATGCTGGCCTGGTTCGCCGTGCTCGCCGCGCTCGGCATCCACGGCATCGTCAAGGCGCCGGCCGTGCTGGCGGCGCTCAGCCCGCTCTACGCCGTCGAATTCCTGATCCACCAGGATTTTCACGTCTCCTTCGCGATCCTCGGCGCAGCCTTCCTCGCGGTCACCGGCGGCGAAGCCATGTATGCCGACATGGGCCATTTCGGCCGCCTGCCGATCCGGCTCGCCTGGTTCGCCATCTGCCTGCCCGCGCTGGTGCTGAACTATTTCGGCCAGGCCGCGCTGCTGATCACCGATCCCGCGATGATCGAGAACCCGTTCTTTCAGCTCTGCCCCGACGCCCTGCACTATCCGCTGGTCGCCTTCTCGGCGGTCGCGACCGTGATCGCCTCCCAGGCGATCATCTCCGGCGTGTTCTCGCTGACCCAGCAGTCGATCCAGCTCGGCTTTTTGCCGCGCATGCAGATCCGCCACACCACCAGCGACGCGATCGGCCAGATCTATGTGCCGCTGGTGAACTGGCTGCTCGCCGCCGCAACGCTCGGGGCGGTCCTGAGCTTCGGCAGCTCGGATGCACTCGCCGGCGCCTACGGCATCGCGGTCTCGCTGCTGATGGCGATCACGACGCTGCTGGCTGCGCTGGTTGCGATCCAGTGGGGTTATTCGCCCTGGCTCGTGGTCGCCGTGAACGGCGCCTTCTTCGTCATCGACGTGATCTTCTTCTCGGCCAATTCGATCAAGCTGTTCGAGGGCGGCTGGTTTCCGCTGCTGCTCGCGGCCCTCGTCGCCTTCATGATGCTGACGTGGCGCAGCGGCGTGAAGCTGGTCGAGGCGGCGCGCGCGAAGCTGCGCCAGCCCGAGGAGGACCTGATCGAGACCGCCGTCAACAAGTGCAGCGCCAGACTGCCCGGGACCGCCGTGTTCCTGGCGTCCGCTCCGCGCGGAGTGCCGCTCGCGCTGACCCAGTTCGTCAAGCACAACCGCGTGCTGCACGAACGCGTGCTGCTGGTCACCGTGCTGATCGAGGAATCCCCGCACATTCCCGACGAGGAACGCGCGGAGGTGATCGAGATCATTCCCGGCATCACCCGCGTGATCCTGCATTACGGCTTCATGCAGAACCCGACGATCTTTGACGGGCTGACGCTGACCTGCCGGCAGGGCAAGCTGCCCGGCATCGACCTCTCCGACATCACCTATTACGTCGGCCGCGAGACCATCATCCCGCGCGAGGACGTCCCGGGCATGTGGGTCTGGCGCGAAGGCCTGTTCGCCTTCCTCCAGCGCAACGCCGAACGCTCCGCCGCATTCTTCGGCGTGCCGACCAAGCAGGTGGTGGAGTTCGGGACGGAGCTGGAGATCTAGGGAAGTTCGTAGCCCGGATGGAGCGCAAGCGTAATCCGGGATTCTTGCCAGGCGCACAGAGGTCCCGGATTGCGCCGTCGGTCGGCGCTTCGCACCGACCTCCTGCGCCATCCGGGCTACGCGTCACTCCCCGTTCGCGCCATTCCCGCTCTCGGCCTCTTCCGTGATGTGCTCGACCGAGACGACGTGCTCGTCCTCGGCGGTGTCGAACACGATCACGCCCTGCGTCGAGCGGCCGGCGATGCGGATGCCTTCGACCGGACAGCGGATCAGCTGGCCCTTGTCGGTGACCAGCATGATTTGATCCGCGTCTTCCACCGGGAAGGACGCAACCAGATTGCCGTTGCGGTTGTTGACGCTCATGGCGACGATGCCTTTGCCGCCGCGCCCCGTGGTGCGGTACTCGTAGGACGAGGTCCGCTTGCCATAGCCGTTGACGGAGACGGTGAGCACGACCTGCTCGGCCGCCGACATCTCGACATAGCGTTCCTGGGCGAGCTGGAAGCTGCCGGAAGTCTCCTCGGCTTCGGCGTCCACTGCCGGCTCCTCGGTCGTGGCTTCGCCGGCCACGGCGCGGCGCATCTTCAAATAGGCCGAGCGTTCGTCGGACGTGGTCTCGACGTGGCGCAGGATCGCGAGCGAGATCACCTTGTCGCCCTCACCAAGCGCAATGCCGCGCACGCCCATCGAAGTACGCCCGGTGAACACGCGCACATCGGTGACGGGGAAGCGGATGCACTGGCCGCCGGCGCCGGTCAGCAGCACGTCGTCGCGCTCGGTGCAGATCTGCACGTCGACGATCGCTTCATTCTCGTCGAGCTTCATGGCGATGATGCCGGAGCGGCGGACATCGACGAAGTCGGACAGCTTGTTGCGCCGGACGTTGCCGCCTGTGGTCGCGAACATCACGTCGAGGTTGCCCCAGGTCGATTCATCCTCGGGCAGCGGCATGATGGTGGTGATGCGCTCGCCCTGCTCCAGCGGCAGGATGTTGATCAGCGCCTTGCCGCGCGCGTTCGGCGCGGCCATGGGCAGGCGCCAGACCTTCTCCTTGTAGACCTGGCCGCGTGACGAGAAGAACAGCACCGGCGTGTGCGTGGAGGCGACGAACAGGCGCGAGACAAAATCCTCGTCGCGGGTCTGCATGCCGGCGCGGCCCTTGCCGCCGCGGCGCTGCGCCCGGTAGGCCGACAGCGGCACCCGCTTGACATAGCCGGCGTGCGAGACGGTGACGACCATGTCCTCGCGCTGAATCAGGTCCTCGTCCTCGACCTCGCCCTCCTGCTCCATGATCACGGTGCGGCGCGGGGTAGCGAACTCGGCCTTCACCTCGGCGAGCTCGGTCTTGATGATGCCCAGCACGCGCTCGCGCGAGCGCAGGATGTCGAGATAATCGGCAATCTCGCCGGCGAGCTTGTCGAGCTCGTCGCGGATTTCGTCGCGGCCGAGCGCGGTGAGGCGTTGCAGGCGCAGGTCGAGAATCGCCCTCGCCTGTTCCATCGACAGCCGGATCGTGCCGTCCGGGCTGATGCGGTGACGCGGATCGTCGATCAGCGTCAGCATGTCCTCGACGTCCCGGGCCGGCCAGTCGCGCGACATCAGGGTGTCGCGGGCGGTGGTCGGGTCGGGCGAGGTCCGGATGACGCGGATCATCTCGTCGATGTTGGCGACCGCGATCGCGAGACCAACCAGGATATGCGCGCGATCGCGTGCCTTGGCGAGCAGGAACTTGGTGCGCCGCGTGACGACCCGCTCACGGAAGTCGACGAAGATGGCCAGCAGGTCCTTCAGATGCATGATCCGCGGACGGCCGCTGTCGAGCGCCACCATGTTGACGCCGAAGCTCGTCTGCAGCGGCGTGAATCTGTAGAGCTGATTCAGCACCACGTCCGCCACGGCGTCGCGCTTCAATTCGATGACGACGCGGTAGCCGTCGCGGTCGGATTCATCGCGCAGGTCGCCGATGCCCTCGATCTTCTTTTCCTTGACCAGCTCGGCGATGCGCTCGACCATCGTCGCCTTGTTCACCTGGTAGGGGATCTCGGTGATGATGAGCGCCTCGCGCTCCTTGCGGATGGTCTCGATCGCGACCTTGCCGCGCATGACGATCGAGCCGCGGCCGAGATGATAGGCGGCGCGGATGCCCGCGCGTCCGAGAATGACGCCGCCGGTCGGGAAATCAGGTCCCGGCACGATGTTGATGAGTTCGTCGATGGTGAGCGCAGGGTTGTCGATCAGCGCGACGCAGGCGTCGATGACCTCGCCGAGATTGTGCGGCGGGATGTTGGTCGCCATGCCGACCGCGATGCCGCCGGCGCCGTTGACGAGAAGGTTCGGGAACTTGGCCGGCAGGACCGACGGTTCGGTCTCGTTGTTGTCGTAGTTCGGCTGGAAGTCGACGGTGTCCTTGTCGATGTCGGCCAGCAGAGCCAGCGCCGCCTTCGTCAGGCGCGCTTCGGTGTAACGATAGGCGGCCGGGGGATCGCCGTCGACCGAGCCGAAATTGCCCTGGCCGTCGATCAGCGGCACGCGCATCGAGAAGTCCTGCGCCATGCGGACCATGGCGTCGTAGATCGACTGGTCGCCGTGCGGATGATACTTACCGATGACGTCACCGACCACGCGGGCGGACTTGACGTATTTCTTGTCGGGTGTGTGCCCCTGCTCGTTCATCGAGTACAGGATGCGGCGATGCACCGGCTTCAGACCGTCGCGCGCATCGGGCAGCGCCCGCGCCACGATCACGCTCATGGCGTAGTCAAGATAGGACTTCTTCATCTCCTCGAAGATGGAGACGGGGCGAATATCCGAGGGTTGCGCCGGCTGGTCGCCGGGCTTGTCGTCGTCGTCAGCCAAGGGGAAATCCGGTGAGGTTTATCTGGGAATCATATAGCGCATCGAGCCCCTGATAACCACCCTTGCCGGGGTAAAGGAAGCGCTTTTTCCGACTGTTTTTCCAGAGACTTACGCCCTCCTCGGCACCGCCCTGGGCGGGGCCCGGACGAGCCGCCCGAAACCGCCCCTTAGGCCCCGAAAACCACGCGGTGCATGATGCGCCCGGGCAGCAGCGTGAACAGGCCCGCCACCACCAGCGCGCCGGCGAAGATGAAGATCATCATCAGCCGGTGATCGGCGACGCGATGGGCGTGCGCCCGCCATACCGCGAGCGGCAGCACCACCAGCGTGAAGATCGACAGGACATGGATCGGGCTGAACGGCCCGATCAGGCGGCTCTGGTGGATCCAGAACGAGGAGGCGGCCACGACCGCCATCAGCACCACCCAGATCCAGCCGATCGTCCGGTGTGGCAGCGTGCCTTTGGGAGCGGCAAACTGGACCAGCCCGAGCACGAAGGCGGCCATGGCGGCAAAGGCATGCAGCGGGATCGCCGGAGCAGCCGTAAGCAGCGGCGCGAGGCTCATGCGGGGCTTCCTCCGATCGGCGGGTGATCCATGTGAATAGGATTAACATCAAGTTAATACCATTCACATGATGCCCCGTCAAAGGCTTGAAGCAGCACATGAGGCAAGCTCGGAAAAACCGAGCCCTGCCCGCCAATTGGTAAGAATTCCTGCGGCTCTACGCGAGCACGACAACATTCGGGGCGAAGCGCCCGCCCGCCTCAGAACGGGATGTCGTCATCCATATCGCTGTTGCGGCCACCGCCACCGGCGGCGACGGCGCGGCGCGGCGCGCTGCTGACGGGACCGGAGGAGCCGAAATCGCCGCCCGGCTCCTCGCCGAAGCTGCCGCCTCCCCCGCCGCCACGGCCGTCGAGCATCGTGAGCGTCGAGTTGAAGCCCTGGAGCACGACTTCGGTGGAGTACTTCTCAACGCCGCTCTGGTCGGTCCATTTGCGGGTCTGGAGCGCGCCCTCGATATAAACCTTGGCGCCCTTCTTCAGGTACTGCTCGGCGACCTTGCAGAGGCCTTCATTGAAGATCACCACGCGATGCCACTCGGTCTTTTCCTTGCGCTCGCCGCTGTTCTTGTCGCGCCAGGTCTCCGAGGTCGCGATGCTCAAATTCGCGATCGGCCGCCCGTCCTGGGTACGGCGGATTTCAGGATCCTTGCCGAGATTTCCAACCAGAATGACCTTGTTGACGCTTCCCGCCATCGCCGCTCTCCACTCCGAATGCCACTGAATTGATAAGGCCCGACCGCGCCCCGCGGTCTTCTGCAACCTATTGAGGCGACCCTATACGCTTGCGCGGACCGATCAGCCCACCAGCCCTCGGGTTATCCCCATATATAGCATCGGCCGTCGGCTCGTTCCAGATTTGTTCCCGTTCGAGCGAGTACGAAATGTATGGCCCGGGCGGTGCCCGCGTACTGCTCAAATGGCCAGCGCCGGATGGAACCTTTTCAGGTTCCGGTGAACGACGAAAAGCACTTAACATTCATTAAGTTACATACGCCGCACTTATCGCGCGACTGTTGTATTTCGGCGACGGACTCTGCTCACCCGTTAGGCTACGTTTGCCTCGGAATTAATTTCATATGGGCGTCGCGCCTGCTTGGCCGCTTCGGGGATTTCAAGAAGCGGCGGAATTGGGGAGACTGCAATGAATAAGATTTTGATTGGTGCAATCGGTGCAGTGGCGTTGAGCCTGTCGGCTCCTGCAAGCGCGGCGGATCTGGCGGCGCGTCCCTACACGAAGGCTCCGCCGCCAATGGTCGCGGCCATCTACGACTGGAGCGGCTTCTACATCGGCATCAACGGCGGCGGCGGCTCGGCCCACAAATGCTGGGATTTTGTAACTCCCGTCACCGGCGTTCTGATTGGCGAAGGTTGTCACAACGCGACCGGTGGCACGGTCGGCGGCCAGGTCGGCTATCGCTGGCAGTCGGCCAATTGGGTGTTCGGGCTCGAAGGCCAGGGCAACTGGGCCGACTTCTCCGGAGACAACGTCAGCACGACGTTCATCGGCACGGGTCTTCGCGACCGCTCCAAGATCAACGCGTTCGGTTTGTTCACAGGCCAAGTCGGCTATGCCTGGAATAACGTGCTGTTCTACGTGAAGGGCGGCGGCGCCGTCGTCAGCGATCGCTACCGCGGCTACGATGTCATCACCGGCCTCGAATTCGATCGGGCCAACGAGACCCGCTGGGGCGGCACCGTGGGTGCCGGCCTCGAGTTCGGATTCGCGCCAAACTGGACGGTCGGCGTCGAGTACGATCACATCTTCATGGGCAATCGCACCATCGGCTTCGCCGGCTCCGGCAACTTCATTGTGGCTCCGGCCGGCGCTTTCACACGCTCGGAACGCATCGGTCAGGACGTCGATATCGGCCTGGTCCGCGTGAACTATCGCTGGGGTGGCCCGGTCATCGCGAAGTACTGATATCTCTTTGATATCACTTGAAGATTGAAGGCCGGCCCCGTGCCGGCCTTTTTTTGTGCGACATGCCGGCGGCTATAAGTCAGCAACCATTACGTTTTGTGACTGTTGTGGCTTTTGAGAGACACAACTTGCGGCTTTGCTGGTGTAAGCACGACGTCAGTTGGACCACAGCGTCCGATGCCCTTCCCGATCGTGGAAGGCACAACAGAAACTGGGACTGGGATTTAGGTTGAAAATGAAGAAGGTTTTGTTGGCTTCGGCCTGTTTGTTCGCTTTTGCGGCCCCCGCGTCGGCTGCTGATCTCGCGGCTCGCCCGTACACGAAGGCTCCGGTGGCCGTGGCCTCGGTCTACAACTGGACCGGCTTCTACCTCGGTATCGTCGGTGGCGGCGCCTGGGAAAACGGCTCGGGCGACCCGAAGATGAAGGGTGGCTTCGTCGGCGGCACCGCCGGCTACAACTGGCAGACCGGCAACGTCGTGTTCGGTGTCGAAGCCGATGGCACCTGGGCTGACGTCAGCGCCTCGGCGACCGGCGCGACCGTTGTCCCCGGCTTCGGCGTTGCGACCGCGACCGTGAGCTCGAAGACCGACGCGATGGGCACCGTGCGCGGCCGCATCGGCTACGCCGTCAACAACGTCCTGTTCTACGGCACGGGCGGCTACGCCTGGATCGACAACAAGATCACCCTCTCCGCACTCGGCGTGTCCGTCTCGGACAGCAAGTTCCACTCCGGCTGGACCGTCGGCGCGGGCGTCGAAGCGTTCTTCGCGCCGCAGTGGTCGGTCAAGGGCGAGTACCTCTATCGCAGCCTCGGCGGCGAGACCTACTTCTCGGGCGTCCTGCCCACCGGCACGCTCAACTTCCACACCGTGCAGGTCGGCGTGAACTATCACTTCGGCGGCCCGATCGTCGCGAAGTACTGATCTTCGCCACCGACGCACATCGTCACGAAAGGCCGGCCTCGCGCCGGCCTTTTTGTTTTTCGCGCCCAAGTATCCAATCCAGCCGCTCGCTAGCGTTTTCGGAGAGGTGTGGCACATCGGTGACACAACCTTTGGCTTTAATAATGTATAGCAATGGCATCAGTTGGGTCGTTGGGTCCGCTGCTTTTCGCCGACGAAGAGAAACGAAACTGGGGAATTTGAAAATGAAGAGGATTGTGCTGGCTTCGGCCAGTCTGCTCGTGCTCAGCGCGTTGGCTCCTGCCTCGGCGGCTGACCTGGCGGCCCGCCCTTACACCAAGGCGCCCGTGGCCGTGGCCTCGATCTACAACTGGAGCGGGTTCTACATCGGCGGCAACGCCGGTGGCGGCTCGAGCCATAATTGCTGGGATCTCACCGCCGTCGGAGTCGCCGCAATTCCGGTCACGGCTGAAGGCTGTCACAATGCGACCGGCGCTCTCGTCGGCGGCCAGATCGGCTATCGCTGGCAGTCCAGCAGCTGGGTGTTCGGCCTTGAAGCCCAGGGCGATTGGGCTGACCTGAAGGGCTCGAACGTCAGCGCTCCCGCCGCTCTCTTCCCGCTGGTGAACAATACCAAGATCGACGCCATCGGCCTCTTCACCGGCCAAGTCGGCTATGCCTGGAACAACGTGCTCTGGTACGTGAAGGGCGGCGCGGCTGTCACCCACAACAAGTTCAGCGGCACTCTGGCTGGCATTACGCTCGACACCGCGAACGAAACGCGCTGGGGCGGGACCGTCGGCACCGGCATCGAATTCGGCTTCGCTCCGAACTGGTCGGTGGCGGTCGAATACAACCACTTGTTCATGGGCAAGCACACCGACACTTTCACCTTCCTCGGCGTGGCCACCCGCAGCGACAGCATCAAGCAGGACGTCGACATGGGCACCGTCCGCCTCAACTACACCTTCGGCGGCCCCGTCGTCGCGAAGTACTGAGCTTCGCCTCCATCGCGATCGCGTTACGAAAGGCCGGCCTTGTGCCGGCCTTTTTGTTTTCGCGGACAGCCGAGCCGTCAGGGAATCGTGGGGCGAGAGGCCGTTCCGGTGCTCCGCTGCTGCCAGATGCCGCCAGCACGCCAACAATCCGTTGACGATTCGCAAGTCCCACTGGAAATCCGCCGCTGTTCTTCCTACGTTCGCTGACAACCCCATCGGCGCCGATCCCGGTTCCGGGCAAAGCGCGCCTTCACCATTGGCGCGGCCGCGCGTCTTTGGGATTCCCTGAGGACACCGGGATGGATGAAGTGATCAAGGCGAAGCGCCAACAACAGAACGCGGGCTCGAGCCTGCGCGCAATTACGATCCGTGGCGCGCGCGAGCATAACCTCAAGAACATCGACGTCGAGATTCCCCGCGACAAGCTCGTGGTGTTCACCGGCCTCTCCGGCTCCGGCAAATCCTCGCTCGCCTTCGACACCATCTATGCCGAGGGCCAGCGCCGCTACGTCGAATCGCTGTCGGCCTATGCGCGCCAGTTCCTGGAGATGATGCAGAAGCCTGACGTGGACCAGATCGACGGCCTGTCGCCGGCGATCTCGATCGAGCAGAAGACGACCTCGAAGAACCCTCGCTCCACCGTCGGCACCGTCACCGAGATCTACGACTACATGCGCCTGCTCTGGGCGCGCGTTGGCGTGCCCTATTCGCCCGCCACCGGCCTGCCGATCGAGAGCCAGACCGTCTCGCAGATGGTGGACCGCGTGCTGGCGCTGCCCGAGGGCACCCGCCTCTATCTGCTCGCGCCGGTCGTGCGCGGCCGCAAGGGCGAGTACCGCAAGGAGCTCGCCGAATGGCTCAAGAAGGGCTTTCAGCGCGTCAAGATCGACGGCACCTTCCATGAGCTCGCGGAAGCGCCGACGCTGGACAAGAAGTTTCCGCACGACATCGACGTCGTCGTCGACCGCATCGTGGTGCGCGCCGACATCGGCCAGCGTCTCGCCGAAAGCTTCGAGACCGCGCTGAAGCTCGCCGAGGGCCTTGCCGTTGTCGAATTCGCCGATGCGCCCGCGGCCGCGCCGGCCGAGGAAAAGAAGAAGACCGCGAAGATCCACGACAAGAGCGGACCCGAGCGCATCCTGTTCTCGGAAAAGTTCGCCTGCCCCGTCTCCGGCTTCACGATTCCCGAGATCGAGCCGCGCCTGTTCTCGTTCAACAACCCCTACGGCGCCTGCCCCGCTTGCGGCGGCCTCGGCGTCGAGCAGCATGTCGACGAGGACCTCGTCATCCCCGACAAGGAGCTCGCCATCGGCAAGGGCGCGATCGCGCCCTGGGCGAAATCGTCATCACCCTATTACGTGCAGACGCTGACGGCGCTCGGCAAGCACTACAAGTTCACGCTGACCACCAAGTGGAAGGATCTGCCCAAGAAGACGAGAGACGCGATCCTCCATGGCTCCGGCGAGGACGAGATCAAGTTCTCCTATGAGGACGGGGTGCGCTCCTACGACACCAAGAAACCGTTCGAGGGCGTCATCACCAACATCAACCGCCGCTACCGGGAGACCGAGAGCGAGTGGGCGCGCGAGGAGCTGGCGAAGTATTTCCACGACGTGCCCTGCGGCGCCTGCAACGGTTTTCGGCTCAAGCCCGAGGCGCTCTGCGTCAAGGTCGGCACCAAGCACATCGGCGAGATCTCGGAGCTGTCGGTCAAGAAGGCCGGCGAGTGGTTCGAGACCGTGCCGGAGGCGCTGAACCAGCAGCAGAACGAGATCGCCGGCCGCATCCTCAAGGAGATCCGCGAGCGCCTCACCTTCCTGCTCGACGTCGGCCTCAACTATCTCACCCTCTCCCGCTCCTCCGGCACGCTGTCCGGCGGCGAGAGCCAGCGCATCCGCCTGGCCTCGCAGATCGGCTCGGGACTGACCGGCGTGCTCTACGTGCTGGACGAGCCCTCGATCGGCCTGCACCAGCGCGACAACGCGCGCCTGCTCGACACGCTCAAGCGCCTGCGCGACCTCGGCAACACCGTGGTCGTGGTCGAGCATGACGAGGACGCCATTCGTCTCGCCGACTACGTGCTCGACATCGGCCCCGGCGCCGGCATGCATGGCGGCCACATCGTCGCCGAAGGCACGCCCGCCGAGATCATGCGCAATCCGAAATCGCTGACCGGCAAATATCTCACCGGCGAGCTCGAGGTCGAGGTGCCCGAGCGGCGTCCGCCGAACCATCGCCGCACCATCAAGGTGGTCAACGCGCGCGGCAATAACCTCAAGAACGTCACCGCCGAGATTCCGCTCGGCCTGTTCACCTGCGTCACCGGCGTTTCCGGCGGCGGCAAGTCGACGCTGCTGATCGACACGCTCTACCGCGCCATCGCCCGCAAGCTGAACAATGCCAGCGAAGGCGCCGCCCCGCACGACCGCATCGAGGGCCTCGAGCACATCGACAAGATCATCGACATCGACCAGTCGCCGATCGGCCGTACCCCGCGCTCGAATCCCGCGACCTATACCGGCGCCTTCACGCCGATCCGCGAATGGTTCGCCGGCCTGCCCGAAGCCAAGGCGCGCGGCTACGAGCCCGGCCGCTTCTCCTTCAACGTCAAGGGCGGCCGCTGCGAGGCCTGCCAGGGCGACGGCGTCATCAAGATCGAAATGCACTTCCTGCCCGACGTCTACGTCACCTGCGACGTCTGCAAGGGCAAGCGCTACAACCGCGAGACGCTCGAAGTCCTGTTCAAGGGCAAGAGCATCGCCGATGTGCTCGACATGACCGTCGAGGAAGCCGCCGACTTCTTCAAGGCGGTCCCGCGCGTGCGCGAGACCTTCCAGACCCTGCACCGCGTCGGCCTCGATTACATCCATGTCGGCCAGCAAGCGACGACCCTGTCTGGCGGTGAGGCGCAGCGCGTCAAGCTCGCCAAGGAACTGTCCAAGCGCGCCACCGGCCGCACGCTCTACATCCTGGACGAGCCCACCACCGGCCTGCACTTCCACGACGTCAAGAAGCTCCTGGAGGTGCTGCACGAGCTGGTCGCGCAGGGCAACACGGTCGTCGTCATCGAGCACAATCTCGAAGTCATCAAGACCGCCGACTGGGTCATCGACCTCGGCCCCGAAGGCGGCGACGGCGGCGGCGAGATCGTCGCCTGGGGCCCGCCGGAGGACATCGCGAAAGCGCCGCGGAGCTATACGGGCAAGTTCCTGGAGCCGGTGCTGAAGAAGGCGCGGAAGCCGAAGCGGCGGAGCACGAGCGAGGCGGCGGAGTAGCGCAGCCTCGCCGCTACTGTGGTTCGGTCCCGCTTGCCATGACTAACCACCGACGAACTCGATGACGGCCTCGCCCCGCGCGACGGCTTCGACAATTTGCGGCATGGCGCTCAGAAACTGTCGCACCAGCGCGCGATTGTCGATGTTGCCGCCATTCCGAACTCGACCACATGAGCCGCATCGTATCCAGCACGACGTAAGGCTTCCGCGAGTGCAGGGGGAAGCTGAGCGTCGATCAGGTAAAGCAAGCTATTTGGCCGCTATGATCGGGTGGTCAACCTGACGCGCGGCATAGGCGAGCGCTGCGTCGATATCCGCCTCTTCCAGATACGGATAGTCCTCGAGAATGCTGTCACGCGACTGTCCGGCGGATAGCAGTCCCAAGACGTCGGCGACCGTGATGCGCAGATCGCGAATACATGGGCGTCCATGCATACGCTGCGGATCGACCGTAATCCTTGCCAGTAGGTCCGACATCTGTCACCTCTGGGCCCTAATCTAGCATCTCCGATGGCATCTGTCAGCGCGTCGCCAGCGGACCGGATGCGCAGGTCCGCCCGACACTTCCACTCCCCCATGCCCTACGCCCTCGCCATCTTCGACCTCGACGGCACCCTCGCCGACAGCTTCCCCTGGTTCCTGCGCACCATCAACGACGTCGCCGACCGCTTCGGCTTTCGCCGTGTGGCCGATGAGGACGTCGAGGAGCTGCGGCATGCCTCGTCGCGCGAGATCCTCAGCCGGCTCGAGGTGCCGCTGTGGAAGCTGCCGGCGATCGCGCGGCATGCGCGGCGGCTGAAGGCCGAGGCAGCTGGCGAGATTTCACTGTTTGCGGGCGTCGAGACGATGCTGCGGACGCTGGCCGGGAACGGCGTGCAGCTCGCGCTGGTGACCTCCGACAGCGAAGCCAATGCGCGCGAGAAGCTCGGCGAGGCGGCGGCGCTGTTCGCGCATTTCGATTGCTCTGCGTCGATATTCGGCAAGCCCGCGAAATTCCGCCGCGTCATCCGGCGCGCCAGCGTGGAGCTCGACCGTGTCATCGCGATCGGCGACGAGGTGCGCGACATCGAGGCGGCGCGCGCGGTCGGCATCGCCTGCGGCGCGGTCAGCTGGGGCTATGCAGCCCCAGCGGCGTTGCGGGCGCTTGCGCCGGATCACATGTTCGCGCAGATGGAGGACATTGCCGAAGTGGTCTGCCGGATTCCGCAGAGAGCCTGATCCGCAATCGCCACGCACGGCCCAGGGAGACGGCAATGACACTCACGGACGCAGTGCGCCTCAAGCTCCTGGAACCGCCGGTCGGCCGGTTGCGTGTCGTGCTCGACACCGACACCTATAACGAGATCGACGACCAATTCGCGCTCGTGCAGATGCTGCTGTCACCGGAGCGCTTCGAGGTCGAGGCGATCTACGCCGCGCCGTTCTTCAATGCGCGCGCGGACAGTCCCGGCCACGGCATGGAGCTGAGCTACCAGGAAATCCTTCGCCTGCTGGAGCGCCTGAATGTCGCGCCGGATGGCCTGGTTCATCGCGGCGTCACCGACTATGTCGGCCCAGGCAAGACGGCGCGGACGGCACCCGCCGTGGACGACGTCATCGCCCGGGCACGCGCGGGCACGCAGGACAATCCGCTCTACGTCATCGCCATCGGCGCTATCAGCAACGTCGCCTCCGCCCTTCTGAAGGCACCCGACATCATCGACCGTATCGTCGTGGTCTGGCTCGGCGGCCATGCGCTGGAATGGCCCGACACCATCGAATTCAACCTCAAGCAGGATGTCGGCGGTGCGCAGGTGCTGCTCGAGAGCGGCGTGCCGCTCGTGCTGGTGCCGTGCAAGGGCGTCACCTCGCGCCTCCACAGCACGGTGCCGGAGATCGAGCGCTACGTCGAACCGCATGGCAGCATCGGCGCATTCCTCGCGATGCGGTTCAAGGAGTATTCGTCCGACCACATGGGCTGGGCCAAGGAGATCTGGGACATGGCGCCGGTCGGCTGGCTGCTGAACCCCATGTGGGCGCCGAGCGTGATCATCCCCGCTCCGGTCCTCACGGACCAGATGACGTGGAGCATCGACCGCAGGCGGCATCCGATCCGCTACGTGACCTACGTGGATCGCAACCCAATCCTGAAGGACTTCTTCCTGAAGCTGCGGGATTTCACCGCGTCGAAAGTGCCGTAGGGTTGGCAAAGCGACTTGTCCGCCGTAGCTCGAAGAGCGAAGGCGGAAGCGCGCCCACCATAGCGTGCCGAGACGGCGGAGAGATGGTGGGCACGGCGCGCTGCGCCTTTGCCCACCCTACCCGCCCTACTCCGTCCTCCGCAAAAACGCCCCGAACGCGCGCGGGCCGTCGCCGGTCTTGACCTCGCCGATCACCTTCAGCTCCGCGGCGTCGATGATATCAAGCGTGTTGCTCTCCCAGCAGGCGACGATGATGCGCTTGCCGTCGGCGGTTGCATTGATGCCTTCGGGGTAGTCGCCGACATTGATGCGCTTCACCGGCTTCAGCGTCGCCAGATCGAACACGCTGACGGTGCCGCCATACTGGTCCGTGACGAAGCCGCGCCCCTGCGCCAGCGCCACCGCATAGGGCCGCATCCCGACCGGCACGCGGCCGATCTCCGCCCCCGCGGCGATGTCGATCACGGAGACGTCGTTGGAGCCGACATTGGCGGTGTAGGCGCGTTTTCCATCGGTATCGATGGTGACGCCGAACGGGCGCGTGCCGACCTTGATGACCGCCTTGCGCGCGCGCGTCGCCGTGTCCACCACCGAGACGCTGTCGTCGTCGCGGTCCGCCGAGAGCAGCAGCTTGCCGTCAGGCGTTACCGCAAGGCCCGACGGCGAGGCGCCGACCGCGATGCTGGCAGTGACGCTGCGGCTCGCCGCGTCGATCACCCGCACCGCCGCGGCGTACCAGTCGGCGACATAGACGGTGCGGCCGTCGGGCGCCAGGGCAATGCCGAGCGGGCCGCCGCCGACCTCGATCCGCCCCGTCACCTGCCGCGTTGCCGCGTCCACCACCGTCACCGCCTTGGCATCCGGGCTGGTGACATAGGCAAAGCGGCCGTCGCCGCTGACGGCGACGCCCGCCGGCTTGCCGCCGATCGGGATGGTTGCCACCGCACGTGCGGTGGCAAGGTCCACGACCATCAGATCGTCGCTGAGCTGGTTGGTGACGAAGGCCTCCTCGGCGGACGCGCTGCCGAGGCAGGCAAGGCTGGCGGCGAGCGCCGCCAGGACCAGCACGCGCACGGTCAGCTTCCGCTCTCGATCTTCTTCTTCAGTGCCTCGAGGCCGGCCTTGTAGAGCCCGCTCACCGCAGTCTTGGCGGCCTCGTCGCTCAGCTCCGGCGGCGGATCGTTGTTGGGAAAGCCGCGGTAGAACGCGCCGGCCCACTCCAGCGTCGCGCCCTTGCCGTCGGCGCTCGGCGTCACCGTCAGCGTCGAGGAATAGTTGGTGACCGGCAGCACCTTCACGTCCACGGCGGTGATCCGGTAGGAATAGGTCATGGCGGCCGCGTCGAACTTGTAGAGCTCCTCGTCCACGGTCGCCCCGCCGGTCAGGGTCAGCCGCCGCGTCGCGCCGATCTCGTTGCCCTTCTCGCCCTCGGTCTTGGTGACGGGCGGGAGCCAGCTCATGTCCTGGAAATTGCCGATCACCGCCCACACCTTGGCCGGGGCTGCGTTAATCTCGATGGATTCGCGCACCTTCTGCCGGGTCGGCCCGTGTGCCCAAACCGGCTCAAATGCGGCCGTCAGAGCCATCCCCGCCACCGCCAGCGCCGCCACCCCGGCGACCGCCGTTCCGCTTCTCATCCTCATACCGTTTCCTCACTCCTGGAGCTGCGCGACTTGAGGCGCGCTGCGATCATCGTAGCGCATTTTCGGGCCGTGGGGAGACCGGTTCGTGGCACGGCTGTGGCGGGGATCGCTCCCGCATCCACGCCATCCCTTGCGTTGCCCGACGGGCAAAACACACAAGGCCGGGGTCAATCCGTTCCGATCAAAACAATTCGCTTTACGCGAATTCGGAAATGTCGCATGTTTCGGCCATCCCAGCCCGGTCCGAGGGGCGTATCGCGATCGTCACGACACGCGGGATGGGACGTGGTGGACGCAGGCGGCGTCGGCGCGAAGGTGGTTTGCAGGGCGGCTCGCGCCGTGAGCAACGACCCGCGCGCACACGACCGGTGCAGCCTGCGTACGGCAAAATCGTGTGGTCCTGGCA
Organism: Bradyrhizobium sp. USDA 3311; assembly: GCF_054062495.1. NCBI lineage: Bacteria > Pseudomonadati > Pseudomonadota > Alphaproteobacteria > Hyphomicrobiales > Nitrobacteraceae > Bradyrhizobium > Bradyrhizobium sp. USDA 3311. The sequence continues at coordinate 5,808,984 of NZ_JBSSFI010000001.1, read as the reverse complement.
TCCGGGGTCTGTGTGCCAAGTCTTGCGGTGACGCGTGCTGCCCGACCGGGCGGGCGCGTCAGCCATCCGCAAGGCGACGGGGGCAATAGTGCATCGCTCCCCGGGGAGATCACGACATAAGCCGTAAAACCACTGCGCAGGGAAGGCCGGATGTTCGGCTTCACCTGTATGCCGCTGTGCATCTGCTTCCAGCGCATTTCGCGCACAGCGGACCGCGGGTGCCAGCCGGCACCCGGCCTTCCCTGCGCCCTCGGCACTTTCGAGGGCGGTGACGACAGCAAGGCTCGGGCAGTTCATGCCGCGGGGCCGCGAAGGTGTGTTCGCGATTCAGATGCGAGTGGAAAAACAATGCGCGTGCCTCATTGAAGCGGCAGACGTCCCCCAATCATTCCGCCAGCGTCGCCTCCACGAAGCCCCGCGGGTCGTCACAAAACTCCCGCATCAGCCGGTAATGGTCGGTCTCCTCCACCGTCACCGGCACCAGCCCGTATTTCCCGAGCCGCAGCAGCTTCGCATTGGGATAGGCCATCAGCATCGGCGAATGGGTCGCCATGATGACCTGGCAGATGCGGGAGTCGTCCATGCGTCGCAAGAGCTTCAGGAATTCGATCTGACGCGTCGGCGACAGCGCCGATTCCGGCTCGTCGAAGATGAAGATGCCCTGGCGCTGGCAGCGCTCTTCGAAGAAGCGCAGAAAACCTTCGCCATGGGAATGCGACAGAAAATCGGGTCCGACCTGGCCGGCATCACGTGCGGCCTTGTCGAGATATCGCGCCACCGAGAAAAAACTCTCGGCGCGGAAAAACCAGCCGTTGGTGATCTTCGGCAGCCAGCTTGCGCGCAACGCCTTGGAAAGCTGGCCACCCATCTTCTCCCGCGCGTCGGAACGATCGACCGGCATGTAGCCCTTGCCGCCACCAGCATCGTCGTAGCCGGCAAGCGCCGCGATACCCTCGAGGATCGTCGACTTCCCGGTGCCATTCTCTCCGACGATGATCGTGATGGCGGCGTCGAAGCTAAGCTCGAAATCATCCGGGAAGATGGGCAGGCAAAACGGATAAGCCTCGCGATCGTGAACCTGCGACGGATCGAGCCAGATCCGCTTCAGATACGGCGCCGGCAGGTTGATCGTGCGATTGCTTCTTCGGCTCATGTCCGGCTTCCAACCCACTCCGGTCGATATTTCGGCCGGAACATATCAGGAACACAATCTTCGCGAAAGCTGCATCTGAGAAACATACAGCAACAAAACTCGGCACGCGTCACTTGGACGCAAACTAAAACTTAAGATTGTACTCTAGAATCGCCTTAAGAAGACGTTGCTGTGAGACAATCTGTTGGCATGAGGCCAGCCCCCACCTCGCGACCCGGCAATGATTGACGGACGTCCAGGACCGTAAGAAGCCGCGAGGAATGCGCGATGGTATCAACGTATTTCAGCTACAACTACATTTCGCACCATCTCAAGCAATCCCTGACGCGGGTCGAACAGCAGACCGACGTCGCGCGAGAGGCCGCCTATTACAAGGCCAACATCGGCAAGGTGAAGACCGTCGATGATCTCATGAAGGATTATCGCCTGTATCATTACGCACTGAAGGCGTATGGCCTGGAAGACATGGCCTACGCCAAGGCTTTCATGAGAAAGGTGCTGGAGAGCGACCTCTCCGACGCAAAGAGCTTTGTCAACAAGCTGGTCGACAAGCGTTACCGGGAGTTTGCCGCGGCATTTTCCTTCAACGGCACTGCGACGCCGGTTGCGCAATCGGAGAACCAGACCGACGAGACGATCGGTCTGTACACGGCAACCAAGAAGAGCCAGGTCGACGCACTTGCGGACGATACGAAATACTACAGCGCCCAGATCGGCAGCATCAGCAGTGCTGATCAGCTGCTGAACAACGATCGTCTCCGCAACTATGTCTATTCGGCATTCGGGATCGATCAAAGCAAGTGGCCGCCCGACACGATAAGCCAGGTCCTGCGCAGCGACCCATCCGATCCGAACAGCTACGTCAACACCGCCTTCGCGTCTCAGTTGACCGGCCTCAACGCCCAGCTCGCTCAAGCCAAATCGGACGTGAGCGCCACCAATACGAAGATCGCCGACTACACGGCCCAACTCTCGCAACCGGGCGCCGACGTGGCTCAGTTGAACGTCCAGATCCTGGTCGAAAAATATCACCTGGAGTCGTACACGAAGAGCATTTCCAGCCTCAACGACCAGATCGCGACGATAGGTGGCTTTGTAGACCTGGCCGGCGCGTTCGAGTTTTCGGCTGACGGGTCGCTGCCGTCGGGTGTGCCCGCGCAGACTGCTGCAAACGTCACGCTCACGACAAAGCGGTTCGACGACAGCAAGTCCGACGTCTATGCGGCGGCAAGTCCCCTGAATGAGGCCTTCGCAACCGTTCAATTCAGAAACGCGATCGGCAAGATCGATTCAGTCCAGGCGTTCGTATCGACTGCAGCCGTGTATGATTTTGCGCTGGGCGCCGTCGGCCTCGATCCTGCAGAGGTCTCGCAGGCCACCGTCAAGGCGGCCCTCGAAAGCGATCTCAGCGATCCCAAGAGCTTCGTCTATACGCTCAAGGACAACCGATACGTCGAGCTCGCGCGCGCCTTCAACTTCGACGCAAAAGGCAATCTGACGACCCCCTTGGTGGCTCAGGACTCGGCAAAAATCCTCCAGACCGCGAAGGACTACGTCATTGCAGTGCTGAAACAGGCAAGCCCTGAGCAGCAGAAAGCGGTTCGGGAACAGGCCCAGAAAGACGCGACGTCCTATCAGGAGGCCATCGCAGGCATCGACAGCGTTTCTGAGCTGCTTGCGAACCGGAAGATGGTCGATTTCATTCTCGTCGCCAAGGGCCTGGACCCCAAGAAGGTCGGCACCGAATATCTAAAGAAGATATTCGCGTCAGATCTGAACAATCCAAAGAGCTTCGCGAACACCGAGAGCGATCATCGCTTTGCCGAGATCGCGGCGTCGTTCAATTTCGACAGCAAGGGCAATGTCGCGCGCCTTGCGATGGTTGGTCCTCAGAAGCAAGTCCAGCTGCGGGAAACACAGGCGAACTATCTCCAGCAAAGCCTCGAGCAGCAGCAGGGGGATACGAATCCCGGCGTGCGCCTGGCGCTCTATTTCCAGCGAAAGGCGGGGGAGATCACGTCCGCATACGACATCCTTGCCGACAAGGCTCTTTCGGAGGTGTTCAGGACCACCTTCAATTTGCCCGACTCGATGGCGGCGATGCCAATCGACCAGCAGGCCAAGTTCGTGGACAAATTCATGAAGATCAAAGATCTTTCCGATCCCGCGAAGGTCGAAAAGCTGCTGGGCCGTTTCTCCGCCATGTATGACGTCAAAAACGGCCAGAGCATCGGTCAGGGACAATCCCCCTTGCTCAATCTCTTTCAGGGATCCGGCTCGGGGCTAAGTGACTCTACGTACTTGGCCATTGCCAAGCTACGTTCTCACTGACGATCGCTCGCCGAGATTAGCTCAACACCTCGAGCACCAATTCCATGGTCATCAGCACGGGATTGTCGCCACGGATCAGACGCCCCTCCGCGATGCCGCCGGTGTAGTCGATCAGCGCGACATCGAGCGCCGCTTCGAGTGCACCCGAAGGGCCCGGTGCGATCGCCCCCGCAGTCACCGCAAGCTCCGTCGCAAACGGCTCGGTCACGCCGCCATGGGTGAAGCGGGCGCCGATGGTCGAGCCGACGCCGCCATGAATCTTCGCGCGCGCAATGCCGTGCTCGCGGCAAAAGCCTTCGAGGCAGAAAGCGAAGTCCTGGTTGGGGCGCAGCCGCAGCGCGAAGGCGCGGCTGGTCGTGCGCGCACCAGTGCTCGCAGCCGCAACCGGTCCGAACAGCTTGAAATTGGTCTCGGGATCGGGCTCGGCCGTGAACATCGCGCCGTCGAGGCCGAAGGCCTCGACCTCGAACGGCTCAGTCACGATCGTCTCGTCCGGCAGCATGTGGCCACCGCTTGCCTTGCCGTCTGCCTCGGTCCACAACCCATGGCAATGAAAGAACGGCGCGCCGTCCCGCGTGCCGAGCGTCATGCGGCCGAGCTTCGTGCGCGTCACGCCCTCGGGCCGGAACGTCTCGCTGTAGAACGCGGCGTTCTCGCCGGTCTTCGACAGCGCCGGCATCACATAGGCAAACGGCCCGAGCGTGCCGCGGCCGAAGTTCAGCACGCCGCCGGCAAAACCTTCCGCCGCAAAGCCGCGGCGTGCGGCTTCCAGCAGCGGCACGCCTGCCTCAAGCATGAACGTGAAAGCGCGTCCCCTCGCCTCCACCCATTGGATGCGTTCTGCGCCAGGTGCGCCCAGCTGCTTGATGCTGCGCATGACCCTCGCTCAGCCTGTTTTCGTCTTGTCGAGGTCGAGCAATCCGCGCGCCTCGAGCTCGTCACGCACCATGCGCTTCGGCACCTTGCCATAGCCGGACTTCGGCAGCGCCTCCCAGAAGAAGAACCGCTTCGGCATCTTGTAGCGCGGCACTTTTGGCGACAGGAACGCCGCCATCTCCGCTTCAGTCACGGCCGTCGCACCCTCGCGCGCAACACAGACGGCCACGCCGACCTCGCCCCAGGTCGCATCGGGCACGCCGAGCACGGCAACCTCGCCGACCGCGGGATGCGTCAATATCTTCTCCTCGATCTCGCGCGGATAGATGTTGGAGCCGCCGGAGATGTACATGTCGGAAGCACGGCCGGTGATGTAGACGAACCCCTCCTCGTCCATGTGGCCGAGATCGCCGGTGCGGAACCAGCCGTTGCGGAACGCCTTCGCATTGGCCTCGGGGTTGTCGTAATAGCCGGCGAGCACCGCAGGACCGATCACGCAGATCTCGCCGCTCTGGTTCGACCCGAGCTCGCGGCCCTCGTCGTCCTGGATCGACACCTGCATACCGGTGCGCTCGAAGCCGCAAGTGCCGATCTTCGCATGCGGGCCGTCCTCGGGGTCGTGCAGCGCCGCCGGCAGCACGGTGATGTTGCCGGTGACCTCGCCCAATCCAAAATACTGCACGATGACCTTGCCGAGCTTCTTCAGCGCGGCCTTCTGGTCCTCGCGATACATCGGCGCGCCGGCGTAGATCACGTGGCGCAGAGAGGAGTGATCGTATTTGTCGGCGGCGGGATGCTCGACCATCATCTTCAGAATGGTTGGCACGGTGAAGAGATTGCTGACCCGATGCTTTTCGATCAGGCGGAACGCCTCGTCGATGTCGAATTTCTCGGTCGGCAGCAGCACGGTGCGTACACCTCGCGCGGTCTGCACCAGCTGATGCACGCCGGCGCCATGCGAGAGCGGCGCCACCACCAGCGAGGCGTCGTCCTCGGTGACGCCAGGCGTCAGGTCGGCGAGATGGTTGGTGACGACAAAGCCCATCTGGCCGTGGGTCAGCACCGCGGCCTTGGAGCGGCCCGTGGTGCCGGAGGTAAAGAAGAACCAGCAGGGATCGTCGTGCTCGACAGCGACGTTCTCGACCGCGTGCCCCGCATGCGATGCGATGGCATCTGCAACCGACGCCTCGCCGAACGCGCCCTTGCCGTCAATGCTCCAGGTGAACGCGAGCGCACCGCCGCTCACGGCCGCCGCGTGCTCGGGAAAATCGACGTGGCACAGAAACGCCTTCGCGCCGGAGGCCTGGGCGAGGTAGGAGACCTCGTCCGGCATCAGGCGGAAATTGGTGGGCACCCAGACCGCACCGAGCCTGAACGCCGCGAACATCGAGAAGAACATCTCGTCGCCATTCTTGGAATGGACGAGGATGCGGTCGCCCTTCGCGATGCCGCGCGCGGCGAGCGCCGCCGCCAGTGCCGAGACCTGGGCGTCGATCTCGCGCCAGGTCCAGGACCTGTCCCCCCAGACGAAACCGGGACGCGATCCATGCCGCCGCGCATTCTGGGTCAGCATGTGAGCGAGATTCATGACGCGGCGGGACATGCGCAGGGGCTGCATGGGGCTTCCTCTTCGACTGCGGACGGCGCGCAAGCCGCCCGCTCCTTGCTGCCCATTTATCGCCAACGCCCGCACCCCCGCAAGGCCGCCGGCCGCGCACCTGCTCTACGGCTGCTTGAACGCGAACGGCGTCGCCGTGATCGTCTTCTCCTTGACGCAGGCCTGCGCGCCAAAACCGCCGCAATAGCTGCCATGCAGATCGAACCGGATGGTGCACGCGGCGCCGCGCTTCACCGGCGACGTCACGATCTTGTAGCTGCGGACATAGCCGTCGAACACGGGGCGCACGCTGCCATCCGGCAGCGTCACCAGGATGTTCATGACGCAGCCGCCGGTTCCGCAATAAGTGGTCTCGCGCTCCCCGCATTTTGTGTCGCGGAAATCGACTATGTAGTCGTCGCGGCCGTCACCGGTCAGGTCGATCCGGCGCACCGTGTCCGGCGCAAAGGTTACCGCGCCACCGTCCTGGCTGTCGCACTCCTCGTTGGCGTAGCGCAGCGCCTTCTGCACACCGGCTGGATAGTCGGCCGGGTTGAATGGTCTTGCGTCGTCGGCGCGCGCAGCGGTGACGAGCAGAGCGAGCAGGAGGATGAAACAGCGCATGCGCATTGGTCGTCGGCGATGCCGCAGTCGTTCAGGGATTTTTAAACATGATCGGCGCAACCTCAGCCAGTTCTCGCGTACAGAGTGCCGCATCATGGTCAAAGCGCCCGCCTTCCTCCTGTTGTCGCTGGCGCTTGCCGGATGTGCCGTCGCGCCGCAGGCGCATCTCGCTTCCGATCCGGCCTTCAGGCCTGCCCGCTTTGCCTGGGACGGTGCGGGCGAAGATCCCAATCAGCAGCGCCCCGCCTCGGGGCCATCGCGAACAACGCGATCCGCCGCGGTATCCGAGCGCAACAGTTCGCAAGCCGGACTTCAGCCCTATTCGAAGGAATGGTGGCAGGCGCAGGACGGTATCGAGGCCGAGCAGGACGCCAGGGTCAACCGCGCCCTCGTCATCTGCCAGGGCTGCGTCCGCCAACAGCCGAGCGAAGATACGCGCGTGGCCAAGGCCGCGGACTGACAGACATCGGTTTGAAGCCGCCGGGAAGCCGCCGCACCGGGGCCAGTGCGCAGCGGGCTGGTCACGCGTACCGGCGCCGGTCGGCGCGATCATGCGCGAAGATCAACCGCCATTGATGAACGGCGAAGCGCTGCACCCTGCGCGATGTCTCGTTTTCAAACAACTATCGCCAAAAAACGCGGAAAAACGCGACATTTGCCTCGCAGGACGGCGGTCGCGCTCCGGTTGCATGTGCCGCGCGCAGGCTTGTTCCGGCGCAAGCTTCACGCTAGTTAATCGCTGCTTAATGCATTTGTTTGGCTGGCCCGGCGGCTGGCTCCCGGGTGGATATGCGCCGTTTCGGCGTGGAATGTGGTGAGTATGGGAAGAGTTGTTTTCATTGATTCCCGCGTTTCCGACATCGATGCCTTGCTGGACGGGCTGGCCCCGGACGAACAGGCCTTTGTCCTCAACGGCGCCAGCGACGGCTTCGCCCAGATCGCAACCATCCTCAAGAACAACGGCCTGACCGGGCTCGCGTCGATCTCGATCGTCGGTCACGGCGCTCCGGGCGAGATTGAGATCGGCTCATCCGTCATCCACGACGCGGACCTCGCGAACGATGCCGCCGCACTCTCCGCGATCGGCGCCTCGCTCGCATCCGACGGAGCTCTCGCCCTCTATGCCTGCGACACGGCCGCGGGCGCGACCGGAAGCCAGTTCATCTCCGACCTCTCCGCCTATGCCGGCGGCGTCACCGTCGACGCGGCGACGCATGTGATCGGCAATGCCGATCCCGCAAGCTGGACGCTCGACGTCTCGACCACCCCGGCAGCGGCTGCCGTTAGCGCGCCCTTCGCGGAGCAGGCGCTTGCAAATTTCAGCACGACGCTCGGCATCATCGGCCTGACCCCCGGCACGTCAGCGACGTTCCACGGCGGTGGCGCCGCCGTGTCCATCGCACCGAACCTGATCGTAACGGACAGCGCCTCCTCAACACTCTCATCGGCCGTGGTGAGTCTCGTCGGCTTCGTCGCAGGCGACACGCTGAACTTCACGGACCAGAACAACATTCACGGCAGCTACGACGCCGCGCACGGCATCCTCACCCTGAGCGGGAGCGATACGGTCGCCGACTATCAGGATGCGCTGCGCTCGATCACCTACAGTTTTTCGGGGAACGGCGATCCGACCGACGGCGGCACGCACCAGGTTCGCGATATTACCTGGCAGGTGTCGGACGGGACGAACACGAACATCACGGCATCCCCGATCGACAACGATCAGCCCTCACTCGGGCTGACCCAGCTGATCCCGCTTCAAGGCACCTATCCCTCGCATGGAGACGGCACGTCCGATCCCGGCACCATCGATCTCGGGTCCATCAGGACCTTCGCCGGAAGCCTTGCTCCCAGCCACACGGCGCTTGCCAGCGGGCAGCTGCTGTCGATCGCCCAGAACACCGCCCTGTTCTCGCTGTTCGGCACGACCTATGGCGGCAACGGACAGACGACCTTCGAGCTACCCAACCTCCAGGCCAAGCTCACGGTCGGCTCCGAGAACAGCGCGAATTTTTCGCTCGGAGCCAACTACGGCACGGACACGGTCACGCTGGGGACCCAGAATTTGCCCTCGGGCTTCGGCGCGGGGCAGGCTTTCACCAACGACCAGCCTTCGCTGACCATCAACTATCTCATCAACACCGGCGGACCGGGCGCGAGCTCAGCCTCGAACTGGCTCGACGTAGCCGGCGAAATTGTCCCGTTTCTCAGCAATTTTGCGCCGACAGGATATCTGCTGGCGGCTGGCCAGGTGCTGAACATCGCCGACTATCCGAACCTCTATAACGCCATCGGCACGACGTATGGCGGCGATGGTGTCACGACGTTCGCGCTGCCGGACCTCACCGGCCGCACCATCATCGGGGTCGGAACGAACTCGATCGGCGATTTCCAACTTGGCACGGTCATCGGCCAGGACACGACCACGCTCTCGACGTCGAACCTGCCCCATCCAGTCGGGGCTTCAGCCGACTTCAGCAACTACCAGCCTTCCATCGCTCTGCACTATCTGATCTCTCTCGAAGGAATATTTCCCTCCCAGAGCGGCTCGTACTCGGACTCCGCTCCATGGGTCGGCGAGATCATTTCCTACGCCGGAAACGGCACGGACCTCGACTATATGCTGGCGCACGGCTGGGCCGAGTGCCAGGGCCAGCTACTGTCGATCTCACAGAACCAGGTCCTGTTTGCGCTCATCGGAACGACCTATGGCGGCGACGGCCAGTCCACCTTCGCCCTCCCGGACCTGACCGGTCGCGCCGTCGCGAGCGTGGGCACGAACTCCCAGGGCAATCAGGTCGAGCTCGGCGAGCAATACGGCACCGCCTCCACAACGCTCATCTCGAGCGAGGTGCCTCTGACGGCGAGCGTGCTCGGCATCGTCCATACCGCGCCGACCGTCACCGCAGGTGCCAGCCTGAACTATCCGGTCGGCAGTGCGGCAGCCCTGCTCGACAGCACGTTGATCGTCGCCGACCCCGACAGTGGCGGCAATCTGACCGGCGCGACCATCAAGATTGCCAGCGGCTTCGTCAGCGGCGATGCGTTGAGCTTCATCAGCCAGAACAACATCACCGGCAGTTACAACGCCGCTACCGGCCTGCTCACGCTGAGCGGCACCGACACGCTCGATCATTACCAGACCGTGCTGGAATCGATCGCGTTCAGCGCCCCCGGATCGACCGCGCCCGGCTCCCGGACCATCGAATGGACCGTGACCGACGGCTCCTCCAGCAACGGGACCAGCAACACCGCGACCAGCACGGTCAATCTGCTCCACGTTCCGCTCGTCAGCTCGGTCACGGCGGCGACTACGGGCAATGCGACCGATCTCAATGCCGGCAAGGTCGTCACCATTACGGTGGCCTTCACCGACCCGGTGAATGTCACCGGCGCGCCAGAGCTCCAGCTCAGCGACAATGTGATCGCGACCTATCAAGGCGGCAGCGGCGGCACCGCGCTGACGTTCAGCTACACGGTGCAGGCCGGCGACAGCAGCAGTGATCTGCAGGTGCAGAACCTTCTCCTGAACGGCGGCACCATCAAGGACGGCTCGGGCAACGATGCCGTGCTGGCCGGCACAGCCACCGACCTGCACCTGACGATCGACACCGCCGCACCTGTGGTCTCGTCGATCAATACCGCCGGCAGCAATCCGAGCAACGCGACCAGCGATACCTTCACCGTCACCTTCTCCGAAATCGTGAGCGCGGTCGACGCGAGTGACTTCACTATCGTCACCGGCGGTTCCGTCTCATATGGCGGGATGGTCGTGCTGCCCTTCAGCGGCAGCGTCTATACGGTGACGGTCACCGGCGTCACGGGCGATGGCACGCTCGGCCTCAAGCTCAACGCGTCCGGCACCGGCATCGCCGATCGCGCCGGCAATGCCATATTTGCCGGCTTCACCGGACAGACCTACACGATCGATCACACCGCTCCGGCCGTGACGTCGATTGCCGCGTCGGGCGCCAGCCCGAACAACGCCGGCACCGAACAGTTCACGGTGACCTTCTCGGAGAGCGTCAGCGGCCTGACCGCCACCGATTTCACCCTGACCACGACCAACACACCGGGTGGTATCGCCCTCTCCACCACCGGCATCAGCCAGATCACCTCCGCCGACGGGAAGACCTACACGGTGACTGTCGGCGGCGTCACCGGCGACGGCACCGTGCGCCTCGATTTCAAGAGCGGCTCGAGCGGCGTCACCGACACTGCCGGCAATGGCGCCAGCGCGGGCTTCTCGAGCGGCGACGTCTACACCATTCGACATACCGCTCCGAGCGTTTCGTCGATCGTCGCGAACGGCTCGAACCCGAACAATGCCGGAAGCGATCAGTTCACGGTGACGTTCTCGGAAGACGTCACCGGCGTCGATGCGAGCGACTTCACGGCGACCCGCACCGGCAGTGTCACCGACACCGGCATCGTCGTGACGCCCGTCAGCGGCAACGTCTATACCGTGACCGTCAACGGCGTGACCGGCGACGGCACGCTGCGCCTCGACCTGAACGCTTCAGGCACCGGCATTGCCGATGCCGCCGGCAACGCCGTGGCGAACGGATTCACCGGCGGCGACGTCTACACCGTTCAGCATACGGCCCCGGCCGTGACGTCGGTGAGCGTGCCCGCGAACGGTACCTACGTCGCCGGTCAGAATCTCGACTTCACGGTCAATTTCAGCGAGGCGGTGTCGGTGACGGGCACCCCGGAAGTCGCGATCATGCTCGACACCGGTGGCCTCGTCGAAGCCCAATATGTCGGCCAAGGCAGCGCCTCCTCGCTGACCTTCCGCTACACAGTGGCTGCCGGCGAGAGCGATGCCAATGGCGTCGCGCTCGGCAGTGCGATCGTTCTCAATGGCGGCACGATCAAGGACGCGGTCGGCAACGCCGCCGTGCTCACGGTGAACAATGTCGGCTCGACCGCCGGCGTTCGGGTGGATTCGATCGCGCCGACGGTGATGTCGATCGCGACCTCGGGCGCGGGCATCGTCGCAGGCAGCGGCGATCTCAACGCCGGCCATAGCGTCATCCTGACGCTCAATCTCAGCGAAGCGGTCAACGTCGATCTGACCGGCGGCACGCCGACCATGCAGCTCAACGATGGCGGCGTCGCGACCTATGCGGGCGGCAGCGGCAGCAGCGCGCTGACCTTCAGCTATCTCGTGGCTGCGGGTGAGAACACGAGCGATCTTTCGGTCAACCAGATCCTGCTCAATGCAGGGACCATCCGCGACCTCGCCGGAAACGATCTCACCTTGCCGGGCGGCACCGTCAACCCCGCCGGGATCTTGCAGATCGACACGCACGCGCCGGATATCGTCGCCGTCAGCGCATCGCCCGCGAGCGGCGCGGTCGGAGCCGGCCAGTCTGTCACGATCACGGTCGCCCTCGCCGAAGCCGTGACCTTGTCGGGCGGTGCGCCCACCCTCTCGCTCAACGATAACGGCATCGCCACCTTCGATGCGGCTGCGACCGCGGCCTTGCATGATTCCAGCAAGCTCGTGTTCAACTACACGGTGGGAGCCGGCGACACGCTCACATCTGCGCTGGCGGTCACGGGCATAGATCTGCACGGCGGAGCGATCGGCGACTTCGCCGGCAACGCCGCCAATCTCGGCAATATCGCCACGACATTCACCGGACTTGCCGTGATCGATTCACTCGTCACGGCGCACGCAGACAGCAACCGTGTCGTCGCCGGCCAGACCGTCACCGCCGATGCCGCGCACGGCCTGCTCGCCAACGACACCGACACCAACCCCGCCGATCACGTCGTGGTCAACGCCGTCAACGGGCTCGCCGGCGCCGTCGATCACAGCATCGCAGGCGCCTATGGCAGCCTCACGGTGCATGCCGACGGCAGCTATTCCTACGCTGCCAGCGGCGGCGTCACCGGCGTCGCCTACGACAACTTCACCTACACCGCGAGCAACGGCCATGCGGCGCCCTCGACATCGACGCTGACCGTCCAGGTGATCGGCGGCAACCAGAACTTCGTGTTCGTTCCCGCCGGCGGATCCGCCACCACCGGTTATGGCAATACCGTCCTCGACGGCAGCGCCGGCGGCGCCACCATCACGGCCGCCTCGACCTTCAACGCCCACGAGATCCTGATCGGCGGCCCCGGCGACACGCTGATTGCCGGCAATTACGGCCGGGATACGTTCGTGTTCGCCGGCGATTTCGGTCACAACACCATCAACAACTTCCATACGGCCCTGGACGACATTCAGCTGCAGGCATCGCAGTTCGGAAGTCTCGCCAACGTCTTCGCGGACCTGCATCAGGTTGGGGCGGACACTGTGCTCACGCTCGACGCTACTCACGTGGTCACCATCACCAACACCGCGTTGGCAAGCCTGACCTCGGCCAATTTCCATCTGGTTTGAGTGCGATCCAGCCCGAAGGCGCTCCGATCCCGACCCGAAGTTGCCAATTGGTCACAGCGTTCAGCCGCCATGTAGCGTAAAACCACGTCGGAATCGGGGAATTGGGCCAATGAAAAATTTCGAGAAACTTGTGCTTGCGGGCATCGTGGCTGTCGGGGCGGCTTGGGGGACGGCACATGCCGCGGATCTTGCCCCGACCTATAAAATGCCGGTGAAGGCGATCGCCCCGGTTCAGACCTGGAATGGCTTCTATGTCGGCGGCAATGTCGGCTACGATTGGAGCACGGGCTCCACGGGTATTTCCGTCCTGTCGACCGATCCGGCACTGGCGGCCCCGCTCGCCGCGCTGGTTGCGGCCGGTTCATTTCCGACCGCGCTGTCGCCGTCGGCGAAAGGCGTGATCGGCGGCGTCCAGGCCGGCTACAATTGGCAGGTCGCCCCGCAATGGCTGGTCGGCGTCGAGGCCGACTTCCAGGGCGCGGACGTCAAGGGCACGACCACCCAGGCGCTCGCACCGGTCGGCTTCGATGCCACCTCGACGACGGTCAGCAAGGGCATCGACTGGTTCGGCACCGTGCGTGGCCGGGTCGGCGTGCTGGTAGCGCCGCAATGGCTGCTCTACGGCACCGGCGGCTTCGCCTATGGCCGCACCAAATCCTCGTTCAGCACCACCGACGTGACCGGCGGATGCATCGTGGGCGCGACCATCTGCGCCAGCGGCGCCTCCTCGGGGACGAGCACCGGCTGGACCGCCGGCGCCGGCACCGAAGTGATGTTCGCGCCGAACTGGAGCTTCAAGGCCGAGTACCTCTACGTCGACCTTGGCCGGCGGACGCTGAACGTCGCCTCCTCCACCGTTCCGGCCATCGTGTTCACGACATCGACCCCGTTCCGCGAGCAGATCGCCCGGGTCGGCGTCAACTATCATTTCTCGGCCGGCCCCGTCGTCGCCAAATACTGATCAAGACGCCCCGGGGTCCGCCGACCCCGTGCACGCATGGCCGAGGCCGATCAGAGCCACTCTGATCGGCCTTCGCGTTTGAACCTGCCGGGCGCAATCAAGCTCTGCTGACGTGCGCACCCCAACCAGGACACTCCATGCTCACCCGTCGCAGCCTCATCGCTACTGTCCTCCTCGCCGGCGTCGGCCCCGCCCTCGCCCAGGCTCCCGCAACCAGTGAACCGCTCGCTATTCTGACTGCGATCTACACCCGCGCCGCCAAGGGCAAGGGCGATGGCGGCGGTGCCTTCGTCATCGAGAACAAGGCGGCCAAGGCCAAATATCTCTCCAAGGCCCTGGTCGCGCTGTGGGCCAAGGCCGATGCGCATACGCGCAAGGGCGACGTCGGACCGGTCGATTTCGATCCCGTCACCAACTCGCAGGAACCTGACGTGAAGTCGTTCAAGGTTGACGCCGAGAAGATGGAGGCCGACAAGGCGATACTTGCGGTGACCATCACCGGACACCGCAACGACCGCAAACCCGCCGACCTGATCGTGCGTTACGACTTCGTGCGCGAGGTTGGGAGCTGGCGGATCGACGACATCAAGGGCTCCTCCGACGGCGAAGCCTGGTCGATCCGCAAGATGCTGACAGACTCGCTGAAGAGCTGACCGGAGACGACATGAGCGACGTCATCGACAACAAGGCCCATCACCGTTTCGAGCTGGAGGTGGAGGGATATCTTGCGACCGAACATTACAAGCTCGACGGCAACGTCATCACGTTCGAGCACACGGACGTACCGAAGGAGCTGGGCGGCAAGGGCGTCGGCTCGAAACTAGTGCAAGGCGCGCTCGATCAGGTCCGCGCCGCCGGCTTGAAGCTGATCCCGCAATGCCCGTTCGTGAAGGCGTGGATCGAGAAGCACCCGGACTATGCGGATCTGGTGAAGAGATGAGCGAGCGCAGGCCCACCGATCGCGCGGCGGGCCTGCCGAAATCCGCAGCCTATTGCCCATGCTTCAGCAAATCCTGGTCACTCATGTCCCAGTCCTGCCACAACTGGAGTACGCCGAGGATCACCGCCACTGCGCCCAGACTGGTGTGGTAGATCCGGAGAAAACCTTCGCCGGAATAGCCAAGCACCAGGGGCGAGACAATGAGCCACAGCCCGACCAGGATGGTCGCCACCTCCTGCCAGCGCTGCAAGGCGACATATTCGAGCTGGCTGAGGCCAAATACGACGAGGCCGACTGCGACCGTGTTCAGGACCATCGTGTCGTGTCCGGCAATCCCCGAGCTATCCTGGATTGGGAACCACGGCGACGCAGCGATCAGCGCACCGAGCAGCATCCCGCACCAGTCTTCCCATGTTCGATGAGTATTCAAGAAACCAAAGTCCGACATCGTAACCTCCTGCAAAAGAGGCATACGTCTGCGGCTGGCGATCACGACACTCCGAATGTCTAGCGACCGTGCCGGCCGCATTCGGGCGTATGTCCTCTCAAGGACGTGGGAACCGCGGTGGAACTTGCAAGAGCGACACTGAGGATTTTTTGCGGTCGCCACGTGACGTCCAACGGGTCAAGAATTCACACCGGCTACAGCGCCCCAAGCTTTCGCAGTGCATCATGCGCGACGGGCAGTCCGGGCCGCAACTCCAGCGCCTTCCGGAAATCTGCAATCGCGCCCTGCTTGTCGCCGAGCCGCAAGCGGGCCTGCCCGCGGTTGTTCCATGAGAACACGTCGGACGGATCGTATTGCAGCGCCTTGTCGTAGTCGGCGAGGCCGCCCTTGTTGTCGCCCTGGAAGAGACGGATCATGCCGCGATTGCGCCAGCCGCGCGCATCTGTCGGAGCGATGCGGATCGCCTCGCCATAGTCGGCGGCGGCGCGGTCGAGCTGCTCGTTGTCGCGATACACGTTGCCGCGGTCGATATAGGCGAGCAGATCGGGCGCAAGCTTGATCCGCATGGTGTAGTCGGCGAGCGCATGCGCCGTGTCGTGCTTGCGGGCGTAGACGAAGCCCCGATTGGCGTAGGCGGTGGCATAGTTGGGATCGCGCTTGATCGCCGCGTCAAAATCCGCAATGGCACCGTCGAGGTCGCCCTTGTTGAAGCGCGACTCGCCGCGATTGCTGTAGGCGAGCGCCCGCGACGGATCGAGCTTGATAGCCTCGTCGTAATCGGCGATGGCGCGATCATAGTCGCGCTTGAAGCTGTAGACGCGGCCGCGGTTGTTGTAGGCGCAGGCGTAGGCCGGATCGAGCCTGACCGCCTCGTCGAGATCGGACAGCGCGGCATCGAGCTCGCGTTTCTCGGTGAGGCCATGGCCGCGGTTGCAATAGGCGCCGGCGAGCCTGCGGCCGGTCTCGCTCTTCGTGTCAATGACGCTCGAGCAGGCCGCGACCCGTTCGTCCGGCGTGCTCGTCAATCCGACGCAGGCGTCCCAGGCCGGACCGCCTTCGGCCGACGCCGGCGCTGGCGCCGTCGAGGCGAGCGCAGCGAGCAACGCCATGATGCTGAGCGGGACGCGCATTTTCCGGGTATCTCCCCTGCGGCAACCTCCCTTGGTCGCACCTTGGCAAGGGCGGGTTCAGGCGCCTAGATCAGAGCGCAGACATCGCTTCGGAAGGATTACGCATGGCGGCATCGGTACGCGACAACAAAGACAGGAGCCGCTTCGAGCTCGATGTCGGCAGTGACATCGCCTTCGCCAATTACCGGCTGACGCCGTCGGCGGTGATCATCACCCATACCGAGACGCCGCGCGCGCTGCGCGGCCGCGGCATCGCCTCCGAGCTGGTCAAGGGCGCGCTGGATCTGATCCGCCGCGACGGCAGCAAGGTGATCGCCGGCTGCGGCTTCGTCGTCGACTATCTCGACAAGCATCCGGAGGACGCGGACCTCGTTGCCTGAACGCAAATGGGCCCGCGATCTCGCGGGCCCTTGGCTGCGTCCGAGCGATCGGTCAGTGCTTGATCTCAGGCGGCAGCTTGCCGCCATTGGCAGCGAGCTTGGACATCACCTGCTTGTGCAGCCAGACGTTCATGCTCGCGGAATCGTTGGTGTCGCCGCTGTAGCCGAGCTCCCGGGCGAGATCCTTGCGCGCGGCGAGGCTCGAGTCGATGTCGAGCGCCTTCATGAGATCGACGATCGAGGTGCGCCATTCCAGCTTCTCGCCCTTGTGCGCGGCGACCGCCTTGTCGACGATGGCGGCGACGTCGACGGACGCCATGGGCGCGGCTGCCGGCGCCGATGCGCCCGGCGCGGCCCCTGCGGGGGCACCGGCCGGCGCTGCGCCACCGGCAGGCGCGGCGGAAGCCGGTTGGCTACCGAAGATCGCGCTCATGATTTTCCCGAAAATGCTCATGTCTTCTCCCCGAAAAGGATCCGTTGGAAGGGCCTTGAGTGGCACTTATAGACGAAGTTTCTGCGTTGCGCCCGCGGATCATGCGAACCGACAACCAGCATCAGCTTATCTGCGGCGAAATGACGGCCGATGACATCGTCGAGGTTGCGGTGCGGCATCGAATCTCACCCAAGCGTGAGGGACAGGACTCGGAATTGGGAGTACGGTTTCTGTTCAGCTCGCGATGCCTTCCGGAATTCGCGCTTGGTTGGGATCGCGATCATCCAAGAAAAGCGGCCGCTTGCGCCGTTTGCCGGCGCCGGATGCGGCCGCATGGCAAGGGAGCTAGCGACCATGGCCACACTTTACCAGGGCAATGTCCCCACAATGGCCCCGCCCGCTGATGCGGCGGGACCAATCATCCGGACGATCCAACTGTCCGACCTGCATGACGCGCTGAGGCGCGGCTGGGAGGATTTCAAGGCGGTTCCGAGCCACGCCATTATTCTCTGCGTGATCTACCCGGTGCTGGGCCTCGTGCTCGCCCGCGTGGTGATGGGCTATTCGGTGCTGCCGCTGTTGTTTCCGCTGGCTGCGGGCTTCGCGTTGATCGGGCCGTTCGCTGCCTTGGGTCTCTACGAGCTCTCGAGCCGGCGCGAACGCCATGAAGAGGCCAGCGCCTGGGATGCCATGGAGGTGCTGCGCTCGCCTTCGTTCGGGGCCATGCTCGGTCTTGGCACATTGCTGCTCGCCCTGTTCGTGACCTGGGTTGCAACCGCACAGGCGATTTATGTCGCAGCCTTCGGCTATGAGGGCGTGACCGGGATCTCGGACTTCATTACGCGCGTGCTGACGACCCGGCAGGGCTGGTGGCTGATCGTGGTCGGCTGCGGCACCGGATTCGTGTTCGCGCTCGCGGCGCTCTGCATCAGCGCCGTGTCGTTCCCCCTGATGCTCGACCGCCATGCCGGCGCGTTCGATGCCATGGTCACCTCGCTGCGCGTTGTCGCAAAAAACCCGGTGCCGATGGCGGCCTGGGGCCTGATCGTGGCGGTGTTGTTGGCGCTCGGCACGATCCCGGCGTTCCTGGGGCTCGCCGTGGTGATCCCCCTGCTGGGCCATGCCACCTGGCATCTCTACCGCAAGGTGATCGTGTCCGATCCTGGTGCCCGGCCTGTGCCGCCTCCGCCGCATCGTCCGCGCAAGCCCGCCGCCGACTTCCCCGCCAACCTCTTCCCGTGGCGGAATCGGACAGACGCCTAACGATCTCGTGACATCCGGTCCTGCCCGGCTCCGGGCGGGACCGGCCCCCGTCATGCGCCTTGCTTTGGCCGCGGTTCCGACCGAGATTGCACCTCGCCGGTCAGATCACTTCACGGAATCCATTTCATCTGATGACCCCGACGATTTCTCGTCTCGCTCTCGCAGCCTTAGCCCTCACCACGTCAATCCTCTCCGCCCAGCCAGCGCTCGCCGCCGTTGCCTGCGGCTCGGGCAATTTCGACGCATGGCTTGCTGACTTCAAGACCGACGCCGCGGCCAAAGGCATCTCACAGCAGGCCATTGCCGCCGGGCTCGCCGGCGTGACGCTCGATCAGAGCGTGCTCAACCGCGACCGCTCGCAAAAGGTCTTCACCCAGACCTTCGAGGAGTTTTCCGGCCGCATGGTGCCGCCGCGCATGACGCGCGGTTCCAACATGATGAAGCAGTACGGCTCGGTGCTGTCCCGCATCGAGCAGACCTACGGCGTGCCAGGAGAGGTGCTGGTCGCGATCTGGGGTCTGGAGACCGATTTCGGCGTCAACACCGGCAAGTTCGCAACCATCCGCTCGCTGGCGACGCTGGCCTATGACTGCCGGCGCGCCGAGCAGTTCCGCGGCGAGCTGATGGATGCGCTGCGCATCGTCCAGCGCGGCGATCTTGCACCCGCCGACATGAAGGGCGCCTGGGCGGGCGAACTCGGCCAGACCCAGTTCATGCCCTCGTCCTGGATGAAATACGCCGTCGATTTCGACGGCAACGGCAAGCGCGATCTCCTGCACAACGCGCCCGACGTGCTCGCCTCCACCGCCAATTACCTCGCCGGTTATGGCTGGCAGCGTGGCAAGGATTGGCAGCCGGGAAGCCCGAATTTCGCGGTACTACAGCAGTGGAACAAGAGCGAGGTCTATTCCAAGACCGTCGCCTATTTCGCCACCCAGCTCGCGCGCGCCCCTTAAGATCCCCTGCATAAAAGCGTAGGGCCGATCGCCCGGCGACCGGCCCTCTCTTGAAGCGTTTACTTGCCCATGGTGGCGTGCATCGCCTTGTTCAGATGCGCGCCGCACGCACCCATTTTGCCGTTGAGCAGTGAGTCCTGCGCCGCCGCGATCTCCTTCTGCGCGACGAACTTGCTGTCGCCGTCGGCCATGTTCTCGATCGCGGTCTCCGTCTTCTCCAGATTGGATCCGCTGCAGCCGCCCATGGCGTGCTTGGCGGCCTGGGCCGGCGCGACGGCGAACGCGACGGCGGCAATGGCGATAACCCCGAGTAACTTCGTCATGATGTTACTTTCCTTCTCTTCTTCTTGGGACAGACCCAGCGACATTGCCGGAATCTGCGACACGACTTTGCTGCCGACGCGGCAACTTGCCGCAATAAATTCCCCGCGAGAATTGCGTGATGTTGCGCGCCGCGCAGAGCCGCATGCGGAAATTCTGATTTTCATTACAACCTTGTAATCAAGCGCACACACCCTTGGCGTGTATACACCGCATCAACGACGAACGCGCTCGGCTCCCGGGCGACCGGCGCTCGATATCCGGCTTCGCCGCAAGCCGTTCGGCGGCTCCAGTGGGGCAGGATCTAGCGAATCGCCGCTCCCATCCCCCGGCGTCGGCGGACTCCGTCAGGCCGGCGTAATTCACAAATGATATGAATATTTATTCATTTCTACATCATCTCGCTTCATGCGATTCGCGCATGCGGACTTGGGCTTACAAGCTGCCGCATCGCCTTGCTGGTCACCGGAATGAAACATATTTCGATCATCACGGGAACCGCAGGGGTCGGCATAAACCCGTGATCTCACGGAGATTTATTGCAATCTACAACGGCTGGCGCCCAGCTCTTGGGCGGGACTGCCAAGAGGTTAATCGCCCCTTACCGATGCCATGCGTCCATCGCTTAGCTGCATCGCAACATCGGAACTTTCGCAGTGCACCACTCTCACCTATATTCATTTCAACGATGACGCCCGGGCAAGGGCTGAATCGAACTACAGGAGACTACCAATGCTGCTCTCGCTCATCCGCATGATCCAGGCCTTCCGGGACTATCAGCGCAATGTTGCCGAGCTGTCCCAGCTCAGCGATCGCGAGCTGGCCGACATCGGCCTCGATCGCTCGGACATCCCGCGCGTTGCCGCCGGTCAGTATCAGGGCTGATATCCTTCAGCCCTTCACCGGACGAACCGATAGCGCCCGCCTCGTGCGGGCGTTGTCGTTTCTGATGGCAGAAAACTCGATCTCGGCGATTCCACTGACCGCCGAAAAGCGCTACCTGTCCGCCCCATGACAGGACCCCATTCCAATATTGTGCATGTGATCGGCGCGGGCCTTGCCGGCTCGGAGGCAGCCTGGCAGGTCGCCAAAGCCGGCGTGCCCGTGATGCTGCACGAGATGCGGCCGGACCGCATGACCGAGGCGCACCGCACCGACGGGCTCGCCGAGCTCGTCTGCTCCAATTCATTCCGCTCGGACGACGCCGCCAACAACGCCGTCGGCCTGCTCCATGCGGAGATGCGCCGCCTCGGTTCGCTGATCATGCGCGCGGCCGATGCAAACCAGGTTCCCGCCGGCGGTGCGCTGGCGGTCGATCGCGACGGTTTTTCGGCGGCCGTCACCAAGGCGCTGAACGACCACCCCCTGATCGAGATCGCCCGTGGCGAGATCGCAGGCCTTCCGCCGGCCGACTGGGGCAACGTCATCGTTGCGACCGGGCCCCTCACCTCCGCACCGCTGGCCGATGCCATCCGCGAACTGACCGACGAGAACGCGCTCGCCTTCTTCGACGCGATCGCGCCGATCGTGCACCGCGAATCCATCGACATGTCGGTGGCCTGGTTCCAGTCTCGCTATGACAAGGTCGGCCCCGGCGGCAACGGCGCCGACTACATCAACTGCCCGATGACCAAGGAGCAGTATGAGGGCTTCGTCGCCGCGCTGATCGCCGGCGAGAAGACCGAGTTCAAGGAGTGGGAGACCAACACGCCCTATTTCGACGGCTGCCTGCCGATCGAGGTGATGGCGGAGCGCGGCCCCGAGACGCTGCGCCATGGTCCGATGAAGCCGGTCGGCCTCACCAATCCGCACGATCCGACAACGAAGGCCTACGCGATCGTGCAGCTGCGCCAGGACAACAAGCTCGGCACGCTCTACAACATCGTCGGCTTCCAGACGAAGCTGAAATACGGCGAACAGCAGCGCATCTTCCGCACCATTCCCGGGCTGGAGAAGGCCGAGTTCGCTCGCCTCGGCGGCCTGCATCGCAACACCTTCCTCAACTCGCCAAAGCTGCTCGACGGCCAGCTGCGGCTGCGTGCGCAACCGCGGCTGCGCTTTGCCGGACAGATGACGGGCTGCGAGGGCTATGTGGAGTCGGCCAGCGTCGGCCTGATCGCCGGCCTTTACGCAGCAGCCGATGCCCGCGGCGAGACGCTGGCGAGCCCGCCTGCCACGACGGCGCTGGGATCGCTGCTCGGACACATCACCGGCGGCCATATCGAGACCATCGAGCCCGGCACGCGCTCGTTCCAGCCGATGAACATCAATTTCGGCCTGTTCCCGCCGCTTGCAAGCGCTCCGACGAAAAAGCCCGACGGCACGCGCCTGCGCGGCAACGAGAAGACGGTGGCCAAGAAGCAGGCGATGAGTGCACTGGCGCTTGCCGATCTCGATCGCTGGATCGCCGATCATTTGCGCATCGCCGCAGCAGCGTGAGTTGTCGATGAGCCTCCCCAAAGACGACGCCGCGACGCTCTCGGCGCGCTGGACCGAGGGCGTCCTGCTCAAGCGCGACGTGTTCTCGACCGTCGAGCGCGGCCGCTTTCGTGCCGACACCGGCGAGGTCGATGCCGTGCTGCGCCGGCTCGACGAGGTGCCGTGGTGGTCGTTCCTGCTGGCCCGCCATCTGTTCGCGCGCGAGAAGCATGCGCTCGCCCTCGCCAAGGGCCTGAACGTCGGTCCCGAGCTGCTGTGGGCCGGACGCCGGGCGCTGGTGCGCGGCTTCGTCGACGGCGTCGCGCTGCATCTGGCAAAACCGCATGGCGACCTCGCCTATTTCCGCTCGGCCAAGGCGGCGCTGCGCCGGCTGCGCCGCGCCGGCATCTGCCACAACGATCTTGCCAAGGAGCAGAACTGGCTGGTCGGCCGCGACGGCCGCGCCTATGTGACCGACTTCCAGCTCGCCGCCTGCTTTGCGCGCCGCGGCCGGCTGTATCGCATCCTCGCTTATGAAGACCTCCGGCACCTGCTCAAGCACAAGCGCTCCTACGCGCCCGAGGCGCTGACGCCGCGCGAGCGCAAGATCCTGGCGAAGAAATCATTTGCCGCGAGCCTGTGGCTCGCCACCGGCAAGAAGGTCTACCGGGCGATCACGCGCGGCCTGTTCAATTTCACCGATCGCGAGGGCGGTGGGCGCCGCCTCGTCAACGACGCGCCGGTGCTGGCGGAGCTGATCCGCAAGAATCCCGCCGTGCGCGACACCGCCATCGTCGCCTTTGCCGACCGCCGTTCCGGCGTCGGGCTCTATGCCTTCGTCGAAGCCGATCAGGCCACGCTCGAAGGCCAGCTCCGCAGCGAGCTCACGGCCGCCAAGGGTCCGAAACCGCCGGAACACATCCAGGTGGTGCATGCACTGCCGCGCGACACCAGTGGCAAGCCGCGCACCGAGATCCTGCAACTGGTCGCCATGAACCAGCTCGACCTGATCGAGCCGATGATGAAGAACGACCAGGACCGCGCTTTCCTCAAGGACATTCTGGAGCAGCGCAAGAACCTGCGCGACCGCTTCAATTTCGAGGCGGACCTGCCCGCGGGCTGACGGAAGCAATGCGCCTTGAAGCGTCCACATTGGCGATAGAGAAGCAGTCGGATAACGCAGGCGTGGCGGGGTCATGAGCACTCGGGGGACGATGAGGCATCGCGTGGTCGGCGGCATGATCGCCGGCCTTCTGCTGTTGGCAGCGACGCCCGCAATGGCCGAAACCCCGGCCGAGCTGATCTCCAGCTTCCGCCTCAAGCACGGTGAAGTTCGCGTCGTCCGCGATTCAACCCTCGACCGCATCGCCATGGACCAGGCGCGCGCGATGGCGGCGAAGGACGACCTCAGCCACGACGCTCTCGGACCGTTCAACCGCCGCGTCGCACCGGCCGGCGCGGGGCGCGCCGCCGAGAACATCGCCTATGGCTACGACAATTTCGAGAAGACGCTCGGACAGTGGATCGACTCGTCCGGACACCGCAAGAACCTGTTGCTGCACAACGCCTCCCGCGTCGGCATCGCCAGCGCCAAGAATGCCAGCGGCAAGCGAACCTATTGGGCCATGGTGATCGCAGGCGACTACGAGCCGAAGGGCAAGGGCAAAGGCAAGAAGGACGGGGAGCCGCTGGTTGCCGTGAAGCGCGAGGCCGCGCCCGCGAAGAAGCCAAAATCCAGCGAGTGCCACATCAAGCTGCTCAGCCTCTGCATCTGAGACGACACGCTGCGCGGCAACCACTGTTGCGTGCGCTCCTCCGGCCGGCCAATATGCCATGCCGCTGTCTTGGACCAATTCGAGGCGATCAATGGCCAAAAAATACACCGCTCAATGCGCCTGTGGCGCCATCAAGTTCGAATTCGACACCGATCCGTCCTTCATCGCCAATTGTCATTGCAACGACTGCAAGCGCGCCTCGGGCGGCGAGATGGCAACTTTCTTTGCCGTGCCGGAGGATGACTTCACGCTGCTCAGCGGCAAGCCGAAGGCCTTTCACTACGTCGCGAACTCCGGCAAAGGCCTCGACCGCAACTTCTGCCCCGAATGCGGCTCGCGGGTGTTCACCTCCAACCTCGACAGCTTCCCCAAAACGGTCTTCGTTCAGTTGGGAAGCCTCGACCGGCCCGACCTGGTCGCACCGAAGCTCGAGATGTTCACCAAACGTCGCCTGCCGTGGAATACGCCGCTCCACCTGCCGCAGTTCGAACAGATGCCGCATTGACGCGGCCAAAGCGCGAGAGCCCCGTTTGATCGACATCGACCAAATACGCATCGACACACCGGCCGCTGAGCGGATCGCCTATCTGCACAACGCAGGCGCGGCGCTCATGCCGGCGCCCGTCGTCGCGGCGATGAAGGAGCATATCGACCTCGAGAGCGAGATCGGGGGCTATGCCGCCGCCGACCGCGAGGCGCGCCGGCTTGATTCAGTCTACAGCTCGGTAGGCCGGCTGCTGAATGCCGCGCCCAACGAGATCGCGCTTCTGGAGAACGCGACAGTTGCCTGGCAGATGGCATTCTATGCGCTTTCGTTTCGCAAGGGCGATCGAATCCTGACCGCCGAGGCGGAATACGCCGCCAACTATGTTGCGTTTCTTCAGGTCGCAAAGCGCACGGGCGCGATCATCGAGGTCGTGCCGAGCAATGCCAGCGGCGAGCTCGACATCCACGCCCTCGAACGCATGATCGACGAGCGCGTGAAGTTGATCGCCATCACCTGGGTTCCGACCAACGGCGGGCTGGTCAATCCCGCGGCGGCCGTCGGCAAGATCGCGCGGGCGCACGGCATCCCCTATCTGCTCGACGCCTGCCAGGCGGTTGGCCAGATGGCCGTCGACGTCGAAGCCATCGGCTGTGACATGCTGTCGGCAACGGGGCGCAAATTCCTGCGTGGCCCGCGCGGCACCGGCTTTCTCTATGTCCGCCGCGGGCTGCTGCAGCGGCTCGAGCCGCCGATGATCGACCACTTCGCGGCGCCCTGGGTCTCGCGCGATCAATATCGGCTCCGTGACGATGCGCGCCGTTTCGAGACCTGGGAGAACAATTACGCAGCGCGGCTCGGGCTCGGCGCTGCCGTCGACTACGCGCTCGAAATCGGCATGGGCCCGATCGAGCAGCGCTGCCGCCTGCTGGCGGACCGCCTTCGGGGCGGCCTCGCTTCCGTTCGCAGCATCACCATTCGCGACCTCGGACGCACACCAGGCGCCATCGTCAGCTTCACGATGGACGGGTATGAGGCGGACGCGATTGTCAGTGGTGCCGCTGCCGCCGGCATCACCATCGGTGCTTCACATCCGTCGAGCACCCGCATCGACGCCGAGATCCGGGCGCTGCCGCCGCTCGTGCGCGCCTCCCCGCATTATTACAACACCGAAGCCGAGATCGACCGGCTGATCGGCCACCTCGCGGGCCTGACGCCGCGATAGCGGACGGCCGCGCCGCTCAGGTGCAGCGCGCGCTCAAGCCGGAAGCACTGAGCCTCGCCATGACCTCGTCGAGATGGGCGCTGTCGCGGGTCTCGATCACGAGTTGCAGTAGCGTCGCCTTGGCCGGCAGGTCGGAGAAGGTCCGCTGATGCGAGACCTCGATGATGTTGGCGCCAGCCTCGGCCAGCAGCGCAGCCACCGCCGCCAGCTGCCCGGGCCGGTCAGGAATGTCGAGGGACAACTGGGTCAACCGTCCCTCGCGCGCCAGTTCGCGGGTCAGGACGGAGGCGATCAGCCGCGTGTCGATATTGCCGCCGCTCAGCACCAGGCCGACCTTCTGGCCGGCAAAGCGGGACGGGTCGGACATCAGCGCGGCAAGGCCGGCGGCGCCGGCGCCCTCGACGACCGTCTTCTCGATCGAGATCAGGGTCGCGACCGCGCGCTCGAGCTCGGCCTCGTTGACCAGCGCGATGTCGTCGACGAGGCGCCGGACGATTTCAGTCGTGATCTTGCCGGGCGACTTCACCGCGATGCCCTCGGCGAGCGTATCGCCGCGCGCCGGCAGATTGCCGTCATGGATGGCGTTGTACATCGAGGGATAGAGCCAGGCCTCGACGCCTAATATCCGCAGCGATGGCTTGATCGATTTCGCGGCAATACCGATCCCGCTGATCAGGCCGCCGCCGCCGATCGGGACAACCAGCGTGTCGAGCTCCGGCACCGCCTTCAACATCTCCAGCCCGACGGTGCCCTGCCCCGCGATCACAAGCGGATCGTCGTAAGGGTGGACGAAGATCATGCCGTGAGCTTCACCGTGGCTGCGCGCAAACGCGGCCGCCTCCTCCAGCGTCGCGCCCGTCACCACCACCTCCGCGCCGTGGTGCTTCGTGTTCTCGATCTTCACCATGGGCGTGCCGACCGGCATCACGATGGTGGCGGGAATGCCGAGCCGCCTGGCGTGATAGGCGACGCCCTGCGCGTGGTTGCCCGCCGACATGGCGATGACGCCGCGCATACGCTCCTCCGGCGTCAGCGCGGTGAGGCGGTTGAGCGCGCCGCGCTCCTTGAACGAGGAGGTGAACTGGAGGTTCTCGAATTTGAGCCAGATGTCACAGCCGCAGATGTTGCTCAGCGTGCGGCTGTAGCTGCAGGGCGTCTCGACGACGGCACCGCGGATGGTCTCGGCGGCTGCCTGAATGTCACCAGGCGCGACCGGAAGGCCGCTGAGATCGGAGGACGTGGTTTGGGACAAGTCAGCCATGGGACAGCATAGAGCATTTGCCCGGCTCGGGCGACAAGCCAACCGCTATTTGGTAAATTCCCGGGAACGTGAAGCCCGCCAGAGCGTCCACAGCGTGCGCAGCCGCGACGAAGGCTGCGGCGCAAACGGATTGCGTCCCGGACGCGCCAGGCGCTTGAGGTCGGCCTGCGCCTGGCTCAGCGGCAGGAACGCCGGCCGCACCGACGACGGCACCTGCGCCAGCAGCGACGAGGCTGTCGTCGCATGCTGCCGGGCCTCACCCGCAAGCTGCTCGAGCACCGCATGGAGGTTGGGCGTCTGCCTGCTGGCGAACACATCCTCCATGTTGCAATTGTGGCTCGCCAGCACCTGCTGCGGCAGGAACAATTGCCGGTGCGCGGCATCGCGCGGCAGGTTGACGATGACCTGCACGATGCCCTGCGCTAGCCCGGCATGACGGGCAAGGTGCTCGACCGCCTCCGACGGCGGCCCCATGATCCGTCCCGCGAGCATGAACAGCGCCGATGAGGTCGCGGCCAGATAGCCTTCCAGCGCCGCCATGGTCGGCATCGGATCGTTGTAGAGATCGAACTGATGCTCGTCGGCGAGCAGCGACAACGGCTCGACCGGCAGGTCGAAATCGCGGATCGCGCGCAGCAGCTCGGCCGCCACCGGATTGCCCTCGGCGCTGCCATGGACATGGCCGGCAAGCATGTCGGTCCACCATTGCATGCGGATCTCGCCGGGCAAGGGCTGGCTCACCTGGTCGCGGACCCGGACGATCTCGACATTGAAGGCATAGAGCGCGAGCAGCGCACGGCGCTCGGCGGCGGGCGCGAACAGGGTCGCGACATAGCGCGGAAAATCGTGGCTGCGCACGAGATCGGCGCAGAAGGCGACGGAATCGGGCGAAGGTGCAGCGCTGCTCATGGCACGGCGATCAGCGCGGCCGCAACGCGGCGCCGTTCGCCGATCATGATGTTGTAGGTGCGCACGGCCGGGCCGGTCTGCATCGTGTCCAGCACCACCCTCACCGCCTTCAGGGCCTGCCGCAGCGCCGGCGGCGGCAGCCAGACCCCGGTTCCGGTACCAATCAGGAGCGTATCGATGCTGTTGGCGGCCGCGAAGACCCGATCCAGCGAATAGCGGTCGATCTTCGCGGGGTCCGTCACATCCCAGGCCCAGATCGCGTCAGGCAGGCAGAGCAGCGATCCCCGATGCGACATGCCGGCAAAGGCGAAGCCGCCCTTGCCATAGGCCTCGATCGGCGCCGAGCGCGGGAAATGCGGTGCGTTGGGATCGCCGGCCATGAGGTTCGTCCGAATGGGCTTACTGCCCTCGCAAACGCGTGCGAGGGCGTGCGGTTCGGATCATGCCTTGTTTTTCTTCGCCGGCGTAGCCGTATCCGGCGCATCTTCGCGATGCTCGCCGACGCCGAGATAGATCAGGATCGGCGCCGCGATGAAGATCGAGGTGTAGGTGCCGACCAGCACCACGCCGAACATCATCACCGCGGTGAAGCTGTGGATGGCGTGACCGCCGAACAGCAGCAGCGCGAGCAGCGCCAGCGTCACCGTGACGTGGGTGATGATCGAGCGCGACAGCGTCGAGTTGATGGACTCGTTGAGCAGCTGCGGCATCGGCATCTTCTTGTAGCGCCGCAGCATTTCACGGATACGGTCGTAGATGACGACCGTGTCGTTGAGCGAATAGCCCAGAATGGTCAGAAGCGCGGCGATGCTGGTCAGGTCGAAATCGACCTGACTGATCGACATGAAGCCGATCGTCAGCACGATGTCGTGCACGTTGGCGATCATGGCGCCCAGCGCGAACTGCCATTCGAAGCGGAACCAGAGATAGATCAGGATCGCGACGATCGCGAGCATCAGGCCGAGCATGCCGTAGGCCAAGAGCTCACCGGCGACGCGCGGACCGAGCACCTCGACGCGGCGGTACTCGATGGAATCGCCGAGCGCGGTACGGACCTTCTGCACGGCCTCCTGCTGGGCGGTATCGCCGCCCGGCTGCTCCGCGACGCGGATCAGGACGTTCTCGGGCCCGCCGAACTGCTGGAGCTGGACCTCGCCCAGACGCAAGCCATCCAGCGTCGTGCGCATCGCCGCGATGTCGGCGGCGCCGGACTTGGCCCGCACCTCCAGCAACGTGCCGCCCTTGAAGTCGATACCGAGGTTCAGGCCGTGGGTGAAGAACAGCGTGATGGCGACGATCGACAGCGCCGCCGAGATCGGGAAGCTGATGCGGCGGAATCGCGTGAAGTCGAAATGCGTGTTGTCCGGGACGATGCGCAACGACGGCAGCAAGCCAAGGGCCGCGACCACGGTGAGAATAGTGATGAGGACGCCGAGCCCGATGAGAACGGTGTGATTCACAATCAGGCTCCTAGATCGGCACGCTCTGCGGCCGCTTCCACCGCACCCACCCGGCGACGATCAGCCGGGTCAGGGTGAAGGCGGTGAACACCGTGGTGATGATGCCGATACCGAGCGTCACGGCGAAGCCGCGCACCGGGCCGGTGCCGATGTAGAACAGCACCGCGGCGGCAATGAAGGTGGTGATGTTGGAATCGAGGATGGTCGCGAGCGCCCGCTTGAAGCCGGCGTCGATCGCCGAGATCGCGTTACGGCCGCCGCGCAGCTCCTCGCGGATGCGCTCGTAGATCAGCACGTTGGAGTCCACGGCGATGCCGACGGTGAGCACGATGCCGGCGATGCCGGGCAGCGTCAGCGTGGCGTTGAGCAGCGACAGCAGGCCGAAGATCATGGCGACGTTGATGGCCACCGCGATGTTGGCGAACACCCCGAACAGCCGATAGGTCACGAGCATGAAGATGATGACCAGGATCGAGCCGACGTAAGCCGCAAGCTCGCCCTTCTCGATCGAGTCCTGGCCAAGGCCCGGACCGACGGTGCGCTCCTCGACCACGGTGAGCGGCGCCGGCAGCGCGCCGGCGCGCAGGAGGATCGCGAGATCGTTGGCCGATTGCACGGTGAAATTGCCGGAGATCTGGCCCTGACCGCCGGTGATCGGCTCGCGGATGACGGGCGCCGAGATCACCTTGTTGTCGAGGACGATCGCAAACGGCAGCCCCACGTTTTCCTGCGTGGCCTGCGAGAACTTGCGCGCGCCCGACGTGTTGAACTTGAAGCTGACGACCGGCTCACCCGTGCGCTGGTCGAAGCTCGCCTGGGCATCGGTCAGGTCGCCGCCGGCGACCAGCACCTGCTTCTTGACCACGTAAGGTGTGGGCGGTGGCGAGGCGCTCATCAGCAGATCGGATTCCGGCGGCAACCTGCCCTGCTGCGCCTGATCCGGCGGCACGGAGGTGTCGACCATGCGGAATTCCATCTTCGCGGTCTTGCCCAGCAGTTCCTTCAGGCGGGTCGGGTCCTGAAGACCGGGGACCTGCACCAGGATGCGGTCGTTGCCCTGGCGCTGGATGACGGGCTCGACGGTGCCGAGCTCGTTGACGCGGCGCTCGACGATCTGGATCGATTGCTCGATGGTCTTGCGCATGCGATCGAGCATCGCGGCCTGCGGGATGCTCAGGCGGATCACGCCGCCACCGGCATCGGTCACTTCAAGGTCGCGTTGACCGCTGGAGCCCATCAGACCGCCGAGCGGCTGGGCCAATTCGCGCAGCTTGGCGAGCGCCGGCTGCACATCGGTTTCCTTGGTGATGCGAACCTCGGCCGCGTCGTTGCGCACGGTGACGCCGCCGGTGAAGCCGATCTTGGCATCGCGCAGCGTCCGGCGAACGTCGTCGCGGACCTGGTCCAGCCTCTCCTTCTTCACATAGTTGGAATCGACCTCAAGCAGCAGATAGGAGCCGCCCTGGAGGTCGAGGCCGAGCACGAGCCGGCGCTGCGCCCAGGCGGGCCAGGTCTTGACCTGTGCCTCGGGGAAGAAGTTCGGGACCGCGCAGAGGCACACGATCAGCGCCGTCAGGATAATCCCCAGCGCCCTCCACCGCGTGAAATACAACATCGACTGGACCTGTCAGATCAGGAGACTTGAGATGCTCGCGGAAGCGTTCACTTCGACGCGGCGTCGTCCTTGGCGGTTTCCTTCGCGCTATCCTTGGATTCCTTCGCCGGCTCGCCCTTGGCGCGCACGCCCGAGATCATCTGGCGCATCTGCCGGACGCGGACGCCGTCGGAAATCTCGAACTCGATCTGGTCGTCGTCGACGACCTTGGTGACCTTGCCGACGAGGCCGCCCGAGGTCACGACGGTGTCGCCGCGACGGATGTTCTTCACGAGGTCGGCGTGGTCACGGACCTTCTTCTGCTGCGGACGCAGAATCAGGAAGTACATGATCACGAAGATCAGGGCGAACGGCAGCAGCGACATCAACATGCTGTTGGTGTCGCCGGCGCCCGCGGCCTGGGCATACGCAGGGGTAATCAGCATTCGGACGATCCTCGTGACAACGGGGGAAAGCCGGTCAGGCCCTCAAAGGCGACCGGCTCGGTCAAATTCGCGCGGACTATAGCGGCCACCGCCCCAATTGCAACGCTGCCAGCCCACCCTTTTGGTCACCTTGCGGCGCGCCGTCAGGCCCGATAAGGCTGCATTCTCAGGAACTTCGGACATGCCCAAAAAACCAAGCAAAAGCCCGGCCGGCAAAGGCCCCCGTACCCCTGCCAGGAAGCCTGCCCGCGTCGCGGCAAAACGCCCCACGGCAGCCTCCAAGGCAGTCTCCAAGGCGATCTCCAAGGCAGCCCCTGACCTCAACCAGGAGCGGATCGTCCTCGCCCTCGAGACCATTGCGGCGCACCTCTCCGCCCAGGGCAAGCCGGCGGCCGAACCCGAGTCGCTCGACCGGGCGGATGCCTATGTCTGGCATCCGGATGGCCGCCTCTCGGCGGTGCCGCGGGTCAGCCGCGTCGAACTGTTCCTCCTCAAGGGCGTCGACCGGATGCGCGACATCCTGATGGAGAACACCGAGCGCTTCGCAGGCGGCCTGCCCGCCAACAACGCCCTGCTCTGGGGCGCGCGCGGCATGGGCAAGTCGTCGCTGGTCAAGGCCGCGCATGCCAGCATCAATGCGGACCGCAAGCCGGCCGACAAGCTGAAGCTGATCGAGATCCACCGCGAGGACATCGAGACTTTGCCCGCGCTGATGGAGCAGCTGCGCGCCTCGTCCTTCCGCTTCATCGTGTTCTGCGACGACCTCTCCTTCGACGGCAATGACGCCTCGTACAAGTCGCTCAAGGCCGTGCTCGAGGGCGGCATCGAGGGCCGGCCCGAGAACGTCATCCTCTATGCCACCTCCAACCGCCGCCACCTGCTCGCACGCGAGATGATCGAGAACGAGCGCTCGACCGCGATCAATCCCGGCGAAGCGGTCGAGGAAAAGGTGTCGCTGTCGGATCGCTTCGGCCTCTGGCTCGGCTTCCACCGTTGCAGCCAGGACGAATATCTCGCCATGGTGCGCGGCTATTGCAGCCATTTCGGCATCAAGGTCGATGGTGAGGCGCTGGAGCGCGAGGCGCTGGAATGGTCGACCACGCGCGGCTCGCGCTCGGGCCGTGTCGCCTGGCAGTTCGTGCAGGAGCTTGCGGGACGACTGGGCGTGAAGCTCACGGCGCAGTAGCGGTCGGATCGCAACCCACTTACGGCTGTCTTTCCCCGAAGGCGGGGAATCAAGGGCGCGTGCGCATAAAAACCGGTTATGGCGGCGTGTAGGGATCTGGGGTGCCAAGTTTGATCGGAGGGTACTTCTTGAAGCTCGCTTCCAGTTCTCCGATGATTTTCACTGCGGGATCGGCGACCCAGGAGTTTTGCGCGGCAACATCACGCTCCTCCTTCCGGTCGGTCAGTAGATTGATGACTCTCGGCAAGGGCAATTTCTGCGGCGTGGCGTACATAGTTTCCTGCCAGATCAAATGGACTTTCCAGTTTCGCCATTTGACGGCTGACAGCCGGTCGGCCACATAGGCGGGGAAGCCTTCGCGGTTAGAGGTCTCCTGCTTGCCCAAAAAGAAATCTAGCTGATCCACGCCGTCAATCGCGCGATCCGTAGGGACCTCTGCGCCCCCGACCCGCGCAAGTGTCGTGAAGAGGTCGACGATGTGAACGATTTCGTTGCTGACGCGGCCCGCCGGCACCTTGCCGGCCCAGCGAATGATGAACGGTGCCCGCAGTGAACCTTCCATCGCCGTGAAGTAAGTTCCGCGCCAAGGTCCGTTGTCACCCTCCCAGGGGTTGGTTGCCTCCGGGCCATTGTCGCTGGCGAATATCACAAGCGTGTCGTTTTCGATTCCTGCTTGCTTGATGGCATCGAGGATTTGCCCGGTGCGGTAGTCCATTTCGGCCAGGCAATCGGCCCAATCGCCGTTGCCGGTTCTACCCGCGAACTCAAGATTTGGAAGCGTCGGCATGTGAACGTGCGCGAACGGGACGTAGGCATAGAACGGCTTGCCTGAGCTCGCGTTGCGCTTGATGAACTCCACCGCACGGCTGGTGATTTCCGCGTCCATGGTGCGGCGGTGATCCACATCCAGCACGGCGACCTGTCGAGGTTTATCGCCCTTGCGTGCTTCATAGATATGTTGAGGGTGAACGACTTTCGCATTCCAACCCTGCCTGTTTCCGACCGACGGCCACATGCTTCGTGTCTCGTCCAGGGACGGCCACATCGCCTCGTCATACGTGCGCGGGATGCCATACCACTCGTCGAAGCCCTGATTGGTAGGCATCCGGTCTTCGGCGCTGCCGAGATGCCATTTGCCCCACATCCCGGTCGCGTAGCCCTGCCCCGACAACAGCTCCGCGGTCGTGATCTCCCACTGTGTTAATCCGTCGGGGATGCCGCCGATCGGAACTTCGTACGTTCCGGAGCGGATGGCAAAGCGTCCTGTAAGCAGGGCCGATCGGGACGGCGTACACTGCGCTTCAACATTGAAGTTGAGGAGGCGGGTGCCCTCACCGGCGAGCGCGTCAATACGTGGCGTGGGCGCGCCGCGGAGGATACCGCCGCCATATACGCCCAACTCGCCGTAGCCCAGATTATCCGCGAGGATGACGACAATATTGGGATTCTTAGGTTGCTGCGCTGCGGCAGGCGCGCTCGCAATCGCTATGGCGGCCACTGATGCCAACGAACCGAGCCAGATGGTTTTGCTCTTCGGCATTTTTTGCCCTCAGATCAATAGGCCACCTTCCGACCAAGCTCGGCACCAATTCCCTACGTGCCGCTAGAGCCGGTTGCCGGTTTGTGCCTTTCTCCAGTTGATCCCCTACTTCGTCACCCTGTGCCGGGTCGGCGCAACGGTGCTTTCAGGTGCGGCGGGCGAAATCGCAAAGGTCAGCCAGGTATTCCAGCCCGACGGCCGGTTCGCCGCCTCGAATTCGCCATATCCCTTTATGTTCAGATATCCCTGCATGCCGCCGATCGGAAAAAGATAGCCGAACTGCGGACCGATGCCGAAAACTCGCGACCTGAATCCGCCAAGGGCCGGCAGTCCGCCGGTATCGTTGGAGACCTGCTGATAGGAATAGCCGACCAGACCTACGAAGGCCTGCTTTGAGAGAAATTTCGACGCGCCCCAATCGAAGTGGAAATCGACGCCGCTCTGAACCAGCGTGTCCGGGTTCTTGAAGTTGTATGTGAAGCCGCCGACGCCGGAGAATTCATATCCCGTCATCGGGTTGAGGTAAGTGTAACCCCCGCCTGCGTCGATGGCGCCATGACCGATACCGATGTTGGAGAGGCGGCTGGGTTCATAGGCGCCGACTGGAATGTCGCCGGTCACATAGGTCATGTAGTTGTGGACGCCGTCGTGCCACTTCATCGAGACCATGGGATAGAGGTCGCCGAACCCGGTGAGCGAGTCCGATATGCTTCCCGTGCGGGTCGCCGAAATCGGACCGAACCCGGTCGTCAGCGTGCCATCAAGGGTCGTGCTGTTTCGGCCGTAAACGCCCATGACACCGACGGACAATTGCCCGCCGAGGACCGGCGTCGCGAACGTATACGTCGGAGCCAGAAACAGCAGGTCTGGCGGCGCTTTGAGATTTACGTTCAAGTTGACATTGACGTTCGGAGAGAAGCGGCCAATCTGAACTTCTCGGGCCGCTGCGGCAGCACCGGAGGCGGACACACTGGTGTGGTAATAGATCGTCCCGAGGGACCAGCCTGGGGCGGTGGGTGCCGCTGCCAGACTGCCGAACAGCCCCGGGACCCAGAACGAGATGCCGCTCTCGTCGGCGCTCGCGATTTGCGGCGAAAACGTGAGAGCTGCAACCACAACCGCGCTGAGCAGGGTCGGTTGAGAGGCACCCGCAAATTCCAACGTGGGCTTCATCTGCAATCTCCTAGCGGTTCGACGGATGCATCGAGATTTGGCGGTCGCGAACCCACCTTCCGTTTTAAGACCTGGTCCCGTCATCAGGCCTAAGCCTATCTCGAGACCGAAGGAATCGGAGCTTCGTCTACGGGCTGTAAGTAAGGCATGCTCCAGACCCGATGTCCGTTGTGAATTGGCCACATCTAAAAATATAGTCGGGTGCTATGCCAACGGCGTGCATTGAGCTTAATGGCTGGCTGCGCACTGCATTCGCGCAGCCGTGGGTCTTACGATTTCACCTCTAATCAAACGAAAAGATACTCTTCCAGTCGTTCTTCATGTCCACAACGGTCCACCTGTTCAGCGCTGCAGCATCGAGAGCGACATCGAGCTTGCCGAAATGTGATTGGCGATCGTAGGCATATTCGCGTTCCGCATCGGTATGGTGGACGATCAGGCCGAACCGCGCGCCACTGGTACCGAGCGTCGCCCATTGCAGCATTTCGAGGTCGCCATCGGAGTTGCCGAAGGCGGCGATCGGACGCCGGCCGATGTGGCTATTGATCCCGATCGGTTTGCCGGCCTTGTCGTCGATGAAATCGATATCCGGCAAGCGAAATAGAACCGGCGTGCTGTCGCGCATCTCATACCGGGTCTTGATTGACGATCCGACGACCTGCTCGGGAGGCACGCCATAAATCGCCTCGGTCCATGGTCGCATGAATTCGACGCCGCCACCTGACACGATGAAGGTCTTGAAGCCGTTGGTGCGGAGGTAAGCGAGCAGTTCGAGCATAGGCTGATAGACAAGTTCGGTATACGGACGCTTGAAACGGCCATCACGCGCGGTCGCAAGCCAGTCTGTGACGATCTTCTCAAACTCCGCCGTCGTCATGCCGGCGTGAGTTACCGCCAGCAGCTCGGCCACGCCCTTCTCCCCGAAAGCTGCGAGCGCCTTCAAGTCGCCATTCAGCACTGCCGCGAAGGGCTGCTTGTCCTTCCATTCCGGATGCATAGGCGCAAGGACCTTCACGCGATCCAGCGCAAACGCCAGTTGCACATACATCGGCTGTTCGATCCAAAGCGTGCCGTCGTTGTCGAAGGTTGCGATGCGTTGATCGGGGGGCACGAAATAGGGTCCACCGTTCTCCGTGACCCGTGCGACGAAGTCGACGATCGAGGCTTTCGTCGGGCCCTCTTTCCAGGACGGCAGAGGACCGGCTTGCGTCTGGGCCATGGCGGACGTGGAACGCAGAGCGGCAGATAGAAACGGAAGCATCGCCAGAGACGAGAGCAGTGCGCGCCGGTCAAGGCGTGATCGCGTGATCTGTTTCATTGTCGATCCGTTTCGATCGTGCGGTCCCTACTGGCCATCATTGAAGCGGCCACAAGCGAACTTCCGCTCAGCAGCAGATCGCGGCGTTTCATTCCGCCGTCCGATTACGGCGGAACGTCGTGGGATTCTTCTGGCGGACGCTTGTTACTCATGACGTGCCCCTCCTGTTGTTATGCAATTGGCTCTGTTCGCTTGATGCATCGGAAGCGGACGTGGCTTGTGGAGGTGCCGACCGGTCCGGCGCGGCCTCCTTGATCACTTTGCTCGCGATTCCGTTGGCGGGCGCCCTATGTCGGGCGCCCGCATCAAGCATCCGAGCTACTGGCTCGGGTGCCCCTGACCCTTCTTGAGCTGTTCCATGACCTGATCCAGGTTGTAGCTCGCGGGATCCTGAAGGGGTGGGAACTCCTTGTAGGATTCCAGCTCCTTCAGCCACAGCACCTGCCCGATGGGCAGCAGGTTCCAGTCGTATATGTAAGCCGTGACCGGCCCGGCGAGCGCGCCGCTGAACCAGAAACTCGCCTTTTTCTCATCGCCCCACGACGTCTCGAATGGATCGCGCTTGAGGTTAACCATGCCGGCTGCGAACTGGGTCTGGACTCCCGGCGAGAGGAAGCCCGTCGCGGTTTCGGGCGCGATCGCGAAATACATCTTCCAATTCTTGTAGCGCACCGCCGACGGGTGGCTGCTGGAATAGTAGAAGAAGGTATCGCGCGCCGACTTCTCCGAACGTCCCGAGAGGTACTCGGTCTGGTCGAAGCCATCGAGCCTGGTCTTGACGATGCCCGGATAGGCGCCGGCCATGATCCGCTTGTTCAGCGCATCGCCCTTGGCTCCGCCGGCGATATTGACAAGCGTGGGCAGCCAGTCGAGCGACGCGAAGATGTCGTTCTTGACCGTTCCAGGTTTGATGACACCCGGCCAGCGAATGACACACGGAGCGCGCATGCCGCCTTCCCAGGTGTTCATCTTCGAGCCCTTGAACGGGGTCGTGCCGCCGTCCGGGTAGGTGAACGTCTCGGCGCCGTTGTCGGTGGTGAACACGACGATCGTATTGTCGAGTTGGCCCATGTCCTGGAGCTTCTTCAGCACGTAGCCAATGTTGTCATCCATCTGCTTCATGCCGGCTTCGTTGACGCCCCAGTCCTTGCCACCCGGTTCGCCGACCATTGCCATGTACTTGTCGTTAAGCACGGTCGTCACATGCATGCGCGCCGGGTTGTACCAGACGAAGAAAGGCTTGCCCGTCGTCTTCGGGTCGTTGCGATCGATGAAGTCGATGACCTTGGCCGAGATTTCCTCGTCGACACCCTTCGATCGCTCGAGCGTCAGCGGGCCCTGGTCGATGCACTGCTGAGTCCTGGATGTACCATCCGACTTGCACGACAGGACGTTGCGCGGAGGCGTCAGGCAAACCGTCGTTAGCGGATCGACCGCGCCCGGTACTTCCGGGATACCGGGGATCGGCGTATTCTTGCATGGCGGGGCAACCGTCTGCTGGGTCGGGGACTTGTTGATGTCCGGGAAGCTCACGCCCTGCATCGCATCGAGGTGATATAGGTAGCCCCAGTATTCCTGGAAGCCATGCGCGGTCGGCAGCGCGTCGGTGTGGTCGCCGAGATGGTTCTTGCCGAACTCGCCGGTGTTGTAGCCGAGATCGAGCAGGAATTTCGCGAGGGACGGGGTGCCGGGCCGCAGATAGGACGGGCTGCCGGGCAGTTGCGGAGGTATCATCCCGGTGCGCAGCGGATTCATGCCGGTGAAAAAGGCATTGCGGCCGGCCGTGCAGCTCTGCTCGGCGTAATAGTGCATGAAGATCGCGCCTTCGTTGCCGATGCGATCGATGTTGGGCGTTTCCCCGACCATCAGGCCGCGGTGGTAGATGCTCGGCTGCATCCAGCCGATGTCGTCGCCCATGATGAAGAGGATATTGGGTTTCTGTGCCGGCTGTGCGGTTGCCGGCGTGCTGGTCGGCCCGGACAGCGACATCAACATCGTCGCGCCAAGCAGCGATGCGCAGGACCGCTTGTGCCAACCAGGTGTCTTGCGTGACTTGTCGGGCAATATAGTACTCAACATGGTTACGCTCTCCTGTTTAATATGCGTCAGCGGCTCCTCGCCTGACGCACCGAAAGCCGAGATGACTCGTGGAAGTATCGATCGGCTCCGCATGCCGCGCAGCCGGCCGGTAGCGTCGGCAGTAATTCGGCGCGCACAAATGCGAGCCGCCTTTGATGACCTTTCGTGGAATCTTGACGTTGGTCGTTCTGGGGTCGTAGCTATCGGCCTCGCGGCCGCCGCGCGGGTTCTCTGGAATGCAACAGGCTTTTGCAGCATCGGCTTCATGCCGAGGCGAATACCAGTCTGACGTCCATTCCCAGACGTTGCCGATCATATCGTGCAGCCCGTGTCCGTTCGGCGGGAATGCGGTGACCGGCGAAGTCCGTTCGTATCCATCGTCCCTGGTGTTTTGGCGCGGAAATTCGCCCTGCCAGGTGTTGGCCATGTGGCGGCCGTCCGGCGCAAAAACATCTCCCCACGCGAACTCGGCGCCATCCAGCCCGCCGCGCGCCGCAAATTCCCATTCCGCTTCGGTCGGCAAATCCTTGCCAGCCCATCTTGCGTAGGCGAGCGCATCGCTGAAGGCCACATGCACCACGGGATGATCGTCCAGCCCACGGATGTCGCTGCCCGGCCCGTAGGGATGTCGCCAGTCCGCGCCCTTGGCGAAGGTCCACCACTGGCTGAAGTCCCGGAGACTGACCGGGTGCGCGGGCGGAGAGAACACCAGCGAGCCCGCGTAGATCATATGCGGGAGCATTCCGGGATAGTCCTTTGGATCGGGCGTGATCTCGGCAACGGTGACGTGGCCGGTAGCCTTGGCGAACGCCTTGAATTGCCGGTTCGTCACTGGATGGCAATCCATCCAGAACGCATCCACGGTGACGCGGTGGACCGGCGCTTCCTCCGGATAGTGCCGATCCGAACCCATGCGAAACGTGCCGCCCGGCATGTACAGCATGCCCTCACCTGCTGGATGCTGGAACGATTGTCCGTAATCACGCGACGATTTCGTATCAGCCAGCTTCATGCCGGTCTCCGGACCCGTGCGTCATTGGCCTGCGCTGCTACGGAGGGGGAACGCCCGACTTCCAGGTTGATCTAGATCAAAGGGGCCCGGTCGGGTCATTCACGACGGCGCTGGATCGCCAGCAAGCCCTGCCATGTCCGCTGCGCCATCAAAACCGAAGCAGATTCAGAACATTAGGACATCGCACCGGCAGCCATCGGCTACTTTGCATGGGGTTGTTCTTCGATAATTTGATCGTCCGGTCACAAAAGCCTCAGGCCGAACCTGATCTCATTCTCTTTAGCGGCCTCGCGACCAACGCGTTCCAGGCTCCGACACCGGACCCTCGAATCATACGCGACGAACTCAGCGATTTTGAATGGTTCGGGATTCAGAGAGCTTGCCGGAAAAGAAGGAGCAAGCACAAACATTCCGCCGGAGCGAAATCGCATGAACGCGATCTGCTTCCGGCATTCGCCAAACTTTTATTAATCCGAATTTTGCTGCGTGCTGATCTACGCCACAGTTCACGGCAGCGTCTCGGCCTAGCGACTGCTGTCTATGCAATACTGGATCGCCCGCTTTCGCGGGCGATGGCAGTTTCCTTGTGGCGATGGCCTGCCCTACTCCTCAGGCCCTACGCCTCACGCCCCGTTCAGGAATTGAAGCGGGTCAACCGGACTCGATCCCTTGCGGATCTCGAAGTGGAGCTGCGGCGACGCCACCTCTCCGGATTGACCCGACTTGGCAATGACCTGACCGCGCTTGATGGTATCGCCGCGCTTCACCAACAGCTCACTCGCATGGGCATATGCGGTGACGTAGCCGTTGGAGTGCCGAACCAGGACCAGATTGCCGTAACCTTTCAGCTCGTTGCCGGAATAGGCGACGACGCCGTCTTCAGCCGCCTTGACCGGCGTCCCCTCGGGCACAGCGAGATTGATGCCGTCGTTGGACTTGCCGTTGGTCTTGGCGCCGTAGGTCGTGACCACCTTGCCGCGCACCGGCCAGCGGAAAGTCGGCAGCGCGCTGGTGGTCTCCGCAGCTTTCGCAGGTGCCTCGACAGCCTTCTCTTCGACATTGGCGGTGGCCTGGGCCAGGCGCGCGCTCTGCACCGGCGCGGCGACAGCAGCCATCTTGGTGGCAGGCGCCGGAGCGGCCGCAACCGGCTGGAGTGTACCGGCGACGGGGGCTGCCCCGACTGGAGCCGCAGCAACAGGTGCAGCGACGGCGGCGGTCTTCGCGCCGGGAACGGTCAGCTTGGTGCCGAGCTTGAGCTTCGCCGACGGATCGAGGCCGTTGGCGCGGGCCAGTTCAGCCGCCGAGATGTGATTCTTGCGGGCGATGCTGGCGAGCGTGTCGCCGCGGTTGACGAAGTGCATGCTCGGCGGCGCGGCGAGGGCCGCAACCGGCTTCGCCGCCGGCACCATCGCTGGAGCCGCGGCGACGGGAGCCATCGCCGGCGCGGGTGCAGCCGCGGTCGCGCCCGGATGCGGGATGATCAGCTGCTGGCCGGGCGAGAGCGCACGCGGCCCCTTGTAGCCATTGGCGGCGACGATCGCCTGCGGCGTGACGTGATAACGCTTGGCCAGCACGTCGAGCGTGTCGCTGGTGCCAACGATGATCTTGGTCCCGCCGGCCGGCTGGGCGGCCGCGACCGAGCGCGACGGCACGGTGGCCGTGGTCTCCAGATGCGGCTGCGCCGGGGGCGCGTAGGAGCCGACGCCCCGCCCGCCACCAGACATCCCGCCGCCTGCCGCAACCGGATAGGATTGCGGCGCGGACACCGCCGGCGGCGGCAAGGGCTGCGACTGGTAGTAACCGGGCTGCGTCTGCGGCCGCGAATATTGCGGCAACTCACGCTGCGGCGGCGGTACCTGCTGCACCGAACCGGTCTGATCGGAGGCAAAAGGATTGGAGAAGTTCGACTGGGACAGCCGCGACGACATGTCGGCGCTGCACCCAGCGAAGCTGAAGGAGATCAGCGCCAGCACCGCGACCTGCGGTACGCGGCGCGAGTAAAGCAACTCGGCGACGACAGACATGGTTACTCACTCGTACGCAACAGAACTGGTCTTTTAAGTAAACACGCGCCGAGTAAATAACGGCTTAACCCTTTTCCCATTCGGGCGATATCCTAAGCGATTGCGATCGCTTAACTTTCCGTTAAGAATTTGAGAACATGAAGAGAACGTGAGACATCCGAAAATGTCTCACGTGAGACATTTTGCAAAATCAACGGCCGCTGCGGTCATCGCGTGACGGGGAAGCCGCCGCCGGAAGAGCTGGTCGGTGACACGTCGTCAACCGCGGCCCGCGATCGAGCGCGGCATCGAGCGCGCTTCGGATCAGCGGCATGTTGTCGGTGATGTATTTTTTGGGAACACGGATCGAGAGCACGACGTGAGTGTCGTCCTCCGCAATCATCCGCGCGTCAGTGAAGAGCAGTGCGTTACGCTGAAGAGACATTGTTGACCCCGGCTGAAACAAAAAAATTCCGGGGACGATCAAAGCGCTCAAAAGTTGGGCAGCTCAACCTGTTTGAGAAACTAAATAGTTAGATGTGGATTGCAGGGATTGAAACCTACGGCTGACATGCTGCGCAAGCGCACGCATGCTGTTCCCAAAAAGGAACTCAGGCGATTGGAGAAATTGTTCGCACGACGTCGACCGCCCATTGGAACGCCAGCATGCGCGCGATGCGCCAATTGTGCACGTGCGCATCGTGCTGCTCGGCCGGCGACCACTCGCAGCAAGGCCAACCATTGAAGGCAGAGCGGAACTCTGCGGAGTACTGTTCTCGCAACACTTCGAAGCTCGGCTCGAAACCCGGAAGCGGCAGCCACGGAAAGCGCCGTCGCAGAGCGAGCCGCCGCTGTCGCTCAAGCTGTTCAGCGAAGAGGCTCATACCGCCAATCCCTCCCTTTCCATCCAGTCGACCAGCTTGCGCACGGCTTCGTCTGCGAGCTCGGCATCGAGCGCCAGATAGTGCTTCAAGATCCTGTAGATCGAAGCGAGCGAGTGGCCGGTGATGGATGCGATCTGCGGCACCGTCGAGCCGGCGCGCGCGTACCAGGTGACGGCGGTGTCGCGCAGATCCGGGAAGGTGAAGCCGTCGAGGCTCTTGCACGGCGCGAGCTTGTAGACGGTCGGCGGCTCGGTGTTGCGCTGCTCGGCTGCATGCAGCTCGCGCGCGATGCACGTCGCCTCTTCATCGACGATGCCGGCGATCGCCACGGCGCGCACCTGGGCGAAATGGTCGGCGAAGGTGCCGCCGTTGTAGGCGAGGCCGGTGCTCTCGTTGACGACGACGTTGCTGAGCACCACGCGATAGCCAGCCTGTGCCCGCCGCGCCTTGCCCGCAGCGACGCGCTGCACCAGGCGCGGCGCCATCGGGATCGAGACGCGCGCGCCGGTCTTGCTCTGCACCAGCTCCATACGCGCGGCTGTCTGCGCGCCAGGCGCGAATTCGAGGATGTCCTTCTTGCGCTGGCCGGTGAACAGCCCAGTCAGGACAGCATCGCCGATCGCGCTCATCTTGACGCCGTCGATCTCGACCAGGTCGCTGGCCCCGACCAGCGCGCGGATCTCGACATCCGTGCCAACGCGAAGCCGCGGCTCCGGGCTTTCCAGATCGAGGTTGCTCGCGGGGTTGGCGATCGGCTGGCCGTTGCGGTCGCGCGGCAGCCAGTTGTGCAGACGGCCCCAGGCCATCATGGCGGCGATGATGGCGAGCACGCCGTTCGCCATCGAGAGGCCGCGCTCGGCCTTGATCTTTTCGTGCAGCGCTTTGAGCACCACGGGATCGATGCTGCCGACCGGCGCTTGCCAGACCGGCTCGGCCTGCAACGGCTTCACCCATTTGCCGTAGGTCTTCTGTGAGGAGCCGGCGAGCGATCTGTGCTTGTCGCTCTTGATGTAGGCGTTCCAGAGATCCTTGACGGCGCGCCCGACCGGCGCCGGCGGCGCCTTCAGCTTCTTTCCGGTTTTACGAAGTTCGCGGATCTCGTCACGGCGCGCCATTGCGAAGCCGTGGGCCTCGTCGAGCGAGAACCAGCGCCCGTCATCGTGCTTGAGATCCTTGCCCTTGTAGCCCATCGCGCGCTCGCGTGAGCCGGGGACAAACCTCGGGCGCCCATCGCGCCACGCCACATAGGGCAGTTCGATTTTTGCCATCGGCCCCTCAACCGTTAGCGGAAGGAAAAGCCCGGCACCAAGGCCGGGCTGTTGTCAAGTCCTGAGCTACTGCGCCGGCGCATAATGCCTGTGGAGAAAATCGCTCCACTCGG
The DNA here is from genome assembly GCF_054062495.1 of Bradyrhizobium sp. USDA 3311. NCBI lineage: Bacteria > Pseudomonadati > Pseudomonadota > Alphaproteobacteria > Hyphomicrobiales > Nitrobacteraceae > Bradyrhizobium > Bradyrhizobium sp. USDA 3311. The sequence continues at coordinate 5,765,026 of NZ_JBSSFI010000001.1, read as the reverse complement.
CGTCGTTGTTCGGCATCGGCGGCGGCGCGGGATCGTTGGCCGGCGTCGGTGCGCGCTGTGGGTGGTGACGCGTGAGCCATGCTTCCATGCTCGCACGATCGAACTTGTGGCGGCCGCTCTCACTGAGCGGCCGGGGCATCTTGTCGACGAGGTGATAGCGCTGGCGGTTGAGATAGAACGTCTCGACGGTGATGCCGAGACGTTCCGCAACGTCGCGCGAGGTCATTGGCCGCGTGATCATTTCGGACCTCTCAGATGCGGCACCAGCATTTCGATCGCCTCGTCGATGCCGCGGTCGCGGCCACGCTCGAAGCCGAGCTTGCAGGCCATGACGACGGCGATCGGTGAAGCGACAAGAACAGCGATCAGAAGCCACGTGCACATCAATCGCCTCCCTTGCAGCCGGCGCATTTGTGAAACCAGATGCCGCCGCGATTGAAGGCGATGAAGCCTTCCGCTTTGGCCTCGCTGAGCGCGGCATGGAAGTCGCGCTCGTTGGTGGTGACAGCTTCCGGGCAGCTGTCGCACTGGAAGGACCAGACGCCGCCGTTCTTCTCAGCGCTCACGAGCCCACTCCTCGCGCTGCTTGCGAAGGCTCGCGACCTGGCGGCGAAGTTTCCAGATTTCTCCGGCAGCCCAGTAGGTGCCCTTCTGTTTGATCTCCTCGCGCACCTCGGCCTCTTCGGCGAGCTCGCGATCGACGACGTTTTTGAGCGCCTGGATGATCAGGCTGTCGAGCGGGTGGCTCATGCCGTCGCTCCCAGCTCGGTGGCGAAGGCTTCGAGGATCCAGAACGCGCTGATCCAATAGGTCGCGCCCGAGAGATCGTTGCGAACGCGGATGCGGTCGCCGTAGCTGTGCGTGATGACAGTGCCGTTGCGCAGGTGACCATTGTAGACCCAGCGCACCTTGCCGCCGATCGGGTATTCCTCGCGGAGAACCTTGTGCAGGTTCTGCTCCGCCTTCCGCCGCATAGCTGCGGCAACAACGAGCTTTGATGACAAAATGTGACCTCCCTTCACAAATCAGGGAGGGCACCGTTTCACATGAAACAGATAAATGCAACTATCACGTTTGATTAATGCTACAGTCGGATTTGGTTTCAGCTTAACCGGCGCCGCGCCAGCCTGTCGGTGACGACGCCGCGAACGATGACGTTGCGGTCATCCACAACAATCGGCATCCAGCTCCGGGCCTCGAAGGTCGCCGCGACCAGATACGGCTTTTCGTAGAGACGAAACACGGTGCGGCGGGCGCCCTGCTCGTGGATCTCGGCGCAGACGATATCGCCGGCACGGGCAATTTCCTCGAGATCGACCAAAAGCACATCACCAGGCAGAACGCCGGCGGCTTGCAGCGCGTTGCTGTGGACCGTCCAGGGCTCGACGTGCTTGCGGCCGTCTGCCAGAGCCGCCAGCGCCCGCTGCATGGGCTCCGGCATTGCGGTGGACGGCAACGGGCTCGCTTCGATGTCGGGCAATGCGGTGCCTCCCGACGCGGTGCGCGGCGCCGATCGGCCGAAGAATCGCTCCAGCTTGGAGATCACCGGCGTAGACGGCGTGAAAGTATAATTTTCGTCGTTCAAAAACTTGGTCAGCGTGGTGGTCGCCACGTTGATCTCTTTCGCCGCGCGCGTGGGCGTAATCCCCCTCTCGCTCAAATTCGCGCGTAACCAGGCGCGCAACGCGTCCCTATCCTCGTCAACTGCATCCGCCAAACGCTTCCCCTCCGTAGCGAGAACACTACGGCTAGTGTGCGTTTGCATATTTCGGGGTGCATCTAGCATTTGAGCACTTGACGGCCTTTCGCAAATCAGTCTTAGGAGTTTCATTAATGAAACACAATGGATTGTTTCGCTTATGGAACCCGCCCTCCCCCGATTTGAACACTTGGTGGTCCGAGCCAAGGCCATCGGATTGACCCCTAGCGAGTGGGCTTCCGCCGCTGGAGTGGCTCGCTCAACCGTCTTTCATCTGACGCGCGGGACCGGTCCGCGCGGTCCGCACATCGGAACGCTCGGCACGCTCGCGGATGCGCTGCAGCGGCGCGAGATGGAGCTGCTGCGCCACCTGATCGACCTGCACGGCGTGCCTGAGGAGCAGGCCGCGTGATGAGCGCAGAGGACCGCGTCCGGACTTACCGAATAGTAGCGTTGTGTCTTGCGTTGAGTACCGCGTTCGCCGCCGCCAGTGTTCTCAAGGGGCTGGCGGCGGCGCTTTAGGCATCACAACGAGGGGCAACATGACTTCCTGCGAATTGCCGCGGAAGGCCGAGCTGGCCGACACGCCGCACACTCTGATCGACGACGACACCCGGAAGCAGCGCGAGCAAATCATCACGCTGGATCTCGCGGGCTGCAACGTGACCTACATCAACGTCGCGCTGCAGAAGCACGAGAAGGCCGGCGGCCAGCGCTTCGAGCAATGGCCCGACGCAGTGAGGCGCATCATGGAGAAGGAAGTCGCCCTCTTCATCGAGCGCAATGCCGGCGCGACGGTGAAGGCCGTGACAACGGGCGTCAACGAGCGCGTCTGCGTACTTGCGATCCACTGGAGGCCGAAGCAATGAGGGCCGACGTCGCAACTGTGCTGCAACGCCTGCTGATGGCCGGTGAAGCGGTCCTGACGCTCCGCGATCCTGGGTACGACTGCAAAGCACTCCACGAAGAGGTGATGGACTGGGGCGACAGGGCCGCCGACCGAGAACGCGTCGTTCACAGCTACACGGTGATGTGCTCGCAGGCGGTCTGGCGCGCTAGCGAAACGCGCCACGACCGCAAGGGCGACATCTATCGGCGCCTAGTCGGCGTGCTGCTGCCGGAGATCCGCAGCGACTTCGGCAAGGCGATCGAGCAGCGCAATAGGCCAACGCCATGACGGTGGTCACGCTCAAACCAAAGCGGCAGCACGATGGGCGCTTCGCGGCCGAGCTGCCTCCCGCCATCTGCAGCTTTCACGAGGCGTGGGTGTCGTACCACTCCTACCTCGCCGCCGTGTGCACGCATCAGGGCCTCAGCCTTCGCGACGTCGGCAAGCAGCTCGCTCGTGAAGGGCGGATCAATGTCGACCCCGAATGGCGCCGCGCAGTCTATGCGCGGCAGCTCGCGCTCTACCTGACAAATACCACCCTGAACGTGCCGCAGGCCTGGCTGGGCGACATCGCCGGCATCACGCGCGCGGGCGTCTGTCTCGCGCTGAAGGCGATCGAGGATCTCCGCGACAATGGCGACTTCGACGTCAGGATCGACCTGATCGCCGCGGAGCTGGCGGCGCACACGATGGTGCACGAGCGCAGCGCCGAGCTCGGCCAGCGCGCGCGCAATGTGCAGTCGGCATTGGAGGCCGGACGATGACGAAACCCCGCTTTCGGTGTCCGGCCCGCAACGAATGGGACCGCGTGGTCGCGACCTTCCGGCAGTCCGCGCAGAAGCCCGGCCGCGAAGGTGCTATCTCGCGACTGATGCTCGACATGATGCCGCCGATGCTGGATGCGATCGAGCGCGAGCGCGACAACAAGACGCCCCCCGGCGAGTTCTTCGACGCGGTCGCGGCCGTGGCCGGCGCGCTGATCGAGGAAGCGATCGAGCAGCGCACGGTCGGTCAGACGGTCGGACGTGAGCGCTATCTCGACCAGATGCTGCACGTCATCAACCGCATCGTGCGGCCGCGCATCGTGGCGCAGAAGCAATCCCGTCTCATCGTGCCGGAGTATTGAGCGATGGCAAAGGGCGAAGTCTTTAGGGCTCTGCGATCGCCGCAAGTGGCGCGATCGACCGGCAGCAACATCGCCGTCATCACGCTGAACGGCGAGGAAGATGAATTCGTCGTGCTGCAGATGGCCGGCACCGAGGCGGATGAACTGAGCCGCAAGCTGCAGGCTGCCGGCTATGGACGAGAGGGAGGCGACCACTGATGCGCGACGCTCTACTCTACCTCGCATGCCTGCTCGCTACGGCGATCACCATTCGCGCCGAAGCGCATTGGCTTGGCAACCATCTCGACCAGGCCGGCCGCGCTGCCGGCGTCATCGTGCTGGCGGTGCTGGAATGAGAGCAAACGGTCAGGTCAATCCGCACTGGCGCTGCTTCTTTTGCGATGAAGTCTTCACCACGCGTGGCATGGCGGCAGAGCATTTCGGCACAGAAGTCGGCTGCGACTATCCGACAGCGGCCTGCCAGATCAAGGCGCACGAAGGGCACTTGGTCACCTACATCCGTAAACTCGAAGAAGAGCTGGGTGTCTGGAACCGCGAAAGCCATCAGATCCAGCAGGCGATCGTGACGCTCGAAGGCACAATCGGCGAAGAAGTCCGTAGCGCCGAAGAAAAGGGATATGCGCGCGGCGTCGCCGATATGAAGGCACAAGGCTTTTGCGTCGAGCCTGCGAAACACGAGCCCGGCGTATGACAAAAATCGACGCGCGCGAGATCCGGGGCCTGCTGCAGCGTGATCTAACGAAGCTGCTCGGTGCGCTGTTCCGCGGCTACACGATCACCTATCCTGTGTTCGCCCCGCTCAACCCGACGCGCGACGACAAGACGCCGGGCTCGTTCGTGATCTGGACGGCAGGAGCTGCCGCCGGCGGCTTCAACGAGTATTCGCCGAAGGGGCCGGCGGCACATGGCGACATCATCGACCTGATCGCCTATGTGCATCGCCAGCCCGGCAATCGCGCCTTTGCATTCGCCTGGGCGCGCAACTTCCTCAACATCAAGACTGCGACACCGGAGCAACTGAAGGCGCTCAAGTCGTCGGCGCGGGCACATGTGACGCAGGCGACGCAGGCGCAGAGCGATGCGCTCGCCGATCGGCGCAAGAAGGCGCTGAACCTGTGGCAGCGCAGCCTGCCGATCGCGGGCAGCGTCGCGGAGACCTACCTCGCCTCCCGGCGCATTCCCTACATCCTCATCAAGAACCGCGAGGAGGATCTCCGCTTCATCCCGCGACTGGAGCACTGGAAGTCCACCAAATGGGACAGGAGCACCACGCCGTGGACGAAGATCCACAGCGGCGGCGAATTCCCCTGCATGGTTGCGGCGATGCGCAACCTGGCCGGCGACATCACGGCCGTGCATTGCACATTCCTCCGTTCGGACGGATCAGGCAAAGCTGACGTCTCCGAGGCGAAGCTGATCCGCGGCGACGCCAAAGGATCGGCGATCCGCCTGACAAAGGGTGAAAGCGGCCTCAGCCTCGAGGAAGCGCGCGCGGAATATGAGAGCCACGGCCTGGTGCATTCCTTCATGCCCTTCGAGGGCATCGAGAACGCCCTCACCTATGCGATGGAAGTGCCGGAGCCGCGCATCTGGGCCTGCGGCTCCTTCGATCTCATGCTCGCGCTGCGCATCGAAGACGAGCCGAGCTTTGATCCCGTCATCTACGGGACTGACAATGACGGCACGGCGCAGGCCGAGGAAAAGATCATCGACCGCATCGACGAAGTGCGCGCCTCCGGGCGCGACTGCAGCCGCGCGCAGCCGCCGGCTGGCGTGAAGGATTTCAACGATCTGATCCGGGGGGATTGAGATGGGGTTTTATCGCAAGAAGCCGGTTGTCGTTGAGGCCTTCGAATACAGGGACGTGAGCAACACGGACCCTAGCGTTCCCGGCTGGTTTGTCGATGCGGTGCTCGCGGGCAAGGTGATCGCGTCGCCAAACTCGATCGCGATCACGACCAGCAATGGCATGCGGCGAGCCTATGACGGCGACTGGATCGTTCGTGGCGAGGATGGCGAGCTGTATCCGTACAAGCCGATGGTTTTTGCCGAGGCCTTTGAGCCGGCCGACAACGCCACCTCGATCGCGCGCAACCAGATCAGCGTCACGCCCCCGCCGCTCAAGCGCGAGGACAGCGTGCTCGAGACCTTCGCCGGCGCCGGCGACATGGCCGAGAACATGGGGCCGCCGGTCGTGATGGCACCCTACAAGCCGCCGAAGGACAAGCGCGTGCAGGGGCTGTTGAAGGATGCCGCTGCCGCGCGGGCGGCCGAGGCGGAAGCCAAGCCGCGCGAGATCTTCCGCGATCCGCGGCTCGATCCGAGCTACGGCAAAAAGAAAAAGTAAGCGTTGCGTCAGCGTTCAACATCAACCCAACAGAGAGACCAAGCATGAACGATGGAAAACTCGTCGGCGCCGGAATGAACAACCCCGCCGCAGTCGCGATTATCAGCCCCACGGTCGGTCGCAACGTGCACTATCGCGTGGCATCCGAGGCCAATGCCAACGGCATGACCATCTACAATACCGCACAGCCAATGGTTGCGCTCGTCACCTATGTTCATTCCGACTCGTGCGTGAACCTGGTGGTGTTCGATCATTGCGGCAATGCGCATCCGCGCACGTCCGTGCCGATCAATAACGTCTGGGAAGGCGCGTCGGCCTGGGCCGAATGGATGCCCTACCAGAAGGGGCAGGCCGCCAAGACCGAGGCCGCAGAGTCCGCACTGAAGGCGGGCTCGCCAGCCTGACGACGCCAGCGGCGCCGCCTCGCGCGGCGCCGCTGATCTGCTTCATCCCCTTCATTGAACGAGGACCCACCATGCAGACAGGAAACGGCCAGACCTTTCCGAAATACCGCGCCACCGCCGACGTCTACGCGCTCAAGCTTCATAGCGTGACCGTGAACCCCGACAACGGGAAGACGACGTTTATATTCGCCGACAGCTACTATCACCCGCTCGAGCTGCCGCTCGGCGAGATCGATGGTCACGTTAGCGCAGCCGCCGGCGGCCTCACCGCCGAGAGCTATCTCGTTGTGGAAGGCGATCGCAAATTGATCATGCCTGCCGCTCGCTTCGAGGCTCACTTCAAGCGCGTCGACTAACGCCCCGGGCCGCGACGGGCGGCCTTTAGGACATCATGGCTCGTAAGGCATCACGGAGCATCCGCGCGACCTTCGCGGATGCACGGCAAGCTATTGCCGCTCAACAAGAGGTCAATGATCCCGCACCGCGCGAGGCGCGCGACGGGATCGAGGCCGGTCTATGGGAGGGCGCGCCCTTCGATAGGTTGCCGCCGGGCTGCCCCGTCGTGCCACTCGGCGTGCAGGGCAAGCTGTCGTTCTTTATCGACGCGCTGGGGCAGTTCATGTCGTTCGACAGCATGAAGCCAGCCGATCTCATCACACTGTTCCGCTCCACGCCGAATTTCACCTCTTGGGCCTGGCCGCGCAAAAAGCTGATTTCCACCGATCACGACACCGGTCAGCAAAAATTCCTCATCAACGGTATCGAGGAAAAGAAGGCGATCATGTGCCTTCAGAAGGCGGCGGCTGGCCGCGGGCCGTTCGATCCCGCCAACCGTCTGCGCGGCCGCGGCGCCTGGCGCGACGAATTCGGCCGTCTGATCTGGCATTCCGGCGACAGCCTGTGGCTGGTCGAGAATGGCAAGCTGCTGCAGAGTGCGGCCGGCGAAGTCGCCGGCGTGTTCTACTTCCGGGCGCCGACGATCATGCAGCCTTGGCCCGAACCCGTGCCGGCATCGGAAAGCCCGGCGCGCGAGATCTTCAAGCTCCTGAAAACGTGGAACTGGGGCCGGCCGCAGCTCGATCCCGTCATCGTGCTCGGCTCGATCGGCGTGATGTTTCTGTCCGGTGCGCTGAAAGAGCGGCCGCACACGGCGATCATGGGCGACTTCGGCACGGGCAAGACCGCGCTGACCAACCTGATCCAATCGACCATTGGCGACGTGCTGCTGCGCGCGGAGAACCCGACTGAGGCCGGTGTGCGCCAGCGCATGGGGCTCGACGCGCTGCCGGTGGCGATCGACGAATTCGAGGCGAGCGAGGACAATGCGCGCGTCTCCAAGATCATCGAGCTCTCGCGCATCGCCTATTCCGGCGGCACGCTGTTGCGCGGCGGCTCAGATCACAAGGGCGTCGAGTTCACCTCGCGCAACGCGTTCTTCTGCGGCGGCATCAACCTGCCGCCGATGAAGCCGCAGGATCTCTCGCGCTTTGCCATTCTCGACACGCGCAAGTTGAAGGTGAAGGGCACGGCCGAACCGAAGGCCGAGAAGGATTGGGGGCGCCAGGTGCTGCGCGCGCTGATGGACGCATGGCCGCGCTTCTCTGCGCTGCTTGCCGACTGGCGCGGGCTGCTCGCTGAGGCGGGCCTCACCGGCCGCGGCACGGACACCTACGGCACGCTGTTCGCCATGGCGCAGCTGATGCTTGGCGAAGAGGACATGGAAGCGCTGGGGCTCGACATCACTGAGCCGGCGCGCATCGGCGCGCTGATCGCGGAAGCCACAGCAGAAGAGCGCGCGCTGCAGGGCGAGAACTGGAGCGAATGCCTCGCGCATCTCCTCGGCGCGCCGATCGAGGCGATCAAGGGCGGCTCGCGACCGACTATCGGCAGCGTCACGGAAGAGCTGGAAAAGCCCTACGCCCATGCGCCGGAGTTCGATCTCAATGCGGCGAGAGAGAAGATCGCCATGGCCGGCTGCGGGCTCGTGCATGAAGCAGATAGCACGTTGCCGGCGGGCCGCGTGAGATGGCTGCTCGCCGTGCCGCCGAAGGGTCCGCTGCTCGCGAAGTTATTTCAGGGCACGAAGTGGCAACAGCAGGTGTGGTTTCGCGCGCTTAAACAGGGACCACCTGAGGTGGTGCGCAGCGGCCCGCGCGGCAAGGTGGTGAAGATCAACCGCGCGAGCGAGCGGTGTTTGCTGATCGATTTGGCGGCTTATGACAAGCACACGGAGGTGACTGAGAATGGCTAACGACACTTCTTCATCGCGCTGTTCTGCCGGGAGCGAACGACTGTATACCGAGCAACAGGTTCGCGAGGCCGTCGAAAAGGTCATCAGCGACATGCTAGAGCGTGGCGAGATCATGCGCCCCAGCGGTCAACCGCAGCAATCTACCGGCAATGAGCAACTGATCGAGCACCTTCTATGCTACGAGAACGGAGACCATCTCGTGCATCTGAGGGCGGAGCAGATCGATAGCATCATTGCTGCGCTTACCGCTGCTGAACCGCAGACAGCGCCAGAGCCGATGTCGAGCGAAGAAAAGGACTTGTTCGCTGCTGTTACCAAGCACGATCTTGGCGGAGCAGTCAGCCATTTGCGGAGCTTCTTCTCCGTCCCCCAGCTCCACCATCGAAAACAATACGCAGACCTGTTAGAGGCGCAGGCGAAGCTGATCGCCCACTTTGTCAACCGCAGCCGACAGCAAAGAGGGCAAGAGTGATGCCGCGAAACGTCTATATCGCGATCATGAAGGCCGCGCGCTCAGGCGTTGGGCTCCGGCTGACGGCGGCCGAGTGTCACGAGCTATCGTGCGACGACGCGATAGAGACGCACGCAGGCAATTGTCTTGAAAAAAACGAGCTCGTGGATGGCTTCGATTGGGCTAAGTGCGACCCGTCGAAGCCTCGTCTCGCAGAAAACCAATGCATCGGAGACGGGGCAAATCACCCGGTCCCCACTTCCCCCGTGTCGCGCCCGCAGCAGGGCAGGTGCGAGTAATGATTATCAAACGCATCGCGGGCGCCACGCGCGTCATAGGTCAATCGCAAGGCTTCCTCGGCCTGCCGCTTCGTGACGAGCTCCGTGAGGTCACGATCGGTGGCCAGGTGGTGACATGCCGCGCCATGATGACGGCTTGGGAGCCAAGGCCGGATCAGATTGTGCGCGTCAACCAAGGTGCGCTGATCTACCTCTGCGTGCTCGGTGTGGCTCATCCGCCCGTCATGCTCGACGTTGGGGAAATACCCGAATGATCGAGTGGTACGGGCTGATGTTCATCGCACTGGTCGGAAACGCGGCGCTTGTTGCGCTGCTGATTGTGAGCTTTCGGAATGGCTAGAGAGCGCCGCCGGCAGCCGCAGACGATCGAGGAATTGCTCGCGCCCGATCGCGTATGGGTGACGCCTGGCGGCTGCTGGCTGTGGCTGGGCGGTGATGACGGCTCCGGCGAGTGGCATGGCCTCGGTGCGTATGGGCGCATCCTGCGGCCTGGCACCAGGCGCGTGATGCCGGTGCACCGCTACGTCTATGAGACATTCGTCGGGCCGATCCCGTTCGGCTACGATGTCGACCACATTTGCGCGAAGTGGGCGCCCGACCCGCGCCCCTGTCGCAAATGCGTCAATCCCGATCATCTGCAGGCGATCCCGCCGAAGTTGAACCAGCAACTGAAGCTGTTGCGCCGGCGCGGCTACGGCATGGAAGACATGGACTTCGGCCGCGAGCTGCCGGCGTGGCACGAGCCGCCGCCGGCGCCGATGCTCGCGCCTGGTGAGTGTGAGGAGGATCTGCCGTACCTATGAGCGGATATCGCGTCCTCATCGTCATCAAGGATCAGTGGTGGTCCGACCAGGTCGAGCTGCGGAGCTTTGCGGCTGCTCAGCGGCATCGCAATGACGTCGCCGCGCTCTGGAATGACTGCGACACAGCGATCGCTGCGCCGGACGGCCGCGTGCTGGCCTATGAGGATAGCCTGATCGAGCAGCGCGCCTTCGCTGCGGTGCTGGCCGAGCAGGCGCGCGAGCGCGAAGCGCTCGAACAAGCGCCTGCATCAACGTCGCGCGCCTCGCGCGCGTCCGCATTCCCTTCCCCTTCCGTTCCGACGAAAAATCGAGGCTGAACCATGAACGTGCGCCACGCGCTAGCCCTCCGCCCCCTCGCGCCCCGGCCCCGGCCCTGCCCCGCCCCGCAACCCATTCAGGGATCAATTAACTCCGCGTTCGGGGTGAGAGAATGCATGGGATCGAAGCGCGGGGCCCGGGCTGGTTACAGCCGGTTACAACCGGTTACAGCGATTGTAGCCGCGATCTTTCAGCAAAATCAGCGACTTAAGCAATCCGGTTACAAGTTACAGCGCCAAGAGGGTCTCTCTCACGCGCGCGCGCGCGCGCATACGCGCGAGACTGTAACCGTGTAACCTTGTAACCATGAGGTATAAATGATTGATATTATTGGGGAATGTGCGGTTACAGCGCGGTTACAAACCGGATTGGTCTGTAACCGGTCCTATTTGCCTGCGCTCGATCGGTGCCGAATTGACCAATTAAATATCGGGGTTGGCCAATGAGCAGCTCCGATCAGGGCCACAAGGCGGCGGATGAGGGCACACACGCCGGCCGCGCGCGCGACCAGGCGGCGCTGCCGGCGCCAATCGAGGCCAATGACAAGCGGCTCGATGATTTGCTGCCGCTCGGCGTTTCGCCTCTGGCGCCGCGGGGGCGAGGGCGGCCGCAAGGTGCCAAGAACAGGCGGACAGATCTCGTTGCGCAGTATCTGGTTGATCGCTTCGGAGATCCGCTGACGGCGTCCATGGCGATTGCTGGCCGGCCGCTGCGCGAGCTGATCACAGAGCTGCGCACGATCGCCAGCGATTGCGGGCTCAAGCTGGGCGCCACGGTGATGGACGTCGCGCGCTGGCAGCAGCAGTGCCGCGTCGACGCCCTGCCCTACATCCACGCCAAGCGGGCGCCCGAGACATCCAAGGGCGATCCGGTGGTGCCAATCATCGGCATCGGCAGGGCCGACAACGTCGTGATCGCGGGCGGACGGAGCCTCGAAGACGCTGTAACGAAAGTCCAGCAACATCAATCAGTTACGACAATCGGCGCCGAAGTGTCTCACGGCGAAATGTCTCACGATGAGGAAAGCGATGAGCAATCAGATGCTTAGCGGCAATGCGTGGTTATGTGGGGATTACCTCAGCGTAGGCGCCATCGGCCTGGTGCGGCGAGGTTCGGCCGCGTCGCTGGCGCCATCGGCGCCGGCCCCCCGGGGGGCCTCCGCGCGGGCGGCGGCGGCCGGCCGGCCTTGGAAACGCGCGCGCCACCTCCCCTCCCGGGGGGTGGTCCCTCACACTCACGGGGCGACCAGTAGGAAAAAAAATCGGACCAAGAATTCCCCTGCGCGGGGTGCGCAGGGGCGCCGCCACGCATCGGGTTTCAGGGCGGCCGCCGGAATGACCGGCGAGGAAATCAATGGCTCCGTCCGAAACATCAAAGGCTTAGCGGCTGAAATGCCCGCGAAGGAAATCAACCCGTGCGGGGTGCAGTGATGGATTGGCGCATTCCCCACGAATTCGATCTGCCGATCGGCGCTACGCTGCCGCAGCTCGCCGGCGCCGAGATCAATCCGATGCAGCTCGACCCGCCAGGGCCGATCGGCGAGGCCTACATGTTCGGACAGGAGGCGATCGAATTCATTCTCGGCCCGGTGGGCTCGGCGAAAACGACGTGCTCGATCTTCCGCATCCTCGTCAACTCGCTACGCATGCCGGTCTGCAAAGACGGGATCATTCGCTCGCGCGGCTGCGTCGTGCACGCCAACCTGCGCGCGCTGTATCGCACGGCGGTGCCGAGCCTGCAGCAGTTCTTCAAGCCGGGAACGCCGGGCGTCGATTACGCCGGCGGCCAGGACCGGCCGCTGCAGATCACGCTGCGGTTTCAGACGCCGAACGGAAAGAGGCTGCAGATCATCATCGACGGTTTCGGCATCACCAAAGACACGATGGAAGAGCTGCTACGTGGCTATCAATGCAATTTCGGTTGGTGCATTGAGGCGGATCAGCTCGACAGCGAGGTGCCGCCGTTCATCTACAGCCGCGTGGCGCAAGGCCGCTACCCCGGCAAGGGCATGCTCGAAGATCCCGAGGCCGATGTGCCCGGCACGGTGTGGGGCGATCTCAACGCACCGCTGATCACCAACTACATCTACACCGACTTCGTCGAGGCGCCGCGGCCCGGCTACAAGCTGCACCGCCAGCCGAGCGGCCTCAGCGACAAGGCGGAGAACCGTAAATTCGTTTCGCTTGAGAGCTATCAGAAGCTGGCCGCGACGCTGCCGCCTGACAAGAAGCGGCGCATGGTCGATGCCGAGTTCGGTACGGTTGGCGACGGCGCTCTGGTCTACCCGGAGTATCGCTTCGACATCCACTGCGCCAAGCAGCCGCTCAAGCCGCTCGACCTGCCGCTCATCCTTGGTGCCGACGCCGGCGGATCTCCGGCGCTGGTGCTCATGCAGTACACGGCCAAGGGGCAGATGCGCTGGATCGACGAGCTCGTGTCAAAGCCCGGCACCGGCCCGGGCCGGTTCGCTGAGGCGCTGGTCGATCTGCTGCAATCGAAATATCGCGGCCTGCCGATCGGGCATGCCTTCGGCGACCCCAGCGCCTTCCACGGCGCCGATCGCATCGCCGGCGAGTTGTCCTTCATGGAGATCCTGGGTAGGGCAATCAGTGTCAACTTCGTCCCGACCGTGACCAACGATCCGAGCGCGCGGCAGGAGAGCGTGTCGTGGTTTCTGCGGCGTGGCGTCGACGAAGACGGCTTCCCCTACTTCCAGCATTGCCCGCTGATGAAGACGACGCTGGGCGGCTTCCAGGGTGGCTTCATGGTGGTCAAGAACATCCACGACACCAGCGACCGCGTCGCCTTCGTCAAAAATAAATTTAGCCATGTGCACGAAGGCGGGCAGTACGGCTGCTACGGAATTCGCGGCCACGCCGGCGTCATCAACGATGCTGCTCGAGCTGGCCGCCCGGGCAACGTCACGCCGATCTCGAGCGGTCGGCGGATCGAGCGGGATTTCAACCTATGACCATCCATTGGGGCGCAACCACCTTCCCGGGCTGCCTGCGCTTTCGCCACGGCACGATCCAGGCGAAGGGGACCAAAGATCAGGATTGCTACTTCGAGCACCCGATCGAATCTTGGTACGGCGTGAGCTTCTTCGGCCGGCTGTTCGTCGGGCTGATCAAGACCGGTGGCGCGCGGAGCGTGCGGTCATGACCCTCCGCGCCGTCTCCCCGGCAGAGGCTGCCGACGTGATGAACCTCTACGCGTTCGTGGCGCCGGCGAAGCCGCTGTTCGTCAGGGCAGCCATCGTGCAGTTCGCCCGGTCGGAAAGCATCGCCTTCCGCGACGACGGCGGCACGCTCGCCGCCGCCCTGCTGTACCCGCTCGACCCGGAGCGGCCCGGCGAGCGCCTGGCCGAGCTGGCCTTCATCTGCCTCCCGGATCTGTCCCGGCACATGCTGGCGTTCATCCGGCTCGCTCACTTAACACGGGACCGCCTCGCCAATGATGGCCTCCTCCGCGTTCGGGCCCATGTCCGGACCGGCCATCGTCCCGGGCGCCGGATGGCGCTGATGCTGGGCATGCGGCTGGTCGGGACCGTCGGCGACTTCGAGCGCTATGAATTCGAGGGCTCGCCGCATGAGTGCATTCGTCCAGGGCGTCAAGACGCTGTTCACGGGGCCGGACACATCCGCCCAGGACGCCCAGATCAAGCAGCAGAAAGAGCAGGAACAGATCTCGCTCGATCGCCAACGGCAGACTGAGCAGCAACAGGCCGCGCTTACCGATCAGCAATCCGGTCTCGCCTCGCGCGCGCCACGCGGCCGCCGGCTCCTGATCGCCTCGACCGGCGACGCCGGCGTGTCATCCACGCTCGGCCCGAACGGCTAAGCCGGCATGAAAAGCCCGCTTGCCAAGAAGGCCGATGCCCCCGCGTTCGACCTCAAGGCGCACCGGAAGCGCGTCGACAAGGCGTGGTCCGATCGCGCGCTGTGGCAAAAGTTCTACGACGACGCCTATGAGTTCGCGATCCCGTTCCGCCGGCCTGCCTCGCGCGAGGGCAAGGCCGTCAACAAGATCGAGCGCCTGTTCGACGCCACCGCGATCGAGAGCTCGTTCCGTGCCGCTGGCCAGCTTCATGCCGATCTCTTCCCGCCCGACTTCTTCAAGCTTGCGCCTGGCGCGATCTCCAAGCTGGCGATGTCGCCGGATGATCTCACAGCGCTGAAGAAGCAGCTGCAGGCAATTTCCGAGATCGTCAATGCCTTCTTCCAGACCGGCGAGTTCGACACCTCGTCGTCGGAAATGTGCATTGACCTGCTCGTTGGCACGGGCGCGCTGTTCCCGGTTGAGGGCGATGATGTCACGCCGGTGCGCTTCGTGTGCGTGCCGTTCGATGAGCTGGCGATCGTCGTGGACGCCTACGGCAAGGTTGTCGGCATCTTTTGGCGCAGTCAGCTTTCGTATCGCGCGATCAGGGATGCGTTCCCAAAGGGGGAATATCCCAAGTCGTTCACCGACAAGCTTGAGAGCGACCCCGAAGCCGAGATCAAAATCGATCAGGATTTCGTCTACAACCCTGCGACCAGGCGCTGGGACTTCGTCGTCTACCTCGACGACAGCAAGACCCCGATCACCACGGCCGAGTACAAGACGCAGCCGATGGCCGTGCCGCGCTATCATCGCGTGCCCGGCGAGGCCTATGGCCGCGGCCCGATCCTGTTGGCGCTGCCGACCATCAAGACGCTGAATAAGGCCGTCGAGCTGACGCTCAAGGCCGCGGCGATCCAGATGCTCGGCATCTATGGCTACCGGCCGGGCGGCTCGTTCAATCCCGACACGGCGCGGCTGGCGCCGGGCGAGTTCTGGCCGATGCAGGCGACCGGCGGCGTGCTCGGTCCCGACGTCGTGCGCATGGACGCCGGCGCCGGCAAGGTCGATCTCGGCAACCTCGTCACGCACGAGCTGCGGCTGCAGGTGCAGTCGATGCTTGGCGATGATCGCTTGCCGGATAAGGGCGCAACGCCGGTTTCCGCGACCGAGATCATGGCGCGCATGAAGCGCATCTCGCAGAACTACATGGGCGCGTGGGCGCGCATCGTCAACGAGGTGCATCCGGTCATCGTGCGGCGGGTGATCGAGATCCTCGCGCGCAAGCAGGTCAAGGGCGTTCCCAACCTCGACATCGACGCGCTGCTGATCAAGCTCGACGTGCTGTCGCCAATCACTCAGGCGATCAAGGCCGCCGCGCATTCGCGCATCGTCGATTTCATCCAGCTTTGCGTTGCCGTGAAGGGTACGCCGATGGCGGCCGATCTCATCGTCAAGGTCGACGACGCGCTGCAGGCGATCGCGGAGGATCAGATCCCTGCCAACCTCATCGTCTCGCTGAAAGAGCGCAAGGCGCTGAAGCAGCAGATGGCAGATGCCGCAGCGCAGATTGCGGCTGCCCAGCAGCAACAGAAGGCCGCCTGATGGTCGCGATCAACCAGAACCGCTTCGGCACCCGCGACGCGCAGCCGCTCGGCAGCTTCCTCGGCGATGCCAAGGATGTGCTCGAAGGGTTGTTCGGCACTTCCGACAAGAAGGATCTTCCGGCGCTCGCGCAGGCGCAGATCGAGGCGACCCAGCGCGTGCGCGCGATCGCCGCACGCCTGTTCGGCACGCCGGAGGGCGAAGAGCTACTGGAGGCGCTGTGCGATGCGACGCTGCGCCGGCCGTTCACGCTGCCGCCGGTCGCGGCGGGCGCCGAACAGCGCCTCGCCTACGCCGACCAGCGCGAGGGCCAGGCGCAGACCATTTACATGCTGCTCGCCTGGATCGCCGAGGGGCGAAGCGAGCAGCAACCGCAGAGAGAGGGAAGTCATGCAAAATCGATCCGAGCGAAGCGTGAGCGCAAGCCAAATGCCAAGCCTGTTCGTAAGCGCCGCAAGTAACTCCGCGCTCCACATCTCGTCGCTGCAGCCGCGCTGGGGCGGCCCGCGTTTTTTGTTGGACAACAACAATGCCGGCGGCGCGGCCGGTGGCGGCGGAACTGGCGATGGCGGCAACGGCGGGGGCGCGAACGGCGGCGGCGCGGGTGACGGTGGCGCTGGCGGCGGTGGCGCCGGCGGCGGTGGTGCTGGCGGCGGTGGCGCTGGCGGCGGTGGATCGAACAACGGCGGCGGCGCAGGGAGTGGCGGCGGCGCCGGTGGCGGGCAGTCTGGCGGCGGCGGTGGGGCTCCCTCGCCCTATCGCCCCGACGGGCTGCCCGATCATTTCGCTGGCACTTCCGACAAGGATACGATCGACAAGCTGTTCACGGCTGTGAACGGCTTTCGCTCCAAGCAGGGCGAGGCCGGCGCCGTGCCGGAGAAGGCCGAGGGCTACGTGCTGCAGGCGAGCGACAAGCTCAAGCCGTACGTCACCAACTTCGACAAAGATCCGGTCTATGCCAAGACGCGCGAAATCGCGCACAAGGCCGGCATGACCGACAAGACGTTCAACGCGTTCCTCGGTCCGCTGCTCGAGAACCTCGTTGAGGGCGGCCTGGTCGCGGCGCCGATCGATCCCAAGGCTGTGCTAAAGGGCATGGCGCCGGCCGAGATGGCGAATGCGAGCGATGACGAAAAGATCGCGGCTGGCTCCAAGCGCGTCACGGACAACATCGCCTGGGCCGATGGCGCGAAGGCCAGCAAGGCGTTGCCGGAAGATATCGCAACGTTCCTTGCGACGTCAGCCGCCGACAACGCAGCGGCCAACAAGCTGATCGAGTGGCTGCGCGGCTCGAACAATGAGACGCGGCCGGCACTGCCTTCTGGCGGCGGCAGCTCGGGCATGAGCGACGATCAGCTCAAGGCCCGCATCAACGATCCCCGCAACAATCCGTCCTCTGCACAATACGACAAGGCGTTCGCGGCCGAGACCGACACGTTGAGCCGGAAGCACTGGGGCTAACAGGAGACCAACGCCATGGGCATCTATTCCAGTTCTGAGGACGCAGAGCGCGCCATGGCGCCGGCGCGATCGCTGCAGCTCGTCGCCAAGAGCGACGGCGATCAGGCCACACAATTCCGCGGACTGCGCGTCGCAGTGCAGAACGCGGATGCGCCGGCTACCCTCAAGGTGACGGCGATCGACGACACCGGCGGCGCGGGCGACGTCACGCTCAATTTCCCCGCCGCCGGCGTCTATTGGGAGCCGATCCAAGTCAAGCGTGTTTATACCACGGGCTCGACGGCAAACGCCGTCGTTCACGGCATCCCGGTGTAAGCGATGTCGCTGCGGCTTGGACCATCGATTGCGGTGTCTGCGTTTTCTTCCAACGCCAGCATCCCTACGTACACGCCGTCGCTGACCTTCAGCGATGCACGCAACTCTCAATATACTTCAGTCGTAGGATTTTAAGGGATGACGATCCAAGTCAAAGACGCCACCGGCGCGACGCAAACTGTCAAGACCATCGACGATCTTGCCGCTGACGGCGGCCAAGCCACGATTGGCGCGGTTGCGGACGCTGCCGTTGCGGCAGGTGCGACAGGTAGCCTATCTGCCAAGCTCCGCGCGATCTCTCGCGACCTGATCGCAAATGTCGTGCTCGCGGCCGGCGCGAACATTATCGGCAAGGTTGGCATCGACCAGACGACGCCCGCTACGACCAACGGCGTAGTTGGAAATGCGACATCGGCTTCCGGCGGCATCTCGACCACTAATCGACTGCTTAGTGCAGCCGCAACGACAAATGCCACGAACGCGAAGGGAAGCGCCGGACGCCTTTACTCGATACAGGGTTACAACGCCGCGACCGCGGTGCGGTATCTTAAACTCTATAACAAGGCTACGGCGCCTACAGTTGGAACGGACACGCCGGTCAAGACGCTAGTCCTTCCTCCTGGCGGATTCGCTTTCGACTGGCCCATTGGCTATTCGTTCGGAACTGGCATCGGCTATGGTCTCACCACCGGCAGCGCTGACAACGACACAGGCGCATTGACGGCAGGTGACGTGCTCGGCCTCAACTTGGATTACGTCTGATGAGCGGATTTTCGGGGATCGCCTATCAGGCAGGATTGTGGACGCCTGTATTGCAGGGGGCGACCACGCCAGGCACGTTCACCTACAGCGTTCAATCTGGCAGTTACGAGCGGATCGGCCGCAGGGTAGCTGCAAGGTTCAACATCCAGATATCTGCGGTGGCGGTAGCGCCCGTCGGGCTGATGACAATTAGCGGACTTCCCTTGGTATCCGCCAACGTGGCAAATGATCTCGGGATTGCGAACATCAGCATCCTCAAGGGCGTCGCTATGGACGCTGGCTACACTTGGCTCGGTGGATACATCGTTCCGAACGACACAAATATTGCTCTTTTCGAGAATGCGAGCAACAGCACGACGAACGCGCCGGCTCAAATCGTAGGCGGGAACGTCACCGGATCGACCATCACGGTCGTCGGGATGGTGGACTATCGCATCTGATTACCAGTCTTCCCCTCACTTAACGCCGCGCCCCCCTGCTCCATCCTGTCCGTGACCGCGAGGGATGGACCTGCGGGCAGCCTCTGCAATCGTCGCGTCGCGACAATCCCCTAAAGGGATTGCGCTGGAGCGAAGGACCGGAAGGCGCCGTGGCAATCGGCCGATAGCGGGTAACGCAAAACCCTTATCAGGACGATTGAACCCATGAGCATTGAAGCTCCCAACTGGTACACGATCCAGTACGACACCCGCGTCTCGCACCTGTTGCAGAACGAAGGCTTTCTGCTCCGCGGCACCACCGATGACCCGGTCGAGGTCAAGGGCAACACCCTCGAATTCTTCTTCATCGGCAAGGGCGAAGCCCAGCCGTTCGGCGCGACGCCGGAACGCGGCAAGGCAGCGAACCTCGGGAAGACCATCAAGACCGTCGACATGACGGATTGGCAGTTCTACGAAGAGGTGCGCCACGGTGAACCCGACAAGATCTCGCCGGAGTACCGCAGCAAGATCCAGCAGGCCGGCGCGATGGCGCTCGGCCGCAAGTTCGACCGCATCATCATGGAGGCGATGGACGGCGAGGCCGGCAACATCACCACCATCGGCGACGGCTCGGCCGCCATCTCACCGCTCCAGCTCTCGACTGGCAAGGCCCAGATCAATGCGGTCGGCATGATGAGCATGAACCAGTTCTTCATGCCGGTGCCGTCGATGAGCTGGGAAGCGTTGAAGCTCTATAAGATCTTCAACAACCGCGACTACACGGCCGAGCAGCTCCTCTTCAAGGGCAAGACAGAAGCAGTGATGTGGAACGGCATCTGGGTTTTCCAGGCGCCCGACGACATGTTCACCGCCTACGACGCCCACAGCGTCGATACCTACCTGTGGAACAAGGCCACGGTCGGCTTCGGCTCCAACTACGCGATGAAGTCGGTCATCACCTACGAGAACCTGATCACGTCGTGGGTCTACAACACCGTGATGTCCGGTGCCGCGAAGGTGTTGCAGACGCCAGGCGTCAAACGCGTTCGCATCAAGATCGACGCCGCGCTGGCGATCAACTAACCGCGCGCGCCGGGCAACCGGCGCCGCTCCATGCTGACCGAAGTTCTGCGTTTCACAATTTCCATCAACGGGAAATCTAACCATGGCTTACGACAAGAATAGCCTCAAGCGTGTGGACGCTGTCCCCTACGCTGCGGGCTCGTCCAAGACGCTGTTCCTCTATGCGACCGCCGACACTCTGGCGACCATCCTTGCCGCCGGCTACTTCAATGCCGACTACAAGCGCTTCGATCAGGGTGACAGCATCGAAGTGATCGCCACTCTGGGCGGCACTCCGACCCGCGCCAGCCTCGTCATCACCTCGGCCAAGGGCGCTTCGCCCGTGACCGTGGCCGCCGGCGAGCTGGCGGGCCTCGTCGACAACACCGGCGGGACCACCGGCCAGGCGCTGTCCGCGAACGTCGCCAAGTCGACCCTGCAGTTCGGCCTGCAGAACACTGACATCGCGGCCGGAACGATCAAGCAGCAGGTCAACTTCAACGGCCGCCTCCAAGCCGTCCGCTGGCGCACGTGCAAGCCGGTCACCACCGCCGCGAAGGCGGCGACGGCACAGCTCGGCGTCAACGGCGTGGCCTGCACCGGCGGCGCGGTCGCGCTGGCGTCGGCCACCATGACCCCGATGGGTGCGGCGATCGCCGGTTCTGCCATCACGGCAGGCGCGGCGTTCACTGCCGGCCAGACCATCGAGATCACCTTCTCCGCGGTGACCGCGTTCGTCGAAGGCGATGGTTGGTTCGAGGTCGATGTCATCGACGACGACCTCAACAACGCGATCGCCTCGCTCAACGCGGCGTAAGCGTTCCTCCCTGTGACTGCCGCGGGACTACGGCCCCGCGGCCTTTTCCTTCGAGGCTGGCATGACCGACATCTACGATCATCTCAAAGTGATCAACAACGCGCTCGGCTCGATCGGCGCCGGCAAGATCATGGCGGAGGATGAGGACACCGAGCTCGCCGGCCAGGTGGTGCCGATCTACTATTCCCGCGTCAGGGCCGTGCTCGCAATGCACGAATGGTCATTCGCCGGCAAGACCTACAAGTTGGATGCGATCGCCAAGACGGCGGACAACGACTACGACACCACGGCGCAGATCTTCAACAACGGCTGGCGGAATGCCTTCGCGCTGCCTGGCACCCGCCTTGGCCTGCCGCGCAAGGTGCTCACGGACCCGCGCAACCCGCGCGATCCCTTGCGCGAATTCCTGATCGAGGCTGGCTGGCTCTACGCCGATCGCGACCAGGTGTGGGCCGTCGTCACCGTGATGCCAGCCCCTGACGTGTGGGACCCGCAGTTTGCGCTGGCGATCGAGCGCATCTCGGCCGCCGACTTCTGCGTGCCCGTGACGCAGGATGACAAGCTTGCCAGCTCGATCCGCGCCGTGGCCGAAGGAAGTCCGACAGAGCAAGGCCGCGGCGGCCTGATCGGCCGCGCCATGTCGAGCGATGCGGCGAAGGCGCGCACGGCCACGCCGCAGTGGCGCGATCCATTGTCCGATGCGCGGCTGATGTAATGGTCGCGCGTCCCGGAACATATCAGGCCTCAAATAACGCCGGCGAGCTGGCGCCGGAGGAGTACGGCCGGACCGATCTCAAGCAGTTCTATGCCGGCCTTGCGACCGCGCTTAACATCGAGCCGGTGCCGCAGGGTGGCTCCAAGCTCTCGATGCGCACGCGGCACCTCGGCCGCGTGCGTCATCCCCTGCAGATCGTTGCCCTGACATCATCGACGCTGCCGGTAGGCTCCTACAATACGGCTGCCGTGCTAGCGACCGCGACATTCGCGAGCGCGGATATTTCCGTGGTCAACCTGACGAACTGGAGCGCGTCTCAGGCGCTCGGGGCAATCCTGCAAATCGAATATGCCTCGGGTGCGTCGTGGGTCCCCTTTGGCGCGGCCTTCACGCTCGGCACGGATAGCGGCACCATCACCATGGCGCTGCCACCCGGCCAGAAGGCAACCACAACGCAGATCCGCGTTCGCATGGTCTCCGCGCCACCGTCCGCAACGACCTTCGCGGCGACCGGCATCGTGGTGCGCAATGAGACTGCGAATAAACCGGTTGGGCGCATTCGCCCGTTCACCTTCTCGCTCGACCAGACCTATGTAGCTGTGCTGCAAGACAGCCACGTCGATTTGTATCGCGATGGTGTCTACGTCGGCGCGTCGATGACGAATTTCACAGCAGGTCAGCTCGCAACGCTCGACACGCCGCAGCGTCTCGACACCATGCTGCTCTTCCATCACGAGCAGGCATCGCAGAAGATCCTGCGCGACGGCGCCGACACCAAATGGGTACTGTCAGGCGTCCCGTTCGAGAACATCCCGAATGTCGACCTGGGCGGAACCTACACCAACCAGGTCGCCGATCGGTGGTCGATGTATGTCCGCTTTCCCGGCGGCACCAGCGACTATTCCGGCGGCAAGAACCTGTCCGTCAACATGACGGTCAATGGCGAGACCACGAACACGATCGTGACCGCGGACCCGCCGGATTGGGGCGCGTTCGCGGCATCCGTCAAGAGCGCGATCGAGGGCACATCGTCGGTCGATCCCGGCATCACCGTGACCTATGCCTCATCGGGCGCAAACGCCATGCAGTTCGACATCACTTTCGTCGGCGGCAACAATCTCGGTCGGGTCAACACACTGGCGGCCCAGGTGGTCAATACCGCAGAGGCCGCGGCGACGACGGCGCACACGCAGACCGGAGATCCGGGCGGCGAACCTCTGATCTCGGCCGGCCGCGGCTATGCCGCCGCCGCGACGTTCTATCAGGACAGGCTCGTCACCGGCGGCTTCAACGCCAAGCGCAGCGCATGGCTCGGCAGCGTCACCGGCGAATATTTTGATCTCAACGTCAAGCTGACCGGTGCCTCCGGCGCGGTGCTCGCCAATCTCGACACGGATGGCGCCGAGCAGATCCACCGTATCGTCCGCGACATCTATCTGCTGTTCTTCACCTCAGATGCCGAATACTTCATTTCCGACCGCGCGATAGATCGCACCAAGCCACCGAACATCGTCAACTCCTCGCGCCGCGGCTCGGCTGCAGATCTGCCGGTGGTCGTTGCTGATCAGGTCATCTGGGCATCGCGGGACAAGAATGTGCTCTATGCCGCGAGCTACGACGCGGTCAACACGAAGTACGTAGAGACGCCGATCTCCCTGCTCGCGCCTCACATCGTCAACGGCATGGTCGACATGGCTTTCCAGAAGCCGGCCGACAAGGCCAATGCCGGACGGCTCTGGATGCCGCGCGTCGACGGCAGCATGACGGTCGGCGTCTTTCTGCTCAATCAGGACATCACCGCGTTCGTGCGCTGGCAGACTGGCGGCAACGTGACCTCAGCCTGCGTCGACGGCAAGAACGTCCCGCACATCCTCGTTGAGCGTGAGGTCAGTGGGGTGACCGAGCTGCACCTCGAGCGGCTGGAAGACGGGCTGATCTTTGACGATGTGGTCGAGCAGGATTTTTCACCGGCGCAACAGGTCATCACCGGGCTCGGCGTGCATGAGGGCGCGGAGGTGTGGGCCGAGGCGGACGGGTACGTGGTCGGGCCGTTCACGGTCGAGAGCGCAGCAATCGATCTCGGCTTCGCCGCGTCGAACGTGCTTGTCGGGCGATGGACCATGCCGGTTGCCAAATCGCTGCCGTTGCCTTCCGAGGTGGCTGAGCGCGTGGTGCTGAAGCGTCCGAAACGGGTGCATACCGTCCGCGTCGACGCCGTCGACACGACGTCGATTGCGATCGGCGCCAACGACCGGCCGGCACGCAATGTCGCGCTTGAGCAGGCCGGCGAGGCGATCGGCCCGCAACCGCTCGTCAACAGCGAAATCGTCGTGACCGGTCTCTCCGGCTTCACGCAGACCGGTCAGATCGTCATCACCCAAACCCGCCCGGGACGGCTCGCCTGGCGCGGCTTCACCATTGAAGCCAAGACCTGAAAGGCTAACAGATGGAATTCGCAGCCGCAGCCATGAGCACGATCGCGGAGACTATGGGGACCGCCAGCGCGGCGAGCGGCGCGACGGCGGCCGCGTCGACTGCCGCAACCGCCGGATCAACCCTCTTCTCGGCATCGAGCGCGTTCAGCGTCCTCTCCGGCGCATCGACCGTCCTATCCATGCTCAATGCCAACCGGGCCGGCGAAGCCAAGGCGCAAGCCCTCAACGCGCAAGCCGACGATGCCGACCTGCAGACGCAGGTCGAGCAGACGCAGGGCATCGCGCGGCAGACTTCGCTCAAGAAGGCGCTCGTTGCCCAGCTCGGTGAGCGCGACGTCGCGACCGCGGCCGGCGGCACGGATCTCTCGTTCGGCACGGCGGCGGTCGCGCGCCGGCAGGATGTGACCGATAGCGAGCGAGCGCTCTCGGTCGACCAGGACACCACGGATCTCCGCGTTGCCAGACTGCGCGAGCGTGCCGCAAATTATCGCATCCAGGGACAGCAGGCGTCAGCCGGCGGGCTGGGCAGTGCGGCGGCGCTGGGGCTCGAAGGCGCGGCAAAGCTTTTCAAGCGAGGCTGACATGCCGAACAAGTTTGGCCGCGCTGTCGCGGCGCCGCAGGGATTTAATCCGCAGGGGCTCCTGCCGGAGGGCCTGATCCCGGTCTCCCGGCCTGACGGCTCGTTCGAAACCGAGATGGCGGGCGCGACCAACAAGCTGGCCAGCACCTTCGGCGCCATGGCTGATGATGCGGCCAAGGCCGAAGGTGAAGACGCAGGCAAGGTCGCGGGCCTCGACCCGCACTACCGGCCTGACGGTTCACTGACGATCCGTGGCAAGGCCTTCAACGACGCCGCGACCAAGACCTATCAGAACAATCTCGATGCGCAGATGCGCAACGACATGCAGGCGACATTCGAGGCCAACCGCAACAGCCCGGGCGACCTCAAGAAGGCTTTCGATCAGCTCGGTCGCACCTACAACGACCAGCACGTTTTCGATGGCATCCGCGGCGAGTTCAACGCGCAGTTCGCGCGGATGCGCCTGCCCTATGAAAACAAGGCGCTCTCCAACTTCGAGAGCGATACGCACGATCAGGAGCGCGCGTCTCTCTCCGAGAACCTGACGGCGACGCAGACCAACGCGGCGCGGATGGCGGCGGCCGATCCCAACAATCCGATGACGGCCAAGAACATCGCGATTGAGCTCGACCGCGCCGACAAGCTGATCGACCGGCAGGTTGAGAGCGAGGCGATTACGGCGGAGGCGGCAGCCAAGCTCAAGATTAAGACGCGCAATGACGTGCTGGAGAGCGCAGCGCTCGCCCAGGCCGGGACGCTGAAAACCCCAGAGGCGATCGCGGCCTATCGCGAGAACGCCCGGAAGAAATTCGCGGCCGGCGACTTCAAGGGCCTGACGGCGGACGGCTATGCCTCGCTCGATGCCAGCCTGCAGGCGCTGGAGAAATCGGCGCGCACACAAGGCAGCGCCGAAGTCACGCAGCTCTCAAAGAACCTCGACGACTATGTTGAGCGCAGAGCGAACGGTCTGCCGACACCGCCGGACGAATGGACGCGCTATGCGACCAGCCCCGCGGCGCAGACGCCGAAGGGCGCACAGGTGCTTCAGATCGCCGAGAACAAGGCGAAGATTGCGACCGCGATGAGCACCATGCCCGTTGACGACGCCGGGCGCCTGGTGGCGGGCCTGCGCGCCGAGGCGAGCAAGGGCGGCGCGACAGCGCCGGATGGCGAGATCATCAAGTTTGCGGAGGACCAACTCGACAAGCAGCGCAAGGCGATCAACACGGATCAGCTCGGTTATGCCGCGCAAAAGCGCCTGATCGGCGGCGTCGCGCCCGTCGACTTCGAGGGCTTTGCGGCATCGGGCGATGCAACGGCGCTCGCCGCGCAATTCCGTGACCGCACGGCGCAAGCGCGTGCAGTGGCCTCGAACTTGTCGCGCGCGCCGCAGTTCCTACGGCCGGAGGAACGCGACCGGCTGAAAGAGATCGTTGACAAGGGCGGCCCCCAGGCAATGGCGCTCGCCGGCGCGATCGTCAAGGGCGCCGACAGCGACGCTCCGGCGATCCTGCGCGAGATCTCGACCGATGCGCCGCTGCTTGCCCAGGCTGGCAACATCATCGCCAATGGCGGCTCGATCTCGGCCGCACGCGACGCCTTCAATGCCGCGAAGATCAAGCTCGAGACCGGTAAGGATCTGCCGGCGGTGACGCCCTCGATCGCCGGCAAGGCCGTGCGCGACACATTCGGCTCCGCCTTCGCGCTGCAGGGCGATGACGGCGGCCGCATCCGCGCCACGGCCGATGCGATCGCCAAGACGCGGATATTCTCCGGCAGCGTCGATCCCAAGAGCAGCGAGGCCGAAACCATCTACCGCCGCGCGCTGCAGGAAGCCGCCGGCGCAAGCTTCGTCGGCGGCGTGCAGTACGGCGGCGTGACCGACTATAAGCCGGGCTATTGGACGGCTTACAAGGTCCCGGTGCCGGCCGGTCTGCGCGCCGATCGTTTCCGCGATGTGGTGCGATCCTTACGCGATGATGACCTCGCTGCCCTGCCCGTTCCGCCACAGACGGCGGACGGCAAGAGCTACAAGGCGACCGACATCGCCGGCGCCGTCCCGATCGCGGTGCGCGGCGGCTACCGCTTCGCCATGGGAGATCCGTCCTCGACCGATCCGCAGTACATCCGCGGCGCCGACGGTGCGCCCTTCGTGCTGCCCTTCTCTGCGCTGAACGCTATCGCGCCGCGCGTCTCCGGCAGCCTGCTCGGGTCAAACTGATGTTCCTGTCAGATCCGCGCGACAGCGAGATCACCTTCGGCACGCCCGGCGGCAGCGTCCCATTCACCTTCGCGCTGCGCGATGCCACGACCGGCAACGCGCTGTCGATCGACGCCACCGGCGACGTCGTCGATACCGACACCATCGCCAAGCGCGCCGAGGCCCTGCGCACGAGCATCGTTGCCGCCGAGCGGCAAACCCGGCTCGTCGACACCATCAACGCGCGGGAGAATGCACTGTCGGAGGCGGCCGAGCATCGCATCCGGATCGTGCGGGAGCAGACCGGCATCCAGCTCGAAAACCCGTTCCGCGGCGGCTACGAGCTGGATGCCCGCGAACGTCTCGGCGTGGCGCTCACCGGCGCCGATCCGATCTCGCTCAGTCACGTCCCCCGCGCCCAGGTCGACATCTTCAACGAGCGGGTTGACGAGGCGGCGACGCGCTTTCCCGACAAGGCCGGCGCGCTGACCTTTGGTCAATCGCTCGAACAGCAGGCCCAGGCGATTGCCTCATCAGCGGCTTATGATGGCGAGCATGCTCCATCGACCGGCGTAGACGGCTTCATGGCCTCCGTGATCGGTGGCATGTGGGGCTCGCGCCGCGATCCGCTGTTCCTCGGCACGCTGTTCGCTGGCCCTGGCGTCGAGACGGCGGGATCGACCGTGGCGAAGATCGGCTGGGGCGCGATCAAGCAGGGCCTGTTCAATGCCGGCGTGCAGGCGGCGGCGCAGCCGACAGTGCAGGATTGGCGCGCGACGATTGGCGAGCGCAGCGGCATTGCGCCGGCGCTGGAGAATGTCGGCATGGCATTCCTGTTCGGCGCCATCCCCGGCGCCGGCATCGAAGGCGTGCGCGCGCTCACGGCTGGGGAGAAAGCCTCGATCGCGCGCATCGCCGGCGGCGCCGCGACGCCTGAGGACGTGCACACGGCCGCGGCCGGCCTCGGCATCAAGCTGGATGCCGCGACCGAAGCCGAGATCCGCACGGCCGCGGCCGATCGTACCAACCAGGCGCACGCGATTGGCGAGCCGCCGGCCGCGATCCGTGCGGCCCAGCATGACGAGATCGCGGCGCAGGCGGTGCGCTATGCCGACGATCCCGAACGCAACCCGCCGCCGGAGATCCCGCTGACGGCGCCGGCGCGCGCCGCCGATCGCGTGCGCGTGCTCGACGAAAGCCTGCCGGGCAAGAGCCAGACGATCGACGGCAAGCCCGTGACCTTCGAGCGCTTCAATCCAAACGACCTCGGGACCGATGCGGCCGCCTTCCAGTACAAGGGCGGTGGCGATGCTGCCGGCGTGACCGATCGGCTGCGCAACGTGTCGCAGTTCGATCCGCTCGCCTCCGGCAAAACGCTGGTGTTTGAACGTAACGACGGCACGCGCGTGATCGCGGACGGGCATCAGCGCCTCGGCCTGTCCAAGAGGCTGATCCAGAACGATCCCAGCATCCGCCTCGACGGCTATCTGTTCCGCGAGGCGGACGGCTGGACCGCTGAGGACGTGCGTGCCATCGCCGCCAAGAAGAACATGCAGGAAGGCTCCGGCGATGCGCTCGACGCCGCGCGCGTGCTGCGCGATCGGCCGGATCTCCTCGACGGCTCCCTGCCCGTCACCTCGCCGATGTTGAAGAACGCGGTCTATCTGGCGCGGCTGTCGGATGAGGCCTTCGGCATGGCGGTCAACGGCGTGGTGCCGCCGAACTATGCCGCCGCCGTGGGTGCCATGGTCCACAACAAGCTGCAGCACGCAAGCGTGATCTCCGACCTGGTGCGCTTTGCACCGGAGACTGAGCGCGAAGCCCGGATGCTGATCGGCGAGATCCAGTCGGCCGGCTTCCGCGCCGAGGAACAGATCGACCTGTTTGGCGCCGCGACCGCCGCCCGCTCGCTGATGGCCGAGCGCGTCAAGGTGCTCGATGCCGCTATGGCCGGCCTGTCCCGCGACAAGAAGCTGTTCGGGACGCTGGCGGAGAAAGCCGACGCGATCGAGGCCGCCGGCAATCAGCTCGCCCGCGGCACCAACGACGCCCGCGCCCGCGATGCTGCCGCCCTGCAGGATATGCTCGCCCGGCTCGCCCGCCGGACCGGCCCGGTGTCGGACGCCCTCAATCGGGCGGCCGCCCAGATGGCCGAGGGTGCCAAGCCCGGCAAGGCAGCCGAGGGCTTCCTCGAGGAGGTCCGCAACCTGCTCGATCGGGACGGTCTCAATGGCCTGCTCGCCTCGCCAGAGCTCAAACCCGCCGCGGCCGTCGAGCCGGGCACGCCGGAGGCGCTGGCGACCGCCGAGTCCGCCTTCGCGTCGCGGACCGAGAACGCCTCTCCTGAGCCTCCGCAGAGCCAGGAAACGGCATCCCAAGGGGGTCTCTTCGACAGCCTAGCTGTTTCGACCCGGGACGATGGCCGCGACGTCCGGTTCATAAGCCGGGAAGACGCCCTTGCCGAGGCCGAGAAACCTGCCGAGTATGCCGACCTGGTCGCAAGCTGTAAGGCCTAAGCCATGCCCTCCTTCCGAGACTGCCTCAACTCCGCCGTCGACCAGGGCGCCATCACCAAGGATGAGGCGGCGGATCTCGCGCGCCGCTTTCAGACCGAGTTCGCCCAGGCGCGTATGTCGCTGGGCGACGATGCCGCTGCCGCCGCCGCCAAGGCCAAGCTGGAGACAGATCTCCGCGCCGAGGCGATCGAGACGCGCCGGCGCGTGCTGCTGCAGGATGCCGCGCAAGACCGCCTGGCCGAGTACGTCTCAGGCTACCGCGGGCTCGACAGCAAGCCCGACGTCTTCGAGGCGGTGCTCAACACCATCGAGAACCATGGCTTTGCCGGCACGTCGTCGATGGCCGGCCGGCAGAAGGCGATCGTTTCGCTGGTGCATGGGCAAATCGCCGACGTGCTCTCCGCCTTCCGCAAGTCGACCCTGACGGGACGGCATTTCAATCGGCCGCTGCTCGACGATGTGGTGCGCGAAGCGCTGGGCGATGTGACGGGCAAGCCGGAAGCTAAGGCGATGGCCGGCGCGATCCAGGACGTCTTTGAGACTTTGCGCCAGCGCTTCAACGCCGCCGGCGGGGCGATCGGCAAGATCGAGGGCGGCTACCTGCCGCAGTTTCACGACGCGCGTGCCCTGCTCAATGCTGGCAAAGAGGCCTGGAAGGATTTCATCCGGCCGTTGCTCGACGTCGAGCGGATGCGAGATCCGCTGACGGACGAGAAGCTGACGCCGGCGCGGCTCGAGCAATCGCTCGATGCCGCCTTCGACACCGTCACGACGGACGGCTGGGCGGACCGTACGGCCCAACGCACGCCGCAGGGCCGCGCCGGCATGCTCGCGGCGCAGCGTGCCGATCATCGCTTCCTGCACTTTAGGGATGCCGATGGCTGGTTGAAGTACAACGAGCAGTTCGGCAAGGGCGATCCGCTGAAGGCCATCTTCGAGCACATCAACGGCATGGCGCGCGATATCGCCGCGATGGAGCAATTCGGGCCGAACCCGAATGCGACGATGGAATGGCTCAAACAGATCGTGCAGGTGGAAGCGGCGAAGTCGATCGCCGGCGAGCCATCGCTCTATCGCCGCGGCAGCAAGGGCGCCGACACGGTGCGGGACAAGCTCGATTATATCCCGTACCGGATCGACAGCGTCTACCAGTACATTCGCGGCCGTAGTGTGGTGTCGGGCAACATGGCAACGGGCTTCGGCACGGTGCGCAACGTGCTGACCTCGGCGCTGCTCGGCGCCGCCTCGATCACGGCCGCCGCGACCGATCCGTTCGTTGACGCCGCCGCGCGCTACCTGTCCGGCCTGCCGGTGACAAAGGCGCTGTGGGGCATCACGAAAACCTTTTCGGAAGGCACCAAGGAACAGGCGGTGCGCTCCGGCATCGTCATGGATGACTTCCTCCACATCCTCGGTGACGAAGCGCGCATGGCCGGCCAGATCGGCGGCAGCGAGTGGTCGAAGTGGCTGGCCGAGCGCACGCTCTCACTCTCCGGCCTCGAGCCGATGACGCAGGCGCGCAAGCACGTCTTCGCGCTCGACTTTCAGGGGGCCGTTGCCGACCAGGTCGAAAAGTCGTGGGATGAGATGGCCCCTTATCTCCGCCGCAGCTTAGAGGGCTACGGCATCGACCGCACCGCATGGGACGTGATGCGATCGACGCCGCTGCATCAGCCGGAGGGCAGCGCCGGCTTCCTGCGCCCGATCGACGTGGCGGCGCTGGCCGAAGGCCCTGCTCTGCCGAAGGTGCAGAAGCTGCTCGGCATCGACACGGAGGATGCGCAAGTCGCGGCCGAGCAGACGGCCGCCGGCGTGCGCCGCATTGCCGAGCAGTATCTTGAAACCATCCTGCAGCAGACAGAGCGCGCGGTGCCGACGTCGACGGCGCGCTCCCGGTCGTTCTTCGTCGGCACCCAGCCGAAGGGCTCGTTCTGGGGCGAGGTGGTCGAGAGCGGCCTGCTTTTCAAATCCTTCGTGCTATCCTTCACAACGCTGCAGTTGCAGGCGATCCAGCAAGAACTTCATCAGGGGGCGGCGCGCGGCGCAGGCTACGCGGGCGCGCTTGCGATCGGCCTGACGGTGGGCGGCGCACTCTCGCTGCAGATCAAGAACGTCATCATTGGCAAAGATCCTCAGTCGATGGCCGATCCACGTTTTTGGCTTGCTGCGTTGCAGACTGGCGGCGGCGTCGGTCTGCTCGGCGATTATCTATTCGCCGACGTCAATCGTCAGGGACAATCACTCGCGCAGCAGGTCGCGGGTCCGACCGTTGGTCTAGTCGGAGATCTCTTGAAGCTCACGGTCGGAAATCTGCAGCAGCTTGTGCAGGGCAAGTCCACGAATGTCGGCCGTGAGACCGTCAATACCCTCGGCCGCTACACGCCCGTGCTGTCCTCGCTCTGGTATCTGCGCGCCGCCTATCGCCGCGTGGTACTCGATCAGTTGCAGTATTTGACCGATCCGGAGGCGCACAAGAATTTCCGCGAGCAGGAACAGAGGTTGCAGAACGAGACCAAGCAGGGCATGTGGTGGGCACCTGGCGAGATCCTGCCGCGGCGGGCGCCGGCGGCGCCGCATTGATGCTCACTTAACGCGGGCGGCCGGCAGCCATGCTGGACGCCATGAGCACATCTTATCCGATCCCGAGACAAACTCGCCAAGCCACACTGACTTCAAGTGCCGGGCAGGCGGTTTTTGGCCCATTCGATTTCCTGCTATTCGATCAGCTCGATGTCGAAATCCTCGTGAAAGGCGACGCAAGCACCAGTTTCACGCAACTCGAGGAGGACCAATTTACGGTCACACCGGCCACGCCCGCGACCAAATTCCCAGCCTTCTTCACCGTCGCCTTGTCGACGCCTCGGGCGGCCGGCGACCTTGTGCTGGTCCGCGGCTCGCGTCTCGGCTCCCGCACAACGGACGTTACGCAGGGCGGCCGCCTGCAGAGCGGCGCACTAGAAACCGAATTGGACCGCGTGGTTGCAACCGAACAGGAGTTGCGCCGAGATATCGATACGGCGCTCGGTACTCTACCGGCCAACGCAGATGCAATTCTGGCTGATGCCGAGGCCGCGCGCGATGCTGCGCAGGGATACGCAGCGGAGGCAATTGCCGCCGCAGCGGCGCTTGGCAGCCAGGTGCATCAATACGATACGCGCGCGCAGGCGATCGCAGCCTCAACTCCAGTCAGTGTCGCATCGATCACAATCTATCGCCACACAGCGGGATATCCGCTTGCCCCAGCTCTATACGTCCAAGGGGCGGGACCGCTTCAATTCACTGATGCCGGCGGCACGACATGGCATTTGGATACGTCAAGCGGAAGAGCGTCTGTGCAGTGGTTCGGCGCCGTTGGCAACAACATTGCTGATGACACGGCGGCCATTCAGGCGGCGCTAACAGCGCTTCAAGGAACTGGCGCGACGGTCTTTTTCCCGCGCGGTACCTACAAGATATCTGGCGCGCTCGTCATCACGGGAACGATCCGTCTCGTCGGTGAAACGCGCTTTGGAACATCGATCACCTGGACGAGCACGACACTATTCGCCCTCAACATCAACACCGCCCAACAGGTTTTCATCGAGCGCATGACCTTCTCAGGTCCTGCCGCGGCAACGACTGGCAACATCATAACGTTGGACGGCCCTGGTCCGGTTGGAAATTCATTCTCCTATATCCGGGACTGCCAGTTCGTGCAGGGCTATAACCACATCGTCACGTCGAGCGCGGCGGACTGGACGATAGAAAACTGCATTTTTTCTGAATACGTCGGATACGGAACGTATGTGTCGGACGTGGTGCTCAACGACGCGGGCGACAGCTTCATTGGATTTTGCACCTATTCTTCCTCTCAGGCTACGGCCACTGCCATTGAACAGGTTTCAAGCGGCGGCCTGAAAATAGAGAACAACAAAATCCTCGGCGGTCTGTATGGCTACAAGCTCGACTTGACATCGACCGGGCCGAGCACCGTTGACCTTTTGATGGTCGGCAATTCGATCGAAAACCAGATCAGTGCCGCTATCAGCCTGAACCGACCGGCAGGCGCTCTTCAGTTTGGCTCTGTCGTCATTGACGGCAATCAGATCGGCGGGGCCGGATCGCCGGTTTCAACCTCGTGGGTTGGCATTGCCACCGATAACAATGCCGGCTGGCTCAGTCGCCTCATCATCAGCGACAACATCATATTTCTTCCGGTCGGGACGGGCAGCCCGAATTTTGCGGGGATTTCTATTGGCTCTCCGTCGTCATTCATCGTCAGCGGTAACCAGATCATTGCGTGCCCGAACGCCGGGGGCGTGAACCTTGGCATCACGATCGGAGCAGGTGCCACGGCCGGCTTGATCGGTGTTAATAAGTTCGATGTTTACGGCGGCGGGACATTCACCCAAAAAATCAGCAACGGCGCTCCGGCCTCGGTTCTCGTTGTGCAGTCGGTTCCGCAGTCGGGAAACGCTGGGGTGACGTGCTCGACGGCTTACGGTTCGCTCTACGTAGGGACGGCCGCTGTCGTTTTCCCAACTCCATTCGATATCGCGCCGACGGTCAAGTGCGCCCCGAATAGCTTGGTGAGCGGTGTGAGCGCATGGGCTACCGCCATTTCGAAAACTGGGTTCACCCTCAATGCGGTTTCGGCGTCGAATGGCGGCGCTGGCACTGTCAGTTGGGAAGCACTCGGGGTGCTTTAGTTCTCCTCCTGTTCATGGCGACCGTCCCAAATGGCACATTGCCTTAGGCGACCCGTTCAACTACAAGCTCGCCGCTTTGTTTCTAACAATGTTTGCGGGAAGGCTGAGACAGATGTTTGCCAAGGAGTTTGCCGGAATTTCGGCGTCCACGATTGTCGATGAGATCGGCAGAAAGGGCTATTTCAAGCACACGGCCGCGCTTGACCAGGCGGCGGTTGATGCGATGGTTGGTGAGTTCGGACCCAATCGTGTGGCGGTTAATCACCACGGGATTTCGACTGTGTGCTTCGGGCGCACCTGGTACCTGAATCAGGTCTTAGCTCAGTCGAAGTTAGCGTTCGATCTGATCACAAGCGACAAGGTGCTTGACATCGGAGAGGGCGTTCTCGGCAAGGAGTTTCGGCTAACGACCAAGCGCTACTACACCACCCGTGAGGGCGCTAGAATGGCATGGCACCGGGACAACAAGGATGACCCGGAGCGCACCGCGCCGCTCAACGGCCTGATCTTCATCTTCTACCTGACCGACGTTACAGAGGGCCAGTTCCAGTTTATTGAAGGATCGCACGTATTCGATGCGGGCACCGACAAGGCAAACTTCAGCGACGACTACATTGCCGAGAAGTTCAGCGACAAGATCATCACATACACTGCGCCGCGAGGCGCTTTCATCGTCTACGACATACGGACGATCCACCGCGCCAAGCCGTTCTCGGGGATCGACTATGAGCGCTCATCGCTGTTTTTCGGCATGATGTCTGAACCGACGCTGAGTGAGCCGGTGCTGATCAACACAAGCTTCTTCGACGGCTTGGATGATCGCCGCAAATACTATCTTGGCTTTGGCAAGCGCGAGATCGCGCCAGCCTTTCCAACCACCGGCGTGCGCACGATGGACGATCAGGCTACCGGCAAGGTTCTTCGGGAGATTGCTGACTACGGGCAATCAATTGGTATCGATCTGAGCAGTGCGAAAGGCGGGTTTCGGATTGAGGACAACGAGTTCGTGGCCGAGTCTGATGCGGCTTTGATCGCAGGGCCGCGACCTCTACAGAAAAATAGCGGCGGCCGGATCAGTTCCCTGTTCCGCCGAAAGCACTCCTGACACACACTGAGCCGCCCTTTCGGGCGGCTTATTCTTCGCCACTGATCGAAGCTCACTTAGCGCCGCGCCTTCGCGCGCATTGTGTGGGCCATGGTCCAGATCCTTCCACCTGCCTTCCTGCCCTCGCGATCCGGTCGCTTTCGGCAGACGGCCGCGGCAAGCGAAGCGCTTGACCAGCATCTGCAGGAAGCGATCACCGAACTGCAGCCGGCGGAGACAACGCAATCACCGCAGCCGCCCAACCCCGGAAAGCCCGCCATGAGCACGCCCGCCGACGCCGGCCTCAATGTCAAACAGTTAATGGAAGATCACGTCCGCACGATGGGCGAAATCCACAAAGCCCAGCTCGAGCTTTTGCGCGCGAGCCTGCAGCGCCAGCGGGACACGGTCGCAACGGCAGTCGGCAGTGTCGCACAGAAGATCGACGGCCAAACCGATGACTTCCTGGCGATCATGGGCCGGTTCACGAACGATCTCGGGATCGGCTGAACAGCTCACTTAACGCCGCGTCCGCGCGCGCATGGTGCCCCCAGCCACAACCAGGGGGTTGACCAATGCCGCGCTGGCCTCACGATGATCCCGCCTCTCTTGCCGCGTACTACGGAGATCCGGAGACCGGCGCCCCGGGCAAGCAGCTCGTGCCGGTCGCGCCGCCGTTCACGATGTACTACGCCGGCAAGGCCGTTCCCCACATCATGTTCCATCGCAAGGCGGCGCCGGCGCTGACGGCCGCGCTCGACGACATCTGGCGGGCGTGCGGCCGCAACCAGGCCACGGTCGATCGCTTGCGGATCTCTGCTTTCTCGGGCGCCTACAATCCCCGCTACGTCCGCGGCTATGAGCCGGGCAATCCGGAGGGGCGTACGCCGCGCTGGTCGAACCACGCCTATGGCGCCGCGATCGACTTCGATGCCGACCACAACGGTTTCAACACGGGCCACGGCACCATGCCGCAGCTCGTGATCGACGCGTTCAAGCGCCAGGGCGCGTTGTGGGGCGGCGACTACCAGGGCCGCACCGACCCCATGCATTTCGAGTTTTGCTCGCGAGAAGCAGCGAGCAAACCGGCGACGCTGATGGACGTGCCGCAAACCGATGGCGACACGGACGGGGATGCAGCGCCGCCGGCCGTCGAGACGCCGCCGGCGAGCCCTTCCGCCGGCGGCTTCTTCGGCCGCCTCCGCAATTGGATCGTGACCAGCGCATCCGGCGTTGGCCTGACCGGCCTCGGCGCGCTGACTAACGGCGAAGTTGTGGCCATGCTGCTCGGCTTCGTGCTGCTCATCATCGTCGGCAGCTTCCTGGTCGCGCTCTGGCTCTGGGGTAAGCAGAACGTGGCGGACTGGATCGCCCGGCACATCGCGTGAGGACCAAATGGTGATCGCCGTGCTCATCAACTTCGTTCGCCCCTACCTGGTCCAAGCTGCGATTGCGATCGGCATCCTGCTCGCGATCGCCGGCGCGATCGAGATCTTCAAAGTCCACTACACCAATCAAGGCTATCAGCAGGCGCTCGATGACATCGCCGCTGACAACAAGGAGGCGATCGATGCGGCTGACAAGGCTCGTTCTCGTGTGCGTAACTGCCGGGATGCTGGCGGCGTGTGGGACGCCGCGCGTGGCGTCTGTGACGGGCGGCGAGAGTAACGCCCTGAAGGGGCCTGAATTCGTTGTGAAGGGCGCAACCGATTTCGATCAGCGCTGGATCGACGAGACCACGGAAGCCGGCATTGCCGCTTTGGGCTGGAAGCGTCCGGAGCCGCGGCCGCCGGAATGGGACAAGCCGCTGTCGCGCGACGTCGCCCAGGCGGCGCCCAGGCCGGCGTCGGTGGCCAAGCAGCCGCAGAAGAAGCGGCTCCGCGATCGTGTCCGGAGGTTGCTTCACCGCGGGCCCGCGCCCGTGGAAGGTGGCTGACGTGGTGCATGAGGTGCAAGTGATCCCGCCTGCCCCGCAGGTACCCTCCGCCCTGACCGAAGAGGACATCCGCCGCATCGTGCGCGCGGTCCTCGACGTCGAGAACGCCCAGCACCTCAGCAACCTGGACGACGTCGTGCTCAAGGCCGTCGCCACGATCCTGACGTCGTTCGGGATCGAGGAAGACGATCGCAAGGAACTCAAAGCCGACTTCGTACACCTCCGCAAATGGCGCAAGAGCTACGAGCAGGTGGAGCGCGTTACGTGGACGGCGGCGATCGGCATCGTTGTGACAGGCTTCGCTGCGGCCGTGTGGGCGGGCATCAAAGTGCTCGCCGGAAAGCCGTGAGACAAACCGCGGAAAACACCCTGAAACGGGGGGGCGTGAGACACGTAAGCCTTTGATTTATCTGGGGCTATGGTGAATAACGGCTTAACCCTCCCAATAAGATGTTGGCCGCACAGCCAATCCGGAAATCTACAGCTCCCGCGCCACGCCGGGCAGTGCCGGCACGAAACGGACCTCGACGAGTTCCTTGCGGTCGATCCCGGTCGCGCTGCGGGTCAGACGGATCAGCGTCTGCACCCCCTGATGCGGGCCGACGGGCGCGATCAGGATGCCGCCCACCTCGAGCCGATCGACTAGGTTCTCCGGAATCTGCTCCATGGCGGCAGTGACGATGATGCGGTCGAACGGGCCGATATTGGCAGGCAGGTTGAGACCGTCGCACAGCATCACCTCGACATTGTGATAGTCGAGCTTCTCAAGCCTGGCGCGTGCTGCGTCCGCGAGTTTGCGGTAGCGCTCGACCGTCAGCACCTGGCCTGCGAGCCGCGACAGCACGGCGGCCTGATAGCCGGAGCCCGTGCCGATCTCGAGCACGCGGTGCTGCTTCTGGAGCTGGAGCTGCTCGGTCATGTAGGCGACGACGAAGGGCTGGCTGATGGTCTGCCCGCACGCGATCGGCAGCGCGCTATCGCGATAGGCCACGTCGCGATCGGCCTCGTCGACGAACAGCTCGCGCGGCACCTCCTCCATGGTTCGCAGCACCGCCTGATCGCTGATACCCCGACGCCTCAGCGTGAGCTGAAACATCATCTTTTCCGGCGGGTGCTGATGGGAGGTCATTGCTGCCAGTGTTGTCTCGTCAGGGTCCGGATCATCGCTTGCGGAGCTCAAGGGCTGGGGCAAGAATCCTGTTCCGGCTCAGGAACTCATGATAGCCTTTCGCCGAGGCATTTGACCACAAATTGGCTTGCAGCGGACTGGCTACGAAGGCCATTTTCAGGTGTCCGTTGGCCGAAACGCGCATTGCGTCGATTCGCGTTATCTGCGAACGTTTTCTTGATTGGGCAAGGACTCACCGACAATGACCGCGACAGGGCTTTCCGGCCGCTCTGTATTTCTCGTCGAAGACGAGGTGATGATCAGGATGATGGTCGCGGACATGCTGGAAGA
Organism: Bradyrhizobium sp. USDA 3311; assembly: GCF_054062495.1. Taxonomy (NCBI): domain Bacteria; kingdom Pseudomonadati; phylum Pseudomonadota; class Alphaproteobacteria; order Hyphomicrobiales; family Nitrobacteraceae; genus Bradyrhizobium; species Bradyrhizobium sp. USDA 3311. Next base: position 5,726,565 of record NZ_JBSSFI010000001.1, on the reverse strand, counting down.
GCTCGGCTACAAGGTCGCAGCTGAAGCCGGCGATATCCCCGAAGCAATGCGGCTCGCCGAAGCTACCCAGTTCGACATCGCCATCCTCGACGTCAACGTCAACGGCAAGGTGATCTCCCCGGTCGCCGACCTGATCAAGGCGAAGGGCTGCCCGTTCATCTTCGCCACCGGCTACGGCTCCTCCGGCCTGCCCGAGCAGTATCGCGACCGGCCCGCGCTCCAGAAGCCGTTCCAGCTCGATGCGCTCGGCAGGACCATCGAGGCCGCCCTTCGCGGCGACTAGCCGCTACTTCAGGGCCGCCCCCAGTGCTTCGGAAAACGCCTCGTTGGTGCGGTCGAGCCTGAGCGGCGTGACCGAGACATAGCGCTCGCGCAGCGCCGCCAGATCAGTGCCCTCGGCGGGCGTATCCATCATCGCCGCGCGCTCGAAGCCGATCCAGAAATAGGGATTGTTGCGGCCGTCCCTGCGCTCGTCGATCCTGAGGAAGCCGAGATTGCGCTTGCCCTGGCGGGTGACGCGAATGCCGAGCACATCCTCAGGCGCGCAGGACGGGAAGTTGACGTTGATGACGGTCTCCTTCGGGATGCCGGCGGCCATCACCTTGCGAAGGATGTCGGGGCCGAACGTGCGCGCGGTGTCCCACGGCGGCCGCTCGCGGGTCTCGACGCTGAACTCCTGCGACAGCGCGAACGACGGCAGCCCCAGGATGGTGCCCTCCAGCGCGCCGGCGATGGTGCCGGAATAGACCACGTCCTCGGCGACGTTGCGGCCCTTGTTGACACCCGACAGCACGAGATCGGGCGGCTTGGTGCCCAGGATATGGCGCGCGCCCATGATGACGCAGTCGGTCGGGGTGCCGCGCACGGCGAAGTGCCGCGGCCCGACCTCGCGCAGGCGCAAGGGATCGTTCAGCGACAGCGAATGCGACACGCCGGACTGGTCGAGTTCGGGCGCCACCACCCAGACGTCGTCGGACAATGCCCGCGCGATCTCCTCCACGACCTTGAGGCCGGGAGCGTGAATGCCGTCGTCATTGGTGCAGAGGATGCGCATGCGAAAGGTCGATTCCTGAAGGGGTCTGAGCCGTCTTATCCGGCTGGGACCGATCAGGCAAACCGGCCACCGCGCAGATCTCATCTGTGATCCCGCTTATTGCCGCAGCGCAGCACGCGGCCGGCTTCGGTTCCCGACGCTTGCTTCCGGATGCCGCCCACCTGTTCGAGCCCGGTGCCCGTACTAGGCTAGCGGCGGATGCGCCATTGCGGCAGGAAGCGTGCGAGCCTGCCTTCGGCATACAACTTCATCGCCGGTACGACCGGACTGACAACCGGAGTCTCGATCACGCCGAGCGCCTCCAGCTCTGCAACGATCGGATCCGACGCCGGCGTCTGCGGAAAACGCTCGCGTGCCACTGTCAGCGCCTTGTCGAAATCCGCGGCATTGACGCCGGGCTTGGCTCGCCGGCTCTGCACGAGATCCTCGTCCCAGAGCCGCGCGATCTCGATGTCGAGCACACCGCGCAGGCGCTGATCGACGGCCTGGATGCCGCAACCCGTCACCGCCCATTGTCTGCCAACCCAGAAGATGTCGCGGTGCAAGGCCATGAACGGTGGGTTCGCATTGACGGGTGGCCGTCAGGATAACCGCCCGCCTGATCTTCGCAACCAAACGTTTCTGCATTTCAGCGAGCAATACGCCTCAGTCGCGCGAGATCACCTTCAATCCACCCATGTACGGCTGGAGCACGCTGGGGACCGCAATCGAGCCGTCCTCCTGCTGATAAGTCTCCATCACGGCGATCAGCGCGCGGCCGACCGCAGTGCCGGAGCCGTTCAGCGTATGCACGAAACGCGGCTTGCCGTCCGGCCCGCGCGAGCGCGCGTCCATGCGGCGCGCCTGGAAGTCGCCGCAGACCGAGCAGCTCGAGATCTCGCGGAACATGCCGCCGTCGCCCTGCCCGGGCATCCAGACCTCGATGTCATAGGTTTTTTGCGACGAAAAGCCCATGTCTCCTGCGCAGAGCGTCATCACGCGATAATGCAGGTCGAGCTTCTGCAACACCTGCTCGGCGCAGGACAGCATCCGCTCCAGCTCGTCCTTGCTCGTTTCCGGCGTCGTGATCGAGACCAGCTCGACCTTGGTGAACTGATGCTGGCGGATCATGCCGCGGGTGTCGCGCCCGGCAGCGCCCGCCTCGGCACGGAAGCACGGCGTCAGCGCGGTGAGCCGCATCGGCAATTGCTTCTCGTCGAGGATGGATTCGCGCGCGAGGTTGGTCAGCGAGACTTCCGCCGTCGGGATGAGACCGAGGCGCTCTGTCTTCAGCCGCTCGTGGTCGGGTGAGGCGAGCAGTTCGCCCTTGATCGCCCAGAACTGATCGTCCTCGAACTTCGGCAGCTGTCCGGTGCCGAACATCACCTCGTTGCGCACCAGCAGCGGCGGGTTGATCTCGGTGTAGCCGTGCTCGGTCGTGTGCAGGTCGAGCATGAACTGGCCGATCGCGCGCTCGAGGCGCGCCAGTCCCTTCTTCAGCACGACGAAGCGCGCGCCGGAGAGTTTTGCCGCCGCCTCGAAATCCATGTAGCCGAGCGCGTTGCCGAGATCGTCATGCAGCTTCGGCGCGAAGCCGTAGTTGCGCTTGTTGCCGAACACGTGGTGCTGCACGTTGCCGTGCTCGTCGACACCGTCAGGCACTTCATCGAACGGAATGTTCGGGATCGCGGACAGCTCTTTCGTCAATTCTTCGTCGGCGGCCTTCGCGGCCGCCTCGAGCTGCGGCATCGTGGTCTTGAGCTCGGCGACTTCGGCCATCAGCGTGGCCGCACGCGCCTCGTCCTTGGCCTTCTTGGCGTCGCCGATTTCCTTGGAGGCCGCATTGCGCCGTGCCTGCGCCTGCTCGGAGGCCAGGATCGCTGCGCGCCGCCTCTCGTCGATCGCGAGCAGCGAGGCCGACAACGGCTTCAGGCCACGCCGGGCGAGACCGGCGTCGAAGGCTTGCGGATTGTCGCGGATCGATTTGATGTCGTGCATGGCCGTGGTCCTGGATCAGCGCGTAAACCTACAACGGCAAACGTTGCAAGTTTGCATTGGCGCGCTTCCCCCTAGCACAGCTGTCATCGCCCGCGAAAGCGGGCGATCCAGTATTCCAGAGCCGACCGTGATTCCTCGACAGGCCGCGGCGTACTGGATTCCCCGCTCCAGTGCGCAATTGCGCACAAGGCGGGGAATGACACCGCGTCCCTACTCTGCCGGATTGGCCGGCGTCGACACGTCGGTGCTGGTCGCGGCCTGCGCGGCCGCCGCCTTCTTCTCCACCATCGCCACCGCGATGATCGAGCCCTCGTAGAGCGCCAGCAAGGGGATCGCGAGCGAGCACTGGCTCAGCACGTCCGGCGGGGTCAGCACGGCCGCGATCACGAAGGCGATCACGATGAAATAGCGGCGCTTCTCGCGCAGCATCTTCGAGGTGACGATGCCGATGCGACCGAGCAGCGTCAGGATCACCGGAAGCTGGAAGGCGATGCCGAAGGCGAAGATCAGCGACATCATCAGCGACAGGTATTCGCCGACCTTGGGCAGCAGCTGGATCTGGGCGGTCTCGTCGCTGCCGGCCTGCTGCATGCCAAGCGAGAAGCGGACCAGCATCGGCAGCACGACGAAATAAACCAGCGCCGCACCCAGCACGAAGAAGAACGGGGTCGCGACCAGATAGGGCAAGAAGGCCTGCTTCTCGTGCTTGTAGAGCCCGGGCGCGACGAACTTGTAGATCTGCGTTGCCACGATCGGGAACGAGATGAAGCCGGCGCCGAACAGCGCGAGCTTGAGCTGCGTGATGAAATATTCCAACAGCGCCGTGTAGATGAATTTCGAGTTCTCGGGACCGGCGACCCACACGAAGGGCCAGACCAGCACGTTGTAGATCTGCTTGGCGAAGAAGAAGCAGAAGATGAAGGCCACGCCAAAGCCGAGCAGCGCCTTGATCAGCCGCGAGCGCAGCTCGATCAAATGGTCCATCAGCGGGGCTTTGCTGGCCTCGATATCGGCGTCGCTCATGACGCTTTGGCGTCCTTGATCGCTTCGGATGGCGCGGTGTCTTGCGCAACGACCGGCGCCTGCTCGACCTCACGGGTGACGGCGAGCGGCTCGTTCACCGCGCCATGGGCTTCCGCTTCCACGAAGGTTTCCGGCGTTGGGGCTTCCGGGGTTGTTGGAGTCGTGAGCGCCTCACTTGAGGTCGCCGGCGCTTCGATGGCAGTCGTTGAGGACGTCTCGGCTGGCTTGTCGAGCGCATCGACGCGGAGCGCGTCGCTGACGTCCTTCTGGAGCGAGGTCATCAGATTGTTGCCGGCAAAGCCGGAGGCGGCTTCCTTGACCTCGTCGAAGCTCTTCTTGAGGTCGGCCATCTCGGCCTCGCGCATCGCCTCCTGGAATTGGCCCTGGAATTCGGCGGCCATCTTGCGGGCCTTGCCCATCCACTGCCCGACCATGCGCAGAACGCCCGGCAGCTCTTTCGGGCCGATGGCGATCAAGGCCACGACCCCGATCAGGACCAGTTCACTCCACCCGATGTCGAACATGAGGTCTTCCGTTCACGCCAGCAGCAAGCCGGCCCAATCCCTCGCGCGCAGGATCGGGGCCGCTACCCGCGTCTCGCGTGCTCTCTGGCTCAGACGGCCTTGCTGCCGACGTCGGAGCGTGCCGCGGTCGGCGCGGCATTGTGCTCGATGGACTTGGCCGGCTCAGGCTTGTCAGCGGGCTTGTCGTCGTCCTGCATGCCCTTCTTGAACGCCTTGATGCCCTGCGCCACGTCGCCCATCAGATCCGAAATCTTCCCGCGGCCGAACAGCAGCAGGACCACTGCGATCACCAAGATCCAGTGCCAAATGCTGAGTGAACCCATCCTGCAACCCTCCAAACGCGCATGGCCGGGGACCCGGCCGATCTTCACCGGAACGTAGGCTCCGCAGGCCTCAAAAACAAGGACCAGCCGGCGCCAATTCGCTGTTGGCGCTACGTAATCTTGCTAGTGTTAACCGGTCGCAGGGGGCCCGTAATTGGCCGGGAGGTTAGTCCTCGCTGCCGCCCTCGCCGCCCTCATTGCCACCTTCCGGCGGGCTCTCGGGCTCGACCGCAGGTGCCAGCGCCAAATCGAGGTCCTCGCCCGGTTCCAGCGGATCCTCGTCCTCGCGCAATTGCGGGTCATCGGACGGCGTCGGCACGCTGAATCCGGTCGGCAGGCGCGAATCCAGCAGGCCCGTGCCCTTCAGCTCTTCCAGGCCCGGCAGATCGCCCAGCTGTTCCAGGGTGAACTGCGACAGGAAGTCCTCGGTGGTTCCGAAGGTCAAGGGACGGCCCGGCGTCTTGCGCCGGCCGCGCGGCTTGATCCAGCCGGTCTCCAGCAGCACGTCGAGCGTGCCCTTCGAGGTGACGACGCCGCGGATCTCCTCGATCTCGGCGCGCGTCACAGGCTGGTGATAGGCGATGATCGCCAGCACCTCGATCGCCGCACGCGACAGGCGGCGGGTCTCGGTGCTCTCCCGCGTCATCAGCCAGGCGAGATCGCCGGCGGTGCGGAAGGTCCATTTGTTGGCGACGCGCACGAGGTTCACGCCACGCGAGGCATAATCAGCCTGCAACTGCTCGAGCGCGGCCTTGACGTCCACGCCATCGGGCATGCGCTTGGCCAGCGTCGCGGTATCCAGCGGCTCGCTCGACGCAAACAGCAGCGCTTCCAGCAGCCGCAATTCTTCAGGACGTGCCTGGGATTCGTTCTCCATCGGCTCGGCCTCGTCTACCCGCACTTCAGCCAGGCTTGCCATGGCAGATTCTCCTTCTTGCACTTAAGCGACCGGCGCATCGGGCGCGGGAGCTGCGTCAGGGACCGGTTTGGGACGCCCCTTCCGGAAATAGATCGGCGCAAACGCCTCTTTCTGGTTCAGCTCGAGCTGACCTTCGCGCACCAGCTCCAGCGCGGCGGCGAAGCTCGAGGCGAACACCGTGGCACGCTGCGTCGGATCGGCGACGTGCCGGATCAGGAAGTCGTCGAGCACGCCCCAGTCATCCTGTTCGCTGATGCTGCCGACCAGCCGCTCCAGCGTGGCGCGCGCCTCGGCGAGCGACCACACCGTACGCTTGGCCAGATGCACGCTCGCCAGCACACGCGACTGGCGCTGCGAAGCGTAGGCGGTGAGCAGGTCGTACAGCGTCGCGGTGTATTTCGGATGCTTGATCTCGGCGATCTGTTCGGGCTCGCCGCGCGGGAAGATATCGCGCTGCAATTGCGGCCGGTTCATCAGCCGGTTGGCGGCTTCGCGAATGGCTTCCAGCCGGCGCAGGCGGTTGGCAAGCGCGGTCGCCATCTCTTCGGCGCTCGGCCCTTCCGCGCTCGGCGGCTCCGGCAGCAGCAGGCGCGACTTCAGGAAGGCGAGCCACGCGGCCATCACGAGGTAGTCGGCGGCGAGCTCGAGCCGGATCTTTCGCGCGGCTTCGATGAAGTGGAGATACTGGTCGGCCAGCGCCAGGATCGAGATCTTGGCGAGATCGACCTTCTGCTGCCGCGCCAACGCGAGCAGGAGGTCGAGCGGGCCTTCATAGCCCTCGACGTCCACCACCAACGCCGGCTCACCCTCGGCGAGCTCTGCAGGCCGCCCGGTTTCAAACGATAGGATTTCTGCGGTCATGCGGATGCCGTGTTTGCCCGTACGATCAATGCGTCCAGTTCGGCGCGTGCGGCCGCCCGGTCGAATGGCTGCGGCGCCTTGCGCGCCGCGAGCGCGGCTGTCGCCCGCTCCAGCGCCTTGCCGGACAGTTCAGGCGTCTGGCCGGCGACCTCGCGCATCTCCTCGATGTTGCCGTTGCAATGCAGAGCCATGTCGCAGCCGGCCGCGAAGATGGCGCGGGTCCGATCGGCGATGCTTCCCTCCAGCGCGTTCATCGACACGTCATCACTCATTAACAAACCCTGGAACCCGATTGCGCCGCGAATCACCTGAGCAATCATTGTCGCAGATGTCGTCGCCGGATGGGCGGGGTCGACCGCGCTAAACACAACATGTGCAGTCATGGCCATCGGCAGGTCCGCCAGCGGCTTGAACGCCGCGAAGTCGGTCCGCTCCAGCTCGTCCCTGGGCGTGTCGACGGTCGGCAGCTTGAAATGGGTATCGGCGGTGGCGCGGCCGTGGCCGGGAATGTGCTTGAGGACTGGCAGCACGCCACCCTGCTCCAGGCCCTCGGTCACCGCGCGCGCGATCGCAGCGACCTTGCGAGGTTCGGTGCCGTAGGCCCGGTTCCCGATGACGGCATCCGCGCCCTGAACCGGCACGTCAGCCAGCGGCAAGCAATCCACGGTAATGCCGAGATCGGCGAGGTCGGCCGCGATCAGCCGCGCGCTGAGGCGTGCCGCGGTGAGCCCAAGCGCCGAATCACTGTCGTACAGATTCGCGAATACGGCGCCCGGCGGATAGACGGGCCAGTGCGGCGGACCCAGCCGCTGCACCCGTCCACCCTCCTGATCGATCAGGACCGGGGCGTCGGGCGCGTTCGCAACCGCGCGCAATTCTGCAACCAAAGCAGCAACTTGAGCCGGCGTGGCGATATTGCGCTTGAAGAGGATGAAGCCCCATGGGCGCTCCGCACGGATAAACTCCCGCTCGGCGGCGGTCAGTTCCGTTCCGGATACGCCGGTAATGAAGGCCCGCGTGCTCATAAGGGCCGATTAACCCTGCCCCGCGAGGGGGTCAAGGAAACGGCCGTTAATTCCTCTGGACGAAGCAGGCGGACAGGCCTGCGGACTTCAGGCTGTTGCAGGCCTGCGTCGCCTCCTCGGCCGAGCCATAGGGACCGGCGAAGGCGCGATAGACGATGCCCTTGCCCTTGTCGGTGAGATCGACCCGCTTGATCACCGGCGAGCGCGATCCGAGCACGCTGCCGTACTTGCTCTGAAGCACCCGGTACGACGCGGCGGCGCTGTCCTCGCTCTGCTGCGAGGAGACCTGCACAATGTAGCCACCGCCGCCACTGCTGGCGGGCGCGATCTGCGTCGGATTGGTCGCAGCCATCCGCTGCGGCGGCTCGGCTGCGGGCGTCGATTGCGGTGCCAGCGAGAGCGGCTGGTTGGCGCTGGCATTGGCCGAGGTCGGCGGCGTGCGCGGCCCGGGCGGCGCAGCGACCGGCTTCGGCGGAGTTGCCGGCTTGGCGGCAGCGGCCGATTGCGGCGTGGCGCTATCGGTCTGATCGCCCCTCACGGCCACGGTCCGGATCGTGCGCGGCGAATTGTTCGGCAGCGTACCGTTGCTCGGAATCGGACCCGCGCTCGGCGGCGGGATCGTGGACGGCGACACGCTCGCCACCGGCGGCGGGTTCGCATTCGGGTTCAGTGGCGGGAACACCACGCGGGGACCGCCCGCCTTGGCGTTGACGTCAACAGGCGCTTCCTCGCGCGGCACAATCTTCTCGGTGCCATCGCCGCTGACCATGCGATCGGGCACCTTGGCCGAGGAATCCGTCGGCGCAGGCACGATCTTGGTCGGCGTGTTGTCGGCCTTGATGATCGGCGGCTCGCCGCTGCGGGGCGAGCCGACATAGGTCTTGTAGGCGAAGGCCGCGCCAGTGCCGACCACGGCAAGCGCCAGGATCGCCGCGACCGTCATCATCCCGCCGCGCTGCTTCTTCGGCTCGTCGAGATCGGCCTCGGGATAGTCGCTCTGGAATGCGTAGGGATCGTCCGGATAGGCCGGATCGCGCTGATAGTCCTGCTCACCCGCCTCCAGCTTGCCGTAGAGCGCATCGTCATAGCGCGACGGATCGGGCTGTGCGTATGGCTCCTGGTAGGCCTGCTCCTGCTGATAGGCTTGATCCTGCTGATGAGCCGGAGCCTGATAAGGCTGATCTTGATAAGCGTGGTCCTGATAGGCCTGCGGCTGATGGAAATCAGGCTCGGGCGCGGTCGGCTGGGCTGAATAGCGATGCAACGGATGAACCGGGTTCACGGAGACGGGGTAGTCAGGCTCCGGCGCGGGTGCCGGCTGCGGCTGCACGTTGGCGCGCCGCATCCATGAGGGCGGCCCGGGCGGAGCCGACGGCGCCTGCGCGGCATAGTCCTGCTGGTCATCGTCCTGACGATAGTCGTCTTCCTGATAGCTCTGGGCGGGCGCCGGTGCGGCCGGCGGGCGCGCGGTGGGCCGCCCCTGCGCTGCAAATGGATCGGTCTGTCCGATCAGACGGGCGAGCTCGGCCAAGGGATCATTTTCCGCCTTCCCATGCTGATCGCCGCCGCGACCATAGTCATCGGAAGGAAACGGTCTGTCCTGATATCGTTCGGCCATCGTGATGATGCGTCCCTTCGGGAAAGCCGCGCGCCCCCTCGACCAAGGCACGGCTTTCGACCCACAAGGCTTTCAACCAAGTCTAAGCGGTCCGGCTTCTGCCGGTTACCCCCGAATTCCCCTTAAGTAGTTCGCCCCAAACTACCGCATCTCGTCCGGGGCATGGACGCCGAGGATGGCGAGGCCCGATGCCAGGACCGAGACGACGCCCTGGACCATGGCCAGTCGCGCCTTTGTAAGATCTGCATCATTATTGATAATGAAGCGTAAATAGGGCAAATCGCGCCCCTTCGTCCAAAGTGCGTGAAATTCGCTCGCTAAGTCATAGAGATAAAAGGCAATCCGGTGCGGCTCATGGGCCGCGGCGGCGGCTTCCAGCATCCGCGGATAAATTGCGAGACGCTTGAGAAGGTCGAGCTCCACCGGGTCCGACAGCCGCTCCACCGCCGACTCACTGAGCCAGGCGATGCGCTTGGCGGTATCATCCGGCAGGTCCGGGAACACCTCAGCCCGTGCGTTGCGGAAGATCGAGTGACCGCGGGCGTGGCCGTACTGGACGTAGAATACCGGGTTGTCGCGCGACTGTTCCATGACCTTGGCGAGGTCGAAGTCGAGCACCGCGTCGTTCTTGCGATAGAGCATCATGAAGCGGACGGCATCCTGGCCGACTTCATCCACCACCTCACGCAAGGTGACGAAGTCCCCGCTCCGCTTCGACATTTTCACCGGCTCGCCGTTGCGCAGCAGCTTCACGAGCTGGACGATCTTGACGTCGAGCGCGCCCTTGCCGGAGGTCGTCGCCTTCACTGCCGCCTGCATGCGCTTGATGTAGCCACCATGGTCGGCGCCCCAGACGTCGATCATCTCCGCAAAACCACGGTCGAACTTGTTCTTGTGGTAGGCGATGTCGGAGGCGAAGTAGGTATAGGAATTGTCCGACTTGATCAGCGGACGATCGACGTCGTCGCCATAGGCGGTCGCCTTGAACAGCAGCTGCTCGCGGTCTTCCCAATCCTCGACCGGCGCGCCCTTCGGCGGCGGCAGGCGCCCCTCGTAGATGTCGCCCTTGGCCTTCAGGAAATCGATGGTCTCGGCAACCTTGTTGTTGCCGCTCTCGATCAGCGAGCGCTCCGAGAAGAACACGTCGTGGCGGATGTTGAGGGCGGCGAGATCGTCCTTGATCTCGTCCATCATCATCGCGATCGCCTTGGCGCGCACGGTCGGAAGCCATTCGGCTTCCGTCATCGCGCGCAACTTGTCGCCATGCTCCTTCGCCAGCGCCCGCCCCACGGGCTTCAGATAGTCGCCCGGATAGAGGCCCTCCGGAATCGCGCCGATGTCCTCGCCGAGCGCCTCGCGATACCTCAGGAACGCGGAGCGCGCGAGCACGTCGACCTGCGCGCCGGCATCGTTGATATAATATTCGCGCGTGACGTCGTGGCCGCCAAACTGGAGCAGGCTTGCCAGCGCGTCGCCGAACACGGCGCCGCGGCAATGGCCGACATGCATCGGTCCGGTCGGATTGGCCGAGACATATTCGACATTGACCTTCGAGCCGCCCCGAACGCGGCCGTATTCGGCGCCCTCGCGCAGCACCGTCCGCAGCGCTTCCGCCCAGGCGGCCGGCTTCAGCGTCAGATTGATGAAGCCGGGACCGGCGACATCGACCTTGGCGATCAGCGCGTCGGCACGCAGCCGCTCGGCGATCTGCTCGGCGAGGTCGCGGGGCTTCGCCTTTGCCTCTTTCGCAAGCACCATGGCGGCGTTGGTTGCCATGTCGCCATGGGAAGCATCGCGCGGCGGCTCGACCACCACGCGCGAGAAATCGATGCCCTCGGGCCAGCTGGCATCCGCCGCGAGCGCGCGGCAGGCGGCGTGCACGCGTGCGAGCACGTCAGCGAACAGGTGCAGGGATGAGGATGTGTCGGGCATGGCCGCCGCCTAACGCAAATCCGGGGTCGAGTCAAAGAGCCGCTGGTGCTCGGTCAGGGCGAAACGGTCGGTCATTCCGGCAATGAAATTGCCGATCCGCCGGGCCCGGTCGCCCTCATTGTCCGCCTCCGCCCCCGTGAGCCATTCCGGCGGCAGCTCGGCCGGCGATTTCAGGTATTTCGCGAACAGGTCGAACAGGATCTGTTCGGCCTCCCCCATCACCCGCATCACCCGCTTGTGACGGTACATGTGCTGGTAAAGGAAGCGCTTGATGGCGGCCTCCTCCTCGGCGACGTCAGCGGGGAACGCGATCAGCGCCCGGCTCTGCTGGCGCACGTCCTGGGCCGATTGCGGCTTGGTGGCGGCAAGGTTCTTCTGCGCCTCCGCAAACACCGCACCGATCAGATGCGAGATCAGCTCGCGCACCAGCTCGGCGCCGCGCCTGACATCTTCGAGATCGGGATAATGCGCTGAGGTTTCGGCGATGATCGCAGCTGTGAGCGGCATCGCCTTGAGATCGTCGAGGTCGAACAGGCCGGCACGCAGGCCGTCGTCGATGTCGTGGGCGTCATAGGCGATGTCGTCGGCGATCGCGGCGACCTGCGCCTCCAGCGAGGCGAAGCTCCACAATTCGAGATCGTAGACCTTGATGTAGTCGGCGATGCCGACGGGAATGCCATGCTCGCGATAGTGTCCGACCGGCGCACCGCTGCGATCGGTCAGAGGGCCGTTGTGCTTGACGATGCCCTCCAGCGACTCCCAGGTCAGGTTCAGCCCGTCGAATTCGGGGTAGCGGTGCTCCAGCGCCGCGACGACGCGCAAGGCCTGGGCATTATGGTCGAAGCCGCCAAATTCCTTCAGGCACGCATCCAGCGCCCGCTCCCCGGCGTGCCCGAACGGCGGATGGCCGAGATCGTGTGCGAGCGCCAGGGTTTCGGTGAGGTCTTCGTCGAGCCCGAGCTGCCGGGCCAGGGCGCGAGCGATCTGCGCCACCTCCAGCGAATGGGTCAGCCGGGTGCGGTAGTGGTCGCCCTCGTGGAACACGAACACCTGGGTCTTGTACTTCAGGCGGCGGAACGCAGTTGAGTGGATCACCCGGTCGCAATCCCGGCGGAACGGGCTGCGGGTCCGGCTCGGCGGCTCGGCGACCAGCCGGCCGCGGCTGCGATCGGGGTCGCAGGCATAGGGCGCGTGGGAGGCTGCCATTCCGACGGACACGGCGAATTTAGTCCCTATCCATTTGATTCTGCGTATGGTGGCACTTAACTATGCCGGACGCGGGATACCAAATGAATTGGGCAAGTAACCTTGGTATGACGCCACCGACGATCGGAGACCTGAGATGACGACTGCCGTGACCATCAGTGACCGGGCCGCACGCCGGATTGGGGAGATCCTCAAGGGCGAAGGGTCAGGCGCGATGCTGCGCATCTCGGTCGAGGGCGGCGGCTGTTCCGGCTTTCAGTACAAGTTCGACATCGACCGCGACCGCACCGACGACGATCTCGTGATCGAGCAGGACAATGCGGTGGTGCTGGTCGATTCCGCCTCCCAGCCTTTCCTGGCGGGATCGCAGGTCGATTTCGTGGACGACCTGATCGGCGCCTCGTTCCGCGTCAACAATCCCAACGCGACGGCGTCCTGCGGCTGCGGGACCAGCTTCTCGATCTGAGCGCTTACGCGCCGGTGATCTGCCTTTCTTCCTCTGTCCACTCGACCTCGACCGGCATCAGCTCCGGCTGAAGCGGCGCGTCGTCCGATGCCACGTGGTTCAGCGCCCGCAGCAACGCCGCGACCAGCGCGGGCTTGCGCAGCGGCTTTGCCAAGAAGTCCGACATGCCCGCCTCGCGGCAGATCTTGACGTCTTCGGGGAAGGCGTTGGCGGTGAGCGCGATGATCGGCAGGGCCTCGAAACGGCCGCCTTGCGCGCGGATCGCCCGGGTTGCGGCAAGGCCGTCCATGTCGGGCATGCGCACGTCCATCAGAACGACATCGTAGTCCCCCTCCGAGGCCGCCGCGACGGCCTCGACGCCGTCGGTGACGACGCGCAGCTCGACATCGAAGGCACCGAGCATCTTGCTCACGACCAGGCGGTTGACGGCATCGTCCTCGGCGACCAGCACCTTCAGTGGCCGGTCGAGCTCGGCGATATGCGCCTTGAGCTCGTCGGCCTCGTCGCGGCCGGCCGCCTGGTCGGATGCCGGCGCCTGGCTCCAGGGCAGCACCAGCGTGAAGCGGAAGGTCGAGCCCTCGCCCGGCGTCGAGGTGACGCCGATCGTGCCGCCCATCTGCTCGATGATGCGCCGGGAGATCGCGAGCCCCAACCCGGTGCCGCCGAAGCGGCGGCTGATCGAGGCGTCGGCCTGGGCGAAATCGCTGAAGAGCAGGCCGAGTTTTTCGGGCGCGATGCCGATGCCGCTGTCCTTGACGGTCCATTCGACGGTCGCCAGCAGGTCGCGCCGCGCCTGGCAGGTGGCCGAGATCGTCACCTCGCCGTCGTCGGTGAACTTCACCGCGTTGGACGCAAGGTTGAACAGCACCTGCCGGATGCGCGCGACGTCGCCGCGCAGCGTCGGCGGCAGGTTCGGATCGAGCTCGACCTTGACCGTGAGCCCCTTGCTCTTTGCGCTCGCGCGCACGACGGTCGCGACCGTCTCGACCAGCGCCTGCGGTGCGAAGTCGATCGCCTCGAATGCGAAGCGGCCGGCCTCGAGCTTGGACAGATCGAGGATGTCGTTGAGGATGCGCTGCAGGTTGTCGCCGGACTCGCGGATCGTGGCGACGGCCTCGCGCTGCTCCGGATCGAGCCTAGTCTCGAGCAGCATGCTGGCGAGCCCGAGCACGCCGTTCATAGGCGTACGGATCTCATGGCTCATCACGGCGAGGAAGTCGGACTTGGCGCGGCTCTCGGCCTCGGCCTTTTCCGCGCGCCAGCGCTCGGTCACGTCGCGGCCGAAGCCACGATAGCCGAGGAACTGGCCGTCGCGGTCGTAGGCCGGCTTCGCCGTCAGCGACCACAGCCGCGCCTCGCCGCCGGCAACGACCTTGAGGTTCATTTCGTGCAGCGGCTCGGCATGTTCCATCAGGCCGACGATGTTGTAGGCCGCGCTCTTGTCCTCGGGGCAAAGCATGTCGAGCACATCGCCGAAATGCGAGCCCTTCAGCAATGGAAGCGGCAGCTGCGACACATCGGCGAAGCGCTCGGGCACGTCGACCAGGTGTCCCTCGGCGTCGGTCTGCCACAGCCAGTCGCTGGCGTTCTCCTGGAAATCCTTCAGCAGCAGCGAGATGATCTCGGTCTGACGCTCGAGCTCGAGCTGGGCCTTGAGATTGCCGAGGAACAGGTTGCCTTGCGAGACGATGTTGCGCGCCATGAAGAACGCGAACAGCAGCAGGAACACCGAGGTCACCAGATACGGCCCGGCGCCGCACAATAGGGGCGCGCCGACACAGCCGACCGTCATGGTGGCGAGATAGACGAGGCCGGCGCGCGGGAAGGTCGAGAGCGTGAAGGCGCCGCCGGACATCATGCCGACCATCAGGCAGGCCAGGATCAGCTGGCTGGTCGGCTCGATGTGGCTGAACAGCGCGAGTGGCAGCGTGCCCCATATCGCGGCGAGGAAGAAGGCCTGCCGCAGCATGTGCCGTGCGGCGCGGGGCGAAGCCTCCTGCGGCGGGTTCCGATACGACCGCCGCCACGAACGTACCGCGAGCGAGGCGGTGGCGGCGAGCGTCAGGCCCCAGATCGCGAGGAAGTCGTTCCAGCCCCTGCCCCAGAACAGGATCAGCACGATGGCGACGTTGAGCATGGTGACGGCCATTGTCACCGGGATCAGCCGCGTCACCGCGTCGATCTGCTTGGCGCGGATCCGGCCCAGCTCGCGCTCGCTGAGATCGGCGGTCAGGCCGTCCTCGATCTCGAAGCCGCCGAGCCAATACAGGAACGCGCCGACCAGTCCGTCGCGCGGCTCAGCCTGTTGTGAAGTTTCGACCCGCCATCCCATCCGTGGAACCTTTTCCGTATCAATGGCCTGCGGTCCGCTTAAGCCGGGTTAATTTTGTGGGAGATTTTGCGGCGTCCTTGACGGGGGCGTTTGCATTTTGTTCTAACGGGTGCCCCTGCCCGGAGCCGTCGAAATGCCCATCAGAGTAGCCACCTGGAACGTCAACTCGGTCCGGCAGCGGATCGACCTGCTCCTGACCTGGCTGAAGGAGTGCCAGCCGGACATCGTCTGCCTCCAGGAGATCAAATGCGTCGATGAGGCCTTCCCGCGCCTGGAGATCGAGGCGCTCGGCTACAACGTGGTCACGCACGGGCAGAAGACGTTCAACGGCGTCGCCCTGCTCTCGAAGCTCCGCTTCGACGAGACCAAGTCGGGGCTGGCCGGCGACGACGAGGACAGCCATGCCCGCTTCCTCGAGGGCGTGGTGACGCTCAAGCACGGGGTGCTGCGCATCGCCTGCCTCTATCTGCCCAACGGCAACCCGGTCGGGACCGAGAAATATCCCTATAAGCTCAAATGGATGTCGCGACTTCTTGAATATTCGAAGGAGCGCCTCAAGACCGAGGAGCCGCTCATCCTCGCGGGCGACTTCAACGTCATCCCGCATGCCCGCGACGTCCACAATCCGGCGGCATGGACCGAGGACGCCCTGTTCAAGACGGAGACGCGGGAGAGCTTTCAGTCCCTGCTCGGCCTCGGCCTGACCGATGCCTTGCGGGCCGTCACCGACGAGCCGGGCCTCTACACCTTCTGGGACTACCAGGCCGGCGCCTGGCAGAAGAACCATGGCCTGCGCATCGACCACCTGCTGCTGTCGCCGCAGGCCAGCGACCGGCTCGCCAATGTCGGCATCGACAGCTATGTGCGGGCTTGGGAGAAGCCGTCGGACCACGTGCCGGTATGGGCGGATCTGGATCTCGAGGCGGCGTAAGCCATCAGCGTCGTCATTCCGGGGCGGCTCAAAGAGCCGAAGCTCAGGTGCGCAATTGCGCACCCGGGAATCTCGAGATTCCGGGTTCGATGCTTCGCATCGCCCCGGAATGACTGCGTACAGTGATTACTCCCGGCGGCCCTGCACCCACTGTTCCAGCATTTGCAGGCACATGGCGCGGTCGTCGTCCGAGGCCTTCGCGAAGGCGCGATTGTAGCTTTCCTTGATCCAGGTCTCTTCGCTGCCGGCGCTGTCGCGCGCCAGCGTCAGCCACATCAGGCCGCGGGCGGCCTGCCGCGGCAGGCGGTCGCCGTTGAACAGCATCTGGCCGAGCAACGCCTGTGCCTCGTGCTGGCCCTTCTGCGCGGCGAGCCCGAGCCAGCGCGCGCCATAGCGGAAATCCTCGCGCGAGGCGTCCGGCGTCTTCAGATACAGTCGGGCGAGATCGTACTGCGCGTCCGCATTGCCGAAATAGGAGGCCGCATAGGAGAACATCTCCCGCGCCCGGTCCTGGTCCGGCTTGATCTTCGAATTCGGGATGCCGCTGAGATAGTAGCGGCCGAGCGCGACGAAGGCATTGGCCACGATCTGCGCCTGAGGCGCCGAGGGGCTGTCCTCCGCATGCGCGTTGGCGATCCGGCTGAAATATTCGAATGCGCGCACGTCGTCCTGGGCCACGCCGTCGCCATTGGCGTACATGCGGCCGAGCTTCCACTGCGCGATCGGATGGCCGCCCTCGGCGGCATATTGCAGGGCGCTGAGCGAGGTTTCCTGGGTCGCCGGCGGCACCTTGCTGCGCACCGCACCCGCGGCCCCCGGCAAGGTGGTCACGACAGGGATGGTCGCGTCCTTCTGGTTGACCGGCGCGCCGTCGAAGGCGAGCGCCGGCACGGCCAGCGCACTGACCCCCAACACAAACGCAACAATGGCACGCCTAGATGTCCGCATAGCACTGTTTCTCGTGCGCACCGCCCGGATGGGTGACCGCCCCCCCGACCGCTGGTCCAACCTGCTGAGCATATTTCCAGAGCGCGCCCGTCGTGTGGTTAGTCGCGCGAGCGCTCCATTTGGTCTTGCGCTGGGCAAGCTCCTGGTCGCTCAATTTTACGTTAAGGGTGCCGGCGACCGCGTCGATCTCGATGATGTCGCCATCCTCGAGCAGCCCGATCGGGCCGCCGATGGCGGCTTCCGGCCCGACATGGCCGATGCAGAAGCCGCGGGTGGCGCCGGAGAAGCGGCCGTCAGTGATGAGCGCGATCTTGCCGCCCATGCCCTGCCCGGTCAGCGCCGCGGTGGTCTGGAGCATTTCCCGCATACCGGGGCCGCCCTTTGGGCCCTCGTAGCGGATCACGATGACTTCGCCTTCGCGGTATGTGCGGTTCTGGACGGCCTCGAAGGCGTCCTCTTCCCGGTCGAAGCAGCGTGCCGGACCGGTAAACCTCAGGTTGGACATTCCCGCGACTTTCACGATCGCACCTTCTGGCGCCAAATTGCCCTTCAGACCCACCACACCACCGGTGACGGTGATCGGCTTGTCTGCCGGGTGCACCACATCCTGGTGCGGATTCCACTTCACGCTCTTGAGGTTTTCGGCGATCGTTCGACCGGTGACCGTAATGCAGTCGCCGTGGAGAAATCCGTTGTCGAGCAGCGTCTTCATCAGAAGCGGGATGCCACCTACTTCAAACATGTCTTTGGCGACATAACGGCCGCCCGGCTTCAAATCCGCGACATAAGGTGTCTTTTTGAAGATTTCGGCGACGTCAAACAGATCGAACTTGATGCCGCACTCGTGCGCGATCGCCGGCAGGTGCAGCGCAGCATTGGTCGAGCCGCCGGAAGCCGCGACAACGGCTGCGGCATTCTCCAGCGCCTTGCGGGTGACGATGTCGCGCGGCCGGATGTTCTGGGCGATCAGCTCCATCACCTTCTCGCCCGCGGTCATGCAGAAGGCGTCGCGGATTTCATACGGTGCCGGAGCACCGGCCGAGTAAGGCAGCGCAAGGCCGATGGCTTCCGAGACGGTCGCCATGGTGTTGGCCGTGAACTGCGCGCCGCAGGCACCCGCCGAGGGGCACGCCACGCGCTCGATCTCGTCGAGATCCTCGTCCGACATGGCGCCGACCGAGTGCTTGCCGACGGCCTCGAACATGTCCTGCACGGTGACCTGCTGCCCGCGGAAGTTGCCGGGCAGGATCGAGCCGCCATAGATGAAGATCGAGGGCACGTTGAGGCGAACCATCGCCATCATCATGCCCGGCAGCGACTTGTCGCAGCCGGCAAGGCCGACGAGGGCGTCATAGGCATGGCCGCGGACGGTCAGCTCGACGGAATCGGCGATGCATTCGCGCGACGGCAGCGAGGAGCGCATGCCGTCATGGCCCATGGCGATGCCGTCGGTCACGGTGATGGTGCAGAATTCGCGGGGTGTGCCGCCGGCATGCGCGACCCCCTTCTTCACCGCCTGCGCCTGGCGCATCAAAGCGATGTTGCAGGGCGCGGCCTCGTTCCAGCAGGAGGCGACGCCGACGAAGGGCTGGTGGATCTGCTCCGTCGTCAGACCCATGGCGTAGAAGTAGGAGCGATGGGGCGCGCGCGCAGGACCTTCCGTCACGTGACGGCTCGGCAGCCTCTGCTTGATGTTGGTCTTTGCGTTCATCGCAAACCAGTTTCCTCGGCCAACCCTTTCAGACCCGAAAAATCAGACCCAAGATTTGAATCGACCTTGGGATTTCCCGTTCGCCTCGAGGACCGCCGCTGCCCCTAAAACATTCGAGCAATTTTATTCATGTTCGGGTGTGGCTAAAAAGCGGCGGTGATGCGAACGGCTGACGATGAGGGCTTAATCCGGAAGGAGTGTTGCGTGGATGGCACATTCGTTACCGGGAAGACACGGATCGGCCTACTGGGATACCCCCGCGAAGATGACAATCCACAACCTGAGATTTCCAGGCGGGTACGACGCGCCCGATCACGCACCACACCTTGGAGTGAGTCGCTGTCGACATCACCAAGCCCGCCATCCCCGGCAGTGGACACGCACTCTCCATATGGTCGTGGCGAGCGCAGCGAAGCAGTCCAGAGTCTTTCCGCTGACGGATTCTGGATTGCCTCGCTGCGCTCGCAATGACGGAGCGAGATGCATCGGCGTCATCCTCCAACTCGCATCGTAAATCGCAGACACGCCTTCGCATCCTCGCGGCGCATTTCGCCCGAGCTTTGCTTGATCGCTCCACCCTCTCAATCAAGAGGCCGCAGGGAAGGCCGGGTGCCCGACGGCACCCGCGGTCTGCTGCGCGAAAGCACACGCAGAGAAACCGCACAGCAGCATACAGGTGTAGCCAATCACTCGGCCTTCCCTGCGCAGTGGTTGGACGGCTTATGCCGTGCTCTCCCGGGAGCCGAGTTCGTTCTGGCCTCCCTCACTCTCGCGAAAGTCGCCGACATCGCGCCGGTTGACGCGACTGCCGCATCCGCAAGAGCTTGACCGTAGCAACGACGGCCAGGACCACACGGTTTTGCCGTACGCACGGCCCGCCATTTCGCCGCAGTTTTCCCAGCCCTGTCGACGGAGCCGGAAACTTACAGGCGAGACGAACCTGACAGCGTCGCTCATCCAGCACGAAGTCCTGGGCTCACGGAGAGCAATCCGCCCTGCCCTTAACTCTCGCGCCCGACGCTGCCGCGTCCACCGCAAGCCCGGCTCGCGACACGTGACGACACAAGATCGCCCCTCAAGGTTGAGCCGGGATGGGCGACACATACGACAAATCCGAATTTCGGCAAAGTGGAATATTTTTGCGCAAGCGGATTGACCGACCGCGGGGGTGTTTTGCCCGTCGGGCAACGCAAGATCTCGTAGCCCGGATTTCACTGCGCTCCCATCCGGGGCTTTCAGAGGGCCGCTCAGGCCGACATCGCGCCCTTGCGCCCGAACGGATCGACCAGGCGGACGATCTCGCAGGCGGCGACGAGGCCGGCGAGCCAGACGGCGCCGGTCAGTCCAATCCGCGCCACGATGGCCGCGGTGAAGGCGCCCTCTCCGCCGAGGACCGGCGTCGCAGCGAGCAGCACGAGCTCATAGGCCGCGTAGGCGAGGACGAATGTGATCGCCAGCATCAGGGGCGTGCGGCCATGCGCCAGCGCACGGAGCGCGGCGGACGAGGCCGCGGTCGCGACGAGTGCAGCAGCGCCAATGACAAAGCCCCAGGCGATCGTGCTGCCGGCAACGGGATAGTGCAGCACGCCGAAGCCGATGCTCTGGTTCACGAGCCACGCGCCGCTGACGACGAGCAGTGCCGGCCGCAGCGGCAACATCGCGGCCGCGACGACCGCGAAGGCCGCAAAGGGCGTTGCGCAGGCGAGCGCAAGACTTGCGAGCGCGCATGACACCGCCAGCAGCGCAAAGCAGAACATCGATGCAAGGCGCGGCGCGACCGGATGGAGCCGGAAACGGTCGGCGTGAGGCGGCAGGGTGCTGAGAGCCATGAGTAATCTCCTTCTTTTCGAATTCTAGTCCATTCGGGGGCCTATGACAGCCCCCCGTCGCGGTCGGAGCCTTGATCAGAAACTGGCGCCGGCCTTGAGCAGATAGGTGCGGCCGGGCAGCGGATAGGCACTGAAGCGGCCGTCCGTGAAGGTGCTTGCGATCGCATAGTCGTAGTAGAGCGCGTTCAGCACGTTGTTGATGCTCAAAGACCAGAAGTAGCGCTCGTACTGACCGCTGAGCTTGAGGTCGATCGTGCCATTGGCTGGGATCGGCCGCTGTGCTCCCGCCTGGTCATTGTCCATGCGCCGCTCGCTCCAGAAGCGCGCGGTGGCGTCGAGCACGACGTAGTTCTGCCAGATGTTCCAAGTGACGCCTGCGCTCGCGGTGTAGCGCGACACCAGCGGCACGTCGTTGCCGGCCCAGACGCCCTCGCGAAACACGGCCCTTGTATAGGCCATGCCGGAGCGCAGGAGCAGAGAGTCGTTGACGCGATAGGACAGGCTGGTCTCCGAGCCGTAACGGCGGGTCGGATCGAGATTGGTGTTGTAGAACAGGACCGGGTTGAAATGGATCTCATTGGCGAGGTCCATCAGATAGAGGCTGCTCTGCAATTGCAGCCCGCCTCCCTTGATGCGCAGCCCGCCCTCGACATCCTGCGAGGTCTGGGTCTTGAGCCGGAAGGTCTGCGGCAGCGGATTGAAGAAGGGGTCGAATGAAGGGCCCGATGACACTCGCTCGTCGACGTCAGGCGTGCGGAACGCGCGCGCAGCGCGGCCGAACAGCGAGACCATGTCGTTGAGGCGATGCTCGGCACCGAGATGCAGAGCGTACTGGGTCTCGTCGCTCCTGAGCGGGAGCGCGCCGATGTCGGTGTTGAACGGAGCTGCGGCGTCAAAATGATCGCGCGCCGAGAGACTGACGTTCTGCACCCGCGCGCCATAGGAGACGTCCGTCGCCGGCGCCACACCCAATGCGTGCTGAAAATAGCCCGCAACCGTCTGCTGCCTGAGATCGTAATTGTGCCAGGGCGCAAGCCCCCGGCCGGCGCCGCGGTTCTGCTGAAAGCTCGCATCGTAATAATCGAGGCCGGTCAGCAGTTGCGACGGCATCCCCAGCAGCAAGCCCTTCACGCTGAGCCGCGGCGTGATCGACCATGTCGTCAGATCGGCATCGACATAGGTGGACGTGAACAACGCGGGAACCGGCGCCGGGCCGGAGAAGAACGCGCCCTGCTGCTTCTTGTCGCGCACGCCGCCGTCCACGATCAGATCGATGCCGTTGGCCAGGGTCTTCGTGAAGCCGGCTGTCGCGCTGAAGCCCTGCTGGTTGGCGTAGTTGAAGGGTGTGCTGGTGCCCCGTCGGTTGGTCGCGAGCTCGTCGACGCCGATGGACGGATCGACGGTGCGGCCGCCCGGCAATCGCAGCTCCTGATTGTCGCCGGTAACGGTGACGAAAGCAGTCAGGCCTGATGTCGTATAGTTCAGGTTGCCGACGCCATTCTCCTGGAGAAGGCGATTGTTGTCGCGGTAGCCGTCTGTCTTGACGGCATTGCCGTAGAACGAGGTCGACCACGGACCGGAATTGAGCGACGTCGAGACATTGCCAAGCCTGGTGTCGAACGAGCCGAAGCCGGCCTCGATGCGCGCGGCAACGGGCGGCCCGCCGACGCCGTTCTTGGTGACGATGTTGATCACGCCGCCGACCGCATTGTCCCCATAGAGCACCGCGCCGGCATTGCCGCGCGTGATCTCGATACGCTCAATGGAATTGAGCGGGACAGTGGAGAGGTCCACCTGCGCGATGTCGATGTCGTTCAGCCGCCGTCCGTTGATCAGCACCAGCGAATTGGCAGTGGCAGACGCGCCGAAGCCGCGCAGGTCGACGCTGGTCTTCGCGCCGATCTGGCCGCCATAGAGCGTCGTGATCTGGGCACCCGGGACTTGCGTCGCGATGATCTCGGCAAGCGTCTGCGAGGGCGCATGTGCGATATCCGCGGCCGTGATGACGGTCGTGGCGGCTCCGACGATGCCTCCGTTGCTGGCGACCGCCTCGCCGCCGGAGCCGGACGAGCCGGCGCCATTGCCTGCCGGCGCGCCACTCGGGGCTCGCCGCCTCGTCGTGTCGCCGTCGCCGATCGCCCTGGCGCGTGTGCGGTTCTGATCGTCGGGCCTGGTCACTTCGACCGGCGGCAGCTGCTCGGTGGCGGCCTGCTGCGCGAAAGCTGTGGGGAGATCGATCGCATAGAGGAAAACGGCAGCAACGATACCGGCGCGAAGGCGCCTGGCGGCAGAGACAATACGGGACACAGTTGTAACCTCGGCATGACGTCAGTGGCACGTCACAGCGAACGAGGCTTTACGGCGGAGCAATCGATTGCTCCGGTGAAGCTAATGCCTGTACTCCCCGACCGACATCTTCGCGTGTGACCACGGCTGACGGCAGGTCTCCTGGCTCGCGGGTCGTTACCTTACGTCGCCTTCCCAGGACCGAGATTCCCAGTGGCATATGACGAAAGATTCACCGCTTACAGTTGCGGGGGCAGCCGTGGCGTTGGGACAATCCCGGCGTTGGGACAATCCCGGCGTTGGGACAATCCCGGCGTTGGGACAATCCCGGCGTTGGGACAATCTCGCACCACGTTCCCTTTTGATCTCCGTGCGGAGAACCGTCACCGATCAATCTACGAGGCGGCCGTACGGAGAGTCAATCGACCGGTTGAACGATGAGCTGCAAACGCGAGGCAAACACAATCAGTCAGGCTTCCGCACCGCGCGCGTCGTGACCACCGCCCGCTCTCCGGCATCGACAAGCTGGCCGATGCCGGTTCGGCCCGCGAGCGCGCAGCGGACGATGTTCTCGGCGACCGACCTGCGGAACCCATGATCCTCGCCCCTGGGCCGATTGCGGCAAATCCGATCCAGCGCCAGCTTCATGTTGATCCGTGTACGGGTGTCGAAATGCGCGCTGATCATTCGCCCGGCCTCGATACGTGATGTTGGGGCGGAAACGTCCGACGATCGCCCGGGTTCCGACACGGGATCGCGCAATAGAGCGGCCGCCTACGCCCGCCCTCTCTGGCGCTGTGCCTGAGCCCAGGCCACCGTGACGTCGCGCGGCGGGATGTCGATGCGCCGGATCGGCGTCAATTCGCCCGAGGCGGAGATGATCGCGGTCTCCTCGCGGCGACAGCGCGGACACACGAAGCGGACCTCGCTCGGGGACGTCGACCAGCTCGAGCGTTTGACGTTGGCCGCCATCGGCCACGCGTCGCACTGCGAGCACGACACCAGAAACCGGCCGGGATCGAGCATACCCATTCCATGCGACTCCGCGTCCTGCCTGCTCCTACCAATGATTATGTCAGGTGAATCGTTCCGGTGCCCCGACACCGTCAACCCCTCAATGCCCAAGGGGCCGGCGATCCCGGCCCTCAGGCTTCTGCAAACCGCTGGCCGCTCAGTGCGCGCCCTTGAGCGTGCAGGACGTGGTGCAGGTGACCGTGTTGCCATGGTCGCACGCCTTGCAGGCGGCCACGCACTGGTTCATGTCGCGGGGGTTGTAGGAGCTGTAGTTCCGCACCGGGCAGGCTGCGGTCGAGCCGGTGATGTCCTGCTCCTGGTTGCAGGCCGCCGCCATGAGCGCGAGAATGAGGACCGCAAGCAGACGCATGGGATTGCCCCGAAAAAGCACCGGCAAAGCAACATCAGCGAGACACGCTGCATTGCAGCGAGTCCCGGCATTCCCACTGCGAGCCATCGCGAATCGCGACGCTCGCTCCCATCAAAGGATGCGTGCCAAATGTTAAGAACGGATTGCAGCCGCCTTCAGGCCGCAGCGCTGGTCGCGACCGCAGCCCGCGTCTCGCGCGCAAGCTGATAATAGTGCTCGGCGAGCTTGAGATAGAATTCGCGCTTGGTGCTGTCGGTGGCGAGCTTGGCGATCAGCTCGCATTCGGCCGTGAGCGTCTCGAACCGTTCCAGCCTGTCCTCAAGTTCTGTCATCGGCGTGTCCCCATCAAACGCCTCAAGGACGATCAACCTAAGCCTGGGAAATAGGTCACGGCGAACATCGTTATCGAGTAGAAACAATTTTTCCCGCGGCGGCTTACTTCTGCTCCAGCCGCCAGGCACCGTCCCACCTCTCGTCCGGCGGATTGGCCTCGAACTGCGCGATGCGGGCGAGCAGCGCGCGCGAGGGACCGTCGCCGGGGACGGCTTCGAGCGCCGCGTTGAAGGCGGCGCGGGCCTCGTCGAAGCGGCGGGCGCGATAGGCGGCAAGACCTTCGGCATAGTGCGTGCGCAAGCTGTCCTGCGCGGCGGTGAGCACGCCGGCCCTCGCCATCACCTCGAAGATCGCCTGGGGCGCGCTCTGGCCGGCGACCGCGAGACGATCGATCTCGCGCAATTCGAGGCGCTCACCGACCGCATCCGCCGTCGCCTGCGAGATCAGGATGCGGGTGCCGTAGACCTTGTTGACGGCCTCGAGCCGCGAAGCGAGGTTCACGGCATCGCCCATCACGGTGAAGCTCATCATCAGCTCGGAGCCGATGCTGCCGGTGAGGACCTCGCCGGTGGCGATGCCGATGCGCAGGTCGCAGGGCACGGGCATGGCGCGGATGCCGAGCAGATCGGGCAATTGCTTCTGCAGCGCGGGCACCTGGTCGGCCATGTCGATGGCGGCACAGCCGGCAAGGAGTGCCGGCTCATCCTCCTCGATGAAGGGCGGGCCCCAATAGGCCATGATGGCATCGCCGATATATTTGTCGATGACGCCGCGATTGCTCCTGATCGGGGCCGACATCACCGTAAAATAGTGGTTCATCACCTTTACGAGGCCGCGCGGGGTCATGCCCTCACTCATCGAGGTGAAGCCGCTCATGTCGCAGAACATGATGGTCATCACCCGGCGCTGGCCGTCGATGGCGACCTCGGGCCGTTCGATCAGGCCCTGCACCACCTTGGGATCGATGTAGCGGCCAAACGTCTCGCGGATGCGCTCGTTGTGGCGCAACTGCTCGATCATGCGGTTGAAGGCGGCCGCGAGCTCGCCGATCTCGTCCTGGGTCGAGACGGCGATGGTCTTGTCGAACCGGCCCGCCTCGACCTCGCGGGTGCCGGCCAGCAACAGCCGCACCGGCCGCGTGATGCCGCCGGACACCAGCAGAGCGAAGGCAAATCCGACGATCGCGGCGAGCAGGGTCACGATGCCCGACACGATGATGGCCTGGCGCTGGTGGCTCATCACCTGCGATGTCGAAGCGAAGACCTGTGTCAGCATGTCGGCGCGGATCGCATCGAACTTCCGATTGAACTGGTCGCGGATGGCGTCGATATGCTCCAGCGTACTGCGGGCCTCTGCCATCTGCTTGGCGTCGACCTGCTTGAGCAGCTTTGCGTGGTCCTCGTTCAGGTCGCGGCGCAGCTCGGTGACGGCAGTCTCGATGCGGATCTCGATCCGCGCCAGCGCGGCATTGTCGGACGGCGTCCTCGGGTCGTCGATGATCGCGTTGATGAGCTTGCGTGCGCCCTCGGCCTCCTCCTCGATCTTGCGGTCCGCTTCCTCGAACTCGCGCAGGCGCGCCGCATAGGCCTCCTCGTCCGAGGACGCCTGCATCTTCATCATGACCATGCGCCGCAGCGCCACCGACCGCTCCAGCGAGCGGATATTGGCGCGCGCCAGATCGCCATAGGCCGGGATGTAGCGGTTGGTCAGCTCGTCCAGGAGGACGCCGACCTGGCTCGACATCACCATCGACAGGATCGAGGTGACCAGCATCAGGACGATCAATCCGAGGGCGATGCCGACGATCTTGCGTCGGATCGACTGATTGAAAATCGGCATAGGTGCGGGGCAAAGGCTGAAAGGACGGGTCAGGGAACTCAATACACCGGATTTCAGCCCGGGAATACGCGCAATCTGGCCCTTCACGGCGCCCTCGACCGTGCGCAACCGTCGCCGGAGCCTTATTCGTTAACAAAGGTTAAAGGGCCTATTCTATTCCCCGTTGCAAGAGTTCCCGCCTTCCATCCGTATTTTGCCGCATTGTTGCGACAGCGTGACAAATGCGAAACGATGCCGTGGCATCGTTTTCGGCGTCACTTTGATTCTCGAGCCGCATGTCGTCGCGGACTTTGGTTTGTACTGGTTTCGCAGGGGGGACCACGGAATGAACCAGTGCCTACGCTCGCTCGCGTGTTTCGTTGCCGTGGCCGCCTTGGCTCTCCTTCCGACGGAGCTGGCGGCGAAAAGCAGTCACAAACCGTCCGCGTCGAAGAAGACGCATGAGGCGAAAGCCGGCAAGCAGCGCCACGCCGCGGCGAAATCGCGCCATGGCAAGCACGCCGAGGCGAAGCGCAAGCCGAAGAAGCAGGACGACGAGCCGTCAGACAAGCCGGCAGCGCCGCCGCTGACCGGCGACCTCGCCGCGCTGAAGGACGCGATCGATCTCGCGCGCAAGGGCAAGACCGATGACGCGAGCGCGGCGCGCGACCGCATCGCTGATCCCGCCGGGCAGAAGCTCGCCGACTGGTTCATGCTGCGCCATTCCGAGAGTACCGCGAATTTCAAGCGCTATGCCGCCTTCCTCGCCGCCAATCCTGACTGGCCGAGCAGCGCGCTTTTGCGCCGGCGCGCCGAGGCGCGGCTGTGGCAGGAGAAGACCGACGCGGCCACCGTGCACAAATTCACCATGGACCGCCCGAGCAGCGCCAAGGGCAAGTTCGCGCTCGCCCGCGTGCTGCTCACTGAAGGCGACAGCGACAGGGCCGCGCGGCTCGTCCGCGAGGCCTGGCGCACGGACGAATTGTCGGAGCGCAGCGAGGAAGATTCCTACGAGGCGTTCCGCGATCTCCTCACCGCGGACGACCACCGCGCCCGCATGGACAAGCGGCTCGGCGCCAAGGACTATGCCGGCGCAAGGCGCGCGGCAAAACGGCTCGGCGAGGATGCGCTCGCGATCGTCAAGGCCTGCGCCGCCGTCACCGGCAAGGCCAACAAGGCCAAGGACTATCTCGATGACGTTTCGACCGAGGCGCGCCGCGATCTCGGCTATGTGCTGTGCCGCGCGCAATGGCATCTCCAGAAGGACCGCATCGACGATGCGGCCGAGGTGATTTTGGCCGCCGCACCCGACGCCATGGCGGCGCAGGACACCGACGCCTGGTGGCGCGAGCGCCGTTTGCTCGCGCGAAAACTGCTCGACCAGGGCAAGTTCAAGACCGCTTACGACGTGGTGCGAGCGGCGGCCGTGCCGGCGATGGAGGTCTACCGCGTCGACTACCACTTCATGTGCGGCTGGATCGCGCTGCGCTATCTCGACGATCCCAGGACGGCGATGATGCACTTCGCCGCGATCGACGAAGGCTCGGCCAACCCACTCGCGCTGTCGCGCGCCCATTACTGGCGCGGCCGTGCCGCGGAAGCGATGGGGGCGCCGGCCGATGCGCGCCAGAGCTATCAAGCGGCGGCGCGCTACCCGACCGCCTATTACGGTCAGCTCGCCCGCGCCAAGCTCGGCCTCGACCGCATCGAGCTGCGCCCACCCTCGCCCGTGCTGGCCGCAGCCGACCCGCAAGCCCTGGACGAGCGCGTGCGCGCGGCCGACATGCTCTATGGCATCGGCGAGCGCGACACGGTGTTCTACTACGCCGAGGATCTTGCCAAGGAGAGCACCGACGTCGCCGCGCTCGAAGGCCTCGGCGAGCTGGCCGGACAGCGCAACGATGCCCGCGTGATGCTGGAGGTGGGCAAGTCGGCGCTGGCGCGCGGGCTCGCGCTCGACCACTACGCCTTCCCGACCATCGGCATCCCCGAGCACAAGCAGGTCGCACCCGCGATCGAGACCAGCGTGATCTATTCGGTGGCGCGCACCGAAAGCTCGTTCGACCAGCGCGACAGGTCGGCTGCCAACGCGGTCGGGCTGATGCAGGTGACGCCGGAAGCGGGCCGCGACACCGCAAAGCGCTTCGGCCTGACCTATGACTGGGACAGGATGGTCTCCGATCCCGTCTACAACACGCAGATGGGGGCGGCCGAGCTCAGCGCGCTGCTGTCGGAATATCGCGGCAACCAGATCATGACGTTCGCCGGCTACAATGCCGGCCGCGGCCGCGTGCGCGAATGGGTGCAGGCGCGCGGCGACCCCAGGGATCCCAAGGTCGACCCGGTCGACTGGGTCGAGCGCATCCCGCTGTCGGAGACGCGCAATTACGTCCAGCGTGTGATCGAGAACGTGCTGGTCTACCGCGCGCGGTTCGAGAGCAGCGGCATGGTCGCCGCGAAATCCGAGCAGCGCGTCACGACGCAGGAAGTGAGCGCGGCACCAACGGTATCGGCCGCAGCCCCCTCGCCCTAGCCTCGCGACCGCCGGGGCTGGACGCGGCGCGGGGCTTGACGCGGTGACTGCGGCCGACGACTCTGCGCGGCCTGCGTCGTTCAGCTAGCCGTCACCTCCTTCCGTGGTCAGAAGGTCGTGGGCGCGCAGATATGCCTCGGTCAGCGAGCGCGAGAGCGCGCCCATCTGCATCATCCAGCTCCAGCTCGAGATCGCCGCCAGCACCGCGATCACTTCGAGCGAGCTGCGGTAGGGCCACAGCAGTTCCATGGCGGTCTGCTGATCTCGACGGTAGCAATCCTGGTCGCAATAACGCTCTTGCTTGGACACGTGCCGGACGTAGCTCGGACCCAGCGGCCGGGCGCACGCGCTGCAGACGGCGCCGTGGCAGGGACGTTCCTGATTGACGAGCATGAATCGCAATGCCGTGTCCTCTCCTGCCGGCAGGCGTACCCGCCGATGCGTCTCGTTCGCCTGTCTGCTCAAGACGCCGCGCGCGTACGTTCCTCGATCAACGGTGCCCTTTCATGCTGAAGCGCGTAGCATTCGTAGCCGCAGTAGGGCAGCAGCGTCCTGACATCGCGCAAGTAGCTGCCGCTGATCTCCTCGCAGCACCATAGGCAGAACGTCTTGCGGAAAGGGGTTCGGCCGTTCACCAGTATGAACCTCACGTGGCACCTCCGAGCGCGAAGCAGTAGACCGTGTCGACCAGCGACGCGGACGGCGGCGGGGCGCAAAGATGGTTGCGGCCGTCGGGATTATCCCTGTTTCGTTCCACCTTCTGGGACGGAATGAGGATGTACTTCCCGTCTTCCCGGCGCCGTGCGTAGATCCTGCCTTCGACGTACCGTACCTCTGTCGGATAGCAATCCGCGCTGTTGCAGCAACTCAGCACCGGATTGTCGGGCATGTGCCAGTTCGAATAGAACTTCTCGTGCAGGAGCTGATCCTGGGGCGGATGATGACGATGCGCACCACCCTGTCCAAACTCCTCGGCCTCCACGCCGGTCATCGACGGAAGCGACAGCGCGATCGTCAAGAGGAGCTTGCAAGCACGGTTCAGCACACAGCCTCCCGTTCAGAATTGCGGAATTCACGCCGCCTGAAATCGAAACAACCATCGGCGGTCGCGCTCGCGGCGCGCCCTGAAGCGATCGAGACACTTTCTGGAGCACAGCGGCGTTCGCCAGGAATAATATCGGATCAGGCCAAACTTGCCGTTGCAGACAGCGCAGCCCTTTACATCATGACCGCGCTCGGAGTGTTCAGGCCTATCGCACATCATGCTCTCCTCCTGTCTCTCATGATCGTGGCTGCGCTCGTACGCTGGTGCACGGCCATCCACGCTCGTTTTTTGAAAATGCGGCCTCTCAATCACGACCCGCCAATCATGCGGCAACTCGGGGCAACGGACGCAGAGCTTGGTTCTATGAGCAGCACATCGCGCAAATCGCTGGCTTGTGCCTTGCACATCGCGTCCCCTCGATTGGTCGTGAGACTAGTCCGCACGCAACGGACCGCTCAATTGTACGGAGGTAAATGTGCGCTATGATTAGGAATGCGCGAGCTATACGTAGGTTTGTCCCGTAGTTTTCCGGCCCTTCCCCTTCAATTAGACGAGGCAAAGCCAGCTGGCTGCACGGCAACCGCGAGTTTCGGTGGGCGGATTCCACTTTAGTCGGAAGGAATTGCTCCCCTTGTTGCAAAGTGCTCTACTTGCCTTGGCCTCAGCGAGCCGGGACGCCTGCGATGATGCCTGGCCAGATCGCGAAATTTGGGAATTCGGCAGCACAACTCCTGCTCGGCGGCCTTGCCGCGCTTCGATCGTTCGGCAACGGCGAGAAGGACGCGTCCGCGGTCGCAGATGACTCGCAGCAAGACACCGCCGATCTACGCGACGCCGTGAAGCAGTGGCGTGAGGTATTCGAGCACAATCCGGTCATGTATTTCATGGTCGATCCGGCCGGAACAGTGCTCAACGTCAATACGTTCGGCGCCGCACAACTGGGCTACACGCCGGCCGAGCTGATTGGCCAGTCCGTGCTCAACGTCTTCTTCGAGGAGGACCACGACGCCGTCCGTCGATGCGTAGCGTTGTGCCTGGAAACCCTGGACCAGTCGCATACCTGGGAGATTCGCAAGTTCCGGAAGGACGGCTCAGTCCTTTGGGTCCGTGAGAACGCCAAGGCGATGCTGCGCGGCGACGGAACGCCGATCGTGCTGGTCGCCTGCGAAAATATCACCCAGCGCAAGGAAGCGGAGGATGCGCTGCGGCAGAGCGAAGCCTACCTCGCAGAGGCGCAGGAATTGAGCCGCACCGGCAGCTTCGGCCTGGACGTCGCGACAGGCGCGATCGTCTGGTCAAGGCAAACCTTTCGCATCTTCCAGTGCGACCCGGCGGTGAAGCCGACCTTGGATTTCGTCTTCCAGCGCATCCATCCGGAAGATCGCGATGCGGTCAGCAGGACGCTCGATCGGGCCGCCCGACGAGCAGAGGATTTCGACCATGAGTATCGCCTGCTGATGCCGGATGGATCAATCAAATATCTCCATTCCGTGGCGCGCGCGCTGAGACACGGATCCGGGTGCATCGAGCTTGTCGGGGGCGTCACTGATGTCACGGTTGCAAAGGAGGCCGAACAGCGGCTGCGTCGCAGCGAGGCCTATCTGGCCGAGGCCCAGCGGCTCAGCCATACAAGCAGCTGGGCCTGGGATGTGCGCCGTCAGGAGTTTGCATACCGTTCGGCTGAACTCTACCGCCTGTTCGGATTTGAGCCGAACCAGATCGATGTACCGGCACGGGCTTTCCAGGAACGCATCCTCCCCGAGGATTTCCAGCGGATCATCGAGGTGGAACGTCAGGCCCTCCGGCGAAGGAAGCCCTTCGAAATTGACTTTCGCATTGCGCGCCCGGACGGCTCGATACGACGAGTTCATACCGAGGGACATCCCGTCGTCGGCAGCGACGGCGAAGTGACGGAAATTATCGGTACCCACGTGGACGTCACCGAGCAGGTCGCCGCAAAAGAAGCACTTCAAAGGGCATTTGACGAGCTCAAGGCATCCGAGCAGCGATTCCGCGACTATGCTGAAACCGCATCGGACTGGTTTTGGGAGACCGGGCCGGATCACCGTATCACGAAGATATCGGAACACTCCGATCCGGCCAGTGCTGCGCCGACGGCCTTGATCGGCCTGACGCGGTGGGACATTCCGCCCGATGCCGAGCTCGAGCCCGGAAAGTGGGAGCAGCATCGCGCGACGCTCGACGCCCACCTCCCGTTCCGCGATCTGGTTTACCGCGGCAGGGATCGCAACGGCTCTCCAATTTACGTGCGCACCAGCGGCAAGCCCTTGCATGACGCGGACGGTCATTTTCTCGGCTATCGAGGCGTCAGCAGCGATGTAACGGCGGCGATCCGCGCGGAGCAGGCTGAAGATGCGCTGCGCAAGGCTCAAGCCGAGCTCGCCCATGTCACGCGCGTCACGACGCTTGGCGAACTTACCGCCTCGATTGCCCACGAAATCACCCAGCCTCTTGCCGCCGTGATCTCCAATGCGGACGCCTGCATCGCTTGGCTCGATCGCGAACCCGCCGACTTGAAGGCCGCGCGCCGTTCCGCAGAATGGATTGTCGAGGACGCCAATCGGGCCAGCGAGGTGATCCGCCGGATCAGGGCGCTCGCGAAGAAAACCGAGATCGAAGTGGTTTCACTCGACATCAACCAAGTCGTCCGGGAGGCGGTGGCGCTCGTTCGGCGCGAGCTCGCGACCCATGGGGTGTCGGTGCGGATGGAGTTGGCGTCCGACCTGCCGAGGATTTGCGGCGACCGGATCCAGCTCCAGCAGGTGCTGATCAACCTGGTGATGAACGGCATCGAAGCCATGCAAGCCAATGTCGACCACCCGCGCGAACTGGCGATCCGCTCGAGCCTGACGAACGACGACGACGATGACGACCGCCTGCTCCTCACCGTGACGGATCGCGGTGTCGGCCTCGGCAAAGACGTAAAGGAGCGCATCTTCACCCCCTTCTTCACGACGAAGTCGGGCGGTCTGGGGATGGGACTCTCGATCTGCCGATCGATCATCGAGGCTCACGCGGGCCGGCTTTCGGCCTTTCAAAATGAGGGGAGCGGTGCAACATTCCAGATCGCCCTGCCCTTGCCGCACAAGGACACGTCGTGACCGACAATGCCAAGCAGGCCCAGGCGAGCGCAGGTGACCCGATCGTCCGGATCGTCGATGATGATCCGTCGATGCGCCGCGCGCTGACCAATCTCTTTCAATCGGTCGGCCTTAAGGTCGAGGCCTTCAGTTCGGCGGCGGAGATCATGGAAGCCCAACCGCCTGCGGTCCCCAGTTGCCTCGTGCTCGACATCCGTCTGCCAGGATCGAGCGGCCTCGACCTCCAGGCGGACCTCGCCAAGGCCAATATTCACACGCCCATTATCTTCATCACCGGTCATGGCGATATTCCCATGACCGTGAGAGCCATGAAGAGCGGTGCCGTCGATTTTCTGACCAAGCCGGTGCGCGACCAGGACATGCTGGATGCGGTGCAGGCAGCGATCGAACGGGATCGCAGGCGGCGCGATGCCGAGAAGTCGATCTCGGGCGTGCGATCCCGTTTCGAGGGGCTGACAGCGCGCGAGCGCGACGTGCTCGCCCTGGTTGCATCCGGCCTGATGAACAAACAGGTCGCCGCCGAACTTGGATTGGCCGAGATCACCGTGAAGATCTATCGCGGGCAGATCATGCGGAAAATGGGGGCGAAGTCATTGGCCGATCTCGTCAGAATGACCGACGCGCTCGGAATCCCGCGCAACAGGGGTCACCTGCAAACCTAAGTATGCTTTCCAATCCCGCTCCGGGGGCCCACTTTCCGTAAGCGGCTGAACCGTGCCCGGCGGCTCCCCGTTCAGGAGCGATCATATTGTCAGTGCCCTCGATCATTTCCGTCATTGATGATGATCCCTCCGTTCGCCTTGCGACGAACAACCTCCTGACGTCGCGCGGATACACGGTCCACACCTTTGGTTCCGCTCACGAATTTCTTCAATCCGCCGAACTGGACACGACCTCCTGCGTAATCGCCGACGTGCAGATGTTGGCCATGAGCGGTGTCGAGCTGTTGACGCATATGCGCAGCCTCGGGCGCATCACGCCCTTCATCTTCATGACGGCTTTTCCCGACGAGGCCGTGCGCGACCGCGCGCTGAAGGCCGGCGCGACCTGCTTTCTCGCGAAGCCGTTTTCCACGCCGAAGCTGCTTCAATGTCTGGAGGCGGCCCTGACGGGGGCGGATGAAGCCAAGTTGTAACGCGGCCGCGCCTGCCCCTCAGGCCGCGGCTACTCGTCGTCGTGGCGACATACGAAGCGGCAAGGTGCTCTAATCCACCTTGATATTCGCCGCCTTGATGATTGGCCACCATTTTGCGATCTCCGCCTTCTGGCGGGTGCCGAGGGCTTCAGGGGTGAGCTGATCCTGCGGCGTCATCTCCAGGCCCTGGCTTTCGAGCTGCTTCTTCACGGCGGGATCGTTCAGGGCCTCCACGGCGGCGGCGTTGAGCTTGGTCACGATCTCCTTCGGCGTGCCCTTCGGCACCCACATCCCCGACCACAGCGTCATGTGGAAGCCTTTCAGGCCCGCCTCCTCCGCGGTCGGGATGTCCGGCGCCGAGGACAGGCGCTTGTCGTCGGTGACGGCGTAGGCACGGATGGTGCCGGCGCGGACCTGGTTGATGGAGTTGGAGGTCTGGTCGACGATGACGTCGATCTGGCCCGCGATGAGATCGTTCAGCGCGGGCGCTGTGCCGCGATACGGCACGTATTGCAGCTTGATGCCGCTGACACTCTCGAAATAGACCCCGGCGATGTGGCTGCCGGAGCCCGCACCGGCCGTGCCGGCGGTTGCCGCCGACGGCCGCGACTTGAGCCAGTCCAAAAGCTCTTTCAGCGACGTCGCCGGGACCGCGTTCTTGCTGACGACGATCATGGGGTTACTCGGCAACAACACCACCGGTTCGAGATCGGCGACGAGATCGTAGTTGAGCTTGTAGACGGCGCCGTTGGCCACATGGGTGCCGAGATGGCCAAACGAGATGGTGTAGCCGTCTGCCGGCGAATGCACGGCGCGACCGACGCCGATCGAACCGCCGGCGCCGGTGACGTTCTCGATCACCAGGGGCTGGCCGAGCGTCGTCCGCATCCGTTCGGCGAGCACGCGCGCCATCGCATCCGACGGGCCGCCGGCCGCGAAGGGAACGATGATGGTGATAGGATGCGAGGGATAGTCGTCGGCGCGCGCAGCGCCGGTAAGAGCGAGAATACCGATCAGCCCGGCCCAGACGGCCTTCGTCATTGTGTTCTCCCCAGCAATGTCATTGTTGTTTTTCTTTACCTCGCCCCGCTTGCGGGGAGAGGTCGAATTGCGAAGCAATTGGGTCAGCGGGAGCCTCCGCGAGCCCATCTGCCACCGTGTTCGCGCGGAAGCAGGCCTCTCACCCCAACCCTCCCAGCGCGAGCGAAGCTCGTCGCGCCCCCGTAAGAACGGGGAGAGGGAGAGATTTCTAGAACTGCGAGAAATCGATCGGCTTGTGACGATCGAGCGTGCGGGTGACCGGCGGCAGCGGGTATTTCAGGCCGGTCGCGCAGTTGAACAACATCACGCGGTCGGTCTTGCTGACGCGGCCGTCGGCAAGGCTTTCCTTGTAAGCGGCGTAGGTCGCGGCGCCCTCGGGGCACAACAAAAGCCCCTCCTCGCGCGCGACCTCGTTCAGCGCCGCCGAGATCTTGTCGTCGTCGACCGCGATGGCAAAGCCCTTGCTCTCGCGCACCGCGCGCAGGATCAGGAAATCGCCGATCGCCTGCGGCACGCGGATGCCGGACGCGATGGTGTGGGCGTCCTCCCAGCGCGTCGCATGCTCGGTGCCGGCATCGAAGGCGCGCACCATCGGCGCGCACCCGGAGGCTTGCACCGCGACCATGCGCGGGCGCTTCGAACCGATGAAGCCGATCTTCTCGAGCTCGTCAAAGGCCTTCCACATGCCGATCAGGCCAGTGCCGCCGCCAGTCGGATAGAAGATCACGTCGGGCACGTCCCAGCCGAGCTGCTCGGCGAGTTCGAGGCCCATCGTCTTCTTGCCTTCGATGCGGTACGGCTCCTTCAGCGTGGAGGTGTCGAACCAGCCGACCTTCGCCTTGCCCTCGCCGACGATCTTGCCGCAATCGTCGATATAGCCGTTGACGCGGTAGACGGTCGCACCCTGGAGCTCGATCTCGCTGACGTTCACTTCCGGCGTATCGGCCGGGCAGAAGATCGTGGTCTTGATGCCGCAGGAGGTCGCGTAAGCCGCAAGCGCCGCACCGGCATTGCCGTTGGTCGGCATCGCCATGTGCTTGATGCCGAGCGCCTTGCCCATCGACACCGCCATCACCAGACCGCGCGCCTTGAACGAGCCGGTCGGCAGGCGTCCCTCATCCTTCACGATGATCTCACCGCCGCCCAGCTTTTTTCCGAGCTTCGGCAGCCGGATCAGCGGCGTCGTCACCTCGCCGAGCGAGACGATGTCCTTGCATTTGCGCACCGGCAGCAGCTCGCGATAGCGCCACATGTCAGCGGGGCGTTCCTTGAGCGCATCCTTGGTCAGCGCCTTCTTCACGCCCGCGAGGTCGTAGCGCACCAGCAGCGGCTTGCCGGCTTTCGAGAGGTTGTGGACCTGGTCGGCCGCGTAGTGATCGCCTTCCATCGCGCATTCGAGATGGGTGACGAAGGTCGGGCGTTCGATGGTGAGGTTGTCGTTGTCGTGCATGGGTTGGCCCTCTTCTTGTTCTGTTCCGTTCATTACGTGATCCGTCACCTTGAGGCGCGAGCCATGCGGCGCATCGCGCCGTATGGTGAGCCTCGAAGGGCGACGAGACCGGCTGCATCTCGGCCGCTCATCCTTCGAGGCTCGGCCAACGGTGCTCCGCACCGCCGGCCTCACACCTCAGGATGACGGGACTGCTCAGAGCGCCCTCGACGCCGCAGTCCCCCTTCCCTCAAATATTCAACACTCGCCCATAAGCATCCAGCACGGCTTCCTTCATCATCTCCGACAGCGTCGGATGCGGGAACACGGTGTGCATCAGCTCTTCTTCCGTCGTCTCCAGATTCATGGCGACGACATAGCCCTGGATCAGCTCGGTGACCTCCGCGCCGACCATGTGGGCGCCGAGGAGCTGACCGGTCTTCTTGTCGAAGATCACCTTGACCAGGCCCTGGTCCTCGCCCAGCGCAATCGCCTTGCCGTTGCCGACGAAGGGGAAGCGGCCGACGCGGATCTCGCGGCCGTTCTCCTTGGCCTTGGCTTCGGTGAGGCCGACCGAGGCGACCTGCGGCTGGCAATAGGTGCAGCCCGGGATCAGGTTCTTGTCCATGGGATGCGGATGCAGGCCCTTGATCGCCTCGACGCAGATCACGCCTTCATGCTCGGCCTTGTGCGCCAGCATCGGGGGGCCCGCGACGTCGCCAATGGCGTAGATGCCGGGGACGTTGGTCTTGCCGTAACCGTCGATCACGATGCAGCCGCGATCGGTTTTGACACCGAGCTTTTCGAGGCCGAGGCTCTCGATGTTGCCAACGACGCCGACCGCCGAGATCACGCGCTCGAACTCGGTGGTCACAGGCTTGCCCTTGCCGTCGTCGATGGTGGCGACGACGCTGTCGGCCTTCTTCTCGAGCTTCGTCACCTTGGTCGAGGACAGGATCTTGATGCCCTGCTTTTCGAAACGCTTGCGCGCAAGGCCAGCGATCTCGGCGTCCTCGACCGGCAGGATCTGCGGCAGCACCTCGACCACGGTGACGTCAGAGCCCATGGTGTGGAAGAACGAGGCGAATTCGATGCCGATCGCGCCGGAGCCGACGACCAGCAGCGACTTCGGCATCCGCTCCGGCACCATCGCCTCGAAATAGGTCCAGATCAGCTTCTTGTCGGGCTCGAGCCCCGGCAGCACGCGCGGCCGCGCGCCGGTCGCGACGATGATGTGCTTGGCCTGGTAGGTCCCCTCGCCCAGCGCGCCCTTCGGCGCTTCGACGTCGGACTTCTTCACGGTGACCTTGCCGGGCGCGTCGATCGAGGCAGCGCCCCAGATTACGCTCACCTTGTTCTTCTTCATCAGGAAGCCGACGCCGTCATTCAGACGCTTCGAGACGCCACGCGAACGCTGCACCACAGCCTTCGGGTCGAACGAGACCTTCTCGGCCGACAGGCCGTAATCCTTGGCGTGCTGCATGTAGTGATAGATCTCGGCGGAGCGCAGCAGCGCCTTGGTCGGGATGCAGCCCCAGTTCAGGCAGATGCCGCCGAGGTAGGACTTTTCGACGATCGCGACCTTGAAGCCGAGCTGGGCGGCGCGGATCGCGGTGACATAGCCGCCGGGACCGGAGCCGATGATGATGATGTCGAAGGATGTATCGGCCATGGCGGCTCCCGTTCAACTCAAGCGGTCGTTGCGCCGCGGGCGCGGCGATTGAGGATGTAAGTTCTGATCAGCCATTCCGCGAGGATGACCGCCGCCATGACGGCGATGATCACCAGCGCAATGGGTCTCCAGATGTCGCGCGACAGTCTCTCTCCGGCAAAGAAGGCAGATTCAATGATGTCGCGGCCGATCGGGCTGAGCGTCAACACCAGCGAGATCACCATTGAGATCCAGGGCCAGCGCGTCCGCATGCGCCATCTCAGACCATCATCATGACCGGATTTTCGATGAGCTGCTTGAACGCGCCGATCAGCTCGGCGCCGAGCGCGCCGTCGATGGCGCGGTGATCGCACGACAAGGTCACGCTCATCATGTGCGCGATCTCGATCTTGCCATTCCGCACCACGGGCCGCTCTTCGCTGGTGCCGACCGCGAGGATGGTGGCATGCGGCGGGTTGATCACGGCGGTGAAGTGGCTGATGCCGTACATGCCGAGGTTGGACACGGCGGTGGTGCCGCCCTGGTATTCCTCGGGCTTGAGCTTGCGCGAGCGGGCGCGCGCGGCAAAGTCCTTCATCTCGTTGGAGATGGTGGAGAGCGTCTTGGTCTCCGCTTTCCGGATGATCGGCGTGATCAGGCCGCCGGGCATCGCCACGGCAACGCCGACGTCGGAATGGTGATGCTTGACCATGCCGCTTTCGGTCCAGCTCACATTGCAGTTCGGGATCTTCTGGAGCGCGACCGCCATCGCCTTGATGACGAAGTCGTTGACCGAGATCTTGTAGAGCGGCTTCTTCTCCTTGTCCTTGGGAGCGGCCGCATTGATCTCCTCGCGCGCGGCGAGCAACTTGCCGATGTCGCAGTCGATGGTGAGGTAGAAATGCGGGACGTTCTGGATCGACGCAGTCAGGCGCTGCGCGATCGTGCGGCGCATGCCGTCGTGCGGGACGATGTCGTAGGAGCCGGGCTCGAACAGCGACAGGATCTGCTTGTCCGACATGGTCGGCGCGATCGAGGGCGCGGATGACGGCGCCGCGGCGGGCGCCTTGAGGCCCTTGCCGGACTTGGCCTGCTCGACGTCGCGGGCGACGACGCGGCCGTGCGGGCCGGTGCCTGTCACCATCGACACGTCGATGCCGGCGTCCTTGGCCAGACGTCGCGCCAGCGGCGATGAGAACACGCGGCCGCCATGGCCGTTGCTCTGAGCAGCCGGTGCGGCAGCCTGCGGCGCGGGTGCGGCGGCCGGCGGCGGTGCAGCCTTGGGCGCAGCAGGTGCTGTCGCGGGAGCTGGCGCAGCAGCGGGAGCATCCGTGGCTTTCGGCGGCGCGGCGGAGGCGCTGGGCTTGGCGGCACCAGCGGCCTTCACATCCTCGCCCTCACCGGCCAGCACGGCGATGACGTCGTTGACCGGGACGTCCTGCGTGCCTTCGGGCACCAGGATCTTGGCGATCGTGCCCTCGTCGATGGCCTCGACCTCCATGGTCGCCTTGTCGGTCTCGATCTCGGCGATGACATCGCCGGATTTGACCTTGTCGCCTTCCTTCTTCAGCCACTTGGCGAGGTTGCCCTTCTCCATCGTCGGCGAGAGAGCGGGCATCAGGATGTTGATGGGCATGCTGACCTCAAGAAGAACTTTGCAAAACGTCGTCTCCGACAGCGAAGACGAACAGACCAGGTTTAGTTGCCGATGTCGCCCTGCCAGAGGCGCTCATTGGCAGGGATGGAACGCCAATTCTTCATCATGGTGATGGAGCGGTCGTCGGCAAGGTCGATCCAGGGGATGCCGAACTTGTCGAGGATGTCCTTGGAGCCCGGAAAGGTGACGGATTCCCCGATCACCACCAGCTTCACCTTGAACAGAGCGAGCGCGCCGGCACACATCGAGCATGGCGACAGCGTGGTGTACATGACGGTGTCGTGGAATGTGATCGCGCCGGCCTCGCGCAGGCAGCTCATCTCGCCGTGCAGGATCACGTTGTTCTCCTGCACGCGGTTGTTGTGACCGCGGGCGATGATCTGGTTGTCGCGCGTCAGCACGGCGCCGATCGGCAGGCCGCCCTGCGCGATCGAGGCCTCCGCCTCGCGGATCGCCTCCAGCATGAAATCGAAGTGATAGGATTCGATCGCCACTGTCAGTGCCCCTTCCCGCGCGGCGTCGTGGTGCCGGTGTCCGTGGGACGCTCGATCTCGGCCTGGAACATCTCGAGGATCCGGCTCAACGCGTCCTCCTCGGTATATTCGCTCTCGCGCGCATAGGCGCGCGCGGCGTGACGGGCAAGATCGACGAGCAAGAGGCCCCACATGTCGGGTTCCTCGAAGGCGCGCTGGAACGCCATCGACAGCCCGCCGTCCAGCACGAACACGCGCAGGATCTCGACCGCGTCCTCGCGGGTCATGACGTCGGGTGGCAGTGGCTGCTCCTTCGGGCCCGCCATGGTCTACCTGTAGCAGACGGCTTTGGCGGCCTCGACGACTTCCGCCGCCGACGGCAGCGCGAGCTTCTCCAGATTCGCGGCATAGGGCATCGGCACGTCCTTGCCGGAGACGCGCGCAACAGGCGCGTCCAGATAGTCGAAGGCGTTCTCCATGATCCGTGCGGCGATCTCGGCGCCGACGCCGCTCTGGGCCCAGCCCTCTTCCACCGTGACGGCGCGCCCCGTCTTCTTGACCGAGTTGACGATGGTCTCGGTGTCCATCGGGCGCAGCGTGCGCAGGTCGATCACCTCGGCCTCGATGCCGTCCTTGGCGAGCTCGTCGGCGGCCTTGAGCGCATAGGTCATGCCGTTCGACCAGGAGATGATTGTGACGTGGCTGCCGGAGCGCACGATGCGCGCCTTACCGATCGGGATCACGAAGTCGTCGAGCTTCGGCACTTCGCCGGTGTGGCCGTAGAGCACCTCGTTCTCGAGGAAGATCACCGGATTGGGATCGCGGATCGCGGCCTTGAGCAGGCCCTTGTAATCCGCGGCCGAGAACGGCGCGACGACCTTGAGACCCGGAACGTTCGAATACCAGGATGAATAGTCCTGGCTGTGCTGCGCGGCGACGCGCGCGGCGGCGCCGTTCGGGCCGCGGAACACGATCGAGCACCCCATCTGGCCGCCGGACATATAGAGCGTCTTGGCGGCGGAGTTGATGATCTGGTCGATCGCCTGCATCGCGAAGTTGAAGGTCATGAACTCGACGACCGGCTTCAGCCCGGTCATCGCGGCGCCGACGCCGATGCCGGCAAAGCCGTGCTCGGTGATCGGTGTGTCGATCACGCGCTTGGCGCCGAATTC
The DNA here is from genome assembly GCF_054062495.1 of Bradyrhizobium sp. USDA 3311. Taxonomy (NCBI): domain Bacteria; kingdom Pseudomonadati; phylum Pseudomonadota; class Alphaproteobacteria; order Hyphomicrobiales; family Nitrobacteraceae; genus Bradyrhizobium; species Bradyrhizobium sp. USDA 3311. The sequence continues at coordinate 5,684,807 of NZ_JBSSFI010000001.1, read as the reverse complement.
CTGGAGCAGGCCCTGGGTGACCTTGTAGGCGCCCTGATACTCGGCAACCTCTTCGCCCATCACGAAGACGTCGGCGTCGCGGCGCATCTCTTCGGCCATGGCATCGCGCAGCGCTTCGCGGATGGTCTGCGTCACCATCTCGGTGCCGGCGGGCACTTCCGGATCGGGCTCGGCGACAGCTTGCGGTGCGGACGGCGCAGCCCTGGGCGCGGGTGCCTCGGCCTTTGCGGCGGCAGGGGCTGCGGATTCGGCGGCCTTCGGCTGCGGGGCCGGCGCGGGCGCCTTTGCAAGATCAGCGGCGCTCTCACCGTCGGCAAGAATCGTCGCGATCGGCGTGTTGACGGCGACGTCGGCGGTGCCTTCGGGGATCAGGATCTTGCCGAGCGTGCCCTCGTCGGTCGCCTCGACCTCCATGGTCGCCTTGTCGGTCTCGATCTCGGCGATGACATCGCCGGACTTGATGGCCTCACCCTCTTTTTTCAGCCATTTGGCGAGGTTGCCCTTTTCCATCGTGGGCGACAACGCGGGCATCAGCACTTGAATTGGCATATCGGCTCCAAAAGAAAGCTTGCGCGCGTTCAGCGGTAAACGTCGGTCCAGAGCTCAGCGGCATCCGGCTCGGGATCATGCTGGGCAAAGTCGGCAGACGCGTTGACGATATCGCGCACCTCGGCGTCGATCGCCTTGAGGTCGGCCTCGCTGACCTTGGCGGCCAGCAGGCGGTTGCGCACCTGCTCGATCGGGTCCTGATCGTGGCGGACCTTCTCGACCTCCTCGCGCGTGCGGTATTTTGCAGGGTCGGACATCGAGTGGCCGCGATAGCGGTAGGTCTGCATTTCCAGGATCATCGGCCCCTTGCCGGCGCGGCACCAGGCGGCGGCCTCGTCGCCCGCAGCCTTCACCGCACGGACGTCCATGCCGTCGACTTGCAGGCCGGGGATGTTGAAGGACGCGCCGCGCTTGGAGAAGTCCTGCTGCGCGGAAGCGCGCGAGACCGCGGTGCCCATGGCGTAGCGGTTGTTCTCGATGACATAGATCACCGGCAGCTTCCAGAGCTCCGCCATGTTGAAGCTCTCATAGACCTGGCCCTGGTTGGCCGCGCCGTCGCCGAAATAGGTGACGCTGACATTGCCGTTGCCGCGATAGTTGTTGGCGAAGGCCAGACCCGTGCCGAGCGAGACCTGGGCACCGACGATGCCGTGGCCGCCGTAAAAGTGCTTCTCCTTGCTGAACATGTGCATGGAGCCGCCCTTGCCCTTGGAATAGCCGCCGCGGCGTCCCGTGAGCTCGGCCATGACGCCGTTGGCGTCCATGCCGGTCGCGAGCATGTGACCGTGGTCGCGATAGCCGGTGATGACCTGATCGCCCTCCTTGAGGGCCATCTGCATGCCGACCACCACGGCCTCCTGGCCGATATAGAGGTGGCAGAAGCCGCCGATCGCGCCCATGCCGTAGAGCTGGCCGGCCTTTTCCTCGAACCTGCGGATCAGGAGCATGTCGCGGAGCGCCTTGAGCTCCTGCTCCCTGGTGAATTCCGGGGGCGAACCGCCGTTGGTCTTGTCCTGTGGAGCGCTTGCGGCGGCTTTCTTGGGTGCGGCCATGGGAATTCCGGGTCAGAGAAAACTTTCGTCCTCTCTAACCCAAGTCAAACACCCTTGGAAAGCACCGCGGCGGCATGACACGACATTCATTATGCCGCACTGCAACGTGATCGAAATATTGGAAAATCTTTGGCGCAGATCAGGCAACAAATCTAACGCCGTGCGGGCCAAGTCCCGTTTACCGGAACGAGCGGCGCCAAAACGGCGCCGCCCGCTCCTGTTCCGATCAGAAGAAGCCGAGCTTCTTCGGGCTGTAGCTGACCAGGAGATTCTTGGTCTGCTGGTAGTGATCGAGCATCATCTTGTGGGTCTCGCGACCGACGCCCGACTGCTTGTAGCCGCCGAACGCCGCATGCGCGGGATAGGCATGGTAGCAATTGGTCCAGACCCGGCCGGCCTGGATCGCCCGGCCGAAGCGGTAGCAGCGGTTGGCATCGCGGCTCCAGACACCGGCGCCGAGACCGTAGAGCGTGTCGTTGGCGATCGCGAGCGCCTCCTCGTCGGTCTTGAAGGTCGTGACCGAGACGACGGGACCAAAGATCTCCTCCTGGAAGATTCGCATCTTGTTGTGGCCCTCGAACACGGTCGGCTGGACGTAGAAGCCGCCGGAAAGATCGCCGCCGAGCTCGGCACGACCGCCGCCGGCCAGCACCTTGGCGCCCTCCTGCTTGCCGATGTCGATATAGGAGAGGATCTTGGCGAGCTGCTCACCCGAGGCCTGTGCACCGATCATGGTGTCGGCCGCACGCGGGTCGCCCTGCTTGATCGCGGCGACGCGCTTCAGCGCCCGCTCCATGAAGCGGTCATAGATGTCGGCGTGCACCAGCGCCCGGCTCGGACAGGTGCAGACCTCGCCCTGGTTCAGCGCGAACATGACGAAGCCTTCGATCGCCTTGTCGAAGAAGTCATCGTCCTCGGCGGTGACGTCCTTGAAGAAGATGTTCGGCGACTTGCCGCCGAGCTCCAGCGTGACCGGGATCAGGTTCTGGCTGGCATATTGCATGATCAGCCGGCCCGTCGAGGTCTCGCCGGTGAAGGCGATCTTGGCAATGCGCGGGCTCGAGGCCAGCGGCTTGCCGGCTTCGAGGCCAAAGCCGTTGACGATGTTGAGGACGCCGGGCGGCAGCAGGTCGCCGATGATCTCGGCCCAGACCATGATCGAGGCCGGGGTCTGCTCGGCGGGCTTGAGCACGACGCAATTGCCGGCGGCGAGCGCAGGCGCGAGCTTCCAGCAGGCCATCAGCAGCGGGAAGTTCCAGGGGATGATCTGGCCGACCACACCGAGCGGCTCGTGGAAATGATAGGCGATGGTATCGTGATCGATCTCGCCGATCGAGCCTTCCTGGGCGCGGACGACGCCGGCGAAATAGCGGAAGTGGTCGATGGCGAGCGGGATGTCGGCGGCGCGAGTCTCGCGGATCGGCTTGCCGTTGTCCCAGGTCTCGGCGATCGCGAGGCGCTCGAGATTCTCTTCCATGCGGTCGGCGATCTTGTTCAGGATCGCGGCGCGCTCGGCGACGCTGGTGCTCCCCCAGCCGGCCTTGGCGGCATGCGCCGCGTCGAGCGCAGCTTCGACGTCCTGCGCGTCGGAGCGTGCGATCTTGCAGACGATCTGTCCGTTCACCGGCGAGGCATTGTCGAAATATTTGCCCGAGATCGGCGCGACGAACTTGCCGCCGATGAAGTTGTCGTAGCGTTCGGCGAAGGGAACTTTGGTGACGCTGAGGAATTCCACCTTGTTCATTGATCACTCCCGATGTTTGCTGTTTGCGCAATTCGTCGCTGATCGCGACTTGCGCCGACGATGATGCGGGAGGCGATTTCTGTCAGCCCTGATAGGAGCGATGGCGGAGCGGACCTGTCGCAGTTCTGCGACAGGTCCGGGGTGAGGCAGGTGCAAGATCGAGGGCTCGCGGCTTCCACCCCATCATTGCGAGCGCAGCGAAGCAATCCAGAGTCCCTCCGCGGAAAGATTCTGGATTGCTTCGCTGCGCTGGCAATGACGGCTGAAAGGACAGTGGCCCTCAGTGGTTCAGCTCGAACCGCTTGAGCTTCCTGTGCAGGGTTGCGCGGCTGACGCCGAGGGCTTTGGCGGCCGCCGAAACATTGCCGCCCGCGCGGAGCAGCGCCCGCTGCACCACCGCGCGCTGACCGCCGGCGAGGTGGTCGCGCGCCGTATCGCCGCCGAGAAGATCGGCCGCGGGCACTGGCCGCAACGCCCGGCCTGGCGCGAGCCCAAGTCCCACCCGGGCGGAGCGTGTCGCGCCGATCACGAGATCGTCCGCATCGACCGCAACGAGGCCCCCGCACTGTCCGTCCGCAGCCGGCGTCAGCACGATGCGGGCATGGGCGAAAGCCCGGCGGAACAAGTCGGCCTCGATGCGCTTTGCCGCCTCGCCTGCCGCGAGCGCGATCAGATTGGAAAACGCATCGGTCCGGTCGGCGCGGCAGGAGGAGACGTCGAGCACGCCGGCAAACGCCGCCTCGTGGTCGTAGATCGGTACGGCGGTGCAGCTCAACAGCGTGTTGCGCGTGAAGAAGTGCTGGTCGCGGTCGATCGTCAGCGGCCGCTGCTCGACGACGCAGGTGCCGATGCCATTGGTGCCCTCGCGCTCCTCGCTCCAGAGCGCGCCGGTCCACAAACCCCAGGATTGGAAGGTGGTGTCGTCCGCCGGCGTGCCGCGACGATCCACCGGCACCCCCTCGCCGTCGGCCAGCAGCACGCAGCAGCCGGCCGCGCCAACCGCCTGGTAGAGCCGGTCCATCGCGCCTCGTGCAGCGGCGAGCAGCGGTGCGATCCGCTCGCGCGCCTCGCGGAGTTCCGCGTCGGTCAGCCGCTGGGGCAGGCCGCGGCCGGAGGGGTCGAGATGATGCAGTCGGGACGAACGGCGCCAGGAGGCCACGAGCGCGGAGCGAGCCGCCTGGCCTGATGCAATAGCGGCTTCGACACGAGCCGCGTGATGCTGGGGCATTGACCCATTCATCACCGTTTCCTCCGGGTGGCAATCTACGGCGTGCCGGCGCGGCCTGATTGATCTCTGTCAATCCTGGGGAGCGGTTGCGCCGCATAAGCCATGCCCCCGCCCGCGCTGCTCCGTCAAGGCGGCAAGACGACTGCGGTCTTGCGACCTTTGCAGGAGGCGGTCGGACCCGGCGCCGGCTTTCGATACCGGTTTCGAAACCTGCGCAAGCGCTAGTTCGGCGGGATCATCCGAACGAGATCGCGCGGATTGACATAGTCGAGCTGGAAGCGTGCCCGCTCGTCCAGCATGTCGGGATCGATCCTCGCGGAACGCAGCAGCGAGACGCGCTGCTCGCTCCTGGCGCGCTCGCGCTTGAGCTGGGCCAGCTCGCTCGTCAGCGCGATGATCTCCTGGTCGAGTTCCTGGCGGGCGTTGAGGCCGTATTTGCCGGTATAGGCGTTGACGCCGAAATAGCCAACGATGGCAGCCGCCATCGCATAGAGGGCAAGACCGGTCAGGATCGATTTGAGGCGCGCGCGGGAGACCATCTTGGGAAGATGGGGCAGCTTGGTTAAGGGAGCGCTAATCTTGGCAAACTGTCATTCCGGGGCGATGCGCAGCATCGAACCCGGAATCTCGAGATTCCGGGTTCGGCTCTTCGAGCCGCCCCCGGAATGACAAGGTTGTTCAGCCTCAGCCGTGATGCTTGGCCACGTGGGCGGCGAAGGCGTCGATATAGGCCTGGAGCACGGTCTTGAGCGCGTCCTTGGCGAGGTTACCCTCGGCATCGAAGGCGTCGCCAACCGCGTTCAGGTAGGTCTCGGGCTGCTGCATGATCGGGCCGGCAATGCCCGGCAGGATGTTCTGGAGCGTCTTGGCCGCGCTGACGCCGCCGAGCGGGCCCGGCGAGTTCGAGATGATGCCGACCGGCTTGCCGTTGAACGAGCTCTTGCCATAGGGGCGCGAGGCGACGTCGATGGCATTCTTGAGGACGCCCGGGATGGCGCGATTGTATTCCGGGGTGACGAACAGGACACCGTCCGACTTCTGGAGCTTTTCGCGGAAGGCCAGCCAGTCCGCGGGCGGCGCGCCCTCGAGGTCCTGGTTGAAGAAGGAGATGCCCGCCGGCGTGATGACCTCGAGCTTGAGAGAGGCCGGCGCGAGCTTCGCGAGCGCATTGGCGATCTTCAGCGAAAAACTGTCCTTGCGCAGGCTGCCGGCGATCACGACGATATTGTAGGCCATGGAGTGTCCTCAGAACTTGAGCGGGAGTGCCGGGCGGCACTTAAGCGATCCGGACCAATGGATGCAAGTGCATGAACCGGTCCGATTTGGAAACATTGAGTTTCTGAAACCGTCGTCCAAAACAATCAGGCCGCCAAGCGGCGGCCCGATCTTTCGCACAAACGTCCAGCCCGATCAGATCGTCGGATTCCAGGCCGACGGGATCAGGCGATATTTGGCGCCGTCCTTCTCGACATGGCCGACCGAGGGGAAGGTGAAGTGGAAGCCGATCACGGTCGCCTTCTCGGCCGCCGCCATGTCGTAGAATTTGTGGCGCGTCTGCTGCGCCAACGCGGCATCGGTGTCGAACACCACGTGCCAGTCCGGATTGCGCAGGAAGAACTCCGGAATGTTGGTGACATCGGACTGGATCAGCACCTTGGCATCGCCGGATGCAACCGCAAACGAGGTGTGGCCGGGCGTATGGCCGGGCGTCGCGATCGATGTGATGCCGGGCGCGACCTCCTTGCCCCACTCGTACTTGGTGACCTTGGATTCGAGGCCGGCGAAGGTCTTCTTCACGTTGGCGAAGTAGTTCTTCATCATCGCGTTGGACTCGGCCTTGGCGGCGTTGTCCTCGCTGGTCCAGAACTCCCAGTCCTTGCCCGGCACCATGATCTCCGCATTCGGGAACGCGAGCGCGCCGTCGGCGAGCCGAATGCCGTTGGTGTGGTCGGGATGCAGATGCGAGAGCAGCACGACGTCGATGCTCTTGGGATCGACGCCGGCGGCCGCGAGGTTCTGCAGGGTGCGGCCGACCGCGCCCTTGCTGGGCTCGAGATTGGCGACGCCGTTGCCCGTATCGATCAGAACGAGCTTGGAGCCGGTGTTGATGAGCTGCGGGTTGAACGGCACCGTGACCATGCCCTTGGGCATGTAGGCCGCCTCGCCCGCGGCGAGCGCCTCGTCCTTGGGCGCGTTGACGACGAACTTGTCCGGCATCGGGAAGGTGCGCGCGCCGTCATTGATCGAGGTGCACTCGAAGCTGCCGACCTTGTAGCGGTAGAAGCCCGGCGCCTGCGCCCCGGCTTGCGGCACTGAGGCACGAGCAGTGATCGGTCCGAGCCCGGTAACGGCAGCCGCGCCCACAGCGGCCGCGCCCGCCAGCAAGTGGCGGCGATTCAGATCGGTCATGGAAGTGTCCCCTTCTTTGCTTGCGGTTGTCCCGCTTTCAATAGCGGCGGAATAATCCCCCGCTTCGCTCAGAAGGCAAGACCTTCCTTCGGTGAGGTGCCGTCGCAGATCACGATAATTTATTTGGGGCGTTGGGGAATTTTTCGCCCGCGGCCTGTCCGCGCCAGTATCGCTTCGGTGCGTGGCCGTAGACTCGCTTGAAGGCATGTCCGAAGGCGCTCTCCGACGAGTATCCAAGCTGCGCGGCCGTTGCCGAAACGGTCGCTCCACGTCGTAGCTGATCGCGTGCAAGTCGCATTCGCCATCGAAGCAGGTAGTCGAGCGGCGCCAACCCCACAAGCGACTTAAACCGCTTCGAAAACGCGGATCGCGACATGGCGATCGCGTCGGCCAATGCGTCCAAGGTCCAGGGGTGAGCGGCGTTCTCGTGCATCAGCCTGATGGCCTTGCCGATCCTGGCATCGACCAGCGCGTTGATCCATCCAAAACCCTCGCCGGCACTCTGATCCAGCGCCGCGCGGAGCACCTGGACGAGCAGGACGTCGGCAAGCCTGTCGGTGAGTACGGCCGCTCCGATTCCCGTCCCCCTGATTTCAAGGTCGAGAATCCCGAGCGTGGAATGAATGATGGGGGCCGACGGGCTGCGCGACGGTATGAGCAGAAAGCGAGGAAGCGCATCGAGCAGCAATCCGGCGTCCGACGCTTCGAAACCGAAACTGCCGGCAAGCAGAACGGTATCGCTGCCCGCGTGACGCGCGACATCCGACTGCGTCCAATCGAACGCCGCTATGCCGTCTTCGGGAGCAAGGCGTTGGTCGTTGGCCAGAACATAGGCTGGTGCATTGGCCAGAAGAAAGCAGTCGCCGGTGACAAGCCGATGATGGGCTTCGTCACCGAAATCGATCCAGCAATCACCTCGGATGACCGCGCCGAACTTCAGGGCGGGTTTGGCCGGGAACCGATACGACCAATTGCCGCCCGCCTCGAACCTCGTGCAACGCGCAGCGCGAACGTTCAGGAGCGAGAAGACCTGAGACAGCGGGTCCGAGGTGTTACCCGAGGTCTCGTGCCTATCCGGGGGTGTGTCCAAGGCTTGATCCGATCTCGACGATTTTCGAGCACTTCGAGCATAGATCATCCTCGCTTTCGATGCGAAGTTCATCGCAACGAATTGCATGGAACATCTATGACGGGCATCGCAGGCAAAGTCATCGCCATCACGGGCGCCAGCAGCGGAATAGGCGCAGCCGCCGCCCGGCATCTCGCGGAACGTGGCGCCATCGTGGTCCTCGGCGCACGGCGCGCCGACCGGCTGGAGATGCTGGCCGCGAGCATCGCGTCAAAGGGCGGAAAGGCGTCGTACCTCGTCACCGACGTCAGGCAACGCGAGGATGTCGCCGGGCTCGTCGGACTGGCAACGGATCGATACGGGAAGCTGGACGTCCTGATCAACAATGCGGGGATTGCCCCGATTTCGCTCCTGGACGATCTGAGGGTCGACGACTGGGACGACATGATCGACGTGAACGTGAAGGGCGTGCTCTACGGGATCGCCGCGGCCCTGCCCGTGTTCCGTCGTCAGGGCTTCGGCCATTTCGTCAACACCCTGTCGACCGCCGGCCTCAAGATCGTTCCGACAATGGCCGTCTATGCGGGGTCCAAGAATGCCGTCAGGGCGATTTCCGAAGGACTTCGTCAGGAGGTCGGCCCGTCCCTTCGCGTGACGACCATCTCACCCGGTTATGTCGACACCGAACTGCCGTCCTCCATGACGGATTCCGCGTTGCGGGAGCAAGGGCAGGCAAGCATGAAGGCGATGGCCATTCCGGCGAGCGCAATCGCGGAGGCGATGGCCTTCGCGATAGCGCAGCCGGATAGCGTGGACGTCGGCGAGATCGTTATTCGCCCCACGGCTCAGGCATAAATTCGATCAGGCCTGGACGCCATCGCTCGTCACGACTTATTCGGGTTGATGAGGAATTTTTCGCCGGTGGCCCGTTTGGCGTAGACCGCAATGTTGGCGGGATCGAGCGCCTCGGGAAGCGAGACCACCTTGGTGTAGTGGCTGGCGAAGGTGGTCTTCAATTCGTTCACGACGCGCTGGCGCAGCCGTCCGATGTCGGCCGGACCGATCTTCTGAAGGAACGGGGTCAGCAGCCAACCGCCGACGCCCCAGGCCATGCCGAAGCCGCGCGGCAGTTCGATCGGGCGGATATCGAGCGCGCCGTAGACATAGACCTGCTTGTGCACGCTGGAGCCGTAGCGGCTGTATTCCTTGGCGGTCTTGTTGATCGCGATTTCCATGCAGTTGAGGATGTCGCCGGCAAGCTTGCCACCGCCGATGGCGTCGAAGGCAATAGTGGCGCCGGTCTCGACCAGCACGGCCGTGAGATCGTCGAGGAAGCTCGGCACGCTGGAATCGACGACGTATTTGGCACCGATCTTGTTCAGGATCTCCGCCTGCTCCTTGCTGCGCACGATGTTGACGAGCGGAATGCCGTCCTTGATGCAGATCTTGTTCAGCATCTGCCCGAGATTGGAGGCGGCAGCGGTATGCACCAGCGCCTTGTGGCCTTCGCGCCGCATCGTCTCGGTCATGCCGAGCGCGGTGAGCGGATTGACGAACCAGGACGCGCCCTCCGCCGCCGTCGTGCCGTCAGGCAATGGCTGGCAGTCCCTCGCCTTCAGGGTCCGGTATTGCGAGTACATGGCGCCGCCGATCATCGCGACCGTCTTGCCCATCAGCGCCTTTGCGGCATCCGACGAGCCGGTCTTGATGACGACGCCGGCACCTTCGTTGCCGACCGGCAGGGATTGGTCGAGCCGCGCGCCCATCGCGCGCATCGCACCGTCAGGCACTTTCGCGGTGATGACGGGCGCCTGCTTTGTGCCGGAGAGCTTCGCCGTGCTCATGTCGGCCGCGCCGACGAGCAGACCGAGATCGGACGGGTTGATCGGCGCCGCCTCGACGCGGACGACCACCTCGTCCTCGGCGGGCTCGGGGGTCGGCACGTCGAGAAGCGAGATTTCCAGCTCGCCGCTCTTCTTGATCAGCGAACGCAGTTGCAGTCCGGTTTCGCCATCGCTCATGTCGATCCTCCCTTGATGCAGGAGCGTCAGCGAGGCCTTGGGCCCTCGACCAACTCATGGCCTCAGGCCCAGGCATTGCAGCGCGACGCGCCCGGATAGGCGGCCTCCTTACCAAGTTCCGGCTCGCAGCGCAGCAACTGATTGAACAGGAAGCCTAGCCGACGGGAACGGCGGATTCGCGCTGCAGGATGTGCGGCTGGCTGCGCGGATGCAGATGCTGAAGTCCGATCGGCATGTCCTGCCCCAGCGGACGGGGGCCGCCGAGATCGACATCCGTCGAATACGCAAATGCATTGGTCGGCGACAGCCCCGATACCTTGAAGCATAGCCGCGCCTCCGGCAGACCGCCGCCGTAATCCTTGGGCGGTGCATATTCAACCGAAAGCCACACGATGTTGAAGCAGGCCGGACTGAGGAGCCCGATCATCCATTCGCCGGTGAAGGCCTCTGGCGTCACGTAGGTCCAGGCGTGCGGGTTGCTGCCAAGGCTCCAAAGTCCGAAGCCGGGCAAAACCGTAGCTCCGTCGGGCCCGCCAGTGACCCTGAGGTAGAGCTGAATCCATTCGGCTCCCAGCGAGAACGTGAAGACATAGGTCTTCCCGGTCATCACGGCATTGCTGCTCATGTCGCTGATGTACAGTGGCTGGTAGATGCCGGCCTGGTAAGTGTAGCCGTAGGTCGTCGGGACCATTCCCTGGGCGCCGAACGCGGTGCCGTTTCCGGACCAGTATTGCTTGCCCGGCTTCCACGGCGGCGGAGGTTCGTTGGGCGGCCCGTAGGCAAGCGCTCCGGCCGTCACCTTCAGTCCGTTCACCGCGCCGCTGCTGATGTACGATGCGTTGTTGTCGAGGTTGAGGCCGACAGTAAGCCTGCCTTTGGTCTGCAAGGTCGGATCCGAGAGTGCGGGCATGAAAATATCCTCTGATGAAACAGCCTGGGTGAAAATCAGTTTGCGAAATTTGAGCAGTGTGAGCGTCCCTCCGGACGCGCGGGCCGTGACCTAGGCCGAGCCCATCGAGACGCGCCTTGCAGTCAGCGTCGTCCCTTGCTCCGAATCGATGATCTCCTTGCCGTGGACGATCTTGGCGATTCCGGCGCTGACGTCGCTGACGATATCCACGACGCCGAGGAAGATACGGGCATCAAGCGGATCAAGCGTGTGCTTGGCCGGCTTTGCGATCGCCGACAATGACCCGGCGGCGCCGGCAACCCATTCCGACACCCGCGCCGTGCCCGCACTTTCCTTCTCGAAGAGCATCCATGCATTCATCGCCAAGGACAGGATGCCGCCGGCACTCAGTGCGCAAGATCCCGGGAACGAGCCGCGCGGACCATCCTTGAACTTACGGGCGATGCCCCACAAGAACTTGAACGCGATATTGCCGAACCCGGACAGCCAGGCCGCCGAGGTGGCCTTGTTGACCGGCGTGTCGAACGCGAGCCGTGCGAACGGGCCTCCGGGCCAGGCGAGAAACTGGATCAAGGTCGGGCCGAGAATCACGACGGCCAGCGCTTGCCAGGCAGGCGGGTTGTCGAACAATCCGACATCGAGCCCGACGTCGGCGACGCACCAGACCGTCGCCTGAACGAGGCCGGACAGGATCAGCAGAACGCCGATCTCCTTCTTGCTCGACGCAACGCCCTGCTCGGCTTGTTCGAGCGAGAACGGAGAATCCTCGAAGATGATGCGATAGAGCGTGGTCGCAACGAAAGCGCAGAGCAACGAGCCGAGGCCGACGACGGTCAGCCCCTCCGAAGACCCCGGGTTGATCAGATCGTAGAGCGCCTGAATGACGAAGTTATTGATGGAGGCGCCGAACACTGCGGTGTTGAGCGCGACGAGATCCTTGGCGAAGAAGTTCAAAACGGATTGAACCAGTCCATCGAGGACGCGCAGAACGGCCAGGATCAGGTCTTTCACCTCGCCGAGGATCGTGGCGAGCAGCACCTTGCCGAACTCCGACGTGCTGGTTGCCAGCGCCCGCAAGCGTTTCATGCTTGCCTGGATGAGCTTCGCGATCTCGGTGGCGAATGTCGACTGGACCCGCGAGATGAGAGCCATCGCATCCTGCACCATCGCCGACGGGATATTGATGCCAAGGCTGATGAGGCTGCCGAACGAAACCTTGTCCATCAGCCAGTTGGCGACGCTTGCGCTGTCCTCGATGATTTCGAGAAACGTGCTCACGCCGGACGGCGCATCCATCCCGTCATCCGCATCGATCTTGCCGAGATCCTTCTCGATCCCCGCAAAGGCCTGCTTGACGGTACCTTCCATGGTCTCAAAGAAGCTGTGACTGACCTTGCCGCCGTCGGCGGCAAAGCCTGCGAGCGAAACCAGACCCTGGCTGAAGATCCGCTCGAACTTCCGCTTGGTGGCCCAGATGTCCTTGCGCGCATCGCTCAACAGCCAGGCAAGGAAATTGTAGAGCCTGACGAAGAACGTCCTGACCGCGTTGAAGACGGTTTCCACGAAGCGGAACGCGCTTTCCACGGTGTCGACGATGCCGTTCCAGGCGATCTTGAGCTTGTCCGCCACCCAGTTGATGGCGAGTTCGAAACCGGTGGCGATCGGCTTAATGACGTAGTCGTACACCGCATCGACCGCGGTCTCGAACGCATTGCCGATCGCCTCGATCGCGTCCTCGAAAAAGTCGAGGAGTCCAAAATCCGGACTGGTGCGCAACGCCGCGATCTCGGCGATGGCGGCGTCCGCCTCCGCATCGGTGAGAGTCTTGAAGACGGCCCGCCCGCCGGCAACGGTGAAGCGGAAGGGCTGCCGGGGCTGCGCGCGCATCGGCAGCGGCAGCCGAAGGTCGTCCCTGGCACTGATGCGCGCCCGCACCAACGCGACCGGCCCGTCATGGATGTTCGCCATCGCTTCCGTGACGGCCAGCCGGATTTGATCGGCATCGCCGGCGAACTCGCTCGGCACGAGCTGCTTGACCTGGGCTGTCGTGATGTTGCGCAGCCGTTCCTGCACATCATGATTGGGCGTCACCGCGAAATCGCCGCCGTCCATCATCAGGTCCGGCAGCCTGGCGCTGAGCCCCGCGGCATTCAGCGACCGCGTCTCCGTCGTGACCCGCAGGCGGCCGGACGCATCGGTCGTGAACGTCAGGGCCCGCGCCGGACCAAGGGTCACGACTTGCCCGGCGATCGAGGCGCTCACGATCTCGGTCGATTTCAGCGCGACCTTGGCGTTGGAAAGGGTCACGCCCTTCGCGTCATAGAAAGTCAGCGTCGTCGAATAGGTCTTCTGCTCGACGAGCTTGCGGGTCAGCGGTGGATACTGAATCGGCTCCTGACTCCAGCCGCCCTTGCTGCCGTCCGGCGAAGTCGGATCGTCCGGCGGACTCTGCCATATCCGTATGAGGCCCTTTGTGGGCACATAGCCAACCAGCTCCGCATCGCCCTCCGTCCCCCGCGCAGTCAGGATGTTCCTCAGGCGAAGGAAGAAGTCGAATTTGGTGTCCGACGGCGGCGTCGCGATCAATTGCAGCGAGCCGCTGTCATCGAGCGCAAACAGCGCCAATGGATTGGCGCCGGCGCTCGCAACCGCCAGCGCGGTCGCCTTGATCGTGGAATCCACGACCACGAAGCCGGCGTCCGGATTGCCACCGTCGAGATACTGGATCTGCGGCCGATCGGTCATGTCACCGGGATCGGCAATGAACACCGCCGAATTGTTGTCCGCCTGCGAACCAACGGCCAGCGAGCGGAATACGATGTTTGCCGCCAGTAATGTTGCCGTTGCCGTGAAGGGAGCCGCCACGGTGAACAGATCCAGCGCGACGGGCGTCGCCTCGGCGGTGTTCGCGAACAAGAGACAATCGATGTCCGCGACGGTGCAGCTCTCGATGATGGTCTGGTCGGTATCGGCGATGTACTGCCAGCTCGGAGCGGCAGCATCCCAGCCGATACGCCACAGGCTGGACTGGCCGTTGGACCCCGGCGAGGGGCTGAGCAACGCGAACAGTTCGAGCTTGCCCGCGATTGCAAAGGCCGCAAGCTTGCTGGCCTGCATGAATACAGGCACCGAGCCGTCCGGTGCGATCGGCTGCGGCGCGCTCCAGCTTCCCCCGCTCTGGCGCGTCATGACATAAACATCGGGCGCCGCCGCATTCGAGCCGATGGCAAAGACCGTGAACCTGCCGCTGGCATCGATGCCGCCGACAACCTGGCTCGGCTGAAGGGTGGCATCGACCACCTCCTCGCTCCAGCCCGTATCGCTGTCAGGGTCCCGGCGCAGCGACATGATGTTGCCGGTCGCTCCGAGGTAAAGCAGGCTGTAACTGCCGTCGGCCTGTTGTATCGCCGTCAGATCCGTCTCGCCGGTCAGATCGGTGGCGTAGACGTAGTCGTCCATCAATTGACCGCTGGCCTGAACGGTAACGGTTCCATCCGTGCTGACGGCTCGGGTTGCTCGCAATCTGGTCATTTGGCGCTCCGCGTTGGGCGAGGCAAAGCACCGGCGCTTCCGCGCCTGACGCGCGCGGAACGTCAAATTGCTAGAAAATGAAATAAAGAAAGAGCCTCACCTTTAAGGTGTATGAGCACATCACGACAACCATCCGGCGTCAACGCGCATGCGACTGAGCGTCGATCAAGCTAACGTGACGCCGGAGAATTGGCTTGGCGAGGCGCGTTACGCCAGCGCCTTCAGTGCCGCCTTGCCGCCATAGAGCGCCTGCTTGCCGAGCTGCTGCTCGATGCGCAGGAGCTGGTTGTACTTGGCGGTGCGATCGGAACGCGCAAGGGAGCCGGTCTTGATCTGACCGCAATTGGTGGCGACGGCGAGGTCGGCGATGGTGGAATCCTCGGTCTCGCCGGAGCGGTGCGACATCACAGAGGTGTAGCCCGCCTTGTGCGCCATTTCGACGGCGGCGAGCGTCTCGGTCAGCGTGCCGATCTGGTTGACCTTGATCAGGATCGAGTTGGCCCGGCCCGCCTTGATGCCTTCGGCGAGGCGCTTGACGTTGGTGACGAACAGATCGTCGCCGACGAGCTGGCACTTCTTGCCGATGAGGTCGGTGAGCTCCTTCCAGCCGTCCATGTCGTCTTCCGACATGCCGTCCTCGATGGTCACGATCGGATAGCGCGCAACGAGATCGGCAAGGTACTTGGCCTGCTCGGAGATCGAACGGGTCTTGCCCTCGCCTTCATAGACGTACTTGCCGTCCTTGAAGAACTCGGTCGAGGCGCAGTCGAGGCCGATCACGATGTCGCTGCCCGCCTTGAAGCCGGCCTTGCCGATCGCGTTCATGACGAATTCGAGCGCGGCGTCCGCCGACGGCAGGTTCGGGGCAAAGCCGCCCTCGTCGCCGACATTGGTATTGTGGCCGGCCTTCTTCAGTTCCGACTTCAGCGTGTGGAAAACCTCCGCGCCGTAACGCAGGCCCTCGGCAAAGCTCGACGCGCCGACGGGCAGGATCATGAACTCCTGGAAGTCGATCGGGTTGTCGGCATGCACGCCGCCGTTGATGATGTTCATCATCGGCACCGGCAACAGCCGCGCCGAGGTGCCGCCGACGTAACGGTAGAGCGGCATGTCGAGCGAGTTCGCAGCCGCCTTGGCGCAGGCGAGCGACACGCCGAGGATGGCATTGGCACCAAGGCGGCTCTTGTTCGGGGTGCCGTCGAGGTCGATCATGATCTGGTCGATCTGGGCCTGCTGCTCGACATCGAGGCCGCTCAGGGCCTCGAAGATCTCGCCGTTGACGGCGCCGACCGCCTTGGTGACGCCCTTGCCGAGATAACGGGCCTTGTCGCCGTCGCGCAGTTCCACCGCCTCATGGGCGCCGGTGGAGGCGCCTGATGGCACCGCGGCGCGGCCGAGCGCGCCATCTTCCAGCACGACGTCGACCTCGACGGTGGGATTGCCACGGCTATCGAGAATTTCGCGGCCGATGATGTCGATGATGGCGGTCATGATGTTGCACTTCCGTTCGTTAGGTTTGATCGGTTCGCCGCGGGTCTTACACGGAGCGCAAGCAAATGTGAACGCTTGGACGGCGAGCTTCGACTGACGCGTGAATTCCCCAAGACTAAGCTTGAGAACACTGGGTCTGCGCGTCCATCCTCAATCCTAGACAGTCGGGGTAACGCCATGAATCGCCGCCAGTTTCTTGCTTCCAGCGCCGCCCTCCTCGCCGTTCGCCCATCTTTTGCTCAGGAGGGCCCGTTCCGGACAAAATATTTCCCCATCAGTGCCGGGATCGGGCTGCACGACCTCGCGCCAGCCCCCGACGGCACGGTCTGGTTCACCGCGCAGGGCAAGGGCATGCTCGGCAGGCTCGATCCGAAGGATGGCACCTTCAAGACCGTCAGCCTCGGCCAGGGCGCCGCGCCGCACGGCGTGACGATCGGTCCCGATGGCGCGCCCTGGATCACCGAGGGCGGCCAGAACGCGATCGCGCGGGTCGATCCCGGCGATCTCAAGGTCACGCTGTTCCGCCTGCCGGAGAAATTCGCCTCCGCCAATCTCAATACCGGCGTGTTCGACAAGGACGGCACCTACTGGTTCACCGGACAGTCCGGCTATTACGGCCGGCTCAAGCCGAAGTCTGGCGAGATGGACGTGTTCCGGGCGCCCAAGGGCGTCGGCCCCTACGGCATCACCGTGACGCCCAAGGGCGACGTCTGGTACGCCTCGCTCGCCGGCAGCTATATCGCGAAGCTCGATCTTGCGACCGGCAACGCCAATGTGGTCGAGCCGCCAACGCCGAACCAGGGATCGCGGCGCGTCTGGTCGGATTCGAAGAGCCGGATCTGGGTCAGCGAATGGAACAGCGGCCATGTCTCGGTGCACGATCCCGCTGACGGTTCCTGGAAGACCTGGAAGCTGCCGGGAGATCGTCCCCGCACCTACGCCGTCTATGTCGACGACAAGGACAAGGTCTGGCTGACCGATTTTTCCGCCAATGCCATCGTCCGCTTCGATCCCATGACCGAAAAATTCAACGTCTTCGCCAGCGACAAGCCGAATGCCAATGTCCGCCAGCTCGACGGCAGGCCGGGCGAGCTCTGGGGCTGCGAGTCCGGCAACGACCGGATCGTCATGATCCAGACAATCGCGACCGGTTGACGGCAGCTTCAATTGCGTCCATCCCGGCATCCGCAAAAGGATGTGACGACGATGGCGAAAAAATCCCTCCAGCTCGGCCGCGCGGTCGAATGGCCGCACACACCGGAAGAAGCCCAGCTCGACCGCGTGCCCAATCCGCAAAAGGACACCGACTATCTGGTGCGCTTCACCGTGCCGGAATTCACCTCGCTGTGCCCGGTCACAGGACAACCGGATTTCGCGCATCTGATGATCGACTACGCACCCGGCCCATGGCTGCTGGAGTCGAAATCGCTGAAACTCTACATCGCGAGCTTCCGCAATCACGGCGCCTTCCACGAGGATTGCACCGTGATGATCGGCAAGCGCATCGCCTCGGAGATCAAACCGAAATGGCTCCGCATCGGCGGCTACTGGTATCCGCGCGGCGGCATCCCGATCGACGTGTTCTGGCAGACCGGCCGCGTGCCGAAGGGCCTGTGGGTGCCGGAGCAAGGCGTCGCGCCCTATCGCGGGCGGGGCTAGCTGGAGACCAACGACGATGAAATCGACATCTGACAAATTTCGCGGCCTTGTCCTGAACCTTTCCTTGGGCCTTCTGGGCGTCCTGTGGCTGACCGACGCGTCCGACGCGGCCGAGGTCCGGGTGATGATTTCCGGCGGTCTGACAGCGGCCTATCAGGCGCTCGTGCCGGAGTTCGAGAAAGCCACCGGCAACAAGGTGCTGACCGCGTTCGGGCCTTCGATGGGCACCACCACCAATGCGATCCCGGTCCGGCTGGAGCGGGGCGAGCCGGCCGATGTCCTGATCATGGTGGGCTATGCCCTCAACGACCTCGCCAGCAAAGGCAAGGTCGTTGCCGGCAGCCAGGTCGATCTGACCAGATCGCCGATCGGGATTGCCGTCAAGTCGGGCGCGCCGAAGCCGGACATCAGCTCGGTGGAAGCCGTCAAGCGTGCGCTGCTGGCGGCGAAGACGATCGCCTATTCGGACAGCGCCAGCGGCGTCTACGTCTCGACCGAGATGTTCGACAAGCTTGGCATTGCCGATGTCATGAAGGACAAGGCGCGCAAGATTCCGGCCACGCCGGTCGGCGAGATCGTCGCGCATGGCGAGGCCGAACTGGGCTTTCAGCAGATCAGCGAACTGAAGCCGGTGAAGGGCATCGATATCGTCGGACCGCTGCCGAGCGAGTTGCAGAAGATCACGATCTTCTCAGCCGGCATCGCGACCGTTTCGAAGGAGCCCGAGGCTGGCCGGGCCTTGATCAAGTTCCTCGCCTCCCCCGCCGCCCGCGACACGATCATCGCGAGCGGCATGGAGCCGATCGCTGCCGGTGGAGCGAATTAGGCCCGGCCTCCTAATACGCGCTCAGAAGGTCGACCTTGGCATTGGCCGCCACCAGCCGCCGCGCCAGGATTGCGGCGAGGTTGCGCATGATCTTCAGCGCGGTCTCCGGGTGCAACCGGCGGTAATCGGCAAAGCTGTCGAGCGGCAGTTCGAGGCAGGCAACGGGCGTATCGGCAAACACGTCGGCGCTGCGGGTTCGCTCCAGGATCGCCATCTCACCGAACTCCATGCCGGGACCGAGCGAGGCCAGTCGAACGCCGCTCCGCAGCTTCACGCTGACCATGCCGCTCTGGAGGAAGAACAGCGAATTGGCGGGCGCGCCGGCGGCGATGACGCGCTGGCCGGCCGTGTAGTGCCGTGTGGTCGAGAGTTTGACGATGGCGGCGATCTCGTCGGTGTCGAGCTCGGCCAGCAAGGCCTGCTCGCCGAGATGCGCGCTCTCCTTCACGTCGGTGAAGCCGCCGAAGCGATAGATCACCTGGTCCTCGGCCCATTCGATGGCATCGTCGAGCAGCGCGAAGCGGCGCAGCCGGCGTGGATCCCCCGTGCGCGCGGCGATCGCGGCCCAGACCGCGGAGGCCTCCTCGAGGCCGGACAGAATCGTGGTGACGTTGGCATTGCCGAGCGCCGTCAGCGTCTCGCCCAGAAGCTCCGCACCGGCCGCGGTGATGTCGGGCACGCGGCGGAAATCGATGATCAACAGCGGCGCGTTCGGCGGCTCACTGGTCAGTCTTCGCGTGACGTAATCGATGGTGCCGAAATTCAGCGCGCCGACGAGCTCGAGGATGCGGATGTCGCTGTGACGCTCGTCAAGAATCTGCTGCTCGTGCGGCGGGCGGCTGCGGCGCGAGGAGATGCCGTAGACGTCGTAATCCGCCATGACGCTGGTGCGGACGTCGGCATTGCGGTTGAGCATGTGCAGGTCGAACCGCGCCGACAGTGCCTCGCAGACCTTCAGGCCGCGCACGCTGTTGAAGTGATTGTCGAGCAGCGGCGAGAAGGTGCCCAGTCCCAGTTGCGAGGGCAGCGCCGCGACGATGCCGCCGCCGACGCCGCTCTTGGCGGGGATGCCGACGCGATAGGTCCACTCGCCGGCATAGTCGTACATGCCCGAGCTCGTCATCACCGACAGCGTGCGGGCGACGATGTGCGGCGTGATCACCTGCGCGCCCGTCACCGGATTGATGCCGCGATTGGCGAGAGTTGCCGCCATCACCGCCAGATCGCGCGCCGTCACCAGGATCGCGCATTGGCGGAAATAGACGTCGAGCACCGCGTCGACGTCATCCGGCAGCACCGCGTAATTGCGGAGCAGCCACGCGATCGCGCGGTTGCGGTTGCCGGTCGCGGTCTCCGAGGCATGCACGGCCTCGTCGACGCCGAGCTCGCGCCCGGCGAACTCGCTGAGTTTTGAGCGGACACGCTCGAAAGCACCCTTGCCGTCCACCTCGTAGATCAGGCCCGAGCAGGCAATCGCACCGGCATTGACCATCGGGTTGAAGGGACGGTTGTCGTTGGTGAGCCGGATCGAATTGAAGGCTTCGCCGCTCGGCTCGACGCCGATGGTGGCCGAGACGCGCTCCTCGCCCACCGTCTCCAGCGCCAGCGCGAACACGAAGGCCTTCGAGACCGACTGGATCGTGAACGGCACCGCGCTGTCGCCGACCTCGTAGACATGGCCGTCGATGGTGACGAGCGCGATGCCGAAATGATCGGGGTTGGCGCGCTTCAGCTCGGGAATGTAATCGGCAAGCTCGCCCGAACCGTCGCCCCTGAACTCCTCGTGGCAATCGGTCAGGAAACGCCGCAGTGGCGGCCTGGTGGGATATCCGGCCGACCGGGTCGCGCCGGCTACGCTGGGCAAACGGATGGGCTGGGCGTCCACGGTCTCACACCTCGGTTTGCCCAGAATAAAAGCAATTCGTGTGCCATGTATACGGAGCCGACGGTGTCGTGGTGGGGCGATCCCCCCTTAAGGACCGAATAAAATCTCAGCGCGCGTCGGCTGGTGCACGCGGCTTGAGCAGCCGGGCGCAAACGATGCCGAGGACCACCATGATCGCGGCGCTCACGAACAGCGTCGGCATCTTGCCGCCGTGTTGCAGGCCGAAGCCGTAGGCGAGCGGCCCGACCGTCTGTCCCATGAAGAAGAAGAACGAATGCAGCGACAGCGCGGTGGCGCGCGCCTCGACCGAGAGCTCGCTGGCGAACACCTGGAGACAGCCATGGGCGATGTAGAAGCCCCAGCCCATGACGATGAGATTCAGCGCCTGCACCTCCCAGCGCGGACCGAAGGCCACGGCGACGAGCTGCGAGGCCACCAGCGTCATGCCCGCGATCATCATTCCCTTCATGCCGAGCCACGGCAGCAGGCGCGACACCGTCAGCGTGTAGAACAGGCCGCCGACCGCGAAGCCCGCGATGACGATGCCGGCGATCGAGAGCGAGGTCTGGCCGAGCTCGAACAGGAACGAGGCGATATAGGGAAACAGGCCGAGCACGCAGCAGCCTTCGACGAACACGGCCGAGTAGCACACATAGGCGTTGGGGTTGGTGAAGATGGTGCGATAGCCGGCCTTCAGCGCCGACAGGCTCGTCTTCGGCGGATGCTTGACCTTGGCGCCGCGAAAGCCGGCGGCAACCGCGATCGATGCAACGATCACGAGCACGCCGAGCACCGCCAGCACGCCGCGCCAGCCGAGGAAATCGCCGATCAGGCCGGAGGCCGAGGCACCGAGCAGATTGCCGGTCATGGCGCCGGCGAGCGTGCGGCTGATCGCGACCTGCCGCTTCTCCGGACCGACCAGATCGCTGGTCAGGCTGAGCGCCACCGGAAACACGCCGCCCGAGCCGATGCCGGCAAGGATGCGGGTCGCAAACAGAACCGAGAACGAGGTCGAGAGCGCACCGAGAATATTGGCAAGCCCGAGCAGCGCGAGGCAGCCGATCATCAGCCGCGTCTTGCCGAACAGATCGGCGGCTGCGCCGACGATCGGCTGGATGATCGAGAAGGTGAAAGCGAACACCGCGGCAAAGCCCGCGGCGGTCGCGATGCTGACGCCAAAATCCTCGGCGACGTGCGGCAGCACCGGGTCGAGCGCACGCGCCGACAACGCCGCGGCGAAGCTGGCGCCGGAGATGACGTAGAGCGCGGCCGGCAGACCGTGATCGTGCGGCCGCGCCTCGCCTTGCTGCATCAGCGCGGGTTCTTTGCGAGCGCGTCGAACGCCATCAGCCTGCGGATCAGACCCTCGAACTCGCGCAGCGGCACCATGTTGGGGCCGTCGGAAGGCGCGCTATCGGGATCGGGATGGGTCTCGATGAAGACGCCGGCGACACCGACCGCGACCGCCGCCCGCGCCAGCACCGGCACGAATTCGCGCTCGCCGCCGGAGGACGTCCCCTTCCCGCCCGGCTGCTGCACCGAATGGGTGGCGTCGAAGATCACGGGCGCACCGGTGGTGCGCGCCAGGATCGGCAGCGCGCGCATGTCGGAAACCAGCGTGTTGTAGCCGAAGGAGGCGCCGCGCTCGGTGACGAGCACATTCGGATTGTTCGCGCTCGTGATCTTGGTGACGACGTTCGCCATGTCCCAGGGCGCCAGGAACTGGCCCTTCTTGACGTTGACGACCTTGCCGGTCGCGGCCGCCGCCAGCAGCAGATCGGTCTGCCGGCACAGGAAGGCCGGGATCTGCAGGATGTCCACGGCCTGCGCCACCTCGGCGCATTGCGTGGCTTCGTGCACGTCGGTCAGCACCGGCAGGCCGAGCGAGGAGCGGATCTCGGCGAAGATCGGCAGCGACTGCGCGAGCCCGAGTCCGCGCGCCGCCGACGCGCTGGTGCGGTTGGCCTTGTCGAACGAGGTCTTGTAGACGAGACCGATGTTCAGCCGCGCGGCGATCTCCTTCAGCGCGGAGGCCACCTCCAGCGCATGCTGGCGGCTTTCGAGCTGGCAAGGCCCGGCAATGATCGAAATCGGCAGATCATTGCCGAATTTGACCCTGCCAATGGTGACGACCGGCGCCGCTGACGTCGAAGAGCTCAAGGCAAATCCCTCGTTTCGGCGCGACCATAGCCGCCATCGGGGTCGGATCAACCCCAATCGGCCCAGGCCGTCCGAATATCAGGGTTGCGCCGAAGTTCCGCGGGCGCCGCCGGCGCTATTTCACCGCCGAAAAGGCGGTCGGCGTCAGGAGCTGGCTGACGATATTGCCGACGATCTGGCCGTCCGCCTCCGACTTCGACCGCGCCTCGAGCCAGTCCGGATCGGTCACGAACGCGCCCCACTTCTTCTCGCGCTCGGCGAGCGACTCCCAGGCGAGGAAATAGGTCAGCTCCTGGCTGGATTCACCGATCAGCGTGGTGAAGAATCCAGCCTGGCGGATGCCGTGCTTCTCCCACAGCTTCAGCGTCGCCGTCTCGAACCGCTTCAAGAGCGCCGGCAAGCGGCCGGGCACGCAGCGGTAGACGCGCATTTCGTAGATCATTCTTGCTTCCTCCCAGAACAGGTCCGCCGCTTATAACGGCCGGCCATAACCGTGTCTTGAGCCCTGCGCGGCCGCCCCTGTGGCGTTTCGCGCATGGCTCGGCGGTCTTCGGTAACGCATCAAGTCCGGCTCCCGCAATGCTGCCGCAATGATCGGGCCGCTAGAATGGCTTTAGTTGAAGCCTAGGTGCCGGATCATGCGGATTTTGCTCGTCGAGGATGAGGCGGAGATGGCGGGCGCGCTGGCGTCGGCGCTAAAGCGCTACGACATGGTGGTAGACCATGCCCCTACCCTTGCCGACGCTGAAGAGGCCATTTCCGCCGACGTCCATGTCGCGGTCCTGCTCGACCGCCAGCTCCCCGACGGCGACGGCCTTGCACTGATTCCGAAGCTCCGGGCGCGCGCCGACGGCGTGCCGATCATCGTCCTGACCGCGCGCGGCGAGCTCGCCGACCGGATCGCCGGGCTCGACAGCGGCGCCGACGATTATCTGGCCAAGCCGTTCGCGGTCGAGGAGCTGCTGGCGCGCCTGCGCGCCGTGATGCGGCGCCCCGCGGGACTTACGCCGGATGTCATCCGCGCGGGCCGCCTCGCCTTCGATGTCGGCCATCGCGAGGCGAGCATCGACGGCCAGCCGTTCGAGCTGCCGCGTCGCGAGCTGTTGGTGCTCGAGGCGTTGATCCGCCGCATCGGCCGCACCGTGATACGCTCGGCGCTGGAAGAGGCCGTCTACAATTTCGACGACGAGATCCAGTCGAACGCGCTGGACACGCATATCTCGCGGCTACGCCGCAAGCTCGCCGAGGCGGATGCCGGCATCGAGATCCACGGCATTCGCGGCGTCGGCTATCTCCTGAAGAAGCTGCCATGAGCAGGCACGACGATCCCTACTGCCTGCGCTCGCGCCTGAGCTGGCGCCTGCTCTCGCTCCAGGCCGCGCTGCTCCTGGCCCTGGTTGCCGTCGTCGTCGGAGCGCTGTGCGCGTCAGGACTTGTGCTCGCCCAGCGCGACGAGGATCGCGTGATCGACGTCGTGCAGCACGCACTGACGCGCGACGCACAGGGCGGCCTGACCGTGCGGCCGACGCCCGAGCTCGAACAATTGCGTAGCGAGACACCAGACCTCTGGTTCCTGGTCCGCGACCGGCAGGGACATTCGCTCGCCGAAGGTGCCGTGCCGGCTGAATTCGCCGCGATCGGCGGCGGCCTCGACCAGATCAGCCAGGCGCGGCTTGGCTGGCAGCTGTTCGAGGACGATCCGCTCAAGCCGGCGGCGCGGCTGAAGCGGGTCGATACCGAGGCCGGCAATGTGCAGGTCATCACGGCGACACAGGGCCGGTTGACCGGCGCCAAGGCGCTGGTCATGACATCGCTTGCGTTCCTCGGCATCGCCCTGCCAGGCCTCCTTCTGATGGGAACCGCGACCTTCATCGCGACACCGATGATCGTGCGGCGCGCCTTCAGAGGGCTTGATACGACCGCGGACCAGGCGCGTCGTATCGACATCCATCAGCGCGGCGCGCGTCTGTCGGTGGAGAGAATTCCGCTGGAGGTCGTACCGCTCGTGACTGCGGTCAATGACGCGCTGGCGCGGCTCGACCAAGGCTATGCCCGCCACAAGCGTTTCGTCGCCGACGCCGCGCACGAGCTGCGCACGCCGATCGCGATCCTCAACACGCGTCTGGAGTCGCTTGCCCCCGGGCCGGACAAGACCCGGCTGCTGGAAGATGCCGCGCGGCTGGCGACGCTTGCCGAGCAGTTGCTGGACATTCAGCGGCTCGACCGCTGCGGCCATCCGTTCGCGCGCGTCGACCTTGTCCGGGTCGCGCAAGGCGCGGCTGCCGACCTCGCGCCGCTGGCGATTGCCGGCGGCTACGAGCTGGCGCTCGATGCACCCACGACGCCGATCGAGACGATCGGTGACGCGGCCGCGTTGGAACGCGCGCTGACCAACCTCGTGCAAAATGCGATTCAGCACGGCCCTCGCCGCGGCACCATCGGCATTCGCGTCAGCAGACCCACGAGCATCGAAGTCACGGACGAAGGTGCCGGCATTCCCGTCGGACAACGCGAGCAGATCTTCGAGCCGTTCTACCGGCTGACGCCGCTCGATCGCGGTGCCGGCCTCGGCCTCAACATGGTGCGCGAGATCGTGCAGCTGCATGGCGGCCACGTCTCGGTCACGGACGGGCCGGACGGCGGCGCCTGTTTCAGAATAACGCTGCGCCCAATCCCGCAGGATTGATTCAATCCGCGTGCGCCCCTCACAGCGCAATGCTGTCGCAATGCACGGCCGTGACACTGCATCCGCTTCACCTCCGATCTTTCGAGGTGCAACCAAGATGCCGGAGTGCGCATGCCCAACGATTTCCTCTCCTTCTTCCTGTCCTGGATGTCGGCCCCGGGCCGGGTCGGCGCGATCGCGCCATCAGGCGCGGCGCTCGCCGATCTGATCACGCGCGAGATCACGGCATCGACCGGTCCGATCCTCGAGCTCGGCCCCGGCACCGGGGCATTCACCTACAACCTCCTGAAACGCGGCGTCCGCCAGCAGGACCTCACGCTGATCGAATACGGCTCCGACTTCATGAAGCTCCTGCAAGTGCGCTTTCCCAACGCGCGCGTCTTGTGGATGGATGCGGGGCGGCTGACGACGGAGCGCCTCTATGACGGCGCGCCCGTCGGCGCGGTCGTGAGCGGGCTGCCGCTGCTCAACATGTCGACGCGCAAGGTCGTCTCGATCGTCAGCGGCGCGTTCAGCTATGTCCGCCCCGGCGGCGCATTCTACCAGTTCACCTACGGCATGAGCTGCCCGGTGCCGCGGCCGATTCTCGATCGGCTGGGCTTACGCGCCACGCTGGTCGATCGCGCCCTGCTGAACATGCCGCCCGCCGCCGTCTACAGGCTGACACGGCGGCCGCAGATGAAGCTCGTCACGGGATCGCTTGCGCCGGCCCCCTCGACGCGAGTCGCCTTGGAGCCGATACATCACGCGCGCGACCACTCCGCCGCGCGCTGAGCCATCAGACCAGCCGGCTCTGCACCATCGCCGCCTGAATGAAGGAGGCGAAGAGAGGATGCGGCTCAAAAGGCCGCGACTTCAGTTCGGGATGGAACTGCACGCCAATGAACCAGGGATGATCCTCGTATTCGACGATCTCCGGCAGGACGCCGTCGGGCGACAGCCCTGAGAATTTCAGGCCGTGCTGCTCGAGGCGGTCCTTGTAGGCGGTGTTCACCTCGTAGCGGTGGCGGTGGCGCTCGGAAATCTCGGTGGCGCCGCCATAGACCTGCGAGACGCGGCTGCCGCGGTTGAGCGCCGCGGGATACGCGCCGAGCCGCATCGTGCCGCCGAGATCGCCGGCCTGCGAGCGCTTCTCGAGCTCGTTGCCGCGCAGCCATTCCGTCATCAGGCCGACCAGGGGCTCCTTGGTCGGGCCGAATTCGGTGGAGTTGGCGTCCTCGATGCCGACGAGATTGCGCGCGGCCTCGATCACCGCCATCTGCATGCCGAAGCAGATGCCGAAATACGGCACGTCGCGCTCGCGCGCGAACTGCGCCGCGCGGATCTTGCCTTCCGCGCCGCGCTGACCGAATCCGCCCGGCACCAGGATGCCGTTGACGTGCTCGAGGAACGGCGCGGGATCTTCCTTCTCGAAGATCTCGCTCTCGATCCAGTCGAGATTGACCTTCACCTTGTTGGCGATGCCGCCATGCGACAGCGCCTCGATCAGCGACTTATACGCATCCTTCATGCCGGTGTATTTGCCGACGATGGCGATGGTGACGTTGCCTTCGGGATTGCGGACGCGCTCGTTGATCTGCTGCCAGCTCCGCAGCTCCGGCGGAATCCGCGAGGCGATGCCGAAGGCGGCGAGCACCTCGTCGTCGAGGCCCGCATTGTGGTAGGCCTCGGGGACAGCATAGATGTTGTCGACGTCGCGCGCTTCGATCACCGCGCTTTCGCGGACGTTGCAGAATAGCCCGAGCTTGCGCCGCTCCTCCTTCGGGATCTCGCGGTCGGTGCGGCAGAGCAGGATGTCCGGCTGGATGCCGATCGAACGCAGCTCCTTCACCGAGTGCTGCGTCGGCTTCGTCTTCAATTCGCCTGCGCTCGGAATGTAGGGCAGCAGCGTGAGATGTATGTAGACGGCATGATCGCGCGGCAGATCGTTCTTGAGCTGGCGGATCGCCTCGAAGAACGGCAGGCCCTCGATGTCGCCGACGGTGCCGCCGATCTCGACCAGCACGAAGTCGTAGTCGTCATTGCCGTCGAGGACGAATTCCTTGATGGCGTTGGTGACGTGCGGAACCACCTGGATGGTCGCGCCGAGATAATCGCCGCGGCGCTCCTTGGTGATGATGTCCTGGTAGATGCGCCCCGTCGTGATGTTGTCGGCCTTGGTCGCCGGCCGCCCGGTGAAGCGCTCGTAGTGACCGAGATCGAGATCGGTCTCCGCGCCGTCATCGGTCACGAACACTTCGCCGTGCTGATACGGCGACATCGTTCCGGGATCGAGGTTGAGATAGGGGTCGAGCTTACGGAGGCGGACCTTGTAGCCCCGGGCCTGCAACAGCGCACCGAGTGCCGCTGAAGCCAAACCCTTGCCGAGCGAAGAAACCACGCCGCCGGTGATGAATATGTACCGCGCCATGGGACTTAACCTCTAATCCCTCGAATTCGATTCGCCAAAGCGATTCGTATTCCGCCCCAAAGATTTTGCGGGCCTGTGGGTGAGCCAGAACTAAGAATGGTAACAGAGCCTTGATGGGGATTGTTGACGCAGGACGGTAGAAGCCGTCCTGCATGGCCCCCCTGCTTTATTGCGAGCGAGGCACCTGCGGGCCGCTCGGCGCTGCGGGGGCCTGCTGCTGCTCGTCGGCCTTCTTCAGCGAATCCAGGATGCCGCCCGAGGTCGGCGGCGCAATCGGCGATCCGCCGGCCGGCTGGCCCTGCGATGCCGGCTGGCCAATGATCGACGAAGGCGCGCGGTTGTAGCCGGCGTACCAGGACAGGAACAGGCTGGTCACGAAGAAGCCGGCGGCGAGGATCGCGGTCGTCCGCGACAGAAGATTCGCGGTGCCGCGGCTCGACATGAAGCCCGCGCCTCCGCCCATGCCGAGGCCGCCGCCTTCCGACTTCTGGAGCAGGACGGCGCCGATCATGACGGCGACGATCATGAGATGGATGACGATGACAACAGTCTGCATAGTGCCCTTCCGTCACAAGCCGACAGCGCCGAGACGGCGGCCGATCGCGCTTCGCGGGTTTTCCTGAAGTTGCGCGGTGTTACACGATCGGAAACGGCATTGCCACCCCCGATCGGGTCCGGACCAACGGTTTGGGTTAGCTAGGGGCAGCCCTTGGCGATCGCAAGGAAATCGGCCGCCTTGAGGCTGGCGCCGCCGACCAGAGCTCCGTTGACGTTCTTCACGGCCATCAGTTCGGCCGCGTTCGAGGGCCTGACCGAACCGCCGTAGAGGATCCGCATCTTCGCCCCGTCCACGCTAAACCGGGAGGTCAGGAACTCCCGGATAAACCCATGAATCTGCTCGACATCCTGGGCCGTGGGGGTCAGGCCGGTGCCGATTGCCCAGACTGGCTCATAGGCCACGACCAGGTTGACCGCGGTAGAGCCGTCCGGCAGCGAGCCGTCGAGCTGGCCGCGCAGGATGTCCAGGGTCTGGCCGGCATCGCGCTGGGCTTGCGTTTCGCCGATGCAGACGATCGCCGTCACCCCGGCCCGCCAGGCGGCTTCCGCCTTCTGCCGCACCAAAGCATCGCCCTCGCCGTGGTCGGCGCGACGCTCGGAATGGCCGACGATGATGGCGGTCGCGCCCGCATCCGCCAGCATTTCGGCGGCGATATCGCCGGTGTGGGCGCCGGAGGCCTTGGGGTGGCAATCCTGGGCCCCAACCGCGACCTTCTTGCCGCGCGCCTTGTCGGCAAAGGCCGCGATCAGGGTCGCCGGCGGGCAGACCAGCAGATCGGCCTTGGCGGCCACGTCTGCCGCGCCATTGAGCATGGCGTCGAATTCGGCAGCGGAGGCCTTCAGGCCGTTCATTTTCCAGTTGCCGGCGATCAGCGGTCGGATGGCGTCGGTCATGTCAATTTCCAGCAAAATGAGGTTTGTGCATGCGCTAGCAGAGGTGCTGCGGCAGTTCCAGAGACCTAAGGGCTTTTAACCGCAGCTTCGCGCGGCCGCGTGACCTGAGGTTGCGGGGGGAAAGCCGCCACTTTATGATGATCTATCAATTTGGTGACGCGCTTTTGCGGAATCTGCATTAAGACGCGCTCCCGTTCCCCTCCTGCCAAACAAGTTGGACCAAATGCTTCGAGGAATGCGCAAGGCCTCATCAAACTGGCTCGGCAAGACCATTATGGCCGTGGTGATGGGCGTGTTGATCATCAGTTTCGGCATTTGGGGCATCGCCGACATCTTCCGCGGCTTCGGACAGTCCACGGTGGCCAAGATCGGCCGCACCGAGATTTCGCTGAACGAGTTCCGCCAGATCTATACCGACCGCCTGCAACAGATCAGCCGCCAGTTCGGCCGTCCGCTGACGCCTGATCAGGCCCGCGCCTTCGGCCTCGACCGTCAGGTGCTCCAGCAGACGATCGCGGAAGCCGCCCTCGACGAAGAGGCGCGCCGGCTCGGGCTCGGCCAGTCTGACGACCAGATCCGCCAGGTCATCATGAACGACCCCAACTTCAAGGGCGTCGGCGGCAGCTTCGATGCGAACCGCTTCCAGGCCGTGATCCGCAACTTCGGCTATACCGAGCAGCGCTACGTGTCCGAGCAGCGCAAGGTGTCGCTGCGGCGGCAGCTCACCGGCACGATCGGCGCGGGTCTCGAGCCGCCGAAGGCGATGATCGACGTGCTGACGCGCTTCCAGAACGAGCAGCGCGCCATTGAGTTCGCAAGGCTCGACGCCGCGCAGGCAGGCACCATCGATGCGCCCTCGCCCGAGGCGCTCGCCGCCTATTTCGAGGATCACAAGGTCCAGTTCCGCGCGCCCGAATATCGCAAGATCGCCTTCGTCGTGATCTCGCCGGAAGAGATCGGCAAGTGGAGCGAAGTCTCCGACGAGGACGCGAAGAAACTGTTCGACCAGCGCAAGGACCGGCTCGGCACGCCCGAGAAGCGCCAGATCCACCAGATCGTGTTTCCCAACGCGGCCGAGGCGCAGACCGCGCGCGAGCGCCTCGCCGGCGGAATGTCGTTCGAGGATCTCGGCAAGGAGCGCGGACTGAGCGCATCCGACGTCGATCTCGGGCTCGTGACCAAATCGTCGCTCGACCCGGCGGTTGGCGATGCCGCCTTCGCGCTCCCCGCAGGTGAAATCAGCCAGCCGATCCAAGGCCGTCTCGGCACCGCGATCGTCAAGGTCGACAAGATCGAGCCGGGCGTCGAGGCGAACTACGCCAGCCTCGTCGGCGACATCAAGCGCGAGATCGCCACCGAGCGCGCGCGCGTCAAGGTCGCCGATCTCCGCGACAAGATGGAAGACGAGCGCGGTGGCGGCGCCAGCGTGATCGACGCGGCGCAGAAGCTCGGCCTCACCGCCGTCACCATCGACGCCGTCGACCGCTCCGGCCGCGCCCCGAACGGCCAGCCGGTCGCCAACATCCCGCAGGGCCTCGACGTGGTATCGCAGGCCTTCAATACCGACGTCGGCGTCGACAATGACGCGATCTCGTTCAAGGGCGGCTACGTCTGGTACGACGTGCTCGCTATCACGCCCTCGCGCGATCGCAACCTCGACGAGGTCCGCGACCAGGTCGAGGCGCGCTGGCGCCAGGACCAGATCGCGACCAAGCTGAAGGCCAAGGCGACCGAGATGGTGCAGAAGCTCGAAGCGGGCGGCAAGCTTGCCGATGAAGCCGCCGCGGTCGGCGCCAAGGTCGAGACCGCGACCGGCTTCAAGCGCGACGACTCGCCCGCCGGCGTGCCCGCGACCGTCGTTGCGGCCGCCTTCCGCACCGCCAAGGACGGCGTCGGACAGACGCCCGTGAGCGGCGGCAGCGAGGTGATCGTCTTCCGCGTCACCGACATCGTCGATCCCACGGTCGACGCCGCCTCCGACGCGGTGAAGAAGCTGAAGGAGAGCCTCGACCGGGCGCAGACCGAGGAGCAGGTCGCTTCCTACGTCAACAAGCTTGAAACCGACATCGGGACCACCATTAATCAGGCCGCCTTCGCGCAGGTGACCGGCGCGAACCAGTGAGTTGAAAGCACGCGATGGACGACCTGAAATCGATCATTGGAAAAGTGGCGACCGGCGCCAGCCTGTCGCGTGACGAAGCGGCTTCCGCCTTCGACGCCATGATGTCGGGCGAAGCCACGCCCTCGCAGATGGGTGGCCTCTTGATGGCGCTGCGGGTGCGCGGCGAGACCGTGGACGAGATCACCGGCGCGGTCGCGGCGATGCGCTCCAAGATGCTGACCGTGACCGCACCGCCGGACGCCGTCGACATCGTCGGCACCGGCGGCGACGGCTCCGGCTCGGTTAACGTCTCGACCTGCGCCTCATTCATCGTCTCGGGCGCCGGAGTGCCGGTGGCCAAGCACGGCAACCGCGCGCTGTCGTCGCGCTCGGGCGCCGCCGACGTGCTGGCTTCGCTCGGGGTGAGGATCGACCTCAGGCCGGAGCAGGTCGGGCGCTGCGTGCGCGAATGCGGCATCGGGTTCATGTTCGCCCCTGCCCATCATCCCGCGATGAAGAATGTCGGCCCGACCCGGGTCGAGCTCGCCACCCGCACGATCTTCAACCTGCTCGGACCGTTGTCCAATCCGGCCGGTGTGAAGCGCCAGATGGTCGGCGTGTTCTCGCGGCAATGGGTGCAGCCGCTGGCGCAGGTGCTCAAGAACCTCGGCTCTGAATCCGCCTGGGTGGTGCACGGCTCCGACGGCCTCGACGAAATCACCCTCACCGGCCCGACTTTCGTATCCTCGCTCCACAATGGCGAGATCAGGAATTTCGAGGTGACGCCGGAGGAAGCGGGGCTGCCGCGCTGTGAGCCCGGTGCGCTCAAGGGCGGTGACGCCGACGCCAATGCGATTGCGCTGCAAAGCGTGCTCAACGGCAAGCCGAGCGCCTACCGCGACGTGGCGCTGATGAACGCGGCCGCCGCGCTGGTCGTGGCCGGGCGTGCCAAGGACCTCAAGGAGGGCGTCGCGATCGGCGCAAAATCGCTCGACAGCGGCGCAGCGAACGCGCGGCTGAAGCATCTGATCGCGGTCTCCAACGGCTGAGCCTGACATGTCGGACATCCTGACCAAGATCGAGACGTACAAGCGCGAAGAGATCGCCGCCGCCAAGCGCGCGCAGCCGCTCTCCGTCGTCGAAGAGGCGGCCAAGGCGCAGGCCGCACCGCGCGGCTTCCTACACGCCATCAAGGCTAAGCATTCCGGCGGCGACTTCGCGCTGATCGCCGAGGTCAAGAAGGCCTCGCCGTCGAAGGGGCTGATCCGCGCCGATTTCGATCCGCCACAGCTCGCCAAGGCCTATGAGGCGGGCGGCGCCGCCTGCCTTTCGGTGCTGACGGACACGCCGTCGTTCCAGGGCCATCTCGACTTCATGGTGGCCGCGCGTGCGGCGACGTCACTGCCGGTGCTGCGCAAGGACTTCATGTTCGACGCCTATCAGGTGGTCGAAGCCCGCGCGCATGGCGCCGACTGCATCCTGATCATCATGGCCGCGCTCGACGACGCCACCGCCAAGGACCTGGAAGACACAGCTATCGCCTATGGCATGGATGTGCTGATCGAGATCCATGACCGCGCCGAGCTCGACCGCGCGCTCAAGCTGCGCTCGCCGATGATCGGCGTCAACAACCGCAACCTGCGCACCTTCGAGACCACGCTCGCGACCAGCGAAGCGTTGGCGCCGCTGATCCCCGGGGACCGGCTGATGGTCGGCGAGAGCGGCATCTTCACGCCCGCAGACCTCGCCCGGCTCGAGCGCGTCGGCATGTCGACCTTCCTGGTCGGCGAGAGCCTGATGCGGCAGGCTGACGTGACCGCCGCCACGCGTACGCTGCTCGCGCGCGAGACAGCCCGCGCGACCGGTACGCGCTGACATGGCGCGCAAGCCGTCCAAGACAAAGCCGTCGAAAACGAAGTCCGGCCCTGCCCTCACCCATATCGGCGCCTCCGGCGAGGCGCGGATGGTGGACGTCTCGGACAAGCCCGCGACCGAACGGCTTGCGGTCGCGGAAGGCCGCGTCCTCATGACCAGTGCGACGCTGGACCTGATCGTCTCGGGCAATGCCAAGAAGGGCGACGTGCTCGGCACCGCGCGCATCGCCGGCATCATGGCCGCCAAGCGCACCTCGGAGCTGATCCCGCTCTGCCATCCGCTCGCGCTGTCGAAGGTCACGGTCGATATCGAGCCCGACGCGAAGCTGCCGGGCTGCCTCGTCCGTGCCAGCGTGAAGGTGACGGGCCCGACCGGCGTCGAGATGGAGGCGCTCACGGCCGTGTCCGTCGCCTGCCTCACCATCTACGACATGATCAAGGCGGTCGAGCGCGGCGTGCGCATCGAGGGCATCCATCTCGTCGAGAAGCTCGGCGGCAAGTCCGGCCACTACCGCGCCTGAGCGCGCGGTTCTCACTTCAGCGAAGTGCTGATCGATCCGAATTTCGTGTTGAGCTTGCTGCCCATGCCGTTCACGACGGTGATGACCGCAAGCGCGATGCCGGCTGCAATGAGCCCGTATTCGATCGCGGTCGCGCCACGCTCGTCGGCGAGGAAGTTCTTCAAGGTGTTTTTCATCGTCGCGCCCTCTCTGTGTCGTTGGCATGCGTGTTCGCAAATCACGTGCCAACGCCGGCTTGAGGATCGTCAGCATGTTAGATGGTTAAGCCTTGGTTGATCATCGTGCGGCCGGCAGGAATTGACCGGCGTTGCAGGATCCTTGCGGCAATTCCTGCACGTCCTGCATCCCGCGTATCGATTGCTTTTGCCTGTGGGCATTCATGTCGCATTAACCGCGCTTCCTAACTTCGCCTCCACACCGTTCCCGTAAACCAACGGATGTTTTGAGGATCAAGAATTGATCCTGGCGTGTGCGCGGCAACGATCCACATGATGACGAAATACGGCAGTCGCCTCTTTGACCAGGTCTTCGTGCGCAGCGGGCCGATCCGCTGGCTGGTCGTTGGCGGCACGCTGCTGATCGCCGCGATCGCCGTCGGCGCGGTCCTGATGGCGCAGAACTTCCGCGAGCGCGCGCTGCGCAACTCCGGCCGCGAGCTCGAAAACACCGTGCTGATGCTTGCCCATCATTTCGATCAGCAATTGCAGGATTTCGCGGTCATCCAGAAGGATTTTGTCGACCACGTTCGCACGATCGGCATTGCCAGCGCGGAAGACTATCGCAAGCGCCTTTCCGGCCAGGACATCCACCGCCTGCTGCGCTCGAAGATCGAGGCGCTTCCCTACATGGGCGGCGTCAACGTCATCGACGCCGAAGGCAATCTGATCAACTCGTCGACGGCGTGGCCGGCTCCGAAGGTCAACGTCGCCGACCGCGCCTATTTCCGCACCTTCCGATATGCCCCCGATGCGCCCGACGTCCTGATCGAGCCGGTGCACAGCCGCATCTCGGGTGCCTGGACCATCCTGATCGTCCGCAAGATCGTCGACCCGAACGGCGAGTTCATGGGCGTGGTCGGACGCGGCATCGAGCCGGCCAATTTCGAGAAATTCTTCGAGTCCGTCGTGCTCGGCGAAGGCGCGACCATCTCGATGCTGCATCGTGACGGCACGCTGCTCGCCCGCTACCCGCATTCGGGCGAATTGATGGGACGGAACTTCAGGAACGGCCCGTTCTCGCAGCAGCGAGTCTTCGGCCTCGACCATTTTGCCGGACGCTTCGTCAGCCCCGTCGACGGCGAGGACCGCCTGATCGCCTCGCACGCCCTGCCCCACTTCCCGATCCTGATGATGGCCACCACGACGCGCGCGGCGGCCCTGACGGACTGGCGCGAGCAGATCGGCATCCTGATCTCGGTCGCCGCCTCTTCCGCGCTCGCCATCGCCGGCGTGCTGATCGCGATCGTGCGCAAGCTTCTGGAGCAGCACCGCCTCTCGCGGGAACGGCTGACGCTGGAAAAGCAGCGTCTCGACCGCGCCGTCAACAACATGACCCAGGGCCTGCTGCTGTTCGACGCCGAGCAGCGGCTCGTGGTGTGCAACCAACGCTATATCGAGATGTACGGCCTGTCGCCCGAGGTGGTGAAGCCCGGCTCCAGCTTCCATGACATCATCGCCCACCGCAGCGCGACCGGCTCGTTCACCGGCGACGTCGACGGCTATGTCGCGCGCGTGCTGGGCGACATCCACGCGCGCAACTCCATGGTGGTCGACACCGCCGACGGGCGCTCGATCCACATCCTCAACGAGCCGCTCGCGGACGGCGGCTGGGTGGCGACGCACGAGGACATCACCGAGCGCCGGCGCATCGAGGAGCGCATCACCCACCTCGCCCATTATGACGCGCTGACCGACCTGCCCAACCGCGCCATGTTCCACGAGCATCTGCGCCAGGAGCTGGCCGCCATCACCGACGGCGACGAGATCGCGGTGCATTACATCGACATCGACGAGTTCAAGGGCGTCAACGACGCGCTCGGCCACCTCGTCGGCGACGAGCTCCTGAAATCGGTCGCAACGAGCCTCAGCCGCTGCGCGGGCCCGGCGGATTTCGTGGCGCGGCTTGGCGGCGACGAATTTGCCATCGTGCAGGGCGCGGTGACGTCGCCGGACCAGGTCAACGATCTCGTCGCCCGGGTCTTCCAGGCCATCCGCGCTCCCTTCGACTGCATGGGCCATCATCTCACCACCGACGCCAGCATCGGCATCGCGCTGGCGCCGGGACACGGCACGGTGCTGGATCAGATCCTGAAGAACGCGGACATGGCGATGTACGCCGCCAAATCCGCCGGACGCCGCACCTATCGCTTCTTCGAGCCGGAGATGGACGCCAAGGTCCGCGAGCGGCGGCAGCTCGAGATCGACCTGCGCCACGCCATCGCCCAAGGGGGGCTCGAAGGCGGCCTCGAGGTCTACTACCAGCCCTGCCTCGGCCTGAAGGACGACCGCATCACCGGCTGCGAGGCACTGGTGCGCTGGCGCCATCCTGAGCGCGGCATGGTCTCGCCGGCCGAGTTCATCCCGATCGCGGAGGATACCGGCCTGATCAACGAGATCGGCGAATGGGTGCTGGCCACCGCCTGCCGCGACGCCGCAAGCTGGCCCGACGACATCCGCCTCGCCGTCAACGTCTCGCCGGTGCAGTTCAAGAGCGGCACGCTGGCGCTGAAGATCATGGCGGCGCTCGCCGCCTCCAATTTTCCGGCCAGCCGGCTCGAGCTCGAGATCACCGAGGCGGTGCTGATCCGCGACGACGACAGCGCGCTGGCGATCCTGCACCAGCTCCGCGCCATCGGCGTGCGCATCGCGCTCGACGATTTCGGCACCGGCTACTCCTCGCTGAGCTACCTGCACCGCTTCCCGTTCGACAAGATCAAGATCGACCGCTGCTTCGTCAACGACATCGCCGGCCCCGACGGCTCCGCCAGCATCGTCCAGGCCGTCGTCAATCTGGCGGCTGCCCGCCGCATGACCACCACCGCCGAGGGCGTCGAGACCGAGGAGCAGCAGCGCCTGCTCCGCACGCTCGGCTGCTCCGAAATGCAGGGCTATCTGTTCAGCGCCGCAAAGCCGGCGGACAAGGTGCTGGAGCTGTTCGCACTGCATCGCAGCCGGCTCGCCCAGCGCGGCGGCAACGAGAGTCGCCGCCGCGAGGCAGGCTAGGTCGGACCTCGGTTATCAGCGCAGCGGCATTCCCAGAAGCTTTCCTCCAAACACACAACGCAGGTCTGCTCCAGACGCACCTTCAGGGCGTGCCGGGCGCGATGAAGGCGGACGGTCAGGTTGTTGACGGTCACGCCCAGATCGGCCGCAACCAGCTCCCGCGGCTCACCGGCGAGATCCACCCTTCTGATGACTTCGGCATGCTCCGGCTTCAGCAGGGACAGGTGGGTATGAAGACACTCGCAGACCGCGGCATTCGCAGCGGAATCCTGATCGGCTGCAAGACGGTCGTTGAGCTCATGCGGAAAAGGCATCTCGCGAGTCCTGCTCCTTGATGCCTGGCGGTGAAAGTCTGCGATGGACGTGGCCAGGACCCTGCTCAGCCAGCCTCGAACCGAGTCCGCATCACGAATGTCGCCGGATCGCTCCAGTGCACGCAACATGAACGCCTGGAGCACCTCCTCCGCTTCCGCCTTCCCGCCAAAGCGCCGCTGCAAATAATTGCGAAGGCGATCGTAGCTGCCGACGAGGGCAGCACGAACGACTGCCTCCTGCACTTCCAGGGAGGCGGCTGTCAGCATCGGCAGATTCTCGTTCGGCGATTTCATGACCCATCGTCCTTGCATGACATTCGGTAGATCGCTTCGTTGGAGCGGGAACGCGACGGCGCGGCTGCCATCAGCCGGTGCGGCAGCCTCCCGAACAGGGGGCGCGAGCGATCGCTGCGACAGCGGCGCTCACGTGGCGACCTCTGTTTCCGCAAACCGGCGATCGCTCTTTCGGCGTTCTTCCTCTCAGCACGCAGCGTGCGGGAACAGCACCGAGGCCGGCGCCGTCACTCCGCCGCGTGTGAGGTCCTGGCGCGCATCGTCGTCATCCGCATGGCAACGTGCCTCTCGCAGACGAGTCGATCCGCGCTCGCACCTGGAGCGACGCAGTCCGTTTTTCAGGAGCTATCTCAGGCGATGGGGGGCCGGTAGTGGCGACGGAACGTGCCTTCGTCGCCGATCACGTCAGGCTGCGCTTCGCAGCGCGAGCGCGGCACGACGAACTCCGCAACGGCCGGAGCTTGCGGCCACACGGCGCTGAAGCAAAGCACCGAGCCGCAGCAAGTCGCATGCCGCTCGCCGGGCCGGTCATGGTCGTCGTCGTCGCAATCCCCGGCCATCGCAACGTCATGCGAATGTACTGCCGATCCGCCAGCGTGATCGTGCTCATGCGCATCTCCAGGCTGATCGCTCGGATGGTCGCACTGCATCGCTACGTCGAGGGAGATCGAGATCGCGAGGGACGGCGTCATCGACGCGAGCAGGTAAGCGATGGCGACAAGCCATCCCCACCATCTTCGCCTTGGCTTTCGCAAGCCAATCATCCCTGCACCTGCTGTCCGACCGGAAACATATAGCTCTGGTTGCAGTGACGGCCAACAGAAAACGACGCTCGCGGCTTCGACATTGCAAGAACGGCGATGAGAGTCGTGCGCCGTGCCAGATGCGGCGCGGAAATCAGCTCCCGATTTCTTTCGTCGAGCCCTGTAATATATTGCACCCCTCTCCGTCGCGTGACCGAATCCGTCAATGGTGCTTCATCCAGCCGGTGCCCTTGATGTCGTTGAACGAGTCGGTTCTGTGACACAGAAAGCATTGATCGACCGATGCGTGCTCCTGTCCCGTGATCATCCGATCCATCATGACGAAGTGGCCCATGTAGTGGCTCGGCGGCGCCTGATGGCATTGGGCGCAGTCCCTCGAAGTCGGCGAGGGGTGCAGGAAACCGGCGATTTTCCAGGACGCGAGCCCATGGCAATCCGCGCAGTCCCGTCCGAGCAATTCGCGATGCGGCTCCCGGTTGCTGTGGCAGCTGGCACAGTCGAGCGCAGCCTTTTCCCGCCGTTCTGGCTTTGGCAGGCCGAGAAACTCCTTCAGGTCCGCAGTCAGTTGATCGGCCGTGGCCCGGTCGAACAACTTCGTGCCGGAGCCGGCCGCCGCGACTTGCAGCAGTGCCGCGTGGTCCATCCTGATCGGCCGCAACTCGCCCATGTGCTCGAGATGGCAGCCGGAACATTGAGTGCCCGCCGCGGCATGAAACGCCGTCGACTGCTTGGCGAGATCCGCGGCGGAAGGCGCGTGACAGGAGATACAGGCCGCTGCGTCGACGCCCCTGACCGGCGTGTGGCAGCTCTCGCATCTGTCGGACAGAAAAGCATGCTTCCCGGACAGCGGCCCGGGCATCACAAATCTCGTCCAGCCCGGGACCAGCTCGGAGCTGCCCCGATAGAGAGCGATCGATACGACGGCCGCGCTTGCGACGGCCAGTGTCGCGACCACGGCGTAGAGCACGCCCCTGATCGTCACGCCAGCCACCGCAGCCCGTAATAGACCTCGGCCGCCACATGCACCGCCAGCAGCGCATACATGACGATCGCCGCCATGACATGCAGCCCGATCCACTTCAGGAAGATCTTCTTGATTGCTTCGCTGGATCCGATCGCCGATTCGAGATCGGAAATGCCATCGACGAGTTGCAGCACGGGCACATTCGGCAACGTCGATGCAGGTACGGCGTCCCCCTCACGGACCACACGATCGGGCGACGACATCGCCGACGCAATGTGCTCATAGGCCGACCTCAAGGTCGCCAGATGCGATTGCTGCTGGCGCAGCTCCATCGCGGTTTGCGGCAGGTAGTACCGCCCGACAAATCCGGTGACGACAACGATCAGCATGCTGGTCACCAGGGCAATCCCAAGCGGACTTTGAAACTTATGACCGGTATGCAGAAGCGCGAAGAATGCTGCGACGATTCCGGCATAGGCGTGAAACGCCAGGAGCGTCGGCATCGACACGCCTCGCGTGACCAGGACCTTCAAACCCACGCTGTATTTCGTCATCGGATAGACGAGAAGGAGAACCATCAGCACGGCCGCACCGGCCCCGAGGACAAAGCCCGCCAGGCTTCCTGCGAACCGGCTGTCGGAGTGCAGCAGGAAAGCCGGCACCAGCAGCAACAGGGCCGCCAGAACGACGTCGGCGATCAGGCGCTCTCTCCCGTCCATCATGTCAGGCCTCGACGACCAGATCTCCGACCGATTTCGCCTGGCAGGCCAGGATGAGACCGTTCGCCTTATCGTCTGCGGTCAAGGCGTCCTGGACCTCCATCGTGACGTTTCCTTGCAACAGATGCGTCTTGCAGACGCCGCAGACCCCGACCCGACAGGAATAATCGATCGAAACGCCCGCGCTCTCGGCCACTTCCAGGACGCTCTTGTCCGGAGGCAGCGCCACAACCTTATCGGATGTCGCAAAGCGAATGGTGGCCGTTGCAGGACCGACTGTCGCAGCCCCTCGATTGCTCGCCTCGGCGGCCGGCATTTGCTCTTCGGCCGCGACCTTGCCGGGAGGTGGAACGGCGCCGCGGGCCGGCCCAAAGGCCTCCGTCTTGATCTGCTCGCGCGGCACGCCGAGCCCGATCAACGTCTTTCTGAGCGCGTCCATCATTCCGGGCGGACCGCACAGGTGAACGCGTCGTCTGGCGAGATCGGGCACAGCCTGCGTCAGGAACTCGGCCGTGATCTGCCCCTCGCTTCCCATCCACGACGTGCCCGCGGCCCGCACCATCGTGGCCGCGACGTGCAGATTGCTCATCCTGCGCTGAAGATATTCCAGCTCGTCCCGGAAAATGAATTGCTCGGTCGTCTGCGCGCCATAGACGAGGTAGATCTGGCCGGGCCATGCAATATCCGAGGGATACCGGATCGCCGCCATCAGCGGCGTGATACCGACCCCGCCACCGATCAGGACGACGCTGTCGGCTTCCACGCCCGTGAATGTAAAGGCGCCTGAGGGGCCCGCCACTTCAACGAGGTCTCCCTCCTTCAGGTGGCCATGCATGTAGTCGGACAGAAGCCCGCCGTCTTCGCGCTTGATCGTGGTCTCGACATAGGCGGTCTGGGCGGCGGACGATGCGATCGTGTAGGAACGCCTGACGGCCTGTCCGTCGATCTCGATGGCATAGGTCAGGAACTGTCCCGGCAGGAATGCAAACGGAATCGCGCCGCCGTCTGGTGCTTGCAGACGAAAGGTCTTCACGTTCGGTGTCTCCTGATAGATCGCGCAGATCCTCAGCTTGCCCTTCCAGGAGCGGCTCGCCTCAACCCGCCGCGGATGGCGATCTGTCTCCTGGGAGGATGTCGCCTCGGGCTTGTCGTTCGGCACGCCGGCGGCCGGCGGGGACACGAGGGGCGCGGCAGCAGCCGGAGCGACCGCAGCGCGTGTCAGCCGATCGACCAGCGCGTTCGCCCGGCGCATGCGCGCGAGGTAGACGGCAAGCATCGCGAGCGAGAACAGCACCAGCAGCGCCATGGTCGTGACGTGAAACCAGGAGACCCCTGGCGTGCCGTCATCCGCGTCCATGGCGCCTTGCCGAGGCAGGAGGTTCATCTGCGATCTGAACCAGGCCTGTGCGATTTGCTGCGGCGGCTTGCCCTCGTGCAGCGAGCGCAGCGCGACCACGCCACTCTGGACGGCGTTCAGGGATTCGCGAAGCCGACGCGCCGCCTGATCCGCGGCAACGATGTCGCTCCCGGCAATGGCGTGCCGCAGATCCATCTCAGCACCTGCCAAGCGATCGGTCTCCGCGCTGATCCGCTCGCGCGCCTGGATCTCCAGATTGCTCCGCTGTTCGGCGGACAGCGACGGCATATCCATCAATGCCGGATAAAACTCCTTGCGCGGCCGGCCCATCATGCCGTCCATTCCACCCATCATCCCCGGCGTGGCGCCGCCGGGCGGCGCGCCGGCCGCACCGCCTGAGGAGCCGGACGCTGCGGGATGATGTGCGGCGTGGTCGTCCTCTGCCTGCGCCAGCTCCCAACCCTGAGCGACCCGCCCTGTCGGATGCGCGCGGCCGAGGCCGAAGTCCGATGCGAGCGCGGCATTCGCCACAAGCTGGCTCGTGAGGACAACGAGCGCAGACAGGCCGGCTCGACATCGAAGGGGCAGACCGAACATGATCTCGCTCTCGATTCCAGCGCTCAGAACGACGCAATCAGAGGCAGCAGGATCGTGTCTGCGGTCTGCTTCTGGCTCTCGTTCAACGACGCGTAGAGCCGCGTGAAGGCCACGCGAGCCGCCTTGAGCGCCTCCAGGCGCTCGGACAGGTGCCGCTCGTAATGCTCCAGACGGTCGGCGCTTCCCAGCCTGTCATCCATCGCGAGCATCTTGCGCGCATCCAGCAGGTGCTGCCGGCTCGACCGCAAGGCATCCGCCACATTATTCCAATCGGCAACCTGCTTGTCGCTGATCTGCAATTCCGCCTTCAGAAATGCGATCCGCCCTTCGAGCCGCTCGGTCACGTCCGCCGGGCCACTCATCGCGCCGTTGCTGCCAGACGAACTCATCTGGCCGCGCATCATCTTCTCCATCATTTGCATCATCTGCATCATGCCGGAATTGTCCTGGCAGCCGGCGCCCTGGCAGTCCCGCATCTGGCCTTGCGGCGGCATCTTCATCTTATCGTCGTTCATCTGGCCGCCGCTCATGTTCTGCGGCTGACCCGATGGCTGTCCCGTATTCATCTTGCCGCTGGAATCCGACGGTGCAGGCATCTTCGACATCTTGTCGTCGTCCATCATCGCGACGCGAGTCAGATCGGTTGCAGCGACTGCGGACGACAGTCCACCCGGACCCAGCACGAGGACGGCAAGGGCGGCTGCGCTCACGACAAATTTCTTCGGACGATTCATGGTCATTCTCCAGGGTTTGATTCGGATGGTCGTCTGCTCATCGAGATCGACGATGAGGGCAGCGAAGAGCGGGTCAGGCCATATAGACGCGACGCGCCGGAAACTCTTACGCACGGAGACGTCAAAGGCCGCCGCGTGCTGCATCGCTCACCTCCCTGTCATGCCTTCGCCACGGCCATCGCCCCTCGATTTCAATCTGGAGCGAGAAGCTCAGGAAAGTGCGGATCACGATGATCAAGGCCAGGATGCCGAGCCGGTCGAACGACGGCACGATCGCGACCATTCCGATGATGTCGGCGGCAATCAGGAATTCGAGGCCAAGCAGGATGCCGCGACCGAGGTTCGCGCGATAGGAACGAAATGCGTCTGCAGGCGCACCGCGCCACATCTCGTTCAACGACCAGACCGTTGCGGCAACCACGCCGCACACGATCACCACCACGCCAAGCAGCTCGATCGTCGATGCGGTCCAGTGCAGGCCATGCAGGATGACGCCCTGCACGTCCTCGGTGAAAATCAACTCGGAAGTTATCATTCGCCCGCCTCCCCGCCCTGCCCGGACGAGCGGCTTCTGTCCACGCCCTTCGACCAGGTCCGGTAGTAGGCAACGCCCGTCATGATCCAGAGGCCCGCGGCTCCAACGATGAGCTGAGCCGGGATTCCCTCCGATCCAAAATCAAGCAGGAAATGCGCGATGAACGAAAGGAAGAGACCGACGCAGAACACGGGCAAGGATTGCTGGCCACATCGAATCAACGGCTGCAGGAAAGGCGACTTCAGTCCCGGCCAATCGATCGGAACGAGCGAGACGACGATGAGCACCAGGCTCGCCAGATGAATGACCCGATACGGGCTGAGATTGGTCTTGTCGTTCGGTACGAAGACGGCGACGAGTCCCTCGGGGAGGTAGTCCCTGAGCCCGGGAATTCGCTCGGCCAGTGTCATCACAAGCGCGAAGAGCAGAAAGCCGCCGCTCATGACAAGGAGCGTGCGGGACGACAGCAGCCAGCGACTTGCGGTCGCCCCTCCCAATGCCAGCCAGGCCCCGAATACGAAGAGCAGTTGCCAGGTAAACGGATTGAAATACCAGACCCCGGCCGGATAGGCGGGCAAGTTCCAGCCGTAATGGCGGGCGGCCAGATAGAGACCGAACGAGCTGATCATCACCGCGTTCCGCCATCGCAACATGAACCAGAGCACGACGGGAAACGCAGCCATCAGCACGATGTAGAGCGGCAGGACGTCGAGATTGAGCGGTTTGAACTTGAGGACCAGGCCTTGCGAGAGCGTCTCGACGGGAAAGTCCATCAGTGGCGCGACGTTGAACTGATCCATCAGGTGAAGGTCGTCGAACCTGTGCGCGAGGTAATGCACGGCGGTGAGATAGACGAAAAACAGCAGAAGGTGGGCGACATAGAGCTGCCATACCCGCCGCAGCAGCCGGGTTGCCCCGATGACGAAGCCACGCTCCATCATCATGGTGCCGAACACGAACGTCGCGGTGTAGCCGGAGATCAACACGAACAGATCGGCGCCGTCGCTGAAGCCGTAATTGCGCGTCGTGAACCAGACCAGCACCGAATTCGGAATGTGTCCGAGGAAGATCAGCCAGTTCGCCAGACCGCGAAACAAATCCAGCCGGACATCGCGCCGGGGCTTGGCCAGCACCGATCTGATCATGATCGTCTCCCAGAGCCGGCGGCGCAGCAGAAATGCAACTTGC
The DNA here is from genome assembly GCF_054062495.1 of Bradyrhizobium sp. USDA 3311. Taxonomy (NCBI): domain Bacteria; kingdom Pseudomonadati; phylum Pseudomonadota; class Alphaproteobacteria; order Hyphomicrobiales; family Nitrobacteraceae; genus Bradyrhizobium; species Bradyrhizobium sp. USDA 3311. Next base: position 5,640,542 of record NZ_JBSSFI010000001.1, on the reverse strand, counting down.
AGCGGCCGACCGGCCACCTGGATCGTCTCGTCAATCAAGAGCGTGCTTCCCATTCTCGCGCGATGTTTGCGGATCGCAACCGCGCCGCGATGCTCTATCCACTCGCGAGCCGGCACGCTAGGTGGCGTCGTTGATGCCCTTTTGACGGACATCAAACTCGAGCGATGCACCGGCCAAATCTTTTTTTTCGCGCGGTCTTGTAATGAGTTGAGACGCCTCTCGTCCTCGAGTCATTCGATCGACATCGCCATCTTTCCAGCAACGCCTCTTGCCGGCACTGCAAGTGATCGAGGGCACGACATGAAGTCATCGAATTCGCGAGATCGATGCAAATTTTTTTCTGTAAGAAGATCGATACTTCCCGTCGCCTGCTGCAACTCGACGATCCACGCATCGGCGCACGCAAGTGCCCGCGTCGACATTTGATTTTGCTCAACCTAGACAATCGCGCTCCGGGTTTGGTTGCCTCTCAGTCAAGCCACCGGGACTTGATTGACACCAACTCGACAAGTTCAAACAGGAGAAACCAGAATGAGTCACCGCAAGCTGATCGTCGCTGCCGCGATCATGTCGCTCGTCGCGTTGCCCGCCTTGGCGCAGACGAGCACGACCAACACCACCGACGAGAAGAACGGCCACCACTATTCGGGCGGGCCCAAGACCGAGGTCCCGCACCACATGGGCAAGAAAGAGAGCGACGGCGGATCGACCAGCGGATCGGGCGGCAGCCACCATTACGGCGGCGGACCGAAGACGGAAGTCCCGCATCACATGGGCCCGAAGAAGGAGCAATGACGATCGCGCTGTGATCTCGCGGCTTGCGAGCCGCGGGATCACCGCAGAGCCCTATGTCCTAAGCTCGCAATTGATCAGACCCGTCGACTGAGATTTGAGCTGATTGTAAGACGAGGTCCGTTCAACTCGTTCCAAGAAAGAGCGCAAGATGGCTCAGATTTCCGGATATGTCGTGGTCACAGTTACCGGCTTGTCATCGGCCGGCACCGTCGCTGCGCCGGGCCTCAAGGTTGGAGATCGTGTCATCCAGGCCTCGTCACCCTCCCTCAATGGCAACGTGAACATCTTCGAAGCCGTCGTCACGGTCGATGATCAATTGCAACAATTCACCGCTTTCGGTGCTTCGACAGCGGTCACATTCGAAATCCTGGCGCTCCGCCTTTGACACGCCAGCCTCAAAACGAATTCGCCCGGGAGCGGTCATCCGCTCCCGGGCGATTATCTGGACGTCGTAGGATTTAGTTCGGCACCGCAGCCTTCGGCGCGGGCTTGGCCGCGACCGCATTCGCGGTGACGCCATGCAGGAAGTCGTAGGCCGCGTGCAGGGCCTTGTCGTCCTCCTCTTTCGGCGGGACGTAGGACTGCGATCCGGTCTGCTCGGTGCCGTCGGCAGCCTGCAGGTGGCCGCGCATCTGGGACTCCGCCATGGTATCCATCCGGCCCTTCAGCTCGGGCGGCACGTCCTGGAGGATCTCGATGTCGGGCGCAATGCCCTGGGCCTGGATCGAGCGGCCGGACGGCGTGTAGTAGCGCGCCGTGGTCAGCGCCAGCGCGCCATTGCCGGCGCCGAGCGGAATGATGGTCTGCACCGAGCCCTTGCCGAACGAGCGCGTGCCGATGATCGTGGCACGCTTGTGGTCATGCAGCGCGCCGGCGACGATCTCCGAGGCCGAAGCCGAGCCGCCATTGACCAGAACCACCAGCGGCTTGCCCTTGGTGAGGTCGCCGCCATGCGCGGTGAAGCGCTGGGTTTCCTCCGGATTGCGGCCGCGGGTCGAGACCACCTCGCCGCGCTGAAGGAACGCGCTCGACACCGACACGGCCTGGTCGAGCAAGCCGCCCGGATTGTTGCGCAGGTCCATCACATAGCCCGCGAGCTTCTCCTGCGGGATCTCCCTGGAGATCGCCGCGATCGCCTTCTTCAGGCCGTCGGTGGTCTGCTCGTTGAACGAGGTGACGCGGATATAGCCGATGTCGCCATTCTCGACGTGGAAGCGGACCGGCCGCACATGGATGATCTCGCGGGTGATCGCGATGTCGAGCGGGGCGTCGGCGCCCTTGCGCACGATGGTGAGCTTGGTCTTGGTGTCGACCGGGCCCTTCATCTTGTTGACGGCCTGCTCGAGCGTCATGCCCTGCACGGCATCGCCATCGATCTTGCTGATGAGATCGCCGGACATGATGCCGGCCTTGGACGCCGGCGTGTCGTCGATCGGCGAGACGACCTTGACCAGGCCCTCCTCCATCGTGACCTCGATGCCGAGCCCGCCGAACTCGCCGGAGGTGGTCTCCTGCATCTCGGTCCAGGCCTTGTCGTTCATGTAGCGCGAATGCGGATCGAGCGAGGTCACCATGCCGGTGATCGCGCCTTCGATCAGCTTGGCGTTGTCGGGCTTCTCGACATAGCTCGCCTTCACGCGCTCGAAGACTTCGCCGAACAAGTTGAGCTGTGAATAGGCATCATCCGCGCCCGCTGCCGCCCGTGCCGCCCATACTCCGCCGTGCGGACTAGCTACCAGAAGGGTCAAACACGCTCCGGTGAGCGCGCCCAGGGGGAACAGCAGGGTTTTCCGCATGGATAGGCTGGCCTTTTTGCTTGGCGGTTCTCTTGGGCTTGGGAGGCGCCATGCAAATGGCGATCCAGCCCGCTTCTCACAATACCATTCTGGTTTCTTCAAGGCCGGGACGCCGCGCCGGCGGGTACACCGTAAAAATCCCTTCGCCCGGACCTAAACTTTTGGCAACGTTCCGAAACCGTTTCATGCAAAGCAGGAATCGGTCGATCGCCCGCGCCTCGCAGCTATGCGATTTTAGGATGGTTTTGGAGAGCCGGACGGGTTAGGCGATGAAACAAGGCTTCAAATTCTCGGGAGGATAATAATGAACGAAAAACCCCGCATCCAGCCGGAAAGGAACGTCGAACTCGGCGCCAGCAGCGAGCCGTTCCAGAATCTGCACGAATTCATCCGCAAAGCACGCGCCAACCTCAACCAGAATGCCTGGGACTATATCGTCGGCGCCGCCGAGACCGAGACCACGATGCGCCGCAACCGGATGGCGCTGGACGAGCTCGCTTTTCGCCCGCGCGTGCTGCGCGACGTGCGCAAGGTGGATGGCTCCGTCGAGCAGTTCGGCCGCAGGATGCGCCTGCCGGTGGTGCTCGCCCCTGTCGGCGCGCTCGAGATCTTCGATCCGGATGGCGCCGCGAGCGTCGCGCGCGCCGCCGGCACCTTTGGGGCGGCGCACATGCTGAGCTCAGTGTCCGAGCCTGGCCTGGAGAAGACCGCCGCAGCCGCCCCCGACGCGCTGCGTCTCTACCAGCTCTATGTGCGCGGCGACGATGCCTTCGTCGCCGATGTCGTCAGCCGGGCCGAAAAGCACGCCTACGCCGCCTTCTGCCTGACCGTCGACACCGCCCATTACAGCCGTCGCGAACGCGACATCGCCAAGCGCTACGTTCGCGAGAGCCGCCTGCGCGCCACCGGCGGCGATTTCCAGAAAGGCCTGGAATGGCGGACCGTGAAGATGATCAAGGACAAGTTCAAGATTCCGCTGATCCTGAAAGGTATCGCCACCGCCGAGGACGCCCTGATCGCGCTCGATCACGGCGTCGAATGGATCTACGTCTCCAACCATGGCGGCCGCCAGCTCGATCACGGCCGCGGCGCCATGCATGTGCTGCCTGAGATCGTCGAGGCCGTGAAGGGCCGCGCCAAGATCATGGTCGATGGCGGCTTCGGCCGCGGCACCGACATCGTCAAGGCGATCGCGGCGGGCGCCGACCTCGTCGGCATCGGCCGGTTGCAATGCTGGGCGCTGGCGGCGGCCGGCGAAGCCGGCGTGACGCGGATGCTGGAGCTTCTGGAGGACGAGGTGCTGCGCTGCCTCGGCCTGTTGGGCGCCACCTCGTTCGCCGAGGTCAACAAGTCCTGCCTGCATCCGGCCACCGCGACGAACACGCCGAGCGTGTTCAGCGCGTTCCCGCTGTTCGACCACGAACCTTACCGGTACTGATCCGAAAGGACGCAATGACCTCGCTCTCTCCCGGCAGCGCGGATGCGCTTCTGTTCGACCTCGGGCGCGTCGTGCTCGACATCGATTTCTCCAAGGCGATCGCCTGCTGGGCGGGACACGCCGGCTGCAAGCCGGAGGCAATCGTTGCGCGCTATGTGCGCGACAGCGAGGCGTATCGGCTGCACGAGGTCGGCAAGATCAGCGACGAGGAGTATTTCGCCTCGCTACGGGCCTCGCTCGGGATCGGCATCTCGGATGCGCAATTCCTCGAGGGCTGGAACGCGATCTTCGCGGGTGAAATGCCCGATGTCGCGGAGCTGTTGCCGCGTGCGGCGAAGCAGATGCCGCTCTACGCCTTCTCCAACACCAACCAGCCGCATGTCGACCATTTCTCGAAGGAATACGCCGACCTGCTCGGCCATTTCCGCGAGCTGTACCTGTCGTCCAGCATCGGCCTGCGCAAGCCGGACGCGGCGGCGTTCGACCATGTCGTGGCGGCCATCGGTGTGCCCGCCAGGCGCATCGTGTTCTTCGATGACCTCGCCGAAAACGTCGAGGGAGCGCGAGCGCGCGGATTGACCGCGGTGCATGTGACCTCGCCCCGCGATGTCGGCGACGCGCTCGAGGCGCTGGGAATCTGATCGAGACGCATCGGCCGGCGGGTGAAACCGGGGAGCTCCCGGAACCGATCTAGCCGAGATGAGGAACCAAATCGCTTTGTACATTTTTATACAGAGTTCCGGGAACGGAATGCCCGCTTCCGGACTCTTGAGTCCGTTGGGACTTCTACAGACGGACGTATCATCGTGTTGGGCAAAACCTACCTCACCAAACAAGCCTCTCTTCTGCTCGAATTCGCCAGAACGACTTCGGATTCTGACCTCTCCGCCAAGCTGATCAGCAAGGCCGCCGACCTGAAATCCCAGGCCGATCCGCTGCCCGACAAGGATCAAGGCCCCAAGCCCCCTGACGTGGCTCCCGACGTGGCGCCGGACCTCCGTCCGGACCGCCAGACCGGTCGATGACCGATGCTGGCCGTGGCTCCCGTCATTGTCGTCCTTGCCATGGCCACGCTCGTTCCCGTCTTTCTCGTCCGTCAGATCATGCCGCGGCAGAGCTGACGGTCCCTCATGACTGGACGGATCAAGCAGGATAAATCCTGATCCGGTCCCATTTTGCTTCATCGCCCGCGCTCGGCTAGAACTCTTGCCGCCCATTCGTCCAGACTTTCCGAGCAGGAGTTTCGCCGTGGCCTTGATGCCGGTTTCTGACGCGCTCGCCGCGGTGCTGGCCGGTGCGGAGCCGCTGCCTGAAGAGATGATTCCCCTCGACGAGGCCTACCACCGCGTGCTCGCGCGCGACGTCGCGGCGCGGCGTACCCAGCCGCCCGAGGCGATGTCGGCCATGGACGGCTACGCCGTGCGCGCAGCCGATGCGGCCAGGGTCGACGCGCAGCTCACCATGATCGGCGAGGTCGCGGCGGGCCGGCCGTTCGCGGGAGCGGTCGGCGCCGGCGAAGCGGTGCGAATCTTCACCGGCGGCGTCGTTCCCGCCGGCGCGGACGCGGTCGTGATCCAGGAGGATACGGTCGCCGAGGGCAAGCGCATCACGATCAAGGAAGCCGCTATCGCCGGTCGGCACATCCGGCCCGCCGGCGTCGACTTCCGCGAGGGCGACGTGCTCCTGCGCAAGGGAACCCGGCTCACCGAGCGCGACCTCGCGCTCGCCGCCGGGATGAACCACCCAGACCTCCCCATCCGCCGCCGTCCGAAGGTCGCGATCCTCGCCACCGGCGACGAGCTGGTGATGCCGGGCACCACGCCGGGCCCCGGCCAGATCGTCTATTCCAACGGCTATGCCCTGCACGCCCTCGCCCGCCGGGAGGGCGCAGATACCATCGACCTCGGCGTTGCCGCCGATACGCTGGAGGCCACCACAGCCGGCATCCGCCGTGCCCGAGAGAGCGGCGCCGACATCCTGATCACGATCGGCGGCGCCTCGGTCGGCGACCACGATCTGGTCCAGCAGGCGCTGAAGACCGAAGGCATTGCGATGGCGTTCTGGAAGATCGCGATGCGGCCGGGCAAGCCGATGATGCAAGGCCGGCTAGGGGCGATGGGTGTGATCGGCCTGCCCGGCAATCCCGTGTCGTCCTATGTGTGCGGCTTCCTGTTCATGGTGCCGTTGATTCGCGCCCTGTCGGGCCGCGCCGTGATTCACCATCGTCGCGAGCGCGCCGTGCTCGGCCGCGATGTCGGTGCCAATGACCAGCGCGAGGACTATCTTCGTGCGCGCCTGGAGCGGCGCGACGACGGCATGCTTGTCGCCCTTCCCGTCAATCATCAGGATTCCTCGCTGCTTGCGAATCTCGCTGCGGCGCAGGCACTTCTCGTGCGCGCGCCGTTCGCGCCGAAGGCCGAGGCAGGCGCGCCTTGCGAGGTGCTGCGACTGCCCGCCTGAACGCACTGGTCCTGCGCGTTCCGCGAACTTTGTCGCGTTCACGGTAAATTAAGCAGTTGCGGAACACATATCGAACATATAGTGTCCGTTCATGATTTGTTTCGAGCATCTGGCGGCTCGCCGCTGAATTCACCGTCTCGGAATCGAACGACATCAACCGGGGGATTTGGTCGAGATGTTAACGCGCAAACAATACGAGCTTCTGCGATTCATCAGCGAGCGTTTGAAGGAAAGCGGTGTGCCGCCCTCCTTCGACGAGATGAAGGACGCGCTCGACCTGCGCTCGAAGTCAGGCATCCATCGCCTGATCACCGCACTGGAGGAGCGCGGCTTCATCCGGCGCCTGCCCAACCGGGCCCGCGCGATCGAGGTGATCAAGTTGCCCGAGCTGCAGGCCGCCGCTGGCAACCGCCGTGGCTTCACGCCGAGCGTCATCGAGGGCAATCTCGGCAAGGTGCGAGCGAGCTCCAGCGCGGACGAGGGCGAACGCCCCGTTGCGGTGCCGGTGATGGGCCGTATCGCGGCCGGCACGCCGATCGAAGCGTTGCAGACCCGCAGCCACACCATCAGCGTACCGCCCGACATGCTCGGCTCGGGCGAGCACTACGCGCTCGAAGTGCGCGGCGACTCGATGGTCGAAGCCGGCATCCTCGACGGCGACATGGCGCTGATCCAGCGCAATGAGAGCGCCGACACCGGCGACATCGTGGTGGCGCTGATCGACGACGAGGAAGCGACGCTGAAGCGCTTCCGCCGCCGCGGCGCCTCGATCGCGCTCGAGCCCGCCAATGCGGCCTATGAGGTCCGCATCCTGCCGCCCAACCGGGTGAAGATTCAGGGCAAGCTGATCGGCCTGTACCGGAAGTACTGAGCGTGATCCGGACTGGAGGGCCGCGTTAGCACAAAGTGCGCAGCGGTTTTCCCTCGCGACAAGCGCAGGACGCGCTTGCGCGGAGATCATGCTCAAACAATCACCTAAAGCGCGGCCCGCCGGTTGGCGACCCGCGCGTTGACGATTGTCCGCTCCGGCTGGATAGTCTTTCTGGTTTTGCTCAGATTATCCGGCCCCTCTCTAGCGCTACATCCTCGCGACGCCGCACGAAGCCCTCATCGCTTCGTGGCCCTGGAGATCGAGGAGGCAATCAATGCGCAAGATCGTTTTGAGCACCGTCACGGTGGCGCTGATCGCAGCATCCGCGTCGGCATCGCAAGCCTTCGCCGCGCAGTCGCACCATGCCCGCAAGGCAACGCCGACGACGGCGAGCGAGCAATTGCGCAACGCCGTCGCGCAGCCGTCGCAACCCGCCTGGCAATATTCGGGCTGGTCGGCACCTGCTGGTCGCTGACGAAGATGCACGCCAAATGCACGGAAGCGGTTTTTGTTCCTGACGCATTTGAAAAAGATATTGTGATGGCAGCCTGCGAAGCCAAGCCGCAGATTTGCCTACAACCGAGAAGACGCTAACATGCTTCCACTCTGATAGAGGCCAGTGCCTCCGAAGGAGGCGCGGGTCGCTATCCCTGAATGAGGAGCACCCGATGTGTGACTACAGCCTGCATGCCGTCGCGACGCGTCCCGCACAAGTCGGCGAGACGATCGTCACGACCACCTTCCGCGGCACCTCGACGCGCGGCTTCGCCTCCGAGGCCGACATGTCCGTCGCGGTCTGCCTGCTGCCGGGAACGGAGCTCGCCTTCGCCGACAACGTCCGCTACGACAATCGCTGGATCTGGACGCGCACCATCAACTCCCGCGTCGGCAAGTTCGGCAAGATCGATCCGCACATTCCCGATCGCCATCATGACGCGATCGAATTCCCCGACGGCAAATACGTACTCGTGACGCAACTCGTCGAAGGCCAGCGCGCGACCGTGCTGCAATTGCCGGTGACCCAGCCGGCCGGCGAGCGTGAACACAAGCCGGAGATCATCGCTGACAGGCCGACGATCACACGCCTGCCGATCGGCTGATGTACCTCCCCCCGGCGCAGAGGTCGGGGCCGGGATTGAAATTGCCATCGCCGGCCGTGGCCGGCGAGATGGTATGATTTGCGTCTTCCGGAATCTTCCGCCGAGATCAGGCTCGCACCTGCCCATCGCACGAAGTTTGCGCGGCCCTGCCTGAATTTTGAACGTCCGTTCCGCGGCCAGATCGCCGATGCTGTCAAAGGCTTGAGGCGGCGGACACGTTCGATGAAAACCTTCATTCGCGTCGTTGAACTCTGGGTGCCGGACCGGACGCGCATGCGGCTGGAATTCGGCGGCGGCCTCTACGGCGAAGGGCTGTCTGCGTTCAAGGCCGTGAGCGAGCACTTGCGCTTCGGATACGACGAGGGCCTTCCCGGCAAGGCCTGGGCCAGCGGCCATCCCGTGATCCTCACTAAATTCGCCAACTCCTATTTCAAGCGGACCGACCAGGCGCTCGCGGCCGGCCTCACCTGTGGCGTGGCGGTGCCGGTGTTTTCAGGCGAATTCTTGCAGGCCGTCATGGTGCTGTTCTGCGGCGACGACGAGGCGCATGTCGGCGCAATCGAGCTCTGGCACAACGATCCCGATAGCTCCCACGAGATGGGGCTCGTCGACGGCTACTATGGCACCGCCGACATGTTCGAATTCAACTCCCGCCACACCAGGTTTCCCCGCGGCTTCGGCCTGCCCGGACGCACCTGGAAAGCGGGCCTGCCGCTGATCATCAAGGACCTGCACAACGCCAGGAGTTTTCTGCGCTGGGAAGACGCCGCCGAGGTCGGGATCAATCTCGGCGTCGGCGTGCCCTATCGGACCGGCACCGACCAGACCTGGGTGCTGACTTTCCTGTCCGCACAGGCGACGCCGATTGCGCGACGCTTCGAGATCTGGGTGCCGAACGAGGCCCGTTCGGCACTGGTCTTTCGCGCCGGCGATTGCAGCGCGCAGACAGACCTTGCCGCGCTCTATGCGGACAGATCCATCGGCAGGGGCGACGGCAGCATCGGCGGAGCCTGGGCCACCGGCATGCCCGCGCTCAACGACGATCTCGGGCACGACGGCTCGGCCGCAGCCGCGGAGGCCCGCGCAATCGGACTGAGCCAGATGGTGGCCCTGCCGGTGATCGGGAGTGCTGGGCTCGAAGCCGTGCTGGCCTGGTACCTGTAGCCCGTCCGCTCAATCCTCGGCCTGCAGGTCGGCCTCGGACGGCGTCGCGTCCCGGTTACGGGGGGCTGCCGCCTGCGGCGCAAGGCTCGCGCTGAAATCGCCCTCGCCGGCGGTCGCCGGCGACCACGGACGATCGGTGCCTCTCGCTTTCACCGCCTGAACCGCAAAGCCGTCGCCGCGCCGTGTCAGAGCGAGCGCGCCTTGCGCCGCGAGTCGCTGCCGGTCGACCACCATCGCCACACAATCCGCTGGCGCCGGTCGCGCCGTCACCACCAGCGCAGCGCGGCTGCAATCATCCGCCAGAGCGTCGATGCGCAAGGCCAGCGCGACCAGGCGCCCGTCGGCGAGCGGCGTCACGCAGCCGGCCTCGTCGCACGACACGCCGGCGGCGAGCGAGGGACTACCGGCATCGCGCGGATCGGCGTCGGCAGCCAACCACTCCTTCAGGAGAAAGCCGTCCTTGTTCGCCCGGATCATTTGCAGGTGCCCGTCCCTGCCCCGCACCGCGACACTCTGGCCGTCCCCGGCGATCAGGATATCCGGCTGCCGGCCTGCCAGCCCCCAGAGGATCGCGACCAACAGCACCAGCGCGCCTGACCAGCGTAAGGGCGTGCGCAGCAGGCCCATCACGATGATCCCGAGGCTCGCCGCGATCAGCGGCGCAATGCCGAACGCCGGGATGCGGCCGACCGCGCCCGGCAGCGCGGCCACCCAGCGCGAGACCGCGACCATCCAGTCGATGCCGATCCCCATCAGCCACCAGAACACGCCGTCGAGCCCGAACGGCGCCGCGAGCAATCCGAGCAGTCCCGCCGGCATCACCAGCGCCGACACCACCGGCATCGCCCCGAGGTTGGCAAGCACGCCGAACGGGGTGACGCGGTGGAAGTGGAAGGCGGCATAGGGCGTGGTCGCAAGCCCCGCGATCAGCGAGGCCAGGAACAGCATCGCGATCTCGCGGCCGCCCCACATCGCGATGCGCGCGGTCGCCGAATGATCGGGCGAAGCGAACAGGTTCGGCATGCCGATCTGCACCAGCGCAACCAGCCCCAGCGTTGCCGCAAACGACATCTGGAAGCTCGGATGCACCAGCGCTTCGGGCGCGACCGCGAGCACGATCAACGCGGCCACGGCAAGCGTGCGGAAGGTGATGGCGCGTCGGTCGACCATGACGGCGATCAGCACCACGGCGGTCATGAAGAACGAGCGTTGCGTCGCGACCTCCGCGCCCGAGAGCAGCAGATAGAATGCGGCGGCCACCAGCGCCGCAGCCGCCGACCATTTCTTGATGGGGAAGCCGACCGCCAGTCCCGGAATCAGAGCGAGCAGCGCGCGGACCGCGAAGAACACGACGCCGGCGACCACCGCCATGTGGTAACCGGAGATCGAGAGCACATGGCCCAGCCCTGAAATGAACATGGCATCGTTGACGGGCGTGGTGATCGCGTCGCGCCGCCCCGTCAGCAGCGCCGTCGCGATCGCGCGATTGTCGCCTTCGAGCATTGCCCGGATGCGCGCGTCGATCGCATCGCGCAGGCCCTGCATGAAGGCGGCATAGCGCAGCCGCAAGCCACCGGCATCGGGCGGCACCGCAGCCGCGATCGCCCCCATCACGAAGCCGGAGGCGCCGATGCCCTGGAAAAACATGTCGCGCGAGAAATCGTAGCTGCCGGGGCGCACCGGCGAAATCGGCGGCATCAGCCGCGCCTTCAACTGCACGAAGCTGCCGACCTCCGGCGCAGTCCCCTTGCGCACCGAGAGGCGCACGCGCTCCAGCTTCACCTCGCTCCGCTGCGCCTCCATCGCGGTGACACGCAGCACGAAACGGTCGGTGCGCTCGCGGATGTCGCGCGTCTCGACGAAGCCCGACAACGACACCGAATAGAGCGGTTTTGCGAGAACGGTGTGAGCAATGCGCGCCGTCTTCCAGGTCGCCACGGCAAAACCGGCCGCAATCGCCGCGATCATGATCGCGGGGGCGAACAGCCGGCTCCGCCGCAACAGGACGGCGCCAAGCATGAGCGCGGCCGCTATCGCGGCAACGACCCACAGCACCGGCTCGTGATCGGCGGTAAAGTAGAGTGCGATGCCGCTGCCGAAGGCGACCGGCACCCACGGCAACAGCCGCCCGGCGCCGGCCTCCGCGCGCATCCATCCGCGCATCGCCTCGACGAGTGCGGGCCAGGCGCCAAAGCCCGCCGGCGCAAACCCGCCGGCCGGAGCAGCCCGGCCAACGGGCCAGGTCCCCGCAATCCCTTGGGACCGTGCTGGCCGGCCCGGCTCTGCCATTCCCTGCACCTTGCGATACGCGACGGAGGCCGAGGCTACCGGAACGTGCAGGGCGGCGAATAGCGGTACAGATCAGGAACGAACTCGATCGAGCCCTACTTTTCCTCTTCCATCGTCACGGCGACATCCGCCTTGGCCGACAGCCGGACCTTGTTGCCCTCGACGCCGGCGACGAGGCCCTTGTCGATGAAGTGATGATGGCCCCTGTGGCTGCCCTCGCCGCTGTCCTTCTTGGTCAGTTTGATCCGATGGCCCTCGACCTTGTCGACGGTGCCGATGTGGACGCCGTCGGCACCGATGACTTCCATATGCTCTGCAATGTTCTGCATGGCGGGCTCCTCGTTGGGGACCCACACAACGCCCGAGAGGTCCTTTCCGTTCATTCGTGACACGACCGCCCGGCGCGATGGGCGACCGTTCTGTCTCTGGACGGGGGCAGCCTGGGTTCGGGTCGATTGAGCCGAAAGTCTCATAAGGGGCCGGCCTTGGCAGGATTAAACTGCTCTCCACGCCTCCCCCGCACAGACGGGCCAGGTCGTGACAGCTCGCGGTACCGAAGGCCGCCGAAGCTCTTCTCAGGTGGTTCAAGGTTCCTCTGAGACCAGGCGTTGCGGACGCAACTCGCAATTCTCGCCTGTAGCGTCGCACACCAAACGCACTCCGCGAGCGAACTGGCGCTGAAATGCGCGAGGAGTGGGTTTGAATTTGATAGGAGCAGCACATGGCAGTTCAAGTACCGCACGATTTCCGCCGCGTGATCGTTGCTGCATCGGTGGGAAACGTCATCGAATGGTATGATTTCTATATCTTTGGCAGCCTGGCCGCCGTTCTGTCGGTCAAGTTCTTCGAGCAATCCCACCCGGTTGCAGCCCTCCTCAGCACGATCGCTCTGTTCACTGCGGGCTTCCTGATCCGCCCCCTGGGAGCCTTCCTCTTTGGATGGATGGGTGACAGGGTCGGACGAAAATATACATTCCTCATCACGCTGAGCGGAATGGGACTGGGTACGGGGGCAATCGGGTTGATCCCGACCTACCAGTCCATCGGTCTAACGGCGGCGTTCGTTCTGTTCGGCCTGCGCATGATCCAGGGTCTGTGCTTGGGCGGCGAATATGGCGGCGCCATCACCTATGTCGCGGAGCATGTGCCGGACGACAAGCGCGGCTACTACACCGGCTGGCTACAGACCTCTCCGACTCTCGGCATCGTGGTGTCGCTGGCCGTGATCGTCCTGACCCGGACCTGGTTCGGCAATCAGGTCTTCGACGAATGGGCCTGGCGCGTTCCGTTCCTGGTGTCTTTCCTGCTGGTGGCCATCGCGATCTACATTCGGCTCCAGCTCCAGGAGACGCCGATCTTCCAGGAGATCAGGGCCCGCGGCCAAATGACGACGAATCCGTGGAAGGAGGCCTTCCTCAGCTCCAACATCAAATACATCGGGATCGCGATCGTGGTCCTGATCGGACAGGGCGTGGTCTGGTACAGCGGCCAGTTCTGGGCGCTGTACTTCCTGCAGCAGGTCTCCAAGGTGGATGCGCTGACCTCGGCCTACATCGTGGGAGCTGCGCTGCTGATCGCAACGCCGAGCCTGATCTTCTTCGGCTGGCTGTCGGATCAGATCGGCCGCAAGCCGGTGATCCTGGGCGGCATGCTGCTCGCTGCGATCACGTACTATCCGCTCTATCTGTGGCTGGGAACGGTCACGCAGCCCGGCAACATCAACTATCCGACCGCGATCTTCATCATCTTCATCCTGGTTTGCTACGTCGGGATGGTGTACGGGCCGGTCGGCGCGTTTCTGGCGGAATTCTTCCCCGCCAGGATCAGGTACACGTCGGTCTCCGTGCCGTACCACATCGGCAACGGTTGGGGTGGCGGATTGGTGCCGTTCATCACCTCGGCGGCATTCGCCGCGACCGGCAGCATCGGCTACGCGCTGATCTACCCGATTGCGGTGCCTGCGGTGTGCTTCGTGCTTGCGGTCTTCCTGATGCCGGAGACTCGCAAGATCAGCATCTGGCAACCGATCGAGCCCAGAGCCGCATTGTAACGTAGCCACCTCTCCTCCGGCCGCCAGCCGATGGCGGTCGGAGAGAAGCCGGCAACCTCTCGTCTCAGCCGGCGCGGTGAGGCCAGTGATCGTGCCACCAGGTGCTGAAGTCGCGATCGGTCATCAATTCCCAAGCAGCGAGCAAGATCACCAATAGGCCCGACAATACGCTGCTGACCGTGGCCGATACGGGCTCATAGCCAATGGACCAAGGCGCCAGCACCAGAGCCAAGCCCAGCAGCATTTCGCCCCACTCTTCCAGGTAGGACGGGACGACAAAGGCCTCCACGGCAAACAGCATGACGCCGAGCCCGAGTGCGATGGTGATCCAGACAGCAGCCCCGGATATGCCGAGGACGAAGGACGACAGGACCAGCCACACGCCCACCAACAGGCTACCAGCGTCTTGCCAATGTTGGATGCGCATGATGCTCACCTCCCTTCTCGTATTTATGTGGGGGCGCACCGATGAAGAATCATCCCTCCGACCTGCGCTGTGTTGCCGCGACCAGGAGCCGGCGCCCCATCCGGCCGCCCATGCCCCGGAAAGGGCCCTTGCAAGTGCGGCGCACCAGGATGCAGACTATCGGCGCTTGACAGGTGTCAATGTCTGCCGTTCTCGGCCCACCCGGTTCGCGCCCAGAACAAGAGGGAGATGACGCCATGCGAGAAATGGAAATCCACGATTATGCGCGGCAGTTGCTGGAAGCCCATGGCCCGAAGGCCATTGCGGAGGCCGCTCAAAACGCCATCGACCTCGAGCAGAAGGGCGAGCTCGAATTGGCAAAAACCTGGCGGCACATCGAAGACGCGATGAAGCTGATGCGCGGGCCGCATCAAAGCTGACTGCCGTCGCGCGAAGCTTGCCTGACTGCGGCGACAACGCCGAACGTGGACCACAGTCCGTCGCGAGCCGCTAGGTTGCGGCCGAACGGCTACGCGATCTCGGGACGCTGACCTGGGAGCGAAGCCATGGTTGCGAAATGTACGACAGCCGAAGACCTCGTGAAGGCGATCACGGACGAGAAAGTCCAGATGATCGATTTGCGGTTCACCGACCTGCCGGGGGTGTCGCAACATTTTTCCGTCCCCCCGAGCGCGGTGAATGCCGATGCACTCAATGAGGGCATTGGATTCGATGGCTCATCGATCCGAGGCTTCCAGGAGATCCAGGAAAGCGACATGCTGGTCGTCGCCGATCCGACGACGGCATTCGTCGACCCCTATAGTCCGGCCAAAACGCTGGTTCTCATCTGCAACATCCGCGACCCCGTGACCGGCCAGTCCTATAGCCGGGATGCCCGCTACATCGCCCAGAAAGCCGAAATCCACCTTAAGGGCACCGGGCGCGCCGATACGAGCTATTTCGGCCCGGAAGCGGAGTTCTTCGTCTTCGACGAGGTGCGCTACGCACAGGGTATCAACTACGCCATGCACGCAGTCGACTCCAGCGAAGGCAGCTGGAACACCGGCTCTGAGGAAGGGCCGAACCTCGGCCACAAACCGCGCCCGAAGGAGGGATACTTTCCCGTTCCCCCGACCGACAGCATGCAGGCGCTACGCACCGAAATGGTGCTGACAATGGAATCTCTGGGGATCCAGATCGAGGCCCATCACCATGAAGTCGCAACCGGCGGCCAGAACGAGATCGACATGCGCTTCACCACCCTCACCCGGATGGCCGACAACCTGATGATCTACAAATACGTGGTGAAGAACACAGCGCATCAGCACGGCAAGACCGCGACATTCATGCCGAAGCCGCTGTTCGAGGACAACGCTTCGGGCATGCACGTTCACCAATCGCTCTGGAAGGGTGAGACCAATCTGTTCTACGACAAAGGTGACTACGCCGAGTTGAGCCAGCTCGGCCGCTACTATATCGGCGGGCTATTGAGCCACGCCTGGGCGTTGTGCGGGCTTTGCGCCCCCACGACGAATTCCTATCGGCGTCTGGTGCCGGGCTATGAAGCTCCGATCAACCTCGTCTACTCCCAGCGCAATCGCTCCGCCTGCTGCCGGATTCCAATGTATTCGCCGAATCCGCGCGCCAAGCGCGTCGAGTTTCGTTCGCCGGATCCGTCCTGCAATCCCTACCTGGCCTTCGCAGCAATGCTGATGGCTGGCCTCGACGGTATCGACAAGCAGATCGACCCCGGCAGCCCGATCGACAAGAATCTCTACGACCTCCCGCCTACTGAGGCGAAGGAGGTGAAGTCCACGCCAGGATCGCTGGACCAGGCGCTCGACGCGCTCGAGCGCGATCACGCATTCCTGCTACGCGGCGACGTCTTCACCGCCGACGTGATCGAAACCTGGCTCGACTACAAGCGCAAGAAGGAGGTCGACCCGATCCGCCTGCGACCTCATCCCTACGAGTTCCATCTCTACTACGACATCTAGCGGGCGGCGACCGCACCTGGCGGAGCCCTCCGCTGCTAGATCATCGGGACCCTCGACGAGGCATGGTGATTGACGATCTTCCAGTCGGCGTCCTCGCGCGTGATGACCCAGCTCATCTTGACGACGAGTTCCGGGCGTTCGCCCGCGAAATCGAACGACACGATCGCGGCCATGTTGATGATATCAGGACCGGCCTGCGCGGCCTGCACCTCGGAAAACGCAGCACTCGGCTTGCGCCATCGCGGCAGGCCATTGAAGTAATCGGCAACGCCGTCCCTGCCCCGATAGAGCTTCGGGTTAGAGCCGAAGAAGAACGCTCTCTTGGCATAGAGCGACGACAGCGCGGCCGCATCTAGCGTCGCGAAGCCGGAGCACCATTTCGCGATGATGGCGGAAACGATGGCGTCGGCCTCACTGCTCATGAGTGCCTCAACCTTTCGCGACTTCCTTCGCGAACGTGTCGCGCAGGCCGATGGTGCGTGAAAACACCGGCTTGCCGGGCGTCGAGTCCTTGTCGCGCACGAAATAGCCCTGGCGCTCGAACTGCATCGGCTCGGTGGAATTGCTCTCCGCGACCGATGCCTCGACTCGGGCATTGCTGAGAATCTCCAGCGACTGCGGATTGAGATCGGCGGCAAAGTTCGAGGCGTCCGGGCTCGGGTTCGCGAACAGCTGGTTGTAGATGCGGATCTCCGCCGGCTTCGACGCTGCCGCCGACAGCCAGTGCATGGTCGCCTTGACCTTGCGGCCGTCGGGCGCATTGCCGCCCCTGGTCGCGGGATCGTAGGTGCAGCGCAGCTCCACCACCTCGCCGCTCTCGTTCTTGATCACGCCGGTGCATTTGACGAAATAGGCGTAGCGCAGCCGGACCTCGTTGCCGGGCGACAGGCGGAAGAACTTCTTGGGAGGGTTCTCCATGAAGTCGTCCTGCTCGATATAGAGCTCGCGGCCGAACGTGATCTTCCGCGTGCCGGCGGAGGGATCGTCCGGATGGTTGATCGCCTCGAGCTCCTCGGTCTGCCCTTCCGGATAGTTCTCGATCACGACCTTGAGCGGCTTCAGCACCGCCATGCGACGCTGCGCGGTGCGGTTCAGCTCCTCGCGGATGCAGAATTCGAGCATGCCGACATCGACCACGCTGTTGGCCTTGGCGACGCCGATGCGCTTGACGAATTCACGCAGCGCCGCCGGCGGCACACCGCGACGGCGCATGCCCGCCATGGTCGGCATGCGCGGATCGTCCCAACCCGCGACATGGCCCTCGCGCACGAGCTGGGTCAGCACGCGCTTCGAGAGCAGCGTGTAGGTCAGGTTCAGCCGCGCGAACTCGTACTGGTGCGGCTTCGACGGCACCGGCAGCTTCTCGATGAACCAGTCGTAGAGCGGCCGGTGGTCCTCGAACTCCAGCGTGCAGATCGAGTGCGTGATGCCCTCGATCGCGTCCGACTGGCCGTGGGCATAGTCGTAGCTCGGATAGATGCACCATGCGTTGCCGGTGCGCGGATGATGCGCATGCAGGATGCGGTACAGCACGGGATCGCGCAGATTGATGTTGCCCGCGGCCATGTCGATCTTGGCCCGCAGCACGCGCGCGCCGTTGGGGAATTCGCCCGCCTTCATGCGGCGGAACAGGTCGAGATTCTCCTCGACCGTGCGGTCGCGGAACGGCGAGTTCTTGCCGGGCTCGGTCAGCGTGCCGCGGGAGGTGCGGATCTCCTCCTGGGTCTGGTCGTCGACATAGGCGAGCCCGTCGCGGATCAGCGTCTCCGCCCATTCGTACAGGCGGTCGAAATAATCCGAGGCAAAGAACAGGTTCTTGCCCCAATCGAAGCCGAGCCAGTGCACGTCGGCCTGGATGGAATCGATATATTCCTGCTCTTCCTTGACCGGATTGGTGTCGTCGAAACGCAGATGGCAGCGACCCGGAAACTCCTGGGCGATGCCGAAATTGAGCGCGATCGACTTGGCGTGGCCGATATGCAGGTAGCCGTTCGGCTCCGGCGGGAACCGGGTCACGATCTCCCTGTATTTGGCCTGATCGAGGTCGGCCTGAATGATGTCACGAATGAAATCGCGCCCAACCTCAGCTGCCACCGGTTCTGTCATTACGAAAATCCTGTAGGGGAATCAGCGGTCCTTCTGCCAAATTCGCGAGGCTGAGCCAAGAGCATAAGCAAGGCCTGGCAGGTCCGCCGTGGGCTTTAGTTATGCTCCGGTCCTGCTATACACCACCGCTTCCAATGCATAGGCCCTGCCAAGAATGACCGATTCCGTCGTCACCCGCTTTGCTCCCTCGCCGACCGGCTTCCTCCATATCGGGGGTGCCCGCACGGCGCTGTTCAACTGGCTCTATGCGAAGAAGCATGGCGGCAAGATGCTGCTCCGGATCGAGGACACCGACCGGGAGCGCTCCACGGAGGCGGCGATCGGCGCCATCCTCGACGGGTTGAAATGGCTCGAGCTCGGCTGGGACGGCGACGTCATCTACCAGTTCAGCCGCGCCGCCCGCCACCGCGAGGTCGCCGAGCAGCTGCTTGCCGACGGCAAGGCCTATCGCTGCTACGCCACCGCCGAGGAGCTCACCGCCATGCGTGAGAAGGCGCGCGCGGAGGGCCGCACCCGCCTCTATGACGGCATGTGGCGGGACCGCGACCCGGCCACGGCACCGAGCGACGTCAAGCCCACCATTCGCCTGCGCGCGCCGCAGACCGGCGAGACCGTGATCGAGGACCAGGTCCAGGGCCGCGTGGTCTGGCAGAACGAGAACCTCGACGACCTCGTCCTTTTGCGCGGCGATGGCAACCCGACCTACATGCTCGCGGTGGTCGTGGACGACCACGACATGGGCGTCACCCACGTCATCCGCGGCGACGACCATCTGATCAACGCCGCCCGCCAGAAGCAGATCTATGATGCGATGGGCTGGGCGCTGCCGAGCATGTCCCACATCCCCCTGATCCACGGCCCGGACGGCTCGAAGCTGTCGAAGCGCCACGGCGCGCTCGGCGTCGACGCCTACCGCGCCATGGGGTACCTGCCGGCCGCACTCCGCAACTACCTCGTGCGGCTCGGCTGGAGCCATGGCGACCAGGAGATCTTCTCGACCGAGGAGATGATCGCGGCGTTCGACCTCGCCAGCGTCGGCCGCGCCGCCGCTCGCTTCGATTTCGCCAAGCTCGAAAACCTCAACGGCCACTACATCCGCCACGCCGACGATCAATCACTCGTGAAGATGTTCGAGGATGTGCTGGACCACGTCGTGCCCAGCCGCGACGAGCTTAAGGCCAAGTTAAACGACACCACGCGCGCGCAGCTTCTCAAGGCCATGCCGGCCCTGAAGGAGCGCGCCAAGACGCTGATCGAGCTGATCGACAGCGCCTATTTCATCTTCGCCGACCGGCCCCTGGAGCTCGATCCCAAGGCGCATGCGCTGCTGACGCCCGAGAACCGCAAGCTGATCGGCCAGCTTCATTCCGCGCTGGAGAATGTCGAGACATGGAGCGGCGCCACGACGGAAGCCGCGCTGCGCGCCTTTGCCGAGGAAAATAGTCTCAAGCTTGGCGCGGTCGCCCAGCCGCTGCGGGCGGCGCTGACCGGACGGACCACGTCGCCTGGTATATTTGAGGTTTTGGACGTGCTGGGACGCCAGGAAAGTTTGGGTCGGCTTAAGGATCAGGCCAGGGACTAGGCAAGGACCAGGCTAGACGTAAGTCGAGCATGCGCGGCGCCATCTTGCAGCGCACACAGCAATAATATACCCATCTCCCCCGTACCTTCTGGAACATCCGGCCTGCCCCACCATGTTATTGGGGCCTTCCGGGTCCGGCCCGTTTCACCATACATCGGGGACCTACGATGGACGCAAAAGCAAGCAATAAGACCGCCACGCTGACGGTCGGAAACAAGAACTACGATCTCCCGATCCACAGCGGCAGCGTCGGGCCTGATGTCATCGATATCGGCAAGCTCTACGGCCAGTCGGGCCTGTTCACCTATGACCCGGGCTTCACCTCGACCGCGAGCTGCCAGTCCAAGATCACCTATATCGACGGCGACGCGGGCGTGCTGGAATACCGCGGCTATCCGATCGAGCAGCTCGCCGAGAACGGCGACTTCCTGGAGACCTGCTACCTCCTGCTCTACGGGAACCTGCCGACCGCCGCGCAGAAGAAGGATTTCGACGACCGCGTGATCCATCACACGATGGTGCACGAGCAGATGGCCCGCTTCTTCCAGGGCTTCCGCCGCGACGCCCATCCGATGGCCGTGATGGTGGCCTCCGTCGGCGCGCTCGCCGCGTTCTACCACGACTCCACCGACATCAACGACCCGAAGCAGCGCATGATCGCTTCCATGCGCATGATCGCGAAGATCCCGACGCTGGCGGCGATGGCCTACAAGTACACGATCGGCCAGCCCTTCGTGTATCCGAAGAACTCGCTGAAGTTCGCCGAGAACTTCCTGCACATGTGCTTCGCCGTGCCGTGCGAGGAGTACAAGATCAATCCGGTGCTGGCTGACGCGCTGGACAAGATCTTCATCCTGCACGCCGACCACGAGCAGAACGCCTCGACCTCGACGGTGCGCATCGCCGGCTCCTCCGGCGCCAACCCGTTCGCCTGCATCGCCGCCGGCATCGCCTGCCTCTGGGGCCCGGCCCATGGCGGCGCCAACGAAGCCGCGCTCGCGATGCTCGCCGAGATCGGTTCGGTCGACAAGATTCCGGAATTCATCGCCAAGGTGAAGGACAAGAACAGCGAAGTCCGCCTGATGGGCTTCGGTCATCGCGTCTACAAGAACTACGATCCGCGCGCCAAGATCATGCAGAAGATGTGTCACGCCGTGCTCAAGGAGACCGGCCATGGCGACGATCCGATGCTGAAGGTGGCGATGGAGCTCGAGAAGATCGCGCTCAGCGACCAGTACTTCATCGACCGCAAGCTGTACCCGAACGTCGACTTCTACTCGGGCATCACGCTGAAGGCGATGGGCTTCCCGGTCTCGATGTTCACCGTGCTGTTCGCGGTCGCCCGCACCGTCGGCTGGATCAGCCAGTGGAGCGAGATGATCGAGGATCCGCAGCAGAAGATTGGCCGTCCGCGCCAGCTCTACACCGGCGTCACCCGCCGCGACTACGTGGCGATCAAGGATCGCAAGTAAGTCTTCAGCCAGCACGGCTTTCGAAACGGCGCCATCTCACGATGGCGCCGTTTTTGTTTGGCAGGATACCGGGAACAGCGAGCAAAGCGCAGGGCGAGCCGATGCGGATCACGAACCCGGTGGAGGGATGGCTGCAGGTCGCGGCCTGTTCGCCGTTCCCCGATGCGGCCGGCGAGATGGTGCTTTATCCCCGGTGCGACATTGACGGGGTCGTCACCGCGGAGCGCATCGCGGCGACCGCCGTGCGGTACAGCGCTTACGACGTTCCCAAGCCGAAATGGCCGCGCCCCGGGACGGTGCTTCCGGTCACCCTGGACCTCGCTGATCCCACACGGTTCAGGATCGAATGGGATTTGGTGCCGACCGAGCGAGACGCGTCCGAACGGCTCGCGGAGCATTTGCGCGGCGAGCAGCAGGCCGACACGCCAAGCCGCCGGCCGTTTCCCGGCATCTGGCGCGAGGTGGAGCACTCGGCATCGTCGCCCGGTCTGGTCAATGGCCTGACGCCTCAGCAGATGGAGATTGCGCTCGCCGGCGGCGCTGGAGCCCTGGGTTTAGTCCCGACCACGGCGAAGGTGTTAACCGCGCACGAGGTGCAACCGAGCAGCGCGCCGGGCGGGACGTGGGACATTACGGTCTCGGTGAGCGACCCGAGCGGCGGGCCGGGTTGGGAAGCAGTCACGCGCATGTCATTCAGCAGTTCAAGCCGCCGCGAAAGCCGCACCGCCGTCGGGGGCGAGTTGCCAGTCCTGGTCGACCCGGACAATCGCAACCGGATCATCGTCGACGTCGCCCGTTTCTCCTGAGTGGTGTCGCTGCTCTGCGAATGCAGGTTGCGCTCATCAATCTTGTTGCCGCGCACAACAACAAGTCGGTGCCTCTCCCCCGCAAACGCTTGACAGTTGAAACGCTCCGCGCGCAAATTCTTACACTAAGTAAGAATGACGACAGGGATGGAAATGCCGGAGCAGCCGAGAAGTCGGCGGCAGACGCGGGCTGCCATTTTGACTCATCTGCTTCAGTCGGGCGGTTCGTTTCGCCCGCCTCTGGCCAAGGCCGTGCGCCTGTCGGAAGCGAGCCTGTCGCGCATCCTGTTTGATCTGAAAGCCGAAGGCCTGATCGAGGAGGTGCGGCGCCCTGCCCCTTACGTCGGCGGCCCGACGGGCCTGGTGTCGCTCGATGGTTCGGTGGCGCTTGCGGCCGTCGAGCTGACCGGCCAGTGGCTCAGCGTCGGCGTTGGGACCTTGTCGGGCGAGTTGCACTATACGGAGCGTGTGGCGCTACCGGCAAAGCCCACGGCCGAGTCCGTCGGCAGGGTGTTTCGCGAGGCGCTGACATTGCTGCGTGACTGGACGCGGCGCCGCCGCATCACGCTTGCGCAGATCGGCGTCTCCATTCCGGGCCTCGGCCGACTGAGCATATCGACCAATCCGATCATCCCCTGCGACATCGCGCGCATCGGCGCCATGCTCGCCCAGATGTTTGCCGGCGTGCCGGTCGAGTTCACCAACTCGGTCGTCGCGCACGCCACCTTTCACCGCTGCCGCAGGGAGAATTATCCGTTCAGCGGCGCGCATCTCTTCATCTTCGTCGGCCAGGGCGTCGCAGGCACCTGGGTGGACGATCCGACCGAGGCCGATGCACTCCAGCCGGTCGAACTCGGCCACATGGTGTTCGGCACCGACGGACCGCGTTGCCGCTGCGGCCATCACGGTTGCGTCGAAGCCTATACGTCGCTTCCCGCCCTGGCCGAGCTCCTTGGTGTTTCCGAGGCCGAACTGCTTCAGCTAGGCAGCGATTGGGTGACCGCGGTCCCGCTCTCGGCGCGCGCTCGCCAGGAACTGCGGCGGCGGCTGTTCCGGCTCGGGCTCGCGATCGGCAACACGCTGAACGTCAAGCCATGCCGCGGCGTTGCAATCAGTGGCTGGCCGTCGCTCCTTGCGGAGGACGATCGAAAGGCGCTGGTCGACGGCGTCGACGCCAGCCTGCTCGGCGGCCCTGAGCATGCGCAGGTGTCGCTCGCTTTCGTGCCGCCCTCGAATGGCAATGATCCCAGGGCCGCGCTGGCGTTCGCTGCGTTCTGCCTTGCTTGCCGCGGCGGTATGCCGGCCGCATCGACGGAGGCCGCCTGAGATGCCCTGAAGCTGCGCGGCTGTCGCGCAAGAGAGTTCACACCGGGAGGAACTTGCCATGCCGATCACAACAACAAGGCGCCGTCTGCTCGCTGGGTCCGTTGCCGCGCTCGCACTGCCGGCCTTTGCCCGCGCGCAGGGCGCGGTCAAGCCGCGTTTGACCGCGATCTCGCAATGGTCCGCAGGCAGCGACGGCGCGGCGATCACCGCGCTCGGCAAGAAATTCGAGGAGAAAGGCGGGGTCTGGCAGCACTCGCCCGTCCCCGGGTTCACCACCGAGATGATGAACAAGCTGCGCGCTCAGATCATTGCCGGCGATCCGCCGGCATGCTCGCAGCTCAAGGGCCCCGAGATCGCGGCCTGGTCGAAGATCGCCCCGACCGTCGATCTCGACGCTGTCGTCGCTGCTGCAGGTTACGAGAAGGTCGTTGCGCCAGACCTCGCGAAATTGCACAAGCCGGGCGGCAAATGGATCGCGCTGCCGTTGCAGATCTACAGCACCAACATGCTGTTCCTCTCCAGGCGCGCGATGGACAAGGCCAAGGCCGACAAGATCCCGGTCACCTGGGCCGACTTCAATGATCTCGCCGAAAAGATGAAATCAGGCGGCGTCGCATATCCCGTCGCCAATGGCGGCACCCGCCCCGACGATGGGCAGAAATTCGAGGCCGCTCTGGCGGGCATCAGTCCCATCGCATACCGCGCGGCCATCATGAATCTCGAGAAGAAGACCCTGGAGGGTCCCGAGATCAAGGCCGCGTTCGCACAGGTGCGCAAGATCGCCGACTGGATGGACCCCAACGTCGGCGCCCAACACTTTTCGACCAACCTGAAGCGCTTCATCGACGGCGACATGGGCATGATGATCATGGGCGGCTGGGCGCAGGGCGTATTGCGCAATGCCGGTTTCAAGTTCGAGGACTTCATCATCGCGCCAGGCCCCAGCGACAATAGCAAGCCGGTCTTCCTGTTGAACGCCGATGCCTTCATATTCTGGCAGCGCAAGGAGCCCGACCTGCAAGCCGGCCAGACGCTGATGGCCCAACTCGTCATGGATCCCGCGATCCAGACGATGTATTCGCAGATCACGGGATCGATCCCCGTGCGCACCGATGTCGATCTGTCCGGCGAAGGCTGGTCGGACGGTCAGCGGCGGACCGCAGCTGCTCTGAAAGATGCCATCGCCAGCAATCAGGCGGTCCTCAGCCTCGCGCACAATATGGCGCAGGAAAACGGGATGACCGCGGCGATGATCGATGTGATCACGGAGTACGTGAAGAACAAGACGATCAAGCCGGAGCAGGCGGCCACTCGCCTCGCCGAGGCCGTCGAGGGCGCACGTTGACCGACGTCGTCTCGACAGGACTGGGCCGGCCGGCGGCCTCTGACGTGGTGCGCCGGCTGCCCGAAGTTCTGACGATCTGGGTGCCGCTGCTGTTGTCGGCTGCGCACCTCATTGCGTTTTCGCTGTGGACGATCTGGATATCGTTCACGCCATCCACTCTGGTCCCGGTCTCGGGCTGGGTGGGTTTGCGCAACTATTCCGCGGTTGCGGCATCGCGAAACTGGCAGATCGCCCTCGACAATCTGCTGCTCTTTGGCAGCGCCTTCGTGTTGCTGAGTCTGGCGACCGGCCTCATGCTTGCGATCCTGCTCGATCAGCGCATTCGCGGCGAGAACCTGCTGCGATCCATCTTCCTGTACCCCCTGGCGGTGTCGTTCGTGGTCACGGGCACGGTCTGGAGCTGGCTGCTCAACCCCGGCCTTGGAATCCAGAAGCTGGTCCACGACCTCGGCTGGACTTCCTTCCGGTTCGACTGGCTGATCGACCGCGACATGGCCATCTGGACCATTGTCATCGCTGCGATCTGGCAATCCTCGGGCTTTGCCATGGCGCTCTTCCTCGCCGGCCTCCGCTCCGTCGATGCCGACCTGATCAAGGCCGCGCAGATCGACGGCGCCGGACCGATCCGGATGTACCGCCGCGTCATCCTGCCGACGCTGTGGCCGATCACCATCACCGTCATCGTCATCCAGCTGCAGTTCGCGATTTCGACCTTCGACCTCGTCCGCGCGCTCACCAATGGCGGGCCTGGAATCGCGACGCAGCTTCCGGCGCTTGTCGTCTATGACCTGATGTTCCAGCGCAGCCTGCTCGGACGAGGAGCGGCGGCGGCAGTGCTCATGCTGCTCATTCTTCTCGCGGTGCTGCTGCCCTATGCAGCGTGGCGATATGTCCAGCGGCGGCGGGCGAACCATGCGTGACCGAACCTTCGCACCAAGCCGGATTTTGATCTATCTCGTCGTTTTCTTGATCGCGGTAGCATGGCTCGCGCCACTGGCTGTTGTCGTGCTGAATTCGCTCCGCAGCAACGAGGAGATCGCGCAGGGGTCGATGATCGGCTGGCCGCAACATCTGGCCTGGAGCAATTACGCCACCGCCTGGAGCGGTTTCTGCGTCGCCGAGACGTGCGCCGGCATCCGGCCATACGTGCTGAACTCCGCGCTCGTGACCATTCCCGCGACGATCTTCTCCACCCTGCTTGGTGCGATCGCCGGTTACGCGGTTTCGCTCTGGCGCTTTCGCGGCGATAGCTGGATTTACGGTATCGTCACGCTCGGCATCTTCCTTCCGCAGCAGATGCGTTTGCTGCCCTGGACCATCGTGCTGCGCGATACGGGCCTGATGAACACGCTGACGGGCCTGGTCGTGATCCACACGATCCAGGGGCTTTCCTTCACCACCTTGTTTTGCCGCAACTACTACACTGCCATCCCGCAGGAGTTGATAAGAGCTGCGCGAATCGATGGCGCCGGGTTCTTTCGTATTTTCTGGCGCATCATCCTGCCGCTCTCGCCGCCTATCCTGGTCGTCACCGTGATCTGGCAGTTCACGCATATCTGGAACGAGTTTCTCTATGGCGTGACATTCACGACCGGTCAGCAGCAGCCGGTCACCGCCGCGCTGATCGCGCTGTCCGCCGCGGTCGCCGATATCCCGCAGCATGGCGTGCAAAGCGCCGCGGTGATGATCGCCGCTCTGCCGACCCTGCTGATCTATCTGATCGGCGGCAAGTACTTCGTACGCGGCTTGACCGCCGGAGCCGTGAAATGATGGAGCCGTCATGGCAGCGCTGAGCATCCGTACCTTGTCCAAGCGCTACGCCAATCTGGAGGTGCTGAAGGGCATCGATCTCGATATCGAGAGCGGCGAGTTCACCGTGCTGGTGGGGCCGTCCGGCTGCGGCAAGTCCACGCTGCTCAACATCGTGGCCGGGCTCGATCGTCCGAGCGCGGGGACGATCGAGATCGGCGGACGCGTCGTCAACGACGTCCCGCCCAAGGACCGCGACATCGCCATGGTGTTCCAGTCCTACGCGCTCTATCCGTCCATGACGGTGCGCCAGAACATCACCTTCGGCATGGAATGCCGTCACGTGCCGAAGGCCGAGCAGGATAAAGCGCTGGCGAATGTGGCTCGCCTGCTCCAGATCGAACCCCTGCTCGGCCGCAAGCCGTCGCAGCTCTCCGGCGGCCAGCGTCAGCGCGTGGCGATGGGCCGGGCGCTGGTGCGCGATCCCCTGCTCTTCCTGTTCGACGAGCCGCTCTCTAATCTCGACGCAAAACTGCGCGTGGAGATGCGGATGGAGATCAAGCGCCTGCACCAGCGCATCGGCGCCACCATCGTCTATGTCACCCACGACCAGATCGAGGCGATGACGATGGCGACCCGGATCGCGGTGATGCATCAGGGCAGCGTGCAGCAGTTTGCCGACCCCGATACCGTGTATCGTTATCCCGCCAATCTGTTCGTCGCCCGCTTCATGGGCTCGCCGCCCATGAACACGATGCCCGCACGGCTCGATGCCGACGCCGACGGGCCGGTGGTCGTGATCGGCGCGGGACGCCCGGACGAGGTTCGGCTCCGCCTCCAGGGTTACGATGCCGCGGCGTCCTATGTCGGCCGCGAGGTGGTGCTCGGGATCAGGCCGGAATGCATCGCCGAGGGGGACCGCGTGTTCTCCGGTAGCACCGGCACACCCGTCGTCGTCACCGCGCCGGTCGAGATGGTCGAGCCCACCGGGGCCGAGACCATCGTTCTGCTGCGGCTTGGCGGCGAGCCCGCGCAGGCGCGCATCTCGCCCGACATCCGCCCCACACCGGGCGCCGTGGCGCCGTTCGCGCTCGACACCCGCCGCATCTGCCTGTTCGACCCCGAGACGGAGCGACTGATCGCATGACCCAGACGAGCTATGCCGGCCTCGCGGACCGCGCGGTGCTGATCACCGGTGGCGCCAGCGGCATCGGTGCCGCCTTCGTGCGCGCCTTCGCGGCCCAGGGGGCCCGCGTCGCGTTCCTCGACATCGACGAAGCGGCCGGCGGATCGCTGATCGAGGAGGTGGCGGCCGCGTCCGGCGCGGCACCACTGTTCGTGCCCTGCGACCTCCTGGACATCGACGCCTTGCGCGCCGCGATCGCGCAGGTCCACGGATCGCTCGGCGATGCCGCGGTCCTCGTCAACAACGCCGCCAACGACCAGCGCCAGGTGCTGGCCGAGGTGACGCCATCCGAGTTCGACTGGATGATCGGCGTCAACCTCAAGCACGTCTTCTTCGCCGCACAAGCCGTCGTGCCGCAGATGCAGGCGCGCGGCGGCGGCTCGATCATCAACATGTCGTCGATCGCCTGGATGCGCGGCGGGCCGGCGCTGCCGGTCTACGCCGCGGCAAAGGCGGCGATCGTCGGCTTCACCAACTCACTGGCGCGGCTGGTCGGTCCCGACCGCATCCGCGTCAACGCCATTGCGCCCGGCATGGTGATCACCGAACGCCAGCGCCGGCTGTGGTATCCCGACGAGCAGACCATCGCCGAGATTCGCACGCGTCAGGCCATTCCCGATGCAGTGACGCCCGACGACATCGCCAGCATGGCGCTGTATCTCGCCTCCGATGAGAGCCAGCGCATCACGCGTCAGTGTTTTCAGGTCGACGGCGGCCTCGGCTAGCTCGCCCGCCGCCCCTTCCGCATCGTCGCGAGCACGACGTCGGCGGCGAGCACGCTCGGCGATTTGTTGCCAGTGGACATGATGGTGTCGAGCCGGGCGAAGGCTTCGACCTGCCGCTGACGCTGCGGCGTCTCGGTGACCAACGCAGAGAGCGCCGGCGCGAGCTTCTCCGGCGTGCAGTCTTCCTGCAAAAACTCCGGAATGACATCCTCACCGATCACGAGATTGGCGAGGATCACCGAGGAGACGCGGATCGCGCGGCGCAGGATGAAGGCCTCGATGGCGCCGACGCGATAGGCCGTCACCATCGGAATGCCCGATAGCGCCAGTTCCAGCGTCACCGTGCCGGATTTCGCCAGCGCGGCGTGCGCGATCCGGAAGGCGGCGCGCTTCTCGGCCTCGCCGATCACGATCTGCGGCTTGACCGGCCAACTGGCGATGCCTTCGCGGACGGTGGCTTCGAGATGCGGCATGGTCGGCAGCATCAGTTCGAACGCGCGCCCCTCCGCCTGCAACCGGCCGAGCGCCGCGCCAAACACCTCGATATGATGCCGGATCTCGCTGCGCCGGCTGCCGGGCAGCACCAGCAGCACCGGCGGCTCACTGTTGCGGTGCTTCTGCTCCTCCGCATTCGGCCGCAGCGACCCCAATTGCTCGATCAGGGGATGGCCGACATAGCTGCATGGCGGCCCGCCGAGCTTGCGGTATTCCTCCGGCTCGAACGGCAACAGGCCGAGGACGTGATCGACATAGCCGAGCATGGTCCGCGCCCGTCCCGGCCGCCAGGCCCAGAGCTGCGGCGAGACGTAGTCGACGATCGGGATCGCAGGATTGCGCGCCCGCACGCGGCGCGCGACGCGATGGGTGAAATCGGGGCTGTCGATGATGACGAGCGCGTCGGGCACGACCTCCAGCACGGCGTCCGCGGTCTCGCGGATCAAGCGCAGGATCTTCGGCAATTGCTGCACCACCGCGGCGAAACCGACGATCGACAGCTCCTCGATCGGGAACAGCGTCTCGAGCCCCTCGCGCGCCATGGTGCGGCCGCCGACGCCTTCGAACTGCACGCCGTCGCCGAGGCGCTGGCGCAGCACCTTCATCAAGGCGCTGCCGAGCCGGTCGCCGGATTCCTCCGTGGCGATCAGGAAGATCTTTCGCTTGGGATCGCGCCCCTGCATCATGCCGGCAGGCCGATGATGAAGAGGTACTTTGCGTCAGCGAGCGCGATCATCGCCTGCGGCTCGGCGGCAATGGTGTTGCCGGCGATCACGGCGATGCCGGCAAGGCCGGCTCTCGCGACGCCCTCGATGGTGCGCGGGCCGATCGTCGGCAGGTCGAAACGCAGGTCCTGGCTGCTCTTCGGCGCCTTCACCAGCACGCCGCGGCCCGTCGCCGCGCGAATGCGGCCCTCCTCGCGCAGCCGCGCGACGCGCGCGAGCAGCGCGTCGGTGCCCTCGATATCCTCGACCGCCACCACATGACCGTCGATCACCACGACAGCCTGGCCGATGTCGAACGGCCCGAGCGCGGTCAGGACCGCGCGGCCGCGCTCGATGTCGGTCTTGCTGGTGTCGCTCGGCCAGGCGCGGCTGATGCAGCCCTCGGGCATCAAGAGGTCGGGCGCGACGTCCTTGATCCCGACCATGCGAAAGCCGCCTTGTTCGAGAATGCGCCCGACGCCGGACAGCAGATGATCGTCCCCGCCGCGAAAGGCACGGATGACATTGCCGAGCAACCGCAACGTCGTGAAGTCGAACCGGATCTCCGAGAGCGAAGGCCGCACCAAGGTGCCGATGAAGATCAGGTCACGGCAGCCCTCCTCGCGGAACAGCCGCATCGCGCGCCCGAGCTGGCCGACCGAGATCCAGCGGTGGCGGAACTTTTCCACCTGCACCGGATCGCAGGCGCCGCGCAGCGGAAACAGCACCGGCGTGATGCCGCGCGTGGCGAGCGAGTCGGCAACCGCAAACGGCATGGCGCCGCCGCCGGCGACCACGCCGACGGGCGATGAAATCCCTGCCGCCGCCGATGTCATGTCCGCGGCCATCGCAGGTTCACTTCTCGATGGCGGGAAGACAGAGCGGACGCTTGCCCTTGCCGATGAAGCCGAGGATCTCGGCGATCGCCGGATCTTCGCCGGCCAGCGGCCTGGACGCTTCGAGCCGCTCGGCGAAGGTGCCTGGGCCGTGGAAGAGCTTCTGGTAGAACGCGCGCACGGTCGCAAGCCGCTGCTTGGTGAACTTGCGCCGCTTCATGCCGATCAGGTTGAGGCTCTCCAGCACCGCATATTGACCGTTGACCAGCCCATAAGGGATGACGTCGTCGCGTACGCCGCAGACCCCGCCGACCATGACATACGGGCCGATGCGCGTGAACTGATGCACGGCAGACAGGCCGCCGATATAGACGGCATCGCCGATCTCGCAATGGCCGCCGAGCGTCGCCGACGTCGCGAAGATCACGCTGTCGCCGACCATGCAGTCATGGCCGACATGGCTGTTGTTCATGAAGTAGCCGCCGCTGCCGACGCGCGTCAGCCCGCCGCCCTTGATGGTGCCGACGTTCATCGTCGCGCCTTCGCGGATGGTGCAGCCCGAGCCGATCTCGAGCCGGGTCGGCTCGCCCTTGTAGCTCAGATCCTGGGGCGCGCCGCCGAGCACCGCGAACGGCGAGATCACGCAGTTGTCGCCGACCGAGGTGTGGCCGATGACGGTGACCTGTCCGATCAGCTTGCAGTTCGCGCCGATCACGGCATTCGGGCCGATGATGCAATAGGGGCCGATCTCGGTACCCTCGCCGATCACGGCGCCGTCCTCGACCCGTGCGGTGGGATCAATCTTGCTCATCAAGCAATCTAACTCGTCAAGAAGGTCTGGTTATGTGTTGAAGTCGTTCGGTTTTCCGCTGGTTAGCCCGACTATGCCCGATCTGTCCAGTGACGTATGATCTCGACGTGTTTCACGTGCCGGATGAGGCGGCCTTCCCGGCCCATCAACACGTTCATGCGGAGCTTCAGCTATCGTGGTCAGGGCCCTGGCAATACTGCTCGCACAGCTCGCGGCCGCACCGGTCGTCTCCGAGACGGTCGAGACCGGCGGACACCGGCCCGTCGACCTCGCGACATTCGAATGCCGCGACATCACCCGCAGCACGGTGCTTCAGCGCGTCTGCTACGACCGCGCGCAGCAGGACCTGATCGTCGCGATCAACGGCGCGTATGACCGCTACTGCGGCGTTGATCCCGAAACGGTCGACAGCCTCCTGGGCGCGCCGTCCATGGGCCAGTTCTTCAACCGGAAGATCAGACGCGAGGCAGCGGGCAGCCGCTACGATTGCGGCGTATGAGCCCGTCCGCGGGGTCGTAAGCCACTCAGTCGGTCAGCATGGCGCCGACGTCGGCCTCGGCGACGACTTGGCCGTTGACCTTGGCATCGCCGTGAAACCACCACATGGTCTTGCGGCGGCCGAGCGAGCGCATGTGATACTCGATGGTATCGCCAGGGAGCACGGGCTTGCGGAACTTGCACTTGTCGATGGTGAGGAAATAGACCGCGCGCGGTTTCTCGGTGCCCTCGACCGACTTGATGCCGATCACGCCCGCCGTCTGCGCCATCGCCTCGATCATCATGACGCCGGGATAGACCGGGCGCTCGGGGAAATGCCCCTGGAAGGCCGGCTCGTTGAAGGTGACGTTCTTGATGCCGATGCCGCTGTAATCGGCGCGGATGTTGATCACGCGGTCGATCAGCAGCATCGGAAAGCGGTGCGGCAGCGTCTGGAGGATCGCGTTGATGTCCACCAGCTCGAACTTAATAGGAGATCCCTCCGTCATTCCCGTCCCTCGTCCTTCGGATCGGCCCTGCTGTCGCGTACCAGGCGCTCCACCGCGATAATTTCCTTGAACCACTGCTTGGTCGGCTTGGCGAAAAAACCACCCCAGCGTCCGTTCGGCGGGATGTCGTCCTTGACGCCGCTCATCGCAGTGACCTGGGCTCCGTCGCCGATCTTGAGGTGATTGTTGATGCCAACCTTTGCTCCCAGCGCCACATTGTCGCCGATGGTCAAACTGCCGGCCAGCCCGATCTGGGCCGCCAGCAGGCAATTCCGGCCGATCGTCACATTGTGGCCGATCTGGACCTGGTTGTCGATTTTGGTGCCCTCGCCGATCACGGTGTCGCGCAGGGACCCACGATCGATGGTGGTGCCAGCGCCGACCTCCACATTGTTCTGGATCAGCACGCGCCCGGTCTGCGGCACCTTCAGGTGCCCCTCAGGGCCGAAGAAGATGAAGCCGTAACCGTCCTGGCCGATCGAGCAGCCCGGATGGATCAGCACATCGTTGCCGATCAGCGCGCACTGGATGGCGGTGCGGGCGCCGACATTGCAGTCCCGGCCGATCTTGACGCCGGGGCCGATCACGGCGCCGACGCCGACCACCGTGCCGCTGCCGATCTCGACATCCGCACCGATGACCGCCAGGGGGTCGACGATCACGCCGTCCTCGAGCCGGGCCGTGGGATCGATGATGGCCGACGGCGCGATGCCGTCATTGCCGACCCAGGATTGCGGCCTCAGCGCGTCGCCATGCCATTCCCGCGCGATCCTGACGAAGGCGCGAAATGGCTGCGCCGCCCGCAGCACGGCGACGTGTGCGGGCACCTGGGCCTCGAAGCGCGGGCTGACCAGGCAGGCACCCGCTCTGGTCGCCTTGAGCTGATCGGCATATTTGAGGTTGTCGAAGAACGCCAGATGCATCGGGCCGGCTTCGTCGAGCGAGGCCAGGCCCGTGATGACGTGATCGCCCCTGGTGGGGTCGACCAGCAGCGCCTTTGTCAGCGTGGCAATATCGGCCAGCGCCGTCGCAGGCGGCTTTGTGAAGAAGGTCGGCTGCGCCATTCCACCCCGTCGCGGTCCGGCTTCGACATGAAGCGGCCAAACCGCATCATGCCTTTTCTCCCGGATTGAGCACGATCTTATTGGAGACCGGCCCCAAGGAAAACCCAAGGGAAACCCAAGGGGGCCGGATCATGCCCTGCTGATCGAATTAGAACGAGGTGCCGCCGCCGAACCGGAACTCCTGCGTGCGGTCATACTTGCCCTTGCTGAGCGGCACGGCATAGTCGAAGCGCAGCGGTCCGAACGGCGACTGCCAGATCAGGCCGACACCGACCGACGAGCGGATCACCTTGCTGTCGTCGTACACGAGGCCGGTACAGGTGCCCGCCGTCGCCGGATTGATGGTGGACGGGATGCAGTTTGAGTTCCTTGTGGTGGTCGTCTCACCGGTCGCCGACCAAGTCGTCGGTCCCTGATAGTCGTACAGACCGCCGGCGTCAGCATAGACCGCGCCCTTCAGACCGACTTCCTTCGGCAGGAACCAGAACGGCATCTGCAATTCCATCGAAGCGCCCCAGTACTTGGTGCCGCCGAGCGCATCCTGCGTGCCAAAGGGGTTCAGGTCGCGCGGGCCGATGCCGTTCGGAGCAAAGCCGCGGACGAGGTTCGGGCCCATCTGGAAGTGGTCGAGCATCCGCAGATCGCTGCCCATCTTGGTCAGGATGCCGCTCTGAAGGCGCGCGACGGCGACGATGTCAGACACCAGCGGGGTGTAGTACTTCGCGTCGATAACGCTCTTCAGGTAGGTGACGTCGCCGCCGACGCCGGCGAAGTCCTGCCGGAAGTCGACGAGCAGACCGTCGGTGGGGTTCTTGTTGTTGTCCAGCGTGTTGTAGCTCAGAGAGTAGCCGAGCGCCGAGGTCAGGGTCTTGCCGTTGGCAAGCTCCTTGCGCACCGGCAGCGAGGCTTCGCCGTCGCTGTAGCAGCCGAGGCCGTTGGTCGAGCTCAAATCGATCGGCGGAACCTGCGACGCAGCGAAGGCCGGGCTCGGGTTGAACGCCGGGCCGGCGATGTTGTTACAGTTCGCCAGGTAGAACGGCAGCGTGATTTCCTGCCGATAGATCGAGTAGCGCAGCTGCAGCGCCAGATCTTCACGCAAGGAGAAGCCGAGGCGCGGCGAGAAGCCGAGCGTCTTGGTGCCGTAGGAGATGTAGCTGTTGGACTTCTGCTCACGCTGATAGAGGTCGAGGCCCAGCGCGACGCGGTAGTCGAGCAGATACGGCTCGACGAACGACAGCGAATAGCCGCGTGCGTACTGGCCATAGGTCACCGACGCCTTGGCGAACAGGCCGCGACCGAGCAGGTTGCGCTCGGAGACCGAGACTTCGGCAAGCGCGCCGTCGGTCGTGGAGTAACCGCCGGAGATCGAGAAGTCGCCGGTCGATTTTTCTTCCATGTCGACGATCAGGATGACGCGGTCGCTGGACGAGCCGGGCTCCGTCGTGATCTTCACGCTCTTGAAATAATCGAGGTTCTTCAGGCGCCGCTCGGCACGATCGACCAGTGCGCGGTTGTAGGCATCGCCCTCGGAGATGTCGAACTCGCGGCGGATGACGTAGTCGCGCGTGCGGGTGTTGCCGCGCAGGTTGATGCGCTCGATATAGGTGCGCGGGCCCTCGTCGATGTTGAACACGACGGAGACGGTGTGCGCCTCGAAGTTGCGGTCGCCGCCGGGACGGACCACGGCGAAGGCATAGCCACGGCGCGAGGCCTCGATCTGCATCTCCTCGACCGACTTCTCGACCGATTCGACGTTGTAGAGCGAGCCGACATTGACGCGCGAATAGGCGCGCATCGAGTTCGGATCGAAGTTCGGGATGCTGGAACGGAAGTCGAGCGCGCCGACGCGGTATTGGGCGCCTTCCTCGATCTTGAAGGTGACGTTGAAGCCCTTCTTCTCCGGATCGTATTCGGTGAGCGCGGCCACGACCTGGACGTCGGCGAAGCCGTTCTTGAGGTAGAAGCGGCGGATCAGGTCGCGGTCGGCCTCGACGCGGTCGGGATCGTAGATGTCGCCGCTGGCAAGGAAGCTCAGCAGGTTCGATTCGCGCGTCTTGATGACGTCCCGCAGGCGGTAGGACGAGAACGCGACATTGCCGACGAACTCGATCGACTTGACGCCGGTCTTGGCGCCCTCCTCGATCGTGAAGATGAGATCGACGCGGTTGTTCGGCTGCTCGATGACCTCGGGCGTGACGCGGACGTCGTAGCGGCCGGAGCGGCGATAGATTTCGGCGATTCGCAGCGTGTCGGACTGCACCATGGCGCGGGAGAAGGTGCCGCGCGCCTTGGACTGGACTTCAGTGCCGAGCTGCTCGTCCTTGATCTTCTTGTTGCCCTCGAAGGCGATGCGACCGATCACCGGGTTTTCCACCACGGAGACGACGATCTGGCCACCGGCGCCGCGGTTGATCTTCACGTCCTGGAACAGGCCGGTCTCGATCAGCGCCTTGAGGCCGTCGTCGATGGCGCCCTGATCCAGGCGACCGCCCGGACCCGGCTTGAAATAGGAGCGGATCGTCTCCACCTCGACCCGGCGATTTCCTTCGACGGAAATCGACTGGACGGTCTGCGCAAGCGCAGACGAAGACACAAGAGCAGCCCCAATCGGGGCAACCACCGGCGCGCCGAACATGATCAGGGTGGCAAGCAAGCCCCCCCGGAGTCGCAGTCCAAACTTCATTGCGCAACGCGCCCTTATCATTCCGTGCCAGACCCAACCCCAACGCCGGTCCGGAGATTCCCCAAGTTCAGGCCGCTTGTAGCCAATTTCACCGACGCCGCAAACGGCCGAGCGCGCCGCAATTTCAATTTCATTCCAAGACGTTGCCTAACAGCAACGCCACAAGAAAGCCCCTATCAGGAAGCTGCCATCCGCAGGATGTCGTTGTAGGTCGCAAACACCATCAACATCAGCACCAAACCCAGCCCGATTCGGAACCCCATTTCCTGAGTCCGCTCGGACAGGGGCCG
The DNA here is from genome assembly GCF_054062495.1 of Bradyrhizobium sp. USDA 3311. Classification (NCBI taxonomy): domain Bacteria; kingdom Pseudomonadati; phylum Pseudomonadota; class Alphaproteobacteria; order Hyphomicrobiales; family Nitrobacteraceae; genus Bradyrhizobium; species Bradyrhizobium sp. USDA 3311. The sequence goes on along the minus strand of NZ_JBSSFI010000001.1, from coordinate 5,604,010 downwards.
GCCGCGAACCACCTCCGCCGCATAGAACATAAGGTGACCGCCATCCAGCAGCGGGATCGGGAACAGGTTCAGCAGGCCGATCGACACCGACAGCACCGCGCAGAGGTTGATCACGAACTGGAACCCGGCGCTGGCCGCCTGCCCCGACATCTTCGCGATTCCAAGGACGCCGCTGACCTCGTTGGGATTGCCGTTTCCGACAAACAGCGAGCCCAGGAACTTGAAGGTACTGGTGATGATGAACCAGACCTGCTCGACCCCGATCTTGAGCGCCTCGCCGACCCCGACCGGTGCGGTCGAGGCCTCACCAGCCTGTGACTTGTGCTCGACGCCCAGCACGCCGAGGCGGTGGCTGTTGCCGAACGGATCCTTGCGCTCGAGCAGCGCCGGCGTCGCGCTCAGCGACACGATGGCGCCGTCGCGCTTCACCTGGAAGGCAAGCGCCGAACCGGCATTCATCGCCACGATCCGCTGCATGTCGGCAAAGCTCTCGATCGGCTTGCCGTCGATCTGGACGACGATGTCCCCGATCTTGAAGCCGGCCGCAGCCGCCGCGCCATCGGCGACGACGCCGTCGACGCGCGCGATCGTGCTCGGCTTGCCGTAGTAGAGGGCCATACCGGCGAAGATCAGCGCGCCCAGAATGAAATTGGCGATCGGTCCGGCCGCGACGATGGCGGCGCGCGGGCCGACCTTCTTATGGTGGAAGCTGCCGGCGCGCTCCTCGGCCGTCATGGCCGCGAGCGTCTCGGCCGACGGCGTCGAAGCCTCGCTCTCGTCGCCGAAGAACTTGACGTAACCGCCGAGCGGGATCGCCGAGATCTTCCAGCGGGTGCCATGGCGGTCGTTGAAACCGACCAGCTCAGGCCCGAAGCCGAGCGAGAAGGTTAACACCCGAACGCCCGCCCAGCGCGCGACCAGAAAATGGCCGAGTTCATGGAAGAACACGACGATGGTCAGGACGAACAGGAAGGGAACTGCGTAGCCGAGGAGCCCATGGCTCAACGTATTGAAACTATGGACAAAAAAGTCGATCATCGAATTCCCTCATCCAGCGCCGCAAGGCCCTGGCCCCGAACCATCTAGGATGCCTTTAAGGCAATTTGAGGCAATAGGGCGGCAGCTCTATTTCGAGCAACATGGTCAACAGAGATTGCATCGTCGGCGGACGTCAGAGGCGTCTGGTTCCCGCCGCGGATCCAGTCCTCCAACGTCGCCTCCACCAGCCGGGCAATCGCGCCGAACCGGATCTTGCCGGCGATGAAGGCGGCGACCGCGACCTCGTTGGCGGCATTGTACACTGTGGTCGCCCCCTTCCCGGTCCGGAGCGAATCGTAAGCCAGCCGTAGTCCGGGGAACCGCTCGAAATCGGGCGCCTCGAAGGTCAGCTGGCCGATCTTGGCCAGATCGAGCTTGGCCGCCGGTCCCTTGATGCGGTCGGGCCAGCCGAGGCAGTGGGCGATCGGGGTGCGCATGTCGGGAGAGCCGAGCTGGGCCACGACCGAACGGTCGGAGAACTCGACCATGCCGTGGATGATCGACTGCGGATGAACAAGAACGTCGATCTCGTCGGGCGAGAGCGCGAACAGATAGGAGGCCTCGATCACCTCGAGCCCCTTGTTCATCATCGAGGCGGAATCGATCGTGATCTTCTGGCCCATGCTCCAGTTCGGATGCTTCAGCGCCTGGGCGAGCGTCGCCTGCTCGATGTCGGCAGGCTTCCAGGTCCGGAACGGACCGCCGGATGCCGTGATGATGACACGGACCAGCTCGTCGCGATTACCGGAGCCGAGCGCCTGGAACAGCGCATTATGCTCGGAATCGGCTGGCAGGATGCAGGCGCCGGCCTTCGCCGCGCGCTGCATGAAGAAATCGCCGGCGCAGACGAGGCATTCCTTGTTGGCAAGCGCGACATGCGCGCCGCGATCGACCGCGGCGAGCGCCGGCTTCAGTCCGGCGGCGCCGCTCACGGCAGCCATCACCCAATCGGCCGGACGCGCGCCGGCTTCGATCACCGCGCTTTCGCCGGCGCCGCATTCGGTGCTCGTGCCCGCAAGTGCAGCCTTGAGCTCGGCGAACTTGGAGGTGTCGGCGATCGCCACGAAGCGCGCCGAAAACTCCTTCGCGAGCTTCGCCAGCGCTTCGACATTGCCGTTCGCCGTCAGCGCCTCGACACGGTAGCGTTCGGGAGAGGCGCGCAGCAGATCCATCGTGCTGTCGCCGATCGAGCCGGTGGCACCGAGAACCGTGACGCTGCGGACGGCAGACGCCGCAGCCTTATTGTTACGCAATGGGACCGCGCTCATATCCTCACCAAACCACAAGACCGCTTCCGGCGCTATGCACACCATGGCGGAGAAAGCCGATAATCCATGCCGCCAGGATGGCGGCGACAAAACCGTCCAGACGGTCCAGTAGACCGCCATGGCCGGGAATTAAGTGACTGGAATCCTTGACACCGAAGCGCCGCTTCACCGCGGATTCGAAGAGATCGCCGAGCTGCGAGACCACCGACAGGACGGCGCTGACGAGCAGCAGTGGAACCGCCTTCCCGAGCCCGCAAGCCGCAAAGCCGGCGGCGACCGCAAGGCTCGCGGCAAAGCCGCCGAGCGCGCCGGCCCAGGTCTTCTTCGGGCTCACGCGCGGCCACAGCTTCGGTCCGCCAATGCCGCGGCCGGCGAAATAGCCGCCAATGTCGGTCACCCACACCACGAGCAGTACGAACATCAGCGCGGCAAAGCCGTTCACGAGATCCTGCCGTACCAGGATCGAGGCCAGCAGCGCCGCCGATGCATAGGCGAATCCGGCGGCCGCCCAGACGAACTTGCCTCGCGCGATCAGCGTCACGATGGCCCCGCCAACGAGGCCGGTGACGATTGCGGTCTTGAGCGCGCCGAAGGCGACGCAAAAGCCCATGATGGCGAGGACGATCGTTCCGCACGCGGTCAGCGCAACGGACCCCGCGCCCACCACCATCAGCCATTCCGCGAACAGCCCGATCGACACCAGCGTGACGAGGAGCGCCCACAGCCAGCCGCCGGCATAAGCGAGCGCAATGGCAAGCGGCGCCAGCACCAGCGCTGCGAGGACCCGCATCACGAGATTGCTCGGGGCAGGCTTCGAGCCAGCCGGTACGGTCTCGGGTTCGCTCACGAGGCGGTTTTCGCGACCAGGCCGCCGAAACGGCGCTCGCGCCTGGCGAATTCGGCGATCGCGCCTTCCAGCGCCGCCTTGTCGAAATCGGGCCAGTGGATCGGCACGAACACGAGCTCGCTATAGGCCGCCTGCCACATCAGGAAGTTGGACAGGCGCTGCTCGCCGCTGGTGCGGATGATGAGATCGGGATCGGGAATGTCGGGCGCATCGAGATGCGCGCCAAGCGTCTCGGCGTCGATCGTGGCAGGATCCCGCCTGCCCTCCGCGACCTCGCGCGCGAGCTTCTGTGCCGCTTTCGCGATCTCCTGCCGCGAGCCGTAGTTGAAGGCGACGACGAGCGTCAGCCGCGTGTTGTCGCGCGTCAGCTCCTCGGCCTCGTTGAGCAGCGCGCAGATGTCGCTCTCGAGCCCGTCGCGCTCGCCGATGATGCGGACCTTGACGCCGTCGCGATGCAGGCTCGCGAGATCGTTGCGGATGAACCGCCTGAGCAGGCCGAACAGATCGCCGATCTCGCTCGCCGGACGCGACCAGTTCTCCGACGAGAACGAGAAGATGGTGAGATAGCGGATGCCGAGCTCGTGCGAGGCGCGCACCACGCGGCGCAAGGCCTCCACGCCGCGGCGATGACCTTCGGCCCGCGGCAAACCGCGCGCGGCGGCCCAACGCCCGTTGCCATCCATGATGATGGCGACATGCGCAGGCGCGTCGGACCGGTCGGGTCCTTCCGTTGCGGGCGCGGCGGCGTTGGACATGACGGCAGCCTCAGACGGTGAGGATTTCTTTTTCCTTGGCGGCCAGCAGCTGGTCGATCTCGGCGATCGTGCCGTCGGTCACCTTCTGGACCTCGTCGGCATGACGCTTCTGATCGTCCTCCGACATCTCGTGATTCTTCTCGAGCTTCTTCAGAACGTCGAGGCCGTCGCGGCGGACGTGACGCGCGGCGACCTTGGCGGCCTCCGCGTATTTGTGCGCGACCTTGACGAGCTCCTTGCGCCGCTCCTCGTTGAGCTCGGGGATGCGCAGGCGCAGCACCTGGCCCTCGGTCGCAGGCGACAGGCCGAGATTGGAATCGACGATCGCCTTCTCCACCGCCTTGACCATCGACTTGTCCCAGACCTGCACCGAGATCAGGCGCGGCTCGGGCACGCTGACGGTGGCGAGCTGGTTCAGCGGCATGTGGCTGCCATAGGCCTCGACCTGCACCGGATCGAGCATCGAGGCAGAGGCGCGGCCGGTGCGCAAGCCGCCAAGCTCGTGCTTGAGGGACTGGACGGCGCCTTGCATGCGGCGCTTTACTTCGTTGAGGTCGAAATTTCCCGTGGGCATCACGTTTCTCCTTCAAAATCCCGGCGACCTCACCGCGCCCCTCCCTTCAGGGCGCGCCAGATGAGCCGTCAGCCGGCGACGATGGTACCGTGGCCGATGCCACGCAGAATCGCACCGATCGACCCCGGCTCCGCGATCGAGAACACGATGATAGGCAGCGACGTCTCGCGGGCAAGCGCGAAGGCGGTCGCATCCATCACCTTGTAGCCGCCCTCGATCGCCTGCGAATGCGTCAGCCGGTCGAACCGCGTGGCGGTCGGATCCTTCTTCGGGTCGGCCGAGTAGACCCCGTCGACATTGGTCGCCTTCAGGACCGCCTGTGCGCCGATCTCGGCGGCGCGCAGCACCGCGGTCGTATCGGTGGTGAAGAACGGATTGCCGGTTCCGCCGCCGAGCAGCACGATCCGGCCCTCGGCGAGGTATTTGTGCGCCGCAGTCCGGGTGAACAGCTCGGAAATCTCGGGCATGACGAAGGCCGACAGCGTGCGCGCCGGCGTGCCCTTGCGCTCGATCGCCGCTTCCAGCGCGAGGCAGTTCATCATGGTGGCGAGCATGCCCATGGTGTCGCCGGTCGGGCGCGAGACGCCGCGCGAGGACACCTCGACGCCGCGCACGATATTGCCGCCGCCGATCACGACCGCAACCTCGGTGCCGAGATGGCGGGCGGCGATCAGATCGTCCGCAACCCGATCGACGGTCGGCTGATCGATGCCAAACCCCTGCTGTCCCGCGAGATATTCGCCGGACAGCTTGATCACGACGCGACGATAGACCGGATCAGTCATGAGCACTTTTCCTTGTCCGGCCGCCGCTTCCGGCGGCACGCCGGAAGGAACGTTCCGGCGCTTACTTCTTGCCGCTGGCCGCAGCGACCTCGGCTGCGAAGTCGCTTTCCTGCTTCTCGATTCCCTCACCGAGAGCATAGCGCACAAAGCCCGCAATCTTCACAGCGCCACCGACCTTGCCTTCGGCTTCCTTCACCGCCTGCGCCACCGACTTGCCGGTGTCGTGGATGAAGGCCTGCTCGAGCAGACAGACTTCCTTGTAGTAGGTCTTGAGGCCGGACTCGACGATCTTCTCGATCACGTTCTCCGGCTTGCCCTGCTGGCGATATTTGTCGGCGAGCACGTCCTTCTCGCGCTTGACGACCGCCGGATCGAGGCCGGACGGATCGAGCGCCAGCGGGTTGGCGGCGGCGACATGCATCGCGATCTGGCGGCCGAGCGCGGCAAGCTCGTCGGCCTTACCCGGCGATTCCAGCGCCACGATCACGCCCATCTTGCCGGCACCGTCGATGACCGCACCGTGGACGTAGTGCGACACCACGCCCTGGCTCACTTCGAGCGAAGCTGCGCGGCGCAGCGTCATGTTCTCGCCGATGGTCGCGATCGCGTCATTGATCGCGGTTTCGATCGTGACGTCGCCGACCTTGGCGGCCTTGATCTTCTCGACATCGGCGCCGACGTCGAACGCAACCTGGGCGATCATCTTGACCAGGCCCTGGAACTGGCCGTTGCGCGCAACGAAGTCGGTCTCGGAGTTGACCTCGACCACGACGCCCTTGGTGCCCTTGGTGAGCGCGCCGATGAGGCCCTCGGCCGCGACGCGGCCCGACTTCTTGGCGGCCTTCGACAGGCCCTTCTTGCGCAGCCAATCCTGCGCCGCTTCCATGTTGCCGTCGTTTTCGGTCAGTGCGGCCTTGCAGTCCATCATGCCCGCGCCGGTCGACTCGCGCAGGTCCTTGACCATCGCAGCTGTGATCGTTGCCATCGTTGAATATCCTTTGTGCCTGCCGGTTTGCCGCGGCGTGGCATCAAATTGCCCCGCCGCGGTCCATCTCAGGAATTCGCGTCAACTGAAATGGTGGCCGGAGTCTATCCGGCCAACCCATCGCTCTTTTTGACTATTCCGCTTCCGCGGTCAGCGCCTTGGCCTTGGCCACCCAGGCATCCGCACGGCTCGGCAGACCGACTTCTTCGCCGATCGTGTGCGCGGTGTCGTGATCGAGCTCGGCGAGCTGCCAGAAGTGGAAGATTCCGAGGTCGTTGAACTTCTTCTCGATCGCGCCCGACACGCCCGGGAGCTTCTTGAGGTCGTCGGCGGTGCCGCGGGGACCTGCAAGGCCCTGGAAGCCGCTCGAGGAGGCCGCCGGCAGCTCTTCGGCGAGCGGACGGGCCGAAGCACCGATGTCGATGCCCGAATCGCCCTGGGCGCGCGAGATGCCGTCGATCGCCGCACGCGCGATCAGGTCGCAATAGAGCGAGATCGCGCGGCCGGCGTCGTCATTGCCCGGCACCACGTAGGTGATGCCCTTGGGGTCCGAATTGGTATCGACGATCGCGGCGACCGGGATGTTGAGGCGCTGGGCCTCCTGGATCGCGATGTCTTCCTTGTTGGTGTCGATCACGAAGATCAGGTCGGGCAGACCGCCCATGTCCTTGATGCCGCCGAGCGAGCGGTCGAGCTTGTCGCGCTCGCGCTGAAGCGTCAGGCGCTCCTTCTTCGTGTACGAATTGGCTTCGCCGCCCGAGAGCACGTCGTCGAGGTGACGCAGGCGCTTGATCGAAGCCGAGATCGTCTTCCAGTTGGTCAGCGTGCCGCCGAGCCAGCGCGAGTTGACGAAATACTGCGCGCAGCGCTTGGCCGCGTCCGCAACGCCGTCCTGTGCCTGGCGCTTGGTGCCGACGAACAGGATGCGGCCGCCCTTGGCAACCGTGTCGCTGACGGCCTGGAGGGCGTGGTGCAGCATCGGCACGGTCTGGGCGAGGTCGACGATGTGGATGTTGTTACGGGTGCCGAAAATGAACGGTGCCATTTTCGGATTCCAGCGGTGAGACTGGTGACCAAAGTGCACGCCAGCTTCCAAAAGCTGACGCATGGTGAAGTCGGGTAGCGCCATCGTTATAATTCTCCGGTTGGTTCCTCCGGAAGCGTGTGAGCAAAACGGAGCGTTGCGCCCCGGCTGCCACCGGACGGCCTTGTGAGCCATGCTTCCGTGTGAGATGGCGCGCTATATAGCGCGATTTCGGCCAGAAGCAAGGAAATAAGGGCCATTCGCGGGCGGTTTCGCCCGCGAATGGCCCCCCTTCCGTAAAGACCGCGCCACGCCCTGGCGCTGGACTAGCGCTTGCCTAGCACTTGGGCTGGTTCGGCGGGCACTTCTTGGCCGCCGGCGGCGGGGCCGCTGGGCGGGGCGGAGGTGCCGCCGGACGCGGCGGAGGTGCAACGGCCACCCGAGGCGGCGGCGGGGGCGCCGGCCGGGCTACTGGCGGGGGCGGCGCGGGCCGAGCCATTGGCGGGGGCGCCGGACGCGCCACTGCCACCGGCGGAGCGGGGCGTGGCGGCGGAGGTGCAGCCATCCGTGGCGGCGGCGCCGACACGCGCGGCGGAGGTGGCGGCGTGGGCCGCGCCACGGCCTGGGGCCGCGGGGGCGGTGCTGCTGGCCTGGCCGCCTGCGGCGGGGCCGCCGGGTGAGCCTGCGGCCTGATCGGCTCGTGCACGGCTGACGGAGGCGGCACGACCGGTTTTCCCGCGGCAGCAGGCGGCGGGCCGGCCGGCTCTCGGGTTGCGGACTTGGCACGGTCGGCAGGCCCGGCCCCGGGCGGGGTCTGCGCGACCGGGGGCCTGGGCGGTTGGCCGGGCACAACGGCCGGATTTGTCGTGGTGGGCGCACCGGTGGTCGGAGCGGCGGCCGTTGGCGCACCAAGATGGGCCGGCGTTGTGCCGGGCGCAGCCGTGGTCGGCGCCCCCGGATGCGTCGGCAGGGTCGTGCCGGGTGCAGTTGCCGTCGACGGCAAGGGCTTTCCGCCCGGCAGAGTCCCTGCCCCTGTCGGCGGCGCCGGCGGCCCACCATGGGAGCCCGGAACCGGCAGCGTGTTGGCGGCAGGCAACCTGGTCTGCGGCGCGACGTTCGGCGCCGTACCTGGGGCGTTCGGCGCGGTACCTGGCAAGGCACCCGGCAGCACGCTTGGTCGCGCATTTGGCGCGACATTGGCCGGCGTCCCGGGAGGTATCCCGGGCCTCGCCGTCGGCTGGACCGTCGCGCTCAGCGGCATCGGCGCCTTGCCCTGCTGGATCAGAGCCGCGCGCTGCGTAGCGGCTTGCGGCAACATCGGTGCTACCGGGTTGGCGCGGCCGGCAATCGCCGGCGTCAGATTGCCAGGCCCGGTCCCTCCTCCTCCCGCACCCGCCGGCGGCGGGGCGGGAGGCCGGTTGATCACGGTGTTGATGACCGTGGTGTTATGGATGTTGTTGAAGATGATGTTGTTCGGCGGCGGCGCGACATAGATCGGCGGCCTGACGAACACCGGGATCGGCACGAACATCGGCTGCGGCAACACGAACAGGCCGACCACGGGCAGCGGCGGCTCGAGCACGACGAAATCCGGCGGCGGCGGCGGCAGATAATAGACCGGCGGCGGTGGTGGCGGCGCGAAGCCAAAATCGGGATCGCTGAAGTACAGCACGGGGCGGTCGACATAGACCACCTCCTCCGGCGGCGGCGGCGGCACGTCATAATCGATCATCGCGAAGCTCGGCGGCGGCTCGGCCGGCGCGGTGAGGATCGCGAGGCGACGGCGCGCATCGCCTGCATGCGGCCCGCGCGGATAGCGGCGCAGATACGACCAATAGGCTTCCGGCGTGTCGGTGCGATAAGTCCGCCGCCAGGTGATCGCCTCGCGGCGCGCCGCAACGATCGCCATCACGCGCTTGGACATCGGATCGTTCGGATAGGCCGCGAGAAATTCCTCATAGGCCGGCAGCGTGTCGCGCTCCAGCGCGGCGGCGTAGGCGTCTTGCACACCGAGATCGCGGATCGGCTTGTTGCGGATCGCGGCGACCTGGGCGGCCGAGGCCTCCGGCGGCGGCGCGTCGGGCCCGCGATCGAAGAATGAGAATGGCGCCGATATCTTCTGCTCGTTCCAGGGCACCTGCGCGCCCTTGGAGGCCTCGTTGACGCGCAGGCGGACGCGATCGAACACGTCAGGCAGCGGCAGGCCGCCGGTGCGGATCATCTCCGCCAGCGACTGCGCATAGATGCCGTAGGGCCCCGGCTCCTCCGGCGCCACCGTGCCGGGCGCGGCGTTGAAGGCGATCAGCATGTTCTGATCGGGCTCGACCAGCGCCAGCCCGCTCGCGATCGGCTGGCCGCCCTCGATGAAGGGCTGCGCCCGCGCCGCGTCGAGCACCACGATGTTGGCCTTGAGCGGAATCGCCGCAAGCTGGCGCGCATAGTCGCTGATGCGCAGGGCCTCGGTCGGGATGTCGGTGTCGCGGGTGATGTTGGAATCGACCGGGATGAAATAGTTCTCGCCGGCAAGCTGCACGCCGTAGCCGGCGAGATAGACCATCGCGACGGTGCCGGGGCCGGAGGCCTGCGCCTTCTGGATGAAATCGCGAAAGCTCTTGCGCAGCGTGTCGCCGTCGAGATCGCGCGCGCCGACGACGTCGAAGCCCGCCGCCTGCAGCGTCTGCGCGATCAGGCCGGCATCGTTCGCGGTCGTCGCCAGCGGCGACTTGGCATAGGCGCCGTTGCCGACCACGAGCGCGATTCGCTTTTCCTGCTGCTGCGCGCGCGCCGGCTCCAGCGCCCCCGCGGCAAGGAACAAGATCGGCAAGAGGAAACAGAGGAAGGCCTTGTGGGTCCCACGCATGGCTTGCTTGCCCGCTTTGTTGTTGAGCTGCCAACACGCATCAGACGCGCGGCTGGCTGAATGGCACTTGAACGAAAGGCCCGGATTGAGGCGGCGGCATGACGCAGGCCGCCGCCGAAAGGCGCCTGTCGTCCAGGCGCCTGTCGTCAGGCCCACGTCAGCTTCTCGACCGCCCGGCAACCGCGTTGCGGCAGTCTTGCTCAGCCTTGCGCGATCGGTCCTGCTTGCTCAGCCTAGCGCGATCAGCCTTGTGCGATCAGATCGACCGTTCCCGTCGTGAGCCGATAGATGCCACCCATCACCTTCAGCTTGCCCTGCTCCACGGCCGCATTGAGGATCGGTGCGGCCGACTTCAGCTTGGCGACGTTGTCGATCACGTTCTGCCGGGTCGCCTTGTCGAGCACGTCCCCGCCCTGCTGCATCGCAGCCTTGGCGGCGGGCGCGATCGCATCGATCAGCGAGGGGATGTGGCCGGGCGGCGAGGTGTTGTCCTTGATCGCCTTCAGCGTCGCATCGACCGCGCCGCAGCTGTCATGGCCGAGCACGAGGATCAGCGGCGCGCCGAGCACGGCAACGGCATATTCCATGCTGGCGATGGTCTCGGTGCCGGCAAAATTTCCGGCGACGCGGCAGACGAACAGATCGCCGCGGCCGGTGTCGAAGGCGTATTCAGGCGCGATGCGCGAGTCGGCGCAGCTCAGCACGGCCGCGAACGGGTTCTGGCCGCCGGCCAGCGCCTCGCGCTCATGCTTGAAATCGTGCCGCCGCGACACGCCTTCGACATAACGCGCATTGCCCTCCATCAGCCGCTTCAACGCCGCATCCGGCGCCAGCACGTTTTGCGGCTTGGGCGGCGCCTTGGCCTCCTTGGCGAAGGCTGTGCCGGCGAAGGCCAGGCCGATCGCGGAGACAGTGAAGTGGATGAGCGATCTCCGCGAAGGGCGGATGTGGACGCCGCGAACACTGCCGCAATTCTCGCACATGCCGTGCTCCTGCCCATCGAGCCGCCGTCGTTGATGCAGCGGCAATCGTGCCGCGCATCTTACTCGACGGCCTGCAATTCAGCGAGCTTCGTTCGCGCGGTCGCCTCATCCAGCGCAACGAGCTCGGCGGGCCCGGGATTGGCCTCGCCAGCCGTCGCGACGGAAACCACCGCAAGCCCGGCCAGCCCGCCAAGCACCGCCCCGCCCGTGGCGGCATCGTGCCTGGCACTGCTCTTGATGAGGTAGAAGTGCGTTCGGCCGGATTCCATCACGATCTCGCGCTTGGTGTCGCCGGGAAACATCAGCTCGGTCACCAGCACGTCGTGACGGCCGGCCGGACGATCGGCGTAGGCATATTTGCCGGCGAGCACCTTACCCATCGGCGCACCGTCGAGCTTCACCTCGCAGGCGCAAAACGCCATGCTGAGGCCGTTGCGCTTGTCCTGCAGGAACACCACGCGCGACTGCCCCGCGCGCGGAGGTCCGATCTTCTTTGACACGGATGCGAAGTCCGTTCCGACCTGATCGCTCACGCACCCCGCCAACATGACGCCAGCGGTCACCACCAACGCGCCCCATCGCAGCATCGCACACCCCAGTCCATTCCCCGGGTGTATGCTAGCCAAAATCAGCGCAGGGTTGCAACAACATCCGACGACCGTGCGTGGATCGCGCGGACAAGCCGCCGGAAAGACGCGCCACCAACCTCAGCCCTGGGCCAGCAATTCGACGGTCCCTGTGCTCAGCCGATAGATGCCGCCGACCACCTTGAGCTTGCCCTGCTCGACTGCCGCATTGAGGATCGGCGCAGCCGATTTCAGCTTGGCCACGTTGTCGATGACGTTCTGACGGATGGCATTGTCGAGCGCATTCCCGCTCTGCTGAGCAGCGGTCTTCACCGCCGGTGCGATCGCGGAGACCAGCGAGGGGATATGTCCCGGCAGCGGCTTGTCGTCCTTGAGCGACTTGATCGTCGCGTCGACGGCGCCGCAATTGTCGTGGCCGAGCACCAGGATCAGGGGCGTGCCGAGCACGGCGACGGTGTACTCCATGCTCGCAACGGTCTCATCGCCGGCAAAATTTCCGGCGACGCGGCACACGAACAGGTCTCCGCGTCCGCTGTCGAAGGCATATTCAGGCGCGATCCGCGAATCGGCGCAGCTCAGAACGGCAGCGTAGGGATTCTGACCGCCGACCAATGCCTCGCGCTCGTGCGCGAAGTCGTGACGGCGCGACACACCCGATACGTAGCGCGAATTGCCGTCCATCAGCCGTTTGAGCGCCGCATCGGGCGACAGCACGTTCTGAGGTTTCGGCGGCGCTTTCGCCTCCTTGGCCACCGCGGGCCCGCCAAACGCTGCCACCCCGAGCGCGGAGGCGGCGAAAAGCATCATCGAGCGTCGGGAGGGAGCAACCGATTGATGCAGATTTTCGGAGCATTTGTCACACATGATTCTTCTTCCTTGGTCTCGCGCCGGGAAACAACTGATAGCTGCGCGCGGCAGACTTCGAAACCAGGTGTGAACTTGATAGTTAAGCTTTGGTTTGCGGCGGCGCGTGCAACGTCAGAGCTGCTGCACGTCCACCACGCCCGCGACCGCCTTGATCGCGCCGGCGATCTGCGGCGAGACCTTGAAGCGGCCGGGCAGCTTCATCTCCACCTCGGTCTCAAGGTCGAGCATCATCACCAGCGAGACCTCGCCGTCGCCGTTGGAGCGCGGCGCAATCCCCGGGCTGCCGACCTTTGGCGCGGCGCCGTTCGAGGACGCCATCTCGGGGCCGGCGAGACGCTTGGCGATCGATTCCAGCGCCTTGGTGTCACGCAGGAAGATGCGCAGGCCCTTCTGCGTCTTGGCCGCGGCATCGTCGAGCGGCTCGGCATGCAGCACGCGGGCGCGCACGTCCTCGCCCTGGAGCTCGGCGCCAAGCTGGAGCAGCACGGCCGCCCCCGGCTCGAGCACGTCGCGATATTGCGCAAGGCCTTCCGAGAACAGGACCGCCTCGAAGTGGCCCGTGGGATCGGAGAGCCCCATGATGCCCATCTTGTTGCCGGTCTTGGTGCGCCGCTCCATGCGCGAGACCACGGTGGCCGCGACCTTGCCGGCGGTGGCGCCGGTCTTCACCGCGCGCGAGAATTCCGCCCAGCTCTGCACCCGCAGGCGCTTCAGCACGGTGGCGTAATCGTCGAGCGGATGGCCGGACAGGAAGAAGCCGATCGCGTCGTATTCGCGGCGCAGCCGCTCGGCCGGCAGCCACGCCTCGATCTGCGGCAGCATGATGGTCGGCGCGTCCGCCGACATGCCGAACATGTCGTTCTGGCCGATGGTCGCGGCCTCATGCGCGCGCTGGCAGGCGGCGAGGATCGCGTCCGCGCCGGCGAAGACGCGCGCGCGGTTCGGCTCCAGCGTGTCGAAGGCGCCGGCGGCGGCGAGACTCTCGATGATGCGCTTGTTGATCGCACGCGGATTGACCCGCGCGGCGAAGTCGGCGAGCGAGGTGAACAGCCCGTTCTTGGTGCGCTCCTCGATGATCTGGTCGATCGCCTGGATGCCGACGCCCTTGAGCGCGGCGAGCGCGTAGTAGATGGTCTTCTCTCCGACCTCGAAGGTCGCACCCGACCGGTTGATGTTCGGCGGCTCGACCTTGATGCCGAGGCGCTGCGCCTCGGAGCGGAATTCGGAGAGCTTGTCGGTGTTGTTGAGATCGAGCGTCATCGACGCTGCGATGAACTCCACCGGATAATGCGCCTTCATGTAGGCGGTGTGGTAGGACACCAGCGCGTAAGCCGCCGCGTGGCTCTTGTTGAAGCCGTAGTCGGCGAACTTCGCCAGCAGCTCGAAGATGGTCTCGGCCTGCCCCTTCGGCACGCCGTTCTTCACCGCGCCGGCGACGAAGATGTCGCGCTGCTTGTCCATCTCGGCGCGGATCTTCTTGCCCATGGCGCGGCGCAGCAGGTCGGCGTCGCCGAGCGAATAGCCCGACATCACCTGCGCGATCTGCATCACCTGTTCCTGGTAGATGATGACGCCGAAGGTCTCCTTCAGGATCGGCTCCAGCACGGGATGCAGATATTCCGGCTCCTCGTCGCCGTGCTTGCGCGAGCAATAGGTCGGGATGTTCGCCATCGGGCCGGGGCGGTAGAGCGCCACCAGCGCGATGATGTCCTCGAAACGGTCGGGCCGCATGTCGACCAACGCGCGCCGCATGCCCTGGCTTTCAACCTGGAACACGCCGACCACCTCGCCGCGCGCCAGCATCTGGTAGCTTTCGGCATCGTCGATCGGCAGCGTCGCGAGATCGACATGGATGTCGCGCGGCTTGAGCAGCTTGCACGCGACGTCGAGCACGGTCAGCGTCTTCAGGCCGAGGAAGTCGAACTTGACGAGGCCCGCCGGCTCGACCCATTTCATGTTGAACTGGGTCACCGGCATGTCGGATTTGGGATCGCGGTAGAGCGGCACGAGCTCGCTCAGGGGGCGATCGCCGATCACGATGCCGGCGGCATGCGTCGAGGCGTGGCGCGTCAGGCCTTCGAGACGCTGGGCGATGTCGAAGGCGCGCGCCACCACCGGATCCTCGTCGCGGAACGCCTGGAGCTTCGGCTCGCTCTCGATCGCGGCGGCCAGCGTCACCGGCGCGGCCGGATTCTGCGGCACCAGTTTCGTCAGCTTGTCGACCTGGCCGTAAGGCATTTGCAGCACGCGGCCGACGTCGCGCAGCACGCCGCGCGCCTGCAGCGTACCGAATGTGATGATCTGCGCGACCTGGTCGCGGCCGTAGCGCTGCTGCACGTACTGGATCACCTCGCCGCGGCGGTCCTGGCAGAAGTCGATGTCGAAGTCCGGCATCGAGACGCGTTCCGGATTGAGGAAGCGCTCGAACAGCAGGCCGAACTTGATCGGATCGAGATCGGTGATGGTCAGCGCCCACGCGACCAGCGAGCCTGCGCCGGAGCCGCGGCCCGGTCCGACCGGAATGCCTTGCGACTTCGCCCATTTGATGAAGTCGGACACGATCAGGAAGTAGCCCGCGTACTTCATGCGCATGATGACGTCGAGCTCGAACGCCAGGCGCTTGCTGTAGTCCTCTTCCGTGGTGCCCTGCGACAGGCCGTGCACGCGCAGGCGGTTGGCGAGCCCCTCCTCCGCCTGACGCTTCAACTCGGCGGCCTCGACCGCAGCGGCATCGGAGCTTGCGGCGGCGCCGACCGTGAAGAACGGCAGGATCGGCTTGCGCGTCATCGGGCGGAACGAGCAGCGCTCGGCGATCTCGACCGTCGAGGCCAGCGCCTCCGGAATGTCGGCGAACAGCACCGCCATCTCGGCGCGGGTCTTGAAACGGTGATCCGGCGTGAGCTGCACGCGATCGCTCTCGGCGATCAGCCGGCCGCCGGCGATACACAAAAGCGCATCGTGCGCCTCGTAATCGTCGGTCGCGGCGAAATACGGCTCGTTGGTCGCGACCAGCGGCAGGCCCTTGGCATAGGCGATGTCGATCAGGCCGCTTTCGACGCGCCGCTCCTTGTCGATGTTGTGGCGCTGCAACTCGATGTAGAGCCGGTCGCCGAACAGGCCGGCGAGACGCTCGCAGCGCGTCGCCGCGAGTTCGGCCATACCGCCGGCAAGCGCCAGCGAGATCGGCCCGTCAGGGCCGCCGGTGAGCGCAATCAGCCCCTCGGTCTCGCCGTCGAACCAGTCGAACTTGATGAACGGGGCATGGCTGTCGGGCGTCTCCAGGAACGCCCGCGAATTCAGCCGCATCAGGCTGCGATAGCCGCGCTCCTGCGCCGCCAGCAGCACCACGCGCGAGGGTCCAATGGCGTTGCGCGCGGTCGGATCCTGGTCGCCGAAATCGATCGCGAGCTCGCAGCCGACGATCGGCTGGATGCCGGAGCCCGCCATCTTGTCGGAGAACTCCAGCGCACCGAACAGATTGTCGGTGTCGGTCAGCGCCAGGGCCGGCTGATGGTCCTTCTTGGCGAGCTCGGCGAGCTTGCCGATCTTGATCGAGCCCTTGAGCAGCGAATAGGCCGAGTGAACGTGAAGGTGGACAAATCCGGCGCTCGGCATGGTCGCGTGACGGCCTCTTGCAGATGGGATGGAACGGTCGCCGGCCCCAAGGGGATGCTGAGGGGATCATGGCGTATCCTGCACCCACCTCCCAGCCGCCTTTGCCGACTCGCCGCCCAATGGTGGGGCGTCGCCGCCGCAGAGTCCACGCCAGAGCGGCCGATCGGCCGCGTCGTCCCGCTTTTCCCCAGGCGCGCCGAGGAGTTCCCGGCAACGGTTGTCCAAACCCTGGCCCTAGAGCTGCGGAATCACCTGCGCCCAGATTGCGATCATCCCGACGAACAGGGTGATCGATGCCAGTGCGGCGGCTTCTTCCACGAAAATCCTGAACATGGCCTGCTCCCTTGCTGGAACGTATGAAGAACATTGTTCTCATTTCGTTCTCAAGAGTCAAGCCGTCTGAACCGTCCCAAAAAGGAATGGTTAACTCGCTGACTTCAAACAACAAAAAAGCCCCGGCCGATGGCCGGGGCTTTCGACAACCGCTCGAAGATGAGCGATTGGTATCAGTAGCGGCCGATGATCGGGCCACCGAACTTGTAGTTCAGGCGGACGAGGCCCATGTCGACGTCCTGACGGATGCGGTCGGTACCCGCGAGACCCGCGAAGGTGACGTCCTTGTCCTGCAGGAAGATGTGGTTGTACTCGACGCCAACCGACCAGTTCGGGGCGAAACCGTACTCGAGGCCGGCACCCACCGTGCCACCCCAACGGGTCTGGTCGTTCGACGACAGCAGCGCGCCCGAGGCCGTGCTGAAGACTTCGTACTTGGTGCCGGCCACAGCCGCACCGCCCTTGACGTAGATGAGCACGTTGTTCCAGGCATAGCCGACCTGACCGGTGATCAGACCGAACGAGTCGATCTTCGAACGGTTGCGAGTCGCGAACAGCGCGCTGACGTTGTCGCCCGAGAAGTCGGCCCAGTTGCCCTGGCCTTCCACGCCGAACACCCACTGGCCGGACTGCCAGCGATAGCCGATCTGGCCACCGACCGTGCCGCCGGTCGCATCGTGCGAACCTTCACGGCCACCGCCGACCAGATCCCAGGTCGAGTGCGCCGAACCGCCGCCGCCGTTGATGCCGATGTAGAAGCCGCTCCAGTCGTAGATCGCGGCGACCATCGCAGGCGCCTTGGTGTACGGCCGAGCCGCGAGATCAGCAGCCACCGCCGGTGCAGCCGCGCTCAGTGCGACGAGGCTCACAGCGGCCAGCAACAAATTCTTCTTCATTTGAATCCCGTTCCAGTTTTCTTCAGTAGGCCCCCGGGCCGTGGGCATGGTCATAACAGTGATCGGCGGAATTGCTGTAACCGCGACGCAACAGTTCGCTCCAAAGGGCCGCGCTTCATTAATGAAGATTTATCGGCGCGCGCTGGAAACCCTTTGAAACAAGAGTTTTCAGCAATTTCAATGTCGACTACACGAGATACACTGCGTACGCGCGTAACATCGTCGCGCGCACATTCGCGTGATTGGAGATTCGAGATGCGTGCATTGTCTGCCCTCCCCATTGTCGCCACATTTTCGCTCGCAATCGCCACATTCACGCTTGCGTTCATCGCGAGCACACCGGCGCGCGCGTTCGGAACCAGTCATGCGTTCTGCCTGACCGGCGATGAATGGCCGGGGCTGAGCAATTGCAGGTTCGACACCTACGCGCAGTGTCAGGCGAGCGCATCGGGCCGCGCGCTGACCTGTATCGCGAACCCGTATTTCGGAGGGCAAAGCGATGATCCCTACGCGTATCAAAATCGTCCGCGCACGTTTGCGCCGGTTTCTTCCTGGCCGCGCTGAGATGCGCCGCGCTTGCCTCGCACTGGTTGCGTCCGGCACGCTGCTCGTCAGCGCGCCGGCGCGTGCGCAGACCTATGATCCCAGCCATCCCGTCTGCATGCAGATCTACGGCCAGGTGGGCTATTTCGACTGCCGCTACACCTCGCTCCAGCAGTGCAGATATCTCGCCGTCGGCCGCTCTGCGACATGCGTCGTGAACCCGTATTTCCCGCAGGAGCGGCCGAGGAGCCCTCGGAAGTCGAGCCGCGCCAATTAGGGCACGAACGAACGATCTATTGCCAGGGCGGCGCACCTAGTGACGGCGCGATCTCGATCGCGCCCGCCTCACCGCGCTGCGCGATGCCGTCACATTGCGACAGAGCTGCATCATCCAACGCGCGATGTGGTTCGCGCGCGGCGCGCCAATTATCCCATGCCGAGGTCTCGATCCCGGCGAGCGCGAGCAGATCGCGCGCGAGGTTGACGCGCGCAAAGAACAGACCGGTCGTCGTTCCGTGGCCAAGCTGCGCAGGATCGATGGCGCCGGTGCGGCATAGCTTCCATGCCTCGATGCCGGTGATGAACTCCGTACGAGGCACATCGATCGGCTCGAAATCGAATTTGAGGACATCGTGGTGCAATTCGTCGAGTTGAGCATCGACGAGGACCCAGCGTTGCTCATCCCGAGCCCAATATTCGCACACCCAATGATCGTCGTAGGGATTCCCGGCGAAGTACCTGCCGAAACCGCAGCGGACGCGGGCCGGCACGCCGTGATGGCGCAGAACACCACACAGCATCAATGAAAAGTCCCGGCACGTGCTCAAAACTCTCGCCTCGCCCGATCGGGCGACGGTCAGCGGCCTCTGGTCGATCGTCAGAAGTTGCTCCAGGCGCCGGGCCACAGGCAACGTGTCACGGCTTTGACCGGCGAAGGTCGCGGGGTTCAATCCTTGCCTCTCGATCCATGCTTCGTGGATCAGCAGGCCGTGCAGGGCGCGGCACACGATTGCAGCATCCGGCGGCAGGTCGCTGATCAACGCGGCGTAAGGACCGGGATCGGTGAGCGCGCTATGGCTGGCGTAGCTTGACGTCGCGGGTTCAGTCATCGGGGCATCCCGGCAAGGATACGCAAATCCTCTCAGCCTCCTGTTCCCGCACAACGACGTGACCTGCGTGCCTGATGACCGTATGCGCGCGAGCGGTGGCACACCCAAATCGGGACACTGATATGCGGCCAGCCTTGCATCGCGTCTCCGGTGTTGACGCAGACCGCTCTCGGTTTAAGTACGACAGACAAATCTTGCAGGGGTGGCGACGTTCGCTGGGCTGGTTCCCGTTGACGCCACCAATGCAGGACACATGTCGATATCGCCTCAAGCGACCTCGCCCCACGCGACCGCGGCCTCCGCGCCCCCTCACCTCGCCATCGTCCTGTTCTCGCTCGCGATGGGCGGCTTTGCGATCGGAACCACCGAATTCGCATCGATGAGCCTGCTGCCGTTCTTCGCCGCCGATCTTCGGGTCGACGAGCCGACCGCGGGACACGCGATCAGTGCCTACGCGCTCGGCGTGGTGCTGGGCGCACCGCTGATCGCCGTGCTTGGTGCGCGCTTCGCCCGGCGTACGCAGCTCCTGGTCCTGATGGCCGTGTTCGCGCTCGGCAATGCGCTCACCGCGCTTGCGCCGGGGTTTGGCTGGATGATCGCGGCCCGTTTTCTCGCAGGGCTGCCGCATGGCGCCTATTTCGGCATCGCCGCGCTGGTCGCAGCCTCGCTCGTTCCTCAACATCGCCGCTCGCGGGCGATCGGCCAGGTGATGCTCGGCCTGACTGGCGCCACGATCATCGGCGTGCCCTTGGCCAACCTGGTCGGCCAGACGGTCGGCTGGCGCGCCAGCTTCGGCCTCGTGTCGCTGCTGGCCCTGCTCACGGTCCTGCTTTGCGCCCTGTTCGCTCCGCGCGACCGGGCCGGCAGGTCGGACCCGCTGCGAGAGCTCGGCGCCCTCAGAAGCGGCCGCGTCTGGATCACGCTGGCGATCGGCGCCATCGGCTTCGGTGGCATGTTCGCCGTCTACACCTACCTCGCAACGACATTGATCGAGGTCACCAAGGTCAGCCCCGCGGTGATTCCGTTCTTTCTCGCCGTGTTCGGCGTCGGCGCCACGCTCGGCAATCTGTTCGTGCCGCGCTTCGCTGACCGCGCCTTGATGCCGACGGCGGGCGTCATTCTCTTGTTCTCGGCGGTCGCGCTGCTGGTCTTCCCGCTTGCAGCCGGCAATCCCTGGCTGCTGGCGATCGATATCTTCGCGATCGGCGCCGGCGTCTCGCTCGGCGCCATCCTCCAGACCCGGCTGATGGACGTCGCGGGCGACGCGCAGGCGCTCGCCGCCGCGCTGAACCATTCGGCGTTCAACACCGCCAACGCGCTCGGCCCGTTCCTCGGCGGCCTTGCCATTCGCGAGGGGCTGGGCTGGACCTCCACCGGCCCCGTCGGCGCTGCACTCGCGCTTCTCGGCTTCCTGATCTGGATCGTCGCCTCTCGCGACGCCGGATCGGCGCCGGTCCAGATCACCTCAGAACTCGACGCTGCTCCGCTGAAGAACGCTGCCGCAAGACCGTCGCCACCGCTGGCGCCGGATGACCAGAGCCGTTCGGCTTCTCACAGGGATCCGGTGGCATGACGTTATCTCTAGCCGGGTGACGCATGAGACGTCTTCGGCTCTGGCCAGAGCGGCCTCAACCGGCCATCGTAACGATCAAAGGTCCATGTCGGGTGGCGACGACGGTGTGCTCGTACTGCACGGTCGGCGCCTCGGGACTGCTGTAGAGCGTCCACGGATCATCGCCATTCTCTGCCCACTCGGCGGCCAAGGACAGGAACGGCTCGACGGTGAACACCAGGCCGTCGCTCATGATGCGGCGTTCGGAGGAATCGGGCCATGTTGCGATCTCTGTCGGCTCCTCATGGAGCGACAAGCCGACACCGTGACTGGCAAGGTTCCTGACAAGGCTGTAGCCGTTCTTCCGCGCAAAGGTCCCGATGGCTTGGCCGATGCCGGCGATCGGCTTGCCAGCCCCGAGCTGCCGCAGGCCCGTCCACATGGCCCGCCGGCCATCCCTGCAAAGACGTTCGATCGCGCGGGTTACGGGGCGGGACGGCGAACGAGGCTCCCGTATCCGCGAAGAGGCCGTTCTTCTCCGCTGAAACGTCGATGTTGACGAGGTCGCCACGCGCGATCCGTCGGTCACCGGGGATGCCATGAGCGATCTCCTCGTTCACGCTGATGCAGGTCGCCCCCGGGAAGGCATAGGCCAGCTCCGGAGCCGAACGTGCGCCGGCTGTCTCCATGAATCTTCGTCCGATCTGGTCCAGCTCGGAGGTGGTCATGCCCGGTTCGAGCGCCTTCCCCATCGCCTCAAGGGTATTGGCGACGATGCGCCCGATCTCTTTCAGGCGCGTGAGGTCGTTGTCATCGGAGATTGTCATCTTGGGCGCTCTCGAAAGCCCGGACATAGCGCTTGCGAACTCGACTTGCAAACGCGCGAGCCCCGCGCGAATTCGTAGACCTCGCATGCGGAGCCGGATGAGGTTGCGTTCGTGGACGCAGAATAATCGGCGCTCCGACACGCCACCAAAGGTTGTGATCGCACCGATCTTCGGATAGCTTTCGCGTCTGTTTTCGCCGCGCGTGGTCCCGTCAGTTCATGCTCGCCCGTATTCTGCTCCTCGTGACCTTGCTGTCGATCCCGGGCGCTTTGCGTGCAGAAGGAACGCCGGCCGAGAAGGCCGGATTTGCATCCAGGCTGACGATCTATCTCGCCAAGGGAGCGCCCGACGCGTGCGGGCCGGGTTGCGACCGCTGGATTGCCATCGAGGGCCAGATCGATCAGGACGCCGCGCCGCGCATTCGCCGCTTCCTCGCCGGCGTCAAGGAGACGCAGCTTCCGATCTACCTTCATTCGCCCGGCGGCAACGTGGAGCAGTCCTACGTGATCGGGCGGTTGCTGCGCAGCCGCAAGGCAGTCGCCCGGGTTGGTCACACCACCGCGACCGCGTGCTCAGCGGGCACGCAGGTGGACGCCGCCTGCCTGAAGGTGAAGAACGCGGGCGGCGAGGTCGAGGCCGAGCTCACCACGCGCAATGCGATGTGCAACTCGGCCTGCGGTTACCTGTTTCTCGGGGCGACATCCCGCGAGGTGGCGCCCGACGCGGCGCTGGCGGTCCATAATTCCAGGCTGGTCCTGCGCTTTCGTGGGGATCCGCCCCCGCAGGTGGTCGCCGAGGCGAGGCAGCGCCGCATAGCGAGCGCCGATCGCGACCGCACTGCGTTCATCGCGTCGATGGGGATCAGCCGTGAGCTCGACGCCCTCATCCGGACCGTGAAGTACGAGAACCTGCACGTGCTGACGCGCGCCGAGCTCTATCGTTTCGGAATCGACACCCGACCGCTTGCCGAGTCGATGTGGAAGCTGGAGAAGGAAGCGCGCCCGTTTGTCCGCAAGATCGCGGTCTTGAAGAAGGAGAACGGCGCTTCGTTCCGGATGATGGAGTGGCGCCTGTCTTGCGAAAGCAGGAAACGCGTGCCGCTGACGTTCGCGGGAGAAATCGACGAAGCAGCCACCGGCAAGAGCACGATCCTGGTGACGGCGGACGCCGGCACGGACAGGGAGGTCGGAGGGGCTCCGCTACGTTCCGGCAAGGTCGAGATCTGGCGCGGCAGCATCGACCCCGACATGGTCAAGGCGATCCTGGCGTCCCGCTCCCTGCATGTCCGCGAAACCATTTCGATGCCGGACGACAAGACGGACATGACGAAATTCGACATCGACTTGACGGGCCTGGCGTCGGTGTGGACACAGCTCAAATCATCCTGCGCTCTGTCGACGCTCAACCCGATAAGCCCTTGGCCAGCCACGCTGCCGAACGCCGGCACGACGCCTCCGGCCACGCCGTCGCCGTGAGCTCAGGCCTCGCGATGCATCAGCCTCTGCCCGTCACCGGCGTGTAGATCACGAGCTTCAGTGCGGGATCGTCATTGGCCTGGAAGCTGGTGTGCTCGAAATGCAGCACGCCGAGGGTCGGATGCGACATGGTCTTGAGGCCCGACGACGTGCTGCGGATCTCGTGGGCTTCCCACCATTTGACGAATTCCGGGCTGCCCTGCCGCAGCCGCGTCAGCAGTTCGGCGAACGCGGGATCGCCGGCCCAGACGTCGTGGGTGGCCCGGAACATCGCCACCATGCGCTTGGCCACGTCCGCCCAGCCCGCGCCGTAAGCCTTTCGCGTCTGCTTGTTGGTCATCACGAGGAGCAGCGTGTTGCGATCCTCCTCAGGCAATCGCCCAAACGCAAACACCTGCTCCGCGGCGGCGTTCCAGGCCAGCACGTCCCAGCGCCGTCCGACAATGTAGGCCGGCTGATTCAGGCTCTCGATCATCCGCAGGATCGGCGGCGGCACGATTTCGCGCGTGAAGGCGCGCTTGTCGCCGTCGCGCGCCAGCGCCTTCAGATGCGCATGCTCGGTCTTGCTGAGCCGTAGCGCGCGGGCCAGCGCGTCGACGGTGGTCACCGACGGGCTGACGGTGCGGCCCTGTTCGAGGCGAATGTACCAGTCGACGCCGATGCCGGCGAGCTGGGCGACCTCCTCGCGGCGCAGGCCCGCGGTGCGCCGCCGCCTGCCCGCCGGGAGCCCGACGGTCTTCGGCGACAGCTTTTCGCGGCGGGACCTCAGGAAATCGCCGAATTCGACGCGGCGTGGGTCGGCCATGATGTCGCTCCCGCGATGGAGGGTCTAAAGGATACTAGGATAATACCAGGCCTTCTTGTCCCCTCCAAGGCGGCGCATATGAGTTTCACCCCACTTTGAGGTGAACATCATGAAAGCCGCCATACTCAAATCCTTCGGAACGCCGCTGGTGATCGAGAATGCCCCCGAACCGGTGCTCGGCACCGGCGAGGTCATTGTCGACGTCGTCGCCACGCGCGTGCTGTCCTACATGAACGAAGTCTTCAGCGGCGAACGCAACTATGCACTCGATTTGCCGATCATCCCGGGCCCCGGCGGCATCGGCCGGGTGCGCGCGATCGGCCCGGACGCAACGAAGCTCAAGATCGGCGACTGGGTGTTCTGCGACCCGACGGTGCGTTCGCGCGACGACGCGATCGCGCCCGACATCGCCCTGCAGGGATTAACGGCCGCCGGCGCCGGCGGCATGCTTCTGCAAAAGCATTTTCGCCATGGCTCGTTTGCCGAGCGGATGCGGGTGCCGACCGAGAACGTCAAACGCCTTGGCGCGATCACGTCCGAGGAAGCCGCACAATGGTGCGCGCTGGGGACACTGCTGGTGCCCTATGGCGGCTTCCTCGCCGCCAACCTGCAAGCAGGCGAAACCGTGCTGGTGAGTGGCGCCACCGGCAATTTCGGCACCGCCGCCGTCTCTGTCGCGCTCGCAATGGGCGCAGCCTGCGTGGTCACGCCCGGGCGCAACGAGACGATTCTGGCCGACCTCGTCCGCCGTTTCGGCAGCCGTGTGAAGCCGGTCAAGCTCACCGGTAACGAGGACGACGACCGCGAGGCGATGAAGCGCGCCGCGCCGGGGCCGATCGACTGCGTGTTCGACATCATGCCGCCCTCGGTGAGTCCGACTGTGGTGCGCGCGGCAGTCATGACGGTGCGCGCCTATGGCCGCGTCGTGCTGATGGGCGGCGTCGGCATGGCCGGCGGCGCGGGCCTCGAGCTGCCTTACCCCTGGATCATGCGCAACTGCATCACCATCCACGGCGTCTGGATGTACCCGCCGGATGCGGCCAGCCGCCTGATCGCGCTGGTGCGATCAGGACTCCTGCGGCTTGACGAATACAAGACGACGGCCTTCGACCTCGATCACGTCAATGAGGCGGTCGCACACGCCGCGGCCAATGGCGGGCCGTTCAGATTGACGGTGATCCGGCCGTAAAACGCCGCACGCCGGGGGCGATGCGCCGTCGCCGCCGTTTTGCTTGAGCTGTCAAAAGGCTGCAAGGCGTCACCCCGATCGTAGCCGGCCAGGGCCGGCTACTGTGCATGGGGTTGTTTTCGCAGTTTTTTGTTATTCGAGCTCGACCACCTGGCCGTCCGACAGCGAGACCCGCCGGTCCATGCGGCCGGCGAGCTCCATGTTGTGGGTCGCGATCAGCATCGAGACCCGCGTCGCCTTGACGAGCTGCATCAGGGCCTGGAACACGTGGTCCGCCGTGTGCGGATCGAGGTTGCCGGTCGGCTCGTCCGCAAACAGCACGCGCGGCGCATTCGCCACCGCGCGCGCGATCGCGACGCGCTGCTGCTCGCCGCCCGACAGCTCCGCCGGGCGGTGGGTGATGCGGTCGCCGAGGCCGAGATAGCCCAGGATCTCCTTGGCGCGCTTGACGCTCTCGGACTTCTTCAGGCCGCGGATCATCTGCGGCAGCATCACGTTCTCCAGCGCCGAGAACTCCGGCAGCAGCCGGTGCGACTGGTAGACGAAGCCGATGTCGGTGCGGCGAAGCTGCGTGCGCTCGATGTCGGGCAGTTGCGAGGTCGGCGCGCCATTGACGTAGACCTCGCCGGAATCGGGCGCTTCCAGCAGCCCCGCGATGTGCAGCAGCGTCGATTTGCCCGAGCCCGACGGCGCCACCAGCGCGACCGACTGTCCGGCCCACAGCGCAAGCTTGGCGCCGTCCAGGATCGTCAGCGGTACCTCGCCCTGCAAGTACTGCCGCTTTATCTCGTGGAGATAAATGACCGGGACATCCTCAGCCCCCTGTTGCTGCTCCATCAGCCCCTCACTCGTACCGGAGCGCTTCGACGGGATCGAGGCGCGCGGCGCGCCACGACGGGTACAGCGTCGCCAGGAACGACAGCGTCAGCGCCATGATGACGACGGCCGTGGTCTCACCGACGTCGATCTCGGCGGGCAGTTTCGACAGGAAATAGAGCTCCGGCGAGAACAGCTCGGTGCTGGTGAGCCAGGACAGGAATTGCCTGATGGATTCGATGTTGAGGCAGATCACGAGGCCGACGAAGAAGCCGACCAGCGTGCCGACCACGCCGATCGAGGCGCCCGTGATCAGGAAGATGCGCATGATCGAGCCTTGCGAGGCGCCCATGGTGCGCAGGATGGCGATGTCGCTGCCCTTGTCCTTCACCAGCATGATCAGGCCGGACACGATGTTGAGCGCCGCGACCAGCACGATCATGGTCAGGATCAGGAACATCACGTTGCGCTCGACCTGGAGCGCGTTGAAGAAGGTCGAGTTGCGCTGCCGCCAGTCGACCAGGAACACCGGCCGCGCCGCGGCTTCCGTCACCGCCTTGTTAAAGGCGACGATGCGATCGGGATTGGTGGTGAACACCTCGATCGAGGTGACGTCGTTGCTGCGGTTGAAATAGGCTTGCGCCTCCGCCAGCGGCATGAACACGAAGCCGAGATCGTATTCGGACATGCCGATCTCGAACACGGCGACGATCTTGTACGGCTTGATGCGCGGCGTCGTGCCCATCGGCGTCACCGCGCCCTTCGGCGCCACCAGCGTGATGCTGTCGCCGGCGTGCAGCGACAATTGATCGGCGAGGCGCCGCCCGATCGCGACGCCCTGCCCGTCGTCGAAGCCTTCGAGCGAGCCCTGCTTGATGTTCTTGGCGATCGAGGTGAGGTTGTTGAGGTCGTCGGAGCGAATGCCGCGTACTAGCACGCCCGAGGCGTTCCACGGCGAGGACGCCAGCGCCTGGCCGTCCACCACCGGCGCGGCGAGCCGGATGCCCTGGACCTGGCTGATGCGGTCGGCGACGTCCTTCCAGTCGGTCAGCGGCGATTCCAGCGGCTGGACCAGGATGTGGCCGTTCAGCCCCAGGATCTTGTCGAGCAGTTCCTTGCGGAAGCCGTTCATCACCGCCATCACGATGATCAGCGTCGCCACGCCCAGCATGATGCCGAGGAAGGAGAACCCGGCGATGACCGAGATGAATCCCTCCTTGCGGCGCGCCCGCAAGTAGCGCGCCGACAGCATCCACTCGAATGGCGCAAAAGGCGCGGTTTGCACGGTTTCGGTCATGGTTTCATCCATCGCTCGATAATCCCATGATTCGGGGTCAATTGTGGCCGGATTGGCGGCCGCGATATCGCGCGATGAACAATATTCAGCCGACCAGGCTTATCAGCCCACAAGTCTTGCGACCGCATCCGCAGGCGACATGGTCTCGCGTGAGCCGTCGCTGCGCCGCTTGAGCTCGACCTTGCCGTCGGCGAGCCCCTTCGGCCCGATCATGATCTGCCAGGGAATGCCGATCAGGTCGGCGGCGGCGAATTTGGCGCCGGCGCGCTGGTCGGTGTCGTCATAGAGCACGTCGACGCCCTTGGCCTGGAGCTCCGCATAGAGCTTCTCGCAGGCCGCATCGACCGCGGCATCGCCCTGCTTGAGGTTCAGCACCACCGCGCGGAACGGGGCGACGGCTTCCGGCCATTTGATGCCGGCGTCGTCATGGCAGGCCTCGATGATGGCACCTAACAGACGCGAGACGCCGACACCGTAGGAGCCGCCATGGATCGGCACGTCGACACCGTCGGGGCCGGCCACCATAGCCTTCATCGGCTCGGAATACTTCGTGCCGAAATAGAAAATCTGGCCGACCTCGATGCCGCGGGTGTTGAGCCGCTTGGCTTCCGGCACTTCCTGCTCGAAACGTGCGGCGTCGTGCACGTCCTCGGTCGCAGCGTAGACCGACGTCCATTGCTTGATGATCGGCGTGAGGTCGCTCTCATAGTCGACGTCCTCGCCCGGCACCGGCAGGTCCAGCACGTCGCGATTGATGAACACGCCGGATTCGCCGGTTTCGGCGAGCACAATGAATTCGTGGCTGAGATCGCCGCCGATCGGCCCGGTCTCGGCGCGCATCGGGATCGCCTTCAGCCCCATCCGCGCGAAGGTGCGCAGATATGCGACGAACATCTTGTTGTAGGCGACGCGCGCCGCCGCCTCGTTGAGATCGAAGGAATAGGCGTCCTTCATCAGGAATTCGCGGCCGCGCATCACGCCGAAGCGCGGACGCTGCTCGTCGCGGAATTTCCATTGGATATGATAGAGATTCAGCGGCAGGTTCTTGTAGGACTTCACATAGGCGCGGAAGATCTCGGTGATCATTTCCTCGTTGGTCGGCCCGTACAGCAGCTCGCGCTTGTGGCGATCGGCGATGCGCAGCATCTCCGGACCGTAGGCGTCGTAGCGGCCGCTCTCGCGCCAGAGGTCGGCGAGCTGGAGCGTCGGCATCAGAAGTTCCAGTGCGCCCGAGCGGTCCTGCTCCTCGCGCACGATCTGCTCGATCTTCTTCAGCACGCGGAAGCCGAGCGGCAGCCAGGCATAGATACCGGCCGCCTCCTGCCGGATCATGCCGGCGCGCAGCATGAGCCGATGCGAGACGATCTCCGCCTCTTTCGGATTTTCCTTCAGGATGGGCAGAAAGAACCGCGACAACCGCATGGCAACACTCGGGGAATCAGTGAGGGGTTGCAGTGAAACCGGATTGGGAGCGAAAACACAAGACCGGGAATGAGGAAAAGCCGCTAACACGGCGGAATTCCTTGTCAATTTTCCGTCGACTTCAGGTTCTGCTTGAGCCGCAGCGGCGCCCCTTACGGCGTCACCTCAAGCTCGTCCTCGAGCGTGATCTTCTCGAAGTCGGTCACCAGCGCATCGATCCGCACATGCCAGCGGCCGGCAAAGGGCAGCTCGACCTTGCGCACATGCCAATAGCCATCCGGCCCGAGCGAGGCGTCCCGCTCCATCGGCTCGATACCGCGCTCGGGCAGGCTCAGGGTCAGCGTCACCTCCTTGGCCGCCAGCGGCGCCGCTTCACCGGTCATGAGCTGGAGCACGAAGTCATCGACACCGGCCTTGCCCGGCGAAACCAGGACCTGGAACATCGCCTTGTCGGTATGGATGTGGACCACCAAGGGCGTCTCCGGAACGATGGTCCGCGGCGGCGGCGTGAAGCGCCAGCCGGCGACAACGGCAAGGATCGCGAGTGCAATCGCGCCTTCCAGCAGGATCGAGCGCTTGAGCGCGGGCGTTCCTTTCTCGCCCCGGGCGAGGGCCGGCGTCAGCCGGAACCGATTCAGCGCGGCGAGCGCCAGCAATCCTGTGACCAACGCAAGCTTGGTCGAGAGAATCAGTCCGTAGCGGGTCTCGACCAGCGCTGCCGGCTTTTCGAGCTGAACGATCGCGAGTGCGAGGCCGGTCAAGGCCAGCACGCCGACCGCCAGCGCAGCGATGCGCGAAAAGCGGTTCACGACGGGAAGAGTCGCGATCGTCGGCTTCGACACCAGCGCGATGAGCGGCGCGAGAGCACCGATCCAGATGCTGACGCCGAGGCCGTGGAGAAAGATCGCCGGCCGGGTCAACGCCTCAGGCGGCGCCGTTGCAGCGTGCCCCGTCATCGCGAGCGACAGGCCGACGCCGACGAGCGCGATGCTCGCAAGAGCACGCGCATACCAAGCGCTGCGCAACGCCATCAAAGCGAGCAGCATCGCGCCAATGGCAACCAGCAGCGCGGGGCCGGCGCTGGTCGCGAATGCGACCTTCCAGGGAGCAGCCGTCGAGAGAGCCGCTGGCGGCAGCCCGAGGAGATCGAGGCCCAACGCGCCAAGCGACGCCGTGGCACTCGGAATACCGATGGCGAGCGCTACGCGCGGAACGGTCATCCCGATCATCGACCACGCGATCCAGCGCGCAAAGAACACGCCGCCGACGCCGACGAACAGCCCGAGATAGAGACCGACCCGCGCCAGCCAGATCAGCGCGTTCAGCCCGCTATCCGTAGAGGTCGGAGGCTTCGTCGCCGTCGGCGTGCCAATCGAAAAGACCACCGATCCCGAGACGGGATGGCCGTCCTGCGAGATCACGCGATAGCTGACCACCGCCGTTCCCTGCGGCAGGTCCGGCGGCAGCGCGACCGAGATTGTCTCGCCCGATGCGCTGACGCTGGCATCGTCCCGCGCCCTGCCCGCGCCGTCGATCAGCAGAATCGCGCCCGGCGTCACCGCCTCGTTGAAGCGCAGCTCCACCGCCTTCGGCGCGGTCTTCAGGATGCTGCCGCTCGCCGGCTCGACCGAGACGAGCGCAGCATGCGCCGACGCGCCGGTCGCGAAGCCGACAATCAGGAGCAGCGTCGCGAGCGCGGCGAGAACGCGCATCAGGGTTTTGGCAACAGCTTTACACCAGGCGCGGGCGACTTGCCCTCGTGCGAATGCCCTGCCCCCTCCGCCGGAATTTCGATCCAGCGGCTGACGCCGGCCTCGCACTCCTGGACGACGGGGAAGTACAGGGTCGTGTTCGGCTTGAGCTTGTCGGTCAGCACCGTGTGCATGACGAACTCGTCATAATTCTTGTCCGGCAGCTTGCCGCCGGACCACGACACCTCCTTGACGCCCGAGGCGAGCTTGTTGCCGTGATAGTCGTACTCGCTGGCATATTGGCCCTCGACGACATCGACGCTCCAGCCCGCCTTCGGCATCGGCTTCACCGCGATCACCCCTTCGGGGATCTGGACGCGGATCTTCACCGTGGGCGAGCCCGCGCAGCCGTGCGGCACGGCGAAGACGGCCTTGTACGACGCCCCCACACTCGCCTGCTTGCCCTCGAGGAAGACGTGCGCATTTGCCGGCGCTGCCGCAAGCACGCCGAGAAGGATCAGCCAGGTTCGCTTCGACATGTTCGGTCTCCCGAAGGTCCTGATCATGCTCGTCACATCTTCATTCCCGAATGGTCCGGCATTTTCTTCATCATGTGCCCGCCGTCGCCGGGCGCCTGCGCGCCGACGCCCTGGACGTCCAGGGAAACGGCGACCTTGCCGGCCTTCTCGAACTGAAGCGTCACCGGCACCTTGTCGCCCTGCTTGAACGGCCCCTTCAGCTCCTGGAGCATCAAATGATAGCCGCCGGGCGCGAACTTCACGGTCTTGCCCGGCTCGATCACGAGCCCCTTGTCCAGCTGGCGCATCTTCATCACGCCATTGTCCATCGCCATCTCGTGGACCTCTGCCTTGCCGGCGATATCGGCGGAAACGCTGACCAGCTTGTCTGCCACTGTGCCCTTGTTCTCGATGGTGAGATAGCCGCCCGCGACCTTGGCGCCGCCCGGCGTCGCCCGGCTCCACGCCTGCGAGATGACGAGATCGCCGGCCTTGACGTCGTCGGCCGACGCGGGTGCGGCGAACACGACGGCCGAGAGCGCCGCCAGTGCGAAGATGCGTGAGAGCTTGTTCATGTCGTTACCTTTCTTGTCGTCGTTAACATCGCCCCACCCTTCAGAACGTGTACTTGCCGGCGAGAACGAAGGTTCGCCCCGGGAACGGATGGAACAGGAAGTACTGCTCGTTGAAGAGATTATCGATGCCGAAGTCGAACGCGAAATTCTTCGTCGCGTTATAGTGCATCTTCAAGTCCACAACGAAAAAGTTATCGAACGCGCCGTAAACGTGGGAGATGCGATCGGTGTTGTCCAGCGTCGAGTACTGCTTGCCGCTGTAGCGGGCTGCGACCGTATAGGCCCAATTCTCATTCGGCCTGTAGGTGACACCGAACTTGGCGCGCCAGTCGGGCACGTAAGGCACGCGCTTGCCGACGACGGTGGTCGCGCCCTTCCAGCTCGGGTCGGAGATGATCCGCGAGTCGACGTAGGTCACGCTACCAAACACCTGCAAGCCCGCGATGAGAACGTTATCCTTGTCGGCAGACAATTCTACGCCCTGCATCCGGATCGCGGCGACGTTGCTGATCGCTGTCTGCACAGACTGCGCCCCACTTGCGTCGGTCACCGTGGTCGACTGTGAGATCAGTGCATTGTTGGTCCGCTCGCCGAATACCGTGAGCCGCACCCGACCATCCACCCAGCGCCGCTCAAGATTGAGCTCGCCGGTGAAATCCTGCTCCGGCGACAGCAGCGGATTGGCAAGATAGGTGACGCCGTTGACGGTGATGTTTTGATAGAGTTCGGTGACCGTCGGATAGCGGTACGCCTCACCGAAATTCGCCGTGATATTCCAGTCCTTGTTCGGATCGAACGACAGCGACGCCTTCGGCGAGAAGTTGGTCGAGGACAGCCCCGGTTGCCATGTCGGCACAACGGACGTGATGACGCCGGCGCTGGTGGCCATGGTGTTGAGATTGAAGCCTTCAACTGCCTGCCAGCTCTCCAGCCGTCCGCCGAGTGTCAACTTGACAGTCGGGATGATCTTCCAGGCGTCCTGCACCCACAAAGCCCCAGTGCGCGTCTCGCCGACGCCGGTCGAATAGAGCTGGCCGTTGCCCGTCGATGGCGTGTTATACCAGACGCTCGAAGCATAGACCGGGTTTTCGAGCCGGTACCGGTCGCCGTGGATGCCAAAGCTGACCTCGTGCGCGCCGTCATAGCCCAGCGGACGCCAGATGCCCTTGGCGTCGGCGTTCTGCCAGTTGGTGCCATCCATCCGCGTCACCTTGCCGTTCAGGGAATAGCCAAGGCCCGGCGACGGCGAGACCGTATACGGACTGACCTGGATGTCCTGGAGATAGTTGTAGCTCGAGGCCGCGAGGTCGAAGTCGAAGACACCCTTGGTATCGCTTTTGAGCGAGACGGCATTGCTCACATGGATCTGATCCCAAGGTGTATTTGCTGTTGGCAAAGCTGCTGACGCCCCCGAAAGTCGGCAGACCCGTCACAGTCGACCTCAGATAGGTCTGCGGATCGGAGGTCTGGTGATTGTTCCAGATGCCGAACGAGTACGTCGCCTGCACCAGCGGCGTGATGTCGTAGGCGAGCCGCAGATTGCCCGAGGTCTGCTGCGAATGCGCCAGCGCGCCGGTGCCGACGACATTGGCGACACCACCTGCCTTGTTCTGGGCGGCGATCGTTCCCGTCGTGCCGGCAGGTCCCACCCCAAGCGTGGTGCCGAAGGTTGTGTAGCTCAACGGTTGCTGAAAACTGTCGAGGTAATTGGCGCTGACAAGCCAGGACAGCGCGCCGTCGCGATTACCCGCAGCCGCACTGGTCTGACTGGTCACGTAGGTGTCCTTGGTGCCGTACTGATTCCACGGCATCACCGAGACTGTTTCCTTGGCGACCGCAAACGGCTTGTCCGGCATTTTTGACGTGATCAGCAGCACGCCGCCAATCGAATTGCCCGGATAGGCGGCCGCGAACGGACCGTTGAGGTAATCGACCCGCCCGATCGCTTCCGGCGAGATCAGGTTCCATCTTGGCGATGAGTTCGTGTTGTTGTTGCCGATCAGCGCCGAGATGAGGAGGTCATCGTAGTAGACCAGCGTGCGCGCACTGGAGTTCAGGCCCCAGCTTCGCGTCGCGAGCACCGCCTGGTTGTCGCCGTCGTTCCGCTTTCGCACGAACAGGCTCGGCATGTATTTGACGGCGTCCTCGGGGTCCTTGAGGTTGATCGTCTCATCGACCTCCTTCGCCGTGACGCTGAAGGAGCGCTGCGGCAATTGATAGCGCGCCACGGCGGCCGGCGGATCCAGCGACGCTCGGGCGCTGGCCGCTCCCTGCTCGCTGGCGACGGCAGGAGCCGCCCGCTCGCCGGCGGGCTTGGCCGACCGGCTCCTGGCGGCGGCCGTATTCACCGTCGGCTTGCGTGGCTTGGGCTTCACTGTAGCGGGCGCGTCGACAGTCACCGGCGGCAGCACTGCGCTGCTGCTTTGGGCGAAGGCTCCGCTCGACGACGCGAGCAGCGCGGCCTGAACGGCAACGACGCTCACGCCACGGCGGGCATGACAACGTAACATGAGGCATTCCTGACGCCGGCTTTCTTCCCGGCTGTTCGACAGCATCAATCGCCAGCGGACGGACTGCGGCGACAGTGGGGGTCGTCAGGAAAATCGAGGAGGCCCGCGCGCCTGGGCACTTCCGCCCTTATGGACGGAAACAGCGGATGCGTCCGCCACGTGCCACGCCACGCGCGCGGCATGGCGGAAGGGAATGGCGAGCGCAACCTCTGGCGGCGAATCGAGCGACGCATTGGCCTGGGCCAGACAGCAGAGCGCGCACGCAGCGCCATGCGCGGTTGGCGTGCCGGTCTGATCGTTCAGGCCGCCCTGTTCATTCGCACTGTGGCAGATGACGGCGGCCGACAGCGGATCGGCCACGGCCTGGCCGGCCGCCCAGCAGGCGGCGATCGGCGCCAGCACCTGCATCGCCAGGGCGAGCAGGACCAGGGGTAGGAATTTTTGCAGCCGTGCGCGCATCCGCCGAACCATTCGTTCGTGCGCTAACTAAACACCGCGCCGGGACCTGAGTCGAGGTCAGTTCCGCCGCCTTCTTGATCCAGCGCAAATTTGCCGAAAACCGTGGTCCGGGCGCCCCATCCGGGGGCGGGTCCGGCATTTGAGGCAGCCGATCCGCCCCGCCCATCCACAGATTTCTTATATTTGTCATATGCTTACATGGCTAAAAGCCCGATCGTTTCGTTAACTGCTCTTATTTTGAACAATCGTTGCCGAAAATGATGACAAGTGAGAAAAGTTGATCTAGCATCCCTCTTGCTCAGGCTGGCCGAGAGGTCGAAGTCTGGTGGTCCAAGTCTCGGGAGGAGCCCCTGGCGCGCAAAACGCAGCGTCGCCCCGTCAATCAAGAGCAAATCTTAGAATCGGGGATAATAGGGTCGACACAATTTTTGAGCGGGGCTAGGGCCCCGCTCTTTTTTTGTCTGCATGGCGCCTACGCCGATGACTATCTCCCCCAATCCGATCGAACAGAGCTTTGAACGCGCGGCCTCGCGCTGCGCGGATCTCACGCCGCTGGTCTACCGGCGTCTTTTCGACGAACACCCGGAAACGCGGACGATGTTCCGCTCGCAGGGCAGCGAGCTCGTGAAGGGATCGATGCTTGCGCTGACGATCGAGGCGATCCTCGATTTCGCCGGGACGCGCAGCGGACATTTCCGGCTGATCGCCTGCGAAGTCGTCTCGCACGATGCCTATGGCACGCCGCGCGAGCTGTTCATCGCGTTCTTCGCGGTCATCAGGGATACCCTGCGCGACCTGCTCGGCGATGCATGGTCGGCCGAGATCGCGCAGGCCTGGGATACGTTGCTGACGGACATCGAGGCATACGTCACCGTTCCGGCCTGACGCTTTGCGCTGCACCACCACGGCTCGCCGCGACGTTGCGCGCAATCGCAGATTGGGTGGCGTGAACTCTTCGATTGTGAGACACTTTCCGCCTCGGTCGCGCAATCAATGACGCGCCGACGCCAAAATCTATGGGAGCGAGCGATGTCCGGGACGAAAGATTTCTCGACGACGAGGCGCGATCTTCTTCAGGCGGCAGCGACCGCCGGCGCCGCAACTGCCATCCTCGGCAGCATGGGCATAAACCCCGCATTGGCAGCCGAAGTCGGACGATCGGAGAAGCCGCTGAAGGCGGCGTTCTCCAACGCCGGCCTCCAGGCCACCTGGTGTGCGCAGGGCAAGCAGGCCGCGGAATTCTGGGGCAAGCTGTTCAACGTCGAAGTCACCTGGTTCGACGGCCAGCTCGATGCGGTGAAGCAGCGCGCCGCGATCGACAACATGGCCTCGCAGAAATGGGATTTCGTCGCGATCCAGGCCTTCGGCATCGGCACCCTGACCCAGCCCGTGCAGAAGATGATCGACGCCGGCACGCCCGTGATCGACATGGACACGCTGATTGCTCCGCTCGACCAGATCAACGTCCACTCCTTCCTCGCTCCCGACAACGAGTTCATGGGCGCCTCGGTGACGCAGGCGCTGTGCAACGCCATGGGCGGCAAGGGCAAGATCATCATGACGCAGGGCGCACTCGGCCATACCGGCGCGCAGGGCCGCGCCAAGGGCTTCAACAGCGTCGTCAAGCAATTTCCCGGCATCGAGGTGCTCGACACCCAGCCGGCCGATTGGGACGTCTCGAAGACCGCGCGCCTCTGGGAAACCTATCTGACGAAATATCCGCAGATCGACGCGGCGTTCTTCCACAATGACGACATGGCGCTGGCCGCTGCCAACATCATGAAGGCGCGGGGCCGCACCAACATCCTGATCGGCGGCGTCGACGCGATGCCGCCCGCAATCCAGGCGGTGAGCGAGGGCCGCATGTTCGCGACCGTGCGCAATCCGTCCTGCCGCATCCATGGCGGTGCGATCATCGCGGGCGTTTCCGCCGTCGTCGGCGGCGAGAAGAGCGGACAGGGCATCCCGAAGAACGTCGTCACCGACGGCCCGGTCGTGACCAAGGCCAACGCCGCCGGGATGCAGTGGATGCAGGATCACTTCCTGATCTGAGCCTCCAAGATCTGATCTGCAATGCGAGAGGATCGTTCGCCCATCCTGGAACTGCAAGGCATCACGAAGAGCTTCGGCGGCGTCGAGGCGCTTCGTGGTGTCGACTTCGCGCTTCATCCCGGCGAGATCCACGGTCTCGTCGGCGAGAACGGCGCCGGGAAAAGCACGCTGATGAAGATCATCGCCGGCGTGCACACCGAATTCTCCGGCCGTTTCCTGCTCGACGGGAAGGAGACCCATTTCCGCTCGACGCGCGACGCGCATGCGGCCGGCATCGCCATGGTGCACCAGGAGCTCTCTGTCGCGCCCGACCTCACGGTCGCGGAGAACGTCTTCCTCGGCAACCAACCGACCAACGCCCTCGGTCTGGTGCAGTGGCGGCGCATGGCGCGCGAGGCCGGCGAGCAGCTTGCCCGCTTCGGCATCGACGTCGATCCGATGAGCCGGCTCGGCGACCTCCCGATCGGGCTCCAGCAGCTGATCGAGATCGCCCGCGTGCTGTTCTCCGGCGCCCGCATCGTCATCCTGGACGAGCCGACCTCCGCCCTCTCCCCGCCCGAGGTCGAACGGCTATTCGCGACGCTCCGGCGCCTGCGCGAGGAAGGCACCGCAATCGTCTTCATCTCGCATTTCATCGAGGACATCTTGCTCGTGTCGGACACGGTGACCGTGTTCCGCAACGGACGGAAGATCGCGGAGACAGCGAGCGCGGCGACCAGCAAGGGCGCCCTGATCGAGGCCATGATCGGCCGCGGCGGCGAAGCGCTCGAGCACAGCTACACCGACGATCTGATGCTGCCCCAGCCGAGCGGCAGCTCGGTGGTGCTGAAGGTCGACCAGCTCTCGCTGGCGCGCGCAGCCTCAAGGACATCTCCTTCGAGGCGCGCGCCGGCGAGGTGCTCGGCATCTACGGCTTCATGGGTTGCGGGCAGCAGGAGCTGTCGCGCATCCTGTTCGGCAAGCTGAAGCCGGACGGCGGCACGCTCGCCGTCGAGGGCAAACCCAAGACCTTCGCCAGCACGGCGGCTGCGCGCCGCGCGGGCGTCGCGCTGGTGCCGGAAAGCCGGCGCGACATGCTGTTTCACCAGGAGCCGGTCTACAAGAACATCTCGATCAGCATTCTGGATCGCATCTCGTCGCTGCTGCTCAAGCCGGCACAGGAGCGCGATATCGCCAGGCGCCAGGTCGAGCAATTGCAGATCAGGCCGCCGGTGGTCGGCCTCGATCTCGGCATGCTCTCCGGCGGCAACCAGCAGAAGGTCGCGCTGGCGAAATGGCTGACCTATCCGCCGAAGCTGCTGGTGCTGTGCGAGCCGACCCGCGGCATGGACGTCGGCGCCAAGAACGACGTCATCAACATCGTCCGCGACCTTCGCGCCAGGGGGCTCGCGATCATCGTGCTGTCGACCGAGCCGGAGACGGTGCTGTCGCTGGCCGACCGCATCCTCGTGCTCAAGCGCGGCGCACTGGTGCGGGAATTTTCGAACGAGCCGGTCAGCAAGGACCGCCTGCTGGAAGCGGCGTGACGGAGAAGCACCATGGCGAGCAGTGAGACGGCCTTTGCTGAAGCTCATCGGGCGCGCGGTCTGGCGCCCTTCCTGCGCTCGCAGATGCGCAACATCGCGCCGTTCCTGACGCTGATCTTCCTGTCCGCCTTCTTTGCCTTCGCCAGCCCCTCCTTCGCCACGCTCGACAATCTCGGCAACATCCTGACGCAGGTGTCGGTAACAGGCATCATCGCCGTCGGCCTCACCTTCGTGATCCTCTGCGCCGAGATCGACCTGTCGATCGCCAGCATCGCCAACGTCACCGGCATCGCCGTCGCCTACTTCACGCTGCAGGAGTCCTATGTCAACATCGCCAACATCCCCCTGCCCGGCGCGGTTGCGATCATCCTGTCGATCCTGCTCTGCGCCCTGCTCGGCCTCGTCAATGCGCTGGGCCTGACCGTGATCGGCATCCCCTCCTTCATCATGACCTTGGCGATGATGCAGATCGCGGCCGGCATCTCGGCGCTGCTGGTGCGCGGCCAGATCGCCTACAAGGTGCCCGGCCTGATCACGACGCTCGGCTCGGGATCGATCGGCGGCATCCCCTGGATCGTCATCGTCGCGGCCATCATGCTGCTCGGCGGCCATCTGGTGCTGACCTACACGCGCTTCGGCCGCTACGTCTACATGGTCGGCGGCAACCGCGAGGCCGCCGAATATTCCGGCCTCAACGTCAAGCTCATCCTCGGCGCGGTGATGGTGATCTCGGCGGTGTGCTCCGGCATCGGCGGCATGCTGGGCGTCGCCCATTTCGGCAGCGCGCAGCAGAACGAGTTCGACACCTATTTGCTCGACTCCATCGCCGCCGTCGTGGTCGGCGGCACCAGCTTGTTCGGCGGCCGCGGCGGCATCGGCAACACCATCGTCGGGCTCTTCGTCCTGGGGGTCCTGAATAACGGCCTCGACCACGTCAACATCGACAGCTTCCTGAAGATCCTGATCCGTGGCCTGATCCTGCTGGCGGCCTTGATCATCAATGTCTACGCCCAGCGGCTGAGGGAGAAAGCGGCGGAGTAGCCAGCCCTCGAAACAAAAAGCGCGAAAACAACCCCATGCACAGTAGACACTGTGAGGAAGTTCAGTCGCTTACCAAACCCGCGACTGCGCGAGTGTGACCGCGCCGACATTTGACTCGTCGGGCAAGACAGGAGCAGGATGTCATTATTGCAACTGGTACGTCCGTGCAGCTTTCCAAGACCGCAGGAACAATGATCCGTCATCCCCGCGCAACGGCGAAGCCGTTGTCGCTGGAGGTGCGAGGCAGGCGATGCGAAGGAATCGCATGCGGAGCCTCGAAGGATGAACGGCCGAGATGCAGCCGGGCCGTCGCCCTTCGAGGGCGGCTGAAGAAGCGGCCACCTCAGTGTGACGGTTCTACTCCGACGGCAGCCGCGAGAATCGGAAATTGCAGTGGCTCGCGCCGCCAGCCAAGGTTTGTGTCCTCTCCAGGCGGATGCCTCGCGTTGCATAGGCGTCGAAATCAAGTCCACAGATGTTCGGCAGGATGTCCTTGTCGCCATGGCGAGCCGCGAATTTGCAGAAGCCGCAAGCCTTGTAGTTGATGCCGAACTCGAAATTGTCATCCGGCCCCGGCTCGACGAAATCGTAAACGAAATCCTCCGGAAACTCTTCCTGATGGCTTTCAGTAACACTTCCTGCAGCCTGCGCGCGCAGCAAAGCCTGGTTCTCCGGCGACATGAACTGACGGCCCGAGGCGAGACGTTCCGTTTCGGGGACGGTGAGCAATTGCGCCTTGTAGGTTTCCCGCTCGATCTCGCCGATCACGGCCAGCGGCACGCCGTGTCGCCGCAGCACCCGGCTGATGGCCATGAAGCCCATGAGACGCATGAAGAAATCGCTCATGCGGCTTGCCGCGCCACCGACATAGGGCATTTGAGTGAGCACGATCTCGAATTCGTCCATCACCTCCCGTCTGATC
Source organism: Bradyrhizobium sp. USDA 3311 (assembly GCF_054062495.1). Taxonomy (NCBI): domain Bacteria; kingdom Pseudomonadati; phylum Pseudomonadota; class Alphaproteobacteria; order Hyphomicrobiales; family Nitrobacteraceae; genus Bradyrhizobium; species Bradyrhizobium sp. USDA 3311. The sequence continues at coordinate 5,564,264 of NZ_JBSSFI010000001.1, read as the reverse complement.
CCGCCGATGTCGGTGAGATGCGCGCGCTCGCGCAACATCGGCTCGGCAAGGTCGAGTCGATTACGCATGGCGGCTTCCATTGCGCCCCGATGCGTCTCGTAGAAGGGATGGATGTTCTCGGCCATTGGGCACCTGACATAATTGGCTGTTTGCAAGGTCGGCGAAGCCGGCCTCATTCCGCGGCGATCGCCTCGATCTCCAGCAGCCATTTGCTGTCAACGGTCTCGACGATCACGACCGTGAGCGCAGGCCGGTGTTCGCCGAGCACCGCGCGACGAATGGTGCGGTTGGTCACGACTTGATCCCTTTCGGTCAGGAACGTGGTGACCTTGACCAGATGCTCGACGCCAAGGCCTGCGGCGGCGAGCACCTCGATCACGTTGCGCCACGCCTGCGCGCATTGCGCCTCGAAACCTTCGGGCACGGTGCCGTCGGTTTTCTCAGGCACCTGGCCACTGATGAACAACAGGCGGCGATGCTGCTTCAGTTCAAGTCCCATGCAGTAACCACCGGCGGGAGCATGGACGGTTGCGGGATTGTGGCTGACGATTTGAGCTGAGGGCATGGGGTTTCTCCGGATTGCGGGCTGACCGTATCCGGCGACATCGCCTCGGCGCAAAGCATCATTCCTGCGGTTCAGCGCAAGAAAATCTATTGCAAGGCCACGGCCCATCGGTGTCAAACTGCGGCGCAATGACCTACGCCCTTCCCCCGCTCAACGCGCTCCGCGCCTTCGAGGCCGCCGCACGGCATCTCAGCTTCAAGCTCGCCGCCCACGAGCTACACGTGACACCCGCCGCCGTGGGGCAGCAGGTGAAGGCGCTGGAGGCACGCCTCGGCGTGCAGCTGTTCGAGCGGCTGCACAAGCAGCTCATCCTCACGGCGGCCGGTCAGGCCTATCTGCCCGGGGTCTCCGAAGGCTTTCGCCATATTGCGGAGGCGACTTCGCAATTGAAACCGTCAGGTACTGTGCTGCTGCAACTGGGAGTCCATGGCAGCTTCGACCTGCGCCGCCTCGATCTGGCGGAGTTTCGCAGCGCGCATGCGGACATCGGTTTGCGGGTGCTGCAGCCCGCCGGCCTGCACGAATTGGTCGAGGGCAAGGTGGACCTGCTGATTGCCCGCGGCCTCAGCCGCCATCCGGGCTATCGCTGCGACCGGCTCAACGAGGGGTCGGGCCTCGGCGATTGGCTGATCGCGCCTGAAGGCACCGCGGATTGTCCCGAGATCGTCAGTTTTCGCGAATGGCTGCGCGCCCTGCCGGCCGAGAACCCGCTCGCAAACCGCCGCCCTCGCCTGGTCGGCATCAGCGGGAGCTGAGACGACCGTGAGGCATGGCTTGAGCCCTCGCCGCCAGGACGTTCGACACGTCGGGCAAAACACCGGCGCAATTCCATCACGGCGCCAATCCGTAGAGAGCGTCGAGTTCAGCGGAGCGGTTCGACCTTTGCCGCCATGTCGGGAACGCGCGAGATCCTGTACATGGCGTTGCTGCATTTCAGAACCCAAACGTCGCGATCAGGTCGAGACAACTTCGCATCCTTCCTTGCGCCGAGTGGCTTTTCGCAAGTGAAGCCTTGTGTGCGGATCTGGGCCGCCAGCATTCCCTGAATCGTTTCGGCCGGAAGTTGCTGCGCGCGCGCTTGCGGACCAAGAAGAATAAAAGCGATGGCAAACAGTAATGATCCAGATGCTCTGTGCATGATTTCAACCCTTGAAGCGGCCGCCCCGCGAGTTCGAATGTCGCACTATAGCAGAAACACCGGCGTTGTCCGCGCCCGACCCCCACCTTAGCGCGGCGTGCTCCGGTTCGCCTCCACGCCGGCCCATAGCGCGACGAAGTAGAGGCACAAAATAACGACCAAGGCTGGTCCTCACTGGGCGGTTGTGCTAGCGTTCCATTCGCAAGGAGCTTTCCAGAACTATCTATAATCGCCTCGTTGCAACGTTTCCACCACGCCTCGTTTCGATTTCCGAATACGCCGTCAGGCGTTTGATGCATTGCACATTGCCTCGCAATGGCGCGCCCAAGCACGAGTGTTTCAAGTCGTTCCGTAGTTTTTTGTACAAGGAATGATGTCATGCGTAACACAATACTGAATCAGATTTTCGGAATGCTCACCGTAACCGCGCCGTTGCGCGGGACCGAAACAGCGTTCGCCCAGAACGCGGCAGCCCCGCCTCCACCCTGTCATTGAGACGAACGAAGACGCGGGGAACGCGCGCGACGCGTGGGTCGAGGTCCCGGCGATATGATGTGGATCAACTGATCGAAAATTCGCCGGGCTCGACCGTCACGAGAGGCGAGACGATTCTGACGTTGGACAAGGAGAATTGAACGAAGCCGTAAATCCAGATCAATCATCAGCAGAGGAGGTTCGAGATGTTTCGAGGATTCCTGCCACTGACATTGTCTCTCTGCCTTGGTGCGGCGACGGCACCCGCAGCACTGGCTCAATCGGCGCCGCCGATCACCGAACAGGAGGCGCACGCCATCGCGGTCGACGCCTATGTTTACTTCTACTCCATCATGTCGATGGATGTATCCCGCAAGCAATTCACCAACGGCACGACCGATTTCAGGGGACCGATGAACACGTTCGTCAACGTGCCCGAATACCCGCCGGCGGATTTCAAAGGCGTGGTGCGGTCCAACTTCGATACGCTGTATTCGGCCTCCTGGCTCGACATGACCAAGGAGCCGGTTGTCATCTCAGCACCGGATACCGATGGGCGCTACTATCTGCTGCCGATGCTCGACATGTGGACGGACGTCTTCGCATCGCCGGGCTGGCGCACGACGGGCACCAAGGCCGGGACGTTCCTGGTGGCGCCGGCGAACTGGCGGCCGGATCTGCGGGACAGATTCGCCGAGGAGTTCAAGCTTCCAAAAGACACCCAGCGCATCGACGCGCCAACGCCCTACGTCTGGCTGATCGGCCGGACAAAGACGGACGGGCCGCCGGATTATGATGCGGTCCACAAGATCCAGGCCGGCTACAAGGTCACCCTGCTTTCCGAGTATGGCAAAACGCCCAGGCCGGTCGAATTCAAGCCGGACCCAAGCGTCGACATGAAGACGCCGCCAAAGACGCAGGTCGATACCATGACGGCGGGGGTGTATTTCGCCTATGCCGCGGAATTGCTGAAGCTGCATCCGCCTCACGTCACCGACGAACCGATCCTCGCGCAGATGAAGAAAATCGGCATCGAGCCCGGCAAGAGCTTTGACATCGGCAAGCTCGACCCGGCCGTGCAAAGGGCGCTGGAGACCGCACCGCAGGACGCGCAGAAGCTGATGGCCTGGAAGGTGCCGACGCTGGCGCGGGTTGCCAACGGCTGGGGGATGAACACCGACACGATGGGTGTTTACGGCAACTACTACCTGAAGCGGGCCATTGTCGCGCAGCAGGGGCTTGGCGCCAACGTGGTCGAGGATGCCATCTATCCGCTCAATCTCGCCGACGACACCGGTAAGCCGCTCGATGGCGCGAACAAATACACCGTCACCTTCGAGAAGGGCGCCACGCCGCCTGTCAACGCGTTCTGGTCGATCACGCTCTACGATCAGGACGGCTTCCAGGTCGGCAACACGCTGAACCGTTTTGCGGTCTCCAGCTGGATGCCGTTCAAGTACAATGCGGATGGATCGCTCGACCTCTATTTCCAGAACGCGAGCCCCGGCAAGGAGCTCGAAGCCAACTGGCTTCCTGCACCGAAGGCGCCGTTCAATCTGACCATGCGCCTGTACGCGCCGAAGTCGGAAGCGCTGACCGGCAAATGGAATCCGCCGCCGGTTGTGAAGTCGCAAACAACGGTGGGCATTTCTGCCCAATAAAAGTTGGCGGCACGCCGGCGCTTCGGCGCCGGCGTCCGACCGCGCGAACGCGAAGCAGGCGGTGAAGGGTCAGCACTCCTTCCATAGTTCTCCAAGTACGAACATAGTTCCGCCCTCCTCGGCTGCGTTAAAAATCAACACCGAGCGGCTGGCAAGAAACAATCCTCGCAGGCCCAAGAACCGATGCGTTGAGTGTTCGCTCGCCGTAGCGCGGATCGCTCTCACGCGATTGCCATTGCATTTTGATACGGAGCATCAAATGAACTCCATGCTAGACGACAGGCTCGTGGAAGGGCAGATCGCAAGCTTGGAGGAGCAACTGTCGAACCTGGCACGCGAAGCAGGAGTCAGTTCTTCGGCCGCGCCGATCAGCATCGAGCGGTCCCCCATCACCCTCGCAACGCTTCAGGCGGATTGGCGATATGTGGCTTCCGTCGGATTCCTGTTGGCGGCATCCCTTGGTGTGGTTGCCTGGTGGTGGTCATTCTCCGCTGATGCAGCAAAGATGCCTCCCTCCGACCCAGCACCTCTGGCTCGCGCCGCGCCGGAGGCGGTCGTGCCGAGCGCCGTTGTCCTGCGTTCCGAGTTGTCGCAGCAGTTTCAACCGATGGCGCGTGATCTCGCTGCCTTGAGCCAAACGGTCGAACAGCTTAAGGCGAGGCAGGAACAATTGATCCGCGACAATGAAAATCTGGCAAGCCAACTCAGGGCGAGTCGAGAGGAATCGGAGCGCAACAACGGCATCATCTTCCAGATCAAGGCCGATCAGATGCAAATGGCGCGCGAAAGCCAGACGCTCACCGAGCGGCTCAACGCAAGTCAGGACCAACTCGCCCGCGTCATCGCCAACGCTTCACAGCCAAAGGCAATCCCCGAAACGTCACCAACGACGAGCCCCGAAGAACCAAAGACGATGCCCGAAGCGCCACCAACGCTGAGCTCTGAAGAGCCCAAAGCGGTGCCTGACATACCGCTGCCACGTCCGCGGCAGTCGGCCAATGTCGTCCAAGCGCAAAGGCCGGCGCGAACCCCGGAGCGGCCCGAGGCCAAGAAGCCGCGACCGTCAATCTCATGGCCATGGTCAGCGCACTAAAGCGGGCATCGACGTTCCACAGAAATTGACGCTGCTAGCGCTGGCAGCCGGCGAACTTGGGATCCGGCAACGGACGCGCCCTCCATTCTAGGGATGTCCGCTTTCGGTCGAGGCCAATGCCGCCTGCCCCGCAATCTCGTCAGCCCGCCAGCACCGCACCGCGTGCCCGTCGGGACGCGTCTCCAGCGACGGACCGGGCTCCTGGCGGCACACGGCTTCGGCGTGACGACAGCGCGGGCTGAACGCGCATCCATTCGGCGGATTGAGCGGATTGGGAAGATCGCCCCCTGTCGTCGCGAGCGGTGCGTGGCGCAGCGGATCGGGGATGGCTGCGATCAGGGCTTGCGTATAGGGATGCGCCGGCCGTTCGAAGATCTCGCGCCAGTCGCCATTCTCCACGATGCGGCCGAGATACATCACGGCGACGCGGTCGCTCATGTGCTCGACCACGCCGAGGTCGTGGCTGATCATGATGTAGGACAGGCCGAGCGTCTCCTTTAGTTCCAGCAGCAGGTTGATGATCTGGGCGCGGATCGAGACATCGAGCGCCGACACGGGTTCGTCGCAGATGACGATCTTGGGGTTGAGGATCAGGGCACGCGCAATGCCGATGCGCTGGCGCTGGCCGCCCGAGAATTCATGCGGGTAGCGGCCCGCCTGTTCGGGGCGCAATCCCACATGCTTGAGCATGGTCGCAACGCGGTCCTCGATCTCGCTTGCGGCGGTGACGCCATGCACCCGCAGCGGATCTTCAAGCGTGCGACGAACGGTCTGGCGCGGGTTGAGCGAGGCGTACGGATCCTGGAAGACCATCTGCACGATGCGGGCCAGCGCCTTGCGATCGCCGGATTGCCTGTTCGTCACGACCTGTCCGTCCAGCACGATGCGGCCGCGCGTCGGCCCCAACAGACCAAGGATCGACAATGCGACCGTCGATTTGCCGGAGCCGGACTCGCCGACGAGGCCGAGACATTCGCCGCGCTTCAGCCTGAGATCGACACCGTCGACGGCACGGAGCAGCCGCCGGCCGCGGCCCAGCAAGCCGCCTCCCAGCGGAAAATGAACCGCGAGATCCTCGACGCTGAGAATGACATCGTCATCCGGCCTCCCCTCACCAGGCCTTTCTTGCGGTTCATGCATGGTGGTGACACCTCACCAGACCGCCCGCGTCCAGCCGTGTCGTCTCCGGCGCCGCGGTCCGGCAAATATCGGTCGCCCGCGCGCAACGCGGATTGAACCTGCAGCCATCAGGGAAAGCCGTGATCGCCGGCACGACGCCCGCGATCTCCTGGAGCCTGGTACGGCCAAGCGCCGCGCGGCTGCCCAGCCGCGGCAGCGAGTCGACCAGGCCTTGCGTATAGGGGTGCGAGGGCGCCCGGAAGATATCGGCCGAGCCGCGCTCCTCGACAATGCGGCCGGCATACATGACGGCAACGCGGCGACAGACATTGGCGACCAGGCCGAGATCGTGGCTGATCATCAGGATGGCCGTTCCTCGCTCGGCGCACAGATTCCGCATCAGCTCGATGATTTCGGCCTGCACGGTCACGTCGAGCGCGGTGGTCGGCTCGTCGGCGATCAGAAGGTCCGGGCCGCATGCGAGCGCGATCGCGATCATCACGCGCTGGCGCATGCCCCCCGACAGCTGGTGCGGGTAATCCCTGACGCGTCGCTCGGGCGCGGGGACGCGGACACTCGCGAGCGCCTCGACCGCCAGCCGGTCTGCTTCCCGCCAGCTCTTGCCCTGGTGCAGCACGAACATCTCGGCGATCTGCCGCCCCACAGGCGAGACCGGATTGAGCGCCGTCATCGGCTCCTGGAAGATCATGGCGATGCGATTGCCGCGCAGCTCCCGCTGCCTGGCCGCGGAAAGGTGCTGGATCTCCCGCCCCTCAAACCGGATGGCGCCGCCGCCGATCGACAGCGGCGGCCGCAACAGGCCGATCAAGGCGAGCGCCGTGATGCTCTTGCCGCATCCGGATTCGCCGACCAGGCCGAACGTCTCGCCACGATCAATGCGGAACGAAATGCCCTCGGCCGCCGCAACGCGCCGCGATCCGTCGTCGAGATCGATGCGCAAATCCTCGACTTCGATCAGCGGCGGGCCCGTCATGTGCGCCGGCTCCGCGATTGCGGATCGAGAATGTCGCGCAGGCCGTCGCCGAGCAGGTTGAGGCCGAGCACCGTCAGGAAGATGGCAAGGCCCGGAAAGACCGAGAGCCACGGCGCCGTCGTGATCTGGTCGCGGGCTTCCGACAGCATGCTGCCCCAGCTCGGAAAAGGCGGGCGGACGCCGAGGCCGAGGAACGAAAGGGCTGCTTCGGACAAGACCGCGCTGCCCATCCCAAGCGTGCCGATGACGATGATGGGTCCGAGCATGTTCGGCAGGAGCTGCGTGATCATGATCCGCAGATCGCCGTAGCCGAGCACGGTTGCCGCCTGCACGTAGCCCTGGCTCCTCAGCGACAGCGCCGAGGCCCGCGCGATCCGGCAGGTGAAGGACCAGTTGGTCAGCCCGAGTGCGATGAGCAGGCTGGTCAGGCCTGGTCCAAGCACCGCCATGATGGCCAGCGCGAAGATCAGCGAGGGGATCGCGAGCATCAGATTGGTCAGTCCGTTGACGACATCGTCCCACCAGCCGCCCCAATAGCCGGCGCTCAGGCCCAGTGCCACGCCGATGACGCTGTTGATGAGCTGCGAGACGATGCCAACCGTCAGCGAGATGCGCGCGCCGTAGACGACGCGGGAATAGATGTCACGGCCCTGCCCGTCGGTCCCGAACCACCAGGTCCAGCTCGGGGGCTCTTCCGCATTCATCAAATTGGCGTCCAGGACGGGATCGGTGTGCGCCAGCCAGGGTGCGAGCAAGCCGACCAGGATCGCAAGCGCGAACAAGGCACCACCGATGACGAGATTGGCGCGGAGCTTCATGCGTATCTGATCCTGGGATCGATCACGCCGTAAAGCAGGTCGATCAGCAGATTGATCGCGAGAAAGAACAGCACCACCACGAGGATGGAGCCCTGGACGGCGGGAATGTCGCGTTGCAGGACGCTGTCGACGAGCAGCGAGCCGATGCCCGGCCAGGAGAACAGTTTCTCGACGACGACCGCCTGCCCCATCAGCGCGCCGAATTGCAGGCCCATTGTCGTGAGAATCAGGACGAGCGCGTTGCGCATCACGTGCCACTTCACGACGCGCGTCTCGCTCATGCCCTTCGATCGCGCCGTGCGGACAAAGTCGGCGTGCATGATCTCGAGGACTGCGGCGCGCGTCGTCCGGGCCAGCAGCGCCATCGGCGAAACGCCGAGTGTCACGGCCGGCAGGATCAGATTTTTGAGGCCGCCATCGCCATAGCCAAAACTCGGCAGCCAGCCGAGCTTCAACGCGAACAGGTACATCAGCAGCAGTCCGAGCCAGAACTTGGCCATTGAAAGACCCGACACCGCCACGACCATCGCCGCGCTGTCGACGACACCACCAGGCCGCAACGCCGCGACGAAGCCGAGCGGCACGCCGATCGCGACCGCAAATGCCATGGACGCGAAGATCAATTGCAGGGTCGGCCCCATCCGCTTGGCAATCATGGTCGTGACCGGCTCGCGCGTCCGGAACGAGGTCCCGAAGTCACCGGTCGCGAGCTTCGCGATGTAGGAGCCGAAGCGCAGGTAGACGGGCTCGTCGAGGCCGAGCTGCTTCTTCATGCGCGCCTCGACCTGCGGATCGCTGTCGTCGCTCATGGTCGAGACGATGCTGCCGGGAACCACGCTGAACAGCACGAAGACCAGCATCACCACGGCAAGCACGGTCGGAATGGTTTGCAGGAGGCGACGGATCAGGAAGGAGAGCATCGGCACTTTTCCTCGCTCTCTCCATCTGACGTTGCGATGGAGGGAGCGCGTGTCACTTCGCGGGCGAGGTCTCGTCGACCCAGAGGTCTTCGACGTTCTGATGGGTCAGCTCGGTCGCGTTCAGCTGAACGCCCTTGAGCCACGGCTGCACGGCCATGACCGCCTTGTTGTAGTTGAAGAACCAGACCGGCGCCTCTTCGTAGAGCAGCGCATTGGCCTTTTGCAGCAGCTGGCCGCGCTTTGCGGCGTCGTCGGTCTGCCCGGCCTCGTCGATCAACTTGTCGAAATCGGCGTTCTTGAAGTTCATGTAGTTGCACGCCGATTGCGGCGTCGACGAGTGGAAGCATTTCAGCGCGGCCTGGGGATCCGGGCCGGTCTGCTGGGAATAGATGAAGGCCTGGTAGTCGCCGCTGCGAACCACCTCCGCCAGCACCGCCGTCTCGACCTGCTTGACCTTCGCCTTGATGCCCACCTTGTCCAGCATCGGGATGACGGCCGTGACGATCGGCAAACCCCAGCTCTCGTTCTGGCTGGTGGTCCATTCGAACTCGAAGCCAGAGGGATAGCCGGCCTCAGCCAGCAGCTGCTTGGCCTTGGCCGGATCGAAGGCGTAGGGCTTCATGGTCTTGTTGTAGAGCGGCGAGGTCAGCGGCAGCCAGCTGGTGGCGCGATAGGCCTTGTTCTTGACCAGCTTGTTGATGATCAGGTCGGTGTCGATCGCATAGTTGATCGCCTGCCTGACGCGCTTGTCGGCGAACGGCTTGAACGCGGTGTTCATCCCCATGTAGCGCGTGAAGACCTCGGCGACCTCGACGATGGTGCCCTTGAGGTCGGCGTCGGACTGGTAGGCGACATACTGCGCAGGTCCCAGCACCGAGGTGTCGATCTCCTTGTTGCGGAAGGCGACATCGCGCGCCGCGGCCTCGCCCATGACCGACACGATGACCTTGTCGGCGTAGGGCTTGCCGGGTTTGTAGAAGCGGTCCCACCGCTCCAGCACGATGCGCGATCCCGGCACGTGCTCGACGAACTTGAACGGTCCAAGACCGATCGGCTTCTGGATGAAGCTATCCTTCGCGGCCTCGTCGGCGGGATAGATCGAGGTCAGCGCGGTGAAGAAGTAGAAGCCCGGATCAACCTTCTCGGTCAGCTTCATCTCGAGGGTGAAGTCGTCGATCTTCTTCAGGCCGGAGATTTCCTTGGCCTGGCCCTTCTCGACCGCGGCGGCGCCCTCGATCACGCGGACAAAGCGCGCGCCGGGATAGGCCTTGGCGCCGTCCATGATGCGGTTGTAGGACCAGATGAGGTCGTCGGCCGTCATCTTGCGGCCATTGTGGAAATAGGCGTCGTCACGCAGCTTGAAGGTGTGAACGAGACCTCCGCCCGAGACCACGTCCTCCTTGGCAAGTTCCAGGACGGGCTTTCCTTCCGCGGAATTCCAGATGTAGAGCGACCGATGCAGCGCCTTGGCGTAGATCTCGTCCTGGGCGCGCTGCGTGGTGTGAATGTCCAGGCTGGTGAAGCTGGAACCGTAGGGCGCCGTCATCCGGATGGTTCCGCCCTTGCGCGGAGTCTGAGCCTCCACCGATCCGGCGAGCGCCAGTCCCAACCCAGCGACGATCGCCACAATCCTGAACATCATGTCCCCTCCGGCACTGCAGGCATATTCCAGTCGCGGAGTTGACCACTCGCGGCACGTCGAGTGCAAGCTCCTCTTTTCGCCTTGGATGCCGCAGTTCCTTGCAACGCTTCGTTCGAGACGCCCGCCCGGGGGGGCGAGCCCTCAGGTGAAGCCGTAGCTTGCGGCGACCCTCTCAACCCGTCGAGAATCGGAAGCGGAAACAACGATCTACGAGCGGTGAACGTCCGGCGTGATCGATGCGACCAAGCTCAGGACAAGGGCCTTCAGCCCAGTGATCTCGTCGAGATGGGAATCCGGACATGAAAAGCCGAACGCTGGGTGCTTTGCTTATCGGCGGCCTGGTCGCCGCCACGGCCGTGCTGGCAAGCCCGGTCGCGGCCAGCCTCGGCCGGTACAGCGAGGCGGACAGCATCCGGTTCGGCTGGAGTCGCACCACCGGCGTGAACGACTATCTTGACGAAACGGGGTGGGCGGTCCGGGGCCATGACACCCCGGATAATTTCGTCGAACGACTGCTCAGCATCCCCGTCGGAGCGGTCGCGCGGGGCGCAGGTGCGGGTTTCGAAGCCAGGGTTTCCCAGGGCACCGGTCTGCCACTGCCAGAGAGCTGGAGCATCGCTACGGCGAAGAATTCGCCGTTCATCACGTCGGTCTACGCCGAGACCCCGCGCGATCTCGCGGCGGTGCTCGGCTTCTATCGCGCCGAGCTCGGCAAGCGTGGCTGGATCGAGACGGTGGTCGAACCAAACCGGGCCGTGATCACCTTCACGACGGCCCGTGGACCGGTCCTGCTCCGGCTTTCCCGTCAGAACGACAGGACAATCGCCGAACTTTCGCTGCGCAAGCCGGGTATCGCGAATGCCGGCCTCCTGCCGAGGCCGAGGCAGGCAAAGCTGATGCTCGGCAACGAGTCGGACGAGGGGGCGGTCATCACCGTTGCCGACCAGACCATCAAGCTGGCGGCACACGCCGGCGAGAACTTGACGAACTCCGACGCTGCCGCAGCCGAAATACCGGACAGTCAGAAGATCGATCTGCCGCCCGGCAAATACAAGGTCACGCTCAAGGTCGACGGCGGTGCGGCAGCGAGCCGGGAGTTCGAGGTCGCGGCCAACGAGACCTGGGGTCTGCTGGCCGGCACAGACGGCGTCCTGCTGCCGATGCGGCTTTATTGAAGCGCATCGGCCTCTAGCCGTTCGCAAACTCCGGCATCCAGTCGCGCAGCTTTCGCGCGGCGCCTGTGACGTCAGCGATCGTCCGAAACGCCCCCGTCTCCACCATCATCGCCCTCGCCAGCCGCACCGCGCGGGCCTCGCTGATCGCGCGCTTCTTCGGGTCTTCGATCAGCTCGAAATCGATGTTGTGGGCGAGACCGAAGATGCGGCGGATGATCTTGGCTGCGGCAAAGCCGACCGTGTCCGCGAACAGCCGCTGCATGTAGGCCTGCCGCTCCGCCTCGAGGCGCGCGGCGCCATTCTCGCCGGCGAAGAGCGAGGCCGGAAAGGCATCGCCGGCGGCATGGCTCCGCCAGAGGTCGAGGAATTTGCCGGCGAACGCGGTCCAGACCTGCTCGACCGTCTCCAGCACCCAGCCCTCGAACGCGGCCCGCTCGCCCGGCGCGCGCTCGTGACCGGCGGAGGCGAAATAGGCCATCAGCAGATTGGCGAGCACGGCGCCGACGTCGAACCCCATCGGTCCATAGAATGCGAATTCCGGGTCGATCACCCGCGTCTGGCTGCCCGTGACCATGATCGAGCCGGTGTGGAGATCGCCGTGGAGCAGCGCCTCCGGGCTTGCCATGAACTTCAGCTTGAGGCGGGAGATCGCGACATGCAGGTCCATGTCGTCGCGCAACGAGGCGGCCAGGCCGTCGAGGTAAGGCGCGGTCCAGCGGTTCTGCTCGGCGATGCGGTAGGGATCGGTGAAGATCAGGTCCTCGGTGATCTTGCACAGCGCATGGTTGCCGGCGAACGCGGCGATGCCCTCTTTCTTCTCGGCCGCGGACAGCGCGAGGTCTGAGGTGAAGAACAGCGTGCGCGCCATGAAGGTGGTGATGTCGCCCGCGAAGCGCGGGTATTGCGTCGCCGCGACCAGCCCCTTGCGCATGATGATGTGGGGCTCGAGCAGCTCCATCACCGTCAGCGCAAGCTTCTCGTTGTGATGCAGCAGCGCCGGCACGAGGCCGGGCGCGAGCTCGGCCTGCCGCGACAAAGCGAGATATTCGTAATGGGCCCGCGACAGCGGCAGCGGCCAGCTCTCGCCGACGAGACGGACATAGGGCAGCGCCTGCTTCACGGCGACGCCGCCGCGGTCGCCCTTGACGATAAAGACGAGATTGAGATTGCCGTCACCGACCTCGGTGATCTCCCAGGATGCGGGATCGCCGCCGAGCAGCGCCTTGAGGTCCGGAAGGCCCGCGAGATAGTCCCGCAGCGCCGCCTCATGCAGAATCCGATAGTCCCCTGCCCGGTCCCCGGTCATGACGATCCTACCCCATAAATATGGGCCGGATCGTTACTCCCGCTCCAGGAAGCTCGAGCCGATCCCGGCCTTTCTCTTGATCGGATCGTAATCGCAATAGACGCCGTCCGCCACCAGCGTGTAGCTGGCGCTTACGTTGTATTTGTCCAGCTTGACCGAGTTCAGCCCGATTACCGAGGTGCTCTTGCCGCCGTTCCACTTGAACGGCGTCGAGCTCTTGGCCTGCTCGCAGGCCATCACGGCCTCGTTGAAGACATAGCCCTCGACGAACGCCTTCAGCGTTCGCACCTGGACGGCCATCTTCCACTCGAAATAGCCGATGGCACCAAGACCGGCGACGATCAGCACCAGAAGCGCAACGACGATCCTCTGAAAAGTCATTCGTTCCCCCAAAACAATATCGTCAGCAAAGAACGTCTAGAACGGCATGCCCATCAATTTCGACAGGCGTTCGATCGAGAGATAGCCGGCGTGATAGGCGGCAAGGCCCGCGCCGTAGATGATCGCCGAGATGATCGTGGTCCAGATCAGCTTGCGTCCCATCCGCGTCAGGATCGGCGCACCGGGATCGGTGCCGGGCGCGCCCACGCCGTCCTCGTGCTGGCTGCGCACGCCGAACGGCAGCGTCAGGAACAGCGCGACCCACCAGATGACGAAGTAGATCGCGATCGCGGTCGATATCTGGATGGCCATGGGACGGCCTTACGCCTGCTCGATTTCGACCAGCGCGCCGGAAAAGTCCTTCGGGTGCAGGAACAGCACCGGCTTGCCGTGGGCGCCGATCTTCGGCACGCCGTCGCCGAGCACCCGGGCGCCCTCCTTCACCAAGGTGTCGCGCGAGGCGATGATGTCCACGACCTCGTAGCAGACATGGTGGATGCCGCCGTCCGCGTTGCGCTCCAGGAACTTTGCGATCGGAGAAGCTTCGCCGAGCGGCTCGATGAACTCGATCTTGGTGTTGGGCAGTGTCGCGAACACCGTGGTGACGCCATGCTCGGGCAGCGCGACCGCCTCCGATATCTGCGCCCCGAACGCGGCGCCGTAGATTTTTGCAGCCTTGACGGCATCCTTGGTCGCGATCGCGACATGGTTGAGCCGACCCAGCATGTTTCTCTCCCTCAGAGCACGATCCGGAAAAGCAAGCGCCTTTCCGAAAAGACCATGCCTCAATCAGACTGTCAGCACATGTACCAGACAGGCGGGCTTTTTGCCCCAATGTTCGTTGATCACGGCCCGGACCGCGCGTCGCACCGACTCGGCCAGCGCGTCCGGATCGCGGCGGCGCGCTTTCGGCAGCCCCTCGATCGTGGACATCACGGCCTCGAAGACCAGGTCGTCAAAGGCCTCGCCCGCCCTGTTCTTCTCGGGAACGCCGACGAGATCGACCTCGGGTTCGTCGACAAGCTCGCCCTGCGCGGTCATGGCGATGGCGACGAAAGCGCAGCCGGAAAAGGCCATGCGGCGGCGCTCGACCACCGCGCGGGACTTGGAATCCTCCAGGATCGTGCCGTCCTTGTAGAGACGGCCCGAGGGCACCTCGCCGACGATGCCGGGATCGCCGGGACCGAGCTTGACGAGGTCGCCGTTGCGGCAGACCAGGACGCGCGGCACGCCGGCGGCGCGCGCGAGCTTGGCGTGCTCGTGCAGGTGCAGGGCCTCGCCATGGACGGGGATCAGGAGCTGCGGACGCACCCAGGCGATCATGTCGCGCAGCTCGTCGCGGCGGGGATGGCCGGAGACGTGGACCAGGGCGTCGCGATCGGTGATGACCTCGACGCCCTGGAGCACCAGGTTGTTGATGATCGAACCGACCGCCTTCTCGTTGCCGGGAATGGTGCGCGAGGAGAAGATCACGCAGTCGCCGCGGTTGAGCGTGATCTCCGGATGGTCGTCATTGGCGATGCGCGCCAGCGCCGCGCGGGCCTCGCCCTGGCTGCCGGTGCAGAGCGCCAGCACCTTGTCCTGCGGCAGATGGCCGTAGACGTCGATCGAGCGGAAGTTCTGCACCCCGTCGAGATAGCCGGTCTCGCGCGCGACCTGCGACACGCGGTCCATGGCGCGTCCGACCACGACGACCTCGCGATCGGCGGCCCGCGCCGCATCCGCCACCGCCTTGATGCGCGCGACGTTGGAGGCGAAGGTCGTCACGGCAACCCTGCCCTTGGCGGCCTTGACCAGCCCGGCGATGGTCCTGGCAACCTCGGCTTCGGAGGGCGAGCGGCCGTCGCGCACCGCGTTGGTGGAATCGCCGATCAGGGCGAGCACGCCCTCGTCGCCCAGTTCGCGCAGCCGCTTTTCGTCGGTCGGGCGTCCGATGATCGGGGTCGGGTCGATCTTCCAGTCGCCGGTGTGCAGCACGATGCCGGCTTCGGTATGGATGGCCAGCGCGTGCGACTCCGGTATCGAATGCGCGACCGGGATGAACTCGACGTTGAACGGGCCGATATCGACGCGCCCTCCCGACGGCACCACCGTCACCGGGATCTTCGGCGCGTTGCGCTCGGCGGCACATTTGGCCTCGAACAGCGCGGCGCTGAACTGGGTCGCATAGATCGGGCATTTCAGCTTCGGCCAGAGGTCGATGATGGCGCCGAAATGGTCCTCATGGGCGTGGGTCAGCACCAGGCCCATCAGGTTCTTGCGTTCCTTCTCCAGGAAGCTGATGTCGGGCATGATCAGGTCGATGCCCGGCAGATGCTCCTCGTCGCCGAAGGAGACACCGAGATCGACCGCGAGCCAGGCGCGCTGCTGGCGGTTGCCGAGGCCGTAGATCGACAGGTTCATGCCGATCTCGCCGACGCCGCCGAGCGGCGCAAAGACCAGTTCGTCAGGCTTCGCCATCACGCAGCTCCCACTGAGGCGGCCGAGCCGAAGAACACCTCGCCGGCCGCCACCGGCAGGCGTCGGCCGTCAGCAGTGCGGACGATCAGGCAACCGGCGTCGTCGATCGTGTCGAAAATGCCTTCGAGCGTCGTCGTTCCCGTGTTGATCGCAACCCTCTCGCCGAGACCGGCGGCCCGCACCAGCCAGAGCTTGCGGATCTCGGCAAAGCCGCGGCCATTGTCCCAGATGCCGCGGAACTCGACCCAGGCATCGGACAGGGCGGAAAACAGCTCCTCCGCGCTGATCTGGACGCCAAGCGCGGCCAGCGACACCGCGGGCGTCGGCGTGCCCTCCGGCGCGGCGACGACGTTGGTGCCGATGCCGACGACGACGGCGAGGCGGTCTCCGATGACTTCGGCCTCGAGCCCGATCCCGACGAGCTTCTTGCCGTCGGCAAGCACGTCGTTCGGCCATTTCAGGGCGTAGCGGGGACGGCCCTCGCCGAGGCGCAGCGCGGCCTCCAGGCTCACCTTCTCGAGGGCCGCCTCCTCCGCGAGCCCCGCCGCAAAGCCGAGCGTGGCCGCGACGGCTGGCGGAACAGTCATGACTTCGAGGATGCTGGCGGCGAGATTGCCGCGCGGCGCGATCCAGGCGCGCTGGCGCCGGCCGCGGCCGGCGGTCTGCTCCGATGTGACGAACCACATCGGGCCGGGTTCGCCGCCCCTGGCGTGCTCGATCGCCTCGGTATTGGTCGAGCCGGTCCGCTCGAAAGCCGCGAGCTTGTAGCCCGCAGAGAGTGCGCGAGGACCGAGCGCGAATCCCATCCTAGAACAGCGACTTTGCGGCGGCGGAGGCGACGCTCACCACCGGGCCCGCGAACAGCGCGAACAGGATGTTGAACAGGCCCGCGACCGCCAGCACCGTCTTCACCTCGACGCGCACCGGGTCGACCTGGCCGGCCGGCTCGTCGAAATACATCGTCTTGACGATGGCGAGATAGTAGTAGGCGCCCACCACGCTGGAGAGCACGCCGATCACGGCGAGCGTGAACAGGTTCGCCTTGATGGCCGCGACGAAGACGTACCATTTGGCGAAGAAGCCGGCGAGCGGCGGAATGCCGGCGAGCGAGAACAGCAGCATCGCGAACATGAAGGCGAGCAGCGGATTGGTACGCGAGAGACCGGCGAAATCGCTGATCTGCTCCACGGCCTGGCCGTTGCGCTTCATGGCGAGGATGATCGAGAACGAGCCGAGCGTCATCGCGACATAGATCACGATGTACATCAGGACGCCTTGCGCACCCTCGACGGTGCCGGAGGCAAGGCCGACCAGGGCAAAGCCCATGTGGCCGATCGAGGAATAGGCCATCAGGCGCTTGATGTTGCTCTGGCCGATCGCGGCGAAGGAGCCGAGCGCCATCGAGGCGATCGCCACGAACACCAGGATCTGCTGCCACTGCGAGACGATGCCCGGGAAAGCGGTGAGCGTGACACGGGTGAAGACGGCGAGCGCGGCCACCTTCGGCGCCGAGGCGAAGAAGGCGGTGACCGGCGTCGGGGCGCCCTCGTAGACGTCGGGCGTCCACATGTGGAACGGCACGGCCGAGACCTTGAAGCAGAGCCCGGCGAGCAGGAAGACGAGACCGAAGACGAGGCCGACATTCGCGGTCGTCGCGGTTGCCGCGATGCCGGTGAAGCTGACCGTGCCGGTGAAGCCATAGACCAGCGAGGAGCCGTAGAGCAGCATGCCCGAGGACAGCGCGCCGAGCACGAAGTACTTCAGGCCGGCTTCGGTCGACTTGGCGTTGTCGCGGTTCGAGCTCGCCACGACGTAGAGCGCCAGCGACATCAATTCGAGGCCGAGATAGAGCGAGATCAGATCGCCGGCCGAGATCAGCACCATCATGCCGAGGGTCGAGAGCAGCACCAGGATGGCGTATTCGAAGATGCGGCGCGACGGGTCGGACAGGAACTCGGTCGACAGCACCAGCGTCACCGCCGAGCCGATCAGGGCCAGGATCTTCATGAAGCGGGCGAAGTCGTCGACGATGAAGCTGCCGCCGAAGGTCACCTGCTTGCCCGCGGGCAGCATGTATTCGAGCACGCCGACCACGATCAGGAGCAGGATCGCCAGCGTCGTGACCGTCTTTGTGGTCTCCTGCCCGCGATACGCGCCGAGCATCAGAAGCGCCATGGCGCCGACCGCGAGCACGAGCTCGGGCAGCACCGGCGCCAGTTGATAACCTGCAGTCTCAAAGCTCATGGCGATATCCTGACCTGCCCGATCAATGGAGCAGTGCGGCGGCCTTCACGGCCGTCACAGCGGTGTTGTAATTGTTGACGAGTTGCTGGACCGAGGCCTCCGACATGTCGAGCACCGGCTTCGGATAGATGCCGAACAGGATCGTCAGCGCGATCAGCGGGAACAGCGTCAGGCACTCCCGGAAGGTGAGATCCTTGATCGTCATCAGCGACGGCTTGACCAGCGTCCCGAACACGACCTTGCGGTAGAGCCAGAGCGCGTAGCACGCCGACAGGATCACGCCGGTCGAAGCGAAGAACGCGGTCGGGATTGAGGTCTTGAAGGTGCCGAGCAGCGTCATGAACTCGCCGACGAAGCCGGACGTGCCGGGCAGACCGACATTGGCCATGGTGAAGACCATGAAGGTCAGCGCGTAGAGCGGCATCCGGTTGACGAGGCCGCCATAGGCCGCGATCTCGCGGGTGTGCATGCGGTCGTAGACGATGCCGACGCAGAGGAACAGCGCGCCGGAGACGATGCCGTGCGAGATCATCTGGAACACGCCACCGGCGACGCCCTGCAAGGTGCCGGCGAAGATGCCCATGGTGACGAAGCCCATATGCGCCACTGAAGAGTACGCGATCAGCTTCTTCATGTCCTCCTGCATCAGCGCCACCAGCGAGGTGTATATGATGGCGATGACCGAGAGCGTGAAGATCAGCGGCGCGAAGTCGTGCGACGCGAGGGGGAACATCGGCAGCGAGAATCGCAGGAAGCCGTAGCCGCCCAACTTCAAGAGGATCGCGGCCAGGACCACCGAGCCGGCGGTCGGCGCCTCGACATGCGCATCGGGCAACCACGTGTGCACCGGCCACATCGGCATCTTCACCGCGAAGGATGCGAAGAAGGCGAGCCACGCCCAGGTCTGCAGCGACCGCGGCACGGCTGTGTGCATCAGGGTCGGGATGTCGGTGGTGGCGCCGTTCCAGTACAGCGCCATGATGGCGAGCAGCATCAGGACCGAGCCGAGCAGCGTGTAGAGGAAGAACTTGAACGACGCGTAGACCCGGCGCGGGCCGCCCCAGATGCCGATGATCAGGAACATCGGGATCAGGCCGCCTTCGAAGAACAGGTAGAACAGCACGAGATCGAGCGCGGCGAAGGTGCCGACCAAAAACGTTTCCAGGATCAGGAACGCCATCATGTATTCACGCACGCGGCTCGTGACCGATTTCCAGCTCGCGATGATGCAGATCGGCATCAACGCGGTGGTCAGGATCACGAAGGGCAGCGAAATGCCGTCCACGCCCATGTGGTAGGTGATGCCGGTGGCGAGCCAGTTCGCCTTCTCGACGAACTGGAAGTCCGCATTCGAAGGATCGAAGCGCATGACCAGGATCACCGACACAGCGAAGGTGATCAGCGTGGTCCACAGGGCGATCCAGCGCGAGTTGCGCCGCGCCGCCTCGTCGTCGCCGCGGGTGAGATAGACGATCAGCGCGCCGACCAGCGGCAGGAACGTGGTGACCGATAGAATGGGCCAGGTCGTCATTTACTGGCCTCCAAAGCCGAACATGAACCAAGTGATCAGGCCGGCGACGCCGATCAGCATGGCGAATGCATAGTGATAGAGATAGCCGGTCTGGATCTTCACGACGTTGCGGGTGACGTCCAGCACGCGGGCCGAGACGCCGTCGGGACCGAGGCCGTCGATGATGAAGCCGTCGCCCTTCTTCCAGAGCTGGTAGCCGATCCACTTCGCCGGACGGACGAAGATGACCTCGTACAGCTCGTCGAAGTACCATTTGTTGAGCAGAAACTGGTACAGCATCGGCTGCGTGTTCGCGAGCTCGACCGGCAGATACGGCCGGCGGATGTAGAACAGGTACGAGACCAGGAAGCCCAGCACCATCATCACCGTCGGCAGCAAGGCGATGGTCTCGGGGATGTGGTGCATCTCCTCGATGATGTGCGGGTTCATCTTCACGGACTCGCGGAAGAACTCCTCGACGCCGTGACCGGCGAACAGCTCCTTGAACGGGAAGCCCGCGACGATCGAGCCGACCGCGAGCACGCCGATCGGGATCAGGATCCAGAGCGGGGCCTCATGCGCGGCTTCATAGTGATGCTCGTCATGCGGCTCGCCATGGAAGGTCTTGAAGATCAGGCGCCAGGAGTAGAACGAGGTCAGGCCGGCGGCGACGACCGTCATCAGGAAGCCGTAGATCGCGAACGGATTGTGCGAGGCGTAGGCCGATTCGATGATCGCATCCTTGGAGAAGTAGCCGGCAGTGAGCGGGAAGCCGGTCAGGGCCAGCGTGCCGACCACCATCACCGCGTAGGTGTAGGGGATCTTCTTCCAGAGGCCGCCCATATTGCGGATGTCCTGCTCGTGGTGCATCGCGTAGATCACCGAGCCGGAGCCCAAGAACAGCAGTGCCTTGAAGAAGGCGTGCGTGAACAGGTGGAACATGCCGACCGAATAGGCCCCTGCCCCCATCGCCACGAACATGTAGCCGAGCTGCGAACAGGTCGAGTAGGCAACGATGCGCTTGATGTCGTTCTGGACGAGGCCGATGGTCGCGGCGAAGAACGCCGTGGTGGCGCCGAAGAACATCACGACGGCCTGCGCGTTCGGGGCGAGCTCGAACAGCGGCGACAGGCGTGCCACCATGAACACGCCGGCGGTGACCATGGTCGCGGCGTGGATCAGCGCGGAGACCGGGGTCGGGCCTTCCATCGCGTCCGGCAACCAGGTGTGCAGCAGGAACTGCGCCGACTTGCCCATCGCGCCCATGAACAGCAGGAGGCAGGTCAGGGTCAGCGCATCGGCGTGCCAGCCGAGGAAGTTGATGGTCTTGCCGGTGAGGCCGGGCGCGGCGTGGAAGATCGTCTCGAAATCGGTCGAGCCGACCAGCATGAAGATCGCGAAGATGCCGAGCGCGAAGCCGAAGTCGCCGACGCGGTTGACCACGAAGGCCTTGATGGCGGCGGCGTTCGCCGACGGCTTCTGGTACCAGAACCCGATCAGCAGGTAGCTGGCGAGACCCACGCCCTCCCAGCCGAAGAACAGCTGCACGAGGTTGTCCGCCGTCACCAGCATCAGCATGGCGAAGGTGAACAGCGAGAGATAGCCGAAGAAGCGCGGCCGGTACGGATCCTCGTCCATATAGCCGATGGAATAGAGGTGCACGAGCGAGGACACGGTCGTCACCACCACCAGCATCACGGCGGTGAGCGTGTCGACCCGCAGCGTCCAGTAGACCTGGAGGTCGCCGGAGAGGATCCACGGCAACAGCGGGATCCGCATGTCGTGGTGCATGAAGCCGACATCGACCAGCGTCATCCAGGACAGCACCGCCGACACGAACAGCAGTCCCGTCGTGATCAGCTCCGCCGCGCGCGAGCCTGCCGCTGCAGGCTCGACCGGTCCGTGGTCATCGTGAGCGTGATCGTCGTGGCCATGGTCGTCATGGGCCGCGGACGCATGCGCATCGCCGTGACCGTGGTCGCCGTGATGCTCGACCTCGTCGCCTGAGGGGTTGCGGGCATGAGCGCCGAACAGCGCAATCAGGCCGGCCAAGATGGCGCCCAGGAGCGGCAGGAATACGATTGCCTGAACCATGACTGAGCTCAGCCCTTCATCAGATTGACGTCCTCAACCGCGATTGAGCCGCGGTTGCGGAAATAGACCACCAGGATGGCGAGACCGATCGCAGCTTCAGCAGCAGCGACCGTCAGCACCAGAAGCGCGAAGACCTGGCCGACGATATCGCCGAGGAAGGTCGAGAACGCCACGAGATTGATGTTGACCGAGAGCAGGATCAGCTCGATCGACATCAGGATGACGATGATGTTCTTGCGGTTCAGGAAGATGCCGAGGATCCCGAGCGTGAACAGGATCGCGCCGACCGCCAGGTAGTGTCCGAGCCCGATCGTCATTTCACCCACTCCGCCGCATCGGCATCCGAGAGCCCCTGCCCCGGCGCCACCTTGCGCATCGCCATCGCCATGTCGGGCGTGCGCGCGTTCTGAACGTTGATGTCCTGCCGCTTCACGCTCGCCTTGTGGCGCAGCGTCAGCACGATGGCACCGATCATGGCGACCAGCAGCACCATGCCCGCGAGCTGGAAGTAGTAGACGTACTTCGTATAGAGCACGAGGCCGAGCGCCTCGGTGTTGGACACGTTGGTCGGGATCGCCGCTGTGATCGTCTTGGAGACGCCGGGGTTGATGACCCAGAAGCCGACGGTGAGCAGCAGCTCGAACAGGAAGATGCCGCCGATGACGAGGCCGACCGGCAGGTACTCGATGAAGCCCTCGCGCAGCTCGAGGAAGTCGACGTCGAGCATCATGATCACGAACAGGAACAGCACCGCGACCGCGCCGACATAGACGACGATCAGCATCATGCCGAGGAACTCGGCGCCCATCAGCACGAACAGGCCGGAGGCGTTGACGAAGGCCAGGATCAGGTACAGCACGGAGTGCACGGGATTGCGCGAGACAATCACCATCACCGCCGAGGCGACGCAGACGCCGGCGAAGAGATAGAAGAACAGCGCGGGAAGGATCATTGGACATTCCCCGTCATTCCGGGGCGCGGGCAAAGCCCGCGAACCCGGAATCTAGAGGTTGTGGCGCGAGATTCCGGGTTCGCGCTTTGCGCGCCCCGGAATGACGAGGAGGTGGCGGGAAGGATCATGCTCTCATCTCACCGGTACGGCGCATCGAGCTCGATCGCTTTCGCGATCTCGCGTTCCCAGCGGTCGCCGTTGGCGAGCAGCTTGGCCTTGTCATAGAACAGTTCCTCGCGGGTCTCGGTCGCGAACTCGAAGTTCGGACCTTCGACGATGGCGTCGACCGGACAGGCCTCCTGGCAGAGGCCGCAATAGATGCACTTCACCATGTCGATGTCGTAGCGCACGGTGCGGCGGGTGCCGTCGTTGCGGCGCGGACCGGCCTCGATGGTGATGGCCTGGGCCGGGCACACGGCTTCGCACAGCTTGCAGGCGATGCAGCGCTCCTCGCCGTTGGGATAGCGGCGCAACGCATGCTCGCCACGGAAGCGCGGCGAGATCGGGCCCTTCTCGAAGGGATAGTTCAGCGTCGGCTTCGGCTGGAAGAAATAACGCATGGCGAGGAAGAACGCCGAGACGAATTCCGACAGCAGAAGCGAGCGTGCAGTGGCGTTGATGTTGATACCCATGACGGCCCTCACTTCGGCGCGATGCCGGCGAAGTGCAGCACACCGGCCACCACGATCACCATCGCCAGCGACAGCGGCAGGAAGACCTTCCAGCCGAGGCGCATCAGTTGATCGTAGCCGGTAGCGGGGCACGATCGCCTTCGCCATCGCGAACAGGAAGAACATGAAGAAGACTTTGAGCGAGAACCAGATGATCCCCGGCACCCAGTTGAAGGGCGGCAGGTCCACCGGCGGCAGCCAGCCTCCGAGGAACAGGATCGTCGCCATCGCGCACATCGTGACGATCGCGACGTACTCGCCGAGCATGAACAGCAAATACGGCGTCGAGCCGTACTCGACCATGAAGCCGGCGACGAGCTCGGATTCGGCTTCGACGAGGTCGAACGGCGGACGGTTGGTTTCCGCCAGCGCCGAGACGTAGAACACCACGAACATCGGGAACAGCGGCCAGACGTACCAGTTCAGGATGGTGAGCTGCGGCAGCCCGATCAGGCTGGCGAGGCCGCGGACATGCTGCGCTTCGACCACGGCCGACAGGTTCAGCGTGCCGGCGCAGAGCAGCACCGTGATGATGACGAAGCCGATCGAGACCTCGTAGGACACCATCTGCGCCGCCGAGCGCAGCGCGGCCAGGAACGGATACTTCGAGTTCGACGACCAGCCGGCCATGATGATGCCGTAGATCGACAGCGACGAGATCGCGAAGATGAAGAGGATGCCGACATTGATGTCGGAGATCACCCAGCCGAGATTGGTCGGGATCACCGCCCAGGCGGCAAGCGCGAGCACGCATGAGACCAAGGGAGCAAGGAGAAACACGCCCTTGTTGGCGCCGGCCGGGATGATCGGCTCCTTCAGCACGAACTTCAGAAGGTCGGCGAAGGACTGCAGCAGGCCCCAGGGGCCGACCACGTTCGGACCGCGGCGGATCTGCACCGCCGCCCAGATCTTGCGGTCGGCGAGCAGGATGTAGGCGATCGCGACCAAGAGGACGACGAGCACCAAGACGCTCTCCGCGACCATGATGATCAGCGGCCAGAGGAAACCGGTCCAGAATGCGCTTTCGAAGAATTCCATCAGATCACGCTCACTCCGCTGCGGTCAGCATCTGCCCGGAGGCAAGCCGCGAGCACTCCGCCATCACGGCGGACGCACGCGCGATTGGGTTGGTCAAATAGAAGTCGTCGACCAGGGGCTTGAACGGCGCCTTCTCGGGCGAACCGCCCTTGCCCGCCAGCTTCTTGATCTGGTCGGCGCTGCCTGCCTCGATCTGGTCGAGCCGGATCAGATGCGGCACCGCCTTGAAGATCGCCTGGCGCAGCGCGGCAAGCGAGTCGTAGCCCAGCTTCTTGCCGAGCGCTTCCGACAGCGCGCGGACGATCGCCCAGTCCTCGCGGGCTTCGCCCGGCGGGAATGCGGCACGTCCCGTCATCTGCACGCGGCCCTCGGTGTTGACGTAGATCGCGGACTTCTCGGTGTAGGCGGCGGCTGGCAGGATCACGTCGGCGCGGTGCGCGCCGCGGTCGCCATGGGTGCCGATATAGACGACGAAGGTGCCGTCCGGCGCCTTGATCTCGTCGGCGCCGAGCAGGAACAGCAGGTCGAGCGTGCCGAAGGTCGTCATCTGCGCGGCGTTCAGGCCACCGGCCGCGGCGGAGAAGCCGATGTCGAGCGCGCCGACGCGCGAGGCGGTCTCGTGCAGCACGCCGAAACCGTTCCAGCCGTCCTTGACCGCGCCGACATCCATCGCGAGCTTGGCGGCAGCGGCCAGAATGGCGGCACCGTCGTGACGCGAGGCTGCGCCCGCGCCGACCAGGATGATCGGGTTCTTGGCATTCTTCAGCACGTCCATGAAGGAGTGCTTGCCGGCCGCGAGCTCGCCGAGCGTCTCGGTGCCTGCGCCGAGATGGTCGTAGTCATAGGTCAGGTCGGCCTTGGCGCCGATCACGCCGACCTTGAAGCCGCCGGAGCGCCAGCGCTTGCGGATGCGGGCGTTGAACACGGCCGCCTCCTTGCGCGGATTGGCGCCGATGATGAGCAGCGCATCCGCCTGCTCGACACCGACAAGCGTCGGATTGAAGATGTAGGAGCCGCGACCGAGCGCCGGATCGAAGGCGTCGCCGCCCTGCACCGCGAGGTTGCTCGAGCCGTATTTGGCGAGCAGGTCCTTCAGCGCGAACATCTCCTCGACGCCGGCGAGGTCGCCGGCGATCGCGCCGATGCGCTTGCCGTCGCTGCGCGCCGCTTTCGCGGCGATCGCGGCAAAGGCCTCAGTCCAGCTCGCCGCGCGCAGCTTGCCGGCCTCGCGGATGTAGGGCCGGTCGAGGCGCTGGGTGCGCAGGCCATCGACGATGTGACGGGTCTTGTCGGAGATCCACTCCTCGTTCACGGCCTCGTTGATGCGCGGCAGCACGCGCATCACCTCGCGGCCGCGGGTGTCGACGCGGATCGCCGAGCCGACGCCGTCCATGACGTCGATCGACTGCGTCTTGCCGAGCTCCCACGGGCGGGCCGCAAAGGCATAGGGCTTCGACGTCAGCGCGCCGACCGGGCAGATGTCGACGAGGTTACCCTGCAATTCCGACGTCAGCGCGTGCTGGAGATAAGTCGTGATCTCCATGTCCTCGCCGCGGCCGGTGGCGCCCATCTCAGGCGCGCCGGCGACTTCCGCCGAGAAGCGGACGCAGCGCGTGCACTGGATGCAGCGGTTCATCGAGGTCTTGACCAGCGCGCCGAGATATTTGTCCTCGACCGCGCGCTTGTTCTCGGCGAAGCGGCTGGTGTCGACACCATAGCCCATCGCCTGGTCCTGCAGGTCGCACTCGCCGCCCTGGTCGCAGATCGGGCAGTCCAGCGGATGGTTGATGAGAAGGAATTCCATCACGCCTTCGCGTGCCTTCTTCACCATCGGCGAACGGGTGGAGATTTCCGGCGGCTCGCCCTTGGGGCCCGGACGGCAATCGCGCACGCCCCAGGCGCAGCTCGCGACCGGCTTCGGGCCGCCCTTCACTTCGACGAGGCACATCCGGCAATTGCCGGCGATCGACAGCCGCTCGTGATAGCAGAAGCGCGGAATCTCGGCGCCAGCCGCCTCGCACGCCTGAAGCAGCGTGTACTCGGCCGGAACATCGATCTCTTTGCCGTCGATGATGAGCTTGGTCATGTCTCTTACTCCGCCGCGACCATGTTCACGGGATCGCGGACGCCGATATCGTCGATGTCGGACTTATGCGAATACTGGTCGATGCGCGCTTCGATCTCATGACGGAAATGCGCGATCAGGCCCTGGATCGGCCAGGCGGCTGCGTCGCCGAGCGCGCAGATGGTGTGGCCTTCGACCTGCTTGGTGACTTCCAGCAGCATGTCGATCTCGCGCTTGTGGGCGCGGCCTTCGGCCATGCGGGTCAGGACGCGCCACATCCACCCCGTGCCCTCGCGGCACGGCGTGCACTGGCCACAGCTCTCATGCTTGTAGAAGTACGAGATGCGGGCGATGGCGCGGATCAAATCGGTGGACTTGTCCATCACGATCACGGCCGCGGTGCCGAGACCCGAGCGCAGCTTGCTCAGGCTGTCGAAATCCATCGGCGTATCGATGATCTGCTCGGCCGGCACCATGCGCACCGACGAGCCGCCGGGGATCACGGCCTTGAGGTTGTCCCAGCCGCCGCGGATGCCGCCGCAATGCTTCTCGATCAGCTCACGGAACGGAATGCCCATGGCTTCTTCGACGTTGCAGGGCCGCTCGACGTGGCCGGAGATGCAGAACAGCTTGGTGCCGACATTGTTCGGACGGCCGATGCCGGCGAACCACGCCGCGCCACGGCGCAGGATATCCGGCGCCACCGCGATCGACTCGACGTTGTTGACGGTGGTCGGGCAGCCGAACAGGCCGACATTCGCAGGGAACGGCGGCTTCAGCCGCGGCTGGCCCTTCTTGCCCTCGAGGCTTTCGAGCAGCGCGGTCTCCTCGCCGCAGATATAGGCGCCGGCGCCGTGCGCGACGTAGATGTCGAACGGCCAGCCGTTGACATTGTCCTTGCCGACCAGCTTGGCCTCATAGGCCTGGTCGATCGCGGCCTGGAGGTGCTCGCGTTCGCGGATGAACTCGCCGCGGACATAGATGTAGCAGGCATGCGCGTTCATCGCGCAGCTGGCGATCAGGCAGCCCTCGATCAGGAGATGCGGGTCGTGCCGCATGATCTCGCGATCCTTGCAGGTGCCGGGCTCGGATTCGTCGGCGTTGACGACGAGATAGCTCGGCCGGCCGTCGGTCGATTCCTTCGGCATGAAGGACCATTTCAGGCCGGTCGGGAAGCCGGCGCCGCCGCGGCCGCGCAGGCCCGAGGCCTTCATCTCGTTGATGATCCAGTCGCGGCCCTTGTCGATGATGTTCTTCGTACCATCCCAGGCGCCGCGGCGCCGCGCACCCTCGAGCCCCCAGTCATGGAGGCCGTAGAGGTTCTTGAAGATGCGGTCCTTGTCCTCGAGCATATCAGTGCTTTCCGATCAACGATTGGACTGCTTGTAGGCAAGTCCGGCGGCGCAGACGGCGAAGGTCAGCGCCCAGAGCAGGCTGGATTCCAGCGACGCGTTCAGGCTGAAACGCTGCAGCAGGAAGATGAAAATGGCCGCGACGGCGGCATGCATCGCGATGAAGCCCCACTTCTTCATGGCACCGCTCCCCTCCACTGCCGGCGACGAGAGATCACGCATCAGGTGATCTCCTTCAGCGTGGTCGGCCCGGTGATCGGCGCCGAGAACTGGCGGCCGTTCTGCGGACCGGGCTTCGGCGGATTGCCGGAGGCAAAGCCGTCGAGCACCTTGCCAAAGCTCTCCTTGGTCAGGTCCTCATAGGTGTCCTTGCCGATCAGCACCATCGGTGCATTGACGCAGGCGCCGAGACACTCGACCTCCTCCCAGCTGAAATTGCCGTCCTTGGAGAGATGGAAGGGCTCGTGATGGATGCGGTGCTCACAGACGTGGATCAGGTCCTCGGCGCCGCGCAGGCGGCATGGCGTGGTGCCGCAGACCTGGACGTGGGCCTTCTTGCCGACGGGGGCGAGCTGGAACATCGTGTAGAAGGTCGCGACCTCGAGCACGCGGATATAGGGCATGTCGAGCATGTCGGCGATGACGCGGATGGCGGCTTCCGACACCCAGCCGTCGTGCTGCTCCTGCGCGCGCCAGAGGATCGCGATGACCGCGGAGGCCTGGCGCCCGGCCGGATATTTCGCGATCTGCTGCTTGGCGAACGCAAGGTTCTCCTCCGTGAACGCAAAGCTCGCGGGCTGGACTTCCTTCGGTGCTAATCGGCGGACGGACATCTCTTATCTCTCACTGCATGCGGCGCGCGGTGTTGGCACTCAGGGTCTTGGCATTCAGGGACTTGGCATTCAGGGCATCGATCCTGTCCTGCCAGAATGCGCTTGCGGTGCCGAAAACGTTGTAGCCGACGTGGGTCGAGACCTTGATGCGGTCGAGGATCGACAGCTCCTTCACGGTCTCCATCCGGTTGCTGCGCGGATCGAACACGATCAGCGTCAGCGGGGTCTGTTCGAGGATAAAGCGCGACACCGCGTGGCTGCGGTCGCTGCCGTGCTCCTCGCACATGATGACGCTGTCGGTCTCAAGCAGCCGGGCGCCGCCCTTGATCGCCTCGATCTCGACACCCTCGACGTCGAGCTTGATCAGGTACTTGCCGCTGGCCTCGACCTTGCCGTCGTCGATCAGATTGTCGAGCGCGATCACGGGCACGTCCTCGCCACCCGCCGACGGATCGCCGGCGATGCTGAAGGCTTCGTGCTTCGTGCCGGACAGCCGCGCAGTACCGCGGGCCGCGCCGATCGCGCATTTCATGGTTTCGAAGCGGCCACCGTTGATGCGGGCGTTGTTGGCAAGCTTCGGATAGTTCTGGCCCGACGGCTCGATCGCGATCGCCTTGTGCGAGCCGAACGGCCTGCTCGACACCAGCACCGACCAGTAGCCGTAATTGGCGCCGCAATCGAGCAGCGTGTAGTCGACGTCGATGGAGTCGGCGAACAGGAGCTCCAGCTCGTCCTCATAGATATAGGAACGGTTGAGCAGCTTGCTCCAATAGCCGTCGCCATACGGGAATTCGAACACGGCGTCGGGATTGAGCTTGATCGCGATATTGCGCTCGGGCAGCGTTTTCCGCAGCAGGTTCGCGCAGGCGATATAGCCCATGTGCGAGAAGTGCGACGAGATCTTCGAGCCCGTCACCAGCGCCAAGGCAGCCGTCCGCTCCCACAGGTTGGCTCCTTCAAGGGCCCCCGAGGCGCGGTCAAACTGGATTGGCGCCTGCGCCATCACCGATCGACCTCTCCGAACACGATGTCGAGCGAGCCGAGGATCGCCGAGACGTCGGCGAGCAGATGGCCGCGGCAGATGTGGTCCATGGCCTGCAGATGCGCAAAGCCCGGCGCGCGGATCTTGCACTTGTAGGGCTTGTTGGTGCCGTCGGCGACGAGATAGACGCCGAACTCGCCCTTGGGCGCCTCGACCGCGGCATAGACCTCGCCGGCCGGCACGTGAACGCCTTCGGTGTAGAGCTTGAAGTGGTGGATCAGCGCTTCCATCGAGCGCTTCATCTCGCCACGGCGCGGCGGCGCGACCTTGTTGTCCTCGACGACGACGGGGCCCTTGCCCTCAGGCGCGTTCAGCTTCTGGATGCACTGCCTCATGATGCGCACGGACTGGCGCATCTCTTCCATGCGGATCAGGTAGCGGTCGTAGCAGTCGCCGTTCTTGCCGATCGGAATGTCGAAATCCATCTCGGCGTAGCACTCATAGGGCTGCGACTTGCGCAGGTCCCAGGCCGCGCCGGAGCCGCGCACCATCACGCCCGAGAAACCCCACTCCCAGGCTTCCTTCAGCGGCACCACGCCGATATCGACATTGCGCTGCTTGAAGATGCGGTTGGCGGTGAGCAGGCGGTCGAGGTCGTCCACCACCTTCAGGAACGGATCGCACCAGGCCTCGATGTCGTCGACCAGCTTCTGCGGCAGGTCCTGATGCACGCCGCCGACGCGGAAGAAGGCCGCATGCATGCGGCTGCCCGAGGCGCGCTCGTAGAACACCATCAGCTTCTCGCGCTCTTCGAAACCCCACAGCGGCGGGGTCAGCGCGCCGACGTCCATCGCCTGCGTGGTGACGTTGAGCAGATGCGACAGGATGCGGCCGATCTCGCAATAGAGCACGCGGATCAGCTGGCCGCGGCGCGGCACCTCGATGCCGAGCAGCTTTTCCGCGGCGAGGCAGAAGGCGTGCTCCTGGTTCATCGGCGCGACGTAATCGAGGCGATCGAAATAAGGGATCGCCTGGAGATAGGTCTTCTGCTCGATCAGCTTCTCGGTGCCGCGGTGAAGCAGGCCGATATGCGGGTCGACGCGGGCGACGATTTCGCCGTCCAATTCGAGCACGAGTCGCAACACACCGTGGGCCGCCGGATGCTGCGGCCCAAAGTTGATGGTGAAGTTGCGGAGATTTTCAGGTTGCTCGTTCATGATCAGGCCTTCGGTCCCGCCTTCTCGTCACCGGGAAGCGGATAGTCCGCCCCTTCCCACGGCGAGAGGAAATCGAACTTGCGGAATTCCTGGTTGAGCCTGACAGGCTCGTACACCACCCGCTTCTCCTGGTCGTCGTAGCGGACCTCGACGAAGCCGGTGGTCGGGAAATCCTTGCGCAGCGGATGGCCCTCGAAACCGTAGTCGGTGAGGATGCGGCGCATGTCGGGATGGCCGACGAAGAACACGCCATAGAGGTCGTAGGCCTCGCGCTCGAACCAGTCGGCGCCGGGGAACACGTCGATCAGCGACGGCACCTGCGTGGTCTCGTCGGCCTGGGCCTTGAGCCGGATCCGCGCGTTCAGGGTCGGCGACATCAGATGGTAGACGACGTCGAAGCGCTTCTCGCGCGACGGGTAGTCCACCGCCGTGATGTCGGTGAAGTTGACGAAGCGGCAGTTCGGGTCGTCGCGGAGGTACTTGACCACCTCGACGATCCTGGCGGCCTCGACATCCACCGTGAGCTGGTTGAAGGCCACCGAATGACCAGTAGCCGCGCCCGGAAGCGCGCTAACGATCGTTTGCCCAAGGGCGTCGAGCTTGCCATCGTCCATGACGTAAAACCTTAGCGTTCGATGGTGCCGGTGCGCCGGATCTTCTTCTGAAGCAGCAGCACGCCGTAGAGCAGCGCTTCCGCCGTGGGCGGGCAGCCCGGCACATAGATGTCGATCGGCACGATGCGGTCACAGCCGCGCACGACCGAATAGGAATAGTGATAGTAGCCGCCGCCATTGGCGCACGAACCCATCGAGATGACGTAGCGCGGCTCGGGCATCTGGTCGTAGACCTTGCGCAGCGCCGGCGCCATCTTGTTGGTGAGCGTGCCCGCGACGATCATCACGTCGGACTGCCGCGGCGAGGCACGCGGCGCGAAGCCGAAACGCTCGACGTCGTAGCGCGGCATCGACACCTGCATCATCTCGACCGCGCAGCAGGCGAGACCGAAGGTCATCCACATCAGCGAGCCGGTGCGCGCCCAGGTGATGAGGTCGTCGGTCGCGGCGACAAAGAAACCCTTGTCGGACAGCTCCGAATTGACCTCGAGGAAGAACGGATCGTTGGCCCCGACCGGCTTGCCGGTCGACGGATCCAGAATGCCCTGGGGGGCCGGCGCGAGAACCGGACCTGTGGACGGTGCTGGGTTCAATCCCATTCCAGTGCCCCTTTCTTCCATTCATAGGCGAACCCGACCGTCAGCACGGCGAGGAACACCACCATGGACCAGAAGCCGGTCGCGCCAAGCTTGCCGAACGCCACCGCCCAGGGAAACAGGAACGCCACCTCGAGGTCGAAGATGATGAAGAGGATGGCGACCAGGTAGAAGCGGACGTCGAATTTCATGCGGGCGTCGTCGAAGGCGTTGAAACCGCACTCATACGCCGACAGCTTTTCGGGGTCCGGCTGCTGGAACGCCACGATGAAAGGCGCGATCAGCAGCACGAGGCCGATGAGGCCCGCTACCCCTATGAAGACGACGAGTGGAAGATAGTTCTGTAGAATGCCGCTCATTGGCGAGCCCTCTTTCCCGCGACGTCGGGGGAGCCGCGGATTCGTCCCGATTTGGAATTATTCTGAGCCTTAGCGCAGTGCACCAATGGGCGCAAGACACGCTCTTTTTAGGCCCTTTGCCGCCCCCAGAACGGAGAAAATCCCGGAATCACCCCGCGGCTGGTATGGAGCAGATCGCCAAGCCCAGCAAGGGCGACCGCAGTTTTGTGCAGCGGCCGTACCGAGATTGCGGTGCACAGACCAAGGCAGCGCGGGCCGCATGGCATCCGGTCAAAATGCCCGGGTTTTCCGTGCGGCAGCGCACCCGGACCCAGGCAATGACCGTCGCGGAGGCCCTTACCGTCACCCAGGCGACATAGTGCTGGCGGCCGCGGCGGCAAGAGGACAGGTGCAGCAAGGACACGTATCAGGCGCGGATGGTCGGACGAGCCATGCATCGCGACGGGACCGGGGCTCGTCTGGCGAATGCGTCGGCGCAGACCCCGCCTCGGATCGACCGCGAGCGCGGCGTCGGCGACTTGCAGGACCGTCGCACGCGCCGCGCTCGCATGAGCTCCGGGCCGGGGGGCATAGCCCGGGAGCTCATCGATCTCCCGCTGGAAGATCAGCGGTCGTCCGGTCAGCAGAACAAGGGCATGGTCGAGCTCAGGCCGGTCGGAACCTCGATATGTGCAGCGTCAACATGCCGTGCGCTCGCCCGCCCTCACCACTTGTAGGAGACGCTGGCGGTCACGCGCCGGCGATCGCCGTAGAAGCACGACGTGGCCGAGGCACAGCTCGCGACATAGATCTTGTCGGTCAGGTTGATCACGTTGAGTGCCGTGCGCCAGTTCTGCCATTCGTAGTGGAGCGCGAGGTCGCCGAGCACGACCGCGGGAACTTCGAGCGTGTTGGCGGTGTCGGCCCAGGAGGAGCCGATGTAGCGCACGCCGCCGCCGAAGCCGAAGCCCTCGAGCGGTCCGTCCCTAAAGGTGTAGTCCGCCCAGCCCGACACCAGCAGCTCCGGCGTGTTGGTCGGCGTCTTGCCGACCAACGACGGATCGAGATCCTTGCTGTTGAACAGGTGATAAGCCGTGAAGGCGCCGATCAGCTTCAGTTCCTTGGTGGCGTTCGCTACCGCTTCGAGCTCGATGCCACGCGAGGTCACCTCGCCGGTCTGGTTCTGCAAGACCGGAACACTGCCCGGCAGTGTCGTCGCCACATTTTGACGGACCAGATCGAAGGCAGATACGGTGAAATAGCCGTCAAAGCCCTTCGGCGCGATCTTCACACCGATTTCGGCCTGCTTGCCGGTCTCCGGCAGGAACAGCTGGTTCTGTGCGTTGAGGCCGATGATCGGATTGTAGCTCGTCGAATAGGAGACGTAGGGCGCGATGCCGTTGTCGAAATTGTAGATCAGGCCGGCGCGCCCGCTGAACCTGCTGTCATCGCGGCTGCTGACCGTAGCCCCCGTGTCGCGGGCGTCTTGCGTCGTCGCGACCCAATCATTGCGGCCGCTCAAGACCAGCGTAAAATTGCCGAGCTTCATCTGGTCCTGGATGTAGGTGCCGGCCTGCTTCTGCGTGATCTGGAAGTTGCGGAACGGCGTGGTCGGCAACGGGGTTTCCGCCTGACCGTAGACCGGATTGAAGATGTTGATCGAGGACACGCCGAACCCGAAGGCCTGATAGTCATCGATCTGATAACCCTTCAGGTCGACCCCGAACAGCATCGTGTGCTTCACCGGACCGGTGTCGAAGCGATATTCGAGCTGGTTGTCGAGATCGCCCTGGTTGGCGGTGTTCTTCGCATACCAATTGTAGCGGTTGAGCGTGGCGGTTGCCTGATTGCCGTAGTCGTTGCCGACATAGCCACGATAGGTCACGTCGACATGGGCAAACCGCGCATTCTGCCGGAATGTCAGATCGTCGGTGAGATTGCGCTCGAACTGGTAGCCGAGCATCTCCTGCTCGCGCGTGAACTTGTCGACGCTGGGATCGCCGGCAAAGAAGCTGGTCGGGATCTTGCCGAACGAGGCATTGGTGACCGTCCCGACATAGGGCAGGAAGTTGATGCCGCGGGTTTCCTGCCGGGAAGCGGATGCCAGCACCGTAAACGTCGTGTCGGCATCCGGCTTCCAGGTCACGGACGGTGCGATGAAGTAGTTGTTGTCGGGCGTGAAATTGACCTGCGTCGGGCCGTTCTGGACCTGGCCGACGACGCGGTAGAACAGCTTGCCGTTCTGCGCTTGCGTCGCGACCGGCCCGCCGACATCGAAGCCGACATAGGCGTTGCCGAAATTGTTGACGCCGGTCTCGACATAGCGGATCGGCTCGGCCGGCGGCAGCTTGCTGATGACGTTGACGATGCCGCTCGGGCTCGATCCGCCGTAGAGCACCGCTGACGGGCCGCGCAGCACCTCGACGCGCTCCATGTTCGGCGTCTGGAGCTTCCAGCTCGCATAGGACGTGTAGAACAGCTGCATGCCGTCGAGGAACAGCCCGACGTCGTCGGACTTGAAGCCGCGGATCAGCCACCAATCGTTGCGCGTATCCGCGCCGAAGGTCCCTGCCCGCACGCCGGCGGTGTAGCGCAGCACCTCGTCGAGCTTGTTCGCCTTCTGGTCGCGGATCTGCTCCGCACTGATGACGGACACCGACTGCGGCGTCTCCATGATCGGCGTGTCGGTTTTGGTGCCTGACGAACTGCGGCCGGCGACGTAGCCGCGCACGGGGCCGCGCGGCGTCTCGACGAAGCCGGCGTTGCGCTGCGGCTGCGGTTTGCTTCTATTCGCTGCCTGCACTGACCGCCGCGGTGCGCTACGCACGGCCGACGCGGGTGCGCGGCGGCGCGCCTCCGGCGCCGTGACGGTCACCGACGGCAGGTTCTGAGCGCCACTCTGCATAGACGATTGTGCAAGCGATGCCTGCGGCACCAAGACCCAAGCGGATGCGGTCGCCAACACGGCCGACCGCAGCATTCCAAGACTGTTCAACGCGCCACCCCAAAGCTGCATGTTCGATGCGTCATGCCGTCGTGTCCCGACACGGCATGCGTTTGCAGTGACGCTTATGTGAGGGTGCGCGATTTCCCTAATTGAAAACTTCTTAGAGAGACTCTTAGAAGCGATCCAACATTTCCAGGGATTGCCGAGACATCAGCGCGAATTTTTTTCGGCCTCGAGCATCTCGGCGGCAATCGCCGTGAGCTGATCGACCTGGCGCAGCAGCGTGTCGAACTCGGCTTCGCTCAGCGATTCAAGCAGGCGCCGATTGCGGTCCTGCGCGCCTTCGACGATCACGTCATGCGCGGCGAGACCCGCCGCGGTGAGCGAGACCAGCACCTCGCGACTGTCCTTCGGGTTGGCCGATTTCGCGATCAGCTTGCGCGAGACGAGTTCCGCAAGCGCGCGGCTGATCTGTCCCTTGTCCTGGCCGACCGCTTCGGCGAGCCGCGCGACGCTCATCGGCGGCCGCCGGCCGAGCGAGGCGACCAGACCGAACTCGACCGAGGACAATCCAGCGAGGCGCTTGTAGCGCAGGATGGCGCCGCGCTTGAGCAGATTGGCCAGCACCATCAGCCGCGACGACAGCATCACGGTGATCGGCGCCGCCTCGCTCTCGCCCGCCTCGGGCGTCGTCCACCCATCCCTCGGTGTCTGGTTCATCGTTCACCTGTGCCAAGAAAGCGGTGACCTGCCAAGCCCAAGTCCGAAGCAAGTGCCGGGCTCAAGTCCCAAGCTTGAGGCAGGCCGCCTCCTACCTCATCCGAATGCGACCAAGAGGCACTTGGAAGATCGTTGACATTGTCATCGAATTATTTTTCACTGCGACAAAGGCACAAAAAAGCCCGGCCAGCACGGCCCACAGCGGAGGACCAGCATGACGATCACCCAGCGGGATCGCGATCTCGGCACGGCCTATGCGATGAAACCGGCGCAGACGCGCACCGAGCTAACCTCGGTCGTGCGCGGCACGCCAATGGGCGAACTGCTCCGCCGTTACTGGCACCCGGTCGGGCTCATCGGTGATGCCACCGACACCCCGAAGAAGGTGCGGGCGCTGGGCGAGGATCTGATGCTATTCCGCGACAAGCATGGCCGTGCCGGCCTCTTGCACGCGCGATGCTGCCATCGCGGCACCACGCTCTATTATGGCAAGGTCGAGGAGGACGGCATCCGCTGCTGCTATCACGGCTGGAAGTTCGACACCGAGGGCCACTGCCTGGAGCAGCCCTGCGAGCCCGACGGCGGCCAGTTCAAGGACAAGGTGCGCCAGCCCTGGTATCCGGTCGAAGAGCGCTACGGACTGATCTTCGCCTATATGGGCCCGGCCGAGAAACGCCCGGTGCTGCCGCGCTATGAGTGCCTCGAAAACATGGACGATGGCGAGTTCGTCGAGGCCGACGATTCCTCGATCGGCGGCGGCGGACCGGCAGTCATTCCCTGCAACTGGCTGCAGCATTTCGAGAACGTGGTCGATCCCTATCACGTGCCGGTGCTGCACGGCTCGTTCTCGGGCCCGCAATTCACTGACATGATGGCCTCGATGCCGGAGGTGAAGTTCGACAAGACGCAGCGCGGGATCGCCGTGCGTTCGATCCGCAGGCAGGATGACGGCAAGGTGTTCTATCGCGTCACCGAAGCCGCCCTCCCCACCTTGCGCGTCGTGCCCAATCCGCGCGTGGCGCAGTTCGCCCGCGTCGAGTCGATCGGCTGGACACTGCCGATCGACGACACCTCGTTCCGCATCTACGTTGCCGGTCGCGTCAGGACATCCGGCGACATCGGCCGGATGCGCTCGAAGTTCAACGGAAAATTTTGGTGGGACATGACCGAGGCCGAGCACCAGCAATTCCCTGGTGATTACGAAGCCCAGGTCGGCCAGGGCCCGGTGACCGTTCACTCCGAGGAGCATTTCGGCCAGAGTGACCGCGGCATCCTGATGATCCGGCGCATGCTGAGCGAGCAACTGGAGGCGATGGAGGCAGATCGCGACCCGATCGGCGTGTCGTTCGATGTGGGCGCGGCGCCGGTCGAATTCGAAGCGGGGAATTACATCCGCGACGCGTGAAGCTGCCAGCTCCAATAAGCGCTGGACCGACAGCGACAACAAAGACAAATTGGGGGGATGCGGTGGTCGATGTGACGTCACAAGTGTCGGTGCAAACGACTGCCGCGGCAAAGCCCTCGGCGCGGCGCTATTACGTGCTGGGGCTGCTCACCGTCATCTACGCGCTGAACTTCCTCGACCGCACGATCTTCAACGTCCTGATCGAGCCGATCAAGAAGGAGTTTGCCCTCAGCGACACCATGATGGGCCTGCTCGCAGGCTTCGGCTTCGCGCTGTTCTACTCCCTGCTCGGCATCCCCATCGCGCGCGCCGCCGACCGGCTCAACCGGCGCAACATCGTGGCCGTGGCCTTCGCGTTCTGGAGCGCGATGACGGCGCTGTGCGGCGCGGCCTCGAGCGTGACCTCGCTGGCGCTGGCGCGTATCGGCGTCGGCATCGGCGAATCCGCGGGCTCGCCCGCCTCGCAGTCGATCGTCGCCGATCTCTTTGCCAAGAACGAACGCCCGCGCGCGCTCGGCATTTACGCCATCGGCACCTATCTCGGCGTCTTCCTCGGCTATTTCGTCGGCGGCTACGTCAACCAGCACTATGGCTGGCGGATGGCCTTCTACGTCGCCGGCCTGCCGGGCATCCTGCTCGCGGCTATCCTGTGGCTGACGATCTCGGAGCCGAAGCGCGGCGCGATGCAGGAGAGCTTCGTGCCCGAGCCGCTCGGCCCGACGCTGCGCTTCCTCGCCTCGCAGCGGAGCTTCATCATCGTGCTGATCGGCTTCTGCCTCACCACCTACACCAACTACGCGACCGCGGCCTGGATCCCGCCGTTCCTCGCGCGCGTGCACCACCTGTCGAGCGCCGAGATCGGCACCTATGCCGGCACCTTCAAGGGGCTCGCCGGAATGGCCGGCACCCTGCTCGGCGGCTTCGTGGTGGCGCAAGTGAGCCGCCGCGACGACCGCTGGAAGCTCTGGGCGCCCCGCGATCACCTCAGGCCTCGCCGGTCCGGTGTTCGCGCTGTGCATGCTGACGCAGGATTTCGCGATGATGGTCGCGATGCTGGCGCTGACCTCGTTCCTGGTCGGCTTCCATCTCGGGCCGATCTTCGCTATCGCGCAGACCGTGGCAAAGCCGAGCATGCGGGCGCTGGCCTCCGCGCTGATCGCGCTCACCGCCACCTGCTTCGGCCAGGGCGTCGGCCCGCTGGCCGTCGGCATGGTCAACGATGCCCTCAAAGGCAGCTATGGTGCAAAGGCAGCTATGGTGCGGACGCCGTGCGCTACTCGCTGCTCTCGGCGGCGGTCACGACCACGCTGGGCGCCCTGCTGTTCGTCTGGGCGGCCCGCACGATCCGGGACGATATCGGTCGGGCCGCGGCCTGAGACCAGTTTCGGCCATAAGCCTGGCGAAACCAACCGGGCTTATTAATGAAACCATTTTGCGGAACCCGCGAAACCATCCGGAAACAGATGGTCCTTAAGACATGAGCCCATAGACGGCGGCAAAGCCCGTCGGGAGGCTCAGATGAACCACTCAATTCACTCTGCTGATCGTGCGACCCACCTGAAGATCGTGGTGGTGGCGCTGGTTGCCGGCATTGCGGTGGCCGGCTTCGGGATCGCGGCCCGCACCAATGCCGATTACAGCCAGACCGCCCAGTCGACCCACGTGGTCAAGGCCGGCAAGGCTGTGGTGGTGACGAGCGCGGGCACGTCGGAGATTCGCTGACGGCGAAAAGGTTCGATTTGACCCCCAACCGGCCGCCCTCGGGCGGCCTTTTGATTTTCAGCCGTCGACTGAAGGTCGCCTGCCAAGCCTTTGAAATGTCAAGGGTGTATTCTATAGCTCGACGAGCCGGCAGACTACGCCAAAGTCAGTCGGCCCGGTAGCTGCCGCAGCAATGCTTGAATTTCTGCCCCGAGCCGCAGGGACAGGGATCGTTCCGGCCGGCGTCAGCCTGCCCGTAGCGCAGCCGGTTCAATGTCTTGCTGTTCTGTTCGAGGATCATCTTGCGGCGCGCCTCCTGCACCTCGATGACCGCCGCATTGTCGCCGGCATCCCAGAACGCCTGCGGCTTCAGATGGGCGAGCTTGTCGCTGACATAGACGGGGTAAAACCAGCCGAGCGTTCCGTCGCGCAGGCGCTGCAGCGTCGTCAGGTCGTAGAGGAAGAAACCTGCCTCCAGCAGCGTCGCGTTGATGTCCTGGAAGTCGTCGATGTCGGCCTCGCACACGACGACGCTGCAATTTTCGAGCACGTAACGCGCGCCCTTCAGCGCGGCCTTTTCGGCGCCCTGCACGTCGAGCTTGAGCAGGAACGGCGGCTCGAGCGACAGTTCCTTGACCAGCGCATCGAGTGTCGTCGCCGGCACCTTGACCTTGCTCTTGATCAGGTCGTTGAGCCGCGCCCAGTAGAGATCGCCCGCCGGGCGCACGGACGACCAGTAGGGATGCACCGACTCGGTGATCTCGATCTCACCCTCATGGTCGGTGATGGCGCAGATCCGATAGTGCCCGCCAAGCACCTCCTTGATGGCCTTCAGGGAGTTCTCATAGATCCGGTTGGCATCAATGTTGAGCGGCACCGCACCACCGAGCCGTGACAGGTGGTTAAGAACGAAATGCCCATCGGCACAGCCAAGGTAGATCACGGCCCCGTACCGCACGCCCTTGGCGAACAAATTTTGCAGCGTTGCGCTGAAATCGGCTGCCTGCATTGGATTGATCCGAATGAGAGCGGTTTGACCGGTCGTCGGCGGTCTGGCGGGTTGCACAATGTGTTGCACACCGCTTGTTGCGGGCAAGATCGGAAACACGAAAAAATCGAAAATAACGACCACCCGCTCGCCGAGCGTCGCATACGCGCTTTGCTCCGCTGGCGGTTTGCCAGGGAGGGTTTCTATTCAGCGATTAAGTTATTGATTTCCGCCATAAAATGGCGCGAGAGACGGGGCTCGAACCCGCGACCTCCGGCGTGACAGGCCGGCGCTCTAACCAACTGAGCTACTCCCGCGTGGCGCACAGATGTCCGCGGAACGAGGGGGGACTTAAAGGCCGGGCTTGGTGAAGTCAAGGACGTTGCATCCACAGCCTGAAGGAGCGGATATCCGCCGGTGGCGCGCAGGAACGTGACCCGGCCGCGCCGGGCGGCGTAGTCAGTCCGGTCCCGAATCGTCTACGCCTCCGGGAACCTGCGGGGTCCGGGGGCGGTCTCCCCAGCCACCGGCAAGAATCGAGGAGGCCAGACATGGCGAAGAAGGCAGCCGCTCCCGCCACCATCACCCTCAAGCACCTCGCCGCCGACATCGCGGAAAGCCAGGACCTGTCGAAGAAGCACGCCGAGGCCGTCCTCACCGACATGGTCGAGCTGATCGCCAAGCACCTGAAGAAGGGCGACCGCGTCCGGATCGTGGGGCTGGGCATCCTCCAGGTCCGCAAGCGCGCGGCCCGCACCGGCCGCAATCCCGCCACCGGCGAGCCCATCCACATCAAGGCCAGCAAGAAGGTCGCCTTCCGCCCGGTCAAGGAACTGAAAGAGGCGATCTGAGGTGACTGTTCGTTAAGCCTGATCGAAGCTCGTTCCGGCCGCAACGTGGCCCGCTTTTCTGATATACCGCCTGCTCCCCCTGACCCCCGGCGGTTTGACCAGAAATGTCCTCACTCATCTTCACGCATACCGTGACCGAGCGCTTCCTGCGCTACGTCACCATCGACACCCAGTCCGATCCGGAATCCCCCAGCTCGCCCTCGACCGAGAAGCAGAAAGACCTCGGCCGCGTCCTCGTCACCGAGCTGAAGGCCATGGGCGTTGCCGACGCCCATCTCGACGACTACGGCTACGTTTACGCAACGATCCCGGCCAACACCGACAAGAAGGTGCCGGTGATCTGCTTCTGCTCGCACATGGACACCTCGCCCGACGTCATCGGCAAGGACGTGAAACCGCAGGTCGTAAAGAACTATCGCGGCGGCGACATCACCCTGCCGGGCGATACCAGCCAGGTGATCCGCTTCGCCGAGCATCCCGCGCTGAAGAACCAGATCGGCAACGACATCATCACCACCGACGGCACCACGCTGCTGGGCGCCGACAACAAGGCCGGCGTCGCCGAGATCATGGATGCCGCGCATTTCTTCATCAACAACCCCGATGCGAAGCACGGCACCCTCAAGATCCTGTTCACGCCGGACGAGGAAATCGGCCGCGGCGTCGACAATGTCGACATCAAGAAGCTCGGCGCCGATTTCGGCTACACCATGGACGGCGAGACCGCGGGCTCTGTCGAGGACGAGACCTTCTCGGCTGATGGTGCCACCATCACCATCAACGGCGTCAGTGCCCATCCGGGCTATGCCAAGGGCAAGATGGAGCACGCGATCAAGATCGCGGCAGCCATCGTCGAGCGACTCCCGAAGGAAGGCTGTTCGCCCGAGACGACGTCAGGCAAGCAGGGCTTCCTGCATCCAATCGGCATCGACGGTGCGCTCGAGCAGGCAACGCTCTCCTTCATCGTGCGCGACTTCACCGAGGAAGGGCTGAAGGAGAAGGAGGTCCTGCTCGAGAACATCGTCAAGGATGTGATGAAGGACTATCCGCGCTCGACCTACAAGTTCGAGGTCAAGGAGCAGTACCGCAACATGAAGCAGGTGATCGACCGTCACCCGCACATTCTCGAATACGCCATCGAGGCGATCCGCCGCGCCGGCCTGCGCCCGATGCGCACCGCGATCCGCGGCGGCACCGACGGCTCGCGCCTGTCCTTCATGGGCCTGCCCTGCCCCAACATCTTCGCGGGCGAGCACGCGTTCCATTCGCGCCTGGAATGGGTCAGCCGGCAGGACATGGAAAAGGCGGTGCAGACGATCGTGCACCTCGCCATGATCTGGGAGGAGAAAGCGTAGGCGCGCGGCTAATCTCGGCGCGCGAAATAATTCCAAGCCCTAGGGAACGAGCCGGCGCGGGGCGCGTTGGCGATCCAAGTCCCAAGGACGAAGATTGTGAGCACAAAGGCCTCAGCCGGTCAGCCCCGGGCTGGGGCCTTTTCGCGTCTCGATTGCGCCCGGGACCAGCCTGCCCCTCAGGCGGTCGCAGCAGCTTGGCCGCCGCGATACTCCGCCCACGCTTGCCGCAGGATCTGCAAAGATGAGGTGAGGAAAATTCCCGCCATCACGGCGGCAACAGCGAGATCAGGCCATGCCGTTCCGGTACCGAATACGCCAACGGCAGCAATCATCACAATGACGTTGCCGACCGCGTCATTGCGCGAGCAGAGCCATACCGACCGCACGTTGGCGTCGCCGTCCTTGTAGCGCGCGAGCAGGAGAACCGAGGTCAGATTCGCCGCCAGCGCGGCCAGGCTCATCGCTCCCATCAGCTCCGCGCGAGGAAGCCCCAGGATCAGGGTCTGATAGACCGTTGATCCGAACACCCAGGCTGCCATCGCGCTGAGCGACAACCCCTTGAACAGTGCGGCGGTGGCCCGTGTCTTGAGGCTCGCGCCGATGACCGAAAGGCTCAAGCCGTAGGTGACTGTATCGGCCAGGAAGTCGAGAGCATCGGCCTTGAGAGCCTGCGAGCCGGCCAAGTGGCCCGCCACCATTTCGGT
The DNA here is from genome assembly GCF_054062495.1 of Bradyrhizobium sp. USDA 3311. Lineage (NCBI taxonomy): Bacteria > Pseudomonadati > Pseudomonadota > Alphaproteobacteria > Hyphomicrobiales > Nitrobacteraceae > Bradyrhizobium > Bradyrhizobium sp. USDA 3311. Next base: position 5,521,341 of record NZ_JBSSFI010000001.1, on the reverse strand, counting down.
TACGAACATCGCCGCGTTGATGGCGATGACGGTCCACAGCACGCGCTTGTATCGTGGATCAAGCCCGTCGAAAACCGGAACGCCTGCCGAGCAGCAGTCGGCGCAGCCCGACGTGGCGACCTCCTCCACGCGGGGTTTGGCGGCCTTCTCGCAGCACGCGTCGTGCGAGCAGCAAGTCTCTTCAGGCATTCCAGGCTCCCTCCGGCGTCCCATTTTACCATGCGCCTGTAACGATGGCGATCTTCCAGGCGCGGTTCCACAATTGCCTCGGCCTCTAGTCCCTACGAACGAAGTCATCCCAATCCGCGTTGCGGACCACTCGATCGACCCCTCGCACCGTTTGCCTTGGAGGAGGAAAATGAGAATCTTGCGAACTGACTGTAACCAAGTCGGCAATACGAGCGAACTATAGCCATGTGGGTATGACGACCACGGAAACCGAGCTCAAGGCACTCATGCTTGCCAGCCAGGATGGCGATGCTGCGGCGCATCGCATGCTGCTTGAGCGGCTGAGCCGCCATTTGCGCGCCTATTACAAGGGCAAGTTCGCGAAAATAGGCCGAGGCGTGGCGGAAGCCGAGGATCTGGTTCAGGAGGCCGTGCTGGCGATCCACCTCCAGCGACACACCTACGATCCGCAGGAGCTGTTAACGCCCTGGGTGCACGCGATCGCGCGCTACAAGCTGATCGATTTTCTCCGCCGAAACCGGGCCTCGGTTACCGACGTGCCGATCGACGAGGCGGGCGACGTCATTGCCAATGACGATTACCTCAGCACCGAGAGCAGCTTCGATCTCAGGCGGTTGCTCAAACACCTGCCGGAAAAGATGCAATGCGCGATCGAGGCCGTGAAACTCGACGGGCTGAGCGTCGCTGAAGCGGCACAGCGCTGCCACATCTCGGAATCGGGCGTGAAGGTCAATATTCACCGCGGGCTGAAGACCCTGGCGGCGTTGATCGCACAGAGGACGCAAACATGAAGACGGACGAGCTGATCAGCGCGCTCAGCGCGGGTGTCGAACCGGTCAACCGGCGACAGGTCAACCGCAGCGTCGGCACTGCGCTTGTGGTTGGAATGGCCGTTGCAATCGGAGTCACGTTCTTGGCACTTGGTGTCCGCACCGACCTGACCACGCCACGCACCCTGATTTTTCTGTTCCTGAAGATCGCATTCGCGTTCGGCACCACAGGCACGGCGGCGGTCTATCTGGCACGGCTGGCGCGGCCTGGCGGGGAACGAAGAGTATCCCCGGGCCTCGCCGCACTGCCCTTTGTGGCGATCCTCCTGCTTGCCGGCATCAGCCTCGGGCAGGCGCCGAGTTCACACTGGGACAGGATGGTGATGGGCGATCAATGGCTCGAATGCCTCATCTCGATTCCGATCATCGCGATTGTACCGTTTGCCGTCGTCATCTGGGCTGTGCGACAGGCAGCTCCGACCAATCTGGTCCGTACCGGCGCCTTCAGCGGGCTCGTCGCAGGTGGCATGAGCGCGATGGCCTATGCGCTTCACTGCACCGACGACTCGCTGCCCTTCGTCGCGCTCTGGTATGGCGGTACGATCGTGCTGTGCACCCTCGCAGGCGCATTGTTGGGACCCCGACTGCTGCGCTGGTGAGAGGCTGCACTCACGTCGGCGTGAGCCTGTAACCGTGTCGCGGATGGCTCCGAACTCCTCAGAAGAAGCGCAACAGAGGCGCTTCCGCGAAAATCATGGAGCCGGAACTATGTTGACGAAGAGCCTTCTCGCACTCACGCTTCTCTTGGCCGTCTCGGTCAGCGCCCATGCGGGCTCGACCATTTCCGACAGGAGCTATTGGCCGAATGAGGCCAGGCAAACCTCGCAATCCAGAACGTTTGTCCTACCTCAAGGCCCGTATTCCGCGTTGGCCTATGATCGACAAGCTCCTGAGCTGCCCGCCACCGCACCGGCGGGCGGCGCATCCGGATGGCGTTATCAGGGAGGCCCCAATTCCCACTAGGATTGCGCAATAACATGGTACTCCGCGATCGCTCGAAACGGTTAACCACCAGCGCTCCCTGCTCTCACACTTGTGAACCGGGGGACTTTCCAGTGTTGCCACCGTGTGAGAGTGTCGCGCAATGATGGCTTGTCGCATCCTCAGGCTAGTGCTCGCGGTCCTCGTGACCGCGGGGCTGATGGTTGCGCCGCTGGTGACACCAGCAGCGGCGGAGCCCCTGATGGCTAGCGACATGCAGATGACCGGCGCACAGGACATGTCGGCGGACATGCCGTGCTGCCCCGACGAGCAGAACAGCAAGCAATGCCAGGACTGCCCGCTCCTCGCGATCTGCATGCTGAAGGCGTTGCAGGCAGGACCTGTCGTCGCGACCGCCATCCGCTATGCGCGTCCTCTCGCGCTGCTTCGGCCGCTCGATGATGCCATCGGCGACGGCCTCACCCGCCCACCTCCGGATCATCCCCCTCGATCGATCGTCTGACAGGCGCTCCGCCGCCTGGTGAACATGCGTGCCGCAATCGGCGCGCATGGCTGCATACCGTCTTGCGACGCGTCACGTCGTTGCGTGCGACTCCATCAGACCCATCGAGGAAATTGAAATCATGACAACGTCCCACGTCGCGCGCGCCGCCATGGCCGCGCTGATCGCAACCGCGTTTGCGACCTCCGCACGCGCCGAAATCAAGAACTATGAATTCCAGCTCATGCAGCCGACCGTCAAGGCCGGCGCCGATCGCATCGTGACGGTACGGCTGGTCAACAAGACCTCCGGCAAGACCGTGCCGGATGCCGTGGTCTTCGCCAGCCGGCTCGACATGGCGCCCGACGGCATGCAGGAGATGGCCACCAAGGTCACGCCGATGCCGGGCACCGAGCCCGGCACCTACCGTTTCAAGGCCACCTTCGGCATGGCCGGGCGCTGGCAGCTCTCGCTTGGCGCCAAGGTGCAGGGCGAAAGCGGCACGGTCGAAAACAAGCTCGTCGTCACGGCCGAGCAATGAGCAAGAGCCGCCTCATCGGCACTGCCGCTGCGCTTGTCGCAGCGGTAGGCGCCGCGCTGTTTGCCGGCAGCTTTTTGCCGGCGAATGGCGATCCGATTTTGTTCGCAGCGAATGCGGCGGATACGGTCGCCCCGCTCTATTATCAGGATCCGGACGGCAAGCCGCTCTATTCGCCGACGCCGAAGAAGACCGAGGACGGCCGCGACTACGTCGCCGTACCGGCGCCGTCCGATGCCGACGAGCCTAAAGGCGAGCACAAGGCCGATCGCAAGATCAAATATTACCGCAACCCGATGGGCCTGCCCGACACCTCACCAGTGCCGAAGAAGGATTCGATGGGGATGGATTACATCGCCGTCTATGACGGCGACGACAGCGACGACGGTTCGGTCAGGCTGTCGCCCGGCAAAATCCAGCGCAGCGGCGTCAAATCGGAGCCTGCCGAACTACGGCGGCTGCGGACGCTGGTGCGCGCGCCCGGCACTATCCAGCTCGACGAACGCCGGATCTCGGTCATCGCCATGCGCGCCGAGAGTTTTGTGCAGAAGGTTGCCGACGTCACCACCGGAAGCCGCGTGACCAAGGGGCAGTCGCTGATGGAGATCTACAGTCCGGCCGTATCGTCCGCAGCGGCCGAATATCTCGCGACCATCACCTCGAAGACGACCGCGGGCATCGAACCCTACGGCCGGGGCTCGCGGCAGCGGCTGGTCAATCTCGATGTCCCCGAACCCGTCATCGCCGAGATGGAGAAGAGCCATGCGGTGCCGATCACCATCCAATGGTCGTCGCCGCGTGACGGCATCGTGCTCCAGCGCAACGCCATCGACGGCATGCGCGCCCAGCCCGGCGACATCCTGTTTCGCATCGCCGATATCTCGCTGGTGTGGGCCAATGTCGACGTCGCCGAGCGCGACCTCGGCGGCATTGCCGTCGGCCAGCCCGTGACGGTGCGGGCGCGCAGCTATCCCGGTCGGGATTTTGGCGGCCGGATCAGCGTCATCTATCCGCAGCTGAACAAGGAGACGCGCACGGCGCGGATACGGATCGAACTCGCCAACGACGATCTCGCGCTGCTTCCCGACATGTATGTCGATGCCGCGATCGATATCGGCAATCCGGCGCCGGTGCTCAGCGTGGCCGAAAGCGCGGTGCTCGACACCGGCAGCCGGCAGGCCGTCCTGGTCGACAAGGGACAGGGCCGCTTCGAGCCGCGCGAGGTCAAGCTCGGGCGGCGGGGCGACGGCTATGTCGAGATCCGCGACGGGCTTGCCGAGGGCGACGTCATCGTCACCTCCGCCAACTTCCTGATCGATGCCGAGAGCAACCTCAAGGCGGCCCTCAAAGGACTCGCCGAAGGCGGCAACGTCCAAGGTACTAACGCGCAAGGCACTGATGCGCACGGCGGCCACGCGATGGGAGGCAAGCCATGATCGCGCGCATCATCGCCTGGTCGGCACGCAACCTGCTCCTGGTCCTGTTCGGCACCGGCTTTGCCGCCGCGGCCGGCCTCTATGCCTTGCTCCATCTGCCGCTGGACGCCATTCCAGACCTCTCCGACACCCAGGTCATCGTCTACACCGAATATCAGGCCCAGGCGCCCCAGGTGATCGAGGATCAGGTCACCTATCCCCTCACCACCGCGATGCTGACGGTGCCGAGGTCGAAGGTGGTGCGCGGCTTCTCCTTCTTCGGCGTCTCCTTCGTCTACGTCATCTTCGAGGACGGTACCGACATCTACTGGGCCCGTTCGCGCGTGCTCGAATTCCTCAACGGCGCCGCGTCGCGGCTGCCCGCCGGCGTCACGCCCACGATCGGGCCCGACGCCACCGGCGTCGGCTGGGTCTACCAATATGCGGTGATGTCCAAGGAATTGAACCTTGCTGAGACGCGGACGATCCAGGACTGGAATCTGAAGTTTGCGCTCGCCAAGGCGGAAGGCGTGGCGGAGATCGCGAGCATCGGCGGCTTCGTGCGGCAATACAACGTCATCCTCGATCCGCAGCGCATGCGCGACCTCGGCATCACCATGCAGAAGATGCGCGATGCCATCCGCGCCAGCAATGCCGACGTCGGCGGCCGCACCGTCGAGCTGTCCGAGTTCGAATATGTCATTCGCGGCAAGGGCTATCTGAAAAGCGTCGACGACATCGGCAACATCGTGCTGAAGACCGACAACGGAACGCCGGTCAAGCTGCGCGACGTCGCCCGCGTCGAGCTCGGACCGGACGAGCGACGCGGCATCGCCGAGCTCAACGGCGAGGGCGAGGTGGCGAGCGGCATCGTGCTGCAGCGCTTCGGCATGAACGCACTCGACGTAATCGAGGGCGTCAAGAAGCGATTCAGGGAGATCGCAACCAGCCTGCCGAAATCGGTCGAGATCGTTCCGGTCTACGACCGCTCCAACCTGATCAAGGCCGCGATCGAGACGCTCCGGCATACGCTGCTCGAGGAGAGCATCGTGGTGGCGCTGGTCTGCATCGTGTTCCTGCTGCATGTCCGCAGCGCGCTGGTTGCCATCCTGATGCTCCCCGTCGGGGTGCTGATGGCGTTCGGGGCGATGAAGCTGCTCGGGATCGGCTCCAACATCATGAGCCTCGGCGGCATCGCGATCGCGATCGGCGCCATGATCGACGCGGCGATCGTCATGATCGAGAACGCGCACAAGCATCTCGAGCGCGCCGCGCCCGGCCATTCGCGGGTGGCGATCCTAATCGAGGCCGCCGCCGAGGTCGGCCCGGCGCTGTTCTTCAGCCTGCTGATCATCACCGTCTCGTTCATGCCGATCTTCACCCTGGAATCGCAGGAGGGCCGGCTGTTCAGCCCGCTCGCCTTCACCAAGACCTTCGCAATGGCGGCGGCGGCGCTGCTGTCGGTCACGCTGGTGCCGGCGCTGATGGTGATCTTCGTCCGCGGCAGGATCATCCCGGAGCACAAGAACCCGATCAACCGCTTCCTGATCTGGATCTACCGGCCGGTGATATCAGGCGTGCTGCGGGCGCGGATCCCAGTGATCCTGCTCGCGCTTGGCGTGCTCGCCGCCTCGATCTGGCCGGCAGGCCGGCTCGGCTCCGAGTTCATGCCGAATCTCAACGAAGGCACCCTGCTCTACATGCCGACGACGCTTCCCGGCATTTCCGTGACCAAGGCGGCCGAGCTGATGCAGACCCAGGACCGCATCATCCGCTCGTTTCCGGAAGTCGCCTCGGTCTACGGCAAGGCCGGTCGTGCGGCAACCGCGACCGATCCGGCGCCATCGGAGATGTTCGAGACCATCGTCGACCTCAAGCCGAAGGAGCAGTGGCGCGCCGGCGTGACGATCGACAGCCTGATCGCCGAGATGGACAAGGCGCTGCAGTTTCCGGGCGTCTCCAACGCCTGGACCATGCCAATCAAGGCGCGCATCGACATGCTCTCGACCGGCATCCGTACCCCCGTTGGCATCAAGGTCATGGGCACCGATCTCGCCGGGATCGACAAGGTGGCCCGGCAGATCGAGCAGGTGCTCAAGGCGGTGCCCGGCACCTCCTCGGCTTATGCCGAGCGGAGCCTCGGCGGCTACTATCTCGAGATCACGCCGGACCGCGAGGCGCTGTCGCGTTACGGCATCATGGTGCAGGACGTGCAGGACACGATCGCGACCGCACTCGGCGGCCAGACGGTGACGACGACCGTCGAGGGCCGGCAGCGCTTTACCGTCAACATGCGCTATCCGCGCGACCTGCGCGACAATCCGAAGGCGATCGCCAGCGACATCCTGGTGCCGATGCCGGGCGGCGGCGCCGTCCCGCTCGGCGAGGTCGCAAGCGTCACGCCGGCGCGCGGGCCGACCTCGATCCGGACCGAGAACGGCCAGCTCGCCACCTACATCTATGTCGACATCCGCGACCGTGACCTCGGCGGCTATGTCGCCGATGCGAGGGCCGCGGTGCAGGCGAGCGTCCAGTTCCCATCAGGCTATTACGTGGTCTGGAGCGGGCAATACGAATATCTGGAACGTGCCACCGCGCGGCTGAAGATCGTGGTGCCGGTGACGCTGCTGATCATCTTCCTGCTGCTCTACCTCAACTTCCGCTCGATCACCGAGACCATGATCGTGATGCTCTCCCTGCCCTTCGCCCTCGTCGGCGGCCTGTGGCTGATGTGGTGGCTCGGCTTCAACCTCTCGGTCGCGGTCGCCGTCGGCTTCATCGCGCTCGCGGGCGTGGCGGCCGAGACCGGCGTGGTGATGCTGATCTATCTCAACCACGCCCTTGCCGAAACCGAAGCGCGCTGCGCGCGCGCCGGACGCGTCCTGACCCGCGACGATCTCGACAAGGCGATCATGGAAGGCGCGGTCGAGCGCGTCCGCCCGAAAATGATGACCGTGGTTGCGATCATGGCCGGCCTGCTGCCGATCATGTGGAGCAGCGGAACGGGATCGGAGATCATGCAGCGGATCGCCGTGCCCATGATCGGCGGCATGATCTCGTCGACGCTGCTGACGCTGATCGTGATCCCCGCAATCTTCGGCCTGGTGAAGGGCTTCGGGCTGCGTACGGGCGATGGGGCTGTCACGTCGGAGCAAATTCCGGAGGCCGCCGAATGAGCTCGTAATCCCCCGGAATGTTGCGCCCCGGTCGCACTCGCGTCATGAGGTGCGGCTGCGACGTTGAGTTCCCCACACGTAACACTATTGCGGGTCGACACTGTTCCCGCTGCCATGCTAGGCCAGCCGAACCGACAGCGAGAGTGAATTCGTGGTCCTGAATCGCCGCCCCTTCAGACGGAGCACCACGCGCCATTGGCGCGGGCTCGTGGCTGTGTTCGTCGCGGTCATGTATCTGCTCTCGGGCGCGCTCCACGGCGCCCACGACATCGATGTGACCAGCCCGTCCGGCGGCTCCGAGATCGCGGCGATGCTCGACCACGGCGCGGCCGGCCATGGCGATCATAAGGCGCTTGCCGGCCATCACTGCCACGGCTGCTTCTCCATCGCTGTCGTGCAATCGGTGCAGCCGGAAGCCGCGGCCGATGTAATGGCCGCGCCGGTCCCGCAGCGGCAGCCGGCGCTCGCCGGCATCGCGCCCGATACGGCATCCCCGCCCCCCAAGCACCTGACCTGAACGGATCAGCCGGGCGCCCCATCGCGCCCATCGGTTCTCCTTCACAGGTTCTGTTCATGTTTTGCAGGCGACTGGCTGCGCGCATCGCGTGCGCGCTGGCTATTCTCATCAGCCCACCCCTGGTGCTGACGTCACACGCCCAGACGCTGACCATGCGCGCGGCGCTCTCGCGCGCGCTGGCCGCGAGCCCGCGCCTGACGGCGGCGGAGCGCGACGTCGGCATCGCCACCGGTCAGCGCATCCAGGCCAGCGCGCTCCTCAATCCGGAACTGTCCTATGAACAGGACAATTCGTTCGGGTCGGGCATCTATCGCGGCACGAAATCGGCCGAGACCACGCTCCAGATCAGCCAGGCCTTCGAGCTGTTCGGCAAGCGCGACGCCAGGATCGCGGCCGGACAGGCCGGCATCGAGGTCGCCGCGATCCAGCGCAAGGCCGTCAGGTTGGAGGTGCTGTCGGAAACCGCGATCGCCTTCCTCAGCGTGCTCGGCGCGCAGCGGCGGATCCAGATCCTCGACGAGCAGATCGCCGCGATCGACCGGCTGACGCCGCTGCTCCGCCGCCGCGTGGAAGCCGGCGCCTCCTCTCCGGCCGAGACCGGCCGCGCCGAGGTCGCCTCCGCCCTGGTGAAGGCCGACCGCGAGCGATTCAAGGCGACGCTGGCAAGCGCCCGGCGCGAGCTCGCGGTGCTGATGGGCGATCCCTCTGCGAAATTCGGCGAGGTCTCCGGCCGGCTCGACACCACGGGGCGCCCGCCGACGTTCCAGTCGGTGGTCGCCGCCATCGATGCCAATCCGCAATTGGTGCGCTGGACGGCGGTCTTTGCCCAGCGCAATGCCGAACTATTGATGGCGCGGCTCAAGCCCTATCCGGACGTGCGGATCGCGGCCGGCTGGCGCCATTTCAACGAAACCAATGACGATGCGGCGCGCCTCACCGTCTCGGTGCCGATACCCGTGTTCGACCAGAACCAGGGCAACATCCTCTCCGCGCAGGAAAGCCTCGCCAAGACCGGGGCCGAGCGCGAGGCCAACCGCAACACGCTGATCGTGATTGCGGGCCGCGCCTACGACTCGCTCCAGGGCTCGCTGCGCGAGCTCGCGGTGCTGCGCGAGATCGCCATCCCCAAGGCCACTGAGGCTGCGGAAGCGATCTCGCAAGGCTACGGCCAGGGCCGCTTCTCCCTGCTCGAAGTGCTCGACGCGCAAGCGAGCGTGACCCAGGCGCGGCTGCGCGAGCAGGAAGCGCTGCAGAATTTCCATGCCGGTGTGGCGACCATCGAAGGCCTCGTCGGCAATCCCTTTGCGCTGGCCCGGGAGAGCGCGCGATGAAGACATCCTCCACCATCCTCGTCGCAATCGCGACCGCAGCGCTCGGTGCCTATGGCTACGCCATGCTTGCAGCGCCCAAGGTCGCACCCGCGGAGCATGTCGAGCGTTCCGAACAGAAGAAACCGAACGACCACGTCGAGCAGGACGAGCATGGCGCCGACCGCATCCGCATCTCCGACGTCAAGCTCGCGGCCGCCGGCGTGACGCTGGCGGAAGCCGCGGGCGCCACGCTGACCGACACGCTGGCCTTCAACGGCATCCTGCGCGCCAATCAGGAAGCCGTGGTGCAGGTGACGCCGCGCTTTCCGGGCGTCGCCAAGTCGATCCAGAAGCGCATCGGCGACAAGGTCGCCAGGGACGATCTGCTCGCCGCGATCGAGAGCAACCAGAGCCTCACGGTCTATGAGCTGAAGGCGCCGATCGCCGGCACCATCATCGAGCGGCAGATCTCGCTCGGCGAATACGCCTCCGAGCAGAAACCGGCCTTCGTCGTCGCCGACCTCTCCAGCATCTGGGTCGACCTGTCGATCTACCGGCAGGACCTCCGGCGCGTCCGCCTCAACGACGAGGTGCTGATCGACCCCGACGATGGCCGCGGCGAGATCAAGGGCGCGATCTCCTACATGGCGCCGATCGGCTCGAGCGAGACCCAGACCGCGCTGGCGCGCGTGGTGCTGCCAAATCCCGACGGCCGGCTCCGCCCCGGCCTGTTCGTCACGGCGCGGCTGATCCTCGCCGCACGCAATGTCGCAGTTGCCGTGCGGCGAAGTGCGATCCAGACGCTGGAGAACAAAACCATCGTGTTCGTCCGCGAGGACGGCGACAAGATCGAGGCACGTCCGGTCGAGCTCGGCGATTCCGATCCGAAATTCGTGGAGATCCGCGCAGGCCTTTTGGCCGGCGAGCGCTACGTCGCCGAGAACAGTTTTGTGGTCAAGGCGGAGATGGGCAAGGGAGACGCCGACCATGATTGACGCCCTCCTCGCCTTCTCCATTCGTCAACGATGGCTCGTCGTTCTATTCGCGCTCGTCGCCGGCGGCTTCGGCGCCTGGAATTTCACCCGCCTGCCGATCGACGCGGTGCCCGACGTCACCAACGTCCAGGTCCAGATCAACACGCGCGCGCCGGGCCTGTCGCCGCTCGAAGCGGAGCAGCGCATCACCTTCCCGATCGAGACCGCGATGGGCGGCCTGCCCAGACTCGACTACACCCGCTCGATCTCGCGCTACGGCCTGAGCCAGGTCACCGTCGTGTTCCAGGACGGCACCGACATCTATTTCGCGCGCCAGCTCGTCAACGAGCGCATCCAGCAGGCAAAGGACCTGCTGCCTGCAGGCACCGAGGTCGCGATGGGGCCGATCTCGACCGGGCTCGGCGAGATCTATGTCTACTCGGTCGAGGCCAAGGCCGGCGCGAAGTCACCGACCGGCGCCGAGTTCACGCCGACGGAACTGCGCACCATCCAGGACTGGATCATCAAGCCGCAACTGCGCACCATCCCCGGCGTGATCGAGGTCAACTCGATCGGCGGCTATGAGCGGCAATTCCACGTGCTGCCGATCCCCGGCCGGCTGATGGCCTACAAGCTCGGCTTCCGCGACATCATGACGGCGCTGGCCGCCAACAACGCCAATGTCGGCGCCGGCTATATCGAGCGCAACGGCGAGCAATATCTCGTCCGCGCACCCGGCCAGGTCGCCAATATCGAGGACATCAGGGACATCGTGATCGGCTCGCGCGGCGGCGTGCCGGTTCGCATCCGCGACGTCGCCGACGTCCAGGAAGGCCAGGACCTGCGCTCGGGCGCCGCGACCACCAACGGCAACGAAACCGTCCTCGGCACCGCCATGCTGCTGATCGGCGAGAACAGCCGCACCGTGGCCCAGCGCGTCAAGGCGAGGCTCACGGAGATCGCGAAATCGCTTCCCGACGGCGTGATCGCGCGCGCCGTCTACGACCGCACGCATCTGGTGGAAGCGACCATCCAGACCGTCGAGAAGAACCTCGTCGAAGGCGCGGCGCTGGTGATCGCGGTGCTGCTCCTGATCCTCGGCAACATCCGCGCCGCACTGATCACGGCCTGCGTCATCCCGCTGTCGATGCTGTTCACGATATCAGGCATGGTCGAGAGCAAGGTCAGCGCCAATCTGATGAGCCTCGGCGCAATCGACTTCGGCATCATCGTCGACGGCGCGGTCATCATCGTCGAAAACTGCCTGCGGCTGCTCGCTGCCGAGCAGCACCGGCGCGGCCGGCTGCTGTCGCTCGAGGAACGGATGGAGACGATCCGCGCCGGCAGCAGCGAGGTCATCAAGCCGAGCCTGTTCGGCACGCTCATCATCGCGGTGGTCTACCTGCCGGTCCTGACCCTGACGGGGACCGAAGGCAAGATGTTCACGCCGATGGCCCTCACGGTGCTGATGGCGCTCGCGGGCGCGGCGCTGTTGTCGATCACCTTCGTCCCGGCCGCGGTGGCGATCTTCGTGACCGGCAGGGTCTCGGAGACGGAAAACCTCTTCATGCGGGCCGCCAAGCGGTTCTATGTGCCGCTGCTCGACCGCGCCATCCGCTACCGCGGCAGCGTCGCGTTTGGCGCCGTCCTGATCGTCGCCGGCAGCGTCTTCGCCGCGACACGCATGGGCGGCGAATTCATCCCGAGCCTCGACGAGGGCGACATCACCATCGAGACCATCCGGATTCCCGGCACCAGCCTGACCCAGAGCGTCGACATGCAGATTCGGCTGGAGAAGGCGGTCAAGCAAGTGCCGGAGGTCGCGACCATCTTCTCCAAGGTCGGTACCGCCGAGATCGCCAACGACCCGATGCCGCCGAACGCCGCCGACACCTATGTCACGCTCAAGCCGCGCGAGGAATGGCCCGATCCCGCCAAGCCGAAGAACGAGGTGATCGAGGAGATCGAACGCGCCGCCAACACCCTGCCCGGCACCGCCTATGGCATGACCCAGCCGATCCAGATGCGCTTCAACGAGCTCATCGCCGGCATCCGCAGCGACGTCGGCGTCAAGATTTTCGGCGACGATCTCGACGTGCTCGCCGGCATCGCCCAGCAGGTCAACGGCGTGGTCCGCGGCATCGAGGGCGCCGCCGACGTCAAGACCGAGCAGGTCGCGGGCCTGCCGATCCTCACCGTCAAGCTCGATCGCCAGGCGCTGTCGCGCTATGGCCTCAGCCTCAGCGAGGTGCAGAACCTCGTCGAGATCGCGATCGGCGGCAAGCCGGTCGGCAAGCTGTTCGAAGGCGATCGCCGCTTCGACATCGTGGTCCGGCTGCCGGAAAGCCTGCGTGCCGACCCCGACACGATCAAGTCGCTGCCGATCCCGCTGCCGCCGGGCGAAGACGTCGCGGCCGTCACGAAAACCGCCTGGCCGGGGACATCGGGAACGACGCCGCGCTACGTGCCCCTCTCTTCCGTTGCGGCAATCGAGATCGCGCCGGGTCCCAACCAGATCAGCCGCGAGAACGGCAAGCGCCGCGTCGTGGTGATGGCCAACGTTCGCGGGCGCGATTTGCGCTCCTTCGTCGCCGAGACGCAAGCCGCCGTCGCGGAGAAGGTCAAGCTGCCGCCGGGCTACTGGATCCGCTGGGGAGGCCAGTTCGAGCAGCTGGTCTCGGCCACCAAGCGGCTGACCATCGTGGTGCCGGTGGCGCTGCTGCTGGTGTTCCTGCTGCTGTTCATGGGCATGGGATCGGCGGCTGATGCGGCGCTGGTGTTCTCCGGCGTGCCGCTGGCTTTGACGGGCGGCGTCGCGGCGCTCTTGCTGCGCGGCATCCCGCTGTCCATCAGCGCCGGCGTCGGCTTCATCGCGCTGTCGGGCGTCGCCGTACTCAACGGCCTCGTCATCATCGCCTTCATCGAGCGGCTGCGCAGCGAGGGACGATCCGTTGCGGAGGCCGTGCGCGAGGGCGCGCTGACCCGGCTGCGCCCGGTGCTGATGACCGCGCTGGTCGCCTCGCTCGGCTTCGTGCCGATGGCGCTCGCCACCGGCGCCGGCGCCGAGGTGCAGCGGCCGCTCGCAACCGTGGTGATCGGCGGCATCATCTCCTCGACCGTGCTGACGCTCCTTGTGCTGCCGGCGCTCTACATGCTGTTCCGGCGTGACGTGGCAAGCGAAACGCCTAGAATGGCGACTGATTTGGCGGCGTCCAGGGAGGTCTAGGTTTGGGCAGCCACGACCACGGCCATCACCATCATGACCATGCAGGTCACGGGCATGATGATCACGACCACGGTCATGGCCATGGTCGTGGTCTTGGCCACGCGCATGTCCATGCGCCCGCCAGTTTCGGCAAGGCCTTCGCGATCGGCATTTCGCTCAACACTGCGCTGGTCGTGGCCGAGGCGGTCTATGGCTATATCGGCAACTCCACCGCCCTGCTCGCGGACGCCGGCCACAATCTCTCCGACGTGCTCGGCCTGGTCGTGGCGTGGGGCGCCGCAATCGCGGCGCGGCGCGCGCCGAGTGGACGCTTCACCTACGGCCTGCGTGCCTCGACCATCCTGGCGGCACTGGCCAATGCCGTGTTCCTGCTGGTCGCGACCGGCGCGATCGGCTGGGAGGCGATTTTACGCCTGCGCGAGCCGGAGCCGGTCGCGGGAGTGACCGTGATGGTGGTCGCCGGCATCGGCATCCTCGTCAACGGTTTCACCGCCATGCTGTTCGCGAGCGGTCGCAAGGACGACATCAACATCGAGGGCGCCTATCTGCACATGGCCGCCGACGCCGCCGTCTCGCTCGGCGTCGTCGTCTCGGCGGCGCTGATCATCTGGACCGGCTGGCTCTGGCTCGACCCCGTCACCAGCCTCGTCATCTGCGCCACCATTCTCTGGAGCACGACCAGCCTGCTCCGCGGCTCCATCGACATGTCGATGGCGGCCGCCCCCAAGGGCACCGACCTCGCCGCGATCAGGGCGCTCCTGCTGGCGCGCCCGGGTGTGTCCGCGATCCACGATCTGCACGTCTGGCCGATCTCGACCACCGAGACGGCGCTGACCTGCCATCTCGTCATGCCCGCAGGTAGCGGCGATGCGTTCCTGATGGAGACCGCGCAGATGCTGAAGGCGTCCTTCCGCATCGGCCACACCACGCTTCAGGTCGAGACGCATCCGGATAATGGCTGTGCGCTGGCGCCGGATGATGTGGTGTGAAGAGGCATTTGCTCAGCTTCAACTGCGCACAACGGCGTCGAGCAGCGAGCGCTACGACGCCTTCGCCGTCACGATCCAGATCGCGCCCTGAAGTGCCACCGACTGTCCCTTCAAAAATGGCGCGAGCATTTCGCGGATCGAGGCCTTAGCGGCCTCATGCGTCTCCGGCGGATGCCCTTGCAGCGCACGGCTGGCCGGGCCGATCTGGAGCGCGCCGTCGACGGCGGCCTCGAGCCCACCGCCGATGGCGATATCCATCGCGAGATTGTGCGGCTCCATCGCCACATCGACGAAGCCCGCCCCTTTCAGGATGCGCATCACGCGCTCTTCGGATGCGAAGGCGAACGGGCCCGGCTCCTCCGGCCCGACCGGCGGCATTTTGGGCACGTGCTTGTAGACCGCCATTAGCGGCGCCATCATCCACGGGTTCTCCTTCGGCTCGCGCCAGCAGGCGAACGCGAGCCGTCCCGACGGCTTCAGCGCGCGACGAAGGTTGGTGAAGGACGCAATGGGATCGGCGAAGAACATCACGCCGAAGCGCGAGGCCAGGAGGTCAAAGCTCGCCGGCTCGAACGGATGCACCGTCGCATCCGCCAGCACGAAATCGAGCGGCAGGCCCTTTGGCGCCAGCGCACGCGCCTGCGACAACATGGGGTCGGAGACATCGAGGCCGAGCGCGAAGCCGTTTGGCGCCACCGCCTTCGCAAATGCCACCGTCGTTGCGCCGGAGCCGCAGCCGACGTCGATCACGCGCTCGCCCGGCTTCGGCCCGGCGCGATCGATCAGGACATCCGCGATCGGCCCGAGCAGCCTCTCCTGCACCGCATGTCGATCGGCCCAGCGTTGCCCGCTGGGGCCGTTCCAATAGGCGATCTGGTCGACATTCTGCTCGTGTCCGCTGGGTTGCTGCATCGGGACCTCATCGCGCACTCACGCGCCGTTCAGCCCATATCACGAACCGAAGTTGCGGCCCATTCGAATTGAAGGTCGGACGGGCACCGCTTGGATGCTTGTGCCTGGAGCCTACGAATTCGGCCAGGGCAGTTGGGCCTTGAGCTTCTCGCCAAGCAACTCCTCGCCGCAGGCGCTCAGATGATCGGGATCGCTGAACGTCAGACAATCGCCGGTCAGCAGGAAATACTGATCGACCTTGAGCACGTCGTAGAATGACAGATACTTGAAGGTCTGTGGCCCTTCGGCGACTTCCTTGGCAATCTCGGCGTCCAGCGCCTTGAAATGATGGAGCGAGACGGGATTCATCCTGAACGCGTCCCTTGCGATTGACGGCGGATCGCGGAAGTTGACCCGTGCTTCGACAAAGGGACCGAGCCACACGATCTTCGCCAGCGGCGCGATCGTCCGCAGATAGTTGATCGTGAAGGCGACCTTCTCGTAATTGATGAGATATCCCGTCTTCCACTCGAACAGGTGGTGGTTTTCCGAATTGCCTTCCAGGTCGGTCAGAAGGTGAGCTCCCGACACGTTGAAGACGATCCCGCGCACGGAAGCTCCGTTGCGATCGAGGAAGCCCTTGAGCCTGGAATACGGACAGGCATCGCTGTCGTTCCACGCACGGCAGCCTTCGTCGACCAGACCGACGACGAACTCGCCGGGGCTCGCCTTGGCCACCGCATTGTAGACGTTCTCGCCGTGGGAATCGCCGACGACCATGGTGGCCGGGCCAAACTTCTCGGCACAGGATCGAAACCGCGCCTCGAACGCCTCGTCCGGACGGGGAGACCAGAACCGGCAGCCGCTGTCGATCAGCCGGGCCTTGATATCGCGCAAGCCATATTGCTTGATGAGCGCATAGGCCCGCTGGGTCGCCATGTCGTTGCGGGCGAGATAGCTGTTCTCGAGCCCGCCGGTGAAGATGCCGACCAGTCCGAGGCCGGCCAGTCCCGCGGAGGCAGCACCGCAATAGGCGAACACCTCGTTCCGGGTGAACCGCTTGCGGTCGCGCACCGGGCGCTCGACCAGCACGTAGGTCAGGTAGGCCAGGAGCAGCGCAATCGCCGAAAGGCCGATGAAGACCGGGATATTGGCCTCATAGATCGCTCCGAGCCGCGCAAACGCAAACACGGGCTGATGCCAGAGATAGGCGCTGTAGCTGATCAGGCCGATGCCAACGAGGCCGCGCGTCGCAACGATGCGGCCCGATAGCGTATCGGGTCGCAGGAACACGATCGCCAGCGCCGTGCCGAGTGTCGGCGGCAACGTGTAAACGCCGGGATAGGGAATGTTGTGATAGGTGAAGATCGGAATCGCGATCAATGCAAGACCGAGCAACGCAAGCGGCTCGGCGAGCCGGCGCGGCAGGCGCCGCGCTTCGGTCTCGATGCGGCACAGCGGCAGCAGCGCACCGATCAAAAGCTCCCAATACCTTGCCGGCAGGAGGTAGAAGGTCGCTGCCGTCGCGTGACGCGATCCCCAAACAGCGAGAGCGAAGCTCAGTACAGCGGTCGCGACAAACAACGCGATGGCGTGACGTCGACCGAGCTTGAGCAACAAGAACAGCGCGATCGGAAAGACCAGATAGAACTGCTCTTCGACCGCAAGGCTCCAAGTATGGACGAGTGGCTTGAGCTCGGTCGGCCCGTCGAAATATCCGCTTTGCGACCAGAAGAAGAAGTTCGAAACGAAACCGCAGACCGAGAGCAGGCTCCTGGCGAACTCCTCGAGATCGCGCGGGCTCAGCGAATAGATGGCGAACGGAATGCACGCAAGGCAGACCAGGAACAAGGGCGGCAAAATGCGCCGGGCGCGCCGCTCGTAGAAGCCGACGAAGCTGAAGCCGCCATTTTCATATTCGTCGAGGATGATCGACGTGATCAGATAGCCGCTGATCACGAAGAAGACGTCGACTCCGACAAAGCCGCCCGAGAATCCGGGAACCCCGGCATGATAGAGAATGACAGGCAGGACTGCGATCGCTCGCAGGCCGTCGATCTCCGGTCGGTAGGGCAGCTTGGTCGGCATATGGCCGGCGTCGGATCCAGGTGGTGCTTGGCAGGGCAGCCGCTCTACGCGTCCCAGTTCGGGCCGATATGCCCGACGCGAAGACCGGCCGCAAGCACAAGATGCAGCCGGAACCGATGGCCGTCGGCTCGGTGCTGCCCGCTCGGCCCGTTCCAATTGACGAGGCAGTACCGAAAAACGCGTTGGTGGGCGGTCACGGATTCGAACCGCGGACCCTCTCGGTGTAAACGAGATGCTCTAACCAGCTGAGCTAACCGCCCTCGCCGCCTCTTTATCCCTACCCGCCCTCGGTGAGCAAGTACGGAACATCAATCCTGCGGCCTCCCCGGCAGCCCCGGCACGGCGTCGATCCACACTGCCGCCGACTGGCACCAGATCTGTCGGCTGGGCCTCAAAGCGTCGCGCTGGCGGATGCTGCCCCAGCGGATGCCCCAGTCGTCGGCCTGGTCGCCCTCGCCGCTGGTGAACAGCGGGGAACCACAGTCGGCGCAAAAATGCTGGAAGCGCATCCGGCCGTTGTCGCCGCGCTTGCCGTAGATTTTTGGCGTGCCGCCGGTGAGCTTGACGTCGCCGGCGGAACAGATCGCGGTGACCCGGAACGGTGATCCCGTCAGCGTCTGGCAGTCCTGGCAATGGCAGACCGAGACCGCCTCGGGGTCGATCTCGGCTTCAAAGGTGATCTGCCCGCAATGGCATTGCCCGTCGATCTGCATCGCCCTCGTTCCCTTGCATCAAAGCAAAAACGGCGCCCGAAGGCGCCGTTTTATCATCTTTCGCTGGAGCTCAGTGAGCGGTCAGGCCGCCAGCGGCTTCGTCGCCGTCCGGCTTCACCGTCACCTTGGTGTCCTCTTCCCAGACGATCGGCACCGGCTTCTTCACCAGCGCCCTGGCGACGACGTCGTCGAGACGGGAGACCGGGATGATCTCCATGCCGCCCTTGATCGCATCGGAGATCTCCGTGAGATCCTTGGCGTTGTCCTCGGGGATCAGCACCGTCTTGATGCCGCCGCGGGCAGCAGCCAGCAGCTTCTCCTTCAGACCGCCGATCGGCAGCACGCGGCCGCGCAGCGTGATCTCGCCGGTCATCGCGACATCGTGGCGGACCGGGATTCCGGTCATGACCGAGATGATCGCGGTGGCCATCGCCACGCCCGCCGACGGACCGTCCTTCGGCGTCGCGCCTTCCGGCACGTGCACGTGGATGTCGCGCCGGTCGAACAGCGGCGGCTCGATCCCGTAGACGATCGCGCGCGAGCGGACGTAGGACGCCGCCGCCGAGATCGATTCCTTCATCACGTCGCGCAGGTTGCCCGTGACCGTCATCTTGCCCTTGCCCGGCATCATGACGCCTTCGATGGTCAGCAGCTCGCCGCCGACATCGGTCCAGGCAAGGCCGGTGACGATGCCGACCTGCGGCTCGCTCTCGATCTCGCCGAAGCGGTACTTCGGCACACCCAGAAGCTCTTCGAGAGACTTCTCCGTGACCTTGACCGACTTCTTCTTGGAGATCATCAGCTCCTTCACCGCCTTGCGGGCGAGTGTGGAGAGCTCACGCTCCAGGTTACGCACCCCCGCTTCGCGGGTGTAGCGGCGGATCAGCAGCAGCAGCGCGTCGTCGTCGATCGAGAACTCCTTGGAGTCCAGACCGTGCTTGGACACCGCGTTCGGGATCAGGTGCTTGCGCGCGATCTCGACCTTCTCGTTCTCGGTGTAGCCCGCGATCCGGATGATCTCCATGCGGTCCATCAGCGGTCCCGGAATATTGAGCGTATTCGCGGTCGTGATGAACATCACGTTGGACAGATCGTAGTCGACCTCGAGATAGTGGTCGTTGAAGGTCCCGTTCTGCTCGGGGTCGAGGACCTCGAGCAAAGCCGAGGACGGATCACCGCGGAAGTCGGCACCCATCTTGTCGATCTCGTCCAGCAGGAACAGCGGATTGGACGACTTGGCTTTCCGCATCGACTGGATGATCTTGCCGGGCATCGAGCCGATATAGGTGCGGCGGTGACCGCGGATCTCGGCCTCGTCGCGCACGCCGCCGAGCGAGACGCGCACGAACTCGCGTCCGGTCGCCTTCGCGATCGACTTGCCGAGCGAGGTCTTGCCGACGCCGGGAGGTCCGACGAGGCACAGGATCGGTCCCGTCAGCTTGTTGGCGCGCGACTGCACCGCGAGATACTCGACGATGCGTTCCTTGACCTTCTCCAGACCGTAGTGATCGGAGTCCAGGATGGCCTGCGCCGATTCCAGGTCCTTCTTGACCTTGGACTTCTTGTTCCACGGGATCGACAGCAGCCAATCCAGGTAGTTGCGCACGACGGTCGCTTCCGCGGACATCGGTGACATCTGGCGCAGCTTCTTCAATTCGTGCTGCGCCTTCTCGCGCGCTTCCTTGGAGAGCTTGGTCTTGGAGATCTTCTCTTCGAGATCGGCGAGCTCGTCGCGACCGTCGTCGTCGCCGAGTTCCTTCTGGATCGCCTTCATCTGCTCGTTGAGATAATACTCGCGCTGGGTCTTCTCCATCTGGCGCTTGACGCGCGAGCGGATGCGCTTCTCGACCTGGAGCACCGAGATCTCGCTCTCCATCAGGCCCAGCACCTTTTCGAGGCGCGTGGTGACCGACAGCGTCTCCAGGATGCCCTGGCGATCCGCGATCTTGACGGCGAGATGGGAGGCGACCGTGTCGGCGAGCTTGGCGAAATCGGTGATCGCCTGCACGACGCCGACGACCTCGGCCGAGATCTTCTTATTGAGCTTCACATAGCTCTCGAAGTCGGACACGACCGAGCGTGCCAGCGCTTCCGCCTCCACCGACTTCGCATCGGTATCGGCGAGCGCAATCGCGGTCGCTTCATAGTAGTCGGCGCGATCGGTGTATTTCTGCACGCGCGCACGCTCGAGCCCTTCGACCAGCACCTTCACGGTGCCGTCGGGAAGCTTCAAGAGCTGGAGCACGCTGGCAAGCGTACCGGTCTCGTAAATCGCATCGGGCGCCGGATCATCGTCGGACGCGTTCTTCTGCGTCGCGAGCATGATCAGCGCGTCGTTCTTCATCACCTCTTCGAGCGCGCGAATCGACTTCTCGCGGCCGACGAAGAGCGGCACGATCATGTGCGGGAAGACGACGATGTCGCGCAAGGGAAGCACGGGATAAGCGTGCGTTTCGCCATGGACGATGGTTGGCCTGGGTTTTGGATTAGTCATGGCCTTTTCCTTTTGCTTTGCCCCCTTGCACGCAGCCCGCCATGCTCATGCGCAACCGCCACAAGGTGCCGAGGTGATCCACAAAACCAGTCTACCATTCCAAGGGTGGACCGGGCTTGCCGGATCGGAACTGAGGCGAATCTTGAAGAGAATTCACGCTCGCCGCCGACATTAGGTGGCTATCGACCGGGGGGGTGTCAAGTCATTGAAAAACGCGCGCCATCAGGCGCTTACGCACACGGGTAAGCGACGCAAACTCGGCTGCGGAGATACCTTCCGCAGCCGTCACTTCTCAGGACGATTGGAGCGTTCCAGCGCCGCAAATCAGGCGCTGGCGTTCTCGACGGCGCGATCGGATCGATCGGCGTAGATGTAGAGCGGACGGGCCGTGCCTTCCACGACTTCGCGGGAAATCACGACTTCTTCCACACCTTCCAGACCCGGCAGGTCGAACATGGTCTCGAGCAGGATCGCCTCGAGGATCGAACGCAGGCCACGGGCGCCGGTCTTGCGCTCGATCGCCTTGCGGGCGACCGCGCCAAGCGCCTCGTCGGCGAAGGTCAGCTCGATGTTCTCCATCTCGAACAGGCGCTGGTACTGCTTCACAAGCGCGTTCTTCGGCTCGGTCAGGATCTTCTTCAGCGAGGTCTCGTCCAGATCCTCGAGCGTCGCCACGACAGGCAGACGGCCGACGAACTCGGGGATGAGACCATACTTCAGGAGATCCTCAGGCTCGACGTGACGGAAGATCTCGCCGGTACGGCGATCCTCCGGCGCGAGCACCTGGGCGCCGAAGCCGATCGAGGTCGACCGTCCGCGTGCCGAGATGATCTTCTCGAGACCGGCGAAGGCGCCGCCGCAGATGAACAGGATGTTGGTGGTATCCACCTGCAGGAACTCCTGCTGCGGATGCTTGCGGCCGCCCTGCGGCGGGACCGAAGCCACCGTGCCTTCCATGATCTTCAAGAGCGCCTGCTGCACGCCCTCACCCGACACGTCGCGCGTGATCGAGGGATTGTCGGACTTGCGGCTGATCTTGTCGATTTCGTCGATGTAGACGATGCCGCGCTGGGCGCGCTCGACATTGTAGTCGGCGGCCTGGAGCAGCTTCAGGATGATGTTCTCGACGTCCTCACCGACATAGCCGGCTTCGGTCAGCGTCGTTGCGTCCGCCATCGTGAAGGGCACGTCCAGAATGCGGGCGAGCGTCTGCGCGAGCAGCGTCTTGCCCGAACCGGTCGGACCGATCAGCAGGATGTTCGACTTCGCGAGCTCGACGTCGTTGTGCTTGGTCTGGTGGTTGAGGCGCTTGTAGTGGTTGTGCACCGCGACCGACAGGACCTTCTTCGCGTGGCTCTGGCCGATCACGTAATCGTCCAGCACCTTGCAGATTTCCTTCGGCGTCGGAATGCCGTCGCGCGACTTGACCAGCGAGGACTTGTTCTCCTCGCGGATGATGTCCATGCAAAGCTCGACGCACTCGTCGCAGATGAAGACCGTGGGACCCGCGATCAGTTTGCGGACTTCGTGCTGGCTCTTGCCGCAGAACGAGCAATATAGCGTGTTCTTGGAGTCGCTCGTGCCGACCTTACTCATTCATGTCTCCGTCCGCGGTTCGATCCCGTTCCGCTCGATCGCTCCATCCCGACACACCGGTCGGTATGAAGTTCAAATAGAGCAAATTCCGTACCAAAAAAGACCCTACGCGCTACATCCCGTGCGAATCACGGTCACTCGATTCTCCCGCGATCATAGCGGATCATTCGTAGCCAACCATGCTGTCACCCGACTATCAAGAATTCGCTAATCGGGGGTCGCCGGCTACCCGTGACAATACCGTGATTTCAGGTCTTGGCACGGGCGAAGTGATCGAAATCACCCCGGCGTTGCTGGATTGCCACGAAAAACAAGCACGAAAGCGGAACTTTCTGCCTGTCGCAGGGCGCAAAACGGCGTTTTGCAGCGCGCACACGAGTCCTAAACGTGAACACTCCCCTGAAGGTACCCGGGCGCCCCCGAGGGACGCCGCTACCCACCGGTAGTGCTACTGGGTCTTCGCCGCGGCCGGCTCTTCGGCGCGCTTGTCGATGACCCTGTCGACCAGGCCGAACTCCTTGGCGTCGTTGGCGGTCAGGAACTTGTCGC
Source organism: Bradyrhizobium sp. USDA 3311 (assembly GCF_054062495.1). Lineage (NCBI taxonomy): Bacteria > Pseudomonadati > Pseudomonadota > Alphaproteobacteria > Hyphomicrobiales > Nitrobacteraceae > Bradyrhizobium > Bradyrhizobium sp. USDA 3311. Next base: position 5,498,423 of record NZ_JBSSFI010000001.1, on the reverse strand, counting down.
GTTCCAGCGCGTCCTCGATCGTCTTGTAGGTCTGGCCGGTATGCTTCACGTAGATCTCGTTGAGCCGCTTCTTCAGGTTCAGGATTTCCTGCGCGTGCAGCATGATGTCGGTGGCCTGGCCCTGGAAGCCGCCGGAGGGCTGATGCACCATGATGCGCGCGTTCGGCAGCGAGAAGCGCATGTCCTTCTCGCCGGCGGCGAGCAGCAGCGAGCCCATCGAGGCCGCCTGCCCCGTGCACAGCGTCGAGACCGGCGGGCGGATGAACTGCATGGTGTCGTAAATCGCAAGGCCCGACGTCACCACGCCGCCCGGCGAGTTGATGTACATCGAGATTTCCTTCTTCGGATTTTCCGCTTCGAGGAACAACAGCTGCGCGACGACCAGCGTCGACATGCCGTCCTCGACCGGACCGGTCAGGAAAATGATGCGCTCTTTCAACAGGCGCGAGAAAATGTCGTAGGCGCGCTCGCCACGGTTGGTCTGCTCGACCACCATGGGCACGAGGTTCATGTAGGTTTCAACCGGATCGCGCATGAGTCACCTAGGGTTTTCGGAGGCGGACATCGCCACTCTTGGCTGCCAGTTTGGCTGGATTTGCCGGAAGGCCGATGGACGCCCGTGATGCAGGAAGTTGGTAGCGGTAGAAGTTTGGGTACAGGGTGTACCGACAGATATAGCCCAATTCGCGCCAGACAAGTGCGGAGCGAATTAAGGCTTAATCCGCCGGGCACTTGAAGCTGATTCTCGCAAGAAGGCCCAGCCAGCCACATGGCTAGCCGGGCCCTTCCGCTGATCATCCTTAATAGAAGACTGTCTCAAAGCCTTCAGGCCGCGGTCTTTTCCGCCTCGTCGTCCTTGTAGAGGTCCTCGCGCGAAACCTTCTTCTCGGTCACGTTGGCGAGCTCGAGGATGAAGTCGACGACCTTGTCCTCATAGATTGGCGCACGAAGCTGGGCCAGCGCCTGGGCGTTGCTGCGGTAATAGTCCCAGACTTCCTTCTCGCGGCCGGGCATCTGGCGGGCCCGCTCGATCACGGCGCGGCCGACCTCGTCGTCGGTCACGGTGATCTTGTTCTTCTCGCCGATCTCGGAGAGCACGAGGCCGAGGCGCACGCGCCGGTCGGCGATCTTGCGGTACTCTTCCTTGGCGGCATCTTCGGTGGTGTCCTCGTCGGCAAAGGTCTTGCCGGCCGAGTCCATCTCGGCCTTGACCGAGTTCCACATCAGATTGAACTCCTCGTCGACGAGCGAGGGCGGCGCCTCGAAGCGATGCGCCTCGTCGAGACGGTCGAGCAGCGCGCGCTTGACGCGCTGGCGCGTCGCACCGGCGAACTCGGCAACCAGACGCTCGCGCGCGGCTTCCTTCAGCTTGTCCAGCGATTCGAGGCCGAGCGTCTTGGCGAACTCGTCATCGATCGCAATGTCCTGCGGCGCTTCGATCGAGGTCGCGGTGGTCTCGAACTCGGCCGGCTGGCCGGCGAGCTTGTCGTTCATGTAGTTCTTGGGGAACGACACTTTCAGCGTGCGCGTCTCGCCCGCGCCGATGCCGGTGAGCTGCTCCTCGAAGCCGGGGATGAAGGTGTTGGAGCCGATGACGACCTGGATGCCCTCGCCGGTGCCGCCCTCGAAGACTTCGCCGTTGATGGTGCCCTTGAAGTTGATGGTGACGCGGTCGCCCGACTCGGCCTTGGCGCCGTCGGCCTTCGCGGCATAGCCGCGGTTGGTGTCGGCGATGCGCTTGATCGCCTCGTCGACGTCGGCGTCGGTAACGTCGGCCACGGGCTTCTCGACCTGGAAGGTCTTGAAGTCGGCGAGCGCGATCGACGGCACCACCTCGATCGCAACCGTGTAGGTCAGATCGGTCTTGCCGCTCAGCAGCTCCTCGACCTCGGCCTGCTCGCTCGGCATCGTGATCTTCGGCTCGGTCGCGAGGCGGAAGCCGCGCTCGGAGAACAGCTGCGTGTTGGTGTCGCGGATGGTCTGGTCGATGGTCTCGGCCATCACCGAGCGGCCATAGACCTTCTTGAGATGAGCGACCGGCACCTTGCCGGGACGGAAGCCGTTGATGCGGACCTTGTCCTTGAGGTCGACGAGCTTGGCGCCGGCCTTGGCGTCGAGATCAGACGCGGGAACGCTGATCTTGAACTCGTGCTTCAAACCTTCCGAGAGGGTTTCTGTGACCTGCATGGCGTCCAATCTTCTTCTCGTTCGGCCCCGGCACGCATGCGTCGGGACGCTGTCATTAATCGATCCAACGCGAGGCAAACGCCTCAACGCCGGTGGTTCATCAGAGCCCTGCTCCAGACGGAAAACATCCGCACGAAGCGAGGCCCTTCGGTAATCCGTGCAAACGCTGAAAGCGCTTGGTGCGGGCGGAGGGACTCGAACCCCCACAACTTTCGTCACTGGAACCTAAATCCAGCGCGTCTACCAGTTCCGCCACGCCCGCGTGAATTTGCATCAAGACCGGCCGCGATGCCGCGGGCGGCCGGGCTTATAGCATGCGCCTGACTGTTCGCAGCAAAAAAATGGCCTGATGGAGGCAGGCTTCAAGTAGGCACGATGGCTGGACTTATCCAGCGCGGCGTGGTCCGGATCGGGCCATGAAACCGCGGATCTTTCACCCGAGCCGACGCGAGGTTCTGGTTGGCCTCGGAGCCTCGGCTGCGGGGCTGATGGCCGGCGGCGCAGGTCCGTCCGTGACCGCCCAGATCGCCCTTCAGGCGAGGCCGGCAACGCTGGCTCTGAAGCCGGGGCAGCCGCCCACACCAATCTGGGAGCTGGCCGCCGTAAGCCATACCAGGGGCGTCCATCTCAAGCGCGGCGACCGCTGCGAGGTGGTGTTCCGCAACGACCTGCCTGTGCCGCTTGCCCCAGTCTGGTACGGCCTCAACGGCCCGGCTGCGGCGGACCCGCTGCGAGGGCGCGCGCCGACGGCGCCGGACGCGACTGAAACTTCAATTATTTCAATACCAAACGCCGGAACCCTGCTGACCGACTTTCGCCTCTTCGAGGACGGCCTGAAGCAGCCGGCGCGGCCGCTTCCGATCATCGCGGAGGAGACGAGCCGCATCGCCGTCGATCGTGACGAGGTCCTGCTGATCGAGGAATGGCGCCTGCGGCCGGATGGGACCGCGCTGCCCCCGGGCCGCGACCCCAAGGACACGACCCCGCTCTATACAATCAACGGGCAGACTTCATGCGAGCTCTCAGCCGCCGCCAATGAGCGGCTGCGGCTGCGCTTTATCAATGGCTCCCAACGCACTGTCCTCGCAATCAAATTGGAGAATCACGAGGTCCGCGTGATGGCCCTGGACGGACAGCCGGCCGAGCCGTTCCCGGCCCGCAACGGCGCCCTGGTGCTGGCCCCGGGCGGACGGGCCGACGCCTTTGTGGACGCAGCCACATCGGCCCAATTTCTGCTGCATGACGGCAAGGAGGCCCGCCCGATCGGAAACCTCTCGATCTCCGGCAGGCTGGAGCGGCGCGCGCCGCTGTTGCCGCCACAACCGCTCCCTGCGAATGCCCTGCCCGACCAGCTCGATCTCAAAGGCGCCCTGCGGTTCGATGTCGCGCTCGGTGCACCCGATACCGGCTGGACGCGGCCTGCGGATTTCTCCACCTCGTCGGCGCCGGCCTTCCGCACCAGGACCGGCCGCACCGTCGTGCTGACCCTCAAGAACCCCGCGCCCCTCACCGCCGTGTTCCACCTGCACGGCCATCCCTTCCGCCTGCTCGACAAGCTCGACGACGGCTGGAAGCCCTATTGGCTCGACACGCTCGCGATCGAGTCCGGCCAGACCCAGCGCATCGCGTTCGCGGCGACCTCGCCCGGACGTTGGCTGATCGAATCCGTCGTGACCGACTGGGCCGCGCCGCGGCTGGTGCGCTGGTACGCGGTGGAGTGAGGTTTCGTAGGATGGGTAGAGCGCAGCGAAACCCACCGCCACCGTGCCGAGGTTTGAGATGATGGGTTTCGCTGCGCTCTACCCATCCTACCCGCCGTAGCGAGCAGCTCAGTACTCGATCCCCAGTGCGTTATAAATCCGCCGGTGCACGGCCGGGAGCGTCTCAGTCAGGTCCTCCGCGATCAGCCCCGGCCCCGCCTCGCTTGCCGCCTCGCCATGCATCCACACGCCGATGCTGGCGGCTTCGAAGGCCGGCACGCCCTGCGCCAGGAGCCCCGCGATGATACCGGAGAGCACGTCGCCCGCACCCGCCGTGGCGAGCCAGGGCGGCGCATTGGCGGCGATGGTGGCGCGGCCGTCTGGCGCGGCGATGGTGGTATCCGGCCCCTTCAGCAGCACCACCGCGCCGGAGCGTTCGGCGGCGGCGCGGACGCGCTCGAGCTTGGAACGGCCGGGGTGCTTGTTGCTGAGATCGGAGAACAGGCGCGGAAACTCGCCCTCGTGCGGCGTCAGCACCACCGCATTGTCGTGCGAGGCCTTGATCGATTCGAACAGGCGCTCGGGATTTGCGGCAAAGCTCGTCAGCGCATCCGCGTCGAGCACCAGATGCCGCTGCGCGCCAAGCGCGGTGTGGACGAAATCGCAGGTGCGATCGCCAACGCCCGTGCCGGGGCCGATGATGCAGGTGTTGTAGCGCTTGTCGCCGAGCAGCTCGCCGAACTCGATCGCGGTGTCGACGGGGCGAACCATCACCGCGGTCAGCGCGGCCGCATTGATCGCGAGCGCATCGCGCGGGCTCGCCAGCGTCACCAGGCCCGCGCCGGCCCGCAACGCGCCGCGCGCGGCAAGCCGCGCCGCGCCGGTCGCGGCTGCATCGCCCGAGACCGCCAGCACTTGCCCTCGCGCATATTTGTGGCCGTCGATCCGCGGCACCGGAAAGGCCGCGCCCCAGAAATCCGGGTCGTTCTCGAAGGTCTGCGGCCTGATCTCGTCAAGCACCTGTGCGTCGATACCGATATCGGCAACGCGCACGCGGCCGCAATGCATCCGCCCCGGCACCAGCAGGTGCGCCGGCTTCTTGCGGAAGAAGGTGACGGTCTCGGTGGCGTTGACCGCAGCTCCCAGCACGGCGGCGCTGGTGCCGTTGATGCCGCTCGGCAGATCGACCGCGAGCACCAAGGCACCATTGGCGTTGACGGCCTCGATCATCGCGCGCGCCTCGCCGTCAACGGGGCGGCTGAGGCCCGCACCGAACAGCGCGTCGATGATCAGCGCGGGCTTTCCGATCGCCTGCGGATTGAACGGGAGCACCGGGTGCTTCCAGCCGCGCGCGGCGGAGGCCGCGTCGCCCTGGAGCTGGTCGCGCTCGCACATCAGGATCACCGAGACCTCGCGGCCCTGGGCGGCGAGCTCGGCGGCTGCGACAAAACCGTCGCCGCCATTGTTGCCGGGGCCGGCCACGATCAGGATCGGCCCCTCCTCCACCAGCGCGTTGGCGGCCTCGGCGACCGCCTGGCCCGCGCTCAGCATCAGCTTGAAGCCGGGCGTGCCGGCCGCGATCGAGAGCTGGTCGGCGCGCTGCATTTCGGCGTTGGTCAGAACTTCCATGCCACTTCCCTGTACAAACGCCTCTTCAACAGGCATCTTCGGTGCCGATCCGACCGCCGGAACGCCGATTTGCCCACAGATTGAACCGTTTGCCTATTTCGTAGTCTTCGGTATTTTGGGCCGGTCGGCTCCACCTATCAGAGATGCTCGTTAAAAGGCTGATAACGCTCCAATAATCAGGGCATTTGCAACTTGGCATAGACCCTGCTTTCGAGGAAGCCGCTTCGGTTCGTCGTGCTCACTGACATCTATCAGGGTGTGGCCGGCCGTTGGTGCCGGGCTGGTCAGGGATCCCGGCATAGCGAAGACAAGATCGTGCGTGAGAAAAGCGCATCCTGACGAAGACGTTGCTATTTGATCGAAATGCCGGGAGGCGCGCAGTGAAGAAAATCGAAGCCATCATCAAGCCGTTCAAGCTCGACGAGGTGAAGGAAGCGCTTCAGGAAGTCGGCCTTCAGGGCATCACCGTCACCGAGGCCAAGGGCTTTGGCCGGCAGAAGGGACACGCCGAGCTTTACCGCGGCGCAGAATACATCGTCGACTTCCTGCCCAAGGTGAAGATCGAGATCGTGATCGGCGACGATCTGGTCGAGCGCGCCATCGACGCGATCCGCCGCGCTGCGCAGACCGGTCGCATCGGTGACGGCAAGATTTTCGTCTCCAACATCGAAGAGGCGATCCGCATCCGAACCGGCGAATCCGGGCTGGACGCTATCTGAGCCGGGTGCTATCCCGCATTTTGCGACACTCTGACAAGAAATTAAGGCTGCTTCGGCGGCCCGAATTCGTTTGTGCGGTCGCGCGCGAACTCGCCAAAAGCGAGAATAATCCTGCTCATCTGGAAACCGACCCGCAGAGCCAAAAGGGGTATGCATGAAGACCGCCAAAGACGTCCTGAAATCGATCAAGGACAACGACGTCAAGTACGTCGACCTGCGCTTCACCGATCCGCGCGGCAAGTGGCAGCATGTGACGTTCGACGTCAGCATGATCGATGAAGACATATTTGCCGAAGGGACGATGTTCGACGGCTCCTCGATCGCCGGCTGGAAGGCGATCAACGAGTCCGACATGTGCCTGATGCCGGATCCGGTGACCGCGACGATTGATCCGTTCTTCGCCGAGACCACCATGGTCATCACCTGCGACGTGCTCGAGCCGACCACCGGCGAGCCCTACAACCGCGACCCCCGCGGCATCGCCAAGAAGGCCGAGGCGATGGTGAAGTCGATGGGCGTCGGCGACACCGTCTTCGTCGGTCCCGAAGCCGAGTTCTTCGTGTTCGACGACGTGCGCTTTTCCTCCAGCCCCTACAACACCGGCTTCAGGCTCGACTCCTCGGAGCTGCCGACCAACACCGACACCGAATATGAAGGCGGCAATCTCGGCCACCGCGTCCGCACCAAGGGCGGCTACTTCCCGGTCCCGCCGCAGGACTCGGTGCAGGACATGCGCTCGGAAATGCTCGGCGCCATGGCCAAGATGGGCGTCAAGGTCGAGAAGCATCACCACGAGGTCGCCTCCGCCCAGCACGAGCTCGGCATGAAGTTCGACACGCTGACGCTGATGGCCGACCATCTGCAGATCTACAAATACTGCATCCACCAGGTCGCCCACATCTACGGCAAGACCGCCACCTTCATGCCGAAGCCGGTCTATGGCGACAACGGCTCGGGCATGCACGTGCACCAGTCGATCTGGAAGGACGGCAAGCCGGTGTTCGCCGGCAACAAATATGCCGACCTGTCGGAGACCTGCCTCCACTACATCGGCGGCATCATCAAGCACGCCAAGGCGATCAACGCCTTCACCAACCCCTCGACCAACTCCTACAAGCGTCTGGTCCCGGGCTATGAGGCTCCCGTGCTGCTCGCCTATTCCGCGCGCAACCGGTCGGCCTCCTGCCGCATCCCCTACACCGCTTCGCCGAAGGCCAAGCGTGTCGAGGTGCGCTTCCCGGATCCGCTCGCCAATCCCTATCTCGGCTTCGCCGCGATGCTGATGGCCGGCCTCGACGGCATCAAGAACAAGATCGATCCGGGTCCGGCGATGGACAAGGACCTCTACGACCTGCCGAAGGAAGAGCTGAAGCAGATCCCGACGGTGTGCGGCAGCTTGCGCGAGGCGCTCGAGAACCTCGACAAGGACCGCGCCTTCCTCAAGGCCGGCGGCGTGTTCGACGACGACTTCATCGACAGCTACATCGAGCTGAAGATGACCGAAGTCGAGCGCTTCGAAATGACCCCGCACCCGGTCGAGTTCGACATGTACTATTCGGGCTAAGCGGCCCGAACTGTCTGCGACAAGCAAAAGGCGCTCCGCGAGGGGCGCCTTTTCGTTTTGGGGCGCCTAGTCGCCGATCCAGTCACCATGTCGCTGTAAAAGCCCGCTGGAGCTCGGCCGGCCCCGTCACGCCGCTCGCGATCAGCAACTGGGTGAGAACCCGTGCCTTCTGGGGATTGAGGTCCTCGGACACGACGAAGCCGTTCTTGTCATCGTCGACCTCAACATTGCGGGTGACGAAGCCAGACCGAACCCGCGTGGAACGGACGACCATGATGCCCTTCTTCGCGGCGGCTTCGAGCGCATCGAGCGCCGGCTTCGACGTATTGCCGTCACCGACACCGGCCAGCACGATGCCTTTGGCGCCGTGGGAAATGGCGTCCTCGATCGGAACGGCGTCCATGTTGGCATGCGAGTAGACGATCTCGACCCGCGGCAATTGCTCGCCTGCCGGGAGCTGATAGGCCGCGCGCTTGAGACCGGCAGCCTGGGCCATGAAACGGATGCCGCCCGCGGTGTCGACATAGCCGATCGGCCCGCCGTTGGGAGAATTGAACGTCTCGATGCTCGTGGTGTTGGTCTTGGTGACCGAGCGTGCTCCCTCGATCTTGTCGTTCAGCACGGCCATGACGCCGCGACCGCGGGATCGGGGATCGGCGGCCACCTGGACCGCTTCGTACAGATTGCCGGGGCCATCCGCGCTGACGGCTGAAGCCGGACGCATCGAGCCGACGATGACCACCGGCTTGTCGCCACGCACCACATTGTCGAGAAAGAACGCCGTCTCCTCCAGCGTATCCGTGCCGTGGGTCACGATGACGCCGTCGGCCTCGTTCTTGTCGAAGGCCTCCTGAATGCGACGGGCCAGCGCAAACCAGACCTTGTCGTTCATGTCCTGGGATCCGATCGACGAAATCTGTTCGGCGTTCAGCTTTGCCAGCTTGTCCAGACCCGGCACCGACTGCATCAATTGCTCGCCCGTGATCTGGCCCGATTTGTACGCACCGGTCGCACGCGCGTCAGCCTGGCCTGCGATGGTGCCTCCCGTCGCAAGCACGAGAATGCGCGGCAGGCCTCCGGCCGAAGCGTCCTTGCCCGGCTCCGCAGCGTGCGCCGCTGCGCCGATGCCGCCGGACCAGAGCGCAAAAGACAGCAGTGGAATGGCAAGCATGGATGTTCGACGTTGGCGACAGCTGGCTGGGCTGGCGGTAGGCTTCGTCATCGAATTGTCCTCCCGTTCAAGTAGGGATCGACATTCGATACGCCCATTGAGGCCGAAGATGGGTCAGCCTGCTGCTTTCCCTATGGGTTGTCCCGCCGCGGCATAAAATGATCGAGCAAACCCGTCGGTAGCGGAAAGACGACGGTCGACGACCGTTCGCCCGCGATGTCGTGCAGGGCCGCGAAGTAACGTAGCTGCATCGCCTGTGGCTCCTGCGCGAGAATCCGGCCGGCCTCGACGAGCTTTTCGGCGGCCTGCTGCTCGCCCATCGCGTTGATCACCTTGGCGCGCCGCAACCGTTCCGCTTCGGCCTGCTTGGCGATCGCGCGCACCATGGTTTCGTTGAGATCGATGTCCTTGATCTCGATCCCGGTGACCTTGATGCCCCAGACGTCGGTCTGCTTGTCGAGGATCTCCTGGATGTCGGCGTTCAACCTGTCGCGTTCGGCAAGCATCTCGTCGAGCTCGTGCTTGCCGAGCACCGAGCGTAACGTGGTCTGCGCGAGCTGGCTGGTGGCGGCCATGTAATCGCCGACCTTGATGATGGCCCGCTCGGGATCGACGATGCGGAAATACAGAACGGCGTTGACCTTGACGGAGACGTTGTCCCGCGAAATCACGTCCTGGGGCGGGACGACCTGCACCATCACCCGTAGATCGACCTTTACCAATTGCTGCACGACCGGAATGAGGATGATGAGGCCCGGGCCCTTCACGCCGGTAAAGCGACCGAGCGTAAAGACGACGCCACGCTCGTATTCACGCAGGATTCGAATAGCCTGGGATAGGAACATGATGACAAGCAACGCGAGCGCCGCATAGGTCAGATATTCCAGCATCATGACGGATCTCCCTCGCCTGTTCGGGCTGGTGCGCGCCGTATCAGCAGCGTCAGGTCGACGACGTTTGCGACTTCGACCGTCTCTCCGGGCTTGAACGTTTCGGCGCCGCGCGCCTGCCAGCGCTCGCCATGGGCGAAGACATGACCTTCGCTCCCACGCCAGTCGAGAACCTCGGCGGGCAAGCCTCGCATGGCTTGCGCGCCGACCCGTTCAGGAGCGTTGGCGGCACGCCGCAGCGAACCAAGCACGACGAGCGCAAAGCCGGTGAACACAGCTGCAGCGATGCCGATTACCCACCACGACAGGTGGTAGCCGGGCGCCTCGACCCTGAAAAGCATCAGCGCTCCCAGCACGAAAGCGACGATCCCTCCGAGACCGATCACCACCGTCGGATTGAAGGCTTCGACAGTGAGAAGCACTATGCCGACCAGCATCAGGGCAAGCCCGGCATAGTTGATTGGCAGCAAATTGAGCGCATAGAGGCCGATCAACAGGCAGATCGCGCCGACGACTCCCGGAGCGACGGCTCCGGGAGACATGAACTCGAAGATCAGGCCGTAGATGCCGACCATCAGGAGAATGAACGCCACATTCGGATCGGTGATGACCGCCAGGAAGCGGGATATCCATCCGGGGTCGATGGCTTCAACGACCGCATCCTTCGTCGCGAGGCGTTGCGTTTTGCCGCCTGCAACCTCCACCACGCGGCCATCGAGTTGCCTCAGCAATTCGGCCTGATCGCGCGCGACGAGATCGATGGCATGGGCCTCTAGCGCGCCGTTGGCAGAGAGAGTGGCGGCCTCACGGACCGCTTTCTCCGCCCAGTCCACATTGCGGTTGCGCAGCTCCGCAAGGCTACGGATGAAAGCAACCGCATCATTGGTCACCTTTGCCGTCATCGCATCCTTGGGCTGATCCTTCTCGCCCTGCTGGTCACCGTCCTTCTTGTCCTTGCCGCCCTTGTCCGGTGTACCGCTCGGCAGACCCGGCAGCGGTCCGCCAATCTGCACCGGCGTTGCTGCACCAATATTGGTGCCCGGCGCCATCGCCGCGATGTGGGTCGCATAAAGGATATAGGTCCCCGCGCTCGCCGCGTGGGCGCCGGAGGGAGCGACGTACCCGACGACAGGGACGGGCGAGGCCAGCACATCCGCAATGATCTCGCGCATGCTGGAATTGAGTCCGCCGGGAGTGTTGATTCTCAGAAGCACGACCTCGGCGCGCCGTTCACTTGCGTGGGCCAAGGCCTCCTTCACGTAACTGGCCGACGCGGGGCCAATGGCCCCGTCGATCGAAACAATCAGTGCAAGACGGCCGTTCTCCTCTGCTGAACTGGGAAGGAGGCAGCAGATCAAAGCCACGACGCCAATCGCCGTAACGAGGGCCGCCTTCATGGTCTGCACGGCAGGGCTCCCTTGCAGAGCATATGGTGTTCGTCTCTTGAACCTCAATGCAGCCGTGTGCAGGCCCTTGTCTGATTGTGCGATGCAATGGAAATCGCCCCGCGGATCGGTTGAGCAGGGCGGTGGCGGACCATGCCTTGGGGACCATGCCTTGGGCTGATCCGCCCGCGCACTTGGCGGCTACGGCCTCGCGATCCGCACCCCGTCCGCTCCGATCGCGCCGAACGTACTCGCGATGATCTCGCTCGTCGGCTGCATGCCGCCGAGCGACCAGTGCGAAGGCTCCTGCTCCTCGATCCTGACCCAGACGTTGCGGCGGAAGTCCGGACTGCCCTGCCCTTCGACCTCGACCAGGAGGTCGGTGACGCGTTCGAGCAGCGTTTTCTTCTGTGCGGCATCCAGGATGCCGCGGACGGTGGATATGGTGACGTAAGGCATGTCTCTCTCCAATCATGTCGTGTGACGACAGAGCGAATTTGGACCCGGTGCCCCGGGCAGGGCAGTGGCGGATCAGCCAGAGATCGGGCAATTTCCGCCACGCATCGCTGGCGCCGATCGGTTAGGGTCGCCAGTGGCTGGCAGGAGATCCCATGAAGCTCGCAGTTCTGGCGCTGGAAGGTTGCATGCATTCGGCGATCTCAGGCGTCGCCGACGTCCTGTCGCTCGCCAATCACGTCATGCAGCAGAGCGGCGAAAAATCCCGCTTCACCTGGCAGACGCTGTCGCTCGACGGCAAGGCGGTGCGCGCCGGCGGCGGCCAGACGGTCGCAGTCGACGGCGCGATCGGCAAGCGCGCCGGCTTCGACGCGATCCTCGTCCCCGGCAACCTCGTCGATCACGTCACGGCCGAGCGCCTGCGGCCGCAATACGTCCGTGCCGGCGCCTGGCTGCGGCAACAGCACGCCAACGGCCGGCTGATCGGCGCCTTTTGCAGCGGCGTCTTCCTGCTTGCGGGAGCGGGCCTGCTCGACAACCGCCGCGCCACCATCACCTGGTGGCTGCAAAGCGAGCTTCGGCAGCGCCATCCCGCGATCGACCTCGCCCCGGACGCCGTCATCACCAGCGCGGACCGCGTCGTCTGCGCCGCCGGCCCGATGTCGTGGGTCGACCTCCTGCTCAGGCTGATCGAGATGGTCGACGGCAAGCAGATCGCAAAACTGTGCGCGGACTACGTCGTCATCGACACCGCACAGCGCACCCAATCGATCTTCATGCCCGTGGGCTACCTGCTCTCGCAGGACCCGCTGCTGACCAGGGCCGACCTGCTGGTTCGTCGCACCGGCAAGAGCCCGATGACGGTCAAGCGCCTTGCCGGCGCGCTCGGCCTCAGCGAGCGCACGCTGAACCGGAAGTTTCAGGAGCTCACGCACGAGCCGCCACAAGCCTTCATCATGCGCCGCCGCGTCGAGCACGCGCGCACGCTGCTGGAGACGACGACGCAGCCGATCAAGACCATCGCGCGCACGACAGGGTATGAAGACGAGAGCAGCTTTCGCAAGGCGTTCCGCAAGCTGACGTTGATGTCGCCGCAAGCCTATCGCGCGCGGCGGATGGAGCGGGCGGCGTAACCGCTGACCAAGAGTGTTCGACCCAGCTTAGCGCCTTGTTCGCCCGGCAAATCCACCACTGCGGCGATGGTGCTCTTAACTCTGCTCCAGCCGACGCCGCGAGCAGATCGCGGCCGAGCAATACCGTAATACGCAGTAATCGAACTCGTCTCAGAAAGATGCAGCCATCCTCGCGCGAGAAACAGGTCGCGCCATGAGGTGGATCAACGAGTTGGCGCGACTTTTCTGATGTAATGATGTTTGAAGAGTTGACCCGCGCCATCGGATCGAAGCCGAAGGGAGGCGACATTGACGAGTTCCCCTGACCGATACGGTACTGTTCCCCAGTTCCTCCACTGGGCGACGGTAGTTCTGGTGATCGTTGCGTGGACGCTCGGCATATTTGGCGATGACTTGCCCAAGGGTGGCGCGCGCGAGACAGGCCTGCTTGTTCATGTTTCCGCCGGCCTGTTGATCTTGGCCGCACTGATCATGCGGCTGGTGTGGAGGGCGGCCGTTCCGCCGCCGCCTCCCGAGCCAAACGAATTCCGCAGATGGCTTGGCGCCTTCGCCGACCCATCCGCCCGTCTTTTTCATTATACGCTCTACGCCTTGCTCGTTGTCGTTCCGGTCGCCGGGATCGTTACGCAGTTTGCGCGTGGCGAGGCGTTGCCGCTGCTCGGCATCTACGAAATATCATCGCCATGGATACGAGATAGAGCCTTCGCGCATTCGGTCAAGGAGATCCACGAAATTGCGGCCCACGCGCTTGTATTCGTCGCGTTCTTTCATGCTGGCGCAGCTCTGATCCATCATATCGTTTTTCGCGACAATACGCTGAACCGCATGCTACCTCGCGGCAAATGATGACGTACCACGGGTACCGCAACATCCTCGGCGAGTGATGCAACGATCGAGGCGGCGGCGGACCAACGTGCTATTTCTGGACCTTTGTGGCGCCGCATGAACCGTGGGGTGCAGGTTCGCGACCGGCTCATCCAGCGCAAACGACGCCCCCCGCAAGCCCGTCCGGAGAGCGACAAGGCATGATGGGTGGTGGAGACATGATGGGTCGCGCGATGAAGGGGCGCAGCACGATGGGTGTGGACGCGATGGGACCTCCCATAATGTTCCGCATGATGTTTGCGCTTATGGACTCCGACGGCGACGGAGCCATCTCGTCGGCGGAGTTTCAGGCAGCCCACGAGCGAATTTTCAAGGCAATGGACAGCAATAAGGATGGCAAACTCACGCCGGAAGAGATGCAAGCGTTCCTACAAACCAGAAGATAGGCTGACTATCCGCCAAACGAGCTATCCCCCAGCAGGACCTCCGAGCGGCGTGGGTCCCGGATCAGCGCTTCGCTTGTCCGGGACACGAACGTGGTCTACGCCGTCGCGCGCTGCCGCTCCACCAGCGCTGCGCCAAACGCCTCGAACAGCTTCCGGTTGATCGGATTGCGCTGGGGATCGTATTCGGCGTGCCATTGCACGCCGAGCGCAAAGGTCGGGGCTTCCGCGATGCGGATGGCCTCGATGGTGCCGTCCTCGGCGACACCTTCGATCAGCACGCGCTTGCCGGGATCGAGGATGCCCTGGCCGTGCAGAGAATTGACCCGGATCCTCTCACAGCCCAGCAGCCGTGCGAACGCCCCGCCCGGCGTGAGGTCGACATCGTGGCGGTCGGCGAACACCACGGTCGGATCGGGGTGGATCTCGCCGTTCTCGAGCCGGGGCATGCGATGGTTCATGCGACCCGGGATCTCGCGGATCTCGGGGTGCAGCGAGCCGCCGAAGGCGACGTTCATCTCCTGGAGGCCGCGGCAGATGCCGAACAGCGGGATGCCGCGCGCAACGCAGGCGACGGAAAGCGCCAGCGCCACCTCGTCGCGGTGGATGTCGTAGGGCTCGTGCTTCTCGCAAGGGTCTACGTTGAAGCGGGTCGGATGGACGTTGGCGCGGGCGCCCGTGAGGACGATGCCCTCGACGGTATCGAGCAGCGCACCGATGTCGGTGATGTCGGGCGAGCCCGCAAACATCACCGGCAGGCCGCCGGAGACCTCGGCCACCGCACGCAAATTGCGCTCGCCGACCATCTGGACCTGAAATCGATTTTCGACGCGATGGGCGTTCCCGATCACGCCGACGACCGGCTTTCTCATCTTCCGTTTCCGACCTCCCCCGTAAGAAGATTCTCCAAACATGCCCTTCCGATGGAACAAATTCAACCGAAGGGATTGCGGGACGGCAATGCTATTTTCGCGCCTTTGGCGCCGCGTCGGCCCACTTTCGCGCCCCGGCGTCGGCCAAAGCAGGCCCGCCGAGGCGTCAAACCGGTGCATAGCCTCGGCTTGATCCCAGGTAAGATTTGGCGAAAGAGTGCGCTCTGCGGCCTTCCCAAAAGGAGACGACGTGACAATTTCCCGAGATGAACGACCCCGGACCCGCAGCGACCTGGCCTGGGCCATCTCGGTCGGCGGCATCAGCGTCGTGCTGGTCACGGCGCTGCTCGCCTTCACCTGGTATTTTGCCGCCACCCTGCTCCTGATCTTCACCGGCATGCTGCTCGGCGTCGGCCTCAACGCGCTGACCAATGCACTCGGCCGCCGCGTGCACCTGCCGCACACAATGCGGCTTGCGATCGTCTGCATCGCGCTGGCCCTGATGCTCGCGGGCGTCGCCTATCTCGGCGGCGCCACCATCGCCGAACAGGCCTCGCTGCTCAGCAAGACCATCAGGTCGCAGATCACCAACGTGAAGTCCTTTCTCGACACCCACGGTATCGACACCAGCTTCTTCGATTTCGGCAACGCCGCACCCGCCGCCTCCACCGATGCAGGGTCGACGCCCACCCCAAACACGGCCCCGCGCGGCAATTTGCCGGGTGCAGGCGCCCTCGCGTCCAGCGGCGGGGCGATCGTGAGCCAGACCTTCAAGCTGCTGCTTGGCACCATCAGCGCCGTCGGCAACATCTTCATCGTGCTGTTTCTCGGGCTGGCCTTCGCTGCCCAGCCCAGCGTCTATCACGACGGCCTGCTGTTCCTCGTGCCGGCCAGGCACCGCACGCGGGCTACGCTCATCGTCGACCGCATCAGCGAGACGCTGGAGCGCTGGCTGATCGCGCAGATCATCGTCATGCTGGCAGTCGGCGTGGTGACCTGGATCGGGCTGGCCATCATCGGTATCCCCGGGTCGTTCATCCTGGGAATCCAGGCCGGCCTCCTCGCCTTCATCCCAACCGTCGGCGCCATCATCGCCGGCGTCGTCGTGGTGCTGGCGAGTCTCGCCTCGGGCTGGATCCCGGCGCTATCCGCACTGATCCTGTTTCTCGGCGTGCATGCGATGGAGAGCTACGTGCTGACGCCGCTGCTCCAGCGGCAGGCGCTGGACATTCCGCCGGCCACGCTGTTCGCGTTCCAGATCCTGCTCGGCGTCGTCTTTGGAATCTGGGGCCTGGCGCTGGCGCTGCCACTGGTCGCCATCGCCAAGGTCATGATCGACCATTTCAAGACCTATGAGGCGCCGCCTCTGGCGGAGGCGGCTTGAGGCGGCTCAGGTCGTCAGCACAGTCTCGGTGTGCTCGACCTCCGGGGGCGCAGCAAAATACTGGCCGACGAGGCTGCGCCATTCGGCGAAGTTCTCGGAGCCGCGGAAATCGACGGTGTGGTTCTCCAGCGTCGCCCACTTCACCATCAGGCGATAGCGCTGCGGCTTCTCGATCGATTTGTGCAGCTCGAAGCCGTGAAAGCCCTTGGAGCGGCCGAACGCGGCCTTGGCCTTGGCGACAGCGGCCTCGAAATCCTTCTCGCTGCCCGGCTTGACGTCGATTTGCGCGATCTCGGTGATCATCGGCTTCCACCCTTCTTGTTTGACGGGCGTGTCTACCGCACCCCGCCCAAAAGAAAAAGGCGCCGAAACGGCGCCCTGGCTGGCCGGAAACTGCAGGTCTCTCAGGCGAACAGCAGGACGGTGCCTGCCACGATGAGCGCGCAACCGACGAACAGCGCGAGCGGCCAATAGTTGCGGCCCTGCGCGTAGCGTCCCTGGGCGCGGCGCTCGGTGATCAGCGCCGTCTCGTATTCCTCCGCGGTCGAGAACAGACAGGCGAAGCCGCCTCGCGCCGAGGCGGCTTGAGCTTCGAGCGACATCAGGGCGGCCTGCGGGGTCTGTCGACGGATCGATTCCATGACCGGAATGGTAGGGATCGAATGGTAAACAAGGAATTACCGCAGGGCCCTTTGCCTCAAGCCGTGACCTGACGCGCCTGCGGCGCGCCGATCCGCGCGGCGCTCTGGCGGCGCCAGTTCTCCAGCGACAACGGCAGCTCCTCCGCCGCCTCGACGCGGTTTCGGCCGCCACGCTTGGCCTGGTAGAGTGCTGTGTCGGCCGAGGCCAGCAGCACCTCGAGCTCGGTACCGGCCGGACCGCCGGCGACGCCAATGCTGACGGTGGTGTCGACCGGGCCCTCATCGACCACGACGCCGGAGGTCTCGAAGGCTTCGCGCACGCGCTCGGCGACCAGCACGCCCTCCTCCAGCGAACACGGCAGCAACGCCGCGAATTCCTCGCCGCCGATGCGGCCCGACATGTCGGTGATGCGCAGATTGCTGACGACCACGGTCGAGAACAGTTTCAGCATCTCGTCGCCGGCGGGATGGCCGAAGCGGTCGTTGATCGACTTGAAGTGGTCGATGTCGAAGATCATCACGGTCACGGGACGCCCGGCCTTGGCCTCGCGCTCGATCACGCGGCCGCAGGCTTCGGAGAAGCCGCGGCGGTTGAGCATGCCGGTCAGGGGATCGGTGGATGCGGCGGTCCGGTGCGCGGTGACGGCGCGCTCCGACACCAGCATGAAGATCACGAACACGGTGCCGACGGCATAGAGCACCAGCTCGACCGCGAACACGGTGACCCAGATGCTGCCGGAGAAGCCGGCATCGTGCGGGCGCAGGAAGCTGCCGAGCAGGATCGGCAGCATCAGCACGCAGCCGTGCATCACCGGCACCACGAAGGCCGGCCAGCGCCGTTGCAGGCTCTTGCGCCGCTCGACCCAGAGCTCGCTTGCGGTCAGCGCGGCATAGACCGAGACGATGCCGGCGCCGATGATCATGCGCAGCATGGACGCCGCGGGATCGAGCAGCGTCACGGCGGCGGCCCATGCGAGCGCGCCGAGCACGAGGCCGGGCCAGTTCGGCTTGCGACCGTGGAAGACGCGCGCAGCATTCCACACCATGCCGCAGGCGACGAAGCCGACGGCATTTAACGCCAGATAGAGATGCGGCCCCAGCCTGTCGCCGGCCGCCGTCCACAACGCGACCGAGGCCGCGCCCAGGAGATAGGCGGTGCCCCACCATTTCAGCGCAGGACTGTTCTCCTGCCTGCCGAAGAACACCATCATGGCGCCGAGCAGTGCGGCGACCATGGTGGCAACCAAATAGAGCGTGATGCTATCGAGCGACATCATGTCGGCCCCCTTGAAAACATAGCAGTTACGCGACCGGCCCAGCCGATTTGCGCGCCCTTCCAAAGGCGACGCTAAGTTCCCGCGGGTTCCATTCAGGTTTTCACGCGGCCCCAACTTTTCGGGAAACACGTCGTCAATTTGCATACAAACGAACAACAAAAAGGGCGCTGAAATCAGCGCCCTTTTGCATCTCATTGAAGCCGCTTTCGCGGCGAATGTGACCGAAGCGATTAACGCTTCGAGAACTGGAAGGACCGGCGGGCCTTGGCCTTGCCGTACTTCTTGCGCTCGACCACGCGGCTGTCGCGGGTGAGGAAGCCGCCCTTCTTGAGCACCGTGCGCAGCTCCGGCTCGAAATAGGTGAGCGCCTTGGAGATGCCGTGACGGACGGCGCCGGCCTGGCCGGACAGACCGCCGCCGGCGACGGTGCAGATCACGTCGTACTGGCCGGAACGCTGGGCCACGGAGAACGGCTGCTCGATCATCATGCGCAGCACGGGACGCGCGAAATAGACCTCGACCTCACGCGAATTGACCGTGACCTTGCCGGCACCCGGCTTGATCCAGACGCGGGCGACCGCGTCCTTGCGCTTGCCGGTGGCATAGGCGCGGTTGAACTTGTCGACCTTCTTCTCGTGCTTGGGCGCGTCGGGCGCGGCCGCCGTCTTGAGCTGCGAGAGCTGGTCGAGCGACTGAATGGATTCGGCCATGTTATGCGGCCCTCGTGTTCTTGCGGTTCAACTTGGCGATGTCGATCTTCTCGGGCTGCTGCGCCTCGTGCGGATGATCGGCCCCGCCGTAGACGCGGAGGTTACCCATCTGCACGCGACCGAGCGGACCACGCGGAATCATGCGCTCGACGGC
The DNA here is from genome assembly GCF_054062495.1 of Bradyrhizobium sp. USDA 3311. NCBI lineage: Bacteria > Pseudomonadati > Pseudomonadota > Alphaproteobacteria > Hyphomicrobiales > Nitrobacteraceae > Bradyrhizobium > Bradyrhizobium sp. USDA 3311. The sequence continues at coordinate 5,479,283 of NZ_JBSSFI010000001.1, read as the reverse complement.
CTTCTCGAGCACGCGCTCGGGATGCTTGCCCTCGAGGATCTGGCGCGCGGTGCGCTCCTTGACGTGGCCGACATAGCCGGTGTGCTTGTAGTAGGTCTTCTGCTCGCGCTTGCGACCGGTGAGGACCGCATGCTGCGCGTTGATGATGATGACGTTGTCGCCGCAATCAACGTGCGGGGTGTAGGTCGGGAGGTGCTTGCCGCGCAGGCGCATGGCGACGATGGTGGCGAGACGGCCGACGACCAGACCCTTGGCGTCGATCAGCACCCACTTCTTCGTCACCTCAGCCGGCTTTGCCGAAAAGGTTTTCATATCGGAGTTTCCGTGGACGGGAGATATCGGCGCGAACACCGCACCGGACTGCGCGGTTTTCTAGAGAAGAGACGCGCAACGGTCAATGCCCGAAGACGGAAATTACGCTCGTAAAATCAATAGTTTAAAAATATGGTGCTATATTACCCGCAAAAAGCTCAAACATTTGGAATGGAATAGGTCGAGGTGACATGGGCGATCGGATCGGGCGAGGTGCCGGACAAGAGGTTCACTTCCCCGACCGCCAGGCGCTTGCCGAGCTTGAGCAGCCGCGCCTCGGCCAGAACGTCCTGGCCGGGCTGGCCCTTGCGCAGGAAGTTGATGTTGAGATTGGTGGTGACCGCGAGCCCGATCGGCCCGATCGCGGACAGAAGCACCACGTACATCGCAAAATCGGCGAGCGCCATCAGCGTCGGGCCGGACACGGTTCCGCCCGGCCGCAGCATCCTTTCGCTGTAGCGCTGGCGCAAAAGGCAGGTCTGGCCGTCCGCGCTCTCGATCGTGATGTCGCCGCCACTGAAGGCCTGGGGAAACTCGTCACGGAGAAACTGCTCGACCTCCGCCACGCTCATTTTCGCTAACGCCATGCCACCCCCACCCTCGCTTCAGGTCCGCTGTTACATTAGGTTATCTGCATCATCCAATTGCAATAATCCAACTGGAAACGCTTCGATGTCCGTCCAGCCCGCCCGCCCCCCCTTCCCGGAACCGCCGATCCTGCTGCGGGAGATCGTCGGCACCGTCGCCGTGCTCACGCTGAACCGCCCCGCCGCGCGCAACAGCCTGTCGGAGGCGATGATCGGCCAGCTGCATGCGAGCTTCAACGCAATTGCCGAGGACAAGCGCATCCGCGCCGCCGTCATCGCCGCCAACGGTCCGGCCTTCTCCGCCGGCCACGATATGAAGGAATTGACCGCGCGCCGCAGCGACCCCGATCGCGGCCGCGCATATTTCGCCGCGATGATGAATTCCTGCAGCGCGATGATGCAGGCGATCGTGCACCTGCCAAAGCCCGTGATCGCCGCCGTCCAGGGCATCGCGACCGCCGCCGGCTGCCAGCTCGTCGCAAGCTGCGATCTCGCGATCGCCTCGGAGGACGCGAAGTTCGCCACGCCCGGCGTCGACATCGGCCTGTTCTGCTCGACGCCGATGGTGGCGCTGTCGCGCAACGTTCCGCGCAAACAGGCGATGGAGATGCTGCTGACGGGCGAGCCTGTCACGGCCGACCGCGCCCGCGAGATCGGCCTCGTCAATCGCGTGGTGCCCGCCGGCACCGAACTCGGTGCCGCGATCGAGCTCGCGCAACAGGTCGCACTCAAATCGGCCTATACGGTCAAACTCGGCAAGGAGGCCTTCTACCGTCAGGCCGAGATGAGCCTTGCGGACGCCTATCGCTATGCGGCAGAGGTGATGACCGAGAACATGATGGCGCGCGACGCCGAGGAAGGCATCGGCGCCTTCATCGAGAAGCGCCCCCCGACATGGCGGGATGAATAGCGACGTTTCACACACCGTCATTCCGGGCGATGCGGAGCATCGAACTATGGTGCGCAATTGCGCACCTGAGAATCTCGAGATTCCGGGTTCGGCTCTGCGAGCCGCCCCGGAATGACGAACGAAAGAAAAAGATGAACCACGACGCCTATCCCGACAATTACATCCGCGCCATCCTCAACAGCGTGAAGTCGATCGCGATGGTCGGCGCCTCGCCGGTCAATGTGCGGCCGAGCTATTTCGCGTTCAAATATCTGGCGCAGCGCGGCTATGACATGATTCCGGTCAATCCCGGCCATGTCGGCAAGGAGCTGCTCGGAAAACCCTTCGTCGCCTCGATGTCCGACATCGGCTGTCCCGTCGACATGATCGACATCTTCCGCAACTCCAGTCACATCATGCCCGTGGTCGAGGAAGCGCTGACGCTCGATCCGCTGCCGAAGGTGATCTGGATGCAGCTCGGCGCGCGCGACGACGTCGCGGCGGCGAAGGCGGAAGCGGCCGGTATCAAGGTCGTGATGAACCGCTGCCCCAAGATCGAATATGGCCGCCTGTCGTCCGAGATCTCCTGGATGGGCGTCAATTCGCGCACGCTCAGCTCCAAGCGCGCGCCGGCGCCGACGCAAGGTATGCGGCTCTCCCTCAATCGGATGAGTGTCGGCGGTGGCGATACCGCGGCATCCGATCGTGCCGCCAAAAACAAGAGCGAGCAAAGCTGACGCAATTGCGAACGATTCGTTTCGCGAACGCGACAATACGCAGAACGATCGTTCCGATGTGAAGCCGCGCCTTGACGGCAGCAGCGGCGCCGATCAGCATGCCGCGCGATTTCAGACCACAAGAACAGGACGCCCTCAATGAGCGATCGCCTTCCGGGATTTTCAACCCTCGCCGTGCATGCCGGTGCACAGCCCGACCCCACGACCGGTGCGCGCGCGACGCCGATTTATCAAACGACCTCTTTCGTCTTCAACGACGCCGACCACGCCGCCTCGCTGTTCGGATTGCAGGCGTTCGGCAACATCTATACCCGCATCGGCAACCCAACCAACGCGGTGCTGGAAGAACGCGTCGCTGCGCTCGAAGGCGGCACGGCGGCGCTGGCCGTTGCCTCCGGCCACGCCGCGCAGGTCGTGGTGTTGCAGCAATTGCTCCAGCCCGGCGACGAGTTCATCGCCGCGCGAAAGCTCTATGGCGGCTCGATCAACCAGTTCACGCATGCGTTCAAGAGCTTCGGCTGGAACGTGGTGTGGGCCGATTCCGACGACATCGCCAGCTTCGAGCGCGCCGTCACCCCGCGCACCAAGGCGATCTTCATCGAGTCCATCGCCAACCCCGGCGGCAGCATCACCGACATCGAGGCGGTCTCGACGGTGGCGCGCAAGGCGGGCGTGCCGCTGATCGTCGACAACACGCTGGCCTCGCCCTACCTGATCCGCCCGATCGATCACGGTGCCGACATCGTCGTGCACTCGCTGACGAAGTTTCTGGGCGGCCACGGCAATTCGCTCGGCGGCATCATCGTCGATGCCGGCACGTTCGACTGGTCGACCGGCGGCAAATATCCGATGCTATCGGAGCCGCGGCCGGAATATCACGGCATCCGCCTCCAGGAGACCTTTGGCAATTTCGCCTTCGCGATCGCCTGCCGCGTGCTGGGCTTGCGCGACCTCGGGCCGGCGCTGTCGCCGTTCAACGCCTTCATGATCCTGACCGGCATCGAGACGCTGCCGCTGCGCATGCAGAAGCACTGCGACAACGCCAAGGCGGTCGCCGAATTCCTCGCCGGCCATCCGGCGGTGGCCTCGGTCAGCTACGCGGGCCTTGCCAGCGACAAGTACAACCGGCTTGCGCGCAAATACGCGCCAAAGGGCGCAGGCGCCGTGTTCACCTTCAGCCTGAAGGGCGGCTATGACGCCGGCGTCAGCCTGGTGTCGAAACTGCAGTTGTTCTCGCATCTGGCCAATGTCGGCGACACCCGCTCGCTGGTGATCCATCCGGCCTCGACCACGCACAGCCAGCTCGACGACGCCGCCAAGGTGAAGTCCGGCGCCGGCCCCGACGTGGTGCGGCTCTCGATCGGCATCGAGGACAAGGAAGACCTGATCGCCGATCTGGAACAGGCGCTGGGGGCTTAGTTGCCCGTCGTTCCGGGGCGGTGCGAAGCACCGAACCCGGAATCTCGACGTCATTTGCTCATCTCTGGATTCCGGGTTCGGTCCTACCGGACCGCCCCGGAATGACGGACGGCGCATGGTGGCGGCGCCGCCCCTCAGTTAACAGTCATTAACCATATCGGCCGCATACATCGTCTTTGGATCGCCCTTTGATTCGGAGCCGACGATGCTGCGCTGGATGGTGCCTGCCCTTGCGGCGATGCTGACGCTCTCAAGCGCGCTCGCCGCCGACCTTCCGGCCACGCCGAAGCGGCGGGCCGCCGTGCCGCCGCAGGAGGCGCCAACCGTCTATGTCGAGACCGATCCGGATGCGCTGATCTCGCCGGCCTATGGCATCGGCAGCTACGTCCGCAATCTGCCGGGCACGCCGCTGCTGCCCGGCTCTCACACGCTGCCGGGCTATTATGGCCGCCCCTGGGACTACGACTATCAGGGCCCGTATTACGGCGGGAAACAGGTCGACTATTTCTGGCGCCTGCCCTACGCGTGCGGCGTCTACGGCTATTGCTGATCAGCCGGGCTGATGGTGATCAGCCGGGCTGACTGACCGGAACCACGCGCGGCTGCGTCTCGGCAGATTGCCGCGAGGCCAGCCGTTCCGTCTGCATCACCGCGAGCGTCAAGACCGCGATCGCGACTGCCTGATGCGCGAGCGCAAGCCCGATCGGCACCTGGTTGAGCAGCGTGAAAATGCCGAGCACCGCTTGCAGGCTCACCGCCGCAAACAGCCAGAGCGCGCCGCTCGCAGCGAGACCCGCGCGCGAACGCACCGCGTCGAACGCATGCAGCGCCGCCAACACGAACAGCGCATAGGCCGTCATGCGGTGCTCGAACTGCACCGTCAGCACATTGTCGAACATGTTGCGCCACCACGGCGTCTCGAACCACAGCCGCTCGGCGGAGGGAATGAGCGCGCCGTCGATCTCAGGCCAGGTGTTGTAGGCGCGGCCCGCGCGCAGGCCCGCGACCAATGCACCGAAATAGATCTGCACGAAGGTCACGAGAAGCAGCAGCGCACTTGTGAACCGCAGCCGCGCGGGCGCGGCGATCTGCGCCCGCTCCTTGAGCCGCCGCACCGTCCAGACGATGCCGGCGAAGATCAGCAGCGCGAGCACAAGATGCGTCGCCAGCCGATATTGCGACACCTCGACCCGCTCCGAGAGACCCGAGGCCACCATCCACCAGCCGACCGCGCCTTGAAGCCCGCCGAGCGCGAACAGCAGCCACAGCCTGCGCTTCAACTCACGGGACAAGCCCCCGCGCCACAGGAAGAACAGGAACGGCAACAGATAAGCGACGCCGATGAAGCGGCCGAGCAACCGGTGGCTCCACTCCCACCAGAAAATCTCCTTGAACTCGGACAGGCTCATGCCCGCGTTGAGCTCGCGATATTGCGGGATCTTCTTGTAGGCCTCGAACGCCTCGGTCCACTGCGCCGCCGAGAGCGGCGGCAGGCTGCCCGTTACCGGCTTCCATTCGACGATCGAGAGGCCGGATTCCGTCAGCCGCGTCGCGCCGCCGACCAGCACCATCAGCGCGATCAGCGCGGCCACGGAAATCAGCCACCAGCGCACGGCGCGATACGGCTCGGACGGGGCGGAAATCGTCGTCATTTCAGGGCGAAACCAAACCTTGTAGCTAAGAGACTTGAACCAGGAGGCTTGAACCGGACTGCGTGCCCCTTATAGTCCCCCGCTCCCGCAGCGCAAGTTACGCAAGAGACCGCGACATTCCGTCATGACGATCCGCACCCGCAAGTTCCTCGGCGCCATCCTGCTCCTGGTGCTGGCTACCGTCTGGGCCCTGCTCGGCATGGCGGCGGCGCAGATGCCGTGGATCGCCGAATCCGGCTGGCGGCAGGCGATCTACTACGTGGTGGTCGGCATGGGCTGGGTGCTGCCGGCGATGCCGATCGTGAGCTGGATGCAGCGGCCCGATCGCACCAAGCCCACCTAACGCTTCTACGTAACGCTCCTACGTCGCGCGGCCGGTCGGTTTCACCGGCGCAAAGGCGACACCCGACGCCAGCACGCGCAGCATGCGCAACGAGCGCACCCGGCCATCCCAGGAAATGCGCGGCAGCGCGCGCAGATTGGTTCGCCCTTCCGCATCCACGATGCCTGGTATCGCCGACACCGCGCTGGTAAAGCCCGCCTCCTCCGCCATCACCACGTGGCTGCGCCGGAACGAGGCGCGATCGCCGAACGGAAAAGCGAGATGCCTGATCTCGCGGTGGAAGGCCGCTTCCGCAACCACCTTGCCCATCGTCATCTCACGCAGCGCCGCACTGTCCTTCATGTTGGCGAGAACGGGATAGTTCACGGTCGCGCTGCCGATCGTGACGAGCGGATCGGCCGCGAGCTTCGCCAGGTCCTCCCAATCCATCGACGCCTCGCGCGAGAGCGCAGCCAGGTCGATCCGGTAGCGCGTGCAGAGATCGGCGATCGCAGCCGACACATCCGCCGGCGGCAGCGAGCGCAGCCAGATCTCGAGATGCGAGAACAGCGCCTGCTTCTCGGCATTATCAGTGACTGTGAAACGCTGCTCCTTCTCGCCCATCATCAGGCTGATGCGGCTCTCGCGCGCGATCACCTGCTCGAGCCCGAGCCACCAGGCCTCTCCGACCCCGTCGGGAAACGCGGTGGGCACATAGATCGTGAACGGCACGGCGTGGCGGGCCAGCACCGGGTAGGCGAACGTGATCAGATCTTTGCTGGCGCCGTCGAAGGTGAGCGCCGCGAAGCGCCGCTTCTCCGGCAGCGTCACCGCACGCCGGCAAACCTCGTCCATGCCGAGGATGTCGTACTTCCAGCGCTTCAGCGCCCGAATGGCACGGTCGAGGAATTGCGGCGTGATCTCGTTCTCGCGCAGCGGCTGAAATCCGCCGCGCCGCCGCGGCCGCACGTGCTGAAAGCGCAGGATGGCGCCAGCTCCACGACTGCGCAGCGCGGCCTGGCCGGTGAACCAGGTCAGCTCATGGCGCAGCCGTTCCAGCCATCTGTCGTCGGATGCCAATATCCCACCTTCGCGCTCGCCGGCGGCCCGTTCCCTCGCCTATTGTCATTACCCTTTGTTGACATTTCTTTGCAAAGGTCGGCCACAGGCCGAATTACGCATATTTTTGATTTCTCGACAGGTTTCGCGAATGACCATGGCTGCGGCGATGCAAAGCCGGACGGCAGAAGCGCCAGCGCGGTCGAAAGCGAGCCGTATCGCGCAGGTCGATATCGTCACCGATCTCGATCAGGCCGAGCCGGTCTGGCGCGCCCTCGAGGAGAGCGGCCACCTCTTCACGCCCTACCAGCGCTTCGACCTGCTCAGCCCCTGGCAGCGGCTGGTCGGCGGCTGCGAGGGCGCGCGCCCCTTCATCGTGATCGCCCGCGACGCCGAACATGCACCGGTCCTGCTGCTGCCGCTCTCGCTGCGCCAAGGCCACGGGGTGCGCACGGCCTGCTTCATGGGCGGCAAGCATACGACCTTCAACATGGGACTGTGGAACGCCGAGTTCGCGGCACAGGCCGTCGCCGCCGATCTCGACGCACTGCTCGCGCCGCTGCGCGAGCATGTCGACGTGCTCTCGCTGACGCAGCAGCCGCTGCGCTGGAACGATCAGCAGAACCCGTTCGCGGCTCTCCCGCGGCAGAGTGCGATCAACGGCTGCCCGCTGCTGGTGATGGGGCCGGGCGGCCCGCCCGCGTCGCGGATCAGCAACTCCTTCCGCCGCCGCCTCAAGAGCAAGGAGAAGAAGCTCGAGGCGCTCGCCGGCTATCGTTATCACCTCGCCACCACCGACGCCGACGTCACCCGCCTGCTCGACTGGTTCTTCCGCGTCAAGCCGGTGCGGATGGCCGAACAGAAACTGCCCAACGTCTTCGCCGAGCCGGGCGTCGAACAGTTCGTCCGCAGCGCCTGCCTGTCGCCGCGCGGCGACGGCCGTGTCATCGACATCCACGCGCTCGAATGCGACGACGAGGTAATCGCGATCTTCGCCGGCGTCGCCGACGGCCAGCGCTTCTCGATGATGTTCAACACCTACACCATGTCCGAGCACGCCCGCTACAGCCCGGGCCTGATCCTGATGCGCTACATCATCGACCGCTACGCCGAGCGCGGCTACCGCTCGCTCGACCTCGGCATCGGCTCGGACGACTACAAGCGGATATTCTGCAAGGACGACGAGGACATCTTTGACAGCTTCGTGCCGCTGACCTCGCGCGGCAAGCTTGCGGCGATGGCGATGTCCTCGCTCAGCCACGGCAAGCGGCTGGTGAAGCAGAACCAGATGCTGTTCGACCTGGCGCAGCGGCTGCGGCGCGCGTTCGGGTAGACTTCGTAGTAACGTAGGGTGGGCAAAGCGAAGCGTGCCCACCACCTCTGCCGCAATCGCTGAAAGGTGGTGGGCACGGCGCAAGTGCGCCTTTGCCCACCCTACGATTCCGAACTCGCGGAGAGAGACCCTTCACCCGTCTCACCCGGTTTCGCTTTCGCGAAGCCACCCTCTGCCACATGGGGAGAGGGTAAAATCTACTAAGCCGCGACCACGCGCGGTCCCGTCTCGCGTGCATCCGACGGCTGTACCGGCCTGCTCAGCATCGTCACTTCGCTGAAGCCGACGGCCTTGAGCTGCTCGCTCATCAGCCTGCGCGCATCCGGCTCCATTGACGCATCGGGCACCACGACGGCACGGGCATTGGCGGTCAGCAATTCTGCCGGCAGGTCGGAGGCGCTGCCGGCGTCGAGCAGCACGTGGTCGTAGGCGCGAAGCAAGGCGTCGATCGCGAGCGTCACGCGCGGCGATTGCAGCAGGCTGCGGTCGAAGCCGGGACGGCCGGCCATGACCAGATGCAGCCGCGACAGCTTGTCCCTTGTGATCACCTGCGCGAACGAGGCTTCGCCCTGCATCAGCTCGGCAAGGCCGGGCGCCGAGGCATCGACGGACACCGCGGCAATCGTCGGCGAGGATGCGGCGAGATCGACCACGACCACCCGCGCATCGCGCGCCAGGTGCCGGGCCAGCGTCAGCGCCGACAGCGTGACGGCTTCGCCTGGCGCGGTGCCAAGCACCGTGATCTTCTTTGCCGCCGCGGCGCGCAGCCTGTCGGCCAGATGCTCGATCTCGGCAAACTCGGTGACATCGGCATCGGCCGTCATCTCCGGCTGAAGCGGCGCGGGCTCGTCCATGACCGGTTCGACCACCGGCTCGACCATCGGCCGGACGAATGGTTCTTGGCGAACCGCCGCCTGCGTTTGCGGCTGCGCCGGAGCAAAGACAGCCGCAGCGCGCGGCGCGGTCTGGCGCAATAGCTCGCCGGTGACGACGACACCGGACGAGAGCAGCAACGTCGCGATGGTTGCGATCAGCACGATCGGCAGCTTCTTCGGATAGGCCGGCGTGTTCGAGACGACGGCGCGCGAAATGATGCGGCCCTCCGCCGGCGCCGTATCGATGCTCTCGCGGGTGCTGGCCTCGCGGTACTTGCCAAGATACGTTTCCAGCAGGTCGCGCTGCGCCTTGGCCTCGCGCTCGAGCGCGCGGAGCTGGACGTCCTGGCCGTTGGTCGAGGTCGCCTGCTTCTTGAGCTGCTCGAGGCTCGTGGTCAGGCCGTCGACCCGGCCACCGGCGATGCGCGCATCGCTTTCGAGCGAGCGGGAGATCTTGGCCGCTTCGTCGCGAATCTGGTTGTCGAGGTCGCCGAGCTGCGCCTTCAGCTCCTTGATCCGCGGGTGATTGCCGAGCAGCGTGGACGACTGTTCGGCGAGCTGCGCCCGCAGCGTGACCCGCTGCTCGGACAGCCGCCGCATCAATTCGGAGTTCACCACCTCGGACGCCTCGATCGGCTTGCCGCTCTGAAGCATCTCCTTGATCAGCCGCGCCTTGGATTCCGCATCTGCCCTCATCGAGCGCGCGTTGTTGAGCTGGGTATTGACCTCGCCCATCTGCTGGTTCGACAGCGTCGTGTTGTTGGTCCCGACGAACAGCGACGACTTGGAGCGGAAGTCCTCGACCTTGGCTTCGGCGTCGGAAACCTTCTTGCGCAGATTCTCGATCTCCCCCGCGAGCCATTGGCTGGCATTGCGCGCCTGGTCCTGGCGCGCATTCTGCTGGAGCACGAGATAGCCGTCGGCGATCGAATTGGCGACGCGTACGGCGAGATCCGGGTCAGCCGACTGGAATTCGATCACGATCACGCGTGACTTGTCGACGGCATAGGCCTGGAGGCGATCGTAATAGGCGTCGAGCACCCGCTCTTCCGGCGTCATCGAGAACGGATCGCGGCCGATGCCGACCAGCGCCGCAAGCGACTTCAGCGGCGAAATGCCTTGCAGCACCGGATCGAATTCGGGCCGTTCCGCAAGCTTGTTCTTCTTGATGATCTCGCGCGCGAGATCGCGCGACAGCACGAGCTGTACCTGGCTGGTGACCGCCTCGGGGTCGAGCGCCTGCCGCTCCTCGGTGCTGCGGTCGCTGCTCGGACGCAGGAACACGTTCTCGCGGCCATCGATCAGGATGCGCGACTCGGACTTGTAGCGCGGCGTCACGAGATTGACGGCGGCGACGGATGCGACCAGCGCCAGCACCGTCGGCACGATGATCCAGCCGCGCTTGCGGGCAAGCGCGCCACCGAGCGCGTGCAGATCGATGTCGCCGGATTCACCGGACGCCTGCCTGGTGACAGCAGGCGCAGGTCTTGCTTCGACCTTGGGCGTGGCTTCGGGCTTGGCTTCGGCTTTGGACTTCGAAACAGCCCGCTCGACCACCGCCTTGTCCTTGCCGGCACGCCAGAACGCTAAACGCATCGAACACTCCCGCAGGGCAACGCCACCAAGCTACCTCAACCGGGGCGATTACACTCCATTAAGGTTGCCGCTGGGTTAATCGCGTTAATCCCGCGACGGGCACACGCGCGCCCGTCACCGTTTGTTAACCACGAGGCCTCTTAATCCGTCTCGATATTTCGGAAATTGTTCGGCATTCGCCGTCGAGCGCTGGTTCAGATCATGCCCCCCTCTCCCGACCGGCCGCTTCGCATCCTGCACGCCGTGCGCGCACCCGTGGGCGGCATCTTCCGCCACATCCTCGACGTCGCCAACGGCCAGGTTGATCGCGGCCACCATGTCGGGATTCTCGCCGACCGCCTCACCGGCGGCGAGCGCGCCGACAAGGCGCTGGCCGAGCTCGCGCCGCGACTGAAGCTCGGCGTGCACCGCATGGCGATCCGCCGCGAGCCGTCGCCCGACGATGTCCTGGTGTGGCTTCGGATGCGGCGCCTGATCGCGGAGCTCAAGCCCGATGTCATGCACGGCCACGGCGCCAAGGCCGGTGCGTTCATTCGCATGCGGCAGCGCTCCGATAACACCATCCGCATCTACACGCCCCATGGCGGCTCACTGCACTATCCGCTCAACACGTTGAAGGGCGAGTTCTATGCGCGGCTCGAACGCTCGCTGATGGACTCGACGGACCTGTTCCTGTTCGAGAGCGCGTTTGCCCGCGACACCTATCAGCGCATCGTCGGCACACCCAAGGGCGTGGTGCATTGCGTCTTCAATGGCGTGACGCCGGAGGAATTCGAGCCTGTTGTCACCACCGAGGATGCCACCGACCTCTGCTATGTCGGCGAGTTCAGGCACATCAAGGGCGCGGATCTGCTGGTCGATGCCGTGGCGCGCCTGCACGAAGGCGGCAAGAAGGTTACCCTCACGCTCGGCGGCGACGGCGAGGAGACGGCAGCGCTGAAGGCGCAGGTCGAGAGGCTCGGCCTCTCCGGCGCGATCCGCTTCATCGGCCACGTCAAGGCACGCTACGGCTTCTCCAAAGGGCGGCTGCTGGTCGTTCCCTCGCGCGGCGATTCCATGCCCTATGTGGTGATCGAGGCGGGCGCGGCCGGCATTCCCATGATCGCCGCGCGCGTCGGCGGCATTCCGGAAATCTTCGGCACGGAGAGCCCGGCCCTGTTCGCGGCAAGCAACGCCGAGGCGATGGCGGAAGCGATTGCGGCCGCACTCGACGATCCGCAGGCGACAGCGCAGCGCGCATCCTCCTTACGCGAGCGCATCTCCGCGCATTTTTCCCAGCAGGCGATGGTTGACGGCGTGATCGCGGGCTATCGCGACGCATTTGCCAATCATTAACCACCCTTAAGGTCGCTTTAGAGATTCTTCCGATTTGTCCGATAATCGAGGTGCCGGGGGATGCTCGCCCGGGGTGCAAGGCTGCGCCACGGGTTTTTGGAATGGACGTGGACGCCCGTGGAACCGCTCAACGCACGCTCGATGCTCGATGCCGCGACCAGTGCCGCGGCCAAGCCGGCTGACCAGCCCTTTGTGGAGCGCCGCCGCCGGCTCTCGCCCGCTGCACTCGACGTCGTCAACCAGAAGGTCGCCCGCGCCTATTCGCCGATCGTGATCACCGGCATCGTACGCCTTGCCGACTTCGCGCTGCTGAGCCTCGTCGGCATCGCGGTCTATGTCGGCTACGTCATGCCGCTTTCCGGCTTCAGCTGGGTATATCCGGCGGAGATCCTCGCCGTCGCGGTCGCCGCCGTGGTCTGCTTCCAGGCCGCCGACATCTACCAGGTGCAGCTGTTCCGCGGACAGCTCCGGCAGATGACGCGGATGATCTCGTCCTGGTCATTCGTTTTCCTGCTCTTCATCGGCATCTCCTTCTTCGCCAAGTTCGGCAGCGAAATATCGCGGCTGTGGCTTGCCGCCTTCTACTTCATCGGGCTCGCAGCGCTCATCGCCGAGCGCCTGGTGCTGCGCTCGCTGGTGCGCGCCTGGGGGCGCGAGGGCCGGCTCGACCGCCGGACCATCATCGTCGGCTCCGACAGTAACGGCGAGCAACTGGTGGAGGCACTGAAGGCGCAGGACGATTCCGACATCCACGTGCTCGGCGTGTTCGACGACCGCAACGACAGCCGGGCGCTGGACACCTGCGCCGGCGCGCGCAAGCTCGGCAAGGTCGACGATATCGTCGAGTTCGCCCGCCGCACCCGCGTCGATCTCGTGCTGTTCGCGCTGCCGATCTCGGCGGAAACGCGCATCCTGGAGATGCTGAAGAAGCTCTGGGTGCTGCCGGTCGACATCCGCCTGTCCGCCCACACCAACAAGCTGCGCTTCCGTCCGCGCTCCTATTCCTATCTCGGCGAAGTGCCGACGCTCGACGTGTTCGAGGCGCCGATCACCGACTGGGACCTCGTGATGAAATGGCTGTTCGACCGTGTCGTCGGCGGCCTCGCGCTGCTCGCAGCCCTGCCGGTGATGGGACTGGTGGCGCTGGCGGTGAAGCTCGACAGCCCCGGCCCGGTGCTGTTCCGCCAGAAGCGCTTCGGCTTCAACAACGAGCGCATCGACGTCTACAAGTTCCGCTCGATGTACCATCACCAGGCGGATCCGACGGCCTCGAAGGTCGTGACCAAGAACGATCCGCGCGTAACCCGCGTCGGCCGCTTCATCCGCAAGACCAGCCTCGACGAGCTGCCGCAGCTCTTCAACGTGGTCTTCTCCGGCAACCTCTCCCTGGTCGGCCCGCGCCCGCATGCGGTGCAGGGCAAGCTCCAGAGCCGCCTGTTCGACGAGGCCGTCGACGGCTATTTCGCCCGCCACCGCGTCAAGCCCGGCATTTCCGGCTGGGCCCAGATCAACGGCTGGCGCGGCGAGATCGACAATGAAGAGAAGATCCAGAAGCGCGTCGAGTTCGACCTCTACTACATCGAGAACTGGTCGGTGCTGTTCGACCTCGTCATTCTCCTGAAGACGCCGATCTCGCTGCTGACCAAGAACGAGAACGCGTATTGAGTTTCCGTCATGCCCCGCCTTGTGCGCAGTTGCGCACTGAGGCGGGGCATCCAGTACTCCGCAGCGCCATCCGTCTTCCGCAATGTGCGCCACGGAATACTGGATCGCCCAATCAAGCCGGACGATGACAGCGGTGTTTGTGGCGAACGAGTAGCGTAAGCGTATGAGCGTGTGATGGCGTATGCGGCGACAGCCGGGGAGATGAATGCAGCGGTTCGCGCTGCGCCCGGCGTGCTGGCCCTCCAGCGCGCGCTGGTGTGGCTGGTCGGCGCCTCCGGCGCCATCGTCTTCATCGAACCCAGCCCCTACGAGATCGTGACGCTGCTCGCCACCGTCACCTTCTTCGCCACCGGCCTGCGCCTGCGACTCGCGCTGATGCCGCTGCTGCTGATGCTGGTCCTGCTCAATGTCGGCTACACCATCAGCGCGATCCCGCTGTTCGATCAGCCCGAGGTGGTGAGCTGGATCGCAACCTCCTGGTACATGGCGGTGACCGTGGTGTTCTTCGCCACGATCACGTCCGAGGACACCGCGGCCCGGCTCGATATGCTCCGCCGCGGCCTCGTGGTCGGCGCGATGATTGCCTCGCTGTCGGCGGTCGCCGGCTACTTCCACCTGGTTCCCGGCGGAGACGACCTCCTCACGCTCTACGGGCGCGCGCGCGGCACGTTCAAGGACCCGAACGTGCTCGGCGCCTTCCTGATCCTGCCGGCGCTGTTCGCGCTCCAGAGCGTGGTCTCGGACAAGCCGGCTAAGGCCTTCCGCAACGTCATCGCCTTCGGAATCATGTCACTGGCCATCCTGCTCGCCTTCTCCCGCGCCGCCTGGGGCGGGCTGGTGCTGACCTCGGCCTTCATGCTGGCGCTGATGGTGCTGACCAGCCGCACCAACGCGCAGCGCTCGCGCATCGTCGTCATGGCGATCGTCGCCGCGGTGCTGGGCGTTGCGCTGATCGCGGTGCTGCTGTCGTTCGATTCCACCGCCGAGATGTTCAAGCAGCGCGCCAGCTTCGACCAGAGCTATGACGAGGGCCGCTTCGGCCGGTTCGGCCGGCACATCCTGGGTGCGGAGATGGCGCTCGACCTGCCATTCGGCATCGGCCCCCTGCAATTCCACCGTTTCTTCCCCGAGGACACCCACAACTCCTATCTCAACGCCTTCATGTCGGGCGGCTGGCTGTCCGGCGTGTGCTATCCCGCGCTGGTCTTCACCACGGTGATCACGGGCTTCCGGCACATCTTCGTCCGCGTGCCCTGGCAGCGCGCCTATCTCGCCGTGTTTTCAGCCTTCGTCGGCACAGTCGGCGAAAGCTTCGTGATCGACACCGACCATTGGCGGCACTTCTGGATGATGCTGGGCGCGATGTGGGGCATGATCGCGGCTGCCCAAGTCTATAAGACTAGGGCTGGCGACGAAGCTTCTTCAGCTTGAGATCGGGACGCTTCTCCGGCGGCGTGTCGAGGAGGCTCTTCAGCGCTTCAGTGGCGGCAAGCACGCCCTTGTAGCCCTCCGTCGCGAAGCGCAGCAGAAGACGCAGCTCCTCGTCGGAATAGGCGCCGAAGACCTTCTCCATCGCCTGCTGCATCGGCACGTAGAACTGGCCGATCTTCATGGCCGCCTCCGGCACGACCGCGATGAAGACCTTGCGGCGGTCTTTCTCGTCCCGTTCGCGGCGCACGAGGCCAGCCTTCTCGAGCCGGTCGATCACGCCGGTGATCGCGCCCGTCGTGAGGCCTGTCACCTCGGCGAGCCGGCCCGCGGTGACGCGTCCCTCGAGATAGAGGATGTCCATGCATTCGAGGTCGGAATTGGCAATTCCGGCAACGTTCGCAACGGTCTGGCCATAAAGCACGCCCTGCGCGGACGACCGGCGCATCGCCTCCTCGAGCTCCTGCAACAGCGCCGCGCGCGCCTTCGTCCTTGACAAGGCCGACCTCATATCTTAGTCGATATATATCTTAGTCACTAAGAGATTTAGCGACCGTAATTTCTCCTAGCACCACGGAAACGTCGGGAGCAAGCCATGTCCAACCGTCCCCGCAAGGCCCTGATCATCGGCGCCGGCATCGCCGGGCCCGTCGCCGCCATCCTGCTCCGCCGCGCCGGCATCGAGTCCGCGATCTACGAGGCCTGGCCCTATTCGAAGGGCATCGGCGGCGGCCTTCAGATCGCGCCGAACGGCATGCATGTGATGGACGAGATCGGGCTTTCGAACGAGCTGATCAGCCGCGGCTCGGTCGCAGAGGCCTTCGACTTCTATTCGCAGGAAGGCCGAAAGCTCGGCTCGATCAACCGCGACATGCAGCGCCGCTTCGGCCAGCCCGCGGTGAACGTCTGCCGCGCCACGCTGAACGAGATGCTGATCGACAAGGCCTGGTGCGCCTGCGTCTCGCTCTATTTCGAGAAGCGCCTGATCAAGATCGAGGACCGCGGCGACCAGCCGATCATCGCCTACTTTGCCGACGGCACCACCGCCGAAGGCGACTTCCTGATCGGCGCAGACGGCGTGCATTCAATCACGCGACGCCAGGTGGTGCCGGACGGACCCCGGCCGTTCGACACCGGCCTGATCGGCTTCGGCGGCTTCGTGCCGCACGCCGTGCTCGACGGCAGGCCGATCGGCCGGCACGTCGAGACCACGTTCGGCCAGAGCGGCTTCTTCGGCTACGGCTATTGCAGCCCGGATCCGAACGACGGCGTGATGTGGTGGAGCACGCAGCCCGCCCACGGCATGGACGCGGCGATGTTCCGCGCGCTCGATGCGGCGACACTGAAGCAGCATCTGCGCGGCTTCCATCGCGGCTGGCACGATCCGATCCCCGACATCATCGAGGCGGCCGAGAACATCGTGGTCACCGACACGCTCGATGTCGCGACCTTGCCGACCTGGTCGCGCAAGCGCTCGCTGCTGATCGGCGACGCCGCGCATGCGACCAGCCCCCATGCCGGCCAGGGCGCCTCGCTCGCGCCGGAGGACGCGATGCGGCTCGCGCGCCTGATGCAGGACGGACAGGAGCTCGGCACCACCTTCCAGGCTTTCGAAGCCGAGCGGCGGCCCCGCACCGAGAAGATCGTCGCGATGGCGCGCCGCAACGGCAACAGCAAGCGCGAGTTCAGCGCTACCGGCGCGTGGATGCGCAATCAGATGCTGAAATGGCTGTTGCCGCTGGGCTCGAAGAGCATGGAGTTCATGTACGCGTATGATGCGCGGGCGGTGTAGCGCCGAACACGGTGTCATCGCCCGCGAAGGCGGGCGATCCAGTATTCCAGAGACAGCGATAAGATACGGAGAAGCCGCGGCGTACTGGATGCCCCGCCTTCGCGGGGCATGACAGCGTCCGTGATGCGGCCCTACCCCTCCACCTCGAACGTCAGCCCAGCGTGGTCCTGCAGCCGCTTGATCAGCTTGTGCTGCATCGCTGCGCCCGGCGTCCAGAAGCCCGCAGCGACGTCCGGCGTGTCGCGCAACAGGCAGATCGCGCATTCCGAGATCATCTTCGAGGTCGAGCCGTAGCCGGGATCGCGGTCGCCGGTGACGCCGGCGCGGACCTGGCGGCCGTCAGGCGCGATCGCGACATAGAGCAGATTGAAGAGACCGTTCTCCCGCTCTTCCTTCGACGGCCCCTCACCCGGTTTCGGCGCCTTCGGACCGGTCTTTTCGGCGTTGACGGCCATCACGCGCTTCGCATTGGCCTCGCCCTTCTCGCCGGGACCGGTCAAGACCATCTCGTCGTAGACGAACTCCTGGCCGTAAGGGAATCCCATCAGCATGTTGGAGCGATGGACGTTGCGCGTGTTGATCAGCGCCATCATGAACGGCGCGGCCCAGGATTGCAGATCCTCCTCGAACGCCGCCTTGTTGCCTTTCGGCTGCTTTGGTCCGGCAAACCCGGGCGTCAGCGCGAAGTGGTCGTTGAGAATGGCGACAAGGCTGAGATCTTTCGAGACAGCATCGAAGGTCGCTTTCGCACTCGCCGCGGTGCCACCCGACAGCGTCCCGCGCATGTCGCGCACGCGGCCCTTCACGCGCGCAGCCGCTGCGCCGAACACGCGCTTGGCTTCCTCCTGGACGAAGAACGTACCGAGCTCGAACGGCACGGAATCATAGCCGCAGGAGAACACGATGCGCGCGCCGCTCGCCTTGGCCGCCGCCTCGTACTTGTCGATCATCTGCCGCATCCAGACGGGCTCGCCGCAGAGGTCGAAATAATCCGTGCCGCCAGCGACGCAGGCCGCGAGCAGCTCTTCGCCATAGAGTTGATACGGACCGACCGTCGTGATCACCGACTTGGTCTGCGCGACCATTGCCTTCAGCGAGGCGGCATCGGACGCATCGGCTACGATCAGCGGCGTATCTGCGGGCGCGCCGATCGCCTCGCGCACCGATTTCAGCTTGTCGAGGCTGCGGCCCGCCATCGCCCATTTCAGCGCCTTGTCGTCTTTGTAGTGCGCCGCCAGATATTCGGCGACGAGCTGGCCGGTGAAACCGGTCGCACCGTAGACGACGATGTCGAATTTCGCAGAGCTCATGACTGGCCTTTACTTTTTCGCGTAACTCACGCCCATGCCGGCACGGACGTCGCTTTGAATGCCATAGGGCGGAATCGGATAGCGAAGGCCGTTCTTCGCCAGCGCCTTCATGCCCAGGATCGCCTTGGCGAGATGCGAGGGCTTCAGGGCCATCAGCATCTCCTCGTCCGGCACGCCGCCATAGCGCCGTTCGGCATAGCATGGCAAGGACAGGCTGGGCTCCCCGGTCTTGAGCGCCCGCCCCCACGAATCCGCGCAAGCGGTCTCCCCGACCACGCCCCATTCGAACTTCTTGTAGCCGGTATATTGCAGCCCGTTGATCAGGATGATCATCTGCCCGGGCGTCGCATAGACGAGGCAGATGTCGGGCGGATCGAGCCGGCCGCTGGCGAGCGGGCTGACCGCGAGCGCCTGATAGTGCCCGAACGGCACCACGTCCAGCGCCTCCTGGCGCTTGCGCGCGTCCTCCGCCGTGCCGTGCCAGACCCCGACGTAATTTTCGCCGGCGAGCCATTTGTCGTCCTGCGGCGCAAGGCCAATCACCGCGCGGCACTGGCTACCTACGAGATCGTCGGCGGTGATGCCGACGGTCCACCCCAGACGCGCGGCCATGCTGACGACCTGGTCGGTGGTATGGATCGCGTTCGGCCGCCGGATTTTCGGGATCGCTTCCATGTCCGCGGCGCGTGCGAACAGCTTCATGCCGATCACCGTGGTCTTCAGCCGCAACAGGCTGTTGAGATCGGCGACGAGGCCGGCAAGATCGATGTTTTCAGCGCTCTGCTGCTGCATGGCGTCCTCCGGGCCGGCGATCGTGCGCCGGTGCTGTGTTCTTGTTTTGCGCCTCTCGTTCTAGTCCTTGCCCGGCCCCGGAAGCAACTCGCCGGTCCGGCCCATGACACGGTAAGTCAACAGGCCGATCCATTCGCGCATGGCGACGTCGGTCCTGCCGAGCCCCTCCTTGCCGATATGGGTGAACGCGAAGAGATCGTCACGCCCGCCCATTCGCCAGTCCACCGGATAGGCCTCGACGTCAAATCCGGCCTTGTGAAAGATCCCCATCGCGCGCGGCATGTGGAAAGCCGACGTCACCAGGAGCCAGCGCTCGCCCGGCTTCGGCGACACCAATTGCTTGGTGAAGACCGCATTCTCCCAGGTGTTGCGCGAGTCCCGCTCGACGATCAGGCGCTCCTTAGGGATCCCGAGGCTTTCCAGGATCGGCGCGGAGTAGTCGGCCTCCTTCGCATCGGTGGAGACGAGGTTCGCCGAGCCGCCGGTGAAGACGATGCGCGCATTCGGATAGCGGCGCGCGAGCTCGGCCGGTGCCAGCATGCGATCGGCTGCGGACGCGACCACCGGCGTGCGATGCGCGGCCGACAGATCGGTGTCGACGGAACCGCCGAGCACGATGATGCCGTCGGGCGCGCCGCGCGACGGGTCCCACTTCGGATAGCGCGACTCCAGCGGATAAAGCAGGAGGTTGCCCAGCGGCGAGAACGCGGCGAGCGCCAGCAGGACCAGCGTGGTCACCGCAAGCTTGCGGCCGAGCGCCGCAAAGCGCGTCAGCATCAGCACCAGCGACAGGATTCCGAGCTCGACCAGAAGATTGATCGGCAGCAGCGCCGTGCCGAGGGTCTTGGAAAGAACGAAATACAGGGGGAGCCTCGCTGGAATGATCGGGTCATGCGCGGGCTTGACCGGCCCGTCCATCTTAAATCTTCTTGAAAGAGGATCGATCGCCCGGTCAAGCCCGGGCACAGCAGTTCAAACCGAACGGACGGCCGCAAATGACCCATCATCACCTGCATTCAAGCCCCGAAACCTGCCATTGGGGCTTCTTCGAAGCCGCGCTCGAGCCCGTCCTCACGGTCAAGAGCGGCGACGAGGTGACGGTCGACACCATCAGCGGCAGCCCGGACGTGCTGCCCGACCGCGACAAATTTCACATTCCGCCGGAGATGCACGAGGTCCACGCGAAGAGTGAGCGCATGCTGCCCGGCCACATCCTCACCGGACCGATCGCGGTCGAGGGGGCCGAACCCGGCGACGTGCTCGCGGTCGAGATCCTCGACGTCCAGCTCCGGCAGGACTGGGGCTGGAATCTGATCAGGCCGCTGTCCGGCACCCTGCCCGACGATTTCCACGAGACGCGCATCCTCAACATCCCGCTGGATCGGACGCGAATGGTCGGCCGCATGCCCTGGGGCCTCGACCTGCCGCTGAAGCCGTTCTTCGGCGTGATGGGCGTTTCGCCGCCGCCGGCCTGGGGCCGTATCTCCTCGCTGGTCCCGCGCGCCATGGGCGGCAATCTCGACAACAAGGAGCTCGGCGCCGGTGCGACACTGTACCTGCCGGTGTTCGTCCCGGGGGCGCTGTTCTCCTGCGGCGACGGCCATGGCGTGCAGGGCGACGGCGAGGTATGCGTCACCGCGATCGAGACCGCGCTCCAGGGCCGCTTCCGCCTGACGCTGCGCAAGGACCTCAGGCTCGACTATCCCCGTGCCGAGACGCCGACGCACTACATGACCATGGCGATGGACCCCGATCTCGACCAGTGCGTGGTGCGCGCGCTGCGCGACATGATCGCGCTTCTCGGCGAGACGCGTAACCTGTCGCGCGAGGACGCCTACACGCTGTGCAGCCTGGCGGCCGATCTACGGGTGACCCAGACCGTCAACGGCTCCAAGGGCATCCATTGCATGATCGAAAAGGCGATCGTGCACGGCTGAGCCGCCGGCGCCTTCCCTGACCCGTTGACGCCACGCCGCCGCCCGGTCTGCCGCGCGGCGCGCCGCGCCGTGCCCGATTTCTCAAGCGATTCCAATGAGCTGAAACGCCGATTCAGTCCGGATTTGACTTCCGGCCCCGAACCTAAATAGAGTCTTAATCGTTACTTTTATGTACCCGAGTAAGAGGCTAGCGTTCGGGCCATGGCCACCGAAAAAGCCGAGACTGACCGCATTCCCGTAACCTTGGCGCTCTCGACCATCACCTATCTGGAAAAACTGGTGAGACAGGGCACCCACGGCACCAGCGTTCCCGGCGTCGCACGGACATTGATCGAGGAAGGCATCCGTCTCGCCATCAAGGACGGGCTTTTGTCGATTCGCGACAATGGCAGGACGTGAGCGCGCGCCGGACGTGAGGCGGACGGATCTCGAGAGGCGGATGGCCGACATCTGCAACCTGGGACCGTTACAAATGCCTGTTCTCTCACCAACCTGGACTGACGAACGAATTGAACTTCTGAAGCAACATTTCGAGGCCGGCCTCTCCTGCCGCGAGATCGCCGCCGACATCGGCGTCAGCCGCAACGCGGTGATCGGCAAGCTGTCCCGGCTCAATCTGACGCGCAGCCGCGCGGTCGAAGACCGCAGGCTCGAGCGGAGCCTTGCGCCGCCGCGTACGAGGAGAGCCGTGCCGCGGCTGCAATACGAGATGCTCGCCACCATCTACGGCGAGACCGACGCGCCCGTGGTCGCCGGTCCAATCGACGACGCCAATCGCTGCTCGCTGCTGGAGCTGTCCGAGAACCGCTGCCGCTGGCCGATCTCGACGCCGGGTGAAGACGATTTCTGCTTCTGCGGCAATACTGCGCCCGACGGCCAGTCGTATTGCGCCGGCCACAGCCGCCTCGCCTACCGGCCGAACTCGCGCGCCCGCATGATCCGCGGCTGAGGCCGCACGTCCCAAAAACGAAAAACCTCCGGCGGGGCATCACCGGAGGTTTCTGGAGGCTTAGCGTGAAGCTAAGAGCCGCAACTTTCGTATTTGGCTGAAAGCTATATAGCTTAGTAACTCAGGTAAGTAAATAAGTTTGAGGCGATCGAATCGCATGGCTCGTCTTCGTCGCCTGCACAGGCTGCCGGATTTTCCGAAGGCCCAGCAGAAAGCCCCGGCGGTGTCCCGCCGGGGCTGCGTCAGATCCGAAAGCCCTGAAGCTTACCAGTTGCGCTGGGCGCGCAGCAGCAGGCTGTAGGTGTCCTGATCCTTCAGCTCATAGGTTGCCGCAGGCTTGGCAACGCCCGTGAGCGCCGGGGTCGTGATCACGCCCGAGTACTTCTGGTCGAGATGGCTGTAGGTGAAGTCAGCCGAGAAGGTCAGGTTCTTCACCGGCGTCCAGCGGGTGATGACGCCGACCTGGCCGATGTTGAAGTCCGGATTGCAGGTGCCGGTCAGGGTGGCGAACGCGGCGCTGCCGCAGATCAGGCCCTTGGCCGTGCCGCTGTAGTTGACCGCAGCCCACGCGCCGTAGAGCGCCGTGTTCCAGTACGGGCTCCAGTTGTGGGTGTAGGCACCACGGAAGCCGTAGGTCTTGGTCAGCTCGAGGCCGCCGCCCGGACCGAACACCGCGTCAGACACGCCGGCAAAGCCGATGCTCTGATACGCCGCGTTGGAGCTGCCGAACATCGAGTAGCTGGTCGCGGCCAGCTCCTGGAAGTTGTAGCGGCTCGCACCGTCGGTATAGACGCCCGAGAGGTTGATCACGTCGCCGGCGCCGGTCGGGATGTTCTTGATCTGGAGAGCGAGCTGAACGGCCCAGCCCCACTTGTCTTCCGGATGGCCGGTGACTTCGCTCGCGCCGTAGTAGCCGACATGGTTGTCGTGCGCGGCGACCGACGCCTGGAACAGGCCCCAAGCCTGATCGACGCGGACCATGCCCACGAGGTCGGGAGCCCGGGTGCCGCCGAGATCGTTCGAGCCGTAGGCTCCGCCGAGGACGCCGGTCGTGGACATGCCGGCGGTGTTCCAGATGTTGGTCTGGAAGACCTGGGTCTGGTCCTGCGCCGAGAACGCGGCTGTCACACCCTGGCCGAAATCGGCCGTGTAGGTGAACTGGGTAACACCGTTGGTGGTGCCGCTACCGCCGACCAATTGGTCGAAGTTGTTGCCGGGATAGTTGATCCAGGGCGCGTCGAACTGCGACACCGCCTTACCCATCGTGAAGCCGGCGAACTGGATGAACGCGTAGTAGACGCCGAGGGCGCCGCCCGAGAGGTTGCCGTCGGTGCCGTTGACGTTGCCGCCGCCCGAGCCCGTGAGACCGGTCCCCGCGGCATTGAGGCCGATCGTGCCGCTGTACTGGGTCGCGCCCGTTCCCGAACCGGTGCCGCCATAGTTGCCGGTCGTCCAGGTGAAGACCGCATCGAAATAGGTGCGGACGACGCCGTATTCCGTTGCGGTGCGCGTGTCGATGTTGAGATCTTCACGAGCGCGCATCGAGTAGTAGTTGGTCAGCCGGTTGTTGGCCGCGAACACGCCGTTGTACTGGGCACTGTAGTTGCCGCCGGCATTGAGCGCCACTTCGGCACGCAGATAGCCGCCGAGCTTGATGCAGGTGTCGCTGCCCGGGATGTAGTAGAAGCCCGCGCCATAGAGCGTGCAGATCTTGACGTACTCGACCGCCTTGGCCTTGACCGGAAGATCGGCCGCCTGGGCTCCACCGACGGCGATCAGACCCGCCGCAGTGCCGAGCAAAAGGCTCTTCACCACTTTCATATAAAACCTCCAAGTTGCTCATTTTACGGAGACCGGACCGTGAGGCCCCCCAGATCCCCGTCTTTTCAAATCCGCTCGGCCGCTTTGCGCTTTCGGACACACCCGCATTCGACGCGAGGGACGTGAGCGAACCACCTGCAACGGGACGATCGAGTACCCCCCACCGTCGCGCACCACTATGCCTGCGCCATTACACTAATTAAAATAGTTTATTTGGTAAGCTTTGTAGTTTCACTAAACCTGTGCCCCGGGCGCCACACCCGGGCGGACCAAATATGCTGACCTGCTCATCTTTGTAATTTTAGTGACAAAATTACCCTGCTCTGCACTTGCGTCAGAGCAGGCTTGCGTGGACTATGGCCTTCCACGAACACTGGCCTGAAGAATCAGTTCACGGGAGTGACGCTGTGTCCGCGACGAGGAAAGAAGGAGCGCGCCTGCGCCCCATCGGCAACCTGGATCTCATCAGGCGCTTCACCTGGGAGATATCGTCGATCAACATGTATCTCGAGGAGCTGCGTCAGTTCTGGGCGAGGACGCTCGGCATCAGCGGCCCGCAATGGCTGATCCTGATGGCGATCTCCGACCTCGACAAGGACGACGGCGTACCGGTCAACGTGGTCTCCAAGCTGCTCCACGTCGATCCCTCGTTCGTCACCACCCAGTCCAAGCTGCTCGAGAAGAAGGGCCTGCTCCGCCGGCGGCCCTCGCCGACCGACGCCCGGGTCGTGCGGCTGTCACTGGTCGACAAGACCCAGAAGCACATTGCGAGCCTCAACGAGCAGTACAAGACGATTCGCGAGTTCGTCTTCCAGGAGTTCGACGAGAACGAGCTGACGGAATTCACCACCAAGCTCGCGACCCTGAAGAACCGGCTCGAAAAGGCCTGCGTCAGGATATCGCTCGACTTCTGAGACGCGAGGCCGCGCTCAGCTCCGCCGACCGGCGGCGCCGAGCCGCGATTCCAGCCAGTCGAAGATGTATTCGTTGGCGAGACTCGGATTGTCCGCATGGGCCTGCGCCGCGCCGGTCTCCGCCGCGGTGAACACCTTCAGCACGATATCGGAGCTGCCGAGCCGGGATTTCTGGACGATCTGACGCGCCCGGTCGGCCTTGAGCCAGCCATCCTCGCCGAGCGTGATCAGCACCGGACAGTCGGCGCTGGAGGCCATCAGCGGCGCATGCGGCACCGGGACGATGCTGAGGTCGCTCATCGCGAAGCGGCTGGCGAAGAACGATCGTTCGTGCAGATCCCACAGGCCGCCATCGCAGACGGCGGCGGCGAGCCGCGGCTCCTGCAACACCGCGCGCGCCACGAATGAGGATCCCCACCCGTCCGCCACGATGGCGACGCGATCGAAATCGACGTCGCCGCGCGTTTCCAGATAATCCATGACGCTCGCGATCGAGCTCTCGAGATCGCGGCGCTGCAGGAGCGTATCGGTATAATCGTCGCGCTGGTCGCCGAGAAGGTCCAGCGCGAGCATCGACAGTCCGCGCTCGCGCGCATGCGGTGCGAGCTTGAACAGGAATTCCTCCTTGCGGTGTCCCGGCTCGCCGATGCAGATCACGGTCGGCGCCCGTCCGCTCGCCGACGCCGCGGGCAGGAAGTAGCCCTGCAACGCATGATCGTCGACCCAGGGAATCGTCACGACCTCGCCGGCCGGTGCGCGCGCCGTGAGGTAGCGGCGGGCGCATTCCTGCATCGCCAGCACCGCAACCCAGCGCCGCTCATCGGCCTGATCGAGCGGCATTGCCGCTGCACCGTAGTAGTTCAACGCCCGCAGCCAGTTGCGCTGCGCGGTCGCCATGTGGCCCTCCGCGAACGCAGCCTCGGCGCGGTGCCGGTTGGCCTGCGCAAGCCGCTTCCACTCGCGGTGCCAGGATTGCTCGTCGCCCCGCTTGAGCTGCCGCGCGATCATCAGGCATTCCGCGATCGTGGCGCCGCCCTCCTGGGCTGCGGTCAGGAGCCGCGTGAATTCAGCGGAGATGTCCTCTCTCTCCGGGCAAAGGGACCAGTCGTCGGAGAGGCATGCGGGTATCATCGGAGCTACGCTCTATCATCGCGTTACCCCTGATTCACTAAACTATTTTGGTTCGCCAACCAAGCCGCCGTGCGCGCCATTACAGGTGTTTGAGATCACCATCGCTTGAACGATTATTGAACGATGCGCCGCGCCGCATGCGTGACATTCCAATTCGTCATGAGGCCGCGAATATTGGCAAGAGCTGGCACGTCAAATGACCTGCGCACCTCTTGCCATGATGATCATCATACCTATATCCGCGCCTCGCTGCTCACAACAGCGAGGTAGACTCAGCCGAGCCGCCAGCCGACCTCCTGCGTAAAGCTCTCGTAGAAGGCGCGGTCATAGGCCTGCTCGGGCGTCGCGCGCACGCGCTCGTCGAGGCGTTTGGCGTCCTCGCCCACGAGGATGCGCCAGCGCTCCGCCTTGACCCCGTCGAGGATGATCTTCGCGGCCTGCGCAGCCGTCGTCGGAGCATCCTCCAGGAAGCTGCGGGCGCGCTCGGCGAACGCCGCCTGGATGTCCTCGTCCGACATCTTGTCGGCATCCGGCACGCCGGCCGCGACCATGCGCTTGCGGGTCAGCGCGACCTCGTCGGCGTTGAGCCGCTCCGACCCGTCCGTGCTCTGCACCTTGCGCGAATTGGAGACGATCGAGGTGCCGATATGGCCGGGCATCACCACCGAGCATTTGACGTGCGGGGCATGCAGGCGGAGGTCGTTGATCAGCGCTTCGGTAAATCCCTTCACCGCAAACTTGGCGGAGCTGTAGGCGGTGTGCGCCTGTCCCATGCCGATCGAGGCCCAGAAGCCGTTGACGCTCGCGGTGTTGACGATGTGGGCCTCGTCCGCCGCCACCAGCATCGGCAGGAAGGTGCGCACGCCGAGATAGACCCCGCCCCAGCAGATGTTGAAGGTGCGCTCCCACTGCTCGCGCGTGTTGGTGAACAGGCTGCCTCCGCCGCCGATGCCGGCATTGTTGAACAGCAGATGAATCTTGTCGGTCTTCTGCTGCTCGGCGAGATCGTCGCGAAAGCGCTTCAGGTGATCCTCGATCGCGACATCGGCGACATGCGTCGTGATGCGCAGGCCCTGCGGCAGCTTCTCGACCTCGCAGAGCCGCTTGGTCTCGGCCATTGCGGCCTCCGAGACGTCGCACATTGCGACATTGCAGCCTTCGGCCACGAGCTGTCGCGCGAGCTCGCGTCCCATTCCCGTGCCGCCGCCGGTGATGACCGCGATCTTTCCTGCAAAATCCTTCATGGGACTTTCGGCCCCTCCCTTGTCGGTATGTTTCTTCAGAGCATGATCCGGCCCCGGAGGGCCGCGTTAGCGCAAAGTGTGAAGCGGTTCTCCGAAGAGATCATGCTCAAACAATAACCTAAAGCGCGATGACGATTCATCCCAATCTCATCGCGCTTTAGCGCCGCTCATCGCAGCGCGCGCAAAATGTAGCAGCGCCGCATCCGCAGGTAAGAGCGGATCGCCGCTGCCATCTTCGCCATCGTTATTTCGGCGGACGGACTATTCGGCCGCTTCGACGCGCGGCCCGCTCAACGCATCGAGCGCCTCCTCGTCCGGCTCGAACAAATAGTGCACCGGCGTGACCTGGAGCGCGGCGACATTCATGTCGCGAACCAGCTTGCCGCGGCGGATCACATCGCGCGTGGAGTCCACGATGATGCCGGCGATCACGGGAATGCGCCCCTTCCCGCCTCGACCGTCGCGGCCGTCAGGTCGCGATATTCCTCGTGATCGAGCGTGCGCCCCTCGCCGGTCGAACCGCCGGCGGCGACGCCGTGTGCGCCGGCGCCGATCATCCAGTCGACCTGGGGCGCCACGAGCCCAAAGTCGATCTCGCCGTCTTTCCGGAACGGCGTCGTCATCGGCGGGATCACGCCGGTCGGACGTACCTTCATGTTCTGCCCTCGCGTTTCCATAACCCTTGTGGCGGTCCCGCCCTTTTGACGAGTATCCGCCCGCTTCGAAGCCTATTGGCTGTGCAAGCCCTGTGAAGGGCCGCCCGCGCGGCGCAGTCCCGCAGAATCCAACATTCCTGTGATCACCCCCTCCGGTTCCCGTATTTGTCCGGCTTCGGGTTAGGGGCAATTTTTTTACAATCCGAATCATCAAATGGGGGTGGACGCTGGGTCGAGTCGGCCAGGTCAGCGTGTTGTTTGTGTCACAGGCTCTGGCACTCCGCTTGCATCCTCTTCGTGGTCAGAAACTACCGATGAGGTGACAGGAATGTTCGTGACCGTCGTTGCCGTGCTCTGCCGGCTTGGTGCATCTGCCTCGGGCGCTTGCGTCGAGGAAATCGTGACCGACAGCAACATGACGCCCGAAATGTCGATGATGCAGTGTGCAATCGGCGCACAGGCACCCTTGGCGAAGTGGATGGGCGAGCATCCGATCTATCACGCCAACTGGCGCCTCGAGCGCTACAAATGCGTGCCGGGTCACTACGAGATCAAGGGCCACGCCTAAGGCCCCGCAAAACTACTGATATCAAGACGACTGAGGAAACGCCCCGGGGGCCGCCTTTCTCCTCTGCGCGGGCACCGCTGGCGCCAGACCCATCGCGGCGGCGCGCTTTGTGACTATCGTCACGCTCTTCCCTCAAGCAATCGCACGCAAGATGATCGCGCGCGCCTTTCGCCCCTCCGGCGTCGGCATCAGCGCATAATTGTGCGGCTGGTTGCGGAGCAGATGCAGCTCGACCGGCACACCAACCGCCCTCGCCCGCTCCGCAAGATCGACGCTGTCGGGGTAGAGCAGATCGCGAGTCCCTGCGAAGATCGTCATTGGCGGCAGCGAACGGAACGCGCCGTTGAGCGGGCTGACGAAGGGATGGCCGACATCGAGCTCGCCGGCATAGAGGCGCCCCGCCTCGAGTATCCCCGGAATGTCCTGCATCGGATCGCGCGCCGCGATCTCGACCTGCTCCGGACGGCTGACCGACGCATCCGCGGCGGGCGAGATCAGCACCATCAGGTTCGGCTGCCGATGTCCGCGATCACGCAGCCACTGGCAGGCGGCGAGCGCCAGGCCCGCGCCGGCCGAATTGCCGACCACCGTGACCTTTGCAGGCCCGGCATCTTCCAGCAGCATCCGCAACAGCTCGGCCGTCGCCGGCACGACGTCCTTCGCGGTGACGCGCGGCGCGAGCGGATAGATCGGCACGACGCAAACGACGCGCGCCTCGCGCGTCATCTGACCAATGAGCCGCCAATGCGCCGGCACGATCTCGTTGATGAAGCCACCGCCATGCAGGAACATGACGTAGTTGCAGCCCTCATGGCCGGAAGACGGCGCGGTGTAATAGACCGGCCATCCGCCCATCCTGGTCAGCGTCACCTCGACACCGCGGCCGAGCCCCGTCGGCTCATGCGAGGCCGGCTGCAAGGCGCGCTTGTGCACATGCGCCTGCACCGCCTCGGCGGATGCGAGCTGCTTCTTGAACGGAAGCAGCCTGAGCAGCACGTTGAAGCAACGGCTCTGCAAGCTCGGCGCGGGATCACGCTGCGGCGGCGCATCTAGCGCGCGGCCGCCAGGGCAAAACTGCAACGCCGACACGATCTTCGCAACGCTCATTGGCCACCTCCCCTCCGGGCTCTCCCGACGCGGCGGCAAAGACGCTTGCCGACCCGTCGCCACTTGCGGATATAATGCGAGCATTCACTCGCTTTTCCTACTCGCATTCGGACCGCTGGCCCATGGCGCGCAAACCACCGACAAAACCCCGGAAAAACGCCTCCCAGAAGAGGTCCCGCGCCACCGTCGACGCACTGGTCGAGGCAACCGCTCGCATTCTGGTCCGCGAAGGTTTTGAGAAGGCGAGCACCAACCGGATCGCCGAAGTCGCCGGCGTCAGCGTCGGCTCGCTCTACCAGTATTTTCCGGGCAAGGAGGCCCTCGTCGCCGCCGTGATCGACCGCCACAACGAGGAGATCATGGGCATCGTCCGCTCAGCGCTGACCGAGGTCGCCGACATGCCGATCGAGAAGGCGGTGCGAAAACTCGTGAGCGTCGCGATCGAGGCCCACCGCATCGATCCGAAACTCCATCGGGTGCTCGCCGAGCAGATCCCGCGCACCGGCCAGCTCAAGGACGTCGAGGCCTTCAACCGCGAGGTCCACACCCTCGTCCGCGCCTATCTCGAAAGCCGCCGCAACGAGATGCGCAAGATCGACCCGGGCCTCGCCACCTTCATCTGCGTCAGCGCCATCGAGGCGGTCGCGCACAACACGGTGCTGAACCACGCCGAGATGCTGTCGGAGAAGACGGTGCGGACGCTGGTGGACGAGACGACGAGGATGGTGGTGGGGTATTTGAGGTAGGTGGAACGACGTCTGGAGAGTGGACGCCTACAAGAACGTTGGAAAGCTAGGACTGAGCATAGGAGAGAACTCCGCTCCAAACTTTCGCTCCGCGAAGCTTGGGGAACTAAAAAGGACGCGAAGACCGCCCTGTACCACTCTACCGCATCAACCGGCGGCAATGCGTCATCAGCCACTACCGGTCGCGCGCCTCAGTCGTCCCAGACGCGCTTGCCGCAGCCGCATTCGAACATGCGAGTGATGGCTCCGCTCTCAGAGTCCACCACCGCTCGGACAAGCTTCATTTTCTTGCCGCAGATGCGGCACGTTCTGGTTGAGTTGTCCTCGACAACGCAAATCTTCTCAGCACGGAATATTTCCATGAGTCGCGCCCCCCGTCTGAGGTGACCTGGTGGAGATTGCAAACTGACTGAAGCAGGGAAAGTAGAAGAACTGCGTAACGAGCCCCTGCGGGCAGTTTGCGACTGTCCAGGAAGCGAATCAAGACGCGCCGGCTATCCTGACGACCCCTTTTGGGTACCTCATCAGGATGGCCCGAGTGCCGGAACGGAGCGATCCGTTAATCCTCATCAGAGCTGGGTCTGATGTAATCCCTATGCAAAACGGTTGGTCGTTGGGCACCATCGAACAGAACGGTGATGCCGGTTGTACGTTGGCCTAGGGCGACAACGACGCCAACCTTGTCAGCCAGGTCTGGGCATCGAATTTTTCCGATTTCGCTGAGCTTAAAACGCGCGCCGACTTCAATCCTATTTGTTCTCAAATCCATGGTTGCGCCTCGCAAAGAGACCGATCGAAATGAAACAGAGTGGTGGCAAAGTTCCTCAAAAATACCGGTGACTATGGCGACTCATTGTTTCAAGAGTATTTCGTAATTCGAGAATTAGACAGCGTCGCAGACAGGTGCTTGGAGCAACAATTGGTACCCCCGTAAGGCCGCCTCGGTTGGCGGGAAGATTGAAAGCAACCTCGGCAAGCTCCCCGCCCCTGTCTGGTGGTCTAGGCCGTCGAGCGGGGAGCTGCCGCGCCAGCCCCGCACCAAAACAAGCTAAAAACGTGCCAGACGCAGAGCCCGCGTTTGCCGCGAGGAAGGTGGGCGTTGGCGCATTGGGCGCATTGCGATTGGTGTTCCGGGTCAGATCTGACGCGATGGGCCAAGAAGAGAGGTGCGGTCTAACCGCTCGTCGCCGCGCGATAGAAGGCTTCTACCTTCCTCAGGTCTTTTGAGTGAGTGCCCTCTCGATCCGTTCTTGTTTTCGAATCAACGCCGGCAGGTCGCACCGATCGAATAGCTTCCTTGACATTGTCTGGTCCGAGGCCACCAGCAAGTATGACCGGGGTGCGAACACTCTCCACTATCGTTCGACTGATGCTCCAGTCGTGCGTCACCCCTTGCGCGCCGATTTGCACATCACCTGTCCGATGACTGTCGAGCAGGATCCAATCGACAACCCCATCATATGCTTGCGCCACGCCTACTGCCTCAGGTCCCGTGACAGGTACGCTGCGCATGAATTTGGTCTTCGGCAGGGACTTTCGCAGCGCCACGACAAGATCAGGCGTAAGCAACTCGCTGGATGCGCCAAGATGAACAATGGGCGGATCAAGCTCTCTCGCCATCCGTTCGATAAGAGCGACATCCGCCGAAAGGAACAGCGCGGAAACTACGGACGGCGCCCGCACCATCTTCATAACCGCTAACGCCTTCTGAACCGGAAGCTCCCGGGGGAAGGCTCCATCGCCGACGAGCACGCCGACATGATCCACGCCGATTGCCGATATCGCCTCGGCTTCCGCAGGTGTCGCGACTTCGTAAATTTGCGTCAGCATTGTCTTACACACTGCCACCACTCGGTTGAGTAGACAGGATGGGCTGGTCCTGGGTCAACGGCCGTTTTGGGGCAATCGCGTCGGTCGGGCGCTCGGCTAACCGCTTCCGATCGAGGTCGTCGTTGCTGGCGACGCGCTCCCTGGCGCGAAAAGAATAGGCCGGGCGGCGGGCGCGGTGTCAGCGAGTGCCGACGGGATCCCTGCAAGCAACGATGTCGCGGGGAGATTTTCGATCCGCTACCTCCGGCGGAGAGAATACTGCCAGGTATCCTCCGTCCCCTGCGAGCTTGTATGTGGCGACCTCGCGATAGCCGACGGCGGTCAATTCGCAGCGCAGGAGCTCAATTGGCGTGCCATGCTTCGACGTCGGAAGCTCAAGGTCGACAATTCCGACCCGTGCGCCCTGCTTCAAGGCGGGCGCGAGATTGTAGAGGAAGGCATAGGGTTGGGCTATCTCGTGATACATGTGCACGAGGATTGCGGCATCCAGCGAGGAAGCGGGCAGACGCGGGTCGTGTGTTTCGCCGAGCGCGAATTGCACGTTCGTCAACTTCAGGAGTTTTGTTCGCCTGGCGAGTTCTATGAGGTAATCCCGCGTGACGTCCTGGGCAACGACTGAGCCGGCGGGTGCGACGAGGTACGAGAGTCTGACCGTGTGGTAGCCACTGCCCGCACCAATGTCGCCGACTGTCATGCCAGGTTTCAGTTCAAGAGCACGTGCGATCTGGCCGGCCTCATTGAGAGCGTCGCGGTGCTCTTCGGCGGCGCGGCGTGGGCTGACAATCCGTGCGACAGGGCGCTGCGGTGAGGGAAACTCGTTTGCAGCGACTCCGGGGGGAGCCAGATAACCTATGTCAGCCGCATATGCGTGAGTTGCAGCAAACGCCACAAGTAGCGTCGCTGCCGCTGTTGCGATGTTCCACACCCTACAGCACCTGGCTCACCAACCAGAGCGCGATCGAGCAGCAGAGCGCAATTCCAAGGTACGGCAATGCAATTGTCATCGGTTCCTCACTGACGAATTCCGATGCTGAAACGCTAGCGAGATTCGCATATTCGCAGCCGCGTGACTATCCCGTTCGCATGCACCGTGCGTTCGCGTTCTGCCTGGCCACCGCCGCCAAGGCGGTGCCTGATGGCCCCGACTGAATTCAAATATGACGCCTACCGCTCGCGCGTCGAGCGCAACGGCAAGACCGCCCGGCTATTCACCCGCAACGGCCACGACCGGACCACGCGCTTCTTCTGGATCGTCCAAGCCGCGTTGAAGAACCGCGAGCAGCAATTCGTCATCGACGGCGGGGCTGTGGTGCACGGCGTCGACGGCGTGTCCGACTCTAACGCCCTGCACTCGCGACGGCACGACAACGAGGTGCAGCTCTACGCATTCGGCGTTCTCGCGCTCGGCGGCGAATATCTGCGCCAGCTGCCGCCGAGTCTGCGCAAGGCAATGTGGTCTCACATATTCCACGGGCCCGGATACTCTTGGCACTCTCGACATCATACGCACGCTAACGTGCGTTTAGTTCCACTCAACCATCTGTAAACGTTGAGAATTTCGGCCAACCTTTGGCAACGAGTGTGGCACGCGGGCTACAGCAATTATCAACCATCGACTTACTCTTTGTCAGGCAGGTGGGCGAACGCGCCAATTCATTGAACTCGTTACTCTGGGGAGATACTCGCATGAAGAAGGTTCTTGCGGCTGCGGCCGGAACATTGGCACTCGCTCTGGCGGCTCCCGCCGGTGCGGCGGATCTGGCCGCCCGGCCGTACACCAAGGCCCCGGCGCCGATGGTCGCCGCCATCTACGACTGGAGCGGCTTCTACATTGGTATCAACGGTGGCGGCGGCTCCGCGCACAACTGCTGGGACTTTGTCACGCCAGTTACCGGCACCCTCGTCGGTGAAGGCTGTCACAACGCGACTGGCGGCACGGTCGGTGGTCAGGTCGGCTATCGCTGGCAGTCAGCAAGTTGGGTGTTCGGTCTTGAAGGCCAAGGCAACTGGGCCGACTTCTCCGGCGACAACATCAGCCTCCTGTTCCCGGGTAGCGCTCTGGTCACGGGCGACCGCAATCGGTCACGGATCGATTCCTTCGGTCTCATCACGGGTCAGGTGGGCTACGCCTGGAACAGCGTTCTGCTCTACGTGAAGGGTGGCGCGGCTGTGGTCGGCGATAAGTTTGACATCTACGCTGCTCCCGGCACTCCCGGTGCTGGCACATTGCTAGCCTCAGGTCGCGACACGCGCTGGGGGGCCACAGTTGGCGCCGGCCTTGAGTTTGGCTTTGCGCCGAACTGGTCGGTCGGTGTTGAGTACGATCACATCTTCCTCGGCCATCAGACGAGAGACCTCACGGTCCCTGGGACCGGGTTGTTATTTCAGACTAATCGCATCAGCCAAGATGTCGATATGGGTCTCGTGCGCCTGAACTATCGGTTCGGCGGCCCTCTCGTCGCGAGGTACTGATTAGCATTATGCAAACGAACAAGGCCGGCTCTTTGAGCCGGCCTTGTGCGTTGGGAGGCTCGAGTGACGAAGACCTACCGACCAGTCACACCTTCGCAGCTCGCCGATGAGCTGAACCAAGCATTCGCCTCGGCCGAACCTCACACAATCTCCAGGGCGATCGGACAGGCCCTCAAAGATTTCAACATTTCAGAAATCTCGAAAAAGGCCGAGCTGCAGCGTACGAGCATTTATCGTGCTTTCGGCAACGAACAGCTTCCGAATTTTTCTACCGTCCTGGGGGTAGTCACGGCTGGCTTGCAGCTGAAGGTAGCCCCCAAACGCGGCGGGCATGCGAGCTTCTGATCCGCCAGATACGCCTCCGAGCTTTTTTTGTGCCTATACGTGGCGATGCAGTCCCCAAAACGCGATCAGCAGGAGAGCTGCGGCCCCAATTCCCAGCAATAGGAGAATGGCTTCCAGCATGACGAATCAAACTCCGCCCGCCCCTTTGGAACGATACACCTTGCCGGGTTTAGTCACCAAGGCCCGCCAGCGTGAACCGGCGGGCCTCCTGTTGAATTCGGCGACCTCCGAGATCATCGGGAACATGATGCGCAGCGCGCGGTCATTGCGCGACGATGGAGAGGCCGGCGTTCCTGGGGCAGCGCCTTGTCGCCGCCGAGGATCAGAACGACAAGCTTTGCCGCAGCGGGTACGGCTTGTAGTTATCGTCCCGGCAGAGCCGTGAGCTCTCGGGGCGGCTTGATGCGCCAGAACGGATATGCCGCCAGTTCTTTCGAATGCTGCGCGAACATATCGACCCGTCTGCTTGTAAATTCCGTGATGACGCCGAAAAATTCAGTTGGTGACCTGATCGTCGCAAGTCTCAGGCCGAATTCAAAAGCAAATTGCGCGTTGGCCCCGGCTATCTCAAGAAGCTTCGCTTGATACGCCTGTATGTTTGCCGTCGCTAAAGCAAAGCCTTTCGTTGGATCGCTATCCGTCATTCTCTGACTGAGGTCACCTGGTAAGGTATCCATCCGAGGCTCAATGATAGAAACCCCGTGTTTAGGATCATCATGAAGCTCGGGAGGCGGTTCGACCGAGACTGCCGCAGCAGAGTGAAGTAAATTCTCTTTCGGGCTTCTAACAATGGCCTGCTTGTTCCGTTGGGCCCGCGCGGCCATTTTCGGATTGCGGGCGCGCTTTGGCGCTGTCGCCGGTTTGCGTTTGCTCATCTGACGCTCCACGAAAATGGGGGTGCGACCAAAACGGTCATTTCTGAAAGGACAACAGGCTTTGTGACGTAGCGTTCCAAACCCGTGCATCGTTGGAGTCCCGCATCAATCGCACGTTCTACGAGGTCGACGATGATTTTGGGTAGCAACTCCAACCAACAAACGTCTAACTGGCGATCTTCCTGACCCATGCTCAACGGCGTCAGTCTGAGAACAAGCCAGACTATCCACCGAGCGAATGCTCGAGGAAGAAGCGCAGCATTTCCCTCGTCGCATCCGGTCCTTGCGGATCAGTGTAGGACCCGGCGGGGCTGCCGCCTGACCACGCGTGTCCGGCGCCGTCGATGTTCCAGTGTTCGGATATCGCCCGACCGGCCCCGTCAATCAGGACGGTGCGAGTATAGGCATGGCCGTGGGGTACGCGTCCGCGAAGTACCTTCGTCGTCGGTCTCGTTGCCCCGGCGGACTGCTCGATAATCTGATCGCCATTCTTTGGATGCACCGTAGTGTCACGATCGCCATGGAAAACGATGGTCGGCACAGAAGTTATGCCGTCCGCAATTGCCCTGGAGCCGCCTCCCTGCCGCATGGCCACGAACGCGGAGGGGAGATCGCTCGCGGCTCCACACGCGAGGCCTGAATGAATACCGACGGCCGCGTACAGGTCGCTATACGTTGCGCCCATGATGGCGGCGGCGGCCCCGCCGGCCGACAGACCCGCGACGTATACGCGCTTCGGATCGATCACATGGTCGCGCATGATCTGGCGGGTAATGCCGGCGATCATCGAGGGCTCGCCCCCGCCGCGGCGCTGGTCGCCCGTGCGAAACCAGTTCCAGCACTTCGCCTGGTTGGCTCCGCTCGGCTGCTCAGGATAGACCACGAAGCAATTCTGCTCTTCCGCCAGGAAATTCATCCGGGTGCCGGCCGCGAAATCGTCCGGCGACTGGGTGCAGCCGTGAAGCATGACGATCAGGGGAAGCCGTTGTCCCTGACAGCGGCTTGGGATGAACAGCTTGTAGGTCCGGCTTCCCGCGGCGTTACTGAAGGTACCGGCGATAAACCGCCTGCCCTCGGGCACGATGTCCGATGGGGACAGAGGGGCGCGCTTGATCGGACTGCGCAGGCCGAGCCCGGAAA
Source organism: Bradyrhizobium sp. USDA 3311 (assembly GCF_054062495.1). Lineage (NCBI taxonomy): Bacteria > Pseudomonadati > Pseudomonadota > Alphaproteobacteria > Hyphomicrobiales > Nitrobacteraceae > Bradyrhizobium > Bradyrhizobium sp. USDA 3311. The sequence goes on along the minus strand of NZ_JBSSFI010000001.1, from coordinate 5,442,445 downwards.
AATCCCGCATGCCGTCGAGCGGTAAGGAGTGTCTGCGTCCCTGAGCAGAGCGGGCCGGCGCAATCTGCGGAGCTTTCCGCTCCTCGACGACGTCGGCCGTGGCGTCGATGGTAAGCGGATCGAGCCGCGGGAGCCGAGCCTGAGAGGCGCTGCGAGACTCCGGTCTTGGAGCGCGACCGCCCTGGAGCATGCGCTGCAGCAGCGCGGTGGCCTTGACCAGTTGGCCGGCACGCGTGAGGCGGGTTGCTTCGCGGACTATGTCTTGATTCAGCATCGTTCACCTCGTTCTGTCGGCGAGTGCGGCCTTGACCGCGGGAGTGGCGTGAAGGGCCCCCAGCACCGAGACCGACGCGATTGTGGCGCGAGCCAACTCGGGAGTGACGTCCTGGGCGATGGTGGCTAAGCCCAAAACATTGATCTGCAGCATCTCGCCGGCGCGCCGCGCCGCTTCGAGATCCTCGCGAGTGTAGTTGCGCAGCCCGAGGTCCAACTTCTTCCGGGCCGTGGACTGTCTGACGACCTCTACGTGTCGCTCGAGCTGGTTCCGGATTGCTGTCCGGATGAAATCGGTCCGGTTCGAATAAAATCCTTCCTGCACCATAAGATCGACGTGACCGAGGTCGACATAGCCAAGGTTGATCGTGATCTTCTCGGTGTCGGGGGCCTTGGGTCGCAGCTCGTGCACATTAGCGGGCATAGCGAAACATCCATCTACCATCCCTTTGGATGGCTTATGGATGTTATCTAGATGCTCCCGGGCGCCTTTCAAGGGGTGGAGCCATCCAATGACCTGCATGAGCCGCTCGCGCAGGCGGGCCGTCTCACGTCGAGGGCGGTCGTCGCATCGTGGAGGCCAGACAAATTCCTGGCGAAACGCGCCTCTCCGATCATCGCAAGCCCAATGGCCAGCTCGTTCAAAGGCTTCAAACGGAAACAGGCTCGTCGTGCTCCCACGCCGGGGGCAAACCAAAATCGAGAGCACCGTCCGGTACCTGGGAATTGAAGTCGACGATGCACTCGCAATAGCAGGGCAGGTCGACGTCTGAACTAACTGGGCAGAGCGGACATGCTCTGCCCCTCATTTGCAGCCGGCTTCGGGCCAACTGCGGCCATTCCTAACGAGGCTGCAATGTCTGCGTGGACGCGGCAGGTGACGTAAACAAGGAGACAAAAGAACAAGCGTACAACGACGCGAACGTGGTCGCGATTATGCGGATCGCGGACCTGAAGGCTTAAGGCTTCGTTTCATCAGCAGGAAAGATCCATTGTAGGAGCAGATGGCACACGGGACGACGCGCCATCCGCGGGCAGCCGATCACCTGGTTCCGTGGATGAACGTTTGCATCTCCTCTAACGTAAGCTTGCCATCTTTATTGCTGTCCATTGCCTTGAAAATTCGTTCGTGAGCTGCCTGAAACTCCTGCAGTGAGATGGTCCCATCGCCGTCGGCGTCCATCAGAGCGAACATCATACGCATCATAAAAGGTGGTCCCATCGCGCCTCCACCCATCATGCTGCGCCCCATCATATGTCCCATCATGCCGCCGCCCGGCATGCTTCCGTGTCCCGTCGTACCCACGCCTTCCTGGCCCATGGGATGCGATTGCGATTGCATTTGTTGCTGATCTGGTTGCGGTGTCATTTGGCTCTGTGCAAAGGCACCGAACGTGCCATACGTTAGAATGAGAGCGGATATCGTGAGTTGTAGAACGCGCGTATACATTTCGAACCTCCTCCGAAAAGCTGCGGTCACCCCAAAGAGCCAAATCGAAGGCGCTTCGCGCCGTCAATTGCTACTCGGCCGGACTGTGTCGCTTACACTCTCACGCCCATGTGACTAGATAACGTGACGGGGATCCCACGCGGTGCAACCAGAAGAAAGCTGCTCTCGACCACTGCCGAGTATTTTATCTTTATCTCAATAGGAATGCGGCACGACCGTTTGTGGCCCGCCGCTATAAAAATGCTGACGCTTGGGCTTTGGTGCGACTGCGGAAGGTGCCATTGCGAATGCGCTGCTCGCGGTTGTCATACGTGTGGCATGAGGAATGTTTGTTTTTGGGCCGCCCTGATAGGTGTGCCGATCCACGGTTTGCGCAATGCTGGACACCATCAGGAGTGGCATGACGAGCGCTACTGCGAGAACGTATTTGATTGTCATGATCTTCTCCCAGCTTAGCTGACAGCAGAGGAAGCGGACCACTAAAGCCGTAAAGCGCCATGATGCAGATCAATAGGTCAGCGGCGCTGTTTGAGATGCGCCAATCGGTCCTATGTCGTTCCAAGTGCGCAAGAGAAGACCGCATCGACAGATCATCCTGCTTGATCGCGTGCCAATCTCATTTGTGTTACAGTCGCCGCGCGATAGCTTCCGCAGAATTTGGTTGAAAGTCCGCTCGTCATTCGACGTTCTCGCGCTCGGCGGCGAAGATCTGCGCCGGGGAGAAGACAACTCCGCTCCCGAAGTCGCGCCCAGACCCCTGCGACGCAATGCATGAAGCAGCTGTCGTAGATACTCCTCCATCCGACGGGCTGCCAGGATGACATCATGCCCTTGTTTTGCCCGACGGGTCAAACCGATTCGGAAAAACATGATTCGCCAACAGCTTCGCTACTGTGCATGGGGTTGTTTTTGGCATTTTAATCTGCCGACCATCGAAGCAGCGCCCCTCTGCCGATCGACGCGCATGCGTCCCGCGGCGGGAGTAGGCTCCACGCCGACGGTCAGTCCACCCGACAGATGAGTTGGAAAAAATGGTCGGAGCGAGAGGATTTGAACCTCCGACCCCTAGTCTCCCAGACTAGTGCGCTAACCGGGCTGCGCCACGCTCCGAACGTCGTTCCATTAGCTAGGATCGCCGCTTTGCGCAAGGCGAGGTCGCAGCATTTTGGTATCGCGATCTGATTGGCTCCGAGCCCAGAGCCCCCCGGAACTGCCCGCAAAGCCGACCGATACCGCCCTAGCCGTCCTTCAGCGCCTGATCCAGCATCTCCCGGCAGGCGACAAGGTCGGCGAGCACCCGTCCTAGCCGCTCCCGGTCCAGCGCGCTGGGACCGGCGGGCGCGGCGGGGGTGCCGCCCTTGCGGAAGGTGGTGAGGATTTCCTCGTCGTCGACCTCCGTGAAGCGGAAGTCGATGCCGTCCTCTTCGTCGCCCTGGTAGTCGTCATCGTCGGCGTCGGCGACGCCCTTGATCGGCGCCTCGTCGTCCGGCTCCATCAGGCTCGCGCCGATGGCGTCCTCGATGGCTCCGAACGAGACCGCGGCGGCGCCGTCGGCGAGGCCCTGTACCGATTTGACGCCGTGCTCCTTCAGGATCCGCTGCACCCCGCGGATGGTGTAGCCCTCCCCGTAGAGCAGCCGGCGGATGCCCTTGAGCAGGTCGACGTCGTCGGGGCGGTAATAGCGGCGGCCGCCGCTGCGCTTCATCGGCTTGATCTGGGAGAACCGGGTCTCCCAGAACCGCAGCACGTGCTGCGGAATGTCGAGTTCCTGCGCTACTTCGCTGATGGTTCGGAACGCATCCGGCGCCTTGTCCAAATGCCAAATCCTTATCCGAAAGGCGATTACGCCTCGGGTTGAACCTTGCTGCCGTCGCCGTTGGTACGGTGCTGGGCGTTGATCCGCTGCTTCAGGATCGCCGACGGCTTGAACACCATGACCCGGCGCGGCGAGATCGGCACCTCGGTGCCGGTCTTCGGGTTGCGGCCGATGCGCTGACCCTTCTTGCGGACCATGAAGGAACCGAACGACGACAGCTTCACCGTCTCGCCCTTCTCAAGGCAGTCGGTGATCTCCTTCAGCACGAGTTCCACGAAGGCGGACGATTCCGTGCGCGACAGGCCGACCTTCTGGTAGACGGCTTCGCACAGATCAACACGCGTTACGGTTTTACTTGTATCGGTCATCGCCCTGCCCCACATCACGGCGAACAATTGTTGTCTGAAATTATGAGGTTACGATACGCCGGTCAACAGCGCTCATCAATGCAGACGCATCGATAATCGCCGCTGATTCCGGCAAAATTTTATCGACTGTGGCTCTACCAGCGCACCAGCGCCGAGCCCCAGGTGAAGCCGCCGCCCATGGCCTCGAGCAGAATCAGGTCGCCGCGCTTGATGCGGCCGTCCTTGCGCGCCACCGCCAGCGCCAGCGGGATCGAGGCCGCCGACGTGTTGCCGTGACGGTCCACCGTCAGCACCACCTTCTCCGGCGCGATATGCAGCTTGTGCGCGGAAGCGTCGATGATTCGCTTGTTGGCCTGGTGCGGCACGAACCAGTCGATGCTGTCGGCATTGAGCCCGGTCGCCTCGAAGGCATCGACGATCACGTCGGTGATCATGCCGACCGCATGCTTGAAGACCTCGCGGCCCTCCATGCGCAGATGGCCGACGGTCTGGGTCGAGGACGGGCCGCCGTCGACGAACAGCTTTGCCTTGTGGCGGCCGTCGGAGCGCAGATGCGTGGTGACGACACCGCGGTCGGTCGCCGCACTGCCCGCCTGCTCCTGCGCCTCCAGCACGACCGCGCCGGCGCCGTCGCCGAACAGCACGCAGGTGCCGCGGTCGTTCCAGTCGAGGATGCGCGAGAAGGTCTCGGCGCCGATCACCAGCGCGCGCTTGAAGGCGCCGGTGCGCAGGAAATTGTCGGCAGTGGCGAGCGCGAACACGAAGCCCGAGCACACCGCCTGCAGGTCGAAGGCCGCGCCGTGGTTGATGCCGAGCCCGTGCTGCACGGCGACGGCCGTCGCGGGGAAGGTGTTGTCAGGCGTCGAGGTCGCCAGAACGATCAGATCGATCGACTGCGCGTCCACGCCGGCATCGGTGAGCGCGGCCTGCGCGGCCTTGATCGCCAAGTGCGAGGTGAACTCGCCCTCGGCCGCAATGTGCCGCTCGCGAATGCCGGTACGCTGGACGATCCACTCGTCGGACGTGTCGATACGCGCCGCCAATTGGGCGTTGGTCACCACCTGCTCCGGCAGGTAAGAGCCGCAGCCCAGCACGACCGAACGAATTTTGGTCACGAAACAGCCTCCTGCGCGGCCTGCACGGAATTGAGTGCACCACCCTCGCGGTTGAGCATCTGATTGATCTTGTTCAGGAGATCGTAGTGAGCCATCTCATAGCCAACATCGATCGCATAGGCAAAGCCTTCGGCGCTGGTTCCGCCGTGGCTTTTAACCACCAGTCCGTTGAGCCCCAGGAACACGCCGCCATTGGACTTGTTGGGGTCCATCTTGTCCCGCAGGGCCTGGAAGGCGCTGCGCGCAAAGAGATAGCCGAGCTTGGACAGCCAGCTCCGCTGCATCTCGTTGCGGAGTAATTCCGCCATCTGCCGCGCGGTTCCCTCGGCAGCCTTGAGCGCGATGTTGCCGCTGAAACCCTCGGCGACGATCACGTCGGCCAGCCCCTTGCCGATGCCGTCGCCCTCGACGAAGCCGATATAGTCGAGTTCCGGCAGGTTCCTCGCCCGCAGGATTTCACTGGCTTCGCGGATCTCCTCGTGCCCCTTGATCTCCTCGGCCCCGATGTTGAGCAGGCCGACCGTGGGGCGCGGCTTGTTGAACAGGACGCTTGCCATCGCCGCCCCCATGACGGCCAGCGACACCAGGTGGTGCGCATCGCCGCCGATGGTGGCGCCGAGGTCGAGCACGACGGACTCGCCGCGCTTGGTCGGCCATATCCCCGTGATCGCCGGGCGGTCGATGCCCGGCAGCGTGCGCAGGTGGAAGCGCGACATTGCCATCAGCGCGCCGGTATTACCCGCGGAGACCGCAACATCCGCCTCGCCCTTCTTCACCGCATCGATGGCAAGCCACATCGAGGAGGTCCTGCGGCCACGGCGCAGCGCCTGGCTCGGCTTGTCCGAGCCACTGACGGCGACGTCGGTATGGACGATCCTGGAAGCAGCCTTGAGCGCGGGGTGCTTCTCGAGCTCGGGCTCGATCCTGGCGCGGTCGCCGACCAGCAGGAATTCGGTCGCGCTATGCCTCTGAAGCGAGATGGCGGCGCCTGGAATGACCACGGCGGGGCCGACATCGCCTCCCATGGCGTCAAGCGCGATGCGAACCTTGCTTAGCATAAAAGTCCTGGAAACCTGGTCTGGTGCGGTCTTCAACGAGCGGGGGCCGCGAAATGGGTTCGCCACGGACGTGGCGGCGGCCAAGCGCCACGCCGCGCCCGGACCGGGGCGCGACAATAGCGTTTTGTTATCCCGAAACAACCTCTTGCCCCCAGCCTTTTGCATTCGGGGCGATCCGGCGGCAAACCAGAAGATTCGCAAGAAATATATGGAAATCAGATAGATAAATCAGGTTTTCAAACCACTCCCGCAAAGGCCTCACGCTGCCTGGCAAGCGGTCTTACGGGGAATCGGCAGCTATTGGCCTTTCTTCTTGTCCTGAAGCGCCTTCAGCGCTGCGAAAGGATGGTCCGACGGGTCGAGGGCGACGACCTCCGCCTCGAACACGACCCCCGGCTTGCGCGGATAGGGGTCGATCGCCAGGAACAGGGCATCGGTGGCGAGCCGGCCGAGGTCGATGATGCCATTGATGATGGCCTCCGGCGGGTCGATGACCTCGGGCGGCTCCTCGTCGTCCTGGCCCTCCTCGATCAGGTCGGACAGGCGGCGTGCCTCGGCCTCGGGGGCGAACGTCAGGTCCACCTCCTCCTCGATCTCGTTCTCGATCGGATCGAGCGAGACCACGCAGGTCTGGCCGACCCGGGCGCGGACGTGGCCCGTGACCTGGACCCGGCCGCCGCTTTTCGGCACGACGTCGAAGCTGGCGTTAGCGGACAGGATCTCCCGCACGCCCGCGACCTCGGCCATGACCTGCCGTTCGGCGGCCGACGCCTCGATCTCGCGGTGCAGGCCGGTGTCGGGAATCTGCGCAACGATGACGGGGGACCGCCAGGGATCGGGTCCAGTATTCGGTCGGCTCATGGCGTGACATCCTCGGGAAGTGCCGGGGGAAAGTTGAAGGCCGCGCGCAGCAGCGCGACCTCGCCGGTCCGGCCGAGATCGGCGTCCGTGGCCCGCGCGTAGGCCGCGAGCCGCTCCGCCTGGTCCATGCCGGACCCATTCAAGATATTCTTGCAGATCGCCGCCGCCAGCGCCTCACCGCCGCCTTCGACCGCCTGATCGTAGGCCTGCACCCGGCCGTAAAAGGCCTCGCCGAAGGCCCGCATCCGCTTCGGCACGGTCTGGTCGCCCACCCCCATCTCGCGCAGATTGTCGTCCATGTCCTCGCAGAAGCGGTCGAACAGCGCCTGCGACAGCTCCGTGGCGCCCTGGACCGTGCGCAGGCGCCGCAGCAGCAGCCAGAGATGGAGCAGCAACAGGTCGAAACGCCCGTTAACCGTATCGGGCACGCCCAAGTCGCGGTAAAATATGGGTTCTCGCGCCTGCGTCACGATCATGCCATAGATGGCTTCAATGGTGCCCGGCGGGGCTAGCCGGGGTTTCCTGAAGTGATTGAACGGCCAAAGCATTGTGGTTTCCGCAAGCGGGCGCGCGCGTGTTGCATTCAGAGCCTCAGCCCGGTACTTCAGCGCCTCGCGCGACGCAAGGGGACGGAATCAGTTCCGCTATGACGATAACGAACCAGACGAGCCCGCGCGCAGACAAGCGGCGCGGCCTTCATGCACGCTGGCGCGGCCTGCGCATGGCTGCCGCTGCGGCCTTGGTCGGCGTGGCGCTCGCGGGCTGCACCGGCGAGCAGTTCCAGAAGGGCTACATCCTGCCGCCCGGCGCGCTGGAGCAGATTCCGATCGGCGCGAGCCAGGACCAGGTGCTGATCGTGATGGGCACGCCCTCCACGGTCGCGACCCTCGACGGCGAGGTCTTCTACTACATCTCGCAGCGCTCGGAGCGGATGGTCGCCTTCATGAACCAGAGGGTGGTCGATCAACGCGTGATCGCGATCTATTTCGACAAGAACCGGCGCGTGCGCCGGCTGGCGAATTACGGCCTCCAGGACGGCAAGATCTTCGACTTCATCAGCCGCACCACGCCGACATCGGGTCAGGAGATGAGCTACCTCACGCCGCTGTTCAAGCTGCTCAGCTTTAACTGAGCCTTCAGCCTGCGGCGTCGTGCCGCCCTCCGCGCGGCACTTGCCGGCGCGTGCGACTTGCCGTCGCGCGCCGGGTTCCATACGCTCCCTGCAAAACAAGAAGCTGGGAGTGGATTCGTGCCGAAAACCTTGTTGTCCCGCCGCCGCGTGCTCACCGGCGCTGCCGGCCTGTCGGCTGCAGCGATCCTGCCGCGGTCGAGCCTGGCGGACTGGAAACCCACCGAAAACGTCCGCCTCGTCGTGCCGGCTGCGGCCGGCGGTTCGACTGATGTCATGGGCCGGCTCCTGGCCGCCCATCTGCAAACCGCCTGGGGCCAGTCGGCCGTCGTGGAAAACCGCTCCGGCGGCGGCGGCACGATCGGCACCGCCGAGGTGGTTCGCGCCAAGCCGGACGGCCACACCATCCTGATTGGCAACCCCGGGCCGAACGCGATCGCCTACAGCATCTTCAAGAACCTCACCTACAAGCCGGACCAGCTCCAGCCGGTCTCCAACATGATCCGGATCCCGAACATCGTGTCGGCGCATCCGAAGACCGGCATCAAGTCGGTCGCCGAGCTGATCGCCTATCTCAAGGCCAATCCGGACAAGCTCAGCTATGCCTCCTCCGGCGTCGGCCAGAGCCCTCACCTCACCGGCGCCTGGTTCTTGCAGCTCACCGGGCTGAAGATGACGCACATCCCGTTCCGCGGCGCCGGGCCCGCGCTCCAGGCCGCGCTCGCCGGCGACATCCAGATCCTGTTCGACAACCTCTATCCGAGCCTGCCGCAGGTCCAGAACGGCACGCTCACCGGCCTCTGCGTGACGACCGCCGAGCGCAGCGACCTCGCGCCGAACCTGCCGACCATGCGCGAGAGCGCACCGGAGCTGGCCAATTTCGACGTCTCGTCGTGGTTCTCGGTGTTCCTGCCGAAAGGCGTCCCCGCCGGGGTGCTCGAAGCGCTCAATCTCCAGGTGAAGGCGATGCTGGAGCGCGACGACATCAAGAAGAACATCGCCGCCATGGGCGCCCGCGCCGACTACGGCACGCCGCAGCAGTTCGCCGACTTCGTGGACGCCGAGACGAAGAAGTTCGCCGGCATCATCCAGAAGGAAGGTTTGCAGATGGATGTGCAGTAGGCGGGCTCGCTTGCGGCGCAGGAGATTTGAACCAGTTGAAGGCGATGAGGACGGCGGCCGCCAGCGCGACCGCCAGCATTGTACGCGCACCGGATTGCCGGCCACCGGCTTGCACCCTGCCGCAAGTCGGACAGACCGTGTCGGCCATCAGCATGTCGCAGCCGCACCGGATACACTTGGTCGTCTCGACCTTCATGGCGACGGTCCCCCGTAAAGCGGACAACAAAAAACCCGCGGTTTGCACCGCGGGTTTGTCGTTTGTAGCGCGCGACAGGTTCAGTGCGCCAGGATCGCCAGCAGCAGCAAAGCCACGATGTTCGTGATCTTGATCATCGGGTTCACCGCCGGTCCCGCCGTGTCCTTGTAGGGATCGCCGACGGTGTCGCCGGTCACCGCTGACTTGTGGGCATCACTGCCCTTGCCGCCGTAGTGACCGTCCTCGATGTACTTCTTGGCGTTGTCCCAGGCGCCGCCGCCGGAGGTCATGGAGATCGCGACGAACAGGCCCGTCACGATCACGCCGAGCAGCATCGCGCCGACCGCCGAGAACGCCGCCGACTTGCCGGTCGCACCGCCTCCGGCGATCGCGTAGATCAGGAAGTAGACGACGATCGGCGACAACACCGGCAGCAGCGAGGGGATGATCATCTCCTTGATCGCCGCCTTGGTCAGCAGGTCGACCGCCTTGCCGTAGTCCGGCTTGTCGGTGCCCTGCATGATACCCGGCTTCTCGCGGAACTGACGCCGCACCTCCTCGACGATCGCGCTCGCCGCACGGCCCACGGCCGTCATGCCCATCGCGCCGAACAGATACGGCAGCAGACCACCGAACAGGAGGCCCACCACCACATAGGGATTGTTCAGCGAGAAGTCGGGATTGACGCCGGCGAAGTAGGTGTGATGCGCGGAGTCCGCAACGAAGAACTTGAGGTCCTGGTTGTAGGCCGCGAACAGCACGAGCGCGCCGAGACCGGCCGAACCGATCGCGTAGCCCTTGGTGACCGCCTTGGTGGTGTTGCCGACGGCGTCGAGCGCGTCGGTCGACTTGCGCACCTCCTTCGGCAGGCCCGCCATCTCGGCGATGCCGCCGGCGTTGTCCGTCACCGGACCGAAGGCGTCGAGCGCGACGATCATGCCGGCCAGCGCCAGCATGGTGGCCGTCGCGATCGCGATGCCGAACAGGCCGGCAAGGCTGTAGGTGACGAGGATGCCGGCGATGATGACGATCGCTGGCAGCGCGGTCGCCTCCATCGAGATCGCAAGGCCCTGGATCACGTTGGTGCCGTGGCCGGTCACCGACGCAGCCGCAATCGACTTCACCGGACGATAGTCGGTGCCGGTGTAGTATTCGGTGATCCAGATGATCAGCGCGGTGACGATCAGGCCGACGACGCCGCATTCGAACAGCGACATGCCGGTATAGTCGACGCCGTCGAGCTTGCCGAAGCCGATCAGCGTGTAGATCACCACGGCAATGCCGATCAGCGACAGCACGCCGGTTGCGATCAGACCCTTGTAGAGCGCGCCCATGATCGACTGGCTCGGCCCGAGCTTGACGAAGAAGGTGCCGATGATCGAGGTGATGATGCAGATGCCGCCAATGGCGAGCGGCAGCGTCATCATGCTCATGAGGATCGGCGTCTTGGCGAAGAAGATCGCCGCGAGCACCATGGTGGCGACCGCGGTCACCGCATAGGTCTCGAACAGGTCGGCGGCCATGCCGGCGCAGTCGCCCACGTTGTCGCCGACGTTGTCGGCAATGGTCGCCGGGTTGCGCGGATCGTCCTCGGGAATGCCGGCCTCGACCTTGCCGACGAGGTCGCCGCCGACGTCCGCACCCTTGGTGAAGATGCCGCCGCCGAGACGGGCGAAGATCGAGATCAGCGAGGCGCCGAAGCCAAGCGCCACCATGGCGTCGACGACGACGCGGCTGTCAGGCGCGAGCTTCAGCGAATAGACCAGGAAGCCGAAATAGAGGGTCACGCCGAGCAGCGCGAGACCCGCCACCAGCATGCCGGTGATCGCGCCCGCCTTGAAGGCGAGCTCGAGGCCGCCGGCGAGCGATGTGGTCGCCGCCTGGGCGGTGCGCACATTGGCGCGAACCGAGACGTTCATGCCGATGAAGCCGGCCGCCCCCGACAGGATGGCGCCGATGGCAAAACCGATCGCGACATAGAGCCCGAGGAAATAGACAAGCAGCACGAAGATGACGATGCCGACGATACCGATCGTGGTGTACTGGCGCCGCAGATAGGCCTGTGCGCCTTCGCGCACCGCAGCTGCGATCTCCTGCATGCGCGGCGACCCCGCATCCGCGCTCAACACCGAAGACGTCGCCCAAATCGCGTAGACGACGGAAAGCACTCCGCAGAGCACTATCAACCATAATGCTGTCATGTGATTTTTTGCCTCAGATCCTTGATGTGTCCCCGGCGCCTTTTATTGTCCGTCGTGCGGTGCGGCGCCTTGATTTCGAACAAGGCCGCCCCCTTTCCCGAAGGGGCGGCCTCAGTCGGTCGCGAGCTTGCCAAAATCAACTTGATGGTGCAACGCCGGAAGCGGCCGAAAAAGCCGATCTCGGCAAGTATTTAGGCCAAGTCCTGAGCAAGTCCTGAGCTCCAAGTCCTGAGCTCCAAGTCCTGAGCTCCAAGTCCTGAGCCCATCGCCCGGACGCCGCGATTTGGAGCAATTCCTAGAAGTGGCTGTAGGACAGCCGCTTCAAAGCCAATTCCTGGCCCTGGCCGTCCAGGAAGCGCGGCCGCGCGCTCCCTGCGACGATCATGCCGATCGCCGTGACCGCAACGCCAGCGGCCCGCCCCGCGGCAATCAGCGCATCGCTTTGCGCCGGCGGCACCGTGCACAGCACCTCGTAATCGTCGCCCCCGGCAAGCAGCGTCTCGACGCAAACGGCGTTGCGCACGATCAGGCCCGCCGCGGCGGCCGAGAGCGGCACGTTCGCCACGTCCACAGAGGCCGAGACGCCCGACGCCGCGCAGAGTTTTGTCAGGTCGCCGGCGAGCCCGTCGGAGACGTCCATCGCAGCCGACGCATGGTCCCTCACCGCACGCGCCAGCATGTTGCGTGGCTGCGGAATGCGATAGCGCGAGACCAGAGCTTCCCTTGCGGCAGGATCGGACGCGAGCGCCGCAGCCGCAGCGCCGCCCGTGAGCACGTCAAGTCCGAGCGCGGCATCGCCGATCGTGCCCGTCACCAGGATACGGTCGCCTGGCCGCGCCCCGGTGCGGCCGACCATCCGACCCCGTGGCACGCGGCCGAAGGCGGTGATCGAGATCATTTGCGGCCCCGGCGTCGACACCGTGTCGCCGCCGAGCAGCGGGCACGCGAAGGTTTTCGCATCCTCGCCCAGCGCATCCGCGAACGGCCCGAGCCAGGCGTCCTCCTTGCTCCGCAGCGCCAGCGTCAGCACGAAGCCGGCCGGCACGGCGCCCTTGGCGGCGAGATCGGACAGGTTCACCCGCAGCGCCTTGCGCGCGATGGTGTCGGGTGGGTCGGTGGCAAGATAGTGCACACCCTCGATAACGGCATCGGTGGTGACGACGATGTCGTCGCCGGACGAGGACAGGACCGCGGCATCGTCGACCAGCCCGAACGCACCGGGATCGGTCGCCAGCGGCTTGAAATAGCGCGCGATGAGGGAGTCTTCGGCGGAGTTTTCCGGTGCGTTGGTCATCGGCGCTAGCCCCAAACTCCACTGTCATCGCCCGGCTTGACCGGGCGATCCAGTACGCCGAGACGCCCGATTTCAATAACCGCTGCCGCGGCGTACTGGATCACCCGCCCCAGTGCGCAACTGCGCACAAGGCGGGGGATGACAGCGGAATATGTGTTTACCCTCGCCCGAACTCGTCACCGCGAAACTGGCGGCCGATCTGGTCGAGCACCGCATTCACCATGCCGGTCTCCTCGCGATCGACGAAGGCATTGGCAACGTCGACATATTCGGAGACCACGACGCGGCCCGGCACGTCCTTGCGATGCTGGAGCTCATAGGCCCCAGCCCGCAGCACCGCGCGCAGGATCGCCTCGATCCGCTTCAACGGCCAGCCCTTCGACAGCGCCTCGTCGATCAAGGGGTCGAGCTTCTTCTGGTCGCGCACGACGCCGGAGACGACGTCACGGAAGAACGCGGCTTCGGCCGGCAGGTAGGTGTCGCCCTCGACCTCGTTGCCGAGCCAGTGGCTCTCGAACTCGGCGAAGATGTCGTTGATGCCGGCGCCGGCGATATCCATCTGGTACAGCGCCTGGACGGCCGCGAGCCGCGCCGCACCGCGCCGGTTCGCCTTCTTCTCCGTAAGCCCCGCCGGCTTCTTGTTGTTGTCGGCCATGGCTCAGGCCCGCGCCAGGCGGCGCTTGATGCGCAGCATCGCAAGCGCAGCGCGCGCGGCATCGCCGCCCTTGTTGAGCTCGCTGGCGCGCGCCCGCGCCCAGGCCTGCGCCTCGGTGTTGACGGTGAGAATGCCGTTGCCGAGCGGGAGCTTTCGCGAAACCGCAAGGTCCATCAGCGCTCGGGAGGATTCCTGCGAGACGATCTCGAAATGGATCGTGTCGCCGCGGATTACGCAGCCGAGCGCGATCACCGCATCATAGGGCTTGCCGTTGGCCGCCGCGGCATCGACCGCAATGGCCACCGCCGCCGGGATCTCCAGCGCGCCGGGAACCGTGATGACGTCATGCGTCAGGCCGGCGGCCTTCAGCTCGGCCACTGCGCCGTCCAGTAGCGCATCCTGGAGATCGTCATAGAACCGCGCCTCGACAATCAGCGCACGCGCGCCGGAAATGTCGGTCTGGTCCTTCAAGGGTGCGCGCCGCGCGTCTGCCATCGTTCAATCCGTTTCACAGGGGTCGGCGCTATGTAGTCGCCGAACGCATGTAAGCCAAGTTTTAAACTGTCATTCCGGGGCGCGAAGCGAACCCGGAATCTCGAGATTCCGGGTTCGGTCCTACGGACCGCCCCGGAATGACCGGCTTTGCCGTCACTTCATTTCCGTCAGCCGCGCCGCGTAGCGGGCCATCAGGTCGACCTCGATATTGACCTCGGCCCCCGCCTTCCAGCCGCCGATCGTCGTGACGGTCAGCGTGTGCGGGATAATCAGCACCGAAAAGGTCACGTCCGCAACCGTATTGACCGTCAGCGAGACGCCGTCGAGCGTAATCGAGCCCTTGGTGGCGATGAACCGCGCCAGCTCGCGCGTCGTGGAGAGCACGAACCGCGCCATGTCGGGCAGGTCCTCGCGGCTGACGACGGTCGCGATCCCGTCGGCGTGACCGGCGACGATATGGCCGCCGAGCTCGTCGCCGATCTTGAGCGCGCGTTCGAGATTGAGCCTGGTGCCCACCCTCCAGTGCTTTGCCGTCGTGAGCGCCAGCGTCTCGGCGGCCGCATCGACGTCGAACCAGGTCTTGCCGCCCGCGACACCTGAAGCGACGACCGTCAGGCAGACGCCGTTGCAGGCGATCGAGGCGCCATCGGCAATGGTGGTCTGATCGTAGCTGCAGGCGATGCGCAGCCGGTGCAACTGGCCCTGCGCCGTTGGCGTGAAGCTGACGATCTCGCCGAGATCGGTGACAATGCCGGTGAACATGTTAGGCGCGCTCGTAGATGGTGAGAGTATCCTTGTCGAATGTCTCGCTAGCATGAACCTTGTAGGCCTGCGACTGCGTGATTTTCGACAGGGGCAATGCATCGAGCGCATCGACGCCGCTGCTGCCGACCTCTTCCGCGCCGCGGAACAGCCAGATCTCGTCGACGAGATCGGCCGCCACGAACGAAGCCGCAACGCGGCTGCCGCCCTCGACCATCAGCCGCGAAATGCCCTTCTCGGCCAGCGCATGCAGCACTGCCGGCAGATCGAGCCCGGAGGCGTTTCCCGGCGGTACGCGGATGATCTGCGCGCCGGCTGCTCCAAGCCGCGTGGCGGCCGCAGCCTCGGCAAGTTCAGAGCCCACCACCCACAGCGGCGTCTCGCGCGCGGAGCGCACGAGCTGGCTCGCCGCGGACATGCGCAGGCTCTGGTCGAGCACCACGCGCACCGGCGAACGCGCCGCCATGCCCGGCAGGCGGCAGGTGAGAAGCGGATCATCCGCCAGCACCGTGCCGATGCCGACCAGGATGGCATCGCTCTGCGCGCGGAGCAGATGGACGCGATTGCGCACAGCTTCGCCCGTGATCGCGACCGGCTTGCCGCCGGCGGCGCCGATCTTGCCGTCGGGCGAGACCGCGAGCTTCAGGATCACATGTGGGCGCCTGTCGCGGATGCGGCGGAAATGCCCGGCGTGGTCGAACGCAGCCTCCGCCGCGCAGTGACCCACGTCCACGGTGATGCCGGCAGCACGCAGACGGGCATGGCCCTGGCCTGCGACTTCAGGATTGGGATCCTCGATCGCCGCCACCACGCGCTTGATGCCGGCCGCAATCACCGCATCGGCACAAGGCGGCGATTTGCCGAAATGCGAGCACGGCTCCAGCGTGACGTAGAGCGTGGCCCCGCGCGCCGCCTCACCGGCACGCCGCAAGGCCTCGGGCTCCCCATGCGGACGTCCGCCGGGCTGCGTCCAGCCGCGGCCGACGATGACGCCGTCTTTCACGATGACGGCGCCGACGGCCGGATTGGGCCAGGTCCGTCCCTGCCCGCGCCGGCCGAGCGCCAGCGCAAGCTGCATGAAGCGGCGATCGGCGTCCTTGGATTCGCGGATCTTCCGCGCGAACTGATCCTCCAGGATGCGGAAGATCATTTGCGGATCGCGGCGAGCCGCGCTTCCTCCTCACCGGAGAGCTCGCCGAGCACGTCGGCGAAATCCTTGGCCTCACGGAAATTGCGGTAGACCGAGGCGAAGCGCACATAGGCGACGTCGTCGAGCGTGCGCAGATGCTCCATCACGGTCTCGCCGATCACCTCGGAGGAGATCTCGGCCTCGCCCCCGGTCTCGAGCTCGCGCACGATGGTGGAGACCATCTTCTCCACCCGCTCCGGCTCGACCTGCCGCTTGCGAAGCGAGATCTGCACCGAGCGCATCAGCTTGTCGCGGTCGAACGGCACACGGCGGCCGTTGCGCTTGATCACCGTGAGCTCGCGCAGCTGCACGCGCTCGAAGGTGGTGAAGCGGAAATTGCAGGCGACACACACGCGCCGCCTGCGGATCACGGACGAGTCCTCGGTCGGACGCGAGTCCTTTACCTGCGTATCGAGACTGTTGCAGTTCGGGCAGCGCATCCGCTTGGCCTAGCCTTACTGATAGATCGGGAACCGGTCGGTGAGCGCCTTGACCCGTTCCTTGATCGCGGCTTCCACCAGCGGCGCCTTGCCGTCGTCGGACTGCGCGATCGCGTTGAGAACCTCGGCGATCATGCCGCCGACCTGCTGGAATTCAGCGACGCCGAAACCGCGGGTCGTAGCCGCCGGGGTGCCGAGACGCAGACCCGAGGTCACGAAGGGCTTTTCGGGGTCGAAGGGAATGCCGTTCTTGTTGCAGGTGATGGCTGCGCGGACCAGCGCCTTCTCCGAGACGTTGCCCTTCAGGCCCTTCGGCCTGAGGTCGACCAGCATCAGATGGTTGTCGGTACCGCCGGATACAATATCGAACCCGTGGCTCTTCATCGCCTCGGCCAGCGCTTTGGCGTTCTCGACGACGTTCTTCGCATAGACCTTGAAGTCCGGACGCAGCGCCTCGCCGAAGGCGACCGCCTTCGCCGCGATCACATGCATCAGGGGGCCGCCCTGCAGGCCCGGGAAGATCGCCGAGTTGAGCTTCTTGGCGAGCGTCTCGTCGTTAGAGAGGATCAGGCCGCCGCGCGGACCGCGCAGCGACTTGTGCGTCGTCGTTGTGGTGACGTGGGCATACGGCACCGGCGAGGCATGCACGCCGCCGGCGACGAGGCCGGCGAAGTGCGCCATGTCGACCAGCAGATACGCGCCGACGCTGTCCGCGATCTCGCGGAAGCGCTTGAAGTCCCAGGCGCGCGAATAGGCCGAGCCGCCGGCCACGATCAGCTTGGGCTTGACCTCCTCGGCCTGCTTCTGGACCGCGTCCATGTCGATGATCTGGTCCTCGCGGCGCACGGTATAGTGCGCGGCCTTGAACCACTTGCCGCTCATGTTGACGGGCGAGCCATGGGTGAGATGGCCGCCGGCCGCGAGATCGAGGCCCATAAAGGTGTCGCCGGGCTGGAGCAGCGCCAGGAACACCGCCTGGTTCATCTGGCTGCCGGAGTTCGGCTGGACGTTGGCGAAGCCAGCGCCAAACAGCTTCTTGGCGCGGTCGATCGCGAGGTTCTCGGCGACGTCGACCCACTCGCAACCGCCATAGTAACGCGCGCCCGGATAACCTTCCGCATATTTGTTGGTCATCACCGAACCCTGCGCTTCCAGCACGGCACGGCTGACGATGTTCTCGGAGGCGATCAGCTCGACCTCATGGCGCTGCCGGCCGAGCTCGCCCTTGATGGCGGCTGCGATTTCCGGGTCGGCCTGGTCGAGCGAGGCGGTGAAAAACGAATCGGGCGCGGAGGCGGTTCTGGCTGAGGTCATCTTGCGAATATCTCCACCGCCGCAGCCTTTTGGCGGGCTACGGGCGGGTCTGGTGTGGCGATCGGAAGCGGCGAGCGCGATCTACCACATCGCCCGCCCCCGGCCAAGTAGTTGCGGGTCGGGCCTGATATTTATGCAAGATATGGTGGGGATTGAAGGATCCGGACGCTGGAGCGGTTCGCTGGAACCGCCCCGTTCCGATGATGCCTGAAGGGGCCGTTTTGGACCTTAAAGTCCTGCCGGCCGATGAGAGCCGCCCCTCCCCCTTAGAGCCCCGTATACCCGGCCTTCACGGGGTCCACGCTGCCGTCGAGCTGGCGCAAATAGGTCAGGCCGCAGACCGTCAACCTGTGCGGGTCCTTCTCACCCGCTTCAATCAGCGTGTTGAGGTAGTTCGTCACCTTGGCGCGTGCCTCCTCGCTGGCCGCCGCCGTGCGATTGGCGAGCAGGTCATAAGTCTGCATGATGCGGTCGATGGCAGCGTCCATGGCACCCTCTGGTTCTCTGGAATGTCGGGAGTTTTGATCAGGCAACCGCGCGGGCCTCGGACTGCGTCTCGAACCTGGCGATCGCCTTGTTGGCGAGCCTGATCTTGTTGAATTCGCCGTGCTGGAGCAGCTTGATGATGATCTCGAGCAGGTGTTCGTTGGTGACGAGCGTGTCGGGAATCGCACCGGAGCGGCGGAGGTAATTCGCGGCGATGGCATAGGCATCACTCACGAGTTGGACGTTCATGACCTGCAGCCCGCGCCCGACCAGCATCGCATCCTCCGAATCCAGAGAACTAACGGCGATACCGGGCTCCGGTTCCACCCGATCGGCGAATTTTCTCGCAGCTGCAAAATGACAAAACGCACCGGTCCGGGAGAAACCGGGCCGGTGCGCTTGGGGAAGTCAGGCACGTTCGGGAGGCTTACCGGTCTTGTTGCGGGCCGGCTTGGCCATCCCTTGGAAACTCAGAGCCGATACAGGATCTGGTCGGTCCAGAACCGCTCGAGACGGTGCAGCGACTTGTTGAGGGTCGAGAATTCCTCGCCCGAGATGCCGCCGACCTGCTCGACCGTCTTGACGTGCTTCTGGTAGAGCGAGTCGACGATACGGCGGACTTCCTGGCCCTGCGGCGTCAGGCGGATGCGCACCGAGCGGCGATCGACGCGCGAGCGCTGGTGATCGAGGAAGCCGAGCTCGACGAGCTTCTTCAGATTGTAGGAGACGTTGGAGCCGAGATAGTAGCCGCGCGTGCGCAGCTCGCCCGCGGTCAGCTCCTTGTCGCCGATGTTGTAGAGCAGGAGCGCCTGCACCGAGTTGATGTCGGCGCGACCGCGGCGATCGAACTCGTCCTTGATGACGTCGAGGAGCCGGCGATGCAGCCGCTCCACCAGAGTCAAAGCTTCCAGATAGAGCGACTGCACCGAACCCTGCTGGCCGGAGACGCGCTCTGCGGTATCTGCCGCAGTTGCGACGGCTTTCATCATGACACTTCCCCTGTTGTCGTTTTTATCGACACTTATTCGACGAAACTTGTGTCCCGTCTGATAGGTGCAACTTAAGGGGCTCGTTTGAAGATCGGCTTAAATAAGAGAATAAAGAGATCATGAATTTAAGACAGTGAATTGCGGATTAAGCCTGTGCCACAAGGGCTTTTCGCAACCCTCTGTTGACCCTCGCAAGGTCCTGTTCACCCTCCGTCCGCCCCGGTTGTCGCATTCCAGAACAGCCCCGCCCCGTTTCGAAACGCGCGCGTAAGAGCTGTGGCGGACCAGGCTAGGTTAGCGAAAACTTACCTCGAATTTTAGGCAACCAGCGGTCAACCACGCGCCGAACTCTGCCCTCGTGTCCTGGAGCTGAACAGATCGTAGGATGGGTAGAGCGAAGCGAAACCCATCGATGCGGGCGCACGTCGGTGATGGGTTTCGCTGCGCTCTACCCATCCTACAAGAGTCCTGCATCCGCCCTACGGCGGCCGTTCGCGCGCGGCCATCCAGGCGAGCGCCAGATAAGCGGCGAGCATGAAGACCTCGACGCCGACGACGACCAGGCTGCCGCCGTAGATTCCCGGGAACATCAGCTCGATCACCGCCATCGACACCACGGTCGTCAGCCACACCACCGCGCCCCAGGGCGTTGCGAGCCACAGCCCGACGGCGGCGACGAGCTCGATCACGGCGAAGTAGACGGTCGCGGCCTGCCAGGCCATCGACTGGTTCTCGAACGCCTCGTCCTCGCCGCCGACGAAGCCGGTCACCTGCGCCCAGTGATAGAGGCCCTTGAGGATCGAAAGCACCGCCATCACCCGCAGGAACAGCACGAGCCGGCGCGTCCAGACATTGTCGTCGGACTCCGGGCGCTCCGACGAGATCGCCGCCACCGACATTGCATTGTCTCTGGCATTGTCTCTGGCGGCGTCCCTGGCGTTGGCGCTGTCGCGGGCCGCATCGCGGGTGGAGATCTCGGACATGGCTCCCTTCTGGCTGTTTCGCCCCGCAAAATCAATCGGCTGCCATCCCTTGCGGCAGGTCAAGCCGCGGTGACGGGAACCATGCGAGCTGGTATAAGAATAATTCCAGCCGGAGGAAGAGTGATGGCGATCAAATACGGGCGTCCGATCGAATTGCGCGAGGTTTCGCGCCGGGATGGCGCAGCCGCCTCCCCTGCCCTCGATCTGGCCATCCGTCCGCGCCGCAACCGCAAGGCCGAGTGGGCCCGGCGGATGGTGCGCGAGAACGTGCTCACCACCGACGATCTGATCTGGCCGCTGTTCCTGATCGACGGCAACAACAAGCGCGAGCAGATCGCCTCGATGCCGGGCGTCGAGCGCCTCAGCGTCGACCAGGCCGTGCGCGAGGCCGAGCGCGCGATGAAGCTTACGATCCCCTGCATCGCGCTGTTTCCCTACACCGACCCGTCCCTGCGCGACGAGGAAGGCTCGGAGGCCTGCAACCCGAATAATCTGGTCTGCCAGGCGGTACGCGCGATCAAGAAGGAATTTCCGGAGATCGGCGTCCTCTGCGACGTCGCGCTCGATCCCTTCACCAGCCACGGCCATGACGGCCTGATCGCGGACGGCGCGATCCTGAACGACGAGACGGTCGCCGTGCTGGTGCGCCAGGCCCTGGTGCAGGCCGAAGCCGGCTGCGACATCATCGCGCCGTCCGACATGATGGACGGCCGCGTCGCCGCGATCCGCGAGGGACTGGACCAGGCAGGGCTCATCGACGTGCAGATCATGGCCTATGCGGCCAAATACGCCTCCGCCTTCTACGGCCCGTTCCGGGACGCCATCGGCTCGGCCAAGACGCTGACCGGCGACAAGCGCACCTACCAGATGGACAGCGCCAACACCGACGAGGCGCTGCGCGAGGTCGAGCTCGACATCTCCGAGGGCGCCGACATGGTGATGGTGAAGCCCGGCATGCCCTATCTCGACGTGGTCCGCCGCGTGAAGGACACCTTTGCGATGCCGACCTTCGCCTACCAGGTGTCCGGTGAGTACGCGATGATCGCGGCGGCCGCGGGCAACGGCTGGCTCGACGGCGACCGCGCGATGATGGAGAGCCTGCTCGCCTTCAAGCGCGCCGGCGCGGATGGCGTGCTGAGCTACTTTGCCCCGAAGGCGGCGGAGAAGCTGCGGGCGCAGGGGTAAGGTCATTGTCGTCCTGGCAAAAGCCAGGACCCATACCGCGTGATCCATCGATGGCGGGCGGTATTCGTACCAGCGAAGGAATCAAACTTCTGGTCTTCGCCAAACTCTTCCTGGGGTAATGGGTCCTGGCTTTCGCCAGGACGACGCTTGGGTTCGCGGTTGCAGCCCGTCCCTCCTCCCGCCCCCTCGCCCCCGAATCGCCGGAATATTTCGGCTTGTTAATCCCGACGCCCTTGGCACGCGGACGGCCTGTTCCCATGTCCTGCCACGGAAGTTTCCCATCTGGAGGATGGACCATGTCGTATTCGGACTCGGGCAATTCGGGACCCCAGGCAGGCGCCTGGCGCAATGACGGCGGGGTGCAACCGCACGCTTACGATCCATATCTGCACCCGGAACTGTTCCGCGGCGTCGCGACGCGGCGGGTGTTCGCCTTCCTGATCGACATGGTCGTGATCTCGGTGCCGGTCATCCTCGGCTACCTCTTCATCGCCTTGTTCGGCGTGGTCACGCTCGGCATCGGCTGGGCGCTGTTCTGGCTGGCCTGGCCGGCCTCCGTGATCTGGGCCATCGTCTATTACGGCGCCTGCATCGGCGGTCCGTCGTCGGCGACGATCGGCATGCGGGTGATGGACCTGGAGTTGCGCACCTGGTACGGCGCTCCTGGCTATTTCGTGCTCGGCGCCACCCATGCCGTCCTGTTCTGGGTGACGGTTTCGTTCCTGTCGCCGTTCGTGGTCCTGGTCGGCCTGTTCAACGGCCGCCGGCGCCTTTTGCATGACTTCGTGCTCGGAACGGTCGTGATCAACAACTCGGTCCGCGCACCCCTGCCGCAGGGCGCCAGAACCTACTGATCAAGAACCTATCAACCAGGACCGGCTAAGCTGACTGATCTGACCTGCCGAGCAGACCAATTGACCGGGGGCTTCCGTAGCGCGATGCTGACACCCGTTTTGGAGGCCCACGACGTCCCTTGACCCAGCACTCGCGCGACACCCCCCAATTTTACCTTACGGCGCCTTCTCCCTGCCCGTATCTGCCGGGCCGGCATGAGCGCAAGGTGTTCACGCACCTCGTGGGTGACCGCGCGGGCGACCTCAACGACCTCCTGACCCATGGCGGCTTCCGCCGCAGCCAGTCGATCGCCTATCGGCCCGCCTGCGACCAGTGCCGCGCCTGCGTGTCGGTCCGGGTCATCGCCAACGAGTTCCGCCCGTCCCGCAACTTCCGCAAGGTGATAGCGCGTAACGCCGACATCATCGGCGAGCAGCGCAGTGCGGTCCCGACCTCCGAGCAATATTCGGTATTCCGTGCCTATCTCGACGCCCGCCACCGCCACGGCGGCATGGCCGACATGACCGTGCTCGACTACGCCATGATGGTTGAGGACAGCCATGTCGAGACCCGCATCATCGAGTACCGCAAGCGCGGCCCCGACAGCGGAATCACCGGCCGCGGCGAGGAGCTGATCGCGGTTGCGCTCACCGACGTGCTCAGCGACGGCCTGTCGATGGTCTATTCCTTCTTCGAGCCGAGCCAGGTCAGCCGCTCGATGGGAACCTTCATGATCCTCGACCACATCGCCCGCGCCCGTCGGCAAGGGTTGCCCTATGTCTATCTCGGCTACTGGATCGAGGGCTCGAAGAAGATGGACTACAAGGCCCGCTTCCTGCCGCAGCAGCGCCTCGCTCCGTCGGGCTGGCTGCGCATCGACGCGCAAGGGGATGCGGCGTCAGAGCCGCAAGACTAAGCCCTCCGCCGTCTTCCCTCTCAGGAGGCCGCTTCAACCTGACGCGACGGGGCAGGCTTTGCACCGGCGCGACCTCCGGCGATGAACTGAAGCGCCGCGATCCCCGGCAAGAAGAAGTAACCGCCTCCGAGCGCCTGCGTGAACGAGGCCAGCGTCACTTCGCTGCCGCTCGGCAATCCCGGAATGGTGAACGTCTTCGGGACAGGCGACGAACCCACGACAGGATCGTCCTGGCCTTCAAGAGTCCCGAACCGGGGGTTTTGCACCCAGCGCTGGTGGATGAACTCGAACTGGCGCTCGAGATCGGCATTGCACGCGATAAAGAACAAGCCATCGCACGACGTGCCGCTTTCGGTCGTCTCACGATAGGGCCGTCCACGGCGGAGCAACCTGTGCAGCTTGGATGATTTGATGCTCGATGGCACATCGATGCCAAGGGAATCGCGCGGATTGGACCGGCGGACATGAGCTCCCTGGGGGCAAACGAAGCCGTTTGCGTCCTGGACTCGATAGCGGAAGGCGTCCGCCGCCGAATCCGACCCCAGAGGTCCCTGCCATCCGAGCGGCATGCCGTCCATCCGACGCCCCATCATTTTTTCGCAGATGTGCTGGCCATTAGCCGTCTTGAACTGCTCGAACGCATCGACATCCTGCGCGATCTGCCGCACGGCCAGGTAGCTTCCGTTCAGCGTGAAGCGGGCACTGGACTGCGGCCACTCCTTCACGTTGGGACAGTAGGTGAGTTCGTCATATTCGTTGCGATAGCCAAGAATGAATTCTCCGGGCTCGACGACGCGATCCTCATAGAGGTCGCCGGCATCGCGCTTGGCCTGCTTCAGCGCGGCACCCCCCTCTTCCCTGAGGCCGCGGATCACGGGTTGAGCGAGGCCGTCGCGGAACCCGAACGGCTCGCGCAGTTTGCCATCTTCCTCTCTCTTGAACGAGCAAGGATTGTTTTCAACGGTCCTGACGATGAACGCATCCGGATCGGGATCCTCCATTCGCGATTTCTTGTCGAGCACCCACCATTGCGCAACGAGGATGTGAACGGTTTGGCGGCCGTCGGGGTCTTCAACATCCGACCAGCGCCATTGATCACGCCCAGCGTCCCTCAACAGCTCTTTACGCAATGCGCTTCCCATGCCACTGCTGAAAGCAGTCGGAAACGGATGCGTTTCCGCCTCGGTACAGCCGAGCTTCTTGAGCCCTGAAAAACTGAAGGCGACCGCCACGGCCTCGCTGATCGACTCTTCCGGTTTCTTCCTGCCCGTCCCGACACGCTTGGCGCTGACGACCAAACCGCTGTCGACGAGTTTCGCGAGCCAGGCCCGGGCCTGATCCACGCGGCCTTCGCGGATCGTGAGCAACCAGAAACGGCTGCTCTTGAGCCAGCCGAAGCCGCTCTTCAGCATGCCCTGGATGTCGTCGCTTTGCTCGGAGAGAAGCGGTGCGTGCTTCATGTCTCGATGGCCCTCATGATCAGATCGTCGTTCTTCTCGTTGCGCTCGCCGAACAAGGCGTCGCGCAGTCCGGTCGCAAGATTGATCTGCTCGATCGTCCTGTTGCACGCGTCGAAATGGTAGATGTGCGGGAGCATGCTGTCGCGCGCGTAGGACTTGAATTTCAGCTCGCACTTCACACCACGGAAGATGACAAAGCGCGTCGGCGGGAAGCTGCGCGGCGCGGCAATGCCAGGCTGACCGTCCACCGCCGGCGCGCGTGGACTGAGCTCCGTCCAGCGCCAGGCCAGCGTGGTTCCGGTAGAAGCACCGTTGATGAAATCGTCGAGATAGCCGCCGAAATTGCCGTCATAGTTCGAGCAGAACAGAAAGCGGCGACCGTTGTCTATGATGTGCCAGTGACCGAAATGGATGCCCGGCGCATTTCCGAGCCACCCTTGCGTGAAAAACACCCGTCCGGCGAATGTCACGATACGCAGGGCCGTCCGGATGCACCACGCGCTCCACCCGTTCGGACGACGCACATCCGTAAGGCTGAACATGTGCTGGGTCTTGCGGACCAGCTCCGCCTCGCATCTCTCGACCGACGGGTGGATCTGCTGGGCACGCGGAACGTCGTCTTCGAGCGGATGGAAGAACTGCTCGCTCAGCTTCGTGAACCGGCGATTGAGCCAGTAAAACAACGTACCGATGCAAAGCACCACGGCGATCACAGCGACGGCGATCCCGATGATCTCCAATCCGGTCAGCTTTGGTATCTTCGGTTCGACGATACGCGCCATATAGTCCGGAGCGAGCGCATAGGCCAGCGGCGCGAGAGTGTAGGCTATGGCGCACGCGGCGATGGCCAGCAGCAGCGGCACGCCGATGACCCAGCCACCGACATAGGTCGACAGCGATGAGAACGTATCGGTCGGTCGGTCGAGCTCTTGCTGAACGCTGTTCAACCACCGCCTCCATGACACGAATTGCGCAGGCAGCGGGACCAGGAACAGCCACACTAGAAATGCAATCACCGCGAACGCCAGCAAACCGTGTCCACTTATCGCCAGCAGACATTTGCTCGTCTTGCTGACGGCGTCCTCCACGGCCTGCACGATGGGACCCGGTTCGCCGAAGAACCAATTGTAGGCGCGCGGAAGTGCCGAGATGAGCCAGAGCGCGACAAACCACAGGACGATCGCCGCTACCGGATAGGCGAGCTTCGCGCCGATGCCGGCCCCCTTCCCGCGCCAGTAGGAACGCGGTGCAGGCGTGGCCGCCCACTCGAAGCGTGGGTCTGCGTATGCCCATCGCGCCAGCGCCAGCGCGAACGCGGTGCGATCATTGCCGTATTTGGATTTCAGCGTCCGCGCCTCGGCTCGCGTGCGCTCGAGCAGGTCCTGCTCCATCTTGATCTGCCGGACCGACCGGTCGCGGGCGCCGACGAAGGCGCCATCGGCGATGCTGTGCCACTGCATCAGCTTGTCCAGCAATTGCTGCTCGTGCTGCGCCGTGGGGACCGCAACGCCGGGAGCGACCATGGCGCCGAACAGCGACCACATCGCGCCGCCGGGATGGTGGATGAGGCGATACAGCAGGTCGTACGGGCGCAGGCCCTCCTCGACCGCAAGCTCGACCATCAGCGAGGGCCTTTGCTCCGCGGCATCGGCCACCGCCGGCAGGAGCCCGATCGAAGCGAAGTGAACCACCGCGACATCGCGCAAGAGGCTGTCCAGCGCATCCTGGAGTGATTGCGGGAGACCGCCTCCGCCGGGCCAGCCGGGCGCAACGATGCAGATCATCTGCTGCCGGACAATCTCGAGCATGGCTGTCTTCTCCGCGTGCTCAGGTGATACGCATGCGCATGCACAACATCAGCGGTCCGTCATAAGCAATGGCCTTGCCTTCACCGCGCGCCAGTTGCAGCCGGGGCAAGGTGAGCAAGCCGATCAGCGCGCTTGTCAGGATATCCACCGCGTAGTCCCGGGCGGGACATTGGCGGTAGCCATAGCCGAACATGAGATACCGCAAGGCATCTTCGCTGCCCCAATCGCGGTTCGGGCAGAAGCGACCGCTTTGGGGCACCGCGGTGGGATCGAACAGGGCAGCGATCGACAACAGCGAGACCTTGCCGCCGCCCGGACATCCAGCGTTGCTTCGCGCGCCCGTCTCCATTTCCGTATCCCGCGGCACGTCGCGCGCCAGCAGCGGAAAAATCGGCCGAAAGCGCATGAGCTCGAGCACATGGTTGCGCACGGCCTTGCGAAAATCGGGGTCGGTCCAGACGCGGGACTC
Source organism: Bradyrhizobium sp. USDA 3311 (assembly GCF_054062495.1). Classification (NCBI taxonomy): domain Bacteria; kingdom Pseudomonadati; phylum Pseudomonadota; class Alphaproteobacteria; order Hyphomicrobiales; family Nitrobacteraceae; genus Bradyrhizobium; species Bradyrhizobium sp. USDA 3311. The sequence goes on along the minus strand of NZ_JBSSFI010000001.1, from coordinate 5,415,577 downwards.
GCCGAGAGCCCTGGCCCGCGATCGCAGCTGTTCATAGACCTTCTGGCGTCCCAGCAGCTCTTGCATGACAAGGGCTCCCGACTGGACGGTGACCGGATGCGAGATCCAGGCAAGGCCTACCGCGTTTCGTTCAATGTCCTCGGAGGAGCTTTTGACGCCCCACGCAGCGCCGATGGGGCCGGTGACGCGATCGATGCGCGCCTGTAGCGCATCCCCACACGATTCCGCCCGCCGCCGGAGGTCGAGTGTCGCCAGGTTGCCGGCCAGCAGCTGCCCCGCGACGTATCGGATCTCAAGCATGTACTGTCGTTGCAAGCCTTCATCGACATCGCCTTGCGCAGCGTTGGTCGCCGACCCCGCAACCACGGCGCCTATCGCATCTCCAAACAGGGGTCTCATGGCGTGGAATACGACCCACATCAGGTAATCATCGATCAGATCGAATTCGGCCGCTCCGGGCTTGCTCAGGTCCTTGATCCGGCGCTGTGCCTCGGCATCGGAATCGGCTGGAACGTCCAGAGCCGCCAACCGCGCATGGACGAGATCCCGATCGGCCGAATAGGTCGGGCCGGGATCCATCCCGATGAGATAGTCTCCGGAGACCATGTTGGCCGCATGCGCCGTGTTGGAAAAGCTGCGCGTGCGCGTCAGCACGTCCTTGACGGCACTGGCGCGTGCCACCATGCCGAACAAGCCCCCCACCGAGGGCCAGCGCCGCAGCAGTGCGCCGAGCGCACGCAAGACGGTGATGTGGCGGTTGAGCCAGCAAAAGACACCATAGGAGAGACTGCGTGCTCCCGGCTGCAAGGCGTCGGGTTCATAAGTGGAGAGTTTCATGCTGCATGCCCATCCTTCCGCCAATCCGCGAGGGCCGCTGCGGCCCGCCTTTGATAGTGGGGCATGCCCAGGCGTTCCGCCGCCAGGGCGACTCGCTTGAAATGCGCTTCGGCCCCGGCCTGATCGCCGGCGTGCCGCAACGTTTCAGCGAGCTCGTACAGAGCTTCGGTCTGGTGCCCGTATTCTTCAGCGGCCTGCTCGACCGCCTTGCGTCCGACCGCGATCGCATCGTCCAGCCGTCGGAGCTTGCGATAGGCGACACCGAGGCTCACACGCATGAACGTCCGGCCGTAGGGGCCGGCCGCCTCGTAGATGCGATCGGCGAACCCTCTCTCCAGCATGGGCACCGCTTCGGCAGCCTTGCCGTTGCGTGCAAGCGCGCTGCCGAGAACGCCCATGCAAACGGAAAGCATGGTCGGCACGTTGTGCGTCAGGCACTGCTGCAGGTCCATGCGCATCATGCGTTCCGCCCGGTCGAGCTCGTCGTTCTCGATCCACATCTGCGATTGGACGGTATCGATCAGCAGACGGGAGTATGGGTGGTCGATGTTCGACAAGATCTCGTAGGCCTTGGCGCAGAAGGCGCTACCGGCTTCGCTGTCCCCGAGGCGCCAGAGCGTGCTGGCGTGAAACGCATACAGGTTGATGATGGGAATGGCGGCCCATCCGGGCTGAACGTAGTGCGCCGACAGTTCCGGGCCGTATTCGGACAGCAGGACGTTGCCTTCGACGGCCGCTTCCGCGTATCGCCCGAGGGCATGCAGATGCATCAGGCGCGTCTGATGCGCCGCCATCGTCATGTGGCGACGCTGTGCAAGGCGGGCCGCTTCCAGGCCCTGCGAGGCGTAGCGCAAGCCTTGCTCGAAACGACCGCGCATCCACAGAAACACCGCTGTCTCGGTCGAAACCGCCGCCCGTGCGCGCTGATCGTTCAGTTGCACGGCAATGGCTTCAGCCCTTTCCATGTTGCTGAAGATGTCGTCGATCTGCCCAAGGGCCATCATTGCCCCGATGGCTTCCAGACGAAGCGCAAGCTCCAGGGCTTGCGCAGTCGGGGCGCCGTCGACACGCCGTGCAGCCTGGATCCCCTTCTCGAACAATTGGAGGGCCTCCTGATTGGCCGAATGCGAGATGGCTCGTGCCATCGACTTGATGGCGAACTTTGCCGCCTGCTCCCATTCCTCGCCTTTGAAGGAATGATGCGCCAACACCGGCGCGGCATCGGCATCCGCGGCTCCCGGCTGCGCGTGGAGCGCCAGGAAGGCCTGCCGATGCAGCGCCTTGAGCCTGCTGCGCGTAAGCACCCCGAGCACGACGTCGCGCACCAGCGCGTGGCGGAACGCGAACGCCTGCGGCTCGAGCGATAGGCTCGTCTGCTCCGGACACGACAGGAGGCCGGACGCGACGCAAAGGGCGAGCAATTCTTCGGCGCGCGCGATGTCCACCGCCTGCATCGTGGCGATCAGGTCGCGCGTGATGGGATCGCCAAGAACGGCCGCAGCCTCGAGCGCAGACTTGGCGGCCTCGGGCAGCCTGTCGGTCCGCGCGCCGATGACCGCGGCGATCGAGCCCGGCACGCGCAGCTCTCCGAGAGGCCTCTGGAGGCGGTACGCTCCCGGCGTTCCCTCGAGCGATCCGTCATCGATGAGGGTGATGACCAGTTGCTCAAGGAAGAAGGGATTACCGTCGGCGCGGGCGACCAGCTCGTTCATGACGCCGAGCACGGATGGATCGTCCCCCAGCAGGGCACGCGCGAGCCTGAGCATCTGGCCGTCGTGTAGAGGCTCGATCATGCGCTCTACGAACCACGGCGCCTGCCGCCACTGGTGCTCGAAATCGGGCCGATAGCTAACGCAGACCAGAACCGGCAGCTCCTGAAGCTTCGGAAGCAAGGCCTCGAACAACCTCCGGCTCTCGCGATCGGCCAGGAAAACGTCCTCGAGCACCAGCACGAACGGGCCAGACCGCGCGCGCCTGCGCACCAGCCACAGCAGTGCTTCGCCAATGCGGCGCCGTCGTTGTACCGGGTTCAGCGCCAGCCAGGCCTGATCGGGCGCCGCCAGCCCCAACAGGTCGCTGGCCGCCGCGAGATGTTCGGCGCCCTCGGCTGGCCATCCCTCGATCAAGGCCTGCCTGGCGGACTGCCGTACGTCCGTCACGTTCATTTGCACCAGCCCAACCAGGCTCGCGATCAGGTCCGCGGCGGCGCTGTAGGCGCGCGTGCTTGCATAGCCTCTCGCCTGCGAAACGCAGACGTCCATGCCCTCGCTTGCGAGGGCGGCCGTCCAGTCGGCAACCAAGCGGGACTTTCCGATCCCGGCATCGCCGCACAGCCCGATCGTTCGCATTCCACCCTTTCGGACGACCTCAAGGTCCCCTGCCAGAATCCGTAAGGAATCTTCGCGTCCGACCAGAGGCGCCCAGCGTTGCTTGCGCGTCAGCGGCGCCGCTGCCGAACTTTCGGTCTCGACCACGACCTCGTGGAGTTCGATCGGCTCGTCCAATCCCCGTATTTGCCGGGTCCCTACCGACCGCGTCTCGATCTGCTGGGCGACAAGCCGCTGCGTCGCGGCACTGACCAGAATGCCGCCGGGCGGTGCCATCTTTTCGAGCCGGGACGCAAGGTGAATCGTCTTGCCATCTGCTCCGTAGTGCGACCAATCGTATTGTCCGACAACCCCGACCAGCACCTCTCCCGAATTGATGCCGATGCGCAGCGTCGGACTTGCAACGCCTTGCACATCATGGCCGGGAACGGTTGCTCTCTGCATCTTGAGGGCGGCAAGGCACGCACGTAAGGCGTGATCCTCCTGCGCCAGGGGCGCACCGAACAAGGCGACGAGCCCATCGCCGAGCAACTGGCTGACCGTGCCGCCATAGGTCTCGACCGCCTCGGCCAGTTGGTTCAGCGCCTTGCCGAGGTAGTTGCGGGCTTCTTCGGGGTCGGAATGCTGCAGCAATGCGGTCGAGTCGCAGACATCGGCGAAAAGCACGCTGACGTGCTTATTCTCGGTCAGCATCTTTGATCGTAACGGCGGATGATCACGCAGCTGGACGACCTGTGCGCCCCGATCCTGGGTACCGGGCTCCACCACGCGACGCTTGAGATCCGCGCCGCATTGCGAGCAGAACCGATCTTCGCGGGCAACACGCGTTGAACACGTGGGACACCTGGTCACGGCAGCCCCCATTCATCAATGAATTTACCGAAACAACCGATGCTTCCTGGCCTGATCATCGTCCCCTCCCGGACGTGAACCCGCGCAGCGAAAAAACAAGCCGTCAATCAAAGCAATGAATCTAACCAACCATTCGCGTGCCGACCGGGCTCGCGCAGAACCGATAGATGTATCCGGAGAAAATGCGGTCGGCGCACTTTATCCGGCGCGGGCCGCCGATCATCCCGCGGGGAGTAAAATCAATCCTGAAACAAACAACATGACACTACGCCCTACAACACTCGTCCTAGTAGCAATTGGTGGGCAGTATACGCGCCCCGCATAAATTGAAAAGTGAGGCAGTTCACAAAATCGAGGTTCAGGCGTGTGCCCATCCGCCCTTTCGTGCTCTTGGGAAAATCAGGCCGCTAGCCCAAAATGCCACCGGGCGCGGCTGTTGTGGCCAGGCGGAGCAAGCGGCCGCCTCGGCTCACCCCAACAGCGTATCCGCCAGCAGCTTCAGATTCAAAACCACGATGACGCCCGCGACGATCCACGCGATCGCAGCGACGTACGGGGAAATCGCGAACTTGCCCATCTTGCGGCGATCGGAGACGAAGCGGACCAGCGGGATGACGGCGAAGGGCAGCTGCATCGACAGCACGACCTGACTGAACACCAAGAGATCGGCCGTGCCGCGCTCGCCGTAGATCGCCGTGACGATGATCACCGGAATGATCGCGATGCCGCGCGTGAGCAGGCGGCGCGCCCAGCTTGGCAGGCGCAGATCGAGAAAACCCTCCATCACGATCTGGCCTGCAAGCGTCGCGGTCACAGTGGAGTTAAGACCCGAGGCCAGCAGCGCGATGGCAAACAGCGTCGAGGCGATACCGAGGCCGAGCAGCGGTGACAAGAGCTCGAAAGCCTGGCCGATCTCGGCGACGTCGGAATGGCCGCTCTTGTGGAAGGTTGCCGCGGCGACCACGAGGATCGCGGCGTTGATGAACAGCGCCAGCATCAGGGCGATGGTCGAGTCCGTCGTCGCCCATTTGATCGCCTCGCGCCGGCCGGTCTCGTTGCGCTCATAGGCGCGCGTCTGCACGATCGAGGAGTGCAGATAGAGATTATGCGGCATCACGGTCGCGCCGATGATACCGATCGCGATGTAGAGCATCTCCGGATTGGTGAAGATCTCGCTCTTCGGCATGAAGCCATGCAGGACCTCCGCGACCGGCGGCGCCGCGGCCACGATCTGGACCGCGAAGCAAACCGCGATCACCGCGAGCAGCGCGATGACGAAGGCTTCCAGGAAACGGAAGCCGCGGTTCATCAATAGCAGCAGCAGGAAGGCATCGAGCGCGGCGATCAGCGCGCCGCCGATCAGGGGGATGCCGAACAGGAGCTTGAGCGCGATCGCCGTGCCGATGACCTCGGCGAGATCGCAGGCGATGATCGCCGCCTCGCAGGCGAGCCAGAGCAGGAAGTTCACCGCCGGCGAATAGGTCGCGCGGCAGGCCTGCGCGAGGTCGCGGTCGGTGACGATGCCGAGCCGCGCCGCCAGCGACTGGAGCAGGATCGCCATCAGGTTCGAGAGCAGGATGACCGAGAGCAGCGTGTAGCCGAACTTCGATCCGCCGGCGAGGTCGGTCGCCCAGTTGCCGGGATCCATGTAGCCGACCGAGACGAGATAGCCCGGACCGACGAAGGCGAGCAGCCGCCGCCACCACACCCCCGCCGTGGGGAGGGCGACGGAGGCATTCACCTCGGCCAGGCTTTTTGTGGTCGGCACGTCGGTGCGCCAGCCGGCGGCGTCGGTGGTTAAATCGGGCGATCGGGCATCCATGTGGTCAGAATACCGAAGTCGAAGCTTATTGCAACTCATTTGCAACTGCATCTGGCCCCATCGGTTCCCGGCACGGACCTGTTTTGCCCCGGGCCTGTCGGGAAGCGGGTGGGTTTGGCCGGTCTCGGGGGCGGATACTGGCGCCAATCCGACACTGCAGGAAATGAGCCATGTCAAATCCGCCTCGCCTCCCCGACACCTTCAACCGCCTCGCCTGGTCCAATCTCGCGGCGCAATCGGCCGAGCAGATCGCGCTGGCCGCAGCCCCCATCGTCGCCGTGCTGACGCTCGGGGTCGCTGAAGGCCAGACCGGTCTATTGCAGATGGCGCTGACACTTCCGTTCGTGCTCTTCGCCATCCCGGCCGGCCTGCTCGCCGACCGCATCTCCCGCCGCGCGCTGATGGCGGGCGCCGAGGCGCTGCGGGCCGCAGCCCTCGCGGCGATCGTGCTGCTGCTCGCGCTCGGCGCCCTCAATCTGCCGCTGCTGGCCCTGCTCGGCTTCGCTGCCGTGTGCGGCACCGTCGTCTACAGCGTGGCCGCACCGGCCCTGGTGCCCTCGCTGGTGAGTTCGGACCTGTTGCCAGCCGCCAATGCCCGGATCGAGCTCGCGCGCACCATCGCCTTTGCCAGCGGGCCTGCGCTTGGTGGCGCGCTGGTCGGCTGGTGGGGCGCGAGCCTGGCTTTCGGCTTTGCCGCGGCGCTCTCGGCCATTGCCGTGGTGCTGCTCTCCGGCATCTACGAGCCCGCCCGCACGCCGGCGCCGCGGCGCCATCCGTTCCAGGACATCCGCGAAGGCGCAGCCTTCGTGTTTCACCATCCGCTGCTACGGCCGGTCTTCATCACCCAGTTCATCTTCAACACCGGCTGGTTCTTGCAGATCGCCGTGTTCGTGCCTTATGCCGTGCGCCATCTCGGGCTGACCGCCGCCGGCGTCGGCACGGTGCTGACGATGTACGGCGTCGGCATGGTGATCGGCGCGCTGTTCGCGACGCGCGTGATGCAGCGCGTCGCCTTCGGCACGGTTGTCGGCCTCGGCCCGGTCACCGGCTTCGTCGCCTCCTTGGTGATGGCGCTGACGGTGCTGGTCCCCTCGCCCTGGCTTGCGGCCTTAAGCTTCTTTCTGCTCGGCGTCGGGCCGATCCTGTGGGTGATCTCGACCACCACCTTGCGCCAGTCCGTGACGCCGCCGCGCCTGCTCGGTCGCGTCTCCGCCATCAACATCATGAGCTACGGCGCCCGCCCGCTCGGCTCGACGCTGGGGGCAATCGTGGGCGGGCTCTGGAGCGCGGAGGCGTGCCTTTATCTCGCGGCGGCGGTGTTCGGCATGCAGGCGCTCGTGATCCTGCTGTCACCGGCCGCGTCACTCGACCGGCAGCCGGACATGGTGGGGGACGAAGTGGCGGTGAGGTGTTAGCTGCGTCGCGATTGCGGAAAGTGGCGCAGCATCCTCCTCGTCGTCCTGGCTTTCGCCAGGACGACGTAGGCGAGGGAGTGATGCCTAACTCGCCAGATACCGCTCATAGCTCCCCGTCACCGGCTCGCTGGCGTCAACCTCCGGATCGAGCGTGTAGAGGTCCTGCGCGCGGCCGATGCCGCGCAGCGCGTAGCGGCCGGTGGAGACGAGATAGCGGCGGCCGGCGGCATCGAGCCCCTTGTAGAACTCCGCCGACGCCAACAGCTCGCGATCGACCGAGCGGCTCATCGAGGCGATGCGGCTGACCTCGTTCACCGTCGGACCCACCACCGTGAAATCGAGCCGATCCTCGCTGCCGATATTGCCGTAGAAGACCTCGCCGACATGCAGCCCGATATAAGCCGACGTGGTGGGACGGCCGTCCGCCTCCCGCCGCTTGTTCAGCGCTGCGACGTTCTGGCGGAACAGATGCTCGGCGCGGAGCGCAGCACGTCGCGCATGCGCCATGTCCTCGCCGGTGAACATCGCGAGCACACCGTCACCGATCAGCTTCAGCACGTCACCGCCGGCATCGTGGATCGCATCGATCACGGCCTGCGCATAGTCGTTGAGAAACGGGATGATCTCGTCGGGACCGATGCTCTCGCTGATCCCGGTCGAGCCGCGCAAATCCGAGTACCACAGCACTGCCTTGATGCGCTCGGTGACGCCGCGCGAGATGCGGCCGCCCAGCACCTGCTCGGAGGCGCCGCGGCCGAGATAGACGCGCCCGAGCGTGCGCGCGATATCGACCTGCTGCGCCGACTTGATCGCGAGCCCCAGCACCGGCACGAGATCGCGCAGGGACTCCAACTCGGCTTCGCTGAAGCCGCTGTCGCGGCGCGTGGTCCAGCAGGAATAGAGGCAATCCATCAGGCCGAGCGCGCCGTTCTCGCCGAAGCGGTGCACGAAGGCGAGATAATGCTTATGGCCCTTCTCGGCGAGTTCGCCGATCTGCGAGAAATCCAGTGACGGCGCGTCGGCGAGATCGATCACCATCTCGTCGTGGCCGTGCTCGAGCATGTGGAAGAACACCGAGCGGCGCCAGTGCTGGGCCGCATCGCCTTCGGCGGTCGAACCGTATTCGAACGCGTCGCTCTCGTTGCTCGCCCGGTCGCTCCAGCGGAAACCGCGGCCCTCATAGATCGGATGCAGCGTGTCGATGACGACGAGGGCGCGCGAGAGTTCCAGGCCCTCGGCGCGGCAGCGCTCGCAGAACCCGCGGAGCAGTTCGTTTTCGGGCAGGCCCGTGAGCCCCTGGCCGGTCAGCCAGTTCATCAGCGCGAGGCGCGAGGTCAATTGCATGCGCCATTATGCCGTGCATTCGTGACGAGCGAAAGGCGCAAGCCTCGCGCGAGCCATGCGCAAGGCTCCCGTCCCTTGCAGGTCGAATATGCCGCGATCACGGTTGACGCACTCGCTGCGCCGGCGGCAAATGCCAGCGATGATGACTTTGTCGGCCAGAATCGGAAGCACGCGCGGATGAGCCAGCGCCAGCTCCCGATCATCCTGGCGCTCGGCACCACGCAGACCCTGGCCTGGGCTTCCAGCTACTATCTGCCGGCCCTGCTCGCCGATCCCATGGCGCACGACCTTGGCGTCTCCTCCAACTGGATCTTTGGCGCGTTCTCGGCCTCGCTGGTGATCTCCGCGATGCTCGGCCCGCGGATCGGGCGGCAGATCGATCTCGTCGGCGGACGGCAGGTGCTGTCGGCCTCGAACCTGACCATGGCCGCCGGCCTCGTGCTCCTTGGGTTGTCGCAATCCGTTTCGGTGATGGCGGTCGCCTGGCTCGTGCTCGGCATCGGCATGGCGATGGGGCTCTATGACGCCGCCTTCGCCGCACTGGGCCGCATCTACGGCACCGAGGCGCGCAGGCCCATCACCGGCATCACGCTGATGGCGGGCTTCGCCTCCACCGTCGGCTGGCCGCTCACCGCCTGGGGCCTCGCCCATATCGGCTGGCGCGAGACCTGCTTTGCCTGGGCCGCCGCTAACATCCTGATCGGCCTGCCCCTCAACTTCTTCATGCTGCCGGCGATCAAGGGCGCCAAGCAGGCGGCGGCGACGGCCGCGAAGCCGCATGTGCCGCTCGACCGCACCATGATCCTGCTCGCCTTCGTCTTCGCCGCGGCCTGGACCGTCACCGGCGCGATGGCGGTGCATTTCCCGCGCATCGTGGAGGCAACCGGCGCGACCCATGTCGAGGCGATCGCGGCCGGCGCGCTGATCGGTCCGGCGCAAGTGCTCGCGCGCATCCTCGAAGCGAGCGTTCTGAGCCGCTTTCATCCGCTGTGGTCGACCCGGCTCGCCTGCGTGACCCATCCGATCGGAGCGGCCGTCGTCGCCATCTTCGGCGGCGCCGCGGCGAGCGCGTTCGCGTTGCTGCACGGCTCCGGCAACGGCATCCTGACGATCGCCCGCGGCACGCTGCCGCTGTCGATCTTCGGGCCGAAGGATTTCGGCTACCGCCTCGGCATCATCGGCGCGCCGGCGCGGATGGCACAGGCGGTGGCGCCACTGGCGTTCGGCCTCCTCATCGACGTCATGGGCGCCAAGGTGCTGATGGTCTCCTCCGCGCTGAGCCTCTCGGCGCTGGCGGCGCTGTTCCTGATCCGCGCCGAGCGCCGGCCCGATTGACCGCACCGCCGCTTTCGCGCACAAGCGGGCCATGACCGAAGACAACAGCCCGCCCCGCACATTCAAGGGCCTCCTGCGCTGGGCGACCACGCCGCCGCAGGCCTGGGTCGTCTATCTCCTTGCCGTCATGCTGGTGTGGCTGCTGTCGTTCTATGCCGGCACGCTGAAGCCGAAGAAGACGCCGGAGGCGAGCCCTCCCGCAGCGACCGCGCCGCGCAGCTAGGCGGGCTTCGCCTCGCTGGTCGCAATCCAGATTCCGGCGAAGACGGCGAGCAGCCCGACCAGGAGATTTGCCGTGATCGGCTCGCCGATCAGCAGCGCTGCCAGCAAGGTCGCGGCGATCGGATTGACCGTCATGGTATTGGCGACGCGGGTCGGCGTTGCCCGCGCCAGCGCCATGACCCAGAGGATGAAGGCGAGCGCGCCGCCGCCGGCACCGAGATAGATGCCGGCGATCCACTGCGCCGTCGTGAAGTGATCGAGCGCCGCAAAGCTGCCTTTCACGAGCCCCGCCAGCACCAGCACGACGGCGCCCGCGCCCATGCCGACCGTGAGAAAGCCGAGCGCGCTCGATCGCTGCATCAGGGGGCGCGACAACACGTTGTAGTGTGGCAGCAAGCGGGTACGAGAAGCTAGTCGTAGAACTCCGGAGCCATCTTCTGGCTGTCGCGTTGGGCCTTGTCGTGATTGATCCAGAGCTGCGCCTTCTCCCTGGAGAGCGTGTCGGCGATCTTCTGCATCGAGGCCGCGCTCTGGTCCTTGTTGACGTTCATGCTGGGCACGCGGCGGTTATCCCAATTATCCCTGAAGTGCACGGCATCGCCGGACAGGATCACCGCACCGGTCTTCGGCAACTTCACCAGCAGCGACTGGTGTCCCGGAGTATGGCCGGGCGTCGACAGGATGGTCACGCTGCCGTCACCGAACACGTCCTTGTCGCCCGCGAGCTGCTCGACGGGATGCGAAGGCTTGAAGCGCGGCTCGTTGTTGGCGCCGGGCCAGTCATATTCGGCCTTCTGCACGTAGAGGACGGCCTGCGGGAACAGCTCGACATTGCCGGAGTGGTCGGGGTGGGTGTGCGAGACGGCCATCGCCTTGACGTCGTCGGGCTTGACGCCGAGCTGCTCGAGCTGGGAGGCAAGCGTCTTCGGTCGCCGCCAGGTCACGGCCTTGGGATCGGCGGGCACCAGCCCATTGGGCATGGCGGCGACGGAATCGGCGATGCCGGTGTCCCACAGGAACCAGCCCTTGGCGTGCTTGACGAGATAGCAGCTGTCGACGAAGTCCATCGACTTGCCTTCGTTCAGACCGGGCGTCCAGCGCGAGATGTCGCCGGCGGTTCCCTCACCGCAATTGAGGACGTAGAGCCTTTCGACGCCGGGCTTTTCCGATTGGGCCATCGCTGCATGACTGAACAAGGCGAGAGCGGCGGCGGCAAAAGCAAGCTTGATCCTGGACGTCATCCTTGGTCCTCCTTGGCAAGCGTTTGGGAAGCTGCGACCGAGGATCAACCCCGGCCGCGCCGCAGAATTCCGCTCCCGCGGATCACGTCAGTGCGGGCAGGTCTCGACCTCGACCGTGACGTGGCTGAGGCCCTTCAGCCCGGCGAGCCGCTTCTTGTAGACGGCCGGCTGCTTCGGCTTGTCCGACACCACGGACACCAGCACGGCACAATGGCCGGGGCCGACCTGCCAGAGATGCAGGTCGGTGACGCGATCCTCGCCGACCTCCATGCGTGCCCGGATCACCCGCTCCAGCTTCTCGTCGGCGCGCACGTCGAGCAGCACCGCGCCCGAGCTCTTGATCAGGCCGAACGCCCAGCTTGCGATCACGACGCTGCCGATCAGGCCGACGGCCGGATCGGCCCAGACCCATCCCGAATACATCGCCACCGCGAGCGCGCCGATCGCGAGTAACGAGGTCGCGGCATCCGCCATGACGTGGACATAGGCGGCGCGGAGATTGTTGTCGTGATGACGATGGTGGTGATGGTCATGATCGTCGTGTTCATCATGCGCATGGCCGTGGCCGTGATCATGGCCGTGATGGTGATGATCATGGCTGCCGCGCAGCAGCCACGCGCTGGCGAGGTTGACGCAAAGGCCGAGCGCCGCCACCGCGATCGCCTCGCCATAGACGATCGGCACCGGCGTGAAGAGCCGCAGCACGCTCTCATAGGCGATCTCGACCGCGATCAGGCCGAGGATGATCGCGCTGGAGAAGGCGGCGAGATCGCCGAACTTGCCGGTGCCGAAGGTGAAATGCGCATTGCCCAGGTGCCGGCGCGCGAAGCGGTAGGCGAACGCGGCAATGCCGAGCGCGGCTGCGTGCGTGCCCATGTGCCAGCCGTCGGCGAGCAGCGCCATCGAGCCGAACAGCGAGCCGGCGACGATCTCGCCGACCATCATGACCAGCGTCAGGACCACCACGAGCCAGGTGCGCCGCTCGTTCTCGTCGTGCTTCTCGCCCAGGAAAGCGTGGTCATGGGTCCATTGCTCGATGGAATGGGAATGCATCGGCTCAACTCTCCGGAAAACAGAATCCGCAAGGGGCCAATATAGGCCCCGGCAGCACATCTTTCTAACGCTCATTAGCGGCGAAACCGGCGGTTGACAGCTTGGCGCGGTTTCGTTGTAATACGGCTCATGGGGATTTGAGCGATCTCCCCACGAGGCGACATGCCCAAGTATCGCGTCCCGTTTGGTTTATGCGAGGACGCATCATGTCTACATTCACGACCATATCATCCGATAAATTGGCGCGCCTGATCGGCACGGCCAACGCTCCTGTCCTGATCGACGTGCGGACCGAGGAGGACTTTGCCGCCGACCGGCGGCTGATCCCCGGCTCCATCAGGCTCAGCCACGAGAACGTTCCCGACTGGGGCGCCGCCTTCGCGGGCCGCTCCGTCATCGTCTCCTGCCTGCGCGGCGCCAAGCTTGCGCAGGGCACCGCGGCCTGGCTCCGCCAGCTTGGCGTTCAGGCCGAGACGCTCGACGGCGGTTTCGAGGGCTGGAAGGAGGCCAAGCTGCCGCTCCTCGACACCCGCAAGCTGCCGCCCCGCGACGCCAAGGGACGCACCGTCTGGGTAACCCGGGCGCGGCCGAAGGTCGACCGTATCGCCTGCCCCTGGCTGATCCGCCGCTTCGTCGATCCCAACGCGGTGTTCCTGTATGTGGCGCCGTCCGAAGTGGTCGCGGTCGGCGAGCGGTTCAATGCAGCCCCGTTCGACATCGAGAACGTGTTCTGGAGCCACCGCGGCGAGCTCTGCACCTTCGACGTCATGATCGAGGAGTTCGGGATCGCCACCCCGGCCCTGCTCCGGCTCGCAACGCTGGTGCGCGGCGCCGACACCGCGCGGCCTGATCTGGCGCCGGAGGCCCCCGGACTGCTCGCGGCGTCGCTCGGGCTGTCGCGGATGTATGACGACGACCTCGAACAGCTCGAGGCCGGCTTGCTGCTCTACGACGCCTTTTACCGCTGGTGCCGCGACGCCACGGCTGAGACCCACAACTGGCCGACCAACAAAGTGAAGGCGTAATGGATACCCGTAACGTTCAATCAGGAGCTGATGCCGGTCACGGCATCAGCTTCAATGAAGCTTTCCGCGTCTGGCTGCGCGTCGCCTGCCTGAGCTTTGGCGGGCCCGCGGGCCAGATCGCGGTGATGCACCGCATCCTGGTCGAAGAAAAGAAGTGGATCTCCGAAGGCCGCTTCCTGCATGCGCTGAACTACTGCATGCTGCTGCCGGGGCCGGAGGCGCAGCAGCTTGCGACCTATGTCGGCTGGCTGATGCATCGCACCGCCGGCGGGCTGATGGCGGGCGGGCTCTTCATCCTGCCCGGCATCATCGCCATCATGGCCCTCAGCTACATCTACGCGGCTTTCGGCAATGTCAGCTTCGTCGAGGCGCTGTTCTTCGGCCTGAAGGCCGCCGTGCTCGCCGTCGTCGTCGAGGCCGTGGTGCGCGTCGGCAAGCGCGCGCTGAAGAACCGCATCATGATCGCGCTCGCGGCTATCGCCTTCGTCGCGATCTTCTTCTTTGCAGTCCCCTTCCCGATCATCATCATCGCCGCCGGCCTGATCGGATATATCGGCGCCAGACAGGGCCGTCCGGAATTTGCTCCGGCCGGTCACGGTCATGGCGGCAGCAGCGCCGTGATCGACAGCATGCTCGGCGACGCCGTGCCCGATCACATCAAACCCGACACCGGCCGCGCGATCCGCGTGGGCGCGCTGTGGCTTGCGCTGTGGCTGGTGCCGGTAGTTGCCCTGCTCGCCGCGCTCGGCCAGGCCAACGTCTTCAGCCAGATCGCCCTGTTCTTCTCGAAGATGGCGCTCGTCACCTTCGGCGGCGCCTACGCGGTGCTGGCCTATGTCGCCCAGCAGGCGGTCGAGCATTATCACTGGCTGAAGCCGCACGAGATGCTCGACGGCCTCGGCATGGCCGAGACCACGCCGGGTCCGCTGATCATGGTGCTCCAGTTCGTGGGCTTCATGGCGGCCTATCGCGATCCAAGCGGCCTGTCGCCGATGCTGGCGGCAACGCTTGGCGGCCTGCTCGCGACCTGGGTCACGTTCACGCCCTGCTTCCTCTGGATCTTCGTCGGCGCCCCCTATATCGAGCGCCTGCGCGGCAACACCGGCCTTGCCGGCGCGCTGAGCGCGATCACTGCCGCCGTCGTCGGCGTGATCCTCAACCTCTCGATCTGGTTCGCACTGCACACGCTGTTCCGCGAGACCGTACCGGTGCACGCCTTCCCGCTGAACTTCGACATGCCGGTGCTGACCAGCGTCGACATTCCAGCGCTCGTGCTGTCGGTCGCAGCCGCAACCGCGATCTTCCGCTTCAAGCTCGGCATGCTCACGGTGCTGGCGGGCAGTTGCGCCGCAGGCGTGGCGCTGCGGCTGGTGGGGGTGATCTAGGGCGTGTACGAGCAGCCTGGAAACGTCAAGGCATGAGCGACGCCGTGTAGGCGACCAGCGCGATCATGTCGTCGATGCCGAGGTTTTCAACAGTCGGTTTCATGACGTCGCTGTTGGCGCCCTTCCGCGCGCCCGACTTGAAGTCGTAAAGCTGACGGAACATGTACGTGGGCGAACGGGCCGCAATCCCTGGCGCCACGGCAGTCCCTTTGAGGTCGGCACCATGACAGACGGCGCACTGGACGCGGAGGTCGCTGCTCGCCGCCAACGCCCGCCCTTTCTCAATGCTGCCAACCGGGACATAGGCGATGAAACGAGCGCGCGAGTCCCGGCTGAGAAAGTGTTCCACGTTTTCCGGAATCTCGATGATGCGCTGGCCGATGGGCTCTTTCTCGCCGCCGTCCATCGGCGCCAGGAACAAGTCCCTGACATGTGTCTTCGGCACGGTCTCGGTCTCTACGACCGCAATGTTGGATCTCGGCTTGATTGACGCAAAATAGTTCGCAGCCTCCTTGAGTTCCTGATCGGTGATGGCCTTGGACGTTTTGATCATCAGGTCGGTGGCGACACGGGGCACCGAATTCTTGCGCAGGCCCGTCTTGAACTCCACCGTTTGCTGGATGATGTATTCCGCGGAGAAGCCAAACAGGCTGGCATTCTCAGGGCCGCCCGGTCCGTCTGCCCGGTGGCAGACGCCGCACGCGAACACGTCAGGCTTGCTCCCTTTTGCGACGATCTCTGGCATAGCCGGATGGTCTTGCGGATGCCAGTCGGGAGCGGCGAACAGATCGCGCAGTTGCGTGAGCGTAAAACCGGCGGCACTGTCGGGGACTCGCCGGATCGTGCCGTCGTCGGGGGCGCGTTGGAAATTCGGCGGGTTTACCGGATAGGCCCATGCGGGCGGGCCGTCCTGGCTTTGTGCAGGCGCACCCGCTGAAGCAAGCGACGTCAGCGAAAGGGCGAAAAGCGCTGAAGAAATCCTCATGGCCAAGACCTCCATGCGCATCGGCGGACCTCGACCTTCGAAGCCGACAGCGTGAAGATCGGCCGCTCGCGAGGCAGTGCCGCAGAAGTCTGCGGGCAGGCGTTCCTCCATCAGGCGTTCCGGGAAGCATTCAAGGGCCGGGGTAAGCTGGCGTCAATTGGGGATTTGGGTGCCTGGTCCGGTCTGGATCAAAAGCAGACTTCGACACGGGGCGCCTCGAAGGGTCGCTAAGGGCCAACAGCGGACCTGCCTCTCCGACCCGTTTCGGATCATCCGAGGCGGGTGGTTTCGTGGACCGCTCAAGCGCTCCTTACCGCTCAATCGCCATCCAGCGTCCGAGGGTTTTCATTTCAAGCGGAACCCAGCGCGATTTCGTCTCACAGGCGCGAGCGATTTCGAACCAGATGCGCGGCGTCTTCCGGGCGATAGAGATCGTGTTGGAAAGCTTCTGATGTGGCTTGACGGGCCGCGGACGCGGAATGGCTACGTCGCCGGCCATGAAACCGCACGCCAAGAGCACGCGATCCGCTTCGGGTTTGTCGATTACAGCGGCTTGCAACTGTTCCCTGAGATGATCGAATGTGATTGCGGTGAGGCGGATATCGGCGAAGACCGGGGTATGGCTCGAATAGTGCTGCAGTCCAAGCTCTCGGGCCTCGTTGAGCTCGCGGAGATCGAAGGCGCTGCCTTCCAACTCGGCATTCCCCCCACGTCGCTGGATTACGATATTGTCCAGGTCCCTCAATTTATACTCGTCTTCGTCAGCACAGAAATCAGCGGCCTGTGTGACGAAATCGAGCCGATTCTGCCAATGGGGCAACCAGAACTCTTCGACGAGCGGTCCACACCAGGCATCCTCCTTGATCGACGGTTCAAACAGCAGCGTCAACCGGCGTTCCTGCCGCCAATCAGCGTGCCATTGGTCTTCCGAAACGATTTCGACGTCTTTCATGCGGCGACCCCAGAGTTTTCTTATCGCATCCAGACAGCCCAACGCGTTGTGGATGGTATCAGGCAACTCTCTGCCTACGAAAGAGCTTGCAACAAGTCGGCTCGTCGATTTGCCGGTAGAAAACAAGCGAGTCCGCTTCGGATCAAAAGCAGCGGTGGATGCCAAGTTCGATCGGCGTCCGGTTTGCCCCTGACAGCCGACATGACACGTGCTCAATCGACCTTCGGCTAAGGGCCAATTACAGACCTTGGCCGCGAACCGACGCGCAGATATCCTCCAGGTTGCAATCCGCTTCAGTCCCGATCCTCCTTAAACAAAGGATTTTGTCATGACAAATAGCGGAATTACCCGCCGCCGCGTGCTTCGCAGTGCTGCAGCCGGCAGTCTCGCGGCAGCAGCGGCCTCCGGCGTGATCGGTGCCGCCCGCGCCCAATCGGCGCGAAAGACCTTCGTCTTTGTCAGCGGGGCCTTTTGCGGCGGCTGGATATGGCGCCGGGTCACTGACCGGCTCGAACAGGGCGGCCACAAGGTGTTCGCTGAGTCACTCACAGGTTTGGCCGACCGCTCGCATTTGCTGAGTAAGGATGTCAATCTGGACACTCACATCGCCGACGTCGTCAACCTGATTAAATGGGAAAGTCTCGAGAACGTCTGTCTCGTAGCATGGTCCTATGCAGGCTTCGTATGCTCGGGCGCACTCGAAACCATCGGCGATAAAGTCTCATCGGTTGTATGGCTTGATGCTTACATTCCGGTCGACGGACAAAGGGTGGCGGACTTCGCAGCCGAGGGCGTTCGCAAAGCCATTCAAACGACCATGGACAAGGGCGAGGCAGGCGTTCGTGGATTAACCAAGATTACGACCGCCGCAATTGTTGCCGAACCCGATCGAGCATTCGCCGAAGCTAAAGCTACTCCGCATCCAGTCGGCACCTATCTCCAGCAGGTCAAGGTTTCCGGGGCGCTTCAAAAGGTAGCAAAGAAAACATACATCCGCCTCCCTAGATTTCCACAGCCGGCCTTCGACAAGGCTCTGGCAGACTGCAAGAGCGACAAGTCTTGGGCCACATTCGAACTGCCGGACGTGGGGCACATGGCCATGCTCGATGCACCAGAGCGCGTGAGCGAGTTGATACTGCAAGCCGCGTGAGTCCCCACGTCTCGGCGATATGCAGTATGTCCGCCTTGGGTCAAAAGCTGCCGTAGAGCACTGTATCGCGAAGGCTCCGCTAAGGGCCAGGAGCGGAATAACGCGCGGAAAAACAGCGGTGGCCTTACTCATCTGACTGAGATTGCAAACGGTCCTATTGCAAAAATCCAAAGACCGTATGCCACTTCATTTCTCATCATCCACGCGCGGTATTTTTGTCCCTCATCGTTGAAGAAGTTCTTGTCCACCTGCCCCGAAAATTTACGGAAGAACGTTATGTCTTTGCGTTCAACGCCGGGAGCTAAGTTTCGCAGGGCGTGCATTCCAAGATAAATCTCAAGCCCGGCGAAGACCGCTACACCAAAGACCCAGAAATAGACCGCCATCCTGTCGGCTCCCTCTTCGGTCTAAATCTAAATGCTGGCCGTAGAACCGCTATCGGTCAGAATGCGAAACATTCGACCTGAGCAATCCCGGCTGCTAGCCTCCGTTGAGCAGACCTGTAAGCAGCAGGAAGCAACTTCGCGGGTGGATCAGCATCGCTACGCAACGGAACGCCCCTTCGGCAGTTCCCGCTGCGCAACGACCCGCACAGGTGGAAACACGACGCAATCCACGACGTCGAAATTGACTTGAATGCGCCGGTCGAACGACTGCGCAAACGCAATGGCGTCTTTGCTGTTTCTATCGGCGATGCGTGTGCCAAGTGTGCAATGGGGCGTCCACGCACCGGGCCGATAATGTGGCCGACATTGGGCCGGGTCGATGGCAGCGCTGATTGAAGCGTGCCACCTTCTGAGGGTCTCGCTCGGTTCGGGCTCAGCCCACAATACAAGTGGCGGGCCCGCGAACCACCTCAATCGCCTGAATGTGACGGGCAATTGTGTTTCGCCTGCGCTTGCAGACAGCATTGCTTTCCACGCCGTCTCTTCGTCAATCTCGGGCGCATCATAGATCGCGAATGTCAGATGTGGTCGGTACGCCAGAGTGCGCATCGACGGCCCGTCCTCCAACGCAGCAACTTGGTCCCATAGCTGTTCGATCTCGTCCGCGGAATCGTTATCGGCTCGTATATTGATTGCGACTGCCATCGAACGCCCTGCTCAAGCCGGTGAAGTCCGTCATCTTGGACCGCCCCTCGAAGATCCGCAACGGATCGCAAGCCGTCGATGATGACGAGGCGGGCCGACTTCCGCTTAGCCTCCAGAAGCTGGCTTTGATGATCACACGCCCTCTGGCCGAAAGCTCGTCACCTACGCCCCCGTCGACGATTGCCTGTCGGGCAACACAGCCGCGCCGCGGGACCTCACGACGTGTCAAGCCCCGGCCCGAAAATATTCCACTTTACCGAAATTCGGATTTGTCGTACATGCGAAACACCCTGGCCTGAGACAAGGGGCGGATCGCGATCGTCACGAACCGCAGGCCGGGCAGCGATGGACGCGACGGCGTCGGGCGCGATTGGCATTGCAGGGCGGGACACCGTGAGCAATGGCTCTTGCGCATACGACCCGGCGCTGACAGCGTCTTCGCATGGCTTCGGGAGCGAGCACACGCCACCTCTCGGATTCCCAGCGAAGACGTGCGCGGACGGAGAAGTCGTGTGGTCCTGACGCCCGGGGTCTGTGCGTCAAGTCTTGCGGTGATGTTGCGGTCCGACCGGACGCGCGCATCAGCCATCCGTGAGGCGACGGGGGCAATAGTGCATCGCTCCCCGGGGAGAGCACGAAGGACACCGTTAAAACCATTCGCGCAGGGAAGGCCGGGCGATCCGGCGAGACCTGTAGTCCACCCCGTGTGCATTTTTTGTGGCGCACGGACTTGCGGGTGCCAGCCGGCGCCCGGCCTTCCCTGCGCCCTTGTCTCTACGAGGGCGCGCGAGAAGCAAAACTCGGGTGATATCCGCCGCGAGAAGGCGATGGCGTGTCTGCTGTTTGAAGTGTGAATTGGAGAGCGAGGGCCTCCCCGCTTGCTCCGTCATTGCGAGCGGAGCGAAGCAATCCAGACTGTCTCTGCGGAAAGACTCTGGATTGCTTCGCTCCGCTCGCAATGACGAGATGAGTAGATTTTACGCAGTAGCTTTACCGCATCATCATCCGCGCGATCGCTTCCCCGATCACCACCGTCGTGAAGTGGGTGTTGGCCCGGCAGTCCGACGGCATGATCGATGCATCGGCGACGCGCAAGCCCGCGATGCCCTTCACCGTGCCATCAGGGTTGACGACGCCATCGGCGTCGTTGACGCCGCTCATGCGGCAGCTGCCGGCGGCGTGCTGGATGTCGCCGGTCTCACGACGCAGCAGCGCGTCGAGTTCGTGATCCGGCAAGGCCGCGGCTTGCGGCAAGGTCAGATCCGTGTCGGTCAACCGGATCCAGTCGGCGATGCCGGAAAGCGCCGGCTGGGACGTAATCACCGCGAGCCGCTTCACCGCATCCATCATGCGCAGCATGTCGCGGGGATCGGCCAGCATGTTCTCCTCGACAACGGGATCGATACTGGGGTCGGTCGAGGCGAGCTTGAGCGTTCCGCGCGAATAGGCGTTGAACAGCCCGGCGCCGATCGCGCCGGGCACGCCGATGCCGCGGTGGTTGAAGGCGATCAGGATCATGTCGCGCTTGCCGCCGTTGGCGAGGCCCGAGGAATAGGTCACGCAGCAATTGGTGTGGCGGGTGTCCGGATCGGTCGGCCGGAGATTTTCATGGAGCTGGATCGTGGCGCGAAACAGCGGGTGGTCGAAGAAGTGGCGGCCGACCGGCAGATCGCGCTCGACCGCAATCCCCATCGCCTTCAACTCTTCGGCCGGGCCGATGCCCGAGCGCAGCAGGATCGCCGGACTGTGGATCGCGCCGGCGCACAGCACGATCTGGCGCGCACCGATGTCGCTCGTGCCCTGCCCCTCGATGTGGACGCGGACGCCGGTCGCGCGGCCGTCACTGATCAGCACACGATCGACCAGCGCGTGACCGCGAATTTCCAGATTGGCACGGCCGCGCGCGGGCTCGAGATAGCCCTCATTGGTGGTGATGCGGCGGCCGTCGCGGCTGTTGATGGGATAGCAAGCAACGCCCTCGCCGTCCGGGCCGTTGACGTCGGCGCACCAGGGATAGCCGCTCGCCAGCGCCGCATCGCGCAAGCCGCGATCGATCGGTCCCCACTTCTCGGGCGGCGCGCGGTAGACCGGCAGCGGTCCGCCGCGTCCGTGGCCTGCGGCGTCGCCGAATTCGAGATCGTCCTCGATCACCGAGAACAGCGGCATCACCTCTTTCGCCGACCAGCCGGTGCAGCCATCGGCCGCCCATTCGTCGAAGGCATCAGCAACGCCGCGAATGGCGATCTGGCCGTTCATCATCGACGAGCCGCCCAGCCCCTTGCCGCGCCAGTAGAAGCGCGGCTCCTGCCCGGCCACGCGGCGCGTCAGCAGGTCGGGCCACTGCCATTTTTCCTGGTACTCGCGCTTGTGGATGATCGGAATGGGATTCGGCGTCATCACCTCCCAGGGCGCCTCGTCGGCACGCCAGTCGAGACCCGCTTCGAGCAGCAGCACGCGCCTTGCGGGATCCTCGGAGAGCCGCGCCGCAACAGCGGCGCCGGCGGAGCCGCCGCCGACAACAATGACATCGTACATCGCGTTACTTCTCTACGTTCCAGAACACCGGGATGGCGGACGGTATCAGATTGCGCAGCGTCGCGCGATAAAGCGCCGGCTGTGCGAACTGGCCCCAGGGAATCCCGGGCGCCTGATCGTACATCACCGTCTGAATCTCGGCCGCGATTGTCTTGCGATCCTCCTCGGCAGGCGCCTTGGCGAAGGCTTCCATGAGTGGCGTGATGCGCGCATCGCATTGCCAGCCGGTGAAGTCGGCACAGTTGAACGCCACCATGACGTTGGTCAGCGGCGAGCCGAGATCGAAGCCGCCGGCGTGAACGCCATAGACGCTCCAGCCCTCCTTCTTGGCACGGCGCGCCAGCACGCTCGCCCAGTCCATCACCTGGAGATCGACGTTGAAGCCGGCCTGCTTCAGCCGCTCGGCCAGCACCTGCGCCGAGACGCGCGGGGCTTCGAGGTCGTTGGCCTCCATGACGATCACGGGCTCGCCGGCATATTTGGTCGCCTTCAGCGCGGCGCGCGCCGCTTCGATCGACGGCTTTGCAGCGGCTTCCGTGCCGGCCTTGCTGTCATAGGTGGTGCCGCAGGTGAAGAAGGTCGCGCAGGGCGTGGCGTATTTGGCATCGAGGCCGAGCGCATCCAGCACTTCGCGCTGGTCGACCAGCTTCCACAGCACGCGCCGGATCGCCGGATCGTCGAACGGTTTCGACGCCGCGTTGAGGCGGTAGGCGCCGGCGAACATGTTGCCGCCGGTGAAATTGAGCAGTTTCACGCGGGAGTTCTTCTCCAGCGTCGGCAGCAGATCGAACGGCGCGTACTGCATGAAATCGACTTCGCCGGCCTGGAGCGCGGAAGCCGCGGTCGCTCCGTCCGGAATGACGCGGATCTCGAGCGAGTCGACATTGACGCGCTTGCCGCCGGCGAGGAAGTCGGCGGGCTCGGGGCGCGGCACATAGTCGGCGAACTTCTTCAGGATCATGCGGTCGCCGGTGCGGTGATCGGCCTTGCTGTAGACGAACGGGCCGGAGCCGACGATCTCGGTGATGCGCTGGTCGCCGGGCGTCTTGGCAATGCGCTCGGGCATCATGAAGGCGACCGGGCTGACGGGGTTGCCGAGCGCGTCGATGACGAGGCCGGACGGCTCTTTCAGCGTCAGCACGAACGTCTTGGCGTCCGTCGGCTCGAGCGAGGCCGTGATCGCGAAGATGCGGCGGCCGAGCGCACTGCGGGTACCCCAGCGGCGCAGCGATGCGACGCAGTCGGCCGCCGTGACCGGCTGGCCGTCATGCCACTTCAAGCCGTCGCGCAGCGTGAAGCTGTAGGTCAAGCCATCGGGCGAGACCTTCCAGTCCTGCACCATCTGCGGTTTGATCTCGCCTTTGGAATCCTTCGCAAACAGCGTGTCGAACACCATGTAGCCGAACGTGCGCGAAATATAGGCCGTGGAGAAATGCGGATCGAGCGTGACGATCTCCGCCTCGAGCACCGCGACGAGATTGCCCGCTGCATGCGCGGGCCCGGCAACCAGCGCGAGGGCGAACAGCGCCGGAATGAATGACTTTGGCTTGAACATTGGTGCCTTTGCTTTTTCTTGAGAATCTATTTGCAGGCGAAGAAAAAGCAATGTTCGTGCCCGATCAACGGAGGCACGTATGCGCTCACGGCTATCTGCCAAGCGTTTGCGGGCTACACCGTCGGTGTCATCGCCCGCGAAGGCGGGCGATCCAGTATTCCAGAGACGATTGTGGTTCGGCCGAGAGGCTGCGGCGTACTGGATGCCCCGCCTTCGCGGGGCATGACACGGTGTTGTGGCAGGCAGTCGCAGCCCCTACTCGATCCCCCGGCCGAACTTGTTCGACTTCGGGAAACCCTTCGGCGGCAGGCGGCCGGCGTCGGCGCGGGTGCCCTGCCACTCCGCGAGCTCCTTCATGGTCGCGGAGAATTCGCGGCCCGCGGAGTCCTTCCAGGTCAGGCCGGCCTTGGCGTCGAACACGACGACGTCGGAGAGACCGCCGTCCTTGTACTTCTGCAAGCGGACGCCGCGGCCGCGGGCCATCTCCGGGATCTGGTCGAGCGGGAACACCAGCATCTTGCGGTTCTCGCCGATGACCGCGACGGTGTCGCCGACCACCTCGGTGACCGTGCGTGCCTCGTTCGGCATGTCGACGTTGAGGACCTGCTTGCCCTTCTTGGTGGTGCCGACGCAATCGTCCTCGTTGACGACAAAGCCCTGGCCCTCGTGGCTCGCGACCAGGAATTTGCGTCCACCCTTGTTGACGAACAGCGCGACGGGCGCCGCCTCCTGCTCGAGGTCGATGAACAGGCGGATCGGCTCGCCGTGACCGCGGCCGCCCGGAAGTTTCGCGACATCGAGCGAGTAGAACTTGCCGTTGGTGGCGAACAGCAGCAGCTTCGAGGTCGTCTCCGCGAAGAACGCGAAGCCGAGCCTGTCGTCCTGCTTGAAGGCAAGGCCCGAGAGATCCTCGACATGCCCCTTCATGGTGCGGATCCAGCCCTTGTCGGACACGACGACCGTCACCGGCTCGCGCTCGACGAAGGCCTCCTCGATCGCGGCGAGATCGTGCTCGGGCGCATCCGCAAAGGTGGTGCGGCGCTTGCCGAGCGGCGTCTTCGGCCCGAACATGTCGCGGACCTTGCCGACCTGCTCGCCGACCTTCTTCCACTGCTCGGCTTCCGAGGCGAGCACCGCATTGATGCCCTTGAGCTCGTTGCGGAGGTTCTTGTCCTCGGTGCGGATCTCCATTTCCTCGAGCTTGCGCAACGAGCGGAGCCGCATGTTGAGGATGGCTTCGGCCTGCACCTCGGTGAGCTTGAACGCCTTCATCAAGGCCGGCTTCGGCTCATCCTCGGTGCGGATGATCTTGATCACCTTGTCGATGTTCAGATAGGCGATCAGGAAGCCGCCGAGAACTTCCAGCCGATGCTCGATCTGCGCCTTGCGGTAGTTGCTGCGCCGGATCAGGACGTCGCGCAGATGGTCGAGCCATTCGCGCAGGCACTCCGCGAGCCCCACGACCTTGGGGATGCGGCCCTTGATCAGCACGTTGAGGTTCAGCGGAATCTTGTTTTCGAGCTCGGTCAGCCGGAACAGCGATTCCATCATCAGCGCCGGATCGACGTTCTTCGACTTCGGCTCGATCACGATGCGGACGTCTTCGGCCGACTCGTCCCTGACATCGCCGACCAGCGGCAACTTCTTCTGATCCTGAAGCTCGGCGATCTTCTCGATCAGGCGCGACTTCTGCACCAGAAAGGGGATCTCGGTGACGACGACGACCCAGGTGCCGCGTGCGCCCTCTTCCTGCTCCCACCTGGCGCGGACACGGAACGAGCCGCGGCCGGTGGTGTAGGCTTCGGCGATCGCCTGCTTGGAATCGACGCAGATGCCGCCGGTCGGAAAGTCCGGGCCCTTCACCCACTTCAGCAACGCCTTGGATTTCGCGTCGGGCTTCTCGATCAGATGCAGCGCCGCGTCGCAGAGCTCGGCGGCATTGTGCGGCGGGATCGAGGTCGCCATGCCGACCGCGATGCCCTGCGCGCCGTTGGCGAGCAGGTTCGGGAAGCCGCCGGGCAGGACGATCGGCTCCTTCGACTGGCCGTCGTAATTGGGACGGAATTCAACGCCGTCCTCGTCGATGCCCTCGAGCAGAAGCCGCGCGACATCGGTCATGCGCGCTTCGGTGTAGCGGTAGGCGGCGGGGTTATCGCCGTCGATATTGCCGAAATTGCCCTGGCCGTCGACCAGCGGGTAGCGCGAGGAGAAATCCTGCGCGAGCCGCACCATGGCGTCGTAGATCGCCTGGTCGCCATGCGGATGGAACGAGCCCATCACGTCGCCGACGATCTTGGCGGATTTCTTGAAGGCCGTGCCGGGGTCGAGCCTGAGCAGGCGCATGCCGTAGAGGATGCGCCGGTGCACCGGCTTCAGGCCGTCGCGTGCGTCCGGCAGCGCACGGTGCATGATGGTGGAGAGCGCATAGGCGAGATAGCGCTCTTCCAGCGCCTCACGCAGCGGCACCTCATGGATTTCGGCCGGTTCCGGCGGAATCAATCGTTTTCCCATGCCGCCCGGTTAAACCGTGGAAGCGAATCGGGCAAGGATGGATTGGTTCCCTGTGGGCGGCTTACTGCCCCGCCCAGCCGGCGGTCACGGTCTGGGTGGCCTGGCGATTTTGGGCCTGTGTGGTGGTCGGTGCGTTGGTCAGGCAGCGCCTGGCAGCCTCGATCTCTGCTTCCGTCGCGCCCTTGGACCGGGCCCATGCCTCTGCGGCTGCTGCCGAATATTTGGCTACATAGAACCTGACGACCGTGCAGGAGGCACGGCGAACCAGTCCTGTTTGCTCGCCTGCGAGGGCGTCCGGCGCCAGCGCAATCAGCGCTGCCGACACAATAAGTCCCTTGATCAGCATCAGGTTTATCCCCGGGTTGGAACCCCACGGGCCAATCCAGGAAACCCGATTTGGTTCCGGGACATGCCATCTGATCAGACAATACAGAGGCGCGCTGACGTCATGGCGCCGGGATCGCCGCCCTCGCCTGCTGCCGCGTCAAGGCATTGATGAAGCCGGCCCGCGCGTCGGAATGGACCTGCCCGCGCGGCTCCAGCACGTGGCGCAGCAGGAACAATCCGGTCAGCCGAAAACCGTCCTGAAGATCCTGGTCGGTGAGCTCGGTCGCGGTTTCGCCGTGGCGCAGGAACGGCGGCAGGCGCAGCAGCCGGTCGCGCCATGGCTCGCCCGCGCCGCGCGACACCGCGCCGCCGGATTTCGGCGAAACGTAGATAAGGTCCGTGGTCTCCCCGGTCACCGCGCAGTTGTCCAGCGCGAGCCCGAAGCCGAGCTCGGCGAGCATCGCCAGCTCGAAATGGATCACGTGTACGGCCGCGCTGCCGATGTCGTCGAAATCGTCGAGCGAATGTTCGAGCAGCCCGAATATCTCCTCGTGCGGATCGCGCTCGGGAAGGAGCCGCGCGATCGAGGCGAGATGGGTGACGCCGTAGACGCCGTGGGACGAGGCCAGCAGCGTGGCCGCACGCAGCTTCAGGCCCTCGACCGCGTAGGTGCCGAGATGCTCGTCGAGCCGCGCCCGCCACACCGCGCTGACGCTGTTGCCCGGTTGCAGCAAGGGCCGCATCCGCGAGCCGGCACCGCCGCGCACGAGACCGAGATGGCGGCCGTGCGCGCGCGTCAGCAGTTCGACGATGGCGCTGCTCTCGCCATGCCGCCGCACCCCCAGCACGATGCCTTCGTCGGTCCATTCCATTGAAGGGACTCTAGCATTTTGAGCGACCGTCGGGTGGCCAAAGCGAAGCGCGCCCACCAATTTTGATCCACCGCGATCGTGGTGGGCACGGCGCGCAAGGGCGCACCTTTGCCCACCCTACGGCACCGCGCAAAACCTCACGCGTTGAACCAGCCCTGCGCGTCGCCGCTGAAGGAGAAATACAGGCCCATCGTGGTCAGCACGCAGGAGACGATCTCGATGGCGCTGTCGAGCTCCATGCCCTTCTCGCCGATGATCTGGCCGAGCGAGATCACCGACAGCACCAGGGCTGCGGCCAGCACCCAGCGCGGCCAGTTCTTGCGCCAATGCGCAGCCAGCCAGACGAAATAGACCAGCAGCAGGATCATGCCGCCGGCGAGCAGGGTCGCCGTCATGATCATCTGCTCGGTCATCTCGGCATTGGGCGTGCGGTCCTGCACCGCAACCGACAGCGCATCCAGCATCAACGACGCATAGAGCAGCGCTTCGAAGCGCCGGACGTTCGTGGGCACGCTCATCGGATACCGATCTGTTCTTGCTTATTCTTTGGGAAATTCCAGGCCCATCTCGCGATAGCGATCGGGATCGTCGCCCCAGTTCTCGCGCACCTTGACGAACAGGAACAGGTGCACCGGCACGCCGAGGATCTCGCTAATCTCCTTGCGCGAGTCCGCGCCGATCGACTTGATGGTGGCGCCGCCCTTGCCGAGCACGATCTTGCGCTGGCTTTC
This sequence comes from Bradyrhizobium sp. USDA 3311, assembly GCF_054062495.1. NCBI lineage: Bacteria > Pseudomonadati > Pseudomonadota > Alphaproteobacteria > Hyphomicrobiales > Nitrobacteraceae > Bradyrhizobium > Bradyrhizobium sp. USDA 3311. The sequence continues at coordinate 5,388,010 of NZ_JBSSFI010000001.1, read as the reverse complement.
GCGCTCGACGAAGATCGTCTGCTCGATGCGCACCGACTTGTCCTTGCGCTCCTCCCACTTGTCGGTCTCGACCGTGGACTGGTAGGGCAATTCCTGGTGCAGCTTGCGATAGATCTTTTCGCGCGTGATCTCGGCCGCCAAGTGCCGCATCGGCGCGTCCGACATCTGGTCCTCGGGATAGAGGAACGGCCCCGGCGGCACCATCTCGGCAAGCGTCGAGCGGAGGTCGTCGACGCCGTCGCCGGAGATTGCCGCGATCATGAAGGTCTTGGCGAACGGCATGCGCTCGTTGGCCGCCTGCGCCAGCGCCAGCAGCTTCTCGCGCTGGACCAGGTCGACCTTGTTGATCACCAGGATCTTGTCGTGATTGACGCTTGCCGCCTTGGCGAGGATCGCCTCGGCCTCCTCGTCGATGCCGGTCTTGGCGTCCAGCAGCACGCAGACGAGATCGGCGTCATGCGCCCCGCTCCAGGCGGTCGAGACCATGGCGCGGTCGAGCCTGCGCTTGGGCGAGAAGATGCCGGGCGTGTCGACCAGGATGATCTGCGCGTTGTTCTCGATGACGATGCCGCGGATCAGCGCGCGCGTGGTCTGCACCTTGCGCGAGACGATCGTGACCTTGGCGCCGACCAGCGCGTTGACCAGCGTGGACTTGCCGACATTCGGTGCGCCAATGAGCGCAACGAAGCCGCAGCGCGTCGCGGCGGGCGCCTCGCCGCTTGCTTCAACCGTCATTGCCGCCGCCAACACCTTCACGTTCGATCATCACCGAGGCCGCCACCTTCTCTGCCGCGCGCTTGCTGCCGCCGATACCTTCCGCCGGCGCCAGTCCCGGCAGGTCCACCGCGACGCGGAACTGCGGATCGTGATGCGGGCCGGTGCGCTCGACCTCGCGGTAAACAGGCGTCGGCAGGCCCTTCCCCTGCGCCCATTCCTGGAGCACGGTCTTGGGATCGCGCAACGGACGCCGCGGCTTGTGCATGCGCTCGGTCCAGTTGCGCTTGACGAATTCGGCCGCCGCCGCATGGCCGCCGTCGAGGAAGATGGCGCCGATCACGGCTTCGCAGATGTCGCCGAGCACGCTCTTGCGCAGGCGGGCGTCGGCGCTGGGGCCGACCGAACCGAGCTTGATGTCGTCGAGCAGCCCGAGCGACTTGGCGACGTCGGCACAGCTCTCCTTGCGCACGAGTTCGGCAAGGCGCTTGGACAGCTCGCCTTCGTCGGCGCTCGGGAAGGCGTGGTAGAGCATGTCGGACACGACGAGCCCGAGCACGTGGTCGCCGAGGAATTCCAGCCGCTGATAGCTGTCGCCGCGCTTGCGCCCGGATTTCAGCGCCGAGACATGCGTGATCCCCTGCATCAGCAGGTTCGGGTCGGCGAAGCTGTGGCCGATGCGCGCCTCAAGCGCCGCGTTCGCATCCGTGCCCTTGGCCTTGCTGCTCCGCGCCCGCTTCTTCTTGGCAGGCGTCTTGGTCACAGCTTCGCCGTCAGGAGCGGCTTGCGCTTCGGTCGGCTGGGTCGTGATGTCCTTGGCTTCGTCTTTCATCGGACGATTTTGAAGAAGCGATTCCAGCGCACCGCCCACGGCCAGCGCCAGAACATCCAGGCATGCTCGCCTTCGGCGATGGAGAAGAAGATCATCTGGGCTCGGCCGATCAAATTCTCCTGCGGCACGTAGCCGACCTGGCCGAGGAAGCGGCTGTCGGTGGAATTGTCGCGATTGTCGCCCATCATGAAGAAATGGCCGGCCGGCACGGTGTAGACGTTGGTGGTGTCCATGTAGCCGTTGTCGGCGCAGTCCAGCGTCTCATAGGACACGCCGTTCGGCAGCGTTTCCTTCCAGCGCTTCACCCGGGAGATGCCGCCGCCTTCGGAGCCGCACGGATCCTCGCCGACATATTCGCTCATGCGCTGCCGCTCGACCGGGGTGTCGTTGATGTAGAGCAGCCCGTCCTTCATCTGAACGCGGTCGCCGGGAAGCCCGATCACGCGCTTGATGTAGTCGGTGGAATCGTCCTTCGGCAGGCGAAACACGACGATGTCGCCGCGGTTCGGGTCCGAGCCCCAGAGCCGCCCCGAGAACAGCGGCGGCGAGAACGGGATCGAGTAGTGGCTATAGCCGTAGGAATATTTCGAGACGAACAGATAGTCGCCGACCAGCAGCGTCGCCTTCATCGAGCCGGACGGGATGTTGAAGGGCTGGAACAGAAAGGTGCGGATCACGAGCGCGATCAGGAGAGCGTGGATCACGACCCGGATCGTTTCGCCGACGCCGCTTTCAGTTTTCGTTCCCGAAGTCACGCTCATTGCTCTCTCAATTCCGGCCGGCGGTCACAGAGCGCCCTCCTCCCGCGAACAGCCATCGCTTCGCGGCCCAAGGAGATTGTCCTGATTCTGATAATGAGGGCCAATTCCGGCGTAAAGCCGAATTCGCCCAGCCTGATTTGCGTCCGCGGACTTTTAGACGGTTGTCGGAGGCCACGCAATCAAGGATCGCATCAAAACTGCATAAGATATTGATTCTTAACAAGAATTATAAAATGACCTGGGAACGGTCAGGGCTTGGCCAGCGGAACGGCCGAAATGATGACGAAGGCCTGTGCGAGCGGCCAGTCGTCGGTGATCGACAGGTCGATCTGCGCCTCGAAGCCATCAGGCGTCAGGGCCTGGAGCCGGGCCAGAGCGCCGCCGGTCAGCTGCATGGTCGGCCGTCCGCCCGGCAGGTTGACCACCCCCATGTCGCGCCACCAGACGCCGCGCCTGATCCCGGTGCCGAGCGCCTTCGAGCAGGCCTCCTTGGCGGCAAAGCGCTTGGCGTAGGTCGCCACCACCATCTTCTCGTTCTTGGCGCGCCGCTCCGCCTTGGCCCGCTCGGCCGCGGTGAAGATGCGGTCGAGAAAGCGTTCGCCATGGCGCTCGATCACCTTGCCGACGCGGGTGATGTCGATCAGGTCGGAGCCGATGCCGATGATCATGCCCGGCTCCGGCCGCGGTCCATCGCCGCGCGCATGCTGCGCACCGTCTCGGCGAGACCGACGAACAAGGCTTCGCCGATCATGTAGTAGCCGATATTGAGCTCCATGATGTCGGGCAGAGCTGCGATCGTCTCCGCCGTCGCATAGTCGAGCCCGTGGCCGGCGTGAACCTCCAGCCCCGCGTCCTTCGCCAGCTTCGCACCCGCCACGATCCGCTTCCACTCTGCGTCGGCCTTCTCGGTGTGGCCGTCGACGACGGCATCGCACCAGGCGCCGGTGTGGATCTCGATCACGGGCGCGCGCAGCCGCGCCGCCATCTCGATCTGCGCGGGGTCCGCGGCGATGAACAGCGAGACGCGGATTCCGGCATCGTTCAGCCGGGCGATGTAGGGCGCGAGCGCATTGTGCTGGCCGACTACATCCAGTCCGCCCTCGGTCGTCACCTCCTGCCGGCGCTCCGGCACGAGGCACACCGCGTGCGGCCTGGTGGCGAGCGAGATGCGCATCATGTCGTCGGTCGCCGCCATCTCGAAATTGAGCGGCTTGGAGATCTCGGCCTTCAGCCGCGCCATGTCCTCGTCGCGGATGTGGCGGCGATCCTCGCGCAGATGCGCGGTGATGCCGTCGGCGCCAGCCTCGATCGCCAGCAGCGCGGCGCGCACCGGATCGGGATTGCGGCCGCCGCGCGCGTTACGCAGGGTCGCGACATGGTCGACATTGACGCCGAGGCGGAGCGGAGAAGCGGGCATTGCAAGGCTCACAAATTCGAAGGACAGGCGAATACGAAAGACGTCTATCCATTAACACGTTCGACGCGGGCGACGACCGCCTTCGCGCGCAACTGGGCCAGGATCGCGCTCAGGTGCTTCAGGTCGTAGACTTCGAGATCGATCGTCGTCTCCGTGAAGTCCGGAGAGCGGCGCTGCATGCTGATGTTGTCGATGTTGCCGTCGTGCTCGGCGATCACGGTCGCGATCTGCGCGAGCGCGCCGGGCTCGTTGACGTTCTCGACCCTGATGCGGGCCGGGAAGCGCTGCGGCGCGGTGTCCTCGATGTCCCAGCGCACGTCGAGCCAGCGCTCGGGCTCCTCCTCGAAATCCTTCAGCGCCGGCGCCTGGATCGGGTAGATGGTGATGCCCTCGCCCGGCGTGACGATGCCGACGATGCGGTCGCCGGGTACCGCGCCGCCGTTCGGCGCGAACTTCACCGGCAGGTCGGAATTGATGCCGCGGATCGGGATCGCGACCGGGGTTCGCGGCGGCTCGGAGGCCACCTTCTCCTTGAGCTTGGCGGCGAGCCCCTTCTTGATGCCGTAGCGGGCGACGCGCTCCTCCTTGTAGTCGGGATACATCGCGCGCGCGACGTGGGAGGCCTTGATCTCGCCGCGCCCCACAGCCGCCATGACGTCCTCGATCGAGGTGCGCGCAAGCCGCGGCAGCGCACCCTTGAGCTTGTCGTCGGCGTATTCGATCTTGGCGCGCTCGAACAGGCGCTCGACGATGCGCCGGCCGAGACCGACATATTGGTCGCGCACGGCGGTGCGCGTGGCGCGCCGGATCGCGGCGCGCGCCTTGCCGGTGACCGCGAGCGTCTCCCAGGCGGACGGCGGCGCCGATTGCGCCTCCGAGGTCAGCACCTCGACCTCGTCGCCGTTCTGGAGCTCCGAGGACAGCGGCGAAAACTTGCCGTTGATCTTGCAGCCCACCGCGCTGTTGCCGACGTCGGTATGCACCGCATAGGCGAAGTCGATGACGTTGGCGTGGCGCGGCAGCGCGATCAGCTTGCCCTTCGGGGTGAAGCAGAACACCTGGTCGTGGAACAGCTCGAGCTTGGTGTGCTCGAGGAATTCCTCGGGGTTGGCACTCTCCGAGAGGATTCCGACGGTGTGCCGCAGCCAGGCGAACGCGTTGGATTCGCGCTTGAGGAATTCGGTCGGCGAGCCCGCGCCTTCCTTGTAGAACACGTGCGCGGCGATACCGCGCTCGGCAATCTGGTCCATCGCCTCGGTGCGGATCTGGAGCTCGGCGCGCTGGTTGCCCGGACCGATCACGGTGGTGTGGATCGAGCGGTAGTCGTTCTGCTTCGGCGTCGAGATGTAGTCCTTGAAACGCCCCGGCACGACCGGCCAGGTGGTGTGGACGATGCCGAGCGCGCGGTAGCAGGCCTCGATGTCGTTCACGACAACGCGGAAGCCGAAGATGTCGGACAATTGCTCGAAGCCGACCGATTTGCGCTCCATCTTGGTCCAGATCGAGAACGGCTTCTTGCGGCGGCCATAAACCCGCGCGCCAAGGCCGCGGTGGCGCAGATTGTTGGAGAGCTGGGCCTCGATCTCGCCGATCAGATTGCGGTTGCGCTCGGCGAGCGCGTCGAGTCGCTGCATCACCACCGAATAGGCCTCGGGGTCGAGCGTGCGGAAGGACAGGTCCTCCAGCTCCTCGCGCATTTCCTGCATGCCCATGCGGCCCGCGAGCGGCGCGTAGATGTCGAGCGTCTCCTCGGCAATGCGCCTGCGCGATTCCGGCGGCACGAATTCCAGCGTGCGCATGTTGTGCAGGCGGTCGGCGAGCTTCACCAGGAGAACGCGAACATCGTCGGCAATCGCCAGCAACAATTTGCGCAGGTTCTCGGCCTGCTTGGCCTCGCGCGACACCAACTCCAGCCGCTTCAGCTTGGTCAGGCCCTCGACCAGCGCGCCGATCTCGGGTCCGAAGATCTGGTCGATCTCGGCCCGCGTCGCTTCGGTGTCCTCGATCGTGTCGTGCAGCAGCGCGGCCACGATGGTGGCGTCGTCGAGCTTCAGGTCGGTGAGAATCGCCGCCACTTCGAGCGGATGCGAGAAATACGGATCGCCCGAGGCCCGCGTCTGCGAGCCGTGCGCCTTCATGGCGTAGACATAGGCGCGGTTCAGCAGATCTTCGTTGGTGTTGGGATTGTAGGACCTGACGCGCTCGACGAGGTCATATTGACGCATCATGCGCGCACGCGGCTTGGCCGGGCGCGCCACCGGCGCAGTCGGGGCCACGGCAACCGATTCGGTTGCGGCCTGCATCTGCGTTGATCTGCGGCGTCGATACACCATGCCGTCCTGCCTTCAAACGGACCTCAAGGCGGCCCGTTGTATACATCTTAGCTCCGATCCCGCGCGCGTCCGATCAATTCGGTGACAGGTGCGCGGCGCGAACCGGCAACACTATGGTAACCACGAAAACGCCAACAAAAGCAAAGGCCCGAACGCAGGTTCGGGCCTCTGATAAGATCACAAGAATTCGGCGATTGCGACGGGACGATCTACTCGTCTTCCTCGGGCTGCTCTTCCGGCGGCGCGAGGCCTTCGAGGCCCTTCAGGAGCTCCTCTTCGGTCATGCGCTCAACGGCAACTTCGGTATCGTCCGCATCGACGCTGGCGCCGGCGGAACCGATCAGCGGCACCGTATCCGGCTCGGGCTCGTCGACCTCGACGAACTTCTGGAGCGAGTGCACCAGCTCCTCGCGGAGGTCCTCCGGCGAGATGGTCGTGTCGGCAATTTCACGCAAAGACACAACAGGGTTCTTGTCGTTATCGCGGTCAACCGTTAGTTGTGAACCCGACGAAATCATGCGGGCACGGTGGGCGGCCAGCAGGACCAGGTCAAACCGGTTATCGACCTTGTCGATGCAATCTTCTACGGTGACGCGAGCCATGGACTGTCGCTCCGTTGTGGGTGGGACGAAATATGTGGATGATTGGGGCTAGTTATAGGGGCCAAGACAATTTCGCAAGGCCAATTTGTGATTTGGCCTCGCCAAATGGCTCTGCTACCCCCACATTGGGGCTGGGATGGGCGATTTCCAGGGCTGCCACCGAGGGCGGCCCCGGGTGTTTGAGAGTTCGCCATAACTATACCTTGATTGCCCCGACTTCTCCGGATTTGCGGTTTCGACGGGTTTCGGCGGCACTCTAGAACTGCGCGGCGTGCTGCCGCGCCAACAATAAACGATCAATCACGAGCACTTCGCGAGCAAACTGAATGTCACCTTCTCCTACCAACAAGATCGCGCTCTTCATCGACGGGGCCAATCTCTACGCGACGGCGAAAACACTGGGCTTCGACATCGACTACAAGCGCCTGCTGAAGGAGTTTCAGAGCCGCGGGACGCTGTTGCGGGCTTTCTACTACACCGCCATCATCGAGGATCAGGAGTACTCCTCGATCCGCCCGCTGATCGACTGGCTGGACTACAACGGCTACACCGTCGTCACCAAGGCGACCAAGGAGTTCATCGACGCCTCCGGCCGCCGCAAGGTCAAGGGCAACATGGACATCGAGCTCGCCGTGGACGCGATGGAGCTCGCCGAGCACATCGACCAGATGGTGCTGTTCTCCGGTGACGGCGACTTCCGCTCCCTGGTCGAGGCCGTCCAGCGCCGCGGCGTGCGGGTCACGGTGGTCTCGACCATCGCCAGCCAGCCGCCGATGATCGCCGACGAGCTGCGCCGCCAGGCCGACGTCTTCACCGACCTCGTCGAGCTGCAATCCAAGCTCGGCCGCGACCCGTCCGAACGCCCCGCCCCGCGCGATCGTGGCGAGCGCGAGGCCCGCCACCACGCCCCGCAATTCCTCCAGCGCGCGACCACGATGGCCCCGAGGGGCGATGACGACTTTGAGGAGTGAGGCGGCCCGGTCAGGCCGCCAGCCCCCCACCCTCGTCCCCGACCGTGACTGTCCGCTCTGTCCGCGCCTGGTCGCCTTTCGCGAGGCGAATCGCGCGCGCGAGCCGTCGTGGCATAACGCCCCGGTCGCCCCCTTCGGGGACGTCAAGGCGCGTCTCCTGATCGTCGGCCTCGCGCCGGGTATGCAGGGCGCCAACCGCACCGGCCGTCCCTTCACCGGCGACTATGCCGGCGACCTGCTCTACGCCACGCTGCTAGAATACGGCTTTGCCAAGGGCGCCTATCAGGCGCGGCCCGATGACGGGCTGAAGCTGGTCGACTGCCGCATCGCCAATGCGGTGCATTGCGTTCCGCCGCAGAACAAGCCGCTGCCCGCCGAGATCAACACCTGCCGTCAGTTTCTCGCGGCGAATCTGGCGACAATGCCGAACCTGCGCGCGATCGTCGCGCTCGGGCGGATTGCGCACGACACCGTGCTCAAGCCGCTGAATCTGAAGGGCTCGCAAGCCCCTTTCGGCCACGGCGCGGTGCACCAGGCCGGCGCGTTCAGGCTCTACGACAGCTATCACTGCTCGCGTTACAACACGAACACCGGCGTGCTGACGCCGGACATGTTCCGGTCCGTGTTCGCGAAGGTGAAGGCCGACCTCGACTAGCCCTTGGACTAGTCTTTGACGGGATTGGCCTTCAGCCAGTCCAGGACATCGCCGGCGTTCCGGTCGGGTGGAAACACCGGATAGAACACATGCGTGACCTTGGCGTCGTCGATGATCAGCGCGAGGCGCTTGATCAGGGTCAGCCCTGCGACCTCCATGGTCGGCAGTTTGAGGGCGCGCGTCAGCGCCAGCTTCTCGTCCGACAGCACCGGAAACGGCAGATGCAGGCGCGAGGCCATTTCGGTCTGGTATTCGTTGCTCTGGGTCGAGAGGCCGAACACGTGGGCGGCGCCGGCGGCCTTCAGCTCGGCAAACAGATCGCGAAACGCGCAGGTCTGCGGCGTGCAGCCGCGCGCGCCCGGGATCATGTCCCAATCGTCGACCAGCGAGATCTTGCCGGGCTCGCCGGTGCGGGGATAGGCGAACACCACGGTTCGGCCGGGGAGCGCCGACAGCATCACTGATGTGTCGTCGGTCGCGAGCAGGCCGATCGCGGGCAGCGTCATGCCCGGCAGATGCGCGGCCCCGCCATCATCGGCCGGCGCCGGAATCTGGCTCCAGTCGACCTCGAGCAGGTTCTTCTGATTCATCCCGCTATCCCCTCGCCCGCAGCAGGCGCCCCTTCTCCCGGCTCCAGTCGCGCTTCTTCTCGGTCTCGCGCTTGTCGTGCAGCTTCTTGCCCTTTGCAACCGCCAGCTGCAGCTTGGCGCGGCCGCGCTCGTTGAAGTAGAGCTTGAGCGGGATCAGCGTCATGCCCTCGCGGTCCACCGCGCCGATCAGCTTGTTGATCTGCCGGCGATGGAGCAGCAGCTTTCGCGGCCGTTTGGGCTCGTGGTTGAAGCGGTTGCCCTGGAGGTATTCGGGAATGGTGGCGTTGATCAGCCAGATCTCGCCGTTCTTCGAATCGGCGTAGGATTCCGCGATCGTGCTCTTGCCGTTGCGGATCGACTTGACCTCGGTGCCGGTCAGCGCAATGCCCGCCTCGATCGTATCCTCGATCGCATAGTTGAAGCGGGCCTTGCGATTTTCCGCCATGACCTTGATCGGTCGTTCGTTCTTATCAGCCATGGCAGACAAACCTGAGTGAGATCGCGCGAACGCTAACAGTTTGGACGAAGCGTACGCGTCAAGACTTCTTGAGGAGATCGCGGATCTCGGTCAGCAGCTCGACCTCGGCCGACGGCTTCGGCGGAGCGGCCGGTGCCGCCTCTTCCTTGCGCTTCAGGGTGTTGATGGCGCGGATCACCAGGAACAGCACGAAGGCAATGATGATGAAGTTGATCGTCAGCGTGAGGAAGCTGCCCCAAGCCAAGACCGCGCCTTGCTTTTTAGCATCCGCTAAGTTGGTGGCGGTGACCGCCTTCGACAAGGGGGTGAAGTAGTTCGAGAAGTCGAGGCCGCCGGTGACTGCGCCGATCAACGGCATGATCACGTCGCCGACCAGCGAAGTGACGATGGCGCCGAAGGCCGCGCCGATGATGACGCCGACCGCGAGATCGACGACGTTGCCCTTCATGGCGAATTCGCGGAACTCCTTGAGCATCCGCCTGCCCTTTTCATCGACCCCGCTCATGAAACGCTCCCCGGAAAGGTTACCGCGTCAGTTGATCAGGCCAGCGTGAACCATGGCGCTGCGCACGGCAACGCGCGTCGGCTCGGTCACCGGCACCATCGGCAGCCGCAGCGTCTCGTCAAGCTTGCCGAGCAGCGACATCGCGTACTTGATCGGCGCCGGATTGCTCTCGATGAAGAGGTTGTTGTGCAGCGGCATCAGCTTGTCGTGCAGCTTCAGCGCGGTGGCGTGATCGCCCTTCTGCCAGGCGGTGTGGAACTCCGAGCACAGGCGCGGTGCGACGTTCGAGGTCACCGAGATGCAGCCGTGGCCGCCATGGGCCATGTAGCCGAGGATGGTCGCATCCTCGCCCGAGAGCTGGTTGAAGTCCTCGCCCATCGCCGCACGCTGCTGCGACACGCGGACCATGCTGGCGGTGGCGTCCTTGACGCCGGCGATGTTCTTCAGCTCCCACAGCCGCTTCATGGTGTCGACCGACATGTCGATCACCGAGCGCGGCGGGATGTTGTAGATGATGATTGGAATCCCGATCGCATCGTTGATCGCCTTGAAGTGCTGGTACATCCCTTCCTGGGTCGGCTTGTTGTAGTAAGGCGTCACCACCAGCACGGCGTCCGCGCCCGCCTTCTCGGCGTGCTGGGCCAGCTCGATCGCCTCCTTGGTCGAGTTGGAGCCGGCACCGGCAACCACGGGCACGCGGCCCTTGGCCTCCTCGATGCACCACTCGACGACCTTCTTGTGCTCGTCATGGCTGAGCGTCGGGCTCTCGCCTGTCGTGCCGACCGGGACCAGTCCGTTGGTGCCCTCGGAAATCTGCCAGTTGACCAGGGAGCGGAACGCTGCCTCGTCGAGCGAGCCGTTCTTGAACGGCGTGACCAAGGCGGTGAACGACCCCCGGAATTTCGTCTTGGCTGCCATGGACTTCCTCCGTACGCGGCGAGTTTTGAGAGCAAGCCCCATTCATATCGGGTCTATCCCGCCGGTAAAAGGGCCGCTCCCGTGCGACGCACCGTTTAGGCCGCGATTTTGCCGCGGTGATGGTGCAAACCCGCCCGAGGTAAGCGGCTGTTGGTATTTTGTCCGCATATTCAATCAAATTCAGCTAGATCTTGAGCCACTTGACTGATTCGGGGCGACGAAACGCCGTGACCTCATTTCCTCGTGCCACATGGCGATCCACCGGTCTGGTCGTGTGCCTGATGGCAGGGCTGTCTGTCGGCTGCGCCGCCTGGGCCAAGTCCAATGAGACACCTGCGGAAGGGGCCAAGGACACTGCGAAGCCAGCCGCCAAGGACGCCGCGAAGGGATCCGGCAAAGGATCGGCCAAGGAAACAGCTAAGGAAACCACCAAGGGAACCGGCAAGGACACAGCGAAGGGCGCAAGCAAGGGGGCGGCTGGCGCCCCGGCCAAGGATGCCGCGAAGAAACCAGCCCAGAATGCCGGCAAGGACGCTGGCAAGGAACCCGCCAAGAACAAGCCCAAGCCTGCGGCAGCGGCGCCGGCGCCAAAATCGCAGCCGACCGCCACCGGCTCTCCCCCCAAAGCGGCACCCGCGCCGGCCGCAACGGCCACCGTCAGACCCGCAGCCCCTCCGGCCGCCAAACCGATCGCAGCTCCTGTGCTGGCGCCCGCGACCCGCCAGCACGCGGCACCTCGCAGGCCGGTGACGCCGGCCGCGATCGCTGCGACCTCGTCGACGTCGCAAGCCGACAAGGACACGCTGGAGAGCGTCATCGAACTCGTGCGCAAGCGCAAGGCGGGCGACGCCACCAACGCCGCCGCCACGATCTCGGATCCCGTCGCGCGAAAGCTCGCGGAATGGATCATCCTGCGCAGCGAGGACAATGGCGCGACCGTCGAGCGCTATCGCGCCTTCCTCTCCGCCAATCCGAGCTGGCCGTCGCAGACCTTCCTGCGCCGCCGCCTCGAGGCTGCGATGTGGGACGACAGGCGCGACGATTCAGTTGCGTGGTCGTGGTTCGAGAACGAATCCCCGGTGTCCGCGAAGGGCCGCTTCACGCTCGCCAAGGCGATGCTGGCGCGCGGCGACCGCGCCAATGCCGAGCGGCTGGTGCGCGAGGCCTGGCGCAGCGATCCGATGTCGGAGGACACCGAGAACAACGCGCTCGACCAGTTCGGCGCCCTGCTGACGCCGGGCGATCAGAAGGCGCGGATGGACACCCTGCTCTACGGCAGCGAAAACGAGGCCGCGCTGCGCGCCGCAAAACGCCTCGGCGCCGGCTATGTCGCGCTGGCCAAGGCCCGCATCGCCTCGGTCAAGAAGGCGCCGAACACGCGTGCCCTGCTCGAGGCCGTGCCGCGCGAGCTGCACAATGACCCCGGTTTCCTCTTCAGCAAGATCCAGCTGCTGCGCCGCGAGGAGAAGTTTGCCGAGGCCGCCCAGCTCATGCTGTCGGCGCCGAAGGATCCGAACCGGCTCTACAATCTCGACGAATGGTGGATCGAGCGGCGCCTGCTCGCGCGCAAGATGATCGACACCGAGGAGTTCCGCAGCGCCTATCTGATCGCGCGCGACGCGGCGCTGCCCTCGCGCGACATCTACAAGACCGAGCAGGAGTTCACGGCAGGCTGGATCGCGCTGCGCTTTCTCAACGATCCGGCGACCGCCACCCAGCATTTTGCCCGCATCGGCGTCGGCAGCGTCAATCCGACCACGCTGGCGCGCGCCGGCTATTGGCAGGGCCGCGCGGCGGAAGCGGCGGGCCGCCAGCAGGAGGCGCGCAACGCCTATGCGCGGGCTGCCGAACAATCCACGAGCTATTACGGCCAGCTCGCACGCGCAAAACTCGGCCTGCCGCAGATCGAGCTCAACAGCCAGCCGCGCGGGCGCGGCGCTGAACGGCTGGAGATCGTGCGCGCGGCGCAACTGCTCTACGAGCTCGACGAGCGCGAGATGGCCGTGCCCATGCTCGCCGACATGGGCGAGAACGGCGATCCCGAGGCGCTGACCGGCCTCGGCGAGCTGACCCAGCGCTACAGCGATGCGCGCGGCATGCTGCTGGTCGGCAAGGCCGCGCTCAACCGCGGCCTTCCGTTCGATTTCTACGCCTATCCCGTCAACGGCATTCCGCAATTCACGCCGATCGGCCCCGAGGTCGAGCGCAGCATCGTCTACGCCATCGCGCGGCAGGAGAGCGCGTTCAATCCCTCCGTGGTCTCGCCGGCGCAGGCCTACGGGCTGATGCAGGTGACGCCGGATGCCGCGCGCTATGTCTGCAAGCGGCATGGCGCGACCTACGATTTGGGGCGGCTGAAGAACGATTCGGCCTACAACGCCACGCTCGGCTCGGCCGAGCTCGGTGGGCTGCTCGAGGATTATCGCGGCTCCTACATCATGACGTTTGCCGCCTACAATGCCGGCCGCGGCAGCGTGAAGAAGTGGGTCGACCGCTACGGCGATCCGCGCGATCCCAAGGTCGACGCGGTCGACTGGGTCGAGCTGATTCCGTTCTCCGAGACGCGCAATTACGTGCAGCGGATCATGGAGAACCTTCAGGTCTACCGCGCCCGGTTCGGCGGCGGCACGCGGTTGCAGATCGAGGCCGACCTGCGCCGCGGCGCTGGCAGCGTGGAATAGCGGCGCCTTAAGCTGCGCTACTTGGCGATTGCCGCTCGCGCCGCTTCGATCTTGGCCTTCACAGCGTCTAGATTGAAGCTTGCACCCCTCTGCATCGGCGGAAACTCGATCGCCGTCATCGCCAGCTTTTCCACCTGCTGCTGAACAAACACGAAGCGCCAGAATTCGTATTTGAACCAGTCGAAGTATTGTTGCGCCCCGTATTTGGTCCCGCTATCGGGCCAGCCCGTGCGCTCGAAAGGATCGAGGCGAAGGTTGGTCAAATAGGGCACGTCAACCTTGCTTTTATCACCCAGCCAGCCTCCGGGCTGGTCGATAAAACGATATTTGTAGTCGTCGATGCGCACGGCCCCCAGCTCGCTTTCGCCGAAATAAAAGATTTCGTGCCGATTTGACGGCCCCTTGCCAGTGATCATGTCCAGCTGGTTGTAGCCGTCCAGATGGCACTTGTAGGTGCGGTCACCGATCTGCTTACCCTTTTTGAGCTCGTCGACGATGTTGGGGTTGCCGGCAGCGGCCAGGAAGGTCGGGAACCAGTCCAGTCCGGACATGATGCCGTTCTCGACCTTGCCGGCCGGCACCTTGCCCGGCCAGCGGACCATCGCCGGCGCGCGGAAGCCGCCCTCCATGATCGTGCCTTTGCTCTGCGCGAATGGCGTCTGTCCGCCATCGGGCCAGGTGAAGACCTCGGTGCCGTTGTCGGTCGTGAATACCACGATGGTGTTGTCATCGACGCCCATATCCTTCAGCTTCTGCATCACGATGCCAATGTCGTCGTCGAGCTGCGCCATGCCGGCTTCATGGATGGACCAACCATTCTTGGAGTTGCGCATCGCCTGGTACTTCGGCGACAGGTGCGTAACGATGTGCATGCGGGTCGGATTGAGCCACAGGAAGAATGGCTTGTTGTCGGCCCTGGCCCTGTCGATGAAATTGAGCGCGAAGTCGCGGATTTCATCGTCCACGGTTTCCATCCGCTTGGGATAGAGCGTTCCGGCGTCCTCGATCCTCTGCTTGCCGACCTTGCCCCAGCGCGGATCCACGGTGGCGTCGTCCACGTTGGTCGCCCACGAGTGAACCATGTTGCGCGGACCGACTGTGTTCAACAGCTCCTGCGGATAAGCGGGGTGGGCCGGATCTTCCATCGCGTCGAGGTGATACAGGTAGCCGAAGAACTCGTCGAAGCCATGCACCGTCGGCAGAAACTCGTTTTTGTCGCCAAGGTGGTTCTTGCCGAACTGGCCGGTGGCGTAGCCCATACCTTTCAGCGCCGCGGCAATGGTCACGGCCTCCGCCGGCAAGCCGGTGGGAGCGCCGGCCTGGCCGACTGTGGTCATGCCGGTGCGGATCGGCAGTTCGCCGGTGATGAAGTTGGCGCGACCCGCCGTGCAACTCGCCTCGGCGTAGTAATCGGTGAACAGCATGCCTTCGGCGGCGATCTTGTCGAGGTTTGGCGTCCGCCCGGCCATCATCCCGCGGTGGTAGGCCCCGATATTCCAGATGCCGATATCGTCACCCATGATGACGACGATGTTCGGCCGTTGCCCGGGCGTAGCGGGCGCCGGCGCCGTAGCTGGTTGCTGCGCTTGCGCAGGGCTCGTCAATCCGACGGCCGAGAGCGCCGAAGCGGCGACGAGAGAACTACCACTCAACAAGAGATCGCGGCGTTTCAATCCTCCGCCGATTGGTCCCGTGCTCATCTCAGGCTTTTCCGGAATCCGATCGTTACTCATGACGTGATCCTCTTCCTGGCGATGCACCTGAAGCCGACATGGCTTGCTGAGGTGTCGATCGGCTCGGCATGACGCGCGGCCGGACGATAGCGGCGGCAGTAGCTGGGAGCGCAAAGATGCGAGCCGCCTTTAAGCACCTTGCGTGGAATCCTGAGGTTCGGCTGACAAGAATCGTAGCTCGCGCCCTCGGGCCCGCCGCGAGGATTTTGCGGGATGCAGCAGACTTTCAGGGCGTCGGCTTCGTGCTTCTGCGAATACCAATCGGCCGTCCTTTCCCAGACATTGCCGATCATGTCGTGCAGGCCGTAACCGTTGGCCGGGAATGCGGTGACGGGCGAAGTGCGTTCGAAGCCATCAGCCGCAAGATTCTGGTGCGGGAAATTGCCCTGCCAGGTGTTTGCCATATGCCTTCCGCGGGGGAATAGCTCGTCACCCCAGGCGAATTCCGCGCCGTCCAGTCCGCCGCGTGCGGCGAATTCCCATTCGGCCTCGGTCGGCAATTCCTTGCCGGCCCATTTGGCATAGGCTTCGACGTCGCGGTAGGCGACGTGGACGACCGGGTGGTCGTCGAGCCCGCTGATGTTGCTGCGCGGACCATAGGGACGGCGCCAGTTGGCGCCGAACTTGAACGTCCACCATTGCCCCCAGTTGTGCAAGTCTACAGCTCGCTTAGGCGGCGTGAAGACCAGTGACCCGGCCTTGAGCATGTGCGGCAGAGCGCCCGGATAGTCCTTCGCATCAGGCGTAATTTCGGCGAAAGTGACGTAGCCGGTCGCGTTCACGAATTTGCGGAATTGGCGGTTAGTGACCGGCGTGCGATCCATCCAGAATCCGTCAACGGTAACGAGATGGGCCGGCGCTTCCTCCGGATAATGCCGATCCGAGCCCATGCGAAACGTGCCGCCCGGCACATAAAGCATCCCCTCACCTGCTGGATCTTCGAACGATTGTCCGGAGCCAGACAACGATTTCGTATTAGCCAGGTACATGACGACCCCCGGGGGCCATCGCATCAGCGGCCTGGTGGCACTCCTCCGGGTTGATCCAGATCAAAGGCCCGTTTCAGGGCCATAAGCAGACAGCGCAGGGAGTCGCTGCAGAGAGCATCGGTGGCAAGCGCCGGACATGCGCCGTCGTCCGGCTTGAGCAGCGGCCGCGACCTGAGGCGTGCACGCGACCGGTCACGGAAGCGACGCGCCGGCTCGGCCGACATTGCTGGGGCGCAAAGCCATGCACCAAAAGAAAAGCCCCGGCGGTTTCCCGCCGGGGCTCTCTGTCAGGTCGTTAGACCGAGATCACCAGTTGCGCTGAGCGCGGAGGAGCAGAACGAGCGAGTTCTGGTCCTTGACCTCGTAGGTCGCAGCCGGCTTGGCGGGAACAGCGGCCAGCCCCGCCGCAATTGTACCTGCGTACTTCTGGTCGACGTTGGTCCAGGCCAAGTCGGCCGAGAACGTCAGGTTCTTGACCGGCGTCCAGCGGGTGATGATACCCACCTGGCCGATATTGAAGTCGGGGTTACAACCCGTAAGACCAGGTTGCCCGACGGTGAGCAGGCCACCAGCGCCGCAGAGGAAGGTCTTGGCCCCCGAGCCGAACTGCGCCTGAGCGTAGGCACCGTAGATCGCGGTGTTCCAGTAGGGATCCCAGTTGTGCGTGTAAGCACCGCGGAAGCCCCAGGTCTTGATCGTCTCCTGCTGGCCACCCGAGACGAACACGGTGTCCGGAGCGGTGACAGCGGCGACGCTGCCGTAGGCGCCGGCGAGGCCCGAGCTGCCGTACATCACATACGTGCTGCCCGCGAGGTTCTGGAAGTTGTAGCGGGTCGCACCGTCGGTGTAGACGGCCGACACGTTGATCACGTCACCCGCACCGGTCGGGATGTTCTTGATCGACAGAGCGAGCTGAACCGCCCAACCCCACTTGTCGTCGGGGTGGCCGAACGTTTCGGCGGGGCCGTAGTAACCCACGTGGTTGTCGTGCGCAGCGACCGACGCCTGGAACAGACCCCAAGCCTGGTCGACACGAACCATACCGACGAGGTTCGGCGACCTGCTGCCGCCGATGGCATTGGCGCCGACAGCACCGCCGAAAATGCCAGCCGCAGTTGCGCCAGTCAGGTTGACGTTACCAGCCTGCATGTAGGAGGTCGGATCTTCCGCCGAGAACGCCGCCGTGATGCCCTGACCGAAGTCAGCGGTGTAGGAGAACTGGTTGATACCAGTGACCGTGCCGCTGCCGCCGACGAGACCGTCGAAGTTGTTGCCGGGATAGTTGGTCCAAGGCGCGTCGAACTGCGACACGGCCTTACCCATGGTGAAGCCGGCGAACTGGATGAAGGCGTAATACACGCCGAGCGAACCGGCCGAGGTGTTGCCGTCGGTGCCGTTCACCGAACCGCCGCCGGAGCCGAAGAGAGCCGGAGCAGCTGCACCGACGGGAGTGTTGATGGCGAGCGCACCGCTGTAGGCGGTGCCACCGGTGGCGCTGCCGGTGCCGACATAGTTGCCGGTGGTCCAGGAGAACACGCCGTCGAAGAAGGTGCGGACGACGCCGTACTCGGTCGCGGTGCGCGTGTCGATGTTGAGGTCTTCACGAGCGCGCATCGTGTAGTAGTTCGTCAGACGGTTGCGTGCACCGTTGGCGCCCTGGGTCGAGACGTTCTGGTTCAGGGTGAAGTCCGAGTTGGTGCCCAGCGCGACTTCAGCGCGCAGGTAACCACCCAGCTTGATGCAGGTGTCAGTGCCCGGGATGTAGTAGAACCCGGCACCGTAGAGCGAGCAGATCTTCACGTATTCGACCGCCTTGGCCTTTACGGGAAGATCAGCCGCTTGTGCCCCGCCGACGGCGAGCAACGCTGCCGCAGAACCGAGCAAAAGGCCCTTAAACTTCATGTTAAACCTCCAAGTTGAAGCCTCGTACAAATCCTCGTACAAAGCCGTTTGAGCTACCCGCGAAAAGACGTTGGAAATCAACGCATCCTCGTATCGATGGTCTACTTAAGCGAACCACCTAAAACGGGACGACCTCGGGATGCCCCCCTCCGTCGCTCAGTCACAATTACCGAACGTCCTTGCACACACAACAACAGAACGCTCCGGAACGGGCCTATGAAGCGCGTTTTCCGACGGGTGTTGCACAAATAACACGCAGATGTGATCGGATCGCCCACGTAACATATTGTTTACATTGATGTTTTTTAAGCGGTTCCATTTGCCTTCAAAGTTCCCCACATGAGGCACCGCTACAGGGAGTTCGTCTCCAACGAGGTTTCGGCGCCCTCGAATCGTGGAATCAGAAGAAGACTCAACGGGAAGACACAGCCTCCCCTCCGCGAGCGCATTCGGAAGGCGTCGGCACCAAGAGGGCATGGCATTTTCTTCGATAGAGATGAGTTGCGGCTAGACCGATCGCCCTCGAAGCAGTCAGGTGCTGCACACCGTGGCCCCGCGCCCCAAGTCGCATCACTAAGCGTTTTCGATGACTTGCGATTTTCGGGCTCGGGCGGGAGGGTACTCAGCCTCCTTGACGATGCAAAACCGGTGCGACGAGCCCGGCAGCGATCGCGCCCGTCATCAAAGCTCCGCCTAAATCGTTCCGCATCGGGGCAATGCGAGCCTGTCCAGTGGCACCACGCCTGATCCGGGTTGGGAAGAAGGTGATTGCCCTAGTGCTTCGACACCGACGGTTCCGGCCTGAAAAGCACCGTGTAATCGGCGATCAAGCGGAATTCTTGCTGCGTCGGGCGCACGTTCCCCTGTTGCCAAACGTTTGAGTATTGGGTCTTCAGTCGCAGGCCTTTCAGCGGCCCCTCGGTCGGCCGATACTGCAGCCATACATCCAGTTCTCGACGGTCGGGAATCGCGACATTCGTCACCGGATTCAGGGCTCCCCAACCCTGGCTGTACCAGGCACCGGTGCTCAGTCCGGGGAGCCCAAAGGCCGCGAAGTCGTAAGCGGCGCTGCCGCCGATCGCCTTCTCGCCGGCGTTGTCAAAGGACACTTGCTGCATGTCCGTATAGTTCGGTTTGGTCCCGAAAGGCGAATAGATCTTGGATTGGTTCCCTGTCGCAGACCCCGCGATGAAGAGCGTCCAGCCGGCATACGCCATCTGTGCCTTCGCAGAAGCCTGGTAGGTCTCGAAGGGACTGCCCGCCAGCAGGTTGTCGCCTACGCTCGTCTGCGCGATGACATTGCCGCCCAAGATGAAGTTGGGCATCCCCTTTGGCTGCCTGAAGTCATACTCCGCCTGACCGAAGCCGGAATTGATGAAGTTCTGGACGTTGTAATCCATAGCCGTCAACACGAGGCCAGGAATCGGGCGGAGCCTGAACATCCCAAATGGCGTGCCCTCCGTGCCGGTTCCGGCCAGCGCATTCGACATCGGAATGAAATCGTTTGAATCGCGCGGCTTGATATTCCAGATGTAACCGAGGGCGTAGTCGTAGAAGCGATCCTTGTCTGGCAACGATACAAGCGTCGCGGCCTCGAACGTGTTCGGTACCATCCGATTGTCTTGAGGATTGATCAATGGCGTATCGACCAACTGCCGTCCGCCACGGATTTCCTGGTCGCCGAGTTGGATGCGTCCATAGATCTGACCCAAAGTATTGATGTTGTTCTGGCCCGGCGCCAACAGCTTCGTACCGTCTTGATCGAGAGGACCAAAAAGCCTCTCCGATCCGTAGAAGGCGGCGTGAATGCCGAACAGGTCGCCAATCAGGCCGGTTCGGACCGCAAGCCAGCCGCCTGCGGCATAAGCTTGCGACTTGGTTCCGTCGAAATTGTCGCGGTTCATGTAATAGGTTCGCGCGACGTATTGTACGAGTGAATCGCGGAAGAACGCCGGCAACTCCTGAGCTCGGCGGTCCCAGTAGATTTCCTTCATGAACGGCTGAGCGGGAAACTTGTCCAATGTCCACGAGGACAGACGCTCGCGGTCGGCGATTTCATCTCGCGACGCAGGCAGCAGAAGCTCCTGGGCTGTTGCCGGCTGCGCAAGGCAGAACCAAATCGCGACGAGGCCGGCTGAAGCAACGAGGCGATTGCAGATCGCCCGAAACACGCGGTGCATACTTCCTTCTCCTGTCCCCGGGAGCGGATTCAACACACGCTGAGCGCGTACGACACCAGCACTTTGATTTGGATCAACACTCGGATTAATCTCTGCGCATCAACAAAACGGCGCCGGCTGTGGTAGCGCAATACTCCCGCGCCAAGCGGACCGACACGCACAGCAAACCGTCGCGCGGCATCGTCTGTCGAGCACAGCAATGGCGCTGGATCAGATATCGAACACACTTCGGTGCGAGCCCTGAGATCGCATCGCACCTCTCTTGTCGGCGCGACCCAAAGACATCTTCGCAGCTATCTCGTCTCGAGAAATGACCTTTGGTGCAATGTCCCCGACAACCTTGCGCAACGTGCCCTCGCCACTTCTATGCTCAAGCTCTGCAGTAAGACGCGAGCAACAAGGGGATTGCCACCGGCAAACGATCAGCCGGTTCGCATGAACCTGGCGCGATCTACATTGCACACCTGGTAAATTTAACGCTCATGTCGGAAATGTCGGGAAAGGAGCGGCTGATATTGTTGTCGTCAATAACTTTCAGGACGAATTTCATGTCCTGATTCATGATCGAGGTTGCGCATGCAGCCGAAATCTCGACGCTGCCTGCGTTTTCCTTTTTGGACTTGATCGTGCAGTTGGCCGACTTTCCTCGTATGCTGTTGCCCTCGATGATGAAGCCCGAGCCGTACAACTCCGACATCTCGGTGAAGGCGACGTGACTGCCTCGCTTGCTGAATACCTGACTGCACATGTCGGCTTCGCTCGCCCATGCTCCGGTGAGTTCTATGGCCGATGCCGGGCTGGAGGCCATCACGATCGCGACAGTAAGGACCTGAATGTTGCGAATATTGATCATGAAAAGAGCTCCATCGTGGAAGCGACCTCATTCGGCCGCGACATTGTCCGTTGAAATCTCGTTGGCTGGCAAAGCTTCGGGCTTCTTCTTTGCGCCCGGCCGCAATCGCTCTCGGATGGCCTGGAACATGACGTAAAGCGGAGGGATCGCGAAGATGCCCACGAACGAGGCCAGAATCATACCGCCGAAAACCGGGGTGCCTACGCCGCGTCGTGCAAGCTCCGAGGCGCCTGATGCGACCACGAGCGGATAGAGACCGAGGATGAAGGCAAACGACGTCATCATCACCGGGCGGAAGCGCAAGCGTGCTCCTTCCGCGGCTGCCTCGAGCAGCGGTATGCCATGCTCGCGCTTCTCCTTCGCGAACTCGACGATCAAAATGCCGTTCTTGGCGGCCAGTCCGATCAGCACGACCATCCCGATCTGCCCGTAGAGATCGAGTGTCAGGCCGCTGAGCAGGATTGCGCTGAACGAACCCAAAACCGCTATCGTAACCGACAACAAGACCGGGACCGGGATGGTCCAGCTTTCATAGAGTGCGACCAGGAAGAGATAGGCGAACAACACAGCGAAGCCGAGGATGATGCCGGTCTTTCCTTCGGCGCGCTTTTCCTGGAACGCTGTGTCCGTCCACTCGCCGGCGTAACCTTGTGGCAGTGTCCTGGCAGCAACGTCCTCAAACACCTTCAACGCTTGGCCGGACGACACGCCAGACGCCGGCGTGCCCTGAATTGTCACTGCGCGAAGATTGTTGTAGCGAATGATTGCAGGCGGCCCAAGCGCAACGCGCGTTTCGACGAGGCTGCGCAGCGGGATCATCTGTCCTTCCGCATTACGGACATTGATGCGGTAAATGTCCGTGATGGTCGAACGGTCGGCGGCGTCTGCCTGAACCTGGACCTGCCAAGTGCGGCCGTAAAGGTTCATGTTGTTGATGAAATAGCCGCCAAGCGACGCCTGCAAGGCCTGAAACACGTCCTTGAGCTGCACGCCGAGAATCTGGACCTTGTCGCGATCGATCTCCAGAAAGATCGAAGGATTGTCAGCGGAGAATGTGCTGAACACTCCCCTCAAGCGCGGCTCCGCGTTGGCCGCCACGACGAGGCCGCGAAGAGCCTGCGCGAGGGCTGCCGGATCGCCACCTCGCAGGTCTTCGAGGACATAGGTGAAGCCGCCTCCGGTGCCGAGGCCTACGATCGGCGGCGGGGCCAACGGCACGACGACGCCTCCTTCGATGGCACGAAGCTTCCCTCGCAACCGCGCGATGGTCTCGCGCGCGCCAAGCTCGCCTTTCTTGCGCTCCTCGAAAGGCTTGAAGGTGACCACCATGAAACCGGCGTTCGCTTGCGAGTAGCTGTCGATGAAATTCAGGCCGATGATGCTGGTATAGTCTTCAACGGCCGGATCCTGTTTGATGATGTCTTCGGCCCGACGCAGAACTTCTGAGGTGCGCCCGACCGAGGCGCCGCCGGGCAACTGGGCAATGATAAAAATGGCGCCCTGATCATCTTCGGGGACAAATCCCGTCGGAGTTTGCCTGGCAATGCCAAAGGTAGCGGCGCCGGCGACGGCGACCATGGCAATTCCGACTATCGAAAAATGGACGAGACGCGCGACGATGGCTCCGTATCCGTCCCGGACGCGGTCGATCGTTCGCATCGTCCATCCGATGAGCCCGCGTCTGGGACCATGATGAGGTCGCAGAAATACGGCGCAAAGCGCTGGCGACAGCGTGAGCGCATTGATCGCGGACAGCAGCATGGATACCGCAACCGTCACCGCGAACTGGCGAAACAGCTCGCCGGAAATCCCCGGTATGAACGCGATGGGAACAAACACCGATAGAAGGACGAGAGTGATCGCAATGATCGGCGCCGTAATCTCCCGCATCGCCTGCTTGGTCGCATCCGCGGGCGACAGTTCAGGCCGCTCCTCCATGACGCGTTCGACGTTTTCGACGACGACGATCGCATCGTCGACCACAATTCCGATGGCAAGCACGATGGCGAGCAGCGAGACGGTGTTTGCCGAGTATCCCACGGCGTTCAGCGCAATGAACGCGCCGATGAGGCTGACCGGAACCGCCAATGTCGGAATCAGCGTCGCTCGAACGCTGCCCAGAAACAGGAACACCACGATGACGACGAGAATGAACGCCTCGACCAGGGTCTTTTTGACCTCGTGCAGGGTATCGGTGACGAAGATCGTTGGATCGTAGGTCACCTTCCACGACAGGTCTTCGGGAAAGCGCTTCTCGAGCTCTGCAAGCTTCTTTCGAACTGCCGCGACCGTGTCGATCGCGTTGCCGCCCGGCGTTTGATAAACGACAATTGCCGCCGCGTTCTGTCCGTTGAACCTGGTATCGCGGTCGAGGTTGGCGGCGCCGAGTTCGACCTGGGCCACGTCGCGAAGCCTCAGGACCGATCCATCCGGATTGGTGCGGACGACGATATTCTCGAAGTCGGAGACGGAAGCGAGGCGGCCCTTCGTTTGAATGTTCAGCTGCAATTGCTGATCATTGAAGATCGGACGCGCCCCGATCCGGCCTACGGCTGCCTGCACGTTTTGCGACTGGACGGCGTTGATGATATCGGCGGTCGTCAGGTCGAGGCCGGTCAGTCGATCGGTCTTGACCCATGCACGCATGGCGTAGTCCTGGGGCGCAAAAAGATAGGCATCCCCGACGCCGTTCGTGCTCTTGATCTGATCGAGAAGGTTGATGGTGGCATAATTCGATAGAAACAGCGGATCGTGCGTATGCTTGGGCGAGTACAGGGTCACGACCGCGAGAATGGCCGTCGATTTCTTCTTGACGCTGATACCCTGCTTCTGGACCTCCGACGGCAGCGACGACAGCGCGGTCTGCACGCGATTGTTGATGTTGACGGTATTGATGTCAGGATTGGTGCCGAGCTCGAAGGAGGCGGTCAGCGTGTAGCTTCCGTCGTCGCCGCTGGTGCTTTTCATGTAGATCATTTTGTCGACGCCAACCACCTGCGCCTCGATCGGCTGCGCGACGGTGGCGTCTACAATGGCGCCGCTGGCCCCGGGATATTGGGTGGTCACCGAGACCTGAGGCGGCACGATGTCCGGATATTGTGCCACCGGCATGGCGACAAACGAGATTGCGCCGGCGATGGTCGTCACGATTGCAATGACGATTGCAAGCCGCGGGCGGTCGACGAAAATCGCAGACAGCATGGCTCAGCTCCGGCTGGTGGAGGCTGGCTGAGCGTGTACGGGACTGCCGCCGCGAATCCCCTGAATTCCCTCCACGATGACCTGCTCGCCGCCCGTCAGGCCCTCCTCCACGATCACACCCGTGCCGCTGGTCCCGCCGAGTTTGACACGTCGGACCGCTGCTTTCCCGTCCTCCACGATCAAGACATAGATGCCCTCCTGATCCGAAATCAGCGCCGCTTGCGGGATGAGGAGCCTTTCCTGGGCGGAGCCGCTTTCCAGCCCAACTCTGACGAGCTGACCATCCACGAGCACGCCGTCGGGATTGGGAAATGATGCGCGTGCAAGAATCGTATCCGTGCCGCGGTCGACGATCACATTGACGAAATTGATCTTACCCGGCTGGCTGTAGGCAGTGCCGTCGGAGAAGAACACATAGGCCTTGATGCCGACGACATCGACGTCGCGGCCTTCCTTTTGCGCTGCAAGAAATTCCCTGACGCTGACCGGGAAGGAAACATAGATCGGATCTTGGCTTACGATGGTCGTCAAGATGCCGGTCTGTGGGCTTACCACGTTGCCTTTGGTGATATTCGTCTTGCCGATCTTGCCGGCGATCGGCGACGTAATTTCCGTATAATCCAGATTGATTTGCGCAGTTTTCAGATTGGCCTCGTCCACGAGCAGCGCACCTGCGGCCGCCTGGTCCGCAGCCAGCGCCTGGTCACGGGCCACCTGCGTGCCCGCCTGCTTTGCCAGCAATTCCTCGGCACGCTGCAGCTGCACCTCGCTCAGGGTCTTCGCTGCCTTGTCTTTATTCAGCACGCCTTGGGCCTGATCTACTGCGGCCTCGAACAGCCCTTTTTCGATTGAGTAAAGCGGCGCTCCTGCCTTGACCAGAGCGCCTTCCTGGAACGAGACCTTTTCAAGATATCCCGTGATCCGCGCCCGCACTTCCACTCGCTCGATCGCTTCGATGCGACCGACCAGATCGATCGTTCGTTTTACCGGCTTGCGCTCGGCGACGATTACGCCGACGGAGGCGGCGGCTGGCTGTTGAGCTTGCTGGGCACTGGCGGGCAGCAATTCGAATGATGGTGCAAATACCGCCAACAGGCAGAAAGCGGTCCGAAGCGTCGGCAGCTTCATCGGCGCCCAGGGCTGGGTGGCCGGGATTGCTCCGGTGGCGAGACGACGATTATCGCTACACATGTCCAGCTCCCGTCTAAACGGAACCGAAGTCTTGGGGGTCCTTGCGATGGAGAGGTTGATCTAGCGCAAGAGGACGGGCGCGCGTGGGCCGGCAGGCGCATCATGCTGGAGATTGATGGGCTGGGGCGGACCGCGTGCTGGCCCGGGCCGAACAGCTGCACGCAGAAAATCACGTATTTACAGAGGCTTATCGAAGGCTGCGAACGCACGTCATTTATGTTCTGGCGGAAACGGCGAGACCCCAGTCGGGCTGCCGGCACGCATAAAGAATAAATTCACAAGTTATTTCAGTCACTTGAGCCAGAATGGCTCCAATCATCCGAGAATGGACTTCCCTGCTACAGGGCACCAGACGATTCGGATGCCGTGTCGGTTCGCCCCCCGAGCCCCCAAGCTGCTTCGTTTCGAAGATCGCTGGGAATATTCGAGCGCAAACACGCGCTTACAAATTGACCGGCCCAAGTAATTAGAGGCATAAGGCTCGCACCGGAGAGGTGGCCGAGTGGCTGAAGGCAACGCTTTGCTAAAGCGTCATACGGTCTCAAGCTGTATCGAGGGTTCGAATCCCTCCCTCTCCGCCACCCAGCAGCAGAATCAAGGCCTGCCGTTCTCTCACCTGAAAGCGATCGCCGCGCCGGAGAGAGCTTGGTGCAGGGATCCGCGCGGCTGAGCTCAGCCCGATTCTCGCTCTCCCTATATTATGTGTGTCCGCACCTAGCGGCCGGACCGCCAGATTCGCCAATGCGAGGGCGAAATCAGCACCGGCTCGTCGGCCCAGACGTTGAACCAGACGCCGGACCTGCGCCGGCATGGAAAGGTCCAGGGCACGATGCCCGTCTTGTGCGGCCGTCCGAGTTCCAGATCGCAATCGTCGGGCGCGATCTGAATCGGCAGCCATTGTCCATTCGTGTCGGCAGCGCTCATGCCGCGCGGGTCTAGGCGGCGTCACGACGAAGGAACTTGATTCAGCGCAACCAGGCACGCCCGTGGAAACACGGGGCCGGCTGCGATCCTCAGCTCGAAGCGTTTTCAAGCGAAGCGGATACCGGTTCGCGTCGGGAAAACATCTCAGAACAAGACACCAGAGCCCTGTTCCGATGCCATCGGAACAGAAATGGCTCTAGTGGGTGGAAACCCACGCCCTCGCGTCGCGCTGTGCGGCCGAGATCTCGGCGTCCGACATCTGTCCGGCAACTTCCTGGCGCAGCGCCACGGCGTCCTTGCGGCCCTTCAGGGCGGCGAGGTTGAACCATTTGTGCGCGGCGACGAGATCGACGAGGCCGGCGCGGCCGCTCGCCCAATAGATCCCGCGCTCGAACAGCACGTCCGACAGCGCGCTCGCGTCGATCGGCGTTGCGGTCTCCAGATCGAAAGTACCCTGAAACATAACGCATCCCCTGTTTTCTTATGCCGCCTCGTTCCCCCGAGCGCGGCTCCCGTCCAACTCTGATTTGCGTGATCCCTTCTGGGATCATGCGCTGCTCAACTCTTCCCCAAGTCTTCTTGCCCAGGCCGTTTGCCGGCTTGTTGGAAGCGATGATGGCGGGCAAATTTGAATGGCAGTTTAAGTATCGCGATGAAGCAGACGTAAACGCGCCTTGGCCGCGGCCGCGCACGGAATGCCAAAAGTCCCCATTTGACGGGCACTTCTGCGATTCGTCAGATTCGGTTTACCCTGCGATTTTCGGACAACGATAACCATCGCGCGCGGTGGCGGGGCGCTGTGGCGTACACTCCGCCACTTCCTGTCGTCACCCATGACCCGGCTACGCCAAGGCACTGCCGGGGCTTGCGGTCCTGGAACGCCGAAGCTTCCGCGAAGGCGGCAGGCGGGCGCCCCATCCATCGAGAAGCCGCGACGCACCGGGTCGCCGCCGGGCGATGGCACTGCAAATAGGGAAAACGGCGCACGGACGTCGCGCAACGACAAAGCCGTAGCCCTCGCCTGCCCCGAGGCAGCGCTCAGCGGCAGCGCGGTCACGCCACGACCAGATCAGCAATGTATGGAAAGGGAATGCCGGCAATACCCCGGCCTCAGAGAACGAGGGCGTCGGCGAACACGTCAGGACCAGATTTCACGTTGACCCGAAGGCCGCTTGTGAAATTGCAGAACCGGAGAACCGGCACCGCACCGAACGAAGAAAACTCGTTTCTTCTGCCGGACCGCGAAAAGAGCGATCCGACCGTTGACCTGATGTCTCGCCGACACCCTCTATCGTCGACCAGAACCTCTGGGAGGCGCTGATGACGTGCCGGCTCTCTGGGAGCCGGCAACTTCAGAAGTCGAAGTTACTTCTTCTTCTTCGCGACCTTGCGGGTCTTCTTCGCAGTCTTCTTCACTGCGCTCTTCGCCTTCTTCGCCTTCTTCGCTTTCTTGGCCATGTTGCCCTCCGATGTGTGAGATGGCTTTAATCGCTGCATGCAGTCGGGGATCGAATGCACACTCATCCCGAATACACCAACACGACGAAAAAAACAGCTTCTCGCTTAAAGAAGTGTTGACGCAGCAAGGCGCGTGCGCTTGGCGAGCGCGATGCAAGCACACTGCATGACGTGTTCGTCCGATCGCGGAGAGTGGGCGCATCATCGATGTTTGCGAGAGTAATGATTGCAAGAAAACACTATGCAGAAAGTATTTTCCTGCACTCACGCATTGCGCGTGATCGACGCGATGACGCGCGTCGCGACGCGCAGGATCGCCCCGCGAAGGCGTTTCGCGGACTCTGAGTCGCAGTTTTTGGCAACGAAAATATTTTCATGCTTAACGGCGCGAGCGCTCGTCGGAGCCCGTGCAAGCCGCCGTTTTGCGCGAATCGCGTGACGGCGATTCGGTCGCCGCATCGCAGTCGTCGGGATGAAGATTGCCGCCGAGGACGCGCGCGAGCGTCGCATCGCGAACCCATAGCGAGGTGACGAAACATGTCCGTCACCTCGTCCGAACGCGTGAGGCTAGATGCCGAGCTTGGACTTGAGCAGCTCGTTGACGCTTTGCGGGTTGGCCTTGCCGCCTGACGCCTTCATCACCTGGCCGACGAACCAGCCGAGCGACTGCGGCTTGTCCTTGACCTGCGCGGCCTTGTCGGGATTGGCCGCGATGATGTCGTCGACCACCTTCTCGATCGCCGAGAGGTCGGTGACCTGCTTCATGCCGCGGCTTTCGACCAGTGCGCGGGGATCGCCGCCCTCCTGCCAGACGATCTCGAACAGATCCTTGGCGATCTTGCCGGAGATCGTGCCCTCGCCGATCAGATCGATGATCGCAGCCAGCTGCTCGGCGGTGACGGGAGAGCCCGTAATATCCCGGCCTTCCTTGTTGAGACGGCCGAACAGCTCGTTGATTACCCAGTTCGCCGCCATCTTGCCGTCGCGCGCGCGGTCGCCGAGCTTGTCGAGCACGGTCTCGTAGAACACCGCGCTCTCGCGCTCGGCGACCAGCACGCTCGCGTCGTAAGCTGACAGGCCGAAATCGGCGACGAAGCGCGTCTTCTTCTGGTCCGGCAGCTCGGGCAGCTTCGCCTTCAGCTCGTCGACGAACTCCTGGCTGAACTCTAGCGGCAGCAGGTCGGGATCGGGGAAGTAGCGGTAGTCGTGCGCCTCTTCCTTCGACCGCATCGACCGCGTCTCGCCCTTGTCGGGGTCGAACCGGCGCGTCTCTTGCTCGATCTGCCCACCGTCCTCGAGGATCTCGATCTGGCGCCGCGCTTCATACTCGATCGCCTGGCCGATGAAGTTGATCGAGTTCATGTTCTTGATTTCGCAGCGGGTGCCGAGCGGCCCGCCGGGCTTGCGCACGGAGACGTTGACGTCGGCGCGCAGATTTCCCTTCTCCATGTCGCCGTCACAGGTGCCGAGGTAGCGCATGATCGAGCGCAGCTTGGTGACATAGGCCTTGGCCTGCTCGGCGTCGCGGATGTCCGGTTTTGAGACAATCTCCATCAGCGCCACGCCACAGCGGTTGAAGTCGATGAGGGACAGCGACGGCGACTGGTCGTGCAGCATTTTGCCGGGATCCTGCTCGATATGCAGGCGCTCGATGCCGACGGTGACACTGCGACCGCCGTCGAGCTCGACCAGCACCTCACCTTCGCCCACTATCGGCGACTTGTACTGGCTGATCTGGTAGCCCTGCGGCAGGTCCGGATAGAAATAGTTTTTCCGGTCGAACACCGAACGCAGATTGATCTTGGCGTTGAGGCCGAGCCCAGTCCGGACAGCCTGCCTGACGCATTCCTCGTTGATGACAGGAAGCATGCCCGGCATCGCGGCGTCGACCAGCGACACGTGGCTGTTCGGCTCGCCGCCGAATGCGGTCGACGCACCCGAAAACAGCTTCGAGTTTGACGTCACCTGGGCATGGATTTCCATGCCGATCACGACTTCCCAGTCGCCGGTGAAACCTTTGAGAAGCTTGTGCGTGGCCGTGCTCATGTCTTGCTCCCGAGCAGCGTGACAGCGATCCGCTGCCACGCCGCTTCCAATGAATCCTTTGCCGCGACCTGTCCGGCCTGGCGATACCAGTAGCCGGCATTGCCGAGATCGCCTTCGACGCGGTGCAGATAGGCGTGCACCCAGGCCGCCTCGCGGCTGCTCTCATCCTGAACGATCTTGTGCGCCCGGTCCCAGTCGCCCTTGGCGGCCCACCAGAGACCTGTGAGCGGCGCGTTCAGGTCCGGCGCCGGCGCCGCGCCGTCGAGGCTCGCGATGAACGCTGCGACATTCACCACCACCTCGCGGGCGTGAAGCGGCCGGCGGCCTGCTCGATCACTTCGCCGAGCGAGAACAGCGTCTCCTCGTCGAAGGGACGGCCGATCAGTTGCAGGCCGAGCGGCAGGCCCTGTGCGTCCTTGCCGGCGGGCACGGCGATGCCGGGCAGCCCCGCCATGTTCACCGTCACCGTGAAGATGTCGTTGAGATACATCTCGACCGGGTCGGCGCCGCCCTTCTCGCCGATGCCGAAGGCCGCCGACGGCGTCGCAGGCGTCAGGATCGCGTTGACGCCCTTGGCGAAGCAATCCTCGAAATCCTTCTTGATCAGCGTGCGGACCTTCTGGGCGCGCAGATAATAGGCATCGTAATAGCCGGCCGAGAGCACATAGGTGCCGATCATGACGCGGCGGCGCACTTCCGCGCCAAAACCTTCGGCGCGGGTGTTCTCGTACAGCTCGACGATGTTCTTGCCCTGCTCGCGCAGGCCGTAGCGCACGCCGTCATAGCGCGCGAGGTTGGAGGACGCCTCCGCCGGCGCCACGATGTAATAGGCCGGCAGCGCGTACTTCGTGTGCGGCAGCGACACCTCGACGAGCTCGGCGCCGGCGGCCTTGAGCCACGCCGCGCCCTCGCTCCACAGCTTCTCGATCTCGGCCGGCATGCCGTCGAGACGGTACTCCTTGGGGATGCCGATCCTGATGCCCTTCACGGACTTGCCGATTGCGGCCTCATAGTCCGGCACGGGAATATCGACGGACGTCGTGTCCTTCGGATCGTGGCCGGCCATCGAGCGCAGCAGCATCGCGCTGTCGCGCACGCTGCGCGCGATCGGACCTGCCTGGTCGAGCGAGGAGGCAAAGGCGACGATGCCCCAGCGCGAGCAGCGGCCATAGGTCGGCTTGATGCCGACGGTCGCGGTGAACGCCGCCGGCTGACGGATCGAGCCGCCGGTGTCGGTCGCGGTCGCGCCCATGCACAGCAGCGCCGCCACGGCCGAGGCCGAGCCGCCGGACGAGCCGCCCGGCACCAGCGTGGTGTTGGAGCCTTCACGCCGCCAGGGATTGCCGACGGGACCGAAGCACGAGGTCTCGTTCGCCGAGCCCATCGCGAACTCGTCATTGTTGAGCTTGCCGAGCATCACCGCGCCGTCGCGCCAGAGCTGCGAGGTCACGGTGGACTCGTAGGTCGGCACGAAATTGCCGAGGATCTTCGAGCAGGCCGTGGTGCGCACGCCCTTGGTCGCGAACAGGTCCTTGATGCCGAGCGGGATGCCAGCGAGCGGGCCGGCGTCACCCTTGGCGATCTTGCCGTCCGCCTCGCGCGCCATATCGCGCGCGCGGTCCGGCGTCTCCATCACGAAGGCATTGAGCACGCGCGCGGCTTCGATCGCGGACAGATGCGCGTCGGTCAGCTCGAGTGACGTGAAAGTCTTGGCCGCGAGACCCTTGCGGGCCTCGGCGAGCGTCAGCGATGTCAAATCAGTCATTTATTGATCGGGCTGCAGAAGAATGGAGACAGGGTCTTGTCGTTGGCCGGGTCGTCTTTCTTGGCGGCCGCTTTCGCAGCCGCCTCGATCTCGTCGAGCACGGCATTGACGGCGACATTGGGGTCGGCAGCCTTGCCCTGCCGCTCCATCTTGTCGAGATAGTTCATATAGGCCTGGTAGGCCTTCTCATCGTCGCAAAGCAGGCACATCGGACCACGTCCTAAAAATTACTCGACGACCTTCGGCACCAGGAAGAAGTGGCCTTCGGTCGCGGGCGCGTTGGCAACGATATCGTCCGCGATCTCGCCGTCATTGACCACGTCCTGCCGCTTCTTCATCTGCATCGGGGTGACCGAGGTCATGGCCTCCACGCCCTCGACATTGACCTCCGAGAGCTGCTCGACGAAGGCGAGCATGGCGTTGAGCTCGCCCTGCAGATGCGGAACCTCGCCCTCGGAAACCGCGATGCGCGCCAGATGCGCGATGCGGCGGACGGTAGCGGCGTCGACGGACATTATATAAGGCCTCTCACGGCAAAACCTATGTGCCGTATAGCAGAGGCCGGTTTTGCGCCGCAACCGGGGCTTCCCGCCTATCCAGCGAGCGCCTTCATGCGGGCCAGGGCTGATTTGGCCAGATCCCGGGTCAATTCGGCGGCAGGGAGCTCACGGCCGAGGGCGATGGCCTGGCCGGCCCAGAGATTGGTGAAATCCACCCTGCCCTGCTTTTCGGCGGCGGCCTTGAGCGGCCCCAGCGCGGTCGCCGCATGGGGAAACGGCGGTGCATCCGGCGAGATCGGCCCGGCCTCGCGCATCAGGCGGTTCTGCACCCCGCGCGCCGGCCGGCCGGTCATGACATTGGTGATGACGGTGGAATCGTCCCGCCCCTCGGCCAGCGCAGCGCGGCCCGCCGCACTCACCTTGGATTCCGGGCAACGCAGATAGGCGCTGCCGATCTGCACGCCGGAGGCGCCGAGCGCGAAGGCGGCGGCGATGCCGCGCCCGTCGGCGATGCCACCCGCTGCGATGACCGGCACCTTCACGGCATCGGCGACCTGCGGCACCAGCGCGAAGGTGCCGGGCTGCTCGGCGATCTTGTCGGTCAGGAACATGCCGCGATGGCCGCCGGCCTCGGCGCCTTGCGCGATCACGGCGTCGGCGCCGTGCCGCTCGAGCCAGACGGCTTCCTTCACCGTCGTGGCGGACGAGATGACGAGGCAGCCGGCGGCCTTGACACGCTTGAGCAGCGCCTGCTCCGGCAGGCCGAAATGGAAGCTGACGACTTCCGGCTTCAGCTCCTCGACGACTTCGCAAAAGGCCGCATCGAACGGAGCCCGGTTCGCGGCATTGATGGGTGCCGCCGGATCGAGGCCATGCTCCCGGTAGTAACCGGCGAGCCGCTGCTTCCAGCGCACTTCGGCCTCAGCCGTGAGATCGATCGGCGTATGGCAGAAGAAGTTCATGTTCACGGGCGCCTTCACGCGCTGGCGAATGATGTTGACCTGCTCCCGCGCCTTCTCCGCCGACAGCATCGCGCAGGGCAGCGAGCCCAGCGCCCCGCCTTGCGCGGCGGCGATCACCAGCTCCGCATCCATCACGCCGGCCATCGGCGCCAGCACGATCGGGAATTCGGTCTTGAAGAGATCGATCAGTCGACGGTCAGGCCACATGGTGTGTCTCTCATGGTTCAGGCGACGGACGTGACGGAGTTGCGCCGGCCGGCAAGCAGGTGCTCCGCCTCAATCGCAATACGCTCGACGATCTCGGCCGCCGGCGGAATATCATGGATCAGGCCGACCGCCTCGCCCGCGATCACGGCGGCGACGTCGAAATTGCCGGCCGCCTTTGCCGCCGCATACTCAGCCGCAACCATGGCGACATTCTGCATCATCTCGACCTCGCGGCCGATCCAGCGCCTGGCGTGGTCGTTGAGCAGACACCTTCCCGTGAAGGGCGCCGGCCAGACATTGTTGCGCGACAGGTCGAAGATGATGCCGCGCACGGTCGAGCCGCTGCTCGCCGCGCAGATGCGCCGCTTGGCCTCCCCCGCGCCGTCGGCCTCCTGGCTCGCATAGAAGCGCGTGCCGAGCAGCACGCCGCTCGCGCCCAGCATCATCATGGCGGCGAGACCCCGCCCGTCCGCGATGCCGCCGGCCGCCACCACAGGCACACGGCCCGCCGCGAGATCGACGATGGCAGGCACGAGATCGATGCTGGTCCGTGACGCGCCGTGACCGCCCGCCTCCGTGCCCTGCGCGATCAGGATATCGGCGCCGGCGTCGAGCGCCTGCCGCGCCATCGCCTCGTCCTGCACCTGGCAGATCAGGCGCGCGCCCACGGATCTGATCTTCGGTGCGAACGGCGCGGGATCGCCGAAGGACAGCATGATCGCAGACGGCTTTGCGGCGAGCGCGATGTCGAGCAGCTCGGGCCGCTTGGCGAGGCTCCAGGTGATGAAGCCGATCCCGAACGGCGCACGCAGACCGGAGAGCTTTGCGGTCTCCCGCTCCAGCCACGCCCGCTCGCCATAGCCGCCGCCCAGAATGCCGAAGCCTCCCGCGCGGCTGACTGCCGCCACCAGACGGCTGCCCGCGACGACATCCATCGGCGCCAGCAGGATGGGATGCCTGATCTCCAGCAAGCTCGTCAGCGGCGTCGCAATGGGCATGGCTTCTCCCCGATCTGGACAGCGAGACTAAGCGCGACTAGCATTCTCGAAAAATGAATTGTAGCGAACGCTGCCATCACAAAAGCGAAACGACGCCATGGAACTCAGCGATATCCAGACCTTCGCCGCCGTCGCGCGTACCGGCGGTATCACTCGCGCCGCCGAAGTGCTCAACACCGTGCAATCAAACGTCACCCAGCGCGTGAAGGCGCTGGAGGCGGAGATCGGCACGCCGCTGTTCGAGCGCCACAGCCGCGGCATGACGCTGACCGGCGCCGGCAAACGCCTCCTGCCCTACGCGCAACGGATGGCCGCGCTATCGCGCGAGGCCGTGCTCGCCGCGCGCGACGATGGCGAGCCGAAAGGGCCGCTGGCGATCGGTTCGATGGAAACGACAGCCGCCGTGCGTCTGCCGCCGCTGCTGGCCGATTTCCACCGCCGCTTCCCCGCCGTGCGCCTCTCCTTGCGCACGGCAACCACGGCCGACCTGGTCGCTGGCGTGCTCGAAGGCACGCTCGACGGCGCCTTCGTCGCAGGTCCCATCGCGCATGCCGACCTCACGGCGACGAGCGCCTTCCGCGAAGAGCTGGTGCTGGTCAGCGCGCGACGCTGGAGCTCGCTAGCCGAGCTGCGTGCCGGCACGCCGGAGTCAGGTCCGACTGCGCTGGTGTTCCGCACCGGCTGCACCTATCGCCAGCGGCTCGAGCAGATCTTCGTCGAGTTCGGCTGGCCGTCGGCCGCACGGTTTGAGCTCGGCACGCTCGACGGCATGATCGGCTGCGTCGCCGCCGACATGGGCGTGACGCTACTCCCGCGCGCCGTGGTCGAGCGCAGCGCGATGAACGGCAGCGTGTCGATCCACCCGCTGAGCGCCTCGCACGCGCGCGTCGAGACACTCTTCATCCAGCGCAGTGCCGGACATCAGTACAGCGCACTGCAAGGCTTTGCCGCCTGCCTGAAGAAGGACGACGACGTCATCGCGGCCTGAGATACCAGCGCCGCAGCGCCACCACCGCCCAGATCGCCTCGACCAGCCCGAACGGCCATGCGCCCTGCAGGAAGCCGTAGGCCGAGCCGAGCGCGCAGGACATCGCGAACAGCAGCACGAACCAGTGGCTGCGGTCCTCCATCGCATAGCAGACCAGCATCGCGGTGACGGCAAACAGGCCGAATAGTGTCAGCGCATCCATGTTCCGGGTTCACTCCACGGCGTGACGCGTGATATGCGCTGATGCCATGCCGGCTCTTATCCTGCCCCTGGTCGATGCTGCAACCCACTGGCCCGAACGCGGCGGGCTGGTTGGCCTTGATCTGGGCACCAAGACGATCGGCGTCGCCGTGTCGAACCCGGACCGGCGGTTGGCGACCGGCGTCGAGACCATTCAGCGCAAGGCGTTCAAGCAGGACGCCGCCCGGCTGCTCGCGATCGCCGCTGAGCGCAAGGTCGTCGGCTTCGTGCTTGGCCTGCCCATCAACATGGACGGCAGCGAGGGCCCGCGCGCGCAATCGACCCGCGCCTTCGCCCGCAACCTCGCCAATCTCACCACGCTCCCCATCGGCCTCTGGGACGAGCGCCTCTCGACCGCAGCGGTCGAACGCGAGCTGATCGGCATGGATGTCAGCCGCGCCAAACGCGCCGAGGTGATCGACGAGCACGCCGCGATCTTCATCCTGCAAGGGGCGCTCGACCGCCTCGCGAACTTGCGCACCGGAAACGGCTGACCCCCATGGCCGTCGTGATCGCGGCGCTGCTGCCGGTCTTCATCCTCATCGTGCTCGGCGTGGTGCTTCGGCACAGCCTGATGCGGCTGGACACGCAATGGCACGGGCTGGAGCGGCTGACCTATTTCGTGCTGTTTCCGATGCTGCTGATCCAGACGCTGGTGAAGGCCGACCTTTCCAAGGTGCCGGTCGCCGGCGTCGGCGGCGCGCTCTTGCTGTCGGCGCTGGCGATGTCGCTGCTGTGCCTCGCGCTGCGCCCGGCGCTGGCGCGGCTCGAGATTGACGGGCCGGCCTTCACCTCGATCTTCCAGGGCGCGACGCGCTGGCAGACCTATGTGGCGCTCTCCGTCTCCGCCAACATGTTCGGCGACGTCGGGCTGGCGCTGGCATCCGTCGCCATGGTCGCGATCATCCCGCTGGTCAACGTGTTCAGCGTCGCCGTGCTCGCGCACTATGCATCGCCGGAGAAACAGTCCGCCCGCGCGATCGTCATGACGGTGATCCGAAATCCCCTGATCTGGGCCTGCGCAATCGGGCTCTTCATCAACGTCGTCCACCTGCCGCTGCCGAAGATCTGGCATGAGGTTGCGGACGCGCTGAGCCGGTCATCCCTGGCGATCGGCCTGCTCGTGACCGGTGCGGGCCTGCATCTCGAAGGCCTCCTGCGTCCCAGTCTGAGCGCGACGATCGGCGTCGCCTTCAAGCTGGTCCTGATGCCCGTGCTCGCGCTGGGGCTTGCGGCCTGGTTCGGGCTATCAGGCAACAGTCTGGCAATCGTCGCGATCTGCGCTGCGGTGCCGACCTCACCCAGCGCCTATGTGCTGGCCCGGCAGATGGGTGGCGATGCGCCGCTGCTGGCGCAGATCATCACGCTGCAGACGATCCTTGCGGCGGTCACGATGCCGGTTGCGATCGCGCTGGTGGCCTAAAACTCGTCATTGTGGGCGCCTCCCTCTCCTCGTCATTGCGAGGAGCTCGCGACAAAATTGCGAAGCAATTTTGCGCTGATGCGACGAAGCAATCCAGAATCCCTCCGCGGAGAGATTCTGGATTGCTTCGCTTCCGCTCGCAATGACGGAACGTGGGGCAACCGCCGTCAGCCCCCCAGCCACATCGTCAGCACCACCGCCGTCATGTTGTTCAGCGCGTGCAGCACGATCGTCAGCCACAGCGAATTGGCGCGATAGCGCATGTAGCCGAACCACAGGCCGATGGTGAAGACCTCGGCGAGGAAGTACAGGTCGTATTGCAGATGCACGACCGTCCACACCAGCGACGACAGGATGATCGCGCCGGGCACGCGCAGGAAGCTCGCCGACCAGCCGCGATAGAGAAAGCCGCGCGCCAGCACCTCTTCCGACATCGGCGCCGCCACGCTGAAGGCGATCAGCAACAACAGGGCCGCGCCCTTGTCACGGCCCGATTTCAACAGATCGGTCATGAAGCCCGGCGTCGCCTCGCGGCCGAGGCTCCGCGACACCGTCTCCCAGGCCAGCACCAGCAGGATGAGACCGACCGCGCCGAACAGGAGCTGCATCCAGGACGGCCAGCGCAGCGCGAGATAGTCGACGAAGGAGGCCTTCTTGATACGGATGGCGAGCCACACCGCGAGGAGTGTCGCCGGCAGGCCCATGATGACCGACAGCGCGAGCGCCGCCGGCTCGCGGCCGACCGACTGGATCGAGGCCATGTCGATCGGAAGGCCGCGCAGCGCGGCCAGCAGCAGGATCGCCCCGACCTGGCCGACGAACATCGCGACGAAGATGAGAAGGCCCCACAGCGCCGTGCCGAAGAACCTCCAGACGCGCGGCGCGTGATCCGCGGGCGTCATGGTCAGTGGCGGATGCTCGGGATTGAGGGAATCCATCAGGAGGCTTTCGTTGAGATTGCCGTCATTCCGGGGCGCCCGAAGGGCGAACCCGGAATCTCGAGATTCTCAGGTGCGCAAGGGCGCACCGTAGTTCGATGCTTCGCATCGCCCCGGAATGACGGCCAAAAAGAAGCAAAAAGCTCACGGCAGCGCCCTCTCCAGCAGCGCGCGCACGTCGCGGCTCTCCAGCTCCACCGCGCCGTACATGCTGGCGTGGGTTGTGGCGAGGCGCGTGGCCGCGAACAGTTCAGCATGACGCGGCGACACGCCGTTCAGCGCGGCGGCCGCGGCAAGCAGCGCCAGCTTCTCGACCGCGAGCCGCGCGACGCGCTCGCCGTCGGCGCGGCGGAAGGTCTTGCCGATGAACGCGACCGCCTCGCCTGCGCCCGGCAAACCCTTGGTCTCGGCGGCAAGCGATTGCAGCACCGCCATCGCCGCCTCCGGCTCGCGCGACAGTGCGCGCAGCACGTCGAGGCACATCACGTTGCCCGAGCCTTCCCAGATCGCGTTGACCGGCGACTCCCGATAGTGGCGTGCCAGGATGCCGTCCTCGACATAGCCGTTGCCGCCGAGGCACTCCATCGCCTCGTAGAGGAAGCCAGGCGCGCTCTTGCAGGTCCAGTATTTGATCGCGGGCGTCAGCAGCCGCATATAGGCGGCCTCCGCCGCATCGTGCGGGGTGCGGTCGAAGGCGCGGCAGAGCCGCATCACCAGGGCGACGCTCGCCTCCACATGCAGCGCCATGTCCGACAGCACCGCCTGCATCAAGGGCTGATCGGCGAGATGCTTCTGGAACACGCTGCGGTGACGCGCATGATGCAGCGCATGCGCGAGCCCCGAGCGCATCAGGCCGGTGGAGGCGATCGCGCAATCCTGCCGCGTCAGCTGCACCATCTGGATGATGGTGCGGATGCCCTTGCCCGCCTCGCCGACCGCTTGCGCATATGCGCCGGCGAACTCGACCTCGGACGACGCATTGGAGCGGTTGCCGAGCTTGTCCTTCAAGCGCTGGAACTGGATCGCGTTGACGGACCCGTCGGGCGCAAAGCGCGGCATGAAGAAGCAGGTCAGCCCCTCGTCGGCCTGCGCCAGCACCAGGAACGCGTCGCACATCGGCGCCGACATGAACCATTTGTGGCCGGTGATGCGATAGGCGTCGCCGTCACGCACCGCGCTCGTCATGTTGGCGCGCACATCGGTGCCACCCTGCTTCTCGGTCATGCCCATGCCGAGCGTCATGCCGCGCTTGCCCCACCACGGCGCAAACGTCGGGTCGTAGCTCTTCGTCGCCAGCACCGGCATCACGCGCGCCAGCAGATCCGGCTGCGTCGCCAGCGCGGCGACGGAGGCGCGCGTCATCGTGATTGGACAGAGATGGCCGGTCTCGACCTGCGAGGCGATGTAGAATTTTGCGGCGCGGATGACCTCGGCGGCATCGCCCGCCGGCTTCCCGTCCGCCGTCCAGGTCGAATTGTGCACGCCGGCATGCGCGCTGTGCGCCATCAGCTCGTGATAGGCGGGATGAAACTCGACCTGGTCGCGGCGATTGCCCTTGGCGTCGAAGGTGCGCAGCTTGGGCGTGTTCTCATTCGCCACGCGCCCGCGATCGGCCATCGCGGCAGAGCCCCAGTGCTTGCCGAATTCGGACAGCTCCCGCTCCGCCTTAGCGCCGCCATTGGCCTTGACCGCCTCGACCAGCGGCCGGTCCACGGCGAACAGATCGACATCCCAAAACAGCGGCGACTGGTTGAAGACCTCGTGGGTTGCGAAGCTGGGCTGAGTCATCTTGTTTCCCCGGCGCGGAATCAGTTCCGCCGCGGCTGGATCGGGAAATCATAGGCCGCCCCGCCTGCCCCCGGCAGCGAAAAATGCCACCACTCCTTCGAATAGTTCACAAAGCCTTGCTTGGCCATCGCAGCCACCAGCCGCTTGCGCCAGGCGCGCTGGTCCGGCGTGATCGACGGTGCTGCGGTATGGCCCTTCGTATCCGTGCAGTCGTAGCCGGTGCCCATGTCCACGCTGCCCTCCGGCGGCCGCGCCTCGACCGACGCCGTGCAGTCGGCATAGGTTTTCGACGGGTCGTATTTGCCGGAATTGTCGGCCTTGAGATCGACCAAGGTGAGATCGAGCGCCGCCCCCGTCGAATGCTGCGAGCGGCTCGCGATGTAGCCGAGGCGAAACAGCTCGGTCTTGGCAATCCTGGGATTGTAGCGGCGCTCGGCGGCGGTCTCGCGGCCGTTCTGCGACCACGCGACCATATCGAGCGAGGCCCGCGCCGGCCGGTAGCAGTCGAACATCTTGAGCGACAGGTTCTGTGCGGCGAGGTCCTGCTGGACCGCCTTCAACCGCAGCCCCACCTCCCGCTTCACCACGCACTCGCCGGCGCCGTAGCCGGCGAGCGGACGGCCGACGAAATTGTTCGATGTGGCGTAGCGGATGTCCTGGATGATGCCGGGATCGATGTCGCGCAAATAGACGAAGCCGCCGGGGAGCGATTGGGCGTGGGCGGACGAGATTGAAGCGATCGCTAAAAGTGCGATCAAAATTGATTTGGCTGAGCGCATCCAAACTTCCCTGTCATTCCGGGGCGATGCGACAGGACCGCGAAGCGCGGCCTGGAGCATCGAACCCGGAATCTCGAGATTCCGGGTCTGGCGCTTGCGCGCCATCCCGGAATGACGGTGTACCAGACTCCTCAGGGGATAACTCCCCGCCCCGGCATTGGCCCTTGCCCCCCCAGCCATCCCCGCCTATAGCTCTCGTTTTAATGACATCGAAATCGACCTTCGTCCTCGGCCACCGGCATTTGCTGGGCATCGAGGGCCTTTCCGCGGCCGACATCACCGGCCTCCTCGACCTGTCCGAAGAATATGTCGAGCTCAACCGCCAGGTTGACAAGAAGCGCACCGTCCTGCGTGGACGGACGCAGGTGAACCTCTTCTTCGAGGCCTCCACCCGGACCCAATCCTCGTTCGAGCTCGCCGGCAAACGGCTTGGCGCCGACGTGATGAACATGTCGGTGTCTTCCTCGTCCATCAAGAAGGGCGAGACGCTGGTCGACACCGCGATGACGCTCAACGCCATGCACCCGGATATCCTGGTGGTCCGGCATCACGCGTCCGGCGCGGTGGAACTGCTGGCCCGCAAGGTTGACGGTTCCGTGATCAATGCCGGCGACGGCGCGCACGAGCATCCGACGCAAGCGCTGCTCGACGCCCTGACCATCCGCCGCAACAAGGGCCGGATCGAGGGCCTCGTCGTCGCGATCTGCGGCGACGTGCTGCATTCGCGTGTGGCCCGTTCCAACATCATCCTGCTCAACACCATGGGTGCCCGCGTCCGCGTCGTCGGCCCCTCCACGCTGCTGCCGCCCGGCATCGAGCGGATGGGCGTCGAGGTTGCGCGCGACATGCGCGAGGGGCTCAACGGCGCCGACATCGTCATGATGCTGCGGCTCCAGCGCGAGCGCATGAACGGCTCCTTCGTGCCGTCGACCTCCGAATATTTCAACTATTTCGGGCTGGACCAGAAAAAGCTTGGCTATGCTAAGCCGGACGCTCTCGTCATGCATCCCGGCCCGATGAACCGCGGCGTCGAGATCGACACCGCGGTCGCCGACGGCGCGCAATCGCTGATCCGCGAACAGGTCGAGATGGGCGTGGCGGTGCGCATGGCCGTGCTCGAAGCGCTCGCCCGCAACTTGCCGAACGCGTGATGCTCATGCTGACTGACCGCCGTCCCATCCTGCTCGCCAACGCCCGCGTCGTCGATCCCTCAAGGGATTTCGACGGCCCCGGCGATGTCCTGATTGCCGACGGCATCATCCGCGAGACCCGCCGCGGCATCGGCGCTGCCGGCGTCCCCGAGGGCACCGACGTCGTCAACTGCGCCGGCAAGATCGTGGCCCCGGGCCTGATCGACATGAAAGCTTTCGTCGGCGAGCCCGGCTTCAGCCATCGCGAGACCTTTGCGTCCGCGAGCCAGGCAGCCGCGACCGGCGGCATCACCACCATCATCTGCCAGCCCGATACGGAGCCCGTCATCGACAATTCGGCGACGGTGGACTTCGTGATGCGCCGCGCCCGCGACACCGCGATCGTCAACATCCAGCCGATGGCGGCGCTGACCAAGGGGATGCGCGGCGAGGAGATGACCGAGTTCGGCCTGTTGAAGGCCGCCGGCGCCATCGCTTTCAGCGACGGCGACAGGAGCGTCACCAACGCCCAGGTGATGCGCCGGGCCCTGACCTACGCGCGCGATTTCGACGCGCTGATCGTGCATCACACCGAAGATCCCGATCTCGTCGGCGAAGGCGTGATGAACGAGGGCGAGTTCGCCTCGCGGCTCGGCCTGATGGGCATTCCGAACGCAGCGGAAGCCGTGATGCTGGAACGCGACATGCGCCTCGTCGCGCTGACCGGTGGCCGCTATCACGCCGCCTCGCTGTCCTGCATCGACTCGCTCGACATCCTCAAGCGCGCCCGCGACGCCGGGCTCGCCGTCAGCGCCTCGGTCTCGATCAACCATCTTGCGCTGAACGAGAACGATATCGGGCCCTACCGGTCGTTCCTGAAGCTGTCGCCGCCGCTGCGCACCGAGGACGACCGCCGCGCGCTGGTCGCAGCCGTCGCCTCCGGCCTCATCGACGTCATCATGTCCGACCACAATCCGCAGGACGTCGAGGTCAAGCGCCTGCCGTTCGCGGAAGCAGCTCCCGGCGCCGTGGGGCTCGAGACCATGCTGCCCGCCGGCCTGCGGCTGATGCACAATGGCGAGCTGGACCTGAAGACGCTGATCCAGGCGATGTCGACCCGGCCGGCCGAAATCCTGGGCCTGCCCGGCGGAACCCTGCGCGCAGGCAGCCCGGCGGATGTGATCGTGATCGACCCCGACGTCCCCTGGGTGGTCGATCCCGCCGAGCTCAAATCGCCCTGCAAGAACACCCCGTTCGACGAAGCCCGCTTTACAGGCCGCGTGGTGCGCACCATTGTCGGTGGACGGACGGTCTTCGAGCATGTCTAGGGTGACGGTTTTGGGTGTCGCCCTGCACCGCGACAGCGGATCGGGACAGGATCATGCGTGGCGTCGCAGTTCAGCATGGCGATGCGGTCAAGGGATTTGCAGCCATGGGTCTTGAAGCATTTTTGCCGGTGGCGCTCGTCATCGGCTACCTCCTCGGCTCGATTCCGTTCGGGCTGGTCCTGACCAGGCTCGCCGGCACGCAAGATATCCGCTCGATCGGCTCCGGCAGCATCGGCGCCACCAACGTGCTGCGCACCGGACGCAAGAGCCTTGCTGCGGGCACCCTCTTGCTCGATGCGCTGAAGGGCACCGTGGCGGTCGTGATCGCCGGCTACATCGCCGGCCCCAATGCTGCGATGGTGGCAGGCCTCGGCGCCTTCCTCGGCCATCTCTTCCCGGTCTGGCTCAAATTCAAGGGCGGCAAGGGTGTTGCGGTCTATATCGGCATCCTGCTCGGCCTGTTCTGGCCGGCCGCGGTGGTGTTCTGCCTGCTCTGGTTGGCGACCGCCTTCACCACGCGCTATTCCTCGCTCTCGGCGCTGGTGGCCTCCTTCATCACGCCGATGTTCCTGTGGTGGTTCGGCCACCTCGCTTTGTCCGCGCTGTTCGCCGTGCTGACGCTGCTGCTGTTCTACGCGCATCGCGAGAACATCAAGCGGCTGCAATCGGGCAAGGAAAGCCGGATC
The DNA here is from genome assembly GCF_054062495.1 of Bradyrhizobium sp. USDA 3311. NCBI lineage: Bacteria > Pseudomonadati > Pseudomonadota > Alphaproteobacteria > Hyphomicrobiales > Nitrobacteraceae > Bradyrhizobium > Bradyrhizobium sp. USDA 3311. The sequence goes on along the minus strand of NZ_JBSSFI010000001.1, from coordinate 5,344,344 downwards.
GGCGAGAAGGCCTAGAGCGTTTTCGACCGAATTGGATTCCGGTTCGCGTCAGGAAAACGCGTCAAAACAAAATCCAACGCCGGGAAAAAGTACGGATACCGCCGCGCTCCTTCCGCATTATACGCCAAATCCTGTTCGCAACTCGCAAGCCAGTCGTGGCCAGAGTGGCGAACGAGTTCCATGCCTGTCATCCTGACAGCGCAAAAGGCGTTACGCGGTTGCTCAGAATGAGCGAGAAGATTGTCGGCGCGCATATCGACGGTGGTTCGCAAGGTGCGGCACGCACTGCGGCGAGCCGACTGCTGTCCATGACGGACATCTGGTCCGATGCGCCCTCGCCGCCTCCTGTCCCCCAGCCGGCTCCCGTTGCACCGCCACCTGCGCCCGCCCCCGTGGCACAAATTGCCGCGCCCATCGAGGCCGTGACCGCGGCTGCACCTGTCGTGCGCGATCAGGTCCGCCCCGATCAATGGCCACCGCGAAGACTCTCGCTGGCGCTTCAGGGCGGCGGCACCTTTGCCGCCTTCACCTGGGGCGTGCTGGAGCGGCTCCTGGAAGAGCCCGATATCGAGATCGACACCATCAGCGGCGCCAGCGCCGGCGCAGTCAATGCGCTGCTGCTCGCTTGCGGCCTCGCCGAGGGCGGCCGCGAAGCGGCGCGCGCGCGGCTGAACCGGTTCTGGGTCCGCCTGATGCACGAGGCCTCGTTCCGCTCGCTGATGCTGGTCGGCGGCTTTTCGCCCGTGGGAAGCTCGGTCGCGTTCGGGCCGACGCTGCGCTCCGGCCAGTTCGATCCGTTCGATCTCGATCCGCTGCGGCAGGCGCTGTCGCGCGACATCAATTTCGCGGCGCTGCGCGCGGCGAGGTCGCCAAGGCTCCTGATCGCGGCGACGCGGATCCGCGACGGGCAGCAGCAGATCTTTCGCAACGACGCCATCACGACCGACGTGGCGCTGGCCTCGACCTGCCCGCCTTTGGTCCACTGCGCCGTCGAGATCGAGGGCGAAGCCTATTGGGACGGCGGCTTCGGCGGCAATCCGCCATTGCTGAAGCTGGCGCAGGAGACGGCGGCGACGGACATGCTGCTGGTCCAGCTCACCCCGTCCCGCGACAGCTACGTGCCGATCACGCTCGCCGCCATCGACCGCCGGCTCGACCAGATCACCGCAAACGCCGCGCTCAATGCCGAGGTTGCGGCGATCGCATGGGCGCAATCGCACGCCGCATCCTCGCTGCGGCTGTCCAGGATCGCGGCGGAAGACTCCGTTGAAGGCCTGGCGCAGCGTAGCTCGGCCGATCTCGGCCGCGGCTTCATCCGCCTGTTGCACCGGAGCGGCCGCGAGGCGGCCGAGCGATGGCTCGGGCAAGGTGCGATGATCAGTGCAGCTCCGCCTGCATCCGACCAGCGCACCCCTTCCGCAGAACCCGCGCTAGCCTGATTTCGCCAGCGCATCCTCCAGGAACCACGCCGTCGCAAGCGCATGTGCGTCGTTGCCGAAGCGCGCGATCACCTGCACGCCGATCGGCAGGCCACCGACCTTCAGCACCGGCACATTGACGCAAGGATTGCCCATCAGCGTCCAGAGCCGGTTGTAGCGGGGGTCGCCGGTGCTCGCGAGCGCCTTGGCCGGCGCGGTCCCCGGCGCCGAATAGGTCAGGAGCACGTCGACGCCCTCGAACAATTCGCCGAGCTCGCGGCGGCCGCGGCGGCCGATCCGGCGCGCCTCGTCATATTCTTTCGGCGTCAGCCCGACCGTCGCATCGAGACTGGCGCGCAGCATCGGCGCGATCTCGTCGTGATGCTCGGAAAACTCCCAGGCGAGCGCGCGATGCGCCTCGAAATCCTGGATGATCGGATGGATGCGCCAGGCCTCCTGCACCGCCTCGGGCAGATCGATGGCCTGAACACTGGCCCCGGCCCGCTCGGCGGCCTTGATCGCGGCTTGCAGGCCCTGCTCGGCCGCCGGCTCGACAGCACCCGCGAACTCCTGCCTGACCACGCCGATGCGCGGTGCCTTGGCCGGGACGATGCCGGAGAACTCGCTGCGGCCGCTCATCGCATGCAGCCCGCGCGCGAGATCCTCCGCGCGGGCGCCGAACAGGCCGACCGTGTCGAGCGCCCACGAATAGCACTTCACGCCGACCGTCGGCAGCATGCGGAACGACGGCTTGATCGCGGCCGTCCCGCAATAGGCGGCGGGCCGGATCACCGAGCCGCCGGTCTGGGTGCCCAGCGCCAGCGGGATCATGCCGGCGCCGACGGCCGCCGCCGAGCCCGAGGACGAGCCGCCCGGCGTATGGCCGGTATTGTGCGGATTGAGCGTCGGCGTCGGATCGCGCGAGGCGAACGCCGTGGTCGTGGTCTTGCCGATGATGGTAGCCCCCGCCCGCTTCAGCATCATCACGACAGGCGCGTCCGAACGCGGCTGCCAGCCGCGATAGATCTGCGAGCCCATCTCGGTCGGCATGTTGGCCGTGTCGATGATGTCCTTGATGCCGACGGCGATGCCGCGCAGCGGGCCGGAGGCTTGCGCTCTTGCCGACTTGTCGTGGCGGACGAAGGCATGGACCTCCTTCTCCCGCGCCTCGATCGCCGCGTGCGACTGGGCGATGGCTGCGTCAGGCGACAGCTCGCCCGTTTCGATGCGGCGCTGGAGGTCGGCGAGTGAGATCATGGCAAAACCCTTCTTATTGGGATCGCTTTTAGCATTGCGCCGAGGTCGCGCAAGCGCACACCCCTGTTGCCCACGCCCTCAGGTTGTTCCATGCTGTGCCTGCAAGGAGACGCCGTGGACGCCATCAACCCCAGCGTGGAGCTGACCGAAGCCGAACGGGTCGACCGCCTGCGGCTGATCCGCTCCGACAATGTCGGGCCGCGCACCTTCCGTTCGCTGGTCGATCATTTCGGCAGCGCGCGCGCTGCGCTGGAGCGGCTGCCGGATCTGGCACGCCGCGGCGGCGCGGCGCGGTCGGGGCGCATCTGTAGCGCGGACGAGGCGAAGGCCGAGCTCGCCGCCAGCCGCAAATTCGGCATCGCCTGGCTCGCGCCCGGCGAGGACGGCTATCCCGCGCGTCTTTCGACGCTCGACGACGCCCCGCCACTGCTCGCGGTACGCGGCGACACGACAACCTTGATGCGGCCGATGATCGCGATCGTCGGCTCGCGCAATGCCTCCGGCGCTGGGCTGAAATTTGCTGGTCAGCTCGCGCGTGAGCTTGGCGAAGCCGGCTTCATCATCATCTCGGGGCTGGCCCGCGGCGTCGACCAGGCCGCGCATCGCGCCAGCGTCGAGAGCGGCACGATCGCCGTGCTCGCCGGCGGCCATGACTGCATCTATCCGCCCGAGCACGGCGACCTGCTCGGATCGATCCTCGATCACGCGGGCGCGGCGATCTCCGAGATGCCGCTCGGCCACGAGCCGCGCGCCCGTGACTTCCCCCGCCGCAACCGGCTGATCTCGGGCGCTTCGCTCGGCGTCGTCGTGGTGGAGGCCGCGCACCGCTCGGGCTCGCTGATCACCGCGCGCATGGCGGCCGAACAGGGCCGCGAGGTGTTCGCGGTGCCGGGCTCGCCGCTCGATCCGCGCGCCGCCGGCACCAATGATCTGATCAAGCAGGGCGCAACGCTCGTCACCGAAGCTGCCGACGTCATCAACGCTGTCGCACCGATCATGGAGCGGCCGCTGGTGATTCCTGCGCGCGAGCCCGACAGCGAGCCGTTCGAGAGCGACCCGCAGACGCACGACCGCGACCAGATCGTCAGCCTGCTCGGCCCCGTGCCGATCGGCCTCGACGATCTCGTGCGGATGTCCGGCGCCTCGCCGGCGATCGTGCGCACCGTGCTGCTGGAGCTCGAGCTCGCCGGCCGGCTCGAACGCCACGGCGGCGGATTGGTGTCGCTGCTTTAGTTCTCGCCGCGCTTGTCGAACCGCGTACGTGCGGCCTCGATCTGCGCCAGATGCTCCATCGCCCACTTGCCGAGCGCCTCCACGGGCCGCGACAGGCCGCGGCCGAGATCGGTCAGCTCATAGTCCACGCGCGGCGGAATGGTCGGGAAGATCGTGCGCGTGACGAGGCCGTCGCGCTCGAGGCCACGCAGCGTCAAGGTCAGCATCCGCTGCGAGATGCCGTTGATCATGCGCTTGAGTTCGTTGAAGCGCTTCGGTCCGTCGCCGAGCATCATGATGACGAACACACTCCATTTGTCGCCGACGCGGGACAGCACGGAGGCGACCCCGCGGCAGTCCGCATGGTTGGGATCGGGCCTTGGAACCGACCTTGGCGAAGCAGGCAGATCGATGTGCGCAGGTTTCAAAGATGTGTCCATGGCTCAAAAAAGTGCGTTCTTGCGGGGATTTCGATGGTCACTCATGTAGTGCGGGTTACAAATCTATACCATGGGTGACCTCAATGAAACTCCTCCATATCGACTCCAGCGTGCTCGGCCCCCACTCCGTCAGCCGGCAGGTTTCCGCCGCCATCGTCGACCGTCTCCGCCAGGCGACGCCCTCACTCGAGGTCGTCTATCGCGATCTGACCCAGACCCCGCTCGCCCACCTCTCCGGCTCGCATCTGGCGGCCGCGCAAGGCGCGCCTGCGCCGGCGGAACTCGGACCCGACCTTGCCGCGAGCGCGGCCGTGCTGAACGAGTTCCTCGCTGCCGACGTGGTCGTGATCGGCGCGCCCATGTACAATTTCACCATCCCGAGCCAGCTCAAGGCCTGGATCGACCGCATCCTGGTGGCGGGGAAGACATTTCAATACGGCGCCAATGGACCGCAGGGCCTTGCCGGCGCAAAGCGCGTGATCGTGGCGATCTCGCGCGGCGGCTATTACGGCGCGGACATGCCGACTGCCGCTGGCGAGCATCTCGAAACCTATCTGCGCTGGGTGTTCGGCTTCATCGGCATCACCGATCCCGAGTTCATCTCCGCCGATGGCATCCAGGTCGGGCCGGACCATCGTGAGAAAGCGCTGGCCGGCGCACTTCAGGCGGCCACCAGCCTTCAGGCGGCGTGAGGCTCCCGCCGACCGCAGCAGCCGCTGCCGGATTCCGGCGGCGGCTGACAGATCGCACGGGCTAAAACCAGGCGCCCTGCATGCCCAGGATGACGGCCACGAGCGAAACGAACAGGCCGATGCCGGAGAAAACAGCCACCCCGATGAGCTCCGATTTGTCGGAGCGCCTGGCGGGAATGGCGGAGCGTTCGGTGAAAATGCGCGGTGTTGAAATCGACGAAAAAATACGAGCTGCCTTTGGCATGACGGGCTCCCTGAAAATGAGTCTTATGACCCCCTGCCCGTAAAAGGGTCTTGGCAGCTTGCGGCAAGGTTCAACCTGATCACGCAAGGTTCAGAAAATACATCCCGCGGGACGAGGGAACCGGCCGGCGCAACCGACCTCGTCGCGCCGACCGATTCAATTTGCACTTGATTTGATCAGCCGCGATAGATCGGCGCACCGCTCGGAGCGGCGACTGCGCCGCCATCGACGAAGATCTCCTGGCCTTGAATATGCGCGGAATCATCGGAGGCGAGGAACAGCACCGTCTTCGAGATGTGATCGGGTTCACCAATGCGGCCGAGCGGCGTCGACAGCGCGATGCGCTTCTCGAACGCCTTCTCGGCTTCAGGCGTTGCGATCGCAGCGCCCCAGATCGGCGTGCGGATCGCGCCCGGCGCGACGACGTTGACGCGGATGCCGCGCGGCGACAGCTCCGAGGCCATGATCCGCGCCATCGCCCGCACGCCGGCCTTCGCCGCGCCGTAAGCCGAATAGCCGGGAATGCCGAGCACAGAGATCACCGAGCCGTTGAGGATGATCGAGGCATTGTCGTTGAGATGAGGCAGCGCCGACTGGACCGTGAAGAACACGCCGGTGAGGTTCGTGCTGATCACCTTCTCAAAGACCTCCAGCGTCGCCGCACCGAGCGGCGTGCTGCCGGGAATACCGGCATTTGCGAACACGATGTCGAACTTGCCGAACTTCTCGGCGCCCTGCCTGGTCGCGGCTTCGGTGGCGGCGATGTCGGTGGCATCGGCGACGACCGCAAGCGAGTTCGGGCCGAGCTCCTTCGCGGCAGCCGCCAGCGTCTCCTTGTTGCGCCCGGTGATCACCACCTTGGCACCCTCGGCCACGAACAGCTTTGCAGTCGCAAGGCCGATGCCGCCGTTGCCGCCCGTAATCAATGCCGTCTTGTTCTTCAGTCTCACGTTCGCCTCCAGTGGTTTCATAATGAAACTACGTTGCCATCTAGGGCATTTGGTTTTATGATGCAACCACACAAGCGCGTGATCGCCTCCGGAATCGGGCGAACGCGAAAGGACCAGGACGATGGTGAAACGAACCAGCTTCGAGGGCGATACCTGCCCGATCGCACGCTCGCTGGAGGCGATCGGCGACTGGTGGTCGCTCTTGATTATCCGCGAGGCGCTGTTCGGCCTGCGCCGCTTCGGCGAGTTTCAGAGCAAGCTCGGCATGGCGAAGAACATTCTGGCCGTACGGCTGCGCGCGCTGGTCGATCACGACATTCTGGAGACCGCCCCCGCCTCCGACGGCAGCGCCTATTCTGAATACGTGCTGACGCCGAAGGGCCGCGGCACCTTCCCGATCCTGGTCGCGCTGCGGCAATGGAGCGAGGAATTCGACGACCACCCCGAGCAGATCGCGACCATCCTGGTCGATCGCGAGAAAGGCCGCCCGGTGCGCAAGCTGGAGCTGCGCGCGGAGGACGGGCGCCTGCTCAGCCAGGCGGATACGACAGTGAAGCCGCGACCGGCGCTGCGGCGGCGCGCAACAGGATGACATCGCGTACGATCTCTCCTCATGGTCGTCCCGGCGAAGGCCGGGACCCATAACCACAGGGAGCGGTTAGGCGAAGACTCGTGGTTCGGAATTGGCCCCCCGCTCAGATCGATAGACCTCGCGGTATGGGTCCCGGCCTTCGCCGGGACGACATGAGAACCTCACGACAGCTTGCGCTTGGTGCGCAGCCGCAGATGCTCGTCGGCCTCCAGCTGCGTCATGCCTAAGAGATAATGCAGCACGTCGAGCCTGTGGCGCTCGGCGAGCTTGCGCAACACCGCCACCTGCTCGGCGATGAAGGCAACCGCCTCATCGGCCCCGCCTTCCCCCGGTTCCTCGTGGCGCGAGCCTTCCCGCGCGCCTGATGCGGCGCGCGCCCGTTTCTTTCCTGGCCTAGTCACCAGACCCCACCCCGAATCCATGCCCCACGGGAACATTACGCCCACATCGACCGCAACTCCAAGGTGGTATTTTGCAACTTTCTCGATATGAAACTTTTCCCATCGCGGCGGCTTTCTACACCCCTCGATTTGACAGCGACGGCCTCACCACCCATGTTCGGTTCGAAACGGCCGACCCGAATCTCGTCGAATTCGGCCTAGAATTTCCCCATAAGTTACTGGAACTACATGAATATCGTCATTGTGGAGTCGCCGGCGAAAGCCAAGACGATCAACAAGTATTTGGGCTCGTCCTATGAGGTTCTGGCCTCGTTCGGCCATGTCCGCGACCTCCCGGCGAAGAACGGTTCCGTCGATCCGGACGCCAATTTCAAGATGATCTGGGAGGTCGACCCCAAGGCGGCCGGCCGGCTCAACGATATCGCCAAGTCTCTGAAGAACGCCGACCGCCTGATTCTCGCCACCGACCCTGATCGCGAGGGCGAGGCCATCTCCTGGCACGTGCTGGAGGTGTTGAAGGAAAAGCGCGCTCTCAAGGATCAGAAGATCGAGCGCGTGGTGTTCAACGCCATCACCAAGCAGGCCGTCACCGACGCGATGAAGCATCCGCGCCAGATCGACGGCGCGCTGGTCGACGCCTATATGGCGCGCCGCGCGCTGGACTATCTGGTCGGCTTCACCCTCTCCCCCGTGCTGTGGCGCAAGCTGCCGGGCGCCCGCTCGGCCGGCCGCGTGCAGTCGGTGGCGCTGCGCCTCGTCTGCGACCGCGAGCTCGAGATCGAGAAGTTCGTCGCCCGCGAATACTGGTCGCTGGTCGCGACCCTGCTCACCCCGCGCGGCGATGCGTTCGAGGCGCGTCTCGTCGGCGCCGACGGCAAGAAGATCCAGCGCCTCGACATCGGCACCGGCGCGGAAGCCGAAGACTTCAAGAAGGCGCTGGAAGCCGCCGCCTACGCGGTCACCGCGGTCGATGCAAAGCCCGCCCGACGCAATCCGCAGGCCCCCTTCACCACCTCCACGCTGCAGCAGGAAGCCAGCCGCAAATACGGCTTTGCGCCCGCGCACACGATGCGCATCGCCCAGCGCCTCTATGAAGGCATCGACATCGGCGGCGAGACCACCGGACTCATTACTTATATGCGTACCGACGGCGTGCAGATCGATCCGTCCGCGATCACCCAGGCGCGCAAGGTGATCGGCGAGGATTACGGCAACGCCTACGTGCCGGAGGCCCCGCGCCAGTACCAGGCCAAGGCCAAGAACGCCCAGGAAGCGCACGAAGCGATCCGCCCGACCGACATGTCCCGCCGCCCGGACAGCATGAGCCGCAGGCTCGATTCCGATCAGGCGCGGCTCTACGAGCTGATCTGGAAGCGCACCATCGCGAGCCAGATGGAAGCGGCCGAGCTCGAGCGCACCACCGTCGACATCACGGCGAAGGCCGGCGGCCGTACGCTGGAGCTGCGCGCCACCGGCCAGGTCGTCAAGTTCGACGGCTTCCTCGCGCTCTACCAGGAAGGCCGCGACGACGAGGAAGACGAGGATTCCCGCCGCCTGCCCGCGATGAGCGCCGGCGACGGCCTGAAGCGGCAGTCGCTCGCCGTCACCCAGCACTTCACCGAGCCGCCGCCGCGCTTCTCCGAGGCCTCGCTGGTCAAGCGCATGGAGGAGCTCGGCATCGGCCGGCCCTCGACCTATGCCTCGATCCTCCAGGTCCTGAAGGACCGCGGCTACGTCAAGCTGGAGAAGAAGCGCCTGCACGGCGAGGACAAGGGCCGCGTCGTGGTCGCGTTCCTCGAAAGCTTCTTCAGCCGCTACGTCGAATACGACTTCACCGCCAACCTGGAAGAGCAGCTCGATCGCATCTCCAACAACGAGATCTCCTGGCAGCAGGTGCTGAAGGATTTCTGGAGCGGCTTCATCGGCGCCGTCGACGAGATCAAGGATTTGCGCGTGGCGCAGGTGCTTGACGTGCTCGACGACATGCTCGGACAGCACATCTATCCGCCCCGCGCCGACGGCGGCGACATCAGGCAGTGCCCGAGCTGCGGCAACGGCCGGCTCAATCTCAAGGCCGGCAAGTTCGGCGCCTTCGTCGGCTGCTCGAACTATCCGGAGTGCCGCTACACCCGTCAGCTCGCCGCCGACAGCGAGGCGACGGCCGACCGTTCGCTCGGCCAGGATCCCGACACCGGTCGCGACGTCTGGGTCAAGGCTGGCCGCTTCGGCCCGTACATCCAGCTCGGCGAGCAGAAGGATTATGAGGAAGGCGAGAAGCCGAAGCGCGCGGGCATCCCGAAGGGCACCTCGCCCGGCGACGTCGAGCTCGAGCTTGCGCTGAAGCTGCTGTCGCTGCCGCGCGAGATCGGCAAGCATCCGGAGACCGGTCAGCCGATCACCGCCGGCCTCGGCCGCTTCGGGCCGTTCGTGAAGCACGAGAAGACCTATGCCAGCCTCGAGGCCGGCGACGAGGTCTTCGACATCGGCCTCAACCGCGCCGTGACGCTGATCGCGGAAAAGGTCGCCAAGGGCCCGAGCCGCCGCTTCGGCGCCGACCCCGGCAAGGCGATCGGCGATCATCCGACGCTCGGCACCGTCACCGTGAAGAGCGGCCGTTACGGCGCCTATGTCACCGCCGGCGGCGTCAACGCGACGATCCCGGCCGAGTTCGAAAAGGACACCGTCACGCTGCCGCAGGCGATCGCGCTGATCGACGAGCGCGCGGCCAAGGGTGGCGGCAAGACCAAGGCGAAGAAGGCGGCGAAGCCGGCCAAGGCCAAGAAGGCTGCGGCGAAGGCCGCCGGCGGCGATGACGCCGCGCCCAAACCCAAGAAACCGGCCGCGAAGAAAGCCGCGGCCAAATCCGAATCCACCAGCAAGGCGCGCGCCGCCGTGTCGTCGACTGCAAAGACGTCGCCGACCAAGGCCGCCGCCACCAAGAATCCTGCAAACACTCCGGCCAAGAAGAGTGCCGGCAAGAATTAGAGGTTAAGTGAAACGCAAGAATGACCGTGGCTTTCCCGACAGGCAAGCCATCGTCGCCTTCATCAAGGCAAATCAGGGAAACGTCGGCACCCGCGAAATTGCGCGCGAGTTCGGCCTGAAGAACGCCGATCGCGTCGAGCTCAAGCGCATGCTGCGCGAGCTCGCCGACGACGGGACCATCAAGAAGAAGCGCCACAAGGTCTCGGAACCGGACACCCTGCCGTCGACGCTGGTCGCCGACATCACCGGCCGCGACTCCGATGGCGAGCTGATCGCCTCCCCCACCGAATGGGACGAGGTCGAAAGCGGCGAACCGCCAAAAATCCTCATCGTCATGCCGCGCCGGCCGAAGCCCGGCACCGCCGCCGGCGTCGGCGACCGCGCCCTGCTGCGCGTCGAGCGCATCGACGAGACCGAGGGCCCGGCCTATCGCGGCCACATCATCAAGGTCTTCGACAAGGCCAAGAGCCGCATCCTCGGCGTGTTCCGCAGTCTGCCCGAAGGCGGCGGACGGCTCGTCCCCGTCGACAAGAAGTCTGCCGACCGCGAGCTGAACATTGCCGCGGCCGATGCACAGGACGCCCAGGACGGCGACCTCGTCAGCGTCGACATCGTCCGCTCACGCGCCTTCGGCCTCGCCTCAGGCCGCGTGAAGGAGAAGCTCGGCTCGGTCAAGTCGGAGAAGGCGATCAGCCTGATCGCGATCTACGCCCACGACATCCCGCTGCAATTCCGCCCGGCGGCAGAGCGTGAAGCCGAAGCGGCGGAGCCGGCGAACCTGAAGGGGCGCGAGGACTGGCGCGACGTCCCGCTCGTCACCATCGATCCGCCCGATGCGAAAGATCATGACGACGCGGTGCATGCGCAGGCCGACGACGATCCCAACAACAAGGGCGGCTTCATCGTCAACGTCGCCATTGCCGACGTGAGCTTCTACGTGCGGCCGGGCACCGCGCTCGACCGCGACGCGCTCGACCGCGGCAACTCGGTCTATTTCCCCGACCGCGTCGTGCCGATGCTGCCGGAGCGCATCTCCAACAATCTCTGCTCGCTGGTGCCGGGCGAGCCGCGCGGCGCGCTGGCGGTGCGCATGGTGATCGGCCCCGACGGCCGCAAGCGCTCGCATACGTTCCACCGCATCCTGATGCGCTCGGCGGCGAAGCTGAACTACGCACAGGCGCAGGCCGCGATCGACGGCCGGCCTGACGACACCACCGGCCCCCTGCTCGATCCGATCCTGAGGCCGCTCTACACCGCCTATGCCTGCGTCAAGCGCGCCCGCGACGAGCGCGATCCGCTCAATCTCGATCTGCCCGAGCGCAAGATCCTGCTTAGGAGCGACGGCACGGTCGATCGTGTCATCGTTCCCGAGCGTCTCGATGCGCACAAGCTGATCGAGGAGTTCATGATCCTCGCCAACGTCGCTGCCGCGGAAATGCTCGAGAAGAAGTCGCTGCCGCTGATCTACCGCGTGCACGACGAGCCGACGCTGGAGAAGGTCCACGCGCTCGCGGAGTTTCTGGAGACGCTCGACGTTCCCTTCGCCAAATCAGGCGCGCTGCGCCCGGCCCTGTTCAACCGCGTGCTGGCCCAGCTCGAGGGCCACGACCACTTCCCGCTGGTGAGTGAAGTCGTGCTCCGCGCCCAGGCGCAGGCCGAATATTCCGCCGAGAATTACGGTCATTTTGGCCTGAACCTGCGCCGCTACGCGCATTTCACCTCGCCGATCCGCCGCTACGCCGACCTCGTCGTGCACCGCGCGCTGGTCCGCGCGCTCGGCCTTGGCGAAGGTGCGCTGCCCGACACCGAGACACCGGAAACGCTCGGCGAGGTCGCAGCCCACATCTCGGTGACCGAGCGGCGCGCGATGAAGGCGGAGCGCGAGACCGTGGACCGGCTGATCGCCCATCATCTCGCCGACCGTATCGGCTCGAGCTTCCAGGGCCGCGTCTCCGGCGTCACGCGCGCCGGCCTGTTCGTCAAGCTGAGCGAGACCGGCGCCGACGGCCTGATCCCGATCCGATCCCTTGGCACGGAATATTTCAACTATGACGAGAGCCGCCATGCCCTCGTCGGCACGCGCAGCGGCGCCATGCATCAGCTGGGTGACGTGGTCGACGTCCGTCTGATAGAAGCAGCTCCGATCGCAGGCGCGCTGCGCTTCGAGCTGCTGTCGTCAAGCGGCGAGACCGCGCCGCGGGGCCGCAGGGCATCCGGTCCGCAACGCCGCCCCTCGTTCAAGGCGCATCCCGGACGCAGTCCGGCGAAGAAGCAAAAACCGGCGAAGCCGAAGAAGCCCGGCAAGGGCAAGAAGAACAAAGGCAAAGGCCAGAAGGGCAAGGCATGGTGACGATGAGCACGGCCCCGAAAATCTGGACGCGCGAGACCGGCCTCGTCGAGAAGCGCGATGTCTGGACGGCAATGAAGCGCGGCTTTCGCGGCCGCTGCCCGCGTTGCGGCGAGGGCAAACTGTTCCGCGCCTTCCTGAAGACAGCGGACAATTGCTCGGCGTGCGGCCTCGACTTCACGCCGCATCGCGCCGACGATTTGCCCGCCTATCTCGTCATCGTCATCGTCGGCCACATCGTGGTGCCCGGCATCCTCTGGATCGAGACCAACTACACGACGCCGGTCTGGCTCAGTTTCGCGGCCTACCTGCCCTTCACGTTCTTCGCCTCGCTCGCGCTGCTCCAGCCGGTCAAGGGCGCCGTGGTCGGATTGCAATGGGCCCTGCGCATGCACGGCTTTGACGACAACCCTCCGGATGGTATTCCGCCGGTGTAACCAATAAGCAAGAAGCGGTTTGGGTGAGGACATGACGGACACGTTGCAGGCAGCCGAGAAGGCGAAGATCCACGAGGGCAAGGAAGCCGACCATCATCCCTATTTCCGCCCGAAGGATGCGGCGACACTGATCCTGGTCGATCGCGGCGGCGCCGTTCCGAAAGTCCTGGTCGGCAAGCGCCACGACAAGGTGGTGTTCATGCCCGGCAAGTTCGTCTTCCCCGGCGGCCGCGTCGACAAGGCCGACTACCGTGTGCCGTGTGCGGCCCCCATCACCTCCGAGCTGGAAGCCAACCTCGCCAAGGGCAGCCCGAAGACGCCGGCCTCACGCGCAAAATCGCTGGCGATCGCCGCAATCCGCGAGGCCTGCGAGGAGACCGGCCTCTGCCTCGGCCGCAAGGCCGAGGGGAAAGCGCCGAAGCTCGAAGGCGCCTGGAAGCCGTTTGCTGATGCGAGCCTGCTGCCCGATCCCTCAGGCCTGTTCCTGATCGCGCGCGCGATTACCCCGCCGGGCCGCGTCAAGCGGTTCGACACGCGCTTCTTCACCGCGGATGCCTCCGCGATCACCCATCGCGTCGAGGGCGTGATCCATGCGGATGCTGAGCTGGTCGAGCTGGTCTGGGTCGAGCTCGGATCGAAGCCGCTCGCCGACCTGCATCCGATGACGCGCAACGTGCTCAACGAGCTCGACACGCGCCTTGCCACCGGCCCGCTCCGCCACGACGCGCCGGTGCCGTTCTTCCATTTCTACGGCGGCAAGATGCAGAAGGATATTTTGAGCTGACTGCTCACCTCTCCCGTAGGGAGAGGTGAACCGGGCTAAGCCGATCGAGTATTCTTATCATGCGTCGTCGCTATCCGGCTCGGTGCCGACATAGTCGCGCGCCGGCAGCTTGAGGACGCGGCCGATCTCGCCCGCGAGCTTGTCCGCCTCCTCGCGCCTGGTAAAGCTCATCAGGTTGATCGGCTCGGTGCCCTTGTTGCCGCAGAGATTGACGTCATAGGTCGTCAGATCCGCGTCGTAGTCGTCGGTGATGCTGATGAAGTGATAGTCAGCGAGATTGCGATGCCTGCGAATGTTCAGCGGGCCGAACTGGCTGGTGATGACGATCTGGCGCAGCGTCTCGTTGAGCACGACGAAATAGCGAAAGGTGAGCAGGATCAGGCCGGGGATGCCGACGAGCAGCCCGAGGCCGGTGAACACCAGCACCGGCACGAGGTCATCGGCGAGCCGGCCGAAGCTGGAAAAATCCTGGCGCAGGCCGAGCGCGACATTCCACAGCAGATAACCGCTGGCCGCCAGCAGCGGCAACGACAGCAGCCGGCCAATCCAGGGCATCGGCCGGTCAATACGGACCATGCCGCCATCCACTGTCATCGCGCCTGCCATTGATGGTCTCCTCACGAGGTCATGGCTTTGGTCGGAGCGAGCGGCGGATTGGTTCGATGGGCGCTCCTTCGTCATTCCGGGGCGCGCCCCTTGGCGCGAGCCCGGAATCCATTGCGCGTCAGTCTCTGCGGCCCGATGGATTCCGGGCTCGCCGCTGACGCGGCGCCCCGGAATGACGGGATTGTGCTGAGTGGATCGCGAAATACGAAAAATTCTTCCCGCCTCCCCCAATGGCGGAGTTCCCACTCATGCCTATGTCTTCCCCCAACGACACCCAGAACGGATACGGGGCGATGGCACAACGACAACTCAAGCTTGGCGCGTTCATGCGCCCGATCAGCATCCACACCGGCGCCTGGCGCTATCCGGGGGCCTGGCCGGACGCCAATTTCAATTTCGGCCACATCAAGACGCTGATCAGGAAGCTCGAGGCCGGCAAGTTCGACGCCTTCTTCATGGCCGATCACCTCGCCGTGCTGAACATGCCGATCAACGCGCTCAAGCGCAGCCACACCGTGACGTCGTTCGAGCCGTTCACGCTGCTGTCGGCGCTCTCAGCGGTCACCGAGCGGATCGGCCTGATCGCGACCGGCTCGACCACCTTTGACGAGCCCTATCACGTCGCGCGCCGCTTCGCCTCGCTGGACCATCTCAGCGGCGGCCGCGCGGGCTGGAACATCGTCACTACCTCGAACCCGGACGCCGCGCTGAATTTCGGGCTCGAAGATCACATGGAGCACGCCGAGCGCTACAAGCGCGCCCGCGAGTTCTACGACGTCGTCACCGGCCTGTGGGATTCCTTCGCCGACGATGCCTTCGTGCGCGATGTCGAGAGCGGGCTATTCTTCGAGCCCTCGAAGATGCACACGCTCGACCACAGCGGCAAATACCTGAAGGTGCGCGGCCCCCTCAACATCGCCCGCCCGGTGCAGGGCTGGCCGGTGATCGTGCAGGCCGGTGCCTCCGAAGACGGCAGGCAGCTTGCGGCCGAGACGGCGGAGGCCGTGTTCACCGGCGGCGGCAGCCTCGCCGACGGGCAAAAACTCTACGCCGACATCAAGAGCCGCATGGCGAAAGTCGGCCGCGACCCTGAACATCTCAAGATCCTCCCCGGCGCCTTCGTCGTGGTCGGCGACAGCGTCGATGAAGCCAAGGAGAAGCGCGCGCTGCTCGACAGCCGCGTGCATTACGACAGCGCCATCGCCTCGCTCTCTGTCATCCTCGGCACCGATGCGTCGGGCTTCGACCCGGACGGGCCTCTGCCGGAGATCCCCGAGACCAACGCCAGCAAGAGCGGCAGGCAGCGCATGGTGGACCTCGCTGCCCGCGAAAAGCTCACCGTCCGCCAGCTCGCCCAGCGCGTCGGCGGCTATGGCGGGCTGGCCTTTGTCGGCACCGCCAAGACCATCGCCGACCAGATGGAGGAATGGCTGGTCGGGCGCGGCTCCGACGGCTTCAACATCATGTTCCCGTTCCTGCCCGCCGGCCTCGACGATTTCGTCGACAAGGTGGTTCCGGAGCTCCAGCGGCGCGGGATTTTCCGCAAAGAGTATGAAGGGGCCACTTTGAGGGAGAATCTGGGCCTGCCGCGGCCGAAAAACCGGTTCTTCGAGGCGTAATGGGCCCGATTTGGGTGGTTTTCGGGGTGTAAAACCTTGACATCAGGCGGTTTCTGGCTAGGTTGCCGGCCAACGCGGGCCGTTTGGCCGGCTCCAGATTCCCTTCATTTCTGAGGTTCTGAACATGGCCAAAGCGGTCACCATCAAGGTCAAGCTCGTGTCCTCGGCCGACACCGGCTTCTACTACGTCGCCAAGAAGAATTCGCGCACCATGACCGACAAGCTGGTCAAGAAGAAGTACGACCCGGTCGCGCGCAAGCACGTCGAATTCCGCGAAGCCAAGATCAAGTAAGAAGATCAAGTAAGATCGCGGGATACGTTACGGACTTTTGACGGGGCCTCACGGCCCCGTTTTTATTTTGTCTGTCGTGTCCCGGGCGCGCGGCAACGCGCGGGCGCTGTGGCGCTGGGTCCGGAGCGCGAGACTGAAGCTGACGCGCTACTCCTTCTCCACGCCGTCATTGCGAGGAGCTCGCGACAAAATTGCGGAGCAATCCAGTCGTTCTGCAGAGGCACCCTGGATTGCCTCGCGGAGCCTGTCATCGCGCCGCGCTTTGCGCGGCCGGTGGCTCGCAATGACGGCGCGAGCATTCCGCGTTCTGCATGGCTGCCATCTCGGCCGCGGGCCACCGGCAGACATCCGCTCAACCCTCGGTTGCCCGATCCGGAATGTATGTTACCGTGCACTTACCGGAACGGCATTTCCGTCCCGGATTTGGGAAGGACATGGTCATGAGATTGTCATCAAGCCTTGTCGTGCCTTCAACTGTCGCTGTCTTGTCAACCGTCCTGGTGTGCGGTCCCGCCGCGTCGCAGATCCCGACCGGCTCCGCCGCCACACTTCCCCCCGTCACGGTCGATGCACCGAAGCAATTGACGAAGCCACCGGCGCCGCAGCGGGCGGCAAACACCGGGGCATCATCGCGCCGGACTGCGTCAACCGTTCAAACGTCATCGTCAACCGCACGGACGCCTTCGTATGCACCGGGTTCAGTGATGGGGAGGATTGCCAGCCTGGAGAAAGTCGCCAGCAGCTGCAACGGGGGCTGTGCATCAAGTTTCCCACACGGCAAGGAGCCCTGGATTGGCTGTAGCGAGTCGGGCGGCAACATAGATTATGGACCTTTCTCGCCAACGTGCCGAGACACCATCACCCATACGTCCTACGAGAATTGCGTCGAGACGAAGGTGTTCCTGGGCGAGAATCGAAACAGAGCCCACTGGTTCTGCAGCAGCCTGGCCGCCGGCAACAGGTTTAAGGTCGCAGAACTCAAGCGGTCGGGGCGTCCGCGCTAGTCCCGTCCGCTTGAACTCAGCCCCGGATGTCGGCCCGCGCTTGCCGCGGGTCGCCACGTTGAAGCCGTCCGATTCCAACGTTGGCGCCAGCAGTCGGCGCCAACGGCCGTCTCCATCACGAGTTCGTCCTGCCGACCAGGGACGCCAACAGGCGGCCGGCAGCTGCCAGATCTGCCGTCTCCAGGCCTTCCGTGAATTGCTCGAACACGGGCCTTAACAGCCCGCAGGCATCGTCAGGTTGCCCTCGACCCGCCAACAGCGCAGCCAGATCGATTGCGGTGCGTAACTCCCAGGCGGGCGCGCCTTGGCGACGGCTCAATTCGAGCGACTGCTTGAACCAGCGTTCCGC
Source organism: Bradyrhizobium sp. USDA 3311 (assembly GCF_054062495.1). NCBI lineage: Bacteria > Pseudomonadati > Pseudomonadota > Alphaproteobacteria > Hyphomicrobiales > Nitrobacteraceae > Bradyrhizobium > Bradyrhizobium sp. USDA 3311. The sequence goes on along the minus strand of NZ_JBSSFI010000001.1, from coordinate 5,326,715 downwards.
ATCGTCAACCCGGGTCGGCATAGCCAGGACGGCGCATCCCCTGACACGCAACGCTTCTGGCATGAAGAAGAGATCTCCATTCTCCTCGGCCCGGCTGATCGTGTCATCGATCAATCTTATGGCTTCGCCGACCTGTTCGATTGCGAGGAGCCCTTGCGCCAGGAGAATGTTGAACTCCGTGTTGCGCACCTCGTAGTGCATCGCGTGGCAGTGCTTCAGGCAACCGCGAAGTGTGTCGACGCCGCCCCCTTGCATCGCCACGACGGATCGCGAGGATGCCTTTGTACCCGTAGCCAACATGAAGATAGGGGCCCAGGGAATGGGACCGGGCATGCGCCACCAGGCGGTCAGCATGTGCTTCGGCGCTTGCGAGATCGCCGTTCCAGACGAATACGTCCGGAGCCCAGGCAAGAGCGACAGCAAGCGATGCGGGATTGGTGCTGGATTCCGCGTCTTTGATTGTCTCGCGCGCGCGGACCGCGGCCTTGGTGGGATGCCCCTGCACCCATAGGCCCCGCGCAAGGCCGAGGCCAACCAGGATGCGGTCATCGAACCCAAGATAGGCCCGCTGGGCGTGCGACCAATGCTGGAGCGCAGCCTCGAGCTCCGACCGGGCGCTGCCGTGCTCACCGATGAAGTGGAGCGCCCTGCCCACGGCCGATTGGGCCAGGGCCATCGCGTGAGGGTCCTCGGCGGCCCCGGCAACCGTCCGCGCGCGCCTTGCATGATCCAGCGCAGTCTTGAATTCGCCGTCGCGCGTGCAGAACATCGACAGCGTGCCGAGAATTCCAACTTGGCTGAGCACGTTGCCGCCTGCCTCCGCAATCGCGAGGCTTCGGTCCAACGCCGCACGCGCTGCGTCGCTCGGCCCGTTCATGTGCATTGACGCAACCCCGAGGTTTGCCTGGAGCTGCATCTCCTCCGGTTCGCCGCGGGTCCTGCCTTCCAGCGCGACGATTGCGTGCTGCGACCAGCGATAGCATTCGGACAACAGCGACATCACCAAGAGGACAGGCGCTGCGGCTGCCGCCAGCTTGATCCCGATTTCGGGATCGCCGCCCTCGCCAAAACACCATTCCAACGCCGCCCGGACATTGTTGAGGTCGGCAAGGTGCGCCTCCCTTTCAGCGCCGCTCGACAACGCTGCCCATTCCCTTCCCGCCTGCTCCGACCAGCGCCGAAAGTAGTTTGCGTGGCGCACGGCCAGATCGGCAGCCTCCGGATCGGTGATTTCCGTCCCGAGAATGTAAGTGCGCGTCGTATCAAGCAGCCGATAGCGCATCATGGCTCCGATCGGGCGGGTCGTAACCATCGACTTGGCAATGAGGCTGTCGATCGCGCCAAGGACGGCGGTCTGGTCGACGTTGACGCTTGTGACCACCGCGAGCATTGCGTCCAGCGTGAAATGTCCGACGAACACGGCCAGCCGGCGAAGTACCAGCCGCTCGACGCTGGAAAGCAACCGGTAGCTCCAGTCCAGCGTTGCCTGCAAAGTCTTATGACGCGGCGGCGCGGTGCGCGAACCCAGCCACAACAAGGTCAAGCGCTGGTCGAGCAGAGCCGCCGTATCGCGCAATCCATAGGCCTCGACGCGCCTTGCTGCCAGCTCTATGGCCAATGCCACGCCGTCCAGCTTCCGGCAGATACCGACCACGATTGGCGCGTCTGCATCGTCGAGATCCAACCGGGCGCCGCTCGCCGCTGCGCGTTCGACGAACAGCTGCGTGGCTGGGAACGATCGCGCAATTGCCGCCGTTGGCATCGCGTCGTCTGGCGGGCATGCCAACGGCTCCAGTCGATAGATCTGCTCCCCATCAACCTGTAGCGCTTCTCTGCTGGTCGCGAGTATGTGGACTTGCGGGGTCTCTCTGAAGACGCACGACGCGAAGGTCGCTACCGACTCGATCAGATGTTCGCAGGTGTCGAGGATCAACAGGACCCGCTTGTCCCGAAGATAGGCGATCAGGTTCGGCGTAGCGTCGTCCGATCGCACCGATAGTCCCAGCATGGATGCGACGGTACTCGTCACCAGCCGTGAATCGCTCAACATGCTCAGATCGACAAACAGCACCGCGCCCCCGAATGCCTCAATCAGGTGGTGCCCGAGCGCGGTCGCGAGCGTGGTCTTGCCGACGCCTCCGAGGCCGACCACCGTGACGAAGCGCGCCACTTCCAGCTGGGCGGCGACCCTTTGCAGATCATCTTCCCGGTCGATCAATCCTGCGGGACGGACGGGCAGGTTGGCGTTTCGAAAGCTCTCAGCGGCAGCTGATGCCGCCTCGGGCTCCCCGAGCGACCGTGAGACTGGCGCTACGAAGCAGTAGCCTCGACCGGCCACGGTCGTTATGTATCGCGCGCCGTCTTTTCCGTCGCCGAGCATCTTGCGCAGGCTGGCCATTTGACCACGCAGGCTGCCCTCTTCGACCGTGACGTTGGGCCAGACCAGCGACAGAAGGTCTTTCTTGCTGATGACTTCATTCGGCGTGGAGACAAGAGCGGTCAGAATTTCGTAGGCGCGTGCGCCCAGGTCGACGGGAACTCCGTCTTTGGTGAGCAACCGCTCGCTTGCAGTCAGGCGAAACGGCCCGAACGACAGGACTTCCTTGCCGTGCGTCGTCATTGGAACCGTCGCATTGTGCCCATGCTCCGGACCACATTTTAGGCCAAGGTCCCGCGTCAGGCCAACGGTCGGGAAATTGCCGTGCAGTCCTCACACTACCAAGGGCGAAGGACTGACGCCTCCTAACAACATTTCACAACGCATGACGGGCCATTCGCGACGGTTGGGCTTAGCTTGTTCGCCATCGGATAGGACGGCGCACGACAATGTCGAGCACAAGCCCATGAACAAGACCATCTTGCACGATCCCTTGGCGGCTCTGTTCTCGCCGGCGGCGCACCCGAGGGACGTTCCGGTTCCCGAGCTCCGCCCGGCCGATGTGGAGATGGCGCGGGTCCTCAAGACCGCGCCAATTCGTATGGCCTCCGATCCGTTGGGCGGCGCCATCGCCCATTGGAAACATGGCGCGCTACATGACGTCGTTGAACCCATGGCCAATCATGTCGTCATGACTTACCCGTGCGGCGTGCAGCGACTTGAGCGGCGCGCCGGCAAGTCGGTCGCGATCGGAACGGCCCGTTCCGGCGTGGTGACGATCATTCCGGCAGGCTCAAGCGCCCGATGGGACATTGCCGGGGACATCAATGTCGTTCAGCTCTACCTCCCCCACACGACGCTCGATCGTGTCGCCCGGGAAGCCCGCGCGGCTGCACCTGGCGACCTCATGGAGCGAACGGGGCATCCCGATCCCGTCACATCCCGCCTGCTGCTGAGTGCAGCGGATGCACTGGACGGCAATGCGGCCCTGGATGCCTTGTTCAGACATCAACTGACAGATCTCCTGGCCACCCGCATCTTGGCCGCGCACGTCGGTTCGCCTACCGCGATCCAGGCACTGATCGGCGGGCTGTCGCCAACAGCCCTCCGCCGCGCGATCGATCGCCTGCGCTCGGAGAGCGATTCCGATGTCTCTCTCGCGATGCTTGCTTCGGATGCCGGCCTGTCACGCTTCCATTTCTGTCGTGCCTTCAAGGAAAGCACAGGGCTCTCGCCGCATGCCTGGCTCCGCCAGTACCGACTCGAGCAAGCCATGAACATGCTGCGCGATACTGACGATTCGGTCGTCTCGATCGCAGCGGCGCTCGGGTACGCCTCCCAAACCGCCTTTGCCGCGGCGTTCAGAAAACTCGCCGGCGTGACACCGAGCGACTGGCGGCGACGTCTCCGTTAAGCAGCAATCGCCCTGCAGGCGCTGCAATCGGCTGCGCAGCTACAGCTCATTTCCGTGAGATCCTGCGACATCCGCATCCCCCCAAACCGCCGCTCACGAGTCCCCGCCCCGGCTACGCCGTCCGCAGCACCGGCGGCTGCGACGGCCGGATCAGCGCGAACGCCACCTGCACGATGCCGCCGGCAAGACCGAGCGCGACGCCGATGCGCCAGGCCATGGTGTAGGAGCCGAGCGCGTCGTAGAGCACCCCTCCGCCGTAGGCGCCGAGGAAGCTGCCGATCTGGTGGCTCATGAAGGCGAGGCCCTGGATCATCGCCTGCCAGCGCAGACCGAACATCTCGGCGACCGCGCCTGCCACCAGCGGCCCTACACCCATCCACAGGAAGCCCATGATGGCGCCGAACAGCAGCGTCGAGAACGACGTCGCCGGCAGCATGAAGTACCAGGCGAGCGCCAGCGAGCGCAGGATGTAGATGCCCCCTAACAGCGCGAGCTTATTCCAGCGCTGGCCGGCCCAGCCGAAGAACAGCGAGCCCAGCACGTTGAAGCCGCCGATCATGCCGAGCGTCTGCGCGCTCAGCATCGGATCGAGGCCGCAGATCGCGAGGTAGGACGGCAGGTGCGTCGTGAGGAACACGAGCTGCATGCCGCAGACGAGATAGGCGCAGGTCATCACCGCGAAGGAGGCGTTGCCGAACGCGGCCGTCGCCACCGATGCGGCCGTGGCGTCGCCGATATCGTCGGCGGCCGGCTTCGGCAGCGGGACCTTGTCGACACGCCCCGCATACCAGGCCGCAGGGATCATCAGCACCGACATGATGACGAAGCCGGCGAGCCCGACGCGCCAGCCAAAGCCTTCGTTGAGCAACTGCCCGATCGGCGCGGACAGCAGCGCGCCGAGCGAGCCCGCGCCGGAGACGATGCCGAGCACGGTGGACCGGACGGTCTCGGGCACAGCGCGCGCGGCCACCGACATCGCGATCGCCGCCGCGGTGCAGGCGAGCGAGGTGCCGATCAGCACGCCGGCGCCGATCATGATGCTGACGAGCCCGCCCGCGGTCGCCATCAGAATGAGGCCTGCGATGTACATCAGCGAGCCGACGATCATGATCGGGCGGAAGCCGTAGCGCACCGTCATCGCGCCGGCGAGCGGCTGGAGAAAGCCCCAGGCGAGGTTCTGCACGGCGAGCGCCAGCGTGAAATCCGAGATCGAAATGTGGATGTCGTGAGTCAGCGGCTGCATGAAGATGCCGAGGCTCTGCCGCAACCCCATGCTTAGCGTCAGCATGATCGAGGCGCCGATCAGGATGGGCAAGGTCGGCCGCAGGACCTGCAACAGGGGCATTTTTCTTCTCCCTCGTGGGCGCGGCGCGAGCGCCGACGTCTGCAATATCAGTTGATTTTGGTTACACAGACCTGTGTACTTAGGCTATGAAAAGGTGCACGCTGTCAAGCGAACAGGACGCGCGCTGCTGCATGGCTCCCCCGACGACCCCACAGACGATGAAGGAGCGGATCCTCGAGACCGCCGACAAGCTGTTCTATCTGCAAGGCATTCGCGCCATCGGCGTCGACACCATCGCGGCCGAGATCGGCATCTCCAAGCGCACGCTGTACAACCACTTCCCCTCCAAGGACGCGCTGATCGCGGCTTACCTCGAGCGCCGTTTCGTAGCCCCGCGCCCCTCCGACAAGCCGCCGGCCGAGCAGATCCTCGCCACCTTCGATTCGCTGGAGCGCCGTTTTGCGGCGAAGGATTTTCGCGGCTGCCCGTTCGTGAATGCGGTGGCCGAGCTCGGCCCAAAGGACCGCGCGGTGAGGAAGATCGCGGTCGCCTTCAAGGAAAGCCGCCGCGTCTGGTTTCGCGAGCGGCTCAACGAGCTCGGCGTTGCGAATGCGGACGCGCTGGCAACGCAGCTCGTGCTGCTGGTCGACGGCTCGATCGCCCAGGACCTCGTCCGCGACGACCCCGCGATGGCGCGCGCCGCGAAGGAAGCGGCGAAGGTGTTGTTGCGGAATGCGGGGGTGGATGTGGGGGATGGTGCGAAGCCGACAAAGGGACGCAAGCCCGCGCCACAATAAACACTGTCGTCCCGGCGAAGGCCGGGACCCATAACCACAGGCAAATGTTTGGCGAAGACTCGGAGTTACCTGCTCGCACCACAACCCCTCCCTGGGGTTATGGGTCCCGGCCTCCGCCGGGACGACACTGAGTATGTGGCCGCAGTATTTGTCCCACTACCCGACGATACCAATATGCCCCTGTTTTGCCCGACGGGTCAAATGGCGCCGCTGCCGGCGCAAGCCTGTTTGCTACCCGCGTAAGCCCTTGATCCGGCTAGCGCCGGCTACTGTGCATGGGGTTGTTTTCGCAACTTTTGTGCGAGCCGCCCTCACGCCGCCTGCGAGACCACGCGATTGCGGCCGTCGTGCTTCGCGCGATACAGCGCGGTGTCGGCGCGCTTGAGGACGTCGGCGACCGCCTCGCCCTTCTGCTCCAGCGTTGTGAGGCCGATCGAGATCGTGACCTCGATGCGCTTGGTGCCCTTGTGGATCGCGAACGGCTCGCCCGCGATCGAGCGGCGCAGGCGCTCGGCGACCATGCCGGCGACGTGGAGATCGGTCTCCGGCATCACGATGACGAACTCCTCGCCGCCATAGCGGCAGGCGAGGTCAATGCCGCGGATCGACTTGCGCACGCGCACCGCGAATTCGCGAAGCACGTCGTCGCCGGCATCGTGGCCGTAATTGTCGTTGATCGACTTGAAATAGTCGATGTCCAGGATCATCAGCGCCAGCGGCTTGCCGCGGGTTGCGGCCTGCTCGGCGAGCGTCGCCAGATGGCTCTCCATGTAGCGGCGATTGTGCAGGCCGGTGAGCGCGTCGGTGATCGCCATCTCGATCGAATTCTGCACGTTGTCGCGCAGATGATCGGTGTAGCGGCGGCGGCGGATCTGGGTGCGGGCGCGCGCCAGCAGCTCGGTCTTGTCGATCGGTCGCAGCAGGTAGTCGTTGACGCCGATCTCGAGGCCGCGGAGCAGCCGCGTCGAATTCTCGGGGTCCGCGATCGCCAGGATCGGCACGTGGCGCGTGCGCTCCAGCGAGCGCGCCTGGCTGCACAGCCTGAGGCCATCGAAATTGTTGAGGTCGAGCGAGACGATCAGCAGGTCGTAATTGCCCTCGGCGGCGTGGAACAGCGCTTCGGTCGGGTTCGGCTCGACATCGACGGTGTGCTCGGCGGCGAGCAGGCTCGCCAGCCGCTCATAGGAGGACTGGCGGTCGTCGACCAGCAGGATGCGGCCGCCCTTGCCGGTGTCGGCGACCGCAGTGCGCTCCGGCGCCTGCATGCCGATCTCGAGCGAGGTGATGGCGCGCATGCGCAGCTCGTCGGTCATCATCTTCAGCCGCGTCAGCGAGCGCACGCGTGCGATCAGCACGACGTCGGAGACGGGTTTGGTCAGGAAATCGTCGGCGCCCGCTTCCAGCCCGCGGTTGCGGTCGGACGGGCTGTCGAGCGCCGTCACCATCACGACGGGGATGTGGTGCGTCGCCGGATCGGTCTTCAGACGGCGGCAGACCTCGAAGCCGTCCATGTCGGGCATCATCACGTCGAGCAGGATGATGTCGCATTCGGCGCGGCGGGAGATCGCCAGCGCCTCGGTGCCGTTCGAGGCGGTCATCACGTCGAAATATTCGGCGGAAAGCCGGGCCTCGAGGAGTTTGACGTTGGCAGGAACGTCATCGACAACCAGGATACGCGCGGACACTTTGAACTCACTTCCTATCCGATAAAACGCCGGACCGTCTCAATGAACTTGCCGACCGAAATCGGCTTGGACAAATAGGCTTCGCAGCCGCCCTCGCGGATGCGCTCTTCGTCGCCCTTCATCGCGAAGGCCGTGACCGCGACGACGGGAATGGAGCGCAACTCCGGATCGTCCTTGATCCAGCGCGTCACCTCCAGGCCCGAGACCTGCGGCAATTGGATATCCATCAGCACGAGGTCGGGCCGCATTTTCCGAACGAGATCCAGCGCCTCGTAGCCGTTGCTGGTGCCCGTGGTCTGGTAACCGTGCGCCTCCAACAGGTCGCGGAAGAGCTTCATGTTGAGCTCGTTGTCTTCCACGATCAGGACGGTCTTAGCCATCCCGTCCTCCTGATTGGCACGAAGCCCGATACATGTGACGCCTCAGGCGCCGCTCCCCGGCGCTTCGAAAACTGGATTCAAACTAGCCTCAGATTCGCTCTAGTTTCGTTAAACCCGAGGGGCCACTTTCTGCGATGTGGTTTCCAGTTGCTTGTCGGGCGTCGCAAGACTCAGGCGCGAGACTCGGGCATATTCCAAAGTAGACACTGAAAGTTAACGGAAAGGCAAACTGGGCCCTTGAAAAAGCCTGTTCACAACCCCCGCGAAGTCGCTGAAATCGTTGCGATTCAGGCATTGTCCTTTGTCGCGGGCGAGCCCGAGCGGCTGGGCCTGTTCCTGGCCGAGACAGGTGTCGGCCCGGAGACCCTTCGGAACGCCGCCTCGGACCCCAATTTCCTCCTCAGCGTACTCGATTTCGTGCTGCGCGATGACGCGACCGTGAAGGCCTTTGCCACGGCCTCGGAGCTGCATCCGACCAACGTTGCCGCGGCGCGGCAGGTGCTGGGCGACGCGCTCGGCGACCGGACCTGGGAGCGCGACGTGCCGTGACCGTCTCCGACCCGGCCGGGCCCCGCTGCTTCTGCCGGGATTGCCTGGTCGATCTGGATATGGGCGTGCGGCGCTGCTCGGCTTGCGGTTCCCCTCGCCTCGTCCGCCACCGCGCGCTCTCGAGCCTGACCATCGCCCATATCGACTGCGACGCCTTCTATGCGACAGTCGAGAAGCGCGACAATCCTGACATCGCCGACAAGCCCGTCATCATCGGCGGGGGCAAGCGCGGCGTCGTGTCGGCCGCCTGCTACATCGCACGCACCTATGGCGTGCGCTCGGCGATGCCGATGTTCAAGGCGCTCGATGCCTGCCCGCACGCGATCGTGATCCGTCCCGACATGGCGAAATACGTCCGCGTCGGCCGCGAGGTACGCCAGGCCATGCAGGCGCTGACGCCGCTGGTCGAGCCGCTCTCGATCGACGAGGCCTTCCTCGATCTCTCCGGCACCGAGCGGGTCCACGGCATGATCCCGGCCAAGGTGCTGGCGCGGTTTGCGCGCAACATCGAGCGCGACATCGGCATCAGCGTCTCGGTCGGCCTCTCCTGCAACAAGTTCCTGGCCAAGATCGCCTCCGACCTCGACAAGCCGCGCGGCTTTGCCGCACTCGATCAGGAGGAAGCGCGTTTGATGCTGGCTTCGAGGCCGGTCGGCTTCATCTTCGGCGTCGGTCCTGCGACGCAGGAACGCCTGGTGCAGCGCGGCTTCCGCATCATCGCCGATCTTCAGAAGGCCGACGAGATCGAGATGATGCGGCAATTTCCGAGCGACGGCCGCCGGCTGTGGCGGCTTGCCCGCGGCATCGACGACCGCCGCGTCGAGCCCGATCGGGGCGCCAAGACGATTTCCAGCGAAACCACCTTCGAGACCGACATCCGCGATTTCGCGACGCTGGAGAAGATTCTCTGGCGGCTCTGCGAGAAGACGTCGTCGCGGCTGAAGAGCAGCGAGCTTGCCGGCTCGACCGTCACGCTGAAGCTGAAGACCGCCGACTTCCGCCAGCGCACGCGCTCGCAGTCGATCGCAGCGCCAACGCAGCTCGCCGCAAAGATCTTTTCGATCTGCCGCGAGATGCTGGCCAAGGAGATCGACGGTACCGCCTTCCGCCTGATGGGCGCCGGCGTCAGCGCACTGCGCGAAGGCTCGCCCGCCGACGACACCGACATGCTCGACCGCCGCGCCGCCCACGCCGAGCGCGCGGTGGACAGTCTGCGCAAGAAGTTCGGCAACTCCGCCGTCATTCGTGGCATCGCGTATGATGGTCCCGAAACAGGACAGCAGGAGTGATCGAGTCCTGCTCAATTCAGTCGCGTTCGAAGATCCGCGCACCCGGATAGACGCGCCGGGCATACTGAACGACCAACTGCCGATCCTGAGTCTCCAGGAACGGAGTTCGGATCTGACAAGACCCGACGACGAGGTGCCACAGGCCGTTGAGCTTTCGAATGATGACGTTCATTTGAGCTTCCTCGCAGTGACCCGAGTGGACTCAAATTGTAAGAATCTCCCGCCGTCGCTCAATTGTACCAGCGTAAGGTCAGCGTATGAGAAGGATTGCAAGAGATATACAAAGGTATGTTGACCGTGACTCCAACGGCTTCCGGCGCCGATAGCTTCGCAAGGGCTCAAACGATCCCGCCCGCCCAGGAGCTGGCACCGTGACAGGCGAACGCGACCTCAGCGTGCTGTTGAAAAACATGAAGCCGGAGATGCAGCCCGGCGCCTTCGTGTTTTGCACGATCCCGCCCAACGAGCCCATTCCCGCAGCGGTCAACCCACTGCTGACGTTCCGCGAGCAGGAAGGAACGACGCTGGTGATCCCACGCGAAGAAGCCGAGGCATCAGGCTTACGCTACGCGTTTGCATCGCGCCCGATCACCCTGACGGTTCACTCCGCACTCGATGCGGTGGGCTTTCTGGCGGCTATCACGGCGCGACTGGCCGAAGCCGGCATCAGCGTGAATGCCGTTTCGGCCTTCCACCACGACCATCTCTTTGTGGCTGTCGACCAGGCCGATGAGGCGATGGCCGTTCTGCGGGAGATGTCCAAAGCGAAGCACTCGTAGCCCGGGTGGAGCGAAGCGCAATCCGGGCTACGGGATTCACGAACACAGCGGAAGTAGGTTGTCCCGCGTCAAAGGCGCGAGTTTGACAGCTCCGGGCGTGGACGGATCGAGCCAGAGAATCTCCTCGATCTCGGCTCCCGGAGCGACCGGATGCGCAATGACGATGCGGAATACTTCCGCATCGACCTGCCGGCCCGGCTCATTCGCGGCAGGCGCAGTGTATCGCCCGACATAGGTCATCTCGCTCGGATCGATATCGATCCGAGCTCCTCCGACAATTCGCGCCTCAGCGCGTCCTGCGGATGCTCGCCGATCTCGATCTTTCCTCCGGGCTGCATGAAGCTTTCGGTAGCCTTCTTCCTGACCAGCAGGACGCGCCCATCGCTCCTGCTCATCAAGGCAGCAGCGATCCGAATGGAATTCTGCAAAGTCATTCCGTCCGCACCTCAATCCGCGACCGCCACCGCCTCGATCTCGATCAGCCATTCCGGCGCGGCGAGCGCGGAGACACCGACGAGGGTGGAGGCCGGCGGCTCCATGCCTTCGAAGAAGGCGGAGCGGGCCTTGCCGATGATCGGGCGCAGTTCCGGCTTGTAGTTCACCACGAAGGTCGTGATCTTGACGATGTTGGCGTAGCTCGCGCCGGCAGCTTTCAGCGCCAGGCCGAGATTCTGCATCACCTGCGTCGTCTGCGCGGCGATATCGCCCTCGCCGACGATCCGCCCCTCCTCGTCGGTCGAGACCTGGCCCGAGATGTAGATCGTCCGCGCGCCCGTGGCGGTGACGACGTGGGAATAGGCCGGATTGTGGTGCAGGCCGCTGGGGCGGAGATGGTCGAGCTTGGGCATGGAGCTGGCTCCCGGAGGTTTGTGGTTGGGAGAGAGCGTAGCGGGAGAGGGAGCTGAGGGCCAGCCCGTCATTGCGAGGAGCTCTTGCGACGAAGCAATCCAGAATCGTTCCTCTAAGAGATTCTGGATTGCTTCGCTGCGCTCGCAATGACGACACGGAGTGAGAGCCGACAAACAACTCTCGCCGTCCTTCCGGGGCGGTCCGCAGGACCGAACCCGGAATCTCGAGATTCCGGGTTCTCGCTTCGCGAGCCCCGGAATGACGATCGACGTTCAATTACAGGGCTTGCTGTCCTTGACGTCGAACTTGCCCATCGCGCCCGAGATGACGAAATCATTGTAATCGAGCACGAGCTGGCGCGAGACGCCGTTCTCATAGAGCTCGAATGCCATTGCATAGATCGGCGTCTGCTCGCCTTCCTTCTGCTGGGCGTCGCGGTCGAAATAGCTGACGGTGACGGGCCAGCGCTTGAGCGATTTCATGTGCTCGTCCGTGGTGGACGGATCGGTCGAGGAGGCACGGTCGGCGGGGATCGGCTGGCCGATCACGGTCAGCGTGTTGTAGACCTTCTGGCCGTCGTCGGAGCCGTCATAGACGGACAGCTCGAGCAGCGACTTGCCGTCCTTGGCGGCGGCGATGATGCGCTGGATCTGCTCGGTCGGGAACACGATCTTGCCGTCGAGCGTAAAGCTCTTCGGCGCCGGCAGCTTGAGCTTGACGTTGATGTGGTCGCCGTCGCGCTCGGCCGAGCCGTCGACCCGGCCGGCGTCGGCCTCGTTCATCCGCGTCTCGATCTTGAAACGGTAGCTTTTTCCCGCGGCGTCCTCCCAGGAGTTGGAGCGGAGGTCGCTGAGCGTGATCTTGCCCTCGCCGCTGTCGAGCTCGGAGACCTGGCGGAATTCGGAGGTGTAGCCCTCGCAGGAGCTTCCGGTGAAATTGTAGAGGATGCGGCCGCGCGCGCTGTTGACCGAATTGGAGCGCGACTTGACGAGGCTGAGGTCATAGAGCGCCTGATGCGCGAGGAACGGACCGTTGGCGGCCAGCGCCCCGCCGCCGGGGCCACAAGCGGCCGCCGCGAGCGCCATCACACCGAGCGAAGTCCGGAAAAGGTGCATCATGTCTGTTCCTTGAAGATGCGTCCTTGGGAAGCGCAGATTCGACATTTTAATGACCGTTCCATTGCGTCGCAACTGAGGCCGTTTCACGTAAAGTTGCGGCCCTCGCCCTGAACCTCCTGCCCTGCCTCAACAAAATGCAGCCCGCCGGGGTTGCTTGCATGTGGCGGCACGATGGGCGAAACAGGGCGCGCCCGGGCCGCCGATGGGACGCGCCCGGGGTGGATGATTTTTGGACAACGAGGTCGAAGATGGCGGGCACGGTCGAGCAGAAACTGGCGGAACAGGGCATCAAGCTGCACGAGGCGCCCACCCCCGTGGCCAACTACGTGCCGTTCGTGCGCACCGGCAATCTGCTGTTCGTCTCCGGCCAAGTCTGCTTCGATCCCGCGGGCAAGCTGATCGCCAAGGGGAAGCTGGGTGCCGGCGTCTCGATCGAAGAAGGCGCCGCGGCCGCGCGCGGCTGCGCCGTCAACCTGCTGGCCCAGGTCAAGGCGGCCTTGGGTGATCTCGACAAGGTCGTCCGCGTGGTACGCCTCGGCGGCTTCATCAACTCGGCGCCGGACTTCCTCGACGGGCCGAAGGTGCTCAATGGTGCCTCCGACCTGATGGTTGCCGCCTTCGGTGACAAGGGCCGCCATGCCCGCACCACCGTCGGCGTCGCCTCGCTGCCCGCGGATGCGGCGGTGGAGGTCGAGGGTGTGTTCGAGGTCGCCTGACGCGAATGCGCGCCCCTGATTGGCTGACAGCCCGGCCGGTCGCCCATCGCGGCCTGCACGACATTTCCCGCGGAATCGTCGAGAACATGCCGGGCGCGGTCCAGGCTGCGATCACAGGCAATTTCTCGATCGAGGTCGACATCCAGCTCTCGGCCGACGGCGAGGCCATGGTCCATCACGACCATGCACTCGGCCGCCTCACCGAGGCCACCGGCGAGGTGATCGAGAGGACCGCGGCGGAGCTGAGGGCGATCAGGTTCAAGGACACGGACGAGCGGATGATGTCGCTGTCCGACCTCTGCGCCATGGTTGGCGGCCGGGTGCCGCTGGTGATTGAGGTGAAGAGCCATTTTGGCGGCGACCGCAAGCTGGTGAAGCGGATGGCCGAGGTGCTGGCGTCCTATCAGGGCCCCGCGGTCGGCATGTCCTTCGATCCCGACCAGGTGCTGGCGCTGCGCGAACTGCTGCCCTCCCGCCCGCGCGGCATCGTCGCGCAGCGGAGCTATGAGGACGAGTACTGGGCCAAGCTGACCGAGGCGCAGCGCGACAGCATGCTGTACCTGCGCCACGGCTTCCAGACCCAGCCGCATTTCGTCGCCTTCAAGGTCGACCACCTCCCGGCACCCGCCCCCTGGATCGCCCGCAATGTGTTCGGCTGCGCCCTGCTCGGCTGGACCGTGCGGACGCCGGAGCAGCGGACGCGAGTCGGACAATACGCGGACCAGATGATCTTCGAGGGGTTCGTGCCGTAGCCCTAGGGTCGTCCTGGCGAAAGCCAGGACCCATTACCCCAGGGAGGAGTCGTGGCCCGAAGCTGCAACTCCGAGTCATCGCCAAACCAAATTCTGTGGGTATGGGTCCTGGCTATCGCCAGGACGACTCGGGATAGATCTTTGCACAATCGCTGATACCGCGTTTGCATCTACACCTCAGTTCCCGCCCTCTTGAAGTCGCTGCTGCAATGCACGATCTTGGGCACGATGGCATCAACCGAAATCACGCTCGAGGCCGTACCGTCTATTGGCGAAGTGTCGCCCGAAGATTGGGACGCCTGCGCAAATCCCGGCAAGGCTCTTATCGAAAAGGCTTGCAACGGGCATGGCAAGGGATCCTCATCCGGGCTTCCAGGCGATTCGGCCGGTCTCTTAAAGCCTGCCTATAACCCGTTCGTCTCGCACGCGTTTCTCTCCGCCGTCGAGAAATCGGGTTCGGCAACGATCCGCACAGGATGGGGACCCCGGCATCTGGTCGCCAAGATCGACGGCCGCGTTGCCGGCGTCGTGCCCTGCTATCTGAAATCGCATTCGCAGGGCGAATACGTCTTCGACCGCGGCTGGGCTGACGCCTACGAGCGGGCCGGCGGGCGCTACTATCCCAAGCTCCAGGTCTCGGTTCCCTTCACCCCGGCGACCGGGCCGCGGCTGCTGGTCCGCGACGGTGTCGACCGCGAGCGCATCATGGAGGCGCTGGCGAGCGGGCTGGTGGCGCTGTGCGGGGTCAGCAAGGCCTCCTCTGTGCACGTCACCTTCGCGCGGGAGGCGGAGTGGAAGCTGCTCGCCGGGCACGGCTTCCTCCAGCGCACCGACCAGCAGTTCCACTGGCACAACGAGGGTTTTGCAAGCTTCGACGGCTTCCTCGCCACCCTGAACTCGCGCCACCGCAAATCGATCAAGCGCGAACGCCGCGACGCGCTCGCGTCCGGCATCACGATCCACTGGCTCACCGGAAAAGACATCACCGAGGAGGCCTGGGACGCCTTCTTCGAATTCTACATGGAGACCGGCTCGCGCAAATGGGGCCGTCCGTATCTGACGCGCGAGTTCTTCTCGCTGATCGGCGAGACCATGAGCGAGGACGTGCTGCTGGTGATGGCGCGCCGCAATGGCCGCTGGATCGCGGGCGCGATCAATTTCATCGGCTCGGACACGCTGTTCGGCCGCAACTGGGGCGCGGTCGAGCACCATCCGTTCCTGCATTTCGAGGTCTGCTACTATCAGGCGGTCGATTTCGCGATCACGCGCGGCCTCACACACGTCGAGGCCGGCGCGCAAGGCGAGCACAAGATCGCGCGCGGCTACCTGCCGAAGACGACCCATTCCGCCCACTTCATTGCCGATCCGGGCCTGCGCCGCGCCATCGACGATTACCTCAAGCGCGAGCGCGCCTATGTCGCCGAGGCCGGACGGGAGTTGGCCGAGCTCGGCCCGTTCCGGAAAGGCGCCGACGAGGCGCCTTGACGGTTCGATGCGGCTGGTGACAGTAAGCGCAAAATTCCGAGGAGCCGCCGAGGAGCTGCCATGACCGCCTACGACACCAACAACATCTTCGCAAAGATCCTGCGCGGCGAGTTTCCCTGCCACAAGGTCTATGAGGACGAGCACGTCTTCGCCTTCCTCGACATCATGCCGCGGGTGCCGGGCCATACGCTGGTGATCCCGAAGGCCCCTGCCCGCAACATCCTCGACATCAAGCCCGACGACTACGCTCACGTCGCCCGCGGCGCGCACAGGATCGCCGCCGCCGCGATGAAGGCGTTCAAGGCCGACGGCATCACCGTGCAACAGTTCAACGAGCCGGCCGGCGGACAGGTGGTGTTTCACCTGCACATGCACGTCTTGCCGCGCCACGACGGGGTGGCGATGCTGCCGCCCGCGAGCCGCAAGGAAGACGTCAAGGTGCTGGAAGAGAACGCGACCAAGCTGATCGCGGCGCTGAAGGCGGGCTGACTTTCTCCACATCGTCATTCCGGGGCGCGCCTCTTGGCGCGAGCCCGGAATCCATTTCACGACGATCTCTGCGGCCCGATGGATTCCGGGCTCGACGCTTCGCATCGCCCCGGAATGACGACTACTCCGTCTGGAAATCCCCGGCTTGCGGCGCGGCCAGCGGCGTGAACTCGCAGCGGTCAGGCTTGATGTCGATCAGCGGCGTGTTGTCGAGACAATCGAGCCCGCGCACCAGAATGGCATTGCCCTCGATGCCGACCAGCTTGACGATCGAGGTGCCGATCGGGTTGGGCCTGACCGGCGAGCGCAGCGAGAACGTGCCGCGGGTCTTCTCGTTGTTCTTCGGGCTTTGCAGGATGATGTCGCGGCGCGACTTGTCGAGCCAGTAGAGCACTTCGAGATTGCTGTAGAAGTCGACGCCCTTGATGGCCGGCACGAACGGCTCGAAGATCTCGAGGCGGCAGATCGGGCCGTCGTGCCGCCCCTGCCGCGGCGTCTCCAGCCGCGACGTCCAGGGCGTGCGGATGCGGCCGATGAAGACGAGGCCGGCATCCTCTGCGGGCGGCAGCTCGATGGCGACCTCGCCCTCGCGGAGCTCGTTTTCGCGAACCATATTTCCAGTTCCTTGCTGTTCGCGAAGGTTTTAGCCCAACCACCACGTGCCGGCCAGCATGAAGACTTCGCCCGTGACAACGCCCGCGAAGATCGAGCGGCGGGTCAGCAGGAAGACAACGAGGCCGGCGCCGACCGCGCCGTAGCGCAGGACATCGGACACGCTTGCCAATGCGCCCGGCGGCTCGACCACAATCTGGGCGATAACGCCGGCCAGGATCGCGGTGGCGACCGCCCTCACCCAGACCAGCAGCTCGGAACCCTCGTCGATACCGCCGCCGAACCACAGGCCCAGCATGCGCCAGATCTGGTTGGGCACGACGCCGGCGACGAACAGGACTGCGAGCGCATGCCAGTCGCCGATGAGCTGTGCGAAACTCATGCGCGCACCTCCCGCCACCAATGCACGCCGTAGGCGATCGACCCAGCCACCACGCCGCTGACGAGGATGTCGAGGCCGGAGTTCATCTTCGCCGCCAGCGGATAGAGCAGAATCCCGAGCGCCAGCGCGACCACGTCGGCGACCTCGCGGCTGTTGCGCGCGGTCGAGAACAGGAAGGACAGCGGCGTCAGCAGCAGGATCGCGGCGCCAAGCGTCTGCGTCAGGTTGGCGGCGAGGAAATAGCCGACCGTGTTGGCGGTGAGGCACACCGAGACCAGGCCACAGCCGAGCCCGTGGACAAAGGCGATGCGCCGCTCGCGCGGCACCTGCGGCAGGAAGCGGTGGCATTCGACCCAGAGCGTCACGGCGGTGAGATGCGCGGCGAAGACCAGCTCGCGCCGTTTCGTCTTCGGCGTGCGCATCAGCGGCAGCACCGAGACCACCATCGGAAAGAGGCGGATCGCACTGACCGTCACCGCGATCGCCGATTGGATGACGGTCGCGCCCGAGCCGAGCGTCGTGATCAGGATGATCTGCGCGGGGCCTGCCCAGACGAACAGCGTCGAGCAGAGCGCCCAGAGCAGGCTGAAATGGGTGTCGTGGGCGAGCGCGCCGATGCCGAGATAGGTCACGAACAGCACGATGGTGAGGATCGTCTGCGTGATCGAGCGCAGCCCCCACGCAAAGGCGCGCCAAGGACTTTGCCATTGAGGTGAATCGAGCGGAGGAAGCGCCACGGGACGGCCGGCTGGGGTTACGGAATCGTGCCTGCATAACGGGCAATGCGGCGGTCCGCGTCAAGGAACCGCGCGGCGGAGCTGGCATGCGCACGGCCAACACCCGCCGCCGTCATTCCGGGGCGCGACGAAGTCGCGAGCTATGATGCGCAATTGCGCATCTGAGAATCCATCAGGCCGCAGAGATTGTTGAACAATGGATTCCGGGTTCGCGCCAAGGGGCGCGCCCCGGAATGACGGCGGGAGAGAGTTGCCCTACCCGCTCACACCGCGGTTCTTCAGCACGAAGCAGGCACCGCCAGCCTTGCGGATGCGGTTGCAGAGATCATCCGCCTCGCTGCGCGTATCCGCGCCGATGCGCACCTGGTAGAACGCGCGCGTGCCGCGGCTGCGCATCACCGAACTCAGCAGGCTCGGGTCGCGCTCGCCGATCACCGCGCTCAGCCGCGTGACCGCGCGGGAATACATCGCCAATGCCCTGTTGCGGTCGAAGCCGGCGGCGAGCTGCACGCCCCAGATCTTCGCGGCGGCCAGCTCTACATGCTGCTCGAGCTCGGCGACGAACGGATTCGGCGCGCGCTTCAACAGGGCCATGAGATCGCGGCAGCTCGTCGGCGGCGCGCTCGGCGGGCCCTTGCCGGTACCGCCGGCCTTCGCCCAGGCATCCACCGTCGCACCGGTGATGGCATAGACGTAATTGCGGGTCTGCTCCGGCATCGGGCCGGTACCGGCCAGCCATTCCTGGACGCGGCGCGGCCCCGCATTGTAGGCGGCCGCCGCAAGCCCGAGATTGCCGAACTGGTTGCGCAGCTCGTTCAAGAATTCGGCCGATTTCGGCAAGGCCTGAACCGGGTTGAACGGGTCAAGCAGCCCGCGCTCGCTCGCGGTGCCCGGCATGAACTGTGCGATCCCCTGCGCATGCTCGCCGCTGCGCGTCATGGGCCCCACCGCATCGGCCTGGAATCGGCTCTCCTGCCAGATCACGCGGGCGAAGAATTCCAGCGGCAGGTTGGCGTCCCGCGCGGCCGCCTCGACGATCAGGCAGATGGACTCCCGCGTGTCGCTCTCGCGCGCATCCGCTGGCTTCTGCGGCGGCGTCGCCAGCTCCTCGACGCTCGGCACCGCGACGTCGGTCCCCGCGGGCGAGCTGTCCCCTGCCGCGACCTCTGTCGCAGAGGTCAGCAGCACGGCAACGGCGAGTGATGCAATTCGCGCCAACACTGCCCAAGCATCGCTGTGGCGCACGCCGGCGCGGCATGCGAGAAGATGATCCGCCATGTTGTGGCATCGTGCCATGGTTCGACGAGTTGCCAGTATATGCTGCCTGACCTGCTTCTCCCAATGCGTTTCCCCGCCAAACGGATCCGCGCGATCCTTGCCCTCGCCGCCCTGGTCCTGTCCGCCGCGCCGGCCATGGCGCAGGTCAACTGGCGGATGACCACGGAATATCCGCAAAGCAACATTTCCGGGATCGGCCTCACCACTTTCGCCGACCGCGTCGCGGCGCGCACCAACGGTTTCGTGACCGTGGCCAGCGCCTTCGACAACGAGCTCAAGATCAACTCGGGCGAGATGCCGCGCGCGGCGCTGGAGGGCCGGATCGCCGGCGGCGATGCCTTTGCGGGCGCACTGTCCGGCCTCGACCCGGTGCTCGCCCTTTCTACCCTGCCCTTCCTGGTGCAATCGGTCGACGTCGCTCGCGCCACCAGTGCGCGGGCACGCCCACTCTACGAAAAGGCGTTCGCCGCCCGCGGTCTCAAGCTGCTCTATCTGACGATCTGGCCGGCGACGGGCCTCTGGTCGGATCATGCGCTCGCAGGCGCCGACGATCTGCCAAAGCTGAACCTGCGGGCCTATGACGCCAGTTCCAGCGCGGTGATGCGCGCGGCCGGGGCCAATGCGCAGTTCCTGCCGATGGACAAAGCGCTCGCCGGATTGAAGGAGCACCAGCTGAACGCGTTCCTCACCTCCGGCGACGGCGGCGCGGGACGCAAGCTCTGGGACTTCCTGCCGCATTTCACGGCCATCAACTATGCGATGCCGGTCTCGATCGCCTTCGTCCGCAGCGAGGCGTTCGCGGAGCTGTCCGAGCCGATGCAGCGCGAGGTGATGGCGGCTGCGGCCGAGACCGAGCAGAGCCAGTTCGCGCTGCTGGCCCATCGCACGACCGAGAATTATGCGCGCATGCGCGACAACGGCGTCAACATCGCCGAGCCCGCACCGCCGTCCCTCGTCACCGCACTCCGCAACGCCGCGACGGACGCGATCGCCACCTGGGAGACCCAGGTCGGCGCGGATGCGGCGGCGATCGTCGAATGGGCGAGACAGCAATAAGGGGTCGCAGCCATCGGCATGCGACCGCTCCCCTGCGACGAGATGTCGGCTGATTTCCCGTTGCGCTGCCTCAGTTCTTGACGGGCACCAGGCTTTCGCCGCTGATGGCGCGGTCGAGGGCGTCGATCAGCGCCTGAATCTCGACGAACTTGTTGCGCGCCCGCTCGGCCGTGTCGCGCACAAAGGGAGCGGCCAGCACTTTCGCATGCGCGTCTCTGTCCTCGATCATGCGATCGCGGGCCTTCTTCAGGGTTTCAAGTCGCTCGCTCATGTAGGCTCCTCTGAAAAATATCTTCTCGATCGCAACCAGGGACTTTAGTCGAAGCCGGCCGGAAGCTCGCCTTTCCGGAAAAACACCGTCGGCTCATCGTCATAGTCACCCATTTCGGCATCGCCGCTGGACGAGAACGCAACGACACCGAGCTTGCTCAAGGCCAGTCTCTCCGCCGTTCGCAGCGCGCCGCTCTCCGATTTGCAGACGATCGGAGAGTCGGCCTTGAGATTCCCGCCCTTGCCGGCATTGAACGCCTGCACGACGTAGGTTGTTTGGCGAACCATGACGGCTCCTCTGACCCTGTTGGCAAACGGAAGTGACGTCAACGACTGCGAACGTTCAGCGTCGCATCGCATCCATGAGCGCGGAAATCCTGATCGTTGCGAAACTGGAGAAGGTGTCCGACACGGCATATGGCAGGATGATCTGGTCATTGTGCCTCATCGCGCCGCAGGTATAGACGACGTTGGGGACATACCCTTCGCGCTCGGACGGTTCAGGCCGCAACAGCGGCTCGCTCGAACGCGCCAGCACCCTGGATGGATCGTGCTTGTCGAGCAGCGCCGCTCCGATCGAGTATTTCCGGATAGGGCCGACACCATGCGTCAGCAGCAACCAGCCTTCGTCGAGTTCGATCGGCGACCCACAATTGCCGATCTGGACGAACTCCCAGGGAAACTGCGGTTTCAGAAGGGCCCGGCCGCCTTCCCATGTGGAGAGGTCGTCCGAATAGACCAGATACAGGTTCTCATTGTCCTGTCGCGCGATCATGGCATAGCTGCCGCCGATCTTGCGCGGGAACAGCGCCATGCCCTTGTTGTGGGCCGCAGCGCCCCGCAAAGGCGCCAGTCGAAACGACATGAAATCGCTGGTCTCGATCAATTCGGACCGGATCGCCCGCCCGCTGTAGGCCGTGTAGGTCGCGTAATAGGTCTTCCGATCGCCGTCGCTGAATTGGACAAAGCGCGCATCTTCGATGCCGTTCGATTGGGATTCGGTCACGGGAAAGATGACACGCTCGCTGAGATCTTCCTCGGGCCTGAACGTCAGCTCGACCCGGTCGCCGTCCGGGCCGGATGCGCGATGGCTGATCCGCGGGACCGAGGCAAGGCGAGCCGTCGGATCGACGGTCAGGCTCCCGTCAGCCGCGATCGTTCCGGTTCGAAACGTCAGCGACGACACATGCCCTTCGCCGATCGCCCGGAGACTGAGGATGAAGCGTTTGCCGCCCTCCGGGCTACCGGATTGATCGGGGTGCGGTACGATGCTCGGATTGAACAAGGCTGAGGCCTCGAACGAATACTCGCTGAGAAAATAGGCGCCGATCAGCTGGCGCTGGGCTTTCGAGAAGATACCGTGCGTTGCGAAAGCATCCTCCATATCGTCGGCGCGGGCCTCGAACCTCTCCAGGAGATTGCGATGTCGGCCCTCGAAATTATCGAGGACGTCCGCGAGCTGGGCCGCAACGGCTTCCGAATTAAGTGCGAGAACCCGCTCGACGATATGATTTGCGCGCATCTTGTCGGTCGGATTGAGATCGCGCGGTTCGGTCGCCGGCTTGAACGGCCGCACGATGACCCGCGCTGGATCGGGGCGCAGATGAAGTCCCTGCCGGTTCAGGAAGGAAGGTTGTGACACGGTATCCTCGGCTCGCTAGGTGGGAAGGTGAAGTTCAGGCGCCCACGGCGCGCAACGCGATCGGCCTTGTCAGGCTCGCGTTGACGCGCGCAAGCTGGCGCATCTCGGCAAGGCCGAGGAGATAGCAAACGACCGACTCACCCCCGCGGTTTTCGTTGGCGCGATCGGGGTGCAAGCCATCGCGGCAACTGCCGGTGAGCGGATCGACCAGCGCCACCGAGAGATCATTGCTGCCGAGAAACCAGGCGAAGGCTCGCGTTGCCATGGCCTTCCATTCGGCATCGCCATCCGCACGCCACGCCGTGAGGCAGGCCGCAATCGTCGCCGTTGCTTCCACCGGCTGCTGGTCGAAGGCACGGGGATGCTGCCGCTGCTCGCCGAAGCCAGAGGTGCCGACCGGCCGGAATTGACCTGCCGCGGTCGTTTGTTGCGTCATGAGCCAGCGCAACGACCGCAATCCCGCATCGATATATTGAGGCGTTTGCGTCGCCATGCCCGCGAGCATCAGGGCCTGCGGCAATCGCGCGTTGTCATAGGCCAGCCCCTCCTCGAACCACACCCAGTCCGGCGTCTCCACCGACGCCAGACAGGACATCAACCTGTCGGCAAGGGAATGCCGCACTTCCCTGGCATGGAGATCGTCCGGCGCCACGGCGCAGTAGGCGTCCAAACCCAGCAGCATGAAGGCCCACGCGCGGGGCGAACGAAAGCTCTCCGCGATCGACAATGCCTGCGCGAACAAGGCCGCAGCCCACCGGCGCCGCGCCGGGCTCGCGTCCGTGCGCGCCGCCTCACCCAAGGCCCAGAGGGTTCGCCCGTGACTGTCCTCGGAGCCCCTGTCTTCAAGCCAGGTGCGATTGAAGCCCATGAAGTTGCGAAACTGCCCGGTGTCGGGGTTCCACGCGTGCTGCACAAAGGCGGCAAAGCGGGCCGTCAGGACCTCCGACAGCGGTTGCTCGCCCGGATTGTTGAGGGCGCAGGCCAGCAGCAACGCTCTGGCATTGTCGTCGACGCAATAGCCGTGCGCGCGATCGGGCACCGAATGCACCGCATGCTGGAGCAGGCCGACATCGTCGCACATCGACAGGAAGTGGCCGATCTGCATATCCGGCGGCGCGGGGCCACGCAGTCCCGGCAAGCCCATGTCGGAGCGCGCAAACACCCTGGGCCGGTGACCGTGCCGTGCCGTCTCGAAGACCGACATGTAACGCTCGGCCGTGCATTCCCACGTCATCATTCGGCTCGCGGCATAGGCGCGCCGAGACATCGCCTGCCGTCGCACGTCGTCGGTGAGCAAGTTTGCGATTTCGCCGCCGATCGCGGCGGCATCGCCGAACGGCACCAGGACTCCGCATCCCTCAGTGAGCAACTCGCGGGCGTGCCAGTACGGCGTCGAGACCACCGGCTTCCCCAGCCCAAAGCTGTAGGCTAGCGTCCCCGACGTCATCTGGGCCTCGTTGAGATAGGGCGTGACATAGACGTCGCACATCGAAATGAATTCGAGCAACGTTGCCAAATCGACGAACCGATCGAGGAACACCACGTGATCCTGGATGCCAAGTTCACGCACCCGCGCCATCAGGCCCTCGCGATAGGCCTCGCCCTGGTCTCGAACCAGATTCGGGTGCGTTGCGCCGAGCACGACGTAGACTGCGTCCGTGCAGCGCTTCATGATCGACGGCATGGCGTCGATCATGACCTCGATGCCCTTGTTGGGCGATAGCAGGCCGAAGGTCAGAATGACCGACTTTCCCGCAAATCCGAGCCTGGCTTTCGCTGCGTCGGACCCGACGAATGCGACATCGGGAATGCCGTGCGCAATTACCTCGATCTTGTCGTCCGGCACCAGGTAGACGTCACGCAACAGCTCCCGGCCCTTGTTGGCCATCACCACGACCTTCGACGACGCGTCGACGATACGCTCCACGACGGCGCGTTGCTTGGCCGTCGGACGCGCCAGCACGGTATGGAACGTCGTCACGACCGGCATGGTGAGGCGCGACAACAGCACCAGGATATGGGCGCCGGCCTCGCCGCCGAAAATCCCGAATTCGTGCTGGAGGCACACGATGTCGAACCGGCCGGCATTGAGGAAATCAGCGGCGCGCATGTAGTCGTCGATATGGCCGTCCTTGATCTGAAAAGCGACCGCCGGAGGATAGTCGTAGGCCTGACCGGGATCGGTCATCGCCACGATGCTGGTCTCCAGATCCGCACGCGACATCGAGATCGCCTTGTGCAAGTCGGTCGTGAAGGTTGCAATTCCGCATCGGCGAGGCAGCGAGTTGCCGATGACGGCGATACGGTGGAGCGGCGTCATGTCGGTACCTCGATGATTTCACTTGATGTCGGCGCCTGAGCGGCGGTGGAATTTTTCGTCAGTCCCGTACAATCCTGCAGCAAGGATGCGATGGGATCCGGTCCCGGATAGGCGAGCAGCATGCTCATCCCGCTCGGGCCAATGTCGATACCGGCGCTGTCGGCCTCAATGAAGATGGCCTCTCCGACGGTCACGTTCGCCCGTCCGATGCGCCCCTTCCCGTCGATCACGAGGAGCCAGGCTTCGCGATCGGTATCGAGCTCCCAATGCGAATTGGCTTGAAGATCGATCCGCTCGAGCACGAAAGGCGAGCTCGCGACGAGAACCGTACGACCGTCGGTGAGACGCCGCGGAGGCAATTGCGTTGGCGGCGGCCAGGCATCGGAGGCGGCCACGGCACTGTCCTCATGCAGCTCGCGCTGCCGGCCAAAATCGAACAGACGGAATGTCGTATCGCTCTGCTGCTGAATCTCGGCGAGCACGATATTGGCGCCGATGGCGTGGATCGTGCCGCCGGGAACGAAGATGACGTCGCCTGGCGCGGCAGGACGCCATTGCACATGGCCCGCAATCGAGCCGTCCCTGATTGCCGCGCGCAATGCCTGCGGCGTGAGTTTCCGCTTCAACCCCAGCGCAACCCGCGCGCCCGGCGGCGCCGACAGGATGTACCACGCCTCCGTCTTCCCGTTCGGCAAGCCGATGGCGTGTGCGAATTCGTCATTCGGGTGAACCTGGATCGACAAGGGCTGGCTGGTGAACAGCAGCTTGAGCAGGAGCGCCGGGCTGGGCGCACGCTTGTCGATACGCCCAAGCCGCAACTCACCGACTGGATCAGCCGAAGCGTCGATGCTGCTCCAGGGACGCAGATCGACGCGGCCCCAGGGTTTGCGGGCGATCTCGACGGCGGCATGCTCGATGGTCATCCTGTCCGGCTCAAGCCAGCCGATGGAATGCCGGCGGCAACGGCTCGCGCACGAGCTCGCTCAGATCAAGGGCCTCACCACTTTCCTCAATGTCCGAGACCAGAACTTCGACAAACGGGTGTTGGCGGTTGAGCGTGACTCCAAGCTGGTACTTTGCACTGACGATGCGCTCGATCGACGCAAGATTCAGTTTGCCGAGCGCATTGTACTGACCACGGAACAGGCTTTGTTTGCCGACACGATGCGCGACCGAGGCGACCCAGATATCCATCACCTTGCGGCCAATGAACGCCTCGACCGGCTCAGCGCCATCCCGCGCGCTCAGTCGCAGCCCGTCCATGGTATGTGGCCCGTCATCGACGCCAAATTGTGTAAGTGACATGACAGATCCTCCTGTTAATGGCGCTTGTTCACGCCGTCAGCCCGCTGCCACGCCCGCGCTGCCTGGTTACAAGCCTCAACAACCGCGACAGATATTCTTCAGCTTCGCCGCGGTTCGGGCCTCTTCCGCAACGAATGGATCCTTGTATGGGGCCCGAGATATGTCGATTTCCACGGCAATGGACTTCTTCACCTTCGGAGGAAACGCGGCGTCGTAACAGGCGAGCCGTCCGCTCGTGCTTTCGATCTCGCGGCAGTCAGATTCACCGGCGATAGCGCCTTGCGCGAATGCGCCGAGCGTCAATACGACAAGGAGCGTTTTCATCCAGATACCTTTCCGGGGCGGCGTTCACACGAGGCATTCTCTTGCGATGGACCCGGGCGCGCCATGTGACGAACCGCAGGCGTCACCTCATGCCTCGAACTGGTCGAACTCATCGGAGAGCAGAATCCGGCCTTGCGGTGTGCATATCCGCACGTCGAGATAGCCTTCCTGCAACAGCTCCCTCGCCTTCTTCAAAGCGGCAGCCGTTGTGGCGCGACCCAAGCTGACGTAGCCGCTTTGATCGCGCGCGCTCACCAGATATTGCAGTGGCGTCCTATCCACGCAGAAAAGCCGCCGCGGCCACCAGAAGCAGTAGAAACATCGGGACGATCACCGGCGGCACGATCCAGTCGGCCAGACGAAATCGAGGCATGCACGCTCTTCCTCGTTCGGCGGGAGCGCTCGTGACCCTCAGTCACCGATGGAAGCCGTGGGAAGGGCGGTGATGACGCGACTCTACGCTTACGTCCCGCCAATAGCGAGCTTTATAACGGGGCGCGACATCAGCGAACGCGATTTCGACGGATCAACCATTTCGAATTGTCTGAAATGCCGCGGCAACAAGACGGCTGACGGCGCCGGATCCGAGATTGCTCCTGGTTTCCTCGCCAAATCTGTCCGCGAGCGCCGCCTTCCTGAACCTCTCCGCAGCCTGTGCCGACCGACGCATACCGGGAGATTGCATTGTCCGGAACAAGCTCAGCGCCGCCAGGCATTATTCAGCTTGGTCGCGCTGCATTCTGATCGTCGAATGCGCAAGACGGCATGATGCAAGGGTCTTGACTTGAGGCCTGATCCAATTAGCAACGGGCGGCAGTCTCCACGCCGGTTCCGCATTGATGATGACAATCTATTTCGATCTCGACGGCACCCTGACCAACCCGAAGCCTGGGATCACCCGCTCGATCCAATACGCGCTTGAGCGCTTGAACCTCGCGGTGCCGAGCGAGGACAAGCTGACCTGGTGCATCGGGCCTCCGCTGCATGCCAGCCTGAAAAAGCTGACGGGCACCGACGAGCTCGCCGACCGGGCGCTGCTGCTCTATCGTGAGCGCTTTGCCGATATCGGCCTGTTCGAAAACGAGGCCTATGCCGGCATCACGGACACCTTGGCGACGCTGGCCGCGACAACACCGCGCATGTTCGTCGCCACCAGCAAGCCCGCGGTCTACGCCACGCGTATCGTCGATCATTTCGGCCTGAAGCCCTATTTCGAACGCGTGTTCGGCTCCGAGCTCGACGGCACGCGCGTCGACAAGCGCGACCTGCTCCGCCACGCCCTCGACGAGGCCAGGGTCGATCCCACCAGTGCGATCATGATCGGCGACCGCAGCCATGACGTGGTCGGCGCCCGGACCAACGGCATGACCGCGATCGGCGTGCTCTATGGCTATGGCAGCGAGGCCGAGCTGCGGGACGCCGGCGCACATCACATCTGTGCCGCGCATCCGGACTTGCTCGGCCACTGCCTGGCGTAGGACGCCCATCCCGGCCAGCCATCACCGCAAGCCTTCGTCCTGAGCGAAGGCAGCGCTCGGCAATTCCAGATTGTCTTGGTTGGCAGCCTGCATCAGGCTGGCTCGCATGAGGACTCACGCCACGACAAGCGGATCCGAACTGTTGCTGGGCATGATCGCGATCCGGCTCGCGGCGCTGGTCGTGGTGGGCTGGAGCCTTGCGCTCCTGCCGCGGCAGGCGCGCACCGTTGAGCTCGCCTGCACGCCCTCTGTCGCAGCAGCAATCAAGACGCAGGCTTCAGTGGAAACCGTCGGCCCGCGCGTCGTCGATGCCGCGTTCGACGACATGCTTCGGCACGACTAGAGCGTTCCCGAGCAAGGCCGGTATGTGACTGCGCGATAGGACAAGGCGCTCGCTTGCGCTAACTTCGGCGCCAAGGCCGCATCGATCAACCAGCGGCCAGCCGAGGAGCATATCGATGGAATACCGACGCTTGGGCCGGTCAGGCCTCATCGTGCCCGCTCTGAGTCTTGGAACCGGCACCTTCGGCGGCGTCGGCCGCCTCGCTGCGTGGGGCACCACGGACGCGAGCGAAGCCCGCCGCCTTCTCGATATCTGTCTCGAGGCCGGCGTGTCGATGTTCGACACCGCCGACGTCTATTCGCTCGGCGAGTCCGAGCGTGTTCTCGGCGAAGCCATCAAGGGCCGCCGCGACAAGGTTTTGGTCTCGACCAAGGCGACGTTCCGCTTCGGCGACGGGCCCAACGATATCGGCTCGTCACGGCAGCATCTGCTCGCGGCCATCGACGGCTCGCTCGCCCGGCTCGGCACCGACTACATCGACCTGTTCCAGCTCCATGGCTTCGACGCCTTCACCCCGCCTGAAGAGGTGCTCGCCACCCTCGACGTGCTCGTGCGCGCCGGCAAGATCCGCTATGTCGGCGTTTCGAACTTTTCAGGCTGGCACCTGATGAAGTCGCTCTCCGTCGCCGACAAGCACGGCTTCCCGCGCTACGTCGCCAATCAGACCTACTATTCATTGATCGGCCGCGACTATGAGTGGGAGCTGATGCCGCTCGGCCTCGACCAAGGGATCGGCGCCGTGGTCTGGTCGCCGCTCGGATGGGGACGCCTCACTGGAAAGATCCGCCGGGGGCAGCCGAAGCCCGAGGTCAGCCGCCTGCCCAAGACTGCCGATTTCGGCCCGCCCGTGCCGGACGAGCACGTCTATCGTGTGGTCGACGCGATCGACGAGGTCGCCAGGGAGACGGGAAAGAGCGTCTCGCAGATTGCGCTGAACTGGCTGCTCCAGCGTCCAACGGTCTCGACGCTGATCATCGGCGCGCGCAACGAGACGCAGCTGCGCGAAAATCTCGGCGCGGCCGGCTGGTCGTTGACCAAGGACCAGGTCGCAAAGCTCGATGCTGCGAGCAAGGTGACGCTGCCCTATCCCTACTGGCACCAGCGCACGACCTTCACCGACCGCAATCCGCCGGCGGTGTAGCGCGCCCGGGCTTGAGCTGCATCAAGCCCGCTCGCGTCGGCCGTGGCATCGTACGGTCCTCGCGAGGCTTCCGATGCGCCGATTTGCCATGAAGGCCCTGTTTACGGCCCTCACTTTCAGAAAGGGTGAGAGAGAGAGGATCGATTGGGATCGCCGCATTCTGATCTTCTCGACAGTGGTAACGATCGTTTTGATCGCACTCTACGTCTGGGGCAAGGCAAACTCGCGCTGAGAATGACGGGGAATGCTCGATGAAGAGGTTCGTGCCGGCCCTGCTGGCCGTTGTCGTGCTATGGAGCACCGGCAGTCAAGCCATGGACTTCGAGCAGCGGCACGCTGAAGCACTGTTGCAGCGGATGTGCTCGCGGTGTCACGCGGTCGGGAAGACCGGCACGAGCCCGAACAAGGTGGCGCCGCCGTTTCGCCGCCTCGGCGAGAACAAGCTCTACGATCCCGATTTCATGCAGCGCCTTCAGGACGGCTACAGCAGCATTCACCGCTTCATGCCGACGTTTCGATTCGGCCGCGACGACGCCGAGGCCGTGGTAAACTACCTCAGAGCGATTCAGGAGCCGCAGAAGCCGAAATAGCCATCGGCTTTGGCTGGAACCATCCCGGGTCGGATCAAGTTGCGAACGAGCAACTGCGCCTCAACCGAACACGATTACCATGTCGTCCGCCCCAACAGTGCATGCCGACGGCCTGCCGCAGCCCCAGCGCAACCAGGCGATCCTGACCATTGCGCTCGGCATCATCATGGCGGTGGTCGACAGCGCCATCGCCAACGTCGCGCTGCCGACGATCGCGGCCGACCTCGACGCGAGCCCGGCCTTCTCGATCTGGATCGTCAACGGCTACCAGCTCGCGATCACCATCTCGCTGCTGCCTCTGGCTTCGCTCGGCGAGATCGTCGGCTATCGCCGCGTCTATCTGGTCGGGCTCGTGCTGTTCACGCTCGCATCCGCCTTCTGCGCGCTGGCGCATACGCTGCCGCTGCTGACGGTCGCACGCATCGTCCAGGGCTTTGGCGCGGCCGGCATCATGAGCGTCAACGCGGCGCTGGTGCGCTTCACCTATCCGCGCAGTCTGCTCGGCCGCGGCATCGGGCTCAATGCTCTTGTCGTCGCTTGCTCGGCCGCGGTCGGCCCGACGCTCGCGGCCGGCATCCTCGCGGTCGGAAGCTGGCCCTGGCTGTTTGCCATCAACGTGCCGCTCGGCGCGGTGACGCTGGTGCTCGGCCTGCGCAGCCTGCCGCACACCAAGCCCGCGAGCCATTCCTTCGACTGGCAGAGCGCGGGTCTCTCCGCGATCACCTTCGGCGTCGGCATTGCCGCGATCGACAGCGTCGGCCATGGCGAGGCCGCGCTCACCTGCCTCGTCCAGTTCGCCATCGCTCTCGTCGCCGGTGCGCTGCTGATCTACCGCGAGACACACATGGCCTCGCCGCTGCTGCCGGTCGACCTCTTGCGCATCCCGGTGTTCGCACTGTCGATCGCGACCTCGATCGCGTCGTTCTGCGGGCAGATGCTGGCCTTCGTCGCGATCCCGTTCTATCTCCAGAGCCGCTTCGGCTATTCCGCCGTGCATATGGGCCTCTTGATCACGCCGTGGCCGATCGCGATCGCCTTCGCGGCCCCCCTCGCCGGCCGCCTGGTCGAGCATTATCCGGCGGGCCTGCTCGGCGGCATCGGCCTCACGCTGTTCGCCTGCGGGCTCGGCGCGCTGGCCCTCCTGCCTGCCGCGCCAACGCCGCTCGACGTGATCTGGCGGATGGCGCTGGCCGGCGCCGGCTTCGGCCTGTTCCAGACCCCCAACAACCGCACCATGATCGCAGCCGCCCCGCGCGAGCGCGCCGGCGGCGCCAGCGGCATGCTGGGCACGGCGCGGCTGCTCGGCCAGACCACGGGCGCGGCGCTGGTGGCGCTGTTCCTCGGCCTCTATCCAATTGACGGAACCCGAGTCGCGCTCCTCGCTGGCGTCGGATTTGCGCTCTGCGGCGCGGTGCTGAGCATGCTGCGGCTCTCGCCCGCAGGCGCGCGCGGCGCCGAGCAAGTCCGCGTGCAGGACGACCAGCGCCTGCGCGGCGAATAGACCGGCCCACGCGCAGGTTCGCCCCCCTTCTCCGCACAACCGGTGCGTGCTTAACTATCTGGACCAATGACGTATTGCCCTCCCGCCCTGGTTGCGCTTCACTGCGGACGGGACAAGGGGCATTTCATGCGTTCAATTGGAATTGTGGCGCTCAGCGTCATGCTGGGCGGCTGCGCGTCTGTCACGCGCGGCACGACCGAGAATATCAGCATCTCATCGACACCTTCAGGCGTTGAAGCCGTCGTCAGCGGAATGGAGGTTCCGACCACCTGCACGACGCCCTGCTCCGTGGTCGTCAAGCGGAACGCCGACATCTCCATCACCTTCCAGAAGGACGGCTACGAGCCGCAGATCGTCCCGCTCAGCCGCGACATACAGACCGGCGGCGCCGCCGGCTTTGCCGGCAATCTCTTGCTGGGCGGTGTCGTCGGCATGGGGGTCGATGCCGCGACGGGCGCGGCAACCGATCACAAGCCGAATCCGGTCATCGTCACGATGCAGCCGTCCGCTCCCGCCCGCGCACGGCCAACCGCGCCGAAGAAACCGCGGCCGCCTGCGGCACCCGCGCCTGACACCGGCACTTAAAGCCCCGCACTGCGACACAAACAAAAAGGCCGGCTGAACAGCCGGCCTTTTCGATTTCATCACGCGCCGATCAAGCCTTGACCAGCGGCCCCTTGGAGGTCGGCCCCTTCGAGCCGCCGGGGCCGCCCGGCTTGGGCTTGCCCGGCGGGCGCTTGCGGGCGCCGGGCAACTTTTCCTGCTTCGGCGTGACCGGGCCTTCGACGAACTCGAAGCCGATCTTCTCCTTGGTCTCGTCGGCCTCGTCCTTGACCAGGACGACGCGGACGTGGCCACCGCTCTTGAGCTTGCCGAACAGCACCTCGTCGGCCAGCGGCTTCTTGATGTGCTCCTGGATCACGCGGGCCATCGGCCGCGCGCCCATCTGCTCGTCATAGCCGTGCTGAACCAGCCAGGCCTTGGCGGGCTCGGACAGCTCGATGGTGACGTCGCGGTCGCCGAGCTGAGCCTCGAGCTGGAGCACGAACTTCTCGACCACCGTGCCGATCACCTCGACGCTGAGATGGCTGAACGAGACGATGGCATCGAGGCGGTTGCGGAATTCCGGCGCGAACTGCCGGTTGATCGCCTCGTGGTCGTCGCCTTCCCGCTTCGAGCGGGTGAAGCCAAACGCCTGCTTGGCCAGATCCGAAGCACCCGCATTCGTGGTCATGATCAGGATCACGTTGCGGAAATTGACCTGCTTGCCGTTGTGGTCGGTGAGCCGGCCGTGATCCATGATCTGGAGCAGCACGTTGTAGAGGTCGGGATGTGCCTTCTCGATCTCGTCGAGCAGCACCACGCAATGCGGATGCTGGTCGACGCCGTCGGTGAGCAGGCCGCCCTGGTCGAAGCCGACATAGCCCGGAGGCGCGCCGATCAGGCGCGACACGGTATGCCGCTCCATGTATTCGGACATGTCGAAGCGCAGCAGCTCGACGCCGAGCGACGCCGCGAGCTGCTTTGCGACCTCGGTCTTGCCGACGCCGGTGGGCCCGGAGAACAGGTAGCAGCCGATCGGCTTCTCCGGCTCGCGCAGGCCGGCACGCGCCAGCTTGATCGAAGCGGCGAGCGACTCGATCGCCTTGTCCTGGCCGAACACGGTGCGCTTCAGCGTCTGCTCGAGATGCTTGAGCACCTCGGCATCGTCCTTCGACACGCTCTTGGGCGGGATCCGCGCCATCGAGGCGATCGTGGTTTCGATCTCCTTGATGCCGATGGTCTTCTTGCGCTTGTTCTCGGCGACCAGCATCTGCGCCGCACCGGATTCGTCGATCACGTCGATCGCCTTGTCGGGCAGCTTGCGGTCGTGGATGTAGCGCGAGGAGAGCTGCACCGCAGCCTCGATCGCCTCATTGGTGTACTTCAGCCGGTGGTAGTCCTCGAAATACGGCTTGAGGCCCTTGAGGATCGCGATCGCGTCCTCCACCGTCGGCTCGTTGATGTCGATCTTCTGGAAGCGCCGCACCAGCGCGCGGTCCTTCTCGAAGTGCTGGCGGTATTCCTTGTAGGTGGTCGAGCCCATGCAACGGATCGTGCCCGAGGCAAGCGCCGGCTTGAGCAGGTTCGAGGCATCCATCGCCCCGCCCGACGTCGCGCCCGCACCGATCACGGTGTGGATCTCGTCGATGAACAGGATGGCGTTGGGATGCGCCTCGAGCTCCTTCAGCACCTGCTTCAGGCGCTCCTCGAAGTCGCCGCGATAGCGCGTGCCCGCAAGCAGCGTGCCCATGTCCAGCGAGAACACGGTGGCAGCCGCCAGCACCTCCGGCACCTCGCTGTCGACGATGCGCTTGGCGAGGCCCTCCGCGATCGCGGTCTTGCCGACGCCGGCTTCGCCCACGAACAGCGGGTTGTTCTTCTGCCGGCGGCACAGCACCTGGATCGCGCGGTTGATCTCGGAATTGCGTCCGATCACCGGATCGATCTTGCCGTCGCGCGCCTTCTTGTTGAGGTTGACGCAATAGGTCTCGAGCGCTTCGCCCTTCTTCTTGGCGTCGTCGCTGCCCTTGGTCTCGGTCTCCTCGTCGACGCCGCGCACGGGGCGGGCCTCGGAGACGCCCGGCCGCTTGGCGATGCCGTGGCTGATGTAGTTGACGGCGTCGTAGCGCGTCATGTCCTGCTCTTGCAGGAAGTATGCGGCGTGGCTCTCGCGCTCGGCGAAGATCGCGATCAGCACGTTGGCACCGGTCACCTCTTCGCGACCGGAGGATTGCACGTGGATCACCGCGCGCTGGATCACGCGCTGGAAACCGGCGGTCGGCTTGGCATCGTCGGCGCCATCCGTCACCAGGTTCTCGAATTCGGTCTCAAGATAGTTGACGAGGCTCGTGCGGAGCTTGTCGAGATCGACGCTACAGGCGCGCATGACGGCGGCTGCATCGGAGTCGTCGATCAGGGAGAGCAAGAGATGCTCGAGCGTCGCGTATTGGTGATGACGCTCGTTTGCGATCGCCAGCGCACGATGCAGGGATTGTTCAAGGCTTTGAGAAAAAGTCGGCATTCGCGTCCTCTATGGCCCCCACCATCATGATCGTCCTCGCCCGGTCAGGCAACAACAACCTTTGTCACATATAGTTATACAAGACCGCGGCGAAAGACCGGTTCCGCGACTCGGCAGCTAGCCACCTGCGGTATTTTTCGATGCAAAACCCGTTCCGATTTGGGCGGGATCGGCGCCGGTGCAGAATTCCGTAGTTTTGCCGGCTGCGATGGAGATCGCGCGCAGGCATCACGCGGCGATCACACTGCGACATACACAAGCAAGAGCCGGCTACGAACGCGCCGTGGGGTGACTTATTTCTTTTCCATCACGCATTGCAGCGGATGCTGGTGCTTGCGGGCGAAGTCCATCACCTGCGTCACCTTGGTTTCGGCGATCTCGTAGGTGAACACGCCACACTCGCCGATACCGTGATGATGGACGTGCAGCATGATCTTGGTCGCCGCCTCGACGTCCTTCTGGAAGAACTTCTCCAGCACGTGGACCACGAACTCCATCGGCGTGTAGTCGTCGTTCAGGATCAGAACGCGATACAGGTTCGGCCGCTTGGTCTTCGGCTTGACCTTGGTGATGACGGAGGTGTTCGGACCCGTCGGGCTGCCGGAACGGTTCTCGTCGTTGCTCATCCGGGGAGCGCGGGCGGCGGCGGCCGCAGACAGGTCAAGGCTGGAAGTCAATTGCGACATGGCTCAGGCGTTCAAATTCCCCACGGAAGCGTATGACGGCCCGCCGCGCGGCCCCGCCTTTCGGAGCTTCGCACTGGCGCACCGCGCTTTTGGATCGCCGCTTCCAACCGGTCCGGTCCAAACCAGATCGATTGCAGGAATATGGGCTTGCCCCCGCCTCGCCGCAAGCGTGCAAAAGTCCGGCTATGGCGGGCCCGATTCCCGATCCGGGCGATCCTGACCAAGGTTAATCAATCCGGACCGGTTTGACAAAAATTTCCGCCGCGCCGGTCCAGAACAGGTTGACCAGGAACCTAGCCGTTAACGCGACTGCGACGGTTTCGCGCGGGATCGTCTCCGGTTTTCTACGGTAGATGCTGTTCAATCGCGTGGCGCCAAATCGGGCAAAATCGCAAATTTCGAGGATGGCCGTGCTTCGTCCGCCCTGCCCTGTGTCAGCCGCATCGCTCGACGCGTCCGGCACCATCATCACCTCGCAGATCAGCAGCAAGGCGCGGACCCAATTCAACGCGCTGTTCATTCGTGCTGTGCGCATGGAGCGGGTGAGCATCCGATCCACACCATGCAGGCGAACACCGGCAGCGCCCTGCCCCCAAGCGTGCTGCAATATCGCGCGAGCAGCACCGGCAAATTCTGCTTGGTCACGCCGGCGAACCCGACCGCGCTCTGGCACGGATCGGTCGCGACAACAAAAAAGCCCGGCTGGTTCAGCCGGGCTTCTTGCTTCCAGGATGTCCGGGAAAAGTTAGTTGGCGGCCGGGGTGAACTTCGACACGATGGTCTCGACCGGCTTGAACGCCTGCTTGGCGAGGTCGCTGTAGAGGCCGGCAATCTTCTGCGATTCCGCGACGAAGGTCTCGTAGGCGGAACGGGCGAAGTCGGTCTGGGCTTCCATCGCCTTGTCCAGCGACTTCACGCCGGAAAGCTTCTCGACGAAGGACTTGGTGTCTTCGAACGACTTCTTGGTGTAGTCGCCGTAGGCGCTGGCGATTGCCTGGAGGCCGTGCTGCACCGAGGTCGCGGAGGCGACGCACTGCTCGAACTGCTCTTTCCCGTAGCTCTGAAAGTCTTCAACCTTGAACATTTCGGAATCCTTTTCCCTGGCTCGCGTCGGGAAGCCCCGGCTCCCTGACTCTGCCCACAATTAGTGCAACGCACAAAAAAGTCAAGAATCTTGTGCGTCGCACAAAAACTAGATCCAAACCGAAGAGATTCCCGGGGTTTCCCGCAAGGGTTCCTTAAGCTTTTGGAAACCGCGGACCCCTACCTTGATTCCCTGGACGTGTTCAGCTTCCGCAAGCGGTCAAAAGCCGTTTGAGAACATCACCTTAGCCAGAATAGCGGCTCAGGTCCAACGTCCCCCGCGGCGAACACCAGCGGAGGGGCAGCCTGGGCAGGTAATGATCCCGGGTCCATTGGGCACAATTTCGCCTCACGGGCCGGTGATCAAGTCAGAAACGGGGACGGGGTTTCATGCTTCGTAAAAACTTGTCTTCCTCGCGCTTGGCGCGGGTCGGGGTTTTCGGGCTTCTTACGGTCACCACCGCGGTCATCTTCACCACCGATGCCGCCGAGGCGCGGCGTCACCGCCGCCACTACGCGCACCACCGGGTGCAGCGCGACGTGTCCGAGAGCTCCAGCCCGAAATTCGCGTCGATCATCGTCGACGGCAATTCCGGCTCCGTGCTCCAGGCAACGAGCCCCGACGGGATTCGCCATCCGGCGTCGCTGACCAAGATCATGACGCTCTATCTGCTGTTCGAGCGTCTCGAGTCCGGCAAGATGAAGCTCGACACCGAGATGCCGGTGTCGCAGCACGCCGCCGATCAGGATCCGACCAAGCTGAACCTGCGTGCCGGTCAGACCATCCGTGTCGAGGACGCGATCAAGGGTCTCGTCACCCGCTCCGCCAACGACGCAGCCGTGGTGATCGCGGAAGCGATCGCCGGCGACGAGGACGACTTCGCCCAGATGATGACGCGCAAGGCGCGTTCGCTCGGCATGTCCAAGACGGTCTACCGGAACGCCAACGGCCTTCCCAACGACGAGCAGGTCACGACCGCGCGCGATCAGGCCACGCTCGGCCGCGCCATCCAGGAGCGCTTCCCGCGCTACTACCGCTATTTCGCGACCTCGACGTTCAACTGGCGCGGCCAGTCGATCCGGAACCATAACCACCTGCTCGGCAGCGTCGAGGGCGTGGACGGCATCAAGACCGGCTACACCCGCGCCTCCGGCTTCAACCTCGTGACCTCGATGCGCCGCGGCAACCGCCACCTGATCGGCGTGGTGCTGGGCGGCCGCAGCGGCGGTTCGCGCGACGCCATCATGCGCAACCTGCTCGCGGAGAACCTCGACAAGGGCGCGACCAGCCACACCGTCGCCGCGGTTACCGAGCGTAGCGGCGCTGACGCCGCTACCGAGGTCGCCGATGCGTCGGATACCCCGGCCCGCACCGCTCCGCAGGTCCAGGCCGCGGCCGCCCCTGCTCCCGAAGCAGCCCCGTCGCGTCTCGCCTCGCGCCTGTCCACGCTTGCGGCCGCCACCGCCGCAATGCCGCCCGCTCAGCCCAAGCCTGAAGCTCGGCCGACTGAATCCAAGATCGAGCCCGCGCCGCTCACCAATGGCGTGATCTCCAGCCAGCCGCTCTCGATCATCCCGGGCTCGTCCGAACCGATGAAGCCGGTCCGGGTCAAGACGGTGCAGGTCAAGGCCGGCACCGTGAAGGTCGCCTCCGCCGCCCCGTCGCAGGTCGCGCCGCAGATTACCAACACGGTTGCCTCCCGCTCCGACGTCGCGGAAACCTCCGGCGCCGTCGTCGCCCGGGCCGATCTGATCAACAAGCCCGAGATCCAGAGCCAACCGGAAGCGCCGAAGGCGGAAGTCGCCCGCACCGAGCTGCCGCGCCAGCCGGCCGGCTTCGGCACCGGCAACGGCGTCCTCGGCGTACTGCCGGCTGCGACCGCCGCCGCGCCCGCCCCGGCCGGTCCGAAGCTCGCCTCCGCCGACCCGGCGCCGCAGCCGATCCAGATGAGCGCCACCACCAAGCCGGTCGTCACGCACAGCGGCTGGATCGTCCAGGTCGGCGCGCTCGAGAGCGAGAACGAAGCCCAGCAGCGCATCGACGCAGCGCGCAGCTCGGCCCGCGGCCTGCTCAGCAAGGCCGATCCGTTCACCGAGCCCGTCGTCGCCAAGGACAATCGCAAGCTCTACCGCGCCCGCTTCGCCGGGCTCGAGCGGGATCAGGCCGAAGCCGTCTGCCGCGCCCTGAAGCGCGCCGACATCTCCTGCATCACCGTCCGCAACTGATCTCCCGCACCGTTCCGAAAAATGCCCGCGCCTTGCGCGGGCATTTTTGTTTTCGGCATGCGGCCAGCCAAAGTCGGTTCCGCGACAACCTCTCGTCAACGTTTTACGGTTAAATTTTTACTCAAGAGATCGGCCACGCCGAAATGGCGGGCATCGGGGCGACGACAGACAGAGCCAACGGAGATCACGCGGTACGGGCGTTTGTAGCGTAGTGCCGGAGTTAGCCGTTATGCGTGCGAAGCAGAGTATCCTTGGCCTCGTTTACCCGGGCAGCGAGATACGTCGAGCCCCCCTGGTCGGGATGGAGTTTCTTCATCAGGGACTTGTGGGCCCGGCTGATGTCGTCGCGCCCCGCTCCCGGCTGCAAGCCAAGGATCTGATAGGCCTCCTCCGTCGTCATTTTGCCGCTCGCCGCCGTGCGGCGCTGCCCCCCTGCCGCATCGCCCTGCGCGTGCTGACGCCAGGCGGGAAACCGGCGGTCCAGATAGCTTTCAAGTAAGGCCACGCTCTCGGCGTCGAACGCCGGGACCATCGCCAGCAGGCCGGCGAGATCGAACTCGTCGAGATCGCGCCCGGCGTGAGGCCCGGCAACGATCTGGCCTCCGAGCCGGCCGGAATCGTGATCGAGCCGCATGTCGAGGAATTGCGAGCGCACGCGCGAGGCCTGCCCGGGCGCGGGCGCCGCACCGCCACCGAACAGCCCGCCGATATTGCCGAAGCCGGCGTTCGTCAACGGCGTCCAGCCGAGCAGCCCGGCGCCGAAAATCCCGAGCGGAATCGCGACGGCCAGCTCGCCCCGCAAGCCCGTGAAGGCCGCGACCGCCAGCGCCACCACGCCGCCGCCGAACTTGATGGTGCGCGCCAGCACCGCCGGGTTGGCGGCGCGGAACATCTGAAGCAACAGATACAGCGTGATAACGGCGACAGCGCCGGCGATCAGGGTCATGGGCGGAATATAGGCGCCCTGTTGTCAAAAAGCATGGCGTCCTTTCGCCCGTCGGCAATTGGCAGATGACATGGGACGCCGGCTTGCCCGATAGTCCGGCGCGACGATTGAGGGAGACAATGCGTAGCGGATTCAAGCCACCGATCGTGCCGGCCGCCTTCTTCGGCATCGTGCTTGGCCTTGCCGGCCTCGGCAATGCCTGGCGCGCCGCGCATCAGGTCTGGCATTTGCCGGCGATCGTCGGCGAGATCCTGCTCGCCCTCGCCTCCATCGTCTGGGCGCTGCTGCTCGTTCTCTTCATCCTGCATCCTGCGCTGGATCCTCGCGCGCGCCGAGTCGCTCAGTGAAGCCCATCATCCGGTACAATGCTGCTTTATTGGTCTCGCCGGCGTCTCCACCATGCTGATCGCGATCGCGGCGGAGCCCTACTCGCACCTTGCCGCCGAAACCCTGTTCGGCCTTGGCGCGGCGTTCACGCTCGGCTTCGCGCTGTGGCGGACGGGGTTGTTGTGGCGCGGCAATCGCGATCACACCGCGACGACACCGGTCCTGTATCTGCCGACCGTTGCCGGCGGCTTCGTCACCGCGGCGGTTTCTTCGGTGCTCGGCTACCCCGATTGGGGACAGCTTGCCTTCGGCATCGCGCTGTTTTCCTGGCTCGCGATTGAATCCGTGCTGCTGCATAGGCTCTACACGGTCGCGACACTTCCAGTCGCACTGCGGCCGACGCTCGGCATCCAGCTGGCGCCGCCCGCGGTCGGTGCCGTCGCCTATCTCGCGATCAATGGCGGCGTGCCCGACATGGTCGCGCATGTCCTCGTCGGCTACGGACTGATGATGGCGCTGCTGCTGCTTCGCCTGCTGCCGTGGATCATGGAGCAGCCGTTCTCGGTGTCGTATTGGGGCTTCACCTTCGGCGCCACCGCGCTTGCGACCGCACCGATCCGCATGGCCGGCCACGGCGACACCGGTGCGATCGCGCTGCTCGCGCCATGGCTGTTCGGAGCCGCCAACATCGTGGTCGGATTGATCGCGCTGGGCACGCTGCGCCTGATCCTGCAGGGACGCCTGCTGCCGCCGGTCGCAGCGCCGCCGCCAACGCAAGCCGCGCCAGCGTAACCTGCTACTTCATCTGGCCGATCAACCGGGCCGCACCGCTCGCGCTCTTGGCCAATTTCAGCAGCGCCTCGCGCCCGCCGGCGGCATAGGCCGCGGCCGCCCGCAACAGCTCGCGCAGCTGTGCCGCAGCGCCGGGATCGAAACGGCACCAAGCGCCGCCGGTCAGGCGCGCGATCTCGCGAAACGCCTGCTCGGCCACCGGGTCATGACCTTCCTGGAACACGAAGACAGGCACCTTGAGCATGCCGAGTTCGCCGGCCTTGGCGCAGAGCTCGTCAACCTTCTCCTCCATCGCATCGCCGACGAAGACCACGGCCCGCACGCCCGATGCGACCGCCTCGCGCCGCGCCTCGCTCAGCACCTTGCCGATCTGGGTGTCGCCGCCGCGGCAGTCGATCTTGCTCATCAGCGTCGCGAGCCTGGCGCTGTCGGAGATCCACCCCGTGGCACGGCACTCGTTGAAGCCGCGATAGTAGACCAGCCGGATGTCGAGACTGCCGAGCGCCGCGGTCTCGCGAAACATGTCGGCCTGGAGCGCGCAGGCCATGTCCCAGGTCGGCTGCCGGCTCATCGTCGCATCCAGCGCGAAGATCAGCCGGCCTTTCGCGCCGGGAGCATGCGGTGACAGCGCACGCGCCTTGGCGACAAAGGCGGCGATATCGTCCGAGGTCGACGTCCCGGCCTGCGGCACCGCGCCGCCTGCTTGCGGCGAGACGGCATCGCGGCCGCGCGGTTTGATGGGTTCGCCCGACATGCCTTGGCCCTGC
Organism: Bradyrhizobium sp. USDA 3311; assembly: GCF_054062495.1. NCBI lineage: Bacteria > Pseudomonadati > Pseudomonadota > Alphaproteobacteria > Hyphomicrobiales > Nitrobacteraceae > Bradyrhizobium > Bradyrhizobium sp. USDA 3311. The sequence continues at coordinate 5,285,881 of NZ_JBSSFI010000001.1, read as the reverse complement.
GTGAACGGCTAATGTGGTTAGCGCGTGCAGCCCGGTCAATGTGCAAAGCCTCCGCGGGCGAGCGCCGGCGGAGGCTTTGAAAGTCGTTTCTGACTATGATGAAACGTCAGCTCTTGGCAGGCGCCATCAGAGCGACCGGACCGGGCTCGAGAATCTTGGGTGGAGACGATTGCGTATCGACCGGCCCTACCTCGCTGTCAGTCGCGCTCAGGAATTTGTCGAGCATGCCTTGGATCGAGTTCTTGGCCACATCCGGACCGGTGTCGCGCATGTCGTTGTGCTGGAATTCGGTCTTCACGACCTGGATGCCGGCCTTCTCGCATTCCTCGTCGCTCGGGATCACGCCCGCATCGGTCTTGAACTGCGGATCGGTGGAGCGGAACGACAGGATCTTGAACTTGCCGGCGGTCACGAACGGCACGCGCAGATTGTCCAGCGTGACGACCTTCTTGACCTCATCCGGATACTGCTTGGCGAAGTACATCGTGATGTCGCCGCCCATGGAGTGACCGACCATCGTCACCTTCTCGTAGTCGGCGTTGGGCTGAACCTTCTTCATCTCCTGCATCGCCAGGTGGATATTGGCCACGCCGCGCAGGATCTGCGGCAACCGGCCGACATAGAGCTCGCCGGGCTTGGTCACCATCGGAGGATCGGTCGGCAAATCATGCTGCGGGCTCACGACGAGGTAGCCGCGCGCAGCGAAAATGTTGGCAAGGAAGCCGTACTCGGTGTTCTTGACGGTATTGCCATGGTTGATCACGGCGACAGGCATCGTGATCATGCCGGCATTGGCCTGCATTTCCTTGTCGCGACGGATCGCGATATCGACGGGCACGGGACGGTTGTCGCGCGAAGCGTCGTAGAAGGTGATGGTCTCGTGCCTGATGGCCCACTTGCTCGCCGTGAAATAGGCGATGCCGCAGAGGGCACTGACCGAAACCAGAACGGCAATTCCACGCTTCATTTTCGTCCTCAGCCTCAGGCTCTTGCGGCCTGAATCCCTGTTGAAAATCGTGTTCTTCCGGGGCTCTTCGGCCCCTGGTCGCCTATTCGCTAATATATGTCACAGCCGCGTGACAGGAAGGCCAAATATTGTGAACTGGCAGCCCTTTCATTGTGCGCCGCACACGTTTCTTGGGCATCCTCCTCTCATACAGCTACGTCAGGGTGCAGATCACCATCCGATGCAACCGGTCTCGATTGGGTTCAATTTCGCAGTAAACGTAGAGTGAAAACGGCCGAGGGCGGGCTCAGTTCCTGCGGGGGACCGGCTTATCAGGCCGCTGGCAGTAGCGATATACCGCTAAATCAGGCGCCGAGGATGTCGTGGACCTCGAGCGGCTTGTCGACCTGGCTGAACCACTCGGCGCGGTTGGCCGCGCGGCGGCGGCCGCGCTCGTCGAGCGGCAGCTTGAGCTGGCGGAGCAGGCTCGTCACCTCTTCCCGCGCGGTGAGATGGCCGAGATTGGGCCGCATGCCGAGCGTCGCCTCGTCGATCTCGTCGAGCGCAGTGAGGCCGCGCGGGAAGAATTCGCGGTAGACGACGCGCTCGGCGAAACCGTCGATGTAGCGGAAGCCGAGCCGCAGCGACAAATCCTTCAAGCCGTCGGCGACAAGCTGCTTGTTGCGGGAGCCGAGCATGGACAGGCGGTTGCGCACCACGATCCAGTCGGTGCTCGAGCCGTCGAGCTGGCGACGCTTGCGCCTGACATCCCGCACCATCTCGGCATAGTGGCTCTCGCCGGTGACCGCATAGTTGGCGGGGTCGACGGTGCCGAGCACGTCGAAATCGAGGAAGCTGTCGTTGATCGGCGTGACCAGCGTGTCGGCCATCGAATGGGCGAGCCGCATCAGGTAGCTGTCGGTGCCGGGCGTATCGATGACGATGAAATCGAAACTGCTCTCGACCGCAGAGACCGCCTCCATGAACTGCTGGAACTCGGAGTTCTCGTTCTCGGCAATCTGCATGGTCTCGCCGAGCTTGATGCAGCGATGCACCGGCAGCTCGAGATCGAGCTTGGTGCGACGGGCCCAGGCGGCGCGGTTGTTGATGTAGTGGGTGAAGCTTTGCTGGCGGCAGTCGAGGTCGATGGTGGCAACGCGCTGACCGGCCTTCAGGAGCGCGACCGCGATGTGCAAGGCAGTGGTCGATTTGCCAGAGCCGCCCTTCTCGTTGCCCAGCACAACGACGTGCGCCGAGCCGGATTGGCCTTGGCTAGCCTGCACAAGCATGGTGATCCTCAACACCCCTAAGCAATATCTTCAAGTTGGCCGCGTCTGCGGTCAAGTGAAATGCGTGACAGGATAGCGAAATCACAGTGCGTTAGTCTTCATCATGATTTGCGTCGCCGCCCCGCGTCTGTGATTCAGCCCACAATGTCGCGACGTCGTGCGCGGCATTGCGCGGGATGCTGTGCCGCATCCGGATGCATGGCGTCCACGATCGCTGCTTGTTAAGGTTAGCCGGCTGCACGCCGCGCCCCACCCATCCCCAAGCCCCCTGAGTCCTGATGTCACGAAGCCCTCTGATCGCCCGCACGGTCCCTGCGCTCCGACGCGCCGCCGACAATCTTCGCAAGCGAAAGGCCACGATCGCGCTGGTCCCGACCATGGGTGCGCTCCATGACGGGCATGTGTCGCTGGTGCGCCTCGCGAAGCGGCGCGCCAGCCGCGTCGTAGTCTCGATCTTCGTCAACCCGACTCAATTCGCCCCGACCGAGGATTTCGGCGCCTATCCCCGAACCTGGAAGGCCGACATCGCCAAGCTCGCGGCCGAGGACGTCGACATCGTCTGGCACCCGGGCGTCGAGGCCATGTATCCGGAGGGCTTTGCGACCCGAATCGTGCCGGAGGGTCCGGCCCTGGCCGGCCTCGAGGATCGCTTCCGGCCCCACTTTTTCGGCGGCGTCGCCACCGTCGTCGGCAAGCTGTTCACGCAATGCCGGCCGGACTTTGCGATCTTCGGCGAGAAAGACTTTCAGCAATTGCGGGTGGTGACGCAGATGGCGCGGGACCTCGATCTTGGCGTCAAGGTGATCGGCTCCCGCACCGTGCGCGAGCGCGACGGGCTCGCGATGTCATCGCGCAACGTCTATCTCTCACCGCAGGAGCGGCAGACCGCGACCACGCTCTACCGCGCCATGAAGGACAGCGCCGGCCGCATCCGCGCCGGCGAGGCCATCGCGCCGGCGATGGCGCGCGGCGCCGCGACCATCAAGGCGGCCGGCTTCGTGCTCGACTATTTCGAGGCCCGCCACGCCGAGACGCTGGCACAGGTCACCTCGCGTAAGGACGGCCCCTTGCGGATCCTGGTCGCAGCCAAGCTCGGCACGACCCGGCTGATCGACAATATCGAGGTCTAGAGCAATCCGAGATCGCGCAGCTCGCGCCGCATCGGCTCCGGCATCGCCGCGATCGTGCCGGCGGCGGACTTGCCGAGATCGGGCGGTACGGAATCGTCCGCGAGATAGCGCCAGCCCTGGAACGGGCGCATCGGCCGCGGCGAGACCGGGATCACCTTCGGCTGCATCACGATCCGGCAGCGCCCGATGCCGTCCTTGTCGCGGAACGGCTCGATGCCGATGATCTTTTCGCGCGCGGCGATCTCGCCCTTGATGACCCAATAGAGCGACCCGCCCGAGAGGATCTCGGCGTCGCGCTTGGGCACCATTCGGGTGATGTGGATGTGATGTTGCGGCAGACCCTTCTTCTTGGCGGTCTGCATCCGTTCGGCCACCCACTCCTTCAATTCCTTGACGGAGTCGCAGCCGACGGCGAGCTTGATCAGATGGAGTGGCATGCCCCAGCATTAGCGGGCCGGCCGCAGGTTTTCAAAGCCGAACTATTCGTTATCCGCAGCCGCGGGAGCCGCAGCAGCCGGCGGCGGTGCCAGCGGAACCGGTGCAGCTGCCGGTGCGCGCGCAGCCTTCGGTGCCGGCGGCTTCTTCGCGGCCGGTGCCGCAGGCGCTGCGGCCTGCGCCGAGGTCGTGGCCGGCGCGCGCGGAGCCGGCGCTGCGTTCGCTGCCGGCGCGGCCTGGCGCGCCGCCGCTGTAGGCGGTTCCGGATTCATGATGCTCACCGGCGGCGTCGACGAGGCGCTCGGGAATTCAGCGTTGGTCGGCTTGCCCGTCGGCATCGACGGCGGCAGCGCGGCGAGCGCACCTGCGGCCGGTGCTGCCGCCGCGGGCGCGTTCCAGGTGGGCGCATAGCGTGCGACCAGCATGTCGTAGAGATGGGACTCCATGTTGGCGGCGACCTGCTGCTGATCGGTCAGCGAGCGGAAGGCGGCGCAATCGAACCGGGTGCAGCCGTCGCGGGCGATCAGCACCTGCGCGACGAGGCCGTAGCGATCGCGCTCCAGCGCCTTGCGCAGCACCTTCATGTCCAGCGTCAGGCTCTTGTCGACGGTCGCGGCGTCGCCGAGCGCGGTCAGCCGGTCGATCCTGGCGGCGGTGTAGGAGACGGCCGCGGCCGCCGCATCCGGCGAACCGAACAGCGCCTTCTCGCAGCCAATGGCCACCGCATCGCCGGCAAGATCGTCAAGGCAGGACAGCGCCGGCAGGCTCGCGGTAATAACGCCCTGCGCGCGCGCCTCGGCCGGAGCGGCCTGCCCGTCCGGTCCATAGAGGTGCGCCGTGGCAGCCACCGCGATGGCAATGGCAAGCAGCGTGATGACGGTCAGCGCACCGTTGGCAACCGATCTCTCGGCGCGCAGCAGCGTGATCATGAGGATCAATCCGAAGAAGCCGGCAGCCGCCAGCGTCATCCACATCGGGACGGCCGGCGAGCGCCAGATTTGGTCGAGCGACGAGGCCCATGCCCAGTTCATGCGCGACGTCCCCTCACGCGAGCAAAGAGCGAATGGTCAAAGCGAGCACCGTGAGCCGGCAACTGCCCCCGACCCACCTTGTGAAGGTGAAGCGGGCCTTTTGACGGCGAGCGCAGGAAATTCGTCCGCGACATCAACGGGCGGCGGTGCCTCAGGAGAGCGCGAGCTGGCTTTCCTTGGCGACCCGTTCGAAGGCTTCAGTCGAGCTCTTGATCCGGTACTGGCAGTCGTCACCTTCCGTCGGCAACAGGCGGATGATCTCATACGAGCCGCTGGCAGCCGGGCGCGCGACGTTGCTGGCCGTGAACAATACGCGCGTTCCAACGGGGAATTTGTGCTTCAACACCCTCTCCATTACTCAAACAACGCCTGCCTCGCCCATGGTCCCACTGCGATGGCCGGCCGGAAACCCAGCCGTTATATAGCACGCATGCGGCGTTTTTGGCCAGCCTCATGCGAGCATGGCAAACACGCCAATCTTGAAGTCTTTTCAGGACGATAACGGGAACAGCGGGCCACGCTAATACCGCTGGAACCGGGCCTCAGGCGGTATGGGGCAGATGACCCTGCGGGCTGGCCTGGTCCACCGCCTTGGGCAGCTCCTGGGCCAGGATCTGGCCCAGCTGGTCAACCGGGATGTTGTAGCGCGCAGCCAGCTGGCGGACGGTGTCGTTGCCGAGCACGGCGCGGAGCTGGTCGGCCGAGATCGGCAGGTTCTGGCCGTTGCCGAGCCAGGATTTGACCTGGTCACCGAACCCGGCCTGCTGAAGCTTGGCCACGATCGCGCTGAGGCCGCCCTGACTGTTGCTGCCGAGCACCTCGCTCAAGACGGCCGGCAGCACGGCGGCGCCGAGCTGGCCGAGCGCGCTGCGGAGCGCGGGGTTGTTTTCCAGCGAGTCCAGGATTCCCATGGCGTGCCCTCTTCCAAGCCGCAACTCGGTACGATTGAGCGCCGCGGGCTGGTGTATCGTCAAGCGGCGCCCGATCACATTCGCGGGTTACGCGTCCTCGAACTTCGCGATGACAAGCGTCTCGGCAAGCCCCTCGCGGGTCCATTCCTGGAATGCCGGCAGCGCCATCATCGTCTCCATGTAGGCCTTGGTATCCGGTGCCACCTCGATCGCGTAGGTGCGGAAGCGGTGCACGACCGGCGCATACATCGCGTCCGCCGCGCCAAAGCGGCCGAACAGGAACGGTCCCCTGGCACCATGACGCGCCCGGCACTCGCGCCAGATCTCCTCGATGCGCGCAACGTTGGCCTTCGCATCGGCCGACAGCGCCACGGGGCGGATCGGCCGGTGCAGGTTCATGCCGCATTCGCTGCGCAAGGCGACAAAGCCGGAATGCATCTCGGCGCACACCGAACGGGCATGGGCGCGGGCCGCGGCATCATCGGGCCACAGCTTCACTTCCGGGTAGCGCTCGGCGATGTATTCGATGATGCTAAGCGAATCCCACACCGTGGTCTCGCCGTCGACCAGCACGGGCACCTTGCCGGCGCGGCTGAAGGACAGGATCTGCTCCTTGTCCGCGGGGTTATCCGTGTAGAGCGGGATCAGGGTCTCCACGAACGGGATGTCGTTGGCGCGCAGCGCGAGCCAGGGCCGCATCGACCATGACGAGTAGTTCTTGTTGCCGATGGCAAGTTTTAGTGCAGCCATGTCCACTGGTCCTTCCCAAGTCCTCTGGATGCGGCTGCTTTTAGCGCCATCGCCTGCCGTCAATCAATCGTTGCTGCGCCCGGCCTTGCGTGGCAATCGTTGCGATGCTCGCGAGGAGAGAGACATGAGCAGGCATTGGGTCGACATCACCGCCGTCGGCTTCTTCATCGTCGAATGGCTGGTCTATGCCCTGACCCTGGAACACTCGGCCTATGGCCGCGACAGCCTGTCGGCGCGCATGAACCGCTATCGCGAGGTCTGGGTGCGCCGGCTGCTCGACCGCGAGACGCGCATGGTCGACATGCAGATCATGGCCTCGCTCCAGAACGGCACCGCCTTCTTCGCCTCCACCAGCCTCATCGCACTCGGCGGCGCGCTGGCGCTGCTGCATGCGACCAACGACGCCATCACGATCCTGAGCAAGCTGCCGACCGACCTCAGCACCTCGCCCGCAATGTGGGAGCTGAAATGCGTCGGTCTCGTGCTGATCTGCGTCTACGCCTTCTTCAAGTTCGCCTGGGCCTATCGCCTGTTCAACTATGTCGCCATCCTGTTCGGCGGCATGCCGCCGGCATCCCAGCGCGACACGCCTGCGGCCGAAGCCCATGTCATCCGCACCACGCGCCTGTTCGAATCCGCCGGCCGTCATTTCAACCGCGGCCAGCGCGCCTTCTTCTTCGCGCTCGGCTATCTCGGCTGGTTCGTCAGCCCCTGGGTGCTGTTCGTGACCACGGCGGCCGTGGTGATCGTGACATGGCGCCGGCAATTCGCCTCGAGCGCATGGTCGGCGATGGCGCCGGAGATGGTGGATGGCGAGACGATGAGGAAGCGCGGTCATTGACCCCAACTCTCTCCACGTCGTCATTGCGAGCGCAGCGAAGCAATCCAGAGTCTTTCCGCGGAGGGATTCTGGATTGCTTCGCTGCGCTCGCAATGACGGAGCAAGGGGCGGCATCGCCATGCTCCAATCCGCATCTCAATTTGCAGACACGCCTTCACATCCTCGCGGCGTAATTCGCCCGAGCTTTGCTTCGTCGCTTCACCCTCTTAGGCCAAGAGGGCGCAGGGAAGGCCGGGTGCTGATCTAGCACCCGCGGTCCGCTGCGCGAAAAGCACACGCAGGAAGAACCGCACAGCAGCATACAGGTGTAGCCAATCACTCGGCCTTCCCTGCGCAGTGGTTGGACGGCTTATGCCGTGCTCTCCCGGGAGCCGAGTTCCTGCTGGCCTCCCTCACTCTCGCGAAAGTCGCCGGCACCACGCCGGTTGACGTGAATGCCGCATCCGCAAGAGCTTGACCGTAGCAACGACGGCCAGGACCACACGGTTTTGCCGTACGCACGGCCCGCCATTTCGCCGCAGTTTTTCCAGCCCTGTCGACGGAGCCGGAAACTTACAGGCGAGACGAACCTGGCAGCGCCGCTCATCCAGCACGAAGTCTTGGGCTCACGGAGAGCAATCCGCCCTGCCCACGCCTCTCGCGCCCGACGCTGCCGCGTCCACCGCAAGCCCGGCTCGCGAAACGTGACGACACAAGATCGCCCCTCAAGATGAGCCGGGATGGGCGACACATACGACAAATCCGAATTTCGGTAAAGTGGAATCTTTTTGGGAAAGAGGCTTGACGGCATTCGCTGTGTTTTGCCCGTCGGGTAATGGTTTGTTCTGGATGCCGTTGAGAAACACAACGACGAGATCGTCGCCAGCGAACAGTCAGTGCGCGCTTCCATAGCGCCGCCAGCACTTCACCCAAGGTTGCAGGCAGCAGTTCGATGCGCTACAGGCGCAGCATTGAGAATACTCAAAGCATAATTCAGGGGGCGAAATGAACAAGCTGATGATCGCGGTTGCCGTAACCATTCTCGGAGCATCAACGGCCAAGGCGGCTCCACTTTACGAATGCGGCGGCGACCCGGCCTGCCAGGCCAAGCGCGACAGCATGTCTCGCGCCACATATGAGCGAAACATCAACCAGTGCCTCGCCTCGGCGGGCGCGACGCGCGAGCAGTGGCGAGCTCACGCAGTGCCGAAGCCCGCCGCCGACAAGGTCCGCGCCTGTCTCGCCGCGCGCGGATAGCCGCGAGGCAACTTATCCCCCGCCGAAATCCTGCGGCGTGAACGGCAGGTCCAACACCTTCCATTCCTCGTATTTGTCGGCCGGCAGCATCTTGTACGGCTGACAGGCCTGGAGCGCGCTCGTCGCCGACTTCACGATGGCCACGCCCTTCGCGGATGGCGGGGCTTCGATCAGGATCGGCGGGCGCGCCAGCGTGCCGTCGGTGGCGAACACCGCGCGCAGCTTGATGCGCACCGGGTCGGTCGGCGCGACACCGGCCGGCAGTTTTGCGCAGCTCCTGAGGCGCCGACGAAGCTCGGCAATGACCTCGGGCGGCAGCTTGGCTCCGATGGAATCCTTGGCATCGCCGCCGTCATCCCTCGGCGCGTCTTTCGGCTCGACCGGCAGTTCCGGCGGCAGGCCCAGCATCACGCCGTATTTGACGGTGACGTCGGGCTCGGGGGCCTGATAGGCCGGAGGCGCGGCCTGCGGCTGCGGCACCGCTTGCGAGGGCTGCGGCGCGGGCTGAGGTTGCGACTGCGGCAGCGGCTGTTGCGGCGGCAACTGCGACGGCTGTGGTTGCGGCTGCTGCGGCTGCGCGGTGGCCTCACGTTGCTTCGGCGTCTGTGAGGGGTGCGGCTGCGGCTGTTTCTGCTGCGTCGGCTGCTCCGGTTCGGGCGACGCTTTCTGCTGCGATGATTGCGAGGCGGCCTGCTGCTTGGCGTCCGGCTTCGCCGCTGCATCCGCCTTGTCGGTGACGTCCAGCTTCGGCAGTCTCAGCTCGGGGGTCGGGGTCGGCTCCGGCGCTTTCTCCTTTGCGGCCTCCTCCGCCTTCGTCTCCTGCTCCTTGACCTGCTCCGGCGTGACGATGTCGACCGCAACAGCTTCGGGCGGCGCGGCATGGAACGGATGGACCTCGCTGATCACGATGATCAGCGCCACCAGCGTCAGATGCGCGATCGCCGACGCCGCAATGTCCGTCCGTATGATCTTCCGCAGTTCCATCGCCCGATCTTGGGTTGCCGCCCTGCTCCTAAAGCGCGATGAGGTTAGGATCAACCGTCATCCCGCTTTAGGCTCTTGTTCGAGCATGATCTTATCGGAAAACCGCTTCGCACTTTTCCGGATCATGCTGGGCATACGGCAGCCCGCCCTCAATCCCATTTTGGCGCGAAGCCAAAGTCGGTCAGGCGGCCCTTGGGATTGGCCAGCGCGGCGATCCGGGCCATCTCGTCGTCGGAGAGCTCGAAATCGAAGATCTCGATGTTCTCCGACAGACGCTCGATGCGCGAGGTGCGCGGGATCGCTGCGACGTTCTGCTGCACGAGCCAGCGCAGGCAGACCTGCGCCGGCGTCTTGCGATGCGCCCGCCCGATCCCGGCGAGCGTCTGGTCGGTCTTGATGCGCCCCCTGGCGATCGGGCTGTAGGCGACCAGCGCGAGCCCATGCTGGTCGCAGGCCGCCCTCACCTTGGCCTGGTCCAGATAAGGGTGAAATTCGACCTGGTTGCAGACGAGCGGCTCCGGCGACAGCGCGACCGCCTGCTCGATCAGCGCCACCGTGAAATTGGAGACGCCGATGTGACGCGTGAGGCCCATTTGCCTGGCATGCGACAGCGCGCCCAGCGTCTCCGCCAGCGGCACGTGCGAATTGGGCCAGTGCAGCAGCAACAGATCGACGGAGGGAAGCCGCAGCCGCGCAAGGCTCTCCTTCACCGACCGTTCGAGGTCGTTGGGCGCGAAATGGTTGGTCCAGACCTTGGTGGTGAGGAAGACGTCGTCGCGGCGCACGCCGGAGGCGCGCACGCCATCGCCGACCTCGCGCTCATTGTCGTAGACCTGTGCGGTGTCGATGTGGCGGTAGCCGAGCCGCAGCGCCTGCTCGACCACGCGCGCGCATGGCCGCCCGCTCAACTCCCAGGTCCCGAGCCCGATCGCCGGGATCCTTGCGCCATTGGCCTCGACGAACAGCATGAGGAATCCTCTCTGTTGCGGTCGCCCCAAATACCATCAGGCATCATTATGGACCGGGTCCGGGAGGCTGCCAACGGAAGCCGCTGCAACCGGGCCGGTTATTCAGCGCAATGCTAATGGGAGGTTCGTGTCAGGCTTTGGCAAGCGCCTGGAACACCGTGTCGGGCGCATGCGCGATCACGGCGAGCAGCGCGCGGGCCGGTCCCCGCGGGGCGCGCTTGCCCTGCTCCCAGTTGCGGATGGTCTCGACGGGAACGCCGAGCTTGGCGGCGAACTCCATCTGGGTCAGGCAGGCGCGGCGGCGCAGGTCGCGCACCGCGAGCGAGCCGGTGTCGGCCGGCGCGGCATTGGCCGTGGGCTGGACCGGAAATTCCTGCCCGTCCCGCAACTCGACGATCCGTCCATCCGCCTTCAGCCGCAACCGCATGTTCATTCCCCCAGGCCCGGGCGATGATGCGTCAGGTCGCTTAAGTTCGGATTAAAGATGATGGCGGGCCGTCACTCCGGGGCGTGCGGAGCGCGAGCCCGGAATGACGGAGCGGAGACGAGAGCTACCTCAACCCGAACCACAAGGTCGCAATCCCGAGGAAGGAGAAGAACCCGACCACATCGGTCACCGTCGTCACGAACGTCCCTGACGCCACCGCCGGATCGGCCCGGACACGTTCGAGCGCCATCGGGATCAGGATGCCGCCGAGCGCGCCGGCGACGAGGTTGCAGATGATCGCAAGCCCGATGACGATGCCGAGGCCGGGGATCTTGAACCAGGCCACCGCGGCAATGCCCGTGATCACGGCGAAGGCCAGGCCGTTGACGAGGCCGACCAGGCCTTCGCGCATCACCACGCGCCAGGCATTGGAGGAGCCGAGCTCGCGGGTCGCGAGCGCCCTCACCGCGACCGTCATGGTCTGGGTCGCGGCGTTGCCGCCCTGGCTCGCCACGATCGGTGCGAGCACCGCGAGCGCCACCATCTTTTCCAGCTGGCCCTCGAACAGGCCGAGCACGGAGGACGCCAGGAAGGCGGTGGCGAGATTGACCAGCAGCCAATTGAACCGCGCCCGGGCAATGGTGAACACGGTGTCCGACAGCTCTTCGTCGCTGGTGACGCCGCCGAGCGCCTTGAGGTCTTCGTCCGCCTCTTCCTCGATGACGTCGACGACGTCGTCCACGGTGATGACGCCGACCAGGCGATCCTGGGTGTCGAGCACGGGAGCTGCGACGAGATTGTACTTGCCGAACATGCGCGCCACCTCCTCCTGGTCCTCCAGGACGGAGACGCGACGGCGATTCTCGTCGGTCAGCTCGGCAAGCGCCACCGGGCGGCGGGCGCGGAGCAGCACGTCGAGCGAGATCGCGCCCTGCCAGTGCTGGTCCTTGTCGACGACATAGATCTCGTAGAAGCGGTCGGGCAGATCCGGCGTCTCGCGCATGTAGTCGATCGCCTGCCCCACGGTGAAATCCTGGGGCACGGCGATGAACTCGGTCTGCATCCGGCGGCCAGCGGAATTTTCCGGATACAGCAGGCTGCGCTCGAGCGCGACGCGCTCCCGCATGGGCAGCTTCTCGAGGATCTCCTCCTGCTCGGCCTCGTCGAGGGTCTCCAGCAGCTCGACCGCGTCGTCGGATTCGAGCTCGCGGACGCCTTCCGCGACCGTCTCCGGCGGCAGCTCATCGAGGATCTCCTCGCGGACGCTCTCGTCGACTTCGTTCAGCGCCGAAAAGTCGAAGTCGCGGCCCGTGAGCTCGACCAGACGGACGCGGTCGTCGGGCTCGAGCGCGCCGATGAGATCGCCGAGGTCGGCCTCGTGCAGCTCCGCGACACAGGCGCGCAGCGCGGCACTGTCGCCGGCCTCGATCGCACGGGCAATCTCCTCGACGAATTCATGACGAATTTCGCCGTCTTCATTGCGCATCGGCACGTGGTCGAGTACCGAGGCCGCAGCGGATGGAGCACCGTCCATATGTTCATCCATGGTGCGCCTCGCCGTTTGACAGGTTGGTGGTCTGAGCTGATGGTTCAGGCAATACCCACAAGGCAACTCCGAGCGCAATGGCAAAGATGCTTCGGCTGAAATGGACATCGATGTCGGCGGGCGCGGTGCTCGCGGCCCTCGCCGGCATCGCCTCGACTGAAGCCGCCGAGTGCCCGCGCAAGGATGCGCTCGGCACCTCGCGCATTCTGAGCGTCGACGCCAGGACCACGCCGCGCGTGGGCTTGAAGAGCTTTCCGCAGACGCTGCAGCTCGCCGATCACGAGGTCGTGCTGACCTTCGACGACGGCCCCTATCCGCCGACGACATCGAAGGTGCTGGCGGCGCTGGCGCAGGAATGCGCGCGCGCGACCTTCTTCCTGATCGGCCTGCACGCCTCCGAACATCCTGACGTGGTCAAGCGCATCGCGCGCGAGGGCCACACCATCGGCCATCACACCTGGTCGCACCCGTTCATGGCGCGGATCCCGCTCGACAAGGCCAAGGCCGAGATCGACCGCGGCATCGCCGCCGACGAGATGGCGCTGCACGGGACCTCGACCACGACGCCCTCGACGCCGTTCTTCCGCTTCCCCTATTTCGAGGCGACGCAAGCCGAGCTCGACCTGCTCCAGTCGCGCGGCATCGTCGTGTTCGGGGCCGACCTCTGGGCCAGCGACTGGAACGAGATGACGCCGGAGCAGGAACTGAAGCTGATCACCGAGCGGCTCGCCGCGGCCGGCAAGGGTATCATCCTTTTCCACGATCCCAAGGCGCGCACGGCCGCGATCATGCCGGCCTTCCTGCGGTATCTGAGGGAGAACGGCTACCGGGTGGTTCACATCGTCCCGGCGGGCGCAGCGCAGAAGAATGCCGATACGCGCTGATGCCGGAATGTCACGCCGTCGCAAAATGGGGTGATTTAGGGCCTATTAACACTCTGTTCATGCTACGCCGTGCAAGTATCGAGGCGGACTCGTCGTGGGGAAGGTTCTTGTGCCTGAACCGTTTCCTGATGTCTCCGACCTACTTATGGCGACAATCGCGTATGAGGCAGACGGGATTCATGATCGGAAGTAGCGTTGTTGTTCGGACGCGATCGTGGATCGTCCTTTGTTTGGGCTTGCTGACCGTTGGAACACCGGCGGCCCTTGCATCCGACTGTCCCGGCCACCCGGACGCGCTCGGGACCTCCCGCACCCTCGTGGTCGATCCGCACGAGCATCCGCGCATCGGCACGATGCAGTACCGCGAGACGCTGCCGCTGAAGGATCACGAGGTCGTCCTGACCTTCGACGACGGTCCGCTGCCGAAATATTCCAACCAGGTGCTCCAGATCCTCGCCGACGAGTGCATCAAGGCGACCTTCTTCATCATCGGCGGCCAGGCCAAGGCGAATCCGGAAGGGGTGCGCAAGCTTGTCGCGGCGGGCCACACCGTCGGCACGCACAGCATGAACCATCCGCTGACGTTCGACCGGATGGGAATCGAAAAATTCGAGCCCGAGATCAACGGCGGCATCGAATGGACCTCGGCCGCGATGACCGATCCGTCCAAGCTCGCACCGTTCTTCCGCATTCCCGGCCTGATGCGCGCCGAGGGCGTCGAGAACTATCTGATCTCGCGCGGCATCCAGGTCTGGAGCGCCGATTTCCCCGCCGACGACTGGCGGCACGTGTCGTCCGACCGTGTCTACCAACTCGCGATCCAGCGGCTGGAGGCCAAGGGCAAGGGCATCCTGCTGCTGCACGACATCCAGGCCCGCACGGTGGCGGCGCTGCCCAAGATCATCCGCGATCTCAAGGCGCGCGGCTATCGCATCGTGCATGTGGTGCCCGCGACCGCGGACCGCCCGGCGACGCCGACCACGCCGGTAGAATGGCTGCTGCATCCGCCGACCGAGACCGTGCCGATCGCGCGCTGGCCGGCCGTGCCGAACTTCGTGTTCACGCAGACCCAGACGCTTCCGGCGCCCTCGCTTGCCGATCTCAATGCGCAGACCGGGCATCAGCCGCTGCTGCCGCGCCGGACCATGGCGCAGGCGAATGTCGCCGCCACCCTGCCCGTGCCCGACCGCGAGCTCTTCGCGATTCCCGAGGGCTCGATCGAGGTCTTGCTGTCCACGACGCTGTCGCGGCGGGCTGCGACACGGCTGGCGATGGCGGCCGAGACGCCCCGTGCAGCCACGAGCAAGGCTGCCAAGTCGCAGGCGCGCCGCACCGCCCACGCGGCGCACGGCGCACCGAAGCATGCCGCGCAGGCCAAGGGCACGACCCCCAGGAGCGCTGCCCCCAAGAACGCTGCTCCAAAGAGCACTGCGCAGAACGCCGCGCCGCATCCAACCCGCGTGGCCAGCCTGAAGAAGCGCGCGCAGTAAGCTCTACTGCCGCATGATGTTGGCGACGCAGAGCAGCACGATCAGCGCCAGGAAGAACAGGTCCATATAGGACTTGAGCTCGCCGTCGCGGCGCAGCCGCGCTACGTCGGTCACGATCTGCTTACGCGTCGAGGTTCCGCCGGCGCCATCGTTGATCGGGGCCTGAAGGCGCTTGGTCTCGGCTTCCAGCTTCTCGATCTTCTGGAAGAAGTAGAACGCACGCAGCGTCGAGGCCGCGCGCATGCCGGTGTAGACCAGCACCAGGATCGCGACGATCGCCCGGTTTTGATACTTCTCCAGGAAGTTGAGGCTGAAATAGACCATCGCCATGAACGCGAAATTGGTCACGAAGCGGTAGACGAAGCTTAGAAAGACCATGCTGGCTCCAGCCCAGAGAAGATGCGCGCAACCGGATCGTGCTGCGCGTTCAGCGATTATGGGACACAGGCCGGAACAGCCGGCCCGAATGCCGCGCGGGCCCGTCTACGCCAACTTCGTTTCAACAAAGATACCATCGCCCTCAACTCGCCGCCTTTTAGCCACGCGCGGCCATAATGCAAGCCGGGCCACGACGGCCGGCCTGTTCCGCACACGGATGTCCGCAACGCTCAATGGCGATCTGGCGGGAGTCGCGATAGACTGCGGCTCGCCGCCATATGTGGGGTCTGCCGATGCCGAAGAAGGGAATCACGGGCCACGACGACTGGGTTCTGACTGAAGCTCTCGCGACGGCGCTGGTCGCGCTGGAGCAGCTTGAGCCAAAGCACCAGCCGAACGCGCATATGGACGACATCCGCAAGATGCTTGCGAACGGCAAGGAGCCGGCGGCGGTGAGCCTGCACCTCGCCCAGGCCAAATGCCGCCTGTTTCCCGATCTCGACCCGCTGGAGATCTACCGCGAATACGGCATCGGCGAGGAATATGGCTGAGAGTGGCGGATCATCACCCTACTCCCGCCCGCATCGTGTCCGACATCGGACGAGCTGCACAGCGCGTCCTCGACGATGACGACCCTGAAGCCGAGATCGACAGCGCTCAGGACCGTCGACAGGGCGCAGACGTCCGTCTCCGCCCGGATGTCGGCAACTTCCGACGCGCTGTCCCTCGTCGTCCTCCACCTTCAAACGCATGGCCGCGCGACGGCACGCGGCGAGCACATCGGCTGTCATGCGCGTCCGACAGCCGTCGTTCCGCGGTCATCCGCGGTGGGCGAAGCCCCGCGCCATCAGCGCGCTCCATCACGCCGGCGAATCGCGGGATCGATTGACGGTGTCAGCGATCGGACCGGTCACGCGACGGCCCGACCGACGCAAGCGGCGCGCGGAAGAGGACCGGCGTGATGCCAGTCCCGGGTCTACATCAGAAAAACTTCAGGGATTTCAAAGCCAAGTTCGGCCTTGTGGTGCGCTCGGAGGGACTCGAACCCCCACGATTTTACTCACTGCCACCTCAAGGCAGCGCGTCTACCAGTTCCGCCACGAGCGCTTTGGGGATGCCGGCCTGAGGCTTGAGGGCCGGCCGGATCAACGGCGCCGATCTAACAAATCCATCAGAGGGGTACAAGCCTGCAAAAGCCCAGAATTCCACAAGCTTGGCAGGAAAGTTCCGGCCCCTCCCCGCAGGATCGGCATTTACCGCATGCCCGGGCCGCTACGGCGTGCCCAGGCCGCTACCGCGTGCCCGGCGTGCGTGGCAGCATCTGCTTGACCTCGACCGCGATCCGGTTGCGGTCGACCAGCACGACGCCGGAGGCGACCGGCAGGTTGTTGGCCAAAACCTTGACCTCGTCGGCCTCGGTTGCGTCCAGCTCGATGATGGCGCCGCGGGAAAGACGTAATACCTGATGGATCGGCATGGTGGTCGTCCCGAGGACGACCATGAGATCCACGGTGACTTTATCGAGAGTGGGCACTGTCGGGACCGCCGCAACTTGAGACTGGCATTTGCGCCTGCAATCATCACCACGTTATGGTTAGCCAATGGTTAATTCGCCTCAAAACCCCCGCCAAGATCAGCGTCAAGACCTCGATCTGACGTCGTTTTCCGCCACAGGCGGCGAGCCCGTCGAGTGGCGGATTTCGGACGCGCCGGTGCCCTATCCGGAGGCTGTAGCCGCCATGGAGGCGCGGGTTGCCGCGATCGCGGCCGGCGAGGCCCCCGAGCTGGTCTGGCTGCTCGAACACCCCCCGCTCTACACCTCCGGCACCTCGGGCAAGGATTCGGACCTGCTCGATCCCCGATTCCCGACCTTCGCCACCGGGCGCGGCGGGCAGCTCACCTATCACGGGCCCGGCCAGCGGGTGGCCTACATCATGCTCGACCTCAAGCGCCGCCGGCCTGATGTCCGGGCCTATGTCGCGAGCCTGGAGGAGCTGATCCTGAAGACGCTCGCCGCCTACAACGTCCGCGGCGAACGGCGCGAGGACCGGGTCGGCGTCTGGGTGAAACGGCCTGACAAGGGATCGGAGCACGAGGACAAGATCGCCGCGATCGGCGTCCGGCTGAAGCGCTGGGTCTCGTTCCACGGCATCGCCATCAATGTCGAGCCGGAGCTGTCGCATTTCGCAGGGATCGTGCCCTGCGGCGTCGCCGATCCCCGCTACGGCGTCACCTCGCTGGTCGATCTCGGCCAGCTCGTGACGATGGCCGATGTCGATGTTGCGCTTCGGCAGGCGTTCGAAGAGCTGTTCGGACCGACCCGCGCGCTGGTGCCGGAAGCGGCCGCCTGACATTTTCCTGTTCGAGCCTGACCGCGCGAGTTCTCCGCTCGTAATGGAATCGGCTATGCTTGTTTCAGGTGCCGCCCACGCCTCCCCCCTCCGCCGGGAAAGCAGACCTCATGCCGGGCGAGTTGATCATCGGCCGACTGTTCGAGCGCCAGGCATAAGGAGGGGTTGCGATCCATGCTCGCAATGGGAGGTTTTGACGATGAGACTCTCTGCACCCATCTATCATCTGAAGCGCAAGGCGAAGCGCCTGTCCCGCGAGGAAGGCATTCCGCTCCACCACGCGCTTGACCGCATCGCCACAACGGAAGGGTTTTCCGCCTGGAGCATGCTTGCGGCAAAAGCCGCCGCGATGACGCCGGCCAATCGGCTGTTCCCGCAATTCCGGCCGGGTGACCTGGTGCTGGTCGGGGCGCGCCCCGGTCAGGGCAAGACGCTGATGAGCCTCGAACTTGCCGTGGAGGCGATGAAGTCGGGCCATCGCGCCGCGTTCTTCTCGCTCGAATACACCGGGAAGGATGTGCTGGATCGCCTTCGCGCGATCGGCGTCGATCCCGCGCAATTCGCTGACATGTTCGAGGTCGATTGCTCGGACGCGATCAGCGCCGATTACGTTGTCAAGCAGATGGCCGCAGCACCCCGCGGCACGGTCGTGGTGATCGACTATCTGCAACTGCTCGACCAGAGGCGAGAAAACCCTGATCTGACCGTTCAGGTGCGCGCGCTGAAATCGTTCGCGCGCGACAAGGGGCTGATCGTCGTCTTCATCTCGCAGATCGACCGGTCCTATGATCCCTCAGTCAAGCCGTGCCCCGACCTCGACGATGTCCGCCTGCCGAACCCGCTGGACCTGAAGCTGTTCGACAAGACGTGCTTCCTGAACAATTCCGAGGTTCAGTTCCGCGCGGCGAGCTGATGGCTTCAGGCCGCGGGTGAGATGGTTCACCCGCGGCCTGCAACATCATGCCGCCTTCAGCGCAACCTCGAGCTTGCCGGCGATGTAGCGCCGCTCCTGCGTCAGTCCGCCGAAGCCGTAGGCATCGCCCTTGACCTCGTCGACATGCAGATAGGTCTCGGGGTGCAGCGGGCCCAGGATCTCGGCCATGCGCTTGAACATCGCGGCCAGATAGGCCGCCTTCTCGTCCTTGGTGTTGGTGCCTTCGGTGACGTGGATGTCGATCCAGTAGCTTGCGAGCTTCTGCTCGGCGAGCGACCTGCCGCCGGCGAACCAGTCGCCGGCATCGACGGACTTCACGATGATGGCGGTCACCTTGGGATCCTTGTGCAGGATCTTTGCGGTGATTTCGGACACGGCGCCGGCGATGTCGGCCTTCAGCGAAGGCGATTGGCGCGAGGTGGTGTAAGACACGGTGATCAGGGGCATGGTCGTTCTCCTCAAGATGCCGCACTGGCGTTGCGCGGTGGTGATGAGAAGCTAGACCTCCCCGCGTCATTTTGGTATCTTATCTATATTGATACCAGTGATAACTAATCATAATGACAGCCACCCTCGACATCGCCACCATCAAGGCCTTCCTGCTGGTCGCCGACCTCCAGAGCTTTACCCGCGCCGCGGAAGCGCTCGGCACGACGCAGGCAGCGGTCAGCCTCAAGCTCCAGCGGCTGGAAACGCTGCTCGGCAAACGTCTCGTCGAGCGCTCGCCGCGCGCGGTACGGCTCACCGCCGACGGTGCCGCGTTCCTCGATCGCGCCCGTGCGCTGATGGAAGCGCATGACCGCGCATTGTCCGGCGAGGCCTCCGTCGCGCAGTCCCTCTCGCTCGGCATCTCCGACCACGCCGCCGGCCCTGAACTGGTGCCGCTGCTCGAACGCCTGCATGCGATGTCCTCAAACCTCACCCTCGCCGTCACCATCGGCTTCTCGCGCGAGATGCAGGACGCTTACGACACGGGCGAGCTGGATGCGGTGATCGTCCGCCAGGAAGGCAGCCGCCGCGGCGGCGAGAAGCTCGCCGAGGACGAGTTTTGCTGGTTCGCGTCACGACGCTTCACGCTGCCGAAGGGTGAGCCGCTGCCGCTCGCGACGCTCGCCCCGCCCTGCGGCGTTCGCGCCATTGCCGTGCGCGCGCTCGACAGGGCCGGCCTCGCCTGGCGCGAGCGCTTTGTCGGCGGCGGCGTCACGGCAGTGGTCGCGGCGGCGCTTGCCGGGCTTGCGATCGCACCACTGGCGCGGCGGATCGCGCCGGCCGGGCTCGTTGATATCGGACCGGCGCTCAAGCTGCCAAAGCTCGGGAGTTCGAAAGTCATGCTGCATTCGAAGGTCAGCGATCCCGCCAAGCTCGCAGCGCTGCGCGCGGTGGCGGCGACGTTCAAGAGCGTCGCCGCCTGACGTCCATCACCTCACAAGATCGCCTCGAACGCGCTGCGCAGCGTCTCGTGCCGGAACACAAAACCGCGGCTCAGCGCCTTGTTCGGCAGCACGCGCTGGCCACCGAGCAGAAGCTCGTCGGCAAAGCCGCCGCCGATCCGGCGCAGCAGGCCGCCGGGGATGCGGAACACCGCGGGCCGATGCAGGCGGCGGCCGAGCTCCTCGGTGAACTTTGCGTTGGTGACCGGGATCGGCGCGGTGGCGTTGACGGGCCCAGTGAGATCGGGCGTCGCGATCACATAGGCGATAAGCCGGATGAGATCGTCGCGCTCGATCCAGGACATCCACTGCCGCCCGGTGCCGAGCGGCCCGCCAAGGCCGAACTCGAACGGCGTCAGCATGCGCGTGATGAAGCCGCCTTCGGTGCCCAACACGAGGCCGATGCGCAAATAGACCACGCGCACGCCAAGCTCCTCCGCCGGCCGCGCCGCCTGCTCCCAGGCCGCGCACAGCTCGTGGCTGAAGCAGGCATGCGACTTCGCCGACTCCGTCAGCACTTGGTCGGCCCACAGGCCATACCAGCCGATCGCCGAGCCGCTGACGAGCACGTCGGGCTTGTGGTCGAGCCGCGCGATCAGTTTGACGACCTCGCCGGTCATGTCGATGCGAGACTTCAGGATCTCCGCGCGCTTGGCCCCGGTCCAAAGGCCGTTGCCGATCGGCTCGCCGGCGAGATTGACGATGGCGTCGATACGCATGTCCGAGGCGAGCTGATCGAGGCTGGTGATCAGCGTCACCGGCGGCGGCAGCAGCTCGGCCTTCGCCGGGTTGCGAATGAGCGCGATGACGTGATGCCCTGCCGCGCTGAGGCTCGCCGCGAGGCGGCTGCCGATGAAGCCGGTGGCACCTGTGATCAGCACGGTCTTGCGCCCGGGGAGCTTTTCGACGAGCCCGTACGCCGGCACGCTCGTCATGCGGCCGAGCCGGCGCACCGCCGCAAAATCCCTGATCCCGCAGAGCGCTGCGCCGACCGCACAGGCGGTCGCTGCGATGCTGAGCAGACCTTGATACACGACGGTCACGCCGAACGGCCGCATCGCCCAGTCGATCAGGACCGGCAGCAGCAGGACGAGAATGGCGCCGTAGTTGATCGCAAGCAGCGTGTGATTGATGCGCTCGCTCGGCGGCAATTTCCGGCTCAGATCCTCCTCGACGAAATCCATCAGCGTGATGACGACCTCGGCGACCAGCACCGCGACGATCGAGAGCGCCAGCAGGCCATGAACCTCGAGCCAGCCGAGCACGAGGAACAACAGCGCGTAGAGCATGTTGCGGACGCCGTGCAGCTTCAGCTCGAATCGCTGCGACGGACGCCAGGCCAGGCGCTCGGTGAATTCGTGGTGATAGAAGGTGTCGAACACGCCCATCGCGATCTGGACGGCGATGAGGATCCACAACAGCGGCGTCATGATACGGCCTCCCTGAAGGTGGCGGACTGGTGGATCAGCGCACCGTAACGCGGGTGACTGAGATCGAGGGTGAAGCGGAAGGCGCCCTCGCCGAGATCGCGATGCGTCACCGTGAGGTCGCCCGGCGTCAGCCATCGCGGCAACGGAATCCACAGGCTTCCGAGCTGGAGCCCGTAAGCGGCGCTGCGGAAGGTCAGCACCTGGTCCTCGACCGCGATGCGCAGCGCCATCGAGAGGCCGAAGCCGACATATTCCTCGAGCCCGGTCGGACCGGCGAAGCGCTTTGCGGAATGGATCACCTGCGGAAAGCCGCGCTTGCGCGCGCAGATGCGCGTCCAGGTCTGGCCGCCGCTGGCGCCGTCCTCGGTGACGGTGACGATCATCGGCACGCCGGTGTCGCGGCCGGTCGGCAATGGCCCGCCGATCAGGCGTACGAGCTGCGCGAGCCACCAGCCGATGTCGCTGAAAGCGACCTCGTCGACGACGCCGACATAAACGACGCTGTCGCCGTCAGCGACGCGCTTGGAAAAGCGCCGCCAGGTCGCGAGCGGCAGGCGGCCCCAATCCTCGTCCGACAGCAACGCACGGAAGCGGCGGTCGTCGAGCAATTTGGCGTGAGTGGGAAGAGATGCGCTGGAACCTGATAATCGAGCCGACGTCATCGCACCCTCCCCGACGCTATTTGACCTTGCCCAGCGGCAGCAGGTTGACGACCTTCTCGCCAAGCCGCATCAGGGCGACCAGCCGCGGCCGCGGCACCTTCAGCATCTGCATGAACCAGTGGTCGGCGAGCTCGGTGAAGGCGAGCATCTCCTTCAGCCGTTTGCTCGCGACCGGATTGATGGTCGGATCGTCGGCGGCATCGGACACGCAGGCCCGGAGCGCTACGATCGCTGGATCGAGCTCCCGCTCCTTGCGCCGCGCCGCGATCCGGGCCGCAACCTCCCAGATGTCGGTCTCGGCTTCGAAATGATCGCGGCGGTCGCCGAGGATCGGCACCCGCCGGATCAGGCTCCAGGCCAGCAGCTCCTTGATCGAGTTGGAGACGTTGGAGCGCGCCATGCCGAGCGTGTCGGCGATGTCCTCGGCGGTCATCGGCGCTTCCGCCAGATAGAGCAGTCCGTGGATCTGGCTGACCGAGCGGTTGACGCCCCATTCGTCGCCCATGTCGCCCCAATGCAGGATGAAGCGCTCGACGGCGGCAGGGAGTTTCTTCTTTCCGGTTGTTTCTGTCATAACAGAAATATCTGACGGATGAGATTGACTGTCAAGTGCTCCCCGACGGCCCGTCCCCCTGCATACCGTCCGCTGCATTTGCCTAAAAACTTCCCAGAGGCCAGGAACCAAACGACTTATTCAGCGTTTGCACGGGTCGAGGCAGGGTGTCCGAAATGGTTAGAAAGTCCAATCAGCAGAGAGACTTGTTCGAGAGCGAACGCAGTTTCCGGCTGTTGGTCGAAGGGGTTGCCGACTACGCCCTGTACATGCTCGATCCCAAGGGGATCATCACGAGCTGGAATATCGGTGGCGAGCGCATCAAGGGCTATTCGCCCCAGGAGATCGTCGGCCAGCATTTTTCGCGTTTCTACACCGAGACCGACCGGGCCAACGGCAAGCCCGCCCGCGCCCTCGGCATCGCCCGCGACAAGGGCCGCTACGAGGAGGAAGGCTGGCGCGTCCGCAAGGACGGTACCTTCTTCTGGGCGAGCGTCGTGATCGACCCGATCTACGAGGACGGCGAGCTCATCGGCTTCGCGAAGATCACGCGCGACATCACCGAGCGACGCAACACGGAGCTCAAGCTCGAGGCGATGCAGAAGCAGCTTGCCGAATCCCAGAAGTTCGACGCGCTCGGCCAGCTCACCGGCGGCGTCGCCCACGATTTCAACAATCTCCTGATGATCATCAGCGGCAGCCTTCACACCCTGAAGCGGGGCGCCGACGACGGTGCCAAGCTCCAGCGCGCGATCTCGGCGATCGAGACTGCGACCCGGCGCGGCGCCGCGCTGACCAACCAGCTCCTCACCTTCGCGCGGCGACAGAGCGTCAACCCGCAGGCGATCGATCTTGCCGAGCGCATCGGGGCGATCCGCGAGGTGCTCGAGGCCGGCGTCGGCAGCGCCGTGCGCCTCGCCTTCGACATCGCCCGCGAGGTCTGGCCGATCAGAACCGACGTCTCGGAGTTCGAGACCGCGCTGCTCAATCTCGTCATCAATGCCCGCGATGCGATGCCCGACGGCGGCACGGTGACGATCCGCGCCCGCAACGTCGTGCTGGACGAAGCTCCGCTCGCCGGCGAGTTCGTGGCGATCGACGTCGCCGACACCGGGCTCGGCATTCCCGCCGACGTCGTCGACAAGATTTTCGAGCCGTTCTTCACTACCAAGCCGATCGGCAAGGGCACCGGTCTCGGCCTGTCCCAGGTGCACGGCTTTGCGCACCAGGCCGACGGCACGGTGAAGGTCGCAAGCGAGCTCGGCAAGGGCACGACTTTCAGCATCCTGCTGCCGCGCGGACGGGATGTGCCGGCGCGGGAAACGGCGGAAGCGGTGCCGTTCCGCGGCGCCGGCACGGTGCTGCTGGTCGAGGACAATCCGGATGTCGCCATCGTCAGCATCGGTCTGCTGGAGCAGCTCGGCTACCGCGTTCGCCGCGTCCCCGACGCGGAATCCGCGCTGCGCGAGCTCGAGCAAAACGGCGTCGATTTCGTCTTTTCGGACATCGTGATGCCCGGCAAGATGGACGGCCTCACCCTCGCCCATCATCTGCGCCTGATCCGCCCCGGCCTGCCGATCCTGCTCGCCACCGGCTACAGCGAGGCCGCCGCCGACGTGCGCGGCGATTTCCCGATCCTGCGCAAGCCCTACGAGATCCACGAGCTGAGCGAAGCAATCGCGAAGCTGCCGAGGTGATCTTCACCTCTCCCCGCTTGCGGGGAGAGGTCGAATTCGATCGCAGATCGAATTCGGGTGAGGGGGTACAGGTCACTCGACGACCACTCGTGTTGAGAGAGGCTCCTCACCCCAACCCTCTCCCCGTAAGAACGGGGTGAGGGAGCACACCATCTGTGTGGAACGAGGTGTAGCTCTCAAACCGTCGGCAACACCGAGAACTTCTCCCCTGCCCTGCGCAGGTTCAGCTCATCCGCACCGGCCGTCTCGCTGGTGACACTGTCGACGCGCGAGGATGGCGGACCATGGCGGCATAGCGCGACCATGTCGGCGACGTGGTTCGGCGCGCCCGCGAACAACGCTTCGACGCTGCCGTCGCGGCGGTTGCGGACCCAGCCTTCGAGGCCGCTCGCGGTGGCCTGGTATTCGACCCAGGCACGATAGCCGACGCCCTGCACGCGGCCGCGGATCATGACCTGGAGGATCGCCCGGCTCATTTCTTGAATCCGAGCACATCGGCGCCGCGCGCCTTCGTCTCGGCCTCGCGCATGACACGGCTGGTCAATTCCGCGGACGCCAATCCCTTGAGCGCTTTGGGCGGCGCGCCTTCGCGCAGCGCCTTCAGCGTATCGTGGACGGCCTGCGTCGCGGCCGCGATCGGCGCATGGCCCTGGAGCGCGATGCGCACGCGCTGGCCGGCGAGATAATCGGGCGCATTCAATTCTTCCGGCGCGCCGCCGAGCACGATCGGCAGATGCGTCGCGGCTGCGACTGCTTCAAGCTCGGCACGCGACTTGATGCCGGTGAAGAACAGCGCATCCACGCCGGTCGCCTCGTACGCCTGCGCGCGGCGGATCGTATCGTCGAGCGAGGTGATCGCGGCAGCTCCAGTGCGGCCCATGATGACGAGCGTGGGATCGCTGCGGCCGCTGAGCGCCGCCTTCATCTTGCCGACGCCCTCCTCCAGCGAGATCAATTGCGTCTTCGCTTCACCGAAGGCGGCCGGCAGCAGCGTGTCCTCGATGGTGAGACCGGCCGCACCCGCCGTCTCCAGCTCCTGCACGGTGCGGCGCACGTTGAGCGCATTGCCATAGCCGTGATCGGCATCGACCAGCACCGGCAGCGCGGACGCGCGCGACATCCGCCGCATCTGCTCGGCGAGCTCGGTGAGCGTGATCAGCGTGATATCGGGGTCGCCGAGCACGGCGAGCGAGGCCACCGAACCGCCGAACATGCCGAGCGGAAAGCCGAGATCCTCGGCGATGCGGATCGAGATGGCGTCGTAGACCGAGCCGGGATGGATGCAGCCCGGACCCGACAGGATCGATCGCAGTTTTTCGCGGCGGGAACGAAAGGCCATGGTCGCCTCACTCTCAATTCCTCATCCTGAGGAGCGCGCTCTTGCGCGCGTCTCGAAGGATGAAGGCCCGGCTGGTGGCCTCGCCCTTCGAGACGCCGCGCAAGCGCGGCTCCTCAGGGTGAGGGTCGACTGTTGTGCTCCGGAGTGCTTACGCAAACTCCAAAATCAGTGCGTCCACCGCGAGCGTCGCACCGGCGCTGGCGTGGATCTTCTTCACGGTGCCGTCCTGCTCGGCGCGGAGCACGTTCTGCATCTTCATGGCTTCGACCACCGCGAGCGTCTCGCCGGCCTTGACCTCCTGCCCTTCCGTCACCGCGATCGAGACGATGAGCCCGGGCATCGGGCAGAGCAGCTTCTTGCCGGTGTCGGAGGCCGTATTCACAGGCATCAGCCGCGCCGAGGCGGCCTCCGCCTCGGTCCAGACATAGACCGGCACCTCGACGCCCTGATGCGCGAGGCGGATGCCGTTGGCGATCGGCCGGGCCTGCACCGCGACGAAATGGCCGTCGATGGTGCCCTGCCAGACCGGATCGCCCGGCTTCCACGGCGACTGCAACAGATGCACGTGGCCGGCCTTGCCCTCGGCATCGACGAAGCGCACCGCGATCGCCTCGCCCTCGCGACCGACCTCGAGCGAAATCTCCTGGCGGTCGAGCCAGACCGCGCGGCGGCGCTCACGCTGCACGACGCGGCCACCAAGCTGACCGGAAATCTGACGCTTGCGTTCACCCAGCACGTGGTCGATGGCGGCGCCGACCGCGGCGATCCGCCGGGCGACCTCGCCTTCGGGCACGCGCACCGCAAAGCCCTTGGGGAATTCCTCGGCGATGAAGCCGGTCGAGAGCCGGCCCTCGCGCCAGCGCGGATGATGCATCAGCGCCGACAGGAACGGGATGTTGTGACGGATGCCGTCGACATAGAACGAGTCCAGCGCGGTCGCCTGTGCCTCGATCGCGGCCGCGCGCGACGGCGCGTGGGTGACGAGCTTGGCGATCATCGGATCGTAATGGATCGAGATCTCGCCGCCCTCCTGCACGCCGGTGTCGTTGCGGATGGTGATGCCGTCCTGGCTCGCTTCCGCCGGCGGACGATACTTCACCAGGCGCCCGATCGAGGGCAGGAAGTTGCGGAACGGGTCTTCGGCGTAGAGGCGGGATTCCACGGCCCACCCGGTCAGCGTGACGTCCTTCTGCGCAAGGCCGAGCTTCTCGCCTGCGGCGACGCGGATCATCTGCTCGACGAGGTCGATGCCGGTGACGAGCTCGGTGACGGGATGCTCGACCTGGAGGCGCGTGTTCATCTCCAGGAAGTAGAAGCTCTTGTCCTGGCCTGCGACGAACTCGACGGTGCCGGCGGAATCATAGTTCACGGCCTTGGCCAGCGCGACCGCCTGCTCGCCCATCTTGCGGCGGGTGGCCTCGTCGAGCAGCGGCGACGGCGCCTCCTCGATGACCTTCTGGTTGCGGCGCTGGATCGAGCATTCGCGCTCGCCGAGATAGATGACGTTGCCGTGCTTGTCGCCCAGCACCTGGATCTCGATGTGGCGGGGATCGACGATGAACTTCTCGACGAAGACGCGGTCGTCGCCGAACGAGGCCTTGGCCTCGGCCTTGGCGAGGTTGAAGCCTTCGGCGACCTCGCTCTTCGAATGCGCGATGCGCATGCCCTTGCCGCCGCCGCCGGCGGAGGCCTTGATCATCACGGGGTAGCCGATCTCGTCGGCGATGCGGACCGCGTGCTTGTCGTCCTCGATGACGCCGAGATGGCCCGGCACGGTCGAGACCTTGGCCTTCGCGGCGGCCTTCTTGGATTCGATCTTGTCGCCCATCGCGGCGATCGCGCCCGGGTTCGGGCCGATGAAGACGAGGCCGGCCGCCTCCAGCGCGCGCGGAAACGCCTCGCGCTCGGACAGGAAGCCGTAGCCGGGATGCACGGCCTGTGCGCCCGTCTTGCGGCAGGCCTCCACGATCTTCTCGATCACCAGATAGCTCTCGGCCGCAGCCGGCGGGCCGATCAGCACGGCCTCGTCGGCCATCTCGACATGGAGGGCATCGCGGTCGGCCTCGGAATAGACCGCGACCGTTTCAATTCCCATCCGGCGGGCAGTCTTGATGACCCGGCAGGCGATTTCGCCGCGATTGGCGATCAGGATGCGTTTGAACATGCTTTTCTTGAGTCTCGACCTTGGGCGGGACCCTTCCCCGACCGTTGGGGCCTCTGGGATGGGCCGTGTGACCCCCGTGGTACATTAAAATAGGCCGGAGGCAACGGTCTAAATCCGGCCCCTCTGGTGTACCAGCGCAAGACCGAAACGGGCTTGGGCAACGGGCTTGGCGCGCCCCGGGATGGGCCTACGGCTTCCCGGCCCTGGCCGCGTCCCGCAACAGGGCGTGAGTGAAGTCGAGTTTGGCGACCACCGCCTGCGACAGGATGAACGGATAGAGGTCGCGCATGCCCATGGCGCGGTTGACGCTGTTCATGGCGAAGGTGAAGGGCAGCCATGCGTCGACCAGCGTCTGGACGCCACGTGCCTCGTAGGGGTTGAACCGGAGCCGCGTCGACAACTCTCCGTCACGATCGACCCGCGGCCGCACCTCCATACCGAACTCGGAGGCCATCTCCAGGGTGTCGACGATGTGGAGGTAGTGCGCCCAGGTTTCGGCGAAATCCTCCCAGGGGTGTGTCGTGGCGTAGGCCGAGACATAGCTCTGCTGCCAGTCCGGCGGCGCGCCTTCGGCATAATGGCGCTGCAAGGCCTGGCCGTAATCGGCCGAATCGTCGCCGAAGACGGCGCGGCATGCGTCGAGCTTGCCACCCTCGCGGACCAGCACGTCCCAGAAATAGTGTCCGACCTCGTGACGGAAATGCCCGAGCAGCGTCCGGTAGGGCTCGCCCATCTCCAGCCTGCGCCGCTCGCGCTCGATGCCGTCGGTTTCAGTGAGCGCGATCGTGATCAGACCGTTGTCATGGCCGGTCATGATCCTCTGTCCGCTGTTCGGATCGTCGGCGAGGAAGTTGAAGATCAGGCCGCGCTCGGGATTGTCCTGCCGGTTCTGGAGCGGCAGCTTCCAGCGGATCAGGGAATAGAACAGCCGGTGTTTCGCCACCTCCAGCTCGCGCCAGCCGGCGAGCTGAGCCGGATCGGAGAGATCAGGCACCATGCCGTTGTGGCGGCAGGCGCGACAATATCCGTTGGTATCGCCCGGATCCGTCAGCCAGTTGCAGGCATCGTACTCGGCATTGCGGCACAGCATCCGTCCCCTGCCCTTGTCGGCCAGCGTCGTCCAGGACACCGCCTGAGCCTCGCCGTCCGGCTCGAGCGCCGACATCGTCTCCCTCTCCGGGAGGAAGGCGACGCGGTGACCGCAACGTCCACAGGCGCGGTTCTCGAAATAGAGGACGTTGCCGCAGGACTGGCAGACAAAGAGCTTCAAGATTTAGCCTCTTCGAAAACGGAGTTTTATGAATGAGCGTTATGGCGACCTCGCAAAGACGCGTCCGCAGACGCATCGTTCCAATCTTCGGAACAAATAGCCAGCCCCGCCGTTAGCTGACCGGACTTTTCCGCGTTCAGGCTGGCCGCGGGCCTTTCCGACAATCTATCCCCTTTGAGCAATGGCTATCACGCTTTGTCTGTGTGAATATTGGTCCGGCACGTGCGCACACGCATCACAACGGCCGACGCCTTGAACGATCCTTTGCCAGAGACAATCGCCGCCGAAAGGCTGCGCCAGCACCTCGAAGATGTCGCGCGCGAGCGCGACAATGCCTATCGCGCGCTCCAGGAGCGCGAGGCCGAGCTCGCGCGCATCCAGCGCATCGGCAAGGTCGGCGGCCTCGAGGTCGACTTCCGCGAGGGCTTCAAGAACCGCCGCTCGCCGGAATATCTGATGATCCACGGCCTGCCCCCCGAGGCCGCCGACGAATCGCACGAGGACTGGGTCAACCGCATCCATCCCGATGATCGCGACGCCGCGGTGAAACACTTCTTCGATGTGCTGGCTGAGACCAGCGAGGACTATACCGCCGAATACCGCATCATCCGTCCGAGCGACGGCGAGACCCGCTGGATCCGCGTCGTCGCCAAGATCGAGCGTGACAGCAACGGGCGCGCCATCCGTCTCGTCGGTGCCCATATCGACATCACCGACCAGATGCTCGCTCGTGAGACGCTGCGCGAAAGCGAGGACCGGTTTCGGCTGATCGCCGACAGCGCGCCGGTGCCGATCTGGGTCACAAAACTCGACCGCAAGCGCTCCTTCGCCAACCAGGCCTATGTCGACTTCGTCGGCCTGCCCTACGAGGAGGCCATCGATTTCGACTGGCGCAAGGTGCTGCATCCGGACGACCTGCCGCATGTGCTCCAGCAATCCGTCCAGGGTGAAGCGTCGCTAAAACCCTTCGTGCTGGAAGCGCGTTACAAGAACGCCAGCGGCGAATGGCGCTGGCTGCGCTCCGAATCCCAGCCGCGCTGGGATCCGACCGGCAAGCATATCGGCTTCATCGGCGTCGCCCACGATATCACCGCCGCCAAACAGGCCGAGATCGAGCTGCGGCGGCTCAACGAGACGCTGGAAGAGCGCATCGTCGAGCGTACCGCCGAGCTCGAATCCAACGAGGCCCGGCTGCGCGCGATCCTGGAGACCAGCAACCAGTATCAGGGGCTGGTCAACCTCGAGGGCGAATTGCTCTACGCCAACAAGACCGCGCTCGCCGGCATTCGCACCGAGGCGCGGGATGTCATCGGCCAGCCGTTCTGGGACACGCCGTGGTTCACGGAGACCCCGGGCATGAGCGACGTCGCGAGCGAGGCCTTCGAGACCGTGCTGAGGGGCGAAGCGGTGCGGATGGAGATGCGGCTGCGCCTGCCGATCGGCGAGCGCGATTTCGAGTTCGGCATGCGCCCCGTGCTCGACCGCCACGGCAACATCACGGGCGCGGTGCCGGAACTGGTCGACATCACCGAGCGCCGCCGCGGCGAGGAGGCGCTGCGGCAGTCGCAGAAGATGGAGGCGATCGGCCAGCTCACCGGCGGCGTCGCCCACGACTTCAACAACCTCCTGACCATCATCCGCTCGGCGACCGACTTCCTGCGCCGGCGCGAACTGCCGGAGGAGCGGCGCCGCCGCTATGTTGACGCCATCTCCGACACCGTCGAGCGCGCCTCGAAGCTGACCGCGCAGCTTCTGGCCTTCGCGCGACGGCAGCCGCTGAAGCCGCAGATCTTCAATGTCGGCAGCCAGGTCGAGGGCGTGGCGCAACTGGTCCGCCCGCTGGTCGGCGGCCGCATCGAGATCAGCGTCGAGGTTCATGACACGGATTGCTTCACCGTCGCCGACGTCGCGCAGTTCGAGGCCGCTTTGATCAACCTCGCCATCAACGCCCGCGACGCCATGGACGACGAAGGCCGCCTCACCATCGCGGTGCGCAAGGTGCAGGGCATCCCGAGCCTGCGCGCGCAATCGGCGCGTGGCGGCGACTATGTCGCGATCTCGGTCGCGGATACCGGCAGCGGCATCGCGCCGGAAAACATCGACGCCATCTTCGAACCGTTCTTCACGACCAAGGAGGTCGGCAAGGGCACCGGCCTCGGCCTCAGCCAGGCGTTCGGCTTCGCCAAGCAGTCCGAAGGCGACATCGCGGTGATGAGCACGCCTGGCAAAGGCGCGACCTTCACGATCTACCTTCCGCAGGCGCAGAGCCCGGCCGCCGACGACGAAGCCGCAGCGCGGACCAGCGAGGCCGCGACCACCGGGCGCGGCTACCGCGTGCTCGTGGTCGAGGACAATGACGACGTCGGCCAGTTCTCGACCGAGCTGCTGGAGGATCTCGGCTATGTCGTCCGCCGTGTTGCCAACGCCAGTGCGGCGCTCGCGATCCTCGGCGAGAACGAATTCGCCGTCGACCTCGTCTTCTCCGACGTCATCATGCCCGGCATGAACGGAGTCGAGCTCGCCGGCATCATCCGCGAGCGCTATCCGGGCCTGCCCGTCGTGCTCACCAGCGGCTACAGCAACGTGCTCGCCGAAAACGCCCATCGCGGCTTCGAACTGATCCAGAAACCATATTCGGTGGAATCGCTGTCGCGCATCCTGCGCAAGGCGATCACCGAAAAGCTGTCGGTGGCGCGGTGAGTGTTATGGTTGCACGAAGCTCCCACAGACTCCGTCATTGCGAGCGCAGCGAAGCAATCCAGGCTGCCTCCGCGGAAAGACTCTGGATTGCTACGCTGCGCTCGCAATGACGGCGCTGGCGCCCCGTCCCAAAGCAACGGAACTTGACGACATGAAACCCGCCCTCCTCTCCGCCTGGCAGACCTGGGCGCTGCTGTCCGCTTGCTTCGCCGCACTGACCGCGATCTTCGCCAAGGTCGGCGTCGAGAACATCAATCCGGATCTGGCGACCTTCATCCGCACCATCGTGGTGCTGCTCGCCTTTTCGGTGCTGCTGTTCTTCACCGGGCAATTCGCCGTGCCCTCGGCGATCTCGTCCAGGACCTGGCTGTTCCTGGTGCTGTCGGGGCTCGCGACCGGCGCATCCTGGCTGTGCTATTTTCGCGCGCTGAAGCTTGGCCCCGCCACGCTGGTGGCGCCGATCGACAAGCTCAGCGTCGTTCTGGTTGCTCTCTTCGCGTTCGCCTTCCTCGGCGAGCGTCCGACAGCGCAGGGCTGGACCGGCATCGCCATGATCGGCGCCGGCGCGGTGCTGCTCGCGGTGAAGTTTTGACGCGGAACAAAGCTGCCGTGACATCCGTTGCTGCCGGGGCGCTTCTCGCCTCGATCGAGAGACTGATGTCGAGCCGAGATCCCGAACAGGCAAGGCAGGCCGGCCGTGCGCTGGATGCGGCCAACTTCTTCCTCGCCGACGTCCGCGACGGGCTTGGGCCCTATCTTGCCGTCTATCTCCTCACCGAGCAGCACTGGGACGAGGCGCGCATTGGCTTGGTGATGTCGATTGCCACAGTCGCGGGTATCGTGGCGCAGACACCGGCCGGCGCGCTGGTCGATGCGACCCGGGCGAAGCGGCTGGTGATGGTCGTCGCCGCCATCATGGTGACGCTTGCATCGCTGTCGCTGCCGTTGTTCCCCGGCTTCGTGCCGGTCGCAATCTCGCAAGGCATCGCGCAGGCCGCCGCCGTGGTCTTTCCACCGGCGATCGCCGCCGTCTCGCTCGGCATCTTCGGCCACGCCGCTTTCACCCGGCGGATCGGCCGCAACGAAACTTTCAATCATGCCGGCAACGCGGTCGCGGCGGGTCTTGCCGGCCTCTCCGCCTATTGGTTTGGCCCGACCGTGGTGTTCTACCTTCTCAGCGCCATGGCGATCGCAAGCCTTGTCAGCATTCTTGCGATCCCCGAACGGGCCATCGACCACGACCTCGCCCGCGGGCTGCACGACGCCGATACACGGAGCGAACAGCCGTCAGGCCTCGCGGTGCTCCTCACCTGTCGCCCCCTGCTCGTCTTCGCGATCTGCGTCCTGCTCTTCCATCTCTCCAACGCGGCAATGCTGCCGCTGGTCGGCCAGAAGCTCGCGCTCCAGGACAAGAACATGGGCACCAGCCTGATGTCGGCCTGCATCGTCGCAGCCCAAGTGGTGATGGTGCCGTTCGCGATGCTGGTCGGCGCCAGGGCCGACCGCTGGGGCCACAAGCGCTTCTTCCTCGCCGCACTCCTGATACTGCCCATCCGGGGAGCGCTCTACACGCTCTCCGACAATCCGTTCTGGCTGGTCGGCGTCCAGCTTCTCGACGGCGTCGGCGCCGGTATCTTCGGGGCGATCTTCCCCGTCATTGTCGCCGACCTCATGCGCAACACCGGACGTTTCAACGTCGCGCAGGGCGCGGTCATCACCGCCCAGAGCATCGGCGCGGCGCTGTCGACGACGCTTGCGGGCCTCGTCGTGGTCGGTGCGGGCTACAGCGCGGCGTTCATCACGCTCGGCGCGGTCGCAGCGATCGGCGCGATCGTCTGCCTTGTCGCCTTGCCCGAGACGCGGCATGGAACCTTGCCGCCGCAGGGGAAGACAGCGCCGCCGACATCAGCTATCGCAGCCGAATGAGCCGACCAAACCTCAAGGACTGAACGTGCCGTCTGACGCCATCTGGGCCTGGAGCATCATCGTCGCCGCGACCGCCGGCGTCATCATCCGTCCCTTCCGCCTCCCCGAAGCGATCTGGGCCGTGATCGGCGCTGGCGCCCTCGTGCTGCTCGGCTTGCTGCCGTGGCAGGATGCGCTTCTCGGCATCGGGAAGGGCGTCGATGTCTATCTCTTCCTGATTGGCATGATGCTGATCGCCGAACTGGCGCGGCTCGAGGGCCTGTTCGACTATCTCGCCGCGCTCGCGGTGGAATATGCAGACGGATCGCCGCAGCGGCTGTTTTTGCTGATCTATCTCGTCGGCACCCTTGTCACCGTGCTGCTCTCCAACGATGCCACCGCGATCGTGCTGACACCCGCCGTCTATGCCGCGACCCGCGCGGCCGGCGCCAAGCCGCTGCCCTATCTGTTCGTCTGCGCCTTCATCGCGAATGCCGCAAGCTTCGTGCTACCGATCTCCAACCCGGCCAACCTCGTCGTGTTCGGCGCGCGCATGCCGCATTTGACCGAATGGCTGCGCCTGTTCGCCCTGCCCTCGGCAGCCTCGATCCTGCTCACCTATGTCGTGCTGCGCCTGACCCAGCACCGCGCGCTGAAGGAAGAGACCATCGCGCGCAGCGTGCCGCATCCGAAGCTCAGCCGCGGCGGCAAGCTCACAGCCGTGGGCATCATCGCGATCGGAATCGTGCTGGTCACGGCCTCCGCGCTCGACAGGCAACTCGGCCTGCCGACCTTCATCTGCGGCGTGGCGACGTCCGCGATCGTGCTGCTGATCAGCCAGCAGTCACCTTTGCCTGTGCTGCGCGGCGTGTCCTGGAGCGTGCTGCCGCTGGTCGGCGGGCTCTTCGTCCTGGTGGAAGCGCTGGTGAAGACCGGCGTGATCGGGCAGCTCAGCGCACTGCTGCACCAAGCGGTCGCGCAATCGATCCCGAAAGCTGCCTGGAGCGTCGGCATCGCGACCGCATTCGCCACCAATGTCGCCAACAATCTTCCGGTCGGCCTCGTCGCCGGCTCGGTCGCCGCCAGCGATCATTTGCCCGCGCCCGTCGTCAGCGCCATCCTGATCGGCGTCGACCTCGGCCCCAATCTGTCGGTAACGGGGTCGCTCGCCACCATCCTCTGGCTGGTCGCGCTGCGGCGGGAGAAGATCGAGGTTGGCGCCTGGCCGTTCCTCAAGCTCGGTCTGCTGGTGACGCCGCCCGCTTTGGTCGCCGCGCTGGCTGCCGCGATCAGGTAGTCGCGGCCGAACCCGCCGACCAATCAAGTGCAATTGTTTGCGGTGCATCAATGCCGGCGGGGCAACCACAGCTAGAGTTCACTTGTCGCGCGATACATGCCGCGGCAAGGAAGGTTCATCATGCAGATTCAATCAAAGGCGCTGCCGCAGAGCTTTTCCCTGCGCCGCGAAATCCGGAGCTTCATCGCGCCCGCTGAAGGCCGCGGGGAGACATCCCATCCCCTGCTCGTCTTCTCCGTCGTGGCGCTGCTGGCCCTGTTCGCCATCGTGGAAATCGACCTGCACGCCGCCCAGCTTCAGGCCATCGGCCTGCTCAGCCATGGGACCGGGATCGATCCCGTCTTCCTGAGCCCGTAGCTGGAAAAGCCCGATCGCGGCCATAACGGCCGCGACCGGGCAGCGCATCCTCAGTCGTTCTCGTAGCCGTACACTTCCGGCAGGATGAAGATGGCGGCGAGCAATCCGATCAGCGGGAAGATCGCGACCATCAGCGTGGCATTCGCCTGCCCGATCGCAGCGAATACCGTCGGGAACAGGAAGATCGCCAGGAACGACGGCAGCTTCACGAACATGTAGGCGAAGCCGCTGGCGGTGCCGCGGTACTTCGGCTTGGCGACCATGGTCGGGATCGTCATGCAGTTCGACGCATCCCAGTAATGGCCCCACAGCATCGCGGCGGCCGCGAACGGCAGCAGGATCTTGTTGTCGGTGTAAAGCGCGAAGGCCGCGACCAGCAACGAGGCCATCACGATCGAGAAGCCGGCGATCGCGATGCCGCGGTGGCCGATCTTCGGCGTCAACAGCGGCCCGACCCACCCGGACAGAGCGGCGAAGGAGAACAGCGCCATCGTCACCAGATTGATGCCGAGCACGCTCGACACACCGACCATCACGAACAGCACGGGCAGGTAGAAGGCAAAGGTCGAGAACTCGCTCGCCTGGGTGAAACAAGCGATCCAGCCGTAGACCGTGGCGCGCCAGCGGATCGGATCCTTCTTGAGGTCGGCGAGGAACGCACGCGTGCTGGTCTTCGGAACCACCACATCCTGATCCGGCAGCATGTCGAGATTGTCGTTGAACATCTCGCGCGCGACCTGCTTGGCCTCGCGGTAGCGTCCCTTCTGCACCAGCCACACCGCCGTCTCCGGCACGTCATGACGCATGATCAGGATGATCAGCGCCGGCACCGCGCCAAGGCCGAGCGTCACGCGCCACAGCATCTCATGCTGCATGTCGATCAGCAGGAAGATCACGATGACGCCGATGGTGAGCACTTCACCGACCGCGAACATGAACTGCCAGCGGTTGCCCATGACCTCGCGCTCACCCTTGGCCATGGATTCCATGATGTAGGTGTAGCCGGTCGAGATATCGGAGCCGAGCGGAATGCCGAGCAGGAAGCGGATCACGACGAGCCAACCGACGGTCGGCACGAAAGCCTGCGCCAGCGCCAGCACGATGAACAGCACCATCGTCACCAGGAACATGACGCGGCGGCCGATCTTGTCGGAGAGCCAGCCACCGAGCAGCGCGCCGATCAACGCGCCGCCCTGCGTACCGGCGGCGGCAAGACCCAGCATCAGCGGATCGGGATTGTACTGCTCCTTGATGAAGATCAGCACGAAGGCGATCGAATAGAGATCCCAGGCCTCGACGAGGATCGAGGCCATCATCAGCCAGCCGACCTTGTTACCCTTGGGACTGTAGTTCGTGATCAGGTAGCGGACCGCGGCTTCGCTCGCGGTCGGTTGTGGCATCGCCATCGTCGACATTCTTCTTCCTTTCTCCAGAACTCTTTACGCGCCGAGCAGCGGCTCGATGCTGCAGTCGAGCAGGCGCGGGTCGATCCCCGCCTCCATGCCCGTGAACATCTCGCCCATGTAGTCGATCAGCGCATCGCTCGCCTTCACGGCGTCATCGACGCGGCGGCTGGCGACGGCTGCGAGAATGGCGAGATGATGGTCGATCGTGCCGGAAAGATCGGCCTGGCCCGGCATGAAGCGGTGGTGGATGTAGCCGATGCGGCGGTACAGCGTGTGCAGCGGCCGCAGCGTGTGCACCAGGAACGGCTCGCCGGCCGCCTCCAGCACCAGCGCATCGATGCGGCGGTCGATGTGATTGAATTCGTCGAGGGTCAGGGTGGCGCGGCGCTCGCGCAGCAGGCGCTCGATGTGCAGCGCCTGATTACGGTGCGACAGGCTGGCGCGATCGGCCGCGAGCCGGACGACAAAGCGCTCCATGTCACGGCGCAAGGCCAGCAGCATCCGCTCGCGCGCAAGATCGATCGGCGCGATGTGCAGGCCGTGGCGCGGACGGATGATGATGAGCGTGTCGGCGGACAGACGATTGACGGCGTGATGCACCGGTGTGCGACCGAAGCCGGTGATGTGCTGCAATTCCAGCATCGTCATGAATTGTCCGGGCTTGAGCTCGCAGTGGACGAGGAGCTCTTCGATCCTCTGGTAAGCCAGCTCGAAGAAGTTGAGCCGGTTGCGCCGGGAGGGCTTGCCCTCGCCGTCGTCCTCGTTTCTCACCACCTCGAGCGCGCGCTTGCGCCGTGCCATGTCGTCCTCCTGTCAGCCGCGCTCTCATTGCTGGGTGGCGCCTATTTGTGGCACCCTTAAAACATGTTGTGATATATTACAAGCAGGCGTAAGACTTCGGCGCGACCTGCGGCATGCTGCAGTGCGAAATGAGACTTCAGGCGCGAGGCGCCTGTGATGGGAGGATTGTTGCCGTGAAGATCACGTCGATCGAGACGCTGCGCACCGAGGAATTTTCCAACGTCATCTGGGTGCGCGTCCACACCGACACGGGCATGATCGGTCTCGGCGAAACCTTCTATGGCGCGGGCGCGGTCGAAGCGCAGATCCACGATACGTTCGCCGGCCGACTGCTCGGCCGCAATCCCCTGCACATCGAAGCGATCCACCGCGACATGCTGAACCTGCCGATGGCGCAATCCTCGACCGGTGTCGAGTATCGCGCCGCTTCAGCGATCGACATCGCGCTGTGGGATCTGTTCGGCAAGGTCTGCAATCAGCCGGTACACCAGATGCTCGGCGGCCTCTGCCGCGACAAGCAGCGCATCTACAACACCTGCGCCGGCACGCAATATGTCCGCTCCACCAATATCAGCCCGGTCGCAAACTGGAATCTCGGCGCCTCCAAGGGTCCCTATGAGGACCTCGACGGCTTCATGCACCACGCCGACGCGCTCGCCGAAAGCCTTCTGGAGAGCGGCATCTCCGCAATGAAGATCTGGCCGTTCGATCCGGCGGCCCAGGAGAACAAGGGGCTCTACATCACCGCTGCGCAGATGAAACGGGCGATCGAGCCGTTCGAGAAGATCCGCAAGGCCGTCGGCGACAGGATGGAGATCATGGTCGAGCTCCA
Source organism: Bradyrhizobium sp. USDA 3311 (assembly GCF_054062495.1). Taxonomy (NCBI): domain Bacteria; kingdom Pseudomonadati; phylum Pseudomonadota; class Alphaproteobacteria; order Hyphomicrobiales; family Nitrobacteraceae; genus Bradyrhizobium; species Bradyrhizobium sp. USDA 3311. The sequence continues at coordinate 5,247,507 of NZ_JBSSFI010000001.1, read as the reverse complement.
TTCGCTGTGGAACCTGCCGACCGCCAAGCAGATCGCGCGCGCGCTCGAGCCCTACAAGCCGACCTGGTACGAAGACCCGATCCGCATGAACTCGCCGCAGGCGCTCGCCGAATATGCGCGTTCGACCGACGTCTGGGTCTGCGCCAGCGAGACGCTGGGCTCGCGCTTCCCCTACAAGGACATGCTCGACCGCGACGCCATGCATGTGGTGATGGCGGATCTGTGCTGGACCGGCGGCCTCACCGAGGGCCGCAAGATCGCCGCGATGGCCGAAACCTATCACCGGCCTTTTGCTCCTCATGATTGCATCGGCCCGATCGGCTTCATCGCCGCCATCCACATGTCGTTCAGCCAGCCCAACACGCTGATCCAGGAATCGGTGCGCGCCTTCTACAAGGGCTGGTACAATGAGCTCGTCACCACGATGCCTGTTATCAAGGACGGCTATGTTTTCCCGATGGAAGGCCCCGGCCTTGGCGTCGACCTGCTGCCTGCGGTATTCGACCGCAGCGATCTCACCGTGCGCCGCTCCAACGTCTGAGGATTTCTTGAGATGAGCACCGCCCTTTTCGACCTTTCCGGCCGCACCGCACTCGTGACCGGCTCCTCCCGCGGCCTCGGCCGCGCCATCGCCGAGGGCATGGCCAAGGCCGGCGCCAAGATCATTATCAACGGCGTCGATCCCAAGCGCGTCGAGCAGGCCGTCGCCGAATTTCGTACCGCCGGCCACCAGGCGGAAGGTGCTGCGTTCAACGTCACCGACGAGCCGGCGATCGTCGCGGCGTTCAATGACTTCGACAAGAAGGGCATTGAGGTCGACATTCTCGTCAACAATGCCGGCATCCAGCACCGCAAGCCGCTGGTCGAGTTCACCACCGACGAATGGCGCAAGGTGATCGAGACTGACCTGACCAGCGCCTTCGTGATCGGCCGCGAGGCCGGCAAGCGCATGATCCCGCGCAAGCGCGGCAAGATCATCAATATCGGCTCGCTCGGCAGCGAGCTCGCACGTCCCACCATCGCGCCCTACACGGCAGCGAAGGGCGGCATCAAGAACCTGACCCGCTCGATGGCGGTGGAATGGGCCCAGCACGGCATCCAGGCCAATGCGATCGGCCCCGGCTACATGCTGACCGACATGAACGAGGCGCTGGTCAACAACACCGATTTCAACAACTGGCTGATGGGCCGCATCCCCTCCAAGCGCTGGGGCAGACCGGACGAGCTGGTCGGCGCGGCGATCTTCCTGGCGTCGGACGCCTCCACTTACGTCAACGGCCAGATCATCTATGTCGACGGCGGCATGATCGCCGCGATGTGATCGCGAAACGCTAAGGGAAAGAGACCATGCGCGCCGTCGTCATTCACGCCCCGAAAGACCTGCGGATCGACAGCTATCCCGATCCGGCACCCGGCCCGGGCGAGGTCCGCGTCAAGATCGCCAATGGCGGCATCTGCGGCTCCGACCTGCACTACTACCATCACGGCGGCTTCGGCGTCGTGCGCATCCAGCAGCCCATGGCGCTGGGCCATGAGATCGCCGGCGTGGTCGCGGCCGTCGGTGACGGCGTCACCAGCGTGAAGCCCGGCACGCGCGTCGCCGTCAATCCGAGCAAGCCGTGCGGCCAGTGCCTGCATTGCCAGGAGGGCATGCGCAACCAGTGCCTCGACATGCGCTTCCTCGGCAGCGCGATGCGCTTTCCCCATGTGCAGGGCGGCTTTCGCGAGTTCCTCACGATCGATGCGACGCAGGCCGTGCCGATCGCGGATGAGCTGTCGCTGGCCGAGGCCGCGGTCGCCGAGCCGCTCGCGGTTTGCCTGCATGCCGGCAAGCAGGCCGGCCCCCTCCTCGGCAAGCGCGTGCTGATCACCGGCTGCGGCCCGATCGGTGCACTGATGATCCTGGTCTCGCGTTTCGGCGGGGCGTCCGAGATCGTGGTGACCGATGTCGCCGACGCGCCGCTGGCGGTCGCCAGAAAGCTCGGTGCCACCCACGCCATCAACGTCGCGACCCATGCCACCGCGCTCGATCCCTGGCGCGCCGGCAAGGGCGTGTTCGACACGCTGTTCGAGGCTTCCGGCAACCAGGCTGCGCTCCGCACCGCGCTCGACGTGCTCAGGCCCGGCGCCACGCTGGTGCAGCTCGGCCTCGGCGGCGAGATGACGCTGCCGATCAACTCCATCGTCGCCAAGGAATTGCAGCTCCGCGGCACCTTCCGCTTCGATCCCGAGTTCGAGCTCGCGGTGCGCCTGATGGGCGAAGGCCTGATCGACGTCAAGCCGCTGATCACGGCCACCATGCCGTTCGAAAACGCGGTCGCCGCCTTCGAGCTTGCCAGCGACCGTTCGCAGTCGATGAAGGTGCAGCTGTCGTTCTAGGGCTTTGCCTGGCTCTCGATCAGCCGGTCGCTGACCAGCCGTACGGCGCCGCGCTTCCACGAATAGTCCGCGCCCATGCGCAGGCCGCTGTCGCCGCGCGCCAGCACCGCCCCGGTCCTGGCATCGCGGAGCTGGAAGCCGAGCGTGTATTCGGTGCGGCTGACCCGCCGCACCACGCCGATCAGCGACTGGTCCGCGCCGAGCTTTTGCGCAATCGCGGCCTCGCAGCCGCCACAGTCGCGCAAGGTACGCGTCTTCACGGCTTCCCCGCTCGCGCTGGCCACGTCGACGATACGGTAGCGGCCGGACTGGCCCAGGGCCTCACGCACGCTGCCGGTGACCTCGGCCAGGTATGACGCATCCGACGCAGCCGAGGCGCCCGACGAAGCTGCGGTCGTGTCCTCGAGCTCGAACTCGAACACCGCCAGCGCGACCGGCGCCGGCGTGCTGAGCGCGGCCATCACCTCGCGGGAGACAAAAATCTCGGCGCGCTCCCAGGATTCATCATTGTCGCCGCGGAAGGTGTAGAGCTTGTCCATCACGAGCCTCTTCGCGCCGACGTCGATCACGGCGACCTTGGCCCATTGCACCAGCGTGCTCGTCTTCTGGATGCCGCCGATAACCTTGAAGGCCGCACCGTCCTGCGCCGACGGCACTGGCCGGTAGCGACCATCCGCGCCGATATCCCGCCTGAGCGCCGCCATGAACGCCGACAGCCGCCGCTCATGGGCGGCGGTCTGGTTGGCCGGCTCGGCCGACGTATCGGTATAGCTGAAATCGTCCATGGCAACGCCGATGGCCGCCCCGGCACCGGCTGGCGAATAGGCCGCCGGGAGGACGACAAGGAGAAAAGCAGAGCAGATCAACCGGGACAGGTGCATGAGCGGGCCTCGTGTGACGGAGCGGCGCGAAAATCTGGATGGCCGCCTCTCGCCATGCAACCGTGCCCGTCCCGGCGAACGCCGGGAAATTTTCACGACGTTGCACTGCGGTAGAGCACAGCGCTTTCCGCCGCTTGCGTTCTGCCGTTTAATGCGCAGGCGACAAACCCGTTCGCGCCAGGTGCCTGCCGATGTGGAACCGCCCGAGATTCGATCTCAAGGTCCGTCTGACGTTGCGCGTGGCCGCAATATCGGCCGCCTGCTTCGCCGTGATCTCCGCCTATTTCCTTGTAACGGCCGACCGCGAGGCGCATGCGCGCATCGACGGTATCGCCGCCATCGTGGCGAAGTCGCTGGAGCTGCAACAGGGCAAGGTCCAGTGGGTGGCGAACCCGCGCTCGGACTTCCCCAACCTCGACCCCGTATCGGCCTACGTGATGACGCCCGGCCTGTGCCTGGCATTCCGTGGCACGAGCGGCGAGATACTCCAGCGGTTCTGCAGTGGCGCGCCTACTCCGGCAAATCCGCCGCCGCAGGTCTTCGCGGCCTTCTATCGCAGCCTGTTCGACCCCGGCCGTGAGGCAGCGCGGCCAGTGATCGTGCGCGGAGCGAAGCTCGGCGAGACCGTGGTCTCGGTCGATCCGGCCGTGCAGACGGCGGAGGCATGGCACGAGGCCGGCCGCCTGATGATTGCGCTTGCGATCGCACTGCCGCTGCTCTGCGCACTGGTCTATGCGGCACTGGCGCGGGCGCTGCGCCCCACCCGCATGATCCGCACCGGCCTCGAACGAATCGCCGCCAATGACCTCACCGCGCGGCTGCCGCCGTTCGACCTCGCCGAGCTCTCCGCCATCCGCGACGTCTTCAACCATCTCGCCGAAAGCCTCGACACCGCGCTAGCCGAGCGCAGCGAGCTGACGCGAAAGCTGATCGCGCTCCAGGACGAGGAGCGCCGCCATCTCGCGCGCGAGCTGCACGACGAGTTCGGCCAGTCACTGGCCGCCATCCGCGCGCTCGCCGCATCCGCCCGCCAGACCGCCGTGCAGGACTGCCCTTCCCTGCTGTCCGAGTGCGACGGCATCGCACGGACCGCAACCGGCATGATGGAGATGCTGCGCGGCACGCTGTTCAGACTGCGTCCGCCCGATGTCGAAGAGCTCGGGCTGGTCGCCAGCCTCGAAGGCCTGGTCGCCGGCTGGAACGGTCGCAGCCGCGGCGAGACGCGGTTTGCGATCCGCTTCGACGGCGCCTTCGAGACCCTGCCGGCCGCGATCAGCGCCAGCCTCTATCGCATCGTGCAGGAGGCTCTCACCAACGCCGCCAAGCATGCCGGCGCAACCAAGGTGAGTCTGGAACTGACGATGCGTGCCGACGAGATCGCGCTTGCGATCGACGACGACGGACGGTCGAGCGATCCCGCCGCGAAATCCGGAATGGGCCTGCTCGGCATGCGCGAGCGCGTCGCGGCCCTGCGTGGCAAATTGAGCTTCGAGGCCGGACCGCATGGCGGCACTGCGCTGCGCGTCACCATCCCTGTCGCGGCCGATCGGCCGGTGCTGGAGCGGGCGGCATGAGCGCGGGCGATGCGACCATCCTGCTGGTCGACGACCATTCCGTCGTCCGCGAAGGCTATCGCTCGGTGCTCCAGAAGCAGCCGGGCCTGCGCGTCGTCGCCGAAGCCGCCGACGGCGCGGAGGCCTACCGTCTCTTCAAATCCGTGGCGCCCGACCTCGTCATCATGGATCTGAGCATGCCCGGCATCGGCGGCATCGAGGCTGTCAGGCGGATCAGGCAGTGGGACAAGGGCGCGAGAATCCTCGTCTTCACCATGCACCAGAATGCAGGCTTTGCCGTGCAGGCGATCCGCGCCGGTGCGAGGGGCTATGTCACCAAGACCAGTCCGCCCGAAACGCTGGTGCGCGCGGTGATGGACGTGCTCGCGGGCCGGATCGCCATCAGCCCCGACATCGACCACGAACTCGCACTGAGCCGCATCAGCGGCGAGAGCTCGGCTGCCGACGTCCTCACGCCGCGCGAGTTCGAGGTGCTGCGGCTGCTGCTGGCCGAGGAGTCGACGGAGGAGATCGCCGAGACGCTCCACGTCAGCCCGAAGACGGTGGCAAACCTGCATTCGCTGATCAAGGACAAGCTCGGCGTCGACTCCGACATCGAGCTGGTCCGCCTGGCGCTGCGTCAGGGACTGTTGACGCAGGTCGATCTCGGCAAGGCCTGATCGCCGCTTGCGCTCTCCCGCCTGGCGGCGGATCATTCGCGCGCGACCACCGCGTCCAGCCATGCGCAGTTCAGCGGCGGCACACGCGGGTCGGCGACGCGCACGCCACGGGCCGCGGCGTCCAGCCTCATGTCGCGCAGGCGCTTGCGCTGCTCCTCCGGCATGTTGAGCCGCTCGTGGCCCCATAGCGACGGGCCGTCAAAGGTCTCGTGCGGCTGCCAGGTCTCGGGATCGATGACGCGGCCGCCCCAGCCATATTCGATGAAGAAGCCCGAGGGCGTATTCACGTAGAACGAGGTCATGTGGTCGTTGGTGTGCCGCCCCAGCGTATAGGCAATACGGCCGTCATCCAGCTGCGCGAGGTCGTAGCCCTGCCCGACATCGTCGAGGCTGCCGAGCTCGACCATGAAATGATGCAGCGCCTTCCGTCCGGAGCCTACCATCGCAAAGCTGTGGTGGCGGCCGTTGACGTGGAAGAAATAGAGCCCATAGGGCTTGAGCCCGAAATCGGAGACCTGGAAGCCGAGCACGTCGCGGTAGAATGGCAACAGCGGCTCGACGTCCTCGACGTTCAGCACCACGTGCCCCATGCCGAGCGCGCCGGTGCGAAAGCCCGAGATCGGCCGCCCCGGCTTGAACGGCTCGGTTGCAAGCTCCGGCTTGCAGAAGGCCTCAAGCCGATTGCCGGCGGGATCGGCGAACGTGATCAGCTCGGCCACATGACGTTCGTCGGCGAGCGCGCGCGAGCCGCGCGTCACCTTCACGCTGTGGCTTTCCAGCCGCCCGGCTAACTGATCGAGCTCGGCGGTTGAGGGAACTTCCCATCCCATCACCGCCAGCCCGGCATCACTGCTGCCGTCGACGATCAACCGCTGCTTGCGATCGTCCATGCGGAAGGCGCGCATCTTGCCGCCGCGATCGACCTGCTGCATGCCGAGCAGCCGGGTTGCCATTTGGCCCCACTGATCGAGCTGGGATGAATTGATCCGGACATAGCCGAGCGCGGTGATTTCCATCGACGTCCTCCCGAGGGCATCGCACCCGCCGCACTGCGGCGAACTTGATACCGGCCGCGCACGCTCCTACGGTGGCGTCCGCAATCGCTTCTCGTTTGCGAAGACGATAGTCGCGGAGCGAAACGGCACAAGGGAGGAAATGCGAAGTGTCCAAGGAGCGGACGCGGACCGGAGCGCCGCGGCAGTCGGAGGGCGTCCGCGCCTTCAAGCGTGGGCTGGACGTGCTGCACGAGATCAACCGGTCCGGCGGCATCCGCGCGGGCGACGTCGCCCGCGCACTCGACCTGCCTCGCCCGACCGTCTATCGCCTGCTCGAGACGTTGGAGGAACTTGGCTATGTCGCCCGCAGCGCCAGCGACGACCGCTTTCGCGTGACCCGGCGCGCGCTCAGTCTCGGCGACGGCTACGATCCCGGCGTGGTGATCTGCCAGGCGGCGGCGCCTTATCTCGCCGAGCTCAGCAAGAACCTCGTCTGGCCGGTCGATCTCTCGACTTACGAGAACGCCGCGATGGTGGTGCAGGAAACCACGCACTCCCGCAGCCCGCTCTCGATCGACCGCGGCATGATCGGCAAGCGCCTGCCGATGTTGCGGACGTCCGCGGGCCGCGCCTATCTCGCCGCCTGTCCTGCGCGCGAGCGCAACCTGATCGTCAATCATCTGCGACGCATCGACGAGGCCGACGATCGCCCCTTCCTCGACGAAGGCCGCCTCGACCGCATGATCGCCGAGACGCAAGCCCGCGGCTACGCCATCCGCAGCGAGGGCGAGTACAATCCCAAGACGGCCTCGATCGCGGTCCCCATCGTGCGCAACGGCGCCGTGTTCGGCTGCATCTCCATCATCTGGATCCGCTCGGCCCTCGGAATTGAAGAAGCGGTGGCGCAGTTTGCAGGACAGCTTCAGGAAACGGCATCGGCCATCCCGGTCGAGGTCTAGCGGGGTCCGTCCGCTGGGCGGACACTTGGCGCGACGGCATTGATGCTGCGGCGCGGCTTGGGGAAGAGATAGCCCCATGCAACATAAGTCCACCCCCGAAGAGTTTGATGTCGTGATCGTCGGCAGCGGCCCGGTTGGCGCCACGTTGGCCAATCTGCTCGGACTGTGCGGCGTGCGGACGCTGGTACTGGAGCGCGAGGCGCGGACCTATCACCTGCCGCGCGCGGTGCATTTCGACGACGAATGCATGCGCGTGTTCCAGACCATCGGCCTCGCCAACGCGATCCTGCCGCATGTCATCCTCAGCCCCGGGATGCTCTTTCTCGACGCCGGCGGCCGGATGCTGCTGGACTGGTCGCGCCCGCAGACGCTCACGCCGATGGGATGGAATCTCAGCTATCGCTTCCACCAGCCCGATCTGGAGGACGTGCTGATCCATGGCCTTGCGCGCTGGCCGCATGTCACCCTGCGCAACCGCTGCGACGTGTTCGCGCTGGATCAGGACGAGACCGGCGTGCGCGTCCGCTACGAGGACCTTTCCAATGGGACGCTTGGTGAAGTCCGTGCCGGCTATGTGGTCGGCTGCGACGGTGCCCGCTCTCTGGTGCGCCGCTTCATCGGCTCCGGCATGGACGATCTCGGCTTTCACGAGCGCTGGCTGGTGATCGACGTGCTGCTCAAGCGCGACCGCGATGACCTCGGCGACTACAGCATCCAGCACTGCGACCCCCGGCGGCCGGCGACCTATGTCCGCGGCACCGGCACCCGGCGGCGCTGGGAGATCACGGTGTTGCCGGACGAGGATTCGCAAGATGTGGCGCAGCCGGCCAAGGTCTGGGAGCTGCTGTCGCGCTGGATCACGCCCGACGACGCCGAGATCGAGCGCGCCGCTGTCTATACTTTTCATTCCGTGATCGCGCAGCAATGGCGGGGCGGACGGCTGCTGCTCGCGGGCGATTCCGCACACCAGACCCCACCCTTCCTCGGACAGGGCATGTGCGCCGGCATCCGCGATGCCGCCAACCTTGCCTGGAAACTCGGCGCGATCATCCGCGACGGCGCCGCGCCTGATCTGCTGGAGACCTATCAGAGCGAGCGCCAGCCGCATGTGCGGGAGTTCATCGAGCTCGCCATTCGCCTTGGCGGCATCATCAACACCAAGGCGATCGAGGCCGGCCTCGCCGCCGGCGAAGCACGCGACAACGCGCCCGTGAAACTCGAGGTGAAAAAGCCCCTGCTCGGCCCCGGGCTCGCGCTCGGCGGCCTGCCGCTGGCCGGGCATCTCGCACCGCAGTTCGAGCTGAACGACGGTCGCCGCAGCGATGACCGGACCGGCTACAGCCATGTGCTGCTTGTCGAGAGCGCGGCCGCGCTGCCATCGCATCTTGCCCCGTCGCCGGCCGGGATCGCAATCCTGACCGGCGACGAAGCCCAGGGCGTCGGGCACTGGCTGCGTGAGCACGGCATCATCGCCGCGCTGGTCCGTCCCGACCGCTATGTGCGTGGCACGGCCCGCAACGATTCCGAGTTCGAACGACTCGTCGCCGCCGTTACTCCCCCAACCCGCCTGCCGTCCGCGGCCTGACCGAACCCGCTTTCCAAGGACACTCTCATGAAGCTGCTCTCTTTCATCGTCGACAGCCGCGCCTCCTTCGGGGCCGTCAAGGACAACGGCGTCGTCGACCTCGGCGCGCGCATGGCAGGCTGCGCGACACTGCGGCAGCTGCTCGAAGCCGGTCGCGTCGCCGAGGCGGCAAAGCTCGTCGCGTCGGCCGCGCCCGATCATGCCCTCGACAAGGTCAGCTTCGCGCCCGTCATCCCCGATCCCGGCAAGATCATCTGCGTCGGCCTGAACTATCGCGACCATGTCGCTGAAACCGGACGTATCGTAACCGAGAAGCCCGCACTCTTCGTTCGCTTTCCCTGCAGCCAGGTCGGCCATCTCCAGCCGATCGTGAAGCCGAAAGTCAGCGACGATTTCGACTATGAGGGCGAGCTTGCGCTCGTCATCGGCAAGGAAGGCCGGCACATCCCCGCGAACCGCGCGCTCGACCACATCGCCGGCTATTCCTGCTACAACGAAGGCAGCGTCCGCGACTGGCAGCGCCACACCAGCCAGTTCCTCTCCGGCAAGACCTTTGCCGAAAGCGGCAGCTTCGGCCCATGGCTGGTGACGGCGGACGAAATTCCCGATCCGTCAAAGCTGACCTTGCAGACCCGGCTCAACGGCACGGTGGTGCAGGACACCACCACCGATCTCCTGATCACCGCCATCCCCGGGCTGATCGCCTACATCTCGACGATCTGCCCGCTGGTCCCCGGCGACGTCATCGTCACGGGCACGCCCGGCGGCGTCGGCGCAAAGCGCACGCCGCCGTTGTGGATGCGCCCCGGCGACACCGTCGAGGTCGAGATCTCCGGCATCGGAACCTTGCGCAACAAGGTCATCGCCGAACCGGAGTGACCGCCAACGTCGCTCAATCAAAACGACAACAAAATCAGGAAACGCCATGGCCACTCACCGCACGACCTCCGCCGCTATCCTGCTGATCACGCTGGCGCTCGCAGGCACCGCCGCACGCGCCGAGATCAAAGGCGACGCCATCCGGATCGGCGTCCTCACCGACATGAACGGGATTTTCGCCACCGCCATGGGTCCGGGCTCGGTCGAGGCGGCGCGAATGGCGGCGGAGGAGTTCGGCGGCAAGATCAACGGCAAGCCCATCGAGATTTTGCAGGCCGATCACCAGAACAAGCCGGACCTTGCAGGCTCACTCGCGCGAAAATGGTTCAGCGACGGCGTGCAGGCGATCGCGGACGGTGGCAGCTCGGGCGCGGCGCTCGCGGTGCAGGAGCTGGTGCGCGGCAACGGCAGGATCTTCCTCGTCTCCGGCGCCGGCGCCAACCAGCTCACGGATGAGGCCTGCGCGCCGACCAGCGTGCAATGGACCCAGGACGCCTACTCCACCGCGACTGCCGTGGTCTCCGGCATCATGCAGACCAGCAAGGAGCCATGGTTCTTCATCACCGGCGACTACGCCTTCGGCCATTCGATCGAGGCGACCGCTCGCGCCCGCATCACCGAGCTTGGCGGCAAGGTTGCTGGCGGCGTTAAAGCCCAGCTCGGCACGCCCGACTACAGCTCGTTCCTACTCCAGGCGCAGTCCTCGGGCGCAAAGGTCCTGGCGATCAACGTCGCCGGCGACAACGCCACCGCGATCAAGCAGGCCGAAGAATTCGGGCTCGCCGCGCAGGGCATGAAGATCGTGCCGATGTCGTTCCAGAATGTCGACATCGAAGCGGTCGGCCTGAAGGCCACGCGCGGCGACCTTATCGTGACCTCGTTCTTCGAGGATATCTCGCCGGCGGCGCGGAAATTTTCCGATGCGTTCTATGCGCGCCGCAAGGCGATGCCCTCACAGATCCAGGCCGGGGTTTATTCCGCCGTACGCCACTATCTGCAGGCCATCAAGGACACCGATACGGACGACAGCGCGATCGTGATGGCCAAGATGAAGGCGACGCCGGTGTCGGATGCCTACACCACCAACGGCCGCATCCGCGAGGACCAGCGCATGGTGCACGATCTCTATCTGGTCCAGGTCAAGACGCCGGAAGAGTCGAAAGGCCCGTGGGATTTCGTCAAGCTGGTCGCGACGATCCCGCCCGACCAGGCCTTCCGCCCGCTCGACCGCAGCAAGTGCAGCCTGGTCGGCAAGTAAAGCGTTTTCAAGCGAAGTGGATGCCGGTTCGCGTTAAGAAAACGCGTCAAAATAGGAATCAACCCTCAGGCGAGATAGCGCGTCAGATAGCCTTCCATCGCGTAGAGCGCGCAGAGCGCCAGGCTCGACCACACCGCGGCGCTGAAATACAGGAACATCCAGGTCAGCTCGCCCTTCCAGTGCGCGATGTCGTGGGTCACCACCCAGCGCGTCGAGACGTCATGCAGGCCTTCGAGGAAGCCCAGGAACCTGCCGCCCTCGGCATGCCCTGCCCGCCAGCGGCTGAGATACATCGGCACGTCGACGGTAACGAGGAAGGCGAGGAAGCAGGCGATGCCGACGATGCCGGCGATCAGAGCCCAGCGCACCACGCCCTGGAATTCCGGCATCAGGCGGCACAGCGCGATGCCGGCGAGGAAGAAGGTCACCGCCCACAGCGAATTCTCGATCGCGTTGAAGAGATAGTTGGTGGTCACGACCGCGTACCACGAGAAACACTCCGCGATGATGATCACGGGCACGATCACCCACGCGATGTTCACGGCCGTCTCGGCACCCGTCATGGTGCCGAGCTGATGCAGGATCACCGCCCATTGCGCGGCGAAGCAGACTTCGGCCACCGTCGCGACCGAGCGGCCGACGAAGACGCTCGAGAGCCAGGTGTCGAACAGACAGATGCGCTGCACGTCGGCGCGCGGCAGGAACGAGCGGAAGGCGCAGCCGAACACATACCCCGCGCAGAGCAGGAACATCAGCCCGATGTCGGAGCCGCCGCCGACGCTGCCCGCAACCGTCGGGTAGAACTCGCGATACAGCATGAACCAGACGAGGATGTTGGCGCTGCTGACGAGCGTGAGCGACCCCCACCACCACGCGAGGGGATTTGACCGCGCCTGCCACTGCAACATGAATCGCTCCGCTGTAATCGATGTGACATCTATTCGTAATAATCCTGTCACAGGACGCCATGGAATCACGACAAAAATCTGTGTGCGGCTCGGCTCGCGCTCGTCTTTTTTGCCCGCGGTAACGACGGAGATCGTGTCCACATATTGGACGGAAGAGGCAAAATTGTCGAATCTATTGGACAAGCCAGCGGAGCGGGTCCATTAAAACTCCCATGGCTCGAACCGCGTCCAAACCGCCTGCCGCCTCCTCATCCGCGGCCGCAGTGCTGGCTTCGAGCGCGGATGATGCCGCGTTCGCGACGACGCTGGCAAAGGGCCTCGTGGTGCTCGAGGCGTTCAAGGCCGGAACGACGCAGCTCGGCAACATGGAGCTGTCGACGCTGACGGGGATTCCGCGGCCGACGGTGGCACGGCTGACGCATACGCTCGCCGAGCTCGGCTACCTCCGCTACGACGCCGAACGTGCGAAATACCGCGTCGGGGCACGCGCCCTGCGGATGGCGCATCCGCTGCTTGCCGACATGCAGTTCCGCCAGGTCGCGCGCCCGATGATGATGGAGCTGGCGCAGAGCGTGCGCGGCACGGTCTCGATCGGCCTGCTCGACGCCACGTCGATGATCTATGTCGAGACCGCGCGCTCCGGCGATGTCGGCCCGCACGTCCCCGACATCGGCATGCCCATTCCCGTAGTGATGACGGCAATGGGCCGCGCCGCGGCGGCGACCTTGCCGCCGGCCGATGCAGTGCTGCTCGAACAGCAGATCGCAAGCGAGGATGCCGAGCTGTGGTCGGCCTTTCGCGACAGATATCGCGCCGGCCTTGCACAATGCGCCAGCCGCGGATTTTGCACCTGCTGGGGCGAGTACATGGCCTCGATCCACGCCGTCGCCGCGCCGCTGTTTCATGCAGATGAGACGAGGCGGTCGTTCTCCATCAATTGCGGCATTCCCGCGTTCCGGCTCCAGCCCGGCCAATTGGAGGCCGAGATCGGCCCGCGCATCGCTGCCCTCGCCGACAGCATCCGCGCCATCGTCGGCGCGGCAGGGCCGGCGGCCGAGACACAAAAGCAAAACAAGAAGAGGGCCAGGAAATGAACAAGACAACTGGCGCTCCACCACCGGGAGGCCAACATGACCGTCACACGCCGAACATTGCTGGGCACCCTCGCCCTTGCCCTGTCCGGGCTTCCAGTCTCCGTGCGCGCTGAGGACCTTTGGCCGTCGCACATGGTGCGGCTGATCTCGCCCTACGGGCCCGGCGGCTCCAACGACATCTCGCTGCGTCTGCTCGCCGAAGAGTTCGGCCGCAGCCTGCACCAGCAATTCATCGTCGAGAACAAGCCGGGCGCCGGCACGCGCATTGCGAACGATCTCGTCGCGCATGCGCCGGGCGACGGCTACACCATTCTCTATGTCGCGGCCCCCTATGCCACCGCCGAGGCGCTTTTCGGCAAGCTGACCTATGATCGCAAGGATCTTCGGCCGGTCGCGATGGCGGTGATCGCGCCGCTGTTCCTGATCATCAGCGCGGACGCGCCGTTCAAGACGCTGCCGGACCTGATCGCCTACGGCAAATCGAAGCCGGACGGACTGACCTTCGCCTCACCCGGCGCCGGCTCGCAGCCGCATCTTGCCGGCGAGCTCCTGTTCAGGGATGCCGGCGTCAAGGGTCTCAACATCCCGTTCCGCGGTGACGCGGCGTCCTACACCGAACTGCTCGCCGGCCGCGTCGATGCCACGCTGACCGCACTCCCGACGGCGCTGCCCTACATCCAGAGCGGCAAGTTTGCCGTGCTCGGCGTCGCCTCCAGCGAGCGCAGCCCGCTCTATCCGCAGGCGCCGACGCTGCGCGAGCAAGGCTTTCCCAACGTGATCGCCGCCGGCTGGTTCGGCTTCATGGCGCCCGCCGCAACGCCGCAGCCGATCGTCGACAAGCTGCAGACCGAAGTCTCGCGCGTGCTCGCCGACCCCGCCGTGAAGGACAAGCTCACCGCCCAGGGCCTGGAAGTGCGCACCGGCACCGCCGCCGAATTCGGCCAGTTCATCGACAGCGAGACCCAGAGGTGGACCGGATTGATCCGCGAGGCCGGGCTGAAGGGGGAGTGACAGCCGAGGTGGACGAGTGAGGGGCGCCATCGACCTCCTCTCGTCATGGCCGGGCTTGTCCCGGCCATCCACGCCTGACCGCGCGGCACGAAGAACGTGGATGCCCGGGCCTTCGCCTCGCCGGAGCGGCTTCGGCCGCGCAGGCGGGACAAGCCCGGGCATGACGACTGACGGTGCAGCTACCTCTTCAACGCGCCCACATAAGCCGCGAGCTTGTCCAGCGTCTGGTAGCCGTATTCGACGGCGCCGAAACTGATCATGCCATCGCGCTGCTCCGTGCTCGAGGCCAGTTGCCGCATCATCAGCACGGTCTTGCCGTTGCTCTGCTCGGCGAAGGTGATGGTGAAGCGAAACATGCCGGGATCGTCGTCCTGGTCGACGCCATGGTCCATCTCCATCAAGGACGGCCGCTCAATGCGCCGAAAGCGCATGCGGTTCGGATAGACGGTGCCGTCGGGGCCGATCATGTTGAAGCGCCAGACGCCGCCAACCCGCACGTCGATCTCGAAGGTCTCGATCTTGAAACCCTTGGGTCCGAACCATTGCGGCAGATGTTTTGGGTCGGACCACGCCTCGAACACCAGATCGCGCGGCGCGTCGATCACGCGCGACATCACGATCTCGCGGTCGAGCGACCATTGCGACAAAGCGGGATTGGCAGAATTCGTCATCACTCAGAACCTTTCCGTTTGGTTGTTCGGGACGGCCGCTTGGCGGCCGCCCTCTCCTTCTCTTTCTTGAGCTTCATCACGTAAGCCTCGAACCGGTCGAGGCGCGCCTCCCAGATCGCGCGCTGCTGCTGGAACCAGTCCTCCGCGCCGACGAGCGCGTCCGGGCTGAGGCGGCAGGTGCGCACGCGGCCGGATTTCTCCGACAGGACGAGCCCGCTCGTCTCCAGCACATGGACGTGCTTCATGAAGCTCGGCAGCGCCATGTCGAAGGGATCCGCGAGCTCGCCGACGGATGCCTCGCCCATGCAGAGCCGCATCACGATCGCCCGCCGTGTCGGGTCGGCGAGCGCGGAAAAAATCTGGTCCAGTCGAGATAATTGGTTAGCCATGAAGCTAACTATAGACCCGTCGCGAACCCGCGTCAATATTTGTTAGCCGACAAGCTAAGTAAAATCCGCCGTCGAGGCGGCCGTGCGCTGGATAGGCGGCTAGAAGGTTCGCTACGGAACTTCCAACGCGCGATTGTGAATTGAGGCGGGACGCGGTTTGCAGGTACGACTGGCGCCGGGGGCGTCGGCAATCTGTTCATCAAGCGCGTGTCCTCTCTTGTCACCTTACGATCTCTTTCGATCAGCCGGCGCGGCTTCGCCAGGGCGGCCCTGCTTCCGCTCGCAATCGGCCTCGTCAGGCCGCGCGAGGCGGCTGCGGATTCCGACATGATCGCGCAGATGCGCG
This sequence comes from Bradyrhizobium sp. USDA 3311, assembly GCF_054062495.1. NCBI lineage: Bacteria > Pseudomonadati > Pseudomonadota > Alphaproteobacteria > Hyphomicrobiales > Nitrobacteraceae > Bradyrhizobium > Bradyrhizobium sp. USDA 3311. The sequence continues at coordinate 5,231,919 of NZ_JBSSFI010000001.1, read as the reverse complement.
ACATCGTCGCCAATGAGCTGGCGCCGACCGCGACGCCGGATCAACCGGGCGGCCTCGCCGCCGCGCTCTATGCCGGCCGCCATGTCGAGTTCTTCAACTACGGCTTTGCCGACGACACCACACGACGGCCGGTCACATCGGACACGTTGTTCAACCTCGGCTCGCTGCGCAAGCCGTTCGAGGCGACGCTGGTCGCGCTCGGCACGCTCCGGGGCGAGCTGCGGCTCGACGACCGCCTGCCGAAATACCTGCCCGAACTCACCGGCGACTCTATCCGCCGCGTCACCGTCGGCGAACTCGTCACGCACACGTCGGGACTGCTGCTGCCGACCGACCACCCGCCCTGGCCGAACGAGGAGTTCTCGCGCGCGCAGTTCATCGAGATGCTCAACGCCTGGAGACCGCAGTCTGGCGAGGCGCCCGGCAAGCAGCGCATCTACAGCCATGCCGGCTATGTGCTGCTCCAGCTCGTGCTCGAACGCTGTTACGGCACGCCGATCGCAGCCCAGCTCGAACAGCGCATCTTCAAGCCGCTCGGTATGATCGCGACCTCGGTGCCCGAACGCGGCGAGGACAACCGTGCCGTCATGGATGCAGCGTGGATGCAGCGGGTCGTCCAGGGCTATTCGGATCAGGGCATGGCGATCGGCCCGCCCGGCAACCAGCAGAGCTATTTCGATTTCCCCGGCACGGGCCAGATATTCTCTTCGCCGCGGGATCTTTCGACCTTCGTTGCGGCCTGCGTCGATGGCCACTCGGTCGACCCGCATTTGCGCGAGGCACTGAGGATGACGCAGCACGAGGCCTTCCGCGTCGACGAGAAATTCGGGCAAGGCATGGCGTGGGAGACGGTGCATCTTCCCGAGGCCACCGTCGTCGACAAGCCGGGCGGCCTCAACAACGCCTCCGGCTATCTCGGCCTCGTGCCGGCGCGGCGGATCGGCATCGTGCTGCTGGCCAATCGCGGCGAATATCCGCACGAGATCGCGCGCTACAGGATCCTGCCCGCGCTGGCGAAGCTCGTGGCCTCGCACTGAAGCCGGCCCTCGAAACAGAAAGCCCCGGCTGAGCCGGGGCTTTCCACGCCAGATTCGGAACGGGATGAAGCTCAGTACCTGGCGACGACTGGTCCGCCGAACTTGTAGTTCACGCCGACGCGCACGATGTTCGACTTGAGGTCGACCGAGTGGGTGTAGACGTTGCTCGGGAAGGCGATGGCCGGCACGAAGGCAGCAAGGTTGTTGCTGGTCGCGCTGGCACGCCCGAGATCGACGTAGAGATATTCGGCCTTGAGCGACCAGCCGCCGCCGAACGCATATTCGGTGCCCACGCCCGCGGTCCAGCCGAGACGCGTGTCGCGGATCGCGCTCGACTCGGTTGCTCCCGCAAACGTGTCGGTGAAGTTGAAATTGCCCTTGACCTCCGCGATCGCGGCGCCGCCCGTGGCGTAGAGCAGCCAGGTCGGAGCGGCCAGGAAGCCGATACGGCCGCGGATGGTCGCGAGCCAGTCGGCCGAGACCGACGACGACACCGTAAAGCCGGTCGGCGCGCAGCACGGATAGAGCGCCGAGCCGGTCGCACTGCCCTTGAAGCCGAAATAGTTGATGTCGCCTTCGAGGCCGAGCACGGCGTGGTTGACCTGCCAGTTGTAGCCGGCGGTGAAGCCGCCGGTCACGCTGGAGCTGTTGACGCCCTGGGCGCCGACCGTGTTGATGGCGGGAACGCTGCTGGCGGCGAAATAGCCCGTCGGAGAAAACACGGTCGAGGTGCTGGGATCGGAGCTGCCCCACTGCCCGCCGACATTGCCGCCGACGTAAAATCCGGTCCAGTTGTAAGCCGGCGCCATCATCGGCGCCTTGGTGTAATGCGCCGCGAGGTCGGCCGCCTGCACCGATGCGGTGCCCAAAACAACCGAAGCGACCGCCAGCAAAAACTTCTTCATTCTAGTCTCCTTGCCCACGCGATCAGCTCGCGTTTCGAATGCGCGCGGGCGGAAGGCATCCGGCGCAGATCGGGCATAGGCCGCCGGCCCCATGCCGTCTTGGGCTGCGGCGAAGTTCATAGGGACTGTGACGTAGTGTGCGCCCCACGTCGTGCGAACGGACGAGGAGTGTGACCCAAGAGCCACGCCTCGCCCTTCATCCGTGGCGCGCTACGCGCGCCGGTGTCGCATCACGACAAGGCGGCGCGAGCGCGATTCGAATCTGTCGGCGTCAGACCGAGCGCGTCAGCCCACCATCCACACGGATGTTCTGGCCGGTGATGTAGGCTGCGCCGTCGGACGCCAGGAACGCGATCGTCGCCGCGATCTCCTCGACCTTGCCGTAGCGCTTCATCGGCACGCTGTCGCGGCGCGCATCTAGCTGCGGCAGGCTGTCGATCCAGCCCGGCAGAACGTTGTTCATGCGGATGTTGTCGGCGGCATGGGTGTCGGTGAAGATCTTGGTGAAGGCGGCAAGGCCCGCGCGAAACACCGCCGATGTCGGAAACATCGCGCTCGGCTCGAATGCCCAGGCGGTCGAGATGTTGATGATGGCGCCGGCCTTCTGCACCTGCATCACCGGCGTCACCAACCGGGTCGGCCGGATCACGTTGAGCAGATATGTATCCAGGCCGGTGTGCCACTGCTCGTCGGTAATCTCCGTGATCGGCGCGCGCGGCCCGTGGCCCGCACTGTTGACGAGCACGTCGATACGCCCCCACTTCGCCATCGCGCCGTCGACGAGACGCTTCAGATCGTCATTCGACTTGTTGGAGCCGGTGATGCCCAAGCCGCCGAGCTCGGCCGCCAGCGCCTCGCCCTTGCCGGAGGACGACAGGATCGCGACGCGAAAGCCGTCGGCCGCAAGCCGCCGCGCAGCCCCTGCCCCCATGCCGCTGCCGCCGGCGGTGACGAGTGCGACTTTCTCTGCTGCCATGACTGATCATCCCTGTCTTGAGGCGAGCCGCGGGCCCGGCCTATCATGAGGCCTTCTACCGCCAGACTTGCCGGCAGGTCCACCGTCGAAGGCATCCATGATGAGCGATTTGCAGATTCGCAATTTGCGCCCCGAGGAGATCTCGATCGCCGTCGACTGGGCCGCTGCCGAGGGCTGGAATCCGGGCCTCTCCGACGCCGCCTGCTTCGCGATATCAGACGCGCAAGGCTTCTTCGTCGGCGAGATCGACGGCGAGCCGGTCGCGACCGTCTCCTGCGTCAATTACGATGACCGCTTCGCCTTTCTCGGCTTCTACATCGTGCGCGCGGACCTCCGCGGTTCCGGCCACGGCCTGCGCATCTGGAACGCGGCGATCGCGCATGCGCGCCCTCGCGTGATCGGCCTCGACGGCGTCGTCGCACAGCAGGGCAATTACAGAAAGTCCGGCTTCCAGCTTGCCTACGCCAATATCCGCTATGGCGGCATCGTCGCCGCGCCGCCGGGGCCTGCCGATATCATCGAGCTCGACAGAGTTCCGTTCGCGCTCGTAGAAGCCGACGATGCCACGGTGTTCCCAGCGCCGCGCAGCGCCTTCCTGCGCGCCTGGATCAACACATCAGGACATGTCGGCCGCGCGCTGCTGCGTGACGGCAAGCTTGCCGCATGGGGCGTGATCCGCCGGTGCCGGAGCGGCCACAAGATCGGCCCGCTCGTCGCCGATGATCGCGCCGCGGCCGCAGCGGTCGTGCAGGCCTTGCTGGCAAGTGCGGGCGGCGGCGAGGTCTTCCTCGATGTCCCCGCCGTCAATCGCGAGGCCATCGCGCTCGCGGAACAGCTCGGCCTCAAGCCGGTGTTCGAGACGGCGCGGATGTACACCGGGCCGATCGCGCCGCTGCGGATCGACCGCGTCTTCGGCGTGACCAGCTTTGAGCTGGGCTAGTAGCAGCGCATGATGTTGACGGTGTGCTCGCCGCCGCCGCGGCCGGGCACCGTCACCTGCTCCGTCGGGCAGCTCGGCACGTAGGGCCGATCGGACGGCACCACGTTCGGCGGGAAGCGATGCGTCCAGTCCCAGGGAACGTCATAGGTATAGGTGTAGCGCACGTCGTTGGAGAGCGGCTGCCCGGCGTCGGCGAAGGGCTGGCCGTAGCCCGCGCCGTCGTAGAAGAACCCGCCGCCGCCCGGCCAATAGACCCACGGCGTGTTGCGGCCGCGGAACCGGGCACCCGGCGCGATCGGCGGACGCATTGCCGCATTCGGCGGCGCCGCAGCCAGCCCATGCGCAGCAACGCCGCCGGGTCTTGAAAAACTGTCGCTGGAAGAAAGGAGCAGCGCGGCTGCGCTGAGCGAGGCGAGCAGCGCCCCATATGATCTGGACATCATGATACGCACCAACTCGTTTGGCTTCGGCGGCTCCCCACCACACGCTAGGCCGGGCTGTCGCCCACCCGCAAACGTATAATTAATTGTTGGTTAAGACACGGGATTAACGGGGAACAAGGTGCGGCAGAACGCCCGGAATTCCCGGCCTGTTTCAGCGACGTCGTTCCGGCCAACGCGGGTGGCCCGTCGTCCTTTCAGGGACGATGGGCCTCTCTGCGTCAGCAGGACGTGTCAGTGGTCTTGCTGGTGCTTGCGCAGCCAATCGAGCATGTCCTGCGCATTTCCGGTGCCCTGCGTCACGATCGCGGTGTTTCCGCCGCTGCGCCGGTACACCGTGGTGCGCCCGGGCTCTTTCTCGATCCTGACCTCGGCCTGCGCGGGATCGCCGCTTTGCGTGATCGCCGCCGTCCCGTTTTCGTCCTGGACCACCGTGGTGTGACCGTCGCCGGCCCCGGCCGGCGCCATCGCAACCACGCTCATGAATCCTATTCCGGATGCGAGCAGAAGCAACCTCATGTCATCCCTCCATCATCGGCCGAACTGGAAGATCGCCAGCCAGTTGAAACGTCCGAACTGCCTCACCGCTCCCGAGTTCATGTCGCCGATCTGAAGCAGGAGCGCACTGGTGGAATTGCCGATCTGGGTGATGTCGGCGGTGTTGCTGAGGCCGGACTGACCGACCGCCGCGTTGGTGGTGCCGCCCATCTGGATCACGTTGGCATAGTTGCGCGTGCCGTTCTGGATGATGGTCGCATCCACCGTTCCCGATCCGCCGATCTGGATCACCCGCGCGATATTGACGCGGCTGTTCTCCTCGATCGTGACAGGCTGAACGTCGTTGCCGAATTGCACGATCGTCTCGATGCTCACGTTCGGGTTCGTCACGCTGCGCTGGATGGATCCGGCCGACGCCTGCGTCGCCGCGCCGATGGCGGCAAGCAACGCCGCCACGGCCAGAACCCGCTTCGAGACCTCTCTGCCGCTCCGCATCGCGCTTCCCCGCTGGTTCCCGACGCCGATGAGTTCGCGCGTCTTTACGGACCGGTCTGGACGATCGTCGACGTATTGACCGTGCTGAACTGCGCCACCGTGCCCGTGTTCATGGCGCCGAGCTGCGACACGAGACTGGTCGCCGACTGGCCGGTCTGGCCGACGAAGGCGAAATTGTTCATCCCGGCCTGCCCGACCGACGCCGAATTCGTCCCGCCGAATTGGAGGACGCCCGTGGCATTGTTGGTGCCGTTCTGGACAACGGTCGCGCTGGTGCTGCCGCCGACCATGAACACGCCCGCCATGTTGAGCTGACTGTTCTGGTTCAGCACGACCGGCGGTCCGCCGACCGACACGATGGTCTTGATGTCGGCGGTCTGGGCACCGGCTGATCCGGCGCCGGCGCAGCACAAGGCGAACATTGCGGCGCAGCTGCTTGCCAAGAGGCGTTTCGAGAGACGTTTCATGACGTGCCTCACCACTTCAGAATTGCTCACGGAGTCTGCTGGAGAATCGTCGAGCCGTTCAGGATGCCGAGCTGCCCGACGCCGGCCGTATTGTTCGCGCCGATCTGGCCGATCAGGCTCGAATTGGAGCCGCCGACCTGACCGGTCAGCGCCGTGTTGGAGGCCGTCGCCGTGGTGCCGCCCTGCCCGGTCACCGCGGTGTTGACGGTGAGGAGCGAGCCTGTCTGCAAGGTGGTCGCCGTATTGGTCGCACCGAACTGCAACGTCGTGGCGTTGTTGCTGGTCGAGCCCGTCTGCGAGATGAAGGAGCTGTTGGTCGTGCCGAACTGCAGCACGCTGGCCGAGTTGCCGGCCTGGGCATCGACGGTGGTCAGTGCACTGAGCGCGATGGCCGTCGCAACGAGATAGGTGATCCGCATGTCATGTTCCTCCGCGAGAATTGGCCGGACGCGCCGTGACGCATCCGGCCGACGAGATGGTTCAGTGCGCCGTCTGCGAGACGGTGCTCGTGTTGATGCCGAAGCTGAGCTGGCCGACGCTGGCGGAGTTGTTCTGGAGCGCGGGCGGCCCGAACGAATTCTGGGTGATCGCGCTGCCGTTGTTGCCGAAGGCCACCTGGCCGGTGGTCGCCGAGTTCTGCACGCCGGCCTGGTTCACAGTGCTGACGTTGTTGAGCGACGGCGAGCTGGTGCCCTGCATGGTGGACGCACCGTTCAGGATGCCGATCTGGGTCGTCGACGAACTGTCGTTGGTGAGGCCGTTCTGCGTGACGCTCGAACCGTTCACCAAGCCGACCTGCACCGTGGTCGAAGTATTGGCGGCCTGGGCCGCGGAAGACAGAGCGAGCACGGCAACGGAAGCAAAAAACAATTTGCGCATGGAGTATCCCTTTCTGGCCAAGTTGTCTGACTGGTTTCGGATGCTGGTCCTGAATGCGACCGACATCGTGGGATGACTCTGAACCGATCGCGGCGATCGCGACAGACTGCAGTTCATGCTAATCGGTACGGACTAGACGAAGCGCTGAATGTCGCCACGCGCAGCCTCAGATTTGCGGCTGTCCTGCACCGGTGCGCGTCGTCTCCGCTTCGCGTCCCATGCTGTCGATCAGCCGCGCCACCTCGATCGGCGAACGCAGCTCGAGCTTTCGCATCATCCGGGCGCGATGGACCTTCACCGTCACTTCGCTCACGCCAAGCCTCGCCGCGATCTGCTTGGCGACAAGCCCCTCGGCCATCAGCAGCATGATCTCGCGCTCCCTCGCCGTCAGCGTCTCGATGCGCAGCCGGGCCTCGCGCACGGCGTATTCGCGTTCCATCCGCCTGCGGTCGCGCTCGATGCCATGCCTGATCGCATCGAGGATCTCCTGCTCGCGAAAGGGTTTTGGTAGAAACTCGACCGCGCCGCGCTTCATCGCCTCGACCGAGACACGGACGTCTGAGTGGCCGCTGATGAAGACGATCGGAATCGGCACGCCCGTCTCGGCGAGCCGGCGCTGCAGCTCGAGACCGGTCGGCGAGGTCCCGGGAAAGCGAACGTCGAGCACGAGGCACGAAGGCCCGCCGGAAAGTCTCTCCGCGAGAAATTCGTCGGTCGACGCAAACAATCTCACCTGGTGTCCGGTCTCCTCGCAGAGACTTCCAATCGCAGTTCGAATCTGAACCTCGTCGTCAACGACGTAAACGGTGGCTTGACCTGAGCTCATGGCAGACGGACTCCCCGGCTTGGGGCTCGATGAGCAAGCAGCGAGCCATCCATTCTTCTTGCAAGCGAGAACAAGGTGCTTGGTTGAATTCGCGGGGATCGAACGAATGGCGTCGGTCCACCGGTTCGACGTCTTAGGGCCAACACTCCGTGAAGACGAGTGAAGGCGTTCACATATCGGGCTTCGTGATTGCAGAGATTCGATCTCGCCACCGGCGGCATCACGGCGAGGCGCGTTATCGCGAATGAAGCAATCCGACGTCGTCGCCGCGGTATCGCCGACTGCGTCATGGCGTCGCCACCCATACGCCGACTTGAACGCCGGCGACTGGCCGCATCGGCCAGATCATACGGGACGTTCAGTCAGCCTATCGAGTTCGATACCGCGCGCAACCTTTGGCATACGCCGGGTATACATTTCACGCAAATCACGAAAAGTCGCACCCCCGCACTTTACTTCTGGATCGCTCAGCGCACCCGACCGTCGCCCCGGCAACGACGACATACTGACGATCGATATTGCTTTTGACAATTTACAACCATAGCGCGATCTCGCTCCGCGCCGCCAACGAAGCCATTTCAAGCAGGCGAGTTTTTGATATGCGATTTGTGCCAATTATTGCCGTGCTTGGAACTGCATGCGGCCTTGCCGCGGTCTTCGCCGCGGAGCCGGCCGTCATCGCCGGCGCCGCCGGGAGCGCGGCAGACACGGCGGCTCACGCCTACGACTCGACGAAACGGCTGCTCGTGCCCGGCGGGCGCGAAGCTTCGGCCTTCGGGTCGGATGCGCCGATGTTCCGCTATGCCGCGATCCAGCGCGGCAGCATCGAGCAGACCGTCACCGTCACCGGCGCGCTGCAGCCGGTCAAGACGATCGAGGTCGGTTCCCAGCTGTCCGGGCAGCTCGCCCGGGTCTATGTCGACTTCAACGACACCGTCGCCAAGGACCAGCCGCTCGCCCTGATCGATCCGCGCAGCTTCGCGGCCAAGGTCGACGAAGCCAGGGCTTCCCTGGCGGTCGCCAATTCCCTGGTCGACATCGCGCGCGCCAAGCTCGATCGCGCCAGGATCGATCTGCAGAACGCCAGGGGCAGCCGGGACGTGCTCGCCGCCAAGCTCGAGAGCGCGCAAGCCGTCAAGGCCTCGGCGCAGAGGACCCTGCAGCGCAAGCTGGCGCTGCAGTCGCAGAACGTGGTGGCGACGACGACGGTCGACGACGCGCAGACCGAGTTCACAGCACGGCTGGCCCAGGAGCGCGAGGCCGAGGTCCTGATGTCGCTCAATTCCTACTCCGTGGACGGCGCGCAGGCCGACGTCCGCCGGATCGAGGCCGAGCTGCAACAGGCCCGAATGGCGGTGCCGGAGAAGGCGGCCGTTCTCGCCGCGGCCCAGGCCGATCTCGACCGCACCGTGATCCGCTCGCCGATCGACGGCGTCGTCGTCGGCAGGTTCGTCAACGAGGGCCAGACGCTCGCGGTCGGCCTGGAGTCGCGCACCACCTTCGTGGTCGCCCACCGGCTGGAAGACATGGAGATTCACGCCCAGGTCGACGAGGCCGATATCGGCCGCATCGCCTCCGGCCAGCGCGCCCATTTCACGGTGGATGCCTACCCCGACCGCCGCTTCGAGGCCGTGGTGCGGCAGGTGCGCAAGGCGCCGCAGAACCAGCAGCACGTCGTCACCTACACCGTCGTGCTGTCGACCTCCAACCTCGACGGCGCGCTGCTGCCCGGCATGACTGCCCTGGTGAAGATCGTGATCGAGCGGCAGGACGACGTGCTGAAGGTGCCGCTCGCCGCGCTGCGTTTCCAGCCGTCCGGCGCGACCTCGACGGCGCGCTGCTGCCCGGCATGACTGCCCTGGTGAAGATCGTGATCGAGCGGCAGGACGACGTGCTGAAGGTGCCGCTCGCCGCGCTGCGTTTCCAGCCGTCCGGCGCACGTCCGGACCCGACCACCGCGCACAGCGGCGTGTGGGTGCGCACCGCCGGCGGCTCGCTCCGGCGTATTGCGGTGACGGTCGGCGCCTCCGGCACCGAACAGGTCGCACTCAAGAGCGGCGACCTCGTCGAAGGCAGCCAGGTCGCCGTCGGCCAGGCCATCCGGCCGGCAGGCATGGAGTTTCTCGGAATCAGGTTCGGATCATGACCGCCCCCCTGCCCCTCATCAGTCTCCGGTCCGTATCCAGGACCTATCGCACCGACGGGGTCGCAGTGGCCGCGGTGCGCAACGTCAGCTTCGACATCGCACAGGGCGAGATCGTCGCCGTGATGGGACCGTCGGGCTCCGGCAAGTCGACGCTGATGAACATGATCGGGCTGCTCGACCTGCCGAGCGAAGGCGAGGTCCATCTCGAGGGAGCCAATGTCGCCGGGCTCTCGGAAGATCGCCGGTCGTCCCTGCGCGCCCGCAGCATCGGCTTCGTGTTCCAGTCCTACAATCTGCTCGCACGCCATAATGCGATCGAGAACGTCGCACTGCCGCTGGTCTATTGCGGCATCGGTCGCAAGGACCGCCTGGCGCGAGCCGAAGCGAGCCTTCAGGCCGTCGGCATGCTGCACCGGGCTCATCACTTTCCGCGGCAGCTCTCGGGCGGCGAGCAGCAGCGCGTCGCGATCGCGCGTGCACTGATCGCCTCTCCGCTGATCGTGCTCGCCGACGAGCCGACCGGCGCGCTCGACAGCCGCACCGGCGCCGAGATCCTGGCGCTGTTCGCCGCGCTCAACCGGACCGGCCAGACCATCGTGATGATAACGCACGACCCCGGCATCGCGACGCGGTGCCGGCGCACGATCCGCCTGCACGACGGCGAGCTCGTCAGCGACGAGACGCTGGTTCCCCTGCTGCCGAAACGGAGCGCTGCGTCATGACGATGCTCCAGGGCTTTCAGATCGCCCTGCACGCCTTGCGCCTCAATCCATTGCGCAGCTTCCTCACCATGCTCGGCATCGTGATCGGCGTTGCCTCGATCGTGACGGTGTTTGCGATCGGGTCCGGCGCGCAGCTTCGCCTCCAGGAGCAGATCCGCTCGATCGGCGCCAACGTGCTGATGATCACGCCGGGCGCGGTCTATCAGGGCGGCGTGCGGCTCAAGGACGGCAGCAAGCTGACGATGACCGAGAGCGACGTGCAGGCCATCATCGAGCAGATTCCGGAGATCCAGGCCGCGGCCGGCTCGATCGCCGGAACGGCGCAGGTCATCCACGAGAGCAAGAACTGGAATACGACCATCAACGGCACGACGACCGGTCACTTCATGGTGCGCGACTGGCAGCTCGCGGCCGGGCGCTATTTCTCCGGCACCGAAGAGACCGGTGCCGGCAAGGTCGTGATCCTCGGCAGCACCGTCGCGCGCGAGCTGTTCGCGCCCGGCGACGATCCGATCGGCGCGCAGATCAGGATCATGAAGGTGCCGCTCGAAGTGGTCGGCGTGCTCGATCGCAAGGGCCCGGCGCAGGACGACGTCGCTTTCGTCCCCCTCACCACGGCCAAGCTGCGCTTCCTTGGCAGCGCGAGCAACATCAACCGGGATTCGGTCGCCTACATCATCGCCAAGGTGGCCGCGGACAGCCAGATGGCGGGCGCGCGATCGGAGATCGAAAGCCTGCTGCGGCAGCGCCACCGCATCCCTGCCGGCCAGGAGGACGACTTCAAGGTCCAGGATCCGGCCGCCGCCATGGAAGCGCAGCAAGGCGCGATCCGCACCGTGGCGCTCCTGCTCGTCGCCATCGCCTCGGTCTCGCTGCTCGTCGGCGGCATCAGCATCATGAATGTCATGATCGTGTCGGTCACCGAGCGCACGCGGGAGATCGGAATCCGCCGCGCGCTTGGCGGGCGGATGCGGGACATCCGCCTCCAGTTTCTCTGCGAGGCGCTCGTCCTCTGCCTGCTCGGCGGCGCCATCGGCGTTGCCGGCGGCATCACGCTCTCGATGACGGTTGCCCGCATGGCCGGATGGATCACCTCGATCGACGGCGAGGCGATCGGCCTTGCCCTCGTCTTCTCGATCGCGACCGGCCTGATCTTCGGTTTCTACCCCGCCCACAAGGCATCCAGGCTGAGCCCGATCGAGGCGCTCAAGACGGAGTGAGAAGATGCCGGGGGGCTGCCACGTCAACCAGAAGACCAGGGAGGAGCCAGTCATGAGCCCGGATCCGAAGGATTCGATTACACCGACGCCGCGCGAACGTGAGCTGATGATGTTGATCGCGCGAGGCATGCAGAACAAGAACATCGCCTACGAGCTCAAGATCTCGGAGAACACGGTGCGGGCGCATATCGGCAACATCATGCGCAAGTACCGTCTCCAGAACCGGACCCAGATCGCGATCATCTATGCGCTCAAGACGGCCCCGCTCTCGCTGCGGCGCGATCGGACCAGGAGCGGAGCCGCCCCGGCGTCCGTCAAGCCGGCAGGCCCTCGCGCAGACTCCGCGGGTGACGACCGCGCCGGAATAAGTGTCCCGGCCACAACCCCTTGTGCACCCCGTCGGGCAAGACATCCAAGACCGGGGTCAAGCGACCGGCATCGAAATAATTCTATTTATTAGAATTCTGATTTTTGTTAGATATTATTCACTCCGGCCCAAGGAAGAGGGGCGTATCGCGATCGTCACGACACGCGGGCCGGGCAGCGGTGGACGCAGGCTTCACTGGCGCGAAGGCTTCGCAGGGCGGAGAGCCGTGAGCGAAAAGCGTCGCGCGCACGACCGGTGCAGCTTGCGTACGGCAAAATCGTGTGGTCCTGACGCCCGGGGTCTGTGCGTCAAGTCTTGCGGTGATGTTGCGGCCCGACCGGGCACGCGCATCAGCCATCCGCAGGGCGACGGGGGCAATAGTGCATCGCTCCCCGGGGAGCTCACGACATAAGCCGTTCCAACCATCCGCGCAGGGAAGGCCGGGATGCTCCGGTTGCCCTGTTTCCCGCTGTGCATTGTAGCGCAACCTGCCCTTGGCATAGCGGTCAATGGGAGCCAGCCGGCTCCCGGCCTTCCCTGCGCCCTCTTTCATTGATGAGGGTGAAGTGACAAAGCAGAACTCGGGCGAAACAAGCCGCGAGAATGCGGAGGGGTGTCTGCGGGGTTGTAGGATGGGTAGAGCGAAGCGAAACCCATCACCTTTCGTCTACGGGGAAGCATGATGGGTTTCGCAAGTGCTCTACCCATCCTACGAGCTGCGTCGCGTCCGGGACACGAGGGTGTTGCCGTCCCCCTCCCCATTCCTCTTGCACTAGTAACAGGCCTTGTAACAAAACTGTCATCCAGCAAAACTAAACGATGGCAGGGCCGCGGTCGCGGCCTTGCCGCCTCACCGTTAGGAGAGATTTGATGCGCCGTTCACTGGTGTTGCTGTCCGCCGGACTGACAGTGCTGTCCACCGGACTTTCCGCTGGACTTGCCTCCGCCCAAAACAACACCCCCCGCAACCTCATCCTGTTCATCCCGGACGGGCTGCGCGCGCTGAAGGTCGCTCCTGAAACGGCGCCCGCGATGGCCGAGGTCCGCGACAAGGGCGTCAACTTCAAGAACCCGCATTCCCTCTTCCCGACCTTCACCATGGCCAACGGCTCGGCGATGTCGACCGGCCATTATCTCGGCGACACCGGCGTGTTCTCCAACACGATCTGGACCAACTACACCTCCGTCCCCGCCGGTGACACCGTGGTCCCCTTCATCGAGAACGACGCCGTGCTCGGCGACATCGACGAGCATTTCAAGGGCGACTATCTCAACGAAGAGACCATTCTGAAAATGGCCCGCGACAAGGGGCTGAGCACGGCGGCGATCGGCAAGGTCGGCCCGACCTACCAGTTCGACCACACCGACAAGCCCGAGAAGCCCGGCCTGCATTCGGTGGTGTTCGACGACTCAACCGGCGGCAAGAACGGCGTGGCGCTGTCGGACGAGGTGAAGGCGGCGCTGACCAAGGCCGGCCTGCCCCTTGCGACGCCCCCGCGCGGCGACAACAGCAAGGCCGGCGATGCCAAGACGCCCGGCACCACCGTCGCCAACGTCGCGCAGCAGGCCTATTTCGCCGACGTCGCCGCCAAGGTGGTGCTGCCGATGTTCAAGGCGCGCAACAAGCCGTTCGTCCTGGTGTTCTGGTCGCGCGACCCTGACGGCAGCCAGCACAACACCGGCGACAGCCTCAACCAGATCATGCCCGGCATCAACGGGCCGACCTCGATGGCCGGCATCAGGAACGCCGACAACAACCTCGCCCAGCTCCGCAAGGCGCTCGACGAGCTCGGGCTCGCCGCCTCGACCAACATCATCATCTCGGCCGACCACGGCTTCTCGACGATCTCCAAGGAAAGCAAGACCAGCCCGTCGGCCAAGGTCAGCTATGACGACACGCCGAAGGACTTCTTGCCGATGGGCTTTTTGGCGCTCGACCTTGCAAAAGCGCTCGATCTGCCGCTGTTCGACCCCAACGACAAGAATGCGAAGGTCGAGGGCAACAAGCATCCCAAGGCCGGCAACGGCGTGCTCGGCAAGGATCCGGAGAAGCCCGATCTCGTCGTCGCCACCAATGGCGGCTCGGACCTGGTCTACCTGCCGAGCAAGGACAAGAAGCTCGCGGCGAAAACGATCAAGGCCCTGCTCGAGCAGGACTACGTCTCCGGCCTGTTCGTCGACGACCAGCTCGGCCGCTTCCCCGGCACGCTGCCGCTGTCGAGCCTCAACCTGCGCGGCAAGTCGGCGACGCCGACGCCGTCGATCGTCGTCAACTTCCGCTCCTATGCCAGCGATTGCGGCGAGGCGCCGACCAACTGCTCGGTGCAGGTCGCCGACACCGTGCTGCGCCAGGGCCAGGGCATGCATGGCAGCTTCAGCCGCGGCGACACCATGAACTTCATGGCCGCGATCGGACCGGATTTCAAAGCCGGCTATGTCAGCCTGATCCCGGTCAGCAATGCCGACGTCGGCATGACGGCCGCCCAGCTGATGGGCCTGCGCGGCGCACACAACGGCGGCCTGATCGGCCGCGTGATGTCGGAGGCCCTGCCCAACGGCATCGTGCCGAAGGCATTCAAGGGCGTCGAGAAGTCGAAGATGTCCGAGAACGGCCTTCAGACCGTGCTCAACCTCCAGCGCGTCGGCAGCCAGCGCTATTTCGACGCCGCCGGCTTCCCGGGCCGCACGCTCGGGCTCGAACCGGACGCCGGCAAACAAAAAACGGCGGGGAAATAACCCCGCCGCTCAATAGCGTCGTCCTCATGAGAGGCGCGTGAAGCTACATGCCGATGTCGAACACGTTCGGCAATTGGCCCGCCAGAGGCAGCGCGGTGGCGCCCAGGAAGGTCGCCACCATCGCCATCAGGCGACGATTGTTCTGGCGCTTGCCGCGCATCTGGCCGGCGATCCACTCCAGCATCTCGCTGTTGACCTTGGAGGCATAGGACGGCGCCCAGCTCTCGATCTCGGTGTCGGCCGACAGCGCGACGCTGCGCGGCGGCACCTTCAGGCCCGAGGCGCTTGCGGCGTAGTGGGCCACGGCCTTGGCAAGCAGGTCGTCGAACCGGCCGCCGTCGGTGCGCTCGGTCGCGGCCTCGTTGATCTCGAACAGCGTCTCGGCTTCGGCGCGGCTGACCGGCTGGTCGTTGACGGCGGTGGCGGTCAGGATGCGCGTGCACCAGGCGGTGTCATCGGCATCGAGCGAGCGGGAGAAGTGCACCCGCCCCTTGGTGGTCGGGCCTTCGCCCGTGATCACGCCGTCGCGCACGATGGAGAGAGCATGAGCCGCGGTATCGCGGCAGGACGGTTCGAGGGACGGCGACTCAACAGACTTAGGCGCAGCGGCAGACATAGTTCACTTCCAGATTTCTTCTGACCGACCAGCATTTTCATGCGGGCGTAAAGAGGTGGTTAATGATTCGATACGGAGATCGCGACTTTTCTCAATGGTTGCCGATTAGTCGCTATGAGGACCATTTCGGTTCCGGAGAGCGTCGGGCGGGCGTGATGCGGGTCATAAAAGGCTTTATCGGGGCAATCGAGACCGTGAGGCCCCGGTGGAGATGTTTCGCCGCAGATGCCGCTGTAACAGAAAAGTGCTAGGAGATCGGCTCTTCAGAGAAGGAATTCACATTTTACTTCAAGCGGTTCAGTCAACGTTCACTTAGCCTCGCCAAGCCCCTATACTGACGGCGACGGCCAGAGACCAATTCTCAAGCAAATTCAATGTGATGAGGTAGAACCATGACACTTCCGATCGGCACCACCGCCCCCGACTTCGAAGCTGAGACGACCGAAGGGAAGATCAAGTTCCACGATTGGATCGGCAACAGCTGGGCACTGCTGTTCTCGCACCCCAAGGACTTCACGCCGGTTTGTACGACCGAGCTCGGCGCACTGGCCAAGCTGAAGCCGGAATTCGACAAGCGCGGCGTCAAGCTGATGGGCCTCTCGGTCGATCCGGTCGATCGCCACGCGAAGTGGTCTGAGGACATCAAGGAGACGCAAGGCGCGGCTCCGAACTATCCGATGATCGGCGACACCGACTTCAACGTCTCCAAGCTCTACGAGATGCTGCCGGCCTCGACCTCGGGCGATCCCCTCACCCGCACGCCGGCCGACAACCAGACCGTCCGCAACGTCTTCATCATCGGGCCGGACAAGAAGATCAAGCTGGTGCTGGTCTATCCGATGACAACGGGCCGGAACTTCCAGGAGATCCTGCGCGTCGTCGACTCGCTCCAACTCACCGCCAAGCACCGCGTCGCAACCCCGGCCGACTGGACGCAGGGCGAGGACGTGATCATCGCAGGCTCGGTCTCCAACGACGAGGCCAAGACGATCTACCCGCAGGGCTGGAAAGAGCCGAAGCCCTACATCCGGATCGTGCCGCAGCCGAAGTGACTTTTGGCGGTCGCGAATAGCGACCGCTAAAAGTCATCCCGGGATGGTCCGAAGGACCAGACCCGGGATCTCGAGATTCCGGGCTCGGTGCTGACGCACCGCCCCGGAATGACCGCGTTGGAGCCCTACGCCGCGTGAACGCGCTCGAGGAAGCCGTCGACCTCGGCCTTCAGATGCAGGCTCTCGCCCGACAGCGCCTGCGCGGAGGCAAACATCCGGCTCGACGTCTCGCCGGTCTCGCTTGCGCCCTTGGCGGCGTGACGGACGTTGACGGCGACCTCGGCCGTACCCGAGACCGCGGCGCGAACGCTGGCCACGATGTTGTGGGTCGCGCTCTTCTGCTGCTCGACCGCAGCCGAGATCGAGCCGGCGATGCCGCTGATGCGCTCGATGGTCTGGCTGATCGCCCTGATGGCGGCGACCGATTCCTCGGTCGCAAGCTGCATGCTGGCGATCTGGTTCGATATCTCGTCGGTCGCCTTGGCGGTCTGGCCGGCGAGCGTCTTGACCTCCTGAGCCACGACCGCAAAGCCGCGGCCGGCATCGCCGGCACGCGCGGCTTCGATGGTGGCGTTCAGCGCCAGGAGGTTGGTCTGCTCGGCGATTGAGGTGATCAGCTTGACGACGTCGCCGATGCGCGTGCCCGCCTCGGAGAGCTGCGCGATGCGCTGGTCGGTGACCTCGGCCTGCCTCACCGCCTCGGCGGAGATCTCGTTCGATTCCTGCACTCTCCGGATGATCTCGGAGATCGACTGGCTCAGCTCGTCGGAGGCTGACGCCGCCGAACGCACGTGCTCGGAGGCGTCCTCGGACGCCCCGGCCGACTGTGCGGACAGATCGGCGGTCGAGCGTGCGGTGTCGGTCAATTGCCGCGCCACCCGCTCGAACTCGCCTGACGACGTCAGCACCTTGTCGAGGATGCCGCCGACGCTGCCGCGGAACTGCTCGACGAAGTTGCGCAGGTCGGCCTTGCGCTGCTCGACTGCGGCAGCCGAAGCCGCCGCCTGCTCGCTGCGCATGCGGGCGCGCTCCAGCGAATTGCTCTTGAACACCGCGACGGTGCGGGCGATCTCGCCGATCTCGTCGGCGCGATCCTCGCAATCGATCTCGACATCGCTCTGGCCGTTCGCCAGCGCCGTGAGCGAGCGCGTGACCGAGGTCAGCGGCCGGGTGACACGGCGGACGATCAGCAGGGTGAGGATTAGAACCAGCAGCGCGGCGAACCCGGCGGCGGCGGCCATGCTCGAGATCGCCTGGGTCAGCATGCTCTCGAACTGGGCCATCGGGATGCCGACGTAGAGAATGCCGGCGACCTTGCCGGTCGCGTCCGCGACCGGGAAATAGGCGGTCATGAAGGACTTGCCGAACAGAACGGCCGGGCCCTTGTAGGCCTCGCCACGGCGCAAGCTGGCCTGCGCCGGATGATCGGCGGCAAGCTGGGTGCCGACGGCGCGGTCGCCATTCTCCTTCTTCACATTGGTCGAGCGACGGACGAACTGCCCGCTCGCCTCGTCGAACACGAACAGGGTTGCGTTGCCCCCGACATAGGACACCGCGCGGTCGACGATGGCGTGATCCCTGAATTCGGGCATCTTGGGGATCTCGGCGCGTGCGACCGCGCCATCCCGCACGGTGATCTTGGCGTCGGGCACGATCTCGGCAAAGGCCAGCGCCAGCGTGCGCAGATTGACCTCGATGTCGCGCAGCGCGCGGTCATTGAAGGCGTTGGTCAGCGACCAATAGCCGGCGCCAACCACGAGCGCCGTGTTTACGGCGATCAGCAGCACGGCGCACAGGACGGCCTTGGTGCCAAGTTTGAACTGCGGCAGGAACTTCGCCGTCGAAAGGCTGGACATGAATGGAATGACCCCCGTAATTCCTGCATAATCGTGCAAGGGGCTTACGGCCGCATTAACGGCGGTTCACGCCGCCCCATGCTTTACAAATTGTTAACGAGGACGCCCTGACCACACCAAGCGCGCCGCCTATCGTCGTCTGGTTCCGCGATGACCTCCGCCTGTCCGATCACCCCGCCCTCCATGCCGCCGCCAAGACCGGTGCGCCGGTGGTTTGCCTCTACGTACTCGACGACACAGCCGGCCGGGCACCCGGCGGCGCGGCGCGCTGGTGGCTGGCACAGTCGCTGCGGGCGCTCGGCGCCGAGATCGCAGCGCGGGGCGGATCGCTGATCCTGCGCAAGGGACCGGTGGCCGGGGTGATCCCCGAGGTGGCGCGCGAAAGCGGCGCCCGCGCCGTCTACTGGAACGGGATCGCGCAAGCGCCGCATCAGGCAGTTGAGAGGCAGCTCGAAGCGACACTGGCAAAGCTCGGCGTGGAGTCGCAAAGCTTCCCCGGAGACTTGATCGCCCCACCTTCGGCGATCCGCAACAAAGAAGGCCGGGGCCTGCGCGTGTTCACGCCGTTCTGGCGGCGCGTGCTGTCGCTCGGCGATCCGCCAAAACCCCTGCCCGCACCGAAGCAGCTGCGCCCGGCTCCGAAGATCACGAGCGACACGCTGGAGAGCTGGACGCTCGAGCCGACCAAGCCCGATTGGGCGGGCGGCCTGCGCGAGCGCTGGACGCCGGGCGAGACCTCCGCCCGCACGCGCCTGCGCGACTTTCTCAAGACGATCGCGCGCGGCTATGCCGGCGACCGCGACCGCCCGGACCGGGTGGGCACGTCAGGCCTGTCGCCGCATTTGCGGTTCGGCGAGCTCAGCCCGCGGCAGGTCTGGCACGCCGCGCGCTTCGCCGCGGCCGAGGATGCGGGGCTCGGGCCCGGCATCGAGAAGTTCCTGAGCGAGCTCGGCTGGCGCGAATTCTGCCGCCACCTCCTCCACGACCACCCCGACCTCGCCACCGAAAACCTGCAAACGAACTTCGACGGCTTCCCCTGGAAGCGCGACACCAAAGCGCTCGCCGCCTGGCAGCGCGGCCGCACCGGCTACCCGATCGTCGATGCCGGCCTGCGCGAGCTCTGGTACACCGGCGTGATGCACAACCGGGTACGGATGGTGGTGGCGTCCTTCCTGGTCAAGCACCTCCTGATCGACTGGCGCGATGGCGAGGCCTGGTTCTGGGACACGCTGGTCGATGCGGATGCCGGCAGCAATCCCGCCAACTGGCAGTGGGTCGCGGGCTGCGGCGCCGATGCTGCGCCCTATTTCCGCGTGTTCAATCCGCAGCTGCAGGGCGAGAAGTTCGATCCCGATGGAACCTATGTCCGGCGCTGGGTGCCGGAGCTGCAAGGACTGCCGGCGAAGCTGATCCACCAGCCCTGGCAGGCGACGCCGATCGAGCTGGCGAGCGCCGGCGTCACGCTCGGCAAGACCTATCCGCAGCCGATCGTCGATCACGCCCGGGGACGCGAGCGCGCGCTCTCCGCCTACGCAAAGATCCGCAAAGGTTGAGGGTTGCTTTGACACAATTTTGAAACGCGCTATCGTCATCGCTCCATACAAACCGTGGGGGACGATATGGACGACGATAAGCCGATCACCGAACAGGCAATGGAGACGATCACCACCGCCGTGGATGCGACCAAGGACGCCGCAGTCACGGCCGTCAAGAAAGTCAGGAAAGCCGCCAAGAAGGTCGCGAAGAAAGTAGCGCCGAAGAAGGGCAAGAAGGCTTCCAAGAAGAAGGCCAAGAAGACTTCGAAGAAGGCAGCAAAGAAGTCGTCGAAAAAGGCGGCCAAGAAGACCGCGAAGAAGGCCGTGAAGAAATCCGCGAAGAAGGCCGCCAAGAAGAAAAAGAAGGCCAAGAAGGCCAAGCGCTGATCGCGCTCCCGAGACCAGACACGAACAAGCCTCCGGGTGCGGACGCGCCCGGAGGCTTCGCCCCGCAACAGCCTATCCTCGCCGCTTGGCTGCGCGCCGCCCCGGATGATGGACCCCTCGCGGGTCGCGAAATTCGCTGCGATGGCCGCGCCGGTCCTCCTTGGCAAAGCGCCGCCGTTTCTCGGGCGAGCCGAACTGCTTGATCACCCGCCTGCCGTTGACTTTCTTGATGACGTAGCCGCCCTCGGTCATCGAGAACGGCTCCTTCAGCGTTCCCTTGTGGTCGAACTTGGTGCCGCTCGGATGCTCGAACGGTTCGAACCAGGACGGATAGACGAAGTTCGACATTTCGAAGCCGCCGACGAAGAAGGAGTCCTCCTCCACGGCGTCGCAGACCTCGTAGGCGTATTGCGTGTTCCTATTCTTGTCGGCCCAGAGATTGGCCATGGGGTCGAGCACCATCTCGAACAGCTCGTGCGAGGCAGCGACGCTGACGGGCTCCTCGCCCAGCGCCTTGACGAAGATCTTCGAGATCGGCTGGCCGCGATGCGTCAGCTCATGGCGCCCGAGCAGCCCCTCATGCGAGGCGTCGTCGAAATAGACGAGCTGCCAATCGGTGGGCTTCGGCCTTTTCGTGACATAAAGGTCGACCGGATAGCCCCACACCGGCAGGAAATGCTTGTCGTAACATTTCTGGAGCGCCGCGGTGAGCTGGCTCATTATGCGGCCGCTGATCGTTTTCTCCGCGTAGTTGATGCAGGCAATCCGGACCGGCTTCAGGGACCGGCCGAGCAGCGCACGTCTCGCCTTCTTCATGGAGGTCACCGCGTGAAAGGGAAGCTGAAATGCGGCCAGCCTAACACGGCGCGCCGCGCACGTCAGGGATGTATGCCGTCGCCTCGCCCCGTCAGCCTAGACGCGCCGGTTGACCACGAACACCGCGGCCGCGCACATCGCCATGCCGGCAATCGCCAGCGCATCGAGCTTCTCGTCGAACAGTGCGTAAGCCATCAGCGCGGTCACGGCGGGCACGAGATAGAACAGGCTCGCGACCGACGTCGCCGCGGCGTGGCGGATCAGCCAGTACAACAGCCCGATAGATCCGATCGAGAGCGCTACAGTGAGCCAGGCGAGCGCGAGCACGAACTCCCGCGTCCAGTGCACCACGCGATCCTCGAACAGGAAGGCGCCGATCGCGAAGAAGACGGTGACGGCCACATATTGCACGAGATTGCCGGCGCGCCAGTCGATGTGGTTGCAGTAGCGACGCTGATAGAGCGTGCCGAGCGTGATGCTGATCAGCGAGACCACCGAGGCAAGCCAGCCGAGCCCGGCTTCGCCGGTCATGGGGCGGTTGTGCAGGATCAGCACCACGCCGCCGAGGCCGAGCACGAGCCCCGCCCATTGCACCGGCGTCACCTTCTCGCCCAGCCAGCGGTTGGCGATGGTCGAGGTCAGGATCGGCTGCAGGCCCGGAATCAGTGCGGAGAGCCCGGCCGGAATCGAATGGGCGATCGCGATCGCGGTGCCGCCGAGATAGAAGCCATGGACGAGGATGCCGGCAACCGCGCTGTGCGCGATGCCAATACGGTCGGGCCATTTTGGCCGCGCAATGCCTGCGATGATCGCCATCAGGCCGACCACGATCGCCATGCGGATGGCGAGATAGGTCAAGGGATCGGCGTTGCTGATGACGTATTTGGTGCCGATGAATCCGGTGCTCCAGAGCAGGACGAACAGGATCGGCGCGGCGCGTGCGGTCAGGGCTTCTTGATTATGGTTCATTGCCGCCCTCATTGCCCCATGGGGGCCGATGCGGCAATGCGAATTTCTCGCCTAGCGATGCTGCGCTGCGACGAGCGGCAGCGGCAGCGGCTCGGATCAGCCGCTCACCATTCTTCCGGACAGGGGTCGATGATCTTCCAGAGCTCGACGCCGTTCTTGATCTTCTTCATGTCGGTGGTGAGCCCGCCATTGCGGCGGATCCAGTCCTTCACCGTGTCAGGATAGTAGGACATCAGGTCGGACGTCCCTTCCGAGCTGGTGACCTTGATGCCGAAGGTGAAGGCCTTGTCGTAATAGGCCTGATGGAAGCCGAGGCTGGCGCGCGGCGTTACGCAGATCTTGTTCATCGGCACGATGCCGAGCACGAGCGTGCAGGCCGAATTGCAGATGCCGTCGATGATGACGCGCTCGCCCTTCTCGCGGACACGCTTGTACTTGGCCTTGTACTCCTCGACATAGCCGCCATGGTCGCGGGTAATGTGCAGCTCGGCCCGCGCCGGCGTGGCGGCGGCGAGGCAGAGCAACAGCAGGCTCAAAAGCGTGATGCGCATGGCGGCGGACGACGAAAGCCTTCAGGAATGGGACCGGCCTCGAAGGACCCCCAAAGGGCCGGCAACAGGATTCTAAACTGAATTCTCTTTGGTCATACTTGTGTGGGGAATTCGTTAAGCATCCCGAAAAGGCCAAAAATGGGCAGGGTCCGGCCGCACTTCCGGCAATTCTGTCACACCCACCCGGGAATCGGCGGGACTGGCCCCGTTTTCCGGCCGCCGGACAGGTGTCCTGGCGGCTTGAAATGGCTATAACCGGACGACCTATTCGCGCGGGTTCCGGAGAATCGAGATGAGCAAGTTGAAGCTTGTAGCCGCGGTTGCTGCCCTGTCGGCCGCAATCCTAGCCCCTGGTCTCGCGGAAGCGCGGGGACATCACCGGTACCACCGCTCCTACGTCAACCCGCTGCCCTACCCGATCAGCCATCTGCACAATTACGGCCCCGGTATCACCCCCGGCACCTTCGCCTATTACGACGGCCCCTCGACCAACCGCTGCTACCAGAGCGCGGCCGCCTATGTCGGCCAGGACCGCCGCCGGCACCCCTGCTTCTGAGGGGCGCCGGCGCGTCCGCTGCGGGCGTCCCTATCTGGCGGCGCCCGACAGCAGCAATTGCTTCTCGATCTCGTAGACCGGCAGCTTGACGAGGTCCTTGCCCACCTCGCCCTGAAGCGCCTTGCGCACGACGTCCGAATAATCGGCGCGGATCATGCCGAGCGCACGCGGCGAGGCCACCATGGTCAGGGCCGACGTCTCGCCCGAGCTGACCGCGGCGTCGAGCCGGCTGGCCAGGCCGCGCAGGAAGGCGCGCTCGGCCTCATCGTGCCAATCGGTCTGCTCGACCGAGCTGCGCGCACCGCCGGCTGCGCCATGCAATCGGCCCGGCGCATCGCTCCCTTGTGCGCTCGTCGGGGGATTGGGCTGCTCGTGCACCTCCCTGGTGTGCAGGTTCGGAAACATCTCGTCGCCGAGGTTTTCCAGAATGAGCGCCTTGCGCCCGTCGCACACGACCAACCAGTCACCCTTGTCGATTCTCATCTTGTCCATTGCACAGCTCCAAGCAAACAGTGGGCCCCGGACCGATGCGGACGACCGGCCGAACGCTCTTCGTATTCCGCGAAGGACGGCCCACGGCGACAAGACTAGGGAGGAAGCCTCGAAGATGAATTGCGCAGGATCAAGGTTGGTGGCGACGTCCCGCGATGCGGCCGCGAGGCAAGCACGACGTGGCCAGAAGCGCGGAGCTGGAGTAATCTGGCAGAGCTGGGATCAGACCCGCGGCGGAGCAACTGAAGATTTGTTCATCAGCATTACATTTCGGTTCCGCCACAATTTGATCAGAACAACTTCGATATCCTGCATCGCGTAAGCGGAGGAAGACATTATGAATCTGAAGATTGGCCTCGTCGCCGCGTCCCTGTTCGGTGCCCTCGCGGCATCGCCGGCGGCGTCCGCCATGCCCATCGCGCCTGCACCTGCGGTCCCGCAGGTCTCCGACGTCGAGCAGGTCCGCATGGTCTGCGATGCTTGGGGGCGCTGTTTCTGGCGTCCGAACTATTATGGATATTACGGCCCGCGGCCGTACTACGGCCCCCGATATTATGGACCGCCGCGCTACTACGGCGGCTACGGCCCGCGCTATTATGGTTACGGCTATCGCCGCTGGTAACATTCGAAGGGGCCCTCGGGGCCCCTTCGCTTTTGCAAGATCGCGGATGGTCCACGCGCGCCTGTTCGGCCGGTCTGGAGCAATTCCAAAACTGATCTAGATCAAAGAGAAAAATTCGCCGCGCCGACATTCTGCGACGATGGCCGACCTGATTGTTTTTCGATGCCCCCAGACGGGCATGAATGTGCAGACGCATCTGGAGAAGCAGCAGATACCGGAGGGACGGAGCTTCGAGTCCTTCGTCTGCCCCGCCTGCACGCGCATCCATTTCATCGACCTCGCCTCCGGCCAACCGATGAACCGGGAACGTTGACGGTGACAATGATCTGACGGACGCCTTGGCATGATGTCCGCAATACTACGGCCCGGAATCCGGTTTACTGAAGCGCGATGTTTCGCCATTGATGGCGATGTACCGACGTTCATTTTATTGTCACATTGCAGCAGCCGGCCAGACGCATGTTCGACGCCTTCGCCCCGTCCTCCGCGCTTCAACTGATCGACTTTGCCGATGTCGATGCCTTTCGGCCGATCGAGTCGATGGAGGACGCTCGAAGCATTCCGCTCGACGTCCCGAACTTCGCGGCCGCTCGCGCCGTCGTCTCTCTGCCGGCGTGCCGCATCATCGTGATGAGATCGTTCGCGCGCATCCTCGACACCGCCTATCGCATGCCGGGCGGGATGGTGATCCTGTCGATGACCGACGACCTTCTGGTCAATTCCAAGGGAATGGATCTCGACGCGCGCTTCTTCGTTGCGCTCCGCGGCAACGACGAATGCCATTTCGTCGAACCCCGCACGAACTATCATGCGATGATCATCTTCTCTCCAGGCCTGAAAGACCGGGGCTGGTTCGATCATGCCGACGATTTGCGGGCCTATGTCGCGAACCGGCCGGCCCTGCTGCACACACGGCAACTCCTGCTCGACATCCTGCGAACCGCGTCGGTGCAGCCGCTCCTGTTCGAGACCACCGAGGCCGCCGCTCATCTCCAGGAAGGCCTGCTGCTCGCGCTCGACGATTTGTTTCGGATCGACGCGCGACCGGAGCGGAGCACCTCGGTCCAGGGCGGGCGGTCGGCCAAGCTCGTGCAGTGGATCGACGAATACGTCGCGGCCTATCCGACCGCTCCGATCTATACGGCCGACCTCGCCGGCGAGTTCGGCGTCTCGATCCGGACGCTCGGCGGCGCAGTCAGCAAGGTGCGCGGCATGAGCCTGCACCAGTACATCCGCCTGAAGAGGCTGTGGGCAACACGCGCCCGGCTGCTCAAAGGCGGCGGCGCCACCGTTGCCACCTGCGCACGCGCCCAGGGTTTCCATCACATGGGCGAGTTTGCCGCGGCCTACCGTGCGACCTTCCACGAGGCGCCCTCGGACACGCTGGCGCGGGGGCGGCAGATCGGGCTTCCGACAAGCTGACGCCGCAAGCCGTGCGACGCTGACCGGCATCGACGCCACTTCGGAACATATCCGGAACATCAAGGCTGGCGCGCTCGGAAGGATTCGAACCTCCGACCCTCGGAATCGAAATCCGATGCTCTATCCAGCTGAGCTACGAGCGCCCCGGCCCGTACATCGGGCCGCAACCGAGAAGCGCCGCACCGTTGCTGGCGAACCAGCGTACCGGCGGCGTTCGGACGCGTTCGAATTAGCAGAGAGGCTGGCCAATAAAAAGCCCTTCCCGTCTCGTTTCGAGACGGGTCAGAGGCGCTCTCACCAGGTCGTGTTGAAGAGGCCGAAATGCGGCTGCTGGGCCACCATCATCGGCCGGCCGTATTGTGGCCCACCAAACTGTGGCCCACCATAATACTGCGGCGCCGGATGCGCCCTTGCGATCTTGCGCTTGGGCTGAGCCCGGGGCGAAGATGCAGCCGGTACCTCCGCCTGGGCCTGAGCCGTCTTCTTGGCTGCAACGGCATCAGCCTTCGAGCCCGGCGTGAACTGGGCGAACGTCTCGCGCACCCGCGCCTTGGCCGACATCTCGGCGAGCGCCGCCGAGGCGGCATCCTGCACCGGCGGCTGAGGCGCAACGACAGCTGCGGCTGCGGTCTTCATCGCGGGCGGGGCAATCGTCGGCTGGGTGGTGTCGAGCACGACGCGCTCAGGCAGGTGCCGATCGGACCGGATCCGGATCAACGGCTGGTCATTGCTTGCGGTCGCGACGACTGGCGTCACGGGCGAGGCCGGCACAACGAAGTTCACCGCAAACAGCAGTGCGAGCAACGCTCCGCCGACAAACATGAAATACCGAAAGATGGGCATTGGCCGCGCTCCGCCCCCCGCAATCCCCGCG
The DNA here is from genome assembly GCF_054062495.1 of Bradyrhizobium sp. USDA 3311. Classification (NCBI taxonomy): domain Bacteria; kingdom Pseudomonadati; phylum Pseudomonadota; class Alphaproteobacteria; order Hyphomicrobiales; family Nitrobacteraceae; genus Bradyrhizobium; species Bradyrhizobium sp. USDA 3311. Next base: position 5,205,517 of record NZ_JBSSFI010000001.1, on the reverse strand, counting down.
TGGGCACTCCGCCTTAACAGGCGATACTATAATTGGTTCCTGGCCCAGCCCTTTGGTTCAAATGGCAACCCCAGGTTTTTCTGCCAAGGCCCGGTAAGGGTAACTTTTCCGCTACCCGAAAATGCCGCCCTTTACGCGCGACGGGCTGCAACCAGCGAACACTTCGCCTGATCGGCATTGACGTTGACGTAGCCGACAGGGATGCGCGCAAAGGTCTTGCGGCTCTTCATGCTGACCGTGTCGGCCAGAACGCGGCTGCGGTCGGTGAGATGACTGCCGTCGCGCCGTGCGAACGCGCAAACGATCGCCAAATCCTTTACGGCATAGTCATTGTCATTTCGCAGCGTGAACGTCACCAGCGCCTTCGAGCCAAGGCCGCCGCGGCGCCAGGTCTGGGAGGAAATCCTGAGACGGTCGAGTTCTGCCGCAGCCTGGGCTTCGGACCCCGGCGTGACCGCAACTGCCGCATCGCCCGAAGGCGCCATCTCGACGGATGCCAACTCCGGCTTCACCGGTTCAGCGCTGTTGCCTTTGGAGAGCGGCAGCAGCATCCAGACGCCGCAGCCCACGATGATGGCGGCCAGCAGCCACAGAATGCTTCGGCCAAATGATACGCTCGCGACCGTCACGACCCGCGCCGTGCGCTCACCAATGGCGGCGAAGCGTCCCAACCCGACCCGCTCAAGCCCTGCGCTCATGGCTGTATCACCGATCGTGGCCGCAGAAGGTTCGACGGCGGACTGGGCCACTGCTTACCTTAATCCGGGAGACGAACTAAGGTTCCCGCGCTTCAAGCGAGTCGGCAAGGACGGTGGCGATCACCGGCTGGGGTCGCTTACATGCGCCGCAATATCGAAAGACCCTGTTGGGAGAACATGAAATGCCAATCGCCGTCACCTGGGATCACGTCCACCTGCGCAGCCCCGATCCGGAGGCCACGGCGACCTGGCTGCGGGACATCCTCGGTGGCGAGATCGTGCGCGCGCCCGGACGGATCGACGTGAACCTCGGCGGTGCCAGGATCTTCATCGCTCCGCTCGAGGGTGACAACGCCGTCAGTCCGCCGCCGCTGCATCCGCACCAGGGCCTCGACCATTTCGGACTCACGGTGAAGGATATCGACGCCGTCGCGGCCGAGATCAAGGCCAAGGGCGTCACGTTCACGCGTGAGCCGACGACGATCCGGCCCGGCGTACGCATCTGCTTCATCCGTGGCCCCGAAGGAATTTCCGTCGAGCTGCTCGAGCGCGACAAGAAATACACCTGACACGGCGCACGCCACATCGGCCATCAGCGAGACCAGGCGGCGTGCCGCCTGGCGCAGCTAAGTCATGCTGCCGGGCATGAAGCAACGGATGGTGACGCCCATATAGCCGTAGATCGGCCACACCATGGTACGCCCGACCCGGTTCGGCTCCGAGATCACGGCCTCCTCAGGCACGTCGACCCAGACGAGTTCCTGCTTCTGGCCCTCGAGCGCGTAGCCATAGCGCGGGACGCGGACACGATAGTGCCCGTCCTTGCTGTCCCAGTCGGTGTCCGAGAGCGCCGAGCCGTCGGCATCGGAGCAGCACGGCCCCTTGCCGCTTCGCAGGCCGTCGAACCAGGCCTTCAAATCCGCATTGGTGTTGACGAACTGGCCGCGGTCACGGGCGTGCCCGAAGGGGGCTGCTAGCGCGATCAAGGCCGAGGCGCATGCCAGCTTCGTCACGCTTCGCCAGCGTACCGCGCTGCCTATCCGCCGTCGTTCGCTTTCGCAATTCGTGGGACGCGCACTGTACAGACGCGGCTGATCGCCGCCGGAATCGATCCAGTTGCTCACGTTTGTCTTGCTCCAGCACCCCGCGGCCAGTGCAACAATGGTTATGCATTTCGCGGGCCAACTTGATTCGCAACGACGGGCCTCGCCTCATGATGAGACCGTCATAACCGCGTCATAGACAAGCCGGGACAATTACGGTCCGCGCCACGGAATAGCTTGCCGGCCGGCAAACTGCCGCGTTGCGCGAGGGGATACGCTTTGGCATAAAAGCTCTACCGGTTACGCCATTGGGCGATGGCGGCCGGCCTGCGGGACGTTATGAAGAACGGCCTCTATTCGATCCACGTGAACCTGCTCGATGGTCGAGCGGGCAAGGGCAGCGGCGTGATTCTTTTCCGCGACGGCAAGATCCTTGGCGGCGATGCCTACCTCTATTACACCGGCAGCTACGTGGTGAAGGATGATCACTCCTTCAAAGGCGAGGTGCTGGTGCAGCGGCACACCTCACCGCGGGGCGACGACAATCCGCTGTTCGGCGGACCGGCGCCGGTCGGCATCGGCGTCAGTGGGACCTACACGGACACGCGCGCGGAGATGACGGGAACGGCGCTCGTCGGCAAGGCCAGCCTGATTTTCGGCGCTACTTTGCACAAGCTCGCCGAAGTCGACTAGCTATTCCGCAGCCTGCTCGAGCGGCGCCGTGCGCGGCAGGATGATCTGGATGCGCGTGCCCCCGCCCGGCTCGGAATCGAGATCGAGCCGGCCGCCGAGCCGGTTGGTGACGATGCTGTAGACGATGTGCAGCCCGAGTCCGGTGCCGCCCTGGTCGCGCCGCGTCGTGAAGAACGGATCAAAGGCGCGGCGGCGGACGTCGAGCGACATGCCGCAGCCGTTGTCGGAGAAGATGATCTCGACATTGTCCTTGCCGGACTCGCGCACCTGGATGTCGATGATCCCCGGACGCCCGTCGGGAAAGGCGTGCGCCACCGAATTGAGAAACAGGTTGGTCAGCACCTGCCCGTACGGGCCGGGATAGCTGTTCATGGTCAGGTTGGGCTGGCAATCGACGTTGAGCGTCAGATTGTGTTTGCGCAGGCCCGGCCGCAGGCTCATCACCACCTGCTCGGTGAGGTCGCCGAGATCGAAGCTGCGCTGGTCCGAATAGTTGCGGTCGGCCGCGACCTGCTTGAACGACTGGATCAGCTCGGCGGCGCGGTTGAGATTGGAGACCAGCTGCGAGGATGCGTCGCGGCTGGTGTTGAGGAACTCGTTGAGCGTCGAGCGGCGGAGCTCGCCGCGCTCGACCTCGGACGTGAACATCGCGGTCTTGCGCTCCAGCGCGGAGGCGACCGTCAGGCTGATGCCGACGGGATTGTTGACCTCGTGAGCGACGCCGGCGACCAGCCGTCCGAGCGCGGCGAGCTTCTCCGCCTCGATCAGCGAGGCCTGGGTCTCGCGCAGATTGCGCAGCGCGGTCTCCGCCGATTCCTTGGCCTTGCGCATCTCCTGCTCGCCGCGCTTGCGCTCGCCGATGTCGAGCGCCACCGTGACGATCCGCTCGATCTCGCCCTCGGCATCGAGCAGCGGCAGCTTGTTGACAAGCCATTGGCGCATGTTGCCGGAGGCGTCCTTGTACTCCTCCTCGTAGAAGCCGAGACCCTTGCGTAGCCTCAGCACGCGCTTGTCATTCTCGTCGGTCTTGGCCGCGCCGTAACGCGACATCAGGTCCGCGGTGGTGCGACCGAGCGCATCGCCAGGCTCGATGCCGAAGATGCCGGCCATGTAGCGGTTCATCAGCACATAGCGCAGCTCACGGTCCTTGACGTTGATGACCGCGGGCACGGTATCGATGACCTGCTGGAGCAGGCGCCGGCCTTCGGCGATGGCGTCTTCCGCCCGCTTCTGGTCGGTGATGTCGCGCAGCGTGCCCTCGTAGCGGATGATCTTGCCCTGCTCGTCCCGCACGCCGGTCGCACTGTCGGAAAGCCAGAGGATGTCGCCGCTGCGCTGGCGCACCTGGTACTCGAACTCGCGCACCATGCCGTCGCGATGCATCAGCCGCTGATACTCGACGCGCGCCTCGGGGTGGACGTAGATCGTGTGGGCGATGTCGTTGATGCTGTCGATGAGGTGCTGCGGGCTATCATAGCCCATCATCCGCGCCAGCGCCGGATTGGCGTTGAGGAGGTCGCCGGCCGGCGTCGTCACATAGATGCCGTCGACCGAGCCCTCGAACAGTTTGCGATAGCTCTCTTCGGCGAGGCGCTGCTCGGTGAGCGCGCGCACCGCCGCCTCGCGCGCGGTGTCGGCTTCTTCCAGCGCGCGGCGGAACACTTCGGCGGCGCGTGCGATGTCGCCGATCTCGTTGTCGACATCGGCGGACGGGATCGAAGTGTCCTTCTGGCCGGCCGCAAGCGCGCGAATCGATCGTGCGATCTGGGCTAGCGGACGCACCGTCCGCCGCACCACGAAGCCGGCCGCGAGGATGCCGATCAGCACGCCGATGCTGCCGAGCACGATGCTCTGCCACCGCGCCTCCGTGAGCGTGCGGGCGAAATCGCGCGACAGCACATGGCCGCGCCTTGCGCTGACCTCGCGCAGCAATTCGGTGACGCGGCCGATCAGCCGGCCCTCGGTGCCCAGCACCTCGCGGTCGATGTCGGCGATCTGCCGCTCCCGGACGGCGACCGCCATGATCGCCTCGGCGTAATCATTCACGGCCGTCCGGAGCTTGGCGTCGGCGATGTCCATCGTCCGCATGTTCTGCGCGGCCTGCTCGGCCGCGGAGGGATTACGCGCGAGCAGCCCGAGCGCGATCCGGCTCTGTGCCTCCGACAGGCGGGAGGCGAGCTCGCGGTCCGCGGTGCCGGAGACCGCGGCGTCGAACTGGTCGCGCAGCGGCGGCAGGCCGGCGAGCAGCTGGGCGCGGCGGTCGATCAGGGTGGAGATCCGCTCGAGGCCGTTGCGATAGGTCGCAAGGCGCTCGGTGACCCCGTCGATCATGTCCTGCTGCTCGGGCGCGAGCTCGATGCGGGTCTTCTTCAGGATGTCGCTGAGCGTCGAGGCCGCCTCACCGACCTGCTTGAACTGGATCCCGGCGCCGGGATCGGTGACGAAGTCGCGCGCGGCAAGGCGCAATTCGTTCATGCGGCGGTCGATGTCCTCGGCAAGGTCGCCGACGCTCTGGAGCCGCTGCAACTCGGCGAAGGTCGTGTCGATGTGCCGGATCGCGATCACGCTCGCCGTCGAGGTGACGATGATCACCGCCAGCACCAGGATGAAGCTTCCGAACGTAAGCTGGCCGATGGACAGCGAGAAGATTCGCTTTTTCTCGGGGGGCGGCGTCAAGTCGGCGGACATTGGTGCGTTGAGGGACCGGGCTGTTGGAAGCCCAATATACGACGTATTGCACGCCCGGGGGAACCTGCCTCCCGCCTCGGAATATCCTTAATATCGTGGTTCTCGCCCCGCCCTCCTCGCCGGCTTTATGACGTTTTGACGCTCGCCTGCCGCCAGGCCGGGATCGTCATGGCGGCAACGCCGAGAACCACGCAGGCCAGCCCGATCCAGGCGGTCCGGCTCAGGGTTTCGCCGAGGAAGGCGACGCTGATGGCGACCCCGATCGGCACGCGCAGATAAGCCTGCGCGGTGGTCCCGACCGAGCCCAGGGTCTGGATCAGCCGGAAATAGATCGCGAACGCCGCCGCGGTCGAGAACACCGCGAGCGCGAACAGCGCCAGCACGGAACTCAGCGACGGCGATAGCGTCCAGGGCTGCTCGACAACCAGCGAGGCCGGGATCAGGACGGCCGCGCCCGCCAGCAGCGAGCCGGCGGCGGGCGCCATCGGGTCGAGGCCCATGAAGCTGCGGCCGAAGATCGCGGCGCAGGCGTAGCAGATGGTGGCAGCGACGATCGCGGCCTCCGCAATGATGCCGCTGCCGATGTCGTGGACGGTATCGACGCCGACAATCAGGAGGATGCCGGCCATGCCGGCGACCACGCCGAACAGCTTTCGCGGTGTCGTCGCCTCGTGGCGGGTCACGACCGCCGTAAGCAGGAAGGTGAAGATCGGCCCGGCCGAGTTGAGGATGGTGGCGAGCGCGGCATCGACATGGCGTTCGCCCCAGGCGATCAGCGTCCAGGGGATGACGCTGTTGAGCACGGCCTGGAACGCGAAGCGCTGCCAGGTCGCGGCATCCGTCGGCATTTTGATGCCGCGCGCCCGCATGACGATGAGCAGCAGCAGGCCGGCGATCGCGGTGCGCGCCGCGATCAGCGTGATCGGCGGAATGGTGGCGACGCCGAGCTTGATGAAGGTGTAGGAGCCGCCCCACAGCGTTGCGAGCGCGACGAGCAGCACCAGCTCGACGGCGATGTTGGTGTCCTGAGGGTTGTCCATTGTGCGCTCCGTCCATCCCGCGATGGACGGAACCTAGCGCGTCCGCAAGCGTCAATACTTCGCTGCGTGTCGAAGTGTATCAGCCGACCGCGCCGACCTCGAACACCTCGCCGTCATAGCCGGCCTCGCGGGGGATGCGGAGCTGGCGGCCGGTTTCGGTCTTGGTCATCACTGGCATCACCGTGACGATGGACATGCCGCGGGCGTGCTCCAGCGCGGCATCCACGCTGCCCTGCTTGGCAAGCCGGATCAGATTGCGCGTGGTCGGGAACGGCAGCTTGAAGCGGCCGCTCTCCCCGCCCTCCACCGCCTCGCGCGGCGACACCCAGATCGAGTCGGTCGACTCGCGGCCGTCATGCGCGCCGAGCTGGTCCGGGGGCGCCGCGGCCAGGAAGAACCAGGTGTCGAACCGCTTCGGCATGCCCTCGGGCGTGATCCAGTGTGCGTAGGGCACCAGCGTGTCGAGCGCGAGCTGGAGGCCGTTGTCGGCGAGGATGCTGAGGAACGAGATCTTGTGCTCGTTGAGCGCGACGCGATGCTTGTCGGCGAGTTCGCCGGCACGCCTGGCATCGACCGGCGTGCCCGTGTCCTTCGACCGCGCCAGCAGGATGCCGCTCTCTTCAAAGGTTTCGCGGATCGCGGCAATACGAAAGCCGCGGTCCGATTCACTCAGGCCCTCGCCGCCCGAATACAGGTCGGCGCGGGCGACGATCTCGTTGTCGCCGGCATCGACACTGCCGCCGGGAAACACCAGCGCGCCCGAGTTGAACTCGATCTGATGATGGCGGACCATCATGAAGACTTCCACCTCCTCCGTTCCATCACGGAGCAGAAGGATCGTCGACGCCGGGCGTGATGCTGATGTCTCGGCCATTTACCTAACCTGCAGCGCTGGATTGCGGGCCAAGATTGGCGCGCTTGTCGACGCGGGCAACGCGCGACAGCAGATACTCGACCTCGGCCTTCGCCGTCGCCGTGATGGTGGCGCCCGGCTTGCGCTGCGCGCTGGAGGCGATGATACCGCGCTTCTGCAGCACGTATTTGCGCACCGCAAGGCCGGCCCCCGGCTGCTGCTCGTAACGGATCAGCGGCAGATGCGCGTCGAACAGATCATGCGCCGCATCGCGCTTGCCGGCCTTGGAGAGGTTCACGACGTCGATCAGAAGTTCGGGGAAGGCATAGCCGGTCATGGCGCCGTCGGCGCCGCGCTCCATCTCGAAATCCAGGAACGTGCCGCCATTGCCGCAGAGGATCGAGAGCGGGCGAAGCGAGCCGTCTTTCTGGAAGTTGCGCAGCGTCGTGATCTTCTCCAGGCCCGGCCAGTCCTCGTGCTTGAGCATCACGCAGTTCGGATTGTCCATGACGATCTTGCGGATCACCGCCGGCGTGAACACCACCTGCAGGGTCAGCGGATAGTCCTGGAGCACCCACGGCACGTCGGGGCCAATGGCTTCCGCCGCCTGCTTGAAATAGCCGACGATCTGGTCGTCGGTGCGAAGCGAGGGCGGCGGCGCGATCATCACGCCGGCCGCGCCTGCATCCATCGAGGCCTTCGCCAGCGAACGCATGGTGGCAAAGCCCGGCGCGGAGACGCCGACGATCACCTGCATCTTCTTGGCGCGCTTGACGAAGCGAACCGCGACCTGCTCGGCCTCGGCGGCATCGAGCTTCGGCGCCTCACCGAGGATGCCCAGCACCGTGACGCCATCGCAGCCGACCTCCTCGTAGAAATCCGTCAGGCGGTCGATCGAGCGCTCGTCGATCCGGCCGTCGTCGTGGAACGGCGTCGGCGCGATTGCGAAGGTGCCCTTGGCGTCGGCGGTCAGTTTCATCAGTCTCTCTCTTTCTCTGTCATTCCGGGGCGCGCGCAGCGCGAACCCGGAATCTCGAGGTTCCGGGTTCGGCTCTTCGAGCCGCCCCGGAACGACAACAACGGCTAAAACCGCCGCGCCCCCATCTTGATCTGCTCCTCGGAGAAGAAGATCTCCTTGGCATGATCGACGATGTCCTGAGCATTCCAGCCCGAGTGCGGCGGTTTCCAGCCTTCCATTTCCATCATCCGCATTTCGCGCACGCCGCGGGGCCCGGACACGCCCAACACCTTGCCGGTCTGGTCGCCCGACAAGTCGCTGACCATGTATAGCACGGCCGGCGCGATGCCGTCCGGCCCGAGCGCCGCCGAGGGGTTCTCCTTATAGCGGGGCAGGTCTGCGGTCATGCGGGTCAGGGCGCCCGGGGCCAGCGTCCAGATCCGGATGTTGTACTTGCGGCCCTCGATCGCCAGCACGTTGGACAGGCCCCAGATGCCGCCCTTGGCCGCGCCGTAATTGGTCTGCCCGAAATTGCCGATCAGCCCTGATGTCGAGGAGGTGTTGACGATGACGCCGCCACCGTTTTCCCGCATCCAGCGAAACACCGGCATGGTGCAACAAAAGGTACCCTTCAGGTGCACCTTGATGACTTTGTCCCAGTCGGCCTCGGAGGCCTTGGCAAAGGTCTGGTCGCGCAAGATGCCGGCATTGTTGACGAGGATGTCGGCGCGGCCGAAATGCTTGATGGCGTCGTCGAACACCGACTGGCCGCCCTCCATGGTGGAGATGTCGGCGCCGTTGGCGACCGCCTTGCCGCCTTCCGCCTTGATCGCGTCCACCACGAGCTGTGCAATCGACTTGTCGGCGCCGGAGCCGTCGCGGGGGCCACCGAGGTCATTGACGACGACGGATGCCCCTTCCCGCGCGAACAGTTTCGCGTAGGCCTCACCGAGCCCGCCGCCCGCACCAGTGATCAGCGCGACCTTGCCGTCGAGTAGTCCCATGGTGGCTTCTCCCTGTTTTATTATTGTCATTCCGGGGCAGCGCGCAGCGCTGAACCCGGAATCCAGAGGTTGTAGCTCGAGATTCCGGGTTCGCGCTTCGCGCGCCCCGGAATGACGGAGGCAGCTAACCCAGCACCGTCTTGCCGTTCTTGATCACGGTGACGCCGCGCGACTTCACCTTGGCTTCGAACGAGATCGTGTTGCCGTCCTTCCAGAGGTCCATGGTCACGGTCTCGCCGGGATAGACCGGGGATGAGAACCGCGCGACGTGCTGGCGGAAGGCGGAGGCGTCGTAATCGGCATAAGTCTGGAGCACGCCGCGGCAGGTGATGCCGTAGGTGCACATGCCGTGCAGGATCGGGCGCGGGAAGCCGGCCTTCTTCGCAAACTCAGGATCTGAATGCAGCGGGTTGCGGTCGCCGCAGAGCCGATAGACCAGCGCCTGGTCGGGACGCGTGACGATGTCGATCGTCTTGTCGGGCGCGCGCGCCGGGATCTTGTGCGGATCGGGCTGGGTCAGGTTCGGCCCGCCAAAGCCGCCGTCGCCGCGAGCGAAGCGCGAAGCGACCAGCGTCGCCAGCTTCTCGCCCTTCCCGTTCTTCAGCACGGTCTGGTGGCTGATCACCACACCCTTGTCCTTGCCCTTGTCGTAGACCTCGAGCACGGAGGAATCGGCGGTGATGTTCGCGGCCACCGGCAGCGGCTGGTGAAAGGTGATGTCGCGCTCGCCATCGACCACCATCACGCGGTTGAGGTTCATCTCGCCCGGCCCCGAGCCCCACGCCGCGACGGAAGCAAAGGTCGGCACCACCTTCAGCGGCCGCGGCGTGAACGTGCCCTCGTTGACGAAGGCGAGTTCGTTCTCGTCCATCGGATCGGCACCGAGCCCGATGCCGTAGGCGTAGAGCATCACCTCGCGATCGGTGTAGGCGTATTTCTGGCCGATGTTCTTCAGGCCTTTGAGTTCTTCATATCTGGCGGACATTTTTTGGTTTCCTCCCGGCATTCTTAGCGAGCAGCGGCGCTCGTTAATGTGCCCTCTCCCCTTGTGGGAGAGGGCCACGAGAACCGTGCGGTAAACTCGTTTGGGTGAGGGGTTAGCTCCGCATCGAAAGTCTTTCCGCGGAGCGATACCCCTCATCCGGCGCTTCGCGCCACCTTCCCCCACAAGGGGGGAAGGAAGAATTCGTAGGATGGGTAGAGCGCCTCAGGCCGGCGTGAAGAACGGCAGCGGTGCGCCGTCGGTCGGCTTGAACACCACTCTCACCTTCTGGCCGATCTTCAGCTTCTCGAGATCGCAATCGACGAAATTGGTCTGCACCGAGGGGCCTTCCTTCAGCGTGACGTAGCCGATGGCGTAAGGGCCGGTCGGCGACTTCCGCATCAAGCTCCAGGTGTAGATCGTGCCCTCGCCCGAAGCCTCCTCCCACACCGTCTTGTCGGAGTAGCAGAACGGGCAGATCGAGCGCGGGAAGTAGTGCGCTTCGCCGCACGCGGTGCAGCGCTTGATCATGAACTTGCCCTGCTTGGCTGCGTCCCAAAACGCGGCGGTCTCGGGGTTCGTCACCGGGGCCGGATACTTTTTCGCTTCACTCATCACACGCGCTCCAGAATGGCCGTCGAGGCGGCGTGGCGAACGCCCAGAAGGCCGCCGGTGCCGTGGGCGATGGCGAGGTCGCAATTCTTGACCTGCACCTTCGGATGCGCTTCGCCGCGCAGCTGCCTGACGGCCTCGATGATCTTGGTCATGCCGCCGCGGTTGACGGGATGGTTGCTGCAGAGGCCGCCGCCGTCGGTGTTGAACGGCAGCTTGCCGACGCCCGAGATCAGATTGCCGTCGGCGACAAACTTGCCGCCCTCGCCCTTCTTGCAGAAGCCGAGGTCCTCGAGCTGCATCAAGACGGTGATGGTGAAGCTGTCGTAGATCGAGGCGTATTTGATGTCCTTCGGCGTGATGCCGGCTTCCTCGAACGCACGCGGGCCGGACCAGATGCCCGCGGAGTATGTGAGATCGAGATCCTTGCCGCCGCGCGGTCCCTTCATCGCCTCGCCATGGCCGATCAGCTTGACCAGCGGCTTCTTCAGGCTCCTGGCGATCTCGGGCGTGGTCACGATCAGCGCGCCGCCGCCGTCGGAGACGACGCAGCAATCCATGCGATGCAAGGGATCGGAGATCATCGGCGAGTTCAAGACGTCCTCGACCGTGACGACGTCCTTGAGCATTGCATGCGGATTGTATTGCGCGTGGTGCGAGGCCGCGACCTTGATCCAGGCGAGCTGCTCGCTGGTGGTGCCATAGTCGTGCATGTGGCGCATGGCACACATGCCATAGGCATTATGCGTAGTCGCGCCGTAAGCGGACTCGAAATCGGCTTCCGCGCCGGCCGCGCGCGGCGGCATCACGCCGGTGCGCGGCTTGCCGGCCAGCGTGATCAGCGCGATCGAGCACTTGCCCGCCGCGATCGCTTCCGCGGCATGACCGAGATGGATGATGTAGGAACAGCCGCCGGTCTCGGTGGAATCGACGTGGCGGAGCTTTTTGGTGTTGAGGCCGAGATAGTCGACCATCGGCCAGGCGCCGCCGGGCGCGTCGCCCGCGCAGAAATAGCCGTCGACATCGTCCTTGCTGAGCCCGGCATCCTCGATCGCGCCCTTGGCGACCTCGGCGTGGAGCTGGGCGGTGGATTTGTCCGGCGCATGCCGGGTCGGGTGTTCGTAGATCCCGGCAATGTAGGCCTTGCCCTTGATGGTCAAAACAGAGGTCTCCGCTCGCGTTTCTTATTGCCCCGTTTTTCTGAACCGCACTGGCCCTGTTGGCAAGCGCGGAAATATTCCGTCGGGCGAGAGGGCAGCAGGTGGGCGCAAGTGGGCGATATTGCCCCGCCGTCGATCACAGCCCCGTCAATGGTGGATCTCTAGAACAATGATCGGCATCGGCGCCGTGCCGCTCCAAGCGGTCGCGACGTAGCAGTAACTGTCAGGATAGTCGTCGAGACTGAAGCAATCAGCGTCCCGGGCTATCAGCCGCCCCTTCACCTCGGTCTTCCAGAACGAAAAGCGGTCGGCGGCCGATATCCATCGCAACGGCTTTCCAACGTCCGCGACCACGAAACTCGCACCGTCCCGCAGAAGCAGCTCGATCTCAGCCGCGCCCACTCTTTGGTCAGGCCGGACATCCAACAGACCTTCGCTGTTCCAAAGCTCGGTAAGCGGCAGGCACGTCACGATGCGCCAAGCAAAATCCATATTCGACCACAGGTCCATTTCAGCGCGGACAGCCTCACGTCGCCGCTCCAGCCAGGCAGAATCCTAAAGGTGTTTTGCCCGACGGCACAAGCGATTTTCGTTTTAACGAAAGAACCCGTTGTACGAAAACAACCCCATGCACAGTAGAACGGCGATTGATATCAAACAGGAAATCGCGAGGGGGATCTGCCTAACCCACCCGACGTCCCTCTCCTGCGATCAAGCCGCGCTCGGACGCGCGCGATAGCGGAACGCGGTCACCGCGGCCAGGATCAGGCCGAAGACGAGAAAGACCGCGCCGCCCTTCACGCCAAAACTGTTCTGGTATTGGGCTTCGGCCGCGTCGTCGACGATCAGAGGCCGCGCATCCGGGCTGCCTGAGAGATAGCGGATCCTGGTCTGCCTGACCGTCTGGACGCCGTTCCGCGTGATCTGCCGCCAGAAGGCCGGGCTGATGTGGGTCGGCCCGTAGCTTTGCTGTTGTCCGCTCTTGTCGGTCCACGCCAGGGTAACGAGATAGCTCGGCGCGTCGCCGGCTTTTTTCACTTCACCGTAGGCACGCGTAATATCGGCGGTGGCCTCATCGCCGTGGTCGAGGATCTCCTTCAACGTGCTTTGCTCGAAATAGGAGGTCACCAGCATGTAGCCGCCGAATGGAAGCATCACAGCGGCCAAGATCCCGAGGATGAAAGGAAAGGGCCGCCGCGATCCGGCGGCGATTGCGGTACTCCCCGCCCCGCTTCGACGCGCCGACCATGCCTGCCATCCGATCACGAGCACCAGGATCACGGCGCAGATACCTGCTCCCGCCGCCATAAATCTGGACGTGGACCGGATATGGCTCAGATGATCGTCGATATCCTCGACGATCACCGGAAGCGATGAATCATCGTCAACGGCCTGAATGGGGACCGTCAGGAGCTTGAGCTGATTGCCAACCGTGATGCGCGCCGCATAGGCGGCGCTGACCGCGATGCCCTTGCGCTCGCGCTGAACGCCGTCCTTTCCGATCCATTGCAATCCGATCGACAGATTTTCGTCGACATAGCGGGGCCAGAACCCGTCGAACACGAACGGAAATCGCGTCGAGACGACTTCAGCGGACGTGATCTTGCCCGTGGTGCCGTAGCCATCACGCATGACACGTTCGATATCATGCTGATTCCAGTACATCCCCAAGGCCGCCAATACGCCAACGGCGACCAATACAATCAAGACACCGCGCAATGACATCGATCGTCGCTCCGCATAGCGCACGACCGCATCACCCGCCGCGCGCCACTATCGCAAGTTGCTGATATCGCGCGGTCACAACCCTTGTCAAACGTAGGTCTTGTAGGGTGGGCAAAGCGAAGTGTGCCCACCTCTTCTGACTCAATCCTGGTGAGGTGGGCACGGCGCTTCGCGCCTTTGCCCACCCTACGGGACTTGCCCTACTCCGCCGCGATCTGCCGTGGCGCGGGCGGCGGGCTCGCCAAGTCCGCGGCGAGCTGGGCGTAGCGGGCCTTGGCGTCAGCGACGGCCTTCTCCTTCACCGGGCCGTAGCCGCGGATGCGGTCGGGCAGCGAGAGCAACTCGACCGCGGTGTCGATCGTGAGCGGCGACAACAGGCCGAGCACGGTGGCGACGTCCTTCTCGTAGCCGGCGATTAGGTCGCGCTCGAGCTTGCGGTCGGCGCTGCGGCCGAAGATGTCGAGCGGCGTGCCGCGCAGGAACTTGAACTTCGCCAGCACGCGGAAGACCTTCAGCATCCACGGGCCGAAGGCGCGCTTCTTCGGGCGGCCCAGGGCATCGACGCTGCGGCTAAGGATCGGCGGCGCGAGATTGAAGCTGAACTTGAAATCGCCCTCGAACTGGTCGCGGAGCTGCTGCTCGAAGGCGCCGTCGGTGAAGAGGCGCGCGACTTCGTATTCGTCCTTGTAGGCCAGCAGCTTGGCGTAGTTCACCGCGACCGCGCGCGGCAGCGCGTCGTCATAACCGCCCTGCCTCGCGGCATCGCGAACCCTATCGACCAGCTTGCGATAGCGTTTTGCCAGGCGGCCATTCTGATAGGCGGTCAGATGCTTGGCGCGATGCTCGACGATCTCGTCGAGCGTCATCGCATCCAGCGTCTTGGGTGCGACGACCTCGCCCGCTCCCTTCAGCATGCCCGCAAGACGCTCGGGATCGGCGACCGCGAGGCGGCCGAGGCGGAAGGCTTCCTTGTTCATCTTGATCGCGACGCCGTTGACCTCGATGGCCTGCTCGATCGACTCCGCCGCCAGCGGGAAGAGCCCCTTCTGATAGGCGTAGCCCATCATCATCATGTTGGTGGCGATGCTGTCACCGAGCAGCTGCTCGGCGGGCTTGGTGAAGTCGAAGAAGACGGAGTCCTTGTGCAGCGCCGTCTCCAGCAATCCGTTCAGCTTGCGGGTCTGGAAGTTGAAATCGCGGTTGAGGACGAAGTCGGCGGTGGGAATGACGTGGCTGTTGATGATGCCGCGGGTTCGGCTGCTGTCGCACAGCGAGATGGTGTCCTTGGCGACCGCGACCACCTCGTCGGCGGCGAGGACGAGATCGGCCGTGCCGGTGACGATGCGCGAGCACGTGACCTCGGCCGGATGGTCGGACAGGCGGACATGGCTCAGCACCGCCCCGCCCTTCTGCGCGAGGCCCGACATGTCGAGGATCATCGAGGCCTTGCCCTCGATGTGGGCGGCCATGCCGAGCAGCGCGCCGATGGTGAGCACGCCGGTGCCGCCGACACCGCCGACGGCGATGTTGTAGGGCTTGTCGAGCGTCGGGCGCGAGGCCGGCTCGGGCAGCGCGCCGATCTCTTCAAGCTCGGCCGGCGCACGGTGGCGCGGCGCGCCGCCGTCGACGGTGACGAAGGACGGGCAGAAGCCCTTCACGCAGGAATAGTCCTTGTTGCAGGACGACTGGTTGATGGCGCGCTTGCGGCCGAACTCGGTCTCCAGCGGCTCGACCGAGATGCAGTTCGACTGCACCGAGCAGTCGCCGCAGCCTTCGCAGACGGCCGGGTTGATCATGACGCGCCGCGCCGGATCCTCCATCAGGCCGCGCTTGCGGCGGCGGCGCTTTTCGGCGGCGCAGGTCTGCACGAACACGATCGCCGAGGTGCCCTTGTACTCGCGGCACATCTTCATGACGTTGTCGAGTTCGTCGCGGTGATACTTCTTCACGCCGGGCGCGATGGTGTCGGCGGGATAGGTGTCGGGCGCCTCCGAGACCAGATAGATCTCGCGGATGCCCTCGGCATGGAGCTGGAAGGTGATCTGCTGCGGCGAGAGATCGCCGTCATGGCGCTGGCCGCCGGTCATGGCCACCGCGTCGTTGTAGAGGATCTTGTAGGTGATGTTGGTCTTGGAGGCGACCGCCTGACGGATGGCGAGCAGACCGGAGTGGAAATAGGTGCCGTCGCCGAGGTTGGCGAAGATGTGGTTCTCGTTGGTGAAGGGCGCGATGCCGACCCACGGCACGCCCTCGCCGCCCATATGCGTGAACGTCTCGGTCGAACGGTCCATCCACAGCGCCATGAAGTGACAGCCGATGCCGGCAAGCGCGCGGCTGCCTTCGGGGACCTTGGTCGAGGTGTTGTGGGGACAGCCGGAGCAGAAATACGGGGTGCGGGAGACAGGCGCGGTCGCCTGCATCTGGGTGGCCTGGCGGCCGTTGAACCAGTCGGCCTTGACGCGGAGCATCTCCGCGATCTCTGGGTTGAGATTAAGTCGGAGAAGGCGCTCGGTGATCGAGGTCGCAAGCGAGGCGACGCTGAGCTCGGCGGCAAAGGTCAGGAAGCGCTTGTCGTGCTCGTCCATCTTGCCGACGATGCGCGGGCGGACGTCGTCGCGCCAGTTGAACAGCTCCTGCTTGACCTGGTTCTCGACGATCTCGCGCCGCTCTTCGATGATGAAAATCTCTTCGAGCCCGACCGCGAACTGGCGCACGCCTTCCGGCTCCAGCGGCCAGGGCATGCCGATCTTGTAGAGACGGAGACCGATCTTGGCGGCGACCTCCTCGGTGACCCCGAGCTCGCGCAGCGCCTGCCGCACGTCCTCATAGCTCTTGCCTGAGGCCATGATGCCGAAGCGCGCGTTCGGCGAATCCATGGTGACGCGGTTGACCCTGTTGGCGCGCGCGAAGGCGATCGCGGCAAAGCCCTTGTAGTCCTGGAGGCGGCGGTCCTGCTCGAAGCGGTCGTCGGGCCAGCGCAGATTGAGGCCGCCGGGCGGCAGCTCGAAATCGGGCGGGATGATGAAGGGCTTCATCTCGTCGGTGAGGTCGATCTCGGCGGTGGTCTCCACCGTCTCCGTGATCACCTTCATGCCGACCCAGCAGCCCGAGTAGCGCGACATCGCGATCCCGAGCAGGCCCATCTCGATCATCTCGTGGATGCTGGACGGGTAGAGATACGGCATCAGCGCCGACATGAAGGCGTGGTCGGACTGATGCGGGACGGTCGAGGATTTTGCGCCGTGGTCGTCGCCGGCCAGACACAGCACACCGCCGTTCTTGGCCGAGCCCGCGGCATTGCCGTGGCGGAACACGTCGCCGCAGCGATCGACGCCGGGGCCTTTGCCGTACCAGATGCCGACCACACCGTCATACTTGGCGCCGGGCGAGAGATTGAGCTGCTGCGAGCCCCAGACGGCGGTCGCGGCCAGGTCCTCGTTCACGCCGGGCTGGAACTTGATGTTGTACTGCTCGAGATGCTTTCGCGCCGCAAAGAGCTGCTGGTCGTAGCCGCCGAGCGGCGAGCCGCGATAGCCGGAGATGAAGCCCGCGGTGTTGAGGCCATTGGCGCGGTCGCGCCGGATCTGGGCCATGGGCAGGCGAACCAGGGCCTGGATGCCCGTGGTGAAGACGTGTCCGGTGTCCTGGGTGTATTTTTGATCGAGACTGATCGGACCCTGGTTGATTCCCATGCTGTCCTCTTTCCACGCCCTGTTCAGGTCTTTGTCACTTAACGTCGCTTAAGCCGTTGCCTGCCCGTTGTTTTTAGCTAGGGCGCGCCGACCATCTGCGCCACTCTATGTCGGATATTTAACGCTCCGCACCACAAATCTGGACCAAAGCGAGCGCCAGGTAAAAATCGCAATTTCGTGGCTGCAAAGGCATCAGGCATTTTCAATTTGTGTCACCATACCCCCGCCGTCGCGAAATGAATTGATGCCCCCGTCACGCAGGCGATGTCGATTGGTCGCAGGAAAGGCTCTCGATGCGGACGATTCTGGCTGGCCTGGCTGTGGGTTTGGCGTTGTGCAGTGCGATTGCAGGCGCGGCCCTGGCCGCCGAGCCGTCGCCGGAGCTGATCGCCTATGGCAAGACGCTGGTCGAGGCCGGCGACTGCGCGGGCTGCCACACCGCCGATCCGGCCAAGCCGTTCGCGGGCGGAAAGCGCATCGACACGCCCTTCGGCGCGATCTATGCGCCGAACCTGACGCCCGACCGAGACACCGGCATCGGCGCCTGGGCGGATGCCGATTTCACCCGCGCCCTCCGCTATGGCGTCGCGCCCGACGGCTCGAACTACTATCCGGCCTTCCCCTATCCCTACTTCACGAAGATGACGAAGGACGACACGCTGGCGATCCGGGCCTATCTCGGCACGCTCGCGCCCGTCGTGAGCCGCAACAAGCCGCCGGAGCTGCGCTGGCCGTTCGGTTACCGCGGCCTGATGCGGATCTGGAATGCCATGTATTTCAAGCCGGGCCTGTTCGAGCCGGACCAGAGCCAGAGCGCGGCGTGGAATCGCGGCGGCTATCTCGTCACCGGGCTCGGCCATTGCGGCGCCTGCCATACGCCGAAGAACTATTTTGGCGCGGACAAGCAGGCGCAGGCATTCGCCGGCAACGAGATCGGCGGCTGGTACGCCCCAAGGCTCGATGGCGCGCCGCGCACCGGGCTGAAGTCGTGGAGCGTGGAGGACATCGCCGAATATCTGCAGAGCGGCCGCAATGCCAAGAGCCATGCCGACGGGCTGATGGCGGAGGTGGTGGTCAACTCGACCTCGAAGATGAGCGACGCCGATGCGCGCGCGATCGCGGTCTACCTGAAGGGCCTGCCGCCGGCGCGGCGCGAGACGATCGTGACGCCGCCCGACGATGCCGAGATGAAGGCCGGCCAGGCGGTCTATGCCAAGCTCTGCATCGCCTGCCACGAAGCCGACGGCACGGGAGCGCCGCGCATCTATCCGCCGCTGCCCGCCAACGCGCTGCTGCAATCGGTCAATCCGTCCTCGACGTTGCGCATCATCCTCGACGGCGCCCTCACCGTGACCACGCCACGCGCGCCCAACACCGGCGAGATGCCGGCCTATGCCAAGCAATTGTCCGACGGGGAGATCGCGGCGGTGACGAACTACATCCGCAATTCCTGGGGCAATTCGGGCCCGCTTGTGACGCCGGCGCAGGTGGCCAAGGCGCGGAAGCAACCGTAGCCAGCTCTCTCTCCCGTCATTGCGAGCGCAGCGAAGCAATCCAGAGTCCCTCCGCGGAAAGATCCTGGATTGCTTCGCGAGGTGGATGGAGCTACCGCTCATCCTCCTTGAACACGAATTTTGGCATCTCCCATTTGTAGCGCACCGCGAGCAGGCGGAAGCTGATGCCGAGGATGAAGGTCAGGATCGTCCAGAGCTCGGCGTTGAGATTGAGGCCGAAGGCCGTCGCGTAGAACAGCCCCGTCACCACGGAGACGCTGGCGTAGAGCTCGGAGCGAAACAAGAGCGGCACGTCGTTGCAGAGCACGTCGCGCAACACGCCGCCGGCGCAGCCCGTCACCATGCCCGAGACGATGACGATCGGCAGCGAGACATCCATCTGCCAGGCGATGTCGCAGCCGGTCATGGTGAAGACGACGAGGCCGATGGCATCGAGCACGATGAAGGCGAGCTGAAGCCGGTGCACGAGGCGCGCGACCACGATGGTCAGCAGCGCTGCAGCGCCGGGCAGCACGAGATAGATCGGGTTCGCGACCCAGGCGAGCGGATAGTGACCGAGAAACAGGTCGCGCAGCGTGCCGCCGCCGAGCGCGGTAATGCTGCCGAGCATGCAGACGCCGACATAGTCCATGCTGCGCCGCCCCGCAGCAAGCGCCGCGGTCATGCCCTGCGCCGTCAAGGCAACAAACGCCAGAAGATGCAGCACGCTATCGCTCGGCGGCAGGCTCCACATCGCTTTGTTCCCTTATTCCCTCCGTGGAACTTACGTCCGGGGTTCCAGGATGAACAAGGGGTCCATCCGGAATGAGCAGGTTCCCGATTCCCGACGCGGGGGCAACATGCGACGAATGCATCAGAGGGGGCGGAACAGAATCTCGCATCTATGGGTTGTCCAGCCGCCATAATCGAGGAGACCCAATCGATGGCTGACGACCGTTTTCCCAACGATCCGTATCGCCCGAATCTCGCCGATGATGAGTATCTCCGTGCGGCGCGACGGGATGCCGACCTTCAGGTCGACCCCGAGCTGGGCGAAGGCCCCGCCTCCAGCGGCAAGGTCGCACTGTTTGCCGTGGCTGTCGCCCTGGTGCTGGGTGCCGTGTTCTACGGCTTGAACAACACGACCACCGGCAACCAGGCGAGCAACGAGCCGGCGAAGCAGACGGCCCAGCAGGCTCCGCCGGCCAATCCAGCGGCGCCTCCCGGCATGCGCGACGTGACGCCGCGCAACAACACCGCGCCGGGCGTGACCACGGGTGCTGCGCCGAGCAAGCCGGCCGCGCCGGATCCGGCCGCACCGTC
The DNA here is from genome assembly GCF_054062495.1 of Bradyrhizobium sp. USDA 3311. Lineage (NCBI taxonomy): Bacteria > Pseudomonadati > Pseudomonadota > Alphaproteobacteria > Hyphomicrobiales > Nitrobacteraceae > Bradyrhizobium > Bradyrhizobium sp. USDA 3311. Next base: position 5,185,553 of record NZ_JBSSFI010000001.1, on the reverse strand, counting down.
TAACGGCGGCAAGTCGCAGTAACTTCGCGAATGTCATCGCGTAATGCACAACTGTCGTCGCCCGGCTCGACCGGGCGATCCAGTACTCCGAGACGGTCGTGGTTGAATAGATAAACTGCGGCGTACTGGATGCCCCGCCTGCGCGGGGCATGACACCGAGAGGATAAGAAAGCGGCGGGATCTCACATCCCGCCGCCTTTCGTTTGGCTCTAGCTGAACATCTTGTTGAGCTCGCCGCCGGGATAGCCGCTGCCGAGCTCGGTGAAGGTCCCCTTCTCGGCCATCTCCTTTGCCGCGCGCATGAAGCCGCCCCACGCGGCGCGGGCGAGCGAGCCACCGACGCTGATCCGGCGCACGCCGAGATCTTCGGCCTCCTGCAAGGACAAGCCGGAACCGCCGATCAAGAGGTTGAACGGCTTTGGTGCGACAGCCTTGACCACCGCGGCGATGTCCTCGCGGCTCTTCAGGCCCGGCGCGTAGAGGCAATCGGCGCCGGCGTCGGCGTAGGCGGTGAGCCGGTCGATGACGAGCTTGAGATCGGTCACGCCCCACAGATAGGCCTCGCAGCGGCCGACCAGCAGCGTGCCGCTGTCGCCGATCGCCTTGCGCGAGGCCATGATGCGCTCGACCGCGAGCGCGCGATCGTAGAGCGGCCTGTCCTTGTCGCCGGTGGAATCCTCGATCGACAGGCCGGCGACGCCGGTACGCACACAGCGCTCGACATTGTCAGCGACCTTGTCCGGCTCGACCGCAAAGCCGCCCTCGAAATCCGCATTCACGGGAATGTCGACCGCCGAGCTCAATGCTGCCAGATGCTGACAGACGTCCTCGACGGTGACGTGGTTGTCGGCCTTGCCGATGGTCCACGCAAAGCCTGCGCTCGATGACGCAATCGCCTTGAAACCGAGATGCTGCAACGCCTTGGCGCTGCCGACATCGACCGGATTGGGCAGAATGAAGCAGCCGCTCTCGTGCATCTTCCTGAAGGTCGCGCGCTTGTCCGCGGTCGTCACGTGCATGTTTCTCTCCCTTGTTGGCCGCGCAGACATAGGCACGCATTCAGGGCAGCGCTAGTGCGCATCGTGCACGGCGCGACTGTCCTTCGGCGCCTCGTCGCGATCGTTCATGCCGTAGTCCCTGATGACGCTGGCGATGCGCAGATGATAGTCGGCAAAGATCTGTGCCCTGCCCTTGGCCTGGGTGCGCCGGTGCTCCATCGTGTTGCGCCAGGCCTGCACGGCTGCCTCATCCCGCCAGAACGACACCGACAGGATCTTGCCTTTCTCGGTCAGGCTCTCGAAACGCTCGACCGAGATGAAGCCGTCGATAGTTTGCAGGATCGGCTTCAGATCGGCTGCAAGGTCGAAATAGGTCTGGCGATGCTCGGGCTTGGGCCAGACCTCGAAGATCACGGCGATCATGGGCGTCTCCTGCTGACGGTGTCGTGGCCTACAATACCACCTTGCGCAGGAAGGTGCGCTCTTCCGCGAGGATGAACTTGTGTTCCTCGGCGAAATGAAAGTTCGCCATGCCTTCCGCATCCTGGCGCAGCCGGGCGCGGTAGGCCTCGTAGGCGGCCAGGCTCTCGAAGGTGATCAGTGCGAAGGCGATGTTGTTGGTGCCCTCGTGCGGCATGAAATAGCCGATCAGGTCGCCGCCGCATTTCGGAATGATAGTGAGCCAGCGCTTCGAGTATTCCTCGAACTGCGCGCGCTTGAACGGATCGAGCTGGTAGCGGATGAAGACGGTGACGGACATGTAAGGCTCCTGTGTTTCCACCTCATCATTGCGAGCGCAGCGAAGCAATCCAGGAATCTCTCCGCGGAGACAGCCTGGATTGCTTCGTCGCCAGTGCAAAATCGCTTCGCAATTTTGTCACGGCTCCTCGCAATGACGACTTGGTGAGAGCCTACGCGCTTGCCCGACCGCAATGCTTCGGCTACCATCGAAGCATGAAATCAGGACCCGACATCGCCATGGTCGCTTCGCTGGTCGGCGACCCCGCCCGCGCCAACATGCTCACGGCGCTGATGAACGGACGCGCGCTGACCGCGAGCGAGCTCGCGCAGGAGGCCGGCATCACGCCGCAGACGGCGAGCTCGCACCTTTCGAAGCTCGAGGCCGGCGGGCTGGTCGAGCCGGAGAAGCAGGGCCGGCATCGCTACTACCGCCTCACCGACGACGACGTTGCCGGCGTGCTCGAAGGGCTTGCGGGCCTCGCCGCGCGCACCGGCCACATGCGCGTGCGCACGGGACCGAAGGATCCGGCGCTGCGGCGCGCGCGCATCTGCTACGATCATCTCGCCGGCGATCTCGGCGTGCAGATGCTCGACACCATGCGCGAGCGAAACCTGGTCAGGCAGAAGAAACAGGACATCGAGCTGACCGCCGAGGGCGAACGCTTCCTCGCCAAACATTTGCAGATCTCGCCCGACATGCTCGCCCATCCGCGCCGGCCGGTGTGCAAGGCCTGCCTGGATTGGAGCGAGCGGCGCCACCATCTCGCCGGCACGCTGGGCGCCACCATGATGCAGCGCTTCACCGAGCTGAAATGGGCCGCGCGCGACGCCACGCCCGGCAGCCGCGTGGTGAATTTCACCCGCACCGGCGAGAAACAGTTTGCCGCGCTGTTCGGGAATGGGAAGGACTGATCACGCCAGGAGCGTGACGGCACACAATCGCGTGTTAGCTCTCACTCTCGTCATGGCCGGGCTTGACCCGGCTGTTCACAGGTTTACTGGCACCGTCATTCCGGGATGGTCCGAAGGACCAGACCCGGAATCTCGAGATTCCGGGTTCGCGTCTTCGACGCGCCCCGGAATGACGTTCTGCAAAAGCCAGAGAGCCCAATGATCCGCTTCCTCCCGGCCGCGCTTGCCGCCGCCCTCCTCGCCGCCCCTCTTGCCGCACACGCCGCCGACCCCACACCACGCGAGCCTTACGGCATCGCGCTCGAAGGCTTTGCCTATCCCTATCCCGTGCACCTGCTGCCTGTCGTCAACGACGGCGAGCAGCTCAGCATGGCCTATATGGACGTGGCGCCTCAGCAGCCGAACGGCCGCACCGTGGTGCTGCTGCACGGGCGCAATTTCCCGTCGAGCTACTGGGCGCCCGTCATCAAGATGCTCAGCGAGGCCGGCTATCGCGTCGTGGTGCCGGACCAGATCGGCTTCGGCAAATCCTCCAAGCCGCAAGGCGAGCTGCATTTCGACACGTTGGCGCGCAACACCATCGCGCTGCTCGATCACCTCAAGATCGACAAGGCCGAGGTTGTCGCGCATTCGCTCGGCGGCATGCTGGGCGTGCGCATCGCCCGCGCCTATCCTGACAGGGTCGCCCATCTTATTCTGACGGCCCCAATTGGGCTCGAGGACTACCGCCTCTACGTGCCGCCGACGCCGACCGAGAAGATGATCGAGAGCGAGGACAAGCTGACGGCCGAGGGCTATCGCAAGCAGCTCCAGACCAATTACGCGATCAAGCTGCCGCCGGATGCAATCACGCCGTTCATCGACGCCCGCTTCAACATCAAGGGCAGCCCCGACTATCCGCGCTGGCTGCGCGCCTTCGTGAGCTCCGGGCAGATGATCTATCGCGAGCCGGTCGCGCACGAGGTTACGCTGATCACCGAGCCGACGCTGTTCATCATGGGCGCCGACGACCACAACGCGCCGGGCCGGCCGAACGCACCGGAAGCGCTGCGCGCGAAGATGGGGCAGAACGCCGAGCTCGCGAAGGCGTTTGCTGCGAAGATGCCGAATGCGCGGGCCGAGGTGATCCCCGACACCGGCCATCTCGTCTTCCTGGAAGCGCCGGAGAAGTACCGGGAGCTGGTGCTCGGCTTTCTCGGCCGGTAGAGCGTTTTCGAGTGAAATGGATACCGGTTCGCGTAGCGTCAGAACAAAGAACCTGGAGGCCCGCTTCGATTCCATCGGAACGGGCCGCTGGCGCCATTGCTGTCGCCTGAAGCCGTATGCGGACAACGTTCATGCCGCATTCAGGTCATGATTGGCAGGTTTGGATCGCGACGTGTCGGCACGTTTCTCCCCAGATTTAACGTGTCGAATCGTGTCTTTTGATTCATTGTGCGCCGCAAGCGCGCTGCCCAAACATTCTGTCCCGAGGACGAGAAGGAAGTTCAAATGAAATATCTCTTCGCCGCCGTCATGCTCGCCAGCGCGGTCGTCGGTTTCAGCGAAGCGGCCAGCGCCGCCGGCGGTTGCGGCCCCGGCTGGTATCGCGGCCCCTATGGCGGCTGCCGTCCGATGGCCGGGCGCCCGCCGGTTGTCGTCGTGGCGCCCCGCCCCGCGCCGGTCGTAGTCGTGCGTCCGCGCGTGTGCCCCTATGGCTTCCGCTGGTACGCCGGCCGTTGCCGGCCGTTCTGATCTCGTCCTTTCGCATCGCGAATGGCCGCGCGGCGACAGCCTGCGCGGCCATTTTCTTTTCAGCGCTCTGCAGCACATCGGCTTGCAGGAGCGCCGAATCAAAACGGGGATCGCGAACCGCGATCCCCGTCCAGGCCTCGACGGCCGGGCGCCTACCAGTGGCGGCGATGCCAGCGCCGGCGACGCCAGCCCCAGTGGCGGTGGCGCCAGCCCCAGTGATGGCCACGACCGTGCCAGTGCACCTGCTCGGGCTTGAGCTGCGCGGCTTCATCGCTGCTGGTGACCGCCGGATGAGCGTCCGGATTGCCTTGCGGCATACGGGGATCACCGAGCGGCTGCGGCGCCAGCGGCGCGGCCTGCGCGGCGGCGGTGAACGCGGCAGCTCCCGCCGCGGCACCGAATGCAAGTTTCAAAAAATTGCGGCGTTCCATGACATCTTCCTCTCAGGCACGCGTTGATGATGCCGAGCAAGTGTCGGGCCTGCGATATGAACTGCGGCTGAATCGTCCGTTCAGATTCGTTGCAAAGGCGACAGGAACTACTTCGCAAACTCCTGCGCCAGCACCAGCGTCTCGCGCGCCCGTTTCACGTCGGGACAGTCGCGGTTGAAATCGGCGACGAGCTTTTTCAGCGCGTCACCTCTAAGCATCGCCGCGAGCTTGGCCTCGTCGTCGAACTGATACATGGCCTGGTGCAGGGAGGGATCGTCCAGGCTCCAGAACCGCCAGGCCTTGGCTACGCCGAACGCCTTTACCGCGTCGGGCACGTGCGCGGTCTCGTACCATGTGTCGAAGGCGGCACGATTGCTGGCGTCGGTGACGGTGGCGCGGACGACGAAGAAGGCGGATGGCATCGACGTTTCCTCCTGTTGTTTTGGGGCGAGACTAACCGCTCAAGTCGCCGGCGACAAAAAGAGTTGACACCGATGTCGGAACGCACGTCCCTCGCCCGTCCTATGCCTTGAGCAGCACTGGGAGACACCGCATGGCCGACCTCACCCTCACCACTTTCGACTGGGTTCCCGAGATGCCCAGGGGTTTCGTGCGCGACCTCCGTGTGCGCTGGGCTCTCGAAGAGGCCGCCTTACCGTACCGCGTCGCGAGCGTGCCCTTCGGCCCGCGGGACGCCGCGCATTTCGCGCACCAGCCCTTCGGCCAGGTGCCGTGGCTGACCGACGGCGACCTCTCGATCTTCGAGAGCGGCGCGATCCTGCTGCATCTGGGCGAGCGCAGCGCGAAGCTGATGCCGACCGATCCGCGCGGCCGTAACGAGGCGACGACGTGGGTGTTCGCGGCGCTCAATTCGGTGGAGATGCCCGCCCTGCCCTGGACGATGTTCAAGTTCACCGGCAGTGACGATGGCTCACCTGCCGTGAAGTTCGTCGACGACTTCCTCAAGCTCCGCCTCAAGCACATGGAGCCGGTGCTCGCCGGCCGCGAATGGCTGGCGGGCTCCTTCTCCGTCGCCGACATCCTGATGTCGGACGTGCTGCGCGTCGTCGATCGCTTCGATGGGTTGGCGGCACATCCGGCTTGTCGCGACTACGTCGCGCGCGCCACGGGCCGCCCGGCCTTCGCCAAGGCCCGCGCCGACCAGATGGCGCATTTTGCTGCGGCGGATGAGGCACGCTAACGCAGACGGATTAGCGAAGCGCAATCCGCCAATGTCCGCCTCAACAAAATTGGTGGGTTACGCCCAGCGAACTGCGCTTCGCGCAGTCGCCCACCCTACGCGCTCAACCTGTTCCACCCTGGCTTCTAGTTCTGCGAACGCGTAAACGGGACAAACCGCACGAGGGCGACGGCGCGCGTCGTCGTCTTGCCAGGAGCGATTTTTTCGACGACCGTGAGCTGCTGGGTGCCGTAACCGGGGCCCACCGGCATGACGAGTCGGCCACCTACTTTAAGCTGCTCGATCAGCGGCGGCGGTGGCTCCCCGAGCGCGGCAGTCACGACGACTGCGTCAAAAGGACCACATTCGGGCCAGCCATCGTAGCCATCGCCAAGCCTGACGCTCACGTTGTCATACGCGAGGTCCCTTAGTGTTTTCGCGGCGGTCTCGGCCAATTGCGGGATGATCTCGATGCTGCAGACCTTTCGCGCGAGCTGCGCGAGGATGGCGGCCTGGTAGCCCGAACCGGTACCGACTTCGAGCACAACGTGATCGGGCGCGACCTCGGCCAACTGGGTCATCAAGGCCACAATGTACGGCTGCGATATGGTCTGGCCGAGGCCGATTGGTATCGGTCTATCGGCGTATGCGATAGAGCAAGATTGCTCAGGGATGAACAGGTGGCGTTTCGTTTGCGCCATGGCCTCAAGGACCTTCTCCGACAGGCCTTGCTGTCCCAAAACACCGGCAGCGGACCGGGCGTAGGCCCGGATGGCCTCGACCATGGCGGCGCGTTCGCGGACGCATTGTGCGTCCTGTGCGGTCGCTTCCCACGCGACGACACCCATGGCGACCACGAGCAGTGGCAAGACCTTCATGATCGTGCGCTCTCCAAGAGGGACACAATTCACGTCGACCGTTTGAGCGCTTACCCTGCGCGTAAGATCCGACCTCGCCCCGCATGCGAGGCGAGGTTTGCTTAAGCTCAGGTGCCCTCGAACTTGAACGACACGTTGAGTTTAGCGCGATAGGCCTCTACTTTTCCTTTGGCGTCCAGCTGAATATCGAGCTTGACGACCTCTGCGACACGAAGGTCACGAAGAGATTTTGCAGCCTGCTCGACCGCGTTGGCGGCGGCCTTTTCCCAGGAATCGTTGCTGGTGCCGATCAGTTCTATGACCTTGTAGACGCTCTCAGGCATGTCGTCCTCCCGTTCGGTATGAAGCAGGAAGCAGGTGCTCCCTGCCACAGTCGAGCCTAGCACGATATCGGCGCTGAAAGGACGCCACGATCGCAGGGCGCACCAAGGTCCATCGAGACTAGGCTTTGGCTCGGTCCTCGCAGTCCTCCCAAGATCCAGCGCGCCCGCGACGGCCATTGCCCCGACGACGGCAATCAGAATGCCTGGCAGCCGCTTGTTGCTCTCGAGCAGAAGGATCACCGTCAGCGTGCCGAGCCCGAGCCCAAGGGCTACCCAGCTTGTCTTTCCTTCGGTGATTGCACCGGCGATCGCCCACAGGCTCCGCAGAGGTCCTTCGCTTTCGATCGTAAAGCCGAACAGCTTTGGCAGTTGACTGATCAATACGGTCAATGCAATTCCGTTCATGTAACCGTGGCGTATGGGCTTGGAGAGAAGTTCGGTTACAAAGCCCAGGCGTAGAATGCCTGCCAGAATACATGCCGTGCCGGAAACGATTGCCATCATGCCGGCCAAGGTTATGGCGCGCATGGGATCGCCACCCGACAATGGACCGACAACACCCACGATACAATGGCTGCCAGAGCCGAGTCTGGTCCTAGGACGAGGATGCGGCTTGGACCGAACAGCGCGTAAGCGAGGAGCGCTGTGATCGTTGCGTATGGACCCTGGATACCGGGCAAGCCCGACGCCTCCGCATAGGCAATGCCAACCGGGACCAGCATTGTCGCCAATACGAATCCAGCGAAGATATCGTGCGAATGCCACTTCCCTTGATATCGACGAAGGGTGCCAAGACCTGGTAACCAGCGGGTCCAATGATCCATTGCCCCTCCCAACCCGGTCGGACTCGGCTCATTGAGCCCGCGCCGCAACAACGTCGCGGTAGCCCGTTAGCCCGTATTCCTGACCGCTTCAGCTAGCATGGCGTAAAGCTGGTGCTTGCTGAATTCCTTGGGCTGCTTGTTTGTTGTCTTCCGCGACACCTTCTTGGCTGCCGGTTGGGCACAGGCAACCAACAACGCCGGCTCTCGCTTCCGGACCGACCTTATCTTGGGTTTTGCTGTTGGCGGCTTGTGGCCACGCGTCAGGCCCAAGCGAGTTAGCCTGCCGCAGACAGCGTTACGGCTACACCCGAGACGGCGCGCGATCTGCGCGGCACTCTGTCCTTGGACCCAGAGTTTTTTGAGCAGCGCTACGTCTTTCGCATCCCAACTCATGGGAGATATTGTACGCCAACTGCCATCCACTTTTCTAGTCTTCGTCCGGCTCGCGTACGACCGCCGGTTCGTCGTCGTCCCCCTCCTCTTCTCCCTCCTCGTCCTCGTCCTCGTCCTCTTCATCGTCATCAGGATCCCGGGGCGGCATCTTGCTGCCCTTGATCACAAAGCGACTCCAATCCATCAAGCCGGTGGGAAATTCTTCGGGGATGTTTTGCTTCATGGTGTTGCTCCTCGGGTCTGGAGCTTGAGAGCGCCGGCGATTAATGTGCCGGGCATCTTGCGGTTGTGGGTTCGACGGTCTTGTCGATGCAGGCCCGCCGCTTCGGCTGCATCCAGCCACTACAGCTTGTAGCCGATCTTTCGCAGCAGGTCTTTCCGCCACGCAATGTCCTCGTCGGTTTCGACACCCAGCGGTGAGGCGCCATCCACCACCCCGAGCACGCCGCAGCCCTGCTCCGTTTGCGCGACGATCACTTGTGTGGGGTTGGCCGTCGCGCAGTAGATGCGGCAGACCTCCGGCGCCGCACGCACCGCAGCCAGCACGTTGACTGGAAAGAATCCGTCGCCCAGGAAGATCAGGAATGTATGGCCGGCGCCGATGGCCATTGCGTTGTCGCGTGCAAGCGCGATCGCGGCTTCGTCGTTCCCCGACCAGCGCACCAGCCGCTTGCCGGAGGCCTCGCAGAAGGCCAGCCCGAAGCGGATGCCCGGAACTGCGCCCACCAGCGCCTCATGGAGGTCTTCCACAGTCTTGATGAAATGCGACTGGCCGAAGATGAAGTTGGTTGCGTCCGGCTTGACGATCGGCACCACGGTGAGTTCCATGGCTGCACTCCTTCAAGGTCCCAACGCTTTTCATGGTAGGCCACCAGAAGGCAATTGCAAGCGGCCAGAGACAGCCGATTTCGCGCCGGAAGCCACTGGCAGCGATGCAAGGGACGGGCGAAGCTGGGGCAGTGAACAAAGGTGCCGAACGGCCGGCGCGTCACACCAGCTTCATCGGCGCATCGGCAACCACGCGCAGGTCGATCCTGCCGATCAGCCGAGATCGAAGCGCCTCCGCATCACCGATCGCGCTCTCCGTCTGCCGCAACGTGCTGACATTCGAGCCAAGTGACACGATCCCGCCCAGCACCAGAGCGATTGATCCGAGCGCGGCGGTCTGACCTGTCCCAAACAGGCCGAGGATCGCGACCAACAGCAGCGCGCCCCCACCGCCGATGGCGATCTTGGACGCGAGAATGTACTTCCGGCACCGCTCGGCAATCTCGGCGAGCCGCTCGATCCGATCTTCGATCTGTGAAATTTCGTCGGTCGGATCGTGTTCGGTCATCGGATCTTGATCGAGGATGCCAAATCAGAGGCGTAGCCAGTAGCCCGCATGAGCGAAGCGACATGCGGGACTCTTGAGTGGAAAACCGGATGTCGCCTCGCTCATCCAGGCTACGAGATCTTACAACGGCAAATTGTCGTGCTTCTTCGCCGGCATTTCCACCTTCTTGTCCTTCAGCATCGCCAGCGCCCGCGCGATGCGCCTGCGGGTCGAGTGCGGCATGATGACGTCGTCGATGTAGCCGCGCTCGGCGGCGATGAAGGGTGACAGGAAGCGGTCTTCGTATTCCTTGGTGCGCGCCGCGATCTTGTCGGGGTCGCCGATATCGCCGCGGAAGATGATCTCGACCGCGCCCTTGGCGCCCATCACGGCGATCTGGGCGGTCGGCCAGGCGTAGTTCATGTCGGCGCCGATCTCCTTGGAGGCCATGACGTCGAAGGCGCCGCCATAGGCCTTGCGGGTGATGATGGTCACCAGCGGCACGGTGCACTGCGAATAGGCGAACAGCAGTTTCGCGCCGTGCTTGATCAGGCCGCCATATTCCTGCGCGGTGCCCGGCAGGAAGCCCGGCACGTCGACGAAGGTGACGATCGGGATGTTGAAGGCATCACAGAAGCGGACGAAGCGCGCGGCCTTGCGCGAGGCGTCGCTGTCGAGCACGCCGGCCAGCACCATCGGCTGGTTGGCGACGAAGCCGACGGTGCGGCCCGCGATGCGGCCGAAGCCGGTGACGATGTTCTTGGCGAAGGCTTCCGCGATCTCGAAGAAGTCGCCCTCGTCCACGACCTTGAGGATCAGTTCCTTCATGTCGTAGGGCTTGTTCGGATTGTCGGGGATCAGCGTGTCCAGCGACATGTCCACGCGGCCGATGTCGTCGAAGCTCGGCCATTCCGGCACGCCGTCGGTGTTGTTGGACGGCAGGAAGTCGATCAGGCGCCGCATCTGCAGCAGCGTCTCGACGTCGTTCTCGAAGGCGCCGTCGGCGATCGAGGAGCGCGTGGCGTGCACCGAGGCGCCGCCGAGCTCCTCGGCGGTGACGACTTCGTTGGTGACGGTCTTCACCACGTCGGGGCCCGTGACGAACATGTAGCTGGTGTTCTTCACCATGAAGATGAAGTCGGTCATCGCCGGCGAATAGACGTCGCCGCCGGCGCAGGGACCCATGATGACCGAGATCTGCGGGATCACGCCGGAGGCAAGCACGTTGCGGCGGAACACGTAGGAATAGCCGGCGAGCGCGGCGACGCCCTCCTGGATACGGGCACCGCCCGCGTCGTAGAGGCCGATGATGGGCGCCCGCGCCTTCATCGCCATGTCCTGGAGTTTTGTAATTTTCAGCGCATGGGTTTCAGAGAGCGACCCGCCGAACACCGTAAAATCCTTGGCAAAGACAAACGTCTTGCGGCCATTGACGGTGCCCCAGCCGGTGACGACGCCGTCGCCGGGCACCTTGGTCTTCTCCATGCCGAACTCGGTGGAGCGGTGCTCGACGAACATGTCGAACTCCTCGAACGATCCCTTGTCGAGCAGGAGCTCGATGCGCTCGCGCGCGGTCAGCTTGCCGCGGGCGTGCTGCGCCTCGATGCGCTTCTCCCCGCCGCCGAGCTTTGCGCCGGCACGACGATCTTCAAGGGCGTCCAGGATATGTTTCATTTGCTCCCGCCAGTTCTTAGCCTAAATGCGATTGCCGGGGGTTCTAACACGGCATTTTGCGGGCCGGGAAGCGGCTTTCGGGCCCGCAGGGCTGCCTTGCCGCAGCGGGAAAGCGCAAGGAATTACAGAGTTTTGCCTGGGAGGCGACGATGGACCAAGGAACGGCCGAGACCGGCACTGTGACGGGCGGTGTCAACATCCTGCTGCGGCTGGAGGGCCTGACGCTGTTTGCAGGCATGGTGGTGCTCTACTGGGCCTGGGACGGCTCCTGGCTCGTCTTTGCCCTGCTCTTTTTCGTCCCCGATCTGAGCTTCCTGGCATACCTCTCGGGCGCCAGGTTCGGCGCGCTGGTCTACAACGCCGCCCACAGCTACATGGCGCCGGTGGCGCTGCTGACGCTGGGCTTCGGCCTCGCCTCGCCGCTCACCTTGTCCATCGCCTTGATCTGGCTGGCCCATATCGGCATCGACCGGGCGCTGGGCTATGGCCTGAAATATTCAGCCGGGTTCGGCTTTACCCATCTCGGGCGGATTGGCCGGCAGAAGGACGCCTGATCCCGCGCGCGACTTGGCGGCGGGAGGGTCGATTTTGTCCGTGCTGGTCGGTTGACCCGGCGCGGCGATTCAGGCTTGCTCCAGGCTTACGATCAGGCGCCGAATGTTGCGTGAGCCCAGTCGGTACGGCGGCGGTCCTCACGTCTGACTGCAAGCATCACCTCATGTCCGCGACGGTCGTCCCCCTGCCGCCGAACTCGTCGTCCGAAACCGTCGACTTCCTGCGGCGCATGGCCAGCATGGTGTCAGGGCGGAACGGCGAGATGCTGCTGCGTGCCGCAAGCCTGATCGAGTCCCTGACGCAGCGGGCGATGTCAGCCGAGCGGCTCTATCATCAGCAGCATGAAGAGAACAGACGCCATGTCGAGCTGCGCGAAGCCGCCGAGCTTGCCTCCGACGCCATGGTCAGCCAGATCGAGGCGCTGCGGGCGCAGTTGACCGAGGTGACGGCGGCTGCGGCGGCCGAGCGTGCGGCGTTCGATGCCGAGCGCGGCAAGCTGCTCGGCCTGATGCAGGACGCGGAAAGCCACATCGGGAAGCTCAGCACCGAGCTGGAGACGCTGCGTGCCTCCGTCGACAGCTTCAACGAGACCGCGGTCTCCGTGCCGATCGAGGTGCTGCGGCTGGCGCGGACGCAGTTCGACTATCTCTCCAGCGGCTTTGCCAGAAGCGGCGACGTGATCTCGCAGGCCATGAGCGAGATCGGCGGCTTTGCCATCGACCAGGCGCTGACGACCAACAAGACGGCCGAAAAGGCCTGAGGCCGCCGCGCGCCAAATTGACAGCGCGCGGGCCTGTTGTTCTACTACAAAAAAAATCAGGGAGAATCCGATGCCGAGGGCATTCCGCGCCGCTGCCGCGCTCATCGCGCTTTGCGTCTCAGCCGCGTTCGCCAACGCGCAATCCCTTCCCAGGGAAGTCGCCACCCGCGCCGAGATCTACCCGATCCCCTCGCTCACCCTCTCCGACCAGCAATTTTTGAGCGGCGATGCGGCCGCCGGCAAGGCGGTGACGGTTGCCGGCGAATTCCGCGTTGCGCAGGGCACCGGCAAGCTCCCGGTCGTGGTGCTGATGCACGGCTCCAGCGGCGTCGGCGCCACCACGGAAGCCTGGGTCCACGCCTTCAACGCCATGGGCATCTCGACCTTCGTGATCGACGGCTTTACCGGCCGCGGACTGACGGTGGTCGGACCGAACCAGGCCCTGCTCGGCCGGCTCAACCTGATCGTCGACATCTACCGCTCGCTCGAGATTCTGGCGAAGCATCCCCGCGTCGACCCCGACCGCATCGTGCTGATGGGCTTTTCGCGCGGCGGACAGGCAACGCTCTATGCGAGCCTCGACCGCTTCAACAAGCTCTGGAACAAGTCCGGCATCCAGTTCGCCGCCTACATCCCGTTCTATCCGGATTGCTCGACGAGCTACGCCGGCGATACCGAGGTCGCGGCACGCCCGATCCGCATCTTCCACGGCACGCCTGATGACTACAACCCCGTGAAGAGCTGCAAGGCCTTCGTCGAGCGGCTCAGGACCGCCGGGCGCGACGTGGTGCTGACCGAATACCCCGATAGTGCGCACGGCTTCGACAGCGGCCTGCTCGGGGTCGCCACCGTGGCTGTCTCCGCCAACGCGCAGACCGTGCGCAATTGCCAGATCAGGGAAGGCGACGGCGGCGTGCTGATGAACGCCAGCACGCAAGCGCCCTTCACCTACAAGGATTTCTGCGTCGAGCTCAATCCGCATGTCGGCGGCAATCCCGCAACCGCCGTGGAGTCGCGCAAGGCTGTGGAGGAATTTTTGCAGGCGCTGTTCAGGCTGGGCTGAGAGGGTCTGGTCCGCACGCGATACCGTAGGGTGGGCAAAGCGAAGCGTGCCCACCAACTACAGGTGACCGTATCGAGAGATGGTGGGCACGGCGCTACGCGCCTTTGCCCACCCTACGGCATCGCTGCGCTCGCAATGCAGATCAGCGCGGTTGCGCTCAGACGGCGCCGATCTCGGCAAGGCAGGCTTGCGTCACCGGCATGCGCTCGCCGACGAGGCGCGGCTCGGTGCAATCCATGTTGAGCGCAAACACGGTGTGCGCCTCGCCCTTCTCGGCCCAGCCGACCATCCAGCCCAGCGACGGATCGCCGCGCTCGGCGCCCAAGAGGCCGGACTTGGCGCGGATGACGCTATCGCCGACCTTGGTCACCGGCAGGATATCAGCGACGAGATCCTGGCTGCGTTTGGAGATCGGCAGCGCGCGGCGCCGCAGCCGGTCGACGAAATCGATCTGCTCGACCGGATCGATGCGCAAATTTCCGGTGAGCCAGAACTGGTCGATGCCGCCGCCGATGTCGCGATTGCCGTAGTCGAGCAGGTCGACGTATTTCTGCATGCGCTCCTGCCCGATGCGGCGCGCGATCTCCTGATAGACCGGCACCGCACTGACCGCGATGGCACTGCGCAGCGTGTGATCCTTGTTCCACGCTTCGATTCCGCGCTTCACGCCGTCCCAGGGGAACACGTCCTTGTCAGGATCGGCAACCACGCCGGTCTCCAGCGCAATCAGCGAGTTCGGGATCTTGAAGGTCGAGGCCGGCAGCTTCCCCTCGCCCGAGCGCTCCTTGTCGCTGGCGACGATCAGATAGTCCTCGACCTTGTAGCCGACGAAGGTGCCTGATGTGCCGAGATCGGTGAAGCGTTTTGCCAGGCTGTCGCGGATCTCATTGCGCGGCGGCGCGACATGGGCGAACGCGCGCGACGGCAGGATCGCGGCGGCAGTGAGAAGGCCGAGGGTGGAACGGCGGGTGAGCAAGGGCGATGTCCGTTGAACTGAGAAATGCCACGCGACCATGCAGCCGCTATCGTGGTGAAACGATGACAGCGCGTCAGCGCCCCCGGCCCGACAGCCGCAGCACGAACACCAGCACTTCGGCGACGGCCTTGTAGAGATCCGGAGGGATCTCCTCGCCGAGCTCGACCTTGGACAACGCGCCGGCCAGGATCTCGTTCTCCTCGATGGGGATGTCGTTGGCCTTGGCGATCTCGACGATTTTTTCGCCGATCGTGCCCTTGCCCTTGGCGACGACCACAGGCGCGCCAGAGCCCTTCTCGTAATGCAGCGCAATCGCGAGCTTGGACGGATCACTCATGTGGCGCGGTCCAGGAAGTGGCCGGCGCGGGCCGGTGCCGGCTGCGGCGGCGTGCCGTCGCGCACCACGATGTCGCCGGGCTTGAGCTCGGCCCTGGTCATCGCCTGGCTGAGCTCACCGATTCCGGCGCGGAGCTGTTGCGCGGTCGCCGGCCGCTCCGCCCACATTCGCACGAAGGTCTTGTCGCCGTTCAGCGTGATCAGCGCATGCACCGGGCCGGCCGGCTCGACATTGAGCGTGAAGCGCGCGCGCCAGGCGCGCTTGGTTGGATCGGTGGATTCGTTACCGCCGTCGCGCGAGATCTCGAACTGCGCCATGGCGGTGCCCTGCGGCGTCGCAAAGGGAATCTCGAAATTCCACTGCGGCACGGCCGGATCGACGCGATGGCCGGAGGCATCGGTGCGATCGGGGAGCGAGGCGACCTGGAGCAACGTCTGCCGCGCGATCGCGGCATTGGTGTCGTCGAGCAGGCGGTGCACGGTCGCGGCCAGCGGCGTATCCGGCGCGAGCGACGGCGAGGCGATGGACTGCGGCGACGGCAGCGCGCCGCGGAACGGCGGTGGCGTCCCGCGCGCGGCGGCCTCGAAGATGTGGCCATCGGGCACCGCCTTGTTCGAGCCCGGCACGTTGCCGATCATGCGCGGCAGGTTTTGCGTGACCTCCTGCAGGAGGCTCGCAGCAAGGCCTGCGGACATGGTTCGCGGGCCCGCCGTCTGCGGCGCCGCGCCCGCCATGTCGGCCAGCACGGCGGCTGCGAGCACAGCGCCGCGCGGCGGTTGCGTCGGCTGGGCGATCTCCGTATCGGGCGACGGGGATGCCGCTTGCGCGGCCGCGCCCGCCGCCTGAAGTGCGGATGCTGCGGTCTGCGGTGTGGTCGTGACGCTTGTCGGCGGCGCGGCGGCTTGCGCCGGTGCCTGCGGCACGCCGGTCTCGCGCACGCCTGAGGTCGCGGCCAGCGTCTGGCGCAGCACCAGCAGCGCCGCCTTCAGGTCCGGCACGGCGCCTGGCGACGGCGTCGCGCCCGCGGCCAGTGAAGCCTCGAGAAACAGGCCGGACTTCTGGAAGGCGGATTCGATGTCGCCGCCATCGAGCTGAGTATTGAGCGGCGTCTGCTGCGCCAGCACGTCGAGCACCGCCTGCTTCAATCCCGCCGGCAGATCGCTGCCGGCCACGACGGAGGCGAGATTGGCGAACAGCGGCGCCTGGCTGCCCTGCTTGCTCGCGGCCTCCGCCGAAGCCATTGTGACAGCAACCTGCTCCGATGGCGTCAAGGTGTTGCGGGCGGCGCTTGCGGACGGCGCGAGCGGCGGGCTCTCTACCAGCGAAGCCGCGGCCGGCGTCAGCGTGATCTGATCGGCAGTTGCCTCGCCTGCCCCGTTGACGACGGCGAGCCGGATCGTGCCGTCGTTCTGCGACACCGCGAGCTGAAGATTTTGTCCAGGCGACAGCGCGACTTCCGACATCACGTCGAGGGAGAGGTTTGCGATCGCGATCCGCACCAGATTGTCGGCGAGCACGCTGACCACTCTGGCGTCGACGACGCTGCCGGCCTGAAGCACGAGATCGGGCGTCGCCGCATCAGCCACGGGGCTGGCAGCACTGACGGGAACGATCGAGCTTATCGGCGTCGGCATCTCGGGGGCCCAGGAAACGCTGGTCCCACCCTAAGGCCGCCCTCGTAAACCTCTCGTTAAGGACCTTTGACCGCAGGCACCTTCACCGCGTCTAGAACCGCCACGGCAGCCTCGAAATCCCGCGCGCGGGCGGCCCGGCGTGCCGCGGCTTCCTCGTCCACGCCCCATTGGTCGGTGTTCCAGTCCTCGTCGACATGGGCGGCGACCCAGACCTGGTCGGCCCCGCGCACGCCATGGGCCAGGGCCAGCGCCAGCAACGCCGAGCCAGTCAGGGTCGTCACCACATGGAGCGCCGCGACCGACCAGGCATCCCCGGGCAGTGCCGCGCGGGCGGCCCGAATGGCCTCGTCCGGCTGCTTCACATGCATGATGCCCTCGGACAGGATGAAATGCGCGCCCAGCGACTCCGCGGCCCAGAACAGCACGGGGTCCCAATGCGTGGCCTCGCGGGCCACGAGCGCCTCGGGATGGCCGGCGCGATAGAACAGCAGGTCGGACTCGAAATATTTCGCAAGGTCGTCGCTGACGAGCTCGACGCGGTCGACCACGCCCTCGACCACGCTGTTGGCGATCCGCGTCAGCGGCATGGTCACGGGATCGATCGTCTCGCCCTGGGCCGCCCATTCGGCGGCGACCGCATCGGCCAGCGCGCGCGAGGGGATCACGACCTGGCGGCCGGACGGCGTGCGGATCGGCCTGCCGTCGAGTGTGATGGCGAAGCCGCCTTCGGCCTCGGCGACGCCGGCCTCCTTGTAGAAGCGCTTGCGCTGCGGCGTGCGCGCGGACTGGCGGGCCGATTCCCGCGGATCGCGCGGAGGCTGGCCCGCAGCTTCATCGAACAATTCACGCATCTTGGGTTTTCGGTCTCCGCGGCTGGATGCTAGGCTTTTAAGCTAAGACCTGTGGCCGATAAAGCGAGCGGCGGGCATGAGGGAACTTACGGGCATTGTCGCCCTATATGCGGGACTTGGACTGGCCGCGGCGGAGGCAGGCTTTCGTAGCCCGGAATCGCTGGTTCGCAATGTCTACGCCCATTACGGCCAGGGCGCGCCGGAACTGTCAAAAGGCCTGCCGCGGGATGGCGCCACCGCCCGGCAGTTCTTCGATTTCCCGCTGCGCAAGGCCTGGAGCACGCCGAGGGCCGAGCCCTATGATTTCCTGGTGCAGAGCCCGAGCTGGAAGCTCGGCCCGGTCGCGATCGCGGTGGCCCGCAGGCAATACGACAAGACCTATGTCGCGGCGAATTTCGACAATCACGGCCGCCGGGTGACGCTGAACTTCATCCTCGTCAACGGACCCGAGGGCTGGCTGATCACCGATGTCGAGAGCTCGCACGACAGCTTGCGGATGTTTCTGGAACAGTTCCGGAATTGAGGGGGTAAGCCGCTTACCAAACACCTGATGTCGTCCTGGCGAAGGCCAGGACCCATACCGCGTGATCTATCGATCGCGAGAGGTCGGAATACCAAACGAGGAGTCTTCGCCAAACCCCTCCCTTGGGTAATGGGTCCTGGCTTTCGCCAGGACGACGTCGCGGAAACTCCCTAGCCTACGGATTCACTATTCCTCAGGCGCGTTCTCGATCGGATCAAACCGGCTTGCATCGAGCCCGAGCAGATTCCACGACTGTTGCATGTGCGGCGGCAGCGGGGCGGTGGCGTCGATCACGCCGCCGCGCGGATGCGGAATGACGATGCGGCGCGCCAGCAGATGCAGCCGGTTTTGCAGGCCGCCTGGCAGCTGCCAGTTCTCGATGCTGAAATATTTGGGATCGCCGACGATGGGATGGCCGATATGCTCCATATGTGCGCGGAGCTGGTGGGTGCGGCCCGTCACCGGCTTCAGCGACACCCAGGTCAGCTTGTTGCCGGCGGTCTCGACCACGGCGTAATAGGTCACCGCGTGGCTCGCGCCCTCATCGCCGTGCTGGGCGATGCGCATGATGGTGTCGTCCTCGCTCTCCTCTTTCGCGAGAAAGGTCGAGATGCGGCCCTGCTTCGGCTTCGGCAGCCCCGGCACCAGCGCCCAATAGACCTTTCGCGCCGACCGCGAGCGGAACGCGCCGGTCAGGTGCGAAGCAGCGAAACGGGTCTTCGCGATCAGGAGGCAGCCCGACGTGTCCTTGTCGATCCGGTGCACAAGCCGCGGCTTCTGCCCCTTGGAGTCGCGCATCACCTCCAGCATCTGGTCGATGTGCCGCGTCGTGCCGGAGCCGCCCTGCACCGCAAGCCCAAACGGCTTGTTAAGCACGAGGACGTCGTCGTCCTCGTAGATCGTCATCTCCTGCAGCGCCTTGAGCGTCTTCTGCGCAGCCTCCGAGAGCTCGCCGACGGCCTTGGGCGCGTCGAGCTTCAGCGGCGGGATGCGGACGCTCTGCCCCTCCTCCAGCCGGTCCTTGCTGTCGACGCGCTTGCCGTCGACGCGGAGCTCACCTTTGCGGACGACGCGCTGGATGTGGGAGAACGACAGGCCGGGAAAGCGCGCCTCGAGGAAGCGATCGACCCGCATGTTGTTCTCGTCGGCGGTCACGGTGACGGTCTGCACCTTGGTCGGCAGCAGCGCCTCGACCGGCTTTTCGGGCGCAGGCCTTTCCTGTGCAGCAGCCTTGGGCGGCCGCCGCTCGGCGCGCTCGCCCGCAAAGCGCGGCGGCTTCGTCCCCGGCTTGCCACCCGGCCGCGGTCCCGCTTTCTTTGCGGTGCGCGCCTTGAACGGACGCGAATCGTCGCGCTCGTCACGCGAACGGGGCTTTGGATTCATTCTCTTGATGCGGCGGCTCATGGCTGCCTGCGTACCCTAAAAGCCGGCTCCCGTCACGGCGAAATGGCCGTTTCTAGCGCGAGCCGCCCCGCTCCTTCCGCAGCTTGGCCCAGTAATCCAGCCGCTTCCGGATCTCCCGCTCGAAACCGCGCTCGGGCGGATCGTAGAAGGTCTGGCGGCCCAGGGCTTCCGGGAAATAATCCTGGCCGGAGAAGGCGTCGGGGGCGTCGTGGTCGTATTCGTAGGCTGCGCCGTAGCCTTCCGACTTCATCAGCTTGGTCGGGGAATTGAGGATGTGCTTTGGCGGCAGCAGCGAGCCGGCCTGCTTTGCGGTCTGCATGGCGGCCCCGAAGGCGGTGTAGACCGCGTTCGATTTCGGCGCAGTGGCGAGGTAGACCACCGCTTGCGCGATGGCGAGCTCGCCTTCGGGATGGCCGAGGAAGTCGAAGGCGTCCTTGGCGGCATTGGCGATGACGAGCGCCTGCGGATCGGCAAGCCCGATGTCCTCGACCGCCATGCGCACGACGCGGCGGGCCAGGAACAGCGGGTCCTCGCCGGCATCGAGCATGCGCGCGAGATAATACAGCGCAGCGTCGGGATCGGAGCCGCGCACCGACTTATGCAGCGCCGAGATCAGGTTGTAATGGCCGTCGGCCGACTTGTCATAGATCGGGGCGCGGCGCTGCAGGATGTCCTGCAACTGCGCGGCATTGAAAATCTCGTCAGCCCGTGCAGAGCGCCAAACCTCTTCGGCAAGCGTCAGCGAGGCCCTTCCATCGCCGTCGGCCATGCGCACCAGCACCGCGCGCGCCTCCGCATCGAGCGGCAGCTTCATGCCCTCGACCTCCTCGGCATGCGCAAACAGCTTCTCGATCGCGGCGGCGTCGAGCGAGCGAAACACCAGCACGCGCGCGCGCGACAGAAGCGCGGCGTTGAGCTCGAAGGACGGATTCTCGGTGGTGGCACCGACCATCACCACCGTGCCGTCTTCCATGACAGGCAGAAACGAATCCTGCTGGGCGCGGTTGAAGCGATGCACCTCGTCGACGAACAACAGCGTGCCCTTGCCCATCTCGCGGCGGGCACGCGCGGCGTCGAATGCCTTCTTCAAATCGGCGACGCCGGAGAACACGGCGGAGATCTGCTCGAAATGCAGGTCGGTCGCGTCCGCCAGCAGCCGCGCCACCGTGGTCTTGCCGGTGCCGGGCGGACCCCAGAACACCAGCGAGCCGAGCGTGCGCGTCTCCAGCATGCGCGTCAGCGCGCCGTCGGGGCCGAGGATGTGATCCTGGCCTACGACCTCCGACAACGCGCGCGGGCGCAGCCGGTCCGGCAGCGGATGCGGAGCCTCGTGATCGAGCCCCGCCGCGGCAAAGAGAGTTGGCGTCTCCTGTGGTCGCTTCGGACTCATCCGCCCAGCGTGACGTTGATCTGCTGCCCGCCGCGCACCAGCGTGATGCGCCAGATCCGCGGGCGCTCACCCGCAGCCTTTTCGAGATCGCCGGTCTTGCTGATCTTCTGATTGTTGACAGCCAGGATGATGTCGCCCTTCTGGAAGCCGACATTCGCGGCCGCGCTGTCGCCGCCGAGATCGGCGATCACGACGCCCTCGGTGTCGGCGTCCAGATGCAGCTCGTCGGCAACCGCCGGCGTGATGGTCGAGACCTTCGCACCCTGGAACGGCGAACGCGCAGTGATGACGAGCTCGTTGCGGCCGGCGTCGGGTGCGGTCTCCAGCGCGATCGCGAGCTTGAGCGGCTTGCCGCCGCGCTGCACGTCGATCTGCGCGGAACCGCCGAGCGGACGCGTCGCGAAACGGTAGTCGAAGGCATTGGGATCATCCACGGTCTGGCCGTCGATCCCGGTGATGAGATCGGAGGATTTCAGGCCGGCCTTCGCTGCGGGACCGTTCGAGACCACACTCGCGACCAGCGCACCGGTCGGCGAACGCAAGCCGAGGCTTTCGGCGATCTCGGGCGTCACCGCCTGCAACTTCGCGCCGAGCCAGGGACGCTTCACCGCCTTGCCGCCGCCCTTGGCGGAGGCGACGACCACGCGCACCATGTTGGCGGGGATCGCAAAGCCGATGCCCTGCGAGCCGCCGGAGCGCGAATAGATCGCGGTGTTGATGCCGGCAAGCTTGCCGCTCATGTCAACCAGTGCACCGCCGGAATTGCCGGGATTGATCGCCGCATCGGTCTGGATGAAGAACTGGTAGTCGGTGATGCCGACCTGCGTGCGCGCCAGCGCCGAGATGATGCCGTGGGTCACGGTCTGGCCGACGCCGAAGGGGTTGCCGATCGCGAGCACGACGTCGCCGACCAGCAGCTCGTCGGAATTGGTGAAGTCGAGCGTTGGAAATTTCTCCTTGGTGTCCTTCAGGCGCAACACGGCGAGATCGGTGCGGGGATCCTTCAGCAGGATCTCGGCCTCGAACTCGCGCTTGTCCGACAGCGACACCTTGACCTGGTCCGCGCCCTCGATGACGTGGACATTGGTGACGACGAGGCCCGACGCATCGACGATGACGCCGGAGCCGAGCGAGCGCTGCATCTGCTCGGGCTGCTGGCCGGGCACGCCGAAGAAGCGGCGGAAGATGGGATCATCCAGCAGCGGATTGCGGTTCTGCACCACCTTGGCGGCATAGACGTTGACGACCGCCGGCTGCACCCGCTGCACGATCGGCGCATAGGACAGCCGCAGCTCGGCCGGCGACGACGGGGCCCGACGGTCCTGCGCCGCTGCCGGATTGAAGTGGGTCGAAAAGCCTATGCACAATGCCGTGACGACGGCGGTCCAGGTCGATCGAAACATTCCTACCTCTTGGAAAAGACGCCGGAATATAGGCGCGTTCGCCCCCCAATAGAAGGGCGCGGGATGGCAATATTCACCCCCCTTCCGGCGCCCGCCGCATACCGGCCCGGTGTGCGAAATGGCAATTTGCCCGGCGCTACGGATTGGCATGATACGCGTCATCTTGCATGGTGATGCAAGGCGGATTCGGTTGCGGCGAATTTGCATCAGTGGGAACCACGCAACCGGACGCAGCGTCGCGGGGCAGTCATCGATCCTTCCTAGGCTCTCCGTTCGCGACTTGGGGAAGTTCGTCAAACGATGGAGGCGTAACGTGAGCAGGACAAGAATTGCAGCCACGGCGATTGGTCTCGCCGGCGTGCTGGCGGCATCGCAAGCCCAGGCCCAATCGGCCAGCAACAGCGAACAGGAGATCGCACTCCTGAAGCAGCAGCTGAAGATGCTCGAGCAGAAGCTCGACAAGCTCCAGAGCCAGACCGCAGCGAACACCGCAGCGACGGCGAAAGCCAAGGCTGAAGCCAAGGCCGAAGCAAAAGCCGAAGCGCGCTCGGAGGCGAAAGCGGTCGTCGCCAATGCCAATGCGGCGATCCCGCTCAAGGGCCCGGCGCCGGCTTCCGGCGTCGTCGTGACGATGCCGAACAACCGGCCGACCATCTGCACGGCCGACGGAGCGAACTGCGTCGCGATCACGAGCCGCGTGCACTGGGATGTCGGCGGCTACGATTATCGTCCCAATACGGCAGGCACCGTGCCGCAGAAACTCGACAGCGGCGAGAACGTCCGTCGCGCACGCATCGGCGTCGTCGGCAAGTTCCTCGAAGACTGGAATTTTGCCCTGATCTACGACTTCGGCGGTTCGGCTGACGGCTTCGGCGGCACGGGGGCCGCCGGCGCTACTCCTGTCGGCTTCCTGCCCGGCGGTGGCACATCCGGCATCGAGAACGCGTATGTGAGCTACACCGGGCTGAAGCCTTTTGGCGGCAAGATGGCGATCGAGGCCGGCATCATGGACCTTGCCTGGACCCTCGATGAGTCCTCGAGCTCCAACGACATTCCCTTCATGGAGCGCGCCTCGGTCGGCGTGATCGCGCAAAATATCGCCGCCGGCGATTTCCGTTCTGCCGTCGGCGCCCGCTGGTACAACGACGTGTTCTGGGCCGGCGCGTACGTGACGGGTCCGACCACGGGTGCGATTCACTCAGCGTCGAGCGTCTCACCTCCGGGCACCAGCGAGCAGTACGGCGCGACGGCCCGCGTTGCGGGCCAGCTCGTCAGCGGCAAGGATTATTCGCTGCATCTCGGCGGCGACGCACAGTGGCTGATTCAGCCGCCGCGCAATCTGGCCGCCAACACGCAGACGCTCACGCTCAGCGACCGGCCTGAGCTGCGAATTGACCCTACGACACTGATCTCGACCGGTGCGATTGCCAATGTCGCGGGCGCGCAGGTTTATGGTGTCGAAGCCGCCGCGACCTATGGATCGCTGTTCCTCCAGGGCGAATACTACTGGTTCAACATCGATCGCAACGCGAACACCAGCGTGCCGTTAATCGGAGCGCCAAGCCTGAAATTCCAGGGCGGCTACGCGGAAGCGGCCTACGTCTTGACCGGGGAATCGCGCAAGTACAATCCAGCGAACGCCTCCTATGGCGGCGTGAAGCCCGATCATCCGTTCTCGCTCGATGGCGGTGGCTGGGGCGCCTGGGAGATCGCCGGCCGCTATTCCACTATGGATCTGAATAATCAGCTCGCGACTGCCGCCGGCATCGCCGGCGGACGCCAGACGGTCTACACGCTCGCGCTCAACTGGTACGTCAACGGCAATGTCCGCTTCATGCTGGACTACCTGCATGGCACGGTGTCGAAGCAAGCCTCGCCGGTCTCGACCGCCGACGTCGGCTCGAAGTTCGACGCGGTCGCGATGCGCACGCAGTTTGCGTTCTGACGCAATCTTGTCCGGGAGCGGCGCAGTCCGCTCCCGGACATTCACGCTGCTCGCTTCGGCTTCTTGACCGGTTCCGCCGCCTCGGGCGCCGGCGCGCAGGACAGCCGTTGCTGATGGCTCTCGCCCCACGCCTTCAGGATGTCGATCACGGGCCTGAGGCTCTCGCCGAGTTCGGAGAGGCAATACTCCACCCGCGGCGGTACTTCCGCATAAACCTTGCGGATGACGAGCTTGTCTTCCTCCAGCGCGCGAAGCTGTTTTGTCAGCATGCGCTGGGTGATGCCGGGCATCCGGCGGCGCAGTTCGCCGAAGCGCTGGGTGCCGTCCTGGAGGTGGTAGAGGATCACGCCCTTCCACTTGCCGTCGATCAGGTCCAGCGTCGCCTCGACCGAGCAGCCGGGACGCCGGGTAAAATCTCGCCGCTTCATGCGTGTTTTCCCAATAGTATCCAAACAGGGACTATATCCCCGAATTTACAGTACTTGCCAAACCGGAGCCAGCGGGACAGTTAGCAGGCCGGGCGCACGTCACAAGCTGCGCGCTATCTGATGGAGACAAGCCATGAAGGCCGTTGGCTACAAGAAATCGCTTCCGATCGAGGATCAGGACGCGCTGTTCGATTTCGAGACCGCAAAGCCCGAGCCCAAGGGGCGCGACATACGCGTCGCCGTGAAGGCGATCTCGGCCAATCCGGTCGACTACAAGGTGCGCAAGCGCGCCGCTCCGCCCGAGGGCGAGACGAAGATCTTGGGTTATGACGCAGCCGGCGTGGTCGACGCCGTCGGGCCCGAGGTCACGCTGTTCAAGCCGGGCGACGAGGTGTTTTACGCGGGCTCGATCCTGCGCCAGGGCACCAATGCGGAATTCCACCTGGTCGACGAACGCATCGTCGGCAACAAGCCGAAGAGCCTGTCGTTCGCGCAGGCCGCCGCCCTCCCCCTCACTTCCATCACCGCGTGGGAATTGCTGTTCGACCGCCTCGGCGCGGTGCCGGGCAAGAGCGTCGATCCGCGCACGCTGCTGATCACGGGCGGCGCCGGCGGCGTCGGCTCGATCCTGATCCAGCTCGCCCGCCGCCTCACGGGCCTCACGGTGCTCGCGACGGCGACGCGGCCGGAATCGCAAAAGTGGTGTCTCGATCTCGGCGCACATGCGGTGATCGACCACGGCAAGCCGATGAAGGAGCAGATCGAGAAGCTCAAGCTGCCGCCGGTGGCGCTGGTGGCGAGCCTCACCTTCACCGATCAGCACTACAAGGCGATCGCCGAGTTCATGGCGCCGCAAGGCCGGTTCGGCCTGATCGACGATCCGCCCGAGTTCACCATGAGCACGTTCAAGGGCAAGGCGATCTCGGTGCACTGGGAATCGATGTTCACGCGCTCCTCGTTCCAGACGCCTGACATGATCGCGCAGCATCATCTGCTCAATGACGTCGCCGACCTCATCGACAAGGGCGTGTTGCGCACCACGCTCGACCAGACCTTCGGCTCGATCAACGCGGCCAACCTCAAGCGCGCGCATGCGCTGCTCGAGAGCGGCAAGTCGCGCGGCAAGATCGTGCTGGAGGGGTGGTAGGCGAGCACAGCGCCGCTGCCTAGGGTGGGCAAAAGCGCGCTTGCGCCGTGCCCACCATCACGCAACGGGCGCAGAAAGGTAGTGGGCACGCTTCGCTTTGCCCACCCTACGGCAGTTGTGCTCCTGGAGCGATGCCCTCGACGAACATCAACCGCCGCTCCAGCGCCGTCTGCCGCAGCTTCAACGCCTCGGCATATTCCACTGAGGCGTACCATTCGCGCGCGCGGGCCATCGTAGGAAACTCCACGATGATGATGGTCTTGGGCGGCGGGCCGCCCTCCACCACGTCGGCGGCACCGCCGCGCGCGAGGTAGCGGCCGCCATATTGCGCGATAGTCTGCGCCGCAAGCGCGCGATAGGCTTCCATCATCGTCTGATCGCGCACCTCGACCTCGGAGATCACATAAGCCGGCACGTGCGCAGCCTCAGGCAATCGTGTTGACGATACCACCCTCGGCCCGCAGCGCCGCGCCATTGGTCGCGGACGCTTCCTTCGACGCAACATAGACCACCATATTGGCGATCTCGTCGACGCTGGCGAAGCGCTGGATCAGCGAACTCGGGCGATGCTGCTTGACGAAATTGGCGGCGGCCTCATCCACCGACTGACCGTTTTGCTTCGCGAGATCCTTCACGAAGGTCTCGACACCCTCCGACATGGTCGGGCCCGGCAGCACGGAATTGACGGTGACGCCGGTGCCGCGGGTGAGCTGCGCCAGACCGCGCGCGACCGAGAGCTGGGCGGTCTTGCTCATGCCGTAGTGAATCATCTCGACGGGAATGTTGAGGCCGGATTCCGAGGAGATGAAGACGATGCGACCCCAGTTGCGCTTGAGCATGCCCTTCAGGTATGCGCGCGACAGCCGCACGCCGCTCATGACGTTGACCTCGAAGAAGCGGCTCCAGTCCTCGTCCGGGATATCGAAAAAGTCCTTCGGCTCGAAGATCCCGGCATTGTTGATGAGGATGTCGACCTCGGGCAGCTCGGACACAAGCGCCTTGCAGCCCGCCGCCGTCGAGACGTCGGCGGCGATGCCGCGCACCTTGCCACCCGCCGCTTCCAGCTTGCGCACGGCGGCGTCGACCTTGTCCTGGCCGCGCCCGTTGATCACGACGCTCGCACCGGAGGCGGCGAGACCTCTGGCAATGGCGTGGCCGATGCCAGCGGTCGAGCCGGTCACCAGTGCAGTTTTTCCGGAAAGGTCGATATTCATGTAGTATCTCCATCAGATCGATGATGGGAATATCGGACGCGGCGGATCGGGCCGCAATCGGCGCTCACCAATCAGTGAGACGCAGAGCACTTTTCCTGCGACAACGTAGACACCCCGCCTGAGCCGCGGCTGGAACGATTATTGCTAAGCGGCACGGCGTCTCATGTGAACACGGAAGAACTATGCGATGAAGCGGACGGCTCTCACGATTTTTCTCGGACTGGTCGGCTTGATGGGCGGCAATTCGCTCGCGCCGGCTCAAACGGTCTATCCGGAGAAATCTTTGCAATTGATCGTCCCCTTCCCGCCGGGCGGCGCCTCCGACGTGGTCGCGCGCATCATCGGCGGCGAGCTGGAGACGCGGCTCGGCAAGCCCGTGATCATCATGAACCGTCCCGGGGGCGGCACCACGATCGCGGCCAAGGAAGTCGCACGTTCGGCGCCTGACGGCTACACCCTGTTCTTCAGCTCGAACTCGAGCTTCACGCTGCCGGCAGCCGTGAAGGAAAGCGTGCCTTACGACGCGGCCAAGGATTTCGAGCCGCTCGGCCAAGTCGGCAAGATCACGCTGGCGCTCGTCACTTACAAGGACAATCCCGTCAAGGACGTCGCTTCGCTCGTCGCCAAGGCGAAGGCCAATCCCGACAAGCTGTCGCTCGCATCCTTCGGCGTCGCGACCGTCTCGCATTTCGCCGGCGAGCTGTTCAAGTCGAGTGCCGGGGTCAAGATGGTCCACCTGCCCTACAAGGGCAGCGCACCGGCGATGAACGACCTCATCGGCAAGCACATCCAGTACCACGTCGACACCGTGATCGCCGTGAAGCCGCAGATCGAGGCGGGTACCGTCAAGGTGCTCGCGGTGTTCTCCGGCAAGCGCACGCCCTACCTGCCCGACGTGCCGACGCTTGCCGAGCTCGGCTACACCGGCATCGACTTCGCGTCCTGGGGCGCGGTCGTCGCGCCCAAGGGGCTGCCGCCGGCCGTTCACGACAAGCTGACGGCGGCGCTGGAGGAGATCGTCAACAGCCCTTCCGTCATCGAGCGCTTCACCACGGTCGGCTTCGAACCGGGCTTCATGCGCTACAGCGATTGGGCAGGAGCCATCGGCAAGGAGACCGCCGAGATGAAGGAGATCGCGCAAAGGGCGGGGATCAAGGAAGAATAGTCGCGCTGATCTTCGCGAGCCCCAAAAACAAAAGCGGCGCCCGAGGGCGCCGCTTTCAATTCCGTACCTGCTGAAACGGCTTACGCCGCCTCGGCTTCCTTCTCCTGCACCGGACCGGAGTCCTGGCCCTTGGCATCGACGTCGCGATCGACGAACTCGATCACGGCCATCGCGGCGTTGTCGCCGTAGCGGAAGCCGGCCTTGATGATGCGGGTGTAGCCGCCCTGGCGGTCCTTGTAGCGGGTCGCGAGCACGTCGAAGAGCTTCTTGACCTGATCCTTGTCGCGCATCTCGGAGATCGCCTGGCGGCGCATGGCCAGCCCGCCCTTCTTGCCGAGGGTGACGAGCTTCTCGACGATCGGACGGAGCTCCTTGGCCTTCGGCAGCGTGGTGACGATCTGCTCGTGCTTGATCAGCGCGGCCGCCATGTTGGCGAACATCGCCCTGCGGTGCTCGGCCGTGCGGTTGAGCTTCCGATGAACCTTGCCGTGACGCATGTAACTATTCCTTACGTTAAAACTGCCGCGACGGTTCGTCGGACATGTTGCTCAGGTGGGCTGCCTGCGTTCGCCCAGTCAGTCATTCCGGGATGGCTCGCAGAGCCGAACCCGGAATCTCGAGGTTCCGGGTTCGATGCTCCAGGGCCGCGGTTGCGCGGTCCCGTCGCATCACCCCGGAACGACGAATCTCAGTAGTGATCCTCGAAGCGCTTGGCGAGCTCGTCGATGTTCTCCGGCGGCCAGCCCGGCACTTCCATGCCGAGATGCAGACCCATCTGAGCCAGCACTTCCTTGATCTCGTTCAGCGACTTGCGGCCGAAGTTCGGGGTGCGGAGCATTTCCGCCTCGCTCTTCTGCACGAGATCGCCGATGTAGACGATGTTGTCGTTCTTCAAGCAGTTGGCCGAACGCACCGACAGCTCGAGCTCGTCCACCTTCTTGAGGAAGGCCGGGTTGAAGGCGAGGTCCGGGATGATCTCCTGGGCGACTTCCTTGCGCGGCTCTTCGAAGTTGACGAACACGTTGAGCTGATCCTGGAGGATGCGGGCGGCGTAAGCCACCGAGTCATCCGGCGAGATCGCGCCGTTGGTCTCGATCGTCATGGTCAGCTTGTCGTAGTCGAGGATCTGGCCCTCGCGGGTGTTCTCGACCTTGTAGGAGACCTTGCGGACCGGCGAGTACAGGCTGTCGACCGGGATCAGGCCGATCGGCGCATCCTCGGGACGGTTGCGCTCGGCGGGCACATAGCCCTTGCCGGTCGCGACGGTGAACTCCATGCGGATCTCCGCGCCCTCGTCGAGCGTGCAGATCTGGAGGTCCGGATTGAGCACGACGACGTCGCCGACGGTCTGGATGTCGCCGGCGGTGACGACGCCCGGGCCCTGCTTCTTCACGACCATGCGCTTGGGGCCTTCGCCCTGCATCTTGATCGAGATGTCCTTGATGTTGAGCACGATGTCGGTGACGTCCTCACGGACGCCAGCGATCGAGGAGAACTCGTGCAGCACGCCGTCGATGTGCACCGACTGCACCGCCGCGCCCTGGAGCGAGGAGAGCAGGATTCGGCGCAGCGCGTTGCCGAGGGTCTGGCCGAAGCCGCGCTCGAGCGGCTCGGCGACGATGGTCGCGAAACGGGCCGGATCGCTGCCGGGCGTGACCTGGAGCTTGTTCGGCCGAATCAGTTCTTGCCAATTTTTCTGGATCGTCACTGTTTCACCCATACAGGCCAGTCGAACTGCCGTTGCAGACACTGGCGTTGGAGAAAGGCCGCAGGTCGCACCTGCGGCTTCTTGCAAAAGTCATTGCGGGCGCCGATGCACCCGCAACCTCGTATCAAACGCGCCGACGCTTGCGGGGACGGCAACCGTTGTGCGGGATCGTGGTCACGTCGCGGATCGAGGTGACGGTGAAGCCGGCGGCCTGGAGCGCGCGCAGCGCCGATTCGCGGCCCGAACCGGGACCGGCGACTTCGACTTCCAGCGTGCGCATGCCGTGCTCCTGCGCCTTCTTCGACACGTCCTCGGCGGCAACCTGCGCCGCGTACGGGGTCGACTTGCGCGAGCCCTTGAAGCCCATCGTGCCGGCGGAAGACCAGGCAATCGTGTTGCCCTGCGCGTCGGTGATGGTGATGGTCGTGTTGTTGAACGACGAGTTCACGTGCGCAACGCCGGAGGCGATGTTCTTGCGTTCACGACGGCGAACGCGGGTGGCTTCCTTGCCCATTGAGTACCTTTCCTGGAGATCTCAAACGCCGCCGTAGTGCCAGCGGCTACACCTGTGGAACGAAAGGCGCGTGGCGAACGGGTTATCCCCGGTTCGCCACACGCCGCGATTGGATGCGAAAACTTACTTCTTCTTGCCGGCGATGGCCTTGGCCGGGCCCTTGCGCGTCCGCGCATTGGTGTGGGTACGCTGACCGCGCACCGGCAGACCGCGACGATGACGCAGGCCGCGATAGCAGCCGAGGTCCATCAGACGCTTGATGTTGATGCCGACCTCACGACGCAGGTCACCCTCGACGAGATAGTCGCGGTCGATGACTTCGCGGATCTGAAGCACTTCGGCGTCGCTGAGCTGACTGACGCGACGATCCACCGGGATCTTCACCTTCTCCAGAATCTCACCGGCGATCTTCTGACCGATGCCATGGATGTACTGGAGCGCGATCAGCACGCGCTTGTTGGTGGGAATGTTCACGCCGGCAATACGGGCCACGGCCTTCTCTCCTGTTGCCGGTCCTCGTCAGGACCAGGCTTTAAGTGCTTGTGTTCTCGGGCAGGTGTTCACAAACGCGAACACGACGCCCACCCCCGGTCTTCCTGGGGCCCGGCATCGTCTGAAACTATCCGACTTGGATGCGGGGCTTATTAAGGGATTCCGGGGGCTTTCGTCAACCGCCGCTAGCGCTTGGCTCGCTTTTTCGTGACCTTTTTTGCGGCCTTTTTGGCACCCTTTTTGACAGCCTTCCCGGCGGTCTTTTTGGCAGCCTTCTTTACCGTCTTCTTCGCGGTCTTCTTGACCGCCTTCTTGGCGCCCTTCGCGGCCTTCTTGGCCGCCTTTTTAGCGGATTTGGCGGGTTTTTTGGCCGTTTTCGCCGACTTCTTGGCTGTTTTGGCCTTGGCCGCCCCCTTCTTGGCCGGCGCTGCCTTGGCCGCGCTCTTGGAAGTTCCCTTGGCAGTTCCCTTGCCATGCGTCTTGGGCTCGACTGCCCCGAGCGCCAGGAGCTGGCGGTGAACCGCACGGGTGACCTCGTCGATGGCCATCATGCCATCGATGGTCGAGAGCTTCCGCCGCTCGGAATAGTAGTGAATCAGCGGCTCCGTCTGGCTGCGGTAGCTGGCAAGCCGCTTGGTCAGGACCTCGGGGGTGTCGTCGAGGCGAACCTCCTCACCGCGCTCCCGCATCTGGGCGACTCGGGTCTCGACGCGACTCAGCAGCGCGCTTTCGTTGACGCGGAGCTCGATCACTGCATCGAGCTTGAGGTGCTTCTGCCTCAGCAGCTCATCGAGCGCCTCGGCCTGCGGCACGGTGCGCGGGAAACCGTCGAGGATGAAACCGTTCTTGGCGTCCGGCTGGTCGATCCGGTCGGAGATGATTCCGACCACGACGTCGTCGGGTACGAGGCCGCCGCTGGCCATGATCTCCTTGGCCTTCAGACCGACCGGCGTTCCCGCCGCCACGGCCGCACGCAGCATCTCGCCGGTCGAGAGCTGGACGATACCATAGCGCTCCACCAGCAGCTGCGCCTGGGTCCCTTTGCCCGACCCCGGCGGTCCCAGAAGTATAATTCTCATCGGCGTACGCCCCCCGGATTGGTGAGCGATACGTCGCGCACCTGTGTTTGAAGATCAAGAACAGTGCAAACCATAATCGGCGCCGCACCGCTACCCATATCATAGGGGAGCGAATACCCGGTCGCCAAGAAGGCCTTTGAAATCAGGGATTGCATCGCGCTGAGAGCAGCTCCGCCGATGCGATCGAACGGCTGGCTGGTCGTCTCTGCGGGCGCCGCGCGTTGCTCTCGCGCGGGCGAATCGGCGGCGCAGTCGCGCCGCCTTCAGAGGACGCCGCGCTTAGCGGCGGCGGCCCCGCAACTTCGACTTCCGGATCAGGCCCTCGTACTGATGGGCCAGCAGATAGCCCTGCACCTGCGCCACCGTGTCCATGGTCACGCTGACCACGATCAGCAGCGAGGTACCGCCGAAGTAGAACGGCACCGAGGCGTAGGAGATCAGGATCTCGGGGATCAAGCAGACGATCGCCAGATAGATCGCGCCGAGCACGGTGATGCGCGACAGCACGTAGTCGATGTATTCCGCGGTGCGCTCGCCGGGGCGAATGCCCGGAATGAAGCCGCCGTGCTTCTTCAGATTGTCCGCGGTCTCGGTCGGGTTGAACACGATCGCGGTGTAGAAGAACGCGAAGAACACGATTAGCGCGAGATACATGATCAGGAACAGCGGACGGCCGTGGCCGAGCTGGGTGGTGATCCACTGGAACCATTCCGGCCCGCTGCCCGCATTGAAGTTCGCAACCGTGGTCGGCAGCAACAAGAGCGAAGACGCGAAGATCGGCGGAATCACGCCCGAGGTGTTGAGCTTGAGCGGCAGATGCGAGGACTGACCCTCGAACATCTTGTTGCCGACCTGGCGCTTCGGATACTGGATCAGCAGGCGGCGCTGCGCGCGCTCCATGAACACGATGAAGGCGATCACGGCGACCGCCATGATGATGACGACCAGGATCAGGCCGGTCGACATCGCACCCTGACGGCCGAGCTCGAGCATGTTGGCGAGCGCCGCGGGCAGCTCGGCGACGATGCCGGAGAGAATGATCAGCGAGATGCCGTTGCCGATGCCGCGCGAGGTGATCTGCTCGCCCAGCCACATCAGGAACATGGTGCCGCCGGTCAGTGTGATCGCCGTGGACAGGCGGAAGAACATGCCGGGGTCGCTGACGACGTTGCCGGCCCCCTCAAGGCCCACCGCGATGCCGTAGGACTGGAACGCCGCCAGGATGACGGTCAGATAGCGGGTGTACTGGTTCAGCGTCTTGCGGCCGGCCTCGCCTTCCTTCTTCAGCGCCTCGAGCTGCGGCGAGACGGTGGTCAGGAGCTGGATGATGATCGAGGCCGAGATGTACGGCATGATGTTCAGCGCGAAGATCGCCATGCGGTGGATGCCGCCGCCGGCGAACATGTTGAACATGCCGAGGATGCCGCCCGCCTGGGAGCGGAACACCTGCTCCCAAATGTTGGGATCGATGCCCGGCAACGGGATGTAGGTCCCCAGCCGATAAACGAGCAGCGCGCCCAGGGTGAACCAGATGCGCTTCTTCAGTTCGTCAGCCTTGGCAAACGCACCGAAATTGAGGTTGGCTGCCAGTTGTTCCGCTGCTGAGGCCATCTTGGACTTTCTCCCGCCGCCTGTTGCGCCGTCATGCCCGCGGCCGGGCTACTTTAGCGGACGCCGGACATTATCTGGGGCTCGGCATCGATAAGTCCACGTCCCGCATGCGTAAAGGCCCGCGAGCCGCGGGCCAATGACGCAGTTGTTACGCCGCCTCGCCTTCTTCCTTGGCAGGGGCGAGGATCTTCACCGAGCCGCCCGCCTTCTCGACCGCGGCAATCGCGGTCTTGGTGGCGCCGTGCACCTCGATGTTGAGCTTGGACTTGAGCTCGCCACGGCCGAGCAGCCGCAGGCCGCCCTTGGCGCGGCGCAGCACGCCGCCCTTCACCAGGGCCTCGACGTTCACGACGCTGCCGGCGTCGATCTTCTTGGCATCGACCGCTTCCTGGAGCCGGTCGAGATTGATCTCGGCGAACTCGACGCGGAAGATGTTGTTGAAGCCGCGCTTGGGCAGACGGCGATGCATCGGCATCTGGCCGCCTTCGAAACCCTTGATGCGCACGCCCGAACGCGCGGTCTGGCCCTTGCCGCCGCGGCCCGACTGCTTGCCCTTGCCCGAACCGATGCCGCGGCCGACGCGCATACGCTTTTTGCGCGAGCCGGCGTTGTCGGCGATATCGCTGAGCTTCATCGCCCTTCTCCTTGTGTCTTGCGCATGATCTTCACCGAAAACCGGCACCCGTTTTTCGGGATCATGCGCCTTTGCTTACTTCTCGTCGACGATGCGGACGAGATGGTGAACCTTCTCGATCATGCCGCGCACGGCCGGAGTGTCCGGCAGTTCGCTGGTGCGGCCGATCTTGTTGAGCTTGAGCCCGATCAGCGTCGAACGCTGCGAGTGATGGCGGCGGATCGCGCTGCCGGTCTGCTCGAGCTTGATCGTCTTTGCGGCCTTGGCCATTTGATCTACTCCGAAAAGCTTCCGTTAGTCGGCAGCCGCCTCGGCATCGCCGCCGATACGGCGCGACTGGAGGGTGGACACCTTGATATTGCGGCGGGCTGCGACCGAACGCGGCGAATCCTGGTGCTTCAGCGCGTCGAAGGTCGCGCGCACCATGTTGTACGGGTTCGAAGAGCCGATCGACTTCGCCACCACGTCCTGGACGCCGAGCGTCTCGAACACGGCGCGCATCGGGCCGCCGGCGATGATGCCGGTACCGGCCGGAGCGGCACGCAGGTAGACACGGCCCGCGCCATGACGGCCGGCGATGTCGTGATGCAGCGTGCGGCCCTCGCGCAGCGACACGCGGGTCAGGTTGCGCTTGGCGGACTCGGTTGCCTTGCGGATCGCCTCAGGCACTTCGCGCGCCTTGCCATGACCGAAGCCGGCGCGGCCCTTCTGGTCGCCGATCACGACCAGCGCTGCGAAACCGAAGCGCTTGCCGCCCTTGACGACCTTGGCCACGCGGTTGATGTGGACGAGCTTGTCGACGAACTCGCTGTCGCGCTCCTCGCGCTCCTTGCGTTCGCGTCCGCCGCCGCGTTGATCGCGTCCACCACGTTGTTCGCGTTCTGCCATTTTTCCAATCCTTCAGAGGCTTACGCCTCAATCCTCAAATTCTGTTAGAAGCTCAGCCCGCTCTCACGCGCCGCATCGGCAAGAGCCTTGACGCGCCCGTGATAGAGGTAGCTGCCGCGATCGAACACGACTTCCTTGACGCCCTTCTCGGCGGCGCGCTCGGCCAGCAGCTTGCCGACCGCCTTCGCCGCATCGATGTCGGCGCCGGTCTTGCCGCCGTCGCGCATCGACTTCTCGAGCGAGGAGGCAGAGGCCAGCGTCTCGCCCTTCAGATCGTCGATGACCTGGGCGTAGATGTGCTTGGACGAGCGGAACACCGACAGACGCGGACGGCCACCACCGGAGCGGCGCAGCTTCAGCCGCACACTCCGCTTGCGCCGGGCATTCGTAACCTTGGCTTTCGACATGACCGGCTCCGTTACTTCTTCTTGCCTTCCTTGCGGAAGATGAATTCGCCAACATACTTCACGCCCTTGCCCTTGTAGGGCTCCGGCGGGCGGTATGAGCGGATTTCGGCCGCGACCTGGCCGACGCGTTGAATGTCGCTGCCCGTCACCGTGATTTCGGTCGGCTTCGGCACCGTGATCGTGATCCCTTCGGGGATCGTGTAGATCACGTCGTGGCTGTAGCCGAGCGCGAGCTGCAGGTTCTTGCCCTGCATCGCGGCGCGGTAGCCGACGCCGGTGATCTCGAGCTTCTTCTCGAAGCCCTTGGTGACGCCTTCGACCAGATTCGCGACCTGGGCGCGAGCGGTACCATACAGCGCCCGGGCGCGGTTGGTCTCGAGCCGCGGCTTGACCTTGATCTGGCCGCTCTCGAGCTTCACCTCGACGTCGTCATGGACGACGAACTGAAGCTGGCCCTTGGGCCCCTTCATCTTGACGGTCTGCCCGTCGACGGTCGCGGTAACACCCGACGGAACCGCCACAGGCCTTTTGCCAACACGTGACATGGATCAAAAATCCTTCTCAGAACACCGTGAAGAGGACTTCACCGCCCACATTCGCGTCGCGCGCGCTGTGGTCGGCCATGATCCCCTTCGGCGTCGACAACACCGAAATGCCGAGCCCGTTGTTGACCCGCGGCAGGTTCTTCACCGAGGCGTAAACACGACGCCCGGGCTTGGAAACACGTTCGATCTCGCGGATGACGGGCTCGCCGTCGAAATACTTCAGCTCGATCTCGATCTCGCTGCGGCCCGAGGAGTGCTCGACCGTGGCATAGCCGCGGATGTAGCCCTCGCTCTTGAGCACCTCGAGCACGTTCTCGCGCATCCGCGAGCCCGGCGTGGAGACCTTGGTCTTGGAGCGCATCTGCGCGTTGCGGATGCGGGTGATCAGATCGCTGATTGGATCGTGCGTAGACATCTAAACGACCCTCCTTACCAGCTCGACTTCACGAGGCCCGGGACCATGCCCTTGGAGCCAAGTTCGCGCAGCGCGATACGGGACAGCTTGTTCTTGCGGTAGTTCGAGCGCGGACGGCCCGACAGCTCGCAACGAAGACGCACGCGGGTCGCCGACGAATTGCGCGGCATCTCGGCGAGCTTCAGGGTCGCGGCGAACCGCTCCTCCATCGGCAACGTCTTGTCGGCGATGATCGCCTTCAACCGCTCGCGCTTCGGGGCGGCGTTCTTCACCATCCGCTTGCGCCGGTTGTTCTTCTCGATTGAACTCTTCTTTGCCATGCTTGGCTCCTGGGTATCCGCGTTTGAGAGGCTTTAGGTCAGCGTCTCACTGCCGGAACGGGAAATTGAAAGCGGTCAACAAGGCCCTCGCCTCTTCGTCGGTCTTGGCCGTGGTGCAGACGGTGATGTCCATACCGCGGGCTTCCGTGACCTTGTCGAAGTCGATCTCGGGGAAAATGATGTGCTCCTTGATGCCGAGCGAGTAGTTGCCGCGGCCGTCGAAGCTCTTCGGGTTCAGGCCGCGGAAGTCGCGGACGCGCGGCAGCGCGACCGTGACCAGGCGGTCGATGAACTCGTACATGCGAGCCTTGCGCAGCGTGACCTTGCAGCCGATCGGCTGGTTCTCACGCAGCTTGAAGGTCGCGATCGCGATGCGCGAATAGGTCACGATCGCCTTCTGGCCGGCGATCTGGGTCAGCTCGGCAGCGGCGGTCTCGGCCTTCTTGCGATCGTTGACGGAATCGCCAACGCCCATGTTCAGCACGACCTTGTCCAGGCGCGGAACCTGCATGACGTTCTCGTAACCGAACTTCTCGGTCATCGCCGTGCGGATCTTCGCATCGTATTCCGCGCGCAGGCGCGGCGTGTAAGCAGCCTCAGCCATCGATCTCAGCTCCCGAGCTCTTGGCGATGCGGACCTTCTTGCCGTCCGCCAGAATCTTGAATCCGACGCGGGTCGGCTTTCCGTCCTTGCCGACATACGCGATGTTGGACAGTTGGATCGGCGCCTCTTTCGAGATGATGCCGCCCTCCTGGGCCTGCGTCTGCTTCTGGTGACGCTTGACCATGTTGATGCCGCGCACGAGCGCCGTACCGGCGTCGGGGCGAACCTCGAACACTTCGCCGGTGCGACCCTTGTCGCGACCGGTCAGCACGACGACCTTGTCGCCCTTGCGGATCTTCGCAGCCATCACAGCACCTCCGGCGCGAGGGAAATGATCTTCATGTGATTCTTGGCGCGCAGCTCGCGCGGCACGGGCCCGAAGATACGGGTGCCGACCGGCTCGGACTGGTTGTTGATCAGCACGGCGGCGTTGCGGTCGAAGCGGATGACCGAACCGTCGGCGCGGCGGATGTCCTTGCGGACGCGCACCACGACGGCCTTCATCACGTCGCCCTTCTTCACCTTGCCACGCGGAATCGCTTCCTTGATCGAGACGACGATGATGTCGCCGATCGTGGCGTAGCGGCGCTTGGAGCCCCCGAGCACCTTGATACACATGACACGGCGTGCGCCAGAATTGTCGGCCACGTCGAGGTTGGTCTGCATCTGAATCATTGATGCACCTCGTCCTCTTCTCTCTTGCGCCAGCCCAGCCGGCGCTCAACATTTCCCTGAAGACAGTCGGCTAAAGCCAACAGATCAGGCGCTTTTCTTGTGTTCGCCCCGGATCACGACCCAGCGCTTCAACTTCGAAATCGGCTTCGATTCCTCGATCCAAACCATGTCGCCCGGCTTGAACTCGTTGTTCTCGTCGTGCGCGTGGTAGTTCTTCGAACGGCGGATCGTCTTCTTGTAGATCGGGTGCGTGAAGCGGCGATCGACGCGCACAACGACCGTCTTGGCTGTCTTGTCGCTGACGACCACGCCCTGCAAAGTACGTTTCGGCATCTTCGTAAGCCTCTTACTTCTTCTTCGCGCGCGTCTGCGCGGCGACGGTCTTGATCCGGGCGATGTCGCGGCGAGCCTCGCGCAGGCGCGAGGTGTTCTCGAGCTGCCCGGTGGCGCGCTGGAAGCGCAGGTTGAAGCGCTCCTTCTTCAGGTTCAGGATGGCGTCATCCTGCTGGTCGGGGCTCATCGCGCGGATGTCTTCGATCTTCATCTGGGCCATGGCCATTACTCCGCAATGCGCTCGACGAAGCGCGTCTTGATCGGCAGCTTGGCGGCCGCCAGGGTCAGCGCCTCACGCGCCGTCTGGGTGTTGACGCCGTCGATCTCGAACAGCACCCGGCCCGGCTTGACGCGCGCCACCCACAGTTCAGGCGAACCCTTGCCGGAACCCATGCGGACTTCGGCCGGCTTCTTCGACACCGGAAGGTCGGGGAACACGCGGATCCAGACGCGGCCGGCGCGCTTCATGTGACGGGTCAGCGCGCGGCGAGCGGCTTCGATCTGGCGCGCGGTGACGCGCTCAGGCTCGGTCGCCTTCAGGCCGTACTGGCCGAACGCCAACGTCGCGCCCGAAGACGCAACGCCGTGGATGCGGCCCTTATGCGCCTTCCGGAACTTCGTTTTCTTAGGTTGCATCATGGCTTTAAGCCCTCAAATTCCTGTGCTGGCTCAGACCGCAGCGTTGTCGCGGCGCTGACGGCCACCACGATCACCACCGCCGCCGGTCTCGCCTTCGGCCATTCTCTTGTCCTGGGCCATCGGATCGTGCTCGAGGATCTCGCCCTTGAAGATCCAGACCTTGACGCCGCAGGTGCCGAAGGTCGTGAACGCGGTCGCAACGCCGTAGTCGATGTCGGCGCGCAGCGTGTGCAGCGGCACGCGACCTTCGCGGTACCACTCCATGCGCGCGATTTCCGCACCGCCCAGACGTCCCGAGCAGTTGATGCGGATGCCTTCCGCGCCGAGACGCATCGCCGACTGCACGGCGCGCTTCATGGCACGGCGGAACGCCACGCGGCGCTCCAGCTGCTGCGCGATCGACTCGGCCACCAGCGTCGCATCGAGCTCCGGCTTGCGGATCTCGACGATGTTGATGACGACGTCGGACGAAGTGATGTCCGCGACCCGCTTACGCAGCTTGTCGATGTCGGCGCCCTTCTTGCCGATCACCACGCCCGGACGGGCCGAGTGGATGGTGACGCGGCACTTCTTGTGCGGACGCTCGATCACGATGCGGGCGACGGCCGCCTGCTTGAGCTCCTTGTGCAGGATCTCACGGATCTTGACGTCCTCGTGCAGCAGCTTGCCGTATTCCTGCTTGCCGGCGAACCAGCGGGAATCCCAGGTCCGGTTGATGCCGAGACGCAGACCGATCGGATTGATCTTTTGACCCATCGTTTTCTCCTGCGACCCTTAAGCCGCTGCTGCTTCGGCTTCGACCTGACGAACAATGATCGTCAGCTGCGAAAATGGTTTGTAGACACGGCCCGAGCGGCCACGGCCGCGGGCGGCAAAGCGCTTCATCACGAGGCCGTTGCCGACGAAAGCCTGCGCCACGACGAGATCGTCAACATCGAGGTCGTGGTTGTTCTCGGCATTGGCGATAGCCGATTCCAGGCACTTCTTCACGTCAACCGCGATCCGCTTGCGCGAAAACTGCAGGTCGGCGAGCGCAGCAGCCGCCTTCCGGCCGCGAATGAGCTGGGCGACCAGGTTGAGCTTCTGCGGGCTCACCCGCAGCATCCGGGCGACCGCCTTGGCCTCGTTCTCGGCGAGGCTCCGTTCGCGCTTAGGTTTGCTCATCGTTTAATCCTCAAGCCTTCTTGGCTTTCTTGTCACCGGAGTGGCCATGGAAGGTCCGGGTCGGCGAGAACTCGCCGAACTTGTGACCGACCATTTCCTCGTTGACGGCCACCGGCACGTGCTTCTGACCGTTGTAGACGCCGAAGGTCAGACCGACGAACTGCGGCAGGATCGTCGAACGACGGCTCCAGATCTTGATGACGTCGTGACGGCCGGACGCGCGCGCGGCATCTGCCTTCTTGAGCAGAGAACCCTCGACGAACGGGCCTTTCCAGACTGAACGAACCATGTCCGGCGTTCCTTACTTCTTCCGCTTGTGGCGGCTTAGGAGAATGAATTTGTTGGTCGACTTGTTGGAGCGGGTCTTCTTGCCCTTGGTCGGCTTGCCCCACGGAGTAACCGGGTGGCGACCGCCCGAGGTACGACCTTCACCACCGCCGTGCGGATGGTCGATCGGGTTCATCGAAACACCGCGGTTGTGCGGCTTGCGACCCAGCCAACGGTTGCGGCCGGCCTTGCCGATCGAGGTGTTCATGTGATCCGGGTTCGACACCGCGCCGATCGTGCCGCGGCAACGGCCGTGCACCAGGCGCTGCTCACCCGAGTTCAGGCGGATGATGACGTAGTCCTGGTCGCGACCGACGAGCTGGGCGTAGGTGCCCGCGGAACGGGCGAGCTGGCCGCCCTTCCCGATCTTGACCTCGATGTTGTGGATGATCGTGCCGACCGGCATGTTGCCGAGCGGCATGACGTTACCCGGCTTCACGTCGACATAGTTGCCAGCCACCACGGAATCGCCGACCGCAAGGCGCTGCGGCGCCAGGATATAGGCCTGGGTGCCGTCTTCGTACTTGACCAGTGCGATGAACGCAGTGCGGTTCGGATCGTATTCCAACCGCTCGACGGTCGCGGGCGCATCGACCTTGTCGCGCTTGAAGTCGACGATGCGCAGGGTCTGCTTGTGACCGCCGCCGCGGAAGCGCACGGTGATGCGACCGGTGTTGTTGCGACCGCCGGAGGAATGCTTGCCTTCGGTGAGGGCCTTGACCGGCTTGCCCTTGTACAGGGCCGAACGATCGACCATGACCAGCTGGCGCTGGCCCGGCGTCGTGGGATTGAATGTCTTCAGTGCCATCGTCGTACGACCTTACAGACCGGTGGTTACGTCGATCCGGTGGCCCTCTTCGAGGGTCACGATCGCGCGCTTGGTGTTCGACTGCGAACCGAGGTTGCCGCGGAAGACCTTGGTCTTGCCCTTGCGGACCAGCGTGTTGACGCTCTTGACCTTGACGTCGAACAGCTTCTCGATCGCTTCCTTGATCTGCGGCTTAGTCGCCTTCGCGGCCACCTTGAACAGGACCTTGTTGTGCTCGGACGCCAGCGTCGCCTTTTCGGTGACGACCGGAGCAACGATCACGTCGTAGTGGCGAGGCTCAATGTTCTTCGTCATTTGAAGCGCGCCTCCAGCGCATCGATGGCGGCCTTGGTCAGAACGAGCTTCTGACGGCGCAGGATGTCATAGACGTTGATGCCCTGGATCGGCAGCACGTCCATGTTCGGGATGTTGCGAGCCGCGGCGGCAAAGCCGTTATTGAGCTCGGCGCCGTCGATGATCAGCGCGTTGGTCAAGCCCAGACCCGAGAAGTGACCGAGCAGCGCCTTGGTCTTGGCGGCTTCCAGCGCGGCCTTGTCGATCACCAGCAGATCACCGTCCTTGGCCTTGGCCGACAGCGCATGCTTGAGAGCCAGCGCGCGGACCTTCTTCGGCAGGTCGGTGGCGTGCGAACGCACCACCGGACCGAAGGCGCGGCCACCGCCACGGAACTGCGGCACGCGGGCCGAGCCGTGACGAGCACCGCCGGTGCCCTTCTGCTTGTACATCTTCTTGCCGGTGCGCCAGATCTCGGCGCGGCCCTTGGCCTTGTGGGTGCCGGCCTGGCGCTTGTTGAGCTGCCACTGCACGCAACGCGCAATGATGTCCTGGCGCGGCTCGAGACCGAAAATGGCGTCGGAAAGCTGGACCGAGCCGGCTTCCTTACCTTCGAGGGTGGTGACCTTCAATTCCATCTCACGCACCCTCCTGCTGGGCCGCAGCCTCGGCTTCGCCGCCCGCAACCTTGAACTTGCCGGGCTTCGGAGCTTCCTTCGGCAGCGGCTTCTTGACGGCGTCGCGCACGCGGATCCAGCCGCCCTTGGAGCCGGGAACGGCGCCTTCGACGAGGATCAGGCCGCGCTCGACGTCGAGCTGAACGACTCGAAGATTGAGCGTGGTGATGCGGTCGACACCCATGTGGCCGGGCATCTTCTTGTTCTTCCAGGTCTTGCCGGGATCCTGACGACCACCGGTCGAACCGATCGAACGGTGCGAGATCGACACACCGTGCGTGGCGCGCAGACCGCCGAAGTTCCAGCGCTTCATGCCGCCGGCGAAGCCCTTACCGACCGAGGTGCCGGTGACGTCGACGAACTGGCCGACGACGAAATGATCGGCCTGGATCTCGGCGCCGACCGGGATCATGGCATCCGCGGTGACGCGGAATTCCTCGACCCGGCGCTTCGGCTCGACCTTGGCGACCGCGAACTGGCCGCGCTCCGCCTTGGGCATGTAAACGGTCTTGCGGCTGCCAGAACCGAGCTGGAGCGCGACGTAACCGTTCCTCTCTTCGGTACGGTGGCCTACGACCTGGCAATTGCCGAGCTTCAGCACGGTCACGGGGATATGTTCGCCGGCCTCCGTGAAGACCCGCGTCATCCCGACCTTTTGTGCGATCACTCCGGAGCGC
Organism: Bradyrhizobium sp. USDA 3311; assembly: GCF_054062495.1. Lineage (NCBI taxonomy): Bacteria > Pseudomonadati > Pseudomonadota > Alphaproteobacteria > Hyphomicrobiales > Nitrobacteraceae > Bradyrhizobium > Bradyrhizobium sp. USDA 3311. The sequence goes on along the minus strand of NZ_JBSSFI010000001.1, from coordinate 5,142,544 downwards.
ATCGGCTTGCTTCCTGTTCTTTCTGTCCGCTTACGCGAACGGGATCCAAAAATCTTAGAGCTTGATCTCGACGTCGACACCGGCGGCCAGATCGAGCTTCATCAAAGCATCGACGGTCTGCGGGGTCGGATCGACGATGTCGAGCAGGCGCTTGTGAGTGCGCATCTCGAACTGTTCGCGGCTCTTCTTGTCGACGTGGGGCGAACGGTTGACGGTGAACTTCTCGATGCGGGTGGGCAGCGGAATGGGTCCGCGGACCTGCGCGCCGGTGCGCTTCGCCGTGTTCACGATCTCGCGGGTCGACGTATCGAGGATACGATGGTCGAACGCCTTGAGACGGATACGAATGTTTTGGCCGTTCATTGCCGTGGTCTCTCTTCAGTGGGTGGCGAATAGCGAATAGCGAATGTCACCATTCGCTACTCGCCGATCCCTATTCTCGTATTACTCGATGATCGAGGCGACGACGCCGGCGCCGACGGTACGACCGCCCTCGCGGATCGCGAAGCGGAGCTTCTCTTCCATCGCGATCGGCACGATCAGGTGCACTTCCATCGCGATGTTGTCGCCCGGCATCACCATCTCGGTACCTTCCGGCAGATGCACGACACCGGTCACGTCGGTGGTGCGGAAATAGAACTGCGGACGGTAGTTGGTGAAGAACGGGGTGTGGCGACCGCCCTCTTCCTTGGTGAGGATGTAGGCCTCAGCCTTGAACTTGGTGTGCGGCTTGACCGAACCCGGCTTCGCCAGCACCTGGCCGCGCTCGACGTCCTCGCGCTTGGTGCCGCGGAGCAGAGCGCCGATGTTGTCGCCGGCCTGGCCCTGATCGAGCAGCTTGCGGAACATTTCGACGCCGGTGACGGTGGTCTTCTGGGTCGCACGCAGACCGACGATCTCGATTTCCTCGCCGACCTTGACGATGCCGCGCTCGACACGGCCGGTCACCACGGTGCCGCGGCCCGAGATCGAGAACACGTCTTCAACCGGCATCAGGAACGGCTGGTCGATCGGACGCTCCGGCTGCGGGATGTACTCGTCGACGTTGCGCATCAGTTCGAGGATGGCGTCGTGGCCGAGCTTCTTGTCCGAATCTTCGAGAGCGGCGAGCGCCGAGCCCTTGATGATCGGGATCTTGTCGCCCGGGAATTCGTACTTCGAGAGCAGCTCGCGGACTTCGAGCTCGACGAGCTCGAGCAGCTCCGGATCGTCGACCATGTCGCACTTGTTGAGGAACACGACGAGCGCGGGCACGCCGACCTGGCGGGCGAGCAGGATGTGCTCGCGGGTCTGCGGCATCGGGCCGTCAGCGGCCGACACGACCAGGATCGCACCGTCCATCTGGGCGGCGCCGGTGATCATGTTCTTCACGTAGTCGGCGTGGCCGGGGCAGTCGACGTGGGCGTAGTGGCGGTTCTTGGTCTCGTACTCGACGTGCGCGGTCGAGATCGTGATGCCGCGCGCCTTCTCTTCCGGCGCCTTGTCGATCTGGTCGTACGCGGTGAACGTTGCACCGCCGGTCTCGGCGAGGATCTTGGTGATCGCCGCGGTCAGCGACGTCTTGCCATGGTCGACGTGACCGATGGTGCCGATGTTGCAGTGCGGCTTGTTACGTTCAAACTTTGCTTTGGCCATTTGACTCTCCGTTCAATCGTCAGCTTGAGACCGACGACAATCAGGCAAACTTCTTTTGGACTTCTGCCGACACGTTGGCCGGCGCTTCTGCGTAGTGATCGAACTGCATGGTGAAGGTTGCGCGCCCCTGGCTCATCGAGCGCAGGTTATTCACGTAACCGAACATGTTCATGAGCGGCACCATCGCGTTGATGACGTTGGCGTTGCCGCGCATGTCTTGACCCTGGATCTGACCGCGCCGGGAATTCAGGTCGCCGATGACCGAGCCGGTATAGTCTTCCGGGGTCACCACTTCGACCTTCATGATCGGCTCGAGCAGCACGGACTTGCCCTTCTGCAAGGCTTCGCGGAATGCCGCGCGCGATGCGATTTCGAAGGCGAGCGCCGACGAGTCGACGTCGTGGTACTTGCCGTCGACGAGCTGAACCTTGACGTCGACCACGGGGAAGCCCGCGACGACACCAGAGCTCATCACGCTGTTGAGGCCCTTTTCGACGCCGGGGATGTATTCCTTCGGAACCGCACCGCCGACGATCTTGGACTCGAACTCGTAGCCCTTGCCGGGCTCGTTCGGCTCGACCACGATCGACACTTCCGCGAACTGACCGGTACCGCCGGTCTGCTTCTTGTGGGTGTACTTGACCTCGGCCTTCTTGGTGACGCGCTCACGGAACGCAACCTGCGGCGCGCCGATGTTGGCGTCGACCTTGTAGGTGCGCTTGAGGATGTCGACCTTGATGTCGAGATGGAGTTCGCCCATGCCCTTGAGGATGGTCTGGCCGGACTCCTGGTCGGTCGACACGCGGAAGGACGGATCCTCCGCCGCGAGCTTGGCTAGCGCCACGCCCAGCTTCTCCTGGTCGGCCTTGGACTTCGGCTCGATCGCGATCTCGATGACCGGCTCGGGGAATTCCATCTTCTCCAGGATCACCTGCTTGTCGGGATCGCACAGCGTGTCACCGGTGCGCGCTTCCTTCAGGCCGGCCAGGGCGACGATGTCGCCGGCATAGGCTTCCTTGATGTCTTCGCGGTTGTTCGCATGCATCAGCAGCATGCGCCCGATGCGCTCCTTCTTCTCGCGGGTCGAGTTCACGACGCCGGTGCCGCTCTGGAGAACGCCGGAGTAGATGCGGCAGAAGGTGATGGTGCCGACGAACGGGTCGTCCATGATCTTGAACGCGAGCAGCGCGAGCGGCTCCTTGTCGTCGGCCTTGCGCACGACCTCGTTGCCGCGGTCGTCGGTGCCCTTGATCGCGGGCACGTCGATCGGCGACGGCAGGTAGTCGACGACGGCGTCGAGCAGCGGCTGCACGCCCTTGTTCTTGAAGGCCGAACCGCACAGCACGGGATAGAACGCGCCGGTCAGCACCGCCTTGCGGATCAGCCGCTTCAGCGTCGCTTCGTCCGGCTCGTTGCCGTCGAGGAAAGCGGCGAGCGCATCGTCGTCGAGCTCGACGGCGGCTTCCACCATCTTCTCGCGATATTCCTTGGCCTGCTCGACGAGGTCTTCCGGAATGTCGACATAGTCGAACTTCGCGCCGAGCGATTCATCGTTCCAGACGATGCCCTTCATCTTCACGAGGTCGACGAGACCCTTGAAGTTGTTCTCGGCACCGATCGGAAGCTGAATCGCGATCGGCTTGGCGCCGAGGCGGTCAACGATGTCGGCCAGACACTTGAAGAAATCGGCGCCGGTCTTGTCCATCTTGTTGGCGAAGACGATGCGCGGAACCTTGTACTTGTCGCCCTGGCGCCAGACGGTCTCGGTCTGGGGCTCGACGCCCTGGTTCGAGTCCAGCACGCAGACGGCGCCGTCGAGCACGCGCAGCGAACGCTCGACTTCGATGGTGAAGTCGACGTGGCCGGGAGTGTCGATGATGTTCAGGCGCTTACCGGCCCAGAAGGCGGTGGTCGCAGCCGAGGTGATCGTGATGCCACGCTCCTGCTCCTGCTCCATCCAGTCCATCGTCGCGGCACCTTCGTGCACTTCGCCGATCTTGTGGCTCTTGCCGGTGTAATAGAGGATGCGCTCGGTCGTCGTGGTCTTGCCGGCGTCGATATGCGCCATGATACCGAAATTACGGTAGTCCTCGATGGCATGTTGGCGGGGCATAGGTCGTTCCTTGCGAGTCCGAGTGTGTCGCCGTTACCAGCGATAGTGCGAGAAGGCGCGGTTGGCTTCCGCCATCCGGTGCACGTCTTCACGCTTCTTGACGGCGTTCCCCCGGTTATTCGATGCGTCCAAGAGCTCCGCCGAGAGCCGCTCGGTCATCGTCTTCTCGTTGCGCTCGCGCGCGGCCGAGATCAGCCAGCGAATGCCCAGGGCCTGCCGGCGGGTCGAACGAACCTCGACCGGAACCTGGTAGGTCGCACCGCCGACGCGGCGGGAGCGAACCTCGATCGTCGGCATGACGTTCTCGAGCGCCTGCTCGAACACGCCGAGCGGGTTCTGCTTGGTCTTGGTTTCGATGATGCCGAGTGCACCGTAGACGATGCCTTCGGCCACCGACTTCTTGCCGGCGTACATCACCGAGTTCATGAACTTCGTGATCACGATGTTCCCGAACTTCGGATCCGGGAGAACTTCGCGCTTTTCCGCTGAGTGGCGACGAGACATGGACGTGGTTCCCGCTTACTTCGGACGCTTGGCGCCGTACTTCGAACGGCGCTGCTTACGGTTCTTGACGCCCTGGGTATCCAGAACGCCGCGGAGGATGTGGTAGCGCACGCCGGGCAAATCCTTGACGCGGCCGCCGCGGATCATGACCACCGAGTGCTCCTGGAGGTTATGGCCCTCGCCGGGGATGTAGCCGATCACCTCGAAGCCGTTGGTCAGGCGCACCTTGGCAACCTTACGAAGCGCCGAGTTCGGCTTCTTCGGGGTCGTGGTGTAGACGCGGGTGCAAACACCACGCTTCTGAGGCGACTGCTGCAGCGCCGGCACCTTCTTGCGCGACTTCTGCACTTCCCGCGGTTGAGCGATCAGCTGGTTGATCGTCGGCATCCTGGCCTTACCCTTTGTTCTGCCGCGGCCCCTTCCGGGTCCGCTGTCTTGCCGCGGCCCGTTGCCGGAACCGCAAATTCGTTTCGAGCCACCCGCTCGATGGGCCCGCCTTCCGCGGAACAATCCGCACAAAGCGAAATTGCGCCAACCGCTCCATCACCGAGCGGAAAGCGTTACGACGCCACAGAGGACCGCAGTTCCGGGTCAATCAGCGTAAAGCTGTGGCCCGTGCACCGAGGTCATGCATCCGAATTCGATCTCAAGAGAACAAGCTCAAGAGAACTAGAATCGCACTGGCATTGCCTAGCTATGATCGACAGCGTTTGAGCGGCATTCGTCGAGGTTGGTGCCCGTCTTCAACGACCCCTGAGGGATCAACGGGTGGCCCGTTCCGACGTTGGCGATGCTCACCGCCTGTCGTTAAGTGAGGCGCTTTCTATAAGTGGGAATCGATCAAGTCAAGGCGAAACGACAGTCACAAAGCGCTTCTCGCGCCTATGGAATTCGCCCGTTTGCCGCCCTCACCGCGCTTCCACGATGTGGGAACGACGAGCCCATTCCGCTAGCCCTAGATCTATTTTTGCCCGGGTGAAATATACTTTTATAACCCGCGCTAAGGCTTTTTTCCTGTTGATGCGTCAAACTGCCGCCTTCGGCGGGGATTGGCGCCATGCGGTACACCGACATTGCCATTATCGGCGGGGGATTGTCCGGCTCAACCGCCGCCGCAATGCTCGGCCGCGCCGGCATTTCGACGGTGCTGATCGATCCGCATGAGAGCTATCCGGCGGACTTTCGAGTCGAAAAACTCAGCGGTCACGTGCAAGTCGAGCGATTCCTGAAGACCGGAATCGCAGAATCAGTGCTGCGCCGCGCGACCTTTGCCGGCGAGAACTGGATCGCCCGATTCGGCCGCCTGCTCGACAAGGCGCCGAGCCGGCAGTTCAACATCCTCTACGATTCGCTGGTCAACGCCGTCCGCGACGAAATCCCCGCCACCGTCGAGCGCGTCTGCGCCAAGGCCCTGGCGGTCGAGACCAGTCCGGAGCGGCAGAGGATCACGCTCGCCAACGGCGAGACGATCTCGGCCCGCCTGGTCGTGCTCGCCAACGGCCTGAACGTCGGCCTGCGCCACCAGCTCGGCATCGCCCGCAAGGTCGTCAGCGCCTGCCATTCGATCTCGATCGGGTTCGACGTGATGCCGGCAGGTCGGAATTCGTTCGACTTCCCGGCGCTGACCTATTTCTCGGAGCGGCCGAGCGACCGCACCCCCTACATCTCGCTGTTTCCGGTCGGCACGCGGATGCGCGCCAATCTGTTCGTCTACCGAAGCTTCGACGATCCCTGGCTGCGCGAGCTGCGCCGTGCACCCGCTGAGACGCTGGACGCCACCCTGCCCCGGCTCAAGCGCATCACCGGCGCGTTCGACATCCCCGGTGAGCTGAAGGTCCGTCCGGTCGATCTCTACGTGAACGACCCTCGCGGCCAGCCGGGAATCGTGCTGGTCGGGGATGCCTTCGCGACCTCGTGCCCCGTCGCCGGCACCGGCTGCGACAAGGTCTTCACCGACGTCGAGCGGCTCTGCAACGTCTACATCCCGCAGTGGCTTTCCTCCGACGGGATGAATGCGGCCAAGATCGCCGGCTTCTACGCCGATCCGGTCAAGCAAGCTTGCGATCAATGGTCGGCGGCGAAGGCGTTCGACTTCCGCTCAGTCTCGATCGCGACGAGCCCTTACTGGACGGCGCAGCGCTGGGCGCGCTTCATCGCCTGGTCGGCTCAAGGGCTGCTGCGGCCGCTTGGAGGAGCGTTCCATCTGGAGCCGAACTTCCTCGGTCACTCCTCCTCGTCGTCCTCGTCCTCATCACCCTCGAGGTCGTCTTCATCCTCGTCATCGTCGCTGTCGTCGTCGGCCTGAGCCACAGCGCCATGCGGCTGGTGGATCTGGTCGTTCCACAGCTTGCGATAGGTACCGTTCCTGGCGAGCAGCTCGGCATGCGACCCGCGCTCGATCGCCCTGCCCCCTGAAATCACGATGATCTCGTCCATCTCGACCACCGAGGTCAGGCGGTGGGTCGACCAGATCATGGTGCGGCCCTTGGCGACCTTGAGCAGCGTGCGGTTGATCGCGGCCTCCGTGGTCTGGTCGAGCGCCGAGGTGGCTTCGTCCAGCAGCAGCACGGACGGGTTGCGGATGATCGCGCGCGCGATCGCGATGCGCTGGCGCTGGCCGCCCGACAGAGTATCGCCGCGCTCGCCGACCGGCGTGTCGTAGCGTTGCGGCAGGCTCATGATGTAGCGATGGATCTCGGCCTTCTTGGCCGCCTCCTCCACCTCCGCGTCGGTCGCGCCCTCCTTGCCGAGCCGGATGTTCTCGCGGATCGACATGTTGAACAGCATGTTCTCCTGGAACACTACCGCCATGCTCCGGCGTAGCGAATCCAGCGTCACCTTGCGGACGTCGACGCCGTCGATGGTGACGCGCCCCTCGTCGGGCACGTAGAGCCGCAGGATCAGGTTGAGCAGCGTGCTCTTGCCGGAGCCCGAGGGGCCGACGATGGCGATGCTCTTGCCGACATTGAGCTTGAGGCTGAGATTGTCCAGCACCGGCGTCTGGCTGCCTTCGTACTGGAAGGTGACGCGGTCGAAGGTGATGTCGTGGGTAATGCGCGGCAGATCGGGCGCGCCGGCACGATCGGCCCCGCGCGTCGGCTCGTCGAGCAGCTCCTGGATGTGCCGGATCGCGGCGGCCGAGGAGATCGACACCGGGATGAAATGCATCACATGGGCGATGTTGTAGGAGACCTCCCAGAACGCGCTCTCGAAGGTGACGAAGGTGCCGATGGTGATCTGGCCCTTGGTCGCCAGATACGCACCGATTGCCAGCACAACGAGATGCAGGAGCAGCACCGAGATGGTGACCGTCCGCTCCACCATGGTCGACAGGAACGCGGCTGAGGCGATCCTGTTGCGGGTTTCGTCGTTGCGGAAGGTAAAGAAGCCGAACATCCGGCGTTGCAGGCTGAACGCCTTGATCACGGCCTGCGCCGCCACGTTCTCCTGCACCATGCCGAGCAGCGCGGATTCATTGAGCTTCTGCTCGTAATTGGCCTGCACCGCCTTCGGCGTGAGCATGCGCGGCCCGATCAGCGTGATCGGAAACACCAGGAGCGCGACCACCGCGAGCTGCCAGTTCAGGAACACCATCAGGATGATGCCGGCGAACAACTCCAGGAACGGCAGCGCCGCGCTGTTGGCGAAGGTCTTGACCGAGCCCTCGAAGGCAGCGAGGTCGACGGAAAAGCGCGACAGGATCTCGCCGCGCTTGGTGCGGCCGAAATAGGCCGCCGGCAGGTCTTGGACGTGCTCGAACAGGTGCTTGCGGACGTCGGAGATGATGCAGGCCGCGAGCCGCGCATCCCAGCGCTCATACCAGACCGCCACGATCGAGGTGAAGATGCCGGCGGCCGCGAGCACGCCGAGGATCTTGTACAGCGCCTGGAAATCCTCCTCGCCGAGCGCGTCGTCGATCAAGAACTTCAGGCTGAGCGGCATGATGACGTTGAACAGCGTCTCGACGACGACGCCGAACGCCACGAACGACAGCATCCGCTTGTAGTTGGCCAGATAGGGCTTGACGAAACCCAGGATGGTGGCGAGCGCGCCGGCGGCCTCGCGCGCGGTAAAGACGACGAGGTCCTCGTCCTCGTCGTCGTCATCGAGCTCCAGCTCGTCATCCTCCTCGCCTTCGTCGTCCTCGTCGTCTTCGAGGTCCGGCTTGGCGGTGGGGGCAAGCTTGTCGAGCTCGGCCGCCTCTTCCACGGGGGGCTTCTGTTTGTCGGGAGAAGGAGGCTTGGACGCCATGAAACCAACGGATGCTGACGGCCGGCATGACCGCAGAGAAAGCAGGAAATAGCGGCAACCGCTATTGCACTGATTCTATGCGATCAGAATGAATTCGGCAAAGCAATTGGCGAATCCGGTCCGATCGTTGCGGCTAGTCGTCGTCCTCGCTTTCGACCTTGTCGAAGAAGGAGTAGCGCAGACTGTCGGCGTCGGCATACCACTGGCCCGGCCCCTTGTTGGCGGCGAGCGTCGCCTCCCAGAGCGCATCGGTGCAGTCCCTGCGGTGCATCGACAGATCGAACCCATTGCCGAAGAACAGTTCGGACCATTCCCACCAGGTGCCGAGCTTCTTGACCCCGCGCAGGAGGTCGTAGCGGTCGATCACGGCCGAGGCCATGTCCGAGGTGATCGAGCCGAACACGAGGCCGGTCTTGACGACGCGGTTGAGCTCGCGGATCGCGCGGACTACCTGCTTCGGGGAAACGTGGCAAAGACTGGTCTCGAACACGAAGTCGAAGGCGCCGTCCTTGAACGGCATGTCGGTGATCGAGCCGAGCTTGTTGTATTTCTTCAGCGCCTTCGGCGTTTTGGCGTGGATGGCGCGGTTGTTCTCGATGCCGAAGGCATCGATGCCGCGCTCGCGCAGCGCGCCAACCAGCTCGCCACTGGCCGAGCCCGCGATCAGCAGCTTCGCGCCCTTGGCCTTGCCCCAGACGATACCGATCAGCTTGGTGAGGTAATCGGGATCGGTGAAATGGCGCCATGCCTCGCTATAGGGGCCGAGGCCGCGATAGTTCTCGAAATAGTCGCGATCGATCCTGTCGGAGAGCGGCTTGTCGTCCTGCGCGCGCTCGCGGCGCAGGCGCATCATCTCGGTGAGGATAATGTCGGTCGCCGCGTCCGAGGAGTCGAGCAAGCCGTTCAGCGTCGAGTCGAACAGATAGTCGCCGACCACGACGATGCCGGGATGCTCCTTCGGCTCGGGCCGGTGGTTGGTCATGACGTCGCGCACCGGCAGGCCGCCGGGAATCGCGTTCACCGACGACAGCCAGCGGTGGATCTTGCCTTCCATGAAATGCGCGCGCGCATCGCCGAGCGAGGCCGGCAGCGATTTCAGCGCGGCGTCGATCAACTCCTGGTCCGACAGGTTGGCGAAGGCCAGCGCGTCGGAGCCGGGAATGAGCCAGTTCAACACGCCGTGCTTGCCGACGTCGTGGCGCGCGCCCTCGTTGTAGACGCAGCAACCGCCGAAGGCCTCCGACATGAACCAGGCGCCGGCAATCTTGTCGCCCCAGAACGGCGTGTCGAACAGGATCGAGACGCGCAGATAATGCGCCGGACGGTCGAAATACGAGACGTGCTTGACCATCGACTTGCGGAGCTGCTCGCCTTCCCAGCCCATGGTCGCGAGCCAGGAATGCGGCAGGCAGACCAGCACGAGATCGAAATCGCGCGTCTCCGGCCCCTTGCCGTTCATCATCTTGAGCTGATAGCGGCCGGTCGGCGCCTTGCCGACGGCGAGCACGCGGTGATTGAGCTGGATGTCGGCATTGACCTCCGACTGCAGGCACTCGATCAACTGCTCGTTGCCGTTCTGGATCGAATAGAGGCCGATATAGCCGTCGACATCCATCAGGTAGTTCTTGAGCGCGTTGAGGCCATTGGTGTTGTGGCTCTCGGTCGCGATGTCGGAGCGCGCCATCACCTTGAAGAAGCGCTTTGCGGTCTCGTCCTCGACCTCCTCGTCGAGCACCTGCTCGGCGGTCTTGTAGGCCCAGGGATTCTCGTTGTCGTGCGCGCCGACGCCCTCGTAATATTCGATCGGCGACATCGCCTCGGTGCAGCGCTTGCGGAACGCCTCGATCGCGGCCGCGGTCTTGGCGCCATATTTGCGGCGCATGCCCGGCACGTCGTTCAGCAGCTCGCCGCCGAACTGCACCTGCTCGGCATCCATCGGAATGGTCTGAAGCCCGAAATGCTGGATCAGCTCGCGCAGCGGATCCGGACCGGTCATCGAGTAGTCGTAGATCTCGGCAACGCCGGCCTCGTACATCGCCGGCGCCGAATCGAATTTGCGGGTGACGATCTTGCCGCCGAGCCGATCGGACGCCTCGTAGATGGTGACGCGGCAGAGGTCGCCGAGCTTACGCTTCAGATACCAGGCGCTCATCAGCCCGCCGGGGCCGCCGCCTACGATTGCGAGATCAAGCATGTGAGTTCCGTGGTCTCCGGCCCTGCCCCCGTCACGGGACCACCGGTCTAAACTCCCCTAGCAGAAGCGCTTTTACGCCTGAAGGAAAGATGAACAAAGGTTGATCCTGCACCGCAACAGGGAAACAAAGCAGCAAAAAGGCCGGCTTGCACCGGCCTTTTCATTGTCCTCGGTATTCCTACGGATGAACGATCATTCCGCAGGCGGCAGCGCAGGAAGCTCCGCTTCCGGCGCCGGCGACACGACGGCCGCCTGCTTCTCGCGCTCGTCCAGGATCAGCTTGTCGCGCTTCATCGCGACTTCGCGGATCTTGGCCATGGAGGCGCCGGTGCCCGCCGGGATCAACCGGCCGACGATGACGTTCTCCTTGAGGCCTTCGAGCGGATCGACCTTGCCGTTGACCGCCGCTTCCGTGAGGACGCGGGTGGTTTCCTGGAACGAGGCCGCCGAGAAGAAGGAGCGGGTCTGGAGGCTCGCCTTGGTGATGCCGAGCAGAACCGGCGTCCCCGTGGCGATCTTCTTGCCCTCTTCCTTGGCCTTCTCGTTGAGCGCGTCGAACTCGATCTTGTCGACCTGCTCGCCGGAGATCATGTCCGTGTCGCCCTGGTCGGTGACTTCCACCTTCTGGAGCATCTGACGGACAATCACCTCGATGTGCTTGTCGTTGATGAGCACGCCCTGGAGCCGGTAGACCTCCTGGATCTCGTTGACCAGATAGGCCGCGAGTTCCTCGATGCCCTTGACCGCCAGGATGTCGTGCGGCGCCGGGTTGCCTTCCACGATGAAGTCGCCCTTTTCGACGACGTCGCCGTCCTGAAGGTGGATGTGCTTGCCCTTCGGGATCAGGTACTCGCGTGGCTCGTCGGTCTTGTCCATCGGCTCGATCGAGATGCGACGCTTGTTCTTGTAGTCGCGCCCGAACCGGATGGTGCCCGCGATTTCGGCGATGATCGCCGCATCCTTCGGACGACGTGCCTCGAACAGTTCCGCCACCCGCGGCAGACCGCCGGTGATGTCACGCGTCTTGGCGCTTTCGGTCGAGACACGGGCGAGGATGTCGCCCGGCGCAACCTTGGCCCCGATATCGACCGAGAGAATGGCGTCGACCGACAGCATGTAGCGGGCATCGCCGCCACGGGCGAGCTTGAGCACCTTGCCGTCCTTGCCCTTGACCACGATGGCCGGACGCAGGTCCGAGCCGCCGCGGGTCGAGCGCCAGTCGATGACCACGCGCTTGGCGATGCCGGTGGCTTCGTCGAGCGTTTCCGAGATCGACTGCCCCTCGACCAGATCCTCGAAGCCGATGGTACCTTCGACTTCGGTGAGCAGCGGACGGGTGTAGGGATCCCACTCGACGATGCGCTGGCCACGCTTGACCATGTCACCCTCGTCGACGTGCAGGCGCGAGCCGTACTGGATACGGTGCGTCGCGCGCTCGGTGCCGTCGGCATCGACGATCGCCACCACCATGTTGCGCACCATCGCGATCAGGTGGCCTTCGCTGTTGCGGGCGATGGCCTTGTTCCGGATCACGATCTTGCCGTCGAAGTTGGATTCGACGAACGACTGCTCGTTGAGCTGCGCCGCACCACCGATGTGGAAGGTGCGCATGGTGAGCTGGGTGCCCGGCTCGCCGATCGACTGCGCCGCGATGACGCCGACCGCTTCGCCGTGGTTGACCGGCGTGCCGCGGGCGAGGTCGCGGCCGTAGCACTTGCCGCAGATGCCGTTGACGAGTTCGCAGGTCAGTGCCGAGCGGATCTTCACCTCCTGGACGCCACCCTGGTGGATGGCATCGAGGTGGCTCTCTTCCATCAGCGTACCGCGCTTGATGATCACCTTGCCCGAGCTGTCACGCACGTCTTCGCAGGCCGTGCGTCCGAGGATGCGCGAGCCGAGCGAAGCGACCACGGTGCCGGCATCGACGATGGCGCGCATCTTGATGCCGAGCTTGGTGCCGCAGTCGTCCTGCGTGATGATGCAGTCCTGCGCAACGTCGACGAGACGACGGGTCAGGTAGCCCGAGTTCGCGGTCTTCAACGCGGTGTCCGCGAGGCCCTTGCGGGCGCCGTGGGTCGAGTTGAAGTACTCGAGCACCGAGAGGCCTTCCTTGAAGTTCGAGATGATCGGCGTCTCGATGATCTCACCCGACGGCTTGGCCATCAGGCCGCGCATGCCGGCGAGCTGGCGCATCTGGGCCGGCGAACCGCGGGCGCCGGAGTGAGCCATCATGTAGATCGAGTTGATGTCGGCATCGGCTCCGCTCGCCGTCTTCTTGGTGGCGGAGATCTCCTTCATCATCGCCTTGGCGATTTCTTCCGTGGCCTTCGACCAGGCGTCGACGACCTTGTTGTACTTCTCGCCATGGGTGATCAGGCCGTCGTTGTACTGCTGCTCGAAGTCCTTCGCCAGCGTACGGGTGGTGTCGACGATCTTCCACTTGCCGTGCGGCACGACCATGTCGTCCTTGCCGAACGAGATGCCGGCCTTGAACGCGTTGTAGAAGCCGAGCGCCATGATGCGGTCGCAGAAGATCACCGTCTCCTTTTGGCCGCAGTGACGATAGACCTGGTCGATCACGCCCGAGATCTCGCGCTTGGTCATCAGCTTGTTGATGATCTCGTACGAAATCCGCGGGTTCTTCGGCAGCAGGTTGCCGAGCATGACGCGGCCCGCGGTGGTCTCGATCCAGCGCGTCGAGACCTTGCCGGTCTCGTCCATGCCCTGCCACCGATACTTGATCTTGGTGTGGAGGTGGATGACCTTCGCGTGCAGCGCGTGCTCGAGCTCGGCCATGTCGCCGAAGATCTTGCCCTCGCCGGGCAGGCCTTCGCGCATGATCGAGACGTAGTAGAGACCGAGCACGATGTCCTGCGACGGCACGATGATCGGCTGGCCGTTCGCGGGATGCAGGATGTTGTTGGTCGACATCATCAGGACGCGCGCTTCCAGCTGCGCTTCAAGCGACAGCGGAACGTGCACGGCCATCTGGTCGCCGTCGAAGTCGGCGTTGAACGCGGCGCAGACCAGCGGATGCAGCTGGATCGCCTTACCCTCGATCAGCACGGGCTCGAACGCCTGAATGCCGAGACGATGCAGCGTCGGCGCGCGGTTGAGCAGCACCGGATGCTCGCGGATCACCTCGTCCAGGATGTCCCAGACCTCGGGCCGCTCCTTCTCGACCAGCTTCTTGGCCTGCTTCACGGTGGTGGACAGGCCCTTGGCGTCAAGCCGCGAATAGATGAACGGCTTGAACAGCTCGAGCGCCATCTTCTTCGGCAGGCCGCACTGATGCAGGCGCAGCTCGGGACCGACCACGATCACCGAACGGCCCGAATAGTCGACGCGCTTGCCGAGCAGGTTCTGGCGGAAGCGGCCCTGCTTGCCCTTGAGCATGTCGGCGAGCGACTTCAGCGGGCGCTTGTTGGCGCCCGTGATGACGCGGCCGCGGCGGCCGTTGTCGAACAGAGCATCGACCGCTTCCTGAAGCATGCGCTTCTCGTTGCGGATGATGATGTCGGGCGCGCGCAGCTCCATCAGCCGCTTCAAGCGGTTGTTGCGGTTGATGACGCGGCGGTAGAGGTCGTTGAGGTCCGAGGTCGCGAAGCGGCCGCCGTCCAGCGGCACCAGCGGACGCAGGTCCGGCGGGATCACCGGAACCACGGTCATGATCATCCATTCCGGCTTGTTGCCGGAGTGGCGGAACGCTTCGACGATCTTCAGGCGCTTTGCGAGCTTCTTGTGCTTGATGTCGGAGTCGGTCTCCTGCATCTCGACGCGCAAGGAGGCCTCGAGCTTCTCGAGGTCCATGCCCTTGAGCAGCTCGCGGATCGCTTCGGCGCCGATCATGGCGGTGAAGGAATCCTGGCCGTACTCGTCCTGCGCCTTCAGATACTCGTCTTCCGACAGCAGCTGACGGTCCTTCAGCGCGGTGAGGCCCGGCTCCAGCACGACGTAGTATTCGAAGTAGAGGATCCGCTCGAGATCCTTCAGCGTCATGTCGAGCAGGAGGCCGATGCGCGAGGGCAGCGACTTCAGGAACCAGATGTGGGCGACCGGGGCTGCGAGCTCGATATGGCCCATGCGCTCGCGCCGCACGCGCGACAGCGTGACCTCGACCGAGCACTTCTCGCAGATGATGCCCTTGTACTTCATGCGCTTGTACTTGCCGCACAAGCACTCGTAGTCCTTGATCGGCCCGAAGATGCGGGCGCAGAACAGGCCGTCGCGCTCGGGCTTGAAGGTACGGTAGTTGATGGTCTCCGGCTTCTTGATCTCGCCGTAGGACCAGGACAGAATCTTCTCTGGAGACGCGATCGAGATCCGGATCTGGTCGAAGACCTGAGCCGGAGTCGTCGGATTGAAGAGATTCATAATTTCTTGGTTCATCGTCTTCTCCTCGCGTGCCGGTCGCCTCCGGCCGCAAATTCGAAAATCACTCAAGCGGGGCGCCCTGCCCTCAAGGCATTGGGAAGGGGCACCGATGCCCGGCCGCTAAAGGCCGGGCATGAAAGGTCGAATTACTCGGCCGCTTCCGACGTCGGCGCCGGTCCCATCTTGGAGTTGTGCAGGTCGACGTTGAGGCCGAGCGAGCGCATTTCCTTGACCAGCACGTTGAACGATTCCGGAATACCGGCCTCGAACGTGTCGTCGCCGCGCACGATCGCCTCGTACACCTTGGTGCGGCCGGCGACGTCGTCCGACTTCACCGTCAGCATCTCCTGGAGCGTGTACGCCGCGCCGTAAGCCTCGAGCGCCCACACCTCCATTTCGCCGAAGCGCTGGCCGCCGAACTGCGCCTTGCCGCCCAGCGGCTGCTGGGTAACGAGCGAGTACGGACCGATCGAACGCGCATGGATCTTGTCGTCGACCAGATGGTGCAGCTTGAGCATGTAGATGTAGCCCACCGTCACCTTGCGATCGAACGGATCGCCGGTGCGGCCGTCATAGACGGTCGACTGACCCGAAGCGTCGAGACCGGCAAGCTTCAGCATCTCCTCGATGTCGGCTTCCTTGGCACCGTCGAACACCGGCGTCGCGATCGGCACGCCGCGGCTCAGATTGTGGCCGAGCTCGATCAGTTCGTTGTCGTTGAGCGACTTGATCGTCTCGTCCTCGCCGTAGACCTTCTTCAAGGTTTCCTTCAGCGGCTTGATGTCCTGCTTCGACAGGTAGGCATCGACCGTCTGGCCGATGCGCTTGCCGAGGCCGGCGCAAGCCCAGCCGAGATGGGTCTCGAGGATCTGTCCGACGTTCATGCGCGAGGGCACGCCGAGCGGATTGAGCACGATGTCGGCATGCGTGCCGTCTTCGAGGAACGGCATGTCCTCGATCGGCACGATCTTCGACACCACGCCCTTGTTGCCGTGGCGGCCGGCCATCTTGTCGCCGGGCTGGATCTTGCGCTTCACGGCGACGAAGACCTTGACCATCTTCATCACGCCGGGCGGCAATTCGTCACCGCGCTGAAGCTTCTCGACCTTGTCGAGGAAGCGCTGCTCGAGCCCCTTCTTCGACTCGTCGTACTGCTTCCGCATGGCCTCGATCTCGGCCATCAGCTTGTCGTTCGGCGACGCGAACAGCCACCACTGCGACTTCGGGTACTCCTCGAGCACCGCGCGGGTGATCTTGGTGTCCTTCTTGAAGCCCTTCGGACCCGCAATGCCCTGCCGCCCCTCGAGGAGCTCGGCAAGACGGTTGTAGACGTTGCGGTCCAGGATCGCCTGCTCGTCGTCGCGGTCCTTGGCCAGACGCTCGATCTCTTCCCGCTCGATCGCCAGCGCACGCTCGTCCTTGTCGACGCCGTGGCGGTTGAACACGCGCACTTCCACGATCGTGCCCTGCACGCCCGGAGGAACGCGCAGCGAGGTGTCGCGAACGTCGGAGGCCTTCTCGCCGAAGATGGCGCGCAGGAGCTTCTCTTCCGGCGTCATCGGGCTTTCGCCCTTCGGCGTGATCTTGCCGACCAGGATGTCGCCGGCGCGCACTTCCGCGCCGATGTAGACGATACCGGCTTCGTCGAGGTTCTTGAGCGCTTCTTCCGAGACGTTCGGAATGTCGCGGGTGATTTCCTCAGGCCCGAGCTTGGTGTCGCGGGCCATCACCTCGAACTCCTCGATGTGGATCGAGGTGAAGACGTCTTCCTTCACGATCCGCTCGGAGAGCAAGATCGAGTCTTCGAAGTTGTAGCCGTTCCACGGCATGAACGCGACCAGCACGTTCCGGCCGAGCGCGAGCTCGCCGAGATCGGTCGACGGACCGTCCGCGATGATGTCGCCCTTCTTGACGATGTCGCCGACCTTCACCAGCGGACGCTGGTTGATGCAGGTCGACTGGTTGGAGCGCTGGTACTTCATCAGCCGGTAGATATCGACGCCCGACTTGGTCGGATCGAGATCTTCGGTGGCGCGGATCACGACGCGGGTGGCGTCGATCTGGTCGATCACGCCCGAGCGGCGCGCCGCGATCGCGGCGCCCGAGTCACGGGCAACGACGCCTTCCATGCCGGTGCCGACGAACGGCGCCTCGGCGCGAACCAGCGGCACCGCCTGGCGCTGCATGTTCGAGCCCATCAGCGCGCGGTTGGCGTCGTCGTTCTCGAGGAACGGGATCAACGCCGCGGCGACCGAAACGAGCTGCTTCGGCGACACGTCCATGTAGTCGACCTTGTCCGGCGTCACCGGCAAGACTTCGCCGGCGTGACGGCAGACCACGAGATCTTCGGTGAAGCGGCCCTTCGGGTCGAGCGGCACGTTGGCCTGCGCGACCGTGTAGCGGCCCTCCTCCATCGCCGAGAGGTACACGACCTCGTCGGTGACGCGGCCGTCCTTGACCTTGCGGTACGGCGTCTCGACGAAGCCGTACTTGTTCACGCGCGCGAAGGTCGCGAGCGAGTTGATCAGGCCGATGTTCGGACCTTCCGGCGTCTCGATCGGGCAGATGCGGCCGTAATGCGTCGGATGCACGTCGCGCACCTCGAAGCCGGCGCGCTCGCGGGTCAGACCGCCCGGTCCAAGCGCCGACAAGCGGCGCTTGTGGGTGATCTCCGACAGCGGGTTGGTCTGGTCCATGAACTGCGAAAGCTGCGAGGAGCCGAAGAACTCGCGCACCGCGGCAGCCGCGGGCTTCGCGTTGATCAGGTCCTGCGGCATGACCGTGTCGATGTCGACCGAGGACATGCGCTCCTTGATCGCGCGCTCCATACGCAGCAGGCCGATACGGTACTGGTTCTCCATGAGCTCGCCGACCGAACGCACACGGCGGTTGCCGAGATGGTCGATGTCGTCGATCTCGCCCTTGCCGTCGCGAAGGTCCACCAGCGTCTTGATGACGGAGAGGATGTCTTCCTTGCGCAGCGTGCGCTGGGTGTCCGGCGCATCGAGGTCGAGGCGCATGTTCATCTTGACGCGGCCGACCGCGGAGAGGTCATAGCGCTCGGCGTCGAAGAACAGCGACTGGAACATGGCCTGCGCCGAATCCAGCGTCGGCGGCTCGCCCGGACGCATCACGCGGTAGATGTCGAACAGCGCGTCCTCGCGCGTCATGTTCTTGTCGGCCGAGAGCGTGTTGCGGATGTAGGCGCCGACATTGACGTGGTCGATGTCGAGCAGCGGCAGCTCCTTGTAGCCCTGCTCGTTGAGGGCCTTCATGTTCTTGTCGGTGATCTCCTCGCCGGCCTCGGCGTGGATCTCGCCGGTCTTCGGATTGACGAGATCCTCGGCGAGGTAGTTGCCGACGAGCTCCTCATCCGACAGGCGCAGCGCCTTCAGCCCCTTCTCCTGGAGCTGGCGGGCGGCACGGACGGTGAGCTTCTTGCCGGCCTCGAGCACGACCTTGCCGGTGTCGGCGTCGATCAGGTCGTTGATGGTCGAGTAGCCGCGGAAACGGTTGGCGTCGAACGGAACGCGCCAGCCTTCCTTGGTCCGCTTGTAGAGGATCTTCTTGTAGAACGTGGACAGGATCGCCTCGCCGTCAAGGCCGAGCGCGAACATCAGCGACGTCACCGGAATCTTCCGGCGACGGTCGATACGCGCATAGACGATGTCCTTGGCGTCGAACTCGATGTCGAGCCAGGAGCCGCGATACGGGATCACACGGGCGGCGAACAGCAGCTTGCCCGACGAATGCGTCTTGCCCTTGTCGTGGTCGAAGAACACGCCGGGCGAACGGTGCATCTGCGAGACGATGACGCGCTCGGTGCCGTTGACGATGAAGGTGCCGTTCATCGTCATGAGCGGGATGTCGCCCATGTAGACGTCCTGCTCCTTGATGTCCTTCACCGACTTGGCGCCGGTTTCCTCATCGATATCGAACACGATGAGGCGCAGCGTCACCTTGAGGGGCGCCGCGAAGGTCATGCCGCGCTGGCGGCACTCGTCGACGTCATACTTCGGCTGCTCGAACTCGTAGCGGACGAATTCCAGCATCGAGGTGCCCGAGAAGTCGGAGATCGGAAACACCGAGCGGAACACCGCCTGCAGACCCTCGTCGAGACGCCCGCCCTGGGGTTCGTCGACCATCAGGAACTGATCATAAGACGCCTTTTGAACCTCGATGAGGTTCGGCATCTCGGCGACTTCCTTGATGTGTCCGAAAAACTTGCGAACGCGTTTGCGACCGGTGAATGTCTGCTGCGCCATCGTGGCCTCTCATTTCGTCGCCCGCTCTGGGCGCGCCGTCCAGGACGCAGCTGCCGCCGCTCCCCGGGTTGAATTTTTCGAACCCGTTTTGGGGACCAAAAGTCCAGTTTCAGGCCGTCATGTCCTGAATCTGTTCTTCAGACCTTCAAAACGCAAAACGACGCGCGGGGCGCATAGGCACGCCCGCCCGTCACAACGATTGTCTTCACGGACTGCAAAAGCCCGAAATAGCCTGCTCTCCCAACGGCTTACAGGGAAATCCCGCATCCCTGCCCACCGCGCTTTCGTGCTGCCGACCCGATATGGGGCGACAATAGTGCAGATTCGAGAGGTAAACCCTCAAATCCCCACACTTTTTCGTGTTCGGCCCGCGTCGGGACGTTCCGTCGCACGCCTTTTGCATCCGGCCCACCCTCGCGAGGGTGGACCAAGATCCCGGGCTTAGCTGATGCTCGCCCGGGATCTCGCGCCAGTAAGCGTTGCTTACTTGAGCTCGACCTTCGCGCCAGCCTTCTCGAGCTGGACCTTGATCTTCTCGGCTTCGTCCTTGTTCACGCCTTCCTTGACAGGCTTCGGCGCGCCCTCGACGAGGTCCTTTGCTTCCTTCAGGCCGAGGCCGGTGATGGCGCGAACTTCCTTGATGACCTCGATCTTCTTCTCGCCGGCGCTGGCGAGGACGACCGTGAACTCGGTCTTCTCTTCCGCCGGAGCGGCGGCAGCGCCACCACCAGCCGGGCCAGCCACGGCGACAGCCGCGGCAGCCGAAACGCCCCACTTCTCTTCGAGGAGCTTCGCGAGTTCGGCAGCTTCGAGCACGGTGAGGCTCGAGAGGTCGTCAACGATCTTCTGCAAGTCAGCCATTGTTCAGTTTCCTTACGTGTAAGTCTGGTTCGGGTTTGAGTTTTGCGAAGGGCGTCAGGCCGCTTCGCCCTTTGAGGCATGAGCCTGGATGACACGCGCGAGCTTGCCCGCGGGCGCGTTGGCGAGCTGAGCGAGCTTGGTCGCCGGGGCCACAATCAGGCCGACGATCTTGCCGCGCAGTTCGTCAAGCGACGGCAGCGAGGCAAGCGCCTTCACGCCGTCGACATTCAGGACGGTCTTCCCCATCGAGCCGCCGACGATGACGAACTTTTCGTTCGCCTTGGCGAATTCGATGGCGACCTTTGGCGCCGCTACCGGATCGTTCGAAGTGGCGATCACGGTCGGTCCCTTCAGCATGGGGCCGATGGCAACGACGTCAGTGCCTTCAAGAGCAATTTTGGCGAGACGGTTCTTCGAGACCTTCACCGAGGCACCCGCCTGCTTCATCTGCTGGCGCAGCTTCTGCATCTGGGCGACGGTGAGGCCGGAATATTGAGCAACGACCGCGACGCTCGTGGTCTTGAAGACCCCATTGAGCTGTTCGACCGCTTCTTTTTTTGCCGCTCGTTCCACAGCAAGCTCTTTCCGGTTGGCGGTCATCGCGAAAGCGGGACCGCCGGGTTGCACCCATCGTCCCGCCCAAACCTGAACCTCAGGGGGCAAACCCTTCGGACACGCCGGGCAAGACGACAATTCAAAGCCTGCCCTCCGGGAGCCCGCTAGAGCCCACGGCGTGTCGAGGTCCGAACCAGACCCGTTCCGCAAGCCAGCCCTTAAAGCTGGATGCGAAGTGAAATCCGGTCTTCACCCGTCTATGCAGGCCATGCGATTAAGCCGTTGAGAAATCGAAATTTCCCGCGGGCGCCTGCAGTCTTGGACAGGACAAGGTCAGCCGGCGAACCGCCCGACCCCTGCCCGCATTCCACCAACCGACGGGTTTTCCTTCCTTTTTCCGGCAAATCCTTGCGGACGTCCTGAAAAGGAATGATCTCCTGTCTTGTCGGGTTTTCGGAATGCGTGCACGAACGCGCCAGCCGAGGCCGGCACGTCCGGAGGCGGTTCTTTAACCGCTCCGGGCCTGCTTGCCAAGAGCAAAATTCACACCAGTTCCAATCCGTTGCCGGGCGGGCTTGAGATGGCCCAACAAGGACCGATTCAGGCCGATTTGACCGCGTAAGGCAGCGGCTTGCCCGCGAAGAACGCGGTCAAGTTCGCAAGTACACAGTTCTGCATGGCGACGTGCGAGTCCAGGGTGTGGCCGCCGATATGGGGGGCGAACACGACGTTCGGGAGCGCGGTCAGCGCGTCGGGCGTGTGCGGTTCCTGCTCGAAGACGTCGAGGCCGGCGCCGGCGATGGTCTTGTCGGTCAGCGCCGCAACCAGGGCCTTCTCGTCGATGACGGAGCCGCGGGAGATGTTGACGACATAGCCGTCCGCCCCGAGGCGCCCCAGGATATCGGCGTTGACGACGTGCTGTGTCTCGGCCCCTGCCCGGACCGCGATCATCAGCACGCTGCACCAGTCGGCGAGCGCCTCCAGCGTCGGGAAATATTGATAGGCCAGATCGTATTTGCTGCGGCTGAAATAGCCGACCTCGCTCTCGAAGGCGGCGCAGCGCGCGGCGATCTTGCGGCCGATCTCGCCCATGCCGTAGACGCCGATACGGCGGCCGGGCATGCCGGCCTGCGGACGCATCATCGGCGAGGGCTTTGACGCGGCCCAATCGCCACTGCGGACATACTGGTCGGCGACCAGGATCCGCCGCGTCGTCGCCAGCATCAGGGTCATCGCGATATCGGCAACCGAGGCCGCATTGGCCCCCGGGCTGTGGCCGACCGCGATGTCACGCGCGGCGGCCGCTTTCAGGTCGACGCCATCATAGCCGGTGCCGTAGCAGACGATGGCACCGAGATTCGGAAACAGGTCCATCGCCTCGGCCCCGAGCGGGGTGCCGCCCCCAGTCAGCATCGCGCGAATGCCGCCGAGCTCGTCCGCCGAAAACACCTCCCGCACGGGCTTGCCGCCGGTGTCGAGCATCTCGAACCGCTCGGCGAAGCGCGCCATCATCGTCTTGGGGAAGCGCGAGTAGATCAGGACCTTGTCAGCCATTGTTCTTGTTTCCAGTGAACGCCGCCACAAACGAAGAGGGGCGGAATCGGTTGCCCAATTCCGCCCCTCGCCTCGTGCAATTTCCAAACCTCTAGCCGAGGCAAACCTTAGCCGAGAATGGTGCCCGGCTCGACCTTCACGCCGGGGCCCATCGTCGAGGACACCGCAACGCGCTGGATGTAGGTCCCCTTGGAACCGGTCGGCTTCGCCTTGGAGACAGCGTCAGCCAGGGCCTTGATGTTCTCGACCAGCTTCTCCTCGGAGAACGAGGCCTTGCCGACGCCGGCCTGCAGGATGCCGGCCTTCTCGACGCGGAACTCGACCGAGCCGCCCTTGGCACCCTTCACCGCACCGGTGACGTCCATGGTCACGGTACCGATCTTCGGGTTCGGCATCAGGCCGCGCGGGCCCAGCACCTTACCGAGACGGCCGACCAGCGGCATCATGTCGGGGGTGGCGATACAGCGGTCGAAATCGATCGAGCCGTTCTGCACCTTCTCGACCAGGTCTTCGGCGCCGACGACGTCGGCACCTGCCGCCTTGGCCTCATCGGCCTTGGCGCCACGGGCGAACACGCCGACGCGCAGTGTACGGCCGGTGCCGTTCGGCAGGGTTACGACGCCACGGACCATCTGGTCGGCGTGACGGGGATCGACGCCGAGATTGATCGCGACCTCGATGGTCTCGTCGAACTTCGCCTTCGCGCGTTCCTTGACCATCTTGATGGCTTCCGCGAGCGGGTAAAGCTTTTCGCGGTCAACACCTTCGCGGGCTTTGTTCAAACGCTTTCCGATTGCCATGACCGCTTACCCCGCCACTTCCAGACCCATCGAACGGGCAGAGCCCTCGACCATCTTCATGGCCGATTCGATGGTGTCGCAATTCAGGTCCTTCATCTTCTTCTCGGCGATCTCGCGCACCTGCGCCTTGGTCACCTTGCCGGCCTTGTCGCGGCCCGGCGCCTTCGAGCCGGACTGGATCTTGGCGGCCTGCTTGAGGAAGTAGGACATCGGCGGCGTCTTCATCTCGAAGGTGAAGGAACGGTCCGCATAGATGGTGATGATCACCGGGATCGGGGTGTTCTTCTCTTCCTTCTGGGTCTGGGCGTTGAACGCCTTGCAGAACTCCATGATGTTGAGACCGCGCTGACCAAGCGCGGGACCGATCGGGGGCGAAGGATTCGCCGCACCGGCCGGGACCTGAAGCTTCAGGTATCCGGTCACTTTCTTTGCCATGTATCACTCCTGTTGTGCCGGCATGTCGCCGGCGGTTTCAGGTTCGTGGTCTGGGTCGGATGCGGCTGGCAACCGCCCTCTCCCTCCCACGGCCTCTCTTTGCGCGAAGCCCTCGGCTTCACGCGACCCGATCAGACCTTCTCGACCTGACCGAATTCCAGCTCGACCGGCGTGGCGCGGCCGAAGATCGACACCGCGACCTTCACGCGCGAGCGCGCCTCGTCGATTTCCTCGACCACACCCGAGAACGAGGCGAACGGGCCGTCGGCCACGCGCACGTTCTCGCCGATCTCGAACGACACCGACGCCTTCGGTCGTTCCACGCCTTCCTGCACCTGGTGCAGGATGCGCATGGCCTCGGCTTCCGAGATCGGCATCGGCTTGTTTTCCGCGCCGAGGAAGCCGGTCACCTTCGGCGTGTTCTTGATCAGATGAAACGCCTCGTCGGTCAGCTTCATCTTCACCAGCACGTAGCCCGGGAAGAACTTGCGCTCGGCGTCGATCTTGCGGCCGCGACGCACTTCCGTGACCTTCTCGGTCGGAACCAGCACCAGCTCGAACAGCTCCTCGAGCCCGCGCTGCTTGGCCTGCTCGCGGATCGATTCGGCGACCTTCTTCTCGAAGTTCGAATAGGCGTGGACGATGTACCAGCGCTTGTCGGACAATTGAGCGGTTGCTGTAGCCATCAGTGAATGCCCAAGAGGAAGGTAATGAGGTAACGGATGATCTGGTCGGCGGCGAAGAAGAAGATCGAGGCCACGGCGACCATGACGAACACCATGATGGTGGTGATCGTGGTCTCGCGACGGGTCGGCCAGGTGACCTTGGCGGTCTCCGAGCGCACTTCCTGCAAGAACTTGAACGGGCTGACTGCCATCGTTTGATGTCCAACGTCCGTCGACAGACGCGAATGAATTTCAGGGATCCGAACAGCCGCCGTTGGCCCAGCCCTCTGTCTCGAAGGATGAGCCGGAAACCGGGCTCGATTGTTCGGGGGATTTCAAAGCCGCGCCGGAGATCCGCGTCTAACGGGCCGGCTGCAGGTGGCGGGTATCTACTGCGAACAGGGCCAAACGTCAAGGTCACGGCTCACCCGTCCAGCGTCCCTCGTCCCCGGACGACCTACGGCAGAGCCCATGCGAATCAACGGTTTACCGGGCCGGGTCGAGCGTCCTCCTGACGCTCGGACCGACCTCACCACCCGCCTCACGCTGACGGCGCCCGCAGGAGGCGCGTCAATCGGCCCGGTCGACCATGGAAATGCCCGGCAACGGCACCACGAACTTTCCGCCGTCCGCGAAATAACCGGCATGCTTGGCCCGGATCGGATCGACGTAGCGCCAGGCGAACACGACGACGAACGCCGGCTTGCGCTCGTAAAGGGCGGCGGGCGGCAGGATCGGGATGTCGTAGCCGGGGCCGGCCATCACGTTCCCCTTCTTGGGATCGTCATCCACCAGGAAGTCGATCTTGCCCTCCAGGCCGAACTGCGGAAGCAACGTCGTGGTGCCGACGGAGACGCCATAACCGGCGACAGATTGACCGCGCGCATGGGCGGCATCGGCCATCGCGACCAACTCGTCGCGAATCGCCGCGATCCGCTTCACATAGGGCGCATAATAGGCCGGCTGATCGACGCCGAGCCGGTCTTCCTCGGCGATGAACCGCGCGACCTCCGCCGACGGCTTCTTCGCGCCGCCGGCGCGCTGCACCGTCACGCGGATCGAGCCGCCCTTGGTCCAGATGTGCTGGACGTCGATCACTTCCATCCCGAGCCGCGCGAAGAAGCGCGTCAGCGGCTTGATGTTAAAATACGACAGATGCTCGTGATAGACGGTGTCGAGCAGGTTCTTCTCGGTGACGTCGACGCCGTATTGCGTTTCGAAGACGAACAACCCGTCCGGCGCAAGCACGTCACGGACCCCGATCACCAGCGGATCGAGATTATCGACATTCGCGATCATGTTGTTGGCGATCACGACGCTCGCCGCACCGTGGCTTTTCAGGATGCGGTGCCCGACAGCGTCGGTGAAGAAATCGCCGATGGTCTCGATGCCCGCCTCAGTCGCGCGCCGCGCGATGTCGACGGCGGGATCGACGCCCAGCACCCGCATGCCACGCTCCTTGAAGAAGCCGAGCAGCGATCCGTCGTTGCTGCCGAGTTCGACCACCAGCGAGCCCGGCGCGATTCCGAAGCGGCTGACGACGTCGCTGGCATAGCCTTCGAAATGCTGCCGCAGGCCGAGCGAGAGCGAGGTCGTGTAGACGTAGTTGCGGTACTGGACCTCCGGATTGCCGACATGGAGAATCTGGAGATGGCCGCAGTCCCTGCACAGATGCAGCGCCATCGGCACCGCGGCCCTGAAGACGGGATCGTCAACGCTGGCGTCCGGCACCTGGAAGTTCGGCGTGCCAATGGGCATGCCGGCCATCGGGACGACCAGCTCTTGCTTGTCCGAGTGACAGAGGCGGCAGTTATGACGGACGTAGAACAGGTTTTTCATCGTGGAACCGGAAAACGGAGAGATGCGCGCAGGTGGGGCAATCCCACCCTGTGAAGATCAGATGGACAGAACTGGTTCAAGCGGGTCAAGGGTGGCTCGATACCTCCTCGGCCTTCGCCAGCCCGTAGTTCGGTGATTCTTCCGCAGCCTTCGCCGCCTTGCCCGCGGAATACGAGCCGCGCTCCGGACTTGCCAGCCAGATCACGCCGCCTGCAAGACCGATGAACACGCTGACGGCCCCCAGCAGGAGCGAAACCGACAGCGCCTCCTCGGAAGGAACGCCCGCAAGGCCAAGGCAGGCGACCATGGCCCCCTCGCGAACGCCCCAGCCGCTGATCGAGATCGGAACAGCCGTCAACAGCACCACCGGCGGAATCAGGATGCCGGCGTCCAGCACCGAGAGCTGCGCTCCGACGCCGCGCGCCAGGACGTAGCAGGCCGCTGCCGTCGCGAGATGGATGAGGAGCGCCGATCCGAGCAGCAAACCGCGGCACTCGGATCGCACGAGAAGAAATCTGACGAGCGTTCCGAACCGGACGAAGCTTGCGATCGCGGGAAGCGCGATGAGACGCTTCGGCAGGCGATCGAGCGTCAACAGGACCACGGTGCCGGCGACACCCGCCAGCGTCAGCCCGCCGATCGCCAGGATCGCGGCCTCGTTGGACACGCGCGACATCAGGAGCGGCAATCCCGCCGCCATCAGCACGATCAGCCCGATCAACGCCGTGAAACGGTCTGCGGCAACCCCCTTGACCGCCTCCGGCCACTGCACGCCGCGCTGGCGCAACAGCCATATCCGAACCGCGTCACCGCCGACCGACGACGGCAGCACCTGGTTGAACCAGAGGCTGATCATGAGGATCCGCCAGCCGGCGAACCAGTCCAGCGACACGCCGAGCGCACGCATGATCAGCTCCCACCGGCCGTTGAGCACGAAGGTCTGAAAGAAGATCAGCGCCAGCGCGAGAGCGAACAGGAAGGGGTCGACGGAGACGAGATGAGTCCGCAACCGGCCCAGATCGAGGCCGCGCGCGATATAGGCCAGCACCGCGATCGACAGCAACAGCTTCACCGAAAACAAAGCTGTCTGTTTAAAGCGCGACTGCATCCGATACCCGCCTCAGGACGCCGGGTATTCCGCGCGACCGATGACGAGGTCGATCGCGGCCATCATCCAGAACTGGTGCGTGGTCTCGACAATGTTGTAGCTGCGGCTGTCCACCCAGAAATTGACGTCGCCGAGATTACGCAGGGGATTGTCCGCATTCATGCCCGACATCGTGATCACATCGAGCTTCATCGAACGCGCCTGCGCGACCGCATTGAGAATGTTCTTCGAGCGCCCCGACGAACTGATCGCAACGAGGCAGTCGCCGGCGCGGGCGCTCAGCCGCACGGCGTGCGCGATCCAGTCCTCAAAACCGTAGTCGTTGGCAAGGCACGACATCATGCTTGCATCGCTGAAGCACAGCGCAGGCACCGATGCATTCTTTGCGAGGTCGATCGCCAGATGCGAGGCGATGCCGGCCGAGCCGCCATTACCGATGAAGATGACGCGACCGCCCTGCTCGCGCGTGCGCAACCAGGCCGTGCGGGTGGCAGAGATGCCGGCAAAAACACCGTCGTCAATCGCCGTCGCGCGATGAAGGCGTCCGACGTAATCGTCGAGGAAAGCCTTGTGATCGGGATCGAGAGATTCGGCGGGCATGGCGTGACGGCTCGACTGCAACATGACGCCCTGATACCGGCTATTACTAGCGATTGCAAAGGTATAATACTTGCAAAAGTTGCGATCGGCTGTTAGTCGGCTTCAGGGTTTCACTCAACATTGGCGACGCCCGCAGGGCATTCGCGCTACGGATGTTCCTATGAAATGCATCGTCACTGGCGGCGCCGGTTTCATCGGCAGTCACCTCGTTGATCGCCTCCTCGATGACGGCCACGAGGTGATCGCGCTCGACAATTTCGTCATCGGACGTTCCGAAAATCTATCGTCGCGCGCCGATTCGAGCCGGCTGAAGATCGTCCGTGCCGACGTCACTAACCGCGAGTCGATCAGCCCGTATTTCTCCGGTATCGATTGGGTGTTTCACCTTGCGGCACTCGCCGACATCGTTCCCTCAATCGAATCGCCGATCCCGTATCACCGCGCCAATGTCGACGGCACGGTCAACGTTCTCGAGGCTGCGCGGGAGGCAGGCGTCAGCCGCTTCGTGTATGCGGCGTCGTCGTCCTGCTACGGCATCCCCGACATCTATCCGACGCCGGAGAGCGCCGAGATCCGGCCGATGTACCCCTACGCGCTCACCAAGAATCTCGGCGAGCAGTGCGTCATGCACTGGTGCCAGGTCTACAAGCTTCCGGCGGTGGCGCTCCGTCTGTTCAACGTGTTCGGGCCACGCCATCGCACCACGGGGACCTATGGTGCCGTGTTCGGCGTGTTCATGGCGCAGAAGCTCGCCGGCAAGCCTTTCACGGTGGTCGGCGACGGCGAGCAGACCCGCGATTTCACCTTCGTCAGCGATGTCGCCGACGCCTTCGTCACGGCAGCGCGTTCCGACGTCTCGCACGAGATCTTCAACGTCGGCTCGGACAACACCTACAACGTCAACCGGCTGGTCGAGTTGCTCGGCGGCGACAAGGTCCACATTCCCAAGCGCCCCGGCGAGCCCGACTGCACCTACGCCGACATCACCAAGATCAAGCGGGTCCTGAAGTGGACGCCGAAGGTGAAATTCGAGGACGGCGTCGCGACGATGCTGAAGTCGATGGACCAGTACAAGGACGCCCCCCTGTGGACGGTGGACAAGATTGCCGACGCCACCAAGGACTGGTTCAAATATCTCGGTGACGACAGCGATTCGGCGCCCGGTACCCCGCAGAAGGCAAGCTATTGAACAGGTTCGCCGGGTATCATTACCGCGAATCGATCAATTTCGGACCAGCCGGCTGAGGCCGGCCGGCGCTTTTGGGTAACTCACATGGGCAATTCTGCGACAGACAAGGCGGCCGTCCATCCGGCGCCGCACGAGAAGATCAAGACGATCGAGGAACTGGGAGCGGTCGCGCGCGCCGCGCAAGCCGAGGGCCGCACCGTTGCGCTCTGCCACGGCGTGTTCGATCTGGTGCATCTCGGCCACGTCCGGCACATCCTGGCGGCGCGCAACGAGGCCGACGTCGTCATCGTGACCGTTACGGCCGACCGTTTTGTCAACAAGGGCCCCGGGCGGCCGATCTTCCCGGAGAACATGCGCGCCGAGATGCTAGCCGCGCTCGGCACGGTCGACTGGGTCGGCATCAACCAGACATCGAGCGCCGAGCCGATCCTCGATACCGTGCGCCCCGACATCTACGTGAAGGGTTCTGACTACGAAAACCCCGAGGATGACGTCACCGGCAAGATTGCCACCGAGCGAGAGGCCGTCGAGCGTCATGGCGGTCGCATCGTCTTCACGCGCGACGTGACCTTCAGCTCGTCGTCGCTGATGAACCGCTACTTCGACATCTACGATCCCCCTCTGCGCGACTACCTCCAGAAGGTGCGCGAAGGCGGTGGCGCCGAACGACTGCTGAAGCTGATCGACAAGATCCAGGACATGCACGTCGTGCTGGTCGGCGACACCATCATCGACGAATACCAGTACGTCACGGCGCTCGGAAAGGCCTCGAAGGAAAACATCGTCGCCACCCTGCTCAAGAACGGCGAGCAATTTGCCGGCGGCGTCATCGCCGCGGCCAATCACGTGGCGAGCTTCTGCAAGTCGGTGGAGATCGTCACGACGCTGGGTGGCAACGACTACCCTGAAGAGTTCATCCGCGCCCATGTCCGCCCGAATGTCACGCTCACGCCGATCCGCGTTCAGGGCCGTCCGACGACCCGCAAATTGCGATACGTCGAGCTGGGCTATCTGCACAAGCTCTTCGAAGTCTACACCATGGACGACACGCCGCTCGACGAGACCGAGCGGACGGAGATCGACCGTATCACCGCCGAGCGCGTTCGCGGCGGGGATGTGGTGATCGTCACCGACTTCGGTCACGGCATGATCGCCCCCAGCACGATCGACACGCTGATCGCGAACTCCAGGTTCCTGGCGATCAACGCCCAGAGCAACAGCGGAAACCACGGCTACAATCTGATCACGAAGTATCCGCGCGCCGACTACATCTGCATCGACGCGCCGGAAGCGCGCCTGGCGGCCACCGACAAGTTCAACGACATCGCATCGGTGATCGAGAACGGCCTGCACCGCAAGATCGACTGCAACAACATGATCATCACGCACGGCTCCTTCGGCTGCTACCCCTTCTCGTCGAAGACGGGTGTCGCGCGTGTCCCCGCTTTCACCAAGACCGTCGTCGACACCGTCGGCGCGGGCGATGCCTTCCTGACGATCACGGCGCCGCTGGTTGCCGCGGGCGGCAATATCGAGGACGTCGCCTTCATCGGCAATGCCGCAGGCGCGATCAAGGTCGGCATCGTCGGTCACCGCAACTCGGTCGAAAAGGCCCCCCTGGTCAAGTTTGTCACCGCGTTGCTGAAGTAGCGCAAAGAATTCTGGAGAACGACAGTGATTGATCAGAAATGGAACGTGATGGTCACCGGTGGCGCCGGCTATGTCGGCAGCGTGCTGGTTCCCCACTTGCTGGCCGCGGGCCACAAGGTCACCGTGCTCGACCTGTTCATGTATGGCGAATCCGTCTTCGACGCGGTTCGCAACAATCCGAATCTCCGGCTGATCAAGGGCGACATCCGCGATGAGGCCGCGATCAACGAGGCCCTGCGCGGCAACAACGCGGTGATCCACCTCGCCTGCATCTCCAACGACCCCTCGTTCGAGCTGGATCCGGCGCTCGGCAAGTCCATCAACTACGACTGTTTCCGGCCGATGGTGCGCGCCGCGAAGAAGGCGGGCATCAAGCGCTTCATCTATGCCTCCTCCTCGAGCGTCTACGGCATCAAGGACGAGGCCGAGGTGACCGAGGAGCTGTCCTGCGAGCCGCTCACGGACTACTCGAAGTTCAAGGCGATGTGCGAGACCGACCTTGCCGGCGAGGCGGCGTCCGGGTTCGTCGCGTGCACCGTTCGTCCCGCCACCGTCTGCGGCTACGCACCGCGGCAGCGGCTCGACGTCGTCGTCAACATCCTGACCAATCTCGCGGTCAACACCGGCCGCATCCGCGTGTTCGGCGGAACGCAGCGCCGGCCCAACCTGCACATCGAGGACATGTCCGCGGCCTATCTGTTCCTGCTTCAGCAGGACGACGCGAAGATCGACGGAAAGACCTACAATATCGGCTACGAAAACCACTCGCTCATGAAGATCGCCGACATCGTGAAATCGGTGGTGGGCAACAACGTCGACATCGCGGTCGAGCCGACCGACGACCTGCGCTCCTACCATGTGTCCTCGGAGAAGATCCGCCGCGAACTCGGATTTGCGCCGACGCACACGATCGAACAAGCCGTGTCCGGACTGGTGGACGCCTTCAAGGCCGGCCGCCTGCCGAACTCGCTCAACGACCCCCGGTACTTCAACATCAAGATGATGCAGAATATCAGCCTGAAGTGAGCGGCGTGCGGATCGGCATCGATTTCGACAACACGATCATCTGCTACGACAAGGTCTTTGCCGCCGTCGCGCGTCAGCGCGGGCTGGTGCCCGAGGGCTGGGAGGGGCCGAAGACCGATGTGCGGGATCATCTGCGATCCCGCACTGGCGGCGAGCTCGCTTGGCAAGGGCTGCAAGGCTTCGTCTACGGCAAGGGCATTGGCGGCGCCGAAATCTATCCGGGCGTGCGGGAATTCCTGGCGGCGTGCAGACAGGCTGGCGCGAAGGTGTACATCGTCAGCCACAAGACCCGATTCGGTCATCAGGATCCCGACCATACCGACCTGCGTGAAGCCGCGCGCGGCTGGCTGCGTGGTGCCGGCCTGATCGACGCTGCGGATGCGGCAGTGGCTGCCGGCGACGTTTATTTCGAGGACACGATGGCCGCCAAGGTCGAGCGAATCGTGAGCCTGGAGCTCGACATCTTCATCGACGATCTCGTCGAGGTGTTCGAGCAACCGCATTTTCCGAAGGGCACGCGATCGATCCTGTTCACGCGTTCGCAGCCTCCCCACCCCGAACACTGCAAGCCGATCGCGACATGGACCGGCATCCGCCACGAGGTGTTTGCGGAATGAGCGAGCCCGAGATCAGCGCGCCGGATGCAATGGCGATCGGCAGCCGCCTGGCCGGAGTGCGGGTCGCGGCCGCCCAACCGGCGCGGGCCGGCGGTAACAACAGGGTGTTTCGGCTGGAGATGGCGGAGGGACCGCCCCTCGCCCTCAAGCATTATCCGTCCGACGGGCGCGACCGCCTGGGACAGGAATATGACGCGCTGTCGTTTCTGTCGCGCCACGGCATCATGTCGACACCGCGCCCGATCGCGAAGGATTCGGGTGCGTTCTGCGCGCTGTATCAATGGTTCGACGGCGAAGCGGCGGCGCTGCGCCCTCAGGACGGCGATGCCGATCAACTGGCTGATTTCCTGATCGCGTTGCAGAAACTGCGCAACGCCGACGGCGCGCAAACTTTGCGGAACGCTTCGGCCAGCATCTTCTCGCCCGAGGAAGCCGTCGCCCAGTACGAGCAGCGCCTGGACGGACTGAGGCGCGCTTCGGATGATCATCCGGACCTGCGCGCGTTCATGGACGACAGCCTGGTTCCCAGCACTGCCATCGCGATTCGGCGGCTCCGCCAGCGCTATGCGGAACTCGGCCGGGATCCCGCAGCGGACCTTGCGCCCGCGCATCGCGCGTTGAGCCCGTCGGATTTCGGACTACACAATGCGCTGCGCGCCGCGGACGGCCGGCTGCGCTTCATCGACTTCGAATATTTCGGCTGGGACGATCCGGTCAAGCTGGTGTCGGACACCGCGATTCACCCCGGTAGCAATCTGCCTGAAGCCAAAGCAAATCGATTGACCGAACGCCTCGCGCAAGCCTTCGCGGCTAGGGATGACGCGTTTGCGATCCGCCTTGACGTACTGTATCCTCTGTTTGGAGCGATTTGGTGCCTGATTGTCCTGAATGCCTATTTGCCGGAAAGCCGCTCCCGGCGCGCCTTGGCTGCGCAAGGTGGCGACCTGACGGTCCGCCTCGCCGGTCAGCTCGACAAAGCCCGCCAGCTCCATCAAACGATTTGCCAACGTGATCCAGATCTCACCCCACGCTGAAGCCGCCCTCACCTGCACGCTCGACGAGCGCAGCCTTTACCTGCGCCGCCTGGTCCTCGGTTCTGTCCGTTCGGCGGGACGCGGACATGTCGGTCCGGCCCTGTCGCTGATCGAGATGGTCCGCGTGCTCTACGACGATGTGCTGCGGATCGATCCGAAGAACCCGCGCGATCCGAATCGCGACCGCGCGATTCTCAGCAAGGGACACGGTTGCCTGGCGCTCTACGCGCTCCTGGCCGATCGCGGCTTCTTCCCCCTGTCGGAGCTGGACGGCTTTTGCGGCCCGGACAGTATTCTGGGCGGACATCCCGAATACGGAATGGTGCCTGGGGTCGAGGCCTCGACTGGCGCGCTTGGACATGGTCTGTCGATCGGTGTCGGCCTTGCGCTCGCCGCACGCATGCGCGAACGCACTTACCGCACCTTCGTCCTGCTCGGCGACGGCGAGATCAACGAGGGATCGGTGTGGGAGGCGGCGATGGGCGCGGCCAAGCACGGGCTCGACAACCTCGTCGCGCTGATCGACTACAACAAGCTCCAGAGCTACGGGCCCACCGACTACGTGCTGCCGCTGGAGCCGCTTGCGGACAAGTGGCGCAGCTTCGGCTTTGCCGTGCAGGAGCTCAACGGCCACGACGTCGGCGCCCTGCGCACCGTCCTGAAGCAAGTCCCGCCCGTTGCGGGGAAACCCACCGCGATCATCTGCCATACCGTCAAGGGTAAGGGTCTGCCGGCCGCAGAATCCAACGCCGACTGGCATCACAAGAACAAGCTGACCGACAGCGAGCTCGACGCGATACGCGTTGCTGTCGGCGATTTTTGATCGGCACCCCATGCGCAACACCGCCATGAACATGGTCCACAAGCTCGCCGCGCGCGACGAGCGTGTGCTTTACATCGGCTCCGATCCCGGCGCGGGCACCTTGCGCGCGATGAGCAAGGAGTTTCCGAAGCGCCATCTGATCGAAGGCATCTCGGAAGCGCACATCATCGGCATGTCGGCTGGCCTCGCGATGGAAGGCTTCGTGCCCTACGTCAACACCATCGCGACATTCCTCACTCGCCGCTGCTACGAGCAGGTCGCCGTCGACCTCTGCCTGCACAATCTGCCGGTGCGGCTGATCGCCAATGGCGGCGGGCTCGTCTATGCGCCGCTCGGCCCCACCCACCAGGCGATCGAGGACATCGCCATCATGCGGGCGCTGCCCAACATGACGGTGGTCTGCCCGTGCGATGCCGACGAGGCGGCGCGCATGATGGAGCAGACCCTCGACTGGAAGGGACCGATCTACATCCGCCTGGGCAAGGGCGGCGATGCCATCGTCTCGAAGGCCGAGCACGGCTTTGAGATCGGCAAGGCCATCCTGATGCGGCCGCCGGGTGACGTCCTCATGGTGACCACCGGAATCATGCTTCAGCGGGCGCTGGCTGCAGCCGACCTGCTGGCGGCACAAGGCGTCCGCGCGGGCATCCTGCACATGCATACCGTCAAGCCGCTCGACACCGAGGCGCTGCTGCAAGCGATCCGCGGCATCAAGCTTGTGGCAACTCTTGAGGAGCATGTCCCGTCCGGCGGCCTCGGCAGCGCGGTCGCGGAGACGCTGATCGACAAGCTCGGGGCAGGCCTGCCGACGATGCTGCGGCTGTCGCTGCCGGACAGCTTCATGCACAATTACGGCTCGCAGGACTCGCTGCTGAAGAAGCACGGGCTTTCCGCCGGCGCCATTGCCGCCTCGATCGAGCGCGCGCTTACCGCCCTCGCACACCGCCTCCCCTCAACTCCATTCCACCTGACGGGCCACATGTACGACGTTCGATATTCCTATCTGCTCGAGCAATTCTCCGATCCTGCCCCCATCCTGGCCGAGATCGGCCGGCTGGTCGCGACCGGGGACTTCACCCTTGGCAAGCCCGTTGCCGAATTCGAGAAGCGCTTTGCCGAGCTGATCGGCGTGCGCCACGCCATCGGCGTCGGATCGGGCACCGACGCGCTCAAACTGCCGCTCAAGGCGCTCGGCATTGGCCATGGCGATGAAGTCATCACCGCCGCCAATACGTTCATCGCGACCGTCGGCGCCATCGCGGAGACCGGGGCGAAGCCCGTGCTGGTCGACTGCGACGATTCGTTCTGCATGAACGTCGACTATGTCGAAGCCGCGATCACAGCGAAGACCAAGGCGATCATGCCGGTTCAGTTGACCGGCGAGGTCACCGACATGGGCAAGCTGATGGCGATCGCGCAGCGCCACAACATCCCCGTCGTCGAGGACGCCTGCCAGGGCATCCTGTCTGAGTTCGCGGGAAAGCGCTCCGGCACCCACGGCATCGCGGCCGGCTTTTCCCTGCACCCGCTCAAGAACCTGAACGTCTGGGGCGATGCCGGCGTCGTCGTCACCAATGACGACGGCATGAACGAGAAGCTCCGGCTCATCCGCAACCACGGCATGAAGAACCGCGACGAGATCGCGATCCTCGGCTGCAACTCGCGGCTCGATTCCTTGCAGGCCGTCGTCGGCAACTGGCTGATCGGCCAGACCAGCGAGATCACGCGGCGCCGGATCGAGAACGCGGCCTATTACGACGCAGGCCTCGCCGGCCTGCCCGGCCTGCGCGTGCCGCCGCGCCGGCCCAACGTGAAGCACGTCTATCACCTCTACATGGTGTTCGCCGAACGCCGCGACGAGCTTTACAAGTACTGCCTGGACAACGGCATCGAAGCCAAGATCCACTATCCGATCCCGCTGTATCAGCAGGAAGGCCTCAAGCATCTCGGTTACGCCCCGGGAACGTTCCCGGTTACCGACCGTCATGCCAAGGAAGTCATCAGCTTCCCGGTGGACCAGCACCTGACACGCGCGCAGCAGGACCGCGTCATCGAGACTGTTCGGAAGTTCTGCCATGGACGCTGACACCGGCCGCCGGCGCATCGGTTACGTCAACCTTCCGGCGCAATTCGAGGAAGAGCGCGCCGAGATCATGCAGGCGGTCGAGGGCGTGTTCCAGCGCGGCGATTTCATCGGCGGTGCGGCGGTCGGAAAGCTCGAAGAGGAATTGTCCGCCTATCTCGGCTCGCCGCATGTCGTGACGCTGAATTCCGGCACCGATGCGCTGATCCTCGCGATGAGGGCGCTCGACATCGGTCCCGGCGACGAGGTCATCACCCCGCCGAATTCGTTCGTGGCATCGACCGCCGCGATCATCGCAGTCGGCGCCTCGCCGGTCTTTGCGGACGTGCTGCCGGACCAGAACATCGATCCGGCCGCGGTCGAGGCCGCCGTCACGCCGCGGACCAAGGCGA
Source organism: Bradyrhizobium sp. USDA 3311 (assembly GCF_054062495.1). Classification (NCBI taxonomy): domain Bacteria; kingdom Pseudomonadati; phylum Pseudomonadota; class Alphaproteobacteria; order Hyphomicrobiales; family Nitrobacteraceae; genus Bradyrhizobium; species Bradyrhizobium sp. USDA 3311. The sequence continues at coordinate 5,105,977 of NZ_JBSSFI010000001.1, read as the reverse complement.
TCATGCCGGTGCACCTGACCGGGCGCATGGCCGACATGAACCCGCTGATGGCGATCGCAAGCAAACACGCCCTCGCCGTGATCGAGGATAGCGCGCAGGCCGTCGGCTCGACCTATGACGGGCGAATGAGCGGCACCATCGGAACCTTCGGCTGCTTCTCCGCGCATCCGCTGAAGAACCTCAATGCCGCGGGCGATGCCGGCTTCCTCGTCACCGCCGACGCCGAGCTTGCCGCACGAATTCGCCGCCTGCGTAATCACGGTCTGATCAACCGCAGCGACGTCCAGGAATGGGGCATCGTATCGCGGCTCGACACGCTGCAGGCCGAGCTGCTTCGCATTCGCCTGCGCAACCTGCCCTCGGTGATCGAGCGCCGGCGGCGCAACGCCGCGCAATACCGCGCCGAGCTCGCAGGCCTGCCGCTGTTCATTCCGCCCTGCCGCAACATCGAGTTCAACACGTTCCACACCTTCGTGGTGCAGACCGACCGCCGCAACGACTTCCAGAAATATCTTGCCGACAACGGCATCGAGACCGCGATCCATTATCCGGTCCCGATCCACCTGCAGCCGGCGGCAGCGCATCTGGGTCATGGTCGCGGCGCATTTCCGGTGACCGAGCAGCAGGCCGACCAGATCCTCACCCTTCCCATCAACCAGTTCCTCTCGGCCGCCGATATCAGCTATATCTGCGCGACCGCCCGGGAGTACTTCGCATGACGGATACGGACTTCCTCGAGGCCGATGAGCAGGCGCTGGCGCAGCGCTTCATCGACGATGGTTTTGTCACCACGCCGGCCGACGACCGCGCCGGGCTCGACCGCATCCAGCGGCGCGCCGCCGAACTCGCGGCGGACTATCTCAAGCTGCCGCACGGCAACGATCCCTATGCGATGCTCGACACCATCCACACGCGCGTGAACGTGGATGATCTCAACGGATTGCGGCTGCACGTCTTCAACGGCCTCAACGCCGAGCCCTGGTTCCGGCCGACCTATTTCCGTCTGGCGCGCTCGACGATCGAGACCATCGTCGGCAACGAGCTCTGCATGCAGCGCCGCGTCAATCTCAGCATCCAGCTTCCCGGCGACAGCTCATCGCTGCTCGCCACCCATTCCGACGTCTGGTCGGGGGACTCGCCGTTCGAGGTCGTGGTGTGGGTGCCGCTGGTCGACGTCGGCCACACCAAGTCGATGTACCTGCTGCCGCCGTCCCTGAACGGCGAGATGCAGGACCGGATGGCCAGCCTGCGCAGCGCCGAGGAGCTGTACAAGACGATCAAGCCGCACGCGACCTTCATCGAGATCCCCTACGGTCACGTGATGCTTTTCAACCAGACACTGATGCACGGCAATCGCGTCAACGAGGAGCCCGGCACACGCTGGAGCATGAACTGCCGCTTCAAGAGCATCATGTCCCCCTACGCGGACAAGCGCTTCGGCGAATTCTTCGAACCGATCCTGCTGCGCCCGGCGACACGGGTCGGCATGCAATACAAGCTGCCCGGAGGCTTCCATGGCTGAGCGAGCCGGTCATCGCGGCTATATCGGCGCCCGCCCGCTGAACGGCAGCCGTACCCCGCAGCACGTCCAGAACATCGTGATCCGCGACTATGCCCGGCGGAAGAACCTGCACTATCTGCTCAGCGCCGCAGAGCACACCATGCCCGGCAGCTACATGGTGCTCGAGGATATCCTGGATGAGCTGCCGCGGCTGCGTGGCCTGATCCTTTACAGCATCTTTATGCTGCCGCCCGACGAGGCGCGACGGCGGGAGATCTACGACCGCGTGCTGCGCGAGGGCTGCGATCTGCACGCGGCCGTGGAGGAGATCACGCTCTCGTCGCAGAAAGACATCCAGGCCGTCGAGGACATCCTGCTCGTCAATAAATTCGCGACCATCCTGTGACGATGCCGCGGACCGGTTGACGATCATGACCGAGATCAACCTGCTCCAGCCGATGCACGCATCGACCAAGCGGGACTACGTTCAGCGCGTCGTCGAGCACGACAAGGCCGAATCCGCCACCGTGGCGCGGCAATGGGGACGCGACTATTGGGACGGCGACCGCCGTTACGGCTATGGCGGCTATCGCTACGACGGACGGTGGCGCCCGCTCGCCCAGACCCTGATCGACCGATACGGCATCAAGCCGGGCATGAGCGTGCTCGATGTCGGCTGCGGCAAGGGCTATCTGCTCTACGAGTTCACCCAACTCGTCCCCGACCTCACGATCGCCGGCATCGATGTCTCCGAGTATGGCATCGCCAACGCCAAGGAGGACGTGCGGCCGCAGTTGAGGGTCGGCAGCGCCGTCGAGCTGCCCTACCCCGATCACAGCTTCGATCTCGTAGTGTCGCTCGGCGTGCTGCACAACCTTCCACTCGAGGACGTCTTCCGCGCGGTGTCGGAGATCGAGCGTGTCGGACGCGGCGCCTCGAAATATCTGATGGTGGAATCGTTCCGCAACGAGCGCGAGAAGGCAAATCTCCTCTACTGGCAACTCACCTGCCTGAGCTTCCATGGCCCGGACACATGGGCCTGGATCTACGATAAATGCGGCTATCGGGGCGACCATGGATTCATCTTCTTCGAATGAGACGGCGCGTCCGCGCCCACCGACTTCGCTGCGCGCGCAAAATCCGGAAGTCTACTATTCGGACGACGCCATCGTCACGGCGGACGACGCCACGATCGCGGAGCTGAAGCGTATTGCCGCCGGCAACCCGCGCCTGCGCAGCCGGCTGTGCACGCATCCCGATCCCTCGTCCGGCCTGCATGAGATGCTGATCGTGCATCATCGCGAGGCCTATGTGCGGCCCCACAAGCATCTTGGCAAACCTGAATCGTTTCACGTGATCGAGGGTACGGCGCAGGTCGTGATCTTCGAGGATGATGGCCGCATTCGCGACGTGCTCGAGATGGCGCCCTACGGCCAGGGCAAGCGCTGCTACTACCGGATGCCCGAACAGGTCTTCCACTCGATCCTGATCACCTCGGAGTGGCTGGTGTTTCACGAAACCACCGCCGGCCCTTTCGACCCCACCCGCACTGCATTTCCCGACTGGGCACCGGATGGCAGCGATGCCGCCGCAGTTCAGGACTATGTCGCGAAAACTAGCGTGCTCGCCGCGGAGCATCTGGCGGGACGTTAGATTTCGACTGATACCGCTACTCGACTATCCCGCCTTGAACGTTCGAGGACGACCTACCCGATGAAGCTGCCTACGTTGCGCGCGACTTCAGAAAGATCGCATTGGGGACCGCCGACACGGCGGAAGCCACGCCGTGCCCGCCTCCCGTCGATGGACAGCGGCACGTCTTGCGGGACCTACCGACGACTGCTACCTGCATTGGTTGAGGACGCAACGGCCCGAGGGCTGCGCCGTGCACCCCGGGTTGGATGTATCCGGGACCATCTCATTGCGGGCCGCGCCGGTTTCATTGAACATCGCTTCGTCAGACCTGCCAAATGCGAGAACAACCAGTGACCGACCATTGCCGCCTCTGCCATTCGACCAACCTTCGACCGGTCATCGACCTCGGGCAGATGCCGATTGCGCATCGGCTCCGGCACAGCCGGAACGAGCAGGAGGAACGGTATCCGTTCGAGGTGCTCGCCTGCGGCGATTGCGGTCTGCCGCAGATCGTCAAGCCGATCGATCCCGACATCCTGTATCGCCAGTTCAACTACAATTTCAGCAGCTGGAAGCCTGAGCCGCACCAGGTCGACGAGCTCGATACCATCGCGAAATTCTCGAGCCATCAATCCGTGTTCGAGATCGGCTGCAACGACGGCCTGTTCATGGACAAGCTTCGCGAGCGCGGCGCGAAGGTTTTGGTCGGCGTGGAGCCCAACCCGGTGTCGGGCAAGATCGCCCGCGAGCGCGGCATCAAGGTCTATGCCGACATGATCAGCCCTGCGATGTGTCACGACGCCGTGGCGCAGGCCGGCAAATTCGATCTCGTCGTCTCGCGCCAGGTGCTGGAGCACATCGTCGATTTCGAGAACTTCTTCGATTGCGTGAAGATCGCGCTCAGCGACGACGGGCTGCTGTTCATCGATGTGCCGGATTTCGCGCCGGGCTCGACGGCCGGCGACCTCTCAGTCCTCTGGGAGGAGCACGTCAGCTATTTCACCGAGCCGACCCTGGTCGCGCTGCTGGCGCGCCACGGCTTCGAGGCGGTGTCCGTGAAGAAATACAATTTCAGCGGCGGCACCCTCGCGATCGCGGCCCGCCGTGCGACGCGCGACGTGACGCCACCGCCCGCCCCCGCCGGCGTCGGCGAGAAATTCGGCCAGCGCGCGAGGGAGTATGGCGCCCGCCTGCGACCGATTCTCGCCAAGGCCCGCGCCAGCGGCGCCGAGATCGCCATCTACGGCGCGGGCTGCCGCGCCTGCACCTTCACCAATGCCCACGAACTTGCGGATCTCGTCGATCTCTCGGTCGACGATCAGAAGGAGCGTCAGGGACTGTTCCTACCCGGCACCGGGATTCCGATCCGATCGCCCGAGGATCTCGCTGGCAAGTCCGAACCGCTCGTCTGCCTTCTTGCCGTGAACCAGGAGAACGAAGCCAAGGTCAGCAGCCGGCTGCGCGAAAACGTGAAGCGTCCGCTGCACATCGTCTCCATCTTCGCGCCCTCCGATATCTGGAGCGAGCTCGATCGCCTCGAGGCGGCCGCAGGGTCGCAGCATGGCTGACGACAAGCTCTTCAACTACTACGAACGCCAGGACATCCTGCCGACGTTCGGCAATTTCAAATCCTCTGCCGAACTCGCCGCCTACGCCGGCCAGCGTCGCGAGCTTTTTTCGGACAAGCTGGTGCTGCCTGCGCGGCTGTTCCGCGATGCGGAGGTTCTCGAATTCGGTCCTGATTCCGGTGAGAACGCCCTGGTGTTTGCCGGCTGGGGCGCGAACATGACGCTCGCCGAACCGAACCGGCATGCGCACCCGAAGATTGAGGCTTACTTCGCGCATTTCGGCCAGGCGGAACGTCTTCGCGAACTCGCATTGTCCGACGTCGAGGGGTTTCGCAGCGACCGCCGTTTCGACGTCATCGACGCCGAAGGGTTCATCTACACGGTGCAGCCGAGCGAAAAATGGCTCGGCATCTTCCATCGGTTGCTCAATCCGGACGGTTACGCCGTCGTTTCCTATTACGAACGTTATGGCGGCTTCTTCGAGCTCGCACTCAAGGCGATCCATGCCGCCGGCAAGGTCTTGACGGGCCGCTCCGCGCTGGAGACGGCGAAGCTGCTGTTCGAGCCGAAGTGGAACAGCATTCCGCACACCCGCAGCTTCGAATCCTGGCTGATGGACGTGCTCGAGAATCCGTTCGTCCGGCACCGCTACTTCCTCGATGCGGAGGCCCTCTGTACGGCGGCGCATGAGCAGGGGTTCGACATCCATTCGGCATGGCCCGCCTATCGCGACAGCCTGGACGTCTACTGGCACAAGAAGGTCCTGTCGGCGGACGAGAAACTGCGTCGCGCCACGCGCCATCTCGACCGCAGCCGTCTGAGCTTCCTCGGGGGACGAAAGCTTTATCTGGTCGGCAAGGCCGACGCGGTGAGCGCGATCTCGGCTTCGATCGAAGCTCTGGTGCTTGATGTGGACAGGATGATCGACGAGCCCTTCGGCGACAGCCTGCCCCGCGTGATCACCAGCCTCGCCTCGTTACGCGAGACGATCCTGACGACGGACATTTTCGCCGACGATGCTTCCGACATCGAAGCCATCACCGCAACGCTCGACAGTTTCCATCGCATCTTCAGCGCGATCGGACGGCGCGATGCGTCCGCGATCGCCGCCCTCACCCAGTCAGACCAGGCGTTCATCAACACCTGGGGGCAGCCGGCGCATTTCCTCGTCGTCCGGAAGCGCATCGAGGGATCGTAGCAAGTGAGGCCAGGCATTGGCATCATCGGAACGGGCATGGTCGGCCAGATGTGCCACCTCGCCAATTTCGTCGCCAATCCCGCCTGCCGCGTCGTTGCGATTGCAGATCTCCGACCTGACCTGGCAACCGCCGCGGCGCAGAAATTCGGCATCTCGCGGGTCTACGGCACGCACCTGGAATTGCTCGCGGACAGCGAGGTATCCGCCGTCGTCGTCGTGACCAAGCGTCGCGCCACCGGCCCGATCGTGCTGGACGCGTTAAACAGCGGCCGGCACGTGCTGTCGGAGAAGCCGATGGCCTACACGACGGTTCAGGCCGCGTCGCTGGTCGAGGCTGCGCGGCGGCAGCGCCTCGTCTACAGCATCGGCTACATGAAGCGTCACGACGCCGGCGTAGCGCGCGCGCTGGCCGAGCTGGCGCGTTTGCGCACAGACGGTTCGCTCGGATGCGTTGTCGGAGCAAGGGGCTGGTGCTTCGGCGGCGACACTGGCCGATCGCACGACAATTTCGTCATGACCGGCGAAACCCGGCCGGACGGGCTCGAGCTCTGGCAGGATGGCCCCGATTGGATGCCGAGCGCGATGCGGCCCGGCTACGATAATTTTCTGAACGTGTTCAGCCATATCATCAATCTGGCGCGCTACCTGCTCGGATCGTCGCCGGCAGTCGCCGAAAGCACCGTCGAGATCGCGGGCGCGGCGCGCATAACCCTCGACTTCGACGGCGTCGCGTGCGCGCTGGATCTGGTGAATGGATCCGAAGGTGCGTGGCGCGAGGGATTGACGATCGATTTCGAGCGGGGCGCATTGACCATCGAACTGCCCCCGCCCTTTGCCGAGCAGGAGGCGGAGGTCATTCTCGACCAAGGCGGACAACGCACGCGGCTGGTGCGCGAAGGGAGTTGGGCGTTTCGGCGTCAGGCCGACGCTTTCGTCGCCGATATTGTCGAACAAGGAACGCCCCTGGCGTCCGGCCAAGATTCGGTGGCCGACATCGCGCTCGCCGAGGCGATCTGGAAGCGGCAAGTCAGCGGCTAGGCATCGCATCCGCTTTCGGGCGATCGAGCGGCGTTATCCCCGCGATCGGCCCTGGCTTGATGGTGACCTCGGCAAGTTGACGCAGAAGCTGCGATACGTCGCAGCGCGCCAGCAGCCGGCATGCATAGTACTTGCGCACCAGAACCCAGTTTGGCGCCGCGCCGGGCCCCGGCTGGAACGAGATCGTCGCCTGGGGGCCCGACGGGTCGACATGATGAAACGCACTTCCTGGCGCTGTCCGGGCCAGTTCGACGTCCTGGAGAACGCTCGACCTCTCGCCGCGCAAGGCGAAGCCGACAAATGGCTGATTTCCCCAGGCAAGGCGGAGCATGCCGGTGACCTCCGCGAAGCCGAACGGCACGTGGCGCGACGGGTAGTCGACGAATCCGTCATCGAGCGCGAACACCGTTGCTGCCGGCCGGGCGCGGCTGACGAGCTCGTTCGCCAGGGCCTCTTGTTTCAGGGTTCTCGCCTGCATGAAGATGTATGTGTCCCACAGCAGGCCGATCGACAGCACCGATCCAAATCCCAGCACGACCGCGAAGGCTGCCTTCGGACCGATCGCGTGTTCGACCCATCGCTTGAGACCGAGAAGGATCAACGCCAATGGCAGGCCGAACATCAGCAGATGACGGCTCTCATAAAAGTGCAAGCTGGAGGGCCGCAGGCCGGCGACCAGATAGGGAAACGACAAGGCCAGAAACAACACGACGGCGAGCAGGAGCGGCGCGGCAACCGTATATTTCGCGGTGGTCGGCTCCGTCTCGGACCGCAACAACAATAGGGCGGCGCCGACGAGAAGTGCGGCAACGCCGAGCGGCGCCGGTACCTCGATCGTCATCTTGAGCGCGCCAGCCATGACGTCCCAATAGCTCGTGATGAAAAATGCCTTCCAGCCGCTCGCCAACTCGCCGAGCGTCGGAAAATGGGCGCCATAGTGCTGCGCGTACGCGCCGATCCGCTTGAACCAGATATTGAGCGTGCCCCAATAGACCAGAGGAAGCACCATCAATTCCGGATAGCCCAGAGCGCAGCGCCAGGCCGCGAGCCATGTGCGGCGAACGAAGCCATGCGCCGCATCCCCGCCCCGCCATATCGCGACGAAGAGGCCGAGCACCATGAAGGCATAGAGTACGATCGTCGAGTTGAGCGCGAAGCTCAGCAGGAACACGAGCGCAGCGGCGACACGAAGCAGAACACGTCGCAGGCCGCGAGCAGTGAAGGCGAGCGTCAACAGCCAGGCACCGGTGAACAGCAGTCCGAAACTAAACACGTAGACCGCGTTCGCCTTGCCAGCCCAGAGCTGATAGCCGGGATAGGTCCAGACGATCAGCGCGAAGCCGACCGCCTCCGCACGGTCAAGCAGACCGAGACGCGTTGCGGTCAGAGCCAGGCACGTCGCACCGAGGAGAATTCCGGCGAGCGCCAGCGCCACCATCACGGCGATGGGCGCGCCGGTCCAGTTGGCGAAGGTGTCGTAGCTGAAGAAGATCGGATGGCCCGCAGCGCTCAGGAGAAAATCGATGTCGATCACGAAATCCGGACGCGGCTTGAGCACCAGCCAGTCGTCCATGAAGAGGCCGTCGTTCAGCAGCATCGGCGCATGCGCGACCAGCAGCAGCGCCAGCAGAACGACTGTCGCGCGCAGCGTCGCGGATGTGCTGGGACGGGAGAGAGATGGCATCGACGGCAAGAATTCGCACGCCCACCCGACCGCCGCAAGGGCCGGATGACGGGCATTGACCCCCAAAATGCGACCTCCTATAGACGCCGTACAGGCTGGGCACCACAGAGGCGTCCGAGGCGATTTCCGCGATGAATTTCCTACCGGGCCCGGCGCAGACCACTGCGATTTGTCTCAGTGCCGCGCTTCCGCTGCTCTTGCTTTGCTATGCACGTATCGCCGCCATTCGAGGTGCCGGCCGCCGTTTTCGGCTGGGCTGTCTCAGCGTGGTCGTGCTCTTTGTGATCGCCTGCATCGCAATTCCGGGTCCAAGGCTCCTCGACGACGTGGTCAGCGGCCTCTTCCTTCTGGCGACGGCGATGATGCTTTGCTACGTCCTGTTCAGCCTGCTGGCCTGGGGCTTCACCCTGACGCTGCTCACGGCACTCGTCCGGGCCGGATCTCCCCTCACCTTGGAGCAATGGGCTGCGGCCTACATGCAGGGGGGTGATCTCGGCACCTTCGCACACAATCGATTGAAGCTGCTGATCGGTTCGGGGATGGTGATGATAGCCGACGGCAAATTGGCGCCGACGGCCAAAGGACTTGCGGTGGCGCATCTCGTCAAGTTCGTTCGTTTCTCAACGGGTCTTGGATAGCGACACGATGTCATTTGCTGTCGGTCTCATCGCTGCCGTCGCATTTGCCGTGCTGGCGCCTGTCCTGCAGTTCGTCGCTCGCGCTCGGGCATGGTCGCTGGCACCGGTGATCGTGCTCGCGATCGCCGCAGTCGTTGCGCATCTTCTCGGCGTGCTGCTCGGCGTCCTGATCCTTCCGCAATTCCGCTATTGGGACGCCGCATCGATTTTCGGCTTTGGCGTCATGGGTTACGTTTTCGCCTTCGGCGCAGTCTACAAATCGGTCTCGCTGGACATCCTGCTGGGTCTTGCCGAGCGGCCCGACCGGGCGGCTCCGCTGTCGGACGTCGTCGAAGGGCAAGTTCCAGAACTGTTCCGCGGACGGACCAAGATCTTGATTGACGGGGGTCTGGTCGAGCAGGTCGATCCGCGGTTTGCCGCGACGGCGGCCGGACAGACCATGGCAAAACGGATCGCGCGGCTACGGCGTGCCTTCGGCATCGGCGATACCGGACTCTACGATTTTGCCGACTAGTTGCCCGAATGCAACGCAGTTGCGTTGACCTGATTGACTGGACCGATATTGTTGGCCGGATTTTGATCACCTAGCGTTGCAGGTGAGGTTCCAACAGTACTGAGTGGCCGGCGACGGCGGTATGTGATGACACCTTCCAGGGCGGAAAAAAGTCTTACGATCGTCATCCCTGCGCTGAACGAGCAGGACAAGATCGCCGACACCATCGACGGCGTGTTGCCGCTCGCCCGCGAATTGCTGGACGATTTCGAGATTTTCCTGATCGACGACGGCAGCACCGATGCCACCGGCGCGATCATGGACGAATTCGCAGCCAGCGACCGGCGGATCACCGTTCATCATAACGCCGAGCGGCGGGGCGTCGGCGCCGGCTTCGAATACGCCCTGTCACGCGCGAAGTTCGATGCCATTACCCTGATCCCCGGCGATCATGCCTTCCAGAACGAAGGCATTGCCAGGATGTTCAAGGCGGTTGGCGCCGCCGACATGGTGATCACCTATCGTGACAACCAGTCGGACCGTTCCGTCAACCGCTCGATCCAGTCGCATTCGCTGCGCTTCGTCCTGAACTGCATGTTCGGCTTCTGGCTGTCCGACTACCACAGCATGATCGTCTACCCCGTGAAATGGCTGCGCCAGATCGCGGTCAGGGCCGACGGCTACGGCTATCAGATCTGCGCGTTGATCTCGCTGCTCCAACTCGGCCTCACCTATGTCCAGGTCCCCGTGAGCCTGAACGCGGAGTTGAAGGGGTCATCGCGCGCGCTGCGGCTGCGCACCTATTTGGAGCTCATCGGGACCATCGTCTCGCTGCTCCGCCGCGTTCCCATCCGGGATGTCGATCGCGATCAGGTTCCGGTTGACGCCGGACGGACCCCCGCACGCTAGTCCCCGGCCGAGGCCCTCATCGCTGCGGGCGGCCGCGAGCGCCTGCCGGGGCAATCTTGCCCCATCCCGCCAGTATCTAGTCTAAGTGGTTGATTTCGCTGGCAGGAGTGGCAGGGCTCGAACCTGCGACCCCCGGTTTTGGAGACCGGTGCTCTACCAATTGAGCTACACTCCTACGGACCCTGCGTCGCCTTAGGATCACGGCCGCTTTCAAGCACAGGGGACGGCCGGATTGCAAGGGAGAAGCGCGCTCCCTTCGCTTGTTTGTGCCGCACCTTCTGGGCCACATTTCGCTCCCGACAATAATGTGCCCCCGGGAGTGACCATGACCGCGACAGCCGCCCTTAGCCCCGCAACCGCGCCGAAAACACCGCCTTTGCCCGAGGCCAAGCCTGAGGCGCTGGGCCTGTCGCGGCCGCGCCTCCAGGCGATGTCGGACGCCTTCAAGCGCGAGATCGACAAGGGCACCGTCCCCGGAATCACCGTGCTGGTGGCCCGCCGCGGCCAGGTCGGCTGGTTCGAGGCGCTGGGCCGCCAAAGCCCGGCCGCATCAACGCCGATGGCGCTCGATTCGATCTTCCGGATCTTCTCGATGACCAAGCCGATCGTCTCCGTCGCCGTCATGGCGCTGGTCGAGGACGGCCACCTCCTGCTCGGCGATCCCGTCGCCAAGTTCATTCCGGAGTTTGCCGACCAGAAGGTCGGGATCGTCAGCGGTGGCAAGCTGGACCTGGTTCCGCCGAAGCGGCCGATGACGGTGCAGGACCTGCTCCGCCACACCTCTGGCCTCACCTACGAGCACCAGGGCGACGGGCCGGTGCACAAGATCTACCAGGACTCGCGGGTGCGCAGCCGCAAGATCACCAATGCCGAGCACGCCGCACTGGTGGCGAGCTTCCCGCTGGTCTGCCAACCCGGCGACGAGTTCAACTACAGCCGCTCCACCGACATCCTCGGCCGCATCATCGAGGTCGTCAGCGGCAAGTCGCTCGGCACCTTCCTCGCCGAACGCGTGCTTGCGCCGCTCCAGATGGCCGAGACCGGCTTCTCGACATCCGAGGCCAAAGCCGGCCGGCTCGCCGAACCGTTCGCGGCCGATCCCTGGACCGGCGACAAGGTCGCGCTGTTCAACATGCTGGAGCAGCCGGTGATGGAATCCGGCGGCGGCGGCCTCGTCTCCACCACGATGGACTACGCCCGTTTCGCGCTGATGTTGCGCAACGGCGGCACGCTCGACGGCAACAGGATCATCGGCCGCAAGACGCTGGAGCTGATGGCCTCCGACCACCTCGGGCCCGAGGTGAAGACCAACGGCACCCTGCTCTCGCCCGGCCACGGCTTCGGCCTCGGCTTCGCCGTGCGCCGCGAGGCCGGCATCGCGCCCTTCCCCGGCAGCGTCGGCCAGTATTTCTGGAGCGGCATTGCGGGAACGTTCTTCTGGATCGACCCGAAGGAGGATCTGCTCGCGGTGTTCATGAGCCAGGGTCCGGGCCAGCGCGACTACACGCGCACGCTGGTGCGGGATCTGGTTTACGCGGCGGTGGATTGACCTCAGATGCTGCTTGAATTGAACGATCGAGCGGCAAGCTCGGTGTGACCTCTCCCGCTTGCGGGAGAGGGAGCGCAGCATGTGCCGCGGCCACACCTCGGCCTGATCTCACAATTCAACTGATCGTTGCGCCGCCGTCGATCACCATGGTCTGGCCGGTCATGAAGTCGCCGGCCTTCGAGCCCAGGAACACGGCCGCGCCGGCGATCTCGTCGGGGATGCCGATGCGGAGCAGCGGCGAACGCGAGGTCGAGGCCTTCAGGTTCTCCGGATTGTCCCACAGCGCCTTGGCGAAATCGGTCTTGATCAGGCCGGGCGCGATGCAGTTCACGCGGATGTTGTGCTTGCCGTATTCGCAGGCGAGGTTGCGCGCGAGCTGCATGTCGGCGGCCTTCGAGATCGCGTAGGCGCCGAGGATGGTCGAGCCTTTGAGGCCGCCGATCGAGGACACGATGATGATCGAGCCGTCCTTGCGCTCGATCATCTGCGGCACCACCATCGAGATCAGCCAGTTGTTGGCGACGATGTTGTTGTCGAGGATCTTGCGGAACTGATCGTCGGAGATGCCGGCGAGCGGACCGTAATACGGGTTCGACGCCGCGTTGCAGACCAGCACGTCGATCTTGCCGAACGCTCGGTTGCTCTCGTCGATCAGGTTTTGCAGATTTTCCTTCGAGGAGATGTTGGCCGCGATCGCGACCGCGGTGCCCTTGTCGAACCTGTCGTTGATGCCCTTGGCTACCTGGTCGCAGACGTCGGCCTTGCGTGAGGAAATCACGACTTTGGCGCCGTGCTCGGCCATGCGTTCGGCGATCGCAAGCCCGATGCCGCGCGTCGAGCCTGTGATGACGGCAACTTTCCCCTTCATGTCGAACAAGGTCATGTTTCTCTCCCAGATTGATTTACGTATTCAGTGTCGTTCCGAGGCGATGCGAAGCATCGAACTATGGTGCGCGGTTGCGCACCTGAGACTCTCGAGATTCCGGGTCCGGTCCTGCGGACCGTCCCCGAATGACAGCTTGCTCAGGCGAGCTTCTTGACTTCCGGGCCCGCCAGTTGATGCATCGCCGCGTGCGCATCATCCGCGATCCACGGCTGCTGATTGACCATCGGCAGCCGCCAGACCGTGCGCTCGGGACTCGCAAAATAGTCGAGCCGCGTCACCGAGCAATTGTCGATGTCGAACGACAGCCCCCGCTCCGGTTGGCCGTCGAGCGCGAGTCCCAGCGCGGCCTTGATGGTGCCGCCATGCGCGACCGCGATGATGTCCAGCCCCGCCGCCTCGCTGTTGATCCGCTCGATGGTGCGGCGCGTGCGGTTGTAGAGATCCATGAAGCTTTCGCCGCCGGGCGCGGGCTCATTGATGTCGGCGAACCAGCTCGTGCCGACCGGACGGCTGGCGATGAACTGGGCGCGGTTCATGCCCTGCCAGCGGCCGAGATTCTGCTCGGCGAGGTCCGCTTCCCACGTCATGGACGCAGGCCTTGGAAAGCCGGCCGCCCAGATCGCTTCGGCCGTTTGATGCGTCCGCATCAGATTGCTCGAATACCAGACCGCCTTGCGTGGCAGCACCTTGGCGACAGCATTGAACACGTAGGTATCGCTGGTGTCGCAGGCGATGTCGCTCTGACCATAGATATTGCCGCCGTCATTGCGCACCGGCGCGTGACGGACCCACCACCACCGTGTCGTGACCACATTCGGCTTGTCTGCGCCTGCCATCGAAACCCTTCCATCCCGTGTGATGTCGCTGTACGTCAGGTGTGAACGTGTCTCAAGACACTTTACCGTTTGAAATCTTGTTTGAAATTCCGTCGCGCGGCAAGCGTCGCGCACGCGTCAAAGGGAGAAACGCATGGGCCGTCTGCAAGGCAAATCCGTCATCATCACCGGCGCCGGCAGCGGCATCGGTCGCGCCGCTGCGCTGCTGTTCACCAGGGAAGGCGCCAGGCTGATTGCGGTCGATCGCACCGAGGCGGTGAAGGAGACCGTCGAGGAGGTGAAGAAGGCCGGCGGTGTCGCGGAAGCGATGGTCGCGGATGCGGGTTCCGAGAAGGACGTGATCGCCGTCATCGACAGGGCGGTGAAGACGCACGGCCGGCTCGACGTGATCTGGGCCAATGCCGGCGTCTCCGGCGGGCTCATCCCGCTCGGCGAGCAAACCGTGGAACACTGGCAGGAGGTGCTGCGCGTCAACCTGATCGGTCCGTTCCTCGCGGTGAAGCACGCGATGCCGCACATGGTGAAGCAGCAGTCCGGCGCGATCGTGCTGACGGCGTCGGTCGCCGGCCTCAAGGCCGGCGCCAGCGGTCATCCCTATGCCGCGAGCAAGGCCGGCGTGATCAGCCTGGTGCAGACCACGGCCTATTCGCTCTCCGGCACCGGCGTGCGCATCAACGCGGTCTGCCCCGGCCTGATCGAAACCGGCATGACGAAACCGATCTTCGACCGCGCCAAGGAGCGCGGCACCGCCGACAAGATCGGCCAGCTCAACCCGCTGAAGCGCCCCGGCCAGCCGCACGAGCTCGCGGCGATGGGATTGTTCCTGGCCAGCGACGAAGCCTCGTATGTCAACGGCCAGGCGTTCCCGGTGGACGGCGGTCTGACGGCATCGATGCCGTATGCGGGCAAGCCGGTTTAGCAAAGTCGTTCTCTACGTTGATGATGGCCGGGCGAGCCCGGCCATTTTCGGACCGGCGTTTTGCGCGAGACCGCGGCAACACCCTCGCTGTCGTCCTGGCGCAAGCCAGGACCCATAGCCGCCGAACTTGGTTGCTGCGAACGCTGGTGGCCACATCGCGCTTCGGCAACGCTGACCGGGGTGCGGAGGGATTCTGGATTGCTTCGCTGCGCTCGCAATGACGGAGTGTGGGAGACGGCGTCGCTCTTTCAACTCGCATTCCCATCGCAGACACACCTTCACCCTCTCGCGGCCTGTTTCGCCCGAGCTTTGCTTCGTCGCGTCACGCCCAATGAAAGAGGGCGCAGGGAAGACCGGGAGCCGGCTGGCTCCCATTGACCGCCATGCGAGAAGCGGATTGCGCTACGATGCACAGCGGGGAAACAGGGCAACCGAGACATCCCGGCCTTCCCTGCGCAGTGGTTGGAACAGCTTATGTCGTGCTCTCCCCGGGGAGCGATGCACTATTGCCCCCGTCGCCCTGCGGATGGCTGACGCGCGCGGTCCGGTCGGGCCGCACACATCACCGCAGGACTTGGCGCACAGACCCCGGGCGCCAGGACGACACGATTTGGCCGTACGCCGATCACACCGGTCGTGCGCGCGATGGTTTCGCTCACGGCTCTCCGCCCTGCGATGCCTTTCGCGCCGATGTGACCCACGTCCACCGCCGCCCGGCCCGCGTTCGTGACGATCGCGATACGCCCCTCTTCCTTGGGCCGGAGTGAGGCGACACATACGCCGTTTCCGAATTTCGGTAAAGTGGAATATTTTAGACGATGGGCGTTGACCGCCATCTTGCGTGTCTTGCCCGAGAGGCAACGCAAGGTCTTGTGGCCCGGATGGCGCCGGCGGCCCGCCTTATTCCGGTGGGATCGTCCCGGCCTGCTCGCGCAGCGATTTCGGCGTGACGTTATAGGCGGCGCGAAACGCGCGGTAGAAGCTCGAGACGTCGAGAAAGCCGCAGCGGAACGCAATGTCCGCGACCGACAGATCGGCGTAGACGGGATCGAGCAGATGAACGCGGGCCCGCCGCAGCCGCGCCGCCATCACCACCTGCGAGAAGCTCTCGCCGGCCTTCGCCAGCATGTGCTGCACGGTGCGCGAGGGCATGCCGAGCCGCCGAGCCACCCGCTCGAGGCTGACCTCGGGATCGAACGCCTGCTTGCTGATCGTCTGCCGAACCAAGGCGAGCCGCGCGCGGTAGACGGCCTCCTCACCGTCCACTCCCTGCACGCCGTCCCTGGCGCCGAGCCAGCGGCCAGTGAGCTTGATCAGGTGCTGCGTCGCCTCCGCGGCGCCGCCTTCGTCCAGCCCCGCCCCGTTCGCGATCAACAGCCGCGCATAGCCGGTCAGGAGCTGATAGTCGGCACCGGTGCAATCGAGCGGGCGGCAGGCCAGGTCGACCGGGGACAGGCCCCACTCCCTGAAGATCGCGTTCGGCAATTTCAGGCTGATGCAATGGCCGTTGTTCGGGGCAATGGCCTGTGTGCTCGCGTCCAGTACGAGCAGCCCCGCCTGTCCCGGCTGGACATCGATCTCGCGCCCGAGCTGGCGGCCGATATGAGTTGTCGCGCCGATGTTGAAGCTCAGATAGACATGGTCCTCGTCGTCGCGGTTGATGTGCTTTTTGGTCCGCGCGCCGATAAAGGAGGAGCTGAACATCTCCCCCAGCGCGACCGTCTCGTTCATGAGGAATTTGTGCGTCCCGATGATGCGGGCATCCCCCTCGGAAAACCCCATGTCCATGCCGGTGACGATCTGCTCGAAACACTCGGCCCACACGCGAGCGCGAATGGCGGGATCGGTAATGCCGTCAAGCACAGTCGTATCGAAAATCAGGCTCTGAAAGACCGACATCCCCCCGCCCCACAGTTGCAAACGAAAAAATAACACGGAAGAAGAAGAACGGCGCATCTTCCGGCAATAATTTGCAATAGACGCAATGTGGTTGCGTGCCAAGCGGTAGAGGCGGACCGGTCGGGGCGATAATTTCGTCAGCCACAAATCATTGCAGTCGCAGGCCTCGGCCCGATGCAGCACGACATTCGCATCGCGATAGCGTGCCGCAACGAGGACGACGCCCCTGCTGCGGGCATGGGCGAGAGCGACATGATGTTGAATTGGGCGGGGCTGACAGCGTATCGATCAACCGAGGATCGCAGGTGGCGCGCATCCAATGCCCGAGGCCGATCCTGCCCGGTCCGCATTGTGCGCCTGGTCGCGGTCTTTGCTTTGTCGGCGCTTTGTCTGCTGTCCGGAAAACGGCCGGCGACAGCGCAGTTCGTCTGCGCCACGTCCGGCGGTGCGACGATGGGCGCCTCCGCGGGCGGTCTCGCCAGCACCAACTTCGCCTGTGGACCGAACGCCAACGCCTTTGGCCTCGTTAGCGCCAATTTCGCCGCCGGCGTCAACTCCGACGCCAGCGGAGACGCCAGCTCGAACTTCGCCGCGGGCGTGAATGCAAGCGCGGCCGGCGACAACAGCAACAACGTCGCAATCGGCAACGGCGCCAGCGCCGCCGGCGATACCGGCGCGAACGTGGCGACGGGCTTCGGCTCCAACGCCGCCGGAATCGGCGGAAAGAACGTCGCCACGGGCGACCATGCAAATGCCAGCGGCAACAATGCGACCAACATCGCAATCGGCGTGAACGCCGCCGCCAATGGCAACAACATGAGCAATACGGCCGTGGGATCCAATTCAATCGCCACCGGCACGAATTCGTCGGCGTTCGGCGCCAATGCCCACGCGTTCGGCAGTCAGAGCAGCGCATTTGGCCTCGGCAACACCGCCAACGGCGGCAACAGTGCCGCGCTCGGCACCAACAACACCGCCACCGGCAACAACAGCGCCGCCGTAGGCTCGACCAACGCCGTCAACGGCGACGGCAGTGCGGCCTTCGGCTCCGGCAACGCCATCAACGGCACCAACTACGCGGCCGTCGGCTCCAACAACGTCGTCGCCGGCAACAACGGCGCGGTTGTCGGCTCCGGCAACGGCGTCACCGGCGACAACACCGCGGCCTTCGGCTCCAGTATCGGCATCGCCGGCGGCAACAACGCGGCTGTCGGCTCCTTCAGCACCGTCACCGGCAGCAACAGCGCGGCTGTTGGCTCCTTCAACAACGTCAGCGGCAATAACAGCGGCGCCTTTGGCACCGGACAGAACATCCGCGGTAACGGCACGTTCGCCATCGGCGATCCCAACATCGTCAACGGCAACAACAGTTTGGTGTTCGGCGACAACAACACGGTGAACGGGTCCAATGTGGCGGGTCGCGGCGACAACATCCAGCTGGTCGGCTCGAACAACACCATTGCGGCAACGTCCAGCGCCGCCGGCTCATCCGTGTTCGGCAGCGGCAACACCGTCAACGCCACCAATGCCGTGGTGATGGGCAACAACAGCACCGTCTCCGGCGCGTCCTCTGTCGCGATCGGCAACGGCACGGCCGTTACCGGCATCAACGCGATCGCGATGGGCACCGGCGCCGGCGCGAATTTCGACAACTCGGTCGCGATCGGCAGCGGCGCGACCACGACGCGCGCCAACCAGGTCGCAGTCGGCACCGCCAGCAGCACCTACACGATGAGCGGCATCACCTCGGCTGCGAGCAAGGCGGCGCAGTCCGGACCGACCCAGCTCGTCACATCGGACGCGGCCGGCAATCTGGCGACCACCTCGCTGGCTGGCCTCGGACTTGCCTCCGCCGGCGACATCAACGGAATCAACTCCCAACTGGCCGCCCTCAACGGCCGCGTCGACAACCTGACACGGGAGTCGCGCGGCGGCGTGGCGTTGGCGCTCGCGGCGTCCAGCCTGCAATTCGATCCTCGCCCCGGCAAGATCTCGGTCTCCGGCGGCTTCGGCAATTTCCAGGGACAATCTGGCCTCGCGGTCGGCCTCGGCTATTCCTATTCGGACGCCATGCGCTTCAACGCGGCGTTCACGGCCGCACAGCAAGGCGCCATCGGCGTCAGGGCCGGCGCGTCGTGGACGCTGAACTGAGGATGATGTTACCGACCGCTCTTGCGGGCCGCGACAACTTCGCGTGTCCGGATGTTGCCGGACGGTGACAGATTCCGTTTGATCGAACCGCTACTGTCGTTGGGCTCGGTTGGTCTGAGGAATAGCGATGTATGTTTTTATTGGCTCGGGTGTGGGAGCCCGACCTGGATCGATGGGATTCGGCGCGCGTGTCGGGGTCAGGCCCGGATGGTGAGGCTGGGTTGGGCCGTGCGCTCGCGGAAATATCTCGGCCTCGCTTTGGGCGTGGTGGTCGCCTTGTCGCCGATCGTGATGAACCCGATCAGCGCCGAGGACGACAAGGCCGCCGCCAAGCAGCCACAGCTTCCCGTCAGCGCCGAGCAGGCGCTGTACCTGATCCGCTCGACGCTGCTGACGCTGAACGATGCCAACCGCTCCGGCAACTATTCGGTGCTGCGCGATCTCGCCGCGCCCGACTTCCAGGCCAGGAACAGCGCCGCCGACCTCGCGCTGGGATTCACCGACCTGCGGCGGCGGAATTTCGACCTGTTCTCGGTGGCGCTTGCCGCACCGCAGCTCTCGACGCCGCCTTATCTCGATCCCAACAAGATGCTGCGGCTGACAGGATTCTTTCCGACCCGCCCGCTCCAGATCAATTTCGACCTGACGTTCCAGAACGTCGGCAATCAATGGCGGCCCTACGGCATTTCGGTTGCGACACCGCAGGCGCCGCCGGAGACCGCCGCGGCGCCGGCGCCCGCGCCGGCCAAGAAGAACGCGTCCCAGAAGAACTGAGCGCATTCGGACGGCCGAGCGAGCCCGCCCCCTGCCCGGGGTTTGCACGTCGTGCCGTTCCCTTGGTATGGTTCGTGCAGGCGGCAGAGCCGACCACGATCCCTCCCATCACATGATCCCGAGAATGCTGGACACAAGACCCGACCGGATTCGCAAGCTCCTCGCCGACCTCGTCGGCTTCGACACCATCAGCGACCGTACCAACCTGCCCCTGATCGCCCATATCGAAAGCTATCTCGCCGCGCTCGGCGTCGGCTTTGAGCGCATCGTCGACGAGACCGGACAGAAAGCCTCGCTGTGGGTCACGATCGGGCCGGAGGACCGCCCGGGCCTCGTGCTGTCGGGCCATACCGACGTCGTTCCGGTCGCGGGCCAGGACTGGAGCCACGATCCGTTCAAGCTGGTCGAGCGCGACGGCAGGCTCTACGGCCGCGGCACCACCGACATGAAGGGTTTTGTCGCGGTGTGCCTCGCCATGGTGCCTGACATGGTGGAGGCCAGGCTCAAGACGCCGATTCATCTGGCGATCTCCTATGACGAGGAGATCGGCTGTGTCGGCGTGCGGCCGATGCTCGGCGAGGTCGCCAGGAAGAAGGTCAGGCCGCTCGGCGCTTTCATCGGCGAACCGACGCAGATGCAGGTCATCATCGGCCACAAGGGCAAGCACGGCGTACGCGCCACCTTCCGCGGTCTTGCCCGCCACTCCTCGATCGCTCCCGACGGCGTCAACGCAATCGAATATGCCGCCGAGCTGATTGTCGAGATCCGCCGCCGCGCCGTGCTGCTCGCTGGCAAGAGATCGACGGACAGCCTCTACGACGTTCCGCACTCGACGCTGCTCACCAGCATCGTCCATGGCGGCGCTGCGCTGAACATCGTACCGGATACCTGCACGGTGGATTTCGAATGCCGCGGCATCGGCATCACCGAGTCGCGCGAGGTGACGGATGCGATCGTCGCCTGGGCCAAGGCCGAGATCGAGCCGGCGATGAAGGCGCGGCATCCGGAATGCGGCATCGATTTCGAGGAGATCCTCGACTATCCCGCGCTCGACACCGCCGCCGATGCGACAATCGTCACGCTGGCCAAGAGCCTCGCGGGGCGCAACGACCACGCCAAGGTCGCCTTCGGCACCGAGGCGAGCCTGTTTGCCAGCATGGCCGGTATCCCCTCGGTCGTGATCGGCCCCGGCGCGATCGCACAGGCGCACACGCCGGATGAGTTCGTGGAGATGTCGGAGCTGTTGAAATGCGCGGGGTTCGTCGAGAAGCTGATCGCGCATTGCGCGAAGGGGTAAGCGACGCTGCCATAGGGTGGGCAAAGCGGAAGCGTGCCCACCAATGTTACCGCGATCGCGGCAAAATGGTGGGCACAGCGCTGCGCGCTTTTGCCCACCCTACGAGAGCTGGCGCGGGCCGCCTCATCTTTCCTGCAACGCCAGCCGCACGCCGACGGCACAGTAGATGGTCCCGACCACCTTGCCCTGCCACTTAACGACGGCCGGATGGCGGCGCAGGAAATTGCCGAGACGACCGGCACCCACGGCGAACACGACGGTGCTCAACAAGCCGAGCAGCACGAAGACGATGCCGAGGACCGCAAGTTGAAGCGCGGTCGCGCCGTGTTCCGGCCGGACGAATTGCGGCAGGAAGGCGAGGAAGAACAGCGCGGTCTTGGGATTGAGCACCTCGGTCAGCACGGCCTCGCGGAATGCGCGACCAGCGCTGATCGTGGGCGCTCCGCCATTCAGCTCGATCGGTGCCTTGTCAAGCATGGCGCGAATGCCGAGATAGATCAGGAACGCGGCCCCAGCATATTTGACGATGCTGAACAGGAGCGCCGAAGTGGCGATGATCGCCGAGAGGCCGACGATCGCCATGCTGGTGTGAATCACGTCACCCGCCGCAATCCCCGCGCCCGTCGCGATACCCACCTTCGCTCCGGAGCTTGCGGCCCGCGCCATGGTGAGCAGCGTGGCCGGGCCGGGAATGAAGACAAAACCGAGCACGATGAGGATGTAGGTGATGAGGGTCGAGTGGTCGATCATGTGGCAGGCTCCGGAGACGCATTAATGCAGGAGGCTGAGCGACGGCGAGTAGTCCACCGGCACAAGCAAGCGATCCTCGATCTGACCTACCATGAGCCCGTGCTCAGCGTGAGTAACCCGCTTGATCTCGCTCCACTCAGCATCCGCCATGAAGGCCGCCCATGCCGACGTCTTGGCCGCCTCGTCCGGCCACTCCAGGAGATAGGCGAATTCGGTCCTGTCGCCGAATTTCGTTTCCCACATCGCCACGATCCGGAAGCCATATCTGGTTCGCATGATGCGCGCCGCGTGATCGCCAAACCGCGCGTGGAATGCGGCCTTGTTCTTCTCGAAGATTTCGTAGATGCGCAGTTGCTGGATCATGACCGTCTCCTTGCGGAGGAGATATGGTCACGCCTAGTGGCAGGACAAGCTACGGACGCCCCTCCTCGTCATTGCGAGGCGCGAAGCGGGGCACATGACCCGGATATCGCTGCGCTCATCCGGGCTACGAAGTGACTACGACTGACTACCGTGAAGATGCAGAAACGAGGCGAGACCGCCTATGAAGGTCGGACTCTCCGGTTCGTAGCTCAGCGCCCTGCGGTAGCACTCCTCGGCAGAAGTGAGCTCGCCCAGATCTTCGTAACAACAGGCCAGCGAGTATAGCGCGGTTCCGTGCTCCCAACCCGGATTCAGCGCGACAATCTCAGCATAAAGGGCAGCAGCTTCCTTCAGGTGCCCTGCATTCATGGCTCCGAGCGCGAGCTTTTCGAGCTCCAGCAGGTCGAGAGCTGTGCGTGCCAAAATATGTTCCTGTCTCGGAAACTCACGCAGAAAAAAGCGCGGCCATCAGCCGCGCCTTCGTTAGTCCTACACGGCGCCTGCCTTCTGCGCGTATTCCCATGACGCCTGCGACAGCGGCACGGTGCGCTTGGCGGATTCCAGCGCCTTGGCGTTGGCGGCGGTGCCGTCGCGGATGCGCCCCGCAATGCCTTGCGTGATGCCGGCGAGACGGAACAGGTTGTAGGAGAAGTACCAGTTGAGATCGGGCACGCTCATCCCGGTCGCGTTGCAGTAGATCTGCGCGGCCTCCTCCAGGCTCGGGATGTTGAGCGCCTTGAGATCGACGCCCTGCAGGCCCGGCATGATCCACTGCATGAGCAGATAGGTGAAGTCGGCCATGGGATCGCCGAGCGTCGACAGCTCCCAATCCAGCACGGCCTGCACGCGCGGTTCCGTCGCGTGGAAAATCATGTTGTCGAGCCGGTAGTCGCCGTGCACGATCGAGACGCGCGCCTGTTCCGGCACGGTCTTGGGCAGCCATTCGGCGACCTTCTCGAACTCCGGAATGTGCTGGGTTTCGGAGGCGCGGTATTGCTTGGTCCAGCGGTCGATCTGGCGCGCGAAATAGTTGCCGGGCTTGCCGAAGTCGCCAAGGCCGATCGCGACGGGATCGTACATGTGGAGTTTCGCCAGCGTCTCGATCTTGCTGGTGAAGATCTTTCGCCGCGCGTCGGCATCCTGGCTCGGCAGCGCCGGATCCCAGAACACCCGGCCCTCCTCCATCGACATGATGTAGAACGCCGCGCCGATGACGCCGTCGTCCTGGCACAGCGCATAGGCGCGCGCGACCGGAAAGCCCTGTTTTCCAAGGGCCGCGATCACGCGATATTCGCGATCGACCGCATGCGCCGACGGCAGCAATTTGCCGAACGGCTTGCGGCGCATCACGTAGGAGCGCTTCGGCGTGTTCAGCCGGTAGGTCGGGTTGGACTGGCCGCCCTTGAACTGGAGGACGACCAGCGGTCCCTCAAAGCCTTCGACGTTGTCGCGCATCCACGCCTCGAGGCGCAGCTCGTCGAAACGATGCCGCTCCTCGACCGGCTTGGTGCCCGAGAACTCCTCGTCTTTCCTGACGCCGTCGGCCACGATGACGCTCCCTCAATTCTTTTGTCCGTCATTCCGGGGCGCCTCGAAGAGGCGAACCCGGAATCTCGAGATTCCGGGTCTGGTCCTTCGGACCATCCCGGAATGACGGCGTGGAGAGCGGCTTGTGCCCTCCCCCATTTTAGTGCGTGGAAGAGTTTGCATACTTCCGAACTTCAAGTCTGGCAATGGCGCGGTTGTGCACCTCGTCCGGACCGTCAGCGAGACGGAGCGTGCGGATGTGGGCGTAGTCCTTGGCAAGGCCGGCCTCGTCGGAGACGCCGGCGCCGCCAAAGGCCTGGATCGCCTGATCGATGATCTTCAGCGCCATATTCGGGCCTGCGACCTTGATCATGGCGATCTCGAGCTGCGCCGCCTTGTTGCCGACCTTGTCCATCATGTCGGCGGCCTTGAGGCACAGCAGACGGTTCATCTCGATGTCGGTGCGCGCCTCGCCGATGCGCTGCTCCCACACCGAATGCTCGATGATCTTCTTGCCGAACGCGGTGCGCGAGGAGAGCCGCTTCACCATCTTCTCCAGCGCCTCCTCGGCCTTGCCGATGGTGCGCATGCAGTGATGGATGCGGCCGGGGCCAAGGCGGCCCTGCGCGATCTCGAAGCCGCGGCCTTCGCCGAGCAGGATGTTCTCCTTCGGCACCCGCACATTGTCGAGCAGCACCTGGGCGTGGCCGTGCGGCGCGTCGTCGAAGCCGAAGACGGGGAGCATCTTCTCGACCTTGATGCCTGGCGTGTCGAGCGGAACCAGGATCTGCGACTGCTGCTGGTGCTTGGCGGCCTTCGGATCGGTCTTGCCCATCAGGATCGCGATCTTGCAGCGGGGATCGCCGACGCCGGACGACCACCATTTGCGGCCGTTGATGACGTAGTGATCGCCGTCCTTCTCGATGCGGGTCTCGATGTTGGTGGCATCAGACGAGGCCACTGCCGGTTCCGTCATCAGGAACGCCGAGCGGATCTCGCCGTCCATCAGCGGCCGCAGCCATTTGCGCTTCTGCTCCCTGGTGGCATAGCGGATGAACACTTCCATGTTGCCGGTGTCGGGCGCGGAACAGTTGAACACTTCCGAGGCCCAGGTGACGCGGCCCATCTCTTCCGACAGCAGCGCGTATTCGAGATTGGTCAATCCCGCGCCACGGAATTCATCGTCCTCATGCTCGGACGGCGGCATGAACATGTTCCAGAGGCCTTCGGCCTTAGCCTTCTTCTTGAGGTCCTCCAGGATCGGGATCACCTTCCAGCGCTCGCCGTTGCGATCCTGCTCGTCATAGACCGGCACCGCGGGACGTACGTGCTTGGCCATGAAGGACCGCACGCGGTCGAGCCATTCCTTCTGCTTGGGGGACAGATCGAAATCCATGGGACGCTCCTCGTTTTCTCTCGTTCGAACCGGTTTTGCGCCGGACTGTCCTCCCGCTGCATACGGCCCGCAAGCGCGAATGCGCGGCTTGCGAAGCGCACCGGAACCAGATCGCAGTTGCGAACGAGTCCCGATTGCGGATTGACTTTTCCCGGCCTTCAAACGATAGTTTCATACAACTGTTTGAATTGCAACTCCCTCGGCCCTTCGCGCCCACTCGTCATTCCGGGGCGACGCGAAGCGTCGAACCCGGAATCCAGAAGTTGCGGCGCGAGATTCCGGGTTCGCGACGATGTCGCGCCCCGGAATGACGGGATAAAGAGTCATGGCCAGCGATCATACGAGGTCTGCCATTCTCGCCGCCGCCGAACGGCTTTATGCCGATCGCGGCTTCGGCGACGTGACGCTGCGGGACATCGTCGCGGAGGCCAATGTCAACCTCGCGGCGGTGAACTATCATTTCGGCTCGAAGGACGAATTGATCGCGGAACTGTTCGTCTCCCGCTCGATCGCCACCAACCGCGAGCGCCTGCGCGAATTGAAGGCGGCGGAAGAAGAAGGCGGCGGCCGCGCGCCGATCGAGGTGATCCTGCGCGCCCTCGTCGGCCCGACCTTGCGCGGCTGCCTCGGCCCTGAGAACCAGCGCTCGACGGCGGCGCGCTTCATGATCCGCGCCTCGATCGAATCCGTGCCGCCAATCCGCCGCATCAAGAACCGCGAGATCGACCATTTGCGCAAATTCGCCGGCGCGATGCGCAGATCCCTGCCCGACCGCAGCGACGTCGATATCTACTGGGGCCTCAACTTCGCGCTCGCCATGGCCCACCACACCATCCGCGAGAGCGAGCGGCTGACCAAACTGTCGGAAGGCAAATGCGACCTCGACGACGTCGAGGACGTGGTTGCGCGCGTGGTCAGCGTGGCGACGATGGCGCTGACGGCGGGAAAGGCGGAAACGAAGGCCCCGGCACGCGCGCTGGCGAGGGACGCGCGCTAGCCTTCACATCATCGCGATGCAGTCGATCTCGACGTCGAAGGAGGCGAACCATTCCGGCGTGCAGACGAAGATCCGCGCCGGCGGATCGACCGGGAAATAGCGCGCATAGACCGCGTTGAACGCGGCGAAGTGCTTCGTCGAGGTGCAGTAGACGTTGCACTTCATGACATTGTCGAGGGAGGCGCCGGCCGTCTCCAGGCACAGCTTCATC
Source organism: Bradyrhizobium sp. USDA 3311 (assembly GCF_054062495.1). Taxonomy (NCBI): domain Bacteria; kingdom Pseudomonadati; phylum Pseudomonadota; class Alphaproteobacteria; order Hyphomicrobiales; family Nitrobacteraceae; genus Bradyrhizobium; species Bradyrhizobium sp. USDA 3311. The sequence continues at coordinate 5,079,758 of NZ_JBSSFI010000001.1, read as the reverse complement.
TGCTCCATGATGATCTCGCTCTGCCGCTCGATCGGCGCGGAGGCGATCTCGCCGGTTTCAGGATCGAATGGCGGCAGCCCGGCGACGAAGATCATGTTGCCGGCGCGCGTCACCGGCGAGGTCGGCGCTTTCCAGCGGTCGAGAAACGACGAGATCGGTTCGACGCGGAGCGCTTCGCGTTTCATGGCGGCCACCTTAGGTTCGAGCGAGACTGGCGCCTTGCTACATTATATTGCAGCCGGCATGTTTCGCTTCTGATCGAAGTGTGGTCGTAGCGGGATCAGGCCCGCTGCGGCATCTCCTCGGCCTCTTCCTTGGCGAGCAGCAGCAGCATCTCGATACCCATCTCGCCCTCCTGCGGCGAACGGATGAACTTTATTTCGTCGGCGCTTTGCCGCAGCGCGGCAATGATAGCGACGGCCTGATTGGCGGTTGCCGCCTCGGTCGCCAGAACGGCCTTCTGGTTCTTGGACTGAAACCCGATCGTATAGGACATGCACTTCCCCTCCCGGAACTCGCAGGGAGATCGAATCAGAGTCGCGCGCGGAGCGGAAGCCTGTGTAAGTACGGACCGGGTTTATCTGGGGATTGCGCGCAAGCCTCACGCAAGGCCAGCAAGCGTCACGCTGCGGTCACTTTTGGTTCGACGGCGCTCAGCCGAGCCCAAGCATCGCACGCGCCTCCGCCGCAGTTGCGACGCTCGCACCCAGGCTCTTCAAAATGCCTGTGGCATGCGCGACCAGCTCGGCATTGGTCTTGGCCAGCACGCCCTTGGACAGATAGAGATTGTCCTCCATGCCGACGCGGACGTGGCCGCCCAGCAGATACGCCTGCGCCACCATCGGGAATTCGGCGCGGCCGATGCCGAAGCCTGACCAGACCGCGCCCGGCGGCAGCAGGCCGCGGGCGTAGAACATCGTCTCCGGCGTCGCCGAGAAGCCGTATTTGACCCCGAGCACGAGCGAGAACAGGCCCGGCCCCTTCAGCGTGCCGTCGGCGAACATATCGCGCGCCAGGTGGCAGTCGCCGGAATCGAACAGCTCGATCTCCGGCAGCACGCCGGCCGCCTTCATGCGCTCGGCCATGATGCGGACATTGCGCGGCGTGTTGATCACGACCTCGCCGCCGGAGTTCATGGTGTTGAGGTCGAGCGTGCAGATGTCGGGCTTGAGCAGCTCGACATGCTCGACGCGCTTTTCGGGAGGAAGCAGCGTGGTGCCTGCAGCAGCGATGCGGGGATCCTCGATTGAAGGCACAAAGCGTCCGCCCGGGCCGGTCGTGAGATTGATGACGAGGCTCTTGTTGCGGGCGCGGATTTTTTCCACCACCTCGCGATAGAGGTCGATCGCCATCGACGGCCGACCGGTCGCGGGATCGCGCACGTGGATATGGGCGATGGCGGCACCGGCGTCAGCTGCCTCCAGTGCAGATGTCGCGATCTGCTCGGGCGTGATCGGCAGATACGGCGACTGCTCGGGCTTGGTCAGGTTGCCGGTGATGGCGCAGGTGATGATGGTTTTGCCGGTCATGCGATGCTGTCCTTTGCCCGTCTGTTTCAACGCGATCGCGGGCATCTTCCTTCTCCCCTTGTGGGAGAAGGTGGCGCGAAGCGCCGGATGAGGGGTATCTCTCCGCGAACTCAACAGGCAGTTACGCGCGCGGAGAGATACCCCTCACCCGTCTCGCCGCTTTGCGGCGAGCCACCCTCTCCCACAGGGGGAGAGGGTAAGAAACCGCTAGATAATCCCCTGCTGCTTCAGCGTCTCGATCTTTCCCGCATCATAGCCGAGCTTGCCGCCGAGCACCTCCTTTGTGTGCTCGCCGAGCAGCGGCGGGGCGCGGTAGTTCTTGATCGGGGTCTCCGAGAAGGTCAGCGCGTTGCGGATCAACGACAGCTCCGGCTCGAACTTGTGCTCGGTCTTCACCCGCATGCCGCGCGACTGGACGTGCGGATCGGAAAATACCTGCTCGAAATTGTTGATCGGACCTGACGGCACGCCGGCCTCCTCCAGCCTGTCGAGCCAGTAGGCCACCGGCTGCTTCAGGAACAGGCCGGCGAAGATCGCCATGATCTCCTTGCCGTGCACGACGCGGTCGTTGTTCTTGATGAAGCGCTTATCGTTGGCGAGCTCGGGCTCGCCGAGCACCGCACAGGTGCGCTGAAACTGACCGTCATTGCCGACCACCAGCATCAGCTCGCCGTCGGTGCAGCGGAACACGCCGGCCGGCATGCCACCATTGCCCCAGGTGCCGCGGCGCGGCGGCGTCTTGCCGTTGACGAGGTAGATCTGGAGCCAATGGCTGAGCGAGGCAATCACGGTGTCGAGCAGGCAGACGTCGAGATGCTGTCCGACACCGCCATTGGCGTCGCGATGGTAGAGCGCCGAGAGAATGCCGATCGAGGAATTCATGCCGGTCATGTAATCGACGATCGACGGGCCGACCTTCATCGGGCCCTCGCCCGGCTCGCCGTCGATATGGCCGGTGACGCTCATCAGGCCGCCCATTGCCTGCAGGATGGCGTCATAGCCGGCGCGCGGCGCGTACGGGCCGGTCTGGCCGAAGCCGGTCACCGAGCAATAGATGATTCCGGGGTTGATCGCCTTGATGGTCTCGTAGTCGAGGCCGTAGCGCTTGAGATCGCCGACCTTGTAGTTCTCCATGAAGACGTCGACGTCCTTGGCAAGCTCGCGAATGATCGCCTGGCCCTCGGGCTTGGCGATGTTGACCGTGACCGACTTCTTGTTGCGGTTGGCGCACAAGTAGAACGAGTTGTTGTTGTTCGCCTTGCCCTCGGGGTCGGTCAGATAAGGCGGGCCGAAGGCACGCGCGTCGTCGCCGGTGCCCGGCCGCTCGATCTTGATGACCTCCGCACCGAGATCGCCCAGCATCTGGGCCGACAGGGGCCCGGCGAGCACGCGGGTAAGGTCAAGGATCTTGATGCCTGAGAGCGGCAAGGCCGACATGTCGGTTTCCTCCGGGGAACTGGTGTTGGCGCGGCGGCCCGAGTGCTGAGGTTCGGCCGTGACTGCGCTCCCTGCGGATACACCATTTTCGGGCCTTGAGCACTGCACTCCGGGCATACGGCCATCCCTGCGCCGGCGGCCGGACCGGCCATCGAGAGCGAATTCCGCGCCGTGAATATTGCCTCAGGTTACGGCAGCCGCAGCCACCTGCGGCCGGCGGCGGCCGAGCAGGACCAGGATCAGCACGGTCGCGCAGGAAAACACCAGCGTCAGGCCCAGCGCGCCGCGGCTGCCGAACTGGGTGAGCAGAGCTGCAAGGAGCGGCGGCGAGATCGCGGAAGCGAGATTGAGCGGCAGCGCGATCATCGACATCGCCTTGGCGAACTCGGCCTGGTCGTAGAAGACGAGCGGAATCGTCGCTCGCGCCACCGCCATGGCACCGCTGCCCGCGCCATAGAGCAGGATGAAGGCTGCGACCGCCCAGGTCGCCCCCTCGCTCAGCATCAGCAGCAGCATGGCGACGGGGAGCGCCGTGCCGGCGACAAGCCCGGTCGCGATTCCGTCCCATCGTCCCCCGCCGAGGAAGTCCAGCCCGCGGGCGCTGACCTGGATCACGCCGAGCATCGAACCGAAGGCGATGGCCTTGGCCGGCGCCAGCCCTTCCGCCCGCAGCAGCTCGATGAGCACGGCGCCGAGACCAAAATTCACGAAGGCGTTCAGCGTGATCGCGATGACGACGAGATTGAAGGTGCTTCGCGGAATCGCGGGCGCATCGGAAGGTCTTGCAGCCGAGCCGCCGTCGTCCTTCATGATATTCCGGCGCGGCGCACCAAAGGCATAGAGCGGAAGCGAGACCAGGATCAGCATGGCGGCGTAGATGAGGCAGGTGCCCCGCCAGCCGAAATGGCCGCTGAGAAACGAGGTGGTCGGCCAGAAGATGCTGCTGGAGAGGCCCGTCACCAGCATCAGCGCGCCGATGGCATTCTTGGCCTGGCGCCCGGCGACCTCGTTGAGCATGATATATGCACCGGTCGACAGCGTGGCGCTGCCGCCCATGCCGAGAATAACCCAGGCCACGAAATAGAGCAGCGGCTCGCGCGCAAAATACAGAACGACATAGCCCGGCACGGCAACGACGGTGCCCACCATCATCACCTTGCGTGCACCGTGCCGCGCAAACGCCTTGGCGAGCCAGGGCGCGCACAGCCCCATGGTGACATAAAGCGTGGAGGTGCCCGCAAACACCATCGGCAGACTCATGCCGAGATCGGCCGCAAGGTCGCGGCCGACGATCGGCGGAAGGCCGATCGTTCCCCATCCGATGAGCTGGGTGATTGCAAGCACCAGCAGGACCCCGATGAGCCTGCCGTCAGATTTCAAGAACCGCATTCCAAACGTCGCCTGCCCGGCAGGCGCAGATCGCGCCTGTGGCACCCGTCTTACCCGGAGACTCAGCGCACGGGAACGCCGGCCGCCGAATGGCAGAAGGCAGCCGGGAGCATGTCAGGCGGAGGCAGAAGCTCCTACCCCGGGAGCCCGAGCAGGGATCGCGCCTCGGCAGCGGTCGCGACGCGCCGGCCGTGGCGCGTGACAGCCTCGCAGGCGATGGTCACGAGCTCCGCGTTGCTGGCGGCGAGGCGCGTCTTGTCGACCCTGATATTGTCCTCGAGCCCGGTGCGAACCGCGTCGGCGCCGCGCGCGAGCGCCCAGCCCATGACCTCGGCTTGGTGGCGCCCGATCCCGGCCGCGGTCCACGTCGCTCTCGGGATCAGCCGCCTGAGCTCTCCCAGGAGGATATCGAGGACATGCTCGTCCGCCGGCATCGCGTTCTTGACGCCCATGACGAACTGCACGTGCGGTCGCGGGTCAATCAGCCTCGCCTCGATCAGGCGGCGGGCGCCATGCAGATGCGACAAATCGAAGATCTCGATCTCCGGCCGGATGCCACCTTCCTTCATGCTGGTGGCGAGGGTCTCGACCAGGGCAGCGCTGTTCTCGTAGACAATCGTCGGAAAGTTCACCGATCCCGTGGACAGCGAGGCCATGTCCGGCCTCAGATAGAGCGATGATCCCCGCGCCGAGGGATCGCGGCCCCGCCCGCCGGTCGAGAACTGAACGATCATCCCTGGGCAGTGCTTCCTGATGCCTTCCTGCACCAGGGCAAAACGCTCCGGATCGGAGGACGGCGTCTCGTCATCGTTGCGAACATGGATATGGGCAAGCGTCGCGCCGGCCTCGAACGCTTGTTGCGTCGACTCGATCTGCTCGGACGGCGAGATCGGCACCGCGGGATTGTCCTTCTTGCGCGGAACGGAGCCGGTGATAGCGACGGCAACGACGACGGGGTTCATCCTGCAACCTCATGATGATCGCGCTCACGCGCAAATATTCCGAATCGGCAGCCACACAGTGCTGCGAAACCCTGCCGCTGCGACAATCATCGATCGCAGCGGCAATCGCCTCATACCATACCCGTCAGGTCGGAACTGCGGCAGCCCCGCTCGCCGCTCCCGCACGCTGCCGCTCATAGTCTGCGCGCGCCATCGGAACGGCTTCGGGATTACCGAGATCCTCGATGTTGATCCGATAGGTCTCCCGGGCCGTGACGGCCGCCAGCGCGGCGATGATCGTGATGCCGAAGGCGATCGCCCCCACCGTCAACGGAATGTTGGCCGAGCCGGGAGGCGCCACGGTCGCAAACAAAGCGGGAAGCAACGCGGTGATGGTCGTGCCGATGTTCTGCGAGATCGCCATTGCCGACACACGGGTGCGCGTCGGAAAGAGCTCCGGGTAGAAACTCGGGAAGATCGCGTTGTAGCCCTGGTAGACGACGCCCCACATCAGGAGGGACAGCAGGATCGCCAGCGGCACATTCCGGATGCTGATGGCATAGAGATAGCCGAAGGCGAGCAAGCCGGAGAGCAGCGCGCCCACGATGATCGGAGGCTTGCGGCCGACCTTGTCGGAGAGATGGCCGACGAAGGGAATGACGAACACGGCCAGCATGTTTCCGAGCACCGGGATCCAGAGATAGACGTCCTTGGCAAAGCCGATGCCATAGGCGGGCTGGACCGCGTAGGCCGCACCGAAGATGGTCGCAACGACGGGGATGACGTTCATCAGAGCCATGCAGATGACCCTGAGCATGTCGCGCCAGCTCAGCTTGATGGCCTGGACAATGGGCGCCCGCGGCGTTTCTCCCAGCTCGCCCTCGCGGGCAAAGGCGGGGGTTTCGTCGACTTCGCGGCGAATGATGTAGCCTGCGACGATGACGAAGAAGCTGAGCAGGAAGGGAATCCGCCAGCCCCAGCTATTGAAGGCGTCGGTCGGCATATAGGCCGCCAGCGGCAGGAAGACCGCGGCCGCGAGAATTTGTCCGGCCTGCACGCCCTGAAGGGCGAAGCTTGCATAGAAGCCGCGCCGGCCGAACGGCGCATGCTCCAGAATCATCGAGCTTGCGCCGGAGATCTCACCGGCCACGGCAAATCCCTGCACGAGGCGAAGGATGACGAGCAGGATCGGCGCCAGGATGCCGACTTGCTGATAGGTCGGCAGGATACCCACCGCCATCGTCGAGATGCCCATCAGGAACATGCAGACGATGAGAACAGTCTTGCGGCCATGGGTGTCGCCCCAATGTCCGAGGACGAAGGCGCCGATCGGCCGGGCCACGTATCCAACACCATAGGTCGCCAGCGATGCGACGATGGCGACGGTGGGATTGTCCGACGGAAAGAAGATCTGCGGGAAGATCAGCGACGCAGCGGTCGCGTAGATGAAGAAGTCATAATATTCGAGAGCCGACCCGATCCAGCCGCTGGCAGCAGCCTTCCTCGACTGACTCATGTGGTGCATCGCGCGAGTCGTGACCATTTCAAAATTCCTCCCTGGTTTTCTGGCGTCCCGTTGGCGGGCTTCGTTGAAAATTGGGCAGCAATCTCCGGGCGTTCTGCGAAGCTTCGCGAGCGCTGGTCACTGCCGATGGGTGTCTGATTGATCGCGACAATAGGCTTTCGCTGGGCTAACACAATTACCCAGTTATGCGATAAACCTAACATGATGTTATTTGCGTCGGAGCGCGAACGTCGGGCAGCGGGCTCGCGGACCGCGGCTCGGCATGCCGCCGCGGGAGAGCATCGTCACCGGCTCGCTTGCGATCGCCAGCAGCTTTGGTCAGCCCTCCCCGCCAACTCGCCCCCGCTGAACAATTGCGCATCCGCTCGCGGATGTCGGAAAACGGCGCAATCTTCAGCGGCGGCGTCGAAGCCGACCGCCTCTATTTCAATGCGGGTGCCGAGGTCACGCTCGGAATTGCCGCGCGGCGCGGGCGATTGATCGTGTGATGCGGCGCGCAAGAGGCCCACCACACTGACGATGCTAGCTCCCGAGGTCAGCCTCGCCGTCTTCGCGGCCGGGCGCACTGACATGGACCTCGTGCCCCTGCCGGAGTGCCAGCGAGGCGGCCGCCACGGCCGCTTCGAACGCCGATTCCTTGGTCGCATATTTGCCGTTGACGTTGCCGTCGTGCAGCACACCCCATTGGTCCCGGACCGGCACGATGGCGTATTGAGCAAGGCCCATTGTCCAAATCCTGTCGCTGCCCGAGTTGCGGCCGCGCGCGAGTTAGCCGTCACCCCCTCCGACCAGCCAACTCGTGCTTGCGGTGAAGGTTCCCATGGGGATTTGTTCTGATCTCCCCCTGCATCGAACAACGCGGGCGAGCAGTCGCTGGATTATTGCGCAGCTAGCTGCGCGGCTTGATACGCCGCATAGGCGCGCTTCAGGCCGTCCTCGAGCGAGGTAGTCGCGCGCCAGCCGAGTCCTGCAAGGCGGCTGACGTCGAGCAGCTTGCGCGGCGTACCGTCGGGCCGCGAGGTGTCGAAAGAGATCTCGCCGCTGTAACCAACGACCTCGGCAACGACGCGCGCGAATTCGGCGATGGTGATGTCCTCGCCGGTGCCGATGTTGATCAGCCCGGCACCGGAATAGGTCTTCATCAGGTGCACGCAGGCATCGGCCATGTCGTCGACATAGAGGAACTCGCGCCGCGGCGTGCCGGTGCCCCACACGACGACGCCCTTGGCGCCCGAAACCTTCGCCTCGTGGAAGCGGCGGATCAGCGCGGCGACGACGTGGCTCATCTCAGGGTGATAATTGTCGCCGGGGCCGTAGAGGTTGGTCGGCATCACGCTGATGAAGTCGCATCCATATTGGCTGCGGTAGGCCTCCGCCATCTTGATGCCGGCGATTTTTGCAATTGCATAGGGCTCGTTGGTCGGCTCCAGCGGGCCGGTCAGCACGGACTCCTCGCGCAAGGGCTGCGGGGCCAATTTGGGATAGATGCAGGAGGAGCCGAGGAACATCAGCTTCTCGGCGCCGTTCCGATGCGCGGCGTGGATCACGTTGGCCGCGATCGCGATGTTGTCGTAGATGAACTCGGCGCGCAGCGTGTTGTTGGCGACGATGCCGCCGACTTTCGCCGCCGCGAGGAACACGACCTGCGGCCGCACCTTTGCGAACCAGTCGAACACCGCAGCCTGGTTGCAGAGATCGACCTCGCGACGGTCCGCGGTGACGAGCTTGACATCCTCTCCTGCGAGCCGGCGCACCAGCGCGCTGCCGACCATGCCGCGATGGCCGGCGACGTAGACGCTTCTGCCCTTCAGCTCAAACGGAGCGTTTGTCATGGGCAGCGTCCCGTTTCGCCTGTGCCAGATCGCTCGCCATCATCTCCTCGACAAGCTGGGCAAAGCTCCGCTTCGGCTTCCAGCCGAGCACCTCGCGCGCCTTGCTGGCATCACCGATGAGGAGATCGACCTCGGTCGGGCGGAAATAGGTCGGATCGATCTTCACCACCGTCTTGCCGCTCTTGGCATCGACACCGGTCTCCTCGACGCCTGCGCCACGCCACACGATGCGCCGGCCGACCTGCGCGAACGACAATTCGACCATCTCCCGCACCGAGCGCGTCTCACCGGTGGCGAGAACGAAGTCGTCGGGCTTGTCGGCCTGGAGGATCATGTGCATGCCCTCGACGTAGTCCTTGGCATGCCCCCAGTCGCGCTTGGCCTCGAGATTGCCGAGATAGAGCGTGTCCTCCAATCCCACCTCGATGCGGGCGACGCCGCGCGTGATCTTGCGCGTGACAAAAGTCTCGCCGCGGATCGGGCTCTCATGGTTGAACAGGATGCCGTTGGACGCGAACATACCGTAGGCCTCACGGTAGTTCACCGTGATCCAATAGCCGTAGAGCTTTGCCACGCCGTAAGGAGAGCGCGGATAGAACGGCGTCGTCTCCTTCTGCGGGATCTCCTGCACGAGACCGTAGAGCTCGGAGGTCGAGGCCTGGTAGAACCGTGTCTCCTTCTCCATGCCGAGGATGCGGATCGCTTCCAGCAGCCGCAGCACGCCGATCGCGTCGGCATTAGCTGTGTATTCCGGGCTCTCGAAGCTCACGGCGACGTGGCTCTGGGCGGCGAGATTGTAGATCTCGGTCGGCCGGATCTGCTGCACCAGGCGGATCAGATTGGTCGAGTCGGTCATGTCGCCGTAATGCATCAGGAACGGCACGTTGCCGACATGAGGATCCTGATAAAGGTGATCGACCCGCGCGGTGTTGAACGAAGACGAGCGCCGCTTGATGCCGTGCACGACATAGCCGAGCGACAGCAGATATTCGGCGAGATAGGCGCCGTCCTGGCCGGTCACGCCGGTGATGAGAGCGATCCGCTCGGTCATAGCTATCCCGATCTCCTGGTACCCATTGGCGGGGCGGTCCGCGCGTTCGTGGCCGTCGATGTGACGCCCTTCTTTGACAGAACGGCCGCCCCGGTCAACACGTACGGGACGCAATGGAGATTGAAGCGGGTGAAGCGCTCCGGCTTAGAATCTCTTTCCCGCTTTTATACGTAATTCCAAGAAGTTACATCATCCCCAAGTTTCGTGTTGGACATTCCAGCCGCGGCTCACTTTGGCGCGTGTGCTGCGCAAGACGGCCGGCACCCATGACGCGGCGAGTCGGGGGCGCTCGCCGGCGCAGGTTCTGCTCAAACCGGCCATTGTCGATCGCTCGCGGCCTCTGTCCGGATAGCGCCGCACGCATGCCAAGGATGTCGAGCGCTTCACCCACCCAACACGCCGCTTTGAAGTTTCTTCATTCTGCGGCGATGCAGCCGGCGTCAATCGACGTCAGGGAAACCGCATTTCATGCTCGGCACGGATCCTCGAATGAACGGATTTCAGCACCTATTCGTCGTCCGAAGGCTTCACGCCGGCCCCCTCGCCTCGACGGAGCTTTCTGACGAATGCCGCGATCGCATCATAAGCTTGCAGCAACGGCGGGCTCAGAGAAAAGAAGGCGCCGAGCGCGACTGCAATAATCGCATGACGAAGCGAAAAACCCTCGTCCTCTTCCAGCCGGCTTTTCGGATCGATCAATGCAGGCGACAGGCCGCTCTGTCCTCGCTCACCATTCGACCTCCGCGACTTCCGCGGGGGGATCATGATCACGGCGAAGAGAACATTGATGAGCAGCCAAATGCCAAGAATAATGAGCAGAGTTCGCATCGAAAATCCGAAAAATATCAATCGAAAAAAAATCAGTCACGTCATTTCAGCGAATATTCGTTCACGCTTTCCGTCACAATCACTAGGTGCCTTGCCGGACGCAAGCAAAATGCGCGCTCTCCTCGCCTAAAGGACCGTGCAGCGTTACCAGCGCCGACGCTCTGCATCGGCGACACCTGCTTGCAACGACGGCTGTGATGACAGGCGCCGAAGCCGGCCCGCGTGTCGGCCGCGACCTGTCCTCGCGCTGTGGCAGCGGGCTCCTTCGGATGATCGGTTGAGCGTGAAGCCCGGTTTCTGTTCGCCAATACAGAACCGTCCGCCGGCGGAACAGTACGGGCATCGTGGAAGCTTGCGCTTCGTCACATCCAGGTTTGGCGCCGCCCTCCACCTCGAAGACAGAGGTATTATTACACCTCCGCTCTGCCTCCGACGTGGCAGAAATGCGACAACCCGGTATAATTGCTCAATTTTCCCGCATTGCGCCTAGCTTGTCGGTTCAGTCCTTGCGAGACTTGAGGCAATTTCATGGGGGACCCCGCGACCGAATTTCGGAAACGGGCGGAGGTAAAATTGCTCAAGTACATTTTCGTTTTCACAGCATTGGCTGTGGTTCCATGCGGCGGCGCATTAGCCGAACCGTTCTCGATCAATGACGCGTTGAAACAGGCCGTACGTACCAACCCTGGAGTTGGTGAAGCCTCGGCTAACCGCCGCGCTACCGAGAGCGAGCTTCGCCAGACCCAGAGCACGCTGCTTCCGCAGGTTCGCGTGGAAGCGCGCTGGGGTCCCGAAAAATTCGACCAGAGCGCTGCCGTATCAACCGGCACCGCCCTGCCCGTCCCGATCGTCGGAAATGGCTCGTGGCGAAACGGATCGCAGGAATCCGTCGTCGTCCGGCAGATCTTGTTCGACGGCTTCGCCTCGATTCACGACATCTGGCGGCAGACGGCGCGCGTCAACGCAGCGGCTTTCCGCGTTCGCGAGCGGACCGAGTTGATCGCCCTGGACGCAGCGGAAGCCTATGTCGACGTCGTGCGCTATTTGCGGCTGGTCACGCTCAGCGAGCAGAACGTCGTCACCCACGAGAAGATCTTCAGCAACGTCAACACGCGCTTTTCCGGCGGACGCGCCGGTGAAGGCGATCTCGAGCAGGCCCGCGAACGGGTTGAAAATGCGCGTGCGACGCTCGCCGAATTCCGCCGGAGCCTGGAAGAGTCCCGCGCCAGATTCCGCAAGGTCGTCGGACTTGAACCCATCAATCTTCGCTTTCCGGGACCACTGGGCGGCTTGCCCACGACCCGCGACGAGGCCCTTGCCACCACGGTACGGTTCAACCCCACCATTCAGGCCGCGCAGGCCGACGCCGATGCGGCAAAGCATGCGTTTCGCGTGACGGACGGCGCTTTTGTTCCGACCTTCTCGCTCGAGGGCCGGGCGACGCACAACGACAACACCTACCCCTATCTTGGGGTTACTCACGACGACTACAGCGGCAAGGTTGTCATGTCCTGGGATGTCTTCCGCGGCGGTCAGGATGTCTGGCGGCGGTCGGAGATGTCCGAACGCTACGTCGAAAGTACCGCGCGGCATGCACGCCTTCAGCGCGATGCAATCGAATCCATCGACAAGGCTTGGGCAGCGCGGACGGTCACCGTGACACGAATCGCCGCGCTGACGCGGCAACTCGAGGCTGATCGCAAGACGATTGCGGCCTTCCAAAAGGAATATGAGCTTGGCCAGCGTTCGCTGATTGACCTCTTGAATGCCCAGAACCAGTATTTCAACGCATTGGTTTCGTTGACCTCGGCTCGTGGCGTCGTGGTATTCGCCGACTATCAACTTTTGGCGGCCATGGGCACGCTGCTTGAATATTTGAAATCTCCGCCGCCTGTTGACGCAGCGCCGGTGGATCTTGGGGTTTTCGGAACGCCCGACTACAAGGCGCCGACGCTCCGCGTGAAGCTGCCCCAGACCGGTTCCGAACCGCTGAACGTCCCGGTGCCTGCACCGGAACGAGTTCCCGCCCGTCTGGGCTACGCGAGCGAAGCGCCCGAACCTGATGCGTTCAAGGATAGATGGCCGACACGATCCAATCTGCCGACCATGGTGGGAGCATCCGAATGGATCACGCAGCGGCGAAGCACCGACGATCCGGTCATACTCAACACCTCTCCCGCTACCGCGTACGCGGCCGATAGAAAGCCGCACTGGCTGGCGACGGCATTCGAGCCGGTTCAGAGATAGTTCCAACTCCGCGAGCGCGTCCGTGATCGGCGAAAGGCGGTTCGAAGATTAACCTTTAGTTGCGCTTTTGCCGATTAACCAAATGATTTCGTGCGTTTTCCGCTATGCTGGAATGACGGTTCGCTTTTCGCTCCGCATCATTTCATTTTGGACATTCGCATTTGTTGTTTCGAGCATCCGAGTCAACGCACATGCATGGCCACTCCGTCGCGGAGCAAGCCGTTGCGTCTGAACCGAAGCAAGCGACAGGTCGCCTCGAAAGCGACGACCCACTTGCATCATCGCTCATTTTCCTGGCGTCGTACCACGGCCGCGCTGTTAGTCGCGAGGCATTGCTAGGCGGCCTGCCGATCCTCGACGGCCGGTTGTCAGTTCCCCTCTATGACCGTGCGGCTCAGCGCGCGGGCCTCCAGACCGAAGCGGTCAAACGGGACATTGCCGATATTCCCGCGCTGGTGCTGCCGGCCGTCCTTATCATGAAGAATGGCACGACGCTGATCCTGCTGGGGTTCGACAAATCCGGAAGCAGTGTCAAAGTCCTCAATCCGTCCCTCAAGGCCGGCATCCCTGAGCTTCACGCGATCCAGACCATCTCGGCCGGCTACACCGGATACGCTTTCTTCGTCAGGGCTACGGTTGAGAGCAACGCACGCGCCGTCGCTGCCGGCGACCTGCCGCGAAGCCATTGGTTTTGGTCGGTGGTCAAGCTGCATTGGCGCGGCTACGGTCACATCGCGCTTGCAGCCTTCCTGATAAATATGCTCGCGCTGGCGACGCCCCTCTTCACCATGAGCGTCTACGACCGCGTCGTCCCCAATGGCGCGCTTCCTTCGCTGATCGCCCTGTCGATCGGAATGGGGTTGGCGATTGCGTTCGACTTCATCTTCCGGACGGTTCGCAGCCGTATGATCGATGTCACCGGCAAGACGATCGACGTCATCCTCGCTGCCAACATTTTCGAGCACGTGATGGGCGTGAAGATGGCGCAGCGTCCCGCGTCGGTGGGTATCCTCGCCAATCAGTTGCGCGACTTCGATTCAGTTCGCGAGTTCTTCACGTCCGGCAGCGTCGTATCCGCGACGGATCTGCTGTTCGCGATGCTGTTTGTCGGGATTCTCTTTGTCATCGCAGGGCCGCTGGCCTGGATACCTCTGGTGATGTTGCCGGTCATGCTCCTGATCGGCCTGGCATTGCAGCGCCCGCTGGACCGGGCCATGAAACGCCAGCAGGCTGAAGCTGCGGCACGTCATGGCGTGCTGGTCGAATCGCTGTCCGGCCTCGAGACGATACGCGCGACCGGCGCCGAAGCGCGCATGCAAACGGCCTGGGAACGATCGGTCGCGGCAACGGCCCGCTCGGGCGAAGACGTCCATTTCTGGGCCTCGCTCGCGCTGACGAGCGCCAATACGGCCCAACAGCTCACCAGCCTCGCCCTGATCGTCGTCGGCGTATTCCTGATACTCGACGGCAAGCTCACGGTCGGAGCGCTGGTCGCGGCAAACATGCTGGCGGGGCGCGTTCTGGCACCGATCGCCGGGATCGCTTCGGTGATCACGCGCGGAACGCAAACGCTGAGTTCGCTAAAGGCCATCGATCGCATTATGTCGCTGGAGCGCGAGCGATCCCCTGCGCGTGCCTATGTCTCTCGACAGATCCGTGAAGGCGCGATCGCTTTCGACGGCGTCAGCTTCACTTACCCCAACGCGCCCGGCAAGGCCCTCGACAAGGTATCCTTCAAGATCGAAGGCGGCGAGAAGGTCGGCATCATCGGACGCATTGGATCCGGCAAGACGACTGTGGGGCGGCTTCTGCTCGGCTTCTATGAGGCGCAGGAGGGCCGCATCCTCGTCGATGGTGTCGACTCGCGGCAATACGATCCGTCCGACCTGCGGTCCGGGGTTGGCTTTGCGATGCAGGACACCGAGCTGTTCTTCGGAAAGCTGCGCGACAACATCGCGCTGGGCAAACCCGAGGCAACCGACGAGGAAGTCCTGGCCGCGGCACGGCTGGCCGGCGTCGAGACGTTCGTCGCGGGCCATCCCATGGGCTACGACATGCCCATTTCGGAAGGCGGCCGGAGCCTCTCCGGCGGCCAGAAGCAGGCCATCGGCCTTGCGCGGGTGCTCATCAGGAAGCCGCGGATATTGTTTCTGGACGAACCGACCGCCCATTTCGACATTCGCAGCGAAGCCGAATTTCTCGAGCGCCTGAGGGCGTTGCGCGAAGAGCAGATCACCATTCTGATCTCGACGCATCGGCTCTCACTGCTGAATATGGTCGACCGCCTGCTGCTGTTCGACAACGGCCGACTGATCGCCGACGGCCCCCGCGACAAGGTTCTCGCGCTCCTGCAGGGCAAGCCGGCGCCATCGACGCCGAGCCAGACCCCGATGCCGGCGGCTGCCGAACAACCCGTCTCACCCATGGCCAGAACCAATGTCGTCTGATTTCGCGTTTGCCAACGATGTTCGGGCTGCCGCCGCGCTTCGTGCGCCGCGGACCTCCCGCATGCTGCTTGTAGCGTCCCTTGCCCTGCTCGCCACGTTCCTGACCTGGGCTCATTTCGCCGTGCTGGATGAAGTCAAGCGAGGCAACGGCCGCGTCGTACCCGCGCGCCAGATGCAGGTGGTGCAGTCGCTCGAAGGCGGGATCGTCGGCGATATCCTCGTCCAGGAGGGATCGATCGTCCAGCAGGGACAATCCCTGATGCGCATCGACGATACAAAGTTTGCATCCGAATTCGGCGAGATCAGGGAACGGCGGGCTGCGATGGCGGCCCGTGTCACCAGACTTGAGGCCGAAGCCAGGGGAAAGGGCGAGCTGATCTTTCCCGATCAGCTTGACCAGGTGGTGCCGTCGGCCGTGGCCACGGAAAGCAGCGTGTTCAAGATGCGCGCGCAGAAACTGGCGCAGGATGTCGACGTCCTGAACCAGCAGGTCGCCCGGCTCGGCGGCACGCTCAAATTGCTGGATCGGGAGCTGGCGTTGACGCGCAAGCTGTACGAGCAAAAGGTGGTGCCGGAAATCGAGATGTTGCGGCTCGACCGCCAGGCGACCGAGATGAGAGGACAACTCGCGGAGGCCCAATCCAAGATCGCGAGCACGGTCTCCTCCTTCCGCTCCCAGGCGGACGAAGATCTTGCGAAGTCCAAGGGCGACCTGGCCGTGCTCGATGAAAATATCAAATCGGCGCAGGACCGGGTCCGGCGAACCGACCTCAAGGCACCCGTGCACGGGATCGTCAACAAGTTGAACGTGACCACCGTGGGGGCAGTCGTGCAGCCCGGCGCCAATGTGATGGACATCGTCCCCCTCGACGACACGCTGCTGGTCGAAGGTCGCATCAAGCCCCAGGACATCGCCTTCATCCGGCCCGGCCAGGACGCCGTGGTGAAGATCTCGGCCTACGATTCCTCCGTCTACGGCTCGCTGAAGGGCAAGGTCGAGCGCATCAGCGCCGATACGATCGTCGACGACAAGGCCGAAAAGACCCCGGATCGCCAGGAGAGCTTCTACCGCGTCATGGTGCGGACAGAGAAGAACCACCTGGGCACGGAGCAGAAGCCGCTCCCGATCATTCCCGGCATGATCGCGACGGTCGAGGTGCTGACCGGCGAGAAATCGGTTCTCGATTATCTGGTGAGGCCGGCCCGCACACTGCGCGACGAAGCCCTGCGCGAGCGTTGAGGCTTCGACAAGGTTAACAGGGCGCAAAGGTCGCGGCGACAATTTGCCGGTCGCTCGAAGCGCGCGATTGACCGCCTTTGCGACAAGGCTGCCGCCCTCCCCCCGCTTTAACCTCACCTAAGCGTCGCAGACCTCAGTCTCGATCCGACAACAGGATCGGGGCGTGGATCGACGCAATAGACGTTGACGACGCTCCCGGCGCAGGGGACGTCGTCTATGACACTGCATTGGGAATTGCAGCGCAAAGGCCTGTGCGCGCTCGGCGTGGGGCTGGTTGCATTGGTCGTTGCCGGCGTGACATCGCCCGCCCGGGCCGATGACGCCCTGGCTCGGGACGTCTTGACTCAAGACGCCCTGACTCAAGACGCCCTGGCTCAGGACGCCCAGGACACTCTCGCTCCCGGCATTGACGCGGCAACGCGTGCGCCGGCGACGTTCTTCCGCATCAACGACGTGCTGGCGAAGCTCGATGCCATGCGCGGCCGCGGGCCGGATGCCGTCCGTCTCGCGGCGCTGACACCTTCCAACATCGCGACCGACGCGGCCCCGGAGCCCAGGCCCGTGCCGGCGAAAGGCGACGAGCCGTTCGGCCTCTTCACCTTCCGCGCGCCCGAAGGCCTGTTGTGGCAGAAATGGCGGGGCCTCGAGACCAGGCTGGCCAGGGACGCAGAGACCCTGAAGCGGTGCGAGTCTGACGCCGCCAATTGCCCCTCGAACGCAGCGCAGTTCCTGCGATTGATCGGCGCCGCGAAAGCGAAATCGGGACGCGCAAGGCTCGACGAGGTCAATCGCGCGGTCAACATGGTCGTCCGCTACGTGAGCGACTATGCGCAGCACGGCGAAGCCGATCGCTGGAGCTCGCCGCTCGAGACCTTCGCCACGGCGAAGGGCGACTGCGAGGATTATGCGATCGCGAAATATGTCGCGCTCCACGAAGCCGGATTTCCGCGCGAGGATCTGCGGCTCGTACTGGTCCGCGACCGCGCGGTGCGGCAGGACCACGCCGTGCTCGCCGCGCGCCTCGAGGGACAGTGGCTGGTGCTGGACAACCGGCGCTCCGAGCTGATCGAGGATTCAGGGGCGACGAACCTGGCCCCGCTGTTCGCCATCGACCACGCCGGCGTCCACCTGTTCGCCGCGCCCTATGCCCAGCGCCAGCTGGCCGGCCCCGCGGAAGCCGCACCCGCCGCCAGCGACGAAGCGACGCAATGGGGTAATGCGGACATCGCCGCCGGCAGCGCCTGGCCCGGCGCGCTCCCGCTGCTGATGTGAGCTTGTGCAGTAGAGGCGAAAGCGGCTCCGGTTGAGCCGCTTTCCGCTGTCGACTAGGCCTGCGCGGCGTGGTTCACCTGCAGGTCATTGTCGATGAACAGGCTTGCCGTCGCCGTCGCCACGGTCGAGCCTGTCGGAATCCACTGATGGAAGACCTGCCCGCCGGTGGAGGTGAAGGTGTTGGCCGACTCGGTCCACCCCCCGGCCCCCGTCGCAAGCTGCACATCGTCGCCGGCCGAACCGACAACGAAGAGCGAGTGAGCCGTCGCCGAAGTGCTGTTGGTCGCCTCAGTGATGGCGGTGACCTTGGCGATCGATAGCCCGTTGAGCTCGGTTCCGTAGAGCGAGCTTGCGAGCGGATCGTCGGTGATCAGGATCGATTCCAGATTGGTCAGGTTCGCCCCCGACAGATCGATTCCATAGAGATGGACGCCCCCCACCGTGTGGGCATTGCCAGCTGACAGCCCGTTGGCCGACGCACCGCTGATCTCCAGCGACGAGTTATAGATCGCTCCGTCATCGATGCGCAGAATATCGAAGCCGCTGCCGCCATCGATCGTGGTCGACGGGTGGTACACCAGAATGTCGTTGCCGGCTCCGCCGTTCTCCACGTTGCCCGGAGAACCCGCCGCATTGAGAAGGTCGGCATCATTGCTGCCCGACGCGGTCGCGCTCTTACCATCCACATACGTCATGTTGTAGGTGTTGGTATTGGCTGACGGATCCGAGATGCTGTCGTTGTTGGTGTGCGAGTCGTGTGAATCCGTGCCGGTCACGCCAGCGGCATTGTTCGTCGTCATGACCGCGGTGAAGCCGGCACTGACGCTGCCGCCGCTAATCCCGATCTGAGGGTGCCCAGACGCCTCGTCGATATGCGTGCCGTTGAGTGTGAAGTTGGTCACACCGATCTTTGAAGTGTCGAACGGGGCATCGAGCGAGACCAGGAAGTGGTCCGCTCCCGAGATGTTGAAACCGGCGTCCGAGGTGACGTTGCCCTGCTGGCCCTGCGCGTTGGTGATCACCAGTTGTGAGAAGGCGTCGAGCGGGTGCTCCTGGTCGACGAACGTCAGGATCATGTCCTGGGCGGTCTGGTTCGAGTTGGTGACGATCGTCCCGGACAGCAGCCGCGCAGCCGGGATACCGGTCGTATCGGTGAAGGCCGCCACGTTGTCTGTGGTGAGATCGGCATTGCTCGCGCCGACCCCACCGCCATGCAAAGTGGTCTCGGTGGCAGTCGCCGTGGCCGTGAAGTTCAGCGTGCTTGGCAGCGTGCCCGTCGCCGGCGCCGTCACCGCAAAGCTCAGATCGATCGTGGCGGTCTGGTTGGCGTTCGGATTGAGACCTGTATCCTGGGGGACGGCGATGTGGATGTCGCCTGTCGCCGAAGTGTAGGTGTAGCTGAACGTCGTGGCGACACCGTTGTAGGTGCCAGCGATCGTGCCGCTTGCCAGGAGGCCGGCCGTGAACCCGCTCTGGAGATGGATATCCAGCGTGTGGCTCTCCGATCCGTCGTGAACGTCGCCGAACGTCGCCTTGATTTGCAGCGCTCCGGTTTCGCCGTTGCTGAAGGCTGTATTGGAATCGCTGGGCGAGTCGGTCACGAAGATCATGTGCGTCTGGCCGGCGACCACGGTCGGCATGTCCGCGACGGCGTCGACATAGATGGTGCCCGCCGTACCCGCACTGGTGGCGCTGATCGCGCCCTGCGCGGCGGTGGCCGTCATCGTGATGCTCGCGTCCACGTCGGTGTTCAGTGGCGGCGTCATCGCCACCGAGACCGTCTCGACTGTGCCGGCCGCGGCGCCGCTGATGTTGAAGGTCAGCACGCCGCTACCGGAGTTGAAGGTTGCGGTCACAGTCGCACCGTTGACCGTGGCCGTGGACGTATCGACGCTCCAGCCCGTGAGGCCTGAAACGACGACCTGGGTGACATGCGAGCCGGCGCTGACGGGCGTAGCCGTGAACTGGAACACCTCCTGGGTGTCTTCCGGCAGGGCGACATTGTTGCCGACGGCAACGGTTGGCGCGTACACGACTGGCACCGAGGTCGTTCCGGTCGTCAGCAGCTGCTCGTATTCGCCGCCGCCGCTGAAGACTCCGGTGATGGAATCGGCGATCGACGCCTGATTTGTGATCTGCGCGTCGGTGTAGTTGGTCGTCACCGAACCGCTCGGCTGCCCGGCGAAGATCGTGACGTGCTCACCGTTGGCCAGGGTCAACACCAAATCGGTCTTTGGAGTGAATGGCGTCAGCCCGCTCGTCAGCGTCACCGTGTAGGTGACCGAGCCGCCAAACTCGGAGATGCCGGCGGTGGACGTCGTCAAGGTGGCTGTAACGGGATCCTGGTCGTCGGTGATCGTCGTCGTCACCGTCGCCGGGTTGGTCACCAGGCTCTCGTACTCGCTGCCGCCGGTATGGCTGACAATGCTGTTCGTCACCGGGTGGGTGTCGATATAGACGTCGTCCTCGTTGACCGCGATCGTCGTCGAGCCGCTGGCCTGGCCCGCCTGCACGATGACGTGCTCGCCATTGGCCAGGGTGAAGTCCAGATTGCTGGTCGGCGTGAGCGGGCTCAGCCCGCTCGTCAGCGTCACCGTATAGGTGATCGAGCCGCCGTCCTCGCTGGTCGACGGTGTCGCCGTCAGCGTCGCCGTCACCGGGTCGCTGTCGTCGGTGATCGTCGTCGTCACCGTCGCCGGGTTCGTCACCAGGCTCTCGTACTCGCTGCCGCCGGTATGGCTGACAATGCTGTTCGTCACCGGGTGGGTGTCGATATAGACGTCGTCCTCGTTGACCGCGATCGTCGTCGAGCCGCTGGCCTGACCCGCCTGCACGATGACGTGCTCGCCATTGGCCAGGGTGAAGTCCAGATTGCTGGTCGGCGTGAACGGGCTCAGCCCGCTCGTCAGCGTCACCGTATAGGTGATCGAGCCGCCGTCCTCGCTGGTCGACGGTGTCGCCGTCAGCGTCGCCGTCACCGGGTCGCTGTCGTCGGTGATCGTCGTCGTCACCGTCGCCGGGTTCGTCACCAGGCTCTCGTACTCGCTGCCGCCGGTATGGCTGACAATGCTGTTCGTCACCGGATGGGTGTCGATATAGACGTCGTCCTCGTTGACCGCGATCGTCGTCGAGCCGCTGGCCTGGCCCGCCTGCACGATGACGTGCTCGCCATTGGCCAGGGTGAAGTCCAGATTGCCGGTCGGCGTGAACGGGCTCAGCCCGCTCGTCAGCGTCACCGTATAGGTGATCGAGCCGCCGTCCTCGCTGGTCGACGGTGTCGCCGTCAGCGTCGCCGTCACCGGGTCGCTGTCGTCGGTGATCGTCGTCGTCACCGTCGCCGGGTTCGTCACCAGGCTCTCGTACTCGCTGCCGCCGGTATGGCTGACAATGCTGTTCGTCACCGGGTGGGTGTCGATATAGACATCGTCCTCGTTGACCGCGATCGTCGTCGAGCCGCTGGCCTGACCCGCCTGCACGATGACGTGCTCGCCATTGGCCAGGGTGAAGTCCAGATTGCCGGTCGGCGTGAACGGGCTCAGCCCGCTCGTCAGCGTCACCGTATAGGTGATCGAGCCGCCGTCCTCGCTGGTCGACGGTGTCGCCGTCAGCGTCGCCGTCACCGGGTCGCTGTCGTCGGTGATCGTCGTCGTCACCGTCGCCGGGTTCGTCACCAGGCTCTCGTACTCGCTGCCGCCGGTATGGCTGACAATGCTGTTCGTCACCGGGTGGGTGTCGATATAGACGTCGTCCTCGTTGACCGCGATCGTCGTCGAGCCGCTGGCCTGACCCGCCTGCACGATGACGTGCTCGCCATTGGCCAGGGTGAAGTCCAGATTGCTGGTCGGCGTGAACGGGCTCAGCCCGCTCGTCAGCGTCACCGTGTAGGTGATCGAGCCGCCGTCCTCGCTGGTCGACGGTGTCGCACTCAGCGTGGCCGTCACCGGATCGATCGTATCCTTGGTCGTAACGGTGGCGTTGCCGTACGTCGTGGTGTTCACCGCCTCGAAATTGCCGCCGGACGTGCTGGCGATCGAGACCGGGATGACCTGGCCGTCCACATAGACGTCTTCGCCCTGCGCCGGCTGCGGATCCGAGGTCGCCGTAAACTGACCGGGCGCGAAGGTGATGTTCACGCCGTTGTTCAGCGTCACCGTGAACGGCGTCAGCGAGGCGTAGTCCATGTGCGCCGTGTAGACGAACGTCTGGTTCTCGAACACCACGACGTTGTCCAGCGTCACGAAGTTGGTGGTGATCGTGTCGTTGACCGTCACCGTCGCCGTGTCGGTGGTGTCAAGGAGCTCATAATTGCCGCCGGTCGCGCCGGTGACCGAGACGGGATAGGTCTCGTGATCGACATAGGGGTCGTCGCCCTGCACCGCGAACGGCGTCGAGGTGCCCGTCGTCTGGCCATTAAGGATCGTGATTGTCGCGCCGTTGCTCAAGGTCAGCACGAGATTGCTGCCCTGCGGCGCATGGTCCACGCTGGCCGAGATCGTCGCCGTGCCGACGCCCTCGTTCACCGTCACGTCGTTCAACGTCACCTTGGTCGGGTCGATCGTGTCCTTGAACGTGACCGTGGCATTGCCGTAGGTCGTGGTGTTCACCGCCTCGAAATTGCCGCCGGACGTGCCGGCGATCGAGACCGGGATGACCTGGCCGTCCACATAGACGTCTTCGCCCTGCGCCGCCTGCGGAGCCGACATCGCGGTAAACTGACCGGGCGCAAAGGTGATGTTCACGCCATTGTTCAGCGTCACCGTGAACGACGTCAGCGAGGCGTAGTCCATGTGCGCCGTGTAGACGAACGTCTGGTTCTCGAACACCACGACGTTGTCCAGCGTCACGAAGTTGGTGGTGATCGTATCGTTGACCGTCACCGTCGACGTGTCGGTGGTGTCAAGGAGCTCATAATTGCCGCCGGTCGCGCCGGTGACTGAGACGGGGTAGGTCTCGTGATCGACATAGGGGTCGTCGCCCTGCACCGCGAACGGCGTCGAGGTGCCCGTCGTCTGGCCATTAAGGATCGTGATCGTCGCGCCGTTGCTCAAGGTCAGCACAAGATTGCTGCCCTGCGGCGCATGATCCACGCTGGCCGAGATCGTCGCCGTGCCGACGCCCTCGTTCACCGTCACGTCGTTCAACGTCACCTTGGTCGGGTCGCTGTCGTCGGTGACCACGAACGATACCGTCGATGCCGACGTATCGCCGTCACCATCGGTCACGGTGTACGTGAAGTTCGCCGGCCCGCCGGTCTTGTAGACGTCGTCGGGCTGCGCAACGAACTTGTAGGCGCCGTCCGCGGTGACCTGGAGACTGCCATGGGCGAGCGCGATCGCCTGGGAATACCCGTCCACACCGAAGGACAAGTTCACCCCGTTGATCTCAGTGACGGTCGCGCCGTCAGCGCCCGGATCGAAGTCGAGCTGTCCGGTGACCGGCGCGGAACCTTCGAGGACATCTTGCGGCGCTTCCGCAAATGCATGCGGACCATCGTCCTGGAAATTGATGTGAAGCCCGGCCGGCGAAACGGCATGGGCGGTGTCGCCATCACCGTCGGTCGCGGTGGCCGAGATGTACACGAGGCCGTTGGTGATCGAGACCTCGTCGTCATAGGCGGCGGGCGTCGAGCCATCGACATTGTGCGCGATCGCCGCGAACTGTGCGACCCACAGATGCCCGTCGGTGTCGACATAAAGCGCGAACACCTTCTCGCCGGTCTGGAGGTTGTTGCTGTCGACGCCCCAGACGATGTTCGGGTTGGCGGAATCCGTGAACAGGAAGATGTCGCGGTTGCCGACCGTGGTGTTCAGCCCGGAATCCTGGCCGGTGAACCCGCCACCGGTGGAATTCGTCAGTTGATAGGACACACCTCCGGCCGGGCCGGGTCCATCCGTGCCGAAATCGGGCGTCGTGAACAGAGTGTTGGCGGCGCCGGTCGACTCGGCGTAGCCGAGAACCGTACCGATCTGGGCGCCGGCAATCGCGGCTGTCAGCACGCTCGGAGCGGTCGCGGGATCGACGTCGTTCTCCGGGTTCGGGCCGGACTGCGGAGCGAATCCCGCGCTCTCGTCATGGGTGACGCTGAGCGTGGCGGGCGCGCACACCACGGACGAAATGCCGCTCACCGAGAACGGATGACCGACATTGAGCTCTTGCGAATCGTTCGGGTCGACCGGAAGGGTCGGCGCGCCGTTCGGCGTGCTCGAGAAGGCGACATTGTCGTAATTGGAAATGACGAGACGATTGAAATCGTTCGACGTGTCAACCGTGACGGTGGCACCCTCGTTCAGGCCGACGATGACGACGCCGACCAGCGTATTGCCGTCATACACCGGAATTTTGGTGTAGCTGGCATCCCCGGTCACGGTGACGTCGTTCAGCGTGATCGGCAGCGGATTGCCGTCATCGGTGAAGTCGTTGTTGTCATTGGCATTGAAGACCTGGACGAAAACCGTCGCCGTATTGCTCGGATTGCCCTGGATCTGGTGGATCGTGAACGAGGCCGCATCAACCTCATAGTGCCCATTATAGGCGAAGGTATTGGCAGGGAACGTGACATTGTTGACGAAGTCGAGCCGCAGTATCTCCGCAGCCAGGTCGTTGCCTCCGTGGACCTCGTGGCCCTCGATCGACTGGTTGCCGACGCCAATATCACTCCCTGTCGTGTTGATCGTGTTCGCGTTCGGGCTATTGCCCTGGCCGACGCCGGACATCAGCACGTCCTGATCGCTCGGACCATCGAGACCGCGCTCGTCGACGTTGCCCGCCTTGATGCCGACATAGCTGAGCGGCGTATCGACGCAATCCTGCGAAGCGGAGATCGTCGGACCAGAATCGTCGATCGAGACGATGGAATTGCTGTGGTCGATGACAGTCGCGGTGGCCGATTTCGTGACATGGTCACCATCGCCGTCGGTCACCGTCACGGTGAGCTTCACGCCGACGCTCTGGCCGGCAATCGCCGTGAGCAACGAGATCGACTCGTCGAACAGCGAGGGATTCTCGGGCAACTGGGCCCCGGCAGGCTCCGACGCGTCGTGATCGATCGGCAGGAATTGATCGACCACGAGCTGTGCCGTGGCCGGATCGGTCGAATTCAGGGAGATACGCAGCACGACGAAATCATCGCCCGTGGACAGCGTATCATGACCGACGCGGCCGACGATCTGACCGCCCTCGATCGTCAGCCAGACGGTCCGATGCTCCTGCGACGTGCCTTCGAGCAGGCTATCCGCCAGCGCGGTCGCGACAAGGTTGGTCTTGATGCCGCCCGCCTCGGGCGCGCCCGTCAGGACGAGGCTGAGCGCGGACGTGACGGGATTGACCAGGGCGGGACCATCAGCCCCGTAATCGATCACCGCATTCGTGAACAACGGCGCCAGCAGCCCCGCGCCCGTCATCAGCTCGCCGATCTGAGCCGTCGAGGTCGCGTCCGTCGTGAACGTGACGGTGGCGTTGCCGGTGTCGTCGGCCGTTCCGTTCGGCACTCCGCCGCCCGACTCGCCCTCGCCGAGATTGTATTGATCCGGCGGCGACCCGTCATGGCCGATCGTCTCGTCCAGATTCAGTGCGAGCGCGACAAGTTCCGGCGTGGTCACGCCGGTGCCGATGGTCAGCGCCGGACCGTCGTCGTTGAAGTGGATCTTGCTCGAAATATCCGCCGACGCGGACGCCGTGTCGCCATCGCCATCCTTGATGGTTACGACGGCGGAAATCGAGCCAGCAGCGAGCGAAACCTGATCGTTCGGATTGGACGAATCGGGGTGATGCAGCGAGAGATATTCGACCACCGACACCTTGCCGGAGAGCGGATCGATGGCCACGGCAAAGGCGGTGGTGCCGCTCAGCTCGGGATGCACGTTATCCGTACCCACCGTGCCGATCACCCGGCCGGCGCTGTCCAGCGACAACGAAATCGCCGTTCCGTCTGTCAACGTCACGCCGGAGTTTGAAGACTTCAGTTCGAGCGAATAGGTGATCGCCGCAGCCGGATCGGGTCCGTCGACGCCGAAGTACGGCAGGATGCTCAGGGCTGCGCCACTGCTGGTCGCGTAGGCGAGCGGTGTTCCGGGCTCATCCGGATCAACGCCGGGATTCTGCACGCCAGCAAAGATCTGCAGCGGGCCGGTAACGTCGTTCGCCTGGTTGCCCGGTGTCTCGTCCGCCGTCACCCCGAAATTGCGAGACAGCGTCGCCGCCACCAGCGGGCCGTCGTCTTCGAACTGGATACCACCGCCAATGTTGGCGGACGCCGAAGCGTGGTCGCCGTCGCCGTCGGTGACCATCACGGTCGCCTTGACCTGGCCGAGGGCGCCTGCAAGCGAGACCGCCTCATCGATATCGCCGCCGATATCAGCGCTGTTATGGTGAAGCGAAACATACTGGACGACGGACACCTTGCCGTTCACCGGATCGATCGCAATCGCAAACGCGGCCGGATCGTTGGTGCTGGTCACGTCATTGCCGGGATCGCCCCCGTCGTAACGGCCGACGATCAGGCCGTTCTCGAGGAACAGGAAGATCTCTTTCCCTTCCGTCGTGGCGAGATTCGAATCGATCGGGCCGGTCGTGCTCTGACCCTGCGCGTCGGTCAGCGTCAGCGAGAAGAGCTGGGCGCCCGTCTTGGCCGCGCCGTCGGTGCCGAAATCCACATTGTCGATGGTGAGCGCGGCGACGTTGCTCTGCGCGTACCCGATCGGAAGGCCGAAGAGAACCTGCGGATCGTGTCCGGGATTGCTGACGCCGTTGAACACCGGCGTGAACAGAATGTCATTGTCGTCGCCGAACGGCGGGCTCTGCAGCAGCAGGGTCTCGTCGTGAACGACCTGGAAAGCCGAATTGGCGGAAACCGAGACCGCGGGGCCGTCGTCCTGGAAGCTGATGCTGGAGTCCTCGGTACCCACGATCTCGATCGTGGCCGAGGACGTCGCGGTATCATTGTCGCCGTCGGTGATGGTCGCGGTCAGCGTAATGCCGAGGCTCGCGCCTTCTCCGACCAGATTGAGGAACTGCGTCGAATCGAAATTGTTGAGGTCCGCGCCATGGTCGATCGCCATGTACTGGTCGACGACGAGCTGGCCTCCCGAGAGGCTGCCTGCGTTGTCCAGCGTGATGCGAATCGCGACCGGGCCGTTCGGATCGTCGCCGACATGGCCCACGATCTCGGTGTCGCTGACCTTGAACAGATAGATCGTGTCGTCAGAATAGGTGTGGTTCGGGTCCGTCACCTTCAACGTGGTGGCGATGCCGCCGTTCTCCGCTTCTTTGCCGCCCGAGAGCGCGAACGAATAGGCATAGTCGGTCGACTTCTCGCCGTCGGTGCCGGCAATCTTGGTGACGTCGAACAGCGCCTCCAGATCGCCCTTCAGCTCGCCTTCGCCGGCCACCGTCTTCAGCTCGCCGATCGGATTGGTGCCGGTCGGATCCGGGCCCGTGTTGCCTGAGACGTCGTCGACCGTTCCGTCAGGAAGACCGTTGGCGCCGCGATCGCCGCCGATCGATTCGTCGAGCGACAGTGTGGCTAGATGGGCCGAACCCTCCACCGGCTGATGCACGGTCACATCAATCGACGGGCCGTCATCCTGGAAGCCGATGCTTGACTGTTGGGGCCCCGCGATCTCGATCGTGGCCGAGGACGTCGCGGTATCATTGTCGCCGTCGGTGATGGTCGCGGTCAGCGTAATGCCGAGGCTCGCGCCTTCTCCGACCAGATTGAGGAACTGCGTCGAATCGAAATTGTTGAGGTCCGCGCCATGGTCGATCGCCATGTACTGGTCGACGACGAGCTGGCCTCCCGAGAGGCTGCCTGCGTTATCCAGCGTGATGCGAATCGCGACCGGGCCGTTCGGATCGTCGCCGACATGGCCCACGATCTCGGTGTCGCTGACCTTGAACAGATAGATCGTGTCGTCAGAATAGGTGTGGTTCGGGTCCGTCACCTTCAACGTGGTGGCGATGCCACCCTTCGATTCCTCCGAGAAGCCGGCGGCGTTGAGAGTAAACGAATAGGCATAGTCGGTCGTCTTCTCGGTGTCCGTGCCGCCATCCTTGACGACATTGAACAGGGCTGCCAGATCGCCCGGGCTTTCGACATTGCCGACATCGGTCTTCATCGTGCCGATGGGATGGGTGCCGGTCGGATCCGGACTCGTATTGCCCGAGACGTCGTCGAACGTTCCGTCCGGGAAGCCGTTCGCGCCGCGGTCACTGGCGATCGATTCGTCTAGCGACAAGGTTGCAAGACGCGTGGGTCCTTCGCTTCCGTCAGCCACCGTCACCAGGATCGTCGGACCATCGTCGAGAAATGACACGCCGAGCGAGCCGGTCGACAGCGCAGTCGCCGTGTTGCCGGAGCCGTCCGTCACCGTCTGCTGCACGAAAACGACATGGCCAAGCTGCGCGCCTTCGCTCGTGTCGGGGGCGGACGCGGTGCCGTGCTTGATGGCTTCATACTGGGCCACGTCAAGCTTCAGGCTCGCAGGATCGAGGTAGAGCTGGAAGGCGACCGCACCGTTCGGATCGGCCACGCCGCCGGCGCCCTCACGTCCGACGACCAGATTGCCCTCGGTGAACAGGAAGATTTCATTGCCGGTGACCGTGGCCTGCAGACCGGAATCGACGCCGGCGAACGCCGCGCCGGTCGAGGTCGTCAGCGCATAGGCGATCGTTCCGGTCCCGCCGCTGCCGAAACCGGCGCTCGACGACGCGATCTCCGAAACGGCGCTTTGGGCCCATCCGATCAGTCCGACGGCGGAGAAGACTGCGGGCAGACCAGCACTGGGCTGATCGTTCGCACCGTTCAGAATCTGTACATCGACGGTTTCATCGTGGATGACGATCGTATCCGAGAGCGTAAAGCCTGCACTCGGCAGAGTCGTTGCAGGCAGTCCGGCGAAAGTCTCGGGATTGAGGACGAAATTGCCGAGCTGTTCCTGCCCGAGCAGGTCCAACGGATTGCCGGCGTTTAGGGTATCGACCGCAGCATTGGAGAAGTTGGCGCCGCTTCCCTGGGCGTTGCCGTTGCCATCACCGGCTGCAGGCAGCACGGACTGGTCTGTGGTGATGGGGAAGAGGCTCGCGAATTCCTGCACGTTGACGTCGCGTCCGGGCGCCAGCTCGATGGACAGCAGGTGCTGATCGTCGTGTCGGGAATCGAAGACCGGATCGACCGTGATCGTCGATTTGTTGTCGAACAGAATGATCAGCTTCTCGCCGACATGGACGAGCGTGATCTTTTCGTTGGCTATAGCCGAGAAATCGAGCTTGACCTTCTGGTCATATCCGAGATGTACGACCACCGCCTGATCTGTTAGCGGCTTTGCCAGCGTGAAAGTTCGAACTGGAGTTGTGTTGGTAGGAATAGCCGTGCCGGTAGCCTGCGCTACCTGAAATTGTGCGTTCATTATCTGCCCCTGCCAAAACTCTATGCAGTTCAAATCAAGTCTTTAGAAAGCAATCCGAAAAATTTCGCTATTAAGCTATTGTTAACCGAGGCGGGGGTCAACGAAATCAACTAGTTAACGAGGGGTTTTTGGTGCGCCGTGGTAAATTGGCTAATCGGGACACCGGGCGCCGAAAAGGCATTTAGATTGAGCATCTTGCAGCGAACTGACCGGGAAAACCCGGTAAGCGGGAGAGCACCAATGAGGGTATTATTGTCCGCAGGCATCGCAATGTTGTCTGGGTTCGTCGCACCAGCCTTGGCCGAGGACGCATTGTCTCCCGTCGAGCGAACGGTCAAATCCGCCCCCAATAAGGACACGCGGGTCGGCGTCTTCATCAACGTACTACCCGATTGCACATCAGGTCCCCTGCCGACGATCCGCCTGGTCAATGCGCCCGCATCCGGGAAGGTGACGGTCAAGTCGGCGAAGGTGAAAGCCACCAACTACAAGTCATGCCTCGCGCTGGAAGTGCCCGCCTATGTCGCGTTCTACAGGTCGCAGCCCGACTTCATCGGCGACGACGTTCTGACCATCGAGGTCAAATATGCCGGCGGTCGGACGGAAATTCAGAAGATCACGATCAACGTTGCCGGCCCCGGAGCGCAGCAGAAGATCTAGGCGCGCGACCTCTTCACGATGCTGATCAAGCCGCCGGCCGTGTTGCCATTCATTGCGGTTTGACGCTGTTAGGGATTTTTGCTCTGTTAGCCGGTGATTTTAAGAATCCATTGGGGGCAACGATGCGCAATTTGATGGCCAAGAGTCTCACTGCAGCCATTCTCATCGGAGGCGGCTTGGCCGCCAATCCCGGCGCAGCCACCGCCGCCGACATGGCCCTGCGGGCCTCACCGAGCGCGATCGGCAGCTGCTCGGAACTCGTCTTCACCTGCGAGAACGGCAGGCAATACCCCCTGTGCCCGATCGCGGTGTCCATTGCCGGTGAGGTTGTGACCGCATCGCTGCATACGAGCCACTCCGGCGGCGTGCATGTGCGCCTGGTCCCGATGGGAGTCGGATACCGCTATGCCGGTCCCGGCGTCTGGGTCGACGGCTTCCGCGGCAATGCCTTGCTCAATTTCGGCAAGCACAGCCAGATCGCCTGCACGATCGAGAACTACTGATCGATAGGACCGAGCGGCGCCTCCGCAAGGCGCCGTGCACCGGCCCCGCCCGTTAGCCCTTCG
Source organism: Bradyrhizobium sp. USDA 3311 (assembly GCF_054062495.1). Lineage (NCBI taxonomy): Bacteria > Pseudomonadati > Pseudomonadota > Alphaproteobacteria > Hyphomicrobiales > Nitrobacteraceae > Bradyrhizobium > Bradyrhizobium sp. USDA 3311. The sequence goes on along the minus strand of NZ_JBSSFI010000001.1, from coordinate 5,049,392 downwards.
CGCGAACGGCCACCGCCCGCGCTCGCGGGTACATGTAAGCCTTGGGACGGACGTAGACCGGACAATAGTTGTCCCACTGGTATTGCTGCCAATTCCATTTCCAGCAGCCAGCCGCGATCTCGGGATCGGGATACCAGTTCAGCCGATACGGTTCATCACCGAAGGGGTACGGCCCCTGAGCGCTGACGGGCGATGCGTACAAGCAGACGGCGGTTGCGATCGCAACAAAACATGACTTGTACATGACTTTCTCCGAATATGTCGGCATAGTGTCAAACCGACGGGTCGGGATCAAGCTCGGAAACTTCGGTCGTCCCGGCATTCCCCTCCTCGGCAAGCGGCCAGACACGATATCACGAGGCCATTCGCCTGGTGCGTGGGCCTCTTTTGGAAGTTGTTGACCGGACGCGTCGATCGCGAGCGCGTTCAGGGCATTGCATTCGAAGTGATTTGCCCACTCGCCTTACACACAAGCATTGTTCATGAAACAATCTATTTCCCTCAATGCCAAGCTTCGGTGGCCGGACGTCAAGGACCACTACGTCGTCCTCTATGAGGGGCATGTGATCGGCAACGTACATCGGTCCGGAGACAGCTGGTCCTGGTCGATAAGCGTTCCCATGGGCTTGCCTGATTGGTCGGTCGGAAACGCTGCCAGTCTGCACGACGGCATCAAGGCACTCGGCAACGCCTGGGCCGCCATATTGAAGTCGACAAGCGCCGAGCGCCTGCAGCGGGCCTGGGATCTCGAACGCGCTGCGGAGACACGAAACACCGGTTTCGAATCCAACATCTAGTATCAAGACGCCGCGAGCGTTTTGGGTTCTACAGGTGAACAAGGCGAACCTGCCCAACCACAGCGTTTATTCGCGGCCAGACGTCCTGTATAATACTCGCGAGGAGGGATCGCGATGAAGGCTTTCATCCTTGCCTGTGTTGCGACGATCGTAATCGCGGCGGCTGGAGTTGCCGTTCTCGACAGCATACAGCAACCCGTCGCAGAGGCCTTTGCGACGACAGGCGTGCGTCTCTAAGCAATGCTCCGTCAGCTCTATTCGGCTGCCGACGCAGCATGGCGAGGCCGCGGCTGAGAATCGTTCGGTCCGCTCCGTGCCAACTCCTGGTCGAGCCACAGGCTATGATGCTCGCGCGCCCAGTTGACATCCACCTCACCTGATCCCATCGCCTCGAAAGCCCCCTCCATCCCGATTGTGCCGATGTAGATGTGAGCGAGCATCGCGGCGATAAACAGCACGGCCACGACGGAGTGAACGATCTGGGCAATCTGCATGCCCTCGATTCCCGACACGTAGAATGGGAACATGAGCTGATACCCGGTCGCGGCGACGAGACCACCGCCGATCACAACAATCCAGTAGATCCCCTTTTGCCCCGCGTTGAAGCGGCGAGCCGGCGGATGATCGTGACCGATCAGGCCGCCGCCGCGCTTGATCCACTCCAGATCCACCTTGTTGGGGATATTGCCGCCGATCCACATCAGAAAGATCAGCACGACACCAATCGTGAAGGGAAAGCTCAGGTAGTTGTGCGCGAATTTCGCCCATTGCGACCAATCGGAGAAGGCGTCAAATCCGATCAGCGGAAGCAGCAGCGGCCGCCCGAACGTGATGTTCAGCCCCGAGATCGCCAGGATAACGAAGCAGGTCGCGGTCATCCAGTGCACGAAGCGCTCAAAGGTGTTGAACCGTACGATGGTGCGGCCGGATCGTCCGCTTTCGAGGCGGATCATGCCGCGTGTCAAATAGAAGATCACCAGCACCGCCAGCATGCCGAGCACAGCAACGCCGCCGATCCACCGCAGCACAACGTTGCGGAATTCACGCCACTCGCGGCCAGCAGGTTGTATCAGCACGCTGGAGCGCTGGTCGGGGATGCTGACGCGTCCCTGGATCCGATCCATCTCCTGGAGCAACTGGCGCTCATTGACCGAGCTCGCCGTCGGATTGATCTGCTGGGCCAGCGACGGTGCCGGAGCTGCCATGATCAACAGAAGCAACGCCCACGCGCCGATGGTTGGTCGAATGAACCTTGCAAATGAGGACATGGACTTCTCCTCGGCATCTGTGCCGCGTCGCCCGCGGCCTGCTTCAGGACTCGATCGTCTCGCGATAGGCGGTCTTCCAGCCCCACGCTCCTGAGCCGTAGCCGCGCTTCAGCACGCGCTCCTTATAGATCTGGGCGATGATCTCGCCGTCGCCGGCGAGCAGCGACTTGGTCGAGCACATCTCGGCACACAGCGGCAGCTTGCCCTCGGCCAGGCGGTTCGCACCGTATTTCTCGTATTCCTCCTTGCTGCCATCGGCCTCGGGTCCGCCGGCGCAATAGGTACATTTGTCCATTTTTCCGCGCGAGCCGAAATTGCCGACCTTCGGATATTGCGGCGCGCCAAACGGACAGGCGTAGAAGCAGTAGCCGCAGCCGATGCAGAGATCCTTGGAGTGCAGGACCACGCCATCGGCGGTGGTATAGAAACAGTTCACCGGGCACACTGCCGCGCACGGCGCATCCGTGCAGTGCATGCAAGCCATCGAGACCGATCGTTCGCCCGGCTTGCCATCGGCGATGGTGACGACCCTGCGGCGGTTGATGCCCCAGGGGACCTCGTGCTCGTTCTTGCAGGCCGTGACGCAGGCGTTGCACTCGATGCAACGGTCGGCGTCGCAGAGAAACTTCATACGTGCCATCGTCGTTGCTCCTTATGCCGCCGCGATCTGGCAGAGAGTGACCTTAGTTTCCTGCATGTTCGTCGCGGGATCGTATCCGTAGGTGGTGATCGTGTTGGCGCTTTCGCCGAGCACGATCGGGTCGGTGCCCTTCGGGTAGTTGCCGCGAAGGTCCTTGCCCGCCAGCCAGCCACCGAAGTGGAACGGCATCCAGGCAACGCCCTTGCCGACGCGCTCCGTGACGAGCGCCTTCATCCTCGCCCGGGAATTGTTCTCGGCACCCGTGACCCAGACCCAGCCGCCGTCCTTGACGCCGCGCTCGGCGGCGTCGGCGGGATTGATCTCGATGAACATGTCCTGCTGCAATTCGGCGAGCCACGGGTTGGTCCGGGTCTCCTCGCCGCCGCCCTCATATTCGACCAGGCGGCCGGACGACAGGATGAGCGGGAATTGTTTTGCAATTCCCTTCTCCACCGCAGCCTTCTGCACGGAGAAGCCGATATTGGGCATCCGGAACTGCTTGGCGTCGGGCAGCGTCGGGTATTTGGCGACGAGATCGACGCGCGGCGTGTAGATCGGCTCGCGGTGAACCGGGATGGGATCGGGCAAGCCGAAGGCATTCATGCGCGCCTTGCCGTTGCCATAGGGAACGCAGCCATGCGCCAGCGCGACGCGCTGGATGCCGCCCGACAGGTCGAGCGACCACGACACTGCGTCCGGAGTGGCGGGGTTGACCTTGTTGATCACGGCCATTTCCGCTTCGGTGAGCTCGGTGTCCCAGCCGAGCTTCTTCAGGCTCGCGAGCGTGAATTCCGGATAGCCGTCCTGGATGCCCGACCCCAGCGAGTACGAGCCGTCCGCGAGCAGGCTCACCTTACGCGTCGTGCCGTCCGGCAGCTTCTCCTCGCGCTCGATGCCGAACCGCGGCCGGAACGTGCCGCCGCCATCCATCACGTGCAGATTGGTATTGTAGAGCAGCGGCGTTCCGGGATGCTTGACCTCCGGTGATCCCCAGCATGGCCAGGGCAGGCCGTAATAGTCGCCGCCGACCTCGGGATCGTCCTTCGGCGCCCGCATCGTCAGCATGTCGAACTTCGCCTGGTTCTTCATGTGCGCCTTGAGGCGCTCGGGCGATTGCCCGCAATAGCCGGTCGACCAGCTGCCGCGGTTCATCTCGCGAAGTACATCCTCTGCTTCAGGAAGATTGTTCTCGACCTTGATTTTCTTGAACATCTGGTCCGCGAAGCCGAACTTCTTGGCCAGCAGGTAGATGATTTCGAGATCATCCTTCGACTCGAACACCGGCTTCACAATCTGCTCGCCCCATTGCAGCGAGCGGTTGGAGGCGACGCGAGAGCCCTTGCACTCAAATTGGGTGGCGACCGGGAGAATGTAGACACCATCCTTGCGTCCCGCCTCGACTGCGAGCGAGGCCCAGGTCGTCGGATGCGGATCGGCGATGACGAGCAGCTCCAGCGCCTTCAGGCCATTGAGGGATTCAGGAATACGGGTGATGCTGTTGGAGGCGTGTCCCTGCACGAACACCGCCTTCACATTGTCCTTCTGCGCGACCTGATCTTTCGGCAGCGTCACCGCCTCGAACCAGCGGGTCAGCGGGATGCCGGGGGTTTCCATGATCTGCTTGGAATCGAACCGCGACTTCAGGAAGTCGTAGTCGACCTCCCAAACCCGCGACCAGTGCTTCCAGGCGCCCTCGGCGAGGCCGTAGTAGAACGGCAGCGTGACGATATCGAGCCCGACGTCGGTCGCGCCCTGGACGTTGTCGTGGCCACGGAAGATGTTGGCTCCCATGCCCGCGCCGCCGACATTGCCGGTCATCAGCAGCAGGATGCAACTGGCACGCACGTTGGCGGTGCCGACGGTCTTCTGGGTCTGGCCCATGGCCCAGATCAGCGTGGCCGGCTTTTCGGTGGCAAACATCTTGGCGACGCGCTTGAGCTGCTCGCCGGGAATGCCGGTGACGCGCTCGACTTCTTCCGGATTCCACTTTTCCACCTCCTTGCGGAGGTCGTCGAACCCGTAGACCCGCTGCCGGATGAACTCCTTGTCCTCCCAGCCGTTCTGGAGGATGTGCCACATCATGCCGTAAAGCACGGGGATGTCGGTGCCCGGCCGCATCCGCACATATTCCGTCGCGTGCGCGGCGGTGCGCGTCAGGCGCGGGTCGATGACGACGAAGTTGGCCTTTTGCAGTTCCTTGCCCTCGAGCAGGTGCTGCAGCGAGACCGGATGCGCCTCTGCCGGATTGCCGCCCAGGACGACCTGCGTCTTCGCATTGCGGATATCATTGAAGCTGTTGGTCATCGCGCCGTAGCCCCAGGTGTTGGCGACGCCGGTGACGGTGGTCGAATGGCAGATGCGGGCCTGATGATCGGTATTGTTGGTTCCCCAGAATGCGCCAAGCTTGCGGAACAGGTAGGCGCCTTCATTGGTCATCTTGGCCGAGCCAAGCCAATAGACGGAATCGGGGCCTGACTTCTCACGTACGGTTTGAAGCTTGTCGCCGATCTCGTTGATTGCGGTATCCCAGGACACGCGGGTCCACTGCCCTCCGACGAGCTTCATCGGATAGCGCAACCGTCGCTCGCTGTGCACGAGCTCGCGCACGGATGCGCCCTTGGCACAATGCGAGCCGCGATTGATCGGAGAATCCCAACTCGGTTCCTGGCCGATCCATACCCCGTTCAGGACCTCGGCAGTCACCGTGCACCCAACCGAGCAATGCGTGCAGACGCTCTTGCGGACGCTCGCACCCGCGGTGAGCGGACCGGCCATCGCCGCCTCCGCCTTGCGCACGCCGCCGACCGGCAGCGTGCCGAGCACGGCGAGCGCGCCACCGGCGAGACCGGATTTGCGCAAGAAGCTGCGGCGGTCGAGACCGCCGCCCTGCCCTGCAAGGGACTCGGCAACGGAACCATGGCGCAGGGAACGCTGGTTTGCTCGCTTGATCAGCACGGTCAACCTCCCTTGGCCGGATAACGATTGACGCGATAGAAAGCCTTGACGTGATCAGTTTCCTTGTAGCGCGCCTTGCGCTTCTCATCGTTGGTTTCGCTATCAGCCTGCGCGGACCCGACCAGCGGTGTCGCGAGCGTCGCGCCGGCGCCCAACGTGCCGGCGCCGACCTTGCGCAGGAAATCGCGACGCCCGACTGTGGCTTTCCTGTCTTCACTCATCGCATCTCTCCTGGACCCGCCGGTGCAGGTCAGTTGGCGAACGTGAATGCCTCCGCCTCGATCTCGATAAAGGCGCGACCGAGCGCGCCGACCGCACGATAGAAGACGGCGCTCTCCGCGCCCTCGATGTCGGCGAACAGCCGCCCTATCCAGGGCTCGACGTGTTTGACAAAGAATGCGCGCTGCGCCTCGAACGACGCAGGGAAGCGGCCTCCCGCGAAACCCGCCATGATCTCGCACAGGATGGCGGCGTGATCTTCCGGCTCCGAATTATTCGCGGCGCGCTCGATCCCGGACGCGGCGAGATCGGCGCGCAGGCGCGACAGCGGCCGCTCGTTGAGGAATCCGGTCAGATAGTAGGAGGCATAGGGCAAGAGCTCGCCGCGGCCGAGACCGACGAACAGATCGAAATATTCGCGTTCGACCTGCGTTGCGACTGCATTGGCGGCGGCCGCGGCCAGCCCAGCATGCGCGCGCCCGAGTGGCGTCGCATCACCGGTCAATGCGGCCAGTTGATCGAGCAGCCTTCTTGACGGTGCTGCGGACAAGAGCGTCGCGAGCAGCAGATATTCCTGCGCACGCGCCGCATCGACGGGTTCAATCAGCTCATTGGACACAAACGGCTCGCCGTACAGATCAGGCCGCAAGTCTTTGCGCGATACGCCGGTCGCCGCTTCGACCGCAATCACCCGTTGCGCGGGCACCTGGTTCCAGTTCGAAACGGAGGGTTGGCTAATGCCGATTTTGCGCGCAAGCCCAGCAACGCCGCCGGCGGCGTCAATGGCTCGCTCAAGGCCATCATCACGCACGTGGACCTCCCATCCAAGTCCCGGGTGCTGATTTTGCTTTTGCTACAAAGCGCTAGACGAAGCGTAATCCCGGCCCAGCGGAGGGTCAATCGCATCACATAGTCTGAGGCTATGGCCTTTCGTCGGGGAGCCCTAGCGGGGCAGCGCGCCGCCATGCGGGCGACGGGGAAGCGACAGGTGTTCGCTTTCAGTGCTTTCAGGGACCGTTAGTTGCGCTGCAGCAGGAACAGGTGCGGGCTTGGTGGGCGCAGCTTCTTCGGCGACGACCTCGACATTCGATCTCTCGGCCTGGCGCAATTCCCGCGAAGAATCCGTGACTTCAACCGGAGTCTCGGACAGCGTCTCGACTGACTTGCTGACGCCGCCGACGATTCTGTCCACGAACGCGGCCAGTTCTGCTTCCGAACAATCCAGCGGACCAAAGCCCGGCATCGCGGTCGGATCGTTGAAGTCCCACGCGCTTTCGGCAAGCCCCACGAAGTCGCGAATGGCGGGATCAGCGCTCCAGGCGCGACGAAGCGCCGCACGCGTCAGCTCCTGCGGAATCCCTTTGCGCAAGAACGCCTTGATGTCGGTCGCCGACGTGATCAGGTCGATCGAAGGCAGGCTCGAGGGGGCGAACTCCGCTTCGTCATCCTTCGCGGTGGGCGGCAGTGCCGACGGCATGTCGTCGCGCTTTGCCGGATCCGATTGCGTCGGGTTCGCCTTTGCGTGCTGCTTGCGACGGGACCAGCGCGTCAGGAACCTATCCTCACTCATTCGTGTCCGCCTTCATGCTGCCGGCGCGCCAGTGCCTCCGGATCGGCCTGCCGCCGCTTCCGTTTGAAGAACTCCCGTTCGACGTGGTGCTCGGCAACGAAGCTTTCAATCTGCTCACGCAGCACGTCCGGCATGGGCACGGCCTCGACCAGATTCGCAGCGGCCCCGGTGAACGCCTCGCCTTCCGCAGGATCGGCGGTGGCGGCAGCCACCGAATAGGGCCAGGTGCCTTCCGCAGGCGACAACACTGTCCAGATGCTCGGACGACCCGTAGCAAGATTGTCGCGATAGCGCGCCGTCTCGGAACTGTAGAGATCGACCATAGTGCTGCCGGCATAGAACAGCGTCGTCCCACCGCCCTCCTCACGGAGCACCGTCCAGGACTTTGTGTCCGGCTCGTCCGGCAGCACGGCGACGGCGCGCCAGATAAAGTCGGTCCACGGCGAGTCCGCCTTGTACCGTCCGACCACGATACCGACGGGGATGCGCACAAGCGGCAGCGCAGCCGGGCTCACGTTACCCTCTCCAGGTGCTTGATCGGCAGCCCCGTCAGCAAATTCTGCGGTTTCATCCGGAGCTTTTGATCGGAGTTCATCGACAGGATGAGATAGACGGGCTCTCCCTGCATCTCGTCTGCGACCGCACTCGTATCTGCAAACGTCAGGCGGAACAATGAAAGCACGCGGCCGGCGCTGCGGTCGTCGAGTTGCTCGCCATGCCAGAGGCGGTCGCCGAGCCTGGTCGCATCGGCGTCGAGCCCGACATACCAGGTGAGCCGCGCATCACGCAGTTCGCGCAGCGGCTCAATGCAGACGTCGATCCCGAGCAGATGGGAGATCCAGCGCGCCATCGCCTGCGCCAGCGCCCTCGGCCCGCGCCCGCCCGCGGTGAGATCGAAAGCCATGTCGAAATGGTCGCTTCGGTGCCAATAGTCGTCGGCGTTATCCTCGTTCAAGACGTCCAGCTCGGCATCGGTCACGGCCCCGAGCATCGACATCAGCGAGAGCACCGGGGTCGGGCTCTGCCCACCGACGACCTCCTCATCGCCGAGCAGCAAGGCCCGTTCATGCGGCAGGATGCGCTGTGGGCGGAAGAACAGCTCGGCGGCGCGCAGCACGAAAGGGTCATCGCAGCCATCCAGCGCATTGCGCAGGATGACATGCACGAGTTGATTGACGAACAGCGGCGGCAATCCGTTTCCCCCCGACCGGACGGTCGCAAGATAGGCGGCCTCCAGGGTCGGGTGCCGCACCAGGAGATCGCGAACGGCAAGCACGAACTGCCAGTTCTCCCGGGCATCCGCATCGACAATCGCTGCGATCTCGTCCGCACTGACCGCCCGGCGGGGAGCGGCCAGCAGCTCGCGGTGCAGCCGCCGCTCGACCGGGCATGCTTCGTCCGGTGGAATCAGCTCGGGCCTGACGAAATAGACCTTCAGGAACTCGTCGGTGACGCAAAGCCCGCCGCCCGCCTCGCGATCGAGCAGATGGTGGCCGCATGCGATCCAGAAATCATTCATCGATGCTGCGGCTCCTGGCTCATATCGGCAAGCCTGACATTGCTGTCGGGTTCGACATCATCCTCGGCTTCCATGAACGAGAACGCCTTGCCGTGCCCCTGCCCTTGCCGCAGCTGCAGCCTGCGGAACGACTCGCGGACTTCGCCGTCGCTCACCGAGCGGTGGACGGCAATGAGCGAACTGATCGGATGCGTGCAGAGCGACCGCACGAAGGCGACCTCCTCTTCGGCGGCCGTCCGCGCGGTTGCCGGATCCGGCGCGCCGAAACGATCGATGAGTTGTCCGGCGAGGAGCTCGATCAGCGCCCGGCAATCGCTCTCCGTTGCCGGCACGATCTGCACCAGCGTCGACCAGCCCCAGGATTGCACCCCGAGGAAGCCGCTGCGGAACGCCGCGCGCGCCTTGCCGCTCAACGTCGCCGGATCCTGGTCGCAGAAGCGGAACGCGCCGGAGACGGCCCATTCGCCGGGCTCTGCCGCCGCGTCGAACACGAAGGTGTCGGAGGGATCGAGCGCGATGGCGCGCAGCAGTTTCACAGTCACGTCCTTGGCCCTCCGAGCTTCGAATCGAGCCAGGATGGCCTGGCGAGCGCCTTGACGAGCTCGCTCCGCTCAACCTTGCCGGTACCGACCTGGCGCGTGAGGAGATCGCCGCTCTCGTCGATGCTGAGGACGGTTCGCCGCTCACGGGGAACCCGGCTGAGATAATCGCGTGCGACGCTGTCAAAGCCATCGACCTGCCAACGATCGATCGCCCGCATCAGGTGCCGGGCAAAACTCTCGGTCACCTGCACGGCGCCCGCTTCGCCGAACCCCTCCTCATCCAGCGCGGACGCGAGCGGATGAACGCCGGGCCCCTGATCGGCCATTGCCACCGTCCGGATCATGGCGCCGAACACCAGCCAGGCGGGCGGCTCATTCTCGCGCGCGGACGATGGCCACCCCATCCGCCCCCCGCCGACCAGCCCGCCGTCGATCTCGACGGAGCCGGGCCAGCCGATCGCAACCGTCTTGTTGGGCGGGGCATAGGCGCGAAGAGCGTCGGTGAGCGCGACCATGCCGGCGTAGAAGGCGCGCCGCGCGGTGCTCAAAGGTTCGCCTGGCTCGAGCACCACGGCGAATTCGGCGAGATCGAACCGCCCGACGCACACCAGCGTGCCGGCGCCGCACTTGGGTGCAATGCCGCAAGCGTGGGCAAAGGCGTCTCCGCTCTCCCGCAGCCGGACGAGCGTGAAGGGCGGCGGCAGCTGGATCGGTTCTACCAGGGAAACGTAGTTGATCGGGGTCGACCGCAAGGCCGTCCTCCACTTTCCTTTTCTTCCCAATAGTGAAAATCTATACGAGGTGCAGGAACGGCGCGAGTCCGTAAGTCGGCGCCGCACTGACGGAGGGATTCACCTGGAGCAGCCAGCGAAGACCGTCCTGATCTGCTCGTGTGAAGACACGATGCGCCTCGACACGGCCGCGATCCGGCGTGGATGCCCCAATTGCGAGATCAGAAGCTTTCGCCATCTCTGCGGCGCGGAGCTCGATCATTTCCGCAACGCGGCAAAGGCGGATGGCCCGCTGACGGTCGCCTGCACGCAGCAGGCTGCGCAATTCACCCATGAGATGGGCGAACGCCCTGACGGGATCACCTTCGTCAACATCCGCGAGACGGCGGGCTGGTCGCGCGACGGTGAGAATGCGGGCGCGAAGATGGCGGCGCTGCTTGCGGCGGCCGCAATTCCCGCACCGGACTTTCCGCTGGTCACATTGTCGAGTGACGGCATCATCCTGATCTATGGGCGCGACGAGGCCGCGATCGAAGCCGGGCGCCTGCTCGCAGACCATCTCGACGTCACGGTCATGCTCATGCAGCCGGCAGACGTTACGCCGCCTGCCGCGGCAGTGTTTCCGATCGTAAAAGGCAAGATCCGCAACGCGCGGGGACATTTTGGCGCATTCGAGCTCACGATCGACGACTACGCGCAACCGCGCCCCTCTTCGCGCGACCGCTTCGTGTTCGAGGCCCCGCGCAACGGGGCGACCTCGCGCTGCGATCTGGTGCTCGACCTCTCCGGCGAGCCACCGCTGTTTCCGGCGCACGACCTGCGGGACGGCTATCTCCGCGCCGATCCGAGAGATCCGGCGGCGGTGCTGCGCGCTGTGCTGGCCGCCCGCGACCTCGTCGGCAGTTTCGACAAGCCGAGATATGTCGACTTCACGCCCAGCCTCTGCGCGCATTCGCGCTCGAAGCTGACCGGATGCCATCGCTGCCTTGACTTATGCCCGACCGGCGCGATTACGCCGGACGGCGACCATGTCGCTGTCAACGCAGACGTCTGCGCAGGTTGTGGGCAATGCGCGGCCGCCTGCCCCACGGGCGCTGCATCCTACGCGCTGCCGCCGGCCGACACCCAGTTGCAGATGCTTCGCGCCATGTTGCTCGCCTATCGCGAAGCTGGCGGCACGCATCCGGTGCTGCTGCTGCATGACGGCGCGCACGGCACGCCGCTGATCGATGCGCTCGCCCGTCATGGCGACGGATTGCCAGCCAACGTGCTGCCCCTCGCCGTCAACGAGTTGACGCAGGTCGGCCTGGAGGCCGTTATCGGCGCATTCGCGTATGGCGCGGCGGCCGTGCGGTTTCTCCTGCGCGCCAAGCCGCGACACGGCGTGACCGGATTGCTGCAGACGATCGTCATGGCCGAGACCATTCTCGCCGGGCTCGGATTTGAGGGCCGACGCGTGGCCACGATCGAAACCGACGATCCCGACACGCTGGCTGATCATCTGACGGGGATTGGTCCCCTCGCCGGCCTCGAAAATCCTGCGACTTTCCGGACGGTCGGCAAGCGCGGCGATCTGCTTCGCTTTGGCCTGAGTGAGTTGCATCGCCTCGCGCCCAAGCCGGTCGACGTGATCGCCTTGCCCGAGGGCGCACCGATCGGTGCAATCACCGTTGACACCGGCGGTTGCACGCTGTGCCTGTCCTGTGTTTCGGCCTGCCCGACCGGCGCGCTTCGTGCCGATCCCGAGCGTCCCGTCCTCAAATTCGTGGAGGACGCCTGCGTGCAGTGCGGTCTGTGCCAGAGCACCTGTCCTGAGAAGGTCATCACGCTCACCCCGCAGATCGACTTCCGGGCAAGGCGTGCGCAGGCGCAAGTGATCAAGGAAGAAGAACCGGCCCTGTGTGTCCGCTGCGGCACACCCTTCGGCGTGAAGAGCACGATCGATCGGATCGCGACGAAGCTCGAGGGGCACCATTGGATGTATCCCACCGGGGACCGCCGGACCGAGGCCTTGCGGATGTGCGCCGATTGCCGCGTCATTGTCATGAGCGAACAGCAGTTCGATCCGATCCAGGACGTTCCGGAACGCGCGCCACCGCGGACGACGGACGACTATCTGCGTCAACGCGAGAACAAGGACTAGCCGTATGCCTCGTTTCATGATGATTTTTTGGACATGCCTCGTCATCACGGTGCTCGCTGGCACAGCCGTCGAGGCCGCCGCCCTCGCCAAGGCGGAAAAGGTCGCGCTCAAGCAGGCGATCGTCGCCTGCCCAGCGTCAACGTGGCTCGCATGCTCGAGGAGAACCCGGAGCTGACGAATATTCCCGTGGAGCGATGGCCGGGCTATTAGGGCGTTGACATCAAGACCTTGCCGCCTTCGCTTGAAGACGCGCAAGGCGTTGCTGCGGGCTACTTCGACGTCGCACGCGCCAGAAAGTCCGTGAGCGCGCGGCGATCCTCGGCCGAGCCGATCCGCTGCTCCGGCATCTTGGTGCCGGGCGTGTAGGCGTTCGGCCCGATCTCGAACAGTTTTGACACGGTCTCCGGCGTCCAGACGATATCCATCGCCTTGAGCGCGTCGGTGAACCGATAGCCCGGCAGCGAGGCAATCTTCCGGCCGAAGAGCCCCGCAAGCGTCGGCCCGGCACGCTGTACCTCATTCTCCGACAATGTATGGCAGGCAACGCAGGCCCTGAACATTTCGGCGCCGTGATCGCCGACATAGGCAGCGAGCGGATCCGCCGGCGTGCCCAGCACGTTCGACCCGATCGCCGCGCCGGTCAGTGCGTTCCAGCGCCTGATCTTGCCGTCAGCACCGCCCGTCAGGAGCGTCGCGCCATCGGGCAGGAACGCGACCGACCAGACCGGCGCGCCGAGCCCGGCGAGCGTGCGCATCACGCTGCGCGCCTTGCGATCGACGATCGCAACGGTGCCGTCAATTGCCCCCGTGGCGATCAAAGCCCCGTCTTGCGAGATCGCCAGGGCCACGATCGGCCTGGCGCCAGCCATGACCTCGCCGTTCTCCTTGCCATCGGCGGTCATCATGCGCAGCTTCCCGTCTGCCGCGCCGGTGACGATTTCGCCATCAGGCGAGATGGCGACGGCATTCAGCGGCGCCGGCATCACAACGATCTCGGGGCTGCCGCCTGCCAAGGGCCAGATCCGCACCGTCAGATCGTAGCCAACGCTCACCAGCGATTTTCCATCGGGGGCAAAGGCCACACCGTTCACGCTTTGCGAGTGACCTTGCAGCACGCGCGTGCCACCGTCGGACAGGGATGAAATCCGCACGGTGTGGTCCCACGAGGCCGACGCGAGCTTCGATGTATCGGGCGAAACGGCGAGTCCCACAATGGGTCCCGTATGACCTTCGAGAACCTGGTCTGGCTGCAGCCCGCCCGCCGTCCAGATGGCAATCTGGCCGTCCGCACCAGCCGTTGCCATTCGTCCGTCTCCGAGGAAGGCAGCCGCGTTCACCGCCCCCGAATGGAAGCGAAGGACCTGCTCGGCCGACTCGGTTGCCAGGGACCATCGGATCGCTGCCGTGTCGAAGCTCCCCGACAAAACCGTCTTGCCATCGCTCGAAACGGCGATTGCGCGGACAGGCCCGCCGTGCCCCGCCAATTGCGCCTGCGCGGGCCGCAGTGGAAGAAGCAGCGATGCCGTCAGAAGGGCGGTGGCGAGACGCAAGGTCAAATCCATTGGCCGTCGGAGACACTCACAGCACAGCACCCACCGTGCCATTTTGCCCGGCCTTTGCACCATGGCCAAATGCCGTCCCGTGACGTCCCGCGCTTCTTGCCGGCGATCGTTCTGTGGAGATCTTCCGTGGCGTGTCCGTGGCCGACTGGCCTGGCCTCTGGGCAAAAGCGCACCCATTTGATCCAGCTCAACGGGGGTAGCTCATATTCGGTTCCAGGTGCGACAAGCGGCGCCTTGATTGGCGATCGACGTGGTCGCAGTCTTGCGAAAGGCGCCTCAGAGAGCGAGGCCGGACATGCAAGTACACCCGAAATCCTATCTGCAGCTCATCGCGCGGTTGTGGCACTTTCGCGCGTCGCCGCCGCGAAATCGCGATCCCGACAGCCAGGATGCGTCGGCACTGCTCGTCTACATCGCCGTCGTGTTAGCGCTGCTCTTGGCTGTCCTTGAAATCGATATCCACAGCGCGCAGCTTCAATCCCTGGGACTGCTCGGCGATCCCATCGGGATCAACCCGATTTTCATGGGTCCTTGAGACAGCGCCTGCGACAATTGCTGCGCTCGCGACCCGACCAGCCGCTGGCGCATAGCCGTTCGAGAACATACGAGCCGACCAAGACGTCCAGCTCGGCCACGATTGGTTGAGACGCGTCTACTCCTGTGTTCCCCTTGGAAACACAAGAGATCGATCTACGAAATCTTCAACCGGCAGTTTGCCTTGTTGCGCTTGTCTTTGCATCTCTTGCACCGGCATCCCTGCTACCGATGTGCGACTTACCGGTAATGGATGCGATCGCAGCATATTCGTCGCGGCCACGAAAACCGCGAACACGGCCAAGCCAGAGATCATCAGGAGCTTCACGCGAACCTCCGTTGGTTCTGAGAGAATAGAAGCTCTGACTAGTGCAAGACTCGAAGTTCCCGTGTGAGATCTCTCACATCTCTCTTTCTCTTGATCATCGCCGGGGCGGCTGTTCCTCGCTCCAGTCATCTGGTGCGCCGTGGAAGGACTGCTGACATTTGCGTTCAATAGGTCTTTCTTGACCTCTCGATGCACACGTCACGCAGCGGCCATGGCGCCTGATGTGCATGACGACGATGAAGCAAAGCAAGACGCGCAAGTGAAACGCGTCAAGCGCCGCGCAAGACAAGCGATAGGAAAGCGAACGTCTGTCAGAATGAGAATGCGCGACTTGTCAGAATGGAAAACTCTTGACGCGCTAAGCCATTGAAAACATTGGAGCGGGTGAAGGGAATCGAACCCTCGTATTCAGCTTGGAAGGCTGCTGCTCTACCATTGAGCTACACCCGCATCTCGCGTTCCCCTAACACGGCCGCGCGGCGGCCTCAACTGCCCCGGATCGGTCTTTCCCGCTTCGCGAAGGGCTTGTTCCCGGCCACCCGCCCCACCTCTTAACGACGCGGGTATTTCGCCCTATATTGGAGTCTCCCGAAACCAACGAAAGGAGGTGATCCAGTGTCTTATCTCAAGCGCTGTCACCTCGCTGGGATCGCCCGCTAAGCTTTGAACAAGGCTTGGCATCGGGGCGCTCTCAGCCCTGGACCAGCGAGCACGAAATCGGGCGCGACGGGGCCTCCCCGCCGCGCCTTTTTCGTGGGCGGGCGCCGCTCAGGCGGCCGGCTCGCCCGCAAGCACCTCGCGAATCTTCTGCGACAGCTCCGACTTCCGGTATGGCTTCTGAAGCAGCGCCACGCCGGGATCGAGATGTCCTTCGTGGACGATGGTGTTGTCGGTATAGCCGGAGGTGTAGAGCACTCTCGCCCCCGGCCGCCGGAGCCGGACGGCTTCGGCCAGTTCCCGCCCGTTCATGCCTCCGGGCATGATGATGTCCGTGAACAGCAGGTCGAAACTGGCGCCCTGGTCGACCAGCGCGAGGGCGGCTGCGCCGTCGCCGGCCACGAGCGTGCGATAGCCAAGGCTGCCGAGCTGGGCGATGACATAGCCCTGCACCAGCGGATCGTCCTCGACCACGAGTATCGTCTCGTGCCCGCGCGCCGCGGCGGGCGCCTGAGCCGATCCCGTCCTGGTTGCCGCCTCGCCCTCCGATCGCGGCAGGAACAACCGCATCACCGTGCCTTGTCCCTCCTCGCTCTCGATCGCGACGGTGCCGCCGGTCTGGCGGGCAAAGCCGTAGACCATGCTCAGCCCAAGCCCGGTGCCGCGGCCGACCCCCTTGGTGGTGAAGAACGGCTCGAACACGCGCTCGCGGATGTCGGCCGGGATGCCGTGACCGGTGTCGGTCACCGCAATCATCACGAAGGCGCCGCGAATGACGTCGCCGTCGCTGCGCACGCCGTCAAGCTCCCGGTTCGCGGTCTCGAGCGTGAGCCTGCCGCCGTCCGGCATCGCGTCACGCGCGTTGACGGCGAGATTGACGATCGCGGACGAGAGCTGCGACGGATCCGCCATCGCGGACCAGGCGTCGTCCGCGAGACGGGTCACGATCTCGATATGCTCGCCCAGGATCGGCTTCAGCAGCTTCGCCGTCTCGACCACGAGGGCGTTGACGTCGATCTCGCGCGGCTCCAGCGGCTGGCGGCGCGCGAAGGTCAGCAGCTGCGAGGTGATCTCGGCGCCACGCGCGGCCGCATCGTCGATGAGCTGCGCGATCGCGGCGAACTGGGGCCTGTCCGCAAGCCCTTCCTGGATGATCTCGATGGTGCCGGTGATGACGGTGAGCACGTTGTTGAAGTCGTGCGCGACGCCGCCGGTGAGCTGGCCGATCGCGTCCATCTTCTGGGATTGGCGAAGCCGCTCCTCGGTCTCGTGCTGCTCGGTGAGGTCGGTGGCGGAGCCGCGATAACCCATGAAGCGTCCGTCGGCCGCGAATACCGGCTGGCCGTTGACGCTGAAATGGCGCACGCGTCCGGTCATATCGCGGCCGCGATACTCGAACTTCCGGAAACGGCTCGTGGCGATCCAGCACCGCCATGTGCGCGCGCCATTTCTCCGGCTCGGCGTCGTGGTCGAAGGCGGCATCGGTGCGGCGCTTGCCGATCAGCGCCTTATGGTCCATGCCGAAGACCCCTGCGCGGTCGGATATGTAGGTGAACCGATGATCCGGCCCGGTCTCCCAGAACCAGTCGGACGCGGTCTCGGCATAGTCGCGGAAGCGCTGCTCGCTCGCGCGCGCGTCGCCTTCGGCGCGCTGGCGGATTTTCAGGTCGCGCTCGAGATTCGTATTGGCCTCACGCAGCTCGCCATAGGCCCGCTCGAGATTGGCGCACATGGCGTTGAAGGCGTCGATCACCTTGTCCAGTTCGTCCGCATCGTAGGGCGGCCGGCGCTCCAGGTGCAAAGGCGGCGGCGGCCGCACCAGGCTGTACTTGCTGACGAAGTCGGCGATGGCAACAAGGTGCCGCGTCACCAGGAGATGGAACATGTAGATGATGAACAGCGAGACGAGGAACGTCTTCGCCGCCTGGCTTGCCAGGATGATCAGGGCACGGTGCAGCAATTGCTGATAGACCTCGCTCAGCGTCGCCTCGACATGGAGCACGCCGATCGGGCGCGCGGCGCCCTGCACGGAGTAGTTCAGCGGGTAATCGCGCGTGACGATCGAACGGGTGTTCGGCTCGCCGACCGCGACACGGACCGGATTGGGGCGATCAGCGATCTCGCGCACCTCGGCGGCGCGGATGTCGGGCAGCCGCAGGATGCCGTCGAGCTGGAGCTTGAGCTGGTTCTGGTCGAGATTCCACAGGCTTTCGCCGAGGCTGCCGGTGGTGCTCCGGCCGATCTCGTCGAGCCGCGTCTCGATGACGCCGACCTCGCGGTCATAGTCGAGATAGAGCTGAAGCGCGGTCAGCATCAGCGTGACGATTGAGGAGAACAGCAGCACGGCGGCCAGGAGGCGCGGCCCGACGCCGCTGCGCGACCAGTTGAAAATCCGCGACAGCAACGCACCGATCATCGCCGGCGCAAACGCGGCGCCGATCCCGCTCAAATCCTGCTTCGCGGCCGCCGGGGCAACGGCGCGGCCGCGCTTGGAATCCTCGTCGCCTGCGTTGCCCATGCACCACGTCCCCGGAATGGCGGCATCCTGCTCCGGCCGGCAGCGGTCGCGAGCAATTCGATCGTTGAGACTTCCCCTCCACGCGATGCGCGTGGCGATTCCTGTCGGCCCATGGGCGGCTTGAGGTCGGCGGGGTCATATCTTGCGCCCAGCAGCAGGATTCCGGCGCAAACTATCACTTCGCGTGCTAGAATAACATCGGTTAAAGTCCGGAGTCGCCTGCATGGCGGCGAGTGATGGCCGTTGCGGCTGGCGCGCAGGCGCGCGCCACTCCCGGTAGATCGCGCGGGCCTCCGAATCCAGTGGTAGCAAGGCACGACCAAGGAGACGCGTGATGTGGCGGATGGCCATCGCCTGCCTGTCGTTGCTCGCAGCCGGTCCAACGCAGGCGCAGGAGCTGATCCGGCTGGCGCGCATCGCGGACATCCCCGATCAATATGTCGGCGGCGAGATGCTGCGGGCCGTCTACGCCAAGCTCAACATCAGGCTCGAATTCGAGGACGTCCCCGGCAAGCGGGCACTCGCGCTGTCGAGCGCCGGCGAGGTCGACGGCGAAATCCAGCGGATCGGAACGCTCTCGCGCGACTACCCGACGCTGATCCAGGTCACGCCGGCGATCAACTACATCGAGCCCACGGTGTTCACGACGAAACTGCGTTTCGACGTCGCCGGCTGGAATTCGATCAGGGACTACAACATCGGCATCGTCCGCGGCGTCGGCTCATCGGAGGCCGGCACCCGCGACATGGCCCGTGTCACGGCGACCACCAGCCTCGAGAACATGATCCAGATGCTCGATGCCGACCGTTTCGACGTGATGGTCACCGACCTCTTCAGTGGACTCGTCGCGGTGAGGAAGCTCAATCTCCAGGCCAGGATCTACCCGCTCTCCCCGCCGCTCGAGCGCATCCACATCTACCACTACCTGCACGAACGTCATCGCGATCTGGTGCCGAAGGTCGGCAAGGTGATCGCGCAGATGGAGGCGAGCGGTGAGCTGGCGGCGCTGCGTGAGGCCCTCGTCAAGCAGGTCCTGAGCGCGCCGTAACAGCGCCGCTCAGGTCGCGCGAAGCCGTTCGCGTAACGCCACAGCAGCGATCAGCACGCCAACACACCAGGCCAAGACCGCCCGGTGAGGCTCCTCGCCAAGCAGCACTGTGAAGATGCTCGCGAGCAGGCATGGCGCGATCGCCTTGCTGCTTCGGCTCGCCAGCGAAACTAGGAACGGCAGCGCGGCAACCGATATTTGCAGGACACCCATCAGCGGAGACCGGTCTCGCCCAAAGCTTCAGAGAAGGCTTCAGAAGCCACAGACATTGACCGCGCGCGGGCGTTTGCCGCGGCGGCTCTCCACGATGCGTTCGCCGCCGTTCTCGGCCGAGCTGCCGTAATAGCGGTGATGACCGCTCTGGTCGTGCAAATCGGCGGGCTCCGATTGTGCCGCCCGCCGTGCGTCGCAGATGATCTTGATGGTGTGACCCGACATTGCCGCCTCCGATGGCCTTCCGTGTTCTTGTGGCCATCAGTCGCCTCGGCTTTGGGCAGCGTTCACACCGCAAGGCGGTAATCGGGTTTCAGGACGGTTTCGTCGAGGCCTGCACGACGCAATATTTTGCGCTCGGGGATTGTCGGCGCGGGCCGTCGTGATACGTCCTTTGGACCCGCGCAGCAAAAAAACGAGGTGACGATGCTCTACGCCATCCTGGCCTATCACGTGGAAGACGAGATCTTGTCCTGGACTCCGGAGGAGGACGCCGCGGTCGTGGCCAAGGTCATCGAGGTTCAGGCGCCCCTCAGGGCAAGCGGACACCTTGGGCCGGCCGCCCGTCTGGACGAGACCCGAAAGGCCCGCACCTTGCGCGGCCCCGGCGCGGGCGTGGTGATGGACGGCCCGTTTGCCGAGACCAAGGAGCAGCTTCTGGGCTTCCACCTCGTGGAATACGACACGGATGACGAGGCGATCGCGGCGGCACGGAAGCTGCGTCAGGTCAATCCGAGTGCCGTCTACGAAATCCGCCCGGTCAAGCTTTATGTGCCGGCCGACGGGTTCGGCGCGACATAAGGGGAAGCGACCACCTTACGCATCCGGTTCGGCTTGCGCACTGTAGAAGCGCTGGATCAGCAGGCCGCCGAAGGCGATGAACCACACGAAGGGTGCGACGTGCGGCGCAAACGCCGCCACGATCGTGCCCGGGATGAACACGAGCAGCGGAAACAGCGATGCCATGATCTCATGGCGCCAGCCGCCCAGGATCGTCCACCACAGCCAGGCATTGAGGCCGGCGATCGCGGTTAGGTGCAAGCCGTAGAGCACGGCAACCGCGCTGCTCATGGCGTAGTTGGTATAGAGGCCGTTGGTCACCGGCAGCAGCACGATCGAGAGCAGGAAGAACAGGTTGAGGATCACCGCGCCGCGGCTGCCCACCGGCTGGCGCGCCAGCCGCCGGTGATGGCTGATCCAGAACACCCCGGCGATGATGAAGCTGAGCGCAAAGCCGGCAAGCTTGCCGGAATAGACATGGGCGAGATCGCTCCAGCCGGGTGCGCCGGTGAAGACGGCGGCCTTGGGCAGATCGTAGGCCAGGAGCGTCATGGCGACGCCGAAAATGGTGTTGCTGAGCGACTCCAGCCGCCGCATCTCGAACTGGTCGGGCTTGAGCTCGGTCATGCCGGGCGCGCTCTTCTCGGGCTGGAACCTTGGGCCGTCTTTTCCCTAGGTGTTAAATAAGGTTCCGTCCAGCCGCATTGCGATTCGCGAGGAGATCGCCGAATCTCACGGTTTCACCGGGGCGATTCGTGGCAACATATCTGGACACGCTCAATGCGGAGCAGCGCCGCGCCGTCGAGCATGGCGTGGCCGATGGCGCGACCGTGGGCGCGCCCCTGCTCGTCATCGCCGGTGCCGGCTCCGGCAAGACCAACACGCTGGCCCATCGCGTCGCCCATCTGATCGTTGCGGGTGCCGATCCGCGCCGCATCCTGTTGATGACGTTCTCGCGCCGCGCCGCGGCCGAGATGGCCGGCCGCGTCGAGCGGATCGCCCGAAAGGTGCTCGGGGAGAACAACGCCGCGATCATGCGAGATGCGCTGACCTGGGCCGGCACGTTCCATGGCATCGGCGCGCGCCTCTTGCGCGAATATGCCGAGCGGATCGGCGTCGATCCCGCCTTCACCATCCACGACCGCGAGGATTCCGCCGACCTGATGAATTTGGTTCGGCACGAGCGCGGCCTGTCCAAGACCGAGAGCCGCTTTCCAGCCAAGGGCACGTGCCTGTCGATCTACTCCCGCTGCGTCAACGCCGAGATGGAGATCGAGAAGGTGCTGGGACAGCACTATCCCTGGTGCGTGGGCTGGGCCGCCGAGCTGAAGGGCCTGTTCGCGGCTTACGTCGAGGCCAAGCAGGCCCAGCACGTGCTCGATTACGACGACCTCCTGCTCTACTGGTCGCAGATGATGAGCGACGCGCTGATCGCCGAAGAGATCGGCGGCCGCTTCGATCACGTGCTGGTCGACGAATATCAGGACACCAACCGCCTGCAATCCTCGATCCTGCTGGCGCTGAAGCCCGACGGACGCGGCCTCACCGTGGTCGGCGACGATGCGCAGTCGATCTACTCGTTCCGCGCCGCCACCGTGCGCAACATCCTGGAGTTTCCGCAAAGCTTCTCGCCCCGCGCCGAGATGATCACGCTCGACCGCAACTACCGCTCGACGCAAGCCGTACTGGCGGCGGCCAACGGCGTCATTGGCCTCGCACGCGAGCGCTTCACCAAGAACCTCTGGACCGACCGCACCTCCGCGCAAAAGCCGCAGCTCGTCACCGTGCACGACGAGGCTGATCAAGCGCGCTACATCGTCGACGCGGTGCTGGCCAACCGCGAGCAAGGCGCGCTTTTGAAGCACCAGGCGGTGCTGTTCCGGACGTCCTCGCATTCGGGGCCGCTGGAAATCGAGCTGACCCGCCGCAACATCCCGTTCGTAAAGTTCGGCGGGCTGAAGTTTCTCGACGCCGCGCACGTCAAGGATGTGCTGGCGATGCTGCGCTTCGCCGAAAACCCGCGCGACCGCGTTGCGGGCTTCCGCATCCTGCATCTGTTGCCCGGCATCGGCCCCGCGACCGCGCAGCGCGTGCTCGACCAGATGGCGGAGAGCGCCGATCCGCTTGCTGCACTCGGCCAGCTCCCGGTGCCGCCGCGCACCGGCGCGGACTGGACCGACTTCGTCCGCACGACCCAGAATCTGCGCTATTCGGAATGGCCGGCGGATCTCGAGCGCGTGCGGCTCTGGTACGAGCCGCATCTCGACCGCATCCACGAGGAGTCGGAGACGCGTCGCGCCGATCTGATGCAGCTCGAGCAGATCGCGAGCGGCTACGCCTCGCGCGAAAAGTTTTTGACCGAGCTCACGCTCGATCCGCCGGACGCGACCAGCGACAAATCCGGGCCACCGCTCCGCGACGAGGACTATCTGATCCTCTCCACCATCCATTCCGCCAAGGGCCAGGAATGGAAGTCGGTATTCGTGCTCAACGTCGTCGACGGCTGCATGCCCTCCGATCTCGGTGCCGGCACCAGCGCCGAGCTCGAGGAGGAACGCCGCCTGCTCTATGTCGCGATGACGCGCGCCAAAGACGATCTCCATCTCATCGTGCCGCAGCGCTTCTTCACCCACGGCCAGGCCGCCAAGGGCGACCGCCACGTCTACGCCTCGCGCACCCGCTTCATCCCGGAGCAGCTGGTCTATCTGTTCGAGCGCACCGCCTGGCCCAAAGCCGCCGCCGGCGGAGCCCGTAACGCGGCGCAAGGGCCGAAGATCGACATCGGCGCGCGCATGCGCGGGATGTGGCGGTAAGGCCGACTACGCGTTCAGCCTGTCGAACTGGACCTTGCCGGCCTTCAGCACCAGCGGAATGTGCTCACCCTGGCCGAGCAGGCAGGCGACATCGCGCAGCGGATTGCCGTCGACCACCAGCAGGTCTGCGAGAGCCTCGGGTGCGATCCGGCCGAGCTTGCCCTCCATGCCGAGCACCTCGGCACCAATCACCGTGGCGCTGGCGATGACGGCGCGCGGGCCGAGAATCTCGGCGCGGATGCGGAATTCATCGCTCTGGAGACGCTGGGACGGCCCGAGCAAATCGCTGCCGAACCCCATCTTCACGCCGGCATCGCGATAGATCGCGAGCGACCGGAGACCCGCGTCGCGGACATCGGCGATCTTGGCGACGCTCTCCGGCGGCAGGCCATACTGCGCGCCCTCGTTGGCCAGCGCCTCGTAGGTGACGAGCGTCGGCACCACATAGGCCCCCTTCTCGGCCATCAGGCGCGCGGTCGGCTCGTCGACGAGATTGCCGTGCTCGATGGTACGCACGCCGCAGCGAACCGCGCGCGCGATGGCGGCGGCGGTGTAGGCATGGGCGAGCACATAAGTCTGGCGCCCGCGCGCCTCCTCGACGATGGCGCGGATCTCGTCCTCGGAGTAGCCGAAGGCGCCGACCGGATCGGTCGGCGAGGCCACGCCGCCGGAGGCCATGATCTTGATCTGGTCGGCGCCCATCTGGAGCTCCTCGCGCGCGGCCCTGCGCACGCCGTCGACGCCGTCGGCGACGCGCGCCAGCGCGCCGACCCGCACGCAGCACGGACATGGTGCGTCACTCGCCAGATAATCCGAGCGCGCCCGCATGTCGCCGTGGCCGCCGGTCTGGCTGAGCGCGCGGCCGGAGACGAACAGCCGCGGGCCGTCAGTGAGGCCGGTCTCGATCGCCTGCTTCAGCGCATGGCCGGCGCCGCCGGCATCGCGGACGGTGGTGAAGCCACGCCGCAGCATGCCGCGCAGCAGCAGGGTCGAGCGCAGCGTCACCAGCACGTTGGGCATGTGCACCTGCTGCGCCAGATTGAGCTCGACCGCCACCGCATGCACATGCAGGTCGATCAGGCCGGGCATCAGCGTCTTGCCCTTCAGATCGATGGTCCGGTCGGCGGTGACCTGGAGCGGCCGTTCCGAGACCTCCTTGATCAAATTGTCTTCGACCAGCACGTGATGTCCGTCCATCAGGTCCGCCTGGAGCGGATCGAGCAGAGCGGCGTTCTTGAAGAGGATGCTGGGCATCGCGGCGTCCTGTCAGAAGTGGGCCGGCGCAAGCAACGCCGGCAATGTGAGCTGGGCAAAGGGAAGGCACGCGGCGACATCATCCTCGCCGTACCAGCCCGCCTCATGAAGCAGATTGAGCGAGCCGAGCGTACGTCCGCGCCAGCGCACAGGCATGTTGAGCACGCTCTCGCAGCCGAGCGAGGCGATCAGCTCGTGGTCGGAGAACACCATGCGCAGATCGGCCTGTGTGCGGCCGATATAGGCCTCGCCGCGATCGAGCACGGCCTCGGTCCACGGGCCCGGCGCGAGGCGCTTGCGTCCGCCGGTCGGATATGGGCCGGGGAGATTGGAATAGATCCGCGCCGCTTCACCGCTGTCGCCGTCATAGGTCAGGATCGTGAACAGCTTGTGCCCGATCGCCGACTTCACGGCTTCGTCCAGCGCCGCGAACAGCGCATCCGGCTGATCGACCCTGCCCTGCGCCGCCGCGACGGCACAGAGCAGCGGATCGGCCTGGCGTTTGGTCCGCGTCATGCAACTTCACCCGCCGCGATCTCTTCCAGCGAACGGCCGCGGGTCGGCACGCCCATCAGCACGACGGTCACCGCCCCGAGCAGCAGCACGGTGGTGGTGACGCCGAACACGCCGGCGAAGCCGAAATTGGGATAGAGATAGCCGACCAGGATCGGCGAGACGATCGCGCCGATGCGGCCGATCGCGGAGGCAAGGCCGGCACCGGTGGTCCTGACCGGCGTCGGGAACACCTCGGCGGTATAGGCATAGACGCCCGCATAGGTGCCGTTCATGAACAGGGACAGGAAGATTCCCGCCGCCATGATCTGCTGGTCGCTCTGCGCGAAGGCGAGCCCGAGCGCGCTGGCGCCGCCGAGCACCATGTAGGTCGCGATCGTCGCCTGCCGGCCGATACGCTCGTTGAAATACGCGGCGCTGAAATAACCGGGGATCTGCGCGCAATAGATCGCGATCGAATAGGCGAAGCTCTTGGTGATGCTCATGCCGTTCTGAACCAGCAGGCCGGGGATCCAGACGAAGAAGGAATAATAGCTGAAGGTGATCGCCAGCCACATGATCCAGGTCATGATGGTGATGCGCGCCTGACGGCCTGCGAGGAGTGCGGCGAAATTGGCGAGCAGCGTTCCGGTCGCGCCCTGCGGCGCGACGGCTTCGACGACCGGCTGCGGCAGGGCATGGCCCTGGCGCGCAAAGCCCGCCTCGATCGTGTCCAGCAAGGCTTCGGCTTCCTTCTCCCTGCCGCGGCTTTCGAGCCAGCGCGGCGATTCGGGCAAGGCCCTGCGCCACCACAACAGCATGACGACCGGCACCGCGGTGATGACCAGCACGATGCGCCAGCCGTTCTCATAGGCGGGCACGATGAAGTAGCCGAGCAGCGCCGCCGCAACGAAGCCGAAGGAGAAGAAGCCGGCCAGTGCGCCGGTGAAGCTGCCGCGGTAGCGCCGCGCGACGAACTCCGCGAGATAGGGCGCGATGATCGCGCTCTCCGCGCCGGTGCCCATGCCTGCGACGACGCGGGCGGCAAAGAAGGACGGCCATGTATCGACCATCGCGCTCACGATGGACGCCGCGCAATACAGCGCAAGCGCGGACATCATCACGGCGCGGCGGCCGATCAGGTCACCCAGCGTGCCCGCCAGCAACGCGCCGAACAGGAAGCCGATATAGGTGCTGCTGCCGAGCACGCCGATCTGCACGCTCGACAGATTCCACGCGGTACGCAGCACCGGCAGGATGAAGGCCAGCACCGCCGCATCCATCGCGTCGAACATGTAGCCGAGCCCGCCCATCAGCAGCAGATGCGTGTGGAAGCGTGCGAACGGAAGGCGCTCGATGCGCGCCGATATCATCGACATGAAAGTCCCCTCAGTCTGGCGGCCCGGCGCTCCGCGTGTCCCTGGGGGGAACCATAGACAAGGAGATATTATCGTCATAATTTATAATCATGATCTAATATATCACCATGGTGAATGTTCGTGTCGTTCCGTGCGCTCGACCTTAACCTCCTGAAAGTCTTCGAGGCGCTGATGACCGAGGGTAGCGTCACGCGCGCGGCGAGCGCGCTGACGATGACCCAGCCCGCGGTCAGCAATGCGCTGGCGCGGCTGCGCGACGCGCTCGGCGATCCCCTATTCGTGAGATCCGGCACCGGCATCCGTCCCACCCAGCGCGCCGTGGTGCTGTGGGAGCCGATCGGCGAGGCGCTGGAGAGCGTGCGTGGTGCGCTCGATGAGCAGGTGTTCGATCCCGGCCGCGCGCAGACCGAGTTCAGCCTGTCGATGTCGGACTACGTCTCCTCGCTCGTGATGCCGGACCTCCTCGGCCATCTCAGCAAGGTCGCGCCCAAGGCGCGGGTCCATACCGTCCCCAACACCATCCTGGAGATCGCCGACCAGCTCGAGGACAACAGGGTCGACTGCGTCATGAGCGTCTATGTCAACGAGGCGCAACAACCGGCCGCCATTCGCTCGCGCTCGCTGTGGACCGTCGACTATGCCTGCTTCATGCGGCGCGGCCATCCGCTCGCGGGCATGAAGCGGCTCAGCACGCGCACTTTCCTCAACGCGGGCCACGTCGATGTGAGCCTCGCGGGCAAGACCATGCCGTCCTACGACCTCTTTCTCGCCTCGCGCGGGCTGTCACGCAACCTGGTCGCGACCGTCAATCACTACAGCGCCGCCTACGAGGTCGTGCGCCAGTCCGACCTGATCGCCGTGCTGCCGAGCGACCTGCGTTCGCAATCAAGGCATGCGCCGTTGCTGCACGCCATGCCGCTTCCGCTTCAGGCGCCGCCGCGCATCGTCAGCCTGTTCTGGCACCAGCGCAACGACACCGTGCCGGCGCAGCGCTGGCTGCGCGAGACCCTGGTCGAGATGTTCGCCAGATCCGATTGAACCCGCCGGCGTGATGCAAAACCGGAAACCGTGCCTTTCCCGGAGCGGCATTGCCGAAGCGGCCTCCGCGCCCTAGCTGCACGGCGAGCCATTTCCTCCCACATGACGGGCGCCGCCCGCGTCCTGCAGAGACCCGATCGATGACCGCATCGCTTCAATTCGGACTGGATACCTTTGGCGACGTCACCAGGGACGCCGACGGCGCCATGCTTTCCCATGCGCGGGTGATCCGCAACGTCGTCGATGAGGCGGTGCTGGCCGACGAACTCGGCCTCGACTTCATTGGCCTCGGCGAACATCACCGTTCTGATTTTGCGATCTCCTCGCCCGAGACCGTGCTCGCCGCGATCGCATCGCGCACCAGGCGCATCCATCTCGGCTCGGCCGTGACGGTGTTGAGCTCGGACGATCCGATCCGCGTCTTCCAGCGCTTTGCCACGCTCGATGCGCTCTCCAACGGGCGCGCCGAGGTGATCCTCGGCCGCGGTTCCTTTACCGAATCCTTTCCGCTGTTCGGTTTCGACCTGCGTTCTTACGAAGCGCTGTTCGAGGAGAAGCTCGATCTGTTCGCGGCGCTGCTGTCGCAGAAGCCGGTGACATGGCAAGGCAAGCTGCGCCCGCCACTGAAGGATCAGCTGGTCTATCCCCCCGTCGAGAACGGCCAGCTCAAAACCTGGATCGGTGTCGGCGGCAGCCCGCAATCGGTGGTGCGCGCGGCGCATTACGACCTGCCTTTGATGCTCGCGATCATCGGCGGCGATCCCGCGCGCTTTGCGCCTTACGTCGATCTCTATCACCGCGCCTTCAAGGAATTCGGCCGCCCGGCCCAGCCGATCGGCGTGCACTCGCCCGGCTATGTCGCGGAAACGGATGGAGAGGCGCGCGAGGAGCTCTGGCCCGACTACAAGGCCATGCGCGATCGCATCGGCAAGGAACGCGGCTGGCCGCCGATGGGCCGCGACGAGTTCGTGAACGAAGCCGAGCACGGCTCGCTCTATGTCGGCTCGCCGGAAACCGTGGCGCGCAAGATCGCGGCGACCGCGAAGGCGCTCGGGATTTCACGGTTTCAGTTGAAATATTCGGCCGGCCCCCTGCCGCACGAGAAGCTGATGAAGAGTATCGAGCTTTATGGGCGCAAGGTGGTGCCGATGGTGCGGGAGATGATGGGGTAAGATAGCGACGTTCGCCTCAGTCCGTCTTCGCCCTGCGGGCTTCGCCGGACACCACGCTTTGCCTTTCAGGCATCACGTGGCTACGCCACGCGTAGCCCGAAGGGCGAAGCGTGGTGGGGGAGGCAGGACTCGAACCTGCGAAGCCATGAGGCGGCTGATTTACAGTCAGCTCCCTTTGCCACTCGGGACACTCCCCCGCTCGACGGCAGCACAATCGGGCCGGACCTTGCCGGCGACCGAGAACGGCCATGGAACGTGAAGGCCGCGACAGCCCGGATGGGGGCGCGACCGGGCGCGTTTATGGGCGATGCGGTGGGGCAAAGTCAACCGAGGCGAACAGCTAAAATCGCCCTCGCAGGCGCTCAAATTGCCATATTCCGGGACCCGTGACACAAGCGAGCCCATGAAGGATCGAAAATTCACCTCCAAGGGCTCCCGCGGCGGGGCTAAGCCCTTCAACAGGCCCGGGAAATCGGCCGGCCGGCCGGCCTGGCGCGATCGTGATTCGGCATCCGACGGGCCGGTCATCCTCTATGGCTGGCACAGCGTCACCATGGCGCTGCAAAACCCGGCGCGGCGGATCCGCAAGCTGACGCTGACCGAGAACGCCGCAAGGCGCCTCGCCGAAGAGAATATCGAGACCCGCGTCACGCCCGAGATCGTCCGGCCCCAGGAGATCGACCGCCTGCTGTCGCCCGACGCCGTGCATCAGGGCCTGCTCGCCGAGGCCGATCCCCTGCTCTCACCCGACATCGAGACCTTGACGCCGGAGGGCATGGTGCTGGTGCTCGACCAGATCACCGATCCGCACAATGTCGGCGCCATCCTGCGCTCCGCCGCGGCCTTCGCGGTGAAGGCGATCGTCACCACCGCGCGCCACAGCCCGGAAGCGACCGGCGTGCTCGCGAAAGCCGCCTCCGGCGCGCTCGAGCTGGTGCCCGTCGTGACGGTGCAAAACCTCGCCCGCGCGCTGACCGCGCTGAACGAGCGCGGCTTCCAGACCGTCGGCCTCGACAGCGAAGGCAGCGAGGACCTCTCAAACGTCGCACTGCGCGAACCGCTGGCGCTCGTGCTCGGCGCGGAAGGAAAAGGCCTGCGGCAATTGACGCGCGAGACCTGCAGCGTCGTGGCGCGGCTCGACATGCCCGGCGAGATCAAGAGCCTCAACGTCTCCAACGCAGCCGCGCTCTCGCTCTATGTCGGCGCGAGCCGGCTCGGGCTGATGAAGCGGTAGCTGCGGCCGCGGACGCAACTACGCTCCCTCGCCCCGCAAGCGAAGAGACACAAACAAGAAACGCCCGTCCGCATGACGCGGACGGGCGCTTCGAAAAACTCAACCGATCAAGTGATCAGTAGTAGCGGCGCAGCACGCGGTGGCCGCCATAGTACGGCGCGGGCGCGTGGCGATGGGCGTAACCATAGCGCGGGCCGTAGCCGTAATGCACGCGCGGCAGATAGCCGTAGCGCGGGCCATAGCCGTAGCGATACGGACGGTAGTACGGGCGGTGATAGGGATAGGCGGCGGCGCGATAGCCATAACCATAGTTGGCGGGGGCGACGACCGCGTCCTCACGATAGGTCGGATACGGCGCGAAGGCGCCCGGGCCGGTGTAGGTCGGGCCCTGGTTGACGTAGTAATACTGCGTGGTCGGCTCGGCGAGACGCTCATAGGCGCCATAGCCATAGCCGTAACCACCGCAACCGGTGTTGCAGCCGGAATAGACGGGCGCAACCGGCTGGCACGGATTGAAGCCGCAAGCCGCGGCCGGCGCGGCCCCGACGAACATCACGGCAGCCGCCGCGACCAGTCCCGAAATCATCTGACGCATTACTCTCTCCTGTTGATTTCCGTATCTCGGATTTTTGACGTTTCTTAACCCGGCGGCTTGCCGGGCACCTCGGCACGCGGCCGGGGCCGACGATGCTGCGGATTCACATTGATCTCCGGCGCCAGGATCACCGGCGGCGGATCGGCGGGCACGTCCATCTGCGGCGGCAGCGGCGCCGATTGCGCGCCCCAGCTCTGGTGGTAGCTCTCGGCCGGCTTCGGCAATCTGCGGTTCGCGGGCGGCTCGACCTCGAGCCGGCCGTAGCCGGGCCGCAGGCCCAGTGTCGGATAATAATGGCCGACGTCGTCGGGCTGCCGCTCGGCGATATAGCGTCCGCCATAGATCGTCGGCTGCACCTGGACGTTCTTGCCGAGGCCCCAGACACCTTCGACGACGCTATAGGACGCGTCGATGCCATTGATGATGATCGGCACGCCGGGGCGGCCGGGCACGACGATATCGAAGCCGCCGCCGGCAAACGCCGTCGCGGGCAGTCCGATCAGAAAGGCTGCGAGCGCCAGAGCGCGCATGGTGGGATCCCGGTTGTCTGGAACACAACCTAACCGATCGCGGCACAGAGAGGGTTAAGGCCGGCTCACCAAATGCCGGTAAGCCTAACGCGCAAGGGGCGCGGGCCGCTCAAATGCCGCAAGCTGCGCTAGCGAAGCGTTAACGCGGCGCAAGCTCGCCGCACGTGCCGGAGCGCGCAAGGTTGCGTGGCACAAACTGCACATCCTGGGCGGGCTCACGTCGATGTGACCCCGCGTGCGAGAATCCGCGGAACGACTACCAGATGCCGCACTTAGCACAGGTCTCAACAACATGGAGAAAATGCCATGACGAGCCTGAAGCTTCTTGGCTTGGCCGCGATCGTCGCGTCCACGCTGGCAACACCGGCCTTCGCGCAAGCGACAGTCGACAATTCGGGCCGCTGCACGGGGCTCTTCCAGGATCCCAATTGCCAGAATCTCGGTCCCGGCAATGCGACCGCCGACCGCGCCTATCGCCGCCGGCACATGGCCCGCGGCCAAGTGAATCCGAATGATGGAACACAATCGGGCTTCTGGCCGCTCGACACCGCGGGCGCGGTGGCTGGTGCGGCAGTCGGCACCGCCGCAACGATTGCGGCTGCACCGTTCCAGGGCTGGGGCAATTCCTACGCGCGCTATGACAGCGGCGGCCCCGCCTGGTACGGCAACTGGGACGCCTACGCAGCCCGCAACGGCATCGTGTGCAGACCCGGCACATGGTTCAAGGGCGAAGACGGACGGCGGCACCTCTGCCAGTAAGGCCCCGGCCATCAGGCTGAAAGCTTGCAGGCGGCCCGACGGGCCGCCTGTTTCTTGCCGGCGAAACGCCACTGCCAGGTTCTGGCACTTTCCGACCAAGTCTGATATTGCGACGCCCGAGCGGGCGGACAGCTCCGGCACATGCCGAGCCCTGCCCCGCGTCGCCGGCTTAGCTCAGCGGTAGAGCAGCGGTTTTGTAAACCGAAGGTCGGGGGTTCAATCCCCTCAGCCGGCACCAGCGCTCGAGGCGGGAGCACTCAGTCCGAATTCTTCTGCGCGCTGCTCTGCTGGAAATGCTGGGCGCCGGTGATTTCCACCCAGGCATGTTTCGACTGCTCGAAAACCGATCTGATCGGTGCCGGATAGTTTGGATCCGCGATGGCGCCAACGGCGACGCCGATCATCGCAGGCAGATTGTCGGGTTTCCACCAGACCGTTGAACCGCAGTCGGGACAAAAATAGTTGCAGACCTTGCCGCCGCTTGCGGCTGTGCGGACGTATTCCTTCGACGCGCCTGAGATCGTGA
Source organism: Bradyrhizobium sp. USDA 3311 (assembly GCF_054062495.1). Classification (NCBI taxonomy): domain Bacteria; kingdom Pseudomonadati; phylum Pseudomonadota; class Alphaproteobacteria; order Hyphomicrobiales; family Nitrobacteraceae; genus Bradyrhizobium; species Bradyrhizobium sp. USDA 3311. The sequence goes on along the minus strand of NZ_JBSSFI010000001.1, from coordinate 5,017,576 downwards.
CGGCCTCTGCCGGATAGAAGGCACCGACACCGAACGGCGCGCCTGTTCGCCGCTGGCAGTCAATGCAATGGCAGGCAGCGACGAGGCTTGATGGCCCCGGAAGCGACAGCGCAAGAGCGCCGCAATTACATCGGGCGTCGATCATCGAAATTCCTTCCTCTGGGTTGGCCGGCGGGTCCTGCGGCCCGGATGGAGTGGAGCGCAATACGGGACGGTGTTCCCGCATTCCGCTGCTTGGAGCGCGCTACGAAAGAGCTGTGCCCGTGTTTGAGATGCGAGTTGGATTGACCATGACTTCTCATCTTGCTCCGTCACTGCGAGCGCAGCGAAGCAATCCAGACTGTCATCGCGGAAAGACTTTGCGGTTGCTTCGCTACGCTCGCGATGACGAGTTGGTGGAGCGATGCACCTATGCTCGCCCTCACTCCTTCCCGACCTCGAACGCCAGCAGCACGTTGCCGGCCACGCCGCTCCACTGGCCGTAGCCGGAATTGGTGTAGAGCATGCCGCCGGCGATGACCGGCCCGGGGCCGTCGATCGCGCCGCCATGGGCGGGGACGCCGTTCACGGCCGTATAGTCTCGCGCGGTATCGAACTCCCACAGCAGCTTGCCATCGGCTGTGGCGTAGGCGCGCAGGAAGCCGCTGACGCCGCCGGAGAACACGACGCCGGGGATCAGGCTGACCGCCGCCGACAGCGCGGGGCTGCATTGGAGGCGATCGCCGCAGGCGACGGGAGGCACTTCCATCGCAATCTTCCCGCTGGCGAGATCGAGACCGAACAGGCCTCCACCTTGGGTGGAATCCAGCCGCCGCGTGCCATCGTGCAGGAAACGCACGTCGGAGTTCGCGACGTAGATGCGGTCCTGATCGGCGGCCGAGCCCCATTCGCTGCCGCCGAGCGCACCGCCCTTCCCGATCCGCGTCTGCCACAGGATCTTGCCGCCATCATCCGGGTCGAGCGCATGCACGACACCGGACTTCTGCGCGATGGCAAGAACACGCCTGCCGTCGCGCAAGGTCACGAGGATCGGCGACTGGCCGAAATCGTGATCGGGGCCGTGCTCGTCAGGACAATTGGTCCTGTCCGCGCCGTAGCATGCCACGATGAAGGCGTCCTTCGGGGTCGCCTGCTGCTTCCAGAGCAGCTTTCCGGTCGCAAGCTCGAACGCGAGGATCGCATCGGCGGTTGCGGCCGGCGGATTCGAATAGGAATTGCTGGTCGCGACGTAGACGGCGTTGCGCTTCGGATCGACCGTCGGTGCCGACCACACCGCGGCGCCGGACGGGCCGAACAGCTGCGTACCTTTCGTATTCTTGCCGGTCGGATGCGGCACTTCCGGGATCGTGTAGGCCTGCCACACCGGCTTGCCGGTCACAGCCTCCAGCGCCACCACGCTGCCGCGGAAAGTGCAGCATTCGTAACTGGCTTGCGAGCCGGCGGCCTCCTCGAGCGAGGACACCGGGACGTAGAGCACGCCGGAGTGCAGCGTCGGCGCGCCTGTGATGCGCGCGGCCGGATGCTCCTCGACCTTCGTTTTCCAGATCAGTGCACCGGTCAGCGCGTTCACGGCATAGGCATTGGCGCGCAAGTCACCGAAGAAGATCACGAACTGATCGGTGCCGGGAAGCGGCGCGAAGCTGATCGCTGCGCGCACCGCGGCATCGGTCGCGAATGTCCACAGCGTGCAGCCGCTTCGCGCATCGAGCGCGTGCACCTTGCGGTCGGTGCCGCCGATGAATAGCAGGCCGCCCATGATCGTCGGCGGCGCAAAGGACACCGAGGCGCCGGGAAAGGCGTAAGCCCATTTCAGCCGCAGGCGCGGCACCTCTTCCGCGGTCAGCCCCGCCATGTCGGCCGGCTGGAAGCGGCTGTTGCCAGCGTCGATGCCCCACCCGTTCCAGCGTGGACCGTCAAGCGGCTCTGGAAAGCCACGGACCTGCTGCGTGCAGCGTCCTTCTGCGTCGGCTGCGACGCCGCCGGTCGCAGTCTTGCCAGTGACGAAGGAAGCAATCGCGCGGCGTTCCTCGTCGCTGCGCTCCTTCGCCATCGCGGCCATGCTGCCGGTGGTCAGTGTCCCCAGCACATGATCGAACGACATTCCCTGCATGGCGCTACGGCCCGGCACACGGCTTTGGGCATCGCCGCCATCGTGGCATTGCGCGCAGTGGCTTGCGTAGAGCGCAGCGCCCTCCTGCTGCGCCAGCGCCGGCGCGCAGCACCAGATCAGCATGGCGGCAATCGCAACACTCGGTCTCATGGCGTGCTCCATCGTCACCGCAACGCGAGATGGCTTCATGCAACCCAAAGTGTAGCGCGACGGCATTCGCGGAGGCAACGGGCGTCCCGCCTGCGTCCGTCACATCCCCGTGGCAATGCGGATGCGATCAGGCAATTCATCCAGCCGCCAGAGCCCGAGGCTCTTGTCGCGCCAGCCACCGCCGCCCTCCTCGCAGCGCTCGTTGATCAGTTCGCGCGGCGCCGGCCAGTTGAACGGCGCCGTCGCCATGTTCAGCGCGCGCCAGTCGCCGTCCTCGCAGTCGCGATTTGCATCCCATTCGGGAAACGTCGTGACCAGCAGGAAGCGCGCGCCGCTCGCACGAAAGTTCGTGACGGCGCGAGCGATGTTGTCGAAGCTCAAATGAACCAGGCAGTCGCGGCACAGGATCAAGTCGGCCGCCGGCAGCGTATCGCGCGTGATGTCCGCGACGCGGAAGCGGCCGGCCAGTTCACCTCGTGCCGCGCGCTCGCTATTGGCCTCGATCAGCGACGGCACGATGTCGATGCCGGTGTAGTCGAGATCGAGCTTCATGCGGGCGATCCAGCCCGCATCGCCGCAGGGCGCATCGAGCAGCGAGCGCGCGCCGAACCGTTGCAGCAGCGCAGGAAGCACGTCCCGGATCGCGGCGGTGGCGGGATCCTCCGAGCCGAGGCCCGAGACCGAGCTGGCCGCGCCCCACAGGTTCGTCTTCTCGATCCGCTCGAACCGCGCGGCGAGATCGAGGCCCGCGAAATTGTCACGGTCGGCAACGAAGCGTTCGTGAGCGAGCACGGGCGGACGATTGGGGATCATCGGACGCTTCCAAATCCAGATTCCATCGCGAGCGCAGTCTACACGCGAAACGTCGCGTCAGAAATCACAGGCCTTTCCACTCAAGCCGGTTTCTGCCACTCCATCATGTGAAAGTAGGGCACCCGGCGATGAAGGTCGTTTCTGCGGGGGTCGCCGCTTGTGGGCTCCGGTTCGACAAACAGTCGCAGCTGGAGGCCGTGGTCGAGCAGCAGCGTCATGTAGGTGCCGAGCGGACGATGCCAGTTCTGGAGCCGGATGCCGCGCCAGCTCAGCCAGATCGGGCGCTCGTCCATGTAGTGATCGATGGCGAAGCGCATCTCGCCCTTGCGGTCACGTGCCCAGCCGTCGGGCTGGCCCGCGGTGTTGAAGCTGGTCAGATTGGCGATGAGCAGCGTGCCGCCCGGCCGGAGTGCCCCCACCATCTTCGCGATCGCCGTACCGAGATCGGGAATGTCAATCAGGCTGAGATAGCTGACCACCAGATCGAAACACGCATCGATATCCATCGTCTCGGCACGACCGAGCCGATAATCCCCGCGGGGGTCGAGCTCCCTAGCGCGCGCGAGTAGCGCCTCGGTCGGATCGATGCCGGTGGTGCGGATGCCGGCGCGCTGCATGATGCGGCAGAAGCGTCCCTCCCCGCAGCCGACGTCGAGCGCATTGCGGAAACCGCGGCCCTCGATCCGCGCGCGCATCGGCGCATCCAGCACGAAGCGGCGGCCGTAGTCGCCGTCCTCACCCTGCTCGATGATCCAGGCGGCCGCGGACGCGGCCCAGCCGTCGTCGACATCGTCGGTCATGGGCTGCCTTCGAAGGGGCGCGGACGCCGAACGCCGCGGGGACGGCTACTGATCACAGATTGGATCAGAATTCAACATCAGGTAGCATGCGCACCCGATGCGCCCTACCACGCCCAAAGAGAAGGCCAGGATCGCCGCCGGCGCGATTACGGCCGTCGTCATGACGGCCATGCTGTTCGTCATCGCGCTAGCGTTGCTGCTGCCGCAATAGAGACTCTTGGCGCGGCGGATGCCGCCGCGCGGACTCAGGCGGCACGCACCGTCCGGAGGAATTTTCCGACTTCGTCCTTCAGCCGGTTGCTGTCGGTCGCCAGCATCTTTGCGGTCGAGAGCACCTGCAAGGAGGCCGAGCCGGTTTCGGCCGCGCCGCGCTGCACGTCGGTGACGTTCGAGGAGATCTGCTGGGTGCCGTGGGCGGCCTGCTGCACGTTGCGCGAGATCTCCTGAGTCGCGGCGGCCTGCTCCTCGACCGCCGCGGGAATGGTCGAGGACACTTCCGAGAGCCGCTCGATCGTCGCGGAGATGTCGCGGATCGCGTTCACCGATTCCTGGGTCGCGGTCTGGATGCCGGAAATCTGCAGGCTGATCTCGTTGACCGAGGAGGACAGCTCTTCCGTGGCGGTAGCAACCGACTGCACGGACCATGTCGCGGCGACGCTGCTCGGCCGCCTGCTTCTCGGCTTCGGCCTGCGCCGCCTTGAGCCGCTCCACTTCGAGTCCGTTGGACTTGAACTCTTCGACCGTCCTGGCCACGTCGCCGATCTGGTGCGGAACCAAGCACGTACGTCGCTCGTTCTTGCCCCATGCGGATCAGGGCAGACCATCGAGACATATTCTTGCTGGGGGCGGTGACGCTGTGCTGCGTCGTCGTAGCCGGCGCTCTTGCGCTGTACGAGCCCGTCTTTGGACAGGCTCCGGAGAGGCAGGTCGCCGACAGCAGGCCGGTCGAGGCCGCAGCCCCGGCGGCGGTCCGGGTGGTCGGTGCGCCCTTCGTGCCCAACGTCAACCCGCGAGAGCGATAGCACTCACCTCTGGGATGTGCCCTTCGGAGACGTGCCCTCGCCCTCCCCGGGCTGGCCATGGGCCCGCGCCAATTCCTCGGCGAACGCGATCACCTCCGCCCGCTTGTCGGGCGGCAGCGACAGGAACGCGCGAACGAGCCTCAATCCTTCGGCTTCATCCGCCTGCTCTTTTCCGGCATCCATGCGCCCACTGTCGGGCGACCGGGAAAAATATGCAATCCCTCGGAGGATATCTTCTTGATTCGTCCCTCGAGCTTTGGTGGAGTACCCCTAACGGGGGTGGCCCATGAAGTGGATCCGAGAGCGCGACGCATTGATCGCGCAGACACTGGCCTTCGTCCAATCGGTAACCGGCAAGAAGGATGACCTCCATCCGCCGGAAAGCCCGCCTGCTGCATTCGCGGTGACCACGGAAATCGTGACCGTGCAGGCCATCGCGATCGAAACCGACCCGCCACCGGCCGTATCTCCGCCCGCCCCTCAAGCTCGGCCCGTCCAGGTCCCGCCGCCCCGCACGGGTGGCGATTTCCGTACCGAGATGCAGGCCAGGATCGCAAATTTCCGCAAGCATCAGGAGCGGTTCGAGCGCGAGCGCGAGGAATATTGCGCGGCGACCCTGACAAAAGTCCGCGCCGCCATCCGCGACGCCGGCCCTCCTCCACCGGCCGCCAAGTAAGGCAGGCCGTCCGTCTGGCGACCTACAGCCAGGACCAAACCAGCCAGAGATTGGCTGCGCAGGCGCCGAGCAGCGCCACTGTCAGCGGCAGGAGCATGTGCCCGCAGGAGGTTTTCAGGTCGCTCGTCATGGCCGAAAACATCCGCTGATTCCGGCCGGAGAGTCCCAGGGATTCTTTTTTTGGAGATTCAGGACTCGTTTACGACTCAAGGACCCCGGGCACCGCGATCACGGCGCCGTGATCAACCGCCGGCCGGAACCCCTCGCCATTGAAGTCGTTAACGCGCTTTCCGGGAGCGGGAAGAATGCCCTACGCCCTGTTTTGCAACGATGCCCAGATCAGCAAGGCCTATCCTGATGAGTCCGACGTCTGGAAATTGGCGCAGCGGAGCGGTCTCGTCGTGGATGTCAGCGCCGACGACAACCGTGCCGGGCCGCGGCGTGTGCTCGACAACGACTACGAGATTAAGCCCTGCCGGGCAGCGCAGGGCGAGGACCCCGCCACGAACAAGGCGGAGGCCGAGCGCCAGTCCAGGATAGAGCTTCAGTTGAATTTGTAAGGTCGGGCCGGAAGCCGGGGTTCAGGGCGTCGCGGTCGCCAGCGATGCCTGCTCGCCGGCCAGCGCCACGCAGGCCTTGCGGCGGTGCAGCCCGCGGATCGCACCGGTGACCTTCAACACCTTGCCGGACGGACAGGAGGCGTCCTTGACGAAGGCCACCTCGTAAGGTGCCAGCATCAGAGGCTCGGATTTGAGGATTGTTTGAGCAGTGCACGGCCCGCCGACGAAGCACACGAGCACCGCTGCCGACACCAAGATACGCATGACCGTCGTCCCACCAGCCCGATAATTCTCATATAACGCGTTCCGGAGCGCGAGTTCCGTAAGCGGCAAAAATTATTTTTGCTTTACGCCAGCCCCATGACACGCGTGAGAAGGCGCGCGCCGGAATGTTTGCTTGCAAATGACGCGCCAGATGGTTCACGCAAAGCAAAGAACCGGCCGCCAGCACGGGCCGGCATACGAAAAGGCCGGCGGGAGCCGGCCTTTGTCGGAACTGGGATTGCCGCTGGCGGGTCAGTAGCGCGAGGCTGACGGACCACCCCAGCCGAAGCGGTAGTTCACACCGACCTTGACGGTATGCTCGTCCTCCCGGCCGCGGACGCCGACGATGTCGGCCGGCCCGGAGGTGAAGGTGGTGCTACCGAAATTGTAGTACTGGTACTCGGCCTTGGCCGACCAGCTCGGCGCGAACATGTATTCGAGGCCGGCACCGACGGTGTAGCCGTCCTTGTTGTTACCGGTGGCGGTGAAGCCCTGCGGCACGCCGGCGACGTTGACGCCAAGGCCGCCATTGCGCCAGGCGTAACCACCCTTGGCGTAGACCAGCGCCGGACCCCAGGTGTAGCCGATCCGGCCTGTCACCGACCCGAGCTGGTCGGTATTGGACGTCACCTGCGTTCCCAGTGGGAACGTGACACCGTTGTTGTTGGTCGGCAGCCAGGAATACTGGGCCTCGACACCGACGACCCAATTGGGCGCGAACTGGTAGTCGAAGCCACCCTGCACACCGCCGAGGAAGCGGGCGTCGCTCGACTGGAAGCTGCTGTCGCCGGCGAACGCGCCGCCAACATGGCCGCCGATGTAGAACCCGGTCCAGTTGTAGATCACCTGCGGCGGCGTATAGGCCGGTGCCTTGGTATAGGCGCGCGGCTGCATGTCGGCCGCTGCGGCCGGCGCGGCCAGCGCAAGCAGAGCGACTGCGCCCAGCAAGATCGTTTTCATGATCATCCCCGTTCTTTCAAATTCGACACTCAGGAAACAACGTGGCGTGAATTAGGTTGCTTCGCGGCGATGCCGGAACGTTGATCGTTCGCTACTGTGACGGGGTGGCAACATCGCGATTTTGTTCCGTCACGTTGCCCTGCACCGGCTGTTTTGTCGCCTGCGCAAGGCTTGCCGTAACAATCTGTCGCAAGGCGAACCCGCCCCGTTCAAAGCTCGCCAAAATGTGATCCAGCGGCTCCGGCGACTGCAGTCCTAGCACCAGCCGATGAAGGCGGGCTTTGCGCTACCGCATCATCTTTTCCAGTTCCGGAAAGGGTGCGTAAACCGCACCGGTACAGAGCTCGCTGGCGCGATCGAGAACACGGTCGGCCCGTCCGTTGACGAAGACGACGGCGCGCTCGCGCATGCCCTTGTAGCTGCCGTCGGTCTCGCGGGGCGTGAAGCGCAGGCAGCTCACGTAGAACTGCCGGCCGCCGAGCTCGCGCAACACCGGCTCGGCCATGCCGGCCTCGCGCACGCCGACCGGATTGTTCAGATAGGCGCGCATCAGGGCGAGCGTGTCACCGCGGAAATTGTCGGGAAAAGGCTGAGGACCTCCAGCCTGGGTCCCATCCATCAGGGTTGGACGGTCACCGTCGCTGCCGAAACACGCTGCGAGCGCCAGCGGCAATGCCAGGATCAATAGCAGGCTCACCGCACGTTTCGCCAATCGCCCCACAGGTCACGCTCTCCGCTCGCTCAGACTCGGAGATGTTCTAGCCCCAAGGTTGCACGAAGGGAATTCGCTTGCAGGCGCACCGGCCCGCCGCCGGTGCCTTGCGCTTTCGCGCAAGGCACCGAGACAGCGGACCGGGCCTGAATTCCGCACGCGGCGGCGGGGCAATGCCAGGGATGCCGCCGCGCGGGATCAGTCGTTAGCTGCGCTTCTCGGTCGTCACCGGCTTGGTCGCGTCCGGCTGCGCCTTCAGCGACTTCTTGGCCGACAGATGCTTGTGGTGATGGCGATGCGTCCGCACGGTCTTGTGCTCGTCGGGCGTGACCGCGGCGTTCGCATTCATCGTCTTCGACTTGGTGTCGACCTTGGCGTCCGCCTTGACGTCGGCGGCCTTGGTGTCGGCCTTGACGCCGGCATCCGGTTTCGCGGCGGTGTTCGACACCTTGGTCTGGCTCTGGTCCGCCTTGATCACCGGCGCGGTCGTGGTGGTCTTGCCGGCCTCGGCGGCGAAGGCCGGGGCTGCGATCACGGAAGCTGCGAGCAAGGCTGCGGAAATGGTCTTCAACATGGTTGATCTCCTCTTGGAAGGATCTTCAGGCGGGCGCCCTCTCGCCAACCCTTCGATCGTAGGTGGGAGCCTAGGCCTCGCGCGCTGAACCCAGTCTGAAGCCGGTTGCAGGCTTCCGTTCATCTGGATGACAAGTTTGTCATCTGCCCAGAGGCGAATAGATCGTGCGAAGCGGGAATGTTTTCGCCCGTTGGGTGTTCCGGTCTTCGGGCAATCGTGTAGGATCGCCACGTTCCATACGGGAGAACTTAGATGCGCAAACTCTCAATGCTTCTGCTGCCGGGGCTCGTTGCCATGACGCTCGCAGCCGGGCCGGTGCTGACCAGCGCCTATGCCGCGGGGAGCGACGAGCCCTCGTCGCCGCCGAAGTCGGACACTTCGACCAAGAAGGGCAAGAAGAAGAGCTCGTCCGTCAGCGATCCGAAATTCCTTGCTGCCTATCGCACCGCCTACACCACGATCTACGACAATCATGACTACACCGGCGCGATCGATCAGTTGAAGTCGCTCAAGCGCGACGAAGTCGCCGACGTTGCCAATCTGATCGGCTATGCCTATCGCAAGCTCGGCGACTACCAGTCGTCGAAGGTCTATTACGAGCTGGCGCTGAAGGACGATCCGAACCACGTCCGCACCTGGCAGTATTACGGCCTCTGGCAGCTCGAGCAGGGCAACCGCGAGCAGGCGCAGTATCACCTGAACAAGATCGCCTCGCTCGCCGGCACCGACAGCTCCGAGTATCGCTCGCTTGCCGCGGCGCTGGACAAGCCGACCGGCGCGACGCTCGTCTACTAAGCCATCCCGTTTCCGAACGACGCGAACCGGCACAACCTAGGGGTTGTGCCGGTTCTGCTTTCTCGGCTAGCCTCGCGCACCAATCCTCCCCTCGCAAATCGGTGCGCAATGGACACGTGGCTGCGATCCGCGATCGACTACATCAGCTCCTGGATCGAATTCCAGCAGACGACAATCCAGCAGCCGGGCGTCATCGTCGCATTCGCCCATCGCGGCGAGGTCGTCGCCGAGCATGCATTTGGCGTTGCCAATCTCGACACCGGCGAAAAGCTCACGCCGCGCCACCGCTTCCGCATCGCCTCGCACTCCAAGAGTTTTACCTCGGCTGGCATCATGAAGCTGCGCGAGCAGCGCAAGCTTCGACTCGACGATTCCGTTGGGCAGTATGTCGGCGGCCTGCATCCGCGCGTCGCCGAGACCACGATCGCGCAACTGCTCTCGCACAGCGCCGGGCTGACGCGCGACGGCGCCGATTCCGGCCAGTTCATCGATCGTCGTCCGTATCTGAACGCGGAGGAGTTGCTCGCGGAGCTGAAGCTACCGACCGCGATCGAGCCCGGCACGCGCTTCAAATATTCCAATCACGGCTTTGGCCTGCTCGGTCTCGTGATCGAAGCGGTGACGAAGGAGCCCTACACCGCCTGGATCAAGCGCGAGATCATCGAACCCGCGGGTTTGCGCGAGACCGAGCCGGACGCGCCGCTCCCCAAAGGTGCGGCGTTCGCACGCGGTCACACGCGAAAAGTGCCGCTGGGCGAGCGCTGCGTGATCCCCGGCGACAATCCCACACACGCGATGGCGTCCGCCACGGGCTTCGCCGCCACCGCCGCCGATACGGCGCGTTTCTTCGCGCAGCTCGCGCCCAACGCAAGAAAGAGCGTGCTGTCGGTCGCCAGCCGCCGCGAGATGACACGACATCATTGGCGTATCCCGCAGAGTTTCGAGGCCTATTACGGCTTGGGCATCGGCGCCGGCAAGCTCGACGGCTGGGACTGGCTCGGCCATGGCGGTCACTTCCAGGGCTATATCTCGCGGACCTGCGCCATTCCCGCCTGCGAGCTCGCGATCAGCATCATCAGCAACTCCATCGACGGCGCTGCGCCGTTCTGGATGGACGGCGCGATGCAGATCCTGCGAACGTTCAAGACCCGCGGCGCACCCGACCGGCGCGTACGCGACTGGACCGGCCGCTGGTGGACGATCTGGGGCGCGACTGACCTCGTGCCGATGGGCGACCGTGTGCTCATCGCCAACCCGCAGTTCAACAATCCGTTCATGGATGCCGGCGAGATCGAGGTGACCGGCCGCGATACCGGCAGGATTGCCGCCGCCGCCGGCCATTCAAGTCATGGCGAGCCGGTGCGCCGCGTCCGCGATGCTCGCGGCAAGGTCAGCGACATCTGGCTCGCCGGCGCCAACGTCAAGCCTGCGAGCGTCGTCGCCCGCGAGATCGCGCGCCAATATCCACCGCGCAAGCGTCGGCCTACTCCCTGATCAATCCCTCGACCTCGCCACGAAGCGCCTGCCGCGAGCCGTCGCGCGAATAGAACATGTGGCCGCCGGGATAGACGACGAACTTGATCCGCTGCGTCGCGAAGGCCGGCAACTGGTCGAGCACCCGCTTGGATCCGAAATAGGGCGTGGCGAGATCGAACAGGCCATGCGCGACCAGCACGTTCAGCTTCGCGTCGGCGGCGAGGACCTGCCGCAGATCCGACACCGACTGCGGCGGGTTGATGCCGCGGCCGAAATCCCACTGCCCCTCGACGGCGCCGTTGAGGACTTCATAGGAGCCGTCCGGCCGCCAGTTGAGCTTGCGTGTCAGGACGTCCACCGCGGCGCTCGTCAACGGCGCCTGGAGCGCGTCGCCCGAGGGATCGCCGAAACGCGAATTGCCCGAATCCGGATAGGGATCGAGGCCGCGGACAGAGGCATCGTAGCGTCCCGTCACCTTGCCGTTCTTGCGGTCGAACTCGCGGCGGAATTCACCGATGTCGAAGCGGCCGGCGAGCCTGCGGCTCACCGCCCGGTCGATGCCGGTGAGCTCGGCGACCTTGTCGGCAAGGCGATTGGTGGCCTCCTTGTCGGCCTCGCCCTTGACGAGGTCGGCCAGGAATTCGCCGCGCGCGTAAGCCTCGACGTCGGCGAGATCGGCGCGCTTGACCGGTCCTTTGGCCTCGCGCGCCACCGCCACATAGCTCGGCAGCGTTGCGACATATTGCAGGAGGCTGGTGCCGGTGAACTCGCGGAAGTCGAGCAGCGGCGACACCAGGATCAATCCCCTGACGCCGACGCCGTGCTGGACCTGCAACTGGCGCACCACCTTCGGCCCGCGAATGCCGCCATAACTCTCGCCTGCAACGTATTTCGGCGAGACCAGCCGGTCATGCCTCTCGAGCCAGCGGCGGATCACCAGCGCGATCGCATTGACGTCACCGTCGACGGAATAGAAGGACTTGCGCGCGTCCTCGCCGGTCGCAACGAACCGGCTGTAGCCGGTGCCGACGGGATCGATGAAGACCAGATCGGTGAAATCAAGCCAGGTCTCCGCGTTCGGCTTCACGTCGGGCGAGGCCGATGGCGAAAGGGCTTCGCCATCGAGCGGCAGCCGCCACGGGCCCGCAGCGCCGAACTGCAGCCATGCCGAGGACGCGCCGGGTCCGCCGTTGAACAGGAACGTCACGGGACGCGTCGCGCGGTCTGAACCGTCGAGCTCATAGGATGTGTAGGCGATGTCGGCCAGCGGCTCGCCCTTGCCATCGAACACGCGGATCGAGCCGGCGGTTGCGGCGAAGTTGAGCGTGCGACCGGGCAGATCGAGCGTCTGCTTCGTGGTCGAATCCGAGGGAAGACGGTGCGGCTCGGCGGCCGACGGCGAAGCTTGCTGCGCGCTTTGCGTGCCGCCGCCGCGTCCGCCTTTCTGTCCGGCCGGCGCCGCCGTCTCAGATCGCGGCTGCGGCGGATCGTCCGCACGCGCAAGGCCCGCAAGCGCGAAGGCCGACACCGCCAGCACCAGGATCGCGCGGCTCGGCAAACTCGTGGTCATGATCGTTCTCCCTGCCGGCTGTGAGAGCCCGGCGAGGCCAAAAGCCTAGCGCAAAATTGCGACGGTTTGGGGGATTGTGGACTCGAGGGCGCCCAAGGAGGCCGATCGGGCTCGAAACGACCCGGTTTCGTCCCGAATCGGCAGCCGCCCGTTTGCCTTGAAGGGCGGTCATCCTCGACAATGCAGGCCCGGGTGTATAGACGAGCCCGGCGGAACTTACTCGAGCCAGCGGCCCTGCCCGGAAGCCATGACCAAGCCAGCGCGCTACGACCGGATCGCCTTCGTCGCCAGCCCGAGCAGCGAGGCGCAGGCCGCCTTCGGCCAGCTCACCAGCGACTATGGCAATTGCGACCCGAACGAAGCCGACATCGTGGTCGCGCTCGGCGGCGACGGGTTGATGCTCCAGACGCTGCACCAGAACATGCACACGGGAAAGCCGATCTACGGCATGCACCGCGGCACGGTCGGCTTCCTGATGAACGAATACTCGACGCACGATTTGCGTGCGCGGCTCGAGGCGGCACAGGAGTCCGAGATCAATCCGCTGCTGATGCGCGCGACCGACGTCAACGACCGCGTCCACCTGCACCACGCTATCAACGAGGTCGCGCTGTTCCGTCAGACCTACCAGGCGGCACGCTTGCGGATCCTGATCGACGAGCGCGAGCGGATGCCCGAGCTGATCGCCGACGGCATCATGGTGGCGACACCGGCAGGCTCGACCGCCTACAACCTGTCCGCCCAGGGACCGATCCTGCCGATCAACGCCGCGCTGCTGGCGCTGACCCCGATCAGCGCCTTCCGCCCCCGCCGCTGGCGCGGCGCGCTGCTGCCCAACACGGCCTATGTCGTGATCGAGGTGCTGGAGGGCGACAAGCGCCCCGTCGCCGCGGTCGCCGACCACGATGAGGTGCGCGACGTCCGCCGCGTCGAGGTGCTGTCCGACAAGACCATCTCGATGCGCATGCTGTTCGACCCCGGCCACAGCCTGGAAGAGCGTATTTTGCGCGAGCAGTTCGGGTACTGAGCCCCCTGCCCGGCGCCTTGACCGGCGCTTTGGGACGCCCGGTCGCAACCCTTCGTTAACCCCAGCCACGATATGGTTAACGAAGGTTGACCGCTCTGGCCCAGGCGTCATGTTCCGCATCGATTTCAACAAGCTGCGCTTCCTCGTCTGCGACGACAATCCGCACATGCGCCGCATCCTGCGGACGCTGCTGCATTCCTTCGGCGCGCGCGAAGTCTACGAGGCCGAGGACGGCGCCACGGCGCTGGAAATGTACAGCCACTACGTGCCCGACATCGTCATCACCGACTGGGCGATGCCGATCTTCGACGGGCTCGAGCTCGCGCAGATGATCCGGCAGCCGGAATCCAAGGGCAATCCTTACGCGCCGATCATCATGCTGACCGGCCATTCCGAGAAGCGCCGCGTCACGGTCGCGCGCGATGCCGGAGTCACCGAATTCCTGGCCAAGCCGATCTCGGCCAAGGGGCTCTATCAGCGCATCCTCAACGTGGTCGCCAATCCCCGGCCCTTCATCAAGACCAAGACCTATTTCGGTCCGGACCGGCGCCGCAACACGAACTCCGCCTATATGGGCCCCGAGCGCCGTGTCGGCGAAAAGCACGAGGTGCTGCAGCAGCCCTCGCTGCTCGACAAGGCCCGCTCCACCATCTAGCGCAACGTCTCAGGCGAGGCAGGTATCATGGCGAAGAACAGCGCAAAGGACATCGAGGTCACGGCCTTCGCCACGCATCAAATCATCACGCAGCCCAATCCGCTGCGCAGGGTTCTGCGTCGTGTCGAAGAAAAGGACCTGGACGATCCGGTCAGCCGCGCCGAGCAGGCGCTCGCCGGCCTCGCCGGCGAGTTCAAGGACTGGATGACGACAGAGGTCAACCGCCTGTCCGCCGCCTACGTCGCCATCCGCCATGACGGCTTCACCAAGGACAGGCGCGACGAGCTGTTCCGCGCCGCGCACGACATCAAGGGCGACGCTGCGACATTCGGCTACCCGGCCGCGGCGGGAGTCGCCGAGAGCCTGTGCCGCGTCATCGAGCACGCGCCCGATCTCGAAAGGGTGCCGGCCGAGCTGTTCACGCACCACATCAACGCCATCCTGGCCATCGTGCACGAGAACACCAAGCTCGACAGCATCAGCGTCTCCGCCGAGCTCAGCCGGCGCCTGCGCAAGGTCGCCGACGACTACCTCGCCGACGTCAACCGCGACCGCCCCGAGCACCTTGAGGTGATCCTGGCGCCGAGCATCGTGCCGGCGGAGTAAACACTCTCGCGTCTTGTCATTGCGAGCGCAGCGAAGCAATGACAGAGCCTCAGGCTGCTCCATCGACACGACCAGAACGTAGGGTGGGCAAAGCGAAGCGTGCCCACCAATCAACATGAGCTGCGTGGAGAGATGGTGGGCACCGCGCTACGCGCCTTTGCCCACCCTACGGCGTCTCGTTACGCCGCGATCAGATCGTCATAAACCGGATCGACCGTGTCGTCCGCGACCAGCTCGTCGCAGAACAGCCTTGCCTCTTCGCGCGCAGACTCGGTGGCGAAGCGGCGGAGCAGGACCATCAGCGGCTCGGTGGCGCCGCGGTCGGTCTCGCAATGGGTGAGCACGCGCTCGACCATGCGCCGGCGCAGCCGCACCGCGCCGTCGTCGCTGTCGACGAAGCCCTGCTCGTGGCAGGCATCGAGCGCCACCTGGAACGCCGCAAACGTCGCCTCGGGAAGCCCGGCGCGGCGGAGCAGCGCGTGCAGGCTGTTGCCGCCGCGGTCGTGCAGCAGCGCGGTGACGCGCGCCAGCGGCAAATCGGCGAGTTCAGCCAGCGCGGCGTCGAACAGGTCGAGATTGCTCGACAGCAGCGCGCGCAGGATCAGGCCCGCGGTCAGCTGGCCGGTGACGCGCAAATGATGCACCAGCCCCTGCATGTCCTCGCCGCGCGAGCGCGCCGCGATGTTGATGGTGGAGCGGTCGCGCGCCTCGATGGTGATGCGGTCGGCGCGATCGGCACTCAGCCAGTTCCGCGCGACGACGAATTGCGCCAGCGTCTCGGAGAGCTTTGCCACCAGCGCCGCGCGCGTTGCGGCCGGCAGATCCTCCAGCACCAGCATCGCCTCGCGGATCGCGGCGAGATGGCCGTGACGGTCGACGATGCGGTTCCAGGAGAACGGCGCGAGCTCGGCGTGGGGATTCTCGATCAGCTCGAGCGCTGCCGCTGCGCAGCCGACTTCGGCGATCGCGGCGCAGACCGACACCGGCAGCGCGACGCGGCGCGCGACCGCGCACTGCACCTCGTCGTTGCCGGTTGCGACGATGTCGACGAGGTCCGCATCGATCAGCAGCGGAGAATGCTCGAGCACGGGCAGCGCAACGGTCGGCTGGTCCGCCGACAGCGCCCGCACGATCGCCGCCGGGGCATCCGTGCTGCGCGCAAAAGCCTCGGCCATCGCCTGCCGCACCAGCGGCGAGGGATCGTCGAGCAGCATCAGAAGCGCGCCTTCGGCGGCGACGCGATCGTCATGGGACAAGTCTGAGATCAGCCAGGCCCGGGCCAGTGCCCGTGTTGCCTCGGCCCGCTCGCCGGCGGGCGCCGTCCTGATCCAATTGATGAACTGCCGAACAATCATGCTGCTTCCGGCTTACACAACAAACGAAAATGGTGACGGCTCGTCACCTGCAACACAAAATAAACCACGACGCTTAACAAAGCGTTCACCATAACTGGCTGGTTTTATTGACGTTTTGTTAAGGGAACCAAGGCGCCTCTGCATCCGTGCCCCGGACGCGAAAGGCGAAATGTCAGCTCGAGAACGTGCCGCTGCGATCGCTGAAGAGATCGAGCGGCTGCGGCGGCCGCACATCCGGCGTCGCCGATGCGACCGAGGTCGCGGGCGCGACCGAGGTGAGCGAGGCGTTGTTGCCCCACAATTTCTGCACCGTCGTCGAGACCGGCTGCGTGGCGTCGCCGGGCTGATAGATCGAACGGAATGCCGGCGTGATCGGCGTGTTGTCCGCGACCGTCATCGAGGATGTCGCGCTCACCGGCGTCACGCCGCGCACATCCGGAAAGGTCTGGAGATAAGCGGCGTTGTCGATCACCGGCGTGGTAGGCAGCACGGCATTTGCACTCGCGACCTGCGTCGTCGACGGCGTGCCGCCATACATCGCCATCGCGCTGCGCGTGGTCTTCGAATTTGCCGCGCTCGCATAGCGCGCGTCCAGCACCGAATAGACTTCAGAGACGCTACGGGCGCGGCCATCCCTGGCGTAGAAGATCGAACGGTTGGCGGATGCCGCGTTGGGAAACAGCCGCGCGCCGACCGCTTGCGGATTGTCCTCGGCATTGGCGATCAGTTTTGCGGCGCCGCCGACGCCCATGAAATGCGCCATGTAGAGTTCGCTGTCGGACGGCCTGCGGCCGAGCAGACCGGTGAGCTTGAAGCTGTTCGACTGCGTCAGCGCCGCCGCCATGCTCGAGGCAGCCTCCGGGTCGTCGCGCAGCTTCATGATCGACCGCTTCGTCACGGGATCGTCGACGGTGTAGGTGCCCGACGAAGTCCTGGTGATGGCGTCGGCGTAGTTGCCATAGCCGAGCTGGGTCCCCGCCTCCTTCACCGTGCCGAGCCAGGTCTGGTCGATGAACTGGTAAAGCCCGTGCGCGGACGATGTCGTGGCCCCCGCCGTCGGATCGAAATCCGATTCCATCTTTGCGGTGGTCAGCATGTATTGGAAGCTGACGCCACTGACGTTCGAGGCCTGCTTGATCGCACCGGCGACACGCGCCCGCGACGGATCGAGAACCGCCGTCTGAGAGGCACTGGAATTGTCGACCGACATGATGAAGTGCCCGCCCCGCGCGGCGTTGAGCGACGCCGGCAATTCGGCGTCCTGTCGTCTCACCGTGAGACAGGTATGGTTAATGCGGGGTTAATTCGGGGATCGCCCCCCTCCCCGAGTCATTCCGGGGCATCGCGAAGCGATGAGCCCGGAATCGATCCAACCCCGCGTGATGCCGCACGATGGATTCCGGGTTCGTGCTGCGCACGCCCCGGAATGACAGAGGGGCTACTTCTTGTAGACCGCGTCCGGATCGAACAGCCTGTCGGCGTCGACAAAGACCAGTTTCGCTCCCCCGTCCTCGGCCTCGACCTTGCGGTAGAAGCAGGACCGGCGGCCGGTGTGGCAGGCCGCGCCGATCTGCTCGACGCGGATCCAGACCGCGTCCTGGTCGCAATCGGTACGCATCTCGACCACGCGCTGGGTCTGACCCGATGTCTCACCTTTTCGCCACAAGGCATTGCGCGAGCGGCTGAAGTACCAGGCCTCGCCGGTCGCGATCGTCTTGCGCAGTGCCTCGTCGTTCATGTGGGCGACCATGAGCACGTCGCCGGTGGCGACGTCGGTCGCCACGCATGTCACGAGGCCGCTTGCGTCGAAGCGCGGCTGGAAGGATATCCCTTCCTCGATCTCATGGGAGTGAGCGGACACAGGAACCTCGCCAGTCAACTCGCGAGGTCAGCGCGTGCCTCGCACCAGGGACAGGAAACGGGCCTGCTCCGCCGGATTGTCGCGGAACATGCCGGTAAAGCGGCTGGTGAACGTGGAAGCGCCATGCTTGGCGACGCCGCGCACCGACATGCAGGTATGCTCGGCCTCGATCAGCACGGCAACGCCGCGGGGCTTCAGGACCTCGTCGATGGCCGCGGCAATCTGCGCCGTCAGATGCTCCTGGGTCTGGAGCCTGCGGGCGAAGATATCCGTCAGGCGGGCAAGCTTCGACAGGCCGACGACGCGCTCCACCGGCGTATAGGCGATGTGCGCCTTGCCGTAGAACGGCATCATGTGGTGCTCGCACTGCGAGGTGAACTCGATATCGCGCACCAGCACGAAGTCGTCATAGCCGGCGGTCTCGCCAAAGGTGCGGTCGAGCACCTCGGCCGGGCATTGGTGGTAGCCCTGATAGAGCTCGTCGAAGGCCTCGACCACGCGGCGCGGCGTGTCCAAGAGACCCTCGCGCTCGGTGTTCTCGCCGATATAGGCCAGCAGCGTCTTCACCGCCGCTTCGGCCTGCGCGCGCGCGGGGCGCGGCTGGTCGGCGCGGACGGCGGCCGCGAGGAATTCGGCTGGGTCAAGCTCGGCCGGGCGGCTCTCAGGCTGCCGGTCGGAGGGCTTGCTCGGGCGGATGGATTTGATCGTAGCGTCCATATCGACTCCGTTCGACGGCCTTGCGGCCGGAGTGTCACCGGCAGACGGGGCGGCAAGCCGCCGGACGCCTGAAGACTACAGTTTTGGCGAAAAAGGTCCGCAATCTCTGACGTCGCCCGCGTGGTCCTGGATCACCACTGCCGGGCCGCTGGACTGTTTTTCCACCCGTTCCGACCCTATATAGGACCCTGGACGGCGCCCGCCAAGGCCGATCCGGTGCGGAAGTGTTGGACTCCATCACATGCTGAACGACATTTATAACAAGCGGATCATCGAGTTGGCCGGGAATATTCCGCGCCTCGGGCGGCTGTCCGCCCCCGATGCCACCGCGACTGCCCACTCCAAATTGTGCGGCTCGACCGTGAAGGTCGATCTCAAGATGGACGGCGACACCGTCACCGACTTCGCCCATGACGTGAAGGCCTGTGCGCTCGGACAGGCCTCCTCATCCATCATGGCAAGTCACGTCGTCGGCTCGACTGCGAGCGAACTCCGTGAGTTACGCGAAACCGTTCGCAAGATGCTCAAGGAGAACGGCGCGCCTCCTGAAGGCAAATGGGAAGAGATCAAGTTCCTCGAGCCGGTGCGCGACTACAAGGCGCGACATGCCTCGACGCTCCTGACCTTCGATGCCGTCGTCGATGCCATCGGTCAGATCGAGGCCAAGGCGAAGCAGCCGGCAACGGCGCAGGGCTGAACCGCCCGCGTCATTCCGGGGCGTCGCAAAGCGACGATCCCGGAATCCGGAGATTACAGCGCGAGATTCCGGGTTCGCGCTACGCGCGCCCCGGAATGACTGCCAAGATTTAAGATCCTACTTCGGCGAGGCCGCGCTCGGCGTCGCCACCCCACCCGTCGGCACCACGGCTTCCGCCGTCTTGGTCGACTTGGCCGGCTGCTCCGGTTCCACACCGAACCTGGCCTGCGTCTTCGGCGCCAGCTCCGCCATGGCCGGCGCTGTGACGTCCACATGCGGCAGCACGTCGGCCACCAGATCCGTCGTCACGAGATTGGTGAGCTTGAGCTCTCCGGTGTCCAGCTCATGCAGATCTTCCCAGGGCGGGACGCTGAGCGCGAGCGACAAAAGATCGCCGGCGCCGCCCATGTCGAAGGTGTATTTGGCGAGCCGGCCGATGTCGCGTTCCACGATCATCAGGTCCTGCGCGCTGTAGCTCGCCGCCTTGGCATCGTCGGCGCGATCGCCCATCCAGATCTGGTGGACCCGGACATGGGCGGCGTCCGGCACGTAGCGCTTCTTGCCGGCCAGCAACAGGAACACGCACATGGATTCGCAATAGGCCTCGGGCGCGACCGCCGGACGGGCCGACTGCCCGCCACGGTTCTGAACGCTGATGCCGACCGTGGTCAAAAGCCCGAGATTGCGGAAGCGCCTGCCGAGCGTGATCGCGTCGTTGACGGAACCGCCGCTGGAATCGAGCACGACAGTGGCGCCGCCGAGCTGGCGCCCGCGCGAAAACTCCTCAAAGTCCTTGGGCGTATCGGCGGTGATGATGCCAACCGCACTGACCCAGCCGCGGCAGTTCGGCTCGCAGGCGACCCAGCTGAACTTCATCGGCAGCTTGCGCTCTTCGAGGGCCGCGCCGGCGTGAGCCTTGGTGCCGGTCGTAGCGACAGCTCCGGTCAGGGCGATGCCGAATGCGGCGGCCCCAAGCACCAACCAGCCGCGACGTTCAAGGGAGTTCAGAAGTCTCAATCTGGTTCCTTCCCCAAGCCCCAAAGGTCCCCCAACAATCCCCGGTAGCGCCCTCTGAGTCCATCATACAGGCGTATGTTTCTACACGCGGGCGTCATAAAAATGGTATCCGGGGGAATACAGATCGTCCACAGGTACTTGCTGCACTGCTCCCAAAAAGCACGTAAAATATGGCGCGCAAACAACAGCTTGCTGTTCCCTGCTCGGGAACCGCGCAACACCTCGCTTAACGTCGCAGCAAAGCGCACATGAAGCATTCAGCCTGCGAGCATTGTTCCACTCCCGTCGAGGGCGCGCTTCGCCTCCCGCGCAGATTCGGTCGCGCGCTGATCTGGCTCTACCGCCATACACTCTCGCCGCTGGTCGGCTACAACTGCCGGCATTTGCCGACCTGCTCCGTCTACGGCGACGAGGCGATCGAACGTTTCGGGCTCTGGGCCGGTGGCTGGATGACGCTCGCGCGCCTGCTTCGCTGCAATCCGTTCGGCACGTCGGGCATCGACAACGTGCCCCTCGCCGCGCCGCAAGACGCACGCTGGTATCTGCCCTGGCGCTACGGCCGCTGGCGCGGCGTCAACGCACCCTAAGTTTGTTGCGATGCTTTGCGCATCGCTGCCCTGAGTGGAACCGGAACTTTCTCCTCGCGTTGTTTTGATGCTCCCGCGGGAGGAAACAACAATGCGCTGGAAAATCAGCCCTCATCTTCACTTCAGACTTGGTCCGCATCCCAAATTCAGTCCAAGGGGGCACGATCCAAGAACAATCGATGTGCTCGCCATGGTCGCCCTGCTGGCGCTCGTGCTCGGCTCGGGCTGGTATCTGGCGACGAGCTTGGCCACGCCGCCCAGCAACACGGCGTTCATCGTGCCGAGCCAGAGTGTGCACTGGTAGCTCAGAGATCCAGCACCAGCCGCTCCGCGTCTGATCCGGCGACGCAAACCATGAGATAGCGCTCGCGCTCATATGGCGACAGGATGCGGTCGCGGTGCACGGGCTTGCCCTCGATCCATCCGACCTTGCAGGCGCCGCAGATGCCCCCGCAGCAGGAGGTTGCGATGTCGATGCCTCCTTCCTGCAACGCGGCCAGCATGGTCTGGCCGGCGCGGACCTGGATCTCGGCGCCCGAGCGCGCCAGTGACAGCGTGAAGGGCTTTGTGTCGGGATCGATGACCGGCGGCGGCACGACGAAACGCTCGATATGGACATTGGCGGCTGGCCAGCCCGCGGTGACCCGCTCGAAATCCTCAGTCATGCCTTCCGGCCCGCAACAGGCGACCAGCGTGTCCGCCCCGCCCTCCCCGATGAGCGCAGCGAGATCAGGACGCCCGGCCCGGGACGTGCAATGCACGACGACACGGCCCGCTTCGATCAGTGGCGCGAGATGCGCGGCGAGCGGCACCTCCTCGCGCACGATCAGATGCAGCACGAAGCCGGCATCGCCCGTCTGCACGAGGTGCCGCGCCATCGACAGGAACGGCGTCACGCCGATGCCGCCCGCCATGAACACATGGCGCGCAATGCCTGCACCGGGATCGAGCCCGCCGCGCGGCAACGAGACGCCGATCACGTCGCCAATACCGACCTCATCGTGAAGCGCGCGCGAACCGCCACGCCCATCAGCCTCACGCTTGACCGCAACAACATAGCGCGCATTGTCGGCGGGCTCGTTGCACAGTGAGTAGGTGCGGACAAGTCCGTTCGGCAGATGCAGGTCGATATGCGCGCCGGGCTTGAAGGGCGGCAGCTCCCAGCGATCGGGATCGGCCAGCGTGAACAGTTTTGTGCCTGCCCCCGCCTCCTCGATGCCGGTGACGATCGTCTTGATCGTCGTGATCGGACGCACGTTCATGCCGCGTTCCGCACGGTATCGCCGACCTTGACGACGCCGCCTTGCAGGATCTTGCAGTTCAGGCCGGAGCGATTGATGAGGGGATCGAAGATCGCCTTGCCGGTGATCTCCTCGATATGCCGGCACGGCACCGACAGCCGGGTTGCCTCCAGCAGGGTTTCCCCGAGCCAGAAGCGGCGGCCGACCAGATGGTTCAGCGGCACGCCTTCGACCGTGACGTTGCGCCGATGCTCCTCCGGGCCGAGCTCGATGCCGGCGTCACGCTTGAGCGCGACCAGCGTCTCGAGCTCGAACAGGGTGACCTGCCGGCCTTCTTCCGGCTTGTGCGAATAAAACCCCTCCTCGTTGCCGATCATGTAGCGGTCGCCGTCGATCCCCCGGCCTGCGACGAGCGTGATCGTTTCCGCTGCGCGCATCGGCAGGAACGCACGCGGGGCGAGATGGAGGAAGCGCACCACGCCGGTCCAGCCGAGCTGCGCTGTCGTCTGCGCCGAGCCGGCGCTGATGGTGTCGAGCATGACAAAATCCTTGTGAGAGGCGTTGGCGCGCCGCCGGCAGCGGCGCGCCGCGGGATCAGGTCAGTTCCTTGTTCGCCATTTCCGGCGCGAACGTGGTCGCAGTTGCCGTGATGGCCGCGCAGGCGATCAGCAGCAGCGAGACCGGCCAGGTTGCGCCGCCGCTCCAGGCCATCAGCGACGCCGCGATCAGCGGCGTCAACCCGCCGCTCAGGGCCGCGCCGACCTGAAATCCGAGCGAGGCGCCGCTGTAACGCAGCCGCGCGGAGAACAGCTCGGAGTACCAGGGCGCGCCGATGCCGAACATCACCATCTGGCCGAAGGTGATCGCGACCACGATGGTGCAGATGACGACGGCGGGATCGCGGGTGTTGAGCAGCCAGAACAGCGGAAAGGCAAACAGCGCCGAGAACAGGCAGCTCGCGTAGAACATCGTCTTGCGGCCGACGAGGTCGGACAGCCAGCCGAACAAGGGAATGGCGAGCAGCGCGACCAGCGATGCGGCGAACGCGCCGTTCAGCACCACCGTGCGCGACAGGCCGAGATTGGCCGTGGCGTAGGACATCACGAACACCCCGCCGATGCTGGCATAGGCGATCTCGGAGATCTTCAGACCAACCGCGGTGAAGAACGGCCTGCGGTGATGCCTGAAGATCTCGACCAGCGGCATGCTTGCGACGTCCTTCTTGGCCTGGACCTGACGGAAGGCCGCGGTCTCTTCCATGTTGAGGCGGATGTAGAGCCCGACGCCGACCAGGAGGATCGAGATCAGGAACGGAATGCGCCAGCCGTAAGCCATGAAGTCGCTTTCCGGCAGGCTCGCCACCAGCGCAAACATGCCGATCGCGGCGAGATTGCCGATGGGATTGCCGACCTGCACCATGCTGCCGAGCAGGCCGCGGCGGTGGGTCGGGCAGTTCTCCACCACCATCAGCACCGCCCCGCCCCACTCGCCGCCGAGGCCGATGCCCTGGAGGAAACGCAGGCCGATCAGGAGCAGCGGCGCGGCGATGCCGATCTGCTGATAGGTCGGAAGCAAGCCGATCAGGAAGGTGCCGATGCCCATCACCATGATCGTGATCGCGAGCATCGCCTTGCGGCCGACCCGGTCGCCGTAATGACCGAAGATCGCAGCGCCCAGCGGCCGCGCCAAAAAGCCGACCGCGTAGGTGCCGAAGGCGGCGATGGTGGCGAGCGTGGGATTGCCGGCCGCGAAGAAGACCTTGTTGAGCACCAGCGCGGTCGCCGTGCCGTAGATGAGGAAATCGTACCATTCGACCGCGGTGCCGATCACGCTCGACCACACGATCCGTCGCAAGCTCGCCGCCTCGTCCGGCGCTACGCTCAGGGTTACGTCGTCTGCCACGGTCATCGATCTCTCCAAAAGGTACCGGCGCCTGGGAAAAGCAGTTGGTTCTGTCGCGGAGCCCATCGGCAGCCGCGGCGGTAAAATCGATCATGTTTACTAATGGAAATCAATGGCACGGAATGCGGCAAATGCCGCCGATCGCGGCAGAGCGCATCAATTGCACCATTATTCGGCTGATTTTCGCGATATACCAGCTCGCCTGCCCACAATATCCGCGGCGCTGCTCGAAATTTCTGCGCGATAGTTTTCCTTTGGAATACACGTGCACGCGCCCCGGAACTGCCCCGCGCGCGCCACCGGGCTGGCAGTTCGGCAGCATCTGATGCAAAAGAAGCATCAGCAGTTCAGGAGACTCATGCGTGCTTGACGTCAGCAAAGCGACAGCGGTCGGGGCCAATATCCGCCAGGCGCGGATTGCCAAGGGCCTGACGCTGGACCAGCTTGCCAGGCAGAGCGACCTCACGCGCGGCTACATTTCGCTGGTCGAGCGCAACCTCAAGATCCCTTCGCTCGCCGCGCTGCTGCGGATGGCCGCCGCCCTCGAGGTCAACGTCGCGAACTTCTTCGACCCGAACGCCGAGCCCGCGCCGCGCTACACGCTGTTCCGCCGCGAAGGCGGCAATGTCCCGCTATTCCAGGACACCTTTGGCGTGGTGCCGCTGGCAACCGGCCGCACCCGCAAGATGATGGAGCCGTTCCTCCTCAGCCCGCCGCACAAATCGGCGACGCGCGCCTCGCATGCCGGCGAGGAGCTGCTCTTCGTGATCAACGGGAAAATTGCGATCAAGCTCGACGGCGAAGAGCTCGTCCTCGGCAAGGGCGATTGTCTGTATTTTTCGGGCGAGACGCCGCACGAGGTCCGGAGCCTCGGCCGGCAGAAGGCGGAGGTTCTGGTCGTCGTCGCCCAGAATGCGACGACGTAACCCCGGACTTCGGCAAATAGCCTAGCGGAACCAGAAGAAACGCCCGGACGGCGGGACGGATTCGGGCGGACGCGGCCGCTTCGGGCGCGGTGGCTTTGGCGTCGGTTCAGCGGACGAGGTGGTCTCCGCCCCCGGCGCGGTGTCGCTTCCCGGCACCTTCACCGACAGCAGCAGATTCGATTCATGCGTGCGCCAGCGATAACCGACGCCGAAATCGATCGGCTGGGCCCGCGCGAACAGTTCGGCATAGCGCTCCTGGTAACGGCCGGGGAATTCGGCGATCGGTCCGAGGTAGCGGCCGAACGGGAAGAACCGCCATTGCCGCGCATTGTAGTTCGCGAGCGGAATGCCGGAATCGTCCTGGATGATGGTGGCGCTGTTGGCCAGTAGCCAGTCGCGGACGACGGTGAAGTTGCCAGAGTGCAAGAGATAGGAC
The DNA here is from genome assembly GCF_054062495.1 of Bradyrhizobium sp. USDA 3311. Taxonomy (NCBI): domain Bacteria; kingdom Pseudomonadati; phylum Pseudomonadota; class Alphaproteobacteria; order Hyphomicrobiales; family Nitrobacteraceae; genus Bradyrhizobium; species Bradyrhizobium sp. USDA 3311. The sequence continues at coordinate 4,992,067 of NZ_JBSSFI010000001.1, read as the reverse complement.
GCGCTCTTGAGCAGGCTGTTGCCGGGCCCGAGCGTCTCGCAGAACTTCAGGAATCCAGCCGCGCGCGCGCCGGGATTGGAGAGATCGGTGGAGAAATAATACAGCGTGCGCACTTCGCCATCGCTGCCGGCGAAGGTGATGCGGACGCCGCGCGTCGCGTTCGGTCCCGGATTGTCGTTGCCCGCGTGAATCCCGCCCTTGTCGTCGAGCGCAATCATCTCGACGTTGCGGATGGTCTTGCCGGAGCGGGCGAGGAAGACATAGAGGATCGGCAAGGTGCCGTTGACCTGGTTGGCGTGCAGGTCGACCTTCATCTGCTTGGTGATGAAGAAGGAGAAACTCAGGATCGAGCCGAGCGAGCGTTCGACATTGTAGAGCGCGGCGCCGACCGAACCGCGCGGCACCCGCGTCAGGTCGGGCACGGCGCCAACCGGCTCCAGCGCACCGAGCACGTAGGTGCTGGCCTTGGAATAGAAGGCGTCGGCGTAGAGGAAGTCCGGGCCGCTGAACATGTAGAACATGGTCGGCCTGGGCGCGGCCAGGTTGACGTCGGACCAGGTGCGGATCTTCGAGAGCTGCCGCTGCTCGAGCTGGGCAAAGGCGCCGTCGAAGAATTTTGCGTGATGCTGCCAGGACGGGTCTTTGGTGAGCGCCGTTAGCGGCGAGTCCGCCGATGGCTGCATGCCCGCAAGGAAGCGCGCGGTGTCGTCGAAGGTGACGTCGGCGGCCCGCACGGACGAGACGGCCGCAGCCAGGAGGGCAACAGCGACGGCCGCAATTCTCAAGGGTCGAAACATGTCTATTCGCGATTGTGTGACGTGCCAGCGGCGACCGGCCGCCTGCGGAAAACAGCATAAATCAACAGGCCCGAGAGCATGACGAGCATCCCCGACAGCGACTGCACCGGCCGCTCGGTCAAGAGGTAGTACATCATGAACGCGGTCACGAGCAGGAAAACGAGGGGGGTGAAGGGGTATCCCCAGGCGCGATAGGGCCGCGGCAGGTCAGGATCGGTGATGCGCAGCTTGATCACGCCGGCGACCGTGAAGAACGAGCAGAACAAGAGCGCGAACTGGATGAAGTCGAGCACCGCCTCGAAACTGCGCGTGAACAGCAGCAGGGTCGCGACCGCGAGCTGAAACAGGATGGCATAGGCCGGCGCGCCGCTCGTCGACTTGCGCGAGAACACGCGCAGCGCCGGAATGTCCTCCCCCATCGTCATCATCACGCGCGGACCGATCCACATCATCGCGCTGATCGAGGAGATCAGGCCGACGCAGATCATGGCGCCGACGATCCGGCCGCCGAGGCTGCCGAAGATGGCGCTGCCGGCGACACTGGCGACATCGAGCTGGCCGGCGAGCGCGCCGACCGGCGTGGAGTAGAGAAACACCGCATTCAATGCGACATACAGCACGAGCACGATCAGCGTGCCCGCGAGCAGCGCGCGCGGCAGGTTCTGCTGCGGCATGTTCATCTCGCCGATGATATAGGTCGCCGCATTCCAGCCCGAGAACGAGTACATCACGAAGACGAGGCCGATCGCGAAGGGCGCGCTGACGATATGCGCGAGGTCGCCCGGCTGCGGCGTGAAGGCGATCGGCTGCGGCACGCCGATGATGAAGCCGGCGACCAGGAAGGCGACGATCAGCACGACCTTCAGGATGGTCGAGATCAGCTGGAAGGTCGAGGAGTGCCTGACGCCGGTCAGTTGCACGAGCGAGACCAGCCACACCACGCCGATGGCGAGCGGGATCGGCGGCAGGTCGGGGACGACCGACTTGGCATATTCGCCGAAGGCCATCGCGGCGAGTGCAACCGGCGCGGCAAAGCCGACCGTCGCCGAGACCCAGCCGGCGAGAAAGCCGAAGGCGGGATGATAGGCACGGCCGAGGAAATTGTATTCGCCGCTCGAGCGCGGAAACATCGCGCCGAGCTCGCTGTAGGAGAACACCCCGCACAGTGCGACGATGCCGCCGACGCTCCACAGCAGCAGGATCGAGAAGCCGGACGGGATGTCCTTGACCTGGAAGCCGAGGCTGGTGAAGACGCCGACCCCGATCATGTCGGCAACGACGATGGCGGTTGCGACCAGAACGGAGACACCCGCCCCTCTTCCGGTCAACCGGCCAGTCCAGGGCGCAGTACCCGCATCTGATGCCGTCATCGGGGTCCTTAACCTCAGGCCTCACGTCTCGTGGGAAGCATCGTGCAGTTTGATCCAGTCAATTCAAGCAGGGTTAACAAGGGTTAAATGAGGCAAGGGAAATAGGTATCAAGGCACCTTCTTAGCACGGTCCTAGGCGATAAAGCTGCGCAAACACCGGAGAATCCCGTTTCCGATCCCCACAATCACGACACGATTGCGTGGTCCTTTTGAGCGTTCCGGATGTGGGGAAGTTTCTCCGGACACTTAACGTCACCTAAACGCCAGTCGGCTCAATTATCTCAAGATTGCCGCTGGGCTTGTGGTCATGACTTGGGGTCATGGGTGGATGGTCGGGGCCGTTCCGAAAACGAGAGCTGACATTCGTGCCGATCGGACGCGCGTCCGATCGGCGCGGTCGTGCGCTCCGGATCGGCCTGATCTCAGCCTTGGTGCCGCTGTCGCTCACGCTGGTTCAATGCGGCCAGGCGCCGAATCCGGCGGCGCTCGCAGCCAACTCGCAGGCCAATGTCCAGGTCGTCGCCAAGACCAATCCGCAAGTTGCGAGCGGCGACACGTTCGAGGATCGCTTCCCTGCCCCGCAGTTCAAGGAGCGCTTCCCCTCGGTAGGCGAGAGCTTCCTGCAACGGCAGATGTCGGACTTCTCGCCCAAGCGCGCCGTACAGCAGCAGCCGCAGCCGGAGCAGGCACCCTACAAGGTCGCTTCGCTCGCACCGCAGGCGCCCTACCAGCGTCCGCCCCGCGAAGACCTGACGACGCTCGTCAGCATGAAGTCGTCGGCCTTCCCCTATTTCGGCAACAACCCTGCCTCCGACGCGCCGTTCCTCAACATCTCCAAGGGTGACCGCCGCGGCCACCGCAGCTATTCGGGGCGCGTCTACTGGCAGGACGAGACCTACAGCGACAGCCGCGTGCTGGTGCACGTCCCCGAGCATTTCGACGCCCGCAAGCCGGGCGTGATCGTGGTGTTCTTCCACGGCAATGGCGCGACGCTCGAGCGCGATGTGCGCGACCGGCAGCTGGTGCCGCAGCAGATCACCGATTCCGGCGCCAATGCCATCCTGCTTGCGCCGCAGATGGCCGTCGACGCCGCCGATTCCAGCGCCGGAAAATTCTGGCAGGCGGGCGGCCTCAAGCGCTTCATGGATGAATCGGCTAGCCACCTCGCCCGCCTCACCGGCGATCCCAACAGCGCGCGCGCGTTCGCCAACATGCCGATCGTCATAGTCGGCTATAGCGGCGGCTTCCTGCCGACGGCCTGGAGCCTCGAGGTCGGCGGCATCAGCGACCGCGTTCGCGGCGTCGTGCTGCTCGACGCCGTCTATGGCGAAATGGACAAGTTCGCCTCCTGGATCGCGAGCCACCGCTCGGGCTTCTTCGTCAGCTCGTACACTCACTACACGGCGCGGCGCGACCGCGAGCTGATGAGTATGCTCAGGCAGAAGGGCATCAGCGTCTCCGAGGACATGGACGGCCCGTTGCGTCCCGGCAGCGTGGTGTTCGTCGAAACCGGCGACGGCATCACCCATCGCGACTACGTGAACCGCGCGTGGACGCAGTATCCGCTCAAGGACGTGCTGGTGAAGATGTCGGCGACGCCGGCGCTGGCGCTGACGCGCGTGGCGGCGACCACTCCATCGGCATCGAACCGATAGTCCCGATATTGCGCCAGCCGGTATTTCCGTGCGCTGCCTGCAATTCTCTCAAGCCATGATCAAAATGTGATGTTGATGGCCGACATCCCCGTGAGCCACCGGATTGTTTCCGCTGGCAACGATCATAGTTTGCCGGCCAGGTTGGATTTGGAATTTCTGCGGGGACAGGTCGTGCGTCAGGGACTGTACAAGGTCGACTTCCACACGGTTCACGGAACCGGGTGCGGCGTCCTTTATGTGATGGATGGCAAGATGCGCGGCGGCAATTCCGCCTTCGCCTTCATGGGCACCTATACGGGCGAAGGCGACGCGATCAAGGTCAAGATCTCGACCCAGCGCTACAACGACGACCCGTCCTTCAAGGGGCTGTTCGGCATCGACCGGATCACGCTGACGCTCACCGGCCGCGAGGACGGCGACGCGGCGGAATTCGAAGGCAACGCGCTGCAAGCGCCGGGCGTTGCCTTCAGGGCGGTGCTGAGCCGGATCAGCGACTAGCCGTCCGGCGTCTTGACCTTAGGTCTTGGGCAGCTTCGGAATGCTCTCGGCAAAACCGTTGAAGCAGGCCAGCCGCTCGTCCTCTTCCTTGAAGAAACGGCAATCGGCGTAGCCCTTGGCCTTCGCCGGCTTCGGCTTCGGCGCCGGCGGGATCACCGCGTCGTAGCAATTGAGGCGGTCCTTGGTGCCGTCATCGAGATCGAGGCAGGCCTGGAGCCGTGCGGCGATCGATTGCGGCTTGCCCTTCGGCGCTGCGGCCGGCTTGGCCGCTGCCTCCTTGGTCCCCGCTTTGGTCCCCTTGGGCTTGACCTGCACCAAGGGCTTGTCCCCCACCATCGGTGGCTTGTCGGCTTGCGCAAACGCGGAGGCTGAATAGAGCACCGCGGCAACCGCCAGAATCATCCTCATCTCAGTCAACTCTCTTTGGTCCCCATGACCGGCCTTCTAGCGCTCCCGCGCGCGGTTTGCCAAGCACCTTGCACGCACGAAAACGCAGGTTCAGGCCGCGGCAGCCGGCCCGGGCCGGGTCAGGATCACCAGCACCAGCGCCAGCACGACGAAGCCGACCGCAACGAAGCCGAGCGGGTGCAGGAGCTCGTGGGCGAACAGCAGCCCGCCGATGGCGGAGCCGACCGCCTGGCCGATATAGAGGACGGAGGTGTTGAGCGCGACGGTGGCGGACGCAAGCGGCGGCGCGGCCGCAACCAGCCGCACCTGCTGCATCGAATTGGTCGAGGCAAAGCCGAGGCCCCAGATCGCGACGGCACCTGCCATCAGGACGAACGTGCCGGCGCCGAGCGCCCAGCCCGCAATGCCCGCAAGCAGCAGGCAGGTGAACAGCAGCGAGGTGCGATAGGGACCCCAGGTATCGACGATGCGGGTCGCGATCACGACGCCGAGGAAACCGCAGAGGCCGTAGATGCCGAACACCATGCCGATTGCGTCCGGCCCCGCCCCGGTCAGCTTCTTGAGCAGCGGGCCCATGAAGGTGAACACCACGAACTGCCCGGACATTTGCAGCATGGTGATCGCAAGCAGCAGCAGAACCGTCCTGTCGCGGCCGACCGCGCTCCAGGTCTTCAGGTCCACCGGCGTGCCCTTCAGTCCGGCAGGCAGGCGCAGCAGCAACAACAAGAAGCTGATGCAGCCGAGCGCGCCGATCCCGCCATAGGCCGCGCGCCAGCCGTAGCGGCTGGCCATGAAGGTGATCAGCGGCAGGCCGACGGCGGCCGCCAGCGACCAGCCGAGAAAGATATAGGCAATCGTGCTGCCGCGCCGCTCCGCCGGCACGATCAGCGCCGCCGTGCCGGCCGCCTGCGGCGTATAGAGCGCGCCGACCGCGAGCATCACCAGGCGGATGACGAGGAGGCTCGCATAGTCGGGCGCGAACGCCGAGGCGAGATTGCCGAAGGCGAGCACCGCCAGCGTGGTCGCAAGCAGCGTCCGCCGTTCGATGCGGCTCGTGAGCCAGGCCGTCAGCGGCGAGCCGATGCACAGCGTGATCGCGCCGAAGGTGATCAGGAGCCCGGCCGCGTGGATGCTGATGCCGAGCCCCGCCGACAATTCCGGCAGCATCCCCGCCGGCGCCAGCACCGAGCAGCCGGTGACGAGATTGCCGAGCATGAGGGCGGTTGGCGCGAAACGGCCGGCGGCGGGGGATTTTTGCATGCAACTGCATGTAGACCCGGCTTGCCGCCTGTTAAAGGCCGCTGCCCGAAATAGTTGGTGCAAGGCCGCAGCTTTTGCGTGCCACTTTCTTGGAAATGCCGGATTGCGCAGGCCGAATCGCCTGATATATCGCTCGTTCCCGCTTACCTGCGCTCGTTCGCAGGAGTGAGCTTCAGGAGAAAAGCAATGACCGACCAGCCCAAATCCGAATCCGGCTTCCAGTACAGCCTCTCGAATCTGAAGCCCGTGACCCCCGCAGCCAAAGTCACCCTCACCTTCCCCGACGGCGCCCGGCGCGAATACGACAAGAGCATCACCGGCCTCGAGATCGCCAAGGGCATCTCGCCGTCGCTGGCCAAGCGCACGGTCGCGATGGCGCTCGACGGCGTGGTCGCCGACCTCGACGATCCCATCGAAGCCGATGCCAAGATCGAGCTGATCAACCGCGACGATCCGCGCGCGCTGGAGCTGATCCGCCACGACTGCGCGCACGTGCTCGCCGAAGCCGTGCAGACGCTGTGGCCGGGCACCCAGGTCACCATCGGTCCGGTGATCGAGAACGGCTTCTATTACGACTTCTTCCGCAACGAGCCGTTCACGCCGGAAGACTTTGCCGCGATCGAGAAGAAGATGCGCGAGATCATCGCGCGCGACAAACCCTTCACGAAAGAGGTTTGGGATCGCGAAAAGACCAAGCAGGTGTTCCGCGACAAGGGCGAGGCGTTCAAGGTCGAGCTGGTCGACGCCATTCCCGGCAACGAGCCGATCAAGATCTACTACCAGGGCGACTGGTTCGATCTGTGCCGCGGCCCGCATATGACCTCGACCGGCAAGGTCGGCAATGCCTTCAAGCTGATGAAGGTGGCCGGCGCCTATTGGCGCGGCGATTCCAACAACCCGATGCTGACCCGCATCTACGGCACCGCCTTCGCCAAGCAAGAGGACCTCGACGCCTACCTCAAGCAGATCGAGGAGGCCGAAAAGCGCGACCATCGCAAGCTCGGGCGCGAGCTCGACCTCTTCCATTTCCAGGAGGAAGGTCCGGGCGTCGTGTTCTGGCATCCGAAGGGCTGGACCATCTTCCAGCAGCTGATCGCCTATATGCGCCGCCGCCTGACCGGCGACTACAGCGAGGTCAACGCGCCGCAGATCCTCGACAAGGTCCTGTGGGAGACCTCGGGCCATTGGGGCTGGTACCGCGAAAACATGTTCGCGGCGCAGTCGGCCGGCGACGAGGCCGAGGACAAGCGCTGGTTCGCTCTGAAACCGATGAACTGCCCGGGCCATGTGCAGATCTTCAAGCACGGCCTCAAGAGCTACCGCGACCTGCCCTTGCGGCTCGCCGAGTTCGGCGTGGTGCATCGCTATGAGCCATCCGGCGCCATGCACGGCCTGATGCGCGTGCGCGGCTTCACCCAGGACGATGCGCACATCTTCTGCACCGAGGACCAGCTCGCCGAGGAATGCCTGAAGATCAACGATCTCATCCTGTCGACTTACGCGGATTTCGGCTTCACCGGCGATCTCACCGTGAAACTGTCGACCCGACCCGACAAGCGCGTCGGCACGGATGCGATGTGGGATCACGCCGAGCGCGTGATGGCGACGGTGCTGCGCGAGATCCAGTCGCAGAACAACCACATCAAGACCGAGATCAACCCGGGCGAAGGCGCGTTCTACGGGCCGAAGTTCGAATACGTGCTGCGCGACGCCATCGGCCGCGACTGGCAGTGCGGCACCACGCAGGTGGACTTCAACCTGCCGGAGCGGTTCGGTGCGTTCTACATCGACCATGACGGCGGCAAGAAACCGCCGGTGATGGTGCATCGCGCGATCTGCGGCTCGATGGAGCGCTATATCGGCATCCTGATCGAGCACTATGCCGGCAATTTCCCGCTCTGGCTCTCGCCGGTGCAGGCCGTGGTCACGACCATCACCTCCGAGGGCGACGAGTACGCCAAGCAGGTCCTGGAGCAGGCCCGGCGCGCGGGGCTTCGGGTCGAGATCGACCTGCGCAACGAGAAGATCAACTACAAGGTCCGCGAGCACTCGCTGGCCAAGATCCCGGCACTGCTCGTGGTCGGCAAGAAGGAGGCCGAGACGCATTCGGTCTCCGTCCGCCGGCTCGGCAGCGACGGCCAGAAGGTGATGACGACCGCCGAGGCGATCGCCGCCTTGGTCGAGGAAGCGACCCCGCCCGATGTCGTGCGGGCACGGGGCATCGTTTAGAACCTGCCACTGAACTTGACGAACAGGGCGCGCCTACCGGCGCGCTCTGCGCGTCTGCGCAGCAAGGTGGCCGCCCTCAGAGCGCGATACCAGCCCGACTTCCGGAGCACTACCCCATGAATTGGGGATACCGACGTACCGGGCTCCGCGCGAACATTGGTCATGTTTGGTGAACTCGATACGAATTTGCGAGCCGAGGCCGAGGCAGCCGGGTTTCGGCGGCCGGCTTCAGGTGCCGTCGTCGCTCTTGTCATGTTCGCAGTCGGGTTCATTGTCTTTCCCGAAGCTGTCTACGCCGAAACCTGCCTGCTCGATTCCGGCAGTGGCAGCGCGCCCGTTGCCGATTCATTCGCTTGTGGCAACGCTGCATCCGCTTCGGCTTCCAGCAGTACGGCGGTGGGGAACCATGCAGATGCAGCGGGAGCCTATAGTGTCGCGGTCGGTTTTCTGAGTAGTGCGTCGCAAAGCCACGCCACCGCGGTCGGAGCGACGAGCAATGCCAGCGGGACGGATTCGACGGCGGTGGGCTACGGAAGCGAGGCGACAGCAGCGCAGACTTCCGCCTTCGGCTCCTACAGCAGCGCGACCGCCCAGCAAGCCTCGGCTTTCGGTAATTCGAGCACGGCGAGCGGGACACAGTCCTCCGCCTTCGGCGCTTCAAGCACAGCGACTGGCGTAGCCTCCGTCGCCGTTGGCTACGCCGCGAGCGCCAGTGGTGACTACGCCATTGCGTTCGGCCGGCAGAGTCAGGCAACGATGCAGAGCGCGCTGGCGATCGGGCAGAGCGCCGAGGCAACCGGAGCGGACAGCGTCGCACTCGGCTCGGATGCGCTTGCCGACAATTCAGGCGCAATCGCAATCGGCAGTTCCGCCCAAGCCCATCTCGCCGGAACCGCTGTCGGACGGACGGCGCACGCCTATGGCGACTACAGTACGGCCGTCGGGCAAGCCGCGGCGGCAACCGGCCAGGGGAGTTCGGCCTACGGCTACACAAGTGTCGCGGGCGCCACAGCTGCGTCGGCATTTGGCTGGAACGCGCGCGCCAACGCCGTGGACTCGACCGCTCTTGGTTTCAATACAAATGTTTCAGCGGCGGCAATTTCGGGCGTCGCCATCGGTGAAGGTGCGCAAACGACTGCATCCAACGCGGTTGCGCTCGGTTCCAAGTCCGTCGCCAATGTCGCAAACACGATCTCGGTCGGCTCGGCCGGCAAAGAGCGCAGGATCGTCAATGTCGCCGCCGGCACGCTGTCTTCCACCAGCACCGATGTCGTCAATGGCGGCCAGCTCTACACTGCAAACCAGAGGGTCGCCGCAGCATTCGGCACAACGCTCGATGCCGGCGGACAGATGGTTGCGCCGAGCTACATGATCCAGGGCGTCTCCTACAACAACGTCGGCAGCGCGTTCTCTGCCGTGAACGCTGCGCTAAGCAGCACGGCGACCAGCATCAGCAACTTGCAGACGCAGATCGACAACGGGTCGATCGGCCTCGTGCAGCAGAATTCGTCGACTAAGGTCATCGGTATCGGCAGCAGCACGGATGGCACCGTGGTCGACGTGTCGGGCACATCGGGCAACCGCACCGTGACTGGCGTCGCCGCGGGCGCCGTTGACGCGACCAGCACCGACGCCGTCAACGGCAGCCAGCTCTACGCCACGAACCAGACCGTTGCCTCGCTGAGTGCGACGGTGGCCGGCATCGCCGGGACAACTCAGTACACCAAGGTCAACAGCGCTGGCGCAGCGGCCAACGCCTCCGGTACCGATGCGATTGCGATCGGCGGCAATGCGCAGGCCACCAAGTCCGGCTCGATCGCAATTGGGTTGAATTCCGCCTCGACCGGCACCAATGCGATTGCGATCGGCACCGGTGCGGTGGCAACCGGCTCGGTAGCCGTCGGCGCAGCAGCCTCCGCAGGCAATGGCGGCGCGGCCTTCGGCGACGGTGCGGTTGCGACGGGCTCGAACTCGGCCGCGTTGGGCACCAATGCCTCGGCAACCGCGGCCAACTCAGTGGCGATCGGCACAGGCTCGACCAACACCGTCGCCAACACCGTGTCGTTCGGCTCGGCCGGCAATGAGCGCCGCCTCACCAATGTCGCCGCCGGCGTCAACCAGACCGATGCAGTCAATGTCGGCCAGCTCCAGTCGGCTGTCGCAGGCTTCCAGTCACAGATCGGCAGCCTGCAAAGCGAGATCGCCGCCAACCAGCAGGAGGCCCGGCGCGGCATCGTCGCCGCGGTGTCAGCCGCACCGGTGCTGATGCCGTCGGCGCGTGGCAGGACCACAGTCGCAGTGAACGCCGGATATTATCGCGGCCAATCCGGCGTGGGCATCGGCATCTCACATCGCCTGGACTGGACGACGCCGACGGTGCTGTTTGGCGGCTATTCCAATGGCGGTGGAAGCGAGCATATCGGCCGCGCCGGCATGGCGGTCGAGTTCTGAAGTTGGTGCCGCAGATGAAGCTTCCCTTCCCGGCCTTCGTGCTGGCCGCAGTCGTGCTCGGCTCCCGCCCTGTCGTCGCGCAACAGCCGCAACAACCGCCGCCGCAACAATTCCAGCCATCGGGCGAATGGGCCAAGCTTCCGCGCATGCAATTGGAACGGCAATTCGCCGGCCCGCTCCAGGATACGGTGGTCCAGCGCTTGCGCGATCCGGTCGACGGCACCATCTGCTATGTGTATCTGCCGATCTCGGCGCCGCACTCGCCGACGACGGCAACGGGTTTCGTACAATACGGCCCGAACGGCATCGGTAGCATCAACTGTATGCCGGGCACGCCAGCTGTCGCTGCGCCGACGAGGCACAAATAGGCCCCGATCACAATCGGTCTAAATGAGCCTGTTCAGTCTCGTGGCCGGCAGGATCGCATGCTATGCGGTGCCCAATTGGTTCCATGAGAGAGACGCCCGTGCCCGACGCCATCGAACTCCTGAAGACCCGCCGCTCGGTCAAGCCGCGCGAGATGACCGGGCCCGGCCCTTCGGAGGCCGAGCTCGAGACGATCCTCACCATCGGCGCGCGCGTGCCGGATCACGGCAAGCTCGCACCCTGGCGCTTCATCATTTTCGAAGGCGATGCGCGCCAGCGCGCCGGCGAGGTGATTGCGAAGGTCTTTGCGCGGAAGAATCCGGGCGCGCCGGCGGCCGATGTCGAGATCGAGCGGAAACGGCTCACCGATGCCCCGCTCGTGATCGGCATCGTCAGCTTCACCAAGCCGCATCCGAAGGTACCGGCCTTCGAGCAGGAACTGTCGGCGGGCGCCAGCGCCATGAACATCGTCACGGCCGCGACCGCGCTCGGCTACGGCGCATGCTGGCTGACCGGCTGGTTCTCGTTCGACCGCGACGTGCTCGACGGCCTCGGCCTCAAGCCGGACGAAAAGCTCGCCGGCTTCATCCATATCGGCACGCCGACCAAGCCGAGCGAGGACCGTCCGCGACCGTTCCTTTCGGAAATCGTGACACGATTTTGATCGACGACATGTTGACGCCCTGAATATCTTGCGGCTTTGATCCCGGCGAGGAAGGGGCCCAGATGAAGCGGCGTGAATTTCTGGTCGGAGCCGCGCTGCTCGCCGGCACCATGGCGCGAAGCCGGGCCGCCGACATCCCTGCACCTGCGCCCGAAGGGCTCGACCGCATCACGGCGTTCTTCGACAACGAGGTGACGAGCGGCCGGTTGCCGGGCGCCGTGATCATGGTCCAGCAGCACGGCAAGCCGGTCTATCTGAAGACATTCGGCGTGCGCGACGTCAGGACGGGCCTCGCCATGACGCCGGATACGATCTTCGCCATCCACTCGATGACCAAGCCGATCACCTGCCTCGGCGCGATGATGCTGATCGACGAGGGCAAGCTTGCGCTTACCGATCCCGCATCGAAATACGTCCCCCTCTTCGCCGGCACCAAGGTGGGACTGGAGGTCACCGAGCCGGACGGCAAGCTGGAGCTGGACCTCGTGCCCCCGGTCCGTCCCGTCAACATCGAGGATCTGCTGCGACACACCTCGGGCATCAGCTACGATTATATCGGCGGCAAATGGGTCGAGCAGGCCTACAAGGCTGCCAACATTTTCGAGGATCCCTTCAACAACAGGAAATTCGCCGATCGCATCGCAAAATTGCCGCTGGCACGGCAGCCGGGAACGCTGTGGCGCTATGGCCATTCCACCGACGTGCTCGGCGCCATCATCGAGATCATCTCGGGCCAGACCCTGTACGACTTCCTGAAGCAGCGCATCCTCGACCCGCTCGGCATGAGCAGCACCAAGTTTGCACTCGCGACGGAAGAGGAACTGGCTCGGATGGCGCGGCCGCTGCCGAACGATTACATCCTGCTCGCCGCCGAGCGCGACCGGCTCGACCATCCCGAATGGCAGTCCGGCGGCGGCGGCCTGCTCTCGACCATCACCGACTATCAGCGCTTCTCGCAGATGCTGCTCAACCGCGGTGAGTTCGAGGGCAGGCGTTACCTCAGCCCGGCCGCCTTCAAGGCCATGACGACCGATCACGTCGGTCCCGGCTCCGGCGTCGGACGCGACTATTTCTATTTCCCGGGTGACGGCTTCGGCTATGGCTACGGCCTTGCGGTGCGCACCGATCCCGGCAATGCGAAGCCGCCGCCCCCGGGCTCGATCGGCGAGTTGAAATGGGACAGTGGCAGCGGCACCTATTTCGGCGTCGATCCCAAGCTCGACATGGTCTACCTGATGATGCAGCAGACCCAGAACGAACGCAGCCGCATCACGCCCGCCTTCAAGGCGCTGGTCTACGACTGCTTTCCGCCCGCGTTACGCCGCCCGTGAGGCGCGCTGGCCGAAATCGGCCAGCAGCTTTTCGATCTCGGCGGCGGGCCGCGCCGCGCTGAACAGAAACCCCTGAACCTCGTTGCAGCCTTCGGCGCGCAGCCAGTCGAGCTGGTCCTCGGTCTCGACGCCCTCCGCAGTCGTGGTGATGTTGAGGCTGCGGCCGAGGCCGGAGATCGCGCGCACGATCGCGACGCAATCGGGCCGTTGCGCCAGGTCCTTGACGAAGGAGCGGTCGATCTTGATCTTGTCGAAGGGGAAGCTGCGGAGATAGCTGAGGCTGGAATAGCCGGTGCCGAAATCATCCATGGAGATGCCGACACCGAGCTCGCGCAGCTGGTGCAGGATCGCGAGATTGGCATCGGTCTCGGCCAGGAAGATCGACTCGGTGATCTCCAGCTCGAGCCGCTTCGGCGACAGGCCGGACTGCGCCAGCGCCGAGATCACGACCTGCACCAGGTTGCGGCTGCGGAATTGCGCCGGCGACAGATTGACCGCGACCTTGACGTCGACGGGCCATTTCACCGCCTCGGCACAAGCCTCGCGCAGCACCCATTCGCCGAGCTGGGTGATCAGGCCGATGTCCTCGGCGACCGGGATGAACTCCGCCGGCGAGATCATGCCCTTGTCGGGATGACGCCAGCGCAGCAGCGACTCGAAGCCGGAGATGCGGTCGGAGGCGATCGACACCAGCGGCTGATAGTGCAGCTCGAACTCGCCATTGGCGAAGGCGCGGCGCAGATCGAGCTCCATGTCGCGGCGCTTCTGCGCCTGGAGGTCCATCTCGCGCTCGAAGAAATGGTGCACGCCGCCGCCGTCGGACTTGGCCCGGTACAGCGCCATGTCGGCGTTGCGCATCAACTCCTCCGACGTCACGCCGTCGCCGGGCGACAGCGCGATGCCGATGCTGGCGCCGATCACCATCTCCTGGCCGTCGATCTCGTATGGCGCCTTCAGCATGTCGATCAACAGGGTCGCGCAGGCGCTGGCCTCGTTCGGCGAGACATCGGCCGCCAGGATCACGGCGAACTCGTCGCCGCCGAGCCGGGCTGCGAGATTGGCGCCGCGGACCGCGGTGGTCAGGCGCTCGGCGACCTCCTTCAACAGGCGGTCGCCCGCCGGATGCCCGAAGGAATCGTTGATGTTCTTGAACAGGTCGAGATCGATGTAGAGCACGCCGACCCGCTTTCCGCCGGCCTGGTCGAGCGCCTGCTTCAGGCGCTCCTGGAAGTATTCGCGGTTCGGCAGGTCGGTGAGCCCGTCGTGGTGCGCCATGTGGGCGATGCGCGCCTCGGCCTTGCGCCGTTCGGTGATGTCGACCACCGCGACCAGATAGCCGTCGCGGTCGTCGAAGGCCACGCGGCGGCCGAAGGTGAGCACCTCGATCTCGCTGCCGTCGGCACGCAGGTGCCGCCAGTTGCGCGAGGAATGATAGGTGTCGCCGACACGATCGAGCGCCTCGGCGTGGCTGTCCCACTCGTCCTCCGGCCAGATCTCGTGCAGCTTCATGCGCAGGAAGGCGGCACGGCTGTAGCCGTAATGCTGGACCGCGGCATCGTTGACGCCGAGGAACTGCTTGGTCTCGGCGTCGAACACCCACATCGGCATCGGGTTGTTGTCGAACAGCAGCCGGAACGAGGCGTCGCGCCGTTTCAGCGCGGTGACGTCGGAGATCGTCAGCGAGAGCACGTCGGCGAAGGCCGTGGCGCTGAGCCGGAGATGCCGGCCATCATGCTCGATCTCGAGCTGTTCGCCGCGGCCACCGCAGACGGCCTTGAGCAGGAATTCCATGATGTCGGACGCAGCCAGCAGGGTGTTGCCCTCGCCGATCCGGCGCCACAGCAGGCCGGCACTCGCGACCTTCAGCAGCGTGGCGGCGCTCTGGTTGTGATGCACGATCTGGAGATCGAACGGCTTGCCGCCGGCATCGCGCAGCGTCGCCAGCGAGATCACCGCGTCGTCGGTCGAGGCGAAAATCGCATCGAGCAGATTGTATTGCGTGCCGCGCTCGTTGACATAGGCGCCCACCAGCGTCGCGCCCCAGCGCGAGGCGGTCGGCAGCGCCAGCACATCGTAGGTCCTGACCATGCCGTCGCGCACGCAATGCGCGCTCGCCTGGTGCGGCCGTCCGTTCGCAAGCGCGCTCGCCGCCGCTTCCGACAGCGCCGTGGCGCAATCGGGCGAGAGCTCGGCGACGGGGATGTCCCAGCGCTCCTCGCCGAGCCATTTCTGCACGTAGCGTCCGCTGCGCGATAGCTCGAGCGCACCGTCGTTCTTCAGCAGTGCGATATGGTCGGCGAGCCGGCCGAGGCTGCCGAGCATCACGTCCTCGTAGCGCGGCAGCCGTTCGCCCGGCTTCAACGCGGCGCGCCATTTGCGCTGAAGCACCGGGATGTCGTCAAACATTTCGGCGGCCGGTTTTCCCGGCATCTTCTTCGCGGCACTCATCGCAGTCCCCAACGCACTTTCCGAGCGCATCCAATGCAGGTGCACTTAACGGCGTGTAAAGAGCGCGCGGGTGCGGGTTCCATTCGGCGATTATGACAGTTTTAAGTCAGGCGTTGGTTAGTAGCCGTTAGAGACTATGACGGTTTTGTTTTTGCGGGCTGCGCGATGAGATGGCGATAGCGTCGCGCCACTCTCAGTGTCGTCCTGGCGAAAGCCAGGACCCATACCGACCGAACTTGGTTGCTGCGAACGCTGGTGGCCACATCGCGTTTCGGCAACGCCGACATCACCACCGTCATTGCGAGCGCAGCGAAGCAATCCAGACTGTCACCGCGGAGGGATTCTGGATTGCTTCGCTGCGCTCGCAATGACGGAGTGTGGGTGACAACGTCGCTCTTTCAACTCGCATTCCCATCGCAGACACACCTTCACCCTCTCGCGGCTTGTTTCGCCCGAGCTTTGCTTCGTCACCTCTCCCTCGGATGAAAGAGGGCGCAGGGAAGGCCGGGAGCCGGTTGGCTCCCATCGACCGCCATGCGAGATGCAGATTGCGCTACGATGCACAGCGGGTAACAGGGCAACCGGAGACATCCCGGCCTTCCCTGCGCAGTGGTTGGAACGGCTTATGTCGTGCTCTCCCCGGGGAGCGATGCACTATTGCCCCCGTCGCCCTGCGGATGGCTGACGCGCGCGGTCCGGTCGGGCCGCACACATCACCGCAGAACTTGGCGCACAGACCCCGGGCGCCAGGACGACACGATTTGGCCGTACGCCGATCACACCGGTCGTGCGCGCGACGTCCTCGCTCACGGTTGCCCGCCCTGCGAAACCCTTCGCGCCGATGCAACTTGCGTCCACCGCCGCCCGGCCCGCGTTCGTGACGATCGCGATACGCCCCTCTTCCTTGGGCCGGAGTGAGGCGACACATACGCCGTTTCCGAATTTCGGTAAAGTGGAATATTTTCGACGAGGCGCGTTGACCGGCATCTTGCGTGTCTTGCCCGACGGGCAACGCAAGGTCTCGTAGCCCGGGTGAGCTAAGCGACATCCGGGATTCTCGATCACCACCGGTCCCGGGTATCGCTTCGCTCACCCTGGCTACGAGACCATCACCCCGCCAGCCGCTCGATCACAAGGTCGAGCATCGCGCGCAGGCGGCCAAGGCGCTTGAGGTCGCGGTGATAGCCGACGAAGGTGTCGCGACCGGGCGGCGTCGAGCCGATGTCGAGCGCGACGAGGCGGCGGTCGCGGTCGCCGAGCGGACGCGGCAGCACGGCCAATCCACCGCCGCCGGCGCAGAGTTCGGCCTGCGCCTGGCGGTTATTGCTGCGCGAGGCGATTTCCGCCCTCGGCAGCACGCGCTTCAGCCACACTGCATCGGGCATGTCGGCGAATTCTGCGTTCATGGTGACGACGCGGACGCCGCTGCCTTCGCCGGCGCGCGGCGGCTTGCTGCCCTTCCTGCCGTAGAGCGCGTAGGGAATGTGAAGCAGCTTTCGCGAGATCACCTCGGGTTCACTGAACGGCTTGATGCGGAAGACGAGATCGGCCTCGCGGCGCGGCAGGCTGTAGAGGCGCGCGTCGGTCAGGAGCTCGACAGTCACCTTGGGGTGACGCTTGCCGAAGGCCGCGATCACCGGCGAGAGCATCACCGTCCCGAACCAGTCCGACGACGAGAGGCGCAGCAAGCCGTCGAGCTGCGTCTCCGCGCCGGTCGCATGCCGCTCCAATGCGAGCGCCTCCTCCTCGATCCGCTCGGCATGCCGCAGCACGGCGGTGCCCTCGTCGGTGAGGACAAAGCCGTCGGCGGTGCGCTGGAACAGTGTCTGGCCGAGCGCCGTCTCGAGCGCGCGAAGCCGCCGGCCCATCGTCGGCTGGGTCTGACCGATCTTTCGCGCGGCAGCGCCGAGCGTACCCTCGCGGGCAATCGCGAGGAAGATGCGCAGATCGCTCCAGTCCATCAAAACCCTCCCATACATAAATGCACGACAACCGTACATCTTTGTTTCTTTCCATGCAAAAAATAATGGGCATATTGGAGGCCGACAACGGAGCAAGACGATCATGACTGGACACTCGACCATGCGCGCAAGCGTCCTGGAGGCGTACAACGCACCGCCGCGCGTCTCACAGATTTCCACGCCGGAGCTTGGCACCAATCAGGTGCTGGTCCGGGTGCGCGCGAGCGGGATCAATCCGCTCGACACCAAGATCCATGCAGGCTCCGCGGCGCATGCGCGCCATCCATTGCCTGCTATTCTCGGCCTTGATCTCGCCGGCGTCATCGAACGCACCGGGCGCGACGTCACGCGATTCAAGCCGGGCGACGAGGTCTACGGCATGACCGGAGGCGTCGGTGGTGTGCCGGGATCGCTCGCCGAATTCGCGAGCGTCGATGCCGATCTGCTGGCAACCAAGCCCGCCAATCTCGGCATGCGCGAGGCGGCCGCCCTGCCCCTGATCTTCATCACGGCCTGGGAAGGCCTGATCGACCGCGCCTCGCTGAAGGCCGGCCAGAAGGTGTTGATCCATGGCGGTGCGGGCGGCGTCGGCCATGTCGCGATCCAGATCGCGCATGCGTTCGGAGCAAACGTGTTCGCGACGGGCTCAGCGTCGCAGCGCGCCACGATAGAAGGCTTTGGCGCCGTCTTCATCGACCGCGACATCGCGGTTGAGACTTACGTTGCGCAGCACGCCGGCGGGCGCGGCTTCGACATCGTCTACGACACCGTTGGCGGCAAGGTGCTCGATGCCTCCTTCGCAGCCGTGCGCCGCTTCGGTCATGTCGTGAGCGCGCTCGGCTGGGGCACGCATGCGCTGGCACCGCTGTCGTTCCGCGCTGCCACCTATTCCGGCGTGTTCACACTGCTGCCGCTGCTGACAGGCGAAGGTCGCGCGCGTCACGGGGAGATCATGAGCGAGGCAACACGCCTGGTGGAGGCCGGCAAGCTCGTGCCCCTGCTCGATGCAAGGCACTTCACGCTGGAGAGCGTTGGCGACGCCTACGCACTGATCAGGGATCGTGCTGCGAAGGGCAAGCTGGTCGTTGACGTCTGAGGTCGGGCTCGTAGCCCGGATGGAGCGCGCGTGTCCGGGCCACGGAACGACGGTCGCGCTAGTCCTCGCTGGACGCGGCCGAGCGGTTGCGCAAATAGGCCTGCGACAACAGGAAGAACAATGCGCGCTCGCCATGATATTTGGCGGACGGCCGGGTGCGCTCGAAGCCGTCGGCAAATATCTTGCCGGACTGGTCGCACACCTGCCATCGCCAGCCAAACCGCTTACGCCTGGTGAGGATCACTTCGAACATACCGACGGGCTTGGTCCCTGCTCCTGCCGGTCTCGCAAGCGCACACGCCTGCTCCGGCCTCCCCCATTAGACGGATGCCCGACATATAACGCAGCAGGATGGAAAGAGAATAAAATTGATTATCGGAAATGCGTATCTTGCACCGGCTGTGACGAAGTCGCGACGCCCGTGGAATAAGCCGATGTTTGCGGTGTTTTGCGGCCGCTCGGGCGCCTGATAGCGCTGACAGAGGTATTCAAATCAGAACACAGGACGAGGACGCCCGGTAAGCGAACGCTCACCGGGCGTTCACACACGATGTCAGCGGCCGACTCGCGCCTGGAGATGCGCAGGATAGCGATCGCCCTGCACCGCCACCTTGGCCAGCACGGCCGCGATGGCAGCGAGATCCGCATCCGACAACGTCACCGCGGCCGCGCCGACATTCTCCTCGAGCCGGTGCAGCTTGGTGGTGCCGGGGATCGGCACGATCCACGGCTTCTGCGCCAGCAACCAGGCGAGCGCGATCTGCGCCGGCGTCACTTTCTTCGCTGTTGCGATCTCGCCGAGCAGATCGACCAGCGTCTGGTTCGATTTTCGTGCGCTGGATGAGAAGCGCGGTACGATGTTGCGGAAGTCGCTCTTGTCGAACGTCGTGCTCTCGGTGATCGCGCCGGTCAGGAAGCCCTTGCCGAGCGGGCTGAAGGGAACGAAGCCGATGCCGAGCTCTTCCAGCGTCGGCAGGATCTCCTGCTCCGGCTCGCGCCACCACAGCGAATATTCGCTTTGCAATGCGGTCACGGGCTGCACCGCATGGGCGCGGCGGATCGTCTGCGCGCCCGCCTCCGACATGCCGAAATGCAGGACCTTGCCGTCGCGGATCAGGTCCTTCACCGCGCCCGCGGTGTCCTCGACCGGCACGTCGGGATCGACGCGGTGCTGATAGAACAGATCGATGCGGTCGGTCTTCAGCCGCTTCAAGGCGGCCTCCGCCACCGCCTTGACGTTGGCGGGCCGGCTGTCGAGCCCGTCTTCGACCTTGCCGCCCTTGAAGCCGAACTTGGTGGCGATCACGACCTTGTCGCGGAATGGCGCCAGCGCCTCGCCCAAAAGCTCCTCGTTGACGAAGGGGCCGTAGGCCTCGGCGGTGTCGAAGAAGGTCACGCCGCGCTCGAAGGCGGTCCTGATCAGCGCGATCGCCTGCGAGGTCTCCGTCGCCGGACCATAGCCGTAGCTCAGTCCCATGCAGCCGAGGCCAAGCGCCGAGACCTCCAGACCACTCTTGCCCAGTTTACGCATCCGCATCGCAGCTCTCCTTGAAATCACGTTCGGCTGCGAATTTAGGTCGCGCGCGAGCCTGCGATTAGGTGATAAAACCGGCATGTACTCATGATCCGGATTCATGAATGGCCCGCACCAACGTCAACGACCTCCTCGCCTTCCTCGCGGTCGCCCGCGAGCGCAGCTTCACCCGCGCGGCCGCCCAGCTCGGCGTGTCGCAATCCGCGCTCAGCCACACCGTGCGCGCGCTGGAGGAGCGGCTCGGCCTGCGGCTGCTCACCCGCACCACCCGCAGCGTCGCACCGACGGAAGCCGGCGAGCGCCTGCTGCGCAATATCGGACCGCGCTTTGCGGAGATCGACGCGGAGCTGTCGGCGCTGACCGCGCTGCGCGAGACGCCGGCCGGCACCGTCCGGATCACCACCGGCGAGCACGCGGCACAGACCATCCTGTGGCCGACGCTCGCCAGGCTGTTGCCGCGGTATCCAGATATCAAGGTCGAGCTCGTCGTCGACTACGGCCTCACCGACATCGTCGCCGAGCGTTACGATGCCGGCGTGCGGCTCGGCGAGCAGGTCGCCAAGGACATGATCGCGGTGCGGATCGGGCCGGAGATGCGCATGGCGGTCGTGGGCTCACCTGCCTATTTCACCGCACGGGGCAAGCCGAAGCGGCCGCAGGATCTCACCGAGCACAACTGCATCAACCTCCGCCTGCCGACCTATGGTGGGCTCTATGCCTGGGAGTTCGAGAAGCGCGGCCACGCCATGAAGGTGCGGGTCGACGGCCAGCTCGTGTTCAACACCGGCCTGCTCAGGATGAATGCCGCGCTGGCGGGGCTTGGTCTTGCCTATATTCCGGAAGATCTGGTGAAGCGGGAGATCGCCGACGGGCGGCTGATCCGCGTGCTCGCCGACTGGTGCGCGCCGTTCGCGGGCTATCACCTTTATTACCCGAGCCGGCGGCAGCCGACGCCAGCGTTTGCCGTGCTGGTGGAGGCGTTGAGGTATCGGAAGTGAGGGGCCGCGCAGACGGTGTGCTCTCCCCGCAAGCGGGGAGAGGCGAAGTCGCCGCACCGGTCGGGCTAACTAGCGCGCGACGACTTCCACTTCGCCGTCGACGCCGTTGACGACGTTGAAGCCGCGCTCGTAGACCTTGCCCTCGTTCTTGGCGATGGCGCGGTATTCGCCTTCGGAGAGCACGACGCGCGGGAAGGCGCCGATCGACTCCTTGATGACGTCGCCGCCGGGGGTCAACACCGACCAGGCGGTGTTGGCGAGGGCCTCGCCGCCCCTGTCGCTGACGAGCTTGAGCGTGATGACTGCGGCGCGATGGGTGATGGTGACGTCTGTGAGCTTGCCGGCCTGGACGCGAATGTCCGAGCGCACCACCGAGTTGGCATCGCCATAGTTGGAGATGATGTAGTAGGTGCCCTCCGGCAGCAGCACGACGTCGCCGGCCGCGACGTTCGGCACCAGCGAGGCGCGCTCGCCGGACTCGAACTGGCTGCCCTTGTAGATCGCGAACGAGATCTGGTTCTGCGGGATGCGGCTGGTGCCGACGCGGCCTTCGATGCGCAGGCCGCCTGCCGGCAGCACGAAGGATTCGCGGTCGGTCTCGGCCTTCAGGCTGACGGTGCGCACCGCGCTGACGAGCCCGAAGGCGACGTGCACGACGTAATTGCCGGGCGGCAGCACGATGTTGGGCGTCGCGTTGCGGTCCTCCCGGATCAGCTTGAACGTGCCGTTCTCGTCGGGACGGTCGGCGAAGACACGCCAGACCAGGCCGCTGGTGATCGGGGCCGAGTCCTTGCCGTATTTCGCGGTCAGCGACAGCACACCCTGTCCCGGCGCCGCCGCATTGAGCGGCGCGGCCGGCGGCACGGTCGTGACCGCGGGTGGCGGCATGCTGGGGGAAATCGGCTGGGTCAGGGTCGGCGGCAGGCTGGGGGGAGCCGCCCCCGGCCCGGAGGGCGGCGCCAGGCTGACGGCGCCGCCGGGGTCGGGCACCGATGCGGGGGGCACCGGCGGCGGCCGATCGGAGAAAAGCTGCGCCTGGGCAACACCTTGGCCCAGGATGACGAGGCACGCGGCAAGGATCAGCGCCGGCAGCAGCGATACGCTGCGCCGCCATCCGATGATGCCGTCACCCCCGATAGTCATGCCACCTGCTTTTCACCGAAAACGCGGCAAATTCAAGCCTCTGAAGCCCCAGGAAATACGGCCCCGCCACGGTTTGATGGAACCTGGTTGACGCCTGCGTGATTAGACAGGAGGCAACCGCCCCTCGCCATACTCCTGCCCAGCGCCCTTTCCAAAGCGGCATAAACCATGCTTCGCCCCGGTTCTGGCGCACAGCAGGTGCTATGCCTAGTCTGGTGGTGCGGCTGGCCACGCGTAGGAGAGTTTTGGTGCTGGACAGATTGAAGGGCCGCGGCGCGAATGGCTCGAACAGCGAGAAGATCGGCCTCGGCAGCATCCGCCGGCCGGTCATTGGCCTTGCCCTTGGCGGCGGCGCAGCGCGGGGCTTCGCCCACATCGGCATCATCAGGACCCTGCTCGCCAACGGTATCGTGCCCGATGTCGTGGTCGGCACCTCGATTGGCGCCGTGGTCGGCGGCCTCTACGCGTCCGGCAAGCTCGATACGCTGGAGGAATGGGGCCGCGGTCTGCAAGGCATGCGCAACATCCTTGGTTATCTGGACATCCGCCTCAACGGCTCCGGTCTGATCGGCGGCGAGAAGCTGGCGACCCGGCTCGAGGCAGCGTGCGGCCAGACCTTGATCGAGGACCTTCCGATCAAGTTCGCCGCCGTCGCGACCGAGGTTCGCACCGGCCACGAGATCTGGCTGACACGCGGCCGCGTGGTCGACGCGATGCGCGCCTCCTACGCCCTGCCCGGCATCTTCTCACCCGTGCTGATCGGCGATCGCTGGCTGGTCGACGGCGCGCTGGTGAATCCGGTGCCGGTCTCCGCCGCCCGCGCGCTCGGCGCTGAAATCGTCATCGCTGCAAATCTTTCCAGCGACATCTTCACCTATTCGACGACGGTCTATTCGCACGGCGCGGCACCCGGACCGGCCGCACCTGCGGCCGAAGAGACGACGCCAAAACGGCGCTTCCCGAGATTCTTCTCGCCTGAGAAGACGGTGAAGCGAGAGTTCTTCGGCGGCGGGGACCGGCCCGGCCTCTCCTCGGTGATGGTCGATGCCTTCAACATCATGCAGGACCGCATCACCCGCGCCCGCCTCGCCGGCGATCCTCCGGACCTGCTGATCACGCCGCGGGTCGGCCAGTTCGGCTGGTTCGACTTCCACCGCACCGACGACCTCATCGCATTGGGCACCCGCGCCGCCGAGCGTGCGCTGGACTCGATCCAGGAGGCGATCCACGCGCTGGCGCCGCCGCCCGAGGGCGCGGCGCCCAAAGCCGGCGAGTGACGGCGGTCAGGCCGTCTTGATGTAGTCGCGCAGGGCTTCCTGCTCGGACTCGTATTCCTGGACGCGGCGCTTGACGATGTCGCCGATCGAGATCAGGCCGACCACCTTGCCGTTGTCGATCACGGGCAGATGGCGGAACTTGCCTGTCGTCATCGTCTCCATGAGCTCGGCAACCGTGTCGGTCTCCTTGCAGGTCACGACCTTGCGGGTCATGACTTGGGAGACCGGCTCGTCCAGCGCGCCGGCGCCGCGCTCGCCGATCACGCGCACGATGTCGCGCTCGGACAGGATGCCTTCCAGCCGGCTCTGGTTCATCACCAGCACCGCACCGATCTTCTTCTCACCGAGCAGCTTTATCGCGGCGGCCAGCTTGGCGTCGGGCTCGACGCTCATGATCTGGTGGCCCTTGGTGTTGAGAATGGAACGTACCGTCATTGTCGCCTCCCTGAATCGGAGCCGTCCGCCTTTTGGCAGTCGGGACTAGTTCCTCGAGTCTTCAACTAACAGTTTTAGCGCCGGTTTCACGCTCAGGCGCTTTACGAAGCAAAGCCGCTACCCGCTTGTCGCTTCGGAACATTCTTCACGCGAATGATGGATGAATTCGGGCCGCGCCGCAAGCGCCGCTTCAAATACGGTCTGAAACGTCCTGTGATGACGCATCCGCAGCATCGCTTCGCACGCGCGGTACCGGATCGAACAGCGCGAACAGCAACAGGCCGGCGAAGAAGCCGCCGATATGCGCCTGCCAAGCGACGCTCGTGGTCTCGGCATCGACCCCGATCGCGCCGACGCCGAAGATGATGTTGACGCCGAACCACACCGCGAGGAAGCCGACCACCCGCCCGTCGCGCAGCGCGCGCGACAGCGGTAGGGCTGGAACCTTTGCGGCGGTATCGGCGTCCGAACGGCTGAACGACAGGAAGCTGCCGCGGACGAAGGCAAAGCGGATCGCCGCCGCCATCGCGCCCGACACCGAGGCCGAAGCGCCGATCATCGGCGCCACCGCATGCTCATGGGTGACGAGATGGGCGAGCGCGCCGGCCGCCGCCGTCACCGCGAGAAAGAGGAAGAACCTGATCGCGCCAAAACGCCTCGCCAGCGCGCTGCCGAACGGCAGCAGCCACAGCACGTTGAAGCCGAGATGGGTCAGATTGGCGTGCAGCAGCGAATAGGTGACGAAGCTCCAGACCTTGGCGCCGGCGCCGCCCGGGATCTGCAGGTTGAGCAGCGAGGAATCGTAGCGCTTCGGGATGAAGCCGAAGACGTCGATGGTCCAGTTCTCCAGTTCCGGCGGCAGCAGCACCCGCAGATGGATCAGCGCCAGCAGGACGATATAGGCGGTCAGCGCGAACGGCAGCGTCAGGATCGGCTCGCGCGGAGCCGCCTCAACAAGGGCCGGCACGTCCGGCTGAGCATCGTGCGAATCTTGCGGGGAATCCAAGGCGGCTTCGCTTTCAGGCGCAATCGGAGCGATACGCTTGGAGATAGTCGCCTTTGCCGGCCTCGCGCAAGTGCACAAAAGGAAATCGTGAACGAGGGGCTCGTCTCGAACCGAGCGAGGCACTGGGTCCCGGCTCAGCAGTGCATCGCTAAGGCGCTGCCCTGCGTCCGGGACACGGAGCCTTAGCGATCCGGACCGATCTCGTGTCCCGGACAAGGTGCGGCACGAAGTGACGCGCCGCCGAGCCGGGACCCAAATTGGCGGCGGGTTCGAATTGTACAACTTTAGGTAGCTGCAATGATCTGCCTCACGCCCATGCAAACCGCCTTCTTCGTCTATATCCTCGCGAGCAAACGAAACGGCCTGCGCTGCGTCCGGGGCACGAGAGAGTGTGCCTGAAAAAGGAAAAGGCAGGGCCCTGGGAAAGCCCTGCCTGTCCGTGTCGGACTTCCGGTACCCCCAGGGATTAAGGTGTATCCCCACCCCTCCCCGCGGCCCGTGACCAAACTGTTTGACGCCTGTGATACAGGCCCCGCCGAGAACCTGGAGAAAAGCGGCGAGGCTTGCGACCGCGGTCACCATAGCAGGGCTGCGGGACACGCAAAGCGCATAGTTAATTTAACGTTAACAACGCAAAGACCGGCTTAACAGGCGTGAAAGCGCCCCTGCGGCATGGACGCTGCAAATCCCCTCCTGCACAACAACAGAAGGGATCGCGGGTGCACTGAAGCGGGACAGGTCTGTCCCACATGGTGTGGCCCCGGGGTAAGCGTTCAGTCATGAAACATCCGTCGAGCCGCGCATTCTTCGCGTATTGGGACAAGAAGCGCGGCGCTGCGCGGGCCCCCGACCGGGCCGACATCGACCCGGCCGCAGTCCGCGGCCTGCTCGGTGACATCTTCGTGCTGTCCTGCGAACAAAACCTCGGGTTTCCGTTCCGCGTCGCCGGCACGCGCGTCTGTGCGCTCGCCGGGCTCGACCTCAAGGACCAGAGCTTTGCGGCGCTGTTCACTGAGGCCAGCCGCAGCGAGATCGGAGAGATCACGACTGTCGTCGCCGACGAGACGCTCGGCGCCATCGCCGGCGTCACCGCCGCGCGCGAGGACGGCAGCAAGGCGCATCTCGAACTGTTGCTGCTGCCTTTCAACGCCCGCCCGCACACCCCCGTGAGCGTGACCGGCGTGCTCGCCCCCTTCGACGACGAATGCGGCGCGCTTGGCCCGTTCACCCTCACCTCCTGGCGCTATCTGCACCAGCCGGAGAAGCTACTGCCGCGCGCCATCCGCAAATTGCAGATCGCACGCGGACTGATGGTGTATGAGGGGTTGCGGTAGGAGCAGCCCTCGTGTCGCGCGCGCAGTCTTTGCAAACGGCCGACCAAGTTTTCAGCGCGCGAGTCGATTGAAGGTCAGACCGCGTCGGCGCGCGGCGCGCGATCCGTTATTGGAACCTTACCTGCCGAAGTGCGTTTGTCCACTTGCCGTGGCAAGTGTCGGCGCGGCAACGCGGCTCGGCCGGTGACGATGCTTTCGCCCGCCGCCGAGCCTCCGTCGAGGGGCTACTCCCGTGATGGAGCGCGCGACAAGAGTTGGTAATCGCCTGTTAGCTGCGTTACCGCCGGCCGACTTCGCTTTGCTTGCACCGCATTTACGGAAAGTACCGCTCCTGCACGACGCAGTGCTCGTTCGATCGGGCGACCGGATCGAGCACCTTTACTTCCCCTGCAGCGGCGCGATCGCCCTCATCATGGAGTTGCCGAACGGACAGACGGCCGCAACCGCGGTGATCGGCAACGACGGCGCCGTCGGACTCATGACGGCGCTCGGCCCCGTCCGATCTCCCCTGACGGCGGTTGTCCGCGTGGCCGGGACCGCACTGCAGATCTCACCCGCGCGATTTCAAGCGGCGCTCGAACGCAGTCCCGCCATCGCAAACGCGGTTCAGATTGTCACCAGGGCGATGATGACGCAATTCCTGCACGTCGCGGCCTGCAACGCGCTGCACTCCGTCGAAGCGCGCCTCGCCCGCTGGCTGCTTCACATTCACGACCGGACGGATGGCGGTGACATCCTGCCCCTGACCCAGGAGACGCTGTCGGAATTGCTCGGCGTCCGGCGCACCACGGTCACGCA
The DNA here is from genome assembly GCF_054062495.1 of Bradyrhizobium sp. USDA 3311. Lineage (NCBI taxonomy): Bacteria > Pseudomonadati > Pseudomonadota > Alphaproteobacteria > Hyphomicrobiales > Nitrobacteraceae > Bradyrhizobium > Bradyrhizobium sp. USDA 3311. Next base: position 4,965,008 of record NZ_JBSSFI010000001.1, on the reverse strand, counting down.
CGTCGTGAGCGCACTGCGAGCATCAAGGGCCATCAAATCCAATCGGCGCGGCCAGCTCGAAATCGACAGGCAACGTCTCGAGGTCGTCGCTTGCGAATGCTACAAGGTGATGAGCCGCAGGATCGATCGGATCGTGTCGCAGGATGCGGTAAGGCTCCTTCACGCCGCGCCGGCGCGGAATGGCTGCCCGCCCCCGGACTTCCCGTTCGCCAAGACCGACTCGTAGACCCAGGCCTCCCTGGCGAACCACTCGTGCGTCGCCGCGCACATCCGGCAATAGGTGCGCGAGAAAAAGACCGCGCTGCAGCGAAACTTGTCGCTATCCACCTCGATGCCTGTCGGAATAGCGCTCCCCGTTTCCGGGCACTTGATCATCACCATACCCATCCCTGATTTCCCTCCAGCTTGGCATCACCTCACGGCGAGGCTGGCCGCCATCGGCTGGACGGCGTCTCTTCTCGCGAAGACGCTCGTCCAGCCGATCCACGTGGCCAGTAGCTTCGATTCAAGCAGCCCTATGCAGAACCCGGTTGAAGCTGTTCTTGATCGGCTCGGCCGTCTCGGTCGCGACCTTCTGGGCCAGATCCCAAAGCTCCCGATTCTGGGCGGAAGCCGCTTCAAAGGTCTTGCGACCGTGGGCGGTGGAGAGGTTCACGAGGTCCGCAAACGACCTCGCATCCGCAAGCTGGGAGAAGAATTCCAGCGCGGAGCTGGTATTGGCGTTGGATATTTCGATGACCTTGGTGCCGTAATCGGCGGAACGCTTGGCACTGGTCGAACAGGCGTCGCAGAGTGCCGCGGTAATCTCCTCGGACGTCACCTTCATCTGCTCGAAATTTGCCTTGGCCCGTGTCGCGGCCGGCGCGGCGAGATCGCCGAAGATCGCCTGGATGTTGAAAAACGGCATGTCGAACTTGAGCTTTGTATTTCCGTTCGCCGTCCCATTCAGCGGAGCGGCTTTCGTCTCGACTTTCATATCGGCATCACTCACGGGCTTTCATCCTTTCAAGCGAAACTAGATGATGGATTGAAGACTCCCCGACGCGTCCAGGTGCGTGCTGCAACGGGACGCCACTGCCCCTACTTTCACGATGGTGGGATGCTGCTGCGGATATTCCGCTCTCGCCCCCTGCCGGAGCCAACTATGGCCGACGACAATCGACGCTTCGGTTCGCTTTCGGACTCTCGCTTTGAATTTATTCGAATATTGCGACGAAGCGGCGCAGCGAGAATCCCGCGCCCTTAAAGTTGCGGCAATTGCATGCGCCAACTTCAGATCAGCGCCGGCGAGCTATTCAGAGGCGTCGATCCCCGGAGCCGTTTGAGCCGGAATGTTCTACCGCCTGCGCAGCCGGCAAGTTGGCCTGCAACGGACCCTGTGCGACAAATTGGCCGGTCTACGCGGGCTGATGGTGTATGAAGGGCTGCGGTAGATTTCGTTTCGACGCGAGCGAGCGCCACAATCTCGATGCAGCCTCTCTCACCTGGACGAAGCAGCCATGCCCGACATCATCAATTTCGGTACGCTCGAGCTCCGCTTCCTGCACAGCAAGGACGACACCGGCGGCAGCGTCGACATCTTCGAAATGACGTTGCAGCCGAATGCGCGGATGCCGATCCCGCACTATCACGACCGCTGGGACGAAACGATCTACGGGCTGTCCGGCGTCTCGACCTGGACGATCGACGGCCAGCAGACCGATGTTGGCCCCGGAGCCTCAGTCTTCATCAAGCGCGGCATCGTGCACGGCTTTACCAACCGTTCGACGGGGCCTGCGACATGCCTGTGCATCCTGAGCCCCGGGGTGCTGGGACCGCAATATTTCACCGAGATGGCAGCGCTCCTGTCGGCCGGCGCGCCGCCCGATCCCGTGAAGATGAAAGAGACGATGCTGCGCTACGGACTGGTGCCGGCGCCGGCTGCGTGAGCCAAGCTCGCCGGCGAATGGAAATGACCGAGCATCATGCGATCTCGTCGGTCCAGACCTTGAAGCTGACCAGCTCGTTCGGGCCGAAGGTCTGCGTGATCGGAACGTCGCAGGCATCGCGCCCCTGAGCGATCAGGACGCGGCCCTGCCGCGGCACGTTGTTGCGCGGGTCGAAAGTGTGCCAGCGCCCGCCGATGAAGGCCTCGAACCAGCCGGCGAAATCGCCCACCGCCCAAGGCTGCGGCGTGCCGACGTCGCTCAGATAGCCGGTGCAATACCGTGCGGGAATGTTCATGCAGCGGCAGAACGCAATGGCGAGGTGGGCATAGTCGCGGCAGACGCCCTTGCCCTCCTGGTATGCCTCCCACGCCGTCTTGGTCGCGCGCGCATGCTCGTAGCCGAAAGCGATGTGGCCGTGAACGAAATCGCAGATCGCCTGCACCCGCGCCCACCCCGGAGGCGTCTTCTCGAACAGCTTCCAGGCAATCTCCGAGAGCCGGTCGGTCTCGCAGTAGCGGCTGCCGAGCAGATAAACCAGCGTATCGGAAGGCAGCTCTTCGATCCTGTGCTGAACCGCCGACGCAACCACCGGATCCGGCAGGCCGTTGTCGCGAACCACGCCATCTGCGGCAAGGCGCATGCGACCGGCCGGCGCGACCATGCGGCTGCACCAATTGCCGAACATGTCCCGATAGGGCGTGATCTCGACCGCAGGCGTGGTGGTCAGGAAGTCCGGCACGATGACATCGGAGGCGCGCGTGAAATGCGTGCCCAGCACCATGATCATCGGAGTCGGTTGCGGGAAATCGTAGAGCATTTCGAATCCGACACGGAATTTCATTCGAAATGCCTTTTTGCTGGGTGTCAGCTCGAAATGGCGATGAATCCGCCGATTACAAGGCATGCAGGCGAACTTGCGCGTGCTCCGCGCCATCATTGCACTTCGCGCCCGGGCTGGCGAGTTCGTTTTGACAGCTTCACCGGCGCGGCCCGCGCGGCTAAGCTGTGCGCTCCAAAAGGATTTGATCTATGGGAAGAGCATGCTGACCGGAAGTTGCCTGTGCGGCGCCGTTGCGTATGAAGTGGATGCGGAGCCGGCGCCTTTCGTGCATTGCCATTGCCAGACCTGCCGCAAGACGCACGGCTCGGCGTTTTCCAGCGTGATGCCGGTGCCGCGCGCGGCGTTCCGGTGGGTGCGCGGCGACGAGCTGCTCGCCGCGTTCGAGTCCTCGCCCGGCAAATTCCGCCGCTTCTGCACCCGCTGCGGCTCGCACATCATGGCGGAACGGATCGCGCAGCCGAACGTGCTGTTGCGCATGGGATGCCTGGATACGCCGATCGCGGGCCCCGCGCGCGCTCACATCTGGCGCTCGGACGCGGCAAGCTGGTACGACCCCAAGGACGCGACGCCGGAACTGCCGGAAGCGGCCGCCAGCCCTCCCCCGGCGCGATAGAGTCCCTCGCGCGACACGCCGCCTGCGCTATCGGGCCGGACATCGCCTGCCACGGCGATCCCCGGCCCGTGCTGTCAATCGCTCACGGCATCGCCAGATGCCAGGCGCCGTTGAGGAAACCGTCGCCGGTGATGTCGCCGGGTTTGGTATCCTTGGCGAAAGTATAGAGCGGCTTGCCCTTGTAGGCCCATTGCCTGGAGCCGTCGTCGCGCGTGATGATGGTGTAGCCGTCGCCGGCGGCATCGCTGGCCTCGGCCTTCAGCACCGGCCAGTTCGTCGCACACGGACCGTTGCAGGCCGACTTGCCGTCCGCGTCCTTGTCGAAGGTGTAGAGCGTCATGCCCTTGGCGTCAGTGAGCACGCTGCCCTTGTCGGTCTTGCCGGTTTTCGTCGGCGGCGCGGCGAACGCGGCGGGAATGATTGCGAGCGACACGGCTAGCGTGAGCGCGACGCGGATCGGGGATGTCGTCATGATCTCTCCTGTCATGCAATTGGCTTGCATGGGTAGGACGCCGCGCGAGCCGTCGTATTCCTTTGAGCGCGGCAAAGAAATTTTTCGCTGCACGCATCATTGCGCCGGAATAAACTGGAATGAGTGAGACGGACCGACATGAGCAAGCTGCATTGGCGTCCCGCGCACGCCTCCGACCTGCCCGCGATCGGCGCGATCGCAGCGCGCATCCATCCTGGTCTGCCTGAACGCCTCGAGGTGTTCGCGGAGAAGATGCGGCTCTTTCCCGATGGCTGCCGTGTGCTCATCGCGGACGACGAGATCGCCGGCTACGGACTATCGCATCCCTGGCGTCGGCACCGGATTCCGCCGCTCGATGGATTCCTCGAACGACTGCCCGATGACGCGGACTGCCTCTACGTGCACGACGTCGCCGTGCTGCCGGATCATCGTGGCGGCGTAGCGCGTGCCTATGTCGAAACGATCGAGAACCTGGCGCGCGCGTCGGGCATCGCGGCTCTCGCGCTGGTCTCGGTCTACGCCACGCGGCCGCTGTGGGAACGTTTCGGCTTTCGGCCCGTCACGGCGGATGCGGAGCTGCGCGCAAAGCTCGAATCCTACGGCGCCAGCGCGACCTACATGCTCCGCGATCTCACGGAGCCGTCGAGCGCCGGCACATGAGCTCGCCGTCCGATTCCCCGCTCACGCGGGCGTGAAGCCACCGGCTCGAACCGGTTTCGATCAGCTTCCGTCGAAGGTTCGTGCGAGCCGTTCCGGTCTCGCCGACCCGAGGCTGGAGAATTTCATGAGACTCTCATTGTCGAAAGTTGCTTTCATTGCATGCGTTGCGGCGACCGCGTTCACGGCGACCAGCGCCAACGCGGTGCAGTTGCGGACCTATGGCTGCGACACGGCCTTCTTCGAGGGCTGCGCCGGCTTTGTCGAAGTGCCGCAGCAGCAGGCCGGACGGCGCGTCGTTCGCCTCACTCACGATACCTCGCCGATCTACATGAAGCAGACCGACCCTCGCTACAATTCGGCGATGCGTGATGCCGGCGGCGGTGGTGGTGGTGGCGGAGGCGGCGGCGGTGGTGGCGGCGGCCGCTAAGCCCACGCGATCTTGCGGGAACGCCGCTGGTTCGTGCCAGCGGCGTTCATTCGTTCCGGCCAGGACACGCGGGTAATTCAGCCCCGATGCTTCTTCTTTGCCTTCTTTCCGGGCGCGCCCTTCACAGGCCACGCAGTGACCGCAGGCGGCTGTCCGGCGTGGCCGGGCTTGTTCTTATGCTTCTTTTTCTTCCCGAAAGCAGGAGCATCGTCGAATTTCGGCCCGCGCTCGCCGAAAGCCTTGCTGCGCGGCTTGAATCCCGCCTCGCGCGGGCGATCGTCGCGACGTTCACGATGATCGCTGTCGCCGCTCTCGCGCCGAGGCGGCTTTGACCGCTCTTCCGAAGGCGCTTGCCGCTGCGGCGCATCCGCCATCGGTTCGAGGCGGATATTGTCTTCCTTGTCCGGACGCTTGATCTTGGCAGCGAAGGAGTCCGCGACCCGCTCGGAAATTTCGAACTCGGTCGTCGTGTCCATGATCTTGATGGCGCCGATGTCGCTCTTGTCGATGCCGCCACGACGGCAAATCATCGGCAACAGCCAGCGTGCCTCCGCATTCTTCCTTCGTCCGATGTTGGCCCGGAACCAGACGCTGCCCTCCGCCATGCCGTGCTTCGACGACGATTTCCCCGATTTGGGGCGGGCTCTTTCGGGGCGATCATCGCCGCCCTGGGCCCGGACATTGTCGTGACCGCGATCGTCACGCGGCCGGCCAGCCCGCTCGCCGGGATCGATGATGTCTTCGGGCGACGGCAGCCGCGCGCGATAGAGCCGCGCCAGCGCCGCGGCGATATCCTCGGGCGACCGTTCGGCCAATAGCGCCTGCGCCAGCACCAGATCGTCGGCGGTCGTCTCCTCGGTGAAGAGCACGTCCTTCATGCGCTCGTGATCGAGCTTGCGGATCTCGTCCGCCTGGGGTGCCGTTCCCCAGACCGCGTCGATGCCTGAGAGATTGAGCAGCAGCTCCGCACGCCGCCGCCGTGCGGGCGGCACCAGCAGGACACTCGTGCCCTTTCGCCCCGCACGGCCGGTACGGCCCGAGCGATGCTGCATGACTTCGGCGTCGTTGGGCAGATCGGCCTGAATGACGAGGTCAAGGCTCGGCAGGTCGATGCCGCGGGCGGCGACGTCGGTTGCCACGCAGACGCGGGCACGCCCGTCCCTAAGCGACTGGAGCGCCAGGGTCCGCTCGTTCTGCGTCAATTCGCCCGATAGCGCGACGACGGAGAAGCCGCGCTCCAGCAGTGCCGCCTGCAAATGCCGGACGGCATCGCGCGTGCTGCAGAACACCAGGGCGCTCGGCGCCTCGAAGAAGCGCAGCACGTTGACCACCGCGTGCTCGACATCGGCGGGAGCGATCCGGATCGCGCGATACTCGATATCGGCGTGACCGCCTTCGTCGCCCGCGACCTCGATCCGGAACGCCTGCTGCTGATATTGCTTGGCCAGCGCGACGATGCCGCGCGGAAAGGTCGCCGAGAACAACAGGGTGCGGCGCGTCTCCGGCGTGGTCTCGAGGATGAACTCCATGTCCTCGCGAAAGCCGAGATTGAGCATCTCGTCGGCCTCGTCGAGGACGACGGCCTTCAATTCGGAGATGTCGAGACGGCCGCGGCGCAAATGATCGCACAGCCGGCCCGGCGTGCCGACGACGATGTGCGCGCCGGCGGCCAGCTCGCGCTGCTCGCGCCGCGGATCCATGCCGCCGACACAAGAGACGACGCGCCCGTCAGCATGCTCGTACAGCCAGGCCAGTTCGCGCTGAACCTGCAAGGCAAGCTCGCGGGTCGGCGCCACGATCAGGGCGAGCGGCGCGCCCGCCCGCTCGAACCGCTCGATGCCATCAAGCAGATCCTTGGCCAGGGCCAGTCCGTAAGCGAGGGTCTTGCCGGAGCCGGTCTGGGCCGAGACCAGGAGGTCGCGGCCCGCGGCCTCCTCGGTGAGCACGGCGAGCTGAACGGGGGTCGGACGGTCGTAGTTGCGCTCGGCCAAAGCTCGGGCGAGCGGCGGACTCATGGTCGGGAATGACACGGGATAAACCTTGGTTGGTCCAGGCGCGGAACGTCGAGCCGCGCGACCTGAAGCTGCGTGCTCGGCAAATGGTCCGGCCGCACGCGTGGTGATTTGATTTGGACGCTCTTTACGCCAAGCGCGGGCAAATCACCATGCCTATGACGCATGGCTTTGGCGACATCGCGAATAAGCTTACCGGCGGTCCGACCTACTACATGCAGCGTTTCCGGGCCGTTTTGCTGCATATAGTGAGCTTTTGCTCCAAAGCGGCTGATTTTCGCGGCCGCCTCGCTTAAATTGTGCGCGATTGGACGTGCCGGGAATGCGCGCATGATCTCTTCCATCAAACGCACCTGCGGCGATTGCACGCTCTGCTGCAAGGTGATGGCCATCGAGGCGCTGGCCAAGCCCGCGAATGCCTGGTGCCGGCATTGCAAGCCCGGCCGCGGCTGCGCGATCTACGCCGAGCGGCCGGCCGAATGTGAGAACTTCGCCTGCCTGTGGCTGGTCAACGATCTCCTCGACGAGCGCTGGAAGCCGAGCCGGTCGAAGCTGGTCCTGACCACGTCCGAGGATGGCATCGAAGTCCGATCCGACCCGGGCTTTCCCGACGCCTGGCGCAAGCAGCCCTACGCCGACGACATCCGCGCATGGGCCGTCGAAGGCGAGACCAGCAACATGACGGTGGTCGTGATCGTCGGCCAGCGCATGATCCTCGTCACGCCGGATCGCGAATTCGATCTCGGTGTCGTGGGGCCCGATGAGCGGATCGTGCGGGAGCTGGAGGGCACGAAGGTGGTGGGTGCGGCGGTGGTGAAGGAAGGCGAGATCGATACGGGGAGCGGCGCCCCGCCGACTTAGCCGGCGCCCCTTGGATCTCGCCAGCCAGGATCACGCGATTGACCGGATGCAAGTCTTGTCGCGCCCGCCACTTGATCCCAAATCGTGCCTCACGAGAGAGCAACGGGTGAAACATGACCGACAGCATATCGCTTGCCGACAAGCTCGCGACCTTTGGGGATTATTGGTCGCCGCGCACGATCACGACCTTCAACGATTGCGACGTGATGGTGGCGAAGGTGAAGGGCGAATTCACCTGGCACAAGCACGAGGACACCGACGATTTCTTTCTCGTCTTGAAGGGCAATCTGGACATCGAATTGCGGGATCGCACGGTGACGCTCGGTCCGGGCGAGCTCTACGTCGTGCCCAAAGGTGTCGAGCATCGCCCGGTGGCGCGCGAGGAGGTTCACCTGATGCTGATCGAGCCGACCGGCACGCCGAACACGGGCGACAAGGCAACCGCCGCCGCGCGCAAGCTCGCATAGCGGGCAACGCGCCTGGCGCGGCCCTAATCCCTGGAGGTCGCCAGTTTGCTGAAGCTGCCGACCAGCTTGGCTCTTGCGCGCACAACAGTGTTCTTGGCCGCGCGGGACAGGGCTCGGATGGCGCGCCAGGCTTCGGTCGCCTGCAGCCACGCCTTCGCCGCGGCGTATTTTCCGTACGTCCAGGCAAAAGCGGGAATTCGCATCAGCTTGTCGCGCGTGAGATGAAACAGGCGCTCGACCAGCACCAGCTTGAGCAATTCGCCGACAATGAAAGTCACGGCACCGCTCAGGACCTGACCGGTTGCGGCGAGGTACGCAGCAACCGGCTTGACCGGCTCCAGAAGAACGACGGGCACGGAGAACAACGCGAGCGACGGATAAGGCGGCAGCGATTTGATCCAGGCGCGCAATCGCCTGAATTCGAAATGCCGCCCGATCCAGCGCCCAATCGGCCTCGCCACGGCCATGAAGACCGCATCCACCAGGAAGTAGATCGCAGCCAGGATGTAAGTGACAGGCTTCAGGATTTGCTTCACGGCACCTCTCCCGCGAAGTGAAAGTCGGAACTTGGGCCTAAGTTTCACCTCTGCGTGGATAGTTCGGGGATATCGGATGGAACTTTTGGGGCATCGCTCCTGCTCAGATCTCCGCGTAGCCTCCAATAGATTGCCGTCTGGGTCGCGGAAGCAGGAAATCCCCGCCAGGGCCCGGGATATCGCTTCGCTCATCCGAGCTACAGATCTTCACTCCACCAGTTCCGGCCACGGCACGATCGTCGACTTCACCGTCTTCATCGCCATCGCATCCCTCACCGCCTGCGCGACGCCCTCTTCCGTGAACGGGTAAATCGTCTGCATCTTCAGCCAGGGGTATTTGCCCGCCGTGCGGTAGAGCATGTCCACGCCGAGCGGCAGGTCGTTGCCGGTAAAGCCCCAGGAGCCGAGCACGTTGAGGTCCTTGGTGCAGATGCGATGCCATGAGGTCTCGATCGAGCCGGCATCGGTGAACTGGCCCATCTCGACATAGGTGCCGCCGTCGCGCAGCATCTCGATGCCTTCGGGGCCGGCGGTCGGATGGCCCGAGCAGTCCATCACCAGATCGGCGCCGAAGCCGCCGACGATCTCGCGCACGTGCGCGATGCGCTCTTGCGGTGACTTCAGCTCGTCGATATTCACCGTCGCCTCCGCGCCGAACTCACGCGCGAGCTTGAGCCGCGGCTCCTCCGGCGCGCCGACGCAGATCACGCGCCCTGCCCCCATCTCCTTCGCGGCCGCGACCGCGAGAATGCCGATCGGGCCGGAGCCCTGGATCACCACAGTGTCGCCCCAGGAAAAACCGCCGGCACGGCTGGCGCGGTTGAAGGCGCGGATGCAGGAAGTCAGCGGCTCCGACAGCGCGCCCAGCCGCAACGACATGTCGTCGGGCAGCTTGTAGATCTTGGTGCCCGGCAGCATGTCGAGATCGACATAGACATATTCGGCCCAGCCGCCCCACATGTGCGGCGCCTTGTCGAAGCCGAGATAGCGGCCGTAATAGACCGGCGTCAGGCACTTGTTGGCGGTCTGCGGATAATGGATGCAGTAATAGCAGCGGCCGCACGGCATCAGCGGCGGGATCATCACTTTCGAGCCGACGGTCAGCGGCTTGCTCATGAAGTCCTCGGTGAACTCGTCGCCGCATTCGACGATGATTCCGCCGAGCTCATGTCCCAGCGTGAACGGCCAGGGCAGCGGCTTCGGCCAGTGTCCCTTGAGGATGTGCAGGTCGGTGCCGCAGACCCCGCAGGCGCCGATCTTGATCAGCGCAGCCTTGCGGCCGACCTTCGGCCACGGCACGGTGCGGATCACAGGCTCCGAGCCCGGTCCTGCGTGAGTGCAGACGCGGATGTGCTCCATGGTGTGTCCTCGATGCCCGTCTGTTATGATTGATTGGCGCGGGCTGAGGCGAAGCGTATGTGAGATGCGCAGTCGTGCCAAGCGCGAGTCTCGCAGCCCGCATGAGCAAAGGACACGCGGGAGCAGCGGTCCCGGATTTCGCCGCGCTCCATCCGGGCTACGGCGCCTGCCTGCCACAAGCTCAACCGTCATGAGGTGCGAGCCTTGCGACGCGTCTGCGTCGCAAGGAGAAGCCTCGAAGGATGACGGTGGTGCTTGTGGCAGCGGTGCATGGCTGATCTTCAAGCACACCCAAGTGTCTTGAGCGGTCGGCGCCGACCGTGTAGGGACGACTCAAGTCCCACCCAGGTGCCCCTTGAACCCCCTTCCCCAAAATCCCCTGGTCGCGTCCGGCTCGTTCGCGGCGATGAAGTCCGTGCCTTATCGTCTCCAGTTCATCGCCTACGTGCTGGCGATGATGGCCGACAATATCGAGCACGTGATCAGCTACTGGGTGGTGTTCCAGAAATTCCATTCGCCGACGCTGGGAGGCTTTGCCGTGCTGTCGCACTGGCTGCCGTTCCTGTTGTTCTCCGTCGCCGTCGGCGGGCTCGCCGACCGGTTCGATCCGCGCCGCATCATCCAGTGCGGCATGCTGCTGTTCATCGTGGCATCGAGCGGCTGGGGCTTCTTCTTCATCACCGACAGCATCCAGATGTGGCACGCGATGCTGCTGCTGGTGATCCACGGCTGCGCCGGCGTGTTGTGGCAGACGCCGAACCAGCTGCTGCTCTACGACCTCGTCGGCCCCGCCGATCTGCCGAGCGCGGTGCGGCTGAACGCGATGGCGCGCTATCTCGGCATTTTGGTGGGCCCGGCGGTGGGCGGCGTCATCATGCTGACGCTCGGCACCTCGCACGGCATCATCTTCAACACGCTGTTCTACCTGCCGATGCTGATCTGGCTGTTCTGGGCGCCGGTCCGCGACAAGAGCGTCGCGGTACGGCGCTTCGCCGTGCGCGGTTTCGCCGACATCGTGCTGACGATGCGCGCCATCGGCACCCAGCCGGTATTGACGGCGATGACGTGGCTCGCCGGCCTCACCTCCTTCATGATCGGCAACGCCTATCACGCCCAGATGCCGGGCTTTGCCGGCGATCTCGGCCATGGCGATCCCGGCGTGTCCTACAGCGTGCTGCTCGCGGCCGACGCCGCCGGCGCGCTGCTCGCCGGCATCGCGCTGGAATCGTGGGGGCGGCTGAAGGGCACGCCGCGCACCGCGATCCTGCTGGCGATGCTGTGGAGCGCCGCGCTGTTCGGCTTCGCCGCGGTGCGGATCTATCCCGTCGCGATCGTGCTGCTGTTCTTTGCGGGGTTCTTCGAACTGTCCTTCAACACCATGGCGCAGGCGCTGGTGCAGCTGAACGCGCCGTCCGACATACGCGGCCGCGTCGTCGGCCTTTATAATATGGCCGGGCTCGGGATGCGGGCCTTCAGCGGCATCACCGTCGGGCTGTTCGGCGCGGCGATCGGCATTCACTGGTCGCTCGGCCTCTCGGCCGCGGTACTGCTGGCGCTGCTGCTGTGGCTGTATCGGCGGGGGACAAGACAGGCCTGACCGGTCGCCCTCGACCCCGGTCGCGCTGACGGTGGCCGGCCTGGCGGCCGCCGATGTGGCTTTTCGCGCGTATTGCGTGCGTCCAACATCGCTGCACCCGATCCTAACGCGGCATTAACCCTATGCACCTTAGGGTCGTCCCGGACTCCGCCAGGCGGGGGGTCGGGTTGTGAAAATGGCGTTGGCGAACAAAAAATTTCTTCCGGCCGCCGAGGAACGTCGGCGTTTCCAGCGGGTCAAGGTGCACCTGCTCGGCCGCTACATGCTGCCGGACCGCCGGGAATTCCCTTGCCAGGTGATCAACATGTCGCCGGGCGGCCTCGCTTTGCTCGCCCCCGGCATCGGCAATGTCGGCGACCGCGTGGTCGCCTATCTCGACCATATCGGCCGCGTCGAGGGCAAGATCACCCGTATCATCGACAATGGCTTCGCCATGACGATCGGGGCGACGCCCAGGAAGCGCGACAAGCTCGCCGCCCAGCTCACCTGGCTCGCCAACCGCGACATCCTCAACCTGCCGGAGGATCGCCGCCACGATCGTATCGTGCCGCGCAACCCGATCGCGGTGCTGACGCTCGAGGACGGCACCAAGATGACCTGCCGCATTATCGACCTGTCGCTGTCGGGCGCGGCCATCGCCGCCGAGAACCGCCCGCCACTGAAATCGATCGTGCTGCTCGGCCGGGTCCAGGGCCGCGTGGTCCGGAACCTCGAAGACGGCTTCGCGCTGGAGTTCATGCACGAGCAGCCGATCGAGACACTCGAAGAGAGCGTTACCGCGCGGTAAAGCGAAAGCGCGCCAAAACCACTGATTTTCCAGCCTCAAAGGCGGCCTCCGCGATGCGGACGCCGCCTTTTTCGTGCGCGGGGACGGGTCTGCGCGGGTTAACGCGGGACCCCTTTGCGCCTCGGAACGGCCGTTCCGCCAGCGTTTCCGCGTTAATCGATAAAACTTGAATCAATTGCAGTCATTTCAAATTTTATTCGAATTCGATTCAAGTATAGATCGAATTCGCTGCTCATTTTACTTGCATTCGTCTCGACTTGACTTGGCTGACTTAGCGGCAACGCAAAAGCTCCGTGCGAAATGTGGTCCCAACAAGAAACGGGGGCCGCAATGTTTGATTTCAGGGGACAGGGGAAGAGGCTGGCGATCGCCGCCATGCTCTTCGGAATCAGCGCGACGGTGCAGGCCGGTGAGAACCGTCTGCTCTACGCGAGCCTCGGCGACACCACGCGTGCGCCGATCGGCTGGGTCGAGTTCTGTGCGGACAATGCCGCTCAGTGCCAGGGCGGGCCGACGCAGCCGCGCGACATCGTGATGTCGCAGACCGCATGGCGCGACCTCGTCAAGGTCAATCGCTGGGTCAACGAGACCGTCAAGCCTTTGACCGACCAGGAGCACTGGGGCGTGATCGAGAAGTGGTCGCTGCCATCGGACGGTTACGGCGACTGTGAAGACTACGTGCTGTTGAAGCGCAAGATGCTGATGGATGCCGGCTGGCCTCGCGAGGCGCTGCTCATCACCGTCGTGCGCGACAAGAAGGGCGAAGGGCACGCGGTGCTGACGGTGAAGACCGACAAGGGCGAGTTCGTTCTCGACAATCAGAACGAGAACGTCGTTGCCTGGACGGAGACCGGCTACCGCTTCGTCAAGCGCCAGTCGCAGAGCGATCCCAATATCTGGGTCTCGCTCGGCGATACCCGGCCGGCGGTCTCCACCGCCAGCGCCAGGGACTAGCAGTCAGGAACAAGCGAGTTACGCGACCCGGTCACATCCCCACCCCTCCCCGTCCCAGACCGGTTCGCGCGCGGCCAGCCATCCCCCAATGGCTGGCCGCAACTTTTTGGGAAACAGGGTTTTCAGCGCGGAACGATATTCTTGTAGACCTTGCCGCCCTTCATGATCACGACGAAATTCTTCGCGGGATCTTCAACGAGGGTGATGTTGTCGAGCGGATTGCCGTCGACCAGCAGGAGATCGGCGAGCGCGCCCTCCTCGACCACGCCGAGCTTGCCGGGATAGGGATTTCGCGGACCCGACAGGCTCAGCAATTCGGCATTGGCCGACGTCGCCATGGCCAGCGCTTCGGCCGGCGTGTACCAGCGCGTCAGTGCGGCCAGCATCGAGCCCTGTCTGTCCGCCAATGCCTTCGAGAACAGGACGTCGGTGCCGAACGCGGTCTTGATGCCGTACTTTTTCGCCAGCGCATAGACGCGGTCGGTGCCGGTGACCACCTGCCGCATCTTGTCCTGCTCCGCAGGTCCGAGCGCGGCAGCCATGGACATATCCAGGAACGGCTGGGTGCTGAGCCAGATGCCCTTCTCCGCGATCAGCTTCGCGCTCGCCTCGTCCATGAGATGACCGTGCTCGATGCATCTCACGCCGGCTGCGATCGAGCGCTGGATCGCGACCGGCGTATAGGCGTGCGTGGCGACATAGGTGCCCCAATTGTCGGCGGCTTCGACCGCCGCGCGCAGCTCTGGCTCGGTGAAGGTGGAGACGTCGAGCGGACTGAAGGGCGACGCGACGCCGCCGCCCGCCGTGAGCTTGACCTGCGAGGCGCCCTGCATGAGCTGCTCGCGCGCGCGAACACGCACCTCGTCGGGACTGTCGGCGACCATGCTGCCGCCGACCTGCTCCATGCGGCTGAGCATGCCGCCGATGGTTCGCGGCAGATCGGAGAGCTGCCGGAAGTCGCCATGGCCGCTGGTGATGGTGATGATGGCACCGGAGGGATAGATGCGCGGACCGGCGACGAGGTCCTCGTCGATCGCCCGCTTGAGGCCGAAACTGGGCCCACCCATGTCACGCACCGTGGTGAAGCCGCGCATCAGCGTCGCGGTCGCCTCGCTCGCGGCGAGCAGATTGTTGTAGCCGACGTCGCCGAGGGCCGCGGCCGGCGTCGGACGGACCAGCATCGCGTGCCAATGCGCGTCGATCAGCCCCGGCATCAGCACCCGGCCGCCGCCGTCGATTGCCTGGGCGTCGGCCGTGATGTTCGCGGTCGATATCTTCTCGATCTTCGTGTTCCTGACGAGAACATTGGACGCGGCGGAGAGCGCACCGCTCTTTCCGTCGAATATCCGGACGTTGCGGAACAGAACGGCGGAGTCCTGTTGGGCCCGCGTTTGCGACGAGAGACAGAGGCTCGTTCCAACCGACATGAGCAGTGCGGCGACTCTGAAGAGTCCGGCCGGCGTGGTCAAATTCCGCATATCCAATCTCCACGCAGATACGCCGCTGCGCAGTTCTGGCCGCAAGTTGCCGGAGCGAAAATCAGCCAGCCGCGCGGTGTGCGATGTTATCTGCGGATTGATGCCCGCAAACCGCATCGAGTCAATTTGCAACCACAGGAGATTATGCAAATCAGCCATACGACGCGATGAGCGACCTGCCCGACGTCAAGCTCTACAGACAATGGGTAAGCGCGACTGCCGCACATGCGTCGAACTCAAATCAAAACGCGAATATCCGACCAGGCGCGTGATCAACGACAGATTGCAACGTCTTCGCTCAGGAGTACGATCCTGCGCGATCTACGCGACTGCGGGCACTTGGCAGGGGGATTTTTGGCAGAGGGGATTTTGCAGCATCTCAAATGACGAGGCGTAACATGGTGACACAAACGAGTGACGGACACGTCCTGCTGGTCAAGAAGCTCGGCGGACTCTTCGCAATCATCATCGGATGCCTGCTGACCGCGGTCGGCGTGACCTTTGAATCCAGCGGCACGACTTTCGTCGGCGTCCTCTTCCTGGTGCTTGGCGCTGGTTTGCTCGTGCTGAAGATCGTCAGGCGAAACGAAGGATCTTCTCTGCCATAGAAGACCGTGCGGCTCGCTTAGGTGCCCAGCACATCCGCGAGCCGCGTCTCGTCGGCGGCGGGATCCTTCAGGAACAGCTCGGCTTCGATCTCGTTCAGATGCGACAGCATCTGCGCGCGGGCGGCCTGCTTGTCGCGCTTGCGGATCGCCGCGACGATCCCGGCGTGGTGATCGGTGCCGCAGGCCGGCGTGTCGTGGCGGCGATAGAGCAGGATGATCAGCGAGGAGCGCGCGATCAGCTCCTTGAGGAAGCCGAGATAGATGCTGTGGCCACTCATCTCGGCGACGAGCTTGTGAAATTCGCCGGAGAGGCGGACCGAGGCGCGCGCGTCACCGCGCAACTCCGCCTCGCGCTCTTCAGCGAGATGTCGGCCGAGGCGCTCGAGCCAGGCCGGCGACGCCGCCTCACACGCGTGGTCGACGATAGTGGGCTCGATCAGGCGGCGCGCCTCGAACACTTCGCGCGCGTCGGCGGGCGTCGGGCGCGCGACGAAGGCGCCGCGGTTCTTCTCGATGTTGACGATGCCCTCATGCGCGAGCTGCTGGAGCGCGGTGCGGACCAGCGTGCGGCTCGCGCCGTAGATCTCGCCGATCTCGTCCTCGCCGAGCTTCGTGCCCGGCAGCAGACGATGCTCGAGGATCGCCGCGGTCACGCCCTCCCTGATCCGGCTGACGCGATCGCTCGCGTCTGGCGCATCGGATTTCTGGCGGGTCTTGGCGGCCATCGGTTCGAGGGGCTTGGGTTTGAGGGCTCGATCGGCGACGTTCGGCCCCGCATGGTAGTCGACCAGCTGTATCCAATCACAGGCGAAACTTTATACAATCCGAGCACATTTTGTGTGCATATTACTGCCTACCCGGCGAGCCGCGCCGCTGCGCCGGATTCGATCTAACGACCTGACTCCACTGCACAGTTTTGGAATTCGGCAGTCTCCGGGCGGTTGGCACGGACCTTGCGGAGAAAGCCGGAGCATCGCCCTCCCAGCGGACACGCCATGGCCACTCCTGCCGCTCTCGAACTGGTCGCCGTCACCAAGCGCTACGACACGACGCTGGCGGTCGACGACGTCAACCTCAAGATCCCGGCCGGCACCTATTGCTGCCTGCTCGGCCCCTCCGGCTGCGGCAAGACCTCGACCCTGCGCATGATCGCGGGCCATGAGGCAGTCAGCGAGGGCGACATCATCCTTGGTGCGCAGAACGTCACCGATCTCGAGCCCGCCAAGCGCGGCACCGCGATGATGTTCCAGTCCTACGCGCTGTTTCCGCATCTGACCGTGCTCGACAACGTGGCATTCGCCCTGAAAATGCGCGGGATCGACCGGGCGACGCGGCACAAGCGTGCCGGCGAACTGCTCGAGCTGGTGGCCATGACCCCCTATGCGGCCCGGCTGCCGGCGCAACTCTCCGGCGGCCAGCAGCAGCGTGTCGCGCTCGCCCGCGCACTGATCACCGAGCCGCAGATCCTGTTGCTCGACGAGCCGCTCTCCGCGCTCGATCCGTTCCTGCGGGTGAAGATGCGCGGCGAGCTGAAGCGGCTGCAGCGCGAGCTCGGCATCAGCTTCATTCAGGTCACCCACGGCCAGGAAGAGGCGATGGCGCTCGCCGACCACATCGTGGTGATGAACCACGGCAAGATCGAGCAGCAGGGCACCGCCCGCGACATCTTCCACCATCCCCGCACCGAATTCGTGGCGCGCTTCATCGGCGGCCACAACGTCCTCAGCGACGCCGGCAAACTCATCGCCGTGCGCGCCGATCAGCTCGGCATCGTGCCGTTCGCCGACGGTGCGTACGGCGCGCCGGCGCTGCTGACCCAGACCGAGTACCAGGGCTCCTACATCGCCGTCTCGCTCACGCTCGACGACGGCACCGCCCTGTTCTCCCACCTCCCCGAGGCTGCCTTCGACGTTCACCCGTTCCGACCGGGCGATCGCGTGCTGGCCACCTGGGATCCCGCCAAGGCGCAGCGCCTGCAATAGCGCCGATCGATCACTGGAATGCGCAACAGAGGAGTGACTGATATGACCGAGACCACCAGGACAAAGGGCGTCAGCCGCCGCACGCTGCTCAAAGGCACCGCGGGTCTCGCCGGCCTTGCCGCCGGCTCCGGCGCCATCACCGGCTTTCCCTATGTGAAGTCGGCCGATGCGAAAGTGCTGCGCTATCTCGGCACCGCCGTGAACGAGGGTGACGACATCTCCAAGCAGTGCCTGAAAGACACCGGCATCAAGATCGAATACATCACCGCGACCACCGACGACGTCACCAAGCGCGTGATGACCCAGCCGAACTCCTTCGACGTGCTGGACACCGAATATTTCTCGCTGAAGAAGCTGGTGCCGTCCGGCAACATCCTTGCCCTCGACGCCAGGAAGATCAAGGAGTTCGACAACATCACGCCGGTCTTCACCAAGGGCCAGACGCCCGGCGGCAAGAAGATCGGCAACCAGGGCACCGCGCCCTGGAAGGTGCTCTATCTCGAAGGCAAGGACTCCAAGAAGTTCGCCACCTCGGCGACCGAGTTCGTCACGCTGATCCCCACCGTCTACAACGCCGACACGCTCGGCATCCGTCCCGACCTGATCAAGCGGCCGATCAGCTCCTGGTCCGAGCTGCTCAATCCCGAATTCAAGGGCAAGGCGTCGATCCTCAACATCCCCTCGATCGGCATCATGGACGCCGCGATGGTCGTCGAAGCCACCGGCAAATACAAATATGCCGACAAGGGCAACATGACCAAGGAAGAGATCGATCTCACCATGAAGGTGATGACCGAGGCCAAGAAGGCCGGTCAGTTCCGCGCCTTCTGGAAGGACTTCAACGAGAGCGTCAATTTGATGGCCTCGGGTGAAACCGTGATCCAGTCAATGTGGTCGCCGGCAGTCACGAAGGTGCGCTCGATGGGCATCCCCTGCACCTTCCAGCCGCTCAAGGAGGGCTATCGCTCCTGGGCGTCGGGCTTCTGCGTCTCCAAGGGCGTGTCGGGCGCCAAGCTCGAATGGGCCTACGAGTTCGTGAACTGGTTCCTGTCCGGCTATGCCGGCGCCTATCTCAACCGCCAGGGCTACTACTCCGCCGTGCTCTCCACCGCGAAGGCGCATATGGAGCCCTACGAGTGGGCCTACTGGATGGAAGGCAAGCCGGCCGAGAAGGACATCAAGGCGCCCGACGGCTCGCTGCTGGAGAAAGCCGGCGCGGTGCGCGACGGCGGCTCCTACGAGGACCGCATGGGCGGCGTCGCCTGCTGGAACGCGGTGATGGACGAGAACGACTACATGGTCCGCAAGTGGAACGAGTTCATCGCGGCGTAATTTGATGGACACGTCAGAGGACATCCTGCAACAGGCGTCCCCGGGATTGATCCCGGGGTCGGGCACAGCGCGCGCCGCAAAGCCGACGCGCCTGTCGCCGTCCTTCATCTCCTGGCTCCAGGCCGGGCCGATGATGCTGGTGTTCCTCGCCTTCTTCCTGATCCCGCTGGTATTCGTCGTCATCGTCTCGTTCTGGGACTACAACGAATACCAGCTGCTGCCGGCCTTCTCGGGCCGCGGCTACACCGACACGTTCGAAGGCTGCATCGCGCAGCTCCCCGATCTCTGCACGATCGGCAAGACCTATCTGATGACGCTGAAGCTGTGC
The DNA here is from genome assembly GCF_054062495.1 of Bradyrhizobium sp. USDA 3311. Classification (NCBI taxonomy): domain Bacteria; kingdom Pseudomonadati; phylum Pseudomonadota; class Alphaproteobacteria; order Hyphomicrobiales; family Nitrobacteraceae; genus Bradyrhizobium; species Bradyrhizobium sp. USDA 3311. The sequence goes on along the minus strand of NZ_JBSSFI010000001.1, from coordinate 4,945,766 downwards.
TTCCTGGTCTGGGCCATCACGCTGTTCATCGGCTTCTGGGTCGCCTACTTCCTCGCCTTCCACGTCAAGTCCAAGACCTGGCAGATGGGATTGTCGCTGCTCTGCACGATCCCGTTCTGGACCTCCAACGTGATCCGCATGATCGCGTGGATTCCGCTGCTCGGCCGCAACGGCCTCGTCAATTCCGGCCTCGTCAAGACAGGTCTCATCAACCAGCCGCTGGAATGGCTGTTGTTCTCCGAGTTCTCGGTCGTGCTGGCACTGGTGCACCTCTTCACCTTCTTCATGGTGGTTCCGATCTTCAATTCGATGGTGCGCATCGACAAGTCGCTGATCGAGGCCGCCTATGACGCCGGCGCCACCGGCTTCCAGACGCTCGTGAACGTCGTCATTCCGCTCGCCAAGCCCGGCATCGTGATCGGCTCGATCTTCGTCATCACCATCGTGATGGGCGATTTCATCACCATCGGCGTGATGGGCGGCCAGCAGATTGCGGCGGCCGGGAAGATCATCGAGACGCGGGTGAACGCACTGCAGTTCCCCGCGGCAGCGGCCAACGCCGTCATCCTGCTCGCGATCACCTTCCTGATCATCACCATGATGTCGCGCATCGTCGACATCAAGAAGGAGCTCTGAGCGATGAAGGAAGGACGCCCGCGCTCTTTCTACGTGCTCGCGATCTTCTTCGCGGCCTATGTGCTGTTTCTCTACGGCCCGATGATCGCGATCTACGTGCTGTCGTTCCAGGGGCCGCAGGGCGGCCTCACCTTCCCGATGAACGGGGTGTCGACCTTCTGGATCGCGAAATTATTCCAGGGCACCGGCATCGTCGATCTCGGCGCGGCTTTCCGCCGCTCACTGCTGCTCGGTCTCATCGTGATGATCGTCACCGTCGTGCTGTCCGTCGCAGCCGGTATGGCCTTCCGCCGCAGGTTCAAGGCGCAAAGCATCCTGTTCTACTCGGCGATCGCGAGCCTCATCGTTCCCTCGATCATCACCTCGCTCGGCATCTCGCTTGAATTCCGCATCATCGACGATCTGATCAAGGCGCATTGGAACGAGAATTTCGAGACCTCGATGGGCCTGCTCACCTCCGGGCTCGGCGCGCATCTGACCTGGACGCTGCCGTTCGGGCTTCTCATCATGTTCGCGATCTTCAACCGCTTCGACCCCAGGCTCGAGGAAGCCGCGCGCGATCTCGGTGCGACGCCGTGGCAGGCGTTCCGTCATGTCGTGCTGCCGATCATCCTGCCCTCCGTGATCGGCATCGGCCTGTTCGGCTTCACGCTGTCCTGGGACGAGCTCGCGCGCTCCAGCCAGGCGATCGGGGCGGTGAACACTCTGCCGCTCGATCTCCAGGGCCTCACCACCACCGTGACGAACCCCGACATCTACGCGCTCGGCACCGTGATCTCCGCCGTCTCGTTCACGGTGATCACGCTTGCGCTCGGCACCATCCACGTGCTGAACAAGCGGCAGGCGGCCAAGGGCTCGGACGCCGGCAAGGGGCTGGTCTGATCCGATGCGACTTCACGTCGTCAATCCCAACACCACCGCGTCGATGACGGCGAAGATCGCCGCTGCGGCACGCAGCGTCGCCCTGCCCGGCACCGAGATCGATGCGCGCCAGCCGACGATGGGCCCGGTCTCGATCGAGGGCTTTTGCGACGAGGCCTTCGCCGTCCCCGGCATGCTCGGCTGCATCCGCGAGGCCGACCGAGACGGCGCGGACGCGCACATCATCGCCTGTTTCGACGACACCGGCCTCGACGCGGCACGCGCGGTGGCGAAGGCGCCGGTGATCGGCATCGGCGAAGCGGGCTTTCACATGGCGAGCCTGATCGCGGCGCGCTTTGCCGTGGTGACGACGCTCGGTGTCTCCATCGTGCCGATCGAGCACAATCTGACGAAGTACGGTCTCGCCGGGCGCTGCGCCCGCGTCCGCGCCGCCGAGGTGCCGGTGCTCGCGCTCGAAGAGCGCAACGCCGATGCGCTCGCAAAGATCTCCGCGGAGATCACGGCCGCGATCCGCGACGACCGTGCGGAGGCTGTCGTGCTCGGCTGCGCCGGCATGGCGGATCTCGCCGCTGAGCTCGCCGCTACGCACGGCCTGCCCGTGGTCGACGGCGTCGCCGCCGCCGTGACGTTGGCGGAAGCGCTGGTGCGCCTCGGCCTGAAGACGTCCCGGCTCGGGCCCTACGCTGCGCCACGATTGAAGACCTATTCCGGGCCGTTTTCGCCGTTTCAGCCCTGATCGCTGCTTCCGGCGGGGGCCTTAGGAGGTCTCAAGGCCAGAAGATCGCTGGTTTTTCGCCCTCAGCCTCTTTTTGGTCCCATTTGTTGCCGAACTGTTACGTTTTCGGGACATCCCGGCGGCCCTTGGGCTGCCGGTCTTCGCCACTCACCAAGTTTCAATTTGGGTTTTGTCAGCGATGATCGATCTCGCACAGGACACACCGTCCAACCCCCTGCTTCGCCTCGGCGCCCAGCCCATCGCGCTGACCGCCGCCGCCCTTCTCCTGTTGATCGCCGGTGTGACTTCGATCGCGATCTGGCGCGCCTATACCGGCGCTGCGCCGGAGGCCGACAGGGTGGTTGCGTCACGGCAGCTCCAGGCCCGCACCGCCCAGGCCTCCGAGCAGCTGGTCGAGAAGACCAAGGGGCTGGAGGCAACCCAGCAGGAATCGATCGACCAGCTCCAGGTCGTGCAGGACCAGCTCCAGACCGTGAAGCGGCTGCTCGCAGCTCAACAGGCCGATACCAAGCGCCTGTCGGAGCAGGTGGCGACCCTGAACGAGTCCATCGACGGCCTGCGCCAGTCCTTTGCCAGCGCCCGGGCCACCGAGGCCGAAACGCCGTCGGTTACCCGCAGGAAACCGGCACGCCACCGCGTCCATGCCAGCGCGCGCAAGCGCTCGCGCGGCTGAGCGGATCACGGCCTGCGGGTTTAATTTTCTCCACTTGTGAACTGGATCACATTTGCCCGTATGATTCCACGCCATGCTCTCCGCTACCGGATGGCGTGAGCCGATTTCAATATCCGGGGCTGGCAAGGTCGTTGACGGTATACTGCGTCAACGACCTTGTTTTTTAGCAGGCTGGCAGGTCTTCCCGCCTCACTCGCAGACGTCGACGCGCCGGTATCGCCATCCCGAAGGCGTCATCACGCGCTTGCGCACGACATAGCAGCCGCCATAGCCGCCATTATCGTAGCCGGTACCATAATAATACGGGTCGCCGTAATAGGGGTACCCATAGCCGTAATAGCCGCCGTAGTAGCCGGCACCGGCAATGCCCGCGCCGATGGCGAGGCCGGGCCAGAAGCCGCCGCCGTGCCAATGGCCGCCATGGCCCCATCCGCCACCGCCATGGCCCCAGCCGCCACCACCGTGGCCCCAGCCGCCGCCATGGCCCCAGCCGCCATGTCCAAAACCGCCGCCCGCCTGGGCCGCCTGCGGCGCCGAGAGCCCGACCGCCGCGACGGTCAGCGCCGCCATCATCATCTTCCGTAGCATCTACTCGATCCTCCGCGTGGACACGCTCCACGCTTCAACGCAGGATCAAGCTAATGCTATCGGGGCACTCGTGACAGCCATCCTGACTCACTTCCGCGCGAGCATCAGCGGCCGCGGCAGATGCTCTTCATCTTCTTGTCGAGCAGACGGTCCGGACCACGACCGTTCCGGAACAAATGCCGTCACATCAGCTTGAAACGAGGAGGCAGGCCCGATCATGCGCAAACTGATCGCGTTCGACGAGGACACGTTCGACAAGCTCAAGCAGCTGGGACGTGACCGGATGGCGACGTTCCAAGAGCTTGCGGATGAAGCCTTCGCCGACCTGCTGAAGAAGCATGGCATCCCCATCGATCTCCGGGACGCGTTGCGCAAGAGCGCCAGGCTCGGCGCCGAACCGGACAAGCCGGCCGCGCGTCCGAAGTCCGGAAAGGCCAAATCACGATGACCGATCGCGATCCATTTGCAGAAGGCGAGCGCGCCGCGCGCGACAACATCCCGGCCGAGGCCAATCCCTACTCGGACGGCAGCGACGAACATGCGCTCTGGGCTGCGGGGCACGAGAAGGGCGCAGGCGCGATGGAAGCGCGCGAGTCAGAAGGAAGCTGAATTCACCCGATCCGCTTCAGGCCCTTCGTGAAGCGAGGTCCGTTGGCGACGTAGAACTTCGCCGCGCTTCCCATCCTCTGCACCTGGGCATCGTCGAGCGTGCGCATCACGCGCGCGGGCGAGCCGATGACCAGGGAGCGTTCGGGAAACTCCTTGCCCTCGGTGATGACGGAACCGGCGCCGACGATGCTGTTGCGGCCGATCTTCGCGCCGTTCATCACGATCGAACCCATGCCGATCAGCGCACCCTCCTCGATCGTGCAGCCGTGCAGGATGACGTTGTGGCCGACGGTGCAGTTCTTGCCGATGACAAGCGGAAAGCCGAGATCGGTGTGGCAAGTCGAGCCGTCCTGCACGTTGGCGCCCTCGCCGATCTCGATCCATTCATTGTCGCCGCGCAGCACCGCGCCGAACCAGACGCTCGCCCCCGGCTTCAGGCGCACGCGGCCGATCACGGTTGCGGTCTCCGCGATGAAATAGTTGCCGTCGGCGGGAAGATCGGGCGCCTGCCCGTCGAGCTCGTAGATCGCCATGGAGGTCTCCTGTCACGCTGAGACTGGCATAGCGAAACGGCGGCGCGGAGGCAAAGGGCCACCCGCACCGGCAGCCCTGCAAAGCGTCAGCCCAGGACGCCGGTCGCCCGCAGCGTCATCAGGAAGAAGGTGCCGCTCATCATGCTCCAGAAGCCGGCGATGACGGTCGCCATCATCACGAATTCGAGGCGACGGCTTTCCAGCCGCATGCCGCGCAGCGTGTTGCGCATGATGATGAAGGGTGCGGCGAACACCAGGAACGGCACCGCCGCGAAGGTCTTCGGGGCCACGCCGTCCTGCAACAGGCCGAAGCCGGCGGGCCGCTGCGCGACCGCCTGGTATCCGTTCACGAGTGCGCCAGCGAGCGCGAAACCGATGCCAATCGAGAAGAAGGAATTGAGAGCTTCAGGTGTCATCGGAACGGTCCGCCCTTACGCAACGCCGGAGCTTTCCTGTGACAAATAGTGCCGGTTAACGCTACATTATCCTTAAGGGAAGGTTAACGCCGCCGGCCATCCGGCGCAGGGCCCTCCCCCTTTCCCCGCAGCCGGGGAACGCTCCGCGAAATCGCCGCCGCATGGCATATTCGCCGCTGATTCGTCGGCCATCGGCCGACCACGAGCCCACGCGCGCTAGTCATGACGGTGTTTTCGGCAGCCTCCCCTCGGTCCCCCCGGACGCGCACCCGGGCGCATATCGTCCCGATCGTGCTCGGCGGCGCGGCGGCGGTGTGCGCCGTCGCGCTCGTCGCCTATCTGTTGTGGCCGACCTGGGGCACCAGCGGCGCCAACGCCCCCGACAAGCTGCCGGTGAGCGTCGGCGGCACGCTGTTCAACCTGCCGACGACGGCAATCCGGATGAAGATCCAGCGGCACTCGGGGCCGCAGGAGCGCATCGATCTCGACTTCCTCTATCCCTCGCTGGAGCCGCCCGGCACGCCGAAGCACGTCAGCGCCGACACGGTGGATGCGGCATTGCTGCCGATCGACCGCATCTTCCTGTCGATCGCGGCCCATCACGATGCGCTCTCGCCCGAGCAGCGGACCGCCACGATCTATCCGCGCTATCTCGAGCCGGGCGCGACGATGCCCGAGGACGGGCTGACGATGCGGATGTTTCGCGCCGACACACCTTACGGCAGCGAGGATCTCTATTCTGCCGCAAGCCCCGCGCTGACCGCACGCTGCACGCGCGATGCGGCCACGCCCGGCATGTGCCTCTCCGAGCGCCGCGTCGGCGGCGCCGACCTCACCTTCCGCTTTCCGCGCAGCTGGCTGTCGCAGTGGCGCGACGCGGCGGACGCGATGGAAAAGCTGACGGCGCAGTTGCGCGGGCCGAAGAGCTGAGCGCGACCTCTACGCCCGTGGCGAGACCAGTTTGCCGGGACGGGCTTAGGGGCCTCCCGATAAAAAATGTCGAAAACAACCCCATGCACAGTAGCCAAACATCGGCAGCATAGAGCATTTTCGCATTTTTCGAAGTCGCGCTTGACCCGTCGGGCAAGACAGGGGCATGATGTCAGCATGGGGTAACCGATTGAACGATGCGGCCACACATCTCCCACCCGGTGCCCAGCTGCTGGGGCGCGAATGGCTCGGCTTCGACGAGAGCGGGCATGCGCTGATCCGCTTCCAGGCTCAACCCGCATTCACCAACAGGCATGGGACCATCCAGGGCGGATTCCTTGCGGCGATGCTGGACTCCGCCACCGGGATCTGCGCGCTCGCAGCGCTATCCCCTGACCAGACTGTGATCACGCGGAGCCTGGACACACGCTTTCTGAAGCCCGCAACGGTCGGACCGATCACGGCGCGGGCACGGGTCATCGAGCGGACGGAGCGCGACATGGTCGTGCAAGCCGACCTCGTCGATGCAGAGGACATCACTGTCGCTGATGCCACGGCGCGGCTGCGCATTCTTACAAGGAAATAGAATGAGGGGTCGCGGTGTGCGCGGCCCCATTGAGCGACAAGATCGCCGCGCTATTCCTGATCGACGAGATCGTCCTCGAGGATCGCCATCTGAAACTGGAACGAGCGATCGTCGTCCTCGTCGTCGACGAACAGCACGCCGATGAACTCCTCGCCGATATAGACTTCGGCGGAATCGTCCTTCTTCGGCCGCGGCACGACGCGGATCTTGGGATTGCCGAATACGCGTTTCAGATACGCGTCGAGCTTCCTTACTTCCTTGACGTCCACGGCAAGTCTCCAATCGAAATCTGGGTTGGCGGGGTTTTAGGCCGAGACGCGACGAACCGCCAGCATGAATTGCCAAAGAATTTGGGGACGGACAGGGCCGGAGAATCCGGCCCCTCTTCTTGAGCTCAAAGCCCCATCGCGTTGATCATCTGATCCATGGTGCGCGACGGCTCGGCGCAGCCGGCCTCGCCGACGATCTTGGCGGGCACGCCCGCGACCGTGACGTTGTGCGGCACGGGCTTGACCACGACCGAGCCGGCCGCGATGCGCGCGCAATGGCCGATCTCGATGTTGCCGAGGATTTTCGCGCCCGCGCCGATCAGCACGCCATGGCGAATCTTCGGATGACGGTCCTCGTTCTCCTTGCCGGTGCCGCCGAGCGTGACGCCGTGCAGGATCGAGACGTCGTCCTCGATCACCGCCGTCTCGCCGCAGACGAAGCCGGTGGCATGGTCGAGGAAGATGCCGCGGCCGATGCGCGCGGCGGGATTGATGTCGGTCTGGAACACCGCAGAGGCGCGGCTCTGGAGATAATACGCGAAATCCTTGCGGCCCTTCAGCCAGAGCCAGTGCGCAAGGCGATGGGTCTGGATCGCGTGGAAGCCCTTGAAGTAGAGCAACGGATCGATGAAGCGGGAGGTCGCGGGATCGCGATCGTAGACGGCGACGAGGTCGGCGCGAAAGGCGTTGCCGAGATCGGGATCGTCGCGCAGCGCCTCGTCATAGGTCTGGCGCACGAGATCGCCCGACAGCGCGGAATGATCGAGCCGGTCGGCGAGACGATGGATCACCGAATCCTCGAGACGGCTGTGATGCAGCACCGTCGAATAGATGAAGGTCGCAAGCTCCGGCTCGCGATGGACGATGTCCTCCGCTTCGCTCCGGATCCGGTCCCAGATCGGATCGAGGGATGCGAGCTTTCCTCCCGGATTGACCTGATGCACTGCCATGGGATCTGCTCTTTCGAATGGGCTCGTTTTGTTGGTTCTATAGCACAGTCTAGGCGACAAAGTCCTGACGGGCTTGCCTGAGAGTGAACAGCACCTTGCCCCGCGAAAGCCGCCAACGCGTTGAAACACAACAATTTCTTCTGACGCCCCCAGGCGGCAAGGTCGGCTAAAAGTGGTCAGGGTTTTGCCAAATTCAAGCCGGGCAGCGTCAAACTATTGGTGAATTCTCTCGCACCCCTTATTGCAGGCATGGTCCGGACGACGACGGAGCGGATTTGACCACCACCACCGATCATTTGCGCGCGCGCCCCGCAGGCTCGCTCTGGGTGCGGCTCGCCGCTCTGGCCCTACCCCTCCTGATGATCGCGCCGGCGTTCTGGAACGGCTATCCGCTGTTGCAGTGGGATACCGGCGGCTATCTGGCGCGCTGGTACGAGGGCTATCTCGTCCCCAGCCGGTCCACCGTGTTCGGCCTCTATCTCCACTCCGGCGAAAGCTTCGGCTTCTGGATCAACCTCGCGATCCAGTCGCTGGCGACGCTGTGGCTGTTGCAGCTCAGCTTGCGCGTCCTCGGCCTGTTGCAGACGTTCCGCTTCGTCGCGATCGGCCTGCTCCTGATCCTGTCGACCGCGCTACCCTGGCTGGCCAGCATGCTGCTCACGGACATCTTCGCGGGACTGTCGGTGCTGTCGCTGTTCCTTCTCGTCGTCGGAGCCCAGCGCACGTCGCCGCACGAAAAAATCGCGCTGTTCGTCTTCACCGCCTTTGCCGCCGCAACCCACAGCGCCACGCTCGGCGTGCTGCTCGGACTCTGCCTCGCCGGCTGGATGGCGCGGCCGTTCGTGGGCCGCAGGCTTCCGCTCGCCGGACTGGCGCAGGCGAGCATGACCATCGTCGCGGGCGGCCTGATGCTGGTCTCGGCGAACCATGCGCTGTCGGGCAAATGGGCCTGGACGCCGGGCGGCTACGGCGTCGCCTTCGGCCGCATGATGCAGGACGGCATCGTCGAGCGCTATCTCAATGACCACTGCCCGCGCGAGAGCTTCAAGCTCTGTCCCTATCGGAACGAATTGCCGGCGACCGCCGACGAATTCCTGTGGGGCAAGAGCGTGTTCAACACGCTCGGCCGGTTTGAGGGCATGAACGACGAGATGAGCTATATCGTCGTGCACTCGCTCGCCGACTATCCGGCCTGGCAGGCCGGCGCCGCACTGCGGGCGGTCGGCCAGCAATTGCTGCACGTGGCGACCGGCGAAGGCACCAGCGGCTGGATCCCGCACACCTACGGCATCATCGAGCGCTACATCCCCGCACAGATCGCGCCGATGCGCGCGGCGCGGCAACAGCAATGGGATGTCAATTTCGACTACGTCAACTGGCTGCATGTTCCCGTCGCGCTGGCCTCGATGCTGGCGCTGGTCGGGTTGCTCGCGCATGCGCTGGCGCGCCGCCGGCTCGACGATCTGACGTTGCTGGCGGCGACGGTGACGCTCGCGCTGCTCGGCAACGCCTTCATCTGCGCCGTCATCTCCGGTCCGCACGACCGCTACGGCGCGCGCATGGTGTGGGTTGCGACCTTCGTGGTGCTGATGGCGCTGGCGCGCGCGTTCGGCGACGAGGAACCTAAAGGCTCAGCCGCGGCGTGAGAGAAAATCGAGCACGCCGGTCTTGTAGGCCTTGTCACCGACCGCGCGCATGTGATCGCGGCCCGGAATGTCGAGCACTTCCGAGCCCGGAATGATGGCGCCGAGCGCGCTGGCCGAGCCAGCGACGTCGTCGGTAGAGCCGACCGCGATCAGCACGGGCACGTCGATGCGTGCAGCTTCGCCCCTGGTCATGAGGTCGCGCGTGCCGCGCAGGCAGGCGGCGAGCGCCCTCCGATCAGAGCGGGTCTGATCGGCAAACGCGCGGAAGGTGCGCCCCACGGGATCGGAGACGTCGTCGAGCGTGGGGGCTTCCAGCGCCTTCGCGACATTCTCGCCGGGCCCGGTGCCCTCGATCAGGCCGCCGATGCCGATGCCGCCGAGGATCGCCGAGCGCAGGCGCTGCGGCTCGTTCAGGGAGAGCCACGCCGTCATCCGCCCACCCATCGAGTAGCCCATGATGTCGGCCTGCGGGATGGCGAGATGGTCCATCAGCGCGAGCACGTCGCCGGCCATGGTCGGGATCGAGTATTGCGCGGGCTCGTAGAGCTTTGCGCTTTCGCCGTGGCCGCGATTGTCGAGTGCGATGACACGGCGGCCGTTCTTGCGCAGCTCCGAGACCCAGGTCGGATAGACCCAGTTCACGTTCTTGCTGGAGGCAAAGCCGTGCACCAGGATGATCGGATCGCCCTCGCCTTCGTCGAGATAGGCAATTTCAACGGCGCCGTTGTGAAAGCTCGGCATCAGATATTCCGCGGTGTTGAGGGGAAGGGTTGATTCTAGGCCGGACCGGCCGCACTTGCCAGAGCGGCTTCGGCGGCGACCTGCGCCCGGCGAAGCCGCCTCGCCCGTCTGCGATCGCACCAGGCCTGCGTCAGGCGCTCGGTGGTGGCCTTGATCGAAGACAACAGGCCGAACAGCGTCAGCACCGCACCGAACAGCCAGAGCGCAAGATCGAACGCGCCGCCGACGAGCAACAGCGCGCCGCGGCCCAAGAGCTTCATGATCGCGCGGGTCTTGCTGCCCTGCGCTTCGGCAAGCCGCGCCGCGCGCGCGACGTCCTTGGGGCCCTCGGCGATACGCAAGCTGTCCATCGCGCCGCGCGTGCCGGTCTTCTCGGCAACGCGCGTGACGTCCTTGCCGAGCCGGACCAGGGCACCTGCCTTCTCGGCCCGGAACGCGGCCTTGATCGCGCTCACGGTCTGGCCCGGCCGCAGCACCGAGCCGGACGCCACCGCGTTCTGGAGCATCGGCGTGTCGACAAACTCGCGCGCGGACCGGCCGGCCCAGGCCGCGAGGCCCTCGCCGAGCCGCCCGACTTTCCGCGCATCCTTCACCAGCGTCAGGCCGGCGCGCACGGGCGCGGCGCCGCCGATGGACACATAGGTTGCCGCCGTCACCGCAAGGCCCGCGGCTGCAAGGCCCAGCACCAGACGGTCGGTGTCCTCGCCCATGGCGAGATGCTTGCCCTCGCGCACGACGTCCCTGACGTCGCCGATCACGAAGAGATCGCCGACCACGGTTCCGGACAGGCTTGCGACATCGTCGGCGCTGCCGGTGACGAGACCGGTCGCGAAGCGCCTGGCGAAATGCGAGGTGGAGTTTTCCTCCTTGACCGCATCGCTCACCCTGGCGAGGAGGTCGTCGGGCACCGCGATGTTGCGGTCACGCGCCAGCGCGACAAAACTGTCGGCGAGATCGGCATCGCCGGCGGCGAGCGCGGCCTCGATGTTATCCTGAACCAGGCGGTCGTTCTGTCGCAGTACGGCGTCGAGCTTCAGCTCGGACAGCGCGGCCGGATCATCCTGGGCGGCGAGAATCGCGCCGGCCTCGCGGGCGTGCGGCGCGACCTGCGCGAGCATGAAGCTGCATGCCGCGATGCCGGTCAACGCTGTGCTGATTCGCAGCCACTTCATGCCAAGAGCCCGGATGTTCCCAGATCGTTTGCCTGGATCGTTTGCGCCCGAAGGTTGATCTTTTGCCCCAATTCCACTCGTCCACAGACATAGTATGCCAAAATTGCGACACAACGTCCCCGACGAAAGAAGGGCTTCTCTCAGGCCGCAAGATTGTGTCGAATTTGCATGAGCAAATGAGCATGGGGCAGTTGCGAACCTTTCGGTTCCGCCGGGCTAGCAATCATCTGCACCCGCCAGTATGGTCCGCGGCGCCTCAAAGATGCCGCGTCAGTTGTGATTGTGTCTGCCGCCACTGCCACTCCAGGATGAGTTACGATGTCCGACCATGTCGTCCCGCACTTCCATAACGATGCCGGTGTTCCCGTCATCGAGATCGGCTCGCAAGAGTTCATGTGCGTGGGCGCCAACCCTCCGTTCGATCATCCTCACGTCTTCCTCGACCTCGGCAACGACAACGAGATCATCTGCCCCTACTGCTCGACGCTGTACCGCTTCGCGGCCGACCTGAAGGCCGGCGAAGCCCGTCCGCCGGAATGCGTCCTGAAGGACAAGGTGGCCTGACCGCGTCCACCGGTCAGGGGTGGCGCTCTCCCGAACGATTGTCATTGCCGGAGCCGGAATCGGTGGACTGACGGCCGCGCTTGCGCTGGCCGCCCGCGGCTTCCGTATCGTCGTGCTGGAAAAAGCCGAGCGCCTCGAGGAAGTCGGTGCGGGCCTGCAACTTTCCCCCAATGCGAGCCGCGTGCTGGTCGGACTCGGCCTGACCGAACGGCTCAAGCTGCGTGCCGTCGTCCCGGAGGCGGTCTCGATCATGAGCGCGCGAGCAGGCGGCGAACTCCTGCGCATGCCGCTCGGCGAAGCGGCGTCGGTGCGCGCCGGCGCACCCTATTGGGTGGTGCACCGTGCCGACCTGCAATCCGCGCTCGCCGGCGCGGTCTCCGACCATCCCGACATCGACCTGAAGCTAGGTGCGACCTTCGAAGACGTCGCGCCTCATGCCAAGGGGCTGACCGTCGTCCATCGCAGCGGCACGATCCGCCGCAGCGATCTCGCCAGCGCGCTGATCGGCGCCGACGGCATCTGGTCGACGGTACGCCAGCATCTGTTTCCCGAGGTGCAGCCGCGCTTCTCCGGGCTGATCGCCTGGCGCGGCACACTCGACGCCACGCAGCTGCCGAAGGACTACACCGCGCGCCGGGTCCAGCTCTGGATGGGCCCGAACGCCCACCTCGTCGCCTATCCGATCGCGGGCGGACGACAGATCAACGTGGTCGCGGTGCTGCCTGGCACCTGGAACAGGCCGGGCTGGAGCACGCCCGGCGATCCGCGCGAGGTGATGGATGCGTTCGCCGCGCCGCGCTGGCCGTCGCAGGCGCGGATGATGCTCGCCGCAGTCGATAGCTGGCGCAAATGGGCGCTGTTCGGCGTGCCCGACGGCTGCCCCTGGAGCAAAGGCCCGGTCGCGCTGCTCGGCGACGCCGTGCATGCGATGCTGCCGTTCGCCGCGCAAGGCGCCGGCATGGCGATCGAGGATGCCGCCGTGCTGGCACAGCATCTGAGCCCCGAGACTGCCGAGAGCACGGACGGCATCGTCGCAGCGCTGAAGCAATATGGCCGCGCACGCCAGGCGCGCGTGCGACGGGTGCAGCGGACCGCACGGCAGCAGGGCCGCATCTATCATTTCAGCGGACCGCTCGCGATCGTGCGCGATGTTGCGATCCGGGCGCTCGGCCCGGAGCGCATGCTGGCGCGGCAGGACTGGATCTACGGCTGGCGCCCCTGATGCGAAGCGCTGCAGGCGCGGCGCTTCAGCGGACCGCTTTCCCGGATTTCGGCGCAGGCTTGGCGGCAGCCGCAGGCGCAGCAGCCGGTGCCGGCTCGGGCGGCGTTTCGCGGCACCTGTTGCGGCGCCAGGCCTCTTCGGCCAGCTGCGCCTGACCGCGCACCGCGACGTACTCGTTGCGATAGGCGAGTTCGGCCACGACGGCGCCGCCGGCGCCGGTCTGCGCCTTGTCCATCAGCCTCTGCAAGTCCGCGGTGCGGCTGGCGAGCCCCTTGCGCTCGGACTCGAGCTGCTTGCAATCATACAGATCGTATCTTGCCGGATCGGCAAACGCCGGAGCGACCGTCTCGCTCATGCTCGCGCAGCCGGACAGCGCGCCGCCCGCGAGCAGCACGAAAAGCGCGCCGCAAAAGCGCAGGCGATGGGAAAGCGAAGCAACCATGCCGGATGAATAGTCCCCGTGGATTGAGAATGCCTAAAGCAGCAACAGATGTCCGGATTGAGGCTTTGCCTTGTGCGGCCGGCTCGCTTAAGGAAGAACCACCCACCCGGCCCGCGAAGCGCCAATTCCAAACGGCCGAAGGTGGACTTAAGTGTTTGATCTCGTTGGATCAAGCGGGCATGGCGGAATTGGTAGACGCAAGGGACTTAAAATCCCTCGGTGCGCAAGCGCTGTGCCGGTTCGACCCCGGCTGCCCGCACCACGAGAGTTGACGGCGCGAGGACGGCGGATGCGCCCCGCTGCAATCGCATCGCTTTCGTCCCGACGCGCGACCCGTCATTTCGAGTCCCGGCGTGGCTCAGACGGCGACATTCCGCTCGACCCTGAGCTCCCTGAACACCTTCGTGACCGGCAGGTGAAGCGGCAAATCCGTGTTGGTGTGGTGCCAGCTGAACGGGCACGACTTCTCGATCGAGATTCCCGGCGTCGAGTTGAGCGCGCCGAAGCCATCGATCGTGCCCATCACGTCGACGATCTTCTTGTACCGGGGCGGCATCGCGACCGCCGCAGACACCGTGACAATCCAGAACTTGTCGTCGGGAATGGTCTGTTCGATCGCCGGCTGCTCCCTGAGCTCGTACAGCGCTTCCGAGACCACGAGGTTGCCCTTGGAGTGTCCGGTCACCAGCGAAAAGCTGAAGCGATCATCGGCCAGCAAAGCCATGACCGTCCTTGTATCCAGGCTGACGCGGCCGAGTTCGAGCGGTGATGTCGGCGGACTGACGGTCTCGGGCCGGTTCAGCGCCCGGCTGACGTCGTCCAGCTCCTCGAACTGATGGCGCAGGCGGTTGAGCGTGCCGAACCAGAACCAGCCACCGAGCGCCTCGGTCAGGAGATCGGCAAGCCCGTAGCCCGACACCACGGCAGCAGCCGACACGCCAAACGCGTCGGCGACATTCCGTGCGAAGGCCGCCGCCCCCAGCGCCGAACTGCCGACGCCGGCCACCGCCAGGATACGGACATCGGCGCCGCCAGCATTGGCGAAGTCTTCCACGGTGTTGCAGAGCTTGAGCGATCCGGCGCCGGATGGCGGGACGATCAGGATTGCGCCCTCGCGTGCGAGCCAGGGCGCCGTTTCGCGGGCCTCCTCTTGGGTCACCTTGCCGATGTCGTAGAAGATTCCGTCGAGCACCGCGTTCCTGCGGCGAAACGACTCCAGGGCGGCCTCACGCAACGGCGTCCGGGACTCGAAGATCTCCTCGAAGCTGTTGCGGCCGAGCTGGGCCGTCGCGAGCGAGCGTTGCGTAGAGAGCATCACGGTTCTCCGCAGCCATTCCGGCGACGGATACCGTAGCAAGAATCCTGCCACCTTGGGTGGTATCGCCGCGCCGCTTCGTCGGCTGTTGACCGAACGCCTTCCAGGCGGCGTGGCCGGTGCAACGGCGCTCGCGCCCAGCCGACCTGTCCCGGAGCGACGGCGGGCCTCACCAAGCCTTGTCCGCTCCCGCTCCGCCTGACAGCCATCTCAAAACATGGGTTGTGCGCCGCAGCATGGACAATACATAAAGCCTTCCAATCAGAGGTGAGCTTCTTGTCCGACGTCAATGCCGACAGCTGGGTGTCCTCGGGACACCGGCCCATGGGTTTTCCCGAATTCGTCATCGTGATCGCGTCCATCATGGCGCTGAATCCGCTTGCGATGGACATGATGCTGCCGGCGCTGCCCAATATCGGGACCGCCTTCAAGATTCCCGTCGCCAACCATCTCCAGCTCGTGCTGTCGACCTTCCTGATCGGCTTCGGCGTGGGCCAGTTCGTCATGGGTCCGTTGTCGGACCGTTTCGGCCGTCGCCCGGTGTTGCTCGGCGGCATGGCGGTCTATGCGGTGGCGAGCGTGCTGGCGGTTGCCGCCCCCTCGTTCGAGACGCTGCTGCTGGCGCGCGCGCTGCAAGGGCTCGGCACCTCGGCAACGCGCGTGATCGCGACCTCGATCGTGCGCGACTGCTATGTCGGCCGCCGCATGGCGAGCGTGATGTCGCTTGCCATGATGGTGTTCATCGCGGTGCCCGTGATCGCGCCGTCGTTCGGACAGGCGGTGCTGCTCGTCACGCAATGGCGCGGCATCTTCGTCGTGCTGATGCTGTACGGCCTGCTCGCGCTCGCATGGTCCGTGCTGCGGCTGCCCGAAACCCTCCCTCAGTCAGAACGCAGGTCGCTGGCGCCCGCCGACGTGCTCTCGGCGTTCCGGCAGACCCTGACCAATCGCCAGACCATCGGCTATGCGACGGCCGCCGGCAGCGTCATCGGCGCACTCTTCGCCTATGTGTTCTCGGCCCAACAGGTCTTCACCGGCGTCTATCACCTCGGCCACTACTTCCCGCTCGCCTTCGCTGCGATCGCGGCCGGCACCGCCATTGCCGGCTTCCTCAATGCGAGGCTGGTCGGGCGGCTCGGCATGCGCGTGATCTCGCACGGCGCCCTGACGCTCTATGCCGTGGTCGCCAGCGTCATGCTGGTCACCGAAATCCTGAACATGCTGCCGCTTGCTCTGTTCATGGCACTGTCGGCGCTGATGATGTTCTCGTTCGGCATGATGGTCGCCAACTTCACCGCGCTCGCCATGGAGCCGCAGGGCCATATCGCCGGCACCGCCTCCTCGCTCTACGGCTCGATCACGACGCTGATCGGCATCGCGGTCGGCATGGCGATCGGGCAGAGCTTTGACGGCACGCTGCTGCCGTTCTCGGTCGGCTTCTTCCTGTCGACGCTGGCTGCGCTCGCGATCGTGCTGGTGGTGGAGAAGGGCCGGCTGTTCAAGCCGCATCATCGCCCCACCGCATGAGGAACTTCCGGCCGGCCTCGATGTTGTAGTGCAGCAATTCGAGAGGCCGCCGCTATGGAACCGGAACACCGCGAAGACCCCACCCCGGATCGGCCTGATACGGGGCGTTCCGAGCCAAACGCCGAGCAGGCTGCGTTCAACGCGCCTTTCGCAAGCGAAGGCCTCGAGCGGCTGCGCGACAGCCATTGTTGAGCGCGCAGCCTATTCCGTCGGACGCCGGCTCGCACTGAAATCATTTGCGCTGCTCTCGGGCGCGGCGCTGCTTCCGCGCGGCGGCACCATCAGCACGACCACCTCCCGCGTGAGACCGGGCCGGCCCCACAGCGTGGCCTGCACGGTGAATTCACGCCTGACGAACTGTCCGGCGCCCGAGGACACCCGTTCCATCCAACGGTTGCAATAGTCCTGGCCGCGGAAACAGAGCGCGGCCCAGCCGCGATCCAGCGTCCTCTTGCGCGGCAAACCCCAAATGTATTGATACGCGAGCGGCCGTGCATAATAGGGATGATCGGGGCTATAGAATGCCGCCGCAAAAGCCAGCGCATCATCGCCGCTCACGGCGCTCAGCGGCTCGCCGGTCAGCTCGCGCCACTCGCGCGTCAATTCGCCGGCCGCCTGCGCGTAGAAGTTCCGGCCCTCTTCGTAGCCGTGATTGTTGCGATAGACGGCATGGATCGGGGCCGCGACCAGGACGGCGGCGAGCGCGACGCCGGCCGCGGTCACCGCGAGGTTGACGGTGTAGAACCGCTCGATCGGATAGCGCGTGCCGCAGACCACGAGAATGACGAACAGGAACAGCCCCTGCAACGCCCACAGCGACGGCAGATCCGTTCCCATCACAAGCGACGTCAGGACCGGCAGCACGATCGTGCCGATCGCAATGTAGAGGAGAAGCCGCAGGCCCGGACTCATTGCCATGAAGTCGGCCGGAAACTGCTTCAGCCGCGTGCCGGCGATGAGCATCCAGGACACGGCCGACACGCTCATGGCCGCGGCCAGCCCCAGCAGGAAATTCTTCGCCTCACCGAGCGAGCTCACAGCGTTGCCGTTGGCGTGAGCCAGCGCATAGGTGAAGGCCGACGCGCCCGTCGTCGCGAGCCAGTAGAGGTGCGGCGACAGCGCCGCGAGCCCGACGGCGACCGAGATCCAGGGCGAAGCCGAGGTGAAATAGGCGCGCCGCGCCGGATGCGCCAGCGCGGCAAAGGCGAAGCTCGCGACGAGAAAGATCGAATAATATTTGCCGACCATCGCGAGCGCCGTCGTGCATCCCACAGCGACCGCCCACAGCTTGCCGCGCGTCTCGAATGCGCGCAGGAAGCACCAGGTCGCCAGCGGCCAGGTCGCGAGCAGCACCGCATTGGCGTTGAAGCGCTGGGCGTGGAATTGATAGGCCGGCGTCAGCATCAACAGCAGCAGCAGCAGGATGCGCTTGTGCCCGGTCACGAACTGCCGCGAGATCAGATCGACGAAGAACAGCGCAAGCCCGGCATTGGCCATCGCCAGCAGTTGCAGCGACCCGTCACTGAGCGGAAAGACGAAGGTCCATGCCGCCGCGACCCACCCCATCAACGGCGGATGCTTGTGATAGCCCCAGGCAAAGTTCCGTCCGAGCGTCCAGGCCTCGAGCGTATCGGGGTGCAGGCCGCCGCCGGCATAGGCGATGGCCAGATAGAGCGTCCAGATCGCAACGAAGCAGGCGATGAGAAGCGGCACGGCCCAGCCCGCTTCGACGCCGTCGAGCCAGCGCAGGAAGGGCCGGCGCCATCGCGCCGGCGCGCGATCGGACCGTTCGGCCATCGCCTGGAATGCAAAATCGACTGGCACAGGAATCAGTTGGGACAGGGAAAGTGATGCGCGAAGACGGCACATCTATTTCAGGTTGGAAACAAATAGCAATGATTGGAAACTGGAAGAGTTAAAGGCTCCACGGTCGTCTCGAGCCGGCAAACGACAACGGCGCCGCTGGTGACAGCGGCGCCGCGTGATAATCCGGACGAAAGGCGGAAGGACCCGCCCGCCTATTCCGACTTGTCGACGTTCCAGAACAGGGGCGTTGCGGGCCCGTCGAGCACACCGCTCAGCGATTTGCGCCAGCCGCTCGGCAGCAGATACTGCCCCAGCGGAACGTAGATCACCTGCTCATAGGCTTCTTTCTGGATGTCGGCGGCGATCTTCTTCTGCTCGTCGACCGACGGCGCGCGGACGAAAGCATCCTTGAGCTGCTCGATCTTGGGGTCTTCCGCCCAGCCGAACCAGCCGCCCTTCTTGCCCTGGCCGCCGATCGAGAGATTGGCGATCGGGTTGGAGACGTCGGCCGCGACCCAGTTGGTGAAGAACATGTTCCAGCCGCCCTCCTTCGGAGGCTTCTGGCTGGCGCGGCGGCTCACCACCGTCTGCCAGTCGGTCGCTTGCAGGTCGACCTTGAAGCCGGCCTCGCGCAGCAACTGGGCCGCAACGATCGGCTGCGCCTTGAGCGTCGTGACGTCGCCGGGCGCCATCACCACGACCGGAGTGCCGTCATAGCCGGACTCGGCGAGCGCCTTCTTGGCTTCCGCCATGCCATTGCCCTTCACCAGGGTCTCGGCGCCGACGTCGGTCGCGAGCGGGGTATCGCACACGAAGAACGCGCCGCAGACCTTCTGATATTTGGCGTTGCCGACGAGCGCATCGAGAACGTCCTTCTGGTTCATCGCCAGAAAGGCAGCACGGCGCACCTTCACGTTGTCGAACGGCGGATACAGGAAGTTCATCCGGCCGAGCGTCTGGAAGCCGAACTTGTTCGAGACCTCGATCGTGATCTCCTTGTTCGCTTCCAGCACCGGCAGCATGTCGTACGGAAGGTTCTCCACGAAGTCGATGTCGCCCGACTGCAGCGCGTTCACCGCGGTCTGCGAGTCCGGCATCGTGATCCACTCGACGCGGTCGACCTTCACCACCTTGCCGCCGGAGGTCCAGCTCGCCGGCTCCTTGCGCGGCACGTAATCGGTGTTCTTGACGTAGACAGCCTTCACGCCGGGCTGGAATTCCGACTGCACGAACTTGAACGGGCCCGAGCCGATCTGCTCGGGGATCTGCTTGTCCGGCGGCGTCTCGGCGAGGCGCTTCGGCATCATGAAGGCAACGCGCGAGGACGGCTTGCCGATGGAGTCGAGCACGAGGCCGTAGGGCTCCTTCAGCTTCAACGTGATGGTCTTGGCGTCGGTCGCCTCGAGGCTCGCGGTGAAGTCCATGAGCTTCTGGCCCATGCCGTCGACCGCGCCCCAGCGCTTCAGCGAGGCAACGCAGTCTTCCGCGGTCACCGGCGCACCGTCATGCCACTTCAGGCCGTCGCGCAGCGTGAAGGTGTAGGTGAGCTTGTCGTCGGAGATCTTCCAGTCCGCCATCTGCGGCTGGATCTTGAAGTTCGAATCGGTGGCCACCAGCGTGTCGTAAACCATGTAGCCGTGGTCACGCGTGATATAGGCCGTGGTGAAGATCGGATCGATGATGCGCAGATCGGAATGCATTACCGCGGTGAGGGTCTTGCCGGCTGCAAGCACTGGCGAGGCCAGTGCGGTCGAGAGCGCGACGACCGACAGCGCAAGTTTGGAGGCGAACGCGCGAGGCGCCCGGCGCATGAAGTGGAACATAAAGAGTTTCTCCTGACGTGAAACTGTTCAAAGGCAGGTTATTGGTTGGGCATTCGGTTCGTTCTTTGGGCGAACTAACCTCATGCAATGCCTTTATCTTTTCGAGACTTGCAGACAGTGCCGAGCGCGTCAATCCGGTTTCGCTGCAGGCCCAGGCGGCGCGCGCACGGGCTCCCCAAAGATCGGTTTGGCTCTACAACGCTCTCCGCTTGTCCTGCCCCGCGCCGATGCAATGCGCGTTCCATCTTTCGAAGCTTGAGAGACATTACGATGAATCCAGCCAATCTTCCCTTCGATTCCGAGGCGATGCTCGAGGGCCTGCGCGGATGGGTGGAATGCGAAAGCCCGACCTGGGACGCGGGCGCCGTGAACCGCATGCTCGATATCGCAGCGCGGGATATGGCAATCATGGGTGCGACGATCGAACGCATCGCCGGCCGCCAGGGCTTTGGCGGCGTGATCCGTGCGCGCTTTCCCCATCCGAAGCAGGGCGAGCCCGGCATCCTGATCGCCGGACACATGGATACCGTCCACCCGGTCGGTACCATCGAGAAGCTGAAATGGCGGCGTGAGGGCAACAAGTGCTACGGCCCCGGCATCTGCGACATGAAGGGCGGCAACTATCTCTCGCTGGAAGCGATCCGGCAGCTGGCGCGCGCCTCCTTCACCACGCCGCTGCCGATCACCGTGCTGTTCACGCCGGACGAGGAGGTCGGCACGCCCTCGACACGCGACATCATCGAGGCCGAGGCTGCGCGCAACAAATACGTGCTGGTGCCCGAGCCCGGCCGTGCCGACAACGGCGTCACCACCGGACGTTACGCCATCGCGCGATTCAATCTCGAGGCGACCGGCCGGCCGAGCCACGCCGGCTCGACATTGTCGGCGGGCCGCTCGGCGATTCGCGAGATGGCGCGGCAAATCCTCGCCATCGATGCGATGACGACGGAGGACTGCACCTTCTCGGTCGGCGTCGTGCATGGCGGACAATGGGTTAATTGCGTTGCTACGATCGCCACCGGCGAAGCGCTTTCGATGGCCAAGCGCCAGGCCGATCTCGATCGCGGCGTCGAGAGGATGCTGGCGCTGTCAGGCACAACCAATGATGTTGCGTTCAAGGTGACGCGTGGCGTCACCCGGCCCGTGTGGGAACCCGATGCGGGCACTATGGCGCTGTACGAGAAGGCGCGCGACATCGCCAGATCGCTCGGCGCCGAGCTGCCGCATGCGAGCTCGGGCGGCGGCTCGGACGGCAACTTTACCGGCGCAATGGGCATCCCGACGCTCGACGGCCTGGGCGTGCGCGGCGGCAATGTCCACACGCTCGAAGAGTATATCGAAGTCGAGAGCCTGGTCGAACGCGGGCGCCTGATGGCCGGACTGCTGGCCACGCTGGAGTGATTAGAATCGTCATTCCGGGGCGCGTCGAAAGACGCGAACCCGGAATCTCGAGATTTCGATGCTGGCGTATCGCCCCGGAATGACGCCGCAAGAAAATAACTGGCCGCACTGCAAAACCTGTGGCCCTGATGGCACGGGAATTGCTCAAATGTTAGGCTGATGGCAGAACAGGCAACGACCGCTGCCGCCGATTTGACTCTAATCTGACGGATTCAACTTGCTCGGATATCTCCTTCGCCGAATCTTCGCCGCCGTGCCCGTGATGGGCGTCGTCGCGCTGTTCGTCTTCCTCCTGCTCCGCCTCACCCCCGGCGATCCCGCCGCGATCCTCGCCGGCGACAACGCGACGCCGGAACGGCTGGAGCGCATCCGGACCTCACTCGGCCTCAACGAGCCCCTGATCGTGCAGTTCATCACCTGGGTGAACAAACTGCTGCACGGCGATCTCGGGACGTCGCTGATCTCCAACCTGCCGGTGATGAAGATGATCGGCCAGCGCGTCGAGCCGTCGATCTCGATCGCGCTGTCGACCATCATCCTCGCCGTCATCGTCGCGGTCCCCTTGGGGGTGATCGCGGCGTGGAAGCACGGCACCTGGATCGACCGTTTCGTGATGGGTCTCTCGGTGCTCGGCTTCTCGGTCCCGGTGTTCGTGGTCGGCTATGTCCTGATCGAGGTCTTCGCGATCGACCTGCGCTGGGTGCCGGTGCAGGGCTTCAAGAGCATCTCGAACGGCTTCGGTCCGTTCTTCGAGCGCATGATCCTGCCGACCTGCGCCCTCTCCTTCATCTACATCGCGCTGA
Organism: Bradyrhizobium sp. USDA 3311; assembly: GCF_054062495.1. Classification (NCBI taxonomy): domain Bacteria; kingdom Pseudomonadati; phylum Pseudomonadota; class Alphaproteobacteria; order Hyphomicrobiales; family Nitrobacteraceae; genus Bradyrhizobium; species Bradyrhizobium sp. USDA 3311. The sequence goes on along the minus strand of NZ_JBSSFI010000001.1, from coordinate 4,923,496 downwards.
TCGCGCGCATGACGCGCGCGGCGATGCTCGACGTGCTCGGCGAGGACTATGTCCGCACCGCGCGCGCCAAGGGCATCAATGAAGTCGCCGTGATGATGCGCCATGCGCTGCGCAACGCCGCCGTGCCCGTGATCACCGTCATCGGCACCGGCTTTGCGCTTCTGATCTCCGGCGTCGTCGTCACCGAGAGCGTGTTCAACATCCCCGGCATCGGCCGCCTCACCGTGGATGCGGTGCTGGCGCGCGACTATCCGGTGATCCAGGCGATGATCCTGCTGACCTCGCTGATCTATGTCGTCGTCAATCTCCTGATCGACGTCGCCTACACCCTGCTCGATCCCCGGATCCGGTACTGAGGCAAGGATAAGGACAAAAATGTCGGTCGATACCCTTCCCCAGTCGTCCATTCCGATCACGTCGCCGCTGCGGCCGCGCTTCGGATTCCTCACCTCGACGCCGATCATCGCCACGGCGACGGTCCTGCTCGCGCTGATCGTGCTGATCTCGATTCTGGCGCCGCTGATCGCGCCGCACGATCCGATCCAGCTCGCGCCGTCGCAACGATTGAAGCCGACCTCGGCGCAATTCCTGCTCGGCACCGACGCCTACGGACGCGACCTGCTGTCGCGCGTCATCTATGGCGGCCGCATCTCGCTGCTGATCGGTGTCGGCTCGGCGATCCTGTCGATCGTCATCGGGCTGGCGATCGGCCTCGTGTCCGGCTTCTTCAAGCTGGTCGATTCCGTCCTGATGCGGGTCATGGACGGCCTGATGGCGATGCCGAGCATCCTGCTCGCGATCGCCGTGGTGTCGCTGTCCGGTGCCAGCATCTGGACCGTGCTGATCGCGATCACGATCCCCGAAGTTCCTCGCGTGGCGCGCCTGGTGCGCTCGGTCGTGCTGTCGGCGCGCGAGGAACCCTATGTTGAAGCGGCGATCTCGGTCGGCTCATCCCTGCCGAAGATCATGTGGCGGCATTTGATGCCGAACACGATCGCGCCTCTGATCGTGCAGGGCAGTTACGTCTGCGCCTCTGCAATCCTAACCGAGGCGATCCTCTCCTTCCTCGGCGCCGGCATCTCGCCAGAGACGCCGACCTGGGGCAACATCATGGCCGAGGGCCGCCAGTACTTCCAGATCAAGCCGTCGCTGATCTTCTGGCCGGGCCTCCTGCTCTCGATCGCCATTCTCAGCATCAACCTGATTGGCGACGCCGCCCGCGACGCCCTCGATCCCCGCATGAAGCAGCGGGAGGGGAAGTGATGACCAAGAGTTCAGTCATTCCGGGGCGCGACGAAGTCGCGTGCGCGGAATCCATTTCACCTCTTGTACTGCGGCCCGATGGATTCTCAGGTGCGCAATTGCGCACCTTGGTTCGCACTAGCGCGCGCCCCGGAATGACGAGCGAAAGTTTTGCGGCATGACCAACCCTGTTCTCGACATCAACAACCTCGTCGTTTCCGTCGGCAAGAAGCCGAAGGCGGCGAACATCATCGACGGCATCTCGATCCAGGTGCGCGAACGCGAGACGCTGTGTCTCGTCGGCGAAAGCGGCTCGGGCAAGTCGGTGACCTCGCTGACCACGATGGGCCTGCTGCCGAAGGGCACGCTGGTGCCCACCGCCGGCAGCGTCAAGCTGGTCGGCGAAGAGCTGCTCACCGCGACCGACCGCCGGCTGCGCCAGCTCCGCGCGACGCAGATGGCGATGATCTTCCAGGAGCCAATGACCGCGCTCAATCCGGTCGTGCCGGTCGGCCGGCAGATCGACGAAGTGCTGCGCGCGCACACCAATCTCGATGCCAGGGCACGGAAGAAGCGCATCCTCGACATGATGGAGCAGGTGCGCCTGCCCCAGGTCGAGCGCATCTTCGCCTCCTACCCGCACCGCCTCTCCGGCGGCCAGCGCCAGCGCATCATGATCGCGATGGCGCTGGTGCTCGAGCCGAAGCTGCTCATTGCCGACGAGCCGACCACCGCACTCGACGTCACCACGCAGAAACAGATCCTGACCCTGATCCGCGACCTCCAGCGCGATCACGGCACGGCCGTGCTGTTCATCACCCACGACATGGGCGTGGTGGCGGAAATCGCCGACCGTGTCGCCGTGATGCGGCAGGGTCGCCTCGTCGAGACCGGTCAGCTCGACGCCGTGCTGCGCAATCCGACCATGGAATACACCCGCAACCTGCTCTCGGCGGTGCCGAGCCTCGTGCCGCGCGCGGCGCGGCCCGAGACCAAGGAACCGGTGGTGCTGGAGGCCAACGACCTCAGCAAGGTCTATAAGGAGCGCGCCTTCTTCGGCAAAGGCCGCGAGGTCGTCGCCGCCGACAAGGTGACGCTGACGCTGCGCAAGGGCCGTACGCTCGGCATCGTCGGCGAGAGCGGCTCGGGCAAGTCCACGGTGGCACGCTGCATCGTGCGCCTGATCGACCCGACCTCCGGCGGCGTGCGCCTGTCCGGTCGCGAGATCTCCGACATCTCGCGTCGCCTGCTCCAGCCGCACCGGCAGAAGATCCAGATCGTGTTCCAGGATCCCTACCGTTCGCTCAACCCGCGCATCACGGTGGGCGAGAGCATCGCGGAAGGCCCGATCAATTACGGCGTCTCGCATGCCGACGCGATGAAGCGCGCCCGCGAGCTGCTCGAGCTGGTCGGCCTGCCGGCCGATGCGGTGTCACGCTATCCGCACCAGTTCTCCGGCGGCCAGCGCCAGCGCATCGCGATTGCGCGTGCGCTCGCGCTCGATCCGGACGTGCTGGTCGCGGACGAAGCGGTCTCCGCGCTCGACGTCTCGGTGCAGGCGCAGGTGCTGGAACTGCTCGACGAGATCCAGAAGCGGCTCGGCATCGCGATCCTGTTCATCACCCACGATCTGCGCGTCGCAGCGCAAATCTGCGACGAGGTCGTGGTGATGCAGCACGGCCGCGTCGTCGAACAGGGCCCCGCCGCCGAAGTGCTGACGCATCCGAAGGAGGCCTACACCAGGGCCCTGCTGGAGGCAGCCCCCGGCCGCGGCTGGGACTTTGCGAACTTCCGGCCGGTGTCGGAGGGCTTGGTGGCGACGGCGTAACTCCACTCTCTCCTCGTCATTCCGGGGCATCGCGAAGCGATGAGCCCGGAATCCATCAGGCCGCAGACTCTGTCGCATGATGGATTCCGGGCTCGCGCCAAGTGGCGCGCCCCGGAATGACTGCGGAGCAGCATTCCCAAAACGATCTGACCCTATGCACGGCGCGATTGCTTCTCACCTTGCTCTCGCCGCAAGGGCAAGGCTAACGTCGAAGGCTAGCGCGCGCACTTTCAATCGACTGGACTTGAATTGATGACACGTATCGCCGTCGGCGGCTTCCTGCACGAGACCAACACCTTCGCCCCGACCAAGGCGACATTCGCGGACTTCCAGCATGGCGGCGGCTGGCCGACGATGACTGAAGGTGCCGACGTGCTGAAGGTAATGCGCCGCATCAATGTCGGACTCGCCGGTTTCGTCGACAGCGCCGAAGCCAACGGCTGGGAACTCATTCCGACCATCGCCTGCGGCGCGAGCCCCTCCGCACATGTCACCAAGGATGCGTTCGAGCGCATCGTGAGGGTGATGGTTGACGGCATCGCAGCCGCGGGCCCGATCGACGCCGTCTATCTCGACCTGCACGGCGCGATGGTGACGGAGCATCTCGACGACGGCGAAGGCGAAATCCTGGCACGGGTACGCCGCGTCATCGGCGAGGATGTTCCGCTCGTCACAAGCCTCGATCTTCACGCCAACGTCACGCCCGCGATGATCGGGCATGCCGACGCGCTGATCGCCTACCGCACCTATCCGCATGTCGACATGGCCGAGACGGGCCGCGCCTCGGCGCGACATCTCGCGCTGCTGTTGAAGACCAAGCAGCGCTTTGCGAAAGCCTTCCGGCAACTGCCGTTCCTGATCCCGATCAGCTGGCAGTGCACCAACGACCAGCCGACCAAGGGCATCTACGAGAAGCTCGCCGCGCTCGAGAGCGACGGGGTTCCGACGCTGTCCTTCGCGCCGGGCTTCCCCGCCGCCGACTTCCGCGATTGCGGGCCGAGCGTGTTCGCCTATGGCAAGACGCAAGCCGACGCCGATCGCGCCGCGGATGCGATCGTCAAGCTGATCGAAAGCCACGAGGACGATTTCGACGGCAAGATCTGGTCGCCCGACGACGGCGTGCGCCATGCGATGGAACTCGCGAAGGGCGCCAGCAAGCCGATCATCATCGCCGACACCCAGGACAATCCCGGCGCCGGCGGCGATTCCGACACCACCGGCATGCTGCGCGCGCTGGTGCGCAACAAGGCCAGCGCCGCGACCGGCGCGATCTACGATCCGGAATCGGCCAAGGCCGCCCATGCGGCCGGTGTCGGCGCCACGGTGACGCTGTCGCTCGGCGGCAAGTCCGGCATTCCAGGCGACGAGCCCTATCGCGAGACCTTCGTCGTCGAAAAATTGTCCGACGGCCGCTTCATTGCGCCAGGCCCCTATTACGGCGGCCGCGAGATGGAGATGGGTCCTTCCGCGGCCCTGCGCATCGGCGACGTTCGTGTCGTCGTCTCCTCGCACAAGGCGCAGCTCGCCGATCAGGCGATGTACCGCTATGTCGGCATCGAGCCGACCGAACAGAAGATCCTGGTCAACAAGAGCTCGGTGCACTTCCGCGCCGATTTCGAGCCGATCGCGGAACAGCTGATGATCTGCGCCGCCCCCGGCGCGATGCCGGCCGATACCGCCTCTCTACCCTGGACGAAGCTGCGCCCGGGCATCCGCATCAAGCCGAACGGCCCCGCTTTCAATCCCCCTTCACGCTAACCGGACAGAACACATGCCCACGATCGACCGCATCGACGGCTATGCCGACGAACTCACCGCTATCAGGCGCGACCTCCACGCCCATCCCGAGATCGGCTTCGAGGAAGTGCGTACTTCCGGCATCGTTGCGGACAAGCTGAAGGGCTGGGGCATCGAGGTGCATCGCGGCCTCGGCGGCACCGGCGTGATCGGCGTCATCAAGGGCAAGGGGTCGAGCGGCAAGCGCATCGGCCTGCGCGCCGACATGGACGCGCTGCCGATGGAAGAGAACACCAATCTGAAATGGAGCTCGAAAATCCCCGGCCGCTTCCACGGCTGCGGCCATGACGGCCACACCACCATGCTGCTCGGCACCGCGCGCTATCTCGCCGAGACCAGGAACTTCGACGGCACCGTGCACCTGATCTTCCAGCCGGCCGAGGAAGGCCTCGGCGGCGCCCGCGCGATGATCAAGGACGGGCTGTTCGAGAAGTTTCCGTGCGACGAGCTCTACGGCCTGCACAACGCGCCCGACCTCAACCACGGCGAGATCGCGATCCTGCCCGGTCCGGCGATGGCCAGCGCCGACTTCTTCGACCTCCGCATCACCGGCTATGGCGCGCATGGCGCGATGCCCGAACGCTCCAAGGACGCGGTGATCATCGCAACCACGCTGGCGCAGGCGATCCAGACCATCGTCAGCCGCAACGTCGAGCCGCTGCAGGCTGCGGTGGTGTCGATCACCCAGATCCATGCGGGCTCCGCCTACAACGTCATTCCCGGCGACGCGCATCTTTGCGGCACCATCCGCACCTTCTCGAAAGAAATCCGCACCCTGGTCAGCGAACGCATCCGCACCATCTGCGCCGGCATCGCGAGCGCCTATCAGTGCGCGATCGACGTCGACATCCGCGACACCTTCAACGTGCTGGTCAACCAGGTCGAGCAGTCCAAGGTGGTCGAGGAGGTGGCGCGCACCGTCGTCGACCCCGCCAAGGTGATCACCCGCACCCAGCCGAAGATGGGCAGCGAGGATTTTGCCGACATGCTGGAGACCATTCCCGGCGCCTATTTCTGGGTCGGCCATGACGGCTCGGTGCCGGTGCACAATCCCGGTTTTGTGCTCGACGACAAGATCCTGCCGATCGGCGCCAGCATGTTCGCCCGCATCATCGAAACGCGCATGCCGGTCGTTTAGCAATGCATAAAAAGAGTGTCGAAGAGGCGGTCACCTCGCTGCACGATCTCTCCGCGGTCGATCTGATCGCGGGCTATCGCGCCAAGCAATTCTCGCCGAGCGAGGTGCTGGAGGACGTGCTCACGCACGTCGCCGCGTGGGAGCCGCACCTCAAGGCGCTCTATGCGTTCGACCCCGACGGCGCGCGCGAGGCCGCAAAGGCCTCGACCGCGCGCTGGACCGGCGGCGAGCCGTCCGGCCCGCTCGACGGCGTGCCTGTCACGGTAAAGGACAACATCGCGACCAAGGGCGTGCCGGTGCCGCTGGGGGCGGCCAGCGTCAAGCTCGTGCCGGCCGAGAAGGACGCCCCGCCCGCCGCGCGGCTGCGCGAGGCCGGCGCGATCATCTTCGCCAAGACCACCATGCCCGATTACGGCATGCTGTCCTCCGGGCTCTCCAGCTTCCACGCGCTCGCGCGCAACCCCTGGGAACTCTCCAAGAATCCCGGCGGCTCCAGTGCCGGTGCAGGCGCCGCCGCGGCGGCCGGCTACGGCCCCCTGCATCTCGGCACCGATATCGGCGGCTCGGTGCGCCTGCCCGCGGGCTGGTGCGGCCTCGTCGGATTGAAGCCGAGCTTCGGCCGCGTACCGATCGACCCCACCTATGTCGGCCGCGTCGCCGGCCCCATGACCCGCACCGTCGACGATTGCGCGCTGATGATGAGCGCGATCGCAAAGCCCGACCGGCGCGACGGCATGAGCCTGCCCGCCGAACCCCTCAACTGGAAAGGGCCGGAGAAGTCTCCGCGAAAGCTGCGCATCGGCCTGATGCTCGATGCCGGCGTCGGGCTGCCGGCAGAACGGCCGGTCCGTGACGTTGCCGTGAAAGCCGCAAAGGCGTTCGAATCCGCAGGTAGCGTCGTCACCGAGGTCGACGGCATTTTGACCCGCGAGATGCTCGACGGCCTCGACAATTTCTGGCGCGCGCGGATGTGGGACGATTTGTCCAAGCTGACGCCGGCCGAGCAGGCAAAGGTGCTGCCCTACATCTTCAAATGGGGCGCATCCGGCGCAAAGCTCTCGGGTGTGGATGTCATCCGCGGCTTCAACGAGACCATGGCGATCCGCGCCGCGGCGTCAAAGCTGTTCTGCGAGCTCGACTACGTGATCTCGCCGACCGCACCGAACGTGAACTATCCGGCCGACTGGGCGTCGCCGACCAACGATCCCATGAGGCCGTTCGAGCACATCGCCTATACCGTGCCGTGGAATATGTCGGAGAACCCTGCGGTCTCCCTCAACGGCGGTTTCGACGCCAACGGCTTTCCCATCGGCGTGCAGATCGTCGGCCGCCGCTTCGACGACATCGGCGTGCTCGGCATGGCCAAGGCCTTCGAGGGCTTGCGCGGCCCGCAGCGGCCCTGGCCGAAGCCGCCGGCACGCTGAATATCCTCCGTCATTCCGGGGCGTCGCGAAGCGACGAGCCCGGAATCCATAACCACCATCGTGAGTATGGATTCCGGGCTCGCGCCAAGAGGCGCGCCCCGGAATGACGTGCTACAGAGAGAATAAGAAACAAAGGAAGGAAATAACCCATGGCGTATGAGACGATCAAATACGAGGTCGCCGAGCAGATCCTCACCATCACGCTGAACCGGCCCGACAAGCTCAACGCCTTCAACGCGCAGATGCAAGCAGAGCTGATCGACGCGTTCGATGCCGCCGACAAGGACGACAACGTCCGCGCCATCATCGTCACCGGCTCCGGCCGTGGTTTTTGCGCAGGCGCGGACCTCTCTTCCGGCGCCGACACGTTTGATCGCGACGCGCGGCGCGGTCCCGTCAAGCGCCTCGCCGACGGCAAGGTCGATTACAGCGATCCGCAGGTGCGCGACGGCGGCGGCCAGGTGACCTTGCGTATTTTCAAATGCCTCAAGCCCGTGATTGCCGCGGTGAACGGCCCTGCCGTCGGCATCGGCGTCACCATGCAGCTCGCGATGGATATCCGCATTGCCTCCGACGCCGCCCGCTTCGGCTTCGTGTTCTCCCAGCGCGGCATCGTGCCCGAGGCCGCCTCGAGCTGGTTCCTGCCGCGCATCGTCGGCATCTCGCAGGCGCTGGAATGGTGCTATTCGGGCCGCGTCTTCCCGGCGCAGGAAGCGCTTGCGGGGCGTCTCGTCAGCAAGGTGGTGCCGCCGGATGATCTCTTGCCGACCGCCCGCGCGCTCGCCAAGGAATTCGCGGCGAAAACCGCGCCGGTATCGGTGGCGCTGATCCGGCAGATGATGTGGCGCATGATGGGTGCGGACGATCCGATGGAAGCCCACAAGGTCGACAGCCGCGGCATCTACGCCCGCGGCCGCTCGGACGACGTCAAGGAGGGCGTGGTGTCGTTCCTGGAGAAGCGTCCGGCGCAGTTCAAGAACAAGGTGTCCAGCGACATGCCGGATTATTTCCCGTGGTGGACCGAGCGGGAGTACAAATAGCGCTCTCGTAGGGTGGGCAAAGCGAAGCGTGCCCACCATTCTGGTTTCGGCTAGTGACAAAGGGTGGGCACGGCGCAAGAGGCGCCTTTGCCCACCCTACGGCACCGTCACTCCATCACCAGCGCCACGCGACCGATCGCCTTGCGGTCGATCAGCAACCGCATCGCCTTCGCGTAATCCCCAAGCGGCAGGCGGTGCGAGACGTTGGGGCGCAGCTTGCCTTCCTCCGCCCACTGAAGCAGCGCCTTCAGGCGCACCTCGCCCAGCGCCGGATTTTTCCGCACGGCCTCGCCCGCGCGCACGCCGAGTACACTGGCGCCCTTGATCAGCAAGAGATTGGTCTTGGCCGAGCCGATGCCACCCGTAAAACCGATCACCAGCAGCCGCGCGCCCCAGGCGATGCAGCGCATCGAATTCTCGAACACCTCGCCGCCGACGGGATCGAACACCACATCGGCGCCGCGGCCGTCGGTGATGCGCTTGACCGCATCGCGAAACGGCTCGCGGTCGTAACGCACGAGATGATCGGCGCCGCGTGCCTTGGCAATCGCAAGCTTCTCGTCGCTGGAGGCGGTCGCGATCACGGTCGCGCCCAGCATCTTGCCGATCTCGACGGCGGCAAGGCCGACGCCGCCACCGGCGCCATGCACGAGCAGCACTTCTCCGGGCTCGACGCGGCCGCGGTCGATCAGTGCGTGATAGGCGGTGCCGTGACCGGCGAGATAGGTCGCAGCCTCCGCGTAATCGAAGGTGGACGGCATCGGCGTGAGCTGCGACGGCGCGACGACCGCTTCATCGGTGAAAGCACCGTGGCGCATCTTCACGATCACCTTGTCGCCGACGGCAACGCCCCTCGTCTCCGCGCCCACTTCGGTCACGTCGCCGGCGGCCTCCATGCCGGGCGTGAACGGCAACTCCGGCTTGAGCTGATATTCCCCGGCCGCCATCAGTACATCCGGAAAATTCAGCCCGGCGGCGCGGATCGCGACGCGCACCTCGCCCGGCTTCAGGGCACGCGAGGGAAACTCTTCCAGCAGCAAGCTTTCGGGCGCGCCGAACTCGCGGCAGACGACAGCGCGCACCATCAGGCCGCGCTCGCCCTGCGGCGCTTGAGCGCCTCGCGGATCAGCGGCAGGCGGTCATTGCCGAAATACATGTCGGTCTTATCGACAAAGATCGTCGGCGAGCCGAAGCCGCCGCGCGCGACGACCTCTTCGGTGTTGGCCTTGAGCTGGTCCTTGATCCCCTGCTCCGAAATGCCTGCAAAGAATTTCTGCTCATCGATGCCAACCGTCCTGCAGATCTCGGCGAGCACCGTGTCCTGCGAGATGTCCTTGTCGCCGCTCCAATAGGTCTCGAACACGGCGGTCGCGAACGGCACCATATCCCGACCCAGCCAGATGCAGCCGCGCATCGCCTTGACGCTGTTCACCGGAAACACCGTCGGCGGCATCTTGATCGACAGGCCGGCCGAGCGCGCCCAGTCCTGGAGATCCTTCTTCATGTAGCGTGCCTTCAGCGGCACCGGCTTTTCCCGCTGCGCGTAGACGCTCGGGTTGACCGTGTTGAAGATGCCGCCGACCAGGATCGGCCGCCAGACGATCTCCGCGCCGAGCTCCTTGGCCAGCGGCTGGATGTTGTGAAAGGCGAGATAGGTCCAGGGGCTGGAACAGTCGAAGAAGAATTCGATCATGGCGTTTCCTTTGCTCTTGTCATTCCGGGGCGCGCCCTTTTGGGCGCGAACCCGGAATCCATTCCACCAGTTTTATTGCGGCCCGATGGATTCTCAGGTGCGCAATTGCGCACCTTAGCTCGGCGCTTCGCGCCGCCCCGGAATGACGGGTGCAGCCTACTACTTCTTTCCCAACACTTCCTTCGCACGCTGGCCGAACATGATCTTGCGTGATTCCTCGTCGAACGGCTCTTTCACGAACTTGCCGATCGCGAGCCCCGCCTGCACCGGCGGCCTGGCACGGACCTCGGCGTACCATCGCTTCACGTTCGGATAGTCGTCTAACGTAAAGCCCTGCGCCTTGTGGGTCATGGTCCAGGGGAAGCAGGCGATGTCGGCGATGGAATAGTCGCCGGCGACATAGGCGCCGGTCTTGGCCAACTGCCGGTCGAGCACGCCGTAGAGCCGCGCCGCCTCGTCGCGGTACCGCTCGATCGCGTAAGGGATCTTCTCGGCCGCATAGAGCGCGAAGTGGCCGTGCTGGCCGAGCATGGGCCCGAGCCCCGCCATCTGCCACATCACCCACTGGATGGTGGTGGAGCGGCCGCGCAAATCTCCGGCCAGGAAACGGCCGGTCTTCTCTGCCAGATAGATCAGGATCGCGCCGGTCTCGAAGGCCGAGAACGGTGCGCCGCCATCGACGGGTTCGTGATCGACGATCGCGGGAATACGGTTGTTCGGACTGATCGCGAGAAACTCGGGGTTGAACTGCTCGCCCGCGCGGATGTTGACGGGCTTCACGCAATAGGGGAGCCCGAGTTCCTCCAGCATGATCGAGATTTTCCAGCCGTTCGGCGTCGGCGCATAATAGAGTTCGATCATCGCCTTCCCTGTCGTCGCCGCTGGAATAGAGAGCGACTTTTGTTGTTCTGTACCTCGACGTTAAGACATGGCAGGAAGAGGCGCAACATAACCTGCCGGGAGAGCCGCCATGCTGTTTCCAACCACGATCGCCGGCTCCTTGCCGAAGCCCGAATGGCTCGCCGAGCCCAACATGCTCTGGGCGCCTTGGAAGTCGCAAGGCGATGAGCTGCTCCGCGCCAAGCGGGACGCGACACTGATCTGGCTGAAGATCCAGGAGGACGCCGGCATCGACATCGTCACCGAGGGCGAGCAGGCCCGCCAGCATTTCGTGCACGGTTTCCTGGAGAAGATCGACGGCATCGATTTCGCCCACAAGGTCGAGATGGGCATCCGCAAGGACCGCTACAAGGCGATGGTGCCGCAGGTGGTCGCGCCGCTCCGGCTCAAGGGCCGCGTCCATGCCTTTGAGGCGCGCGTGGCGCGCACGCACACGAAGAAGAAGCTGAAATTCACCCTGCCCGGCCCGATGACCATCATCGATACGATTGCCGATCGCTACTTTGGCGACCGCGTCAAGATGGCCTTTGCGTTCGCCGAGCTGCTCAACGAGGAAGCCAAGGCGCTCCAGGCCGACGGCGTCGATCTCGTACAGTTCGACGAGCCTGCCTTCAACGTCTACATGGACGAGGTCAACGACTGGGGCATCAAGGCGCTGGAGCGCGCCGCGCAGGGGCTGACCTGCGCCACCGCCGTGCACATCTGCTACGGCTACGGCATCAAGGCCAACACCGACTGGAAGGAGACGCTCGGCGCACAGTGGCGGCAGTACGAGCAGATCTTCCCCGCGATCGACGCGAGCCCGATCCAGCAGGTCGCGATCGAGTGCCGCAATTCCAAGGTGCCGCTCGACCTGCTCGCGCTGCTCAAGACCAAGATCGTGCAGGCCGGCGTGATCGACGTCGCCAGCGACACGGTGGAGACCGCCGAGGACGTCGTGAAGGTGATCGACGCGGTGTCGAAATTCGTGCCCAAGAGCAACATCATCGCCACCACCAATTGCGGCATGGCGCCGATGCGGCGCGAGATCGCCGAAGCCAAGCTGATGGCGCTCGGCGCAGGTGCCGCAATGGCGCGCGAGAAGCTGGGATGATGACGGTAAGCCGCTGCGCTAGCTGCGCGCTGTCGGATGCAACGCAGGCCGATAGCCGGCGACGATTGCGCGCAGCGTAGAAGGCGGCGTCAGCAGCTTGGCTTCGGCGAGTTCGCGGTTAACTGCCGCATAGCCTGCCGGCGACCACAACAGCGCCCTGCCCCGCGCCACCAGAAAACTCTCCTCGCCCTGCTGCACCATCGCGCCGTCGGGCAATTCTGCCAGCGACATCGGCAGCGCGTGCAGCTGCTTCCTGCCGCGATCAAGGCGCTCGCGATGCAGCGCGGCGTCGATCGCCTTCGCGCTGACGTCGCTTGCAGCATTCCCCGCTTCCCACGCTCTGCGAAAGCGCCTGGCATCGTCGCGGCGGCAGAAGAAACACGGCCGATGGCCCGCGGCAAACGAGGTGGCTTCGTCGAGGAAGAACAGCTCGGTCCAGCTCCGGCGCGCCATCACCGGGCGCCGCCAGCCGCGGAATTCGCAGAGGCAAGTAATCCAGGCCGGCGACGACCAGCGCTTCTTCAGAAGCGTCTTCGTCGCGGGATCGTGGATGATGCCGCGATTGCCGGTGAACATTCCGCGATGCGGGGTGGCGATGATCTCGCCGGTCGGCGTGACGCGATTTTGCAGGGGCATGGGTGCACGCCCGTTAAACTGACGTCATTCCGGGGCGGTCCGCAGGACCGAACCCGGAATCTCGAGATTCCCTGGTGCGCAATTGCGCACCATAGTTCGATGCCTTGCATCGCCCCGGAATGACTCCGTCCCTCACGCCGCCCCGTCGCGGAGCGGCGGGTGATAGGACAGCGCGGTGTCCCAGGGGAAGAAGATCCAGGTGTCCTGCGACACCTCCGTGATGTAGGTGTCGACCAGCGGGCGCCCCTTCGGCTTGGCGTAGACCGTGGCGAAATGCGCATCGGGCAGCATCTCGCGCACCAGCTTGCCTGTCTTGCCGGTGTCGACGAGGTCGTCGACGATCAGGAGCCCCTTGCCGGTGCCGCCTCCGAGTTTCATCGCAGCTTCCGAGATGCCCTTGAGGACCTGAAGCTCGCCCTGCTTGTTGTGGTCGTAGCTGGCGATGCAGACCGTGTCGATCACGCGCACGCCGAGCTCGCGGGCCACGATCGCGGCCGGCACCAGGCCGCCGCGGGTAATCGCGATCACCGCGTGGAACGGACCGACCTCGTTGAGCCGCCAGGTCAGCGCCCGGCAGTCCCGGTGAAACTGGTCCCATGAGACCGGAAAGGCCTTGCCTGCCCGCTCCTGCGCGCTCAGTTCCGGTGCTTCACCGCCCATCATCCTCTCCTGCAAATCGTCGTCCGGCGGCCTTTCTGCTACCGGGTGATGTTCAATCCTGCCAGCATTTCCTTCACCGCGGCCATGGCTGCGGCGAGCTTATCCGCATCCCGCGAACGCACCACCAGATTGGTGTTCGGCTTCGAGTCCTCGTCCATGAAGGGATAGCTGCCGATGATGGTGTCGGGATGAGCGGCGGCGATCGCCCGCAGCGGGCTGCCGATGTCACCTTCCCGCGCATTGGCGCGGACCGATTCGGAGAGCATGCGCACGCCCGATTTCAGCTTGGGCGAGACGATGTCCATCATCGCCTGCATGATCGAGGGCACGCCCGCCATCACGATGACATTGCCAATCTTGAAGCCGGGCGCGAGGATGGTCGCGCTCTGGATCAGCTCGGCACCGTCGGGGATGCGGGCCATGCGCAGGCGGGCCTCGTTGAGATCCTGCTCGCTCCAGCGCTCGCGGAAACGGGCGACCACCTCCGGGTGATGGTCGATGCCGACGCCGAACGCCTTGGCGACGCTGTCGGCGGTGATGTCGTCATGGGTCGGCCCGATCCCGCCGGTGGTGAAGACATAGGTGTAGCGATGCCGCAGTGCATTCAATGCGGCGATGATGTCGTCCTCGTCGTCGGAGACGACCCGGACTTCCTTCAGGTCGATGCCGATATTGGTCAGGTATTCGGCAATGAAGCCGATATTCTTGTCCTTGGTCCGGCCGGACAGGATTTCGTCCCCAATGACCAGAATGCCCGCCGTGACGATCTCGCTCATGCCTTAAGTCCCTCACCTGTAGCGCCGACTTTGCCGAGGTAACGCGTTGAAGTCACGCGGTTTTGCTGCCGAAATAAGCAGTCCTCAGCCATTTTTTCAGGCAAGCCGCCGGCCATCCCCGGTAAATGCTGCCAGTCCATGCTTATCGCGCTGGCCCGCCCCTTGCTACCACCTGAAAGTCATGCACTCTTGCCGCATGGCCAGGACGTTGCGGTCTTCACCAAGGCCTGACGACCTGTCCAATGGCGCAACGCCTTGCGGGGACAAGTCGGGATCTATGGCAGTCGCGTTTGATGAAATGAACATTCCCGGCGGGGACCTTCGCCCCGCCTATCAGGAGCTGGCTCGCTGGCTCAAGGAGACGCCTCCCGAGGCGCTCGAATATCGCCGCCAGGAAGCTGAGCTCCTGTTCCGCCGGATCGGCATCACCTTCGCCGTCTACGGCGAATCCGAGTCGACCGAGCGCCTCATCCCCTTCGACGTGATCCCTCGGATCATGTCGGGCAAGGAATGGGCGCTGCTGGAGAAGGGCCTGAAGCAGCGCGTGCGCGCGCTGAACATGTTCCTGCGCGACATCTATCACGGCCGCGACATCCTCCGCGCCGAGGTCGTCCCCGACGATCTGATCTTCCAGAACCCGGTCTTCCGCCCCGAGATGAACGGCCAGCAGGTGCCGCACGACGTCTACGTGCACATCGCCGGCATCGACATCGTCCGGGTCGACGCCGAGGACTTCATCGTGCTGGAGGACAATGCGCGCACGCCCTCGGGCGTGTCCTACATGCTGGAAAACCGCGAGATCATGATGCGGCTGTTTCCGGATCTGTTCGCCCGCCACCGGGTGGCGCCGGTCGAGCGCTATCCGGACGAACTGCTCGCGGCCTTGCGTTCGGTCGCGCCGCAAGGCGCTTCGGGCGAGCCGACGGTCGCCCTGCTCACGCCGGGCGTCTACAACTCCGCCTATTACGAGCACTCGTTCCTTGCCGACAAGCTTGGCATCGAGCTGGTCGAGGGCCGCGACCTCATCATCAAGAACAACGAAGTGTTCATGCGGACGACCGAGGGGCTGAAACGGGTCGACGTGATTTATCGCCGCGTCGACGATGACTTCATCGACCCCCTCACCTTCCGCCCCGATTCCGTGCTCGGCGTGCCCGGGCTGATGTCGGCCTACGCGGCCGGCAACATCACCCTCGCCAATGCGGTCGGCACCGGCATCGCCGACGACAAGGCGATCTACTCCTACATGCCTGACATCGTGAAGTTCTATCTCGGCGAGGAGCCGATCCTGAAGAATGTGCCGACCTGGCGCTGCCGCGAGCCGAAGGACCTCGCCTATGTGCTGGACAATCTGAGCGAGCTCGTCGTCAAGGAAGTGCACGGCTCCGGCGGCTACGGCATGCTGATCGGCCCCGCCGCAACGAAAGCGACCATCGAAGCGTTCCGCGAGAAGCTCAAGCGCGAGCCGGAAGGCTTCATCGCGCAGCCGACGCTGGCGCTCTCGACCTGCCCGACTTGTACGGCCACCGGCCTTGCTCCGCGCCATGTCGACTTGCGGCCGTTCGTGCTGACCGGCAGCAAGAGCACTACGATCGTGCCGGGCGGACTCACACGCGTCGCGCTGAAGGAAGGCTCCCTGGTGGTGAATTCGAGCCAGGGCGGCGGCACCAAAGACACCTGGATTTTGGACGAGTAGTCAGATGCTGTCGCGTACCGCCGAAAACCTCTACTGGCTCGCCCGCTACGTCGAACGGGCCGAGTATCTCGCGCGCACCATCGATGCGACGCTGCGCGTCACCGCGCTTCCCGCTGCCTATATCGGCAAGACCAACGAATGGGACTCGGCGCTGCTGACCGCCGGCGTCGCCGCAAGCTTCTATCAGACCTATGAGGAAGCCAACGAGCACAACGTCGTCGAATACCTCTCGTTCTCGCCGAACAATCCGTCCTCGATCAGGAACTGCATCGAGGCGGCGCGGCTGAACTCGCGCTCGGTGCGCACCGCGCTCACCAGCGAGATGTGGGACACCATCAACTCGGCCTGGATCGAATTGCAGGAGGTCTGGAGCAAGGGCACCTCGACGCGCGAGGACCTCGCAAAATTCCTGCGCTTCGTACAGGAGACTTCGCTGCGCTTCGACGGTTCGGCCTACCGGACCATGCTGCGCAACGACGCCTACTGGTTCTCGCGGATGGGCGTGCATCTGGAACGCGCCGACAACACCGCGCGCATTCTCGACGTGAAGTACCACGTGCTGTTGCCCGAGGAAGAGCATGTCGGCGGCCCGCTCGACTTCTATCAGTGGAGCTCGATCCTGCGCTCGGTCTCGGCGCTGACCGCCTATCACTGGGTCTATCGCGAGACGCTGAAGCCCTGGTTGATTGCGGACCTGCTCATCCTCAACGACACGCTGCCGCGTTCGCTGGCCAGCTGCTACGGCAATCTCGTGCGCAATCTCGACCAGATCGGCGTCGCCTATGGCCGCCAGGGCCCCGCCCAGCGCCACGCCCGCGGCATCCGCAACCGGCTCGAACACAGCAATATGAACGACATTTTCCAGCATGGCGTGCATGAATTCATTCAGGAATTCATCGCGGACAATTCCAGGCTGGGCGAAATCATCACGAAGCAGTATTTGATCTGATACACGCCGTCATTCCGGGATGGTCCGAAGGACCAGACCCGGAATCTCGAGATTCTCAGGTGCGCAATTGCGCACCATAGTTCGGTGCTGTGCACCGCCCCGGAATGACGCCAGAACAACGGTCCACCATGCGCCTGCGAATCCAGCACACCACGACCTATCGCTACGAGCCGCCGGCGACCAGCGTGATCCAGATCCTGCGCATGACGCCGTGCAGCCATGACGGGCAGTATGTGGCGGAATGGCAGATCGACGTCTCGACCGACACCAAGCTCGACACCCATGAGGACGCCTTCGGCAACGTCACCCATGTGCTGTCCTGCGGGCCCGTCGGCGATATCAAGATCACGGCCGAGGGCCTGATCGAAACCCACGACACCGGCGGCGTGCTGCGCGGCGCCGACGAGCGCTTTCCGGCCGGCATGTTCCTGCGCACCACCGACCTCACCTCCGTCAATCCGGCCATGGCCGCAGTCGCGCGCCAGTTGCGCAGCGAGGCCGAGAGCGACACGCTCGGGTTCCTGCACACGCTGATGAGCGAGATCGGCGACCACATGACGTTCGACGAGGATCCGACCAACAGCGGCACGTCGGCGGCGGAAGCCTTCACGCTCAAGCGCGGGGTCTGCCAGGACTACGCGCATATCTTCATCGCCTGCGCCCGCACCGGCGGGGTGCCGGCGCGCTTCGTCTCCGGCCACTTTTTGCGCTCGGACGGCACGGTGCACCAGGATGCCGGCCATGCCTGGGCGGAGGCCTATGTCCCCGATCTCGGCTGGGTCGGCTTCGATCCCGCCAACAGCATCTGCGCCACCGACGCCCATGTCCGCGTCGCGATCGGGCTCGACTATCTCGGCGCAGCCCCCGTGCGCGGCACCCGCTATGGCGGCGGCGCAGAGACGCTGTCGGTGGCCGTCAAGGTCGAGCAGGCCGGCCGCGGCGGGCAATCGCAGTCGCAGCGGCAGAGCTAAATCCGGCGAGATCGCGTCGCGAGACATCTGCGGCGTAATCAAGCCGCTACGTTACAGCTGTAATCCACGACCGCCGCGCTGAAACCGCCCCGTAGCACCATCTATTCAACGTCTGTCGCGATCCGTTTCCGCAACAGAGGTTGAACAGATGCAGCTTCACGAAAAAAACAAAAGCCATTCGGCGCCCCTGCGCGATCCCCACCAAGACATGCTGGTGGGCATCCGGGAGCTCGCTCCCGAGATCAAGGCACGTGCCGCCGAGATAGAAGCTGCACGCCGCATCCCGCCCGACCTGGTGGAGCGGCTGAGGTCGATCGGTCTCTTTCGGATGTTCGTGCCGCACAGCCATGGCGGGCTGGAGCTGGAGTTTCCGGCGGGACTGGAGGTCATCAAGACATTGGCCCGTCTCGACGGCTCGATCGGCTGGATCGCGGCTGTCGCCGGGGTCAGCAGCCTCTTCGTCGCCGCGTCGCCCCCGGAATTGTACAAGCGCGTCTACCAGGACGGACCTGATACGGCGATCTGCGGCTCATCCCAGCCGGGTGGAACGGCAGAGCGCGTGGCCGACGGCTACCGCGTCAAGGGCCGCTGGCCGTTCGCCAGCGGTTGCATGCATGCGGACTGGATCGGTGGAATCTGCTTTGTCACCGAAAATGGCAAACCGGTCCCCGGCCCGCAGGGCAAGCCACTGCTTCGCGCCGTTATGCTGCCGGCTCGCGACTGGGAGATCGAGGACACCTGGCACGTGGCGGGGCTCGAGGGCACCGGCAGCCATCACGTCACGCTGCGGGAGACACTGGTTCCCGAGGCCAATTTCTTCGATCTCGATGCTGCCCCGCGCCAATCGGGTCCGCTCTATCGAGCATTGCGGCAATTGCTGCCATTGGTGCACGGCGCATTTGTGGTAGGCATGGCCGAGAGCACCGTCGATGAACTGCTCGCGCTGGCCAATACCGGGAGGCAGCAATTGTATGCGGCTGTCCCGATGCGGGAGTCCGAGATATTCCAGTACGAACTCGGCCGGATCTCCGCCGAGCTCGGGGCCGCGCAGGCGTTTCACGAGGTCCAGGCTGCCAGTCACTGGCGTCACGCGCTGGCCGGAACGTTGAATGACGAAGACCTTGTCGTCGAAGGGACCCGATCGGCGACCTGGCTCGCCACGACCTGCGTCGGCATCGCCGACGCCTGCTTTAGCCTGGCCGGAAGCAGTGCGGTCTACGACAGCTCGCCGCTGCAGCGGCGCCTGCGTGACCTTCACGTCGCAGCACAGCACGCGCACGCGCAGCAGCGGCAATATGTCGATGTCGGTAGGCTGGCCTTGCGCCGCTCGACTGAACATGCCGGCTGACCGCATGGGGCGTGCTATGATCGCAGGGTCAGACCAGACCCTGCGAGGACCCCCATGGCGACCGTAAAGCTGCTTTCGGACGATGAGCTCTCCAGCGAGGCGCGCGCCGTTTTCGACGACATCCGCAAGGTGCGGCAGTCGGATTTCGTCAACAATTTTTGGCGCGCGCTGGCGCATGATCCGAAGACGCTGCGGCGGACCTGGGAGAGCATCAAGGAGGTGATGGCGCCGGGGGCGCTCGATCCCAAGGTCAAGGAAATGCTCTATGTCGCGGTTTCGGTGGCGCATGGCTGCAGCTATTGCATCCATTCGCACACCGCCGGCGCACGAGCCAAAGGCATGACCGAGGCCGAATATGGCGAGCTGCTCGCCATCGTCGGCATGGCTGCGGAGACGAACCGGCTGGTTACGGCGCTCGGCGTTCCCGTCGACGAGGCGTTTCTCG
The DNA here is from genome assembly GCF_054062495.1 of Bradyrhizobium sp. USDA 3311. NCBI lineage: Bacteria > Pseudomonadati > Pseudomonadota > Alphaproteobacteria > Hyphomicrobiales > Nitrobacteraceae > Bradyrhizobium > Bradyrhizobium sp. USDA 3311. Next base: position 4,903,860 of record NZ_JBSSFI010000001.1, on the reverse strand, counting down.
TCGGCACCGCCGACTGAGGTCAGCCGTCGCGCCCGGGAATGACGACCTCATCCCGGGAATTGGGGTTGGAGCGGCCCCCGAAATTGGCTAGTAATTCCGCGCAAACGCGTTCGGGGACTGGAAATGACCTATTGTTGCGGAATCCTGGTTCGGGACGGTTTGGTGATGATCGCCGATACCCGCACCAATGCCGGCCTCGACAACGTCTCGACCTTCCGCAAGCTGCACATCTTCTCCAAGCCCGGCGACCGCATCATGGCGATCGCCAGCGCCGGCAACCTCGCCATCAGCCAGTCGGTGCTGTCCACGCTGACCGAAGGCCTCGAGGACCCCAACACGGGCGAGATCGAGACGCTGATGAACGCGCCGACCATGTTCCAGGCCGCCCAGCGCATCGGCCGGGCGATCCGGGCGGTGCATGCGACCGAAGGGCCCGCGCTGAAATCCGAGGACGTCTCGTTCGACGTCTCCTTCCTGTTCGGCGGCCAGATCAAGGGCGCGCGCATGCGGCTGTTCATGGTCTACACCGCCGGCAACTTCATCGAGTGCACTACGGACACGCCCTACCTGCAGATCGGCGAGCACAAATACGGCAAGCCGGTGCTCGACCGCGCCATGCATTACGACGTCGAGCTCTACGAGGCGCTGAAGACCGGCCTGATCTCGATGGACTCGACCATGCGCTCCAACCTCGGCGTCGGCCTGCCGATCGACGTGCTGGTGGTGCGCGCCGACGCCTGCGATGCCGATCTCAACCACCGCATCGAGGCGGGCGAGCCCTATTTCCACGATCTGCGCTCGCGCTGGTCGGCAGCCTTGCGCGCCGCGCACCAGAACATTCCGCGCCCGCCCTACAAGAACGAAAAAGAACCCAAAACCTGACAGCTTAAGAGAAAAGGCAGGAAACGATGAGTGAAGCAAAAAAGATCGCAGTGGTGACGGGCGCCGGCACCGGTGTCGGCCGCGCGGCCGCGCTGGCGCTGATGAACACCGGCTTCACCGTGGTGCTCGTGGGGCGCCGCATGGAGATGCTCGAGGAAACGGCGAAGCTCGGTCCCGCGGGAAAGAGCCTCTGCGTCACCGCCGACATGACCAAGCCGGACCAGATCGCCGCGCTGTTTGACAAGGTGAAGGCGACCTATGGCCGCCTCGACGTGCTGTTCAACAATGCCGGCATGGGCGCGCCGGCGGTGAACTTCGAGGATCTCAGCCTCGAGCAGTGGCAGGCGGTGGTGAACACCAACCTCACCGGCCCGTTCCTGTGCACCCAGCACGCCTTCCGCATCATGAAGGACCAGAGCCCGCGCGGCGGCCGCATCATCAACAACGGCTCGATCTCGGCGCATGCGCCGCGGCCGTTCTCGGCGGCCTACACCTCGACCAAGCACGCCATCACGGGCCTCACCAAGGCGAGCAATCTCGACGGGCGCATGTACGACATCGCGGTCGGCCAGGTCGACATCGGCAATGCGGCGACCCCGATGACCGATCGCATGGTCAACGGCCCCGGCGTGCTCCAGCCCGACGGCACCACCAAGCACGAGCCGCGCATGGACGCCAAAGCGGTCGGCGATGCCGTCGCCTACATGGCCGGCCTGCCGCTGGACGCCAACGTGCTGACCATGACGGTCATGGCGACCAAGATGCCGTTCGTTGGACGAGGCTAAGACCGTTACTGGTTCTTGCCCAGGGCTTCTGACACCAAATGAAGCCCGCGATCCTTGGCCGCGATCAACCGTCGTTGAAATGCGGCCAAGGTCGCTTCTTTGCTGTCGGGCGCAAGTTCGCTGGCCAGGGCAGCGAAGTGGCTATCGGCCTCGTCGAACCGGCCGAGACGCCGCAGCATCTCGCCGGTCAGAAGCCGATCGTCGAGGCGCGCTTCTGCGCTCCTGGTTGTGTCGGCAACGTCCACTGCCAGCCGCGCCAGCAGTTCAGTCGCATAGCGAGTGTAGCGTTCGCCGGTCGTGCCTTCCGCCATCAGGCGCCGGACGAGATCCTGAGCATCCTTGGCGGACAGGCCAGGTCTGTTCACCCGGCTCCGTTCGCCAAGCTCGGTTCGTCCCGCCTCCCACGTCGCCTGCAGCAGCAGACTGGATACTTCCGCGTGAGATGAGCCGGTGTGCTCCATGATCCAGGATGCGCGGTAATAAGGCGTCTCACTCCGGATGCCCTGAAACTCCGGTGACAGAATCAAAGGCCGAAGCCGCTCCAGCTCGTCGTCCTCGTACTTCGCCTTGACGAAGACAAATCCGTTGGTCGGGCAACTCGCGAGCGGCCAGGGGCTTTCAATCGCACCGACCGGCATCCAATCGAGCTGCTTGCCAAAGGACGTGCCGGAGTTCTGCGCGCTGTAGGTGAATTTGACGCCGTCGTAGGGACAGGTCATTTCGACGATGCTTCTGGTCATTGCATGAGCAGCGAAAGCGCCGCCGGCCAGAACGAGCCACGCCAGAACTAGCAGCCTTGATCGCCTGCCCATCTCCCCCTCTATCCTACGTGGAGACCGATCCCTCGGACTACCATGCCGTCCGGAATACGCCGTTCGTGTGGCGCCGCTGAAACGGGCCTCGCTCCTGCCTGACTCAAAAAGTGAAAAACAACCCCATGCACAGTAGGCGTCAAGGGGCGCCAGCAGGCGGTCAGCCGTGGGGGTGACGTGAACTAAAGCCCCGCGCTGCCTCCACAATCGTCATTGCGAGCGCAGCGAAGCAATCCAGACTGCCTCCGCGGTGAGATTCTGGATTGCTTCGTCGCAAGGGCTCCTCGCAATGACGTGGAGAGAGCGGAGTCTACTCCAGGCTCTCCACCCGCCGCAGGGTCGGAAACAGCTTCATCCAGAGCAGCGCCACCGCAATGGTGCAGACGCCGCCGAACACTGCCGCCGGCATGGCGCCGAGCAGCGCGGCTGCCACTCCGCTCTCGAACTGGCCGAGCTGGTTGGAGGCGTTGATGAAGAGGAAATTCACCGCGCCGACGCGGCCGCGCATCTCGTCGGGCGTTGAGAGCTGCACCAGCGAGAAGCGGATCACGACGCTGATCGTGTCGGCGGCGCCGAGGATCGCGAGCGACAGCACCGACAGCCACATCCATGACGACAGCGCGAACACGATGGTCGCGATGCCGAACACGATCACGGCCTGGAACATGCGCAGGCCCACATGCCGCGAGATGGCGTGGCGCGCCAGCACCATGGTCATCAGCAGTGCGCCGACTGCCGGCGCGGCGCGCAACACGCCGAGCCCGACCGGGCCGGTCTGGAGGATGTCGCGGGCATAGATCGGCAACAGCGCGGTGACGCCGCCGAACAGCACCGCGAACAGGTCGAGCGAGATGGTGCCGAGGATCGCCGGATTGCTCCGGATGAAGCGAACACCGGCGAAGATGTTGTCGGCGTCCGTGCCCTCCTTGGCGACCGCCTGCGGGCGCGGCCGGATGAAACCGGTCAGGATCATCCCGAGAATCCAGAACAGCAGCATCACGGCATAGGCAAGATGCGGCGCGACCGCGTAGGCAAAACCGCCGAGCGCGGGACCCGTGATGGTCGCGACCTGCCCCGCACCGCTCGCGACGGCCGTTGCCCGCTGGAGCGAGCCCTGCGGCGCGATCAGCGGCAGCAGCGCCGCGGTGGTCGGGCTTTCGAAGGCGCCGGCAATGCCGAGCACGAAGGTCGCGATGAAGATCTGCACTTCGCTGACTGCGCCGAGATAGGTGATGATTGCGAGATAGAGCGCGGTCGCGGCCTCCACGAGCTGGCAGAGCTGGACCACGCGCTTGCGCTCGAAGCGGTCGGCGGCGTGGCCGGCGACGAACACGAGCAGCGCGGTGGGCAGGAACTGCACGAGGCCGACCATGCCGAGGTCGAAGGCCGAGCCGGTGAGGTCGTAGATCTGCCAGCCGATCGCGACCGCCGCGATCTGGCTGGAAAAGCGCGACAGGCTGCGCGAGAGCAGGAAGAACAGGAAGGCGCGGTGGGAGAGGAGCACGCCGGCGCTGACCGGCGGATTTTCGGATATTGGCTGCTCTGGCATCGCCTTTTGGGTCACGCTCGGACCGCTCGCCCCCTTGACGTCGACATGCCCCCGCGTGACTGAGGCGGGCCGGCTTGTCAACAGCCGGGCGTTTCCCGCATGTCCCGGCATTGCGTTTGCAACGCACGCGCGGCCATAATCACAGAGGGTTTGGGGACATCATGCTGCGGCTGCAATCGGCACTCGGCATTTTCGCATTGCTGCTGATCGCGTGGGCGTTGGCAGAGAATCGCCGCGCGGTCTCGCTGCGCCAGGCGGCGATCGGCCTTGTCATGACCTTCGTCACCGCGGCCGTGCTCCTGAAGCTGCCGACCGTCGCCCATGCCTTCGGCGCCATCAACGACGCGGTCGGCGCGATCTCGGCGGCCTCGCGCGCCGGCTCCTCCTTCGTGTTCGGCTATGTCGGCGGCGGTCCCCTGCCCTTCGACCTGAAGGTACCGGGCGCCGATTTCATCCTGGCGTTCCAGGCGCTGCCGATCGTGCTGGTGATGAGCGTGCTGACGACGCTGCTGTTCTATTGGCGGGTTCTGCCGCCGATCGTGCGCGGCATGGCCTGGCTGCTCGAACGCACGCTCGGCGTCGGCGGCGCGGTGGGCTTGTCGACCGCGGCCAACATCTTCCTCGGCATGGTCGAGGCGCCGCTGTTCGTGCGGCCGTATCTGGCACAGATGACACGCAGCGAATTGTTCCTGGTGATGACCGGCGGCATGGCCGGCATCGCCGGCACGGTGCTGGTGCTCTACGCCACGCTCCTTGCTCCCCTCATCCCCGACGCCGCCGCGCATTTCGTCATCGCCTCGGTGCTGGGCGCGCCGGCCGCGATCCTTGTGAGCCTGATCATGGTGCCGGAGACGTCGGACAAGCGCACCGGCGGCGCGCTGGAGGATCCCGAGATGGCGGTCTCCGGCACGATGGATGCGATCGTGAAGGGCACCGGCGCGGGGATTGAGCTGCTGATCAACATCATTGCGATGCTGCTGGTGCTGGTGGCGCTGGTCTACCTCGTCAACGCCATCCTCGGCCTGCTGCCGCACATCGGCGGCGCGGCGATCTCGTTGCAGCGCCTGCTGGGCCTTGTGATGGCGCCGGTGTGCTGGCTGATGGGATTGCCCTGGGATCAGGCGGTGACGGCCGGCAGCCTGATGGGCACCAAAACCGTGCTCAACGAACTGATCGCCTATGTCGACCTGTCGAAGCTCGCGCCGGAGGCGCTGGACGCACGCTCGCGCCTGATCATGCTCTACGCGATGTGCGGCTTCGCCAACTTCGCCAGCCTCGGCATCATGATCGGCGGCCTAGGGGTGATGGCGCCGGAGCGCCGCGAGGAGATCAACGCGCTCGGGCTGAAGTCGATCGTGTCGGGGACGCTGACGACGTGCTTGATGGGAGCGGTGGTGGGGGTGTTGGCGTAAGTCTCTCCACCGTCATTCCGGGGCGCGACGAAGTCGCGAGCCCGGAATCCATTTCGCCACGCGTGATGAGGTACGATGGATTCCGGGTTCGCGCCAAGAGGCGCGCCCCGGAATGACGAGAGAAGGGTGCAGCGTCTCCGACGGAGCGCCCTACGCCTTCAGCTCCACCGTCTTGAACTCCGCCGGCAAAATCACCTCCAGCAGTTCCACGTCGTCCGAGTAATCCAGGATCATGTGCTTGATCTTCGGCGGCTGGGTCCAGGCGCTGCCCTCCTTCATCAGCGTCTCGCCCTCGCCTTCCATGTAGGTCTTCACCCAACCCTTGAGCACGTAGACCATCTGGAATTCGACGTCGTGGAAGTGAAGCTTTGAGACTTCGGCGGGATTGCAGGGGCCCTGCAGCCGGATCACGTGTGCTTGCGCGAGGCCGTGGCTTGCTTCGGCGATACCGAGGTCACGGTACTTCGCGTAGGCGCGCAGGCCGTCGGCCTTGAAGTCTTCCTCGCGGTGATGGCTGATCGCGATGCGCTGCTTCGGACGTACGGGCTTCTTCGGAGAGGCTGTGCGCGCCTTCGCCTTGACCGCCTTGCGTGCCGAGGATCGCGCCGCGGCCTTGGTGCCGCTCCGCTTCTTCACCGCGGTCTTGCTTGCGGGTCTTGATGCCTTTTGCTTGGCCATTGTCTGCCTCCCTGATCTGAGCCGCGCCCGCCGGATGGGTGCAACCGGACGGCAGATTAGCCAGTCCTGGACGAGGCAGCAATTGCAGGGCTTGGATCAGCAGCGCGATAACGGGATCGTTCGTAGCTTGCCCGAAGCTGTCGTCGCGAACGGCCGTCGTCTCGTATTCGTTCCCTCGCCGATTTAATCTCGCCGGGAGATTCTGGGGGATTGATTCATGAGCAACAGCGTAGGTCAGCGTGCATTTCAAAATGCCCGGCTTCAGAAGCGGCAGAAAACCGATGTGCTGCCGTTGCTCGGGCAGGCCCTCCAGCTGCACAAGCAAGGGCTTCTCCCCCAGGCCCAGGCTGCCTACCGCCAGGTCCTGCAGCTGGCGCCCGACCAATTCATCGCGCTGCATATGCTCGGCAGCTTGGAGTCAGATACCAAAAACTATCAGCAGGCCGAAATTCTGCTGAGCCGGGCGGTTGCCGTGGATCCGCGATCTGCCGATGCTCACATGAGCCGAGGCGTCGCGCTGAACGGGCTACGACGTCACGGTGAGGCCTGTGAGAGCTATCGAAGGGCCCTCGCCTTGCGCCCCAACTTCGCCGTAGCCCTGTCCAATCTCGGTAACGCGAGCGTGACCCTCGATCTTCAGGAAGCGCTCGCGTGCTTCGACAAGGCGCTCGCAATCGACGGAAACCTTGCCGAAGCCCACAACGGCCGGGGTTGGGTGCTCTGCCGTCTGCGCAATTATGACGAGGCCATCGCCAGCTTGAACCGTGCGCTAGCGATCAAGCCCGCCTATGCCTCGGCGCTGGCGAACCGCGCCCTCGCTTTGCAGGAGCTTCTGCGGATTGACGAAGCCATGGCGGATTGCAATCGGGCAATCGCCGTGGAGCCCAACGATATGAACGGGTGGCTCGGGCGCGCCAGTGTCTGGCTCCAGGTCCAGCACATGGCCGAAGCGCTGCACGATAGCGAGAAAGCGATCGCTGTCGATCCCGATGCTGTTCAAGCTCACCTGGTACGGGGCATTTGTCTTGCCGCACTTGGGCGGGTCGACGAAGCCCTGGCCAGTTACGACAGAGCCCTTGAAATCGAGCCTGACTTCCCGAGCGCGATCTCCAACAAGATATTCACGCTCGATTTCGCGGCGGATGCCAGCGTCGAGCAGCATCAGCGAGCGCGGCAAGTCTGGTGGGAGCGGATCGGCGCGAAGTTCGCCTCAGAAGCGGCGAGACCGCACGACAACAGCCGCGATCCGGATCGCCCCCTGGTGCTCGGCTATGTCTCGTCGGATTTCAACGCGCATTCGGCCGCGTTCATATTCAAGCCGGTCCTGCAATACCGTGATCGGGCACAATTCGAGATCGTGTGCTACTCTTGTTCGTCGAAAGTGGATGCGGCGACCGACGAATTTCAAAAGATCGCCGATCGCTGGCGCGACGCCTCGCAATGGAGCGACGATCGCCTCGCCGCCGAGATCCGCGCCGATGGCGTCGATATCCTGATCGATCTATCCGGCCACACCAAAGGAAACCGCCTCGGCGTGTTTGCGCGCAAACCGGCGCCGATCCAGGCCCATGGCTGGGGTCACGGCACCGGCACCGGGCTGCCGACGATCGATTATCTGTTCTCCGACCCGGTCGCGATTCCTGCCGCGGTCCGGCATCTGTTTGCGGAAACCGTTGTCGACCTGCCGTGCTTTGTGACGCTGGAGCCGCTGCCGATCGAGCTTGCGCGGGCCTCAACGCCGGCGATCTCGAACGGCTTCGTCACATTCGGTGTCTTCAACCGCATCAGCAAGATTTCGGACCAGGCCGCGCAGGCCTGGTCCCGGATTCTCGAGCGGGTGCCGGGGTCACGACTGCTGATCAAGGATGTTGCGCTGGACGATCAACTGGTCCGCGACAATCTGCTGGCGAGGCTTGCAACTTGCGGAGTGCCGGCCGAACGCGTCGATCTGCTCGGAACCACCTTGCGAGTCGATCATCTGGCATCGTTCAATCGCGTCGATATTGCCCTCGACCCGTTCCCGCAGAATGGCGGCGTCAGCACGTTGGAAGCCTTGCAGATGGGCGTGCCCGTGGTGGCGAAGCTCGGGAACAGTCTGCCCAGCCGTGCCGCCGGCTCCATCCTCACCGCGCTTGGCCTGCCGGACTGGGTTACGGACAGCGAGGAGGCATATGTCGACATCGCGGTGAGCCGCGCGACTGAGATCGACGACCTCGACAAATTGCGCCGCGAGTTGCCCGGACAGGTCAGGGCTGCGCCTGCCTGCAACCCGGTCGTCTACGCGCAAGCGGCGGACGAGGCCTATCGCGCGATGTGGAAGCGCTATTGCAGCAGCGACGCCTGATCGCTGCGTCAATGCAGCCTGAACACGCCGTCCACCGCACGTAGCTCGGCCGGCTTGATCAGCTTGGAATGCGCGACGGTGACCGAATAGAGGGGACCGTCGAGCTTTTGCTGCCAGAACGCCAGGAAATCGGTCAGCGCCGGGAATTTCGGGAAGAGATCGTAGTTCTGCCAGACATAGGTCTGAAGCAGCGAAGGATGATCCGGCATCCGATAGAGAATTTCAGCCGTCGTCAGCCCGTAACCCAGCACCTGTTTCCGGAAGTCGTCGGAAACAACCCCAACCCGCGAGACCATGCCAACCTCCTTTGCAGGAGCGCATTCAGGGGTGGCTTGATCCGGTACGCTGCTTACGAGCCACCCGGTGGAGATGCGCTCACATGAGAGAAATGTGACGCAAACTGATAATCCATCTCAAGCCCAAAAGTTTAACAAGCTGTTGAAATTCAATGCGTTAGCAGCAGAGACGGCTCCGTGCTAATACGGTCCGGCGGACGGTTAACGATGGGAAAGAGATTCTGGCAGCCGGGCCTTCCGAGTGCTTATTTTTCTGCTAGAAGCCCTTGCCCCCGCAAAATTCCTGTCCTATTTCAGCCTCACCCGTGCTAGCACTCGCGGGCACAGACTGCTAACAATCTGAAATCATCAACCCGAGCAATTGCTTAGGAGGACTGCATGAAATTCCGTCCGCTTCACGACCGCGTCGTGGTCAAGCGCATCGACGCAGAAGAGAAGACTGCTGGCGGCATCATCATTCCCGACACTGCCAAGGAAAAGCCCTCCCAGGGCGAAGTCGTCGCCGTCGGCCCCGGTGGCCGCGACGAAGCCGGCAAGCTGATCCCGATCGACCTGAAGGTCGGCGACCGCGTGCTGTTCGGCAAGTGGTCCGGCACCGAGGTCAAGATCGACAGCGTCGATCTCTTGATCATGAAGGAAAGCGACATCATGGGCGTCCTCGACGTCCCCGCTTCCAAGAAGAAGGCGGCCTAAGAGCCCCCTCTCGCCCCCAGCCAACCTCAAGGAAAAATCCAGATGGCAGCTAAAGAAGTCAAATTCTCGGTTGATGCGCGCGACAAGATGCTGCGCGGCGTCGACATCCTCGCCAACGCGGTGAAGGTCACCCTCGGTCCGAAGGGCCGCAACGTCGTGCTCGACAAGTCGTTCGGCGCTCCCCGCATCACCAAGGACGGCGTCACCGTCGCCAAGGAGATCGAGCTCGAGGACAAGTTCGAGAACATGGGCGCGCAGATGGTGCGCGAAGTCGCCTCCAAGTCCGCTGATGCGGCCGGCGACGGCACCACCACCGCGACCGTGCTCGCCCAGGCGATCGTGCGCGAAGGCGCCAAGTCGGTTGCCGCCGGCATGAACCCGATGGACCTCAAGCGCGGTATCGACCTCGCGGTCGAAGCCGTCGTTGCGGACCTCGTCAAAAACTCCAAGAAGGTCACCTCGAACGACGAGATCGCCCAGGTCGGCACCATCTCGGCCAACGGCGACGCGGAGATCGGCAAGTTCCTGGCCGACGCCATGAAGAAGGTCGGCAACGAGGGTGTCATCACCGTCGAGGAAGCCAAGTCGCTCGAGACCGAGCTCGACGTCGTCGAGGGCATGCAGTTCGACCGCGGCTACATCTCGCCCTACTTCGTCACCAACGCCGACAAGATGCGCGTTGAGATGGACGACGCCTACATCCTCATCAACGAGAAGAAGCTCTCCTCGCTGAACGAGCTGCTGCCGCTGCTCGAGGCCGTGGTGCAGACCGGCAAGCCGCTGGTCATCGTCGCCGAGGACGTCGAGGGTGAAGCCCTCGCGACCCTGGTCGTGAACCGTCTGCGCGGTGGTCTGAAGGTCGCGGCCGTCAAGGCTCCGGGCTTCGGCGATCGCCGCAAGGCCATGCTGCAGGACATCGCGATCCTGACCGGCGGCCAGGCGATCTCGGAAGATCTCGGCATCAAGCTCGAGAACGTCACGCTCAACATGCTCGGTCGCGCCAAGAAGGTGATGATCGACAAGGAGAACACCACGATCGTCAACGGCGCCGGCAAGAAGGCCGACATCGAGGCGCGCGTGTCCCAGATCAAGGCGCAGATCGAGGAAACCACCTCGGACTACGACCGTGAGAAGCTCCAGGAGCGTCTCGCCAAGCTCGCTGGCGGCGTCGCGGTGATCCGCGTCGGCGGCGCGACCGAGGTCGAGGTGAAGGAGCGCAAGGATCGCGTTGATGACGCGATGCACGCGACCCGCGCGGCTGTGGAAGAAGGCATCGTCCCGGGCGGCGGCGTCGCCCTGCTCCGTGCTTCCGAGCAGCTCAAGGGCTTGCGCACCAAGAACGACGACCAGAAGACCGGCGTCGAGATCGTGCGCAAGGCGCTGTCGGCTCCCGCTCGCCAGATCGCGATCAACGCCGGTGAAGACGGCTCGGTGATCGTCGGCAAGATCCTGGAGAACAAGACGTACGCCTACGGCTTCGACTCCCAGACCGGCGAGTACGTCAACCTGGTCACCAAGGGCATTATCGACCCGACCAAGGTGGTCCGCACCGCGATCCAGAACGCAGCCTCGGTTGCGGCCCTGCTGATCACCACGGAAGCCATGGTCGCCGAGCTGCCCAAGAAGGGCGGCGCCGGCCCCGCGATGCCTCCGGGCGGCGGCATGGGCGGCATGGACTTCTAAGCGACGAAGTCGTCCCGGACGCGGTGCAGCGCGAAGCGATGCACCGCAGATCCGGGATCTCGCTCTACAAATACGAAGCCCCGGCAGCGATGCCGGGGTTTTTGTTTGTGGCGCAACTCTCCCCACCTCGTCATTCCGGGGCGCGCGAAGCGCGAGCCCGGAATCCATAACCACGAACCTTAGTTGGCTATCCCGGAATAGAGATCATCCCAACTCGGGTTATGCTCCTCGATCAAGCGCGTCTTCCAATCCCGACGCCACTTCTTGAGCTCCTTCTCGCGTGCGATGGCGCTCGCGGGTTCGTCGTAGATCTCGAACAAGACGAGCTTGTCGACGCCATACTTCGTCGTGAAGCCGGGGACGGCTTTGCTCCTGTGCTCGTAGACACGGCGCACGAGATCATTGGTCACGCCAATGTAGAGCGCGCCGTGCTTCCTGCTCGCGAGGATGTAGACGTAGTAGGCCATTCCATCCGCCTGGGGTTATGGATTCCGGGATCGTCGCTTCGCGACGCCCCGGAATGACAGCACCTCACCACACCTTCCCCATCCGCTCGCCTCGCAAGCGGCCGTCGGCGTCGAGGGACCAGAAGATCCGCGTCACCTTGCCGACGAGATGGTCCATCGGGACGAAGCCCATCGCCGACATCATGCGGCTGTCGGTGGAGTTGTCTCTGTTATCGCCGAGCGCGAAGAAATGGCCTGGCGGCACCGTGTAGACGCTGGTGTTGTCGAGGTAGCCATTGTCGACGCAATCGTAGGTCAGATAGCTCGCGCCGTTCGGCAGCGTCTCGCGCCAGCGCTTGATCTTCGTGCCGTCGTCGGTCCCGCAGACGGCCCCGCCCGCCACGCTCGCCAGCGCGACGCGGGTCACCGGCCTGTCGTTGAGGACGAGTTGCCCTCCGCGCATCTGGACCCGGTCGCCCGGCAGCGCCACCACACGCTTGACGTAGTCCACCGAGGCGTCCTTCGCCGTGCGAAACACGACGACGTCGCCGTAGCCGGGATCGGCGGCAAAGAAACGGCCCGAGATCCAGGATGGCGCATAGGGAAACGAATAGCGGTCGTAGCCGTAGGCCGATTTTGCGGCGAAGACGTAGTCGCCGACCATCAACGTCGGCGCCATCGAATTCGAGGGGATGTTGAACGGCTGGTACAGGAAGAAGCGAAACAGGAACGGCGGCGACCACAGCACCGGAATCAGCAGGACCAGGATGACGATCGCCTTCCATTCCCGCGATTGCGCCGAGGGGCGGATCGTTTGCTCAAGAGTGGTCATGGGCCTGCCCTGATCAAGACCGTGATCGTCATCGCGAGATTACGCAACCCTTGCGGGCGCGCAATCCCCTCGCAGGATTTTGGTCGCACGGGCCCGCTTGCGCGTTCACCGCGACAGAGGACAACGCAGATGTGAGGGGCCGCCCGTGGGCGGCCCCTCTGCTTCACGCGCTCTCGGGCGCCTTCAGACGCACGAGCCGGGTCAGGAGGGCATCGAGGCCCTCGCCGTTGCCGGCATGGAGGTCGATGCGGCCGACCTTCTCGACCAGCCGCTCCAGCGACTCCAGCTCCTTGAGCCGCAGCAGCAGGGGGTTCTCCTCCATCAGGCGGGCGGTGTTCAGGAGCGAACGCGTTGCCGCGGTCTCCTCCTGCCGGCGGATCAGGTTCGCCTTCGCGACCCGCTCCGCCTCCACCACCTTGTTCACCAGCTCCCGGATCTCGCCGGGCAGGATCACGTCCTTGACGCCGAGCTCGGTCACCTCCACGCCGGACTCCGCGATGCGTGCACGCACATAGTCGCGCAGCTCCGCATCCAGCGCCGCCTTCGCAGACAGCACCTCGTCCAGCGTCCGGCCCGCGACCGCCTCGCGGATCGCGAACTGCACCAGGCGGTACAGCCACGCATCCACGTCGGGCACGGTCGCAACCGTGCGCTCGGGATCGACGATCCGGCGGAACGCCGTCAGCGTCACCCGCAGCGCGATGCGATCCTTGGTCAGCATCTCCTGCGCGGTGATCTCGACCGCCTGGGGCCGCAGGTCGAGGCGCTTCACCTCGATCTTGCGGCCGACGGTCCAGAAGGCGTGCCGGCCGGGCGCAAGCCGCTCCACGAGCCGGCCCTCGACGTAGAGCAGGCCAGCCTCGTGGTTCTCGACCACCGCTTCCATCACGACGGTCGAGCGGTTGCGCTCGATCATGGTCAGGTGCCGCGCGCCGACCTTGGGATCGGCGGACACATCGATGCGCTCGACATCGATGCGGGTCGCGACCTTCCAGTAGACGCGCACCTGCCAGGGCGTCATCAGATGCACGGGCCGGCCGTCGAGGCTGACGATGGCGATCTCGTCCGCCTTGGTCTCGACCGCCTCGAACAGCTCGGCGGCGAGATCAGGCCGCGCGGCCTTCAGCACCGCGTAGCGATCCGCAGAGAATTCGCTGCGAACCACGTCGAGCACCTCGGCCTTCAGCTCGTGCAGGGGATCGAACAGCCGGTGCTTGCCGGGCGCGAGCACGCGCACGAGCTGCCCGTTGCGCGTCAGCAACGCACGCTCGCCATCCTTCACCGTCACGTTCAGCATCAGCAAGTGCCAAGTCATGGCACGCCTCCTTCATGTTGCCTCCGGCCGAAGGCGGCCGGACAGCGGGCTTCGTCTGCAAAGGACGTGAGGACGCGGACGACGCTTCCCGGGAAATCGGCGGGCCTGGGCTTGAGCTTGCGTGACGACGGGCGCACGCGCGCGATCGCTCGACGCGTGTCGAGCGGTCATGCGGAGCCACCCGGCATCGGCGCAAGCGGTATCGACCCGCGGCGCAAAGCCGGTCTCACAGTGTCTAGGTTCGGACGGAAAGCCTTTCGGCAAAACGGCCGGACTGCGACTGAAGCGCGCGTCCGGTCCTCGTCAGAGGTGTCAGTTTTTCAGGCTGACCCGGAGCGATGGAGCGGGAATCGAACCCGCGACAAGATGATTAACAGTCATCTGCTCTAACCAACTGAGCTATCCCTTGTGCAAGAGACCGGAATCGAACCGATGCCTTCGGGCGTTCAGCCCGACGCTCTCCATGAGCTACGTCCTGCGTTTCTCCTTCATTCGGCGGAACACGAAACCGGAAACCGGCCCGCGCCAGTCGGGATCTCAGAGAGCCCGAACCCATGGCCTAGCGAAGGAGCGGGCTAATAGACGAGGCAGGTTCGGGTTGCAAGGGGGAAAGCTGAGATTTTTCGTCGCGCGTCTTGCGTTGTGACGCGATCGTCACACCGCGACGTGACGTCAACTGCGCGACATCTCCTGGAAACACGCCCTCACCCAGTCGATCGTCACGCGCGTTGCGGCGTCGCGCTTGAGGTGGTTTTGCACGAGCAGCCAGACGTCGCGCCGCTTCGGCAGCAGCGTGGCGCGCAGGCGGCGATCGCCGAGCAGGTCCGTGCAAACATGCTCCGGCAACACGCCGGCGGCCTGATGCGCGCGGATCAGGTTACGGATGACGCGAACGTTGTCGGTGACGCAGCGCGCGCGGGCTTGCTTCATTCGCAGGAATTGCATCTCGGGAATGGCACCGAGCTCGTCCGGATAGGCGCACAGCATCGGCTCGCCCTCGGCCGTAACAGGCTCGAAATAATAGAGCTTGACGTCGCCAAGCCTGGAGATCGCGAAGTCACCCTTGTCGGGTTTACGCAGCCGGATGGCGAGATCGGCCTCCCAGCGCGAGAACTTGACGTTCTCGCTCGAGGTAAGGAATTGCAGCGTCAGGCCGGGATTGGCGCGCAGGAAGTCGCTCGCGCGCGGCGACAGCACCTCCTCGGCGACCGTGTTGGTGGAGGCGATGCGCAGACGTCCCACCGGACCTGCCAGGCTCTCGCCGACGCGGCCGATCTCGGCGGCATGTGCGGCCATCGCCTCGACATGCGCCAGCACCGCCTCGCAACTCCGCGTCGGCCTGCGGACGCCGTCGGCGGCCTCGAACAGACGCAAACCGAGCGCACGCTCGATGCGCGACAGCCTGCGCCCGACCGTCGTCTCGTCAATGCGCAGCCGCGCGCTGGCGCCCGCGTAGGTGCCTTCGTCCCTGACGGCAGCGATGATGCGCAGATCGTCCCAGTTCATTGTTTGAGGTTATACCGGCCGGGCGCAGCCTGCAATATTGCAGCCACCCGCTGCAATATCCCTGCATATCGGCAGGCACTCCCGGGGCTATGTTCGCAGAGCCTTTTGCCCCGGAGATTTCCAAGACCATGACGACCGCAAAGACCCTGCTGCAGCTCGCCGGTGCCGATCTCAACCCGCCGCGCCTTGGCGACGCCGCGCTGGTGCTGATCGATATCCAGAACGAATATCTCGCAGGCCCTCTCGCGTTGCCCGACGCCCGCGCTGCGATCGCGCGGGCGGCTGCGCTCCTGGCGCGGGCACGCGAGAGCGGAGCCGCGATCATCCATATTGCCCATCGCGGCAAGGCCGGCAGCCTGTTCGATCGCGGCACCGAGCGCGGCGCCATCGTCGCCGAGCTGAGCCCCCGTGCCGGCGAACTGGTGATCGAGAAGGAGTTGCCGAATGCGTTTGCCGGCACGGATTTGCAGGCGCGCCTTGCCGCAACCGACAGGAAGAACATCGTACTGGCCGGCTTCATGACGCATATGTGCGTCAGCTCCACGGCGCGCGCCGCGCTCGACCTCGGCTTTCGTACGACCATCGACGCCGACGCCTGCGCCACGCGCGACCTGCCCGACGGCCGCGGCGGCACGCTGGACGCCCGGACCATCCACGAGGTTGCACTCGCCGAGCTATCCGACCGTTTCGCGATCATCGCGCGCGGCGATGCGCTGAAATAACGGAGCAACGCGATGCTGCAACTCTATTTCTCGCCGATGGCCTGCTCGCTCGCGAGCCGCATCGCGCTGATGGAAGCCGGCCTCGATGCGCACTATCATCAGGTGCATCTCTTGACGAAGAAGGTCGTGCACGACGACAGCGACTTCCACGGCGCCTCGCCGAAGGGCGCGGTGCCGGTCCTGGTTCTGGAGAACGGCGAACGGCTGACCGAGAGCGCGGCGGTGCTGCAATACATCGCCGATCTGAAGCCGGAGACGGGGCTCGCGCCGCGGTTCGCCGATCCCGATCGCTATCGCCTCCAGGAATGGCTGAGCTTCATCGGCGCCGAGATCCACAAGGCGTTCCTGTTTCCGACCTTCTGGTACAAGGACGACGGCTCGCTCGCCAAGCCGCGTGCACGCATCGCGCAGACATTGTCGGTACCTGCCGCGCACCTTGCGGGCCGCGAATTCCTCGTCGGCCACAGCTTCACCGTCGCGGATGCCCACCTCACCTGGGCCTTGCTGCTGCTGCGTCCCGCAGGGGTCGACGTCGCGCAATGGCCATCCCTGGCGGCCTATCTCGAACGCATGCAGGCGCGGCCCGCCGTGAGGGAGGCGATCGCAACCGAGATGGCGCTGCGCAAGACCGTGGCGGCGAACCCGGCGTGACAGGATGTCACGGCCGGCAAAATTGACGGTTCCACAGCGAGGCCATTGATGCCGGCGCGGCATGCGCTAATCTGGAGGAATATTTTTCAATATTTCCCTGGAAGGCATTCATGCGTGCTCCTTCTGGAATTTTGCCTCGATTTTTCCTGGCCCTCCTCGCCTGCTGGCTGTGCCTGGGTCCTGCATCGGCGGAGACTAGGGTGGCGCTGGTGATCGGCAACGGCGCCTATGCCTCGACGGCGCAGCTTCCCAACCCGCCGCACGATGCCGAAGACGTAGCAAGCTCGCTCAGGCGCAGCGGTTTCGAGGTGCTGGAGGGTATCGACCTGCGCCAGGCCGACATGCAGGACCTGACCATCCGCTTCGCGCGCGCGGCGAGCCGGGCCGACGTCGCCATGTTCTACTACAGCGGCCATGCGATGCAGTACAACGGCGTGAACTATCTGATGCCGGTCGATGCCGTGCTGACCGACGAAGCCGACCTGAAGCGCTTCGTGCGGGTCGACGACATCGTGAACGACCTGCAACAGGCCAAGAACCTGCGCATCCTGGTGCTCGATTCCTGCCGCGACAATCCGCTGGCGGAAAACCTCAAGCGCTCCGCGACTCGCGCCGCCTCGCTCGGACGCGGATTGTCGAAGGTCGAAGCGCCGCGCGGGACGATCGTGTCGTTCTCGACGCAATCGGGGCAGGTCGCCGCCGATGGCACCGGTCGCAACAGCCCCTACACGACGGCGTTCCTGAAGCACATCGAGGAGCCGCAGGAGATCGGCGACGTCTTTCGCGACATCAGCAGCGACGTCTATGACGCCAGCGGCAAGACCCAGCTGCCGGAGCTGTCGCTCTCGATCATCGGCAAGTTCTACCTGAACGGGCCGGTGGCGGTCACGGTCGCGCCAGCGGCCCCGCAAGCCGCGCCGCGGCCTGATCCCTGCGCAGCCGCGGAGGCCCATTGGAAGGCTGCGGATGGCATCGGTACGCTGGGTGCCTACGAAGACCATCTCGCCCGATTCCCGAATTGCATCTTCGCAACCCTCGCCAAGGCGCGAATTGAAGGCCTGAAACAGAAGACGGCGCTTGCGCCGGCGGCCGGCAACGCCCGAACCGGCGGCAGCAAGGACTTCGACGGCAACTGGGACGTGACGTTGAACTGCCAGGCGACCGGCAAGGCGCAGGGCTTCACCAGGCCTCTGTCCGCCACCGTTGCGAACGGCGTATTCCACGCCGAGGCGCAGAGCCTGAACGGCGTCAACCGGCTGGAGATCGATGGCCAGATCCCGCCGGACGGCAAGACGACCTTGAGCGCGCGCGGCACGACAGGGGCAAGCACTTACACCCTCAATAACCTGCCGCCCGGCTCGCCCTACGCCTTTACGGTCGATGCGCAGTTCGAACGCACCCGCGGCAGCGGCAAGCGCAACGAGGCGCGTGCCTGCAACCTGGTTTTCGTCAAACGCTGATCGTGCGATATCGCGCAGTGCAGGCGAAGGCGATCGGCCTCGATCCCGCAGCGGACTGACACCTCACGACAGGAAGAAGATCATGACGTCGCATGACAGGGCGAAGGTTTTGGCAGGAAAGACTGCGCTGGTGACCGGCGCGGGGCGCGGGCTCGGTCGCGCCTTTGCGGAGAAGCTTGCCGCGCTCGGCGCCGACGTCGCCATCCACGGCATGCGCGAGAACGGGCCGGCGGAATATGGCGAGGGTACCACCCTCACCGCGGTCGCCGCGGAGATCGGCCGGCAATTCGGTGTCCGCACCCAGCGCGTGCTCGGCGATCTCACCAAGGGTGAGGACATCGCGCGTGTGATAGCCGAGACAGAAGACACGCTCAGACCGATCGACATTCTGGTGCACAACGCCGGCGGCGACATCGCAGCCGCCGGCGGCAAGCCGGATCCGAACGACGCGGTGAATATCAAGGAGGCCGATGTGCGCGCGGTGCTGGAGCGCAATCTGCTCTCGACCATCCTGACCTGCCAGGCGGTCGCGCGCGGCATGATGGAGCGGCGCCGCGGCCGCATCGTCACGCTTGGCTCGGTCGCCGCCTTCAAGGGGCGCACCAACGGTGCGATCTATGCGGTGTCGAAGGCCGGCGTGACCCACTACACGCGATGCCTGGCCGACCAGCTCCGCCCCTACGACATCGCCGTCAACTGCATCGCACCGGGCGATACCCGCACCGGCCGCTTCCTCGGCACGCGCGCGGTGGACCCTGACCGGATGGTCGAGACCGGCACGCTCGACCGCATCGCGACCGTCGACGAGGTCGCGCGCGTCGTCGAATTCTTCGCCGGTCCCATGGGCGCGTTCGTCTCCGGCCAGGTCCTCAGGATCGACGGCGGCGGACAGTGCTGGCCGGGCTGAAGCGCGTCCACAACGCAGGACAAAGAAAAGGGCCGCTGCAAGCGGCCCTTTTCTCATCGGGAATGAACCGGGATCAATCGACCCGCGCCAGCACCGCGAGCTTGCGGATGCCCTTGTTGCGGTAGGCGTCGAGGAACGCGTAGTAGTCCTTGAACGACACGCAGCCGTTGGAGTCGCCGTTCGGCCCGAGCATGAAGGTGTGCGCGAGCAGGCCGTCGCGGCCGTAGATCGCGCTCTCGCCGCCGATCGGGGTCAGGCGCAGCGCCGGCACGCCGTGGAACAGCGCCTCGCGCGGCTTCAGCGTGTAGATGTGCGGCGGGGTCACGCCGCGCATGCGGACGCGCGAGGAACGGGGATCATCGAGATTGGAGCCGAGGCCGGAATGCGCCTCGAGCTTGGTGCCGTCGGGCAGATAAACCGTCTTGGCGGTGATGTCGTAGACCGCGGTGTCGCGCTCATAGGGCGCCGAACCGCCGAGCATGGGGTTCTGCTCCCTCGGCGCGATGGACGCGGTCACGCTGGCATCGGCCGAGGCATAGGCGAGCAGTCCGCCGGAGGACTCGCGCTTGCCCCAGAGCTTCTCGACCATCGACTGGCGCGGCCCGGTGATCGACATCACCGCGGCCTTGGCGCGATCGGCAAAGGATTTTGGCTTCGCCTCTGGCACCGGCACGATCTCGGCCGGATCGGCCGAAGCCAGTTGCAACTGAGCATCCGGAGCGCGCTTGGCCCTGGCGGCATCGGCGATCTTTTCAGTGGCCTTGTCAGTGGCCTTGGCCGGGGCGGACGGCTTCAGCGCTTCGGCGACCTTCGCGATCACGCCCGGCTTCGCGGTGTCGGCGACCTTCGTCGCGGGAGCCTGAGCTACGGCACTCGCCGCATTGGATTCCACCCCTTGCGTCGCGGCCGCGGCAAAGCGCTCGTTGAACATCTCGCGCGAGATCGGCGCGGCGACCTGCAAGCGGTCCGGCAGGAGAGCGAAGGCTTCCTTGATGGCATCGCCCGCCTCGCGCAGCGCGACCTTCGGCGCGCGCTTGATCACGGGCTCGTCGTAACCGGCGCTGCCGACGGACGGGTAGACGCTGGCGGCGAAGATGTTGCTGTAGACGGTCCAGCCGGCGCCAAGCACGACGCAGCCGATCAAAGCGGCGCCAAGCACGTTTTTGGTGGTCATTTTCCGGGAAGGCTTCCGATGTGGATTCTTGCCAGGATTTTTGGACTTCCGTGCCGCGTTACTCTGCGCAGCGATACTCGTACTCATTCGCCTTGCGTCCAGGACGGTGTCACTCAGTCCCCCTTCGAAGTGCCGCTGCTGGTCAGGTTCCGGGAACAGCATCTCGCAGAGGGTCGGAGCGTCATTAAGGCGACTTTTAGTTAAATGCGGATTAAGTTCGGGCAGATATGGGGCAACTCGTCAGTGCCGTCCCATTTCGAGAAAAAAGCCCGCAGAACTACGGACTTAGACGCGTCTGTTAACTATAATTCTCGGCCGGATCGGTGTGGTCAGCGGACGTCTTTGACGGCCTCTCTAGGCGCATCCAACCAAGTCATTTTCGTGGTCTTCAATGCGGCCTGACCATAGCGGTGAAGCGTTGCGCGAGGCTGGTCGCGCTGGCCATCCCTCCGTCTTTCGGCGCACCGATGTCAGCGGAATGGCGGCAACGCACACACACATCACACATCGCACTGAGCGCTCACGCGGCACGGCGCCGTGACCGAAAGTTGATCGCGCCGGTCTGGAAAAGGCCGCAGCAACGAAATAGCTGCCAGACCCGGCACTTTTCAGCAGCCTCTGCGCGTGATACGGTACCGTATCAACATCGCCTTGAACTGTGCCACGCACGCAAACGGAGGCTGGCATGAGAGGGATCGCACGTGCCGGGTTTTTCGCCCTGGCGTGGTCGTCGTTGTTGACGGGATACGTGGCCGCGCAGCCCGCCAATGCGGGCTGCACGCCGTCGCCATCCGCCGCCGGCACGCAGACCTGGCGCTGCAACAACGGCATCACCATCGTTGCGGAAAACGGCGCCAGATTTGAACTTAAGGACGCCAACCGCGACGGACATATAGACTCCGTGGAGTTGAGCAGCAAAGCGCTGCTGGTCGAGGTTCCCAAAAAGCCCGGCGGCAATCCCTTCAAGGTGCTGACACCGCAAGCGATCGCCGCGGTGCGGGGCACCAAATGGGCCGTGGACGTCGCCGATGCAAAAACCTCGGTCTTCGTGGCCGACGGCCGTGTCGGCGTCAGCCGCAGGAGCCGCGGACGCGGCGTCGTTCTGGGCCCTGGCGAAGGCGTCGATGTCGAGGCAACCGGTCCATTGACCGTCAAGACATGGGGCCAGCCGCGCGTCGACGCGCTGATGGCAAGACTGGGTCAATAAGGCCCGGACGACAAAGCGAAGAAGATTGCAGTACGTAATGACTAGACGCGTTCAGATCCTGGTGGCACTCGTCCTCACCGCGCTGTGGGGTGCAGGCATCTATGCCGCTCACGCCAACGGCCATCTGCGCTTTCTCGACCACCTCGAAGCGACGCTGACCGACCTGCGGACGCAAATCCGCGGCGTGCAGGCTCCGCCCGATCTCGTCACCATCGTCGCGATCGACGACACCGTCGTCAAACGCGGCGGCAGCTATCCCCTGCCGCGCGCCGATCTCGCCCGGATCGTCGACACCATCGTGCAGTTCAAGCCGAAGGTCGTCGCGATCGACCTCTTGCTGGTCGACCGCAGCGCCGCGATCGGCGATGCCACTCTGGCCAACACGCTCGCCACCGGTCCCATGGTCCTCGCCGCCGCGGCGATCTTCCCGTCCGCCAGCGAGACCGTGGAGCCCAGTAGCCGGGGCCCCCTCGCCGTCCTGCCGCAAGCCGAGCGCTTCCTGCTGCCCTTGCCCGCATTTGCCGACCACGCCGAGGTTGGCGTCGTCAACGTCGCGACGGGACAGTCCGGCTCGCCGCTCTCGATACCGATGCTGTTCCGGACGCACGACAAGGTCGAGCTGTCGTTCCCCTTGCGGGTCGCGACCCGCGCGCTCGACAAGCCGCTGACGATCGCGCCGGATCATCTCATGCTCGGCGATCGCGCGGTGCCGACCGACACCGACTTCGCGCTGCCGATCACCTATTACGGCCCGCGCCGCACCATCCGCACCGTCAGCGCGCAGAGCATCTTCGACGGCACGCTCAGTCGCGCCGCCATCGAGAACCGCATCGTCGTGATCGGCGCCTCGGTCGCCGGCGGCGGTGATTTCTATCCGACGCCGTTCGATTCCCTCATGCCCGGCGTCGAGGTGATCTCGACCGCAATCACCCATCTCATCGCCGGCGACGGCATCGTGCGCGACCGCAAGGTGCATATCGCCGACGCGCTTGCCGCCATCCTGCTGCCGGTGCTGCTGGTGGGCTTGCTCGCCTGGCGGCGCAGCGCGCTCGGCATCATGGCGGCGGCGGCGGTGATGATCGCCTGGGCCGGGCTCAATCTGTTCGCGTTCACGCACGGGGTCTGGCTGAACGCCGCGACCACGCTTGCGGCCGCGGTTCCGCCCGTTGCGATCTTTGCCGGCGTGCAGCTATGGGCGGGAGGCCGCCGCACGCAGTATTTCGCCGCCAAGAGCAGGTCGCTTGCGCTCTTCCAGGCACCCGCCGTGCAGGAGTGGCTGGCGCGCGATCCGAACTTCCTGTCGAAGCCTGTCCGGCAGGACGCCGCCGTGGTCTTCATCGATCTCTCCGGCTTTACGGCGCTGAGCGAACGGACCGATCCGGACGCGCTCAGGGATCTCCTGAAGGCGTTTCACGCGTTGATCGACAAGGCGGCAGTCGATTGCGGCGGCATGGTCACCGGCTTTCTCGGCGACGGCGCCATGCTCCTGTTCGGACTGCCGCACGCCATGCCGGATGACGCGGCGCGTGCGCTGAAATGTTCGATCGACCTGCATCGCGGCGTCGAACGCTGGATCGCCTCGCTGCCCCCTGCGATCGGGGGTCAGCTCGGTTTCAAGATCGGCGCGCATTTCGGCCCGATCGTCGCCTCCCGTCTCGGCGAAAGCCACCAGCACATCACGGCGACCGGCGACACCGTCAACGTCGCAAGCCGGTTGATGGAGGTCGCCGCCCAGAACGATGCGCGGCTCGCGCTGACCGACACGCTGCTGGATGCCGCCGACTTCCACGGCACTCCCAACGGCGTCCTGACAGGCCCCCTGCTCACGCAGGTCCGCGGCCGCTCCGGCGTCGTGACCGTCTGGTTCTGGCGCGACCGGCACAGGCCGAGCCAGGCCACCGCCAAGGCCGAGATGATCGACTGAATAGCCACCGCTACCCGCCCAACACTCCGCCGGGACGACGGTGATTACCGCGCTTCCGGTGGCGGCGAACGGTCCAGCACGTCGCCCTTGGCGCCTTCGAGCAGATCGATGCCGTAGGTCTCGATCACGAGCGGCCCGCGCTTGCGCTGCAATTGCGCAACCTGCGTCACCTGCGCAAAGAGATCGTTGACGGCGGGATGGCCGCCCTCACGCAGCTCATCGACATAGAGCAGCTTGCCGGCAAGCTGCTTTGGATCGGGCTCGGGCATGTTGACCCAGCGGATGCGCTGGTTCTGCTGCACCACGCAAGTGCCGCGCGGCAGATAGAAGGCGAGCCAGCCGGTGGTGCCGTAATCCGGCGCGAGCACGCATGTCGCACCGGTGCGGGCGCGCACGGCTTCGATCTCCGCGGCGAGCTGGCGCCAGCCGACGCCGACGCTGCGCACGGTCGCGTCACGGCGATAGCCGGACAAGATGCCCGTGTTGGCTTGCACGATCAGGGCCGCAAACATCACGATGCCGGCGGGTGCAGCCCAGCGCAGGCAAAAATCGACAAGGCGCCGCGCACGCGGCTTCCACTGCACGAGGTTGGCGGCGGCCGCAGCCGCAATCACGAAGGGCGGATAGACCGGCGCGAACCAGTTGGCCTCGACGCGCGCATGCAGCGAATGCCAGACGAAATAGGCGACAATGGTCCAGAACATCGTCTCGATGAGCACCCGCGAGGCCAGCGCGCCGGCGCGGCGCCAGGTCAGCGCGTGCAGCCCCATCGCACCAAGAATGAAGACCAGCGGGGTCGCGAACGCGATCTGGGTCGGGATCAGCTCGGCGATGAAGACGGGGCGGAAATCCTCGATCCTGGCGCGCCCGAGCTGCTTTGCGAACGAGACCCATTGATGATCCGCGTTCCAGAGGATCACCGGCGAGAACAGCGCAAGGGCAACGAGGCCGCCGAGATAGGGCCAGGGCGAGAGGAACCAGCGCCTGAGCTTCGGCACGGCCGCGAGCCAGATCAGGATCGCCGGCCCGAAGAACATCGCGGTGTATTTCGACAGCAGCGCCGCACCGACGGCGGCACCGACCGCGAGCCACCAGACGCCGCGGCCGGTCTCCAGCACCTTGGCGAGGAAGAACAGCACGAAGCTGGAGGCGACCAGCAGCGGCGCATCGGGCGTGACGATCAGCGTGCCGACCGCGGCCAGCAGCGTCACGTTGAGCAGGATGGCACTGGTGGCCGCGACGCGGCCACCCCCGAACAGGATCGCGGCCGAGCGATAGATCGCATAGCTCATCGGCAGCGCGAGCAGGATCGAGACGAGGCGGACGCCGAGCTCGGTGTCGCCGGCGATCATGGTGCCGGCGCGGATGACATAGGCGACCATCGGCGGGTGGTCGTAATAGCCTCCGGCGAGGTTCTTCGACCACATCCAGTAGTAGGCTTCGTCGAAGGTGATCGGCGTGAAGGCGGCAGCGACGAGCCGCAGGGCCACCAGCGCGAGAATCACCAGCGCCGTGTTGCGGACAATCCGCGCGTCAGCCCCGCCCATACCGGTTTCCTTGGCGCGCTATTTCTTGCGCCAGACGAACAGTCCGGACATCGCGTAGTTCCACACCACGCCCATCAGGGCGCCGGCCAGGCCGGCCAGCCACCAGATCGGCTCCTGGTCGTAGACCGAGAAGGCGACGCCGACATTGGCGAGCAGGCCGACGCTGCACACGATGTAGAAGGCGATCAGGCCGCGCAGCAGCGCAAAGCCCTTCAGCCGCTGATCGCGATAGGTGAGGAAGTTGTTGAGGACGAAGTTGCTGGTCATGGCGACGACGGCGCCTGCCGCCTGCGCTTCCGCGAACGGCGCCTTGAACACGTGAAGCCCGATGAACAGCGTGGCCAGGTGCACCAC
This sequence comes from Bradyrhizobium sp. USDA 3311, assembly GCF_054062495.1. NCBI lineage: Bacteria > Pseudomonadati > Pseudomonadota > Alphaproteobacteria > Hyphomicrobiales > Nitrobacteraceae > Bradyrhizobium > Bradyrhizobium sp. USDA 3311. The sequence continues at coordinate 4,878,681 of NZ_JBSSFI010000001.1, read as the reverse complement.
GAGACCTATGCCGCCGACCATCGCGAACAGGATGAAGCGCAGCGAGAGGATGTCGTTGCTCAGCTTGGCCAGCACGAGGCCCAGGAAGTCGAGCGCGACCATGGAATCCAGCTTGCTCTCACCGTGCTGGCGGGCGCCGAAGGTGTAGGGAATCTCGACGGCCCGCAAGCTGCCATGCGCGGTCGCGACCAGGTCGAGCAGGATCTTGAAGCCATGCACCGAAAGTTTCGGCGCCAATTCCTCGAAACGATCGCGGCGGACCATGAAGAATCCGCTCATGGGATCGGCGATCTCGACCCGCAGCATCTTCCTGGCGACCTCGGTCGCCAGAGCGCTGGCGCCGGCGCGCTGCTTGTTGAAACCTTCGCTCTTGTAGCCTTCGATATAGCGGCTGCCGACCACCAGATCGGCCTCGTCGCTGGCGAGCAGCAGCAGCATCTTCGGCAGCTGCGTCTCGTCGTGCTGAAGGTCGGCGTCGATCACGGCGACAAAGGGTGCGCTGGAGGCCAGGATGCCTTCGATGCAGGCGCCGGACAGGCCGCGGCGGCCGATGCGGCGGACACAGCGCACGCGGCTGTCGCGCTGGGCCAGCGCGCGCACGACGTCCCAGGTGCCGTCGGGTGAATTGTCGTCGACGAACACGACCTCCCAGGCGACGCTGGCGAGCGTCGCCTCCAGGCGCCGGTAGAGCACCGTGACGTTGTCGCGCTCGTTGAAGGTCGGGACGATGACCGACAGTTCCGGCCCCTCTTGAGCCTGGGGCGGATTGTCGGGGCCCGGTCTGATCGCTTCATTCATGACGGCAGCGTATATCCGCCGCGTCCTGCGCTGCCAAGCCGGGGTTTCCAAGGGGAAGGGCCCAAATGGGCCCTAAAATGCCAACGACCCCGGAACGGCGGGCGCGCGTACATCCGGCGCAGCCTGAGCTATTCCAAGGTCGTCCCAGCAACGGAGATCGTGACTCAACGTTGCCGTTGACAACTAAGTGGGGACGGCAAAGCCGCTTTTCAAGGGGCAAAAGCACCCTTTTTCAGGCCGACGACTAGTTCGGGACTTCCTTGATCACCGGGCCGCGCGGCGCGGGCGCGGCGGGGGCTGCCGGCGCCATGGCCGCCGGGCCCGGATCGACCTTTGCCGGCTTGGGCGGCTTGCCGTACTGGCCGATCGGCCCGAGGACGACGGCGACCGCAAGCACGACCGCCGCGACGATCGCGCCCAAAATGCCACCCACCGACTCAGACGACATGGAAGCCCATCCCTGTTCCAGATGCGATCATTGATACCACGGATGAACGCGGAGCCGGAAGGGCCACGGGACCGCGACCGCTGTCGACCTATTTCTGCGGCGGCCTATGCTTGATGAAAGCCGTCACGATGTCCTTCTGCGCCGACTCCACCGCCCTGTTCGCGGTCGCGAGATGGGCGCCGGAATCGATGTTCGGATATTGCGTGGTGAGATAGTCGAGCAATGCCACCCGGTAATATTGCCGCTCCGACGGACAGGCGCCCGCAACCGAGCGGCCAAAATCCTGTTCCGACAGGCCCTGATTGCTGTCGCGCGAATATTCCCGCGCCAGGCAATGCCAGTAATCGTCGCGGCCCTGCATGGCGAGCTTCTGCGCGCCCTTGGCGTCGTCGTCATCCGCCATGGCAGAATATGTGATGGCAGCAGATGTCATCATCAAGAGCGCCGCCCCCAGCATCAGCATCCGCATCTTGTTCTCCTTCTTCGCAGATGATCTTGTCGGAAGCTTAGACGGGCCGCGGCAACTGGCCAATCACAACTCGTTTGACTAGGATGCCGGCCTCCCCTCCACGTCGATGCGAGATCCTTCCGTGGCCAAAACAAAAACCGTGTCCAAAAAATCCGGCAATATCTTCATCGGCGTCGGCGGCTGGACATTCGAGCCATGGCGCGGCGTGTTCTATCCGGAGAAGCTGACGCAGGCGAAGGAGCTGTCCTACGCGGCCTCGAAGCTGACCTCGATCGAGATCAACGGCACCTATTACGGCTCGCAGAAGCCGGAGAGCTTTCGCAAATGGGCGAGCGAGGTGCCTGAAGGTTTCGTGTTCTCGGTGAAGGGGCCGCGCTTCGCCACCAATCGCCGCGTGCTGGCCGAAGCCGGCGATTCCATCAAGCGCTTCTATGATTCCGGCGTGCTGGAACTCGGCGACCATCTCGGGCCGGTGCTGTGGCAGTTCGCGCCGACCAAGAAGTTCGACGGCGCCGATTTCGGCAAGTTCCTGGAGCTGCTGCCGCGCAAGCTCGACGGGCGCGCGCTGCGCCACGTGGTCGAGGTCCGCCACGACAGTTTCTGCACGCCCGACTTCGTCGCGCTGATCCGCGAATTCGAGACGCCGGTGGTGTTCGCCGAGCACGGCAAATATCCCGCCATCGCCGACGTCGCCGGCGATTTCGTCTACGCGCGGCTGCAGAAGGGCAATGACGAGATCAAGACCTGCTATCCGCCGAAGCAGCTCGATGCCTGGGCCCAGCGCTTCAAGGACTGGGCCGAAGGAAGCGAACCGGACGATCTGCCGAAGGTCGACAAGGCAAAGCCGAAGAAGGAGCCGCGCGACGTGTTCGTCTACGTCATCCACGAAGGCAAGGTGCGCGCACCGCACGGCGCCATGGAACTGATCGCGCGGGTGAGTTGAGGATTGTTCATGGCAAAGGCGAAGAAGCTCTTCACCATCGGCTATGAGCAGACGCCGCCCAAGGCCGTGCTCGACGAGCTTGAGCACGCCGGCGTCAAGCTCGTGGTCGACGTGCGCGCGGTGACGTCGTCGCGCCGGCCGGGTTTTTCCAAGAAGCAGTTGTCCGCCGGGCTCGACGAGCGCGGCATCGCCTATGTCCATCTCGCCGCGCTCGGCACGCCCAAGGAGGGACGCCTTGCCGCTCGCAGCGGCCAGTACGACGCGCTGGAGAGGATTTATTCAAGGCACCTGAAGACGCCGCAGGCGAAGGAAGAGATGGACGAGCTCTCGGCCCTGGTGAAGAAGGCCGGCCCCGTCTGCCTGCTCTGCTACGAGCGCGACCACACCCACTGCCACCGCCAGATGATCGCGGAGGTGATCGAGGAGCGGGATGGTGTGACGGTGAGGAATTTGGCGGGGCGGCAGGTTTAGCTGCGCTATCATTCCGGGGCGCGAAAAAGTCGCGAGCCCGGAATCCATCGGGCCGCAGAGCTAGTGGAGGAATGGATTCCGGGTTCGCGCTGCGCGCGCCCCGGAATGACGGGTTGATGGACCTACCCCTCCCCCACCAGCCTAAACGTCCCCTCCATCATCTGCACGCAGCTGCCGCCGACATGGGCGGAGACAATCTTGCCGTCCTGCTTGCGCACGCGCGTCAGGAGCAGGCTCGGACGGCCCATGTCGAAACCCTGGCCGATGGTGAGCTTCAACTCGCCATCGCGCGCGGGATCGAGATCGGCGAACAGCGCGGCGGCGGCGACCGTGGCGCTGCCGGTGGCGGGGTCCTCGATCAGGCCGCTGGCGCCGGGGAAGAACATCCGCGCCTGCCGCTCGCATGGCGCTTCCGCCGCCGGCACGTCGCGCGTGTAGAAATAGACCGAGAAGGCGCCATCGCGCGGCAACATCCGGCTGAACGCCGCAGCATCAGGCTTGGCCCGCCGCACAGCCTCACGCGACCCCACTTCCGCCACCACGAAGGGCGTTCCAACGCCGACGACCTGCGGGGCATGGCGATCGATCTTGATATCCTCCGCGGTCAGGGAGATGCAGGCCGCGACCTCTTCGGCGGAACATGTCGCGAGGCGGGCCAGCGGCTGCGGCGCGGTCAGCTCGGTGCTGACCACCCTGCCCTGCTCCCGTACGATCTCGACCGGCACGAGCCCCGCCTTCTCCTCGAACAGCAGGCGCGGCTTGGGCTCCCTTGCGATCGTCGCCAGCACGAAGGCGGTGCCGACATTGGGGTGACCGGCAAAGGGCAGCTCCCGCACCGGCGTGAAGATGCGCACCTCCGCATCGTTCGCCTTGTCGCGCGGCGGCAGCACGAAGGTCGTCTCGGAATAGTTGAACTCGGTCGCGATCGCCTGCATCTGCGTCGTCGACAAGCCGCCGGCATCGAGCACCACGGCGAGCTGGTTGCCGCCGAAGGCGCGGTCGGTGAACACGTCGACGGTGATGTAGCGGCGCTGCATCTTTGCTTTCCTCATGCAAATCGCAGCCGCGGGTCGGCTGCATCGCCGGCAGTCTACAAGCCGGCGACATCGTCCGTCATGCCCCAAAATTCGGAGCAATCGGAGCAATCGCGACAGGACGCTTCAGAAGCGGAAGAGTGGTCGCGGCGACACCAGCACTTGCGCGCGCTCGCTCTGATCAGTGATCAGCGCATCGAGAAACTGCCGGTTCTTTTCGTAACCCTGCGACGCCTCGTACTGCGTGTGCGGCCAGTCGCTGCCCCACAACAGGCGGTCGAGGCCGTAAGCGTTGCGCAGCAGCGGATAGGCTTGCTTCGCAAAGCTCTCGCCGGCCGCGCCATTGCGATACGGCGCCGAGATCTTGACCCAGACGTTCCGCGTCGCGCCGAGCTTCAGCACCGACTGAAAGCCGGGATCGGCGACACCGAGCTTTGGATCGGGCAGCGCGTAGTGATCGAGCACGACTGCAACGCCGAGATCCAGAAGCTGCGGCGCAAGTGCGGCGAGATCGGCCGCGTTGCGCTGGATTTCGACCTGCCAGCCCATCACTTTCACGCTCGCGAGCAACGCCTTCCATTCGCCGGCAGCGAGATCGGGCAAAGGCTGGCCGACGAGATTGAGGCGAATGCCGACGATTCCAGCGCGATCGAGCATGCGCAGCTCGTCCGCGCTAACAGCGGGATCGACGACGGCGATGCCGCGCAGGCGGCCGCCCGCCTCTTTCAGACATGCAACCAGATAGGAATTGTCGGTGCCGAGAAAGCTCGGCTGCACCAGCACGCCATTGGACATGCCGTTGCGGTCGAGCTGCTCCAGATAGAGCGACAGCGGCGCGTCGTAGTCCGGCGCATAGCGCCGGCCCGGTGCGAGCTTGAGGGCGCGGTGGAAGACATGGGCGTGGGTATCGATCGTCGGCAAGGCCGCCTCACTGCTGGCTGTGGTCGCGGCCAGCGTCACGAGCGAGCCGAGGCCCGCGCCAAACTGGCGGCGCGTCAGGCCGCGCTGGGACAATGTCATGGTGGCTCCTCCCCATCCCGCGTCAGGCGCGCGTCGCGGCGGTCTGTTCAAAGACCTTGCCGCGGGTTTCGGGCAGCAGCAGCACCGCGATCAGCACCAGCGAATAGGCAAAGGCCGCATCGATGCCGATCGCAGGTCCAAGCCCGATATGATCGCTGAGGAAGCCGACCAGGAACGGGAACGCGGCGGAGACGATCCGGCCGAAATTGTAGCAGAAGCCGACGCCGGTACCGCGCACGCCGGCCGGATAGAGCTCGCTGAACAGCGCCGCCATGCTGGCGGGGATGCCGGCGGAGAAGAAGCCGAGCGGGAAGCCGAGCACCAGCATCTGCCCATCGGTCAGCGGCGCGAAGATGTAGATCAGCACGGTGATGATGCAGGCGCTGGCGAAGAACGCGACATTGACCCGGCGACCGATGCGGTCGCTGATGATGCCGCTCGCCACGCAGCCGCAGAAGAAGGCGACGATGATGACGGCGAGATAGCCGCTGGAGCCCAGCACCGACAGATGCCGCACTTCGCGCAGGTAAGTCGGCAGGAAGGTGGTGAGCGCCGCGTAGCCGCCATGGGCGCCGATGCCGAACAGTCCGCCGATCAGCGTCGCGCGCAGCACCTCGCGATGGAAGATGCCCGAGAGCGTCGCGAGGAACGGCGTCTTTTCGCTGGCGATGGCGCGCGGCGGCTCCTTCAATCCGCGGCGGATGAAGATGATGAGGAGCGCGGGCAACAGCCCGAGCGCGAACAGCAGCCGCCAGGCGATCTCAGTGGGCGCATAGGTGAAGACCAGCGCCGACAGCAGCACGGCTGCGCCCCAGCCCACGGCCCAGGCGCTCTGCACCGAGCCGAGCGCCTTGCCGCGATGTTCGGGGCGGATGATCTCGGCCATCAGCACCGCGCCGCAGGCCCATTCGGCGCCGAAGCCGAGGCCCTGGACCGCTTTCAGGATCAGGAGCTGGGTGTAGGTCATCGCGAATGCGCAGGCGAAGGTCGCGAGTGCGAAGGTCGCAACCGTGATCTGAAGCGCCTTGACGCGGCCGAAGCGGTCGCCGAGCGCACCGCCGAGCCAGCCGCCGAACGCGCCGAAGAACAGCGTGACCGAGCCGAGCAGGCCGGCATCGGCCTTGCTGATGCCGAACGCCGCGATCAGCGCGGGGATGGCAAGGCCGAACATCTGGACGTCGAGCGCATCCAGCGCCCAGCCGCCAAAGCTTGCCCAGAACGTGCGCCGCTCCAGCGGCGAGCTTTCGCTGTACCAGTTCGACATTTTTCCTACCCCTGTACTCGTTTATTGCTTGGTGTCGTTGAAGAGCCGCTTCACCTGATCTCGGCGTGGTAGCGGAAGCGGTTGGCCGGCCCGCGCGAACGGCGCCATTCGATCGGCCGCCGTTCGAGGTCGAGCGCGAGGCGCTCGATGACAATCAGAGGCGCATGCGCCTCGAGCCGCAGCAGGCGTGCCTGCATCTCGTTGGCGGTCTCGACCGTCAGGATTTCCTCGGCGGAGACCACGACCTCGCCGCAGCGCTCCTCGTAGAGCGGATACAGGAGGTCGCCGAACTCGGCTGTGTCGATGTCGAGGATCGGCGCGAAGCGCGATTGCTGCAGCCAGATCTCTTCGGCGAGCAGCGGGACGTCGTCGATCAGGCGCAGGCGCGACAGGCTGATCACGGGCTCGCCGACCGGGATGCGGAGTGCGGATGCGACCGCCGATGTCGCCGGCACGCTCTTGCGCCTGATGATGCGGCTCTTCGGCACGCGCCGCTCGCCGCTCTCCGACTGGAAGCGAAAGAAGCGGAACAGCGAGGAGTTGAAGCGCGCGCGGCGCACGAAGGTGCCGCGGCCCTGCTGGCGCTCCAGCACGGCATCCGCGACGAGCTGGTCGATCGCCTTGCGCACGGTGCCGATGGCAACGCCGTAATGCGCAGCCAACTCGGCTTCCGACGGAATCGGCTCGCCCGGCCGCCACTCATTGCGGTTGATCCGCGCCGCGAGGTCGTCGCGCAGGCGCTGGTAGCGTGGCAGGCGGTCGTCGAGCGGCGCTGAATTCATATAGTCATATAGATGACTAGATGATGCGAGAGTCAAGCGCTACGAAAATACCGCCGGCGGGAGGGCCGCCATGGATGACGCGAAGCCAGGCTGGCGGACTTCACCAGCCCGGCTTCGTCTGTCGTGATCGTCAGTTCATCGTCGTCGTACTGGGCAGGCAAGGCGGTTGCTTGTAGGGCGCAGAGGCATAGGCGCCCACCGCCGGAGCCCTGACGCAGTCCGTCGTCACGTGGGTCGCAGCGCGCCGAGGAGCGGCGTCGCGGGCGGCAGCGGCCTGGGTTTGGTAGACGGCGGCGGCGATCAGGACGGCCGCAACAACGGGCAATCTGGTCATTGGTTTTCTCCGCATGACAAACGGAAACCGATGTTTCGGCTTCCAGAGTGCAGGAACGGAGAACGCGGCGCGATATTTCATCACGCGCGTTCAACGAAACGCGAGCGGTCTACCCGAGCTGAAACACCGCCACCTTCTGCTCGTAGCCGCGCACCTCGACTTCGCCGAGCGCGACAGCATCCTCGCCGTCATCGCCGAGCGCCTCGCGCACGGACGCCGAGATCAGCAGCTGCGAGCCGAACTCCTTGTTCAGCGCCTCCAGCCGCGAGGCAAAGTTCACGGTGTCGCCGATCACCGTGTACTCCTTGCGCCGGGGCGAACCGATATTGCCGGCGACGACCTCGCCGAAATGGATGCCGATGCCGATCCGCAGCGGCCAGCTCGTCTCCGCATTGATGCGGTCCATCGCGGCCAGCATCTCGCGGCCCGCGGCGACCGCGCGGTGCGCGGCGTCGGAGGCCTCCAGCGGCGCGCCGAACAGCGCGAGGAAGCCGTCGCCGAGAAACTTGTTCACGATGCCGCCCTGGCGGTCGAGGATGTCGACCAGCACCGCGAAGGCGCCATCGAGCCGGTCGACCACCTCCTGCGGGGTGCGCGACTGCGCCCCGGCGGTGAAGCCGCGGAAATCGACGAACATCACCGCGACGCGGCGGAGGTCGCCGGCCGCGCTCGTCCCCTCCGCCATCAGCCGCTCCACCACCTGCGGCGAGACGTGCTGGCCGAACAGATTGGTGACCCGGTCGCGCGCGGTGGCAGCCGCGATGCTCGCGGCAAATTGCCGCCGCAGCTGCGCACCGACGGAGCCGGCGAGCACGCCGCAGACAAGAATGACCGTACTGCGCACCGCGTGGAAGTAGATCAGGGGTTCACCGGCCTCGCTCGCCGAGTTGTAATATAGCGCGACGGCCAGGAGTTCGGCTGCGGCCACAAATCCCGTGAAGGTCGACAGCCAGAAATCGAGCCGCAACGTCGAAAGAATGATGAAGATGAAATAGACAAGTGGCAGCACGAAACCGAGCGCCTGGCTCGCACCCATGCTGCGGATCTGCAGGATCAGGATGATCGTCGGCAGCGACGTTTCGATAAAGGCGCCGACGTAGCGCCTGATCACCGGCAGGTCGCGATCGAGCTTGAGGTTTCGCCTGATCTGGCTGTGGATCCAGACTTCGAAGAGGATGAAACCTCCCAAGAGGATGTATTCGCGGACGAGGCCCTCCGTCCCGCGCCAGACCCGGTTCACCAGAGCGGGGTCGATCAGGAAGGTTGAGGTGAGGAACAAGATCATGACGCAGCCGGTGATGATCAGTGTCCGCACCCGCAACAGCTCGGTGCGCAGCACTTCCCGCGTCAGCTCGCGCTCGAAGTCCTCCGACAAGGCGGCGTGTTGCCGCGCTTTCCTGCTCGCAAACTTGACCATTCCATCCCCCAGTCATTCCGGGGCACGCGCAGCGTGAACCCGGAATCTCGAGATTCCGGGTTCGCACGTCGTACGCCCCGGAATGACTCTCAAGGACTAGTTTGCCTCAATCTAGCGTACGGCGGAAGCGCGTCACGGCGATGGTCATGGCGATCAGCATCAGGGCCGCCAGCGCCAGCGCGTCGAACCGCAGATTCTGCATGCTCGCCCCCTTCAGCATAATGGCGCGGACGATGCGCAAATAATGGGTCAGCGGCAAGGCCTCGCCGACATATTGCGCCCAGGCCGGCATGCCGGCGAACGGGAACATGAAGCCGGACAGCAGAATGCTCGGCAGGAAGAACATCATCGACATCTGCATGGCCTGGAGCTGGTTCTGCACGACGGTCGAGATCGTGTAGCCGATCGACAGGTTGGTGGTGATGAACAGCGTCGAGAGCAGCGCGAGCAGGAACAGATTGCCAAGCACGGGCACGCCGAACAGGCCGACGCCGATGCTGATGATCAGGAAGGCCTGGACGAAGCCGACCAGTACGTAAGGGATGATCTTGCCGAACATCACCTCGACCGGCTTGATCGGCATCGACAGCAGACTCTCCATGGTGCCGCGCTCGACCTCGCGCGTGACCGAGAGCGCGGTGAAGATCAGCATGGTCATGGTGAGGATGGTGCCGACGAGACCCGGCACGATGTTGAGGCTCGACACTGCGGCCGGATTGTAGCGCGCATGCGCCCGGATCTCGAACGGCATCTCCGGGGGATTGCCGATATAGAGATCGTGCTTGAGCGCGGTCTGCACGACCATGCCGAGCGAGCCGATCGCCGAGCTCGCCGCGACCGGATCGGTGGCGTCGGCCGCGACCAGCAGCGCCGGCTTGTCGCCGCGCCGCACCGCCCGTTCGAATCCGCGCGGGATCTCGACGCCGAACAGGACCTTGCCCGATTTCAGCAGATTGTCGAAATCGTCGACGTCGTGCACCTCGTAGATGAAACGGAAATAGGCGGTGTTCTCCAGCGCCTTCAGGATCGAGCGGGTGAGATCGGAGTCCTCCTGGAGCAGCACGGCGCTCGGCAGATGGTGCGGCGTGGTGTTGATGGCATAGCCGAACAGCATGAGCTGCATCACCGGCAGCATCACGATCATCGCGAACGAGACGCGATCGCGCCTCAGCTGGATGAACTCCTTGATCAGCATCGCATAGGAGCGTCGCAGGAAGCCGAAGCGCTCGCGGATTTCGCGCGCGGGAGCCGGATGTTCGACGGTGCTCATTGGAAATTGTCCTTGGAGCGGCTCATCAGTTCGATGAACACGTCTTCGAGCGAAGGATGCGAGCTCTGCCAGTGCAGGCCGCTCTTCTCGCGCCACGGCGCGATGCTGGCTTCGAGCGCGGCGACGTCGCGCCCCGAGACGTGCAGCGAGGTGCCGAACGGTGCCACCATGTCGATTCCAGGCTTGCCGGTAAGCTCGGCGGCGAGCCCGTTCAAATCCTCACCCGTCACGGTGTAGGTCGTCAGCGCGGATTTCGCGATCACCTCCTCCACCGTGCCGTGCGCGAGCAGATGGCCGTAGGCGATATAGGCGATCTCGTGGCAGCGCTCGGCTTCGTCCATGTAGTGGGTCGAGACCAGCACGGTGAGGCCGTCGGCGGCGAGCGCGTGGATCTCGTTCCAGAAATCGCGCCGCGCCTTGGGGTCGACGCCGGCGGTCGGCTCGTCCAGCAGCAGCAATTGCGGATTGGGCAGCGTGCAGGCACCTAACGCCAGCCGCTGCTTCCAGCCGCCGGAGAGCTCGCCAGCGAGCTGCTCCTCGCGCCCCGAAAGCCCGATCCGCTTGATCATGTCGCGCGCCGCGTCGCGTGGATCGGCAAGGCCATAGAGCCGTGCCACGAATTCGAGGTTCTCGCGCACCGAGAGGTCCTGGTACAGGCTGAAGCGCTGGGTCATGTAGCCGACCTGGCGCTTGATCTTTTCGGCATCGCGCCGGATGTCGTAGCCGAGGCACGTCCCCTCGCCGCTGTCGGGCGTGAGCAGGCCGCAGAGGATGCGGATGGTGGTGGTCTTGCCCGAGCCGTTGGGACCGAGGAAGCCGTAGATCGAGCCGCGCTTCACCTGCATCGACAGATCGTGCACGACCTCGCGGCCGCCGAACGACTTCGTCAGGCCCTTGACGTCGATTGCGATGCCGTTGCCGCCGTTCATCGCTTGTCCGCCACCGGAGTTTTTGGATTGAGATAGACGTCGATCGGCTGCCCGACCCGCAAGGCATCGGGGCGCGAGGGCCGCGCCTGGATCAGGTAGACGAGCTTGTTGCGCTCATCGAGGCTGTAGATCACCGGCGGGGTGTATTCGGCCGAGGTCGCGATGAAATAGATCTTTGCGGTCAGGTCGGCCGCGCAATTGTCGCAGCCGATCCGGACCGTGTCGCCGATCGCAAGCTTGGGCAGCTCGGTCTCCGGCACGAAGAAGCGCAGCTTCATGTTGCCGGGCGGCATGATCGAGAGCACCGGCCGCTGCGCCGCCACCATCTCGCCCTCGCGGAAATAGATCTGCTGGATGGTGCCGGCGACCGGCGCAAAGCCCCTGCGCCGCGCCATCCGCGTCTCCGACGTCGCCACCCGCGCTTCCGCCACGCGGAGGGCGGAGACGGCGGAATCGAGATTGGCCTGCGTGCCCGAACCGGTCTTGTTCAGCGAGGCCGCACGGTCATAGGTCTGCTGCGCGTTGGCCAGCGTCGCCTTGTTCTGGTTGAGATCGGCAAGCTGGAGATCGTCGTCGACGGAATAGAGGGCGTCGCCGACCTTGACCTCGTCACCCTCGCGGATGTTCAGCTTCGTCACGCGGCCGGCTTCGTCCGGGCTGACGAAGATCATGTCGGCCTCGACCCAGCCCTGGAAGCCGGGATCGCGCTTCTCCTTGCAAGCCGCCAGCGCGGTTGCGAAAAGGACGGCCAATGCAAATCTGAAAATTACTTGCGACGACCTCATGTCGTCCTCCGTTCGCCAAAAATCAAATCGAGATGGACGCGCAGCATGTCCCGCGCATCGAGCGGCGCGTGGCGCTCAAACAGGCTTTGCCAGATCACCGCGATCATCGCAGGCGCGATCAGGATCTGCGGATAGCGCGCAAGCTCCTTCTCGCGGATCTCGCCGCGGGCGATGCCGAGCTCGATCAGCGCGCGCATGGCGGCAACGCCGCGCGAGACCACCTCGCGGTAGTAGAAATCGGCGACGGAGGGAAAGCGCGGCCCCTCCGCCACGATCAGGCGCACGAGATCGCCGCGCCTGGTGCCGATCACCTCCTTGAGGAAGTTGCCGGCGAAGGCTTCGATGAGGTCGCGCACCGAGCCCACCGGCGGCGGCAACGTCGTCAGCCGCGCCACCACAGGCACGATCACGACGCGCACCAGCTCCTCGAACATCGATTCCTTGTCCTTGAAGTGCAGGTAGATCGTGCCCTTGGCGACGCCGGCACGTCTGGCGATGTCGTCGAGCCGCGTCGCGGCAAAGCCGCGCGCAATGAACTCCTCCATCGCCGCCTCCACGATCGCCGCACGCCGCTCCGCCGCGCGGGTGGCACGGTTCGAGGCGGGCGCGGCTTCGAGCATTTGGCTCCCAGCCTGGGCTGCAGATGCCGCGGCGGCTTTGGTGGGCTTCTTCGTCATGGTCAATTTATGACTGACTAGTCAGTCATAGTCAATTGTTGATGTCAGCCAGAGCGGCCGAATTAAATTAGCATTGACTAATGAATTAGCCCTCACTAATTTATCGCCATGATCGAAGCCGCCCCAAACCCCGTCACCACCGTGATGCGCGCCCTCGCCGATCCGACCCGCCGCGCCGTGTTCGAACGCGTCTTCGAGAGCAAGGAGATCAGCGTCGCCGAGCTGACGCGCGGCAGTGGCGTGACGCAAGGCGCGATCTCGCAACACCTGAAGTCGCTGAAGCAGGCCGGCCTCGTTGCCGAGCGCGCGGAGGGCCGCAACGTCTACTACCGCGCCGCGCCGCAAGGACTCGAGCCGCTGGTGACCTGGATGGATCATTACGGCGTCTTCTGGCGCGAGCGCTTCCAGAACCTGCGTGACCTCTTGAAGGAGATCGATCCGTGAGTGCTGCCGAGTTGAAAGCCGAGACCAAAGACATCGTCATCGACGAGGTGTTCCCTCACGTTGCGGAGACGATCTGGAAGGCGTTGACCAGCGCCCAGCTGATCGCGCGCTGGCTGATGCCGCCGACCGGTTTTGAAGCCGTCGAAGGCAAGGCCTTCACGTTCCAGACCACTCCGGGCGGCAACTGGGATGGCGTCATCCATTGCCGGGTTCTGGAGGTCGTGCCGAACCGGCGCCTTGTCTACGCCTGGAAGGGCGGCGATGAGCGCAACACCGGCTACGGCGCGCCGCTCGACACGGTCGTGACGTGGTCCCTCACCCCGGTCGAAGCCGGCACGCGGATCCGCCTGGTTCATGCCGGCTTCGTCCTGCCCAGAAACGAGTCGGCCTACACGGTGATGAGTGGCGGCTGGAAGAAGGTCGTCCGCCAGCTTGACGAGATCAGTGGCGAGTAAGGAGTTATCGCGATGGACAAGCCCTATACAGGCGGCTGCGCCTGCGGCGCGATCCGCTATTCGATTCTGGGGGAGCCCCTGTTCAGCAATCACTGCCAGTGCCGGGACTGCCAGCGGGAAAGCGGCAGCGGCCACGGCTCCTACGCGACCTTCGCGCGCGCCGGCGTCACCGTAACCGGCGAGGCGAAGCACTGGGACATGGTCGGCGACAGCGGCAACGTGAAGACGCGCGGCTTCTGCGCCCGGTGCGGCTTGCCGGTTTACCTGACCTTTGCGGCAATGCCCGACATCTTCACCATCCGCGCCGCAAGCCTCGACGAGCCCGCCCGCTACAAGCCGCAGGTGGTGACTTACGCCGCGCGCGGCCATCAATGGGATCGTCTCGATCCGGACTTGCCGAAGTTCGAAGGCATGCCGCCGGGGTAGGCAGCGAGAGAGCGACGTCCCTTTGATACGAAAAGCATCGCCGCAAACTCGGTGCACCTCTCCCGCTTGCGGGAGAGGGAGCGCACCTCCTTCGCGGCAACGGCTCGTTTCACAACGCACTAGCCAAAATCCAGCACCATGCGGCCTTCGATCTTGCCGGCCTTCATCCGGTCGAAGACGTCGTTGATCTCAGCGAGCGGCACCTTTGTCACCTCGGCCTTGACCTTGCCGTCGGCGGCGAATGCGATGGCTTCGTCGAGATCGCGGCGGGTGCCGACGATGGAGCCGCGCACGGTGATGCGTTTGAGCACGACGTCGAAGATCGGCGTCGGGAATTCGCCCGGCGGCAGGCCGACGAGGCTGACGGTGCCCTTCCGGCGCACCATCTTCAGCGCCTGGGCGAACGCGGCGGTCGAGACCGCCGTCACCAGCACGCCGTGCGCCCCTCCCCCGGTTACCGCCAACACCTTGTCCACGGCATCGGCTGCGAGCGCGTTGACGGCGAGGTCGGCGCCGGTCTCGCGCGCGAGCTCGAGCTTGTCGTCGGCGATATCGACGGCCGCGACCTTGAGGCCCATCGCCTTGGCATATTGGATCGCGACATGGCCGAGCCCGCCGACGCCCGAGATCACGACCCACTCGCCGGGCTTTGCCTCCGTCTCCTTCAAGCCCTTGTAGGTGGTGACGCCCGCGCACAGGATCGGCGCGATGCCCGCAAAATCGATCGTCGCCGGCAGTTTGGCGGCGAAGGCAGCCGAGGCGATGACATATTCGGCAAAGCCCCCGTTCACGCTGTAGCCGGTGTTGTGCTGGTGCTCGCACAGCGTCTCCCAGCCGGTCTCGCAATATTCACAGGACATGCAGGCATCGTGCAGCCAGGCGACGCCGACGGCATCGCCCACCTTCAGATTTTTCACGCCGGATCCGAGCGCGGCGACGATGCCGGCAACCTCATGGCCCGGGATGAAAGGCGGAACCGGCTTCACCGGCCAGTCGCCGGAGGCTGCGTGCAAATCGGTATGGCAGACGCCGCACGCCTTGACCTTGACCAGAACCTCGCCGGGTCCGGGCTGCGGCACCGGCACGTCCTCGATCACGAGCGGCTTGCCGAATTGTCTGACGATTGCGGCTTTCATGGTCGGCATCTGTCTGCTCCCTTGCATCACGGGTGCAGACTAGCGTCGCCATGCGAGGCTCCTTTGATTGGGGTCAAACAGCACAAAGTTTGCGCAAGCGCTCGCGCCATCGTGACATCGCGATGACGACGCGGCGCAAAGCGCGGGATCGTGTCAGCTATGGAACTTGAGGCCGTCGACGATCTTGTCGATCACCTTGCGCTCGGCGCGAACGGCGATACCGACCAGGTTGAGATCGGCACGCGCCACGCCCCTCACCGCCTCGCGATTGGCGGCATCATGCGTGGTCTTGAACATGTCCTCGGTGTAGACCGCCGGCACCACGTTGCGGGTGAGCGCACGGTCGAGCGCGCGCGACAGTGCCGGACCTTCGGCGCCGTAGATCAGGATCGGTTGGCCGATCAGCGCGTGATATGTCGTGCCCGAGGCGTCCTCATAGGGTTCACCGATGCATTCCGGAAAGGCGGCGGCGATGCCGCTGGTGAGGAAAGCCGCGACGTTGAGCTTCTGCCAGGCCTGGAGATCGCTGCGGATCACCACGGCGATCTTGGTATCGAACTGCATACATGTCTCCACAAATCGTCATTCCGGGATGCGCCGTCAGGCGCAGACCCGGAATCTGGAGATTATCGCACGAGATTCCGGGTTCGTCGCTGCGCGACCCCCCGGAATGACGGAGGAGAATTCAACCCTTCGCGTCGCAGGCCCAGGCGCGGATCACGCATTCCTTGCCGCCGTATTTGTAGCATTCGCGCGTGGCGGCGTTGAGCGAGGCGGAGATCTTCGGCTTGACGGCATAGCCATAGGCACCGCAAGGATTGGACAGATCGACGGACATCGCCGCGCAGGCGCGCTTCATCGTCACCGTCGTGCAGTCGCCCTTGCACTGCTTCTGCGCCGCGGCGCGGGCCTCGTGCTCGGCGCCGTAATCGAAAGCCTGGCCATAGGCACCGCATTTGCCGACCGCAAACGCGCCGGCGGCGCGTGCATCCGTGATGTGGCGAGCGCCCGCGACACAAACAGACAACGCAAAGAAAAACATCGCGCAACGGCGCGCGACGACATTCGAAGCCATGGAAAAAACCCCTCCCCCCAAGGCAGGTGGAGGGAACTCTAAGCGCGGGACCGTTTGAACGAGTGGTTGAAAACCCTGACGGACGCACGAGCGACCTCATACATCTTTTAGTTGTATTTGTGAAGCGCATCATTTAAAGTAGTTGACGCTCCAAGCAGAGAGCCGGAGGAAACAACCATGCGTCACTTCAACGGAATGCTCTTGGCGATGATTGCGTCGGCGTCCCTGATCGGACCCCTGCCCGCATATGCGCAGTCGGTGAACTGGACCTGGACCAACCAGTATGGCTCGACCCTGGCCATCACCAGCTTCAACTCGAACACGGGCGCGATCGCGGGGACCTATACCAACAACGCTGCAAACAGTTGTGACGAGGGCAAGCCGCAAGGTGTGACGGGTTGGCTGGCCTACGGCAACACGGGCACTGCGATCAGTTTCTCGGTGAACTTCCTCGGCTGCGGATCGACCACCGTCTGGACGGGGCAATTGAACAATGCGTCGGGATTCCAGGGATTGTGGTATCTGTCCCTCGCCGAAGCCGTGGCGTGGAACGGCATCAGCGCGGGCGCCGACACGTTCACGTTCAGCAGCGGCGACAAGGCCCTCCTGACCAAGAGCGGCGTCGATCTGAAGGCCGGCAGCGAGAAGCTGTCGAACACCAAGAAGTAGGCGAGCGAAGCGAATCCGCTTCGTAGCGTGGGTTAGCGCAGCGTAACCCACCACGCTTCAACGAATGCGGGACGAAGTTGGTGGGGTACGCCCAGCGGACTGCGCTTGCGCGCAGCCGCAAGGCTAACCCACCCTACACACTATCCCCGTCTTGCCGCTTCCAGCGCCTGGGGCGTGTCGATGTCGAGGAACGCGCCCTCGCCGTCGACGGGCACTTCCGCAACCGCCTCGGTGTGCTTGGCGATCAGGTGGCGCGCGCCGACGTCGCCATCGAGCGTCATCAGCTCCCGGAAGAAGCGGCGCGACCACAGCACGGGGTTGCCGCGGCGGCCCTCGCTGACGGGCACGACGATGAGATTGCCGCGGTCCGGTGCGAAGCTGTCGATGAGACGGTCGATCAGGCCGGCATCGATCAGCGGCATGTCGCCGAGGCAAACCACGGCGCCGTCGCAAGCTTCGGGCACGGCCGCGATGCCGGCCTTGACCGAGCTCGCGATGCCGCCGGCGAAATCCGGATTGCGGACGAATTTCACCTTCAAGCCTTGCAGCGCCTGCTCGACCAGTTCGGTCTGATGGCCGGTGACGACGATCACCTCGGATGCCTTGGAGGCCAGCGCCTGCTCGGTCGCGATCCGCACCAGCTTCTTGCCGTCGAGCTCGGCGAGCAGCTTGTTCGGCCCACCCATGCGGGTCGAGCGCCCAGCCGCGAGCACGATGGCGGCGACCTGGCTGTTGCCCTCGATCTCGGGCCTCGCGCGCGGCTGCGGACGCGTGACGATCTCCATCAGGAGCCCGCCGACGCCCATGCCCATCAGCTCGGCGCGGGTCACCTTGATGCCGGCGAGCAGACGCATCAGCACCCAGTCAAACCCGTTCTCGACCGGCGAGCGCGCGCAGCCCGGCGCGCCCAGCACCGGCACGCCGTCGGCGCGGGCGATCAGCAGCAGATTGCCGGGATCGACCGGCATGCCGAAATGCTCGATCTCGCCGCCGATCCCGGTGACGGCCGCCGGGATCACGTCGCGGCGATCCGCGATCGCGGACGCCCCGAACACGATGACGAGCTCCGCGCCGAGCGCGAGCAATTCCTTGATCGCGGCCGACAGCGCGTGCTCGTCGTGCTGGACCCGTCGCTCCGCGATGATGCCGGCGCCGGCCGGCGCCAGCCGCTCGGCGGTGACGCGCAGCGTCTTGTCGATCACCTTGGAGGACAGGCCCGGCAGCAGCGTCGAGACCACGCCGACGCGCTTGATCACGTAGGGCGCGATCTTCAGGACGTCCCGGCCGGCCGCCTTCACCGCGGCGTCGCGCAAAGCGCCCTCGACGCCGAACGGGATGATCTTGACCGTGCCGACCATCTCCCCCTCGACCACCGGCTTGTAGGCGGTGAGCGTCGCAAAGGTGATGGCCTCGTCGATATTGTTGATGCGATCGACCGCGGCGCGGTCGATCACCAGCACGCCCGGGCATGCCGCGAACAGATTGGCGCGGCCGGTGAAGGCGCGCTCGACATGGATGCCCTCGCCGCCGACCGCGAGCGCGATGCTGGCGGCGGCGATATCCTCGGAGACGTCGCCCTCCTCCATCCGCACCACGACGACGTCCTTGATGCCGGCGCGCTCCAGCGCCTCGACCTCGGCGGGCCCGATCGTCGTGCCCTTCTTCAGCACCAGCGGTCCCTGGCGCAGGGTGTGGACGGTCACCCCGCCGATCGCATCCTTGGGGCTCGCCGGGCCGAATTTCATGCCGCTTCTTCTTTTTCTTTGGGTGGCAGCCGAAGCACCGCCGTGATCTCGGCCATGATCGACACCGCGATCTCCGACGGCGAGACGGCGCCGATCGCAAGGCCAATGGGCGCGTGGATGCGCGCGATATCGCTGTCCTTGGCGCCCTGCGCCCGCAGCCGGTCGCCGCGCTTGGCATGGGTCTTCCGCGAGCCCAGCGCGCCGATATAGAAGCAGCCGCGCTCGAAGGCGTGCAGCAGCGCAGGATCGTCGATCTTGGGATCGTGCGTCACCGCGACGAAAGCCGTGTAGGCATCGACGTTGAGCGGCGGCAGCGCGGTGTCGGGCCATTCGGCCACCAGCGGAATGTCGGGGAAGCGCTCTGCGCTTGCAAAGGCCGTGCGCGGATCGACGACCGTGACGTCGTAACCGAGCGAGCGCGCCAGCGGCGCCAGCGCCTGACTGATATGGACCGCGCCGACGATGACGAGCTTTGCGGTCGGCGCGTAGACGTTGAGGAACAGCTTCTTGCCGCCGACCTCGACATTGGCGCTCTTGCCCATGCGAAGCTGTTTTTCGAGCTCGACGCGCAGCGGGTCTTTCGCGAAATCCTGCGCCTTGACCAGGCGCTGCTCGCCGCTCTCGGTGTCCGTCACCAAGATCGCCGGGCGGCGCGCGGCGCGCTCGGCATTGAATTCGTGCAAAATCGCGAGCTTCACGGCTAGCCGACCTTCTCGACGAAGACACGGATGGTGCCGCCGCAGGACAGCCCGACATTCCAGGCGGTCTCGTCGGCGACGCCGAACTCCAGCATCTTGGGCTTGCCGCTCTCGATCACGTCCATGGCCTCGGTGACCACGGCGCCCTCCACGCAGCCGCCGGAGACCGAGCCTAAGAACGTGCCCTCGTCGTTGATGACGAGGCTCGAGCCCGCCGGGCGCGGCGCCGAGCCCCAGGTCTCGACGACTGTGGCGAGCGCGACGCCACGGCCGGCCTTCTGCCAGTCCTCCGCCGCCTTCAGAATGTCCTCGTCGCGATCGAGCATGGGGGTAACCTCTCAAGCTGCGGAGCGGATCAGGCTGCGGTGATGCGGCGGCAGCGGCCGGGAGAGCGTCGTGATCAGCTCCTGGATCGAACTCAAATTATGTACCGGGCGGAATTCGTCAACGTGCGGAAGCATCATTTTGATGCCCTGCGCCTTGGCCTCGAAGCCGCCGAAGCGCAACAGCGGGTTGAGCCAGATCAGCCGCCGGCAGGAGCGGTGCAGCCGGTCCATCTCGAAGGCGAGCCTGGAATCGGCCTCCCGCTCCAGCCCGTCGGAGATCAGGAGCACGATGGCGCCCTGGCTCAGGACCCGGCGCGCCCACAATTTGTTGAAGTTGTGCAGCGAGGCCGAGATCCGCGTACCGCCGGCCCAATCCTCGACCGAGGCCGAGCAGCTCGCCAGCGCCTCGTCGGGATCGCGCTGGCGCAGCGCGCGGGTGACGTTGGTGAGGCGGGTGCCGAACAGGAACACCGAGACGCGCTTGCGCGCATCGCCGATGGCATGGAGGAAATGCAGGAACAGGCGCGTGTACTCGTTCATCGAACCCGAGATGTCGAGCAGCGCGACGATCGGCGCCGGTTTCTCGATCCGCCCCAGGCGATGAATGTCGATGATGTCGCCACCGGTGCGCAATGACGCACGCAGCGTGCGGCGCAGATCGAGGCGCAGGCCGCGGGAATCGGGCCGGTGCCGGCGCGTCAGGAGCTCGGCCTGCGGCAGCCGCATCCGCTCGACGGCGCGCAGGGCCTCGCTGATCTCCGCCGCGCTCATCTGGGCAAAATCCTTCTTCTGAAGGATTTCCTTGTCGGAGACCGACAGGCGCAGATCCTGCTCCTGGTGCTGCGGCGTCTCCGTCATGCGCGGCTGCGACATCGCTTCCTGCACGCGGCGCGCACCGGCCTGCGGCTTCTTCTTGGCCTGCTCCGGCAGCGGCACCGAATCCAGCATGTGCTTCCACTCCTCCGAGGCGCGGAAGAACAGGTTGAAGGCCTGCTTGAAGATCAGCGCATGCTCGTGGCGCTTGACGAAGATCGCCTCCAGCGTGGCAAAGACATCGGCGCGGTTGCCGATGTCGATCACCTGGAGCGCGCTCATGGCATCGATCACTGCGCCCGGCCCGACCGGCATGCCCGCAGAGCGCAACGCGCGGGCGAAGCCGACGATGTTGTCGGCGAACTGCTCGGTCTGCTCGGGCGCCAGGTGGTTGATGGCCATGGGTCGTATCCATCCCCTCGTCATTCCGGGGCGCGCCTCTTTGGCGCGAGCCCGGAATCCATTCATCCACGAACTCTGCGGCCCGATGGATTCCGGGTTCGCGCTACGCGCGCCCCGGAATGACGGGCGCAATTTGACGCGAGATCAATCCTCGCTCGTCGCTTCCTTCAGCACCTTCTGCAGGGTGTCGCCCTGCATGCGGGTGATGTCGTCCTGGTACTTGAGCAGCGCGCCCAGCGTGTCGCCGACCACCTGCGGGGTCAGCGAGCGGGCGTCGAGCTCGGACAGCGCGGTGGCCCAGTCGATGGTCTCGGCGACGCCCGGCGACTTGTAGAAGTCCTGGTTGCGCAGCGCCTGGACAAAGCGCACCACCTGCTGCGACAGCTTTGTGGAGATGCCGGGCACGCGCGTCTTGACGATCGCGAGCTCGCGCTCGGCGGCGGGATAGTCCACCCAGTGATAGAGGCAGCGCCGCTTCAGCGCGTCGTGGATCTCGCGGGTGCGGTTGGAGGTGATGATGACGATCGGCGGATACGGCGCCTTCACGGTGCCGAATTCGGGAATGGTCACCTGGAAGTCACTGAGGATTTCCAGGAGATAGGCTTCGAACGCCTCGTCGGCGCGGTCGAGCTCGTCGATCAGGAGCACCGGCGGACCCGCGACGTCAGGCTCCAGCGCCTGGAGCAGCGGCCGCTTGATCATGTAGCGGTCGGCGAAGATGTCGCTCGACAGTTGATCGCGATCGGTGTCGCCGGCGGCTTCCGCCATCCGGATCGCGATCATCTGCGCGGCGCTATTCCACTCGTACACGGCCGAGGAGACGTCGAGGCCTTCGTAGCACTGCAGGCGGATCAGCTTCCGCCCCAGCGCCGCCGACAGCACTTTTGCGATCTCGGTCTTGCCGACGCCGGCCTCGCCTTCGAGAAACAGCGGCCGGCCCATGCGCAGCGACAGATACGTCACCGTCGCCAGCGACCGCTCGGCGAGATAGCCGCGCGACGTCAGGAGTTCGAGCATCGCATCAACCGATGCCGGCAGGGCGGCTGAAGTCATGAAAGGCCAGTCTTGGTTACGCCCTCACCGGGGCAAGTCGTTGGGCCAGTTGGTGAGGCCCATCATTCCTTGGCATTGGCGGCGTCGACGGCCCGCCGCGTCAGCACCCCGATGAGGTGCGCGCGGTATTCGGCACTGCCGTGGATGTCGCTGTTGAGACCCTCGGCCGGCACCTCGATGCCATCAAGGGCTTTCGCCGAGAAGCGCTTCTTCAGGGCTTCCTCAAACGCGGTGACGCGGAACACGCCTTCGGAGCCGGCGCCGGTGACGGCAACGCGCACGTCCGACGGACGCCGCGCCACGAACACGCCGACCAGCGCGTAGCGCGAGGCCTGGTTGCGGAATTTGATGTAGGCGGCCTTCTTCGGCAGCGGGAACATCACCTTGGTGATGATCTCGTCGGCCTCGAGGGCCGTCGTGAACAGGCCCTGGAAATACTCCTCGGCCTTGAGGCGGCGCTTGTTGGTGACGATGGTCGCCCCGAGCGCAAGCACCGCGGCCGGATAGTCCGCGGTCGGATCGTTGTTGGCGAGCGAGCCGCCGATCGTGCCCTTGTGGCGCACGGCGGGATCGCCGATTCCGCCGGCAAGGCTCGCGAGCGCCGGGATCGCTTCGCCGACGACGGCGGAGGTCGCGACCTCGGCGTGCTTGGCGGTGGCGCCGATCACCAGCGAGCGGCCCTTCATCTCGATCGCGTTGAGCCCCTCGATGTGGGAGAGGTCGACCAGATGCGGAGGGCTCGCGAGGCGCTGCTTCATGACCGGAATCAGCGTGTGACCGCCGGCGATCACCTTGGCGTCTTCGTTCTTCACCAGGAGGTTGGCGGCCTGCCGAACGGTCCCGGGGCGATGATATTTGAATTCGTACATCTGAATGTCCTGATCGCGGGATGCGCGCGTGTCGATTTAGGCGAGGTCGGATTTCGCCATCGCCTTGGCGCCGGCGGAGATCGAGGCGACGATGTTCTGGTAGCCGGTGCAGCGGCAGAGATTGCCTTCCAGCTCCTCGCGGATGGTGTGGTCGTCGACCTCGTGCCCCTTGCGATGGACGATGTCGATCGCGGTCATGATCATGCCGGGCGTGCAGAAGCCGCACTGCAGGCCATGGTGCTCGCGGAAGGCTTCCTGCATCGGATGCAGCGGCGCGCCGTCGGCAGCCAGCCCCTCGATCGTCTTGACCTCGTGGCCGTCAGCCATCACGGCAAGCGTGGTGCAGGACTTCACGGCCTTGCCGTCGAGATGCACGACGCAGGCGCCGCACTGCGAGGTGTCGCAGCCGACATGGGTGCCGGTCAGCCGCAGATTCTCGCGCAGGAACTGCACCAGAAGCGTGCGGGGATCGACGTTGGCCGTCACAGGATTGCCGTTCACGATGAGGGAGATTTTCGCCATAAGCACTCTCTATCAGCGCCCCGACGGGTCCCGTCGAAGCGGTTCTTATAATTATTCCAACCCATCATATGGGCCATTATGCCCCGGGGCAACATCACCCCGGACGCAAGGCGCCATGCCGAAAGGCGATAGCCTTCAGCCCTGTACCGCCTTGGCGAAGTTCGCGAAAAACTCGTCGGCCAGCTTCTTGGCGGCGCCGTTGATGAGGCGTTGTCCGAGCTGCGCCAACTTGCCGCCGATCTGCGCCTCGACGTCGTAGGAGAGCAGCGTGCCGCCGTCCTTCTCCGCCAGCTTGACCACGGCGCCGCCCTTGGCAAAGCCCGCCACCCCGCCCTCGCCTTCGCCGGAGATCTTGTAGCCGTTCGGCGGATCGAGATCGGAGAGCGTCACCTTGCCCTTGAAGCGCGCCGACACCGGGCCGACCTTCATTTTCGCTGTGGCGCGAAAGCCGCCGTCGTCGGTCTTCTCCAGCTCCTCGCAGCCGGGGATGCAGGCCTTCAGCACCTCGGGATCGTTGAGCTTGGCCCACACAGCCTCGCGCGGCGCCGCAAGCTGGACTTCGCCGTTCATCGTCATGGCCATGGGGTGCCTCCCGGGATCGTGCAATTATAATGCTGTTCAAGTAACGCACGTAGGCCGCAAAGGAAAGGGCGGCCTCCGGCCACGTGCAATGCATATTCGCAACTGCAAAAAATCTTGCGCGGTCGGTTTTGGATTGGCACAGGCGGGCCATGATGGTTAGGTCCCGCGCAACATGAGCACAGCCCTCTCCCCCCTGCTTGCGCCGATGCTGTCGAGCGCCGCCATGCGCGCCGTCTGCGACGACCGGTCAACGCTCCAGAACATGCTCGATTTTGAGGCAGCCTTGGCGCGCGCCGAAGCCGCCACCGGCGTGATTCCCGCGGCCGCCGTGGGCCCGATCGAAGCCGCCTGCAAGGCGGATGCCTTTGACATCGCCGCGCTGGCCGAGGCCGCGACACGGTCCGGCAATCTCGCGATTCCCCTGGTCAAGGCGCTGACCGCCAACGTCGCGAAGGCCGATGCGGAGGCCGCACGCTACGTGCATTGGGGCGCGACCAGCCAGGACGTCATCGACACCGCGACCATGCTCACGCTGCGCGCCGCCATCGACGCGCTGGATGCCGACCTCAGCCGCGCCATCAAGGGTTTTGCCGCACTGGCGCGCAAT
Organism: Bradyrhizobium sp. USDA 3311; assembly: GCF_054062495.1. Lineage (NCBI taxonomy): Bacteria > Pseudomonadati > Pseudomonadota > Alphaproteobacteria > Hyphomicrobiales > Nitrobacteraceae > Bradyrhizobium > Bradyrhizobium sp. USDA 3311. The sequence continues at coordinate 4,854,218 of NZ_JBSSFI010000001.1, read as the reverse complement.
CATCGCAACACCGCAATGGTGGCGCGGACCTGGCTCCAGCACGCGCTGCCGATGCCGTTCGGGCTCAAGGCCGCCGAATATGCCGCAAGTCTTGCCCGCGCCCGCTGCCGCCTCAGGCGGCTCTCCCGCGACGGCCTCGCGCTGCAATTCGGCGGCGCGGCCGGCACGCTCGCGGCCCTCGGCGACAAGGGGCTCGTCGTCGCGGAGCGACTGGCGCAAGAGCTCAACCTGCCGCTGCCGGAAGCACCCTGGCACACCCATCGCGACCGCATCGCGGAAGCCGCATCGGCCCTTGCGATTCTCGCCGGAAGCTGCGGCAAGATCGCGCGCGACGTCTCGCTGATGATGCAGACCGATGTCGCCGAGGCGTTCGAGCCGGCCGGCGAAGGCCGCGGCGGCTCCTCGACCATGCCGCACAAGCGCAACCCTGTCGCAGCCGCAAGCGCGCTGGGATGTGCCACCATGGCCCCGCAGCTCGCCGCGACGATTTTTGCCGCGCAGGTACAGGACCACGAGCGCAGCGCCGGCCCCTGGCATGCGGAATGGCCGACGCTGCCTCAACTGATGCTGGTCACTTCGGGCGCGCTCGCCGCCATCGTCGACATCGCCGAGGGCCTGGACGTCGATGCCGCGCGCATGCGCAGCAATCTCGATGCGACGCACGGGCTGATCATGGCCGAGGCGGTCACCTTTGCGCTGGCCGAGAGGATCGGCAAGAGCGATGCGCATCATCTCATCGAGGCCGCGAGCAAGCGCGCGGTCGCCGAGAAGAAGCATCTGCGCGAGGTTCTCGCGGCCGATTCGCAGGTCACAGCGCATCTTTCGCCGGAAAAAATTGCGGCATTGTTCGAGCCGATGGCCTATCAAGGGGCTTCCCAAGCCATGATCGACCGGCTGCTCGACAGCCTCGAGCGAGATTGATTGTTTGAGCATGATCCCTTCGGAAAACCGCTCCACACTTTTCCGGATCATGCTCCAGAACGGAGACGCCGCATGCCCATGATCGATGCCGACGGTTGCCTGATCAACGTCTCCGTCGAAGGCCGCGACGGCGGGCCGACCTTGATGCTGTCCAATTCGCTCGGCTGCACGCTTCAGATGTGGGAGCCGCAGATGAAGGCGCTGACGCAGGTGTTCCGCGTCATCCGCTATGACCGCCGCGGTCACGGCAAGTCGAACGTTCCCCCCGGCCCTTACACGATGGAGCGCTTCGGCCGCGACGTGCTGGCGATCCTCGACGATCTCAACATCGAGAAGGTGCATTGGTGCGGCCTGTCGATGGGCGGCATGGTGGGACAATGGCTGGGCGCGAATGCGCCGGAGCGCTTCGGCAAGCTCATCCTCGCCAACACCTCCTGCTACTATGCCGAGCCGACCAAATGGCTGGAACGCATCGATGCCGTGAAGAAGGGCGGCATCGCGGCGGTGGCCGATGCCGTGATCGCGGGCTGGCTCACCCAGGATTTCCGCGAGCGCGAGCCTGACATCACCGCCCGGATGAAAGCGATGCTGCTCGCCTCACCCGTGGAGGGCTATCTCGCCTGCTGCGAGGCGCTGTCGACGCTCGACCAGCGCGAGCTGCTGCCAAAGATCAAGAGCCCGACGCTGGTGATCGCCGGCCGCCACGACATGGCGACGCCGATCTCGGCGGGTGAACTGATCCGCTCGAAAATTCCCGGCGCCAACATGACCATCATCGACGCCGCCCATATTTCCAATGTCGAACAGCCGCACGCGTTCACCGATGCGGTGGTGGGGTTCCTGACGCAACGCTGATTGCGCCTGTCGTCATTCCGGAGCGATGCAAAGCATCGCCCCCGGAATCTCGATCGGCATTCACAACCTCGAGATTCCGGGTTCGCCTCTTCGAGGCGCCCCGGGATGACTGATCCGGAGAAACACCATGGACGACCAGAAGCGCCGCGATGCCGGCATGAACGTGCGCCGCAAGGTGCTGGGCAATGCCTGGGTCGACAAATCAGTCGCCAATCGCAATGCCTTCAACACCGATTTCCAGGATCTGATCACGCGCTACGCCTGGGGCGAGATCTGGACGCGGCCGCATTTCGACGAGCGCACACGGCGGGTGCTGGTCATCGGCACCATGGTCGCGCTCGGACAATGGGACGAATTCCGCCTGCATGTGCGCGCGGCGCTCGCCGAGGGCGGCTTCACGCCCGACGACATCAAGGAAATCCTGCTCCAGCAGGCGATCTATTGCGGCGTGCCGGCGGCGAACCACGCCGTCAAGGAGGCCTCAGCGATTGTGCAGGAGCTCGGCCTGCTCAAGACCTAGCGGCGCGGCGGCCTCGGCGCTCTTGGGTGCCGCCACAGGGCGCTCGATCACCATCACGATCGCAGCCCCCAGCAGCAGCAAGAGCTCGGTCGCGTGCAGCCGGAGCGCGTCCATCTCGCCGACCTTCGAGGCCATGACCATGCTCGCAAACGAGATCACGCTGCCGATCGCCAGCGCAATGCCGAGCGCCTCGTCACTACCGCCATTCCTGCGGACGCGGGGAATGCACAGCAGCGCGAGGTAGATCGCGAAGAACGCCACCACGGTCAGCCGTCCCAGCGCCAGCAGCCAAGCCGCGCGTACCGTGTCCATCCCCGCCATCTGGAGATGGTCGCTGAGGAACAGCGCGACAGCAACGCTCGGCCGCTCGTAGAGGCCGTGCACCGGCGCCACCATGATGTTGAAGGCGACGAGCGTCCAGGCGGGGATGAAATAGGCCGCCAGCAGCGCGCCGTTGACCGAGTCGATCCGCCAATTCCTGAACATGCCGCTTCCCGCTTCGCCTGCCACGCGCCTTCAATGGGAAGGCTTTGCCGGGAGCTAACTCGCATCAGTCCGTGGCGGCAATTTAAACCCTTTGTTTACCTTAACGGGGCACCCGCACACGTCGTCATTCCGGGATGGTGCGTCAGCACCAGACCCGGAATCTCGAGATTCCGGGCTCGGCTCTTCGAGCCGCCCCGGAATGACGCCAAGCAACGAAAAAAAGGCCCCACCTTGCAGCGGGGCCCTTCTTCACTCCTGCTCACTCACTGGGCTCCCAAACTAGTTGTCCTGACCGCGCTGGCCACCATGCTGCTGGCCGGGCTTGTCGCCCTGGCGCATCGGATCCTGCTGCTGCTGTCCGGGTTTCTGCCCACCGCCCTGCTGCTGCCCTGGCTGCTGACCTGGGCGCTGCTGGCCGGGGTTCTGAGTCTGCTGACCCGGATTCTGGTTCTGCTGCTTCGTCATCGGGGGGAACTCCCTTGTTGGACGTCAGAGGGAAGCTAACAACCGCCCACGGATTTGGTTGCCACGCGGAACCCGGTTCCTCGCAGCTGCGGAACCGGGAGACGACATCCGTAACCAAATGAGTTCTGTACAAGCCGTTATGCCTAGGCCTGCCCAGTTGCGGCCGCCAGTTCCCTCCTGTTACAAAACGAGAAGAATGCTCAAGGGCTGCCGGGGCCCAAGAACTCTCTCGAAGAGCTCCCTTTGAGCCCGCGTCAAGTTTGGGTAACGGCAGCCTATGGATTATTTCGCCCAGCAGCTCATCAACGGCCTCGTGCTCGGCTCCATCTACGGCCTGATCGCGATCGGCTACACGATGGTCTACGGCATCGTCGGCATGATCAACTTCGCCCATGGCGACGTCTTCATGATCGGCGGCTTCATCGCCCTGATCACCTTCCTGATCCTGATCTCGCTCGGCGTGACCGCGATCCCGGTGATCCTGCTCGTCGTGCTGCTGGTCGCGATGGCGATCACGGCGCTCTATGGCTGGACCATCGAGCGCATCGCCTACCGGCCGCTGCGGCATTCCTTCCGTCTCGCCCCGATGCTGTCGGCGATCGGCATGTCGTTCGTGCTGACCAACTATTCGCAGGTGGCGCAAGGCGCCCGCGTCAAGCCGATCCCGCCCTTCATCACCGGCGGCTACACGCTGCATGAGAGCGCGGACGGCTTCGTCATCCAGCTCTCCAACATCCAGATCATGGTGGTCATCACAACCATCGTGCTGCTGGCGATCTTCACCTGGCTGGTGTCGCACACGCGGCTCGGGCGCGATATGCGCGCCTGCGAGCAGGACCAGACCATGGCGGCCCTGCTGGGCGTCGACGTCGACCGCACCATCTCCATGACCTTCGTGATCGGCGCCGCGCTCGCCGCGGTCGCGGGTTTCATGTACCTGCTCTATTACGGTCTGGTTGATTTCTTCATGGGCTTCGTCGCCGGCATCAAGGCCTTCACGGCGGCCGTGCTCGGCGGAATCGGCTCGCTGCCGGGCGCCATGCTCGGCGGTCTTGCGATCGGCCTGATCGAGACGTTCTGGTCGGCCTATTTCTCGGTCGAATACAAGGACGTCGCGGCATTCTCGATCCTGATCGTCGTGCTGATCTTCATGCCGACCGGCCTGCTCGGCCGTCCCGAAGTCGAAAAAGTCTGACGGACCGCCGCGTGACAGCCATTCCGCACGAGACCAAGCACGCAAGCCGCACCGCCGGCATCACCTATATCCTGAAGAAATCCCTGCTCAGTGCGCTGGTCGCGCTGGTGCTGTTCTCACTGATGGTCGGCGTCCGGACCGAGGCCGGTTCCGACGGCCAGCTCACTTATTGGACGCGCTTCGGCGAGGTCGCAGCGCTTGTCGCCGCCGTGTTCGGCGGCTCGATCGTGATCGAGCTGCTCCGGCAATGGCTCGGCCCGACCGGCGCCGAGAAGCTGGTGCCGCCTGCAGTGCATCGCGGGATGTCGTTCGTCGGCCGCTACCTCGCGCCCGCGCTTTTGATCTTCACGCTGCTGGTGCCCGTCATCTTCTATAACCAGCGCTACATCCTCGACCTCGCGATCCTCGTGCTCACCTATGTCATGCTGGGCTGGGGATTGAACGTCGTGGTCGGCCTCGCCGGCCTGCTCGATCTCGGCTACGTCGCCTTCTATGCGGTCGGCGCCTATTCCTACGGCCTGCTCGCCACCAATTTCGGCTGGTCGTTCTGGATCTGCCTGCCGCTCGCCGGCATCCTCGCCGCGTTCTGGGGCGTGCTGCTCGGCTTTCCCGTGCTGCGGCTGCGCGGCGACTATCTCGCCATCGTGACGCTGGCCTTCGGCGAGATCATCCGCCTCGTCATCATCAACTGGCAGAGCCTGACCGGAGGCCCCAACGGCGTCTCCGGCATTCCCCGCCCCACCTTCTTCGGCATCCCGCTCGACAACAGCGACGACGGGCTCGCCGCCAAGCTCGGCATCGAGTACTCAGCGACCCACCGCATCGTCTTCCTGTTCTATTTGATCCTGGCGCTCGCGCTGCTCACCAACTGGGTGACGATCCGCCTGCGCCGCCTGCCGATCGGCCGCGCCTGGGAGGCCTTGCGCGAGGACGAGGTCGCCTGCCGCGCGCTCGGCATCAACACCACGACCACCAAGCTTACCGCGTTCGCGACCGGCGCGATGTTCGGCGGCTTTGCCGGTGCGTTCTTCGCCACCCGCCAGGGCTTCATCAGCCCGGAATCCTTCACCTTCCAGGAATCGGCATTGGTGCTGGCCATCGTCGTGCTTGGCGGCATGGGCTCGCAACTCGGCGTGGCGCTCGCCGCGCTGGCCATGATCGGGGGCTTCGAGCTGTTCCGCAGCCTCGAGACCTACCGCATGCTGGTGTTCGGCATGGCCATGGTGCTGATCATGATCTGGCGGCCGCGCGGCCTGGTCGGCCATCGCGCGCCGACCGTGTATCTGACCAAGGCGCAGGCGATCTCCTCCGACCTCGTCAAGGAAGGGCACGGATGAGCGGCGACAAGATTCTCAACGTCGACCGGCTGACCATGCGCTTCGGCGGCATCGTTGCCGTGCAGGACCTGTCGCTCTCGGCCGAGCGCAAGAAGATCACCGCGCTGATCGGGCCGAACGGCGCCGGCAAGACCACGGTCTTCAACTGCATCACCGGCTTCTACAAGCCGAGCGGCGGCACCATTCGCCTCACCCATGACGATGGCCGGACGATCGCCCTGGAGCGGCTGAACGATTTCCGCATCGCCAAGCTGGCCAAGGTGGCGCGCACCTTCCAGAACATCCGCCTGTTTCCCGGCATGACCGCGCTGGAAAACCTGATGGTGGCGCAGCACAACGCCTTGATGCGGGCCTCCGGCCTCACCTTTCTCGGCCTGATCGGTGCGCCCGGCTATCGCGATGCCGAGAAGCGCGCGATCGATCTCGCCACCGACTGGCTCAGGCGGGTCAACCTGCTCGACCGCGCCGACGATGCCGCCGGCAATTTTGCCTATGGCGACCAGCGCCGGCTCGAGATCGCGCGCGCGATGTGCACCGAGCCCGCGCTGCTGTGCCTGGACGAGCCCGCCGCCGGCCTCAACGCGCGCGAGAGCGCCGCCTTGAGCGAGCTCCTGCTCTCGATCCGCAACGAGCTCGGCACCTCGATCCTGCTGATCGAGCACGACATGTCGGTGGTGATGGAAATCTCCGACCATATCGTGGTGATGGACCACGGCGTGAAGATCGCCGAAGGTTCGCCGCGCGCGGTCCGCGACGACCCCAAGGTGATCGCCGCCTATCTCGGCGCCGACGAGGAAGAAGCCGTGGCCGTGATGGAGAGCGGGTCGTGACTTCACCCACTCCCCTGCTCGCGATCCGCAGCCTTCGCGCCGCCTACGGCAAGATCGAGGCGCTGAAGGGCGTCGACGTCGAGATCAATGCCGGCGAGATCGTGGCGCTGATCGGCGCCAACGGCGCCGGCAAGTCGACGCTGATGATGACCATCTTCGGCAAGCCGCGGGCCCGTGCCGGCCAGATCCTGTACGAAGGCCGCGACATCACCGACGTGCCCACCCACGAGATCGCGCATTTGCGCATCGCGCAATCGCCGGAGGGACGGCGCATCTTCCCGCGCATGAGCGTGGCGGAAAACCTCCAGATGGGTGCCGATGCCACCGGATGCACCGATTCCGAGCGCGACGCGACGCTGGAACGCGTCTTCAATCTGTTTCCACGGCTGAAGGAACGCTACGCCCAGCGCGGCGGAACCCTGTCCGGCGGCGAGCAGCAGATGCTGGCGATCGGCCGCGCCTTGATGAGCCGTCCCCGCCTGCTCCTGCTCGACGAGCCCTCGCTCGGGCTCGCGCCGCTGATCGCGCGCCAGATTTTCGATGCGATCCGCACCCTGAACCGGCAGGACGGCCTGACCGTCCTGATCGTCGAGCAGAACGCCAACCATGCGCTCAAGCTCGCCCATCGCGGCTATGTCATGGTCAATGGCCTGATCACGCTGGCCGGGACCGGCGCCGAGTTGTTGCAGCGCCCCGAGATTCGGGCCGCCTATCTGGAAGGCGGCCGGCACGGCTGAGGCGGGCCACGTGCGGCCGAATGTGGCGAGATATCTCCGCCAATGCCCGTATTTTGCCGGTGACTTCTCCTCGAATTCATTCAAGAATGGCGCCGGTTTGGACCGGGCATGCCCGGCAACTTCCACAGGCGACCACCCGCGAGGTATCTCATGAAATCACTGAAGCTCATCGGTCTGGCATTCGGCGCGTCGATCGCGCTGTCGAGCGCGGCATTCGCGCAGGATGTCACCATCGCAGTCGCAGGCCCGATGACAGGCACAGAGTCCGCCTTCGGCCGCCAGATGAAGAACGGCGCCGAGATGGCCGTGGCTGATATCAACGCCGCCGGCGGCATCAACGGCAAGAAGCTCGCGCTCAACGTCGAGGACGATGCCTGCGATCCCAAGCAGGCGCGCTCGATTGCGGAAAAGATCGCCGGCGCCAAGATCCCCTTCGTCGCCGGACACTACTGCTCGTCGTCGTCGATCCCGGCCTCGGAGGCCTATGCAGACGGCAACGTCCTCCAGATCACCCCAGCCTCGACCAACCCGCTCTTCACCGAGCGCAAGCTGTGGAACGTGGCGCGCGTCTGCGGCCGCGACGATCAGCAGGGCCTGATCGCGGCGCAGTACATCGCCAAGAACTACAAGGGCAAGAACATTGCGATCCTCAACGACAAGACCACCTACGGCAAGGGTCTTGCGGACGAGACCAAGAAGGCGCTCAACAAGGCCGGCATCACCGAGAAGATGTACGAGTCCTACAACAAGGGCGACAAGGACTTCAACGCGATCGTCTCGCGCCTGAAGCGCGACAACATCGATCTCGTCTATGTCGGCGGCTACCATCAGGAGAGCGGCCTGATCCTGCGCCAGATGCGCGACCAGGGTCTCAAGACAGTGCTGATGGCCGGCGACGCACTCGCCGACAAGGAGTACGCCTCCATCACCGGCCCGGCCGGCGAAGGCACGCTGTTCACCTTCGGCCCCGATCCGCGCAACAAGCCGACCGCCAAGAAGATCGTCGATGCCTTCAAGGCCAAGAACATCGACCCCGAAGGCTACACGCTCTACACCTATGCGGCGATGCAGGTCTGGTCGCAGGCGGCCAAGAAGGCCGGCACCACCGACGCCAAGAAGGTGATGGAGGCGATGAAGGCCGGCAAGTGGGACACCGTGATCGGCCCGATCGAGTATGACGCCAAGGGCGACATCAAGCAGATCGACTACGTCGTCTACAAATGGGATGCCAAGGGCGGCTACGCCGAGATCAAAGGCAACGGCACCTAACGCGCTTGCCGGGCCCCAAGGCCGTTATCCAAGCATCATCACGCCCCGGCTTGCCCGGGGCGTTCTTCTTGGGCAAGCGTCCTGGACAAGGGTCAGACAGCTGCGGGCAGTTCGCCGCCCGCCGCGGCCTGGGCCTTCCGCAGCGCTTGCAGGAGATCGTTCGGCCGAAACGGCTTTTGCAGGCAGACCACGTTGGCAAGGTGAGGCGATTGTTCCATGAAATCCAGCGCCGTCATCCCGGACACCGCAATGATGGGGAGGCCCGGCGCACGCTCCCGCAGGCTCGCGATGACGTCGACGCCGCTGGTGTCGCCAAGGAAGATATCGACGATCGCCACGTCAAACGGGCTTTCCGCGAAGGTTTTCAGCCCGGCCGCACCGCTTTCGGCCTCCGCGACCTCGAAGCGATGGACCCGAAGCACGATCGCGACCATCGCACGGACGTCCTTCTGGTCGTCGATGATGAGAACACGGGGCATAGGGAAGAACTCCCGGATATCGATCAAAATCGATGATTCAAACCTGGAACCCACTCCGGCGGGAGGGCATTATGGCACCGTCCAGTAAAGCGCATCTTACCCGACCCCTATTCCGTGGTCCCACCAGAATTAAGTAATCTGTAACCTTCGGTTGAGTCGCGGCCGCAACAGTTCAAGATGTGCGCCCGTAACCCGCTACCATAGCGCCGGCCTGCGGGGATCCGAATGACGTCGATGAAAATGGCGAAGACCGGTCTGCGAGAGGTGGACGTGCCCGCGACGATCGACCGAAGCACATTCCTTTCGACCCTGCCGGCCACCTCGACCGACCGCACCGCCGCATTGGCGATCGTCGGCATATCCGCAATCCTGTTCGCATTGGCCGTCCCTTTCGCGGGTACCCCGCTCCTGCCCGTCCCGGCCTTTGTCGCGAGCTATCAATCGGCCCTCGCCGTAAGCGACATCGTCACCGCGGTGCTGCTGCTGTCGCAGTTTTCGGTCTTGCGGACCCGCGCGCTGCTGTGGCTCGCGAGCGGCTATCTGTTCACCGCCGCCGCGGCGCTGGTTCATGCCCTCACCTTCCCCGGACTGTTCACCCCGACCGGACTTTTCGGCGCGGGCGGGCAAACCACGGTCTGGCTCTACATGATCTGGCACGGCGGCTTCCCGGTGTTCGTGCTGGGCTATGCCTGGCTGAAGGAGGCCGACGGCGGCGCCAGGATCCGCGGCACGACAATCAGGGCGATCTGCGCCATCGTGTTCGGCGTCGCCGCCGCCATGGCCGTCTTCGCCTGGATCGTCACCGCCTGGCACGATCTGCTCCCGGTCCTGCTGCGCGACGGCCACTACATGCCGGCCATGATCGGCGTCGTATCCTTCGTATGGTCGCTCAGCTTTGCCGCCCTCGTCTCGCTCTGGTTCCGCAGGCCGCATTCGGTGATCGACGTCTGGCTCATGGTCGTGATGTGCGCCTGGCTGTTCGATATCGCGCTCTCGGCGATCGTGAACGTCGCGCGCTTCGATCTCGGCTTCTACGTCGGCCGCCTCTACGGCCTCTGCGCGGCGACCTTCGTGCTCGCGGTGCTCCTGGTCGAGAATGTCCGCCTCCAGGCGCAGACCGCGAGCATGGTCGGCGCGCTGAAGCGCCGATCGGACGCCGAGCGCGACTATCACGCCGAGCGCGAGCGGCTGTTCACCGCCGTCGTCGAATCCTCCAACGACGCCATCATCACCAAGTCGCTCGACGGCACCATCACGACCTGGAACAGCGCGGCCGAGCGCGTCTTCGGCTACTCCGCCGACGAGGCGGTCGGCCGTTCCATCGACATCATCATGCCGGACGATCAGCGTGACGATGTCGCCGAGAATCTGGCCCGCACCCGCAACGGCGAGGTCATCGACCAGCAGGAGACCGTACGGCTGCACAAGAGCGGTCAACCCATCGACGTGGTGCTGAGCCAGGTCCCGCTGCGATCGACCGAGGGCAAGATCATCGGCGCGTCCAAGGTGGCCCGCGACGTCACCGAGCGGAAGCGAGCGGAGATGGCGCTCAATCGGGAGATCGAGGAGCGCCAGCGCATTTTCGAGACCTCGCAGGACCTGATCCTGGTCACCGATGGTTTCGGCAATTTCATCCAGGTCAGCCCCAGTGTGAAGGACATCCTCGGCTTCAGCCCGGACGACATGGTCGGGCACAGTGCGATCGAGTTCATCCACCCTGATGACCTCGAGAAGACGCGCAGCGAGATGCGCGCGGCCCGGCGCGGCGCGGTCAAGCGCAGCTTCGAGGCGCGCTACTATCACTACGATGGTCACGAGGTCACGATGAACTGGATGGGCACCTGGTCCGAGCCGGTGCGGCGCCATTTCTTCATCGGCCGCGACCTCACCGAGAAGCAGGCCGCCGAAGCTCAGCTCCGGCAGGTCCAGAAGATGGATTCGATCGGCCAGTTGACCGGCGGCGTCGCCCACGACTTCAACAACGTGCTGACCGTCATCACCGGCACGATCGGTATTCTTGCGGATGCGGTCGCCGATCGTCCCGAACTCGCCGCCATCACCAAGCTGATCGACGACGCCGCCGAGCGCGGCGCGCAGCTGACCAAGCACCTGCTCGCCTTCGCCCGCAAGCAGCCGCTCCAGCCGCGCGAGATCGACGTCAATGCGCTGACGCTCGAGGCCGCCAAGCTGCTGCATCCGACACTGGGCGAGCAGATCACCATCATGCCCCAGCTCACCGAGGATGCCTGGCCGACACTGGTCGATCCCGGCCAGCTCTCCACCGCGATCCTCAACCTCGCGCTGAACGCGCGCGATGCCATGCCCGACGGCGGCACCCTGGTGCTCGAGACCCGCAACGTCTTCCTCGACGACGGCTATGCCAGCATGAATCCCGACATCGTTGCCGGCAATTACGTGATGATCGCGGTCAGCGACACCGGCACTGGAATTCCGGCCGATCTGATCGAGCGGGTGTTCGATCCGTTTTTTACGACCAAGGAGGTCGGCAAGGGCACCGGCCTCGGGCTCAGCATGGTGTTCGGCTTCGTCAAGCAGTCCGGCGGCCACATCAAGATCTACAGCGAGGAAGGCCACGGCACGAGCGTGAAGATCTACCTGCCGCGCTCCACCGGCGTGCAGGAGACCGAGTTCGAGGCGCTTCAGAACGCGCCCGTCGCCGGCGGCAGCGAGAAGATCCTGATCGTCGAGGACGACGCTCTGGTACGGCAATATGTCGTGACCCAGATCAAGAGCCTCGGCTACGCCGCGCTCGAAGCCGCCAACGCAGCCGACGCCCTCACCATCATCGACGCCGACAAGGACATCGACCTGCTCTTCACCGACGTCATCATGCCGGGCGCCATGAACGGCCGCCAGCTCGCCGATGAAGCGGCCCGCCGCCGCCCCGACCTGAAGACGCTGTTCACCTCGGGCTACACCGAGAACGCCATCGTCCATCACGGCCGGCTCGACTCCGGCGTGCTGCTGCTGGCCAAGCCCTACCGCAAGTCCGAGCTGGCCAAGATGCTCAGAACGGCGCTCGCCAGTTGAGCCTGCGGCATCTCTGCGCTATCGCAGAAGCGAACTCCTCATCAGCGCGCGAGGCCACCTTGAAAAATCTGCTGACCGACATCGCCGGCGTCCGCGTCGGCCATGCCGAGGATGCCAAAGTCGCCTCCGGCACGACCGCGATCATTTTCGATTCCCCCGCGGTCGCGGCGATCGACGTCCGCGGTGGCGGCCCCGGCACGCGCGAGGACGCACTGCTCGATCTCGCCAATACCGTCGAACGCGTCGACGCGATCGCGCTGTCGGGCGGCTCCGCCTTCGGCCTCGATACCGGCGGCGGCGTGCAGGCCTGGCTCGCCGAGCAGGGCCGCGGCCACCGGGTTCGCGAAGCGCTGATCCCGATCGTGCCGGGCGCGATCCTGTTCGATCTCCTCAACGGCGGCGACAAGGCATGGGGACGCTTCTCGCCCTATCGCGACCTCGGCTACGCTGCGGCAGCAGCCGCCGGCACGGACTTCGCAATCGGCAGCGTCGGCGCGGGCTTAGGTGCGACCACCGCGACGTTCAAGGGCGGGCTCGGCTCAGCCTCGGCGGTGACGCCTGATGGCGTCAAGGTCGCGGCGATCGTCGCCGTCAACGCGGTGGGCAGTGTCACCGTCGGCAACGGGCCGTGGTTCTGGGCGGCGCCGTTCGAGGTGGACGGCGAATACGGCGGACGCGGCCTGCCCGACAAGTTCACCGACGACATGCTCCGCATGCGCATCAAGGGCGGTCCCGCCGCGAGCGCGCGCGAAAATACCACCATCGGGGCCGTCGTCACCGACGCGGTGCTGACCAAGCCACAGGCCAAGCGGCTGGCGATGATCGCCCACACCGGCTTCGCCCGCGCCATCTATCCGGTGCATGCACCGACCGACGGCGACGTGCTGTACGCGGCTGCGACCTGCGAGAAGTCGATCGAGCCGCTGGTCGGCCTCACCGAGCTCGGCACCGTCGCCGCCAACGTGGTCGCGCGCGCAATCGCACGCGGCGTGTATTGCGCAACCGCGCTGCCGTTCGGCGGCGCGCAGCCGGCATGGCGGGACCGGTTTGGTGGATAGTTGAACGCCCGTCACACATCAGGTGTCATCGCCCGCCGAAGACCGGGCGATCCAGTATTCCAGAGACGGTTGTGATTGAACCGGAAGGCCGCGGCGTACTGGATGCCCCGCTTCCGCGGGGCATGACAGCGCAATTTGGCGAGAGAGCGCTCTTAGCTCACACGCTCATCGACATCGACGAGCCGGCGGTCGCTGAAGCGCCTTGCCCCTGCCCGCCTTGCCGCTGCATCAACTGCGCGAACAGATCGTAAGCCGAATTAGGGGAGCTGGAGGCGCCCGGGACCGTCGTCGACATCTTGAAGCCGTCGGCATAGGTGACGGTGGTGGTGGTCGAGCCGTCGGCGGCGGTCGTCGTGGTCGAGGTCGATCCGCCGCTCGGCTTCGAGGAGGACTCCGATCCGTCGCCGGAGCCGCTGGCACCGTGGGCATGGCCGCGATGGCCGCTCTTCAGCGCCTTCGACATCTCGTCGAGGTTGACGCTGCCGTCGGAATTCGAATCCAGCTTCGAGAACACGTCATCGGCCTTTGCCAGATTGGTGCCACCGGCTCCCAGCGCGTTCTCGAATTCGGACTTGGTAATCTTGCCGTCGCCGTCCGCATCGATCTGCGAGAACAGGTCCTTCAGCGCAGCGTCCCGGCGGGTCGAGGACGACGAGTTCGACGAGGTCGAGGTCGTCGCGCTGCTGGTGCCGTCCGACGACTGGCTTTGCGCGGCGATCAGCGCGCTCATCGTCTCCGGCGCGATCGGCGCACAATTGCCGGAGTTGACCGACGAGGTCGCGCCGCTGCTCGTGCTGTTGCTGCCGCTGTCGATCGCGAACGGATTGGTCGGCGCGCTTTGCGATGATCCCGTCTTCTGTGTCGACGACGACGATTTCGGGTTTGTCAGCGACTGGATCGCGTCGAGCGCCGTCGAGACGGCGCCAAGAGCAAACAGCATTGCACAACTCCAACCGATGCGGCATGCCGCGGTCAATGTTCCGGGGAGGAAGTCAGCAAGCGCCGTGCCAGCGCGAAAAGCTCAATGAATTCCGCTTCCAGCGCACCTGGCGCGGCCCGGCAATATCGGCAATTCGTGCCGGTGACGGCAGAAATTTCCGCCCACAGGCAGCGCGCCTGTCCTGCATTGCCCGCCACGGAGGCCCATGTTAGGCGAGACCCATTCCTCTTCCGGCCGCCACGGGAAACAGCGCCATGACCCAAGCCTTCACCCCCCGCCCCCTGGCAATCGCCCCCTCGATCCTGGCCTCGGATTTCTCCAGGCTCGGCGAAGAGGTGCGTGCGGTGGACGCCGCCGGTGCCGACTGGATCCATCTCGACGTGATGGACGGGCACTTCGTCCCGAACATTTCCTATGGCCCCGACGTCATCAAGGCGATGCGCCCGCATACCAAGAAGGTCTTCGACGCGCACCTGATGATCTCGCCCTGCGATCCCTATCTCGAGGCCTTCGCCAAAGCCGGCTGCGACCACATCACGGTCCATGCGGAAGCAGGTCCCCATCTGCACCGCTCGCTCCAGGCGATCCGCGCGCTCGGCAAGAAGGCGGGCGTCTCGCTCAATCCGGGCACGCCCATCGGCGTACTCGAATACGTCATCGACCTGGTCGATCTCGTGCTGGTGATGTCGGTCAATCCCGGCTTCGGCGGCCAGGCCTTCATTCCCTCCGCGATCGGCAAGATCCGCGACATCCGCGCGATGACGGCGGGCCGTCCGATCGACATCGAGGTCGACGGCGGGGTCGGTCCCGACGTCGCGGGCGCGCTCGCCGCGGCCGGCGCCAACGCCTTCGTCGCCGGCACCTCCGTGTTCAGGGGCGGCACGCAGGACGCCTACAGGACCAATATTGCCGCGATCCGCAATGCCGCCGCAGGCGCCCGCGGCGAAGCCATCTGAGCCGCATCGGACTCTGCACGAGCGGCGAAAACCTGCGGCTCTTACGGGTGCCGCAGCGCGCGATGCCTAAAATTGCAACTGCGACCCGTACTCATCCGGGCTTCACTGATTCGCGCAAATCACCGCTACTGGCTCCTGCCTGCTTTTGACGGGAGCACATCATGACGACGACCCTGGTTTGGACTGGCGTGGCGTTGTGGCTTGGTTTCAGTGCATTTGTGGTGTTTGGCCCAACGGTCGGACCGGAGAAGGTTGCGGCACGTTCCGCTCGCGTCCATCGCCTTCATCGCCGGGGCTGACGTCCATGCAGATCGCGGTCGTAAAATGTCAGCCGAAGCGCAGGTGCCGGATTCCGCGTCGCCCGCATCCGAGCCTCGATTATTTCTTCGGCCGCCTCGAGCGCGCCGACGGCGCCATGGATGACGATGCCGAGCTCGACAATTCGGAGCTCGACCATTCGTTGCCCTCGCAGCGCCGACACTGAGAACCTCCTTTCCGGATCAAATCCATGAAACCGCATTGCCCGAACTGCCTGAAGGAAATGACCAAGGCATCCGCGTCGCGTAACCTGTTCAATTGCGAGCCCTGCCGCGAGATCATCCAGTATTTCGGCGGCAGCGCGGATCACGGCGAGCCCGGTCCGCAATTCTCCTGGCCCATCCGCCGCAGGCGCACCGGCCATACCGCCCGCGCGGCCTGATCTCTTCTCGGCGACGCCGGGCGCGCCTATCCCGCCGCCTCGCCGGCATCGGCCTCATCACCCGCCATTCGCGGCGGCCGCACCACGGTGACGGTGCAGGCCGCTTCCGCGGCCACCTTGGCCGAGACGCTGCCGAGCAGCGTGCGCCTGAATGAGCCCTGCCGCGCCCCGATGATGACGTGGTCGACGTGGTTGACCTCGGCGAATTCCAGGATCGCAGCGGCGGGATCGACCGCCTCCAGCACATGAGCCGACAGCCGGCTCTCGTCCAGCTTCAGCGGCGTGGCCCAATGCCGGAGCGCCACCAGCCGGTCGATATGCTTGTTGGAGCCCTGCTCGTCCAGCGTCCGGTCGATCGCGATACGGTTGAGCTTCAGGACGTTGAGGCAGGCAAGCCGCGCCGAGGGCAGCGTGGCGAGAATGCGCTCGGTGGTGACGCGCAGCGCCTCGTTCAGCTCGGGCGCGCCTTCCGCCGTGTCGAGCGCGACCGCGAGGATCGGGCTCGATGCGATCTGGGCTGCGACATCCGATTTCGCGCGCGGCTGCATGACGCCCTGGTTGAAGCGGCGCCGCCAGGCGACGCCGAGGGGGTCGCGCTTCATCCGTTCCGAGCGTGTCGTGAGCCTGACCTGGTCCGGATGGGTCAGATCGAAGGCGAGCTGGGACGCAGTCGGATAGCGCCGCACCGGCTCGATCTCGAGACAGCGCAACACCACCTCCTGGAGCCAGGGCGGGTAGTCGGCGCGCAGTGCGCGCGGCGGATGCGGATCGCGCCACAGCCGGCGCCGCATCGCGCGCAGCGTCTCGCCCTCGCCGAACGGCCGCTCGCCGGTCGTGAAGAAATAGAGCAGCACGCCGAGCGAGAACAGGTCGCTGCGCGGATCGTCGCGCACGCCCAGGAGCCGCTCCGGCGCCATGTAGGGCGCGGTGCCGTAAGGCAGGCGGAATTCCTCCTGCAGGAGATCGGGCAGATGGTTGTGGTGCGACAGGCCATAGTCGATCAGCACCGCCTCGCCGGACTCGCGGAACATGATGCTGCTCGGCTTGATGTCGTGATGGATCACGTTCTGCCGGTGCAGATCGGCGAGTGCGGTCGCGATCTTCGCGACGAGCAGCCGCGCCTCCTCGTATGGCAGCGGCAGGTCGGCCAGCCGCTTGTAGAGCGTGGTCCCGGGGATGCGCTCGATCACGACATAGGCCTGGTGGGCGAAATCGCCGGTGCCGAAACACGAGGGCACGTGCGGGCCCGCGAGCCGCGGCAGGATCATCATCTCCATCTCGAAGGAGACGATCGCGGCGGGGTCCTCACCCTCCGACACCCGCGGAATTTTCATCAGCAGCGGGACGTCGATGCCGGGATGGGTGACCGTCCACAGCGTCGCCATGCCGCCGGCATGGACGCATTCGCCGATGGTGTAGCCGTTGATCTCCGCGCCTGATTTGACCAGGGGTTTCGGCATCGGCCTCTAGCGTCCCTGCGACAGCCGGTCGGCGAGCCAGGGCGGCAGGCCGTTCTCGCGGATCTTGTTCGCCGCGCTCGCGATGTCATAGGGCACGCGGCAATAGGTGATCTGGCACGAGACCGTGTCGAACAGCACGAAGGATGCGGACGGATCGCTGTCGCGGGGCTGGCCGACCGAGCCGAGCACGGCGAGCCATTGCCGTCCGCGCAAAAGCTGCACCGGGACGTCGGTCTTCGGCACGAAGCTCGTCATCTTCGCCGTCACCGACATCGAATAGAGCGCCGGACGATGAATGTGACCACAGAACGTGACATGGGCGGGCGTCGCGATCAGGCTCTTGGCGGCATCCGCCGTCGAGCGGACGTAGTGCCAGCGCTGGGGACTGGAGGCTTCCGAATGCACGAACAAGCGGTCGCTGTCCTCCACCAGCATCGGCAATTCGGCCAGGAACCGGCGCTGCGCGGCATCAAGCCGGCCGCGGGTCCATTCGATCGCGATCTGCGCCTCGGCATTCATGGTCTCGGCCGAGGAATTGACCGCCTGGTCGTGATTGCCGCGCACGGCCACGGCGCCCCCGGCGACGAGCTCCATCGCGGTATCCACGACCCATTCCGGATCGGCGCCATAGCCGACGAAGTCGCCGAGCAGGATGAACCGCTCTGCGCCCTTCGCACGGGCAACCTTCAGGCAAGCCTCGAACGCCTGTCGGTTGCCGTGGATATCCGAAAAGACAGCGAGAAGCACGCACCCTCCACCCTCAGGTTCTTATCGAAAGCCGATAAGGCCAAATTGAGGGACGTCAAGAAGATGCGCCAGCGCGGGGCCGTTTTCCAGCGTGCCCCCGCCGCGATGGTCAAGGGTCTATTGCTCGTCCTTCGGCGGCATCCGGGGCGGCGGCAGCGGGGTGAATACCGCGCCCTGCGCACCGGCCGGCGGGGCGTTGAACTCGCCGGTCGAGGAATCGCCCCCGCTGGTCTCGAGGATGGTCTTGGGCGTCACATACTCCCGGACCATGTCGATCAAGCTGCCCTCGCCACCGCCGAAATCCGCGGCGCGCCCGCCCTGCGGATGCCCGGCCGCGATCTCGTTCTGCGCCGCGTGGGTCTTGTTGGCCAGCCGGTCGTCATAGGGCACGCGGAAGGCCCGGGGGATGCCGCTCGGGCGATTGTCCTCGTCGAGTTGCTCGACCCAGAGATAGATCGAGCCTGGATCGCCCTCCAGCGAATGCGGCTCGACGATGCGGGCCTGTAGCAGCTTGAAGGCAGCAGGCAGCCGGTCGGCGCTGGCCCAGCCGAGCAGCCCGCGCATTTCGGTGAAGCTGACGACGTAGAAAGCGCTGGTCACGACCACCGCGACCGCCTTCAGCGCCCAGTGCAGCCGCGCATAGACCAGCACGACCAGCAGCAGCGCGCCGATGACGGCATAGGCGACCGACAGCGTGAGGATGACCGTTTGCAGATTACTCACGGCGTATCCTCACACCGGTCTTCGCATCGACGTCGGCGCCGTTGCGCCAACTGCTGCGGAACGTCTCCAGCAGCGATTTCGGCCGCTGGTCCACATTGACGACCTTGCCTTCCGCATCGAGCCGGAACCGCACCGCGGTCTTCTCGTCGCCGGTGTGGTCGAGCGTGAACTTGTTGTCGAAGATGACCTGCGCGGTCGGATTGAGCTTCTGCACCTTCACATTGGCCGTCACAGGCTCGCCGGTCGTGGCCACGAAGTGGGAGACGTTGACGGTGTATTCGCCGGCAACGATGCCGCGCACGGTGACGATCTCCTCGCGGATGGGCGAAGCGATCTTCTTGCCGTTGACGATGATGAAATCGTTGGCCCCGCCGCGATCGTCGCGGTCGAGCGTGAGGAAGCCGGCCTCGCGATGGCGATACCAGGCGATGTTGCCGGCCGGATCCTGCACGAACAGGTCGAGATCGTCAGGGTGATTGTCCGGCCAGTCCAGCGTGATCATGAACTCGGCCTTGGAGTCGATCTTGCCGTCCTTCGCATCCGGCGAGACCGCAAGCAGCGCCAGGAAGAACAGGAACGCGATCACCTGGAGCGCCTTGAACAGCATCACGCCCAGGGGATCGAACGGCTCCTCGCGCGGATAGAGACCGAAATCATCCATCATGACGGGATTCCGGCGCCCTTGCGTTCCAGCACCGGCGTCACGTACGTCTCGGTCAGGACCACCGCATCCGAGAACACCCGCTGGGTCGCGGCGTCCAGCATGTAGTACTGGATGCGGACCAGGATCGAGCCGACGAGGCCCGCCAGCGTCGTGTACATTGCAACCGCCATGCCGTCGCTCATCAGCCCCATCGAGGACCGCATCGCGACCTTGTCGGCGGCATCCAGCCCGGCGATCGGCGCCAGCATGATGATGAAGCCGATGATGGTACCGAGCAGGCCGAGCTTCATCAGCGTGTCCGAGACGAAGGCGCCGAAGCCGTTGGAGCCGCGCAGGCGGTCGGCCAGCGTCCGCAGCAGCAGCGTCTGGTCAACCGGCCGGTAATCCTGCGCGGCGGCCTTGGTGACCAGGCTGTCGATATGATCGCGCACCAGTCCGCGCGGCAGAGCCGTCGCGCTCGCATCGAGCAGCTTGCTGCCGCCGGGCGCCGCGAGCGCCGCCCTGCAGCGCCGCGCCGCCGCCCCCTCCCGCGCGATCGCCCGCGTGCGCAGGAAGCAATGGCCGCAGGTGAGGACATAGAGCAGCGCGATCACGCTGGAAATGTAGGTCCGGTCCGAGGTCAGCATCAGGTGGATCAGGCCGAAGCGCCACAACAGCACGACGGCGAAGATCGACAGCCCGGTGAAGATCATCCAGAACAGGAGCGCGCTGCGCTCGGATGGGTCGGCAGCAGACCCTGCGATCGGTCCAATCGTCATCGAACTCATGCTGCACCGCTCCCGGCTTGCAGGGACTGTCCTGCAACGATTCCACCCCGATTAGATCAAAGCCGCCGCACGCGGTCCAAAGACCCATGCCCAATCCGGCTTGGGAAATTTGCCCGAGCTGCAATCCGGCCCAAACCCTGCGATTGGCAAGGCGCGGCGGCGTTGTTAGGCTGACCTTACCAAACTTTGGGGTGATCGCATGCGCCTCGTGCTTCAGCTTGTCGCCCGTCTGCTTCTCATTGTGGCGCTCTGCCTGGGCGCGGCGACCGTATGGGCCACGTTCGAGGCCTATCGCAGCGTCGACCGGGCGACTGCGGCCTCGGCGCAGCGGGTCGCGCAGGCGCTTCAGGCGCTGTACTGGCACGAGCTGTTGCTGCGCAGCAGCAGGGCGCGCGAGCACCTGCTGCCGGTTCCGGAATGGCGCACGCTGGACACGATGAAGCTGATTTCGCCCGGCGTCTGCGTCGAGTTCCAGCCCGCCGCCGCATTCGAAAAGCCGCTGTGCGGCCAGAGCGAGGGGCTGGGCAAGACGCCGCCGCGCTGGTTCGCGTCGATCGTGCCGACCTTCCTCGGCAGCCACGCCGAGGTGGTGCGGCCGGTCAGTCCGCGCGCCGCGGCCGCCGGCACGGTGGTTGCGACGCCCGATGCCGCGGCCGCGATCTCGCTCGCCTGGGAATACATCCTCAACGTCATCGACGTCGCGCTGCTGATGGCGACGGCGATTGCGCTGCTGGCGTCGCTTGCGATCGCGCATACGCTGGCGCCGGCACGCGCGATCGTCACCGCGCTCCAGCGCATGGCGCGCGGCCATTATCGCACCAAACTGCCGCGCTTCCGCTCGATGGAGCTTGCAATGATCGGGGGCGCCGTCGGCGAGCTCGGCACCCGGCTGGAAGAAGCCACCGAACAGCGCGCGGCGCTGACGCGGCGGCTGATCGAGATCCGCGACGACGAACGCCGCGCCCTCGCCCGCGAGCTGCACGACGAATTCGGGCAAAACCTCGCGGCCATCCTCGCTTTCGCCGACACCATCGAGACGGCGAGCGCGAAGCAGAACAGGGAGGACGGCATCGCGCAGGACGCACGGATGATCTCGCAGGCGACCCATCATCTGATGGCCTCACTGCGCGATGCGCTGAAGCGGCTGCGAAATCCCCTGCCCGAGGAGCTCGGGCTGGAGGCGAGCCTCGTCAATCTCGTCGACAGCTGGCGCTCGCAGAGCGCGGCGCGGCCGACCATCCAGCTCGATCTGAGGGGAGATCTTACCGACATCAGCGGCCCGGCCGCCACCACCGCCTATCGCGTCGCCCAGGAATGCCTGACCAATGCGCTGCGTCACGGCGCGGCACGCGAGATCTCGTTGCGCGTCGAGCGGCGCGCCGGCGAGGACGACGCGCTGCTGATCCGGGTCGAGGACGACGGCGGCGGCGATGCGGAACGCGTGGCGCGGTCGGCGGGCTTCGGCCTCACCGGCATCCGCGAGCGCGTCGCAGCCGCCGGCGGGTCGCTGTCGATCCTGCCGGCCAGAGGCGGCCTCAGCGTCGCCGCCACCATCCCGCTCGCCGCGTGAGGCCGAGATGAGCGAGGTTGCGGCAACAGGCATCTCCGTGCTGCTGGTCGACGACCACCCCATCGTCCGGCAGGGCTACCGGCGGGTGCTGGAAAGCCAGGGTGACCTCCATGTCGTGGCGGAAGCCGACAACGCCGCGGATGCCTACGGCGCCTTCAAGGCGCACGATCCTGATGTCGTCGTGCTCGATATCTCGATGCCCGGCGCCAGCGGGCTGGAGGCGATCCGCAACATCCGCGCCCGCAGCCCGCGGGCGCGGATCCTCGTCTTCACCATGCACAACGAGGCCGTGCTGGTGAAGGCCGCCTTCAGCGCCGGCGCCTCCGGCTTCGTCACCAAGAGCAGCGAGCCGTCCGCGGTCGTGAATGCAATCCGCAGCGTCGCCCGCGGCGAGCGCGCCATGAGTGACGACATCGCGCATATCCTGGCCGACGACAGCCTGTCGCCGACCGGCTCAGTGCTGGATCAACTGGGCGAACGCGAGATCGAGATCCTGCGCCAGTTCGCTGGCGGCGCCACCACCGAGCAGATCGCGACGCATCTCAATCTCAGCGTCAAGACGGTGCAGAATTATCACTATCTGATCAAGACCAAGACCGGCGCGCGCACGGACGCGCAGCTCGTGCGGCTGGCGGCGAGTTGCGGGCTGACGAAGATCTAGCAGCGGGGCTGCCGGATTCCTCAAGCGACGTGTTGTTCTTGAATCTGCTGAGCGGGATGGAACGGAGGCCATCCAGCTCCGGTTAGTAGTAGTGGAGGAATCGCCATGAGTAAGGCTCATCACAAGGCAATCGACCATCCCCCGATCATCACCGTAGGCGAGCTTATCGACGAACTTTGCCGCTTGCCCGATACGGCCGTCGTCCACTTCCACTGCCCCATGCTCGAACAGGAACTGACATTCTACCGGCTGCGAAAGCGGTCAAAGGATGTCGTCGAAATCGCGGTCAATGCGTATCCGGAGAGCCCGCCGGTCGTTCCAGCAGCCAACGGCGCGCTTCACCCGCGCAGGCACGCAACTGCCTCGCCCTCCGTTCGCGAGGGCGCGCTTCTTCACAAGGCAAGAGGGTGAGTTAGGCGTCGCGGTCTATGCCGCCTTCAACCCGCGCAGCAGCAGCGCGAGCGTTGCATCGACGCGCGCGGTCAGATCGGCGTCCTTCCACTCGTCGGCATGGGCCGGATGGTGGAAGCGGACGGTGGCATCGAAGATCGCGCGCGCGGTGGCCTTGACGTCGTCCACAGCGAATACGCCCTGCCTCACGCCATCGGTCAGGATCGCCGCGATCTGGTCGATCATGGTGTCCTTGTGACATTTGACGGCTGCGCAGGCCTCGCGCGCCAGCGTGAGATAGGTCTCGAACATCTCGGGATCGTCGAGCACACGCGAACGCTTGGCGGCGAACAGCGTGCGCAGCCAGCGGTCGAGCCGCACCGGCGCGGGCCCTTCCTCCCTGGCGATCTGGAGCAACGGCGCGTCGATACGGTCAAGCCAGCGCTTGGCAACGGCCTCGCGCAGCGAGGCCTTGCTCGGAAAATGGCGATAGACGCTGCCGTGGCTCACATCGAGCGCACGGGCAACATCGACCACGGTGGCTTTGGCAAGCCCGTAGCGCCTGAGCACGTCCTCGGTGACTTCGAGGATCCGCTCCGGCGTCAAGACAACGGCTTCATTCATGCCAGCACCATGTTCCCGCTCGGGGTTCATTTATCCGGCGATGGCGCTGCTTCCGAAGCGCCCTTGCCGGTCGTTCGGAATGCTCTCGCCTCAATGAGGCAGTTTTGCAGCCTGCGCCGCGATCTGGCGCGCCACCAGTAAATTGAGCCAATGCCCAATCGTCCCGGTCAAATTGATGATTTCGGTCGTCATTGTCGTAAGTCTCCATTCGTCCGCGGTCCCCTCTCTTCAATTTCGTCCCTCGATCCGTATTTGTTTCGGACGTCGGGGCCTCCGGGGGTAGCCGCGGGACGCCCAATCGGAGCGTCCGGAAACGGATATACACGTCTCGCTGACAGATTTCAATATCTGTCAGTCAATGATCCGTGATTGACAGTTACTTTTTTTGCTCGCCGGCCCCGCGGGCGGGTCCGGTGGTCATCCCCCGTTACCTTGCCTCCGCCGTTTGTTTCGCCCTCCCCGCTCTGTTAAATCACGGCGTAAAAAACATTTTGGCCGGTGCCGCCCCTCAGGGCCGCCCGCCCACCTTTGCTGGAGCCGTCAGATGATCCCCCGCTATACCCGTCCGGAAATGGCCTCGATCTGGGAGCCGCAGACCCGGTTCAAGATCTGGTTCGAGATCGAGGCGCATGCGGCGGACGCCCTGGCCGAGCTCGGCACCATCCCCAAGGAGGCCGCCAGGACGGTCTGGGCGAAGGCCAAGAACGCCACCTTCGACGTCGCCCGCATCGACGAGATCGAGCGCGAGACCAAGCACGACGTCATCGCCTTCCTCACCCACCTCGCCGAGATCGTCGGCCCCGAGGCGCGCTTCGTGCACCAGGGCATGACCTCTTCCGACGTGCTCGACACCTGCCTCAACGTCCAGCTCACCCGCGCCGCCGACCTGCTGCTCGCCGATCTCGACAAGGTGCTGGCGGCGCTGAAGAAGCGCGCCTTCGAGCACAAGATGACGCCGACCATCGGCCGCAGCCATGGCATCCACGCCGAGCCCGTGACCTTCGGCCTCAAGCTCGCCTATGCCTACGCCGAATTCTCGCGCGCCAAGGAACGCCTGATCGCGGCGCGGAAGGAGGTCGCGACCTGCGCTATCTCCGGTGCCGTCGGCACTTTCGCGCAGATCGATCCGCGGGTCGAAGAGCACGTTGCAAAAGCCATGGGTCTCGTGCCCGAGCCGATCTCGACCCAGGTGATCCCGCGCGACCGCCACGCGATGTATTTCTCGACCCTTGGCGTGATCGCCTCCTCGGTCGAGCGCATCGCGGTCGAGATCCGCCACATGCAGCGCACCGAGGTGCTGGAGGCCGAAGAGTTCTTCTCCGAGGGACAGAAGGGCTCTTCCGCCATGCCGCACAAGCGCAACCCGGTGCTGTCCGAAAACCTCACCGGCCTCTCCCGCATGGTGCGCGCCTATGTGACGCCGGCCTTGGAAAACGTCGTGCTCTGGCACGAGCGCGACATCTCGCACTCCTCCGCCGAGCGCATGATGGCTCCGGACGCGACCGTGACGCTCGACTTCGCGCTGGTGCGCCTTGCCGGCCTGATCGACAAGCTGCTGGTCTATCCCGCCAACATGCAGAAGAATCTCGACCGCCTCGGCGGCCTCGTGCATTCGCAGCGCGTGCTCCTGGCGCTGACGCAGAAGGGCGCGAGCCGCGAGGACGCCTACAAGCTGGTGCAGCGCAACGCCATGCCGGTCTGGCGCGGCGAAGGCGACTTCCTCCAGCTCCTGAAGCAGGACGCCGAGGTGAAGAAATATCTCACCGACGCCGAGATCGAGGAACAGTTCGACCTCGGCTACCACCTCAAGCACGTCGACACGATCTTCAAGCGCGTGTTCGGCGAGAGCTGATTATTCTCGTCATTCCGGGGCACGCAAAGCGTGAACCCGGAAGCTCGCGCGACGACCTCCAGATTCCGGGTTCGATGCTACGCATCGCCCCGGAATGACGAGAGAACCCAAAAGAAACGGATCCCCCTCATGCCCATCGTCAACCGCATCGCCGCCCTCTCCGACGAAATGGCCGCCTGGCGCCATGACTTCCACGAGAACCCGGAGTTGCTCTACGAGGTCCACCGTACAGCCGGCATCGTCGCCGATCGCTTGCGCGAGTTCGGCTGCGACGAGGTGGTGACGGGCATCGGCCGCACCGGCGTCGTCGGCGTGATCCGCGGCCGCAAATCGGCCTCCGGCAAGACCATCGGCCTGCGCGCCGACATGGACGCGCTGCCGATCACGGAAACCTCGGGCGTGCCATATGCCTCCAAGGTCCCCGGCAAGATGCACGCCTGCGGCCATGACGGTCACACCGCGATGCTGCTGGGCGCCGCAAAATATCTCGCCGAGACCCGCAATTTCGACGGCACCGCGATCGTGATCTTCCAGCCCGCCGAGGAAGGCGGCGGCGGCGGCAAGGCCATGGTCGAGGACGGCCTGATGACGCGCTGGAACATCCAGGAGGTCTACGGCATGCACAACATGCCGGGCCTGCCCGAAGGCCATTTCGCCACCACGCCCGGCGCGATGCTCGCCTCCTCCGACAACATCCAGATCACGGTCCATGGCAAGGGCGGTCACGCCGGCGCGGGTCCGCACAAATCGGTCGACAGCGTGCTGATCGGCTCGCAGATCGTCAATGCGCTGCAATCGATCGTCGCGCGCAACATCGATCCGCTCAAATCCGCCGTCATCTCGATCACGCAATTCCACTCCGGCACCGCCTTCAACATCATCCCGGAGGTCGCAGAGCTCGGCGGCACCGTGCGCACGCTCGATCCCGAGGTGCGCGATCTGGTCGAACGCCGCATCGGCGAGGTCGCAGAGAGCGTCGCGCGCGCCTATGGCGGCTCGGCGGAGACGAAATACACACGGATGTACCCGGTGACGATGAACCATGCGCGCGAGGCCGGGATTGCCGCCGACGTCGCCCGCGACATCGTCGGCGCCGAGCGCGTCAACGACAAGTTCATCCCGATGATGGGCGCCGAGGACTTCTCCTTCATGCTGGAGGCGCGTCCCGGTGCCATGGTGCTGGTCGGCATGGGCGACGGCAACGAATGCCACCACCCGTCCTATGTCTTCAACGACAACATCCTCGGCCACGGCGCCTCGTTCTGGGTGCGCTTGATCGAGACGAGGATGCCGGCGGGTTAAGGCCGGCTTCGCAGCAGGCAACATTCGCGCAAAGGACCGGGCTGCGCGGAGCCCGTCATCGGGCCGCGGAGCGTTGCTCCGTTGGCTCATCCGCCTCCAGCGGGCGAGATGCGCTCTCGTCTGACGCGAGAGGCAGGGTGAACTGAAAGAAGGCGCCCCGCGGCTCGTTTGCGCCAGCCCACATCCGCCCGCCATGCGCCTCGATGATCGAGCGGCAGATGGCGAGACCCATCCCCATGCCCGTGGGCTTGGTGGTGTAGAACGCTTCGAACAGGCGGTCCACGTTCTTCGGATCCAGCCCCGGACCGGAATCCCGCAAGGTGACGTGGACGCCGTCCGATGCATCCCGACCGGTGCTGATCACCAACTCGCGTCCCCCCTCGCCGACCGCGGCCATCGCCTCGATCGCGTTGACGATCAGGTTGAGCACCACCTGCTGAAGTTGAACCCGATCGGCCTGTATCGGCGGCAAGCCCTCGGCAAATTGCGTTCGCACCGACACGCCGTTCTTGAACGCTTCGCTGCGTGTCAGCGCGATAACCTCAAGCACCGCCTGGTTGATCTCCAGCGTCTCCTTTTGCGGGGGCGCGTTCCTGATCAGCGCCCGGATCCGGCCGATGATATCGCCGGCTCGCATGCCGTCCTTTGTGATCCAGTCGAGCGTCTGTCGAACCCGCTCCAGATTTGGCGGTTGAGCCTCCAACCAATTCACCCCGGCCTCGGCGTTCGCCACGATCGCCGCGATCGGTTGGTTGACTTCGTGGGCGATCGAAGCGGTTAGTTGCCCCATCGTGGTGACGCGATTGGCGTGCGCGAGCTCCATCAGCGCTTCACGGTAGCGCCGCTCGTGTTCGCGGCCTTCGGCTTCCGCGCGCTTGAGCGGCGTCAGATCGAGGACAAAGCCGACGCCATTCTCCGTACCTGCTCCGAACATGGTCCCGCCGATCAGCACCGGCACACGGCTTCCGTCCTTCCGCACATACTCCTTCTCGAATGGCTGGGCCGTCCCGACCCGCTTCAGTTCCGCCACGGTTTGCACGTCGCGGGCGCGCCATTCCGGCGGCGTGAGGTCGGTCCGATGCAGGCGCCCTGCGTTGAGATCTTCCCGGTCGTATCCCACGATGCGCAGGAATGCATCGTTGGCCTCGAGAATGCGCCCCTCGACTTCCCAGATGATGATGCCGATGATGTTGGCATCGAACAGGCGTCTGATCTTGATATCCCGTGCTGCAAGATCACTCTGGAGCTGGATGTTCTCCTCGGTCGCCTCTCTCCGCCGTTTCGCTTCGAGCCGCGCGAGCGCCAGCGCCGCTGCGGCCAGCGCGACGACGAGGACAACGGCGCCGGCGATCAGCCAGGTCCAGCGTTGCTCGAATGCTTCGGCGCGCGCCTCCCGGCCGGCGAGCCGAAAGCGCTCGTGATCCACCATCTGGTCGATTTGCGAGCGGATTTCGTCCATGCTGCGGATCATTGCCAGCGCGGCGAGCCCGGAGGTGCCGGCCGTCTTCAGCAGCTCGTCGATCTCGCGCAGCGTGGCTGTAACAGTCAGCGCCAGATGTTCGGCCCGAAGGCCCTGCAACGGATCGTCCGCGACCAACATCTGCAGCGCCTGAGCCTCCCGCCGCACGCTTTCGTCGGAGACGCCGTAGGCCTTGAGATAGGCGGGGTCGAGGGTCATGAGATACCCGCGCCTTTCAGTCTCCAGTTCCGCGACGATCGCCCGCAGCCGATCGAGCGTTTCGAGGACCTGGCGGCTATGTTCGATGAAGTGATGAGCTGCTTGCCGCTCCTGCCAATATTGCAGGCCGAGGAAGCTGGTCGCGGCAAACAGGGTCACAAGCACTGCGACCGCAAGGATCAGCGGACGAGCAAACCATCGCAGAGGCAGGGCCCGAACAGGAACGGACATTGGCCGTGGGTCTTCGATGCTCGTGTGACCGCGCGTGTTCTGGTGCCGACGCCAGAGCATGATAGGACAATAGCACGGATAGGGAGGTCGGGAACCCGACATTCATCGGGTACCCCAGGCGTGAAGGCCGTGATGTCGCAGGGCTGCG
The DNA here is from genome assembly GCF_054062495.1 of Bradyrhizobium sp. USDA 3311. NCBI lineage: Bacteria > Pseudomonadati > Pseudomonadota > Alphaproteobacteria > Hyphomicrobiales > Nitrobacteraceae > Bradyrhizobium > Bradyrhizobium sp. USDA 3311. The sequence goes on along the minus strand of NZ_JBSSFI010000001.1, from coordinate 4,825,602 downwards.
GCCCCGTGCGTGTGCTATGGATGAATGCCCTTGGTCGATTCAAGGAGCATCATCATGGCACAGGGTGAAAACTCACTGAGCCATCCGGCGAGCCGGCGCAGTTTCATCAAGGGACTGGGGGCGGCTGGCGCGAGCCTGACCGGGCTGCCGCGCTGGAGCTTTGCCGAGGATACCGCTGCGGCTTACGCCAACGCCGCGATCGACTGGAAGCAATTTACGGGACAGACGATCGCGCTTTCGGGCGCGATCCATCCGTGGTCGAATGCGATCACGCCGCTGTTGCCGGAGTTCACCATACTCACCGGCATCAACGTCACCATCGATTTCCAGCTGGAAACCAGCTACCTCGGCGCGCTGCCGATCAGGCTCGCTCGCGGCAGTAGCACGCCCGACGTCTTCATGTTCACGACCTATGGCCAGGGTATCTCGAACGGATGGGTGGAGCCGCTGAACGGGTATTATTCCCAGAGGTCGCTGACCGACCCCGCCTGGTATGACGAGAGCGACCTGCTCAAGACGGCCCGAGCCTTCCCGCTGTGGTCGGACGGCGAACGGTACGCCGTCCCGATTACCTCGGAGGCAATGACCCTGTTCATCAACAGCGATGCGCTGGCGGCCAAGGACCTGCCGGTTCCCCAGACTTTTGAGGAGCTGCTCGTCACCGCCAAGGCGGTCAAGACCAACGGGATGTCGGGGATCGCGATGCGCGCCCAGGCCAGCGGCAATTCCTCTCCGCCAGCCATGGGCTTCCTGTTCTCCTACGGCGGGGCCATGGTCGAGCACAACAGGGTCGCTTTCGCGAGCCCGGAGGGGATCGCGGCCATCGAGATGTACGGACAGTTGCTCGGTCAGGCCGGGCCCGCCGGCGTCGGCAGCTACGAATGGTACCACGTGCTGGACGACTTCCTGCAGGGACGGACGGCCATGGCGATCGACAGCAGCAACTTCGCGACCGACATCTCCAATCCCGCGAAAAGCCGCGTCGCCAACCAGGCCGGGTTTGCAACTTTTCCGCATCTCGCCGGTCGCGGACCCGTCCCCTTCATGTCGCATTGGCAGGCGTGCATCAATTCCAGATCTCGAAACAAGCGGGCGGCTTTCCTGTTCCTGCTCTGGGCGACGAGCAAGGCGACCTCGCTGCGGACCGCCGCAGCGGGGCTGGCGACGACACGCGTGTCGGCCTGGTCGAGCGAGGGCTTCAAGAAGGCGTTCGGCCCGCAGGCCGCCGAGGCGGCGCTGACAAACTTGCAGAATGCCGACGTCGACCGCGCCAAGGCAGTTCTTTTCCATCCGCAATCGAGACTGATCCTGGACGCCTTCATGATCGGCGTGAATGAAGTGGTCAACGGCGCGAAATCGGCGAAGGATGCGATGACGGGCGCTGCCGAAAGGGCCAATGCGGCGATCCGAGGGTAGCCACCTCATCCCTGATATTGCAGCACGTGCATGCCGGCGTTCCAATCGCTGACGAACATCAACCCGTCGGGCCGGACATAGGCGTCGCAGGTCTTGGCCGCCAGCGCGACATTCGGGCGAGGGTCGATCAGCTTCTTCGGTACCGGCGGCACCCAATACGCGATCTCCTTCGGCGCAAACGCGTCCTTGATATCGAACACCCTGACGCCGGCATTGTTGTACGTCGCGAAGATCGTCTCCTCGCTCTGGAAGGAGTCCGGGCGGTTCTCGTGCAGATTATGCGGACCGAACGTGCCCTTCGCACAGAAATCGCGATCGCGCGGGGTCGGCAGGGTTGCGATCGGCACCGGGTTTTGCGGCGCGCGCACGTCGAGAACGAATGTGTGGAACAGGCCTTTGGCGCATTGGTCCGCATTGGCTTCGTCCGCGACGATCGCGAGCTGCCGCTTCGGCAGAGGCAGCGGCGTATGCGTGCCGCCGGCAAACGGCGGCGACCAGTTGATGTGCGACAGCAGCTTTGGATTTGCGGGATCGCTGATGTCATGGATGGTGAAGCCGCCGTCGCGCCAGGCGGCATAGCCGCGATCGCCCGCCGTGATCATGTGATGGAGCGCAAAGCGCTTGCCCTTCGGCGTCGCCGGCTCGCCGGCCGCGCGGTTCATGCCCGGCAGCCACCATTTCGCGACAATCTCCGGCCTGGTGATGGTCTTGAGATCGACCACGCAAAGGATGTGGTCGGTGAACCCGTCGAGATGCGCCGACACATAGGCGTAGCGGCCGCCCGGCCACCACAGGCGGTTGATGCCGAAGCCGGCCATTTCGAGGAACGCGATCTCGCGCATCTCGCCCGGCTTCGAGATGTCGTGGATCGAGAGGCCGCAGCGGAATTTCTTGGCCTTGGTGATGCTGTCGACCAGCGTGTTCTCGAAATAGCCGCGCATGTTGTCGTAGGACTGCATCGCGACGATATTGGCGCCGTTCGCAAGCAGCAGCAGGTCTTCCGCCACCTGCAAATGGTGGGTGCGGGTGTATTGTCCCGCAGTGAAGAAATTGACCGGCTTCAACGTACGCGGATCGGATGCGTCCAGGATCGTCACGCCGTCGCTGAACATGTGCCCGACATAGACGTGCTGCCGGTTGAACATCACCTGCACGCTGTCGGGTCGTCCGCCTATGTCGCTATAGGAGACGTGCTTGATGCCCTTGCCGATACCCTCGGGCGGAATGTCCGCCTCAGATGCCCATGCCGGCCCCGACCATCCGGATAGTGCGGCGGCTCCGAACACGGCCGACAATTGCTGAAGGTGACTGCGGCGAGAGAGTTCAAGCATCGGTTTCCCCCATTTTTTTGGGGATGATGCTCGCCTGCGACGAGGCATGCAAGCCTCGTGTCGTCCGCCCTCATCCACACGCGCGCGTTTCGCGCCGGAACATGAACGGACCGCGACGACGATCCGGCGGGGGTCTAATTACATATCTCGGTTCGTACCATGACGCCGGTGTTGCTCTTCACATAATCCATGTGACAGCCCTTTGCGACCGGTCGGCAGCCGGCGCCGTTGCAGACCATCTGGCCAGAGGCTTGTGACTTTGGTGCCGTTGACTCGGTATTTCTGCGGTCGCTATCGCGCCTCCTGGAATCCTCGCGCGTCGCCACCGGCTTCTTCTCTTGAATCTTCTCGCATTCGTTGTCATCGCCGACGCGATAGCCGGCGCGGCAGGCGATCTTCGCGCATTGATCGCCGTCGGCTTTGAAGCCGAAATTACACACCAGCGGGCAGACGCGGCCCGGCTTTGCTTTTAACGCATCGAGTGCGTCAACACTTGCAAGCTTCGCGTCGAACTGGGTGCCGGCATATTTGTTGAACAGCGTCAGCGAGCGCTGCGTTGCGGCGTTCCAGTCGCCGTCGGGGGCGGTCGAAAGACAGCCGACGCGGCGCAGTTCGCTCTGCACGGATTTCGCGAGATCGCCGGGCGGCGGGGCGCTTGGCGGCGGCGACAGCGCGGCGACCTTCCTGCTTTCGGCATCAGCCGCCTGCTTGTCCGCGGCCTGCTTCGCTGCCGCCTCAGCCGCCGCCTTCTCCATCGCCCGCTTCTCCGCGAGCGACTTGGCCGCGGCAGCTTCCGCCGCCTTTCGATCTCGTTCGGCCGCCTCCGCCTTGGCCTGCTCGATCTGCTTGGCCTTCTCGGCCGCAATCCTCGCGTCTTCCGCGGCTTTGGCAGCGGCGGCAGCTTTCTCCAGTTCGGCCTTCTGGGCTCGTTCGGTCGCGAGCCTCGCCTTCTCCTGTTCGGCCAGACGCGCCTTCTCGGTCGCCAGCGTGCGATCCTCCTCGGCGGCAATCTTCTTCAACTGCACGCGGGCGAGGTTGGCGTAGAAGCCGTCCGGATAGGTCTGGAGGAATGCTTCCCAAGCTTCGCGCAGGCCGGCCTGAAGGGCAAGCTCGTAGTCCTTGCGCACGCTGTCCTGCGGGTTTGCCTGCGGACCGGCTGCGGCGGCCGGCCTTGCCGGCACCAGCGGCACGTCGCTGCCGCCCAGCGAGCCATAGACATACGGCTCCTGCTTGTTGCCGGTCTTCCTCAAGACGTCGTCACGGACAAACCCGAACGCCTTGCGCAGGTCGAGCCCGGGCTTCGGCAGGTGATCGGTCAGCGCGACCGCGAACGGGCTGTTCCGGGAGTCACCATCCGACGCCGTCGACCCCGCCTTGGCCGCAAACGCGATCATCGTGTTCGGACTGGTCGGCTCGACCTTGGCAAGCCCGCCACCAATCGCGCGCGAGGCCATGGTGCGTTTCATCGTCTTGGCAAAAGGGTTGTCGCGGCAGGCATCGAGGATGACGAGACGGAGTTGTTTGGCCGGTTCGACCGCATACAGCGCGCGGTCGAGTGCGATCGTCTCGTCGAGGACATCGCCATCGGTTTCAAGCATGGCATCGGTCGGAACGAGATAGTTGCTGCCGTCGAGCTCGATGCCGTGGCCCGCATAGTAGATCACCGCCATGTCGGCGTCGCGTGTCCTGGCCGCGAACTCGCGCAGCGATCGCCGCATTTCGCTGGCATTGAGGTCCAGTCTGATCTCGACCGTATCGAAACCCGCATTCCTGAACATGCCGCCGACCAGCCCGGCGTCGTTCACCGGGTTCGCGAGCCTGGGCGCGTTCTTGTAGGCGGAATTGCCGATGACGAGCGCAACGCGCTTGTCGGCGAGCGCGGGCGCGCTGGCGACGAGAGATGCAAAAACCAGTGTTAGAAAAAGTCGATTGATGCGCACGAAAAATCACCTACGGCCTTGACGCACCGGCCTAATTGCAGACCTCTGCCACATTCCCTTGACCGACCGCCCCAACCGCTCCCCCCGTTCCCCATGAACCGGTTGCGGCCACGAGCCTGCATCCGGACCGCACCGGACGACAGCCACTTGAGCCACAATAGATCTGGCCCGGTGATCGGGCTTGCGGGCTTGTGGGCGCGGCCTCCCTCTGTTGACGGTCGCTGTCTCGCTTCCTCGAATCCTCGCGCGTCGTCACCGGCTTCTTCTCAGGTATCTTCTCGCACTCGTTGTCGTCACCGACGCGGTAGCCGGCGCGGCAAGTGATCTTCACGCATTGATCGCCATCCGCTTTGGAGCCGAAATTGCACACGAGCGGGCAGACCCGGCCTGCCTTTGCCTTCAGCGCGTCGAGTGCGTCGACACTGACAAGCTTCACGTCGAACTGGGTACCGGCATATTTGTTGAACAGCGTCAGCGAGCGCTGCGAGGTGGCGCTCCAGTCGCCATCGGCAGCGGCGGACAGGCAGCCGACGCGGCGCAACTCGCTTTGCACGGATTTTGCCAGATCGGCGGCCGACAATGTGGATGCTGGCGCGGGCGAAAGGGCGGCAACTTTTTGCTCCGCCTCTGGTATCTGACGATCAGCCGTCGGCTTAGCGGGCTGCTCCGCCTTCTCGGCGGCCTGTTTGGCGGCGAGCTCGGCCTTCGCCTTCTCCGCGGCCTGCTTCTCGGCCAGTGCTTTCGCGGCTGCTGCCTCGGCGACCTTGCGCTGCTGCTCGGCGGCCTCGGCCCGCGCCTGCTCGATCTGCTTCTGCTTCTCTGCGGCAACCCGCGCCTCTTCGGCGGCCCTGGCCGCCGCGACCGCCTTCTCCTGCTCGGCCTTCTGGGCGCGCTCGGCAATGAGCCTTGTCTTCTCCTGCTCCGCCGCCTTGGCCTTTTGCTCGGCCGCCGCGCGCGTCTCTTCGGCGGCGATCTTGTTCAACTGGCCCTTGGCAAGGTTGGAATAGAATCCGTCGGGATATTGCGCCAGAAACGCTTCCCAGCCATCACGCGTGGCGAGCTGGAGCGCGAGCTCGTAGTCCCTGCGCACGGCATCCTGCGGATTGGCCTGTGGACCGGTCGCAATCGGGCGCGTCGGGACCAGCGGCACGTCGTCGCCGCCGAGCGAGCCGTAGACATAGGGCTCCTGCTTGTAGCCGGTGCTCTTGAGCACGTCGTCGCGCACGAAGCCGAAGGCCTTGCGCAGGTCGAGGCCCGGCTTCGGCAGGTGCTCGACCAGCGCGACCGCGAACGGGCTGTTCTTGGAGTCACCGTCGGATGCGGTCGAACCCGCCTTGGCCGCAAAGGCGATCATGGTGTTGGGGCTGGTCGGCTCGACCTTGGCCAGGCCGCGTCCGATCGCGCGCGAGGCCAGCGTGCGCTTCATGGTCTTTGAGAAGGGGTTGTCGCGGCAGGCGTCGAGGATGATGAGACGGAGCTGCTTGGCCGGCTCGACCGCGAACAGCGCACGCTCGACCGGGATAGTCTCGTCGAGAACGTCGCCATCGGTCTCCAATGTCGCATCCGTCGGAATGAGATAGTTGTTGCCGTCGAGCTCGATGCCGTGGCCGGCATAGTAGATCACCGCCATGTCCGCGTCGCGCGCCCTGCCGGCGAACTCTCGCAGCATGCGCCGCATCTCGCTGGCGCTGAGATCAAGCCTGACGTCCACGGAATCGAAGCCGGCTTTCTTGAACATGCCGCCAACCAAGGTGGCATCGTTCACGGGATTGCCGAGCTTCGGCGCGCTCTTGTAGGCGGAATTACCAATGATGAGCGCGACCCGCCGGTCGGCATGCGCCGGTCCGCAGGCTAGGCCCATCGCAAATATCAACAAAGCAAATAGCCGAAGCGGAATCACTTTGCGTCCCCCCGGATGCAATTCCATGAGACTATTCGGAGTATGGCCGAATGCCAATTCTTCCATATGTGACATTAGTCACACAGGGGCTCGAACGACCTTCATGATCGAGCGGGGGAGCGTCGCCCTTCCGGCGCGGTCAGACCGACGCCGGGCTGCGTTTGGGCCTGCTACACCTGCACCACCTCGTGCCGCATCACGAACGGCGCGAGCAGGGTGTGCACCTCGCCCGCGACCGCCTCGCGCTGGTCGGCCGGCAGGCCCGCCAGCGTCACGGTGGCGATCGAGCCGTGGCTGCCATGAGCGCCGACCCTGACCTTGCAGTCGATGCCGCGCGCAGCGAGCGGCGCCAGCACCTTCGTGAACACGCGCTCGGCCGCGTCCCAGCGCAGCTGCGGCTTGAACACCTTGCCGACGCCGGTGACCGGCATCGGATCGATCGGGATGACCTGCACCGGCACGGCGGCGCGCTCCGGCGTGCGCTCGCGCACCCACCCCTCAAGCTCGCCCGGCTCGACCTTGGCACCCGGTTTCAACTGCACATAACCGACCGGCAGTTCGCCGGCATAGGCGTCGGGCTGGCCGACCACCGCGGCGAAGCCAACGGCGGGATGGCGGAACATGATCTCCTCGATCGGCGCCGGATCGATGTTGTGGCCGCCGCGGATGACGAGATCCTTGGCGCGACCGGTGATCCAGAGATAGCCGTCGGCGTCCAGCCGGCCGAGATCGCCGGAATTGACCCAGACCTCGTCGACGAAGGCGCCCTTGTTGTGCTCGTCGTTGAGATAGCCGCCGAACACGCCGGGCCCCGCCATGATCACGACACCGATCTCGTCCGGCGCGCAGTCGCGGATCAGGCGGCCGTCGGCATCGAGCTGCACGATGCGCACGCGCGCATAGGGCATGGGCAGGCCGACCGAACCGAGCCGGATCGGCCGTGACGGATAAGCGAGCGTGTGCACGCTCGAGGTCTCGGTCATGCCGTAGACTTCGACCACCGGCAGCTTCAGTTTGTCCTGAATCGCCGAGCCGACGGCGACGGGGATCGCCGAGCCGCCGCCGGCAGCATATTTCAGGCTGGAGATGTCGGCATTGCCCGGCGGCACCGCCAGCGTCGCGGCGAGCACCGTCGGCACGCTCGACAGCGCCTCGGGCTTGAAGCGCTCGACCAGCCCCCAAATGTTCTTCACCGCATTCGGATTGCGCCAGCCGCTCGGCGACAGCACGACCAGCGAGCCGCCGCTCGACAGCATCAGAAGCACCTGCGTCAGCGATCCGCCGACGTGAAACAACGGCATGCCGAACAACAGGTTGGCACCGGGCTTCGACTTCAGCAGCAGGTTGAGCGCCCACGCCTGGTAGACCTGGTTGGCGTGGGTGTGCCGCACCAGCTTCGGCGTACCGGTGGTGCCGCCGGTATGGAAATAAGCGGCGATATCGCTGCCGAGAATCTTGCGTCCGCTGATCAGCCGGTCGGACGGCTGCTGCTTGATCAAATCGTTGAAAGCAAACACACCGTTCGCCGGGTCGCCGCCACCGAACACCTGCACGATCGCCTTGAGATGCTTGAGCTGCGGGCGGATCTGCTCGACCTTCTGCCAGATGTCGGTGCCGGGCATCGGCCCGAGCGCCACCAGGATCTTCGTGTTCGCGGCCTCCAGGATCTCCGCGATCTGGTGCGGCTCGAGCAGCGGATTGACGGGGTTGGCGATGCCGGCGGCTTCCGCGCCAAACAGCGTCACGAAGGCGTCGGGCACCAGCGGCAGCATGAAGCTGATGACGTCGCCCTTCTCCGCGCCGAGCGCGTGAAACATGTTGGCGGCCTGCGTGACGCGCGCCACGAAGTCGCGGTACGTGACCACAACCGGCGTATCGGCCGGATCGGCGTTTTGCAGGAACTGGATCGCTGCGCCGTCCGGGTTGCGCGCAGCACCTAGCTTGATCGCGTCATAGGTGCTCTCGGCCGCGACGCGATCCGCGTAGGGGACCTGCTCGAAGGCCCGGACCTCTTCGTCAGTCGCCAGGTCCGGATAGTCGTTGCCAATCAGCCGATCGAGCGCGTGGATGCCCGCCATGGAATTCCGTCCTCCCTCAGGTGCATTTCCCCGCCTCCTGTCTTTTGACATTTTGGTCGGCGAGGCCTCGACCGATGGCCGGTCGAGCGCCAACACAATGAGGGATGATTTGCCGTTCGTCCATTGCCTAACGGCTGCAGCGACAGGGCTCATCCGGACGGAATTTGAACCTCCGCGCCCGATCCGGGGACCAAGAACATGCACAGGATTCGCCTGCCAGCGTCCTGCCGCAAGACTTGAGGTCATCATGACTATGCCCCTGCGGGATCGCATCGGACGGCTTACTATTGCGCTCGCCATCGCAGCGGCGATCGCGCTGCCCCGCGCGGGGCTCGCCGAGGACAGCCAGCTCGACAAGATGCGCGCCAAGATCACGGCCTTCATCGCGGACAAGATGGAGAAGCTGGGCGGCTCGCGCATCATCTACAAGGTGGACACCGACGGCTTGCGCGAGAGCGTCGTCACGGATTTGCGCGACGACGTCTACAAGACGTTGCGCGAGGGCAAGATCGCCTTCTCCGGTCTTGCGATCCGCGACGGCGGCGTCGAATTGAAGATCGTGGACGCCAAGGGCCGCGAAGAGCTGAAGCGCAAGCTCGCCTCAGCCGCGGAGGGATTGCCATCGCATGCGCTCGCCATGATCGACGGCGGCGACGGACTGGTCCGGCTCGCGCCCACCGATGCAGCATCCGCCGCGCGGCTGCGCGATCTCGTCGAAGACGCCATCGCCATGATCGAGCAGCGCCTCAAGGATGCCGGCATCAGGCTCGCCAGCGTCCAGCCTGACGGCACGGACCGCATCCGGATCTTCCTGCCCGGCATGATGGAGCCCGAGCAGGTGACCAGGATCTTCGCCACCAAGGTCAAGGTCAGCCTCCGCCTGGTCGACCTCTCGATGCCGGCGGAGCAGGCCCAATCCGGTGCGCCGCCCGCGGGCACAGAAGTCCTGCTCGGTTTCAAGGACAAGCAGCCCTATCTGGTTGCCAAGGAGAGCGCGCTCGACGGCGACGACATCAGCTATGCCGGTCCCGGCTTTGCGAGCGGCACGAAGGACCCGATCGCCTCGTTCCGCTTCAACGGCCGCGGCACGCGGCGCTTCGCCCACATCACCGCAGAGAACGTCGGAAGACCCTTCGCTATCGTGCTCGACGACAGGGTGATCTCCGCTCCCGTGATCCGCGAGCCCATCACCGGCGGCTCGGGCCAGATCTCCGGCAATTTCACCCTGGAGGAAGCGAGCAGCGTCGCCATGATGCTGCGCGCCGGCTCGCTGCCGGGGCACCTCGGCCTGGTCGAGCAGCAGGTGATCCAGCCCGCCAGCAAGCCGTAAGGCGAAGATCGCCTCACGCCCCCTCGTCGGGGGCCTCAGGTCGGTCAACGGCGCCGAAGTCCGCGCCCCGGGGCCGAATCACAGGTCCGCCACGGCGATACGCGCAACCAACGGGCAATTGCCGAAACGCACGATCAGGCTAAAATTTGCCTCTTGCGGCATGACGGCCGAAGGCTCCATTCAAGCGGTCGTCATTCGATTTCGGCTATACGAATACCGACCAGGACTGAAGGCCTTACGCGGGGTTAGTACCATGCCGTCCGGCAGCGCAGACATTTCGTCGATCCTCGACCGCATTCTCGATGCGGCGACGGACAACCTCAGGATCGCGAAGATCCTGGTCCAGATGGGCCTCGATCCCAACAACGTCACCTACGACGCGATCTTCAATCGGATGCTGGAGATCTTTGTCCAAAACATCACCCTGGCCAATCTGTTCGCCGCGGTCGGCGCCGGCTTCTTCGTCGCCACCCTCCTGATGCGGACCATGGTGCCCCTGCGCGTCGCCAACATGGTCGGCTGTGCATTCTTCGCCGTGTTCGGCGCGCTCTCCGCCAACGTCTCGACCTTCCTGCTCTATCTGCTGCTGCTTCCGATCAACGCTCTTCGCCTGCGGCAGATGCTCAAGCTGGTCAAGAAGGCGCGACATGCGGCCGAAGGCGACATGTCGATCGAGTGGCTCAAGCCGTTCATGACCGAGCGCAAATATCGCCGCGGCGACACGCTGTTCAAACTGGGCGATCCGGCCAAGGAGATGCTCCTTACGGTCACCGGAAAATTCCTGGTCAAGGAGATCAATGTCGAGATCGGGCCCGGAGCTCTCATGGGAGAGCTCGGCTTCCTGACACCGGACAACCGGCGCACCGGAACGATCGAATGCGTCGAAGACGGCCAGGTGCTGACGATCACCTATGACCGCCTGCTCGAGATCTATTTTCAGGACCCGCAGTTCGGCTATTACTTCCTGGTGCTGACCAGCCAGCGCCTGCTGCAAAACATCGATCGCTTGCAGAAGCAGCTCGCCACGGAACGGGCGGCGACGACGAACAGGATCGCGTGACCGCCGCTCAGCTCAGCAGCAGCGCCATGCCGGGATCGCCCTTCTCCATCGCGCGCCGGTAGGCCGGCCGCGCACCGATGCGGCCGAGATATTTCACCACGTTCGGACAACGCTGGAGATCATAGGGCTGGAAGTAGCGCATCGTGGTCAGCGAAAAGCCCATCATGATGTCGGCGGTGGTGAAGGTGTTGCCGGCGAGATATTCGGCGTCACGAACCCGCGCGTCGACCAGATCGAAGGCGCGGTCGACGCGCCCTCTGGTCGCGACCAGCATCGGATTGTCCCCGGCGGGCCTGAGCCGGTTCAGGATCATCAAGCGGCCCATGCCGGCTTGCAGCGTGCCGTTGGCGAAGTGAAACCAGTACAAAAACTGCGCAAAATCAGGGTCGTCCGGGCGGAGCACGAGGCGCCCATTGCCGTATCTGGCCATGATGTAATCGACGATCGCACCGGATTCGGCGAGCACGAGATCGCCGTCGGTGATGACGGGCGCCGCTCCGATCGGGTGCAGCGCCTTGTAGTCGGGAGGCGCCAGCATGGTGACGGAATCGCGAGCGTAGCGCTTGAGCTCATAGGGGATTTCGAGCTCCTCGCACAGCCAGACGATGCGCTCGGACTGCGACTTGCCGAGATGATGGACGGTGAGCATGGCGCCTCCTGCGGCCGTGGGATGGATCGTGATGCCGCATCATAGCATCGCCGTCACCCATCGAGGCTCCGCTTGCGATGCGTGCGCATCGCAAGCCTCGCGCCTCCAGCGACAACCGCTTCGCGGTTGCGCGGGGATGACGGGATTGCGAGCAACGCGTTTGGGAAAGCCCTACCCCGCCTCGTCCGCCACCATCCGCGTCACGACACGGTCGCGGCGGATGAAGTGGTGCCAGAGAGCGGCGACGACGTGAACCGCGATCAGGGCGAGCAGCACATAGGCAAAGAGGATGTGGCGGTCCTCATAGGCGTTCGCCGCCGCACGGTCGGGAGAAGTGAATTGCGGCACGTGAAACAGGCCGAAGAAGTCCGAATAATCAGGCGCGTGCGCCCCGGAATGCGCCCAGCCGAGCATGATGACCACGATCACGGCGAGATACAGCGCGCCATGGCTGATGCGGGCGGCCAGCCTCTGCCAGGGCTGGCTGTCGGCCGGCAACGCCGGCGTCGGGTTGACGACGCGCCAGACCAGGCGCAGCACCGTGAGCAGCAGGATCACATAGCCGATATCGGCATGGATCGAGCGGTAGAAGAAGCGGTCGGGCCGCGCCGGGATGTGGTTCATCCACCAGCCGAAGCCGATCATACCGATGATCGTCAGCGCCAAAATCCAGTGCAGCCAGCGGGAAACGCTGCCCCAGCCGTTACCGGTGTTTCTGATCATGTCGGCTCCCCGGAATTCTGCGGATATGTCCCCGTCCGCAGTGCAACACCCGTGCTGATAGCGGGAACATGCGGCAATCGCGAAATTGAATCGTTCAAAATTGGCCCCAGGTGCCACCGCCGCAAAACCGCCCCAAAAACCGAATGGTAACCAAGACGCTTTAAGGTAACGACGTGACCAATTCCCCGACGATCCTGGTGTTCGATTCCGGCCTTGGCGGGCTCACGGTGCTCCGTGAGGTCGTGGCCGCGCGCCCGGACGCGCATTACGTCTACGTCGCCGACGACGCCTTCTTCCCCTACGGCCACCACAGCGAGGACGAGATCATCGCCCGCGTCGTGCCGCTGATGGGGGAGCTGATCGGCACCCATGATCCGGACCTCGTCGTCATCGCCTGCAACACGGCGTCCACCCTGGTCCTATCGCACCTGCGCGCCGCTTATTCCCTGCCCTTCGTCGGCACGGTGCCGGCGATCAAGCCGGCCTGTGCGCAGTCGAAGAGCCGGCGGGTCTCGGTGCTCGGCACCAAGGGCACGGTGAAGCGCGAATACACCAAGGCGCTGATCCGCGACTTCGCGCAGGGATGCGAGGTGACGCTGGTCGGCTCGCCCGAACTCGCCTCGCTCGCCGAGCGCGCACTCGGCGGCCATCCGATCAGCGACGACGACATCCTCGCCGAGCTCACCCCCTGCTTCGTCGGCGATGCCGCCGACGCAGGCGCGCGTACCGACACGGTGGTGCTGGCCTGCACGCATTATCCGCTCCTGCTCGACCGGCTGACCAGGCTCGCGCCCTGGCCGGTGGACTGGATCGACCCGGCACCCGCCATCGCCCGCCGCGTATCGGATCTGCTCGGCCCGGCTATCGGCGGCATCATGCAGTCCGGCGCCGAGATGATCTTCACCTCGAACCGTGTGCATGACCTTTCGGCCACGCTGACGCCGTTCTTCGGCGGCCGCGCGCTGGCCTGACTTTCCGCGCCAACGACGCGCTGCTAGGCTTCGCCGTCGTCATCTCCGCGCAGGTTTTCTCATGTCGGTCCAGACCACGCCGCTCAACCGTCTCCGCCAATTGTGGCGCGAGGGCCGCCCCGCCTTCGGCGCCATCGCGACCATCCCGAGCGTCCAGACCGTTCAGATCATGGCCCGCTCGCTCGACTGGATCATCGTCGATCTCGAGCACGGGCCGATCGGCCTCACCGAAGCGCATGCGATGATCGCCGCCACGACCGGCACGCCGTGCACGCCGCTGGTGCGGATCGCGGCGAACGAACCGTGGCTTGCGAAAGCGCCGATGGACATCGGCGCCTTCGGCATCAATTTTCCGATGATCACGAACCGCAGCGAGGCGGAGAAAGCGGTGCGCAGCGTGCGCTATCCGCCGCGCGGCGATCGTCTCTGGGGTCCCTTCCACGCGCCATTCCGCTGGGGCCAGTCGATGCCGGACTACATGGCCGGCGCCGACGACGAGATGATCTGCATGATCACCATCGAGCATGTCGACGCCGTCAACCGCATCGACGAGATCATGGCCACGCCCGGCATCGACGTCGCGGTGATCGGCCCCGGCGACCTCGCCACCTCCATCAACAAGCGCGGCCAGATGGACGATCCGGAGCTCTTGGAGCTGGTCGCGCGCGCCGAGGCCGGCATCCTCAGAAGCGGCGTGCCGATCGGCGGCGTCGCCCGCACCGCCGACCAGGCCAACGCCCTGGTCGACCGTGGCTACCGCGCCATCGCGCTCGGCTTCGACTGGTCGCTGTTCCAGCGCGGCATCATGGCGGCGTTCGAGGGCATCAGGCGCTGAACAGGCCGATTGCCACCTTGCCGGGAACTGCCGCGCTGCTAGGGTCGGCCCTTCCAGGGAGGAAATAATGCTCAAAAAGACTTTGCTCGTTCTGTCCTTCGCAGGCCTTGCCTTTGCGGCCTTCGCCCAGCAGCCCGCCATCAAGCGCACCCCACTCCAGAAGACCGATTTCCCGGACGGCTACACGACCCTGACCGCCATCGCCGAAGTGCCGCCCGGCGGCGCCGCTGGCCGTCACACCCATCCCGGGATCGAGACCGGCTATGTGCTGGAAGGCGAGGCCGATCTCCTCGTCGAAGGCCAGCCTGACAAGCACCTGAAGGTCGGCGATTCCTATCTGATCCCGGCCGGCGTCGTCCACGACGCCAAGACCCACGGCGATAAATCATTGAAAATCATTGGTATTTACGTCTACGACAAGACCAAGCCGCTGGCGACGCCAGCCCCCTGATGCGGCGAACCGACCGACCCTAAGCGGGTTGGTTCGTGCTAGAGCACGCGGCGAGCGGGCGACCCGCTCGCTGCACATATTTTAGTCCGCAGGAACCGAAAGACCGATGCGCGGGACGCCCAAGACCATTTCGCTGCCGCGCCGCCTGATCTGCGACCTGATGCGCGCGTCGATGGACGTGCCCTTCGTCTCGCTGTCCCGTTCGCTCAATATCCGCCCCCTGCTGGAGGCGCGCTCGGGCGCGATGGCGCCCGCCGGCTGGGCTGCGATGTTCGTCAAGGCCTTCGCCCTGGTCGCCAGGGACGAGCCGATTCTGCGCACGGTCTACGCCAAATGGCCCTGGCCGATGCTCTACGAGCTGCCGAAGAGTGTCGCGCTGGTGGCTATCGCGCGGGTCGAGGACGGCGAGGAATGCGTGCTGCCGCAGCGAATCGCAGCCCCGGAGGCTCTTTCCCTGGCCGCGGTCGATGCCGAGATCCGGCGCGGCAAGACGGCGCCGATCAACGACGTTCCCATGTTCCGCAAGATCATGCGGGCGACCCGCCTGCCGCTGCCGCTGCGGCGGCTGTCCTGGGCCATCGGGCTCAATTTCGGCCGGCAGCGGGGCAACTGGTTCGGCAGCTTCGCGGTGAGCTCGGTGGCCGCCTATGGCGGCGGCGAGCTGCATCCCGTCACGCCCGGCCCCTTCATCGTCAGCTATGGGGTGGTCGAGCCCGACCAGACCATCCATGTCGTGATCCGCTGGGACCACCGGGTCACCGACGCCGCCCCCATCGCCCGGGTCCTGACCCGGCTGGAACAGGTCCTTAACACTGAAATCGCTGCCGAATTGCGGGCGGCCGGCCCGAAGCCGATCCGGGTGGTCGGGACTTGACCGCGCAGCGGTCATCCCGGGGCGGTGCGATAGCACCGAGCCCCGGATCTCGAGATTCTCAGGTGCGCAATTGCGCACCATAGTTCGGTGCTTCGCTCCCCCCGGAATGACGGCTAAAGAATTGACAGCGAACCCCAAACTCCCCTAAAAGCCGCCTGCTCGCGGGCCGATTTCGGCCCGCGAAGCGTTTCGCGACCCGTGGTCCTCTCCCTTAAGCTTTGGGGATCGGACCTGTCGGTGCCGGGCTTTGGCCTGTCACACAGGAGGGCGCGTTTCCTCAAACCATGCAACCGAAGAGGACGCGATGACTAAGCGCAGTGAGGCGAAGTACAAGATCGATCGCCGTATGGGCCAGAACATCTGGGGCCGCCCGAAGAGCCCCGTGAACCGCCGCGAGTACGGCCCCGGCCAGCACGGCCAGCGCCGCAAGGGCAAGCTCTCCGACTTCGGCGTGCAGCTGCGCGCCAAGCAGAAGCTGAAGGGCTATTACGCCAACATTTCCGAGCGCCAGTTCCACGGCATCTATGTCGAGGCGAGCCGCCTCAAGGGTGACACCGGCGAGAACCTGATCGGCCTCCTGGAGCGTCGTCTCGACGCGGTCGTGTACCGCGCCAAGTTCGTCTCGACGATCTTCGCCGCGCGCCAGTTCATCAACCACGGCCACATCAAGGTGAACGGCCGCAAGGTCAACATCTCGAGCTACCAGCTCAAGGTCGGCGACGTGGTCGAGGTCAAGGAAGCCTCCAAGCAGCTCGCCCACGTGCTCGAAGCCAGCCAGCTCCCCGAGCGCGACACCCCCGACTATCTCGACGTCGACCACGGCAAGATGACCGCGAAGTACATTCGCATCCCCGGCCTCTCCGACGTGCCGTTCCCGGTGCAAATGGAGCCGCATCTGGTCGTCGAATTCTATTCGCGCTGATAACGCGGCACACCAACGTTCAAAGGCCCCGGTTTTCCGGGGCCTTTTTGTTTGGTAGCATGCCATCGATGTCTCGGATGGCCGGCCAGTTCGCCAACACTCTGCCTTCGGCAATGCTGACTGAAGCGGCGATTCGAGCGTGGGCGGCCCTCTCCCGCGACCAGCAGGTCTGTCGATATCGGGGGCTGTTCGCTCATCCCGATTGCAATATGTTCACAGCGGACACGCCAGACGACATCCTTCTTGCCGCGCGACACCGCGTCGCTCAACGTTCCCGTGGCTGAGCACACGTCATCGGGCCCTGCCCAAACGATGCACGCAGTACGTCGCAATTGTTCGACTAGAGGAAATGACGAGACCAGCCATGCTCTACACCCCGCCCCCGATCGATCCCAAGGCGCCGCCGGTGCGCATCAATCTGCTGTCGGACACCCAGACCAAGCCGACGGCTGCGATGCGCGAGGCGATGGCGCGCGCCGAGGTCGGCGACGAGCAGGTCGGCGACGATCCGACCGTGAACGCGCTGTGCGAGCGCGTTGCGGATCTGCTCGGCAAGGAGGCCGCCGTGTACATGCCCTCGGGCACGATGTGCAACGTCACCGCGACGCTAGTGCATTGCCGGCCCGGCGACGAGATTCTCGCGCACGAGACCGCGCACATCATCGCCCGTGAGGGCGGCGCGCATGCCGCGATCGGCGGCTTCCAGGTTACGCAGCTCAAGGGCCCCGACGGCCAGTTCACGCCGGAGACGTTCCGGAAAGCTCTGCACCCGCGCACGCGCTACCAGCCGCCGCAGACCGTCGTCAGCGTCGAGCAGACCGCCAATATCGGCGGCGGCACGATCTGGAAGAAGGCCGCACTCGACGAGATCGTCGAGATCGCCAGGCAGCACGGCCTCGTCACCCACATGGACGGCGCGCGGCTGCTCAACGCCACGGTGGCGAGCGGCATTTCTCCGCGCGACATGACCGCTGGCTGGGATTCGGCCTGGATCGACTTCTCCAAGGGCCTGGGCGCGCCGATCGGCGGTGTGCTCGCGGGCTCGCGCGCCTTCATCGACGCGGTCTGGCAGTGGAAGCAGCGCCTCGGCGGCTCGATGCGGCAGGCCGGAATCTGCGCCGCCGCCTGCATCTACGCGCTAGACCACCACGTCGATCGCCTTGCCGACGATCATGCCAATGCGCGCGCACTCGCCCGCGGACTGTCGCAGATCGCAGGCATCGAGGTGCAGGAGCCCGAGACCAACCTCGTGTTCTTCAAGCCCGATGGCGCCGGCGTCCCCGGCGACAAGATGGTCGCCGCACTGCGCCAGCGCGGCGTGACGCTCGCGATGATGGACGGCCGCATCCGCGCCTGCACGCATCTCGACGTCAATGCGAGCCAGATCGAGGAAACGATCGGATACGTGCGCGAGATCGTGCGCGGGGCGTAAGTCCCGTAGCCCGCGATCAGCGCCCCATCGCCTGATAGATCAGCGTCTTCAGCGCCAGCTGGATCCGGCCGCGCTGCGACGGGGTCTGCACCATGAAGATTCCGAACAGATCGTCTTCGGGATCGATGAAGAAGAAGGTGCCGCCGACGCCGTCCCAGCGATATTCGCCGAGTGGCCATGACGTACCCGCCGGCACGGACGTGCGCACCGCAAAGCCGAGGCCGTAGCCGGAGGACGCGCCCGGATAATAGTTCTGGTCGCGCGCGATTCTGGTCTCCGGTCCGATATGATCCGACGCCATCAGCGCAATGGTCTCGGGCTTGAGATAGCGCCGGCCGTCATAGGTGCCGCCGTTCAGCAGCATCTGCGCGAAACGGGCGTAGTCGCCGACGGTGCCAACCATCCCGCCACCGCCCGACTCCCAGGTCGCCGGCCGCCTGATATCGCGGACCTGCGTCGTCGGATTGATGTTGCGGTCCTCCGGCATCGGCTCGGCAATGCGGGGAAACTTGGCGGGATCGGCGACGAAGAATGCCGTCTCGGTCATGCCGAGCGGACCCAGCAGCCGCTCCCTCTCGAACTGGAGCAGCGTCTTTCCCGAGATCACCTCGACGGCGCGTCCGAGCACGTCGGTGGAAAAGCCGTAATCCCACACCGTGCCCGGCTGCTCGACCAGCGGCAGCGTGGCGATCTTCGCGGCGAAGTCGGCATTGCTGAGATTGCGGTTGAAGAGCTTGGCCTCGGCATAGAGCTCGCGCACCGCGCCGCCGCCGTAATAGCCATAAGGCAGTCCGGAGGTGTGACGCATCAGATCCTTGATCGTCACCGGACGATCGAGCGGCTCCAGCGCCAGCCCGACCTTGCCGTCCTCGGCTCTCTTTTCGACGCCGACCTTCATGCCGGCAAAGGCCGGAATGTATTTTGAAACGGGATCGTCGAGCGCGAGCTTGCCCTCCTCGACCAGCATCATCGCCATCACGGAGGTGATCGGCTTCGACATCGAATAGAGGCGGAAGATCGTGTCCGCGCTCATCGAGATCTCGGTCGCGACGTCGCGGACGCCAAAATTCTCGTAATAGACCGGCTTGCCGTGCTGCTGGAGCAGCAGGATCGCGCCGGGTATCTTGCCGGTCGCGACCTCGTTGCGGATGTAGTCGGAGACTTTTGCCAAGCCTTCAGGCGAGAGGCTGTGCGCGGGGCGCCCCTCGTAGCCTGCTCTCGCGCCGACCACACCGACCAGAACGACGAGCGCCGCGATCAGCGCGCGGCGCCCGGTCATGTCACTTCTCCATGGCTTCATAAACCAACTGCTTCAGTGTCCGCTGCACGCGCTGGCGCTCGGTCGGGGTCTGCTCCAGCAGCACGAAGAACATGTCCTGCTTGGGGTCGACCACGAAATAGCAGCCCGAGGCGCCGTCCCACTTCAATTCCCCGAGATCGCCGGGCGGCGGCGGCTTGGCATTGCCGGGGTCGGTGCGGACCGCAAGGCCGAGGCCGAAGCCAAAACCGTCGCCGGGGAAGTAGAAATAGTCGCGGTCCACGCCGGAGCCCGGGCCGACCTGATCGGTCACCATCAGCTTGAACGTCTCGGGCTTGAGAATGGTCTTGCCGTCGAGGCTGCCGCCATTGAGCAGCATCTGCGCAA
Source organism: Bradyrhizobium sp. USDA 3311 (assembly GCF_054062495.1). Taxonomy (NCBI): domain Bacteria; kingdom Pseudomonadati; phylum Pseudomonadota; class Alphaproteobacteria; order Hyphomicrobiales; family Nitrobacteraceae; genus Bradyrhizobium; species Bradyrhizobium sp. USDA 3311. The sequence continues at coordinate 4,806,045 of NZ_JBSSFI010000001.1, read as the reverse complement.
AGCGCTCGTAATCGGCCATGGTCGTCACCATGCCGCCGCTGGCGAACTGGATCTTCTTGACCACCGTCGGATCGTTGATGCGGCCGACCCGGAAATCGGCATCGTTCAGCACCGGCTGCGCCAGAAGCTTCTGCTTCTCGGGGGCCGTGACGAAGAAGCCGGTATCGACCATGCCGAGCGGATCGAGCAGTTTCTCCCGCATGATGTCTGTCAGCGGTTTGCCCGCCGCGATCTCCATCACCCGCCCCAGGATGTCGGTGGAATGGCCATATTGCCACAGCGCGCCCGGCTGGTTGTGCAGCGGCAGTTTCGCGATGCGCTCGGCGAACTCGGCGAGGTCGAAATCGCCGGCATAGATGTTGGCGTCGCGATAGGCCTTGCGGACCAGGCTGTCGCCATAGAAGCCATAGGTGATGCCGGAGGTATGGCGCATCAAATCGAGCACCGTGATCGGCCGCGTGAGCGGCACCAGTTCGAGCGACTTGGTGCCGTCGTCGGCCTTCTTCTCGACGCCGACCTTCACATTGGCGAAGGACGGGATGTATTTCGAGACAGGATCGTCGAGCTTGATCTTGCCGTCCTCGATCAGTCGCACCGCGACGACGGACGTGATCGCCTTGCTCATCGAGAACAGGCGGAAAATCGTCTTGTCGGTGATCGGCGCCTTGCTGACCACGTCCTGCACGCCGAAGGCTTCGTGATAGACCGGCTTGCCGTGCTGCTGGATCAGCACGGTTGCGCCGGCGATCTTGCCGGTCGCGACCTCGTTCTTGAAGAACTCGCTGACCTTGGCGAGCTTATCCTGATTGAAATGCGCGCCGGCCGGAATCTCGTAGGTGCCCTCTGCCCGTGCGAACGACATCGCGCCAAGCGACATCAGCGCGCCGCAGGCGAGCGCACGCAGTCCAGACTGTGAAATCATATCCCCTCCCCGGAACATGGCTGGACGGAGTGTACTGACCGCGTCATCAGGCACAAGGGCTGCTGTGTCGTGCTAGCGCCTTGGCATGGAGCCTGGCGCTCGGCTCGGCGAAGCAGCAGAACACCACGCGCGCAACGGATGGCGCGGCAGGGAGCGCCTCGATCGTCGTGCGTACGGCGATCTCCGCCGCCCGGTCGGCGGGAAAGCGGAAAATGCCGGTCGAAATCGCGGGAAATGCCACCGAGGTCAGCTTGTGCTTCCCGCACAGCTCCATCGAACGGCGATAGCAGGAGGCGAGCAGACCGTCTTCGTCCAGCGTGCCGCCATTCCAGACCGGACCAACGGTATGGATCACGTGCGCGGCCTTGAGCCGATAGCCCATGGTGATCTTGGCGTTGCCCGTTTTGCAGCCGTGGAGCATCCGGCATTCGGCGACCAGATCGGGCCCGGCGGCCCGATGGATCGCCCCATCGACGCCGCCCCCGCCAAGGAGCGACGTGTTGGCGGCGTTGACGATGGCGTCAACGCTCAGTGTGGTGATGTCAGCGACAATGACCTCGAACTCCGCGCCACCAATCCGGCGCGTCAGCTGGGTCACGTATTAGGCCGCAACCGCGACGCCCTTCTCGGAGAGGAGCTGCTGCAATTCGCCGGCCTGGAACATCTCGCGGACAATGTCGCAGCCGCCGACGAATTCGCCCTTCACATAGAGCTGTGGAATGGTCGGCCAGTTCGAGAAGGTCTTGATGCCGTTGCGCAGTTCTGCGGATTCGAGGACGTTGAGGCCCTTATAGCCAACGCCGAGGTGGTCGAGGATCTGCACGACCTGGCCGGAGAAACCGCACTGCGGAAATTGCGGCGTGCCCTTCATGAACAGAACCACGTCGTTCGACTTCACTTCGTTGGCGATGAATTCCTCGATGCTCATATCCATGTCCTTCTGGGGCGGAGCCCTCAACAACCACTCCGGGCCGGCTCAGCCGATTTAACCCGATACCTTCCTATATATGTAGCCCAAACCGTTGTGCATCCAAAGTAAAATGGGGGGAAAAGGCCCTGGGCGAGCGGCCTGGGCAGGCCCGAAGCCATTGCATGATGACACGAATATCATCACCGGGGAGGACTTTCATACCGTAACGGAGCCCCTATCTAGGACGAACCTTGGTTTTGGAACCGGGCAACGCCAACAACGTTCTCTTGTCCTGTCTGGAGAAAAACGTGACGAAACAAGCTTCCGCTACGGCCCCCGCCCCGCTTTCGTCACCGTCCTCCGCCCCAGGCAAGCTCGCCCAGCGGCTTCAGGACGCCTTTCTCGCCGTCCGCAACGAGACCGAGCGCCGGGCCGCGCCGCTGTCGCCCGAGGACCAGCAGATCCAGTCCATGCCGGATGCGAGCCCCGCGAAATGGCACCGGGCCCACACCACCTGGTTCTGGGAGCAGTTTTTGCTCGGCGAGCATCGCCCGGGCTATCAGCCCTTCCACCCGGATTTCGCCTTCCTGTTCAATTCCTATTACGTCAGCGCCGGCCCCCGTCATGCCCGGAATCACCGCGGAGACATCACCCGGCCCGGTGCCAGCGAGGTCGGCGCCTATCGCAGATACGTTGATGCGGCGGTCGTCAAATTCTTCCGCGAGGCCGGTGAGGACAAGCTCCGTGCCATCGCGCCACTGGTCGAGGTCGGGCTCAATCACGAGCAGCAGCATCAGGAATTGATGTTCACCGACATCCTGCACGCCTTTGCGCAGAATCCGGTCTATCCGGCCTACGATCCGGACTGGCGCTTTCCATCCGCGACGCGCACCGGCGATGACTGGTTGATCCTCAACGAAGGCATCCACACCGTCGGCCATGTCGACGACAGTTTTCATTTCGACAATGAGAAGCCGGCGCATCGCGCCCTCGTCGGCCCGGTCAAGATCGCACGCAATCTCGTCACCAATGGCGAATGGCTCGCCTTCATGCGCGACGGTGGCTACGCGAACGCAACGCTGTGGCTGATGGACGGCTTTGCTGTGGTCAGCAAGGAAGACTGGCAGGCGCCGGGCCATTGGCGCGAGGTCGATGGCGCCTGGCAGGTGATGACGCTCGCCGGCCTCAGGCCGGTCGATCCCGACGCGCCGGTCTGCCACGTCAGCTATTACGAGGCCGATGCGTTCGCGCGCTGGGCCGGAAAACATCTGCCGACCGAGATGGAGTGGGAGGTCGCTGCGCGCGCCGGCCAACTCAACGATGCCTTCGGCATCGTCTGGCAGTGGACACGGTCGTCCTACTCGCCCTACCCCGGCTACCGCGCCATCGAAGGCGCGCTCGGCGAATACAACGGCAAGTTCATGGTCAACCAGCTGGTGCTGCGCGGCTCATCGCTTGCAACCCCGGAGGGGCATAGCCGTATTACTTATCGCAACTTCTTCTATCCGCACCACCGCTGGCAATTCACGGGACTGCGGCTCGCCGATTACAACTAGTTCTCATCCGACGATCAATGCGCGCCGGACAGCGCGTTCAGGAGAGTATCATGAATGTGCACGCCAGCGCTTTGGCCGAAGCCCATCTTCCCGACGAGCAGACCACCGCTTTCGCCCGCGAGGCCATCGAGGACCTCTCGCAGCAGCCGAAAAAGCTGTCGCCGAAATACTTCTACGACGCGACCGGCTCGGAGCTGTTCGAGGCGATCACGCGTCTGCCGGAATATTATCCGACGCGCACCGAGCTATCGATCCTGAAGGAGCGCGGCAGCGAGATCGCAAAGATCATTCCGGAGCATGCGGCGCTGGTCGAGTTCGGCGCCGGCGCGACCACGAAGGTCCGCCTGCTGCTGAACCACTGCCAATTCGCCGCCTATGTCCCCGTCGATATCTCCGGCGACTTCTTGAACGCGCAGGCGAACGGCCTGAAGCGGGACTTCCCCTCGCTCGGCATCTATCCGGTGGCGGCCGACTTCACCACGCCGTTCGAGCTGCCAAAGGCGGTCGCATCGATGCCCAAGGTCGGCTTCTTCCCGGGCTCGACCATCGGCAATTTCGAGCCGCATGAGGCGCAGGCTTTTCTGAAGAGCGCGCGCCAGATCCTGGGCAAGGGCGCGCAGATGATCATCGGCGCCGACCTCGAGAAGGACGAGCGCGTGCTCCACGACGCCTACAACGATGCGGCCGGCGTCACCGCGCGCTTCAACCTCAATGTGCTGGTGCGGATCAACCGCGAGCTCGGCGGCAATTTCGACCTCTCCGCCTTCACCCATCGCGCCATCTACAATCGCGAGCGGCACCGCATCGAGATGCACCTGATCAGCAAGAAGAACCAGACCGTGCGCCTGCTCGGCACCAGCTTCTCGTTCCGCCCCGGTGAGAGCATCCACACCGAAAACAGCTACAAATACAGCCTCGAGCGCTTCGCTGCGCTGGCCCACGGCGCCGGCTGGCGGGTGCGCGAGAGCTGGACGGATGCGGCGAAGATGTTCTCGGTGCATGCGCTGCAGGTTGCGGATTAAACGCTCTCACCGCTTCCCCCGGACAGCCGGCCTGAGGGCCTATTCAATATAGGCGGTTTCCCTGCGGCGCATCCTTCGAGACGGCCGCCTTCGGGCGGGCTCCTCAGGATGAGGACCGAGTGCGCGGCAGCAGTTTCGAGGAGCACCGAGGCCGATTAGCCTCATCCTGAGGAGATCGCGGAGCGGTACGTCTCGAAGGACGAGGCGCGCGCTCGGACCGCTCCGCGAGGCCACGTACGACACCCTCCGGCCTGCCGTGCTTCAGTGCTCCTCGGCCTCTTCGGGCTTCGATCCCAGCGACACCGATTCCCACACCGCGACCACAATCATGATCACCGTGGTCGCGACCGACAGCCATAGCGGCGAGAGCTCCGCCGCGAACCACCACAGCGCCGCGAGCAGGATGATGCCGATGCCGTGCGAGAGCTGGAGGAAGCCGCGGATCGCGTGCTTGAACAGGATGGTGCCGACCAGGAACACCAGCGGGCCGCCGATCGTGCTCACGATGGTGCGGACGTCGGAATGGCCGGTCGGATGCTTCAGCACCAGTTCGTCCGACACCGCGGTCAGGATGATGCCGGCGACGATCGGCATGTGCAGATAGGTGTAGGCGAGCCGCGCCAGCCGGCCGGATTCTGCGGATTTCGAGATGCGCTCGGAGCCGGCCTCCGCGCCCTTGTGGAAATAGATCCACCACATCGCGATGGCGCCGGTGAGCGCCGAGACGAAGGCCAGGATGTTGTCCGCGGTCCACTCCAACTCGGCAAAGGTCGCGCCGTTGACGACGACGGCCTCGCCGAGCGCGATGATGATGAAGCCGGCGCAGCGCTCGGCCATGTGGCCGCCCTCGACGGCCCAGGCTTCGACCGAGGAGAACCCCAGCTTCGGCACCCAGAATCGCACGGCGGGCGAGACGTATTCGATCGCCAGTGCCACGATCCAGAACCACAGCCTCTCCTCCCCGTGCGCGAGGCCGCCGAGAATCCAGAAGATCGCGGAGCCGGAGAGCCAGACCAGGATGCGGATCGCGTTGTGCCGCACTTCCGTGCGGTGGCGCGGGGTTGCGAACAGCCAGAACGCGGTGCGTCCGACCTGCATGGTTGCGTAGGCGATCGCGAACCAGAGACCGCGGCCATCGAAGGCGGTCGGGATCGTCGTCGACAGCACGAGGCCGCCCAGCATCATCAGGAAGATCAGGATTCGGACCGGCGTCAGATCGGGATTGAGCCAGTTGGTGACCCAGGCGGTGTAGACCCACACCCACCACACCGCCAGGAACAGCAGCGTGACCTCGACGGCGCCGAGCGGCGTGAAATGGTGCAGCAGCGTGTGCGACACCTGCGTGACGGCAAAGACGAAGACGAGATCGAAGAACAGCTCGGCATTGGTGACGCGGCTGGGCTGGTTCGGCAGGATGACGCGAAACATCGCGCCGCGCGGATTGTCCGCAGCCATCATCGGTCCCCGCTGCGATCAGGTCAGGTGCCGGGTACCCCGGTTTGCAGCGCCAGCGCATGCAGCACGCCGCCCATCTGGCCGCGCAGGGACTGATAGACGATCTGGTGCTGCTGGACGCGGGACTTGCCGCGGAAGGATTCCGAGATCACGGTCGCGGCATAGTGGTCGCCATCGCCGGCGAGGTCACGGATCGTCACCTCGGCATCGGGGATCGCTGCCTTGATCATCGCCTCGATATCGTGGGCGTCCATGGGCATTCGGGTCTTGCTCCTTATCTCGGCTGAGATCAGCCTCGTCGTCGAATCGCTGCCGGGGTCCCCGGACCGGCAGGGCCAAACTTAGCGTGAACGGCCTTCTACGTCACGCACTCAGGCACTATATCCCTGATCCCATCAGGATAAAGGCACGACAAAGTGCCGCGCGCGGCAGATTGATCGAAAAGGCGTGAAATCATGAAGCTTCCAGGGCCCGACCACCCCATCACCATCACCCCAAACCCGAAGCGCGTCCGCGTCACGGCGGGCGACATCGTGATCGCCGAGACCAGCAAGGCGCTGACGCTGAAGGAGGCCAAATATCCGGCGGTGCAATATGTACCGCGACAGGATGCCAACATGACGCTGCTGGAGCGCACCGACCGTGTCACCCATTGCCCCTACAAGGGCGACGCGAGCTATTACAGCATCAAGGCCGACGGCAAGACGCTCGACAACGCGATCTGGACCTATGAAACGCCCTTCCCCGCGATGACGGAGATTTCCGGCCACCTCGCCTTCTATCCGGACAAGGTGAAGATCGAGGAAGTGGGGTAGTCTGGAGGCGGCGTCATTCCGGGGCGCGTCGCAGACGCGAACCCGGAATCTCGAGATTCCGGGTTCGGTCCTGCGGACCGCCCCGGAATGACATATCTAGCTACGCCCTGAAGATCGTGAGCCCCAATATCAGCAGCACCAGGAAGATCACGACGAAGACGTAGAACAGGAAGCGGGCGATGTCGGCGGAGGCGGCCGAGATGCCGGTGAAGCCGAGCACGCCAGCCACGATCGAGACCAAGAGAAAGATCAGCGCCCATTTCAGGATCGTCATCGCCAACTCCGACTTGGGCGCCGCACCGCGGCCCTCCAATGCGCGGATGCTAACTTCGCTGCACGGAACTGGTTCCTAACGGCACAGCAGGGTCAAGGCGCAGCACAGACTGCCCTTGCTGAATCGGGTTCCCGGCGGCACAGTCTGGCCGGGACAGGAGCAAGACCGGGGCGGCCATGATGACGATGTCACATTCAGCGACGATCGGTACGGAGGCTCACGCCGCGCCGAAGAGCAAGACGCGCAATGTGTCGCTCGATCGCGCCCGCACCTTCCTGACACTGGTGGTGCTGCTGCATCACGCGGTGATCCCCTATACTTATTTCGGTCATACCGATCCGAAGTACTTCTTCGGCTTCGACATGATCGTGCTCGCCACCGACAGTTTCTTCATGGCGATGTTCTTCTTCCTGTCGGGACTGTTCGCCTGGTCTGGTATCGCCCGGAAGGGAGCGCGGAGCTATTTGGCAGATCGCCTGCTTCGGCTGGGCTTACCCTTCGCGATCTGCGCCCTTACGGTCATTCCGCTCGCCTATTACGCGATCTCCCTGCGGCACCATCCCGAGATCGGCTTTTCGGAATTCTGGTGGAATATGGTCACGAAGGGCCCGTGGCCGAGCGGGCCGATCTGGTTCCTTTGGGTCTTGTTCGCCTTCGACCTGGTTGCCTGCCTGTTGCACCGGCTGTCGCCCAATCTGCTCGATCCGATCAATCGCCTCTCGCTATATGGTCGCCGTCGGCCCGCCGTATTCTTCGCGGTCATGCTTGCCGTCACCGCGGCGTTCTACATTCCCGGGCGGGTTCACTTCGGAGCAGGCAGTTGGTTCGAGTTCGGGCCGTTCTCGGTCCAGCACGGGCGCGTGATGCTCTACGCGACCTACTTCTTTTTCGGTGCCGGCATCGGCGTTGCGCAAATGGATCGCGGGCTGCTCGCTGCAGACGGCCGGATGGCGAGGGTCAGCTGGGACTGGATGGTACTGGCGATCGTTCCCTATTGCCTCTTGTGGGTGCTGATCTTCATCAAGCGCGAAATCCTGGGCAACCCGTCGCCGTTGCCGGACTGGTATGAAGCGCTCTATGCCATCTGCTTCACTGTCTTCAGCGTCGCCATCATGTTTCTGATCCTGGCCTTTTTCCAGAGGTTCAAGCAATCAGGCTCAGCCAAGCTGCTCGATCCAATGCAGAGCGACGCGTACGGCATGTTCCTGGTGCACTATCCGATCGCACTGTGGCTGCAATACTGGCTGTTCGACTATGACCTGCCGGCGGTCGTCAAGGCCACGCTCGGGTTTGTACTGACAGTCGCGGCGAGCTGGGCGCTGACGCGAGCATTGCGGCAGATCCCGGGCGCGACGAAGGTGCTTTGAGGAAACGGCACCGGCCTCCTATCGTCATTCCGAGCGCAGCGAAGCAATCCATCTCACCGCAGGCAGCAGTGTGGATTGCTTCGTCGCCTCGCTCCTCGCAATGACGGGGAGATGGCGTCGCTAGGCCGCCTTCCCGCCCATATACTCCGGCAGCCAGCGCTCGAACGAGGTGCGCAGCGTATCGATCGTTACCGGCGCTTCGCCGGCGATCGCGATCGCGTCGCCCCCGGTGGTGCCGATCCGCACGCAGGGCACCTCGCAGCCGCGCATCTTGGCGAGCACGCGGCCGGCCTCCGTTTCCGGTACGGTGACGAGATAGCGCGCCTGGTCCTCGCCGAACCAATAGGCCTGCGACACGAGCGCGGTCGGTGCCGCCAGCAGCTTTGCGCCGATGCCGCTCGCCATCGCCATCTCGGCGAGCGCGATCAGGAGGCCACCGTCCGAGAGGTCGTGCACGGCGGTCGCGGTGCCCGCATGGATCATGCCGCGCACGCAGTCGCCGTTGCGCTTCTCGGCAGCGAGGTCGACCGGCGGCGGCGCGCCCTCCTCGCGACCGCAGATGTCGCGCAGGTACACCGACTGGCCGAGCCAGCCATGGGTCTCGCCGATCAAGAGGATCGCCTCGCCCTCGGCCTTGAAGGCGAGCGAAGCGGACTTGGTGAAATCGTCGAGCAGACCGACGCCGCCGATCGAGGGCGTCGGCAGGATCGCGCGGCCGTTGGTCTCGTTGTAGAGCGAGACGTTGCCGGAGACGACCGGGAAGTCCAGCGTGCGGCAGGCTTCCGAGATGCCCTTCAGGCAGCCAACGAACTGGCCCATGATCTCGGGCCGTTCAGGATTGCCGAAGTTAAGATTGTCGGTGATCGCGAGCGGCTTGCCGCCGACCGCGGTGATGTTGCGCCAGGCTTCCGCCACCGCCTGCTTGCCGCCCTCGAACGGATCGGCCTCGCAATAGCGCGGCGTGACGTCGACGGTCAGCGCCAGGCCCTTCGGGCCATCCTGCACGCGCACCACGGCGGCATCGCCTCCGGGGCGCTGCATGGTGTTGCCGAGGATGACGTGGTCGTACTGCTCCCAGACCCAGCGCTTAGAGCACATGTCAGGCGTGCCGATCAGCTTCTCCAGCGCGCTACCTACGCCCAACGGTGCCGGCACCTCGCGCGCGTGCACGACCGGCAGCGCGGCGGAGGGGACATGCGGCCGGTCATAGAGCGGCGCCTCGTCGCCGAGCTCCTTGATCGGCAGGTCGGCCATGACGTCGCCGCCATGCTTGACCACGAAACGCTTGCTCGGCGTGGTGTAGCCGACCACGGCGAAGTCGAGGCCCCATTTCTTGAAGATGGCCTCGGCTTCCTTCTCCTTCTCGGGCTTGAGCACCATGAGCATGCGCTCCTGGCTCTCCGAGAGCATCATCTCGTAGGCGCTCATGCCGGTCTCGCGGGTCGGCACCGCGTCGAGATCGAGATCGACGCCGAGGTCGCCCTTGGCGCCCATCTCGACTGCAGAGCAGGTGAGCCCCGCCGCGCCCATGTCCTGGATCGCGATGACGCAGCCCTTCTCCATGATCTCGAGACAGGCTTCCAGCAGCAGCTTCTCGGCGAAGGGATCGCCGACCTGCACGGTGGGGCGCTTCTCCTCGGACTTGTCGTCGAACTCGGCCGAGGCCATCGAGGCGCCGTGGATGCCGTCGCGGCCGGTCTTGGAGCCCAGATAGACGATCGGCATGTTCACGCCGGAGGCGGCCGCATAGAAGATCTTGTCGGCATCGGCGAGGCCCACGGCCATCGCGTTGACGAGGATGTTGCCGTCATAACGGGTGTGGAAGCGCACCTGGCCGCCGACCGTCGGCACGCCGAAGGAATTGCCATAGCCGCCGACGCCGGCGACCACGCCGGAGACCAGATGCCGGGTCTTGGCATGCTCGGGCGCCCCGAAGCTCAGCGCATTGAGGCAGGCGATCGGCCGTGCGCCCATCGTGAAGACGTCGCGCAGGATGCCGCCGACGCCGGTGGTTGCGCCCTGGTAGGGCTCGATGTAGCTCGGGTGGTTGTGGCTCTCCATCTTGAAGACCACGGCCTGGCCGTCGCCGATGTCGATCACGCCGGCATTCTCGCCGGGGCCCTGGATCACCCAGGGCGCCTTGGTCGGCAGGCCGCGGAGATGGATGCGCGAGGATTTGTACGAGCAGTGCTCGTTCCACATCGCCGAGAAGATGCCGAGCTCGGTGAAGGTCGGCTCCCGCCCGATCAGCTTCAGGATGCGCTCGTACTCGTCGGGCTTGAGCCCGTGGGCGGCAACCAGTTCGGGGGTGATCTTGGGTTCGTTCTTCATGGATTCGGGGCTTTCGACGGCGTTTTGCCGTTCTTAGGAAGATCGGGGCCTCGCGAAAAGCCCTTTATGGCGCATTTTCCCACTGTCCCACGTTTTGCGGCCGAGGGGTGCGGGAACGGGAATTGCACGGCGCGGACGGATCGGATTTAAGGGCTGAAGACCCGCAATTGAAGGCCCATTTCCTTGCACGAATTGACCAAAATGGCTGCCCCGCCCCGCCCCGAGCTGCATGTCGCGACCGAGGGTGAGTTCAAGGGCTGGCAGACCTGGATCAGGGACAGCTTTGAGAACCATATCGGCCCCTTCTGGCACCGCCTGGAAGCGGACGGCAGCGTCCGCTGCGCCTTCCGGGTCGAAAAGAAGCACCTGAACGGCTCCGGCAACGTCCATGGCGGCTGCTTCATGGCCTTCGCCGACTACTGCCTGTTCGCGATCGGCCGGAACGCGCTGAACGGCCGCGGCGTGACGGTCAATTTCGCCTGCGAGTTCCTGGATGCCGGGCATGAGGGCGAGCTGATCGAGTGCACCGGCGAGGTCACCCGCGCCGGTGGTTCGCTGATCTTCCTGCGCGGGCAGATGGCCTCCGGCGAGCGCCTTCTGTTCACCTTTTCCGGGACGATCAAGCGGGCCAAGCGGAAGTCGCTCCCTCAGCCAAACGCATAGCTCGACGCCTTCCCTTTTGGCGCCCCCTCGCCCAGACTTGCGAGAGGCGCGGTCGCGCCGGGGAGCAAGAACAAGGTGCCGCAGAGCACATCGGGGGCGGGTCGCACGACGGCGTCCGCATCAACGCCGCTGTCGTCCATGGCCGCCACCGGCGCACGCAGCTGGCGCGACTATGCGCTGCTGTTCGCGCTCGCCTGCTGCTGGAGCTCCACCTATCCGCTGGCCAAGCTCGCGCTGGACACGATTCCGCCCATCACCTTCATCTCGGCGCGCTCGCTGATCGCGGCCGCCTTCCTGTTCGCGATCCTGTGGATACGCGGCGTCAGGATCCCGACCGATGCGAAGGCCTGGAAGCTGTTCGCAACCCAGCAGCTGATCAACTCGACCTTCCCGTTCCTGGTCATCACCTGGTCGCAGCAATATGTGCCGGCGTCCAACACGGTGGTGCTGGCCTCGACCACGCCGATCTTCGCCTTCCTGATCACCTCGCTGATCACGCGGCACGAGCCGGCCACGCTGTTGAAGCTCGCGGGCGCGATCCTCGGCCTCGCCGGCACCGTCGCCATCGTCGGCCTCGATGCGCTCGGCGGCTTCGGCCGCGAGATCGTCGCGGAGATCGCGATCCTGCTCGCCACCATCTCCTTTGCCTGCGCGACGATCTTCGGCCTCCGGCTATCCGACTACGACCCGATGGTGGTGGCGGCCGGCTCGCTGCTGTTCGGCGGCCTCATCCTGCTCCCGCCCTCGCTGATCATCGACCAGCCCTGGACGCTGCACCCGACGTTTCAGGCGATCGTCGCCACCATCGTCATGGGCATCGTCTCCAGCGCGTTGGGGTTGATGCTGTTCTACGTCTGCCTCGGCCGGCTCGGCACGCTTACCACGAACGCGCAAGGCTATTTGCGCATCCCGATCGGCGTCGGCCTTTCCGTGCTGCTGCTCGGCGAAAGCGTGCCCTCGAACCTGGCGCTGGGCCTGCTGCTGGTCATGGCCGGCGTCGCCGCGATGACGGTGCCGGCGGAGCGGCTGAAGCGGCGCTAGCGCAAGGCGCTATTGCTTGGCGTCGTCCGCCAGCATCTTCCGGTATTTCTCGACGTCGCGCGTCACCAGTTGCTGAAGCAGCTCCGGCGTATGCTCGTTGTCGTCGGGCGCGACGGTCGACAGGTCGGCAAAGCGCTTCTTCACCGCATCGGTCTCGACCGCGGTGCGCGCCGCCGCATTCAACCTGGCGATGACGGTCGGCGGCGTGCCCTTGGGCGCGAACAGGCCGTTCCAGCCCTGCGCCTCGAACTCCGGCAGCCCGGCTTCAGACGACGTCGGCAGGTCCGGCAACGTCGCGAGCCGTACGGTCGAGCCGACCACGAGTCCCCTCACCAGCTTCTCGTTGATCGACTGCGAGACCGAGGCCGCCGCGTCGCAGACGCCGTCGATCTGGCTGCCGATCGCATCGGTCAGCGCAGGGGCTGCGCCGCGATAGCCGACCAGCGTCGCGTCGATCCCGGCGGCGGTGACGAAGCTCTTGCAGATCAAATAGTTCGAGGAGCCGACGCCGGCATGGCCGAGATTGATCTTGGCCGGATTGGCCCTGGCGTAGGCGATGAACTCCTTGAGGTCCTTCGCCGGAAAATCCTTGCGCACGGCGATGATGCCGAACGTCTTCGCCACCATCGCGATCGGCACGAAGGAGTCCGGCGTAAACGGCAGCTTCGGATAGATCGTGTAGGTCGCGGCATTGGTGCCGGCATTGCCGATCGCAATCGTGTAGCCGTCGGGCTCGGCGCGGGAGGCACGTGCCAGCGCGGTCGAACCGCCGGCACCCGCAACGTTTTCGATCACGATGGTCTGGCCGAGCGCGACGCTCATTTGCTCGGCGACGGTGCGCGCGATCACGTCCGAGGTGCCGCCGGCCGCGAACGGCACGATCATGGTGATCGGACGCTTGGGGAAGTCCTGGGCGAACGCGGCCGTAGCGAACGCAGCGACGGCGGCAGCGACCGACAGCCGCTTCAACACGGGTGAAATCACGCGGCCTTTTCCAGATGCTGGGCGAGACCGGCGAACAGGCCGCGGCCGTCAGTGCAGCCCATGATGTCTTCGACGTGGTTTTCCGGATGCGGCATCATGCCGAGCACATTGCCCTTGTCGTTGACGATGCCGGCGATGGAATGCGCCGCGCCGTTGATGTTGGCGGCCTCGTCGACCACGCCCTCGGCCGAGCAATAGCGGTAGAGCACGCGCCCCTCGCCTTCGAGCCGCTTGATGGTTTCTTCGTCCGCCTCGTAATTGCCCTCGCCATGGGCGACGGGCACGCGGATCACCTGGCCGGCATTGTAGCCACGGGTGAACGGCGTGTCGGAACGCTCGACGCGCAGATGCACGTCGCGGCAGATGAATTTCAGCCGCGCATTGCGCATCAAGACGCCGGGCAGCAGGCCGGATTCGCAGAGGATCTGAAAGCCGTTGCAGACGCCGAGCACGAGACCGCCCTTCGCCGCATAGTCGCGCACAGCATCCATCACCGGCGCACGCGCGGCGATTGCGCCACAGCGCAGGTAATCGCCATAGGAGAACCCACCCGGCACGACCACGAGATCGGTGCCCGCAGGCAGCGACGTCTCGGCGTGCCAGACCATCGCGGGCTCGCTGCCCGAGATCAGCCTCAGCGCGCGCGCCATGTCACGCTCGCGGTTGATTCCGGGAAAGACGAGGATGGCGGCTTTCATGGCAGGGGTTCCGACGGTGACGGGAATCGGGCTGGCCGAAGGGCCAATTCGTGCAGAGACATAGCCATTTGACGGGGATTTTACCAGTGCTAGCCTCGCCGGACGGCCTTGTACACAGGCCATAGCCACGGCGCTTTTGCCTGACGATTTTGCCCGGGATTGCAGCCATGAACGTCCCGTCGCTGCCTGCATCCTCCTCCCAGCCGGTGTCCACTGAGGGCGTCGTCGCCGCGGGTGCCTATGTCGATGGCCGGCGCGTCGCCAACATCGCCATCAGCGAGGCCTCGAGCTGGCGGGCCAAGCCCGGCCACGTGGTCTGGATCGGGCTGCACGAGCCGGACACGGCCCTGCTCGGCGCCGTGCAGAAGCAGTTCGACCTGCACGATCTCGCGATCGAGGACGCCGCCCACGCCCATCAGCGGCCCAAGATCGAGCAATACGGCGAGGCCCTGTTCATCGTGGCGCGGACGGCGCAGCTGATCGAGGGCCGGATCGCCTTCGGCGAGACGCACATCTTCGTCGGCGAAGGCTATCTGGTCTCGGTGCGCCATGGCGCCTCGACCTCCTACACGCCGGTACGCGAGCGCTGCGAAAGCTGCCCGCGGGCGCTCGCGCGCGGCGAGGACTACATCCTCTACGCCATCCTCGACTTCATCGTCGACAACTACTCGCCGGTGCTCGAGAGCATCCACGATGAGGTCGAGGGCATCGAGGACGACGTGCTCTCCAAGCCGATCAGCAAGGCGCAGATCGAGCGGCTCTACATGCTGCGCCGCGACCTGCTGCGGCTCAGGAATGCGATCGGCCCGCTGGTGGAGGTCTGCCGCCGTCTGGAGCATGACGAGCTGGCGATGGTGCGCGCGACAATGCAACCGCTGTTCCGCGACGTCACCGACCACGTCAGGAACATCCAGGAGCGCATCGATTCCATGCGCGAGGTGCTGGCCTTCGCCTTCGAAGCGAGCCTGCTGGTGGGCCAGGCGCAGGAGACGGCGGTCTCCAAGAAGCTCGCCTCGTGGCTCGCGATCCTGGCCGTCCCGACCGCAGTCGCCGGCATCTACGGGATGAACTTCAAGTACATCCCGGAGCTACAGCTGGAATACGGCTACTTCATCGTGCTGGGATTAATGGCGCTCGCCTGCCTCGGGTTGTACTGGCGCTTCCGCCGCGTCGGGTGGCTGTGAGCGCGAACGTACACGACCAATGTAGCTCCTCATCCTGAGGAGCGCGCCCCCTGCGCGCGTCTCGAAGGATGGAGGCCGAGGTGCGAGAGCCGGGCCTGCATGGTTCGAGACGGCGCTTGCGCGCCCCCTCACCATGGGGTTTGCAACCGGGCTAAACGATCTCGACCCGATAGTTCTCGATCACGGTATTCGCCAGCAGCTTGTCGGCGGCTTCCTTCAGCGCCGCCTCCGCCTTTGCCTTGTCGGCGCCGGCGAGCTCGATGTCGAACACCTTGCCCTGGCGGACGCTGGCGACGCCGTCGACGCCGAGCGACTTCAGCGCGCCTTCGATCGCCTTGCCTTGCGGATCGAGGATGCCCGTTTTCAAGGTAACGGTGACACGTGCCTTCACGTCGAAAACCCCTTTAGCTCTTCACCAGCACCGGGCCGGAGCCCGCCGGACGCTCGTTCTCCATGAGGATGCCGAGGCGTTTTGCAACTTCGGTATAGGCCTCTAGCAGCCCGCCGAGATCCCGGCGGAAACGATCCTTGTCGAGCTTCTCGTTCGACTTGATGTCCCACAGGCGGCAGGAATCCGGCGAGATCTCGTCGGCGACGATGATCCGCATCATCTCGTTCTCGAACAGCCGCCCGCACTCCATCTTGAAGTCGACCAGGCGGATGCCGATGCCGAGGAAGAGGCCGGTGAGGAAGTCGTTGACGCGGATGGCGAGCGCCATGATGTCGTCGATCTCCTGGGGCGTCGCCCAGCCGAAGGCGGTGATGTGCTCTTCCGACACCATGGGGTCGTTGAGCTGGTCGTTCTTGTAGTAGAATTCGATGATCGAACGGGGCAGCTGCGTGCCCTCCTCGATGCCGAGGCGCTGCGACAGCGAGCCGGCGGCAACGTTCCGCACCACCACTTCCAGCGGCACGATCTCGACCTCGCGAATCAACTGCTCGCGCATGTTGAGGCGGCGGATGAAGTGGGTCGGCACCCCGATGTCGTTGAGGTGCTGAAACAGGTACTCCGAGATCCGGTTGTTGAGGACACCCTTGCCCTCGATCACCTGATGCTTTTTCGCATTGAACGCGGTGGCGTCATCCTTGAAGTGCTGGATCAGGGTACCGGGCTCCGGGCCTTCGTAAAGAACCTTTGCCTTGCCTTCATAAATGCGACGCCGACGGCTCATTGGGATGTACCGTGTTTTGTTGAAATCCATGAATTTGGTGTGCTCCGGTTGACTAGGATTACGACCCACAGCGGAGCTGCCGTGAACGGCCGGGAACCCGTAGAAACAGAACGGGAACCAAGCCTTTAGGCAACCTATCCGATTGGCTGTCCGAGCACAATCGATCCGGCCGTCCGGCACCAACTTATACCGTTTTGCCTGCGGCTTAACGGCCCGTTGTCTTGCCGATTCGTGCTCCTTATCTAGGCATGCGCCGGGGCTCTCGCAACGAGGGCCGCCGGGTCCAGTCAGCAGGGAATTGGAAAAGGCATGAGCGAGATCAACAAGCGCGAGGAAGGCTTTGAGAAGAAGTTCGCCCTCGACGAGGAGCAGAAGTTCAAGGCGGAGGCCCGCCGCAACCGGCTGCTCGGGCTGTGGGCCGCGGAAAAGCTCGGCATATCAGGGGAAGCCGCCACGGCCTACGCCAAGGAGGTGGTCGCGGCCGATTTCGAGGAAGCTGGCGACGCCGACGTCCTGCGCAAGCTCATGGCCGATTTCGCCACCAAGAGCGTCGTCGTCACCGAGCAGGCGATTCGCGCCAAGATGAGCGAGTTGCTCGCTGTGGCCGCGGCCGAGGTGAAAGCGGGGAAGTAGCGCCGCGCGCGTCCCACACTCGTAGTCATTCCGGGGCGGTCCGTGAGGACCGAACCCGGAATCTCGAGATTCCGGGTCCGATGCTTCGCATCGTCCCGGAATGACGGAGCGGGAGATCACCCCTCCTTGAAGCCGTACTCCGGCACGTTGCCGCTGGCGCCGTAATATTTGTACGGCAGGAACTTGCCGCTCATGGTGATCTTGACGCGGTCGCCCTTGGGGTTGGCGACGCGCTCGATCCCCATGTCGAAGTCGATCGCCGACATGATGCCGTCGCCGAATTCCTCCTCGATCAGCGCCTTCCAGGCCGGGCCGTTCACCATCACCATCTCGTAGAAGCGGTAGATCAAGGGATCGGTCGGCGGCATCGGCGTGCCAGTGCCGCGCATCGGCACCTCGTTGAGCATCGCGGTCTCGGCCTTCGACAGGCCGAACAGCTCGCCGGCGTTGGCGGCCTGGGGTTTCGTCAGTTTCATCTGGCCGAGGATCGCGCCGACGATCAGCACCTCCGCATAGCCGCCGATCTGCTCGCAAATGTATTTCCAGCTCCAGCCCTTCTCGCGCTTGATGTCGAGCAGCTTCTCGGTGAGGTCTTCGCGTTTCATGTCAGGATCTCCTTTTTAGGCAGTGAGTCCGGGACTGGTCCCGGGTGTCCAAGTCTGTCGTTGCTCTTCGCCGCCAGTTGCGACCGTCAGTCCGCGCTTGCCGATATGCACCACGGGCACGTTGCGCGGATCGTGATCGGGCTTCTCGGCCGCGAATGTCTTGCTGCGCGTCACCAGGAAATCGATGATGTGGTTACGCAGCGCATAGTACAGAGGATGGCGATGCAGATCGGTGCGGCCGCGATCCTTCGGCAGCGGATTTTCAACGACCTCGGCCAGCACCGCGCCGGGCCCGTTGGTCATCAGGAAGATCTTGTCGGCGAGATAGATCGCCTCGTCCACGTCGTGGGTGATCATGAACGCGGTCTGCCCGGTCTCCAGACAGATGCGCCGCACCTCGTCCTGAAGCGTGCCGCGCGTCAGCGCGTCCAGCGCCGAGAACGGCTCGTCCATCAGCATCATCTTCGGCGTGATCGAGAGCGCACGGGCAATACCGACGCGCTGCTTCATGCCGCCGGAGAGTTCCGAGGGACGCTTGTGCTCCGAACCCGTCAGGCCCACGAGATCGATGAAGGTCTGCGCACGCGCCTTGACCTTCGCCCGATCCCAGCTCCGCCATTTCGAGCTCACGGCATAGGCGACGTTGCCGAGCACGGTGCGCCAGGGCAGCAGCGCGTGGCTCTGGAAGATCACGGCGCGGTCGAGGCTGGTGCCCGAGATCGCCTGCCCGTCCACGATAACCGCACCCTCGCTCGGC
Source organism: Bradyrhizobium sp. USDA 3311 (assembly GCF_054062495.1). NCBI lineage: Bacteria > Pseudomonadati > Pseudomonadota > Alphaproteobacteria > Hyphomicrobiales > Nitrobacteraceae > Bradyrhizobium > Bradyrhizobium sp. USDA 3311. Next base: position 4,787,656 of record NZ_JBSSFI010000001.1, on the reverse strand, counting down.
GCATCGAGGCCGGCGAGAATGTTGAGCACGGTGGTCTTGCCGCAGCCGGAATGGCCGATCACGCAGCAGAACTCGCCCCGCGGCATCGACAGCCAGAGATTCTCGAACACGGTGGTCGTGGCACCGCCCGCACCCGGATAGCGTTTTGCGATGCCTTCGATGGAGATGAATTTGTCGGTCATCGGCCCCTACTCCGGAAACGTGACCATGCGCGTGAAGCGCGCGAGGATCTGGTCGAGCAGCATGCCGACAATCCCGATCAAGAGGATCGCGATGATGACGTTGGTGATCGAGAGGTTGTTCCACTCGTTCCAGACGAAATAGCCGATGCCGGTGCCGCCGACGAGCATTTCGGCCGCGACGATCACGAGCCAGGCGATGCCGATGGAGATGCGCATACCGGTCAGGATCGTCGGCGCCGCTGCGGGCAGGATCACCGTGAAGGCGCGCCTGATGGTGCCGACCTCGAGCGTGCGCGCGACGTTGATCCATTCCTTGCGCACGCTGGCAACGCCAAACACGGTATTGAGCAGCATCGGCCAGATCGAGCAGATGAAGATCACGAAGATCGCCGAGATCGAGGAATCCTTGATGGTGTAGAGCGCCAGCGGCATCCAGGCGAGCGGCGAGATCGGCTTCAAGACCTGGATGAAGGGGTCGAGCGCCTTGCTCAGCAACGGCGACATGCCGATCAAAAAGCCGAGTGGAATGGCGACGAGCACGGCGAGCAGATAACCGGTGCCGACCCGCGCGATCGAATAGGCAAGCTGGATGCCGAGCCCCTTGTCGTTGGGCCCGTTGTCGTAGAACGGCCTCCTCACGTGCTCCCAGAGCTTTGCGCCGACATCGAGCGGCCCTGGCATGGCGGATTTGCCCTGCGTCGCGGTCAGGCCCATCAGCTTGGCATATTCCGGACTCATCGTCGCGACCGGCGCCGTCGAGCGCGTGGCGAGATGCCAGATGCCGAGGAACGCGGCCAGCAGCACGATCGAGACGAGGCCGGCGCGGAGGCGGAGGTTGGTGCTCATCTCCCTCTCCCCGCTTGCGGGGAGAGAGTTGGGGTGAGGGGGGCCCTCCGCAAGGGAGGTGAGAGTTGGACTCGCGGAGAGTCTCCCTCACCCGATCGCTTCGCGATCGACCTCTCCCCGCAAGCGGGGAGAGGTGAAGAGAGCGCACGGCCCATCACGACGCCTTCCTGATCTTGAAGCTCGCGAGGTAATCCTCGGGCTTTGCCGGATCGAAAGTCTTGCCCATCACCGCGAACGACTTGTAGGCGGTTGCCGGCGGCGACAGGCCCATCTCGGTCATCAGCTTCTTGGTATCCGTCGCCAGATACACCTGCTCGGCCACCGCCTTGTAGTCGACGTCGCCCTTGATCTGGCCCCAGCGCTTCATCTGCGTCAGCATCCACACCGCAAACGACTGCCAGGGGAACGGATCGAAATCGACGCGCTTGGCGTCGGTCTTCACGCCGCCGAGGCCGTCGGCATAGGTGCCGGTCAGGACCTGCTCCAGCACCGTGACCGGCGCGTTGATGTAGTTGGCGGGCGCGATGGCCTCCGCGATCTGCTTGCGGTTCTCCGCCTTCGACGCGTAGGCGGTGGCATCGACGATGGCGCGCGTCAGCGCGGCAAAGCTGTTCGGCGCCGTGGCGATGAATTCGCGGCTGGCGGCAAAGCTGCAGCAGGGATGGCCGTCCCAGATCTCCTTCGAGAGCAGGTGCATGAAGCCGACGCCGTCATAGATCGCGCGCTGGCAGATGTTGTCGGGCGCGAGGAAGCCGTCGATGTTGTCGGCGCGGAGGTTCGCGACCATCTCCGGCGGCGGCACCGAGCGCAACTGCACGTCGGTATCGGGGTCGAGCCCGTGCTCGGCGAGATAGTAGCGCAGCAGATAATTGTGCATGGAGTAGTCGAAGGGGATCGCGAATTTCAGGCCCTTCCAGTCCTTCGGATCGCGCTTGTCCTTGTGCTTGGTCGCCAGAACGATGCCCTGCCCGTTGATGTTCTCGATCGCAGGCACTGCAAACGGAATCGCGTTGGCGCCAAGCCCCAGCGAGATCGCGATCGGCATCGGCGCCAGCATGTGAGCTGCGTCGTATTCCTTGTTGATGGTCTTGTCGCGGATCACGGCCCAGCCGGCGGTCTTCACCACTTCGACATTGAGGCCGTGCTTGGCATAGAAGCCCATCGGCGCCGCCATGATGATCGGCGTCGCGCAGGTGATGGGGATGAAGCCGACCTTGAGGTCCTTCTTCTCCGGCGTGCCGGCCTGCGCGAAGACCTCGGTCGCGGTCTGAAGCGGGAAGAACTGCGACAGTGCGGCGAGTGCGGTCGATGCGCCGACCGATTTCAGGAAGGCGCGCCGGACCACGTCCTGCGGAAACATCGCGCGCATCACGGCGGAGGCGACGACGCCCTCGTAGCGCTTCTCCTCACTCTCGATCTGCGAGCAGCGCAACGCCGTGGCCTGCTCGTGCTCCGCCGCGGACTGGTGCTGGCCGCAGGCACAGCCGGCTCGAAGGTTGCGATTGGGATCAAACGGATTGTCGAACGTGGACATCGGACCTCCTGCGCGTCATTGCAGGAGCAATTACGCAAAGAGCATGCCACCACCTTTCGGCCGTCCAGTGCCTTGATGACGCAGCACTTTTCATCACACTTGGTCGCTACGAAAATTCGTGATACACGAGAATTCGTAGTTCAATCACGAGATTTCGTAATGGCGACGACGCAGATGTTCGCTCCCGATGATACCTCCGAGGCCCTCGACCCGCGCGTCGCCGCGTTCGAGTCCTCGGTCGAGGCCACGCTGCTGGTCGATCCCTATGCCGACCAGATCATCGACGCCAATCCGGCCGCCTGCGCCCTGCTCGGCTACGACCGCGCGCTGCTGCGGCAGACCAGGGCGAGCACCCTGCACGCCGGCGAGCTTCCGGCCCTGACCGTGTTCACCCAGGCCGTGCTGCACAAGGGCGCCTACTGGACCACGGCGCTCACCCCTCGCCATGCCACCGGACAAAATCTCCGACTGGAATATGCCGGCTGCGTGCTGCCCCATGACGGCCGCACGCTGGTGCAGCTCACCCTGACCGATCTCGACGCGCGCCGGCGCCGCAATGTCGATGCCGCCGCCGAAGACCACATGCGCAGCGGCATCTCGACCTGGCAGCGGGTCGAGCGGGTGTTCCAGGACATCGAGCGCGAGAACCAGCTGATCCTGCGCGCCGCCGGCGAAGGCATCTATGGCGTGAACGCGGAAGGCAAGACCACCTTCGTCAATCCCGCGGCCGAACGCATGCTGGGCTGGACCGCCGAGGAGCTGGTCGGCAAGGAGATCCACCCGATCGTGCACCACACCCATCACGATGGCCGGCACTATCACAACCATGACTGTCCGATCTACGCGGCGTTCCGCGACGGCGCCGTGCATCAGGTCGACGGCGAGGTGTTTTGGCGCAAGGACGGCTCGCCGGCCTGGGTCGAATACACCTCCACCCCGATCCGCGACCGCGGCGTCGTGGTCGGCGCCGTCGTGGTGTTTCGCGACGTCAGCCAGCGCCGCGAGGCCGACGAGAAGCTGCACGCAGCCCTCACCGAGGTCGACCGCCTGCGTGAGCGGCTCGAGCTCGAGAACGCCTATCTCCAGGAAGAAATCCGCATCGAGACCAATCCGCGCGGCATCATCGGTCAAAGCGAGGCGATCCAGAAGACGCTGCGCCAGGTCAAGCTGGTGGCGCCGACCACCGCGGCGGTGATGATCACCGGCGAGTCCGGCACCGGCAAGGAGCTGATCGCCCGCGCCATCCACGAGGATTCCACCCGCAGCGACCGGCCGCTGATCCGCGTCAACTGCGCCGCGATCCCGCGCGAATTGTTCGAGAGCGAGTTCTTCGGCCATGTCCGCGGCGCCTTCACCGGCGCGACGCGCGACCGCATCGGCCGGTTCGAGCTCGCCGACGGCGGCACGCTGTTCCTCGACGAGGTCGGCGAGATCCCGCTCGAATTGCAAGGCAAGCTGCTGCGCGTGTTGCAGGAAGGCAATTTCGAGCGCGTCGGCCAGGAGCGCACCCGCGCGGTCGACGTCCGCGTCATCGCCGCGACCAACCGCGACCTCAAGCAGGAGGTCCAGCGCGGACGTTTTCGCGAGGACCTCTATTTCCGCCTCAACGTGTTTCCGATCGAGACGGTGCCCTTGCGCGAGCGGCGCGAGGACATTCCCCTGCTCGCCCAGCATTTTCTGACGCGCGAGGGCAAGGCGCTGAAATCGAATTTGCGCCTGTCGGAAGGCGATGCCCGGCGGCTCACGCGCTACGACTGGCCCGGCAATGTCCGCGAATTGCAGAACGTGATCGAGCGCGCCGCGATCCTGTCGCAGAACGGCCGCCTGCGCATCGACCTGCCTGATACCTCCGGCGCGCCAGCTCCGGCCGGCACCGCGCGCCAGAAGGCCGATGCGCGGCCCGCGGTCATGACGTCAGCGGAGATGCGCGATCACGAGCGCGCCAATATTCTCGCCGCGCTCGAGGCCTGCGCGGGAAAGGTGTTCGGCCCCGGCGGCGCGGCGGAGATGCTTGATATCAAGCCGACCACGCTGGCCTCGCGGATCAAGGCGCTGGGGATCGCGCCCCGTCCGCGGGCCTTCGGTTAGCGACGCTCACGCCGCCTTGGTCGTCACCTCGGATGCGATCGGCAGCCCTTGCTCGATCGGCAGCGACGGATCGCGCGACCATTCGTTCCAGGAGCCGAAATACATCCGCACGTCCTTCACGCCGGCGTTCTTCAGCGCCAGGAACGTGTTCGAGGCCCGCGCCCCCTTGAAGCAGTAGAGATAGACCGGCGTCGTCTGCGAGATGCCGACGGTGGCGCATTCGGCCAGGATCTCGTCCTTGGACTTGAAGCGCGGGCCTTCGGCGGTCGGCTTCATCATGCGGTACCATTCCAGCCACACCGCGCCGGGGATGCGGCCCTTGCGCGGGCAGAAATCCTTTCCATAAGGAGACGAGCTGTCGCCGATCCACTCGTCGACATCGCGCACGTCGAGGATGGCGATGCCGGGCTTGCCGACGGCGCCAAGCATCGTCTTCGCATCGATCAGGATCTCGCCCGCCTCAGGCACGATCGCGAACGACGCCTTCGCCGGCGTCGGCACGTCCTTCGTCACCGGGAAGCCCGCGGCCGACCACGCATCGAAGCCGCCATGCAGCACCTTCACCTTGGGATAGCCGAGCATGGTGAGCAGGTAATAGCCGCGGCAGGACTGGCCGAAGCCCGAGTTCATCGACTGCTCGTAGATCACGGCCGTCTCCTTGCCGGAGAGACCGGCGGCGCCGAACGCGTCGGCGAATTTTGTCTTCAGCTCCGCCATGCCCTCAGGCGTCGAGGTCGCGAGGAACGTGAAGATCTCATGCACGTTGACGGCATTGGGCAGATGGCCGGCGGCGTAGGCATCGGGATTGCGGGTGTCGATGACGACACACGGCTCTAGCTTCAAGAGATCGGCGAGTTCGACGGCAGTGATCAGAACGTCAGTCATGGCAGCCTCTCCGTTGAGGTTGGGGGTCTTCGGGTGGACTCGCAAAGATCAGGAATCGGCGAGCATCTTGCGCAACTGCTTGGTGGCAGGCGTGACGATCGCGACGAAATAGGCCTCGCGCAGGCGTCGCTGCGCGCGGTGGCTTTTGAGGTAACCGCGCGCGCCACAATGCAGCATCGCCGCATGCGCCGCCGCGACGCTGGCTTCGCCGGCGCGCAGGCGGAGCGCGATCACCTTGCGCCAATAGGTCTCCTCCTCGTTGTAGGGATCGCGCGCCAGCGCCATGGTCTCGGCCTCGAGCTCGGCGGCGAGGTCGCGGAAGTGCACCGGCTGCTGCGGCAAATAACGGTTGATGTGGCCGAGGGGACCGCCGACCTCGTCCATGATGTTGATGCAATCCCTGATAACGCCGAGCGCCATGCCGGCCTGGAGCAGGATGAAGCCGGCGCGGATCTTCTTGACGAAGGGACCTGCGGGATCGGCGAGGATCAGCTCATCCGGCACGAAGACGTCGCGGAACTGCACGCCATAGGTACCGGTGCCGTCCATGGCGAGGAACGGCTTGCATGGCGTGAGTGTGATCGCAGGGTCCGAGCAATCGGCCAGAAACATCACAGTCCCGGGCTCGCCACTTGCGATGCCCTGATCGTCCTCGCACTGGAAGATGGTGCCGAAATAATGATCGGGGCCGAGATTGGAGACCCAGGGCAGCGCGCCGCGGACGATGTAGCCGCCCTCGACCTTCCGCCCTTTCAGCTTGAGCTTCTCGATGCCGAAGAAGCTCTTCATCGGATTGGAGAGCCCGGTGCCGCCGAGCACCCGGCCGGTCGAGAAGGCATCGCCGAAGCGCCTCGCGAGCTTCATATTGGTCGAGTTGGCGGCGTACCAGACCAGCGTGTTCTGGCACCAGGCCATGAACGCCGTAGCGCCGCAGACCTCGCCGATCGCCGCCATCGCCTGGATGGCGCAGCGCAAATCCGCGGGACCTTCGTGCGGCATATGACTGCCCCACGCGCCGACCGCGCCGAATTCGCGCAGCACCTCGGCCGGATAGACCGAGCCGTCGTCGATACCGGCGGCGAGCGGCGCGAGCTGCTCGCGCGCGATCCGCGCTACCTCGCCTGCAATGGACGGTGCGGGTTGATCCAAAACGTCGACCCGCGATAAAGCCAGTGAACCCATGATCGCCTCCCGCACCTTGTCCTGTTGCCGTCAGCCTAGATGCCGACCTCGAGATTGACCGGACGGGTGAAGGTGTTGGCGACAGGCGACCATTTCTTCACATGGGCGACCAGCGCGTTGATCTCGTCCTGCGAGATGCCCTCGCACTCCATGTCGACCTTGACGCGCACGTCGGTGAAGCCAACGGGCTTGTCGGAGACATCGCCGGTGCCCCACACGGCCGTGATGTTGAGGTCGCCCTCGAGCTCGAGCTCGAGCTTGTTGACGATCCAGCCGCGATGCACGGCGTTGGCGTGCAGGCCGACCGCAAGGCAGGAGCCGAGCGCGGCGAGCGAGGCTTCCGACGGATTGGGCGCGGTATCGTCACCCAGAAGGCCCGGCGGCTCGTCGACGATGTAGGGCTGCAGATTGCGGATGTAGTTGGCGTGGCGGAATTTTCCTTCCGCGACTGTCTTGCATTTCAAGGTCTTGACGACCTTCGGATTGGCCTTGCCGCTCGCGATCAGTTGCTCGAGGCCATTCTTGTCGATGGGCGCGAGGCAACCCGTCAGCACGGTCTTTTGAACGACGGCAGTCATCAGTTTTCTCCCTGGCAGCCGAGGAAATCGGCAGGATACCGAACGGTCTGTTTCCTTGCATGGAGCGTGCCAGAGGCGGCCAAAAACAAAAGGCGAAGCATTGGAGCCGCTTAGCCGGCGCTGCCTGCGGATTGATCAGCCGCCCCATGCCCAAAGGCGATGCAGATGGGTTGCGCTTTGCGAATCTTTTCAGCGCGGAACAGATGCGGCTTGCTGATGCGGCGTCGCTGCGGGTAAGTTTGGACTCATGGCAAAGACGTCATCGAAGAAGATCTCGCCCCACGCCGGTGCCGGCGAAGACGAATCCGCGCGCGGGCGCCTCTTGAGCGCCGCGACGCATCTGTTCTGCAAGAACGGCATCAACGCCACCGGCATCGACGCGATCATCGAGGAAGCCGGCACGGCCAAGACCACGCTCTATAAATTGTTCGGCTCCAAGACCAACCTCGTCAACGCGGTGCTGGAGAGCGAAGGCAAGCAGTGGCGCGAATGGTTCATCGGCGCCATGGAGCAAGGCGGCGGCGACGCGCAGGCAAAACTCACGCGCATCTTCCCCGCGCTGAAGAGCTGGTTCGCCGAGGAACGCTTCTACGGCTGCCCGTTCATCAACGCCGTCGGCGAGCACGACAAGGACGCAAAACAATTCCGCAACATCGCGCTGAAGCACAAGAAGATCGTGCTCGGCCACATCGAGAAGCTCGCCGGCGAGCTCGGCTCGAGCGAGCCGGCAGTGCTCGCGCACCAGCTCGGCCTCATCATCGACGGCGCGATCGTCGCAGCGATGATCTCGCGCGACCCGGGCGTGGCGGATACGGCCGCGCTCACGGCCGGCCCCCTGCTCGGCCAGTCCAGAACGAAGAAGAAGCGCGCCGCGGATCAGTTAGAGGCGGTGTAAGCCTCGCCATGATCCCGTAGGGTGCGCAAAAGGCGCAAAGCGCCGTGCCCACCAGATCTTCGCGACCTTGTTGATCGAGATGGTGGGCACGCTTCGCTTTGCCCACCCTACAATGTCCGTTTCATAAATCCCCCGATCGCCGCCAGCACCGGCTGCTGATCGCCGGCAAAGAACCAGTGATCGTTGCCGTCGAGCTCGACGAACTCCGCGCCGCTGATCCGGCTCGCGATGTCGCGGCCGGCCGCGATCCGCACCGCCCGGTCGCCCCGCCGGTGCAACACGAGCGTCGGCACGGCGATCTGCGCCAGGAGATGCCGCACGTCGGCGTCGCGAAACGCCTCCAGCACGGCGGAGATGCCGCCGGGACTGGAGGCCGCGCGCAGCAGCCCCGCCCACCAGGCGCGCGCCTGGGCATCACGAGCCAGGCTCGGCGCAAAAGTTTCGATCCCGACCGGACCGCCCCATTGCGCGACGAGCTGCTGGCGCCAGGCGTCATACTGGCTGGCGCGCAGCGCATGCGGATAGTCCTGCGACCAGCAGCCCTTGGCCAGGGCGCCGAACAGGATGAGCCCGGCCACGAGGCGCGGCTCATCGACCGCAAATTTGATGCAGGCCGGCCCGCACTCGGAGGCGCCGAACAGCACGACGCGGCGCGCATTCGTCGCGCGCAGGACCGTGCCGATATCCTCCGCGGTGACGTCGATGCCAGGGGCCGATCCGACCCGGTCGGACAGCCCGATGCCGCGACGATCGAACACGATCAGCCGCCCGAGCTTCATCAACGACGCCAGAAACGTCCGGCTCGCGGGATGCTCCCAGGCGCGCTCCACATGCGACACGAAGCCGGGCATGACCAGGATATCGAGCGGGCCGCTGCCATAGGTCTGATACGCCAGATGCACGCCGGCGCCCTTCACATAGCGTGTCGTCGGAACGGCAAGCGCTGTCGCCGCGGGACTCATCAGCGCTTCGGTCTCGGCTTCCGGCGCAACCCCGAGCTCGTCGCGCAGCCGCTGCGTCAGTGCCGCGTGGTGCCGCTCAGCCGCGCTTCGGTCGCCGGCCAGCAGCAAGCTGCGGATCAGATGGCGGCCATAGACTTCGCTGAGCGGATCGAGCTCGACCAGACGTCCCGCGTGCACTGTGGCGGCAAAATGCTCGCCCGCGGCGTTCTTGTCCTGCACCAGCCGCTCCAGCGCGTTCATGAGCCGCCCCCGCAGCGCCTCCCGGCGGAAGAACGCCCAATCGTCGAATTCGGGACAATCGTCCAGCGCGAAGCCGGCCAGGAAGTCACTCCGGTAGATCCGGCAGGCCTGCTCAAAGTCGCCGCGGTCGCAGGCGCTCTCGAACAGATGCGTATCGACTTTCAGCGCGATCGCGGGTGACCATCGCACGCTGGCGCGATCAGTCTCGAAAACCGGCTGGCCGAGCGTCTGCTCGATGCGGTGAAGCAGCCGCCGCAATCGCGCACGTCCGGTCTCGCCGGGGCTCTCGGGCCACAGCAGCGTGGCCACGACGTCCCGCGCCACAGCACCCTTGGCCTCCGCGACATAGACCAGCAGCGCAAGACCCTTGCGTAAGGCCAGCTTGATCAGGCGGTCGTCGGCATGGACCTCAGGGAAGCCAAATGTTTCCAGCGAGAAGGCCGTCATGGAAATCCTCCCTCCCCGGCCGGGGGACGCTCAGGGGACGGTCCAGCGATAACAATCGGGTCAGATCGAGCCCGCTCGCCGGTGAGCGATTGAGGCTCCTGCATGCGGCACTGCCGCCGTCCGCGCAATAGGAAAAAACATGTTCGCGCGCCTCGCAATCCTGCTCTACGCCATCGTGAGCTATGCCGTATTCACGGTCTCATTTCTCTACGCCCTCGGTTTCGTCGACAATTATGTCGTGCCGAAGTCGATCGACGTCGGCAGCCCCACGAACTTGGGCGAGGCCATCCTCGTCAACCTGCTGCTGATGACCCTGTTTGCCATCCAGCACAGCGTCATGGCGCGCCCGGCCTTCAAACGATGGTGGGCCAAATTCCTTCCCCCGGCCTGCCAGCGCAGCACCTACGTGCTGCTCTCCAGCCTGATCCTCCTGCTGCTGTTCTGGCAGTGGCGTCCGATCCCGACGCCGGTCTGGCAAACGAGCGGAATAGCGGCCTGGCTGCTGATCGGCGTGCATTGGCTCGGCTGGCTGATCGCGTTTGCCTCGACCCACATGATCGACCATTTCGATCTGTTCGGTCTGCGTCAGGCTTTCGTCGCGTTCCGCGGGACCGAGATATCAGGTCAATCCTTCAGGACGCCGCTGCTCTACAAGATCGTGCGGCATCCGCTCATGCTCGGCTTCCTGCTCGCATTCTGGGCGACGCCCGCGATGACCGCCGGCCACTTGCTGTTCACGCTCGCGAACACGGCCTACATCCTGGTGGCGTTGCAGTTCGAGGAGCGGGATCTGATCGCCGAGTTCGGCGCGACCTACCAGGAATATCGCCGCCGCGTTCCCATGCTGGTGCCGCGCCTTTTCGCCCGCCGCCGGACGGACGATCGGAAATCGCCTCGTCCCGTTGGAGCACCCCGATGAAAGCGGTTCTGTGCAGCTCGTTCACCGGCCCTGCGGACTTGCGCCTCAGCGAGATCGACGAGCCGAGGCCTGCCGGCGACGAGATTCTCATCGACGTCCACGCGGCGTCCGTGAGCTTCATGGACCAGTTAATGGTTTCGGGCCTTTACCAGATGCGGCCGCCGACCCCCTTCGTGCCCGGCACGGAAGCATCCGGCATCGTCGTCGCGGTCGGCGACAAGGTCACGACATTCACCCCGGGCGATCGGGTGGCGTGCAGCAGTTGGACCGGCGGCTACGCCGAACGGATGACCGCGAAGCAATCGAAGAGCGTGCGTCTGCCCGATGGCGTCGCGTTCGAAGCGGCAGCGACGGTGCTGCACAATTACGGCACGGCCTATTATGCGCTGGTCGAGCGCGCACGGGCGGAAGCCGGCGAAACCGTGTTCATCACCGGCGCTGCCGGCGGCGTTGGACTAGCCGCCGTGGACCTCAGCCGCCATTTCGGCCTGCGCGTCGTCGCCGGTGTCGGCTCCGATGACAAGGCCGCCCTGGTGCGCGGTTACGGCGCCAGCGAAATCGTCAACTATCGCGGCGAGGACCTGCGCGACCGGATCAAGTCGATCACATCGGGAGAAGGCATCGATATCGGCTTCGACAATGTCGGCGGAGCGGTCTTCGAGCAGATGGCGCGGCTGATGAAATGGGGCGGGCGGCTGCTGCCGATCGGATTCACCAGCGGCGAGATTCCACAGGTCCCGATGAACCTGCCGCTCCTGAAAAACTATTCCATCATCGGCGTCTTCGTCGGCGCCTGGGCGGAGAGGTTTTCCGCGGAGGCCGCGCGCATGAACGTCACGCTGATGCAATTGCTGGCCGACGGACGAATCCGCCCGCATATCGATCGCATCCTCCCTTTGGAGGAGGCCGGGGACGCCATGCGCGCCGTGGCCAATCGCACGGTTCAGGGACGAATTGTCCTCAAGATCAGGTAGAGTGTGCCGACGAAGAGAGAGCATAACCGATGACCCGGATCATCATCGACAAGCGCTATTGCGGTCCGCCGAACTCCGGCAACGGCGGCTATGTCTGCGGCCGGCTGGCGCGGCACATTCCCGGCACTGCGGAGGTGACGCTGCGCGCACCGCCGCCGCTGGACAGGCCGCTCGATGCGATCGCGACCGACGACGGCACATGGGAGCTTCGCGATGGCGCCAAGCTCGTCGCGACCGGGCGGCCGACAAATGTCGAACTGGCGCGGCTGGAGAAAGCCAGCTTCGAGGAGGCCCGCGCCGCCGAGCTGCGGACGCCGGTCAAGCCGCACGAGCACCCGTTGCCGACCTGCTTCGTGTGCGGACCCGCCAGGGCGAAGGGCGACGGCCTTCGCATTTTCGCCGGACCGCTCGGGCGTGATGTGCGGAATGCCGTTCTCGCGGCGAGCTGGATACCGGATCCGAATCTGGTCGCCGAGGACGGCCTTGTCGCAAGCGAATTTCTCTGGTCGGCGCTCGATTGTCCCACCGGCTATGCCTGCAACTACAATCAGGAGAGCGACAGCTTCGACCAGGCGCCGCTCCTGCTGGGACGGATGTCGGCACGCATCGAGGCCCGGCCGCGCCCCGGCGACCGCTGCGTCATCACGGCCTGGCCGACCGGCCGCGACGGCCGCAAGCGCACGGCCGAGGCCGCAGTGCATGATGAAACCGGGAGGTTGCTGGCCGTGGCGCGCGCGACATGGATTGCAGTGGAGCGCGAGGTGCAGCTGGGGTGCGGGTGATGCTCGGCGGGCGACGGGAGAAGCCCCCGCCCCATACCTTTTCAAGAGCAAAAGCGCCGCGGCGATGAGCTGACTTCGGCCAACCAAACGCGATGCGACCAAGCCACGCCGAACGGCCCGTGGCGGGTGTAAGCGGCTCTCCCGAGGCTGTTCACACCTCAATCGGGCATTTTTAGCTACCGCAACCTGTGTTACTCTGCCGGCCGTCCGGGCTTCGGACGGCGGCTTCCGCCGCGCTGTGCGATTGCTTCGAAAATCACTTTGGTGCGCTCGCGGCTGCAGTTTCGAAATGCGCCGCCTGCAAAAATATAGTGCTTATGCGATAGGAGTGCCTGATGCGTCTTGCCCCAGCCTCTCTGCTCTTTTCGACCAGCCTGTTTGGATTTTTCCTACTGTGCGACAGTTCGGCGCCGGCGAACCCAACCTACGTCTGTCCCATGGCATCCGCCGCGCTTGAAGATGACACGCTGTACGCATTCGACGGTCGAACGATGACCCCGGTCATTTCCGCGAATGAGTTCGAGGCCCCCCAGCGAAAGTGGACAACTCTCTATTTCGTCGTCAAGACGGCCGGCGATGACCGGGCCGGTGCGATCGTGATAAAGACGGCGAGGCTTGGACCGCAACTGACCTCCGACCGGCCGGACTATGGCCGCGTCTTGTTGCGACGATCCGGCGTCGGCTCGAATTGTGGAAGCCAGCGTTCATATTTGAACAGCGTTTCAACGCTCGCATACGAGGCCTATCACGACCTGGGTTACGATCGCGGCGAGATCCTGGAGCGCCCGGACGGGAGCGACACTGGCCTCACTACTTTGCAACACTTCCATACTGGCTACGACGCAACGGACTATGCTTCTCGTGACCAGAAATGCAGGCGAACGGATGACAAAAAGCGTTACGATGGAAGCTACGAAGCGCGAAGTAACCGCTCACAATTTTCGTTTGTGACAGATATCGTCGACCACGGCATCAGCGGCGCGGCTTCGCAAGCGGCCTCGGGGGGCTTTCGGTGGGTCGCGTCCCTGATTGTTCCTCCAGCTTCTGCCAACAGAGAAAATTTGCGGGAGCGTCGGGTTGAGATCAAGCCCTATCAGACAGTTGCCGGCATCGCTTGCGTACCCTTCCGGATCAGCCCACGAGGCACCGCGCAGGTGATCCGAGTTAACGATCTCGATCGCAGGAAACAGGTTGGGTTCGACTTCGGCAGAGTGAAGGAAATCCGGCTAGGTCCGACAACCGGAGGGGAGCCTTAGAAGCGCCGGCTGCGCCACTCATCACCCAGCGGGCGCGCTCGGAGCCGGAGCAGCAAAAGGCGGGGCCCCCGTCAACCGCCGAACGAAGTCGTCTGCTGTAGCAGCGGCATCCAACCCAAATGCATTTGCCATCATTTCGACGCTGGACCAGCCCAGGTCTCGATATGCCTCGAACTGGGCCGAGTCGAAAAACTGATCGACAGTGGATTGATTCGGGAAATCAGGATATTTGGCCTTGTACCCTTTGGTGGAAAAGCTGAGCTGCTTGATCATTCCCGATTTCAGATAAACGAATGTTCCGGTCTTCGCTTGGTCCGCAATCCCGGCACGGTGCTCGGCAGGATAATCGATCGAGGCCACGAAGTAGGATTTCTTCGCGAACTTCGCGCCGGCCGGATAGCCCATGTCCCCTGCGGGCGCGATGGTATCTGCCTCTGCCTCGATCTTGATGATGACACCGAAATCTTCGCGCACTCGCTGACATACCGAGGCGAGGGCCGACATTGCCGTTGACGGATCCTCCTCCGAGTCGAGCACGATCACCACATCGCAGCGCCTCCGGATGAGCTCGTAGGCTCCCAGATTGTCGAAGTGCCCTCCGTCGCTCAGCTCGAGAAAATCGCTGTCGCGCTGATAGCCGGACCGAAACACCCCGTACTTGAGGCCCGGCGAGAAATAGTTCGGCGTTCCCCGAGATGCGCCGGGAGCGCCAATCCAAAGGCCGAGGCGGAGATTGAAGAGCATCATGACGGTCGAGATCAACCGATCACGCGTGATGCCGGTCCCGATAAAACCGGCATTCGCGTTGGCAGCGGCGCCCGAGGCTGCCATGGCAGAGGCGAGCGTCATTGGACCATGCCGCTTGCCGTGGTCCGATGTCGAAAGCCATCCCGTTGTAAAACTCCCGACATAACACGGGCTCAACAGAAAACTGGCTCCGCCGCGAAGCGCAACCGTCTGATCGAGGTCGTTGACCAGAATGACGTTGGTGTTGATCAGTGGATAAGGAAGCGGACTGGTCTGTTTGGGTGGCCATATCGCCGCCAATGGCAACCGGTCCGCATCGCTATAATTTGGCGCATCCGCCGCCTTTTGCTCAATCGTCGGCATGAAGGCTTCCATCAGGCGGTCGCGATAGAAGCGATGCAGACCGAGGTAGTTGACGTTGCTCCACCATCCAAAGGCAACTGAAAACACCAGGAGCGCAGCGAAAAACTCGCGGCAATATTGTGCCTGGTCTGCGGTGAGATGTTGCGGCTGGATTAGAAATCTCGCTCCAGCATAGGCGATCACGAGTATGAGATAGAGAAAGGCACCGGCCGCCAAAGTGGCCGCGACGCGGGTGGCAAGAGAGGGCGCGAGCCGCTGCGCCTGCACGAAGTGACCATAAAGACCGGAAAGAAATCCGCTGGCGACGGTGAAGATTCCGATCAGCGCCTTTCCTCCGGTTGGATAGCTCTTGGTGGAATCCGCGATTGCCTCGAACACAAAGGGAAGAGATCCGAACGTGAGGCACGCGATCAGGGTGGGAAACCACACCGTCGCGGCCAGCTCGTATTTGCGCCGCACCGCATAGTTGACGCCGAACTCCAGTATTCCTGAAAGCTGCAGAATGCCGACAATAATCGCGCACGCGCCGAACAGACCGAATCCGGCGGTCGCAATCAACAGCGCCGAAGTGACGGGATCGACAGTAGCCAGATCGAAACGTGCTCCGAAGTGACCGAACGTGAAGTAGGAGACCAGCAGCCCGGCGATGCCGACGGCGGCACAACGCCCGGCCCGGGCGATGCGGTCACCGCGGTTTTCCGTGGTCTCGGGAGGAATGAGGATCGAGATGATCGCAAGGAATATCGTCCCGATCAGCGCAATCGCCAGAAGCAACACAATGGCGAAAATGAAGACACCGGCAAACGCCGAAACGCAGATGCCGATCCATGGCAACGACAGGGTCATGGCTTCCAGTTTTGGGACGGTTAGCTCTCCCATGGTCCCGTACGATTCGTAGAAGGCGTGAAAGCCGGTGGCCACGAATACGACCAGCATGAACGCGATCGCCAGTGGCAGCCAGAAGAAAACGCTGATCAGAAACGTGCGAAGCAGAACCGCGATTCCCGACCAGATCGAGATGCCGCCGCCTGGCGCGAGAAAGCTGGCGTGCCAGCGCAAATACTTCAGGCTCTCATTTTCACTCGCAAGAGATTGCGTTTGCTCGCTGCCATAGGGAAAGTTTGCGCCCGCGTCGGTGTTGGGATCGTCATGCCATTTCCACTGCACCGCCGACGCGGCATATCCGCCGCCGGACACGCTCGATATGTAGTCGAAATGCTTGAGCAAGCCGCTGTTGGCAAATCTTTGCAATGCACCGAGACAGAACGTCGCCGAGCGAATGCCTCCCCCTGACAGCGCGAGCCCAATCCAGGGGCCGGTTACAGCTCTCTTCCGGCCCACGGCCACAGCAGCGCGTTCATCCTGCAAAACGGCGGCTTCGTGCTGCCGCGCGATCGCTGTGGCCCCCGCCTGCGTCAAGCTCCTTTTTCGAAAAAGCACAGGCGCCCCCACAACCAGCGAATGAGGTGAACAAGCCCGACAATCTTAGCCGCTTGTCCGTGGACGGAAAGGCAAAAGCTGGATTTCGGAACAGTTCAGCCCGCTGAGGCATGGGCCGTGGTGGATAAGTCTTGGGTACTTCAGGTCTTGGACATCATGGACTGGAGAACCGTAAGGCCACTCTCCAGATCCCGCTCCACATCCGCCGCCCGGATCTCCAGCACGCGATAGTCGCGCGCCTCGAGCCACGTCCGCCGGCCCGCCCGGTCCGCCGCGATCGTCTCGCCCTCGCCCGGGTTCACCAACTCGATCGCGATCCGGTGCGGGAACGAGACGAAGTCCGGGATGTGGCGGCCGACCGGGGTCTGGCGCTTGAACTGGCCTGCGAAGCGGCGGTCGCGGGTCAGGGCCTGCCAGAGCAGCCGCTCGGCATCGGTCGGGTTTCGGCGGAGCAGGCGGGCGAGCCCGCGCACGGTCGATCCGCTGTCGGGGACACCGCCGCCCTGGCCGTGCTCGGCCAAGAGCGCGCGCAGGCGGGTTGCCTGCTCGCCGTCGAGCACGCCGCCCTTGGCCGGGCCCTTGCGCCCCTCCGCGATCGCCATGACGACGCCATGGAGGGTGTGCATGTCCTGCTTGGTCGGCTCCATCCGGCTGAAGATGTTGCGCAGGTTGACCAGCATGGTGTCGCGCTTCTCGGCCGGCCGCAGGAACTCGACCTTATCGAGCTCGCGCACGAGATTGTCGAAGAAGGCCTGCATCTGGTGCTGCGAGGCGCGCTCGGAGCGCTCCGGCATGGCGTGCGGCAGCTCGCCGGATGTCGCCAGCTTGAACCATTCATAGCCGATCAGCAGCACGGCCTGGGCGAGGTTGAGCGAGGCGAAGCCCGGATTGACCGGGAAGGTGATGATGCGGTTGGCGAGGCCGACCTCCTCGTTGGTCAGCCCCCAGCGCTCGCGGCCGAACAGGATACCGGCCTTGCCCCCGGTCGCGACGTGTCCGGAGATCTCGGCCGCTGCGGCTTCCGGACCCACCACCGGCTTGGCCTGGTCATGGGGGCGCGCGGTGGTGGCGAACAGCAGGTCGAGATCGGCGACGGCCTCACCGACCGTGTCGAACAATTCGACCTTTTCCAGAATATAGTCGGCGCCGGCGGCGGCGCGCTGGGCGGCGATGTTGGGCCAGCCGTCGCGGGGGTTGACGATGCGCAAGCGGCTCAGGGCGAAGTTGCCCATGGCGCGCGCGGCCATGCCGATGTTTTCGCCAAGCTGCGGCTCGACCAGGATCACGATCGGACCGTCGAGGGAAAGACCCGCCTTGCTCTTGTCAGTCCCCGACATCTCGTTTCGCTTTCACTCTTCGTCTCAAGGCCTTGGCAAGGCGCTCTCAGGAATTGATTCAAGGCCCGCCGCCAGCCGGCGCGCCCTGCCGCCTGTCGTTTGCCTGTCCTGACGAAATTCTCAAGGGAAATAACGACTTGGATTCGACTTTTGAATCTCTTCTGAAGCCTCAGGCCGGCCCCCGCCGGCGGGCCGCTCCCCGCCCCCCATCTGGGGAAGCTGGATGAGCTAAAAGTGCATAATCCCTTGGCTTTCGCCCGCCGCGCGGCGGTGCTAAGAGGCGGCGGATATTCCCGTGGCGCGCCAATAGCGCCGTTCCCAAGAGGCTTCCCCGATCATGGCAAAAATCAAGGTATCCAATCCCGTCGTCGAACTCGATGGCGACGAGATGACCCGGATCATCTGGCAGTACATCAAGGACAAGCTGATCACCCCGTTCCTGGATGTCGAGCTGATGTATTTCGACCTGGGGATGGAATACCGCGACCACACCAACGATCAGGTGACCATCGACGCCGCCGAGGCCATCAAGAAGGTCGGCGTCGGCGTCAAGTGCGCCACCATCACCCCTGACGAGGCCCGGGTGAAGGAGTTCAACCTCAAGCAGATGTGGAAGTCGCCGAACGGCACCATCCGCAACATCCTCGGCGGCGTGATCTTCCGCGAGCCGATCATCTGCAAGAACGTGCCGCGCCTGGTTCCCGGCTGGACCAAGCCGATCATCATCGGCCGCCACGCCTATGGCGACCAGTACCGCGCCACCGATTTCAAGTTCCCGGGCAAGGGCACCCTCTCGATGAAGTTCGTCGGCGAGGACGGCACCGTGATCGAGAAGGAAGTGTTCAAGGCCCCCGGCGCCGGCGTCGCCATGGAGATGTACAATCTCGACGACTCCATCATCGACTTCGCCCGCGCCTCGCTGAACTACGGCCTGCTGCGCAACTACCCGGTCTATCTCTCGACCAAGAACACGATTCTGAAGGTCTATGACGGTCGCTTCAAGGACATCTTCCAGGACATCTACGACCGCGAGTTCAAGAAGGAATTCGAGGCCAAGGGCCTGACCTACGAGCACCGCCTGATCGACGACATGGTGGCCTCGGCGCTGAAATGGTCCGGCGGCTATGTCTGGGCCTGCAAGAACTACGACGGCGACGTGCAGTCCGACACGGTCGCGCAGGGCTACGGCTCGCTCGGCCTGATGACCTCGGTGCTGCTCACCCCGGACGGCAAGACCGTGGAAGCGGAAGCCGCCCACGGCACGGTGACCCGCCACTACCGCGAGCACCAGAAGGGCAAGGAGACCTCGACCAACTCGATCGCGTCGATCTTCGCCTGGACCCGTGGCCTCGCCCACCGCGCCAAGCTCGACAACAACGCCGAGCTCGCCAAGTTCGCGAACACCCTCGAGAAGGTCTGCGTCGACACCGTCGAGGCCGGCTACATGACCAAGGACCTCGCGCTGCTGGTCGGTGCCGACCAGCGCTGGCTCTCGACCACCGGCTTCCTCGACAAAGTCGCGGAGAACCTCACCAAGGCGATGGCGGCGTAAGCCGACCGCAATTTCGCCCGACTGGGCCGGACATCATCACGGGCCGCGCCTTTGAGCGCGGCCCGTTTGTTTTTTGAAACCCTTTGCGGAGACCGCCATGTTCAGCAAGCTTGCCGCCCCCACCCTGATGCTCGCGGCCCTGATCGGACCGGCCGGGGCTGCGGAGACGCTTCCCGAGGCCATCGCCGCGCCGGGCGAGACCGTCGTGCTCAGCGTCCACGCCGAGGGTGCGCAGGTCTACGAGTGCAAGGCGGGCGCCGACGGCAAGCTCGCCTGGGCCTTCCGCGAGCCGATCGCGACGCTTCTCTCCGAGGGCAAGACGATCGGCCATCACTATGCCGGTCCGAGCTGGGAGCTTGCCGACAGCAGCGCCGTGGTCGGCAAGGCCATCGGCAACGCGCCGGGCGCCACGGGCGCCGACATCCCCTGGCTGAAGCTGGAGGTCGCCTCCCGCCGCGGCAGCGGCGTCCTGACGCCGGTCACCACCGTCCAGCGCATCAACACCCATGGCGGCAAGCTCGAGGGGTCTTGCGACAAGGCCGGCGAGTTCAAAAGCGCGCCGTACTCGGCGGACTATGTTTTCCTGAAGAAGGGCTGACCGCTCAGCGGTCGGTGCCCTCGCGCTCGGCCTGGGCCAGTTCCGCCGCAGCGAGATCGCCGGTCTCTTCCAGCCGCGCCTTCGCGGTCTTGTGGACGTGGGCCGCGAGCGTCGGCATGCGCTCGATCAGGGCGTGGAAATCCTGGGCGTCGAGCACCAGCAGCCGGGTCTTGCGCGTCGCCGTCACCGTGCCGCTGCGCTTGGTCTTGTGCAGCAGCGCGATCTCGCCGAAGAAAGTGCCGTCGGTGAGCCGCACATTCTGGCTCGGCAGCGCGATCTCGACCTCGCCGGCGGTGATGAAATACATCGACGTGGCGGCATCGCCCCGCCGCACCAGGATCTCGCCCTGCTCGATGGTGCGCGCCCGCAAGAGCCGCATGATGTCGGCGATCTCCGAGGCCGACAAATGCGAGAACAGCGGCACCCGCGCCAGCATGCCCCAGGTGACGACGAAGTCGCGCCGCTTCACCTCTTCCGCGAAGGCCGTCGAGATGATCGCGACCGGCAGCGCGATCATGGCAAAGCCTGAGATGATCGCGAACACCGAGACGAACTTGCCGAGCGCCGTCACCGGCACGACGTCGCCATAGCCGACGGTGCCGAGCGTCACGATCGCCCACCACATCGCCTGCGGGATGGTGCCGAGCTTGTCCGGCTGCACGTCGCGCTCGATGGCGTAGAGCAGCGAGGCGAAGGTCAGGACCACGCCGATCAGGATGACGATGCAGCCGATCAGCGCGCGCCGCTCGGCGTGCACGGCGGCGAGCAGCGAGCGCATTGCCGGCGAATAGCGGATCAGCTTGAAGAACGGCAGCACGCCGAGCGCCGCCAGCGTCGCATGCCGGCCCGTGGCGAGCACGATTGCCGCGGGCAGGAACGCCATGAGGTCGATGATGCCGAGCGCGGAGAAGGCATAAGAGAGCCGGTCGGACAGCGCGGACGCCTTGCGCTGGGTGTGTCCGGCCACCGTCCACAGCCGCGCGGCATATTCCAGCGCGAACACGATCACGGCGAAGACCTTGATCGCCGAGAACAGCGCGCCGAACTGCGCGTCCAGATCCGGCACCGAGGCGAGGACCATCGCGACCACGTCGAGCACGATGACGCCGATGATCAGCTGGATGAAGCGCGACCCGACCGAATAGGCCAGCGGATCGTGCTCCAGCAATTCGTAGAGGCGATCCCTTAAATTGGGGTCGCGAAGCCCACGTCCTCGCGGAACGAGGCCCACGGCCTCACGCGCCCGCCATGGCTTTTTCGATCGCCGCAAGCGCCTCGGGCGCCTTGGCACCGTCGGGGCCACCGGCCTGCGCCATGTCGGGGCGGCCGCCGCCGCCCTTGCCGCCGAGCGCTTCGGAGGCGACACGCACGAGGTTCACGGCGTTGAAGCGCGCGGTGAGATCGGCGGTGACGCCCACCACGATTCCGGCCTTGCCGTCCCCGGTGACGCCGACGATGGCGACCACGCCGGAGCCGATCTGCTTCTTGCCGTCGTCCGCGAGGCTCTTGAGATCCTTCATCTCGATGCCCTCGACCGCACGCGCCATCAGCTTGACGTCGCCGACCTCGCGCACGCCGGAGGCTGCGCCATTGCTGGCGGCAGCACCGCCGCCCATCGCGAGCTTCTTGCGGGCGTCGGAAAGCTCTCGCTCGAGCTTCTTGCGCTCCTCCATCAGCGCGGTGATGCGCGCCGGCACGTCGTCGATCGAGGTGCGCAGCTCGTTCGCCGCGGTCTTCGCCAGCGCCATGGTGTCGTTGGCGTGCTTGCGCGCGTAGTTGCCCGTCAGCGCCTCGATGCGGCGCACGCCCGAGGCGACCGCGCTCTCACCGGTCAGCGTGATCAGGCCGATGTCGCCGGTGCGCCGCACATGGGTGCCGCCGCAGAGCTCGACCGACCAGCCGAGCGCGTTGGCGCCGCGTTCGCGCGCGGTCCTGCCCATCGAGACGACGCGGACCTCGTCGCCGTATTTCTCGCCGAACAGCGCGCGCGCCCCGGCCTCACGAGCTTCATCGACGCCCATGACGCGGGTCGTGACCTCGTCGTTCTCCAGCACCACGTCGTTGGCGATGTCCTCGACGCGGGCAAGCTCCTCCGCCGTGATCGGCTTCGGATGCACGAAGTCGAAGCGCAGCCGGTCCGGCGCGACCATCGAGCCGCGCTGGGCGATGTGGTCGCCGAGCACCTGGCGCAGCGCCTCGTGGATGAGATGCGTCGCCGAGTGATGGGCGCGGATCGAGGAGCGGCGCGAATGATCGACCTCGAGCTGCAGCGCGGTGCCGAGCTTCAGCTCGCCGCTCTCGACCGTGCC
Organism: Bradyrhizobium sp. USDA 3311; assembly: GCF_054062495.1. Taxonomy (NCBI): domain Bacteria; kingdom Pseudomonadati; phylum Pseudomonadota; class Alphaproteobacteria; order Hyphomicrobiales; family Nitrobacteraceae; genus Bradyrhizobium; species Bradyrhizobium sp. USDA 3311. The sequence goes on along the minus strand of NZ_JBSSFI010000001.1, from coordinate 4,765,540 downwards.
GACGTGGACGAAAAGATCGCCGAGCTTCTTCTGCGTGTCGGTGACGCGGAATTTGACGCCGCCCTCCCCGAGCAGCACACCGGTGTCGCCGACCTGGCCGCCGGACTCCGCGTAGAACGGTGTCTGGTTGAGCACCAGCGCGCCGGTCTCGCCGGCCTTGAGGCTGGCGACTTCCTGGCCGTCCTTGACCAGCGCGGAGACCACGCCTTCGGCGCTCTCGGTCTCGTAGCCGAGGAATTCGGTGGCGCCGAGCTTCTCGCGCAGCGGGAACCAGATCGCTTCGGAAGCCGCCTCGCCGGAGCCCTTCCAGGACTCGCGCGCCTTGGCTTTCTGGCGCTCCATCGCATCGGTGAAGGCGGACTGGTCCACGCCGATGCCGCGCGACTTCAGCGCGTCCTGCGTCAGGTCGAGCGGGAAGCCGTAGGTGTCGTAGAGCGTGAAGGCGACGTCGCCGTCGAACATGTCGCCCTTCTTCAACGAAGCGCTCTTCTCGTCGAGGATGGCGAGGCCGCGCGTCAGCGTCTTGCGGAAACGCGTCTCTTCCAGCCGCAGCGTTTCCTCGATCAGCTTCTCCGCGCGCATCAGCTCCGGATAGGCCTGGCCCATCTCGCGGACCAGCGCCCAGACCAGCCGATGCATCAGCGGCTCTTTCGCACCCAGCAGCTGCGCATGGCGCATCGCGCGGCGCATGATCCGGCGCAGCACGTAGCCGCGGCCTTCATTGGAGGGCAGCACGCCGTCGGAGACGAGGAAGGCCGAGGAGCGTAAGTGGTCGGCGATGACGCGGAACGAGGCCACGGTCTGCTCGTTCGGCCCGCTGCCGAGCGCGGAGGCCGTCGCGTCGATCAAGTGACGGAACAGGTCGGTCTCGAACACGCTGTCGACGCCCTGCATGATGCAGGCCATGCGCTCGAGGCCCATGCCGGTGTCGATCGAGGGACGCGGCAGATCCACGCGCTCCTCCTTCGTCACCTGCTCGTACTGCATGAACACGAGATTCCAGAATTCGAGGAAGCGGTCGCCGTCCTCTTCCGGCGAGCCCGGAGGTCCGCCCCAGATGTGCTCGCCGCGATCGATGAAGATCTCCGAGCACGGGCCGCACGGCCCGGTGTCGCCCATCGCCCAGAAATTGTCCGAGGTCGGGATGCGGATGATGCGGTCGTCGGAGAAGCCCGCGATCTTCTTCCACAGCCCATGCGCCTCGTCGTCAGTGTGGTAGACGGTGACGAGCAGCTTGTCCTTGTTGAGCCCAAAGTCCTTCGTGATCAGCTTCCAGGCGAGCTCGATCGCGCGCTCCTTGAAATAGTCGCCGAACGAGAAGTTGCCGAGCATCTCGAAGAAGGTGAGATGGCGCGCGGTGTAGCCGACATTGTCGAGGTCGTTGTGCTTGCCGCCGGCGCGCACGCATTTCTGCGAGGTGGTGGCGCGCTGATAGGGCCGCTTCTCGACGCCGGTGAAGACGTTCTTGAACTGCACCATGCCGGCATTGGTGAACATCAACGTGGGGTCGTTGCGCGGCACCAGTGGCGAGGACGGCACGATCTCGTGGCCGTTCTCGGCAAAGAAGTTCAGAAAGGTCGACCTGATCTCGTTGACGCCGCTCATGTTCATCCAATCGGGTGTGTTCGGACCCGCGACCGCCGTCCAAACCGGAAATTAAGGCTGATATCTGCGGGTCAAAGCGCTTTTAGACAAGGCCAGCTTCGCTGTCCAGAAACTGTGCAGAGAGATCAGAGGGTTGCCGCAGGCGCTCAATCCCGTTGCAATCCCGTTGAAAGACGCAAAGGCCGCGTTGACAGGCTTGGCTGGCCTGTGGTCTGTACCCATCTGTATCGTACGGCCACGTCGGGAGAGACCGGCTTTAGGCAGCCGGCGCCGAAGGAGCAACCGCCCCGGAAACTCTCAGGCAAAAGGACCGCGTGGCTTTGACAGCATCTGGAAAGAGGCGCCGACGAGCTTGAGGCTCGGACAGCGTCCGCCGACGGGATAATACTCTCAGGCACAGCGACAGATGGGGCTTCGACTGGTTGGCTCGGGGAATCGTCCCCGGGGAACCGCCGAGGGCCCCCTGTGATGCTAGCTCACGACCAAGACTCCCTGAAACGTACGCCCCTCTACGACCTTCATGTGTCCCTCGGGGGCAAGATGGTGCCGTTCGCGGGCTATGACATGCCCGTGCAGTACCCCGCTGGCGTGCTGAAGGAACACCTCCATACCCGCAGCCAGGCCGGCCTGTTCGACGTCTCCCACATGGGCCAGATCGCGCTGCGGCCGAAATCCGGCAGGGTCGAGGACGCCGCCCACGCGCTGGAACGGCTGGTGCCGCAGGATATCGTCGCGATTGCGCCGGGAAGGCAGCGCTACGCCCAGTTCACCAATGCCGATGGCGGCATTCTCGACGACCTGATGGTCGCCAATTTCGGCGACCACCTGTTCCTGGTCGTCAACGCCGCCTGCAAGGCAGAGGACGAGGCGCATCTGCGCGCGCATCTCTCGGACGACTGCGTCATCGATTCGCTGGCCGACCGCGCGCTGATCGCGCTGCAGGGTCCGAAGGCGGAAGCGGTGCTGGCGAAATTCTGTGCAGAGGCGCCGTCCATGAAGTTCATGGACGCCGGTCCGCATGAGGTCGCCGGCATCAAGTGCTTCGTCTCGCGCTCCGGCTACACCGGCGAGGACGGGTTCGAGATTTCGGTTCCCGCTGCGGACGCCGAGCGTCTGGCCAAAACGCTGCTGGAAAACCCCGACGTGATGCCGATCGGGCTCGGCGCCCGCGACAGCCTGCGGCTGGAAGGCGGGCTCTGCCTCTACGGCCACGACATCGACACCGCCACCACGCCGGTCGAGGCCGCGCTGGAATGGTCGGTGCAGAAGAGCCGCCGCAGCGGCGGCGCGCGCGCGGGTGGTTTCCCCGGCGCCGAGAAGATTCTCGCTCATTTCGACCAGGGTGCGGCCCGCCGCCGCGTCGGCCTGCGCGCGCAAGGCCGCGCGCCGGTGCGCGAGGGCGCGCTGCTGTTTGCTGATAGCGCATCCGCCGAGCCGATCGGACAAGTCACATCGGGCGGCTTCGGCCCGAGCCTGAACGCGCCGGTCGCGATGGGTTACGTGCCCACCGCATCGAGCGCGCTCGGCACGAGCCTGTTCGCCGAGGTGCGCGGCCAGCGGCTGCCGCTCACGGTCGCCGCCATGCCCTTCGTGAAAAACACCTACAAACGCTGAGGACTTCAGAAATGACCACGACGCTGTACACCTCCGACCATGAATGGCTCGCCATCGAGGGCGATGTCGCCACCGTCGGGATCACCGACTACGCGCAGTCGCAGCTCGGCGACGTCGTGTTCATCGAGCTGCCCAAGCTCGGCCGCGCGCTGAAGAAGGCGGAAGCCGCCGCCGTGGTGGAGTCCGTGAAGGCGGCCTCCGACGTCTACGCGCCTGTGACGGGCGAGGTGCTCGAGACCAACGATGCGCTCGCCGCCGAGCCGGCGCTGGTGAACTCGGATGCACAAGGCAAGGCCTGGTTCTTCAAGATCAAGATTGCCGACAAGAGCGAACTCGGCGGCCTCATGGATGAAGCCGCCTACAAGGCCCACACGGCGTGAGATGAAGCGAACTCTGACCTCACATTCGGTGTCATCACCCGCGAAGGCGGGTGATCCAGTACGCCGCGGCCCATCGGCTCAATCACGAACGCCTGCGTTTACTGGATCGTCCGCCTTCGCGGACGATGACAGCGACAGATGACCTAAAGCGAGGACCCATGATGACCGCGCACCGCAAATCCAACGGCGACACCACCAATTTCGCTCGCCGCCACATCGGCCCGTCGGCGCGCGACGTCGCCGCGATGCTGGAGACCGTCGGCGCCAAAAGCGTCGACGCGCTGATGGCGGAGACGCTGCCGGCCTCGATCCGGCAGGCCGCCCCGCTCGATCTCGGCAAGCCGCTGAGCGAGACCGAGGCGATCGCGCATATGGGCGAGCTCGCTGCCCAAAACCAGGTCTTCACCTCGCTGATCGGCCAAGGCTATTCCGGCACGATCCTGCCTGCGGTGATCCAGCGCAACATCCTGGAGAATCCGGCCTGGTACACGGCCTACACGCCCTACCAGCCCGAGATCAGCCAGGGCCGGCTGGAGGCGCTGTTCAACTTCCAGACCATGATCTGCGACCTCACCGGGCTCGACGTCGCCAACGCCTCGCTGCTCGACGAGGCCACCGCGGCCGCCGAGGCGATGGCGCTGGCGGAGCGGCACTCGCGGGTCGAAGCAAAGGCCTTCTTCGTCGACAAGGACGTGCATCCGCAGACGCTGGCTGTGATGCGCACTCGCGCCCAGCCGCTGGGTTGGAATTTGATCGTCGGCGATCCCCTCACCGATCTCGACAAGGCCGACGTGCTCGGCGCGCTGCTGCAATATCCGGGCTCATCGGGCGCATTGCGCGACCTCAGGCCCGCAATCGCGGCGTTGAAGGCCAAGGGCGCACTTGCGATCGTTGCCGCCGACCTGCTGGCACTGACACTGCTCGCCTCGCCCGGCGAGCTCGGTGCCGACATCGCCATCGGTTCGGCGCAGCGCTTCGGCGTGCCGATGGGCTATGGCGGACCGCACGCGGCCTATATGGCGGTGCGCGATGCGCTGAAGCGTTCGCTGCCCGGCCGCATCGTCGGCCTCTCCGTGGATTCGCGCGGGATGCCGGCCTATCGCCTCGCGCTGCAGACCCGCGAGCAGCACATCCGCCGCGAGAAGGCGACCTCCAACATCTGCACCGCGCAGGTGCTGCTCGCCGTGATCGCCGCGATGTATGCGGTCTATCACGGCCCCGAGGGGCTTTCGCAGATCGCGCGCCAGGTGCATCGCCGCGCTGCGGTGCTCGCCGCGGGCCTGCGCAAGCTCGGCTTTGCGCCGCACTCCGACAGCTTCTTTGACACGCTCAGCGTCGATGCCGGCGCCAAACGCGCCGAGATCGTCGCGCGCGCGGCGGCCGAGAAGATCAATCTCGGCGTCGGTGAAACCGCGCTGCGCATCGCGCTCGACGAGACCACCACGCCCGCGACCGTCGAGGCGGTCTGGCGCGCCTTCGGCGGCCAGCTCGCTTACGCCGAGTTGGACGCGACCACGCGCGAGGCGCTGCCGGAGGCGCTGAAGCGCACGACCGCGTTCCTCACCCACCCGGTGTTCCACGCGCATCGCTCGGAGACCGAGATGCTGCGCTACATGCGCAAGCTCAGCGACCGCGACCTCGCGCTCGACCGCGCCATGATCCCGCTCGGCTCCTGCACGATGAAGCTGAACGCGACCACCGAGATGATGCCGCTGACCTGGCCGGAATTCGGCAGCCTGCACCCGTTCGTCCCGCGCGAGCAGGCCAAGGGCTATCACGCGCTGTTCGCGCGGCTGGAGAAGTGGCTGTGCGACATCACCGGCTATGACGCGATCTCGCTGCAGCCGAATTCCGGCGCGCAGGGCGAATATGCCGGGCTGCTCGCCATTCGCGGCTATCATGCCGCGCGCGGTGAGGCCCATCGCAAGATCTGCCTGATCCCCTCCTCCGCCCACGGCACCAACCCGGCCTCGGCCGCGATGGTCGGCATGGACGTCGTGGTGGTCGCCTGCGAGAAGAACGGCGACGTCGACGTCAACGATCTCCGCGCCAAGGCCGACAAGCATGCGAATGACCTCGCCGCGGTCATGATCACCTATCCCTCGACCCACGGCGTGTTCGAGGAGCACATAAGCGAGATCTGCGACATCGTCCACGGCCATGGCGGCCAAGTGTATCTCGACGGCGCCAACCTCAACGCGCAGGTCGGCCTGTCCCGGCCCGGCGATTACGGCGCCGACGTCAGCCACCTCAATCTGCACAAGACCTTCTGCATCCCGCATGGCGGCGGCGGCCCGGGCATGGGCCCGATCGGCGTGAAGGCGCATCTCGCCCCGTTCCTGCCGGGCCATCCGGCGACGCGAGGCGACGCACCGGTCGGCCCGGTCTCGGCCGCGCCGTTCGGCTCGGCCTCGATCCTGACCATCTCCTACATCTACATCCTGATGATGGGCGGCGAAGGCCTGAAGCGCGCCACCGAGATCGCAATCCTCAACGCCAACTACATCGCCGCACGGCTCGATGCGCATTTCCCGGTGCTCTACAAGAACGCGAGGGGCCGCGTCGCGCATGAGTGCATCGTCGATCCGCGTGCGCTGAAGACGACCAGCGGCGTCACCGTGGACGACATCGCCAAACGGCTGATCGATTACGGCTTCCACGCGCCGACCATGAGCTTCCCGGTGCCGGGCACGCTGATGATCGAGCCGACCGAATCGGAATCGAAGGCGGAGCTGGATCGCTTCTGCGACGCCATGATCGCGATCCGGAAGGAGATCGCCGAGGTCGAGGCCGGCCGCTTCAAGATCGAGGCCTCGCCCTTGCGCCACGCCCCGCACACCGTGCACGACATCGCGGACGATGCGTGGGCCCGCGCCTATAGCCGTGCCGAGGGCTGCTTCCCCGACGGCGTCTCGCGCACCGACAAATACTGGAGCCCGGTCGGACGCGTCGACAACGTCTATGGCGACCGCAATTTGGTGTGCTCGTGCCCACCGGTGAGCGACTACGCGGAAGCGGCGGAGTAAGACGCGACGGAAGTTTCGTAGGGTGGGCAAAGCAGAGCGTGCCCACCACATTTGTGCACATTGAGATATGGTGGGCACGGCTCTCGCGCGCCTTTGCCCACCTTACGGCTCTGCCCTCTACCCATCCTACAACCTAGCTTAAGGCGCCACCAGCGAACGACTTTGCCCGTCCCAGCGCCAGAGCCGTTCGTTGGTCAGAAGCGTGCCGCCCCACCAGCGCCGGATCGGATTGTGGCTGCGGAAGTCTTCCCGGCCCGCAAGCACCGCTTTGCCGAACTCCGTCAGCAACAGCCGGCTCCGGCGAAAGGCGGCGTTGCGACCTCGCGCATCGTGCGGGGCAAGCGTCGCGAGCTTCGGATCGAGACCGGCGACCGCCGGCATCGGACCGGACGCAAGCCCTTCGAGCAAAGGGCCGAGCTCCCACTGGTCGTACACACGTGTTTCGAGCAGGCCGCCCGGCTGAAACAGCTCCCTGGTACGGTTGTGTCCCCTCGCAATCAATTCGAGAAGCCGCGCTTCCGTCGCACCCAGTCCGGTGATTGGTGACGGCAGTTCTGCCAGCAATTCTTCCATCGCCGGCTTCAGGAAGGGTAGCCTGGGGAAATCCCTGCCGAGCAATCCGGAACAGAACTCCGGCGTTGGCGCCCGGTAGGCCTCCCAAGCCATGCGGGCGACCTCGAAGTCGCGCTCCGTCACATCGAGCGCCCGCACGGTACGCTCGCGAAGCCCCGCGACGTCTGCTCCGAGCAAATCGAAATCGACCAGTCGCAATTTCAGGCGCTCGGCCATGTAGGGTTCGGCGCGGAGATAATCGAGGATCCAGACCAACTGCAATTGATTGTTCGGGCTGGGATCAAACCACAGCTCGATGAGCTCGACGCCATAGGTCTCGCAGAACCAAACCAGCGGGAGCTCCTTGTGCGCGAGACCAGTGTCGGGAGACCGGGCAACAAGATCGGACCAACGCACCTCCGGATCGCCTCTGAAAGAGCCTCCCGTGAGATAGGCCTGGAGGTGATGCGACGTCGGCAGCGGCCCCGACACGAACCGAAAGATGAGCGGAACAACCATGTCGGCGCGGTCCGCGTAGGTGAGACCGACGCCGGATGAACTGGTCAGGATCATACGCTTCATCGTCGATGCGCCCGCCCCCACGCAAAACGAAACGGGCCCCGAAGACGTCGGCAACTCAACGTCCTCAGTGCCCGCTCCTCGCGAAAAACTCTCCGCGTTAAGACTTACTCGTCCGCCGGCTCCTCGCCGTCGGCGTCGCGCTCAGGGGTGCCGGCCAGAATCTGCTCGGCGATCAGGCCGGAGTTCTGGCGGATCGCGGTCTCGATCTTGGCGGTGATGTCGGGGTTGGCCTTCAGGAACGCTTTCGAGTTCTCGCGGCCCTGGCCGAGGCGCTGGCTGTCATAGGAGAACCAGGCGCCGGACTTTTCGACGATGCCGGCCTTGACGCCGAGATCGAGGATCTCGCCCATCTTGGAAACGCCCTCGCCGTACATGATGTCGAACTCGACCTGCTTGAAGGGCGGCGCCAGCTTGTTCTTCACCACCTTGACGCGCGTGGTGTTGCCGACCACTTCGTCGCGCTCCTTGATCGCGCCGATGCGGCGGATGTCGAGGCGGACGGAGGCGTAGAACTTCAGCGCGTTGCCGCCGGTGGTGGTCTCCGGTGAGCCATACATCACACCGATCTTCATGCGGATCTGGTTGATGAAGATCACCATGGTGTGGGACTTGTTGATGGACGCCGTCAGCTTGCGCAGCGCCTGGCTCATCAACCGCGCTTGAAGTCCCGGCAGCGCATCGCCCATCTCGCCCTCGAGCTCGGCCTTCGGCACCAGCGCCGCGACCGAATCGACCACCAGAACGTCCACCGCACCCGAGCGCACCAGCGTGTCGCAGATTTCCAGCGCCTGCTCGCCGGTGTCCGGCTGCGAAATCAGCAGCTCGTCGATGTTGACGCCCAGCTTGCGCGCATAGACCGGGTCGAGCGCGTGCTCGGCGTCGATGAAGGCACAGATGCCGCCCTTCTTCTGCGCTTCCGCCACCGTGTGCAGCGCCAGCGTGGTCTTGCCCGAGGATTCCGGCCCGTAGATTTCCACGACGCGCCCCTTCGGCAGGCCGCCGATGCCGAGCGCAATGTCGAGCCCGAGGGAACCGGAGGACACCGCCTCGACATCCATCGACCGGTCGTTCTTGCCGAGCTTCATCACCGAGCCCTTGCCGAACTGGCGCTCGATCTGGGAGAGCGCGGCGGCCAGAGCTTTACTCTTGTCCATGGAAGATCCTTCGACGATACGCAGGGCAGTTGCGGACATTGGGTCGTGCTCCTTATGGCGAGGATTCGCTAGGGGGACAAACGATTGGCGAGGCGGGCCGGCGATAAAAGCAATGTACCCTATTTGTTCCTGGTTCGCAATATGTTCTTTTGCGGACTTCGGTACTGTCCGTATTTAACCCCCAGTGTCCTAAGCTGAATTCGGAAATGTCCTAATTTGTTCTTGATCGGACACAACCTGTTCATGCGCGTTTAGGATTAACTCGTTATGGGTGTAGCGTATAAGGGCCGGGGCGTTCCGCCAGAAGAACACCCTGGCCACCAGAAGAACACCCTGAAACGTTCACTTTGGAACAGAAGGCAGGCTGACTGCATATTAAGCTCGCAAGAACTCAAACCCTGCGGTTAGGACCCGTAGAGACCAAGACGAGGTTGTGTCATGAGGCAGCGCCGTCGTTTCACGCAAACCGTCCCTCTTGAGGAGCGACTTTCCGAAGAAGCGAAACGTCTCCGCGAACGGGCCAAAGCCCTCCCCCATGGTCCTCAACGAGAGGACCTCCTGCGCAAAGCCCGCCAAGCCGAGATCGGCTCGCACATGAGCGAGTGGCTCACATCGCCGGGGCTTCAACCGCCAAAGCCAGCGTAGGCGCAAGGCACGCCTCAGGTATCGAGTTGCCCGGCATAGATCCGGATTCGTCCCGGCGTGGTCATTCGCAGCCTGCCCTGAAGAAAGACCATGTAGCCTAGCGCGATCAATCGGGCGCGATGTTTGGCAGGGATCGCAGGCGCAGCGCTATTTGCAGCCGCATGACCGACCGCGAGCAAAGAGGCGAACTCTTCATGGGTGAGCTTTTTCGCTTTTGCGGTCATGACCTCAGCATGAACCGTTTCGGCGATCCTGCATGTTCGGTTTTGCTCAGATCCCTAGAAATAAAGGCCGCCTCAGCTGGCGGCCAGTAGCCCTGTTTGTCGGCGGCTTCTTCGCTGATTCACAGTGTCCCGGGCTGAATGACGTTGGGGTCCTTCTGGAGTTCGATCGCCATTAAACCGAATTGGGTCCTGATTCCCCCTCCGCTGGTGTCCTGCTCCGGCACAATGAACCTTGGCATAGGGTGTGCAGACGAAGGATTACCGGGGTTTTGCATCATCCCCCCTGGGGCTGGAAAGCCGCCGCCCGCGCCATATTTGAGCGGGCGGCGTTTTTATTTGCGGACAGCAAAAGGCCCCAACTCAAGGGGAACGGGGAGCTGGGGCCAAGGTACCGGGCCAGCCAAGGCTACCGCCGGCCCAGGCGCATCAACATGCACCAGGGCGCCATCCCCGGGCGATGGGGCAATCGGCTTAGTCAGGATTTGCAAGCGAGTGCCCCACATGCAGCGGCCCCGCCTCGCTGGATGCGCGGTGGGGCCGCCTGCTCTCCGGACTGGGGCTGGATCCGTCCGGTGGGCCAATTCAGCCTATGCCCGTTAGCGGGAAGTCGTGACTGCTCAAAAGGGGCATCCCTCGAGTGTCCCAATTCGGTATTGCGGGTGTCCCAATTGGACAGCACCCGGATTTTGGTACTGGCAGGAGCGGCAAGGAACCGTCCAAGCCACTCGCCTCGAGTTAAGGCCGTGGCAGTGGCCGGCGTCAGCGGCCGGTTTGAAGATCGCGGAGGCTGATTTGCTTTCGTTGACTTTTCCCGAGGTGGTCAAGATTGACCATGTGTCCGGCAGAGGACATGTCAGACTGTGCCGTCACCGCGCGCCCCCTGGCTTTGATCGGTGATGAGAACGCCACCAGCGCTCCCGTCTCCTCCGGAAAGGAGCAGCGCCATGCAGCGACGCCATGTCAAGCACACCACGTCCCTTGAAGAGCGCCTTGCCGAACAAGCGCAACGACTCCATGCGGAAGCCAGATCGCTTCCACCAGGCATCGAGCGTGAGCGTACAATCCGCAAAGCCCGGCAAGCCGAGATCGGCGCTCACATCAGCGAGTGGCTGAGATCGCCCGGACTGCAACCGCCGGATTGAAGGCTGCAACCAACTGGCAGCCAACTCATTGTCCCCCATCACCGGCCGGGGCTCTGCCGTAGGCGCCGGTGACTGAGAGAGATGCGCGCTCCCGCCTGCATTCTGGAGAGCGCCTGCGATGGCCATCTATTACTTCGACCTGCGCGACGGGGACGAGATTGTTCCCGACGAAGAAGGTGTAGAATTGCGAGACCTGCTCGCGGTGCAGGAAGAAGCCGCCCGCGCGCTCGCCGGCCTCTCGTGGGACTCCGTGCAAAACTTCAAAGGCGCGCAAAGTCACAGGATGTCGATTGAAGTCAGGGACACGCATGGCCCTGTGATGCAGGTCAGGTTCGTCTTCGATATCAGCAGGCGGCAGTGAGACCGCTTCGGTCAGATCTCTTCAACCCGAAGAGGAACGACCACGTCCAACGGCCTGCCTTCATTGTGGCCCGGCCAGTTGCCCCAGATAACCCTCGCGTCGAATGAACGGCCGCGGCACATGACCTTGATCGTGTCGCCAACGACGGGTGCCTCGCCCTGGAACAGATTTTCGTCGACCCGAAGCTCGCGCTCCGTCACCAGTTCTCCGCTCTTGAGACAAATGCGCTTCACCCAGTACGCCATTGGAAGATCGACTCCATCTTGAAGGCTCCCTCGGTTGGCGGCCTTCCAGGTTTCACACGGGCCTAATTTGGTTCTGCCGCTTCGTCGCCGCGCTCCCTCAAGGCGGCCTTTTCGAAATGGGCGAGCGAGGCAGCCAGCGCAATCCGTTCGCGATCTCATCGTACTGCACCAGCCCGGAGCTGGAGCAAGAGCGTCCTTTTTCGACTCAAGCTGACGTGCATCAAAGGCGCATGAGCAGGGCGCCGTCATGCTTCCGCAATCTTGCGGCATCGAACCTTTTCGCGGTCTGCGGCTTCTCTGGATTGGACCGCAACAGTGGGGATCTCGGTCATGACGGAAAACGCGCACCAGGATGCAACCAGGCGCAATCATCTGCTCGAGGCGGCGCATGAGGAGATGGTCAAGTTCGAGCGGAAGGAAAACGAGTTCCGCAAGAGGGATCGCCAGGAGCGTGCCGCCGAGCTCCACCTGCCCCTGGACGTGATCAAGGTTCATTAGCGAGCCCGGCATCACGCGTCGGCCATGCCCGCCTCACGGCCGATTGCGCGCGAAAGGTACCTAGATACTACTTCTAAATCATTGATCGAACAGCGAAATCCCCAGCCCGCCTACTGTGCATGGGGTTGTTTTCCAATTTCTTGAAAGACAGTGCCAGCCGCCGGCGCATGCCGGCCTTGCCCCGCTGCCATCTCCCCACCCGCGCATGCCGGCCGGACCTACATCAGCGCCAGCAGCCCGATGCCGATCACCAGCACGACGAAGCCAATCGCCGTCGCGGCGGCGAACGACCGCTCTACGTTATCCATGATGCCACCCCGTTGCCGGCGTGCCACGTTTCCCCCATGGCAGCACCGGACCTTGCGGAATCTCGCTTGCGGCTGTGGCTCGAGTGTTGCGATCGGGTGACCAAATTGGGACCGGTGCGGGGCCAGTCTGCGGCTCTCTCCCGCGCGGGCCTCGATGCCGCCGTCAGGCACCCGTAAGCCTGATCGCCTAATGTCGTCCCGCCCGGTGGACCAACACCGGGCCTCCATACCCAACCGACGACCCCGCTCACCCCCGAGCGGGGTTTTCTGTTTGCGGGCATGGGTGGGCGCCGGCCAGGATTCGATTCGCGGACTTGTCAGGCTGTCGTAAGCTCAGCCCGCTAGGGTCGTCGGGCTTATGGTGTTGCAGCCCAGCACCTCAGCCTCCAATAACCTCTGACCCGCCTGGCTCTCCCCGGGCGGGTTTTTTTCACGCCGGCCGGTTCACGAGCCCCTCTCCTCCCGCGTCAGCCGCAGCGAGAAGGCGCGGATCGCGGGCGCCGCCAGCAGCACCACGGGCAGCATCGCGGCCCATGCAATCAGCCATGACACCATCCAGTGCCGGGCGAACAGCATCGCGCCGTCAGCGGGCAGGCTGGCGATCCCCGCCGCGATCAGCGAGGTCAGTCCGGACTGGAGGACACCGAAGACGAAATGACTGTAGCGGCGGGGAATGCCGAGCATGACGCGCCCATGTTGCTTGCCGTCACGAGGCCAAGCAAGGCACATGCCGGGGCCCGCATCGCGGCGGGCCTGGACTCTTCCCGTTCGATCGGGATCGTCAGTCAGTGCCGCGCGTTGGACAGCGGCGCGCCCCGCATCGGCTCGGTGCGATCGGAGCAGCACGACAATCCTTCGAAGCGCCAGAAGGTGACGAGGCTGGCCTCGCCGCACTCTTCGCAGACGAGCGTCTCGTCACCGAGCATGAAGCGGCCGCGCCTGAATGTCGGGGACGACGCCGGATGCCGGCAATGCGGACAGACCAGCGAGAACTTCCGTACACCCCAACGTAACGCAAGACGCCTCAGCCAGTTCACGCGGTCCTCTTCGCTGACGGCGTGCTCGTGCCGTGCTTCGATGTCAGCACAGCATAGGTGCCCGGCACGCAAAAGTGGAAATGCTTCAAGCGCACATGCTCGCTTCGAATAGCCGCGCCCGCACAGTTGCGGTTCCTCACATCTGCGATGGAGCGCAGGATGTCTCGCCGCTCCCGCGTTCAACCTGGCATGTCGCCTGCGGCCATCGACGCGACGATTCCCGGCGCTGAGTCCTGGAGCAACCCATCGTTAACCGATGGCCATCGAATGGCCCCGTGGTTCTCCGACCATGAACAGAGTTCCTGAGCCGCGCTCAGCTGCATCAGCGCAGCGGGCGATGGACTTGCACCGCTTGGCGGGCTGGCATCTTTCGGAATGCGATTTCGTTTGCTTCGGAGCGCGCGCGCTTTCGAAATTTCCGTGAACTGTCCAAGGCTTAACAGCGGATTTTGCTTGTCCCGGGAATATAATCACGCTCACCATGTTAGAGTGATCGAAGGTAAATCGTGGGGAGGTAACCATGAATCACAGGGGCATCGAGTTCACCGTCGCCAAGACGGCCATTCCTGGAATCTGGCAATGGCAGTTCCGAATCGGCGAGCAGGTCAAGACCGGCAAGACCGAGACCAAGATCGACCAGCTGGCGATCCGGCGGGTGCAGCTGCGCATCGATCGGGAACTGAAGGCCATCGGGCGCAAGACAGCCTGAACAACACGGCCTGAACCGGACGCACCAGATCGGCGGCGCCCCGGCGCATCCCGTAGCCGCCCGGAATTGATCTGCCTGTGGTTTGGGATTGCACTGCGCGCCACGGCCTTGGGGGCGGGGCCGTCACGCGATCGGGCCAGCCATGCCGCTCTATTTCTTTCGAATCCGAAACGGCCGCTATTCCGGCTGTGCGGACCAGGCGTCGGAATTTGCCGATCGCGATTTGGCCTGGAAGGAGATGACCAGCGCCTGCGCCGACATGGCCGCTGGCATCGCCCGCAAGCTCCAGGAAAACTCCGAATGGCACATGGAGCTCCTGGACGAGGCCAAGGAGCCGGTGTTCCGCATCCGCATCGTCGCCGAGACGCTCGACTAGACGCGGACCTCAATCTGCGCTGGGCAGCCGCCGCATGGTGAATTCGATGTCGCCGCCGGGCAGCTCGCGCCAGGTCTCGACCGCGCTCATATAGCCGGCCTTGGGGTAGCGGGCGAAGAAAGCCTGCGCCCTCGCCCGCGCCGCCGCGCGCGGCAGCGTGAAAGTCTCGCGCAGATAGCCGTCGCCGGTGCGCTCGCCCGGCTTGCCGCCGATCCTGCGCCGGCGCGCCATCCGCTCGGCGAGATCTCGCGGACGATCGGCCATGACCTGTCCTCCTCTACGCAACACCTAATGTAGGGAGCGGGCCGGACGATGAGGAGTCCCGGCCGAAAGGCGCATGCCGCCTCCGGCCGCCAGCTTCAGTTGGCGGCCGTGCCGGTCTTGGTCTTCTTCGGCGCGCCGGTGGTTGCGGCGGACGCCTTCGGCGCAGCCTGCTTCGGCGGATCGGAGCGCATGCCGCCCCAGGGGTCGTTGGACGCCTTGGCGTCCGGAATCTTCTTCAGCGTTTCCTTGTAGGCCTTGTCACGCTCGGCTTCCGCGGCCTTCTCCTCCGGGGTCTTGCCCGGGCCCTCCTGCAGCAAATTGAGATTGGGCATTTGCGCGTAGGCCGGTCCCGCCAGCACGGCCAGCAGCACCGCCGCCATACGGAAAAGCTTCATCTTTGACTCCTTAGACCATTCATGGAGGCGCGGATCGCCCGTGCCTTGTCATCCCAGTGCGGCCGCTGAGGGGCCGCAGGAACCGCTACGATCGGCACGATTTCGGCGCGTGCAGCCAGTCGTCCCAGATCGGGCCGCACCTGGTGCACCCGTTCAGCGCCAGACCAAGCGCAAGCAGACAAAAGACGAGGACATACCGACGCAACATAACCCACCCTTACCCAACCAAGGCATCATATCGGGCGAAGTCGGGCATTTTCAAGCCGACCGGACCGGCATCAGACCGGGTGACTTTGCCGCGCCGATCCGCGCAGAATGGCCGAAACATCCGGCAACAATGGAGGACACGACAGCAATGCCATCGCAGCCAGAAGCCGAGTTCGGCATCACCGAGGCCAGACGCATCCTCGGCGAGGTCTTTGCACCCTGGGTCCAGGATCTCAACCTCTCGGTCGAGCGCATCGAGCACGCGCAGCCCGCGGATGCGCCGGACTGGCAGCCGGGCGCGCTGCTCCGGATGGCATTTTCGGAGCGGCTGTGCCGGAACGGCGGCGTGGTCTGCGGCCAGGCGCTGATGGCCCTCGCCGACACCGCGATGGTGATCGCAATCCTCGCCGCCAATCGCGGCTACCGTCCGATGACCACGGTCGACCAGACAACGCATTTCATGCGCGCCGCCACCTCGTCGGACGTGCTCGCAGACGCCCGCGTGGTGCGGCTCGGGCGCACCATGAGCTTTGGCCGCGTCACGCTGCTCTCGGCCGCCGACAACAAGCCGGTGGCGATGGTGTCGAGCGCGTTCGCGATGTTGCCGGGATGAGCCCCACGAAAAATGAAGAGAGCCGCGTGAACGCAAGGCGCATCGCGGCTCTCCATCACGTTCGCATCGAAGCGAGAGGCCGAAGCGCGATTGCGTCCGCACTTCAGTCCGCTTCAAGAGTTACTTGCCGAGGATCTCGTCCGCCGCGGTGACGACGCTGACGGTCGGATTCTTTCCGCAATAGGCACCGAACTTCTTGGCGTTCTCGATGAACACCTCGGTGTCGATGATCGCGTTGTCCTCGTCGCCCTTGTACCAGCCGTCCATCCAGGTCAGCACGACCGCGATGTTGTCTTCGCCGCTCTCGAGGAACTGCTTGCAGGTCATGGTCGAGAGGTCCCACTTGACGGCGTGGGCGGGCATCGACGACAGCGAGAGCGCTGCGGCGAACAGGATCGAAAGCATGGTCTTCATCGGAATCTCCATCGGCGCGTAAGGCCACAAAGGAAAGGCTTGTGAGGAAAGTCGTCGGGACGTGACTGACCGCTTCAACGTCGTAAACGAAGTCTGAAGCGCTGTGCAAATAGCGCCAGTATTGAGTTTAGTTCAACGTAATTTCTATGCACTACTTCACAATCATCATTGTGGATTAACGCAGATGACCGAGAAGCGTGCAGCCCAACGTTACCGTGTTTTCAAGGGTGGAACGATCACCTTTGAAAACAACGGCATCGCGTGCACCGTGCGAAACATGTCCGCGGGCGGCGCGGCGATCGACCTCGAGACCCCCGTCACATTGCCGCAATCGTTCACACTCTCGATCGCGCGCGACAATTTCGTGCGGACTTGCCGCCCCGTATGGCGCAGCGACAGGCGCGTCGGTCTCGCTTTCGTGCAATAGCGCGCACGATGTGAACGACTGTTCGTATCGCATCCACAATGCGGTTATGAGTGCCTGCTACGATGGCAGCGGCGCAAGGCGCAGGCCCGCCATCGCGCGTGCGATCGCCGACGATGCCGCAAACTCTTGCACTGGGACGTTCGAGATCATCGGCGGCGCCGAGCGCCGGAGAATCCTGCCGGCCGTCAGATCGACTGCGACCATCTCGCTCTCGACCGGCCACATCGGCTCGCCGGTGTCCGGGTCGAGCACGACGACAAGACCCTGCCTGGTCGGCCGGATCACGGCGTCGCGCCGACTGTCGCCAGTATCGAGGCGTGCCCGCTATCGTTCGGGCGCTTGTCGCCCCATCGCCACCCCGACGCTTCTCACGCGTTGCCCGGCCGCGACGACGACAAGAACAGCGCGATGCGAGCGGTCAAACGGCACAGGCGTGTCGCCAGTGCCCATCGCGCTCATTTGGGCTTCTTGGCAGGTTCAGGCGGACGGGCTCCGCTCCACGGATCGTACTTCTCCTTGGGCTCCGGAATGCGCTCAAGCGCGGCCTTGTAGGCCTTCTCGTCGACCTTGGGCTTGTTGTCCGTCTTCTGGGCGCCTTCGTTCGGCTGGCGTCTGCCGCCACCCATCTGCGCCTGCGCCGAGGCAACCGTCAGCGCCAGCACCGCCGCCGCTATGACCAAAATCCTCATCGGTGCAATCCCCCTCGTCTGGGATACAAACTAGCCCGCAATCCCGTAATAGCAAATGCCGGGGGTTCCAGGCCTTCAGCAAATCTTGATCGGCCGGGATTTTGCCAGATCGCATTCGTGCCTATCTGTTGGCCCGCGGGGGACCTTCACGGATGTTGCGGATCATTGCTCATGCGGCGCTGCTGGCCGGCGCGCTCGCGCTCGGTGCCTGCGGCTTTGCCGACAGCCGCGCGCCGGTGCCCGAGTTCATGCGCATGAAGGAAACCGAGCAGCCACCGCCCGAGCCGCCCCCCGACGTCAAGCGCGTGGTGCGCGAGCAGATCGATGTCGTCTTCGTCAACACGTCCTATCCGCGCGAGGTGCACGTCGCCCCGCCGCATCGTGAGGTGCGAGGACCCGGCTGGACGGCCTGCGTCCGCGCGCAGCTCACCTCCGCAACCGGCTCCGCGCTCGGCGCCCAGACCTACATCGTGACCATCAGCGGCGGAAAGGTCGTCGATCGCCGGCGCGCGGAAGCCGACGACATCTGCGGGACCGAGACCTACGAGCCGATCTAGAAACAAGCGGCGCCGTCAGCTCTGTGTAAGGTGGAATATCCTGAGGGCATCCCAGACCAGATCGGCCTTTCCGCTCGCTCAAGCTGCATCATGAAGAGCAATCGCGATACCGGCAGTTGAGGGTGAATGTCATTTGGACGTGCGCCGTTAAGGCAGGCTTGGACGATCATGGCGGCCGTCGGCATCCAGTAGCGCTTCAGCCTCCCCCAGAAAGGAAATCGGCAAACGGCTCCAAGCAATCATGATGATTCGCCGGATTGATGGGTTTCGCCCCCGGGAACATTGCCGACGTGCCAAATCCAGTTCCGGGAAAATCCTGCATTTGGGCCGGAACGATCGCCGCCTCCCATTCTTGTTACCGCAGTGGGCAGTTTCGGAGGAGGATATGATGCGGACATTTTCGATTGCACTGCTGGCGGGCGTCGCGGCCCTCGCTGCGGCGAGCGGCGCGAAGGCTGCCGACATCTACACGACCAGCGAATACGCCAACCCCGATCTCATCCAGGAAGTCCGGCTCGTCTGCGATGACGCCGGCAATTGCTATCGTACCCGCGGCGGGGCGCGCGTGATCGTGCGCGACTCCTACAACACCATGCCGCGCGAGCGCTATTATGAGCGCCGCACCTATCGCGACTGGGACGACGGCCCGCGAGGCGGCGTCGGCATTCGCGCGCCCGGTGTCAGCGTGGGCGTCGGTGTCGGCGGCGACCGCTGGTAATCATTAGAACCAAGACGGATGGGACCGGACGAGGCAACTCGCCCGGTCCCATCACATATGATTGCATCCGGTCACAGGCGTCAGGCGGCAACCGATTGCTGCTGAAATTGCTCGTAGGCTGCGATCGCATCGGCGGCGTACATCAGCGACGGCCCGCCGCCCATATAGACCGCCATGCCGAGCGTCTCCTCGATCTCCTCGCGCGTTGCACCGAGCTTGACAAGGGCCTCTGTATGAAAGCCGATGCAGCCGTCGCAATGCGCCGCGACGCCGAGCGCCAGCGCCATCAGCTCTTTGGTCTTCTTGTCCAGCGCGCCGTCACGCGTCGCGGCCTGGGCGAGCGCGGCAAATCCCTTCATGGTGTCGGGAATGTCACTCCGCAGCTTGCGCAGATTGGCGGAGATATTCCGGGTGATATCAACGTAGTTCTTGTCCATCAAATCCTCGCTAGCTGAATTTAGTCGTCGTGGAAGCCGCCTTGTGCGGCGTGCGCAGGGCGACGTAGATCGCAGGGATGACGAGCACGGTGAGCAGCGTCGAGGACGCGAGCCCGAAGAGAAGCGAGATCGCCAATCCCTGGAAGATCGGATCGAGCAGGATGGTCGCGGCGCCGATCATGGCGGCAAGTGCGGTCAGCAAGATCGGCTTGAAACGAACGGCGCCGGCTTCAAGCACGACCTCACGAAGCGACTTGCCTTCCCCGCCACTGTGCCGGATGAAATCGACAAGCAGAATCGAGTTGCGCACGATGATGCCGGCAAGCGCGATGAAGCCGATCATCGAGGTGGCCGTGAACGGCGCGCCCAGCAGCCAATGTCCCACCAGGATGCCGATCAGCGTCAGCGGGATCGGCGTCAGGATCACGAGCGGCAGGCGGAAGCTCTTGAACTGAGCGACGACCAGCACGTAAATGCCGAGAATGGCTGCACCGAAGGCGGCACCCATATCGCGGAACGTCACCCATGTGATCTCCCATTCGCCGTCCCACAGCAAAGTGGGACGGGATTCATCGGTCGGCTGACCGTGCAGGCTGATCGCAGGCTTCGGCAGATTGCCCCAATCATGCGCATCCACGCGATCCGCAACAGCCAGCATGCCGTAGAGTGGCGCTTCAAAACGCCCGGCAAGCTCAGCCATCACCATGTCGGCGAAGCGCCCGTCGCGGCGGAAGATCGTCGGCGAGCCCTCCTCCATGGTCGCCTTCACGACCTGGCCCAGCTCGACGACCGTCTTGCTGCCGGGCAGCGTGTTGGCCGGCACCGGTGTCGAGGCCAGAGCCTCGTCCCAGACCAAGTGGCGCTTGCCGAGATGCACCGCGATCTCGATCGGGTTGCGATCCTCGCCACGATGCGAGTAGCCGATCGAGATGCCGCCGAACAATGCCTGGATCGTGTCATAGACATCGCGCTGCTCGACGCCGAAAAACTCGAGCCGGTCCTGGTCGATCGACAGCCGCAGCCGCGGCCGCTTCTCGCCGATGGAATCGTCCACATCGACGATGAAGGGGACCTCGGCAAAGACCTTCTTCAGCTCGGCCGTCACAGCGCGGCGCGTCGCGGCGTCGGGACCGTAGATTTCGGCCAACAGCGTCGCCAGCACCGGCGGCCCGGGCGGCACTTCGACCACCTTGATGCTGGTGCCCTTCGGGATGTCAAGCGCCTTCAGCCTTTGCCGCAGCTCCAGAGCGATATCATGGCTTGCCCGATTGCGCTCGCCGCGGGCAGCCAGGTTGACCTGCAGCTCGCCCATCTCTGGCTTCTCGCGCAGATAATAGTGCCGCACCAGGCCGTTGAAATTGAACGGCGCCGGCGTGCCGGCATAGGATTGTAGCGAGGTTGCCTCCGGCAATTGCCGCGCGATCTCCGCCGCGCCGAACAGCGTGCGCTCGGTCGCCTCCAGGCTCGCCCCTTCCGGAAGGTCGACCACAACGGCGATTTCCGACTTGTTGTCGAACGGCAGCAGCTTCACCGTGACCGACTTGGTCGCGAACAGCATCATTGACAGCAGAGTCGCTATGCCGACGCCGAGCAGGAATGTCCAGGCGGCGCGCTTACTCCGAACGATGGGAGTGGCAAAACGCCGATAGAGCCGCCCCAGCCGCCCTTCCTGGTGGCCGGCCTCGATCCCTGCAACCTCAGTTTTCGGCGCCAGCTTGAGCATGAGCCAAGGTGCTACGACCATCGCTACAAAGAAGGAGAACAGCATCGCCGCCGAGGCATTCGCCGGGATCGGCGCCATGTAAGGGCCCATCAATCCAGAGACGAACAGCATCGGCAACAGCGCAGCGACCACCGTGAGCGTGGCAACGATAGTCGGGTTACCGACCTCCGCCACCGCCTCGATCGTCGCCTGCAATCTCGGCCGGCCGTCGCGCATGCCCCAATGCCTCGCGATATTCTCAACCACGACGATGGCGTCATCGACCAGGATGCCTATCGAGAAGATCAGCGCGAACAGACTGACCCGGTTGATGGTGTAACCCATCAGATTGGCCGCGAACATCGTGAGCAGGATGGTCGTAGGAATGACGACGAAGGTCACAACCGCCTCGCGCCATCCGATCGCGATCGCAATCAGCACTACGATCGAGACCGTGGCGAGCCCAAGGTGGAATAGGAGTTCGTTGGCCTTCTCGTTGGCAGTCTCGCCATAGTCGCGCGTCACCGTTACCTGAACGTCGTCGGGAATGAGGCGCCCCTTCAATCCCTCGAGGCGCCGGCCGATGTCGGCCGAGACCACGACTGCATTGGCGCCGGCGCGCTTGGCGAGCGCCAGGCTGACCGCGGGTACACGCGTCCACTGTCCCTTCTCGTCGCGCGCGTCGTTCCAGACCCGATGCTCGGCCGTATTTGGTCCGATGATGACGGAAGCGACGTCCTTGACATAGACCGGCCGACCGTCGCGCGTCGAGATCAAGAGCAATCCAATGTCGGGAATGCCCGCGAGCGTCTGGCCGGCCGCGACATTGCGCACGACGCCGGCATCGCGGACCTGGCCAGCCAGGAACGAGCGATTGGCGTCCTTCACCTTGGCCACGAGCTGCTGCAGCGTGACGCCGAACAGCGACAATTTTTCCGGATCTGGCTCGACCCTGATCTGCTGCGCCGCGCCGCCAGAGATGTAGGTCAGTCCGATGCTGTCGATCTTTATGAGCTCCGAGCGCAGCTTGTCGGCGAGCTCGAACAGGTCCTTGTCCGTCCAGCGCCCGGCCGCCTCTGGCTTCGGCGCCAGTGTCAATACCGTCACCGCGACATCATTGATGCCACGACCGACGATCAGCGGTTCGGGGATGCCGACTGGGATGCGATCGATATTGGCGCGGATCTTCTCATGGACGCGGAGGATCGCATCCTCCGACTTCGTTCCGACCAGGAACCGCGCGGTGACCATCACGCGGTCGTCCTCGGTCTGGCTGTAGACATGCTCGACGCCGTCGATGCCCTTGACGATCGCTTCCAGCGGCTTCGTGACGAGTTCAACTGCGTCGGGACCGCGCAAGCCATCGGCATTGACGCGGATATCGACCATTGGCACGCTGATCTGCGGCTCTTCCTCACGCGGGATCACCACGACGGCGATGATGCCGACCACGAGCGCCGCGAGCAGGAACAACGGTGTCAACGGCGAGGCGATCGTCGCCTTGGTAAGCCGGCCCGAGAGTCCGAGATTCACGGCCGCACCAATTGGTCGCCGGCACGGATGCCGGACAGGATCTCAAGCCCATCGGGAAGCGCGGGCGTCGGCAGCTCGCGACCGCGCTGCACCGGCACGTCGACAACCCCGCCCGCCTTCTGAAGCCGCACGTAGTCGATGCCGAACCGGGTCGTCACATAGCCTGCCGGAATGACGAATGCCTGCCGCAGGCCGCCGGAGATCCACACCCGCAGCCGATCCCCGACGAAGTATTCGCCGAGACCCTGGACGCTGGCGTCTGCAATGACACGACCTTCTTCGATCTGCGGGTAGACGAGATCGATAACGCCCCATTTGGATGCATCCTCGCCAAGCTCGGCGCCGTCGACCCGAATCCTGTCGCCGGCCTTGAGCAGACGCGCGTGCCGCTCCGGCACCCGCAACCGCAACTTGAAGTGCTGTTGCGCGACGGTGACGATCGCGTCGCCGGACATCACCACAGAGCCAACAGTCACGAGCTTTCTCAACACCCGGCCACCGGAAGGCGCCAGCACCTGACCCTCGCTGAGCTGCTGCGCGATCACGGCGCGCTCGGCGGTCTTCGCGCGCAGCCCGTTCTCGGCGACGTTCAGCGCGGTCCTCGCCTCGTCAAGCTTGACGCGCGGGAGGGTGCCGCGTTCGACAAGGCCTTCGATCCGCGAGAAATCGATCTGCGCCTGATTGGCTTGAGCCTGGAGCGCCTCGATCTGCGCATCGAGGGCCTTCATCTGAAGGGCCAGCTTCTCGTCACCAATGATCGCGATCGCCTGGCCGGCAGTAACAGGATCCCCTTCCCTGACATTGAGCTGGACCACAATTCCGCCGATACGTCCGCGCGCGGGCACCACGCTGACACTCTCCACCGTTGCAAACACGGCCTTTTCGTCTGCGACGGGGTGCTGTGTCACGGTGAACGCTTCCGCAGCGGCGAGACCGGTCTGCAGGGCGGTGGCCGCAAGAACCGCCAACAATCCTAGGAGTCGCATGGGGCGTGTCCGGGCGATCATGGAACCATTACACCGCGGCGCGGTGTCCTTGTGTGTGATTTCGTTCAGCTTTATCGGGGTCGCGCGTTGATCTTGCTCAACGCGCCGCAACTTGAGCGCTCGTAGATTTCACTTCGACCTTGCGGATTTGGGTGCACAAAACACCTGATAGAGCGTCTTCAGGATCTCGCGGGCCGGCTCGCTCGCGATCGAATAGAAAATCGTCTGCGCGTCGCGACGTGATGACACAAGGCCATCCTTGCGGAGGAGCGCAAGATGCTGAGAGACCGTGGAGTCTCGCAGGTTCAGGAACTCGGCGAGTTCGCCGACCGAGCGCTCACCCTCGATGAGCTGGCAGATGATGAGAAGCCGGTGGCGGTTGGAAAGCGCCTTCAACAGGTCGCTCGCCTGGTCGGCCGCCCGCTCCATGGTTTCGCTATCTATTTTCATACTTGCGTATATACGAATTTATGAATATCTTGTCAAGCGTCGCGGCAGAACAGCCAGGCCCAACTGGCGGAGCCGCTTATCCAACGGAGGTAACCCATGGCGGAAGTTGTCGTAATTGGAGCCGGTCTTAGCGGGACGCTGATGGCCTATGAATTGCTGCCCCAGCTCGGAAAGGACGATCGTCTGAGCGTGATCTCGCAGGGCGCTATCTATCACTTCGTCCCATCGAACCCCTGGGTCGCGGTCGGCTGGCGAAAGCGCGATGAGATCGAGATCGATCTCGTTGACATCATGAAGCGCAAGGGCGTGCGGCTGCTGACGCAGGGCGCCAAGCGCCTGCACCCGACCGAGAACCGCGTCGAACTCGGCGATGGCACGTCGATCAACTACGACTATCTGGTCGTCGCGACGGGGCCCGAGCTTGCCTTCGACGAGATTCCCGGCCTGGGCCCGCAAGGCCACACGCAATCAATCTGCCACGTCGATCACGCCTCGCACGCCAAGGACGCATTCGAAAAGCTCGCAGCCCGTCCCGGCCCGGTCGTGATCGGCGCGGTCCAAGGGGCCTCCTGCTTCGGCCCGGCGTACGAATTCCTGTTCATCCTGGAAACCGAGTTGCGCCGGCGCAAGCTACGCGATCAAGTCCCCATGACGTTCGTCACCTCGGAGCCCTATGTCGGCCACCTCGGCCTGGACGGCGTCGGCGACACCAAGGGCCTTCTCGAAGGCGAGATGCGCGAGAAGCACGTCAAGTGGATTACAAACGCACGCGTCAAGGGCGTCGAGGCGGGCAAGATGGTCGTCGAAGAGCTCGGCGAGGGCGGCGCGGTGCACAAGACACACGAGCTGCCCTTTGCATATTCCATGATGCTGCCCGCGTTCCGCGGCGTCGAGGCGGTTCGCGGCATCGACAAGCTGACCAACCCGCGCGGCTTCGTAATAGTCGACAAGCACCAGCGCAACCCCGCCTTCCCAAATGTCTTTGCCGTCGGCGTCTGCGTGGCAATCGCGCCGGTCGGTGCAACGCCGGTGTCGGTAGGCGTGCCGAAAACCGGCTTCATGATCGAATCCATGGTGACCGCGACTGCGCTGAATATCGGCGCCCTGCTCCGGGGCAAGGAGCCGAGCGCACAGCCGACCTGGAATGCGATCTGCCTTGCCGATTTCGGCGATTCCGGCGTCGCCTTCCTGGCGCAACCGCAGATTCCGCCGCGTAACGTCAACTGGTCGTCCAAGGGCGAGTGGGTGCACTACGCCAAGGTCGCCTTCGAGAAATATTTCCTCCGCAAGATGCGACGCGGCGAGAGCGAACCGTTCTATGAACGCTTCCTGCTCGACAAGCTGAACATCGCCAAGATCAAGGAGGTCCGGACGGGCACATGAGCGAGACACGCCAGATCGTCTGTGGGCATTGCGGGCGGACCAACCGCCTGCCAGCCGAGCGTACGCCGGAAGGCGCGCGCTGCGGCGCCTGCCACCAGCCGATGTTTACCGGCCATCCCATCGAGGTGGACGAGGAAGCCTTTGGACGTCATGTCGTCAACAGCGACATTCCCGTTCTGGTCGACGTCTGGGCGCCCTGGTGCGGGCCATGCCGCGCCATGGCGCCGATGTTCGAACGCGCCGCGCAGCAACTGGAGCCGCAGATCCGGCTGTTGAAGCTCAATTCGGACAACGCTCCTGCGTTGTCGTCGCGCCTCAACATCACCGGCATCCCGACCTTGCTGCTGATGCGCGGCGGACGCGAGATCGCCCGCCACGCCGGCGCGATGGATGCACGCAGCATTGTGGCTTGGACTCAAGCCAGCCTGACCCGTTCGTAACGCCAACATAGTCAAAGAGGAGCATGCCATGAATGTCGACAAAGCCGTTCTCGCCTTCGCAGGTTTCGTCGTCCTGCTTGGACTCGCACTGGGCACCTACGTGAATGCGTACTGGTATCTGCTGACGGCGTTCGCCGGGCTGAACATGCTGCAGGCCTCGTTCACGGGCTTCTGCCCCGCTGCGATCGTGTTCAAGAAGCTCGGCCTGAGCAGCGGCTGCGCGTTCTCTTGAGCGCGACGCGGCGAAGACAGCCCAATTCCACGGAGACAGTCCATGACCTATCACTTCTCGAAAACGGTCGACCTGCCGTTCGACGCAGCGGTTGCGGCCACGACCGCAGCGCTGAAGCACCATGGCTTCGGCGTGCTCACCCAAATCGACGTCAAGGATACCCTGAACAAGAAACTCGGGGCCGAGTTTCGACCCTACCTCATCCTCGGAGCATGCAATCCCAAGCTCGCCTATGAGGCGCTGACCCTCGAGGACAAGATCGGTACGATGCTTCCCTGCAACGTCGTAGTTCAGCAGCGGGAGGGCGGCAAGGTCGAGATTTCGGCAGTGGATCCTGTCGCCTCGATGGCGGCGATCGAGAATCCGAAGCTCGGCGCCGTCGCCGGACAGGTTCGCGAGCTGCTGAAGCAAGTCGTCGCCGAGATTGCGTGAAACCATTCGCAGATTGCAGAGGCCGACCATGAGCGACGACACCTTCATCGAGGGACCTCTCTACGAGAAGCGGAAGAAGGTCTATCCGCAATCCGTCCAGGGCCCTTTCCGCCGCATCAAATGGGCGATCCTCTGCGTCACGCTCGGGACCTACTATCTCCTGCCCTTCGTGCGCTGGAATCGCGGACCCGGCCTGCCGGACCAGGCGGTGCTGATCGATCTTCCGCATCGGCGCTTCTACTTCTTCTTCATCGAGCTGTGGCCGCAGGAGGTCTACTATTTCACCGGGCTCTTGATCATCGCGGCGATGACGCTGTTTTTGATGAACGCGGTCGCCGGCCGGCTGTGGTGCGGCTACATGTGCCCGCAGACGGTGTGGACCGACCTGTTCTACGCGGTCGAGCGCTGGGTCGAGGGCGACCGGCGCGAGCGCATGCAGGGCGACAAGCGCTACTGGACGTTCGATCACATCCGGAAGGTCGTGCTGAAGCACTTTCTCTGGATCATGATCGCCTGGTGGACCGGCGGCGCCTGGGTGCTGTATTTTTCCGACGCGCCGACGCTGGTGAAGGAGCTCGCCACCTTCCAGGCCCCGTTCATCGCCTATCTCTGGATCGGCATCCTCACCGCCACGACCTATGTCTTTGCCGGTCACGCCCGCGAGCAGATGTGCATCTACATGTGTCCGTGGCCGCGCATCCAGGCGGCGCTGACCGACGAATGGGCGCTCAACGTCACCTATCGCCGCGACCGCGGCGAGCCGCGCATGTCGGTGAAGAAGGCGGACGCGGCCCGCGCGCATGGCGATCGCGCCGGTGACTGCGTCGATTGCCATCAGTGCATAAATGTCTGCCCGACCGGCGTCGACATCCGCAACGGAATCCAGCTCGGCTGCATCCAGTGCGGCCTGTGCATCGACGCCTGCGACAACGTGATGCGCGAGATCGGCCGGCCCGCCGGCCTGATCGGCTACGATACCGACATCAACATGCAGCGCCGGCGAGAGGGCAAGGCGCCGCTCTACCGCATCATCCGTCCGCGCACGCTGACCTATGCCGCGGCCATCGCCATCGTCGGTGGCATCATGCTCTATGCCCTCGCGACGCGTACGACGATGGACGTCAACGTGCTGCATGAGCGCAATCCCCTCTTCGTCCAGCTCTCGGATGGCGGGGTGTGCGCAACGACTACACCGTCCGTATCCTCAACAAGGGCGCGCAGCGATCGTTTGCGCTCGAGGTCTCCGGTCTGCCCGGCGCCACCGTTCGCATCGCCGGCATCGAAGCCGGCTCCGACGGCAAGCCCGTCATCGAGGTCGGGCAGGATCAGACCCGCGAGGTCAGGCTGTCGGTGCAGGTCGGTCCCGGCGACCTGCCGAAGACCTCCCGCGACGTCGGCATCGCCATCACCGACACCGCCGGTGGCGGACGCGCAAGCGCCCGCGATCATTTCGTGCCGGGCGAGCAGTAGCTCCCACATGCCATGGCGCATCCGGCGGCTGCCGCCGGATGCTGAACGAGACGTTAACACTACCGCTCGAATTGAAGCGGTATCCCAACGGGATTTTCCAATCTTTGCGCTAAGGATGACCGCGTAACCCGGGCTCAGCCCGCGTGAACGGGGACGACGGGACGTGGTCGACATCGCGCACCAGGCAGCGATCAATCCGGCATCGGCAAAGCATGCCACGACGACGCGCGCGCTCGTCCCGCTTGATGCAATTGAAGCCGGCCAATGGCGCGCGCTTGCGCAGCGGGCGGTCGAGCCGAACGGATATTACCTGCCCGCCTGGGAACTCGCCGTCAGCGCGACCGCGCGCGGCCGCACGGGGGCCTCGGCACTGCCCGCATTCGACGGATCTTCGACGCGACTGATCGGGCTGATGCCGGTGATCTCGCTGTGGCGGGCATGGAAGATTCCCCTGCCCGCGTTGGTGAGCGCGCATCCCTATGGCACGCTGTGCAGCCCGCTGATCGACCGCGACGCGCCGATCGAGGCGGCGACGCGTCTGCTGCAGCAGGCGCGAGAGACCGGCGCGCATGCGCTCGTGCTGAACGACGTCGCGCTCGACGGCGCGGCCATGGCGTCGCTCAAACAGGCTCTCAATCGCGACGGCCTGAAGCCGCGTGTTCTCAGCTCCTACATCCGCGCCAGCCTCGATGCGACGCAGGACGGCGAGACGCTGCTGCGCGAGGCGCTCGGCGCCAGGAAGCTCAAGGAGCTGCGTCGCCAGCGCCATCGTCTCGAAGAGCACGGCCCCGTCGTGTTCGAGGTCGCGCGCCGGCCTGACGAGATCGGGCCCGCACTCGAAGCATTCTTGCAGCTCGAAGCCAGCGGCTGGAAGGGCAAGCGCGGCACCGCGCTGATCCAGCATGCGGGCGATGCGACCTTCATCCGCCGCGCGGTGCCGGCGCTGGCAGAGACCGCGCAGTGCGAGATCGTCACGCTGCGCGTCGGCACGATTCCGGTCGCCGCCGGCATCGTGCTGCGCCATCAGGACCGCGCCTTCTTCTTCAAGCTCGGCATCGACGAACGCTTTGCAAGATATTCGCCGGGCGTGCAGCTCACGCTCGACCTCACCCGTCGCCTCTGCGCCGACCCCGCCATCGCCAGCGCGGATTCCACCGCGAGCGCCGACCACCCCATGATCAACCCGATCTGGCGCGGGCGCTTTGCGATCGGTGACGTGCTGATTCCGCTGCGGCGGAACGATCCGGTCGTGCCGCTCGTTCACGCAGCACTGGTCGGCCTCAACGCCGCGCACGAGGCCGCGCGACGCGTGGTCCGCCGCCTCCGCAAATAAGCGAAACCTACTCCGCCGCCTGCGCGTTGATCTCCGCCGAGACCTGGCGGATGGCGCGGGCGAGCAGGTTCGGGTCCTGCGCACCGGAGACGGCGTATTTCTGCGCGAAGACGTAGGTCGGCACGCCGGAGATGCCCTTCTCGGCGGCTTCCTGCGCGTCGGCCGAGACGCGCGCGACGTCCTCGTCGGTGGCAAGGCGCTTGCGCACGTCGTCGGCATCGAGGCCGACATCGGCGGCCGCCTGCACCAGCACGTTGACGTCGGTGAGGTCGCCGCCATCGCGGAAGTAGAGCTCCATCAGGCGCTGCTTCATCTCGGGCGCCTTGCCGATCGCTTCCGCCCAGAGGATCAGGCGGTGACAGTCGGTCGTGTTGGGCTGACGTGCGACCAGCTCCGGCTTGTAGACGAGGCCCTCTTCGCTCGCGGCCGCGACGACGCGCCCCGCAATGCCCTTATAGGCCTCGACCGAGCCGAACTTCTGGGTGAGATAGTCCTCGCGGCTGATGCCCTCGCGCGGCACCCACGGATTGAGGAAAAAGGGGCGGAAATTCAGCCTGACCGGAACGTCGGGCACGAGCGCCAGCGCGCTTTCGATGCGATGCTTGCCGATATAGCACCACGGGCACACCACGTCGGAGACGACGTCGATCTGGAGCGGTTTCAGCGTGCTCATGTCAGGCGCCTCCTTCGGGCACTTTAAGGGTTCGCCCAAAGATAGGCCGAACCCGGCCCGAGGCAAGAGCGCTATGTCATAGCTGCTGCCATCTGCTTCAGCCGCTCCGCGGTACGCTCGTCGGCCGGAAAGAACGTCTCCAGCGCAAGCTCCGACAGGGTGATGTCCACGGGCGTGCCGAACACCATGGTGGTGGAGAAGAAACTTAGTATCTCGCCGTTGTGGCGCAGCTTGAAGGGGATGGCGACATTGTCGCTCGACAGCGGCGCCGAGCGTGCCGGGATCGGGTAGCTCTTCAGGTCGTTGTAGAGCTTGATCAGCTCCGGATCGGCCGTTGCCTCGCATTGCCGGTGCAGCCGCTCCAGCAGATGCCCGCACCACTCCGCGAGATTGACCGTGCGCGGCGCCAGCGCCTCGGGATGAAACGCGAGCCGCAGCACGTTGAACGGTTGGCCGAGCAGCCGCTGCGGAATGCCGTCGAGCAACGGCGCCACCATGCGGTTTGCGGAGACCAGGTTCCAGTGCCGGTCCACCGCGAGCGCCGGATTGGGCTCGTGAGCCTTGAGGACGAGGTCGATCGCCTGGCGGGCTGATTTCAAGGCGGGATCCTCCAGCGCGCGCTGCGGAAACGCCGGCGCAAAGCCGGCGGCGACCAGCAGCACGTTGCGTTCGCGCAAGGGCACGTCGAGACGTTCGGCGAGCCTCAGCACCATGTCGCGCGAGGGCGCGGCGCGGCCGGTCTCGACGAAGCTCAGATGCCGCGCGGAAATCTCCGCCTCGCCCGCCAGATCGAGCTGGCTCATCCGGCGGCGCTGACGCCATTCGCGCAAATGGTCACCGATATGGATCGGCTGGCTGCGTTCGGCGTGCGCCGTGGATGCATGTGCGTTCATGGTCGAAAACCTAGCACGCGGATTTCAGCCCTTCCATTACCCGCGAGGTAATCGAATTGGCGCTTGAGTTCCTGAAATCGCTGGATTGCCGACGCGCGTCGATGTCCGCGCAATGGTCATGCAAGACCATTGCCGGGCATTTCCTGGGCCGTCTTCCGGCGCGCCCACGGCGGCCTCGAACGCGCAGCCTGCACCGTCCGAGCGCCACCGGCCGATAAGTCCCGCGACAGGTGCAGAATGACTACTGCGACCGATCCGACGTCCACCCCTTGTACTCGGCGACATTGTCCCGGGTCACAAGTTTCGACGGCAGGAGTTCGACGGTCGATGCCGGCTTCTGGCCATTGAGAATACCGACACCGACCTGCACGGCGCGCCGCGCCATGAAGAACGGATCCTGTGACGCGGAAGCCTGGATCTGTAGCGATGCGGGATCCTTCAGCGCGGCCTCGATGTCGGGCGCGCCGTCCACCGCGGTGATGACGATGCCGGTGCGGTTTTGCTGGCGCGCTGCGAGGTCGGTGCCGATCGCCTGCGGATCGTTGATGGCGAAGATGGCGTCGATCTTGGGGAAGCGGGTCAGGTAACCCTGCGCAACGGTGAGGCCGCCCTCGCGCGAGCCCTTGCCGTCCTGGTCGTTGGACAGCACCTTGATGCCGGGATTCTTCGAGAAGACGTTCTTGCAGCCGACGACGCGGTCGATCACGGCGGAAACCTGCGGCCCGTTCTCGATGATGACGTCGCCCTTGCCTCCCAGCTTGTCGACGATGTACTGGCAGGAAATCTCGCCGGCCTGGACGTTGTTCGTGGTCACGGTGGCATCGGCGCCTTCGGCCGCGGTGTCGACCGCGACGACGACGATACCCGCCGCCTGTGCCTTCTTGATTGCCGGTCCGATCGCCTTGGGGTCGCCGGGGTTCAACAGGATCAGGTCGACGCCGGCGGCGATGAAATTGTCGATCTGGGTGACCTGCTTGCCGAGGTCGTATTCGAAGCCGACCGTGGTGACCTTCACATTGGGATTGGCCTTCTTGGCCTCGAACTCGGCGCCCTTCGACAGCGCGACGAAGAACGGGTTGCCCAGCGAGCCGAGCGAAACGCCGATCGACTTGAGCTCCTTGGCGAAGGACGGCGCGGTGCTTAGGGCAAGCACCGTCGCGGCGCCGGCAAGCGTGATCGTCTTCAACATTGGCTTCCTCCCTGGTCTGTCTTCATCTCCGGCACGGCTGACCAGTTGCCGTACCGGAATCTCATATCGAACCACCCGCGCTCAGCTGCGCGCCGCACCTTTCAGGTTCTGGCCGAGCCTTGCAACCGGTAGCGGTCCAGCGCCACGGCGCCGATGATCACCAGGCCCTTGATCACATATTGCCAAATGTCCGAGACGCCGGTGAGGATCAGGCCATTCGACAGGACCGCGATGATCAACGCGCCGACCAGCGTGCCCCAGATCGAGCCGATACCGCCGACGAAAGAGGTGCCGCCGAGGATCACGGCGGTGATGGCGTCGAGTTCATAGGACTGGCCGAGTTGAAGACCGTTGGCCGCATAGAGCCGCGCCGCCTGCATGGCGCCGCCAAGTCCGGCCAGCAGCCCCGACGCGCCGTAAACGAAGATCAGCACGGCCCAGACCTTGATGCCGGCAAGCCGCGCCGCGCTCTCGTTGCCGCCCACCGCGTAGATGTGCACGCCGAGCACGGTCCGGCGTAGCACCAGCCACGAGACGAGGATGACGAGCAAAGCGATCACCGAGAGCCACGGGATCGAAGCAACGCCCGGAACGAGCGTCAGCGAGCCGTTGCCGATGAAAGCGTAGGGAATGGAAGGATTGAACACCGTGGTGTCGGCGCCGAGCAGCCGCGCCAGACCGCGCACGGCGGTGAGCGAGCCCAGCGTCACGATGAACGGCGGCAGGCGCAACAGCGCGATCAGCGCGCCATTGACGACACCGAAGCCGAGGCCGGTGAGAACGGCGGCAGGCAGCCACAGCGCCCCGAGCTCCGGCAGTTTCGAGATCGTCAGGCCGGCCATCGCGGACGCCGCCAGGATCGAGCCGACCGAGAGATCGATGCCGCCGGTCAGGATGACGAAGGTCATGCCCGCGGCAAGCACGGTGTTGACGGCGGCCTGCTGCAAGACGATGCCGAGATTCTGTCCGGTGAAGAAACGGCCATCCGACAGGTAATGAAAGCCGGCGCATAGCAGCAGCAGCACCGGCAGCATGCCGGCCGCGCGGATCAGAAGCCTGATGCGCTGACGCCTGGTCTCCTGGGCGGCGGCCAGGCCGTTTGCCGTGGCGGCCTTCGCCTGCGTCGATCCGTTATCAGGCATCGAGATGCTCCATCCCCGTAGCAAGTGCCATGATATCCTCCTGATTGAGCGGCGCCGTCTCGGTTCGGCTGACCTCGCCTGCGATATGTCCCGACCGCATCACGATGACGCGGTCGCAGATGCCGATGATCTCAGGCAGGTCGGACGAGATGACGAGGATCGCGGTGCCGGCCTTGGCGAGATTGTCGATGATCGAATAGATTTCCGACTTGGCGCCGACATCGACGCCGCGCGTCGGCTCGTCGAGGATCAGGATCTTTGGCGCGATGGCGAGAAGCCGCGACAAGAGCACCTTCTGCTGGTTGCCGCCGGACAGGCCCCCGGCCGGCACGCCGACATTGGCCGCGCGGATGCTGAGCCCCGCGAAGGCCCTGTCGGCGCGCTCGCGCGCCTTGTCACCATCCAGGAACCAGCCAAGCTTCGCATCGCGCCCGAGCACCGCGAGATTGATGTTGTCCAGGCATGACATGTCGAGAAACAGGCCGAGCGCCTTCCTGTCCTCCGTCAGATAGGCGATGCCGGCCTCGAGCGCCTCGCCGGGCGTGCGGATGTCGATCGGGCGGCCTTCGAGTTCGAGACGGCCCGACGTTTTTGCCGCCGCGCCGATGATGAGATGCGCAAGCTCCGTGCGTCCGGCACCGATCAGGCCGGCAAGCCCCACTACCTCGCCGGCATGCACGGTGAGCGAGCAGCCCTTGACGCGCCGGCCGTCAGACATGTCGATCGCACTGAGCACAGGGTGTCCCCGCCCCGCCTCCGGGTCATGGTCCTTCTTGTAGAAAGAGGAGACGTCGCGCCCCACCATCAGCCGCACGATGGTATCGGCCCGGATTTCCGGCTTGTCGAGCGAGCCCACGAGACGGCCATCGCGCAAGACGGTGACGCGGTCGCCGAGCGCGTAGACCTCGTCCATGCGATGCGAGATGTAGATGATGGCGAGCCCCTCGGCGCGGAGCTGACGGATCAGCGCGAACAGCCGTTCGCTCTCGCCGGCCGACAGCGCAGTGGTCGGCTCGTCCATGATCAGGATTTTCGACCTCGCGTGCAGCGCACGCGCGATCTCGACGAGCTGGCGCTGGCCCATCGACAGATGCGCCACCAATGTCGATGGCTGGAAGTCCGCGCCCAGCCGTTCCAGGATGGGGCCGACGCCCTGGCGCATGGCGCCGCGCGCCAGCAAGCCCGAGCGCGAGATCTCGCGGCCGAGATAAATATTCTCCGCGACACTGAGATTGGGAGCCAAAGACAGCTCCTGATAGATGATGGAGATGCCCGCGGCGCGGCCGCCGAGCGGGCCTTCGATCCGCACCGGCCTGCCTTCGATGCGGATCTCTCCGCCCGGATCGGGCCGGTAGGCGCCGGACAATATCTTCATCAGAGTCGATTTGCCGGCGCCATTCTCGCCCATCAGGGCATGGATTTCGCCGGGATAGACGGTGAGATCGACGGCACGCAGCGCCTTGATGCCGAAGAAGCTTTTCGAGACCCCGCGCATCTCGAGGATCGGATCGTTCATCGTGCCTCCCGACGCACAATGCGTTTCCCACCCGCGTCTCGTTTTCTCAGCGCGGTTCGCGCATTAAACAAAACGCCGCGGCACAGGGCAATACCGAACAGACGGGAAAGCGAAATCGAAACGGCGCTAGCGGCGTGGCCGATACAGTTCGCGCCAGGCGGGAAGCCGATCGGCATAGGCATCGACGAGCACGCGATCAGGCTCGAACGTCTCGACGCGTCGCGGCGGCGTGCAGACGGCGTCGATTGCCTCACCCGTGACAGCAAGACGCCCCAATCTTGCCGCACCGAACGCCGCGCCGGTTTCACCTTCGGCAAAGCGATGGATCGGAACATTCAGAACGCTTGCCAGCACCGACAACCAGAACCGGGACCGTGAACCGCCTCCGATGGCATCGGCTTCCGCGACCGCAATGCCGGCATCCGCGAGCACGTCGCGGCAATCCGCGAGCGCGAAGGCAACGCCCTCGAGCACGGCCTGCACGATCGCCTCGCGATCGGTGCCGTGGCTCAAGCCATCGAGCATGCCGCGCACGGCAGGATCGTCGTGCGGTGTCCGCTCACCCGCCAGGTAAGGCAGGAAGCTCACCGGCGAGGGCATCTGCGGGCGCGACCCAAGCGGTGCCAGCAATTCCGCCTCGGCAATGCCGAACAAGCGCGAAATCCAGGCAAGACAGGAGGCCGCGGAGAGAATCGCGCCAGCCTGAATCCACATTGCGGGAATGGCGTGGCAGAACGTATGCACCCCGCGATCCGGGTTGGCGGCGATCCTGCTCGTCGGCACCAGCAAGGCGCCCGAGGTTCCCAGCGAGATGAACGCGGTTCCCGCCCTGATCGCGCCAATGCCGACGGCACCCGCCGGATTGTCACCCGCACCGCCCGCGAAGGTCGGCCGTCTGACCATGCCCCAGCGTTGCGCGAGCTCGCTGCGCAATGTTGCCGCGGGCGCGCAGCCCTCGACCAGTCGCGGCATGTGATCGCGCGACAGGCCGGTCGCGGCCAGTGCTGCATCCGACCAGTCCCTGCGCGCGGCGTCGAGCCACAGCGAGCCCGATGCGTCCGAGACATCCTCGACGGCTTCGCCCGTCAGGACCAGGCGCAAATAGGCCTTCGGAAGCAGGACGCGTTTCGTCGCGGCAAAAACCTCGGGCTCGTGCGTCGCAATCCAGAGCAGCTTTGGCGCGGTGAATCCGGGCATCGCCTTGTTGCCCGTCGTCGCGCGCAAGGCGGGCCAGCGTTGCTCCAGGATGCGGCACTCGGCGACGGACCGCCCGTCGTTCCAGAGGATACAAGGCCGCAGCGGTCTTGCGCTCGCGTCGAGCAGCGTGGCGCCATGCATCTGGCCCGACAGTCCGATGCCTTCGACCACGGCCAACGCGCCGGCATGCGTCGCCTTCAAGGCATCCAGCGTGGCGAAGGTCGCCTCGACCCACTGCGCGGGATCCTGCTCGGAGTAGCCGGGCCGCGGCGAAGCGGTCGCGAGCGGCCGGCTTTCGCTGGCAATCACGCGCTGCGCGGAGTCGACGAGAACGGTCTTGACCGCCGAGGTGCCGAGATCGATGCCGAGATACATGGATGCGTACAATTGCCGACGCCGGATGGACGACGGCGGTCGGATGGCCCAATCAATCCAAGAAGCCTGATCGCGTCAAGGCAGGCTCTGCCATTCGTCGATCTCCAGGCCGAAAGAGCCGCAGAGCCGCCCCGCTTACCTGCGAGGTAATCGAATTCGGCGTCGCTGCGGCGCATCTTCCCTAGCACAGGAGATGACCATGATCGCGCTGCTGCTCTACCGGACCGTTGCAGACCACCTTGTTCCCTGGGCCATGGCGCTCGCCACCCGCATGCTGGCGCGCAGCCTCAACATGCCCGAGCCGCTGGTGCATTCGACCGGCGACTATGTGGTCGCACAGGTGCTCGCCTTCGAGCACGGCGTCGGCAGGAGCCTCTGCCCGTTCCGCATCGCCCGCCTGCTCCGCGCCTGGTGGCGCGGACTGCGCTGAATTCCCCCCCAAGATTCCACCCCCAAGCCCAACCCAAGCAAGGAGACCTACGATGATTGACGCATCCACCTTCCTGCGCCGCGCCCTGCTCGCCGACGTGATCTTCAGCGGCGCGGCCGCCCTTGGCTTCACTTTCGGCGCAGGCGCCTTCGCAACGTTGTTCAACCTGCCCGAAGCGCTGCTGCGCGAGACCGGCCTGTTCCTGATCGCCTACACCGCGCTGGTCGGCTGGCTTGCCGTGCCCAGGCGATCGCCACCGGTGTGTTCGCCGAGCTGCAATATGTGGGATTGCGGAAGAGCGGGCGCGTCGTGGCGGCGTGAGGCCGCATCCGCTGCTGTCGTCGCCCGGTTTAGCCGGGCGACCCAGTATTCCAGAGACGCCTGAGGGATACGGAGAAGCCGCGGCGTACTGGATGCCCCGCTTTCGCGGGGCATGACACCGCGATGAACGGCTACGCCCGCGCGCTGCCGTTGGCCTTGCCGACGGCGTGGCCGTTGAGCTTCTTCTTTTTGACGGCCTTGGCGCCTGCCTTCTTGGCCTTGGCTTCCGTGCGCGCCTTCACCTTGGCGCGTTCGGCCCGCTCCTCGGCGCGCAGCTTCTTGCGCTTGGTCTCGCAGGAGGCGCATTTGCAGCCGATCGGCTTCAGATAGGCTTTGAAGTAGTCGGTGCCGTAATCGTAGTTGATCTCGTCGCCCGGCTCGATGTTCTTGATGGCGCGGATGAAGACCTTGCGCTCGCGCGGGCGAACGTCGGACTCGGCGTTGGGCCGGCAGGAATGGTTGATGTAGCGGGCGAGGTTCTTGCGCACCGAGCCGTCGATGGTCCAGCGGCCGTTGAGCTCGAACAGATATTTGTTCTCGATCTCGTCGTGCGCAGGGATCCGCGAGTCCAGGATCGGTCCGAAATAACGGATGATCCGGGTCCCCTTCTTGATCGGTTTGGTGGCGAAGAGGCCGAGCCCGGTCTTGGAGCGGCCGACGCGATAAGGTTTGTTCGACGAAATGGCTGGCATGATCTGGAGAACGAGGACGCGAACAAGGCCGGACGGGCCCAAGCGAAGCCGCTCTTCTAGAACGATTCCGCGCCGCTGTCAGGTCTCAGGTAGGCCTGTTTGAACCTTGCCCACAATCAAGACGTCTGATGGTACGGAGTTCCCGATGCATCAAAGCCTCATGATGACCCGCATCACCACAACGTGCCTGGCCGTGTTGCTGATGTGCACCGTCCTTGGTGGCGCAAACGCCCAATCCGTGGGCAGCACGTACACTTCGACGGCGCCCAAGGACTGCCGCCAGCTCGGAAAGCCCAGCGAGCTCGACGGCAGCACGACGCGTATGTGTCCCGGCAAAGATGGCCTGATGGTGCTGATCGCCGAGGACGATCTTCGCGAGATCGTCTCGGTCGGGCGCAATCGCAAGGAAGCGGCCGAGGAACCGGCGGCCAAGATCTGGTTCGCCCCGTTCAATTCATCCGAGACCACCGTCGAGTGGCGCGCCGCCGGCCAAAAGCCGTTTGCGATCATCCAGCGCTGGCACATCGCCGACGGCAGCGATCCCGACAAGCAGGGACGGCCGAACACCAAGGCCATGCTGGTCGTGACACGGCTGCCGCCGGGCCCGGTCTGCCATGTCGCCTATGTCGATGCGATCGCCAACCCGAACGCCAATGAGCTCGCGCGCAAGGCCGCGGACGATTTCGCCCGCGGCTTCACCTGCGGCAAGGACGAGGTGAAGGTCATCGGCACGCGCGGCCGCGCCGTCGAGCTCGCGACGATGCGGTAGGGGCTGCGCCCGATCGAAGGCGCTATGTCGGCAACTTCGCTGTAATCGGCGCCGTCAGCATCACCTCAAGCAGCCGTTCGGCCGTCGTCCCCTCGGGCAGCCGCTCCAAAATATCCTTGAGCCGCCCGTCGAGCAGCAGCGTGGTGAAGCCGTGCACCATCGACCAAGCGCGCGCGATCGCGGCGCCCTGGTCGAGCGTCAGCGCGTCGCCGCTGATCTGCTCCTGCCGCATCGCGCCGATGGCGTTGGCAAGTCCGGCGAAGGAGGCTTCGGCAGCCTCGTGCAGCGAGGGCCTGGAATAGTCGAGCCGCTCGGTGCGGAACATGATGCCGTACATGCCGGGATGGGCCTGCGCATAGGCGACATAGGCTTTCGGCCGCGCCAGCGCGCGCGCGAGCGGCGTGGTCGCGGTGTCGCAGGCTGACGCCATCGCCGCGTTGAACTGGCGGAAGCCGACGGCCGCGAGCTCGCTGAGAAGGCCGGTGAGATCGCCGAAATGATGGGTCGGCGCAGCATGCGATACACCCGCCTCGCGCGCCACCGCGCGCAACGTCAGGCCCGCAAGCCCGTCGCGCTCCAGCACCCGTTCGGCGGCCTGGAGCAGCGCCTCGCGCAGCGCGCCGTGATGATACGGCGCCTCCGTCTTCGCACTCGCCGCACGGCGCACCGGGCGCGATGCCGCGGTCGACGTCGTTCTTCTGGGGGCACGCGAGCTTCGCGCCGTTTCGCCTTTGGTGTCGGTCTTGGCCATTTGCAAGCTATATGACGCAATATTGACAGTGTAAAGATTTCACTTGACCAGAACTGCCGACGCGGCTAATTGATCTTTACGATGTAAAGATAAGGGGGCACGCCGTGCAGCACGACGCCATCGCCGAGCGCCGCAACAATATCGCGCCGATTCCATTCGAGGCCGACGCGCCCTTCCTCAAGATCATCGGCGAATTGCCGCGCGAGCTGAACGGCACGCTCTTTCGCAACGGCCCCAATCCGCAATTCGACGCGCCCGGCGCGCACTGGTTCGTCGGCGACGGCATGCTGCACGCCTTCCACCTCGAGAATGGCCGCGCCAGCTACCGCAACCGCTGGGTCCGCACGCCGAAATGGCTCGCCGAGCACGACGCGGGCCGCGCTTTGTTCGGCGGCTTCGGCCGCAAGCTGCCGGATGCCCCGGCTGATCTCACCGACGGCGGCGTCGCCAACACCAACATCATCTTCCACGCCGGCAAGCTGCTGGCGCTGGAAGAAGCGCATCTGCCGACCGAGATCGAGCCGGGCACGCTGGCCACGCGCGGCTATCACAATTATCGGGGCCGCATCGCCGGCAGCTTCACGGCGCATCCGAAGGTCGATCCCGTCACCGGCGAGATGCTGTTCTTCGGTTACAACGCCGCGGGACCGCTGACGCCTGCCCTCTCCTACGGATCGATCGATGCCGCCGGCAAGGCGACGCGCTTCGAGCGGTTCGAGGCGCCCTATGCCAGCATGGTGCACGACTTCATCGTCACCGCGAACCATGTGCTGTTTCCGATCCTTCCCATCGCCGGCAGCATGGAGCGCGCGATGAGCGGACGGCCGCCCTATGCCTGGGAGCCGGACAAGGGCGCCTATGTCGGCGTGATGAAGCGCAACGGCACGGCCAAGGACATCGTCTGGTTTCGCGGCGAAGCCTGCTACGTCTTCCACGTCATGAACGCGTGGGAGGACAATGGCCGCATCATCGCCGACGTCATGCAGTTCGAGGAGGCGCCGCTGTTCCCGCATCCCGACGGCCGGCCGACCGATCCGGAGAAATCGCGCGCCCGCCATTGCCGCTGGACCTTCGATCTCTCGGGGAATACCGATCGCTTCCAGCAGACGTACCTGGACGACCTCACCGGCGAATTCCCGCGCATCGACGATCGCCGCGCCGGGCTGAAGAGCCGTCACGGCTGGTACGCCTGCGCCAATCCAAAACTACCGATGTTCGGCGCGCTGTCCGGCATCGTCCATGTCGACGGCAATGGCCGGCGGCTCGGCCACTATCTGCTGCCGGCCGGCGACACCATCTCCGAGCCGGTCTTCGTCGAACGGTCGAGCGATGCAGCCGAAGGCGACGGCTGGCTGCTCGCCGTGGTGTGGCGCGCGCGGGAGAACCGCAGCGACCTCGCCGTGTTCAACGCCACCGACATCGAGGCCGGCCCCGCCGCATTGGTGCAGCTCGGTCACCGCGTACCCGACGGCTTTCACGGCAATTGGGTGGGAGCGGCGTAGCCGTCATTCCGGGGTGCGACGAAGTCGCGAACCCGGAATCCATTTCACCGCGTGCTCTGCGGCTCGACGGATCCTCAAACACGCAATTGCGCACCGTAGCTCGACGCTTCGCGTGCCCCGGAATGACGGAAAGAGGAGTTTCCCATGCACATGCCCTCGATCACCGCCGACTGTCTCGCCGTCCTCGCCCTGGCCTGCGCCGCGCTCGCACTCTGGATGACCTGGCTGTGGCGGGGCAGCCATGGCACCTTCAACGGCGGCATCTTGCTCTCCGCCGGCTTCATGACCGGCTGCGCGCTGCCGCTCCTGTCGCGCCTGCCCTGGGCGGAATTGGCCGCGGAGGCATCGGACCAAGTCGTTGCAGGCCTTCATCTTTTGGAGGTCGCCTACGTGATTTTGACACTGTAAAGATATTGCTTGACCCACGCGCACCCCTGAAGTAGGAATCTTTCCATTGTAAAGATCGGCTCGACCGAGGCGGCCCATGACGATTTTCCTGATCCTCGCGCCCTACGGCGCCTACACCTTCCTGATGCTGGTGACGTCGGCCACGGTCAGCGTCTTCGCGGCCTCCGCGATCTGCCTCGCCACCGTGGCCATCGACGTGGCGCAGGGCCGCTCGGTGAAGATCCTGGCTGCGGGCTCGGCGATCGAGTTCGCCGCGATCGGCCTCTACCTCGCGCTGCTCGACCCCACGCTCGGCACGCTCGGCATCAAGCTGTCGGTCGATGTCGGCATCTTCGTCATCTCGCTCGGCTCGATGCTGGTCCGCCGTCCCTTCACCCTGCAATATGCGATTGAATCGGTCCCGGCCGAGACCGCGGCGATGCCCGGCTTTCTCTATGCCAATTACGTCATCACCGGCGCTTGGACCGCGGCGGCGCTGCTGATGGCGGCCGCCAATCTCGTGCTGCTCTACGTCCCCGGGCCTGCCGCTCTGGTCGAGCCTTGCGGTCGCCTTCGCCGCCCGCAACAGCGCGATCTACTTCACAAAATGGTATCCCGAGTATCGCCAGATCAAGTACGGTACGCCGGCCGCCGCGCTGCCCAACGCCCGCTGAACAGGATCGACGATGAAGGACGTATTCGCCCGCCTCGCCTCCGACTTCCTCTCCGCCATCGTCTTCCTTGTCGTCTACCTCATCACCGACAACGTCGTCCTGGCAACGTCGGTGGCGATTGCCGGTGCGATCGCGCAGGTGATCTACGCCCGCGTCAAGGGGCAGCAGCTCAACTACATGACCTATGCAAGCCTCGCGCTCGTCGTCGTGCTGGGCACGGTCACGCTACTGACCAATGATCCCCGCTTCATGCTGGCAAAGCCCTCGATCGCGCATTTCGCGATCGGCGCCATCATGCTCAAGCGCGGCTGGATGCTGCGCTACATGCCGCCGATCGTCGCTGAGACCGTTCCGGAATATGTCACCGCTGCGGGCTATGCCTGGGCGGCGCTGATGTTCGTGATCGGCGCCGGCATGATCGCGGTCGCCGCTACGGGCGATCTGAAGCTGTGGGCGTTCTACATCACGGTGGTCGCGGGCGGCGCCAAGATCCTCGCCTTTGCCGTGCAGTATGTCGTGCTCCGGCTCATCGTCACCAGCCGCCGGCGCGCCGCGGCCCGCGCCTAAATGCCTCCAATGCAGCGTTAGGCAGGCGCGCCGAGTTGGGTTATAGGCTCGCTCAGGACTGGCCGCGGATCGTCGCGGCCCGCCGGGATTTGTTCGGGAGACGGGAATGGCCGTAGACGGCAACTGGAATCTGACCATGACGACGCCGATGGGCGAGCGCAACTCGACGCTCAGCCTGAAGGCCGCGGGCGGCACGCTCACGGGCGCGCAGGTTGCGGAAGGTAACTCCGCCGAGATCTTCGACGGCAGCGTCTCTGGCGACAACGTCTCCTGGAAAGTCTCGATCGACAAACCGATGCCGCTCACGCTCGAATTCAGCGGCACCGTCTCCGGCGACAGCATCAGCGGCGAGATGGGCATCGGCCCGATGGGCAGCTTCCCGTTCACGGGCGCGCGGGCGTAAGGCCACGCAGCCATGCGCGTGCTCCGTTTCATCGCGGCGGCGATGCTGTGCGTCGTCACACAAGCAGCGCGCGCGGATGACACCGAACCGGCGTGGCGCGCAAGCGCGCTCGCCATGGTGCCGGCGGGCTTTGTGGCCGGCACCGCCTATCGGACCGACGGCTCGACCGGTTACCTCGCCGTTTATCCCGCGACATCGAATGATCCGAAGACGCCCGCAAGCGTGTTCGCCGCACGCCAGGCGCTCGTGGTCACACTGACGCCGGATGCGACGCGCGCCGTCTCAGCCGAGCTGAAGCCGCGCACCGGGCCGGACCCGGACAACGACGACACCGATTTCGCAAAACTGCACGCCGATCTCGCCGCCAAGCGTTCGTCGCTGCTCGACGGCACCGAGCCCTGCGATCTCGGCGCCTGGTCGATCGACAAGGACCCGAGCGGTCTCAACGTGCGCGCCGAGCCGTCAGTGAAGGCGCGCGTGCTCGGCACGCTGCCGCCGCCCTACCGGCTCAAGCTCGGTGGCAGCGAGAACACGCCCGACGGCGGCTGGCTGACCGAATTCCGCATCATCGGATTCAAGGACGGCTGGTTTCTGATCGAAGGCGCCAAGCCGCCGGGCAAGGACTACGAGGACGACAAGAGATATCCGCGCAGCGCGCCAAAGCCCTATGCCGGGCGCGGCTGGGTAGCCTCCAACAAGGTCGGCGCCGCCTATGCCAACGGCGCCACGCGCATGGGCGGACTGTTCCAGGCGCCCTTCGTCGATGCCAAATGGATGCCCGCCCAGCGCGAGCTCGGCGGCGCGATCGATACCGACGGCGGCCCCAAGCGCCTGCTCGCTTGCAGCGGTCTCTGGGGCCTCGTCGAGAGCCACGACGGCGTCCGCGGCTGGTGGCGCTCGCTGTGCTCCAACCAGG
Source organism: Bradyrhizobium sp. USDA 3311 (assembly GCF_054062495.1). NCBI lineage: Bacteria > Pseudomonadati > Pseudomonadota > Alphaproteobacteria > Hyphomicrobiales > Nitrobacteraceae > Bradyrhizobium > Bradyrhizobium sp. USDA 3311. The sequence goes on along the minus strand of NZ_JBSSFI010000001.1, from coordinate 4,722,003 downwards.
TCACGAATTGCAGTTGAACTCTTCCCCCTCGCTGCGCTTGCGGGGACGCGACGAGCTTCGCTCGCGCTGAGAGGGTTGGAGTGAGGGGGAGTCTCCGCGAGGACGGTGACAGTTGGACTCGTGGAGAGTCCCCGTCACCCGGACTTTGCGCGACGCGCAAAGTCCGACCTCTCCCCGCAAGCGGGGAGAGGTGAAGAGCTAGCCCAAATTCAACTCCTTGAAGAAATCATTCCCCTTGTCATCGATGATGATGAACGCCGGGAAATCCACGACTTCGATGCGCCAGATCGCTTCCATGCCGAGCTCGGGATATTCGAGCACCTCGACCTTCTTGATGCAATGCTCGGCGAGGTTCGCCGCGGCGCCGCCGATCGAGCCGAGATAGAAGCCGCCATATTTCTTGCAGGCCTCGCGCACGGCCGGCGCGCGGTTGCCCTTGGCCACCATCACCATGGAGCCGCCCGCGGCCTGGAACTGGTCCACGAAGGAATCCATGCGGCCCGCGGTGGTCGGACCGAACGCACCGGAGGCATAGCCCTCCGGCGTCTTGGCGGGGCCGGCGTAGTAGACCGGATGGTTCTTGAAGTAGTCCGGCAGCGGCTCGCCCTTCTCCAGCCGCTCGCGCAGCTTGGCATGGGCCGAGTCGCGCGCCACGATCATGGTGCCGGTCATCGAGACGCGGGTCTTGATCGGATATTTCGAGAACGTCGCCAGGATGTCCTTCATCGGCTGGTTGAGGTCGATCTTGACGACCTCGCCGCCGAGCGCCTCTTCGACCTGCGGCAGATATTGCGCCGGGTTGTGCTCGAGCTCCTCGAGATAGACGCCGTCCCTGGTGATCTTGCCGAGCACCTGGCGATCGGCCGAGCAGGACACGCCAAGCCCGATCGGGAGCGAGGCGCCATGGCGCGGCATGCGGATCACGCGCACGTCGTGGCAGAAATACTTGCCGCCGAACTGCGCGCCGACGCCGAGCGACTGCGTCATCTTGTGGATCTCTTTCTCCATCTCGACGTCGCGGAAGGCGTTGCCGTCGGGCGAGCCGTGGGTCGGCAGCGCGTCGAGATAGCGGGCCGACGCAAGCTTCACCGTCTTCATGCAGAGCTCGGCCGAAGTGCCGCCGATCACGATGGCGAGGTGATAGGGCGGGCACGCCGCGGTGCCGAGCGTGAGGATCTTTTCCTTCAGGAACGCGAGCAGGCGGTCCTTGGTCAGGACGGAAGGCGTCGCCTGGAACAGGAAGCTCTTGTTGGCGGAGCCGCCGCCCTTCGCCATGAACATGAACTTGTAGGCGTCGTCGCCCTCGGCGTAGATCTCGCACTGCGCCGGCATGTTATTGGCGGTGTTCTTCTCCTCGTACATCGAGAGCGGCGCGACCTGCGAGTAGCGCAGGTTGCGGCGCAGGTACGCATCGCGCGCGCCTTCCGACAGCGCCGCCTCGTCGTCACCGTCGGTGATGACGTTGCAGCCCTTCTTGCCCATGATGATCGCGGTGCCGGTGTCCTGGCACATCGGCAGCACGCCGCCGGCCGCGATGTTGGCGTTCTTCAAGAAGTCGAGCGCGACGAACTTGTCGTTCGGGCTCGCCTCGCCGTCCTCCAGGATCGCGCGGAGCTGCTTCAAATGGCCGGGGCGCAGGTAATGGTTGATGTCGCCGAAAGCCGCCTCCGACAGCGCCCGCAGCGCCTCGCGCGACACCACCAGCATGTCCTTGCCCAGGACCTTCTCGACCCGGATACCCTCGGACGAAATCTTCTTGTAGGGCGTCTCGTCCTTGCCCAACGGGAACAGCGGGGTGTGCTTGTAGGGCGGAACGGGCTTTGCGGGGTCGGGGAAGGCGGTGGGAGCGTTCATGGAGCGAATCTCGGGGTTTTGGAGCCCTCGCGCGGGCCCCTGGCATAGAAGCGTTCTAAGCTTTTTTGCCGTAAAGGGAAGGCGTTCCGGCGCGGTCGGGGCATCCCATTCGACGTCATGACGGCCCTTTTTCGGTCACCGTCGGCCGCCCGCAGGCGGTGATGATCGTGCCCGGCAGGCCTTGCGTCCACCCCTTGCGCTCGGCGCGCGACGAAGGTTGAATGCGCGCCCTAAGGGGCTTTTCATCATGATTTTCGAACCGAACTTCCGCGGCGCGATCCTGGTCGCCGCCGCCATCACCGGCCTTGTGACCCTCGCCTCGCCTGCCCGCGCGGACCAGTGCGATGACATCGCAAAGCAGCTTGCGAGCGGCATCGACAGGCTGAAGGTCAACTTCAAGGCCGCCAACATCATCTACCTCACCCACCCGGCGGCGAAGGAGCTCTCGCTCGGCTGCCGCGCGCAGGGGCAAAACTATTCCAACGAGCTCTATGCCAAGGGCGACCGCAAGCCGACGCCGCAGTTCTATGACCTCGTCGCGTCCGCGGCCGCGATCATCTTCACGGTGCCGAAGGACGACACCGCGAAAGGCGCGACGCGCTGCCTGAAGCGCATGGGCCTGCTCCGTGGCGACAAGGTGTCGATGCGCTTCAAGCGCCTCAACATGGATTGCTCGCGCACCAAGACGGAAGCCTCGATCGCGATCACGCGTCCGAAGGACGAGTAGGCCGGCGCGTCTGCCGCAGGCCTCGCGCTTTCCGCAGGCGCGACTCGCGTGTGTCGTAACGTCGCCCGCTGCATACTCCGTCATTGCGAGTCCCTCCGCGGAGACAGACTGGATTGCTTCGCTGCGCTCGCAATGACGGATGAGAGAGTTGGCGCCCGTTGAAATTGCACAATGACAGGCGCGAAGACGCCTCCCACCGCACCAGATCCCTCGCATTTTAACGATTGGCTTGAGGGAAATTTCGCTCCTCGCAGGACAGACTCAATTGTTTCCATGTGTGAGGATTTGTGGATGAGCGTTTCTACCGTTGCGCCGCCGCCGATCGCGATCGTGGTCCCGAGCTACGACACGACCAAGCAGCAGGACGATCAGGCCAAGACCAAGGACACCGACCCGACCTACAAGCCGCAGCCGCCCGTGCCGCTGCCGCCGGGTCAGGGCACGCGGATCGATCAGCTCGCCTGATCCGGCCTGCCGAAGTTGAAGCGCCCGATCCGGTCGATCGGGCTTTTCGCGTGTCCGGCCGCATCTTTGCCGGATAGCCGGGTTAATATGGCGCGGGATTGCCCCGGGACCTGCGCATGATCGCACGGCTCTTGTTGCAGAACACGGTCTTCGTCGTCGCGACGGGCGCGCTGCTGTTCGCGTCCGCCGGCACGCTGCAGTGGCCCGGCGCCTGGGTGATGCTGATCGCCTCCGCGCTACTCGGCCCGCTCTGCGGCTGGTGGCTCTACCGGCTTGATCCGGCGCTGCTCGCCGAGCGTCTCCGTCCGGTCATCCAGAAAGACCAGCCGCCCGCCGACAAGGCGTTCATCGCCGTGTTCGTGCTCGCGATACTGGCCTGGCTGGTCGCGATGGGCCTCGACCGGCGCCAGCTTGCCTCCGGCATGCCGCTCGCTTTGCAGGTCCTCGGCCTCGTGCTGTTCCTCGCCTCGACGCTGTTCACGATGTGGGTGTTCCGCGAAAACTCGTTCGCCGCGCCGGTGGTGAAGCTGCAAGCCGAACGCGCGCAGCACGTGATCTCGACGGGGCCCTACGCGCATGTGCGCCATCCCATGTACAGCGGCATGATCCTGTTCTTCGCCGGCGTCCCGCTGCTGCTGGGCTCGTGGTGGGGTCTTGCGATGGAGCCGCTCTTCCTCGCGCTGCTAGCAGTCCGAATCCGCATCGAGGAGCGCACGCTGCGCGAGGGCCTGCCGGGCTATGCCGACTATGCGATGCGGGTGCGCTACCGTCTGCTACCCGGCGTGTGGTGAGCGCGCATCACTGTCCCGTGCAGGAGTCGAAACTCCTAGGAAAGCGCCTGCCCTCCTCCGATCGACTGACGTCGCCGCAACCGAAGCCCGCTAGAGGGAGCCCGCACCCACGTGAACGGGAGACGCGACGATGTTCTGCAAGCCCCCCTGCCCTGACGAGCATGACCTCGCTCCCGCCCCCGATGATTCAAACGATCGATCTGGTCCGGAGCGTTCACGGGCGCTCGGGAGCCACGACGCGTTCGGGCGATTGATCGCGCCCGATACGGCCGGTCCGGAACGGGGGCTGCCGCCAGCCTCCCTCCGGACCGGCTAACTATCGAGCTCCTTGTAGCGCCGGAATATGCCCTGCTCGTTGAAGGCAATGCGACGCTCGCTCGCAAGATAGGCCTTGATGTTCGGCCGCGCGGCGACGCGGTCGTGCAGGCCGACGAGGCCCGGGATGTCTGCCTCGAACGCCTTCATGCGCCTGGGGAAGGCATAGCGCAGCCCGGCGACGATCTGGAACAGCGAGAGGTCGACATAGGTCAGCCGGCGGCCGGTGACGTAAGTGCCGCCATTGCCGGCGAGCAGCTGTTCGAAATAGCCGAGATATTTCGGCACGCGCTCGCTCCAGAACTCGGCCGTGCGCTTCTTCGCCGCAGGCCGCGCGTCCTCGTAATAGAGCGAGGGCCCAAGTGGATGATGGGTGTCGTGAACCTCCAGCACGAGATCGGCGATGGTGAGCTGGAGCTGGTGCACCCAGAGTTTGCCTGCATCCGTCTTCGGCGCAAGGGCGTGGCGGGCGCCGAGATAGAGCAGGATGTTGGCGGTCTGGCCGATGACGAGCCTGCCGGCCTTGAGGAATGGCGGCGCGAAGGGCGGTGTGCCCTCATGCGCGTCCATCATCTTCATCATCGCAGCTGTTCCGCGCGGGCCGCGCGCAACGTCGACGTAGGCCGCACCCGCCTCCTCCAGCGCCAGCCGCACATATTCGCCGCGGCCCTGAATCTCGGGCCAGTAGTAGAGCTCGTACTTCATGGAAACAGTCCGTGATTGCGTTGCGGCAAGTGTAGCACGCAACCACGAACTCGATGACGGTGGACGGTGTTCCGCGCCTCAATTCGCCGCGAAGCAATACAGCAGCCCGTCGCCACCCGTGCTCTTCAAATCGGCCTGCGAGCAGCCGCCATCGGGACCGCGCGAGGGGTGCGAGCTGTTCCACGATTTCGACGGCTCGTCGTCACGCAGGCCCCGCCGGTCGGCATGGCCGACCACCGCAGTACCTTGCGTGCTGGACGACCAGTTCTTGCAGGTCTTGTCGTCGCCGGCGGCAAATGCGGTGCCGTCGGGTTGCGTCCCCGTGAGAATGTCGTGGCGGTTCGGCGTATCGCCGACTCCGTTGGAGACCTCACCCTTCTCGCTGAGCGCCGTCTGCTTGGTCAGGTTGTTGGCGGGGCCATGAAGCTCGGCAACATCCTTGGCGATGACCGCGCCCTTCGCATTCTGCCACGGCCCCTTGCCGATGCGGTCGCGCGCGTTGACGGCCGGCTTGCCGTCGGCGGCCTGGGTCGAGAGATAGGCGCGCCAGGTTTTGGCGCCGGCGCCGACGGCCTGAGCGAGCTTCTGGCAGTGCGCATCGGCCCCTTCCAGGCCGCCGAGATCGGCACCCTTGCCCGGCCCGCTCGAGGTCACGAAGAAGGTTATATCGGCTGACTGCGCCAGCACCGATGGACTTGCGAAGACCGCGAGCGCAGCGCCCGTTGGTACGATGACCCTGGCAATAAAGTTCATCCTATCCTCCCGTTTGGTCCTGCGATTGCTCTTGGCTGGCCCGTCTTTGACCCTCTGACACGAACCCGTCACGACGGACATTATTCCGGCCGCCCACCGCGCGTCACCTCGAGCGGAGGCGCGGGACCGGCCGCCCCCGAAGGCCGTGTCGATTAATTGCTTCCCGGGACCGTAGCGCCGGGTGAGCATACCAACAGAGGCCGATCCTCAAGCGATCGCCCAGGGGAGGACGCGGGAGTCCGTTGCGGGGCCGTTCAGGGCGGCATCCGCGAGCACATCGGGGCTGCCGCCGGGCGCGGCGCGAGGGGAGATCGTCATGCACTGGAACACCGTCCGCCCAATCGCGGCAATTACCGGCTATGCCGCGCTTTGCTGCCTTGCCATCGGTCCGGGCTGCGCCTCGGCCGCGGAATTGCTCAAAGCCCGGCTGGCGCAGAACCTCGGACCGATCTCCGGCCTTGCGATCGTCGCCAAATCGAAGGGGATTTTCGAAAAGAACGGACTGGACATCACGGTCTCGAACTTCACGTCCGGCAAGCAGTGCCTGGACACCGTGATCGGGGGCGGCGCCGACATCGCGACGACGGCGGAGGCGCCGGTCACCGCTTCGGCGATGGCAAACCAACCCATCGCCTTCGTCGCCGGCATGGAATATTCCGACCTCAAGACGGTCGTCGCGGCCAAGGCCGGCGTCAAGACCAAGCCAGACCTTCGCGGCAAGCGAATCGGATTCACGGCCGGCACCGGCAGCGAGGTCTACACGGCGACTTTGCTGAAGTCGGCGGGGTTGACGCCCAAGGATGTCACCCTCGTCAACCTGCGGCCGCAGGAAATGCTGCCGGCACTGGCAGCCGGAAGCATCGACGCGATCGACACTTGGGAACCCCACATCGCCAACGCGAAGAAGGCCCTGGGCGAAGCCGTCGCTGAGCTCGATACAACGGGCACCTACTCCGAGACGTTCAACATCGTCGTCATGAGGACCTATCTGGATGCCAACCCGGCGGTGGTCGAGAAGTTCATCGCCGCACTGATCGATGCCGAGGTCTGGGTGAAGGCACATCAGGACGAAGCGATCACGGTGGTGGCGGACGCGGTCGGCATGAAGCGTGACGACCTCGCTCCGATCTGGGCCGACTATGTCTACCGGGTGCGTCTCGACGATCGGCTGATCGAGATTCTCAAGACTCACTCCGCATGGCGCCTCGAGAGCGGCAACCATCCTCCGGGAGCGGCGATGCCCGACTTCAGCAAGGTCGTCGTCGCCGAGCCACTGAAGAAGGTCGACCCCGCACGCGTCACCCTCTCGTGGAAATAGGCACCCGCACAGCCATGCAGGACGGCACTTCAGCACGACAGGAGATTGCTCTCCGGACCGACGGTCGCGGTCGGCGGCCGGATTCAGCCCGTCTTCGCCGCCTCAACATTCTGATCGGGGCGCTTTCGCTTCCCTTGTTCGTCGGCCTTTGGGAACTGGTCTCTCGTTCCGGGGCCGTCAACATGGTGCTGTTTCCGCCGCCGACGGTGGTTACTGCGGCGGTCCTCGAGTGGATACGAAGCGGACAGTTCCTTGGCGATCTGCTGGCCAGCCTCTTTCGCGTCACCACGGGGTTCATCGTGGGCGGCGCGCTCGGCATCCTGCTCGGCATCCTCACCGGCCAATTCCCTGTCATCTCGAGCTTGCTGTCCCCGCTATTCCATATCCTCCGGCCAATTCCGCCGATTGCCTTCGTGCCGATCGTCATCCTCTGGTTCGGCCTGTCGGAAGCGGGAAAACTGTTCCTCGTCGTATGGGGCGTGTTCTTCACGGTTTGGCTTTCGACCCACATCGGCGTGCAAAAGGTCGACCGCGGCCTCATTCGGGCGGCGTTGATGCTCGGCACGCCACGGCGGCAGATGCTTCAGGAGATCGTCCTGCTGGGCGCGCTTCCCTACATCGTGGTCGGGTTGCGCACCGCCGTCAGCATCTCCTTCTACACGCTTGTCGCGGCCGAACTTGCCGGCGCTTTCGCCGGCATTGTCTACAGGATCGAGATTGCGCAGCAGAATTTGCAAACGGGCCAGGTCATGGGCGGGCTCGCAGCGCTCGGGTTGATTTCGTTCATTGCCGACCGGCTGTTTTCGGCGCTTGCAGAACGTACTGTCTGGTGGCGCTGATGTCGGGACCTCGATCGATCATAAAACTGGCTCTGGCAAGTTCGCCGGCCTCCGTCGAATCGGCGCGGAAACAACCGGCCATTCAAGTCTCAAGCCTGAGCATCGTATTTGACACCAATCGCGGGCAGACCATCGCGGTGGATCGCGTTTCCTTTGACGTGGCGCCTGGCGAGTTCGTTTGCATCGTCGGGCCCTCCGGCTGCGGCAAGTCGACGGTGCTCAATACGATCGCCGGACTGGAAGTGCCGTTTGAAGGCGACATCCTGGTCGAGGGCTCGCGTGTCTACAGCCCGCGCCCCGATGTCGGCATGGTGTTCCAGCAGCCGCATCTTTTCCCCTGGAAGTCTGTCCGCAGGAACATCGCCCACGGCCCCAGGATGCTTGGGAAGTCCAGGACGGAAGCGAATGCCATCGCCGACGATCTGATCGCGATGATCGGTCTCAAGCGTTTCGCCGACGCCTATCCGAACACGCTGTCCGGCGGCATGCAACAGCGCGTGGCGATCGCGCGAGCGTTGGCCAATCAGCCCCGCGTGTTGCTGATGGACGAGCCCTTCGGAGCCCTCGACGCCCAGACCCGGGCGGTGATGCAAGACAATCTGCTGGAGCTGCGCGACCGGATCAAGGCGACGATCGTGTTCGTCACCCATGACATCGATGAAGCCATCGTGCTGGCCGACCGCGTTCTCATCATGAGCGCGGGACCCGGCCGCATCCTGCGCGAAGTCGCGGTCAAGCTGCCGCGCCCGCGGTCGAGTGCCGTCATGGTCGAGCCAACCTATCTTTCCCTCAAGAAGGATTGTCTCGACGTCATCCGCGCAGAAGGGCTGCGGGCGTTCAATCAGTCGGACGCGAGCTGATCGCCCAGAACTCGGAAATCGAGCAGCAGCCGGCAGCGCGCTGGCATGGTTCTTGAATAATCGATGCCGGGTCTCACAGTGGAGCCGGCGATGCACAGGGCGAATAGCGCGATAGCGGCAGGCGTGATGCTGGCCGAGTCGGACAATCTCGTCAGGCCGCTGCCCGGCTTGCTGGACGGTCTCAGCCGGGCCGATTGCAATCGGCTGCGTGCGATCGGACGCGAGAAGGCCCTGGAAGCCGGCCAACTCGTTTGGTCTCAGGGCGACACACAGGCCGGGATCTACCTGATCAGCGAGGGACGCATCCGCAGCTACTATGCGGCGCCGTCGGGGCGCGAGGTCACGCTCGCCTACTGGTTTCCCGGCAACTTCGTCGGCGGCCCCGATATATTCGGAACGGGCCCGCACATGTGGACATCGGTTGCGGCCGAACGCAGCCGGTTGACGTTCATGCCCGGACCGGCGCTGCGGCGGCTTGCGCTCGAATCGCCGACGATCGCCGTCGCCTTGCTGGATGCCCTGGCATTCAAGGCGCGATGCTATTCGGCGATGGCCCAGATGCTCGGGACGCGCTCGGTGACCGAGCGGCTGCACAGCCTGTTGATCTTCCTGTCGCACGTCTACGGCGTGAAGCGCGGCGGCGAGATCGTCGTCGGGATGCCGTTTACCCACGGCGATCTCGCCAATCTCATCGGCTCCACCCGCCAATGGGTAACAGTACAACTCGCGCGGCTCCAGGAGGAAGGCGTGATCAGGTACGACAGATCCGTGATTTCGATCCTGGATCTTTCGACGCTCGGGCAAGGGATGGAATAATATCCGCCCTTCAGCCGCCAGACTTCAATTCGAAAGCCGCTCGGCCTGCACTGGCCTCGAACCGCCGCGCCAGTCCGATCAGCGCGCGATCATGCCAGGCCGGCGCCAGCAGGGTCACGCCCATGGGCATGCCGTTCGGCAATGTCGCGTTCGGAACCGCCACGCCGCAGAGATCGAGCAGATTGGCGAAGTACGAGTAGTAGCCGAGGCGATTGTTGAGCGTGATCGGATCGCGATCCATCTCCTCCAGCGTGAACGGCCGCGGTGCGGTCGGGACCACCAGCGCATCGATACCCGCAAAGATCGCCTCGGCGTCGCGGCGAAGTCGGTGCAACCGGTGAATGGCACCAAACGTGTCGATCGCTGAATAGCCGGCGGCTGAGCCCAGCACGGTCCTCGTGACGTCAAGCAGGGAGCCGGAATCGATGTCCATCAGCGAAGCGATGGCCGAGTGCCGCTCCGCGACCCAGGGCCCGCTGAACATCAACTCCCCGGCCTGGCGGAACGGGGCGAAGTCCACCTCGATCGCCGTTCCTCCGATCTGCGTGAAACGCTCGCAGGCGCGCTCATAGAGCTCGCCGCATTCCGGCATGCCGAAGCATTCGAGATCGGCGGACGCGATGCGGCCGAACCGGAACGATGGCACTGTCCCTGTGGCGAAAGAAAAGGCCCTGGGCACGCGGCTGTAGGGATCTTCGAAATCGAACCCCTCGATAATTTCGATGATCGCCTCGCCGTCGCTGACGGTATTGCAGAACACCGAGACGCAATCGATCGTCGGGCAATTCGGCACCAGCCCGCGTGATGACACCAGCCCAACGGTCGGCTTGATTCCGACGATGTTGTTGAAGCCGGCAGGTATGCGGCCGGATCCGCCGGTATCGGTGCCGAGCGCGAACGCGACGTGCCCGGCCGCCACGGCGACCGCGGAGCCGGAACTGGAGCCGCCCGAAACATAGCGCGCGTCGGCAACCGACGCGCAGGGGCCATAGGGCGAACGCGCGCCAGACAGGCCTGTGGCGAACTGATCGAGATTGGTCTTTCCGAGGCAAATTGCGCCGGCCGCGGTGAGGCGTTCGACGCTGTGCGCGGAATGCCAAGGCGTGTAGCTGAACGCCGGGCATGCGGCAGTGGTCGGCATCCCCTCGACATCGATATTGTCCTTCACACCAAACGGAATGCCGAGGAGCGGAAGATTTTCGCCCGTCCGCGCGCGCGCCACCAGCTTGCGGCATTCTTCCAGTGCCTCCTCCCGCGGGCGGAGATAGATCCAGCAATTGCGGTCGCGCTCGGCCTCGATCCGGTCATACGCCGTTTCGATCGCCTCCAGCGCCGATGACGAATTCCTGGCGATGGTTTCGTGATTTGTCCTGGAGCGCGCGACAGACTGACTCACCGAATATCTCCTTCGCTGACCGGCAGGCGCGAAATTGCGGGAGCAGCGCGCGGGCAACAAGCAATTAAGTGCTTCGCCCAAATGGTCGGCCGGATCGGGGATAAATGCGGCTCAAAGAAAAAGGCGCCGTGCCGAAGCACGACGCCCTGATTGTTCAATTCGCTCGCGATCAGTTGGTCTGCTGGATCGCCGACAATTCCCAGGCGCCGCCCGGGCGTCGGGCGAAGGTCCAGACTTCGGTGACCTCACCCGGCTGCTCGCTGCCGGCAACCACAGCGCCGGTGTTGCGGTCAAGCGTCTTGTCGGTGAGCGCGAAGCGCAGCGCCACCGTGGCGTAGTCGGTCTCGCCCTCGCGCCAGGCTTCAGCGAGGTCGCCCTGCAACAGCTTCACGTTCGTGACCTTGTTGACGACGTTGCGCGCGCGGTTCTGGCCGAGGTCCTGCTCGAAATAGGAGACCATTTCCGGTGTCGCGAGCGTGTGCAGCTTGGCCACGTCCTCGTTCGACCATGCGGTCTGGACATCGCCGAGCAGGCGCTCGAACGCCTCATAGTCGACCGGCTTGATCTCGAGCGGCGCGTTGTTGGCGCCGAAACCGAAGCCGCCGAGGCCGCTGCGATAGCTCGTCTGCGGTCCCGGACCGCTACCTGCATCAGCGTTGGCATAGGCCGCCTGCGGCGTGTGGCGGCGCTGCCACCACGACATCGCCAGCCGCACCACGAACACCACGAGCACGATCTGGATGATCAGGCCCAGGATCGACGACAGGCCGCCGAGGCCGCCGAACAGGCCGCCGCCGAACAGCATGCCCAAGAGGCCTGCGCCGAGGAAGCCGGCCGCAAGGCCGCCCAGGAAACCGCCGCCGCGGCCGAACAGGCCGCCGCGCGCGGGCGCGGTCGCGGCCGAATTCATGCCTGCGCCCGGCTGGGTGTAGGTGCGGTTGAACTGCGAGGTCGAGCCCGGCGCGGTCGTGGTTGACGGCGGCGCCGAATAGGTCCGCGAGCCGCGCGAACCCGACGACATGCCGCCACCGACGCGCGCGTCGGCGGACGAGATCGCCAGCGCTGTCGGCAGCGCAAGCGCCAGCACGACGGCGATCGTCTTGAAGAGACTGCGGGAGCGTTGCGAGAAATTCATGTTCGTTTCCCAAATCCCCGGCATGGGGACGTGCCCCTAAGATGGGCAGCCGGAGCGAAAAGTGAAGCCGGTTTCGGAACTTGTAGCTGCGGCCCTCAGTCGCGGGGATGTGGCAAAAGCCCATATTCGGCGGGGGTTTGGCCGGGCCGCGCGCAAAGGGCCATGGTCGCCCGTTACCGGCGGCCTTTAGGGCTAAGGCTCCGCTTTTTCCTCGTCATTGAGCCCTTGGGACAAGGCAATCCAGTCTGGTTCCGCGGAGACAGTCTGGATTGCTTCGCCACGTTCGCAATGACGGTGTTGGGACAATTGCGCGCGGCCTCCTCGATGTCGTCCTGGCGAACGCCAGGACCCATTACCCCAAGAGGCGGTTTGGCGAAGACTGGTCGTTCGGGATTGGCAGCGCGCGCAATCGATGGATCACGCGGTATGGGTCCTGGCGTTCGCCAGGACGACGGCGGAGATTGCCGCGCGGTGTGTGCATCCCACGCGCAGCGCTCACCCCTGCTTCGTCATCGTCTCCTTCACCGCCGCCACGAGCTGGCTGAGCGTGAACGGCTTTGGCAGGAAGTCGAACTGCTGGCCCTCGGGCAAGCTCTTCTCGAACGCGTCCTCGGCGTAGCCGGAGACGAAGATGAACTTGATATCAGGGTTCTTCTCGCGCATCGCCTTTAGCAGCGTCGGGCCGTCCATCTCCGGCATCACCACGTCGGAGACGACGAGATCGATCGCACCGCTCTGCTCCTCCAGCATCTCCATTGCCTCGACGCCGTTCTCGGCCTCGACCACGGTGTAGCCGCGCGAGCGCAGGCCGCGTGCGTTGAGGGCGCGCAGGCCTTCTTCATCCTCGACGAGAAGGATCGTGCCTTGTCCGGTCAGATCGGTGCGCGGCTTCGCTTCGGCCGTGGCGGGAACGGCTTCCTTCGCGGCGCCATTGGCCGTGCTGACCACTGCCGCGGGCTGCTCGACCTGCACTTCCGGCTCGGCATGGTGGCGCGGCAGGAAGATGTGGAACGAGGTACCCTGCCCCGGCTCGGAGTCGACATAGATGAAGCCGCCGGTCTGCTTGACGATGCCGTAGACGGTGGAGAGGCCGAGGCCGGTGCCCTTGCCGACTTCCTTGGTCGAGAAGAACGGCTCGAAGATCTTGTCGCGGATGTCGGCGGGGATGCCGGTGCCGGTGTCGGCGACCTCGATCCGCACATAGTCCGCCGCCGGCATGCCCTTGTAGGCGAGCTTGCCCGCATCCTCGGTGGCGACGTTGGCGGTGCGGATGATCAGCTTGCCGCCATCGGGCATGGCGTCGCGCGCGTTCACCGCGAGGTTGACGATCACCTGCTCGAACTGGGAGACGTCGACCTTCACCGGCCAGAGGTCGCGGCCGTGGATCAGGTCGAGCTTGACCTTCTCGCCGATCAGCCGGCGCAGCAGCATGGTGAGGTCGGAAAGCGCATCGCCGAGATCCAGCACCTGCGGGCGCAGCGTCTGCCGCCGCGAGAACGCGAGCAGCTGCCGCACCAGCGTCGCGGCGCGCGTCGCGTTCTGCTTGATCTGCATGATGTCCTGGAACGACGGATCGGTCGGCTTGTGCGCGTTCAGCAGGAAGTCGTTCGCCATCATGATGGCGGACAGCACGTTGTTGAAGTCGTGGGCGATGCCGCCGGCGAGCTGGCCGACCGTCTCCATCTTCTGCGACTGGTTGATCTGGTTCTCCAGCGCGCGCCGCTCGGTGGTCTCGAGCATGTGCACGATGGCGGCTTCCGCGTCGTTCTCGGCCGCGTCGACCGGCGTGACGAAGAACTGGCCCCAGCGCTCCTTGGTTCCTTCCAGCGCCACCTCGACCGGCGCGATGTCGGCCTTGCCTTCCGCGGCCTGGTTGATGGCCGTGATCACCAGGTGGCGGTCACGTGAATTGATGGCGCGGAAGATCGACTTGCTGGCGCTGTCGAGGCCGAGGCCCTGCGCGAGCTTGGCGTAGCGCGCGTTCGCGCGCACGACGTTGCCGCCGCGGTCGACGGTGGCGATCGCCATCGGCGTGTGGTCGAAGAAGCGCATGAAACGCACTTCGGCGGCGCGGTCCGGATCGCTGCGCTCGTCGCGGGCGCGGCTGATCACGAGCGTGCGCGACGGCCCCGGCGCGCCGTCGGCGCCGAAGGCGAGCTTGTGATAGAGCCGCACCGGCATGGTCTTGCCGGTGCGCATGCGCAGGTCGATGTCGAAGACCTCGGTCTTCACCTCGCCCGGCACCGCCACGATGGAGCTGAGCAGCGAAGCGCCGTCGCCGGAAACGATGTCGGCGAGCTTCAGCCCGCCCGAGCCGATCTCGGCGAGGTCGTAATCGAGCCAGTTCGCCAGCGTCGCGTTGACGTAAGCGAGCTCGCCGGCCGGATTGACCGAGAAGAAGCCGCAAGGCGCGTGATCGAGATATTCGATCGCATGCTGGAGCTCCTGGAACACGTCCTCCTGGCGCTCGCGGTCGCGGGTGATGTCGGCGATCGACCACACCGCGTATTTCGCCTCGCGCTTCCCGGTGCCGAGCGGGCGCACCCGCATGCGCAGCCAGCGGCCCTGGCTGCCGTCATGGCCGGAGATGCGCACCTCTTCCTGCTGCCGCTTGCCCTCTCGGGCGGCCTTCAGCAGCCGGAACACGGCTTCGGAGACGTCGGGATTGCCGATGAAGACGCGCTCGACGGGGCGCACGTCCTGCGGGCCGCTAGCGCCGGTCAGGGTCAGATAGGCCGCGTTGGAATAGACCACATGGCCGCGCGGATCGGTCACGGCCAGCCCGTCGAAGCCATGATCGGCGATACGACCCACGACTGGATCGTCGAGACTGCGGTCGGCGAAGCGGATGATGCCGGCGGCGAAGGCGAACAGGTTGAACAGGCCGACCATCGCCAGCACGGCGAGGATGCCGAGGATATAGGGCTGCGCCTGCGCGCGGCCGAGCGTCATCAGCCCGACGGCGACCGCGACCAGGCCGGCGGCCACCAGCAGCACCAGCGCAATGCTGCCCGAGCGCGGCGAAGGCTCGTGCGCCGCAACGGGCTCGCGTGTGAGGTCGTGGTCGGTCTCAGCAGTCATCTCGAGCTGGCGCAGCCTGTCGGCAGAGAATCAACGCGCTGCGGCGCGCGTGGGGTCCTCCCTGCCTGAATCGGACCCGCAGGCGCAAGGGCAGCAAGGGCGAAAGGTACGCTGATTCCCAGATTACGGCCATTTCCGGTACTTTTTGGGTATTTTATCCCCGCCCGGCGCCGAATCCGCGCTTCAGCCGCATGACGTAGCCGATGACCTCGGCGACCGCATGGTAGTGCTCGGTCGGGATTTCCTGGTCGATCTCGACGGTGGCGTAGAGCGCGCGGGCGAGCGGCACGTTCTCGACGATGGGGATGTCGTGCTCGCGCGCGATCTCCCTGATCTTGAAGGCGAGATTGTCGACGCCCTTGGCGACGCAGATCGGTGCCTGCATGCCGCGCTCGTAGGACAGCGCCACCGAATAGTGGGTCGGGTTGGTGATGATCACGGAGGCCTTGGGAACCGCCGCCATCATGCGCTTCTTGGCGCGCTGCTGCCGCAGCTGCCTGATCTTGCCCTTGATGTGCGGGTCGCCTTCGGACTGCTTGAACTCTTCCTTGATCTCCTGGAGCGACATCTTTTGCCGCTGGAACCAGCTTCGATACTGGAAGAAGTAGTCGCCTATGGCGATGATCGCGAGCGCCGCGACCACCGCGCCGAGCAGATGAATGGTCAAGCTGGTGGTGGCGCCGAGCATGGCAGCCGGATCGAGCCTGACCATCGCCTCCATGCGATGCCGCTCCGGCCACAGGATCGTGCCCATGACCACGCCGAGCACGATCAGCTTGCCGAGGCCTTTCAGGAAGTTCGCGGCCGCCTGCTTGCCGAAGATGCGCTTGAAACCGGCCGCGGGCGAGAGCTTGCTGAATTTCGGCTTGAGGGATTCGGCCGACCAGACCAGGCGGTGCTGAAGCATGTTGCCGGCGACGGCCGCCAGCACCAGCATCAGCAGGGGCACCCCGATCGCCGCAAGCACGGCGAATTCGATCTGCTGCATCAGCGCCAGCAGGGCCCGGCCGTCGGTCTTGATCATCCAGGAATTGGCGAGCAGGTTGCGCATCGGCGTCACCAGCCCGCTGCCCACCGAGCCCGAGAAGGTCGAGACCACGAGCGTGCCGCCCGCGATCATGAACCAGGTGTTGATCTCCTGGCTCTTGGCGACATCGCCGCGTTCGAGCGCCTCGTCGAGGCGTTTTTGCGTCGGGTCTTCTGTTTGGCTCTCTGGATCGTTGTCTTCCGCCATCGATCACCTACTTGAGCGGCATCATCTGGTGCATGACACCGATGAAGTAGTCCAGGAAAGTGCCCATCATCGCGGTGAGCACCACGGCCAGCACCAGGAAGCCGGCGAAGATCGACAGCGGCACGCCGACGAAATAGACCTGCATCTGCGGCATCAGCCGCGCCAGCACCCCGAGCCCGATGTTGAAGACGGAGGCCGAACACCAGGAACGGTCCGGAGAGCTGCAGGCCGAGGCGGAACGCGGCGGCGAAGGCGCGCGTTGCAAGCGAGGCGACGTCGCCGCTCGACACGGTCTCGCCCGGCGAGAAGATCGCATAGCTGTCGTTCAGCGCCGCGATCACCAGATGATGGCTGTCGGTGGCGAACAGCAGCGTCACCCCGAGCATGGTCAGGAAGTTGCCGACCAGCACGCCCTGCTGTCCCTGCGTCGGATCGACCGAGGTGACGAAGCCGAGCCCCATCTGCTGCGCGATCACGGAACCCGCAACCTGGAGCGCCGACAGCGTCACGCGCGCGGTTGCCCCCAGCACGATGCCGATCGCGATCTCATGCAACATCAGCACCAGAAGCGGCGCCAGCGAGCCCATGTCGACGTGATAGGCGCTGCGATGCAGCGGCAGGATGATCAGCGTGAGCAGGAGCGCGATCGACAGCTTCACCCGCGTCGGGATGTTGGTCTCGCCCAGGCCCGGCAACAGCATCACCATCGCGCCGACCCGGGCGAAGACGAGCATGAAGGCCGCCGCAAGCGCCGGCAGCAGCGAGACGTCGATGCGCATAATCTACGCATCTTGCCTCAGCCGCCGATGATTCGCGACGATATCCGCAGCATGTGGGCGTGGAGCGAGTCGGCCATGAACGGCAGCGCCAACAGCATTGTGGCGAAGATGGCCAGAATCTTCGGCACGTAGATCAGCGTCTGCTCCTGGATCTGCGTCAGCGCCTGGAACAGCGACACGATCACGCCGACCACAAGGCCGACCACCATCAGGGGCGACGACACGATCACGATCGTCCAGATTGCATCGCGCGCGACGTCGAGGGTCTCGGGTCCGGTCATTTTCGATTTCTCACTTTGAATTGTTTGTCGTCATTCCGGGGCTCGCGAAGCGAGAACCCGGAATCTCGGGATTCCGGGTTCGGTGCTTCGCACCGCCCCGGAATGACGTGCCTAAAAATCAGATCGGCATCTTCATGATGTCTTCATACGCCGAGATCACGCGGTCGCGGACCGAGACCAGCGTGGAGACGGCAACGTCGGTGTCAGCGACCGCCGTCACCACGTCCATCACGTTGGCCTTGCCGGCGGCCATCGCCACGGTCTGCGCGTCGGATTTGCGCCCGGACTCCATGACGCTGCCGACGGCGTCCTTCAGGAGCGAGGCGAAGGACTGCCCGCTTGCTTCGCTGCCCTTGCCGGCGCCGCTGTTCTCCAGCACGCGGGCAAGGTTGGCATAGGCGTTGGCGGCGATTGTCGGTGATGCCATGGCTCAAATGTCCTGTTCAGCTCTTGAGGATGTCGAGCGTGCGCTGGATCATCCGGCGCGTCGCACTGATGATGTTGAGATTGGCCTCGTAGGACCGCTGCGCGTCGCGCATGTCGGTCATCTCGACCACCGAGTTCACGTTGGGATATTTGACGTTGCCGGTCGCATCGGCGGCCGGATTGTTCGGTTCGTATTTGGTGCGGAAGTTCGACTGGTCCGGCTTGATCCTGCCGAGGGTGACGACCTGCGCGTCGAGCGTGCGGTCGAGCGCGGAGGAGAAGGTCGGCACCTTGCGCCGGTAGGGATCGCCGCCTGCGGTCTGCGACGTCGAATCCGCGTTCGCGATGTTCTCTGAGATCACCCGCATGCGCCCGGCCTGCGCGCGCAGGCCGGAGGTCGCGATCGCCATCGAGCGGGCAAAGTCGCTGCTGTCATTGGCCATGATGCGCCTCCTCTAGCTCTTCTGTTCCGGGATCATGCTCTAGCCCTTGCCGATCGCGGTCTTGAGCAGACGCAGGCTTTTCGAATAGAGCGAGGTCGCCGCCGCGTAATCCATCTGGTTGCTGGCGGCCTTCATCATCTCCTCTTCGAGATTGACGGCGTTGCCCGCAGGGCGGGTCTCGAAGCCGGCATTCCTGTTCTGGTCGAAACCCGAGGCCGCGCCCGACGGCGTCATGTGAGACGCGCTGGTGACGGTCATTGCCAGCGGGCCCATCGACCCCGTGACCGCGCCAGCCCTGTCGAGCTTCGGCTCGACCAGGTCGCGCGGCCGGAATTTGGGCGTGTCGGAATTGGAGACGTTCTCGGACAGGACGCGCTGGCGTTCCTGATGCCACTGCATCTTGGTGCGAAGCGCCGACAGCACCGGGAGGTCGTTGATGGACATCGTCGCGGCTCCTTCCGCCTCTTCCGGACCCAGGGTCCGAAGCTAGGCAGAATTTGCCGCCTGTATGGTTAACAGGTGGTTAAGGATGTCACAGATGCATGTCCCGGGCCGGGACACGGATTCGTTCCCCCGTGATTCTACGCCTCCAAAAGTGGCATTAACCCAACCGCTTGGCGGCGCATGCACAGGCCAAGAAGTCGTTTTGGATCGGGCGATTCATAGGTTATTAAGAGTTGGGGACGGCAAAACTTGCCGTGGGACGTTAAGAGATCGCAGTTTGGGGCATCGTAGGCCGGTGGTTGGCGCGTCTGACCATTGGCACGAGAAGAGCGCCATTTCTCGGGGACAAGTATGCAAGGCAGCCCTATCACCTTCATCGTCGCGTTCATCGTCGTTCTGGCGTTGATCGGCGTCGCTGCATGGCTGGTTCGCCGATTCGCCAGCAGCCGGCTCGGCGCCAACACCCAGCGCGGCCGGATGCCCCGGCTCGCCGTGATCGATGCTGCCGCCGTCGACGGCCGGCGCCGCCTGGTGCTGGTCCGGCGCGACAATGTCGAACACCTCCTGATGATCGGCGGCCCGACCGACATCGTCGTCGAGCCCAACATCGTGCGCGCCGCGCCCGGCCGCGACCAGCTTCCGCAGCGTCCCAACGCCGCCGAACCGCCGCGCCTTGCCCCGATGCCCGATGCCGGCAGCTGGGCCGACGAAGTGCCGCGGCCCGAGATGCTCGATCATCCCGAGCCGCAAATGCCCGAGCCGCCGCCGCGGCCCGCGCGCCCGTCCTTCGCCGACGAAGTCCGCCGGCCCGCGCCCGCACTGGCCGAACGCCGCAGCGAGCCGCCGCTGGCGGGCTTTCCGCCCGAGCCGATCGCGCCGCGTCCCGAGCGCGAGCCGCGGCCTGAGCCGCTGCCGCTACCACCGCGCGTTGCCCGCAGCGAGCCGCCGCTGATGCCGCGTCCGCCGCGCCAAAGCGAGCCGGCGAAGGTGCCGCCCGTGCGCGCCGAGCGCGCGGTTGCGCCGCCGCCTCCGCCCGTGCCGCAGGCTCCGCCCGTTCCGCCGCCGCCCCCCGCTCCTGCTGCGCCCTCAAGCGCCGAACAGAATCTGGCCGAAATGGCGCAGCGGTTAGAGGCTGCGCTGCGCCGCCCGGCCTGCGAGACGGTCGCGCCTCCGGTTGCGCCGGAGCCGCCGGCCGCTCCCCCGCGCGCCGCACGCAGCGAGCCGCCGGCACCCCCGGCCCCGCCGCCGAAGCCTGCCCCGGAAAAGACCAGCTTTGAGAATCTCGAAGACGAGATGGCCTCCCTGCTCGGCCGTCCGAAGCCGTCTTCGTGAGGCTGCCGGCCCTCCCGCGTAGAGTTCTTTTTCTTTCTGTCCTGATCGGCGCGGCTTCGCTCGCAAGCCTGGCGCATGCGCAGGACATCAGCATCAATCTCGGCGGCCAGGGCGGCGGCGTCACCGAGCGCGCGATTCAGCTCATCGCGCTGCTCACGGTGCTGTCGATCGCGCCGTCGATCCTGATCATGATGACGTCGTTCACGCGCATCGTGGTCGTGCTGTCGCTCCTGCGCACCGCGATGGGCACGGCGACCGCGCCGCCGAACTCGGTGATCATCGCGCTCGCGATGTTCCTCACCTTCTTCGTGATGGGGCCGGTCCTGCAAAAATCCTACGACGAAGGCATCCGTCCGCTCGTCGCCAACCAGATCGGCGTCGAGGATGCGCTCCAGCGCGCCTCGGTCCCGTTGCGCGGCTTCATGCAGAAGAACGTGCGCGAGAAGGATCTCAAGCTGTTCCTCGACCTCTCCGGCGAGCCGCCGCCGGCCACCCCCGACGAGCTCGCGCTCCGCATCCTCATCCCCGCCTTCATGATCTCCGAGCTGAAGCGCGCCTTCGAGATCGGCTTCCTGCTGTTCCTGCCCTTCCTGATCATCGACCTCGTCGTCGCCTCCGTGCTGATGTCGATGGGCATGATGATGCTGCCGCCGGCAACGATATCGCTGCCGTTCAAGCTGATCTTCTTCGTTCTGGTCGACGGCTGGTCGCTGGTGGCTGGGAGCTTGGTGCAGAGCTACGGGGGATGAGGCGACAGCCGTCCTCAGGCGACGAAGCCGGACCTGTCTCGCGTCGCGAGATTGCTACCGCGTCATCTTGATCTGCCGCAGCGCGGGGATCTTCGGCAGCGAGCCGGTGTGGTCGGTCTCTTCCTTGGCCTGCGGCCCGGCTGGCGCGCGGGCGGTGGCGTCGGGGAAGCGCTGCTTCATCTCGCGTAGGAAGCCGTCGAGCGTGTCGACGCTCGCAGCCAGCTTGGCGATCTCGGCGAATTCGGCGCTGGAGGCCGCGGCCGGCTTGCTGGCGATGTCGAAGGCGACACGGTCGGCGCTCTCGCTCATCAGCGGCGCGTATTTCTCGCGAAAGCGCGACAGGCCAATCGAATCGTCGGCGAGCGCGTAGCCGACGGCGGCGCGGATGATGTCGCTCTTCTCCACCGCATTGAGCGGCTTGAAGTCGCGGAAGCGCTCGCCGTAATAGAGCTCGATCTGCTCGGCGGACTCGCGCCAGCGCCGCGCCGCCCAGAAGATGTCGGAGCGCAGGCGGAGCACCTCGCGTCCGGAGACGTTGGAGACGATGTCGAGCGCGAGATCGTGCCGGCCGACGTCGCTCTGCGCCCGCGCCTCCAGCAGCAGACGCTGCTGCCTGAGCTCGCCGGAGAGATCGCTGATGCGGCTCGCGCGCAGCGCCGAGATCGCCATGTCCGGCCTGCGGTTGGCGAGATAGATCATGGAAAGACGCGCGGCGACCTGGGCACGCGCGGCGCCTTCGAGGCGGTGGTCGACCTGGTATTGCAAGAGCTCGGCGGCCTGATCGAGCAGATCGATCGAGGCGAGACGGTCGGCGAGACGGCGGATCAGCTCGTCGCCGCGGCGGCCGATCGGCGTCAGCTCGCGGAACTCGTAGAACATCCCGAGCGCCTCGACCGGCGGCAGCTCGTCACCCTTGGGCCCCAGGAAGATCTGCGTGAACAGGTCGGAGGCGAGATCCTGCGCCTGGCGCGAGGCTTCCGCATTCGGCTGCAGCTTCGTCGCGGTGCGCGCCGCCGTGAGCGCGTCCCGGTAGCGCCCGTTCTCGGCATACATCTGCGACAGCATCTGGAGCGTCTTGACCTCGATCGCGTCGCCGCGCCAGGTCATCGACAGCGTCTCGAGCTCGCGCAGCGCGTCTTCCTTGCTGATCTCGTCGCGCTTCTGCCGCAACGCGATCTCGAGCTGCTTGGCCTCGGCCGCGGCCGGCCGGTCGCTCGAGGCGACCGCGAACTTGTAGTCGTCGAGCGCATCCTTGTCGTGGCCGAGCGCCTCGGCGAGCCTGCCGCGCAAAACGGCGAAGCCGGGCGCAGCCTCGGGCGATACGCCGACGATCTCGAGCTCGCTGCGCCGCTTGGAGGCGCCGGCATAGTCCTTCACCTCGAGCGAGGCGCGCATCGCGTCCATCGTCACGATGCGCTGGATGTCGAGCGGTAGCGAGGCGATCGCGAATTCGACGTTCTTGAACTTCTCGCGCGCGTCTGCCCATTTGCCCTGACGCGCATGGGCGAGCGCCTTCCAGAGCTGGGAGTCGTGGCTGTTGCCGATCACGGGATTGGCGAGGTCCTTCAGGCCCTGCGCCGGCCGGCCGATCAGGATGCTCGCGATCGCGTGCATGATCAGCGCGCCGCTCTCCTCCTTGTTGAGCGGATCGCTCAGCATCAATTCGGTCACGGCCTTGGCCTCGTGATACATCGCGCGTGACATGTAGAACTGCGCGAGGTCGAGCCGCGGCAGCGAGCGCAGCGCAGGCTCGACGGCCGAGATCGCCATGATCAGATCGCTCTGGCGCGTTATGAAGTTTTCCGACTGCCCCTTGCGCCAGGCTTCGGGGCTGAAGATCGGGCGCACCGCGGTCGGGGCGCGCTCGGCGGAGATGTCGACCGGCGACAACGTCAGTCCGCCCTTCTTGCCGAGAATGACCTTGTCGGATCCGACCTCGACGCCGACCTCGTCGGAGTTCGGCCGGATCGCGATGCCATGGGCGGATTCCAGCAGCGAGAGATCGACGAGGTCCTGACGCTTGATGAAGCCGCGCACCGGCCGCTGCGCGGTGACGACATAGAGCATGTCGCCGGCGTCGGGATCGGTGAGCTTGTGCAGCAGGCCCGGATTGGCGAAGGGAATCGCGATGTTGGCGAGCGCGGGATCGGTGATGTTGCGCGACATCATCAGCGGCAGCGGCGTCGCCTGGATCTTGTCGGCGAGCGTCAGCAGCCAGTTGGTCTCCTTGCCGACCTCCTCGCTCGTCAGCGAGTAGACCAGCGGCCGGGTGAGACGGATGCGTACCGCCTGCCCCTTGTCGAGGGGGATGCGGCCGACCTCGCCGATCATCGCCCCGCCCTTGGTCCGGATCGCCTCGACGTCGATCGGCTTCGGCGTGTCGAACACCAGCCAGACGGTATCGCCGCGGCGGAACGCCGCCGCAGGCGTTGTGACCTGAAGCGGGAACGTCACGCGCAAGCCGTCGCTGTCGCGGCGCGCATCGACGCTTGGTGCGGCCGGCTGCGGCGCGGCCGGCGCCTCGGCGGGCGCAGCTTTGGCTGCTTCCTTGACCGGCTCCTTCGCCGCTTCCTTCACGACCTCCTTGGGCGCCTCGACCATTGCCGGCTTGGCAGCCGCGGCCGGAGCTTCGGCAACAGGCGGGGTCGGCTTCGCGGCTTCCTTCGTCGCTTCCTTCGCCGCTTCCTTGGGCGCTTCCGCAGCGTGCGCACCTTCGGCCGCGGGAGCCGCCGCCGGTTTCGGCGCTTCGGCGGCGGGCATCGCGGCAGGCGCTTCCGGCTTCACCTCGGGCTTGATATCGATCTTGGCTTCGCGCGCGATCGTCTCGGAGGTCGGCGGTGCGATCTCGCGATGGGCGTCCTTCTTCTCGGCCGCCGGCTTTTCCGCGGCCGGTGCCGGTCCATGGCCTTGGCTGGCAGGCTTGGCCTGCGCAATCGCGGCCTCCGGCGTCGCAGCCGTCTTGCCCTTGTCCGGCTGGAAGGAGACGTCAACGACGTAGTTCTTCTCGTCGCGGAAGGAGTGCACGTCGGAATCGCCGATCAGCGCGATCTCGACATTGGTCTGGTCGATGTCGGCCTCCTGCTTGATCGAGGCAACGTTCGGCGGCGCGGCGACCACCGCGTCGGCGAGGTCGAAACTGAGGTTGGCGTTGAAGGCGAGCGTGAGCTTCTGCTCGTTGAGCACGGAAGACACGCCGACGCCGTCGGGCATCTCGAACACGAAGCGTACGAAGGTCGGCTGCACCGAAGCGCGCACACGGATCTGCGGACGCTTCCTGGTCTCGGCTGCGGCGCGCTGCGCACGCAGCGCCCGTTCGGCGACGCGCGCACGCTCGGCGAGTTCCTTGACCACGTCCATGGGCAGGCTCGGCGGCGGCCCCTTCCAGCCCTCGGGCAAGAGGTCGATGAAGGTGCGCTCGCCGGCATTCATGGTGTTGACGGTGACGCGCCGCGCCAGCGAGAGGCGGATGGCGCCGCCGTCGGGATCGCGGCGGGCGGAGTTGACGTAGTCGGGCGCCCCCTCCGGAACCCGGTCGACGGGCACGTCGACCGGCCGGTCGAAACGGATGATGAGAATGGAGCCGGCCGTCGTGACCTCGGAGGGAACATCCTCGCCGAGCCTGATCACGAGACGCGCGAAGCCGCCGGCGGCCGAAAAACTGGCCTCGCCCCGGATCGAGTCCGCCCGCGCCGGGCTTGCGGCGATCAGGAGGATGGTTGCCAGCGCAGGTGCGTTGCGGACATGACGCGACAGCCCCCACGCCAGGGCGCGGGCTCGCGACACAAATCCAGCGGCAGCCTTCTGCGCCATTGGCGGCATTTCTTCCGGTTCGACGACCCATACCGGCACATGGCGCCGGCACATGGCGTCGAATGTAGGTTTTGCCAATTAAGGACTTGTTAATGCTGTAAGGGCGACTTGATCCGGCTCAGCGCGTCGCGACGCCTCGCGTGTGGGCTTAGGCGTTCGCGCTCCAAATCTGGAGAGCAAGTGGTTAAGGAGACGTTAACACCACGTCGTCACCGGCGCCGGGCGGGACCGGCGCGGCCCGGGCCGCAGCCTGCCGTCTCGACAAAATCCTCCACGATGATCGACGAGCCAGATCCAGTCGTGAACTCAGTCGCGACCGACGCCATAATGCGCGAACTCGTCGCCGATGTTGCCCTGAATCGTCTTTGCAGCCGAAATGTCGGAATCTCCGCCAATCGCGTCGCCCTGCTTCAGCTTGGCAAGCCCGCGGCCAAAAAGCGCGCTCGCCAATTCCGGGGCGGCTCGCAAGGCAGAATTGTAGTCGGCGATCGCCGCACCGAACTCACCCATCTTCAGGTGAATCAGCCCGCGCGAGTCGTACACGGCAGCACTGGTCGATCCGGATTGAAGCGCTCTGTCGCAGTCCTCCAGCGCGGCCTGCCAGGCACCAAGCACCGCCCGGGTCCAGCATCGTCCGCTCCGTGCGGCCTGCGAATCCGGCTGGAGACGAATGGCCTCGTCGTAGTCATGCGCCGCGCGCTGGTGGTCATTCTTCTTCAGATAGGCTCCGGCGCGGTTGACGAAGGCAGCGACATAGTCGGGATCGAGCTTGATCGCATCATCAAAGGCTTCGATCGCGAGCTCATACTCGCCTTTCCTCAAGTAAGCCACACCGCGGTTGTTGAAGGCCTTTGCGTATGTCGGCTTGAGCGCGATCGACTGATCGAAATCGCGGATGGCTTTGTCGTAGTCGCCCTTTGCGGTGTAGGCATTGCCGCGATTGTTATAGGCGATAGCCAGAGCTGCTGTCGTACCCTGACTCGCCTCTATGAAAGCCGTGCAGGCATCGATCCGGACATCGAGCGGGGTGGCACCCACCCCGTTGCACGGTTCAATATGACTGAGATAGTTGGTCTTCACCTTGGAATTCTGGGCCGCGACTGGCAAGCCAATCAACAGCAGGACGCCAAGCGCCACTCCGCTTTTTGCGACGGACGATCTTGGTTCCATGTCAGGCCCCCGTCCCCTGAGATCTGGCGATTGCGCGGAGGCTAGAACCAGCGTTAGCACCCGCGGCAGATGTTCAGATTGAGCTTGTGCTCGGCCCTTTGCTCGGGTCGCGGCGCCCCCGTGCCGCCGGACTTCTTCAGATATTTGTTCTTGCCCTCTTCGATAAGAGTGGAAAACCTGGTGGTTCCGTCATCTGAGATTTCGACATGAGGTGTCGTGCCTCGAACGCCCATCGTGGCGACCGGCGTTTCGATCCTCATGTCGCCGGTCTTCGCAACCTGGCCGGCAACAAAGACGAACGTCCCCTTGGTCAGATTGAAGCTCGTCGAATTGGACTTTCCAGCCGGCTCGTAGACATATTCGTCCAATTTCATGCGGGCGTTGCTCGACAAGTTGAACGAAGTTCCGTCCACGAAGTTGATGCCGACCCGACTGTCGGCATCGGTTCGAACCACATCGCCCAAATAGACCGGATCGCCAATCTTGGTCTGGATGGATTCGCCCGGGACTTTTGCCTGGACAATGACAGCTCCCACATGCTCGATGATGACCGAGCCCTCGGCTGCCACAACTTTCCCGATTGGCTTTGACGACGAATCCAGGACGGCCCGCCGCGGAGAATCGCTCTGCGCCTGGACTGGGTGGGGTGACGAGGCGGCCAGCGCAAGGGCGATACCTGTCACGAGAACAGTCGCTGCGTGAGTGCGCATGGCTCACCCCTTTTTTAAGATGTTGTTTTGAGCATCCGAACGGCTCCGACGGTGTCGGCACCACCGGGCATCATGGCAGACCAGCGGCAACAAACCACGACAGGCAAACTGGTTATTCCGGATTAATCCGAACGGCTGATCGCCGTGCCCGAAAGAGCCACTATCCGTGCCGGGCAATTTCAACGAGCTTTTCCCCCGTGCCGTCAGGCGAAGCGACAGCAATTCTGCCGTGACTGGCCTGGGCGGAATTCTCGGAAACAACGACCTTCAGCGGGCCTGGCCAAGGTTGCCGGCGCAAAATTGCTCCCGATCGCGTGACGCGGCAAGCCAGCAAAGCTACGGCGATGTCTGAGGTCGACGCTGGGCAATCGAGGTCGAACAATGTCCGTCACGCCCGCTGGAAGGCCCGGGGACGAGCGCGAAGCCGCTGCGATCAGGCGTCACCGAGTGAACGCGGCCAAGAGCGGCCCTCTTGATGGACCCGTTGCGCAGATTCGCGAGCGGGCCTCTGCCGGCGGCTTCGGGATGCTGTCGCTCACGGCAATGCTCTTCTCGATGATCAAACAGGTCAAGGCCGCAGACCCGAACGTAACGTTCCTGGATGACGACGCCATCACTTACAAGGACCTTGCGCACGGTGCATACGAGCTTGTGACCAAGGAGCCGATCCCGCGGCACATCATCGTCGAGGATCCCGGCGAAACGATCGTCGTCAAAAAGGTCGGCTCCTCGGTCAGCGTGAACCAGGTCACGAACACGGCTGCTCGCATGGAGGAGTTGCGGGCGGCACAGCAGGACGCGCTTGCCAATCTGGAAGGGCGAGACCCCCACGGGTCGGGCACACCTCCTTTCGTCAAATCCCAGCCGCTACAGCCGATCAATTTCATTCCGCCCGAGGCTCCCGCGGCGCAAGATTTGCTGGCGCCTGTCTCACCGTTTTTCCTCCCTCCGCCTCTGATCATACATCCGCCGCCGACGCTGAACACCGGAGCCGGCCCGGCCGAACTCGATACCGTGGTGTTTGACACATTCACGGCGACGAGCGGGACGTTCACCGCAAGCAGCAGCAACAGTGATGCCACACTGACCTTCGGTATCAGCGGCGGCACCAACGGCAACACGGTGTTGGGCGGGGTGACGTATGATGTATCGCAAACCGGCCCCTATGGCACCCTTTACCTCAACAGCGGGAGCGGCGCCTACACCTTCGTCCCAAACAGTGATGCGATCAATGCGCTGAAGGCGCCAACGACCACAAGCTTCATTATCACGGTGGCGGATGGCTCGCTCTTGGTCAGTCAGCCCTTCCCGATCACCCTCAACGGCGTCGAAGATGCAGCCCTCATTTCCGGTACGACGACCGGCTCAGCGATAGCGGCCGGTGGCGTGGTCAATGCCTCGCCCGGCACGCTGATCGCGACCGGAACGCTCACTGATACCGATCCCGACGACCCGCCCAATACCTTTACGGCGATCGGCTCGCCGGCCGCGAGCAAGTACGGCACCTTCACGATGACAACGGCCGGCGTGTGGACCTATACGCTCGACAAGGCCAACAGTCAGGTGCAAGCGCTCCATGTAGGCGACAGTCTGACCGACAGCTTCACGGTGACCAGCATCGACGGCACCGCGCAGGTGGTCACGATCACCATCCACGGCCCGTTGGTTGAGGTGACGGACACGGCGCCCTCGCTGACGCTCAGCGAGACGCATCTGCCCGCGACGTCCCTGGACGACAACATCGCTGGCTCGGCGCCGGACACGACGCTGACGACGACGTCAGGCGACTTCTCGACGGCGTTCACCTCGGTTCAGGGGGCGGACGGTGCGACGATCAGCTACGCGCTGTCGATCACCGGTGGCAACGGCACGACATCGGGCCTGATCGACTCGCACACCGGCCAGGCCGACGTGCTGGTCCTGAACGGCAACACCATCGAAGGCCATGTTGGCACTACCGGCGGGACGCTGGCATTCACCATCACGCTTGATCCGACGACGGGGCTCGTGACCTTCACCGAATTCCGCGCAGTGACGGAGCCTTCCGGCACCAACCCGGACGGCGGGGAAGGCGTGTCGCTGACCGAAGGGACTGTGACCCTGTCGGCGACGATCACCGAAAAGGACGGCAACTTCCAGACCGCGAGCCGTGATCTCGGCAGCCGGCTGATCATCACCGACGACGGCCCGACGATTGCGGCGACGGGGACGGCTCCGTCGTTGACGCTGAGCGAGACGCATCTGACAGCTACGGCGCTGGACGACAGCATCGCCGGCTCGACGCCGGACGCGACGCTGACGACGACGTCAGGCAACTTCTCGACAGCGTTCACGTCGATCCAGGGGGCGGACGGTGCGACGATCGGCTATGCGCTGTCTGTCACCGGCGGCAACGGCATGGCGTCGGGTCTGCTCGACTCGCACACTGGCCAGGCCGATGTGCTGGTGCAAAAAGGCAATACCATTGAAGGCCATGTTGGCACCGTCGGCGGCACGCTGGCGTTCACCATCACGCTCGATCCGGCGACAGGAATCGTGACCTTCACCGAGTACCGTGCGGTGACGCAGCCTTTCGGTACCAACCCCGACGCCGGGGAAGGCGTCTCGCTGACCGCCGGGATTGTGAACCTGACGGCGACAATCACTGACAAGGACGGTGACTTCCAGACGGCGAGCCTTGATCTCGGCAGCCGGCTGACCATCACCGACGACGGCCCGACGATTGGAGGTTTTGGCATCGCAACCATCGTCGCCAAGGACGATCAAGTTGCGAACGGCACCTACAACGTGAGCTTCGGTGCGGATGGCGAGGGCGCGATGCGCGTGGCCGTCCACAATGGCACTGTTAATGGGTACGATCTGGCGACAACGGATCTGGGCGGCGGCATCACGTCGGTACACGTGACCGGGAATGGTGATGACTACACCTTCTATTATACGACCAAGGCGGTGAGCGGCGGCGTGGAGCTGGATGCGTTCTTCACCGATACAAGCGGGACGCTGAGCGATCCTTATTTTAGGCTGCTGATCAATCCAGACGGAACCTACACGTTTGACATCGAGACCGTCGGCTTCTTGCAGCAGACGACGGTGACCGGCTCCGATTTCGGAGCATCCGGCAGTGGCCAGCCGTCACTCACCGCTCCGGACGGTCTGCTCGTCATCACCGGCGATTTCAATGGTGCCCCTGCTGACGTCAAAGCGTCGAGCAACGGCATCGCGGTCGGCGACACCGGACTGCAAATGGATCAACACGAAACCTTGAATCTGGCCTTCACGCCGGTGCAAACGGACGTCAGTTTCGCGCTGACGCAGTGGCAAGGAAACGGAGCTGCGGACGTCGTCTTCAAGGTCTTTGATGGCACCAACGACATCCACGACTTCAGCATAAACATTCCAAAGCCATCGGGTGACGCCCACGTCGTGGTGAAAGAGACTTCGAATCTCGCGCTTGTAAACACTTACTCGTTTGATGGCGCAACTTCGACCTATACGCTCTACGTTGGATCGGAATTCAACCGAATAGAGGTGTCGTACGATCACGCGGTAGCCGGCAACGCTACGTTTACCGTCAACAACATCACATACAGCGAGGGATCCAGGATCCCCAGCACCGATCTGCTGTTTGACGTGACGGCCGTCGACCGTGACGGCGATGCGTCAACGACCGGCCTGCAAGTAGACCTTCTGGGCAGCACTAACGTTGCGAGTGGTGTCACCTTGAGCGATCCCCCACAGCCGGTGACGACTGCCGTCAACGGCACCAACGATGGGGCCACTCTCTCCGGGACCGCGACCGGCTCCATGATCGAGGCTGCGGGCGGCGCGCCTGGCACGCCGACCGCTTCCGGTGCGCTCACCAACACCGACGTCAATCTGCCCAACACTTTCACAGCGGTGCGCTCGCCAACGGCGAGCGACGGCGGCTACGGTATGTTCACGATGACCGCGGCGGGCCTGTGGACCTACACGCTGGACAACAACAATAGTGTGGTGCAGGCGCTCGATGTTGGCGACACGCCGACCGACACGTTCACCGTGACCAGCATCGACGGGACGACGCAGGTCGTGACCATCGCCGCCCATGGCGCCGGCGACGCCCCCAACGGTTTCGATAACCTGGCCGCTGGACCGGCCGTGACGAGCGATCCTCCCTTCGCCCCTGTGACTCACGGAAGTGAAACCATCGCGGCCGGTGGCGATGTGGGCCAGATCATCTCCACGGGCGCCGGCAAAGATACCGTCAACGGCACTGGCCAGGCTGACATTCTTCATGGCGGCTCCGGCAACGACACGATCAAAGGCAATGACGGCGATGACACGACGCACGGTGGCGCGGGAATCGATGCGGTCAACGGCAACAAGGGCAATGAAACGATCATCGGCGGATTTGGCGCCGACCAATTGACCGGCGGCACCGGGAACGACCGTTTCGTCCATTTGTCCGCGGCGGATTCCAAGGCCGGCCAGTTCGGCACCATCACCGATCTCAACCCGGGATCCGACAAGATCGACTTGACGGCTCTCGGCGGGCTTGGCTTCGTTCTCCTGGCCTTGAGCTCGGCAAGCACGTCCGTGCCGGCGCACACGATCGCCTGGCTCTACGACAGCGCGGCCAATGAAACGATCGTGTATGTCAATCCGAGCGACCAGACCCTGCACATTGGCGATTCCGGCCTGATCGAAATCCATCTGCAGGGCATTGCGACCATCGACGCGTCGGATTTCACCCTGACGCCGGCGGCGGCAGCCGTGCTGGCGGCCGGCAGCGACCCGCTCGATCTCAGCGCAACGACACAAAGCGACGCCACCGCCGTGACGACGACCAGTTCGTCCGAGACCACACTCAGCGACGGCACGCTCCTCGCTGACTGGAACGCGACGGACAGATCAACCGACCAGGCCCACAGCGTCTTTGCCAGTTCGGACCAGTTTGCATGGACCGAACATCCCAGCTTCGCCAGCTCAGACGGGGTGCAGCCGCACGCTGCAGAGATTACCAGCAGTGACGCGGCAACGCCCGCACCGAGCGGGCTGTCCACGATCTTGCACGACGAGGCCGCACCGACGGCGACCAGCTTTGTCTTCGATCAGCTAACGCTGCCCGACAGCACCGATACGACGATCGGAAACAATGACGCGATCGCCGGAAGTGCCCCCATGCCTGAGATTGCTTTCGCGGCGCTCCAAGATGCGGCCGAACAGCTCGCCCGGCACGGGCGTACGCTGGAGAAGGGCAACGAGGACCACGGTGCATCGGCTCCAGACAGCGCCCACAATGCTGCTCATGCCCACGGCGGCGCCAGTCATTCGCTTCCAAGCGAGGCAGCCGGACAGCACGATGCGCCGAAGCACGGCCCGGTGGATGTCGATCCGCCCTCTGCCGGTCATGCAGCGCACGGCTCTGCGCCTGCCGGTTCGCACCAGGTCGGCGACTCCTTTGACTTCAAGGATGGCGCTTCGCATGGCCAGGGTCCGGAGCACGGCGTCCAATTGGATGATCCCTCAGACCCGTCCGGTCATCACGAGCACGCCGAGAAAGCCCACGAATCCGAGGCGGCGTCAATGCACGAACTGTCCCCGTCGCATATTGATCCGGCTCACGGGGCAGGCACAACTGGCGCTCACGTGCTGCACGATCTGATCGTGTGACGCACACAAGGCGACCGTCTCTTCAGTGTTGCGGTCCCGCGCAATCCGGCGCGGAGGAGTTCTCTCGCTCGAGACCAGCGTCATCTTCAGCGTCGCCATCTTCCCCCTGCGGCGGCCATGCATGCTGATGGTCCAGCGCGGATGTCCAGGCGAACGTCATCGCCGCGATGAGCAGCCGATTGACGGCTTCGATTGCGCGTTCTGCTACGGACGAGTAGTTCATAGCTTCCTCCCGCGCTGCGGATTGCGAATGGCGGGAGCCTAGGACGAACTCTGCGGCGCCACTGTACTCCACTTCACATTTGTACGCGTCAACTCATCGCAGCCTCAGAAGATGCCTCTTGCTTCGGCTGCATCCGCAACGCGAGTCGACGTGCCTCGTGCGGCAAGGACGTCAAACTCGCGGCGATCACCCCACTCCCCGGCGCGTTTGACCTGCGTGCTCGGTTGCCGAACAGGCGCGCACAACCTCAGGGGTGTTGCGGTCCATCAACGACTCTGAATCAGATGTGATCATTGCGATGCGAATTCGATTGGTCAACTTTTTGGGGGAGCAATCAATGAGCGAAGAAGCCAACTGCATTGTATGTAGCCAGGCAAGAGCGGTCGTAGCCGTCTTTCCAATCGCGCGGGGTTATGCACTGAAGGTATACGAGTGCTCCTGCTGCCACAGCACCCTTCATCTCGTGACTCGAATGACGAAGGCTGCGCTGATCAAGCAGCACTGCGAGACCCTCCTTCCCGTCGAGAAACCGCTGAGCTCGGCAGGTCGCAGGGTTCAGCAGCGGTTCGCGAGCTAGACACGCAAGGCGTCTAGCCGCGTGCAGGCCGAACGACCGCGCGATTGCGCGCAGGTTGCCGTAACGCGCCGCGGCTCTCGAGCCCTCAATTCGGCTTTTGCGTCGGCTTGCCGTCGATCTTGGGCAGGTCGCCGGCCGAGGCGGATTGATCGCCGCCGCCATTAGCCCGGCGGGCCATTTCGACGGTCAGCCGCTCGGCGGCCTCCGGTGACATCAGCCCCAGGATGTCCGACATCTTTCGCGGCGCGATGGCCGAGGCGATCTCGATCAGCACGCCCATCTCGAGGCGGTCGAACACCCGCGCGGCGTCCTTCGGCTTCATGCCCTCATACATGGTGACGAGGCCCTTCATGCGCTGGGCTTCGGCGGCCTTCTGCTCGGCCTGGGTCGCGGAGATGCGGGATTCCACCGCCTTCATCTCCTCGACCTTGTTCTCGATGCGCTTCTCGGCCGATTTCAGCAGGCTCTCGCGGATGTCGATCTCGCGCTGGCGAGCCTCGATCTCCTGGCGGCGCGACTGCAACCGCTCCAGGATCGCGCGCTCCGAGGCCGAGACCTGCGGCTGGGCTTCCTCCACCTTGACCACGGTGCCTTCGGCCTTGGTCTCGGGCGCGGCCGGCTTCGGCGCCTCCTTCGGCGCGCCATGGGTCGAGCCGGTGATGTCGGGGTCTTCCCGTCCCGTCGGAAAGTTCAGATTCTCCTGCGCCCAGGACTTCTTGGCCTGGTTCGGCTGGTAGTCGAAGACATAGCCGCCATTGATCACGAGGCCCGCGACCTTGAGCGTGGCGAGACCTGCGACGGCAACCAGGACGACCGGAATGACGCGGATGTTACGAAAGGACTTCATACCCCTGACTTCATGCGGCAAGGCCGTTGGATCGTCGGCGCTCGGAGAAGGCTTCGGCCGCAGCCGCCACCGCCTTCGCCGACGAGGGCTTGGCCACGGGTACGGCAACCGTTTCCGGACTGGTCACGGGGCGCGCGGCGATCGCGATCTTGGACAGGCGCCGCACCACGTTGTCGGCTTCGCCCAGCTGCTTGTAGAGCTGGTCCGACATCTGGGTCGCCGCCGCGAGCTGGCTGCCGAGGTTCTCGTTGACGTCGCGCACGGCGAGCTTCAGCCCGCCGATCGCGCGCTCGGCGATCTCGGTCGCGGTGATCAGCTCGGCAATGACCGCCTTCAGCGAATGCTCGTCCGCCTTCAGCCGCGTCAGCCGCTTGTTCAGCAGGATGCAGTAACCGATCGTGAGCATCAGCAAGATAGCCACCAGCGTCTCGATCGCCATTCCAAGGGAGTGGTTCATGGGGCCTCCATCATCTTGTTCTGCTCGTCCACCTTCTCGAACATCGCAAGTGTCGTACTTGGCTTGCGCAGGGGTTTCGTCACCCTGATCGCGACGCGGTCGCCGACCCGGCCCATGCGTCCTTCGGTGATTGTGACGTCGCCGCAGCGCACGGTGACATTGGCATCCGCGCGCATGTCCAGCGGCAGCGTGTCGCCGACCTTCAGCCGCATCAGCTGCTTGAGCGGGATGTCGGCCTCGTAGAGCACTGCATCGACGGAGATCTCGGCCTGGCCGATCTCGGTGGCGAAATGGCCTTCCCAGACCGGGTCGCGGCCGAACTTTTCGCCCATGAACATCTGGAGCAGGACGCCCCGGATCGGTTCGATGGTCGCGTAAGGCAGCAAGAGCTCGATATTGCCGCCGCGGTCTTCCATGTCGATGCGCAGGCGCACCAGGATCGCGGCGTTGGCGGGACGGCTGATCGCGGCGAAGCGCGGGTTGGTCTCGAGCCGGTCGATCGTGAAGGTCACCGGCGACAGCGGCCGGAACGCCTGCTCGGCGTCGGCCAGCACCACCTCGACAAGCCGCTTGACCAGCTCGGTCTCGATCGTGGTGTAGGGCCGGCCCTCGATGCGGAGCTGGCTGGTGCCGCGGCGGCCGCCGAGCAGCACGTCGATCATCGAGTAGATCAGGTTGGAATCGACCGTCGCCATGCCGAAATTGTCCCACTCCTCGGCCTTGAACACCGAGAGCACGGCCGGCAGCGGGATCGAGTTCATGTAGTCGCCGAAGCGCACCGAGGTGATGCGGTCGAGCGAGACTTCGACGTTGTCCGAGGTGAAATTGCGCAAAGACGTCGTCAACAGCCGCACCAGGCGGTCGAAGACGATTTCGAGCATCGGCAGACGCTCGTAGGAGACCATCGCCGAATCGATGATCGCGCGAATGCCGGAGTGGTCGTCGAGCGTGACGTCGCCGACGGTGAAGCCGAGGAGGTTGTCGATCTCCTCCTGCGACAGCACCCGCTCGCCGGAGTTCTTGCCGGAGCCGAGGTCGCGGCTGCCGTCCTCGACCATGGCCGCCCATTGCAGGGCCATGGTCTCGGAGAGTTCGTTTTCGGCAGCGGCCTTCGCGGCCTCCGCGGGATCCTCGGAATCGAGCGAAGCCTCCCATTGGGCGGCAATCGCATCCTGGTCCATCTGCTCGTTGCCGGCCATGACGCTAGCCCATTACCTTCCCTGAGCCGTCACTGGATCACGACTTCCTTGAACAGCACAGCGCTGACCTGGACCGGCGCGACCGCCGCGTTGACACGCTTGGTCAGCTCTTCCTTGAGGCGGAAGATGCCGGCGGAGCCGTTGAGGTCGGAGGAGCGCAGCTCGCGCACATAGGTCTGGAAGATGTCGGTGACGCGCGGCATCGCCGGCTTGATCGCCTCGATCTGCTTCTCTTCCTTCAGCTCCAGCACGATCTTCAGCTTCAGATATTGCACGCGCTCGCCCGGAGCGCCGGCGAGGTTGACCATCATGTCGGGCACCTCGACGAAGGCCGGCGGCTTCGGCGGGGGCGCCGCCTCGGCATGGTGCTCGTCGTCGCCGTGGCGGAAGAAGAAGAACCAGGTCGCCGCGCCGCCGCCGAGGACGGCAAGCAGGCCGACGGTCATGATGATGAGCTTGAGCTTGTTCTTCGGGGGAGCGGCTTCCGCGCCTTCGGCGGCTGCGCCGCCTTCCGCTTCATTCTCTGCCATGGTCGCCCGGCTCGCTCATCTCTTATAGGAATCGAAAGAGCGAAGCCCCCTGGCAGACAATGACGCGATACAAATGCCCCAGCGCAATGCGCTCCTCTTGCACGCAAACGCTACGGTAATAATGGTTAACGGAACCTTTCGATTGGGCCGCCACTAGGAAAAATCTGCCGGGCAAACATGGCTAACAGAACCTTTCTGCCGCCCTTCCGCACCCTCGAAAAATCAACAAGACATTGATATTTAACAATTTTCTACGTTGGCACGGCTTTCGCTGAGAAGGGACCGAGGCCCGGGGGTTTGGGAGAACCTGACGGTCTCGTTCACGGGGTCCGCCAACGCGCTTGGGAGAGCGAGGAGGCAGATCTCACTCAGGGGAGATCTTCCGATGCAGAACGCGCTTCTGATCGGCTTGTCACGACAGATGACGTTGGAACGGCAGATGGATGTCATCGCCAACAACGTCGCCAATGCCAACACCAACGGCTTCAAGGCCGACCATTCGCTGTTCGAGGAGTTTCTCAACTCGAACGCGCGTGAGGACAATTTCGTCGGTTCCGACCGCCGGGTCTCCTATGTGCAGGACCGCGGCACCTTCCGCGACGTCGGCCAGGGGCCGATGGAGGCGACCAACAACCCGCTCGACATGGCGATCAACGGCAACGCCTTTTTCGCCGTGCAGGCCAATGGCGCCGAGCGTTACACCCGCGACGGCAAGTTCACGCTCAGCAGCACCGGCCAGCTCGTCACCTCCGACGGCAACCTCGTGCTCGGCACCGCCGGCCCGATCACCTTCCAGCCGACCGACCACGACATCAATATCGCCCCCGACGGCACCGTCACGGTGCTCGAGGGCACGGCCAAGACCGACTCGATCCGCGGCAAGATCCGCATGGTGACCTTCGACGATCCGGCCAAGCTCACCAAGCTCGGCACCAACCTCTACAGCGCCGGCTCGGCCAACCAGCAGGTCGACACCAAGTCCACCGTGCAACAGGGCTACATCGAGAAGTCGAACGTCAACTCGGTCGGCGAGATGAGCCGCATGGTCGAAGTCATGCGCAGCTACACCGCCATCGCCAATCTGCTCCAGCAGCAGAGCGACCTCCACAAATCGGCGATCGAGAAGCTCGCCGACGTTCCGGCCTGATTAGGAGATCACTGACATGCAAGCGCTCCACACCGCTGCGACCGGAATGGCGGCCCAGGAACTCAACGTCCAGGTCATCTCCAACAACATCGCGAACCTGCGCACCACCGGCTTCAAGAAGCAGACCGCGGCGTTCCAGGACCTGATCTACGAGCACGTCCGCCGCGTCGGCGCGCAGGCCTCGGACCAGGGCACCATCGTGCCTGTCGGCGTCGACATCGGCGGCGGCGTCAAGACCGTCGGCACGCCGCGCAGCATGACGCAGGGCACGCTGTCGCAGACCGGCAACGACCTCGACCTCGCGATCTCGGGCGAAGGCTTCTTCAAGATCCTGATGCCGGACGGCACCTTCCAGTACACCCGCGACGGCACCTTCCAGATGGACAACCAGGGCCGCGTCGTCACCGCGCAGGGCAACCCGGTGCAACCGACCATCACCATCCCGAACAACGCCTCCGGCCTCACCGTCAACGAGCAGGGCCAGGTCTCGGTGACGCTGCCGGGTTCCTCGACGTCGGCCGTTCAGGGCCAGCTCGGCCTGACCCGCTTCATCAACAAGGCGGGCCTCCAGCCCGTCGGCAACAATCAGTTCACCGAGACGCCCTCTTCCGGCCCGCCGCAGGACGGCACCGCGAACACCGAAGGCTACGGCAAGATCACGCAGGGCAGCCTGGAGCAGGCCAATGTCGACGTCGTCTCGGAGATGAGCGACCTGATCGCCGCGCAGCGCGCCTACGAAATGAACGCCAAGGTCATCAGCGCCGCCGACCAGATGATGCAATCGACCACGGCGCTGTTCCGCTGAGGCAATGACGATGATCCGCACCACCCTCGCCACGATCTCCGCTCTCCTGCTGCTGGCACTGCCGGCGCAGGCCGCCGACGACGTCATCGCGGCGCCGACGCTGCGCGCGAGCGTCACCGTGACCTCCGACGTGGTGCGGGTCGGCGATCTCATCGACAATGCCGGCTCGGCCGCGCTGATCCCGGTCTACCGCTCGCCCGATCTCGGCACCACCGGCGCGCTGCCGGTCGCGCATGTCCTGTCGGTGTTGCGCGCAAAGCAGGTGATCGGCGTGATGACCGGCGACATCAGGGAAGTCCAGGTCACCCGCCTCGCCCGCACCCTCGCCAACAAGGACCTCGAAAACGCGGTGGCTTCCGCGCTCGAGCGCCGCTTCGGCCTTGGCGATGCCGCCAACATCACCGTCACCTTCGACCGCGGCGTCGCCGACATGCGGCTGGACGCCTCCAACACCGGCGCGCTCCAGCCGGTCGCGACGCGTTACGACGCCCGCGGCGGCCGTTTCGACATCGCCTTCGAGATCAACAACGACAACAATCCGGCGCCGACCAAGCTGCGCTTCACCGGCACCGCGATCGAGACCGTGGAAGTGGCCGTGCTGACGCGCGACATCGACCGCGCCGACCTCCTGAAATCCTCCGACGTCGCGCTGGAGCGCCGGCCCAAGGCCGAGGTCACCGGCGAGGCCGCCTCGCGCGACCGCACCATCGGCATGCAGCTGCGCCGGCCGATGCGGGCGGGCACGCCGATCCGCGTCGCGGACATCGTCAAGCCCGACTTCGTGCAGCGCGACCAGAACGTCACCATCATCTACCAGGTGCCCGGGCTCTACCTCACCACGCGCGGCAAGGCGATCGAGAGCGGCGCCGAGGGTGACACCGTCAGCGTGCTCAACCTGCAATCCAAGCGCACGCTAACCGGCGTCGTCACCGGCCGCGGCCAGATCACGGTCCAGGGCGCGAGCCAGTCGCCGCCGATGGCGCCTGCAGTCGAGCGGACCTCCTCGCTCAAGCGTGACGAAACGCCTGCCCCTGCGGCTGCGGCCGCAGCGCTCGCCCAAAGCCTGATCCAGGCGCCCACGTCTCCGGCCCAGATCGCACAAGCCCAGATCCCGCAAGCCCGCGTCTCGCAAGCTCCAGGCAAGTCAGAGTAAGTCATGTCCCCGTTCAGTTCGGCTTTCCGTCCTCGTCGCATCGCGATCTCTGCCCTGCTGCTGGCCATTGGCGCGCTGGCAAGCGGCTGCTCCTCGATCGACCGCCTGTCGCAGATCGGCGAGCAACCGAAACTGTCCGCGATCGACAATCCGACGGCGCAGCCCGGCTACAAGCCGGTGCAGATGCCGATGCCGAAGCCGGAAGTCGCCTCCTACAATCCGAACTCGCTGTGGCGCAGCGGCAGCCGCGCCTTCTTCAAGGACCAGCGCGCCCACCAGATCGGCGACCTGCTCACCGTGACCGTGAACATCACCGACAAGGCCAACATCGCCAACGAAACCCAGCGCAGCCGCACCGCCAAGGAAGATTCGGGAATTACCGACTTTATCGGCAGCCAGACGGTCACGCAGCCGCTCAAGGTCCTGCCCGGCCGCCTTCTCACCACCGACTCGACATCCTCCGCCGACGGCAAGGGTTCGGTCAATCGCCAGGAAGCGTTGCAGACCAACGTCGCCGCGGTGGTCACGCAGGTGCTGCCGAACGGCAACCTCGTGGTCGAAGGCAAGCAGGAGATCCGGGTCAACTACGAGATCCGCGAGCTCGTGGTCGCCGGCATCGTCCGCCCCGAAGACATCCAGAGCGACAACACCATCGACTCCAGCAAGATCGCGCAGGCCCGCATCGCCTATGGCGGCCGCGGCCAGATCATGGACGTGCAGCAGCCGCGCTACGGCCAGCAGGTCATGGACGTGCTGCTGCCCTTCTAAGCCTCTTTAAGAGCTCCCACATCGTGTTCGCGAACCTAGGCGCGAACGACGATGTACTACGCGGCCTCCGGTAGCTCCCCTGCCGGAGGCCGCATGTATTTTGGCGTGGTGCGCCACACTCAACCAGGCCGGTCGTGCGATTATAGCGGCGCAGTTGCCTCAAATTCCGTCATTGCGAGCGTAGCGAAGCAATCCAGAAATGCGCCCGCGGAAGGATTCTGGATTGCTTCGTCGCAAGAGCTCCTCGCAATGACGGAGAAGCGCGGTTGCGCCCCTCACTTGAACTCCGCCTCCACCACGCCCAGCCCGTCCAGCTCCATCCGCACCTTGTCGCCGGCCTTCAGCCACAGCGTCTTCACCAGGCTCCCGGTGAGCACGAGCTGCCCCGCGTGAAGACCCTTGCCCTCGGCGGCGAGATGGTTGGCGAGCCAGGCGAGCGCGTTGTGGGGGTGGCCGAGCACGTCGGCGCCGGTGCCGTGGCCGACCTCCTCGCCGTTGACGATGGCGCGGCCTTTGACCGCCTTCAGGTCCGGCACCGACGAGCGCGGAACCGACGGCCCCAGCACGCAGCCGGCGGCGAAGAAATCGTCGGCGATCAGCGTCGGCGCGCCCATCGTCTCCCACTTCACATAGCGGTCGTCGACGATCTCGATCGCGGGATGATAGGCATCGACGGCCTCGCCGACCCATTCGGCCGTGAACGGCGCCTCGCCGGCGGCAAGGTCACGCTGCAGCCGCACCGCGATCTCGCATTCGACGCCGACCCGGACATATTTGGAAGCCGCGAGCTTCACCCCGCTATCGTGCACGCCCTTCTGGAACACGCCGCCGGCGCAGGGATGCGGGATGCCGATATAGTCCTGCATCACCTGGCTGGTGCAGCCGATCTTGTAGCCGACGAGCGGCCCGGCATGCGGCAGCAGGAGATCGTGCAGCGCACGCTGGACCTGGTAGCCCTCGGCCTCGTCGGCTGGCGGAAACTCGAGCGCCGCAAGCGGCGCATGGTTGCGGCGCGCCAGCGCGATCGCCTTTGCGGCTTCGAGAATGTTGTCCATCGGCGCCGCCTCCCACGCTACGCATTCGAGGGCGGCACTTCAGCATCCCCGCTGCGGCCTGACAAGCGCGGCCCAAAGAACGGTCCTAAGGTCGGCCAAACAGCGGCTTCACGCCCTGACCAGGCCAAGCCGGATCAGGCTCTCGGCCGTCGCGAGGATCGCCTCATCGTTGGAGCGCGGCTGCCAGCC
This sequence comes from Bradyrhizobium sp. USDA 3311, assembly GCF_054062495.1. Classification (NCBI taxonomy): domain Bacteria; kingdom Pseudomonadati; phylum Pseudomonadota; class Alphaproteobacteria; order Hyphomicrobiales; family Nitrobacteraceae; genus Bradyrhizobium; species Bradyrhizobium sp. USDA 3311. The sequence goes on along the minus strand of NZ_JBSSFI010000001.1, from coordinate 4,680,968 downwards.
GAGCAGCGACCGAGCCTTGGCGCTGGTGGAATGCCGCACCCTTCCGAGCATCGGCACGACCGCACGCAGCAGCGGAATCCGGTTGGCGGCCAGGCGCACCAGCCAGTCCGGCGCCTGGAGCCGTGGAACCCGGCGTGCCCTCGGTCCGAGTTCCCGCCGCAGCACCCTGGCGATATCGAGGATCGACATCGCCTCGCCGGAGACCGCGATGAAGCGCTCGCCTTTCGCCTCAGGCGCGGTCATCGCCCGCAGATGCAGGTCGGCCACGTCGCGCACGTCAACCACGCCGAAATAGACCCGCGGCACCGCCGGCATGGCGCCGTCGAGCAGCGATTTGACGATCTCGATCGAGCCGGAGAAGTCCGGCCCCAGCACGGGACCGAAAATGCCGGCTGGGTTCACGACCGAGAGCTCGAGCCCGCCGCCTTCGCGCGCCACGAAATCCCAGGCCGCCCGCTCGGCCAGCGTCTTGGATTTGATGTAAGCCTGCACGTCGGCACCTCCGAGATTGGTCCAGTCGGTCTCGTCGAACGGTTTTTCCCGCGGCTTGTGGCCATACCCGATCGCACCCAGCGACGAGGTGATCGCCACGCGCCTGACGCCGGCCTCGCGCGCGGCCCGCAGCACCCGCAGCGTGCCGTCGCGCGCCGGGATGATCATCTCGTCCTCATCCTTGGGAACACTGGTCGAGAGCGGCGAGGCAACATGGAGAACGTAGTCGCAGCCCGCGACGGCCTCACGCCACCCCTCGTCCCGGACGAGGTCGGCGGTGAAGAAGGACAGGCTCTCGGGCGATGCCGCCCCGCCCTCGCGCAGCATGGCCAGCACGTCGGCCTGCCGCTCCGGCCGGCGCACCGTTGTCCGCACCGTGTGGCCGGCGGCCAGAAGTTGCAGGACGACGTGGATGCCGACGAAACCCGACCCGCCCGTGACCAGAACAATGCTCATTGCCAAATTCCCCTCGCTGCACGGGCCGGCGAATTGGTTCCATCAAGGCCCTGCTCAAGGCGGCATCTGGTCACTATGTGCTTGCGAACAAGTAGAATGGATTTCGAGACCGGTATGGAAAACCTGACCAGTGCCTGCGACGGCGACTGCGATTGCAGCCCCGACCCTGCCGTGCTCGCCGACTTCAAGCGGGCCATCCACGCGCTCGGCGGCAAGTGGAAGCTGGAGATCCTGTTCGCGCTGATGAACGGCGCGGTCCGTTTCGGCGCATTACGGCGATCGATCGGCGGCATCACCCAGCACATGCTGACCACGCAGCTGCGCGAGCTCGAGCAGGACGGACTGGTGTCGCGAACCGTCTTCGCGGAGAAGCCCTTGAGGGTCGAGTACGAGCTGACGGATGCGGCCTACGGCCTGTTGCCGGCGTTTAAGGAAATATTGAGCTGGTCCAGGCTTTATGGGGCCGCGCGCCTCGTGGCGTCGCACCAGGCCTGATTGCAGCGATGCTTGATGCAGCTGGATCGGTGTCTCAGCGTTCGAGTCGATCCCGTTGATGCGAATCGCAAAATCTCCCGCACCTGAAGTGAAGGCTGTTTCTCATCCGAACTCACGTGAGCTCGGAGGATGTGACTCTAGCTCATTGATCGCGATTCATTTTTCGCGATTGCGGTCGCGCGTTGAAGCGCGACGGCAAGCGACGGGCAATATCCTGACCGCGGCGCGAAATGGCGCCTTGCGTCCATATGCCTCCACATTAACACTGAGTCTCCTAAACCATTGAACTTGCTTGATGTCGCCAAGAGTGAACGAGTCGGCTTTGACTTTAGGAACGGGACGATCAGCAGCTTCGGACGATTAGATCGAGTCGCCCGGTGCAACCCCTTGAAATCGTTACTTCCGGAGGACTGGCTTGCTTGCCGGCTCCGGCGGCCCTACGGGAACAGCGCGCGTCGTGCCCGGTGCGCGCGCCTACGTGCACGATCATGGAACCCAACGCTTTAGTTCCCCGATTAAGGCGGCCATGCGTGCATCGTTGGGCACCAGCTGCGCCAGTCGCTCGGCATATTCCAGCGCCGCCGTCTTGTCCCCCTTCTCTCGGCTGAACGAAATCCCTGCCGAGAGCAGCTCAAGATTATTGGGGTGGGTACGGAGGCTCTCTTTCAGTACCGCCAGGGCATCGTCGCGACGACCGGCCGAGTTGAGCCCGACCGCGTAGACGTAGGCGTAACGGGCCTGCTGAGGCTCGAGAACGGTCGCTTGCTGCAGTTCATCGAGCGCCGCTTCGTTGCGTTTCTGGCGCACCAGCGTCAAGCCTAGGGCGTGATGGAGCGCAGCGTCCTGCGCCGATGCCACTACAGCCCCACGCAGGACCTGCTCGCCGTCATTGTCCCGTCCGAGCTCTCGGTATAGGTCGGACAGGTTGATGGCGGCGCCGGCGAACGAAGGATCGAGCCGGAGCGCGGCCCGAAACTCGATCTCCGCCTGGCCCACATTAGCCTGGCGCGCGAAGAAGCTGCCGAGGGCGGTCCGCGCATCCGGCCGATCGGCGTTCAGCCTCTGCGCGGCCACGAACTCGGCCGCAGCCCGCGCGAATTTGTCCCGATCGGCCGCCGGCTGGCGAGCCGGAGGCACGGCCGCGAGCAGCTCGGCAGCGCGGATGCGCACGCCACGAACCGGATCGCCAAGTTGGGACGAGGCGAGCGGCCAAAGTTGATCGATCGCCGCTCCTTCCAATCCATCGAGCGCTCCGAGCCTCACGACCGGATCCGGATCGGAAAGGCCGCGGCGGATCAAACCGAGATCGGGCGCCTGGAGCTCGGCCAGCGCACTGGCGCGGACGAAGCCCGGTGCGTCGCCCGATCTGGCGATCGCCGCCAGCAGTGCTTGTCCGTCGGCGGCTTCGCTCCAGGCCGCATGGAATGCGGGCGCATAGGTCTGATAGCCCTGTCGCTGCGGTCCGAACCAGGTTTCGACCTGCTGCGCGGCCCATGCGGAGGACCGGTCGCGGTGGCAATCGTTGCACGCATTCGGGGTCCCTAGCTGCACCGACAGGTCCGGGCGGGGGATGCGGAATCCATGGTCGTGGCGGCGGTCGACGACCATGTAGCGGCGCTCCGGCATGTGACAGGCGGCGCAGCTTGGCGGCGGCGAGACATCGGCGTGGTGCCGGTGGGTGGGCGATTCATACCGGGCGGGTGCGTGGCACTGCGCGCAGACGACATCGCCGGGCGCCTTCAAGGAGGCACTGTGCGGGTCGTGGCAATCGCTGCAGGTCACGCCCTTGGCGAACATCTTGCTCTGCTTGAACGGGGCGTAGTTATAGGTCTCCTCATCGTCGAGCATCTGGCCGTCGGCGTGGAAGCGCTGCCGGTCGAGCAACGAGACCCGGTGAGTTTCCGAGAGCGGCCGTCCTGGCGTCCAGCCTTCCGAAAGCTGGCCGCGGCGCGCATGGCAGCGTCCGCAGGTCTCGACCTCCTTGCGCAGCGCCGGCGCGGGCACGCTACGTACCGGACTCGATGTCCCGGTGTCAGCCGACCAGGTGATGCCCGTGCGCTCATCGAACCTGACGAGGAGGCCGTTGTCGCCCTCGCGGGCTGCGGACTTCCGGTGCGCCCAGGCAACATGCCGCGACCCAGCGCCGTGGCAAGCCTCGCAGCCGACGCGGATCTCCGAGAACGTGGTCGCGAAGCTGTTCTTGTCCGGATCATAGTTCTTGTGCACGTCGGTCGAGTGGCACTCGGCGCACATGAAATTCCAGTTCTGGTTCAGCTTCGTCCAGTGCAGGGGATCGGCACGCGTGACGGCGCCCTCGGGATAAAGATGAAACCAGCGCTGGCCGCCCTGCTCTTTTGGCCGAGTATCCCAGGCAATCGACAGGGCCTGGATCCGACCGTCTGGAAACTCGATCAGATATTGCTGCAGCGGGTCGACGCCGAGCGTGTACTTCGCTTCGAAGACGGCGAGCTTGCCGTCGGCCCCGTCGGTCTCGACGAGGAATTTGTCGTCCTTACGAAAGAAGCGCGAGCGTGTGCCTGCGTAGTCGATGGTCGCATCGTTGAAGTCGCCGCGCACGGTCTGTGCGGTCGCATGATCCATGGCGTGGCGGTGCTGGGAGCCTTGCCAAAGCTTCGCTTCCGTCGCGTGGCAGCCGCTACAGGTCTGGCTGCCGACGAAGCTCGGCGCCGCCGCCGCGTGCGGCTCGATCGGAGAATCCGGTCGCGCGAAAAAGTAGAGCGCGCCGGCAGCCACAAGAGCCAACAGGCCGAAACCGATCGCCGGTCCGAGGCCGCGCTTCCGTGAGACGGGTTGAGGCCGTTGCGGCGCCTCGGGCGACAACGCCCGCTTCGCGCTCGCCTGGATCCGACGCTTGCGGTTCTTTCCGAAGCCTTTTGCCACGTCCGCCTGCCGATTCGAGTGCCTTACCTTGCATGCGCGGTCTTGGTCGGGAAAGAAGTTTGACGTGCCGTCGCATTATCGAATCGGCTCGACCTTGGCCGCCATGTCCGGCGCGCGGCTGATCCTGTAGGTCGCGTTGCTGCACTTGAGCACCCAAACCCCGTGATCGGGCTTTGATCGTCGCCGGTCGACGGTTGTACTGAGCGCCTTGTCACAGACGAAGCCTTGCGAGCGGATCTGTACCGCGAGCATGGACTGCAAGGTTTCCTGAACGGTCTCGGCACGGGAAGTCGTCGATCCAACCATCGTGCCTGCCAGCACCAGCAAACTGAGTGTCTTGTACATGTCGCTTTCCAATATCACGAGGGACCTGCAGTCGTGCAGGAACAACCGTCAAGCTCTAGTTCAACCGCTAAATCGAGAAGTCCTCGCCGTCTCCCAGTCTCCCACGCCATGAGCGACCGAGGAGGAAGAAGAATATCGCGTGCAGCGCGACCGCCGGCCACAGCAGTATGCCCGTCAACTGGCCCCCGATGCCAACATAAGCAAGGTAGATCGCCGCCAGCACGTTGTAGAGCAGCAGCGCACGATTGGATGACGTAAGGCTGCTCGCAGTGGCCGATGGCCAGGTAGCGAGCGTCAATCCTAGTAAAGCAAATCATGTGAAGTCTATTATGTGGCGGGACCGCCCGAGGCGGCCCCGCGGCATACGGCATCACTGCTTGACGCATTCCTGGACGAACTTGATACGCTCCACCATGCCGAGATCCTTCGCCTCGGCCTGCTTGCGGCAGCCTTCGCGCTTGTCGATCCGCAACTGGATCTTGTCGACGAGGCTCAGGCCGACGGTGCCGACTTGCGGCTCGGCGGAGGCCGTCTTGCCGGGATCGGCCGAAGGGCCATCGCCAGCCGCGCGCGCGGCCTCCTGCAACCGCTTGACGTCGTCCGGGCTCAGCTTCGGCCGGTCGATGTCCAGCGTGAGCTTGTTGAGCTTGCCGGTAAAGGCGAACGGCGTCTGATAGTCGTTGTCGTCAACCGGGGTGCCGGTGTCGGAGCCGATGTCGAACGCCTCGTCCCATTGCAGGATGAAAGGAAGCGTATGCTCCATCTTCTCCGTCGCCACGACGTTCCCGTCGACCTTCAGCGTTCCCGTGCCGCCCTGTCCGATGCCGGTGTAGTTCCCGAACACCATGGTGCCCGCACCGAGACCATCATACTTGAATGCGAACTCGATCACGTGCTTGCCGGGCGTCAGTTCGGCGCCCTCCCAGCGCACTCGCTTGAGATCGACTAGGTTCCAGGTGAAGACGGGCTTGTTCTTCAGGACATAGAATCCGTAGCCGCCGAAACGGCCGCCCTGGGTCACCAGCATACCCTCGGCGCCGCCCTCGGGAATCTCCACGTCGGCCTTGAAGACATAGGACGCGTTGAGCAGGCTAGGCGCATCGCCGTTCGGCAATCCGGTCATCGGACGCGACCAGGCAAAGCTGGTGCGGCCGGCACTGAGGCTCGGGCGCGGCGTGATCATACGAGTCGCTACCGACGAGTCGAGCGGCAGCACCTGGTATTTGTCCGCCTCCTTCCAGAACAGTGCCTGAAGCTCCTTCAGCTTGTCCGGATATTTGGCCGCGACGTCCTCATACTGCGTCCAGTCGTTGCGCAGATCGTACAGCTCCCAGGGATAGTCGCCGGGAGCCGGCAGCTTCGCGATCGTCACCCACGGCGGCCGCAGGACCTTGGTGCTCGCGATCCAGCCGTCATTGTAGATTGCGCGATCAGCAAACATCTCGAAATATTGCGTCGTGTGCGTCGTTGCCACATTCGCGTTCCTGGCATCGAACGTGTACATCATGCTGACGCCCTCGATCGGGCTTTGCTTGATGCCGTCGACGATGTCCGGCTGCTTGATCTGCGCGGCCTCAAGAATGGTCGGCACGATGTCGATGACGTGATGGAATTGGGCGCGGATGCCGCCCTTGTCCTTGATGACGTCAGGCCAGGACACCGCCATGCCCTGCCGCGTGCCGCCGAAATGGGAGACGATCTGCTTGGTCCAGGAGAACGGCGTGTCGAACGCCCAGGCCCAGCCGATCGACATGTGGTTGTAGGTGCGGTCGGTGCCCCAGACGTCGTAGAAATACTTGAGCTGATCTTCGACCGATGGGGTGATTTGGTTGAACATCGCCACCTCGTTGGGCGTGCCGGTCGGCTGCCCTTCCGCGCTGGTGCCGTTGTCGCCCTCGATGTAGATGACCAGGGTGTTGTCGAGTTTGCCGAGGTCGTCGATCGACTGGATCACCCGGCCGATCTCGCTGTCGGCATAGGCGACGAAGGCGGCGAAGACGTCCGCCTGGCGAATGAACAGCTTCTTCTCGTCGGCCGAAAGCTGATCCCATTCCTTGATCAGGTCCTTTGGCCACGGGGTCAACTTCGCATTTTGTGGGATGACGCCAAGCTTTTTCTGATTCTCGAAGATGGTGTCCCGCAGCTTGTTCCAGCCCTGGTCGAACAGGTGCAAGTCGCTGATCTTCTTCACCCACTCCGGCGTTGGATGGTGCGGGGCGTGCGTCGCACCGGGCGCAAACTTGATGAAGAACGGCGTATCGGGCGACAGCGCATTCATGCGGTTGACGTAGTCAATCGCTTCATCGGCCATCGCCGTCATCAGGTTCCAGCCGGGCTTGCCGACATAGGGATGGATCGGCGTTGTGTTGCGGACGAGGTTGCCGGGCTCCCATTGATTGGTGTCGCCGCCCATGAAGCCGTAGAAATATTCGAAACCCATTCCGGTCGGCCACTGATCGAACGGGCCGGCCTGGCTTGCCTGATACTCGGGTGTGTTGTGGTTCTTGCCGAACCAGGCGGTGTGATAGCCGTTGTCGGTCAGGATCCGGCCGATGGTCGCCTTGTCCTTGGTGATAATGCTGTCGTAGCCGGGATAGCCGGTCGCCTGTTCCGCGATCACGCCATAGCCGACCGAGTGATGATTGCGCCCCGTGATCAGCGCCGCGCGCGTCGGCGAGCACAGTGCGGTCGAGTGGAAGTTGGTGTAGCGCAAGCCATTCTGCGCGATGCGATCAAGGGCGGGCGTTGGAATCACCCCGCCGAACGTGCTCGGCACGCCATAGCCGGCATCGTCGGTGATGATTAGCAGGACGTTCGGTGCGCCTTTCGGCGGCACCACACGCGACGGCCAATAGGATTTTGCGTCCTTGGCATCGCGTTCGATCTTGCCGCCGAACTTTTGGGGCGGCGGCGGAAGCTGATCGCCGGGAATGGTGATGGTTGCGGCCGGCGAGCCCGGCGCAGGCGTGGTCGTTTGTGTTTGCTGTCCGATTGCGGGCGCTGACAAAGCTGACGTCAGGATCAGCACGGCAAAGGTCTTGCGAAAATTCATTGCAAAATTCCTCCGTGATGCGTGCACGCGAGAGCTGCCATTTGAAGCGCAGCAAAGTTCGCGGGCGTTGATTCAGATCAAGAAGGCCACGGCGATCTGTTCGCTTGCAGGACGGTGGATGCGCAAGCGTGATGAGGTTCATCTGCGTTGTGCAACGGAGTGGCTCGACTGATCGACGGCGCCGTCGTTGCTTCTTGTGCGGCACACAGGATCGACGAAACCGGGTGCGACGATACCGCCGCCCGCAACGTTAGTGTCGTTTCAGTTACACTACGGTGTGAACCGTCGCGACTACCACGATCGAGGTATGGCACCGCGCGACGCGCTTGCTAGGCTGCGGCCCATTCTGCGCTCAATCTCGCTGTTGGGCTGCTTCGTGGATCACCGGAGGGCACCATGAGAATGACAAAAGCCTTTGTCGCCATTGCCTTTGCCGCCATTGCGTCTGCGCCGACAGTCGCCACAGCCGACGAAGGCGGCATCAGCTTCTGGTTGCCTGGATTCTTCGGCAGCCTCGCGGCCGCCCCCGCCCAGGCGCCGGGCTGGTCGGTGACCTCGATCTATTGGCACGATTCGGTTTCCGCCGGTGGCGGCGTGGCGCGCGCACGCGAGATCGAAATCGGTCGCATCCCTGCGAACGTGACCGCCAACGTGAGCGCCAATCTCAATGCCAATCTGAATCTCGGCTTCCTGATCGGGACGTACACCTTTGCGACCCCGGTGCTGGGCGCTCAGGCCTCGGCCAGCCTGATGGGAATCTACGGCTCCAATTCCACGTCGCTGGCGGGATCGCTCACCGGGACGGTGACGGGACCTGGCGGCGGCACATTCCCGTTCTCGCGCTTCGACAGCATCGACAGCTCGCTCACGGCGTTCGGCGATTTGTACCCGACGTTCATGCTGAAATGGAACGCCGGGGTGAACAACTTCATGACCTATGTCACCGGGGACATCCCGGCCGGAGCCTATCAATCGACCCGCCTCGCCAACATTGGCATCGGGCACGGCGCGATCGACGCCGGCGGTGGCTACACATATTTCAACCCGCAGACGGGACATGAATTGTCCGCGGTGCTCGGATTCACCTACAATTTCAAGAATACCGACACGCAATATCAGAATGGCGTCGACATGCACCTCGACTGGGGCGCGTCGCAGTTCCTGACCAAGCAGTGGCAGGTCGGCATGGTGGGCTACCTCTATCAGCAGATCGGCTGCGACAGCGGCTCCGGCGACCGTGTCGGCTGCTTCCGGTCGCGCGTGGCCGGCGTCGGCCCGCAGGTCGGCTACATTTTCCCGGTCGGAGACATGCAGGGATACCTGAATCTCAAAGCCTACGGAGAATTCGCCAACGAAAATCGGCCGGCGGGCTGGAACCTCTGGCTGACGTTCAATCTGTCGCCCGCGGCGGCAACCCCGACCGCGACACCGAAGCGGATGATCACGAAGTAATGGCAACACGAATCCGTTCTTGAAGCGGACCGTCAGATCTTCTGCAAAGTGTCGGCAGACGCATTGCGCGGCGGGCGCCTATTTCCGATCGTTTCAGAATGCAGGAACGGCGTCATCGCCTCACGAGCCGCCTGGTTTCCTGATCGCGAGCAAACCCTAGTTCGCTGATGAACTTCGAAAAGCAGGTATAGGCCATGCTGGGAGTGCCGAACCGCGCGGCATCGAGAACGTTTTTCTAGTCACGCGCAGACCATCGGTTGTAGACGTGCCTTCGCACCGACCGACTCGTTCTTAAACCGCGATCGACCCGTTCTTTGGGTGGCGGCATACGAGTATGCCGCCACGTTAACAGCGGGGCGCCTAAGTGATTGAATTCGCTCGATGCCACGACGAATATACGAGTCGCCTTTGACTTTAAGAGCGGGGCGATCGAGCGCCTTTGACAATAGGATCGGGTCGCACCGTTCAACCCATTGAGATTCTTACTTGCGCAGCTTGGGCTTGTTCGCCGGCTCCGGCGGTGCCGCGGAAACCGCAAAGGTCACCCAGGTGCTCCAGGTCGAAGCCCGGTTCTCAACCTCGATATCCTTGTAGCCTTTGATGTTGAGATATCCCTGGTAGCCATCTGACATCGGAATGATGAAGCCGACCTGAGGCCCAATCCCAATCGCGCGCCCCCGGAAGCCGCCGAGCTTGGCGCCCGGGCCACTGTCGTCGGTGAGCTGCTGGTAAAAATAACCGGCAACGCCGATCTGGAAGTTCTTGCTCAGGAACTGTGAGGCCGCCCAGTCGACATGGAAGTCGATGCCGTTCTGATACTGCAAATACGGGTTCATCAGATTGTAGGTGACGCCTGCGACCGCCGAGAATTCGTGGCCGGTCTTGGGGTCGAAATACGTGTAGCCTGCGCCGAGGTCCCAAGCGACAAAGCCCAGATTGAGGTTGGCGAGGCGGTTCGGATCGTAGGTGCCGCTCGGGATGTTGCTGGTGATGTAGACCATCTCGCTGTGCACGCCCTGGTTCCACTTCAGGGAGCCCTGGTAATAGACGTCCGACAGCGTCGTCCGGTTGTCCGTCACGGCCCCGGAGATGGCGTTACCGCGTGGCCCGGTCAGCGTGGCATCGACGCCAAGCCCGACATTGCCGGGGGCGGTGACGATCCCGAAGGATGCCTGGCCGCCGAGAACCGGCGTCGGCGAGACGTAGGTAATTCCCAGCGCCAAGGCATCGCCATGCGCGTTCAAGCCCGCGACGACCGAGCCGCGCGCGCCGTTGCTGGTGACGAAGTTCTGCGAGGCGCCGGCATTGGCTTGCAGATGCAGATAGATCGACGCGTAGGCCCAGCCCGGCACGGTCGGCGTCGCGGCGAGGCTGCCGAATATCCCGGGAAGCCAGAACCCGACGCCGCCCGCATCGGCAAAAGCGGGGGAGGGAATGGCGGCGACGGCCCAGCCGAGGGTCGCCATCAGCGCGCAACGTGCCCTTTTGCTCATGATGCTCTCCCCTGCTTAGAACGGATTGACGTAGTCGATGATCGAGATCTGCCGCAGCAGAACGCGGCGGATCACGTGGCTGACCTTGACGTGGTCGGTGAAAATGGCTGCGGTCCCGGTGGCGCCCGCGGGGAGTACCTTCGCGAGTTCGGCGTCGTCGAGCGCCACCCGCACAACGAACGGGACGGTTTCGATGCCCTTGGGCGCGACCGCGGCGCCCGAGACCTGGGTCTGTCCCGTGGCGACGGCCTGCAGCACGCTCTCGACTTTTCCTGAGAGCACGCGCCCCGGAACGTATTTGAACGCGATCTCCACTGCGTCGCCCGGTGCGACGTAGCGGGCATTGATCTGGTCGATCTCGACCGCGACCTGGGTGGCGGACGTATCGATGAAGGCCATCACGGGCGCGGCTGAAAGATTTCCGACGCGGGCGCCCTTGCGCAGCGCGACGTTGGTGACGTAGCCGTCGGCCGGCGCGCGCACCACGGTCTTGTCGAGATTCCACTGGGCGTTCTGAAGCTGGGCCTTGAGCTGGTCGACCTCGGATTGCCGCTGCTCGACGTCGAAGCCGCGGCCTGCGTCCCGTTCGTACAGCGACGTCATCTGGGTCAGGCGCGTGCTCGACAGCTTGAGCTGGGCCTCGATCGCCTTTACCTGGGCGTCGTAGGGCGTGGGGTCGATCCTGAAGAGGACATCGCCCTGCTTCAGGGGCGCATTCGGCCGAACCGGAACGTCCATGACCTCGCCGGCGACGTCCGGAACGATCGAGACGGCATTGCGGTAGACCAGGGCCTTGCCTTGCGGAGCACCCCATCCCATCGGGATGAACAGGCCGATGTTCAGAAGAAGCAGCACGACAAGCGGCGAGGCCTTCCAGAACGCGTTGAACCGGATCGCGCCGACCCAGACCAGCGTGAACAGCAGCGCCAGATAGAGCGCCATGAGGGCGATCATCATGGCCGGGGCTCCACTGCCCGCTTCGCCGGGACGTCGACATAGGCCCAGATCATCGCGACGGGCCACAGCACGAAGCCGAAGATCAGCGTGATCCAGCCGGCGACTGCCACCGCTTCGGCCCATGGATGGCCGCGGCGCCGCGCGATATGCCCGGGAGTGGATCCCATTAGCCAGAAGACAAGCCCGATCACGGCGAGCACGATGATCAGCACGACCCAGGCGAAGAGATCGAGACCGCTCATTGTGCGGCGATCCTCTCGATATCGGGCAAGCGCCAGGTCTTGTCGAAGAGAGCCTTCTGCGGGCCGTAGAAGCGGAAGATGATTTCCCATCCTCCGCCGGCCTTCGTCGGCACCCAATTGGACTGCTTGCCGTCAGGAGCCTTCGGGCCGAAGAAGATGTCGGCCGAACCATCCGCATTGGTCTGCAGGCCTGGCGTGTTCGAGCCCCGGCTCGACCACTTGGTGTCCCTGATGAGACCGTGCGTGTCGCGATCGTAGACCGTGCCGGACCAGTAGAGCGACACCGGCGCGTTGGTCGGCACCGTCAGCCGGTACGTGCTGCCTCCTTCGAGCGGCCTGCCCTCCTTGTCCCGGATCGTGACGAGATAGAATTGGCCGCTGCCGAGGTGCTTCACGCTCGAGAATGCAAACGAATAGAACGCACCGCGGTCGTCGACCGGGTAGACGTTCGGCTTGGCGAAGCGATTAGCCAGCCCCTCGGTGACGTCGTGGGCAACCGGCAGCGCCCATTGTCCGCCTTCATAGAAGGGTGGCCTGAAGAGGCCTTCATACCGATGATCGAGCCACAAGCGGGCGTCCCGGGCCGCTTCCTCGAGCATCTTCTGCGCTTGAGGACCGGGATCGAACGGTTTGCCCTTTTCGATGCCGATCGCCTTGATCTGATCGATCATGGCCTTGTCGCGTTCGAGCCACGGCTCCCGCTGGATGAAGCGGTCGAGCGACCGGAAAAAGCGGACGTCGTAGGGGATCGTGCTGTCGTACGTGACGTCGACCACGTCGACAAAGGCCGTCGGCGGCGGAGCGGCCGCCTGTGACAGCGGGTAAAGTTTGATCTGCTTCGCGTAAGCGACCGCCTTTGCGACATCGGCCTCGCTGCCGCTGCCGACGTTCGAGCGCAGCAGCGCGTAACCCATGTCCGTGTCGGATGCGAGCGCGATGTAGCCGTCGAGGGTCTTCTCGGCGTAGCCGGGCGGGAGGATGAGATACTTTCCGCCCTTGCCCTTGTCCGCTCCCGCCGGTCCCACGTCATCGAGCGCGGCTTGCCAGGCATCCATGATCGTTCCGGTGATCTCGCCTCCGCTCGCCGGCGGAATTTCGAGCACCATCGGGCCGTTGCTCTTCGTGTCGATGAAAGGCATCAGGTAGACCGTGCTGGGATTGGGCGTGAGCGTCTGATTTTTCCAATCCGGAATTCGCGACCAGAATACGATCTGGTTTTCCCTGGCTCCGGCCTTCAGCGCGGCCTGCAGCATCAGGTCGAAGTTGACGGCGGGCATGCCCCAGATCACGGCTTGGATGGCGCGGCTGTGCACGAGGCTGTCGTCGGCAGAGGGGGCTTGCGCGAAGGCGGTGCTCGAAGGGCAGAGTAGTGAGAGCGTGACAAGCAGTTCTTTTCTCATGGTGAAACTCTTCAAGGCTTCTCACGAAAGATGGTCTTCCAATCCTGTTTCATATCCACGATGGTCCAGCCCTTCGCCCTGGCTTCGTCCCAGGCCTTGTCAAGCTTGCCGACCTTCGATTGCCGGTCGTAGGCGTATTCGCGCACCTCGTCAGTGTGATGCACGATGCCGGCAAAGCGCGCGCCTGATCCCGCCATGGTCCATTGCAGCATCTGATGATCGCCGTCGGAGTTGCCGAAGGCGAGGATCGGGCGACGACCGATCATCATATTGATGCCGGAGGGCTTGCCCGGGCCATCGTCGATGAACTGCACATTGGCAGTCTTCAGCAGCGACGGTTTTCCCGCGGCATCGAGCTGGTATTGCGTGACGCCGGAGGAGCCGACGACTTGCTCAGGCGGAATCCCGTAGGCCTTCTCGGCCCACACCCGCATGAACTCGACGCCGCCACCTGATACGATGAAGGTCTTGAAGCCACTGACGCGCAGATACGCCAATAGCTCGACCATCGGCTGGTAGACGAGCTCGTTGTAGGGGCGGTTGAAGCGCGGATGCCGTGCGGTCGAAAACCAGTCGGCAACGGATTTTGAGAACTCATCCGTGGGTATGCCGCTATGCGCGGCGGTCACCAGCGTCAGCAGGGCCTGCTCGCCCTGTTCGGCCAGCGCTGTCCTGTCGCCGGCGAGAAACGACTTGAATGGTTCCTGCTGCTTCCATTCGGGGTGTTTTGGCGCCATTGCCTTGACGCTGTCGAGCGCGAAGGCGGCCTGGAAATATTCAGGCTGCTCGCACCACAACGTGCCGTCATTGTCGAACACGGCGATGCGCTCTGGCACGGGCACGAAGTCCGGGTTGCCTTCGCGCGTGACCCGCCCGACAAAATCGACAATGGCCTGCCTTGCGGAACCGCTATTCCACGACGGCAACGGATCGACCTGAGCGACCGTCGCCGAAACAGGCAGAAGCACGGCCAGCAGCGCAGCGAGCGTGAAGCGGCGAGTGAAATTCATGGACTAGCTCCTCGATGCCGAGGGACGGCCGGTCCGCCGACCGTCCGACGTCCAATGCTAATGTGCGGGCTCCAGGCTCCTCTGCATCTTTTCGATAAGCTGATCGATAGAGAAACTCGACGGCCGCTGGCTCGGGGGGTATTCCTTGAAGGTCGCGAGAAAAGGTCCGACGATGGCCTGTGACGCCAGGAAAGGCGCGGGATTCGAAGTAAACCAGTCGTAGTAGGAGTTCGACGTTAGGTCGGCGCGTTCGTAGGGATCGGAGCGCAGGTCGAACATCTTCGGTACCCGCAACTTTGTGAACGGCTCAGCCCATATCCGCAGCGTACCGCTGGCGCGCTGCTCTTCGAATACGATTTTCCAGTTTTCGTAGCGCATGGCGACCAGGTCGCCGTCGTCGTTGAAGTAGACGAACTCCTTGCGTGCGCTGTTCGCCTGCTGACCCGTGAGATACGGAAGCTGATTGTATCCGTCGAGGTGCACCTTGAACGTCTTGCCACCGACCTGATGCCCCTTGAGCAGCTTGCTCTTGATCTCGGGATCGCCAGCTGCGGCAAGGAGCGTCGGCAGCCAATCCAAGCCGCTCACGATGTCATTCGATATCGAGCCGGGCTGAATTCGACCCGGCCAGCGGATCATACACGGGACGCGGAATGCGCCCTCCCAGTTGGTGTTCTTCTCGCTGCGGAAAGGGGTGGTTCCGGCATCGGGCCAGGAGTTCTGATGAGGGCCGTTGTCCGTCGTATAGAGGACGATGGTGTCGTTCGCGATGCCGAGATCGTCGAGTGCCTTCAGGACGGCTCCGACGGTCGCATCCGTTTCGATCATGCCGTCGGCGTATTCGGTTCTGGATGTCAGACCCGGCTGGTCGCGATGCGAATCTCGCACGTGTGTACGGAAGTGCATGCGGGTCGTATTGAACCAGCAGAAGAAGGGCGTGTTCGCCCGCGCCTGCCGCTGCATGAAATCGATCGCGGCCGCCGACGTTTCGTCGTCGATGGTCTCCATCCGCTTTTTGGTGAGGGGGCCGGTATCTTCGATGGTCTGCTTACCGACCCGGCCCCAGCGCGGGTGCTCGGTCGGATCGTCCCGGTCGGTCGCCTTGCAGCGCAGAACGCCGCGCGGACCGAGCGTGTCGCGGAAGCGCGTGTCGCGCGGATACGTGCGCGATTCCGGATCTTCTTCGGCGTTAAGGTGGTAGAGGTTGCCGAAGAACTCGTCGAAACCGTGCACAGTCGGAAGATATTCGTTCCTGTCTCCGAGATGGTTCTTGCCGAACTGGCCGGTGGCATAGCCCATTGGCTTGAGCAGTTCGGCGATGGTGGCGTCGTTGGCTTGCAGACCGACTGATGCACCGGGCATACCGACCTTCGACAGCCCGGTGCGAAGCGTGCACTGGCCGGTAATGAACGATGAGCGCCCCGCCGTGCAGCTCTGCTCCGCGTAATAGTCGGTGAACATCATGCCTTCCTTGGCGATCCGGTCGATGTTGGGCGTGCGATAGCCCATCAGTCCGAAGGAATAGGCGCTGATGTTGGTCTGGCCGATGTCATCTCCGAAGATGACCAGGATGTTAGGCCTGCGACTGGACGGAGCGGGACCCGCGGCCGGAGAGCCCGGTGCGGCCTTCTGCGCCTGCGCGAACGCGTCGGTTGCAATCGACGCTGCGACGAGCGCCGTTCCGCTCAGAAGGATGCTGCGGCGATTGGGATTTGACTGCTTCTTTTCGCTCATCGTTCACTCCCCTTTCTAACGACGCATCGGAAACCGACGTGACTGGTCGAAGTATCGACAGGCTCGGCGTGGCGCGCTGCAGGCCTGTAGCGACGGCAGTAATTGGGCGCGCAAAGATGCGAGCCTCCCTTCAAGACTTTCCTTGGGATCCTGATGTGAGGCTGGCAGGAATCGAAGCTGGCGCTCTCGGGACCTCCGAGCGGATTTTGCGGGATGCAACAAGGCTTCTGCGCATCGGCGTCATGCCGGGCCGACCACCAATCGGCAGTCCATTCCCAAACGTTGCCGATCATGTCGTGGACGCCGTATCCGTTGGGCGGGAAAGCCGTCACCGGCGAGGTGCGCGCGAAGCCGTCCTCGCAGCGGTTCTCCAGCGGGAAGATACCCTGCCAGGTGTTGGCCATGTGCCGACCGCCCGGATTGAACGCGTTGCCCCAGGCGAAATCTTCGCCGTCGAGTCCGCCGCGCGCGGCGAATTCCCACTCGGCTTCAGTCGGCAAATCCTTGCCGGCCCAATTCGCGTAGGCCAGCGCGTCGCTGTAGGACACATGGACGACCGGATGGTCGTCCAGATCTTTGATGTTGCTCTTGGGACCGTAAGGGCGACGCCAGGTCGCGCCCTTCATGAAAGTCCACCACTGGCTCCAATCGTTGAGATCGGTCACCCGCGAGGGCGGCGAGAACACAAGCGAGCCCGCATAGATCATCTCCGGCCGGGCGCCGGGATAGTCCTTCGGATCCGGAACGATCTGCGCCGTGGTGACGTGGCCGGTCGCGTTGACGAACGCCTTGAACTGCCGGTTGGTTACCGGCGTGCGATCGATCCAGAAGCCGTCCACGACGGCCCTGTGGCTCGGAGCCTCTTCGGGATAGTGATGGTCGGACCCCATTCGGAACATGCCGCCGGGAATCCAGATCATGTCGTCGGTCGATGCCTCACCTTGACGATCATGATCGCTCTCTGCCTGCAACATGTGGCGCCCATCCGCTGCGGCTACTGGCAATAATCCCAGAAGCCCTGCGTGCGGGAGGGATCCGTGTAGTACCAGCACATGCCGGGCGCCGGCGCAGCACCGGCCCACGCCGCTGCGGTCGCAGCGGTCACGACGCCGATCGCGGCTCCTGCCGCAATCGCGCCACCGGCGGGCCACCGATACCAGCCGGGGCGCGCCCAACGGACACCGCCGCCATTAAAGCCCGGCCGAACGACCGTCGTTCGTCGCACCGCCACGTTGCCGCGTGGCCCGACTACCGCCGTGCGGCCGCGGTATGCCGCTCCTCGGGGTCCGACGACGGCGCCGCCTCGGTGTACCACCGCACCGCCTCGCGGCCCGACGACTGCACGCCCTCCCCGTGCGGCGGCTCGTACCTCGATGGCAGCGGAACTTGTATTTGGCGCCTGGATGGCCGTTGGCGGAGGCAGGGGAGCCGCCGCGACCTTATCCAGCGATGAAACGGTCAGTGAGATTGTGAAGAGTGAGATCGAGACTGAACGACGGACAGTGCCGCAAACAATGTCACGCATGCTTCCAATTCCCTCCGGGGTCGCCCCGGGCCGAAATAAGAATTCTGGTGCGCATAGTTACGCAAACTACGTGGGCGTAGCTTAAACTCGGACGCGATCGCGGCGTTATGCGAATCGTGCCAAATCGTCAGGGGAAGAGGACGTTTTTAGATCGGGCCGCTTCTTGCGAGCGTTGCGGTGAAGCGTCTCGCGAGGGTATTCGCCGAAGAGCGCCCGATACTGCTGCGCAAAGCGACCGAATTCGAGGAAGCCGAGCTCGGTCGCGACATCGAGGACGCCGGTCTCATCGGGACTTGCCTGTCGCAGGCGGAGATGGACCATGGACAGCCGCTTCGCCCTCAGAAATTCGATCGGTCCGATCCCGAGGGCCTCGTCGAAGGCGCGATACAGGGTTCGTCGCTTGAGCTTGAGCTTCTCGCAGATCTCGGAGACGTGGACGGCCCGATTACCGTTTTTCTGGAGGTATCTTTCGACGTCGTGCACGATCCTCGTCGACGACGCGACGGGCCGCTCCCTGCCGGCCCCCGGCTCCATCGCGACGGGACCGATGAAGGCGTCGAGGACCGAGCGCTTCCAATACTCCGCGGCCGCCCCTTGAGGGATGCCGCCATGTTGCAGCCGGCCCGCAAGCAGCGCCAATAACGCGCCGAGCGCGCCAGTACGGCGATCCGTGAAGCGGAAGTGCCGGCGTTTGGTCCAGAACTCCGGATCCGAGACCTGCTGCTCGGCCGCGAACAGATCCAAGATCGCGGCCGGGTCGCACATCACGCCTGCGAAGCGTGCAGCTCCCTCGTAGAGTCTGTCATGCTCGGCTCCGGGCGGATGCATGAGGACGTCCCCAGGGAGGACGGGGTCGCCGAGGCTGCGGGATTCTCCTGAGCAGGCCAGAAGGGTCCCAACGACGATCTTGTCCGGGCTGAATACGCCGGTGGCGCGTACGCTGAGGGAAAACTGTCCGCGACTGAAAGCGACGTCCTCGATCCGTCCATGCAGGAGCTCGCCAGAAAGCCTTCCCCGCCCGAGTTGAACGATTTCGATCTGGGAGTTGCCGATCGGGTTCTTCAGAGTTTCGATGCTGTTGATGCGCTCGGAGCGCAACCGAACGTCGTCTTGCGTAGTCCAGGCCCGTCCCACCTCGCCTCTCCCTACCGATAGGTCGCGTCGTGTCGTGGCGAACCCGCGCACGGCGAGCTCGCTCGTCCTGAAGTCTCGAATTCTCCGTTCTGGAGGTGGGGGCAGCAGCCAAAGCCTGGCCCCTCGCCGAAGCGCTACGGTGCGGCGTCTGCCGGCGGCATGAGCATCTCCCTCGCAGGGGATTCCCCTGCGACACGTATTCGTTGTTCTCGCTGGCGGGGTAGACCTTAGGGGGATTAACCTGTGTTGGCAATAAGCCCGTTGGTCGCAGCATCGGCGGGGTTTGTGCGCAAAAGATACGTTGACGGAACTGGTTTCGTCGGGCGCGGCGTCATCAAACCCGCTCGTCACCGTCTCTTCAGACGTCGGGTGTCCGCGTCCCGGGCAAATCCAAGTTCGGCAACGAATGCCGAAAAGCGAGTGTAGGAGACCTTCATCTTCTGGCGGCTCATGAACTCCGCGTATAGCCGCCATCTGGTTCTTGATGGAGTAGCGCTGGAGCTCCCTCGACATCCGTACGTATTGCGCCGCGCGGCGCTCTCGCGTCCGCCTCGCCGGGCTTGTGCCCTTGGGAACCACGAGCCAGTTACCCATGCACCCCCTCCTGTTACGTCAGAGGTATTCGTCCCGCGGATACACCTTTCGCGTTTGGAAAGACAAGTTCGATCAAACAGGAGAGGGCCTCGGGCCTTTTCTGCGCCTTATGCCGTTGTGCACAGCGCCGCGGAACAAGGGGACAAGCCCCAGCCCTGCCGATTGCGAATCCCTGACCCGTGGTAACCGCTCGGAACGAGCAGGCGGGCGGAAGGATTCGTCCGGGCAGGAGCGATTCCGATGCTGATGACGAAGCAAAGACGGCCGGCGATCCGCACGCTACGCGGCTGGGCAATCAGCGTGCTGCAGGAAACAGGTGCGATTCACGAATGCGAAGAGCACGGTTGGGCGAAGGATCGCGCCGACCCTCATGCGCGCGAGCACGCATTGGACATCGCCAGGCAGGAGCCGCCAGAGGGCTTGTCTCCGGACCAGGCCGCCGCGGAATTGCGCGACGTCTTGAATTCTATCGGCGATACGTGCCCCGAGTGCCTTCCAAGTCCCGATTAGTTCGGCTGCGCTGTCGCGCCGCTCGGGCGGCAACGGATGCGGGCGAGTTCGAGCCAAGCCTGCGCGAGCTGGAGCCAGCGCTGCCGCTCGGAGCCATCTGCCAGGACGGCTTCCTTCACTGCCTCTTCCGCACGGTCCTTAGGATCGAAGTCGTCACCCATGATGCGGAACGTCGAGCCTACTAAGGTAAACGGCCAGTGGCGCTCAGCTCCGTACGAATCCGGGGGGCGGCCTCGCACGCCGCCGCCTCCGGCACCGCACTGCGGCGCATCCCGTGCGCGGCAACGTATCGAGACCATCGGACGAGATCGTCCGGATTGTACGCGCCCCTAGGCCGACCGGGCCCCCACGTCACTTGCTATCGGGCTTCTTGGCCGGCGGGCCGCTCTTGTTGCCCGGCAAACCCTTGATGTTGGAGGTGTCCTGCTGCTGCGCCGTCGGATTCTGTTGGTTCAGCGTGGTGCTGGAGCCGACCGTCTCGCTGGGCTTGGCCGCAGGACCATTTTTGTTGCCGGGTTGACCCGCGATGCCAGCGCCGGAGTTCTGGGCGCTCGGCGCGGTCGAGACGTCGGGCGTCATGGTTTGGGCAATTGCGGCCGGCGCCGAAAGCGTCAGAGCGAAGACGAGTGCGCTCGCGATAGACCTCATGACCGATCTCCTTTTTGATGCTTCGGAATCGCGTTTTGCGGCTCCGATCAGTTCGAACGTGCGGTTGCCACGCGCGTTCCTCCTATTCTCGCCCGCCTTGGAGCGCCCAGCACCTTCCTCCCCGCTGCGCGGTATTCGACGTGCAAGAAGCACTGAGCAAGATGGCTGGCAGGAAGACGCGACGAAATCGGGAAGGTCAGGCCTAGCCAAAGGCCTTCGGCAAAGACCGAAAGCCCCTCAAGCGAGCAAGTCGAGTGCGTTGTCGAGCGCTGCGCCGGCGGCCGTGTTGTCGAAGATGCACCAGGTCTCAGTAGACGACGACGCAGCACCGAGCCGCGGCTTCAGCCTCCGAAGGAACGCTCCGTCGTAGGCGGAGTAGTAAATGCGCGGCGCTCCATGCAGTCGAAAATAGCGCAGGCCTGGCCACCCGCCCGGCAGGTCGGCATCCGGCACCCGCGCGGGGTCCGCACCGACGCGGCCAAGCCGACGCTCCTTAAGCCAAGCACCGACCTCGGGCGTGAACCAACTGGCATGACGCGGCTCGCAAGCGAGAGCGGCTGATGTCCTTTCCCGCAGTGCGCCGAACAGTAATTCCGCATCGGACTTCACGAACATTTTGCGCGGGGCAAACTGAACAAGCAAAGCGCCGAGCTTCGCACCAAGCCCGGCGCTCTCTTCGATGAACCGATCGAGTTCAGCCCGTGCAAGCTGTTGCGAATGAGTGACGGACTTCGGCACCTTGACCGAAAATCGGAAATCATCCGGTGTCACGCTCGCCCACCTCTCGTACGTCGAGCGCCGGTGCGGCTTGTGAAAGGATGAGTTGATCTCGGTGGCGTTCAACACCCGTGCGTAGCGCTCAAGGTGACTACCTGCACCGCCAACCCTTTCCTTGCAGCTCTGGGGAACATTCCATCCCGCTGTGCCGAGCCGCAGCTCGGCTTTGACATGCGCGTCCTCTTCCATGTCAGTCTACAACCGCCATGGAGCGTCACCGGGTGATTCTCAACCTCAAGCCGACTTCCGCCGCGCGCCTGCTGTCGGCTTCTTCGCCGCGTCCTTCGCAGGCTTCTTGCCGGCGATCGGCATCAGCATCTCCTTCTGACCCGCGGCCGTTTTTTTCGCCTTCTTGGCAGGCTTCTTTGCAGCCCCGGTCTCGGCTGCTGCGCCCCCGACGCTCTTGCGCAGTGCGTCCATCAGATCAACGACGTTCTCGCCTTTCGGCCGATCCTTCGGCACGATCGGCTTGCCGGCCCGCTTCTGGTTGATGAGCTCGACCAGCGCGCTCTCGTAGTGGTCCTCGAACTTCTCCGGATCGAACTCCCCCGCCTTCTGGTTCACGATGTGCTTGGCGAGATCGAGCATATCCTTGGTCACCTTCACGTCCTGGATCTCGTCGAAAAACTCCTGTTCGCTGCGCACCTCATAGGGGTAGCGCAACAGCGTGCCGACCAGACCCTTGCCCATCGGCTCCAACCCGATGATGTGCTCGCGATTGGTCAGCACCACCCGCCCGATCGCGACCTTGTCCATCTCGCGGATGGTCTCGCGGATCACGGCGAACGCGTCGTGGCCGACCTTGCCGTCGGGACGGATGTAGTACGGTCGGATCAAGTAGCGCGGGTCGATGTCGGTCTTGTCGACGAACTCGTCGATCTCGATGGTGCGCGTCGATTCCAGCGCGATTTCCTCGAGCTCCTCTTTCGAGACCTCGATGAACTGGTCCTTCTCGAGCTGGTAACCCTTGACGATGTCCTCGTTGGGTACCTCGTCGCCGGTATCGGCATCGACCTTCAGGTACTTGATGCGATGGCCAGTCGCCCGGTTGAGCTGGTTGAACGAGATCTTCTCGGACTCCGAGGTCGCCGGGTACAGCGCCACGGGACAAGTGACGAGGGAGAGCCTCAAAAAGCCCTTCCAATTAGCGCGGGGGGCCATGTGACGCAGAACTCCGTTGGGGCAGGCCTGGATTCAAGACGAACGGCAGGCGCCAGTTCCGACAGCCAACCTGCCATCCCCGAGATTCATCCGACTTCGGCCACTGCGCCATGGGAATTCGGAGGGCCCCTCTTGACTCCACGGAACGGAACGGGAACATAATCGGATGAACGCCACCTCCGAGCAGGCCGGGCCGGCCCCGGACGATCTCGGGGCCACAGCCGACCAAGCCATCGAAGCCTGCGGCGGCGACCCCCGGGAGGCGGTCAAGGCGTTGTTGATCGCCCTCGACTTTCTCGAGGCCGAGGCCAACGAGCTGCGCGCGGCGGTCTCGAAAGGATATTCACGCGGGCGACATGGCCCGCAGCGGGAACGCAAGGAGTGACTGCGATGGACGTCACCCGGCGCCGTCGCGTTTTCGCGGACAGGAGACCCGTCCAGCGGCGATTTCAGCGACGCCAAACTGATCCGGAAGTTCGGCGAGGTGCCGGACGACCTCAGCGCTCTGTGACCGGCACGAGCCGATCATTCCTCACCCGGGGTGGCGGCATCGCCCGACTCGAGCAGGTTCAGCGCGGTCTCGATCTGCGCGAGCAGGCGCTTGATTTCCTCGCGCTCGTTCGGTCCGGTACCGCTCTCCAGTCGCTCCATGAGCGCCTGCTTCCGCGCAAGCAGGTTTGCGACAGCCGACACATCGCACCTCCCCATGTTTGGCATCTACAAGGGAGTTGGTGCGGCCGTGACGAACTTGCCAGTCCTGGCTCTGCGATGTCCTTCCCCAGCCCGAGCCGATTCCTTCCGGGCACTATTTCGCCGGCGGCCGCAGCGGGCCGTCCACCCACTTCCGGGCGGCGGGGTCGTGCAGCGGATCGTCGTCGCAATCGGAGCAGACGTAGCGCTCTCCGCCTCTGGCGCCCTCGTCGCGCACGAGCTTCATCGCCCGCCCGCAGTGTGGGCAAGGCTTCCGGATTGGATGCTGCAGCGACATTTGGCTTCCCCGCCTCGATCAGCGTAGTGCCCTTGCCGGGCGGGCACAAGCGATCTCTTGACGTGAGCCTCATCGACCATCGAAGATCGGCATTCGGTGATGTTGTGGGGTGGCGTCATGGAAGAGTTCTACAACGGCTTCGCGCAGCGGGCGCGCGATCTGGCGGAGAAGGCCGACCCGTTCACCAGGCGGCGGCTTCTTGATCTGGCCCAAAGGTACGAGCTCAAGAGCAGACCGGGATCGAGCTACGGACGGCCCTCGCCGCCCACGCGCGCGACCCCACCGACGGTGCTCTTCTCCGGCTCCGGCGAAGCCTGATACCGGGTCCGCTCTCGCGCTATGCGAAGCACGGTTTCCGGGCGATTTCCCGGTCAACCCGGCGATGTCGCGCCGCCGAGTAGCTGCGAGACGGCGGCAGCCAATTGCGCCGGCGCAAAGGGCTTTTGGATCAGGACGCTGCCGTCGACGCCCTGCGATTGCCAGTCAGGCGCGCTGGCGCTCGTCATGTAGACCACAGGAAAGCCAGGCGTGATTTCCCTGATCTGCCGCGCCAGCTCCCAGCCGCTTATGCCGTCACCCAGGTTGACGTCCGTCAGCAGGACTCGACATCCCTCGCGGCCATCGCAAAAGGTGCACATGGCCTCTTCCCCCGAATGGACCGAGCAGGCCTCGAAACCGCCGTCGGACAAGGCGTCCTCGACGAAGCTTGCGATGAGAGCTTCATCCTCCACGACCAGAACACGAACGGCATCACTCACTTTCAAATCTCCTCGGCGACCGAGCCGGGTCGTCTCGCGTGCGGCAGTGCGCTGGTCCGTAGTCCGGCGGAAGAGCAACCTCCGCCGTCAGCCAGCCAAGCACCGTAATGCGCCGTGTCAAGCCACCGGCACACCATAATATGCGTTCACCGAGCGCGTCGTCGCCGGGTCGCTCCAATTCCAACTGCTCTCGTCGGCGTATTTGGGGGCGCCGCGGAGCTGGTCCTGGGAAATGCCGGTGACTACATAGCCGCCGAGGTTGGTGTCGTATTTCAGCGTCTGCCATGGCAGCGGATAGTGATCGTCGCCGATGCCGAGCAGGCCGCCGAAGCTGAGCACCGCGTACGACACCTTGCCGCTGATCTTGTCGATCATGACGCGCTCGATGTAGCCGACCTTTTCGCCCTTCGCGTCGTACGCGTTCGTGCCCTCGACCTTGTCGCTGCCGATCAGGCTGAACGTCTCGCGATCTTCCATGGTCATGTTGACCTCCTGGGTGTTGTCTTCGGGAATCAACGGGGCCACGATGCCTCTGTTCCTGGCACAATCCGGGGCGAAAAGTTGATTTCCCAGGGATGAAGCGGCCGGATCGGATGACGCGCCGCAATGTGCCGGACGAAGTCGGCGAGCGGAGTTAGAGCATGGAGCTGACCGATCTGGAGCGGGATTTTCTGAGGAAGCTCCTCGGCGAATCCTGGTCAGCCCGCCGACATTTCGACCATGAAATCGTGGCGCG
Organism: Bradyrhizobium sp. USDA 3311; assembly: GCF_054062495.1. Lineage (NCBI taxonomy): Bacteria > Pseudomonadati > Pseudomonadota > Alphaproteobacteria > Hyphomicrobiales > Nitrobacteraceae > Bradyrhizobium > Bradyrhizobium sp. USDA 3311. The sequence continues at coordinate 4,656,108 of NZ_JBSSFI010000001.1, read as the reverse complement.
GCTCGTGGAGCTTGGTCTCGTGGAAACCGAGCCGCTTCCATCTGGCGATATCGAATACCGGATCACTGACGCGGGCCGAGCGGCGGCTACCGCGTAAACGTAGATCGGCAGATGCAGCAGGTCCTGAAGGGCATCGGCCGGTGATCAAAAGGGTGGAACGGAGGCAAGGCTGGGGCGGCATCGTCGGAGCTTGCATGGCACTAGGCCGCACACGCCTCAGGACCAGCCACGGGGAGTGCGGATCTTAGCGCCCTGTGATGGCGATCGCCGGACAAGGACGCCGACGGAATTCAGGCCTCCAGCCCCAGGCTCGCGCCACATCCTGAAGTTCGTTTTTGCTTCGCCCCCGCTGCGCCCTTCCGACGACCTTCTTCGGGTCGCATGATGACCTGTTCAAGCGCATCCAGCCGACCTATCGCGGGCGACCCTTCCAAACTACGCGCGGCCTTCGCGGATAAGGCGGCAACGGCCGAAATCTTGGTCTGCCGCGCAGCGTGGCTACGGAGAATGGAGTGGTAGATTTTCACGTAGTCCGATGCCATGCGACGGGAGGAGAACCGCTCCTCGAAGCGCATCCGGATCGCTTTCCGGTCCAACGCCAACAGCTCTGGAATGGCCTGCACCGCCTCATCGAGGCTTGAGACGATGCGCCCGGTCAGCCCGTCCTCGACGATCTCCGGGACCGATCCGCAGCGGAAGGCAAGCACCGGCGTTCCGCAGGCCATGGCCTCGATCATGACCAGCCCGAACGGCTCGGGCCAATCGATGGGGAAAAGCAATCCGGCCGCCCGGCCGAGAAACTCGGTCTTGGCGCTCTCGTTGATCTCGCCAACGAACTCGACGTCCGTCCCGTTCAAGAGTGGCGCGATGACCTGCTGGAAGTAGGCCTCGTCGACCTTATCAACCTTCGCCGCAATCTTAAGCGGCACGCCCGCAGCCCGCGCAATGGCAATGGCGCGGTCGGGCCGTTTCTCGGGCGAGATGCGACCAAGAAACGCAAGGTAGCCGCCCGCCGACGTCCAGGTCGACTTGTGAAGATCGACCGGGATGCCGTGATATACGGTTCCGACGAATTTCGCGCTGGGCAATGGCGCCCGTTGCGCGTTGGAGATGGAGATCAGCGGCATCTCCGAAAACCAGCGATAGAACGGCATGTGATCGGCAAGGTCCTGCCGGCCATGCAGCGTCGTCACTGTCCGTCCGGACTCCGATCGGAACAGAGGAAAGTGCAAGTAGTCGACGTGAAAGTGCAGGATGTCGAAATCGTCAGCGCGCTCCCGCACCTTGTCGAGCATCAGCGCGTGATGCGGGATCGGGTCGCGGGCGTCCGGATCGAGGCGCAACGCCCGGGGCACGCACGGAACGAGTTCGGCGGAGGTGATGGAATCGCCGCTGGCGAAAAGCGTGACCTGATGACCTTGCCTGATCAGCTCCTCGGTCAAATATGAAACGACCCGCTCCGTTCCGCCATACAGCCGTGGCGGGACGCTCTCGAAGAGCGGCGCAATCTGCGCGATCCTCATTCATTCCTCCCGTACAGCCAGTCACACCCGTTAGAGGCCGACGCCAGTTCAGTGGCCCCGAGCGCGGGGATGACCCGCGAGCCGTCGGTCTGGACGTGGCGCGCCTGCACGGGCTTCTTTCTGTCGATGCTCCAGGTCTTCGCATCCTGTTGCAACCGGCTCGTCCAGCGCTGCTCCAGACGGTCGATTACGTAACGGGGTAGACGGATATCTTCCATGGGATCCTCCTCACGCCGCCAGCACCCGCGACGTGGAAAACCGTCGCTTTGGCTTTCCGCCGGGCGGATTGCGCGGATTGCGTGGGCCGCCATCCAGATCGCATAATGCATCCAGGATGGCATCGATGCTGACAGGCGCCTTCAGTCCATGGGGCGCACGAAGCCCCGGACATGACGCAATCGCCGAAGCGTCGGAAGCCCAGGAGGCGAGGATCGCCCGCTTCTCGGCCAGCGAAAGCGATGGATGCCTAACCACGTCCTTGGGATGCTCGAAGACGGTGCCGGGGTGCAGGAGCGCTTGGAAGTCGAAGACGTTGTCGGTGGCGGTCGTCGGCCGCATGTTTTCCTCCCTTCGAAGACGAGTGGATGGACGGCCCGTAGACCGGGCCGCCGCAATACGTACTGGTTCAAGCCGCCCTGGATTCGAGCTTGTGCAGGTTGTCCGGCGTCGCTCCATTGATGGCGATCCGTCGCGGCTTCATGGCCTCGGGAATCTCCCGGACGAGTTCGATCTTGAGCAGACCGTTGTCGAAGGACGCGTTCTTGACCTGAACGTAGTCGGCCAGGTTGAACTGGCGCTTGAACGCGCGGGTCGAGATGCCGCGGTACATAAATTCGCGTTCAGTCTTGTCCGTCTTGTTGCCCTCGATCGTCACGACGTTCTGCTCGGCCGTCACCGAGATTTCGTCGGGAGAGAAGCCGGCCACCGCGAGCGAAATCTGGTAGCGATCGTCGCCGAGCCGTTCGATGTTGTAGGGCGGGTAATTGTCCTCGGTCGCGCGCTGGGCGGATTCAGCGAGGTCGAAAAGGCGGTCGAAACCGATGGTCGAACGCCAGAGCGGTGAGAAGTCGTAACTGCGCATAGCCAGATCCTCCACGGAGCAAAATGGTTACGAGCGGCACCGGACACGACCGGTGCCCGTCTCTGGATTCGCCGAGCCCGTCAGGCGCCCGGAGAGCCGCCCTGCGGCGGCGACTCGAAAATTAGAGAAACCGAGTTTGGTTTCAAGGGAGGGCCGGAAAATTTTCAGCCATCCGGGGCCGTCTAGATAACGGGCTTCCGCAGTGCCACCAGGGCGGGGCTACATGAGGCCCGCTCCGAGTCTTTGCCCGTCGTCGGCCGACGCGGCGATGTTCGACTTTCCAGGAGCCTTCGTGTGGCATGACCGGTCCGTCGGCCGGTCGCTTCTCTGTCCTACACTCCTCTTGAAACAAAATCGCCCCATCCTAGTTTTTGTGCAGCCACGCGGGAGCGTGGCGCCGGATGCCTCTCGGGTCCGGCAGACGCCATCGGGCAGAATCCGATGTTGCTCCTATCCATATTGCTCAGAGGAGGATGTGGTTATGAGAACCTACGATCTATCACCCTTCTGGCGTTCGACCATCGGGTTCGACCGCCTCTTAAATCTGGTGAACGATACGGTAGACAACGGCGACACTTACCCGCCGTATGATATCGAGCGCACCAGCGAGGACCAGTACCGGATTTCGCTGGCGCTGGTCGGCTTCACCCCGGACGACGTGGCGATCACCGCAGAGCGCTCGACGCTCACGGTCGAAGGCCGCAAGACCGACGAGGATGAACGCGACTACCTGTATCGTGGAATCTCCGTCCGGCCCTTCCGGCGCGTATTCAACCTGGCCGACTACGTCCAGGTCAAGGACGCGACGTTCGAAGACGGCCTGCTCAGGATTGCCCTGACTCGGGAAATGCCGGAGGCGCTGAAGCCGCGTCAAATCGCGATCGACGTTGCCGGCAACGACCACCAGAGGAGCGATCGGACGCAGGCGGCCTGACACTGGCTGCTGCCCATCGAACCGCTGCGCGGCTAGGTCCGCGCTGCGGACTGCTGGCCCATTGACGACCAAACCCAAGAAAGGAGGACCACAATGGCACTACGCGAACTCATTCCGTGGAACAACGGCTCCCGCAATCTGCCTGCGCGACGCACCGAGGTAGACAACCCGTTTCTCTCGCTGCATCGCGAGATGAATCGGCTGTTCGACGACGTGTTTCGCGGCGTCGATATCGGCCAGTTCGTCCCGCCGGCGACAATGGGGTGGCCGAGCGTCGAGTTCAACGAGACCGACAAGGAAGTGAAAGTTATCGCCGAGCTTCCCGGCATCGAACAGAAAGACGTCGAGGTCGAACTTGCCGACGGCGTGCTGACGATCAGCGGCGAGAAGAAGAGCGAAACGAAAGACAAGGAGCGTCGCTTCAGCGAGCGCTACTACGGACGTTTCGAGCGGCGCATTCCCGTCGACGACGTCGACCAGGATAAAGTCGCCGCGTCCTTCAAGGACGGGATCCTCACCGTCACGCTGCCGAAGTCGCCTACGGAACAGCGGAAGGTGAAAAGGATCGCAATCAACGGAAAGTAAGACGAAGCGGACGGGAGCCCAGCTCCCGCCCGCCCGGCTCGAAGGAGGCGTTCATGAACGTCACGCCTTTATCGGCACATTCGGACTTTACGGCGCGCCGGCCCGTCCCGGAGCCGGTGGTGACGAAGTCGGTATTTCCGGCGGATGCGCAGGCCGTGATCTACAAGCCTACCCCCTCGCCGATGACTTCGGGACGTGCGCGCGCCCAGCGCTGGACGCTGCGTTTCGAGCGCCGCTCGGCCCCGTACATCGAACCCCTGATGGGTTGGACCGGCGACGACGATCCCCTCTCGCAGGTCGAACTTTCGTTCCCGTCCGCCGAAGCCGCCATCGCATATGCGCGCCGCCAAGGTCTGCAATACTCAGTGGAGGGCTTGCCGGCGCAGGGGGCGAAGCCGCGCCTGATTTCGGACAATCCCGACGTTGAGGGCCCAGCCGCCAGCCAGCAGCGCCGCCGGCGGCTGGAATGGATTGAGCGGACCCTTGGGCGGGAGGTGATCCGCCACGGGTTCGGGCCTGGGGCTGAACCTGCCGAGAGCTACGCGGATCCGCACCAGGTGCTGCTGGACAGCAATCTGTCGCCAACGCGAAAGCGCGACATCCTGCGGCGCTGGGCTCTTCATGCCTCTCAGATTGAGACGGAGCACTCGAAAGGCAACTTGCTGGCGACGCCTTCCCATCTCCAGGAGGTGATCGACGCGCTACTCGATCTCGAGGAGCCGCAGATTACGGAAGCATCCTTCGAGCATGTCGACAGAAAGGCAAGCTGACTTCGAGCGCAGGTGGTCGGCCCGCTCACGGCGGGGCGCCTAACTTGGCAAAGGCCTATCGCACTCAAGCGGACGTGTTGAAGGCTAAGCGAAAGCAGGAAAAGAAGCGACGACGACCCAGGCATCTGAAATTGGCCTTTGATCTTCAAGCCGCAGGATCGGCAACAATGGCGCGCTTTCTGATTACTCTCGGCATTGTAAGTCTAATGGCCGGCCTGCTGTGGCCTTATCTCAGCCGGATCGGTCTGGGTCGGTTGCCCGGCGACGTCGTGATCGAACGGGAGAGTATGACGTTCTATTTCCCTTTGATGACATGTTTGCTTTTGAGCGCAGTGCTCAGCCTAGTCTATTGGGTCCTGAACCGCTGAAGAGCGCAGCCCAAGCGGAGCTTGGTCTGGCCATGCGTGCACCTCGCCGGTGCTTCTGGCACCGCGCCTCAGTTTGCCTTCATCTGAAATTGGCGATCGAATGGTGCTTCGCCGGCGCCATCTCCAAAGGACTCGATGCAGCGACTTGCGGGCTTGGCGGCTCAATCTCCGCCGGTTTTGACCCGTCGGACGAACCCAGAATGTACAGGAGGCCGGCGACCAACATGAGACCTGCGCACAGCACCGCCAGACCAGCAGTCACCACGTCGCGATAGTCGTCCATGTTCGTCGTTCTTGGCGGGTTCTACATTCGCTGACGCCTCAATCCGCAGTCAGCTCCGGAGCGAGGGCGATGAATGGAAGATCTCTTTCCAATTAACTGGTCGAGCCATATCCGCCGTTCAAGACCGCGGTTGGCAGTCAGACGGCCGGAGTGACAAAAATTTTTAAAAGACCTCTTGAACGGCCGTTTTTCGGATCCTAGGTCGTTTTCGCCCGGGGGCCGGTTGCCCGGACCCGGTTTTTGGACATCGCTGAACTGACATGGAGGATGTGTATGCATTTCCGCCCGCTGCACGACCGCGTGCTTGTGCGCCGCATTGATGCCGAGGAAAAGACCGCCGGCGGCATCATCATTCCCGACACCGCAAAGGAGAAGCCGCAGGAAGGCGAGATCATCGCCGCGGGCTCCGGTGGCAGAAACGAGCAAGGCCAGTTGATCCCGATCGATGTCAAGCCGGGAGACCGCGTTTTATTCGGCAAATGGTCGGGTACTGAAGTGAAGATCGACGGCCAGGACTACTTGATCATGAAGGAGAGCGATCTTCTGGGCGTGGTCGACAAGACCGGCTCGGTCAAGAAGGCCGCCTGAGCACAACTTGCGAAGCCGACAGTCATTGAGGAGAGAGGAGCAACGAACATGGCTGCCAAGGAAGTGAAATTCTCCACAGACGCCCGTGACCGGGTGTTGCGGGGAGTGGATACGCTGGCGAATGCGGTCAAGGTCACGCTCGGCCCCAAGGGGCGGAATGTCGTGATCGAGAAATCCTTCGGTGCGCCGCGCATCACCAAGGATGGCGTGACCGTCGCCAAGGAGATCGAACTGGAGGACAAGTTCGAGAACATGGGCGCGCAGATGGTGCGGGAGGTCGCCTCCAAGACGAGTGACCTCGCAGGCGACGGGACGACCACCGCGACCGTACTGGCCCAGGCCATCGTCAAGGAAGGCGCGAAATCCGTCGCCGCCGGCATGAACCCGATGGACCTCAAGCGCGGCATCGATCTGGCCGTAGAAGCCATCGTCAATGATTTGAAGGCGCACGCCAAAAAAGTCACCACCAACGAGGAGATCGCCCAGATCGCGACCATCTCGGCCAATGGCGATATTGAGATCGGCCGCTTTCTCGCCGACGCCATGCAGAAGGTCGGTAACGACGGGGTCATCACCGTCGAGGAGGCCAAGAGCCTCGACACCGAGCTCGAGGTGGTCGAAGGCATGCAGTTCGATCGCGGCTATGCGTCACCCTACTTCGTCACCAATGCCGAGAAGATGCGGGTCGAGTTCGAAGACCCCTACATCCTCATCCATGAGAAGAAGCTGTCGACCCTGCAGTCCATGCTGCCGCTGCTCGAAGCCGTCGTGCAGTCCGGCAAGCCGCTGCTCGTCGTTGCCGAGGATGTCGAAGGTGAAGCGCTCGCGACCCTCGTCGTCAACCGGCTGCGCGGCGGGTTGAAGGTCGCGGCCGTGAAGGCGCCCGGCTTCGGCGATCGCCGCAAGGCCATGCTGGAGGACATCGCGATCCTGACGGGTGGCCAGGCGATCTCGGAGGATCTCGGCATCAAGCTCGAGAACGTCACGCTCAAGATGCTCGGCCGCGCCAAGAAGGTCGTCATCGACAAGGAGAACACGACCATCGTCAACGGTGCGGGGTCCAAGAAGGACATCGAGGCCCGCGTCACCCAGATCAAGATGCAGATCGAGGAGACTACCTCCGACTACGATCGCGAGAAGTTGCAGGAGCGGCTTGCGAAACTCGCCGGCGGCGTCGCGGTGATCCGCGTTGGTGGCGCGACCGAAGTCGAGGTCAAGGAACGCAAGGATCGCGTCGATGACGCGATGCACGCGACCAGGGCGGCAGTCGAGGAAGGCATCCTGCCCGGCGGCGGCGTCGCGCTGCTGCGCGGCCTGAAGGCGCTCGATGCCATCAAGACCGTGAATGCCGACCAGAAGGCCGGCGTCGACATCGTGCGCCGCGCGATCCAGGTGCCGGCGCGGCAGATTGTGCAGAACGCCGGCGAAGACGGCTCGCTGGTGGTCGGTAAGCTGCTGGAGAACTCCAGCTACAATTGGGGCTTCAATGCCGCCAGCGGCGAATACCAGGACCTGGCGAAGGCAGGCGTGATCGATCCCGCCAAGGTCGTTCGCACCGCGTTGCAGGATGCGGCTTCCGTCGCCGCGCTGCTGATCACGACGGAAGCGCTGATCGCCGAGAAGCCGAAGAAGTCCGAGCCGGCGCCCGCAGCGCCGCCGATGGACTTCTAGTCAAGATCGAGCCCGGCCGCCACCGGCCGGGCTCAACCACTAACCAAAAGAGAAAGGAACGCAAAGCACAAGGAGACCCAGATGAGCACACGCATGCAATCTCGATCGCGCAAGAGCGGGGCGACTGTAATGCATTGGCTCATGTTCGCCCTCAGCCTTCTCACGATCGCCTGGATCAGTTTTCGACCGATTGGAGGATGAGATGATCAGAGATCAAGCCATTGTCTCCGCTCATGCGGAGAACCGCAAACAAGCCTTCGGACAGCGCGTGGTCCGCGGGATTCTCACGGCCTCGATGACAGCGGTCCTGGTCCTGCCGTCGCTGGCGGCTTGGGGGGTGGATGGCCCGCGCAGCAAGCCGGAGTCGGGGCAGGTTTTCGGGACGATCGCGCTGCCGCCGATCCCGTATCTGGATTCGATGCCCTGGTTGACGTGGGGCGCCGGCGTGAACACGTTGAAGGTCGACATGCTCCTTTCACCGATCCTGGACCCATCGGGAATCAAGCTTATGCCGGAAGACCGCAATAGGGAGAGACCAGCGATCGGCTAGTTTCATTCACTCACCGGGATGCGATCTCGACCGATTGCGCTGATCGCATCCCCCGGCCGGCTCCCCCCTCGCTATTCGATCATGTCGGACGTACTGACCAGCGTCCGGTTTCCGCCTGAGACGCTCGTATTTGAGCGGGCCGCCAGGGTCCGATCCTTCGTGGTTGAGGGCCAACGCAGAGCAATCGAGCATTGCGGCGACTTCTCAAAGCACAGGATCTCGCTGCAGAACATCGCCAAAGGCTCACCCGGTTGGTCGAACTGGCCGAAGCGGAATTGCAGCGTTTACACGCCTGACGATCGAACTCAGTACGATATTGCCGCATCGCTTACCGACGCAGGGGCGTCTGGTAAGGCCCCTGAAGACCCCTCGATGGCTTTGCCTAATTTTGAAGACGTGCTCCGTGCCTCGGTAACATTGGGTTAGTTTTCGGACAAAAATTCTCCGCTCTCTACTTGAAACCGAAAGGCGATTTGCTAGTTTTCTGCTCGCCGCGACAAGCGGTCCGGGCGCCCTAGGGGCCCGGCGGAGACGGGCGCCGGAGGTGTCCGACGCCTGCTCGTACCCATCTTGCTCCTTGGAGGATTTGGCTATGAGGACTTACAACATCAGCCCCCTCTGGCGATCAACTATCGGCTTCGACCGCGTGTTCGATCTGGTCGACGCGGCCCGGCACACCGCCGGCGAAGCCAACTACCCACCCTGCAATGTAGAACGCCTGTCTGACGACCGGTATCGGATTTCGCTGGCTTTGGCCGGTTTCTCCCCCGATGAAATCACCGTGACGGCCGAACAGAGCGTGCTCACCATCGAAGGTCGCAAGGGCGAAAAAGGACGGCGGGACTTCGTCTATCGAGGCATCTCGTCGCGACCTTTCAAGCGGCAGTTCGGTCTGGCTGCCCACGTCCGGGTCGAGGGAGCACGGTTCGACAACGGCCTGCTGCAGATCGAGTTGGTTCGCGAGATTCCGGACGCCATGAAGCCTCGCCGGATCCCGATTGACAATCTGGCCGCATCCGACGTCCAGCAGATCGAGCGCGAAGCGGCCTGACGGCTTGGTTGTTCGACGGGCTCACCACAAGGCCGAGCCGCTTACCGGCCGCCGCACCTGTGCCGGCGTGTCCGTGCGCGTGCCCCTCGATCAAGCGAGATCGAGCCGGTCGATTGAGGCCCGATGAAACGAGTCCAATTCCTTAGCTCTAATGGGGGTTTGCAAGATGTTTAACAATGCCGCTCTACCTGCCCCGTCTGTCGACGCTGGGCTGTCGAAATATCTAGTCGAGATCCGTAAGTTTCCCTTGCTCACGCCCGAGCAGGAGCTCGCCTACGCAAGGCGCTGGCGCGAGCACCGGGATCGCGACGCAGCGTACCACCTGGTGACCAGTCATCTCAGGCTCGTCGCCAAGATAGCGATGCGCTATCGCGGTTACGGCCTCCCGATCGCGGAAATTGTCTCGGAAGGAAACATTGGCTTGATGCAGGCTGTGAGGCGGTTTGATCCGGATCGGGGCGTTCGCCTTGCCACCTATGCGATGTGGTGGATCAGGGCCTCCATCCAGGAGTACATCCTGCGGTCCTGGTCGCTGGTCAAGATCGCCGCGAGCGCCAGCCAGAAAAAGCTTTTCTTCAAACTGCGGAGGGCCAAAAGCGCGATCTCTGCGCTACAGGACGGCGATTTGCGTCCGGAGCAGGTCAGGCTAATTGCTGAGCGTCTCAAGGTGGCTGAACGAGACGTTGTCGCCATGGACCGCCGCCTGCGTGGAGACGCTTCCTTGAATGTACCGATCCACGACGAGGATGAGGGCGGACAAACGTTGGATTGGCTTGTCGATCCCGCGCCGACTTGTGAAATCACGTTGGCCGAGGAGCAGGAGGCCAAGCAGCGTCGTCTGGCCCTCGCTAACGCCCTCGCCAACCTCAACGCTCGCGAACGCAACATCTTCACCGCGCGCTGGCTGAACGAGGAGTCGACGACCCTTGAAGAACTTGCCGCGGAATATGGAGTATCCCGCGAACGGGTTCGCCAGATCGAGGAGCGAGCGTTTCAAAAGGTAAAGGCTACGATGCTGACAAGTCGACATGAGGCCAATGGCCCGCCGTCTTCCCGCGCGAAAGAAATGAAGCAGGGGGTGGCTTGGGCCTAAGCCCGCAAAAAGATCACTGGACTGATCGCCATGTTTACTCCGTTGGTCATTCTTCTCGTGATGGCAAACACAGCCGCAGCGACTGGAGCAGTCGTTGTCGCCTTGCAGGCCGCGATGTTCGAGACAGGTTGTGCGGCTCGCCGGCGTTGACGGTGGAGGGAGCCGGCATCGCCAACACCGACTTGTCTTGACAACAGGTGGGATTGCGGGCGCAGCATGAGAGGCGGATCCCGTATCCTCTCCAATTCGCGGACGTCGAAAGCCAGACACGCGGTAGTTATGACTTGGTGAGCCGGAAAGTGATCGCTCTTCGCGAGAATCCGGGCGACCGCGAGCAAAACCATATCGGCGGATTCCCCGGTCGCTGAAAATCGTTGATCGCCCACTTGAAATCGAATCGGCTTTTTCTAATTTTTAGCGTGCCGCGACAAGCGGTCCGGGCGCCCTTCGAGGGCCCGGCGGAGACGGGCGCCGGAGGTGTCCGACGCCTGCTCGTACCCATCTTGCTCAGTGGAGGATTTGGCTATGAGGACCACCTACGATTTCGCTCCCCTTTGGCGGTCGACCATCGGCTTTGACCGTCTGTTAGATCTTGTGGACGCCGCGCAACAGGCCGGCACGGAGGATAACTATCCCCCATGCAACGTCGAGCGACTGAGCGAAGACCGCTACCAGATTTCGCTGGCGGTGGCGGGCTTCTCGGCCGATGAAATCGCGATCACCGCAGAACAAAGCGTGTTGACGGTCGAAGGCCGGAAGTCGGAAAAACAGCAGCGCGAGTTCCTGTACCAGGGAATTTCGTCTCGGCCCTTTAAGCGGCAGTTCAATCTGGCGGACTATGTCCAGGTCAAGGGAGCCTCGTTCGACAACGGCTTGCTGCAGATCGAACTGGTGCGCGAGATCCCCGAGGCCATGAAGCCGCGCCGGATTTCGATCAGCGGTTCGTCCGCTTCGAACGTCCGGCAGATCGACGGCAAGGCGGCCTGACCGCCACGCAACGCGCACATCAGCGAAGAACAGACTTCCGCGGCGATTCGCGGCGGAAGTCGCCTGAATTGAGGAGAACACACCATGGGTATCAAGGACCTCATTCCGTGGAATAACGGCGGACGCGAGGTCGGCATTCACCGCGGAGCCGATGTGAATCCGTTTCTTACATTGCATCGCGAGATGAACCGGATGTTCGACGAGGTATTCCGCGGCTTTGATCTTGCGCCGTTCGGATCGAGCCGGGGACTGAGCGGGCTCGGCTGGCCCCAGATCGACATCGATGAAACGGACAAGGAGGTGCGCATCACCGCTGAGCTGCCCGGCCTGGAGGAGAAGGACGTCAGTCTCGAAATCGCGAATGGAGTCCTTTCGATCTCCGGCGAGAAAAAATCCGAATCGGAAGACAAGGCACGTCGTTTCAGCGAACGATACTACGGCCGATTCGAACGGCGTATCCCGCTGGAGGGCATCGACGAGGACAAAGTCTCGGCCGCGTTCAAGAACGGCGTCCTGACCATAACCGTGCCGAAATCTGCCGAAGCCAAAAATGTCCGCCGCATCGCGATCAATCGCAATGGCTGACACTTTCCAACGTCCGGGCGTGCGATCGTCGGGACGTTGGAATTCCCCCTCTACAAAACTCGTTTACTCACCATGTCGAAGAACTCATCAGTAATAAAGGATCGACGGTTCGCCGCAGTCTTGCTCCTTTGCGCCTCTATCGCGTGGTCGCCCGTGCTCGCACAGGTTCCGGACATCAGGGGCGGCCAAATCCCGACCCTTGCGCCTGTGGTAAGGGAAACCACCCCTTCGGTCGTCAACATTTCGGTGCACGCCCGGGTCAAGGAGGACAATCCGCTCTACCGCGATCCCGTCTTTCGAGAGTTTTTTGATCTTCCCAAGCAGCTTGAAAAGGAAGTCCAGGCAACCGGCTCGGGCGTAATCGTCGACGCCGAACGCGGCTATGTACTCACCGCCAATCACGTCGTTGCGCAGATCTCTAAGGCCCAAGTCACGACCAAAGACGGACGAAAGTTCGACGCAAAATTGGTTGGGCGTGACCCTGCAACCGACGTTGCCGTTCTTCAACTGCAAGGACTAAGAGGTAACCTCAAGGCCATCCCGTTGGGTGACAGCGATCGGATCGAGGTCGGTGATTTCGTGATCGCGATCGGGAACCCCTTCGGCTTGGGTCAGACCGTAACTTCGGGAATTGTCAGCGCCCTCGGCCGAACCGGCCTTGGCAAGCAAGGGTATGAGGACTTCATCCAGACCGACGCATCCATTAATCCCGGAAATTCGGGCGGCGCCCTGATTAACCTGAGGGGACAACTTGTCGGGATCAATACGGCGATCATTTCTCCGGGCGGCGGTAACGTCGGAATCGGATTCGCTGTGCCGATCAACATGGCCCGCCGCGTCATGGAGCAGCTTGTTCAATACGGCGAAGTTCGTCGCGGCCAGATCGGCATATCCATCCGCGATCTTGGAGTCGATCTTGCGGCCAAGGAGAGCTATCAAGGGGCGCTGATCGCGGAGATTGCCAGTGGTTCGCCGGCGGAGCAAGCGGGGCTGCAAAAGGGCGACATCGTGAAGGCTGTCGATGGCACGCCGATCCGGAGCGCGTCCCAGCTTCGCAATTTGATTGGCCTTACCCCAGTCGGTAGCCGCGTCGAGCTTCGGTTCGAACGCAATGGCGCTGCTCGCAGCGCGAGCGTCGAGGTGGGTCCAGCAAAAGCTGTGCCCGTGAGACGCACGGCCGATCAATGATAAGAATGGCGCGGCGACGGGTTTTCAAAGCAGTACGGCATGAGTACTCGGGGGAGATGTAGGTGGTCAAGGATCGCAAGAGTGAAGAAGAACTGCGCCAGATGATGCTGGCGGCCGCTCGCAAGCACGAAGAGTGCGGCGAGTTGGAGGATCTTTTCATATTTGGTCCTACGCCGCGCCCCGATGCAAATTGGGGCTTTGGGATCGCCGGAAAGGACAACAAGGTATCCGTGGCCTGTTATGCGCGCCTCGACCAGATTGCCAGTGACCTGCAGGCTAAATACGAACTGCATCCGGTTAGGGCGAGCCGACGCGACATCGAAGCAAGGGTTTGGTCCCTGGTGCGTGACCATCCAACGCTCGGGGCGTCACTGTCGCGCACCGGAGGCGCTTACGAAGTCGCCACGTTCAGGGAACTGGAGGGTCGACCGAATTGGACAATGGAATGGCTCACTGATGATCGGCTGGCTAAAGCTGCCTTCGAACGGGTCGTCAGGTCCGTTCAAACGCAAATTGAGCTGGAATAAGCTGTTGCTCCTACGGTTTGAGGCGCTGGAGACCATTTGCCGGAAGCTCCCCGCGGCGTCGATCAAGAAACCCGCAAATACGTTGTCCAAGCGCTCCTGCGGGCCGCGAACGGCCATGCCAATCTGGGCGAGGTGGAGGCCGTCGCCCGGGAGGGCGTTGCGGGAAGCTGACGGCAAATCGGTGACGGACGACGCCTTCTTACGCTGGCCTGAGATGGGCTCCGTTACGAAGCCTTGGCCCTTGCCCGCGCTGCGACCAGATCGCGTCGACGCCGCTTCTGGTCCCGCTTGCGTCGGCCCGTCGCGACGGGGGATGCCGCCGGTGTCGCCGCAGGCGTCGAGGCATCGGTCGCCCGGATGGGAGGCTGCTCGGTAGCAGGCACGGCAACCGGCCGCGCCTCCATGATCTCGAGAACGGCGCGGCCTTTCTCGGTGATACGCCAGCCGCCGTCGAGCCTCTCGACGAGACCTTGCGAGAAGATGTCCAGCTCGGGCACGCGCGCAGCCAGCCGCTTAGTGCGTTCGGCCCAGTCACGTCCGCTGGTCGCCAGAATCGCCATGTCGCGCTTGAGGTCGGCCATGACGGCGAAGCCGTCCGGATAGCTCACCAGGATTTTCAGGACCGTGACCTGAAAATTCATCCCCGCCCCCTGCGCTCAGCGCCATATGGTTGGCGCCCAGGGCTTTGCGCCCGGCTCGCCTCAATCGTTCGTGGGAGATTTCGCCCTTCGTTGCGGCTTCCAAAATCTTCGAAGCGAGGTGCGCGCGCATCCCGATCTCGCACCCCGAGATGCTCTTGCAGACTTCATCGAGGACCGCACGCAAGAGTGCTGTGGTAGGCGCGTCGAACATTAGGCGACCTCCTACTTCGGAGGCGGCGGCTTGGGCATCGCCGACAGCAAACGAATCTTGAGCTTGCCGCCCTCGGTCACGTAGGTCGCCGTCCAGATACCTCCCGTCTCGATGGGCGCGCCGTTCTGATTTTTGCCTGCGAGGCGGTACGCCCCTATGGCAAGCGCCATGTCCGACCCCAGCGGCCATGCCTGGTCGACCGTGATCTCCTCGTGGTCGAACCCAGCCTTGAACGCGCCTTGGTAGAATTCCGCGATGTCGGAACGCGGACCGGCCGGATTGACGTGGATCCCGCCCGCCGCGAACAGGGCGGCAATTCCCGCACCGTCCTGCTTGTTGAAGCTTGCAGCATATTCCGAAGCGATCGCTTCGACCTTCTGCTTCGGATCGCCGCCAGATCGATCATTACCTTGCCCATCGATGGAAGAAGGATTGGGCGCTTACCGCCACTCCAGAGACCAATGTTCTTCTGAGCTTCTTCGCTCAAGGATATGAACTCGACGGCTTTGCGCACCTCTTCGACAGTGAATACCTTTTCGTGTCCTAGTTGCTTTGCGAACCAAACCGCTTCACTCGCGAATTCGTCGAGGTCGAAGCTGACCATCGTGTATTCGAACGACCTTTTGTCACAGAGGCCGTTCGCCTGGATGATGAAGCGGGCGGCAGCCCAGGGGCTGTCGTTTCGCAGTGATGTCGACCAGTTCTCTCCCAAGATCCGATCGCCCGTCATCGACTCCTACGGAAGCTTTCTCGGGGGTTTCTATCGCTATCTACAGAGAGAATATCAGCGACCCATCGGGGCTGATCCGATCGATTCGAGTACAGCCGTCGAAAGTTCCATCAATGAGACAATCGACAGTTCAGTGCTCGAGCGATGGCAGAGCGACGAAACATACAGGCCCCAGAATCTTGCGCAGTGGGCCGAACGGAAGAAGGCGGATCTGGCCAGGCTTTCCGGATCGTTGCGTGCAGACGATCTCTCGCCTGTGCCGAGCGACTAGTCGAGGGGCGCGGAATATGACCTTCATCCGGTACGAAGACACGTCTGCCGACCTCGGAGCGCCGTTAGTAGATGGAAATCAAGCGCGGAAAGCCGAGCGTCTTCGAGAAGAGAAAGAAGTTCATCCTGGAGAAGGTCGACCAGGCGCGGTCACTTGCAGACCGGGTCGCGAAGGAGCCAAAAGGCACAAACTTCGACGTGTCCTGGGCCAAATCGATCGAATGGCGTGTCGTGTCGCCATTCGTTGAGTTCGCGTGGCTGATCGACGAGCCACTTTACGACGAAGCGGGAATGCCGCGTGTTCTTCAAGTCCACGAGCTATTGGACCACCTGACAGATGGAAGGGTGCCGACCGAAGGCATGATCCCAATGATCAAGGAACTAAGAGGGGTCGAACTTCAAGGTAACTGGTACTGAAAGATCGACGCCCTGCATCGTCGCCCCTGCAGGTCCTGCTCGCGCTAATTCATTCTTAGCAAAAAATTCTTCGGCGCGCGCCCAACCGAGCGCGACCTAGAACGTTCCTCTAGGCGCGCGCCAACTGTCGGTTGAAGAGATGCCTTGGCACCAACCGACTCGTTCTTAATGCGCTACCGACTCGTTCTTTCGGTGGCGGCATAGTCCAAAAACAAAGAGCCGCATCGCTGCGGCTCTGACTCTATTCGTCGCGATAGACCTTCTCGCGTTTCTCGTGGCGCTCCTGCGCTTCCACCGAGAGTGTTGCGATGGGCCGGGCCTCGAGCCGTTTCAACGAGATCGGCTCGCCGGTGTCCTCGCAATAACCGTAGGTGTTGTCCTCGATACGCTGAAGCGCGGCGTCGATCTTGGCGATCAACTTGCGCTGGCGGTCGCGGGCGCGGAGTTCGATGGCGCGGTCGGTTTCGGACGATGCCCGATCAGCGAGATCGGGGTGGTTCACGTTCTCCTCCTGCAGGGCTTGCAGGGTGAGCTTGGACTCTTTGAGGATCTCATCCTTCCAGGCAAGGAGCTTCAACCGGAAGTACTCCTTCTGCCGGTCGTTCATGAAAGGCTCTTTTTCGGTCGGTCGGTAGTTTTTCAACTTTTCCAAGGGCGGCCTATCTGTCTAAGCAACGACTCGCAAACGGAACGGGGTCCGTTGAGCGGGGCGTTATATAGCGGCCTCCTGTGACAGACAATATTTCCCTGATCGCCCAGCCGGCGCCCCCAAGCCCTTGCACAGGAAGGTTTATCCGCAAGGGCCCGGGAGCGGCCGAAGGCCTAGTATCCGACCGTGAAACGCTGCCTCAAATGGGCCGGCCGCTCGACCTCGTCGGCAAGCGCAATGGCGTAGTCGGCGAAGCTGATCCAGCTCTTGCCGTTCGCATCTGCGAGAAGCTGATCGGTCCCGAGCCGGAACTTGGCCGTGCGCTCGCCCTCGACGAACAGCGCCGATGGCGAGATGAAGGTCCAGTTCAGTTCCTTTTCCTGCCGCAGCAGGTCGAGAAAGGCGGAGCCAGCCTCCGCCTCGGCCTTGTATTGGGCCGGAAAACCGGGAGTTGTGACCAGCTTCACGCCTGGTGCAACCTCCAGGCTGCCAGCCCCGCCAACGACGAGGTAGCGGCCGACCTTGGAGTCCTTGGCTGCCCCGATCAGCTTGAGCGCGTCGCTGGTCAGGAAGTGCACGGAACTCACGGCGACGTCGTGCCCGGCCCACAGCCTTGCGAGACCCGCCTGGTCGAGCACATCCCCCTTGGTGGGTGTGACGTTCGGCAGGGCCGCGATCTTCTCGGGGTTCCGGGCAATGGCCGTGAGGCTATGGCCGCGGCGGGACAGTTCCTTGGTGATCTCCGACCCGGCCCGGCCCGAGGCGCCGGCGACTGCGATTTTCATGGAAGGCTCCTTTGCTTCTGTGGTAACTAGCAGCGACTAGATATCTCAAAGAAAGCTGGTGTTAAGAGAGCACTTTGTGCTCACCTGATTACGCAGGAGTAACCGGCAAGCGAGCCGGCAAGCGACTTCAATGGATCGAGGACCCGAAGATGAAGCCCGACGTCTATGCAGCGAACTGCCCCACGCGCCAGATTCTCGATCGCGTCGGCGACAAATGGGCGGTGCTGATCCTCCTGCTGCTGCGCGAGGAGCCGATGCGCTTCAATCAGTTGCGTCGCACGATTGAAGGCATTTCGCAGAAGATGCTGAGCCAGGTTCTCAAATCGCTCGAACGCGACGGCCTGATCAAGCGCCGCGCCATCGCGACCGTACCGGTGACGGTGGAATATTCGATCACGCAGCTCGGGCTGACACTCGCCGCGGCCGTCGATCCGTTGCGCGATTGGGCCGAGCAGAACCTGAAGGACGTGCTCGCCGCCCAGCGCCGCTACGACGCGCAGAAGGAGGAGGAAGCGGCGTAAGCCCTTTCTCAAACGTACGCGGCGCGCTCACACGAAATTCCGCTGTCATGCCCCGGCTTGACCGGGGCATCCAGTACGCCGCGGCGTCTCGATTCAAAACTACTGTCTCTGGAATACTGGGTCGCCCGGTCAAGCCGGGCGACGACAGCCTGCCCGACTACGCCTGTCCCGCCTTCGCCAGCTCGACCTCGACGCGCAGCTCGATCTCGGAGAGCACGGAGTCCAGCCCGGGATCGCCCGAGGACGATTTCAGGTTCGCCGCAGCATCGCGCAGCCGCATCACGGTGGACGCGTCGAGATTGCCGGACAAGAGGCCCATCTTGAGATCGTCGAGCACGTCGAGCGCGGTCCTGCCGCGCGCGACCGAGCGCTTGCGGCGCTCGACCGGATCCTCCTCGATGCCTTGCAACGCGAGCAGGGCATCGATGTTGGCCGCTGCTTTCGGCGCCGCAGCCGCTCGCGTCTCCTGCGCCGACGAGGTGTCGGGCAAGACGAAGGTGCCGGAGCCCGTCCGCCTGGCCTGGCTGGCCGGCGTTCCAAGCGTGGTGCCGTTCGGTCCGTAGATGCGCATCGCAGCAATCCGGGTGATCGATGCCTCACCTTCGCTGTTTTATGGTTAACGGCGCGTAAACAGCCCGGCAAAATCTGCCGACGGGCGGCAGTTTCGCTCCTCAGGGACAACGCCCGCTGACACCGGTCGAAACAGATTTATTCAACCTATTCAGCGACCTACGCCCACTGCCCCGCGGTGGCACAGCACTCGCAAGGAAAGCGTCGGACCAGCTCGTCATGGGAGTGTCGAGGATGGTCCGAGATTTGAGGAGCCTCGGGGAGCAGAGGATGCCAGGCGTTCGTTGGGTGAGGATTGTTGGGGTGGCCTGCGCCGCGCTGTCAGCGCTGGCGCTGTCGGTCACGTCCGCAAGCGCGACCTCGCGCATCAAGGACCTCGCCAATATCGAGGGCGTGCGGCAGAACCAGCTGATCGGCTACGGCCTCGTCGTCGGCCTCAACGGCACCGGCGACACCCTCAACAACATCCCCTTCACCAAGCAGTCGCTGCAAGCGATGCTCGAGCGCATGGGCGTCAACATCCGCGGCGCCACCATCCGCACCGGCAACGTCGCCGCCGTGATGGTGACAGGCAATCTGCCGGCCTTCGCCACCCAAGGCACGCGCATGGACGTCACCGTTTCCGCGCTCGGCGATGCCAAGAACCTCCAGGGCGGCACCCTGCTCGTCACGCCCCTCCTCGGCGCCGACGGCAACGTCTATGCGGTCGCGCAGGGTTCGCTCGCGATCTCCGGCTTCCAAGCCGAGGGCGAAGCGGCGAAGATCGTGCGCGGCGTTCCGACCGTGGGGCGCATCGCCAACGGCGCCATCATCGAGCGCGAGATCGAGTTCGCGCTCAACCGGCTGCCGAACGTGCGCCTGGCGCTCCGCAATGCCGACTTCACCACCGCAAAGCGCATCGCGGCGGCTGTCAACGACTATCTCGGCGTCAAGACCGCCGAGCCGATCGATCCATCGACGGTGCAGCTTTCGATTCCGCCGGAGTTCAAGGGCAACGTCGTCGCCTTCCTCACCGAGATCGAGCAGCTCCAGGTCGATCCCGATCTCGCCGCCAAGATCGTCATCGACGAGCGCAGCGGCATCATCGTGATGGGCCGCGACGTTCGCGTCGCCACCGTCGCGGTGGCGCAAGGCAACCTCACCGTCACGATCTCCGAAAGCCCGCAGGTGAGCCAGCCCAATCCGCTGTCCCGAGGGCGGACCGTGGTCGCGCCGCGCAGCAGCGTCAGCGTCACCGAGGACGGCAGGAAGTTGGCACTCGTCAAGGATGGCGTCTCGCTCCAGCAGCTCGTCGACGGCCTCAACGGCCTCGGCATCGGCCCCCGCGACATGATCAGCATCCTCCAGGCAATCAAGGCCGCCGGCGCGATCGAAGCTGATATCGAGGTGATGTGATGCAGACGAGCATGATCAACACCCCGCGCACCGCCGCCTCCTCGGCCTTCTCGGTGGAAAGCCGCAACGGCCGGCCCGACTTCGAGCTCGCCGCCGCGCTGCAAAAGGTCTCGCCGCAGCAGCAGGCCAAGGCGCAGAAGACCGCCACCGATTTCGAGGCGATGTTCCTCAACAGCAT
Organism: Bradyrhizobium sp. USDA 3311; assembly: GCF_054062495.1. Taxonomy (NCBI): domain Bacteria; kingdom Pseudomonadati; phylum Pseudomonadota; class Alphaproteobacteria; order Hyphomicrobiales; family Nitrobacteraceae; genus Bradyrhizobium; species Bradyrhizobium sp. USDA 3311. The sequence continues at coordinate 4,635,957 of NZ_JBSSFI010000001.1, read as the reverse complement.
GTTCTCGCAGATGACCTCGGGCCTGAAGGGCGAAGGCCCGTTCGGCGACACGACGGGCACCGGCGTATGGCGCTCGATGCTGACCGAGCAGTATTCCAAGAACTTCGCCAAGGCCGGCGGCGTCGGCGTCGCCACCGAGGTCTACCGCACTCTCATCATGCAGCAGGCGAAAACCGTCCGCACGGCATAAGGTCAAACGAGATGAACCAGTTCACCGCCTCACGTCAGCCGATGCAAGCGCAGCGCCCGAACACCGCGCCCGGCAACGCCCAGGCGCGCAAGCTCGCCGAAGACCTGATGGATGCGATGAGCGCCCTGCTCGGACTGATCGAGCGTGAGACCGAACTCGTTCGCGCCGGCAACGTCCGCGAAGCGATGATGCTCGAGAGCAGGAAACAGGAGCTGTCGCGAAACTATGTCGGCGCCGTCAGCCAGTTGAAGGCCAACCAGGCCCAACTCGCGAAATCGGCGCCCGAGCTGCTTTCGACGCTGCATCGGCATCACGATGCGTTCCGCGCGATGCTCCAGGTCAATCTCACCGTGCTCGCGACCGCGCACGCGGTCTCCGAGAGCGTCGTGCGCGGCGTCAATGCCGAGATCCAGAAGCGCAACGTGCCGAACACCTATACGGCCGCGGGACGCCGCGCCACTCCGGGCCCGCGCCACATCACCCCGCTCACCGTCAGCCGCTCGCTTTGAGCGCGCGCAGAAAACAAGCGACAATTTTACGAAAAACCGCGCGGCGATATCGTCGCGCGGTTAGTCACGTTTCCTTACCGGGTCTTCAAACCTGGTGTTCCATGGTTGCGCATTGAGAGGGGTTGGGATTTGACTCGGACGAGGCAACCAGGAGGCTGCCATGAGTACAGATTTCAGCATCAGGCCGGTGGGGATACCGGCCCCCGCGCAGATCATAACGACGTCGAATACGGCGGCGAACGAGGCCGTGCAAACTGATTTGCCGGTGAGCCAGACGGTCGCCGCGAGCGATACGAGCGCGCCCGTGCGCAATGATTTGCCGAACAGCGAGAACATCTCGCGGCAGGTGGTGTTCGACCAGGCCGCCGCATCCTTCGTCTTCCAGGTCGTCAACGACAGGACCGACGCCGTGGTCAATCAGTTCCCCGACGAAGCGATGCTGCGCCGGCGAGCTTATTTCCATGCAGAGGATCTGAAGTCCAAACCCTCGCGTCCGCTCAATACGGATGTCAGCGCCTGACGCTCGGGCGCCCAAAGGTCTTGTCGGGAATAGGTCGAGCCGGTCGCAGGATTGGTCACGAAGATCCTGATCTGCGCCTTGCCTGTATCCGTCAGCGTGAACCTGGCAATGCCGAAGCGGAACGGGCCGCCCTCGACGAGCCCGGGATGTTGGCCCCCGATAGAACGTTCAACTGATACACGGCCAACCAATGCGCCAGAGGTCGGCCATGACGGGCCTCCATCACGGCCGTCCGGACAGACCGGCAGCGATATTGCGATTGATCTCGATCAGCGGGCGGAAGTGATCGAACTGCGGGCTCATCTGCAGCGCCGCGGTCTGGCTCAGCACGAACACGCTGATGTTGGCGATCTTCTGGCGGACATCGATCGGCTGCGGATTGTTGTCGCGCATCGCCTCGCTCAGGAAGATCGTCCAGAGCTTGCGGTTGAACATCAGCGCCTGCATGGTCTGCTCGCTGAGCGGATCAGCGTTGTTCACCGCATCCTGGAGCTTGTTGGCGGCCTTGAGCAGGGTCTGCGCCTCGATGTCGCGAGGAGATGCGGTGGTCGTTGCAACACGCGCGTAAGCCGAGGCAGCGGAATTCGACATCAATCACACCCTGGAGGTTACCTAGCCCGTTGAACGCGCTTAAGGATTTCTTTCCCAACCCTAGGCAGCACCGCTTAAGATTTGCTTACGTGTGCGCTTGGAAGCACTCCGGATAATTACGGGTCGCGGAGTTTCTTCGTCAGCGCAAAGCTAGATGCACGCACACACGCTGTAAACTTGCTTCGCGTGATGGGCATCAATCTCAGCTAATCCTGCCTTAGCGATCTCCGTAAAAAGAACGGCGGAGCGTTAGCCCCGCCGCGATATCTCGAGTAGCGGTCTTGCGCTGCGAAATTAGCGGAGCAGCTGCAGCACGCTCTGCTGCGACTGGTTGGCGAGCGACAGCGCGGAGACCGCGATCGACTGGCGGGTCGAGAGCGCCTGGCTGTTGGCCGCTTCCTCATTGGTGTCGGCGAGCGTCAGGTTCGATGAGCCGGTCTGCAGCACGTTGATCAGATTCTTGGAGAAGTCCTGACGCACCTGCACGATCGAGAGGTTCGAACCGAGCGCCGAACCTTCCGAGCGCAGCGTGCTCGAGGCCGCGTTCAGGCTGGTCAGCACCTTGTTGGTGGCGCCGTTGTCGATGAAGTCGACGCCGTTGACGAGGTTGCTGAGGCCGAGACCTGCCGCGTTGAACACCACGCCGTTGATGCCGAGCGTGGAGCTGCCGGTTTCGTTGAAGACGAGCTTCAGCGTGTCGCCGTTGAGCAGGTTGACGCCGTTGAAGGAGGAGTCCTGCGACGTCGTGTCGATCTGCGCCAGAATGTTGTTGAACTGGTTGACCAGGTTCGAGCGCGCCGTCTGCGCGACGGGATCCTGGACCGGCGGCTGCGCGGTGGTGAAGGCCAGAATGCCGGTGATCGTGCCGCCGACCGTGCCGCCCGCAGTTGTCGAACCGAGCGTCGAGGAAGCATATTCATTGACGGTGGTCACCGTCAGCAAGCCATTGGCGTCGATCGTCGCCGTCAAATGGTTCGCCTGAAGCTGCGCATTGAGCTGGTCGAGCGTCTTGACGGTGCCGTTGGTGCCGTCGCCGAAGGTGACGTTCACCGGCGTGCCGCCGTTGAAGGAAGTGAAGGTCAGCGTCTTGCCGCTGACACCGCCAACACCGGAGGTGCGCGCCGCGGTGAAGGCGGTCGCCGTTCCCGTGTTGCCGCTGAGGCCGAACGCGTGGAGCGCGTTGCCGGTGCCGGTGATCGACAGATCGGCGTTGATGCCGGTGGAGAGCGCAAGTTGGCCGCTGCTGTTGACCGACGACGGGATCTGGCCCGCAGTGGTCGTCAGCGACGCCGCGCCGTTGAAGATGCTGGCGGTCTTGACGCCGGTGGCAAGGTCGATCGAGTTGAGCAGGTCGGTGAGCGTCGCGCTCTGGATATAGACGGTCGAGTTGCCGTTGCCGTCCGTGACGATGTTGCCGTTGACGCCACCCGAGGTCACGCTGGCCGCCGACTGTGGCGTCTGGGCGTTCTTGAAGGTGATGGTGTGACCATCGATGTTCAGCGTCGAGCCGTCCTGGACCAGGGTGCCCAGCGAGCCCGCGGTCGTCGACCGGTTCGCGGTCACGTTCGCATTGCCTGCGCCGGTCGCCGTGGTCAGACCGAGCTTGTTGAGGAAATCAGCCTTGCCGGTCACGCTCAGATCGGCGCCGGTCGAGCTCTTCAGCGTGACCTGGCCGCCGCCCGAGATGGACGATGCCACCTGAAGCGTACCGATGGGACCGGTCGAACCGCTGACAGCGATGGCCGCCGCGCCTGCGCTGATCGTTGCGGTCTTGACGCCGCTGGCGAGGTCAATCGCGCTGAGGACGTCGTTGACGGTCGCCCTGGGCGCAACCGCGGTTCCCTCATAGACGATCGAGTTGCCATTGCCGTCGGTGGCGATGTGTCCACTGGCGTCGAGACCCCAGCCGGTCGGCTGCGTCGTCGGCGGGATCCCGGTGCGGAAGGTGATGGTCTTGCCGTTCACCGTGATGGTGTCGCCGTCCGCGGGGGGCGCGCCGAAGATGGTGGATGCCGTGGTGCCGAGCAGCGTGGCGGTACCTGACAGTACGGTGGTGCCGTCGGCGGCGGTCGCGGCAAAACCGACCGCCGAGCCCGCGTTCGAACCCAGTGAGGCGCCGAGCGCGGCAGTCCCCGTCACCGGGGTCACGCCACCGGCTGCACCGGTATAGAGCACGTTGCTGTTGGCGGTTGCGCTCGCGTAGGAGGTCGTTCCGCGCAGATCGGCGGGTGTCGCACCGGGAATCGTGGTGGAGACGTTCGACTTGGTGGAGTAACCGACCGTGGTCTGCAGCGCCTGGTTGGCGATCGATTTCGCGCTGTCGATCAACTTTTGCAGCGAGGTGATGCCGGTGTTGGCGGCCTGGAGCACCTGCACACCGTTGTTGATGCCGTCGAGCAGGTTGCTGATGTCGCTCGCCCGGTTGTCCAACCCCTGCGCGGTGAAGAAGTTGGTGGGATTGTCGAGCGCCGTGTTGACCTTCTTGCCGGTTGACAGCCGCTCCTGCGTCGTGGCCAGCAAGTCGGCCGTCGACTGCAGCGACAACAGGTTCTGGCGAACTGACGCCGAGAGAACGATGTTGGACATTGGCGAGTCTTCCTCTTGAACCGGATACGAATCGGCCGCGCGGTCTCGAAAGCGGGCTTTGGTCCAGTTTTAGGAGGTGTCCTTTAAAGTATGGTTAACGCCGGTTTAAGCGATAGGGTTAATGGCGAATGAACGCCCCTGCCCGCCTCCGGACGCAAAAAAGCGGCGGGGCACAAAACCCCGCCGCTCTATTTTACCAAGTTATTTCCGCTACTTACTAGCGGAGCAGCTGGAGCACGCTCTGCTGCGACTGGTTGGCCAGCGACAGCGCGGAGACCGCGATCGACTGGCGGGTCGACAGCGCCTGGCTGTTGGCCGCCTCGACGTTGGTGTCTGCCAGCGTCAGGTTGGACGAGCCGGTCTGCAGCACGTTGATCAGGTTCTTGTTGAAGTCCTGACGGATCTGCACCACCGAGAGGTTCGAGCCGAGGCTGGACGCCTCCGAGCGCAGCGTGCTCGACGCGGCGTTCAAATTGGTCAGCACCTTGTTGGCTGCGGCGTTGTCGATGAAGTCGACGCCGACGGTCAGCGCGGCGAGGCCCAGACCCTTGGAGTTGTAGGTCACGCCGGTGATGTTCAGGCTCGACTTGCCGGTCTCGTCGAACACCAGCTTGAGCTGATCGCCATTGAGCAGGTTGACACCGTTGAACGAGGAGTCCTGCGAGGTCGTGTCGATCTGGTTCAGGATGTTGTTGTACTGAGACACCAGGTTGGCACGGGCCGTCTGCGCAACGCCATCCTGGACGGGGTTGGAAGCCGTCGAGAACGTCAGTGCCGACGTCAGCGTGCCGCCGATCGCTCCGCCGGCGGTCGTCGAGCCGAGCGTCGAGGATGCGTAGTCGTTGGAGGCCGTGATGGTCAGCAGGCCGTTGGCGTCGATCGTCGCTGCCAGGTTATTGGCCTGAAGCTTGGTGTTGAGCTGATCGAGCGTCTTGACCGTGCCGTTGGTGCCGTCGCCGAAGGTGACGTTGACCGCCGTGCCGCCGTTGAAGGAGGTGAAGGTCAAGGTCTTGCCGGCGATGCCGCCGATCCCGGAGGTGCGCGCCGCCGAGAACGCGGTCGCAGTCCCGGTGTTGCCGGCGAGGCCGAGCACGTTCAGCGCATTGCCGGTGCCGGTGATCGACAGGTCGGCATTGATGCCGGTCGAGAGCTTGAGCTGACCAGACGTATTGATCGTCGATGCAGCCTGCCCGACCGCGGTCGCGAGCGTGCCGCCACCGCTGCCGTTCAGCGAGAAGGTCTGCACGCCGGTGGCAAAGTCGATCGCTTTCAGCACGTCGGCAATGGTTCCGGTCTGCAGATAGACCGTCGAGTTGCCGTTGCCGTCGGTCAGGACGTTGCCGCTGACACCGAAGCCGCTCGGAACTGCGGGGGCGTTGCTCGAGCCAGGGACCGGCGCGTTCTTGAAGGTGATGACGTGGCCATCGACATTCAGCGACGAGCCATCTTGCAGCAGCGAGCCGAGTGAGGAGGCACTGGTCGTGCGGGTCGCAGTCACGGTGGCATTGCCACCACCCGTCGCCCCCGTCAGACCGAGCTCAAACAGGAAGTCGGCTTTGCCCGTCACGGACAGATCGGCACCGGCCGAGCTCTTGAGCGTCACGACGCCCGCAGCGGCAGTCGACGGCGATGCGCCGGAGGCGGCACCGATAGTCGCAGCACCGGCGGAGATCGTCGAGGTCTTGACACCGCTGGCGAGGTCGATCGCGGCCAGAATGTCGCCCACGGTCGCCAGCGTCGAAGTCGTGGCGGTGTCACCGAGATAGATCGTGGTGTTGCCGCTGCCGTCGGTGACGAGATGACCGCTGACACCAGAACCGCTCGGAACGGCGCTCGAAGCCGGCGCAGTGCCGGTGCGGAAGGTGATGGTCTTGCCGTTCACCGTCAGCGTGTCGCCATCCGTCGGAGCGGTGGTCAGCTTGCCGCTCGCGGTGGTGCCGAGCAGCGTGGTGGCCGACGAGATGCCGGTCGTACCGTCAGCCGCAAGACCCCCGGTACCCGCAAACGAGCCCTGGCTCGCACCGAGGGTGGTGGACGAACCTGCCGCGGTGGTGCCGCCGGCCGTGCCGTTGTACAGCACGTTACTGCTCGCCGTCGCGCTGGCGAAGCTCGTCGTGCCGCGCAAATCGGCCGCGGTCGCACCCGCGATCGTGGTGGAGACGTTCGACTTGGTGGAGTAGCCGACCGTGGTCTGCAGCGCCTGATTGGCGATCGACTTCGCGGAGTCGATCAGCTTCTGCAGCGAGGTCAGGCCGGTGTTGGCCGCCTGCAGCACCTGCACGCCGTTGGCAATGCCATCAAGCAGGTTGTTGATGTCGCTGGCGCGGTTGTCGAGCGACTGCGCGGTGAAGAAGTTGGTGGGATTGTCCAGGGCCGAGTTGACGCTCTTGCCGGTCGACAGACGGTTCTGTGTGGTGGCGAGAAGATCAGCGGTGGACTGGAGAGAGAGCAGGTTCTGACGAACCGACGCAGAGAGAACAATACCGGACATGACTCTTACCCTTCTGGCTTACGCGTCTTCGTTCGATCGCTTCTGGATCGAGTGACGCGGCCAGCGTGCCGCGACATGGCTAACAAAGGGTGAAACGAACCTCGCCTGCATAAGCGCCGGTTCACCATAAGCGGGTGGGAAGCGCAGAGTGAGATGGCAATCAGCCTGAAATCATTGGCAATTTTTTGCGCTTACGTTCCATTAACCATAACCGCTGGTTACTTTTCGGAGTGTCGCCTGCCCTCTCAAAATCTCGAGCGATAAAAGAAAAAACGGCGGGGCCGAAGCCCCGCCGCCGGATCTTGCCTGCGATGTCTGCCGCTTGTTAGCGGAGCAGCTGCAGCACGCTCTGCTGCGACTGGTTGGCCAGCGACAGCGCGGAGACCGCGATCGACTGGCGGGTCGACAGCGCCTGGCTGTTGGCCGCCTCGACGTTGGTGTCGGCCAGCGTCAGGTTGGACGAACCGGTCTGCAGCACGTTGATCAGGTTCTTGTTGAAGTCCTGACGAACCTGCACGATCGTCAGGTTCGAACCGAGCGCCGAAGCTTCCGAGCGCAGCGTGCTCGACGCCGAGTTCAGGTTGGTCAGCACCTTGTTGGTGGCAGCGTTGTCGATGAAGTCGACACCGCTGGTCAGCGCGGCGAGGCCGAGACCCTTGGAGTTGTAGGTCACGCCCGTGATGCTCAGGCTGGACTTTGCAGTCTCGTCGAACACCAGCTTGAGCTGATCGCCGTTCAAGAGGTTGACACCGTTGAACGAGGAGTCCTGCGCAGTCGAGTCGATCTGGTTCAGGATGTTGTTGTACTGGTTGACGAGGTTGGCACGAGAGGTCTGCGCAACCGTGTCCTGGACGGGGGTGGAAGCCGTCGAGAAGGTCAGCGCCGTCGTCAGCGTACCGCCGATCGCACCACCCGCGGCGCTCGAACCGATGGTCGAGGACGCGTAGTCGTTGGTGGTGGAAACCGTCAGCAGGCCGTTGGCGTCGATCGTCGCCGTCAGGTTGTTGGCCTGAAGCGCGGAGTTGAGCTGATCGAGCGTCTTGACCGTGCCGTTGGTGCCGTCGCCGAAGGTGACGTTGACCGCCGTGCCGCCGTTGAAGGAGGAGAAGGTCAAGGTCTTGCCGCTGAGGCCGCCGATGCCGGAGGTGCGAGCCGCGGTGAAGGCGGTTGCCGTGCCGGTGTTGCCGGCAAGTCCAAGCACGTTCAGCGCATTGCCGGTGCCGGTGATCGACAGGTCGGCGTTGACGCCGGTGGACAGCTTGAGCTGGCCGGAGGCGTTGATCGACGAGGCGATCTGACCGGTTGCGGGGCTCAGCGTCGCCGTGCCGTTGGCCGCGATCGAGGAGGTCTGCACGCCGGTGGCAAGGTCGATTGCGTTCAGAACGTCGGCAACCGTGCCGGACTGCAGATAGACCGTCGAGTTGCCGTTGCCGTCGGTCAGGACATTGCCACTGACACCGAAGCCGCTCGGGATCGCCGGAGCGTTGCTCGATCCCGGAACCGGGGCGTTCTTGAAGGTGATGACGTGGCCATCGACATTCAGCGAGGAGCCGTCCGAGATCAGCGTGCTCAGGGAGCCCGCGCTGGTCGTGCGGGTCGCAGTCACCGTGACATTTCCGCCGCCCGTCGCACCCGTCAGACCGAGCTCCTTCAGGAAGTCAGCCTTGCCCGTCAGGGACAGATCGGCACCAGCCGAGCTCTTGAGCGTCACAACGCCCGCGGCAGCAGTCGACGGCGATGCGCCGGAGGCAGCACCGATGGTCGCAGCACCGGCGGAGATCGTCGCGGTCTTGACACCGCTGGCGAGGTCGATCGCGGCCAGAATGTCGCCCACAGTCGCCAGCGTCGAAGTCGTGGCGGTGTCACCGAGATAGATCGTGGTGTTGCCGCCGCCGTCGGTGACGAGATGACCGCTGACACCAGAACCGCTCGGAACGGCGCTCGAAGCCGGCGCAGTGCCGGAACGGAAGGTGATGGTCTTGCCGTTCACCGTCAGCGTGTCGCCATCGGTCGGAGCGGTGGTCAGCTTGCCGCTCGCGGTGGTGCCGAGCAGCGTGGTGGCCGACGAGATGCCGGTCGTACCGTCAGCCGCAAGACCCCCGGTGCCCGCGAACGAGCCCTGGCTCGCACCGATAGTGGCGGACGAACCTGCCGCGGTGGTGCCGCCGGCCGTGCCGTTGTACAGCACATTGCCGAGCGCCGTCGCACTGGCAAAGGACGTCGTGCCGCGCAAATCGGCCGCCGTCGCACCCGAGATGGTGGTGGAGACGTTGGACTTCGTGGAATAGCCGACGGTGGTCTGCAGCGCCTGGTTGGCGATCGACTTCGCGGAATCGATCAGCTTCTGCAGCGAGGTGATGCCGGTGTTGGCGGCCTGCAGCACCTGCACGCCGTTGGCAATGCCGTCGAGCAGATTGTTGATGTCGCTGGCGCGGTTGTCGAGCGACTGTGCGGTGAAGAAGTTGGTGGGATTGTCCAGGGCCGAGTTGACGCTCTTGCCGGTCGACAGGCGGCTCTGCGTGGTGGCGAGAAGATCAGCGGTGGACTGGAGGGAGAGCAGGTTCTGACGAACCGAGGAAGAGAGAACGATACCGGACATTGAGTGTTACCCTTCTGGTACGCAACGCAACAAAACTTCGATTAGGATTAATCGATGCTCGGGACGGTGAACGCGGAGGGCTAACAAAGCATGAAGCGTGTCGCGGCAGTCCTTGTCGGGATTCACCATATGGGCGATCGACGCTGCATCTGGCTTCGCCGTATCGTCATGATCGGATGATGCTTTTTGATACACCGATGAAGCGTTTGCCACTTGTCAACCATAACTCAGAGTGAGCAATTCGCTGTACCGGAATGCATCGCTTTCATCAGCCGAGCGGCAGTCTGATGCCGGCACAAAAGAAAGCGGCGGGGCCGAAGCCCCGCCGCCATATTGGTTTTGCGATGTCTGCCGCTTGTTAGCGGAGCAGCTGCAGCACGCTCTGCTGCGACTGGTTGGCCAGCGACAGCGCGGAGACCGCGATCGACTGGCGGGTCGACAGCGCCTGGCTGTTGGCCGCTTCGGTATTGGTGTCGGCCAGCGTCAGGTTGGACGAGCCGGTCTGCAGCACGTTGATCAGGCTCTTGTTGAAGTCCTGACGCACCTGCACCACGGACAGGTTCGAACCGAGCGCCGAAGCTTCCGAGCGCAGCGTGCTCGACGCGGCGTTCAGGTTGGTCAGCACCTTGTTGGTGGCAGCGTTGTCGATGAAGTCGACACCGCTGGTCAGCGCAGCAAGGCCGAGACCCTTGGAGTTGTAGGTCACGCCCGTGATGCTGAGGTTCGACTTGCCGGTCTCGTCGAACACCAGCTTGAGCTGATCGCCGTTCAAGAGGTTGACGCCGTTGAACGAGGAGTCCTGCGAGGTCGTGTCGATCTGGTTCAGGATGTTGTTGTACTGGTTGACGAGGTTGGCACGAGAGGTCTGCGCAACCGTGTCCTGGACGGGGGTGGAAGCCGTCGAGAAGGTCAGCGCCGTCGTCAGCGTACCGCCGATCGCACCACCCGCGGCGCTCGAACCGATGGTCGAGGACGCGTAGTCGTTGGTGGTGGAAACCGTCAGCAGGCCGTTGGCGTCGATCGTCGCCGTCAGGTTGTTGGCCTGAAGCGCGGAGTTGAGCTGATCGAGCGTCTTGACCGTGCCGTTGGTGCCGTCGCCGAAGGTGACGTTGACCGCCGTGCCGCCGTTGAAGGAGGAGAAGGTCAAGGTCTTGCCGCTGAGGCCGCCGATGCCGGAGGTGCGAGCCGCGGTGAAGGCGGTTGCCGTGCCGGTGTTGCCGGCAAGTCCAAGCACGTTCAGCGCATTGCCGGTGCCGGTGATCGACAGGTCGGCGTTGACGCCGGTGGACAGCTTGAGCTGGCCGGAGGCGTTGATCGACGAGGCGATCTGACCGGTTGCGGGGCTCAGCGTCGCCGTGCCGTTGGCCGCGATCGAGGAGGTCTGCACGCCGGTGGCAAGGTCGATTGCGTTCAGCACGTCGGCAACCGTGCCGGACTGCAGATAGACCGTCGAGTTGCCGTTGCCGTCGGTCAGGACATTGCCACTGACACCGAAGCCGCTCGGGATCGCCGGAGCGTTGCTCGATCCCGGAACCGGGGCGTTCTTGAAGGTGATGACGTGGCCATCGACATTCAGCGAGGAGCCGTCCGAGATCAGCGTGCTCAGGGAGCCCGCGCTGGTCGTGCGGGTCGCAGTCACCGTGACATTTCCGCCGCCCGTCGCACCCGTCAGACCGAGCTCCTTCAGGAAGTCAGCCTTGCCCGTCAGGGACAGATCGGCACCAGCCGAGCTCTTGAGCGTCACAACGCCCGCGGCGGCAGTCGACGGCGATGCGCCGGAGGCGGCACCGATGGTCGCAGCACCGGCGGAGATCGTCGCGGTCTTGACACCGCTGGCGAGGTCGATCGCGGCCAGAATGTCGCCCACGGTCGCCAGCGTCGAAGTCGTGGCGGTGTCACCGAGATAGATCGTGGTGTTGCCGCCGCCGTCGGTGACGAGATGACCGCTGACACCAGAACCGCTCGGAACGGCGCTCGAAGCCGGCGCAGTGCCGGAACGGAAGGTGATGGTCTTGCCGTTCACCGTCAGCGTGTCGCCATCGGTCGGAGCGGTGGTCAGCTTGCCGCTGGCGGTGGTGCCGAGCAGCGTGGTGGCCGACGAGATGCCGGTCGTACCGTCAGCCGCAAGACCCCCGGTGCCCGCGAACGAGCCCTGGCTTGCGCCGAGCGTGGCGGACGAACCTGCCGCGGTGGTGCCGCCGGCCGTGCCGTTGTACAGCACATTGCCGAGCGCCGTCGCGCTGGCAAAGGACGTCGTGCCGCGCAAATCGGCCGCGGTCGCACCGGAGATCGTGGCGGAGACGTTCGACTTGGTGGAGTAACCGACGGTCGTCTGCAGCGCCTGGTTGGCGATCGACTTCGCGGAGTCGATCAGCTTCTGCAGCGAGGTGATACCAGTGTTGGCAGCCTGCAGCACCTGCACGCCGTTGGCGATGCCATCGAGCAGATTGTTGATGTCGCTGGCGCGGTTGTCGAGCGACTGGGCGGTGAAGAAGTTGGTGGGATTGTCCAGGGCCGAGTTGACGCTCTTGCCGGTCGACAGACGGTTCTGCGTGGTGGCGAGGAGGTCGGCGGTGGACTGGAGGGAGAGGAGGTTCTGACGAACCGATGCGGAGAGGACGATACCGGACATGACTCTGTTACCCTTCTGGTAAACGACGCTACTGTTACGCGTCTGCTTGGATCGAGATTGACCCAGCGACCGGCGGACCCTGGCGTCGAGACCTCTAACGAAACATGAAATGAAACCCGTGCTTTTGCCGAACGCCGCGTGATTCGGCCGGGGGAAGCCCCGCACGTCGCCGCGCCGCCGCACGGACATGGCGTTGGGAAGATTGAGTTTTTTCGCGCAAATGCGGGAGATTTACAGCTCGTTAACTAATTCCGAGCGAGAATCACGCCCTGATAAGCCGCAACGAGCGCTCGGTTACGAAAGCGTTGATGGAGAACAGGCATGGCTCTCAAGGTCGAGCTCAAACCGCACGAACGCATCATCGTCGGCAACTCGGTGATCACCAACACGGACCAGCGCGCCCGCCTCCTGATCGACGGCGAGAACGTGCCGATCCTGCGCGAGCGCGACATCCTCACCCCGGAAACTGCAAACACGCCCGCCAAGCTCGTCTATCTGGCGGTCCAGCTCATGTATATCTCGCCGGATCCGCAGACCCAGCACGGCACCTATTTCAACCTCGTGCGGGACATCGTCACCGCGGTGCCGAGCTCCTGGCCGATCATCGAAGGCATCAACAACAACATCCTGAACGGCGACCTCTACCGGGCGCTGAAAGATGCCCGCAAGCTGATCGCCTATGAGGAGAAGCTGCGAGGCCAGTACGAGGCCACGCATCCCAAGGCGGAAGCGGACAAGGACGACGTCAGCACCGCCGCCTGATCACGGCGTTCGCGCGGCCGAGCCGCGCGAACGCCAACGCTGCCCAACGACAACGGCCCCGGATCGCCTCCGGGGCCGTTGTCGTTTCGGCCATGCATCGATGCTACTGCCCCGCGAGCGGCGGCGCCTCGACCTCGATCACTCCCTCGCCAACCCGCCGTGCGCCAAAATCCAGCACCGCCGCAATCAGCGCATCGATGTCCGTCTCGTCGGTGCGGTGATTGACGATCGCGGCGCGGATCGCGAACTTGCCGTCCAGCGTGGTGCCCGATGGCGCAGCGATGCCGGATTCCTGGACATCAGCGACGATCTCGCGATTGACCGCATCATTGGCGCGGTAACGGAAGCAGACGATGTTGAGGTTCACCGGCGCCAGCAATTCCAGCCGCGGCTCGGCCAGCACGCGCGCTTCCAGATATTTTGCCAGTGCGCAGCTTCGCGCGATCACCGTGCCCAGCCGGTCGGTGCCGAACGTCTTCAGCGTGAACCAGGTCTTCAGCGCGCGGAAGCCGCGCGACAGATCGGGGCCGAGATCGCAGGGCCAGACCGTGCCCGCCGCAAGCCCCCTCGCCTCGCGGCTCAGATAGGCCGCCGGCTGCGCAAAGGCCTGCCGGTGCTGCTCGCCGTCGCGCACCAGCAGGAAGCCGGCGTCGTAGGGCACCTGTCCCCATTTGTGGAAATCGAGCGCAATGGAATCCGCAAGCTCGATGCCGCCGAGCAGCGGCGCGAGCTCGGGCGCCAGGATCGCGAGCGCGCCGAACGCGCCGTCGACGTGAAACCAGATTCCTTCCTCGCGGCACAGCTCCGCGACGGCCTTGAGGTCGTCGATCGCGCCGATATCGACCGTGCCTGCGGAGGCGACGACGAGGAACGGCTTGAAGCCAACCTCGCGATCGACGGCGATCTGCGCACGCAGCGCGGCGACATCGATGCGATGATCGGCATCGACGTCGATCTTGCGCAGCGCATCGGTGCCGAGACCGGCAATGTCCATCGCTCGCGAAATACAGCCATGCGCGGCACGCGACGTGTAGGCGGTGAGCAGCGCGCCGTCATTGCCGATGCCGTACTGCCGCGCCAGCGTACCGAGTGCGCTGGTACGCGCCACCAGCACCGCCATCAGATTGGCCATCGACGTGCCCGTGACGAAGATGCCGCTCGCACTCTCCGGGAAGGCGAACAGGCGGCGCATCCAGTCGACGATCTGGCGCTCGACCTCGATGGGCATGTGGTCGCGGCCGCCGAGATTGGCGTTGAGGCCAGCGGCGAGCATTTCCGCGAGCATGCCGACCGCAGTGCCGCCGCCATGCACCCAGCCCATGAAGCCGGGGTGGACGTTGCCGGTCGCATAGGGCGCGACATGCTCGACGAATTCGCGATAGACATCGGCGAGATCGCTTGCCTCGCGTGGCACGTCGGCCTTGAATGCCGCGCGGGCGTCATCGGGGATCGGCTGCCACACCGGACGCGCACGAATGTTGGCGATGCCGTCGATCGTCTCGTCCAGCATGCGATGGGCGAGCGCACGAAACGCGCTCCAGTCCTGCGGATCGAGCGAGGTGTCAGTGGCGGCGGCTTGCGTCTTGCGGACGATCTCGTTCATGCTGCACTCTCCTCGCCGGCCCTTGCGTGCCGCGACAGCATTGCCGTGAACGCGGCAAAGATCTTGCGCATCTGCGGCGGCTTGTATGGAAACACGGCCGGCGGATCCATGTTGTGCACGACGGCGGTGTTGTCGGCCTCGAACACCAGCAGCTCGCCGTCCTGATTCTCGGCGCAATCGACGATGAAATAGTCGAGGCCGACGCGCCGGCTCATCTCGTCGAGCGCGTGGCGATGACGCGCGGCAAATGCATGATCGAACTCGAGCATGAAGGCGGCTTCTTCAGCTCGCTTCTCTTCACTAAACGCCATGTAGGCGTTGAGATACCAGATGTCCCAGCGGTCGGCGATCGCCATGTGGCAGGCGTAGGGTTTGCCTTCGACCATGGTAAGACGGTATTTGCGGTAAAGCCCGTCGGGGCTCGCGTAGTTGACGAAGCGCGCGACGAAGAAGTCCTGCTCCTGCCGATCAGAGAGATAGGCCGCGAGCGCCGCAGCATCGTCGATCTTCGCGAGCCCGACACCGGCATGCGTGCCGCGCGGCCGCACGATCATCGGAAAGTGCAGTTCGCTCACGATGTCCTTGCAGGCGATCTTCCCTTCCGAAAGATCCGACAATTGCGCGCGCGTCACATGGACGGTCGCGGGAATGTCGAGACGGGGAATGCCCGCCAACAGCCGGTACAGCTTGTCGCGATCGAGATTGCCGATGAGCTCGGGGCGATTGAGCAACGGCCGCGGCCAGTGCGGCGCGGCCCGTTCGATGACGGCGAGCGCCTCCCGGCATTCCTCGGAATCGGATGCGACCACGATGGCGACGTCGTGATCAGGCAATGTCTCCGGCAGGCCGACGCCTTTGACCACGTAGAGCGTCAACAGCTCGATATCGGAGCCTTCGAGCAGAAACTCGATCGGCGTGTTGCCGCCCATGTCGATATCGGCCGCCAGCGCGAGCACGCGCAGGCGGGGCTTCGCAACCGCGCAAGGCGTACGAAACAATTGGTGGAAGGCGAGCACCTCGGTCTGGATCACGAGCCCGGCCTCCTTCTCTCCGAGGAGCTGGGCGATCAGCGACAGATCCAGGCCTTCGCCCGCCTCCGCCGTCCCTTCCGCGATCCGCGCCAGAAGCCGCTCGCGCAACGGATGCAGATCGCCGCCCTCGAAGGCCCGGCGCGTCAACTGCGCAAAGCCGATGCGGTCGGAATAGTCCGGCGCCGTCGCGCCGTTCGGCGCTGAAACAGGATGCAACATCTTAGACCTCGAACACAGGCTTTCCCGGCGCAGCCGCGGCACTGTCAAGCAGCAGCTCGATCTTCACCACAGCGTGGGCGATGCGATCGAGGATATGCTGCAAATTGCGTTGCGCTTGCGCGGCGTCCGCGGACCAGGCTTCGGTGACGAGCCGCGCGCCGACGCACAGCCGCAGCGCGGCCTGCGGCTTGCCGTCCGGCTGGTCAAACCGTACTGGCTGGCCGACGAGGCAGCGTTGCGCGGCAACCTGCCGATCCGCCGCACTGCCGTCGATGTCGCCGTTCATGTCACGGGCCAGGGCGCGATGCACGGCGCCGGTCTCGGCGATGGAGACCGGCTTGCCGTCGCGCAGCAGCGTGAACGGAAAGATCGTGGCTTGCGCGAATTCCTCGTCGTCCGTCCCGGACATCCCGATCGCGGCCGGAACGGCCCGAAGCGACGGGGACAGCGCAATCATGCTGTCGATGCCGGCCGCGAGCTCGGCCAGCGCCTTGGCGCGGAATGCGCCGGGGACGGCATAGTAGCTGCCGATCTCGCTGAGCGCCGCCTCCCAGCGCAGCCATTGACCGAAATTCGGCCGGCGCTCGAAGCGCGAGCGCAGCCCCGTCCAGGCCTTCGGCCAGTCGCTGCGGCCGGCATAATCGAAGAAGCCCGGCGCGATCTCGCCGATCCGGCCGAGCGAGCGCGACAGGCCTTTCGGCACCAGCAGCGCACCGCTGAAGGCGGGGCCGCCGAAAAATTTCGAGCCTGTCATCAGCACCATATAGCCGCGGTCGAGATAGCCGCGCAGCCGGCGACGGCCGAGCCGCGCCTGACAGGCATCGACGACGATTTGGACCTTGCCGGGCCAGCGTCGCGCAATCTCGTCGAGGCAGGCCACGCTCGGCGCGCGCCAGCCGAGTTTTGAAGAATCCATGATCTGCAACAGAACGCGCCGACCTTGCGCGAGGCTGGTCTCGACCGCGCGCAGCACCGCTTCATCCGCATCCGGGCGCATCGCAATGCCGGGCGCCGTGTCGAGCAGCGGCACCGCGACGCTGTCGCCGGCGAGCCCCGCCACCGCACCGTCCTTGCGGACCGAAAAGCCGCTCGCCGTCATCGTGCTGAAATGGTGCCCGCGTGCGGTATGGGGCGTCCCGCTTCCGGTCTGATCCGTGCCGACCACGATCGTCACCGGCGAGGCGCCGAGCACCGCGCGTGCCAGAAACAGGGCGTGGAGCTGGGAGTCGGTGCCGGACGGCGAGAACACGACGTCGACGCGCGGCGAGACCTGGAGGTGTCCGCGCAGCTCTTCGCGCATGTCCTCGCAGCGCGCATCGAAGGCGACCTCGACCTCGTCGAACAGGCACTTGTGCATCAGCTCTTCGCGCGCCAGCGCAGCGCGGTCATAGGCCGATTGCGAGATGACCGACGCGGTCGAGGAGGCGAAATTCCAGATCTCCGGCTCCGGAGAGGCCGCGCAGCCATAGGCGTTGACGCGGTCCTTCGGATCGAGCGTCAGGCGCGGATCTCCGCCGCAGACCAGCAGCGTGTCGAGCGGCGTGAACAGATCGCGCAAGCGGTAGCGCGAGTCGCCGTCGGACGCTCGCTCCAGGTCTGCCAGACGGGATGCGCCGACGCTCATCCCGAGAGGCTCACGCCGCATCGGCCGCCGCCGCGGGCGCCGGCGCGAATTGCGAGGCAATGTCGCCGTGGAACACCGATGGCCCAACATGGTCGAGCGAGCTCTGGATGTCGGCCCAGATCTCGCCGCCGATATCGGTCCAGCGCTTGCAGAAGGCGAAGTCCTCGGAGAGATAGGTGCCGGTGGCCGGATCGATCATGCATTCGAACAGCGCGAACCGGTTCTGGCTCGCCGCCAGCGTATCGTGCGAGTGCTCGCGGAAGAATTGCAGGCCGGCGTAGTTCGGATGGCGGCACATCGCCTCCAGCACGTGGCGCCGGATCATCAGGAAGCCGGTGCCGGCATAGCGCACGCGGGTGAAGCCGTTGACCACCACGATGCGGTCGGGGTCCTCGATCTCGAGCACGTAGTCGAGCGAAGCCGCCGGCACGTCGGCGCGGCCCGCCTCGACCGCGCGTTTCGCCTTGTCCCAGTTGACCCGCTTGATCGGATAGCAGCCCGCGACGACGTCGGCGCCGCATTCGATCAGCCGGAACACCTGCTCCGGCTTGAAGCCGATATCGGCATCGATGAACAGGAAATGCGTCGCCTTGGGATCGTCCAGGAACATCGCGGCCAGGTTGGCCCGCGCGCGCGTGATCAGGGCGTCGCCGTCGCGGAGCAGCACCTTGAACTCGAGATTGGACATGCCGTGCACGGCGCGCTGGAGCGCGAAGATCGAGCTCGCATAGATGCTCGACACCTGCCCGCCGAAGCAAGGCGTTGCCACCACCAGCTGCATCTTGTCCGACATCGAAAGCCCCGCCCCGCTCCAATCCTCACCAAGAGGTAAACAGGCATGGTTAACGGCGCCTTAACGCATCCCTACAGGAACTTGACGAGCGAGAGCTGCGCCAGCTTCGAGGTCACCTGGTAGGAGGCCTGGAGCGCGTTCTGGAGCGCCAGAATCTCGCTCGCGACCTGGTCCGGCGGGGCCGATTCCGCCTGGTCGATGATGGTCTGGAGCTGCGCCTTGGCCTGGGTCTGGCGCGTGCTCGCGTCCTTCATCGTGTTCTGGGCCATCGCGATGTCGGTCTGGATGTCCTCGATACGCTGCTGGCCCGGCTGCTGGGTCAGCGCCTGCGTCACCCGCAGGCTCAGCGCCGAGACCTGCCCGCCCGAATACTGCCCGGTCGGCGAGGTCGAGAACGTCCCGAACACGGCGATCGCCTGCAACTGCCGCCGGATCGCATCCTCGTCGGCCTGCGCGCCATATTGCACCGTGACGGAATCGTCGACCCGCGCCATCGCGGTGGAGCGCGGCGAACCGGGCCCGTCATTGCCGAGATACCATTTCACCGTAGTGGCCGAGCCATTCACCAGCGTCGTCGCCGAGCTCGCTGGCGAGGAGCCGACGCGCAGCGGCGGCTGCGTCGCGGTCACCGGCGTCGCGCTGAAACCGATCGAACCCAGCGCCCCGGTATTCGAGCTCGTGATGTTCAGGCTCGCCGCATCGTCCGTGTTGATCGTGATCGAACCGCCGTGGATCGTCGAGGGCTTCGAAGTCCCCGTGATCTGGTCGATCTTGCTCATCAGGGTCTGGATGCTGTCGCCGACATTGAGCTGGTTGCCGGTCGCACCCGAGCTGACGAAAGTGAGCGTGGTCCCGTTGACGGTGATGGTGTCGCCGGCGACGAAGCCCGGCGAGATCGAGTCCGAGGGGCTCGTGCCGGACAGCGCCGTCGCCCCACTGATCGGTGCGGGCGGAGCCGCCTGGTTGCTCTTCGGAGTACCGATCGCAGAGCTGGCCGTGTTGAAGAAATTGTCGCCGGCGGTCACGGCCGACGCTGCCACAAGCGAGGTGTTGGCAAGTTTCTTGATCGCGGTGTTCAGCGCGGTGTTGAGGTTCGCCGCGGTATTGTTCGGGTTAACCGGGACGCTTGCATCGATCGCAAAGCTGCCGAGCGGCGTCGGCGTCGCCGTCGACGCCGTCAGGTCGATCTGCTCGGTCGTACCATCAGGCAGCGTGAACTGGACGCTCAGCTTGTCGCCGTTGCTGGGATTGGTTCCGTTGAGATCGACGGAGAACGACACCGGCGAGCCGCTCGGGCCGGTGACGGTCGCGCCCGTCAACGTCGAGGAGACCGCCTTGATCTTGAGCCCGAACGGCGATCCCGCGACGTCCTCCGACACCTGCACCGAGCTTGGCGTCGGCTGCGTCTGCACCAGCCGGCCCATGCCGTTGGCGCCGAGATCGGCGGCCTGGCGCTCCGCCATGACGGCCTTGAAACCCGCCTGCGTCGTGGTGCCGTTGATGATGTCGCCGGCATCCGCGACCGACTGCGTGTTGACGGCGGTTCCGGAGAACAGATAGCGGTTGCCCGTCTGCGTGTTGAGCACGCCGACCATCGAGCCGAACTGGGCGGCAGCGGTGTTCTGCGCGACCGTCTGTCCGTTGACGTTGAGATCCTGCGCGGTGTTGGCGGAGCCCGTCTGCACCGTGTTGCGGATCTTGGTCAGCGACTGCAGCGCGGTATTGGCGAGGTTGATGCTGACGTTGACGTTGGTGATGGTGTCGGTATAGGCGGCGATGTTGGAGAGCTGCGCGCGCCCAGCGATTGCAAAGCCCTCGTTGGTGCCCATGCCGGAATAGTTCTGCGACAGCTTGCCGGTCGAGAGCTGCGTCGACAGGTCGGTGAGCTGCTGATTGATGTTGCGGATCTGCGAGCCGAGAACCGACGAGGAGTAGTTGATGCTGCTGATCGACATGTTTCAGAGCCCTGTTACTTGTTACACTTGAGCCTGGATCAACGTGTTCATCATGCTCTGCACCACCGACATCACGTGAGCGTTGGCGGCATAGGCATTCTGGAGCTGGATCAGGTTCGACATCTCCGAGTCCAGGTTGACGCTGGAGGTCGAGTTGAATTTCGCTTGCAGCGTCGAGACCACGACGCTCTGGCCCTGCTGGAGCTGGGTCGCCTGGGTCGCGGCGTTGCCCTGGATGCTCAGGAACTGCTGGAGGTAGTTCGAAACGCTGCCGGTGAAGGGCTGGTTGGCCGAGCCGAGGCCGGTCGTCGGCGAATAGGAGAACACCGCGTTGGTGAGCTGCGAATAAAGATAGTCCGAACGCGTGGTGTCGCCCGCGGGCGTCACCGGCGAGGTGTTGTAGACCGACAGCCGCGTGGGATCGCTGACCAGCTGCGTGTTCACCGCGATGCGCCCGGCAAGGCCGGTCATCTGCGAGCCCGATGCGGTGATCGCGCCGGTGTAGAGCGCCTGTCCGCCGTCGGTGAAAACCGCCAGTTGCGGGTTGCCCGAGGTCAACGACGAGATCGTCTTGCTGATCGAGGACGAGTTGACCTTGGCGAGGCCGGTGTTGTCGTCGGTCACCCGCAGCGTCGTGGCGGTTGCCGGCGACGGGGCGGCGGAGAACGACAGGTGCGAGCCTGACAGCGCGGTGTTGAGCGCCGAGGCGATCGCGCCCATGCCGCCGGAGAAGTTGACGCCGATCCGCATCGGATTGGCGTTGGTCGCATTCTGAAGCGGCAGCGCCGCCGGGTCGGTCACGTTGACGAGCGTGACCTGGCGCTGCGTGTTGGTCGTCGTGTCCGTGTAGGTGATGTTGACCGTGTTGCCCGGCGCCGCCCCGGCAAGGTCCATGTCGAACCCGGCCGGCGGGCCGGAGACGGTGCTGCCGGCCGTGGTCTTGTCGGACAGCGCGCTCGACATCGTGGCGGCGAGCTGGTCGATCTGGTTCTGCGCCTGCACCAGCGTCTGGTCGCGCAGCTTGAGGTCGGCCGCGATCTGGCCCGAGGAAACCACGTTGTTGGCGACGACGTCGACCTGCGAGCCGTTCGGAAGCCTGATGTTCAACGCGCCGACACCGGACTTGGCCGGATCCATGTTGTAGAGCGAGGTCGCCGACAGCGCACCGGCAGACGCAAAAGTAAATTGCGAGGCGAGCCCGGCGCCGACGAGCTGGATGCCTGTCGTGGTGTAGATGTTGGCCTGGTTCGAGCCGTCGGTGGTGACGCGGACGTCGACATATTTCGACAGCGTGTTGATGGCCTGGTCGCGCTGGTCCATCAGCGTCGCGGCCGAGGGGTCGTTTGCCGACAGGCCCTGGAGCTTGGTGTTGATGTCGGCGATCTGCTGCATCGACGCGTTGGCCTGCTGCGCCGAGGTGCCGAGATCCTGCTCGACGTTGGAGCGCAGCGACTGAATGCCCTTGGTGGTGACGTTGAGCTGCTGCGCCAGCGCCTGCGCCGCGCCCAGCGCAACGGTCTGCGCCGACGACGCACCCGCGCTGGTCGACAGCGCCTGCAGCGCGGTGGTGAACTTGTTCAGCGCGGTTTCGAGCGTGCCGCTGTTGCCGGGCGTGCCATAGACACTCTGAAGCTGCTTCAGGATGTTGGCCATCTGGTCGGCGTAACCGCTGCCGCCGGTCTCGGTGCGCAGCTGGTTCAGCACGTAGCTGTCGAGCTCCCGGCTGACGCCGGTCGTCATCGCCGTCGAGCCGAAGTCGCCGGTGGTGACCTCGATCTGGTTCGGCGTCTGGACGACGTAACCTGGCGTCTGCGAGTTGGCGACGTTCGAGGAGACGATCGAGAGCGCGGCCTGGTTGGCACGCAGACCGCTCATCGCACTGGCGAGGGCTGAACTCAAACCCATATCACTGGCCGCCTTTGGTTACGTCACGCGCCGATCAGCGCAATACGTTCAGGAGGTCCTGCACCATCGAATTCGCGGTCGTGATCACCTTGGTGTTGGCCGAATAGGCCTGCTGGGTCACGATCAGCTTGGTGAATTCGTCGGCGATGTCCGTGTTGGAGCCTTCCAGCGACGAGCCGCTGATGGTGCCCGATGCGCCGTCGATCGCCGGCCCTGACTGTTCGGTCGCGGCATAGGCGCCGCCGTCGAGCGCCTTCAGGTAATTGGTGCCGTTGAAGTGCGACAGCGATACCTGTGCGAGGTCAAGGTTCTGGCCGTTGGAGAAGGTTCCGACCACGAGGCCGTTGTTGTTGACGGCAACCGAGCGGAGCTGGCCCGCGGCGTAGCCGTTCTGGGTGATGGTGTTGATGGTCACCGCGCCGCTGGTGCTGGCATATTGCGTCAGCCCGCCCGAGGAGATGTTGAAGGCGACCGAGCCGAGCGCCTGTCCGCCGACGCTGACATTGTTGATGGTGATGCCCGAACCGCTCGGCGAGGTCAGCGAGCCGTCGGCGGCGAAGGTGAAGGCCTGCCCGGTGTTGACCCAGCCGACCGTCGTGCCGGTCGCATTCGGATCGGTCTGGTAGAACAGGTTCCAGGTATCGGAATGACCCGTGCCCAGCGACGCGCTGTCGGTCTTGGCCCAGCGCAATTGCAGGTTCACCGGCGTGCCCGCGGCGTTGTAGGCGGTGACCGCACCGCCGCTGATCGATTCCTTGGTGAAGGTCGCGATGTCGTTGCCGATCACGCCGCCGGTGCCGGCGGTGCCGCCACCGTCGCGGTTCTTGGTGATGGTCGAGGTGAAGCCGAGCGCGGCGAAAGCCGCACTGTTGGAGCTGGACACCGACAGGTTGGAAACGGTGCCGGTGTTCAGCGTGATCACGCCGCCGGGGCTGATCGAAGACCCCGAGGCGCCGGAGAGCGCGTCGATCTTGCCGAGCAGGGTCGTGATGTTGTCGGTGATGTTGATCTGGTTCGGACCGGAGGCACCCGAGGCCATGAAAGTCAGCGTCTGGCCGTTGACGGTGATGGTGTCGGCGGGCGGGCCTGCCGAAAAGCCGGACGAGAGCACCTCGGCGCCGCCGGCGGTCGCGCTGCCGCTCAGCACCGTGGCGCCGGTGAGCGCGGGCGAGGACAGCACGTTGCCGCCGCGCGTCACGCTGCTCATGCCGAGCGCCGTGGCTGCCGTGCCGCTGCCGATCGACACGTCGGTGCCGGTGCCGGTCGAGATCTGGATGTTGCCGCTGGCGGAGAGCGAGGCCGTAACGCCGGCGCCGCCGGCGGTCTGGATCGCGTTCAGGATGCTGGCCACCGTGGCCGTCGTGCCTGCGCCGAGACCGATCGTGGTGTTGTTGCCGACCGTCGAGACGGTGGTACCACCGTTGAAGGTGATCGTGTTGCTGCCGTTGATCGTCAGGACCTGGCCGCTCAGCGCGGTGAGAATGCTGGAGGCGAGATGCGTGCCCACGGTGTTGTCAAGGGACGTGGAGGTCGAAGCCACTGCGGACGAGTTGTTCTGGAGCGGAACCGTGCCCGTCCCCGTCGTCGACGAATAGGCCGAGCGGATGTTGCCGGTGGCGGCTGCACCGGACACCGTCGCGCTGGTATAGGGCGCGGGCGGCGTGCCCACCGGCAGCGGGTTGGCCTGGAAGTCCGACGGGTTCAGGCCGCCAGCCGCCAGCAGCGTCTTGCTGGCTGCGGTCGAGCTCGCCGCCGTGTTCGGCTGGGTCGGCAGGTTCGCCGCGTACTGGATCGAAGTGGTCGCCTGCGCCGGAATGAAGTTGTTCTGGAATTTCAGGACCGTCGCCACGTTGCCCTGAGGGTTGCCGGTCTTCGGGTCGACCGTGACGCCCATCAGGTAGTAGCCGGCGCCGTTGACCAGATTGCCGTTGGAATTGAGCTGGAAGTCGCCGCGGCGGGTGTAGTAGGTGACGCCGCCGAACTGCGGCAAGTTGTCGACGACGCTAGTCGCCTTCTGGATCGAGAAGAAGCCGTCGCCGGTGATCGCCATGTTGGTCGCGACGGAGGAGGACGAGATCGTGCCCTGGGTGGTGATGGTCGCTTTCGCGTTGGCCGTCACACCGCCCGCGACCTGCTTGCTCGGCACCGAGGCGTCCGGGATGAGATCGACGAAGCTGGTCCCGATGCCCTTGTAACCGGTGGTGGATGAGTTCGCGATGTTGCCGGAAATGTTCTGAAGCGCGTAGGACTGCGCCTGCAGACCACCCACCGAGGTGTTCATTGCATCGAAGATACCCATAACTTTGTCTCCAAATCCGATCTCGGCGGCCGGTCGACCAGGGCCGCAGTCGGGAGAGACAGTCGCAAGGGCTATGCCAAGGCGGGTATTTCTATGAAATCAATGGCTTAAATGAATGGACCCCGGTCGGATGACCGGGGCACAATTGCCGGGCCGGCAACAATTGCCGGGGCATCGGGTCATTCCGGGGCGGTCCGCAGGACCGAACCCGGAATCTCGAGATTCCGGATTCGATGCTCACGCATCGCTCCGGAATGACTCCAGCGAGAGCTACGTCGCGGACGCGGCGGCCGGGTGGAAAACCAGCCCGAAACCGTCGATGCAGTAGCGCAATCCAGTGGGCTTCGGACCGTCGTCGAAGACGTGGCCGAGATGGCCACCGCAGCGCCGGCAATGCACCTCGGTGCGGAGCATACCGTAGGTCCGATCCTCCGTCTTACCGACATTGCCCTCGATCGGCTGGTAGAAGCTCGGCCAACCAGTGCCGCTCTCGAACTTGGTGTCGGACGCAAACAGCGGCAGGTCGCAGCCGGCGCAGGCGAAAACGCCCTTGCGGTGCTCCTTGAGCAGCGGGCTTGAGCCGGGCCGCTCGGTGCCGTGATTGCGCAAAATCTCGTATTGCTGCGGCGTGAGCTGGGCACGCCATTCGGCCTCGGTCTTCGTGATCTCGAACGTTTCCGCGGCCTTCTCGCCGGCCTCGGCAGGTGTCCCTCTCAGCCAGCGGAAGGCGGAAAGGCCGAACAGGCCGGCGACAGTCGTTAGCAGGATGCGGCGGTCAAACATCTCATTCTCCGTGCGCGAGTCCACGCCCTGAGATACGGGTTCTAGCGGCCGACGTTACACGTCCAGGCGCGATTTTTCTCAACTTATTGCGAGACGCTGTCGTCGTGCGAGGCCGGTTCCAAGGCTTCAGTCGCGGGTTTCGGCGGCGGGGCCGGTCGCGGCCGTACACCCGGCGGCGGACGGCGCGGACCGGTGCCGGCAGCCCGGTTGGCTTCGGCCAGCCGCGCCTCGCGTTCCCTGTCCTTGACCCGCGCCCGCTCGCGGTAGCGGGCGAGCGTGCCTGCGGCGGCGGAGCTCGTCCTGCCCCAGATCCCGACCAATTGACCCGCGACCCGTCCGGTCGCACCGCCCGCCCAGACCAGCTCGAACGGCGAAAACAGCCGCCAGCGCTCGTCGCCCCACAGGATGCTCCGCGCGATCATCTGCCCGGCCATGGCCGAGGTGTTCATGCCCTGGCGGCCGAACCCGCTCGCCACCCACAGGCCTTTGCGCAACTGGCCGATCTGCGGCATGCCGTGCACGGTCTGGCCGGTCGCGCCGCCGAACATATCGGTGATCTCGACATTGCCGAACTGGGGGAAGATCGACCGGATCCGCCGCCTGACGCCGCCTGTAAAGCGCTGCGGCCGCGCGGCCCAGGTGGTTTCCGGGCTCTCCCACATCAGCCGGTCGCCGTCGACGATGCGGAAATGATCGACGCCGTCGGAATCCATCACCGCTCCCTTGAAGGCGATGATCTCGTGCACGCGCTCGCCGAGTGGCGCGGTGATGCCGGCATAGCGCCAGACCGGCAGCAGCGTCTCCGACAGGCGCCTCAAGGGCGCGCCGAGATGGATGTTGCCGGCGAGCACGATGTGCGTCGCGCGCAGCCGCGCCGACGGCGTGACGATCCGCTTACGGATGCCGGAATGGTCGATGCTGACCACCGGCGTATCCTCGAAGATGCGGGCGCCGGCCCGCCGCGCCAGCGCCGCAAGACCATGCACGTATTTGCGGCCGTCGACTTGAAACGCCTTGGGATAGTACACGCCGTGGAAGTAGCGATCAGTCTTGAGCACGTCGCGGACGCGATCGACCTGCCAGCCCTCGACCTCGGTGTCGAAATCCTCATTCAGCATCTGCAACCGGCTGATCAACCGGTCGCCGGTATCGACGTTGGAGACCTCGAGCACGCCGTCGCTCGGGGCGATCCCCGGCATGTTCTCTTCGGTGGCGTTGGCGCGGACGAACTCGGCGCCCTCCTTCGACAGCGTCCACAATTCGCGCGCGTCCTCGAAGCCGATGCGCTCGATCAGGTCGGTGAGCGGCAGCGCAAAGCCCGGCATCACGGTGCCGAGCTGGTTGCCGGAGGCGTTCCAGCCGATATGGCGCCCCTCGAGCACCGCGACACTGGCCCCGAGCCGGGCCGCCTCCAGTGCAATGGAGAGCCCGGCAAGCCCTGCCCCGATCACGCAGATATCGGCATCGAGATCGAACGACAGCCGCGCGCGCTCGCGAAAGCCGGCTTCTTCCTGGGACACGCTTGTGAAAGTCTCGCTCATATCGTTTTCTTAGAGCATGATCCGGAAAAGTGTGCAGCGGTTTTCCGAAAAGATCATGCTCAGAACAGAAATTTAAAGCGCGATGAGGGGTTGTCCAAATCTCATCGCGCTTTAAAGGACCGATCGGGCGCTTGTCACCTTGTCCTCAACCGGCGCCTGTAGATTATTCTGGACGTGCAACGATTCGAGAGTGCCATGCGCCGTTTGATGCTGCTGCGTCACGCCAAGACCGAGACTGACGCGCCGAGCGGCCGTGACCAGGATCGCCGGCTCGACGACCGCGGCCACAGGGATGCCGCCGAAATCGGCGACTGGATCGCCTCCCATCCCCCCTTCCCCGATACCGTGCTGGTGTCGCATGCCGTCCGCGCCCGGCAGACCTGGGACATCGCCTGGGCGACGATGAAGGGCCGCGTCCCCGCGCCTGAGGTCGAGGTCCTGCCGGAACTCTACGGCGCCGATCCCGCGCAGATCCTAAAATCCATTCGCACTGCAACCAACCCGGGCAACCCGAAGCGGCTGCTGCTGGTCGGCCACAATCCCGGCATGCACGAGATCGCCTTGATGCTGATGGGCGGCGGCGATCCGGCCGGCGCCAAGGCGCTCACCCACAACCTGCCCACCGCGGGGCTTGCGATCTTCGACTTTGACGTCAAGGATTGGGGGGACGTGGCCTACCGCCGCGGCAAGCTGGTGCTGTTCGTCAGCCCCAAGCTGCTTCGATCGGGATGAGACCCGCGGGTCTCGACCGGTTGATGCAGCTGATCGAGAGCTGACTGGAAGATTTGGAGGCGCAGATGTTCAAGTCCATCCTCGTGCCCATCGACCTCGCCGACACCGATCTCGCCAAGCCGGCGATCGCGACCGCGGCAACGCTGTCGCAGACCTGGAGCGGCACCGTGCGCCTGCTCAACGTGCTGCCGATGACGCCGGTGATGCTGGCAGAATACGTGCCGGCCGATTTCGACGAGCAGCAGCGCCAGACCTCGGAGGAAGCGCTCGCCATCGTCGCGCGCGAATCCGGCATCGAGGCCTCCCACATCTCCAGCGTGGTCCGCCAGGGCGGCATCTACCACGAGATTCTGGAGGAAGCCGTGCACATGAAGGCCGATCTGATCGTGATGACCTCGCACCGGCCGGCGATGCGCACCTATTTCCTCGGCTCCAATGCCGGGCACGTGGTGCGCTACGCGAAGTGCTCGGTGCTGGTGGTCAGGCACTGAGGGCTGCTCCGTAGCCTGTTGTTCCGGGCTACAAGCCCTTGCGTTGCCCGTCGGGCAAAACACCCAAACGGCAGGTCAATTCCCGCCGCCCAAAATATTCCACTTTACCGAAATTCGGAAGCGGCGTATGTGTCGCCTCACTCCGGCCCAAGGAAGAGGGGCGTATCGCGATCGTCACGAACGCGGGCCGGGCGGCGGTGGACGCTAGTTGCATCGGCGCGAAGGGTTTCGCAGGGCGGGCAACCGTGAGCGAGGACGTCGCGCACACGACCGGTGTGATCGGCGTACGGCCAAATCGTGTCGTCCTGGCGCCCGGGGTCTGTGCGCCAAGTCCTGCGGTGATGTGTGCGGCCCGACCGGACCGCGCGCGTCAGCCATCCGCAAGGCGACGGGGGCAATAGTGCATCGCTCCCCGGGGAGAGCACGACATAAGCCGTTCCAACCATTGCGCAGGGAAGGCCGGGATGTCTCGGTTGCCCTGTTTCCCCGCTGTGCATCGTAGCGCAATCTGCACCTCGCATGGCGCTCAATGGGAGCCAGCCGGCTCCCGGCCTTCCCTGCGCCCTCTTTCATTGGGCGTGACGCGACGAAGCAAAGCTCGGGCGAAACAAGCCGCGAGGATGCGAAAGTGTGTCTGCGAGTGAGATATGAGTTGATAGAGCGATGCCCGTGCCCGCACTCCGTCATTGCGAGGTCACCGCGCCCAGATCTACCGGGCACGGCGCACGTCAAAACACGTTACAGATACCGCGTCATCTCGGCTTTGAACTGCCCGTAGACCGCGTCCTCGATCTGGCTGCGCGTGATCCCGATGTCGCGCAGGGCGTGGTCGTCGAGTTCGCTCAGCGTCTTGACGGCGGAGCGGCGCTCCAGGCGGTCGAACAGCGCATGGATGGCGCTGGCGAGAGCGCGGAAAAATCCGCTCGACGAGGATGGGCGTAAACTCCGCCCGGCAGCTTGCGAGATCGTGGTCATTTTTCTTCTCCGGCCTATTGTCCACGCGGCGAAGCGGGCGCCGTTGGCGCAGACGCTGGAGCGCCTGCACCTCATTTGCCATAGGATTGCTCTCGCTCTCCTCGGCTCAACGCGGACCTTGATGGAACTTAAATGCTCCAGTACATTGCTCGGAGCAAGGAAAACATTGCTCTCGGTGCAATAATGTCCAAGTTCGAGTATGTGAAGCTTGCCGATGCCATTGCCTCGGATATCTCTAATGGCACGTTAAGGCCCGGCGACCGGCTGCCTCCGCAGCGCAATTTTGCCTATGACCGTGGCATTGCGGTCTCGACCGCGAGCCGGGTTTATACGGAATTGCTCCGCCGCGGCCTCGTGGTCGGCGAAGTCGGCCGCGGCACCTTCATCTCCGGCGACATCAGGCGCGAAGTCGAGGCGCTGAGCGAGCCGCGCGACGCGCGGATCGACTTCGAGGTCAATTATCCGTTATTGCCGCAGCAATGGGCCATGATCGCCAAGAGCCTTGCCGGGCTCGAGCGCGTCGACGCGCTGGAATCCGCGCTGCGCGTCTCGACCAGCACAGGCACCAAGAGCGCGCGCAATGCGGCGGCCGCCTATCTCGCGCGCAAGGATTTTGCGCCGCAGGCCGAGCAGATCGTCTTCACCGCCAACGGCAAGCAGTCGCTCGCGGCCGCGCTCACGGCGCTCGTCCCCACCGGCGGCCGCTGCGGCGTCGAGGCGCTCACCTACCCTTACGTCAAGAGCATTGCGGCGCGGCTCGGCGTGACGCTGGTCCCGATTTCGATGGACGAGCATGGCGCGCGGCCCGACGCCATCCAGAAGGCGCATCGCGAGGCGCACCTGTCGGCGCTCTATCTCCAGCCCATCATCCAGAACCCGCTCGGCGTCACCATGAACGCGACGCGGCGCGCCGACATCATGCGCGTCGCCGAGAAGCTCGATCTGACCATCATCGAGGACGCCGTCTACGGCTTCCTCGCCGACGACACGCCGCTGGCCGCGCTCGGGCCGGACCGCTGCATCGTGATCGACAGCCTGTCGAAGAAGGTCGCGCCGGGCCTTGCGCTCGGCATCCTCGTCACCCCGCCGCGTCTGCGCGAGAGCGTGATGAGCGCGGTTCGCACCGGCGGCTGGATCGCCTCCGGCCATGCGCTCGCATCCGGGCAGCGGCTGATGGCCGACGGCACCGTCGCCGAGTTGACGCGCCTGAAGCGCATCGACGCCGCGCGCCGCCAGCAGACCGCGGCCAGGCTGCTGGCCGGCTACCAGTTCGCCGCCGACCCGCGCTCCTATCATCTCTGGCTCACGCTACCGCCGCACTGGCGTTCGCAGACCTTCGTTGCCGCAGCCGCCAGGCGCGGCATCGCGCTGACGCCGTCCTCGACTTTTGCAATCGCGCATGGTCACGCGCCGAATGCGGTGCGTCTCGCGCTCGCCCCGCCCACGTTCGAGCAGCTAGATTCAGGCCTGCGCACGCTCGTCTCGCTGCTCGGCACCAAGGAAGAGGACTTTGACTCGACGGAGTAACCTGAGCGTTTTCGAGCGAAGTGGATACCGGTTCGCGTAAAGAAAACGCGTCAAAACTAGAATCTTGCCCGTCAGCCCTCCGGCCATTCCGCGATAAAGCCCCTCGCCTTGTACGGCTCGATCTTGTCCCATTCATGCAGAACACGACGGCGAAATTCGACATCGGTGTGCCAGAGCGCGCGCGGCGTCGCAAAGCTGTCGACGGTGAGCAGCATCTTCTCGACCTCGGGCCAGTGCCGGTGCAGCGTCATCGGGTAGCGACGCGCGGTCCAGGTGTTGCCGAGGCAGATCACGCTGCGGATATTTTGCAGCCCAAGCGCCGCGTCGATGACCGGCAGCGAGAAGATCACGTTCTCGCCGGTATTCGTCGCGCCATGCTCCTCGAGTATCCCGTCCGCCGGAATGCCCGCCGCGACCATCGCCGCCTTGATGATGGTGCACTCGGATTGCTCCGAGCCCGGCGTCACGCCGCCGCTGACAATCGACCAGCGGAACAAGCCCTCGCGCCACAGCCTTGCGGCGGTGTCGGCGCGGAGTGCGATGTCCTCGCGGGTGCCGAACATGAACAAGAGGTCGGCCGTCCGGAGCGGCGTGTCGATCAGATGCGTGCGGTTGATCCTGGCGATCTCATCCGCCGCAGGCCGGCGCGTGCTGCAATCCATCACTGACATGGCCGCACGATGCGACACCGGCACCGGGGTGCGAAGTCACGTTTGATTGCGGCCGATTGCAGCTAAGGCAACAAGGCCTTCGGCACGCGATCGAAGCTGTAGCTCTGCGGCTGGTTGCGCCGCACGAAGCCGCCGACCTGCCAGGCGAACAGCGCGGCAAAGCCGAGGATGAACAACGCGCCGGCGAAGGCGTCGATCATGAGCGCGCGGATCAGGAGCCCAGTCATCGCCACCGTCAGCACCGCCATGAACGCCAGCACCGCGGCATAGGTGTTGCGGCCGAGGCCTGCCGTCAGCACCGCGCGGCTGCCTGCTTTCGCCATCCGCGCATGGAGCTCGACGATGAAGTCGCGAAAGCCATTGTCCTGCGGCGCCATCAGCGCCGCAGTCTGCCAGCTCGTCGACAGGATCGCGATGCGGCCGCCACCGCTGCGGCTGACATCGGCGCGAAAGCGATGCTGCTGCATCGACACCGGGCGGAACGACAACCGGATTGCGCTGATCTCGTCGTAGCGCCACAGGCCGGAACGGCCGCCGATGTGCCAGGACAGCCCCGCGTCGGTCAGCTCGAAACGATGCGCCGAACCGATCAGCGACGCCTTGTAGGCATAGCTCGCGCCTGGGGCGCCCTGCGCGTCCGAAACCCGCATCTCGACAATCGATCCCGTCTGCAATCCCGACCGCGCAATCCGGTCTGCGACCCGCTTGCGCGGTCGCCCTCGCCCATCCTACAAGCGGGGCATGGCTGAGACGACCTTTTTTCCGCGCCGCCTGATTCTCGGGGCTGCCGTGATCTGCGGCGTGCTGCTCGCGCTCGCGGTGCACATGCTGGGCGCGCGCTACGGGCTCGACCTCGGCGGCCTCTGGCGCTCCGACACGCATGAGTTCATTCCGGCAGGCGCTGCGATCGCCTGGTGGCTGATCGCCACGGTCGGCTTTTCCGGCGGGTATTTCACGGCGACATTGATGCAGAGCGCCGCCCACGGCCAGATCCCGCAACGGATGCGGCAATTCCTGATCGCGGTCGGCGTGCTCCTGCTTGCGGGCGCCGGCCAGGTGGCCTCGGCCCCGAGCCCGATCCCGACGGTCTCGGGCGTGCTTGCCGGGCTCGCCGCGCTGTGCCTTGGCGCCGTGATGGCATTCTGCGGCGCGCATTTCGCGCTGCGCCGCGGCTAGCCTTTCTAGGCCGAGGCGCGCAGCCGCGGGCGCTCCAGCATCAACGCCACATCCGAGGCAGGCCGCGGCTTGCTGAACAGATAGCCCTGCGCCTGGGTGCAGCCCTCGCGCCTGAGCAGCTCGAGCTGCGCGTCGTTCTCGACACCTTCCGCGGTGGTCACGATGCCGAGGCTGCGGCCGAGCCCGGTCACGGCGCGGATGATCGCCATGGAATCCTCCCGCGTCGCGAGCTCCGACACGAAGGAGCGGTCGATCTTGATCTTGTCGAACGGGAAGCTGCGCAAATAGCTCAGCGACGAATAGCCGGTGCCGAAATCGTCGAGCGAGATCCGCACCCCCATGGCGCGCAGCTCGTGCAGGGTGGTCAGCGTCGCCTCGCTATTCTGAAGCAGCACGGATTCGGTGATCTCGAGCTCGAGCCGGCGCGCCGGCAGTCCCGAGACGGTCAGCGCCGCGGTCACGGATGCGATCAGGTTCGGATTCCTGAACTGCACCGGCGACAGGTTGACCGCGACATCGACATCGTCGGGCCAGGTGGCCGCGTCGGTGCAGGCGGAACGCAGCACGAATTCGCCGAGCTGGACGATGAGTCCGGTCTCCTCGGCCAGCGGAATGAAGTTGATGGGGGCGATCAGGCCGCGCTGCGGATGGTTCCAGCGCAGCAACGCCTCGAAGACGACGACGCGACCACTGGCGACGTCGCGGATCGGCTGATAGTACGGCTGGAACTCGTCGCGTTGCAGCGCTGCGCGGAGATCCATCTCCAACAGACGGCGCGCCTGTGCGCGCGCATCCATGCCGGTCTCGAAGAAGCGGTAGGTGCCGCGGCCGTCCGCCTTTGCGCGGTACAGCGCAAGGTCGGCGTTCTTCAGAAGCTCGTCCGCGTTGCTGCCGTCCTGCGGCGACAGCGAGATGCCGATCGAGACACCGATGACGATCTGATGGTCGTCGATCTCGTAAGGCGCCGAGATCACCTCGACGAGGCGGCCGGCAAGGCACCTCGCTGCGGCTTCCTCCGACCGTCCGATCTGGACCACTGCGAATTCGTCGCCGCCAAGCCGCGCCACCGTGTCGCTCTCGCCGACGGTGGCCTTCAGCCTGCGGCCGACCTCCTTGAGCAGCGCGTCGCCGATGGGATGGCCGAGCGAGTCGTTGATGTCCTTGAAGTGATCGAGATCGAGGCAGAGCACCGCGAGCTGGTCGCCCGAACCCGTCCGGCGCAGACCCTGCTCGAGCTGCTCGTGGAACAGCACGCGGTTCGGCAGACCGGTCAGCGCGTCATGACGCGCCATGTGCGAGATCTTCGCCTGCGCCTCCAGCCATTCGGTGATGTCCTCGAAGGTCGCGACCCAGCCGCCGCCCTGCATCGGCTGGTTGACGACCCGGATGGAGCGGCCGAACCGGTTGACGACCTGGCTGGTCGTGCGGCCCTCGCGCGCGTCGACCACGAGGCGCGCAAAGAATTCATCCGCATCGCCCTGCCACTGGCCCTTGGCCTGCTCTTCCCGCAGCACGTCGACCAAGAGGCGGCCGGTCAGCGCGATATCGGTGCGACGAAGCATCGCCGCGTAGCGCTCGTTGAACAGCATGATCTTGCCGTCCGCGTCGAACATGCACAGCCCCTGCGACATGTTCTCGAGCGCGGTATCGAGCACGACCTGCTGGCGTCCCAATTCGCCCTTGGCGCGGCGGTCGAGCACAGCCGCTGCGAGCGCGATCGCGATGATCGCGACGGCCGCGCTGGCGGTGAGGACCGACAAGGAGGCCGGCGGGATCGACAGGCCGCTGATGACGATCGAAGGATCCGGCGTCAGCTCCACGGCGCCCATGGCGGTGAAATGATGCGAGACGATGGCGACGGTCAGCAGCACCGTCGCACCGAGCGCATTCGCCACGCCGTCGCGCCGCCCCGCGACGACCAGCGCAAGCGATCCAAAGACGATACCGAGAACGATCGAGACCGCCACGGTGTCGGTCGCCCAGCCGATGCGCGCGGGAATCTCGAGCGCCATCATGCCGGTGTAATGCATTGCGGCAACGCCGCCGCCAACGACGGCGCCACCGAGCGCGACCGGAATCGTCCGCGTCGCTGACACCGAGATGCTCAGCCCGACGAAGGTGACCGCAATCGCGAAGATCAGCGACAGAACGGTCACGGGGATGTTGTAGGCGCCGCCGGCGCCCGGCCCGTAGGCCTGCATCGCGATGAAATGGGTTGCCCAGATGCCGCAGCCTGCGACGACGGCGTCCAGCGCGATCCACGATACGCGAGCACCGCCGCTTGCCGCACGCGCGCGCTGGAACAGGCTGATCGCCGCCGCGCTCGCGAGCAGGCACACTGCGCCGCCGAGTGCGACGAGGCGCCAGTCATGCTGGTCCGTGAGACAGTAAAGAACTTGATACATTGCCGGCCCCTATCCGACCCGCACTAGAGCGGGCAGAGATGGACAGTCGGTAACCGGCTATGTGCTGGGTTCGGCGATGGTGAACGGAAGATGTGTGCGTTTGCTCACATTGTTCATCTTCGCGAAGGCGCGCCGATCCCGATCACGGCGGCGGCGAGCAGCAGGACGGTGGCCGATACCACCAGCGATGCGTGCAGGCCGGTCATGAATGCACCTTCCGAGGCCACCAGCGAGCCGAACAGCGCAACGCCGAGCACGCTGCCGGTCTGCCGCGTCGCGTTCAGGACGCCCGCCGCGATGCCGGAGCGCGCCTTCTCGACGCTGCCCAGCAGGGTCGAGGTCAGCGGCGGCACCAGCAGCCCAAGTCCGCCGCTGATCGCGATCATCTGCGCGCAGATCATCCAATAGCTCGTGTCAGCCTCGATCCAGATCAGGCCGAGACAGCCGAGCGCCGAGATAAAGGCGCCGACGACAATGGTCGGGCACGGACCGACGCGCTCGGCGAGGCGCGGCGCCAGCAGATTGACCGGGAGCACCGCGGCCATCATCGGCACGAAGGCAAGTCCGGTCCACCACGCCGACAGCCCGTTGATCCTCTGGAAGTACAGGCTGAGCACGAAGATCAGGCCGTAGATCGCGATGTTCACGAGCAGGCCGACGAGCGCGGTCAGGGTAAACAGCCGGTGACCGAACAGGGACAAGGGCAGCATCGGCTGCGCCGCGCGGCTCTCCCGCCAGACGAACAGCACGGCGAGGACGAGGGCTGAAGCGAAGGCCGCGAGCACGGCCGGATGGTCCCAGCCAAGCGCGCCGCCCTCGATGATCGCGCCGGCGAGCGCCCCCAGCGCGCCGATTGCCGCAAGCTGGCCGGGCAGATCGATCTCGCGCGAGGGCGCGCGCGTGGTCTCCGTCGCATAACGCCAGCTCAGCCAAAGGCCCATGAGGCCGATCGGAAGGTTGACGAGAAAGATCGCGCGCCACCCGACCAGCGTGATCAGCGCGCCGCCGACGAAGGGGCCCGCGGTCAGCGCTAGGCTCGCTCCGGCAGCCCAGATCGCGACGGCGCGGCCGCGCGCGCGGTCGTCGGCATAGGCATGATTGAGCAACGCCAGCGAATTCGGCACCAGGATCGCCGCCGCTAGGCCCTGGACCAGTCGTGCCGCGATCAGCACGATTGCATTGGGGGACGATGCACAGGCGAGCGAGGCCGCAGTGAAGATGGCGAACCCGGCCATGAAGACGCGCTTGGCGCCGATCCGGTCGCCGAGTGCGCCGGCCGTCAGGATGAAGGCGGCAAAGGCAATGGTATAGGCGCTGACGACCCATTGCAGCTCGGCGACACCGCCGCCGAGCGTCGTGCCCATCGCGTCGAGCGCGGTGTTGACGATGGTGACGTCGAGCTGCACCACGCCATAGCCGAGGCTCATCGCGGCCAGCGTCAGGGAGGTTGCAGGACGAGATGAGGCGCGCGGCGCGCCGGCTCCGTCGTCGAAGGCTTCGTATTTGATGGTGCTTGCTCGCATGCTGCCACCTCGGTTGCAGCCCCACGCGACATATAGGCTTCCGGCCTGCCGCCATGTTTCGACAACGGCCGAAGGATGGATGTGTGGCGAGCGTGCCCACCCGAAACTCGGCGTCGTCGCCCGCGCAGGCGGGCGATCCAGTACTCCGCAGCCGCGCGCGGGGAATGACGACGGCCGAGGCAAGGGCAAAAGCGCCGCGCGAACCACCGCGCGGCGCTTTCCTGCCTACACCAGCGCTAGCTCGCCGCGCGCAGATTCACCTTGCTCTCGGCGAGCGCCGTGAGCTTCTTGTCGGTCGCCTTCTCTTCCTCGAGCGTCTTGGCGAGCACGGCGGCGCAGTCGCTCCGGCCGAGCTGCTTGGCCCAGGCGATCAGGCTGCCGTAACGCACGATCTCGTAATGCTCGGCGGCCTGCGCCGCATTGATCAGCGCAGCGTCCAGCACCGCCTTGTCGGCGACCTCGCCGGCGGTCTCGTCGGCCTCCTCGATGATGCCGTCGATCGCCGGGCAGTCGACCGCCTTCACCTGTGCGCCGTGCATCTTGAACACTTCCTCGAGCCGCTTGACGTGCTGCTTCGTTTCCTCGAGGTGCGTCAAAAAGCCCTTTTTCAGCTGCGGGTCGGTGGCCTTGTCGGCCATCTTCGGCAGCGCCTTGGTGAGCTGCTGCTCGGCATAGTAGATGTCCTGGAGCTGGTGCACGAACAGGTCGTTCATGGTCTTGATGTCTTTTGTGAACAGTCCCATCGTTCCGATCCTCTTGGGTTTCGGGAACACGGGGGGCACCGGCTCGCACGAATAGCCGCATATTCCCGCCATGTTCGATTGCTGATGGGGCGCTAACGGGCACGCGGCATCGACGTTCCAAAAAAGCCGGCATCGCTTGCGCTGGAACAATGCCGCGGACGGCACGATATGAAAGCATGCCAACATACGAACGCGCGGGCTTGGCCGGTTTGGC
Source organism: Bradyrhizobium sp. USDA 3311 (assembly GCF_054062495.1). Lineage (NCBI taxonomy): Bacteria > Pseudomonadati > Pseudomonadota > Alphaproteobacteria > Hyphomicrobiales > Nitrobacteraceae > Bradyrhizobium > Bradyrhizobium sp. USDA 3311. The sequence goes on along the minus strand of NZ_JBSSFI010000001.1, from coordinate 4,598,867 downwards.
GACTCATATGCTTAACGCGCGTCCGATGTGAACCACATATGACAAAAGTCGCCGGTCCGGCACAGAACCTATCCTTGTCAAGGGCTGCACAAGTCACCGTTTTTGTCTTAAATGAGCAGGATCATGCCTAGCGATCGACGCCTGCCTTTGGCAACCATCGCGCCCGACTGGCCAATGCCTGGCCTTGTCGGTCTTGCCCCCTGCCGGGAGGATGAATGCACGGACTGCTGCCCGCGTTGAAGCGCGGCTTCAAGAGATGGATTGGCTGGCGACGGCTCGGAATTGCCGCGAGCGTCTTCATCATCGCCTTCGCAATCACCACGCTGGTGCGGACCCTCAAAGGTATCGATACCGGCGTCATCCTGACCGCATTGACCGAGATTCCCCGCGGGAATATCGGGCTAGCGGCGATCTGCGTCTTCTTCGCGTTCTGTACGCTGACCTTCTACGATTTTTTTGCACTGCGAACGATCGGCAAGAAGCACGTGCCCTATCGCATTGCAGCGCTCTCCAGCTTCACGTCCTATTCGATCGGCCACAACATCGGCGCCACCGTCTTTACCGGCGGCGCGATCCGCTTCCGGATCTATTCGGATTACGGGCTGAACGCGATCGACGTCGCAAAGATCTGCTTCCTGTCGGGCCTGACCTTCTGGCTCGGTAACATCTTCGTGCTCTCGATCGGCATGGCCGTCCATCCCGATGCCGCCTCCTACATGGATCAGCTGCCCTCGTCGATCAACCGGCTGATCGCGTTCGGCGGCCTCGCCTCGATCGGCGCCTATCTGGTCTGGCTCTGCATGGGCGAGAAGCGCCGCGAGCTCGGCCAGAAGGGCTGGAAGGTGGTGTTGCCTTCGGCGCCGCTGACGCTGGTTCAGATCCTGATCGGCGTGGTCGATCTCGGCTTCTGCGCCACGGCAATGTACCTCTTGATACCGGCCACTCCGCCGATCGACTTCCTGTCGCTGGCGGTCGTGTTCATCCTGGCGACGCTGCTCGGCTTTGCCAGCCATGCCCCCGGCTCGATCGGCGTATTCGATGCCGCCATGCTGGTGGCGCTGCCGGAATTCGGCCGCGAGCAGCTTCTGGCGACGCTGCTGGTGTTCCGCCTGCTCTATTTCGTGATCCCGTTCGGCCTCGCCATCTCCATCATGGGCACGCGCGAGCTCTGGATGAACGTGGTCGAGCCCTGGCAGGAGCGACGGCGGCTGGCGGAGGCCTGCGCCCAGGCCAACCTGCCCAAGCAGGTGGCGGCAATGGAGCGCGAGCGGTCGCTGCGACAGGCCAGCAAGCGCTAGGGCGCTGGACGGCGCCCGCAAAAATCGTCAGACAAGGTTGCGGGCGGGGGGAGCAATCCTCTCTTATTTCCGCCTCAACTTTGCCGTTGAACACGCGGGCCATGATCCGACCATCTCTTCGCACCTTCTTCGCGGGCGCCCTGCTGCTTGCCGGGATTTTGACCGCTTTGCCGCCCGAGCGCGCAGTCGCGCAGGACGCCGGCGCCATGCAGATCAATTGGGAGGTGCGCAACCGCTTCCGCCTGTTCCGCGAGGAGCGCGACTTTCTGCTTCATGTGGAGAACGCGCGTAACCGCAGCATCCTCGCCGCCGAACAGTCGCTGGAGCTCCAGAGCGAGGGCCGCGGCTGGGCCCGCAACATGGTCAACCGGCTCTGCATCGACCTCCAGGGCCGGGTCAACCAGCCCTGCACCCGCGACAACGTCAAAGAGAATTACCTCACCCCGATCGACCATCCGGTGACCGTGCGCCTGACCGGCGCGGTGCCGGTCGGCGCCACCTGCGCCTGGTCGTTCGACGACGGCGACGGGCCGCAGACCTCGACCTTCGACTGTGCCGAGCCGGTCAATCTGCGCGTCCGCTACGGCCGGCAGACGGTCGCGAGCGTCGACGTCTCCTCCGGCTCCGATCCGACCCAGCGCGTTCAGACCGAGATCCAGGTCCGCGACATCTTCGTCGCCGGCCTCGGCGACAGCATCGCCTCGGGCGAAGGCAATCCCGACCGGCCGCTGGCGCTGTCGGACGAAGGTTTCTGCTTCCGCTCCTATCTCGGCACCGCCGGCGCGCAGTACTACCGGCCGAGCCGCGCCGGCTATAAAGGCGGCCGCGCCTGCGAGGCGCCGGATACGCTCGCCAACTGGCAGCGCTACGGCGCGCTCTGGTTCAACTCCCCCTGCCACCGCTCGCTCTACAGCTACCAGGCCCGCACCGCGCTGGCGCTCGCGGTGCGCTACACCCACATCGCGGTGACCTTTCTGCCGCTCGCCTGCACCGGCGCCAGCATCGGCGACGGGCTGCTCGGCTCGCAGCGCGCCCGCGAATGCGCGCCCAGCAAAAACGGCAATTGCCAGACCAGCGTGAACGCGCAGGTCGCCGAGCTGCGCGAGGCGCTCACCGCGGCGAAGAAGCGCCAGCCGGACCGCACGCTCGATCTCGTGCTGCTCTCGATCGGTGCCAATGATGTCTACTTCTCGGGTCTCGTCGCCGACGTCATCGTCGACACCGCGACCGAGCGCGCGCTGTTCCGCCGCTCCGGCGTGATGGCGAGCGTCGACGATTCCCGCGATGCGCTGGCGCGCGAGCTGCCGCAGAATTTCGTCAAGCTGCGCGAGGCGCTGAAGCCGCTGGTCGGCGGCGACCTCTCGCATGTGGTCTATGTCTCCTACGCCAATCCGGCGCTTGCCGATGGCGGCGTGCCCTGCCGCGGCGGCCGCGCCGGCTTCGACATTCATCCGTCCTTCAACGCCGATCCGCAGCGCCTCGCCCGCGTCTCGACCTTCGTCGACACCGAATTCCTGCCTCAGTTGAAGGGGCTCGCCACCTGCACCCGCGGCGCGCTGTGCCGCGATCCCGAAGCCGACCGCATGACGTTCGTCGATGCGCATCAGGCAGCGTTCGCCGATCACGGCTTCTGCGCGCATGCGGGCAACGATCCCGAATTCGACCGCACGTGTTTTGCCGAGAACGGCCAGAGCTTCAATCCCGATATCGTGAGCGCGGCGAGCCAGCCGATGCTGTGCGGCCGCGGCGCCTCCGAGTATCGCGCCTATCTGCCGCGCGCGCGCTGGATCCGCGACGCCAATGACAGCTACTTCGCCGCGATGACCTATCCGCAAGGCCTGCCGGCCGCGAGCCAGCCGACCGACATCCACGACGCCACCTGGGGCGTGCTCTCCGCCGTCTATGGCGGCGCCGTGCATCCAAGCGCCGAAGGCCACGCCGCGATGGCGGATGCGGCGCTGCCGGCCGCAAGCAGCGTGCTCGGGCTGGACGCAGTACCGCCGCCCGTGACGCGGGGACTGCTGCCGCAGCTGCTACCGAGCGCGCGGCAATAGAAGCAAGAGCGAGCGCTCTCCACACCGTCATTGCGAGCGCAGCGAAGCAATCCAGAGTCCATCCGCCGAAAGATTCTGGATTGCTTCGCTGCGCTCGCAATGACGCGCTATGAGTACGAATACTCTCTCTCCCCGAGTCGTCCTGGCTTTCGCCAGAACGACGATTGGGACGAGCGCGGTCTCCATCCTCACGATCGTTCCCTCCCACCTGCCGTTCCATCAATCCAAAAACGGCATCGATCGATACTCCCTTGAACTTGGACACTTTGCCGCGCGCGCCTCTAGGAGTCGTGGTGAGGAAACATTTCGAGTTCTAAGGAGGCGCGTGATGAGCGCAGTGGTGTCCGCAGCGGACGTGAGGAGGTCTCGCGTCAGGCTGTTCATCGTGACCATGTTGTTCCTGGTCACGACCGTCAACTACGCCGACCGCGCCACGCTCTCGATCGCGGGCCCCGCGCTCTCCAAGGAGCTGCATCTCGATCCCGTCGCGATGGGCTGGATCTTCTCGGCCTTCGGGTGGTCCTATGTGATCGCCCAAGTGCCGGGCGGCTGGCTGCTCGACCGCTACGGCTCGCGCCTCGTCTATGCCTTCAGCATCATCGTCTGGTCGCTGTTCACGCTGATGCAGGGCTGGGTCGGCTTCCTCAGCGCCGGCGCTGCCATCGTCGTGCTGTTCGCACTCCGCCTCCTTGTCGGCGTCGCGGAAGCGCCGTCCTTCCCCGCCAATGCCCGCATCGTCGCCGCCTGGTTTCCCGGCAACGAGCGCGGCACCGCGTCCGCCTTCTTCAATTCGGGACAGTATTTCGCGACCGTGATCTTCGCGCCGCTGATGGGCTGGATCGCCCACGATTACGGCTGGCGCTACGTGTTCTTCGTGATGGGCGCGCTCGGCGTGATCATGGGTCTCGTCTGGATCAAGACCATCTATGGCCCGAAGGAGCATCCCGGGATCAACGAGGCGGAGTTCGACTACATCAAGGAGGGCGGCGCGCTGGTCGATCTCGACGCGCCCAAGGAAGAACGTGCGCCTCAGTCCGGCTCCGGGTGGGACCACATCCGCCAGCTGCTCTCCAACCGCATGATGCTCGGCGTCTATCTCGGCCAGTACTGCATCAACACGCTGACCTATTTCTTCCTGACCTGGTTCCCGGTCTACCTCGTCAAGGAGCGCGGCCTGTCGATCCTGCAGGCCGGCTTCGTCGCGACGCTGCCGGCGCTGTGCGGCTTCATCGGCGGTGTGCTCGGCGGCATCATCTCGGACGCGATCCTGCGCAGCACCGGTTCGCTGACCATGGCGCGCAAGATTCCGATCGTCGGCGGCATGCTGCTGTCGATGTCGATCATCGCCTGCAACTATGTCGACGGACATGCACTGGTGGTCGGCTTCATGGCGCTCGCCTTCTTCGGCAAGGGCATCGGCGCGCTCGGCTGGGCTGTCGTCTCCGACACCTCGCCGAAGGAAGCCGGCGGCGTCTCCGGAGGCCTGTTCAACACCTTCGGCAACCTCTCCTCGATCACCACCCCGATCGTGATCGGCTACATCCTGGCCGCGACCGGCTCCTTCAATGGCGCGCTGCTGTTCGTCGGCGCCAATGCGCTGGTCGCCGCGTTCGCCTATCTCGTCGTGGTGGGCAAGATCGAGCGGGTGGTGCTCAAACGTTCCTCCTGAGGGCTCCCGCGGGAGCTTGACCAGGCAACTCAACGGCGGCTCACAAAGCCGCCGTCTTTGTTTTGGGGATGATCGATGCTAGAAGTGCCGGGGAAACGCCTTATTCATCTAAGGCATGTATCGATGTTCGACCTCAACCAGCTCCGCTGTTTCGTCACGGTGGCGGAGGAACTGCATTTCGGCCGTGCCGCCGCGCGGCTGAACATGACCCAGCCGCCGTTGTCGCGGCAGATCCAGGTGCTCGAGCACATCATCGACGCGCCGCTGCTGGAGCGCACCAGCCGTTCGGTGCGCCTGACGCCGGCCGGCCGCAGCTTCCTGCCGGAGGCGCGGCGCATCCTGAAGCTTGCGGAAAGCGCCTCGCAGGTCGCCCGCCGCATCGCGCTGGGCAAGACCGGCTCGCTCAAGATCGGCTTTACGGCGGCGGCCGCCTACGGCTTCCTCCCCGAGCTGGTCGCGGCCTGCCGCGCCAAGCTGCCCGAAGTCGATTTCTCGCTGAAGGAGATGGTCTCCGGCGACCAGTTCGAGGCGCTCAGCTCCGGCCAGATCGACGCCGGCCTGCTCAGGCCGCCGATCGCGCGCCCCGAAGTGGCCAGCCGCCGCGTCGTCGCCGAGCCCCTGCTTGCCGCGATCCCGAAGAAGCATCCGCTGGCGAGCGCCGACAGCATCACCATCAAGGATTTCGACGACCAGCCCTTCGTGATGTATTCGCCCTATGAGAGCCGCTACTTCCACGATCTCCTGGTGGCGCTGTTCACCCGCGCCGACGTGCTGCCGCGCTATGTCCAGCATCTGAGCCAGATCCACTCGATCCTCGCCATGGTCCGCGCCGGCCTCGGCCTTGCCATCGTGCCGGCCGCGGCCGCAAGCCTGAAGATCTCCGACGTGCGGCTGCGGCCGCTCAAATTGCGCACGCGCGTCCCGGTCGAGCTGTTCATGGTCTGGCGCCGCGACGACGAGAATCCGCTGCTGTCGGCGCTGGTCAAAATCGCCGGTGAATTGTCCTCCGCGGAGACCATGGAAGATTGATGCTGATTTCGCATCGGTCGATATAGGCTTTGGCTTGGACGCGCATCGAACGGTCTCCTAAACCACGGCGCATGGACGCGCAGGCTTGCGTCCTCCACAACACGCAATTAGGGAGCCGCGCCCATGAGCAAGATGACCCCGCAGGAAATGGCCCAGACGATCGGATCGGGCCTCCTGTCCTTCCCCGTCACGCCGTTCAAGGCGGACTACTCCTTCGACGAGGCGACCTACCGCGCCAACATGGACTGGCTGTGCGGCTATGACGTCGCGGGCCTGTTCGCCGCGGGCGGCACCGGCGAGTTCTTCTCGCTGACGCCGACCGAGGTCCCGCAGATCGTCAAGATCGCCGTCGAGGAGACCAAGGGCCGCGTGCCCGTCCTCGCCGGCACCGGCTACGGCACCGCGATCGCCCGCGAGATCGCTGTTGGCGCCGAGAAGGCCGGCGCCGACGGCCTGTTGCTGCTGCCGCCCTATCTCACCCATTCCGAGCAGGACGGCCTTGCCGCCCATGTCGAGGCGGTCTGCGCCGCCGTGAAGATCGGCGTCATCGTCTACAACCGCGACAACGCCATCCTTCAGCCCGACACGCTCGCCCGTCTCGCCGAGCGCTGCCCGAACCTCGTCGGCTACAAGGACGGCATCGGCGACATCGAGCTGATGACCCGCGTCTACACCAAGCTCGGCGACCGCCTCACCTATATCGGCGGCCTGCCGACCGCGGAAACCTTCGCGCTGCCCTATCTCGACATGGGCGTGACGACCTACTCCTCGGCCGTGTTCAACTTCGTTCCGGAATTCGCGACCAACTTCTACGCCGCGGTGCGCAAGCGCGATCACGCCACGATCCATGCCGGGCTGAAGGACTTCATCCTGCCGCTGATCGCGATCCGCAACCGCAAGAAGGGTTATGCGGTCTCCATCATCAAGGCCGGCATGAAGGTGATCGGCCGCGACTCCGGCCCGGTCCGCCCGCCGCTGACCGATCTCACCGAGCAGGAGATTGCGGAGCTGACCGCGCTGGTCAAGAAGCTGCCCGCCATCCGATCGTCACAACAGGCTGCAGAATAACAAGACAACAGGGAGGAGCATGCGATGGCCCAGACTGACATCTCCGGCGCGCCAGTCGCCGGCGCACCGGTCGTCACGGCGATGCAGGTGATCCCGGTCGCGGGCCGCGACAGCATGCTCCTCAACTTAAGCGGCGCGCATGCGCCGTTCTTCACCCGCAACATCGTCATCCTCACCGACAATGCCGGCCACACCGGCGTCGGCGAGGTGCCGGGCGGCCAGAAGATCTGGCAGACGCTCCAGGACGCGCGCGATCTCGTGATCGGCAAGACCGTCGGCGCGATGAACAACATCCTCGCCGACGTCCGCACCGCCTTCGCCGATCGTGACGCCGGCGGCCGCGGCAAGCAGACGTTCGACCTGCGCGTCATGATCCATGCGGTCACGGCGATCGAGTCCGCGCTGCTCGACCTGCTCGGTCAGCATCTCAACCTGCCGGTCGCCGCGCTGCTCGGCGAAGGCCAGCAGCGCAAGAGCGTCGAGACGCTCGGCTACCTCTTCTTCGTCGGCGATATCAGCAAGTCCAGGCTCGACTACGTCACGGGCGAGACCGGCAAGGCGGAGTGGTTCAACCTCCGCCATCAGGAGGCGATGACGCCGGAGACCGTGGTGCGGCTCGCGGAAGCCACCCACGATCATTACGGCTTCGCCGATTTCAAGCTCAAGGGCGGCGTGCTCCGCGGCGAGCAGGAGATCGAGGCCGTCACCGCGATCGCCAAGCGCTTCCCCAACGCGCGTGTCACGCTGGACCCGAACGGCGCCTGGTCGCTCGACGAGGCTGTCAGCCTCTGCAAGGACATGCACGGCATCCTCGCCTATGCCGAGGACCCCTGCGGCGCCGAGGCCGGCTTCTCCGGCCGCGAGATCATGGCCGAGTTCCGCCGCGCCACGGGTCTGCCCACAGCGACCAACATGATCGCCACCGACTGGCGCCAGCTCTCCCATGCGCTGCGTCTCGGCGCGGTGGACATTCCGCTGGCCGATCCCCACTTCTGGACCATGCAGGGCTCGGTGCGCGTGGCCCAGACCTGCCGCGACAACGGCCTGACCTGGGGCTCGCACTCCAACAACCATTTCGACATCTCGCTCGCGATGTTCACCCATGTCGGCGCCGCCGCCCCCGGCAAGGTCACCGCGATCGACACCCACTGGATCTGGCAGGATGGCCAGGCGCTGACCAGGGAGCCGCTCCGGATCAAGGGCGGCAAGATTGCGGTCCCCGACAGGCCGGGCCTCGGTATCGAAATCGACAGGGCGGCCATCGACGCCGCGCATGACCTCTACAAGCAGCATGGACTCGGCGCCCGCGATGACGCTATTGCCATGCAGGACCTGATCCCCGGCTGGACCTTCGACGACAAGCGTCCCTGCCTCGTTCGGTAAGAAACTTTCCCTGGAGGAATGATATGACTGCGATCCTGAAAAACTTCATCGGCGGCGAATGGGTCGACGGCTCCGGCGTCACCAGGAACATCAACCCCTCCAACACCAACGACCTCGTCGGCGAATATGCCAAGGCCGACAAGGCACAGACCGAGAAGGCGATCGCAGCCGCAAAGGCCGCCTTCCCCGGCTGGGCGCAGTCGACCCCGCAGGTGCGCTACGACGCGCTGAACAAGATTTCTCTCGAAATCCTCGCCCGCAAGGAAGAGCTCGGCCGCCTGCTCGCCCGCGAGGAAGGCAAGACCCTGCCCGAAGGCATCGGCGAGGTCGCGCGCGCCGGCCAGATCTTTGCGTTCTTCGCCGGCGAAGCGCTGCGGCTGATCGGCGAGAAGGGCGCATCCGTCCGCCCCGGCCTCGACGTCGAGCTCACCCGCGAGCCGATGGGCGTCGTCGGCATGATCACGCCCTGGAATTTCCCGATCGCGATCCCGGCCTGGAAGATCGCGCCGGCGCTTTGCTACGGCAACACGGTCGTGTTCAAGCCTGCCGAGCTGGTGCCGGGCTCGGCGCATGCGCTGTCCGAGATCATCACCCGCTCCGGCATTCCGGCGGGTGTGTTCAACCTCGTCGTCGGCTCCGGCTCCGTGGTCGGCCAGACCCTGCTCGATCACCCCGACGTCGCCGCGATCTCCTTCACCGGCTCGGTGCAGACCGGCCGCAAGATCGCGCAGGCCTGCGTGCTGTCGAACCCGATGAAGAAATTCCAGCTCGAGATGGGCGGCAAGAATCCGCTGGTCGTGCTCGACGATGCGGACCTCAAGACCGCCGTCGAGGTCGCCGTCAACGGCTCCTACTTCTCGACTGGCCAGCGCTGCACCGCCTCCTCGCGTCTGATCGTCACCGAAGGCATCCATGACCGCTTCGTCGCCGCGATGGCCGAGCGCCTGAAGGGCCTGTCGGTGGACGACGCGCTCAAGGCCGGCGTGCATATCGGCCCCGTCGTCGACCAGAGCCAGCTCGACCAGGACCTGCGCTACATCAAGATCGGCCAGGACGAAGGCGCAAAGCTCGCCTTCGGCGGCGAGCTGCTCCAGCGCGAGACGCCCGGCCACTACCTCCAGCCGGCGCTGTTCACCGAAGCCAACAACAACATGCGCATTGCGCGCGAAGAGATCTTCGGCCCGGTCGCCGCCGTCATTCGCGCCAAGAACTACGAGGAAGCGCTCGCGATCTCGAACGACACCGAGTTCGGCCTCGCCTCCGGCATCTGCACCACCAGCCTGAAATACGCCTCGCACTACAAGCGCAACAGCGAGTCCGGCATGGTGATGGTCAACCTGCCGACCGCCGGCGTCGACTATCACGTGCCGTTCGGCGGCCGGAAGGGCTCGAGCTACGGCGCCCGCGAGCAGGGCTCCTATGCCCGCGAGTTCTACACGACGGTGAAGACCGCTTATACCTATCCGGGTTGAGACATCGTAGGGTGGGCAAAGCGAAGCGTGCCCACCACTTACGCTCGGTGTGAAGACGGTGGGCACGGCGCGTTGCGCCTTTGCCCACCCTACGATTTCGGAGGCAAGCGCAGATGGACCAGTCAGTCGCAGCGAAAGAGCAGTCCCGCTACATCAAGCTCAACGAGCGCGACAATGTCGCGATCGTGGTCAATGATTTCGGGCTTCCCGCCGGCTCCCGCTTCGCCTGCGGCCTGACACTGCGCGCCTTCGTGCCGCAGGGGCACAAGACGGCGCTGGTCGACATCGCGGAAGGCACACCGATCATCCGCTATGGCGAGGTGATCGGCTACGCGCTCTCGCCGATCCTGGCCGGCGAATGGGTGGATGAGGCGCGCATTCGCATGCCGGAGGCCCCTGCCCTCGACAAGCTGGAAATCTCGACCGCCGTGCCCGCTCCGCTGCCGCCGCTCGAAGGCTTCACCTTCGAGGGCTACCGCAATCCGGACGGCTCGGTCGGCACCAAGAACATCCTCGGCATCTCCTCCTCCGTGCAATGCGTCAAGGGCACGATGGAATATGCGGTGAAGCGCATCCGCGCCGAGCTCTTGCCGAAATACCCGAACGTCGACGACGTCGTGCCGCTGACGCACGCCTATGGCTGCGGCGTCGCCATTAACGCGCCCGACGCGGTGGTGCCGATCCGCACGCTGCAGAACCTCGCGCTCAACCCCAATTTCGGCGGCGAAATTCTGGTCATCAGCCTCGGCTGCGAGAAGCTCGCGCCCGAGCGGCTGGTGCCGGAAGGCATCAGCGATGCCATCGTCCGCATGCAGGACGAAGCCTTCGACGGTTTTGGCGCGATCGTCGATGCGATCATGACACAGGCCGAAGCGCGCCTGAAGATTCTCAACAAGCGCACCCGCGAGACCTGCCCGGCCTCCGATCTCGTCATCGGCCTGCAATGCGGCGGCAGCGACGCGTTCTCCGGCGTCACCGCGAACCCCGCGGTCGGCTTTGCCGCCGACCTCCTAGTGCGCGCCGGCGCCACCGTGATGTTCTCGGAAGTCACCGAGGTGCGCGACGCGATTCAGCTCCTGACGCGACGCGCCATCAACGAGGATGTCGGACGTGCCTTGGTGCGCGAGATGGCCTGGTACGATTCCTACCTAGCCCGCGGCGGCGCCGACCGCAGCGCCAACACCACGCCCGGCAACAAGAAGGGCGGCCTCGCCAACATCGTCGAGAAATCATTGGGCTCGATCGTCAAGTCCGGCTCGTCCGCCATCACCGGCGTGCTCTCGCCCGGCGAGAAGGCGACGCAGAAGGGCATGCTGTTCGCGGCAACGCCTGCCTCCGACTTCATCTGCGGCACGCTCCAGCTCGCCTCCGGCATGACCTTGCAGGTGTTCACCACCGGCCGCGGCACGCCCTACGGCCTTGCGGCAGCGCCTGTGATCAAGGTCGCGACCCGCAGCGAGCTCGCGCGGCGCTGGAAGGACCTGATCGACTTCGATTCAGGCAGCATCGCCACCGGCGAGAAGACCATCGAGGAATGCGGCTGGGACCTGTTCCGCCTGATCCTCGACGTCGCCTCCGGCCGCACAAAACCGTGGTCGGATCGCTGGGGCATCCACAACGACCTCACGCTGTTCAATCCGGCGCCGGTGACCTGAGAGTCACGGACTGTCGGTCAGGTGCATGTCGCCCAGCGTGATGGGCAGGCTGCGCGTGATGAGGTCCGCAATCGCCGCGCGCAGCCGTTCGCCCGAAGCCGAACCGCCGAACGTCTCGTCAACCGGCCCGCTCGGGCCGGCGAGCCGGAGGGTGCCGGTGTTGTCGAGCGGCGCAGCCGCCCGCTTCTCGATCACGTCGAATGACTTGCCGTCGATGACACGCACCTCGTACAGCGCGTGGATCAAACCGTAATCCGCAAGCAGCGTCCGGTATTCGGCGAGCCCGACACCCTCGACGTTGCGGCCGTTTCCAAGCTTCGATCTTGCCCTTGTGATGACGATGTACGCATCCAGCCCCTGTGGCGTGACATCGCTGCGAACCAGCTCCTTGAACGGATCGCTGCGCAGGAGATTGACGGGCGCGACCGCCGAATCCCTGATCGCGGCGAACGCGGCGCGCCTGTAGCTCACGGCCTGCACGCGGAAGCGTGGGCTCAGCAGCCTCGTCGCCTGCTGGACGATCATCTCGTCCAGCCCCCACGCGCTGATCGAGGCGCTTTGCCCGGTGTTGCCGAGCGCGGTCAGGCCGGCCTGCGTCAGGCTCATCTCCTCGCCGATGGCCGAGACGATGCCGACGGTCTTGATCGCCTGGAGCCGGCTCGCGCGCGTCTCGAACGCCGCGGCGGCACTGAGGACGACGGAAGTCACCGCAAGGGCGATCCATAGAACAACATGACGGCGCATGACGACTATCGAATCCTGAAGTCGAACGAATAGGACGCACCGAGGCCGATCGTGGTCTGGTTCGACGATCCACGCAGCCTCACCAGCGGACTGTCCGCGGCGTCGCCAAGCAGCTTCTCGTATTCGACATAGGCATGGACCTCCCACTGGGGATTGATGCGATAGGAGATCTGGCTGCCGAAGCCGACCGAGTGCGCACCACCCCTGGCATCGTACGTCGGCAGTCCCGACGCCAGCGCCTGCGCCGCATCGACGCCGAAATACGGCGCGGTCGCCTTGGTGCTCTTCCAGGTGAAGCGCGGGCCGGCCGAGATCGTGAGCCTTTGAATCAGCGGCACAATGACGTCGGCGGAAACGTCGGCCACGGTGCCGGTATGGCCACCCAGGCCCTGACGCAGTTCGCTGCGCAGACGCAACCAGTCGACCGGATAATATTCGACGAAGCCGCCGAGCTCGTATGCGGCCTTGACGTCGCCGAGACCGGTCAGCTCGGAATATTTGTCGCTCTTGCGCGACGAGACGTATTTGAACGCAGGCCCTGCGCGAAAATTGCCGACGTCGAGCAGCGCAATGCTGGCGCTGTCGCGGGGGCCGCGAAACTGGTCGAACGATCCGGCGCGGCGAATGGAAAAGATCGGGATCGGGCGGAATTTTCCGTTGTCCGATCCGACGAAGTCTGGCGTGTATTCGCCGCCGATGCCGACCATGACGGTCCAGTTGCCGGAGGGCGAGGGCAGCATCGGCAGGTCGAACGGCGGGGCCGGGAGCGTGAACGCGGTCTGCGCCGATGCAGACTGAGGGATCGCGATCGCGCCGAGTGCGGCAAGGAATACGCTCAGCAAGCTCTGCTGCGCGCGCGTCGCATGATCGAGAGCGGCTTCGTCAAGATGCTTCATTACGGGGCCCCGGACCGGCCCTGCTGGCCGGTCGACTGGTGTGGTCAGGAGCCCAGCATGTGATCCGGCAAAATTGCCCCAAGATTGCAACGGGCAACCGTCCCTGCGACATTCCGCGCGCCAGATGCGCCGCCGGATCAACATTGCCCGAACATTGCCCGGGCCACGTTCACGCTCCTAACTTTGACCGCGCGCGAGGTGAGCGCTCTCGTCCCTGCCTTTTATTCGCCAAGCTCGCTGCCTTAAAGGGAACCTCGCGCACGAACCGAACTGCCGGAATTCGGCCAGGGAGCGTCAAGGTCGGGGTTTTGTTGCCCCAGCAGAGTCAAGGACGACCCGCGTGCGCTCCCTCGTGATCGAAGACGAACCGCAGATCGGCGCCTATGTCAGCCGCCTGCTCGGGCAATTGCACGGCGTCGTCGACCTTGTCGGCTCGATTGCCGATGCCCGGCAGGCGCTGGACAACTTCAAATACGATCTCGCCATCGTCGACCGGATGCTGCCGGACGGCGATGCGCTCGAGGTGGTCACGGCGCTGAGCCGGTCGCCGGAACGCCCCGCCATCATCATGCTGACGTCCAAGGACGCCAAGGAGGATGTCGTCGACGGCCTCAACGGCGGCGCCGACGACTATCTCGGCAAGCCGTTCGAGCCGCAGGAATTGATTGCGCGAGTGCGCGCCGTCTTGCGCCGGCCTCGCCTGCTCGCACCCGCGGTGCTGTCGCTCGGCAATGTCGAGCTGCATCTCGGCAGCAACGAGGCGGTGGTCGCCGACACCAAAATCCTGCTGCGGCGACGCGAGGCGCTGATCCTCGGAGCGCTCCTCATGCGCCGCGACCGCGTCATCACCCGCGCCGCCCTGATCGAGGAGATCTACGGTTTCGACGACGAGATCGAATCCAACACGCTCGAAGCGCAGGTCTCACGCCTCAGGAAGAAGCTGGCCGCGCTCGGCGGCGACGTCGAGATCCGCAGCATGCGCGGCATCGGCTACATCCTGCGGCTGGCAACGCCGCGATGACGTCGATCGCCCGGACCTTTGCGCTGTCGCTCGGCATCGCCGCGACGACGATTTTCCTGATCATGCTCGGCCTCTTCATCTGGCGCTATCCGATGGAGGAACGCGAGTTCAGGGCTTGCCGGGTCGTGGCCGCCGTTCTCGATCGCGCCACCATGGTCGAAGGGCAAAACCTGACGGTGCGCCCGACCCCCGCCCTCGAAGAGCTGAAGGCGGACAGCCCGAACCTCTGGTACGTCGTGTCCGCAGGCGACATGGTCAGCGAGTACGGCAGCGAACGCCGGCCGGCCCTCCCCTTCGCGTTTCCCTATCACGGGCCTGTCGGCTCATCGGTCTTCAGCACGCTCGACCAGAAGAGCACCTTCTGCCTCGCCGTCGTGCAAAGGGGTTCGCTGCAGATCGCGATGATGGTCGGCGAGCCTCACGTCCGTTTCGCCCGGCTTGCAAGAAACTTTCTCATCCGCAGTGTCTTTTCGATCACGCTGCTGGCGCTGGCCTTTGCCGCGACCGTTGCCGTCGGCGCGGCGCTGGCCGCGCGTTTCGTCTCACGCGGTATCGAACGGGTGGCGCTTCGCGCGCTCGCAATCGACCCTGCAGCACCGCAAGGTCTGATCTCCCTGTGCGAGGTCCCTCGCGAGCTGAAGCCGCTGGTCGAGGCGCTGAACCGCGCCTTTGGCGAGATCGACGCCTATATCAGGATGCAGCGCCGCTTTCTCGGCAATGCCACCCATCAGCTCCGCACGCCTTTGACGCTGCTGCGCGCGAAGATCGACGACGTGCCCGATCCAGCCCTGAAGGTCGAGCTGGTGCGCGACGTCCGCCGCCTCACCTCGCTGGTGTCCGCCATGCTCGACCTCGCGCGCCTGCAAAATCACGCGATCGAGAAGCGGCCGATCGACCTTGCCGAGATCACGCTGGACGTGCTGGCCGATTTCGGCCCCTCGGCGCTGGACGCCGGCATAGAGCTTGCGCTGGAGCGGGCCGACCAGGGACCGTTGCTGGTGCAGGGCGTGGACGCCGCCATCCGCAGCGCGCTCGCCAATCTCGTCGGCAACGCACTCATCCACGCCCGCGGCGCGCGACGCATCACCGCCACGCTCGATCGCGGCAGCATCTCGATCCACGATGACGGCGCGGGCCTGCCCGACGATGCGGAGCACAAGTTGCTGGAGCCGTTTCAGACCGGCAACAGCGCGGGCGACGGCGCCGGGCTCGGCCTGTCGATCGTCCGCGAGATCATGGCCGCCCACGGCGGCGAGCTGGTCATCTCCTCCGAGCCCGGCCGCGGCACGACGATGCGCCTGTGCTTTCCCGAGGCCGCAGCGACGACCAGGTCCCGGCAGCTCGATCTGCAAACGCGCTAGCGATCGCCTCGGCCCTTCCGTGAAACCGTCCGGAAACATTGGCGCGGAAAACTTCTTCCGCGTTTCGCGCCTGTCGCATCACGCAATCAAATAGAGCGCCGGCGGCGATCGAATGCTCGCACACCAGCGAACCTGTTGCGACATCGATGCGACCAAACCTCCGATTGCCATCTTTCACGGAGATTTTCCAATGCGTGTTCTCTCGATGATTGCCATTGCCGGCGCGATGATTGCGAGCTCGGCCGGGGCGTTCGCCGGCGAGCTTCCTTCTTACGAAATGAAGTCGTTTCCGATCTCGGCAACGCAGGTGCAGGTGCTCGGCGGCGCCGGCGTCGAGGAGCAGTCGGCTTCGCCCGCGATGACCGTCGCCGGCATGCCCGCCTCGCCCGCGCAAGTCTCGGTGCTGTCGCCGCGGGTCAAGCGGCTCGCGAGCGCCGGTTCGGCGAGCGAGGCGCGCTAAGCGTCCGTCACCGGACAACGATCGCATCGTTGAGCTGAAGTTTCCACAACGTCATGGCCGGGCACGTCCCGGCCATCCACGTCTTGCCGAGGCCACTCAGAACGTGGATGCCCGGGACGAGCCCCGGGCATGACGAACCTCTTCCGCGCCGTCAGGAGTTCGGCGCTCGCACGTTTCTACGTCATGCTGCCCGGCATGAAGCAGCGCACGCGCGGATGGCCGTCGATATAGTGCTTCCACACCATGGTCCGGCCGATCTTGTTCGGCTCGGTGATCACGGCACCGTCGGGCACGACCACCCATTCGTCGTCGAGATGCACACGGTAACGCCCCTTGTCGGATTCCCAATCGACATCGGCGACCACGTAGCCGTCGGCATCCGAGCAGCATTGTCCGTATTCGCTGCGCAGGCTCTCGAACCAGGGCTTGAGCGGCGAGTTGGCGTAGCGGCCGTCGTCGCGCGCCAGCGCCGAGGTCGCAAGCAGCGCCATCAGCCCCAGCGGCGCCGCCGCACATAGTCTGGCAAGTCGCATGTCGTCTTCCCGCAGATCGCAATCAGCGCCGCGAGGGACAGGCGCCGCCGTCGGCCCTCCGCACGGTGGCGGCAGGCGTGGAGACGGCGACTCGCTCCCCAGCGGCTTTGCGACAGCTATGCAAATCCGGCGCCAGCGCGCATTCCGGAGAACTACTGCTCGCACGGTGTTGCCCATGTCGGCACGCACGTCCTGCATGCTCCGGGTGCCGGCGATTTGTCGCGCATTTTCGAGGCTTTCCTTGTCGCACCTCAACGTGTACGAACGTGGCCGCGAAACCTATCGCATTTGTTTAACCAGCTGTTTCGATTAGAGAAATCAGGTGACGGCGTGACTGGCATTGGACCGGCAGCGCTATGAGTTCGAGAGAGTTGCTCCCTGGCCAGCAGGACGCGACCGATTTGCCCGCAAACGAGGTGCAGTTTGCGCTGGTGATTTCGCGCATGCTGGAGACGGTGAAGGATGATCCGGAGTTCAGGCGGCAGCTCGTCTACGATCTTGCCCGCTACAAGCTCCAGGAGCAGTTCACCTACGCCGACGCCAAGAACATCGACCAGATGAAGCGGGCGCTCGAGGTCGCAATCGAGGAGGTCGAGAAGTTCTCGCGTGAAGAGGCGCCGCTGGAGCGGTTGCCGCAACATCAACTCACATCGGCGAAGGCGGGTGAGACAGGCGGCCCACTTCTGTCCGCCGACGCTCCCGTCCTGCGATCGGCGATCGAGACATCCAGGCGGCCTGCGATCTCAGGTCCGCTCTGGCCGGTGATGAAGCGTACGGGGGCCATCCTGCTTGCCGCCGGCGCCATCGTTCTTCTCATCTCGCAGCGAGACCATATCGCCGCGCTGCGCCGGCTGGTTTCGTCCCAGGCCCAGGAGATCGCGCTGGTCCCGCCCAGACCGGAGACGACGATCACGGTCAGCAAGCCGGAAATGGTGACCGCCGTCGCACCGCCGTTGAAACCGACGCGCGTGCTTCCAACCGACTACGGCGTCTACGCCTTGATCGACGACAAATCGCTGGCGGAGTTGAATGCGACCGGCGTCATGGCGCCGGACATGCGCGTCGCGATTTCACCGGAGTTCAAGAAGCCCGATCGGCCGCATCTGCCGAACGGCCGCGTCAAATTCATCGTGTTCCGCCGCGACGCCGCACATGCGATTTCCGAACGCGTCGAGGTTCGGGTCGTGGCGAAGATCGCCAGGGAGTTTTCGACCGACGCCGCAGGCAAGACGCTGAATGGCGGAGACGACGTCGGCGTCATCCGCAACTTCGCCTATCCGTTCCGGGTGTCACCGATTCCAGGGACACCCGAGATGCACGAGCTTCACACCGGCGATTCAGAGCTCGAACTTGCGCCCGGACATTACGTCCTGAGCCTGGGCACGCAGGCCTATTATTTCCAGGTCGACGGCGAGATCACCGATCCCCGGCAATGCCTCGAGCGGGTCGTTGCCGGCAACGGCACCTTCTATGCGCCGTGCAAGAAGGCGCGGACGTATTAGCGCGCCTCGGCATTGAGGCACCGTCACCCCCGCACAACTGCGAAGCCGTTGCGCGGGGATGACGGGACTACTGTTCGCAAAAATGCAATGGGGGCGGAACTAAGAGTGCCGCAGCCTACTGCTTCGGCGCCGGCGCCATCATTGCGCCGCCCTTCTTCGCCGCGGGCGCGGGTGCGGGCTTGGTCGCTGCGGCCTGTGCGGGCAGATATTTGGCGACGATGGCGGGATCGACCTGCGCGATGTTGGCGTCCGGCAGGCGCGTCCAGGTCTCGTCCTTGCCGAACAGGGAGATGCCGAGGAAGCCGCGCATGGTCAGGGTCTGGCCATCGGGGCTCACCGTCATCTTGGCCTTCCAGATATTGCCGTCGCGCGGATTGACCACGTTACCGCCATCATACTTCAACCCGTCGCGCTTCATGTCGCGGATGAAGGACAGGCCTAGCACCGGCGCGTTCTTGCGATCGTCCGTGCACTTCGCACAGACCTCGTTCGGATCGTCGCCGGGCCGCGGGAACGTCTTGGCGATCACGCCTTCGAACACACCGTTGTGGTCGACGAAGAGGAACCATCCCACCGTCTTGCCGTCTTCGACCTTCTGCCAGAGCCCTGCGGCGGTTGGCTGGGCCGACGTCGCAACCGGGGCTTGCGCCGCAGCCGGGCTCACCGCGCCGAGCGACAGCGCGAGCGTGAGGAGCGAGAGCAGCCGAAAGCTGGGAAACGGATTCCGCATTATGATCACCTTGCTATTCCACGACTGGAATGGCCGCAGACTACGGCGATTTCGCGAACGGTTCCAGCACCAGAAACATGGGGCATCCTTCCCGCCCCGCTCGCGGTCAGCTGACCCCGAGCTTCTTTTGCAGGCTGGAGGACGAGGTCGTGTACTGGAACACGAGCCGCTTCTCCGGATAGACGTAGCGATGGGCTTTTTGCGACATCAGCGCGCCCTCGTGGAAGCCGCACAGGATCAGCTTGATCTTGCCGGGATAGGTGTTGATGTCGCCGATGGCGAAGATGCCTGATATGTTGGTCTCGAACGCGGATGTCTCGACCGGCACCAGATTGTTCTCCAACGCAATGCCCCAGTTCGCGACCGGACCGAGCTTCATGGTCAGCCCGAAGAACGGCAGCATGGCATCGCAGGCGATCTCGGTGACGTTGTTGTCGTTGCCCTTGATCGTCGCGCCGGTCAGCTTGCCGTCAGTGCCGGCGAGCGAAGTGACCTGGCCGAGCCGGAGATCCATCTTGCCGGCCGCGACCAGCGCGCGCATCTGCTCGACGCTGTGAGGGGCTGCGCGAAATTCGTCGCGACGGTGCAGAAGCGTGATGCGCTTGGCCACCGGATGCAGATTGAGCGTCCAATCGAGCGCGGAATCGCCGCCGCCGACGATCAGCACGTTCTTGTCGCGGAACGTCTCCATCTTGCGCACGGCGTAATGCACCGAGGTGCCTTCATAGGCTTCGATGCCCGGCACCGGCGGACGCTTGGGCTGGAACGAGCCGCCGCCGGCCGCGATCACCAGCACCTTGCATTCGAACACCTTGCCGGCATCGGTGGTGCAGCGAAATGCGGGATCGCCGATCTTCTCCACCGTCTCGACCATCTCGCCGAGATGGAAGGTCGGATGGAACGGCTTGATCTGCTCCATCAGCGCGTCGGTGAGCCCCTGCCCCGAAACATGCGGAATGCCGGGAATGTCGTAGATCGGCTTTTCCGGATAGAGCTCGGCGCACTGGCCGCCGACCTTGTCGAGGATGTCGACGAAATGGGCCTTCATATCGAGAAGGCCGAGCTCGAAGGCGGCGAACAGACCGCAGGGGCCGGCGCCAATAATCAGCACATCGGTTTTGATCACGTCGCTCATGTCGTCTCTTTATCGTTATCGGTTGGACGGCGCCCTTTGGGCCGAGGTGACCCTGCCTGTCTAGCCAACGGGGATGGATCAGGGAAGGCATAAAAGCGGGAGCGCCCCGCAACCGCGCCCACTTGCCGGGTCAAAATAACTGGGCTGTAACGAGGCTGGATATGACGGAGATCAATCGGTGAACGCACCAAGCCGCCTCGATACGACGCCGCGCCTGGAGGACTACCCCTACCGCCTCAGCGACAACGTCCGCTTCGGCGATCTCGATCCCAACCAGCACGTCAACAACGCGGTCTATGCCACCTATTTCGAGACCGGCCGTGTCACCCTGATGAAGAGCCCGGACTACGGGCTGACGCCGCCGGGCCTCGCCTGGATCATGGTGCGGCTCGACATCCATTTCCGCGCCGAGCTGCACTGGCCGAACACGATCGAGCTCGGCCTCGGCGTGGTGAAACTGGGACGGACGTCAGTGACCTTCGAGCAGGTCGTGTTCTCGCAGGGAAAATGCATCGCCTCGGCGACGTCGGTCGGCGTCATGCTCGACGAGGCGACGCGGCGGCCGGCGCCGCTGGCCGCGGAGATCGTCGAGAAGCTCAGACCCTGGCACAAGCGCGGCATCGAGGTCGCGCCGCCTGGCACCTGATGCAGGGGGACGGTCGGATCAGGCCTGGCGTTCCGGCGTCGACACGACCAGCCCGTCGAGCTCGTCGGAGACCTTGATCTGGCAGGACAGGCGCGAGTTCGGGCGCACGTCGAAGCCGAAGTCGAGCATGTCCTCTTCCATCGGCGTCGGGCTGCCGACCTTCTCGCGCCAGGCTTCGTCGACATAGACATGGCAGGTCGCGCAGGCACATGCGCCGCCGCATTCGGCCTCGATGCCGGGAATGCTGTTGCGGATGGCGGCTTCCATCACGGTTGCGCCGTTCTCGATTTCCACCGTACGGGTTTCGCCCTTGTGGTCGACAAAGTGAATCTTGGCCATGTGTGCTCGTGCTGCCGCGATGTTGGGAATGAAGGAGGGTCCGGGCTGTCCTATAACGGGTCGGTTAGCCCGGCGCCATAGCGTTTTGATGCGAGCTGGATCCCGGTTTGCGGGCAGAAAACGCGTCAAAACAAAAGACTAGAGACACCGCCGTTTGCGGGGTTGCCGGCCTAGTGCTTCAGGATCGCCTCGATGGCGGCGCGGGCCTCGGCCACGGCCTCCTTCAGCGCGGCGAAGGCGTGGTGCCGGTCGTGGCCGGTCCGGATCGCGGTCTCCAGGTGAGCGGCGGCATCCGCTACCGCAAAGGCGCCGATTCCGCGGGCCGAGCCCTTGAGCTTGTGCGCGAGCGCGCCGGCCTCGGCCGGCAAATTGGTCATCGCGGCGAGCAGGCGAACCGCCTGCTCGGCGAACATTGCGAGCACTTCCTGCTCCAGCTCGGCGTCGCCGAGCGTCATGCGGGAGAGGTGGTCGAGATCGAGCGGGCTGTCGACGGGCGCAAGCGGGGGCGAGGGCATCCATTCCATCCGTTGCAGTTCAGGCGTCATGGCGCAGGACCCCGGCATCGCGCGACGGTTCCGCCGGTTCGGCGGTGCGGTTCCTCCTAGCCAAGCATGGAAATGGTTAACGAAATGTTTGGGCCGCTTTACGCAAATCCGCCCGTTTATTGACGAAAAGTTGCCGCAATCGGCCGAGTCCAGTGGAGAATTGCATTTATTGCTAAGGCGTTACGGCCCGATCCTGTTAACGATGATTAAGATTGTCTTAATCGCGGGCATTTCATTCGCGACGCTCTGCCAATAGGATGTTGGAGAAATTGGCGGACAAGCCGTCCGGGTGGGGACGGCTGAAAGATCCGCGCAAGCGGCATGATCCGGTCTGTGGGCTTGCGTAGCGCGCGGGGCTCGCGGGGGGACGCGTACAAGTAACGAGGGCTCGGACTGAACATGGCGAACACTCCGAAAAAGGTCAAAGACCCGACAGAAGTTGCGCTTTCTGCGATCCAGGAAGCCCTGAACATCAGCGACACCGCTGCGGACACCAGCCGCAACGCCTCGATGCGCAACGAAACGGCGTCTTCGGTGGCGCCCCCGGAGCCCCCGATCTTTGACGAGCCGAGCTTCGAGCCGCGCCCTGCCGCGAACGAGCGGGCCACCGTGTTCGATACGATCGAGGAGCCGCGCTCGACGCGCCGCGCCGCCAACGACGACCGCGAGACCATCGGCCAGCTGCTCCAGGCGCTCCAGAAGGGCCGCCCTGCCCGCAGCGTCTATACCTTCGCCACCATCTTCGCCGGCGTCTGGCTCGCGGCCTGCGCCGCGCTGACCGTCGGCTTCCTGCCCTCGATCCAGGCCGCCATGGGCCAGAGCGGCGGCGTGCTCGTCATCGCCGGCCTGATCGCGATGTTCTTCGCGCCGATCATGCTGTTCTATTTCCTCGCGAGCCTGGTCTGGCGCGGCCAGGAAATGCGCATGATCGCACAGGCGATGGCGCAGGTTGCGATCCGCTTCTCCGAGCCGGAAGGCTCGGCCTCCGATTCCATGGTCACCGTCGGCCAGGCCATCCGCCGCGAGGTCGCGGCGATGGGCGACGGCATCGAGCGCGCGATCGCGCGCGCCGGCGAGCTCGAGACGCTGGTCGCCAACGAGGTCGCAGCGCTGGAGCGCGCCTACTCCGACAACGAGGTGCGTATCCGCGCCCTGCTCCAGGACATCGCGCATCAGCGCGACAACCTGGTCGGCCAGGCCGAGCAGGTCCGCAGCGCCATCTCCGGCGTGCAGATCGACCTGCGCCACGACATCGCGCTGATCTCGGACGCGATCGCCTCGCGCGTCGACGAGGTCGCCAAGAGCATCACCGGCGCTCTCGAAGAGCGCGGCGCCCACATCACCGGCGCCTTGAGCAATGCCGGCGACAACATGATCCTCGCGCTCGGCGAGCGCGGCGGCGACCTGCTCGACCGCCTCGAGGAAGCCAGCAACGAGACCACGCGCGCCGTGCTCGACGCCAGCGAGCGGCTGACCACCAGCCTCAACTTCAAGACCGGCCACGTCCACGACGAGTTCGTCGACCTCGCCGACCGCGTCCACGAGATGCTGAACGAGCGCATCGACCGCATCACCGGCGAGTTCGAGCAGCGCTCCGCCGCGATCGTCGACGGCATCTCCGAGCGCACCGAGCAGGTGCACGACAGCCTGAAGAATTCGTCGGACTCCCTGCTGCTCGAGCTCGAGCTGCGCTCCAACGACCTCTCCGCCAAGATCGACGATGCCGGCAACCGGCTCGCCAACCAGATCATGACCTCCGGCGACAAGGCGAGCGACGCGCTCGACGCCACCGTCAACACCCTGGTCGCCAAGGTCGTCAGCCAGACCGAGACCGCGCACGACTCGCTGTCGCTCCAGATGAGCGCGTTCGACGAACTGGTGAAGAACCAGGGCACCGAGCTGGTCGAGAAGTTCGCCCGCGATTCCGGCACGCTGGGCGCGCTGATCACCCGTCACATCTCCGAGTTCGACCGCACCGTGAAGACGTTCGGCGGCGAGGTCGTGGAGCGCATGGGCCAGCGCACGCAGGACATTGCCGAGACGCTGAAGACCTATGTCGACAATTTCGACACCCGCTTCACCTCGCACGGCGGCCGGATCACGGCCGTGCTAGACCAGCGCCTGATGCAGTTCGAGACCACGGTCGGCGAACGCGTCGCCAACCTCGATGACTCGCTGAACGGCAAGATCACCAGCCTCGACAGCACGATCGACGGCCACATCAAGACCTTCGACGAGCAGCTCGGCGGCCGCGTCACCGCGCTCGAACAGTCGTTCGACACCCGCGCGAGGTCCGTCACCGAGACCATCGACGGACGTCTCAACACGCTCGCCGCGTCACTGACCGACGGTGCCGCGCAGGCGATCCAGTCGATCGACTCCCGCCTCACCCATCTGACGACGTCGCTGACCGGAGGCGCCTCGCAGGCGCTCGAGTCCATCGACTCCCGCCTGACCAGCCTCACGACGACGCTGACCGACGGCGCATCCCAGACGATCCAGACGATCGATACGCGCCTGACGCACCTCACGACCACGCTCACCGGCGGCGCGTCGCAGGCGCTCGAATCCATCGACTCCCGCCTCACCTACCTGACCAGCGCGGTGACGAACGGCGCCTCGCAGGCCGTGCAGTCGATCGACTCGCGCCTCAGCCTCCTGACCTCGACCCTCACGGACGGCACCGCGCAGGCGATCGAGGCGGTCGACCGCCGCATCACCGGCGTCACCGAGATCATCGACGGTCGCAGCATGCACCTGACCGACACGGTCACGGCGCGCTTCCAGGACATCCACCAGGCCATCGAGACCAAGGTCGGCTCGGTCGCCAGCGACATCGACGTGCGCGTGGCGCAGTTCGAGGACCTGCTCGGCTCGCGCGTCGAGGCAGTCGCCGGCCGCATCGAGAGCAGCGGCCGCCAGGCCAGCGAGGACATGATGTCCCGCGCCGAGATGATCTCGACCGCGATCCGCTCGCATGTCGAGGACGCCGAGCGTTCGCTCACCAACCTCGTGGTCAACACCAGCGAGACCATCCAGACCGGGGCGCGCACGGCGCAGCAGTCGCTGATGACGGTCTCCTCCGACGTCAACGCCCAGCTCAAGATGACCTCCTCCGAGGTCGAGCGCGCGCTGACCGCGGTCGGCACCGGTGCCGCGAACTCGATCCTGACCAGCGCCCGCGAAGCGCAGTCGACGCTGGTTGCCGCCTCGGGCGATGCCTCCAACCAGATCAAGGGGCTCGCGGCCGACGTCGAACGCACGCTGTCGGCGGCCGGTTCTGCGACCGCAGCCTCGATCCTGGCCGGCGCCCGCGAGGTGCAGACCACGCTCGTCACCGCCTCCTCGGATGCCGCCACCCACGTCAAGACACTCACCGCCGACGTGCAGCGCTCGCTGTCGCTGGCCGGCGCCACCACGGCGGAATCCATCACCGCCGGCGCCCGCGATGCGCAGAGCGCGCTGATCGCGGCCTCCAGCGAGACCGCCAACCAGATCAAGGCGCTGTCCTCGGACGTGCAGCGTTCGCTCTCGATGGCCGGCACCGCGACGGCCGAGACCATCACGACCGGCGCCCGCGAGGCGCAGAACACCCTGGTCACGGCGTCCTCGGATGCGGCGAGCCAGGTCAAGTCGCTCGCGGCCGAAGTGCACCGTTCGCTCTCGCAGGTCGGCCAGTCGACCGCCGAGACGATCACGACCAGCGCCCGCGACGCCCAGAGCACCCTGCTCGCGGTCTCGGCCGAACAGACCAGCCAGGTCCGTTCGCTCGCGGCCGAGATGCAGCGCGCGCTGGCGACCGCCGGCGGCGCCACCATCGAGGCGCTCACCAGCGGCGTGCGCGAGGCCCAGGGCACGCTGATCTCCGCTTCGACGGACGCGGCAGGCCAGATCAAGTCGCTGACCACGGACATCGAGCGCACGCTGACCGCGGTCGGCGCCGACACCGCCTCGACCATCCTCAACAGCGCGCGTGAGGCGCAGACCTCGCTGACCTCGACCTCGGCGGATGCCGCGAGCCAGATCCGCACGATCTCGACCGAGATCGAGCGCGCGCTGAGCGCGGCCACCGCGAACGCGACCAACGACATCCAGACCAGCGCGCTCAACGCCCAGAACGCGCTGATCTCCGCCTCCAACGAGGCGAGCTCGCGGGTCAAGTCGAGCTCGGCCGACGTCGAGCGCTCCGTGCTCGCCGCCAGCAGCAGCTTCGGCCAGGCCATGACCGGCAAGACCGACGAGATCGTCACCTACGTGCAGCAGCAGGCCGACCGTCTGTCGAACATGATCGACGCCAAGCGCGGCGCCCTGGTCGATGCGATCGGCTCCAAGACCAGCCAGCTCACGCTCGACATCGACCGCGTCACCTCGGACGCGCTGAAGTCGATCGAGACGCGCGGCCATGCGTTCTCGCAGACGATGATGGGCAACGGCTCCGAAGTCGCCCGCACCATCAATGCGGCGAGCGAGATGGCCACCGGCGCGGTCGGCAAGTCGCTCAAGGACCTCGAGCAGGCTTCGCGCGCGGCGATCGACCAGTCGCGCCAGGTCTCGATCGCGGCCGTCACCGAGATGCAGGAGACCAGCAAGATCCTGCGCACCGACACGGTCGCCCTGTTCGAGCGTCTGCGCGAAGGCAACATCCTCCTCCAGGAGGTGCTGACCGGTGCGCACGACAACCTCAACTCGCTCGAGCGGGCGCTGGTGACGCGCGTTGCCGACTTCGTCTCGGCGATGAACGACGTCACCTCGCGCAACGGCGCTGCGACGCAGAACCTGGAAGACCAGCTCAACGTCTTCAACACGAAGACCACGCGGGCGCTCCAGGATCTCGGCGAGCTGTCCACCCAGTTCGACGCGCACGGCAAGGCGCTCGTCGAGGCCGCCCAGGTCGTCGAGCTGAGCAACAAGAACACCACCGCTTCGCTCGCCGAACGCAAGCAGGCGCTGGAATCGCTCGTCACCACGATCGACCTGCGCACGGCCGATCTCGACCAGCGCCTGTCGCGCTTCACCGGCCTGCTCGATGAATCGCTGGCCGCGGCCGAAGAGCGCGCCCGCGACATCGCCCGCGTCGTCGCGGAGACCGCCGGCGCAGGTTCCGCCGCAATCACCCGCCAGTTCGAGGCGGTGCGCGCGGCCTCCGAGGAAGAGCACCGGCAGACCCTCGACGCCATGCACGACATCTACCGCCAGACCACCGACGAGGCGGATGCGATGTTCAAGCAGTCGACGGAGAAGTTCTCCAACCTCGTCTCCAGCATGAAGCAGATGGCCTTCGAGATGCACAACGAGCTCGAAGCCACCCGCAACGAGCTGCGCCGCGGCGTGCTCGAGATGCCGCAGGAGGCCGCCGAGAGCACTGCGCAGATGCGCAAGGTGATCGTCGACCAGATCGAGGCCCTCGCCGAGCTCAACCGCATCGTGGCCCAGCATGGCCGTGGCCTCGACGTCTCGACGGCGGGCCGCGCCAGCGTGCAGCGCCAGGAAGAGCCGCTGCTGGCGGCCGTCGGCGCTCGCAGCACCGAGACCCGCCTGCGCGACACCGGCAGCGCCTCGACGCTGCCGCCGCCGGACCTCGGCATGCCGGCCACTTCGCGCCGCACCGAAGCTCCGCCGGTTGCGCCGGCTGGCAACGACCAGGGCCGCGACGGCTGGCTGTCGGACCTCTTGAACCGCACCGACGCCAACCAGGGCGCTCCGAACGGCCGCGAGGCCCCGCGCGGCCGCCAGCCTGCACCGGCTCCGCAGCCGCAGGCTCCGCAAGGTAGCAGCAATCCGCTGGAATCGCTGTCGCTCGACATCGGCCGGCTGATGGACCGCAACCTCGCCGCCGAGATGTGGGACCGCTACCAGCGCGGCGAGAACAAGGCCTTCACCAAGCGCCTCTACACGCCCGCCGGCCAGAAGGCCTTCGACGAGGTCGCCCGCAAGTATCGCGCCGACCGCAACTTCAAGGGCACGGTCGACCGCTATGTCGCTGAGTTCGAACGCCTGCTCGACGAAGTCGCCCGCGACGGCCGCGGCCCGCAGGAGCTGCGCGGCCACCTGACCTCGGAGACCGGCCTGGTGTACACGCTGCTCGCGCACGCGGCGGGACGGCTGGGGTAACACTCAAGCCAATCGCGAATAAAAAACGGAGGCCTCGCGGCCTCCGTTTTCGTTTGGATGTCCTGGGCTCAATTGCCGCCGGGCTGGCCGAACGACAGCCGCTCGGCCAGGACGGCGGCCTGCGTGCGTGAGCCGACGCCGAGCTTGCGCAGGATGGTCGAGACATGGCCCTTCACCGTCTGCTCGGCAATGTCGAGCTCGCCCGCGATCTGCTTGTTGAGCTTGCCCTCGACGATCATCGCGAGAATGCGGAGCTGCTGCGCCGACAGCGTGGCCATGCGCGCGGCCAGCTCGACATCGGCGCTCTGGATCGAGCCCCGTCCCCCGACATTGGGCGGCATCCAGATTTCACCGGCGAGGATTTTTGTGATCGCGTCGGCCATCTCCGGCAGGCTGAGCGATTTCGGGATATAGCCGGACGCGCCATAGGCAATGGCGCGGCGGATCGTGGCGGCATCCTGCCGCGCCGAGATGATCGCGACCGGCACCGTCGGGAACTGCGCCGACAAGATGAACAGCGCGGCAAATCCCTGAATGCCCGGCATCGTCAGGTCCCACAGGATCAGGTCGATCTCGTCGGACTGGGATGACAGCACGCTCAGCGCCTCGTCGAGCGACTGGCAGGCGACGATGTCGAGATCCGGCAGCACGGTCGAAAGCGCGCTGCGCAAAGCGGCCTGTACCAGCGGGTGATCGTCACCGATGAGGATGCGCATGGTCACGCCGGGGATGTCCTCTGTTTCGCTCCGAACTGCCGGCTCAGGGCTTCGCCGCCGAGGAAGCGCCGCAGCGCCGCCGGTTTGACCGGCTTCGACAGGATCGCGCAGCCGCGTGCCCCGGCCTCCTTGCGCACCGCCTCACTGCGATCGGCGGTGACGACCAGCGCGCGGACGTCGCGACCCGACTTCTGCCTGAGATCATCGAGAAAGTCCAAGCCGCTGCGGCCGCCATCGAGGTGATAATCGAGCAGCACGATATCCGGCGGACTGGCCGCGGCAGCGAGCATCGCTCCGTCAGCGTCCGCGGCGACCAGCACATGGTGCCCCCATCCGCCGAGCAGTGCCGTCAGGCCATCGAGAATGGTCACATCATTGTCGAGGCACAGGATCGTCATCGCGCGCTCGGCGGCCGCGGGCGCCGGGCTTGCCGGCTTGCGCTGAAGCGATGTCCCCGCGCCGCGCGCCAGCGGCACCGTGACGGCAAAGCCGGAACCGCGTCCCGGCCGCGATCGGACGTCGACGGCGTGGCCCAGCAGCCGCGAGACACGATCCACGATCGCAAGGCCGAGGCCCAGGCCCTTCTCCGGTCCGGGCGCGAGACGCTGAAACTCCTCGAAGATCCGCTTCTGATCCTCCGCCGCGATCCCGACGCCGGTGTCCCACACTTCGATGCGCAGGTCGCCGCCGCGCCGCCGGCAGCCGAGCAGGATACGGCCCTTGGGCGTATAGCGCAGCGCGTTCGACAGCAGGTTCTGGAGGATCCGCCGCAACAGATGCGGGTCGCTGCGCACCGCGAGCCCGCAATCGACGACGCGCAGGACAAGCCCGCGCTCCCGCGCCATCGCCGAGAACTCCACCTTCAGCTGCACGAGCAGATCCGCGATCGGGAATTCGAACGGCTCGGCACGAACGGCGCCGGCATCATAGGAGGAGATGTCGAGCAGCCTGTCGAGCACATGTTCGGTCGAGCGTAGCGCCGTGATCGCGCTGCTCGCCAGGTTGCGCTCCTTGTCGACTCCGCCCGATGATGCGGAGATGTGCAGACTCTCGTCGAGCGCGGACAGGAACAACCGCGCCGCGTTCAGCGGTTGCAGCAGATCGTGGCTGGCCGCCGCCAGGAAGCGGGTCTTGCCGAGATTGGCCTGCTCGGCCTCCGCCTTGGCCCGCTCGAGCGCCTCGGTCCGCTCACGGACACGCAGCTCGAGATCCTCATTGGCCCGCCGCAGTGCTTCCGCCGCGCGGTGACGCTCGGTTACGTCGGTATAGGTCGATACGTAGCCGCCCTCCGCGATGCGATCGTAGACGATCTCGAGCACGGTGCCATCCGGCCGCTTGCGCTCGTACAGATAGGGCCAGCTCTGCGTGGCGACGTCACGATTGACCAGGAGTGCGGCGAATTCGGATGCGGCATATTCGCCGCGCTCGACGTTGAAGGCGATCAGGTCCGCCAGCGGGAGGCCGACACGCACGAAGTCCGGAGGCAGGTCCAACAGCGCGATGAAGCGGCCGTTCCAGGCCGTGATGTTGAAATCGGCATCGAACGCGCAGATGCCCTGCGGTACGCTTTCGAGCGTGCTCTGCAAAAGCGTGCGGTTGAAGCGCAACGCCTCGGAGGCCTCGTCCAACATCGCCATCGCCTCCCGCCGCGACAGCGAGTGCCCTTCCAGCGAAGCTGCGATCACCACGCGCGCCGACGCCGCGCCGATTGCGCCGGCGAGAAGGTTCTCCGTGAATCGGATCGAGTCGAGATCGACGAGACCCGATGGGTCGAGACGCGGCCCGGTACCGGTCGTGCGGGAGGCGAGATAGCCGTCGAAAGCCGCCGAGCCCCGCTCCACGCCGACAAAACGCAGCGTCAGCGCGCGGAGATCGTCGAGGCGAACCACCACGCGCGAGGACAGCTTCGGGACCATCTCGCGAACGACGCCGTCGGCGAATGCGGCGGCCTGGTTGCGCTCGACGGTCGATTGCCGTCCGAGCGTCGAGAATGCCAGAAAACAGACGAGGTTGGCCGCAAGGCTCCACAGCGTCGCATGCGAGATCGGATCGAGCCCGTCGATACCGAACAGCGCGTTTGGCTTGAGCCAGGCGAGCTGCCATGGGCCCAGGCGAACGATCTCCCCGACCGCGGGCCAGAGCGGCGCGGCCGAGGGAAGCAGCAGCGTATAGGCCCAGATGCAGAATCCGGCCGCGATCCCGACCGACGCGCCGACCTTGTTGGCGCGCGGCCAGTACAAGCCACCGACGAATGCCGGTCCGAACTGTGCGACGGCGACGAACGACAACAGACCGATCACGGTCAACGGATAGGCCTGGTTGACCAGGCGGTGCGTCAGATAGGCGAGCAGCAGGATGCCGAGGATCGAGAGCCGGCGCACCGCCACCAGCACGGAGGTCATCGGCCGGCTCTGCGCACGCAGGCCGAAGAACCGCGAGCGCAGCAGCAGCGGCATGATGACATCGTTGCAGAGCATGGTGCTGAGCGCGACGGATGTCATGATCACCATGCCGGTGGCGGCCGACAGACCGCCCAGGAAGGCGATCAGGCTGACGGTGCTCGCGTCCGCCGCGATCGGCAGCGAGATGACGTAGGTGTCGGGGTCCATCATGGCGCCGAACCTGGCGAGCCCCGCCGCAGCGATGGGCAGGATCAGCAGGCTGAACAGCGCAAGATAGGCCGGGTAGAGCCACGCCGCGGTGCGCGTATGCGCCGGCGCCTCGTTCTCGACCACGGCCACGTGAAATGCCTGCGGCAGGCAGAGGAAGGCGATAGCCGAGATGATGATCGTCGAAGGCCAGACCGGCTGCATCGGGTCGAAGCTCAGGATTCCCGTCAGTTGCGGATCCGATTGAAACTGCGACAGCAGGGCGCCCGGCCCGCCGGACAGCCCGAACAGCACGAACAGCGCGACAATCAGGAACGCGATCAGCTTGACGACGCTCTCGAACGCGATCGCGAGCATCAGCCCGCGATGATGCTCGCTGGCGTGGACATGCCGGACGCCGAACACGATCGCGAACAGCGCCATCGAGGCGGCGACGCCGAATGCGGAGTCCTGCCAGAACCGCAGCGCCTCGCCGCCCGCCCGCTCCGGCTGGAGGATCAGATAATCGAAGCTCTTGCCGACGGCCTTGAGCTGAAGCGCGATATAGGGAAGCACGCCAAGCAGCGATGCGAGCGTCACGAAGGCCGCGAGTACCTGGCTCTTGCCGTAGCGCGCGGCGATGAAGTCCGAAACGGAGGTGACGTTCTGCGCCTTCGCGATCGCGATGACCTTGGACAGGAGCGTCTGGCCGAACAACAGCACCAGGGTCGGGCCGATGTAGATCGTGGCGAAGTCCAGTCCGCTGGTGGCGGCACGCCCGACCGATCCGTAGAAGCTCCAGGAGGTGTTGTAGACCGCAAGCGTCAGGCAATAGCTGATCGCGGCCGCCCAGGAATTTGGCGAGACCAGCGGCCCACCTGCGCTCCGCCGATCGCCCCACCAGGCCACCAGGAACAGCGTGGTCACATAGCCGGCAGCGACCGCAAGAACGAACCACGCCTGCAAGACATCCTCACCCGAGACCATCCGATCCGCCCCCGACGAGCGGCCGGAGCGCCGGGGCGGATACTAGAGCGTTTTCAATCGCATGGAAGGCTATTCATGCCGGAGGGATTGGCGGCCGGAGATCTCCGGCCGCCGGTGAGGCCAACCTCAGGCTGCCTCGCGGGACAGCCGCTCCTGCGGCATGCGCTTGAGCACCAGGTTGACCACGACGGCAACCACGATGTTGAGGGCGAGCGCCAACAGACCGGTGTAGATCGCAACCGGGCCAGCCCCGAGGTCAATGCCGTGCAGCGGCTTCAACCCGTCCGACCAGGCCAGCCACGATCCACCTGCGAGGCCGACGGCCCAGCCGGCCAGGAGCGCGGTGCTCGAGAACCAATTCAGATAGAGGCCGAACACCAGCGCCGGCAGCGTCTGCAGGATCCAGAGGCCTCCGAGCAGCTGCAGGTCGAGCGCGAACTGCGTCGGCATCAAGAGGATGGCGAGCAGCGCGCCGACCTTCACCAGCATGGAAGTGATCTTGGCGACCTTCGCCTCGCCTGCCGGCGTCACCTTCGGATCGATCCACACCTTCCAGAAGTTGCGGGTGAACAGGTTGGCCGCGCCGATGCTCATCACGGCCGCCGGCACCAGCGCGCCGATGGCGATGGCGGCGAAGGCAAAGCCCGCGAACCAGCTCGGAAACAGCGTCTTGAACAGCGCGGGCACGACGTCGTTGTTGCTCGCGAGCTTCAGTCCCGCCGCATGTCCCATGTAACCCAGCAACGCAAGCAGGCCGAGCAGCAGCGTATAGGCCGGCAGCAGCATCGCATTCTTGCGAATGGTGTTGCCGCCGGACGAGGCAAAGATGCCGGTCAGCGTGTGCGGGTACATGAAGGCGGCGAGCGCCGAGCCGAGCGCCAGCGAGGCGTAGGGCACGACCTGTGCCGGTGACAGCAGGATGCCGCCCGAGCCCTTGGCGGCGAATGCCGCATCCGCCGCGGTGAAGATCGCGCCGTAGCCGCCGAGCTTCGACGGCACGATCGCGATCGCGGCGATCACCACGATGTAGATCATGATGTCCTTGACGAAGGCGATCAGCGCCGGCGCGCGCAGGCCCGACGAATAGGTGTAGAGCGCCAGCACCAGGAAGGCGAGGACGAGCGGCACCTCGCCGCTCAGCCCCAGCGCCTTGATCGCCACCTCCATGCCGATGAGCTGGAGTGCGATGTAAGGCATCGTCGCAAGCACGCCCGTCGCCGCAACGGCGAGCTCGAGCCCGCGCGAGCCGTAAGCACCGCGAACCACGTCGCCTGCGGTGACGTAGCCGCGCTCCCTGGCGACCTTCCACAACACCGGCATCACCGCGAATACGAAGGGATAGACGATGATGGTGTAGGGAAGCGCGAAAAAGCCGTAGGCGCCGACCGCATAGACCAGAGCCGGAACGGCGATCACCGTGTAGGCGGTGTAGAAGTCGCCGCCGACCAGGAACCAGGTGATCCAGGTCCCGAACTTGCGGCCGCCGAGGCCCCACTCGTCGAGATGGGCGAGCGTCTCCGGCTTGCGCCAGCGCGCTGCGACGAAGCCCATGCCGGTGACGAGGACGAACAGTGCGAGGAAAACGGCGAACGCCGCGCTATCGACATTAGTCAGCACGACGCACGCTCCTGTAGACGATGTAGGTGAGCAGCGAGGTCAGCGGCACCCAGGCGAGCTGGTACCAGTAGAAGAACGGGAAGCCGAACAGCTGGGGCTCCCGGATATTGTAGAACGGCACGATCATCAGGCCGACGAACGGCAACAACAGCAATAGGCGTACCACGCGCTCTCCTCCCCTGTGAGTGAAACGACGCGCGTCCTTGGCGCGCGACTTGAGCGCGATATAGCTGACATCGCCGCTGGCCCCGCCCCCTACCTTGGCTCGGCCAGACCCCCATACTTTCGTATCGTCACCGGACTCTCGCCGTCCTGAGCGGCGCGCACGCCGCGGTCATCGCGCGACGCCGATGCGTGTCGCGCGTGAGACGAATGATGGACGGAGGGACCGCTACTGCCGCTTGCGCTCGCTCGCCGCCGGCTTCGGCGGCTCGGCTGGCGGTGGGGCGGCTGCCGGCGCGCTGTTGCTGGCGCCGAACAGCACGCGGGTCGGGTTGCGGTCGAAATTGTTCACGGCGCGGCTGATGTCGCCGAGGGTGCGGCGGCCGTCCGAGATCAGCAATCCGGAGCGCTTGTCGAAATCGTCGGCGAGTTCGCGGATCGACTTCACCGCCTGGAACAGCTCGCCGCCGTCCTTGCCGCCGGCGAGCGTGTTGAGGCCGAGCATGAGGTTGTCGGCCTTGAGCATCACGCCGTCGACCTTGGCCATCACGCCGTCGATCTTCTCGGAGTTGCGCGCGAGCGAGTTGGTGAATGTCTCGAGGTTCTTCAGCGAGTTCTTCACCGATTCCTGATTGTCGGCGACGATCTTGTTGATGTTCTGGAGCGTGCCGCGGATCGCCTCGGTGACGTCCTGGAGCTTGTTGGGATCGGCCGTCAGCGTCGGGATGCCGTCCTCGTCGAGCGGCGGCGGGGGCGCAGCCTCCTCGCCGCCCTTGAGCGAGATTGCGGCGACGCCCGTCAGGCCCTGGAATTCGAGGCCGACCAGGGTGTCCTTGCGGATCGGGGCGTTGTTCTCGACCATGGCGAGTGCGACAACCCGCCGCGGGTTGTCGAGCTTCACCGAGACCACTTCACCCACCCGGATACCGTTGAAATTGACACTGCCGCCGTTGCGCAGGCCCGCCGCCGGGCCTTCGAACACCACGCGCAGGGGACTGCGCTGCTTGGTGGTGTGCAGCGACTGGAACCACAGCACGAAGCCGATCGCCGCGGCAATCACTGCCAGCGTGAACGATCCGATCAATACGTAATTCGCCCGCGTTTCCATCAGGTACTCCGGCTACCACTCAGCCCATGACCGCGCGGGCGCGCTTGCCATGGAAATATTGCCTCAGCCAGGGATGCTGCGAGGCCTGCATGTCGGCGATCGACCCTGCCGCAATGATCTTACCGTTCCCTAAAACGGCGATGCGGTCGCAAGCGGTGTAAAGGCTGTCGAGGTCGTGCGTTACCATGAAAACGGTCAGCCCCAAAGTGCGCTGGAGCGTCCTGACCAGCTCGTCGAAGTCGCCGGCGCCGATCG
Organism: Bradyrhizobium sp. USDA 3311; assembly: GCF_054062495.1. Classification (NCBI taxonomy): domain Bacteria; kingdom Pseudomonadati; phylum Pseudomonadota; class Alphaproteobacteria; order Hyphomicrobiales; family Nitrobacteraceae; genus Bradyrhizobium; species Bradyrhizobium sp. USDA 3311. Next base: position 4,563,783 of record NZ_JBSSFI010000001.1, on the reverse strand, counting down.
GGTCGAGGCCCGAGGTCGGCTCGTCGAGGAAAACGAGGTCCGGATCGAGCGAAAGCGCGCGTGCGAGCGCCACACGCTTGATCATGCCGCCCGAGAGCTCCGACGGGAAGCGCTCGGCGACCTCGGGCTTCAGGCCCACCATGGTCAGCTTGGCCATGGTGATCTCGTCCATCAGCCGCTGCGAGACGCGCAAGTATTCGCGCATCGGGAACTGGATGTTCTGCCGCACGGTGAGCGAGGAGAACAGCGCGCCCTGCTGGAACAGCACGCCCCAGCGCCGCTCGACGTTGCGGCGCTGCGAGGTGTTGGAGGAATCGAGGTCGACGCCGAATACCTCGATGGAGCCTGCCACCTTCGGCACGAGGCCGATGATGGTGCGCGTCAGCACCGACTTGCCCGCGCCCGATGGGCCGACGAAGCCGAGGATCTCACCGCGCTTGACGTCGAGGTTGAGGCCGTCGAGCACGCGCGTCGCGCCGAACTGCACGGTGATGTCGCGGACGCGGATGATGGGATTTTGGATCCCGTTTTGGGTTTCCTGGGCCATCGTCACATCCCGATCGAGGCGAAGAAGATGGCGAAGACGCCGTCCATGACGATGACGAAGAAGATGCCCTTCACCACCGACGCGGTGGTGTGCTGTCCCAGCGATTCCGCGCTGCCCTGCACGGCGAGCCCTTCGACGCAGGCGACGATGCCGATCACGGCGGCCATGACCGGCGCCTTGACGATGCCGACGATGAAATGGTCGATCGAGATGGCATCGCGCAGCCGAAGCAGGAAGGCTTCGGGATCGACGCCGCCATAGAGCCAGGCGACGAGCCCGCCACCATAGAGCGCGGCCATGGCGCCGAGGAAGGCGAGGATCGGCAGCGCCAGCACCAGGGCCAGCATGCGCGGCAGCACCAGCACCTCGATCGGGTCGAAGCCCATGGTGCGCAGCGCGTCGATCTCCTCGCGCATCTTCATCGAGCCGAGCTCGGCGGTGTAGGCGCTGCCCGAGCGGCCCGCGACCATGATGGCGACCAGGAGCACGCCGATCTCGCGCAGCACCAGCACGCCGAGCATGTCGACGACGAAGATGTCGGCGCCGAACCTGCGGAAATGGAAGATGCCCTGCTGGGCGATGATGCAGCCGATCAGGAAGGTGATCAGCACGATGATCGGCACCGCGCGCCAGCAGACCTGCTCCATGTGATGCACGGTCGAGGTCAGGCGGAACGAGCGCGGATGGATCAGCACGCGGCCGCCCGCCGCGAGCACCGCGCCGAGCATGTCGATCAGGCCCGCAACCGTCCCGGCGACCCCCGCCACGGCCCGGCCGATCTGCTCCAGCATGCCGGTGATGGTGATCGTGCCGGCGTCGACCACCGGCGTCGCCCTGACCCGCCGGACCTCGTCGACGAGGCTCGAATAATTGGCGGAGAGACCCGCGATCTGCGCCTCGACGGTGCCCTGGGTCAGGCTGCGGCGCAGCCGCTCGATCAACCACGCACCGAAGGTGTCGAGCTTGGCGACCTCGGAGACGTCGATGAAGATGCTCTGGGGGCTGCCGGCCAACTTCTCGGCATCCGCCACCATCCGCTCCAGGACCGGCGCGAAGCTCGCGGTCCAGGTTCCGGTGGCGCAGAGTGCCAGCGCATTGCCCTTCGCAATCCGTTCCAGCTTCGGATCGCTGCTCAAGATGTCCGCTCCCGTGCCGGGGCGGAGGAAATCAGATAGTTGCGCACGCGCCCTTACCCGGAGAAGGTATCCCCAACTGGTTAATGTTAGTTGCTAGAGGTAACTAGCAGGTTCAGATTTCGCCAGAGTTCAAAATGACTTCCAGCAAAGTTCCGGCACTTCGGGCGCGAATCGAGCGCTTTCCCATCGCCGGCAGTTTCACCATCAGCCGGGGCGCCAAGACCGAGGCCGTGACTGTTGTGGCCGAAGTGAGCCAGAACGGCCTCACCGGCCGCGGCGAATGCGTGCCCTATCCCCGCTATGGCGAGACCCCCGAGGCAACCCTGGCCGCCGTCCAGGCCATGCAGGCAGCCGTGGCAGGCGGTATCACCCGGCAGGCGCTGCAAGCCGCCATGCCGCCGGGCGCCGCCCGCAACGCGCTGGATTGTGCCCTGATCGACCTCGAGGCCAAGGCGGCGGGCCTGCGGGCCTGGAGCCTGCTGGACCGCCCGATCCCGGGCGAGCGCACCACCGCCTACACGATCTCGCTGGGCACACCCGAGGCCATGGCCGCGGCGACCGCGAAAGCGGCGCACCGGCCGCTGCTCAAGATCAAGCTCGGCGGCGACGGCGACGACGCCCGCATCGCAGCGGTGCGCAAGGCCGCCCCAGAGTCCGAGCTGATCGTGGATGCCAACGAGTCCTGGACCGAGGCCAATCTGGAGCACAATCTCGCCGTTTGCGACGCCGTCGGCGTCACCCTGGTCGAGCAGCCGCTGCCGGCCGGCAAGGACGACGCGCTGGCGCGGATCAAGCGGCCGCTCGTGGTCTGCGCCGACGAGAGCGTGCACGACCGCAGCTCCCTCGCCCCCCTGCGCGAGCGCTACGACGCCGTGAACATCAAGCTCGACAAGACTGGCGGCCTCACCGAGGCGCTTGCGATGGCGGATGCGGCGCAGTCGCTCGGCTTCGAGATCATGATCGGCTGCATGGTCGCAACCTCGCTGTCGATGGCCCCCGCGATGCTGGTGACGCCGCAGGCGCGCTTCGTCGATCTCGACGGCCCGCTGCTGCTGGCGCGCGACCGCGATCACGGCCTGCGCTATGACGACAGCCTGGTCTATCCGCCCTCCCCCTCGCTGTGGGGATGAGCCTTGAGCCGGTGTCGCGCCGACCAGATCACGAGCGCGCCGGCCGCGGCCATCGCGGCCATCACGTAATACAGGCCATCGCCGATGCGGGCGTAGATCGCGCCTGACGCGATCGAGGTGGTTGCGCCCAGCAACCCGTTGCAGGCGGCATAGTAGCCCTGCCCCCGCGCGATCTGATGCGAGGGCACGCGCTGCACCAGCAGATTCATGGTGCCGACCATGGTCATGCCAAAGGAGAGGCCGTGGCCGAGCTGCACGATCGCGAGCAGCGCCAGCGACGGCTCGCTGGCGGTGACGATCCAGCGCACCACGGCGCTCAGTCCCCCGATCGCCATCAGCGAGGACGGATGCAGCGAGAAGCGCGGCGACAGTGCGAACACGACGATCTCGGCGATCACACCCAGCGTCCACAGCCCCGCGATCGTCAGCCCGCCGTGACCATGGAGCTGCCAGGTGATGGCCGAGAACGTGTAAAAGGCGATATGGCTGCTCTGGATCAGCGCCGCCGAGGCGATCACGGCCCAGAAGCCGGCATCGTGCAGCAGCGCCTTGCCGGCATGCGTCTCCGTCGTCCTCCGCCCGAGATCGTCGAGCGGCTGAAGCCGCAGGCTGGCGAGAACCGCAACGACGGCCCACACGACGATCACCCAGATCAGGTCGCGCGCCGCGATGCTGTCGACGAGATAGCCGCAGGCGAGCGAGCCGGCGGCGAACGCCGCCGAGCCCCACAACCGCAAGGGTCCGTAATCGAGTCCGTAACGGGCGACACCGCGCAGCGCATAGGCGTCGGTCAGCGGCATCGTCGGCGTCCACATCATGCAGGTCAGCGCGTAGATCAGGAACAGCGCCAGCGGCTGCTGCTGCAGGCCGACGGCCGCAAATCCGATCGCGGTCGCCAGCACCGACACCATGATGCCGGCGCGAATGGCATGTCGCTTTTCGGCGAAGGCCGCGACCTGCGGCAGCGTGGTGAAGCGCGTGATCGCCGGCAGCGCGTTGATGAGGCCGATCCAGGCCGCGTCGATACCGATCGCCTTCAGCCAAACCGGGAAGAAGGGCATATGCGTGCCCAGGACCGCGAAGAAGGCCGAGTAGAACAGGGCAAGGCTCACGGCGAATCGCCGCTTCACGGCGGCTTGCGTGGGGATTTGTGATTCGCCTGCCATCAAACCAATTGCGATTCGGTCGATATCGTGGTGATCGTTACAGTAACGCGCGGTGATTTGCGCGACGAGATTGTCATGGCCAACGAAGCATTCGCCCTCTCGCCCATGTCTGCCCGCGCGGCCGAGCCGAACGAGCAGGATTACGACGCGATCCGCGAAGCCTTCATGGAGACCGCGCGCGGCCGCTGGTTCCTCGGCGAATATGCCAAGCGCAACCGCAATGCCGACACCAGCATGGTGCTCGATGCGGTCGCCAAAATCGAAGAAACCCTTGCGGCACAGCGACAACCCGTCGTCGAGGACCGCCTGCCCGAGGCGCTGGTCGAGATCCGCCGCGCTGTCCGCGAGGCCGAGACGATCGCGATCGCAGCGTTCGACTCCGCGGCGATCGAGGCGAGCCTTGCCCCGATCCCGCGCGGCGTGCGCATCATCAAGGAGATCTCCTGGCGCTGGCGCGAGATCGGCGCCGACGGGCGAATCTGCGACCTCATTGATTCGCAGCTCGCCTCGATCGAGGCCGCCTGCGGACAGGTTTCGACCCTCGATCCCCGCACCGAGCTCAAGGCCGCATTCGATCTGCTGAGGGATCGGGTCGAGCAGCTCGATGCCGACGGCGACGCAACGCCGCAGGCGACGGCAGTGCGTTCCCCGGCAGCTCCGGTGCAGGAAGCACCGCCGTCCGTCGCAGAAGCTTCGCCTCTCAAGGCCGCGCCCGCCGCGATGGCGAGCGAAACCGCCGTGGCTTTTGAGGAGCCGTCGCAGGACATCACGGTGGCTGCCGAGCCCGAAGCCGCCGCTGAGACGGCCGGCGACGCTGAAGCGTTCGCAATTGCCGAGCAGGCAATGGATGCCGCCGTCGAGCCGGAGATTGCAGCCGAAAGCCCGATCGCGCTCGAAGATGCCGCCCCGGAAGACGCCGCTTTCGAAGAGCCCGTCGCGTTCGCGGAAGTTACCGACGAGTTTTCACTCGACGCCGCCGCGGAAGCCGAGGACGAAGCCGTGCTCGCGGCCATCGCGCTGGAGATGGCCGCGCCCGATCCTGATTTCGACGAGATCATCGAGCCGGTCGAGATGGCAGCGGCCATCCCCGAGCCGATGATCGCGGAGGTCGCCGCGCCCGTTGCTGCCGTGCTTCGGGAGCCGGCCGCGCCGGAACCCGCCGCCGCGCCGATCGTGGAGGCGCACGCAGAAGAAGCGCCGATCGCGATGGAATCGCTGGCGCGCCTCACCAATGCCATCGCGGAAGCCGCCGCCGAAGTGATGGAGCAACCCGCCCCGGCCATGGCGGCCACGGCCTCATTCGCAGCCGCGCCGACCGCGCCGCTGCCGATGCCCTCGCCCTTGTCGGCGTCCTTGTCCGAGTCCTCGCTTGGCGCCACCATCCTCGCCAGCGGCATCCTGCAAAAACCCCGCGCGGCCGCCAACGACCCGCTCGCGCCGATCCGCCGCATGACCCAGGCCGAGAAGATCGCGTTCTTCTCGTAAGGCGGGCGCACACTCTCTCAACATCGTCATTGCGAGCGCAGCGAAGCAATCCAGAGTCTTTCCGCGGCCACAGTATGGATTGCTTCGCTCCACTCGCAATGGAGGCGCCGTTGGCCCCGTCATCCTGCGGTGCGAGCCTTGCGATGCGAAGCATGGCAAGCCGAGCCTCGAAGGATGAACGGCCCCGATGCAGCCGGGCCGTCGCCCTTCGAGGCTCGCCGAAGAGGCGAGCACCTCAGGGTGACGGTGATAGATGGACGCTCGCAATGGTGACGATCAGCATCACCCGCAATTCCACACCGCGCCGATCGGTGTCCGCGTCCAGCACGGGCCAAAGCTGCCGCCATTGTAGCGGCCGCCGCCGAAGCCGGGGCGGCCGAAATAATGCCACTCGCCATCCCAGCGATAATACTGGGGAACCGGATCGATGTACCAGTGGCGCCGGTCGTTGCGCGCAAGGCGGCGCATCGCGTCCTTCTGCTTATAGAGCGGAATGCTGTTGCTCAGCGGCTGGCGATAGCCCGGCAGGAAGCCGTAGCCGTGCCAGACCGGCTTGGGGCGCTTTTGAGCGGGCTCGGCGGGCGCGACGGCCGGCAGCAGAGACAGGATGACAGCAATGAATAGACACATAAGGCGCGACATGGATTGACCATAGACAGCCGGTTGCGAGATGACCATTCAAATTCGAGTGCAGAACTGTTTGCAGCCATGCGCAGGAAATCGCAGACGGGAATTGCGTCACACCCTGCGTGAGGAGCGGCGATCTGTTGATCGAACGCAAGGCGTCCGCTAACCGATCACGCCCTTGCGGATCAGGAAGCATCCATAGCCCCTGCTGTCCCCGACCTGCACGACGCCAAAGCCCGCCGCCGCCGCGCGATAGAAATCTGGACGCGCCAGCTTGCCGGGAGCGACAGTGCGGCCGGCGGCGCGCTCGATTTCCGCGAGCACCGCGCGCTGCACGTCGGGCACGCGATCGGGATCGTCCACCGGCATCATCACGCGCACCGGATCAGGATCGAAATCGTCGAGCGGATAGACCGACATGATGGCGCGGGCGGCGGTCTCCATGCGCATGCCCGGCAGCTGGATCAGGCGCAGCGAGGATGTCGCAGCGGCGATACGCGTTGCCGGATGATTGGCGTCGACGAAAACGAGGTCGTCGCCATGGCCCATCGAGGCCAGGAGCCAGAGCAGGTCGGGCGTCAGGATCGGATCGATCGATTTCAGCATGTGACGGCATTTCCCCTGAAGGCTTGTCTTTCGCCGGCGAAACCGGCCATTCACCATAGCAGGTTCCAAGCGTGATTCAGATCACGCTGCCACCCATGGTGACAGGGATCACGGACCCCGGGCTCGAACGCGGCCAGGCTTCCTCGCAACCAATCTCGCATCGAGATCAGTGCCAGAGGAGCACGCCATGTTCCGCCTAAAGCCTTTCCTGATGACTGCAGGCCTCCTGGGAAGCCTGCTCGGCTTTGCCTGCGGGCCTGTTTCCGCGCAAGTCGCCCCGGTCGAGCCGGCCCCCACCGCGCTGCAAGGCCCTGAGCAGCGGGTGGCGCTGGTGATCGGCAATTCGAACTACCAGAACGCGCCGCAGCTCCAAAACCCCGACAACGACGCCGAGTCGATGGCGAAGTTCCTGAATTCGGCCGGCTTCGAGGTGGTCGCCGCGACCGACCTCACGCAGAACGACATGCTCCGCGTGGTGCAGGACTTTTCCGCCAAAGTCTCCGCGCGCGGTCCGAACACGGTGGCGATGGTCTATTACGCCGGTCACGGCGTGCAGCTCGCCGGCGAGAACTATCTCGTTCCCGTCGACGCCAGGGTCTCGAGCCCGACCGAGCTCGTCAACAATTCGGTGCGTCTGGTCGACGTGATGTCGACGCTGGAGACGATCCCGAGCCGCATGCGCATCGTCATCCTCGATGCCTGCCGCAACAACCCCTTCCCCTCCGTGAACGATGCCGGCCGCGGCTTGGCAATCGTCGATGCGCCGAACGGCTCGATCGTGGGTTACTCGACCGCGCCGGGCGCCGAGGCACTCGACGGCACCGGCGGCCACAGCCCCTACACCCAGGCCTTCCTGAACGTCGCGCGCGAGCCCAACGTGCCGATCGAGCAGCTGTTCAAGCGCGTGCGCCTCGCAGTGAACCAGACCACGAGCGGTGCGCAGATCCCGTGGGAGAGCTCTTCGCTGACGTCGGACTTCACCTTCTTCGGCGACACCGCCGTCGCAGCCAGCCGCGCCCCCGTGAATGCGCCCGTCGTGCAGATGGCCTCCAACCTGCCGAGCCGCTCGACGCGCCAGGCCTATGACTACGTCGTGTCAGAGGGACGGCCGGAGTACTATCAGGAGTTCATCCAGATGTACCCGCACGACCCGCTGTGCGATCACATCCGCTGGCTGCTCAACAACCTCCTGCTCACGCAGGCCTGGCACAAGGCGGTGCTCGCGAACTCGCCGCTCGGCTACCAGACCTTCTACGACAGCTATGGCAACAGCCCCTACGCCGTGTCCGCGCTGAAGCTCGCCGCGCAGCCGAAGCTGATCCCGCTGATGCAGGCGACGAAGTTCATGGCCCCGCAGAACATTGCGCCGACCTTCAAGATCGGCAATCTCGGCCAGCCCAAATACATGCCGCTGCAGCAGGGCAATGGCGGTGGTCAGATCAACGGAAATCTGCCGGTCGTGCAGAAGCCCGTGGACGGCAACGTCATCGGCAAGCTCGGCAATGGCGGCCAGATCGTCAACCTGCCGGCCGGCAACAACCAGCCGAACGGCACGCCGTCGCAGCCCCCGGGCAAGATCGTCACCCTGCCAGCGCCGACCAACACCACCAACAACAATGGCGGCATCGGCAAGATCGTGACGCTGCCCGCGACCAACAACACGCCGAACGCCGGCAATGGCACCGGCACCCCCGGCAAGATCGTGAGCATGCCGGTGAATGTCGGTAAGGGCGGTTCAACGTTCGAGACCAAGCCGGTCAATATTCAGACTCAGAACAACCCGATCCGCATCAACAACGGCGTGAATCTCAACAACAGCCCGGTGAACAAGGTGCAGGTCCAGAACACCCAGCAGAACAACCGCCCGCAGTTCAATACGACCAACCGCATGGTCAACAACGGCGGCAACAACTTCCGGCAGTCGATGAACCAGGCGCCCGCCACGAGCGGCGGCAACAATCTCCGCGGCTTCATGCACTGATCGCGGCAAGAAGCGCAGACGACAAAGGGGCGGAGCAGTGATGCTCCGCCCCTACGCATGTCAGGAAATAAGGCGAGAAGAATCAGGCCACGAGCTCGGCGAACAGATCGGCATCGACATTGCCGCCGGAGAGGACGATGACGACGTTCTTGCCGGCGACGTCGAGACGCCCCGCGAGCAGCGCGGCAAGGCCGACGGCCCCTCCCGGCTCCACCACCAGCTTCAGCTCGCGATAGGCGAACGCCACCGCCGCACCGACTTCCTTGTCCGATGCGGTGACGCCGCGCGCGAGCAGCTTGCTGTTGATCGCAAATGTCATCTCGCCGGGGATCAGCGCCATCAGCGCGTCGCAGATGGTGCGGCCCGCCGGCCCATGCGGCTCGCGATGGCCGGCGGTCAGCGAAAGGCCGTGATCGTCGAACGCCTCCGGCTCGGCAACCACGACCTGCGCCAGCGGATATCGCGCCTTGATCGCGGTCGCGACGCCGGCGATCAGGCCGCCGCCGGAGGCCGGTGCCACCACGATGTCGGGGCTAAGGCCCAGCGTTGCCATGTCGTCCGCGATCTCCCGGCCGGCGGTGCCTTGGCCAGCGATCACGAAGGGATCGTCATACGGCCTGACCAGCGTCGCGCCGCGCTTCTCGGCGATGCCGCGCGAGATCGCCTCGCGGTCGTCGCGATCGCGGTCGTACAGCACGACCTCGGCGCCGTAGGATTTGGTGCGCTCGCGCTTGGACAGCGGCGCGTCCGCGGGCATCACGATGGTCGCCTGCATGTCGAGGATCTTGGCCGCGGCCGCCACGCCCTGGGCATGGTTGCCGGAGGAGAAGGCCACGACGCCGCCGGCGCGCTTGTCCTGCGGGATCGAGGCGACCTTGTTGAAGGCGCCACGGAACTTGAAGGAGCCGGTGCGCTGGAGCATCTCCGGCTTCAGGAACACTTTTGCGCCGACGCGCTCGTTGAGCACGGGAAAGGACAACAGCGGGGTGCGGATGGCGAAGGGCGCGATCACGCGTGCTGCGGCATCGATATCGGCGGGGCCGATCGGAAGGGGCTGTTCGGTCATACTCAACCTTATCGCGCCCATTGAGCGACGGGCAAGACACCTCCCCGCGAGGATTTTTCTTCTTCAGGCGACGAAGCGTGGCTGTTCCGCGCCGTTCCGGCCGGGCAGCACCGCGCCGACCGCCTTTATGCTGTCGATAAAGGCCCTCGCCGAGGCTTCCCAAGTGTAATTGGCAGCGAATTCGACGCAATCCTGCCGGGAGATGCCGAGCGCGGTGAAGCAGGCATTGCGCAGATCGTGATCGAGGGCCCCGACCGGCGCATCGCCGATCACGTCGCGGGGGCCCTTCACCGGGAAGGCCGCGACCGGCAGCCCGCTTGCCAGCGCCTCGAGCAGGACCAGGCCGAACGTGTCGGTCTTGCTGGGGAACACGAAGACGTCGGCGGCCGCGTAGATGTCCGCCAGCGCCTCGCCGTGCTTCTCGCCGAGGAAGATCGCGTCGGGATAGGCCTCTTCGAGCGAAGCCCGCGCCGGGCCGTCGCCGACGACCACCTTGGTGCCCGGCAGCTCGAGGTCGAGGAACGCCTCGAGATTCTTCTCCACCGCGACGCGGCCGACCGAGAGGAACACCGGGGTCGGCAGGCAGAGATCGATCGCGCGGGGATGGAACAGATGCGTGTCGACGCCGCGCGGCCACAGCACGACATTGGCAAAGCCGCGCTCGGTCAGCTCGCGGGCGAGCGCCGGGGTCGCCGCCATCACGGCGCGGCTGGGCGCATGGAAGCGACGCAGCGCCCGCCAGATCAGGGATTCCGGAACCGGCACACGGGCGCGGACATATTCAGGGAAGCGGGTGTGGAAGCTGGTCGTGAACGGCAGCTTGCGCTGGCGGCAATAGCGGCGGACCATCAGGCCGATCGGCCCTTCGGTCGCGATATGGATGCTGTCGGGACGGGCTTCCGCGATCAGCTTGGCGATCCGCGCCGGACGCGGCATCGCGAGCCGCACGTCGCGATAGCTCGGCATCGCGAAGGTGCGGAACGATTGCGGCGTCAGGAAATTGAACTCGACGCCAAGACCTTCAACGCTAAGACCTTCAACGTTAAGCCCTTTGGCGGCGTCAGCAAGCTTGGTTAGCGTCCGAACCACACCGTTGACTTGCGGGTGCCAGGCGTCGGTCGCGACCAGGATGCGCATCAAGCGGCCCTTGCTGCGACCTGCGGGACGGCCGCCGGCTTTTGCGCCTGATCCGCCCAGGTGATGATCTCGAAATGGCCGTCGTCGTGCTCGACCAGCGCGGTGCAGCTCTCCACCCAGTCGCCGCAGTTCATGTAGCGGATGCCGGCCTCGTCGCGGATCACGGCATAGTGGATGTGGCCGCAGATCACGCCGTCGGCGTCGTGACGGCGCGCTTCGGCGGCAAGCGCCTGCTCGAACGCGCCGATATAGTTGACGGCGTTCTTGACCTTCTGCTTGGCCCATTGCGACAGCGACCAATAGGGCACCTTGAACATGCGCCGGAAGAAGTTGACGAAGCGATTCATCTGGATCGCGAAGTCGTAGGCCTTGTCGCCGAGATGGGCGAGCCAGCGCGCGTTCTGCACCACGAGGTCGAAGATGTCGCCGTGGATGACGAGATAGCGCTTGCCGTCCACGCCGGTGTGGACGGTGTTCTCGACCACGTCGATGCCGCCGAAATGCGTACCGTAATAGTTGCGCAGGAACTCGTCGTGATTGCCGGGGATGTAGATCACCTTGACACCCTTGCGCGCCTTGCGCAAAAGCTTCTGCACGAGGTCGTTATGCGATTGCGGCCAGTGCCAGCTCGATTTCAGCGCCCAGCCGTCGACGATGTCGCCGACGAGATAGATCGTCTCGGCGTCATGGTAGCGCAGGAAGTCCAACAGAAGGTCGGCTTGTGAACCGCGGGCTCCGAGATGAACGTCGGAGATGAACAAGGTGCGAAAGCGCCTTTCAGGGCTTTCGTCACTCACATCGTAGCTTCCCATGCGACAGCCTGTAACAATATCCCGTGACAGGGGGATGACCGATTGAACCTTTGAGGCACCCTCAGATACGAATCAAACCTCGCCTCGCCCTCCCCGCGAATATCAGTCGCATGCGACAATCAGGCGACACGAAGCGGCCATGGCTGTCCGCAAAAGCCCGGTCCCCGTCGCCTTGTTGGTTAACGGCCGGGGCCGGCGCGCAGCTCGAAGCCGGCGTCAGTAAAATTTGTGAAAATGATGGATCGGCCCGTGGCCGTGGCCGACGCCGAAGCGGTCGGCAGCGGCAATCGCGGCGCTGATCCAGGCCTTGGCGTTGCGCACCGCCTGCTCGAGAGTCTCGCCCTTGGCGAGACCCGCTGCCACGGCGGAGGACAGCGAACAGCCGGTGCCATGGGTGTTTTTGGTCGCGACGCGGGGCGCGGCGAGCGCGATCGTGCTTTCGGACGTGACGAGATAGTCGATGCTCTCGGCGCCCTCGCCGTGTCCGCCCTTGATCAGGACCGCACGGCAGCCGAGCGCCAGCAGCCGGCGCCCCTGGCCTTCGATCCCGGCCTCGCTGGCCGCGGCGGGCTCGCCGAGGAGAGCTGCCGCCTCCGGCAGGTTCGGCGTGATCACCGAGGCCAGCGGCATCAGTCGCATGCGCAGGGCTTCCACGGCTTCGGACGCCAGCAGGCGGTCGCCCGATGTCGCGACCATCACGGGATCGAGCACCACATGGCGCGGCTTCCAGTGCGCCAGCGCGGCTGCGATCGCATCGATGCTGGCGGCCTGGGCCACCATGCCGATCTTCACCGCGCCGACGTCGAGATCGGAGAACACCGCATCGATCTGCGCGGTGACGAAATCAGCCGGCACCGCATGAATGCCGGTGACGCCGCGCGTGTTCTGCGCCGTCAGCGCCGTGATCGCGGAGGCGCCGTAGACGCCGAGCGCCGCGAAGGTCTTCAGATCCGCCTGGATGCCGGCGCCGCCGCTTGAATCGGAACCTGCAATGGTGAGAGCCACGGGCGTCGTCATCGCCGGATACATTGGTTTGAGAGGGACACCGCCATGCCTGTCCTAGCGTGCCGCGGATGCGCCAGCAAGCCGGGCCGGCCGCGGGCGCCGCGACGAGCTAACCTATGCCGGTCCGGCCCCGGCGAATCAGCCGGATAAAGGCCCGGCCGCCTTGTCGTCCCGCGAGTGTGCACATCCCGCGAAAATATGCCTTCGGCATAGCCCGGCCTTGGCGCCCATCCCGGCGAGTGAGACGTTTATTGGCGGATTCGTCCAGCGATGCCATGTTGCGGGCCGGCCCCGGCCGCAATCCTCTCGGGAAGCAATCACATGTTGGCCTACCTCGAACGTATCCTCGACTCCTCGATGCTCTCCCCGCACGGCATCTGCCTGCTCTGGGAGCCCGAGCTGATATGGCTGCATGTCGTTTCGGATGCCTGCATTGCGCTTGCGTATTTCTCGATCCCGTTTGCACTCGCGATCCTCGTCACCAAGCGGCGCGACCTCGAATTCGGGTGGGTCTTCTGGGCGTTCGCCGTCTTCATCATGGCGTGCGGCCTGACGCATGTGCTGTCAATCTACACGCTCTGGGTGCCCGTCTACGGCGTCGAGGGCATCGTCAAGGCGCTCACCGCCGTGGCGTCGGTCATCACCGCGGGAGCGCTCTGGCCGCTTCTGCCGAAGATCCTGACCATCCCCTCGCCGTTCGAGCTCCGGCAGGTCCAGGCCGCGCTCGAGGAGGAGGAGAGCAAGAACCGGGATGCGGCCCAGCTCCTCGGCCAGGTTCGTGAAGCCCAGCGCGCGCTGCGCGAGAGCATGACACGCCTCACCGCCGTCGTCGAGACCGCGGTCGACGGCGTCATCCTGTTCGACGCGCAAGCCCGCATTCTCCTGTTCAATCCCGCCTGCGAACGGTTGTTCGGCTATCGCGCCGACGAGGTCATGAATCTCGACATCGGTATGCTAATGTCCAATGAGGAGAGGCCCTCATCCACGGGTCATACGCTGCGCATCGCAACCGGGGAAGCCGCCGGTGTGCGCAAGGACGGATCGACCTTTCCGATGGATCTGTCGGTGGGCCAGGCGTGGCAGGACGGCGAGCTGATCTACGTCGGCATCGTCCACGACCTGACCACGCGCAAGCTGACCGAGCAGCAGCTCCAGCAGGCGCAGAAGATGGAGACGGTCGGCCAGCTCTCCGGCGGCATCGCCCACGACTTCAACAATCTGCTCACCGTCATCATCGGCAACGCGGAGTTTCTCAGCGAGCAGCTCAGGGCCCGTCCCGACCTCAGGCGCTTCGCCGACGACATCTGCCAGTCGGGCGAACGCGGTGCGGAGCTGACGCAGCGGCTGCTGGCGTTCAGCCGGCGCCAATTGCTGCAACCCCGCGCGATCGAGTGCCGCGAGCTCTTGACCTCCATGCACAAGCTGCTCAAGCGCACCTTGCGCGAAAACATCGAGATCACGACGGCGTTCGGCGCCGGCTCCATCCTCGCCTTCGCCGACCGCGCCCAGCTCGAATCCGCCGTGCTCAATCTCGCGCTCAACGCGCAGGACGCCATGCCGGCGGGCGGGCATCTCACCCTCAGCACCGAGCTCACCGCGATCGACGAGCACTATCGCGTCCAGCATCCGGAGGTGGAGTCCGGCAGCTACGCCCTGATCTCGATCACCGATGACGGCGAGGGCATGACGCCTGACGTCATCGAGCGCGCCTTCGAGCCGTTCTTCACCACCAAGGAGGTCGGCAAGGGCTCGGGCCTCGGCCTCAGCATGGTCTACGGCTTCGCCAAGCAATCAGGCGGACACGTCTCGATCTACAGCGAGCCGGGCCTCGGCACGACGGTCCGCATCTACCTGCCGCATGCCGGCGGCGAGCAGTCGCTCGCCGACATCGAGGCGCGCGAGGAGGCTGCGCCCCGGGGGCACGAAACGATCCTGGTCGCCGAGGACGATCCGTTCGTCCGCTCCTCCGTCACGCTGCGCGTGGAGGCGCTGGGATATCGCGTGGTCGCGGCCGTCAACGGCAAGGAGGCCCTGCAGCAGCTTCGCACCAACCCGGCCATCGACCTCCTGTTCACCGACATCGTGATGCCCGGCGGAATGAGCGGCTGGGAGCTCGCCGACCAGGCCCGGCGCATCCGGCCCGGACTCCCGGTCGTGTTCTCCTCCGGCTATGCCCTGGAGACGCTGGTCGAGCAGGGCCGCGCGCACGCGCAATCGATCGTCCTGACCAAGCCCTATCGCAATGCCGAGCTGGCCCGGCGGCTCAGGGAGGCGTTTGCCGGCGCGCCCCTGCCCTCCTAGAGGGCCTTGTAGAGGGGCTTGGCCAGGACCAATCCTTCCGGCAGCCACGAGGCGGCAAGTTCGCTTGCCAAGCCCCCCCGGTTTTGGCCTATTAGCCGCCAGATATGCCTTCGGAGTGACTGCAATGGTTCCCTTTTTCGTCCAGATCAAATGCAAGCTCGGCCAGTCCTATACGGTCGCCAATGCGCTCGCCGAAGCCGAGATCGCCTCCGAGATCTACTCCACGGCCGGCCATTACGACCTGCTGGTGAAGTTCTACGTCGACAAGGACACCGACATCGGCCACTTCATCAACGAAAAGGTGCAGGTGCTGCCCGGCATCCAGGACACGCTCACCATCATCACCTTCAAGGCGTTCGGCGCGAGCTAGCCTCTAACCAGCATCCTTGCGTTTCGGGCGCGGCGGTCCGTCCACCGGCGGCAGCGACTTGAGGTAATCCGCCATCGCCGCAATGTCCTCATCCGACAATTGCGAGGTGTTCTTGATCACGCGCGCCATCGCGCCGCCGGCGCTGTCGCCCTCGGGCAATTCGCCGGTCTTCAGGAAATTGGCGATATCCTTCACGCTCCATTCGCCGATGCCCTTTTGCGTGATGTTCGGCACCCACCCCTCGCCTTCCGGATTGGGCCCGCCGGCGAAACGCTGCGCGGTGATGATGCCGCCGAGCAGATTGCGCGGGCTGTGACACTCCGCGCAATGGCCGAAGCCGTTGACGAGATAGGCGCCGCGATTCCATTGCGGCGAGTGCGTCGCGCCCGCGACGAACGGCCCGCTCTGCATGAACAGCAATTTCCAGATGCCGACATTGCGGCGGATGTTGAAGGGAAACGGCAGGTCGTGGTCGCGCACCCTGCCGGACACCGGCGGCAGCGTCTTCAGATAGGCGAAGAGATCGCGAACGTCCTCCACCTTCGCCAGATGATAGGACGTGTAGGGAAATGCCGGGAAGTAGTGCTGGCCCTCGGGCGACACGCCGCGCATCACGGCGCTGACGAATTCGGTCTCGCTCCAGCGCCCGATGCCGTCGGCGGCATCGGGGGAAATGTTGGGCACGTAGAACGTGCCGAATGGCGAGCCGAACGCCAGGCCCCCGCCGAGCCGCAAGCGGTCGGGCTGGTTGGGCACGGCATGGCAGGAGGAGCATCCGCCGGCATTGAAGATCTCCTGCCCGTTGGCAAGATCCGGCGCCCGGGATGGCAACGGCACGGCCGATGCGGCCGGCGCCGTCAGCCACCAATAGACGCCGAAGCCTGCAACGGCAGCGATCAGCATGACAAGAATTGTTCGTCGCAGCATCGAGGTATCCCGTGGAGATCGGCCGAACTTACGGATTCGCCGGTGGCCGCTCCAGCCACGAATAATTTAGATGGTTTGAGCTCGATCCGGGAATAAACTCCTGCGCGCACTGTTTGCAAGTTGACCGCAATCAGACGTCAACAGGGAGAGACCCATGAACAAAGCAATTTTTGCCACGCTGGCACTCGGAGCTGCCGTCGCGTTCGCCGCCCCGGCCAGCGCGGAGAAACTGAAGGCGACGCTGGACGGCAAGTCCGAGGTGCCCGCCACCACCACCAGCGGCACCGGAACGGCCGATCTCGACTATGACGCCGCCAGCAAGAAGCTCTCCTGGAAGGTGACCTATTCCGGCCTCTCCGGCCCCGCCACCGCCGCTCATTTCCACGGGCCCGCCGAGGCCGGCAAGAACGCCGGCGTAGCGATCGCGATCCCGAATGCGACGTCGAGCCCGGTCGAGGGCTCTGCGACGCTGACCGACGCGCAGGCCGCCGATCTGCTGGCCGGCAAGCTCTACGTCAACATCCACACGGCGGCGAACCCGGGCGGCGAGATCCGCGGCCAGGTGACGAAGTAAGCGAAAACGCGGCTTCGTCGCGGAAAGGCCGGACGCAGGGAGGGAGCGTCCGGCCTTTTCGATTCGGGCGAGGACCTTAACGTGCGGGAATGTCCGAACCTCGTGCCTTGCCAGCCTCGCGCGTTCCGCCGTAAACTTCGGCCTCACCAATCTCCAGAGTGGCACCGTGCGGCTCGTTTCCAGCGTTCTCGATCGGCCCGGCGACGCCGGCATCAGAAGATCGGCGCGCGCGCCGTGGCACGTTGTGCCAGGCCTCGTCGCCGCCGGAGCGTTTCTTTGCTTCTTCGGACCGGTGCTCGCGCAGAGCGACATGGAAAAGCAAGCTCAATGCGAGCTGTCCGCAATCCGCGATACACGATCGCCCCTTGCCGTGCAGTACATCCGCTCCGCCTGCAACTGGCTCGTCGTCAACGGCGATTCCCTGTTGAACGCATCCAGCAAGGGCTATTACGTCTGCCTCGTGCGGCAGCTCTCGGGCGCGCAGAGCAACGAGGCTGCCGCGGCGATCATGTCGGCATGCCGCGCGTCCAATCCGCTTTGATCCCCCCGCTCAAGCCGCGTTCAGCGCCTGCGCGAGGTCCGCGATCAGATCCGACGGGTTCTCGATGCCGATCGACAACCGGATCGTGGAATCGAGCACGCCGATCTTCTGGCGGATGTCGGCGGGAACGCCGGAATGGGTCATCGTCGCCGGCAGGCTGGCCAGCGACTCCGTGCCGCCGAGGCTCACCGCCAGCTTGAGGATTTGCAGCGCGTTGAGGAATTTGACCGCGGCCTCCTTGCCGCCGGCGATGTCGAACGAGAACGTCGATCCCGCCCCCAGGCACTGCCTCGCAAACACACGCCCCGCCGGCGATGCCTCCTCGTGATGACCGAGATAGTGGACCTTGGCCACCTTGGGATGATCGCGCAAATAAGCCGCCACGAGGCGCGCATTCGCATCGGCTTTTTCCATGCGCAGGCTCAGCGTCTCGAGCGAGCGGTTGATCATCCAGCAGGAATGCGGATCGAGCTGGGTGCCGATGGCGCCGCGCAGCGCCTTGATGCCCTTCATGATCGCCTTCGCGCCGAGCGCGGCGCCCGCGATCAGGTCGGAGTGACCGCCGACATATTTGGTCAGCGAGTACAGCGAAAGGTCCGCGCCATGCTCGATCGGCCGCTGAAACACCGGCCCGAGCAGCGTATTGTCGCAGGCGATGATCGGCGTATGCCCCTGGGCCTTTCCGATCGCGTCGGCGATGCGGCGGATCATCGCGACGTCGACGAGGCCATTGGTCGGGTTGGCCGGGGTCTCGATCAGGATCATCGAAACCCGGCCCTTGCCCATCGCCTCCTCCGAGGCCTGCTTGACCGCCGCCTCGTCGATGCCGTCGGCAAAGCCGATAGCGCCGATCGACAGGCGCGCAAGCGTGTTGGTCAGCAGGGTTTCCGTCCCGCCATAGAGCGGCTGGGAGTGCAGGATGACGTCGCCGGGGCGCACGAAGGCGAGGATCGTGGTTGCGATGGCCGCCATGCCGGAGGAGAACAGCGCGCAGCTCTCGGTGCGCTCATAGACCGCGAGCCTGTCCTCGACGATTTCGCTGTTGGGGTGGTTGAAGCGCGAATAGACCAGGCCCGCGCCCATCCCCTCCGGCGGCTCGCGCCGGCCGGCGACGTAGTCGAAGAAGTCCTGCCCGTCTTCGGCGGTCTTGAACACGAAGGTCGAGGTCAGGAACACCGGCGGCTTGATGGCGCCTTCCGACAGTTGCGGATCATAGCCATAGGTCAGCATCAGCGTTTCCGGATGCAGCATATGGTTGCCGATGTGGGTCTTCGACGGAAAGGGTTTTACCATGGCCAGTCTCGCTGTTGACTAGGATCCGCGCCGCGCGTTGGAACTCCAAACATCGTGAGGCAATCGGGAGCGAGATGCGCCGGCATCCAGCAGGTCGAATCAACGCCGCGGCGGCTCGACCGAAGATAACCACTCTGAGAACGATCCGTCAGGCCTTCGGAACAGAATTTGCTCCGGACACCACGCCCGGAACAGGAAAAGCCCGGCACATCTCGACGCACTCTGACCTGAGGCGCGCGACGACCACATCGTTGCCGTTCGCCTGCAAAGCCGCCGCAATGAACTCGCCGATACGACGCATTTCGGGTTCTGCCATGCCACGCGTAGTCGCCGCCGGTGTCCCAAGGCGAATACCGCTCGGCCTGAGCGGCGGCCGCGGATCGTCCGGAATCACTTGCTTGTTCGTGGTGATGGCTATGGCATCAAGCACATCCTCGGCTGCCCGCCCGTCCAGTCCGACGGACGCTGCCGTATCGACGACCATCATGTGATTGTCCGTTCCGTCCGTGACCAGCTTCATCCCGCGCTCCATCAGCGCTCCGGCAAGAACCTTCGCGTTGCGCAAGACCTGCCGCGCGTAAACCTTGAAATCCGGGGTCGCCGCCTTCTTGAGCGTCACGGCAATCCCGGCCACGACGTTCATGTGAGGTCCGCCCTGCAAACCGGGAAATACGGAAGCATCGATCCGAGCGGCATTTTCTTTCCGGCATAGGATGATCCCGCCCCGGGGGCCGCGCAGTGTCTTGTGGGATGTCGTCGTCATGACGTCGAAGTCGGCATCAAGCGGATTGCGCATGACATTCGCGGCAACCAATCCGCCATAGTGGCTCACGTCAGCCATCGTGAGCGCGCCAACTTCGTCGGCAATACTCTTGAATGCCGCATAGTCCAGGTCGCGCGGATAGGAGCTGTAACCGCACAACACCATCTTCGGACGCGCTTCACGCGCAATCGCGCGCAATTCGTCGAAATCTATCGCGCCGCCGTTTGACGGGGCCGTCTTGTAGCGAATGAAGTTGAACAAACGCCCCATGTGGGATACCGGCGCGCCGTGGGTGAGATGACCGCCATGGGACAGGTCCATGGCGAGAATGGTGTCGCCGGGCTCCAACAGGCCGAGATAGACGGCCTGATTCATCGGCGATCCGGAAAGAGGCTGAACGTTGGCGTGCTCGGCACGAAAAAGCGAGCAAGCCCGCTCGCGTGCGAGGCGCTCGATTTCGTCCGTATACTGCTGGCCGCCGTAGTATCTGCGTCCCGGATATCCCTCGGAATATTTATTGGTGAAGACCGATCCGAGCAGCTCAAGCACCTCCGGGTAGGTGTAATTCTCGGACGGAATCAGTTCGACGCCGTCCTGTTGGCGGCGCTCTTCCCCCGCAAGGGCGGCGGCGATCTCTTGATCATTGATGGACAGTTCGTTGCGAAATGACGGCATGCTCGGGCTCCTCAACACGCTGTTTTTCCAGCAGATTGGTGCCCAGGCGATCGGCGTCAGAACCCTTCGCGCTTCACCGTGGTCGATTCCACGTTAGCTCGCCAGTCGCGCGATAGGACGAATGAGCACGGAGACTCTTCGTAAAGTAAAGCTTAGCCGACCTGCGGACCTGCAGCAACTACCGGTTCCCGCAGGCCGTGCCGGCTGAGGCAACGCTCGGAGCCGCATGAGCGAAGCGACATGCGGGGTCACCATTCCCGGATATCGCTGCGCTCATCCGGGCTTCGAGGTCGAGCGTGGAAAAAAGTGAGGTGGCTACTTCAACTTCAGCCGATACGTCTCGTGGCAGTCGGTGCAACGATCGTTGATCGCGGTATAGGCGGCCTTGAGGCTCGCGACGTCGGTGATCTTGCCCTTGACCTGCGCGATCGCCTTCTGCACCGGCGGGATCTTGGAGTCGAAATCGGCCTTGTTCTTCCAGACCTTCGGCGAGGCCCCATAGGTCGCGTTCACCACGTCCTGCTTGGGATTGACCTCGAAGGTCTTGGCGATCTTGGCGACGTCGGTCTCGAGATTGGCGATCGCCTCGTCGGCGGCCTTCTGGTCGTAGGGGATATCGCCCTTGGTCATCTTCAGGATGACCGTATAGAGGCTCTTGGCCTGCGAGCGCATCAGATTATCCTGTTGAACCGCGACCTCCTGCTGCGCCATCACGGCGCCCGCGCCCAATAGCAGGGTCGTCACGACAATCATCGTCCGTTTCATTGGTTAGTTTCTCCGACTCGCAAATGCCTTGGGATTGGACCCTCCACCCGCTTCACGGGAGTCGCGATCCATCCATGGATAGAACCCCGCGCGGGGCGTTTATTCCCGCGCGGCAGGATTGTGGCTTACAGGCTGTGACGGCGACGGTGCTCGCTGATGGCGATCCACACCCGTTCCGGGGTCGCCGGCATGTCGATGTGGTCGATCTTGTACTCGCGCCAGAGCCCGTCGACGATGGCGTTGACGACGGCCGGACAGGAGCCGATCGCGCCGGCCTCGCCCGCCCCCTTCACGCCCATGGGATTGGTCTTGCATGGAACGTTGGCGGTCTCGAACACGAAGTCCGGACCATCAGCCGCCCGCGGCAGCGCGTAGTCCATGAAGGTCGCGGTGATCAGCTGGCCGTCACCGGCCCCGTAGACCACCTGCTCCATCAAGGCCTGGCCGATGCCCTGCATGGCGCCGCCATGCACCTGCCCGGCGAGCAGCAGCGGGTTGAGCGTCTTGCCGAAATCGTCGACGATCACGTAGTTGACGATCTTGATGATGCCGGTCGCCGGATCGATCTCGACCTCCGCGACATGGGTGCCGTTGGGATAGGTGCCGTCGGCGCTGGCGAAGGTGGCGCTGCCGTTCAGCTTCGACGGATCGGCGCCCGGCCGCTTGGCGAGATCGGCGAACGAAATCGAACGATCGGTGCCGGCGATGCGCAACACGCCCTCCGATATCTCGAGATCGCCGGCGCTGGCTTCCAGCGCCTGCGCCGCGATCTCCTTCAGCTTTTGCCCGAGCTCGCGCGTGGCGCGCTCGACGCTGACGCCGCCTGACGGGATCGAAGCCGAGCCGCCGGTGCCGAGACCGGTCGCGATCTCGTCGGTATCGCCCTGACGGACGTGGACGCGCTCCGGCGCCACGCCGAACTGCTCGGCGACGATCTGCGCATAGGCGGTCTGGTGCCCCTGTCCGCTCGACTGCGTGCCGATCAGGACAGTGACGTCGCCATTGGGATCGAGGCGGACATTGGCCGTCTCC
Source organism: Bradyrhizobium sp. USDA 3311 (assembly GCF_054062495.1). Lineage (NCBI taxonomy): Bacteria > Pseudomonadati > Pseudomonadota > Alphaproteobacteria > Hyphomicrobiales > Nitrobacteraceae > Bradyrhizobium > Bradyrhizobium sp. USDA 3311. The sequence continues at coordinate 4,541,844 of NZ_JBSSFI010000001.1, read as the reverse complement.
TCACCCATCACGCCGCAAATCTCGACATAGCTCGCAAGGCCGATGCCGCGAATGAGCCCCTGCTTCTTGGCCGCCTTGGCGCGCTTGGGAAACTCCTTCCACTCGGCGATCTCCATGGCGCGCTTCAGATGCGCGGCGAAGTCGCCGGAATCATAGACCTTGCCCGTGGCCGTCTTGTACGGCAGCGCCTTTGGCTGGATGAAGTTCTTGCGGCGGATGGCGTCCGGCGTCATGTCGAGCTTTCGCGCGCACGCGTCCACGAGGCGCTCGATGACATAGGCCGCCTCGGGCCGGCCCGCGCCGCGATAGGCATCGACCGGCACGCTGTGGGTGAAGATGGTGCGCACCCGGCAGTGGAAGGCCTGGATGTCGTAGAGGCCCGGCAGCATGCCAGCGCCGCCATGCGGGATATAGGGCCCGAAGGTCGACAGATACGCGCCCATGTCGCCCATCAGGTCGCAATCCATCGCGAGGAACTTGCCGTCTTCAGTCAGCGCCATCTTCGCGGTCGTGACGTTGTCGCGGCCCTGCGCGTCGCCCATGAAATGCTCGGAGCGGTCGGCCGCCCATTTCACCGCCTTCTTCAGCTTGCGCGCCGCGACCGCCATCAGGGCGTATTCGCGGTACGGAAACAGTTTTGTGCCGAAGCCGCCGCCGACGTCGGGGCAGATCACCCGCATCTTCTCGGTCGGGATGTTCAGCACGTTCTGGCAGAGAATGTCGCGCAGGCGATGGCTGCCCTGGCTGCCGACCGTCAGCGTCAGATGGTCGCGCTTGGCGTCGTATTCGCAGACCGCCGCGCGCGTCTCCATGAAGCTTGCGACCACGCGCGGATTGACGATGGCGATCTCGGCGACCGCATGCGCCTTGGCAAAGGCAGCTTCGGTCGCGGCTTTGTCACCAATCGAAACATCGAACAGCACGTTGCCGGCCTTGTCCGGCCAGACCTGCGGCGCGCCCTTCTTCACGGCATTGACGACGCCGGTCACCGCCGGCAGCGGGCTCCATTTGACCTCGATCGCCTCGATCGCGTCGCGGGCCTGGTCGATGGTCTCGGCGACCACGAAGGCGATGGAATCGCCGACATGGCGCACTTCATCCTTCGCGAGGATCGGGTATGGCGGGCCGGTGAAGGGATCGGTCTCGAGATTGAACAGGCAGGGCAGATTGCCGAGATCCCCAACGTCGGCGGCGGTCAGGATCAGCGCGACGCCGGGCAGCGTACGGGCGCGGCTCGCATCGATGGTGTATTTAGCATGCGCGTGCGGCGAGCGCAGCATCAAGCAGCGGAGCGCAGCCTGCGGCGCGTAATCGTCGGTATAGCGGCCCTTGCCGCGGATGAGCGCGTCATCCTCCTTGCGCAGCACACTTTGGCCAACGCCGAACTTGATGGGAGCAGCCATTTTTTATCCCGTTCTCATGGTTGTTTTGCCGGCATATTGCCGTGGAAAAAGTGGCAAGGCAAATGGCTTTAGGCGTGAACGTTGATCGCAGGCCGGGAAAAGCACCGTTCATCCGTAAGCGGAATTTGCTTGGAAAGGCTGAAGTCCGCTCATTTCCCGTGGGTCCGAGGATTCGGCGCTCCGTCGCTGCGCCCGGTTTCCGACCAGACCAGGCCATGCCAAATCGAATTCAGCGGATGAATTTCTTCATCATAAGGTACTGGTCGTACGTGATATCCCCGATGCGGATGGCACCAGGATCGGTGCCGTAGACTTCGAACCCGTTCCGCTTGTAGATCTTGATTGCAGCGGTTGCTGTTAACAAGACGGCAAGATGTACCTGTTCGACACGTGCCTCGGCATGGGCAAGAATCTCTTTGATGAGCCGATCTCCGACACCTTTCCCTTGATCGTTTTCTCTTACATAGACCGTGAAGATTTGACCCCGGTGCTGCGATCTCTTGTAGGGTGAGACATAGAGGCCCGCGACGCCGATCAAGCTCCCGGATTCAAACGCGCCAAGAATAGTGCCGCTGAGCCAATGGCGATAAGCCATCAACATCGCTTCACCGCCTTCGTCCTCTTCAGGAGAACCAAACGTTTGAGGGTACTTCTGAAGCGCCTCCGCGCGAATTTCGCGAAAGAGATCCAGGTCATCGACAGTCAATCGCCGGACTTCTACGTCCGCCTGAGCAATAGCAACATGTGACGTCATGATCGCCACCTTTCTATTGTAATGGCGCGGGATCGCATGGGCAGAGATTTATGGTCCGTTACATCACGCCACGGCCCCACAGGCCCGCCGTGCCATCTCTAAGCCTGTCTACTGCGCGTTCAGGCGTGAAGTAGTCGATCTCGCCACGCGTCAGACCAATATCCATCAGTTCCCTGTCACTCAGGGCCTGCAAGGAGACGCGCGGGCTCTGACGCCGATCCCGAAATGCAAGCCAATATCGCTTAAGCAGGCTCAAGACGATGGAGAGGTCGAGGCGAAGCCGCGCAGCATCACCCCCCCGTCTCGGAGGTGATGTTAGTCTGTTGCGGTGGCATGGGACGCTCCTGCTGTTGTGCCGGCAGGGAGCGTGGCCAAACAAAAGGCCCCGTCCGATGCCGGCGGGGCCTGGTGGAAAGATGTCGTCGTCGAATTCCTAGCGCGCGACTCCTCCCACGGCCCAGCCGAAGCGGGTCACGTGCATCGAGTTGATGTTGCGCACTGATTTGATCATGAGGCGACCGTACCACAGCAATCGTGCAAAATCAAGGGATGTGCGGAGGTCACTTACACCCTCGAGGCGAGTGCTACGCTCCGGCGCCTAGCCGCGCACCAGCGCGATCAGCCAGCGGCGGCCGAACAGAACGAGGATCGCGAGCGCATAGACGATCGTGCCCCCGACGGCCAGCAGGACCAGAGCCAATTCGTCCCGGAAGGCGTGCACGGAGGCAAGAGCGGCCGGGCTGAAGCGCGCAATCAGCAAGAAGGCCGCAGCGAGGATCAATCCGGTCAGCAGGAACTTCGCGAGCGACAGTAGCCAGGCGCGGTCCGGCACGAGGAAGCCTCGGCGTACCGCGAAGAACAGCACCAGCAAGAGATTGGTCCAGACGCCGACGGCGGTCGCCAGCGCGAGGCCGATCTGGGCCAGCGATCCCATCAGGGCCACCTTCAACGCAACATTGACGGCGATGCCGGTCAGAGAGGCGCGCACCGGCGTTGCGGTGTCCTTGCGGGCATAGAAGGTCGCGACCGCGCTGCGGATCAGCACGAAGGGGATCAAGCCGATGGCATAGGCGGCGAGCGTGGCGCCGGCGGCGGCGGCATCCGCCTTGGAGAACGCGCCGCGGGCGAACAGTGCGCGCATGATCGCATCGGGCACGGTGATGAAGGCCGCGACGAACGGGATCGAGAACAGCAGCGTGAAGTCGAACGCGCGGCGTTGCGCCTTCATCGCGCCGTCATGGTCGTTCGCGGTGATGCGCCGCGACATCTCCGGCAGCAGCACCGTGCCGATGGCGATGCCGATGACGCCGATCGGGAGCTGGTTGAGGCGGTCGGCATAATACAGCGCCGACAGCGCGCCCGCGGGCAGGAAGGTCGCGATGATGGTGTCGGCAAACAGCGCGACCTGCGTGCCCATCGAGCCCAGAGTCGCCGGCCCCAGCGCCTTGAAGAAGCCGAGAACGTCTTCGTCGAGCTTCAAGGGCGCAAAGCGCGGCAGGCCGCCATGGCGGGCGAGATCGCCGGCGAGCAGGAAATATTGCAGGAAGCCCGAGATCAGGACGCCCCAGGCCGCGGCGTGGCCCGCGGTCGGAAACCAGACGGCAACTGCCAGCGTCATCATCATCGCGACGTTGAGGAAGATCGACGCGGCCGCGGCGCTGGCAAAGCGCTGCATCACGTTGAGCATGCCGCCATAGAGCGTCACCAGCGTGATCAGCAGCAGATAGGGAAAGGTGATCCGGGTCAGCTCGATCGCAAGCTTGCGCTGCTCGGCATCCTCACTGAAGCCGGGCGCCAAAATGCTCATGGCCTGCGGCATGAACAGCCAGGCGGCGATGAGCAGCACGACTTGCGAAGCCAAGAGCAGCGTGAAGATGCGGTCGGCGAACAATTTGGCCGCCCCCTCCCCGCGCTCGCCATGGACATGCGCATAGGCCGGCACCCAGGCGGCGTTGAACGCGCCCTCGGCGAAGATCGCGCGGAAATGGTTCGGCAACCGCAGCGCCACGAAAAAGGCGTCGGCCACCGGGCCGGCGCCGAGGATCGCCGCGAGCATGATGTCGCGGGCAAATCCCGTCAGCCGCGAAAGCAGCGTGTAACCACCGACCGTGAAGATGCGTCCGAGCATGCGTCTGTTTTAGAGCATGGCGAGATCAGGTCTAGGTGCAAACCGCGAGGACGGTATGCTCCCTCCCCCGCTCGCGGGGGAGGGTTGGGGAGAGGGTGTCTCAACAAGAAAGACTCCCCCAGAGGAGAGAACCCTCACCCGGCGCTTCGCGCCGACCTCTCCCGCGAGCGGGAGAGGTGAACCAAGATCAACCCGCAATCGCCCCGCGCACGGCGGCGATGATTCGCTCCTGATCGGCTTCGGTCAGGTAGGCGTGCATCGGCAGGCTGATGACGTCCTGCGACAGGCTCTCGCAACCCGGCAACCCGCCCTCGGCGACCGGATACTGCTTGTAGGCGGTCTGCTGATGCATCGACTTGCCGTAATAGATCGCGGTCGGCACGCCCTGGGCCTTCAGCGCCGCGGCAAAGCCGTCACGGTCGGTCCCCTCGGGCAGGCGGATGGTGTACTGCGCCCAGACCGAGGTGTTACCGGGGCTAAGGCGCGGCACGGTGACCACGTTGCTGAGCCCGCGCTCATAGCGTTCGGCAACCCGGTTGCGGGCAGCGATCTCGTCGTCAAAAATCTTCAGCTTCTCGATCAGGACCGCAGCCTGCATGGTGTCGAGCCGGCCGGTGAGGCCAAGACGGACGTTGTCGTATTTGTCGACGCCCTGCCCGTGCACGCGGATGCTGCGCAGCGTCGCCGCGAGTTCGTCGTCATCGGTGAAGATCGCGCCGCCATCGCCAAAGCAGCCGAGCGGTTTTGCCGGGAAGAAGCTGGTGGCGGTAGCAAGCGCCAGGGTGCCGAGCTTGCGGCCCTTGTAGCTCGCGCCAAACCCCTGGGCGGCGTCGTCGAGCACGAACAGGCCTTCGGCCTTTGCGATCTCGGCGATGGCGTCGTGATCGGCGGGCTGGCCGAACAGGTCGACCGGAATGACCGCTGCCGGCTTGAGGCCGGCCTTGCGGGCGGACGCGATGCCGCGCTTGAGCGATTCCGGGCTCATGTTGAAGGTCGCCTCGTCCACGTCGACATAGACCGGCGTCGCGCCGGTCCGCGCCACCGGCGAGGCGGTCGCGATGAAGGTGAAGGACGGACACAGCACGGCATCGCCGGGCCCGACATTCTTCGCCATCATCACCATCAGGATCGCGTCGGTGCCGCTGGCGCAGCCGATGACGTGCTTGGCGCCGCAATAGGCCGCGAGCTGCTTCTCGAGCTCGGCGACCTCAGGGCCGTTGACGAACTGGCAATGGTCGAGCACGCGCTTGACGGCCGCATCGAGCGAGGCGCCGAGCCGGCGGCGCTGCGAGCCGACGTCGATGAAGGGAATGGGTTCGGACCGCAGATGCTGGTTCATGGCGCCTTGCTGATTGTCTTGCGAAGTTTGGGAAGCCGACATGGATGGAGATCAGCCGGCGACGCGGCGCGGACCCTTGCGGGCGAGCGACGTCGCGGCGGGACGCGACGGCGTCTCCAGGCACTGCGTGGCGATCTCGAGGCTGGCAACGCCCTCATCGCCCGTGACCGCCGGCGTCTCGCCGTGGCGTACGGCCTTGAGGAACGCGATCAGCTCGGCGCGCAGCGGCTCGTCATGGCCGACAGGCAGATGCCGCATCGAGTAGCTGCCGTCGGGCTTGAAGCCGAAGCACTCGGTGACCTGGCGCGTCAACAGATCGCCCATCACGTATTTGCCGCGGGTCGCGACCGTGACGCTGCGTGCCTTGAACGGCGTCAGCCAGTTGGTGTTGATGTGGGCGAGCACGCCGTTGGCGGTGCGGAACTGGAGCAGCGCGATGTCCTCGCGCTCGGCGACCGCGCTCGACAATTGCGGCTGCACCTCAACGATGTCGGATTCGGTGAACCAGCGGATCAGGTCGATGTCGTGCACGGCGAGGTCGATGACGACGCCGACATTGGACATGCGCGGCGGGAATGGACCGACGCGGGTGATCGCGATCGAGAGGATGTCCTCACCCGCGATCGCCTGCTTGACCGCGGCGACCGCCGGATTGAAGCGCTCGACATGGCCGACCATCAGCGTGACGCCAGCCTTTTGCGCGGCGGCGACGATCTCACGGCCTTCGGCGACCGTGGAGGCGATCGGCTTCTCGACCAGCACGTGGATGTTCTTGGCGATGCAGGCGAGCGCGACCTCGTGATGCAGATGGGTGGGCGCTGCGATGGTGACGGCATCGACGCCGGCGGCCAGGAGCTGGTCGAGCGTCTCGAAGCCCTGGCAGTTGGCAAGCTCGGTGGTGCGCGTCAGGTGCGTCGGCGAGGGATCGACCACGCCGACGAGGGTGACGCCGGGAAGACCCGCGAGCACGCGCGCATGGTTGCTGCCCATCACGCCCGCGCCGACGACACCGACGCGCAAGCCTGCTTTGGCAGGTGCTGACCCTTTGGAACTCATCTGAGCAAACCCCGATTCAACCGCAAATCCCCGGGCCGCTTCTAGCACGGGCGCCACATTTGTGGCGAATGCAGAGCTTCCGGCCCGGACACGATTTGATTCAAAAAGTTACACGTTCTCCGGGCCTTAAGCCGCTGAAAGATACTGCTCTTTCGGCCCGGGTCGCGTGATTCGGAGCCTGCTGGTTACGACCTTTGATAGTCGTCTTCAATCCGGATGATGTCGTCTTCCCCGAGATAGCTGCCGGTCTGGACCTCGATGAGTTCCAGCATGATTTTACCGGGATTCTCCATCCGGTGCACGGCGCCCATCGGGATGTAGATCGACTCGTTCTCGTGCACCGTCTTCACGGTCTCGTTGACGGTGACCCGCGCCGCGCCGCGAACCACGATCCAGTGCTCGGCACGGTGATGGTGCTTCTGCAGCGACAGCCGCCCGCCGGGCTTGACCACGATGCGCTTGACCTGGTGACGCTCGCCATTGTCCACCGACTGGTAGCTGCCCCAGGGCCGATGCACCTTGAGATGCTCCTCGGTGACCTTCGGCGCGACCGCCTTGAGCTTGGTCACCAGGCGCTTCAGGCCGTTGGCATCCTTCTGGCGCGAGACCAGGACCGCATCGGCGGTCGCGACCACGACGAGATCGTCGACGCCTTCGAGCGCGACCAGCGCGGAATCGGTGGTGACGTTGCAGTTGCGCGAATCCTCGAACACGGCGGCGCCGTGCGCGGCGTTGCCCTGCGCGTCCTTCTCCGACAATTCCCAAACCGCGTGCCAGGAGCCGACGTCGGACCAGCCGCAGGACACCGGCACGACGGCCGCGCGCGAGGTCTTCTCCATCACCGCGTAGTCGATCGAGATCGCCTTCGCCGAACCGAACGCCTCGGGCTCCAGCGTCACGAAGCCGAGATCGCGGCCGGCGTTGGTGACCGCATTGGAGACCGCCTCCACGCTCGCCGCATCGACCTTGCGGTATTCGTCGAGCAGGACGGTCGCCGGGAACATGAAGTTGCCGCTGTTCCACAGGTAGCCCGAATTGACGTAGTCGGCCGCCTTCACCGCGTCCGGCTTCTCGACGAAGCGCGCGATTGCGTGCACCTCACCGGAGATCACCTCGCCCAGGCTGATATAGCCGTATTCGGTCGCCGGCCGCTCCGGCTTGACGCCGAAGGTGACGATGCGCCCGGCGCTCGCGGCGGTGAGGCCTTCGCGGCAGGCCGCGACGAAGGCGGCCTTGTCCTGCACCACGTGGTCGGCGGCGAGCGCGAGCACGATCGCCTCACTGACGCGGTTCTGCGCGAACACCGCGCCGGCGGCGATCGCAGGGCCGGAGTCGCGGCGCATCGGCTCGAGGATCACGTCGGCCTCGATGCCGATCTCGGCGAGCTGCTCCAGCACCATGAAGCGATAGGACGCATTGGTGATGACGATCGGACGATCGAACAGCGAGGCGTCCGAGACGCGCAGCAGCGTGTCCTGGAAGGTCGAGCGCGAACCGAACAGCGGCAGGAACTGCTTGGGGCGCACCTCGCGCGAGGCCGGCCACAGCCGCGTGCCGGCACCGCCGCACATGATCAGGGGGATAATGCGTTTGTCCATCGTCATCTCAAACCTTGAAGTAGTCCCGATACCAGGTGACAAAATTACGAACCCCGTGCTCGATCGGCGTTGACGGTGCAAAGCCGGTGTCGCGCATCAGGTCCTCGACATCCGCGAACGTTTCCAAAACGTCTCCCGGCTGCATCGGCAGCAATTCTTTGATCGCCGTCCGACCCAGCTCCTGCTCCAGAAGTCCGACGACATGCATCAGCTCCTCGGGGCGGTGGTTGCCGACATTGTAGACCTTAGACGGCGCATTTGCGGCAGCCGGGTCATCGGCGGGCACCCGATCGATCAGCTTGGACACGACACGGGTTACGTCGTCAATATAGGTGAAGTCGCGTCGCATCCTGCCATGGTTAAAGAGCCGGATCGGCGTCCCCGCCATGATCGCGTTCACGAACAGAAACATGGCCATATCGGGCCGTCCCCACGGGCCGTATATGGTAAAGAAGCGCAAGGCCGTGACCGGCAGCCGGTAGAGATGGCTGTAGGACTGCGCCATCACTTCGTTCGCCTTCTTGGTCGCGGCGTAGAAGCTCACCGGATGATCGGTCCGGTCCTGCACGGCAAATGGCAGTTTTGTGTTGGCGCCGTAAACGGAGGATGACGAGGCGTAGACCAGATGACGACAGCCGTTGTTGCGGCAGCCCTCCAGCACGTTGAGAAAGCCCTGGAGATTGGAATCGGCGTAAGCCTGCGGATGCTCGATCGAGTAGCGCACGCCGGCCTGGGCGGCCAGATGCACGACCTTGGCAAACCCGTGTTCTCCAAACAACGCCGCAATGGTCTCGCGGTCGGCCAGATCGGCCTTGACGAACGAGAAGCGGGAATCGCTGCGCAACAGCTCGAGCCGCGCCTGCTTCAGCGCCGGGTCGTAATAGCTGTTGAGATTGTCGAGCCCGATCACGGGCCGACCTTCGGCGAGCAGCTGCCGGGCGACGTGAAAGCCGATGAAGCCGGCGGCACCCGTGACCAAAATCGCCTGATCCATCATCCTGTTCCCAAGGGATCCCTAGCTCGATCGCCTGCGGCGCTTCTTTAGCCGCCGCATCGAGGGGGTCGCAATAGCCCCGCCGCCCGCCATGACGGGTCACGATAACCGCGCATGATAACCGCTATTGCAAGATCGGCGCCAAGACCATACCAAAGCGGCCTAATTCGGCGCCTGGCGTCGGGTTGCCTCAAATCTTCGCAAACCCTGTTCATGCGGGCGAGATGCGCCGAATCCTGCTGTCGACGGCCAAGATCCTGATTTCCGCAGCGCTGCTCTACCTGGCGCTGCGCAAGGTCGATCTGTCCGAACTTTTGTCGCGCTTCACCGTAACCAGCCTGTTCTGGATCGGCATCGCGATCGCCGTCACGTTCCTGCAAATCTTCGTCGGCGTGCTGCGCTGGCGCCAGATCAGCGCCGAATGCGGTGCGCCGCTCGAGCTCGGCCGGGCCATGCGCTACAACGTGATCGGATCCTTCTTCAACCAAACCCTGCCGTCCGCGATCGGCGGCGATGCGGTCCGGCTGTGGCTGGTCGCGCGCGCCGGCGCCGGCTGGCGGGCGGCCACTTACTCCATCTTCGTCGATCGCGCGATCGGCCTCGTCGCGCTCGCGATCCTCATCGTCGCGAGCCTGCCGTGGAGCTACACCCTCATCACCGATCCGCATGGACGCTCGGCATTGCTGCTCGTCGATCTTGCGGCGCTCGCGGGCGGCCTCGGCTTCCTGGTCTTCGGCGCGCTGAAATGGCAATGGCTGAAGACGTGGTGGGCCACCCATCACATCCACGCCTGCGCGGTGATCGCGAACCGCGTGATCTTCAGCCGCAGGCGCGGGCCGATCGTTGCGATCCTGTCCCTGACCGTGCATGGGCTCGCCGCCGTCGTCGCCTGGTGCGTCGTGCAGTCGATCGCCGCTCCGGTCCGCTTCAGCGACGTCTTCCTGCTCGTGCCGCCGGTGATGCTGATCACGATGATGCCGATCTCGATCGCCGGCTGGGGCCTGCGTGAAGCCACGATGGGCCTGGCGTTCGGCTTCGCGGGACTTGCCGCCAGCGAGGGCGTCAACGTCTCGCTGCTGTTCGGCGCCGTGTATTTCATCGTCGGCGCGATCGGCGGCCTGGTCTGGATCCTCAGCGCGGAGAAGGCCGCACAAGGGTCGGCTCCGATCGGAGTGCCGGAGTGACGACGTTCGTCTCGGGTCCGGGACCTGCGGCGGGATTGGTGTTGCTCGCACTTGCGCCAGCCGTGCTGGCTGCGCTGATCTCCGCCTGCATCACCTGGCGGAGCATGCCGCTGCTGCAACGTTACGCGTTGGCACGTCCGAACGCACGCTCGTCACACAGGATTCCGACTCCGCAAGGCGCGGGCATCGCGGTTGTCGCGGCCACCCTGCTGGTGGCTGCAACCTGGGCAGCCTGGACTCACGGCTCGATTCCCCTGCCCCTGATCGGCTCCGCTGTGCTGATCGCTCTGGTCGGACTTGTCGATGACATCAGGCCGTTGCCGGTCGCGCTGCGTCTGTTGTTGCAGGCGGGAGCCGTGGCCGCCGTCGTATTCACGACGCCCGAGGCGCTGCGGATCGTTCCAGCCCTGCCGCTTGCTTTTGAACGCATCCTCATTCTCATCGGCGGCGTCTGGTTCGTGAACCTCGTCAACTTCATGGACGGGCTCGACCTCATGACGGTGGTGGAGGTGGTGCCAATAACGGCCGCGCTCGGATTGCTCGGATGGTATGGCGACCTATCTCCGTCCGCCGGCCTGCTCGCCACGGCACTGTGCGGCGCCATGCTCGGCTTTGCACCGTTCAACAAGCCGGTCGCAAAAGTCTTCCTGGGCGACGTCGGCAGCCTGCCGATCGGCCTTCTGCTCGGCTGGTGCCTGCTGGACCTCGCCTGGCACGGGCAGCCGGCCGCGGCGCTGCTGCTGCCGGCCTATTACCTCGCGGATGCCACCATCACGCTGTTTCGCCGCATCGCCCGCCGCGAGCAATTCTGGTCGGCGCACCGCTCGCACTTTTACCAGCGCGCGACCGACCATGGCTTCAAGGTCCCGCAGGTGGTCGGCGAGGTGTTCGCGCTCAATCTGGTGCTGGCGCTGCTGGCGATCCTCACCGTGCGCGCCGGTTCGATCACGGTCACGATCGCCTGCCTGCTCGCAGGCGCAATCGCCGTCGGCTTCGTCCTGCGGCGCTTCTCCCGCCCTCAGGCGTCCTGAGCCGACAGCGCGAGCTGCAAACCCTCGTCGAGGGAGACCTGCGGCTCCCAGCCGGTTGCGATCGCCTTGGAGATGTTGAGCTCGAGCGAACCGATCAGGTTGTCGTGCGTATCCTGCCGGCCGATCATCGTGAGGAGCGTGCCGAGCAGGTCCGGCGGCATGCCGAACAGCCGCGGGCTCTTGCCGGACGCTTTCGCCAGGCGCTCGATGAATTCGGGCGTCGAGACCTGCTCCTTGTCCGCCACCAGGAAGATCTCGAAATTGCTGGCGGGGTCGGGATGGGCGAGCCGGCGCAGGATGAACGACGACAGGTTCTGCACGGCCAGGAAGGCGCGGTGATTGTGGATCGCGGCAAAGGGCAGCGGCAGCCCGAGGCTCACCGCGCGCGTCAGCAGCGCGAAATTGCCCTTGGCGCCAGCGTCCTCAAGCCCGCCTCGGCCGCGGCTTTGGACATGCCGTAGAGGCCGCGCGGCGTCAGGATGTCCTTCTCGCTGAACGGTGCGCGGCCCTCATTGCTGCGGCCGTGCACGAGAACGGTGCTGACGAAGATGAACTGGCGCACGCCGGCCGTCGCCGCCGAGTGCGCCAGATGCAGCGTGCCGGCGATGTTGACGTTGCGGTAGAGCTGGACCGCGTGCTCCTCGTGCTTGTGGTGCACGCGCGCGGCGAGATGGACGACCGCGTCGACCCCTTCGAGCGCGGCCTGCCAGTCGGTCTCCGGACCGATCGTTTCGATCACGACCTCGTCGTCGGCACCGGTCGGTCTGCGCACGGCGCGGCGGACCGACCATCCCTGACGTGCGAGGGCGGGCACGACATGACCGCCGACGAAGCCGCTCGCTCCCGTGACCAGCACGACCGGTTTGCGTTCTCTCATCGTTGCTCCGACAGGTCCGGGTTGCGCAACAATTCTTCGACCAGGGCGGCATAGGCGTTCATCGCGGTGGCGCGGTCGAACTTCGATGCCGCCTTCACCGCGCGCTCCGCCATGGCACTGTCGTCGGAACGCGACGCCGCGCGGATCGCCTCGGCGAGCTGGTCGGCGCGGCCCGGCGTCACGACCCAGCCGAGCCCGTTCTCCACCACCGTCAACGCAGCCTCGGCCTCCGGCTCGGACGCCAGCACCACGGGGCGGCCGACCGCCAGCAGATTGTAGAACCGGCTCGGCACCGACACCCCCGCAACGTCCTTCCGGTACGGAATGATCCAGAGATTGGCAGCCGCCAAAAACGCCTCGAGCTCGGCATCCTCGACCCGCGCCACGAAGGAGACATTGGGCAGGTTCGCGGCCGCCTGCAACTGCTGCAGCCGCGCAAAGCCGATGCCCCAGCCGGAGAGCAGGAAGTGAATATCCGCCTCGCCCTTCAGGAGGCGCGCCGCCTCGAACACGATCTCCGGGTCATGGGTGAAGCCGAGATTGCCCGACAGGCCGACGACGAAACGCGCGGGAATCGCCTTGCGGAACGGATTGTCCGGCGACAGCGGACGCGGCCCGGGCGCGATCGTCGCCCAGTTCGGGATGAAGCGGATCTTGTTCCGCCTCATGCCGGCATAGCTCAGCAGCGGCCGCTCCGCATCGCGGCCGATGGTGATGACGGCATTGAGCGCGCGGAACATCAGGTTGTTGGCGAAGCGCATCGTCCGCGTCACCATCGAACCGGGCTTCAGCAGGCCCGCCATCACCAGCACGTCGGGGAAGAGGTCGTGCATGATCAGCGCCGAGCGGGCGCCCTTGAGCCTTGCCGCGGCCGCCACCGCATAAGGCAGCATGAACGGTGCGGTGACGGTGAGCACGACGTCCCCTCGCTTCAGCTCCCGGACCAGTGCGAGGAACGTACGCGACGCGAACAGCAGCTCGGAGGCGCCGCGCCGCACCAGCGCCGCCTTCCCCGCCATCCGGTTCCTGATCGCGACGACGCGCGGCCTGCCCGGGCCGGTCTGCGCGGCCGGCAGCGCGCCTGGTGAGCCCGACAGCACCACGACCTCGTGGCCTGCGGCAAGGCGGCAGGCAATCTCGGCCATGATCGCCGCGGTCGTGCTCGTATCCGGCGGATAATGCTGGCTCGCGACGACGATCTTGCCTTGAGACTGCATGGTCAGGCCGCGGTCGACCCGAATTCCGGAACTGCATCCTTCAGGATGGTCCTGATGGTGGCGCGATCGTCGCGCGCGATCGCCTGCTCGAGCGCCGCGATCCACTTGCGCAGCGTCTGCATCGGCGGCTCGTTCGGCTGCGCGGCCATGATGCCGGCGACGCCGATCTCGCGGGTCGGCTCCTCGGAGGCGAACAGGATCTCGTGCAGGCGCTCGCCCGGCCGCATGCCCGTGAACACGATCTCGATGTCGTAGCCGGGTTGAAGGCCGGAGAGACGGATCATGCGCTCGGCGAGATCGACGATCTTCACCGGCTGGCCCATGTTGAGCACGTAGACCGAGACGTCCGACCGCTGCGTTCCGAGCGCATGCGTCGCCGCCGTGATGACGAGATCGCAGGCCTCGCGGATGGTCATGAAGTAGCGGACCATGTCGGGATGCGTCACCGTCACGGGGCCGCCGGCCTCGATCTGGGCCTTGAACTTCGGCACCACCGAACCGTTCGACGCCAGCACATTGCCGAACCGGACCGAGATCAGCCGCATCGGCCTGGCGCCGCCGCTGCCCGCGGAGAGATCATGGTCGAGCGCCTGGCAGTACATCTCGGCGAAGCGCTTGGTCAGGCCGAGCATCGACACCGGCTCGATCGCCTTGTCGGTCGAAATCATCACCATGGCTTCGGCGCCGGCGCTCTGGGCGGCGTCGGCAACGTTGATCGAGCCGAAGATGTTGGTCTTGACGCCCTCGCTCCAGTCGCGCTCCAGGATCGGCACGTGCTTGAGCGCTGCGGCATGGAACACGATGTCCGGCTTGAACTCGGCCATCAGGCGCATGATGCGCTCGCGGTCGCGGATGTCGGCGATGCGCCCTTCGACCGCAGCGGCCGAGCCCTGCGCGGCCAGCGTCTCCGTCACCGCGTAGAGCGCCGGCTCGGAATTTTCCACGATCAGCAGGCGCGCGGCGCCGAAGGCCACGACGCGCTCGCAGATCTCCGAACCGATCGAGCCGCCGCCGCCGGTGACGATCACCGCCTTGCCCCTGATCAGGGCTTCGAGCCGCGCATAGTCGATCGTCTCGCTCGGCCGCAGCAGCAGGTCCTCGACCGCGACGGCGGTGAGGCGGGGCGTATCGCCGCTCTCCAGCGAGGGCATGCGATTGATGATCACGCCCAACTTGCGCGCCCGCATCAGGATCGATTCCGGGTGCGCGTCCGGCTCGAATGCCGACGGCGTCATGATGAGGCGCGCAATCGGCTTGTTGCGCTTGGCAAAGTCGCCGATCACGTCCTCGATATCGTCGATGCCGCCCAGCACCGGAACGTTGCGGATGAACTGGCCGCGATCCGAGCTCGACGGCGACAGCACGCCGACCGGCCAGATTCGCTTGATCGCTCCGCTCTCGATGCCGCGGAGCAGCACCTCGGCATCGGCGGCGCGGCCGATCAGCAACGTCGGCGCGGCATCCTCGGTCCTCGCATGGCGCCGCACCCGCGTATAGCGGAAGTAGCGGTAGGTCATGCGCAGCGCGATGAGGAAGGAGATCTCGAGGAACCAGTAGAGGACGATCGTCACCTTGCCGAGGAAGAAGGCGCCGCGGACATTGGGGGCGACGAAGATGTAGTCGAGTACCAGGAGGGCAACCGTCAGCACGCTCGCGACGCGGATGATGTTCAGCGCGTCGGGCAGCGAGATGAAGCGCCATTTCGTCGTGGTCAGGTTGAAGACGAAGAAGACGACCACGCTGAAGGCGAGGAAGTAGGGCAGGATCTGGAACAGCAGCGGCAGGCGGTCGTAGAAGCCGTCGCCGCCTTCAAAGCGCAGATAGAAGGCCGCGAACAGCGCCGCGGTGGTCGCCAGCAGGTCGTGGAGCGCGATCAGAAAATTGCGCAAGGTGAGATGCGATAGACGCGTCATCCGACGACCGATGAATATCCCGTTAGGTGCAACCTGACCGCGCTGATAACCCATCTCGACCGGACTTGCCAGCCGCGCGGCCGCTCAGGAACCGGCTTCCCCCACCTTCGCCCCGCCCTGTTGTGCCTGGAGCACGATGCCGCCGGCGACACCGACGCCGATGACGTACATCCAGCCCTCGTGGAAGTCGAACAGATGGGAGTTGAACAGCGAGGTGAAGATATTCTGCACGACGACGAGAAGGCCGACCCAGTTGGCAAGCCCGTCGCCACGAAACAGGAGAAGATGGAGGATCCAGATCGCGTAGAGGACGACGACGCCGATGACACCCCATTGCACGGCGACGTTCAGCGTCTGGTTGTGCGGATTGCCGATCACCTCTGCGGAAGCCAGGTACTGTCCGCTGGGTGTCGCGGCGCGCTCGAACAATCCGCGCGTTGAACCCGTGCCGTGTCCCACGATCGGCGCCTCAACGAAGAAGCCGAGAGATTTGCGCCAGAACTCGAGCCGCAAGCCCGCCGAGGTCGGCTCGCCCTTCTCAACATAGCGCGTGTACTCGTCGGCAAACCTGTCGGCGGTCTTGCGCAATTGCGGCGAGGCCTGCCAGGCGAGAACGGCGCCGGCGATCAGAGCGGCCGCGATGATCGCGATGCTGCGCCACCTCAAATGAAGCAGCGCGAATACGCCGACCATGATCGGAACCGTGACGAGCGCGGTGCGCGACACCACCACGAAGGCCATGTTGACGAAGAAGCTCAGCGCCAGCGCCGCGAGCAGCCCGGCGAACCAGTAGCGCTTCTGGCGCAGCAGCATCACGATCGGATAGGCAAGCGCCACCGCGCAAAGCGTGAATTCCTGGCTCTGGTCGATGTAATTCTTGACGAAGATGCCGCGTTCAACGCGGTCGCTCTTCAGCGCGAGGTCCGGGTAGAAGGCGACGATCCACGACATCACCGACAACAGCGCGCAGGACACCAGGAAGGCGATGAACACCCAGTTTCCGCGCCGCGAGCGCTCGAAATGATAGAGCAGGACCGGAAGCACGAGCAGCTTGACGGTCGGATTGACGGCATAGAAACGCGCGCCCCAGGTGGCGTCCGACCACAGCGTTCCCACCAGCGCGAGCAGGACCAGCGCGATCGGCGCAACGCAGATCGGACGCTTGAGCGACTGCACGAACGCGCGGACGTCGAGGAACGGCACCATGCACAGCAGCATCAGGGCGTTGAAGATGCCCGCAAGCGACGTCGACCAGGGCAGCGAGGCCGCGGTGAGGATGGCAAACAGATCGACGGTCTCGCTCCAGGCCGCCGGGCTGCGCAGGCGCCGCCACAGCATCTGGCTCGCCGTCTCGCGGGCAAGTGCCGTCACTTGGCCCCTCCCCGCGCGCGATGCACCAGCGCCGTCGTGCTGAAACCCTGGAGGATGTCGACCAGCACGACCACACCGCCGGCGGCCTCGACGACCTCATGGCCGACCACCTGCTCGAGGGTGTAGTCGCCGCCCTTCACCAGCGCAGCGGGCTTGATCCGGGTGATCAGGTCGATCGGCGTGTCCTCCTCGAAGATGACGACGAGATCGACCGCTTCGAGCGCGGCCAGCACCTCGGCACGGGCGCGCTCGTCCTGGACCGGACGGTCGGCGCCCTTCAGCCGCCGCACCGAGGCGTCGCTGTTGAGGCCCACGACCAGGCGGTCGCAGGCGCCGCGCGCCGCGGTCAGCACCTTGACGTGGCCGGGATGCAGGATGTCGAAGCAGCCATTGGTGAAACCGACCCGCAAGCCCTGCGTGCGCCATTCCGCGAGCTGCGCGTCGAGCGCCGCCGGCTCGAGCACGATCTTCTCCTCGGCCGCGAGATAGGCGTGCGGCAGGATCTTTCGCCGCAGCTCGGCTGTGCTCACAATGGCGGTGCCCAGCTTGCTGACGGCGACGGAAGCGGCGGCATTGGCCACGCGCAGCGCCGTGTCCCAGTCCGCGCCCGCCGCGAGCGAGACCGCGAGCGCGGCGGCGACGGTGTCACCGGCGCCGGAGACGTCGCGCACCTTCACCGGGACGGCCGGAACGTGAACGGCCGCGCCGTTGCGCGGCACCAGTGTCATGCCGTGCTCGCCTTGCGTGACGAGGATCGCCTCGCAATCGGCGAGCCGCATTACGTCCTCGCTGGCATCGACGATGCTCTGCGGCGTGTCGGCGCGGCTGCGGGTGGCCTCGGCAAATTCCTTGCGATTGGGCGTGAGCAGCGTCGCGCCGCGATAGATCGCCCAGTTCAGGCTCTTGGGATCGACGATCACCGGCTTGCCGAGCTTTCGTGCGGCGTCGATGGTGTGGCGGATCACCCGCGCCGTCAGCACGCCCTTGGCGTAGTCGGACAGCAGCACGATGTCGGCGCGCGCGATCTGCGGCAGGATCGCCTCGATCAGCTTCGCCTCGACCTCGTCGGAAGCAGGCTGCGCCTGCTCCCAATCCGCGCGCAGCATGTGGGTGGAGAAATGCTCGGAGACGAAGCGGACCTTTCGCGTGGTCGGCCGCGACGGATCGCACACCAGCACGCTTTCGATGGCAGCCTGGTCCGCAAGCGCGGCCGCGAGCCGCTTGCCCGCATCGTCCTCGCCGACGAGGCCGACGAAGATGCAGCGCGCACCGAGCGAGGCGACATTGCGCGCGACGTTGCCGGCGCCGCCGATATGGATCTCGCTGCGCTGGGCAACGATGACCGGCGTCGGCGCTTCCGGCGAAATCCGCGACACCTCGCCATAGACGAACTCGTCCAGCATGATGTCGCCGATGCAGAGCACCGTGCGGCCTGAGATCGTTTGCGCGAGGGCGTCGAAATCGAGAATGGGCGTCGGCATGATCCTGGAGCCTCAGCGGAAGCGGTCGGGCCGGTCGAGATAATCCCCGACATAGGCCTTCACCGCATCCTCGAGCGTCGTGAAGCCGCCGTTATAGCCGGCGCGGCAGAGGCGATCGACCTCGCTTTGGGTGAAGTATTGATAGCTGTTGCGGATCTGTTCGGGCATGTCGATATATTCGATGTTGGGCCTCGCCCCGAGCGCCGCATAGGCAGCCAGCATCAGATCCTTGAAGCTGCGCGCCTTGCCGGTGCCGACGTTGAACAGCCCGGACACCGAGGGCGTTGCCAGCAGCCACATGATGACGCGCACGACGTCGTCGACATAGATGAAATCGCGGCGCTGGTCGCCGTCGGCAGTGCCTTCGCGATGCGACTTGAACAATTGCACGACGCGGCCCGCCTTGACGTCGTCGAAGCGCCGCGCCAGCACGCTCATCATCGAGCCCTTGTGGTACTCGTTGGGGCCGAACACGTTGAAGAATTTCAGGCCGGCCCATTGCGGCGGGAGCTTCTCGCCGCGCGCGACCCGTTCGGCTACGGCGAGATCGAACATATGCTTGCTCCAGCCGTAGAGGTTCATCGGCCGAAGTTTTTTCAGCGCAAGGACCGAGGCGTCGTCGTCAAAGCCTGTCTCGCCGTCGCCATAGGTCGCCGCCGAGGAGGCGTAGATCAGCGGCACCGCATTCGCCGTGCACCAGTCGAGCAGGCGCATGGAGAGGCGGAAATTGGTTTCGAACACGAGGTCGCCGTCGGTCGCGGTGGTCGCGGAAATCGCCCCGAGATGGATCACGGCGTCGAGCCTGCGGCCCTTCAGCCAGTCGGACAGCTCGGCCGGGGGGACGATATCCACAAGCTGGCGCTTGGCGAGATTGCGCCACTTGCCGTCGGTGCCGAGGAAATCACAGACGGCGACGTCGCTGCGGCCGGCGTCGTTCAACGCAGCCACGACATTCGACCCGATAAAACCGGCTCCGCCGGTCACCAGCAACATTCCAACTACCCTGCCCGATGTTTGCGGCCCGATCCCTGCCGTAGCGCATCATTTGCCAAAGTGTAAGCATTTTGGGACCAGCGCTCTCCCGGCTTTACCTGCCGGCCCGGAGCGGCTAACCGAACCGCCACATCAGCTCGCCGTCGGTCCTATTAACGAATGAACAGAGATTCGCAACTTAGTGGAAGCGCAGATCGGAGCGACACCCGCCCGATCCTGATCGTTCCCTACATGTGGATCGGCGATTTCGTCCGAAATCACACCGTGGTGCGGGTCCTGAAAGAGCGCTGGCCGAACCGGCCGGTCGATCTCCTGACCACGTCCCTGTGCGCCCCGCTGGTCGACTACATGCCCGGCGTGCGCGCTGGCATCGTCTGGGACCTGCCGCGCAGCCGGCTCGCCGTTGGCCGCCAGTTCGGCCTGGCAAAGCTCCTGCGCGAGCGGAACTACGGCACGGCCCTGGTGCTGCCCCGAACCTGGAAAGCGGCCATCGCGCCCGCGCTGGCCGGCATCCCCGAGCGGGTCGGTTTCGTCGGTGAGTTCCGGTTCGGCCTCCTCAACCGCTGGCGCTGGGGCGAAAAAAAGCTGCCCCGCTTCATCGACAAGAACGCCGCCCTGGCCCAGCCCGACGGCGCGCCCCTGCCCCCGGAATGGCCGGTGCCGCAATTGCGGGTCCCGGCCGAGGACATCGTCCGTTGGCGGCAGGCCAATGGCCTCAGCGCCGGGGCAGCCGTGGCGCTTGCCCCCGGCTCGGTCGGCGTCTCAAAGCGCTGGACCTACTATCCGGAGGCCGCCCGCTTGCTGGTCGAGCGCGGGCTGGAGGTCTGGGTGGTCGGTGGCCCGGCGGAAAAGGGCCTCGCCCAGGAGATCGTCGCGGCCGGCGGCCGGGGGGTGAGAGACCTCACCGGCACGGACCTGCGCAACGGCGTGCTGGCCATGGCCGCGGCGGGCGTTGCCATCTCCAACGATTCCGGCCTGATGCACATCGCAGCCGCGCTCGGCACGCCCACCATGGGCATCTTCGGCCCGACCAGCCCCTACCTCTGGGCCCCCCTCAACGGCCTTGCCGCGACCCTGGTCCAGGACAAGAGCGTCCTGTCGTGCCAGCCCTGCCAGAGCACCATCTGCAAGATGAACGACCATCGCTGCATGCGCGATATCGCGGCGTCGGAGGTGGTGGCGATCGCGCAAAGGGTGCTGAGTGAGGCGAGCGCGCGCGTTACGACTTGAGGCCATTGGGGCTGCGCCGATGATGACATCCTGCCAGTGTCTTGCCCGACGAGTCAAATCGGCTTCGTAAAATCCGCAGCGCGGCGACCCCGCCGCCAAGCCATTGATTCCGATGGCACCGGCTACTGTGCATGGGGTTGTTTTCGCGGTTTTTGTTTGGGGACGCGACAGCGGCGCCTCAGAGCAGCGGCCGATAGACCTCGCCGATCCGCGCCGCTTCGGCATCGAGACTGAACTTTGCAAGCACCCGCGCCCGTCCGCGCTCGCCCATCGCAGTGGCCGCCGTGACGTCCTGCATCAGCGGCTCGAGCGCCGCTGCGAGCGCATCGGCATCGCCCGTCGGGATCAGCACGCCCGTCACGCCATCCTCCACCACGAGCTCGGCCGCACCGGCGCGCGCGGCGACCAGCGCGCTGCCGGCCGCCATCGCCTCGATCAGCGTGAGGCCAAAGCCCTCATTGCGCGAGGTGAAGGCATAGATCGTCAGCCGCTGGTACCAGCGCTGCACCGCTTCGATCGGCAGCTCGCCGGTGATGACGATGCGCGACTGCAGGCCGGCGGCCTCGATGCGCTTCCTCAGTTCGTTCGCGAAGGGCGTCTGCTCGGGCGTGACCTGACCGACGATGACGGCGGTGAAATCCGGATAGCGCGGCAGCAGCCGGCACATCGCATCGACGAATACGTCGGTGCCCTTCTGCGCGCGCACCCGGCCAAAGCAGCCGATCGCGTAGCGGCCCGGCAGCGCGGCTTCCGCGAAGGCAGCCGTGCGATCGGTCGGCGGCGCATAGACGTCGGTGTCGACGCCATGCGGGATCACGGTGGCCTTCACCTTCAGGAACGAGGCCGAGATGTCCGACGTCGCGATGATCGCGTCCATCCGGCGGATCAGCCATCGCGTGATCCAGCTGTGGTGCCGCTGCGCCGCCGAGGTGAACACGAGCTTCAGCGGCCAGCCGAGCGCGCGCAGCACGACGCCGGCGATCATCTCGTTGTTGCGGCGCGCATGCCAGATCAGCGGCGTCTTGCGGCGCCATAGCTTGAGGAAATCGGCACCGCTCAGGCGCGCGATCCCCTCCGGCGCGTCGGAGCCGAACCACGCCGCGCGATACAGTCTTGCCAGCCGCGGCGCCACCATCCGGTTGGTCGCGGTGACCCCGGAATAGCGCCTGTGCAGATTTGGCACGATCACTTGCAGATCGTCCGGGGGATTCGCCACGTCACGCTCCGTTTAGCGGACCCCCTATACGCAACATTAAGCATAGTGACCAGTTCAGCCGCGCCGAAACCCCCTCTTCACCGCGCAAACGTTAACTTGGCGCGTTGCTCGAAGACGGGTGAGATCAATGACTGTTCTAGTCACCGGCGGCGCCGGCTATATCGGAAGTCACACGGTCCTGGCGCTGGCGGAAGCCGGCGAGGACGTCGTCGTGATCGACGATCTCTCCACCGGTTTCTCCGCCTATCTGCCGGAGGGCGTGCCGCTGTTCATTGGCGACGCCGGCGACGAGAACCTGCTCGAGGGTGTGATCGCCCAGCACAACATCGAGAGCATCATCCATTTCGCCGGCTCGGTGGTCGTGCCGGATTCGATGCGCGATCCGCTCGGCTACTACCGCAACAACTTCATGACTGCGCGCAACCTGCTCAACGTCGCGGTCAAGCGCGGCATTGGCCGTTTCATCTTCTCCTCGACCGCAGCGGTCTACGGCGATCCTGACCAGGTGCCGGTGCCCGAACACGCGCCGACGCGGCCGCTGTCGCCCTACGGCTCGTCCAAGCTGATGACCGAGATCATGCTGCACGACGTCGCCGCCGCCTACGGCATGCAATACGTGACCCTGCGCTACTTCAACGTCGCGGGCGCCGATCCGCAGGCCCGCATCGGCCTTGCCACCGTCGGTGCCACGCATCTGCTCAAGATCGCGGTCGAGGCCGCGACCGGCCAGCGCGCCAAGATCGACGTGTTCGGCACCGACTATCCGACCCCGGACGGAAGCTGCATCCGCGACTTCATCCACGTCACGGACCTCTCGCAGGCGCACCGCTCGGCGCTCGCTTACCTGCGCAATGGCGGCGCCTCGACGACGCTTAATTGCGGCTATGGCCGCGGCTATTCGGTGCTGGAGACCATCGACGCGGTGCGCCGGGTTTCGGGCCGCAGCTTCGCCGTGCAATACGCCCCGCGCCGGCCCGGCGACATCATGACCATGGTCGCCGACACCAGCCGCATCCGCGGCCTGCTCGACTGGAAGCCGCAATATGACGACCTCGAGACCATCGCAGCCCATGCGCTGGCCTGGGAGGACAAGCTGTACCGCGAGCGCCACGGCGAGCTCCGCCACGCCGTCTCGGCCTAGATTCCATCCGGACGCAAGCCCTTAATTGGGCTTGAAAAACCTCGCTTTAGCGGGCACAGAGGCCCTTCGATCCCTGACGCGCGGGCAGGCTTTGTCCTGCGCCGTCAATGGACTACGGATGGCCCAGTTTCCAAAGAAAATCACCGACGATCCCTATACGGCCGCGGTCCTGATTCGCCGCCTGGTCACGGAACAGGGGATCGTCTATTGGCGGCGTTACCTTGCCGCCTTCGCGCTGATGGCGCTTGCCGCCGGATCGACCGCGGGCGCGACCTACGTGCTCGGCCAGGTCATCAACCAGGCCTATGTCGACAAGAACATCCCGGGCATCGCGATGTTCTCGGGCATCACGGTGATCCTGCTGTTCATCAAGGGCGTGGCGACCTACGGCCACATGGTGATCCTGACCAAGATCTCCAACGCGATCCTCGCCACCAACCAGCGCCAGCTGTTCGCCAAGCTGATGCGCGAGAGCATCGGTTTCTTCTCCGAGCGGCATTCGTCCGAATTCCTGGCGCGGCTGACGGCCGGCGCCAAATCCATCACCGACGTGCTCAACATGCTGGTCAACGCCATCGGGCGCGACTTGCTAATGCTGCTCGCCATGATCGGCGTGATGGTGTGGCAGGACCCGCTGATGTCGTTCATCGGCCTCGTTGCAGTGCCGCCGGCGATGCTGGTGCTGCGCAAGCTGGTCAAGCGCATCAAGGGCCTCGCCTTCAACCAGTTCACCGGCACCGCCGACATCATGGAGACGATGCAGGAATCGCTGCAAGGCATCCGCACCGTCAAGGCCTTCACGCTCGAAGAGACCATGCAGAAGCGCATCGACGAGAACATCGCGATCGTCGAGCGCAACGCCAACAAGATGGCCCGCGTCGCCAACCGGTCGAATCCGCTGATGGAGATGCTCGGCGGCTTCGCGGTCGCCGGCTGTCTCCTTTACGGCGGCTACAGCGTGGTCGCGCTCAACGCCACGCCCGGCGCGTTCTTCTCGTTCATGACCGCCTTCCTGATGGCGACCGAGCCGGCCAAGCGGCTGGCGCGGCTCAACATCGACCTCAACAGCCAGCTCGTCGGCGCGCGCATGCTGCTGGAGGTCGTCGACAGCCCGGCGAGCGAGCACTCCGACGACGACAAGCCGGCGCTGAAGCTGTCGGACGCGCGGATCGAGCTGCGCGACGTCAGCTTTTCTTATCGCGCTGGCGAGACCGTCCTCAACCGCATGAGCTTCACCGCCGAGCCCGGCAAGGTCACCGCGCTGGTCGGCCCCTCCGGCGGCGGCAAGTCGACCGTGCTGGGGCTGCTGTTGCGCTTCTACGAGGTGACGCAGGGCGACATCGTCATCGACGGCCAGTCGACCGGCGCGGTCTCGCGCAAGTCGCTGCGGGCTCAGACCGCCTATGTCGGCCAGGACGTCTATCTGTTCCGCGACACCATCCGCAACAACATCGCCTTCGGCAAGCCGGGCGCGACCGAAGACCAGATCATCGATGCCGCGAAAGCGGCCTGCGCGCATGATTTCATCATGAGCTTCCCGCTCGGCTACGACACGCCGGTGGGCGAGCACGGCACACAGCTTTCGGGCGGCCAGCGCCAGCGCATCGCGGTCGCGCGCGCGCTGGTCAAGAACGCACCGATCATCCTGCTGGACGAAGCCACCGCCGCGCTCGACTCCGAGTCCGAGAAGCAGGTGCAGGAGGCGATCGAGCATCTCTGCCAGAACCGCACCACCATCGTGATCGCGCACCGCCTGCACACCATCATGCATGCCGATAGCATCCTGGTGGTCGAGGGCGGCGAGATCGTCGAGCGGGGCCGGCACGACGAGCTGCTGCGCCGCTCGGGCCGCTACGCCTCGTTCTTCCGGTTGCAACATCACGACGCCGGCACTCTGGCGCCGATCAGCGCAACCGCATAGAGTTCCCTTTACCCCAAGAGCAGCGAGACCGCTTCATGAACGCCGCCTCCTACGTCATCCCGCTTCCGCCCCAGGCTTCGCTTCCCGTCGTCGGTGAAAGCGGCCGCTATCCGGTGCGCCGCATCTGGTGCGTCGGCCGCAACTATCTCGAGCACATCCGCGAGATGGGCAATGACGAGCGCGCGCCGCCGTTCTTCTTCGCCAAGCACGCCGACATGCTGGTGCCCGATGGCGCCACCATCCCCTATCCGCCGCTAACCAAGGACCTGCATCACGAGGTCGAACTGATCGTCGCGATGAAGAGCGGCGGGCTGAACATTCCCGCCGACAAGGCGCTCGACCATGTCTACGGCTACGCCGTCGGCATCGACCTCACCCGCCGCGACCTCCAGATCGCCTCGCGCAAGAAGGAGCGTCCGTGGGAGATCGGCAAGTCGTTCGACTATTCCGCGCCCTGCTCCGCCGTGCAGCCGGCCGCGAAGATCGGCCATCCCGCCAAGGGCAAGATCTGGCTCACGGTCAACGGCAAGGAGGCGCAAAAGGGCGACCTCACCGAGCTGATCTGGAACGTGCCTGAAATCATCTGGCAGCTCTCGCAGCAGGTGAAGCTCGCCGCCGGCGACATCATCATGACGGGCACGCCGGCCGGCGTGTCGCAACTCCAGCCCGGCGACAAGCTCGAATGCGGCGTCGACGGCGTCGGCACCCTGAAGGTCTCGATCGGTCAGCCGGAATAGGCTGCACGACATCTCGAAATCGAAAAGGCCCCGGACATGTCCGGGGCCTTTTCTGTTCGGATCGCATCTACCGGGCCTTCACCGGCCGATTGGCGTGGCTCGCCTGCGGCACACCGCGATTGAGCGACATGTGGGAATGCACGCACAGCCAGCCGTCGGCGGTTTTGGAGAACACCATCGTCGCCCGGCCCGGACGCGGAAACGCGCTGCCGTCGGGATGATAGCCCGTGCTCGTCCACGGCGCGATCACGGTTGCCATCGCGCCGTCGGGGGATGCCAGAACCGAGGTCTGCTCGAGCACGAAACGGAAGTCGGCCGTCTTCGGCCAGACGTTGTCCCATTGCGTTGAGACCCATTGGTCGAGGCCCGGGATGACATCGTTGTGCGTGCCGAAAGCAAGCACCTCGGGATGAAACAGCGGCCGCGCCGAAGCGTAGTCGACCTCACGGACATAGCCCGCGAAGGTTTCCAGCCACTGGCGGAAGAATTGCACTATCTCGGTGTTCGCGGTCGGCAAGGGGACCATTCGCACCTCGGTTTACCGCAACGCCGACATCACGATCAGACCGAGGATCAGCGCCGTCAGCGAGTATTTCAGCGTGTAGTAGACGTTGCGGTTCCACTCCTTGACCTTGCGGCTGGCGAGATGGATCTCGTAAAGCTTGCCGAACACCTTGTTGAGCACGCCGACGCTTTCGCCGTCGACGTTCTGGGTCGCCGATGCCTTGACGATGTGATGGCTGACCCAGCGGTTGATCGCGGTCATGAAGCCGAACTTCATCGG
Source organism: Bradyrhizobium sp. USDA 3311 (assembly GCF_054062495.1). Classification (NCBI taxonomy): domain Bacteria; kingdom Pseudomonadati; phylum Pseudomonadota; class Alphaproteobacteria; order Hyphomicrobiales; family Nitrobacteraceae; genus Bradyrhizobium; species Bradyrhizobium sp. USDA 3311. The sequence continues at coordinate 4,515,476 of NZ_JBSSFI010000001.1, read as the reverse complement.
GCGCTCGACGTCGCAGAACAGGATGATGCGATTGACGTCGGTCGCGTTCTCCGCGCTGTGGATGAAGGTCTCGTCGAACATGAAGGCCTCGCCGTCACGCCAGACGCATTCGACGCCGTCGACCAGGATGCGGCACTTGTTCGAGTTCGGCGTGACGAGGCCGAGGTGATAGCGCAGCGAGCCGGCAAAGGGATCGCGGTGCGCGCCCAGCCTGCCGCCGGGCGGCAGCATCGCGAACATCGCGCCGTGCACGCTCGGAATCGAATTGAGCAGCTCCACCGTATTCGGGCACAGCGTGCGCGCCGACGGCAGGAAGTCGTCGTACCATTTCAGGTAAAACCGCTTCCAGCCGCTCTTGAAGAACGAGTAGAAGCCCCAGTCGTTGTTCTTGGCGGCTGCGCGGATGAAGCCTTCGTCGAACAGGCGCACGGCCTCGTCGCGGATGGTCTCCCAATTCTCGCTGAGCGGCTTGAGTTCGGGAAACTGCTCGACCGGGATCACCGGCTTGTTCGGCACCGCCGAGCCCGCATACATCAGCACATTGTAGGGGGCGAGATAGGTCGAGTGATCGCCAAGCTGGCGCGCGAAGCGCAGCCGTTGCTTGCCGCGGAAGTGAACGTAGATTGTCGATGCCGCGAGTACATACAGAATGACGAGTTGCGGCGCAAAAAGCTGTTTCAGCATTTCCCCAGTTCCCGAGTGACCCAGCCGGGGACGTGATCTACTCCGAGCCGGCCCGACCGGCAAGATATTCGCCGGTAGGTTGCAATCACGCTGGGGAGAGCGGGGGTACGGAACCTGGGGCTGAAACCGGCCGAAACGAGCCGAACTACGCCCGCGCCAGTGCCTGGAGACCCTTGAAGGTCAGGCGCTTGGGGTCGGTTACGCCGGCGAGATAGAGCCTGCGGATGAACGCGATGACGGCGTCGCGGTCGCAATCGGTCAGCGCGACGACGGCGTCGACCGCGATCTTCTGGGCTTCCATTGGGCTCACCTCGGCCTTGCGAGTAACCCCGGCCGAGACAGGCTAGGACTCATCCGTTAAATCCGCGTTAACCGTCAGGGCAGCATCGCCGATTCAGCCCGGCAGCCGTATACGCAAAACAACGCATTGCCGGGCGCGCAGCGGCTCAGCGCGCATTGATGCTCTTCTTCAGCAGCGCGAACTGCTTCTTCAGCCGAGGCACGGCAAAGTCGGTGAACGCCCGCACCTTGGGCACCGAGAGCCGCCCCTGCGGGCAGATCAAATGCGCGGGCATCTCCGGATCCTGGTCGGCGGCCAGTACGATCTCGAGCTCGCCGCGCGCGACCTGCTCGGCGACCTGGTACGAATACATCCGCGCGACGCCGCGCCCGGCGACCGCGGACGCCACGGCCGCATAGGTGCTGTTGACGACGAGCCGCGGCGTGAATTGAACCGTGCGGGCTGCCGACGAGCCCGCCTGTGGCGCGAAGGTCCAGGAATTGGGCAGATGCGCCATCGCCACGATCTGATGCTTGGCGAGATCGCCGGGCTCGGTGATGCGCGGATGCTGCTTTAGATAGCGGGGAGCAGCCACCACGACACGGCTGATCTCGCCGATCCGCATCGCCACCATCGCCGAATCCGCGAGATGGCCAATGCGAAGCGCGATGTCGACGCCCTCCTCGATCAGGTTGACCGCGCGGTCGAACAGCAGAAGCTTTGCCGACACGGTCGGATAGGCGTCGAGAAACGCATCGAGGATCGGCCGCAGCACCATCTCCCCCGAGACCACCGGCGCCGTGATGGTGAGCAGGCCGCGGGGAGCCGCGCGCGGCCCGGCCGCGAAGTCGTCGGCCTCCTCCAGCTCGGTGAGCACGCGGCGGCAGATCGCGACATAGCGCTCGCCTTCCTCGCTCAGCTTGATCGACCGCGTCGTCCGGTGCAGCAGCTCGGCGCCGACCCGCTCCTCCAGGAAGGCGATGGCGCGGCTCACCGCCGCCGGCGAGCGGCCGAGCTTGCGCCCGGCGGCGGCGAGGCTGCCCTCGTCCACCGCAAGGACGAACACCTTCATCGCATCCAGACGATCCATACGCTTCCCGCCGCACCATCAAATTCCGGTGACAAGCTAGGCGTTCGCCCGCGCCGCGACAACCGCCGCCGCGGCCGATCCGGCATTCGTTCGCGCCGCGTAACAGTGTCTGCCGGACAACGTGTATTCGCAGCCGGGCCGCCGCGGCGTACCTCAGCGCGCAGGCCAGCAGCCGCTGGCACAGGTTCTGAAACCCAACAACAGGAGTCCGTCATGGGTATCGAGCAGAAGGTCGCCATCATCACCGGTGCATCGCAGGGCATCGGCGCCGCCCTGGTCCAGGGTTTTCGCGATCGCAATTATCGCGTCGTCGCAACGGCGCGCTCCATCAAGCCGTCGGGCGACGACGACGTCCTCGCCGTTCCCGGCGACATCGCCGACCGGGCCACCGCCGAGCGCGTGGTTTCGCAAGCCGTCGCCCGCTTCGGCCGCGTCGACACGCTGGTCAACAATGCCGGCATCTTCGTCGCAAAGCCGTTCACGCAGTACACCGCCGAGGACTACGCGGCGGTGATGGGCACCAACGTCGCCGGGTTCTTCAACATCACGCAGCTCGCCATCGCCGAGATGGAGAAGCAGGGTTCTGGCCATATCGTGCAGATCACGACGACCCTGGTCGATCACGCCAATTCCAACGTGCCCTCGGTGCTGGCCTCACTGAGCAAGGGCGGCCTCAACGCCGCGACCAAATCGCTCGCGATCGAATACGCGAGGCGCGGCATCCGCGTGAACGCAGTGGCGCCCGGCGTCATCAGGTCGCCGATGCATCCGGTTTCGACGCATGCCGAGCTCAGCGCGCTGCATCCGGTCGGCCACATGGGCGAGATGTCCGACATCGTCGATGCCGTGCTCTATCTCGAGGGTGCGTCCTTCGTCACCGGCGAGATCCTGCATGTCGACGGCGGCCAGAGCGCCGGCCACTGAGCGCGAGAGGAGAGACACCATGCCCATCGTCACCATTCAAGTGACCCGCGAAGGAACGACGCCGGGCGCGGCGTCGCTCACGGCGGAAGAGAAGGCCGCGCTGATCAAGGGATCGAGCCAGCTCCTGCTCGACGTGCTCGGCAAGCCGCTCGATTCCACCTTCGTCGTGATCGAGGAAGTCGACACCGACAATTGGGGCTGGGGCGGCCTGCCCGTGCCGGAATTCCGGCGTCGCCGCGCCGCCCAGACTGGATGATCCGCGCGCGATCGAGCGCGCAGGAGGATGACATGACCAACGCAGATACGAAGCAGCAGGTTGAGACCCGGCCGCATCAGCGGCCGGGATCGGAATCATGGCAGATTTGGCGATATGCGGTGGCGGGCTTGTCCGCCTCGCTGGTCGGACTTGGCCTCGCCCGCTTCTCGTACACGCCTCTGATCCCGGCGCTGATCGCGGCAAAGTGGTTCAGCGCGTCGGATGTCGTCTATCTCGGCGCGGCGAATCTTGCCGGTTACCTTGCGGGCGCACTCGCGGCCCGGGCCGTCGCCACCCGCGTCGGCGCGGTCGGCGCGTTGCGTGCGATGATGCTGCTCGCAACGCTCTCTTTCTTTGCCAGCTCCGCCCCGGTGTCGTTCTCCTGGTTCTTCGCCTGGCGCTTCCTGTCGGGTCTCACCGGCGGCGTCATCATGGTGCTGGCGGCGTCCGTCATCCTGCCGCACATTTCGGCCGCGAGGCGCGGCATCGCCGGCGGCGTGATCTTCGCGGGCGTCGGCCTTGGCGTCGCCGCGTCGGGCACGCTGGTGCCGCTGCTGCTGCAACAAGGCCTGCAGCAGAGCTGGTATGGTCTTGGCGCCCTCTCCGCCCTGCTCACCCTCGCAAGCTGGTGGAACTGGCCTGCGGAAACGAAGGCTAGTGCTGCGCCTTTGCATCACGCGAAGCACCACCATGCATCGACGGCGGCCCGCGCGCTGCTGGTCCAATACGGCCTCGACGCGGTGGCGCTGGTGCCGCACATGGTGTTCATCGTCGATTTCGTGGCGCGCGGGCTCGGCCAGGGCATTGCCGCGGGATCGCGCTACTGGGTGCTGTATGGTCTCGGCGCGATCGTCGGCCCGCTCGTCACCGGCCATCTTGGCGACCGGTCAGGCTTCGGTCCGGCGCTGCGCGCAGCCTTCCTGATCGAGGCGGCGGCCGTGCTGCTGCCGACCGTCAGCACCGCGCCGGTTTCGCTGATCGTGTCGAGCATCGTGGTCGGCGGCTTCACGCCCGGCATCGTGCCGCTGGTGCTCGGACGAATCCACGAGCTGGTCCCGCACGCAACCGAGCAGCAGCGCGCGACATGGAGCCATGCCACCACCAGCTTTGCGCTGTTCCAGGCGGCCGCGGCTTACGGCTTCTCCTGGATCTATGCGCAGACCGGGGGCGACTATCTCGTGCTGTTCGGTTTAGGCGGCGGCGCAGCGGTCCTGGCGCTCGCGATTGATCTCGGCCTCGCACTGATCGTCCCGCGCAGATCCTGAGCGCGATGACGGCAGGCGAGCGGTGCTACCCGGCACCGGGCTTTGTCATGATTTGAGCAAGCGATCGCAGCAGCTCGGTTTGCTTCAGGACCAACTCACATTGCTGTCGCGCATGCGTGCTCGACAGCTCAACCAACTCCGCCAGGGTTCTCGCACGGCCCAACTCCCGCGCATACTCCAAGGTCGCGCCCGCATTGACTTTCATCAGTTCGAGCACGACGACGCGACACTCAGCCGCCGTTCCAATTGCCTCGATGAGGTGGCCTTCTCCGGCGGCGATTCCATTGGCCTCCGATGCCACATCGGCCAGCCGTGGCTTGGCGAGGTCCCTGGCATAATCCAGCGCAGCGTGAGCACCAGTCTTCATGCCGTCCAAAGCACGCGCCTGACAATCCTTGGCGATGTCCACCATGAGATCAATGGTGGTAGTGCCCGGAGGTTCAGGTCTTGCAGCGATGACGCCGGCCGCTTCTTGTACCGGAACAGTCATCGGAGCGGGCGCAGCTTGCGCGATCTGCGGCGCATCTTGCAGGACGGCGGAGACCGAGCCCGGCGGCATCGCCAAGCCCTCGTCGACGGCGCGGCTCACTTCGGCCGCCAGCTCCACCAGCGAGCGACGCCCGGCGCGTGCAACGTCAGCAGGCTGTCTTGAGCGCGGCTTGCCCATGATCATTCGACTCCACGATAAGGCGCTCCGAGATCCAACCCCACAGGGCCGCAATTTCCTCCGAGGCTTTTCCCTCCGGCGCGTACTCGGTTACGCCCAGCCCTGCCCCGAGCGCATCCTGGTGGTCGTTGCGCTGCCCAATGAAGGGGAGCGCAAGCAAGCCGAGCGAGTTGAGCGACGTGGCAGCTTCGCTCAACCGGCCCCCCCGTGTGGGCGCCTGATTGAGGATGAAGGCAAACCGGCGATCGAGCCTGCGGGTAGCGATCAGCGTTGGTATTGCGGCTTCGATATCGGCCGGGCTCGGACGAGCCGGGATGAGACAAAGATCGGCACTGGCAATGGCGCGCGCCGCCAAGGCATTGTTCGTGGCAGCTGTGTCGATGATTGCGAGCCCAACCCCTTCGGCCTTGAGGCGGGATATCACCGGCTCGATTTCGCTGGGATCGGTGACGCAATCGACGCGAGGATAGGGCTTCTCACGGCGCCCTTTCCATCTCGAGATCGTACCTTGCGCATCCGCCTCAATGAGAGCGACGCGCTCGCCGCGCTGCATCGCTGCCACCGCCAGCCCAACGGACAGCGTGCTCTTGCCGCTTCCGCCTTTCTGCGTGACCAGAGCAAGGATGTACATGTTCCGCGTTCTCCTCAGGACGGCAACAACGTGGAACTCAGACACCGCCGGAAATAAACTTCTTGCAGCGCAAAAATTCTACCCCAAGTCGCGATTCGTCTCAAGCGATCGCGAGCCTCTCCCGGTAATTTACGTAGCAAGATCAGGAGTATTGCATCACACCGTCGTCGATCCGGCCGAAGCGCAAGGAGACGATGTCGAGGGCATAGTTCTGGTACAGCCGCCACGGCTGCTTCGAGCCCTGCTTCGGCATCTTGGCGACCGAGCGCTGCACGTAACCCGAGGTGAAATCGAGCGACGGCTGCGCGGTGATCGTCGGATCGTCATTGTGCGGCATGCACTGGCGGAAATTGTGCCGGTCCATGTAGTTGATGAGCCGGCAGACATATTCGCAGGTGAGATCGCATTTCAGCGTCCAGGACGCGTTGGTGTAGCCGAAAGCCGACGCCATGTTGGGCACGTCGGCATACATCATGCCCTTGTAAGTCAGCGTATTGGCGAAATCGACAGCGCGGCCGTCGACGCTGATCTCGAGACCGCCGACGACCTGGAGCACCAGCCCCGTCGCGGTGACGATGATATCGGCCGCGAGCTCCCGGCCGTCCTTCAGGCGGATCCCGTCGCGGGTAAAATTGTCGATCTCGCTCGTGACGACGGAAGCCCGCTGCTCGCGGATCGCCTTGAACAGGTCGCCATCCGGCACGAGGCACAGCCGCTGGTCCCAGGGATTGTAGCGCGGCGTGAAATGGGTCGCGACGTCGTAGTCCGGGCCGAGCGCCATCTGCACGCCTTTGAGAATGAGGTCCTTCACCTTCGCGGGCCTGCGCCGGCTGAGCTGGAAGAAGAACATCCCCCACATCACGTTGCGCCAGCGGATCAGATGATAGGCAAGCCGCGCCGGCAGGTTGCGGCGCAATTTGTTGGCGACGGGGTCCTGCGCCGGACGCGACACCACATAGGTCGGCGAACGCTGGAGCATGGTGACCTGCGCCGCCTTCTTGGCGAGCTCCGGCACCAGCGTCACCGCGGTCGCGCCCGAGCCGATCACGACGACGCGCTTGCCGGCGTAGTCGATGTCCTCGGTCCATTTCTGCGGATGCACGATGCGGCCGGCGAAATCCGCCGCGCCCTTGAACTCCGGCGTATAGCCCGCCTCGTATTTGTAATAGCCCGAGCACATGAACAGGAAATTGCAGGTGAAGCGCACGACCTCGGTCGCGCCCTCGCCCGTGATGCGCTCGGCCTCCACGGTCCAGCGCGCATCCGACGTCGACCACGCCGCACGCTTAACGCGATGGCGGAAGCGGATGTGCTTCGCGATGCCGTTCTCGGCCGCGGTTTCGCGCACATAGTTCAGGATCTGCGGCCCGTCGGCGATCGCCTTCGGATCAGTCCAAGGCTTGAACGAATAGCCGAGCGTGAACATGTCGCTGTCCGAACGGATGCCGGGATAGCGGAACAGATCCCAGGTGCCGCCGATGCAGTCGCGGCCCTCGAGAATGACGTAGCTCTTGCCCGGGCACTTCGCCTGAAGATGATAGCCCGCGCCGATGCCGGACAGGCCGGCACCGACGATCAGCACGTCGACATGTTCTTTGGCTTCGGCCATCGCGTTTCTCCCTCCACACAGGATGGGCGGCGCCGCGCCGAATTGCAACCGTCAGGTCGCTGCGGCGACCACGCAGGCCGTATCGAAATACTCGTAGAATTCGATCGCCTTGCCGTCCTTGAAGCGCCAGAAATCGAGCTTGGGCGTTTCGGCGAGTTTTCCGGTCCGCTTGTTGATCCAGGCGCAGGAGCCTCGCGCGACGACCGCGTCGCCCTGCGCCACGTATTCATTTATCGTGTAATGCTGCATGCTCCACTCGGACAGCAGCGTGTCGAAATAATCGCGGAGCTTCACGCTGTCGTGGTATTCCGTGGCAAATGCCAGCGGCTCGACGCCGCGCGGGATCGAGGCAAAGTTGATCTTCGGAGCAACGACGACGTCGAACCAATGGTCGACGCTACCTCCCTTGCTCTCGTTCCACCGGTGATAGGCGTCCTGCAAGATCTTGACGTTAGCGGCCTCGTTGGACATCGCACTTCCTCCACAATGCTTTCGGTGTCAGACAATATGTGCCGGGCAATGGGCCGCCCGCTGCAAAGGTGGCAGGCTTTTTCTGGCTCTACCTGAGAGCGTATCAGACGGGTGGGCAACAAAAAAGCCCCGGATCGCTCCGGGGCTTTGATGTTTCGATGAGGCTGGCTCAGTAGCGGTAGTGATCGCTCTTGTACGGGCCTTCCTGCTTCACGCCGATATAGTCGGCCTGGTCCTTGCGCAGCTCGGTGAGCTTGACGCCGATCTTGGCGAGGTGGAGGCGCGCGACCTTCTCGTCGAGGGTCTTCGGCAGCACGTAGACTTCCTTCTTGTACTTGCCGTCCTTGTTGTTGGCGAACAGCTCGATCTGCGCCAGCGTCTGGTTGGTGAAGGACGCCGACATCACGAAGGACGGATGACCCATCGCGTTGCCGAGGTTCACGAGGCGCCCCTCCGACAGCATGATGATGCGGTGCTTGTCGGGGAATTCGATCTCGTCGACCTGCGGCTTGATGTTGGTCCACTTCAGGTTACGCAGACCCGCGATCTGGATCTCGTTGTCGAAGTGGCCGATGTTGCAGACGATGGCGCGATCCTTCATCGCGCGCATGTGCTCGATGGTGATGATGTCCTTGTTGCCGGTCGCGGTGACGAAGATGTCGGCGCGCGGGGCGGCGTCCTCCATGGTCACGACCTCGTAGCCTTCCATCGCGGCCTGGAGCGCGCAGATCGGATCGACTTCGGAGACCATCACGCGGCAGCCGGCCTGGCGCAGCGAGGCGGCCGAGCCCTTGCCGACGTCGCCGAAGCCCGCGACCATCGCGACCTTGCCCGACATCATCACGTCGGTGCCGCGGCGGATGCCGTCGACCAGCGATTCACGGCAGCCATAGAGGTTGTCGAACTTGGACTTGGTGACGCTGTCGTTGACGTTGATCGCCGGCCACAGCAGCGTGCCGGCCTTCTGCATGTCATACAGACGATGCACGCCCGTGGTGGTCTCTTCGGAAACGCCCTTGATGCTCTTGGCGATCTCGGCGAAGTAGCCCTTCGGCTTTTCCTTGAGCTGCTTCTTCAGAAGCGCGAAGAAGACTTCCTCTTCCTCGGAGCCGGGCTTGTCGAGGAAGGCGGTGTCGCCGTTCTCGGCACGCAGACCGAGATGGACGTACATGGTGGCGTCACCGCCGTCATCGAGGATCATGTTCGGATGACCGCCGCCGTGCCAGTCGAACAGCTTGGCGGTGTAGTCCCAGTATTCGGTCAGCGTCTCTCCCTTGACGGCGAAGACGGGAATGCCGGCGGCCGCGATCGCGGCGGCAGCGTGGTCCTGCGTCGAATAGATGTTGCAGGAGACCCAGCGAATGTCGGCGCCGAGTGCTGCCAGCGTCTCGATCAGCACCCCGGTCTGGATCGTCATGTGCAGCGAGCCGGCGATGCGCGCGCCCTTCAGCGGCTGCTTCGGGCCGAACTCCTCGCGGGTGGCCATCAGGCCGGGCATCTCGGTCTCGGCGAGCGAGAGTTCCTTGCGGCCGAAATCGGCGAGCGAAATGTCCTTGACGATGTAATCGGTGAAGCCGGGCTTCGCGTTCATAGGGGGTTCCTGTTTGTTTGACTCGTCATTCCGGGGCGCTCGCGAAAAGAGCGAACCCGGAATCCGGAGGATCGAGATTCCGGGTTCGCCGCTGTCGCGGCGCCCCGGAATGACGCAAGTGAACTAGAGCGCGCGCTTCAGCTGCTCGACGAGATCGGTCTTCTCCCAGGAGAAGCCGCCCTCGTTGTCGGGTGTACGGCCGAAATGGCCGTAGGCCGAGGTGCGCGCGTAGATCGGGCGGTTGAGGTCGAGATGGCTGCGGATGCCGCGGGGCGTGAGATCCATCGCCTGCGCCGCCGCCTTCTCGAGCTGTTCCTCCGGCACTTTGCCGGTGCCGTGGGTGTCGATGTAGATCGACAGCGGCCGCGCCACGCCGATGGCATAGGCAAGCTGCAGCGTGCAGCGGTCGGCGAGACCGGCAGCAACGATGTTCTTGGCGACGTAGCGCGCGGCGTAGGCCGCAGAACGGTCGACCTTGGTCGGATCCTTGCCGGAGAACGCACCGCCGCCATGCGGGGCCGCGCCACCATAGGTGTCGACGATGATCTTGCGGCCGGTCAGGCCGGCGTCGCCGTCGGGACCGCCGATGTAGAACTTGCCGGTAGGGTTGATGTGCCAGATGGTCTTCGGCGTGATCCAGTCCTTCGGCAGCGCCTCGCGCACATAAGGCTCGACGATGTCGCGCACCTGGCTGGAGGTGAGGTCCGGCACCAGATGCTGGTGGGAGACCACGATCTCGCGCACGCCGACCGGCTTGCCGTTCTCGTACTGCACGGTGACCTGGCTCTTGGAATCCGGGCCCAGCACCTTCTCGCGGCCGGAGTGGCGCGCTTCGGAGATGAGGCGCAGGATCTTGTGGGCGTAGAAGATCGGCGCCGGCATCAAGTCAGGCGTCTCGTTGGTGGCGTAACCGAACATGATGCCCTGGTCGCCCGCGCCTTCTTCCTTGACCTCACCCGGCTGAAGCGCGTCGACGCCCTGGGCGATGTCGGCCGACTGCGGATGCAGCAGAATCTCGATGTCGCAGGTCTTCCAGTGGAAACCTTCCTGCTCGTAGCCGATGTCCTTGATCGCGGCGCGCACGACGCCCTCGATCTGCTCGTTGGTGACGGACTTCGGGCCGCGGGTCTCGCCGGCGATCACGACCTTGTTGGTAGTCGCGAGCGTTTCGCAGGCGGCGCGGATTTGCCACGGGTCGATGCCGGCTTTCGGCCCCTCGCGGTAGAACAGATCGACGATTTCATCGGAGATCCGGTCGCAGACCTTGTCCGGATGGCCCTCGGACACGGACTCGCTGGTGAAGAGATAGGACGCGCGCATCAAGAAACCCCTTGTTCCGCCACTGCACGGCGGTTCGTTTGCGATGTTTACCTTTGGATTATGTCAATCACGCCGGCGCGAGATGACGTAGGATTCGTCAAGAAACCAGAGCCCGTTGTACTTTCTCAGCACGTCCCTGGCGGCATCCAGAGTGCGGCCGTTTTGAGTCATTTCTGCCAACCGGTCGTCCTCGATCTGAGCGACATACACCGCCGCATTCCACGCTGCAAAGGCCGTCGAGGTTCCGATAGTACCCGTCACCTCGTTGGGCAGCGCTTCCATATCATACCTGAAGATCGAGCGGTTGTCCGCGTAGGCATTAAAATTTAGGTCGCGGCCCAACGATCCGAGCTCGTACTTAACTGCGCGCAATAGCTCATGACGACTGACCGCGAAAGGATTTTCTCCGGGCCAGATTGCCTGGATCATTTCCATGCCCGGATCGTGACCATGGGAGTGAATACCGATCAGGCGCCCCCCCGGCCGCAATGCCCGCGCCAGAGGCGCAATGATCCGCTTTGCCCGGAAATTGACCGAGGACAGCGCACGGTATGGCTGGGATGCAATAACGAGGTCGAAATTGGCCTCGGTCTGGCCCGGCCGCGGAATGGTCGAATCCAGCAGGAACCGGTGATCCTCGCGATAGAGCACCAGGACGACCGGCCGCTCGTAGAGCGGCATGGCCGTGCGCGGGCTGATCGCGGCGCGCCAGTTCTGCTCCAGGAACGGCCGCAGCTCTGCGATCTGCTGCTCGAACTCGCCCGACGAGGCGCCACGTAGCGGAACCTCGTGCCAGACGGTGGCGGCCGCCGCTGCGGGCGATGCCGGCGTGAGCCAGGGCGCCTCCGAATAGAACATGTTGGTGAAGACGAACACCGACGCAGGATGCTCGAAAATGCGATCCGGCACCTTCTCCAGCGTCAGGCGCAGGTCCTCGAGACTGAGCTCCTTGCCGGCGACATAGAACGGCATGTGCGGAAAGCGCTGGTGCGTCGCGCGCAGCACCCGCGCCAGCACCGTGCCGTCGCCGACGCCGGCGTCGAACAGGCGCAGCGCCGGCGGGCGCGGATGGATGGCGGCCAGTTCCAGCGCAACCCGGTCCGCGATCACCCGCTTTTCGCTACAGGTGTGGACGAACAGCAGATATTTCTGCCGGTTCTCGAAGAAACGGAAATTACCACGCGGATCGCGCTTTTCCGGAGGCACCTGAAGGCCTCGTGGCGGCGGCACGCCGCCGGCCATCGACGCCGCCATATAGGCCTGGATCCGCTCCAGCGTGTCGATGGTGATGCGCTTTCCCTCGCGCAGGCGATGCACCAGCTTCCCATCGTTCACCGCGCGCCGGCCAAACGTCGATTCCGCCATATCCGCCTTGCGGCAGAACTCGGTGATCTGGCTCAGGATTTCGTCGTTTTTCATGAGTGGGAAGGTGGTGGGCAGCGATGTTGGGTCCCACCTCTTAGCAAAGTCTGCCCACCGGGGGAATACCCTCGCTTGCTTCACCCCAGGTCCAACGACGGGAGCGTGAACCCCGGCGCACCGCCGGGCAACAAACAAGCACTTCTCCTCTTACGGGACGACCGCCATGCGCCGCCTGCTCGTCGCGCTCTGCCTGCTCACCGTCGTGCTGGGGTCGACGTCCGCCCTGGCGCAGGCGCGCAACCAGCTCGGGCCGCTCTGCACCACCGAGACCACCCCGGCGGACAAGATGGTCGACGCCTGCACCAAGATCATCGCGCTGAAGGTGTTCAAGGGCGAACAGCTCGCGACCGTCTATTTCTGGCGCGCGGTGGGCTGGAACAAGAAGGGCGACTACGCCAAGGTCATCACTGATGCCACGGAGGCGATCCGGCTGCAGCCGACCCAGGCGGTCTATAACCTCAGGGGCTCGGCCTATTACGACAAGGGCGACTACGACATCGCGATCGCCGATTTCGACGATGCGCTGAAGCTCGGACCTCCCAGCGGCATCATCTTCCACAATCGCGGCAACGCCTGGCGGGGCAAGCACGACTACACCAAGGCGATCGCCGACTACGACATGTCGATCAAAGCCGATCCGAAATCGGCGTTCTCGTTCCAGAACCGCGGCATCTCGAAAGAAGGACTCGGCGATCTCGAGGGCGCGCTCGCCGACATCAACCAAGCGATCCGGCTCGACCCGACGCTGCCGCAGCCGCTGATCAACCGTACCTCGATCTGGCGCGCCAAGGGCGATCTCGATCGCGCCATCGCCGATGGCAGCGAGGCGATCCGGCTCGCCGAGAAAAAGCCGCCGGCCAACATCATGACGCCGCCGAACAGCGTGCTCATCTCGGGCTATACTCATCGCGCGCTGGCCTATGAAGCGAAAGGCGACTACGCCCGCGCACGCGACGACTACAAGGCGACGCTGGCGATCGTGGCGTCGGACGCCGGCAGCAAGGCCAACCAGGCGACCGCAAAAGTGCGGCTGTCGCTGGTGAGCGATGCAGCTGTGCCGATCCCGCGCGATGCGCCCTCGCCCACGACGCAGCCGACAGCGGCCCCTGCCCCGCAGCAGACCGGCGCGGCATCCGCGCCCTCGCCTGCTCCGGCCGTGCGCGGCACGCGCATGGCGCTGATTATCGGCAACGGCGCCTATGCGCATGTGAAGGCGCTGCCCAATCCACCCAACGACGCCCGCGCGGTCGCCAAGAGCCTGCGCGACATCGGCTTCACCGTGTCGGAGGGCGTCGACCTCGACCGCGCCGCGATGCAGAAGATGACGCGCGACTTCCTGCGCGAGGCGGCGCGGGCGCAAGTCGCCGTGGTCTACTATGCCGGCCATGGCGTGCAGGTGAACGGCCGCAACTATCTCATTCCCGTCGACGTCGAACTCAAGCCGGGCACGGCCATGACAGAGGCGATGATCGACATGGACACGATCATGGCCGGCCTCGACGATCAGGTCCGCACCAACATTTTGATTTTCGATGCCTGCCGCAACAACCCGATGGCACAACAGGTGGCTTCAGCCTCTGCCAATCGCAGCATCGAGGGCGCCTCGGGCCTCGCGGCTCCAACGAGCCTCGGCGCCGGGGCGACACTCGGCGCCGGCACGCTGATCGCTTTCGCCACCGCACCGGGCCAGGTCGCGCTCGACGGCGACGGCGCCAACTCGCCGTTCTCCGCCGCGCTGTCCCGTCATATCGGCACGCCCGGGCTGGAGGTGCAGCAGATGCTCACGCGGGTGCGGGCGGAAGTGGTCTCGACTACGAAGAACAAGCAAGTGCCGTGGTCGAATTCGTCGCTGCTGGGTGAGGTCTACCTGGCGGAGAAGTGACGATGCGCTTGCGCATCGTCATCCCGGGATGGTGCGCAAGCACCACACCCGGGATCTCGAGATCCTCAGGTGCGCAAGCGCGCACCATAGTTCGCGCTACGCGCGCCCCGGGATGACGCTGTGCCTCAGTTGCCCCACACTTCCTTCGCGATCTCCACCGCAAGGCTCAGCTTGGCCCACTGCTCTTCCTCGGAGAGGATGTTGCCCTCCTCGGTCGAGGCGAAGCCGCATTGCGGGGACAGTGCGAGCTGCTCCAGCGGCGCGAACTTGGCGGCTTCTTCCAGACGGCGCTTGATGTCGTCCTTCTTCTCGAGCTCACCGAACTTCGAGGTGATGACGCCGACCACGACGACCTTGTTGCCCTTGGGCAGGAAGCGCAGCGGCTCGAAACCGCCGGCGCGGTCGCTGTCGTACTCCAGGAAGTAGCCGTCGTAATTGGTGCCGGCGAGCATGGTCTCGGCCACCGGCTCGTAGCCGCCCGAGGAGATCCAGGTCGAGCGGAAATTGCCGCGGCAGACATGTGTCGTCACCACCATGTCGGCGGGCTTCTCGGCCAGCGCGTAGTTGATGATGCGCGCATAGATCTGCTGGAGACCGTCCGGATTGTCGCCGCGCTCGCGCGCCTTCTGCAATTCGTCCGGCGAGCAGAGATAGGCCCACACGGTGTCGTCGAACTGGAGATAGCGGCAGCCGGCGTCATAGAACGCCTTCACGGCCTTCCGATAGGTCTTGCCGAGGTCCTCGTAGAAGGCATCGAGATCGGGATAGACGTCCTTGGAGATCGACTTGCGGCCACCGCGGAAGTGCAGCACCGCCGGCGAGGGGATCGTCATCTTGGCGGTGACGTGGGCCTGGTCGGCGCACTTCTTCAGGAAGCGGAAATGGTCCAGCATCGGGTGGTCGTCGGGGAAGTCGAGCTTGCTGATCACGCGGACCGCATCGTGACGGGTCTGCACGCCGGCGAACTGGATGCCGGTGTCGGGGTGAAACAGCTCGCAGCCGGTGAGCTTGGCCAGAAAGTCGAAATGCCACCAGGAGCGGCGGAATTCGCCGTCGGTCGCAAGCTTCAGCCCGACCGAGGCCTGCTTGTGCACGACCTTCTCGATCTCCATGTCCTCGATCTTGCGCAGATCGTCGGCCGAGATCTCTCCCTTCTCAAGCCTGGCGCGGGCTTCCTTGATCTTGGCGGGGCGCAGGAGGCTGCCGACCTCATCGGCACGGAAGGGGGCTTTGGTTCGCTGCATTCTTGAACTCCCGAGGATTTTTTAGTGGGCCGCCGCCCCTGCGACTCCGAGGTGGCGCTCCAGGACCGAGGGGTCGGCCTTCAGCGCGGCGCTCGGGGCGTCGTGGACGATCGTTCCGCGTTCCAATATCACAACACGGTCGGCGAGCCCCAGAATCTTTTGCGCATTCTGCTCGACGATGATCGAGCAGATGCCGCCGGCGCGGGTGATGGCCCCGATCGCCTTCAACAGCTCCTCGACGATGATGGGGGCAAGGCCCTCGGTCGGCTCGTCCAGCAGCAGGACCTTCGGGTTGAGGGTCAGCGCGCGGCCGATCGCCAGCATCTGCTGCTCGCCGCCGGAGAGCTGGTTGCCAAAATTGCCCCGCCGCTCCTTCAGCCGCGGAAACATCTCGTAGACCTTCTCGACCGTCCAGGGACCGGGCTGGGCCACCGCGGTCATGTTCTCCTCGACCGTGAGCGAGCGGAAGATATTGCGCTCCTGCGGCACCCAGCCGATGCCAGCGCGCGCCCGCTGGTCGGGTCGGAGCGTGGTGACATCCGTGCCGGCGAGCGCGACGGTGCCGGAGAAGCGGCGGGTGACGCCGACGATGGAGTTGATCAGCGTGGTCTTGCCGGTGCCGTTGCGTCCGAGCAGCGCCAGCACCTGCCCTTCGGCGAGGCGCAGGGACATCTTCGGCAACACCACCGCCTCGCCATAGCCCGCGCGCAAGGCTTCGATCTCGAGCAGGTCAGACATTGACCGCCTCCTCGCCGAGATAGACCGCCTTGACCTGCGGGTCGCGCGCGACCTGCTCGGGCGGGCCTTCTGTGAGCAGCGCGCCGGAGACCAGAACCGAAATCCGGTCGGCGAAGGAGAATACGAGATCCATGTCGTGCTCGATCAGCAGCACCGTGACGTCGCGCGGCAGGCTGCCTACGACGGCGAGAATGTCGTGGCGCTCGCTCTCGGGCACGCCGGCGGCGGGCTCGTCGAGCAGCAGCACGCGCGGCTTGGCCGCGATCGCGACCGCGATCTCGAGCAGGCGCTGCTTGCCGTAAGGCAGGGTCACGGTCTCTTCGTTCATCACATCGAGAAGATGGAAGCGCGTCAGGAGATCGGCGATCTCGCCGTTGACGTCGCTGCGCGTGCCCATCCGCCGCCACCAGTCGCCGCCATGGCCGAGGCGCTCGGAGACGGCAAGGCCGATGGTCTCGAGCGGGGTCAGGTCGGGATAGAGCTGGTTGATCTGGAACGTGCGCGACAGGCCGCGCAGCACGCGCTTGTGCACCGGCACGTCCGTGATGTCCTGGCCTTCCAGCAGGATGCGCCCGGAGTTCGGCTTCAGCACGCCGGTGAGCTGGTTGATGACAGTGGTCTTGCCGGCGCCGTTCGGGCCGATCAGCGCGTGGCGGGCGCCCTGCTCGATTCTGAGCGAGAGATCGCGGGTGACGCGCAGGCCGCCGAACTGCTTTTCGAGGTTCTGGGTTTCGAGCGCGATGGTCATGCGTCGCTCTCCGGCACGGCGACGACCGCCTTGCGACCGGCAACCTGCTTGATGATCAGGTTCGGCACATACAGCACCCAGCGATGCAGGCGCTGGCGGCCGACCAGCACGATCACGACCAGCACGAGGCCGATCCAGAACTGCCAGTATTGCGGGGTGATGGTGGAGAACAATTCCTGGAGCATACGGAACACCACCGCGCCGACCAGCCCGCCATAGAGATAGCCGGTGCCGCCGATGACGAGCACCAGCATCAGGTCGGCGGAGCGTTCGAAGGCAAACACGTCGAGCGAGGCGATCGCGGTGGTCTGGGTGAACAGCGCGCCTGCGATGCCGGCATAGAACGCCGCCAGCGTATAGATCGCGATCAGGCGCCGGTTGACGGGGATGCCGATCGCCGCGGCCCGCAGCGGATTGTTCTTGATCGCACGCAGCGACAGGCCGAACGGCGAATGCACGACGCGGCGGGCGAACAGGAACAACACGAACAGCACGGCCAGCGAATAGAAGAAGCCGGCCTTGCCGAACATGTCGAACGGAATCTCGCCAAAGATCGGCTGCATCTCGATGCCCTGCAGGCCGTCGGTCCCGCCGGTGATGTTGGAGAAGCGCTCGGCGAGCGCCTCCAGCAGCAGCGCGATGCCGAGCGTCACCATCAGCCGGGTGAGATCGACGCCGCGGATCACGAGGAAGCTGGTGGCGAAGCCCAGCACCATCGCGGCAATGCCGGCCAGGATCAGCGCAAGCACGGGCTCGTTGACGATCCCGTGAAGAGCAAGCAGCCCCGCCGCATAGGCGCCGACGCCGAAGAAGGCGGCGTGGCCGAGCGAGACGATGCCGGCATAGCCGAGGATGAGATCGAGCGACATCGCAAACAGCGCCAGCCGCAGGATGTCGGTCATGATCAGATAGCGCGTGGGAAATGCAAAGCCGCAGGCCAGCACGATCAGCCAGAAGGCGACTTCGCCATAGTGCCAGCGCGCATGGCGCTGGGCGTGATAACCGACGTCGGAGGAGGCGCTCATCGGCGAACTCAACGCGCGGCCGTGCGGCCGAACAGGCCGTTCGGGCGCCAGATCAGGATCACGATCATCATGGTGTAGATCACGAAGGGGCCCATCTTCGGCACGTAGTACTTGCCGGCGACGTCGCCGATGCCGAGCAGGAGCGAGGCCAGGAACGGGCCGGTGATCGAGGACGAGCCGCCGACGGTGACCACGATCAGGAAGTAGATCATGAACTTCAGCGGGAAATACGGGTCGAGGCCGAGGATCTCGGCGCTGAGCGCGCCACCGAGGCCGGCGAGCCCGCAACCGAATGCAAACGTGAAAGCGAACACCTGCGGCACGTTGATGCCGAGGCCGCTGGCGGCGCGCGGATCGTCAACGGCGGCGCGCAGCCGGCTGCCGAAACGGGTCTTGGCCAGCACCATCTGGAGCGCGATGGTGAGCAGACCGCAGATCACGATGATCATCAGCCTGTAACGGCCGATGCCGACGCCGAACAGGTCGAACTGACCCTGGAGCGCGGCCGGCAGGTTGATGAAGACCCGCGACGAGCCCTGGATGTAGTCCACGGCCGCGACCGACATGAAGGTCAGGCCGATGGTGAACAGCACCTGGTCGAGATGGCTGCGCGTATAGAGATGGCGGTAGAGCGTACGCTCGAGCACGATGCCGATCGCCGCCGACGAGACGAAAGCGAGCGGCAGCGCGGCGAAGAACGGCCAGCCCATCCGGTTGACCAGCACCATGCAGACATAGCCGCCGGTCATGGCGAAGGCGCCGTGGGCGAGGTTGACGAAGTTCATCAGGCCGAGCGTGACCGCGAGCCCGCAAGCGAGCACGAACAGCAGCATGCCGTAGGCAACGCCATCGAACAGGTTGGTGAGGATAGAGGTCATCGTCTCAGCTTGGGTTATCGGTCATGGCCGGGCAAAAGCACGAAGTGCGTCTTCAAACAAATGTCCCGGCCATCCACGTTCCTGTTTCGGCTCTCGCGTGGATGCACCGGTCAAGCCCGGGCATGACGAGAGCGGGGCGCGAGATCCCGGGCTCGCGCCAATGCGCGCCCCGGGATGACGCGCTTTCGCGCGTCACTTCTTGGTCTTGCCGAGGTCCTTGACGGCTTCGAAGGTCGCGAACTCGACGTTGTAGAGCTCGCCGTCGACCTTCTCGACCTTGCGGATGTAGATGTTCTGCACGATGTCGCGGGTCTCGGGGTCGATCGAGATCGGGCCGCGCGGGCTCTCCCATTTCTGGCCCTTCATCGCCTCGACCAGCTTGGTGCCGTCGGTGTCGCCACCGGTCTTCTTCAGCGCCTCGTAGATCAGGTGGATGCCGTCATAGCCGCTCACCGCCATGAAGCCCGGACGAGTGCCGAAGGCCTTCTTGTAGGCCGCGACAAAATCCTTGTTCATCGCGGACGGATGCGCCGCCGAATAAAGGTGCGCGGTGACCGTGCCGAGCACGGCATCGCCCATGTTGTTGAGGAGGTCGTCGTCGGTGACGTCGCCCGGTCCGATCACCTTGATGCCGGCCTTGTCGAGGCCACGCTCGGCATACTGCTTCATGAAGTTGCCGCCCTGACCGGCCGGCACGAACACGAAGATCGCGTCGGGCTTGGCGTCCTTCATGCGCTGGAGGAACGGCGCGAAATCGGGATTCGCGAGCGGCGTCTTGACCTCTTCGACCACCTCACCGCCGCCGGCGGTGAAATTCTGCTTGAAGAAGTTCAGCGCGTCGTTGCCCGGCGCGTAGTCCGAGGTCAGCGTCGCCACCTTCTTGATGCCGTTCTTCACCGCCCAGTCGGCGATGATGGTCGAGGACTGCGCCAGGGTGAAGCTGGTGCGCACGATGTAGGGCGAGCGCTCGGTGATGATGGAGGTGCCGGCCGCCATCACGACTTCCGGAATCTTGGCCTGCGTTGCCAGCGGCGCGGCGGCGAGGGCTGCCGGCGTCACGCCGAAGCCGGCGATGAAATTGACCTTGTCGTTGACGATCAGCTCTTGCGCAGCGGTCTTGGTCTTGTCGGGAATCGCGGCGTCGTCCTTGAGGATGATCTCGATCTTCTTGCCGGCGACGGTGTCGCCCTTCTGCTGCATGTAGAGCTTGATCGCGTTCTCGATCTGCTTGCCGGTCGAGGCCTGGCCGCCGGTCATCGGCAGGATCAGGCCGACCTTGACAGTGTCCTCGGCCCTGGCCGGCGCGACGGTTACCAGGCCTGCAACGGCGGCCACCGCGGCTGCCCAAGAAAGTTGTTTGCGTTCGAACATCAGAGTGTCCCTCCCCTTGATTCCTGACCTCTTGTGCGGCGAACCGAGTGCCCGGTCCTTGCCTCACTCTAGCTCATGCGCGAGCCTTATCGCGCGCCACATGGCGTCCTTGGCGCCCCCCTTGTCAATCGGACGTTTGGCGACCATTCGGCGCAAGCCGAGCGTCCCGATTTCCGACGGCGGGGAGTGATGTCGCTGTTACGTCGAGGTGACCCGAACGCCCCGACCTTGGCCGCTTTTATTTGTACGATTGTACAAATAAAATGGACCTGTCAACGAAAAAGCCCCCTCGCCGGGCCAAGCCACGTTGTCGCGAGGCCGGCGCCGCAGTCTAGAAGCGCGACGGGCCGCGTGGATGGAAGATTTCGTCTTTCTTTTGCAGAATTGGTACATCTGGGGCCTCGCCCCGGCTCCAACCCGGTAACTTATTACCTACCTCGAATAAGTCTATTTTACCTTGTTGAAGGCTACTCTCGCGGCGCCAGCCTGACCCGGCGTCCAACCAGACCGAACCAGCGCGCCCCCACAATGCCCAAGCCTTTCCGCTCCCTCCTGCCCCTCCTCGCGCTTGCCGTGGGGCTGTCCGGCTGCGGCACGGTCAATGAGAAGCTGTCGGCCGGCATCGGCGATTACGTCCCGCAATGGGCCGGCGGCCTGCCGGCCGACGCCCCGCCGCGGGCAGGCACGCCGCAATACGACGCCTACATGAAGGAGCGCGAGCGCAAGCGGCTGCTGCCGGCGGCCGATCGCGAGAAGGAAGAGCAGGCGCAGAAGGGCGCGACGGGCACTCCGTCGAGCGGCGCGGTGCGCTAGGTCGGTGCGCTCCCTCGCCCCGCTTGCGGGGAGAGGGTTGGGGTGAGGGGGAGTCTCCACGGGGACGGTGACAGTTGGAGTCGCGGAGAGTCCCCTCACCCGGATTGCATCGTCGATGCAATCCGACCTCTCCCCGCAAGCGGGGAGAGGTGAAACAACATCAATCCATAAACACCACGGTCTTGCGGCCGTTGGGGATGACGCGGTCGTCGAGATGGTAGCGGATCGCGCGCGCCAGCACGCGGCGCTCGATGTCGCGGCCCTTGCGGACGAGATCTTCGGGCGTGTCGCGGTGGCTGATGCGCTCGACGTCCTGGTCGATGATCGGGCCCTCGTCGAGATCGCGCGTGACGTAATGCGCGGTGGCGCCGATCAGCTTCACGCCGCGCTCATGGGCCTGGTGATAGGGTTTTGCGCCCTTGAAGCCGGGCAGGAACGAGTGGTGGATGTTGATGCAGCGCCCCGACAGTTTGGCCGACAGATCGTCCGACAGGATCTGCATGTAGCGCGCGAGCACGACGAGATCAGTTCCGGTCTTGGCGACGAGATCGAGGATCTGCGCCTCCTGCTCGCGCTTGCTCTCCTTGGTCATAGGCAGATGGTGGAACGGGATGCCGCCGAAATCGAGCCCGGCATAGACCTCGCGCGGATGGTTGGAGACGATCGCGGTCGGGACCATCGCCAATTCGCCGGTGCGCCAGCGATAGAGGATGTCGACCAGGCAATGGTCGGACTTCGACACCAGCAGCATCACCTTGCGATGCGCGGCGCGGTCGCGCATCTGCCACTCCATGCCGAAGCGCTCCGCGATCGCGGCAAAGCCGGTCTGGAGCGCGGTGAGCTCCACGGCGAGATCGGCCGCGGTGAACACCACCCGCATGAAGAACTTCTTGGTCTCGACGTCGTCGAACTGCTGGGCGTCGAGAATGTTCTGTCCGTTGTGGGCCAGGAAGGTCGACACCGCCGAGACGATGCCGGGGCGATCCGGACAGGACAGGGTCAGGACATATTGATGATCGGGCATGGCTCTTGATGAAGGTTTGGGCAAATGATGCGGAACAACTCGCGATTTGCGCCCTGCTCTATCACCGACCCCGCCCTTACGCCAATCCCAAGACTTGCTTCTACGTAAAGTGCAGAGTCAGGATGAACGGACCATTGCGATTTGTACCGGAGCACGCCCATGGCCGACCGCTTGAACGGCTACCGCATCCTGATCCTGGAAACGCGCGAGGAGGCGCAGTTCTCAAAGCTCCTCGCCGAGCAAGGCGCCGATGTCGTGCAGTGCCCGATGTTCACCATCCACGATGCGCCGGACCCGGCCCCGGTCGAGGCCTGGATCCGCCGCGCCATCGACAGGCCGTTTGACGATCTCGTGCTGATGACCGGCGAAGGCCTGCGGCGGATCATGAAGCTCGCGCGGACCCGTGGTCTCGACCAGGCTCTGGTCGCGGCCCTCGCCAAATCGCGAAAATTCACCCGCGGGCCGAAGCCCGGCAAGGCGCTGCGCGAGATCTCGCTCGAGGCGCAGCAGACCACGGAGAAGCCGACCACCGAGGGCGTGATCGAGATGCTGGGCAAGCTCGACCTGAAGGGGCGGCGCCTCGGCCTCCAGCTTTATCCGGACAAGGACCACAGCACCCTGACCGGCGCACTCTCGGCGCAAGGCGCCGAGGTCGATACCGTGCTGCCCTATGTCTACGATTCAAAGGCGGCGGATGCCAACATCGTCGCCGCCATCGACGACATGGCGGAGGGACGGATCGATTCCATCGCGCTGACCAATCTCGGCCAGGTCCGCCGCCTGATCGAAGCCGCAAAGGCACATGGCAGCGAAGCGAAGTTGCGCGCAGGGTTGGAGCGGACGCTGATTGCGTCGGTGGGCCCTGCGGTGTCGGGGGAGCTCGCCGCGCATGGCCTGCGCACAGACATCGCACCGGCGGAAGATGCGTATTTCATGCGGCCGCTGATTTCGGCGATGGCCGCGGCGCTCGCCGAGAAACGGCCGAAGGTGGCGGGTTAATCACCAGGCGACGATGCCTAGCTTGCCACCTGCGAGGCGGCCGACATCAACTCCTGGGGGCTCGGAGCCCCGAACATGCGCTGGCCGCCTTCAGGAACCTCGGTAAAGGTCCAGCGCACGATCCCCTCGCGATCGAGCAGGAACTGGCCGAACAGCTGGCCCTGGCCGGTTGCCGCCATGCGCTGATCGGCCTCCATCATCTCGTAGCCGTCCTTGTTGTTGAGGTATTCGGCAGCCGCCAGCCGATTCATCGGCCCCGGCGTTTCGCCGGGCATATCGACCTGCATGCTCATGACGACGTCCATACCCACCTTGCGGGGCCACTCGGTCTCGTGGTCCGTAAACTCGAGATTGGGCAGGCCGAACGCGCGGTGCGAGACCCGCTCGGGGTCGGACGCGGCGAGCAGATTGGGCAAGGGATGATAGCGGAAGTAGAGCCGCGCGCGTTCGATCGGCGTATTCACGACCGTGAGACTTTCGACGCCCTTGTCGCGCAGCGCTGCGCCAAGTTGCGCCTGTGCCGCGATATGGCGCCGACAGAACGGGCAGTGCAGCCCGCGAAACAAGCCGATCAATATCGGACTATGCCCACGAAAATCCTGGAGCGCGATCGTTCCATCGCGTGTGATGGCGTCCAGCACGATGTTCGGTGCGCGATCGCCCGGTTGAAGCGGTCCGTCGACATGAAGTTCTGACATGGTTGAACTCCTTCATATGACCTAGTCGAGAAACGGCAGTACGATCAGCCCGGCGGGATCAAGCCCGTGGCGGGCGCAGACATCATGGGCCAGCGCGAAATATCGGTCGGCCTCGGGCATGTCGCCTCGATCAAGGCTCAGCGTGGCGAGACCATCATAGCATGGAAAAAGCTGCTGCGGTTCGCCGGTTTCGTTCGCCACCTCGATTGCCTCGTTGTAGCAGAGGGCGGCCAGATCGGGGCGGAAATGGCATTGATGGATTTGCCCGAGCACGATCAAGGGCACGGCGAGATGCTCGCGCTGATCGAGCGCGCGGTCGATTTCGATCGCCTTTTCGGCAGCCGGCACCCCTTCTTCGGTACATCTGTCCGTGAAGGTGCAACAAGCAACGGCAAAATTGGCAAGAAGACGCGCCTGGAAGCCAAGATCCCCGATCCGACGCGCGACATCGAGTCCACGCCGGCAGACCTCCACGGCTTTCGCCGCGTCGACAATCGTGTAGAGCACACCGAGATTGGTAAAGCCGCGGCAGGCTACGTTGAGGAGGCCGGCAGTTTCGGCGGCTGCAACACTTTGCTCCACCTCGCGCACCGCCTCCTCGTGTCGTCCAAGCCGCGCCAGCGCAACCCCCTTGGTGTTGAGGGCCTCCGCAATGGCACGTGCCGCCTCGAGCCTTCCCTGCTCGTCCGCGTCCGCCGGTACGGACCGTGCATAGCCGAGCGCCTCGTCTGCCCATCTTGCGGCGGCCACGTGATCGCCCGTCCGAAACGCGAGACGGCCGCGCTCCTGCAAGAGATGCGCCCACTCGATGGGCGCGTCGATCCCTCCAAGCAGGTTGGCCGCCTCGGCGTAATGCGTCTCTGCCTTGATCCGCTTGCCGGCGCCCCACAGCAATCGGCCAAGCTTGCGAAGAATTCGCGCTTCGCTGATCCGG
The DNA here is from genome assembly GCF_054062495.1 of Bradyrhizobium sp. USDA 3311. Classification (NCBI taxonomy): domain Bacteria; kingdom Pseudomonadati; phylum Pseudomonadota; class Alphaproteobacteria; order Hyphomicrobiales; family Nitrobacteraceae; genus Bradyrhizobium; species Bradyrhizobium sp. USDA 3311. The sequence goes on along the minus strand of NZ_JBSSFI010000001.1, from coordinate 4,490,912 downwards.
TCCTGTAGGGCGCGGTGCCCCTCCAACGCGCTCTGATAGTGCTCCTCGGCCGTGTTCCGGCGGCCAGCCGCGCCACAGAGGTCCGCGATCCGCTCGTATAGAACCAGACGTTCCGGCTCCCGTTCGCCGCCGGCCAACAGCACGGCGAGGGCCTGTTGGTAGAGACGGATGGCATCGTCATTGGCATAGCTGGCGCGTGCGCGATCGCCGGCCGCGCGCAGATAGCGCGCGCCTTTCGGCTTGCTCGCGCTCAGACTGAAGTGATGTCCGAGCAGTATGAGATCTTCGAGGCGCTCGGGCTCTTGGCCATACAGCCTCTCGAGCGCCCCACCAATCCGTCCATGAAGCTCGATCCGGCGCTGCAGAAGCAGGTTTTGATAGATCACGTCCTGAAGCATGGTTTGCGTGAAGCGGTAGGTCCGCAGCGAAATCGAATTCGAGCCCGCGATCTCCTCGACGATTTCCGCGTCGCACAGAAGTTCGAGCCCTGCTTCGACCCTTGCCGGCTCGGTTGCCGCCGCACCGAGAGCAGCCGCATCAAAACGCGGGCCGATCACCGCGGCCTCCTGTGCCAGGCGGCGCACCTGATGCGGCAACCGGTCGAGACGCGCCAGCAACAACGCCTGAATGCTTGCCGGAATATCGGCGGCGGCTTCATCCCACGTCATCCGCCACTGCACGCCGTCGCGCTCCAGGGCGCCGGCTTCGATCAGGCCGCGTATGATCTCCTCGAGGAAAAGCGGATTGCCGCCGGCGCGATCGAGGATTCGACTGAACAGACGTCCCGGTGGTTCACGCCAACCGTGACTGAAATAGGCCGCGAGCAGCCTTTGTCCGTCGGCGTCCCCAAGCGGGGGCAGCCGGAGGGTTGCGTGACTGATCCTGCTCGAACCGAACTGGTCCAGTTCCAGCATCGGCCGATGCGTAAACAACAGCATCAGCCGCGTCCGCTCCAGTCGGTCCATCAGGAAGCGCAACGCTTCAAGCGACACCGCATCGGCCCAATGCAGATCCTCGACGATGATCAGCAGTGGCGACAGTGCCAGGCGGCGTTCGAAGACGGTGCGAATCGCGAAGAATATCTGCCGGCGGAGCTGTTCGGGCTCGACATGCCTGAGCACGGCGTTGGGGTCGCCGAGGCCGAGTACGTGCAGATAGAGGGGCATCAGGCGGTCGGCCTCGTCGGTCGCGAGGCCCAGCTCCGATAGCGCTTCGGCGACCTTCGCCTCCGCCTCTGTGGCGCCCGCCTTCTGCGCGATGCCATAGGCGCTGCGCAGCACGGCGGCGAGTGTGCCGTAGGACTGTTCGCCGAGCGGCGAGCACGCCGCCTGCCGGATCGCCACGCCTGCGAATCGATCCTGATCGCGGATGCGGGCGACGAACTCCCTGACCAGGCGCGTTTTCCCGATGCCGGCCTCACCGACCAGCCGCACCAGTTGAGCCGCGCCGCCGCACGCGAGATCAAGGCTGCCGATCATGCGCGCAAGCTCGGCGTCGCGCCCGATCAACGGCGCATTGAGGCCCAGCGTGTCGAGACCTCGCGCCGCACGGGGCGTGTCGAGCGGCTCATTCAGACGGTGGACCAGTACGCTGCCCATCTTGCCCTTGAGCGAGACCTCGCCAAGCGAGTCATAGGAGAACGCATGCCGCGTCAGACGGTGGGTCAACGGCCCGACCAGTACCTCGCCCGGAGCCGCCATCGATTGTAGTCGCTGGGCGGTATTCACCGTGTCACCGGTCACCGAATAGGATTTGGCAACGCCCGCACCGAGCCCGCCCGCGACGACGTGCCCGGTGTTGATGCCGACATGGAGCAGCAGCGGTGAACCTGCATACGCCTTCGCGCGTTCGCTGAGGCGCGCCGTCCGGTCGATCATGTCGAGAGCAGCGCGCACCGCCCGCTCTGGGTCGTCCTCGTGCGCCGCCGGCGCACCAAACAGAGCAAGCAGCGCATCGCCGATGAATTTGTCCACGAAGCCGCCAAAGCTTTGCACCGCGGCCGTCAACTCCTCGAACAACCCGTTTTGAAGCGTCTGCATGACCTCGGGGTCGAGCCGCTCGCTCATCGCAGTGAAGCCGCTGAGGTCGGCAAACAGCACGGTGATGGTGCGGCGGTTCGCCTCGCTGTCGATCTTGTCCAACTGAGGTCGAAATGCGGCTTGGGCCTCCTCCGCCGGCGCGAGCGGCGGAGAGGAGGACCGGATCGGGAGCGTCGTCGGGCTCGTCCGCGCCGATGCCTGCCCGCCTGTGGGGGTCTCAGAGACGAAGGCGCCGCATTTCGGGCAATAGGCGAAATCCGGCGCGCATGGAAAGCCGCAGCCAGGGCACGCGTTCGGCTGCCTCGTGCCGCACTTCGGGCAGAAGGCAAAGCCGCTCTGGACCTCTAAACCACAGCAAGAGCAGTTCATGGGTCAAGACCTCGCGGAAGCCGCGATGGTGCCATCTCCTGGACCTGCCGGACGGGCCCAGGAACCCGGCAAGCATGGGCTCGTCGCACGGGAAGAGCAAGCGGTGGTCGGTTAACGGCCGCGCGCGCGGCCTCACCCCTCCCCGCAACCGGACCGTCTTTCGGTGCTGAGGATAGACACCCCCGGCGATCGTCGCCCGCGCTTATTTCGGCCTCTCCGACGAGCTTTCGCGCAAGCCACACCGCCTCGCCATAGCGGGTCTCCTTCGCGAGCGACGTAGTGCGCTGCATCAAGGCGAGCATGTCCTGCGGACCCCCCTGGGAAGGCGACACGACGACGCTCACGAGAAACAGCGACCCCAGAAGCCGCGCGGCAAACCTTGTGGCGTTCGAGCGGGTTGGTATGCGGCAGCGCTGATTGACACGAGCAGTGTCAGCGCTACGTTGCCGGATTAGAAAGAACAAGAATAAGGGCAGGGAATCGCCGTGAAACCCGTCATTGCATCTTGAGCACATCCGCGCTCGCGCCATTCCGCATCCGCAACTATCGCTTCCAGTGGCCGTCCGACCTGCTCACCTCCTGGGCGTTCGAGATCGAAACGCTGGTGCTCGGCTGGTACATCCTGGTCGAGACCGGATCGGTGCTGCTGCTGACCATTCTCGCCTCGCTGCAATATGTGGGAACGCTGGTTGCGCCGGTGCTCGGGATGATCGGCGACCGCATGGGTCATCGCGATCTCCTTGTCGTGCTGCGCCTCACCTATACGGCGCTCGCCTCGACCATCATGGTGCTGGCACTGACCGGCCGTCTGGCGCCACTCAACGTCATGATCATCGTTGCAATCATGGGCCTGATCCGCTCCTCCGATCTCGGCATTCGCAGCGCGCTGCTCGCCGACATCATGCCGGCCAAGCAGCTGGTGGGCGCGATCGGCCTGTCACGGACGACCCAGGACAGCGCCCGCATTGCCGGAGCGCTGACAGGCGCCGGCCTCTTCGCCGTGCTCGGCATTGGGTTGGTGTATGCGGCAGTCGCCAGCCTCTACCTCGTGGCCGCGATTCTCATGTCCTGCCTGACCCGACCGGAAAGGACCGTTGCCACGATGGACCTGCCGGCGAACAGCCGCGCCGTTTCAAAACTGCTCGACGAGCTGAAGGAAGGGATTGTCTACGCCTGGAATGGCCCTGGAATGGGCGCCGCGCTGTGCGTCGCCTTCCTCGCCAATCTCACCGCATTTCCCTTCACGGGCGGATTGCTGCCCTACATCGCGCGGGACATCTTTCATACAGACCAGACCGGGCTCGGCTATCTCTCGGCCAGCTTCGCCGTCGGCTCGCTGATCGGCTCCATCACGCTCAGCCTGGTCGGCGGCCTGCGCATTGCCCGGCTTCTGATCGGCGCGACGCTGGCCTGGTACGCCATGCTGCTGGTGTTCGTCGAAATCAGGACCATGCCGGTGGCCATGGCCTGCCTCGCTCTCGCCGGCATCGCCCAGAGCATGTCGATGATATCGGCCGCCGTGATCCTGATGCGCACGGCGAGCGCGCATCTGCGCGGCCGTGTCATGGGCGTCCGCATGATGGTGATCTACGGCTTGCCGCTCGGATTGCTCGCGGCCGGCAGCCTGATCGACCTCATCGGCTATTCCGCGACGGGCTCGCTCTATGCCGTCTCGGGGTTCATCGCGATGGCGGCGATCGCGGTGCGCTGGCGCGCGGACCTCTGGCCCCTGCACGCCCCCGCCAATGCGCGATGACGGGGCGCCCTAGTCCCCGTACCCGCGCAGCCGCTCGATATCGAGGATGGTGACGCCGCCATATTCGAGTCGCAGCAGGCCCTCCTTCTCCAGCCGGTTCAGCGCGCGATTGGCGTTCTGGCGGGACATGCCGGAGAGCGCCCCGATCTCCTCCTGGGTGATCTCCAGATGCGCGGTCGATTCCGGATAGAGGATCGGGTTGAACAACGAGGCGATGCCGCGCGCGAGGCGCGAGGTCGCATCGAGCGTACGGTTGACCTCGAGCATGCCGATGAACTGGCCGAGCCGCTCGTTGAGCTGGCGGACCAGGAAGCGGTTGAAGCCGACGCTGTTCTCGAACAGCCACATGAAGGCGCTGCGCTCCATCAGCGCGACACGGCTGTTGCGCAGCGCGACCACGTCGTAGCGGCGCGGCTCGTTCTTGAGCACGCTGCCCTCGCCGAACCAGGCCCCCGCAGTCAGCCCGGCAAGGCTCGCCTCCTTGCCGTCGCGCGACACCCCGCCCATCCGGGCAAGGCCAAAGACCATGCCGGCCCAATAGCCGAACGTGTCGCCGCGCATGAACACAGCCTCGCCGATGCCGTAGGACCGCTCCGTGATTCCGGCGCGAGCGACCTCGATCTCCGCTTGCGTGAGCTCGCGCGACCAAGCGGCGATGCGCTTCAGTTGATCCTCTGAAATCATGATCCCGAAGCCAGCCGCACCGTTTCGTCACTCCGCCCTTCTGTTGCACTGCAACACGACCGCATCGACCGCCATCCGACGAAAGATGAAGGCCGCCTCGCCTGAAAAACTTTGTCGCAGAATTGTCAGGCCGGAGACATTTCAAAATAGCGCTTTCCCCTATTGAGGGCCACCTCGGGCGATGCGGCTTTTGATCCCTAACGGGAGCGAGAGCCTCGCGGGTCCGGTCGAGACCAATAGCTGCATGGTCTGGCCGGCACGACCGTACTAGGATCGCCCGACAGGAACCGACGAAGAGCGCCACAGAAAGCGCCATCACCGGGGAGGGACTTGTTTGGTGGCTACCAGTCTTGAAGTGCGCGGCGTGTCTTTGCGGTTCGGCGGCGTCCGTGCGCTGACCGATGTCGGCTTCGCCATCAAGGAGGGCGAGCTGTTCTCGATCATCGGCCCCAACGGGGCCGGCAAGACCTCGATCGTGAACTGTATTTCCGGCCGCTACAAGCCGACCGAGGGCCAGCTGTTCTATCAGGGCCGCGACATCACCGGCCTGACGCCGAACGCCCGCGCCTCGCTCGGCATCGGCCGCACCTTCCAGAACCTAGCCCTGTTCCACCACATGAGCGTGCTCGACAACATCATGGTCGGCCGCCATCACCTGTTGAAGAACAATTTCCTCACGGGCTCGCTCTACTGGCTCACCGGCGCGCGCAAGGAAGAGCTCGCGCATCGCCGCAAGGTCGAGGAGATCATCGACTTCCTCGACCTCCAGTCGGTGCGGAAAGCGCAAGCCGGCACCCTCTCCTATGGCCTGCGCAAGCGCGTCGAGCTCGCCCGCGCCATGGCGCTGGAGCCGCGCCTCATCCTCCTCGACGAGCCGATGGCCGGCATGAATTTCGAGGAGAAGGAGGACATGGCCCGCTACATCGTCGATCTCAACGAGGAATTCGGGATGACGGTGGTGATGATCGAGCACGACATGGGCGTGGTGATGGACATCTCCCACCGCGTCATGGTGCTGGATTTCGGCCGCAAGATCGCCGAGGGCGATCCGGGTGCGGTGCTCGCCGATCCCCACGTCAGGCGCGCCTATCTCGGCGAGGAGGACGAGGTGCTGGTCGATCCGGACGATGCGCCGCCGGCGCAGGAGAGCGCGGCATGATGGATTATGCAGGCCGCGTCGCGCAGGCCGATACCTATCCCAAAATGCTCCGGCTCAACGCCAGGGAGCATGGCAACGAGATTGCGCTGCGCGAAAAGGATCTCGGGCTGTGGCGTGTCTTCACCTGGAACGACTACCAGACGCGCGTGCGCGATTTCGCGCTCGGCCTCGTCGAGCTCGGCCTTGGCCACAACGACGTCATCGGCATCATCGGCGACAACCGGCCGGACTGGGTCGCCGCGGAAATCGCCACCCACGCGATCGGCGGCCTGAGCCTCGGGCTCTACCGCGACGTGCTGGACGAAGAAGCCTCCTATCTCCTCAATTACGGCGAGGCGCAGCTGGTCTTCGCCGAGGATGAGGAGCAGGTCGACAAGTTGCTCACCCTCGCCGACCGCGTGTCGCGGCTGAAGCACATCATCTATTCCGACCCGCGCGGCATGCGGAAATATGACGACCCCAGGCTGCTGTCGGCGGAGAAATTCGCCGAGCTCGGCCGCGCCCGCGCTGCGCGCGAGCCTGGGCTTTACGACAAGCTCGTCGACGCCACCAAGGGCGAGGATGTCGCGATCCTCTGCACCACGTCAGGCACCACCTCGCATCCAAAACTCGCAATGCTCGCCGCCGGCCGCGTGCTCGGCCATTGCGCGACCTATCTCGCCTTCGATCCGAAGGGACCCGACGACGAATACGTCTCGGTGCTGCCGCTGCCGTGGATCATGGAGCAGGTCTATGTGCTCGGCAAAGGCCTGCTCTGCCGGATGAAGATCAACTTCGTCGAAGAGCCCGACACGATGATGAACGATCTGCGCGAGATCGCGCCGACCTTCGTGCTGTTCGCCCCGCGCGTCTGGGAATCGATCGCCGCCGACGTCCGCGCCAAGGTGATGGACGCCACGCCCTTCAAGCAGCGCCTGTTCGATATCGGGATGAAGTCGGGCCTGGCCGCGCTTGCTGACGGCAAGCGCTCGGGCTTTGCCGACGCCATCCTGTTTCGCGCGCTGCGCGACCGGCTCGGCTTCACCCGCCTGCGCTCGGCTGCGACGGGCGGCGCGGCGCTCGGGCCCGATACCTTCAAGTTCTTCCAGGCGATGGGCGTGCCGCTGCGCACTCTCTACGGCCAGACTGAGCTGTTGGGAGCCTACACGCTGCATCCCGAGGGCAAGGTCGATCCTGACACCACGGGCGTGCCGATGGCCGACAGCGTCGAGATCCGCATCGACAATGCCGACGTCCACGGCGTCGGCGAGATCGTGGTGCGGCATCCCAACATGTTCCTCGGCTATTACAAGAACCCGGAGGCAAGCGTTGCCGACATCAAGGACGGCTGGATGCTGTCGGGCGATGCCGGCTATTTCAACGCCAACCGGCAGCTCGTCGTCATCGACCGCATCAAGGATCTCGCCGAGACCTCGCGCGGCGAGCGCTTCTCGCCGCAATTCATCGAGAACAAGCTGAAGTTCTCGCCCTATATCGCCGAAGCCGTGGTGCTCGGCGCGGGCCGCGACGCGCTCGCGGCGATGATCTGCATCCGCTACTCCATCATCTCGAAATGGGCGGAGAAGAACCGCCTCTCCTTCACGACCTACAGCGACCTCGCCTCGCGGCCCGAGGTTTACACGCTGCTCCAGAAGGAGGTCGAGACCGTCAACGCCACGCTGCCGCCGGCGCAGCGCATCTCGCGCTTCCTGCTTCTCTACAAGGAGCTCGATGCCGACGACGGCGAGCTCACCCGCACGCGAAAGGTTCGCCGCAGCGTCATCAACGAGAAATACGCCGGCATCATCGACGCGATCTACCGCGGCGATGCCGTCATCCCCGTCGACACCGTGATCCGCTTCCAGGACGGCACCACGCAGAGGGTGCGCACCGCGCTGCGGGTGGTGGATCTGGGCCGACCCGGGCAATTGGCGGAGGCGGCGGAGTGATGTCGCTTCCAATGCAGACCGCACCAGCAATCGATCCCCCCTCCCTGCGCAAGCGGGGAGAGGCGAAGGATAGCATAACATGAACACCGCCTTCCTCATCCAGCTCCTGGTCAACGGCCTCGTGGTCGGCACGCTCTATGGCGTGGTCGCGATGTCATTCGTGCTGATCTACAAGGCGACGCAGGTCGTCAATTTCGCGCAAGGCGAGCTGCTGCTGGTCGGCGCCTGGGTGTGCTGGGCCTTGCTTGCGAAATACCAGGTGCCGTTCTGGATCGGCATGCCGATGACGCTGGTGTTCATGTTCGTGTTCGGCATCGCCATCCAGGTCCTGATCCTGCGGCCGATGATCGGCGAGCCCATCATCTCGGTGATCATGGTGACGATCGGCCTCTCGACGGTGCTCCAGGCCACGCTGAAATGGATGTTCGGCGTCAACCCGCAGCCGTTCCCGCGCGTGTTCGAGAGCCAGTCCGTCAGCTTGTTCGGGCTTCAGATCCAGACCGTCTATGTCATGAGCCTGGTGGTCTCGGTCGCCATGATGATCGGCATGGCCTGGTTCTTCCGCGCATCCAAATACGGCCTTGCGATGCGCGCCACCGCGTTCAACCAGCAGGTCGCGCAGTCGCTCGGCATTTCCGTGAAAAGCGTGTTCGCGATGGCCTGGGCGATCTCGGCAACGGTGTCAGCGGTCGCCGGAGTCGTGGTCGCCGTGGTGAACGGGGTGTCCTCGGGCCTCGCCGCCTACGGCATCAAGGTCTTTCCGGCGGCGATCCTCGGCGGGCTCGATTCCGTCGGCGGCGCCGTGCTCGGCGGCATCATCATCGGCTTGCTCGAGAACGTCGCGCAATATGTCGACAGCGAGTATCTGCACTGGGGCAATCTCTACGAGATCGCACCGTTCTACGTCCTCATCATCGTGCTGATGATCAAGCCCTACGGCTTGTTCGGCACCCACGACATCGAGCGGATCTGACCCATGGCCGGCCCTGCCCTCATACCTGCTGGTGATTTCCGCACCTCCTATGCGGCCGACACCACGATCTTCCCGACGGCGACCAGCCGCAATTTTGCGATCGTAGGCGTGCTGCTGCTCTGCCTCGTGCCGCAATTCCTTGGCGGCTACTGGCTCAGCATTCTGATCCAGATCGGCATCTTCTCGATCGCGGCGCTCGGGTTGAACATCCTGGTCGGCTTCACCGGCCAGATCTCGATCGGGCATGCCGCCTTCTTCCTGCTCGGTGCCTTCACCTCGGCCTACATCTCCAACAATGCGCCGATCCCGGTGTTTTTCGCGATCCCGCTCGCAGGCGTCGTCACCGCGCTGGTCGGGCTGGTCTTCGGCATTCCGGCGGCGCGGCTGAAGGGACTCTACCTCGTCATCGCGACGCTCGCCGCGCAATATATCCTGCTCGACTTCTTCTCGCGCGCCGAATGGTTCACCGGCGGCTCGGTGCCGGCCAGCGCCAATCCGTTCTCGATCTTCGGCTTCACGTTGCGCGGCGACAAGCAGTATTTCTACGTCGTGCTGGCCTATGTGCTGGCGAGCTACATCCTCGTCACCAATCTGATGCGCACGCGCGACGGCCGCGCGCTGGTGGCGATCCGCGACCATTATCTCTCCGCGGAGATCATGGGCATCAACCTCACCAAATACCGCACGCTGTCGTTCGGCCTCGCCGCCTTCTTCGCCGGCATCGCCGGCGCGCTCTATGCGCACTACCAGCTCGTGGTCTCGCAGGAAGGTTTCGGCATCGAGCGCTCGATCCTGTTCCTGGCGATGATCATCATCGGCGGCACCGGCTCTATCATGGGCACGCTGATGGGCACCGCCTTCGTGGTGCTGCTGCCGGAGTCGATGGAATTCCTCAGCATCTACTTGAAGGGCGGCGCGATCGACAAGGCGCTGTCGCTCAACAACAACATCACCTTCCTGCGCGAGATCGCGATCGGGGTGATCATCATCGCGTTCCTGATGTTCGAGCCTGACGGGCTCGCGCATCGCTGGCGGCAGATCAAGGCGTACTGGAAACTCTACCCGTTCTCGCATTGAGAACGGGCAACTTACTAACCAACGAATAAACAGGAGGAGGCAACCAATGAAGACAAAATCCTTTTTGAGCACTGCATCGCTCGCGCTGGTGATCGCATTCTCGGCGAGCGCGCAGGCGCAGATCGCGATCGGGCATCTCGCCGACTATTCCGGCGGCACCTCCGACGTCGGCACGCCCTACGGCCAGGCGGTCGTCGACACCTTCGCCTGGGTCAACAAGAACGGCGGCGTCGGCGGCAAGCAGCTCAACGTCGACACCAACGACTACGGCTACCAGGTGCCGCGCGCGATCGCGCTCTACAAGAAATGGTCGGCTCCGGACAGCAAGGTCGCAGCGATCATGGGCTGGGGCACCGCCGACACCGAGGCGCTGACCGGCTTCCTCGCCCAGGACAAGATCCCCGATCTCTCCGGCTCCTATGCCGCCGCGCTGACCGATCCCGAAGGCGTCAGCGGCAAGGCCAAACCCGCTCCTTACAATTTCTTCTACGGCCCAAGCTATTCGGACTCGCTGCGCGCGATGCTGATGTGGGCGGCCGAGGACTGGAAGGCCAAGGGCAAGCCCGGCAAGCCGAAATTCGTGCACATGGGCGCCAACCATCCTTATCCGAACGCGCCGAAGGCCGCAGGCGAAGCCATGGCGCAGGAGCTCGGCTTCGAGGTGCTGCCGCCGCTGGTGTTCGCGCTCACACCGGGTGACTACAGCGCGCAGTGCCTGAGCCTGAAATCCTCCGGTGCCAACTACGCCTATCTCGGCAACACCGCGGCTTCCAACATCTCCGTCCTGAAGGCTTGCAAGACCGCCGGCGTCGAGATTCAGTTCCTCGGCAATGTCTGGGGCATGGACGAGAACGCCGCCAAGACCGCCGGAGACGCCGCCAACGGCGTGATCTTCCCGCTGCGCACCGCGGTGAGCTGGGGCGGCGATGCGCCCGGCATGAAGACGGTGATGGAGATCTCCAAGATATCCGACCCCACCGGCAAGGTCTACCGGCCCGTGCATTACGTCGCGGCGGTCTGCTCGGCGCTCTACATGAGGGAGGCGCTCGAGTGGGCTGCCAAGAACGGCGGAGCGACCGGCGAGAACGTCGCCAAGGGCTTCTACCAGAAGAAGGACTGGGTGCCGGCCGGAATGGACGGCGTCTGCAATCCCTCGACCTGGACCGACAAGGACCACCGCGGCACGCTGAAGGTCGACCTCTATCGCACCAAGATCGCGGGTGCGACCGACGGCGACCTCAACGATCTCATGGCCAAGGGCACGATCAAGCTCGAGAAGGTCAAGACCGTCGAGCTGCCGCGCAAAGCGGAATTGCTGGGGTGGTGATTTCGATCTCGGACGTCATGGCCGGGAAAAGCGCGAAGCGCGTCTTCGCGCAGACGTCCCGGCCATCCACGTCTGACCAATCGGCACGAAGAACGTGGATGCCCGGGACAAGCCCGGGCATGACGAGCGCACCAAATTGGCGGCACACCTAATGACCGAAATTCACGAAGCCACTCGTCCCTCGCCCAGTATAGTGCCCGCGCCACCCCTTCTCGGCGTGCGTAATATCGAGGTCGTCTATGACGACGTCATCCTGGTGCTGCGCGGCCTCAGCCTCGACGTGCCCAAGGGCGCGATCGTGGCGCTGCTCGGGGCCAATGGCGCCGGCAAGTCGACGACGCTGAAGGCGATCTCGGGGCTGCTTAAGACCGAGGACGGCGAGGTCACGCGCGGCGAGATCCTGTTCGAGGGCGAGCGGATCAACGGCACCGATCCCGACAAGATCGTCCGCCGCGGCATCTTCCAGGTGATGGAGGGCCGCCGCATCATCGCCGACATGACGTCGCTGGAGAACCTCAAGCTCGGCGCCTTCACCCGCAGGGACCGCGAGGTCGATGCCGACATCGACATGGTCTTCAACTATTTCCCGCGCCTGAAGGAGCGCACCGGCCTTGCCGGCTATCTCTCCGGCGGCGAGCAGCAGATGCTCGCGATCGGCCGCGCGCTGATGGCACGCCCCAAGATGATCCTGATGGACGAACCGTCGATGGGCCTGTCGCCGCTGCTGGTGAAGGAGGTGTTTTCCATCATCCAGAAGATCAACCGCGACCTCGGCGTCACGATCCTGCTGGTCGAGCAGAACGCGCGCGCCGCGCTGTCGGTGGCGAGCCACGGCTACATCATGGAGCAGGGCAAGGTCGTGCTCGACGGCACCGCGGACGAATTGCGCGACAACGAGGACGTCAAGGAATTCTACCTCGGCGGCGCCGGCGACCAGCGCAAGAGCTTCAAGAACCTCAAGAGCTTCAAGCGGCGCAAGCGCTGGCTTTGACAAAGCGTTTTCAAGCGAAGTGGGAACCGGTTCGCGTGAAGAAAACGCGTCAAAACAAAAGAGTCTTACTCCAACACCTGCTCCGCTTCCGTGACTGCGCAGAGAACATGATAGAACGACGACGCAGGAATGGTGTCGACCAGCGATTTGCCGTCGCGATCGAACTGGTCGTACCAGCCGCCCCGCACGGGATGGCTGAGATAATGCCGCTCGAGCCGCACCAGGGCCGCGCGGGCCTCATCCGCGGCGCCCGCCTCGCCGGACTCGGCCTGTGCAATCCACGCCTTCGCGATCTCGGTCTGCGGCCACAGCCGGCGCGTGCTGCGGCGGATGTTGCCGGTGGCATCACCCTCGTCGATCAGGCAGCCCGTCGCCTCGTCGCGATAGCGCAGCGCGGTCGCCAGCAGCTCCGCACGCCGCTGCCCGGTCGGGCAGCCCGTGATGCGCTCAAATCCCTTCAGCAGCCAGACCCACTCCGCCTGATGGCCAGGCTCGACGCTGACCGGCTCGATCTTCGACCAATCCTCCTCGAAGTACTCCGACAAGACGTGCCTCTGCTTGTCGTAGAGGTTGGCGAGGAACAGCGCGAAGAACTCGCCGGCGCGATTCTGGAACGACAGATCGTGGGTCGCGTCGAAGCACGCGATCATCGCCTCGAACAGGTGCATGTGCGGGTTCTGCCGGCGCGGCAGCGAGATCGGCAACCCCTCGTGGACGCCGCCGTGCGGCGAGCGCAGGTGGCCGTCGAGGAAGGCGAGCAGCGTGTCGATCTCGGCGCGAACCTGCGCGTCCTTGTCGAGCACATAGACGGTCGCAAGCGCAAACAGAATGAAGGCGTGGTCGTAGGCGTCGCGCCGACCATCCATCACAGCGCCCTCCGGCGTCAGCCGGTGCACATAGCCGGGCCTGCCGTCGGGCGCCTTCGCGCGTGCCAGCAGGTGCTCCAGCCCCTTCAGCGCGATGGCGCGCCCCTCGGGATACCAGCCCATCTGTGCCGCCTTGGCGTAGCAGTAGATCTGGCGGGCCTGCACGAACACGCGCCGCGGCGCGGCGGCATCCGCCGTGCCGTCGCGGTGCAGCCGGTCGATGAAGCCGCCCGCGACAGGGTCCCAGCCGACGGTCGACCACAGCGGCATGGCGTCGTCGATCATGCGGCGCTTCAGGCGCGCGACGACGCCAGCCGTCTCCTCCGCCGCCTTGATCCGTTCGTCCGCCATCTCGCGCTCTCCACATCCCGACAATGGCCGTCTGATACCCATGCCAGCGGCGGCGAGCAACGGATGCCAACCCGGAAAGATCAGCCATGACCGCCCATTACGACGCCCTCGAGACGCGCGAGCAAGCCGCGCGCGAGGCCGAGCTGTTTTCGCGCCTGCCGGGCGTGCTGCGCAGCGCGATGACGGCGCCCGCCTATGCCGAGCGGCTCAAAGGTGTGGATCCGGCCACGGTGACCACGCGCGCGGCGCTGGCGCGCCTGCCGGTGCTGCGCAAGTCGGAACTGCCGGCCCTGCACAAGGCCTCCGCGCCCTTCGGCGGCTTCGTGGCGGCGGCACCGGGCTCGTTCGCCCGGCTCTTCACCTCCCCGGGCCCGATCTTCGAGCCGGAGGGCCGGCAGGCCGATCCCTGGCGCGGGGCACGGGCGCTGTTCGCGGCCGGGTTCCGGCCCAATGACATCGTGCTCAACACCTTCAGCTACCACCTCACCCCCGGCGGCTTCATCTTCGATGCTTCGGCGCGCGCGCTCGGCTGCGCGGTGATCCCGGCCGGGCCCGGCAATACCGAGCAGCAATTCGAGCTGATCGAGGCCTACCGGCCGGTCGGCTATAGCGGCACGCCCGACTTCCTGAAGATCCTGCTCGATGCAGCGGCGACCGCGGGCCGCGACGTCTCCTCGATCAAGCGTGCGCTGGTCTCGGGTGCGGCCTTCCCGCCCTCGCTCCAGGCCGAGATCAAGGCGCGCAGCATCGACGCCTACCAGGCCTTCGGCACCGCCGATCTCGGCCTCATCGCCTTCGAGACGGAGGCGCGCGAGGGCATGGTCGTGAACGAAGGCCTGATCATGGAGATCGTCAAGCCCGGCACCGGCGATCCCGTTGCGGAAGGCGATGTGGGCGAGATCGTCGTCACCTCGCTCGACCCGCACCATCCCTGGATCCGCCTCGCGCTCGGCGACCTCACCGCGGCGCTGCCGGGCCCGAGCAGATGCGGTCGCACCAACATGCGGATCAAGGGCTGGATGGGCCGCGCCGACCAGACCACCAAGGTCAAGGGCATGTTCGTCCGTCCCGAGCAGGTCGCCGAGATCAGCAAGCGGCATTCCGCACTCGGCCGCCTGCGTCTCGTCGTCACGCGCCAGGACGAGACCGATGCGATGACGCTGAAGGCGGAAACGGCGGCAGCAAGCGAGGCTCTGCGCGAGGAGATCGCGGGCACGCTGCGGATGGTGACCAAGCTCGGTGGCGCGGTCGAGCTGGTCGGCCCCGGCACATTGCCGAATGACGGCAAGGTTATCGCGGACGAGCGGTAACGCTAGAAACCCAATTCCCCGCGAACAGGGAATTCTGCAGGGAAAAATATCTCGCGCAGGGGCTGCGACGGCGTCAAACATGCGCTAATTGCCTTGAAATCTTGAGCATCTGGGCAGCGAAGCCGCGAAACGGAACAGGGAAATTGCGGTGGAGAACAAGGAATCTGTTCGCTGCGAGCACGGAACAGTATTCGCACGATTAGACCGTCGTTCTACGGTCCGCATTAGCCCGGTGCTGAGCTCATGGGTACGGCACCAAGAAGCCGAAATAGGGCGATGGGCACGGGCTGCATCTGAAATTGAGTTTCATCGAGCGGATCGCGCTGGCCCCGGGAATGGACACGTGCCACGCCCTTTGCTGTTGGTGAGAGCTCGGGCATGACCAGGTTATGGAGCGACGCTTGGCTAATTGCGCATCCCTTGGTCAGCCATCCGGCGTATCGGGCAGCCGGGTCTCCTGTCTCTTGCAGAACGCCCGCACCATGATTAGGAGCCCTCGTTGTCGCCCCCTGAGGATGCTTCGTATTCCTTGCGGGGCTTCGTGAGGATCGAGTCGAGCGTCCCTGGCTGGCTCTCGCTCTGGTCGACCTCTTGTCCTCTCATCCGGCGCGCCCATCGCCTCAGCGCGTCGTAGCCCTCAAGCAACGGCGGCGTTAACGAGAAGAACATTCCAAGGCCCATTGCGATGATTATGTGCCGCAGCGATGGAGGAGGATCATCGTCCGGTTGGCGATCGTCGGCCCTGACGGCTGCCAGCCTGAAAGCTCCGGCTCTTTGACCGGAAGCTCGTGGCTTGCGCGGCGGGATCATGACAACGACGAACAAGACGTTAATCAACACCCAGACACCGAGTACGATCAATAGCGTCCGCATCAACTAAATTCCAGTTTGGGCGATGGAGAAAGAGACTGGTTCTGAACTAAAATATTTTAGTACCGAAGTATTTCTAATGCCAACGCAATACTGACAAACCGCTATCACGAATGATCTTAAGCTTACTGCTGCTCAATCGGTGTGCAGGTATTTCTCGCGGTCTTCGTCGCCCGATTCAGCTGCCTTCGCGTACGGCTAATCGGATCGGCGCGCCGACGCTTGTCCAGTTCGTGCTCACGCCGATCGAGCAGCGGCCCACACTTTTCGCCCTGGCGAGGATGCGGGCGACCATAAGTACAACGAGATATCGAGCGAACACGCTATTCGGGGCACTTACGTTGACCGCTTAGTGACCGTGGATGGTGAGAGGCGCTTTCTAATCGAAGCAAAAGCAATCGGCGTTGAGCTAAAAGACAGTCATGTGAAGCAGGCGATAGTCGGCTATCTGAAACTCGAATCGGGCCAGTGAGGAACCTCATTGGTGGGCCGGGATCGACGCAAGCTCTGGCGCACCATCGCGTAGCGCACAAAAAGGCCGATGGTGATGGCGACAGCCAGCAATGGGAAGATATAGTTCATGTAGGTCTCCAAGACATCGAAGTAGCGATACATACCGTCCAATTGGGTCGATTCCACAGGCTCGACAGTTAATCAGCTGCCTGGGGGCCATCGATCTTGTGGTCCTCGTCAGTTGTTCCGCTTCCCGCGTTTGAGCCTGCGGCTGTCGGGAAAGGGCAACTCCCCCCTGAACGTTCAAGATCGACAGAGCTCTCATTGTTAGCCCCAATCACCGCCGAGTTCAGACGTAGCCTAAAACCTCTCAGGGAATCCTGAGCCCTGGCTAATCCGGATCTTGAAAAGATAGCCATGCCTTTATGCAAGGACTGAATGAATTCGGCAAAACCAGAACCTAAAGTACATTCCATAAGGTAAGCCCTGCCGATAAGTCTCAATCCGCTGTTCCCGCGGCCCGCGGTGTGACCGTGCGGGAATCGTTGGACCAATCAGCCAACAACGGGGTGATGAACGTATGGAGGTTTGACCCATCGAACAGATAGGCTGGAAGTCCGGCCGCTTGCGCCGCAGCAAGGTCACTCTGCTTGTCCCCGATCATGAAGCTAGCATCGATATTCACCTCGTACCGCTCAAGCAGGCCTCTAATCATCCCTGGCTGCGGCTTACGACAGTTGCAGAGGACACGGTAGCGCTCAATCAGGCCGTCGGGGTGGTGGGGGCAGAACTCAAACGCATCGATATGCGCACCAACGATAGCAAGCTCGCGCGACATCCATTCGTGAAAATTGCGAACATGCCGCTCCTCGTAAAACCCCCTCGCAATTCCTGATTGGTTCGTTACGACAAAAGCAAAATACCCGGCGTGATTAACTGCTCTTACGGCCTGTTGGGCTCCTTCTACCCACCGGATCTTGTCCGGATCAAAAGCATAGCCATCGTCCTCGTTGAGGACGCCATCGCGGTCAAAAAAAACTGCTGGACGCATTAAATCTCACTGGCCCAAGTTGGATGGGAACACGGGCGATCTTCCGACAATCCCTGCTTCATATCAATACTGCAGGGCTCTTCAATATCAAGGCAAGGCGCCCGCGCCTGGAGGCGGTCAGGCCGTCGATATGTCGACCGCCCATCAACGGGCCGGTCTTGCAGCGATCTACCTTCGAACCCGGCGCGCGGCTACATGGCCAAACTTTCCTACCACATAGCAGCGCTGCCGCATGCTGCGGCACAAGCTACTCAGCGCATACCGCCAAAAGGCCGTCGAGAAGTCACCCCGACGCATCGATGTGCCGGGCATGCCTTGGCACTTACAAGACGCCGCGGAGATCGAGACGGTCAAGAACGTACTTGATTTGCAGCTCAGCCCATCTTCCGCAGCCGACATTGAAGCCAAGCTTCGATCCTACGGATTCGATCAGCGCACCCTGAACACAGAAGTCTGTGTCCAGGCCAGAGAGATCTTGTCCCTGTGTTTGAAGCGCCGCTGAACGGAACTAAACTACGACGTCTGCTGCTGCTAAAGGAGATCTCGGGCGCCCGAGCACCGCTATGCATGGATCTAGATCGTCTTTGACATGGAACGCTTTTACCATGTCGTTGCTTCTTGGCATCTTGCAAAGCTTACCTTTTCAACGGAGAAATCGACGGAAAGATAAGCAGCCAAAGCGATATCCGTGCCGCGCAAAGCACATTAAGATCACGGAAGATTTGTCGCGAATCTGGCGGAATGATCCGTTCGAGAAATCGATCATCTTTCGCAATCATGATCACTCGCAATCGCTGCATTTACTTATGCGACAAATACGTTGCATAGGCGAGCTTCAGGCCATGCTCAAGGGATGTCGTTGCGCGCCAGCCGAGCTTTGCGAGCCGGCTGACGTCGAGCAGCTTGCGCGGCGTACCGTCGGGCCGCGAGGTGTCGAAAGAGATCTCGCCGCTGTAACCAACGACCTCGGCAACGACGCGCGCGAATTCGGCGATGGTGATGTCCTCGCCGGTGCCGATATTGACCAGTTCCGCACCGGAATAGGTCTTCATCAGGTGCACACAGGCATCGGCCATGTCGTCGACATAGAGGAACTCGCGCCGCGGCGTGCCGGTGCCCCACACGACGACACCCTTGGCACCCGCAACCTTCGCCTCGTGAAAGCGGCGGATCAGCGCGGCGACGACGTGGCTCATCTCAGGGTGATAGTTGTCGCCGGGGCCGTAGAGATTGGTCGGCATCACGCTGATGAAGTCGCATCCATACTGGCTGCGATAGGCCTCGGCCATCTTGATGCCGGCGATTTTTGCAATTGCATAGGGCTCGTTGGTCGGCTCCAGCGGACCTGACAGGACCGAGTCCTCGCGCAGAGGCTGGGCTGCCAGCTTCGGATAGATGCAGGAGGAGCCGAGAAACATCAGCTTTTCGACGCCGTTCCGATGCGCGGCGTGGATCACGTTCGCCGCGATCGCGATGTTGTCGTAGATGAACTCGGCGCGCAGCGTGTTGTTGGCGACGATGCCGCCGACTTTCGCCGCCGCGAGGAACACGACCTGCGGCCGCACCTTTGCGAACCAGTCGAACACGGCGGCCTGGTTGCAGAGATCGACCTCGCGACGGTCCGCGGTGACGAGCTTGACATCCTCTCCTGCGAGCCGGCGCACCAGCGCGCTGCCGACCATGCCGCGATGGCCGGCGACGTAGACGCTTCTGCCCTTCAGCTCAAACGGAGCGTTTGTCATGGGCAGCGTCCCGTTTCGCCTGTGCCAGATCGCTCGCCATCATCTCCTCGACGAGCTGGGCAAAGCTCCGCTTCGGCTTCCAGCCGAGCACCTCGCGCGCCTTGCTGGCATCACCGATGAGGAGATCGACCTCGGTCGGGCGGAAATAGGTCGGATCGATCTTCACCACCGTCTTGCCGCTCTTGGCATCGACACCGGTCTCCTCGACGCCTGCGCCACGCCAGGCGATGCGCCGGCCGACCTGCGCGAACGACAATTCGACCATCTCCCGCACCGAGCGCGTCTCACCGGTCGCGAGCACGAAGTCGTCGGGCTTGTCGGCCTGGAGGATCATGTGCATGCCCTCGACATAGTCCTTGGCATGCCCCCAGTCGCGCTTGGCCTCGAGATTGCCGAGATAGAGCGTCTCCTCCAATCCCACCTCGATGCGGGCGACGCCGCGCGTGATCTTGCGCGTGACAAAAGTCTCGCCGCGGATCGGGCTCTCGTGGTTGAAGAGGATGCCGTTGGAGGCGAACATGCCGTAGGCCTCGCGGTAGTTCACCGTGATCCAGTAGCCGTAGAGCTTGGCGACGCCGTAAGGAGAGCGCGGATAGAACGGCGTCGTCTCCTTCTGCGGGATCTCCTGCACGAGACCGTAGAGCTCGGAGGTCGAAGCCTGGTAGAACCGCGTCTCCTTCTCCATGCCGAGGATGCGGATCGCCTCCAGGAGGCGCAGCACGCCGATCGCATCGGCATTGGCGGTGTATTCCGGGCTCTCGAAGCTCACCGCGACGTGGCTCTGGGCGGCAAGATTGTAGATCTCGGTCGGCCGGATCTGCTGCACCAGGCGGATCAGATTGGTCGAGTCGGTCATGTCGCCGTAATGCATCAGGAACGGCACGTTACCGACATGCGGGTCCTGATAGAGGTGATCGACCCGCGCGGTGTTGAACGACGATGAACGCCGCTTGATGCCGTGCACGACATAGCCGAGCGATAACAGATAGTCGGCGAGATAGGCGCCGTCCTGGCCGGTCACGCCGGAGATCAAGGCCACCCGCTTCGTCATACGTTCCTCTGAGCGCGAAATACAATGCTAAATTTGCCACTGATACCATTTGAACATTACCGCGGTCTCGTCAACCCGGAGCACCACCTCCAAATGGAACACTCGAGGTCCGGAACAGCGGTAAAGAAGGAGGTCGGACCAGCTTAACGATTCTCCCGAGCAAGCGGCGTAGCCGGGCTGTGAGGCTCACTCGATGAAGAGGCGATACCGTCAGGAAAACTTCTATACGCGACCTATCTAGGGGCCTTAAGCCGGCGATAGAGAGCACGCTGACCGATAAATTGACTACCGAGAAAGTTCGCGCTGGCATCCGGCGGAGCCTGCAGGTAGCATAGTTGTAACGACATCAATAGTTGTCTCCTCATTCCTGCTTAATTGAGCCAATTGCGGCAGCTACGGGTTCGGGGCATTTAGCCCTTGAGAACCTTGCAACCGCCGATGGATCGTGAGATTTTCAGATACCTTTTTCTCTTTGGGCAAAGCCGTCGCACCGGTAGATGCGAATCCGAGATGAGCGCACTATGACGCGTCTATCGCATCTCACCTTGCGCAATTTTCTGATCGCGCTCCACGACCTGCTGGCGACCACCGCGGCGCTGTTCGCGGCCTTCTATCTGCGCTTTGAAGGCGGCGACGGCTTCTACGACCGCCTGCCGCTGCTGTTCCAGATCCTGCCCTACTTCCTCGCCTTCAGCGTGGTCGTCTTCTTCGTCTTCAACCTGACCACGACGAAATGGCGCTTCATCTCGCTGCCCGACGCGCTGAACATCATCCGCGTCGCGAGCGTGCTGACGGTTGCCCTCCTGGTACTCGACTACATCTTCGTCGCCCCCAATGTCCGCGGCGCCTTCTTCCTCGGCAAGGTGACGATCGTCCTCTACTGGTTCCTCGAGATCTCCTTCCTCATCGCGCTGCGCATGACCTACCGCTACTTCCGCTATACGCGGGTGCGGCGCCATGCGAGGACCGAGGATGCCGCGCCGACGTTGCTGATCGGCCGCGCCGCCGATGCCGAGGTGCTGCTCCGCGGCATCGAGAGCGGAGCGATCAAGCGAATCTGGCCGGTCGGCGTGCTGTCGCCGTCGAGCTCGGATCGCGGCCAGTTCATCCGCAACGTTCCGGTGCTGGGCGGCATCGACGATATCGAGGACGTGATCGGCGACTTTGCCAAGCGCAACAAGCCGATTGCGCGCCTCATCATGACGCCGTCGGCATTCGAGCCGGACGCGCACCCGGAATCGATCCTGATGCGGGCGCGCAAGTTGGGCGTGATCATCAATCGCATGCCCTCGCTGGAGAGCGGCGATACGCCCCGCCTCACCGCCGTCGCGGTCGAGGACCTGCTGCTGCGGCCGAGCGAGACGATCGACTATGCGCGGCTCGAAGCCCTGATCAGGGGCAAGGCGGTGATCGTCACCGGCGGCGGCGGCTCGATCGGTTCGGAGATCTGCGAGCGCGTCGTGGCCTTCGGCGCCGCGCGCCTGCTGATCGTGGAAAATTCCGAGCCGGCGCTCTACGCGGTGACGGAGACGCTGGCCGCGCAGGGCTCGGCCGCTGCGGTCGAAGGGCGCATCGCCGACATCCGCGACCGCGAGCGCATCATGCGCCTGATGGCCGAGTTCAAGCCGGACATCGTGTTCCATGCCGCAGCGCTCAAGCACGTGCCGATCCTGGAGCGCGACTGGAGCGAGGGCGTCAAGACCAACATCTTCGGCTCGATCAACGTTGCCGACGCCGCCCAGAGCGCCGGCGCCGAAGCCATGGTGATGATTTCGACCGACAAGGCGATCGAGCCGGTGTCGATGCTCGGCCTGACCAAGCGCTTCGCCGAGATGTACTGCCAGGCGCTCGACCATGATCTCTCCGCGGGCAGCGGCGGCGCCAGGCCGATGCGGCTGATCTCGGTCCGGTTCGGCAATGTGCTGGCGTCGAACGGTTCGGTGGTGCCGAAGTTCAAGGCCCAGATCGAGGCCGGCGGCCCCGTGACGGTGACGCATCCCGACATGGTCCGCTACTTCATGACCATCCGCGAGGCCTGCGATCTCGTCATCACGGCGGCGACGCATGCGCTCGGAACGCAGCGGTCGGACGTCTCGGTCTACGTGCTCAACATGGGCCAGCCGGTGAAGATCGTCGATCTCGCCGAGCGCATGATCCGTCTCTCCGGCCTTCAACCCGGCTACGACATCGAGATCGTGTTCACGGGCATGCGGCCGGGCGAGCGCCTGCACGAGATCCTGTTCGCCTCCGAGGAGCCGACCCGCGAGATCGGCGTCGCCGGCATCATGGCCGCGCAGCCGAACGAGCCGCCGATGCAGACGCTGCGCAAGTGGATCGCGGCGCTCGAGCAGGCGATCGCGCGCGACGATCGCGCCACCATCAGGACCATCCTGAAGGATGCAGTTCCGGAATTCGGGTCGACCGCGGCCTGACCATGCAGTCTCAAGGCAAGATCGTCGTCGCGAGCCAGCATTATCCGCCGGATACGAGCACGACCGCGGCGATCATGGCCGAGATTGCCTGCCGCCTTGCCGCAGGCCACGAGGTCGTGGTGCTGTCGGGCTCACCAGGCGCGCTGCCGGCCGCGCAGACCGGCCCGGGCAGGCCGCGCGTCGTCGCGATCAGGAACCGGATGGCGGGGAAGGCGGCGCTGGTGCGGCGCGGCGCCTCCGAGCTGCTGTTCGCGTCGCGTACGTTCCTCGCACTGGTCCG
The DNA here is from genome assembly GCF_054062495.1 of Bradyrhizobium sp. USDA 3311. NCBI lineage: Bacteria > Pseudomonadati > Pseudomonadota > Alphaproteobacteria > Hyphomicrobiales > Nitrobacteraceae > Bradyrhizobium > Bradyrhizobium sp. USDA 3311. Next base: position 4,468,203 of record NZ_JBSSFI010000001.1, on the reverse strand, counting down.
GGAGCTGAAGCGAGGGGACGTCGTGCTCACCGTCACCGCACCGTTCATGCTGCCTTATGCGGTGGCGGCCGCGGCAAGGCTCAAGGGCGCCCGCTCGGCGCTGATCATGCACGACCTCTTCCCCGACGTGCTGGTGATGGCGGGCCTGCTGAAGCCCGGTTCGATGGTGACGCGGACGATGCGCTTCGCCAACAACCTGATGTTCCGCGCGCTCAATGCCGTCATCACCATCGGCCGCGATGCGGAGCGGCCGCTGCTGAGCTATGCCGGCATGAGGCGGAACAAGATCCGCTTCATCCCGAACTGGGCGACGATCGCGCCCGGGCCGCGTCCGCTGTCGCCGGACAATCCGTTCCGCAAGGCGATTCCCGCGCGTTTCGTCGTCGGCCTGTCGGGCAATCTCGGCTTCACCCATGACCCGGAGATCGTGTTCGAGGCGGCGCGCCTCCTGAAGGGCGAGGCGGATATTCACTTCCTGCTCTCCGGCTGGGGCATCGGCTTTGCGCGGCTGCAGCAGTTGCAGGCGGCCGCGAACCTGCCCAATGTCTCCTTCGTGGCGCGGGTCGAGGATGCCGAGCTCGAGGCGTTTTTGGCGGCTGCCAATCTCTGGATCATTCCGTACCGGAAGGACGTTGCGGGGGTGTCGGTGCCGAGCCGGTTCTACAATCTGCTGGCGGTCGGCCGCCCCGTGGTGCTGGCGTCCGAGCCGGAGGCCGAGGCTGCGTTGACGGTGGTGGAGAACGGGCTCGGCTGGGTCGTGACGCCGGGCCGCGCCGACCAGCTCGCCGAGGCGATCCGCGCGGCGTCGCGTTCCGACGACAGTGCCATGGCGGAGCGCGCGGTGAAGGCGGCATCGAAGTTCGACCGCGCCACCGCGATGAACGCCTATGCCGCCCTGGTCGAAGAATTGTTGCGCAACCCGGACCTGTCGGAGCAACGATGAGAGAACGCACAACGATGTTTCGCCGGTGTCGGCTGAGCAGCTGCCGGACTTACCCGTAAGGCGTCTAGGGCGAGGCCGATGTGCCGACCGCCAGCCGCAATCCTTGCGTCATGCTGAGCGGCGGCGTCCAGCCCGTCGATAGCGCGGCGGAAGTGTCAATCTCCATAGATCCTACCAAGCTGTAGCGCAGCTCTGGCCTCATCGCTTGGACAGCGAGCGTCAGCACCCTCAAGGGCACCGGCAACAGGATGGCGGTCCGGTTCATCGCCTGTCCGATCCGACGAACGAAAGCAGTGGTCGAAATCTGCTCGTCGTCGGCGACCAGATAGATCCGGTACGGAGGCGGCACCGGCAGGCCGACGAGATGCGCGACAAAGGACGCGAGATTCTGCACGCTGACGAACGCCCGCTTATTATGGACGAGACCAAGCGGAAGCGGGATCCGCCGTCTGATTGCGCCAACGAGGTGACGGAAATTACCGAGCGCTTCGCGTCCATACACCAGTGGCGGGCGCACCACAGCTACCCGCATCTTGGATTGAGACGCCAGGCCCTGCAGCGCGGCCTCGGCCGCCGCCTTTGACCGTCCGTAAACGCCGCGCGGCACCACTGCGTCGTCCGGCGTGAACGGCCCTCGCCCATCGGTCGAGCTTCCGTTGACCAGGATCGTGCTCAGGAAAACGAACCGGGACACCCCCGCCCGCACGGCGGCTTGGGCCAGTTGCATCGTCCCCTGCGTATTCACCGCGTCGTACAGCTCAGCGGCGTGCTCTTCATTGGGGTGATGCACACGGGCGGCTAGATGAACCACCGCGTCCACTCCCGCAAGCGCGGCGTCCCAAACGGTCGCCGGACCGATCGAGCCGACCACCACGTCGTTCTCTCCGGCCCGTCCGGCGCGTAGCGCTCGGCGAACAAGGTAACCGCGGCTCTCGAGCAACGGGACGAGATTGCGTCCGACAAATCCGGTTGCGCCGGTGACGAGGACGACCTGTTGATCCATGGCGGTGCGTGCTCCAGCAAGTCCGGTTCGTTATCGATGCGTTCGAACGGTCTGTTCGATGGTCGAGACGAAACTCTCGGCGAACTCCCGCACTCGCTCGCCCAGTTGATCGTTCATCTCGCGCACTACAAAGACAGGATGCGCGAAATCTTGCAGATGGGCGGCGAGCCCCGGGGCGTCATCCGTGTCGAAGTAGTGCGCGCGCTGTTCCGCCTGCTCGCGGTGCACGTCGATATCGGACAGCACCATCGGCACGCCGAACGACTTGGCCTCCTCGACCGTGGTGCTCCAGCCCTCGAAACGCGAGGGATTGACTAGCGCTGCGCTGGCACGCAGAAGGGCATAGACTTCCGCGAGCGGGATCATGCCGAGGTACCGGAACTGCTGCGCAAGACCGCGCTCTGCCGCTTCACGAAGAATTTGATCCAAATATTCCGGTTCATTCGGATCGCTGCCGCCGGATGCCACGACAACCGGACGGACACCTCGCTCCGCGAGTAACGCGAGCGCCTCAAGGACGATTCTGTGGTTCTTGTGACGCCAGAACTGGTTGGGGACATAGAAATAGGTTCTCGGCAGATCATACTTCTGGAGCACCTGTACCGGATCCAGCTTGAGCAGCTCGGCCGAAGGCTCGCTGGCGAATCTCACGACGGAGGTTCGGCCCTTGGTGCGCGGATAGTAGGAAAGGCAATCGCGTTCGGCGCTGCGGCTGCTCAGAATGATGGTGCGGCCGGACAGGACCTGCAGCTGAAAACCCATTTCACGCCGGCGCCTCGCCTTATTCGAGAACAGATGTGGAAGTTGCCGATGCTGCAGGTCGGGGATCCAGGCAACGGTCGGATAGGGAGAGCTCCATCCGAAGAAGTGGGCGTTCTCCCAGACTGCATCGATCTTGTGGCTGCGAAAGCTGGATATCGCACCGCGATCCTGAGCGAACACGGTCGGCAGCAACGACGTCAGCGCGGGGCGATCAAAATTCGCGGAGCAAACGATCTCGGCAGCCGGGACCTGTCGGATGGGGGCGAGTTCGCCGGCGTCGTGACCTTCGGCCGCGAACACCACAGGCGTAACAGCGCCCGGGCAGTAGTTTGCAAGCGCATTAAACAGGTTGAGCTGGTAATTGTAACCGCCCGCCCAGGCCTTGCGAGAAATCAAGGTGAAAGCGAGCCGGATCGGGCGAGCGACGCTCAATGGGCTTGCTCCTTGTACCAGCTCACATACTGGACGATGCCGTCCTCGACTGGGATGCGCCAGTTAAACGGCAAGGCGGCGAGTTGCCCGGCGTCGGCGACAAGACTGAACGGATCTCCGGCGCGGACCGCGCCCGAAAACCGCACCGCGATGTTGCCGCCCCAGGCTTTCGTCACCAAACGGGCAATCTCCGCGACACTGGTCGCGACGCCGCTACCGCCATTCAGCACCTCTAGGGACACCTCATCAGCTCTCGCCAGCCGTGCAATCAGCTGCACGACATCCCTTACATCGGTCCAGTCGCGCACCTCGTTACCCGTTCCGCCGAGCACGAGCTCCCGCTGGCCTTGCCCGAGCCGCAAGCAGAGGTCCCACAACAGCTGCTTGCGCAGCAAGGGACCGTAGACCGAAAACAAGCGGATGATGGTCGCGCGGATGCCGAACGAATTCGCGTAGCTGCGGCAGAGCTGCTCCATGATCAGCTTGTGATGACCATAAGGTGACATCGGTTGCGTGGTGGCCTGCTCCGAAATTGCGCCGGCATGTTGCGCACCGTAAACCGCGGCGCTGGAGGTGACGACCAGCCGGCACTCGCGCGCGGAACGGCGCAGCCATTCCAGCAGGCTCGCCGTCGCGGCAACGGTTCGGGAGAAGTCCTCGTAGGGCTGCTCGATCGAACGCGCGACCGATGAGCCGCCGGCGAGGTGGAAGATGGCGCTCGGCGTGCCGCCAAGTTGAACCAGGCCGTCCAGATTTGGCGCGTTGATCTCGCCGTTGATCCAGCCCATCAGTCCAAGCTGCTGCCGGTCCGTCTCATCGATCGTACCGTGACCCACGCCATACACGCTCTCGCCCTCCCGGGCGAGGTGATCTATGAGGTGACGGCCGATAAAGCCGTTGCCGCCTGTGACCCAGACGCTCATGAGGCGCGCTCGCGGAAGCCCAGGAAGATGCAGCCGGCCGGATTACGCATGGGAGCCGCCAACGCGTCCGACCACGACAGCCGGATTCCCTGCGACGATGGTATCCGCCGCAACGTCCTTAGTAACGACCGCGCCCGCCCCAATTACCGCGCGCGCGCCAATTTGGACGCCTCGCAGAACATAGGCGCCCGCCCCTACCCAGGTGTCGTCCCCGATCGATACTGGCCGGTCGTCCAGATCGATTTCAGAAGGATGGCCTTTCGTGAAGATCTCCCTGATCTGCTTATGCCGAGCCTGATGATCGATCGGATGCGTAAGATTGTCGAACAGGTTGGCTCCATGTGCGACCAGCACGCGGTCACCGAGGGATATCGAGCAGCCCGACCAAATGCGCGCGCCTTCGCCAACATAACACCAAGAACCGATCTCGATTTGTCCGCCATGAGCGAACGTAAGCAGCTCGCCGCGGATTATGCTGTGCTCACCGATGCGGATAGATTTGGTATCGCGACGGATATTCCGGATCCTCGCGGTGCTCAGAAGGCGGGCGCCGGCGCCGAGCTCGCAAGTCGGGCGCCCTAACAGTCGTTGCAGCAGGAGATCGAGGTTCATTTGGTCATTTGGATGCAGGCGATAGCACGCGCACACCCGGCCTTGTCGTCTGCACGCCCACGCCCGCTGTGAGGATCGAACGCGGTCGCATTCTCGACTGCGGACTGTGATGCCCTTTCCCAGCCCTGCTGGCGGTAACTAAAGAATTCAACCTGATGGCTGGACGGTCCGAACGTATTGATGAGCTGCTCCAGCATTTGGGCATCGAACAGCTGGAACCAGCCGAAATTCTCATATCGGCCGTAAGGAACAGTGAGGAAGCAACGGCCGCCCGACCGAACGATGCGCTTGAATTCGGTTATCGCCGCCGAGAAGCCAAACCGGTCGCTCTCGGCCTTGCTGCGATCGCTTGTGTACAATAGCGTGTTGTCGAGGCCGACGTGCTCGAGCGTCGAGATACAAATCAGCGTGTCGAACAACCCGTCCTGGAACGGACTTTTGCGGAAGTCTCCGAAAACGTATGAGTAGCCTTTGTTCCAGTAGCACCGCTTTTCCGGAGCCAGGGTCATCAAGGTCAAATCTGCCTTGTCCAAGGGATCCCGGCTCAGAATGTATTCGTGGTTGAGGGTCGAGCCCGCGTCCAGAACTTTTCCGAGCTGGCCCGTCGCTCTAAGGCACGAGAACAGCCATGGATACTCCACCACGCGCTCATCGAGCCCGACGCCGAAGCCCGCTGGGAGCGCGGTATTCCGGCGAACGGTGCTCTCGTCGATCGCCTGCACGACTGCCCGCTTCTTCCGGGTATAATAGCCCAGGCTCCACGGCGGACAGCCTCTCAAAGCATGTACCGGCAACAGCGTAGCGTCCAGTAGCTCTTTTGCCTTGAATAGGGCACCATCCACGTGCATCTGTTCGCCTCCTATGCGGCGATGGCCGAGAAGAAGCACGAAAGTGCCCCGTTCCTAATGGTATCGCTCGCTTGCTTGAACAGCATCGGATTATATCATGCAAGCGGAACCAGCGACATGGGTCCGCTCGGCTCGGGCTTGTACCGGCCACCTCACTATATGCGGGCCACCAGGTCCACGAAATCACGCCACTGGCGCGGCTTTGTGTAGATAGGTTCAATTCGTCCCGGCCGCGCTCGGCGACCTCAGCCGACCGGGGCCAGTTCTCCAGGGCCTGCGAAATTGTCGGTGCCGCAAGCTCGGCCGCCCCATAGGTCTGGATGGTCACGCCTGCAGTCATACCGGGCGGGTAATTCCCTTTGTCCGAAACCAGGGGTGCGCCGCACCCCATCGCCTCGAAGCAACGCATGTTCCCGCGATCGGTCCCGGCCATGTCGATCGCACCGTTAAGCACAATTTTCGACGCCCCGAGAGGCTCGTAGAAGCGCCGTCCGAATACCGGTGGGCGGACGATCATGGCCACGGCTCGTGGTGGAGCGCGACCTCGTACGCGCCGGCAAGACCTGCCACTTGCTTCAGCGTTCTGGCCCGCGCGGAAGGGTGTCGCGAGTAGCCGCCGACGAAGAGGACATCGATCGGCCGCTCCCCCCGGGCATACTCGTTCATGATCGGATCGAGCGCCGGAAAAAACGGTTCGGCGCGGCAACCTTTGCTTCGCCAGGATTCGAGGATCGACGGAAAGTTGCCCAGCACCGCACCATAAGCGGTCAGGTCGGCGCTGCCCGAGGGAGCGGCGCGCCAGCAGAGCGTTTTCGGACATATCCTGGCAGCTTGCGCACAAAGGCGCTCGGAAAGCGCACCTCGAGATTGTAGAAAACCTCCGTCCTGTGATGCTCGATCTGGGCGAGCAGAATCTCTTCGAACGAGGCGTTATGAAGCCCGTTTTCGTGCGCCCACAACCGCTGCAAAATCTCATTGTCTGCATTGGTAAACAACGCGTCATCACTCCGGTCAAGCACCGGCACCAAAAAATGCAATGCGCCGAGGCGATCCGCGATAAAGGCGTCCAAGCGCTCCCTGAACGTGTTCAACCCCTTCGCGGGGTGATTGAAATGCGTGAGATAGGAAGGGTAAACGCCACTGTTCTGAAAAAGATGCATCGTTCAGGCCGCTTCGCTGGCGCTCGAGTTCATGCTTGCAAGCGTCGGGGGTGTCCCCCACTTGCGATTTCGATTTCTAACGAGCCAAAGGAACGATCGTCATCGGCCTGTTCTTCTTCGGCGGCGTGCAGTTCTTCTTCCTCGGCGTGCTCGGCGAATACATCGTTGCGATCTTCAACCAAGTCCGGCGGCGGCCGATCGTCGTCGAGCGCGAACGGGTCAATTTTTGACTGCGCTTTCGATGTTGGTCGATCAGCGATCCGCCAAGCCGACATCGACCGTGCTGGCGCCGTTCGCGGCCGGGTTCCGCCCGGATGACGTCGTGCTCAACACCTTCAGCTACCACCTTACCCCGGCGGCTTCATCTTCGATTCGTCGGCGCGTGCGCTTGGCTGCGCGGTGATCCCGGCCGGTCCCGGCAACACCGAACAGCAGTTCGAGCTGATCTAGGCCCACCGGCATGCAGTTGGGGTCAACGATCTGGGTCTGGTTGCCTAGCGGAGCGAGCCCGGAACGTGCGGTTGGCCGCGTAGCCGATGCCGTTATACGTCTCCGGGGCCGTCAGAGCGGCGCTGAGCGATCAATCCTTGCGGCGGGCAAGGAAGGGCGGGCACAGCACCAAAGCGTCATAGGCGCCTTCCTCCCACGTCGAGAACGCCCCCTGCCCTTGGGAACATGGGGCGAAACCTCATTAAGCGGATCGCCCTGCCCGAGCTGAGTGTTGAAGTTCTGGGACGGCTCCCGTTCATGGATGACCGCGACCACAGGCCACGGAACGCCAGCCTTGGCCCTGCGGGTGGCGTTCGCCTAGCTTAGGGCGTTGAGATCGACTGCCATAGGCTCTCCTCGCCAGAAAGGCGATTTCAGGGGTTTTCGCTGCGGGGTTGTGGTGGTAGGAAGGCGCCACACTTGGGCGGGGGGCGGATGCGTTATCGTTTCTTGATTCGATTCGTGGCGCCGCTGCGCTTATTGTCGTAACGGCTCACTTGCACTACACCGCGCCTCCTGAGACGTGGTTTTTCCGCCTCCAAGGGCTGCGCATTTTCAATCAGTCGGTCTTCGCGGTAGCTATATTTTTCGTTCTGAGCGGCCTTGTTCTCTTCCTCCAAATAGAAGGAGAGAAGGTCAATTACGCCCGCCTCGTTATCCGGCGCGCCTTTAGAATTTTCCCGGCGTGCATTTTCGCAGCGACGGCTTCCTATGCGATCTATCTGCTTTGGGTGTGGCGATTGGTTCAATGAGGTGAGTTGGCCACGGGGCATTTCACTGGATTCGTACCTTCACCATGTTGCTTGACGGTCCCGATGCACTTCTACCCCCCGATCTGGAGACTCATCATTGAATGGCGCGTGTCGCTTGCTTTCCCGGCGATGGCGTTGCTGTTCGTGTGGTCGCTGTGGGCGACTGGCATTATCGCCATAGCAGCCGCACTTGCTATCTCAATGCCTCCGGTCTCGCTGATCATGGCGGGGGCCTTCGATATTCCCGGCCCCTACTTCTATGCGGCGTTTTTCAGCACGTTCTTTGTTGCTGGGACTTTCATCGCTGCGTACCGCCTTCGCCTCGTTCTGTTCTTTCGCAGATGGCCTCTTGCGCGCCACGCCTTGCTGGCCGTCTGCATCTATTATTTGTGTTTGCGGTCAACGTCTAATGATCCGTCCGCAACGACCGCGGCTTGCGGGATAAGAGATCACCGTGCTCAAAACGGAGTCTACGGACATCGCGGATAAGGATGTGCTCAAGCTACCTATGCGAGAAATAGGCTTCGTAAGCACGCTTCACACCGTCGGCGAGCGGGGTCCGCGCAGTCCAGCCGAGTTGCGCGAGGCGGCCGACGTCGAGCAGCTTGCGCGGGGTGCCGTCGGGACGTGAGGTGTCGAAACTGATCTCGCCGCGATAGCCGACGACGGAAGCTACGACGCGTGCGAATTCGGCGATGGTGATGTCCTCGCCGGTGCCGATGTTGATCAGCTCGGCGCCGGAATAGGTCTTCATCAGGTGCACGCAGGCGTCCGCCATGTCGTCGACATAGAGGAACTCGCGTCGCGGCGTGCCGGTGCCCCAGACCGCGACGCTCTTTGCGCCCGCAAGTTTTGCCTCGTGAAAGCGGCGGATCAGAGCGGCAACCACATGGCTGTACTCGGGATGATAGTTGTCGCCCGGTCCATAGAGATTGGTCGGCATCACGCTGATGAAATCACATCCATACTGGCTGCGATAGGCTTCCGCCATCTTGATGCCCGCGATCTTGGCGATGGCATAGGGCTCGTTGGTGGGCTCGAGCGGGCCGGTCAGCACGGCATCTTCGCGCAGAGGCTGGGCTGCCAGCTTCGGATAGATGCAGGAGGAGCCGAGAAACATCAGCTTTTCGACGCCATTTTGATGAGCGGCGTGGATCACATTCGCGGCGATCGCGATGTTGTCGTAGATGAACTCGGCGCGCAGCGTGTTGTTGGCGACGATGCCGCCGACCTTGGCGGCGGCGAGGAAAACCACCTGCGGCCGCACCTTTGCGAACCAGTCGAACACGGCGGCCTGGTTGCAGAGATCGAGCTCGTTCCGTGCGACGGTGAGAAGCCGCACGTCCTCCCGGGCCAGCCGGCGCAGAAGCGCACCGCCGACCATGCCGCGATGGCCGGCGACGTAGACGCTCTTGCCCGTCAGCTCAAACGGTGCGTTTGCCATGGGCGGCGTCCCGTTTCGCCTCCGTCAGATCGCTCGCCATCATCTCCGCGACGAGCTCCGCAAACGTCCGCTTTGGTTTCCAGCCCAGAACCTCGCGCGCCTTGCTAGCGTCGCCGACGAGGAGATCGACCTCGGTGGGGCGGAAATAGGTTGGATCGATTTTCACCACTGCCTTGCCGCTCCCGGCATCGACGCCTGTCTCGTCGACGCCCTTGCCGCGCCATTCGATGCGGCGGCCAACTTGTGCAAACGCTAGCTCGACCATCTCGCGTACCGAGCGGGTCTCGCCGGTGGCGAGCACGAAGTCGTCCGGCTTGTCCGCCTGTAGGATCAGATGCATGCCCTCGACATAGTCTTTGGCATGGCCCCAGTCGCGTTTGGCCTCCAGATTGCCGAGATAGAGCGCGTTCTCCAGACCCACCTCGATGCGAGCGACGCCGCGGGTGATCTTGCGGGTGACAAAGGTCTCGCCACGGATCGGGCTTTCGTGGTTGAACAGGATGCCGTTGCTGGCGAACATGCCATAGGCTTCGCGGTAATTCACGGTGATCCAGTAACCGTAGAGTTTTGCCACGCCGTAAGGCGAGCGCGGATAGAACGGCGTGGTCTCCTTCTGTGGGATCTCCTGCACCAGGCCATAAAGCTCGGAGGTCGAGGCCTGGTAGAAACGCGTCTCCTTCTCCAAGCCGAGGATGCGGATCGCTTCCAGGAGCCGCAGCACGCCGATCGCATCGGCATTGGCGGTGTATTCCGGGCTCTCGAAGCTGACGCCTACATGACTTTGGGCAGCGAGATTGTAGATCTCGGTCGGCCTGATCTGCTGCACCAGGCGGATTAGGTTGGTCGAGTCGGTCATGTCGCCGTAGTGCATCAGGAACGGGACGTCGCCGACATGCGGATCCTGGTAGAGATGATCGACGCGCGCGGTGTTGAACGAGGACGAGCGCCGCTTGATGCCGTGCACGACATAGCCAAGCGACAGCAGATGCTCGGCGAGATAGGCGCCGTCCTGGCCCGTCACGCCGGTGATCAGAGCGACCCGTTTGGTCATGGCCTGACTTGTTCCCATAGCATGTGAAATAAGGATGGACGCCGACAAGGCGCCAAGCGAAGCATGTTCTTGCGCTCTTCTTGGACATATCGCCAGTCGGGGTCAACCCCCGGTGCGCAGACGTGGTTCGCGGCCCCGGGGCGCCCCACGACCGATTGGCCCGCAGACAACCGCGCTACCCGCCAATCCAATGGATGGCGCTTCCCAAACATGATACTGAGAAGCACCGCGCGATTGGGCTGCATTGCCCGCTCGCTCCCGAGAAACCCAACAGTTAAGCCCGAATGTCCCGAAACCAAGAGAGCACGGCGAAAAACCACGTGCTGCGCCCTGCAGTTTTTTTCGACCGCGATGGCGTCCTGAACGTCACAGCGAATATCTCTTCGACAGCTCGCCCCGGATTATGCCGTTGGCACCAATCGCGATGCAATCGCTATCGCCGCGTATGTTACGAATTCGCGCAGTTCGCAGCAATCGCGCGGATCCAAGACTGCAGGTGGCGCGCCCGAAAAAGCGCTGCAGGTGGTAATCAACATTCATCCTATTAGCTGGATGCAGGCAATTGTACGCGCGCAGCCGGCTCTGTCATCAAGCCGACCCCGTCCGCTGTGCGGATCAAAAGCGGTCGCGTTGATAACTTGCATTTTCGAAGCCCGCTCCCACCCCGTTTTATTATATTGAAAGAATTCCAAATCGAACGATGAGGGCGAGAAGGTTTCGATTAAAAGCTGCATCATTTCCTTATCGAACACCTGAAACCACTCGAAATTTTCCTATTTTCCGTACGGGACCGTTAATCGTCGATCCTGCATCGAGCATCCGACCAAGTGAACCGTCACTGCGTCTCAGCTGATGAAATAACCGCGGATATTCGACGACTCTTTCATCCATCGCGATGCCGAAAGAATCCGGAAGCGGCCGACCAATCTGCACGGCCATCTTATCAATTGCAGCTTCAATAAGCGATTTCTTCCTTGTATAATAGCCGAGCGACCAAGGTGGGCGCCCTCTCAAAGTGTAGAATGGAGACGCCGCCGCATCCGCCATTTCCTTCAGTTTGAAAAACACTCCGTCAACGTGCCTAAGAACCCTCTAGAGCCTTTTCAAGAGCGTTCTAAATAGGACCCACTTCGCTCTTTGCTATACAAATCGCTTATATTGTTTCGTCCTTTGCCAGCTATCTTTCTCACATCGCTCCAGTTGGCTTGGCACTGTTCTATCTGGTCGAGGCAGTTCCCGCCTGTCTCGTAAGTCAATATCGTTTCGCCCACATCCATTCCTTCCGGATACTTGCCTGCATCCGATAGAAGCAACGCGCCGCAGCCAATGGCTTCGAAACAGCGCATGTTCCCCCGATCGTTGCCAGCGCGGTATGATGTCGCGAATAGCCTCCGACAAAAAGGACATTGATCAACCGGTCGCCATGTCCATATTCTACCATCGAAGGGTCGAGCGGGGGGAAATAGCTCTGCTCGACAACCTTTGCTGCGCCAGGATACCAGAATCGAAGGAACGTTTCCAAGCACCGCGCCATAGGCTGTTAAATCTGCGTTGCCCGATGGTGCGGCCCGCCAACAGAGGGTCTTCTTGACCCCCCGGTAGCTTGCGAACAAACGAACTCGGGTACCGCACGGGATCTAGGTTGTAAAAAACCTCAGTCCGATGGCTCTCAATTTGAGCGAGTAATATGCTTTCAAGCGACGGTTTGCCTGGCATACCCTTTTCGCGCGTCCATTGACGCTGCAAGATTTCATCGTCGCCGTTCGTGAAGAAGGCATTGGAGTTTCCTTCGAGCACCGGTTTCAAGAAATGCAGTGCACCAAATCGATCGGCCAAAAAGATCCGGCGTCGCTCGTCGAAACTAGGCGCTCCAGACGCGGCGCCTTAGATATGACGGATAAAGGCCGCTGTTTTGGAACAAACGCATAATTCAAGCGAGCCTCGCAAGCATCCATTTCATGTTCAGATACGGCCAAACCCGTCCGACCGATTCCCAATCCCAGGCCTTCGATGCCGTCAAGCGGCTGACCGCCTTGCGTAATGCAGGCTCGTCCACCAGCTCTGCGAATGCCGGAACGTTCTTATCGAGCAAGCTAGCCGTCCAGCCGGCAAGAGGCCCGTTCAACCACTCCGGCATCGGCGAGTTAAACCCCACCTTCCGGCGTCCCATGCGGATGGACTCCGGCATCTGATGTTCCATTGCCCGCCGCGCAATGACTTTCGTGTAGCCACTGGAGGATTTGCTCGTCTCCGGCAACGCCATCGTGTAGGTAACCAAGCGCCAGTCCATGAAGGGCATCCGAACCTCGATGCCATGGGCCATCGAGAGGCGATCGTAGTTTCGCAGGATTGTCGGCAATACGGTGCCGTGAAACATTCGATAGAGGCGGCGGTTGAACGAGCCCCAATCGCGCGGCAGCACGTCGTCATCACCCACAAGACTGAACTGGCGGGGAATTTGGCGCAGTCCGCCGCGCAAGAAATACTGCCCCTGACGCTTGATCATCAGCGCCCTCAACAGATCCACACCGCGCCTGGTCAGCGCTGAATTCGAGGAAACTCCCGCTAGGGCATTTCTGATCCAGAAAGCTCCGTATTGCCCCCCCTGGAAATAGCCCCCCATCAACTCATCGGCCCCGTGGCCATCGATCGACACCGACACGTTCTGGCGTCTGAGTTCGCGATAGATCAACCAGATCGCACTCGGAAGCCCGATATAGACGTCATCATTGTCGTCGAGGATTTGGTCCAGGTCCGTCAGAGCGTCCGTCCGACCGATCTCAAGGTAGGTCGGATCGACTTCCGCCCACGCGGCCGCCTCCTCGGCCATTGGCCGCTCATCGTTCGATGCGCCTGGAAATGTCGCGACAAAGGCGTGGCGCCACGATGTGCTGTCGCGCGGTCCCATCCCGGCCTTTTCGTGCGCCGCCATGGTGCAAATCACCGCCGATGAATCAAACCCTCCCGACAAGCAAGTCCCGATGGGCACGTCGCTGCGCATCCTTAGCGCGACGGCATCCTGGAACAATTCGCGAAAGCGTTCGACGCGTTCGGCTTCGGTTTTCGGCACCGCCGGCAAATGATCGATGGTGCGCCACCAGCGTCGGATCTCCAGCTGCCCGTGACGCAGCCACAAGCAATGGCCGCTCTGCAAGCGGCGCACTTCTTGGCAGAGGGTCCGCTCGCTACCTTCGACTCCGAAGGCATCCAGCAAAAGCCGCCGCGCCACGTCGACATCCAGCGACGTCCCGATCAGTCCGCTTCGCACCAGGGCGCGCTGCTCCGACGCGAAAACGAAGCGCTCCGGCGACATCGCATAGAGAAGCGGCTTGATGCCGAAGCGGTCGCGCGCGAGGAACAGTTCCCTTGTTTCGGTGTCGTAGATTGCCAGCGCCCACATTCCGTTGAAGCGCAGCAACATCCCTTCCCGCCACTCTCGCCACGCTGCAAGAATAACCTCGGTATCAGATTGAGTGCGGAAGATCGCACCCCGCGCCTCGAGTTCGCGCCGAAGCTCGAGGAAATTGTAGATTTCGCCATTGAAGACGATCACATGGCGACGATCATCCGACAACATCGGCTGGTAGCCGCCCTCTCCCGGATCGATAACCGCCAGCCGGCGATGACCCATGGCGACATCGCGATCAGCACTGAACCAGGTTCCCGCGCCGTTCGGGCCGCGATGCGCCAAGAGGTTCGTCAAGCGCGATATCGCCGCCTGCTCAATCGCGTTGCCACGGAAATGAACGATACCCGCAATCCCGCACATGACTAAAAGACCTTCGCTGACAAAAGGCGGCTCGCAATCACACACATCTCCCGCCAACATGTCGCGTCATACGGCCCGCTTCGCGAAACGGCAACGACTATCACGAAATGCTGGCCGCCAAGGCAGTGTCTCATCCTTCTGTCGCCGAGGACTATCCGAGCTTCTTGAACAGTGCGTCCATGAAGATGACGTGGCCGTCCCCTGCAGTGAATTGCTCTATGGCTCCGGCGAAACGATGTCCCGTCTCGCCCAGAAGTTTGCTCAGGTCTTCAAAGGTTGGAGCTCCCTTGTAGAGCTCGTCAAAGGAAATCTCGACGATCACCGCCCTCGCCGCCGCTATCGTTTTCCTGCCTCCCGCAATGACTTCGGCTTCATAACCCTGAACATCTATCTTGATCACGAGATCTTCGAGCGGTGGCGTCGGGAATTCGACGCACACGCCGTCCAGCGTCCGGACTTCGACGGGAACGCTGGTCTGAGCACGAGTTTGGGGAAAGAGCTCCTCACACATCCCAGTCGTCGGCATCAGCGACGACGACGGCGAATGCTCGCTATGGAAGTGCATGTTCACCACGCCTTGCCTGGCCCCGAGCGCGAAGTTCAGGGCGGTCATGCGACCGTCACTGTCCCGTTCCATGCCTTTCAAGAGCTTGTATGCCGCGGGAAGCGGCTCGAAGCACCAGATCTTCGCGCGGGGAAACCGGTTGAGCGCCACACGCGCGAACTGTCCCGTATTGGCTCCGATATCCAGCACATTTCGTACGTTTTCGCCCGAAAGTCCGAGAAGCGTTTCTTTCGGATGCTTGGACAAGCGTTCGATGTGAAGATCAAACTTGGCGAGAAATGCAGTGGCGAGGTGCTTCATGCTCATATGTCAACGGCCTTCGTTCCGCCATGCCGCTTTAGCGACGGCAGCAAACTATCGCGTATCAGCCTTGTTGAGGGATTGGTCAAGACGGCCAATCCGATCACGAGCGTCCCGCCAGCCAACCCCGCCAGCGCACTTGTCGATGTGCCGAGCGACGCGCGCATAGCGAAATAGAATGTCAGGCTTGCTATCGGCGCAACGACGCAAAGAATTGCAAAGCGCAGATCCGAAGGCCGCCACAGATGTTCCGACCCGCCAAGGCTGTTGGCATGCACCATTCGCATGCACCAAACGCTTCCGACGACGAGCCCGGACGTGACGCCGACAACAACTCCGCGCTCGCCGGCGAGCAGGCTGAATGCATAGGCAAGAACGGAACTGCCAACGGAGATCAGCAGGTGGGAAACGATGACGGGAGACAGGTATCCCGCGGCGGTCGCCAGGAAGTAGGAGGGCGCGCTCAAAATGTTGATGGTCCAACCTACGCTGAGTACCGCAACGAAGACGACAAAAGAATCGTTGCTCTTGCCTATCCACAGTATTGCGATCAGGGGAGCCGACACGACAAGGAATGCCATCGTCGGCAGCGAGAAGAAGAGCGTCATGGACAAGGCCGAGCGATAGGCAGCCAGAAGCTCTACGCGAGAGAGCGCGGAAAGCCGGGCAAAGTAGGGCGACATGACCTGATTTGCCATGACGATCAGGTTTCTCGCCTGCTGGAGCAAGCGAGAGGCCATATCGTAGTAGGCGACAGCGTCGAGCGTTTCGACCCTGGCCAAGATGATCCGGGTAGCTGGCTCAAATACCAACATGGCAAGGCCTGCAACATGCAACTTCAATCCGTAGGCGAAGAGCAGGCGCATGTCCTTGCGCCCGGCTCTTCGTGGCACGAAACGAAATCCCGGAAGGCTGCGCTTCAGATGCAAGGCAGAAACTGCGATCGAAACAACGTGTTGGATGATCTGCGCCCATGCGACACCGAGAAGTCCGTAGACCGGCACAAGGGATACGGTTGCCGAGAGCATGACCAGGGTCGCGGTGATGTTTGCATAGGATCGCTGGTCGGTACGAAAAACCGCCGTAAGCGCATTCAGATAAACTTGCCCCATCGTCATGACCGCAAGCAGCACCAGCGCCCATGGGACCAGCGCTTGCGCTTCATGCGAGGAACCTTGGACGGATAACGGGATCAAGAACCGCAATGCTGCGGCCGAGACGAGGCCCAACGGCGCAAGTAGAACGAGAGTCCCCACGACTGCGGAATCGACCAGATCCGGCGATCGCCGAGGGTCATCGGTCTGCAATGGAAGGTAACGTATCAATCCCCTCGACAGCCCGAGATCGGCGCCGCGTCCAATCGCGGCGATGCTGAAAACGACTGCCCAAAGACCGACCTGATCCGAGCCGAGAGCACGCAGGAGGTACCCGTACAGAAATGCGAGTGCGACGCCCTGGATAACAACATCGGCCAGGGAGGCTATCGCCTGCCTAGTGACTGTCGCGCGCATCGATAAAGCCCAGCTTGTCGCGCGGTACAAACATCAGATTGGTATAACCATACCTGACCTGGGTCTGGTGTGGCCTGGGGCCACTTCTTGATGCCTCAAACGCGACGTAACCGCGGGGAAGCAGCCATTCAACGATGGATCGCGAAGCGGGAACGTTCGGAAGGTCGAAATCGCCGAATTCTGCGATGACGACAGGCTTGTATTTCGCAAGCGATTGTTCGGCACCGATCAAAACCCTCAGCTCGGCGCTCTCCGCATCGATCTTCATGACGTCGATGCGTTGATGGCCCAGCTCGTTCCAGATGTCGTCGAAGCGGCGCGCCCGAACATCGACAGGGATTCCGGTTCGCTCGAGCCCGCGTCCAACGAATGCAGAGTTGAACGATGAATGCGCATCCCCGTAGTCGCGAAACTCGAGTGTTTTTTCCTCATCGAAAGCGGCGTACTCGACGACGCTTGCGCAACCGGCTCCGATGGAGCCGGAAAGGTTCGCGCTCAGCAGGCTGCGTGTCCGCGGCATGGGCTCGAACGCAACCACATGCCCGCTCCCTCCGACGAGCCGCACGGCAAGTTTCGAAAAAAACCCAAAGTGAGCGCCAATATCCACAAACGTGTTGCCCTCGCGCAGAGCTGCAAGCAAGAAACGGCAAACGTTCTCATCGTAATAACCGAAGCGATAGATCATTGCCGAAACCGGCTCGGGAACCACAACCCGCATCGTCTCGCCCCAGAACGTTTGGGCAGGAACTTCCTTGACGCGCCCGAGCGTCCGCAGAAAAGCAGGCGTCACAGCGCGCAGGGGGTCGGCGACCAGTCGCTGTATCCGTGACGCATGCCGCCGGGCGACTGCAGCCTCAAAAGCTTCGGCAAGTTCTCCGCTCAGGCTTCGCGACACGACCAACTCCTAGTCACCACCTGCCCCTCAAGGTCTATATGTGGGTCATAACGAGGTTCGCTTGGATCGTCTACCGCGAATAATTGCCGCTAACGGTCCGCCTGATCGATGGGTTCATGGGATCGTTGGGGACCTTCCTTGCCGAGATCGCAGGAGCTCCCGCCGGTCGGGGCCAATCTAGGATGCGCTGGTCCCCCGAGTTCTTGGACCAGCCTCAGTGCGAGTTTTCCGGCCAAGCACTGGGCGGGGCCCTGGCCAACGATGAAGCCCCGGTCTATAGAGCAACAGATCGCGTCCGCCTTGCAGCGGACGGAGACAGCAATCTCGGTCGAGGAGGCGCGCCAATCTCACGTACGGGGCCCGGAGATGATCTACTTCGTTCGGGCACGCCTCGAAATCGAGAAGCGCGTGCATCAATTGAAGACTGCATAGCGCAATTCCAGCACTGCGACCGGCTGCTTTAGTGAGAGATCGCCGCGAAGTTCATTTAACCTTCATCAACAACCTGCACTTCTTGACAGACTATCGCAAGCGGTCGAAGGATGGATCGGCAAAACCTGAATTCGAGGGAACGGAACAACTGCTTAATGGCTGCTCCGATTGCACTTTTCGTTTTTCGACGGCCTGACAAAACGAGAGCCACGCTGGCATCTCTTGCTCGCTGCAGGGGGATAGAAAACACAGATTTGTATATTTTCTGCGACGGTCCTCGCGGCACGCGCGACGAGCAGGCGGTCGCGGATGTGCGCGCCATCGTCCAGGCCTTCGACCATCCACGAAAGACCCTCGTCATCTCGACTGAGAACCAGGGCCTCGCCCGCTCGATCATCGCCGGTGTCACTCGCTTGTGCGAACAATACGGCCGCGTCATTGTTGTCGAAGACGACCTGACCGTCTCACCTGCATTTCTTGACTATATGAATACCGGCCTCGATACCTTTGCAGATGATCCACGCGTCATGCAGATCTCTGGATTTGCGTTTGCGCGAAGCAACGCATCGCCGAACTCGACAGCACGGTTTTTGCCAGTCACGACGTCTTGGGGCTGGGCTACATGGGAACGATCGTGGCACGATTTTGATCCCGATGCCCGAGATACCGATGCCTTGCGCTCCAACTACGCGCTTAGATCGCGCTTCGACCTTGGTGGACTATTTGGCTATTACGACATGCTACAGAGGCAAGAAGCGGGCCGCATAGATAGTTGGGCAATTCGATGGTACTGGGCGGTGTTCCGCCGAGATGGGTTAGTGCTCTACCCTCCCATCAGCCTCGTTCGGAATGATGGGCTCGACAGCTCGGGAACTCATACGTCCCGTTCAAAACTGCTATGGCGAGGCCTAAATCACGAGTTACCGGAATCGTTGCCGCCGATGCCTGACCAGGTGGCGATCAATCATGCGGCACTTGCTGAGCTTGCCAGCGTTGTAGATCCCCTCTTCTATCGGCGAGTCAGAAACGTTTTGCGATGTCTCGTTTTCCGCGTCAATCTGTCGTTGCAAAATTCAAAGCGAAGACCAAGTTAGTTTGAGAGCCGTGAACGATGAGCGGAATTATATTTCAATTACTCGGCCTTACTTTGCTGAGTCTTTTGCCGATCGCATCATTGGTGTATTTTTCTTCGTTACAAGTATTAGGTATCAATCACGAATCCTCGTATTTTGCCGTATGGTCTGTAATTGTTTGGTTTATACCTTTGGCTCTCCTTCTGCCGAATTTTATTCGTCGCCAGATGACAATTACAGCAATAGACGTTATGTTCTGCCTAGTTTCTGTCTTGCTTGCTGTCCATCTTAAGGTTTTCACGCTCGCTGCAGGCCTGCGCGATTGGGTCCTCCTCGTGACGTTCTGGATCGGCCCTTACGCTGCAGCGAGGCTCGTTTCCGTGCAAGACATAACGCGCTTTCTCAAGATCCTCGGCGCGATAACGCTGACAGTAAGCGCTGCAACGATCGCGTGGCAGATCTCAATGCAGTTGACGGTGGGAAATAATTTGCGACCGCTAATGCTGGGTATTAATCACGGCGTACTAATTGTAGCCCTTGCGCTCGGCATGTTCGTCACGATCCAAGCCAGCGGCGCGTCCGAGAAGAAGTCGAGTGCAACCTGGATGAGGCCCATTATCGCCGCACTGGTTACCGCGGAGCTCGTGGTACTGGGGGCACGCGGCGTCGTTATTGCGATTATCGCGAGCAGCTTGCTAATGGTACTAGCGCCTGTCCGCGATGGACGCCGCGGGCGTATCGCAGCTTTCGCCGCGATTCTTATCGGAGCCTCGCTCGCACTGATATTGAACAACGTTGCCCGCGACTTCATGGTGCGTGCCTATCTGCCGCTAGAACAGCCGGCCGGCGCCGGCATTCCGACAGAGAGTCTGAAAGCCGACGTTCCGAGAGAAAGTGTAAAACAAGTATCGAAGGAGGAGTGTGATAAACTCAGCAAAATGGTTGATTCGACGCCGATTCGGCTTTGGCTGATTCGGGAAGGCTTTTCACTTTTTCAAGACACGCCGGTATTCGGAATCGGGTTCGATAATTTCGCCGCCTACACTTGCCCAGGCAGCTTTCCGCATAGCACTATTTTACAAGCCTTCGTCGAGATGGGCGCTATCGGGGGCATTGCGTACGTGCTAATGCTCGGCGCAGCAACATTCTCGTTGATTGTCTTGGCGATCGACCGGACAAGTCGCTCAGCGATTGTTGTGCTCGCGTTGCTCTCATTCTTTATAATTCTCGATCAGTTCTATGGACGAATTCCGTTGTCATCGACAATTGGTCTCTTTCTGGGCTTTTCAGCAACACTCGTTACGAGATCCGATCTTCCATACTTGCGCGGCTGGCACATTCGAAGTTCTGAAAAACTCTGGGTGAGATAAGCCAATGATGACTATGACGAATGACGAAGCTTTCCCTGGGACGATCGCCTCCTTCCCGACCCTGTCGATTATCACGCCGTCCTTCAACCAAGCGACTTTCTTGCCCCAGACGCTCGACAGCGTTCTTAAACAGAAATATCCAAAGCTCGAATACATTGTCATCGACGGTGGTTCCACAGATGGGTCCCGCGAGATTATAGAAAGCTACAGTGACCGCTTGACATTTTGGGTTAGCGAGAAAGATCGGGGCCAAGTGCACGCTCTCAACAAGGGATTGCAGCGCGCCACTGGCGACTGGGTAGGCTGGCAAAATTCCGACGATTTCTATTTGCCCGGAGCTTTTGAATCCTTTGCCGTGGCCACTCAACGCTATCCCGATGCCGATATCGTTGTAGCCGATATCGTCCTCGTCGACGAGGCCGGCACGCCGATCCGTGATGTCAGATACGTCAAGCCAACCTACGAAAGCGTATTCGCGGAGGGCATGTTGCTGGCAAATCAGGCCGCGTTCTGGCGCCGGGCGCTGCACGAGCGCGTTGGGTTTCTCGATGAGCGGTACAATTGCTCATTCGATTATGATTGGTTCATTCGCCTCCTAAAGTGTGGACGCGCGGTCCATGTTCGGGAACATTGGGGCTGTCTTCGGTATCATGACCAATCGAAGACGAGTGTCCTTGCCGAACATTTTGCGAAGGAGAACCTGGCAATTCGTGGTGGGCACGCACCGTCAGGCTTGAGCGTCGCCTACTCCCAATTGCGCCGCCTCGCCCTGACGCTTGCCCGCGGCGATATTGGATACGTAATGCGCGGCTTACGGCGGCGCACTGGCGGTAAATAGGCGCGGAGGCAAGAATGACCGCCTGAGGTTTCGTTTGACTTTCAAAATTGGCGCTGACGAAATTCTGTTGATGCGTGACCGTGGCAGAGGCTTTGTACGCTTCGCTGTGGTCGTGACCTGCTGAGCCGCAACACTCACTATCGAGCGGGTGTATCCCTTAGATGCGGCCGGACTTTTATCGGATAGACCGCGCCACTTCGCCTGGCGCACCAATCCAGTCGAAATGGCATTCTCGAAACCGAAGGAGCGTTGCGCACCGGCTCTGCCCGCACCGCGCGGACGCCTTGCAGGCAATCGCCCACGCACCGAATGTCGAAATTATCTCACCGCCGCTGGCCGTCATCAGTGCCGGGCCATCTCTGAAATCTGAAATGTTGCTGATGGTGGAAGCAGATCATCTTGATCGAGCCTGGCCGCCAAGCGCGCGGATATCGCCACGGCATGAAGACGTTCCGGTGCGAGAGGTCGCAGTGTAGGCCTCGCCGCCATCGGTCCATTTGCGCTCAGCTTCGTTTCAACAGATGCGCCGACTAATGGAGGGCGGCGGCGCTCGTCAACCTTAAGCTTATTCTTTGTGAGGTCCGTACTCCTATCCAATCATAAAGTGTCCAATAACTTGATCGACCCAATGTAAGCCGGAGGCGCTGCTGTCATTTATTGCATCGGCACTGGAAGGAAATAACCACGCCATCTCTTTCACTTCGCTTGAGAAGGCCCTCTTCGGGCCAAGTAAATCATAGACCTGATCCAACTGAGATTTGGTCATCGGTGAGCTCCCATCAACGGGCTCCTCCGTCTGAATGGACAGAAATTGAAATGTGTTGTTGTTCGCGGACGTATGACTGGCGGTTGCGACTAGAACGCCGATCGTGCCGTCCCCATTGAGGTCCTGATGGAAGGTGGTCTCAAGCGATTCCAACGCGGTGCTGGTTCCGGACACAATGCCGGTCAGGTTGGTGAGATAGTGGCCACTGCTGTCCGTGCTCCACACCGTGTAAGCATCCGTGCCAGGCACCTTCCAAGCAAAGTCAAAACCGCTCGCCGTTTGCTCCGCCCCGATCGGCGCCCACGGCGCAAACTGACCCGACACAACGGCTGAGCCACCATACGTTAGCTCAGGGCCGGTGGCGCCAAGGTAATAATTGCTGCCGACCTGAACCAGGCTCGTCAATCCAACCGACTCGATCGTCATGGTCGGTAGGCCGATCGTGCCGTCCCCATTGAGGTCCTGATGGAAGGTGGTCTCAAGCGATTCCAACGCGGTGCTGGTTCCGGACACAATGCCGGTCAGGTTGGTGAGATAGTGGCCACTGCTGTCCGTGCTCCACACCGTGTAAGCATCCGTGCCAGGCACCTTCCAAGCAAAGTCAAAACCGCTCGCCGTTTGCTCCGCCCCGATCGGCGCCCACGGCGCAAACTGACCCGACACAACTGCTGAGCCACCATACGTTAGCTCAGGGCCGGTGGCGCCAAGGTAATAATTGCTGCCGACCTGAACCAGGCTCGTCAATCCAACCGACTCGATCGTCATGGTCGGTAGGCCGATCGTGCCGTCCCCATTGAGGTCCTGATGGAAGGTGGTCTCAAGCGATTCCAACGCGGTGCTGGTTCCGGATACGATCTCCGTCAGATTTGCAACGTAATTCCCATTCGCGTCGGTGCTCCACACTGTGTAATTGTCAGCACCAGGTATCTTCCAGGCGAAGTCGAACCCGCTTGCAGTCTGTTCCGCGCCTATTGGCACCCATGGAGAAAACTGACCGCTCACGACGGCCACTCCGTTGTACTTCAGCATTGGCCCGGCGCTACCAAGCTCAAAGTTGTTCGCGACTTGGAGCAGACTCGTTAAGCCGAATGACTCGATTGGGACAGGAACTAGCTGGCTGATGAGCATCGCACTCGACAGAGTATTGTCAGCAAACTGGAAGCTATCAACACCATTGACGGTATCTGTACCGTCCGGCGAACCGGAGCGCTGGTCGCTCAAAGTGAAAGTCTGAGTGGCTGCATTGTAAGATATGGCGTAGCTGGCCTCGTTGCCCGAATATACCGCCGTATCGGTGCCCGAGCCACCGATGATAGTGTCGTTGCCGCCGCCGCCGGTGATCGTGTCGTTGCCAGAGCCGCCGTTCAGCGTGTTCGCGATGACGTTGCCGACGATGGTGTCGTTGCCGGAGCCACCGATGGCGTTGTCGATGTAGGAGCGCGCATCGTTGTTGTAGAGATAGGCGTTGTAGACATTGCCCGACGCGTAGTGGCCACTTCCGAGATAGGCCAGCTGAACCGACGAGAACACGGACGAGGCGCCTGGATTGAGGTTGATGCTCAGGTTCGTCGTGTAATTCGACAGGTCGTAGGTATCGACGCCGCCACCATCCCAGATCGTCTCGAAGATGCGGTTGGCCGAGCCGCCGGCGCCGCCATTGTCGGCCGGCTGGCCGACGCCGTTGATGAATTCCTGGCCGGTGGTCGTGCTCCAGGTATAGACGGTGGCCCCGCTCTGGGTCGTGTAGTTCGCGCCATACATCGTCTGCAGCGCGAGGATATCGTTGGCCATATAGGTCTGCGGATATCCATAGACTTCGTTGGTGTAGCCGGTCAGCGGCCCGCCGACATAGCTGCGATAGCTCATGACGGTGTATTCGCTGTCGTCATGCGCGCTTGGCACAGCGACGTTGGCGACGCCACCTGTTTCCTGGCTGTGCTTGAGGCCGAGGGCGTGGCCGAGCTCGTGCAGCGCGGTCGTGAAATAGTAGTTGCCGAGCGCGGCGAGCGAGTAATTGTACTGAGTCCCGAACCAGACATCGCCGCCGGACGCGTAGTTGCCGGGGTAATAGGCGTAGGAGGTCGGATTGGCCGACGGCGACTGCGCGACCATGATGTCGGCGCCGTTCGTGCCCGCGTACTGGATGCTCGCGTTGGTGTAGCCGAGGATCAGCCCGATCGCGTAATTGATCGCCGCCTGCATCTGTATGGGCGCCGAGGCAAAGCCCGACGTCGTCGGCTCACTGCCGCCGCCGGTGTACGGATTGGCGTAGTCGCTGGGCGAGTCCGGAAAGCTATAGGTGATCGTGCCGGACCATTTGACGCCCGACAGCATGCCGTCGATATCTGCGTTGTTGGTCCTACTGACCGTGACGGCGGTGGCCAAGGGAATCTCCGAAGCAGCTAGCCCCGCGCGATTCGGGGCGCGGACAGATGATTCTAGCTTGAGAGTTAAACGTTTGGTTTAAATTGGGCGACCAAGCCCGGCTCTCGTCCATAAGGCCGTGTTAGCCATCATACCCCGTAATCATACGGACCGGGACAAGAACTGAGGTTCCGCTACACGCGTGATCTGCAAGGGAAATCATGAAACTACGTGCACTCTCGGCCGGTCTGTTCGGCGCCCTGGTGGCGATCGCCGGGCCGGACCATCGCCCCTTCGGAGGACTGCCTATCATGGCCGGCAAAGCCAACGCGGACGACAACGGCAAGGCGATACGCGCGCCATCGGTTCCGCCCGCCCGCGACCCCTCGGCGGCGGTCGCCGAGGAATACGAAGCCGCCCGTCGGACGGGAACGCGGGAGGCGTTCGAGCTCTTCATCGCACGCCACGGCGATGACCCTCTGGCCGCGCAGGCGCGTGCCGAGCTGAAACGCCTGCGGCGCTGATCCCTTTCACGCAGCACAGCAAGCTGCGTCAGGCCAGATCAGGTCAGGCAGACCCCCGTCAGGCACTGCATTTCGACAGGCGGCATCCGCGTCGGCCCAGACTTGTCGCACGAGCTTTGGGCACTATGGTAGGCCCGCAATCTGTCCCGGAGCCTTTCAAGATGCCCTTTCCGCATGCCTCGGAAGCCCTGTCGCGCTTCACCGTGCTCGATCTGACCCGTGTCCGGTCCGGGCCCACCTGCGTGCGGCAGCTCGCAGACTGGGGCGCCAACGTGATCAAGATCGATGCGCTGACCGAGGATGCCGGCGGTGAGCAGCCGGGCGGACCGCGGCGGGGCTCCGACTTCCAGAATTTGCACCGCAACAAGCGGGCGATGACGCTGAACCTGAAGGACGAGCGCGGGCTCGCGGTGTTCAAGCGCCTCGCCGCCAAGGCCGATGTCGTGGTCGAGAATTTCCGTCCCGACGTGAAGAAGAAGCTCGGCATCGACTATGACAGCCTCGCCGCGATCAACCCGCGCATCGTCTATGGCAGCATTTCCGGCTTCGGCCAGGACGGCCCCTATCACAAGCGGCCAGGCTTCGATCAGATCGCGCAGGGCATGGGCGGGCTGATGTCGATCACCGGCGCGCCGGGTGAAGGCCCGATGCGGGTCGGCATTCCCGTCGCCGACCTCACCGCTGGCCTGTTCTGCGCCATGGGCATCCTGACCGCGCTGCTCGAACGCGAGGTCTCGGGCAAGGGCCAATGGGTGCAGACCTCGCTGCTCCAGGCCCAGATCTTCATGCTCGACTTCCAGGCCGCGCGCTGGCTGATGGAGAAAGAGGTCGCCAGGCAGGCCGGTAACAACCACCCGACCAGCATCCCGACCGGCGTGTTCAAGACCTCGGACGGCTACATCAACATCGCCACCACCGGCGGGCGGATCTGGGAGCGCTGCGCGCAGGCGATCGGCGCGCCGGAGCTCTACAGCCATCCGGACTATGCGACCGCGCCGGCCCGCTCGAAGAACCGCGACGCGCTCAACGCCGAGATCGAGAAGCGCACCGTGACGAAGTCGACCGAGACGTGGGTCCAGGAGTTCAACGACGCTGGTGTGCCCTGCGGGCCGATCTACGCCATCGACCAGATGTTCGAGGACGCGCAGGTCAGGCATCTCGGCATCGCGCAGGATGTGCCGAGCGACGAGGACCGCCACATCCGCCTGGTCGGCCAGCCCGTGACGCTGTCGCGCACGCCGAGTAAGATGGTGGCGCGGCCACCGGAGTTCGGCGAGCAGACGGAAGAGGTGCTGGCCGAGTTCGGTTTCGGTAAGGAGGAGATCGCGGAGCTCAGGCAGCGCAAGGTGGTGTAAGCGAACGCCGAGGCGCCCGGACTTCGAACCATGAAAAAAGCCCCGGATAACCAGGGCTTTTCCATCCGTAACTGCCTGCCGATCAGTACTTGGCTCAGTACTTGGCGACGACCGGGCCCGCCGTGAACTGGTAGTTGAAGCCAGCACGGAGGATATGGTCGCGGAATTTGACGTCGATGTCATTCCCTGTCCCGGCGAAGTAGGTCTTGGTGCCGAGATCGATGTAGAGATATTCTAGCTTCGCCGACCAGTTGGGTGCGAACTTCTTCTCCAGGCCTGCGCCGAGCGTCCAGCCCACCCGGGTCCGGCTTTCCGACACTGTCGCGCCGGTGGCCGATATGGGCGCGCCGACGGGGTCGTTGCCATCGAACGCCTGAAGCGTAAGCGTCGGCGTGCTCGAGAACTTGACCTCGCCGACCGCCAGACCGCCGGTGGCATAGAGCAGCAAGCTCGGATCAACGAGGAAGCCGCCTCGTCCACGGAAGGTTGCGAACCAGGGAAAATCGGTGCTGGTCGCCGTGGACGCCGTGACACCAAACCTGCCGATTCGGATCGTGCCTAGCACGTCGTTCGATCGCCCGCGTTCGCCGGTGCCTTGAATGTCGGCCTCGACGCCGACGACCCATTTCCGGTCCAGCTGCCAATTGTAGCCAACTTGGCCGCCGCCGAGGCCGCCATCCACGTTCTGCTTGGCCGTGCCGATGGATCCCGCGGGAAAGGGCGCGCCGATCACAGCCGTCGCGGTCGTCCTGCCCCAGCTATAGCCGCCGTTCAAACCCGCATAAAATCCCGTCCAGTTATAACCGGGATCGACGATCGGCGGCGCCTTCACATAGGGCCTCGCCGCCAGATCGGCGGCCATCGCGTTCGTCCCAACCAGCGAGGCCGCTGCCGCAATTCCCATCACAATCCGCTTCATAACTTCGCCCCTGCCACAAAAACCAAAATCTGGATGGGACCATACGCCTTCGGTTCCAGCGCGGCTGTCGCGCGGCGGCAACATTTGGAAACAATCGGATGACGCCAGGACTTGGACTGCGACGTCATCGACAAACTAAGCTTTTGATCTACTTATAGTTTAAGAGCGAATTTACCGTGATGCGGTTTTCGCCCGTTGCGTCCATCCGAAGTGGCCCAGCAGGCCATCGATCAGCGGCCAGAACAGAAGCAGAATCGCTAGCGTGGTAATCGACCCGACCAGCCCGTTCGCCCAGAACACTCTGAGGTCGCCGCCGGAGCCGATCATCGACAGGCGGAATGCGTCCTCGGCACGGTTGCCGAGGACGAGGGCGAGCGTAAACGGCGCCAGCGGAATTCCGATCTTCTTGAAGACGTAGCCAACGACGCCGAAGCCCAGCATCAGCCAGATGTCGAACATCGCGTTCTGGATCGCATAGGCGCCGATCGCGCAGGATACCACGATCATCGGCGCCACCGCCGCAAAGGGCACGCGCAGGATCGATGCGAAGATCGGCACCGTCGTTAGCACCAGCACGAGGCCGACGACGTTGCCGAGATACATCGAAGCGATCAAGCCCCAGACGAAATCCTTGTGCTCGACGAACAGCAGCGGCCCCGGATTGAGCCCCCATACCATCAACCCGCCGAGCAGGATCGCGGCTGTGCCGGAGCCGGGAATGCCGAGCGCCAGCATCGGCAGCAGCGCCGCGGTGCCGGAGGCGTGCGCCGCCGTTTCCGGCGCAAACACGCCCTCGATGCGACCCTTGCCAAAACTCTCCGGATCCTTGGAAAAGCGCTTGGCGAGATTGTAGCCCATGAAGGAGGCCGCGATCGCCCCGCCCGGGGTGATGCCGAGCCAGCAGCCGATGAAGGAGGAGCGCAGCAACGTCACCCAGTATTTCGGCAGGTCCTTCCAGACACCGAGCACGACGCGCAGCGAGATGCTTGCCGCGTGGCCGCGCAGTGCCAGCCGCTCCTCCATCGTCAGCAGGATCTCGCTGATTCCGAACAGGCCGATGACGGCGACGAGGAAGTTGATACCGCGCAAGAGCTCGGCCGAGCCGAAAGTCATGCGCAGATTGCCCGACACCGTGTCCATACCGATGCCGGCGAGCAGCAGCCCCAGCGACATCGAGATGACCGTCTTGTGCTTGGCCTCGCGCCCCAGGCCAACGAAGGAGCAGAAGGTGAGCAGATACACCGCGAAGAACTCGGGCGGGCCGAACTTCAACGCAAAGGACGAGATCATCGGCGCGAGGAAGGTGATCAGGAGCACTGCGACCAGCGAGCCGATGAAGGAGGACGTGAACGCCGCGGTCAGCGCCTCCGCCGCCCTGCCCTGCTGCGCCATCGGATAGCCGTCGAAGGTGGTCGCGACCGACCAGGCCTCGCCCGGGATGTTGAACAGGATCGAGGTGATCGCGCCGCCGAACAGCGCGCCCCAGTAGATACAGGACAGCATCACGATGGCGGAGGTCGGGTCCATCGTGAAGGTCAGCGGCAACAGGATCGCAACGCCGTTGGGGCCGCCGAGGCCCGGCAGCACGCCGACGAAGATGCCGAGCACCAGCCCGACCATCATCAGCACGAGCGTCTTCCACGTCAGCAGGACGGCGAAGCCGTGAAGCAGGAGACCGAGAGCTTCCATCGCGGGTCCGTCCTAGTGGCCGAAGGCCGCTTCGAGCGGCCCCTTCGGCATGATGACGTCGAAGGCGATGTCGAAGGTGACGAACATGATCGCCGTGAACAGGAAGGCGGTGAGCAGCGACTTCCACAGCGCGATCTTGCCGACGAGGCGCATGAAGGCCGCAATCAGCAAGAAGCTCGCGACATAGAGGCCGAGGAACTGCGTCACCAGACAGAACAGCAGCGTCGGCACGAACACCGCCATCACGCGGCGGGCCTGCGCGCGCGTGACGAAGCTTCCGGACGCCGCGCGGCGCGCGACGAGCGCCGCGATCAGGCCGTAGAGGCTGCCGCCGCCGAGGATGACGGAGAGATAGAACGGGAAATAGCCGGGCTCGGGCCCGGTTGCGTCCCAGGAAGCCCCGGTGCGCCAATTGTCGTAGCCGAGCGTGACGGCCAGCGCGAGCAGCAGGAGGCAGACAAGGATTTCGATCGTGCCTGAGCTGACGATGGAGGGCGAGTCCTCTTCAGGCGCGGTCGGATCGTCGACGACGATTTCTATATCGGTTTGGGACATGTGCTGCTTTGCAAAGCCGGAATGATGTCACCTCGCCCCCGCTTGCGGGGAGAGGCAGAGGTCGCATCCGCGGCCGTTTTCTAGGACGCCGAAGCAAAGCCTCGGCTATGGCGAAGCGCCGGGTGAGGGGGACTCTCGGCACGGACGGGGAAAGCTGGACTCGCCGAGACCGCCCCTCACCCCTGCCCTCCCCCGTAAGAACGGGGAGAGGGAAAAGAGAGACGGCTACTTCGCGACGAATCCGGCTTCGATCATCAGCGCCTTGTTGATGGCATCGTCCTCCTCGAGGAATTGCACCATGTCCTTGCCGGTGAGGAAGATCGGCTTCAACGCCTGTTTCTCCATGTAGTCCTTGTACTCGGCGGTCTGCGTCACCTTGTGGAACAGCTCGACATAGAAGGCCTGCTGCTCGGCCGTGACCTTGCCGGGCAGGAACATCGCGCGCAGCATCAGATACTGGACGTCGACGCCCTCCTCCTTGCAGGTCGGGATGTCGGCCCAGGACTGCGTGTCCGTCACCTTGCTGGTGTAGAAGATGCGCTCCTTGTCGAACACGCAGAGCGGACGCACCTGGCCGGCGCGCCAGACTTCGAGGTTTTCGCTGGGGTTGTTGACGTTGGCCTCGGTATGGTTGCCAACGAGCTGGGTCGCGGCCTCGCCGCCGGACTTGTAGGGCAGATAGGAGAATTTCGCGCCGGTCTTCTGCTCCAGGAACACGGTCAGCACGTGATCCTCGCGCTTGGAGCCGGTGCCGCCCATCTTGAACGGCGAGCTCGCCGCCTTCGCGGCCTCGACGAATTCCTTTACCGTCTTGGGACCGGCGCTGTTGTCCCACAGCACGAACTGGTCGAGCGCGATCACCGAAACCGGGGTCAGCTCACGCCAGTTGAACGGGATCTTCGCCGACATCGGCAGCATGTAGATCAGCGAATAGGCGATCAGCACCTTGTTGGGGTCGCCCTCGCTGGACTTCATGTACATCAGCGCTTCCGCGCCCGAGGCGCCGCCCTTGAGCGAGACGACCATCGGCTGCTTCATCAGATTGTTCTTCTGGATCGCGGCCTGCATCATTCGCGCCATCTGATCGGAAGCACCGCCCGCACCGGCCGCCACCACGATCTCGACCGGTTTGGTCGGTTCCCAGCCGGCAAAAGCCGGTGTGCCACAAAGCGCGGCCGCCAGCACGATCGTGGCCTTCATTCCATGTCCCACGTGCGTCTTCCCTAATTTCTTGTTCGGATTGGAAATTCAAAGATGAATTCAGCGCCATTGTGCTGGCGAATCCGGCTGGATTCAAGCCACGCGGCGCAACATTGCTTATGACTTTGGGATGAGAACAACTTATTCAAAAATTGAGTAGAATAAGTCAATTACTACATTGAGCAGCAAGCGCACGGTCCATGAGTGTCGTTGTGCCGGCGACAGAAACTTAGATGTTGATGAGGTCTGAGCAAGACCTGCGACCGCCCCCCTGATCCACGGAGTGTCGACGTCCGGAGGGGCTAGGGAGACGGTCGCTATGGGCGCGCGTGCGAAGGGTTAGGGCCCAGTTGCGAACAAATGATGACAAGTATCGGAGCCCATGCCGTCCGTTCGATCGAATTCAAGACGACAGCTTGACGAAAGAAAGAACGATGCGATACCCCGCCCCGCGCTGGACGCGGCATCACCGCAGTTCGCCGACAGCCTATTCGCAGATCTGTTAAAACCCCGAAGTGTCGGTTCGAGCGGATTTGTCGAAGACAATAGTTGGTAGAAATATGCCGCAGCTTCTTTACATTAACGAGAGATTTGGCCACGACGCGACAATTGTCTTAGACAGCGGAGACGCCTGTTGGATCTCTGTTGGTAAAAAGGGAGTCCTAATACGGTCTCACAAGCATAGCTTCTGGGGCGGATTGCTGGGAGGCCTTTTTGGTCTGAAGCTCTATGAGGAGCGGGATGTCTACCAAGCGCTACAAATTGCGCAAGCTCTCACGGCAACGTATCGGTCGGTTCCACAAATTGGGTGCAAGGACGTGATACTGAAAGCTTTCTGTACAGCAGTTTGGCACTGCTCTTCACCCGCACGAGTCAAGGTCGCATTAAATGAGCCGGCGCGGCCCGAGGAGTAACGTTGCTGTCCGTCAGCTCCGCTTTTTAAGGCCAATTTTGGTTCCGTGCCCCGAAACGACCTACAGCCGAACAGCTCCCCGCATCAGCTTGTATACGTCTGTGCAATATCGTGCTTACGATTGTCTGGCCCAACCACACTCCTGAAATATGGGTGCAAGGGAGAGTGTTAGCTTGGATCGCAACCTCGAGCGGAGGAAAACGCGGTGGAGAGTGCAGTGGGGAGTGCCCGCCCGTGCCGCTGGCGGCATGGCAAGAGCAGCTGCGCTATCATGATGACGAGCGGCGGGGGATTGCTCGCAAGGCCGTTAAAGCCCGCTGGGCGCGACATTTGCCGCAGGCGGCGCATGAAGGCGTCATTCGATTTGGAGACATCGAGATTGAGGCTGCCGTTCTGAACGATGGGCAGCGAGTGATCACGTACAGTGGCTTCATGATGGGCCTAGGTCGCCCCTCCAACGGACGTCAGCATCACCGGGCGGCGTCATACTGCCTTCTCTTTTGACATTGCAGAACCTAGAACCCTTCATCGGCGAAGACTTTGCTGTGATCGCTAAGCAGATTGAATTCCGCACTAAGCAAGGCGCTAAGGCGTTCGGCTACTCAGCGAACTTGCTTCCGGAGGTCTGTGATGTCTTTGCGCGCACCCAACGCGCCGGAGTCCTAAACGCCACCCAGCGTTACATCGCTGACCGCGTATGAATTATAGCAGAGCAGCTCCAAGGCTCTGGTACGCTACGCCTCATTGATAAAGCTATGGGTTATCAAAAAGTTAGTGAGAAATAGGCGCAGCAAAGGGCCTGAACGCCAATCGGCCCAGGAACTCCCGGACGGGAACAGCGGGCTTCGAGAGTTGCAGTATCAATCTGGTTTTTACTTACCCTTCCAGACCGGCGTCCGCTTGTTGAGGAAGGCGTCCATGCCCTCGCGGAAATCTTCGCTCATATAGGCCTTGAGGATCAGGTCCTCACCCTCTTCGCGCGACAGCGTACGGCGGATGCGGCGGACCGCTTCCTTGGTCGCCTCGAGCGTGAGCGGCGCGTGGCTTGCGACAAGCTTTGCGGTCTCGTCGGCGCGACGCTGAAGCGTCTCGGCGTCGGGCACGACCTCGTTGAGCAGGCCGAGGGCGAGCGCTTCCGGCGCCTCGACCAGCCGCGCCTTGAAGATCAGATCCTTGGTGCGGGCAGGTCCCACCAGTGCGACGACGCGGCTGATGTTGGACATCGACAGGCAGTTGCCGAGCGTACGCGCGATCGGAAAGCCCATTCGCGTCGTCTCAGTCCCGATGCGGAGGTCGCAGCAGGCCGCAATGCCGGCGCCGCCGCCGGTGCAGGCGCCGGCGATCGCCGCGATCACGGGCACGCGGCACTGCTCGAGCGTGCCGAGCACGCGGTCGATGCGGGCCTCGTAATCGAGTGGATCCTGCGCGGTCTTGAACGCGCGGAATTGCGAGATGTCGGTGCCGGAGGCGAACGCCTTGTCGCCGGCGCCGGTCAGGATCAGCGCCTTGATCGAGCGGTCGGCGTTGATCTCAAGGCAGATCTCCGCCATGCGGTCATACATGGCGAAGGTCATTGCGTTGCGCGCCTGAGGGCGGTTGAAGGTGATCCGCGCGATGCCGTCCTGGACGGAGTAGAGCAGGTCTTCGTTGGTCGTCGTCGGTGCGTTCATCGCGCGCTCACTTTCCAGGTTAGTTCAGGCCACCTGCGCCTTCTAAGCTACTTGGGCCTTGGCCATCGGCACCACATCGCGTCCCTTCAGGACGTCCATGGCCGCCAACACGCCGCCGCTCCGGTGCGGAATCTTTGCAAGATCCAGGCCCATCTCGACGCCGGCGAGCGTGCCCATCAGCATCAGATCGTTGAAATGGCCGATATGGCCGATGCGGAACACCTTGCCCTTGACCTTGTTCAGGCCCGTGCCGAGCGACATGTCGAAGTTTTCCAGCACCACCTTGCGGAAGGCGTCGGCGTCGTGTCCATCCGGCACGCGCACGCCGGTCAGCGCAGGGGAATGCGCGGCAGGATCGGCGCACTGCGTTTCCAAGCCCCAGACCTTGACCGCGGCGCGGGTCGCCGCGCTGTGGCGCTTGTGGCGGGTCCAGACGTTCTCCAGCCCTTCCTCTTCCAGCATCTTGACCGCTTCGCGCAAGCCGTAGAGCAGATTGGTCGCGGGCGTATAGGGGAAGGTGCCGAGCTTGTTGAAGCTGATGACCTCCTGCCAGTCCCAATAGGAGCGCATGCCCGGGTTGGCCTTGGCAACGGCGAGCGCCTTCTCCGAGACGGCGTTGAAGCCGAGGCCGGGCGGCAGCATCAGGCCCTTCTGGGAGCCTGCGACCGAGACGTCGATACCCCAGGCGTCGTGCTCGTATTCCATCGAGCCGAGGCCGGAGATGGTGTCGACCATCAGCAGCGCCGGATGCTTGACGCGGTCGAGCAGCTTGCGCACCTCCAACGGCGGCGTCACGCAGCCGGTCGAGGTCTCGTTGTGCACGACGCAGACCGCCTTGATCGTGTGCTGCTTGTCGGCGGCAAGGCGCTGCTCGATCTCGGCGAGATCGGCACCATGGCGCCAGTCGCTCGGGATGAAGTCGACGTCGAGCTTGAACTTGTCGGCGATGCCGCGCCACAGCACGGCGAACTGGCCGGTCTCGCACATCAGGACCTTGTCGCCGGGCGAAAACACGTTGACCATCGCCGCTTCCCATGCGCCGGTGCCGGACGAGGGGAAGATGATCACGGGCTGCTTGGTGCGGAACACGCGCTGCATCGCGGCAAGCACGCCGAAGCCGAGCTCGGCGAACTCCGGACCGCGATGGTCCAGCGTCGGCATGTCCATCGCCCGCAGCACGCGGTCGGGCACGTTGGTCGGTCCTGGAATCTGTAGGAAATGCCTTCCAGTATGCACGGTCATCGGCGTCCTTCCCGGTCTTGCCTTGATTTTGATGGCCGCCGAATAGCACCATTTGACCGGCTTGTCCCCTCTCCTTAAGGCCCCTCCCATGCATCGGCGGCGGGCCTCCGCCGCCCCCTATTCCGCGGCCACCACCTTTCCGGACGGCAGCCTCCCCTCGACCTCCGCGAACGGACGCTCTGGATGCATCAGGAAGGCGGAAAAGCCGCCGAGCAGCAGCAGCCCCATCGACATCAGGAACGGCAGGTACCAGTTGCCGGTCACGTCGATCACGAAGCCCGCGACCAGCGGGGAGACGATGGCCGCGAAGGCCGAGCCGGTGTTCATGATTCCCGAGGCGGTCCCGGAATATTTCGGGGCGATGTCCATCGGGATCGACCACATCGGACCGATCACCAGTTCAGCGCAGAAGAAGCCGGCCGACAGGCACAGCGCGACGATGGTGATGTCGTGGACGAACAGGATCGGAAACAGCGAGAGCAGCGCCCCCGCAAATCCCGCAACGGTGACGCTGAGCCGCGCCAAGCGGACATTGCCGGTGCGGTCGAGGATCTTGTCAGACAGCACACCGCCGACGCTGTCACCGACCACGCCGGCGAAGAAGACGCCGGAGGCGAACAGCGCCGAGTTCTTGATGTCGAGACTGTAGTTGTTCTTGAAGAACAGCGGCAGCCAGTTGAGGTACAGCCACAGGCACCAGCCGTAGCAGAAATAGGTCAGCGTCACCGGCCACATCCGGCCGAGCAACGGTCCCCACGGCACGCGCGGCCGCTCACCGGTCGGGCGCGGCGGCAGCGCGGCGAGCTCGGCTTCGGTGATGGAGGCATGCTCTTTCGGCTCGTTGCGGAAGTACCAGACCCAGATCACGCCCCAGACGAGGCTAACGAAGCCGAGCACGACGAAGGCGCCGCGCCAGGTCAGCCAGAGGATCAACAGCGCCACCACGGGCGGCGTCACGGCATTGCCGAGCCGGGCGAAGGAATGGGTGAGGCCTTGCGCGAAGCCACGGCGGTTCGCCGGCGTCCAGTATTGCATTGCGCGCGTCGCGGTCGGGAACGTCGCGCCCTCGCCGAAGCCGAGCGCGAAACGCGCGACGAACAGCGCGGCAAGACCGTTGACGAAGCCGGTCATGATGGTCGCGGCCGCCCAGATCATGCCGCACCAGAACAGCGTCTTGCGCGGGCCGAAATGATCGCCGACCCAGCCGCCGATCACCTGGAACAGCAGATAGGGATAGGCGAAGGCGGAGAAGACGAAGCCGAGCTGGGTGTTCGAGAGGCCCAGCTCCTTCTGGATCTCGCTCGCCGCAGTGCCGATGTTCACCCGGTCGACATAGGTGATGAAGTACATCGCGCAGAGCATCGCCAAGACGACATGCGTGGCCTTGAACCGAATTCCCATCTCCACCCTCGCTGATTGCTTTTTATGATTGGCCTTGCGTGTCCCGCGCGATCTAGGTGCCGACCCCTTTCAGATGCGGCGATGCGTTGCCCTGCGGGCGCTGCTCCAACAGCTTCATCGCGACATCGACGCCGCCCGAGCGATGCGGCACGCCGGCAACCGACAGGCCCATCTCCACGCCGGTGAGCGCGCCGAGCAGGGTGAGCGCGTTGCATTCGCCGAGATGGCCGATGCGGAAGACCTTTCCGGCGACCTTCGAGAGCCCGGAGCCGAGCGACATGTTGTAATTGTCGAGCACGACTTTCCTGAACTGATCGGCGTCATGGCCCGGCGGCATCAGCACGGCCGTGAGCACCGGCGAGAACTCTGAAGGCTCCTGGCAGAGCACTTCGAGGCCCCAATGATTGACGGCGGCGCGGGTCGCGGCAGCTAACCGCTGATGCCGGGCGAAGACGTTGTCGAGCCCCTCTTCGAGCAGCATCGTGATCGCCTCGCGCAGGCCGTAAAGCAGATTGGTCGCCGGCGTGTAGGGGAAGAAGCCTTTTGCGTTCGGCTTCAGCATCTCCTCCCAGTCGAAATAGGAGCGCGGCATCTTGTTGGTCTTCGCCGCTGCACGCGCCTTCTCCGAGATCGCGTTGAAGCCGAGGCCGGGCGGCAGCATAAAGCCCTTCTGCGAGCAGCTGACGCTGACGTCGACCTTCCACTCGTCGTGGCGGTAGTCGACCGAGCCGAGCGAGGAGATGGTGTCGACCATAAGTAGCGCGGGATGCGAGGCGCGATCGATCGCGGCGCGGATCTCGGCGATGCGGCTGGTCGCGCCGGTCGAGGTCTCGTTGTGCACGACCATCACGGCCTTGATCGCGCGCGCCTTGTCCTCGGTGAGCTTCGCCTCGATCAAGGCGGGGTCGGCGCCACGCCGCCAGTCGCCGGGCACGAAATCGACCTCGATGCCGAAACGGCTGGCCATCTGCCGCCACAGGGTGGCGAAATGGCCGGTCTCGACCATCAGCACCCGGTCGCCCGGCGACAGCGTGTTGACGATCGCGGCCTCCCAGGCGCCGGTCCCCGACGAGGGGAAGATGATGACCGGACCCCTGGTCTGGAAGATTTTCTGACTGCCCTCGAGGACGGTCCGGCCGAGCTCGCCGAATTCGGCGCTCCGGTGGTCGATCACAGGCATGTCCATGGCGCGCAGGACGCGCTCGGGGACCGGGCTTGGGCCCGGAATCTGAAGGAAATGGCGTCCCTGATGCATGAAACCTCCCTGTCGGCGAATTCTGCCGGCTCTGCAGGTTATTTTGCATTCATTTTTTGTCATTTCAATCGAATTTTGGTATTCGATTGTGGACGTCGACGCGACCAGACGGGCAAACTACTGTGCTGCAAATGAAATCCACGATTCCCGACACTGGGGTTCCGATCACCCCGCCCGCCACAAATGGCGGCGACCGCCAGGAGGCCTCGCTCCATGGCGAGATCCTGCTGCGGCTGCGCGACTACGTGGTCGAAGGCAACATTCCCGACGGCGCGCGCGTTCCCGAGCGCCAGCTCTGCGAGATGCTCGGCATCTCCCGCACGCCCTTGCGTGAAGCGCTAAAGGTCCTTGCCGCCGAGGGGCTGATCGAGCTGCTGCCCAACCGCGGCGCTCGCGTCCGCCAGCTCAGCCAGCGCGACCTGGAAGAGCTGTTCGACGTCATGGCGGGACTGGAAAGCCTCGCCGGACGCCTTGCCTGCGAGGCCATTACGGATGAGGAAATCACCGCGATCGAGCAGCTGCATTACGAGATGTACGGCCACTATCTGCACCGCGACATGCACGGCTATTTCCAGACCAACCAGCGCATCCACGAGAGCATCGTCGCAGCCGCGCGCAACGAGACGCTGAAGACCGCCTACGCCAATTTCGCGGGAAGGATCCGCCGCGTCCGCTACTCCGCCAATTTCGCCCGCAAGCGGCAGCGCTGGGCGGAAGCCATGCGCGAGCACGAGGCCATCCTCGATGCGCTGCGCCGCCGCGCCGGCAGCGAACTCAGCGACATCCTGTTCCAGCACC
The DNA here is from genome assembly GCF_054062495.1 of Bradyrhizobium sp. USDA 3311. Lineage (NCBI taxonomy): Bacteria > Pseudomonadati > Pseudomonadota > Alphaproteobacteria > Hyphomicrobiales > Nitrobacteraceae > Bradyrhizobium > Bradyrhizobium sp. USDA 3311. The sequence continues at coordinate 4,430,380 of NZ_JBSSFI010000001.1, read as the reverse complement.
TGCGCAACAAGCGGACGGCCGCGATCGAGCACCTGACCGAGCCCCAAGAGGACGCGCCGGCCTCGCCCTGACGGGCGGCCGGCTTGCTCATTTTGAATTCATAATATAATCGGTCGTGAACAATAATGAATAACTCAGCAAGGCTGAGCTTCGCTGGGTCAGTCCGGGATCAGGGATGACAAACGCCTCCTCGCTCGAACGGCGCCTGCGGTCGGAATTGACCGGCGACGTCCTGTTCGACCGCTTCAGCCGCGGCCGCTACGCCACCGACGCCTCGTTCTACCAGATCGTGCCGGCGGGCGTGGTCGTGCCCAAGACCATGGACGAGGCGCTGCGGGCCCTGGCGATCGCCCGCGACGAGGGCCGCAAGGTCACCCCGCGCGGCGGCGGCACCTCGCAATGCGGCCAGACCGTCAATGACGGCCTCGTCGTCGACCTCTCCAAGCATCTCAACCGCATCCTGTCGCTCGACGTCGAGGGCCGCACCTGCGTGGTCGAGCCCGGCATCGTGCTCGACGACCTCAACCGCCAGCTCAAAAAGCACGGCCTGTGGTTTCCGGTCGACGTCTCCACCGCCTCGCGCGCCACCATCGGCGGCATGGCCGGCAACAATTCCTGCGGCGGCCGCAGCTTGCGCTACGGCACCATGCGCGACAACACGCTGTCGATGGAGGCGGCGCTTGCCGACGGCACGCTCAGCCGCTTCGGCGAGGTGTCGCGCGATCTCTCCGACGTCGAGGCCAGCGACAGCGCGCGCGCCCTGTTCCGCGACATGCTCGATCTCGGCACCCGCGAGGCCGATGAGATCGCCGCGCGCTTTCCAAAGGTGCAGCGCCGCGTCGGCGGCTACAATCTCGATGCGCTGGTGCCGCGCAACGCGCCGAACAACATGGCGCACCTGCTGGTCGGCTCCGAAGGCACCCTCGCCTTCACCACCAAGGTCGAGCTGAAGCTCTGGCCCGTCATCCGTAACAAGGCGCTGGGCGTCTGCCATTTCGGCAGCTTCTACGAGGCGATGGATGCGGCCCAACATCTCGTCAAACTCAAGCCGATCGCGGTCGAGCTGGTCGACCGCACCATGATCGCGCTCGGCCGCGACATCGCGATGTTCAGGCCGATCATCTCGGCCGCGATCAAGGGCGATCCGGACGCCGTGCTGGTGGTCGAGTTCGCCGAAGAGAATCAGGCGGACAATCTCCTGCGCCTGAAGCAGCTCAACGAGCTGATGGGCGATCTCGGCCTCGGCTGGAATAACGACACGCGCAAATGGGGCGGCGTGGTCGAGATCACCGAGCCGGCGCTGCAGAGCGGCATCGCCGATTTCCGCGCCGCCGGCCTCAACGTCATGATGTCGATGAAGCAGGAGGGCAAGCCGGTCTCCTTCGTCGAGGACTGCGCGGTGCCGTTGCCCCATCTCGCCGACTACACCGCGCGGCTGAACGAGGTTTTCGCAAAACACGGCACCAGCGGCACGATGTATGCGCATGCCTCCGAGGGCTGCCTGCATGTGCGCCCGGTGCTGAATTTGAAGCTGGAGAAGGACGTCAAGGCGATGCGCGCCATCGCGGAGGAAGCCTTCGCGCTGGTGCGCGAGTACAAGGGCTCGCATTCCGGCGAGCACGGCGACGGCCTGGTGCGCTCGGAATTCCACGAGACGATGTTCGGCGAACGCCTCGTTGCCGATTTCAGGGAGGTGAAGCAGCGCTTCGATCCCGATGGCGTCCTCAATCCCGGCAAGATCGTCGATGCGCCCAGGATGGACGACCGCTCGCTGTTCCGCTTCAAACCGGACTATCGCGTCGCTGACTTCAAGACGAAACTCGACTGGTCCGCCTATCCCGGCGCCGGCGGCGGTTTCCAGGGCGCGGTCGAGATGTGCAACAACAACGGCGCCTGCCGCAAGCTCGAGGGCGGCGTGATGTGCCCGTCCTACCGCGCGACGCGCAACGAGAAAGACGTGACGCGGGGGCGCGCCAACACCTTGCGGCTCGCGATCTCCGGCCAGCTCGGCCCGAACGCGCTGTCCTCGGACGAGATGATTGAGACGCTCAAACTCTGCGTCTCCTGCAAGGCTTGCCGCCACGAATGCCCGACCGGCGTTGACATGGCCAAGATGAAGATCGAGGTGCTCGCCGCCCGCGCAGCCACCCACGGCCTGACGCTGCGCGACCGCCTGGTGGGCTATCTCCCGCGCTATGCCGGCCTCGCCTCGCGCTTCGCGCCGCTCGCGAATTTGCGCAATCACAGCCCGTTGCTGCAAAAACTGTTCGAGCGCTTTGCCGGCATCAGCGCGCGCCGGGCGCTACCCGCCTTCCGCAGCGACGTGTTCGCGCCGCCTGCGGAAACGGTCGGCCCGGAGAGCGGTCGCGAGGTCGTGCTGTTCGCCGATACGTTCAATCGCATCTATGAGCGCGAAAATCTCGATGCCGCGCTGCGCGTGCTCGCGGCCGGCGGTTATCGCGTGCATCTGCCCAGGCCCGCGGGTGGCAGTCGCCCGCTCTGCTGCGGCCGCACCTTCCTCTCCGCGGGTCTCGTCGACGAGGCCAGGTCCGAGCTGGACCGGCTGGTGGCCGCCTTCGCGCCCTTCGCCGCGCGTGGCGTGCCGATCGTCGGTCTCGAGCCTAGCTGCCTGCTGACGCTGCGCGACGAGCTTTCGTCGCTGCGCAAGGACGATGACGCCAAGGCCATCAGTGCCCATGCGCTGACCTTCGAGGAATTCCTGGTGCGCGAAGCCCAGGCCGGCCGGCTGCAACTGCCGCTCGGTACCGTCGCCGACAAGGCCGTGGTGCACGGCCATTGCCACCAAAAATCCTTCGGCGCCTTCAGGCCAGTCGAGCAGGTGCTGCGGCTCGTTCCCGGCCTTGAGGTCGAGACCATCGAGTCCAGCTGTTGCGGCATGGCGGGCGCCTTCGGCTATGGCGCTGAGACCTATGACGCCTCGATGGAGATGGCCGAGCTGTCGCTGCTGCCCGCCGTGCGGCGCGCAGACGAGGCGACGCTGGTCGTCGCCGACGGCACTTCCTGCCGGCACCAGATCCACGACGGCACAAAGCGCGAAGCGCTTCACGTCGCGCGCGTGCTGGCGATGGGCCTCGATCGCGCCAAGACCAATTCCCCTTCTCCAGCTGCAAAGGAACCCAACCATGGCTGAACTGACGCTCGACACCGCCCGTAAGATCCTCGACGCCGCCTTCGCAAAGTCCACCGAGCTGAAGCTGAAGCCGCTCGTCGTCACCGTCCTGGACGCGCGCGGTGTGCTCAAGATCGCAGCAGCCCAGGACGGCACCAGCCTGATGCGCGCCGAGATCGCGCACGGCAAGGCCTATGGCGCCCTCGCCATGGGCATGGGTTCGCGCGCGCTGTACCAGCGCGCGCAGGAGCAGACCTATTTCATCGACTCCGTGAACACGATTGCCAAGGGCGCGCTGGTGCCGGTCCCCGGCGGCGTGCTGATCATGGACGGCACAACGCTGCTCGGCGCCGTCGGCGTGTCCGGCGACACCTCCGACAATGACGAAGCCTGTGCCATAGCCGGCATCGAGGCCGCGGGGCTAGACGCCAAACCGGGATAGCGCGCGCCCGCTTCGTACGCCAAGCACAAGAATGCGTCTATGCCGAAAGTTGCCTGCCGGTTGAGGGAAAACACGATAAGCAGCTCACGCCCCGCTACTGGGCAGCCCGACCGCCCGGCACGGCATGGCGGGAGGTTGCCGCCGGCGGGCAGGTTCGGACCATCGATAGGGGCCGCGATCTCGAAAACCACGCTTGTCTCGTCACTAAGACCCGCCGTGTGAGAATTACGGACCGGCTGAAGAAGCTCACCTGTCGAAGTCTGCCAGAGTGTTGGTAGTGGCCGACTGCAGTGTCCTAACCGTACGCCACCGGCACATTCGTCTGAATCGCGGCCACGCCAACCTATCTCTATCCTCTCCACCGCAGTCGCGCGGCGCACCGGGCACGAACTCTCCTGTTGGGATAAGCCTCCACCAGAGGATCCGTTGTCTATGACCGTCGTGGCATGGAAACCGCAGCCGGCGGACGTTTGCTTGGACTTTAGATTGCGATCGGGAGCACCGATTGCAAGCGTCTGCGGCACAGCGGCCAAGCCAAGTGGAATCCAGCCAATCCAAAGTCAGCGCTTGGCCGCGCTGCCAGCTAACTCCATCGCTAAATCTAAAGCTGCGATCCCGATTTGGTCTGCAGGATGCGATTTGCAGCGTCGATCCATCCAACCGACGATCGCGGCGAAATCGCCGCCACCTACAATTTCCCTATCACCACTAACATTTAGTCCGCTAATAAAGCCAACGACCCAAGATTCAAAAGCGCCCTTGACAACGGCGCTCTTGGCTCTGTTCGTCCAGGCCGTGCACGATTGAGACCCAGCACCGACAATCGTAGCGCCGGCCCCGAGTGGATTTGTCGGCAGCAGCAACAAGGCGACTAACACTAACAACCTCAGCATCTGATCGGTGACCTATCGCTAGAAGCAACCTACTGATCTATAGCGCATCTGCCAGTCTTATCGATTGGCCGTTCTGGGCCGCGAGAACGGCGATCCGATCGTAAATTTACTCGGCAACCGGCCCCGAAGGCGTCTCCAGCCCGCCTCGATTGGCGCGACGTCCTGCTCCACCTGAGCGATCGAGGACTGGCGATGCGCTTGCTGTCGCTCGAGTAAAGCAGAAAATGGGCCTGCGTGGCATCCTAGTCTATTGCCATTGCGGCCATCATGTTGCTCTGAGCACTGATCGCTGGTCGGATGATGTTCGGTCATCAGCCGCTCAATTTCGTCACGGGCGGCCTGTCGGGCGCGCCCGAGCGCTTGGAAGAACTGCTCGGAGGAAATGTCGGTTCGACCGTAAAGCTCACCAGCAGAATCCGCTGGCCGTTCTATGGGCGAGTTTGCAAGTGGCGTGCTATACACGCTGTCAGCCTTGGCATCTTGAAAACCCTTTATGGTGCAGGTTAGGCCGAGCGGAATTGCAACTTCCGTTTCGGCTCGATTTTCTGTAAACTGAAAATATGAAGAAATCAATTTCCGTAAACAAAAAATCTCGAGGGCGTCCGAAGAAGGCTGGTGGGGTCTATCCCGTCTCCGCTGTCCGATTGTCGCCCGATGTCGCTACTGCCGTCGACAAATGGGCCAGCGCACAGGCGGACCTTCCCTCACGCTCCGAAGCCATCCGCCGGCTGGTCAAGATTGGGCTGAAAGCAAAAAAATGAACTTGTTGCGACGCGGCCTTTTTTGATTTGAGCATCATGATAAACGTCACCGGAACTACTCGATTCTAGCCGTGCTGAACCCGAACACAATTGTGGCCGTCGATGGAGCCGGAGAAGGCAGGCGATAGGAGACGCATCGCCAAGAGACTGAGGCGGCCGCGCGTCGCAAGGCCACCGCGAGCCGCGCCAGCCGCAGAACCGGCCGGGCCAGCGGTGCTAGCCCCTGCGGATCTATCCCATTTGCTCATCGATCGCATCCGGCGGGCACAACTTTGGATGTTCAAAGATGTCAGCCGCCGGCTCGCGGCCTTTGAGATCGGCCCGTCGCAATTCTTCGTGCTGTCCATGATCGAGGCCAATCCGGGCGCCAATCAGTTCGCCATCGCGCAATCGCTATCGATTAATCGCGCTGGAATCGGAAGGCTAGTGGACGATCTGGAGCGGCACGGTCTGGTGCAGCGCTCCGCCTCTGCCGTCAACCGCCGCTACTACGTGCTTTATCTGACCGAAGCCGGCGCCGCACTCTTAGGCCGCTTACGGCCGGCGATCGCCGGATGCGAGACGGCGATCGCCGAAAGGATTGGACCGCGCCGCTTCAGGGAAATGCAACGTGCGCTGGACCGGATGCGGGATCCCTGAAGGAAGCGCAGCCATCATCCGCGCGGCATTCTCGTCAGAAAGCGGACCTCTAGCTGCGACCATAGCTTGCCTCGATCGAGCGCATGATTGCGCATGCGGAGCCAACTCCTGAGTCGCGGTGTGGGTCAAAGGCTGAGCGGCGTCAATCCACTGTCCAAGCGAGTTTTTCTTGCGGTCTCCTAGCAAGGTCAGGTCGAGTAATGCGCCAACGTCAGCATCGTTTGAATCCGTCAAACCGCTCCCTTCACCGCCTTTTGGTACAGCAGGACGGCTTCACGCTCGTTGAAATGCTCGTCGTGACTACCATCATAGGTCTCGTCGTGGGCCTCGTCGGCCAACCATCTTTCGGAATCGAAAATCAAGGCAGCCAGAATTCAAATCGAAGGCTTCGCCCAGGCGCTTGACCTGCATTATCTCGACAATGGCACGTATCCGGCGACTGGTGTTGGATTGGCTACGCTTGTGCAGAAGCCGACCAATGTCGAGCGCCGGAACGGCCCTTACTTGAAAGGCAACGTGGTTCCGAACGATCCCTGGGGCAAACCCCTATACGTATGCATTTCCGGGGACGCATGGGTTAGCGTATGACCTCGCATCCCTTGGAGCTGACAGTCGCGAGGGGGGCACCGAGCAAGCTGCCGATATTGCCAACTGGCAGAAATAGTGCGCGTCGCCCGACGACTCACAATTGGGACACATGATGTGCTGTCGGCAGAGCTCTGGGCGCCCGGCCGTTCGATTTCGAGCACGATACGCCCGTCCCCATCACGACCCATCGCGGCTTCGATCTCCGCCGGTGCAGGGCTTCTACTCTGCCCGAATCGTCGTTGGTGCTTCTTAAATCGGGAAACACCGCCCCGCGACAGCTACAGCGGCCGCCGAGCCGACTAGCGAACTCGTAGGGCCGCCACGCCTCGTCGGGGACGTTTGGCATTCGCCATCACGTGCTGCGCGAGGAGGCGGCGTGCACTCTTCTCCTCGCTATAGGTCTTATCGGTCGGGATCAGCCTGGCTCCGTCTACGATGTACCAATATTTGACCCAGTTTGGACGTCCGTCCTTGAATGGGGGCGTATGGAGTACAAGCTTGGGCCGAGCCGCAACGGGCTTGGCAGCATTTCGACTCATCGGACAACTCCTTGGCGACATCAGGGGATTGAGGATCACTTGGCGGCTTAGTCGGACCTCTGGAGCGAGAAGAGTCAATAACGCCCGACGAGGGATGCGGGGAAAACCGATATTTTGCGCCGCTCCGCGGCCGGGGCACTCCGGTTTAGTTCCGGAGGCTGGGAGCGAGCTTATTCGGCCACAATGAACATCCCGGTAGCGTGCCGAGCGACCGCCTTTTCGGGCCCGAGGTAGCGGCGACCAACAATCTCCACTCTGGTTCGACAATCACAGGGACCGGAGCCGAATCGAGGTAGGGTTGCCGACGTGTTTGTTACAGTCGGCCGGATCGGCTCCCATCGCGACAACCTCTTCGACGGCAGCCGGCAGTTCGCATATTTCTTCGTCGGAGTTCGTTCGTAGCGTGCTTGCGTGCTAAGTTGCACGAGCGTGGTCAAGGTCAGCGGCTGGGCGGAGAGATCGAGATGGACGAGATTGGCGCAGGCGAGCGCCATCACCGTCGGCGCGGGATCGCTTACTTGAGCAGTTGGCCGAGCGGCATTGGCCCCTCGTCGAGGAGGACCTGCATGATGCGAATGCGCAGCCCGATCGGAATAGTCACGTCGCAGTAGGACCAGACCAGGTTCGCGTTGGCGCGGCGCGGTTCGCGCCGAATATCTTCGGCCGTCAAAACAAGCGGCTTGAGCTGGAGTTCACTTAGCGCGATCAACATGAGGCCCTCGTCCTCGAGGTCGCGCATGCGCCGCGCTGGGACAACGTCAAGGAAATAGGGGCCATCCTCATAGTTGACGACGACCGCATCGATCGTGACCTGCGCCAACGCAACGCGGGCTGAGGCGACGTAATCGATGGACCGCACCCGCGATCGAGGGAGGCCTGGACCAGTGCATCGCGCAGCGCCGGGTGTCGCACCGGGATCGCGGTCGTGGTCTTGATCGAGACGAAGAGAGCGGTGAGGCCCTCGGCCTCTTTTGTGTCGTACATGACCTTGAACGTTCACTCATAAGTGCTCTGCCTTCAGATCTCGATGATCAGGTTGGGATCAAAGCTCCGGTTGTCCCAGGTACGCTGTTGTGGCATCCAGGGTCCGTAGCCCTTGGCGTTCGACGCCACGCGCGTTGCACCGATGACGGTGTCATCGGACTCGTGGGTATGGCTGTAGACCCAGAGATCGGCGGACCTTAAGGCGCCGCGCCCGTCATCCGCCGCCGGCCGCATCGAGGCCGTCGCTGCGGTAGGCCGCATTGAGGATATCGTCCGGCCTCGGGGGATCTGACGGTGCCAAAGCAGCGCCAGGATGCGGGGCGTGATGGGTGATCACGACCAGCTTGCCCACGCGCGGCTTGCGCATCTCCAGTTCGAGGAACGCGCGGGCCTGCCGGTGCCGGGCCAGCACGTGGCTTGGCCGGAAGCGCTCGACATAGCGCCCGATCCTAACCTTGCGGAAATCATTCATCCGTTCGACCGCGACCATCATGGCGCGATGCGGATCGCCGAACAGGTCGAAGTCCGTCCAGATGGTTGCGCCGGCGATCGAGTCGTATCCCTCGGCCGGAACGCGCCGCACCAGGGCGCCCACCAGAGATATTTAGGCTTCCGCGGAATCAATCGCAGTCTCCTTCATTGGAAGCAAGATTTGTGATCTCCTTCGAGGCCCCTGCAACCAAAGCCCAAGCCGACTGGGCATGCGTGGCCGTGAGCGACGCGTTGGGCCTTTGCGTGAAGGCAGGTGTTCGAAGACGCGAAATGGATCACAGAGGCTCAATAAGTCAGCGAGCAACTTTATTACCTCGGTTAGTGTCTATCGCGCAGGCATAATGCCGGTATTATACAGGCATCATACGGTGCGATCGGATCTTTGCGAATCAATGCAGACACTTGCGAGGCTCGAATGATGTCTCCAAGCGCGCACGAAAATTGCCCGAGATCCTGATTTCGACGTGAACGAAGCACGCAGCTCGGCAAGACGTCCTCTTCCCTTCCCAAAGTCGTGATCGGGCCTCGCGTGCAAGCCAGGACTGAGCTTCGATCTTGGGGGTGATCGATATCTGCGCCGTGGTCCGGCTCGGCGAAGGGCCGGCCGGGGATTTCGTCGCGGCTGCCGCCGGTCGCGAGTTCAATGGCTTGCGCCTCGGGTTCGTCGCGCACGATCCCGAGGAGCGCGGACAGTGATCCGAGAGAGGATCGCGGCGCTCAGCGGATAGGTACGGCTCCTTCGACTGCTTGTCTTTGCGATTTTGCGGGAAGCGATCTTGCTCGCCGCGAAGGCGTTCGAGCCCCAGCGGCCGTGAGCTATTCTCCATGGAGGAGACCCAATGCAGCCGTGAGGTCGTTTAACCCGAAAACGTCCATCTGTACCTAAGCTCTCCCTCTCCGAGCCGAACATTGTGACGTAGCCGTGTGCAGGTAGTCCGGTCGCTCTTGATGGAGACAAGGGTCATTTCAGCCCCGCTTCACCACCGGCGCATCGCGCTCGAGCAGACGGCAGGCCTGCTGCAGGGCAGTTTTGATCTCATCCGGTGAGAGCGAGGGATAGTCCACGCGCACGATCTCGTCGGCCGATCTGTTGGCCAGTGTCGCGAAGACCGGCCCCGGCGGCACGCGCGTGCCCCGGAAGACCGGATTGCCGCTCATTACGCCGGAGTACCGCACGATGACCGGCTCATCCGCCGAGAGGCTGCCGGCAATGGTCTCGATAATTGCGATCCGAGCGAGGAACTCCAGCGTGGATTCGCCGGCTTTGCTCTGGCCGCTCCTGATCCGGCGCATCATTCCCGGCGTGACGAGATGAACCCTAGTTCCGAGAATACCGGCGATCATCGCCTTAGCGGTGAACATCTCGGCGGAATCTCTGCGCAGGACGAGCAGCAACTCGCCCTCGCATACTTGGGCATCCAGCAATCTCATGATAAGACCTTGCATAAACGGCTTGTCCGAATTTCGTGGGCTTGCCGACGCTGGACGGGGCGCTCTGGGAGGCCATCGCTAACGTCGAGGGCGATACTACCGGCCCGCGGGGAGCGTTCTGCAGGCACATTGACGAGGCCGATATTCACAGAGCCCACCATCTTCAATTTCTCGCCGCCCGCAGATCGCGCTCGCGCAGGATCGCCTCCACCATGCGGCGCAGCTGCCGCAACGAGCCGCCCCTCCAGTTGTGCGCGATCGCGGCGCGCTCGGTGCCGTCCAGCGGCGGGACCCAAACGGCATCGAGGCCGCGCTCCCGCGCGAGATCGACCATCACGGCCGGCAGCAGGGCGTCGAGGTCGTCGGGAGCCGGGCTCGGAAACGTCACCACGCGAAACCTGTCGCGGATCGGCGAGGGCAGCGGATCGAGGCTGTTCGCCGTAGCTATGTAGGAAACGTGCGAGACATCGACAGGCGTGAGCAAGGCCGGATCGGGAAAGCGGGCACTGGTCTCGGGCTCGAGAAAGGCGAGCAAGGCGTCCCAAAGCCGGCCATAGTCGGAGCGTGTGCCGGCCTTCTCCAATTCGTCGATCAACACGAGCGGATTGGCGATTTTGCCTTGTGCGATCGCCAGAAATGCGTGGCAGGGTTCGGCGGAATTCCAGCGCCTGTCCGTACCGCCGAACACGGCGCCGTCGGCGCGCGCGGCATCCTCCCGCCAAATGCTGACGCCGAGGGTCTCACCGAGCCGTCGGGCGAATCGGCTCTTGGCAGCGCCGGGCGGGCCGACCAACAGCAGGGGGCGCAGGTGGACCGTCGCACGGCCGACGAGATCGGCGAGCGCGAAGTCGATCACGTTCATCGCCCAGGGAAACTCGAATGCCAGCGCGTTGCGGACCTTGTGCAACGGCGGCGCCTCGATCAGCGGCAGGGGCGTGTTGATGGCATGCTTGAGAGGGACCAGGATTTCCTTGAGCTTGGTGTTCTTCATCTCGAGTTCGGACAGGCGGGCGACCATGACGTGGCGCTTGGGAATGGCTTTCGCGTCGACGCTCGCCGGCGCCTCCCCGCCGGCGGACATCTCGTCCTCCTTCTCAGCTTTCTGCCGGTACGCTTCCTCGAACTGCTGCCGGATCTTTGCCTTTGCAGCAGCGAGGCGGCGCTCGACCATGCGGCCTCCGAGGTAGATCGCGTTCGCCGCTGCCGAAAGGCTGCCGGACAGCATTCCTGTGCAAGCCGGCAGCGCTGCCCAACCGAAGGTGAACTGCTCGATATCGCAGCTGAGCTCCTTCTCCACATGCCCAAGGGTCTCATAAAGAGCGTGAACCAGTGCTTTGCCGACCCTTTGGTGCTCCTCAAGCTGATGAGAACTGCGCGGCGTCGGCAGCGACAGCAACCGGACGCAGTCGGCCAGGCTCCGCAAGTTCGGCTCGTCTCGCGTGACGGCACGATGATCGAGTTCGGCTGCGAGTGCCACTCCGGCATCAAACGTTCGCTCCGAGGCCCAGGCGGCGCTGTGCGGCAGCTGCGGGCACAACTCATGGATCTCTGCGATCAGTCGCTCCGAGACATGCTGGGCTCCGTTGGTGCTCAGCACGGCGTAGCGCAGGAGGCGCGGCAGTCCCTTCAGGCGCTCATCACAATCAGCGGAATCGGCTGCCGCACCCGTCGAGACAACGTCTTCAACCGGCCGGTCGGCTTCGTCGTCAGAGCTCATGCGCGGTCCGCGCAGCATCGCACAAGCGTGGCGGGGCTCAGCGGCTGCGTGAGCAGATCGAGAGAGACAAGATTGGCGCAGGCGAGCGCCATCACCGCCGCGGCGGGATCGCTTTCGGCGGCCACGGCCTTGAGCAACTGGCCGAGCGGCATTGGGCCCTCATCGAGCAGGACTTGCAGGATTTGCAGGCGCAACCCGATCGGAACGGGCACGTTGTTGTAGGACCAGACCAGTTTCGCATTGGCGTGGCGTGGCTCGCGCCGGATCTCCTCAGTGGTGAGCTCAAGCGGCTCAAGTTTGAGGTCATCTCGCGCGATCAGCACGAGGCCTTCGTCATCGACGTCGCGGATGCGCTGCCCCGGGACGACGTCGAGGACATAGCGGCCATTCTCTCGCTGGATGATGACGGCATCGAGCGGGACCTGTACGGAGGCGACCCGGGCGGAGGCGATGTAATCGATGGACCGCACCCGCGGATCGAGGGAGGCCTGGATCAGCGCATCGCGCAGCGCCGGGTGTCGTACCGGGACCGCGGTCGTGGTCTTAGCGGAGACAAAAAGATCGGTGGGGCCCTCGGCCTGTTTTTCGTCGTACATGATGTTACTTTCTCACTCGTACAAGGATGGACGAAAGCGCGTTGCTCCCGTCCGGTTGTCATCGAGATCAGCCATGGCTTGCTCCTGCCCTTCAGATCTCGACAATGCAGTTCGGGTCGAAGCTTAGGTTGTCCCAGGTGCGCTGCTGCGGCGGCCAGGGGCCATAGCCCTTCGCGTTCGAAACTACGCGCGTTGCTCCGATCACGCGGTCCTCGGATTCGTGCGTATGGCCGTAGATCCAGAGATCGGCGGGCTTTAGCGCCCCTCGCCCGTCATTCGCCGCCGGCCGCATCAGGGCCGTGAGATCGCTCCGGTAGGCTGCGCTGAGGATCCCGTCCGGGCTTGGTGGGTCGGAGAGCGCCAAGCCCGCGCCGGGATGCGGGGCGTGATGGGAGATCACGACCAGCTTTCCCGGACGAGGCCTGCGCATCTCCGCTTCGAAGAACGCGCGGGCCTGCATGTGACGCGCCAGCGCGTAAGTCGGCCGGAAGCGCTTGGAATAGCCGCCGATCCTAATCTTGCGAAAATCGACCATCCGCTCGGCCGCGACTGCCATGGCCCGATGCGGGTCGCCGAACAGATCGAAGTCCGTCCAGGTCGTAGCGCCAGCAAAGGTGACGTCGCCGATCCGAATGGAGTCGTGCTGCAGAAAATGGACGTTCGTGCCTATTGCTGCCGCTCTCGCCTTCTCGATCGTCCGGTCTAGATCGGCGCCGTAGTACTCGTGGTTGCCGGCCACGTAGATCACCGGCCGATCCGCGACCCGTTCGAGCAGCCACCTCACCCCACGTTCGGCGCGCGGGATGAGATCGCCGGCCACCACCATGACGTTGAAGTCCGGCTGCGCATCACCGGCCGGCAGGTCCCAGCCCTTCGTCAATTCCACGTGTAGGTCCGATAAGATCCACAAGCGCACGTCAGTCCTCGTCATCATCATCATCATCGAGACGCTCGGCCCGAAGCAGTGCCGCGACGAGCCCCCTCGGGCAGCTCATCGACAGAAGGCGCAACACCACATCCGCCGATCCGCAAAGCCGACAATTGTGACGGTGCGGTGTGTATTCGCACTCGCCTTTGCCGGAGCAGGAGGGGCACTGGAATCGGGCCATCACTGTCGCTCCGGTTCGCCCGCAGGCGACGAACTCTCGCTCGACGAGTCGCTCACGCTGTCGCAGACCGGCGCGTTTGCGTGGAACAGAGCTCATTGCTGAGTGGCCGATGCATCCAGGCCGCAGGTTGCGCAAGTCCGGCTCGCGCGTATGGCGGCGAGGCGGATGGCCTCTTCGATTCTCGCTCTGGTGTCGCCCGAGACCTCGCCGACCCACCTGATCAAGAGCAGGCCCAGTTTCTCGTCGATACGCGTGAACTCGAAGGTTTCGTTCTCCCCCAATGCGGCTTCGATCATGCCGCAGAGCTGCTCAAGGACATCGCGCCAGCCCTGTCTGCAGCGCGGATAGCCAGGCGACGATATCGGCTCGCCCTGCGGGAACTGGAACAGACAAGGATGCGCCTGCATCACATCGGCCTGCCAACTCTCGGTCACAGCCGTCTCAGGCCTGCCTGCCTCCACGATCGTCGGATCCTCGTCGAGGAAGCGGTCGTCCTCGCGGTCGTAACGCCGCGCCACAATGCGGTAGCCATCGGCCGCCCGGACGCGAACGAGATGGACGTTCTCCTGGCCAGACGGGGCCGGGATCAGCTCGCCTTCCACGTGGTTGACGCAACGGATCATGGAGGCTTGACCGAGGATGCACAGCCGCCCCTCCTCGCCACAGGACTCGCAGGTGCAGGCGGAGCGTGCCTTGGCAAGCGCGACGGCCTCGTGAAGCCCGGCGACCGTCTCGGGCGATACGTCACCACGCCAATAGACCCGTAGCGCTGCGGATTTTTTTACAACCTGGCTGATCCGGATCGTCTCGCCCGGCTGCAGGGCCGCTTCCATGCGCCTGCAGAGGCGACCGAGCAGATCGCGCCAGCCATCGCCGACGTCGGCCTTCACCTTTGGCGGGTCGCTAACCGGGTCGAACAGATCCGGATGCGCCAGCACGAACTCGAGCCGCCAGTCACGCTCCACATTCGCCATTGCAGACCTCCTGCCGTCGTCATTGCAGCGGGGAACAAATCATAAACATCAACCTATGTCAACGTTCATATATATACAAATACATATATTTAAGTCTGGAGCGCCCATCTTCATATATCCAAAGCCACCTATGGCCATTTGGCAAAACCCCGCCTAGATTGGACGCGCCCAAGGATTCGCTGAGGTGCGAATCCTTGCCCCTTCAGCGCCGGAGAGGCTCATGAGTGACGCAAGAAAACCCACAAAGAAAAGCAAGGCGCCGACCGGGCAGCAAAAACGAAACTTCTTTGCCACCCTGTCCGCCGACGTGATCAAGTCGATCAAACGGGCTGCCCTCGATGACGACACCACGGCGTCGGAGATTTTGAACGAGGCTGCCCGGGACTGGCTCGAACGGCGCAGGCACAAGACATCCAAGGCTGGCTAGTCGAGAGCCATGCGCCATCGGCACGCTCGCCTCGGAGACTGCGCTCAAAGTAAGCACGACTGCTTCGGCGCGCTGCGTGCATGACGTGGCAGCGCCCGGCTCGACGCGCTCCATCAGAGCTCCGATCCCGCCGGTGCCGGCCGGTCGAGCCCGCACCATGTCGGCCTTGAGGCTGGACGCGAGCCGAACAGTCATGCCCGGCTCTCCCTACCGGCGCGCGGGACATCGAATGCGCGCAGCGCGTTCAGCACCGCCTTCTCGGACGGCGCAAAGCCGCCGCGGAGAGCCGGCTGGCCGCAGCGGAAGTCGAACCAGGATGCGCACATCAAATCGGCGCGGCACGGATCGGGCTCGGCGCGATCGATGACATGGGCAAGCACAATCGCGCATCTGGGCTCGCCCTCGAGCGCAAGGCGGAGCACGGCCGTCAACGCAATGTCGGTCTTGATGCCGCCGAGCCGCCTGATCGGCATCAAGGACAGCACCAGCGCGATCGCGGCATCCACATTGCCTTGCAACGCCGGCTCGACCTCGGCCCCCTCGATCAGCCTTGCGACCTGCTCGAGCGCGGAGCAGATGGCGAGGAACTCCGTCGCCCGAAACGCGTCCGCAGGCATCGACCGCCACCAACGTAGCGGCGCGATCTGAACCAGGGCGCGGACAACCGGCGAAGTGGTCGGGGATCTTCGCAGCGTTGCCATCGCGCGGAAGCTTCGCGGTCCCACTGCAGGCGACGCTGATCCCGACGAGCGTGCCGCCGTCGCCGGCATGATCGGAAAGACCGGCCGCACTAATTTGCCGGGGCTCCTGCCCCGGCGTCATCATGGAATTGGACATTTGGCGAGCCCTCCTACGTCGCGCGCCCGATCGGCGGCGCATTGCGGGGGAGCACCCACTTGGTGCCGGCGACATGAGCTCCGGCCACGAACTTTGCCGCGACCGCTGCGCTGAAGAAGCACCAATCGACTTGGAAGCGCAGGCGATCCGTCACACCAGCGATCGGAACCACGACGTCCCGGGCTAGCAGGTCGGCGCGCAGCCTCTTGATGTTCTTCCGCAGGCTGTGGGTCTCCGTCGCTCGCAGCTCCGAGCCAGCCGCGACGACGAACCCCTGATCGGCGTGGTAGCCGCGGGCCCAGATGCCGCGATAGTCAAATGCGAACTCTTCGGGCACCGGTCGTGTCGGGCAGGCGATCTCGACGGCTTCCTTCGCATCGTCGCTGTCATCGCCCTTCCCTTGCGCGGTCGGCTGGCTCAGGAGATTGCCGTCGACAACCCGGCATCCGGCGTCGAACAGGAGGCGCCGGGCCTGCGTCGCGAGCAGCTCCAAGGTTGCGGTCTGTTCGAGCCGCCAGGGCAGAACCCGCGGCTCCACGGTGTTGGCGAGGCGAACCAGCCCCGCCTCTCTGGCGAGTTCGCTCAGACGGTGCTCCAGGTAGAGCCGCGTCGACCAGTCCTCGTGCGCGGCTCCTCCTGCGCATGGATCAGGAAGACATCGCTGGCGAAAGCTTTGGCGGGATCCACCACGTGCTCGGCGATGCATTTCATCGCGTAATGACTCTGGCCGAGGTAGGCTTGGCCGCCCCCTGTGAGCAAATAGCAGGCAGACCATTGGTCCATGCTCGCCGAAAGCCGCCTCGCCATCTCCATTGGAAACGTCGTGACCGCGAGCCGGCCCGCCGGATCGCTGATCAGGCGATAGCCTTCGATGCCGCCGAAGGGGCGATAAATGGTGTGGGTGCAGGGCTGAAGCTGCAGGGTCATCTCGGAAGAAAACTTCATCGATCGATCTCTCTATGTTTGAGAGATCGCAAAGCACGACATCGGACGGGCTGACGCGCCGCCGAACGCCTGCCGGACTTGGCAGGGGGCGGGCTGTCATCGCAGCTTGCGTGGCCTGTCTCGCAAGAATCGCGACGCCAGGATTGGTGGCGCTAGCAAGCGGGATCGCCAATGCATGCAACGGACCGGGACCGATCCACGCGACGCCGTCGCGCCGCATGTCGTCGAGCCTCGCGATCGGTGCCTAGCTGATGGTGGCGGCGATGACGGAAAGGGAGATGCCGCCCGCGGTGGGCCCGACATCGGGCACGACAGCGCAGCCGCCGGTCACACAGGACCGGACATAGCGCAGCAGAGAGTACGCGAGAAGGAACGCCGAATCGGCGTTATAGTGATGCCTAGCCATAATGACTCCTAGTCGGTCGTTGTGGTCAGGCCGTCGTTTGGTGTTGGCGCACCGGCGGCGGCCGCCTTCGCGAGGGACGCGAAGTCAGACCAATATGTTGCCTGCGCGCGGAAAATTCCAGCACGCCGCAGCCCTCGTTCGACATGCATGGTTAACGACAGCTCTCGAGACAGGTGTTCTGCCTGGCAAGCGTGAGCTGACGCGGGGCCGCAATTTCGCAGGGTCGGAACGTCAAGGACGCGGCGCTTGGTAGTCGAGCTCCTCCGTCTCGACCGCATCACCACTGGCCGCGCTGATTTCGGTGGGCCACTGCGGGATCGGCTGGGGACGCCTCGTCGGCAGCCGAGGCCTCGCGCTCCCAGGGGAGCTGATGCCGTCACGCCGAAGCCCGGACGATTGCCGGATCTTCCGACGCAGGAATTCGTCAAAGTCCTCCTGATATTGTCGCTGCCGCCTAGCGTCGGCCTCGAGTTCACGCGCATCGCGCGCCAGCGTAATTGGATCGGGTTTGACCATCCACGAGTCGTCGTCCGGCAGCGGTTCCAGACCTTCGAAAGCCTCGGACGACGAACCGGCGGTTCGGCTCGCATCCTCACCAGCGGCCACACGCCGGCTGTCAGTGCCCGGCGTCGCGATGGGCGCAACCGCTGAAGCCAGGCCGGCGAGCTCGCGCGACAGGTGGAGTGGAGCAGTGCGCGGCACCCTCAGGTCCGCCGGCGATCGAGGAAGGTTGTTGGAGGCGACACCCAGTCGGGGCGGCCGGGGGTCCTCTCTGCGATGTCCGGACATCCGAGCGATTGCCTCGGACGAGGAAGCAGCCGTTCGCCTCACATCCCCACCAGCGGCCACGCGCCGGCTGTCGGTGCCCGGCGTAGCGATGGGTGCAACGGCGGATGCCGGATCGGCGACATCGCTCGACTGGACCGGAGCGGCGTTCGGCACCACCAGATTTGCCGGCTGTTGAGGATGATCTTCGCAGACCACATCCACTTGCCGGGGAGCATCGAGGGCTTCATCCGCCTGCGTGCCAACCTTGTCCGCCTCAAAGTTCGCAAAGAATTCTGCGGCGATCCCGAGCGGATCATGGCGGGCAATCGCGGCCTTCATCTCGCCGAAGAATTCCCGCGCAATGAGGTCCCGGGCGGAGGTGCTGGGGGCGCGATTGACCATGAACACGCCTTCGGAGGCGGCCGCGATCGCCAACAAGTCGGCAAGGCGTGCACCTCCCTCCACCACCAGGGCCGGCCAGTCGAGCTCGCGCACGAACCGCGCCACGATTGCAGCATCCTCCGAATTGCCCGTTGCCGCGATCCTGAACGCGTGGCCGTCGAAGGAAACAGAGCTCCCGCGCAGCGCCACCGCCGGCGAACCCAACCGCGCATGCAGCTGGTAGCCTGCCTTCTGCGCCGCATCCGCGAACTGCATCCTGAGTTTGCTTGCCCGCTTGTTGTCGACAGAATACACGGCCGCGTTTGTCACGATCACGCCCCCATCCTCTGGCCCCGGAACTTGCTTCGGCGCTTCGTGTTTTTGCTTCAGCTCAGGGTTCTCCACCAGCTGTTCGATCGCCTCAACCTCCCTGCCCTCGTTGCTCGCGCAAACCATCCGGCGCGGCCGCCGCGCCTTCGGAATTCCCGCTCCCTTCGCATCGTTACGGCGCGGATCGACGTACGCGTCGATGCCTAGGACCGCGCAGCCAAGCGTGAGCCTCCCCCCGAGGAGGGCCCGCGCGTACCGCCCTTGGTCGCGCCTGAACAGCGTATTCCACCTTTCTTCCTTCAGGCCGAAACCGTGTTGCTCCAGCGTGCGTTGCGCGAGCCAGCCGTGAGCGTGCGGGTTCAGTTTGCCGTCGCTTGCAACGACGCACTCAACATCGAGCCGCACCGCCATGCCTCGCTCGACGAAGGGCAGTAGCGCGAACGCCGCAAGCGGCAGTAGCAACATGCGCGGGACCGCGCGTGGGAGGCTGAAATCAACAATTCGACCCTCCTGCCCGTCCCACCGCTTTTCGGTGCACACGGCCGCGCTGCGAAAATACTCCCAGTTCTCGAACGCCTCCGGCGCGCCCATCGGTAGCAACACGCCGCCTCCGACCCGGCAATCGGCATAGCGCCGGTAATCGACGCGACCGAAGCGATCGGTCACCCACGTGCAAGTCTGATACGCGAACCTATGGCGGGCGGTATAGCCCTTGGTCGGCTGCACAACACCGAAGTGGATAGAGCCGCTGAATGACACGGTTGCCTCCGACACATAATGGACGGTCGTCGTCGTCTGGCAACGGGCTAACATCTCACCCTGCAAGTCCCTAACAGACACGGCTCGATAGGCCGCGCTCATCACGATTGAAATCCAAGCCGGCCAGTGGTGATCCCTCTTCGCAATTGAGTTTTCACAGCAGAAAGGCGTGCCGTGTGTCGCCGCAATGCTCCGCGACGTGCCCACGAAAATGGAGATCGAGGTCGGCGTCACTTGTCCCTTAGCGTCGACCTTTTGCCGATGATCGGAAGCAACTCAGGCGCGTACGGTGGCCTAACCATCCTGCTGTCAGACGACCTCACCGTGCCGCAGTAGGGCTTTGAGGAACCCAAAATCGCCAAATACGAAAACTTTTCGCATTTGGCGATTTTCCAGACCTGCAAGCCATTGTAATCAATGGCGAAATACCGATCGCACCGTATAGTGCGGGTATTATGCGGGCATAATGCGGGCATTATACCGGTGCGATCGGCGTTCCGAACCGCCCACAAATGCCTAATGGCGGACAGCCGACTGTAACCAGCTGTCTCCATTCGCGCATTCGCGGTCCAGGCAAGCCGGCTTGGCTGGCCTACGTAGGCGTACCTTGTCGCCCCATTCGCCACCGCGTGGCGAAATCAAGCAACACAGGCCGCCAACCGAATTGCAAAATTGCAAAGAGAGCCGGTTCAATAAGGTCGCGAGCCGGCGCCAACTGCCGACGGATAGACCATGTGTCGGCGTCAGCACAGCTGCGCGTGAGAATTGGCTTTCAAGAAGCTCGAGGCCTAATGACATGTTAGGCCTCCCTGGCCGCTGGCTTGGGCATCGCGCTCAAGACCGCAGGACCAGCAGGAGATCGCAAACCCGGATCGAGCGGGGACCGTGATCATGGCGGCCCCCCAACAATTTCCTTCCCTGCAGGGAAATCCAGGGTGGCAAATGCCGCCGCTCATGCACGTGAAGGGCCTACCTGCGAGGCCCGAACACAGACCCGGGACAATTCGTCGGGACAGAATGAGCCAGTGTCCTGATTGGCACCAGCACCGGCGACTTTCCACGTCTGTAGAATGCTCCGCAAAGGGCCGCCAGTGGGCGCGCCCAAAGCGCGCCTATAAGATCGCGCAACCGAATAGGCCCTGGCCGTCCGGACAATTTCTCATGTGGCGCAAAGTGGGCGCGAAGATATGAGCCTCAGGCGGCGGGCAGCCGACGCACCAACGGCAGGCGCACGCGAGCTCCGTTCTGCCGCAGGTCGAGGCGCTCGCGCAGGCTCTTCACAAAATGCCGATCGTGTGTGCGAGGTTTATCGCCCAGAAACTTCTGCAAAGGGCAGTAAATCGCAAAATGTTGCCCATCAGATCGGAGCTCCCTGGAGCACCCGTATTGAGCCTTGGAAGATCGCTCCACCTCTGAGCATCGGAAGTGTGCTCCGAGCTGACGGTCTCCGAGACTTTCCCGCTTTGTTAACCATCGGCATTGAGATGTTGTTGTTCGACACGATCCCGTGTGCTACATGAGCGCTCGATTGTAGAAACCCTTACGCCGCGCGAGGTGTGGGGGAGGTTGAAAGTGCAATAACATAGTGCTTTCTGTACAATCGATGTTGTAACCCCGTAACGGGGTGGCAAGAGAGCGTCTCTCCGGAGGCGCTCTTTTTTGCTTTCATCCAGCCGGAAAGGCGGACGAGCGCATCGAAGGCCGCGTTTTGTCCGTTCAAGTACGTCGTGTCGGGCACGCCTCAACTGCCCTCCAGCATCGTCACGGCCGCGCTTCGACTGCTTCGCCTGATCGTTCGAGGCGCGAATCACGCTGGCGTCAGGCATCAGTGGCGCACACAACGTCCTCTTCGGCTGGCGGCTTCCCTGAGAAGCGGATCCGGATCTCTGAGCCCCCGAGCCTACTTCAGCTTTATCGTCTGCTCGCCGGCTTGTTGACGAGCCGCTTTTGTTCGACCGGAAAGCCCCATGTTTAGCTAGCGCCAATGGACAAGAAGCGCTTTCCTGACGCTGCCAGCCGAGACGGAGGCTGCAGCACGGCATCTATCTTCCCGGCCAACTCGGCTTGCGCTTCTCGCTGAAGGCCTTCAGGCCCTCCTTGGCGTCCTCGGTCATCGCCAGCAGTGCGATCTGGCTCTCGGTGTAGGCGATGCTTTCGTCGAACGACATCGAGGCAATCGCACGCATGGCGTATTTGCCTCGGCGGATCGCGGTCGGGGATTTGTCGACGATACGGCCGATCAGCCAGTCGACCTTGGCATCGAGCTCGGCCGTCGGCACGACGTAGTTGAGCAGGCCGGCGTCCTTCGCCGCCTTCGCATCGAACGGCTCGCCTGTGAGTGCCCATTCATTGACGAGGCGCCGCGATGCGATCTCCTGCAACAGGCTCAGCACCTGCATCGGAAACACGCCGACCTTCACCTCCGGCAGGCCGAAGATGACGTGATCGGCCGCCACAGCCATATCGGTCATGCACAGCAAGCCAATGCCGCCGGCCATGCAGACGCCGCCGACCCGCGCGATCGCGGGCTTGGTCGCGTTCTGCGACAGGCGCAACAGATCGGCGTAGTCGACATTCGGCCTGGAGAAATCCATCGCAAAGGCCGCACCGGAATTCTGCAAGTCCGCGCCAGCGCAGAACGCCTTGTCGCCCGCGCCCGTCAGCACGATGACGCGGACGTCCTTGTCGTCATGCGCATCGCGATAGCCTTTGGTGATGCCGGCGATGACGTCGCCGTTCAGCGCGTTGCGCTTCTCCGGCCGGTTGATGGTGATCCAGAACGCCTGCCCGCGCTTCTCGGTGACGACGGCTGTGGTGTCGGTCATGGCACGCTCGCTTCCTTGCTCCCGTTTTGCTGCCATTTGCGGCAGGTCGGGCGAGAGGTGCAAGCGCAAACTGCGGCGCAGCGCCGCTTTAGCGCCTCGACACAAATTGCAAGGCAATCGCCATGCGCGCTCAGGTGGCCGCTTTCCTGATCCAGACCTTGTTGTCGTGGAATGCAGCGCCGCCGATCGGGGCGATGGTGTCCGCACCGGTCAGCGTGTTGATGCCGCGACCGCCGATATGATTCTTGTTCGGATGAACGGACTCCGCAATCAGGACGCCGCGCCGCACGCCCTCGAACAGCGTCGCAATCAGCGTGGTCTCGCCGCGGGTGTTGCCGAGCGTCACGGCGTCGCCGTCGGCGATATCGAGGGGGGCTGCATCCAGCGGGTGGATCATCACGCTCGCTTTGCCCTCGCGCGCCTGTGAGGACGGCGTCTCGTTGAACGTGGTGTTGAGGAAGCTGCGCGAGGGGCTGGTCGCAAGCCTGAACGGATGGGCCTGGTCGGCATGCTCGATCACCGCCCAATGGTCGGGCAGTGACGGCATCTGGTCGACATCGCCCATCGTCTGGCCGAACGGCGGATGCGCCCAGTCCGCCCTGAAATGGAATTTGCCGTCGGCATGGCCAAAGCCGTCGAGGAAATGCGCGGTGCGGAAATCCGGTTGCAGATCGCGCCAGATGTCGGCTTCGAGGCCGGCGATGTCGCCGTGGTTGCTGAGCTTCAGCGTTGCGTCGATCAGTTCGCGCGGCGTCATCTCGAAGCCCTGATGCCTGGCGCCAAGCCGCGGTGCCAGCGCCTGCAACACCTGGTGGTTTGAGCGGCATTCGTCGGGCGGGTCGATCAGCTTGGGTCCAACCGAGATGTGTTGATGGCCGCCGCCGTAATAGAGGTCGTCGTGCTCCATGAACATGGTCGCCGGCAGCACGATGTCGGCCATCAGCGCTGTCTCGGTCATGAACTGCTCGTGCACCGCGACGAACAGATCCTCGCGCGCAAAGCCTTGGGCTACCAGCGCCTGCTCCGGCGCCACCGTCATCGGATTGGTGTTCTGGATCAGCATCGCCTTGACCGGTCCCTTGCCGAGCAGGGCCTCGGCGTCGCCGGTGAGGATGCGGCCGATCTTCGACTGGTCGAGCGCACGCGTGGTCCGGTCGATCGCGTCGTGGCCCTCGATGATGGCCTCGTTGAAGTGCCACAGCGCGTAATTGTTGAAGAAGGCGCCGCCGCCTTCATACTGCCAGGCCCCGGTCACCGCGGGGATGCACAGCGCGGCATGCATCTGCGTCGCGCCGTTGCGCGAGCGGGTGAAGCCGTAGCCGAGGCGGAGGAAAGTTCGCTGGGTCTCGCCGACCAGCTTGGCAAACGCCTCGATCTCGGACACCGGCACGCCGCAGATCGCCGAAGCCCATTCCGGCGTGCGCGTCTTCAGATGCGCCTCGAGCTCGGCAGGGCAATCGGTATACTTGTCCATGTAGGCGCGGTCGGCATAGCCGTCGCGGAACAGGACATGCATGACGCCGCAGGCGAAGGCGCCGTCGGTGCCGGGACGCAGGATGATCTTGATGTCAGCCTGCTTCATGGTCTCGTTGTCGTAGATGTCGACGGCCGCGATCTTGGCGCCGCGCTCCTTGCGCGCCCGCGCGGCGTGCGTCATCACGTTGACCTGGGTGTTGACCGGATTGGTGCCCCAGATCACGACGAGGTCGGAGAGCGCCATCTCGCGCGGATCGACGCCGGCGATCTTGCCGGTGCCGATCGCATATCCAATCCGCGCGACATTGGCGCAGATCGTCTGATAGAAGCGCGAATATTTCTTCACATGCGTGAGGCGATTGAGACCGTCGCGCATCACCAGCCCCATCGTGCCGGCGTAGTAGTAGGGCCAGACCGATTCCGCGCCGAACTCGCGCTCGGCCTGGTTGAACCGATGTCCGATCTCGTCCAGCGCCTCGTCCCAGGAGATGCGCGCGAACTGCCCGGAGCCCTTCGGCCCGGTGCGGCGCATCGGATACATCACCCGTTCGGGGTGATGGATACGCTCGGCATAGCGGGCGACCTTGGCGCAGACGACGCCGGCCGTATAGGTCTGCTTCTTCGAACCGCGGACGCGGCCGATGCTGCGGCCTTCGACCACCTCGACATCGAGGGCGCAGGCTGAGGGGCAATCGTGCGGACAGGTCGAATGGCGGATTTCGATCTTGGCGTGCTGGTTCATGTCCCAGTTCGTAACACCAAAATACCGGCCGGCCGAGAGCATTTATCCGGCAACGCCCATGCGATTTGCTCAAACCGCACGCGCGGCCGGTTCCTGCCGAAAGCACGAAATCCGGCCCGGCCACACCGAAAGCCGCCCGATATTCCCGGCGCGATCGACTTTGTGAGGCGTCGACAGTCCGCGTTCCCTGCCGCTACAGTGCACCCAACAAGAACGATATCAGGGAGGTGGGCGTGACGGCCCGACAATTCATGCTGGCGCTGGCCGCCGGCCTGCTCGGCGTAGCCGCCGCAGCCCCCTCATTGGCGCAGGATTATCCCACGCACGCGGTCCGAATCGTCGTGCCCTTCGGCGCCGGCGGGCCGGCCGACGTCGCGGCCCGGCTGATCGGCAACGCGCTCCAGGAGAGTTTTGGCCAGCCCTTCGTGGTCGAGAACCGCACCGGCGCGGGGGGCGTCATCGGCACCGTCGAAGCGGCGAAGTCGCCGGCCGACGGCTACACGCTGTTGATGATGTCCAACACCCAGACCGCAAATGAATCGCTGCTGACGCCGGAGCAACGCAAATATGAGCTGATGCGCGACCTCGCGCCGATCGCGCCGGTGAACTATTCCGATCTCGTCCTCGTGGTGAACCCGCAGGTTCCGGCGAAGACGCTGCAAGAGTTCATCGCGCTCGCCAAATCACAACCGGGCAAGCTGAACTACGCCTCCTCCGGCCAGGGCACGCCCTATCACATGGCCGGCGAGCTGTTCAAAGCGATGGCGGGCATCAACGTCGTCCACGTGCCCTACCGCAACAGCGGCGAGGCGCGCAGCGGCGTGATCGGCGGGCAGGTGCAGATGATGATCGACGCCGTGCCGGCGATGGCGCCGAACATCGCCGAGAACCAGGTCCGCGCACTCGCCACCACCGGCAAGCAGCGTTCAACGGTGCTGCCGAACGTGCCGACCGCGGGCGAGGCCGGCACAGCAGGCTATGAGGCCACGATCTGGCTGGGCCTGATGGCGCCGGCCGGCACGCCGAAGCCAGTCATCGACAAGCTCAACGCCGCCGTGAACGCGATGGTGAAACGTCCGGACATCGTCAAGCTCTGGACCGCGCAGGGTGCCGTGCCCATGTCGATGACGCCGGAGGAATTCGACAAGTTCCTGCGCGGCGACATCGAGAAATGGGCCAATGTCGTCAAGAAGTTCGACAAGTCCTGAGGCCGTAGAACGACCATGCCGATTCAATTCCAGCTCAACGGCACGGCGACGGCTGTGGACGCGGATCCGGATCAGACACTGCTCGATGTTCTGCGCGGCCGCCTCGGCGTCACCGGTCCGCATTTCGGCTGTGGCGCCGGTGAGTGCGGGGCCTGTCATGTCATGGTCGGCGATCGCGCGATGGCCTCCTGCGACATGCCGATGTGGTCGGTCGCCGGCAAAGATGTCGTCACGATCGAAGGTCTCGGCACGGCGGAGCAGCCACACGCCTTGCAACGCGCCTTCATCTCCGAACAGGCGATGCAATGCGGCTATTGTGTTTCCGGAATCCTGATCAGTGCGGCGGCGTTGCTGAAGCGCAATCCGTCGCCGACGGAGGCCGAGGTCAGAACGGCGCTCGACCGCAACCTGTGCCGCTGCGGATCGCATAACCGCATGGTCCGCGCCGTGCTGCGCGCGGCCTCGGAGATGGCCACCCCATGACGCCCCCTGCCCCGAAACTGCCGGTCAGCCTCGTGACCAACCCAAGACTGTCATCCTGGGTACAGTTCACCAGCGACGGCCGCGTCGCGATCTCGCCCGGCAAGGTCGAGATCGGCCAGGGCATCGTCACGGCGCTGGCCCAGATCGCCGCGGACGAGCTCGACGTCGATATCGGCCGAATCGAAATGATCCGCGCCTCGACCGCAACCAGCCCGAACGAAGGCGTCACCTCGGGCAGCCTTTCGATCCAGCAATCCGGCCGCGCGCTGCGCCATGTTTGCGCCGAAGTGCGCGAGCGCTTCCTCGCCGCGGCGTCGGAACGCCTCGGCGTCGATGCCTCGCGGCTCGATGTCGATGACGGCACGATCTCGGGTCCCGGCAATGTCAGGACCAGCTATTGGGAGCTGGCGGGCGACGTCTCGCTCGACCAGGATGCCACTGCTGGCGCGACTGCGAAGGCCGCCGCCACGCGTGCCGTAGCAGGGCATTCGATCCAGCGCGTGGACATTCCCGACAAGGTGTTCGCACGGCCGCGCTTCATCCACGACCATGCGCTGCCGGAACTGTTGCACGGCCGCGTGCTGCGGCCGGACATCTCGGGTGCCAAATTGACCGCGCTCGACGAAACAGCCGTGCGCACCGTTCCGGGCCTCGTCGCGATCGCTCGCGACGGCAGTTTCGCCGGCGTGGTCGCCGACAGCGAGGTGGCGGCGGCAGCCGCGCTGAATGCCCTGCGCAAGGGCGCGACATGGTCGGCCGGCGAGCCGCTGCCCGACGAAAACGATCTGGCGGGCTTCCTGAAGAGCCAACCGGTCGAGACGACCACCATCGACACCAGATCGGCCGCGTCGCCACAGAAGGCCGCGCGCACTCTCCGCCGGCAATACACCCGCCCCTATATCGCGCATGCCTCGATCGCGCCGTCCTGTGCGATGGCGCGGTGGGAGGGCGATCGTGTCCACGTCTGGACCCACAGCCAGGGCGTCTATCTGCTGCGCGCCGATCTCGCGATCGTGCTCAGGCTGCCGGCAGAAAACATCGTCGTCGAGCACATGGAGGGCGCCGGCTGCTACGGGCACAATGCGGCCGACGACGTCGCGCTCGATGCCGTGCTGCTGGCGAAAGCGGTCGACGGCCGTCCGGTCCGGGTGCAGTGGTCGCGCCACGACGAGATGTCCCACGCACCGTTCGGCGCGGCCATGGCCATCGAGATCGAGGCCGATCTCGATGCGGACAACGAGATCGTCGGCTGGCGCCATGCGATCTGGAGCAACGGCCACGCGGCGCGGCCGGGACGCGCGGCACAGCCGGCGCTGCTCGCGGCAACCGAGATCGCAAATCCCTATCCGCGCATGATCTCGACGAACCCGCCGGCGGCCAATGGCGGCGGCGGCGACCGCAATTCCGTTCCGCTCTATGACCTCCCGGCCTGGACGATCACGAGCCACCGCTTGCTGACCATGCCGGTGCGCACCTCGGCGCTGCGGACCCTGGGCGGGCAAGGCAACGTGTTCGCCATCGAATCCCTGCTCGACGAGATCGCCGCCCTGCGCGGCGAAGACCCGATCGCGTTTCGGCTGCGCCATCTGCGCGACGAGCGTGCGAAGGACGTCATTCGCGCCGCCGCCCGACGCGCGCGGTGGAAGCCCGAAAAGCGAACCGGTATCGGCTACGGCGCCGGTTTTGCCCGCTACAAGAACACGGGCGCCTATTGCGCCGCGATTGCCGAGATCGAAGGCACTGACGATATCCACGTGAGGCGGCTGACGCTGGCGGTCGATGTCGGCGAAGCCATCAACCCGGACGGCGTGATCAACCAGATCGAGGGCGGCGCGATCCAGGCGACGAGCTGGGTGTTGAAGGAGCGCGTCCGCTTCGACCGGACGCGCATCACATCGACATCGTGGACCGACTATCCGATCCTGACCTTCAGCGAGGTGCCGGCGGTGGATGTCGAGATCATCCAGCGGCCGGAGATCGAGCCGGTCGGCGCCGGCGAAGCCGCACACGGCCCGGTGACGGCGGCGATCGCGAACGCGGTCCACGATTGCCTCGGCGTGCGCGTGCGCGACCTGCCGATCACGCGCGACAAGATCATCGCAGCCATGGAGCTTGCATCGTGACGACAGTGAATATTCTGAGCGGCGGCGCGGCGCAAGGCCTGGTGCGCGGCCTCAGCGAGGCCTTCAAGACGCAGACCGGGTTCGGCATCGACGGCGAGTTCGGCGCGGTCGGCATCATGGCCGACAAGCTGCGTGCGAGCACGCCGGCCGATCTCGTCATATTAACGCAGGCGTTGCTCGCGAAACTTGCCGAGGAGAAGCTCGTCGTCCCCTCCTCGATCGCAGATGTCGGCAGCGTTGAAACCGCGCTGGCGGTCCGCAACCGCGATCCCAAGGTGGCCGTGAAGACTGAAGCCGACCTGCGCGAGGTCCTGCGTGCCGCAGACGCCATCTATGTGCCCGACACCAGGGCTTCGA
The DNA here is from genome assembly GCF_054062495.1 of Bradyrhizobium sp. USDA 3311. NCBI lineage: Bacteria > Pseudomonadati > Pseudomonadota > Alphaproteobacteria > Hyphomicrobiales > Nitrobacteraceae > Bradyrhizobium > Bradyrhizobium sp. USDA 3311. The sequence goes on along the minus strand of NZ_JBSSFI010000001.1, from coordinate 4,402,018 downwards.
CCGCGGGCCAGCACGTCGCAAAGGTCCTGGATCAACTCGGCATCGCCTACGAGGTCGCATCGCGTCTCAAGATATTCCCGAACGGCGCGACCGCGATGCGGGAGCTTGCGACATCCACCGCGCAAAGGCCGCTCGGTTGCACCCAGGCGACCGAGATCATCGCGACCGACGGCATTGCGCTATCGGGATCGCTGCCGCCGGGCTGCGAACTGGTGACGACGTACACGGCCGGCGTGACCACGCGCGCCGCACACCCGAAGGAAGCCGCCGCGCTGATCGCTTTGCTGACCGGCGCGGACCGAAAGGAGCTGCGCCAGCGCGCGGGTTTTGCCGGCTAGGGCGGGCGCGCACTCATAAACTTGCGCTGCACTTCGTATGAGGTCCGCTCTGCCTCTGATAGCGGCGCGTTGGCGCACCTCACCTCAGGGTCCGAGATGGGCCAAGAGCAGCCATTGGCATAGTCTGCAAGCCAAATTTGTCCAGCTGGTCGTCGCAGCCGAATGCCCGCGCTTTGACGTAGATCAAATCAGACTTAGCCATTAGTAGTAATTTAGTTTTCGCATGGCGCGCATAGTTTAACGCGGCACGGTGTTCAAGCGTCTGTGTCAAACCAATAGGCGGCCTGCTGGGAAACGACGCTTTTCGAAGGGCGGAGAATTTCGATGACGGTCCGCCAGTTACTCAATGAAAAAGGGCATGATGTTTTTACAATTGGCCCGGACAACACCGTCCTTGAGGCCATACAAAAGATGGCTGACCAGAATGCTGGTTCTTTAGTTGTAATCGAGGACGGAAACCCCATTGGCATCATTACCGAACGACATTACGCACGGAACGTGTTTTTGAAAGGACGTGCATCCCCTACAACTCGTGTCCGTGACATTATGGAGGCGAAGGTTTTATACGCTCACCTTGATCAAACTGTGGAAGAATGCATGGCCGTTATGACTGAGAAGAGAGTTCGCCACCTTCCCGTTATTGATCAGGGCAAATTGATCGGAATTGTATCGATTGGAGATTTGGTAAAAAGCATAATCAGTAAACAAGAATTCGTCATTGACCAGTTGGTACAATTTATTCACCGCTAATGCGGATCGACTATCGCGCCGATCGCGCTTCTGATGTTTTCCGCTTTTGGTGATGGTTAATCGCGAAGAAATCGCCTTGTTTCCTGCAATCGAAGTTGAGTGTAGCCCTGCTCGGGCGGGGCTTCATAGAGTCCGCTAATGGGATGGTCCGGCCGTGCTCCTGCCCCGCCAGCGATAAGCTGGCCAGGGGCGCCAAGACAAGGAGCACGCCATGTCCCAGACACCCAGTACCGGGATCGCCGTGATCGGCATCGATATCGGCAAAAACTCGTTCCACGTCGTGGGCCACGATACGCGCGGCACCGTCGTGCTGCGGCAAAAGTGGTCGCGTGGCCAGGTCGAGGCGCGGCTCGCCTTATGCCGCCTTGCCTGATCGGCATGGAAGCCTGCGTCGGCGCACATCATTTGAGCCGCAAACTCGCATCGTTAGGTCACGATGCCAGGTTGATGCCGGCCAAATATGTCCGCCCTTATAGCAAAGGACCGAAGAACGACTTCAATGACGCCGAAGCGATTGCCGAAGCCGTGCAGCGCCCGACGATGAAGTTCGTGGCGACCAAGACCGCGGAGCAACTGGATCTGCAGGCGCTGCATCGGGTGCGCGAGCGGCTGGTGTCGCAACGCACCGGCATCATCAACCAGATTCGCGCCTTCATGCTGGAACGCGGGATCGCGGTGCGCCAGGGTATCGGCTTCCTGCGCACAGAATTGCCCACCATCCTTGCGACGCGCACCGATGCCCTGTCGCCACGCATGTTGCGTGTCATCGAGGAGTTGGCAGGCGACTGGCGTCGGCTGGATCAGCGCATCGATAGCCTCTCCGGCGAGATCGAAGCACTGGCCCGTCAAGATCAGGCATGTTCGCGCCTGATGACGGTGCCTGGCATCGGGCCGATCATTTCGAGCGCCATGGTGGCCGCGATCGGCACTGGAGACGTCTTCTCCAAAGGCCGTGACTTCGGCGCCTGGCTCGGGCTGGTGCCCAAGCAGATCTCGACGGGAGACCGCACGATCCTCGGCAAAATCTCAAGGCGCGGCAATCGCTACCTCCGCGTTCTGTTCGTCCAGGCGGCATGGGTGGTGCTGGTCAGGATCAAGAACTGGGAACGTTACGGACTCAGATCCTGGATCGAAGCCGCCAAGAAGCGATTGCACCACAACGTGCTGGCGATCGCACTCGCCAACAAGCTTGCCCGCATCGCCTGGGCGGTGCTGGCTAAAGGACGCGCCTTCGAGCTGACAAGGACCAACGATGCAGGCGTCCGACCCGCTTGATCGTCGCGCCGTGCTCGGCGCGGTCAAGGCGCGGCCTGGCAACGCCGGAGCCAGCCGCAAGCAAAGCGCAACGGCCGGCCTTGACCGCCCGTGCGCGCGACGCGACGCACGTCCTGCGGGCCGGGACGAAGGAACGGCCCCTGGCTCGAACACAGGAACTGCGAGGTAGGAGGAGCAAGCGATGACGTAACCCCATCAACAGGTTCCAGCCGAGGTCTGCGAGAGGATGAGACGAGATGGAGGTTCGGTCTTCCCGGCGCATGCGAACACTGGTGACCCAAATGGCCCAATCGAGGCCTGTCCGCTAATGAGAACGCACGCGCGCTGATATCCATGATGGCCCGGAGCAAATGCTCCAATCAAAGGCCGGATACATTGATGCAAGACCACTCACCACCTGATCGACGAATCTCTTGCTACGCACGGCCGGACCATACATCAGGGTCACAAGCCGCCGATCACGCTCAAGGTGGCAGACTTCCGCTTTGCGTTGGTAAGCCGACTTTATGAGTATACGCCCTAGCACTACTTTGGCAGAATGTGTTTTCGCCGCTGTTTTTCAAGGATTTGCTTTCGGCAATATGGGCACTGCTGGGGCGGCGGCCGAAGGATGAGATCGACGATGGCGTGACGTACGGCGGGCATGGTTGGTTGAGGCGGAGGCCCGTTGATTCTTTTTTTTCCGCCCCGCGTTTGCGAGGCGACGATGTTGCAGGAAGGCGTAGGCAATCATTGTCATAAGGGCGTGGCGATGAAGACCTTGCCATGATCGCCCTTCGAAGTGATCAAGTCCAAGTTCCTCCTTCAACTGTTGATGCGCCTGCTCACAAATCCACCGTGCCTTGATGGTGGCGGCCAGCGTGCGCAGATCCGTCATCGCCGGAAGATTGGCGAGATAGTATTTCTTCTCTCCCGAGGCGCGTTGCTCGCCAATGAGCCAGGCTTCGTCGCCTGGGAGATGCTGCTGACCTTTATCCCATATCCGCTGCGGAGGGCCGTCGGCGGTCCGGACACGGAGAGCAGCAAATCGGGCTTTGAGCCGACCTTTCGTCCCGCTACGCCAACTCACGGTTTTCCATTTGGCGCTGGCCAGCATTTGTTCTGCCGCAATCGATAAGATATCGGGCACGTGGTGCTTTCGTGGTTTCCCGCGGACTTTGGTAATCGGCCAAATGAGCTTCACATCGACCGGATACACTTTCAGGTGCCGAGGGATGCCGACAGCCCAGGCCAGCCCGCGCTCTGTTAGCCCTTGTCGAAACGGTGCGCTGAGGCCGTATCCTGCATCCGCCAGCACACATCCAAAGCGCACGTTGGCTGCCATCGCGCGGTCAATCTCGGCCAAAGCAATCTCCGGCTTGGACCGTGGCGTTCGGTGTTCGACTGGCACGCGAGCGCGCTTCAAACGAGACATGTCGCTTGTCCAACTGTCAGGCAAAAAGAGACGTAACGCGACCATCACTGGCACTTCGCCGCGCGCAAGCGTTAAAGACACCAGCGTTTGGCAATTTGCCGTTTTACCGAGAGCCGACGCGTATTGAGCCGCAACACCGACCGAGCGCTCACCCTTCTTCGGCAGTGAGGTGTCATCAATAACCAGCACCGCATCGCTGCCGCCGACAAGTCGGTCCGCCTGGTTGAGCAGCTCTGTCTCCAGCGGCGTCGCGTCCCAGACACCGTCCGCAATGAAATGGTGCAACTGGTCGTAGTTGCTCGTGGCAAGGCGTTCCGCCATCGGCTGAACGCTCTTGCGATCGCCAGGACCGATCAATCCCGCAACATATAGAGGACACATCCGCTGTCGGGTCTTATGACCCAGCCGGTCCAAGAACGGCATCAGCCAGCGTTCGAGTTCGTCTTCCCATCCCGGCATGGTCAGCCCTCCAAGAGCCGACCACCCATGAATCATTGAAAAATTGATTCGGGAATCCAATAAATCGAGGTGAAATCAACAATCTGCCAAAGTAGTGCTAGACTAGGCGCAGATCGTCGCCCTATTTGTGCAGCTGGGTGAGACCGGTCGGCGGCCCGTCGACGGCGGTCCAGCCGCCATCGACGAACAGCGTGCTGCCGCTGACATAGCTGGCGGCGTCCGAGGCGAGATAGGCCACCGCCGTTGCGACCTCGTCGGCGCTGCTCCAGCGGTTGAACACGGTGTGGCCGGCGTAGAGATTGTAGATGTCGGGCCGCTGCTTGAACGGGCCGGTCAGCGCGGTCTCGGCGATGCTCGGCGCGATGGCGTTGACGCGCACGCCGGCATGACCGACCTCGGAGGCAAAGCCCTTCACCAGGAGGCCGATCGCCGCCTTGGTCGAGCCGTAGACGCCAAGGCCCGGTTCGATGGTCACCGCGCGCACCGAGGAGCAGGCGATGATGCTGCCGCCCTTCTGCCCGACCATGATGCGGCCGAAAGCCTGGAAGAACCAGACCGTGCCCTTGACGTTGAGGTTAAGGACACGGTCGAGATCCTCCTCGGTGTAGTCGAGGATGGTCTTGCGGATGTTGAGCCCGGGCGTCGTCACGGCAATGTCGAGCCGCGGGAACTTCTGCATCACGCTCTTGGCGAGCGCGTTGACGTCCGCAGCGATCGCGGCGTCGCAGCTAGCAGCTTCCGCCCAGCCACCCTTGTCGCGAATGCCCGCGGCGGTCGCTTCCGCTGCATCGAGCGCCCGATCGGCGCAGACGACACGGGCGCCGAGCCCGGCCAGTGCTTCGGCCGACGACTTGCCGATGCCCGAGGCGGCGCCGAGCACGACGGCCGTCTTGCCGGTGAGATCGAAGAGCTTGCGATAGTCGGTCACGGACAGATTCTCCCTGTTGTTGTGACGCAAACTACGCAAGCGCGGTGCGCCGGCCAAGTGCCGGCGCGCGCACGGCAGCTATCCCTTGTATCCCATCAGCAGGCGCGGCAGCCACAGCGAGAATGCGGGAACGTAAGTGACGAACATCAGCGCTGCGATCAGCGCGGCGTAGAACGGCAGGATGGTGCGCATCACCGCGCCCACCGAGATGCCGCCGATGGCGCAGCCCACGAACTGCGTCGTTCCGACCGGCGGAGTGTTCAGCCCCAGCGCGCAGTTGATCAGCATCAGCATGCCGAACTGCACGGGATCCATGCCCGCCTTCATCGCGATCGGCAGGAAGATCGGAGTGCAGATCAGGATGGTCGCCGCCATGTCCATGAACGTGCCGAGCACGAACAGGATGACGTTGATGAGCAGGAAGATGATCCAGGGCTGCGTGGATACCTTACTCATCAGGTCGCCGGCGAAATCGGCCACCTCGTAGAGTCCCATCAGATACTGGAACATGGTGGAGACGCCGATCAGCAGCAGCACCACGCCCGTCGTCTTCACCGCCTTCGCCGCGGCCCGCAGGAAGTTCGGCAGGGTCATGGTGCGGTAGATGAAGAACGTCAGCAGGATCGTGTAGGTGACCGCGACCGCTGCGGATTCAGTTGCCGTGAAGACGCCGGACAGGATGCCGGCCAGAATGATGCCGACGATCAGCAGGCCGGGCAGCGCCGCCGCGAAGGAACGGAAAACCTCGGACCAGCCCGGAAACTTGCCGGCCGGATAGCCGCGCTTCACCGCGACCGCGTAAGCGGCGACCAGCATGCACACCATCAGCACGAGCGCCGGCAGAAGGCCTGCGGCGATCAGCGCGCCGATCGAAACCTTGCCGCCGGCGGCCAGGGCATAGATGATCATGTTGTGGCTGGTCGGCATCAAGGCTCCGACCAGCGAGGCGTGGGTGGTGACGTTGACGGCGTAGTCGGTGTCGAATCCTTCCTTTTTCATCATCGGGATCATCACCGCGCCCATCGCCGACACGTCGGCCACGGGCGAACCGGATACGCCGCCGAACAGCGTGCAGGCGACCACGTTCGACATGCCGAGCCCGCCGCGGATGTGTCCGACGAGATTCTTGGCGAGCTGCACGATCTTGTCGGCGACGCCGCCATGCAGCATCAGCTCACCGCTGAAGACGAAGAACGGAATGGCGAGGAACGAGAATATGTTCATCCCCGACATCATCTGCTGGAAGATGACGGCAACCGGCAGGCCCTCGTAGAGGATGGTGCAGATCGCCGAGAGGCCGATCGCGAAGGCGACCGGGACGCCGAGGATCAGGAAGCCGAAGAAGGAGGCGCCGAGGATGATCAGTTCCATGAGGGGACGACCTCTTCGCCGCGCAGGAGAGCAATGATGTGCTCGATTGAAAAGGACACGATCAGGACGCCGGAGGCGATCAGCGGGACGTAGCGGATGACCTCGGGAAGGCCGAGATTGGGAATCTTCACGGTGCCGACCGACGCCCCGAGGATCCAGCCATTGTAGGCCATCGCAACGCCGAACAGGGCGACCAGAACGTGGATCACGAGCTCGATCTTCTCGCGCACATTATCCGGAAGCATCACCAGCAGACTGTCCATGCCGATGTGTCCGGCATCGCGCACGCCGACGGCGGCGCCGATCAGCGTGACGTACAGGATCAGGACCAGCGCAAGGTTCTCGGTCCAGGTCGGGCTGGAGTTGAGCACGTAGCGTCCGAACACCTGGTAGAACACGATGGTGACGATGACGAGCAGGCCGGTCACGGACAGATACATGCCCACACGCGCAACGGGGGCATTGATCCGCGACAGCAGGCCGGTGGACGGGCGTCCGGCGACCTCCTGCTCGTGGCTTGCGACGTGTGGGTCTGTCATCGCGCGTCTCCTTCGCGAGGGCCCGGCGTCACCTGGCGGCGATACCGGACCCGATCCGCCGTGTTCTTACTTCGTATCCTGGATGCGCTTGACGAGGCTCTGCAGCTTCTCGTCGCCGGCGAACTTCTGGTACACAGGCTTCATCGCGTCGACGAATTCCGCCTTGTTGGCGATCGTGACGACCTGAACACCGGCCGCCTCGACGGTCTTGCGGGACGCCTGCTCACGCTCGTCCCAGAGCTTGCGCATGACCGGCACCGATTCCTTGGCGGCCTTGCGGATCATCGCCTGATCCTCCTTGCTCAGCGTGTCCCAGACCTTCTTGGACATCACGAGAACCTCGGGCGCCAGAGAGTGCTCGGTGATGTTATAGAACTTGGCTGCCTCGAAATGGCGCGAAGACTCGTAGGAAGGCCAGTTGTTCTCGGCCGCGTCCACCAGACCCGTCTTGAGCGCGGTATAGACCTCGCCATACGGCATCGGCGTCGGGTTGGCCCCGAGGCTCTGGATCATGCCGACCCACAGGTCGGATTGCTGGACGCGGATCTTCAGGCCCTTGAGGTCCGCGAGCGACTTGACCGGGGCCTTGACGGTGTAGATGGAGCGGGCGCCGCTGTCGTAATAGGCAAGGCCGACCAGGCCCGCGGGCTCCATCGCCGCCAGTATCTCGTCGCCGATCGGCCCGTCAAGGACGGTGCGCATGTGCTGCGTGTCGCGGAAGACGAAGGGCAGGCACAACGCGATGGTCTCAGGCACGAAGTTGTTCAGCGGCGATGCGTTGATCCGCATCATGTCGAGCGCGCCGATCTTGAGCTGCTCGATGGTGTCCTTCTCGGAGCCCAGGGCGCCGTTGGGAAACACCTTCACGCCGAGCTTGCCGCCGCTCGCGGTCGCGAGCTGCTTGCCCATGAACTTGACGGCCTCGACGGTCGGATAATCGGCGGGATGGATGTCGGCGGAGCGGAAATCGCGTGCGGTCGCCAAGGGCGCTGAGACCGCCAGCACAGCGGCTGCGATGATACCGGTGAGTGTCTTCATCTGGGCTTCCTCCTGAGTTGATTATGTCGTTGTCGGGCAGATGCTGCGCGCCGCCCTGGGTCGCTCCACTTCAGGTGTAAAGTCAAGCGTTACAAACGCACCACCTTGGTAGGATTGCACGGCGGAGTCGAGCGGATTTGACTGCTTCATGATCGCCGGCGCGGAAGGCGCGGCCTTCATCGCGCTGCCTCGGGCGGGGGCCTGCGCGGCAAGTGCTCCCTGCCCTCGCGCCTCGCCATCGGCCAATGCCGGATGCGGGCGAACGACGCTCGTCGTGTCCATGGATGTTCCTCTCGGTTTGTGCTCGACCGCTATTGATTGCGGCTTGGAGGTTCGGACGAGACGGTCGTCCTTCCCGGCGTACGCGCTGCGTCGGCGCGATGTCGCCAATGTCGTCCCTAGGGCGGGCGGCATTCTGAGTCCAAGCCAAATCCGGCATCGATCGATGCCGGACTTGCATCGATCGATGCCGTGCCGCCCCGGCAAGGCAAGCGGCAGATGCTTCCCTTTTCCCGAAATGGCCCGATTGTTTCGGGCGTGAGGCGGGCTCTCGGCTTACCGGAGCGTTACTTGACGCCACCGGTGCAGCCCCCACAAAATGCTCCGAAACAGACCGGACCATCTCGAAGGGAATGCCCATGCCGCGGACACTGATCGATATCTCCGTGCCGCTCAGAAACGACGTGACGTCCGACCCGCCGGGCAATCACCCGACGATCCACTACATCGATCACCAGCAGGGCCTGCCGCGCATGCTCCAGTTCTTCGACGGCCTCAAGGCGCAGGACCTGCCGGACGGCCAGGGCTGGGCCGTCGAGCAGGTCTCGTTGTCGACGCATAACGGCACGCATCTCGATGCGCCCTGGCACTTCCACCCGACCATGAATCGCGGCGAGCGGTCATGGACGATCGACGAGGTGCCGCTCGAATGGTGCTTTCAGCCCGGCGTGAAGCTCGACTTCCGGCACCTGCCCGATGGTTATGTCGTGACCGCCGCCGACGTCGAGAAGGAGCTCAAGCGCATCGGCCACACGCTGTCGTCGCTGGAGATCGTCGTCGTCAACACCAGCGCCGGCGCCAAATTCGGCCAGGCCGACTACGTCAATTCCGGCTGCGGCATGGGTTACGAGGCCACCATGTATCTGCTCGAGCGCGGCGTGCGGCTGACCGGCACCGACGGATGGAGCTGGGACGCTCCGTTCGTCTACACCGCGAAGAGATATGCCGAAACAAAAGACGCCGGCCTGATCTGGGAAGGCCACAAGGCGGGACGTCACATCGGCTATTGCCACCTCGAGAAGCTACACAATCTTGATCGATTGCCGCCGGCCGGGTTCACGGTCTCATGCTTCCCGGTGAAGATCGAACGCGCCTCCGCGGGCTGGACCCGCGCGGTCGCCATCATCGACGGTTAGGCGAACGCAATCACTCGCCGCCGAGGCCGCTTTCGGCGAGCTCGCGCAGCGCATCGGTATCGAGCACGACGATGGCGCCGTGCTCGAGGCGAACCCAGTTGCGTCCGGCCCAGGCGCGCAATTGCTTGTTGATGCTCTCGCGCGTCATCCCCACCATCTCGCTGATTTCCTGCTGGGTGATGGCGAGCGTACCGCTGCCGGAGTCGAACTTGCGCTCTTCGGTGAGACCGAGCAGTGCGCTTGCGAGCCGGCCCGGAAGATTTTGCAGGATCACCTGCTCGACCTGCTGGCTGGTCCAGCGCAGCCGCGCGCAGAGCAGCTCGATGAATTTCATCGCCAGCGCCGGCTGGCTCTTCACGAACGGCAGGAAGTCGCGGCGATCGATGATGTAGAGCTCGCAATTGGTGTTGGCGGTCGCATCCGCCGAACGCGGCGCACCGTCGAGAACCGCGATCTCGCCAAAGATTTCTCCGGGACCGATGAGATTGAGAATGGCATTCCGCCCGTCGGGCGAGGAGGAGGATATCTTTACCGTCCCCGAGATCACCGCGAACAGGTTGTTGCCGGGGTCGCCCTTGGCGGCGATCGTCGCACCGCGCTTCACGGTGGTGTGCTTGGCGTAGCGGCAGAGCTGATCGAGCGCATCCGGCTCCAGATCCGCGAAGATCGGGTGCTTGCGCAGGACCGATAATTTGTTCGCCGCCGATTGTCGGGGGTCGCCGGTCTTGTCCTGAGGCACGCCGCTGGGCTCCTAAGACTGCGAGGCACTGGAGTTCCTGCGTAGTCAGTGTTGCCCGGCATTTCAACCGGAAAGCATGCGCGCGCTTTAAGGCAAATGCGGCGAAAATGCCCGCCGCCCGGCTCAAGGGCGGCATCCGAAGGATGCGCCAATGCGTCCCAGTCGATGCAGAGTTGCAGGCACCGCACGCCGCGATTGCGTTGAGGCGCTGCCGGACAGCCAAGAGCCGGCCGGGCGAGCGTCGGCGCTTAGCGCGTCAGAGGAGGCTTACGATCAGGGGCTTCAGCGCTTGGAATCGGGGTCGAGCCGGCCCGCGCTGGTTTGTCGGTCCGCCCATGCCAGAGCTGCGGCGAAAGTGACGAAGATCGCCACGACGACAATGGTCATCAGCAACGCGTCAATAGGCATCATGCTCCTCCCGGGTGTTGAGGGGCATTATTTGCGGCCGGCGCCCACCGTCATTGATCGGGATCAAAAATCCGAGAGCATCGTGAAAAGCCTGTCAGGCCGCGGCCAAGGCCTCGACGCGAGCCGGGTCGAGCAGGCTGATACCGCCATGAATGATGGCGATCGCTCCGTGGCGTTCAAGCTTGGTAAAGGTGCGACTGACGGTCTCGATGGTCAGGCCGAGATAATCGGCGATGTCCTGCCGGCTCATCGGAAGTGGAACCGTGTCGGACGCCCCCTTGAGCGCGAGCAGCCGCTCGCGCCAGCCAAGCAGAAAAGCCGCAACCTTCTCGTCCGCCGAGCGGCGGCCGAGCAAGACCATATGGTCGCGTGCCTGGCTCAACTCGCGAATGGCCAGCTCGTTGATCCGCCTGAGCAGTTGCGGCCGCTCCTCGATGAAACGCCCGAAGGGCGCCTTCGCGAACTGGCACACGGTCACCGCGCCGATTGCATCGGCGGAAAAATTGTGGCGGCCGGACAGATTCATCCCCAGGAAATCGCCGGGCAAGGCGAAGCCGACGATTTGCCGCCGGCCGTCGGGGAGCAGCTTGTACAGCCGCATGACGCCTTCGAGAACGTTGTAGAACGAGGTCGTGATGTCCTCCTCGGAGAACACGGTCTCGCCTGAGGAAAAATGGACACCGCGTCCGAGATGCTCGAATTCCCTGAGCTCGGCCGCATCCAGCGACGAACAAACCGCCGATGTGCGTATGGCACAATCGCTGCAGAAATGCCCGTTTGGTTCAATCATGACCACGGAAGGCTTCATCCACCGCTCCTACAGCTCCGCCCCCCGGCCGAGTCCGCCATACGCACCCGCATTTTACTGCACCCTCACAAACGCGGTTGACCCAGATCAATTCTGGCGGGTCTCCTCTCTCTATTCTGCGCCGAGAGTTCGACGGGATCCCGCCTTCCATGCTTCACCATGCGCTCCGCCAGGGCCTGATTGGCCTCTTTCTGATCACGCCAGCGCTGGCGGCACCGACCGCCGAACAACGCGGAAAGGCCTTTGCACGGGCCAATTGCGCGCGCTGCCACGCGATCGACCGCGTCTCCGAGAGCCCGCTCAAGATCGCCCCGCCGCTGCGCACGCTGCACCGGAATTATCCGATCGCGACCCTTGGCGAGGCGCTGGCCGAAGGCATCTACACGGGCCACGCCGACATGCCCGCCTTCGAGCTCAGTCCGGACCAGATCCACGACCTCCTATCCTACCTCAAGACGCTGGAATAGGCGGCCTCACACCGCCAGCACCGTCCAGCCGATCAGTTCCTTGGCGATGCGGGCGAAAGCCGCGTCGAACGCTGCGACCGCAGCGGCCGGTTCGACCTTGTCGAGCTTCTCACTGGTCTCGACGAGGCGGGACGCGACCACCTTGCCGTTCTTGTCGACGATCCGCGCCGATAGTCCGATCTCGACCCTTGTCTCGCCGTCCGTGGCAATCCGGAAGCGTCTGATGTCGATCAGCAGTTGGTAGTCCGCCTGCCCGAGATCGCTCGTGCGCAACGGCGCATGGGCGATGTCGTAGTTCTCGAAGCTGTCGATCAGCCGCGCCTGCACCAGCTTTGGAATGCTGTCGGCCCAGAGGAAATCGGCAAAGCCTGGATTATCCCCGACCGGCGCAAACAGCATGCGCTGGGTCTGGAGCATCGCGACCGCGGTCGGCTCGGGAATGGCCAGCGACGCAGAAAGCGTCTTGGCGGCCGGTCCGAGGTTCTGCGGCGTGCGCAGGTCATAGGTGATCTTCTGCGCCGGCGCGCCGCCGCCGGTCATCTTCTCGAGACCCGCCAGGATGCCGTCGAGCTTGCCGGTGTTGCGCGCGAGCCCGTCGGAGAACGTCTTGAAATTCGCGATGGTGTCCTTCAGCGGGCCGGAATTGTCCTCCAGCACCGAATCCACCCGTCGCAGCGCATCGCGCGCCGCCTGCGTCATGCTCTGGCCGGCGCCGGCCTCGGCGATCAAGGTCAGGGGCTCGCCGGATTTGGCGACGATCATGCCGCCCTCCAGTGTCACCACCGGCACGCCGGTCAGCCCCTGGAAATCGAGCCCGACCCTGGTGTCGGCGCGCACCGGCGTGGCGGAGGCAACCGAAATCGTCGCATTGACGAAGCGCGGATTGTCCGGCGCGAGCCCCAGCTGGGCCACCTCGCCGACGCGGATGCCGTTGAACAACACGCCGGCGCCAACCAGGAGCCCCGGTACCGGTCCCTGGAATTGCACATGGTAGTTCGTGCGCGGCCCGATGCCGCCGGTGTTGTTCAGCCAATAGATGAAGCCGAACACCGCGAGGATCGCGGCCAGCACGAAGGTGCCGATCAGCACGTAGGGAGCGCGGGTTTCCATGTCTCATCTCATCTCGTGTTGCAGCATCTGCGAGCGCTTGCCGTGGAAATAGGCGCGCACCCAGGGATGCTCGGATTGCAGCAGGTCGCGCATCGGGCCAATCGCAACGATCTTGCCGTCGGCGAGCGCGGCCACGCGGTCGCAGACCGTGGTGAGGCTGGCAAGATCATGGGTGACCATGAACACGGTCAGTCCCAGGGTCTTTTGCAGCGTCTTAATGAGCGCGTCGAAATCGCCGGCGGCGATCGGATCGAGGCCGGAGGTGGGCTCGTCCAGGAACAGGATCGGCGGATCGAGCGCGAGCGCGCGCGCCAACGCCACGCGCTTGGTCATGCCGCCGGACAGCTCCGCCGGATATTTGTCGGCGTCCTGCGCCCGCAGCCCGACCATTTCGAGCTTGGCGATCGCGATCTCGTCCATCAGCTCCTGCGACAGGACGAGATTTTCGCGCAGCGGAAACTGGACGTTCTGGCGGACCGTCAGCGAGGAGAACAGCGCGCCCTGCTGGAAGAGGATGCCCCATGTCGCGGCCGCGCCTTGCGTGCCGCGGTCATGCGTGCCGCCGATCTCGTGCCCCATGACCTCAATGGTACCGCTTCGGCGCGGGATGAGGCCGATGATGGTTCGCATCAAGACCGACTTGCCGCCGCCGGACGCTCCCACCAGCCCGAGAATCTCGCCCTTGCGAACGTCGAGCGAGAGATGGTCGAGCACCGTCTGGCGGCCGAAGCCGACCACGAGGTCGCGGACGCGGATCGCGAACTGTTCCTGCGGTTCGCCCATCGTCACATCCCGATCGAGGCAAAGAAGATTGCGAACAGGCCGTCGAGCACGATCACCAGGAAGATCGACTTGACCACCGACGTCGTCGTCTGCCGCCCCAGCGACTCGGCACTGCCCTTGACGCGCAAGCCCTCGCTACAGGCGACAATCCCGATCACCAGCGCCATGAACGGCGCCTTCAGGATGCCCACCTCGAAATGGGTGACGGAAATGGCCTCATGCAGCCGTGCGATGTAGATCGCCGGCCCCATGTCGCCGTAGAACTGCGCGACCAGGCCGCCGCCATAGAGCGCGGCAATCGATCCGATGAAGGCGAGAATCGGCAGTGCGATGACCAGCGCCGCAACACGCGGCAGGATCAGGACGCCGACGGGATCGAGCCCCATCGTCGACAGCGCGTCGATCTCCTCGCGCATCTTCATCGAACCGAGCTCGGCGGTGTAGGCGCTCCCCGACCGGCCGGCGACCATGATGGCGACGATCAGAACGCCTAGCTCGCGCAGCACGAGGATGCCCACCATATCGACGGTATAGGACTCAGCACCGAACCTGCGGAAATGGAAGAATCCCTGCTGGGCGATAATGGCGCCGATCAGGAAGGTGATCAGCGCGACGATGGGAATCGCCTGCCATCCGATGCGGTAGAGCTGGTAGACCAGCGACGTCAGCCGCAGCGACCGCGGCCGGCGCAGCACACCGAAAATGGCCATGAACAATGCGCCGAGCATTTGCAGGAAGATCGTAATGTCTTCCCGCGCGCCGACCGTGGACTTGCCGAGATCGCCGAGCCTGAGCAGAAGCGGATTTGGCGCAGCTGCCGGCGCCGGCGTGTGGCGGTTAACCTCACGCACCTCGTCCATCAGACCGCTGAAATGATCGGCGACGCCGACGAATTCGGCCGATCTGCCTGACGTTGCGGCCCTGCGCGACAGCTTCTCCAGGACCCAGGCGCCGAGCGTATCCAGCGCACTGACGCCCGACATGTCCAGCGTCACGGCCCTGGATCGATCGACATCCGCGCCGACCGAGCGGGACAGAGTTTCGAGCATCGCCACATTCGCCGCGGTCCAGGACCCTTGCGGGCGCAATTTCAGCCCCTCGCCAGACGGCGTTGCCAGCAACAGCGGTTCGGAGTTCACGCTTCCACCTCATCGGGACAATCGGTCCCCATTCAGCCGCCACTTCTAGGCCAGCGTGTGGCGGGCGGTTTGACCTGTCTCAAGGGCAGGCCCCTGCCCACCCCTTGACGCAAATCAAGCGCGGTCACGCCGGCGGGTCTTAGGTTCGCTCCATTCAATGGAGACATCAAATCCATGTTCGACAGCGACAGGATGAGCGAAGAACTGCGGACGTTGAAGGTGGACGTCACCCGCCTGCTGAGCACGGCCGGCGAGGAAATGTTCGAGAGTTCGAAGGACCGCGCCGAGGCTCTGGCCGATCAGATCAAGGCCGCGCTTGCCGAGCTCGGCGAAACCGTCAGCGACGAGCAGGAGCAGCTTCAGGGCCTCATCGCGGAGCGCCCGATGACGTCGCTCGCCTCCGCCTTCGCGCTCGGCGTCGTCGTCGGCTTCATGCTGAGGAGACACTAGGTGAATACCGAGAACGTCGTCAAACATCTGCGCGTGCTGTGGCGGACCGACAGGATCATCGCAGACATCAGGCTGCGCCATCTGCTGGTAGGCCTCGGCCTGCGCGCCTTTGCGGCATTGATCGCGGCATTCGGGCTCCTGATGCTGGAGCTGTCGGCCTATTTCGCGCTGGTCCAGATCTGGAGCGCAATTGCGGCAGCGGCCATCCTCGGCGCCGTCAATTTTGCCATCGCGGCGGTCCTCTTCGTCATCGCCGGGCGGGCTCCGTCCGGCCGCGACATCGAGCTCGCCAATGAAATTCACGGCGCATCCATCGAGGCCCTTCAGCTCGAGGCGCGCGCGCTCCAGACCCAGGTGTCGGGCGCGGTGCATCATCCGCTGAGCACGATCGTGCCGGTGCTGGTGCCGCTGATCGCGATCATCGTCAAGAGCCTGCGGAAAACGACCAAGGAGACTGCCGCTGCAACGTCGGCCGAAGCGCGCTCCTGAAGCGCGATGAGATTGGGATGAATCGTCATCGTGCTTTGGGTTGTTGTTTGAGCATGATCTTTTCGGAAAACCGACACGCACTTTTCCGGATCATGCTTTAGCCGGCGCGCTCAGAGCTTCAGCCGGACGTCGCAGATATCAGGCTCGGTCGGATCCGGCTTGACCTCGAAACCGAGCTGCCGGCACATTTCGAGCATCACGGTGTTCTCCTGAAGCACGTCGCCCGATATGGCCTTCAGCCCTTCGGATCTCGCATAGTCGATGATCAGTTGCATCAGGGCCCATCCAAGCCCCCTGCCCTTGAGATCGGACCGCAGCAGGATCGCGTATTCACCGCTCTCGTAGATCGAGTCCGAATGGAGCCGGACCACGCCGACCATCTCGCCAGTAGCCTCATCGAATGCGATGAAAGCCATCGCGCGCGCGTAGTCGAGCTGGGTCAGGCGCGCGATGAATTCGTGGGTGAACTCCTTCATCGGCGCGAAGAAGCGCAGGCGGAGGTCGTGAGGCGTCACATGACGCAGGAACTCGTGGATGGTCGGCTCGTCGTCAGGGCGCAACGGCCGCGCGAAGATGCGCCAATCGTCCTTGAGCTTGAGGCGGCGCTCCCACTGCGAGGGATAGGCGCGAACGGCGAAATTGGCGGGGCCTGAGCCGGCAAACTTCCGCTGCGACGGCCCCACCGCGACACGGGCGTCGACTGCCGTCACACCGGTCTCGTCCGCGAGCAGCGGGTTGATGTCGAATTCGCGGATCCCAGGGATATCGGCCGCCATCTGGGCGAGCTTGACCAGCACCATGGCGACGGCGTCCTGCTTGACGGCCGGCACGTCCCGGTAGGCGCGCAGCAGCCGCGAGACCCGCGTGCGGTCGATCAAGTCGCGGGCGAGTTGCACATCGAGCGGCGGCAGCGCCAGCGCCCTGTCATTGATGATCTCCACCGCCGTTCCGCCCCGGCCGAAGACGACGACGGTGCCGAACGTGGGATCGTCGGCAAGACCGAGGATCAGCTCGCGCGCCTTCGCCTTGACGACCATCGCCTGGACGATGACGCCGCCGATACGGGCCTCGGGCCGCAGCTTCCTTGCCCGGGCGAGAATATCGGAGGCAGCCGCACGCACCGCCTCCGGCGTCGTCAGATTGAGCACGACGCCGCCGACATCTGATTTGTGCACGATGTCGCGCGACATGATCTTCAGCACGACGGTGGCACCTTGCGCGAACATCTCGTTCGCGTACGCCACGGCCTGCTCGACGTCGGCCGCGGCATAGGTCGGCACCATCGCGATGTCGTAGGCTTCGAGCAGGTGCTTGATCTCGACAGGCTCGAGCCATTTGCGGTCATCGGCGATGGCTGCGGCTACGATCTGCCTGGCCGCCCGGGCGTCAGGCACGAACGTGTCGGGCATTGCAGGGGGAACCTGGCTCAGTTCCTCGACCACTTCGCGGTGCCGGACCAGATGCATGAAGCCGCGCACCGCATCGTCCTCGGTCGGATAGTTCGGAATGCCCCCGCCGGAGAGCGTCTGAATGATCGCTTGATCGGCCCCGACCCAGGCGGCAAGCACCGGCTTTGCCCAACTGCGGTGCTTCTCGCGATATTTGCCGACGAGCTCCGTCACGGTCCTCGCGATGTCGGAAGCCGAGGCGATCGCCGTCTGCACGTTGAGGACGAGAACTGCGTCATTGTCGGGGTCGGCGAGCAGCACCTCGAGCGCCGCCGCGTAGCGCGCTGCATCGGCATCGCCCACGATGTCGACGGGATTTGCGCCGGACCAGGTCGGCGGCAGCGCGTCATCGAGTTTCTTGCGGGCATCCGGCGAGATGGACGCGGGAATTCCGCCAAGCTCGACCAGTCGATCGACGGCGAGGACACCGATGCCGCCGCCATTGGTCAGAATGGCGAGGCGCTTTCCGGTCGGCGATTCGACCCGGCCGAGCGTCTCGGCGCAGTCGAACAGCTCGCGCAGATCGGAGACCCGCAGGACGCCCGCGCGGCGGAACGCCGCGTCATAGACGGCGTCGGCGCCCGCGAGCGCGCCCGTGTGGGTCGCGGCCGCCTTCGCACCCTGCGCCATGCGGCCGGACTTCACCACGACAACCGGCTTCACACGCGCCGCGGCGCGTGCCGCCGACATGAATTTACGCGCGTCCTTGATGGCCTCGATATAGAGCAGGATCGCACGGGTCTTGTGATCCATCGCGAAATAGTCGAGCAGGTCGGCAATATCGACGTCGATCTGGTCGCCGATCGAGACGATGCCGGAGAAGCCGACGCCGCGCTGCGCGGCCCAGTCCACCATGCCGGCGGCGATCGCGCCGGATTGCGAAATCAGCGCGAGATTTCCAGCTCCCGGCATGTGCGCGGCAAAACTGGCATTGAGGCTCACGCCGGGCATCATGATGCCGAGGCAGTTCGGCCCGATCAGCCGCATGCCGTATTTGCGAGCCGCGGCGATCACGGCCTCTTGCAGCGATCCCGGCCCATGGCCGAGTCCGGCCGTGACGATCAGTGCGCCCGCCGAGCCGCGCCGTCCGGCCTGGTCGATGATGCCGGGAACCTCCCGGGCCGGCGCGGTGATGACCACGAGCTCGGGCACGAATGCCAGCCTGTCAAGGCTCACCACTGCGGCAACGCCGCTGATCTCGGCATGGCGCGGATTGACGAGGCCGAATTGTCCCGTGAATTCAGCCTTGCGAATGTTCTCCAGAACGGCGCGCCCCACGGAAACCGGACGAGCGCTCGCCCCGACAAGCGCAACCGAACGCGGCGACAGCAGGTTCTTCAGACGATAGGTGGACATGAAAGCAAATGCGCCCCGTCGGTGGCGGTTCCGATGGTTGAAAGATCAGGCCGGCAAGCTGGCGGCGAGCCTAGTGCGAGATCATAACCCAGCACGGTGGCTGGCCAATGACAGTCTTTGTCACACCACCCCAGACAATCTCGTTCAGGCGCGAATGATGATAGGCGCCCATCACGATCGCATCGATGGCATTGGAATTTGCCCAACTTCCGAGCACCTTGCCGATCGAGCTGCCGCCGCCTTTCGCCGTCTCGAACGAGGCCTGGACACCGTGCTCGCTCAAATGATCGACGAGGGCGGTCCCGGATTGCACGATCGTGTCGGTCTTGTCGTCGGCCACGGTCACCACGCGGACCGAGGCCGCAGCCTGAAGGATCGGCAGCGCGTCACCGACCGCCCGCGCCGCGCGCGCGGAGTGATCCCAAGCGATCATGACTTTCTCGAATTCCGGTCGCAGCACGTCCACATGCTGCTCCGGGCAGAGCAGCAGCGGCCGCCCGGATTCAAACAGGATCGTCTCGATGATGTGCTCCGTTCGGCTGTCGTGCGGCTTCACGGGAACCAGCGTGAGATCGCTGAAACGCGCCTGTTCGGCCAGTATCGACGCAATCTGGTCCGCCGGCACCTTGCCCGACCGGCTTTGGGTCCGAACGTTGGCGCGAGCCGCCGCATCAGTGAAGGCATTCAGAAGATGCTGCACATCGTCTGCTCCAAGGGGCCCCTTTGCCACGGCGGCATCGGGATCATCGGGGAGCAGCACCATCGGCCGCACGAAAACGTCTTCCTCGAGCGCGAGCGCGGTGATCCTGGCGCCGAGGTCGGCGGCGACTGCCACGCATTTCTCGATCGCAGCAACAGCCGGTCCGCGCGGCTGGCCGACAAGCGGCAGAAAAACGTCCTTCAGGGGCATCGGGGTTCTCCTTGCCACCAGAATAGGCCGGCTTTCGTCAACACCATTGATCCTCATCAAGCCTTTTGATCCTCAACAAGCCTTGGGGAACCGTCCAGACGGGCAAAGGCGAGCATTGAGGGAGGTCAAGGACTGGCCCCGCGCTGTCATTCTATGGATAGTTCGATCGGAGCGGTTCGCCCCGGAGAGACTGATGCGTGCGATGGTGTTGGCTGCCCCGCGAGCACGGCTGCGGATGGAGGAGCGCCCCGATCCAATCCCCGGCGAAGGTCAGATCCGGGTGAGAGTCAGCGCCTGCGGCGTCTGCCGGACCGATCTTCACGTCGTCGACGCCGAATTGCCCGGCATCCGCTACCCGATCGTACCTGGCCATGAAATCGTCGGCCGTATCGATCTCGTCGGCCCCGATGTCGCAACGCATGCGCTGGGTGACCGGGTCGGCATTCCCTGGCTCGGGTTCACCTGCGGAAACTGCCGGTTTTGCCGGGAGGGCATGGAGAACCTCTGCGACCGCCCGCTCTTCACCGGTTATACAAGGGACGGCGGCTATGCAACGCACGTGGTCGCCGATGCGCGCTATGCCTTTCCGCTGGGCGAGGCCGGCGACGACGTGGCTCTCGCCCCTCTGCTGTGTGCAGGCCTGATCGGCTGGCGTTCGCTGGTCCTCGCCGGCCAGGCTGAGAGGCTGGGCATCTACGGCTTCGGCGCCGCCGGCCATATCGTCGCGCAAGTCGCGGTCTGGCAGGGGCGCTCTGTCCACGCGTTTACACGGCGCGGCGATCTGGCCGCACAGGACCTCGCCCGCCGGCTCGGCGCCGTCTGGGCGGGCGCCTCGGACGAAATTCCCGACACACCGCTCGACGCCGCCATCATCTACGCCCCCGCCGGCGAGCTCGTGCCGGCCGCGCTGCGCTCCGTTCGCAAGGGTGGCCGCGTGGTCTGCGCCGGCATCCATATGAGCGACATTCCGAGCTTTCCGTACGACCTGCTCTGGCAGGAACGGCAGCTGATCTCCGTTGCCAATCTCACCCGACAGGACGGTCTCGATTTTCTCAGGATCGCTCCGCAGGCGGGCGTGCGCACCGAGACGACCGCATTCCCGCTCGATCAGGCCAACGAAGTTCTGGACATGCTGCGGAATGGACAGATTCTTGGCGCCGCCGTGCTCAGACCCTGACCTTATCTCGGAATACCAGCTTCGATGACAGACGAAACGGCTGCCCAGGAACGGATCTTCACGGCGCTCTGCGCGCATCCGGGCGTGACACGGATCGATACGCATGCCGCGTCGGTGTTTCTCGACGGTAGCCGCGCGCTGAAGATCAAGCGGTCTGTCCGGTTTCCGTTCCTCGACTATTCGACGCTCGAGAAACGCAAGACGGCCTGCGAGGAGGAGATCAGGATCAACCGGCCGCTGGCGCCGCAGATCTATCACCGCGTCGTGGCGATCACCGAGGAGCCGGACGGATCGCTGCAGGTCGACGGCCGCGGCCGGCCGGTCGAGTATGCGGTCGACATGTCCCGCTTCGACGAAACCCGGACGCTGGATCATCTGGCGAAGGCCGGCCCGCTGGATGCGAACCTCGCTTCGGCTGCCGCTGATGCCATCGTGGCGTCGCACGCGATGGCACCTCGCGCCGACGGCACGGCATGGGTTGCCTCCATCCCCGGCCTCGTCGATGGAAACGGCGACGGCTTGCGGAAGGGCAACCATCTCGAAGCCGAAGAGATCGAGCAACTCGGCGAAGCCTCGTACACGATATTGCAGCGCCTGCGGCCGCTGCTCGAAGAACGCGGCCGTCAGGGATACGTGCGCCGCTGCCACGGCGACCTGCATCTTGCGAATATCGTTGCGATCGACGACCAGCCGGTGCTGTTCGACGCGATCGAGTTCGATGCGAGAATCGCAACTGTCGACGTGCTCTACGACCTCGCGTTCACGCTGATGGACCTGCTGCACCATGGTCAACCGCTCGCAGCCAATATCGTCCTGAACCGGTATCTCGCCGCAACGCCGCCCGAAAACCTCGATGCGCTCTCGGTCCTGCCGCTGTTCATGTCCATTCGCGCGGCAATCCGCGCCCAGGTGGCGCTGGCGCGGCTGACGCGGCCCGATGCCGACCGGACAGGAATTCTTCACGAGGCGCGCCGCTACTTCGATCTCGCCCGGGCTCTGATCCACCCGCCCACCCCGCGCCTGATTGCGGTCGGCGGACTATCGGGCACCGGCAAGTCCGCCCTCGCCCGCGCGCTGGCACCCAACGTCGCGCCGCAACCGGGAGCCGTCGTGCTGCGCAGCGACATCATTCGCAAGCAGCTGTTTCAGGTGGAACACACCCACCGGCTGCCGACGTCCACGTACCGGCCCGAGGTCACGGCACGCGTCTACGAGGTCCTGGTGCAGAGCGCCCGACAGGTGCTGGCGCAAGGCCATTCCGCGATCGTCGATGCCGTCTTTGCAAGCGAGTCCGAACGGGAGCAACTGGCCGCCATGGCCCGCCAATGCAACGTGCCGCTGAGCGGACTATTCCTCGTCGCCGACCTCGCGACCCGTCAGGCGCGCATCGGCGGCCGCCACGGCGATGCCTCCGACGCCACGCAAGAGGTTGCTGCGCAGCAAGAGCACTATAATATCGGCCATGTCGATTGGGCGACCATCGATGCATCCGGGACACAAGAGCAGACGCTCCAGCGCTGCCGGGACGCAATCGCAGGGCAAAATAAGGCAATCTGATTGACGCGGGCAAGGATGTCGCAACCCACCACGAGTTCGACCGCGACCGCGCGCGCCAAGCCGGCGACGCGGCGCAATGCCCTGCCCGGCCGCCTCAGCCCCGGCATGGCCTGCGATACGGCGTTCCGGATCATCGCCCGCCGCCACCTCGGTGCGGTCCTTGCCCAGCACGACGGCACTTGCCGCGGCGATCCCGACGCGCTGCACCAGATCCGCATCGCACTGACGCATCTGCGCACCGCCATCCGCTTCTTCTCGCCCATGGTGGACGACACGCTGCGGCCGAACGTCTGGGCCGAGCTGAAATGGCTCAACAGCCAGCTCGGCCTGGTGCGGGATCTCGACGTGGCGATCGAGCGGGTCGTCGCCGAGAGTGGCGACGAGCTCGCCGTGATCGCCGAGCTCCAGCACTGGGACGAGAAGCGCGCCGAGAGCCACCGCCTGCTCGTGCGCGCGCTGCAATCCGCGCGCTACAAGCGCCTGGTCGAGCAGACCTCGGCGTGGATCGAGAGCGGGCCCTGGTCGACCCGGCGCAGCAAGGAAGCCGTCAGGTTGCGCCGTTGCTCGCTCGCCGACCACGCGACGGCGCGGCTGACCGAGTGGGAAGAGACGCTGCTCAGGAAGGCCAGGAAGCTGCGCAAGCTCGATGTCGAGAAACGACACAGGTTGCGGCTTCTCAACAAGCGGCTGACCTATTCGATCGAGTCGCTTACGGACCTGTTCGATGACGATTCCCTGGCGAAGCAGAAGTCCATCCTCAAGCAATTGCGCAAGGCACAGAGGTCCCTCGGGCAATTGAACGACGATGCGCGCGGGCAAGCGCTGGCAGCGTCGTTGAACGGCGCCGGCCCCGAGGCCGGCATTCGCTTCCTCGACCGCAAGCGGGAAAAGAGGCTGCTGCGAACCGCCTCTACGGCCTACCGGAAACTGGACAAGGCCAAGCCCTTCCGCTCGTCAGACCTTGCTCCGAACGCGGAGCCCAAGGATTAGCTGTGGACGTAGTCTCCCGGCGCGTCGGGCAGACCGTCAGCACCCCCGACACCGATCGACGGTGGATCACAGGGCTCACCTGAGCGCGCCGCCAGCCATTGAGCCCATTCCGGCCACCACGATCCCTCAACACGCGGCGCCAGCTTCAGCCACTCGTCCGGGCCGACATACGGCGCATCCGCGGCCTTGGTCATGACCTGATAGGTGTGCCAGGGCTCGTCAGGAGGCGCGACGACGCCGGCATTATGGCCGCCGTTGGTCAACAGGAAGGTTACGTCGGCATCAGCCTGATAGTGGATCTTGTAGACGGATCGCCACGGCGCCACGTGGTCGGCGAGCGTGCCCACCACGAACATCGGCGCGTGAATGTCGGAGAGCGAGACGCTCCTGCCCTCGACGCGATAGCGGCCTTCGGCCAGATCGTTGTCGAGGAACAGCTTGCGCAAGTACTCTGAGTGCATGCGATAAGGCAGCCGCGTGGCATCGGCGTTCCAGGCCATCAGATCGCTCGGCTGCGAACTCTCGCCCATCAGATAGTCACGCGACAGCCGCGACCAGATCAGCTCGTTGGAGCGCAGCAGCTGGAACGCACCGGCCATCTGTGTCGTGTCGAGATAGCCGCGCTGCCACATCATGTCTTCGAGGAAGGCGACCTGGCTCTCGTTGATGAAGAGCGTCAATTCGCCGGCCTCGGTGAAGTCGGTCTGGCCGGCAAGGAGCGTGATGGTGCCGAGACGGCCATCGCCGTCGCGCGCCATGGCCGCCGCGGCGATCGACAGCAACGTGCCGCCCAGACAGTAGCCGAGCGCATGGGTCTTCCGATCGGGCATGATCCGGCCGATCATGTCCAGCGCGGCCATCACTCCCAGCTTGCGATAGTCGTCGAAGGCAACATCCCTGTCCTTCGCATCCGCATTGCGCCAGGAGATCGCGAACACGGTGAAGCCTTGACCGGTCAGATACCGGACCAGGGAATTTTGCGGCGACAGATCGAGGATGTAATACTTCATGATCCAGGCCGGCACGATCAGGATCGGCTCGGGTCGCACTTGCGCGGTCGTGGGATGATACTGGATCAGCTCGATCAGATCGTTGCGGTAGACGACCTTGCCGGGCGTAGCTGCCACCGTCTTGCCGACGACGAACTGCTCGTCACCCGCCGGCTTCGAGACAGAGAGCAGCCGCATCAGATCGCTGCACCAGTTCTGCCAACCGAACACAAAATTCTCGCCGCCGCTCTGGAACGCCTTTTCGAGAACCTGCGGATTGGTGGCCGCGAAATTCGACGGCGCCAGCATGTCGAGCATCTGGCGCACCGAGAACTCGACGACGGCTTCGTTTGCATGCGACACGCCACGCACGCCGGTCGTGGCATCGTGCCACCAGCGCTCCGAGAGCAGGAACGCCTGCGCAAGCAGATTGAACGGCGCGGTCTCCCATTGCGGGTCCTTGAAGCGACGATCGCGTCCCTGCGGCTCAATCACGGACCACGGCTTTTGCGAGGTCGCGTGCGCGACGGCTTGCAGGAGCATACCGGTATCGCGAAGACCGTTACGGAACATCTGCATCCGGCGCTCCGGCGCCGCGGCAAGATGCGTGCTCCAGTCGAGCCAGGCGAGCGACAAGGCCACAGGCGAAATCCCGCCCGTGAACCGCGCCAGCATCGCATGAAACGCGCGGTCGAAAGGGTACGGCTCCGATGCAGGCAGGGAATTGGCGACGGCCGGCTTCTCAGGGATCCTTTCGGGGATCGTCGCAGGGGCTTCGGCAGCCGAATTGGCGGGGAGAGCCTGTGCCGGCGGCTCTTCGGCCCGTGGAAATACCTTCACGACGCTCATGGCTGAATGATCCTGCGGGCTTCTGGTCTATGTCGGCAGCAGGATATGGCGACGCTTCCGATACGTGTTGAGCTGCATCAAATCCGGGCACGGATCACAATTGCTCAACCAGGGAGAAACGGCCTGGATCGCTTGACCTGAGTCAAACCACACCCCGACAGCCGGGCTAGGTTTTGCGCATTGAAATTCGACAAGCCAGCGGAGTCGTCCATGCGCGCCCATCAGATCATGACCCGGTCGGTCATCTCGGTCACCCCCGATACCAGCATCGTCGAGGCGGCCAACATCATGCTGAAGCGGCACGTCAGCGGCCTCACGGTGGTCGACGACACCGGCAAGCTCGTCGGCGTCGTCTCGGAAGGAGACTTCATCCGCCGCAGCGAGATCGGCACCGGGCGCAAGCGGGGGCGCTGGTTGCGGTTCATCCTCGGTCCGGGCAAATCGGCCAGCGACTTCGTCCACGAGCACGGCCGCAAGGTCTCGGAGGTGATGACCGCCTCGCCCGTGACCATCACCGAGGACACGGCACTCGCGGAGATCGTCGACCTCATGGAACGGAACAACGTGAAGCGCCTGCCGGTGGTACGCGGCGACATGGTCGTCGGGATCGTGTCCCGCGCCAACCTGTTGCAGGCTGTCGCAGGGCTCGCCCGCGAGGTGCCCGATCCGACGGCCGATGACGATCATATTCGCAACCGCATCATCGATACCATGGAGAAGAACGATTGGTGCCCGTTCGGACTCAACGTCATCGTTCGCGACGGCATCGTTCACCTCAGCGGCGTCATCACCGAAGAACGCGCACGGCAGGCCGCGGTCGTCGCGGCGGAGAACGTCGAGGGCGTGAAGAAGGTGCACGACCATTTGTGCTGGGTCGACACCATGTCCGGCGTTTATCTAAACTCGCCCGAGGACGACGACCTCGCCAAAGCGAGCTAACAAGGCAAGCTGAGGGAGCAAACGCGGCTCAGCGGGGAATGACGGCGGTGGCCTCGATCTCGACGCGCGCCGCCTTCTCGACCAGCCGTACCACCTGAAGCAGCGCCATTGCCGGATAGTGCGCACCGAAGACGGCACGGTAGACCTTGCCGAGCTCCTTCAGGTTCGCGAGGTATTCGTCCATGTCGACAACGTACCAGGTCAGACGCACGAGATGCTCAGGGCGTGCGCCGGCCTCAGTCAGGATCGCGGCAATGTTGCTCAGGGCCTGCTGGACCTGCGCGACAAAGCCGTCCGCGAGACGCTCTTCGGCATCCCAGCCGATCACGCCGCCGGTGACGACGATCCGCCCGTCGGCGGCCATGCCGTTGGCGTAGCCTTTCGGCACCGGCCAGCCGGCCGGCTGGAGGATCTGCGCCGCCGAAGGCGTGACCTTCTCATCGGCGGTCGACAGCACCGCGAGCTGCGGGCCTTTCGGCGTTGTCACGGACAAATGCTCCGTCCTTCCCTCATTCTGCCGCAACGCCCGACGACGTCGCCGCAGCCTGAGCCAGTTGCCGCAGGGCAAAACGCTTCAACTTGCCGGTCTCGGTCTTCGGCAATTGCGTCACAAACTCGATCGCGCGCGGGTACTTGTAGGGCGCGATCTCGCGTTTGACATATTCCTGCAACTCGGCCGCAAGTTGGGCACCCGGCGTTACGCCGGGCGCGGCGATGATATAAGCCTTCACGATCATTCCGCGTGCCTCGTCCGGTGCGCCAACCACACCGCACTCGGCGACGGAGGGATGCGTCAGCAGCACCGCCTCGACATCAGTGCCTGCGATGTTGTAGCCGGCCGACACGATCATGTCGTCGGAGCGCGACTGGTACCAGAAATAGCCGTCGTCATCCATCAGGTAGGTGTCGCCGGTGATGTTCCAGCCATTCTGGACGTATCTGCGCTGCCGTTCGTCCGCGAGATAGCGGCACCCGGTCGGACCGCGAACCACGAGGCGGCCCATCGTCCCAGTCGGGACGTCATTGCCGGCGTCGTCGACGATCTTCGCCTCATAACCCGGCACTGGCTTGCCGGTTGCGCCCGGACGGATCTCGTCCTCGGTCGCGCTGATGAAGATGTGCAGCATCTCGGTCGAGCCAATGCCGTCCATCAGCTTGATGCCGGTGGCCTTGAACCAGGCATCGAATGTCGGCTTGGGCAGTGTCTCGCCAGCGGAGACGCACTTGCGAAGCGAAGAAATGTCCCGGCCCGGAAGCTTGCCGATCATGGCGCGATACGCGGTCGGCGCGGTGAAACAGACCGTGGTCTTGTACTGCTCGATCGCCGTCAGGATGTCGTCCGGCGTCGTCTTCTCCAGCACGACGAAGGAGGCGCCGATATGCATGGGGAACAGCACGCCGCCGAAGCCGAACGTGAAGGCGAGCGGTGCGGAGCCGACGAAACGATCCTTCTGCTCGGCGCGCAAGATGTTGCGCGCGTAGCCGTCGCAGACGGCCAGCATGTCGCGGTGGAAATGCATGGTGCCCTTGGGATCGCCGGTCGTGCCCGACGTGAAGGCGATCAGGCAGACGTCGTCGGAGGCGGTATCGACGGCCTTGAACTCCGGGCTTGCGTCGGCGATCAGCGCCTCGAGCGAGTCGGCCGCGCCGTTACCCCAATAGACGGCCTGCTTGAGACCGGGCGCCGCGGCTTTCGCCTTCTCCATCTCGTCAGCGAGCTTTCCGTCGCAGAGCGCCAGCGTGATCTCCGCCTTCTGGATCGGATAGGACAGCTCCTTGGCGCGCAGCAGCGGCATCGTCGCGACGCAAATGCCTCCGGCCTTGATCACCGCAAGATAGGTTGCGACCATCATCGGATTGTTGGCAGAGCGCAGCAGCACGCGCCCGCCGGTCACGAGACCAAGCTTGCCGACCAGAACATTGGCGATGCGATTCACGAGTGCTTGCAGCTCGTGATAGCTGTAGCTGACCGCGGGGCTGATAACGCAAGGCGCGTCGCCATGGCCCTCTTCGACCCAGCGATCGAGGAAATAGCCGACGCAGTTCAATCGCGGCGGATATTGCAGCTCCGGCCGCGTGAAGATGAAATCGGGCCAGAGCTCGCGCGGCGGCAGATGTTGCCGTGCGAACGTATCGACATGGGCCGTCGCAGCATTGCCGTCAGACGAGCCCGACATTTGAACCTTGGCGGCGTTGGCCATCGCACGCTCCTTTGCGCATGGAAGCACCCGGCAAGCACTAACTTGGAAACATTTTAGGCTTAAAACAATTTGGTGCAATAGTGGATTTTGGGCATCCCATGCATTTTCTAGCGGCAAGGTGGGATTGGCGGGCGCATCGGCCCGCGGGACCTACGCCCGGCGGCGGCCAGCCGACTTCTGCGCCGACGCCTTGGTCTTGGCGAGGAGCCGCATCAGCTCGCGCACATCCTTCGGCGTCAGGTCGGCGAAGAGATCGGCGATCCAGGTCTCGTGTTCCGCCGCCATCCGGCGAAACTCGGCGCGCCCGAGCTTTGTCAGGCGGATCACCTGGACCCGGCGGTCGGTCTCCGACGTGCGCCGGTCGAGATGGCCGGATTCCACCAGACGTTCGACGAGGCCGGTGACGTTGCCGTTGGAGACCATCATGCGCTTGGAGACATCGGACAGCGTCATGCCATCGGGCGCCTTGTCGAGCTGTGCCATCAGATCGAAACGGGGCAACGTGACGTCGAACCGCTGCCGCAGGCGGCCGCGGACTTCGCCCTCGATCAGGGTCGTGCAGGTAAGCATACGCAGCCACAGCCGAAGCTCTTCGGCGTGGTCCTCCGGCGTCTCGACGGCCTTGGTCTCGGAATCAAGCATCTGATGCAGTCATTGACGGCCGGCATTGGCGCCAGCACGGATTCCCAACGTTTTGAGCTTCAAATAAATTGAAGCCGGCCGCAAGTCCAAAGCTGCAGCAATCGACCGCACGTCGATTTCTTTAGGCTTCAAGTAATTGGCGCGCCGCTTGCATGCTCGCTGCCTCGCGAGATGGCGGCGTCTTGAGCTTTGCTTGCCGCGGCAGCCATCATCGGCATAAGCTTGTATTGGAGTACGCGGCTTGCAGCGCAGGCCCTGATGTCACGGGGGACAGACCATGAAGACGCAAACGACCTTGGCCGCAGCCGCCTTGCTGCTCGGCACGGCAATGAGCCCCGCCCTCGCCCAGGAGAAGATCAAGCTCGGTGTGATCGTGACCCTGTCGGGACCCGCCGCCGCGCTCGGCCAGCAGGTTCGCGACGGCTTTGCACTCGCGGTGAAGGATCTCGGCAGCAAGATGGGCGGCCGCGATGTCGAGGTCGTGGTGGTCGACGACGAGCTCAAGCCGGACGCAGCGGTGACCAAGGTCAAGGGCCTTCTGGAACGCGACAAGGTCGACTTCGTGGTCGGGCCGATCTTCTCCAACATTCTCCAGGCGATCCACCGCCCCGTGACGGAATCGAAAGTCTTCCTGATCAGCCCCAATGCCGGCCCGTCGACTTTTGCCGGCAAGGACTGCAGCCCGTTCTTCTATGTGACCTCGTACCAGAACGATCAGGTTCACGAGATCCTCGGCAAGGTCGCGCAGGATCGCGGCTACAAGCGCATGTATCTGATGGTGCCGAACTATCAGGCCGGCAAGGACTCGGTCGCCGGCTTCAAGCTCGACTACAAGGGCGAGATCGTCGAGGAATCCTACATGCCGCTGAACACGCTGGACTTCCAGCCGGAGCTTTCCAAGATTTCCTCGCAGAAGCCCGATGCGCTCTTCACGTTCATGCCGGGCGGTCTCGGGGTTAATCTCGTGAAGCAGTACAGGCAGGCCGGCCTTGCCGATAGCATTCCGGTGCTCTCGGCTTTCACGGTGGATGAATCGACCCTGCCGGCGCAACAGGACGCGGCCGTCGGCATGTTCGGCGGCGCGAACTGGGCACCCAATCTCGACAATCCCCAGAACAAGAAATTCGTCGCGGCCTATGAGGCTGCCTACAACGGCGTGCCCGGCACCTACGCCTTCCAGGCCTATGACGCCGCCATGCTGATTGACAGCGCCATCAAGGGCGTGAAGGGCGACCTCTCCAACAAGGACGCCGTTGCGGCTGCCCTGAAGAAGGCCGACTTCACCTCGCTGCGCGGCGCCTTCAAGTTCAACACCAACGGCTATCCGATCCAGGATTTCTACCTGACCAAGGTCGCCAAGCGTCCGGACGGCAAGTTCCAGACCGAGATCGTCCAGAAGGTGTTTGAGAACTACGGCGACCGCTATGCCAAGGACTGCAAGGCGGTAAACTAAGCCGCATCGCGTTACGGGAGGACTGCAATGAAGAGCGAAATCACCGGCATCACACGGGCCAATGAGGGCATCCAGGGCATTTCCTGGAACATCCTCGGCCAGACCTATGTGCCGAAGAGCTATGCCGAGAACAGCTTCTCCTGGCACGCAACGCTGCCGCCGGGCACATTCGTGCCACCGCACATTCATCCCGACCAGGATGAGTATCTCTACATGCTGGAGGGCAAGCTCGATTTCATGCTCGGCAATTCGGAGGCACAGGCAACCGCAGGCGACCTGATCCGCCTCGGCATGGGCGTGCCGCACGGCATCTTCAACAAGTCGGAGCAGACCGCAAAAGTGCTGTTCTGGGTGGCGCCGAGCCGCAAGCTGTTCGACCTGTTCTGGGGCCTTCACAACATGAAGGAGCAGAAGCCTGAGGACGTGGTGGCGATGGCCGCCGAGTTCAACATCCACTTCCTGCCGCCGCCTCCCGGCGGCTAGCGGCACGGCCCCGGAAAAGCGCGCGGCGGTTTTCCGGAAGGTCTTGCTCAATCAAAAACCAAAAGGGCGATGATGGTTCATCGCCCTTTTGCGTCTCAGGCGCGCACCGCCGCGAGCCCCGGCACCGCAGCGAAGCCGGCCTTGGTGGCATAGCCGCGCACGATCGCCTCACGCTGGGAATAGCTCAGAACGTTGTCGACATTGTCGAAGCCATCAGGCGCAAGCTGCTCGACGGCGTCGATGACCCCTTCGGGGCCGCCGCGCCGGTTGGAGCGAACGATATCGGCGGTCATCGGCAAGCGCTTCTTCTCATATTCGACCAGCGCCTGACGCGGATGCTCGGCGCGCACCAGCGCGTCGGCAAGGCACCGCGCATCGAGGATCGCCTGCGAGGCGCCGTTCGAGCCGACCGGATACATGGGATGCGCGGCATCGCCGAGTAGCGTGACGCGTCCCGAGGACCAATAGGGCAAGGGATCGCGGTCGCAGGTCGGATATTCGTAGAACTCAGGCGTTGCCGAGATCAGGCTTTTCACATCGATGTAGGGCACCGAGAAGCGCGCCACATGCGGCATCAGTTCCTCGCGCCGGCCCGGACGCGACCAGTCCTCTTTCCGCGGCGGCGGCGCATTGCCCTCGCCGACCTTCACCAGCACCGCCCAATTTGTGAGACGGCTCGCGGGGCTCGAGCCCTCCGCGATCGGGTAGATCACGACCTTGGCGTTGAGGCCACCGGCCACGATCATGGATTTGCCGGTGAGGAACAGCGGCCAGTCGCGCGCGCCGCGCCACAGCATCAGGCCGTTCCAGCACGGCGGTCCTTCGTTCGGGAACAGCGTGTCGCGCACGCGCGAATGGATTCCATCGGCACCGATCAGGATATCGCCGCGCGCCGTGTGGATGTGTGCGCCTGAGCGATCGAAGAAGTAAGCCGTAACGCCGCCTTCGTCCTGCGTGAACGCACCAAGACGGCAGCCGGTGTGGATTGCCTCCGCCCCGAGCCGCTCCTCGACGGCGCGATGGATGACGCCCTGAAGGCGACCGCGGTGGATCGAGAATTGCGGCACGTCGTGCCCCGCGTCGATGCCGCGGGCTTCGCGCCAGACCTCCTGGCCATGGCGGTTGAGGTAGTAGAGCTGATCGGTGCGGATCGCGACGTCGTCAAGCTTCTGCAACAGGCCAAGGCCGGCAAGCTCTCGCATGGCGTGCGGCAGCGTGTTGATGCCGACACCAAGCTCGCGAATGGTGTCGGCCTGCTCGAAAACCTCGCAAGCGATGCCGCGCGAGCGCAGCATCAATGCCGTGGTGAGACCTCCGATACCGCCACCGACGATAATCGCCTTCATCGCCCTTACTCCACTCGAAATACGCCAGGCAATGAGGTTAACGTCGCATGGGCGGTCACTCCGCCGCAAGCGGCTTTGTCGCCTCCACCTTGAGCTTGGCCGGGGTCTTGGGCTTAGCCTTAATGCTCAGCTCCCAATTTCGCGCAAGTCCCCATTGCTGGCCCCTCCACGGCTAAAAGCAACCGCCTTAGTCGCCCCTGAAGACCGGCTTGACCTTGTTGGCGAAGGCCTGGAAGGCACGCTCGAAATCCGCTGTGGTCATGCACAGGGCCTGAGCAACGGCCTCCGCCTCGATCGCCTCCTCCACCGACATCGCCCATTCCATCGCCAGCATCCGCTTGGTCATGGTGTTGGCGAAGGTCGGCCCTTCGGCGATCTGCTTTGCCAGGAGCTGCGCCTGGGGCAGCACCTGCTCCGGCGTGACGATGCGGCTGAAGAAGCCCCAGCGCTCGCCCTCCTCCGCGGTCATGAACCGGCCGGTATAGAGCAGCTCCGAGGCCCGGGACTGGCCGATGATCCGCGGCAGGATCGCGCACGCCCCCATGTCGCAGCCGGCGAGGCCCACCTTGTTGAACAGGAACGCGACCTTGGCCCCGCTCGCGGCAAGGCGCATGTCCGACGCCATGGCGACGATCGCACCGGCGCCCGCGCAGATGCCCTCGACCGCGGCCACGATCGGCTGCGGGCACGCCCGCATCGCCTTGACGAGGTCTCCCGTCATGCGGGTAAAGGCAGTGAGCCCCTTGGTATCCATCTTCACGAGCGGGCCGATGATCTCGAACACATCGCCGCCGGACGAAAAGTTGCCGCCGGCGCCGCTGACAACGATCGTCTTGACCGCATCGTCGAACGCGCAGGCGCGGAAGAAATCAGTGAGCTCCCGGTAGCTCTCGAAGGTCAGCGGGTTCTTCCGCTCGGGACGATTGAGCGTCACCGTGGCAACGCCGTCGACCACGGCCAGCAGGAAGTGCTGCGGCGAATAGTCCGCGAGCGGCAGGGTCACGGGATTGGCTGGTCTGCTCATACGATCTCCTTAGCTTCCTCGTTCCGGGCCTGCGTCGCGCACGCTAGATCTCACCGCCGGCAACGGCAATCGCCTGCCCCGTGATCGCGCCGGCACCCTCGCCGCACAACCAAAGCACGGCGTCGGCCACCTGCTGAGGCGAGATCAGCCGCCCTTGCGGGTTGTGCTTGGCGAGCTCGGCGATCGCCTGCTCGCGGGTTCGCCCTGTCTTCTTCATGATGTTTTCGATGCTGCCGGCGACCAGATCGGTGTCCGTGAAGCCGGGACACACCGCATTAACGGTCACGTTGCTGCCGGCCATCTCGAGGGCGAGCGAGCGCACGAGACCGACCACTGCATGCTTGGCCGCGGTGTACGCGCTGACATAGGCGTAACCCTTCAGCCCCGCCGTCGACGCCACCGCGACGATGCGGCCATAGGGGCGATCCTTCATCCCCGGCAGTACGGCGCGAACGGCATGGACCACGCCCATGAAATTGACGTCCATCATGCGCGCAAACAGGGCGCTGTCCGATTTGGAGAACGGTGCGGACTCCGCACTGCCCGCGTTGGCGATCAGAATGTCGATCGGCTTTCGCGCATGCGCCTCCGCGATGGCTGCCTTCAGCGCAGCTTCGTCCGAGACATCGGCGACAGCTGCAAAATGCGCCGCTCCCGCGCGGACCGCCTCGTCCAGAACTGCGGCATTCCGGCCAAGCACCGTCACGGTGGCGCCGGCGCCGACGAGGGATGCTGCAATCGCGCGGCCGATTCCACGGCCGCCACCGGTTACCAGTGCGTGCGGCGAGTGCGGCAATCCGGACATGCGCTGGCTCCTTGGGATCTGCTGATCGTGCCTCCGATATATTTTAACCTTCAAACTTTTGCAACGACGGCGCCAGTCGACGTCGCGAAAGCCCACGCGGGAAAGACCGGCCCGAAAATTGCTTTAAGTATAAAATTATCTCTTCCCATCGACGATAGGCCTGTTAGCATCGCGGGGCCCAGCAAGAGGATATCGCGTGCCGCAACCTGCGCCGATGATAACAAAGGACGGACGCTTCGCCTATGAAGCCACCGGCGATCCGGGCGCGATACCCTTGATTTTCCTGCATGGGATTGGCGGCGCGGCGCGCGCCTGGCGGCACCAGCTTGCCACATTCAGCGACCGCTTCCGCGCGATCGCATGGGACATGCCGGGCTATGGCGGATCGGCGCCGCTTGCCCGCGTCAGCATCGCTGCCCTGGCCGATGCGCTCCAGCAATTCATCGAGCAGCTCGGCGTAACAAGGCCCATTCTGGTCGGACATTCGATCGGCGGCATGATCGTCCAGAAATGGCTGGAGCAATCGCCGAAACTGGCGCGCGCGGTCGTGCTGGCGCAGACCAGCCCGGCGTTCGGCAAGGCCGATGGCGACTGGCAGAAATCGTTCATCGCAGCGCGGCTCGGACCGCTCGATCGCGGCGAGACGATGAGGTCGCTGGCGCCCTCGCTGGTGAAGGAGCTTGTGGGGGACACTCCTGATCCGGAAGGGATGGAACTTGCGCGTGCCTGCATGGGAAGCGTGCCCGAAGCGAGCTATCGCGCCATGATGCTGGCCTTGATCGGGTTCGATCAGCGCAGCACGCTCAAGGATATTTCCGTGCCGACGCTGCTGCTGTCCGGCTCCAAGGACAACAACGCACCAGCGCCCATGATGGCGAAGACGGCGACCTACATTCCCTCGGCTCAATATGTCGAGCTGGCCGGCGTCGGCCATCTCGCGAACCTCGAACGTCCCGAGGCCTTTGACGAGGCGCTCGGCAAGTTCCTGGACTCCGTCGTTGCAAAACACAGGTGACTGCGCAATGACCATGCAAGTCAGCAAGACGATCGGCGCGAGTGACAAGGTCGTGCTCGATGCACCGATCTTCGATCCCGTCGCGTTCCGCCTGAGCGACGAACAGGCCGGCATCATCGCGCGCGCCCGCGAGATCGGCCAGAGCGTGTTCGCCGGGCGCGCTGCGACCTACGACCGCGAGGCGATCTTTCCGACCGAGAATTATCGCGACCTGCATCGCGTCGGCTTGCTCGGCATCGCCGTCCCCAAGAAGCACGGCGGCCTCGGCGCGAACTACCAGACTTATGCGTTGGCCGCAGCCGAGATTGGCCGCTATTGCGGCGCGACAGCACTGACCTGGAACATGCATGTCTGCTCCACCCTGTGGTCGGGCCCCCTCGCGGACGATCTCGACATGGACGCGGAGACCCGCGCCGAGCACGAGCGGCGGCGCGCCGTCCACTACAAACGCATCGTAGAGGACGGCGCGATCTATTCGCAGCCCTTCTCCGAAGGCGGTGCGGCGGCCGCCGGCGGCGTCGCCTTCGGAACGCAGGCAAAGCCCGTGAAGGGCGGCTGGATCGTCAACGGCAAGAAGATCTTTGCATCGCTGTCCGGTCACGCCGACTATTACGGCGTGCTCTGCACCGAAATCGAGGAAGGCCATAAGGCCTCGCGCCGCAACACGCTTTACCTCGCAATTCCGGCGAAGTCGCAGGGCGTTTCCGTCGTCGGCGATTGGGATCCGCTCGGCATGCGCGGAACGGTATCGCGAACGCTGCTGTTCGAGGACGTGTTCGTCCCGGAGGATTCCGCGCTGATGCCACGCGGCGTCTATTTCCAGGCCGCGATGCGCTGGCCGCACATGTTCCTGACGCTGTCGCCGACCTATATGGGTCTCGCGCAAGCGGCCTATGATTTCACCGTGCGTTACTTGCGCGGCGAGGTGCCGGGCATGCCGCCGGTCAAGCGACGGATGTACCCGACCAAGCAGATCGCGGTCGCGCAGATGCAGATCAAGCTCGAGCAGATCAAGTCGATCTGGTTCCAGGCCGTCACGGAGGCGCGCGCCAATCCGAGCAAGGAGCAGGTGCTGCGCGCCTACGCCGCGCAATATTCGGTGATGGAGGGGGCCAATGAGCTCGCCGCACTCGCGATCCGCACCTG
Organism: Bradyrhizobium sp. USDA 3311; assembly: GCF_054062495.1. Classification (NCBI taxonomy): domain Bacteria; kingdom Pseudomonadati; phylum Pseudomonadota; class Alphaproteobacteria; order Hyphomicrobiales; family Nitrobacteraceae; genus Bradyrhizobium; species Bradyrhizobium sp. USDA 3311. The sequence continues at coordinate 4,365,768 of NZ_JBSSFI010000001.1, read as the reverse complement.
CGGCGGCCAGGCGATGCTTCGCTCGCTCCCGCTGGAGCGGATCTATCGCGACAGCCGCTGCGGCTCGCTGATGCTGCCCTGGACGGCCGAGCTCTGTCTCGACCGTATCGGGCGCGAGGCGCTGTATGAGGCTGGCGAAACGGACGACTGACGGTGGACCTCTGTAGTCTGATCGACCGCAACGCGGCGTTCGCGCCAGACAAGACGGCTATCGCCTTCGAGGGGGAGCGGCTGAGCTACGCGGCGTTTGCCGCGCGTATCGAGCAGACCGCCACGGCCTTGAAGCAGGAGCTCGGCGTCGGCCGGGGCGATCGCGTCGCGATCCTCAGCCTGAACCGGCCGGACTATCTGGTTCTGCTCTATGCCTGCGCGCGGCTCGGGGCGATGCTGGTGCCCTTGAACTGGCGGCTGGCGATCGCCGAACAGCTCTTCATTCTCACCGATGCGGGCGCCAAGGTCCTGGTGCTCGAGCAGGCATTTGAGGGAGTTCTTTCCGAGCTCGTGCGGGCAGCGCCGGGGACATCCGTTGTCGGCCTCGACTTTGCGCCGCCGCGCGGCACGACTTTCGAAAGCCTGCTGGCGCATAGCGACGGCTCCAGCCGAAATCCGCACACCGACCTCTCTTGCCCGCTCCTCATCGTCTACACATCAGGGACCACCGGCCGGCCGAAGGGCGCGGTGCTGCGTCAGGAAGCGCTGTTCTGGAACGGCGTCATGAGCCAGCACATGCACAGCATGACGTCCGACGATCACGTGCTGACGGTGCTGCCGTTGTTCCACGTCGGCGGTCTCAATATCCAGACCACGCCGGCGCTTCAGCTCGGCGCGACCGTCACGATCCACGCCCGCTTCGCGCCGGATACGGCGCTCGCATCGATCGCGCGCGATCGCCCCACGCTGACGGTGATGGTGCCGGCCATCATTCAGGCCGTCAGCGAGCATCCCGCCTGGACCACGGCCGATCTCTCATCGCTCAAGGCCGTGGCCACCGGTTCGACCATCGTGCCGCCGCACCTGATCGACCGCTTTGTCGCGCGCGGCGTTCCCGTGCTTCAGGTTTATGGCTCGACCGAAACCTGCCCCATCGCGATCTATACGCGGCTTGGCGGCGATCTCTCGCGAGAGGGATCAACCGGACTTGCGGGCCTGTGCTGCGAAGCGCAGGTGATTGATCAGGCCGGCCGTGAGGTGCCGGCGGGCACGCCAGGGGAGATCGCGGTGCGCGGCCCCAACGTGTTCTTCGAATATTGGGGTAATGCGGACGCCACGCACGATGCGCTGAACGATGGCTGGTATCGCACCGGCGATATCGGCCTCTGCGACGCCGACGGTTACTTCTGGATCCGCGACCGCATGAAGAACTTGATCATTTCCGGCGGGGAGAATGTCTACCCGGCCGAGGTCGAGCGCGTCCTGTTGGAACACCCCGATGTCAGCGAATGCGCCGTGATCGGCAGGCCGGACCCGCGCTGGGACGAGGTACCGATCGCCTATGTGATCCGGCGATCCGGCTGTCGGCTCGAAGCGGAGGAACTGAGGGCGCATCTCCAGGCGCAGCTTGCGCGCTTCAAGGTTCCGCGCGAGATCGTCTTCGTCACCGACCTGCCGCGCACGGCGCTGGGCAAGGTCCAGCATTTTCTGCTGAAGCAGCTTGATGCGCAATCGCGCGCACGGGGAGAGACATCTTGAAGATTGCAGTTCTGGGCGGAGGAAACGGCTCTTTCGCGGCCGCGGGCGATTTTGCGCTGTCGGGACATGAGGTCCGGCTCTGGCGCCGCGACAGGGATCAGGTCGCCGCGCATCGCGCCGACGGCTCGCGCATTCTGGTGAAGGACCATAACGGCCGCCACGACATGAAGCTGGCGCTGGTGACGACCGACATCGCCGAAGCCATGGACGGTGTCGAACTGATCCTGTGCCCTGCCCCTGCCTTCGCACAGCCGGATATTGCCAGGCTCGTCGCACCGCACCTGCGGGACGGCCAAGTCGTGTTTCTGCCGCCCGCGACATTCGGCTCGATGATCTTCGCGAAGGCTGCGCAGGACGCCGGCAACCAGGCCAAGGCGAGCTTTGCCGAAACCGGCACGCTGCCCTGGCTCACCCGCAAGCACGGGCCGTTCGAGGTCGCGATCACGATCCGCGCGAAGCGGCTGCCGGTTGGCGTCTTTCCGCTCGACCGGGCGCCGCACGCGCTCGACGTGATCGGACGCGTCTTCCCCGACGCAATCGAACCATGCGGAGATGCACTGTCCGGCGCGCTGATGAATGCAGGACCGATCATCCATCCGCCGCTGATCGTGATGAACGCCGGCCCGATCGAACATTTCGAACGATGGGACATCCACAAGGAAGGAACCCAAGCCTCGATCCGCCGGGTGACCGACGCGCTCGACGCCGAGCGGATCGCGGTACGGGAGGCGCTCGGCTACGGTGCACCGCATTTCCCGCTCGCTCACCACTACGCGGAGGGCGAAATCTGGATGTACGGTCGCGGCTCGCATGACCGGCTGACGGACTCCGGCGACTGGCGCGAACGCATCGTGCTGACCGAGCACCGCTACATGCGTGAGGACTTGCGGCTTGGATTGTCGCTGCTGGTGTCCGTCGCCGGCCTTGCGGGCGTGGCTACGCCGCTGGCCAAGGCCTTCCTCGCCATCGGTGGCTCGATCTGCGGTGAGGATTTTGCCCAAGGCGGCCGAACGCTCGATACGCTGGGTCTCGGCGGCCTCGGCAAGGCCAAATTGCAGACGCTGCTTCGCAATGGATTCTGATCGATGACCAGTCGCGCCAACATCGCATGTCTCGGAGCCGGCCGCATGGGGCGCGGCATCGCCGTCGCGTTCGCCTATGCCGGGCACAGGGTCACGATGATCGACGTCAAGCCCCGTTCCGCCGAGGACTTCGCCAAGCTGGAAGCGGATGCGCTCGGCGAAATCAGGAAGACATTCGCGAGCCTCTCGAACCTGGGGCTGCTGACCGCGGCAGATGTCGATCCGCTCATCGCGCGCGTCTCGGTTGTGACGGCTAGCCAGAGCGGCGCAGCGCTTGCCGACGCCGGAATGGTTTTTGAGGGCGTCCCTGAAGTCGTCGAACTCAAGCGGGAGGTGCTGGGGGCGGCCTCAAGACAGGTAAAGCCCGACACGATCATTGCATCGACCACGTCGACCATTCTAGTCGACGATCTGTCCGGCGCGATCATGAACCCTCGCCGCTTTCTCAACGTCCACTGGCTCAACCCGGCCTATCTGATCCCGCTGGTCGAGGTTTCGCCCGGCAAAGCCACCGATCCAGCCATCATCGAGGAGGTCAAGGCGCTGCTTGAAGGGATCGGCAAGGTTCCGGTGGTCTGCGCGGCGACGCCCGGCTTCATCGTCCCGCGCATCCAGGCGCTGGCCATGAACGAGGCCGCGCGCATGGTCGAGGAAGGCGTCGCCAGCGCGGAGGAGATCGACAAGGCGATCCGCTACGGCTTCGGCTTCCGCTACGCCGTGCTAGGGCTGCTCGAGTTCATCGACTGGGGCGGCGGCGATATCCTCTACTATGCGAGCCGTTATCTCGAAGGTGCCCTCGGCAGCGACCGCTATCGCGCGCCGGACGTCATCTCGCGCAACATGCACGAAGGCCGGATCGGCCTGCGAACCGGCGCAGGCTTTCTCGATTATTCCGGGCTCGATGTCGACGCCTATCGGGCCAAGCGGCTTCAGGCCATGGTCGACCTGCTCCGGCATTTCGAGCTGGCTCGCCCGCCAGTGCTCGACCGCGACTAACCGAAGACGTCCTGAAGCACGCCGTCCCGCACAACCGCGACGCCGTCCAGCTCGATAGTGGTTCCCATCATCGGCAGGTCGAAATGACCCGCCGTGTAGCGGCCGGCGAATTCGTTCGCGCCGGTCGAGAACAGGAAATTGCCGGAGACCGCACGTATCTCCGTGCCATTGGTGTCGCGCTGATCGTACATCGACAGTGCTTCATAGCGCGCGCCAGGGTTCATGCCGAAACCGACATGCGATACGGCGTAAGCCTCGCGATCGCCCCAGGCGGCAAGATAAGCACGCATCATTGCGGCATCCGTGCCCTCCCCTTCCAGCTCGACGACGTAATCGTCCTTCAACGTCATCTTCACAGGTGAAGTCAGGTAGCGCTTGAATGTCAGGTTGATGTCGCCGGGCGCCATCACAAGCGTACCGTTGATCGTCCCGCTCTTGGGAAAGCTGACGACGATGCCGCCCGGCCAATGCGCGAGCGTGCCGGGCTTGTCGGTCCAGCCCCACACGCCGACCGTTGAAGCACCGACCATGTCCACGTCGAGCGCCGAGCCGGCTTTCGAGGTGACCCGCATCCGCTTGGTCCCGCGCAGCATCTTCGCCGCCGCGCGAACGCGCTTCTCGAGTGCGGGGTCCGGCACCATCCGCTCCAGCGCCTCCGGGTGCTCGTTGGAGATCACCAGGATCCGCGCGCCTGCCTTGAGGATCTCGGGCGTCTCCACCGCGTGCATCAGGCCCTCGATGGTGCAATCAACCACAAAGCCGGCCTGCTGAAGCGCGCTGATTACCGGGCCGAGCCGTTGGATCGCCTCGCTCGCGCCTGTCGAACGAACCGGAACGATATTGCGATTGCGCGGCGTCGGCATCACCACATGAAATGGCCGCGCGCCCATCCGCAGCAGCGCGAGTTCCGCCAGATGTACATTCAGCGCACGCGATTGCGTCTCCGAGAGGATCGCCGCGGTATCGCCGGCCTTGACGGCGCATCGTTCGAAAATCTCACAAAATGCGTCGATCCATTTTGCTTCGATGCGATCAGCCAGCATGGTTCACTCCCGGTATCGTGGTTTCTTGTTCCGTCAGATCACGCTTCGGGAAAGCCCCGTAGGAGGTACGATCGCACGACGCCCAGCAGCGCGTTCAAGATCAACCCGAGCAGCGAGATCGTGATCAGCGGCACGAACATGTCGACGGCCTGGAACGTCCGGGCCGCCGTGACGAGGGCATGACCCAGCCCGTCCGTCGACGTGATCATCTCGGCCAGAAACACCACGATGCAGGAAATGACAAGGCCGATCCGGCAGCCGGTCAGGATCGACGGCATCGCCGCCGGCAGCACCACCTTGAAAAGGACTTCATAGCGCGGCGTTCCCGCCGCCATGGCCGACCAGATCAGCTTCTGCTCGACGGTCGAGGCGCCGTAGTAGGTGGACAACAGAATAGGGAACAGCGCATCCGCGGCCACCAGCGTGATCTTCGATCCGTGGCCGAAGCCGAGCAGCAGCAGGAGCGCCGGATAGAGCGCAACCTTTGGCAACGGCGCCAACACGCGGACGATCGGCCGAACCACAGCATCGATCGCGGGACTGGCAGCAGCCGCGATGCCGATGCTGACACCAAGCACGACCGCAATCGCGAAGCCGGCAAACAACCGGATCAAGGTCGCCGCGATCTCCTGCTGAAATGTCCACGTCACGAGCTGCTGGAGCAACCGGCTGAAGACGAACCCGGGCGGCGGCAGCAGGACCGCAGGCGCAAAGCCGAATGACACCAGGCCTTGCCAAACCGCGATCACCAGCACGATTGGCGCGATTCCGAGAAGGACATTTGATGGGAGAATACGCGGCGTCATGAGAAGCTCAGCGGTATGTCGAACTGAGGCTCGGACCAGCGCACAAGCCTTGCGCGGACCCGCTCGAAGATCGCATCGAGGCAGATTCCCATCGCTCCCACGATGATGATCATCGCAAAGACGGTGTCGTACTGACCCATGTCGAGCGCGTTGAACAGGATGTTGCCGGCGCCGGACTGGCGGGCAATCATTTCGCTGGTGATCATTGTGATCAGCGCCAGCACCAAGCCCGTGCGGCATCCAGTCAGGATCTCCGGCAGCGCCGCCGGCAACACGATGCGAACCAACCGTTGCAAGGGCGAGAGCCCCATGGCCGCACCTGACCACAGCATCTTTTCTTCGACCGCCCTGGCGCCCTCGAAGCTATGATAGATCACGGGCAGGCTGACGCCGAGAAAGATCACCAGCGTTTTTGCGATATCACCGACCCCCAGCCACAGCATGATGATCGGCATCAAGGCCGCTTTCGGTACCGGGTAGATCACCATCAGAAGCGGATTGAAGAAGGCCGCAACTGCGCGGCTGCGTCCCATCAGCAGGCCGAGAGGAATCGAAACAAGCACTGCAACACCGAACCCGATTGCCATGCGGCGGAGCGAGGCCAGGATATTGATCAGCGACTCCTTGTCGCCGAGAATATCCGGAATCGCCCGGATCGCCTCGATCGCCGTCGGAAAGCTGTCGTTCTTCAGCGCGATCGAGGCGACCTGCCATATCGCCAGCAGCCCGATGCAGGCGAACACCGGGGCAGCACGTCTGGCGGAGGTAGCCAGCAATGTCATGACGGCGATCCGGTCTCGTCGACCTCGTCGAACATGCGCTCGATGTCGACGACGTACTTCTGGTAGCGCGGATCGAGCAACAGCTCGTTGCGGCGGCGCGGCCGCGGCAGATCGATGTCGATCACCTGCCGGATGCGGCCCGGAGATTTCGACATCATCACGACCTTGTCCGACAGGAAGACGGCTTCGTCCACCGAATGTGTGACGAACAGCACCGTCTTGCGGTCGCGCTCCCAAATGTTCAGGAGATCGTTCTGCAAGCGCGTCCGGGTGTGAGCGTCGAGCGCGCCGAACGGCTCGTCCATCAACAGCACTTCGGGATGGTAGGCGAGCGTTCGAGCCAGCGCCACGCGCTGCTTCATGCCGCCCGACAGCTCCTTGGGATAGAAGTTCTCGTAGCCCTTGAGGCCAACCATCTCGATCAGCGCCCGGCTCTGCGCTTCGGCCTCAGGGGTCCGCACGCCCTGCTGACGCGGCCCGTACATCACATTGCCCAGCACGGTCTTCCAGGGGAAGAGCGCAAACTCCTGGAACACCGGCCCGCGATCAGGACCGGGTCCTGTGATCGCCTGTCCCTTGATCTTCGCCGCGCCACTGGTCGGGCTGACGAAGCCCCCGACGATGTAGAGCAGTGTCGACTTGCCGCACCCCGACGGACCAAGGATGGAGACAAAGGCGCCCTCGTCGATCGTCAGCGAGATCTCCGATAGCGCCAGATGATCCTTGCGCGACGAGGTCTGAAAAACCTGCGAGACGCGGTCGATCTCGATGATCGCAGAAGCCGGCTTTTGTGGCGTCACCGCTCCCACCCATTCGCTCGATCTCGAAGGCACGACCTTCATCCCGTCTCCCACTTCACCCGCGCACGAACGTCGCGCAACTTGTCTGCTGGATGTCCTCCGTCAGCGGCAGGAGCTTAGCAAGAAACTTGCCAGAAAGGTTGCCGTTCTCGCACAGGTACGCCGCGTCATTCGAACCAGGGCCATTCTGCCGGCCCCTCATGGGTAACCGCTCCGCCCGGCGCCTGGCCGACCAGTCGCGCATATTTTGCGAGCGCGCCTGCGCGGTGACGCGGCGGACGTGGTTTCCAATCACGTCGGCGCGCCGCGAGCTCCGGCTCGTCGACCAGCATATCCATACGCCGGTTTGCAGCATCAATCCGGATCTTGTCGCCGTCGCGAACGAGGGCCAACGGACCGCCAACGAATGCTTCGGGGGACACGTAGCCGATGCACATGCCGCGGGTCGCGCCGGAGAACCGCCCGTCGGTGATCAGGGCCACCTTTTCGCCCATGCCCTGCCCGTAGATCAGCGCGGTGACGCCGAGCATCTCGCGCATGCCGGGGCCGCCGACCGGCCCTTCGTTGCGGATCACCAGGACCTCACCTGCCTTGTAGCTGCGGTCACGAACCGCTGCGACACAGGCCTCCTCATCCTCGAAAACGCGCGCGACACCCTCGAAGAACTGGCTCTTCAAACCTGCGACCTTGATGACCGCACCGTCCGGACAGAGGTTGCCCTTCAGCACCGCGACACCGCCATCCGGCATGATCGGCGCACTTGCCGCGTAAACGACCTCGCCGTCCGGCGCGTTGGCCGCGCCATATTCTTCGGCAAGCGTGCGGCCGGTGATGGTGATGCAGTTACCGTCGATGTGACCGTTTCTGATCAACTCCTGGATCACTACGGCGGCGCCACCTATGTCGTAGACATCCTTCGCCGTGTATTTGCCTCCGGGCCGCAGGTTTCCGATCAGCGGCGTCCTGGCAAAGACCTCGCCGACATCGTCGATCGTGAATGCGATGCCGGCCTCGTTCGCGATGGCGGGCAGATGCAGCGCGGCGTTGGTCGAGCCGCCCGTAGCGGCGACGATCGCCGCGCCATTCTCCAGCGATTTCCGCGTCACGATGTCTCGTGGCAGCGGCCCGCCGCGTTCCAGCATTTCCATGATCAGCCGCCCGGCGCGTCGCGAGATCTGCGCGCGCTCGGCGTAGACACCGGGTACCATCGAGACGTTGGGAATGGTCAGCCCCACCGCCTCCGATACCATTCCCATGGTGTTCGCAGTAAACTGGCCGGCGCACGCACCGATGGTCGGCAGGCAGGCGCGCTCGATCCGCTCCAGTGTGGCGCCGTCGATCTCTCCGGTCATGAAGCTGCCGACAGCCTCATAGGAGTCGAGCACTGTCAGCGTTCGCCCGTCCACGCGCCCCGGCAGCGAACTGCCGCCGTAGATGAAAATCGACGGCACGTTGCAACGAACCATGCCCATCATCACGCCGGGAAGCGTCTTGTCGCATCCGCCGTATCCGATCAACGCGTCATAGGCGAGGCCATGAATGACAGCCTCGATCGAGTCGGCGATCAGCTCGCGTGAAAAGAGGGAGAACTTCATTCCCTCGTGATTCATGCTGATCCCGTCGGAGACCGACACGGTCGAGAATTCGCGCGGCGTGCCGCCGGCCTCCTCGATACCCGTCTTGGCCGCGGCCACCTGGAAGTCGTGGGTCATGTTGCAGGGCGTCTGCTCGCCCTTCATGCTGACAATGCCAACCATCGGCTTGGCGATTGCCGCATCGTCCAGCCCCATTGCGCGCATGAATGCGCGGTGCGGGGCCCGGTCGAGGCCGTCGGTCGTTATCCGTGATCGCAACTTCTTCATATTTGCATCATCTTCGTGCGATGTCCCGCACGCGGCGGGACATTGCCACTTCGTCTCTCAAAAGACGGCGCGAACACTTATTGCAGCGGTGCGACGATCGTCGGATGCTTGAATTGTGCGACGTCCAGCTTCGGCAGCATTCCTGTCTCCGCGTATATGTCCAGCATCTTCTGGATCGCGGGGAAGTTCGGCGCCGCCCCCGGATCGCGACCAAAGTCGTTGTCCTTGAGCAGGTAGGTCTCGAGCACCGGAACAGGCGCTTTCAGCACCTCGGACACGACCTTCAGGGTCTCTTCGCGGTTCGCCAGCGCCTTCTTCATGCCCGAAGTGATGTCGCGGACATAGGCTTTGACCAGCTCCGGGTTCTTGTCGACGAAATCGGCACGGCAGGCTTCCAGGATGTGCACGATGTTCGGCATCGCCTGGGACAGCGAGAACAGTTTCCTTGTGCCACCCTTTGCTTCAGCGCGGGCGGCAAACGGCTGATTCATGTTGACCGCGTCGACGCGGCCCTGGCGCAACGCGTCCTCGGAGACGGCAAAGCCGACCTCGACCAGCTTGATATCCTTGGCCGGATCGACGCCATTCTGCTTCAGGAGCAGGTTGAAAGGCCCTTGCGTGCCGCCGCCGATCACGGAAATGCCGACGGTCTTGCCCTTGAGATCGGCAATGGTCTTGATTGGCGAGTCATCCATGACAGCCCAGTAGACCGAGAAGCCGCCGGGCTTCTCAAAGACGTGCTGAGCCACGATGTAAGCCTTGAGATTGCCGCCGACCACGCCGTTGGAGAGCGACAGCGGTGCCTGCGTCGCGCAATCCAGTGCGCCTGCCGCCAATGCCTGCGTCATCGGCGCGGTGCCCTGAAATTGGGTCCATTCAATGTTGTAGGTCTTGCCGATATTGGGAAATTCAGCCGGCCTGCGCATCATCCAGTATTTGGATTCCTCGGCCGGGATGGTCCAGCCAACGCGGATCGTCTGCTGCGCCCGTGAGGGGCTTGCGCCCGTAATCAGGGCCGCCACCGCCCCCGTCGCCAGCATCAACCTCGAAACCGTTCGCATCGCGCCCACTCCGTTGCTCCGGCGCCGACCGGCACCACCCAACCCGACCGGCCCAAATGTTTCATGGTTCAAACAATCAGGCAAGCCATGCAAGCGGTCCGGTTTCGCCGCGGGACGCGCCATGTATGGTAAAGCGGCGGTCGCGTGACGTTGTGCTGCGACAGGAGGAAGCAACCTATGGCTGATGCGAGCAAGGCAAACCCGCAACGCGACGAGCGGTTCGGCTATCTCGGCCTTGGACTCATGGGAACGCCCATGACCCGGCGCCTGCTCAAGGCCGGCTATCAGGTCAGTGTTTGGAACCGATCAGAGGGCAAGGTCGCTCCACTCGTCGAAGCTGGCGCAAGGCACGGAGCCAGGCCCCGCGACGTTATGGCGAGCTCGGACATCGTCTTCATGTGCGTGACGGATGCCGCGGCCGTGGAAGAGGTGATTTTCGGAGCCGAAGGTCTTTCAACCGCTCCCGGCGCGGGCAAGCTCGTCGTCGACTTCTCGTCAATCCATCCCGACGCCGCGCGCGACCTCGCAACGCGACTGAAAGCTGCGAACGGCGCAGGCTGGATCGATGCACCGGTGTCCGGTGGCACCAAGGGCGCCGAGGAAGGCACGCTTGCCATCATGGCCGGTGGAGACGCTTCCGACATCGAGAGGGTGAGGCCCTATGTGCTGACTATGGCCCGCAGGTTCACTCACATGGGCCCCACCGGCGCCGGTCAGACCGCAAAGCTCTGCAACCAGGTGATCGTCGGATGCGCGATGGCCGTTCTCGCGGAAGCAACGCGTCTCGCCGTGAACGCCGGAATTGATGCCAATCGGCTGCCCGAAGCGCTCGCGGGCGGCTTTGCGGATTCGATCCCGCTTCAGCTCTTCGTCCCGAGGATGGTCCAGGGCATTCACTCACCGCCGCTCGGCCATATCGCCACGATGCTCAAGGACCTCGATACGGTTGCCGATGTCGCGCAGACGACGTCGACACCGGTGCCGATGGCTACGCTTGCGGGACAGCTCTTTAGGCTGGCCAAGGCCGCGCGAGGCGCGGATGCGGACGCGCTGGAGATCTACAAGCTTTCAGCAACAGAATATTGAGCCACAGGGTGCGACCTGAAACGCGTTACGGTGTTTTCTTGCGTTCATCGTTGGCCACGAACCGGCCATACGCCCCGCGTGCAAACAGCAATGTATCCTTGGCATTGTAGGCATAGGCCTCGACCGCCCCAAGAAAGATCACATGATCGCCGCCATAATAGCGGTTGACGGAACGGCATTGAAAATTGGCGACGCTCTCGGCAAGCACGGGAGCGTTGCCGAGCCCCGGCGTCCAGTCGACGCCAGCGAATTTATCGTCGGACGATTTCGCGAATATATTTGCGAGCGCCTGTTGCGAAGCGCCGAGCACGTGGACGGCAAAATGGCTCGCGTTCTGAAACACGGTCAGGCTCGAAGAATAAACTCCGAGGCTCCAGAGGACGAGAGGAGGATTCAAGGAGACCGATGCAAAGGAATTGCAGGTGATGCCATAGGGTCTTCCGTCGGGGGCCACGGCAGTGATGATCGTGACGCCTGTTCCGTAGGTGCCGAGCGCGCTGCGAAAATCACGGGGATCAATTGGCGAGCTGTCGCTCGCGAGCTCGTTGGCTGGATCTGGAACGGCCGGCTGCTTCGGCAGATCATTCATCGGCCGGCCTCACAGCGTGAGATTCTCGGACGGCAGGCCCAGTGCCACGCGTCCATAATTGGTCCCGGCCGCATCGAAATTGAATGCGAGATGCGAGTTGATCGCGTGCGCATCGCGAAACTGCCGCTGCAACACGCCCGCCGTGAAGAGCCCGCGCGCCCCGCTCGCCGCAAATAGCATTGAGACCGCGTCGGTACATAGATTGACCGAGAAAGCACCGTCACGTCGGTACCTGGTCTTGGTCGCCATGTCTGGAATGTGGCGGCGTCGTGCATCCTCCATGGCATCGATACACGCCGAACGCATGGTCCGACGTGCAGCGTCGATCTTGGCCGAGGCCTCCGCGATCTTGATCTGCGTGCTTTGGAAATCGCTCAGCTTGGCGCGGTTGTAGGTGGAAATGCGATGACGGACGACCTCGATATAGTCGTTCAGGCACGCCTGCGCGTTCCCCAGCGCGACGCCGGACAGGACGTAGGGAAACAGCGAGAACACGGGTAGCGCGTATAACGGATTGGGATTGACCTTGCTTCCGGGCGTCGGGCCGCCGGCAAGCTCACCGACGGCAACCGTCATATGGTCGGCCACGAAGGCCTCCCTGACCTCCACGTCGCAAGACCCCGTACCGCGCAATCCTGCGACATTCCAGGTGTCGAGCACCTTGTAGTCATGTTTCGGAAGCAAGAAGATCCGGTATTCGATGCCGTCTGCTTCGTCATCAGAGGAAACCACGCTTGCGAGCATGTTCCATTCGCAAGACGCAACGCCCGAGGAGAACGGCCAGCTTCCGTGCAATTGGTATCCGCCCTCGACCCTCGTGGCGCGGCCCGCAGGAAAGATGAATGAGGATGCAATCAGCACATCCGGGTCGCTGCCCCAGACCAGATCCTGCGCCTTTTGCTCGAACATGCCGAGCATCCAGTGATGGCTCGCCAGATTGGCGAGATTCCAGGCCGCCGACGCGTCCGCTTGTCCGAGAAGATCGGCGCAATCAATCAGGGCGACATAGTCGAGTTCGGCGCCACCAATGCGCTTGGGCTGGAGCATCCGGAACAGGCCGGAGTCGTGCAGATCCCGTTCGGTCTCCGGCGGAAGGTAGCGTAGCTCTTCGGTTCGGGCCGCCCGTTCTCGCAGTCGTGGCACGAGCGCCCGAGCCTTCGCGATCATTGCCGCATAGGCGCGTTCGCCGGATTCCGGCCCCGCAGGCTGGCCTACACTGGGTTCTTGACCAGGCGCCATTCGCATCCCTCGCTTTCCCACACTTATGCGGCGGGAACCTTGCCAAATCAAGCCGATGCAACACTAACACAATGGCGTCGCCCTGAACCCGGGCTGCTTGAAAGGATGCGATGTCGCGACCAGCCGTGTCGCAAAGCAGCGATCGGTACGCCGCGAGCCCGCCCCTCAAGGTTAACCACTCGGGCTCAAACCCCGGGCTTGCCGGATCCAAAGACCCCCCTCTGGGTGAGCTCCGTGATCCGACGCTGGTCGTAACCCAGCGTGTCGCGCAAGACGTTCTCGGTATGCTCGCCCAACAGGGGGGCGGCAACCGGATCAATCGCGCCGGTCAGACTCATGGAAATCGGCGTTTCGATGTTGGGGACCCAGTCCGCCGTAGGATGCGGAATCCGGCTCAAGCGATGGCGGTCGCGGGCCTCGGGCGCGTTAAAGCCCTCTTCGACGGTGCGGAGATAGCCGACCGGAATGTTGGCCAGCTTCATTTTCGCCATCCAGTTCTCGAGGGTATCGCTCGCAAAGACCTCCGCAATGGCTGCCCGCAAGAGCTCCTTGTTCTCGGAGCGTGCTTTGCGCGTCGCAAATTGCGGATCGGTGATGAGGTCGGGCCGGTTCAGCACCTCGACGACCAGCCGGCGATAGAGCCGGTCGTTGGCGCAGGCCATGTAGAGCGGTCCATCGGAAGCCTCGTAGACGCCGACGGTGGGAGACCCGCTCGGCGAATTGCCGAACCGTCCGGGGTTCTCACCGTTGATCAGATAGGCCATGCCGTAGAAGCTCGTCATCGCCATGGCGATGTCGAACAGGGCCACCTCGACATGCTGGCCGCGGCCGAACCGATCCCGCGCCAGCAGGGCCAGAAGGATAGCGTTGCAGGCCGTCATCCCGGTCGCAATATCCACGATGGGCGGGCCGGTGCGGACTGGAGGACCGTCGGCAAATCCGTTGAGCGACATGAAGCCGCTTTCCGCCTGTGTGATCGGGTCAAAACCGGGACGCGAAGCGAACGGCCCGGTGCGCCCATAGGCGGAAATCGAGCAATAGACCAGCCGAGAATTGCGCGGCGCGACCGCTTCGTAGTCGAGGCCAAATTTCTTCATGACCCCGCTCGAAAAATTCTCGACGACCACGTCGGCTTTGCGGATCAGATCCAGCGCGATCTCGCGAGCTTCGGGCACGGCGAGGTCGAGTGCGATACCGCGCTTGTTGCGGTTCAGGCTCAGATAAGCGGCGCTCTCGCCGCCGGTTTCGGCGTGTTCATACGCGCGCGTGTCGTCGCCGCCGTCCGGGTTCTCGATCTTGATGACGCGCGCGCCGAAATCGGCAAGCGTCTGGGTGCACGCCGGCCCAGCAACCACCCGCGTGAAATCGACGACCAGCAGACCATCGAGCGCCGTAGGCCCTCCCGCCACTCGCGACGAACGTTCCGGCAATTGAGGCTTGGTGGACATCGATAGCGCTCCCTTACATCGGCTTATAATCGCCGAATTTCCTGCAAGGGGAAACTTAAAGCCCGGCGCCGCCGACTTCGCAAGTGCTTCAGCCACATCGTCTGAAAACGCAAAAAGGGCCCGGCAGCTGTCAAGCTGCCGGGCCTCTCGACATTATGGGCGTGCAGGCCTGCACCGCGTCTCGCGCGCCCAGTTCTACGCCGCGAACGCCGCGTTCCGCATCACGGGAAACACCGGCTCCCCAACTCAGCGCAGCCGCTTTCGCCAGTAAAGCGTATGCGACCAAGTCCAGGGTACCTCGGGCTCATAGAGCCGATAGCCGGGTTGTCCGTTGTATCCGAGACGATGCTGCCACATCCGATGCGCCGCCCCCTCGCCTCGATCGCCCGCATCAGCCTGAGTTGAACCCCCGCCCCCAATGTCGACGTAGGACACCGACCTGGAGAAGTACCCGCTGTTTCGCGCATACGTCGACGTCAGAACGCCGGCGAAGGCGACCGGATCATCATTGTGATAGGCGAGCCACAACGTACCCAACTCGAATTGCGGCATGACGGCACAATCGAAGAATGTGAGCCGGTGCAGATCGCCGAGGGTCTCGGCGGTCTCCTCGTCGTCCGCATGGACCATGCGAATTCTGTACATCGAATGCCCCATACATCGGTTGCCCAACGGGACTGGCTGCTCCTGAGCGCGAACGACGGCGGCCTCGCGCCGTGTACATCTATTTGCCCAATACGACCTTGACGCCGAGCCAGACAGCCCCCATCAGACCGGTGGCAATCACCGTGATCACCACCTTGAATGTGTAGCTTTGCGCCTGCTCCACACTCTTCCGCCAGCGTCGCAGGTGCTGAAAATCCGCCCGCAGCTCCTTCCGGTCATCATCTTCGATTCCAAAAGAAGCCAGCACCGACGCCACCGCCTTCAATACGATCGCATCGATGCTCTCCTGCTGGAATCTGTGTTGCTCAGCCAGCGTTTCGGCGACAAGTGCCTTGATTTCGTCTTCCGGCATCTTCACCGCTTGATGATCCTTGCAACATTTTCAAAGCCGCGCTTGGCGAAGTAGAAGGAAACCACGAGATTGGCGGTAATCGGCGCAAAGCCCGCCAGAGCATCAGTGGAGCCAAAGCCAAGAACAGACCAGGAGCTTTGCGAAATAGAGCGCCACGCAATAAGCCCATCAGCTTGCCCGGCTCGTACCAGTGCCCGATCTCCGCATCCCAAAGGTCGCAGCGGCGCGGCGCACGTTGCTCTCGCCGCGGGCCGACGTTCGCGCGTGGACGGCCAGCAATGGTTCGGACGACGGCGCGCCGATCGGCGCTCCAGGTTTGACGAGTGCGTGGCCGCAATGCGTTGCCGCCGTCCGATTCCGAAATCGAGAACGAAAAAACCCGCGGCGGATGCTCTCCGCGCGGGTCAATCAAACTCGTCTCGATGTTGGCATTCTGCCAGTGCCTTGCCCGACGTGTCAGACACCGAGGGCCGCAAAAGAAGGACAACCTTCCTCCCACTTAGATATGTGGTGCGCGAGGGGCTTGCTTCAAGTCCCCGACCTTCGCGTAGAACCCCCGCCCCAGCAACAAGTCGAGGGATCACGACATGCCCGTACTGCTTCCGACATCCCGCTCGCGCGGCCGGATCGAGCAAACCCGCGCCCGGAACTCGGCGCTGACCGACCATGCCGTGGTGATCGCCGGCGGCGGCCCGACCGGCCTGATGCTGGCCGCCGAGCTCGCGCTCGCGGAGGTCGACGTCGCCATCGTCGAGCGGCGCGCGGATCAGGCCCTCGTCGGCACGCGCGCCGGCGGGTTGCACGCGCGCACCATTGAGATCCTCGATCAGCGCGGCGTCGCGGATCGCTTCCTGCGCGAAGGGCAGATCGTCCAGCTCGCCGGCTTCGCCTGGACCAGGCTCGACATCAGCGATCTCCCGACCCGGCACGCTTACGGACTGGCGCTGCGGCAGAGCCACATCGAGCGCATCCTGGCCGCGTGGGTCGAGGAGCTCGCGGTCCCGATCTATCGGAACTTCGAGGTGACGGGCTTCGTTCAGGACGAGACCGGCGTCGACGTCGCGCTGTCCGGCGGCGAGACGTTGCGGGCGAACTATCTGGTCGGCTGCGACGGCGGCCGCAGCCTGGTGCGCAAGACCGCCGGCATCGATTTCGTCGGCTCTGGTCCCACGCTCAGCAACCTCATGGCCGAGGTCGAGATAAGCGAGGCGCCGGCCTGGGGCCTGCGTCACGACGCGCTCGGCTTTCACGGCCTCAGCAAAACGGAGAGCGGGCGCGTGCTGGTCGTCGTGACGGAAGCGACACTCGACCGCAGCGGCGAGCCCACGTTTTCCGATCTCAGCGAGGCCCTCGTCGCCGTCTACGGCACCGACTTCGGCCTCAAGAATCCCGCCTGGATCTCCCGCTTCACCGATGCGGCGCGGCAGGCCGCCTCCTATCGCAGGGGACGCGTGCTGCTCGCCGGCGATGCCGCACATATCCATCACTCTGTGGGTGGGCAAGGCCTCAACACCGGCCTGCAGGACGCCGTCAATCTCGGCTGGAAGCTGGCGCAGGTCGTCAAGGGCACGTCCCCCGGCAGCCTGCTCGACAGCTATCATGCCGAACGCCATCCCGTTGCCGCGCGCGTGCTGCGCAACACCATGGCGCAAATCGCCCTGCTCCGCCGCGGCGACGACAGCCTCAAGGCCGCGCGTGAGGTGGTGTCCGACCTGCTCGGCATGGACGAACCGCGCAAGCGCTTTGGCGCGATGATGAGCGGCCTCGACATTCGCTACGGTCTCGGCGAGGGCCATCCGCTGCTCGGACGCCGCATGCCCGACCTCGACCTCGTCACACCAGGCGGTTCGCAGAGACTATTCACCCAGCTGCAGAGCGCGCGTCCCCTGCTGCTCAATTTTGGCAAGCCGGACTGCACCGACATCGCACCCT
This sequence comes from Bradyrhizobium sp. USDA 3311, assembly GCF_054062495.1. NCBI lineage: Bacteria > Pseudomonadati > Pseudomonadota > Alphaproteobacteria > Hyphomicrobiales > Nitrobacteraceae > Bradyrhizobium > Bradyrhizobium sp. USDA 3311. The sequence continues at coordinate 4,348,335 of NZ_JBSSFI010000001.1, read as the reverse complement.
GGGCGGATCGCGTCGGCGTCGTCGACACCAGCTACGAGGGCCCTTGGGAGCTTCCAGCGATCGGGCCGGTCGCAGCGCCTGAAGCCGTATTGGTGCGGCCCGACGGACATGTGGCGTGGGTGGGCGACGAACGTCAGCGCGGCCTTGCGGCCGCGCTGACACTATGGTTTGGGCCGCCTGTCGCGACATAGCAAACCGAGCTCATCCACCCCATCGAAACGAACAAAGCCCGCGGCATCCCCGCGGGCTTGATCCAAATTCATTTCGATGATGCCCTTCTGCCAGTGTCCTGCCCGACGTGTCAAACCTGATTTCGCGAAGACAATCGCCGTGGAATCCGGTCATTGCAACTTCTTCTCGGGAGGCAAGATGCTTTGCGACGCCTCCGGAGGCTCCGCTTCGTCAATCTCGTCAGCGATTGCCGATGAATGGTCCGGATGGACGATGACGCGTTCGATCCGATGCAGCAATTCGAGCGGTGCATTGTCAGTGGTCAAAGGCTGCACCGGCTTACCCCAACCTCGATCGAGAATCGCATTCGCGGCAGCAACGTGCGCAAACGCATTTGCTGTCTCTCTCAGCATGATTGCGGCGAGCACGTTGAGGGCGGCTTCCCGTCTTGGTTCTTGCCAACGCCTCAATGTCTGCCAGCGTTTGCGCCCTGAAACCGTCGCTGACGACATGCTGCGCGACGGGGAGATACAATTCAGTCCTTCTCTTCAACCTTCCCATTTCAAACCTCATACCAAAAAAGCAATCGCCTCTCCGGAAATAAAACTCCCGCGACGGATTGCTCCGCGCGGGCTGAACCGAACTCTTCGACGATGCCTTCTGCCAGTGTTTTGCCCGACGAGTCAAACCTTGGCTGCCAGCACACCCTCCAGGAGGTCCGGCTCGCATTCACGAGTGGACGCAAGGTCAGTTACCCTCCTTGTCAGCGAAGGGCCAGAAGGCGACGTCTCGAAGGTGGGACTGATAATGTAAAAGGCCGCCCAAACCGAGGCGGCGTCGAGCGCCCATAGGATGGTGGTCCGCCCTGGGAACATTCGGCCAGCCTCGGAATGGGATGATGGTCATCCTAGCTATCTTGCTGCTTTGGGCCTGGCTTCGGCGAAGCACCTAAGTGTAGCCCGACGCCACTCTGACGGCATCAAAAGCGCCTCTGTTTGAGTACCTCTTAATGGTAGGCGCTCGATCTACCGCTTGTTCGCGACGATCGGCATGATGCAGGCAAATGACAAGGGCCAATGGTGAGGATTTGGTGATGCGCTGGCTTGCGATCGGACTGAGTTTCCTGACCTTCACGGGCGTGGCGGCGGCTCAGCCTCGAACTAGCTCTGAAGCGCAGTTTGCTACAGCGTACAAATACGAAACTCGCGCGGAACGCGAAGCTGATCGCAATAGGACGAGAAGCTGTTGCGATTTTACTGAGCGGCTGCAGTACATCCCGCGGCACGATGGCAGGCTAGTGTCCGAACTAGGAAGGGAGATGCCGACCCGACTGATCTGCCACGACCCAGACTTCAAACGGTGAGAACGGCGTCAGTCCGCGTGCCGGAAGCCGGTTGACATATTTCAGGAGGGTTCTCTTATGTTGTTTTCAGGATTTTGGCGATGCTGTGCAATTGTAACGTTGATGCTGCTGCCCCACGGCGCGTTCGCCCAGCCGCCGGAAGAAGTCTCCATCCCAGCAGAAGACACGATCAGGCTACAGCCCGGTCAGATACGAATCTTCCACTTTGACGATGCTGTGAAGGATATCGGTACGCCTGTGGACAACATCGTGGAGATCACGCCGCAGTCTGACCGTATATTCACCTTTAGGGGGCTCGCGTCGGGCGAAACTGTTGTGACTGCCCGATCCGACGACGGTCGCGTGGTCCATCGGATGCGGGTCGTCGTCGGAGGCAATCTGGTGAAGGTGTATGGCTTGGCGGAGGAACCGGACTATGTCGGCTTCATATGTGACGAGTACGGCTGTGGTCGCGGTGAGTCCGGTCAGGCTAAGGCCAGCTCGACGACGATACGTAAACCATTGCGCGGCGGTGGCTTCATAGAAAAGAACTATCAGTAAGATCAGGCGGCAGCGACGAAGGACCGAACGTCGAATAGCAGTTCGTTCAAGGAGTCAAATGGCCGCTTCGGGTCTTGGTTGTGTGGAAACGGATAATTCGGAAGCGACCGTGGTTGGCAATAGGTGCAGGCCGCCGATGTTTTGGCGTCGGATCGTCTAACAGGCGGCCAAGATCGCTATAGCGCCGTGCTTTGCCGCTTTTGGACGCCCTTATCCGTCCCTTAGCTTGCGCGGATAGCTGCAATCCGGCTCGGTCTGCCGACGATGTTCATCACCCGTGTGAGGTTATAGGCGAGGACATGCAACGCCATCTCGGCGGCCACGTTCCGTAGGCGCTTCATCAGGAAGTGGGTCGCGCCCATGCGGGCCTTGATCGTGCCGAAGGGATGCTCGACCGTCTCGCGCCGCGTCCGCATGGCGTCCGGATTGGAATCGAGCCGTCTCTGGACCTCCTCGACCACGTGCTCATGCTCCCAGCGCGTGATGCGGCGCTCCTTGGACGGCGTACATTGGCTCTTGATGGCCCAGCCTTGGCACGCCGCTGTCGACCAGTAACGGCGCAGCGTCATTCCATGCTCGATGTTGGTGTAGTGATAGGGCAGCAGCTGGCCGGATGGGCAGCGGTAGACGTCCTCATCAGACAGGTAGGCGAAGTCCTGTTTGCCGAACCGGCCCTCCGCCTTGGCGTTCGACGTCATGGGCTTGGGCAAGGTGACTGCAACGCCAGCCTCTTCGCAGGCTAATATCTCCTCTCCGTCGAAGTAGCCACGGTCGTTGCCGACGTTTATAACCTCGTGCGTAACGATCAGATGGTGTTTCGGTGTCCATTGCGACCTGGACATTGTAGCCGACGACGCCCGATCCGCGTCCGCTGGTGGCCATCGAACGGGCATCCGGATCGGTGAGCGACATCTGTTGATCCGGCGTGTTGCGCATCTGCGCATCAAGCACTTCCAGGCGGCTCATCTCCTGCTTCAGCCGAGCGATCTTTGCTGATCGCTTCCGATGGCTCCTGCCGATCGGCGCTATAGAGTTGACGCAGATATCGACCGACGCTTTCCTCGATCTGCGCCATCCGCCTCGCCATCTTGGCATGCGTGAAGTTGCGGTCGCGGTTGTTCACCGCCTTGAACTTGCTGCCGTCGATTGCGACGCTTGGGGTCTGCAACAGGCCCATTTGCCGGCATAGTGCAATGAACTTCGCAAAAACCTTCCGGATCGCCGCACCATTGTCCTTCCGGAAATCGGCGATCGTCTTATGATCGGGAGCTAGGCGGCCGATCAGCCACATCACCTCGATATTGCGGCACGCCTCACGTTCCAGGCGGCGACTGGACTGCGCCCGATTGAGGTAACCGTAAATGTAAAGCTTCAAGAAGGACTGCCGGATGATAGGGGGCCGGCCCGTCTCCTTGGCGATCGCACGCTCAAACCCCATTCCATGCAGGTCGAGCGCCTCGACGAACACATCGATCACATGGACCGCGTTGTCCTCGCTTACCCAATCCTCCAGACATTCCGGCAAGAGCGTCAGCTGGGATCTGTCCGCGCCTTCAACGAAGCGTCCCACCCGTATCCCCCATCAGGAAACGGAGGAATCGACTCGTGGCTTTTCACACAGCCAGGGTCAACAGGCGCCGTCCTGACCGCCGCCGGTTGCGTCCGCTCTACCGCGACAACCGGACGATTTCAGAGCCGGTCTGTGCTTCGCGTTCGGGCCAGAAGAGACTTATGCATTGAGCAGATTGCGAGTTGAATGACTGCGCCCAGCACCTTCGTGCCGTGGAGGAGCTATTCGCAGGACCCAACCTTACATTGGCCTATGACTTGTTCGAGCCTCGTTTCGAAAACGGCGTCAGCGTGGGAAAGCAGGAAATACTTCGAAACGAAATATCAGGCAGCACGCTGCCATTCTCCCCTTCACCGGTGCCATAGGCCGGTTTAGAAGGAAGTCTCGGTTGCCGAGAGCTGCCTCGGGTGTTGGGGCATTTTTAGTCGGCGAGCTACTTCCCTCCTGACTCTTGTTTCAGGCTCATGTACGTGATGAACCGTATGAGGTCAGCGTCAGCCGCGGCGTAGACTGTGCAAGGTAATTTCCGGCGGGCAATTGAGGCGCACGGGAACGACGCTCGAGCCCGCACCAACGGAAGTATAGCCGGTCATATCTCTGTACTGCCAAGGCCCAGCCCCCATCCGTCTTGGTAGCACCGCCTCGAGCTTGATGGGAATGGATCCGGGGAGACAAATCTGACCGCCGTGGGTGTGTCCGCTCAGCATCAGATCAAAGTTGGCATGCGCAGCCTGACGATAGACCTCCGGTGTGTGAGACAACAAGATCGAGAACTCACCGCGGGGTATCGAGAGAGCGGCCTTTTCGATGTTGTCCACTCTGAAGAAATGTGCATCGTCGATTCCCGCCAGATAGATCCGTTGGTCCTTGCGAACGATTGTTTCGCATTCGTTGAGCAGCACGCGAATGCCCATAGTTTCAAGCCCTGGGACCATTTGAATCGTATCGTGGTTGCCGAGCACCGCATAGATTGGCTGTTTCAGATGAGTTGCCACTCGCGCGACGCCATCCAGCGCGGGCTGGAACGGCCCAACAGTCCGCCCCCGATAATCGCCAGTAAGGACACACACATCGTACTGCATGCTGCCAACCAGCTCGATGAGCCTGCTCATGGCAACTTCATTCATATCCACGTGAAGGTCGCTAATGTGCAGAATGGTGAAGCCCTCAAAGAGGGGCGGTAATGTCTTAAACCTCATTTCGTTTCGTTTGACGAGAATGCGTCCTGCGTTCTGTCGTGCACGCCAGTAGAGCCCTGTTGCCTTCAGAACATTTCGAATGATCCACTCGGCCCAAGATGAGTTTTCAAGGTGAAAAAATGTGAGGCCCTGGCCAAATACCTGAGCTTCGTGATCTCTTTCAATCCCCAATCGCTGCCGGGCGTGGAGCGGCCCGAGACGGATCTCGAGTTTGTGCAGAATGTCTTCGTCCACCAGCTAGTCCTTTCGAACGGCCTCCGGGCAGATATGGCGAATTCTCATGAGGCCAAGGTCAACCCGACAGTGGCTAATTCCCACGCTTCCATTGAATGTCGCGCTGGGTCATTTGGCTCGTGCACTGCAGCAAACTGCATCGCTATTCGATCACGTCGGCGCAGCCGAGCAGCGACGGCTTCAAGGATGAGCAACTATAAGCTAAGCTGAAGAAATGCAACTTCTGCATATTCTGCAATTATTAGTTTTAATGACGTTAGCGAACGGCGCACCGATCGTTGCAAAGAAGATTTTTGGCCCACGTTTTTCCTTTCCGCTGGATACCGGCACCGTATTTTTTGATGGGAGGCCGTTGTTTGGGCCATCGAAAACCATCCGCGGTATTTTGATTTCAGTCCTCATCACGACAGCAAGCGCCCCGCTTATCGGTCTGGATCTGACGATCGGTGCAATCGTAGCGGGCGCGACTATGGCGGGCGATTTGTTCTCCAGTTTCGTGAAGCGCCGCCTAAACTACCCGCCGAGCAGCCAGGCGCTCGGGCTCGATCAGGTTCCCGAATCCCTATTTCCGATGCTGGCATGCCGCGACGCGCTTTCATTGACGATCGCAGACATAGCGCTTGGCATCGGGATCTTTTTTATCGGCGCGCTACTTCTGTCTCGTTTTCTATTCCGAGCCCACCTGCGCGACGAACCATATTAGCCCCCGTTAGCCCAAACGAAGGCAGTGCAGGGTGATTTCTGGTGGACAGTTGAGACGAACAGGAACGACGCTCGATCCAGCGCCCACAGAGGTGTAACCAGCCATGTCGTGATACCGCCAAGCTCCTGCCCCCATCCGTCGAGGCAATACTGCATCAAGTATGATCGGAATAGATCCTGGCAGACAGATCTGCCCACCGTGCGTATGCCCGCTCAGCAACAACTTAAAATCGGCATGAGCCGCCTGACGATAGATCTCCGGTGTATGTGACAATAAAATGGAGAACTCGCCATACGGGATTTGCAATGCAGCCTTTTCGATATCGTCGGCCTTGAAGCAGTGGGCGTCATCGATCCCGGCTAGATAGATTTGCTGATCGCCGCGCACAATCGCCTCACTCTCGTTGAGCAGCATACGTATTCCCATGGCCTCCAGCCCCGGAACCATTTGGATGGTATCATGGTCGCCCAGAACTCCATAAACGGGCTCCTTTAGATGAGCTCGCAGTCGTGCGACGCCGTTCAAGGTTGCCTCGAACGGTCCAAAGTTCTTCCCCCGATAGTCGCCGGTTAGAACACATAGATCGTAGCGCATGTCGCCGACGAGTTCGATCAGGCGCTGCATGGCAGCTTCATTCATGTCCACATGCATGTCGCTAAGGTGGAGTATGGTGAAGCCGTCGAAAAGCGGTGGCAACTCCTTGAATATAACATCATTGCGTTTGACGAGAATGCTTCCTGTATTTCGGTGTCCGCGCCAGTAGAGACCGGTCAGCTTAAGCGCAGTTCGAATGACCGAATGGACTGGATACCAGCTCCTTATGTGAAAGGAGAGGAGGCCTCGGCCGAAGATTTGTGCCTCGTGGTCCGTCTCGATACCCAATCGCTGTCTGGCATGGAGCGGTCCGAGACGTTCCTCCAATTTGCGCAAGATCACTTCGTCCATGGAACAACTTCCTCCGAAATCGGCTCGACCTTCCATAGACTTGCGGTACCGGCGCACGGTTTCACGCTGCCTTGAGCAGGCCTCGGTTGATATAGTCACCGAGATGGCAAAGGCCTGGCTCTCCTTTCCGCGCAATAGACATCGTGAATTCATAAGCCATCAGCTCCGGTCCGCTTTGGTTTACCAGATCCCTTAAGCCTTCTCGTCCGCGAGCATGCAATGGTGGCTGCAGATCGGGGACAAATCCCGACAGGGAAGCGCCAGGGTCAGGCCGCATGGCGGCCTGGCCCGCCATCTCAGAAATGCAATGCCTACAAAACAACGCCACAAACGTCAAAACGCAAGAAATCAAAAGCGCGCTCGTTGCCATCCTCCTCGGCACCGATGCTATCGGTGCCACGCGAAACCTGATTAATATGGTCGCAGTATCCGTCGTCTCGGGCACGGTTCTGCTCGGGCTTCTTGCTGCCAAGCATTTTTGACGAGCAGCAATCGCGTATGCTTTGTTATGGCAGAACTCTGCCTTTGGGCGACTAGTCGCGTTCTCATCTTGACCGGACTGCTTGGGCTGCCACTATCGAGGTGGGGTTAACCCCTTCATTTTTACAGAAAATAATTGCGACTACGCCCGTCGGGAGATGGACGATGACCGAAGAAAGAATTGCTCGTCTACGGACCCATAAGAACAACATCGATCGGTATCGGCGCTTGCTCAAGACCAAGTTGAGTGAGGTTGAACGGCAATACCTCGAAAAGAGGCTTTCCGAAGAACAAGCTGCAATGAGAGTACATTTGAGCGCGGCTGAGCCGCCACCGATTATGGTCGCCCCGAAATGACCACCTCCGTTGCGCAAGCGACGCGGCTTAAGCGCGCATCGCTCGTTGCGATGAGAGCTTTCAGCCGATGAGTAGCGGCACCCGCTCTTTTCGGCTCGTCGTCGCAACGAACCAGATCGCCCGTTTCTGGAGTGTTAAAGCCGACAAGACGGTAGGTCCTACCTTCAATCCTTACGGTCTCGCCGTCGATCACCTCGATTGCTTGAGATACTCCGTCATAGCGCGGTGTCGCGCGAGGCGTATCTGGCCAGGCCAAGAACTTTGCGACGGCAACAAACGCGAAAACGCTCGCGGCTGACGCGCCTAAGATTGTGAGCCAGCCTAGGAATGTGCGGCGGCTTCGAAAGGGAATCACGGTCATTGTTTGCCATGCTGATCGGGGCCTCTGCAAGAAATTCTGGCCGTCTCTTCTCTGATAGCTAGATAAGAAACCGCCCCTGCTTTGAGTACCTCTTAATGGTACGCGCACGGTCTACCGTTTGTGCGCCACGAGCGGCATGATGGCGGCACAGTACGCCTTGAGGTAACGACCATGGCCAACGACCGCCTCGTGGAGCCGCCGCCGATCCCCCGCATCCGCAAAATCGGCATCGTCGGGACTGCACTCCTCTTGCTCGTGCCAATGGGCGCCTCCAGCGATCTTGGCGCGGGAGCGCGCATTTCTGAAGGGTTCGAACCGTTCGAGAAATCAGCGAATGAGCGCGTCGCGCATGCCTTCGATGAATTTAAGGATCTCACATCTATCCCTGACGAGCTGAAGACTGCACTGGCGTCGCTGAGCGAGAGCTTTCAGAGCCCGAAGAAACCGCAGGTTCAGGCTGAAGGCAATGAATGACCTGATCTGAAGGCTGCTACCGTTCGCACATCAGATGCCTTGGAAGAAGTGGCCCATTGGACGACTCGGGACAGCTGAAACGTCCGCTACGCGCGCGTACTGCGATTGCCGCATCTAACTCAGAAGCAGACATCGGATTTCACCTTTCGCGAATCTGAGAAGGGCCCAATAGGCGACCTCGGATTAACTTCCGAACATGCCCGCGGCAGCGATCTTGAATACTGTACCGTCGTTGGACACACCGCTCCTTGCGCCACCTTCGGTCGTGCCAAGCACGTTTCCGGAAGCGTCGCGTATCAATGTTCCTGTCGGCCTTCCGCCATCGGCGGATCCCCGTAAAACAATGCAGCACGACCTCACGCCAGCCTGTCGGTGTAGGGACCAATTTGAAGACCGTGCCAAAACCGTTCATATCGGGCTTGTCGCCCCCGGATTTGGTCGTGCCGTAAAGTGCGCCGGATTCCCCGACAACGAGCCGACTGTTCGGGACCTGCCCATCGCCAACTTCGCGCTTGAAATGATAGAGCACCTGTTCGGACCACTCGCCGCTGACAGATGGCGTCAGCGAAAACCCGACACCCCCGCCAAATTTGCCGCCGCCGCCTGTCGTGCCATACAGCGTTCCGCCAGTGCCAAAGGTCAGTCCCGCCATTGGTAGGCATCCACCAAAGCAATTTGAACCATCCAACTGCCGAAATGTTTGGATCACCGATTCCTCCCATCCGTGATCAGTTGGAGTGAGTTTGAAGACGGTGCCAAGCCCATCTTTCCCGCCGCCGCTCGTCGTGCCGTAAAGTACGCCTGTACGGTCCATCGCAAGACCACCGTTCGGATAGGCCCCGTCGTTGTCACCGGCAGAACGTGGAGGACCGTCATCGTCCATCCCTCCTGGCCGGAACTCAGCTTGAAGACGATGCCGGCATCCGCTCCGCCCTGGCCTGTTGTCGTGCCATAGAGCGATCCAGAAGTATCGGGGATGAGTTCAGGACGCGCAGTCCCAGAGCATCACGCCATACAAGTGGGGGTTCACCCAAACGAAGAGCGCTAGAGTCCCAAGTGTCAGACCTTCCAAGTAGGCAGTTATGTGCAATCTCTATTCGATCGCCACCAACCAGGCCGCGATCGCCGACCTCTTCCGAATCGTCCGCCGTTATGAAGGCAACCTGCCGCCGATGCCGGGCGTGTTTCCGGATTACCCTGCGCCAGTCATCCGGGACGTAGGCAACGGCGAACGCGAACTGGTGATGATGCGATGGGGCATGCCGCCGCCGCCGCGCACTGGTGGCCCGCCTGTGACCAACATTCGCAACACCTCGTCACCGCATTGGCGCTTGACTCAAGCCGGAGCGCCGCTGCCTCGTGCCGGTTAATGGCTTTGCCGAATATGCGCCGGAGCCCAATCAGGAGACGAAGAAGAAAGATGTCGTGTGGCTTGCACTCGCCGAGGCACGACCGCTGTTCGCGTTCGCCGGCATCTGGACGACCTTCAACGGTGACCGCGGCACGAAGTCAAAGCCGATTCCCGGACCGCATCAGGTCTATGGCTTCCTCACCACGACGCCGAACGCGATCGTCGAGCCGATTCATCCGAAGGCGATGCCGGTGATACTAACTACAAACGAGGAGCGCGACGTTTGGCGGGCGCGGTGGGATGAAGCCAAGGCGCTGCAACGGCCCCTCCCGACGAGCGGTTAACGATCGTGGCTCGCGGAGCCGATAAGGAAGATGTGGCGGCTATTGGTGTGGGATAGCTGGCCCAAGTGCAGATCGCCGGCCCCGCCTCGATGGCAGCGAGCGCGGCAGTATTGGAGCAACGGGTGATGTGCGGGAACATTGGCCGCGGACGTCCCTACTCCTCCGCCAGCTTCCGCTCGATATAAGCGTCCACCGTTTCGGCAAACGAGCGCTGCACGCCGACCGCGAGGTCGTGCTGGTCGAGCGCATCGCGCTGGAGCACACGCAGGCCGCGCCCGCGGGCGCTGACCGGCGCCGTGTTCAGATATTGATCGATGGCGCCCTTGGCGATCGGGATGGCCTTCGGATCTCCCCTTGCGATCAGGAGCCGCAAGAGGCTCTGGCATTCGGCCAAGCCGGGCATGGGATCAGCGCCTTCAGCCTTGCTGTGATTTCGGCTTCGGCCGCTTGACCGGCTGGGTGTGGGTGCCGAACAGCGCCAACAGGAACGCGACTTCTTCCTTCGAACCGATCTGGATCATGATTGTCTCCTTATCGCTTGGTTGGTCGAGGCCGACGGAAAAGGAGTTCAGGACAATCGGGTTTCAGGATTGTTTCAGGCGTGTTTCGTCGGGGCCGCCACGTTGCAGATGGCCGCCTGGAGACAAAGCGGAACATCCGCACCGTCGGCCACCACGTCCGCCAAGGACCACGGGCGGAAGTAGTCGGCGACCCGGCAGCCGTGTATGCTGGTTGTTTTCGCTTTGGAGAATTGCCATGACCGCCAATACTCCTGAACAGCTGCCGCCGCACATCCAATTGATCCAAATGGGAGCGGCGGCTACTTCAAGAACCGTTTGCGTCGCTGCAAAGTTGGGACTAGCCGATCAGCTCGCATCTGGGCCGAAGAGCGCTTCGGAACTAGCTGGTCCGATGCAGGTGCATGCACCGTCACTGCATCGATTGATGCGCACTCTAGCGAGCCTGGGCATCCTGACAGAGCAATCGGCGCAGCGTTTTGCGTTGACTACCTTGGGCGAGGCTCTGAAGACCGGTGCGCCGGGCTCTGCAAGATCGTCCCTGCTTGTTTTCGGGAGTGCCTGGCAGCGCGGTGCTTGGGATTATATGGAATACTCTGTTCAAACGGGCAAACCAGGCTTTGACAAAGCGCACGGTATGCCATTTTTCGAATATCTCGCACATCATCCAGAGCAGGCATCGCTATTTAGCGAGACAATGATCGGCCTCCATAATCAGGAACCTCCTGCCGTCGCTGCTGCATATGGATTTTCGGCTTTCAAGACCATCGTTGACGTTGGCGGTGCGACCGGCAACATGCTGGCCACTGTGCTTTCCCGTCATGATGGACCGCGCGGCATCCTGTTCGATCGTCCGCATGTCGTGACTGACGCGCCGGCATTGCTAACTGCCCGGGGTGTAAGCGACCGGGTGACGATAGTGCCTGGTGATTTTTTCCAGAGCGTCCCTGCCGGGGCGGACGCCTACATTCTTTCGCACATCATTCATGACTGGGACGAGGACCAGTGTCTCACGATCCTTGGCCACGTCCGCAAGGCAATGCCCCCCGACGCACGGCTGCTTGTCGTCGAAATGGTTCTTCCATCCGGCGATGCAGCTCATCAGGGAAAGATGCTCGATATGGCAATGCTGGTGCTGCTGGGAGGGCAGGAAAGAACGGAGTCCGAGTATGCATCACTTCTTGGCAAAGCCGGTCTTCGCCTGACGAGGGTCGTGCCCACCAATTCAGCGGCAAGCATCCTCGAAGCAGTGGTGGCTTGAGCGAGAGACGTTTGACGGATGTCCGCTGTGGGTCTTGGTCGTGAAAAAAACACCGTTCCCTGGGGAAGTCGGTGAGAAGCTAGGACCGGCTTGGTCTCAGGCCACGATCGCAGCCATCAGCTGCTTGCTCCCGACGATGTTCAAGACTCACGTCAGATTATAGGCCAGGACCGAGAGTGCCATCTCGGCGGCTACTTTTGGGAGGGTTTTGGTGAGGAAGTGTGTCGCTCCCAAGCGAGCCTTCATCGTGCCGAACGGATACTCGACTGTCCTCGCGACGCTGTCGCATTGCCTGTGGGTTTGCATCGAGTCGCTGCTGCACCGCCTCGAGCAGATGCTCATGCTCCCATCGCGTAATCCGCCGCTCTGGCCCGGTCGTACATTGCGATTTGAGCGAACAATTTTGACAGACTGTGGTCCAGTAACGCCGCAGCATCTTGCCGTCTTCTTCGCTTGTGTAGCGATACGGCAGTCGCTCCCCAGCTGGACCGCGATAGGCGTCCTCCCCTGGCAAATACGCAAAGTCCTGCTTACCGAAGCGCCCCTCGGATTTGGCGCCAGACGTCTGCGGCTTAGGCAGCGTTACCGTGATGCCGGCCTCGTGGCACGCGAGAATCTCCGGGCTGTTGAAGTAGCCGCGATCGGCTACAGCTTCGAGTGTCTCGGTCTTTAGAACAGCCTTCGCCTGCTTGGCCATATTGGTGAGTTGTGCCCGATCTGAACCGCTGTTCGTCACCTCGTGCGTCACGATCAAATGATGTTCGGTGTCGACGGCGACCTGCACGTTGTAACCGACGACGCCGGAGCCGCGGCCGCTGGTTGCCATCGAGCGGCTGTCGGGATCAGTCAGGGAGATTTGCTGATCCAGCGAAGCAAGCATCTGCTTCTCGTAGACAGCAAGCTTGCCCATTTCCTCCTTCAGCTTCGTCAGCTTCTCGGTCAGCCTCGTCACCTTGGCGGCCAGCGCCTCCGTCGGCTCCTGCCGGTCGGCCACGTCAAGTTGGCTCAGATAGCGCGCAACGCTCTCCTCCAGCCGGGCTCGCCGCCGCTCCACCTTCGCCCGCTTGAAGTTCTTGTTCCCGGTTGTTCGCCGCTTTGAATTTGCTGCCATCGATGGCGACGCTCGATGTCGCGAGGAGACCCATTTCACGGCAGAGTTCGACGAAGCGTGCACATACCTTGCGCCAAGCCATTGTCTTTGCGGAAGTCCGCGATCGTCTTGTGATCGGGAGTGAGCCGGCCCAGCAGCCACATGGCCTCGACATTGCGTCCGGCCTCTCGTTCGAGCCGTCGGCTCGACTGCACCCGGTTCAGGTAGCCGTAGATGTAAAGCTTCAGGAGAACCGAGGGATGGTATGACGGCCGACCGGTCGCCGCCGGCTCCACTCCCTCGAAGCTTAACTCGGCCAAATCGAGCGCATCGACGAATACGTCGATCACGCGAACAGGGTTGCTCTCGTCAATGAAATCATCGAGGCATTCGGGCAATGCGTCCGCTGCCCACGATCCGCCTGCTCAACGAAGCGCCTCATCAGCTTCCCCCGCAGAATCACGAGGGAATCATAGCAAAGCAGCGGCGTTTTCACACAGCCAGGGTCAAAAGCTGGCGTCGCAGTCGCAGCGGCTAAGTCCGCAAGGGTGAGAAGCGGCCATGCGGAGCTCTCTGGAAATGCCCGATGCTGCCATCATGCCAGTGTTTTACCCGACGGAGCGCCAAGGCTGAAAGCTTCATGAAAACACTCAAGGCCGAACAGATTAACGGCAAAGCCTTTGCCGACCTCAGCGACGCCCGCCGCCACATCAACAGCTTCATCGCGGAGGTCTACAACAAGGAGCGCCTGCACTCGGCGCTCGGATATCAGTCGCCTCTTGAGTTCGAAACCGCGTTCGCGCAAAACAACGTGCGGTAACGCACGTGACAACCCCGCTGTCACTGTAATTATCGTGTCTCACTTCAGGGGTGCAGTCCAGCACTGTCACCGTAATCACAGGAGCGGACCATCTGACCTAAATCATGAACAGAAGAAGAGCCCAGCTGTGGTGGGCTAGGCTCTCGTTCAGCGATTGATGGCCGCCTCAACACCATCTTTACGGCGACATCGGGTTCAGGATCACTTGATTTCCCAGGACGTGTTGTGCGGGATGTCCATCGCAAAATAATCGCCAGAGCCAGCCAACGCAGGCATAGCTATGCACGCAAATGGTTCGCTTCCGGTGATGCCCTTATACTTACCGGTGCCGCCGGTGATGATATGCGTTCCACAATCCATCTTCGGCTGGGCCTTGTCGAGGTCTCGAGTATCGAAGGTCGAGAAAATCTTGTCGCCGTCGCTGTCGGCGAGCACGCAAGCTCCGTCAATGTATTTCTTGTCTCCGGACGCGACGTTCAGCGCCACGCAGCGTGCTGACATCTTGTCCAGCATCTTCTCCCCCTTCATGTTTTGAGTGGTCCCGACCGCCTCCAGCGTAGTGGCCTTGCCGAGTTCGGCGGTGTCAATGCTCATCAAGGGCCGAAAAATAAAGTGCGTCACATAAGGAGTAGTCCCCTTCTTTTCAATCGGCTCTCCCGCCACAGCCGCGGGGGCAAAGGACACGAGCGCTACAGCAAAAGCCGTTGCTTTGGTGAGTCTCATCGCTGCGGTGAATGTGGGGACTCTGCGCACGTTGATGAAGTTCATGAGTGCCTCCTTAGATCAAGCGGCGGTTCAGGTCTCCGCCGTGAACTGCCGCGAGTTGAAATCGACCTGCGTATGCTTTCTCCTGTCAAATCGAGTTGCACGCCGGCGCCGAGCGTCAACGTGATCATGCTTTCATAATGCTTCGCCTTGGACTGACGAAGTATGTGGGGATGGTGGCTCCAATCATCGGTTTTGACCTCAATACAGGGCTCGACCGAACGACCTGGAATGTTCACATAATAGCACGGAACGCGGCGGACGTCAGCGTCATGCCCAGAAAACGCAGCGCGCACCGTCAGCTATCCTGACCGAATGCGCTATACAAAATGCAATTCTCCTGCTGTTCGGATGAAGCACGGTGCACATGGGTGCAGCGACTCTGTGCCGCTCTTCATGCTTTGCGTCGTTCCGCTTGCAACTCAGGAGGTGAGCATTGAGCGACGTCGATTTCCGCAGCCACCAATATCCGCAATATCCGCTAATGGGATGGTCCGGCCGTGCTCCTGCCCCGCCAGCGATAAGCTGACCAGGGGCGCCAAGACAAGGAGCACGCCATGTCCCAGACACCCAGTACTGCGATCGCCGTGATCGGCATCGATATCGGCAAAAACTCGTTCCACGTCGTGGGCCACGATACGCGCGGCGCCATCGTGCTGCGGCAAAAGTGGTCGCGTGGCCAGGTGGAGGCGCGGCTCGCCAATATACCGCCTTGCCTGATCGGCATGGAAGCCTGCGTCGGCGCACATCATTTGAGCCGCAAACTCGCATCGCTTGGTCACGATGCCAGGCTGATGCCGGCCAAATATGTCCGCCCCTATAGCAAGGGACCGAAGAACGACTTCAATGATGCCGAAGCGATTGCCGAAGCCGTGCAACGCCCAACGATGAAGTTCGTGGCGACCAAGACTGTAGAGCAACTGGATCTGCAGGCGCTGCATCGGGTGCGCGAGCGCCTGGTGTCGCAACGCACCGGCATCATCAACCAGATTCGCGCCTTCATGCTCGAACGCGGGATCGCGGTGCGCCAGGGTATCGGCTTCCTGCGCACAGAATTGCCCACCATCCTTGCGACGCGCACCGATGCCCTGTCGCCACGCATGTTGCGTGTCATCGAGGAGTTGGCAGGTGACTGGCGTCGGCTGGACCAGCGCATCGATAGCCTCTCCGGCGAGATCGAAGCACTGGCCCGTCAAGATCAGGCATGTTCGCGCCTGATGACGGTGCCTGGCATCGGGCCGATCATTTCGAGCGCCATGGTGGCCGCGATCGGCACTGGAGACGTCTTCTCCAAAGGCCGTGACTTCGGCGCCTGGCTCGGACTGGTGCCCAAGCAGATCTCGACGGGAGACCGCACGATCCTCGGCAAAATCTCACGGCGCGGCAATCGCTACCTGCGCGTTCTGTTCGTGCAGGCGGCATGGGTTGTGCTGGTCAGGATCAAGAACTGGGAACGTTACGGACTCAGATCCTGGATCGAAGCCGCCAAGAAGCGATTGCACCACAACGTGCTGGCGATCGCACTCGCCAACAAGCTTGCCCGCATCGCCTGGGCGGTGCTGGCTAAAGGACGCGCCTTCGAGCTGACAAGGACCAACGATGCAGGCGTCCGACCCGCTTGATCGTCGCGCCGTGCTCGGCGCGGTCAAGGCGCGGCCTGGCAACGCCGGAGCCAGCCGCAAGCCAAGCGCAACGGCCGGCCTTGACCGCCCGTGCGCGCGACGCGACGCACGTCCTGCGGGCCGGGACGAAGGAACGGCCCCTGGCTCGAACACAGGAACTGCGAGGTAGGAGGAGCATGCGATGACGTAACCCCATCAACAGGTTCCAGCCGAGGTCTGCGAGAGGATGAGACGAGATGGAGGTTCGGTCTTCCCGGCGCATGCGAACACTGGTGACCCAAATGGCCCAATCGAGGCCTGTCCGCTAATGAGAACGCGCGCGCGCTGATATCCATGATGGCCCGGAGCAAATGCTCCAATCAAAGGCCGGATACATTGATGCAAGACCACTCACCACCTGATCGACGAATCTCTTGCTACGCACGGCCGGACCATACATCACAAGCTGGCGTCGCAGTCGCAGCGGCCAAGTCCGCAAGTGTGAGAAGCGGCCACGCGGGGCTCTCGAGAGTGGTCGATGGACATGTGCTAGTTGGCGAGAACCTTGGTCATGCACCAGAACGGAACATCGGTTTGCCCGTGCTCACCGGCAACCTGCTCCATGATGTCCGCTTTGTGATGCCAGCCCATGCGCTCGTAGAAGCGGCGCGCACGGTCATTGCCAACGACACAGTGCAGTTCTGCCTCGGCAATGCCGCCCTTGGCCATCTCAATTTCAGCGGCTGTCAGCAGACTTGACGCAACGCGCGTCCCTCGATGTGGCATCGCCACAAAAAGTTGGCCCAAAAGCTGGCCTCTCCACGCCGAAAACGCCACGACCTCTTCGTTCAACTCCGTTACCAAAGTCGAATGCAGGAGTGCCGTCATCCTTTCCAGGAAAAATTCCATGGACCGACGGATAATTTCTGCGTGGGGCATGAAGGGAGCCTGGGTCTCGTGCCAAACCGCGTGATAGAGAGCGGCCACCCGAGAGATATCTGACGCGTGGGCACGACGGATCATCGCGCTTTCTCCGGTAAGCCGAAGGACGGGTAGAGCGCAGCGAAACCCATCATCCGCTGCATGTGACCGAGCACGCCG
The DNA here is from genome assembly GCF_054062495.1 of Bradyrhizobium sp. USDA 3311. Classification (NCBI taxonomy): domain Bacteria; kingdom Pseudomonadati; phylum Pseudomonadota; class Alphaproteobacteria; order Hyphomicrobiales; family Nitrobacteraceae; genus Bradyrhizobium; species Bradyrhizobium sp. USDA 3311. The sequence goes on along the minus strand of NZ_JBSSFI010000001.1, from coordinate 4,331,087 downwards.
CTATCGTCTTCATCGGGTGGGACCGAGCGATGGGTTTCGCAAATGCTCTACCCATCCTACGCGCTGTGGCAATCCTGACATCATGCCAGTGTTTTGCCCGACGGAGCAAACTCTATTTAAATGCAGCAAATCGGATTTGGCGGAATGACAAGGCGGAACATCCGCCCGTCGGCCACCATGTGCGCGAAGGGCCCCAAGAGGCGAGATCCGAAACCGTCAACGATCGCGCTCTCACTGCCTCTGGATGATGTTGGCCGAGCTGGTTGGCTGCGGTGGCGACGCTTCCTGGACCTGCGCAAGGTAGGCCTTGTCGTAATACTCCAGGGCGAGGATATGCATGGCCCTCGCTTTTTCCGGGTCGGATTCTGCCAGAGCCATCCGGGACGCGATTTCGGCTTGCTTCAAATAGTACTCGGCGGTCGGCACGATGGTTTCCCCCAACGACGCCACCTAACGCACAGAATTGCAACTTGTTCCCGGGATGGATTCAAATTTCCGAGGCGGGCTTACCTGTTCTGTTCGGGGTCAAGAGCTGGCGTCGCAGTCGCAACGGCCAAAGTCCGCAAGGGCGAGAAGCGGCCATGCGGGGCTCGCTGGAAAATGCCCGATGCTGCCATCATGCCGGTGATTTGCCCGACGGAGCAAACTTTATTCAAATGCAGCAAATCGGATTTGGCGGAATGAAATCTGTTCGCGTCAGGCTGGGACATGCCCTCCCAGGAGGGCGCAACCGGAAAGGTTTTCGGAGAGATCGCCGATGTACTACGTCGCCGCCGCACTGCTGGGGTTATCGGGACTGTTCTATTCCGCGAGCCATCACGAGCTCGGCCAGTTCGGCGCGGACGTGTGCCGCTACGGCGGCACGTTCTGCGACAATCCGGTGGTCGTCTTCACCGGCGCGGCGCTGGCCGCGGTCTGGGGCATGTTCGTCAGCGTCAAGTAGCCGGACGCGAAGTTCACGTCTCGTTGTTCTCATGGCGCTCGCGCACGATGCTGTCGGCGACATGCCCTACCCTGCGAGCTCCTTGCGGACGGCCGCGGCCGAATTGCCGACCTTGTCGACGGCCCTTTGCAGCTCCTCCTTCGACACGCCGAGCGCATGGGTCCAGTATTTGACCTCGAAGGCCTCGTCCATGTTGATCTTGCTGCGGTCCGGCTGCTCGCGCTTCGTCAGATTGTCCATCGGCCAATTCCTCGCTTCCTGAAAACGGGAAACGTCGTCGTCGGCGCGCTGTTCCTAATCCGGCTGCCGGCTTCGCCAGCGCGGTCAGGCCGGCGGCTTACGCCTCCGGCTTGCCGGGCCTCGCAGCGGCCGCTTCCTTGACGAGGGCCGAGATCGAATTGCCAGACTTGCGAAGGGCGTCGGCGAACTGATCGGGCGACAGCTTGAGGCGCTTGCGCAGGGTCTTCACCTGCACCTTGTCGCTCAAGTCGAGCGCATTGCGAAAATTGGCCGGCTTGAGCCTGTTCATGACTGTCTCTGCTGGTGAGGGGTGAGGCCGAACCGCGACAAGGCGGGCTTGACGCCGCCGTCGCCGCGATGGTGACTGTCCCGCTCCTTGCGAAGATTCCGTCGCCGCGGAGACAACATGCGCGATGAAGCGACGTTCCTCCGCATCCGGAATTATCGCTCAGGAGGGGATAAACACCTCGCTGGTGTCCATGCGCACGTTGCGGACGGCGCGACAGGCCTCAATGCTCGCCCGATCGCCCACCGGCATGAAGCTCAGCAACAGCGAGCGCCGCCGCGCGCCGGAGCGGTTGCAGGTCGCCCCATGCGGCAGATCGGCGTCGAACACCAGGATGTCCCCCGCCTCGCCGGCCGTCACGAGCGACAGGGTCTCGTCGGGCGCGCCGCGGTCGAGATGACGCGGGACCACGCGCGTTGAGCCATTGTCCGGCCGTAAGCATCGAGGAAGACCAGGGCGGCGACGGCCTTCATGCCGGCGCCATCGCGATGCAGGGGCTGGTGGCCGCCGCCAGCAGCGGCGGCAGGCGACAGGTCCGCTGCACCGTCGGATCGAGATCGACAAGGGCGTGGCGCCAGCCGGCGCCCCGGGGGGCCGCCCACTGGTCGCCGGTGCCCACGCCGGACTCGAAAGCCGCGCGCAACCCATCGCGCCACGCCGCGGGGACTGCGCCGCGCAGCAGAAGATAACCGTCACGGTCGAGAGCCGCAGCCTGCTCAGCCTTCAGGGGATCGACCTTCGTGGGCGCCGGATCGCGGTTCATGGCGCTCCCTACAGCCTCAACGTGCCGTTCGCAAGGGCTGGCAGCATCGGCTTCAGCAGACGCACGACGCTCATTGTGCAGGAACTTTGCGGCCATGAACGCGCTTAAGATCAGGATTCGCAATTCCGGAAGGTCCGCCCTGAAACACCGCCCCGCCAAGCACGACAGCGCCGACGCACCGACGAAGTCCGAGCCGACGCTGCTGCAACGACTGGGTCCCGGCCTCGTCACCGGGGCGGCGGACGACGATCCATCCGGCATCGCCACCTATTCGCAGGCCGGCGCGCAATTCGGCTACGGGCTGCTCTGGACGGTGTTTCTGACCACGCCGTTCATGATCGCCATTCAACTCGTCAGCGCGCAGATCGGCCGGGTCACCGGAAAAGGGCTTGCCGCCAACGTGATGCGGATCGCGCCGCGCTGGGCGGTGCTGGCGCTCGTCGCCATGCTCGTCGCCGCCAACACGTTCAACATCGCCGCCGACATCGCCGCGATGGCCGAGGCGCTCTCGCTCGTCATCGGCGGTCTCAACCACGAGCACGCGCTGATCTTCGCGGCGGGCTCGACCCTGCTCCAGGTGTTCCTGCCCTATCGCCGCTATTCGCCGGTGCTGAAATTCCTCACCCTGGCGCTGTTCGCCTATGTCGCGACCGCCTTCACCGTGGAGATCCCGTGGAGCACCGCGCTGCTCGCCGCGGTGTGGCCGAAGGCGAATGTCAGCGCCGATTATTTCATGATGGTGGTCGCCGTGCTCGGCACCACCATCAGCCCCTATCTGTTCTTCTGGCAGGCCTCGCAAGAGGTCGAGGAGATGAACCAGGGCAAGCGCGACCAGCCGCTGCGCGAGGAGACGCGGCGCGGCGGCGCCCCTGAAATCGCGCGCATCAAGGCCGACACCACGTTCGGCATGCTGCTGTCGAACGGCATCGCCTTCTTCATCATCCTGACCACGGCCGCCGTGCTGAACGCCAACGGCGTCACCCACATCAATTCGGCGACGGAAGCGGCCGAGGCGCTGCGGCCGCTCGCCGGCGACTTCACCTTCGCCCTGTTCGCGCTCGGCATCATCGGCACGGGCCTGCTGGCGATCCCGGTGCTGGCGGGGTCGGCGGCTTACGGTGTTGCGGAAATCTTCGGCTGGCGTGCCACGCTCGAGGCAAAGCCCGACGAGGCCGCCGGCTTCTACACCATCATCGCGGCCGCGACCGCGATCGGCTTCGGCCTCGGCTTCACCGGGATCGACTCGATCCACATGCTGGTCTGGAGCGCCGTGCTCAACGGAATCGTCGCCGTTCCGATCATGGCGATGATGATGCTGATCGTCTCGAGCCGCGCGATCATGGGCCGTTTCAGGGCCCGGTCGTGGCTGGTCGCGCTGGGCTGGCTCGGCACCGCGCTGATGGCGCTGGCAGTCCTCGCTCTGCTCGGCTCGTCAGTGGTTCGCTGACTAACCTTGCGACAGTGCCGCCGAAACCTGCGATGCGATGATGAAGGCCGCAAACACGGCCGGCACGCTGATGAGCCGCAAGAACTGGTCTATCGAAAGCATCGCTGTCCCCCCAAGACAACTGCAAAGACAAAAGCGCCTTCGCTCGCCGCGCTACTTCACCCCTTGCGCAACGTGCTGATCGGCCGTCAGAAACTGATCGGAAATAGCGGCCCCGCTGATTGTGAGCAGCGCCAGAAGCGAGATCATGCCCAGAAATTTCATGGGTGGAGGGTCGGTCCCGATTGTGGCCAAAAACGTCAGCGCCCGGCGCATTTTCGCGACGATCCCCGGAAAGATCATGGCCGTCCCATCGGATCCCACGGCATTTCCCCGCCAAAGAGGGGCGAGAGGCAGCCTCGGCCGCAGCGCTGCGGGCTTCACGCCGGTCCATGGTTGGCCTAACAGTTGCCGTCAGGACCGGGCCTTGCGACCTGGCCACAAGAAAAACAAAGTCCCGCTGGGCGACAGGGAGCGACATGACCAAATCGTCAAAAGCAACAAGCCTTGAAATCCTTGCCTGCGATGCCGGCTGGCGAAACTACCACTTCGTCAAGCTGACGACCGACGACGGCATCGTCGGCTGGAGCGAGTTCGATGAAGGCTTTGGCTCACCGGGCGTCGGCGCGGCGATCCAGCGCCTGTCCACCCGCATCATCGGGCAGAATATCTTCCAGCATGAGCGCATCTACGCCGAGCTGTTCGCCGCCACGCGCCCCGCCGCTGGCGGGGTGGTGGCCCAGGCGCTCGGGGCGATCGAGAACGCCCTGCTCGATGCCAAGGCGAAGTGCCTCGGCGTGCCCTGCTACGAGCTGCTCGGCGGCAAGATCCGCGACCGTGTCCGGGTCTACTGGTCGCATTGCGCGACGTGGCGGATCAATCATCCGTCCTGGTACAAGCCGCCGATCGAAAGCCTCGACGGCGTCAAGGCGATGGGCCGCGAGGTACGCGAGAAGAAGTTCACCGCGCTCAAGACCAACATCTTCTCCTACGACGACGGCAAGCCGACCGGCTGGCGGCCCGGCTTCGGTTCACCTTTCGAGCCCGAGATCAACGTGGACCGCAAGATCCTGCGCGACCTGCGCATGCATCTGGAAGCGATCCGCGACGGCGCGGGCCCCGACGTCGACATCCTGCTCGACTGCAATTTTAACGCCAAGACCGAGGGTTACCTGAAGATCCTGCGCACCATCGCGGACCTCGACATGTTCTGGATCGAGATCGACAGTTTCAATCCGGAAGCGCTCGGCTACATCCGCAGGCAGAGCCCGCATCCGATCTCGTCCTGCGAGATGCTGCTGGGCTTGCGCGAATTCCTGCCCTATTTCCATGAGCAGGCGATGGACGTCGCGATCATCGACACGCCCTGGAACGGCGTCTGGCAATCGATGAAGATCGCATCAGCCGCGGAAGCGTTCGAGGTCAACGTCGCGCCGCATAATTTCTATGGCCATCTCTGCTCGATGATGAACGCGCATTTCTGCGCGGCCGTTCCGAACCTGCGGATCATGGAGATCGACATCGATCGCCTGTCCTGGGACCGCGAGCTGTTCACGCATGAACCGGAAATCGAGGACGGCCATCTGATCATTCCGGACCGGCCCGGCTGGGGCACCGAGCCGAACGAAGAAGCGCTGCGCGCGCATCCGCCGAAGACGAACGGCGGTCTTCTCAACTATGGTCGCAAGAGCTGACGGGGACTACGGCGTCACGGGATTGACGGTCGGGGACGTCTTCGGCCCCGGCCGCTCCGGCTCGACCGGCGATTTCGGTTCGGTGGGAAGCACCTTGGCGCCGGCGGCGTGTGCAGCCTCGCCCGTGGTTGCATACATCGCGACATGGGCCGGCTGCGTCTTGGCCCGGCTCCACGGCCCATGATCCACGACCAGCATCGCAGCAATCGTCAAGGCGGCCACGATCAACGCGATCACGCCGGGATGGCGAAGCGCCTTGGACATGGAGTTAGCGAAGCGATCAGCTGCCATCGAAGGATCCGTGCTTTTTTCCTCTCGCAGGTTAATTCAATGACGTCCCGCGAGTTCCGCCTTCGCCGAAGCAAGTTCCAAGCCAACGCAGGGAACCTCGTCCCCCGCGCGCGTTCACTTTTTGATGTCGGGCCGCGCATCGCCGACAAACCTGTCGCGGTTCGGCATCTTCACGGCCGCAAGCGATTTCGCGTCGAGCGTCGCGTCCGCTCCCACTAGCCCGTTCAGGTTCAGGACATAGGCCGATACCGCATAGACATCCTCATCGCTTAGCGATTGCGGCGCGTTCTGCGGCATGGCGCGACGGATATAATCAAACAGCGTCGGCGCATAAGGCCAATAGCTGCCGACGGTGCGAATGGGCCTGGCCGTTCCGATCGTACCTTGCCCGCCGGCGAGCCGATCACCCAAGCCGCCCTCGCCTTTTTCGCCGTGACACGAGGCGCATTGTTGAGCGAACACTTCACGGCCACGGCTGACTGAACCACTCCCGTTCGGCAGATTGCTGCCGTCGCGCCCGATATCGATATTCCAACCCGCGATCTCGGCGGACGTCGCCGGCCGACCGATGCCATAAGGGCTTTGCGCCTGCGCAACGCTCCCAAAGGTGCACAGCATGATTGCTAGCGCGATGCCGCAAATCTCACGCCAGCGCATTGGTCACCTCGCCGTCCGCCGCGATGCGCCAGGGCCAGACCGCATTGTTGTGGTAGAAATAATTCTCGCCGCGCACTGCGAGCAGTTCGGCCAGCGTCGGCTGCACATAGCCGGTCTCGTCAATGGCGCGGCTCTGGATCACCGCGGGCTTGCCGTCCCATTGCCACGGCAAACGGAAGCGTGTCAGCGCACGCGTCAGCACCGGCTCTTGCAATCGCGCGTTCTGCCAGCTCCTCCCGTCGTCGACGGACACCTCGACGCGGGCGATCTTGCCGTGCCCGCTCCAGGCGATGCCGGTGACCTCGTGGAAGCCGGGCGCGCTCAGACGCTGACCGCCGGAGGGACGGGTGATGATCGACTTCGCTTCCATGTAGAAGGAGAACTCCCGCGCCGTGCCGTCGGACAGGAGATCGGTGTATTTCGAAGTCTCCTCGCGCGAATACACGGGCTCGGCAGTCACATGCAGGCGGCGCAGCCATTTCACGCTCATGTTGCCTTCGAAGCCCGGCAGGAACAATCGCAGCGGATACCCTTGCTGCGGTCGCAGCCGCTCGCCGTTCTGGCTGTAGACCAGCATGGCGTCCTCGAGGCATTTCTCGATCGGAATGCTGCGCGTCAGCGCGGCCGCGTCGGCCCCCTCGGCAACCACCCATTTGGCCTCCGGCTTCAGCCCCGCCTCCTGAAGCACCAGCTTAAGGCTGACGCCGGTCCATTCCGCGCAGCTCACCAGGCCGACGAGATCCGATGCCGTCTTGCCATACGGCTTGGTGTAACCGGGATTGCCGGAGCATTCGAGAAAGTGGATGCGCGACTCTGACGGGAAGCGCCGCAGATCGTCGATGGTGAAGATCAGGGGCCGTTCGACAAGGCCGTGGAGCATCAACCGGTGCTGCGCCGGATCGATGGTCGGGACGCCGCCATGATGCCGCTCATAGAACAGCCCGTTCGGCGTAATGATGCCGTCGAGCTCCTGCAAGGGCGTCCGGCTGGACGCCGAAATGTATTGCTTGAGAGCCTTCGAGATGTTCTTGACGACGCCCTTCTCGAAGGGCGATGGCGCACCATAGAGCTGACCTCCCGTCGGCTCGCCCGGTGCCTTCATCCATTCGGGAACATTGGGCGGAAGATTGTCGGTCTCCGCAGCAGCAGTGCTTGTGCCGAGAACGGCGCCGCCGACCGCGGCCGAGCCGGCAGTCAGGAAGCGACGACGAGTGGTCGTCACGGGATCATCGTCGGCATGTGTCGTGCTGCTCATTGCGGGCCCCCGGCTGGCGCTGAGACCGCATCAAACATTCTGACGACGGCATTTGCAATTCGCAGCTATTTCAAAAGCAGGCGATTTCGATCAGCGTTGATCTAAATCGCCCGGCAACAACAGCAGTTCCTTTCCTTGCAGCGCACAATCGCCGTCCGCCCGATTCACTCGCCCGGCGCGATCGCATTGCTTGGCGTCGGCCGGTCGGTGATCTGCTGCCCGAACAGGCTGCCGATCAGCTCGACCGCGGTCCGCGCGGTTCGACCACGTTCGTCCAGGAATGGATTGAGCTCAACGATGTCGACCGACCCCACCACGCCGGAATCGTGCAGCAGCTCCATGATCAGATGTGCCTCGCGATAGGTCGCTCCGCCCGGCACCGTGGTTCCGACCCCGGGCGCCACGCATGGATCGAGGAAATCGACATCGAAGCTGACATGCAGCACGCCATTGCTCGCCTTGACCCGCTCGATCACACGGCGGATCAGCACGGCGACGCCGAACTCGTCGATCTGGCGCATGTCGACAACCCTGATCCGGCGTGCGCGCATCAGCTCCTTTTCGAGCTTGTCGATCGACCGCGCGCCGAACAGATCGAGCCTGTCAGGATCGATCGACGCACGCGGGTCATCGCCGAGCAGGCCGTCGAGGCCCGGCTCGCCACACAGAAACGCGGCGGACATGCCATGCATGTTCGCCGTGATCGTCGTTTCCGGCGTATTGTAGTCGGCATGCGCATCGAGCCAGAGCACGAACAGCTCGCGTCCGCGCTCCTGCCAATGGCGCGCCATGGCATTGACCGAGCCCATCGACAGCGTGTGATCGCCGCCAAGGAAGATCGGGAGCGCACCGGTTTTCGCGATCTCGTAGCCTCTGCGGCTCAGCACGCGTGTCCAGCGCTGGATTTCGCGGTAATGATTGGCTTTTTCGGGCGGCCTGTCTGCGAGGTCCCTGACCTCGGCCGCCGTGAGATCGCCGTAGTCGACGACCTCGAAGTCCAGGCTCTCGAGCAGCGTCGCAAGGCCGGCGGTGCGCAGCGCCGCCGGGCCCATCAGGGTGCCGCGCTGCGAGGCCCCCATGTCGATGGGCGCGCCGAGCAAGGCGATGCGCCGGGCTCGATCCGGCATGGTCCGATCGGTCACGGCAGTCTCCTGACATCCACAAGATCGTGCCAGCCTAACAGAGATTCGTACCCGTCGTTTCACGGGTATTTCCCGGTGAAAAGACGCCGAGCGAGAAGCCGTCCCGGAACAAAATCCCGCGCGCCGCATTTCCCCTGCAAGGCCGGCACCCGCCGTACATTACGGCGCCTGTCGCGGATAGCCAAAGGTCTTCGGACCCGCTGTTCAAAACGAGCGCTCGCGCGGATAGCCAAAGGTGCCGGCCTCATTCACCTCGTCAGAGCGGAGTTTACGAATTTGAGCACCGAAATTCCGCAGCCCCCGTCCCAGCCCGGCATGGCCGAGCGCGCCATCGACGCCGCGGCCGACGTCTCCCACACGATCGGCGAGGTCGCCGGAGGCTTGCGCGCCGCTGTCGACCGCTTGGCGCATGTCATCGACGAAGCTCGAAAGCCGGGTAAACCGCTCGCGACGGTCGCCGCGATCACACGTGAAGCGCCGCTCGCGAGCCTGTTCGTCGCCTTCCTGTTCGGGGTTGCCATCGCCCGCCGGCGTTAGCAATGAAGCTTGCGTGGCGTGAGTCAGCTAGGCAGCGGTGACGGATCGGGGCTGGGTCAGGAACTGCCGTTCGAACGCATCCGCGGGCATCGGTCGACCGAAGAAATAGCCCTGCCCTTCCTCGCATCCCATGCTGACCAGGAAGTCGGCCGTGGCACGGTTCTCGATGCCCTCGGCCACGACGGTGAGCCCGAGTTGCTTGCTGAGGCCGATGGTCGAACTGACGATCGCGGCATCGTCGGAATCGGCGAGCAGATCGAGCACGAACGACCGGTCGATCTTGAGCCCGTCGAGCGGAAATTTCTTAAGATAACTGAGGCTCGCGTAGCCGGTGCCGAAGTCATCGAACAGGACGCGGACGCCGAGCTCCTGGATCCGCTTGAACATGTCGAGCACGCGGCCCTCGTCATGGAGCAGGATATCTTCGGTGACTTCGAGCTCGAGCAGCGCCGGCGTCAGCCCTGTTGCGCCGAGCAAGGCCGCAGCCGCATGCGCGAGATCGCCGGATTGTAGCTGCGACGGCGAGAGGTTGATCGCGACGCGCACGCTGTTGCCGGACAATTCCCACGCACGCGCCTGCCGGCAGGCCGTCTCCATCACCCAGTTCGCGATCCGCTCGGACAGCGCTGAGGTATTGACCACCGGCATGAACTCCCCGGGGGAGACGTAGCCGCGCACGGGATGCCGCCAACGGATGAGCGCTTCAGCCCCGACCAGGCCGCCGTCGACCAGGCGAACCTGCGGCTGGTAGAACAGTTCGAATTCGCCGCGATCCGCGGCAAGCGCCAGTTCGCTCTCAAGCGTCAGACGGTTCTGCAATTCCTGCCTGATCGCACTCTCGAAGATCACGTGGCTGCCGCGTCGCGTCGCCTTGGCGCGGCTCAGCGCGAGATGGCCGTTGCTCAGGAGGTCGTCCGCGTTGTGTCCACCGTCGGGATAGACGGCAACGCCGATGCTGATCCGGACTCGGTGCTGCCGTGTGCCCGTTACAAGCGGCGCTTCGAACGCGCGCGCGATCCGCTCGGCGAACGCCACAATCGGCTCGCCAGCCTCCGCACAATCAAGTGCGATGGCGAATTCGTCGCCGCTGAGCCGGGCGACCACCGCCTTACCAGCGATTTCGGTCCGGAGCCGCTCGGCGACGGACTGCAGCACGAGGTCGCCGGCCGAATGTCCAAGCATGTTGTTGATCTGCTGGAAGCCGTCGAGCCCCAGCACGAGCAGTGCGACGTCGGAAGACCGCCGCTCCGCCGCGGCGATCAGACCGGTAAGGCCGGCATGCAGCATGTTGCGGTTGGCAAGACCCGTCAGCGCGTCGTGTTCGGCGAGATATCTGACGCGTTCGACCTCGCGCTTGCGGACCGAGATGTCGCGCAGGATCGCTCCATACTGGAAACCGTCCGTTCCCTGCCAGCCCGAGAAGCTCGCTTCGACGGGGAAGGTTTCACCGTTCTTGCGCCGGCCCTCGAACTCGACGACGACCGCCCCGCCGGGCACGAGGAGCGCCTGGCGTGCGGCATCGCGCATGGACGGCCTTGCGTCGCCGTCCGTCGGCACGGCGCACAGCGTGTCGAACGGGCGGCCGATGATCTCGGCCGGCATGTAGCCGAAGATCACGCTCGCGCCGGGATTCCAGACCGTGATCCGGTGATCCTCGTCGGTGCAGACGAGACCGTCGCCGAGCGACATGGCGATGCGATGAAAGCGGCTCTCGGCGATGCGTCCCAGGAGACCGCGGAAATCGATCTCGTCCAGCGCGATCGCCGTCAGATAAGCGATGATCGCGATGTGGAATAGCGATGTGTCAACGACGAAGGGCCATCTTGCCTGCACGAGGGCCGCGGTCAGCTCGACCGCCGCTCCGGCCGCGATGAGGACCGCAACGCGATATCCCGATGCGAAGCGGCGCCACGAATACATCATGAGCAGGCAGATCACACCCAGGCCGAGGATCATGCCGGCATCGGACGTCCAGCGCAGCATCCGGTGCTGGAGGATCGATTCCGCCGCCAGCGCCTGGAGGACGGGCCCCGAGACGATGCCGCCATTCGGAACGCTGAACCGGTCGCCCAGCTCGAGCGCGGTCGCACCGACGATGATCTTCTTGTCTCTGAGCTTGTCGAGTGTCGCGGTATCGCCATGCAGCACGTCGACAAAGGAGACACGCGGAATGGAGGCCGCCCGAATACTGAAGTCGATCAGGAAGGAGGATCGCCGATTGGCGTCCTGCCCAGCCAGCACGATGGCCATCGACGGCATAAAGGCGTCGCCGAGCCTCTCGCCGACCGGATAACGGCGAACGAGCCCGTCGGATTCGACCGCGACATTGACGACGGCCGGCCACGACTGGTTGCTGAACGGCTTCAGGGGGCGATTGACGTGAGCTGGGCCACCATTCGGCGCCGGCTGCTTGAAGGACGGCAGGATCGTCGAGCCGCCGACCTCCCGAAGCGCCTTGACGAACGCCTCGTCGGAGGCCGGTTCCGAGGGCGTGCTGAAATCGACATCGAAAGCCACCTCCTGCGCGCCGGCGCTTTCGAGTTTGTGCAACAGCTCTGCGTGGAGCCGGCGCGGCCAGGGCCACACCCCGATCTGGTCGATCGAGGGCGCGTCGATGGACACCACGACGACATTGCCGCTTGCGGCACGCGATTGCCAGGCAAACCGCAGATCGGTGAGCGCATTGCGCAGCGCGCCATGCCATCCCGTGGACAGCACGACCGCCAGCGCGATCACGACAAGAATATGCGGCCGATGGCGTTTCACTTTGTTCCCCTGCACCGGCGGTACCTGCGGCCAGGCGCTCCCCTATGCCGACGACACGGTCCTAGTGATGACCCCTGCCCCAATACCAACCGTAGTGGTGGCCATGACTGCCGTTACCGTTGTCGCCGTTATTCCCGTTCCCGCTGTTCCCGTTGCCGTTGTTGCCATTATTGCCGGTGCCACCGCTTCCATTGCTGGTCGCGCCAGTCCCGTTGCTTCCGCTCCCAGAGCTTCCTCCGGACACATCGCCGGTCGACCCGGCAGTGGTCGCAACGGTCGTCGTCGCACTTGACGACGAAGATGTGGCACTGGCCGCAGATACACTGCTGCTGACGGTGACCGCCGTTACGGTGGAGCTGTTGGCGGCTGTGGTCGTGGTGCTCGCCTTCGTGTCGCTCCAGACCGTCTCGGTACCGGTGCTGGCGTTGGCGTTGCGCACGTGCCCCGGCGCAATTGCACCGTGGGCGAGCCCATGCGTGACCTTGTGGACGTTCAGCTTGACCTCGCCGAGCGAGCTGGAGATGCGCGCGACGCCGCCTTTGGGCGCCTGACCGCCAACCGCCTTGGTCCCCTTGTCGATCGGACCCAGCGCATGGATCGCATGGCCGCTCGCCGCGTTGCGCGGCGCCGACAATCCCGATTTCGGCACAGGAATTCGCTCGATCGTCGAGGCGCGCGGCTTGCCATGTTCGATCGGATTGAACGTCCCCGCGCCGCTCAGGCTGAGGCCGGGCTTGCCATGCTCAAAGGCCGTGGCCGCTTGTCCGGGCATGACCTGAGCGATCTGTCCCGTCTTGAAGTCTGAGACTTCGACCTGGCCGCGGAGCACGCCGACCCTGGTGCTGCCCGCATTCACGGTGACGCTGAACTGCGTTCCCTTGACCACGGCGGCGAGGTAGGGCGTCTCGACCTCGAAATGCTTGACGTTACGCTTCTCCACCTCGAGCAGGATCGAACCTGACTGCTGGATGATCGTGGTCGAGAGACCTTCCTTCTTCTCGGCCGGCAAGCCGACCACCGAATTGGGAGATATCAGTATCGTTTCCTCGCCGCGGACAAGCAGCACGCGTCCGGTACGTCCGGTGCGAATGGTATCGCCGGGCTTGAGCGCCTCCTGCTGATTCAACGACACCTGCTGCGCGCCGTTGGTGGCGACCCAGACCTCGCCGGCGGCTTTGCTGACCGACCAGACGCCATCCTCCGCCGCGAGTGCACCGGAAGCCATTCCCAGGATCAGCGCCGCCGCGAAGGCGCACCGCATTCCAATTCTGCCGAGCATCACGATCCTCAGTCCGCGTTACGTCCGGGCCTGAGGGGTATTCGAAATCACTCAAGAGAGGATTAGCAGGAAGAGGTCAGTGGAACTGCCGCATTAACCATTCATTGACCATAAAAACCTATGAAAAATCATGCGGCTAACGAACCCTTACCGCCCCGTGGCGATCGCTCCGTCAAATTACGGAGAGAGGTTTGCTGCGCGCGTTGAGAAGCGGCATTTCGCTACCACATTGGCGTTGCTGGTACCGCTTTTTGCGGGAAGTCCGCAATCATTCGCACAACAGGCGAACCAGCCGGGTTTTGATCCGCGCCAGCCCGAGAAATACTTTGAAAACCAAACCGAGCGGGAAACACTGAGCCGGCCTCCAGTCAAGCTACCGACGGTCGGCCACGCCAACACCGGTGGCGATACCAGGCCTCAGTTCGTGCTGCGCGGTCTCAAGGTCAGCGGCGCCCACGCCATCTCTCGCGACCGCATCGCCGCGGTCTACCAGACTTATCTCGGCAAGAAGGTCTCGCAGGCGGATCTCGCCGCGGTCGCCGGCGCGATCAGCGACCTCTACCGCGCCGACGGCTTCCATCTGAGCCGGGCCGTCGTGCCGCCGCAGGACATCGCCGACGGCATGGTCCGGATTCAGGTGATCGAGGGCGCCATTGTCCAGGCCGATTTGAAGGGCGATGGCGCCGAGCAGTTCGGCGTGAGGCCGATGCTCGGACCGGTTCTGGCCGAGCAGCCATCGCGCCTGGCAACGCTCGAACGCCAGCTTTTCCTCATCAACGGCAGGCCGGGCGTCCGGATCACCGATACCGCGTTGGAGGAGATCGGCGGTGCGACCGGCCGCTTCCGCCTCACCGTCTATTTGAAGACGTGGCACGTGTTCACATCGTTCGGCCTGGACAATCTCGGCTCGTCCTCGGTCGGGCCCTGGCAGACCTATGCGACCGGCGCGTTCAACTCCTACCTCACGCCCGGCGATACGCTGGCGGTCAACCTGTCGACCATTGCCAACGACCCGCGCGAGCTCGGCTTTGCGCGGCTGTCCTATGACGCACCCGTCGGCGTCGACGGCGTGCGCCTCGGCGCGTCCGTCCTCTACAGTGCGGTCCGGCCAGGCGACGCCCGCCGCCTCGACAGCGACATCACCACGACCGAAGCTTTCGAGGTGCGGGCAAGCACCGTGCCCTTCATGTCGCAATCGTCGGCACTGACGCTTACCTTGGCTGGGAACTTCAGCAACGTGTCCGAGCATGACCTTTACGGTCCCTGGTACAACGACCATGTCCGGACCGCGAGCCTGACCGCCGACTATCGGCTCCAGGATCGCTTCGGCGGTACCAATTTCGCGACGCTGACCTACCGTCAGGGCCTCGACGTCTTCGGCGCATCGCATTTCGACGACGATCTTTTGTCGCGCGACGGTGCGTCATCGAACTTCTCGGTGCTGAATCTCTGGTTCACGCGCTACCAGTCGCTCAACGATGCCTGGTCGCTCAAGCTCTCGGCGGCGAGCCAGACTGCATCGCGGCCGCTGTTCACCTCGCAGCAGTTCTATCTCGGCGGCGCGGCCTTCGGCCGGGGCTACGGCGCAGCCGAGATCAGCGGCGACAACGGTCTTGCCGGCTCGCTCGAGTTGCGCTTCGACCAGAAGCTCAATTTCCGCTACTGGACCGGCTACCAGCTCTACGCCTTCGGCGACGCCGGCGCAGTCTGGAACGACGGCTACCGCCTGAGCGACGGCCTGTCGCTGACATCAGCCGGAGCCGGCGCACGGTTCTTCCTGTGGGACGATCTCCAGGCCGATCTCGGCGTGGCCGTCCCCTTGAGCTACCGCGCACCGGACAACGAGCGCCGCAGCCCGCGTTTCCTGTTCACGCTGTCGAGCGCATTCCGGCTCTGCCCCGAACGCGGCAGGAGCGGCTGCCTCTAGCTGCAAAGCCCTCATGCCGCGTACCCGGCATGCGGCCCTTTTGCGGCCTTGCGCACAGACTTGCCTAAATTTAATCCCGTAACCTGCTCACGATCGCTCGATCCGGGCGCTTGCAGTGACCATTTTCAGTCGAAAGCGATTGGGACGGAACCATGAAGAGGGTGTTTGCAATTCTGGCGTTTCTTTGCGTCCTCGGCGTCGGCGAATATTTCGTCGTCAGCCGGTTTGCGATCCGCCATGAGCTTTTGACCCTGTTCGATGCCTCGCGCCAGCGGCCGATCTCGGTCGAAATCGCGGTGCGGCGCGACTACGAGACCAAGGCCAATCTCGGTCTCTGGAAGCTGCCGCTCGCCATCATCAGCAACGGCAATACCGTCAAGGCCACCGAGTATTCCTTCCTCGCCAACGCGCTCGCGGCGCGCGGCTATCTCGTTGCCAGCATCCAGCAGGACCTACCCAGCGATCCACCACTAATGACCCATGTCGGCCAGCAATATGTCGGCCGGCGTGAAGTCTATATCCGCTGCGAGGCCAACATCCTCTTCGCCCTGGGCGAACTTAAGAGGCGGCAGGAGAACGCCGACTACGACCACATCACCCTCGTCGGCCATTCCAACGGCGGCGACGTGTCCATGTATGTCGCCCATCAGCACCCGGAGCTGGTGTCGAAAGTGATCACGCTCGACAATCTTCGGGTGCCTTTCGTGCTCAGCGACAACTTGAAGATCTTGTCGTTCCGCTCGAAGGATCCGCATTTCCTGACCGACCCGGGCGTGCTGCCGACGCCGGAAGAGGCCAAGGCGCGCGGCATCGACATCGTCCACACCGGTGCGCAGCACACCGAGATGAGCGATCGCGGGCCCGACGCGGTCAAGGAGAAGATCCAGGCGACGCTCGACCGCTTCCTGCGCGACAGCGCCAGCAGCGCGCTCGCCCCGGCCGATACGAAAAGTCCGATGATCATGAACCCCGGCGACTATTAGCCGGGGACGCCTTGCGGCAGATCAAGGCGGCTCCGGGCCGGCCACGATAGACACGGTCTCACAATCTCGGAGAGGCACGTGTCGCACTACATCGAAAGCCTTGATACGAAACGGCTGGGCCTGCCCACGACAAGGACGCCTGGATTCGTGCGGCATCTGTATCGTTCGACCCGCAGGCTGCTGCGGTCGATCATCGCCCGCATCGATCTCTCCCAATTTCCGGGCTCGTGCTGCGGATGAGCACAGTGGCTGCAAGCGAACGCACGAGGGTTGCCCGATGCACCTGCATTTGAGAGGAATTTGCCTGGTACTTGCCGTGGCCTCGAGTTCCTCGTCCGCTCTCGCCGCCGATGCCGGTCACGGTGCCGACCTCGCCAAGCGCTGGTGCGCAAGTTGCCATGTCGTGGCCAATGGCCAGGCGGTAGCCAGCGCCGACGTCCCTTCCTTTGCATCCGTTGCGCGCCGGCCGGACTTCAGTTCGGAGAAGCTCGCCTTCTTCCTGCTCGACCCGCATCCGAAGATGCCGAGCTTTCCCTTGAGCAGGACCGAAGCCGGCGACCTCGCGGCCTATATCGGATCACTGCGTCCATAGAGCGCCGGCCAATCGCGACACTTGTCGCAAAATGCAAATCCCTGCCGGAGGACCGACAGGGATCAGCAGAAAGGATGATGGACGGCGAATGAGAAACCATTCGGTGGCCCATCATGGACCTGCACCAGCATCGAAATGCGGATCTCAATGCTGCGCAAGATCAATTTGTAGGCACGCAGCGCGCAAACCAGGAATCAGGATTTGCCCTTGCCCGGCTGCATGAGACTGCCGGTCATCTGGCGCATGTGGTCTCCGGCGCTGGTGAACTGGCTACGCAGGAAGTCGGACTGGATTCGCATCGCTTCCTGAAGGTCGGTGGCATGAACAAGCTTGCGCGCGTGCTCAAACGCCGACTTCATGTTCTGCTCGGTAAAAGCGAGCGCCTGCTTTGACACCTCCGTCCCTGCTCCCGGAACGGATGACATCGATTTGGTGGCGGCATCGAAAAACATGCCGAATGCCTGTTCCGCCTGGTCGATCGTCTTTTCGGCTAGGTCGCGCAGTTCGGCCGGAACTTCGATTTTTGGTTCGATCATGGTCGCACTCCTCCCTTTTTCTTAGCTGAATACCACACTTGCCGGACCACCTTCCAGCGGCGCCCCCGGGGCAAACGTCCCCGGCGGCCCGGCTCGGGCAGGAAAATCAAGGAAAAGGCGTAAGATGCGCGGTCCAGCTCAGGACAGGGGGTGTTCGGGAAGGACTTCTTCGGTGGCGAGGTCTTCAACGAGCTTGATGACCTCGAAACGCTGGCGAGGCGCGAGCTTCAAAAAAGCACGGAGCAGGCGCAGGCTTTCGACAGTGCCGCTCGCCGGCGCGCCGAGCTTGAGGTGCAGTTCAGCCGCGAAATTGAGGTTCTTCATCTCGCACCTATGACCAGCATCGGCCTTCCTGATCCGACATCGTCTCACTCGAGAGCCGAACACCATAAGCGGGCGCCATGGTGAGGACGAACTTTCGGCCAAGGGGGCCCCGGCGGGTTAGCACGCTCAACTACATATCCGAATGGGCGGGCTCAACCGAACAGGTTGTAGTTATGCCAAGAAACAACCCTTCCGGCAAGCCCGACCAGCGGCCTAGCGATGCTTCGTCTGCATCGCACCACCGCAATTCCGGATAACAGGAATATGGACCGTCGTCACCCACCTGCGTCAAGAAGCGGCATCAGTCACGCACACGGCCCTGATCGCTGTCAACCTGCGCAGCATTTCGCCTTGTTTCCGGCGTGAATGGGCATTGACGGAGGCGATCTAACGCTTCTTGAGCGTATACACGTAATTGTTGAGTCCCACCTCGGCGGTTGTATCGTCGACGAAATGAACGTCGATCTCGCAGCCGGTCTCCAAAGTCCGGATCGGGGCGCCAGCGAAGCCGAGCGAGGCGGCAAGCGCCTTGGGATCGGCCTTCTTGTCGGCACGTCGCATCTCGTCGAATGCGCCCTGGAAGATCATGTCGGGGCCATAATCCGTCACCTTGTACTGCGGCTTGGCGCAGGCAAAGGGGCGCGGTCCCGAGATTTCATTCGCCTTCAGGACGACTGTCTTGCCCATCAGACGTGCCCGCTCGGTGTCGTCGGGCTTGCGTTGCGGATCGGCCCATGGCGCGACCACGGCAGCCGTGAGTGTCCAGCTTCCGATGTAGAAGGGATCTGCCGCCGCAGCGGCGCCTGCGGCACCGACAGACACGAGAAGGCAAACAGTTGCGGCGAATTTCATCTGACGTATCCCCTTGAGCCTTCGGCTTGGACTCGCCTCTTCGCTTCAAGGTTCATCGTTTCCGACATGTTTCTGCCGATGAACCGCTGTTCAAGATCGGACGACCAAGCGTTGCGATACGGCCACGCAGATCACGGGCGCCATGGCTGACGGATTCAACCGATTCGGGCGCGCGTCAGCACCAAAGGACGACGGCATGCTTTCTCGCTGCGATCTCATCAAGGGCGCCGCGGTTGCGCTTCTCACCCTCTCGATACAAGGCGCATGGGCGCAGGAGACCAAGATGAATCTGTTCAAGATCGTGACCATCAAGGACGAAATCGTCGTCGGACTGTCGGCGGAGGAGCTTCAGGCGCTCGGCGGCAATGATGCGAGCGCGATTGCGCACGCGCTGGCGCAGAAGGGTGACCTCACCGTCTGGCAATACAACGTGCATCGCGGCCCGAACGGCGAATTGCAGCAGGCGCCGACCGCCAGGATCGGGCTTTTGGCCAACGCCTCGCTCCGTGTCGAGCCCTACACGACGCCTTACCAGATTGTACCGCATCCGTAAGCAGCAGGCAGACAGGCACGCCGGCGGCCGAGACCGCCGGCGTGCCGCGATCATCTGCGCTGGTCTGCACGCCGTGTCCCGGCCTCCGTCGCAAAGCCGTAGATCAGTGCCAGCCGGTCCAGGCATTCGCGAAACCGCCGCGCAAAATAGTCGTTCCAGCGCTGCGTACGGACGGCGCGCCGCTGCCCGATCTGATCCATGGTCAGACCCAGGACCAGCACGTCGTGCACCAACGCGGCGCCGTCGGTGCCGAGTTCGCGCTCGACCCGGTTGAGCCGCAGCACCGCCTGCCGCTGGCTCTCGGTGACGGGCTCGCGTGAGCGGGCGCCATCGACATATTCGCGGGTTGGGTCCATCGCCTGAGGCCCCCGCTCCGCCCGCTCCCAATCGTTCTGGAAGGCGCGCCCGCCGCGGTATTGAGCCTCGTCGATCTGGTGGTGCGAGTGCAGACGGCCGAGCGGATCGCTGCGGATCGACCGGATCGCCATAATCTTCTCGCCGGGATCGAGCGCCAGCGGATTGTCGACCTCGACCTCTGCCACTTCCGCATTGAATGGCACCTCGCGCGACCGCCGGTCGTAGATCTGTGCCAGTTTGTAGGATCTGTTGCGTCGGACACGTCCCACTCGGATACTCCTTGCAAGATTGACGATTGATCGGCTGAGCGCACTTTCAGGCGGCGGAGACCAGCCTCAGCACGACGGGACCCGCGACACGGGCGGAGGCAGCCCCGGAGCGGCGCGTCAGGCGCGCATGCGGCGCGCAATAGCTGGAGCCCGGCTGGCGCGGGTGGCCGCAGAAGGCGATCTCCTCCCCGTCCTTGTCGCCGCCATAGGGGTAGCGGCAGTCGGCCTTCGCAAGTTCGACCAGCTGGACAAGGCGCGGCTTGACGCCGACACAGCGCAACTTGACCTGCGCGGCCGGCTTCAGTGCGGACTTCGGCGGCAGATTCAGTAACGCCGGCCGGCGCGGCGAGAGCAGACCGGCCTCGCCCGGCAGAGACGGCGCGATCGACGGGCTCATCACCCATTGCGGCGCAACGAGTCCGAGCCGCTTGGCGCGGCCGGCGACCGCGCTGCGCGTGTAAGCCGTTCCAAACCTTGCGTTAATCTGCCTTCCGATCTCCGCATAAGACATTCCCTTGAGAAAATAGTCGCGAAGCGCGTCGGAGTGCTCCGACGGCCAATGACCCGGTTCCATGCTGCTGTCCTGTGATGCACCCCCTCCGATCGCACGACCGGGAGGCGAAACACACATTCCGGTATTCCGAAGCGAGAGTCAAGTCGGAATTCTGATATTCATAATTGCATCAATTCCGAATTTCGGATTACAAGAGGCGAGACGATGGACAATCGAGGGAATCACCATGTTGGACGTTGCGATGATCGAGCGGGGCCTGGAAAAGACAGGCAAAAGCAAGGGCGGCCTGGCGGCAGCCATGGGCGTGCGCCCCGGCGCGGTCTCGGAGATTCTTGGTGGCGAGCGCCTGGTGAAGGCCTCGGAGATCATTCCGATCATGGAATATCTCGAGCTCAATCTCGCGCCGATCATGGGGCGCGTGGGCGCCGGCGCCGTGATTGAGCCGGATTATGAGCAGGTTCCCCCGGAGGGGCTCGGCGACATCGCGCTGCCGTTCCCGATCATGGAAGAGACGATTGCATTCGAGATCGTGGGCGATTCGATGCTGCCCAAATACGAGAGTGGCGACGTGATCGTGGTCTACAAGGACCAGCGTCATCCGCTGTCGAGCTTCTACGGCGAAGAGGCCGTGGTCCGGCTCAAGACCGGCGAACGCTATTTGAAGACCATCGAGCGGGGCAAATCCCCTTCCGTCGTCAATCTCAACAGCTTCAACGCCAAGCCGATCGTCGGCGTCAAGCTCGACTGGGTCGGGGAGATCTGCCTCTCCATGCCCAAGGGTCAGCTCGAACGGCTGCGCGCCAAGTCGGCGCGCCCGCGCAAGAAGGGCAAGTAGGCTACCGATTTCTGATTTTTGGAAATCGAACTTGACTTAATTCTGCTTTTCGGAAATACTCTGCCGTGCCCCCGACCGTCGGGGCACGGCAGGATCGTTCCATGCAGTATTTCGTCGTGATGATCGACTACGGGCGGCGCGGCCGCGAGGCGGTCGTCGACCCTGAAATCACGAGGCGCGAGGTCATCTCCCGTGTGGCCTCGGGTGAATACCGGAACATCTCGTTCATCCACGAGATCGCGGAGAACTCGGTCGAGGACGTCACCGACGCCATCCTGGCCGAGGCCACCCTTCCCCACGTTCCGCCTGGAGATGTCGACCTCCAGGCAAGCCGCCTCGATCACGCCCGCGACCTGCGCAAGCACGAACGGACGTGACGCGGGCCCGGTCGGTCTGCGTCAGCGTCCGGCAGAACGTCACACCAGGAGCACGGTCGATCCCGTCGTCTTGCGCGCGGCGAGATCGGCATGCGCCTTGGCCGCGTCCTTCAGCGGATAGGTCTGGTGAACCTCGATCTTGACCGCGCCGGACTTGACCACGTCGAACAGCTCGCCCGCCATCGCCACCAGGCTCTCGCGCTTGGCGGCATAGGTGAACAGCGTCGGACGGGTGACGTAGAGCGAGCCCTTCTGGGCGAGCAGGCCGAGATTGAGCGGCTCGACCGCACCGGAGGACTGGCCGAACAGCGCAGCGACACCGAGCGGTGCGAGGCAGTCCAGCGATTTCAGGAACGTGTCCTTGCCGACGGAGTCGTAGACCACCGGCACCTTCTTGCCGCCCGTGATCTCGTCGACGCGCTTCACGAAATCCTCGCGCGTGTAAATGATGACATGGTCGCAGCCATGTGCCTTGGCCAGCTTTGCCTTCTCGTCGTTGCTGACGGTGCCGATCACGGTCGCGCCGAGATGCTTGGCCCACTGGCTCAGGATCAGGCCAACACCACCAGCCGCGGCATGGAGCAGGATCGTGTCGCCGGCTTTCACCCGGTAGGTCTGCCGGATCAGATATTGCGTCGTCAGCCCCTTCAGCATCATCGCCGCCGCCGTCTTGTCGTCGACGCCGTCAGGCAACTTCAGCAGACGATCGGCGGGGATCAGCCGCGCCTCGGAATAGGCGCCAAGCGGCGAGGCGCCATAGGCGACGCGATCGCCCGGCTTCAGATCGGTGACACCCGGGCCGATCTCCTCGACGATGCCCGCCGCCTCGCTGCCGAGCCCGCTCGGCAGCTGCGCCGGATAAAGACCCGAACGGTTGTAGATGTCGACGAAGTTGAGACCCACGGCGGTGTGGCGGATGCGCGCTTCGCCCGGTCCGGGCTTTCCGACACTGACCTCCTCCCAGACCAGGACTTCCGGCCCGCCGGTCTTGTGAAAGCGAATGGCATGCGTCATGGGGTTGCTCCCTTATCGTTGCAGTGAGGGTCCGAGAACCGGATCGGCCTGTGAAATAGGCATTTTATCTGCCCGTTACAGTACAGAGACGTAACAAGAATGTCACAGCAAACGACAAACGCGCGCCGTTCCGCCTCTGTTCGAAAGAGTTGATGACGGCTCCGGGGCAACCGGCAGTAGCTTTTGCGCGGGGTTTGGTGGTCGCCTGCGAAGGAGAGCCGAGATGCCAGCTTATGTACAGCATCATCAGGATATCGAGATCGCGCCTGTGATTTGCCCCACGTGCATGGGGTTCCTGCCGATGTATGTGCGCGAGGTCGAACCGCATTGGAGCCTTGCCAAGATCGACTTCGTCTATGAATGCGCCGATTGCGGCGCCGAGGTCCGGCAGACGATCCGGAAGCCGGCGCTGCTCCGGCACTGACCGCGCGATCGGCAGACCGCTCAAGTATTTGCGTTAAGCGGAAAAAACGCCGTTCACGCGGGTCTGATGTCTCCCAAACGAGACTTGTTCTTTGCCCGGAACGCAGGCAGAACAAGCCTCAAGCAAGACCTTTGGGAGCGCCAATTCGTGGCTGAACAGAAGCCCTCGACCGCGATCGAGGCAGTGGAGAGCGGCCTCGCCGCGCAAGGCTATATTGCCAGCCGGCAGATCGCGACCGCCGTCTATTTGTCGCAGCAGATCGAGAAACCGATCCTGGTCGAGGGCCCTGCAGGCGTCGGCAAGACCGAGCTTGCCAAGGCGATCGCTGCCTGGCGCGGCATGAAGATGATCCGCCTGCAGTGCTACGAAGGCCTCGACGAGGCCAAGGCGCTCTATGAGTGGAAATACGCCAAGCAGCTTCTCTATACGCAGATCCTCAAGGACAAGCTCGGCGAGGTCCTCGGCGGCGCGCAGACGTTGCACGCTGCGCTCGATCAGCTCCACGATTTCGGCGACGTGTTCTTCTCCAAGGAGTTCGTCGAGCCGCGGCCGCTGCTCCAGGCGCTCGAGCAGCCCGGCGGCTGCGTGCTGCTGATCGACGAGATCGACAAGTCGGACGCCGAGTTTGAATCGCTGCTGCTGGAAATCCTGTCCGACTTCCAGGTCACGATCCCCGAGCTCGGCACCGTCTCCGCCATTACACCACCGACCGTGATCCTCACCTCCAACAGCGAGCGCGACTTGGGCGATGCCCTGAAGCGGCGCTGCCTGCATCTGCATATCGGCTTCCCCGAGCAGCGGCTGGAGGAGCGCATCGTCGAGAGCCGCGTGCCCGGCATCTCGCAGACGCTGCGCCGGCAGATGGTCGGGTTCATCCACGAGATCCGCTCGCTGGACTTGAAGAAGCTGCCCTCGGTCAGCGAGACCATCGACTGGGCACGCGTGCTGGTGCTGCTTCAGGCCTCCGAGCTCGACACGGAGATCGTCAAGGACACGCTCAACGTGCTCCTGAAATACGAAGCCGATATCGAGGCGGCCCAGCCCCAGGTCACGACCTTCATTGCCAAGGCAGCACGATCCAACGTCTTCGGTTGACGCCGATGCGCGAGAACATCCATCGTTTCTTTCGGGCCGCACGTGGCGCGGGCGTACACGTCTCGCCCGCCGAAAGCATCGACGCGATGCGCGCGGTCGCGCAGGTCGGCTTTTCAGACCGAACCATCCTGCGCGACACCCTGCTTCTGACGCTCGCCAAATCGCAGGACGAGAAACTCGCGCTCGTCGACTGCTTTGATCTGTTCTTCAGCCAGCCGGAGCCGCGGCAGGAGCAGCCCGAAGGCACCGACGAGGATGCCTCGCAGGAGACGGATCAAGCCCCCTCTTCCGGCGCGTCCAGTGATGCGGGCGGCGGTTCGCCGCAGGAGGGACTAGGCGCGCTCGCGCAGATGCTGCTGTCGCAGGATCGCAATGCGATCGCGGCAGCGATCGCCAGCGGGGCCGGCGCCGCGTCCCTGTCCGACATCCGCTATTCCACGCAGCGCGGCATCTTCTCCAGCCGCATCCTCGACGCCATGGGCCTGCAGCGCCTGCGCGACGAACTCGATGAGCTGACCGCAACCAATCCCGCGCTGGCCGAGCGCCTGCGCGCCGCGCTCGACGCCTTGCGCGAAGCGGTCCGCGACACCGTCTCCCAGGGGCTTGCGCTCTATGCCCGCGAAGAGGCCGAAAACCTGCGCAACGAGATCCTGCGCAACGCGCCGCTTGCGCGGATCGAGCGGCGCCAGGTCGCCGAGATGCGCGCCCTCATCCGCCAGATCGCGCGCCGCCTGCGCGAGCGCTATTCCAAGCCGCGCAAGCGCCAGCGCCGCGGGCATCTCGACGTCCGCCGCACGCTGCGCCGCAATGCGGCCTGGGGTGGTGTGCCCTTCCTCACGGCGTGGAAGCGCAAGCATCGCGACCGGCCGAAAATCGTCGCGCTCTGCGACGTCTCCGGCTCGGTCGCGCAGGTCTCCGATTTCTTCCTGCTCCTGATCCACTCGCTGCACGAGGTGGTCGACGACGTCCGCTCCTTCGCCTTCTCCTCACATCTGATCGAGGTCAGCGACATTCTGGAATCGAAGTCGCCGGAAGAGGCGATGGCCGAGATCATGTCCAAAGTCGGCTTCGGCTCATCCGACTACGGCTCGTCGCTGGTCGATTTCGAGAAGGATTTCATGAGCGCGCTGACGCCGCAGACCACGGTGATCGTGCTCGGCGATGCCCGCAGCAACAATCTCGATCCGCGCGCCGACATCCTGCGCCGGATCTCCGAGCGCTCGAAGCGGCTGGTCTGGCTCAATCCCGAGGGGCGGCTCGCCTGGGGTTTTGGCGATTCGGAGATGCCCCGCTATGCGACCTTTTGCAGCGTGGTGCGCCAATGCGCCACCGCGCACCAGCTCGAGCGCGCAGTGTCCGATATCGTGGCGACTTATCAGTAGACGGGGATCACGTCCGTCGTCTGGCGTCAGGCGGCAGCCAACTCGGCCTGGACGAGGTTGCACTCTCGAAAGTGATAGGCGATTTCGTCGAGCGCGCGCTGCTCCCATTCCTGGGCCTGCGCGAGCCAGAACATCCGGCGCTCCGAATCCAGCGCGGCGCGCTCCCGGCACAGGAATTCCTGACTGCGAATTTCCACCAGCCTGTTCATGCACTCACACTCCAGTTGTGTGAAGCCAATCCCCTGCGAATCAACCTAGCAGAGTCCCGTACCCCTCGCCTCACGATTTCTGTGCATATTGCGACGCAGAATGGGACAGCAATGCTTGCCGTGCACTGCGGTAGCTTTCACCACACGATCAACAGCCAATCATCAATTAGTGATCGCAGGTCGGGACGATAGTCGTGCGCGAACGATCTTAACTCTTGTGGCGCAACGAAGTGCGGCAATTCGTGAAGAGATGTTCCAAGCAGCTCACCGAATTCCCGACTCATTGTCGTCGCATGGTCTTCATGCAGCGCCGTTAACAGAGGCGCGCGAACGGTACGATCGCTTGAGGCAATATGAGCAACGATTTCGACTTCGATCTTTCACCCGACCAGTGGGAAGCACTGAAGGCGCTTCGCAATCCGGTGTCGAATGGTCGCCTCGCGAAGGCTTATGTCGTCGAAAGCCTCGTCAAGCTCGGCCTTGTTGTCGTCGATGACGGCGCGCCCGCGATGACACCGGCCGGCCGCAAGGCGCTGGTGCGCGGATCGTGCAAATTGCTGGATCTCGCGGCGTAAGCGAACATCAAAAGATCTGGGCGATCACGATCGCGTAAGCGATGAACACGGCGCCGAGCCCCCACACCATCGCCGGAATCTGCGACCGCCGGCCGACTGTCACTTCCAGGGCGATGTAGCTCAGCGTTCCCAGGGCCATTCCGTTGATGAGGTTGTTGGTCAGAACGGTGACGAGCAGCGTCAGCACGATCGGAACCGCGTTGCCGAGATCGGTCATGTCGATGCGGGCAAGCCCCTGCATCATCAGCACACCGACGAGCACCAGCGCGGGCGCAGTCGCTTGCGGCGGGATGATGACGAAGATCGGCCAGAAGAACAGCGCAAGGAAGAAGAGCCCCGCAACGGTCAGCGAAGTCAGCCCCGTTCGGCCGCCGGCCTGCACGCCGGTGATGGACTCGATGTACGCCGTGACGACGGAGGTGCCGAGCAGCGGGCCGACGATGGATGCCGTCGCATCGGTGGCAAACGCAGCGGTGGCGTTCGGGATCGAGCCATCGGGCTTGCGCAGGTTGGCGGCGCCCGTCACGCCGATCAGCGTGCCAAGCGTCGAGAAGAATTCGGCACACAGGAAATAGAACAGCAGCGGCAGCGCGACGACGAAATGGCTGAAGAGATAGCCGAAATCGAGCGCCATGAACGTGCTGCTCGGCCAGCGGGGCCATGACATGATCGCCGAAGGCACCGACGTCACCATCTTGCCGTTGCCGCCGGGAACGAAGAAGCCGATCAGGGTGAGTACCGCGATCGACAGCATCAGCGCCGCCGGAACCCGGCGCGCCACCAGCACCGGCGTGAGCAGGAGGCCAAACAGCGTCAACAGCACCGGCGGGCTGCGCAGCGATCCCATCGCGATGTAGGTCGACGGGTTCTGGACCACGAAGCCGGCGCCGCGCAACGCAATGAAGACGATGAGCGTGCCGACGGCCGCCTGGATGCCGATCTTCAGCGCTTCCGGCACATCCTTCGCGACTTTCTCGCGCAGCTTCGACAGGCTGAGGATCAGGAACAGAACGCCGGTGAAGGCGACCATGGCGAGCGCACCTTGCCAAGGCATGCCCATCTGCTTGACGATGACATAGGTGAAGATGACGTTCGACCCCATAGCCGGCGCAACCGCGAGCGGCAGATTGGCCCACAGCCCCATCATCATCGAACCGAAAATCGCGGCGAGTGCCGTGGCGCTGACCAGATCGCCACGATCCATTCCGGCGTTGGACATGATCGCCGGGTTCACGGCGATGATATAGGCCATCGCAGCGAACGTGGTCGCGCCGGCCATCACCTCGCGGCCGACACTCGTGCCACGCTCGGTGAGGCCAAAGATGCGATCGAGCAGTCCGGCGGCTGCGCGCGGCGCCGGCTCTGCGGAGGCGGCTTGCGGCTTCGTCATCTCGTTCATCCAGTCCTCCCCCCTACCAGATCACCGGGTGCGCTTCGCCCGTCTGCACGTTGATGAAGCCGAGCGGCGCCTGCTCACACGGCGCCACCAGCACCCAGCTCCAGGGCGCGCAGGTCAGCGTCGCGAACATCAGCCGCTCGGGGAATCCCGGATACCAGCGTGGCCGGTAGGTCGGCTCATACATCCAGTCGACCTTGCGCCCCTCCGCGTAGAGCGCCTGCATCTCGGCATCGAGCGCTTGCGCCGAGCGGCAGCTCATCAGCCCGCCGACCTCGAAGCGCACAGTTGCAACGAGCTCTCCCTCACGCACCAGCGCCCACCCGCCCTGAAGTTCGATAAGCGCGTTCACCGCCTTCGCCATGGCCGCGTCTGAGGAGCCGACCACCCAGATATTGTGCTTGTCGTGCGCCACCGAACAGGCAACCGCCGTCTCCGGCGTGCGCGGTCCACAACCGCGCCAGAACATCTTTGCGATGCGCCCGTCGCCCGAAAAGCGGTCGACGATCGCAAATTTGGTGATGGCCTCGCTCTCGTCGCGCTGCACGGCACCGTCACGCACCGGCAGTTCGAGGGTGTAGAATTCGGGATGCCAATGGAAGGGACGGATCACGGCCGCCTTCATCGTGGCACGGCCGGGCTCGGCTCGCAGTTCGAAATCCTGAGGCTTGATCGAGCGCTTGATGTTGACCGTCTTCGTTGCCCAGTCCGGCCAGACGATCTCGGGCACTTGGCCGATGTAGCGCTCGCCTTCGGAGATTTGGACGCCGTCGGCCCACACTTCGGCGATCGTGAGTTTGCCAACATCCGAAAGCAGCACCACGTCGCCGAAACGGCCTGGAGCCAGGCTGCCGACGAACGGCGTAAGCCGCATGTGGCGCGCCGGATTGATGGTGAGGCACTGGATGGCGATTTCCGGCGCGAGGCCGGCCTCGATCGCGAGCCGCGCATTGTGGTCGCTGGCGCCGAGCTCGAGCGTGTGGCTGGCACTGCGGTCATCCGTCGTGAACGCGATCTGCGACCAGTCCTGCAAACCCTTCGCGAGCAGCCATCTGACGATCTCGTCCATGGCATAGACGCGCAGCTCGACGAACAGGCCGCGGGTGAGCTTGTCCCAGGTTTCTTCCGGAGTCTGCACTTCGTGGTCGGACGCGAGCCCGGCCGCCGCAAAGGCGTTGATAGAGGGCAGATCCCGCAAGCCGGAGGCATGGCCTTCGACGACGCCGCGCGCCGCGAATGTCGCCTCGATCATGCCCCAGAGCCGCTTGTAGGACGGATTGTCGGGATTCCAGACCGCTGGCCAGTCCATGACCTCGTCGAGCCCGGTCACCATCAGGCTCTCGGCCATGAAGCGCGCCTGCTCGTCGCGGCCATACCAGCCGCCACCCCATTCATAGGCCGTGGGTGGCACCGCCGAACCAGGCTGCGGAAAGATCTTGAGCGGCGAGCCGCGGCGACGCGCTTCGAACCAGAACTCGAGATTGCGCGCACCGTTGACGTTGGAGAACTCGTGGCTTGCCTCGCAGGTCCAGGTATTGCCATGCGGCAGCACCAGCGCGGCCTCCCATTCCGGCGTCAGATGCGAGCTTTCGATATGCTTGTGCACCTCGCCGAAGCCGGGCACGGCGGCAACATCAGGCCGATGCACCCGCTCGCGGACCTCGCCCGGATAGCTGCCGGCGGGCCCGACCCAGGCGATGCGGCGGCCCTTGATGACGATCTCCTGATCTTCGCTCCAGGTACGGCTGTGCACGTCGAGCAGCCTGCCGACCCGCAAGGAGCGATCGGCCGGCCGGTGGCCGAGCGCCGTCAGCACCAGGTCCTGGCGGATGCGAACCTCGTCGGGCGCAGTGATCAGAAGATCGTCGGGTATCGCATTCATGACCTGCCTCACTCTACGCCGGTACGTTCGCGGCTCGTGGTCCGCGTCCGCGAAGATTTGCCGGCCTTGCCGCCTCGCGCCGCAGCGGCATCGCGCTGCCGGACATCCTTCAGGAGGGTCGTGAGCGCCCACTCGATGGCATCGGCGATCTCGCTGCTGGTCATGCCGAAATCCTCGCGCATCGCATTCCAGGCCAGCACGTTGTTGAGATAGGACGCGAGCGCCTCCGCCTGGCGAACCTCCTTCGCGGGGAGATGTCGCACCAGCGGCGCCATCGCCTTGCGATGCTGGTCGATCAGGTGCCGCCGGAAGCCGGCGCGCACCCGGCGGCCGGCCCGCGTCATCGCAATGGCGCGCGCCAGATGCGGATGGCGGTCGAACCGCTTGCACAGTTTGCGGAAAATCTCCGGCAGCTCGTCAGGCGAGGTGAAGGGAATGTAGCTGAAGACGTTGTCCTCGATCCACTCGCCGGCCGCAGCAAACAGTTCCGCGCGGGTCTTGAAGTGCCGATAGATGGTTCGTTCGGCCACCTTCGCGCGCTTGGCCACCGCGGCCATGGAGATGTCGTCGGCCGCCTCGTCCTCCAGCGTTTCGACGAAAGCCGCAACGATGCGCTGCCGCGTCATCTCGGCATATTCGTCACGAAGACTGGCGATATGTCGCTTTGCTGTACTCATGTCAGAAGTCTGACATCA
The DNA here is from genome assembly GCF_054062495.1 of Bradyrhizobium sp. USDA 3311. Classification (NCBI taxonomy): domain Bacteria; kingdom Pseudomonadati; phylum Pseudomonadota; class Alphaproteobacteria; order Hyphomicrobiales; family Nitrobacteraceae; genus Bradyrhizobium; species Bradyrhizobium sp. USDA 3311. The sequence goes on along the minus strand of NZ_JBSSFI010000001.1, from coordinate 4,300,957 downwards.
GGCGATTTGGAGGGTCAAGCCGAGACTTGAGGCACGCCGCGCCGCAACAATGGGCGGCGGCACGCTCGGCCGCCCGCCTGAAAAATGGACTTTTGCGCGTCGCCAAAATCGGATTTGCTCTTCCACGAAACGATCGCACGCAGCGGCGCGGCGCTCTGGTTCCAGCAAGGGAGCTGATCATGAACGGGCTTGGCGGGTTGAACAAATCGCCTGAGGGCGTGGTCATCGGGCTCGTGCAGCTGCAACTGCCGAACGTCGTCACGCGGGCCGATCTGGCAAGGCAGACCGAGCGTATCGTCTGGATGGTCGGCAAGGCGCGCCGCAACCTTTCCACCATGGATCTGGTGGTGTTCCCCGAATATTCGCTGCACGGCCTCTCGATGGACACCAATCCCGAGATCATGTGCCGGCTCGACGGACCCGAAGTCACGGCCTTCAAGAAGGCCTGCGTCGACAACAGGATCTGGGGCTGCTTCTCCATCATGGAGTTCAACCCGCACGGCAATCCCTACAATTCCGGCCTGATCATCGACGACCACGGCGAGATCAAGCTGTACTACCGCAAGCTCCATCCCTGGATTCCGGTCGAGCCGTGGGAGCCCGGCGACATCGGCATTCCCGTGATCGAGGGCCCGAAAGGCGCCAGGATCGCGCTGATCATCTGCCATGACGGCATGTTCCCGGAGATGGCGCGGGAATGCGCCTACAAGGGCGCCGAGATCATGATCCGCACCGCCGGCTACACCGCACCGATCCGCGAGGCCTGGCGCTTCACCAACCAGGCCAATTCGTTCCAGAATCTGATGGTGACGGCCAATGTCTGCATGTGCGGCAGCGACGGCTCGTTCGATTCCATGGGCGAAGGCATGATCGTCAATTTCGACGGCACGGTGCTGGCGCACGGCACCACCGGCCGCGCCGACGAGATCATCACCGCCGAGGTGCGGCCCGATCTCGTGCGCGAGGCGCGGATCAATTGGGGCGTCGAGAACAACATCTACCAGCTCTGGCACCGCGGCTATGTCGCGGTGAAAGGCGGCGCGATGGACTGCCCCTATACTTTCATGCAGGACATGGTCGCTGGCACCTTCCGCCTGCCGTGGGAAGACCAGGTCAAGGTCACCGACGGCAGTTCCTGTGGCTTCCCGGCACCGACACGGATGTACGGCAAGACGGCGAAGGCGGCGGAATAGAGCCGTTTTCGGCTCCGACCGCGACATTCTGGCACGGTAGTTGCTCCTTTTGACGCCCAAGACGCGTCAAATTGGGGGAGTTCACCATGTCGACCATTGCCGCGGCCCCGGCCGCCGAGCGCAAGCCGCTTTACGCCTCACTGTTCGTCCAGGTCCTGGCCGCGCTGGCGCTTGGCGTCATCCTGGGAATGGCCGTTCCGGACTTCGCGATCGGGCTCAAGATCCTCAGCGACGCCTTCCTGAAGCTGATCTCGATGATCGTGGCGCCGATCGTGTTCTGTGTCGTCGTCCACGGCATTGCCGGCGCCGGCGACCTCAAGAAGGTCGGCCGGGTCGGCGTCAAGGCGCTGGTCTATTTCGAGGTCATGACGACGGTCGCCCTCGTGGTCGGCTTGCTGCTCGCCTACCTGTTCGGCCCCGGCCACGGCATGAACATCGATCCGTCGACGTTAGATGCGAAGGCGCTCAACACCTACGCCGACAACGCCCACAAGCTGTCCGGCGGCGGCATCGGCGCCTTTCTGATGAACGTGATCCCGACCACCTCCTTCGATGCGCTGTCGCGCAATGACGTGCTCCAGGTGCTGTTCTTCGCGGTGCTGTTCGGCGTCGGTCTTGCGCTCGTCGGCGGCGAGAAGGGCGCGCTCGTCACCTCCATCATCGACGCAGCCTCCACCGTGCTGTTCCGCGTCATGGGGCTTATCGTCCGTGTCGCTCCACTCGGCGTGCTCGGCGCAGTCGCCTACACCGTCGGCAAATACGGCGTCGGCTCGCTGAAGCAGCTCGTCTCACTGGTGATGCTGTTCTACGTCTCGGTCGGCATCTTCGTGCTTGGCGTGCTCGGGGGCGTGATGGCGCTTGCCGGAATCAACATCCTCAAATTCCTCGCCTACCTGCGCGAGGAGCTCACCATCGTGCTCGCAACGGCGTCCTCCGACGCGGTGCTGCCCCAGATCATGAAGAAGCTGGAGCGCATGGGCGTGAAGGATTCCGTGGTCGGCCTCGTGATCCCGACCGGCTATTCGTTCAACCTCGATGCCTTCTCGATCTACCTCACACTTGCCGTCGTGTTCATCGCGCAAGCGACCAACACGCCGCTGTCGTTCGGCGATCTCCTCTTGGTGCTCGGCGTTTCGCTGATCACCTCAAAGGGCGCACACGGCGTGCCGGGCTCCGCCATCGTGATCCTGGCCGCGACGCTCAACGCGGTGCCGAGCATTCCGGCAATCGGCCTCGTGCTGGTGCTCTCGGTCGACTGGTTCATCGGCATGGCCCGCGCGCTCGGCAACCTCGTCGGCAACTGCGTGGCGACGGTGGTCGTGGCGGCCTGGGAAGGCGACCTCGACCGCGCCAAGGCGGCCAAGGTGCTCGAAGGCGGCGAGATGGTGGACGTGACGGCGGGCTAGCGCTCCGGATCAATCGTTCCACTGGAGGAGCGGCGTTCCATACGCCCTCCTCCAAACGGACAGGAAGCGTGGAAACCAGGAGTGAGCTACGGCGCCCTTGTAAGCCCAGGTGCGATATTTCAGACCATGCTCCGAGATCAATTCCTGATAACCGCCATGGACCTCGGTCGCGGTCCGGATGTCCTTCAATATCCCCTGGGCGCAGGCCCGATAGGTATCGCCTCCCGAGAATTCGTCGTAGTCGAGCATGCGATCGGCAAACTCGACGTTGAAGGTCGGCCAGGACGAACGCCCCTGATAGGCGGGAGCCGCGATCTTGTGGATCATCTTGTTCCGGGGATTATCCGCGGACACCAGGAAATGGAACGTGCTGGGGATGCGAAAACGCGGCTCGGCGATGATCAGATCCGTCGTGGCCGCGAACAGCGCGCGCTCGCTTGCCTCGCTCATATCCCAAAATCCGCGATGCACGCTGACGAAGTCCAGGGCGACCGATGACACCGGCGAGCCCGCCGGGCCATCCAGAGAGTGCCTGATATAGCCGCCCTTGCCGAACAGGCGGAGCAGGTCCCTCTTGTAGTGTCCGAGGTCGTGCCCGAGCAGCCGCTTCAGTTCATTCTCGTCGACGACCCCGAGCTGCACGCCCCACACGAACGTCGTGTAGACGCAGGCGTTGGTGACGAAACGCCTGCGCTCGGCACGCGTGTCCGTCGCCGCGGAACGCGGCGCGCGGGCGTCGCAGAGCAAATACCTGACACCGTCGTCGTCGAACGGCTCCAGCTCACGCGCGAGTTGAAGGATCGCGCGCTTCAGGTCGCCACCGTATTCGGCCAGCAACAAGCGGCCGGCATGCGCGCATTGTGACATCGCCAGATAGGACGACGCTCTCTCCTCGGCAAAGATCATCTGCCGCAGGCCGGCCAGAATGCCGAGCAGCGTGTCCGACGGGCGCGAGAAATAGTTCACGCCGAGATACCGTGCGTGTCCCGCCGGGACGATGGTCGTCGTGACGACGTTGGCTCGAACCGCCTCCAGCAACAGACGGACGCTCTTTTCGAGCAGACGCGCCCGCCGCACCGCGTCCTGCGCATCCATGATGGTCTCGGGGTCGAGGACATCAGGATAGAACCAGGCGAAGTCGCGCGGATAATAGGCGGATGCGTGCGGCGCTCCCGTGACGAGAAAGGACTCGGTCACCGAGAAGGCGCTGTCCATCGAGTGCCGGTAAAGATCCTCGATGGCCGACAACGAAGGATGCGACTTTCTCAGGAATCGATCACCGAGAAAATTGACGGCCTGAAGAGCGTTGGCGGCAAAGGTCGCGGCCATACCCTGGTAAAACCGATTTCCGCGATGTGACGGCAAGGAAATATCGCTGTTCATGTGCGCCTAGTGTCTCGGGATCCCGGCGATGGCCGGCCACCGTTCCAAGCGTGACTGATTCGTGTCTCGTCCCGATGACGTGCGGGCTCCCGATAGTCACTTCGCGCTGGCGCGATCCTCCCGCGGCCTGAAATTCTCGATCACCCTGAGCAGCACCCGTGCGCCGGCGTCGGCGTCGGCGAGCTCGACATGCTCGTCCGGGTGATGGCTGACGCCGCCACGGCAGCGGACGAAAATCATGCCAACATCGGCGATGTCAATCATGGCCATGCCGTCGTGCCCGGCCCCGCTCGGCAGGTCGAACACGGAAACGCCTTCCGCGGCGATCGCCTGCGCGATCTGGTCTTTCAGCCAGGACGCGCAGGGTGCGGTGCGGTTCTCGTGGGTGACATCGAGCTGGAGCGCCAGCTGCCGGCGCTTAGCGATCGCCTCGATCTGCCTGACGACGTCGGCGACCGCGCGCTTGCGGTGCATGTCGGTCGGCGCGCGCATGTCGATGGTGAAGGACACCTCGCCCGGGATGACATTGGTCGCGCCGGGCCTCGCCTGGATGTAGCCGACGGTGCCGACCAGGCCGCCCTCGTCGGTCCGGCAGAACTGCTCGATCGCGCCGATGCATTCGGCCGCGCCGGTGAGCGCGTCACGGCGCAGCGCCATCGGCACGGTGCCGGCGTGACCGGCCATGCCGTTCAGCCGCGCGGCCAGCCGTGTCGCGCCCGCAATCGCGGTGACAACGCCGACGGGCAGGTTCTGTGCTTCCAGCACCGGACCCTGCTCGATGTGCAATTCGAGATAGGCTAACAACTCGCGCCGGGCCCGCGCGGCCGCGCCGATATGGTCCGGGTCGAGGCCAAACTTGACGAGCGCATCGCGCATCGACACGCCGTCGCGATCGCGCGTGTTCAGGACGCTCTCGTCGAAAGTGCCGGCCACCGCACGGCTGCCGAGCAGCGTTGAGGCGAAACGTACCCCCTCCTCGTCGGCAAAGCCAATGACCTCGATCGCGAACGGCAGGCGCTTGCCGCGGCGATTGAGATCGGCGACGCAGGCGATGGCCGTGATCACACCCAGCGGCCCGTCCCATTTGCCGGCGTCGCGCACGGTGTCGTAGTGCGAGCCGAGCATCAGGCAGGGCGCCCCCGGCCGCTCGCCCTCATAGCGGCCGCAGACATTGCCGATCGCATCGAGATGCGCGCTCATGCCGGCCTCACGCATCCAGCCGAGGATGAGATCCGCAGCGGCGCGCAGCTCCTTGCTGAGATAGATGCGGGTGAGCTTGTCGGTCTCTTCCGAAATCGCGCCGAGCTCGTTGATGCGGCGAACGATCTCCTCGCCGAGCGATGCATCGTGAACGGCGGTTGCAGCACCCATCTCGGTCGAGCTTTCCATCTTCTGGGACCGCGGCGGCGGCGGTCCTGGCGGCGATCGATACAAGTTCAGTGCCAGCAAAATAATGCGGCCGGCGCCGTCCCAATCAGCGCGTGGTTAGCATGAATGCGCCTCGCCGGCAGGCTGCCCGACGCCAGTCATGCACATGCGAGAGCTGGTTAAGGCTGCTTAACTCTATTGCATACAATGGAATAATATTGCCCATAAATTGATCTGCTATTTTCCTCAGCAAGATTCAACCAAGATATATATCATTTATTTTTCAAATACTTGGATCCTTATGCACGCTTCATAGCCTCTGGCACAAAGCTTGCGACAACTTATCCCGGCTCCGCCAAACCGGCGGTGGCCGCGAGATCAAGGCGGGGCATCCGCCAAGGGGAGCAAGCAATGGATATTGGCAGGATTTCACGACGTCGTTTGTTGCAGGGCGGCGCCGCCCTCACCCTCGGCGCGGCGGCGGGCGCCCGCCCGGCCTTCGCGGCCGACACCACCATCGGCTTCATCTATGTCGGCTCGCGCGACGACTACGGCTACAATCAGGCGCATGCCCAGGGCGCGGCAGCGCTGAAGAAGATTCCCGGCCTCAAGGTCGTCGAGGAAGAGAAGGTGCCGGAGACCGACGCGGTCGAGAAGACGATCGAGTCCATGATCAATCTCGATGGCGCCACCCTGCTCTTCCCGACCTCGTTCGGCTACTACAATCCGCACATGATCAAGATGGCCAACAAGTTCCCGAAGCTGCGCTTCGAGCACTGCGGCGGCCTCTGGACCGACAAGGACCCGAAGAACGCCGGCAGCTATTTCGGCTATATCGACGAAGCCCAGTACATCTCCGGCATCGTCGCCGGCTACACCTCCAAGAGCGGCAAGCTCGGCTTCGTCGCCGCAAAGCCGATCCCGCAGGTGCTGCGCAACATCAATGCCTTCGCGCTCGGCGCAAAGCTCGCCAATCCCAAGGCGACGACGCAGGTGATCTTCACCGGTGACTGGTCTATGCCGGTCAAGGAAGCCGAAGCCACCAACAGCCTGATCGACCAGGGCGTGGACGTCCTCACCTGCCACGTCGACGGGCCGAAGACGATGGTCGAGAACGCGGCGCGCCGCGGCGCCTTCGTCTGCGGCTATCACACCAACCAGTCGCCGCTCGCGCCGAAGGCGTATCTCACCGGCGCCGAGTGGAATTGGGAAGCGCTCTATCCGAAATTCGTCAAGATGATCGCCGCCGGCGAGAGCATCCCGAACTTCTATCGCGGCGGCCTCAAGGAAGAGATCGTCAAGACCTCGCCCTATGGCGAAGCCGTCTCCGCCGAGGCGCGCAAGCATGCCGACGACATCAAGGCCAAGTTCCTGTCGGCGGAAGGATACGCGATCTTCAAGGGAGGGCTCGTCGACAACAAGGGCAAGACGATGATCCCTGCCGGCACCGATCGCGGCCAGAAGGATCCCGAACTGGAGAAGATGGACTATCTCGTCGAAGGCGTGATCGGAGCGACTTCGTGACCACGGAAGCGGCGGATTCCGCCGAGGCGGCCGGGACAATTGCCCCGGCCGCCGATCCGGGATTCCTCCAGCGCCACGGCGCGACAATCGAGTACATCCTGATCCCGGGCGCGGCGCTCGCCGGCGCGCTCGTGGTCTTCGGCATCTTCGTCGCGATGTTCGGCAAGAACCCGCTCGACCTCTTTTTCTACATGTACTACGGCGCCTTCGGCACCTGGTTCTCCTGGCAGAACACGCTGACGCGTGCTGCGCCGCTGATCCTCACCGCGCTCTGCACCGCGCTGCCCGCGCAGCTCGGCATGGTCATCATCGGCGGGGAAGGCGCGCTGCTGATCGGCGCGCTGTCCGCGACGAGTGCTGCGCTCGCACTCCAAGGCATGCCGCCGCTCGTCGTGCAGATCGCCATGGTCATCGCCGGCGTGATCGGTGGCGGTCTGTGGATCATGCTATCCGGCGCGCTTCGGCAGTACCGCGGCGTCAACGAGACCATCTCGAGCCTGCTGCTCGTCTACATCGCGCTCGCGATCCTCAACCATCTCGTCGAGGGGTTGATGCGCGATCCCGCCAGCCTCAACAAGCCGTCGACCCGCGAGATCGGTGCCGCCAACATGATCGGCTCCATCCCCGGCACCGACGTGCATTGGGGTCTCGTCTTCGGCCTGATCGCGGCGATCGCCGCCTACATCCTGATCTATCACACCGTGTTCGGCTTCGCCGCGCGGGTCGCCGGCGGCAACATCCGCGCCGCGAAGATCGTCGGCCTCGGCGTCAGCAAGCTGATCCTGACCGTTTGCTTCCTCGCCGGCGGCGCCGCAGGCCTTGCCGGCATGGTCGAGGTCGCGGCCGTGCAGGGGCGCACCAACGCCAATCTCGCGGCTGGCTACGGCTTTACCGGCATTCTCGTTGCGTTCCTGGCGCGGCAAAATCCGCTCGCCGTCATCCCCGTCGCGATCCTGCTCGGCGGCATCAGCGCCAGCGGCGGCCTGTTGCAGCGCCGCCTGGGGCTGCCCGACGCCTCCGTGCTGGTGCTCCAGGGCATCATCTTCGTCTTCGTGCTGGCCAGCGATGCGCTCTACGGCCGCATCGGATTCTTGAAGGGAAGATCCTGAGATGGCAGACGGATCGATCGGACTCTGGACCGTCCCGCTCGCCGTGCTCGGCGGAGCCATTCGCGTCTCCACGCCGTTCCTGTTCGTGAGCCTGGGCGAATGCATCACGGAGCGCTCAGGCCGCATCAATCTCGGCCTCGAAGGCACGCTGGTGATGGGCGCGATGAGCGCCTACGGCATCTCCTATCTCTCGGGATCACCATGGTTGGGTGTGCTCGCCGCCGGCATCACCGGGGCGCTTCTCGGCGCACTGCATGCCGGCATCTGCTCGCTGCCGCGCGTCAACGACGTCGCGGTCGGCATCGCCCTGATGCTGTTCGGCACCGGGCTTGCCTTCTATCTCGGCAAGCCGCTGATCGAGCCCACCGCACCGCGGTTGCCCGCGATCGATTTCGGCTGGTGGAGCGACATCCCGCAGGTCCGCGCGGCGCTACGCGTCAATGTCCTGTTCCTGATCGGCGTCGCGCTCGCGCCGATCCTTTACTGGGCCTTCCGGACCACACGTTGGGGCCTTCTCATTCGCACCGCCGGCGAAAGCTCTGACGCTGCACGCGCCATGGGCCATTCCGTGCTGCTGATCCGCCTGCGTGCCACCATGGTCGGCGGCTTCCTCGCCGGCATCGGCGGCTCGTTCCTGTCGCTGTTCTATCCCGGAAGCTGGAACGAGGGCCTGTCCTCCGGGCAGGGCATCACCGCGGTCGCGCTTGTCATCTTCGCGCGCTGGGATCCCCTGCTCTGCCTGTGGGCCTCGCTCGCCTTTGGCGGCGCCGCGGCGCTGGGACCGGCACTGCAATCGGTCGGCGTCACCTCAGGCTATCACCTCTTCAACGCCGCGCCCTACATCCTGACGCTGGCGATCATGATCATCACCTGCTCGCCCAAACGCACGCTGACCGGCGCGCCCGCCGAACTCTCGATCACACGGTAACACGCGACACGCAACGAGGTCGTCCATGCCCGAGCGCTACATCAAGTCCGAGCCCTATGCCTGGCCTTATAACGGTGACCTCCGTCCCGAGAACACGGCGCTGATCATCATCGACATGCAGACCGATTTCTGCGGCGTCGGCGGCTACGTCGACAAGATGGGCTATGACCTCTCGCTGACGCGGGCGCCGATCGAGCCGATCAAGAAGCTGCTCGCGGCGATGCGCGCCCAAGGCTTTCACATCATCCATACCCGCGAGGGCCATCGTCCCGATCTCTCCGACCTGCCCGCCAACAAGCGCTGGCGCTCGCGGCAGATCGGCGCCGGCATTGGCGACCCCGGACCCTGCGGACGTATCCTGGTGCGCGGCGAGCCCGGCTGGGACATCATCGAGGAGCTTAGCCCCCTGCCGGGCGAGCCCATCATCGACAAGCCTGGCAAGGGCTCGTTCTGCGCCACCGACCTGGAGTTGATCCTGCGCGTGCGCGGCATCGAGAACATCGTGCTGACGGGCATCACCACCGACGTCTGTGTCCACACCACCATGCGCGAGGCCAACGACCGCGGCTTCGTGTGTCCTGCTGCACGATTGCTGCGGCGCCACGGACAAGAGCAATCACGATCATGCGCTGAAGATGATCAAGATGCAGGGCGGCGTATTCGGCGCGGTCTCGACCTCCGAGGCCTTCATAGGAGCGATTTCGTGATCATCGGCGAAACGCCTCCGCCCTCAGGCGCGTTCGGCGTCGACGCCATCGCCATGACCATGCGCTTCGGCGATTTCCTGGCGCTCGACAATGTCGAGCTGAAGGTGCGGCCGGGGTCATTCCATGCGCTGCTCGGCGAGAATGGCGCCGGCAAGTCGACGCTCGTCAAGTGCATCATGGGCTATTACCACGCAACCGAGGGCGACATCATCGTCGGCGGCCGCGAGCAGGCGATCGCCAACCCGAAAGACGCTCACGCCCTCGGCCTCGGAATGGTCTACCAGCACTTCACGCTGGTGCCGGCCATGACGGTCGCCGAAAACCTCGTTCTGGCACGTGACAATGTGCCGGCCGTGGTGGACTGGTCGAAGGAGATGAAGCAGCTCGAGGCCTTTCTGGCGCGGATGCCCTTTAAGGTGCCGCTCTCCGCAAGAGTCTCCGACATCTCGGCCGGCGAACGGCAGAAATGCGAGATCCTGAAACAGCTCTATCTGAAGCGCCGCTTCCTGATCCTGGACGAGCCCACCTCGGTGCTGACGCCGGCGGAGGCGGACGAGGTGCTCGGCATGCTCCGCGACATGGTCGTCAAAGGCGAGCTGACGATCCTGATGATCACGCACAAGTTCCGCGAGGTCATGGCCTTTGCCGACGAGGTCACGATCCTGCGCCGCGGCAAGCTCGCCGGAGCCGGCAAGGTTGCCGAGCTGACGCCGGACGCGATGGCGCGCACCATGATCGGCGCCGAGGAGCTGACCGTGCAGCCGCCGCGCACCGGCGAAGCCGGCCAGGCGCGGCTGGAGCTGGAAAAAATTCGCGCGCTCGACGACGCAGGCGCCATTGCCGTCCATGACGTTTCCCTCACCGTGCGCGCCGGCGAGATCGTCGGCATCGCCGGCGTCTCCGGCAACGGCCAGCGCCAGCTCGTCGAGGTGCTGGCCGGCCAGCGCGAGGCCGAGAGCGGCGAGGTCCGCGTCGCCGGCGATCCCTATCACGCCAGCCGCGAGGAAATGCGGCGCCACAAGATGTCGCTGCTGCCCGAGGAGCCGCTGAAGAACGCCTGTGTCGGCGGCATGAGCGTCGCCGACAACATCGCCTTCCGCGAGTTCGACCGGGCGCCGTTCGCCAGCGGCGGCTGGTGGCTCAATCGCAGCGCCTTCCGCAACGACGCCAGGAAGAAGATCGGGCAGTACAAGATCAAGACCCGCACGCCCGATACGCCGATCTCGGCGCTCTCAGGCGGCAATGTCCAGCGCGCCGTGCTGGCCCGCGAGCTCGGCGGCGACGTCGAGGTGTTGATTGCCGCCAATCCCTGCTTCGGTCTCGACTTCGCGGCGGTGGCGCAGATCCACGCGGAGATCATGGCGGCGCGCAACCGCGGCGCGGCGGTGCTGCTCGTCAGCGAAGACCTCGATGAACTGCTCGAACTGTCCGATCGCCTCGTGGTAATGTTCCACGGCGAGTTCGTGTATGAAGCACGAACCAGCGAGGCCGATCTCACCGTGGTCGGCCGGCACATGGCGGGACACTGACTGCGGAGGACCGATGGACGGCGCACGCGACGAGCACTTTCTGCGTCTGTCCTTTGCGGTCGCCCGCCGTTCCCTCACCCATGGCAACCATCCCTTCGGCTGCGTCGTCGTCGATGCGGACGGCAAGGTGCTGATCGAAACCGAGAACGGCTACATGCCCGATTGCGACGGCACTGCGCATGCCGAGCGCCTCGCGGCAACGCAGGCCTGCCGCACGCTCAGCCGCGAGGTGCTGGCAAAGGCCACGCTCTATTCCTCGGCAGAACCGTGTGCGATGTGCGCCGGGGCGATCTACTGGGCCGGCATCGGCCGCGTCGTCTACGGCCTCAGCGAGCACCGCCTGCGCGGCGTCACCGGCAACCACCCGGAGAACCCGACCCTCGATCTGCCCTGCCGCACGGTCTTTGCCGGTGGCCAGCGACCGACGGAAGTCGTCGGGCCGCTGCTGGAGGACGAGGCCGAGGTGCTGCACGACGGCGTGTGGACGAAGTAGCCGCCACCACAAACTCGGAAGCGTAGGGTGGGCAAAGGCGCTCTTGCGCCGTGCCCACCATTTGAATGCAATCGAAGCAGAAGTGGTGGGCACGCTTCGCTTTGCCCGCCCTACGGCAGCGTCTTCCCGTAAATACCAATGGCGCCGCACGGGTCATGCGCGGCGCCATCGTTGTAGCTTGGAGTCTTCAGCCGATTAGAACTTCACAGTGATGCCACCGTAGACCGTCGATTCGGTGCAGCTCTTGGTGCTCTGGCCGGTCGCGGCGACCGTGCAGACACCCGCCATGGCGTTGTGGTCGAGACCGAACTTGTTCTGCCAGTAGCGGTAGGCAACCCAGAGGTCGACGAAGTGCGAGTACTTGTCACCCCAGACCGCCTTCGAGGCATCGAAGGTCAGGCGGATCGGTTCGCTGTTCAGCTCGGTCTTCGACTTGGTGCTGAAGATGCCGGTGCCAGACAGCGCGGGAAGGCCGTTCGAGTCGCCCTTCGGTCCGTACCAGCCGGCGCGGCCGCTGATCGACCAGAATTGCATGTTGGGCGGCAGGAAGCCGAGGTCCATGTAGTAGTTGATCTCGACGGCCCAGGTCGGGTTGTAGCTGACATTGCCGTCCGAGTTACACGTCACGCCCGCAACGCCCGGTCCGAACAGGCCGCACTGGGTGAAGGCGTTGTGGTTCGAGAACTCCCAGTACATCAACGGAGCGACGTTGATGTAGCCCTTGTAGGGAAGGTCGAAGGCGAACTGGAGACCGGCGACGACGTCGCGCTTGGCGGGCGCGAGGAAGGTGTTCTCGGTGTTGGCGTCCATGCCGACTTCGAACGAGATGTTGTGCAGCGGCCCCATGGTGAAGGCCTTGGTGTTGAAGATCTCGTTCCAGCCGAAGGTCGAGCGGAACAGGCCATAGATCTCGGTCGCACCCGCGCAGTCGCTGGCGGTGCCGCCGATGTTCACGCCGGGCGCGACGCAAGGGCTGGCGGGGTCATTGTGACCCGACTTGAACATCGAGATGGTGAAGAAGTTGGTGCCGTAGGCCCAGAGGTCGAAGTGGGTGAAGGAGTAGACCTGCTTGGCTGTGGTGCCGTTGATGCTGCCGTCGGGGCGAACACTCCACATGCCGGGGTCGGTGCCCTTGGGCATCCAGGAGAACGTGACGCGGTTGTCGATCACCAGGAAGAACGGGAGGTCGGCCGGCTTCTTGGCAGCCTTGACCGGCAGATCCGCCGCCTGGGCCAGGCCAGAGGTAGCGAGCGTAGCAAGTGACAGCGCGGCGGCTGCAATTGCCTTGAAACGAAACGACATCCTGAATACCCCCAAGTTTGGACACGTAAAAATGAACGTCCCTTGGGTGCGACACTTGCGCCGATCTCCCGGGGTGAGAAGCCTCAACTTTTTTCAAGGCATGCCGCTTGTTTCGGCAGCCGGTGGCTCTTCTCCGCGGAGTTTTGAGGATTCTTGTGCGCTCCCACCTGCCTGCACGCGGCAAGGCAAGGCGGCCCATTGCCGGACATTCCCGTTTGATTTTGTTTGCTTTTCATGTCGGAGCGAAAGGACAGACATGATGATCGGCGGCCGTCGTCACGTCGGCCTGCAAATGCATACGCGCGGTGGCGCGACTTTGCTCAACTTCACGTCAAGCCTGCACAGCCGGTTCCGATTTGGCTTGAACCGTCACAAATTTGCAACAGACGTCACGCGCAAGCCGCGCCCGCAAGGACAGTCCTGAGCCGCTGGAGCACGATCCGCGCACGGCGAGAGCGGCGACTCGCCGTCATCAACCGCCTGCCGAAGCGTTGAGCAAGGGATGACGCTTTTTCACACCTTACGCGGCGGTTCAAACTAGCTCACTATTGAGGCACTTCACCCCATGCAAGCGCATCAGCGAATGTTAGATCCGACGCCTAACGGCCTGCATTCCGGCGAGTCCCCGCTGCTTCAGACGCTCGGGCTCACCAAGCGCTATGGGGATTTCCTCGCCAACGACTCCATCGACATCGATATCTGGCCGAAGGAAATCCACGCGCTGCTGGGCGAGAACGGCGCCGGCAAATCCACGCTCGTCAAGGCGATCTACGGGCTGATCCAACCCAGCGCCGGCGAGATTCGCTGGCAGGGCGAACGAATCGTGCTGTCGGGCCCGTCGGAAGCTCGCAGCCGCGGCATCGGCATGGTGTTCCAGCATTTCTCGCTGTTCGACAACCTCACCGTTGCCGAGAACGTCGCGCTCGGCCTCGATGGGAAAGAATCCTTCAAGGACATGTCGGCGCGGCTGGAGCAGGTGTCGAAGACCTATGGACTGCCGCTCGACCCCAGACGCGAGGTCTGGCAATTGTCGGTCGGCGAGCGCCAGCGCATCGAGATCGTCCGTGCGCTGATGCAGGATCCGAAATTCCTGATCCTGGACGAGCCCACCGCCGTCCTGACGCCGCAGGAGGCCGACCAGCTCTTCATCGTGCTGGAGCGGCTGAGGGCCGAAGGCCGCGCCATCCTCTACATCAGCCACAAGCTGGAGGAGGTGAAGCGCCTCTGCGACACCGCCACGATCCTGCGCGGCGGCAAGAAAGTAGACACCTGCAATCCCCGGCTCGAGACCGCCGCCTCGCTCGCGCGCATGATGGTCGGCGGCGAGATCAAGGAGGTCAAAGCGCCCGCCGGCCGCAAGACCACCGTGCCGCGGCTCGTCGTCAACGACCTCTCGCTCGCGCCGAGCGAAGCGCACGGCGTTCGGCTGGAGCACATCTCGTTCGAGCTGAAGGGCGGCGAGATTCTCGGCATCGCCGGCGTCGCCGGCAACGGCCAGGACGAGCTGTTCGCCGCGCTCTCCGGCGAGCGCCTGTCCAAGGACCCCGGCACGGTGGTGATCGAAGGCATCGCCGCCGGGCATCTGTCGATCACGCACCGGCGCAAGCTGGGTGCCGCTTTCGTTCCCGAGGAGCGGCTCGGCCACGGCACCGCACCGCGCATGAAGCTGTCGGAGAACGCGCTGCTGACCGGGCACGCCGCCAGCGGCATGGTCCATCGCGGCTTCATCGACACCGCCGCGACGCTGAAGACCGTCGATCGCGCGACCGAAACCTTCGACGTGCGCAAGGCCAAGCGCGATCCGGAGGCTGCGAGCCTTTCCGGCGGCAATCTGCAGAAGTTCATCGTGGGACGCGAGATCCTGCGCAATCCGGCGGTGCTGGTGGTCAGCCAGCCGACCTGGGGCGTCGACGCCGGCGCCGCCGCGGTGATCCGCCAGGCGCTGCTCGATCTCGCAACCGCGGGCGCGGCCGTGCTGGTGACCAGCCAGGACCTCGACGAGCTCGCCGAGATCGCCGACCGCATCGCCGTGATGTTCCACGGCCACCTGTCGGCGCCGCTCGCAACAAGCGAAGCGACCCGCGAAAAACTCGGCCTTTTGATGGGCGGCAGCAGCCTGGAGCCGAAGGAGGCCGCGCATGCAGTTGGTGCTTGAGAAGCGCGCCGAGCGCTCCAACACGATCGCGCTGGTCTCGCCGCTGATCGCGATCGGCCTGACGATCGTCACCATGACCATCCTGTTCGCGATCCTCGGCAAGAATCCGCTCCTCGCCCTGCATGCCTATTTCATCGCGCCACTGACCGACGGCTATTCGCTCCAGGAGATCGCGGTGAAGGCGACGCCGCTGGTGATGATCGCGATCGGCCTGTCGCTCTGTTATCTCGCCAATGCCTGGAACATCGGCGCCGAGGGGCAATTCCTGATCGGCGCGGTCGCCGGAAGCTGGATCGCGGTGAAGACGCAAGGTACTGACGCCGGGGCCTGGGTATTGCCGGCCATGCTCGTGCTCGCAGCCGCTGCAGGCGCGCTCTATGCGCTGATCCCGGCGATCTGCAAGGTGAAGTTCGGCGCCAGTGAAATCCTGACCAGCCTGATGCTGGTCTATGTCGCCGACCTCTTCCTTGATTATCTCGTGCGCGGCCCCTGGCGCGATCCGCACGGCTTCAACTTCCCGACCACCGCCGAATTCGATCCGGTGGCGACGGTGCCGCTGCTGATCGAAGGCGGCCGGCTGCATCTCGGCTCGATCATCGCCCTGCTCGTCGTTGCGGCGGCAGCGATCCTGCTCGGACGAACCATCAAGGGTTTCGAGATTCGCGTAGTCGGCGCAGCGCCCCGCGCGGCGCGGTTCGGCGGATTCAACGCCGACCAGCTGATCATCCTGACCTTCGCGGTTTCCGGCGCGCTCGCGGGCCTTGCCGGCATCATTGAGGTCGCGGGTCCCGTCGGGCATCTCCAGCCCGGCATCTCGCCAGGCTACGGTTTTACGGCGATCATCGTCGCCTTCCTCGGCCGGCTGAACCCGCTTGGAATATTAATTGCAGGTCTTTTTCTCGCACTGACCTTTATCGGCGGCGAGCAGGCGCAGATCGCGATGAAGATCCCGTTGGATGTCACCAAGGTGTTTCAGGGCATTCTGTTGTTCTACGTGCTCGCCTGCGACTCCCTCATCCTCTACCGCTTCAAGCTGGTGTTCCCGAACCGACAGGTGGCCCGTGGAACTGGTTGAAGCCATCATCCTTGCGGTGCTCGCCGCCTCGACGCCGCTCCTGATCGCGGCGACCGGCGAGCTCGTGACCGAGCGCTCCGGCGTGCTCAATCTCGGCGTCGAGGGAATGATGATCGTCGGCGCGGCCTGCGGCTTTGCCGGCGCCTGGCTGACCGGCTCGATTCTGGTCGGCGCGCTGTTCGGCATCGTCGCGGGCACGCTGATGTCGCTGATCTTCGCGCTGATGGCGCTCGGGCTGGCCGTCAACCAGGTCGCAACGGGCCTCGCGCTGACCATTCTCGGCATCGGGCTCTCCGGCCTGATCGGCGCCGGCTTCGTCGGCGAGCGCATCACGCCGGCTGCGCATCTCGCCCTTCCCGGCCTCACCGACATTCCGCTGGTCGGCCGCGTGCTGTTCGGCGAGGACGCCTTCGTCTATTTCTCCATCGCGCTGATCATCGGCGTCTGGTGGTTCCTGTACCGCACGCGGGCGGGCTTGATCCTGCGCGCCTGCGGCGACAATCACGTCTCGGCGCACGCGCTCGGCTATCCCGTGCTGCGCATCCGCACCTTCGCCGTGATGTTCGGCGGCGCCTGCGCCGGCCTTGCCGGCGCCTATCTGCCGCTCGCCTATACGCCGTTCTTCATTCCGGGCATGACCGCGGGTCGCGGCTGGATCGCGCTGGCGCTGGTGGTGTTCTCGTCCTGGCGGCCGGGCCGGCTCGTGGTCGGTGCTTATCTGTTCGGCGCGGTGACCATCCTGCAACTGCACGCGCAGGGCTGGGGCGTCGGCATTCCCTCGCAATTCATGTCGGCGCTGCCTTACCTCGCGACCGTCATCGTCCTGGTCCTGTTGTCCCGCGCGCGCACCGGCGGCTCGACCGCGCCGGCCGCGCTCGGCACCGTGTTCGTGCCTGACCGCTGAGTTTTCATTTCCGCGGCGGGCGCGATGGGGCGCGCACGCTGCGGATCGTGGCTTTCCCCGACTATCTGGAGATTGATGATGAGAAAATCACTTCTTGCGCTGGCTGCCGGGCTTCTGCTTGCCGGAAGCGTCAGTGCCGCCTCCGCCGCCGACAAGCTGAAAGTCGGCTTCATTTACCTCGGCCCGGTGGGCGACCTCGGCTGGACCTACCAGCACGAACAGGGACGCCTGGCGCTGGTGAAGGAATTGGGCGACAAGATCGAGACCACCACGCTCGAGAACGTCCCTGAAGGTCCCGACGCCGAGCGCGCCATCGAGCAACTCGTCCGCGCCGGCAACAAGCTGATCTTCACCACCTCGTTCGGCTACATGGACCCGACGCTGAAGGTCGCCAAGAAGTATCCGAACGTGCATTTCGAGCACGCCACCGGCTACAAGCGCGACAAGAACATGTCGACCTATTCGGCCAAATGGTACCAGGGCCGCTACATCCAGGGCCTGATCGCGGCCAAGATGTCGAAGTCGGGCGTGCTCGGCTATATCGGCTCGTTCCCGATTCCCGAGGTCGTCTCCGGCATCAACGCGACGATCCTCGCGGCGCAGACCATCAATCCGAACATCAAGGTCAAGATCATCTGGGCCAACACCTGGTTCGACCCGGGCAAGGAAGCCGACGCCGCCAAGGCGCTGATCGACCAGGGCGCCGACGTGATCATGCAGCACACGGACTCGCCGGCGGCAATGCAGATCGCCAGCGAACGCGGCAAGCTCGCCTTCGGTCAGGATTCCGAGATGATCAAGTTCGGGCCCAAGACCCAGCTGACCTCGATCCTCGATACCTGGGGCCCCTACTACATCGAGCGCGTCAAGGCCGAGTTGGCCGGCAGCTGGAAGTCCGAGGACACCTGGGGCGGCCTGGACAGCCACATGTTCGCGATGGCGCCCTACACCAACATGCCCGACGACGTGAAGAAGATGGCCGAGGATGCCCAGGCCGCGATCACCGCCGGCAAGCTGCATCCGTTCAAATGCCCGATCGTTGGGCAGGACGGCAAGGAGGTCGAGTGCAAGGGCGGCGCCAATCTCGCTGACGGCCAGATCCTTGGCATGAATTTCTACGTCAAGGGCATCGACGACAAGCTGCCGGGCAAGTAGCACGCTTCTTGCATTGCCTGGACCACCTGCTCCTCCCGGAGGAGGTTCGGAGGGGGTAGCCACAAGCACCCGGCACTTGTGGTTGCCCCCTCTTTCTATCCCGCCTGCATCGCCCGCGCCGCGGAACTGTGGCGGCGGATGAGATCGGCGACATCCAGTCCCGGAATCGCGCCGTCGATCACGGCCCATTGTCCTGCCACCATGACCCGGTCGGCCCGGTATGCCCCGCACAGCACCAGCGCGGCCAGGGGATCGCCATGGCCGGAGAAACGCAGTTCGTCGAGCCTGAACAGCGCCAGATCAGCTGCCTTGCCCACGGCAATCTCGCCGAGTTCCGGCCGGCCGACACAGGCCGCCGAGCCCTTGGTCGCCCAGCGCAGGGCATCCTTGTGGCTGACCTTCGTCACCCCGTAGCGCGCCCGTTGCAGGAGGAACGCGGCCCGCACCTCCTGCATCAGATTCGACCCGTCGTTCGAGGCCGAGCCGTCGACGCCGATGCCGATCCCGACACCGGCATCCTCCATCTCGCAGACCGGACAGCAGCCGGACGCCAGAAGCTGGTTGCTACAGGCGCAGTGGCTGATGGTCGTCCTGGCCTTGCCGAGCCGCTTGATCTCGTCGGCGTTGAAAAAGATGCCATGGGCGAGCCAGGTCCGCGTATTGAGCCAGCCGCATTGCTCGAGATAGTCGAGTGGACGGCAGCCATACATCTGCTGGCAGAATTTGTTCTCGTCCTCGGTCTCGGCGAGATGGGTGTGCAGGCGCACGTCGAGCTTGTCGGCGAGATCGGCGGTGGCGCGCATCAGCGACGTCGTCACCGAGAATGGCGAGCACGGCGCCAGCGCGATTTGCACCATCGCGTCCGCCCCGCGCTGGTGATGCTTGGCGACCACGCGCGCGCTGTCGGCGAGAATGGTGTCCTCGTCCTGCACGACGCTGTCGGGCGGCAGCCCGCCGTCGCGCTGCGACAGGTTCATCGACCCGCGCGTGAGCAGCACGCGCACGCCGAGCCGTTTTGCGACTCCGACCTCGATATCGACGGACTCCTCGAGCCCCGCCGGGAACACGTAGTGATGATCGGTCGTGGTGGTGCAGCCCGACAGCAGCAGCTCGGACATCGCCACGGTCACACCGAGCTCCAGCGATTCCGGCGTCATCCTCGCCCACACCGGATAGAGCGCCTGGAGCCAGGGAAACAGCTCGCGGTCCATCGCCGCCGGCAGCGCCCGCGTCAGCGTCTGGTAGAAGTGATGATGGGTGTTGATAAGGCCCGGCAGCACGACGTGTTCGCTCGCGTCGAACACCGCGACATCCGCGGTCGCAGGCACGCCGCCGGCCGGCACGAGCTCGACGATCCGGCCATCCTTCGCCACGATCCCGCGCCCGGCGCCGTCGGCGAGGATGGCCAGGGGGTCCCTGATCCAGATCGGCTTTGCGTCGCTCATGATCCTGTTTCTCCCCACATCCGCTGACGGCAGACCTGCAAGGCGGAGGCCTGCCTAATCGCGTTCCCGCTGCGACTTCTTGTTGCGACTTGGCTCTGGTCTTGCAAGACTTTCTCTCGGTACAAATCACTCGATGCAAGCGCTGACGCAGCCATGGACTTGAATACCATCACAGCCGTAGCCCATCCGCAAACGCGCGCGCAGCTGCCCGTTTGGACGCCAGGTGATGCTTGGCTCGCAGGCGGCACCTGGCTGTTCTCGGAGCCACAAGCGCAGCTGACGCGGCTGATCGATCTCGCCGATCTGAAATGGCCGGCGCTGACGATCGCCGAGAGCCATCTCGGCATCGCCGCCACTTGCACCGTCGCGCAGATCGACGGACTCGCCTGCCCGCCCGACTGGCTCGCAGCGCCGCTGATCAACCAGTGCTGCCGCGCGTTCCTCGCTTCGTTCAAGATCTGGAAGACCGCGACCGTCGGCGGCAATCTCTGCATGTCGCTGCCGGCGGGACCGATGATCTCGCTCACATCCGCGCTCGACGGCGTCTGCACGATCTGGAAGGCCGGCGGCGGCGAACAGAAGATTCCCGTGATCGACTTCGTCACCGGCAACCAGCGCAACCGCCTGACGCCGGGAGACCTGCTGCGGCAGATCGATATCCCGATTGCCGCGCTGAAGCGCCGCACGGCGTTTCGCCAGATCTCGCTCGCCCCGGTCGGCCGCTCGGCGGCACTCCTGATCGGTAGCCTCGATAGCGACGGCACGCTGGCGCTGACAGTCACCGCATCGACGGTGCGGCCGATCCGCCTCACCTTTCACAAAGCCCCGGACGCGAGCGCGGTTCGCGACGCGATCGTGCAGCAGATCACCGATGACCTCTACCACACCGACATCCACGGCAAGCCGCTCTGGCGCAAGCACATGACGTTGCGGCTCGCCGAAGAGATTCGCGGCGAACTCCTGGGGGCAACGCCGTCATGAGCTTCGAGATCAACGGCAAGACGTTTCCGCAGGAGCCGCGCGCCGGCCAGTGCCTCCGCACGTTCCTGCGCGAGCTCGGTCATTTCGGCGTCAAGAAGGGCTGCGACGCCGGCGATTGCGGCGCCTGCACCGTGCTGCTCGACGGCGAGCCGGTGCACAGCTGCCTGATCCCGGCGTTCCGCGCCGAGGGGCGCACTGTGACCACGATCGAGGGCCTCGGCGGCGAGCACGGCGCGCATCCGATGCAGCAGGCCTTCCTCGATGCGCAGGGCTTTCAATGCGGCTTCTGCACCGCCGGCATGATCCTGACCTGCGCCTCGCTGAACCAGGCGCAGCGCACCGATCTCGGCGCCGCGCTGAAAGGCAATATCTGCCGCTGCACCGGCTATCGCGCGATCGAGGACGCGCTGCTCGGCAAGATCAACGTCGAGGAGAGCGTCGAGGCCGGCGCCGCCTTCGGCCGCAGCCTTCCGGCGCCAGCAGGTCCCGATGTCGTGCGCGGCAAGGCACGCTACACGTTCGACACGCAGATTGACGGCCTGCTGAACATCAAGCTGCTGCGCTCGCCTCACGCGCACGCCAGAATCACCGCGATCGACAAGTCTGCGGCGCTCAGCGTTCCCGGCGTGCATGCGGTGCTGACGCATGAGGACGCGCCATCGGTGCTGATCTCGACCGCGCGGCACGAGAAGGACTGGATGGACCCCGAGGACACCCGCATCCTCGACGACGTCGTGCGCTTCATCGGCCAGAAGGTCGCGGCGGTCGTCGCCGAAAGCGAAGGCGCCGCCGAGGAAGCCTGCCGGAGGCTCAAGGTCACTTACGAGGTCCTGCCTGCGCTGATCGATCCAGAGCAGGCGATGGCGCCCGGCGCGCCCATCATTCATCCCGACCGCACCACCGAGAACCGCGTCGCCGACGCCAGGCGCAACCTTGCGGCTGAGACCCATGGCGAGTTCGGCGATGTCGCAGCAGCACTCGCCACATCCGCCGTCACCTACGAAGCCACCTTCCACAGCCATCGCGTGCAGCACGCCGCGCTGGAGACCCATGGCGGCCTCGCCTGGCTCGACGCCTCCGGTGTGCTTAACGTCCGCACCTCGACGCAGGTGCCGTTCCTGACCCGGCGCGCGCTGTCGGACATCTTCCAGCTGCCCATGGACAAGGTCCGCGTGTTCTGCGAGCGCGTCGGCGGCGGCTTTGGCGGCAAGCAGGAGATGTTCGTCGAGGATATCCTTGCGCTCGCCGCGCTGAAGACCGGACGCCCCGTGAAGCTGGAGCTCACCCGCGAGGAGCAGTTCATCGCGACGTCGACGCGGCATCCGATGCGGGTCCACATCAAGGCCGGTGCCGATGCCGACGGCAAGCTCACCGCACTCCAGCTCGACGTGCTCTCCAACACCGGCGCCTACGGCAATCACGCCGGCCCGGTGATGTTCCACTCGCTGTCCGAGTCCATCGCCGTCTACAATTGTCCGAACAAGCGGGTCGACGGCTACGCCGTCTACACCAACACGGTGCCATCGGGTGCGTTTCGCGGCTATGGCCTGCCGCAGACGCTGATCGCGATCGAGGCCGCAATCGACGAGCTGGCCGGGCAGCTCGGCATCAGCCCCTACGACATGCGCCGGCGCAACATCGTCAAGCCAGGCGACCCCATGCTGTCGCCGCCGCCATCCGAATTTCACGACGTGCTCTATGGCTCCTACGGGCTCGACCAGTGCCTCGATCTCGTCGAGCGCGCGATGCAGGCGGATGGCCCGCGGCCGGAGCTGTCGCCGGAATGGCTGATCGGCGATGGCATCGCGCTGACCATGATCGACACCGTGCCGCCCGCCGGCCACATCGCGGACGCCATGATCGCGCTCAACGACGACGGCGGCTTCGATCTCACCGTCGGCACCGCCGAGTTCGGCAACGGCACCAGCACGGTCCACCGCCAGATCGCGGCGACGACGCTGGCGACCACCGTCGACAGGATTCGCCTGCGCCAGTCCGACACCGCCCATGGCGGCCACGACACCGGCGCCTATGGCAGCGCGGGCACCTTCGTCGCCGGCAAGGCGACGCATGCAGCCGCCATGCAGCTTGCCACGGACTTGAGGGCGGCCGCGGCCGGCGCCTGGCTTTGCGATGTCGGAAGCTGCGCGCTCGAGGACGAGTTCGTCGTGAGCGGCGTCAGGCGCATGTCCTTTGTGGAGCTTGCGAAGCTTGCGCGCGAACGCGGCCAGCCGCTCGCAGCACAAGGCAATTCCGGCGGCACGCCGCGCTCGGTCGGCTTCAACGTGCAGGGCTTTCGCGTGGCGGTGAACAAGGGCACCGGCGAGCTCAAGATTCTCAGAAGCGTGCAGGCCGCCGACGCCGGCGTCGTCGCCAATCCCATGCAGTGCCGCGGCCAGGTCGAGGGCGGCGTCGCGCAGGCGCTTGGTGCTGCGCTCTACGAGGAGATGGTGATCGACGCGGACGGCCGCGTCACCAACGCCAAGTTCCGCGACTACCACCTGCCCTCCTTCGCGGACGTGCCGCGCACCGAAGTCTTCTTCGCCGAGACCTCCGACACCATCGGCCCCTTGGGCGCGAAGTCGATGAGCGAGAGTCCGTACAATCCGGTCGCCGCGGCGCTCGGCAACGCGATTGCAGACGCCACCGGCATCCGCTTCACGGCGCCGCCGTTCAAGCCGGACCGGCTGTTTCCGGCGCTGCACGATAAATTTGGTTAGGCCTATTTTGGGGGATTCATTCGTGAGCAGCGAGGTCCATCCCGTCGACGAAGTCCTGCCGGTCCCGCGCCTGCTCGCGCTCGGGCTCCAGCATGTGCTGGTGATGTATGCCGGCGCGGTCGCGGTGCCGCTGATCATCGGACGCGCGCTGAAGCTGCCGCCGGAGGACGTCGCCTTCCTGATCAGCGCCGACCTGTTCGCCTGCGGGCTTGCGACGCTGGTGCAATGCCTCGGCTTCCCCGGCGTCGGCATCCGCCTGCCCGTGATGATGGGCGTAACGTTTGCCTCGGTCGGACCGATGCTCTCGATGGCCGCCGCGCCCGACATCGGCCTGCTCGGCATCTACGGCTCCGTCATCGCCGCCGGCCTGTTCGGCATCGTCGCCGCGCCCTTCGTCAGCCGGCTGCTGCCGCTGTTTCCGCCGGTCGTCACCGGCAGCATCATTCTCGTCATCGGCATCTCCTTGATGCGGGTCGGGATCAACTGGGCCGGCGGCGGCCTGCCGACCTTGACGAAGGTCGTCGACGGCGTTGCCGGCAGCTTTCCCAATCCGGCCTATGGGCAATTGCAGGGGCTCGGCATTTCGCTGTTCGTGCTGCTTTTCATCCTCGGCCTGATCAAATGGGGCACCGGCTTCCTCGCCAACGTCTCCGTGCTGCTCGGCATCGTCGCCGGCGCCGTGCTCGCGACCATTCTGGGCGTGATGCATTTCGACAAGGTCAGTGCTGCCTCCTGGGGCGCGCTGGTGATCCCGTTCCGCTTCGGCATGCCGCAATTCCACCTCGTGCCCGTCGTCACCATGTGTGTCGTCATGATCGTGGTGATGATCGAGTCGCTCGGCATGTTCCTCGCGCTCGGCGACATCACCGGCAAGACGGTCGACCGCGAAGCCCTGAGCCGAGGCCTGCGCGCCGACGGCGTCGGCACGCTGCTCGGCGGCATCTTCAACACCTTTCCCTACACCTCGTTCTCGCAGAATGTCGGCCTCGTCTCCGTCACCGGCGTGCGCTCGCGCTGGGTGACGGTGACGGGCGGCTGCATCATGCTCGGCCTCGGCCTGTTGCCGAAGCTCGCGGCGCTGGTCGAGGCGGTGCCGCTGGTCGTGCTCGGCGGCGCGGGCCTCGTGATGTTCGGCATGGTCGCGGCAACAGGCGCGCGCATCCTCACCTCGGTCGATTTCCGCACCAACCGCTACAATCTCTTCATCGTCGCGATCTCGATCGGCTTCGGCCTGATCCCGCTCGCCGCGCCCGGGTTCTTCCGGAACCTGCCGCATGATCTACAGCCGCTGCTGGAGTCCGGCATTTTGCTTTGTGCGGTGGTCTCGGTACTGCTCAACGCCTTCTTCAACGGCTTGGGCGGCGGCGCTGCGGCCGAGGCGGATGCAGCGGCAGTCGCGTCATCCGCACAACATGTCTAGCTAGCTGCCGCGATAGGTCGCGTAGCTCCAGGGCGTGACCAGCAGCGGCACGTGGTAGTGATTTTCCGGCTCGCTGATCGCAAAGCGCAATGGGATCTCGTCGAGGAACGGCGGCTCCGACAGCGGCACGTTGCGCTCGGCGTAATATTTGGCGACGCGGAAGCGAAGCTCGTAGCGGCCGATCGGAAGCGGACGGCCGCCGATCAACGGCTGATCGGTACGCCCATCCGCATTGGTGACGGTGCGCGCGATGACGCGGCTCTCGCCGAGACTCGCAAGCTCGATCAGCTCCACCGGGATGCCTGGCGCGGGCTTGCCGGCGTGATTGTCCAGCACATGCGTCGAGAGCCGGCCGTGCACCTTGAGCTTGTCGTCGGCGACGACGAGCTGGTCGAGCCGCAGCGCCGAGATGCGGCCGATCTCCTCGATCGCACGTCGCGTCTCGGTCTTGGCAATATTGAGCAGCCGCGTTTCGAAGTCGCGCAGCACGGAATCCTTCGTGTGACGGCGCACGCAGACGATGTAGGGGAAGCCGAACTTTTCACGGTACGCATTGTTGACGCGCTCGAACGCGGCATATTCGGCGTCCGACAGCCGGTCGAGCCCGGCGCTGTTCTGCTCGTCGGTCGATTCCGCCGTCAGGCCCGCGGCGCGCTGGGTCTTGTTGGCGAGATCGGGATGCGCCCGGATCAGCGCCAGCTGCACGTCGGGCTCGGCGCTCTGGATCGCGGCCATCAGCGCGGCGTGCAACTGGTTGATGCCGGTGAACGGCCGCTGCCCGGCGAGCTTCTCCGCAATCCACGGCGAATATTCGACGACATTGGCGAGGGCCGCGACGAAGTCGGCTTTGTCGGCGGCGTTGAGATCGGCGAGCGAGATTTGCGACATCACACCTTCACCCGATCTCGAAGGCGTCGGCAGCAAGATGCGCGTGCTTGTCGTGCCAGTGCTGCGCGATCTGGAGCCGCGTCGGCACCCAGACGCGCTCGTGCTTGCCGATGTAATCCAGGAAGCGGATCAACCCCGCGGCCCGGCCCGGCCGGCCGGCGAGGCGGCAATGCAGCCCCACCGACATCATCTTCGGCGCGGTCTCGCCTTCGGCGTAGAGCACGTCGAAGGCGTCCTTCAGATAGGTGTAGAACTGCTCACCTTCGGCAAAGCCCTGCGGGTTGATGAACCGCATGTCGTTGGCGTCCAGCGTATAGGGAATGATGAGCTGCTTGCCCCTGGCGCCCTTGACCCAATAGGGCAGATCATCGGCATAGGAGTCGCAGAGATAGAGGAAGCCGCCCTCCTCCATCAGGAGGCGGTTGGTGTTGATCGAGGAGCGCCCGGTGTACCAGCCGAGCGGCCGCGACCCCGTCGCCTCGAGGTGGACGCGGATCGACTCGGCGATCTCGGCGCGCTCCTGCGCCTCGGTCATGTCCTTGTGCTCGATCCATTTCAGGCTGTGGCTGGCGATGTCCCAGCCGGACTCCTTCATCGCGGCGACGATTTCCGGATTCCGCTTCAGCGCGGTGGCGACGCCGAACACGGTGGTCGGCCATTTGCGCTCATCG
This sequence comes from Bradyrhizobium sp. USDA 3311, assembly GCF_054062495.1. Classification (NCBI taxonomy): domain Bacteria; kingdom Pseudomonadati; phylum Pseudomonadota; class Alphaproteobacteria; order Hyphomicrobiales; family Nitrobacteraceae; genus Bradyrhizobium; species Bradyrhizobium sp. USDA 3311. Next base: position 4,274,601 of record NZ_JBSSFI010000001.1, on the reverse strand, counting down.
AACATCCGCCACAGCCGCCAGAAGCCGGCGCGCGAGCCATATTCGAACATCGATTCGATATTGGCGTGGCGCTGGCCCGGCCAGGGCTGCGCGCCGAGCACGTCGGACAGGAAGGCTTCCGAGGCGCGATCGCCGTGCAGGATGTTGTTCTCGCCGCCTTCCTCGAAATTGACGACGAACTGCACCGCGACCCGCGCGTTGCCCGGCCATTGCGGATGCGGCGGGTTGCGGCCGTAGCCGCGGAGATCGCGCGGGTAGCGGGTATCAGTCACTCAGACTTCCTCGAAGCGGATCGGCAGCGCGCCCTTCCACAGCACGCTCTTGCCCAGCGTCGCCAGATTCTCCAGCCCCGAGGTCACCGTGATGAAGTGATTGCCGGCGAGCTGGCCCATCTTGCTCGCGAAGCTCACGCCGCCATAGGCCATCAGGATCTCGGTCTCGCTGATGCCGCCGGGATAGAGGATGATCTGGCCCGGTGCGGGATAGCTGGTGTGGTTCTCGTAGCCGACGCCGAAATCGAGGTCGCCGAGCGGCATCCACACCGCCTCGCCGCTCCAGCGCACGTGGATGATGTGGCTTTCGAACGGCATAGCCTTGCGGAACGCGGCAACGGTCTTGGGCGCCAGTTGCTCCTCGAAGCGAGCATCGAAGGTATAGTCGCCGGCACGGATAACGAGTTTGCTCATCTCATCTCTCTGGATCGGGGGCTAAAGGCCCCACGGGGAACTTTCAAGCAAAGAGCATTCCATCGGGCTTCGCGCAAGGGGCGCGGCCCCTCACCTGCGGTCGTAGGACCAGCCGAAAATGCCGCTCCGCCGCGTCTCCGGCTCGGGCTCGGCGGCAGGCGGCGGCGCCTCCTTGAGTTCCGCCTGCGGCGGGGGTGGAGGCGGTGCGGGAAGGTTCTCGCATTTCATCGAGTAGACCAGCTTGCCGTCCGCGGTCCGCCCGATCGGCGCGCAGGGGTCCGGATGCGCCGCCGCACTCTTCGGAGTGAGCTTGACCTGCGCCGCGGCCGGCGAGGAGATCAGAAGAAGGACCAGCAGATATTTCGACATCGTTGTCGCCTGAAAACCAATTCGCCCCATTCAACCGGATTGCCGGGGGCAAGTCCATCGGGCCCAACCGGCCGATTGCCGAATATTTAGCCGGGACCAAAAAATTTGCTCGCCGCAACGTGATGGCTGCGCTTCCGATCGTGAGGCCGGCGCTGCTGATATTTGGCAGGGCCCATCGCCATGTCAGCCGCGACGACGAAATCATGTCTCACAGCCGGAGCGTCGTCACGGGAGAAACAACGATGCAAAAGACTTTCGCCATTCTCGGCGCAACGCTGATTGCCGCCGCCACCATCCAGACCGCCGCAGCCAGCGACCGCCACCACGCCCGCAAGGCGCAACCGGCTCCCATCACTCAATCGGTACGCGACTCCAACGCCGCACTCTGGCCGTCGCAGCCGACCGCGCCCGACTGGTCGCGCTACGCCAACGGCGCCATGTCGGCGCCGGCGGGACGGTGATGCTGGAAGCCTAGCGCGATAGAGCGCAACTGCTTCAATGCCGTCATTGCGAGGAGCCCGCGACAAAATTGCGAAGCAATTTTGCGCTGATGCGACGAAGCAATCCAGACCGCCTCCGCGGAAAGACTCTGGATTGCTTCGCTGCGCTCGCAATGACGGAGCGAGACGCATCGGCGTCATCCTCTAACTCGAGTCCCGACTCGCAGACACGCCTTCCCGTCCTCGCGGCTTAATTCGCCCGAGCTTTGCTTCGTCGCTCCACCCTCATTAGCCAAGAGGGCGCAGGGAAGGCCGGGTGCTGACCTAGCACCCGCGGTCCGCTGCGCGAAAGGTAGCGCAAAAGAACCGCACAGCAGCATACAGGTGTAGCCAATCACTCGGCCTTCCCTGCGCAGTGGTTGGACGGCTTATGCCGTGCTCTCCCGGGAGCCGAGTTCGTTCTGGCCTCCCTCGCTCTCGCGAAAGTCGCCGGCACCGCGCCGGTTGACGCAACTGCCGCATTCGCAAGAGCTTGACCGTAGCAACGACGGCCAGGACCACACGGTTTTGCCGTACGCACGGCTCGCTTGCTCGCCGCAGTTTTCCCGGCCCTGTCGACGGAGCCGGAAACTTACAGGCGAGACGAACCTGACAGCGCCGCTCATCCAGCGCGAAGTCCTGGGCTCACGGAGAGCAATCCGCCCTGCCCTTGACCTCTCGCGCCCGACGCTGCCGCGTCCACCGCAAGCCCGGCTCGCGAAACGTGACGACACAAGATCGCCCCTCAAGGATGAGCCGGGATGGGCGACACATACGGCATTTCCGAATTTCGGTAAAGTGGAATATTTTTGCGCAAGTGGATTGACAGCTTCGCAGGTGTTTTGCCCGTCGGGCAAGATCTCGTAGCCCGGATGAGCGAAGCGACATCCGGGGTCTTGCCACGCGCTACAGCGGTCCCGGGTATCGCTGCGCTCACCCGGGCTGCGACGAAACAGCTATGGCGAAAACAGCCGACTAATACGGCTGATATCAGTAGCCCGGGTCGTAATAATAGGGACTGCCGCCGTAATAGCCCGGACCGCCATAGTAAGGACGCCGCCCATAGTAATAGTGGTCCTCATAATAGTCGCGGCGTCGCTGCTCGGCGATCACCCCGCCGATGATGCCCGCCGCGGCGCCCATGAAGGCGAGGCCCGCCGCGTTCGGCCCGCGTCGATAGTAGCGGTGGCGGCGTGCTGCGCTGAAATCAGTGACGTCGGAGGAGGCCTGACCTGCCTTCGCGGACGCCGCCTGTGCCGGCCCGGGGGATGCCGCAGCCGAGGGCGATAACGAGGTTGCGAGCAGCGCCAGGCCTGCGCACGCGGCCAGGACGGTGTTGCGGCCGGCTGCGGAAATCATGAGTCTGCTCATTTTGACCTTCCTCTGCTTTCACTCAAACACATCGATGCAAACCGTCGGTAACGCGCAAAGCACTGAAATGGTTTCGTGATCGCGGCAATCTGCCACGCTTTGAACGATTGTAAACCGACTGACCAGATCCAGCTTGAACCACTCAACCTGAGCGGATAATGAACAGCCGCGCCGTTTTTCGGTCGCCGTAAGCGTTTCACGTGAACCAACGCATCAACCGACGCCGTCGGGATCGATGCCATTTGCAGGGTTCAACGTGACTGACGCGTCCTTTTCCGTAAGAGAAATCAGATGATTGCGGTTCGCAAACTGCCGGCGCGCTATGCGCCGATCGTAATGCCCTTTGTGCTGTCCATCCTCATGACAGCCGTGGTGTCGGTCATTTCGACGCTTCGAAGCCTCGGCGCAACGCCGGCCTTCCTCGCGACCTGGCCGGGCGCCTGGGCGCTGTCATGGCTTGTCGCCTTTCCAACGCTGCTGATGGTACTGCCACTGGTCCGCCGGATCGTGGCCTGCGTGGTCGCGTCTCCATCGCAATGATCCGGAACAGCGCCTAGCGGTCTTCCGAAAGATCACGCGCAAACACCAACGTGAAGCGCGATGACGATTCATCGCAATCTCATCGCGCTTTACGACAGCGCCCCGAGCACGCCGCGCGTGGCCTTGTCGATCTCCTCGACATAGCGGCGACGGGCGAAGTTCTCGGTGAGGAAACCGACCACCTTGCGGCTGTCGGTGGAATCGACCACCGCCAGCATCTCGGCTTCCGCCTCATCGAACACCGCCATCGCCGACTTCACGTTCATTTCCGGGATCAACACGATGTCGATCAGGCGGGCGAGCTCGATCACCTGGATGTCGTCGGCGATGGTGTCGAGGTCGCTGGAGAACAGATCGGGCAGCAGGACGAGGCCGATATATTCGTCCGCATTGTTGACGATGACGACTCCCGGCCGCGAGCCAAGCACGAATTCGCGGCGTACGGCGGCGATCGTCGTGGTCGACGGCACCTTGCCGACGTCGGAGCGCATCAGCCGCTCGACGGTCAGGTTGCGCAGCCAGCCGACGTCGTTGGCGCTGCGGATGGTCTCGCCGCGCAGATGCAGGCGCCAGGTCGAGAAGGAGTGGCCGAACATGAAGCGGACGCAGATCGAGGTCACGATGCAGCCGGCCAGCACCACGGCGGTGACGTCGACATTGCGGGTCATCTCGAGCACGAGGAACGACATCGTCAGGGGACCGCCGACGATGGCGACGCCGAGCGTCGCCATGCCCGTCAGCATCGCCACCAGCGGATCGATCACGAAGTTCGGGCTGATCAGCAACAGCGCCGCGGAGAAGAACTTTCCGATCAGGCTGCCGACGAACAGCGAGGCGAAGAACAGGCCGCCGCGGAAGCCCGAGGCGAGCGAGATCAGGCAGGCCGTCACCTTCAGGGCGATGATCAGCGCGATCAGGCCGATCGTCATGTCGTGAAAGAGATCGAGCACCATGGCGCCGTGGCCGGCCGCCAGCACCTGCGGCGTGACGATGGCAAAGCCGCCGACGACGAGGCCGCCCATCACGGGACGCAGCCAGACCGGCAGCCAGGCGAACAGGCGCTCGAACATCGGCGAGGAGCGCATCACGGCGATGCCGACGCCGCTGGTGATGAGGGCGAGACCGATCAGTGCCAAATACTGCTCGACGCCGACGGCGCTGACCTTCGGTATCTCCAGCGAATACGGCGCGCCGCCGAGCCATTGCGCGGTCAGCGCACCTGCGAGCGAGGCCGCCAGGATCGGGGCGGCGCTGCCGACCGAATAGACGCCGACGATCAGCTCGCAGGCGTAGAAGGCGCCGGTGATCGGCGCGCCGAACGCCGCGGCGATCGCGGCGGCCGCACCGCAGCCGACCATCAGGCGCAGATCGTTGCGGCGCAGATTGAAAAACTTGCCGAGCAGCGAGGCGATGCCGGAGCCGATCTGGGTATAGCCGGCCTCGAGGCCGACCGAGGCGCCGCAGCCGTTGGAGATCAGCGTCTGGCTCGACACCACCAGGCTGTCGCGCATCGACAGATTGCCGCCGCGCAGCGCATTGGCCTCGATCGGGTCGACCGCGCTGGAGATCTTCATCCGCCGCCGCGACCATTCCATGATGCCGAGCGCCAATCCGCCGAGCGCAGGCGCGATCAGCGCCGCCCAGGGGCTGACCCTGGCGTTGGCCGACAGGCGGACGTCGACGGGAATGCCGTAGATAACCATATGGGCAATCTGCGCGATCTCGGCCATCAGCGTCACGATGGCGCCGGCCAGCGTGCCGATCACCAGTGCAAGCGGGATCAGGTAGAACTCGTTGCTGCGCAAGAGCGCGCGCAGGCGAACCATGAGGCGGTTCGATCCCTTGCGATCGGCGAGATGTCTGATCCGCACGAACACCTTCTGCCCGCCCTACCCTTCCGACATGCCGTAGCCGGACATGCGCTGGCGCACGCGTTCGACCTCGGCGCTAGAGAGCAGCGGCGGTTTCCCGATCTGGAGGCAGCCGTGATATTGCCGCGCCAGGGTCTCGACCTCGACAGCGAGCCACATCGCCTTGTCCAGCGTCTTGCCGATCGCGATCATGCCGTGATGGTCGAGCAGGCAGGCAAGCCGCCCCTCCAGCGCCCGCACCGCATGTTCGGACAGTTCCTCCGTTCCGAACGTGGCATAGGGCGCGCAGCGGATGCTGTCGCCGCCTGCGGCCGCAATCATGTAGTGCACCGGCGGGATCTCCATGCCCATGATCGCCAGGATGGTGCAATAGGTCGGATGGGCATGGACCACGGCGTCGACCTCGGGCCGGGCCTTCAGGATGTCGCGGTGGAAGCGCCACTCGCTGGACGGCTTCTGATCGGGCGCGTGCGAGCCGTCCATCGCCATGAACACGATCTGGTCCGGCGTCATGGCCTCATAGGGCACGCTGGTCGGCGTGACCAGAAGCCCGTCCACATGCCGGACGCTGATATTGCCTGATGTGCCCTGGTTGATGCCGAGCGCATTCATGCGGCGGCAGGCGTCGATGATGGCCTGTCTCTTGGCGAGCTCGTCCACGGTCATCGACATCCCGATTTCATCTCGACTTCTTGGCGATGGGCGTTTGTCAGACCGGAAGTACGTCAAAGCAATATGGCAGCGCAAGCGAAAGCGACCGGACCGCCTGTCGTCTCGCCGGCCGGTCCGGCGCGGCACGAAATAGACCGTAAAATCAACGGATTAACGGATCGTCGCAATCCTACGGCAGGCTCGCCCGGACGGCCGCGATGCCGTTGATCACGAACTGCACGGAATAGGCGGCGAGCAGCATGCCGAGCACGCGCGAAAGCACGGCATTTCCGGTGCGCCCGAGGGTGCGGGCGATCAGGCTCGCGGACAGAAAGCACAGCATGCAGAGCAGGCACACCGAGAGGACGACCGCGATGATGATCGCGCGCCGCGCCCCGTAGCCGGCATCGCCCGTCAACAGCAATGTGGTCGCGATCGCACCGGGGCCGGCCATCATGGGGATCGCCAGCGGAAACACCGCGACATCGGACGCGTGCTCCGAGGTCGCCTTGTCGGCCTCGCGGGCCTCGCGATGCGGGCGGTCGCCGAAGATCATCTGGTAGGAGACGCCGAACAGCAGCAGCCCGCCCGCGATCTGGAACGCGGGGATGCCGATCCCGAGCTGGCGCAACAGCCAGTTTCCGACCAGCGCGATCACCACCAGGATCGAGGCTGCGATCAGCGGCGCGCGCAGCGCGATCGTGCGCTTGACCGTGTCGGGCATGCCCCCGGTCGCGGCCAGGAAGGCCGGCGCAAGGCCGACGGGATCGACCACCAGCAGCAGCGTCACGAAGGCGGACAGGGCGAAGTCGAGCATGCGGCTGGGTCTCGCGCGAGGTGGGGCCGCAATCCATAACGGCTCGACGCGGCCTTCGCGAGGAACATTTGCCCTCGCAGAGTCTTGGTCGCGCGAGGATTGAGGAGGGCCTCGCCTTCCCGTGTCGCCTCAAGAGGAGGATTTATGGCCAAACGAGCAAAGAAACGTGCGAACGCGAAAAAGTCCGCGGCGCGCCGCCCGCGTCAGGCGCCGAAGATGTTGAGCGACCTGTTTCTGGAGACGCTGAAGGACATCTATTACGCCGAGAACAAGATCATCAAGACGCTGCCGAAGATGGCGAAGGCGGCTCACTCCAAGCAGCTGTCCGCCGCCTTCAACAAGCATCTGCGCGAGACGCAGGGCCAGGTCAAACGCCTTGACCAGATCTTCAAGATGCTGGGCAAGCCCGCGCGCGGCAAGCCCTGCGAGGCGATCAACGGCATCACCGACGAGGGCGCCGAGATCATGAAGGATTTCAAGAACGCCCCTGCCCTCGACGCCGGCCTGCTCGCCGCGGCGCAAGCCGTCGAGCACTACGAGATCTCCCGCTACGGCACGCTGCGCACCTGGGCCGAGGAGCTCGGCATGCCGGACGCCGCCAGGCTGCTCCAGGCGACGCTCGATGAGGAAGAGGCGACCGATCACACCCTGACCGAGCTCGCCACCTCCGTGATCAACCTCGAAGCGGAAGAAGAATACCGCGCCGCCGCCTGATCGGCGCGCCCCGGCCCAACTGTTGCCTACGACGCCGCGGAACATCTCCGCGGCGTCGCAGCGACTGATTGCAAGGGCCTCCTCGGGTTCGAGGGGACAGGCATGCTCCAAACGCGCGATGCTGGAATTTTGGGGAACGGTCCCCATATCCTCGTTTTCCAACCGCAGCGCCTTCCCCGAGTTTTGCCATGCAACCCAAAAATCCCCTCGACTGGATGCTGTCCGAAGCCCTGGACTCGCTGACCCGCGCCGAACGGCTGCGGCAGCAGTTCGGCCGCCAGGAAGCCTGCTGGGAGCCGCCGATCGACGTGCTCGAAACCGAGCATGAGCTTTTGATCCTGGTCGCGCTTCCCGGCGTCAATCCCGACAATGTCGAGACGGTGATCCATGACGGCGCGCTCGTCATCTCCGGCCAGCGCACCCTTCCGCCGGAGCTTCGCAACGCCCGCATCCACCGGCTCGAGCTGCCGCAGGGGCGTTTTGAGCGCCGCATTGCATTGCCCCTTGGCCGCTACGCCATCAGCCGCTTCGTGATGGACGGCTGCGTCGCGCTGCGCCTCGCCAAATCCTGAGGTCGATCATGGCCACCGAACAGATGAATACCACCCAGACCAATTCCACCGAGTCCGACGTGAAGATCCCCGACGACGCACTGATCATCATCCCCGTGCGCGAGATGGTGCTGTTTCCCGGCGCCATCGCGCCGATCGCGATCGCGCGGCCGAAGTCCATCGCCGCCGCGCAGCAGGCGCTGCGCGAGCAGCGGCCGGTCGGCATCGTCCTGCAACGCAGCCCGGAGACCGAAGAGCCGGGGCCGGACGATCTCTATCGGGTCGCTACCATCGCCAACATCGTGCGCTACATCACCGCGCCCGACGGCACCCACCACATCGTCTGCCAGGGCGTGCAGCGCGCGCGCATCCTCGACTTCCTGCCGGGGACTCCGTTCCCGGCCGCGCGGATCCAGCAGATTCCGGAGCCGACCACGACCTCGCCCGAGATCGAGGCGCGCGCGCTGAATTTGCAGCGCCAGGCGATCGAGGCGATCGAGCTGCTGCCGCAGGCGCCGCCCGAGCTGGTCGCGATGTTCCAGAGCACCACCGCGCCCGGCGCGCTGGCGGACCTGGCGACGTCGTTCATGGACATCAAGCCGCAGGACAAGCAGGAGGTGCTGGAGACCATCGACCTCTCCTTGCGGGTCGAGAAGGTGTCGAAGCACCTGGCGGAGCGGCTGGAAGTGCTGCGCATCTCCAACGAGATCGGCCAGAAGACCCGCGCCAGCTTCGACGAGCGGCAGCGCGAGGCGATCCTGCGCGAGCAGATGGCGACCATCCAGCGCCAGCTCGGCGAAGGCGACGGCAAGGCGGCCGAGGTCGCCGAGCTGAACGCTGCCATCGCCCAGGCCAAGATGCCGCCGGAGGCCGAGGCGCACGCCAAAAAGGAGCTGCGCCGCTACGAGCGCATGCCCGAGGCCGCCGGCGAAGCCGGCATGGTCCGCACCTACCTCGACTGGCTGATCGAGCTGCCCTGGGCGCTGCCCGCGGAGAAGCCGATCGACATCAAGGAGGCGCGCCGCATCCTGGATGCCGATCATTTCGGCCTGGAGAAGATCAAGAGCCGGATCATCGAATACCTGGCGGTGCGCAAGCTCGCCCCGCAGGGCAAGGCGCCGATCCTGTGCTTCGTCGGCCCGCCCGGCGTCGGCAAGACCTCGCTCGGCCAGTCCATCGCACGCGCGATGGATCGCCCTTTTGTGCGCGTCAGCCTCGGCGGCGTGCATGACGAGGCCGAGATCCGCGGTCACCGGCGCACCTATATCGGCGCGCTGCCCGGCAACATCATCCAGGGCATCAAGAAGGCCGGTAGCCGGAATTGCGTCATGATGCTGGACGAGATCGACAAGATGGGCCGTGGCGTGCAGGGTGATCCTTCCGCCGCCATGCTGGAGGTGCTCGACCCCGAGCAGAACGGGACGTTCCGGGACAATTACCTGGGCGTGCCCTTCGACCTGTCGCGCGTTGTCTTCATCGCGACCGCCAACATGCTGGACCAGATTCCGGGTCCGCTGCTGGACCGCATGGAGCTGATCAGCCTCGCCGGTTACACCGAGGACGAGAAGCTGGAGATCGCGAAGCGCTATCTGGTGCGGCGGCAGCTGGAGGCCAACGGCCTGACGGCCGAGCAGGCCGAGATCGAGCCGGACGCGCTGAAGCTGATCGTCAAGGGCTACACCCGCGAAGCCGGCGTGCGTAACCTCGAGCGCGAGATCGGCAAGGTGTTCCGCCATGCTGCGGTGCAGGTCGCCGAAGGCTCGGCCGCGAAGGTCGTGGTGACGGTGAAGGACATCGCCACGGTGCTCGGCCAGCCGCGCTTCGAAGGCGAGATCGCGCAGCGCACCAGCATCCCGGGCGTGGCCACCGGCCTTGCCTGGACGCCGGTCGGCGGCGACATCCTGTTCATCGAGGCCTCGCGCGTGCCGGGCCGCGGCGGGATGATCCTGACCGGCCAGCTCGGCGACGTCATGCGCGAGAGCGTGCAGGCGGCGATGACGCTGGTGAAGAGCAGAGCCAGCCAGCTCGGCATCGATCCGCAGCTGTTCGAGAAAAGCGACATCCACGTTCACGTCCCGGCGGGCGCAACCCCGAAGGACGGACCGAGCGCGGGGGTCGCGATGTACACGGCGCTGACGTCACTGCTCACCAATCGCACGGTGCGCAGCGACACCGCGATGACCGGCGAGATCTCGCTGCGCGGCCTGGTGCTGCCGGTCGGCGGCATCAAGGAGAAGGTGGTGGCCGCGGCCGCCGCCGGCTTGAAGCGGGTGATGCTGCCGGCGCGCAACAAGCGGGACTACGACGACATCCCGAAGAGCGCGCGGGACAACCTCGAATTCATCTGGCTGGAGCGCGTCGACGAGGCCATCGCCGCCGCGCTCGAGCCGGCCGAGGCCAAGGTCGAAGCGGCGGAGTGAATGCGATGAAGAAACTGCTGGAAAGAGCGAAGAAATCGCGCAAGACGCAGCGGCTGCGCCAGCTGCTCGATCGCGCCATCGACGGAGTTCGCGATGCGCTGGCGGGACCCGAGCCGCGGCTTCAGCCGGTCCCGGTCCGGGTTAAGCGCCGCAAAGGCTGAACCCCTCCGTTTCAGCCCTTGCGGTCGTCGAACATCAAAGGCCCCCTCTTTTCGAGGGGGCCTTTGCTTTATCAGGCCACGGCGTCCTTGGCAGCCTTGACCGGGCGGGCGCGGACGATCTTCCGGGCCGGCTTGGCCTTGAACATCATCTCTTCACCCGTGAACGGGTTGGTGCCCTTGCGCGCCTTGGTCGCGGGCTTCTTGATGACCACGAACTTGGCGAAGCCCGGCACCAGGAACAGGCCGTTCTTCTTGAGCTCCTTGTGACCGACGTCGGTCAGCGTCTCCATGACGCTCTTGACGTCGCGCTTGGAAAGCTCGGTGGCGGTCGCAATCTTTTCGATCAACTGCGATTTGGACATTTGGGCTGGCATCGTGTCTCCTCTGATTCGTTGCCGGTTGCATATTAGACCAACCGGCGAAGGCCTAGAGCCTTCTGCACAGTTATGTCGCGATTTTACGGGCTTTTTTGGCCCCCTGTGGCAAAAAACCCTGCTTTTTAGCTACTTCCGGAGCCGGAGGAGCCTCGGGCAGCGGATTTTACCTTGTTTCAAAGGCCCGCACGCAGCCTTGCTAAAGCTGATTCGCTGCTTTCGACAAGCGACGACCGGCCTCTTTGTGCGAGGAGGGGTGCGTTTCACCCTAGAAAATAAGGGTCGGATTGCACCGCAGCCCCTCCCTCTCCCCGTTTTTGCGGGGAGAATTGAGGAGGCGTCGGCTAGACGCGCTCGATAATGATGGCGGGCGCCATGCCGCCGGCGGCACACATGGTGACGAGGCCGCGCTTCAGGTCGCGCCGTTCGAGCTCGTCGAGCACGGTGCCGATCAGGATCGAGCCGGTCGCGCCGATGGGATGGCCGAGCGCGATCGAGCCGCCATTGACGTTGACCTTGGCGCGGTCGAGCTTGAGGTCGCGGATGTATTTTTCCGCGACCACCGCAAAGGCCTCGTTGATCTCGAACAGGTCGATGTCGTCGATGGTGAGCCCCGCCTTCGCCAGCACCTTGCGCGTCGCCGGCACCGGCGCATTCAGCATCAGCGTCGGCGAGTCCCCCATGTTCGCCATCGCCACCACGCGAGCGCGGGCTTTAAGGCCATGCGCCTTGGCGTAGGCCGGCGAGGCCAGGAGGATCGCGGCGGCACCGTCGACGACGCCGGATGAATTGCCGGCGTGGTGCACGAAGTCGATGTTCAGATCCGGATATTTCTGCAGGATCAGGCCGCGATAGGTCGTGCCCTTGTCGTCGAGCGCATAATCCGCGATCGCGGGAAATGCGGGCTTCAGCGCGCTCAGGCCTTCCATCGTGGTCTGCGGCCGCGGATACTCTTCGTGGTCGAGCGCGAGGCTGCCGTCCTCGCGATGAACCGGCACGAGGCTCTTCTTGAAGTGCCCGTTCGCGATCGCATGCGCGGCGCGCTTCTGGCTCTCCAGCCCGAGCGCGTCGACGTCCCGTCGCGTGATGCCTTCCATGGTTGCTATCGCATCGGCGCAGACGCCCTGATGCGACTGCGGATGCCGCGCACGCAGGCGCAGATTGCCGCCGTCCATCATCATCGGACCGCCGCCGCGGCGTCCCTCCATCGACATCATCTCGCAGCCGCCGGCGATGACGAGGTCTTCGGCGCCCGCCATGATCGAGGATGCCGCCATGTTGACGCTGGTGATGCCGCTTCCGCAGAAGCGGTCGAGCGTCACCGCGCTGGCGCGCACGTCGTAGCCGGCATCGAGCGCCGACATCCGGCCGAGATCGCCGCTTTGTGTTGCGACCTGCGCGCTGCAGCCCCAGACGATGTCGTCGACGTCGGCGGTATTGATGCCGGTGCGATCGGCGAGCGCGCGCAGCACGGTTGCGCCGAGTTGCTGCGGATGAATGCCCGAGAGCGCTCCCTTGCCGGCCTTGCCGACGCCCCGCGGTGTCCGGCAGGTATCGATGATCAGCGCGTCAGCCATTGGCGTTGTCCTCTTGTTATGAGTGTTGAGAGGCGTTGTGAATCAGGGGGAGAGTTGAGTCAATGCGCGGTGCCTCCCCTTCGCCTCTCCCCGCTTGCGGGGAGAGGCCGGATTTTACGCGCAGCGGAAAATCCGGGTGAGGGGGAGCTTCGGCAAGGACGGTGACAGATGGACTCGCGGAGAGTCCCCCTCACCCGGAATTTGCTGCCGCAAATTCCGGCCTCTCCCCGCACGCGGGGAGAGGCGAAGGCACCGAGACCGCAGCTACACCCCCGCCGCGTTCCTCGCGATCACGTTGCGGTAGTAGCTCGCGCTGAGCTTTGGCGTACGGACCTGGGTGTCGAAATTGACGTGATAGAGCCCGAAGCGCTTGCTCAGCCCGAACACCCATTCAAAGTTGTCCATCAGGCTCCAGAGGAAATAGCCGCGCACCGGCACGCCTTCGGCGGTGGCGCGCTGGAGCTGGGCGAGATAGTTGCGCAGGTACATGATGCGGTCGGTGTCGTAGATCTTGCCGTCTGGCGTCACCACGTCGTCACCGGAGGTGCCGTTCTCGCTGATGTAGATCGCATCCGTCTTCCAGATCTTGGCCGCCAGCTTCGGCACCCAGTAGATCGTCTCCGGCGCCACGCGGAGCCAGTCCGAGTTCATGTGCGGAAAGGATTTCGGGATCGGCAGCGGCATGAAGCCGGCGCCCTGGTCGGACGGCACCACATAGTTCTGCGGCGCGTAGATGTTGAGACCGAGGAAGTCGACCGGCGAGGAGATGATCTTCAGCTCCGCGTCGGTGTATTTCGGCGCATTGGCGCCGGCGTATTTCAGGAAGGCCTCGGTGTAGCTGCCGGTCATGATGACGTTGAGATAACCCGCGTTCATCTCGCGTAGCGCGATCTCGGCGGCGCGGACATGCTCGGGCGTGTCGATCGCGGGAACGCAGACGTCGATGTTCTCGGCCGGCCCGATCCTGGTGCCGCGGCGGCCATGGGCGCGCACCGCCTGCACCGCGAGCCCATGCGCGAGCCCGCTGTTGTGCCTGACCTGGTTGACCTCTCCTTGCGGCAGCGTCACGCCGGGCGCATCGATGCCGAGGCCATAGCCGAACTGCACGAAGCGGCCGCTCTCGTTCAGCGTGAACACGTTCTTGACGCGGTCGGTCAGACGCTCGGCGACATAGGCGGCATAGTCGCCGAAGATCTTGCAGGTCTCCGTCGAGCGCCAGCCGCCAAAGCGGTCCTGGAGCGATTGCGGCAAGTCCCAATGATAGAGTGTCATCCACGGCTCGATGCCGTTCTTGAGCAGCTCGTCGACCAGGCGATTGTAGAAGTCGAGGCCCCCGGGGTTCGGCTTGCCGTCGCCGTCGGGAAACACCCGCGGCCATGCGATCGAGAAGCGGTAGGCCTTGCAGCCAAGCTCCTTGATGAGCGCGATATCCTCCTTGTAGCGGTGATAGTGCTCGTTGGCGCGATCCCCGGTCGAGCCGTCCTCGATCTTGCCGGGGATGCGGACGAACCTGTCCCAGATCGAGGCCCCTCGCCCGTCCTCGTTGACGGCGCCCTCGACCTGGTAGGACGAGGTCGCCGTGCCCCAGAGAAAGCCTTCCGGAAAGCCGCTGTCGCGCGAGGCAGCGGCCGCCGGCTTGGCGTCGGCGCCGTCCAGAGGGTTTGCGATTGCCGCCGCGGACAATCCCGCCAGCGCGGCAAACTGGCGACGCGAGACCTTGTCCGACATGTGATGCTGCCCCTGGGATGATGCTGGTGCGGCGGCACAATGACCGGTCGCGGGCGGTTTGAGAAGCGAGCTTTGAGGAAGGTCGGATGCAGAATTGCGCCGCCCGGGCCGCGACATAAGGATGCGGGCGACCCGGCCGGCCGGCGAAGCGCTCCCGCGATCAGCGCGAGCGCTTGGGAAGCTTTGGAAGCTTGCGGGGATTGAACGCAGGGACCTGTCCGGCTTGTTCAGGTGCCGCCGGCTTCTGTTCCGTCAGAATGAGCGTTCCATGGAGGATCATTCCCGGCACTTGTTGCGCCGTCGCCGTGTAAGTCGCGATCTTGCCGGGGCAGTGTCCCTCGATGTCCAGCGTGAGTTCATCATCGACGCCGAAGACCGTCGCACGTCCATCGGTATGACGTTTCGTCAACACGGTTGCGGTGAAGCGATCGCCGTCGACCTGGCAGGAGCCGTGATACGTCATCAGGCTGTCACGGCCCCAAATCTGGCCGTCTGCGACATGGACGATACCCGTCCCCTGATCGAGGGGCGTCTTGTACCACGCCGTGTAGGTGCCATCCTTCAGCATGGGAGCCGTCTCCCCTGGTAGTCCCCCGCAAACAATCCGCATGATTAGCGCTAAGAAAGCGTTAATCGCGCGGCCCGTGCCAATCCGGTCGGTCCCTGCGCAGCTCGGCTTCAAGATCCTCGATGATGCTATGAAGCAGACACGCGGCAAGCGGGTCGGTCACTTCCCGTTCCAGATGCCGATAACGCGCGATCCGGGATTCCTGCTCTCTCAACTGGTGCTCTGTCATCAGACGGGCCCTCCGGCAAACCGACGCGCAGACAGCCAAACAGTTTCGTTAAAATTTTCGGATCATTTGCCATGGTTTCCGGTCCGTTAAGAGCCGTCGGGCGCCAAGACGCAGCGCTTCATCGAGTTTCTGCGCGAACGGCTGAGCCGGGGGTAGATCGTGCCGCTCCAACCTCCCGTCTGCAGATCGCGCGTCGAGTTCACGCTTGCGAAAGATTGAGGCCCAAGCGAATCCACGATGTCACGGCACGTCGCCGGCCTTGCGACTCCCGCCGATGCTGTGCGGCTTGTTGAGGAAGAACTCCCGATTGCCGAGAGCCGCCTCCGCGTATTGATCGATCGCGACCTGGATGGCCTCGATGTGCATCCGGCACCAGCCTTCGTAGCAAGACAGGCGCCGCGCATGATCGAGCGCCTTCAGGAATTCCGGCGGCTCCTGCATGTCGGAGAAGTAGGTCGGCCTCTCCCCCTTCATGCCCGTGCCACCTCTCGCGGCGGGACAAGACGGCGCTTCTCGGCATGGACGCGCGGCGGCGTCGGCCGCCGGCGGGGAATGAAGAGGCTGGCGACGACAATCGGGTCGGTGTCACCAAGGGCGGCTCGCTCCTGGACGAGCCCGCTCATCACCGTGCGCATCTTCATGACCTCGTGGGCCACGAAAGTGCAGTCCTCGTCCCGGTTGATCTGTTCATGCATGATCGCTTCAGCCTCACGCATGCTGACACGTAACGCTCTGATGACTCTACGGATTTCATTGATGCGGTTGTCCATGGCTCGCTCCCTGGCTGGACGGCCAGCATAAGAACAAATCATGAACATTGTGTCAATCGGCCTAAGGTAGAACAGGTCGGTGCCGACACCCCATCACGAGCCTGGCGAAAGGTCGATCCGCCGAACTCAGAATGTCACCCGCATCCCCGCATAGAACGCGCGCGGCCTTGCCGGGCTCAGCGAGCGCGGGTCGGTGAATTCTGCGCCACCATTGGTGAAGTTGGGCAAGGCTTCGCGGTCGAAGAACTGTCCGTAGGTCGCGTAACGCTTGTCGAAGATGTTGTCGACCTTGCCATAGAGCTGGATGTTCTTCGCGACCTGGTACGAGGTGTGGAGATTGAACACGGTGTAGGACGGCAGCTTCGAATACTGGTTGGACTCGTCGCCGACGAAATACTGGCTCGAGACGAACAGCGCATTGCCCCCGACTTTCCAGACGTCGGTGACGTTGTAGTCGATGCCGACCTTGACCCGGTGGCGCGGGATCGCGGGAATCTGGTCGCCGGGCAGGACCTGGATGGTCTCGGTCACGGGATCCCTGAACGGACTTTCGGAGCCGAGCTCGAAAGCGTCGAGATAGCGTGCGTCGACGAACGCATAGCTCGCCTGGAACTGGAGCGTGGGCGACTTGATGTTGACCTCGGCCTCGAGCCCCTGACGCCGCGTCCTGCCGACATTGGTGAAATAGCCGAAGCCGGTGCGTCCGACCGCAGGAACGGCGACGATGTCGTCATAATTGGTGGCGCGGAAGCCGCCGATCTTCCATCCGAGCGTACCGATGTTCAGCTCCTTGGTGCCGCGGAAGCCGGCCTCCATGGTCTTGGACACGACCTGATTCAGCGGCGGGTCCGAAACCAGAAACGCCGCGAGCAGGCAGGGCCGGACCGGGTCGGCGCAGCCGAGCTCGAGCGGCGTGGGCACGCGGTTGGCCTCGGAATAGCCGGCATAGGCCGTCAGCTCCGGCGTGATCTTGTAGGTGCCGCCGATCACCGGATTGAAGCGGGTGAAGGTGTGATCGCCGTTGAGACTGGTGCCGAGCTGATCCTCCAGCGTAATGCGCGCCACGTTGAAGCGGCCGCCGCCGGTGATGGCGAGCGCATCCGTGACGTTGAACGTGTCCATCGCGTAGAGGCCGTTATACTGATTGACGGTCCGCAGCGAGACCGGACCTGCGACGGTGTCAGGTACGCCGGTCGGTCCCAGGAAGATGCCGCTGCCGCTGACGACGTAGTCTTCTCCCATCGTGCCGATCTCGGCGGTCGCATTGTAGCGCGTGACACTGGCGTCGTAGCTTGTGCCCATCACGAAACGATTGTCGTGCCCGAACAGTTGATCGGTGTTGGTGGCCTGCCCCGACACGCCGAAGCTGGTCGACCGTATCGAGCTGCGGTCGATCTCGCCGAGGATCGTTCCCGGCGCAAAAGGATTGGCGAGCTGCACGCCGTTGGTACCGTTCGCGGGCGTGGTGTCATTGCCGAAGCAAAGCAGCGTTGGATCCGCACCGCATTCCTGCACATCGGTCGGGTTGCCGTCGACCAGCTTCTGCTCGTATCTGCGCAGATGCGCGGTGCCTTCCAGCGTCCAGGTCGGCGTCGCATCGACCTTTCCGGTGAAATTGAGATAGCCGACGCGGTTGCTTGTGGTCTGCGGCGTCGTGTAGGTCGCGCCCCAATACTTGTCGAGCAGCTCGGCCGGAACGGTGGCACTGGCCCCGAAATCGTTCTTGGCGATGCCCATGTTGGCGTGGAATTCGCTGTCGCCGGCCTTGTAGCCGACGTCGCCGTAGAAGCGCCGCACGTCAGATTGCGAGAAATTGCGGAAGCCGTTGTCGTGCAGGCCTTCGAGCGCGGCGTAGACGCCGTAATTCTTGTCGACCTGCTTGCCCCATTGCGCCGAGCCCTGGATGCGGCCGAACGAGCCGCCCATGACGTCGAGCTCGGCCCCCTGATAGGTGAAGCCGTCCTTCATCTGCAGATTGAGGGCCCCGCCGAGCGCGTTGAGGCCGAAGGCGGGATTGTTGGTCACCAGCGTCACCGACCTGATCGCGGCGGTCGGGATCAGGTCCCAGTTGACCGCGTCCGAGAAGGCTTCGTTGATGCGGACGCCGTTCTGGTACACGGCAAGGCCCTGCGGCGTGCCCGTCACTGGCGAGGCAACGAAGCCGCGGAATTCGACATCCGGCTGAAACGGATTGCCGGTGACTTCGGTGATATTTACGCCGGCGATGTTGTCGCGCAGCGCGTCGGTGACGTTGAGCGAGCCGGTCCGCTTGATCTGGTTGGCATCGACGGCGTTGATGGCCGACGGAACCTTGTCGACATCGAGACCCCTGCCGGTGCCCGGCGCGGTCGGGTAGACGTAGATGCGCGTCTTGGGGCGGGTCGACGACGATGCTCCTGCTTGCGCCACCGGCCGCGACGCCACGTTGCGCCTTGTCGTCGCGGGCGGCGGCGCCGCCACCTCGACCGGCGGCAGGTTCTGAACGTTGGTCTCCTCATCCTGCGCGGCCCCGGCAGGGCCCGCAACGACCACCCCAGACAGCAGCCCCGTCGAAACCGAAGCCATCAACAAACGACGCTTGAACCAAAGACGCTTGACCATCCCAGCCTTCCCATCCGTGACCACCGGCTGTTTTGATTTTCGCCGTTTGGTCGAGACGAGTGTATTCGGCACAAGCTCACGCGCCAGCCACAAAAGATCGGGCAATATCCGCGCCCGTTTTCCCGACCAAATCGGGAATTTTTCCCGATCAGGCCGCCGCCGTCGGCACCAGCGCCTCGACGGTCAAGCCGCCGTCGCCGGAGACGACGTTGAGCGTGCCGCCCAGCGCCAGAATCCGCTCGCGCATGCCGACGAGGCCGAAGCCGAGCTTCTGGCCTGGCTCCATGCCGCGGCCATTGTCGCTAACCCGCACCAGGGCACAGAAGCGGCCATCGCGCGTGAGCTGCTCCGCCGGCTCGATGACGACATTGACCGTGGTCGCGCCGGCATGACGGAACACGTTGGTGAGCGCTTCCTGCACGACGCGGTAGATGGTGAGGTCGGCGGTCTCTCCCGTCGCCCCGAGCCCGGACGCGATCGTGGTCTGGATCGTGACATCGGGATGCGACTCCCGCCACAGCCGCGACAGCGATTCGAGTGCCTGGCCGAGGCCAAGCTCGGCGAGGCCGACGGGCCGCAGCCGCTCCAGCACGCGGCGGGTGAATTGCTGGAGCGCGTTGATCTGTTCCAGCATGGCGCTGCCGTGTTTTCGCACGGCGTCCGCGCTCGGCGCGCGTCCATCCGCCTGTTTCGCCAGCGCGCTGGCATGCGCGCGCAGCGAAAACAGATACGGCCCGAACTCGTCATGCAGCTCGCGCGCGATCTCCTTGCGCTCCACGTCCTGGAGCGACACCGCGCGCTCGGCGAGCCGCCGCTTGTCCTCGACCGCCTCACCGAGCGTTGCCGCAAGATGGTTGAGTTTGGTGCAGATCGCGGCGAGCTCGGGCGCGCCGCCCGGCGCGACGCGCGCCTCATAGTGCCCGCCCTCTAGCTCGGTCATCGCCTCCGCCAGCGACTGGAGCGGCGCCAGCGCCCGCCCGACCACCGTCATCATCACCAGGAAGAGCGCGAGCGCGATCACCGAGCCGACCTCGAGCTGGGTCACGATGCCGTCCCATATCTCGGCGATCTCGTCGTCCGGATGCGAGGTGATCCGCAGCGAGCCGGGCTTGCCATGGATCGAGACGGGCACGCTGACCGCGGTCTGCTCGGGATGAACCAGGCTGACGAACCAGGCCGGCGGCCCGCGCGTGTCGTCATCGGCGTCGGGCCGGGGCGGCGTCAGCGGGTTCCCGCCGGAATCATGAAGCGCGATGCTGACATGACGCAGCCGGCTGAGATCGCGCGCGATCTGGTTCAGCCTCGCATCCGGATCGGGCGCCTCGTTCAGGTCCGCCACGATCATCTCGATGAACTCGCGCGCGAGCCGGATCACGCTCTGGTCCTCGGCCTGCACCCGCGGCCCCGCCTCCGTGACCTGGCGGCCGATGTTGACGGCGAGCCCCAGCGCCAGCAGAAGCGCCAGCAGCAGGTTGATGCGCGCGCGCAAGGATAGATTTTGCCACATTGGTGTCGCCTGTGCCTCGCGAAGCCCGGCCCGCACCTGTCCGATGACGTTGACAGAGGCGAAGCGCCCGATATCTAATCGAAAGCGTACAGCAATCCCGGCCGGGTTGCATGAGGCGACATGAGACGCGCGTGGCTCTCCTGTCGGTATCATGCGGCGCAAAACAGGCAAGTTCAGTCACAGGGAACGCGCTGTCGCGAGGAACGCCTATGCGCATTCTGATCGTCGACGATCATCCCATTGTTGCCTCCGGCTGCCGTGCCGTGCTGGCCGACGAGGGCGAGATCGAGATCCTGGAGGCCGCCGACGCCGAAGACGGCGAGTGCGTCTTCATTGTCGAGCGCCCCGACCTCTGCGTCATCGACATCAACCTGCCGACCGTCTCCGGCTTCGAGCTGGCGCGCCGCATCCTCGAGCGCGCGCCCGAGGCCCGCATCATCATGTTCAGCATGAACGACGACCCCGCTTTCGCCGCCCGCGCAATCGAATGCGGCGCCAAGGGCTACGTCTCCAAGACCGGCGACCCCGACGATCTCGTCGAGGCGATCCGCACCGTCGGAAGCGGCGGCACTTATCTTCCGAGCGCGATCGCGCGCAGCATCGCCTTCGCCGGGCCGGCACTGGCGCAAAGCCCGCTGTCCAAGCTGAACGCGCGCGAGATGGAGATCCTGCGGCTGCTCAGCGCCGGAAAGAGCCTGTCCGAGATCGCCTGGCTGGTGCAGTCGTCCTACAAGACGGTCGCCAACACCTCGTCGATCATGCGCCAGAAGCTCGGGGTCAAGACCTCGGTCGAGCTGGTGCGGCTGGCGATCGACAGCGGCGTCGCCTGACGCGCGGGCAGCCGCCACAAATTCGGTCACACAAGCGTTGCAATGTTGATGTGGTTAAGTGCCACTGGAGTTAGGGCATGACGATTCAGACTGTCTCGACCAATAAATCCTACGGCGGCGTGCAGGGCGTATACCGCCATGCGAGCCAGGCGACCGGAACCGACATGGTGTTCTCGGTCTACGTTCCCCCGCATGCTGACGGCGCAAAGCTTCCCGTGGTCTGGTATCTGTCGGGTCTCACCTGCACGCATGCCAACGTCACCGAGAAGGGCGAATTCCGCAAGGCCTGCGCCGAGCTCGGCCTGATCTTCGTCGCGCCCGACACCTCACCGCGCGGGCCGGACGTGCCGGGCGATCCCAACAATTCCTATGATTTCGGCCTCGGGGCCGGCTTCTATGTCGACGCGACGCAGGAGCCGTTTGCGCGCAACTATCGGATGTGGAGCTATGTCACCGACGAGCTGCCGAAGCTGGTCGCCGAGAACTTTCCGGTCGATGCCAGGCGGCAGTCGGTGATGGGCCATTCGATGGGCGGCCACGGCGCGCTGACGGTGGCGCTACGCAACCCGCACCGCTATCGCGCGGCGAGCGCGTTCGCGCCGATCGTGGCGCCGTCGCAGGTGCCCTGGGGCATCAAGGCCCTGACCGGCTATCTCGGGCCCAGCAAGGACAACTGGCGCAGCCACGACACCGTGGCGCTGATCGAGGATGGCGCGAAATATTCGGGCTTCCTGGTCGACGTCGGCGACGCCGACAACTTCCTGAAGGAGCAGCTCAAGCCGGAGCTGCTGCAAGCCGCCTGCACGAAAGCGAGCATCCCGCTGACGCTGCGGCGGCAGGCGGGCTACGACCACAGCTATTATTTCATCTCGACCTTCATGGGCGATCATCTCAACTGGCATGCGGAGAGATTGAAGGGGTGAGCTCGCTCTCTCCTCCCCCTCTCCCCGTACTTACGGGGAGAGGGTTGGGGTGAGGGGCTGCTTCGGCAGAGACGGTGAGAATTGTACTTGTGGAGACTCCCCCTCACCCGGAATTTGCTGGCGCAAATTCCGGCCTCTCCCCGCAAGCGGGGAGAGGCGAAGATCTCATGGCTTGCCGTAATTCGGCGCCAGCAACCGGTTGCGGATCAGATAGCTCATCGTGCGGGTCCAGGATTCGTCGGTGTTGCCGCGCATGTCGGCGCTCGCCACCGTGATCATGTTGCCGGTCTTCACGTCGCGCAGGTAGATGTTGAGGTTGATGATCAGGTTCGAGACCTTCTGCACCATGCCGGTGATCTCCAGGTCGGCACCCAGTTGCCCGGCGAGCTTGAGGTCGCAGCCGCCGCAGGCCTGCAGATTGGCGTGACGGGCGGCGTCCCTGACCGGCGCGATGTCGAGCACCCGGAACCGGCCTGAATCAGCCAGCTCCTTCCGCAGCTGCTCGCTGATGTGATCCAGCCGTACCAGCTCGGGCTTGGAGCCGTAGAACTCGCCGGGCAGGCTGGTGTCGATCAGCTCGAAGTCGAACACGGCGAGCTTCGGCGGATCGGCGAGCGCGACTGAGCCCGTCAACAGCAAAGCGGCGAAACATAGCAGCGCTCGCATGATCGTGATTCCGCCGCTTCGCGTCGCGAGGACGAAATGCGGGGTTGCATGCCCTGACAAATCGGTCATGCTTTAACAGAGACAATTCTCCATCGGCGGTCAAGCCGGGGAGAACGCCTGGAGGAAACATGATCCGATGGTTGGTCGGCCTGATCGGCTTAGGTCTTGCTGCGACGAGCGCGTTCGCGGCCGACCCTGTCATGATCGGCGTCGGCTATCTCGGACTCGCCGGCACCAGATCGACGCTGTCGCTGGTCGAGCAGCCCGCGGAGAATGACGGCGTCGCCGGCGCACGCCTCGCCATCGAGGACAACAACACCACCGGAAAATTCCTGGGCCAGCGCTTTGCGCTGGAGGAGCGCCGCATCAGGGAAGGCGAGGACGCGGTGCAGGCCGCGACCGCGCTCGCCGAGAAGAACGGCTTCATCATCGCCGATCTGCCGGCGGATGCGCTGCTGAAAGTGGCCGACGCCCTGCGCGAGCGCGGCACGCTGCTGTTCAACGCCGGGGCGATCGACGAGCGGCTGCGCGAGGCCGATTGCCGCGCCAATGTCATCCACACCGCGCCGACGCGCGCGATGCTGGCAGACGCGCTCGGCCAGTATCTGGTGTGGAAGCAGTGGAAGCGCTGGCTGCTCGTGGTCGGCTCGCATGACGAGGACAAGCTGTTCGCCGATGCGCTGAGGCGCACGGCCACACGATTCGGCGCTAAGATCGTGCAGGAGCGCACCTTTGAAGACGCCGGCGGAGCGCGCCGCACCGACTCGGGCGTGACGCTGATCCAGCGCCAGATGCCGGTGTTCACGCAGCAGGCCCCTAGCTACGATGTGCTGGTCGCCGCCGACGAGAGCGAGGTGTTCGGCGCCTATCTGCCCTACCGCACCTGGGATCCGCGGCCCGTCGCCGGCTCGGCGGGCCTCGTGCCGCGCAGCTGGGACGCCGCGCAGGACCAGTGGGGCGCAATCCAGATGCAGAACCGCTTCGTCAAGCTGAACTCGCGGCGGATGACTGCGCTCGACATGCAGGCGTGGACGGCTGTGCGGATGATCGGCGAAGCCACCTCGCGCACCAATTCCGGCGATGTGAAAAAGGTCGCAGATTTCATCAAGGGGCCGGATTTTTCGGTCGCCGCCTTCAAGGGTACGCGGCTGACGCTGCGCGACTGGAATCTCCAGCTGCGCCAGCCGATCCTGCTGGTCGACGGCCGCATGGTGGTGTCGGTGTCGCCGCAGGAAGGTTTTCTGCACCAGGTCTCCGAGCTCGATACGCTCGGCTACGACCGTCCGGAGAGCAAATGCAAATTGAAGTGAGCGATGTGATGAGATCGAGCCCTCGCCGCAACGACGCTGCGCCCCCTCTCCCGCTTGCGGGGGAGGGTTGGGGTGGGGGTGTCTCCGCGCGCGAGAGCCCCCAAGAGGAGCGAGCCCCCACCCGCATCGCATCTATCGATGCGATGCGACCTCCCCCGCAAGCGGGGGAGGTGAAACCAATCCGCAGCGGAATGTCGCGCATGTGGCGTGTTGGGCTTCTCTCTGGACTGGCGCTCATGACCGCGCCCGCGCACGCCTACATCGCCTATGTCTCGAACGAGAAGAGCAACACGGTCTCGGTGATCGACACCGACAGCTGGACGGTGACCAAGACCATCAAGGTCGGCCAGCGCCCGCGCGGCATCGACTTCACGCGCGACGGCAAGTTCGTGATGGTCGCGGTCGGCGACGACGACACCATCCAGGTGATCGACGCCAAGACGCAAAGCGTGGTGGACAGCCTGCCCTCCGGCCCCGACCCCGAATTGTTCGCCCAGGATGCCGCCGGCAAGATCCTCTATGTCGCCAACGAGAACGACAACACGGTGACCGTGATCGATCTCGAGAAGCGCGCCCGCCTCGGCGACATCCAGGTCGGCGTCGAGCCCGAGGGCATGACCATCAGCCCCGACGGCAAGACGCTGATCAACACGTCCGAGACGACCAACATGGCGCATTTCATCGACACCGCCTCGCGCCAGATCGTCGCCAACGTGCTGGTCGACGCGCGGCCGCGCTTTGCGGAGTTCAAGCACGACGCTTCCGAATTGTGGGTGTCCTCGGAGATCGGCGGTACGGTCTCGATTATCGATCCCGGGAAGCACGAGGTGATCGGCAAGGTCACGTTCGAGATTCCGGGCCTGCGGAAAGAGGCCATCCAGCCAGTCGGCATCGGCATGACCAGGGACGACAAGACCGCCTTCGTCGCGCTCGGCCCCGCCAACCGTATCGCCGTGGTCGATGTCGCGACGCGGAAGGTGACGAAATACCTGCTGGTCGGGCAGCGGGTCTGGCACATGGCGTTCACGCCGGACGAAAAATACCTGCTCACCACCAACGGCGTGTCGAACGATGTTTCCGTGATCGACGTCGCCGCGCAGAAGGTGATCAAGACCATTCAGGTGGGCGAACTGCCCTGGGGCATCGCGATCGCGCCATGACCAGTCCCGCCTCCATCGCCGAGCCGCGCGACAGCGCGCCGAAGCTAGATCCGGCGGCGGTGCCGGCGCTGTCGGTCGACGGCGTCAGCCATGCCTACGGCCCGCGCCGGGCGTTGATGGACGTCTCCTTCAACGTGCAGCCCGCGAGCTTCACCGCATTGCTCGGCCTCAACGGCGCCGGCAAGAGCACGCTGTTCTCGCTCATCACGCGGCTGTTCGGCATCCAGTCCGGCCGCGTCGGCATCTTCGGTCATGACGTCAGCAAGAGCCCCGGCGAGGCGCTGCGGCTGCTCGGCGTCGTGTTCCAGCCGCGCACGCTCGATCTCGATTTGTCGCTGACGCAGAACCTGCTCTATCACGCCGCGCTGCACGGCATCAGCCGCCGCGAGGCGGCCGCGCGCAGCGCCGAACTGCTCGGCCGCATCGGCCTCTCCGAGCGCGCCGGCAGCAAGGTGCGCGATCTCTCCGGCGGCCAGATGCGGCGGCTGGAGATCGCACGCGCGCTGCTGCACCGGCCGCGCCTGTTGCTGCTGGACGAGCCGACCGTCGGCCTCGACGTCAAGGCGCGCGCCGATATCATCAGCCACGTCCGCCAGCTCGTCACCGAGCAAGGCATCGGCGTGCTCTGGGCCACGCATCTGTTCGACGAGATCATGGCCGGGGACGACCTCGTGGTGCTGCACCAGGGCAAGGTGCTGGCGCAGGGGCCGATGAGCCGCGTCGTCACCGAAGCCGGCGCACAGGACGTCAACACCGCCTTCATGCGCCTGACCGGCGCGCAAGTAGTGCCGGGAGGCGGCGTATGAGCAGCATCACCACGCGCGAGGCGCCGCGCGGCTTCTCGTTCCAGGAGTACATGACTTGCCTCACCGGCATCGTCTGGCGTGAGGGCTTGCGCTTCCTGCATCAGCGCGAACGCTTCGTCTCGGCGCTGGTGCGCCCCCTGGTGTGGCTCTTCATCTTCGCGGCCGGCTTCCGCCAGGTGCTCGGCATCTCCATCATCCCGCCCTATGAGACCTACATCCTCTACGAGGTCTATATCGCGCCGGGGCTGATGGCGATGATCCAGCTCTTCAACGGCATGCAGTCCTCGCTCTCGATGGTCTATGACCGCGAGATGGGCAATATGCGCACGCTGCTGGTGAGTCCGCTGCCGCGCGGCTTCCTGCTGTTCTGCAAGCTGCTGGCGGGCACCGCGGTGTCGCTGCTCCAGGTCTATGCGTTCCTCTTGATCGCCTGGTTCTGGGACATCACGCCGCCATCATCCGGCTACTTCACCGTGCTGCCCGCGCTGATCCTGTCCGGACTGATGTTGGGCTCGCTCGGCATGCTGATCTCCTCCGGCATCAAGCAGCTGGAAAACTTCGCCGGCGTGATGAACTTCGTGATTTTCCCGATGTTCTTCGCCTCCTCCGCACTCTACCCGCTCTGGCGGGTGCAGGAGGGCAGCCCTTATCTGTACTATCTCTGTGAGGCTAATCCGTTCACCCATGCGGTCGAACTGATCCGTTTTGCGCTCTACGGGCAAATCAACTGGATCTCGCTGGCGGTGGTTGCGACCTGCACAATCGTCTTCATGATCGGTGCGATTCTGGCCTATGATCCCTCGCGCGGGCTGGCGCGACGGGGCCCCGCGGGAGGCGAAGGATGAAGGTTCGGACCGTGACCATGGCCGTTCTGGCGCTCGCCGCCGCGAGCACGGCCGCGCGCGCGGCCGATCCGCGCTATCCGGACTGGCCCTGCACCCAGGCGAAAGTGCCGGAGATCTCGCTCGCCGCCGTCTGGGCCGGCCCGGCGCTCGACGATGTCCAGACCAAGTGGAAGGACGATGCCAGGATCGGCGCGCTGGTCTCAAAACTGTCGGCGCGCAAGACGCCGCTGGACGAGGCCGAGAAATCGGTGAAGGAATTCCTGGCCGGCTCCGCCGCTGACAAGACCGCGAACGCAAAGCTCCTCTTCGCCGGCCTGTTCGACACCCTCAACGCCCAGCGCTCGCAGGTCATGAACGGGCTCGAACGGGTCAGCCGCAAGCAGCGCGACGCCGCCGACAAGATCCGCGACGAGACAATTCAGCTCCAGGCACTCCAGGGCGCGACACCGCGCGACGAGGCCAAGGTCGAGGCGCTCAGCAACGAGCTGGTCTGGAAGACCCGCATTTTCGAGGACCGCCACAAGGTGGTGCGGTTCGTCTGCGAGGTTCCGACCGCGATCGACCAGCGCCTGTTCGCGCTCGGCCGTGTGATCCAGCAGGAAATGGAATAGCGTCAACCTCGCTGACGGCTCCGCAGAAGTTCCCGCGATCTCATTGCGACTATTAACCTTTGCCGCGCTATCTGCCGGAACCAAATCGCTCTAGGATGTCTTGTCGATGTGAATCTCGAAATGCCCGGAGGCCTCGATGGGAACCACCAGATTCATCCTCGCAGGCGCTGCGGTCCTCAGCGTGCTCGCATCCAGCGCTTTTGCTGACGACATGACCGGAATGGTCACCAGGATCGACCGTCTCAACGGCACGATCTCGATCCAGCAGACGCAGAAGGGAACGGTCGGCGGGAGCGCAGGCGGCGCCGGCATGCTCCAGGAGTACAAGGCCAAGGATGCCGCGATGCTGGATGCCGTCCATGCCGGCGACAGGGTGAACTACTCTGCGACCGACAATAACGGCACGGGGACGCTGACCAAGCTGCAGAAGCAGTAGGCCTCCACGGCGTCATGGCCGGGCTAGTCCCGGCCATCCACGCCTCGCCCACAGCGCGAAGAACGTGGATGCCCGGGACATAGGCGAGCGAAGCGACGCCGTCCTTCGGACGGCTATGCCCGGGCATGACGGTTACTATTGATCCGGCCGCGGCTCCGGCTGCCCTTCGTCGGTCGGCAATGCCGCGCGCTCCCAGCCGTCGGTGCCATCAGGATACCAGGCGATGTTGGAATAGCCGTAAGCCAATGCACGCCTGGCGGCGTTCCAGGACATCCAGCAGTCGGCCAGGCAATAGATCACCAGCAGCGCGGCCTTGTCGCCGCGCGACGCTTGCGCGAGGCCGCGCTGCAAATAATCGTCCATGGCTGGCGGCAAATTTCCGTAGCCGGTATCCGGCAGCCACAGGCTGCCGGGAATGTTTCTGCGCGGCGCATCGCGCCAGACCGTACCTTGGGGAAGATTTTTCGGCTTCGGCGCGCGCGGCATCACGTCGATGAACGCGCCGCTCTTATCCCGCCAGATCGCCTCCGCTTCGGCTGTGGTGAGCACGCGCGCGCCGGCGAGCGTCGCCGGCACCGGCGCACGGTAATTGTCGGTACGGTAGCCCTCAGGCTCGAACGGCTCCGGCTGCTGCGCCAGTGCCGGTGCCGCCAGAACGGCGGCGACCAGTGCAGCGGCAACGCGCCGCCTCATGGCGCCTTCTTGGCCGTCTCCGCGCCGAGCGGCCGGTCGCTCTCGTCCAGCAAGGGAACGCCGAAGTCGAGCAGGATCTTGTTGATCTCGCCCTGGTTCTCCTGGATCAGCTTGTTGAGCTGCCGCTTCCAGTTCTGGTCGGCGGGACGCACGCCCATGCCGATGCGATAGACCAGCTTCGGACCGGTGGTTTCCTTCACCAGCGGCGTGACATGGAGCGAGCCGGCTTTCTTGGCATAGAAGCCGGCCATCGGTCCCCACAGCACGCCGGCGTCGATCTTGCCGGCCGAGAGGTCGTCGATCATCGCCTGCGCGGAATTGTCGAAGCGCGTGTCGATCATCAGCGGATAGGGCTTTGCGTCGCCCATCAGGCCTGCGATCGCCATATTGGTCGCCGGCGGCGTGCCGGCGACGATGCCGACATGCTTGCCCTTGAGCCTGGTATCTTCGAGCGTGTCGACATCTTCGAGCCCGCTGCCGGCCTTTGCGACCAACGCATAGGTCGTGCGGTAATAGGGATTGGTGCCCTGCACGAGGTCGTCGCCTTGCGGGAAACCCATGATGACGTCGCAGCGATGTGCGCCCAGCGTCATCCGGACGAAGCCTGTCGCCTGCGGGAAGAACACATAGTCGAGCTTCTTGCCGAGCTTGTCGGCGAACAGCTCGGCGAGCTTGTTCTCGAACCCCTCGCCCTTCTCGTTGGAGAACGGCAGATTGCGCGGATCGGCGCAGACGCGCAGCACCTTCGGGTCGACCAGCTCGAACGAGAGGTCTCCGGTCTCGCTGGTCTGCGCCATGGCAACGCCGCCCAGCGCGCAGGACGCAACCAGGCCCCACAGCAGGAACAACCCGCGACGATGTCGTCCGGCCTCCGTCATCGCGCTTCCTCCTCGTTTTGTTTGAATGTTATCCATGCAACGCATGACGCGCCATGTTTTGCCAAACCTTGCGCTGGCTTCCCTTTGTTGCAGTGCAATGCAGCAAATCCTTTGAACTGGGGCGGAAAAGTGTCTCACATCGCTTCAATGATCGCTGCCCTGACCCTGCTCGGGATAGCGACGCTAGCACGCACTGATGCAGCCGAATTGCCTGTAAGCGAAGTCGCGCCGGGAATCTTCGTACACTCCGGGACCATTGCCCTGATGACGCGCGAGAACGAGGGCGACATCGCCAATGTCGGCTTCATCGTGGGCACTGACGCGGTCGCCGTGATCGACACCGGCGGCAGCTTGCGCGAGGGCGAGGCGCTGCTGGCGGCCGTGCGGGCCCGCACTGAGAAGCCGATCCGCTACGTCATCAACACCCACGGCCATCCCGACCATGTCTTCGGCAATGCAGCCTTCGTTGCGGAAGGAACCGGCTTCGTCGGCCACAACAGGCTGCCGCAGGCACTGGCGACGCGCGGACCCTACTATCTCGACAATTTCCGTCGCATCATGGGCGGCGAGCTGATCGATCCCGTGAAGATCGTACCGCCCACCCTACTCGTTTCGGACACGATGATGCTCGATCTTGGATCGCGCCGCCTGACCTTGCGGGCCTGGCCGGCCGCGCACAGCGACAATGACCTGACGGTGTTCGACGAGACGACCAAGACGCTGTTCGCGGGCGACCTCGTCTTTCTCCGCCACATTCCGGTCATGGACGGCAGCATTCGCGGCTGGCTTGCCCTGCTTAGGGAGCTTGAAGCGGTTCCGGCAATTCGCGTCATTCCCGGTCACGGCCCCGTGAGCGACTGGCCTGCGGCGCTGGCCGATGAACGACGTTATCTCACGACGATGCTGTCCGACGTCCGCACACTCAACAAGAAGGGCGCGCCGATCCGAACCGCCGCGGACAAGGCCGCTGAATCGGAACGGTCGCACTGGCAGCTGTTCGAGGACTACAATGCCCGCAACGCAACCGCAGCATTCTCGGAAATTGAATGGGAGTAGCGGGCGCGCTACGCTATGCAGGAATGAGCTTCGCGGACCCTGACTGCTTCGTCCGCACGGGACCATGACCATGACGGGATGCATACGCCGCCTGCCCCTTATCGCCCTCCTCCTCGGCGTCGCCTTTGCCGCGCCGACGCAGGCCGAAGAGACCTACGATCCCTGGCCGGGCCTGGTGCAGGACATCTTCAGCAACCGTCCGATGAACGACGGCGCCAACGTGATCGGCATCGAGATGCCGTATCGCGCCGAGGACGCGGCCATCGTGCCGGTGACCCTGCGCAGCAAGCTCTCGCCGGGCGATGCCCGCCGTATCCGTTCGATCACGCTGGTCATCGACCGCAATCCGGCGCCAATGGCGGCGAAATTCGAGCTCGGGCCGGATGCCAATGTCAGCGAGATCTCCACGCGCGTGCGCGTCAACAACTACACCGACGTCCACGCGGTGGCCGAGCTCAGCGACGGCCAGCTTTATGTCGCCAAGACCTATGTGAAGGCCTCCGGCGGCTGCTCCGCGCCTGCGGGAAAGAATGTCGAGGAAGCCAAGAACCGGCTCGGCCAGATGCGCTACCGGCAATTCGCGCGCGAGGACGCGCCGGCGAGCCGCGTCCGCGAGGCGCAGATCATGATCGGCCATCCCAACAATTCCGGCCTGCAAATGGACCAGGTCACGCAGCTCTATATTCCCGCCTTCTTCATCAACCAGTTGAAGCTGACGCAGGACGACAGCCCCGTGCTGTCAATGGAAGGCGGCATCTCGATCTCCGAAGATCCCAATCTGCGCTTCACCTATGTCTCCAACGGCGCCAGGCGTTTCCGCGCGGAAGCGAAGGACACGGATGGACATGTGTTCCGGAACGAGTGGGATGTGGAGAAGCCGGGGACTTGATAGTCTCGCCGTCATTCCGGGGCGGTCCGCGGGACCGAACTATGGTGCGCGATTGCGCACCTGAGAATCTCGAGATTCCGGGTTCGATGCTTCGCATCGCCCCGGAATGACGGTGTTAGATCAGAAACACCTCACCTCGGCCTCGGCCTGCGCCCGCCTCAAATCATTCACCGCCGAGTTCGCCTGCTCCGACGTGCGAAACTGGACGCCGAGATTGCCGCGCACCTGGGACATGCTGAGCGCGGTCTCGGCGGTGACGTAGCGCTCATAGGTGACGATCGAGGCCACAACGTCGATCGAGCAGGAACATTGCTCGATCGCGGCCCGTGTCTCGCCATTGGCCTTCATGCAGCCATAGACATATTCCGCGCGCGCCGCCGTCGGATAGTCGTTGGCCTCCTGCGCGCGCGCCGTGGGCACGGCCGCCGCCAGCACCGCCAATGCGGCGACAATCGGTCGTAGCTGTCCCGCCAGATTCATGAGCGTCCTCCCGCTGGTTGCGATGGAAGCTATGCTATGCGTATTGTCCTGAAAAGCACTCCCTTCGAGGAAACGGCTCACAAGGTGATGAGAGCAATTGGTCGGACATTGGCGCTCGCGGTGACGCTGGCGCTGACACAGGTCGCAAGCGTCCGCGCCGCGGATACCATCCGCCTTGCGGTGCAGAAGACCGGAACATTCTCCTGGGAGCTGGCTGCGATCCGGGCCGGCGGCCTCGACAAGGAAGCCGACCTGTCGCTGGAGGTCACCGAGCTTGCGAGCCCCGAAGCCGGCAAGATCGCGCTGCGTGCGGGCAGCGCCGACATCATCCTGTCGGACTGGCTATGGGTGTCGCGCGAGCGCGCCCTCGGCGCCAAGCTCACCTTCTACCCCTATTCCAGCGCACTTGGCGCCGTAATGGTGCCCGCGGCCTCGCCGATCAAGACGCTCGCCGACCTCAAGGGCCGCAAGCTCGCCGTCGGTGGTGGCGCGATCGACAAGAGCTGGCTGCTGCTGCAGGCGCGGATGAAGCAGGACGGCATCGACCTGAAGTCCGACGCGACCATCGTCTATGGCGCGCCGCCCTTGATCGCCGCCAAGGCGCTTGACGGCGAAATGGATGCCAGCCTCAATTTCTGGAATTTCTGCGCCCAGCTCGAGGCCAAGGGCTTTCGCCGCCTCGCCGGCATCGAGGACATCCTGCCGAAGTTGGGGGCCAAGGGCGCGGTCTCCGCGGTCGGTTATGTCTTCGACGAGGGCTGGGCCGCAAGCCACCGCGATGCGGTGGCGCGTTTCATTGCGATGACCCGCAAGGCCAAGCAGCTGCTGGTCACCTCCGACGCCGCCTGGGAGAAGATCGCGCCGCTCACCGGCACGAGCGATGCCGTCATGCTCAAGACCTACCGTGACCGTTATCGCGACGGCATTCCGCGCCGGAGCATCGCCGACGAGGAGGCCGATGCGCGCGTGCTCTATCGCGTGTTGGCCGAGACCGGCGGCCGCGACCTGGTCGGGCCGGCGGCCGAACTCGACCCCGGCACCTTCTATCATGCAGTCCCCGGAGACTGAGGTGCTGCGTCTGCTCTCGTTTTCCCTGTTCCTCGCGACCTGGTGGCTTGCAGCGCTGTTCGTCGGCGGCGCAAAGCTGCCCTCCCCGCCTGCCGTGCTCACCGTCATCATCGCGGAAGCGTCGAGCGGCGCGCTGTTCCTGCATCTCGGCGCCACGCTGGCGCGCGTCGCGCTCGCCTTCGTGCTGGCGATGTCGCTCGGCAGCGCCGTCGGCTACCTGATGGGACGGGTGAAGCTCGCCGACCGGCTCGGCGATCCCTGGCTGATCCTGCTGCTCAACCTGCCTGCGCTGGTCGTGATCGTGCTCGCCTATATCTGGGCCGGCCTGACCGAGGCGGCGGCGATCGCCGCGATCGCCATCAACAAGCTGCCGACCGCCATCGTCACCTTGCGCGAGGGCACGCGCGCGCTCGACCGTTCGCTGGACGAGATGGCGAGCGTGTTCGCGATGCCGCGCTGGCGTGCCTTCCGCCATGTCGTGCTGCCGCAGCTTGCGCCCTATATCGCGGCCTCGGCGCGTTCCGGATTGTCGCTGGTGTGGAAGATCGTGCTGGTCGCCGAACTCCTGGGACGGCCGAACGGCGTCGGCTTCGAGATCGGTGTCGCCTTCCAGCTGTTCGACACGCCGCGGCTACTCGCCTACTCCCTGACATTCGCCGCCGTCGTGCTCGTGATCGAGACCGTGCTGGTGCAGCCGTTCGAGGCCCGTGCAACAAGGTGGCGGCCCCGTGCGGCTTGAAGTCGATATCACAGGCAAGACGTTCAGGAGTGCCGCGGGCGAAACGCACGAGGTGCTGGCGCCGGTCAAGTTCGCGGTTCAATCCGGCGAGGTCGGCGTGCTGATCGGTCCCTCCGGCTGCGGCAAGAGCACGATGCTGCGCATCATCCTCGGGCTCGACCGCGATTTCCACGGGACCGTCGCGCGACCGCCGGAAGCGCGGATCGGGATGGTGTTCCAGGAGCCGCGGCTGCTGCCGTGGCGCTCGGTCGAGCAGAATGTGCGGCTTGCGGCTCCAGACATCTCCGAGGCGAAGCTGTCGGAGCTGTTCAGGATCCTGGAACTGGAAGCGCATCGCAGCCACTTTCCCGGCGAATTGTCGCTGGGTCTTGCCCGGCGCGTCGCTCTGGCTCGCGCCTTCGCAGTCGAGCCCGATCTGCTCGTGCTCGACGAGCCCCTCGCCTCGCTCGACGACGCGCTCGCGGGGCGCCTGCGCGACGAGATCGCGACGCTGGTCGCAAGCCGCCCCGTGATGACGTTGCTCGTCACCCACAGCCTCGACGATGCGGTCCGCCTCGGCGACCGCCTGTTCTTCCTGTCGCCGCAGCCGGCGCGCATTCTGGCAGAGGTGCCCATCAGCATCCCGCGTGGGGCACGCGGCGACGCAGAGATCGCCACGATCAAGGCGGACCTCGTGGCGAGGATCCAAGGCGAACATAGCGGCGAACGCGCCGGGCGTGATGCCTCATAGGCAACCACGCCAAGCGCGTGCTAAACAGGGCCGGTAGCGGAGCCTGATGATGAAGCGAATGATCGCCCTCATGACGCTTGGCCTCGCTCTCGTCGCGACCATGGCGAGCGCGCAGGACATGATGCGTGACGTCGACCTCACGTCACCCGCGATGATCTCCGCGGAAATGAGCCGGCAGGAGGTCGAGGCCATCCTGGCCAAAGCGAGCGCCGGGGCGCCGGCCGATTTCACCGGCAAGCGGTTGTCGGGGCTCGATCTCTCGGGTCTCGACCTTTCCACGGTGATTTTCCGTGCGGCACGACTCAACAAGACAAAACTCGCCGGTGCCCGTCTGGATCATGCGATCCTCGATCAGGCATGGCTGCTGGACGCTGATCTGGCGGGCGCGAGCCTGAAGGGCGCCAATCTGTTCGCCTCGCAGATGGCGCGCGCGCGTCTGGACGGCGCGGACCTGACCGGTGCTCGCATCGCTGCCGACCTCACCGGCGCAAGCCTGGTCGGCGCCTCGATCGCGGACGCGCATCTTGGCGCCGATATGCGCAACCAGTCGATGGGACTCATGCGCGCCGTGCTGCGATCCGCCAATCTGGAACGGCTGAACGCGCGCAACGCCGACCTGTCGCGCGTCGATCTTGAATTTGCCTCGCTCAAGGGAGCCGACCTGACCGGTGCGTCGCTCAAGAATGCTCAGCTCGGCGGCGCCGACCTGACCGGAGCCACCGTCACTGACACCGATTTCGAGGGCGCTGATCTTACCTCAGCGAAGCTGATCGCGCCGATCGGCCTTGACCGCGCCAAAAATTTCGACAAGGCAAAGAACCGCGAGCGCCTGATCAGGCAATAAAGGCGCGCCTTTGGGAGGATCGGCTGATGCGTTGGTTTCTGGCTTTGATCGCGTTGTTGACGTTTGCCGGCGAAGCCGCCGCCCAGACCAAGGGCAAGGGCATAAGGCTCTGGAATCTGACGACGGAGACGATCTCCGGCTTCCAGCTCTCGCCCGCCGGCAAGACCGAGTGGGGACCGAACCAGTGCCTGAACGACAAGGACAAGGAGGTAGACCACGACGAGCGGCTGCGCATCACCGGCGTCGAGCCCGGCCGCTACGACGCCAAGGTCAGCTATCCCAACGCGCGGCAGTGCGTCGTCCGCGACATCGAGATCAAGGCCGACGCGGTGTTCTCGATCGCCGACAAGGATCTGAAGGACTGCACGAAATAGGACGGCCGCGTCACGCCTTGTCGTTCGCGTGCGGATATTCGCAGCGCCACCGTACCGCCTGCCACTTCGGATGGTCGCCAACCCATTGCGCGATATAGGGTGGCGCCGCCATCGCGCATTGCCGCGGCGACCCCGCATAGTTGAACACCAGATGCTGTTCCTCGCAGGTCGCAGGCGACAGCACCGCACACACAGTCACCACCAGGTCGATCGGGTTCATGCCGGAATCCTCACGCAAGGGCGATCAAGGTTTAGCATGAAAGGCTACGTTCCGAGGAGCCGGAAGTTTCAATCCGCCGTGAGGGTTGGCCGGAACAGCCGATCTCTCTGCTGCGCGAGGTCCTAACATGCGAGGCTAGAACTTGAGCCCTTGACGCTTCCACATCGTCATGGCCGGGCTTGTCCCGGCCATCCACGCCTTGCTCCGCGGTACAGAGAACGTGGATGCCCGGGACAAGCTCGGGCATGACGACCCTGCATTAGAAATTAACGCCGAACACCAGCCGCGCCTGATGGCGCTCGAAATTGACGAGGTCGAGATTGGCGCCCGATCCGGCCGGGCGGCCCCAGGCCTGCATGCTCCAGCTCAGGGTGAGGCGCGAGCGCTCGGAGAGCTGGAAATAGGCGGTCGGGCCGACGAACAGGGCCTCGCCCGAGAATTCGCCGAGGCCGATGCCCTCGTATTGCCGGAAGTAGCGCAGCTCGCCGCCGAGCAACATGTTGGGCCGCACCCGCACGAGGCCGGCGAAGGCCGCGCCGATCGTGGAGCTTTTCTCCGACAGCCCCGCCACATCGAAGCGCGCCCATTCCGGCTGATAGATCAGGTTGAGGGCGCCGATGGCAAAGTTCGGGATCAGCTCGCGATCGAAGGCGAGCGTGAACTCGGTGCCGTACATCCGCCCCTTGGCGCCGCTGGTCTCGTCGATGCGATCGCCGTGGAGCTCGGCGGCAACGGTCAGGCCAAACGGCGCGCGCTCGCGGTCGAGCAGGCGATAGCGCAGGTCGAGCGAGGCGCCCTGGAAATTGAATTGACGGCGATCGTCGATATCGGGGACGCCGGTGATGTCGTGCAGGCTGGCGGTGGCGCCGAGCTCGATGCGGAAGTTCGGGAGCGGCACCACCTCGATCTCGACCTCCTGCGCGAGGGCGCGATAGGTGCCGCCGCCCTTGCCGAACCGCCCCGTGGTCTGGCTCTGGAATTCGCGCTCGCCGGGATTTCCGACATCGGTCCCGATCATGAAGCCGAAGATGTGCTCGGTATCAAAGCCCTCCTCGGCGTGCACGCAGGTCGGTGCAAGCGCGAATGTGCAGGCAGCCATGATCCAGAAGGTTTGAGCTCTCGCGCGCATCCCCAACACTACCACGGCTTCGACGGCGTTTGCCATCGAAGCCGCGGCAGGTTCGTCAGTCTTACTTGCGCGAAGCGCAGGCGTACATGTTGATTTCCATGCCGACCGGCACTTCCACGATCTTCGGAGCTTTCCAAGCCATCCGGGGTCTCCCAAGGTATTGAGCGCGACATCGCGCGAGGCAAAACCTAGGGCTGCGTCAGGCACAGCGCAAGTCTGGAATCGGAGCGCAAACACAGCGAACTGTCGCATATCGCTTGCGAATTTCCCTCTCGGGCAAACCGTCTTCGCTCCCAGTCAAGCGCGGCTGCTTTCACCGCAACAAGCGCAGCAGCGCGCGGCCGGCGCGCGAGTTCAGCTCCTTCGCATCGAGCGTTCCGTCCTTGTCGGGATTCGCCGCGTTGAAGCGCTGCTCCACCACAGCAAGATATTCGTCGAGCGTGAGAGTCCCGTCGTGGTCGGGGTCGGCGGCCGCGAGCTCTTTCGCGGTCAGCCGTCCGCGCAATTCGCGCGCGTCCAGCGTCCCGTCGTGGTCGGGATCGAGCTTCGCGAACAGCGCCGTAGCCGCCTTCTTCACCTCGGCAAGGTCGAGCGTGCCGTCATTGTCGGTATCAAACATCTTGACGGCATTGCCGGAGGCCGACCAGGCCGGACCGGACAGCAATGCAACCGTGAGCGCAAGCGCAACAGAGCGGCGTGACATCATGAAAACCTCCCTCACCAAGAGCTCCGATTCGAGCCGGATCGAAACGACATAAGTCCACAAGCGAGGCCCGGTTCAAGTCTGGAATTGCAAGTATCGCGCCGCACAACTCGCGGAACCGGTCGGCCCGCGCGCGGCGGCCCCGCGCTGGCATTTCCTCATGCCGTGGAATTTTTTCAGCGCCTGCGCACAAGTGAGAGTCGGTCGTCAGGTTTCCGTAAGGTAACTGACATCTGCGTCCAACATATCGGCATGACGCTTACGACTTTCGTATTGACGCGTTTTGCATTCGGGCGGAGTGTTGCTGTCGCAGCGTCAAAAGGCGCGCATATTTGGAGGAACGGATGAAACGCTTTGCGATGGCCGCGAGCCTCGTCATGCTTGCATCAACGTATGCAAACGCCCAGACCACCGAGCAACTGGTCAAGGGTGCGACCGATACATCGAACGTTCTCAACTACGGGATGGGCTACAATCTCCAGCGCTTCTCGACCCTGAACCAGATCAACAAGGACACGGTGAAAAACCTCGTCCCGGTCTGGAACTACTCCTTCAATGACGATCGCAGCGAGGAATCGCAGCCACTGGTGTACCAGGGCGTGATCTACGTGACCTCGCACAACGCGACCATGGCGGTCGACGCCAAGACCGGCAAGCAGATCTGGAAATCCAAGATCGAGTATCCCGCCGAGACGCCGCGCATCGTCTGCTGCGGCATCATCAACCGCGGCGCCGCGCTCTACGACGGCAAGGTGTTCCGTACCACCCTCGACGCCAACGTGATCGCGCTCGACGCCAAGGACGGCAAGGAGCTGTGGCGGCAGAAGGCGGCCGACATCAAGGAAGGCTATTCGATGACGGTGGCCCCGCTGGTCGCCGACGGCGTCGTCATCACCGGCATCTCCGGCGCCGAGTTCGGCACCCGCGGCTTCATCGACGGCTGGGATCCGGCGACGGGCAAGCATCTCTGGCGCACCCATTCGATCCCCTCTCCCGACGAGCCCGGTGGCGACACCTGGAAGGGCGACACCTGGAAGCTCGGCGGCGGCTCGACCTGGATCACCGGCTCCTACGATCCCGAGCTGAACACGGTCTATTGGGGCATCGGCAATCCCGGCCCGTTCAACTCGGCGGTGCGCCCCGGCGACAACCTCTACACCTGCTCCGTGCTGGCGATGGATCCCAAGACCGGCAAGATCAAGTGGCACTACCAGTTCTCGCCGAACAATCCGTTCGACTATGACAGCGTGGCCGAGATGGTCCTCGCCGACATGAACGTCGAGGGCAAGCCGACCAAGGTGCTGATGGATGCCAACCGCAACGGCTTCTTCTACGTGCTCGACCGCACCAACGGAAAGCTGCTCGCGGCCAATCCCTACGTGAAGGTGAACTGGGCGACCGGCGTCGACATGAAGACGGGCCGCCCGATCGAGACCGACGTTTCGAAGGACGCCCGCGAGGGCAAGAAGGTGACTGTCTATCCGTCGATCCTCGGCGGCAAGAACTGGGAGCCGATGTCGTTCAATCCGCAAACCGGATTGGCCTACGCCAACACGCTCGCCTTCGGCGGCAAGTACAAGGCCGAACCAGTCACCTTCAAGCAGGGCGAATGGTATCTCGGCATGGACCTCACCGATCCCTGGGAATTCGGGGACGGCGCGCGCGGCCATCTGAAGGCGATCGATCCGATGACCGGCAAGGCGAAGTGGGAGGCGCCCGCCGACATCCCGCGCTTCTCCGGCGTGCTGTCGACCGCGGGCGGCGTCGTGTTCACGGGCGCGCTGACCGGCGAGTTCGAGGCCTTCGATGCCGACACCGGCAAGAAGCTCTGGCAGTTCCAGACCGGCTCCGGCATCGAGGGACAACCGGTGACGTGGCAGCAGGATGGCGTGCAGTACATCGCTGTCACCAGCGGCTACGGCGGCGTCTACTCGCTGTTCTCCGGCGACGAGCGGCTCGCCAAGGTGCCGCCCGGCGGCTCGCTGTGGGTCTTTGCGGTCAAGCAATAGCCCCGGCAAGATGCTGAGAGAAGTGGCTTACAAGACGGCGGCGAAGATCGCCGCCGTCGCGGTGCTGACGGTCGCGCTTGCGGCGACCGCTCGTGCCGCGGATGACGCAACCGGCAATCCCGTGCAGGCGCAGATCGACCATGGCAAGTCGACCTATGCCGAGAAATGCTCGCACTGCCACGGCCCCAATCTGATGAACTCCGGCACCATCACGCCGGACCTCCGCACCTTCCCCGACGACAGGACGCGCTTCGTCACCACCGTGAAGAACGGCAAGAACAACAAGATGCCGCCCTGGGCGGACATCCTCAGCGACGACCAGATCGGGGAGCTCTGGGTCTTCATCTCGAGCCGGAGAAAGCCATGAGGCGCTGGCTCGCCGCCTGGAGCCTCGCCGCGGTCCTCGCGGCCAATGCTGCGCATGCGGCCGATGGTCCGTTGAGCGTCTGTCTCGACGAGGACCGGCCGCCGCTCTCGGTGCATCACAAGGGCAAGGCGGATTCCGGCTTCGATGTGCTGCTGGCGCAGGCGATCGCGGAGCGGATCGGACGACCGCTGAAGATCCAGTGGTTCGAGAGCAGGCTGGATGAGGATTCCAGCCCGCAGCTCGAGGCCAACGCGCTGCTCTCCGACGGACGCTGCTCGCTGGTCGGCGGCTATGCGCTGACGACGGATTCCCTCGTCAAGCCCGGCATGAAGACGGCGCGCCTGCCGGATTTCACCGGTGCCACGCGCGAGGACCGGCGGCGCCGCGTCGCGCTCGGCGAGCTCACCCCGAGCCAGCCTTACGTCTACTCGCCGATGACGGTGGTGCTCGGGCCGAAGGCGAAGGGGCGCAAGATCGCCGACATCGGCGATCTTGCCGGGCTCCGCCTCGCCATCGAGAGCGGCTCGCTCGGCGATGCGATCCTGATGACCTTCGACAAGGGACGCCTGATCGACGGCATCACGCATCTCGTTCCCGGCCGCGACGATCTCCTCGGCGCGCTCGCCAGCGGCGACTATGATGCGACACTGATCGACCTCGGCCGCTTCGATGCCCACCGCGCCGCGCATCCGGATACGGCGATCACCGCGTCCGGCTACTATTATCCGATCGGCGCCAATCGTGGTTATGTCGGGCTTGCCAGTGACCCTGCCCTGATCGACACCGTCAACAAGGCACTGACCGAGCTCGCAGCTGAAGGCAAGATCGCCGAATTCGGCAGGCAGGCCGGCCTCACCTATTTGCCGCCGCGCGAGCCCGCGATCCTCGGCGATGTCTGGATGAAGATCATTCAGCGGTGATTCTGTTCGTCATTCCGGGGCGCCCGCAGGGCGAGCCCGGAATCCATTTCTCCGCAGAGCATGCGGCCCAATCGATTCCGGGCCTGCGTGCCACGCACGCATCCCGGAATGACGGCGGGTGTGGCTGGCAGCGTCTCACTTCGTATAATGCGGCGGTTCATTCGGCCATTTGGTGAAGTCGTGAGCGCCTCCGCCACAGACCTGCGCGCCACCCTCTCCCGGGAAATCAAGACCGGCGAGCTGCTGCGCGCGCTGATCGTCGTCGGTCCGAACAAGCAGCGCCATACCTTCCAATGCGCCAATCTGTCTCGCCTGCCGACCATGGCAGAGACGGCGTGATGCAGTAGCTTCGGTAAAAATCCGGGAGAGAATCATGTCCGCAAAACTCGATCGCCGCCACTTCGTCGCCGCCGGCACCACCGCACTCGCGATGCCCTTCCTCGCGCGCAGCGCCTCGGCACAAGGCACATCTCAAGGCACCTGGCCGTCGCGGCAGATTCGCATGATTTGCAGCTACCCGGCCGGCGGACAGACCGACCTGCTCGCGCGCGCCTACGGCGAATTCATCTCCAAGCAGGTCGGCAAGACCGTCGTGATCGAGAACAAGCCCGGCGCCGCCGGCGCGATCGGCACGGCCGAGGTTGCCCGCGCGGAGCCCGACGGCCACACCATCCTGTGCTCGATCTCGACCACCTACATCATGAACCGGGTGGTGATGAAGAATCCCGGCTACGACATGGACAAGGACCTGACACTCGTCAGCGTCATTCCGGGCGCCGGCCTTTTGCTGGTCGCGAACCCCAAGACCGGCGTCAAGACGCTGGAAGATTTCGTCGCGTTCGCGCGCAAGAGCGGCAAGGTGAACTTCGGCACCTACAGCGCGGGCTCGTCCCCGCACATGACGATCAACGAGCTCAACAAGCAATACGGCCTCAACATCGGCCGGTCCATTACCGCGGCGAAGCCCCGATGTGGACCGGAATGCTGGAAGGCACGCTCGATGCCGCGATGGGCAGTTACACGGCCGCGCAATCGGTCCTGCAAAGCGACCGCGGCACCGTGTTCGCGGTGCATTCGAAGAAGGTCGACGCGATTCCGGCCATCAAGACCCTCCCCGAACAGGGCGCCACGTCGAAATTCTTCACCGTCAGCGGGTTCACCGGCTGGGCGGTGCCGAAGGCAACGCCGCAGCCGGTGGTCGACCGGCTGGCCGAGCTCTGCGTCGCCGCCAACAGCGATCCGAAGGTGAAGGAGGTGCTCGCGACCTTCGTGCTCGAACCCGCGATCGGCTTCAAGGAGACCAATGCGCTGTATCAGCGCGAGCTGCCGATCTGGATCGAGAGCGCGCGGTCGTTGGGCCTCGAGCCGGCTTGAACCTTTGGGCATGGCGCATCGGACACGCTTCCGCGGTGCGGCACGGCATCCGACCAAAGCCTAGGTCGATGTCGGCGACGGCCCCCACTATCATAGGTGGTGCCGGAGAACCTCGGGGTCCGAACGAGAAAGGCCGATCGCATGACGCCAGATGCCATCGCCATAGCCGCCATGATCATCCTGCTCTTTCCGATGGGCTATTTCACGCTGGCCTCGCCCGCCTTCCTGCTGGTGAAGCTCGACATCCGGCCCGTCGCCCTGCTGCTGCGTGGAATGTTCAATGCCCATTTCCTGGTCATGGGCGTTGCCGGAATCATCGGGACGGCGGCTTTCCTCCTCGCCGGACGGCTGCTCTTCGCCGCGGCGGTCGGCCTGCTTGCAGCTGTGGCGATTGGCGGGCGCCGCTGGTTCATGCAGCGGATGGACGACCAGCTCAGCGCGAGTGATGCGGGCGACACCGAGGCTCCGCGTCGGCTGCGCCGGCTGCACTGGAGCGGGATGCTGTGCAACGCGGTCCTGCTTGCCGCTCTGCTGGCCAGCATTCCCTACATTGCGACGACGGCATGAGCGCATTGGCCGCTCGCCGGGAGCTCCCCGGCGTGCGCCTAATGCTCGTTCGCGGCCGCGGCGCTCTGCTGCCCCTTGTGGATCGAGGACGGCACCACGCCGAAATATTTCCGGAATACGCGGCTGAAATGCGATGAGCTGGAAAAGCCCCAGGAGAATGCCACGTCGGTGATGGTCTTGCCGGCGTGGGCCTCGAGCTCCTGACGGCAGTTCTGAAGCCGCGCCTGCCAGATGTAATCGCTCACCGTGGTGCCGCGCTCGGAGAACAGCATGTGCAGATAGCGCTTGGAGCAGCCGAGCTCGGCAGAGATCTGGTCGATGCACAGATCCGGATCGCGCAGGTGCTCGCGGATGAAGAACTGCGCGCGCACATACATCGCCTCGGGTCCGACCCGATCGAACATCGTGTCGGCTTCGCGCAGCGGCAGCAGCAAAAGGTCGATCAGCGAATCGGCGACGCCGACCGCGCTGTTCGCCGACAGCTTGGCCGCCTCGTCGAAGGTCGCGTGGACGAAATCGTGGGCGATCCGTCCCGTGCCCGTCTTCGCCGACAATTTGCAGGCCGGCATCCGCTGCGACGGGAAGCCGCGGTCGCGCAGCAGCGCCTTCGGCACGATCACCACGTCGTGACGCGTGAAGGCGGGGCTGATGATCGAATGCGGGCAGGATACGTCATAGGCGATGATGTCGCCGGGATTGATTTCGATGTGACGGCCTTCCTGCTCGAAATAGGACACGCCGTAGGTCTGGAAGTGGATTTTTATGTACGGGTGTTCGTTGGCCTTGGCGCGCGCCAGCGTGTGCGCGAT
Source organism: Bradyrhizobium sp. USDA 3311 (assembly GCF_054062495.1). Lineage (NCBI taxonomy): Bacteria > Pseudomonadati > Pseudomonadota > Alphaproteobacteria > Hyphomicrobiales > Nitrobacteraceae > Bradyrhizobium > Bradyrhizobium sp. USDA 3311. The sequence continues at coordinate 4,231,181 of NZ_JBSSFI010000001.1, read as the reverse complement.
GCGATGCTGGCTGACCTCGATCTGACACAGCTTCAGGCGCGAGACGGTGGTGTAGTCGATGCGGCCCTCGAGCGAGGACGCCTCCAGCGGGTCGACGTCGAAATGCCCACACAGACTGGTCAGCCCGTCGATCCAGCTCTGGATCTGGCGCTTCGGCGTCATTCCCGTCGTCGAGAGCGTGTGAATGGTGTCGGACATTAATCCAGCCACTGGTTTGATTCGGAAATTTCGACGCGAATCGCGACCAGCGCTTCCGGAGCCCTCAGCCGAGATTGCGTGACGTTTACCTCGAATTTGAGCGGTCTTCTGCAACGAGCGCCATCGTTTCATTGCCACCCTTGAAGGTTAATCCTCCGCCTTAGTTGCAGCGCCGTCAAGGGGAACCTGAGCGCAGAGCGCGGTCCCGAAGCGACGCGGAAGCCGCTGAATTCGCTACTGCAAAATCAAAATCTTCGCGTCCGTGCGCTGTCAAGCAAACCAGCTTCCCTCTTGGGCAAGTTTCCCGATGACGAAGTCGTTAGGGATTGCGGCAGGAACAACAAGAACGGGCCGCTCCTGCACGTGGACCCGTGGCTCTCATCAGGAGGAGGAAACACCGCACCATCGTTTCTGGTCCCAATCGTGACCGCCCTGCACGAGCAGACGCCGGACGAGAAGCCCGGTGATTGAGCAACGCTTCGGAAACAATAAACGATACCAACGGAGGAATAACTATGCGCAAGGTGCTACTGGCGACCTATCTTGGCTCCGCGGCGGCTCTCGCCGTCGGCAGCGCTTCAGCCAATGACGAGCTGATCAAGATGTCGCAGAACCCGAAGGACTGGGTGATGCCGGCGGGCGACTATGCCAATACCCGCTATTCCAAGCTGAACCAGATCAACGCACAAAACGTGGGCAAGCTCCAGGTCGCCTGGACCTTCTCGACCGGCGTGCTGCGCGGCCATGAAGGTGGCCCGCTGATCATTGGCAACATGATGTACGTCCATACGCCGTTCCCGAACAAGGTCTACGCTATTGACCTTTCCAACGAGAACAAGATCGTCTGGAAGTACGAGCCGAAGCAGGACCCGAACGTCATCCCGGTGATGTGCTGCGATACGGTCAACCGCGGCCTGTCCTATGGCGACGGCAAGATCATCCTGCATCAGGCCGACACCAACCTCGTCGCGCTCGACGCCAAGACGGGCCAGGTGGCCTGGTCGGCCACGAACGGCGATCCGAGCAAGGGCCAGACCGGCACCTCGGCGGCGCTGGTCGTCAAGGACAAGGTCCTGGTCGGCATCTCCGGCGGCGAATTCGGCGTGCAGTGCCACGTCACCGCTTACGATCTCAAGAGCGGCAAGCAGGTCTGGCGCGCCTTCTCCGAAGGTCCGGACGACCAGATCAAAGTCGATCCGGCCAAGACGACGTCGCTCGGCAAGCCCGTCGGCGCCGACTCCTCGCTGAAGACCTGGCAGGGCGACCAATGGAAGATCGGCGGCGGCTGCACGTGGGGCTGGATGTCCTACGATCCCGCTCTGAACCTCGTCTATTACGGGTCGGGCAATCCTTCGACCTGGAATCCGAAGCAGCGTCCGGGCGACAACAAGTGGTCGATGACCATCTTCGCACGCGACGCGGACACCGGCATGGCCAAATGGGTCTACCAGATGACGCCCCACGACGAGTGGGACTATGACGGCGTCAACGAGATGATCCTCTCGGATCAGCAGATCAACGGCCAGGCGCGCAAGCTCCTGACGCATTTCGACCGCAACGGCCTTGGCTACACCATGGACCGTGAAAGCGGCGAACTGCTGGTTGCCGAAAAGTACGATCCGAAGGTGAACTGGACCTCCGGCGTCGACATGGACAAGAACTCGCCGACCTATGGCCGTCCGAAGGTGCTCGACGCAGCTTCGACCGACAAGGCGGGCGAGGACCACAACGTGAAGGGCATCTGCCCGGCCGCGCTCGGCACCAAGGACGAGCAGCCGGCAGCCTACTCGCCGGACACGCAGCTGTTCTACGTTCCGACCAACCACGTCTGCATGGACTACGAGCCGTTCAAGGTGAGCTACACCGCGGGCCAGCCCTATGTGGGTGCGACGCTCTCGATGTATCCGCCGCAGGGTGAAAGCCACATGGGCAACTTCATCGCCTGGGACGGCAAGACCGGCAAGATCGTCTGGTCGAACAAGGAGCAGTTCTCGGTCTGGTCGGGTGCGCTCGCAACCGCCGGCGGCGTGGTGTTCTACGGCACGCTCGAAGGCTACCTGAAGGCGGTCGACGCCAAGTCCGGCAAGGAGCTCTACAAGTTCAAGACTCCGTCCGGCATCATCGGCAACGTCACGACCTATGAGAACGGCGGCAAGCAGTACGTCGCAGTGCTCTCGGGCGTCGGCGGATGGGCCGGCATCGGTCTCGCCGCAGGCCTGACCGATCCGACCGCCGGTCTCGGCGCAGTCGGTGGCTACGCGGCCCTCAGCAACTACACGGCACTCGGCGGTACGCTGACCGTGTTCTCGCTGCCGGCGAACTAGCCCTACCTTCGTGTCGCTCCGGCGCGTGGATCAACTCCACGCGCCGGCTCGTCTCCACCGAACGCCTTCGAGGATAATCTCTTGCGTAAAATCTGCTTTGTCATTGCTGCGATCATCTTCGTGACTTCGGGGGGAATAGCCGTTGCGGACGGTCCGGGCGACCCGACCGCCGTCAAGAAGGAAGACGACGGAAAGTGGCTCGATAAGGAAGGAAACCCGACCTACAAGATTTCGGCCGACGGCACCGTGGACTGGTTCACCTATTCCGGATATCGCCGCTATCACTCCGACTGCCACGTCTGCCATGGCCCCGACGGCATGGGATCCACCTACGCACCGGCGTTGAAGGATTCGGTCAAGACCATGAGCTATGGCGACTTCCTCGGCGTCGTCGCCTCCGGTCGCAAGAACATCTCGACCGCGCAGGAGAACGTCATGCCAGCCTTCGGCGACAACCCCAACGTCGCCTGCTACATGGACGATCTCTACGTCTATCTGCGCGCCCGCTCCAACGAGGCGTGGGGCCGGCAGCGTCCCTCCAAGAAGGAGGAGAAGAACGAGACCTACACCAAGGCGGAAGACGCCTGCATGGGCAAGAAATGAACGTTACCAGGACCGATACCAGCTCTTGGCGTCCTGCGAGAATTTGAGGAGTTTACGATGAAGACACGTGCCGCCGTTGCTTTCGAAGCCAAGAAACCACTCGAGATCGTCGAAGTCGATCTGGAAGGACCGAAGGCCGGCGAAGTCCTGGTCGAGATCAAGGCGACGGGCATCTGCCATACCGACGCCTACACGCTCGACGGCTTCGACAGCGAAGGAATCTTCCCGTCGATCCTCGGCCATGAGGGCGCCGGAATCATCCGCGAGATCGGCCCCGGCGTGACCTCGGTCAAGCCGGGCGACCACGTCATCCCGCTGTACACGCCGGAATGCCGGCAGTGCAAAAGCTGCCTGAGCCAGAAGACCAATCTCTGCACCGCGATCCGCGCGACGCAGGGCAAGGGCGTGATGCCCGACGGCACCAGCCGCTTCTCCTACAAGGGCAAGCCGATCTACCACTACATGGGCTGCTCGACCTTCTCGAACTTCACCGTGCTGCCCGAGATCGCCGTCGCCAAGATCCGCGAAGACGCGCCGTTCGACAAGAGCTGCTACATCGGTTGCGGCGTCACCACCGGCGTCGGCGCGGTCGTCAACACTGCCAAGGTCGAGCCGGGCGCCAACGTGGTCGTGTTCGGCCTCGGCGGCATCGGACTGAATGTGATCCAGGGCGCCAAGATGGCCGGCGCCGACAAGATCATCGGCGTCGACGTCAATGATTCCAAGGAAGATTGGGGCCGCCGGTTCGGCATGACCCACTTCGTCAACCCGAAGAAGATCACCGGCGACATCGTTCCGCATCTCGTCAACCTCACCGACGGCGGCGCCGACTACACCTTCGACTGCACCGGCAACACCACCGTGATGCGCCAGGCGCTGGAAGCCTGCCATCGCGGCTGGGGCACCTCGATCATCATCGGCGTCGCCGAAGCCGGCAAGGAGATCGCCACCCGCCCGTTCCAGCTCGTCACCGGCCGCAATTGGCGCGGCACGGCTTTCGGCGGCGCGCGCGGCCGCACCGACGTGCCGAAGATCGTCGACTGGTACATGAACGGAAAGATCCAGATCGATCCGATGATCACCCACGTGCTCAAGCTCGAAGAGATCAACAAGGGCTTTGACCTCATGCATGAGGGCAAATCCATCCGTTCCGTCGTCGTCTACTAGCTCACTGCCATCACCCCAAGGAGGATCGTCCCATGACTATTGCACTCCACCCATCGATCGACAACGGCCTCAAACAGGGCAGCGGCAGCTTCGCCGGCGGCACGCTCGCCTGCAAATGCAAGGACCATCAGGTCAAGGTCGGCATCAAGGGCGACGTCGCCCACAACCACGCCTGTGGCTGCACCAAGTGCTGGAAGCCGCAGGGCGCGACATTCTCCGTCGTCGCGGTGGTGCCGCGCCAGAACGTCACCGTGCTCGAGAACGGCGACAAGCTCGAGATCGTCGATGCCTCCGCGGTGATCCAGCGCCACGCCTGCAAGGCCTGCGGCACGCACATGTACGGCCGCATCGAGAACAAGAACCATCCGTTCTACGGCCTCGACTTCATCCATCCCGAACTGTTCCAGGAGCAGGGCTCGCAGGCGCCGCAATTCGCCGCCTTCGTCTCCTCGGTGATCGAATCCGGCGTGAAGCCGGAGCAGATGGCCGGCATCCGTTCGCGGCTGAAGGAAATCGGGCTCGAGCCTTATGACTGCTTGTCGCCGGCGCTGATGGACGCGATCGCGACCCACGTGGCGAAAGCCAAAGCAGCCTGACGAAGGCGACCTGAACGAGGCGGCCCGAGCAGGGCCGCCGGACCCACGCCACGTCCGCTCGCTGGTTCAGACCAGCACCAGCGAGCCGGACGGAGGTGGCTTCCCAAGATCGCGACGAGGCCGCCGCTTCTGCACTCTGCGTCTACGAGGGCCACGCTCCCTCAGTCCTGGTCTCTGAATGACTGCGCAGCGCCGCCCGCTTTCCGATTGAAGTCGGCGGCACCTGCGTTTCTCCCTCCCTCGACTGAGGCATCCTGCTTCGTCCGTACAGTCTTTCTGGCGGACGAAGCTTTTTTGCTGCGGCCTGCTTTGCAATTGCGCAATGCGCGCGGCGCGATGCCGCGCCCTGCTTTTGACAAATCACAGATGCAACCTCTTCACGCCGAGAACAACCGGCTGTGAATGCCGGACCGGCGCGATCCCTGCTACGATCGCGCCGTGACGATGCCGCGCGAAGTTCAATCAAATAAGAACAAAACGGGAGGTATCGAACACATCCAGACATCGCCATTGGCGTTCCTGCCTCCCTCCGGGATTTGCCCGCGCGGGATGACGGCGGAACGCGGCAACGACGCACGAACCGCCGCCGGCGCATGCCGGCGCATTTAATTCATGCTTATGAAGAGCGAGGGACGATCATGATCAAGGTGAAGATCAACGGCCAGGAACAGAGCTGGGACGGCGACCCGAATCTCCCGCTACTCTGGTTCCTGCGCGACGAGGCCGGGCTGACAGGCACCAAGTTCGGCTGTGGCCAGGCCTTGTGCGGCGCCTGCACCGTCATCGTCGACAAGGAGGCGGTGCGCTCCTGCGTCACGTCGATCAACGACGTCGCCGGCCGCGAGGTCACGACGATCGAGGGATTGCATCCGAACGGCGATCACCCGGTTCAAAAAGCCTGGCGCCAGGTCAACGTGCCCCAATGCGGCTTCTGCCAGGCCGGCCAGATCATGCAGGCCGCGGCGCTTCTGATGGACAACCCGAAACCCTCGCACGACCAGATCCGCGAGGCGATGTCCGGCAACATCTGCCGCTGCGGCTGCTACCAGCGCATCGAGAACGCGGTCCATCTCGCATCGACGGGAGTGTGACATGAATTTCATCGACAATCCCCGGAAGCTTCACAGCTTCGAAAAGAACATCCGTGTCGAGAAGGTCTCGCGCCGCAGCATCCTGAAGGGGCTCGGCGTCACCGGCGGCTTCGTGCTTGCCGCGCCCGTGATGTCCCGCCAGGCATTTGCCTATGAGACCGGCGCCGGAAAGATGCCGCATGGCGTCGTGGTCGATCCGCGCGTGTTCGTCGCGGTCGCGCCCGACGGCACCGTCAGCATCGTCGCCCACCGCTCCGAGATGGGCACCGGCGTGCGCACCAGCCTGCCACTGATCGTGGCCGAGGAGATGGAGGCCGACTGGTCCAGGGTCAAGGTGCAGCAGGCCCATGGCGACGAGGTCAAGTTCGGCAACCAGGACACCGACGGCTCGCGCAGCACGCGGCATTACCTCATCCCGATGCGCCAGATCGGCGCCGCCGCCCGCACCATGCTGGAACAGGCCGCCGCCAAGCGCTGGGGCGTTCCGGCAACGGAGGTCAAGGCGGTCAATCACGAGGTCGTCCATGGCGGCAGCGGGCGCAAGCTCGGCTTCGGCGAACTCGCGGCCGACGCCGCCAAGGAATCGGTGCCGAGCGTCGAAGGCCTCAAGCTGAAGGACCCCAAGGACTTCCGCTATCTGACCAAGGGCCAGATCGGCATCGTCGATCTTCACGACATCACCACTGGCAAGGCGCGCTACGGTGCGGACGTGCGCCTTCCCGGCATGAAATATGCCGTGATCGCGCGCCCGCCGGTGACCGGCGGCAAGCTCGCCTCGTTCGATCCGAACGAGGCGTTGAAGGTGCCCGGCGTCGAGAAGGTGATGCAGGTGCGCGGCTGGCCGTGGCCGTCGAAGTTCCAGCCGCTCGGCGGCGTCGCGGTGATCGCGCGCAATACCGGCGCGGCGATCAAGGGCCGCGATGCGCTGAAACTGGTCTGGGACGACGGCGCCAACGGCAAATACGACTCCGTCGCCTACCGCAAGGAGCTCGAGGAGGCCTCGCGCAAGCCCGGCCTCGTCGTGCGCAAGGAGGGCGATGCGGACGCCGCCCTGAAGGGCGCCGACAAGGTGATCGTCGGCGAGTACTACGTCCCGCATCTCGCCCATGTCGCCATGGAACCGCCGGTGGCGGTCGCCGACGTCAAGGGCGACAAGGCCGAGATCTGGGCGCCGGTGCAGAGCCCGGGCGGCACCCGCGAGGACGTCGCCAAGACGCTCGGCATTCCGGAAGCGAACGTCACCGTCAACGTCACGCTGCTCGGCGGCGGTTTCGGCCGCAAGTCGAAATGCGACTATGCGCTCGAAGCCGCGCTGCTGTCGAAGGAGCTGGGCGCGCCGGTAAAGGTGCAGTGGACGCGTGAGGACGACATCCACAACGGCTTCCTGCACACCGTCTCGGTCGAGCGGATCGAGGCCGGTCTCGACAAGAGCGGCAAGGTGATCGCCTGGCGCCACCGCAGCGTGGCGCCCAGCATCGCCTCGACCTTTGCGGCCGGCACGGTGCATCAGGCGCCCTTCGAGCTCGGCATGGGCCTCGTCGACATGCCGTTCGAGATCGCCAACATCTCCTGCGAGAACCCGGAGGCTGCGGCGTTCACCCGCATCGGCTGGTTCCGCTCGGTCTCGAACATCCCGCGCGCCTTCGCGGTGCAGTCGATGGTCGGCGAGATCGCGAACGCGACCGGCCGCGACCAGAAGGAGACGCTGCTCGCGCTGATCGGCAGCCCGCGGATCGTCAAGCCCGCGGTGAAGGACATGTGGAACTACGGCGAGCCGCAGGACAGCTATCCGATCGACACCGCGCGCCTGCGCAAGGTGGTCGAGCTGGTGGCCGAGAAGGGCGAATGGGGCCGTCAGGTGCCGAAGGGCCACGGTCTCGGCATCGCAGTACACCGCAGCTTCGTCAGCTACATCGCGACCATCGTCGAGGTGGCCGTCGACGACAAGGGCAAGCTGACGGTGCCGCGGGTCGACACCGCGATCGACTGCGGCACCTACGTCAACCCCGAGCGCATCGCCTCGCAGATCGAGGGCGCGGCGATCATGGGTCTCAGCCTCGCCAAATATGGCGAGATCACCTTCAAGGACGGCAAGGTGCAGCAGAAGAACTTTGACGACTTCCAGGTCGTCAGGATCGACGAGTCTCCCATGGTGACCAACGTCCACATCGTGCCGCCCGCGCCGGGCACGCCGCCGAGCGGCGTCGGCGAGCCCGGCGTTCCGCCGTTCGCGCCGGCGCTGATGAATGCCATCTTCGCCGCGACCGGAAAACGCATCCGGAGCTTGCCGATCGGCAAGCAGTTGGAGGCGTAAGGAACGCACGCGGCCTCGCGCCGTCTCCATCAGCCGATGTGCCCTCTCCCCCTGTGGGAGAGGGCAGCGACGCCGGTTGCTACGATCTCGCTCGGGTGAGGGGTTTGTCTCCGCGGATAGAGACCCCTCATCCGGCGCTTCGCGCCACCTTCTCCCACACAAGGGAGAAGGGAAGACAGCACTCTCGGCACACACAAAATGCGGCGGACGTTTCAGTCCGCCGCATTCGCCACCCCCCTTTGCTGCTCCGCCTCTTTCGATCCGCCCGCGGAGCTATTTCTTCAGCGCGAACACCCAGATCACGCCGCCCTGTGGCACATTGGCCTCGATGCCGATGTTGTTGGTCACCAGCGCATCCTGGATCCGCTGCGCGTCCACACCCCATCCCGACTGGATCGCGATGTATTGCGTGCCGTCGATCTCATACGACACCGGCATGCCCATGATGCCGGAGTTGGTCTTCTGCTCCCACAACAGCTCGCCGGTCTTGGCGTTGAAGGCGCGGAAGTTGCGGTCGTTGGTGCCGCCGGCAAAGATGAGATCGCCCGCGGTCGCCGTCACCGAGCCGAACAGCTGCGACTTCGGGAAGTTGTGCTGCCACACCTTCTTGCCGGTGACGGGATCCCAGGCCTGGAGCTCGCCAAAATGATCCGCCCCCGGCTTGGTCTTCAGCCCGATGTCTTCCGGCTTGGTGCCGAGCCAGAGCTCGCCCGGCTTGAGTGCGACCTTCTCGCCGGTGAATCCGCCGCAGAAATTCTCGTTGGCGGGCACGTAAACCAGGCCCGTCTTCTGGCTGTAGGCTGCCGACGGCCAGTCCTTGCCGCCCCATAGAGAGGGACAGAACTCCACGCGCTTGCCAATCACCGGCTTGTGCGCGGGATCGACGATTGGCTTGCCGGTTTCGGCATCGATGCCCTTCCAGACGTCGGTGGAGACGAACGGCCAACCTGCCACGTAGTTGATCTTGGTCGGCGTGCGCTCGAGCACCCAGAAGATCGCATCGCGCCCCGGATGGACCAGGCTCTTGATGCTGCGGCCGTCGCGTTGCAGATCGATCAGCATCGGCGCTTCGACCTCGTCCCAGTCCCAGGAGTCGTTCTGGTGGTACTGGTGATAGGTCTTGATCTTGCCGTTGTTCGGATCGAGCGCGAGCACCGACGAGGTGTAGAGATTGTCGCCGGGATGGGTCTCGCCCGGCCACGGCGCCGCGTTGCCGACGCCCCAATAGATCGTCTTGGTGTCCTTGTCGTAATTGCCGGTCATCCAGGCCGAGCCGCCGCCGTTCTTCCAGTCATCGCCCTGCCAGGTGTCGTGACCGGGCTCGCCTTCGCCGGGAATGGTGTAGGTCCGCCACAGCTCCTTGCCGTCCTTGGCGTCATAGGCGGCGACATAGCCGCGCACGCCGAACTCGCCGCCGGAGCCGCCGACGATGACCTTGCCGTCGACGATAAGCGGCATCAGGGTCATGTACTGGCCCTTCTTGTAGTCCTGCACCTTGGTGTCCCACACCACCTTGCCGGTCTTGGCGTCGAGCGCGACGACATGATCGTCGGTGGTGGCGAGATAGAGCTTGTCCTCCCACAAGCCGACGCCGCGGCTGGTCGGATGCAGCTGGAACAGATCGTCGGGGAGCTGCCGCTTGTAGCGCCAGTACTCGTCGCCGGTTTTCGCGTTCAGCGCGATCACCTGCCCCATCGGGGTCGCCACGAACATCACGCCATTGTTGACGATCGGCGGCGCCTCGTGGCCTTCGACGACGCCTGTTGCAAACGTCCAGACCGGCGTGAGACCCTTCACGTTCGAGGTGTTGATCTGGTCGAGCGGGCTGTAGCCCTGCCCGTCATAGGTGCGCCGATAGAGCATCCAGTTGCTCGGTTCCGGATTCTCCAGGCGCTGCGCGGTGACCGGAGAATAATTCTCGATCGGGCCGGCACCGGCGGCGGTCGAGGCAAGACAGGTGAAGGCGACGAAGCCGGACAGAAACCATTGCTTCCTGGTCATGGACGTTCCCCTTTTTCATCCGTTTGAATTCTTGTGTTGAATTCTTTTCGTTCGTCCCGTCGTCCGCCCGTCGGCGGATGCGACCTCTCGTGACGCGGGCACAACCCGCGACCGTCCATCATCCTGGCTGCGCGCCACCTACCTTTCCGATGAAGTTTCCGGCGACGCTGAGCGAACCTTCAGCGAACGCCAGTGGCAGCGCCGCGAGCCGTCGCGGTGCCGGCCCGAACACGACCTGCGCGCCCGCGCGAGGATCGTATTCGGAGTTGTGGCACATGCACTTGAGCACCTCCTTGTCGCCGACGTCGCTCTTCACCCAGGCGGTGACGGGACAACCGGCATGGGCGCAGATCGCCGAATAGGCGATGATGCCGTCGACGGCGCGCGCGCGGGTCTGCTCGTCGAGCTCGGCGGGATCGAGCCGGATGACCAGGATCTCGTTGAGCCGCGAGGCGCTGCGCACGACCGAGGTCTTGGGATCCTTCGGCCAGGCATGCACCGGCGGCCCGCCGGCCTGCAGGTCGGCCGCCGTGATCAGCTTTCCCTCCTGGTCACCTTCGGAGAAGACGAGCACATCGCCCTTCTGCGGTCGTTCGTCGGAGCCGGGCGGATCCTCGCCTGCGCGCGCCGATGCGGAACAGCCGAGGCAGGCGGTGGTGGCGAGCGCACCCAGCAGCAGCGTTCGCCGCGTCTGCTCTGCGCCCGCGTCAACTTCAGGTTCCGCAGGGTTCTCGGAAGATGAGGAATTGATGTTGAACGATGCGCGCGACATGCCCGCTAGCAGGCGCTGGAACTCTGCCGAAAAAAAGGCGAAGAATTGGCGCCGCAGTGCATCAATATGGCTCTGCTCGCTTTGATTGAACGAGAGTGAACGCGTTCAAACGTATTTTCACCAGTTCTACGTCGCACCACGCGAGCGGCATGATGATTTTGCAGATCAGACCGATGATGTTGGAATTGGTGCAACGCGCCATCGCACGATGTGAGCTGCACGTTTCTCAGGCAGGCATTTTGTGTTTCACGATCTGAGCACGTGACGTGGCGAAGCGATGCGGCCTGCGACGGTTGCCGACGCCATTTCAAAACTGTCGGCGATGCGCCGTGCCTTGTCGATGAAGAGCGCAGCCGCCGCGGGCGGACAGACGTCGCGCGCGGTCTGTTCGAACAGATCGAGCCAGCGGTCGAAATGATCACCGACAAGGCCGAGCGGCAGATGCGCACGCATCGGCGAGCCATGATAGCGGCCGCTCATCAGCACGACTGACGACCAGAAGTCTCCGAGCTTGGCGAGATGCTCGTCCCAATTCTGCACGACCGCGAACACCGGCCCCAGCAGCGCGTCCTCGCGCACGCGCCCGTAAAAGCGGGTGACGAGTTCCGCGATCATCTCTTCGGTGATCCCGGTGCGCTCGATCGCATCCTGGGTCAGCAGGTTCCGGCGCGCGGCTGCCGCCTCACGCTCGGCCTTCAGTCGATCCGACATTGTCCTTTGTTATCCGTTCCGTTGTTCCCGCGGGCCGCCCAACATTGTCGGGCCAATTGCGCGCGGCGTCTTTGTCGCAGCGCAAATTGCGGGACGGGCGGCGAGGCTCGAAGGCCCCGCCGCCTACGCCTGTCATCAGGCGCCGTAAGTGTAGAAACCCTGCCCGGTCTTGCGGCCGAGATGGCCGGCATCGACCATTTCCTTCAGCAAAGGGGCCGGACGGTATTTGGGGTCGTTGAAGCCTTTGTAAAAGACCTCCATCACCGACAACATGGTGTCGAGCCCGACGAGATCGGCGAGCGCCAGCGGCCCGATCGGATGGTTGCAGCCGAGCTTCATGCCGGCGTCGATCTCTTCCGCCGTCGCGATCCCCTCCTGGAGGGCGAAGATCGCCTCGTTGATCATCGGGCAGAGGATGCGGTTGACCGCGAAGCCCGGACTGTTCTTGGCCGTGATCGCCACCTTGCCGACGCGCTGGGCGAAATCGAGCGCCTTGGCGTGGGTGTCGTCGGAGGTCTGCAGGCCGCGGATGAGCTCGAGCAGCGCCATCACTGGCACAGGATTGAAGAAGTGCATGCCGATGAAGCGGTCGGGGCGATCGGTTGCGGCGGCAAGCTTCGTGATCGAGATCGACGAGGTATTGGTTGCAACGAGCGTGCGCGGCGACAGCGTCGCGCAGAGGTCCTTCAGGATCTTGACCTTGAGCTCCTCGTTCTCGGTGGCGGCCTCGATCACCAGGTCGCAATCGGCCAGCTTCGCCCGATCGGTGGTGCCGGTGATGCGCTTGAGCGTCGCCTCGCGGTCGACCGCCGACATCTTCTCCTTCTTGACCAGGCGCTCGAGGCTGCCGCCGACGGTCGAAAGCCCGCGGTTCACCGCCGCATCGGAAATGTCGACCATCACGACCGAGAGCCCGGCCGCGGCGCAGATTTGCGCGATGCCGTTCCCCATGGTCCCTGCCCCGATGATGCCAACGGTTTGGATCATTGCGTCACATCCTTCTCATCCTTGCGGGCGTGCCGGTAGCGGCGCGGCCCCATTGTTCCTGCACCAGGGTCTAGCACCGCCGCCGGGGAGGCGCGACCTGATCCTGCCCCTTCCTTAAAGCATCCATCGCGGGAATAAAGCCGCAAAAGGGCATGATTTGGAGGCCTCGGGCCCGTTTGGCCCGCGCCATGCGGCGCATGCGCCCGTCCAGGCTGCGGCCAGGACCGGATCGATCAGCGGAGGCAACCTGCGGCGTCGGTCGCCTCATCCGAGACGGAGCACCTTGCCCGGATTCATGATGTTCTTGGGGTCGAGCGCCCGCTTGATCGTACGCATGATGTCGAGCTCGGTCCTGGAGCGATAGTGCTGGAGCTCGTCGAGCTTCTCGATGCCGATGCCGTGCTCGGCCGAGATCGAGCCGGCCATGGACGTGATCAGGTCGTTGACGACCCGCGTGATTGCCGCGGAGTACTGGTTGAGCGTCTCGCGATCCATGCCCCTCGGACCCATGAAGGAGAAGTGCACATTGCCGTCGCCGATGTGACCGAGCGGATAGGGGCGGATCGTCGGCAGGATGTCGAGCACGGCCTTGAGGCCCCTGTCGATGAACTCGGGAATCCGCGAGATTGCGACCGACACGTCGTAGCTCAGGCCCGGCCCCTCAGCGCGCGATGCCTCGGCCACGCTCTCGCGAATGCGCCACATGTTGCGCGATTGCGCTTCGGTTTGCGCGATCACCGCATCGAGCACTCGGCCCGCCTCGAGCTGATCGGCCAAGAACTGCTCCATCCGGTCCGGCATGCCCGCGCCGCCGTCCTGCCGCGGCCGGGCCGACGACCATTCGAGAAGGAGATACCATTCGGTCTCGGCCTTGAGAGGGTCCTGGGTGCCGGGAATATGGCGCAGCACCATGTCGGTGCAGGCGCGGCTCATGAGCTCGCAGGAGCCGACATTGTCGTCGGACGCGGCATGCGCCTCCGACAGGAGCTCGATCGCCGCCCTGGGATCGCGGATCGCGAGCCATACCGTGCACAAATCCTTCGGCGCGGGCCAGAGCTTCAGCACCGCCTTGGTGATGATGCCGAGCGTCCCCTCGGCACCCATGAACAGATGCTTGAGGTCATAGCCGGTGTTGTCCTTCTTGAGTGCGCGCAGCCCGTCCCAGACATCGCCGTTGGCCAGCACGACCTCGAGACCCAGCACCAGATTTCGCGCATTGCCGTAACGCAGCACCTGCACGCCGCCGGCGTTGGTGGAGAGATTGCCGCCGATCATGCACGAGCCCTGGGCACCCAGGCTGAGCGGAAAGAAGCGGTCATGGCGCGCGGCCGTGTCCTGGAGCGTCTGGAGGATGCAGCCCGCCTCCACCGTCATGGCGTAGCCGACGGGATCGACATTCAGCACATGGTTCATGCGACCGAGCGACAGCACGATGCCGCGGTGCGCGGGCCACGGCGTGGCACCACCCATCAGGCCGGTGTTGCCGCCCTGCGGCACGATGGCAATGCCGTTGTCGTAGCAGAGCTTGACGACAGCGGAGACTTCCGCGGTATTGGCCGGACGCACGACCGCCGCGGCCTGCCCTGTCAGCTCGCCGCGCCAATCGGTCACGAACGGGCGCTTGTCCTGCTCGTCCAGGATCAGGCCCTTGTCGCCCACGATGGCTCGCAAGCGGTCGAGAATGGCTGGCGTCACGGGCGCAGTCGGAATGGAGGGAGCGGTGAGAAGGGCTGCGCCCGGCATGTGTTCCTCGCTTTGCGGCTCTTCTGCGCAGCCTGGGGCGCGCCGGCCTTCGTTGTCGTTCTCAATTCTGGACGTTTGCGCGATGAGCCTAGCACGAAGGTAACGCTCGCGGGAACGTCCCCGGCTGCGACGCTTGCGCAAACCTGCCTCGGCTGCTGAACGGGAAGCGCACTTCCGTCGACGCCCGGCGTGCCTTACTGTGCCAAGATCAACCTGGATTGGAGATCATGAGCCGCTTCTGGAGTCCCGTCGTCCACACGCTGTCGCCCTACGTCCCGGGCGAGCAGCCGAAGCAGGATGGCGTCGTCAAGCTCAATACCAACGAGAATCCCTATCCGCCCTCGCCGCGCGTGCTGGCGGCGATCGCGTCGGCTGCGGAGCGGCTGCGCCTTTATCCAGATCCGCGCGCCACGCGCCTGCGCGAGGCGATCGCGGCGTATTGCGATGTTGCGGCCGAGCAGGTGTTCGTCGGCAACGGCTCCGACGAGGTTCTGGCCCACACCTTCCCGGCCCTTCTGAAGCACGACAAGCCGCTTCTGTTTCCCGACGTCACCTACAGCTTCTACCCGGTCTATTGCTGCCTTTATGGCGTCGCTCACGAGGAGGTGCCGCTCGATGCCGCGATGCGGATCGAGATCGCCGACTACAGGCGGCCGTCGAGCGCCATTCTTCTCTGCAATCCGAACGCGCCCACCGGCATCGCACTTCCGCGCGACGCGGTCGCAGCACTGCTCGCCGAAAACCCGGACCGGCTGGTGGTGGTGGACGAGGCCTATGTCGATTTCGGCGCCGAGAGCGCCGTGCCGCTCGTTGCGCACCACGACAATCTGCTCGTCATCCAGACCTTCTCGAAGTCGCGCGCGCTCGCAGGCTTGCGGGTCGGATTTGCCATCGGCCAACGGCCGCTGATCGAGGCGCTGGAGCGCGTGAAGGACAGCTTCAACTCCTATCCCGTCGATTGCCTCGCCATCGCCGGCGCCGTCGCTGCGATCGAGGACGAGGCATGGTTCCTCGAGAGCCGCACCCGCATCATCGCGAGCCGCGACGTGCTCACGCGCGATCTCGCGCAACTCGGCTTCGAGGTGCTGCCGTCGCTTGCGAACTTCGTGTTCGCGCGTCATCGGCGCCGGAGCGGTGCCGATCTCGCGGCCGCCCTTCGCCAGCGCGGCGTGCTGGTCCGCCATTTCAAGAAGCCGCGCATCGAGGACTTCCTGCGCATCACGGTCGGAACGGATGAGCAGTGCGGCCGGCTGATTGAAGTGCTGCGCGAGTTGATCTAGTTGAGGGCATGCGGCGGCCCGCCGCTTGCTCACCACAATGGAAGTTGCAGGGACCAGTCTGTGACGCGCCTTTGCCGCCTCGACATCGACGCCCCGGAGGCCGCCCGAACATTGAAGTTCAGGCGCGGATGAACGACTTCGCACGATCCGTTGGTGCCGCCTTCGCGCTGATCGGCGAGGCCGATTCCGAGCTTGTGGGCATCGTCGCCTTGTCGGTGCGCGTCAGCCTGACCGCGAGCATCGTCGCGCTCCTGATCGGCGCACCGTTCGGCGCCTTGCTCGCGATCGCCCGTTTTCGCGGACGTCAGGTCATCATCGTGCTGACCAATGCGCTGCTCGGCCTGCCGCCGGTCGTGGTCGGGCTCGCGCTCTATCTGCTGCTGTCACGGTCCGGCCCGCTCGGGGCGGCCGGCCTGCTGTTCACGCCGGCGGCCATGGTGATCGCGCAGACGCTGCTCGCGACACCGATCGTGGTGGCGCTGGTGCACAGGCCGGCGAGCCTGCTCTGGGCGGAGTATGGCGATCTGGCGCGGATCGACGGGCTGTCGGTTCTGCGCAGCATGGGGCTCCTGTTCGCGCTGGGACGGACCTCGCTGCTGACGGCCTTTCTGGCGGCCTTCGGGCGCGCCATCGCCGAGGTCGGCGCCATCATCGTCGTCGGCGGCAACATCCGCGGCTTCACGCGCACGATGACGACCGCCATCGCGCTGGAAACCAGCAAGGGCGACCTGCCGCTGGCGCTGGGGCTCGGGCTGATCCTGCTCGCGCTCAGTGTGGCGGTGTCGACCGTCGCTTTCCTGCTAGTTGGACGCGTTGGGGAAAAATAGCTGCTCGCCGCCGACCTTGTAGCCGGCAATCGCCTGCTGTCCCTTCGGGGAGACCAGCCAGTCGATGAAGGCCTGCCCATCCTGCGCCTTCACGTTGGAATGCTTTGCCGGATTCACGAGCATGACGCCGTACTGGTTGAAGAGCCGCTTGTCCCCCTCGGTCAGGACGGCGAGCTCGCCGCGGTTCCTGAACGACAGCCAGGTGCCACGATCCGACAGAAGATAGGCGTTCGAGGACGAGGCCATGTTCAGCGCCGGCCCCATGCCCTGACCGATCTCGCGATACCAACTGTCCTTGCCGGCACTGAGATCGACGCCTGCCTCTTTCCACAATCTCAGCTCGGCTGCGTGCGTGCCGGACTTGTCGCCGCGCGAGATAAACGGCGCCTTCGCCGCCGCGATCTTGCGCAGCGCGTCAGCGACGTCCTTGCCGCCGCCAATTCGCGCCGGATCGCTCTTCGGCCCGACGATGACGAAGTCGTTGTACATGACGTCGAAACGCTTCACGCCCTGCCCTTCGGACATGAACTGGTCTTCGGCGGGCCTGTCATGGACGAACACCACGTCGGCATCGCCTCTCCGCCCGATATCCAGCGCCTGGCCGGTGCCGACGGCTACGACCTTCACGTTGATGCCCTCGGCCTTCGAGAACAGCGGCAGCAAATAGCCGAACAGACCCGACTGTTCCGTCGATGTCGTCGAGGCCACGATGATGGTGCGATCCTGCGCAAATGCGCATGTTGACCAGACCAGAACCGCTGCGATGGCGGCAAGCTTCCTCATTGTGACGTCCTCGCTCCCCAGACATCTCAAACTACGCGGGGAGGATGACGCAGGGAAGCCCGACGTTCGGCGGCGCGGTTGCACTGTGGTCGGAGTCACAATGGCGAACGGCGATAATGCGGTGTCATTGCGACCGCAGCTTCTCGCGCGATGGTGTGCGGATGTTCTGCAATTGGTCCCACCCAGATTGACATCGGTGTGACGGCCGGGGCAGTTTTTCATATTGCTGGCGAATCAGCGATTGCTTCACGCCGAGTACCTCTTGGACAACTCCCTGTGCTTTCGAGACTGATATCGTTGCTGCGCCGCATCCCTGCGGTGAAATGGGCGTTTACGAGGCTTCGGCCCTTGCCGCACGGCGGAAGCATTGACGCTTTGCCGATCGCCACGGACGATTCGCCTGCCATCGTCGTCGACGTTGCAAAGGCCGCGCGCACTCCCGACATCAGCATCAGCGCCGATCCACCGCTCAGCGACCCGGGCATCGCGGTCGCGGCGCCGGTCGCCGAGGACGACACTGCGATCTCTATCATCGCGGAGAGTCCGCCGGCTGCGCGGACAGATACCGGCGACAGCGACGGTTCACCTCCGGAGACGCCGACGGAGGTCAACGGGGTCGTCGTGGAGGAGGCTTCGATCTCGTCTGTCGACGAGGAGACCGGGCCCGTTGATGTTCCCGAACTCACCGTCAGCGAGGCCGCACCTGCGGAACTCGGGACGGACGTCGAGTCGGTCGGCGCCGAAAAGGCCTCAGTCCCGTCTGTCGACGTCGATAGCGCGCCGGTCGACATTCCCGAACTCATCGTCAGTGGCAGTCCATCTCGCGAACTCTCGGCCGGCGTTGAGCCCGTCGTCGCCGAGGCGGCACCGGTTTCGTCCGTCGACGTTGAAATCGCTCCGGCTGCTACCCTCGACGTCGTCGTCAGCCACGAGCCACCTCCTAGCGTCCTCGTGGATGTTGAGCCGGCCGTCGTGGACGACCCGCCTGTCGCTCTTGTCGAGATCGAGGTCTCTGCGGCTGATATCCCAGCCGTCAGCGTCGACAGCGGGTTAACCGCCGACGTCATCATGGAGATCGAGCCGGCCCCCGCAAGCGATCCCGCACCGGTCACAGCGGTCGCCACGGAGGACACTTCTGCCGACACCTCCGGGGTCGACGCGGACATCGCGCCGGAGCCGATCCTTGCGTCTCCCGCACCGGAGATCCGCAGCGCACCGAAAGTTCGCGCAAAAGCGACAGAACCCGTCGATCGCGTGGCGCTGATCCGGCAGCGCTGGGCGGAGACCGGGATCAGGATGTGGAATCCGCGGCTTCACGGCACCGGCGATGCCACGCTGAACATCCAGGGCCGGGTCGAGCTGCTGCCGCCCGCGCCCGGCGAGACGATGCCGCGCTACGACAAGCTCGAGTTCAGGATGCTGGGCGGGCAGATCGTTTGCGAGGGCGTCATCGTCGAGGCGCCCGCACAGGCGAGCCATCGCAGCTTTACCCGGCTCGCCGAGCCAGGGAAGCCAGACCGGGTCCGCGAGCCGGTGCGGGAACGCCAGGCCGCTCTCGCCTGATCCTTTTCCCTGCGGGGATACTCGCCATATGCTAGGCTGACGCCCCGGATATGGGAGATCGCATGCCCGCGGCATCGTTGCGATTGATCGTGATCGTCGCCCTCTGCATCTCGCAAGGAGCATTGGCGGCGTCCAGTAAGCGGCCGCGCCACGTTCCGGCAACGGCACCCGCCGTCGATCCCGCGGCGCCCTACAAAGCCGACCGGCTCTCGTCCTCGCGTGGCGAGACGATCCTCAATACGCCCGGCCAGACCACCGTGCTCACGCGGCAGGTCCTCGACGACATGAAGGCGACGAGCCTGCGGGACGCAATGCGCTCGACCGCCGGCGTGACGATCGGGCGATAGGCTCGCGCTCAGCTTTCACCAAACGCACCGATATTCCCGCACGGCCCATGAATTTTTGCGGACACGTGGCAGTTGCCCCGAGCGCCAGCCACGACGTAACTTGCGCACCGCTCGGGCCACAACGCCCGCGCCAGACCAAAACGCCAAGAACACTGTGGGAGGTAAACTATGAGAAGGCTGACGGCCGCGCTGTGTGCTCTGACCCTGCTCTCGACTGGCGCGCAGGCGCAAACCATCAAGGATTTTCTGGCAGTCGCCATGAAGAAATGGACGGCGCCGTTCGAGCCGTTCCAGCTCATCGACAACATCTACTATGTCGGAACCGACGGCATTGCCGTCTATGTCATCAAGACATCGCAGGGCCTGATCCTGATGGACACGGCGATGCCCCAGTCAACCGGCATGATCAAGGACAATATTGCGAAGCTCGGCTTCAAGGTTGCCGATATCAAGCTCATCCTCAACACGCACGCGCATCTCGACCACACCGGCGGCTTCGCCGAGATCAAGAAGGAGACCGGCGCGCAGCTCGTTGCCGGCGAGCGCGACAAGCCACTGCTCGAAGGCGGCTACTATCCGGGTGACGAGAAAAACGAGGACCTCGCCTTCCCCGCGGTGAAAGTCGATCGCGCGGTGAAGGAAGGCGACAGGGTCACGCTCGGAGACACCACGCTGACGGCACACGCAACACCCGGCCACTCGCCGGGCTGCACCAGCTGGGAGATGACCGTCAAGGACGGCAAGGAGGACCGCGAGGTGCTGTTCTTCTGTAGCGGCACGGTGGCGCTGAACCGGCTGGTCGGCCAGCCGACCTATGCCGGCATCGTCGACGACTACCGCGCGACTTTCGCCAAGGCCAAGGCGATGAAGATCGACGTGCTGCTCGGGCCGCATCCGGAAGTCTATGGCATGCAGGCCAAGCGCGCAGAGATGAAGGATGGCGCGCCGAACCCGTTCATCAAGCCGGGCGAGCTCGTGACCTACGCGACCAGCCTGTCGGAGGATTTCGACAAGCAGCTCGCCAAGCAGACCGCGGCGCTGGAGAAGAAATAGCGTCATCAGATGCTGCCTTCCACCTCTCCTCGGGCGGGGAGAGGTGCGGCAACAGGTTGCGGCGACACACATAGTTAGCAGAGTGTAGCCGCAGCCTTGCAGTACTTTGCACTCGTTACTGCTCGTTTCCATGGCCTCATATCGTTAACGCGACCTCACCAACGCACGCGAGCGGAACGGCTGCGGCAGCGTGCAACCAGCGCTAGCCTTTCCGCACGAAACTCGTCTAACGCGCCCTTTACCCCCGCTGTGCAAGATCGCCCTCGTTTTGAAGGGATCCGGGGCCCGTATTTCAGTGCCTGTCGCCAATTTGAAGTCTCACTTCGCCGCCGCCATGCGGCTGTTTCGCGTACCGGCGGACAACCCGGACCTGACGCGCGCGCAGTTCGACGCCTTCTCCAAGCAGGTCCCGCTGCTCTACTTCATTCTCATGAGCAACACGATCGCGGTCGCCTACACATATGTGAACGTGGCGCCGGACTGGTTGACGATGATCGTGCCGAGCGTGCTGACCGTGCTTGCGGCCCTGCGCACCTTCTGGTGGCTGCGCCAGCGTCACCTCGTGCGCAGCGACGCCGACATCCTGCGCAATCTGCGCGCCACCAACTGGATGACATTGCCGATCGGCGCAGGCTTCACCATCTGGTCCTTCGCCCTCTACCCTTACGGCGATCCTTTCGCCAAGAGCCAGGTCGCCTTCTACATGGCGGTGACCGTGATCGGCTGCATCTTCTCGCTGATGCATCTGCGCTCCGCGGCGCTGATCGTGACGCTGGTCGTCGACGTGCCCTACGTGCTGTTCTTCTGGGCCACCGGCGAGCCGACGCTGAAGGCGATCGCGGTCAACAATCTGCTGGTCTCCGGCGCGATGGTGACGGTGCTGTTCATCTACTATCGCGACTTCGCCGATCTCGTCGCCAGCCGCAAGTCGCTGCTGGCGCAGCAGGCGGCGACCCAGGCGCTCTCGGACGAGAACTTCCGCCTCGCAAATCTCGATTCCCTCACCGAGCTGCCGAATCGCCGCCGCTTCTTCGCCGAGCTGTCGAGCGCCTTTACCGATGCCGAGCGCAGGAATGTTCGCGTCGCGGTTGGCATCATCGACCTCGACGGCTTCAAGCCGATCAACGACAATTACGGCCACAGCGTCGGCGACCGCGTCTTGATCGAGGCGGGCCGGCGCATCCGCGAGGTCTGCGAGGGCTTCGGCCCGCAGCGGGTGGAGTTCGCCCGGCTCGGCGGCGACGAGTTCGGTCTTGTCGTGTGCGGCGACCCCGAGGAGGCGGATCTGACGCGGCTCGGCGAACGCATCGGCGACCAGGTCAAGCTTCCCTACCAGCTCGACACCGCCCATACCGGTCTATCCTGCTCGATCGGCTTCGCATTGTTCCCGCAGTCGGCAACGACGGCGGAAGCGCTCTATGAATGCGCCGACTATTCGCTCTATCACGCCAAGCGCCATCTGCGCGGCCGCACCGTGATCTTCTCGAGCGAGCTCGAGGCCGAGATCCGCAGCCGTGGCGTCATCGAGAATCTGCTGCGCACCGCCGATTTCAGCACCGAGATGGACCTGGTGTTCCAGCCGATCGTGGACGCCATGAGCGAGCACACTACCGGCTTCGAGGTCCTGGCGCGCTGGCACAGCTCCCGCCTCGGCCTGGTTTCGCCGGCCGACTTCATCCCGGCCGCCGAGCGCATCGGCCTGATCCGGCCGCTGACGCAGGCGCTTCTGATCCGCGCACTCGCGACGGCCAGGACCTGGCCCGACCACATCCGCCTGTCGTTCAACCTCTCCGCCCATGACATCTGCTCGCCCGAAGGGATCCTGCCGCTGATCAGCATCGTGGAGAAGAGCGGGCTACCGCCACACCGGATCGATTTCGAGATCACCGAGACCGCCGTCACCTTCGACTTCGTGCGCGCGCAGCAGTCGATCGCGGCATTGAAGGCAATGGGCTGCGGCATTTCGCTGGACGATTTCGGCACCGGCTATTCCTCGCTGAGCCACGTGCACCGCCTGCCGCTCGACAAGATCAAGGTCGACCGCAGCTTCGTCGCCGACATCAACGACAATCCCGTCAGCCACAAGATCATCAAGTCGCTCACGGGCCTCTGCGACGACATGGAAATCGCCTGTGTGGTCGAGGGCGTCGAGACCCGCGCCCAGCTCGACAGCCTGCGCCGCCTGGGATGCGACTTCATCCAGGGCTACTACTTCGCAAAGCCCATGCGGGGCGATGCAATCGGCGAGTACCTCGCGAAGGAACGGCAACGCCTCGACGGCGCCGAGGCCAAGGTCGTGGCCTGAGGTCACACCGCGCAATAGCGCTCCTGAATGTCCTTGTCCGCCAGCAGCGCCGCGGCGCTGCTTTGATGCACGACCTCGCCCTGGTCGATGATCACGGCACGATCGGCAAGCCGCAGGGCCCATTCGACATTCTGCTCCACCAGAAGCAACGTCTTGCCTTCATCACGCAGGCGGCGGAACAACACGCCCATCTCCTCGACCAGCACAGGCATGATCCCCTCCGAGGGCTCATCGAGCAGGACCATCCTGGGCCTGGCGATCAGGGCGCGCGCGATCGCCAGCATCTGTTGCTCGCCGCCGGAGAGCGTCACGCCCTCCTGATCGAGGCGTTCCTTCAGGCGCGGAAAGGTCTCGGCGATCTCGTCGATCGCGGCACGCTCATCGATCTCGCTGCCGGCAGCAACCAGGCCGAGCCGCAGGTTCTCGCGCACGGACAGGCCAGGGACGATGCGGCGCTCTTCGGGCACATAAGCGAGGCCAAGATGAAAGCGCTGATGGGCACGGAGCGGCAACAGCTCCCTGCCCGCAAAGCGCACGCGACCCGTCGCTTTCGGCATAAGGCCCATCATTGCCCGCAAGGTCGTGGTCTTGCCCGCACCGTTGCGGCCGACGAGCGCAACCACTTCGCCCTCCTTCACCTGCAGGGAAATGCCGTGAAGGACATGGCTCGCGCCATACCAGGCGTGGAGGTTCTCGATTTCGAGCAGCGCGGTCTCAGCCATAGCCTTCACTCTGTCCGAGGTAGACCCGGCGGACTTCCGGATTGCTCCTGATCTCGTCGGGCGCGCCGTCCGCCAGCAGGCGGCCGTGATGCAGCACCACGACGCGCTTGGACAGGCCCAGCACCATCTTCATCTTGTGCTCCACCAGCAGCACGGTGCGCTTGTCGGCGAGCCGTTCGAGCAGCGCGACCATGTCCTTGGTCTCCTCCGGTCCCATGCCGGCGGTCGGCTCGTCGAGCAATAGCAATTCCGGCTCGGAGACCAGCGCAATCGCGATCTCCAGCGCGCGCTGCTGGCCATGCGACAGGAATTTCGCCACCTCGCTGCGCTTACCGAGCAGCCCGACGGCGTCTAGCGCGGCATCGGCCCGCACATTCAGCTCCGCCAGCCGGGCACGGTTGCGCCAGATGTCGTAGCTGACGGTCAGCGCCTGTGCTGCCACGCGCACGTTCTCGTGCACGGACAGGTCCGGGAAGATGTTGGTGATCTGGTAGGAGCGCGAGATGCCCTGATGCACGAAGCGATGCTGGGGCAGGCCATTCAGCTCGCGTCCCCTGAAGTGCAGCTTGCCCGAGGTCGGCGTCAAAGCACCCGAGAGAATGTTGAAGAAGGTGCTCTTGCCGGCGCCGTTCGGCCCGATGATCGAGGTGAGCTGTCCCGCCGCAAAGGACACGGTGATGCCTTCGAGCGCGACGAAGCCTCCAAAGCGCTTGCCGATCCCCTCGGCGCGAAGCAATTCGCTGCTCATGGCCGTGCCTTTCCGATGCCGAGCGCATCGAGCAGCGTGCCCCAGATGCCCTTGGGCAGGAACAGCACAAAGAGGACGAAGATCGCGCCGACAAAGATCTGCCAATGCGGCGTCCAGAGCGAGATGACGTCCTCCAGGATCAGGAAGCTCGCCGCGCCGACGAACGGGCCGAAGAAGCTGCGGGCGCCGCCGAGCAACACCATCATCACGATCATGCCGGAGGTCTGGTAGTGCAGGATGTCCAGCGGCACGATCGACAGATGCAGCGCCAGCATGCAGCCGCCAAGCGAGGAGATCGCGCCCGACAGCATGAACACGATCAGCTTGCTGCGCTCGACGTCATAGCCGCAGGCCCGCGCCCGCTGCTCGTTCTCGCGGATCGCCTCGATCACGGCACCGAACGGCGAGTTCAGGATGCGCGACTGGAGCCACAGCGCCAGCGCCGCGAAGACCATCAGCACGTAGTATTTGTTGATGGGGTCGAGGAAATTGACGGGAAGGCCGAACAGGCTGATGCGGTCGACGGTGAAGCCGCGCAGGCCGTTTTCGCCGCCGGTGAAGGACGAGGCCTGCAGCGCGACGTAATAGACGAGCTGGGCCAGCGCCAACGTTACCATGGAGAAGTAAATGCCACGGGTGCGTGTCGAGACGATGCCGATCGCAGCAGCGAGGCAGGTGCTGAGGAGCACGGCGATCGGCACCGCGGCGAACCAGGGCACGCCGTAGCGGCCGATCGCAATGCCGGTGAAGTAGGCGCCCGCGCCGAAGAAGGCGGCCTGGCCGAACGACAACAGCCCGGTGTAGCCGAACAACAGATTGTAGCCCATCACCACGACCCCGTAGATCAGGACGTTCACGGCCAGCGCCTGTGACGGCAGCAGCCAGGGCAGCACGGCAAGCACCGCGATCGAGAGCAGCACACGCTGGTCGAGAATCCAGGCGATCCCATTGCGCGAGGGCCGGGCTACCGACTCGCCGCTCGAAGGCAGCATCACGCGGTCCTCCCTCTGACGCCGAACAGGCCCTGCGGGCGGATCAGCAGCACCACCGCCATCAGCGCGAACATGACGATGGTCGCCATCTCAGGGGCGAACAGCGCGACCATGCTGATGGATATGCCGACCATGAGGCCGGCAACGACAGCCCCGACGATCGAACCAAGGCCACCGATCACGGTCACCACGAACGCCTCCGCAAGCACGAGCGAGCCCATCTCCGGATTGACGCTGCGCATGGGACCGGCGAGCACGCCGCCGAGCGCGGCGAGCCCGACGCCGAGGCCGAAGATCGCAAGCCAGACCCGGCCGATATCGACGCCGAGCACCTGCATGATGGTGGGATCGCGCGCGCCGGCGCGCACGATCAAGCCGATGCGGGTCTTTTCCAGTGTCAGCCAGAGCACCAGCAGCACCACGGCCACCAGCGCGATGACGAACAGGCGGTAGCGCGGGAAGAAGCCGATGCCGAGATCAAGCACGCCGACCAGTTGCGGCGGGGTCGGAAACGGAATGCCGTCGCTCCCGAACACGATGCGCACACCTTCGACGAGGATGTAGCTGAGGCCGAAGGTGAGCAGCAACGGATCGTCGATCGAGCGTCCATAGAGCCTGCGGATCAGGACGAACTCGATCAGCATGCCGAAGGCGCCGATCAGGATGGGAGCGAGCAGCAGTCCCCACCAGAAGCTTCCGGTGAGCGACGCCAGATACAGCCCAGCATAGGCCCCGATCATGAACAGCGCGCCATGGGCGAAATTCACCACCCCGAGCATGCCGAACACGATCGTCAATCCAAGCGCAGTGATCACCAGGACCGCCCCAAGGGCGATCCCGGAGAGAAGCTGCATGATGATCAGCGACAGGTCCATCGTCACAAGACTTACGTCGCGTGGCCGAGTTCGCTGCAGCTGCGCAGCATGTCGTCGGAGCCGGCGTCATTGGCGAGAATGGCGAACAGATCGTTGTCGTTGGTCATCGCGGACTTCTTCTTGGACTCCAGCACCAGCACCGACTGCACCGACTGATGATCGCATTTGCGGTAGTGCTGCGGCCCCTTGGTCAGATCGTACTGCAGCTTCTCCAGGGCATCGACGACCTTGTCGGTGTCGGTGCCGCCGGCGGCCTCGATGGCGGCCAGCAACGATCCGACGCCAGAATAGCCATAGGCACCGTAATCGGTCGGGATCGCGCCGCCGTTGGCGGCCTTGAATGCCGCGTTGAAGCTGGCTGCCGTCTTGCTCTGCGTCTCAAGGCCCCAATAATAGTTGGCACCGCCGACCACGCCCTCGAACACGTCAGGGCCAACCGCGAGGCGCTGGTTGTGCAGGATGACGGGCACGACGATCTTCATCTGCTGCTTCACGCCGAAATCGACCGCCTGCTTGATCGCGTTGGCCTGGTCCCGGCCGAAATTGGAGATGCAGAGCACGTCCGGTCGCATCGACATCAGCCGTGGCATGAAAGTGGAATAGTCGGCCGCCCCGAACGGATGCAGAATTTCGCCGACAGTGTCAGCACCAATGGTCGTCTGCGCGCGCTTGAAGCCGCGCAGCATCTCATGGCCGTAGGCATAGTCGGCAACGAGATGGGCGACCTTCATTCCCTTCTTCAGGGTCTGCCGCGCTACCGCAGCGGTGGTCATGTGCGGGTTGAGCGCCTCGTGGAATGTGTACTTGCTGAAATCCTTGGCCTCGTTGATCGTGTCGGACTGACTGATCGAGACGTAGATCACGCCGCGGGCGCGGGTGACCTCGTTGACTGCGAGCTGCACGGCGCTGGAGAGCGCGCCGACCACCGCATGAACCTTGTCTTTCTCGATCAACTCCAGTGTGCGGGTCGCAGCTTCGCCCGCATTGAGCTTATCGTCGCGCACCAAGAGCTCGACCTTGCGGCCGCCGATGCCGCCCTTGTCGTTGACGAGCTTGACGGCGAGCTCGGCGCATCTGACCTGGTCGCGCGCTTCCGCTGCGAACGGCCCTGTCAGCGGCGTCGGGAAGCCGATGCGGATCGTCTCATCGGCGGCGCGGCCGAGCCGGGGCATCGCGAGCAGCGCCGCGCTGGCCGAGAGGCCGGCGAGTGCGGTGCGGCGGGTTATTTTCGGAGTCGAACCGGATTTAGGCATGATTTCCTCCAGGGTCTTTTTTCTAGAAATGCTTCAGGGCTTTCAGGACTTTTGTCGGCGTGATCGGAATTGAGTTGATCGTGGCGCCGAACGGCGCGAGCGCGTCGTTGACCGCGTTGAGCACGCAGGCTGACGCCGCCGCCGTGCCGGCCTCGCCGACGCCCTTGGCGCCGAGCACGGTGTCGGCGGTCGGCGTCTCGACATGGCCGATGACGATGTCGGGCATCTCCATCGGCATCGGAACGAGGTAATCGGCGAGCGAGCCATTCATGAGCTGACCGGTTTCGCTGTAGCGGCATTCCTCGAACAGCGCGGCACCCAGCCCCTGCACGACGCCGCCGCGGAGCTGCTCGTCCACCAGCATTGGATTGATGACGCGGCCGCAATCCTCGACGATGAAATGCTTCAGCATCTTGATGAAGCCGGTCTCGACATCGACCTCCAGCGAACAGCCCTGAATGCCGTTGGTGAAGGCGAAGGGATAACCCTGCGGGGCGAAGTGATGGCTTACCGTGAGCTGCGCCTGCGTGCCCGGCGGCAGCGTATCGGAGCGGAAATAGGCGATGCGCGCGATCTCCGCGATCGGCATGCGCTGGTTCCGCGTCACCGCATCGACGACCTCGCCATCGATGATGTCGAGCGCAGATGGCTGCTCCTGGAGGATCAGCGCGGCGATCTCCAGAATATTGCGCTTGAGCGCACGCGTGGCCTGGAGCGCGGTCTCGCCGCCGATGCCGGCGCCGCGGCAGGCCCAGGTGGCGCCGCCATGCGGCGTCACCTCGGTATCGCCGGTGATGACCTTGACGCGCTCCTGCGCGAGGCCGAGCTGGTCGGCCACGATCTGGCTGATGATCGCCTCGGTGCCCTGCCCCTGCTCGGTGACCGAGATCAGGCAGCGCACCTCGCCCGACGGCGTCAGGCTGAGAATGGCGCCGTCCTGTGAGGAGATCCGCGCGCCTCCGACGCCATAGAAGGCCGGGCTCGGGTTGGTGATCTCGACAAAGGTGGCGATGCCAATGCCCCGATAGATGCCGCGCTTGCGCAAATTCGCCTGCTCGGCACGCAGCGCGTCATAATCCATCATCTCATGCAGGCGCTTCAGGCAGGCCTGATGGGACAGCGCCTCGAAGCGGTAGCCGGTCGGCGAGGTCTGCGGATAGGCATCATCGGCGATCACGTTCTGTGCGCGGATGGCAAAGGGATCGAGCCCGACCTTGGCTGCGGCCATATCCACCAGCCGCTCGGTGACGGCGCAAGCGATGGGATGGCCGACAGCGCGATACTGGCTGGTCTGCACCTTGTTCTGGAAGAGCACCTCCAGCGTGGCGCGATAGTTCCTGAAGCGATAGGGCGCGCCCATCAGGCGGATCACCTGATTGCCTTCGACCACGCTGGTGCGCGGATAGGTCGAGAACGCGCCGATCGCGGTCAGGTCAAGGACGTCCATCGCCAGGATTTCGCCCTTGGCATCGACCGCCATGCGGGCCCGGACGCGATGGTCGCGGGCATGGATGTCGGAGACAAAGGATTCAATGCGGTCGGCGACATATTTGACGGGGCGGCCGAGCAGGATCGAAAGGCCGACCACCGCCATGTCCTCGTGATAGACATGAAGCTTCATCCCGAAGGAACCGCCGATGTCGGTTGCGATGACGCGAACGCGGGCCTCGGGGATGCCGTAGTGGCGCGAATAGAGATCCTGGAACTGGTAAGGCGTCTGCGTCCCGTGATGCACCGTGAGCGCGCCGGCAGCGGGATCATAGTCCGCGACGATCGCGCGCGGCTCCAGCGTCACGGCGGTGTGGCGGCCGAAGGAGAATTCCTCCTCCACCACGTGGGCCGCATGCGCGAAGGCCTCGTCGACGGTGCCGTTGTCGAGCTGAGCGCGAAAGCAGGTGTTGTTGGCGCTGCCGGGATTGATCACCGGCCCACCCGCTTCCCGCGCACTGTCGATATCGACAACGAGGGGAAGATCCTCGTAATCGATCTCGATCAGTTCCAGCGCGTCTTCCGCGATGGCCCGGCTCTCGGCGACGACGGCGACCACGGCCTGCCCGGCCCAGACCACGCGATCCAGCGGTAACGGCAATTGCGGCGCCGAGGTCATACCCTTGAAATGATCGAGCGTGCCGGTCCAGGGCGTGCAGATTTTTGCGAGGTCCTCACCTGTGGCGACCAGATGCACGCCTTCGAGCGCACGGGTCTGCTCGGTGTTGACGGCGACGATCTTGGCGTGCGCATGCGGGCTGCGCAGGAACGCAGCGTACAGCATGCGCGGCAGGCGGAGATCGCTGACATAACGGCCGCGGCCGGCAAGCAACCGCTTGGCGTTCGGGCGTGGCACTGAACGGCCGATATAAGAGTTCGGGCGGTCGAGCGAGGTCCGTGGCGCGCTCATGTCGCGCCTCCGTTGTCGCTGCGCGCCTTGGCAACGGCATCGATGGCATCGACGATCGCCTCGTAACCGGTGCACCGACAATAATTACCCGACAGCGCGTCGCGGATCTCCTCGCGATTCGGCCGCGCCACCCGCGAGAGCAACTCGTTGGCGTTGACCAGCATGCCCGGCGTGCAGAAGCCGCATTGCAGCGCGTTGCGACGATGGAATTCGGCCTGGAGATCGGCGATCACGCCGCTTTCGGTGAGACCTTCGATGGTCTCGATCTTCGCACCGTCGGCCTGCACCGCGAACATCAGGCAGGAATGCACGGCGCGGCCATCGAGCTGCACGAGGCAGGCCCCGCAGGCGCCCATCTCGCAGCCGGCATGCGTCCCCGTCAGTTCGAGCGCATTGCGCAGGCAATCGACCAGCGTCTCGCGCGGCGCGACCTCGCAGGCAACCTTGCGGCCGTTGACGACGAGGCGGACCCGCACGGTCGCCTCGGCGTCCCCCAGCAGGGTTTCGTCGAAGCCGCTCATGCGCCCTCACCCAGACGTCCGAGCAGGCGTCCCAGCAGCACACGGGCGAGATGCAGCCGCATCGCCGGCGGCACCTCGTCGCTGTCAGGCGGCGCGAGATCGCCTTCGAGCGCGGCTTGGGCGACAGCGATACGCTCCGCATCGAGGGACGAGCCGATCACGGTCGCCTCCGCTCCCTTCACCCGTGTCGGCGTATTGCCGACAGAGAAAAAGGAGATGCGGATGTCCTCGATGCGTTCGCCGGAGAAGGTCACAAGCATGCCGCAGCCGACCAATGCATAGTCGCCGCGCCGCCGCGCCAGTTCGTCGAACGCAAAGCGCTGGTCGGCCTTGAACAGGGGAACGTAGACAGCGGTGATCAGCTCGCCGGGCTGCAAGGCCGTCTCGAACAGGTCGATGAAGAAATCGTCGGCTTTCACCCGCCGGGCGCCGGAAGGACCCACGACCTCGATCTCGGCATCAAGCGCCAGCGTCATCGCTGGAAATTCGGAAGCCGGGTCGGCAAGCGCAACGCTGCCGCCAAAGGTGCCGCGGTTGCGAATCGCGGGATGGGCGACGAACGGCGCCGCGGCATGCAGCAGCGGCGCGAACTCGGCGATCAGCGGCTCGCTCAGCATCTCGCAATGGCGCGTCAGCGCGCCGATGCGCAAATAGCCGCCTTCGCGCCTGACGCCGCGCAGCTCGTCAATATGGGTGATGTCGATCAGGAGCCGCGGCGCCTGCAGCCGCAGCGACAAGGCCGGCACGAGGCTCTGGCCCCCGGCGATGAAGCGTGCCTCATCGCCAGCGCGCGCATGAGCGTCCAGCGCCTGGTCGATCGTCGCAGCACGAAAATAGCTGAAAGCCCTCGCCTTCACCGCCGTTTCCTCGATATCCGTCGGCTCATCAGCCGGGATGCCAGATTTGTAACCATCTGGTCTCAAAATCCTGACATGCCTCCGGGGAACGGTCAACAGGAAATGACCATTTGGTCACAAATGCACCTTGGGCTATGAAGGCAACAAGACGTGCGATTCAGCGACGAAATGGCCCGAAAAGCGCAGAAACCAGCGAAGCGACCGGTCCGACGACGGCCCGAGACAGGCAGCAAGACCGCGCCAAAGCGCCGCAACATGCGCGCGGCCGACCGCGAGCGCGCAATCGTGGACGAAGCGATCCGCTTCTTTGCCGAGCATGGCTTCGAGGGACAGACCCGCGAACTGGCAAAACGCATGGGCATCACCCATTCGGCGATCTATCGCCACTTCCCGAGCAAGGAAGCGCTGATCGAGCGGGTGTACCAGGAGGTCTATCTCAGCCGCTGGTCGCCCGACTGGGGGCCGATGATCCAAGACCGCTCGCTGTCGCTGGAGGTGCGGCTGACGCGCTTCTATCTCGACTATGTCGAACGCGTCTTCGAGTACAATTGGGTGCGGATCTTCGTCTTCTCCGGCATGAAGTCGTTCGGCATCACCGGCCGCTATCTCGACATTGTCCGCCGCGAGATCATCGAGCCCGCGGCCGCCGAGCTGCGTCACGATCTCAAGCTGCCCGATGCGAAGTCCCGCCCACTGAGTGAGCGCGAGACCGAGCTGTTCTGGGGCCTGCACGGCCGCATCTTCTATCTCGCCATCCGCAAATTCATCTACGAAACGCCGATCCCGCCCGATCTCGACGCAATCGTCCGCGACGCCGTCCAGACCTTCATGGACGGCGCGAAGACGACGATGCCAAAGCTGCTGATGAGCGGCTAGCTACTTCGAAAGGCTCGGCAGATCGAGCCCCTTGTCACGAGCGCAGTCGATCGCGATGTCGTAGCCCGCGTCGGCATGGCGCATGACGCCGGTGGCCGGATCGTTCCAGAGCACGCGCGCGATCCGCTTTGCAGCTTCCGGCGTGCCATCAGCGACGATCACCATGCCGGCATGCTGCGAATAGCCGATGCCGACGCCGCCGCCATGATGCAGCGACACCCAGGTCGCGCCGCTGGCGCAATTGAGCAGCGCGTTGAGCAGCGGCCAGTCGGACACCGCGTCCGATCCGTCCTTCATGGCTTCGGTCTCGCGGTTCGGGCTTGCCACCGAGCCGCTGTCGAGATGGTCGCGGCCGATCACGACCGGCGCCTTGAGCTCACCGCGCGCCACCATCTCGTTGAAGGCAAGGCCGAGCCGGTGACGATCGCCGAGGCCGACCCAGCAGATGCGCGCCGGCAGCCCCTGGAATTTGATGCGTTCCCTGGCCATGTCGAGCCAATTGTGCAGATGCTTATCGTTCGGCATCAGCTCCTTGACCTTGGCATCGGTCTTGAAGATGTCCTCGGGATCGCCCGACAGCGCAGCCCAGCGGAACGGCCCGACGCCGCGGCAGAACAGAGGGCGGATATAGGCAGGGACGAAGCCGGGGAAATCGAAGGCGTTCTTCAGGCCCATGTCCTGCGCCATCTGGCGGATGTTGTTGCCGTAGTCGAGCGTCGGAATCCCTTGCGCGTGGAAATCCAGCATGGCCTGGACATGCTCGACCATCGAGGTCTTCGAGGCGCGCTCGACGGCCTTCGGATCGGACGCGCGCTTGGCTTCCCAGTCGGCGAGCGTCCAGCCTTTGGGGAGATAGCCGTTGATCGGGTCATGGGCGCTGGTCTGGTCGGTGACGATGTCCGGCTTGACGCCGCGACGCACCAGCTCCGGAAAAATCTCCGCGGCATTGCCGAGCAGGCCGACTGAGATTGCCTTCTTCGTCTTTGCGGACTCTTCCATGATCGCGAGCGCCTCGTCGAGCGTCGCGGCCTGCCGATCGAGATAGCCGGTGCGCAACCGCATCTCGATGCGGCTCGGCTGGCATTCAACTGCGAGCATCGAGGCTCCCGCCATGGTCGCGGCCAGCGGCTGCGCGCCACCCATGCCGCCAAGGCCGGCGGTGAGAATCCATTTGCCGGCAAGGCTGCCGCCATAATGGCGACGACCGACCTCGACGAAGGTCTCGTAGGTGCCCTGCACGATGCCCTGGCTGCCGATATAGATCCAGGAGCCGGCCGTCATCTGGCCGTACATCATCAGGCCCTTGCGATCGAGCTCGTTGAAATGGTCGAGCGTCGCCCAATGCGGCACGATGTTGGAGTTCGCGATCAGCACGCGAGGAGCATCGGCGTGGGTGCGGAAGACACCGACCGGCTTGCCGGACTGGATCAGCAGCGTCTCGTCGTCTTCGAGCTTGCGCAACGCCGCCGTAATCCGGTCAAAGCTCTCCCAGTCGCGCGCGGCACGGCCGATCCCGCCATAGACGACGAGCTCGCTCGGGCGCTCCGCGACATCAGGATCGAGATTGTTCATCAGCATGCGCAAGGGAGCCTCCGTCAGCCAGCTCTTGGCGCTGATGTCGCGGCCGCGGGGCGCGCGGATGGTGCGGTCGTTGTCCAGTCGGCGGTTCATGCGGAACACCTCTTCAGGCAAGTCTCGGAAATGGATCAGATGGGAGCACGCCGATCGCAGCCGCCGGCAGCGCATCGGCCTCGACGAGCGCGGCTGCCTTGGCGAGATCGCCGGCCATGTAGCGGTCGGCACCGAGCGCGGGCACCTGTTCGCGGAGCGCGGCGATGACGGCGACGAGCGGCGCGCTGGTCGCATGCGGCGCGCGCAGCGTAATGCCTTGCGCGGCGACCAGAAGCTCGATGCCGAGGATGGCGGCGAGATTGTCCGCCATATCGGCGAGGCGCCTCGCCGCATGCGCGGCCATCGACACGTGGTCTTCCTGGTTGGCGCTGGTCGGCGTCGAATCGATCGAGCAGGCAGCCGCACGCTGCTTGTTCTCGGCATAGAGCGCGGCCGCCGTCACCTCGGCGA
Organism: Bradyrhizobium sp. USDA 3311; assembly: GCF_054062495.1. NCBI lineage: Bacteria > Pseudomonadati > Pseudomonadota > Alphaproteobacteria > Hyphomicrobiales > Nitrobacteraceae > Bradyrhizobium > Bradyrhizobium sp. USDA 3311. Next base: position 4,197,192 of record NZ_JBSSFI010000001.1, on the reverse strand, counting down.
TCATGAAGCCGGAATTGATGCCGGGATCGGGCGTGAGGAACGGCGGCAGACCGAAATTCAGCGCGGGATCGACCAGCGTCGCGATGCGCCGCTCGCTGATCGCGCCGATCTCCGACAGCGCGAGCGCGATCGTATCGGCCGCAAACGCCACGGGCTCGGCGTGGAAATTGCCGCCGGAGACGATCTCGCCGGTCTCGACCAGGACGAGCGGGTTGTCGGTGACGGCATTGGCCTCGACGATCAGGGCTCGCGCAGCCTGCGTGATCAGATCGAGCGCGGCCCCTGCGACCTGCGGCTGGCAGCGCAGGCAATAGGGATCCTGCACGCGTTCGTCGCCTTCGAGATGCGACAGGCGGATGTCGCTGCCGTCGAGCAGCGCGGTCAGCGTCGCAGCCGCGGCGATCTGCCCGGCATGGCCGCGCAGCGCCTGGATTTCAGGGCGGAACGGCGCTGTGGAGGCCATCGCTGCATCGACCGACAGCGCGCCGGTGACGAGCGCGGCACGGGCCAGATGAAACCCACGCAGCACGCCGGAAATGGCATAGGCGGTCGAAAACTGCGTGCCGTTGATCAGCGCGAGCCCCTCCTTGGGCCCGAGGGTCAGCGGCGCAAGCCCGGCGGCAGCGAGTGCCTCGCCGCCGGACACGGTCTTGCCGTCGACAATCGCCTGTCCCTCGCCGATCATGACGGCGGTCATGTGCGCGAGCGGCGCGAGGTCACCGGAGGCGCCGACCGAGCCCTGCTGCGGAACCAGCGGACAGACGCGCCGCGCCAGCATTCCCTGCAACTGCTCGATCACCTCGCGGCGTACGCCAGATGCGCCGCGCCCGAGCGAGATGATCTTCAGCGCCATCATCAGCCGCACGATCGGCTCCGGCGTCGCCGGACCGACACCGCAGCAATGCGAGACGATGAGGTTGCGCTGGAGCAGCGCGGTCTGGTCAGGCGGGATGCGCTTCGAGGCGAGCTTTCCGAAGCCGGTATTGATGCCGTAGACGGGGGTGTCTGCTTGCGCCGCCTTGGCGACGATCGCCGCGGCTGCTTCGACACGCGGCCAGAACGACGGATCGAGCACGACGGGCTGTCCCGCAAGCACGCGCGCGAGATCGTCGAGGCTGACCGTTCCCGGTTTGACGACGATCGCCGCGTCCTGCTCCGTCATTGCCCCCTCCAAACCCGGCGGTGCAGCGGATTGAAGCCGATGCGGTAAACGAGCTCGGCGGGCCGCTCGATGTCCCAGATCGCGAGATCGCACCATTTGCCGGCCTCTAGCGTGCCGGTTTCATCGAGCACGCCAAGCGCCCGCGCGCCTTCGCGGGTGACCCCAGTGAGGCATTCGGCCACTGTCATCCGGAACAGCGTCGCGCCCATGTTCATCGCCAGCAGCAGCGAGGTCAGCGGCGAGCTGCCGGGATTGCAGTCCGACGCCAGCGCCATGTGGACGCCGTGCTTGCGGAACGACTCGACCGGCGGCTTCTGCGTCTCGCGGATGAAATAGAAGGCGCCCGGCAACAGCACAGCCACCGTTCCCGCCTTCGCCATCGCGGCCGCACCTGCTTCATCGGTATGCTCGAGATGATCGGCCGACAGTGCGGAGAATTTGGCCGCGAGCGCGGCACCGCCGAGGTTCGACAATTGGTCGGCATGAAGCTTCACCGGCAGCCCGAGTCCCCTCGCCGTCTCGAACACCCGCGCGGTCTGCTCAGCCGAGAACGCGATGCCCTCCATGAAAGCGTCGACGGCATCGGCAAGACCAGTCTTGGCAACCGCGGGCAGCATCTCCTTGCACACGAGATCGATATAGCGATCCTTGTCACCATCGGCCTCGGGCGGCAACGCATGGGCGCCGAGGAAGGACGTGCGGATCGCAACCGGCCGCTGGCGGCCGAGGCTGCGCGCGGCCGCGAGCTGCCGCATCTCGGTGTCGACATCGAGGCCGTAGCCGGACTTGATCTCGACCGTGGTGGCGCCCTCGCCGATCAGCGCGTCGAGCCGCGGCAGTGCGCTTGCGACGAGCTCGGCCTCGCTCGCCTTGCGCGTCGCGGCCACCGTCGAGACGATGCCGCCGCCGGCGCGCGCGATCTCCTCATAGCTTGCCCCCTTCAGGCGCAGCTCGAACTCGTGCGCACGGTTGCCGCCATAGACCAGATGAGTGTGGCAGTCGACGAGGCCCGGCGTGATCCAGCGCCCAGCGCAATCGATCCGCTTGATGGCATCTGCGTCAGCCGGAAAGTCCGCCGCCGCACCCGCATAGACGATGTGGCCGCCGCGCGCGGCAATCACGCCGTGCTCGATTTCGCCGAGATCGGGACGATCGGCCCGCATCGTGGCGAGGCGGGCATTGTGCCAGATCCGGTCGAAGCGCTCTGCCATGCAACTGTCCCTTCGCGGATGTCCCTGCGCCCTGGGATGCTTGACTTATATGTCTAGACATATAATCGTAAGGCGGTTCTGTCCAGCCGGCGTGTAATCATGACCCGACTGCATTTCGCCTCCGCGCTCCTGCCCTCGGGCTGGGCCAATGACGTGCAGGTGGTGATCACCGCCGGCGCGATCGCGGCGGTGACGCCGGGCGTGTCGCCGGCCGCCGGCGACGAGCGCCACGACTTCGCGCTTCCGGGGCTGGCAAGCCTGCACAGCCACGCCTTCCAGCGCGGCATGGCGGGACTTGCGGAACAGCGCGGCGACTCGACCGACACGTTCTGGACCTGGCGCGAGACGATGTACCGCTTCGCGCTGGCGATGACGCCGGACGATGTCGCGGCCGTCGCAACGCTGCTTTATGTCGAGATGCTGGAGCAGGGTTTTACCCGCGTCGGCGAATTCCACTATTTGCATCACGATCGCGACGGCTCGCCCTACGCCGACCTCGCCGAAATGGCCACGCGCATTACGCAGGCTGCCGAAGCGTCGGGTATTGCGCTGACGCTGCTGCCGAGCTTTTATGCACATGGCTCTTTTGGGGGCGCGGCACCACATGCCGGCCAACGCCGCTTCATCTGCTCGGTCGACCGGTTTGCGGCGCTGATGGCTGCCTCGCGCAAAGCGATCGCAACATTGCCAGGGGCCAATATCGGCATCGCGCCGCACAGCTTGCGCGCGGTGGCACCGGACGAGTTCGCGGCGATCATTCCGCTCGCCGACGGCGGCCCTGTGCACATTCATGCCGCAGAGCAGGTGAAGGAAGTCGAGGATTGCCTGGCCTGGTCGAGCCGGCGCCCTGTGCAATGGCTGCTGGAGCACGCACCGGTCGATCAACGCTGGTGCCTCATCCACGCAACCCACACGACGAACGAGGAGGTCACCGCGCTCGCCAGGACAGGCGCGGTTGCCGGACTCTGCCCCATCACCGAAGCGAGCCTCGGCGACGGCATTTTTCCAGCCCGCGAGTTCCTCGACGCCGGCGGCCGGTTCGGCGTCGGCACCGATTCCAACGTGCTGGTCGGTGCCGCCGACGAGCTGCGCCAGCTCGAATATGGCCAGCGGCTCAAGCATCGCCAGCGCAATGTGCTCTCCGGCGGCGCAGGCGCCTCGACCGGACGCACGCTGTTCGATCAAGCCCTCGCCGGCGGCTCGCAGGCACTTGCGCAGCCGACTGCCGGCGTCACTCCGGGGGCGCGCGCCGACATCATCACGCTCGATGCCGCGCATCCGTCGCTCGCGGGACGTCAGGGCGATGCGGCCATCGACGGCTGGATCTTTGCGGCAGGCAGCGGCGCGATTGATTGCGTCTGGGCCGGCGGCGACAAGGTCGTCGAGGGCGGACGGCACCGGCTGCGCCAGGCGGCGCGCGAGCGCTTCAACGCATCGGTGCGGAGGCTGCTCGCATGAGCCTCGCTACTGATGGCGCCGACCAGCCGACGCTCTACAAGCGGATCCGCGCCGACATCAAGAATCGCATCCTGACCGGCGAGTGGCCGCCGGGTCATCGCATTCCGTTCGAGCACGAACTCGTGGCGCGTTACGGCTGCTCGCGCATGACCGTGAACAAGGCGCTGTCGGAACTCGCGCAGGCCGACTTAATCGAACGGCGGCGGCGCGCCGGCTCCTTCGTCCGCCGGCCGCAGCATCAGTCCGCGGTGCTCAAGATCGCCGACATCCGCGCCGAGATCACCGCGCTCGGCCGCGCTTACGGCTACGAGCTGATCCATCGCAAGCTGCGCATGGCGACCGCCGCCGACCGCGACCGTCTTGGCGTGAAGAAGGCCGGCAAGGTGATCGCGATCGCCTGCCGCCACAGCGCCGACAACGTGCCGTTTGCCGTCGAGGACAGGCTGATCGACCTCTCGTCCGTGCCGAATGCCGCGACCGCGGACTTCTCGCGCGAACCGCCTGGCTCGTGGCTGCTTCACCATGTCCCATGGACAGAGGCCGAGCATACAATCAGCGCCATCGTTGCGGACGATCGCGCGGCGCAAGCGCTCGACATCGCCGTCGGCGCGCCCTGCCTCGTGATCGACCGCTACACCTGGCGCAGTACGCGCACGATCACCGCCGTGCGGCTGCTCTATCCCGGTGACTCCCACCGCCTTGTCGCCCGATTCAAGGGAGGCTGAGAGACCAATGTCGGCACAATTCGTGCAACGCTTCGGGCAAAGGTCCGCATGGACCGACACGAACAGATCAACAGGACGTCAATCCATCGATCGGCAAGAGGACGACAATCATGCGTAGTTCAAAGGTATTTGCGACAATCATTGCCCTCGCGGCCTCCACTCCGGTGCTCGCCGACGACGTCAAGGTGGGCGTCGGCATCTCCGGGTGGACCGGCTTCGCGCCGCTGACGCTGGCGAAGGAAGCCGGCATCTTCAAGAAGAACGGCCTCGACGTCACGATCAAGAAGATCCCGCAGAAGGACCGCCATCTTGCGATTGCTTCCGGCGACATCCAGTGCGCGGCAACCACGGTCGAGACCTGGATCTCCTGGAACGCCAACGGCGTCGCCACCAAGCAGATCTTCCAGCTCGACAAGAGCTATGGCGCCGACGGCATGGCCGTGCGCAACGACATCGCCGCGATCAAGGATCTGAAGGGCAAGACGGTTGCGGCCTCCGCGCCGGGCACCTCGCCGTATTTTGCGCTGGCCTGGATGCTCAAGAAGAACGGCCTCACCACGAAGGACGTGACCGTGGTGAATCTCGAGCCCGCCGCGGCCGCGCAGGCCTTCGTCTCCGGCCAGAACGACGCCGCCATGACCTACGAGCCGTATCTGTCGACCGTGCGCGCCGCGCCCGACAAGGGCAAGATCATCGCCACCACGCTGGATTATCCGATCGTGATGGACACGTTTGGCTGCACGCCGAAATTCCTGAGCGAGAATCCGAAGGCGGCGCAGGCGCTCGCCAACAGCTATTTCGAGGCGCTCGACTTGATCGCCAAGGACCAGGCCAAGGCCTATGAGATCATGGGCGCGGACGTGAAGCAGACCGGCGAGCAGTTCGGCAACTCGGCGAAATATCTGCGCTGGCAGGACAAGGCCGCGAACCAGAAGTTCTTCGCGGGCGATTTCCTGACCTTCAACAAGGACGCCGCCGAGCTCCTGCTCGAGATCGGCATCATCAAGGCCGCGCCGAAGGTCGAGGACCTCTACGACGCGAGCTTCATCAAGTAGACTTCTGCAAGCTGCCGGTTCCGCCAGGAGGCGGAGCCGGCGCGTGATCGATTATTCGGATAGACAGTTTGATGCGTCCCCTGGATCCCGTGACATCGAGGCAGCGTGTGGCCTTTGGCCTCGCTTTCTTCGTGCTGTTCGTTGCCCTCTGGTCCTGGGCGACCTTCGGCGGCCATGTGTCGAAGACCTTCCTCGCCAACCCGCTGACCATGGTGCAGGAAGGTTTTGACCTGCTGACGAAGCAAGGCTTCATGTTCGACATCGGCATGACGATCTGGCGCGTCGTCGGCGGCTTCGCGCTCGCCGCGATCATCGCGGTGCCGTTCGGCGTGCTGATGGGTGCCTACAAGCCGGTCGAGGCCTTTCTCGAACCGTTCGTCTCCTTTGCACGCTACCTGCCCGCCTCCGCCTTCATCCCGCTCTTGATCCTGTGGGCCGGCATCGGCGAGCTGCAAAAGCTGCTCGTCATCTTCATCGGCTCGGTGTTCCAGGTCATCCTGATGGTGGCGGTGACCGTCGGCGCGACGCGGCGCGATCTGGTCGAGGCGGCCTATACGCTCGGGGCCAGCGACCGCGGCATCATCCGCCGTGTGCTGCTGCCCTCCTCCGCGCCGGAGATCGCCGAGATCCTGCGGCTGGTGCTGGGCTGGGCCTGGACCTATGTCATCGTCGCCGAGCTGATCGGCTCGTCCTCCGGTATCGGCCATATGATCACCGACAGCCAGGCGCTGCTCAACACCGGCCAGATCATCTTCGGCATCATCGTGATCGGGCTGATCGGCCTCGTCTCCGACTTCCTGTTCAAGGCGTTCAACGCCTGGCTGTTTCCGTGGAAGCTCGCATGACGACGCTGAAGATCGAACAGGTCTCACGGACCTTCCCCGCGCGCCACGGAAATGCGCCGACCAGGGCGCTGGAGCCGACCGACCTCATCATCGGCAACAACGACTTCGTCACCATCCTCGGCCCCTCCGGCTGCGGCAAGTCCACGCTGCTTCGTATCGTCGCCGGCCTCGACCGCCCGACCGGCGGGCGCGTCACGCTCGACGGGCGCGAGGTGACGGGCCCGGGGGCGGATCGCGGCATGGTGTTCCAGTCCTACACGCTGTTTCCCTGGCTGACCGTGCGCGAGAACATCGCCTTCGGCCTGCGCGAGCGCGGCGTGTCGCAGGACGAACGGTACAAGATCGCCGACGCCTTCATCCGCCAGGTCGGATTGTCCGGCTTCGAGAACCATTGGCCCAAGCAGCTCTCCGGCGGCATGCAGCAGCGCACGGCAATCGCCCGCGCGCTTGCCAATGATCCAAAGATTCTGCTGCTCGACGAGCCCTTCGGCGCGCTCGACAACCAGACTCGCGCCTTGATGCAGGAAATGCTGCTCGGGATCTGGGAGCGCGACCAGAAGACCGTGCTGTTCGTGACCCACGACATCGAGGAGGCGATCTTCCTCGGCAGCCGCGTCATCGTCATGAGCGCACGCCCCGGCCGCATCAAGGCCGAGATTGCCATAGACCTGCCGCATCCGCGTTCCTACAAGATCAAGACCACGCCGGAATTCGTCCAGCTCAAGGAACGGCTGGTCGAGGAAATCCGCACCGAGGCGTTGAAGGTTGCCGAACATGCCTGACAATGGTCCTTCCTTCGACGGCGCACGCGTTCTCGCCGACCTCAATGCGCTGCGCGCCATCGGCGCCTACAAGACCGGCGTGCACAAGCCGACCTTCTCCGAACCGCACAAGCAATCGCTGGAATGGCTGGTTCAGAAGCTGCCCGACGCGGGTCTCTCCGCCGCGATTGACGGCATCGGCAATGTGTTCGGGACGAGCACCAAGCCCGGCCCAAAGCTTCTGGCGGGCTCGCACCTGGAAAGCCAGAACTACGCCGGCTGGCTCGATGGTCCGCTCGGTGTCGTCTACGCGCTCGAGGCCGCGCGGGTGCTCAATGCCGATCCCTCCGTGAACGGCGCGGTCGAAGTCGCCGCCTGGTGCGACGAGGAAGGACATTTTGGCAGCTTCCTCGGCTCGCGCTCCTATCTGGGGCAAGTCACCGAGGCCGACATCGACGCCGCGCGCGACCGCACCAACGGACAGCCCATGCGCGATGCGCTTGCCGACATGGGGCTCGCGGGACGCTCGCGCATCACCGCCGAGAAGGGGCGGCACGTCGGATATCTGGAGGCGCATATCGAGCAGGGCGATACGCTCGAGAGCGGACAGCTCGCGGTCGGCGTCGTGACCTCGATCGTCGGCATCTGGCAATACCGGATCAACTTTGTCGGCGAGCAGAACCACGCCGGTACCACCCGCATGGCTGCGCGCAAGGACGCCGGCCTTGCGCTGGCCAAATTCTGCGTCGCGATCGACGAGCGCTTCCCGGCCGCGTGCGGTCCGCGCACGGTCTGGACCACGGGCCGCATCACGCTCGATCCGGGCGCGCCGAGCATCATTCCGGGTGGCGCCGAAATGCTGTTCCAGATCCGCGACGACAACCCGGCGGTCATCGCGCGCCTGGAGGAATTGCTGAAGGCCATGTCGGACGAGGTCAACGCCAGCGGCCCCTGCAGCGTCACCGTGGAGAAGATTCGCACCGGTGCTCCCGCCTTGATGGACTCCGGCTTTCAGGACGCGATCGATGCCGCGAGCAAGGCTGTCGCCGGCGGACGATCCATCCGCATGCCCAGCGGCGCCGGCCACGACGCGCAGATGCTTGCGACCATCATGCCCGCGGGGATGCTGTTCGTGCCGTCGATCGGCGGCATCAGCCATCACTGGACCGAGAACACCGCGGACGCCGACATCGTCACGGGCGCGCAGGTCTTCGTCGACGCCTGCCGGCGAATCCTCGGTGGTTAGGCCTCTGATGCCGGCATGAGCGCAAGCGAGACTTATACCGAGGCGACGACCGGCTACTGGCAGGAGCTGACGCCGGAGGTTCCCTTGCGTTTCCCGGCTACGCCACCTTATCGCTTGGGCTATCCCGCGACACTCCCCTGCGGCCGTATCCTGGTTCTGCCGCTGCGCCAACTGCCCGATGGCAACCGCGCCGTCGCATCGCTGATCGCCAATCAGGCCTCACATCTCGTTGTCGCCGCGCTCGCCGACCACATGGCGACGCAGGCGCGCGCATTCGATGCCGAGATCATCGTCGGACTGCCGACCCTTGGTCTTGCCTTCGCATCGCTGGTCGCCGAACGGCTGGGACAGACGCGCTATGTCCCGCTCGGCTATTCCCGTAAATTCTGGTACGACGACGCGTTATCCGAGCCCGTCAGTTCGATCACCAGCCCCGACGCCGGGAAAAAGCTGCGCCTCGATCCGAACCTGCTGCCCCTGCTCGAAGGCCGCCGCGTCGTGCTGGTCGATGATGCGATCTCGACCGGCGCGACCGCGATCGCCGCCGTACGCCTGCTGCAGAAGGCCGGCGCCGAGATTGCCGGCATGGTCGTTGCGATGAAGCAGACCAATCGCTGGCATGCCTCGACCACGGCCCTTCCGGTTCGCGCAGTCTTCGGGTGCCCGCTCTTCCAACGTGGCGACGGCGGCTGGATACCGCTCGCGGAGACGCAACCCAACATTCCCTGATGGGTCAGGCGATTGCGAGCATCGGCTATGTTGGCCGGCCCGAGGCACCTGTCTTGAGCAGGATTGGGCAAAACCCGACCGCTTTGGGAAAGATCGCGGGTCCGCATCGCGGCTAGAATCTGGCTCGCACACGCGAGAGATCCGTCATGGCCGAGAGCCCGAACGATGCCGCAACGCCCGCCTCCATCGTCGAGGCCCTGAAGGCCGTCGCCGGCAATCCGCCGAAGGTCCGCGCCAGCTTCGCCAAGGGCTGGTGCGTTCGGGGTACCTACACCCCGTCGGACCGCGCGGAGGAGATTACGCGATCGCGGAGCTTCACTAGGCCATCGCGTGTGCTGGCGCGCTTCTCGGTCGGCGGCGGCAATCCCAACGTCGCGGATACCAACAACCTCGTGCTGCGCGGCTTCAGCTTCAGGCTCGGCGACGAGGATCATCGATCCGACATTCTCGTGGAAAGCGCGCCGGTGCATTTTGCACGAACGCTGGACCAGATGCTGGCCTTTCTCAAGGCGCGTATCCCGGGACCCGATGGCAAGCCGGACATGGCGAAAGTGAAAGCGTTCTCGGCGGCCAATCCCGAGACGCTGAACCAGGCGAATTACATCGCCGCGCGTGCGTTGCCCGGAAGCTTTGCCGGCACGACCTATTGGGGCGTCCATGCCTTTCCGGCAACAAACGAACAAGGCGAGACCCGCTTCATCAAGTTCAAGGTCGTCCCGGCCCGCGGCGAGATCACGCTGAGCGAGGACGAAGCCAGGACGAAGCCGGCCGACTTCCTGCACGACGACCTCGGCACGCGGATCGCTGCGGGCAATGTCCGCTTCAACGTGATGGCGCTGCTCGACCGCCCCGGCGACCCGACCATGGATGTCACCATACGCTGGCCGGACGAGGATCAACGCGACGAGGTGCGCCTGGGCACGATCGTGATCACGGGCTTCGAGCCGGATCAGGCCTGCGACGTCACCATCTTCAATCCGGCCAATCTCGCCGAGGGCATCGGTCACCCGCCGGACGAAATCTTTGCGGCGCGGCGCGCCGCCTACATGATCTCGCTCGCGAAGCGCCGCTGAGGACGGAAGGCGTCCGGATTCACGTCTCGCCGTTCGATGCACCGAGCATCTCGCGGCGCCACGCTGCCGGGCTGACGCCGACGATCGAGGAGAACACGCGCGTGAAGTGACTCTGGTTGGCAAACCCGGCCGAGATCGCGATCTCCGACAGCGGCAGGTCGCGGACGCTCATCAACTGCTTGGCGGCCTTCACGCGCTGCTGAAGCAGCCATTGGTGCGGCGGCACACCGACCGAGATTCGAAACGCGCGGGAGAAATGGCTGACCGAAAGGTCGAGCTCGGCCGCGATCCTCTGCAGCGAGAGCTTGCCGCCGAGATCCGATTCGAGCCTCTCGCAGGCGCGTTTCGCCTGCCACGGCGCGAGACCGCCGCGCGCAAGCCCGGACGTGCGCTGGAGCCCGCCATAGGTCTGGGCGACATGGGCGGTCAGCCCGAGCATCATGTGATCGATGAAAAGCTGATTGGCCTCGTCCGGCCGGCGCAGGCCCTCCTGCAGCGACGCGCCGATGTGGCGGACGATTCGGTCGTCATGGCCAACACCGATCTGACAGTCGAGCTCGTCAACCCGCGGCGCGTTGCACTGTTCGGCGATGCTGTCGAGCGCCGAACGTGGAATGTAGAAGAACAGGGAGTGGAACGGCTTGTCGATCACGTAGCGCGGATCGCACTTGAGGTCGTACAAATAGGTCGTACCCGCATGGACGTCCGCGGTCATGATGCATTTGCCGCGCTCCCAGAGCTCGCAATCCGGGTAGTCGTGAAGCTTCAGGCTGACGAGAAAGGCATCTTCGGCGGCGAGCGATCCGGACAGGCCGGGCACCGGGTTGTCATTCCGGGTTTCGGTCACCGCGAGCTCGGCGCTACGCAGCGAGCGCGTAACCAGCGAGGGCGGCGCATCCTTCAAACGCAGGAACTGCCCTAGCCTCTGTCCGTAGGCGCCTGCCTGTGTCATCGGGTCAGTCCTTCCGCGGGTCCAAGTGCAGGCCACAGCGCCCCGCAATTTGCGGAAGGTATTATCGGACATCCGCCGCAGGCTGTCCACGCGCGCACGAGGCGAACAGCTCTCGCCCGACACTTTCACATCGGCGCAACAGGACGATTTGGCAGCAACTTCAATGCGGTTTTGACGTTCCCTCTCCATCCGGAAGCTGATCACGCGTTTTCACAAATGCACGACAAAATGCCACGACGTCCCGTGCAGGTGTCGCAGCGCTGGAACGAGGTGCCGACACCGAACCTGAACTCCTGGACGTTGTCGTATTTGCCCATGGTCAGCGGAGTATCAGACTTGCCGGTCGTCATTCCCCGCGAAGGCGGGGAATCCAGTACGCCGCAGCTTCTCGGCTCCATCACAACCGCCTCTGGAATACTGGATCGCCCGCCTTCGCGGGCGAGGACAGCGAGCGTGTGGTCGCAGACACGCCTTCGCATCCTCGCGGCGTAATTCGCCCGAGCTTTGCTTCGTCGCTTCACCCTCTTAGGCCAAGAGGGCGCAGGGAAGGCCGGGTGCTGATCTAGCACCCGCGGTCCGCTGCGCGAAAAGCACACGCAGGAAGAACCGCACAGCAGCATACAGGTGTAGCCAATCACTCGGCCTTCCCTGCGCAGTGGTTGGACGGCTTATGCCGTGCTCTCCCGGGAGCCGAGTTCGTTCTGGCCTCCCTCGCTCTCGCGAAAGTCGCCGGCGCCGCGCCGGTTGGCGCGACGGCCGCATTCGCAGGAGCTTGACCGTAGCAACGACGGCCAGGACCACACGGTTTTGCCGTACGCACGGCCCGCCATTTCGCCGCAGTTTTCCCAGCCCTGTCGACGGAGCCGGAAACTTACAGGCGAGACGAACCTGACAGCGTCGCTCATCCAGCACGAAGTCCTGGGCTCACGGAGAGCAATCCGCCCTGCCCTTAACTCTCGCGCCCGACGCTGCCGCGTCCACCGCAAGCCCGGCTCGCGAAACGTGACGACACAAGATCGCCCCTCAAGGTTGAGCCGGGATGGGCGACACATACGACAAATCCGAATTTCGGCAAAGTGGAATATATTTGCGAGGAGGGATTGACGAGGCGGCGAAACAGGGGCGGTGTTTTGCCCGACAGGCAATCCGCCGGCGCCGAGATGCTCCGCAACATCTGGGAACTGCTGCGACAAATCGGGCACATCAGGACATAAAGTCGCGGTAATCGTCGGGCTTGTCGACCGCGCCCTCCTTGCCTCTGCTTCCCGAGTTCTCATGCTTTCTGCCGACCGGCCGGCGACACGGCTTGCGACGCGACTTGCCTTCCTCGTCGCGGGCTTCGGCATCGCGTGCTGGGCGCCTCTGGTGCCGTTTGCGAAAGCACGGCTCGGCGTCGACGACGGCGTTCTCGGACTGCTGCTGCTCAGCCTCGGCATCGGCTCGGTCGTCGCAATGCTTCTGACCGGAATCATGAGCGCGCGTTACGGCAGCAGGCCGATCATCATCGCCGGCGGACTCGGTCTGGCGCTGGTCCTGCCTCTGCTGGCCATCGCAAGCTCGCCGGCAACGCTGGCACTGGCGCTGCTCGCCTTCGGCGCCGCGCTCGGCTCCATCGACGTCGCCATGAACATCCATGCGGTGGAGGTGGAGCGCGCAGCGAAACGTCCGCTGATGTCCGGCTTCCACGCGCTGTTCAGCATCGGCGGCTTCGCCGGATCAGCGCTGATGACCGCGCTGCTCTCCCTGCAACTCGGCGCGCTCGCCTGCACGCTGATTTGCTCCGTCCTGATGCTGATTGCGATGCTTGTGACCTGGTCGCGCCTGCTTCGCTCAGTGCAGGTGCAGGACGGACCGCTGTTCGTGCTGCCGCACGGCTCCGTGCTTCTGCTCGCGCTGCTCGGCGCCATCACCTTCCTGGTCGAAGGCGCGATGCTCGATTGGGGCGCACTGCTCGTCATCGGCGCCGACCTCGTCTCCGAGGCGCAAGGCGGGATCGGCTACATCGTGTTCTCGATCGCGATGACGATGGGGCGACTCGGCGGCGACGCCGTCGTTGCGCGCATCGGGGATCGCACCACCCTGTTCTGGGGGAGCATCATTGCGGTCGCGGGCTTTGCGGTGCTGCTCACGGCTCCGGTTGCGGCGGTCGCCATAGTCGGCTTCCTGCTCATCGGCCTCGGCGCCTCGAACCTCGTGCCGGTGCTGTTCCGCCGGGCAGCCCGGCAGACGGTGATGCCCACGGGGCTCGCCGTCGCGGCGATCACGACCGCGGGCTACGCCGGCATCCTCGTTGGTCCCGCCGGCGTCGGCTTCGTCGCACGACTTGGCGGATTGCCGACGGCGTTCTGGCTGCTGGCTGTGCTGATGGGACTGGTCACGCTGTCGGCGCGCATCGTCGCGACGGAGCAGCGCGAGGTATCACCTGCCGACGCGTGAGCTCATGACTTGCTCAATCCAATCGATCTGATCACGGGCGCCAGGCTTGCCGTTGTCGCATCGATAATGCGCTGGAATTTGTCCGGACTTGAATCGCTGTCCGGCTCCATGCCCTGGGCACGGTAGCTCGCCTGAAGCGCCGGATCGGCCATGGCGAGGCGCGTCGTCTGCGCGATCCGATCGATGATCGCATCATCGGTGAGTTTGGGAGCAAAGATGCCGAACCAGCCCTCATATCTGAGATCCGGCATGCCGGATTCGACGGCGGTCGGAATATCAGGTGCGCCGCTCAGCCGCTTTTCGGTCGTGACCGCAAGCAGCCGGATCTTTCCGGCCCGGCTCAGCTGCTGCAATTGAACCGACATGACGCCGATGACGAGCGAGATCTGGCCGCTGACGAGGTCGTTGGTCGCCTGCGCGATACCCCGATAGGGAACGTGGACAATGTCCAGTCCGCCCGCCTGCTGCTTGAACGATTCCCCGACGAGATGATTGCCGGTGGCGATCCCGGGCGTCCCGTAGGACAGCTTGCCCGGATTGGCCTTCGCGTAGGCGATCAGTTCGCGCAAATTTGCGGCAGGCACCGACGGATGGACGGCGAAAACCAGCGCACTGTTGATCAGGCGATAGATGGCCCGGAAATCGCCGACGGAATAACCGGGATTTGACGAGGTCAGGGGAATGATGACCTGCGTACTGCCATTGCCGAGCAGCAGCGAATAGCCGTCGGGCTCCTCGCGCGCGACCGCTGCGGTTCCGATCGCGCCACCGGCGCCGCCGATGTACTCGACGAAAGTCGGCCCGAGCAGCGCCGACATCTTGTCCACCCAGGGGCGCCCGATCTGATCGCCCGCTCCGCCGGCTCCATACGGAAGCACGAGGCGAATGGGACGAGACGGATAATCGGCGGTTTGCCCGCTGCGCGGGATGGCGGCGAGCGCCGCCGCGCCCGATAACGCATGAACGACCTGTCGCCGCGAGTAGGAGGGCATGTCTCAATTCCGGAAGCGGTAGTCACTGTCGAGGCGGGACCGGCTCCCGAACCAAGCAATCGCAGCAATCCGCGACCGCCGTCAATGCTCCGCCCGGACAAGTCCCGGCGCGGTCACCATGGGACGGCGACCTAACCCCTTACGTTCTAAGTCTTATTCCGGCGAGCCGGTGGCGACCCAAGCGATCTGCGCAGATCTGCCAGCCATGCTGCTTTCGGACAGTTTACTGTACGCCTCGTTCTGCTAGACCAAAAAGTAATACCTTTTGACTCCCGTCGTGGGGGCAATGGCGCGTGCCAGAGCATAACGAAGACTCGGCCATTTCATTTGGGCCATTTCGGTTGTTTCCAAAGTCACGGCTCTTGGAGAAGGAGGGCTCGCCGCTTCATGTCGGCGGCCGCGCGCTCGATATCCTCATCTTCCTGGCCGGGCGCCCCGGTGAAGTCGTCGACAAGAGAGAGCTGGTCAAGCGCATCTGGGCCGACGTCAATGTCGACGAGGGCAGCCTGCGCTTCCATGTCGCAGCGCTGCGCAAGGCGCTCGGCGATACCGGCAAGTCGGCCCGTTATGTCGTCAATGTGCCCGGCCGCGGCTATTGCTTCGTCGCGTCGCTCGCTCAAGCGGCCCCTCCAGTCGCGCCGGTCTCCCTCGACATCGTTCCTCCGCGCTCCCTGCCCGTTCAGCTCGCGAAGATGGTCGGACGAGAGGAGGTCATCGAAAAGATCTCGAACGGACTGTCGCTCTATCGCTTCATGACCGTGGTCGGCCCGGGCGGGATCGGCAAGACCGCGGTCGCCGTCACCGTCGGGCATCGGCGTTCCCAGGATTTCGGCGGCCGCGTCTTCTTCGTCGACTTCGGCCCGCTGCGGGATGCCAGCCACATTGCAACCACCATCGCCTCCGCGCTCGGGCTGACCATCAGCGCGGAGGATCCGACGCCGGCCCTGCTGACATTTCTCAAGGCCGGCCCGGCCCTGCTGATCTTCGACAGCTGCGAACACGTGCTGGACAACCTGGCCCCCGCTCGTCGAGCGCATCGTTCGCGAAGCGCCGCAGCTTCGTGTTCTCGCGACCAGCCGCGAGTCGTTCCGGAGCGAAGGCGAGCGGATCTTCCGGCTGTTCCCGCTGGATTGTCCGCCGGAACGGGAAGACCTGGGTGTCGCCGAGGTCCTCACCTACCCCGCGGCCCAACTCTTCATCGAGCGCATTGCCCAGAGCTCGGGTCCGTTCCAGCTCAGCGCGGAAGAGGCCCCGCTCGTCGCGAGCATCTGCCGGCGCCTCGACGGCATTGCGCTGGCCATCGAGCTCGCGGCGGGCCGCGTCAATGCGTATGGCATCGCAGGCACGGCTTCCCTGCTCGACAGCCGTTTTTCGCTGCAATGGCGCGGACGACGCACGGCCGTGCCGCGGCACCAGACGCTCGCCGCGGCCCTCGACTGGAGCTACGACCTGTTGCCCGCGGCTGAGAGTGCCACCTTGCGGCGACTGTCGGTGTTCGCCGGGCCCTTCGCGCCGGAGGCGGCCGCCACGGTCGCGGCCGGCGACGGCGTCAGCGCATCGGAAACCCTCGAAGCGATCGACAGCCTGGTCACCAAATCGCTGATCTCCCCGTCGGGCTCGCGGACGCTGCGTTATCGCCTGCTCGACACCACGCGCACCTACGCGCATGGAAAGCTCAACGAGCTCGGTGAAACCAGGCAGTTCGCGCGGCGCCACGCGGAGCATTTTCGCGATTTCTTCGAGCGGGCCGAGGCCGACACGTCGACGCCGCTGCCCGAGTGGCTGCACGTGTATGGCGCGGAGCTGGACAATGTGCGCTCCGCGCTGGACTGGGCCTTCGGGCCCGACGGCGATCCCGCGCTGGGAATCGCGCTGACGGCGGCCGCAGTCACGCTGTGGGTGCGGCTTTCGCTGTTCGCCGAATGCCGCGAGCGCTGCAGAACGGCACTGGCAGCGCTCGGAGACAGCGGCGGTGACGGCCGCGTCCGCATGCAGCTCCTGTCGGCACTCGGCTGGTCGCTGATGTATGGCGAGGGCCGTGCGCGCGAGGCGCGCCCGATCCTCGAGACCACCCTCGAGATCGCCGACAGGCTCGACGACAAGGATTTCCGCCTGCGCGCGCTCTGGGGCCTGTGCATCGACCAGTTCAACAACGGACAGTTCGGCAAGGCCCGCGCACTCGCCGACCGTTTTGCGAACGCGGCGGCGAATTCTCCCGACAAGTCCGATGTCCTGCTGGGCGACCGGCTGATGGCCGTCGCGCTGCATTATCTCGGTGACCAGAACGACGCGCGGCTGTGCATCGACCGGGTGAACGCGTCGCTGCATGTGCTGGCGGAGAAGCCGAAGATATTCCCGCTCGACCTCAGGATATCGACGCAATATTTCCGGGCCCGCATCCTGTGGCTGCAAGGCCTCGCCGACCAGGCCCAGGCGCTGGCCGCGCGAACCATCGAGGAAGGCCTCGCCAACGGCCACGCGCTGACCTTCTGCAGCGTGCTGGGACAGGCGGCCTGCCCGATCGCCTTCTGGGCCGGCGATTTCGCCGCCGCGGAACGCCACGGCGCCGAGCTGCTCGAACACACCGAGCGACACGCGATCCGGCTGTGGGGCCTGTGGGCACGCGCCTTCAACGCGGCAGTCGTTGCCAAGCGCGGCGACGTCGCGACCGGCCTGCCGCTGCTGCGCGAAGAGCTCAACCGCGCCGGCGATGCGCGCTTCCTGCCGCGCTTTCTTCCTCTGCTCGGTGAACTCGCCGCGTGTTTCGGCGAGGCCGACCAGACCGATCGCGGCCTGGAGATGATCGAGGACATATTGGCGCGTTGCAACGACCGCCAGGAGCGCTGGTATCTGCCGGAGCTGACGCGCATCAAGGCCGAATTGATGCTCAAGCAGACCAAGGGCCTGCCCGCCGCCGAAGCGGCTTTTCGCGAGGCCATGGACATCGCGACGCACCAGGGCGCACGATCGTGGGAGCTGAGATGCGCCATCGGCCTCGCGCGGTTCAGACTGGGACAAGGCCGCGATGCAGAGGCGCTGGAGGTTCTGGAAACCGTTTGCCGGCCGCTGACCGAGGGATCCCGCACCGCCGACATGCGCGAGGCCCGAGGCCTGATCGCGCAGCTCCGGAACTGAGGCAGCGCTGCTCGGCCGTCGAGCGATCGCTCCGCACTGCCCGGTTCATCGGGCCCTTGGAATAAATCCGGGCACGCCAGTCTCCACCACTGCGTTGAACCTGACGTTCGTCGTGATCCCGTCTCGTATCTCCCGCATCGCATCCTCGGGCAGAGCCGAGATGTCAAAATTCTCCCGGATTCGCGCGGGATTGGTCGAGGTCGTCAGGAACGCCGTGCCGCGCTGGACGGCCCACGCCAGGCAAACCTGAGCCGGTGTCTTCTGCACGCGCCGCGCGATGGCTGTGATCACGGGATCCTCCAGCACGCGCGGCTCCATGGCATGTCCCAACGCCGCGAACGCCTGGAGCACGATGCCATGCTCGCGACAGAAGTCGAGCAGGTCCCATTCGGGAAGATACGGATGCGATTCGACCTGCACCATGGCAGGCCTGATCCGCGCGACGGCAACGATCTCGCGCAGCTTCTCCAGGGTAATGTCCGACAGGCCGATCGACTTGCAGTGCCCCTCGTCAACGAGGCGCTCCAGCGCGTGCCACGTCTCCACCAATGTAACGCCGGAATCATAGATGACCCGACCGCTTGCGTCGCGCGGATCCTGCTCGTCACCGGGCTGAAAGGCAAAGGGCGTATGGATGATGTAGCAGTCGATCTCGTCGAGTTGCAGCCGTCGGCGGCTGGCGTCGAAGGCAGGCTTGACCCGCTCCGGCCGATGATTGGTGTTCCATAGCTTCGTCGTCACGAACAGCTCCTCGCGCCGGAGCTTCCCGGCCTTGAAGGCGTCCTGCATCGCATCGCCGACCGCCGCTTCGTTGCGATAGCGCTCCGCACAATCGAGATGTCGAAATCCGGCCTCCAATGCGGCCCTGATGGCCTGCCTGGTCACGAGCGGATCCGGAATGAGCGTGCCAAATCCCACTGCCGGAATCGTCACGGACTCATGAGTTGGAATCCTCGTGTCACGAAGCGAATCGGAGGTCGTCATGGTGATACTCCCTTGTTGTCTGCTCGCCGCCCTAGCGGACGAAGCGATCGAGGTTGGCGGCTCCCCGGCATTAACCGGCAGGCCGTGGCTTGCGGAGAAAGAACACCAGCGGGATCACGACGAGCATGGCGAACATCAGGATCTCGAACTGATCGATGACCGCGACCGTGGCCGCCTGATGCGTGACCATGCCGTTGAGCGCGGCAAGGCTTGGCTTCCCGATCGGGCCCGCGCCATGCGCCGCGACGCGGAAAGGCGTGAGATGCTTGGCGAGCGCGACGTGCACGGCCTGGGTGTTGGCATAGAAGAAGAGCTGGACCACCGCGATGCCGATGGTGCTGCCATAAAGGCGCGACAGGTTGATCAGCGCGCCGCCTTCCGGGCGAAGCTTCGGATCGAGCGTGCCGAACGCGGCCCTCGCGAGCGCCGGCAACAACATGCCGAGACCGGCACCCTGGAGCATGCCGGCTTCGACCACCGGCCGCCAATCCATCGCCGGCGAATAGCCGAGCATCAGCCAATTGGCATAGACCACCAGCGCCATGCCGCCCATGAGGAACGGCCGGTAGTCGACCTGCCCCGGAACCAGGCTCGTCAGCACCAGCGCTCCCACCAGCGCCACACCGCGCGGAATGGTCATGTAGCCCGTGGTGTCGACGGGATAGTTGAGCAATTCCTCCAGCATCGGAGACGTCAACGCCAGGGTCGGCAGCAGCACGAAGCCAAGCGCGAAGGAGATGACCGTCGAGAGGACGAGATTGCGATCCCTGAACAGCGCCGTGCGGAGAAAATGCTCCCGGGTCGTCAACACGTGCACGCTGAAGAGATAGAAACCCAGGACCGAGGCGACCGCCTCGGCCCAGATCTCCGTCGAGGCAAACCATTCGAGGCGCTCGCCGCGGTCCAGCAGCATCTGTAGCCCGATCATGCCGACGGAAAAGGTCGTCAGGCCGAAGAAGTCGAAGGGCTGGCTTCGCTCGGCCCGCTTCTCGCTCAGCAGCGAGGCCATCGTCATGAAGATGAAGGCCGTCATCGGCAGGCTGACATAGAAGATCGACGCCCAGCCGTAGTATTCACTGAGCCAGCCGCCAATGGCGGGGCCGGTGCTGATGCCGAGCAGGGAGCAGACCGTCGATGCCAGGCTCATGCGCGCATGCCGCGCCGGCGTCACCTCGAGCAGGATGGCCAAGGAGAGCGGCGCGAGCGGTCCGCTCGCCGCGCCCTGGAGGATCCGCGCCAGCACGAACTGGATCGACGTCGTTGCCAGCGTGTCGAGGACAAGACCGAACGTGAAGATGGCGAGGGCAGCCTGATAGACCGCCTTGCGGCCATAGCGGCCCGCGAGCCACTGCGTGATCGACATGGTCACGGCACTTGCCGCGATATACGAGGAGAACACCCAGCCGACCTCGTCATTCGCCATCGAGAGCGTCGCCTGAATGTGCGGCAACGCTGCATTCGGTATCGAGATGTTCACAGCCTGCATGTAGATCGCGATAAGGGCCGCCGCGGAGATCGCACGATGGTCGCCGGCCGCGCCGGTCGATGGGACGGTCGTGCTCATTTGACCTCCGTCGCGAGCGCGCCTTGGAGCAGATGCGGCCAGCTGCGGCGGTGGCCGGTATCGACCCGCGCCGTCACGCTGATGCCGGAGAACAACGGCCGGGTCGGATCGAGATCGTCGAGCTCGAGGCGCACCGGCAGCCGCTGCACGACCTTGACCCAGTTCCCGGTCGCATTCTCCGGCGGCAGGACCGAGAAGTCCGACCCGGTGCCGGGACTCATGCTGACGATATGCGCCCTGAACTTGCGATCCGGATAGGCATCGACGTCGATCGTCGCCTCCTGGCCCGGACGCATGTGGGTCAGGCCGGTCTCGCGAAAATTCGCCTCGATCCAGATGTCCCGGCTGGACATCAGCGAGAACGTCGGCGCTCCCGCGTTGACGAAGCCCCCGATCTGCAAGTCGTCGACCTTCGTCACGATACCGTCGTCGGGCGCAATCACCGTCGCGTAGGAGAGATCGAGCCGCGCCCGGTCGAGCTGGGCTCTTGCCGCGCGAACCGTGGGATGACGATCGGCATCGATATCGGGATCGCCGTTGAGCGCGACGACCGTGTTGGCAATCTGCTGTTCGATCGATGCCATGCGGTGGCGGGCGACCTTGAGATCGGTCTCGGCCCGCTCATAGACCGCACGCGGCGTGAAGTCGGAGGCGACCAGCATCTTCTTGCGATCGAACTCGCGTTCGTCGAAGGAAGCCGATTCCCTGGCCGATTGCAGCTCCGCCTGCTGCTGGCGGTGGGTCGCCTTGAGCGAGTCGATCTGGAGTCGCGCGCTGCCGAGCCGCGCCTCGGCCTGATCGACCGCAATCTGATAGGGCTCGGGATCGATCCGAAACAGGACCTGCCCCCGTCGCACGCGCTCGTTATCGCGCACGGCGATCTCGACCGCCTGGCCTGACACCCGCGCGTTGATGGTCACCTTGGCGGCACGCACGAACGCGTCGTCGGTCGAGACATATTGTTCCTGCGCAAGATACATGAAGGCGCCGAACACGGCGACCACGGTCGGCAGCGCGAGCATCAGGGGCCGGCGCAGCCGCCGGCCGAGGTCCGCTCCGAACAATGGCACAGCCCCCTCGCTCCCGCGGAAGCTGCGATCGCCCAACCAGCCGGCGATTGGCGCAAAGTTCAAACGCATCGTGAGCCCTCGTCTTATCTTTTTTACTAACGTACGTTACAAATATTGTACTGCAGTGCCGCTATCAAGACGCGCGGCCATTGATTTTTATAACGGTCCATACAAATATATGTGTGGAACAGTACAACCAGGATTTTGGCGACATGGCACGGAAGAAGAGCGAAGCGGGCCCGGCGCGCCGCGGACGGCCGCCCGCCTATGACGCAGAGACGGCCCTCAAGCGAGCGACGGAGACGTTCTGGAGAACCGGCTACTCCGGCACGTCCCTGGACAAGGTCGCCGCCGCGACCGGCATGAGCCCACCGAGCCTCTACGCCGTGTTCGGCAACAAGCACACGCTCTATCTCGAAGCGCTCGCGCGCTATTGGGAGATAAGCCTTGCCGCCACGCGTGAGGCCCTCGCGGGGGACCATCCCTTGGACGAAGCCCTGATGCTGGCCTATGACGCAGCGCTGTCGATCTATTTTTCCGGCAAGGGAACCGCGCGGGGCTGCTTCGTGGTGGGAACCGCGGTGACCGAAGTCGCAGAAGATACGGCGATCCGGAACAGCGTAGCTGCGGGATTGCGCGCGATTGACGCCGATTTCGAGGCCCGCTTCCGCCTTGCCCAGGACAAGGGCGAACTGAAGCGTGATGCCGATCCGGCAGCGCTTGCAATCCTCGCCTCTGCCACGATGCATACCATCGCCATTCGCGCTCGCGCCGGCGCCCGCCGCGCCGAGCTAAGGGAGCTTGCCCGGAAGGCCGTGGACGTGATCTGCGGATGCCGGGCAGATGCGCATTGAGCCGCGAGGCGTTCTCGGGATCGAAAACCTGCGTGCCGGTGACGGTCGGGAGCAACTCTCCCGCACAATGAAATGACGACAACCGGCACATTTGCATTCCTCGTCAATAGGCGGCTGCCGTCGCGAGCGGTCCGCGCGCAAGACCCAGCCTCTCCCCGGCAATACGTGACGATGCGATCTAGCCTCCCGCAGCCGCCGCCCGCCGCGGCAGCTTCCAGCCGGGCCGGATGAAGTGACAGGTGTAGCCGTCCGGATAGCGCTCGAGATAATCCTGGTGCTCCGGCTCGGCCTCCCAGAAATCGCCGGCGGGCGTGACCTCGGTCACCACTTTGCCGGGCCACAGATGCGAGGCCTCGACGTCGGCGATCGTGTCTTCCGCGATCCGCTTCTGCTCGTCGCTCGTCGTGAAGATCGCGGAGCGATAGCTCGTGCCCCAGTCATTGCCCTGACGGTTGAGCGTGGTGGGATCGTGGATCTGGAAGAAGAACTCCAGCATCGTCCGGTAGCTCGTCTTGGCGGGATCGAAGATGATCTCGATCGCCTCGGCGTGCCCCTCGTGATTGCGATAGGTCGCGTTCTTGACCTCTCCGCCGGTGTAGCCGACGCGAGTCGAAGTCACCCCGGGCTGCCTGCGGATCAGATCCTGCATGCCCCAGAAGCAGCCGCCGGCCAACACTGCGCGTTCCGTCGTCATTTGATGCTCCATTCATTCAGTCGAGATATTCAGCGCTGGTCCGCAGCCGCATGCAAGCGCGGATCATCATGGTCATCGTGATATTCGAGGCCCAGCGGACCGATGGCGGAAACCTGCGTGACGTATTCGCCTGATTTCGCCCAGTGATAATGCCAGGTCTCGCCGGGCAGCACGATGACGCTGCCCGGCGGATAGGCCTTGACCTTGTCGCCATCAAAACGCTCGCCGAGCCCGATATAGAAGACACCCGACATGACCGTGTAGATGCGGTCCTCAGGATGCTTGTGCGGCATCAGCCTAGTGCCGCCGGGCACCTTCACCCGGACCACGTAAGGTCCGGGCTCGGCGGGATGGCCGACCATGACGGCGAGGCGCGCGCCGGATGGAAACGCCGGGAACGGCTGCCACGCGATATCCTCCGGCAGGATCGCGCGGAACCTGTCTTCATCCGGCTGATGTTGGCGAGGCATGGTGCTGCTCCCTCTGTTCGGTCAGATCAGCTTGGCGTCGAGCGTGATCGCCGCGTTGAGCACCTTCGACACCGGGCAGTTCTTCTCGGCCTCGCCGGCGATCTTGGCGAAACCTGCGTCGTCAAGGCTCGGCACCTTGGCGCGCAACGTGAGCGCCGACTTGCTGATCTTGAAGCCCTTGCCTTCGGGCTCGAGCGTAACCGCGGCCTCGGTCGAGAGCTCGTCCGGCGTGAAACCGGCAAGCTGAAGACCGAAGGCCAGCGCCATGGTGAAGCAGCCGGCATGGGCCGCAGCGATCAACTCCTCGGGATTGGTGCCCTTCTCGTTCTCGAAGCGTGTCTTGAACGAATAGGGCGTCTCGGCGAGCACGCCGGATTCGCTCGACAGATGGCCTGTGCCATCGCGGCCGGTGCCCTTCCAGACTGCTGTTGCTTTGCGGATCATCTCAATTCTCCTTGTTGGGTTTAGCGCCGGCGCTCGGTACCGGAGGAAAGCGACATTGGCACGACCGCCTGTCACCATTCCAACCGGCCGAACGCCGCAGCGGTTCCGTCGGAGCCCCGTTCCGATGGAATCGGAACGGCGCTCCGGATTCTTGTTTTGACGCGTTTTCTTCACGCGAACCGGTATCCACTTCGTTCGAAAACGCTCTAATTTCCGATCTGTCCGACGTGGAAGCCGAGCCGGTTCTCGACGTCGCCGGCGCGATGGAAGCCGCGCGCCATCAGCGCCTTGATACGGGCCTGGCTTGCCGGGCGGCCAAGCGCGGCCAGGAACGCATCCCACTCGGGCTTGATCTCGACATCGGGCGGAAGACTGGCGACATCGACCAGGCGCTTGGTCTCGGCAATAGCCTCCTTGTCGAACGACGCGATACGCATGGCGAGCGCCTCGACGAAGCCATCGAGCTCGGCATCCGGCAGCGACCGGTTCACATAGCCGTAGCGTTCGGCGAGATCGCCGCGAATGTCGTCGGCGCCGAGCAGCACTTCGAGCGCACGGCCGCGGCCCATCAGGCGCGGCAGCCGCGCCATCGGTCCGCCACCGGGCACGAGGCCCGCACCGACTTCCCATTGCGACAGGATCGCCCTCTCGCGGCTGGCAAAGCGCATGTCGCTGGCGAGCGCGAGCTCGCTGCCGACGCCGGTGGCGCGGCCCCGGATCGAGGCAATGGAAACCACCGGCGCACGGCTGAGACGCACCAGCATGTCGGGCAGCGCCTGGAGACCGGTCGGCCCGGGCGGGATGCCCAGCGAATCCTCCAGCGGCGCGAGGAAGTCGTAATGCGTGATGAAAAAGCCGTCGACGGCACTGTCGAACACGACAACCTTGACTTCCGGATCGGTCTCGATCGCGGTGACGATGTCGCCCAGCAGCGGAAGCTGCTTCGGGCCGAAGATGTTCACCGGCGGCATATCGAAGGTGACGCGCCAATATGACGGCAGGCGGCGCTCCAGGCGGATGTCCTCGGTCGTGAAGGTACGTTCGGGGCGGTTCATTGTTTGCACTCCTGATATGGCGTCGTTCAAGGACGGGGACACGCGCCGGGTGCGCGCGTCCCCCATGCGGTTCAGATCGACTGGCGCAGCGGGCGGAAGGCGGTGCGCATTTCCGCAGAGAACAGCGCGGGCTGCTCCCAGGCGGCAAAGTGGCCGCCCTTGTCGAGCCGGTTGTAGTGCATCAGCTTCGGGTAGGCCTTTTCGGTCCAGCTGCGTGGGGCGGCATAGATCTCGTCCGGAAACACGCTGACGGCGACCGGGATCTTGATGTGCTTGGGTTCGAAGAACACCAGCTTGTTCTCCCAGTACAGTCGGGCCGACGAGACCGCGGTGTTGGTGAGCCAGTACAGCGTGATGTTGTCGATCACATCGTCGCGCGACAGCCCTTCCGCCTTGCCGTCGAACACCCGCGCGATCATCGCGGCGCTGCGCGCATCGTGATCGAGCATCCAGGACGCAAGGCCCGCCGGCGAATCCACGAGGCCATAGAGCGTCTGCGGCCGGTTCGACATCTCGATCGCGTAGCCGAGACCGTGCTTGTAGAAATCGTCGAGCTGGTCGTAGGCAATGCGCTCTTCGGCCGAGAGGTTTGACGGGCGCGTTCCGCCGGGCTGCAGCGCCTTGGCGATGTCATCAGGAACCGTGGCGGGCATGTTGGTGTGAATGCCGAGCAATTCCGGCGGCGCGATCACCGCCATCTGCTCCGTCACCGCATTGCCCCAATCACCGCCTTGCGCGACGTAGCGATTGTAGCCAAGCCGCTTCATCAGCACGATCCAGGCACGCGCGATGCGCTGCGGATCCCAGCCGAGCGTCGTCGGCTTGCCGGAGAAGCCATGGCCGGGCAGCGAAGGGATCACGAGATCGAACGCGTCCGCCGCCTTCGCTCCATGCGCGGTCGGATCGGTCAGCGGGCCGACGATCTTCATCTGCTCTATGATCGAACCCGGCCAGCCATGCGTGACGATCATCGGCAGCGCATTCTCGTGCCTGGAGCGGACGTGGATGAAGTGGATGTCGACGCCGTCGATCTCGGTGACGAATTGCGGCAGCGCGTTGAGCCGCGCTTCCACCTTGCGCCAGTCATAGTCGTTCTGCCAGTAGCGCACGAGCTGCTGGACCGTGGTCAGCTGCACGCCCTGCGACTGGTCGGCGACGATCTCGCGATCGGGCCAGCGCGTTGCCGCGAGGCGCCGGCGCAGATCGAGCAGATCCTCCTCGGGCACGTTGACGTGGAAGGGGCGGATCGCGCCGCTCGCCGCCGCCTTTGCCGGACGGAGCGGCAACAGGCTCGCAACGCTGGCGGCGACCGCGGTCATCGCGGCCTGGCCCAGCAATTGACGGCGGTCGGGGTTGAGGATGTCGGCTCGTGCTTGCGTGGTCATGTTGGATCTCCCTTGCTTTGGTCGGCACCGTTGACCGAATTCGAAATCGAGACGTCGGCTCGTCGTGCAAGGAGATTGGCGCAGGCACTTCCGATTTGCTCGTTATGGATTGTTAGACCGCGTTAGCCGTTGCGAGCCTGCGCGCTAGAGGCTAGCGATCGACGATCCTGCGATGGGCGCGATACAACGCAACACGGCGTGCGATGACCAAGTCATCGCACGCCGTGAATGGAGGATGCAGCAACTTCAGGACGGCAGCGGCTGACCGGCCTGCTCGCGCACGATGTAGTCGGCGTACCAGTCCGCCCAGTTGTCGTCGTGTCCGCCGGTTCGCTTCTCATGCTCGCCATGCGCCACCGCCGCGCGGCGCAGTGCCGCCGCCAGATCGGTCTGCGAGGGGAAATTCGTGCCGTCTGCCGCGATGCGTCCGGGCAGTCGTGTGGTGATCTCCTGGAACAGCCAGCCATTGCCGTCGGGATCGCTGAACGAGGCAAAGGAGCTGTAGCTGCCGCGCTTCGGGTCAACACCGCTGACCCGGATACTGCCGAACAGGTATGGTTCGTCCGGCCCGGCATGAACGTCGCCGCCGCCGTGGAACGGCTCGCTGACCGCGATGCCGCGGCCAAGCAGATCTTGTCGTGCCGCCTCCAGATCGGAGACGATCAGATACAGGCCGCGCACCGAGCCGGGCGCTGCCGCCGTGACGTTCCTGCCGAAGATCACCGAGCAGGCCGAGCCCGGCGGCGTGAACTGGATCACGCGCCAATCGTCGCCAGAGGCAAAGTCGGCGTCCATTCGCCAGCCGAGGCGCATGTAGAACGCCTTGGCGCGGTCGACGTCGGACACCGGGATCACGACGACCTCGAGCTTCAGATCAACGCTGCGCGACGGTGAGGGTCTGGTCCCGGCTTCGCGATCGATTTCGAGTGTAGCCATGTCGAACTCCCTGATGTGAGGCGCGGGCTCTCAACCGAACCCATTCTCGCAGGCTCAACTTTGCTTTGCAGGCTCAACTTTGCGCAGAACGGCGAATGTCGCTCGTTCTCGAATGCTTGGGCTCGTTAGCGGTTCCGGACACAGTCGAACTTCAAGCAGCCGGCATCACGATGGTCACCCGCGTGCCGCCCTCCCCCGCCTCGCCATGCAACCGCGCGTGGATGCTGCGTGCGAGCCCTTCGAGAATGCGGATGCCGGTGCCCTGAAGCGGCCCGGTGGCGCCGATCCCGTTGTCGGCCACCGTGCAGACCCAGGCGCCGTCGCGGTTGTCCATGTCGATGCGGATCAGTGCCCCATTCTTGTTCGGGAAGGCATGCTTTGCCGCGTTCGTGACCAGCTCCGTCAGCATCAGCGCGAGCCGATGACATTGCGATGCCGGCAGCACGCCGCTCTCGATCGCGGCCTCGCAGCGGACGCCCGCCGGCTCCAGCACCGCTTCGGAGAGCGCTCCGCAGAGATTTTCGAAAAAAGCCCCGACGGAGACGGCCGAGTCATCGTCGTTGTCGGACAGGAGCTGATAGAGCCTGCCGAAAGCAACGACGCGCCGCTCGAACCGATCCACCGCAAGCGACACGTCCCTGGCGCCGGCCCGCGTGAAGTCGCGACGGACTGACGCACCCAGCAGCGTCAGCGTGTTCTTCATGCGGTGATGGGACTCCCGCAGCACGAGTTCCCAATCACGCGACTGATCGTCAAGGCTGGCGACAAATTGAGATCGAACGGCACTGCCGTCCGACATGGAGCCGATAACGGACATGATAGCCTCCCATTGGAATAGGACCTAACTCGGAAGCCATACTGGATGCATCGCGCGCGTTTTGCCCGTTAGACGTTGCAAGATTCTGTTATGATCGGCGGCATCACAAACCGGCAGCGGAGGCCGTCGTCGCGACGGTCAAGCCTGCTGACGATTTGTCGCAGTCGCGTCATAAACCGCTCGCGTTTAAGCAAAATTCGCGACGGGTATCCCGCCTGCATTCGGCCGATCCCCACGCGATTTCGCCACTTTCGGTCCGTTTACTGATAACCTCGCTCAGGTAGGTCAAAGCGCATACGCCAGCCCTTTCACTGGAATCATTGGCCCGTGCCGGACACTAACGACCAGGATTCGACGATTGCTTTCGGTCCATTCCGGCTGCTTGCAAAGTCGCGGCTGCTGGAGAAGGACGGCGCCCCGCTTCACCTTGGCGGCCGCGCGCTCGACATTCTCATTTTTCTCGCCGAGCGCGCCGGCGAGGTCGTTGACAAGCGCGAGTTGATCAAGCGGGTCTGGTCCGGCGTGACGGTCGACGAAGGCAGCCTGCGCTTCCACATCACGACGCTGCGCAAGGCCTTAGGCGATGCCGGCGAAGGTGCCCGCTACGTCGTCAACGTCCCCGGACGCGGCTATTGTTTCACCGCCCCGCTGCTTCACCCGGCGCCTTCGGAGAGCCGGACCAGCCCGCCTGTCGCGTCGCCCCACGCGCTGCCCTCACCGCTTGCGAGGATGATCGGGCGGGACGAGGCCGTCGAGAAGATTTCGGCCGAGCTTGCCCTGCATCGCTTCGTCACAATTGTCGGCCCCGGCGGGATCGGCAAGACCTCGGTCGCACTTGCCGTCGCGCATGGCGAGCTCACGGCCTTCGACGGCCAGGTGAGCTTCGTCGATTTCGGAGCGCTGACGGATGCCCGACTCGTTCCCGGAACGATTGCGGCCACCCTGGGCCTGACCGTCAATTCCGACGACCCGATGCCGGGCCTGCTGGCGTTCCTGCGCAGCCGGCGGACGCTGCTGGTCTTCGACAGTTGCGAGCACATCCTCGACGAGCTCGCACCGGTGGCCGAGCGGCTCGTCCAGGAGGCGCCGGAGCTCCATATTCTCGCCACCAGCCGCGAATCCTTTCGCAGCGAAGGTGAGCGCGTCCATCGGCTGTTTCCGCTGGATTGCCCGCCAGAGCGCGACGGGCTCGGCATCGCCGACATCCTTGCCTATCCCGCAAGCCAACTCTTCGTGGAACGCATTGCCGAGAGCCTGAGCGAATTCGAGCTCAGCGAGGAGGATGCGCCGCTCGTCGCCGAGATCTGCCGGCGGCTGGACGGCATTGCGCTGGCGATCGAGCTCGCGGCCGGACGCGTGAACGCCTATGGCATTGCCGGGACCGCCTCGCTGCTGGACAGCCGCTTCTCGCTGCTGTGGCGGGGACGGCGCAGCGCAATCCCGCGGCACCAGACCCTGAGCGCCGCGCTCGCCTGGAGCTACGATTTGCTGCCGGCAGCCGAAAGCGCAACGCTGCGCGGATTATCGGTATTCGTCGGGCCCTTCACCCTGGAAGCCGCGCTTGCCGTCGCGTCCTGCCAGGGTATCGGCGAATCCGAGGCCGTCGAAGCCATCTCGAACCTGCTCTCCAAGTCCCTGATCGCGACCTCGCCCGCGGAGCGGCGGCTGCGCTATCGCCTGCTCGACACCACCCGCACCTTCGTCGCCGGCAAGCTGGTCGAGAGCGGCGAAGCGGCCCGCGTCGCGCGTGCCCACGCCGAATATTTCCGCGATTTCCTGCACGACATCGCGCTCAAATCCACGGGCATGCAGAGCGCGGGCGGCTTCCTTCCCTATGCCGACCACCTGCCCAATGTGAGGGCCGCGCTGACCTGGAGCTTCTCGGATGGCGGCGACCGGACGATCGGCGTGGATCTGGCGGCCTCAGCGGCCCAGTTCTTCCTCGAGCTGACATTGCTGACGGAATGCTACCGCTGGACACAGCAGGCGCTTGTATCTCTCGATGAGGGCGTGATCGACGGCCGCCAGGAGATGACGTTGCAGGCCGCGCTCGGCGTCTCCGTGATGTTCACGCAGGGCAATACGGAGGCGGTCCGCTCCGCCTTCACGCGCAGCCTCCAGCTTGCCAGAGAGCTCGAGGACCTGCACTGGCAGCTCTGGCTGCTGCGCGGCTTGCACATCTACCTGACCAGGGTCGGAGATTTTCACGGCGCGCTCGGAACCGGCGAGCAGGGCGAAGGCGTCGCGCGGAAGCTGAATGATCCAGCCGCCACACTGAACGTGGAATGGATGCTCGGCGTCGCCCACCATCTGATCGGCAACCAGGACAAGGCCGTGCAGTTCTGCGAGAGCGCGATGGTGCACAATCCCGGCTCGCAGCGGCTGAACATCGGCCATCTCGGTTATGACGACCGCATCGTTGCACTGGTGGCGCTGGCGCGCGGGCTCTGGCTCACCGGCCGGCCCGATCGGGCCGTCGAGGCGGCCAGATACACGGTGCGCGAGGCCGAGCTGCTCGAACAGCCGCTCACCCTCGGCATTTCCCTGATCTGGACCATCTACGTGTTCCTCTGGGTGGGCGACTGGGCCAGTGCCGAAAGCCTGATCGAGCGGCTGATCGACCATTCGGCGCGGCACTTCCTCGGCCCCTACCACGCGGTCGGCATCGGCCAGAAGGGCGAGCTGCTGCTTCGCCGCGGCGACGTCGCCGGCGGGATCGAGCATCTTCGCCGCAGCCAGGCTACGCTATACGCCACACGGCACCGGATCATGACGACGGTGTTTGCGACCGCGCTTGCCGAGGGTCTCGTGGCGCAGAACCAGCCCGATGAGGCCTTGCGTACGATCGATGAGGCCATCGCCCAGATCCCCGAGCACGGCGAATCCTTCGACATGCCGGAGATGCTCAGGGTCAAGGGCGACATCCTGGCCGGGTCGGGAAATGCCGCGGGGGCCGAGAATTACTTCCGGAAGTCGCTCGATCTATCACGCCGGCAATGCGCGCTCGGCTGGGAGCTGCGGGGGGCGATCAGCCTCGGCCGCGTCTGGCGTCATGCCGGAAAGGCCGGCGACGCACGCGATCTGCTCGCGCCGCTCCTCGCGCGGTACCAAGAGGGCCTCCAGACCCGTGATCTCGTCGCCGCCAGGGAGCTCCTGGGCGCGCTGAATTGAGAGTATCTTCAACAAGATACCGCCATACTGCCTGCTCGCAACTCCTAACAACTTCTAACACGCCAAGCCGCATCCGCCCCGCCATGGTGGTGACGTTTCACGGTGGATATGGCGGGACATGGCTCTCCTTCACGATGTAATCGATGCTAGTGGCGGTTTGGACCGCTGGAGCAGCTTGAACCGTTTCACGCTCCACCTTTCCGTCGGCGGAATGCTGTTCTCCAGTGCCGGACATGCCAGAGAATTCAAGGATGTGACCGCGGAAGGCTCGACCCGGACGCAATCCGTCCGCTTCACCGGCATCACCGGGGGAGAACACTCAGGCTCCTTTCAACCGGACGCGATCACGATCGAAAGCCTGGATGGCGAGGTGCTGCGGACCTGGCGCAATCCGAGCCTTGCATTTCCCGAGGCCAGTGCCCCCGCGCTTGCGGACGAACTGCATCTCGTCTTCTTCTGCGGCGTCGCGATCTGGAACTATCTGACGATTCCATTCCTGCTCGCTCATCCCGATGTCGTGTTGGAGGAGCTGTCACCGTGGTCTGAAGGCACTGAGACCTGGCGGCGGCTGCGGGCGCAATTCCCCGCGCACCTGATCACCCTCGCACCCGAGCAGATCTTCTATTTCGACCAGAGCGCTTTGCAACGGCGGACGGATCACGATCTCTTCGGGATGAAGGTAGCGCATTATTCCTGGGCCCATGACAATTTCGCCGGCATCGTGGTGCCGACGCTTCGGCGCGTGCAGACGCTGCAGGCTGATGGAACCGTGATTGCCAGGCCCGTGCTGATGGACGTCGAGATATTCGACGCCGTGTTCGAGTAGCCGCGGCGACACGCCGCCCTCGCAACGTCTAACACCACATAACGAGCCAACGGCCCAACTTGGGTGCAGATTACGCTTGCGAGCGGCGAACGAACGCAGCAGCTCGACGAAGACTTGCACCGATGTGCTCCACCAGGAGGGAGCGCGTCATTCAGCAAACGCAATCAAGGGAATCCGTGTCATGAAAGTATTGATGGTCATCACCTCCCACGACCAGCTCGGCAACACCGGACGCAGGACCGGCTTCTGGCTCGAAGAGCTTGCAGCCCCCTACTACGTCTTCAAGGATTCCGGCGCGGAGATCACGCTCGCCTCGCCCAAGGGCGGACGTCCGCCGCTCGACCCCAAGAGCAACGAGCCCGAGTTCCGCACCGACCTGACGGTGCGTTTCGAGAACGATGCGGCGGCCGAGGCCCAGCTCGACGAGACCGTCCGCCTCGACAGCGTCCGGCAGGAAGACTTCGACACGCTGTTCTATCCGGGCGGCCACGGCCCGATGTGGGACCTCGCCGAAGACAAGAACTCGGTCAAGCTGATCGAGTCCTTCCTCGCCGCCGGCAAGACCATCGCCGTCGTGTGTCATTCGACCGGAGCGCTGCGCCACGTCAAGACGCCCGATGGCAAGCCGCTGGTCCAGGGCAAGGAAGTGACCGGCTTCACCAACGGCGAGGAAGAGGACGTGGGCCTGACCAAGGTGGTTCCCTTCCTCGTCGAGGACGAGATGTTGAAGCTCGGTGCCGTCTTCTCGAAAACGGCAAACTGGGGCGTGCACGTCGTCAGCGCCGGCCAGTTGATCACGGGACAGAATCCGCATTCGTCGGGCCCCGCCGCGCAGACGCTGCTCGCCGCCCTCAAGGGCAAGCCGATGGCGAAGGCTTCGTAAAATTCTGGATGCGGTCGCATCTCGGGAGGCGCCCGCGACGGCGCCTCCCGACGCCGCGATATTCCTCGGAGAGGACACGATCATGGACCTGCTTTCCTATGCGAAGACGATCGCAGAGCGCATCGAAGCGGAAGCTGCCCGCGCCACAGTTCCGATGGCGGTTTGCATCATCGACATTCACGGCAACATCATTCTCAAGCACCGTATGAGCGGCGCGCCGACCTTCTCGCTCGAGCTGTCGGAGCGGAAGGCCTATACGTCCGCGCTGGTGGGACTGCGAACGGCGGAACTCTCTCCGATGGTCCAGCCCGGACAGGCGCTGTTTCCCCTGATGGGAGTTGCGGGCGGACGCTTCTGCTCGATGGCGGCGGCGCGCCGCTGCACATCGACGGACAGCTCGTCGCCGGCGTCGGCATCAGCGGCGGGACCGTCGAGCAGGACGTCGACATCCTCGAGGCCGGGCTTCGCGAACCCGCGGCCACCGATACGGTCGATATGAAGATCGAGGTCGTCGTCCTCCCGGTCTCGGACGTCGAGCGCGCCAAGCGCTTCTATGCCGACCTCGGCTGGCGGCTCGACATCGACTATCAGGGCCCAAGCAATTATCGCGTGATCCAGTTCACGCCTCCCGGCTCGGGCTGCTCGGTCATTTTCGGCAGCAACCTCACGATTGCTGCTCCCGGCTCCGTGAAGGGGCTCCATCTCATCGTGTCCGACATCGAGGCCGCATGCGACGACCTGCGCCGTCGCGGCATCACCGTCGGCGAGCCGTTCCACGACCCCGGCGGCATATTCCATCATGCCAGCGTGCAGGACCTTGCCGCCGGCCCGAACCCGCAGCGCAAGAGCTACGCCTCCTACGCCTCGTTCAGCGATCCCGATGGCAACGGCTGGGTGTTCCAGGAGATCACCGCGCGGCTGACGGGACATATCGAGGACGGCGAGGAAAGCTTTACACCCGAGCTCACGGACGTCGTGCGGCGGGCCGAAGCTGCCGCGCGCGCGAGCGCCGGTGCGGGCGATCGCGCGGCGGCCTGACATCGGAGCGACGACATATGAGCATTCCAGCCACCCTCGCCCTCTCTGCTGCCCTTGCCTGCGCGACCGTGCAGGCCTCGGCGCAGGAGCTGCGGTCGAGCCGGCGCTCGATCAGCTATCACACCGTCGAGATCCGGGGCCTCAAGATCTTCTACCGCGAGGCCGGGCCGGCCGACGCGCCGACCGTGCTGCTGTTGCACGGCTTCCCCTCCTCCTCGCGGATGTGGGAGCCCCTGCTGCCGCTGCTGGCCGA
The DNA here is from genome assembly GCF_054062495.1 of Bradyrhizobium sp. USDA 3311. Taxonomy (NCBI): domain Bacteria; kingdom Pseudomonadati; phylum Pseudomonadota; class Alphaproteobacteria; order Hyphomicrobiales; family Nitrobacteraceae; genus Bradyrhizobium; species Bradyrhizobium sp. USDA 3311. The sequence continues at coordinate 4,162,968 of NZ_JBSSFI010000001.1, read as the reverse complement.
CAAATATCACCTGATCGCACCGGACTATCCCGGCTTCGGCAACAGCAGCGCGCCGCCGCCGTCCGGCTTCGCCTACACGTTCGACAACATCGCCGGCGTGATCGGCGAGCTCACGGCGAAGCTCGGCCTGAGCCGCTACGTGCTGTTCATGCAGGATTACGGCGGCCCCGTCGGCTTCCGCATGGCGCTGGCGCATCCCGAACGTACCAGCGCCATCATCATCCAGAACGCCGTTTCGCATGAGCAGGGGCTGGGCCCGCTCTGGGAAGCGCGTCGCAGATACTGGGCGGATCCGGCGCACGAACTCGAGGCGCTCAAGGCCAACTTCACCTCTCTGGAGGCGACACGCCAGCGGCACCTCGGTTCCAGCCCGCGCCCGGAACGCTATGATCCGGATACATGGACCGACGAATACGCGTTTCTGACGCGCCCGGGCCAGGCCGAGATCCAGACCACGCTGTTCCTGGATTACCGGACCAACGTCGCGTCCTATCCCAAATGGCAGGACTGGCTGCGCAAGACGCGGCCACCGACGCTGGTGGTCTGGGGCAAATACGATCCATCCTTCGCCGTCGCCGGCGCCACGGCCTATCGCGACGATGTTCCGGAGGCGGAGGTTCACATCCTCGAAGCCGGTCACTTCGCGCTGGACGAGGCGACCGACGAGATCGCGTCGCTCGTCCGCGACTTCCTAGCGCGACTGGACGGACACAAGGGCTGAAGACGAAAGCAGGAGGCGCGGACGGCTTCCGCCGGCGCGGCTCTCGACGTCATGATCCACTGCTGCGGGGGCCATGTCCTGCCGAAAGCTCATTCACTTCTCGCTCATCCTGACGACCACCTCCACCGCATCGAGACGCGCGGCGCGCCATATCGAGCGCCGAGGCGATCTCCAGTGAACGCCGAGCGCGAACCTCGCACCGGTGGGTCGATCGCCACATCAGGTCCGGCACCATCCTCGCGCCACGCCAATCGGCGCAAAGACTTGAAACATTTGAGAAAGTCGACCTCTCTGCGACGGGCTGTCACACCATGTTCGCGCACACAAAATCTAACACATCCTAATCATCACTAACGGGCTTCTTGTTCGGCTCACGCCTATCCTCTGAGCATGGAAAACCTTCTCGAAAGCCTTGTCGAAAGCTTTGGGCTTGGGGGTTTGCCGGTCGCCGCCAGCGGCCGCGATGCCAAGAGAGGACGAGCGATGTTTACCGACTTGCAGGCGGCGCCTGCCTGGATTGATCTTCAGGCCGAGCCGCGCGATCACCAGCTCCGCCAGGCAGCACAGGCGATCCCGAGGGAACGCGGGTGGCGCCGGATCGACCGCGGCCTTGAGGCGGCGATCGAGGACATCACGATTTCGCGATGGGAGGATTTCAGAGACAGCTCGTCGCACGAGGCGACGACGCCGGAAGATCGCTACTTCGTCGGAATTGCCCTGAAGACCACGCGTGCGAAATTGACCCGTGACCGCCAGGTGATTTTCGACGGCACCATGCCCGCAGGGACGCTTTATGTCAGCGCACCGTCGAAGCCTCTCGCCGCACAATTCCAGGCGCCCTGCGCTTTCCTGCACTTCCATATCTCCGCCGATCATTTCCCGGCGCAATCGCCTGCCGCGGAAGGACTTGGCGACCTCGTCCTGCTGCGCGACCCGCTCGCGGCCGAGCTCGCCAGGGCGCTGACCGAGCATGGCGATGCCGCGGACCGGGAGTTCACACGCTGCGTCGGCCAGACCCTTGCGATGCATCTGGCCCGGCTGGAGCCGCCGCGTGCCAGGGTCAACGCCTTGCCGAAATGGCGGCTGCGGCGCGTTGAGCAATATATCGCGGACAATTTCGACCGCTGCATCAGCCTGTCCGAACTCGCCAATGTCGCCGGCCTGTCCAGAATGCACTTCGCAGCACAGTTCCGCGCCGCGACCGGCTACCGTCCGCGCGAATATCTGCTCAATCACCGGATCGAGAATGCGAAGACGCTGCTCGCGACGACCGGGCGGCCACTGGCCGAAATCGCACTTGCCGTCGGGTTCAGCACCCAGGCGCATTTTTCGACCGTCTTCAAGCGCATCAGCGGCCAGTCTCCGGCACGCTGGCGCCTCGCCAGCAAGGCCGAGCCTCTCGCAGCGGAAGCGCTGCCGCGGCGCCGTCCTGCTGCAGAGAGGGACTGGATGGCCAGCGCGGCCGCGTAGCTCGTCCTTTCGACACGGCAGGCGACATGGCGTTGCGGAATACGCGTCTGGTTTGGTCTGCAACGTTTCGAACGTAAGTGCCCTGCCACTTGCGCCGGCTCGCGCCCTCGTCCTCCCGGGCCTACGAGCCACTCGGGGCCGTCCCTGCTCCCACACAGGACGGCCCCTCTTCTTTGTCTGTTGACGGGGATGAAGTTGCGCTCACAGCCTCCACATCGTCATTGCAAGCGCAGCGAAGCAATCCAGACTGCCACCGCGGAAAGACTCTGGATTGCTTCGCTCCGTTCGCAATGACGGGGCAAGAGGCGAACGCCCCGCTACACCGGATCGAACGCCCGGATCGGCGGCAGATTGCCGGTGAATTTCTCCACCTCCACCGTCGTCAGCTGCCCCGTGCAGCCCTGCGCGAAGGACGAGGTGCCGACGTCGCGGGTGAGCACGTTCGGATTGCCGTGGACGCAGAGCGGCGCGTCGTCCTCGGGGTCCATCGGGTCGTACCAGGCGCCGGTCGGGAGCTGGACCACGCCGGGCGCGATGCCGTCGGTGACGTGGACCGCGGCGAGGCAGGCGCCGCGCTCGTTGAACAGGCGGATGATGTCGCCGTCCTTGATGCCGCGCGCGTCGGCATCAACCGGGTTCATGCGCGCGACCTCGCGGCCGCGATGCTTGGCACCAAGCGAATGTCCGCCGAAATCGAGCTGGCTGTGCAGGCGCGTCACCGGCTGGTTGGCAACGAGGAAGCATGGCGCACCGGGCTTGGGCATGTCGGTCTTGTCGAGCCAGACCGGATGGCCCGGACAATCCGCATCGCCATGGCCGGCGATCTTCGTCGAGAAAATCTCGATGCGGCCGCTCGGCGTCGGCAGGGCGTGAGCGACCGGGTCCTCGCGGAAGCGGCGCAATCGGCCGCCGTCGTCGGGCTGCTGCGGCACGACCAGGCTGCCGCGCTGCCAGAATTCGTCGAAGCTCGGCGCTTCAAGGTCGCGCATGGCGAGCGAGGCCCGGGTCGGCTCGTAGAGATGTTTTAGCCACTCCCGCGACGTGCGTCCTTCGGTAAAGGGTTCGCGCGCCCCGAGACGCTCGGCAAGATCGGCAAAAATCTCGTAGTCGTCGCGCGCGAGGCCAAACGGCTCGGCGATCCGGTGCATCGCGACCATGAGGGGATCGTTGCTGGAATAGCCGATGTCCTCGCGTTCGAGCGTCATGGTCGACGGCAGCACGATGTCGGCGTGGCGCGCCGTCGCAGTCCAGGCGAGCTCGTGCACGACGAAGGTATCGAGCTGCGCAAAAGCCTTGCGCAGGCGGTTGATGTCCTGGTGGTGATGGAAGGGATTGCCGCCGGCCCAGTAGACGAGACGGATATCCGGATAGGTGCGCGTCTCGCCATTGTAACGATAGGTGGTTCCGGGATTGAGCAGCATGTCGGCGATGCGCGCGACCGGGATGAAATCACGGACGCCGTTGCGGCCCTGCCCGAGCGTCGGCCCCGGCACGTCGTTGACGCGGCGGCCGTAATAGCCGATCGCCCCGAGCGAATAGGCGTAGCCGCCGCCGGGCAAGCCGATCTGGCCGAGGGCTGCCGCCAGCACCATGCCCATCCACACCGGCTGCTCGCCATGCTCGGCGCGCTGGAGCGAATGCGAGACGGTGATGAGCGCGCGCCTTCCGGCAAGGCGACGGGCGAGCGTGCGGATCGTGTCCGCGTCAACGCCTGAGATCGCGGCGGCCCACTCGGCGCTCTTCGGCTGGCCATCGCTCTCCCCGGTGAGATAACGCAGGAAGACGGGCCACCCTTCGGTGTAGCGATCGAGGAAGGCCTGATCGTGCAGGTTCTCGCTGACCAGCGTGTGGACGATGCCGAGCATCAGCGCGGTGTCGGTGCTGGGCACGCACGTCGTCCATTCGGCACCGGCCTCGACCGGCAGGTCTTCACGCAGCGGGCTGACCAGGATGAACTCGCAGCCGCGCCGGTGCGCCGCCGCCATGGCGCCGCGCTCGACATGCTTGCTGATCGAGCCGCCGGCCACCATGGAGTTCTTCAGCGCCATGCCGCCGAATGCCAGCACGATGTCCGTCTCAGTCGCGATCTGCTCCCAGGTGACGTTGCGCTTGGTGATGTCTTCGTAGCCCGCGAGAATCTGCGGCAGCAGCACCGAGGAGGCGCCCGAGGAATAGGAATTCACCGAACGCACATAGCCGCCCATCGCGATATTGAGGAAGCGATGCACCTGGCTCTGCGCGTGGTGGAAGCGGCCCGCGCTCGACCAGCCATAGGAGCCGCCGAACACGGCGCCGGGCCCGCGCGTGTCGCGGATGCGGCCGAGCTCGTCGCCGAGGAGGTCGAGCGCCTTCTCCCAGCTCACGGAGACGAATTCGTCGCGGCCGCGGCGATCGTCCGGACCGGGACCTCGCTCGAGCCAGCCGCGGCGAATCGCCGGCTGGGCGATGCGCGCCTGGTGCCGCAGTGCGCCGGGGAAATTGTCGATGATGCCGTTCGGATCAGGATCGCCCGCATAGGCCCTGACCTCAAGGCCGGCTGCGCCGTTGCGCGCCGAGAACACGCCCCAATGCGAGGTGTGCGGCTTGAAACCGTCGGACAGGTCAAGGCCGGGGTCGGGGAAGCCAATCGTATCGTCCATCATCTGATCCTTGTTCCGGTACATGGTGGCAGTATACCGATCCACGTCCCGATGTCGTCGAGATCAGGGTTGACGGAAACGCTGGGCTCCCGCGCGCAACGCAGGCAGGTGGGGATGCGTGACGGAACGGTCGGCGACGGATCGCCAAAACACGCGATTTCACGCCGATAAGGGCGACCAAGTCGGCCCGGGGTGCGCCCGAGGGTCCTCGACTAGGCAACGCCTTCGGGCACCGCCACATTCAGTTTCGAGGCGAGCGCCAGCAATCGCGAAACAGTTCCCCGCGCGAGCGGAATCCCCGCGCGCGACCGTCTTTCCATTTCCTCAAAGCCGCGCTCGCCCGGCAGGTATACGCTGTCCGCCCCGGCCGCGGGCGGCAGGCTCTTGATCGCCGCGCTGAGCCGATCGACTTCAAGGGTGAAGTTGCCGCCGAAGGCCGACGGGTCGAGCACAGCCACCAGACCGTTGCCGCCTGGATCGCCGCCGTGGACGAGCGCCACGGCGATGAGTGGGTTGGCCGTCAGGACGCTGGCGAGAACCTCTATCATCAGAGAGAGGCCCGAACCCTTGGGACCGGCCATCGGAAGGACCGCTTTTGCTTCGCGCGGGTCCGTTGTCGCCTGGCCATTCCCATCGACAGCCCAGCCAACCGGAATCGGCTGACCGGCATCCCTCGCAGCCATGATCTTTCCGAGCGCCACCGATGCCGTCGACATGTCGAGGAGCAAGGGACGATCGGGATTGCCGGTCGGCGCGGCAATCGCGATTGGGTTCGTTGAGACGCCCTCTGCGCTGGATCCGTGATAGATCATCAGCGGTTTCGAAGCCGTCATAACAATGCCGATCCGTCCCGCCTGAGCGACCTGATGCGCGTAGTATCCGATCGCGCCGGCGTGGCTGATGGAGCGAACCGCGCACCAGCCGATCCCGTGGGTGTCCGCAAGCTCGCTTGCTTTTCGCGCAGCAAGGCTCATTCCGACGGCGCCGGGCGCGCGTTGTGCGTCGATCACCGCCACCGCGCCCTTGCCCGAAACCTGGCGCGGTTCGGCGGCGGGATTGATCAGACCAAGCTCGACCATCTCGACGTAGCGCGGGATCCGCAACAGCCCGTGCGAATCGGCGCCGCGCAGATTGGCCCAGACGAGCATGGCCGCCGTCTGATCCGCCTGGTCGGCCGTGAAGCCGCCCGCCCTGAGAAGATCCGCCGCGAACGGCCGGAGCGCATCGGCGCCGATCGCGACCGTGTCTGAAGCGCCCGTCATGCTCAGGCACCGAGCGGAGACGGGAAGAACTTGTCGAGCCAGCCTTTGATGATCGCCTTGGTGCGCGGCGCATCGCCTTCGGCGAGCGGGAAATGCGACGTGCCGGTGATCAGCACGAGCTCGGCCGGCTGGCCGGCCTTCTCGAACATGCGGATCGACTGCTCCGTCGGCGTGATCGTGTCGTTGGCGGTGTGCAGGAACAGGATCGGACGAGGCGCGATGTTGCCGACGACCTCGTCCGCACGAAAATTGTACATGCTCCACGCGGTCTCGACGGGAATCTCCATGATCGCCTTTGGCGAGAGATTCTTGCGCAGATGCTCCGGGATCGAGACGGCATCGAAGCGGGAGATCCACATGCTCTGGCCGGTGTCCTGCTTTTGCTTGCGTCCTTTCTCCAGAAGCGAGGTGAATTTTGCCCAGGCTTCGGGCGTCGGATGCTGGCCGCGGAATTTCCGCTCCCCGTCGCCCCAGCCGCAGGACGAGATCACGCAGGCGAAGCGATCGTCGACGCCGGCGGCGTAGACGGAGACGGCCGCGCCGAAGCTATGGCCGACCACGCCGATCCGCCCGGGATCGACCTCTTCCCTCTCCGCAAGGAACGTCAGCGCGTTCTTGGCGTCCGCGACCTGGTCGAAGCAGCGCACCTGCGCACGTTCACCTTCGCTCTCCCCGCAGCAGCGGAAATCGAAGCGAAGCGCCACATATCCCATCTGCTCGAGCATGCGCGCCTGGATTTCGGCGTGGGATTCGTCCTTCGATCCGACAAAGCCGTGCAGGACGATGAAGGCAGGCAGCCGCTGGCCCGGCTTTCTCGCGTCCGGCACGTGCAGTACGGCCGATAGCTTGAGCCCGTCAGACCGGAAGGTGTGCTTCTCTTGCATTGAAATCTCTCTCGTAGGCTGCGACAGGGGCGGCGCGCTCACGCAGTGCGCACACGGGCAAGGCTGCCCGACTTCCCGTCAGGTGATGGCGGTGAAGGGAAAGTGGAACTGACGCCATTCGAGCGGCGCGGGCGTGCCCCAGACATTCATGCAGCGCACATTGCCCGGGCGCTCGAGATTGGTGATGACATTCGGCACAAAGCCGGCGTCGTCAGCGATGAACGCCATCGATCCGGAGCACTCGATCATCGCGCCGCTGGAATCGGTGTAATAGGCGTAGGTGTTGTCGCCCGGCCGATGCCGGCCCGGCCCCCACAGCATCTGCCTGTCGAAGCGGTCAAGCAGGTCACCGAGCTTCAGGTAGTCGTTGAACTCCCTGAACTCGAAGGAGTAGTGGTGCAGCCCCACCTTGCCGCGAACGACGCCGACGATGTGATGCTGGCGATTGCCGCCGTACATCCAGCTCAGGCTGTCGTCGACCATGCGTTCGGATATGCGGAGGCCGCAGATCCTCTCGAGCTGCTGGCGCGTTGCAATCGGATCGGGCGACGTCAGATTGAGATGATCCATGCGGTTCGGTCCGACGCCGTGGGTCGGATAGCGCCGGCCGTAGATCTGGTCGCGCGTCGGCGTATGCACCTCGAAGCGCAGCCCTTCCGGCGTGGCGAAGGTGACGCCCGCGGCCATGCAATCGAGGCTGGGTTTACGCGAGATGACGCGACATCCGGCGCTCTCGACGCGCGACTCCGCCTCGCGGACGGCATCGACGGTGAGCGCCTCCAATCCGATCGTATGGGTCGCATTCTCGTGCGACCTGAGCAGCACCAGTTCCGCCGCGCGCCCGTTGGAGCTCAACCAGGTCTGCCCCTCGTCCGTGTAGGTGATCTGCAAGCCGAGGATTTCGGTCGCGTCCCGGACCACGGCCTCGATCGCCGTGGTGTTGATTTTCACGTGCCCGACCGCATGAACAATAGGCGGCATTGCTCCCCTCCTAGGGCTCGACGATGTTTGATGTCCTGATACCGCATCAGGGCAATGCGCACAAACATATTTTCGATGAAATGGTATTATTTCGAAATTACGCAACTTCGTCCGATCCTGCTCGCCGACGATGGGACCCGAAGCTGTTCGGAGAGTTCGCAGCAATCCCGTCGCTTGCTGCAGGCTTCGATCCGTTCAACACCGTGGATACCGCCGTGCCAACCGGGCAACGGCAGCCCGAACTGTTTGATATTCTTTCGAAAATCGATGATACTGACTGGCAGCAGAGGGATGGCAGGACGGCGTCGGATGCGTGAGAGGGTCAAGCCAGCAGGTGAAACACGCGCGGCTGACGTGCTCCACCGGATGCGCGCAGACATCATCAGTTGCACGCTCAAGCCCGGCGCCAAGCTGCGGTTCGAGGCGCTACGAGACATGTACGCGGTGAGCTTTTCGACGCTGAGGGAGGCGCTGTCGCGCCTCGTGGCCGAAGGGCTCGTCATCGCGGAGGATCAGCGCGGCTTCGTCGTCGCGCCGGTTTCGATCGACGATCTCAACGACCTCACCTATGTCCGCGTGCTCATCGAGCGCGAATGCGTAGCGCTCGCGATCAAGAACGGCGACGACGCCTGGGAGGCGGACATCATCGGCGCATTCCACCGGATGGATCGCCTGCAGAACCGGCTCGGCTCCAATTATTATCTCTCGGAAGAATGGGGCAAGCTCCACGGCGATTTTCATTTTTCGCTTGTTGCCGCGTGCGGCTCGCCCAACCTCCTGGAGATCCGCCAGAAGCTGTTCGAACGCGCGCACCGCTACCGCCGCATGTCCTCGCAATTCCGGACCAAATGGCGCGCCAAGGATGTCGAGCACAAGATGATCATGGATTCGGTCGTCGCGCGCGATGCCGCGAAGGCCGAGGAGCTGATCGAGCGCCATATCCGCGAGACGACCGACAACGTGATCAAGCACGCAGGCCACCTCTTCGTCACATCCGACGAGGAACGCCCCCGCCGCACGGGCCGGGTCGCCGCTGAATAGGTGCCAGCAAGGAAGGTCCTCCTGCTCGCCGTCACGCGCATCCCCTTACATTTCGCAATGCTTCTTGGCTCACCAGAGCGAACCGCGAAAGCTGATATAGAGTCGCGCCCTATCCTCTCGCAATGTTGCCCAGTGATGCCCTCTCACGCAGCAAGCTTCATTCCGTGGGCAAAATCCCAATACAGCTTTCGTGCCCGCGCGTAAAAGCGCCCTGGCCTGAGTTGCCGGTCGTCGATCCGGATCACGGGCGCGACTTTTGCGAAATTGCCGGTCGAAAAGATCTCGTCCGCACTGACGAAATCGGAGTAGCGCAGCGTTGCCTCCAACACCGTGATGCCGTCACCGCGCAAAAGTTCGATCACGCGCTGCCGCGTGATTCCGTTCAGGAACGTGCCATTCGGCGCAGGCGTAAAGACAACGCCGTCTTTCGCCATGAACACGTTCGAATTGCCGAACTCCGCGACGTTACCGAGCATGTCCAGCATCAGGCAATTCTGGAAGCCGCGCGAGGCGGCTTCCCTGAGCGCACGCGAACTGTTCGGATAAAGACAGGAGGCCTTGACATCGGCCGGCGCGCATTCGGCGGTCGGTCTGCGGAACGGCGACAGGGTGATCGCGCTGCCGACGGGCTCCGGGATCGGCGATTCGTAGATGCAAAGGCACCAGTCCGTCGTTTCCGGATCGAACAGCACACCGCCGCCGATGCCGTTCTGCGGCCAGTACATCGGGCGGATGTAGAGTTCGGCATTGACCGGGAAACGGGCGATACCTTCGCGCACCAGTCCGAGCCACGTGTCGAGATCGACGACCGGTTTTAGCCCGAAGTTGACCGCAGATTGATTGACGCGGGCGCAATGACGATCGAGGTCGGGCATAACGCCTTCGAAAGCGCGCGCACCATCGAAGATGGTCGAGGCGAGCCAGAGCCCATGGGTGCGTGGCCCCATGATCGGCACATTGCCCTCGTGCCACTGGCCTCGGAAGAATGTCCATGTCCTCGAATGGCTGATGGAATTGGTGGCGGAGACCATGACGAACCTCCATGTATGCGCGACGGACTTAGGTCCGTGGACCATAGCCTTCGCGGAAAGCGCCTTGCGGTCGACCGGTCCGGCCTCCGTTGCTGCAATCTCCGGGACAGCGACCGCCTACCGCCGGAACAAGGCGCGGTCGGGAGACAACCTAGCCGACCGAACCTGCCTGGTCGGGAGCGTAAAGGTGGACGTCGGAAAGTCCACGCTTTCCAGCGGGGTACCTCCGAAGTGGAGCTACTTACCCGAGCCGTGGTCAGGTAAGTTTGCAGCTGACCTTGTGGCACGCAGTGGTGGTTCGCTCGGTCGAGAGATGGTCAATGGCTCGTTCTTCCGAAAGACAGTACGTCAATGATGCGAGGGCCGTAGTCGGCTACGGAGATACGAAGGATTTGGCCTACAACGATTTGCTGGAGAAACTCAAAGCGCATGAAAGCGAGATTATATGTGCTCGCTCAAATGAAGGCGAACTTCTTCGACCCTTTTTGTTTCCCCCGGCCGGCGTCAATTTCCGCATCTACTGGCGAAAGAGCACTGGCAAGATTCGTTGGCAGTGCTCGTGGGGCCCTGGCGTATTGGAATTCGAGTGCGCCTGTGCTCCCGAGTGCGAAAATTGAGATCACGGTCGCATGGGGTTGAGAGGTTGGTAGGCGTTGTCCTGCATCAAAATCCGTCTCATAACTGATGCCGACATCCCGGCGGCCATAGACCTGCTGACCGGCGGATATGGGTCAGGGCGCCCTCGCAGTTTCTGGGAGGATATTTTCTCCTGCTTGAGTCACCGACTACTGCCCGCAGAAGAATTGCCACGCTACGGATATGTGATCGACATTGACGGCGAGCTTGTTGGTATCTTGCTCTTGATATTCTCGACAGTCTGGGAAAATGGCAAAGCCAAGATCCGTTGCAACGGGTTAGGCTTGTATGTTGATCCGGCATTTAGAATGTGCGCGCCACAGCTCATAAAAAAGGCCTCCGATTTCAAGGAGGCCACGGTGCTCAACCTGACGCCGGCGAAAAATACATTTCGCATGATAGAAGCCTTGAGCTACGTCAGATATTGCGGTGGACTCTTTGCCTCAATTCCCTTGCTCGGTCGAGCTAGCAAGGAGGCGCCCGCAAGGGTCGTCGATGTGCACACCAAGCTTGATGTTCGATTGGATCCACACGATCGCGACCTGCTGCTCGAGCACGCAGATTGCGGATGCATCAGTCTGTGGTGCATTACACCTCAAGATGCTTATCCTTTTGTATTTCGAATCCGGCAATTCAGCAGGGTTCCATGCGCGCAACTTGTCTATTGCCGCAGTGTGGATGACTTCGTACGCTTTGCGCGGCCGATAGGCTTATTTCTTGCCCGGCATACCTGGCATGTCGTGGTATTGCTCGACGCGAACGGACCAATTGACGGACTGGTCGGCAAATACTTCCCAGGGAAGGCCAATAGATATTTCCGCGGATCGGATCGGCCGCGGTTGGGAGATTTGGCTTATACAGAGATAGCGCTCTTCGACATCGGCCCCTGAGGCTTTCACCCTTCCCGGCGGCCGCGAGGCGCCGGGTTCACGCCCCTCCCCCGGAACTCATCGCTCGCGTCTCTGGTCCCCGCCGGCGGATTTCATAACCATTCGCCGAAGCTCTGATCTCCGGGGTCATGACGAAATCATGCTTGCTGCGCAAGTTCACGGCAGCCTCCAGCTCGGGAGGCTTCTCTTCATCGTAGCCCAGCCGCAGCTGCCTGGCGATCATCACCAGGTGAATCTGCATTTCGAGGCGCGCAAAGATTTCACCGATGCAGTTCCTCGGCCCTACGGAGAACGGGAGCATCGTCGGCGGATGTCGTTCCTGCAAGAAATCGGGACCGAAGCGATCCGGACGGAAACTATCCGCGGCTTCCCAGAGCTTGCGGTGTCGCTGGATGTGGTAAGTGGAAATATATACTTCAGTTCCGGCAGGCACGAAATAGTCGCCAAGGTAATCGTCCTTCAGCGCCCTGCGCGTCATCAGCCAGCCGGGCGGATACAGGCGTAGCGCCTCCTCAATAATGCGCCGCGTGTAGCTAAACCTCCCGAGATCATTGAGGTCAGGAAGCTCGCTCGCAGGCACATTGTCGAGCTCCCTCCATAATTTTTCCTCGACCTCCGGGTGCTGAGAGAGCAAGTACCAGATCCAATTCAGGGTGGAAGCCGTCGTTTCGTGTCCGGCGACAATCAGGGTCATCGTTTCGTTGACCAATTGGCGGTCTGGCATTATTTGGCCACTGTCCCGGTCGCGCGCTTCCATAAGCATGCCGAGCATGTCGGCGGATCTGATGTTCTTCTTCCTCCTTTCGGCGGCAACCCGGCTCACGATTTCTCCCAAAGACCTGAACTCTTTCGCAAACTCGAGGTTGCGCGCAGACTCGTCGGTCAGAATACTGAAATGCGGGCGCACGTATTCGTAGTCGGCTCCGAAGATTGCGCTGAGAACCGACTCCGCGACCATGCGGCTGATGTCGCGAGTGGCATTGACGCTCTTCTTCTCTCGAGCTGCCTGCTTCCATCTTTCAAGCAACGCCACATTGGCCGCTGTAATGACGTGACTGAACGCTCCGATCGCGTTGTGGCGGAAAGCAGGCTGGATCATCCGCCGCTGACGTTTCCAGAACTCTCCCTCGCTCACCATAAGGCCATTACCGAGGAGCCAGGCAATGCGCTTGATCGCCAGGCCTTTCTTGTAGTTCTGCCAATTCTTGCGAAGGACGTGCTCCGCGTACTCCGGAGTACTGATCACATACACGTCGGAACCGTAGACAGACGCCCTATAGATGTTGCCGTATCGTTTGAAGCATTTGCTCATCCAGCTCAGGAGATCTTGAGTTGGGCTGCAGGGCTCGTCCGGCCCTGGTGGATAAAGGTGCGCCGTTCTCGTACCTGTTTCGGACATCATACTCGTGTCCCTGACTTTGAGCCCGGCGCGTGGGGACCCCCGGATCGGACGGCGACCAACCGGTGTCGACTTTGACGGGCCGAAATTCCGGAATGCGGCCTCGTTCGGCACGTCCCGTTGGAGTGCAACGCTTTTGAGCGTTCGGCTCGCTGCGACGCCAGGTAAAGCAGCCAGTTGCGGTAGATGCGTCTGGCCGGAAGTTGCCAGCCGTTCTGCAGATCCCTTGCCAGCTGATTGGCAGGGAAATCATCGAAAAACTCCGGACGTCTGTCCAAAAGGGCCTTTCGCCGATAGGCGCCCAAGATCTCTTCTGCCTCCTCGTCCAGATAACCCGTCGGTATTGTCGGACAAACTTCGTTCTCGCCCCGGAGGAAACGGCCCATGTCCCTTCGGTATTCGCCCAGCAGGGTCTGCGTTTCGTATTCCGGGTGGCCCTGGAAATGGACGAAAAGGCTCTTCTTCTGTTGCTTGACGAAGCAATCGACACCAGCCTCCGCCGACCAGGTGAGAATGGAATATCCGCAGCTCTCGAGAGTTTCATCCTGCACCTCGTTCCAGCGGGCGTGCGGCATTCTGAAATTCGCAGGAACATCGTGCATCAACGGATGATTTCTCGTCTTCGTTTGAGTGAAGACACCGATGCATTTGGTAGGCAGCTTGTGGCGCGTAACGCCGTCCAGGTGCAGGACGGCCCCATGGACGGCCAGACAGGAGAACACCGACGACACCGTATTCTCCCGGGCCCAGTCCGCGATCTCGGCGAAGGTGGTCCAGTACGGCTCGTCCGTCAGACTGGCGGCTCTGGGTTCGGCGCCGGTCACGATCACGCCGTCCAGGCGTCTGTTCAGCAGATCGTCGGTGCCACGGTAGTATCGACGAACGTAATCGCGCCCCCATTCCGAACGGGGGGTCGCTTCCATCGTATAGAAATGCAGCCTGACGCAAAGTCGTCCGGCAGCCGCAGCCAGCAAGTCGAACAGCTGGCGCTCGGTCGACATCAAGGCCGCATCCGACATGTTGTTGATGAGCCCGATGTCGAGGCACTCCGCCCGGCTTCCCGGTGACGCCATCGCACGGGCGCCGCTGCCGGGCGCTCTCGATAAGAGGTGGTGCTCGTCCGAGTCTACGTCGATCAAGACAGTCATGCGAGTGCCTTCATGGTTGACGAACGTCAATTCGCGGCGCAGAGGGCCTGATCGAGATCCGCGACGATGTCGTCGATGTGCTCAATTCCGACGCTCAGCCTGATCATCTCGGGCCGCACGCCGGCTTTGTCCTGTTCTTCGGCCGACATTTGCCGGTGCGTTGTCGATGCGGGGTGGCAGGCGAGCGTTTTCGCGTCGCCAATATTGACCAGCCGCTTGCAGAGCTTCAGCGCGTCGTAGAACCGCTTGCCCGCCTCGAAGCCTCCAGCCACGCCAAAAGTCAGCAGCGAACACGCCCGGCCACCCAGATACTTCTGCGTCAGCACGAAATAGGGGCTGTCGTGAAAGCCGGCATAGTTCACCCACTCGACGCGGCGGTTATTGCGCAAGAACTGCGCGACCTTTGCGCCATTCTCGACGTGCCGCTCGATCCGGAGCGCGACGGTCTCGATGCCCTGGAGCAGCAGGAAAGCGTTCATCGGCGCCAGGACGGCGCCGGTGGTCCTCTGGGAGACGGCGCGGCAACGCGCAATGTAGGCGGCGGCGCCGTAGCGCTCGGTAAAGACCAGCCCGTGGTAGGATTTCTCCGGCTCGTTCATCATCGGGAAGCGCCGGCGATGCTCCGCCCACGGGAACCTGCCGCCGTCGACGATAATTCCACCAAGCGTCGTGCCATGCCCGCCCATGAATTTCGTCAGCGACTCCACGACGATGTCTGCGCCGTATTCGATCGGCCTGAGCAGGATCGGTGTCGGCACCGTGTTGTCGACGATGAGCGGGACGCCGTGCCTGTGCGCGGCATCGGCCATCGCCTGGATGTCGCAGACATTTCCGGCCGGATTCCCGACGCTCTCGCAGAACACCGCCCGTGTATCGTCGTCGATCAGCCTTTCGACGCTTTCCGGCCGGTCGTCGTCCGAAAAACGGACCGCAATGCCCTGCCTCGGCAGGATGTGCGCGAACAGCGTATGCGTGGTGCCATAGAGCTGCGGAACCGAGACGACGTTGGAGCCCATCTCCGCGAGGTTCACGACCGCATAGTTCACCGCGGCCTGACCGCAGGCCACGCTAAGTGCCTCGATGCCTCCTTCCAGGGCGGCGACGCGCTTCTCCAGCACGGCGTTGGTCGGATTGCCGATCCGGGTGTAGCGGAAGCCGTCCACTTCAAGGTTGAAGAGCGCGGCTCCATGATCGGCACTGTCGAATGCATACGAGGCCGTCTGGTAGATCGGCACGGCAACGGCTTTCGTTGCCGGATCGCTTTCGAAGCCGCCGTGAACGGCGAGAGTCTCTCTCCTCATGGAGGCGCTCCCTTCCGCTCTCCGATCCCGGGCTAGCTCCCGGCTTCCTTGGCGCATCGGTACTCCTCGAATGCTGACGGTGCCCCGCGGTCGGTCTGCGCCAGGCCAAGCAGGTCCCGCACTGCGATCGGCCACAGCGCGACGTCTTTGCCGTGGGTATGGAACATGGCGACGGCGAGACGGTCCATTCCGAAGGCTACGCAGGCAGTGTGGGCCGGCTCGCCGGCCGCATCGACGATGCCCCAGGTGGTGCCGAAATGATCGCGGTGGTAGTTGAAGCTCATGCAGGCGGTCGGTCGCTCCTCGGAGCGCAGAGGCACCAGCAGTTCGAACTTCAGCGACAGCTGCTTTTGGCTCACCGCCATCATCTGCCCGACCCGGCCGAAGAACGGGTCGTTGGCATGGTCGATCCTGAAGGTCAGCCCGAGATCTCGGGCGATCTTCTGTGCGCGTATGATCCAGCGCTCCCGGAACGCCGAGACGTGATCGGCGCTCCCGATGCAGACGAATTCGCGCATCCTGAAGGACTGCAGCCGATCGAGATCGCGCGAAGGTTCGCGACGGAAACAGTCGGCGGCCACGTCGAAGCTCCAGCCGGCTGCCGGCACGGGCCCTCGGCTCGCGGCGATCGGATAGAGCGGATAGCAGGCTGCCGGCGACAGGACGAGATCGGCTGGCGATAGCGATTCGGTCCAGTCGCCGCCGGCATCGAAGCGGCTGATCGCCGCGTCGATCTCGCTTTCTATGCCGTGCAGGCCACAGACGCAGCCGAGAAGATTGGGAAAGCTCTTCAGATAGCCCGACCTCTCAAGCTGGGCGCGGTTCATGACGGGCGGGAAGCGCATCACCTCGGTGTTCGGCTCGCGATTGCGCGAGATCACCGCCGCAATTCGCTCCACAACGTCTTCATAGAGTGCGGTGCGGCCATAGACGCCGGGAGAGCCCATCTCGTGGAACAGCGCATCCGCAAGATGGTCCAGCGGATCGGCCGGAGGCGGAGTGGAGTCCGCCGGTGCTTCGACAATGGCCAGGTTCATTAGGCCGGTTCCTTTTCAGAAGGAGATCAATCGCACAAAGAGCCCGGAACGGTGCTCATCAGCGTGGCGGTACCCATGCTGGAGAGGATGCGATCGTTATTGATCATGATCGGAGCGGAAAGCACGTCACGCAGGTGGCGACCGATACTGACGTCGGTGTCGTTGCGGTATCCGGACAGGCCGCAGGCGCGCATCGCGTGCATGACGGTCGCAACCGCGAGCTCCGAGGCCTCCACCTTGAGAAGATTGATCGAGGACTGGAAGTCGACGGACGAAAGCGCGCGCATGTCCCGTTCGCGTGCTCCATAGAGCTGGAGATTCGCGGCGATGACGGCGCGTAATTTCGTCAGGGTCATTTTGGCGGCGGTGAAGTGCGCCGCGCCGGGAGGCATATTGCCGCCCGATCCGCGGGCGGCCTTGCGAATGAAGAGCTGCGCCCGGTCCACCGCCGCAGCCGCGATCCCCGCCCAGACTGAGGACCAGCACAGGTGGGCGACGGGCGTCATCGTCTGCGCATGGATCTTTTCGTATGCTACGGGGAATATCTGGTCCGCAGCGCCTCTGAAATTCAACTTGAAGCCGGCGCTGCAGGTCCCGCGCATGCCGAGCGTTTCCCACCCGAGAGTGGGCTCCAGCGTATAGTCGTCACGGGTGATGGCGAGTAACACCTGATCGGATCCGGCGGCGGAGTCCGAGCGGCGGGCGACGGTGATGATGCCGTCCGCCTCGGCGCCGTACGAAATCACGGTCGCGTCGCGCACCAGCGAAATCTCGGTGCCGGCGCTCTCCACTGCGGCCGAGCTGAAGCGTATGTTTCCGCCGTTCTGGCCTTCCGTGGTCGACGACGCCAGCAGCATCTGCTCGGCAGCCACGCGGCGCATGAGGCTTTCATGCCAGCCACTGCCCGCGCCGTGGCGAACCAGGCACGCGACCTTGGTCTGATGCATCGCGAAGATCATCCCGACCGAAGCGCAGGCGCGGCCTAGCGCGTAACACATATCGGCCACCTCGGAGATAGGCGCACCGTCTCCGCCGAACTCGACCGGAATCTGGGCGCCCAGAAGTCCCTCCTTGCGCGCCGCGTCGATCGCCTTCCGCGGGAATCGCGCCTCGCGATCGACCGCCTCGGCCTCCGCCGCGGCGACCTGCGCGACATTTGCCGTTCGCTGCTGGAACGAGGAGCCGTCGGGAGAGAATGCTATTCGGCCAATTTCCGTGGCGACGTTGCGGAACTGAACTTCCTGCACAGTCATGGGCCCGAGCCTCCCGTTTCATGGTTGTCATGATTGGACAATGCGAGCCAGATCGAGATGAATGCCGCTCAAAATCGACAAGTAGCTCACTTCCCCTGCCGCGTCGCTGGCGCAGAAGTGGGTGTCAAGGAGCTTCCACTCCCGGGCGAGGTACCTCCGAAGCAGAGCTATTGACCGAAGGAACAGTTGGGTATCGTCGCCCCGAATGTGATCACGCCTGGCCACGGCAGGAGACCAGCTGAAATGCACAACACTGCCATCAACGTTCAGAACCGTGTTCTGTCGGTCGTCAGGAGCGTCCTCCAGCAGAACGCGATCAGCGCCGATGTCCACCCGGAGTCGCGACTCGTGGATATCGGACTCAGCTCGATGGGGATGGTCGAGTTGATGCTCAAGGTCGAAGCCGAGTTCGATCTCATCCTTCCCCAGTTCGAGATCACGCCCGAGAATTTTCGATCGGTAAAGGCAATGGAGCGGATGATCCTCAACCAGCTGGGATCCGGGTCGGGATGAAGCCAGTTGAACAGAGGTTCTGCTTCGACAACCAAGCGAGCCGCATTGAACGGGTGCGCACGCATCCCGAGCCAGCTCAGCCGCATGCGACCAGACGCGACGCTCCGCGGCGCAGACGGTCCGCCGCCAAGACCTGGCTGCAAGCCATCGCACTCACCGCACGGCTCGAAGCCCAGCCGCATCGGTTGTTCGCCGACATCGTGGAGGATTGGGCACAGCGTCAGCCCGGGCGGCCCGCGTTGCTCTCGGATGGCCAATCCTTCACCTATGGCGAACTCGCTGCCCGGATCAACCGGTATGCGCGCTGGGCGCGGGACGTCGGCCTCCAAGCCGGCCGCACCGTCTGCGTGCTGATGCCGAACCGGCCGGACTACCTCGCCTGCTGGCTCGGCATCAGCAGCGTCGGCGGGACGGTGGCGCTGATCAACACCAGGCTGGTCGGCCAGTCGCTCGCCCACTGTATCGACGTCGCTCATGCCGATCACCTCATCCTCGCTGCCGATTGCGTGGATGCGTTCGAGAGCTCACGTCCGCACCTGCACCGCGAGCCGCAATGTTGGAGCCTCGGCATCGGCGATCCAAGCGGCGATCTGGATGCGGCGCTCGCCGCATTCGAGCCACGTCCGCTGTCCTCCGCCGAACGCGGCGACGTCACGATCGACGAACGCGCGCTCCTCATCTACACCTCGGGCACCACGGGCCTACCGAAGGCGGCGAACGTCAGTCATCGCCGCATTCTCGCCTGGGGCGGATGGTTCTCCGGACTGACGGACGCGTCCATCGAGGATCGTCTCTACGATTGCCTGCCGCTGTATCACTCCGTGGGCGGCGTCGCCGCTCCCTGCAGCATGCTCTGCGCGGGCGGTTCGGTCGCGATTGCGGAGAAGTTTTCCGCTGGCAGCTTCTGGGACGACATCGAACGTTTCGACTGCACCGTCTTCCAGTATATCGGTGAGCTTTGCCGCTATTTGCTGAAGGCGCCAGCGTCTGAACAAGAGGCGCGACACCGGCTGCGGCTGGCGGTCGGTAACGGATTGCGCGGCGATATCTGGGAGACGTTCGCCAACCGGTTCGCGATTCCGCAGATCCTCGAATTCTATGCCGCAACCGAAGGCAATTTCTCGCTGTTTAATGTCGATGGAAAACCGGGCGCGATCGGCCGGATCCCGCCGGTTCTGGCGCATCGCTTTCCCGCCTCGATCGTCAAGATCGATGCCGACAGCGGCAGCCCGGTCCGGAGCGCTGCAGGGCTCTGCATCGCCTGCGCACCTGGCGAGATCGGCGAGGCCATCGGACGTATCGGTGGCGGCGATCGCGACGGCCGGCCTTTCGAGGGCTACACGGATCCCGAGGAGACCAAGAAAAAGGTTCTGCACGACGTCTTCGCTGTGGGCGATGCCTGGTTCCGCACCGGTGATCTGATGTTGCGCGATGCGCAGGGCTACTTGCACTTCATCGACCGCGTCGGCGACACCTTCCGCTGGAAGGGCGAGAACGTCGCGACCAGCGAAGTGAACGACGCAATCAGGGGCTGCCCCGGCGTTCTCGACGCCTCGACCTATGGAGTTGCGGTGTCCGGGGCCGATGGCCGCGCCGGCATGGCGGCCTTGGTGGTGGACCGAGATTTCGATCTCGGGATATTCAACGAACACCTTTCGCATCAGCTGCCGCCTTATGCAGTTCCAGCCTTCGTCAGGCTGTGCCGGGCGCTCGAGACGACCGACACCTTTAAGCAGCAAAAGCAGCGGCTGATCCGCGAGGGATTCGATCCTTCGCTGGTGGACGATCCGCTGTTCCTGCGTGATCCGGCGACCGGCGGCTATCGTTCGATCGACCGGGCCGTCTACGCGCGCGTCGTTGAGGGCGAAATCAGGCTCTGACATCGGCTCGGAAAGCCGAAATGTGAGGTGTACTATGTCGGTCAAATCGAAGATTTTCTCCGCGATGGAGCAGATCGCCGAAGAACAGAAGGTCACGCTTCCGCCGCTCGAGGACGATCTGTCGCTGAACGAAACCGGGTTCGATTCGCTGGCGTTCGCCATCCTGGTTGCGCGGCTGGAGGACGAGCTCGGTATCGATCCGTTCACTGTCGCCGAGGACGCAGCCTTCCCGTCTACACTCGGTGAGTTCGTCAGGGCCTACGAGAATGTCCCCGCCTGACATCATTGCGTTGCGCCAATATCTCGGCGCGGGGCCGAAGGACCGCACGATTTCCGATGCCCGGCACAGTGTATCGCTGACCGACATGATCGAGCACAGCTGCCTGACCGGCGGGTCCTTCGAATTATCCGGCCGCTCGGTGCTGCTTGCGACGTCGAGACAGCTGCTGTCCGCGCTTGCAATGATCGAGCTCGACGGCGTCGCCCGCCGCATCCTTCTAGGCCCGCCCGACCTCGATTGGGATCGCCTGCAGGTCCTGCTCGATCAGGCCGGGATCGACACCATCGTCACCGATCAGCCGCTACACCGATGCAGTGCTGGCAAGCGCGCTATTATCGGCGTCGACCTGCCCGAACGGAAGGCCGTGGGACGGAAGGTCGACCATGCGACCGAATGGTTGATGCTGACCTCGGGGACGTCGGGGCTGCCGAAGATCGTTCGACATACGCTCGATGGACTCGCCGGCGCGATTATCGCCGACGGGCCCGCGCGCTACCGGAACGCAACCTGGGCGACGTTCTACGACATTCGCCGCTATGGCGGCCTGCAAATTTTCCTGCGGGCCGTGATCGGCGGCGGATCGATGGTGCTTTCGGAGCCCGGGGAAGCCATTGCCGTGCATGTGGCGCGGCTGCGCGCGGGCGGCGTCACCCACATCTCCGGAACGCCGTCGCACTGGCGCAAGCTCCTGATGAGCGGCGCGTCCGCCAATTTCGCGCCGCACTATGTCCGCCTGTCGGGCGAAATCGCGGACCAGGCAGTGCTGGACGGCCTGGCCAGAGCATTTCCACATGCGTCAATCGGACACGCCTATGCCTCGACCGAGGCGGGCGTCGGTTTCAGCGTGGACGATGGGCGCGAGGGTTTTCCTGCCCACCTGATCGGGCAGAATCACGCCGGCGTCGAGATGAAGGTGGTCGACGGCTCGCTTCGGATCCGTTCCCGGCGTACGGCGCGCGCCTATGTCGGCGCCGATGCACCACCACTCGCCGACACCGAGGGCTTCGTCGATACCGGCGATATGGTCGAGCTGCGCGGCGAACGATACCACTTCGTGGGCCGTCGAGGCGGCGTTATCAACATCGGCGGGCTGAAGGTGCATCCGGAGGAGGTGGAAGCAGTGATCAACCGGCACGCGTCAGTCGAGATGTCGCGTGCGCGGTCGCGCAGGAGCCCGATCACCGGCGCCATTGTGGTCGCCGACGTCATCCTCACCAACGGCACTGATGGGGACCGCCATGAGACGATCCGCGCGGAGATCCTCAGCCAGTGCAAGGACTGCCTGGCAGTATGGAAGGTGCCCGCGGTGATCCGCTTCGTCGAGCGGCTCGACGTCACGGCAGCGGGGAAACTGGCACGCACCGATGCGTAACGTCATCGTCACCGGCGGCAGTCGCGGGATCGGCCTTGCCATTGCGCGCAGGCTCGCCGCGTCCGGCGGATACAATGTGATCGCCGTCGCGCGCCGCGAGAGCGAGGAGCTTGCGCCGCCTGCCTGAAGCCGACGACGTCGCTTCCATGGTCGAATATCTTCTCGGCGAAGGCGGCCGGAACATCACCGGCACCGTGGTGACGGTCGACGCCGGCAACACTGCCTGAGCGCCGGCAATCGGGCATCCGCCGTCGAGGGCGACATCTCCTCTGAAGTCGAGCCTGCCTGGACGCGTCATTCCGGCGATAGCCCCTTCAGATACTCGAGCATCGTGTTGCAGGCTTTCTCCGCCTCCGCGAAGGTTGAAAACGCCGAACCGCCAATCTTGATCGCGCCGTTACCCCGATAGAGCGGCCGCCACGACGCCACGTAGCCGGCACGACCATGGAAGCCGGCACCAGCAGGGGTCTCATACGTGATCACAAAGGAAAAGCCGTCGCCGGCCGCACTCCAGATTTCCATGTCCTCGACGGCACGGTGAAACAGAAGGGACATCAAGATGCGTCCGCGCACTCGCTTTCGGCTCAACCACAGAACTCCGGTCCTGACAGCAGGCCGTCAGGAGGGAACGACCCTGACCACTGGGGGGGCAGGAAGGAGGGCCAGGGCCGTCGCTCCGGATGTGCCGAGATCCAATCGGCACATCTCTGCGATCATGTCTGAAGTCGTTCGTTATAGCCCGCGACTACGTTTTACCTGACAGCGGACAAACTGCGATCGACCCAGAGCCGCAGATGACGACTAAAATACACGTCCCGCCCGATGCCTTGGCTGCGATTCTGGATCAGGCGCGAGGCCTGAGGGACTACCCCATTAGGCTTCCCGGACATCGACCTCGCCAATCAAGCGGCGCTTGAAATCAGTCTTCAGCCCCCACTTGTTCCAGCCGATCGGCTGCATTGCGGGAGGGCGCCGCCATGACAGACGCACTTTCATCACCGGCCGCCAAGGAGACGGATGATGGGCCGGGTGGTCGCTATCGATCGTGGCCTGGGACCGGCTCAGTGGCCGTCGATGTTACGGATAGCCTGCCGCACGCGCGACTGAACCAGGGTCTCCGGCAAGAAAGCCGGCGTCGGGCGGGCTCACGAGGATCTTTCCGGCCGGGTCGCTGCATCCAATGGAGGCCACCTGCCCATTGCAGTGGGAGCGACGACCGGGAATGCTGGTGCGTGACGAGCCTCTCAGCGCTCCCCACTTGTCGATCCGGGATGCGGCGCCTTCTCCCGCGGGGCAGTCGCGCGATCATGTTGCGAGATGGCGAGGGCCGCGAGCACCGTCCGATTGCTGATTTCAAGTTTTTGAAAGATGTTGTGAAGGTGCACCTTGATCGTGCCGTCGGTCGTGTTCAACCGCCGCCCGATTTCCTTGTTCGACAATCCTTCGGAGACCAGACGCATGATCTGACGCTCGCGTTCCGTCAGCGCTGTCAGCCCGCTCTCCGAATTCGTGCCCTGCTCGCGCGACGCGATCGACTCGGATGGGGTCGATGGCAGCACGTTGTGACCATTGGCGATGTGCCGCAACGACTCCACCAGAGCCTCGGTATCGGTATCTCTCAGGATGATGCTACAGGTCACGGGCGTGGCCGAGAACACCAGTTCGCAATCTTCACTCGCGACGAAGAACACCAAATGCGTCGAACGATTTTCTGAATTGACGGTCGAAAGAATTTTCGCGGCGGCGAGCCCGGGCATTGCGGGATCGACAATCGCCATATCGGGCGCCAGGCGCCGGATCGCTTCTATGCAGCTGGCGGCGTCGTTACAAGATGCAACGATATTGAAATCGGCTACGGCACCGAGCACCTTGCTCAGCCCTTCCAAGACCACCGGATGCCGGTCTGCAATGACTACACTGATACGTCGCATTGGGCGCTCCTCAGCGGATCGTCCCCTAAACATAAACCCCGCGCACCTGCTGCTGTTTCCACCACTATCGATAGAATCACCATAAATTTCTCTTAATACAAGCAGGATCGATATCGCATCGCAAGCTAGGATTAACAGGCGCGCGGCACTGCTCGCTTCCCGACTCTCACTCGGGCTGGAATGCCCGTAAGAATCCGGTGATCAGACTGCGGCGGACCAGCCTCTGTGGTTATCCAGTCCGGATAACGGCGTAAGTGCACACTCCGACATCTCCTCAATGTTCATATGCGCAGGGCCGTTAACTCGCTCACAAAATGCGTTCACGCAGAGATAGTATCGACGAACAAAGACCATCGAAAAGTTCTTCAATGTTGAGTGAGCATCTCGATCTAATTCACGCAGAGGATGCGCCAGACGGTATTTTTGGGCACCGTAACCGCACGGGTATACGCAGACCCACCTCTATAACCAACGATATATAGGGCGATCCGAAATTCGCATCTAACATTCATAAAAGCTTAAGCAAGATGGATTGCTCGAAATCCACCAACGAGACCAGGCAAAGAACGGAGGGCCATGATCGAGGTAGCTCAATATATCTAGAGACCACAAGCCGACGGAGAACGACCAACCGAACAACAAGGGCTCGTTCTTACGTCGAGGACCAAGAAAATAATTGAGTTCAACCGCCCATCGCTGTTGTGTCATTGCGTAGTAGGCTGGAGGGTAAAATGAGGAGGCGGCAGTCTTGCGAGACCGTTCTTATTGGAAAGAACGTTTTGATTAGAGAAGGCATTGCTAGAATCCTGCACACGGCAAATTTTCACATCCCGGTATCGGCGTCGAGCCCCGAGGAACTGCCGAGCACACTTCAAGCAGAAAAACTGATGTTCCTCATCGTCCATACCGGCGATGGCTTCAATGTCGCGATAGAACAAATCGGATTTGTGAAGGATCGGTATCCGGACGCGCGCATCGCGATCGTGTCCGACAATTATCGGCCGGTCGATCTTGCCTCCGCATTTCGAGCAGGGGCCAACGGATACTTCGTGAACGTCAATTCGTGCGATGCATTCATCAAATCCGTCGAGCTCGTGATTATGGGCGAGACCGTCTTCCCGCCTGCATTCCTGTCATTCGCCCTTGATGCCGGTCGCGATCACGAGCCTGAAACGGCGGAGCCCGGCAGACGACAGGCCATCCTCGCCGCTGCAGACGACGCGATCTTGCCGCAGCTCTCTCCGCGAGAAAAGGCAATTCTATCCTGCCTTATCGAAGGCGACTCCAACAAGTGCGTTGCCAGAAAAATCAATATCGCCGAGGCGACCGTGAAGGTTCACGTCAAGGCGATCCTGCGCAAGATCAGGGTCCAGAACCGGACACAGGCGGCGATCTGGGGCATGAACCATGAGTCGCTGGTGCGACCGGCAAACGATCGCGCCCCCTCAACCGTCGATGCGGGCAGAGGGATCACGAAGCCCATCGAGATGATCTCTGAAATGGAGCAGCTCAACGAGCCGGCTCCATTGGTTCCCCACTCTAACCACGTCGTGGTATCCCGTATCGACGGCCTGGTCCGCAAGGGTGTGGGCCGAGGGGCTCTCGCGGCGGCTGCTCGGCTCTGCAAGTAGGTTCAGGGCCCCGGAAACGATTGCCGTCGCGCGAGTGATCCGAGCGCGAAGGAAGTAAGCTGCGACACTTTCGCTGAGTCCCGACGCCCGGACGCCTTAGCAGGGTGCTCCTTGCTGTCCTTGCGTGACTAGCACGCGAGATCGCAGCGGATCTTGACGGGTGGACGACGCGCAACGCGCAGGCTGCGGGACATTTCTTACCGCTCCCGCAGCCATTCCCGCTTGTACCGCGCCAGCGGCGAGAGAAGGTCGCTGATGATCGTGCGCGCGCCGATCTTGATCTCGACCGTCACCGCCAGGACTGTTCTGGTACTGCAGGGCAACCTCGACGGCGTCACCCGGCCGCAACTCGGTATCTTCGCCTGCGAAAATCCGTTCCGGTCCCTTCTTGCCTTTTTCCGATGATGGCAATCTCAGCTTGGCGCGCGGCTCCTCGTACGAGTTGTGATCGCACCATGCGGTGTACCGAAGCTTCTCGCCGACGCTCTGCAGCTTTCGCGAATTTGGTTGAGCTTTACGCTGGTCTCTTGCAGCTCACGGAGATCGAGCCTCCGCTGGTCGTCGAGCTTTGCCAGCTTTCTGGTTAGTTCGTCCTGTTCCTTCCTGCAGCAGGTGCGCAGAGGTCTGCAGCTTCCGTGTTGATGACAGCAGCAGCACGGCGCGACGCGCATCCGTAAGCGAAGGCCAGTCACAGAACCCTTGCCCAAGAGATCAAACATTTTCAGCAATCCCTCGAGGGTTGACTGAAGTCCCTCCTCCTCGTTCTTCTGCTGCTCTGAACCGCACGCGGACCTCCTCGTCTCCCTCTCGGACGCCGCCCTGGAGGAACGCCTTTCCCTGCTGATAGTCACTCTGCCTGATCTTAAATATTCTGTTTCCGCATTGACGATTTCCGAGATCGCCGACCGTGTCGAAAACGCATATCCCATCGCAATCTACGACCCAATCGCTCATCTCCGGGCAATCAGTACTTTCCGAGTCACTGGACGGGAATCGGCAAAAAATGGGTAACTATGATGGTCCATTGAGTGGCAGCACTGCCGGATTAAAGTTCGACACGCAATTCGCTTGCCCCCCCGGAGCCTCAACTATCAGCAGTGGCGTGAAAATGCTCCAGACCAACAGCACAGATAATTGGGTAAGTCGTGACAATATGCCGCCTGAATTTCGCCCGGGGCCGGCCGTCTCGCTAGCAGAAGTGCTGGCCGTGCTGGCGTTCATCCGACGACATCTATCGATCATGTTGCTGACGTGTTTCGCTGGGCTCTGCATTGCCATCCTGTACCTCATCATCGTAGCACCCACGTTCACCGCCAAGGCGCAACTTCTCGTAAACTCGAAAGTGCCCGTAGTGGATGCTGCGGCGCTGTCGACGGTCGTGGAAAGTCAGATCTCAATCATAAAATCTGAGAGCATCGCTACCGCCGTAATCGAGAAGCTCGGGCTTGCTCAAGATCCGGAATTTGAAACGGGCCAAGGTAGCGGCGTGATTTCCCGGCTGCTCGGCTTGAGTCAACCGAAGACGGAAGCTAACGCCGCGCGCTATGCCGTGGAACCGTTCGAACGCAGACTTTCGGTCAAGCGCGTCGGCCCTACATTTCTTGTCGAGATTACCTTCGATTCCAAGAATCCGGATCGGGCGGCGCAGATCCTAAACGCTGTTGCGGAAACCTATATTACTCATCAAATGAACAAGACGAGTCTACAAGACGTGAAATGGGTTACGGATCGACTGAACGACTTGAGCACTCAAGCATTGACCGCAGAAGCGGCCTTGAAGGATTACGATAGGAACAAGGCGAAAGATGCAGCGGATTCCGCCGATACCCGCGATAGACTAGCCGCCGCTGCTGAATCATCAAAGAGCGCCTATGATAACTTTCGCCACGCGCTGCGTAAGACAGAAGTGACGCAACAACAATCCCCGCCGGTGTTTGAGGCCAGTCTCGTCACCGGGGCGTCGCCTCCTTTGAGGGCCAGCTCGCCAAAACCTAGAATCGTGCTTGGAATAGCGATCGTTGGAGGGCTGCTTCTTGGAAGCGCTTTAGGAGTGCTGCGCGATCTGTCTGATCGCATCCGCACCAGCGGGCAGAAAACTTGTCCAAGCGCGGAGGACGGCAGGATCGAGCGACCTCTTCCAGACGCAGTTCGACCAGATCGTCAATTTGACGCATCGGCAAAAGCAAAGCCAGTGCGCCTCACGGGTTCGGGGTGAAGACCGCCATCTTCGCCGACGATCGGCATCCCCCCGCCGACGCGCGATTGCCCCAGGGAAGGCCTTCTTGATGCGGCCACGGCCGGGATCCAGCACCGGTGCATTGATCTCATCGACCGCGATCTTGCCCGCGATCAGGATTATGTCGCGACAGCCAATCCACGGGAAGCCGAGGAGTTAATCCGAAATGGCCGCCACTTGCGGCGAATTTGACGATAGGACAAGCGCCTAAACCAGTTACCCTGAAACCCTCCGCAGATCGCCCAGGTCGCCGGGGCAGAACGCTCGTGCTGAGTGCGCCGCCAAGGAGAGGCCTGCCGGACGGGAAGTCAGCCAGCGCCAAGGGAGCCAAGTGGATGAAAGCACGTACCCGGATTCCGCTGACGAACAGTTGGAGTCACGCGATGCAGGTGATGTCCCACGAGATTCGCTCGATCAAGGATCCTGGCAAGCGTCTTGAGATCCTCGAGGCTGGTTGCGGTCCGAGGTGGCATCTCGATATCGGCGATGATGGCCATGTACTGACCGGCGTCGACCTCGATCCCGAAGCCCTTCGCATCCGGCGCGACGAAACGAAGGACCTCCACGAAGCCATCGTCGGGGACCTGCGCACGACGGATTTCGGTCATCGAACCTTCGACGTCATCTTCAGCTCCTTCGTCCTGGAGCATATACCGGGGGCGCAACAGGTCCTGGAGAACTTCAACAGATGGCTGAAGCCGGGCGGGCTGATCATCATCATGATCCCCGACCCCTATTCGGCGTACGGTTTCACCGCCAGGATGACGCCGCACTGGGTTCACCTGCTCTACTACCGTCTAATTCGCGGACAGAAGAACGCCGGCAAGCCAGGCTTCGGCCCCTACCCGGTCATCTACGACAAGGCGGTGTCGCGCGAAGGCATTCGTGCGTTCTGCGAAGAGAACGGACTGGTCTTGACCGCCGAATATGGGATGCTTAGCGACCCGCTCAAGAGCAACTTTAAGCAGCAACTGGTGAAAGCGTACACGAGGACGCTTCAGGTCCTGTCCCTGGGCCGCCTGAGCTCCGAATACAACGACGTCATCTTTATCATCCGCAAACCGGCTCTCCCCTCGAGGGCAGACCTGCAGGTCAGCGCTGCCCTTCCCGTCTGATACGCGGGTTCCCCGAGATCGACTCGAACATTGTCGCCGCTTGTCCTTCAGGACGTCGGCGACGATCAGCATTTAGGGACTGTCGGAGTCGAGCTCGAACCAGTGCCGCGACGCCCTCCCGTAACACCGCGGGCGCGAAGGGCCGAAAGCCCCCGCGCTATTTGACCTTCAAATTGAGGTTCTTCTGCATGGTCGGTGCGCGGCGATCGCCGAGGATCGAGCGCGACCGCGAGCTGGTCGGCAAGCGCTTTTGCGGTGGTCTGGATACCAGCATCTTCGGGCGGCACGTCAAATCGCGCGCCCACTGGAAGAAACACAGCGGATCGTTGTTACGGCAGCCACTAGGTATCGGTAACGGCTCGGCGCAATGGGTCGTCTGCAAGCCTATCATTCGCGTGGGCCGGTCGGCTCGCGAGATACCGCAACCGCGTCACGTTGATCATCATCGCAATGATCGGAAATGCATACATGTTTTCAATTGTTGGAAGGATGTCACGCCCGGTCGTCATACTAATTCCACAACCAAAGATGCTCGCGAACAGAGCCCAATATAGATCACTATTCAGCCTTCGCCCAACTCGCCAGGCGGTAGCTATTCCAACAAAAAGGAAAACTAGAAGCACACCGGTTAAAATCACCCCGCAATCAAGAAAGAATTCGATAATTGCATTATGCGCTACGGTGACCTGTATCAGGGTTCCTGTGTCCCAAAGTTGGCTCGTACCTATTCCGTAGCGACCAGCGCCAAACAGGAACAGACCGATATCACTCGTCCATTCCTCTAGCAGCGGACGCCAAACGTAATCAACTCGGCCCGTCAGCAGCGCATCTGCCGAGAAGCCGGAACTGCCGCCAAACCCGATCGAAAGAAGAGCGTCAACGGTTGGTCCGATCCACACCAACGATGTGACGCCAACCGCTGCAGCACCAAGAACTAAAATGACAAAGCTGCGCCGCAGGATCAGAAACAGGGAACACGAAGCCGCTACTGTGACTAGCGCAGTTCGTGACTCGAGGAGAAGAACCGCCAAAAGCGATAGACACAGGGGGGCGATCCAGAGACCGCCGCGCGTAAGAGCTCGATAGAGCAACAACGGCACCGTAGAAATGAACATGCTTCCAATCACATTATAATGTGATCCGAAATACGCTATGCACAACTGGGCCATTTCGTCCCGGTCGCTATCAGTCATTCCGCTCGCGTGAGGTGAAAGCAGAACGGACGGATTCATCAGCACAAGCGCGATAAACGAGATTGATAGCAATAGTATCGAAAGGCAGATTGCCGTCGTGATTTTCTCGAGCTCCTGAAAGGAGCACATACGCTTAAGGATAAACAGGAAGGATAGCGTGTAAAAGCTCGGCACAATGCAAGCCGATAGTACAAAGTCGACGTAGGACTCTGGAAATGACTCAGGGAAGCGACTATGCAGAAGCGGCGCGTTTGGCACTGATCGAATGAGAGCTATGGCAAACGTTGCGAAGTACAGGAGAAAAATTCTGATCGATGTTCGTTCGATTTTGTCGGTCGCGTGTAGGGGCGCAGTGTCGAACACCAGAT
The DNA here is from genome assembly GCF_054062495.1 of Bradyrhizobium sp. USDA 3311. Lineage (NCBI taxonomy): Bacteria > Pseudomonadati > Pseudomonadota > Alphaproteobacteria > Hyphomicrobiales > Nitrobacteraceae > Bradyrhizobium > Bradyrhizobium sp. USDA 3311. The sequence continues at coordinate 4,132,756 of NZ_JBSSFI010000001.1, read as the reverse complement.
AAGCCAAGACTACTGCTGATAATAGGTTGAAGGGCTTGAGCCCTTGGACGCCGAATAGATTGTCCGTCATAAATGGTACGCGCTGCAAAGGCCACACGAACACAAACAGCAGAAAGAAGAACGTTCCAGCTTGCGCGACCGAATACGGCAACGTGAGATAATCAGGCGCTCGGCCGTTATGGCTCAAGGATGCACTCATTGTGGACCTGCGGATCTCACCGTCCCATGAACTCCCGACATCTCGTCTCGCCGTGCGGAGCCATCGTCTTGTCTTCCCGTGCGCATTGTTGTCCTAGTCGGAGCATCACGGCGGCAATACGCTGTTCTCAAAGTCGGCTAGCGTGCTGACGAGGCTTCTTCGTTGCTCATGAGGACATTTCGTTCAAATGGCGTCCACTTCGAGTGAGTCAATTCAAAGTGGTTGCCCCGGAGCGTTTTGACTTAGCGACAAGGGGCGTCAAGGCCGCAATTAACTCGCGAGCTTTTGCGGTCGGAGAGTGATTGGCCTTAACATAGATCTGACATCGTCGAGCGACCGCGTCGTATTCATTCGCGTCCATGTCCCAGAATGCCTTCACGGATTTAGAAAGTGCCAACTCGTCCTCAGCCGATGCACCGAGGGCATGACGCACGACGATCGAGTCCGGATCGACTTGCCGGCGCGTCACGACAGGTGTGCCCACGGCGAGAGCCTCCAGGAGCGCGTTCGAGAAGCCCTCGAAATCCGATGTGCACAGAAGCATCGTCGCTTCTGCTAGAAATTGTCGAACGTCTGCCCGCCGGACATGGCCGACCAGCTCCACGTTTGGCAGATGGCGCAGGCCATTCACGGCTTCCAGTGTCGGTTGATCGACATGTCGCTCAGGCAGCCCCGCCACGCGGAACTTGACGGCCGGAAATTCCTGGGCGATTCGAAGCAGCAATGGCAAGTTCTTTCCATAGCGGAAGACACCAAGCCAGGCGACATATCTGCGTTCTGCGCGCGGCAAAGGAGCGGGCGCGTCCTCTGCTACGACAACGGCATTCTGAATGACGTGTATGGGCTTGCCCGGAAAAAGAGCTGCCAACTTTTCGCGTTGATACTCGTTTTGACAGAGGAATGCGGCCGTTCGATGCCGAGCCCAAGAATAGGCTAGCCATTCATAAGATCGAAGACCGTCTTTGCATCGTTCGTCGACGTGTATGTCGTTGACGATGCGATGAACAAACGGAATCCCTAGTTGGCCGGCGACGAAAGCCATGATGGCGGTATGGACAGCACTTGCGCCCTGGATCATGATATCTGGATGATAGGCGCGGGCGGCTGCCAATATTTTTGGGATATATGAGTAGAAATACTTCGCAACCCGCACCCCACGCGCGGGATCATAGGTTTCAATAAGTTTGATTTGCTGGCCCGACCCTACATGGGCCAAAGCGCCCTTCCAGGTAAGGAGAGCGGCTTCGTGACCGGCATTTTCAAGCGCGCGAAGCCATATTGACAGCTGGACGGCCCAGCCGCCGATCGGATAGTTATCATCCTTCAATAGATAGGGAATGGAAAAATCTATCGAGAGAATTCGCACCTGCGCACATCCTTGAAAAGAGCTCCCTAATGAGAGGACGTCAGCGCACGACGTCCAAACTCACACCCTGCAGCATAATCTCTTGAACGAGTCCGCGGCTCGACCCTTTCGGATTACCCATTCTCGGTCACAGGAGAAGACGAGACCAGCCCGGTCGGGCAATGGTATAGACGCCCATACCGTGATTTCGTGCACCAAACGCTACCGTGATTTTGCACGCCACAAATGTTTGGAGGGCAGAGGATGCTCAAACACGGCATTTGCACGCTCGAACAACTTGATCGCTCCGAGCTGGGACGTTTTGCGGAGACGCGACGCTTTTTCCACCGGCTTTGCGATATTGCGCTTTACGAAGCACTGGCACGCCGTGGCGGGTCGGGCGATGAGGCTCTGCAGGCGGCAGTGCTGAACCTATTTCCTATTACCAATGGCGCTTACAAGCGCACCAGCCGCGAGCGCTTTGGTACATTTGACCGCGAGGTGCTAAGTATATTGGCGCGGCTTTTCTCCTCAAATGCACCGCTGAGCGTCCACGATGTTGCCGTGTCCGATGGGCGGACTGCCTGTGACTTCTATCGTGTCCTGTCGGCGCATTTCAGCGAGCTCGAGTTCCTGGCAAGCGATCTCTGCCTGCGCGTCACCAGACTTTCTTTTCCCAAGGTGCGGCTAAGTGTCGTGGTCGACGAGAACGACGTCCCACTGCAGCTCGTACGGCCGCCATTTGTACTAAATTTGGCGCGGACAGAAAGTTGGCTCTACCCTGTCAATCACTTGTTGCGGATGTTTTGGCGGCCTCGGGCCATGGCTGCGCTTGAAGCTGCGCGCGCAGGTGATGGAGCCGTGATCCGGGACCATATCCTGCTCTTGTGCAGCGAGGCGCGAAAATATCTCGATAGCCGCGCCAACTTTCATATCAAGAACTATGATATCTTTTCGCCGCCGGCCGGCCGCTATCACGTGGTGCGGGCCATGAATGTTCTCAATCCGAGCTACTTCTCACCGGCCCAGCTTACTCACGCAATATCTAATTTGCGGGACGCGCTGCATGAAGGCGGTGTGCTGGTGCTCGGCTCCAATGGCGAAGCGGGCTCGACGGTGCATGGCGGTGCTTACCAACGGCGCAATAATCAGCTGGTAGAGATCTGGAGCTGTGGCGGCGGCCCGCCCATCTCCTCGATGCTCTCTCGCGATCGACCGACCTAGCGCTGATCAACGCCACACTGCGGAATATTGTTCGATAATTCGGCACGGATCCCATGATCGCTGGAACCGCCATCGCGGTTGGGCGTTCGCTGGCGGAAATCATTGAACAAGCAGCATACCGAGACTGCCATGACGGAGTTGGTACGTATCGCCGCGCAAACGCCAACCGAACTGCGTCTCCTCGAGCGTCTTGGCAAACAGACGCACCCCGCCGTCCTCCCAAACCGCGTTTGATAGATCCGCTCTTCGAACGGACCACACAGGACGCCAACATCAAGAGCGCTCGTGTAAGGTCGCACGCCTGCTGGAGTCCGGTAGAAACGATGAAGGTGTCATCGCCATATCTTCAATTCAAAAGCGATGCTAAGCGTCTTGTTCCGGTGTCCGCCACCGAAGCATCGCCCCACCGACGATGCCACGCCTGAAACATCAGAATATTCCAGATGAGGAAATCTCGCTCACTATCTCCGCTCAAGAATTCGGCCCAAAGCGAGCGAATGGCCTCGACGTAAAACACATCACCGGCCCCCAGGCTAGTTTCGCTCATCAGGTCTTCCGCCCAATCCCGTAACGGACCGCGCAACCAATCTGCGAGCGGAACCCCGAACCCCATTTTGGGGCGCTCGACCAACTTATCGGGCACATGGCGGGCAAGAACACGCCGGAGCAAGTGTTTGGGGCGCCGGGCACGCGCGTTCTGAGACGACGGAAGCCTCCAGACCCATTCAACCACGCGATGGTCGAGGAGCGGAACACGCACCTCAAGCGCGACAGCCATAGAAGCTCGATCAACCTTAGTCAGTATGTCATCGGGCAAGTACGTGCACATATCCAGGTAGCGCATACGGTCCACCGGATCTGGCAAGAGGACCTCGAGGTCTTGATCCCAGCAGGCCGTCCGGACCTCTTGTGATCCTTTTACAAGTTTGTCTTGGTTCTGTGAGAACACTTCATAGTACACGGAACCGATCGATGACATTGAGAGGATTTGCGCCAACCGATGGGCCTTTTTGCCAACACGCGGCACGCGCCAAAAGTACGGTGCATGGCGCGCGATGCTGTCGTAAGTGCTAGGCGGCACGGCGCAAATGCTTGAAGACACGAGGCGGCGGAGCGCGAGCGGAATCTTCGCACGCGATCGCCAAACGTCCGCCGTCGATTGATACCGGCCGTACCCGGAAAACAATTCGTCTCCACCATCTCCCGACAGAGCCACCGTGACACGTTTTCGCGTCAACGCGGAAACAATATGGGTCGGGATCTGGGAGGGGTCGGCGAATGGCTCATCATACATCTCGGCCAACTTCGGCACCACATCGAGAGCGTCAGCGCCGCTAACGGGAAAGGTCGTATGGTCGGTCCCAAGATGTCGCGCAACAGCCTCAGCGTGTTTCGCTTCGTCGAATGCCGGGTTCTCAAAGCTGATCGTAAACGTCCTGACTGGTCTTAGAGAAGCTTTCTGCATCAGTGCGACGACAGTTGATGAGTCGTAGCCGCCTGACAGAAAGGCGCCAAGCGGAACATCCGCTATCATGCGGCGTGATACTGCATCGTGCAGCAACGCCTCGAGCTCATCGACCAGTCCCTCTTCGTCGGCTCGCAGCGTGCTACGCTGCCCCTGCGAAACAACATCGGCCAGATCCCAGTACGCGCCCACTTCGGGACCGCCGCCCCTTGGAATTTTGACGAAGCCGGCGGGCGGCAGTTTGTAGACACCTTCATAGATCGTGAATGGACCTGGCACATAACCCTGCCGAAGAAAGGCGGCGATCGCTCCACGATTGAGACTCGGCTTCCAACCGGGATGGGCGCGCAGCGCCTTCAATTCCGATCCGAACAAAACTAATCCGTCAAAAATCGCCCAATAGAGCGGCTTTTCGCCCATTCGATCACGAGCTAGGAACAGTTGACGCTCACCGGCGTCCCACGCTGCGATCGCGAACATCCCGTTCAAGCGCGCGATGGTCGATTTGACGCCCCATTGGGCGAATCCTTCGACAACAACTTCTGTATCTGAATGCCCACGAAACTGAACTCCGCAACGATCCAATTCGGCCTTCAGTTCTCGGAAATTGTATATTTCACCGTTGAACGTAATTGTATAACGGCCGTTGGCCGAGACCATTGGTTGATGTCCCAGCGAGGACAAGTCGATAATTGCCAGGCGACGCTGCCCGAAGGCAATGCCGGCTTGCTCGCTCAACCACACTCCGCTGTCGTCCGGCCCGCGATGACTCAAGGTTTGCGTCATTGCAGACGCCCGCCTTTTCAGATCTTGCAGGGTGCAACCATCGCGCTCCCAAATACCGGAAATTCCGCACATGCTTGAAAGGAGCTCCCCCTGATGAGCGCGGACGTCAACGCACGGCATCCAAACTCAGATCCTAGCAGTTTAGTATTTTGAACCGGTCCGCGGCTTGACCCTTTCGGACTACCCATTCTCGATCGCAGGAGACGCCCAGACCCGCAGATCGCGAAACCAGACGCCCAAAGCCCCAGTCAAGCCGGGTGAGCGGTTCGGCAAGTTCACTAGATAGGTTGCTGTCACGCGTCGCCATCCCAATAGAGCTGAATGACGTCCTCCTCTTCGCTGATGGCAAGATGAGGTCTGAATCCCTACACACGCCAAGCATAGAGCCAGACGAGATATTTGGCGCTCGGTGCTGACAAAAACGGGGTGGGCATGGGTGGCCCTGGCAGATCTTCACACACCGTCGCGTCTCTAACCGTGATGCGGAAGCCCGCTCGCGAAAGCGCCGTCCACAGTTCCGCAACCTGGTCTTGCACAGCAGGATTGCCGTGCAGTTCGCATGCAACATACTTGACCATCCTCATTTTGCCTGTGGCGCACAGGTCTTTGAGCACGCCAAATTCGCTGCCCTCAATATCGACCTTGAGATAATCCACCGGCTCGGTAATCAGGTCACTTAAACGCACCGCGTCCACCAGCACCCCTGCCCCATTGCCGACATGGCCGCCCAGCGATCCCTCAGGCACAAACGATACCTTGCCAGCGGCATCGCTGACGGCGGCGCGAACCACCGTGACCGAGGTGAGGCCCAGCGCGCGTACATTCTCTTCCAGAAGGTCAGCGGTCTGCGGGTCGGCCTCAAAGACGGTGATGCGGGCACGCGGATAGCGCTGCTTGAACCAGATCACACTCATGCCAATGTTTCCGCCGCAATCAAGGATCACGGGCGCGTCGCCTAATCCGGCGACCTCATAGCCGCGGTCCAGAAAAATCTCACGATAGAGCGACAGCATCACCCCGGCGTCCATATAGCGCACCGGCCCGAAGGGAAAGCGAAACGCGCCGGGGACGCGGCGAGGGTTGTGTTCGCCCAACCAGAAGAGGCGCATGCAGGTCCACGAGCGTGTTCGTCTGATGACATGGACCATACCACGCGCCTGCCTGACCAGGTCTGCAAAGCTAAGGGTTCTGGGTGGGGAGCTAGCCGCTTGTACACTCATGGAAATTCTTCCTTGCTCGCGAGGGACGCAAACATCGATACGCTCATCTGCGGTCTATGCGGGTTTTGCCCGCACGCAGCCCCAGGGTAGCCGACTGGACAGCATGGCCCAGAGCTCGCCGACCTCTGGCACGCGCAAGGCCAGCAGCAGCGCAGCATAGATCACCAGGCCCGCGGCGCTCGGCAAGGCGATCTGTGCCAGCAGCGGCAGCGCGGCCACCTGGGGCAGCATCGCCAACAGCGCGCATGTCAGCCACAGGAAAGCTGCCGCCACCGCGGTTTTGGTCAGCGAAAGGCCTAGCTGCGGCAGGCGCAGCCCTTGCAGCCGTCTGTTGAGAATGAGCAGCAGCGTCAGCGCGCCAATCAGATAAGTCAGCGTGGTAGAGAACGCTATGCCTGCTACGCCCCAGATTTGCATCAGCAGATAGTCGAGGACGGCGTTGAGCACCAGCGAAAGCACGGCAACGTTGCGCAGCGTACGATTGTCTTGCAGGGCGTTATAGATCCGTCCGTTGATAAAGCCGTAGGTCACGATGAATATATTCGGCGCGAGAAACATCACGGCGGTCGCCACCACATCGGTGGCCTGCGCGCTAAAGTTGCCATGGTGATAGAAACCCTCCACCACCGGGCGCGACAACGAACTCAGCAGCGCGCCGGCGGGCAAGAGGATGATTGCGGAAAAAATGACCGCTTGGCGGAAGGTGGTGGTTAAGAGCGAAAATTCGCGGCGGGCCACATGCAACGCGAAGATCGGCAAAAGCGCCGTGGAGAGCGCCGTAGAAAAGATCCCCGAGGGCATCTCCACCAGCTTGATCGCGTAGCTGAGCGAGGCGATGCTGCCCGGCGGCAGGAGCGAAGACATAAACTGATCGACCAGATTGTTGCCGTTGACCAGCAGCGCCCCTATCAGCGCGGGCGTGGAAAGCGCGGCGATGCGCTGAATGCCCGGATGCCGCCAGGAAAAATCGAAATGAAAGCGCAGACCCATGCGCAGATAGGCAACAACGACCAGCAAGAGATTCAGCGAATAACCCACAATCGTGGCCCAGCCCAGGGCGTAAATGCCCCAGGAACGCGCAAACAGCAAAAACGCGATGGTGCTCAGGGTAATCGTGACGGGAGCCAGCGATGGCACAGCAAACCGCCCATAGGCATTCAAAACGGAGCCGACCAGCGTCACCAGCACTTGCAACAAGAGCACGGGCACCAAGAAGCGCAGGAGGATGACCGCCAGCGCCTGCGTGGGGGCATCCATCTGCCGGGCGAAGACCGTCACCACTAGCGGCGCGCCCGCGACCAGCGCCGCCGTCACCACCAGCGCAATCAGCGTGCCCAGCGTCATCGCTGCCCAGAGCAGGCGCATGGACTCCGCCTCGCCTTTGTTTTCGCGGTAGTCCACAAAGACCGGAATCAATGCCGCGCCTACCGCCGCGGTCAGGATGCCAGAAATGGTTGTGGGAACGATCAGCGCCACCGTATAGGCGTCCATGGTGGGGCCAGCGCCAAAGGCCGAGGCCGTGAGCACCTGGCTGACGATGCCGAGCAGCCGGCCGGCAACGGTGACATAGAAGACGACCGAGATGGCGCGGCCAACGTGAATCACGGTCCCCCGGCTTTTGAGCGAGCCATCGCGCGGGGGAGCCTTTTCCTCGAGATTTGTGGATATACTCATGCCCAAATTGTCTCATAAAGCTCTTGTGCTGCAACGGGCTCGCGTGCGCGCGAGGTCACGACGTTGGACAGAAGCGCATTGCCAAGAGGCTGGCCGGTCAACGTACCGATAGCCATGACCGCTGATGCAATCGAGATGAGCGCAAAGGACGAGTTCGGAAAATTCGCTGCCGCGCCCCATTGACCGGCCTGCGCGCGCAAGGCGAAAATGCCGCTGGCCATCACAAAGGGCAGCGAATGCTTCAATTGCATGCGGGCCAATTGGGTGTCGACTCCGAGACCTCCGCTCGCGCGCCTCATGCGTGCGGCCTCCTCCAGCAAGGCCTTCGTACTTCCTGCGTAGTAGTGCAATGGAACCGTGCAGCGAACGCGCTGACGATCGCATCTCCACAGGTCGTGCCTGATACCGCGGGATTCCGACATGGGCCTTGCTGCGTAATTGGTCCGGTCACCGACATCGAAGAGGCGACGATAAATCAGTCGCACCAAAGAAAAGCTGTGGCTGTCTGCTCGACGCGCGTCATCTCTTCCCCCGGGCGAAGTCAAAGGTTCGTAGCCGATCAAGAACGAGCATAGCCAAATGCATATCAGGTGTTCAGCAGTCCCGAAGCCGTTTTGGCGGATAAGAAGCGGTTTTGGCGGATAATTGGGGTTACCTACGAGGTGTGGTCTGAGCCCCGCAAACTGCACCCATGATGCCGAGCCGTTTCACGGAAGAGCAGATGATCGGGATTTCTCCGGAGCAGGACGCGGGTGCGACGACCGCCGATATCTGCCGCAAGCACGGGATCTCGAGCGCGACGTTCTACAAATGGAAGGGAGGCCAAGTACGGCGGGCTGGAGGTTTCCGACGCCAAGCGGCTGCAGGCGCTTGAGGACGATAACGCGGAGCTGAAGAAGCTGCTGGCGCAAGCTCTACGCTCGACATGACCTCGCTGAAGGATGCGGCTGAAAAGATGCTGACGCCCGCCGCAGCGCGAGAGGCCGTCGCTCATTTTCCCAGCAGTTCGATGTAAGCGAACGGCGGGCGTGTGGGTCACCGGCGCGGATCGAAGCTCGGTTCGCTACCGTGCTAACAACCTGGTGATAAGGCTGTGCGGAATTGGTTGCGCGAGCTTGCAGCGGTTCGCCGTCGCTTCGGCTATCGCCGCCTGTTCGTGCTGATGCGCCATGAGGGACTTGTCATGAACCACAGCAGTTCCGTCTCTATCGCGAGGAACACCCGGAGCGGACAGCCTGGGCCTCTGTCCGAAGCCAGGGTGTGAACCGCTGCGCCAGGAGCGAGGATCGTCATGTCGCCATTGCTCCAGGCCGAGACGCTGTTCGCGCCGAACCGTCCGGTCATCAGCTTCGGATCCGGCCACGAGGCGTGATGCTCGGTGCGCACCGTGTTGCCTCGCATTCTGCACATCGCCATACAATTCGTGATGCATTCCTCGGGGGCTCATGCCTGCGGTAGTCCTTATTTTCCTTCGATTGGATCAGTCGAAAATTGTATCGTGATTTGAATGAGTTCCTTTCACGCGGGACCAAGCATTTATACGGCAGTAGGCTGACCGACTTTCACGACAGAGCGTTGCTGTATTCTTGCTCAGACTACAAGTCGCCTACAGACAAGCGGGATAGCAATGACAATAACGATACCCCTTATCCTTGCGCTGGCAGGCAGCATCGCGAACATCTCTGATGGATCGACATCCCTCGATACGAGGATAGCAGACGCAGGTGGTTCGTGGAATCTGCAGGCCGAGAGCCTGTTCGACGATACTCACAGCTCTACCGCCACACACAGCGATATCGCCGGCGATACGAGCGCTCCATCGCAGCCTGTAAATAGACCAACTGCTCCATCGATTACGTCGTTTTCGGCTAAGTCGCAGACCCGATTTCTTATTGGTGGCGACGTCTACCACATTGAGACGGCGGGTAAGAGCTATAGTATAACCAGCCCCGATCCGCAGACCCTGCGGTTCGAGGTCCAGAAGGGCGACAATTGGGCAGCGGGTGGTGATGGCTCAAACTGTGATCGCTCTGAAATTCAAAATGAGTCGATGGGCGTCCCGACCAGCTGGGGTGCAGTGATCCCGCCCGGTGCTCCGATTGGCATGGACTATCAGTTCATGGTGGAGGCCAATGGGCCCAATGGGTCATTTGTAAATACTCAAAACAGATCAAACGGCTGGTTTGTCGTCGGTCAAATGCACAATGACGACATTGCGAGCGGCGTGGGGACCTCACCGCCGTTCGCGGTCCAGATGGACGGCGACCGTCTGCAAATCGTCGCCCGCTATGTTCCGCCCGGTGGGAATCCCAGCAATTCCTCATCCGCTCTCCATATGCTGACGCTCTGGACCGACCCGAATCCGATTCAGACTGGCGTCTACAACGACATTCGCGTTCGAGCCAATTTTTCCAACAGCGGCAGCGGGTACCTGGACGTCTGGATCAACGCCAAACAGGTTGTGAACTACCAGGGTCCGCTGGGTTATGGGCAAGGCACCTATTGGGAATACGGCATCTATCGCTCGACGGCGCGCGAGACGAGTGCCGTCCGTTACCGAAATTTGATGTTAACAATCGAATCGTCAACGCCTGTCTCGTCACGACGACCCTGACTGACGGTGTGTAGCCTCGCTGCGCGAGTATCATCGAAGGCTGGCTGAGATGCGAAGAGAATAGGTCCTATTCGCATTTCCCCCTAAGTTTGAATACCTTTTCATAAGCACCCAAAAGCTTTGTCGACTCGTGGTGCCAAGCGAGTTCGTCGTGGATCCTTTTCTGACCGAATGCACCCATGGCATCGCGTCGCACCGGATCATCTACAAGTTCCAGTATCCTGTCGCCGAACTCCGCGGTATCCGCATTCTGTACATATAAAGATGCCTCTCCAGCCGAAAAACGGCCCTCGGTCAGGTCAAATTGCACAATAGCCTTACCCAGCGCCATATACTCCATGATCTTGTGCATCGTTGATTTGTCGTTCATCGAGCTAGGGCGGTCCGGATTTACGCAGACGTCTGCCGTGGAGAGTATGGTGAATAGTGTCGCATCATCGACACGACCCGTGAACGTAACCAATTCGTCCACTTCAAGGGCCATTGCAAGCTTCTTGATCTCCTCCAATTCCCGCCCACTCCCGACAATGACGAACTGGACATTGTCGCGGTTTCGTGTCCAGCGGATGTGCTTGATTGCCTCCAGTAGCAGATCGATCCCCTCCTGCCTGGCAATAACACCTACATATCCGACAAGGAATTTCCGTCCCTTCTTCCAAGCCGGGTCTGGTGGAAGTGAGCGCACGCGCGAAAAGTTCGGAGCGGAGCGCACAACGAACACCCGATCTGGCTTCATTCGCCCTCGTTCAATGGCAATGGTGCGATATGAGTGGTTGGTTGCGATCGATACGTCCGACAATGCGAATGTAATCCGCTCAAGTAGAACCATAACCCGCCAGAGAAAACCACGACGCCCGAATTTTGCCTCGTAAAGCTCCGGGTTGATATCGTGGTGATCGAAAATGAACGATTTTCCGAATAGAAACTTATGAAATGCACCAACTATGAAAATGAGATCCGGCGGATTGCACGCGTGGATCACATCAAACCCGCGCGTTGTGAGAATTTTCACACTCAGCACGAACTCCCAGAATAGTGCCGCGCTGTACTCGACGAGATAGCCCAGCACCCCACTACCTTCTACCGGCAACCAGTGGCGATAGACCGAGATTCCCTCGATAATCTCAAAGGAGGCCGTTGCGCCCGGTCCCTTCGGACAAATTACAGACACTTCATAGCCATGCCGCGATAATGTCGTGGCTTCCGACCACACTCGGCCATCGAACGGCACTGGAAGATTTTCGACGATGATAAGCACCCGGCGGCGAACCGAACCAACACTCGCTTGATCGTGGCGCGCAACGCCATCGTCACGAGAGAGTGTTGACATCAATGATCTGCCTCGCATGTAGCGCCATATGCTTCGCCCACCCTCTGGTATCGATGACGAGCTCGAACAGCTCCGACTCGGCGACCGACTTCGGGACTAGCAATTTGCGGAGCGCAGGCAAATTGGAGAATGCATAGCCAAGATTCTGCCCCAGCAATTTCGACGGTTCGACGTGCGGGTCGTATATCGACAAGCCAACGTGCAACCGGAGGAATTTGCGAGCCAAGTCGATATTGGGACTCTCGCGAAGATCGTCGCTGTCCTCCTTGAAGGCAAGCCCGAGCATGAGCACCCGCCCGCCCGCCGGAACGGCCTTCAGGCAATTCTCAAACAGGAAATTCTTGTGCTCATCATTCGATCTGAGAACCGAATCCACTAGCCAAGTATGTGCCCCGACGTCACTTGCGATGTGTTGGAGCGCGCGAACGTCTTTCGGCAGGCAGGAACCGCCGAATGCGCCACCTGGCCTCAAATAGTAGGGTGAGATGTTGAGCTTTGTATCCGAGACAAAGATCTTATGGACAGTCGTCGCGCTAATACCGAGCTTATCGCAAACGCGACCGACTTCATTGGCAAAGGCAATCTTTACTGCGTGAAACGAGTTATCGACGAACTTTGTCATCTCCGCCGCGCGATAATTCGTGTAGAAGACCGGCGCCGCGATATTTGCGTTCAACTCGTCAAGAGCCGTGCACTTTTCTCCGTCCTTCGTCCCAATCACGATCTTCGGTGGATTGAAAAAGTCATCGATCGCCACGGATTCGCGCAAGAATTCGGGGTTATAGACAACCTCGACCAGGTCCATCCTGTCTCTCAATGCGCTCTCGAAGATCGGGAGGACCAGTTCCTCGATGGTACCGGGCCGCATTGTGGAGCGAAATACGAGAGTCAACGTCGTCGCGCGGGTGGGGCCGACTAACTCCGCGATCTGATGGGAAACTTCCGCGATGAAGCTCATATTGTGAGATCCGTCCGGCGCACTGGGCGTTCCCACACAGACTATGGCCATGGTGCAACTATCGAGATGCCCGCTCGCGTCCTTCGTCGCGCTCAGCAAATTCTTCCTGACAGCGCGCTCTACAAGTTGATCGAGACCAGGCTCCGTGATTGGCGATTTACCCGCATTTACGATCGCCACCTTTTCATCGCTGACGTCGACACCGACGACTTCGTGGCCTTGCCTGGCGAGGCAAGCGGCCGTCGTCATGCCGACGTAACCAAGTCCGAACACCGCAATCTTCATCTTAATCCTTCAAGCATTCCGTTCTGCTGGAAACGCTGGCGGCTACTCATGCCTGCAAGGTCGACGTTCTGATTCAGAGACAATATGTCGATCAGCCCCCTATGACGCCTTCACGCGCCAACCACCGAAGCGCATCGTGCGTCTTTAAAGGAAGGATCCAATCATTCGGACCCGGCACCCGAGTGTATTCTTTCGTCCGGAGTGAGCTTCAACTCATCCGCGCAGAACCTCCACTTTTTTGGGCTACCTATTCTGGCTGTGACGAAGAGAAGACAGGCAGAAGAGTGGTCACGTGGCCTTGGGCGTGCCCTCGCCGAGACACTTGGCTGCGATCAACACTTGAGACCTGCCGATCTGCAAGGAGCGCCATACTGGGAGCTTCGTGCACATAATCACGCTCGTAGCGGTCTGCCTCTTGGCTATACGCCAAAACGAAAGAGGTGCCCGTAATTGTCACGAAGTTCGGATAGATACCGCCGAACCGCAACCTGAATCCGGTATGAGACCGATTCTGAATCCGGGCAAGCATCCGGCCGCTCGTGATGAACGCAGCGTATGTCCGCCGCCCTGCCGGGCGGGATATCGACGACCACTCGAACACATCCATCCCCGTATTCGTACGCGACAGCGTCCTGGTTGACTGTAACTTCTTTCAAAGAAGCGATCTGTGGTTCTTGCTTCACGACTAGGATCCGTCGCGCCATCGCCTCCCCGTTTTCGATGCGGAGTTGCTCAGCAAACATCTTTACTGTGATCGTTCCGTCGTCAGGGCGAATGCCGTAGCTGCGGCAGACGGCGTCCCCGAGGGTCCGCCAACAGAGTTTCCACCGCAAGGATGCAAGCTGTTGGAGGAACTCCGCCAGTTGGCTACCGTGGTCTCGGAAAATGTCGTGATGCCCGGCAACAAAGCACGGCTTGCCCAGGATTCCGTCAAATGCGAAGTTCTCAATGCCGTGGTGGATGTACCGCCGGGTATAAATCGAGAATCCCCCATACCGGACGATGGCGACACTCCACAGGTCTGCAAGTGTCGTTTCGTTCGACGCGTCATCGGCTGGTGCGACTTCCGTGTTCACTGCCGCGAAGAAGCCATTTCGCTTGAGAGCGGACGCTGCCTCGGGCGAGAATGCCCCTTGCGGGAAAACCATCACGTTTTCATGATCAAGCGCGGTCTCGTTGAGCAGGGATCTCATCCGACGCCTGGCGGTCTTCAGCCTTCTGTCGAGTAGGTCCGCTGAACGGGCTGAAAATTCACCACGGGTGTGATCGCAGCCGTGCACGCAGACGGACAGCTTTCCGCTGTTTCGCCGAAAGGCGGCAACAGTGTCGCGATTTGTTCGCCGCCAGTTCCATGGAATGAAGGCGACGGTCGTCGCGAACGTTTGCTTGTCGGCCAACCGCAAAAGTTCGCCAAAGTCGAGAAAGCCGTACCGTGGCCACAGAGGTGGATCATCGATGATCAGGCACGCGTTTGTTTCGGAGGTGGTCCAGCAGACGTCGCGGAACGACCACTTCAGATACATGACGACGGGCACCGCACCAGCAAAGCGCTTCTTCACATCGAAATAGGTCGCAGCGCGTTCGCAAATGTCCACCATCGCCAGTGAAGCATCGGCAAAGAAGCGCACGCCAGCATTAGCAAATCCGACGAACAGGTGCCCCTCGGGTGCCCCGAGGATGCTCTGCAATTCGCCATCATCCCGGATGACAAGCGCAGCATCCGCGGCGCCGGGCTCCAGTTGAATCTGCAGGGCCGACATTGGACCGCACATGTCTGGAAAAGTATCAGTGACGAACACGGTTGTTGGCCGCGCCTCAATGCCGTCGATCTCCGCGTCCGGGTCTCCAGTGATCTGGCGCAACAGAGCCCTGCCGCGATCCGCAGCTTGGAATCCATAGACGAACACCGAAGTAGCTGCCGCCAACCAGTCCGGAAACGTTCCGGCCTTGCAGGGCCGCAGGGCTTTGGCGAGACATGACGCGGAAGTCAGGACGGAGAACTGCGGATGACTTGCCATCAGCGAGGCTACATTGCCCTCGTTCGCTTCGCTGACTGTCAGCGCCATCCATGGGATTCCAAAAAACTCGAGGATTTCCGACAGATTGCAATCGTCGGGCGATGGAGTGTCGTCGCTGCGGAGCAAGAGCGCGATCGAAGAACCTGTGTCCATGGCGCCTCGTTCCATCCTGGACTGTCGCATCACCCTTCGCGAGACGACCATGGCGTCGCTTGAGCGGGGTCGACAAACTCCGCGATCTGACGGGAAAGCTCCACGATAAGGCTCATGTTGTGAGATCGTCCGGGGCGCTATGCGTTTGTTGGCTCACATTCTTCGTTGCGCTCAGACGCCAATGACTTCGTCGCCATCCTGGAGAGGCAGGCGGCGACTGTCATACCGACGTAGCCAAGTTCAAACATCGCACGTCTCATTGTAGTCCCTGTAGTCCCTCGCTTCCACTGCCCTTAGAGTAGCGTTCGGGCGCGCCCAGCCAGGGCAGGCAAAAGGGTTGCTGCCGACGGCTGATTGGGTACCCATTTGTGAGTACGCGGGGACAAATTGTGGTGCAAACCCATTGCCAAGCACCGCACATGCCGCACATACAGAATCGCGTTCAAACGCCAAGCCGCTGAGGAATTTCTCGCCGGTGAGACGCTCCATGCCCGTCGAAGCGCCACGATGTCTGCCGAAACCGAACGACTGATGGATGAGGGCGAGCCGGGACCGTCAAGAGAACGGAGTTGCAGCTGCTGCTTGCCACCATAACAAGTTGCCGTACTGCATGATGGAAAGTCGTGGTCCTGCCCTTCCTGCCGGTCCTCGGCGCCTCCCCTTCCGCCTATTTGCCTGCCAGGCCGGTGACGACGCCGAGGCCCTGCTCTTGATCGGCTGCTGTCAACGGCGCTTGGAATCCCACAGCGTCAGCGACCCTGCCGGTATCAATTCGCTCGCCGGAATTGCCGAGACGGACAGCGTCGTGCGCGAAGCAACGAACAAGGTCGGTCTTCAGCGCCTTTGACCCGACGCAAGCACAGCGGCCTGAATTCGAATGCTGCGGCGCGTCGGCAAAGCTCCGTGGCAATTAAGTGGGCCGATCCCGGCGCGATTCGACGCAAAAAGTAATTTGGGTCCTACCCCGCAGCTGCGTCGCCCGGCTCCGCCTTGTCAAGGCCACAGCACGCGCAAGCACGGGGGGTATTCCGACCTGTGTACCCCAAAAGAGCGTAGATCGTAACCCGTGTGCTTCAGCAGCGCGCACGCCCAATCGGCTATCTTGAATCGACACTCGCAGACAAGGAGCCAACATGGCGAATACCCGTGATCGTGAGGACGTGAAAGTTCAGATCGCGAACGGCGGCCCGTCGCTCGCGGTCATCGGTTGCGGCTACTGGGGTTCGAAACACATCCGCGTCAGCTGCGACGTACGCGATGCAAGGATGTCGATGGCTGTTGATCCGCGTCCTGACAGATTGGAATATATCCGCTCACAATACCCTTCTGTGGCTGTTTCGCGTGATATCGGCGCGGTACTGAATAACCCCTCTATAGACGGTGTCATTGTCGCCACCCCTGTAGAGACGCATTTTGAATTGGCGCGAGCGATCCTCCAGGCCGGAAAGCACGTGCTCGTCGAGAAGCCGTTGGCCATGACGAGCGCGCAATGCCGGGAGTTGAATGCGATCGCCGAAGCGCGCAAGCGCGTGCTGATGGTCGGGCACACGTTCGAGTATCACCCGGCGGTCGGTGTCATGCGCCAGATGATCCAGAGCGGCTCTCTCGGCGAGCTGTACTACATTGATTCGCGGCGCCTGAATCTCGGTCTCTACCGGCAGGACGCCAATGTCCTTTGGGACTTGGCGCCGCACGACCTCTCGATCATCTTCTGCTTGCTGGAGGAGGTGCCGCAAACCATCGGCGCCTGGGGTTGCGCGCACGTTCTGCCCAACGTCGAGGATGTTGTTTACGCCAAGATGGGCTTCAAGAGCGGCCCGACGGCCCATGTGCATGTTTCCTGGTTGGACCCGGTAAAAGTACGCCAAATCACGATCGTCGGAAGCGATGCGATGCTGGTGTTCGATGACGTGCAGCCGTCCGAGAAAGTGCGCGTATACCAGAAGCGATTTAGGCCGAGGATCGACGGCGACTCCTACGCCGACTTTCAGTCGGCCTATCATCATGGCGACGTTCATATACCCGCGATATCCAGCAGCGAACCGCTGAAACTCGAGGTACTCGACTTCGTCAATTCGATCATAACGGGGGAAAGGCCGCGCGCGGACGGACTTCACGGGCTGCGCGTTGTCGAAGCGCTCGAGGCGGCATCGGCGTGTCTACGGCTGAAGCACAAGCACAGTAGCAACGGCAACGATCACCGGATGGTTCGGCGGCGTAACATGCCGGCGGGGGGTCCAGAAATTGCCGTTGCATGAAGCCACGCGACGGAAGACAACCCCGCGGGAATTTGGCAAGCGGGCGCTCGACGTCGTGATCAGCGTTCTCGCCATCGTGTTGCTGTCCGTCGTCTTCGTGGTGGTGTGGATAGCAATCCATCTCGACAGTCCAGGACCAGCGGTGTTTCGCCAACGTCGGATCGGGCGAGACGAGAAACCGTTCAACTGCTTCAAATTCCGGACACTCCAACACAACGCCGACGAAAACATCCATCGCGAGGCGATCCGGAGGGCCTGGGCAAAGCAACCCCTGTCGAACGACCCCGCCGCCCCGTACAAGCTGACAGACGATCCTCGCGTGACGCGCGTCGGACGGTGGCTGCGGAGAACCAGCCTCGACGAGCTGCCTCAATTCCTCAACGTATTGCGGGGCGACATGAGCATCGTCGGTCCGCGGCCCGCGATTCCTTATGAACTCGAACACTTCCGCGACTGGCACCATAAGCGTCACATTGTGAGGCCCGGAATAACCGGAATTTGCCAGGTGCGCGGTCGGGGTCGTGTCAGCCCCGAAGTGATGCTCGAGATGGACGTCGACTATGCAATGAACTGGACCTTATGGACCGACCTGAAGTTGATTGCCCTGACGTTTCCCGCGGTGCTGCGGGGGCACGGGGCCCGCTGACGTTCTCAAGACACAAAGACGGATTCTCGTGAGGTTCGAAAATGCAAATTCCGTTTGTCGATCTTAAAGCGCAATATGAGACGATAAGAGACGAGGTAGCCGAAGCAATTCGGGGTGTTCTCAACTCCACGCAGTTCATAGGCGGCGAGGCGCTTGCCTCGTTTGAGAAAGATTTCGCCGCGTATTGCCAGGTGCGCCATGCGCGCGGCGTGGCGAACGGCACGGACGCGATTCATCTGGCGCTACGGGCCTTGGGTATTGGTCACGGCGACGAGGTGATTACAACCGCCCATACCTTCATCGCCACTGCGGCCGCGATCGCGGCGACGGGAGCGCGCCCCGTGTTTGTCGATATCGATCCGGAGACCTACACGATCGATCCCACGATGATCGAGCGCGCCGTAACGGATCGCACAAAAGCGATTATCGCAGTCCACCTCTTCGGACAGCCGGCTGACATGGGTCCAATCAAGGACATCGCGCGGCGGCGCGGGCTCTATGTAGTGGAAGACGCGGCCCAGGCACACGGAGCGGAATATCGGGGGGTCCGAACCGGGGCGCTCGGCGACGTCGCATGTTTCTCGTTTTATCCGGCGAAGAACCTCGGGGGCTATGGCGACGGGGGAGCGATCACCACCAACAGTGCCGCAATCGCCGAGCGGATAGAACGATTGCGTGACCACGGTCGAACCACCCACTACAGCCACGCCGAGATCGGGTTCAACAGCCGGCTCGACGCTCTCCAGGCGGCAATCCTGCAGATCAAGCTCCGGCGTCTGGATGAATGGAACGCCAATCGGCGGCGCGCTGCGGAGTGGTACGCGGGGGAGTTGGCGCAATCTGGGATCGAGACGCCGTTCGTTCGAAAGGGCTCGACGCACGTCTACCATTTGTATGTGATCACCACGAACGAGCGGGACGCAATGCGGATCAAGCTCGACGAGGCCGGCGTGGCAACCGGGATCCACTATCCGTTGCCGCTCCACCTACAGCCAGCTCTCGCACATCTCGGCTACAGGCAGGGCGACTTGCCGTGCTGCGAAGCGATGGCCGCTCGATCATTGTCCCTGCCCATGTTTCCCGAACTCACACGCGACGCGGTACGCCATGTCGCCGCGATTGCGCGCGCTGCAGCCGAGCGGCACGGTCACAAGATCGCGCAGCGGAGGCCGACGTATTCGCCCGCCGCGCTGAGCGCCGACGGCGGGAAGGAGTGCCGATGAATCGAATCAGCGCATGGGCGGTGGTCCAGACCGAGGCCATCGGTGCGGCCGTGACGATCGCCGAGTTCGCCGTGGTGCGGCCTGGTGTTACGATTGGCAACGGGGTGGTCATTCACCCGCATGTCGTGATTGAGAGCGGCGCTAGAATCGGCGACAACGTCGAGATCTTTCCGGGAGCCTATATCGGCAAGGCGCCCAAAGGTGCCGGCGCGTTGTCGCGCCCGCCGCATTTCGAGGCGTGGGTCGATATCGGCGCAGATTGTTCGATCGGACCGCACGCGGTGATTTTCTACGACGTCTCGCTCGGCGCGGGGACCCTGGTCGGGGATGGCGCCTCGATCCGTGAACAATCGCGGATCGGCTCGAAGACCGTCATCGGACGTTACGTCACGATCAACTACAATACGCGAATTGGCGACCGCGTTCGGGTGCAGGATCATACCTGGCTGGCGGGCAATATGACGATCGAAGACGACGTGTTCATTTCGGGTTGCGTCGGCACTTCGAACGACAATGCGATCGGCCGCAACGGTTACGACGGTTCGCCCATGCTCGGGCCCCATATCGCGCGCGGCGCGGCAATCGGCCTGGGAGCCAACCTGCTGCCAGGCGTCAGAATCGGCGCTGGCGCCGTCGTCGGCGCCGGCGCGGTGGTGACGAAGGACGTGCCCGACGGTGCGCTCGTGATGGGCGTTCCGGCGGGGATCCGACGACGGCTCAACGAGGTTAGCGACGCGGACCAGTGACTCGATGGCAGTTCGTGCCAAGCGTCGAGGGAACACCAATCGTGAGAATCCTCTGTGTCACCAATATGTATCCGAGTCCGCAGAGGCCGGGCTCCGGAGCCTTCGTGTGCCAGCAGGTGGAGCAGCTGCGCCGGTTTGGCCACACGGTCGACGTCATCGATATTCTCGGATCCCAGTCCAAGATGAATTACCTGAGATGCACTCTTGATGTCGTGCGAATGACGAGCGCGGTGGCATACGACATCGTCCATGCGCATTACGGTTATTCGGCATATCCTGCAATGTTTCGATTGCGGGCGCCGCTCGTCATCACGCTGCACGGGACCGACGTAATTGGGCAGAGCATCTTTGAAAGGTTGAGCACGCGGGCCGTGTCGCATTTCGCCGATGCCGTCATAGTCGTTTCGGAGGAGCTGCGGAGACGGATTCCGGGAATCGTGATTCCCTGCGGGGTCGACCTCGGCGTATTCAAGCCGTACGATCGCGATAAAGCACGAGCACGGCTGGGGTGGCCGAAAGACAAGCATATCGTTCTGTTTCCATTTGATCCGGCGCGCCCTGAGAAGAGATACGATCTTGCAAGAGCGTCAATCGAGCGACTTGTGCAGGAAGGCGTCGACGCGGAGTTGATGACGGTTGTCAATGTGCCGAACGGCGAAATGCCGTGGTGCTACAGCGCGGCCGACGCCCTGCTTCTCTGCTCGGATTATGAGGGGTCGCCGACCTCTATCAAGGAAGCTCTCGCGTGCAATCGTCCGGTGGTGGCGACGGACGTCGGCGACGTTGGCGAGCTGTTAAACGGCATCGCGGGAACGCGGATCTGTCCGCAGGACGCCGGGACGATTGCCCGCAACCTTCGAGAGGTTTTTGACTGGTCGCGGAGCAGCGAGTTCCGGGGTCGGGCGGCAATGGCGAGATACGATCAGGTGCTCACGGTGGAAAAGATCGTCGGGGTATATGACGACGTTCTCTCCAACCTCAGGACAAAGGCAGTGGGCAAGCGGTTGCTGCGGAGCGGATGACGACAATGCGACGGCTGGACCTTCACCGACCAACGGAGCCTCGAAGAGGCATTTCAGCGCCGACCAATCGAGGGTTAGCATGAAGCAGGCTCTCAAGGACGGCATGATCCACTTGGCTCATCGGTCTGGGCTAATGCCAACCTGCCGCAGGATCTTTGCCGGCAGGGCAGCTATTCTGATGTTCCATGAGATTCAACAAGATTATCGCTCGGAGCTGACGACCGGGACCTCAGTTGCCCTTTTCGAACATTCACTCAACTGGCTGCGTCAGGAAGGGTGGGAGATCGTCAGTTTCGAAACATGCCTCGAGCGATTGGCCACGGATCATGGACCACGTCGCTATGCGGTGATTACCTTTGACGACGGCTATAGAGACAATCTCGCGACCGCGCTTCCAATCCTCGAGCGAAACAACGCCCCGTTCATGATGTACGTTCCCACCGGCGCTCCAACACGAACGCTGCGATCGTGGTGGCTGGGTTTGCGCGAATTGTTTCGCATTGGAGACGCGGTTACGATCGACGCGATGGGCATGCGATTCTACTGTCCGGAGTTTCGCGAAAAGGTGTCGGGCCTAAGCAAGGTCATTGAGTGGATTCACCAAGATTATCACCGGGTTGAGATGCTCGGCTCAACGTTCAAGAAGGCGGATATATCGCTATCGGCTTTGAACGAGGCGTATTTCCTCAATGAACGCGAGCTTCAAAAGCTGGCCCAGCATCCTCTCGCGTCGATTGGCGGGCACACCGTTTCGCACGCAGCACTGTCGGCCCTGGACGTTCTTTCAGCGCGGGCCGAAATGGCGGATAACCGCTGCTATCTGGAACAATTGCTGCAGCTTCCGGTTCGGCACTTCGCTTATCCTTACGGCGACTCTAAAGCATGTGGTCCCCGCGAAGCACATCTCGCGAAGGAAATCGGCTTTTCGACCGCAGTAACGACGCGGAGTGGGCAAGTATCCGATAGCAAATCAGATCGTTTTGCGCTTCCTCGTGTCGGCGTTGGGGGGCCATTCGATACGAGGATCAGGTTCGAGGTTCGCATGAGCGGCATTCAAGCGGCGGCGGCTCGCATGCTGCAAATGAGAAGCTTTACATCGAGCGCGCTTGAACGTTGAATTTCGTGCGACTTGGACTGAATCAGTCCACGTGGGAGAGCGCTGAGATGCGTATACTACACTTCACTGAATGCATAGGCCGGGGAGGGAAAGAACGGCAAATCGTCGAACTTTTGGGGGGACTCTCCCCTCATCGCGACATTGAGTCATTCGTCGCGGTTATCTATGAGGAGGATGATCAATTCGAAATTGACAGTGAACATGCGCAATACATTCCGCTCCTTCGCAAAGGCAGGAGGGATTTGCACCTTTTCAAGAGTTTGTACGATCTGACCTCTAGTTTGAAAATTGATATCGTCCACTCATGGGGCTCCATATGCTCCATTTATGCTGCTCCAGTTGCGAAATTGTGCGGCGCGGCTTTCGTCAATGGCTTCGTGCGAGACGCGCCGTCGCATCTGACGCTGTGGAATAAAGACTATGTAATGGGCAAGCTGACAGTCCCATTTTCAGACATTGTCGTCGCCAATTCGCGCGCGGGCCTAGCTGCCTACCATATTCCCGAGCGCAAAGGTCTATCGATCTACAATGGGTTTAATCCTGCAAGAGTCCTTAACTTAACGGACGGAACAGAGCTTCGTAGCACGCTGGGCATCACGACCCCCCACATTGTCGGGATGGTTGCTAACTTCAGGCCCGGAAAAGATTACGCAACCTTTGTCGAGATGGCGTGCCGCATTTGCCGCCTTAGGGACGATGTTACTTTTCTGGCTGTTGGCAGCGGCAAAATGTTGCCGCGAGTGCGCGATAGCGTTCCACCAGAACATTCGCCGCGTATAAAGTTTCTGGGGCGGCGGAAAGATATAGAGAGCATCGCTAATCTCTTCACGGTGGGGGTACTCGCCACCAACAACCGTCTACACGGGGAAGGCATCTCCAACGCAATCACCGAATGCATGGCATTGGGTAAGCCGATCGTTGCAACAAACGATGGGGGCACTCCTGAATTGGTCCTGGACGGACAGACGGGATTTCTTGTGCCGAGCCACGACGCTGGAATGTTGACCGATCGTGTGCTCAGACTCCTCGATGACCGAGCGCTTGCCAGTCAATTCGGTATCGAAGGGCGTCGGCGTGTTGAAACAGCATTCTCGCTCGATGCGATGTGTAACGCATATCTCTGCCTTTATCGGAGGATGGCGTATAGGACGGGGCGCGCGACAGAGGAAGGAGCGATTACTAGAGATATGGTCGATGATTAATCATTCGATCGTATTCCTCTCGATCGCGTCGAACGCGGCAATGTGCTCTCAGCGCCTCGCTCATGGCCAGAGCTCGTGAGGAGCCGGCAGCGGTCAAGCACAGCCGAATCGTGATGGTCGCGTCTGGAAGACCGACATCCGCGATTTTGAGGGGACGCCTCCACGACAGAGCTCAGATTGCGAGAACGGTCCGACGCGCTGGTCGCTCCCATGCTTGACCGCGCTCAGCAGACCTTTCCTAACGGCACGCTCTACAGAGGCTCCTTCGAGACCGGGCTCCGTGATCGGCGATTTACCGGCATTGACGATCGCCACTTGCGGATTGCGCCTGGAGAGCACGAGATCACGCGCTACGCAGGCGCCCCCGTAATACCCGCAACGTTTGCCAGGGTCCCGCTGGCGAGCTGCTTGGAGCGAGCCCACGCGATCATTCGCAAGGGCAAGCACATACGTTGGTATTATGTGTAGAAACTAAGTTGCCTTCCCAAGGCAGGTCGCCGAAATCGAAAGCAGTTCCAGGGACTTGCCGGCAAGTGCCCCTGGCGCGCCGCATTTGCGGGAATTTTTGCCTTACTCGCTTATTTTTTTGGCCACACTCGCTCATTAACCAGCCGGCCATCAGCAGTTGGGGGGGCAATTCCCACTGCTATGAAATCGGCTCGCAACGCCAACCGCTTGCGAGCGCGCGGTATGTCGCGCGCCATCGCGCCCGCGGCAGTGGAATTCCCTTGTCAACGTCAAAGAGACTCTCTGTAACTCGGAGGCCTGAAATTGGATACTACCGGAACTATCACGAATTTCACGACCACGCCTGGAACTCGGTTTAATGGCGTCGGGGGCGACGTCTACGGCATCGAGACGGCGGGCAAGAGCTATAGCATGACCAGCCCGGACTCGCAGACCCTGCGATTCGAGGTCCACCAGGGCGACAATTGGACAGGGGGTGGTGATAGCTCACACGTTGATCGCTCTGAAATTCAGAACGACTCGGCGAGCGTTGGGACCAGTTGGGGTGCAGTGATCCCGGCCGGTACTCCGATTGGCATGGACTATCAGTTGATGGTGGAGGCCAATGGGCCCAATGGGTCATTTGTAAACACGCAAAACAGCTCGAACGGCTGGTTTATCGTCGGTCAGATGCACAATGACGACATTGCGAGCGGCGTGGGGACCTCACCGCCGTTCGCGATCCAGATGGACGGCGACCATCTGCAAATTGTCGCCCGCTATGTTCAGCCCGGTGGGAATCCCAGCAATTCCTCATCCGATCTCCATCTGATGACGCTCTGGACCGACCCGAATCCGATCCAGACCGGTGTCTACAACGACATCAGGATCCAAGCCAATGTTTCCAACAGCGGCGGCGGGTACCTGGACGTCTGGATCAACGGCAAGCAGGTTGTGAACTACCAGGGTCCGCTGGGTTATGGGCAAGGTACCTATTGGGAATACGGCATCTATCGCTCGACGGCGAGCGAGACAGCCGCCGTCGACTATCGCAACATGACACTGGTCACCGGATCGCAGGCGGCCAGTTGGACGGGTGTGGGCGCCACGGCACCGACACAACCCACGACGCCCACGGTGACGCCGGCCGTGACGCAGGCCACGGCCTCTCCGGGAACGGGCATCGAGCATGCCGGAGATACCATCACCCTGTCGCTTGCCTTCAACAAGGCCGTGACGGTGACGGGCACGCCGACGCTGTCGCTCAACGACGGCAATATCGCCACCTATGCAGGTGGCTCGGGCACCAGTACGCTCACCTTCAAAACGACCGTTGCGTCGACCGACACGAACACCTCGGCGCTCGCCATCACCGGCGTCAATCTTCCGAGCGGTGCGGGCATCAAGGACGCCTCTGGGGTCGCGGCGAGCCTGTCGGGTGCGGTGAAGACGTTCACCGGTCTCCAGATCGATCCGGTCTTGCCGGCGGTGACTCAGGCCACGGCTGTTCCGGGAACGGGCACCGAGCACGTCGGGAACGCGATCACGCTGGCACTCGGCTTCAACGAGGCGGTGACGGTGACGGGCACGCCCACGCTGTCGCTCAATGACGGCGGCACGGCCACCTATGTGGGTGGTTCGGGCACCGGTACGCTCACCTTCAAGACAACCGTCGCGTCGACCAACACCAGCACCTCGGCGCTCGCCATCACCGGTGTCAATCTTCCGAGCGGTGCGGCCATCAAGGACGCGAGCGGTGTCGCCGCCAATCTCGCTGGCGCCGTGAAGACGTTCTCCGGTCTGCAGATCGACCCGACGTCATCGACGCCGACGACGCCCACGACCCCAACGACGCCAACGACGCCAACGACCCCAACGACCCCAACGACCCCGTCCGTGGCCACGCCTGTCCTCACGATCGCGGATAACTCGCTCTGGGTGGCCGGGAGAGGCGGTACCGTCGACCTGGGCACGAAGGTGACCACGACCGACTCCAACGACGTCGTGACCGTGAACATCACGGGGTTGCCCAAGTACGAGACGATCACCGACAAGCTCGATGGTCAGACGTTCCGGGGGAATAACATCACCTTGACGGCAGCGCAGGTCGACAGCGGACTCGAACTGCACTCGTACTATCGCGGCGGGGGCCACCCGACCGCAACGCTCACGCTGACCGCAAGCGCAAAGGATCCGACCACCGGTGCCGTTGCTACGGCCTCGCCGCAGAGCATCACCGTGGTGGATCCCCGACCTGAGGCCGCCACGACCACAACGTCGTCGCACCACCACCACACCGCGACGGATCAGCAGCCTGTTGCCACCACGACGGCCGCGGCCCCAACGACCTCGCAGACGATCGAGCCAACGGATCATCAGCAGGCGGCCGCTGCAAACACGGGGTTCTTGGCAAGCCGGGGCTTTGCGCTGCTCCAGCAGCATTTTGACCCGGCTGCCAGCACCCTGGCAACGACCGCTGCCCATCCGACCATGCCGGCAGATCATCCGGCTGCGACCGGTACCACGATGGCGTCGTTCGCAAGCCAGAGCTTTGCGCTGCTGAACCAGTACTTGGCCGCTCACACCGGCCAGGTGGATCCCGGTCAGATCGTGGCGGCTGTGTCGCAGGCGACCGGTTGGGGGCACGACTCGTTGCTGGCCCGACCGCAACACTAAGGCCGAGCCGCACCCAGGTTCAGCGCCTGGGTGCGGCCCCGTCAATGTTTGGGAATGCATGAGAAGGAACATCATACGCGGCCGGTAGCCGCGAAGGGTTGAGTATTAAATGGCGATCCAGAATGGAAATGCCCATGCCGCAGATCTCGGGCTTCGATCCCTGGCTCTGTTCCTGCGCCTTCATGGCGTGAACGCCGAGCCCGACCAGCTCCGCGACCGTTGCGGGGAAAGCGCAATCGGCATCCGTGCGATGCTTCGCTGCGCCCGCGATTTCGGACTGAAGGTCGGTTCGCGCACGACACATTGGAAACAGCTCGCAAGCATCAGCCTTCCCGGAATCGCAGCGCTGCGTGATGGCGGATTTCTGCTGCTCGGGAAGGTCGAGGACGACGCCGCGCTTGTGCTGCATCCGACCTCGTCACATCCGAAGTTGATGCCGCGTGCAGAATTTGAAGAAATCTGGGACGGCCGCTTGCTCCTGGCCGGATCTCAAAACCTCGCCGATCGGGCGCAGCATGCCTTTGCCGGTCTGATTGCGCGCGGGCGTGACCTGGTTGCGCTCGCCGGCGATGCTCTGGCGTCTGCACGCTCCGCCGAACGTAGCGATATGCCCGTCCAGGAGTCGGGGTCCTGAACCTACGGATGGCGATGAGTCGGGGCTCATTGCGATGGCGATATTGCTGCGGTGCCATGGCATTGCGGCCGACCCGGAGCAAATACGCCATCGCATGGGCACCTCGCGGATCGGTGTGACCGAAATCCTGCGCTGTAGCAGGGAGTTCGGCCTCAAGGCCAGGGCACAACGGTCAAGCTGGAATAGGCTTGCCGTCACGCCGTTGCCGGCAATAGCCGCGCTGCGCGACGGCAGCTTCCTGATCCTGGGCAAGGTCGTCGACGACAGCCTTCTCGTTCAGCGTCCATTGGCTTCCCGACCCGAATCCATGACGCAGGCCGAACTCGAGGCCATCTGGGACGGCGACATCATCCTGATGACCCGGCGTGCGGCCCTGACGGATCTCTCCAGGCGGTTCGATATCGGCTGGTTTCTCGGTGCGGTCCACAAGTATCGCCGTCTTCTCGGCGAAGTGCTGATCGCGTCGTTCTTCCTTCAGGTCTTTGCCCTCGTCGCGCCGCTGTTCTTCCAGGTCGTCATCGACAAGGTACTCGTGCATCGAAGCATCAGTACCCTCGACGTCCTGGTGGCGGGGCTCGTCGCGTTGACCTTGTTCGAGACCGTTCTCGGCACGTTGCGCGTCCATCTGTTCGCGCACACGACGAACCGCATCGACGTCGAGCTCGGCGCCCGGCTGTTTCGTCACCTGATGGCGTTGCCGATCGCATACTTCCAGACGCGTCGCGTCGGCGATTCTGTCGCACGCGTTCGCGAGCTTGAGAACATCCGTCAGTTCCTGACGAGCTCGGCGCTCACCCTTGTCGTCGATCTTTTGTTCACTGTCGTCTTCCTTGCGGTCATGTTCTACTACTCGACGGCGTTGACGTGGATCGTTCTGGCGTCGTTCCCGTTCTACATCGGAATTTCCGCCGGCGCCGCGCCGCTGTTTCGCCGGCGACTCGACGAGAAGTTCAATCGCGGCTCGGAGAACCAGGCCTTCCTCGTCGAAAGCGTCACGGGCGTCGAGACTCTGAAGGCAATGGCAGTCGAGCCCCAGATGCAACGCCGCTGGGAGGAGCAACTCGCCGGCTATGTGGGGGCGAGTTTCCGCGTACTCAGCCTGAACAATACGGCGAGCCAAGCGGTCCAGATGATCAACAAGCTGGTCACGGCCGCAACGCTCTACTTCGGTGCCAGGTTCGTGATCGGCGGCGACCTGACCGTCGGAGAGCTGGTCGCGTTCAACATGCTGGCGGCGCGGGTAAGCATGCCGGTGCTTCGGCTCGCGCAGATGTGGCAGGATTTCCATCAGGCCCGGCTGTCGGTCGATCGTCTCGGCGACATTCTCAACACTATTCCGGAGCCGAGCTTCAGCTCGGCCCGCGCCGCGCTGCCGACGATCCGCGGCAAGGTCGTATTCGAGCACACGACCTTCCGCTACCGCGTCGACGGCCCCGAGGTGCTGCACGATGTGTCCTTCGGCATCGAGCCCGGCCAGGTCATCGGTATCGTGGGCTCTTCGGGCTCGGGCAAGAGCACCATCGGCAAACTGATCCAGCGTCTCTACGTACCGGAGAGCGGACGCGTGCTGGTCGACGGCGTTGACCTCGCGACGGTCGACCTGACCTGGCTTCGGCGCCAAATCGGCGTGGTTTTGCAGGAGAACGTGCTCTTCAATCGCTCGATTCGCGAGAATATTGCACTCGCGGACCCGGCCATGCCGATGGAGCGCGTCATCGAGGCGGCGTCACTCGCCGGCGCTCACGACTTCATCTTGGAGCTGCCCGAGGGCTATGACACCATCGTGGGCGAGCGCGGCAGTAGTTTATCCGGCGGGCAGCGCCAGCGTGTCGCGATCGCGCGCGCACTCATTACCAACCCCCGCATCCTTATCCTCGACGAGGCCACCAGCGCGCTCGATTACGAAAGCGAGCGCGCCATCCAGCAGAACATGAAACGGATCTCCGCCGGCCGGACTGTCATCGTCATCGCTCATCGGCTTTCCACCGTGCGCAATGCGAACCGCATCATCACTCTCGAGCATGGCCGCATCGTCGAGGACGGAAGCCATGATGAACTCATTCGCT
Source organism: Bradyrhizobium sp. USDA 3311 (assembly GCF_054062495.1). Classification (NCBI taxonomy): domain Bacteria; kingdom Pseudomonadati; phylum Pseudomonadota; class Alphaproteobacteria; order Hyphomicrobiales; family Nitrobacteraceae; genus Bradyrhizobium; species Bradyrhizobium sp. USDA 3311. The sequence goes on along the minus strand of NZ_JBSSFI010000001.1, from coordinate 4,103,448 downwards.
CGAACGGGCGCTACGCAAATCTCCACTATCTGCAGGCCGGTATCCATGACGTCCGCTAGCCGGAATATCGTTCCGTTTCCGAGAGCCGAGGTTCGACGGCGTGAGCAGGAGATTGCATTTCTGCCCGCGGCGCTCGAGATCACCGAATCGCCGCCGTCGCCGATCGGCCGCGCGATCGGGGCGAGCATCATCGCGGTCTTTTGCGTCGCGCTGTTGTGGGCATCATTGGGGAGCGTCGACATCGTCGCCACTGCGACGGGCAAGATCGTGCCTGGCGGACGTACCAAGCTGATCCAGCCGTTCGAGACTGGCGTCGTCCGCGCCATTCACGTGCGTGATGGACAGAGCGTCAAGGCCGGCGACGTTCTGATCGAACTCGACCCGACGATGACGGAAGCCGATCAGGAGCGCCAGAGAAGCGATCTCGTTGCAGCCGAACTCGACGTCGCGCGGCTGCGCGCGGCGCTCACCAGCGATCCGCTCGCCGCCTTCCGATCACCACAGGGCGCGAGTGCCGCGGAAATCGAGATGCATCGTCAGTTTCTGATCAGCCAGCGCGCCGAGCAGAGCGCCAAGCTCGCGGAGATCGAACGCCAGCAAGGTCAGAAGGAAGCGGAGCGGGCGACCACATCGGCGAGCGTGGCGAAGCTCCAGGCGACGATACCGGTGCTGCAGGAGCGGGTCGACATTCGCAAGGGACTCGTCGACAAGGCCCTGGCTTCGAAGGTTGTCTATCTCTCCGAGTATCAGGAGCTGGTTGGCCTTCAGCAGGATCTGGTCCTCCAGCAAAGCCGGCTCGGCGAAGCCGACGCCGCCATCGCCTTGCTGAAGGAAACGAAGGAAAGGACTGCCGCGGAGTATCGGCGCGCCACCTACGACGCACTCGCGAAAGCCGAGCAGAAGGCGGCGAGCGCTGCGCAGGAAGTGGTCAAGGCGGAGCGGCGCACGAAGCTTCAGCATTTGACTGCGCCGGTCGACGGCGTCGTGCAACAACTCGCCGTTCACACGGTGGGAGGCGTGGTGACGCCGGCACAGGCGCTGGCCATCGTGGTTCCAAGCGAGAGCCAGCTCGAGATCGAGGCCATGCTCTCCAACCGCGACATCGGCTTCGTCCATCCTGGACAGAAGGCGGAGATCAAGATCGATACGTTCAACTTCACGCGCTACGGGCTCCTGCATGGGGACGTGCTCAGCGTGTCGACCGACGCCATCACGCGGGACAGGCAGGGCGGACCGAACGACCGCGCGTCGGGCACGGCGCAAGGCAGCAGCGAGCCGAAAGGCCAGGAGCTGGAATATGCGGCGCGGATCTCCCTCGACCGCACGCACATGCAGGTGGAGGACAAGCTCGTCAAGCTCGGCCCCGGCATGGCGGTGACGGTCGAGATCAAGACCGGTGCGCGCAGGATCATCAGCTACCTTCTCTCGCCGCTGGCGAGATACAAGCAGGAGGCGCTGCGGGAGCGGTAGACGAAGCGGAGGATCATCGACGAGCATGCAGGTAACTGGAAGGCCGCCATTGGGGCCGAGCAAGCACAGCATCCGTCAATCCGACCACGGCCGCGCCAGAGACCGCCATAGTGGACCTATGATCGACATCGAGCGGGACCGCGCACCGTATCCTGTAATCGGCATCGCCTGATCCGGTTTGCACCCTTGACCCGCGCTAGTCGACTGACGGGTGGCGTTGGACTCGAACGGTCCAATCCGGAGTATTTTGCCCCGCATCGCAATACGAGCCCGTGCCATCAGGAAGGGCAGAGGGTCATCCCGGCTGAACGTCGCGATCTTTGATGTGGCTCAGGTCGCGATGGACACTGCTGTGTGATCGCAGCTCTCCGGGCAACTGCCCGTCCGCCAGCCTCAAGTCAAACTCGTCTGCTCTTTCGAGCGCCCTTACCAATACATCTTCCACCAGGGGAACGAGACGCTGCTGACAATGCGCATCTGGTGAACGTGTCGAGCGGAATGGGAGCCGTGGGACAATCCTGCTGCTGCGCAGAATTGCTGTAGAGTGCAGTGCCCGGACGGATCGGCAAGGCTCGAGGCGAGCTTTTACGATTTCCGAAATATGCCTACTGGCATTTGCTCGCCGGCGACGCATCGCTGTACCGAGGATCCGAAAACGGCACACCACGAGCCGGCTGGTGCCAATATCAATAGAGCAGTCAATCTGCCCCTTCCCACGGCTCCTCGATCGCCCTGCCGCCATCGACCTAACGTGCCGGAAGCTCGGTAGACGCCGGCAAGTTGGAAGGACGCACAACTCCTAGCAGTGAGCTACCCGATCACTCGCCACTTGAGCCGAACCAGGACAGTCCGGGTCATTGGATAGAAATTCGCAATAGCCGGGTGGGACGGGCAAAAAGTAGGTAACTACGATGGTCGATTGAGCCGCGACGGCGCGGGATTAGATTCGGGCAGCCGTCGAAGCGCCCTCCCCGATGGGTTCGATGGGAATGCCCAATATTGATAGAGGACCGATCAGTCGAACAGAGTGGAAGAAGGCACCGAGCGGTTCGGCGTCAATGAGAGAGCAGAACGAAATTTTGCGGATCGCCTGTCCGGACGATTACTCGGACGGTTGTTGACGTGCTGCCTTCCGCGAACACATTTGAAGCGGTAACAACTTCGTGCGGGATTGACGCCATGCCGAACTCCAGACTGCGCAATAGCCTCCATATCGATATCGGCGTCCCTGGCTGCCGTCTGGGTCGTTGCATCAAATGGGGCTTATTGGCTGTTGGTCTGACGATTTCCGTCACTCAAGCAAAGGCCGAATATCTGGTGAACGTCGGAGATGTTCTGGAGGTCGCGGTTGCGGGCGTGCCGGAGCTGCGACATCGCGCTGCCGTCCAAATGGACGGGAACGTTTCGTTGCCACTGGTCGGAACGCTTCCGGTAGCCGGCCTGCCCTTACCGCAGATCCGAGCCAAAATCGGGGCTGCACTGGCGAGGAAGGTATTTCGACAGAGGACGTCCGATGGCCGTGAGACGGCCGTCGTGATCGACGCAGACGAGGTCACGACGGTCATCGCGGAATACAAGCCGATCTACGTAAACGGGGATGTATCGAAGCCGGGTGAGTACCCCTATCGTCCGTCCATCACCGCACGCCAGCTCGTCGCCGTGGCCGGCGGCTACGACATCATGCGCATCAGAATGAACAACCCATATCTCGAGTCAGCAGACCTGAGAAGCGAGTATGGTTCGCTTTGGACGGAGCTGGCCAAAGAGCAGGCGCGCATGTGGCGCATCAAGACTGAACTTGGAGAGGGAGCTCAGATCAGTCCAGGCGCTCTGATGGACGCGCCCCTAGCTCGATCGGCAATTTCGGAAATCGTGAATTCCGAAAAAGAATATCTGAAGACCAAGCAGAGTGATTATCAGCAGGAAAAAACCTTCCTTCAGCGCGGTATTCGACAGGGAGACGACGAGGTCCGCGTGTTGTCAGAGCAGCAGAAGAAGGACGAAGAAGGACTTCAGGGGGATCTTGAAGAGCTGCAGAAAGCGACCGAGCTCTTCGGCAAGGGGTCCCTGATCAGCCCTCGCGTTACGGATGCGCGTCGCGCGGTGCTGCTGTCATCAACCCGGAAGCTGCAGACCTCTGCGCAACTGCTGCAGGTCAAGAAGCAGCAGGACGAGTTCGTCAGAAAGCTGGCGAAGCTGGATGACCAGCGGAGGCTCGACCTGCTCCGTGAGCTGCAAGAGACCAGCGTAAGGCTCAATCAGATTCGCGAAAAGCTGCAGAGCGTCGGCGAGAAACTTCAGTACACCACAATGGTTCGATCACAACTCGTGCAAGGCGCCGGCAACCACGTAGAGATTGCCGTCATCAGGAAGGGCGATAAGGGGCAGGAACGGATCATCGCAAGCGAAGATACCGAGCTGCAGCCGGGTGACGCTGTCGAGGTCAGCCTCCACTACCAGGATGGTCCTGCCGTCTCTCCTCGAAGGCTCGGCAGTTCAAATATTCCATCAGAGGCAGGCCGGACCGATGCGGCCGCGGGCGATTCACTGCGCGTCGGACAGAGATGATAAGGACCGACGCAATTCCGGAACGGAAGCTGCGGCGTCTTCCCGCACATCGTTGCGCACACGGAAGGTGTCCGAGATGATCTTGGTGACCGGAGGTGCCGGCTATATCGGGTCCCACGTTTGTATCGCGTTGCTGGACGCCGGGTTCGACGTCGTTGCCGTCGATAATCTTTCCAACAGCAACAAGGCCTCGCTTGAGCGGGTCCAATCCATCTGCGGGCGATCGCTCGTCTTCCGGCACGCAGACATCCGGAATGAAGTGGTGATCTGCGAAATGCTTCGTGCCTGCGGAGTGACTGCAGTCATTCACCTTGCAGGGCTGAAGGCGGTGGGCGATTCCAACGTACGGCCCATGATGTACTACGAGAACAACGTCCTGGGAACGATGCGGCTGGTGTCGGCCATGAAGAGGGCGAATGTAAAGACGCTCGTCTTCAGCTCGTCCGCGACCGTCTATGGGATACCCAGGTACCTGCCACTCGACGAGAAGCATCCCCTCGGTCCGACCAATCCGTACGGCCGCACAAAGCTCGTCATCGAAGAGATGCTGAAAGATCTCTGCAGGTCCGACGACCGTTGGAGGATCGGCAATCTGCGCTACTTCAATCCGGTTGGCGCGCACGAAAGCGGGCTCGTCGGGGAAGACCCGCTGGGCGTTCCCAGCAACCTATTGCCGTTTGTGGCGCAGGTGGCGATTGGACGACGGGAAAAGCTGCGGATCTGGGGAAACGACTATGATACGCCTGATGGCACCGGAATCCGCGACTTCATTCACGTGGTCGATCTCGCATCCGGGCATTTGAGTGCCCTGCGCCATCTCCAGCAACCCGGCCTGATCACCGTCAATCTTGGAACGGGCAACGGCAGCAGCGTTCTGGACATCGTCCGTACGTTTGCATCGGTGAGCGGGCGACCAATCCCCTATGAGATCGGGGAGCGCCGGGCCGGTGATGTCGCCGCCTGCTATGCCGACCCGACGTTTGCGAAGGACGTGTTGGGCTGGGCATCGACGCGGTCGTTGGAGCAAATGTGTGCGGACCACTGGCGTTGGCAATTGCAGAACCCCAATGGCTATCAGGGCAGCGAGCTTCCGAAGGTCCGAGAGCGGTCCAGGCATCTCCGTCATCATGCGTGAGCGTGCGCGTCCGAGGTGTTGGAACGCGCACCGGAGCGGCTGACCGCATGAGTGGAGTTCGGGGCGAGCCGCGGCAGCGCGCATGCCCCCATCAGAGGTAGCTCGTAATGACCCTCACCCCGGAGCAAGCCTGCAGGTAAGATGCAGTCGCGCGTGGGGATTTGCGATGCCACACTATCGTGCGTACGTCCTGGATGAACACGGCCAATTGGGAAGCGTGGTCAACCTTCACTGCCCTGACGACGCGTCCGCAACCAAGCGGGCCGGGCGGCTGGCGGATGGTCACGAGGTTCAGATTTGGCGACTGGTTGCCGAGCTCAAATTCGACGCTCCGCAGCACCGATCCAGGCGGCGACGAAGTGTCCGCGCACCAATGCACTGAGTGCTCGATTGAGCGTTGCGCGTTCGCCTCGGTCCGCTCCACAGACAATTTGTATTGCGGTTCGACTGCCAACTACTCGCCGGTACGCGCTTTCAAGGCGTCGACAGCGACCCGCTCCGCATGAGCAACCCGGCTTCATCATCGCGCACTGCGACGGCCACCCGCGCATCGCCGGCGTTAGCGCGTCGCGCCGCCTGCCGGCGGTTGAGGACGTCGCTTCCATGGTGAACTATCTCCTCGGCGAAGGCGGCAGGAAACACCGGTAACACCGCCTGACCGTCGCGGTGCTGCTCACCGTGCTCTCAGATTCCGCGCGTGGTATGTGACGCGCAAGAAGCTTTGGTTTAGGCAGATCAGCCCTGCTCATTGGGGACGTTCGCGTGTCAGTGGGTCGGGATCTTCGCCAACTTGCGCTATCGGCCGGCCGGCCGCGGCGGACAGCGCGAAGCCAGCGCAGGCCGAGAGCGCATCGACCACAAAATCCGCAAACCTCGCGTGCCGTCCCGGCACCCATAATTGCATAATCTCAAGCAGGCCGATCAGGGCAACGGCGATCGCTGAAACAGTCCAGCGCCGCTGCGGATAGGCTAGGGAAAAGAGAATCCCCACCAGAAGAAAGGCGAGCGCGTGATCGCCTTGCTGTCCGAGAACAGGGTGAGGCCGAACGTCCTCAGGTCCGAGCGTTACGAAAGTGACAGCCGCCGCGAGCAGCCACGCGACAAGCCGAAGAAGAGCGGTACGAACCATTAACGCGCCCCGATTGGTAGCCCGAGCCGGGGCTTTTCATTTCCGAGACTCGATATCAAGAGCATGTTCCCTCCACCCACCGCAAACGGCAACCTCAATACTCATAACTAACGAGTCAGCGAATATTCTTCGTACGCAGCGTGCAAAAACATCATTAGACGTTCGACCTGATACAGGCTGCCATGCATAGGGAGTACCCATCCATGGCAGTTGTTCTGAAGAGCTGCTTCTTGGCAACAATAGCTGCTGTGGTTGCACGTAAGAACTGACGACCCGTTTGTTTCGGCCGAAGGCAGTAGCAACCTGTAGTGCTTGCTCCGCGCCCCTATCCAGGCGCGATAGAGCGCGCTTGCCGTTCTTGTTCTTGGTGCACCCTGAAGGCAGGCCTGGAATGGGCGGTCCCAGGCTCGAGCTCACTGGAGCCGCTCATTGGCGAAGACGGCGGGCCCGCCACCGTTCGTTGGCGATCAGTTCCATTCGCGAAACACAGATACACGGGAAAGGCCTTTGAACAATTCACGGCTTCGATGATCGGGCACAATCTGTGGCCTAACCCGAAAGTGGTGGGGAGGGTCCTCCATCCGAGCTATATGATTCGCGTAAAGATGCTGGGCATAATGATGCATCAGGGGGAAATCGTACCGCCACGCGACAGGTGATTGCAGATGAGTCGCAGGGTCATGTTCAACGGGAAAGTGGTGAAGATCTCCCTCACGCGGCGAGAACGTGCCCCCCTGTGCATGGCAGCGGTCATGCTCGCTATGACATGGGCGTCGGAAACGGACGCTTCCCCGCGTCAGGCGCGGCACCTCGCAGACGCGCAGCAGGCGACGACTGCCCGCGACCGCGGTTCTGACGAGTTCAAGACCTGGCCGCCGCGCTCAGGAAGGGACAAATCGATACAGATCGCGCAAGCGACGACTCCCCACACAGGAGCCCCGCAGCAACCTCCGGAGCAGCAACGCGACTGGGCAGAGTCACTGTCTTGCGAACTTGCCTTTGCAAGGCGCGACATTGCGCTGCTGCAACATTTCGAGCAGGAGCGCGACCGGGCCGACTGGCTCGCGCAGGATCTTGACGCTGCGCGGCGCGAGGTCGAAACGCAAAAGGCGTTGGTGGCGAAGGCCGTCGAGGAGGCTTCCCGCCTGAAGGAAGCTTCCCGGCCGAATCGAGCGGGCGAGAGTGGCCCGGCTGAGTTGCAGGCATCGCTGCAGGAGGAGCGCGAGCGGTCGGTACGGCTGGAGCAGGATCTCGCAGCCGCGCTGCGCAATGTCGAAACGCAGACTGCGCTGGCGACGAAAGCGGGTGAGGAAACGTCCCGGCTGAAACAGGCGGGAGAGAGCCAAGCCGTGGAGCTGCAGAAGGCCCTGCAACAGGAGAGCGAGCGAACAGCGCGGCTGGAGCAGGATCTCGCAGCCGCGCGGCACGATGCCGAAACCCAGACTGCGCTGGCGACGAAAGCAGGTGAGGAAACGTCCCGGCTGAAACAGGCAGGAGAGAGCCAAGCCGTGGAGCTGCAGAAGGCCCTACAACAGGAGAGCCAGCGGACAGCGCGGTTGGAGCAGGATCTCGCAGCCGCGCGGCACGATGCCGATACCCAGACTGCGCTGGCGACGAAAGCAGGTGAGGAAACGTCCCGGCTGAAACAGGCAGAAGAGAGCCAAGCCGTGGAGCTGCAGAAGGCCCTACAACAGGAGAGCGAGCGGACAGCGCGGTTGGAGCAGGATCTCACAGCGGCGCGGCAAAACGTCGAGTCCCAAACTGCGTTGCTGGTAAAGGCAAACGAGGCAAAAGAGGAAATGTCGCAGCGAAGTCGGGCGGCGGAGGCCAGCGCCGCAGACTTGACGCAATTGATGCAGAAGGAGCGCGAAAGGGCCGACACGCTTGCGCAAGATCTCTCCCTGACGCGAAGCGCCATTTATGCATATCAGGCGCAAACCGCGCTGTTGGCGAAACCCAGCGAGGGCCCGTCCCGGCTGAAAGCGGCAGCAGGGGGCGATGCGGTGGAATTGCAGAAATTCCTGCAACAGGAGCGGGATCGGACCGGCCGGCTGGAGCAGGCGCTTGAGGCCGCGCAACGCGATATCGATGCGCAGACCGCCCTGGCGGCAAAAGCGAGCGACGAGGTCGTCAGGCTGACGCAGGCCGCAAAAGCCGGCGCCGCGGAGCAGATACGATCGATCCAGAAGGAGCACGAGAGAGCCGATGCGCTGGCGCAGGATCTCTCGATGGCACGCAGCAAGATCTACGCATACGAAGCTCAAGCGGCCAAAGCCAGCGAGGAAGCGGCACAGCACAAGCAGACTGAAGCGAGCGAAGTCGCCTCCTTGGGGCAATCGCTGCAACGGGAGCGCGAGCGGGCCGAGCAGCTGGCGCGGGATCTCGCGAAAGCAGGCCGCGATCTCGACGCGCAGACCGAGCGAGCATCCAAGGCGAGCGAGGAAGTCCTACGGATCAAGCAGGCCGGAGAGCGAGACTCGGCCGAGCTGCGCGGCTTGTTGCAGCGTGAGCGCGAGCGGGCCGAAGGACTGGAGACGGAGATCGCATTGGCGCGTCTCGACAACGGCGCCTTTGTGGCGAAACATCCCTCGCCCGCGTCTCAGCCGGCGACGACCGGAAAGGCCATGCGTGAGCCGTTCGCAGCGCCGGCGCGACAAATCCAGGATCAGCCGGTCCAGGAGAAGCCAGCCCAGGATAAGCAAGTCCAAGATCAGGCCATAGTGGCGCGCAGCCCAGGCGACGCCCGGGTCAATCCTGACGAAGCAGTGCAAGTCGCGAGGCTGATCGCGCGCGCGAGCTTGCTGCTCGAACAGGGAGACATCGGCGCAGCGCGGATCGTGCTGGAGCACGTCGCCGGGATGGGCAGTGCGCAGGCAATCTTCGTGCTCGCTGAAACCTACGATCCGCTGATCCTACCCAGTCTTGGAACGTATGGAACTCACGGGGACGCGACCAGGGCGCGAGATCTCTATGCGCGGGCCGAAGCCGGCGGCATCAAGGAGGCGAAAGCGCGATTCGAAGCCTTGCGTCGATAACACGGTCTTGTGCGGCGATTTTCCAAACCGACCACGCGCAATCGAGGATCGAAAGCGCCGACACGGATGCAGCATGTTTAGAGGAGTTGGTCGATGAAAAGGCTTACAGGATTGCGTCGGCTGCTCCTGCTCGCGTCGTTCGCACCATTGCTGCTGGCGATTCAACCTTGGGCGGATGCGCGGCCGCAAGATACTCGACCTCACAAGATTCGTCTGGCACGGCCCGAGCCGCCGCAGCCAAGGCCTCAGGTGATCTCCATGAACGCCTGGACGATCGGCCTGGCCGGAGGTCTCCTCGAGGGCGCGCCGATCCGCCTGGCGGCGGAGATCGCCCGTGTGGTCGACGATGGAGATAACCTGCATGTTCTGCCGGTTGTCACTCGTGGCGCCGCGGAAAACCTTAATTCCCTGCTCTATTTGCGCGGCATCGACGCGGCGATCATCAATTCCGACGCGCTCGAGGAATACAAGATCCAGGTGCCGGACATCCAGCGACGAATTGCGTATGTCCTCAATCTGTTTCCGTCCGAGCTGCATATCTTCGTTCGACCCGAGATTCGAACCTTGAACGATCTCGCCGGCAAGAAAGTCAACTTCAATACGCTGGGCACCGCTGCGGCGTATTCGGGGCCGCTGATCTTCAGTCGCCTCAATCTCGAGGTCGAGAAGACGTTCATTCCACATCAGGTCGCGCTCGAGCAGATGCGCAAGGGCGAGATGGCCGCCGTCGTCTTCATTACTTCGAAGCCGGTGGATGCTTTCGTGCGGGGCCGTTGGGAGCCAGGTTTCAAGTTCCTGCCCCTCCCCTACGAGAGCAAGTTCGAGGACTACTATCTTCCCGCCGCCCTCGATGGGACCGACTATCCCAATCTGATCAAGCCGGGCGAACGGGTTTCAACGATCGCCGTGCCGACCGCTCTGGTCGCCTTCAATTGGCCGGCCAACTCGAACCGCTCTGAGCGCGTCGCGCGCTTCATCGATCACCTGTTCTCCCGGATCGACAGATTGCAGGGGCCAGGCTTCGATCCGAAGTGGAAATCCATCAACCTTGCTGCGACGGTTCCGGGTCTCACGCGCGTCCCTGCGGCGCAGCTGTGGCTGGATCGCCAGCCCCGCGCAACACAAGCATCGCAATGAAACGCGCCGCGGTCCTTCTTCTTATTGTGCTCGGAGCTACAGGCGGCATTGCGTTGGCCCAGGATCCCATGACGCAGCTCCGTTCCTGCCTTCAGAAGGACCACGCGGAGCGCCTGGCGTGTCTGAATAAAATGACGCGTACCATCGCGCCTCAGAATCGCCCGACGCCCGAAGACGACTGGATCGTCAGCCAGACGACCTCCCCCATCGACTACTCACCGATCGCGACCGCTACGACATCGTCGCGCAGCGGGACCGGCGAGTCCGCGATGCAATTATCGATTCGCTGCCGCGGTGGCCGGACGGAGCTGGCACTCGCGGGACCCGGCATCTCCCGCGGAGGCGGTGACGATGCGATTTCCTATCGCGTCAATGACAATCCGGCGGTGCAGGTTTCGGCAGCCGCCCCGGCATTCGGTCCCGGCGTCGCGTTCACCGGGGACGTCGTTCGCTTACTGCAGTCGCTTCCAGGCAGCGGGGACCTTATTGTCCTGCTCTCACCACGGGGCGGCGCTGCCCGTGACGGGACGTTCTCCCTCGCCGGGCTGGATGCGGCGCGTGCGAAGATCGCCGCGGCGTGCAAATGGCCGCGCGCGATCGCGACACCAAATCGTTGATGGTGTGCATATGATTTTCTTCGATGGAGGCGGATAATGATCAGATTTCAACATATCGCCAAATCGGTCGTGATGGCAGCGATCGCCGTTCTGGTTTGCGCATCGTTTTCGGCCGCGGAGCAGGGCGGAAAGTACTGGACGCCGGCGGACGGGCAACCCGTCCCGCACAAGGCGGGCCATGCGAGGCAACACGTGGCGAAGCCGACGACGGCGACGGCGACGCGGAAGCAATCCGCGTTTGCCCGCATGGAGGATTCGGCCGCAGCAAAGAAAAGAGAACATCATTTGATCCTGCAGGTGAATACCAACGACCCCGCAGCGATGAATCTCGCGCTCAACAACGCGACCAATGTGGCGCAATACTACAAGGACGCTGGCGAGAAGGTGAAGATCGAGGTCGTCACGTTCGGGCCCGGCCTGCACATGCTGCGTGAAGACACCTCGCCGGTAAAGACGCGCATCGAGGAGATGGCCCTGAGCACGCCCGAGGTTTCGTTCAAGGCCTGCGGCAACACCCAGGAGAAAATGCAGAAGGCCGAGAGCAAGGACATACCGATTGTTCGGCAGGCGGAGGTCGTGAAGTCGGGCGTCGTGCGCGTGATGGAATTGCAGGAGATGGGCTGGACCTACGTCAAGCCGTAGGCCAACCATGTCAGGACCGACCCAAACCAACCCCAGATTTCCATCGGGGTCGCGTATTCAGGTAAAGCCCACGGCTGGCCCTCGCCTGGCTGGAAAGACCGGGAGCGTAATTGGCGTTGGATACTATCCGAAGAGTCTCCGTGTGGTTCTCGACGGATCGAAGGCTCCGCTTACTCTTCACGCAGACTATGTGGTCGCGATTGATGCGCGAACCGACCATCCACGGTCGGATTGATGGATGGCGTCTCCGGTATGGACTTGAAGATCACCTGCCTTCTTACCGATTGAAAAACGGGGACTCTCGCTCCAGTCCGTCAAGGTCCGGATCGCCCTCTCCGGCGGGTGAGATCGTCCGCGCGGTAAGATCACGTCACCGCCAGCGCAGTCACTTTGATGCAGGACCTCAAGCTATAGCGCGGGGTAGCCTTACACATCGTCAGGGCCCGATATCGGAAAAGACCGTCCGAGAAATCAGCTGCTCAAACGGTTCCCCCCGTTAAGCCGCCGATTTGGTGGGCGCACCAGGGCTCGAACCTCGGACCCGCTGATTAAGAGATTGCGACGGGTTGAGAGCAATCAATGGCTTGCCGGCCTCAGACTGGAGCTTATCCGGCCGAAAATGGGCGTCTGCCGCGCGTTCACAACGCTGCTTTTGCCCGGCCGGCCGGAGTCTTGCTGCACCGCAACTTGGCTGCAGATTTCTTCGTGCGCGTGCCTGCCAATCAGCACTGGATATTGCGGGTGGACCCATTCCGGGCAAAGAGAGGAACCCTCGTCCTCCTGCGATAAACAGCATAGACGCCGAACAAGGTAGCAGCCGTTGTCGAACATCAATCTCAAGCTTCTCCATACCTTCCTGCTCGCGGCGGAGCACGAAAGCTTCAGGAAAGCCGCACAGGAATCGAACCGGTCTCCGTCCGCGGTGAGCATGCAGGTCCGCGGGCTGGAGGAGCAGATCGGCGTCCAGCTCTTTCGCAGAACGCCGCAGAAGGTCCTGCTGACGCCCGAGGGCCGGATCCTGTTCGAACAGGCCAAGCGTGCGCTGCAGGAGGTCCAGTCAGGGCTCGATTTGCTGACGGAAGCAGCTCAGTCGCGCAGCCGCCACATTCAGATGGCCTGCGTCCCGACGCTTGCGACTGGCTGGCTTCCGAACATCCTGGCGACTTTCAAGATCCGTCATCCGAACACCCAGGTGCAACTCATGGAGTTGCCGACCGGGCCCATGCTTGAACTGCTGCGACGGCGGGATGTCGAATTCGGAGTTGGTCCGCAGATTCCGGGCATGGAGGATTTCGAGTTCGAGCCGATCCTCGAGGATCCGCTCTATGCTTGCGTGCCGCCCGTCTTCGACGAGGGACAGTCGAGCGTCTGCTTTGCCGACCTCGTCGACAAGCCCACGATCATGCTGTCGAAATCGACTGCCGTCCGGGGATTGATCGATGACACGCTGGAGACACTCGGAATCCATCTCGATGTCCCGTTCGAGGTCCAGCAGGCCACGACGGCAATGGCCCTTGCGGCGTCCGGGCTCGGCATTGCAATCGTGCCCCGGGTCGCGCTGGTGCAGGCCGGAGTGCAGCAATTTCGCATGGTGCCGATCTCCAACCATGTCGGGCTCCGTCAGGTCGGCCTGATCACCGCGCGCGGGCCGATCCTCCGCCCCAACACCGAACGGCTGATTACCTTGATACGAACCAGCCTTGCCCAGCTCCGCTGAGCCCGACGCATCAAAGCCGTTTCAGCAGAGCATCCACGACCTGATTGGTCGGCGCGACGCCGCCGATGTCGCGGGTCCTCAATGCGGGGTCCTCCAGCCCGGCGCACACCGCAGCTTCGATCCTGTCGGCCCCAAGCTTCAGCCGGCTATCGCGATGGCGCTGATCCAGACGCCTCAGCATCAGGATCGATGCCAGGATGGTTCCATAGGGATTGGCGAGTCCCTTTCCCGCGATGTCGGGCGCCGAGCCGTGCGAGGCCTGGAAGAAACCGATCCCGTCACCGACCTCTTCCGATGGAGCCATGCCCATGCCGCCGACGGTCGCCGCACCGAGATCGGAAATGATGTCGCCGAACATGTTCTCGGTAACGATGACGTCGAAATGAGAGGGCTTGTTGACGAGATGCACCGTCATCGCGTCAACAAGGACGTGCTCGGCCTCGATGTCGGGATAATCCTTCGCCACCTCGTCGAACACGGCACGGAAGAACGCGTAGGTCCGCAGCACATTGGCCTTGTCGCAGCAGGTCACGCGGCGCCGTCCGTCCTTCGGCGAGCCGTTGCGCGTTCTGGCCAGTTCGAACGCGAACCGTACGATGCGCTCGACGCCCTTCCGGGTCTGGACGAGGGTATCGACAGCCACTTCTTCCCTCAGTAGCGCACCGGCGCCGCGCGCGGCATAGAGTCCTTCGCTGTTCTCCCTGACGATGACGTAATCGATCGGACCCGGCCGCCCCAGGGGCGACGGAACGCCCTTGTAGAGTTTGATCGGCCGTACATTGGCAAAAAGGTCGAGCTTGAAGCGGAGCGTCAACGTGAAGTCGAGCCCGGCCTCGGTCCCGTCAGGATGGACCACGCCGGGAATGCCGGCCGCACCGTGCAGAATGGCGTCGGCCGTCCTGCAGCCTTCGAACGAGGCTGCCGGGAACGAGTCCCCCGTCTTCAGGAAATGATCGGCGCCCGCGGGATAGTCCACGAACCGCAGCGTTCCGGCCTGGACGCCGGCCTGCAGCACCGCGACCGCCGCACGCGCCACTTCAGGGCCGATGCCGTCGCCATGCACGACAGCAATTGTGTAAGTGTCTTTCATGATACTCGCTCGGTGAATTGCATCTGTGGTTGCCTCAGATTGCGCACGGCAGGCACGCATGCGATCGCATCGTCTCAAGGTCAGTCCAGCTTGATCCAGACACCCTTCGTGTGCAGATACTCGTCGAGATGCTCGGTGCCGCCCTCGCGGCCATATCCGCTCATCTTGTAGCCGCCGAATGGCATTGCGGGATCCAGCGCGTGATAGGTGTTCACCCATACCGACCCTGCGCGGAGGCTGCGAGAGATGACGTGGGCCTTGCTCACGTCGCGCGTGAAGACACCTGCCGCGAGCCCGTACGGCGTCGCATTGGCTCTTTCCACGGCCTCGTCGAGGGTGTCGAACGGCAGCGCGGAAATGACCGGGCCGAAGATTTCGTCACGGGCGATCTGCATATCATCGGAGACGCCGGCGAACACGGTCGGCTCGACGAAGTTACCCTTCGCAAGATTCCCCTCCCTCACGCGCCGGCCGCCGGCCACCACCTTCGCGCCCTCCTCGCGCCCGCTTTGCAGGAAGCCCTCGACCTTGTCGAGCTGTCGCTGGGAAACGAGAGGTCCGATCTCCGTCGTCGGATCCGCGCCATCGCCGATCTTCAGGGCCGAGGCGAACTTCCCGAGCCGCTCGACCAATTCATCATGGATTTTACGCTCCACGAACAGGCGCGAGCCGGCGATGCAGATCTGGCCCGAATTGGCGAATGCGGCCATCGCGGCGATCGGCACGGCCTTGTCGAGATCAGCGTCGGCGCAGACGATGACCGGTGACTTTCCGCCAAGCTCGAGAGACACCCGCTTGAGGTTGCCGGCCGAAGCCCGGATGACCGCCTGGCCGGTCGCGGTGGAGCCGGTGAAGACGATCTTGTCGACATCGGGATGCTCGGCCAGAGGCGCGCCGGCCTCCACCCCGGTTCCGGTCACCACGTTGACGACGCCGGGCGGCACGCCGGCCTCGTTCATCAGATCCGCGATCAGCAGCGGCGTCAGCGGCGCCTCTTCCGACGGCTTGAGCACGATCGTGCAGCCGGTCGCGAGCGCGGGCCCGATCTTCCAGACCGATGCGGCCGTCGGCGCATTCCACGGGATGATGGCGCCAACCACGCCGACGGGCTCCTTCCGGGTGAACGAGACGATGTCCCCCGGAAGCGAATTATCTACCGTCTGCCCATGGAGCGCGGTCGCCATGCCGGCGTAGTATCGCAGCATGCCGATCACGCGAAGCTTGTTTGCGCGCGTCCGGGCGATCGGCATTCCCATATCGGCCGTATCGGATTGGCTGATCTCCTCCCAGTGCTTCTCGAACAGGTCGGCGATACGCAGGAGCAGCGCCTGCCGCTCGAACGGCTTGAAACGGCTCCACGGTCCTACGAAAGCGCGTCGGGCCGCAGCGACCGCCACGCTGATGTCGGCCGCCTCGCCGCGCGGTACACGACCGATCACTTCGCCGGTCGCAGGATTGCGCGTCTCGAAGACCTTGCCCGAGCGGGCTTCCACCCACGCGCCATCGACGAACATCTTTCGGGCTCGGCCGTCGAGCGGAAATCGGATCTCAGCTTTCGTCATCGTAGTACTCCTGTCTCAATAGAGGCGATGGACGGATGCCTCGCCGTTGTCTGATTTCGCGCTTTCATAGCGTTGATTCTTCAACTCGGGCAGGGCCTCTAGGCGGCCGGATGCGGCTTCCGCAGGAAGCGCGCCAATTCCGGTATGTACGCCCCGCCGTGACCGCTCTCGACCACTGCCGCGATCGCGCCGGCAACGCCGTCCGCGATCGTCCTGGATGCGCCGGATGCGCTTGCCATGGTCCGGTAGTAATCGATGTCCTTCAACGCATTGCCGATGAAGAACGGGACCGTGCCGACGTCGTCCGTCACGATGGCTGGCGTCATACGCTGTAGCGCAGCGCCGGCCCCACCTCCTTTGGCGAGGACATCGACGAAAACCGCGGGATCGACGCCCGCATCGGCCGCCTGTGCGGCGGCTTCGCTGAGCAGCGCCATGAACCCGATCGAGACATAGTTGTGGAGCAGCTTGAGCCGATGACCAAAGCTCACCGGCCCAACTCTTTCGACCCGCTCGGTGAAGGATGCGAGGACCGCGCAGGCATTCTGAAAATCTGTTTCGTCGCCTCCAACCAGAAGGTTCAGCGCCCCATCTTCCGCATGCTTTGCCGTGCGGGTCATGGGCGCATCGAGGAAGGCCCCGCCGGCGGTGCGGACGGCCGCGGCCATCCGCAATGTCGATTCCGGCAATGCGGTCGAACAATCGACGATGATGGTTCCCTTGCGCAGCCGGGACAAGACGCCCGCGTCACCGGTGAGAACCGCCTCGACCTGGGGCGAACCGGTGACGCAGAGGATGATGATGTCCGATGCTTCCGCGACGTCAGCAGGAGTCTTGCAGGCTGTGGCACCGAGTCCGACGAGATCGTCGACGGGCTGGTTGCCCGGGTGATCGAGAAACGCCAGGGGAAGCGGCCCCGCGCCAAGACGTTCTTCGCGATGCCGTGGCCCATCAGGCCCACGCCGATAATTCCGACCCTCGTCACGGTGACCTCGTTCATCTCTTGCATGTCCGGTCGCCGGTGTCGTGCCCCACATGATCGTGTTGGGACAGCCGGCATATGCTGTGGCAGGCCGTCTAGTGGACGGCGGCGTACATGATCTGCTGCTCGGTTGCCTCGGCTGTCTTGATCTCTTCGACGATCTTGCCCCGCTTTGCGACCAGGATGCGGTCCGAGAGTGCCAGGACCTCGGGCAGGTAGGAGGAGATCACGACCACGGCGAGACCGTCGTCAGCCAGGCTATTGATGAACTGGTGGATCTCGACAATGGCGCCGACGTCGACACCGCGGGTCGGCTCGTCGAAGATGATCAGCCTGGGCTTCTGGATGAGCGACCGCGCGATGACGACCTTCTGCTGGTTGCCGCCGGAGAGTTCGATCACCCTGGCCTTTTCATTGATCGACCGAAGCTGAAGCCGCCCGGCCCATTGTCGCGCGAGCTCCTTCGCCTGTGTCATCGAGATCACGGACAGCGGGTTCGAGAAGCGCGAGAGCTCGCCCAGATGCAGGTTCTCGGCCACCGTCATTGTCTCGAAAAAACCGTCGAACTTGCGGTCTTCCGTGACGTAGACGATGCCCTCGCGGACCGCCATCCGCGGAACCCGGTAGCGGACCGATTTGCCGCGATACTTGATCTCGCCACCATGGAAGATGTCCCGCTTCAACACGCCAGCGACCACCTTCATCATTTCGGTGCGACCGGCGCCGACCAGCCCGAAGACACCCGTCACCTGTCCTGCGAAGATAGAGAATGACGTGTTGCGGACCATCGTGCCCGAAGACAAATTCTCCACGCTGAGCACCCGTTCACCATACGGCCTGGGCGGGCGGCCGTGATCGCCATGCAACGTCTCGGTCAGGTTTCGTCCGACCATTGCCTGGATGACCGTATCGCGCGTGAACGTCTCCTTGACATCCGATGCGACCAGCCGCCCGTCCCGGAGAATTGTAATGCGATCGGCCAGCTGCAGCGCCTCTTCAAGCGCGTGCGAAATGAAGATGATCGCGACCTTGTCGGCCACCAGACGCCGGATCAGGTTGAAGAAGTGTCGCTTCTCCTCCGGCGTGAGCGTCGCCGTCGGTTCGTCGAAGATGATCACCTTCGCCTTGTGATGAACGGCGCGCGCGATCTCCACCATCTGCTTTTGCGCCGCTCCGAGCTGCGAGACCTGTGCCGTGGGATCGACCTGGAATCCCATGCCAGCCAGGAATTGTCGGGCCTGGATGTAGAGTCCCCGCAGCCTATTGAACACCTTCTCCTCGCCTAGGTAGATGTTCTGTGCCACCGTCATCGACGGCACGAGATTGGTCTCCTGGTAGACCATGACAACGCCCTGCTTCAGGCCTTCGGCAGGCGTCGACAACTGCACCGGCGTCCCGTTCAGGAGCATCTCTCCGGAAGTGAGCTTGTAGACGCCGGCAAGAACCTTCGTCAGCGTCGACTTGCCGGCACCGTTCTCGCCGAGAATGGCGTGAACCTCTCCCGGCGAAACGGCGAAATCGACTTCCTGGAAGGCGGGGATCCTTCCAAACAGCTTCGTTCCGTTGCGGATTTCCAGAATTGGCTGCATGCGATTACTCCGAGAGGGCCGTCGCCGGATCGCGGATTTCCAGGACCGCGTTCGAACCGCGGCTGGCGAGGTAGAGCGCGCCTGCGCATTCGGCGGCCGCCACGACACCATGCCGCGTGCCGTCCGCGCGGGAGTGGAAGGATCCGATGGGCGTCATGCTCGCGTCGCAATACGCTATCAGCCCATAAGACCGCGTGACCGAATAGGGCTTCAGGATGCCCATCTGCTTCAGCTGGCTTCCCTGCATCGGCTCCTTGAAGCTGCGTCCTGAACAGAGTGACGGGGCCACCCAGTGCTCTTCCGGCAGCTCGTTGACCATACGGGTCCTGTATTCATCCTCGCGCAGGATGAACTCCACGAGCTGGTTGCGCACGGAATAGAAGGAAAGCCAAATGCCACCGGCAGCCGCGCGCGTCAGGCGTGCGGGATAGCCAGGCAGGCCGGTGACAAGCTCAACGGGCTTTCCAGCCGGAAGCGCCAGCGCAAGGACGCGGTGACGCAGACACTCGGAGACGAACACCTGTCCGTCTGATGCCGCCAATCCGGATGGCCACCCCAATCCGGTCGCTGCGATCGTAACCCGGTCCTTGACGAGATCGACGACGACGACTGAGCCGGAAAGATCCTTCGTCATCAGCGCACGCCGCCAGTCGAGTGCACCGACATGTTTCGACCCGTTGCACACGGCGAGCGTCGACTCGTCCAGCCACGCGATCGCGGTCGGGCAATGCAGGACGTCACCAGAAGGCTGAACCACCTTGCCGTCGAAGCGACCGCCCCGTACGACGAGGCCCTTGCGGTCCAGCCCGATCGCCAGCGCGTCACCCAGTCCAGCCATCGCCGAGATGGGGGCATCGAACATTGCCACCGTCTCCGGACCTGAGGAGGAGGTCGGCCGCAGACGGAGCAGCCCGGAGCCGCTCGAGGCAAAGAGGTTGGCACCGAGAGCCACGAGGTTGTCGACCTGATCGACCTGGCAGAGGATCGGCGCGGCCTCGAGCTTCTGGTTCGGCAGGAACGGGCCGTCGAGCACCGGCACCGTGACCGCGCCTTCGCGGCGCCCCAGCACTTTGTCGATCCATTTCACGAGCGGCGGCCCCAATAGCTGTCGACACCGCAGAACGCGGGGTCGGCTCCCTCCAGCCGGTATGTCCCCATCCGGTTGTTGAAGATTCCGCAGAGATAAAGCACGCCCTTGTGCTCGCGCATCGAGGTGATCATGGGATGCTTCTGACCGCCCTGATCCCAATAGCTTTCGAGGATCTCGCCGCGCTCGTTGAACTTGAGAACACATCCGGTGTTCAAATTCGGCATCAGCCAGGCATCTTCGGAGCACCGCCGCGACATCCTCTTGCGGAAGCCCGGCATCTCGAGCGACAGGTCGAGCGCCGGTGTACGCATCCCCATCAAGGCCAGCCAGTAGCACCCGTCGGACGCGCGATTGATGTTGTCGGGGTAACCGGGAAGGTTCGGAATGACGACCTCCACCTCGCCCTTCTTCGGTCCATCGAAATAGTACCGACTGATCCGGCAAGCCCAGCTTTCCGCGAAGAGCAGGGATTCGTTGTCGTAGGACATGCAGATGCCGTTCGGAAACACCAGGTTCTTCAGAACGGTCCGGGTCCTTCTGGTCTTCGGGTCGTAGCGGATGATACGACCGTTGCCGCGACTCTCGAGCGCGTCCGAGTACCAGTCGTGCATCTCGAATCGCGTCGTCGCCTCGCTGAAATAGATCGTGCCATCGGGCGCGATGTCGAGATCGTCCGCGAGCTTCATGTTGGAATCGTCGATGATCGACAGCAGGCTCCGGTTCGTCTCCGCGGTCAGCCGGCGCACCGTGCCGTTCAGCTCGACTTGATAGAGGCCCATTCCCGCGACGCAGATGTTGAGATGTCCCTGGCGATCGAACGCCATCCCCAGCGGCGAGCCGCCGATATGCGCCAGCACCTCCCAGCGCTGATAATCGGGCGGAAGCCAGCGCACGATGTCGCCGTGACGGTTGCCTGTGTAGAGGTTGTCGTGGCGATCGAAGATGACGTCCTCGGCGCCCTCCAGAATGCCAAGGCCGATGACGCCGACGTCGCGCAGCCTGTCGTTCGGTGCCATGGCGCCGGCGCCCAGGTCCGTCGGGATGGGGTCGGGCATGCGGGCATAGGCCGGGGAAATGTAGACGCTCCGCAGCAGCTTGTGGCGGTTCTTGACCCAGCGCACGTCAAGGAAGACGGCGGCGACAAGGATCAGACCCAGCACGAGGTCGGCCCCGGGGCCGGAGATCGCGAGCGCGAGGAAGCTGTTCGACAGGAGCAGCACGAAAACGGCCCCCATGATCGCCTTGGAGACCGTGCCCCGCCCACCACCAAGCGAGATGCCGCCCAGCACAGTGGCCGTGAGCGCCTGCAGCTCGAGTCCCGCCCCGACGTCCGACGCCGCGCTCCCGATTCGGCTCGCGAACAGGAATCCGGACAGGGCAACGAGGGTGCTGCAACAAACATAGGCGCTGAAGATCGTCCAGCGAATATTGATGCCGGCATTGTACGCCGAACGGCGCGCCCCACCGACGGCGAGTAGATGCCAGCCATACCGCGTGCGCGAGAGCACCACGTGAACGCCGATTGCGATGGCGGCCGTGATCAGGAAGGAGACCGGCGCCAGCCCGACATTCGCGGTGCCGAGATATTCAAACGCGGCGGAGTCGGACATGTTGGTCACAATCGCCGTCGAGAACTCGGGAAAGACGATCTCGAACAACGATCGGAAGATGATGAGGGTGACCAGTGTCGTGAGGAACGCCCGCATCCTGACATAGCCGACAAGCAGCCCGTTCAAAGCACCGCATGAGGCTCCGACAGCCAGTGTGGCAATGAGACCAGTACCAGCGCTCCATCCCTCGACATTCATGCCGATCAGGGACATCAGCACGGACAGTGCGAAAACCGAGCCGACGGACAGATCGATTCCGCCCGACATCATCACGATCGTGAGGCCGAGAACGATCAGCCCAAACTCCGCAAACTGGCGCGCGAGGTTTCCGAGCGTGGTCCATTCGAAGAAGTGCGGAACGAACGGCCCCAGACCGAACACGAGCAGCGCCAGCGCCAGGAACGGGATGGCGCTGTCGACCCACTTCTTGGTGAGGACCTCCCCGATCACGTGATCGGGGAGGAGCTTGTACCGCCAGCGAACGATATCGGTCGATAAACTCATCTCGTCCATTCCCTGCGCGCGCCGGCCTGGGGCCTTAGCGCCACATGCCCCTTACTTGAGCTCGTCGAGCGTCCAGCAGTTGCGGCCGGTCGCATTGTTCTTGTCGACCCGCGTCACCGGCCCGAAGAACACGTCCTTGACGGCAGCCGCCTTGCGGTTGCCTTGCAGCAGCTCGGATATCTGGCCTGCCGCGATCTCGCCCTGGATGTCGGCATGGAAGTTATAGACGACGGTCAGGAGCCCTTTCTTGATGCTGTCGCAACCGGTCTGGCTTCCTGCGCCATTCGTGACGATCGTGACCTGCCCGGTCTTGCCCGCGGCTGCCACGGCAGCTCCGGCGCCGACCTCGGCGTTGTCCCAGATGCCCATCACGCCGCAGAGATCGGGATGCTGCTGGAGAACCGTCGCAGTGATCTGGCGCGCCTTGTCGGAGTCGTAATTGGCGGCCTGATCGGAGACGAGCTGAAGGTCGGGATTGGCGGCCAGCACCTCGTTGATGCCCTGGCGCATGTAGATGTTGGCCGCACCGGTCTCCACCCCGGCGAGCCAGACGACCTTGGTGGACGGGCCCTTGCCCTTGGCGCACGCCTTGGCGAGTTCGCCCATCTCGATCCGGCCCATCTCGATCCAATCGTTTCCCACATACGAATCCGTCTGGGTCGCCGACTGCATGTTGACCTGAAGCACCGGAATTCCGGCCTCCTGAGCCTGCTTCAATTGGCGCGCATAGGTCTGCACGTCCGGATTCTGCACGATCAGCAGATCGGGCTTCTCGGCGATCGCGCCGGTCAGCGCGCGAATGCCCGCCTCTGTATTCATGTTGGGATCGCGCACTTCGAGCGTGAAGCCATAGCGTTGAGCATGCCGCTGCCATACCGTCACCCAGGCCTGGTTGAGGTCGAAGCCCTGGGAGATCGGAACGAAGATCACCTTCTTGCCCTTGAGGGCCTTCAGATATGCCTCTCTGCCGACCTGCTGCATCTCGGCGGCGATGCTCGGCGTCGCGGACGCAAGGCCCCCGAGCACGAGGCCCGTCAACAACAATTTTCGCAGAACTGAAACCATGATGTCCTCCCGGTTTGTAATCGCTTGAGGCGTTCGTCCTAGATATCGCCACTCTGCGAGGTCTGTTCGTCGCGCGGATTGAGCAGCGCATCGATCGCCAGAGCGCCAAGCAGGATCACGCCCTTGATGAGGTTCTGGGCCGTGAAGCTGATGTTGAGGATCGTCATGCCGTTGGTGAGAACGCCGACAAGGATCGTGCCCACGATCACATTGCGGACACCGCCCTGCCCACCGCTAAGGCCAATGCCACCAAGCACAACGACGAGAAGCACATCGTAGATCAGCGTCGAGTTGTACAGGCGCGTGTTGATGCCGGAGACCACCGCGCACATCAGGATGCCGGACAGAAATGCGATCAGGGCGCTGGCGGCATATTGCGAGATGATGACCGGCCGGGCCGGCAATCCCATGGTGCGCGCGGCGAAAGGATTGTCGCCGGTCGCGTAGATGAACCGCCCGAAGCGGGTCTTCCGCAGGAACAGGGCCACGAGTCCAGCCAGCACCGCCGCCACGCAGACCGAGACGGGAACGCCGGCGATCGTCCCTGTTCCGAGGAACGTGAACCAGCCGTGCCCCGTCGGAGCATAGACCACGTCCGACTTGAAGACGATTCGCCCCGCGCCGTAGACCACCGATGCGAGGCCGAGGGTCGCAAAGATCGGCGGCACGTCCGCCACCGCGACGAGCGTTCCGGTGCCGACGCCGACGAGGATGACGAGCAGCCCGCCAACCACCAGTGCCCAGCCAAACGGCAGGCCGGTGGTCGACAGCCAGATGCTGAACGCAACGCCGATCACCATCACCGCGATCATGGTCAGGTCGATGCCGCGCCCGACGACGACCAGCGCCATGCCGACCGCAAGGATGCCGAGCGTCGCGACGTTGTTCAGCAGCGTGAGGATGTTCCCGGCGGTGAGAAACCTGGGCAGGAAGATCGAGAAAGCCGCGATCAGGACGAGCGTGATGCAGAAGATGACCTCCTCCTGCGTCAGCCTGAACGATGGAATTCCACGCACCAGATGCTCCGAGCGGCTCATGTTCCGGTCAACCGTTTCCGGCTTCGGAGGCGCGACCGGGCCGAGCCCTCGCGCAGGATTGACTGCTCGCGATCATTGTTGTTTCCCCGCCTGCAATAGGCTCTTCTTGGTGGGCAAGATGAGCGAGGTCTCCCCGCCTCATGCAAGGCGCTTTTTCTGACCCCCTGTTTCGTTTTTCTGATCCTCCGGCATTTTCACGCTCACACCGGCAGTGTCGTCGAGATCTCGGCCGTTGAGAAAAACTGACACCCCCGTCAGAAATACTGCGCTTCGCCGGCATTGCCTCGGCGCTTCGTCTACTTGAAGATCGAAACGCGATCGGCGCCTCGACCAATCACAACGAAACAGAGCCGATTTCACCTGACAGGGAGGTAAAGTATGAAATTCCGCAGACTGCTCGCGCTCGCGGGTGTGTTTTTTGGCATGAGCACCGTTGCGCTCGCTCAAACTCAGACCGACGATGAGTGCCTGAATCCCGGAAACGACGAACTCTTGAAGCAGGGATGCTCCTATCTCGACGAGTTCATGAAGGCATTCAACTCGCGAGACGCGGAAGCCTGGGCCAAGACGGTCCATTATCCGCACATCCGGATCGCCGCCGGCCAGGTTCAGATCTGGAACACGCCGGAAGAATATGCGCAATCGAACGACGCGAAGCAGTTGGCGCAGGCCTCGACCTGGGCGCGTTCGGCATGGACGTATCGCAAGCTCGTGCAAAAATCCGACGACAAGCTGCACTTCATCACGCGGTTCACGCGCTATGACGCCAACGACAAGCCGATATTGTCGGCCGATTCCTTCTATGTGATCGTCAAGAAGGATGGGCGATGGGGCGCCCTGGTGCGATCGAGCTATGTCGGCATCATCGGCAAGAAGACCGCGTTCTGATGCTCCGCTGGCTTCCGCTCGAACACGGGAGCTGGCGTCGAACCGAATGCTCCTGGCTTAGGCGCGCGGCGCCACGAGCATCTTTCGTCGGGCTCCCGATCGCGGGAGCCCGCCCCTCAGGGGCCCGTTCGAAACAGCCGCGCTTACGGCGGACCGGCCTTGGAGGGATCGATCGAAATCTGGCGCTTCAGGGTGCGCAGGCCGAATGTCGTTCGCGACTGCCGAATACCCGGTATCCTGTACAACGACTGTCGCAGGAAGCGCTCGTAGTGATCGGTGTCTCGCACGACGACCTTGATGAGATAGTCGTAATCGCCGGTCACCAGGTAGGCCTCCATCACCTCCGGAATCCGCGACAGGGCAGTACCGAAGCGATCGAGCACCTTATCGTCATGCTTGTCCAGCGTGATCTCGACGAAGGCGATGTTGTTGTATCCGAGATTGGCGTGATTGAGCACCGCGACATATTTCTCGATCGCTCCGTTTTCCTCCAGGCGCTTCACTCTGGTCCAGCATGGAGAACTCGAGAGCCCGACCTGCTCCGCCAGCGCACTCGTCGTCAAGCGGCCGTTCTCGCAAAGCGCAGAGAGAATCCGGCGATCCAGATGATCGAGATCCTCGACGGGGCTGCGCTTGGAGGGCATGGGTCAATCCTTCTGTCTTTTTGCATTCCGGCGGGAAACTTTTCCGCGATTCCGGCCAATACACCGGAATTTTGGGAAATTTTCTCGAACCAGGAGATTATCATTGTGCGGCGGGAGAACGTGACATGCAACCTCAACAGCGCCGATCCGTCAGCGTGATCGCCACCACATCCGACCCCTTTGACGGGATCGTTCGGCTCGTCCTCGACGCGGCGCGGTTCGGCTTCGGCCTCGACCAGGTCGCGATGACGACCTGCCCCGGTGGCGGCCGGACGATACGGATGGTCCTTGAAGTCCAGCCGTCGGCCGATTGCGCTGACATCGCGGAACGGCTGTCGCGCCATCCGGCGATCACGGACCTTCGCGTCGTGGGGCTCGCGCGCGAGGAATCCGGTCGGCCAGGCGTTGTCTCTGCAGAACCGGCAAACGAGCGGATGCTTCCATGAACAGCCCCACGCCACTTCGCTTTCACGTTCCGGAGCCTGCAAGCCGTCCGGGGGGCAAGCCGGATTTCTCCGGCGTCTCGATTCCGAAGGCAGGCTCAGTCCGGCGCCCGCCGGTCGACGTGCTCCCTGAGGAGATTCGTGACCTCGCCTACTCGATCATCCGCGTGCTCAATCACGAGGGCCGGGCAATCGGGCCATGGGTGCCGGACCTCTCCCTGGACGAACTGGTCGCCGGCCTGCGCCACATGATGACCCTGCGCACGTTCGACGCGCGCATGCAGATGGCGCAACGTCAGGGCAAGACGTCTTTCTACATGCAGCACACCGGCGAGGAAGCGGTGAGCTGCGCGTTCCGCATCGCGCTCGGCCCCGACGACATGAACTTCCCGACCTACCGTCAGGCCGGCCTGCTGATCGCGCATGACTATCCGCTCGTCGACATGATGTGTCAGATCTATTCCAATGAGCATGATCCGCTAAAGGGCCGGCAATTGCCCGTGATGTACTCCTCGAAAAAGCACGGCTTCTTTTCGATTTCGGGCAACCTCGCCACGCAGTTCGTCCAGGCGGTCGGCTGGGCCATGGCGTCGGCGATCAAGCGCGACAACCGCATTGCCGCCGCCTGGATCGGCGACGGCTCGACGGCGGAATCGGATTTCCATGCGGCGCTTGTCTTCGCCTCGACCTACAAGGCGCCGGTCGTCCTCAACGTGGTCAACAACCAGTGGGCCATCTCGACCTTCCAGGGCATCGCGCGTGGCGGCTCGGGCACCTTCGCGGCGCGCGGCCTCGGCTTCGGCATCCCCGCGCTCAGGGTTGACGGCAACGACTATCTCGCGACCTATGCCGTCGCAAAGTGGGCGATCGAGCGGGCGCGGCTCAACCTCGGGCCAACACTGATCGAATACGTCACTTACCGCGCCGGCGCCCATTCGACGTCGGATGATCCTTCCGCTTACCGGCCGAAGCACGAATCCGAGGAGTGGCCGCTGGGCGATCCCGTGATCCGGCTCAAGCAGCATCTCATCGCAGCCGGCGCCTGGTCGGAGGAGCGCCACAAGCAGACCGAGGCCGAGATTCTTGCCACCGTCATCGCCGCGCAGAAGGAAGCCGAGGCCTTCGGCACCCTGCATTCCGGCGGTAAGCCCTCGGCGCGCGATATCTTCGAGGATGTCTATGCCGAACTACCGCCGCATCTGCGTCGGCAGCGCCAGCAGATCGGAGTCTGAGCCATGCCGCGCATGACGATGATCGAGGCAATCCGCTCGGGGCTCGACGTCTCGATGGCTCGCAACGACGACGTCGTGGTCTATGGCGAGGACGTCGGTTTTTTCGGCGGCGTGTTCCGCTGCACGCAGGGCCTGCAGCAGAAGTACGGCGTCTCGCGCTGTTTCGATGCGCCGATCAGCGAATGCGGCATCGTCGGCACCGCGATCGGCATGGCCGCTTATGGACTGCGCCCCTGCGTCGAGCTTCAGTTCGCCGATTACATGTATCCGGCCTACGACCAGATCGTCTCGGAGGCAGCTCGCCTGCGCTATCGTTCGGCTGGCGACTTCACCTGCCCCCTCGTCATCCGCATGCCGACCGGCGGAGGCATTTTCGGTGGACAGACCCACAGCCAGAGCCCCGAGGCACTCTTCACCCATGTCGCGGGACTGAAGACCGTAGTGCCGTCCAATCCCCATGATGCGAAGGGCCTTCTGATCGCGGCCATCGAGGATCCGGATCCCGTCATCTTTCTGGAGCCAAAGCGGCTCTACAACGGCCCGTTCGACGGTCATCACGATCGCCCGGTCACCGCATGGGCCAAACATGAGCTCTCCGAAGTGCCGGAGGGACACTACACCACGCCGCTCGGCAAGGCGGTGACGCGGCGCGCCGGAGAGGCCGTCACCGTCCTGACGTACGGCACCATGGTTCACGTCGCGCTGGCGGCGGTCGAGGAGACGGGCGTCGATGCCGAGGTGATCGACCTGCGCACTCTGCTTCCGCTCGATCTCGAGACGATCATCGCTTCCGTCGCCAGGACCGGCCGCTGCATCGTGCTGCACGAAGCAACCCTGACCTCCGGCTTCGGCGCGGAGCTCACGGCGCTGGTGCAGGAGCACTGCTTCTATCATCTCGAATCGCCGGTGATGCGCGTCACCGGCTGGGACACGCCCTACCCGCATGCCCAGGAATGGGACTATTTCCCCGGTCCTATCAGGCTCGGGCAAGCGCTGCGCGACCTCATGGAGACACGCTGATGGGTGAGCGCAGCGTCAAGCTTCCGGATATCGGGGAAGGCATCGCCGAAGCAGAACTCGTCGAGTGGCACGTCAAGGAGGGCGATCTTGTTCGCGAGGACGACCTGCTCGCCACCGTGATGACCGACAAGGCCTCGGTCGAGATTCCCTCGCCGCTCGCGGGCGAGGTCAGCTGGATCGGCGCCCGGATTGGCGATGCGGTGGCGATCGGCTCGACGCTCGTGAAGCTCAAGGTCGCAGGCGATGATGCCTCGGAGCCGGCAGACGAGGCACCGACGGAAGACGTCGCCACACCATCGGCCGCGACGAACGCCGAAACCCCGGATGCTGTGCCAACGCCCCCTGCCCGCATCCGCCCCGCGGCCATCGAGGCCCGGCCGGCGACCACATCTGCGGTCCGCCGCACGCCGGGCGAGAAGCCGCTGGCCTCGCCCGCCATACGCCTCAAGGCGCGGGAAGCCGGCATCGACCTGCGCCAGGTCCACGGTACAGGCCCCGCCGGACGCATCACCCACGAGGACATCGACGCCTTCCTGTCGCGCGGGCCGGCGCCGGCCCATGGTCGCGGCATGGCTCCGAAGACCGCCGTCACCGACGTCAAGGTGGTGGGCTTGCGCCGCCGCATTGCGGAGAAGATGGCGCTCTCGAAGTCTCGCATCCCGCACATCACCATCATCGAGG
Source organism: Bradyrhizobium sp. USDA 3311 (assembly GCF_054062495.1). NCBI lineage: Bacteria > Pseudomonadati > Pseudomonadota > Alphaproteobacteria > Hyphomicrobiales > Nitrobacteraceae > Bradyrhizobium > Bradyrhizobium sp. USDA 3311. Next base: position 4,074,561 of record NZ_JBSSFI010000001.1, on the reverse strand, counting down.
AGGTCAACGTCTCGCCGCTGGAGGATCTGCGCGCGACGCTGAACAGGAAACCCGCGCCGGAGCACCCGAAGCTCACGCTGCTGCCGTTCCTGATGCGGGCGATGGTCAAGGCGCTTACCGAGCAGCCCGCGCTCAACGCACTCTATGACGACGAGGCCGGCATCGTCCACGAGCATGCCGGCATCCATATCGGCATCGCAACCCAGACTCCGTCAGGCCTCGTCGTGCCCGTGGTGAAGCATGCGGAGGCGCGCGACCTCCGGGACTGCAGCATCGAGCTGAACCGTCTCGCGCAGCGCGCCCGCGAGGGCACCGCGACGCGCGAGGAGCTGACCGGCTCGACAATCACCATCACCTCGCTCGGCGCGCTCGGCGGCCTTGCGACCACGCCGGTGATCAATCATCCCGAGGTCGCCATCGTCGGCGTCAACAAGATCGCGATACGTCCAGTCTGGGACGGCACGCAGTTCGTGCCATGCAAGATGATGAACCTCTCCTGCAGCTTCGATCACCGCGTCATCGACGGATGGGACGCCGCCGTCTTCGTGCAGAGGCTCAAGGAGCTGCTGGAGAACCCGGCGACGATCTTCGTCGACCCCTAAGGCAGAGCAAGCAATGACCGAAATCACCTGTCAGCTCCTCGTAGTCGGTGCCGGGCCCGGCGGCTATGTGTGCGCGATCCGCGCCGGCCAGCTCGGCCTCGACACCGTTCTCGTCGAACGCGGCAAGCTCGGCGGAAGCTGCCTGAACGTCGGCTGCATTCCTTCGAAGGCGATGATTCATGTTGCCGAGGAATTCGAGAAGCTGGCGGAGGCAGCTGATGGCAAGACCCCCTTTGGCCTGACGGCGGCGCAACCTGCTCTCGACTTCAAGCAGGCGATCGCCTGGAAGGACGGTATCGTTCATCGGCTGAACAACGGCGTCGCTGCGCTGCTCCGCAAGGCCAAGGTCAAGATCGTCCAGGGCCATGGACGCTTCCGCGACGGCAAGACGATCGTCGTCGAGACCGAGACCGGCCCGAAGACGATCAAGGCCGAGACGGTGGTGATCGCGACCGGCTCGGCTCCTGTCGAGCTGCCGACCCTGCCGTTCGGCGGCAGGGTCATCTCCTCGACCGGTGCACTCTCGCTCGCGGAGGTGCCAAAATCCCTCGTTGTCGTCGGCGGCGGCTATATCGGGCTCGAGCTCGGGACCGCCTTCGCCAAGCTGGGGAGCAAGGTTGCCGTGGTGGAAGCCCAGAACAACATCCTGCCGCTCTACGACGTCGAGTTGACGGCTCCGATCGCCAGACGCTTGACCGCGCTCGGCGTCGAGGTGCTGACCGGTGCCCGGGCGCTCGGCCTGACCGCTCAGGGCGACGGATTGCGCGTCGAGACGCCCGATGGCCAGGAGCGCAGCCTGACGGCTGACAAGATTCTCGTCACGGTCGGGCGCACGCCGGTCACCGAGGTATTGGGGCTGGAGCAACTCGTCCTCGACATGGATGGTTGCTTCATCCGTATCGGCCAGCATTGCGAGACCTCGATGCGCGGCATCTACGCGATCGGCGATGTCACGGGAGAGCCGATGCTGGCCCATCGCGCCATGGCGCAGGGCGAGATGGTGGCGGAAATCGCAGCCGGCATGCCACGCGCGTGGGACAAGCGCTGCATCCCGGCGATCTGCTTCACCGATCCTGAGATCGTCTCCGCGGGCTTGTCACCGGACGAGGCTCGCCGGGCCGGCATCAACATCAAGGTTGGACAATTTCCCTTTGCAGCCAATGGCCGCGCGATGACGCGCCATAGCGAGCCCGGCTTTGTGCGCGTCGTCGCCAGGGCCGACAATCAACGCGTTCTCGGTATCCAGGCGGTTGGACAGGGCGTCTCGGAGCTTTCTGCCGCATTCGGCCTGGCGATCGAGATGGGCGCGGTCCTGCAGGACATCGCCGGCACGATCCACGCGCATCCCACGCTGGGCGAAGCAATTCAGGAAGCGGCCTTCAAGGCACTCGGCCACGCGATCCACGTCTAGGCCGTCGCGAGACGAACAGCACGTAGGCGCCTCTAGCGAAGAACGTCCGCGGGATCGCCGTCAAAGTGATGTTGACCGAGCTTGCTCAGAGCGCTTCGGTCTTGCCGCATAAGGATTCTTTCCCGTCGAGCCAATGAGGGGAGACAGAGTCGGTGGAAAACGGCTGGCCGACCTTCCGGCCGACCACAACGCCGCGCCCACGGCGCAACGTCATATGCGCGAGGCCCGGTCCAGCATCTCACCGCGGCACTAAGGAGATATCAACCGACGGGCGCAGTTCGGCGCAGACCGCAAGCACCTCGTGGATATCGCTGGCGAGAAACTTGTCGAACGGAGTGTTGTCGCCTACCGAGGCCCCCCCGATTATGGGGAAGGCCTGTTGCTTCAGAATATAATCAAAACGCGACGCCCACTTGCGGGCGCCGAGCCGCGCCGTGGTCGAGCAATTGTCGACCATGTATGACACGCCGTTATGGCTCATATAGGGATTGAGCGAGTCGACCGCCTCGATGAATGATTCATTTGCGATCTCCGAATACGGATGGCCGTGATCCTTTAGCACATCGACCTGCGCCATCATGCAGGCTAGATAGACACCGGCGGTTTCCGGATTGACTGCTGCTGGTCGATCTTGAGCAGAACGACGGCTTCGCCGCCCTCCAATTCGGCGAGCGCAGGCAATGGGACCTTGTGAAGCGCCTCAGTGGCCGCAGGCTTCACCTTGGCGACGATCTTCAGCCGCCTGGCGATCCGGGCGAGGTCCTCAAGCTGGTATCGCTCGCCCGGCGAGCCATGGTCGTGAGCGATCTGACCAGCGTCGGCCGGGACGCCAAGGAATTTGGCTACCAGAATGAAGGAAAGCAGCGACGCCGGAAGATCAGGATCATTGCCGCTCGTTATGTCTGCAGTCTCGTCAGGCGCTTTCGCAATCGCAATGGTCATGACCCAGACTTCACACCCAGCCAGAACAGCCTGAATCCCAACCGGGAACCATGCAGGATTTGCCTGGTCCCGCGACTCGCGCAACAGATTGAGACAACAACTTAACCACGGATAACACGATCGCTTACATCTAACGTTGTTCAATGGGCAAGCCAAGCCCTCGTTCGTCGCCCCCGACGAAGGTCGAGGTGGCCATACGATCGGTCCGGCGGCGTGGTGGAGGCGCGGCAACGCGAATGTCGAGGTCAGGAACAATCGCGACGATACGCGGCGACCTGCATCGATCGTCCGGGCCATTGCGGGCCCGAGCCGTTCGACGACAGTATCGCTGCGGGTCGCAAACACCTTGTGATGCAGGCGGTCGTCAGGCCCGCCCCCGACGGCGCCCTGGGTGGCGCGCAAACCGGCACCGCCCGCGACGACAACCTCAAACGTATGGTCGATGAGCTCGCACGCGGGTGCCGAACTCATATTGGCTCCCGACGCATCAGGATTGGATGCCGACAGCCCGCGATGACATTTCGTTTAGATTAGATGTTTTAACTATCATATATTGACATTATAACATGACTAGTTACGATAGAATGATGACGTTTGGTGTTCGCTCGAATCGGGTGGTGGGGCGATCGATGATCACAGCGGCTCAATTGCGGGCGGCCAGGGTGCTCCTCGGCATCGATCAGCGACGGCTCGCAGAACTGTCCGGGCTTTCAGTGCCAACGATCCAGCGCATGGAGGCGAGTGAGGCCATGGTTCGGGGCAATGTCGATTCGCTGGTGAAGCTGATTACAGCTCTCGACACCGCCGGCATTGAGTTGATCGACGAAGGGGCTGTCAGTAGCGCCGAGGGGCGCGGGGTGCGGCTGAAAGTCAATTCCGGATCGGCAAAAATCTATTTGAACAATCAGATCGAGAACAAAGCATCAAGCGGAATGAAGGCGCGCAGGTAATGTCGGCTGTCGTTTTGCAAATGCTGTGTGTTGCCGGAATGCTTGGATCGGCAGTTCTGGCGATTGTTCTGAGCCGCTCAACGATCGCCACGACCATCATCTACGGCGCGACATTAGCCGCGTCTGCGATTGCGTTGATAGGATCCATTCACTGGTTGCTGGGCGATACCGCGAGCGCCGCCGATCTGATTCTGCCAATCGGATTGCCGTGGCTTGGCGCCCATTTCCGCCTCGACGGACTGGCTTCGTTCTTTCTCGTCGTCGTCAATCTCGGAGGGGCATCGGCAAGCCTCTATGGTCTCGGCTACGGTCATCATGAGGAGGCGCCGCAGCGCGTGTTGCCCTTCTTCCCCGCCTTCCTGGCAGGAATGAATCTTGTGGTGCTGGCGGGTGATGCGTTTTCTTATCTGCTTTGTTGGGAATTCATGTCGCTCGCGTCCTGGGCGCTCGTCATGGCGCACCATCGTGAACCGGGCAACGCGAAAGCCGGTTACGTCTACCTCGTCATGGCGAGCTTCGGCACGCTCGCCCTGCTGCTAGCCTTCGGCCTCTTGGCGGGGCCGGCGGGCGACTACGAATTTGCCGCCATTCGCACGGCTCAACATACGCCCTACGTGGCCACGTTGGTGTTGATCCTGATGTTGCTCGGCGCCGGTTCAAAGGCCGGCCTGGTGCCGCTGCACGTCTGGCTGCCGCTCGCGCATCCCGCGGCGCCGAGCCACGTCTCGGCGCTGATGAGCGGCGTCATGACCAAGGTCGCGATCTACGGCTTCATTCGCGTGGTATTCGATCTCCTGGGACAGCCGAGCTGGTGGGCGAGTGTGATCGTGCTTTCTCTTGGCGGCCTCACTGCCGTAATGGGGATCTTGTATGCGATGATGGAAAAGGACCTCAAGCGCCTGCTCGCCTACAGTACGATCGAAAATGTCGGCGTCATCTTCGCAAGCCTCGGCCTTGCATTGGCCTTCCAGGCCAACGGCCTGAAACTACAGGCCGCGCTCGCGTTTGCGGCGGCTCTGTTTCACGTTCTCAATCACTCCTTCTTCAAGAGTCTGCTTTTCTTCGGCGCCGGCGCCGTGCTGACCGCGACCGGCGAACGGGACATGGACAAGCTGGGTGGCCTCATTCATCGCATGCCGTACACAAGCTTCGCCGTTCTCGTCGGCTGTGTCTCGATCTCGGCGCTTCCGCCCTTCAACGGTTTCGTCTCGGAATGGCTCATGTTCCAGGCTGTATTGCAGAGCCCGGAGTTGCCGCAATGGGCGCTGAAGATCACCGTGCCTGCGGTCGGAGCTCTATTGGCCTTGGCGGCTGCGTTGGCAGCGGCGTGTTTCGTGAAGGCCTACGGCGTGACCTTTCTCGGGCGTCCGCGCGGCGTGGCGGCGGAAACCGCAGAGGAAGTCGACCGCTACTCGCTTTCGGCAATGTTCATCCTCGCCGCACTTTGCTTGCTGGCCGGAATTCTGCCGGGGCTGGTGATCGACGCGCTTTCGCCGATCACGCTGCAGATCCTCGGCGGCCGCATGCCGATCCAGGCCAACGAACCCTGGCTTTCGATCGCGCCGATTGCGGAGAGTCGCAGTTCATACAACGGGCTGCTTGTTATGGTGTTCATCGCGATATCCGCTTCAGCGGCCGTCGTCTTTATTCATCGCTTTGCCTCTCGTGCCTTAAGGCGGGGGCCGGCCTGGGGCTGTGGCTTTTCCGATCCGACACCCGCGGCCCAATATTCGAGCGGAAGCTTCGCTCAGCCTATCCGCCGCGTTTTCGGTACGCTCGTGTTCCACGCCCGCGATCATGTCGAGATGCCGCCCCCCGGGGATATCAGGCCAGCGCGCCTGCGAATCGAATTGCACGATCTGATCTGGGAGCGAATGTATGAGCCGATAGCAGGCGCCGTTGGCTTCTCTGCCGATAAACTCAATCGCCTACAGTTCCTGACCATCCGGCGCTATCTCAGCCTGGTCTTTGCGACCCTCGTCACACTCCTTCTGGTTCTCGCGATATGGTCGTGATGTCGGACATTCTTGTGCAAGGCATGCAGATGCTTCTGGTGCTGCTGCTGGCGCCGCTGCTGACCGGCTTTGTGCGCAAGATGAAGGCCCGCCTGGTGCGTCGCCAGGGAGCGTCGGTCTTTCAACCGTATCTTGATCTCCTGCGATTGCTCCGCAAGGAAGTGGTGCTGGCGGACAACGCCTCCTGGCTGTTCCGCGTGACACCCTATGTAACCTTCGCCGCGATCTGGGTTGCCGCCGCCCTGGTGCCGACGTTCGCTACCGGCCTCCTCTTCAACTGGACGGCGGACTTGATTGCCATCGTGGCGCTGCTGGGAAGTGCACGCTTCTTCCTTGCGCTCGCCGGGATGGACGTCGGCACCAGTTTTGGCGGCATCGGCTCCAGCCGCGAAGTCATGATAGCGGCGCTTGCGGAGCCGGCGATGCTGCTATTTGTATTTTGCACGGCGCTGATTGCCGGCTCGACCCAACTTTCGACGGTCGCAAATTTCATGGCCTCGTCCTATGTCGGCTTACGGGTATCGCTGGGAATGGCGATGATCGCGCTCATCATGGTGGCGCTCGCGGAGAACGCGCGAATACCGGTGGACAATCCCGCAACGCACCTGGAGCTCACCATGGTGCACGAAGCGATGGTTCTCGAATATTCCGGTCGCCATCTCGCAATGATCGAATTCGGCGCCTTCCTCAAACTGTTGCTCTATGTCTCGCTGATCGCGTGCGTGTTCCTTCCCTGGAAGATAGCAGTCTTCGGTACCGGGCCGTTTTCCTATGCCATCGGCGCCGTCGCCTACCTCGTCAAGCTCGCGGTTGCCGGCTTTTTCCTCGCGCTGTTCGAGACCGCCACGGCGAAAATGCGGGTCTTTCGTGTTCCGCAATTTCTCGGTGCGGCCCTCATGCTGGGTCTGCTCGGCACCCTCCTCCTGTTCGTGTCAAAGAGCTTCTGATGCAGATGCACAGCCTCTCCTTCGACGTCTCGCACACGCTGGCCGGCGGGCTCGTCCTGATCAGCTTCATGATGCTGTACCAGGACAGGCTCTATTCGCTGCTCAACGTTTTTGCGCTTCATGCCCTGGTGCTCGCGCTGTCCGTCGCTTGGCAGGCCTTTGTCCAGGACGCGCCTCATCTTTACATCACGGCTGCAATCGCTCTCGTCTTCAAGGCGATCGTCATTCCGGTGGCGCTGCATCGCATCGTCAAGCAGCTTGGGATACATCGTGACATCGAGTCCGCCGTGGGGATCGGCCCCACCATGCTGGCCGGGATGGCACTGGTTGCCCTCTCAATGGTGCTGATGCTGCGGGTGACCGCGGAGGCCGATCCATTGGCGCGCGAGGATCTCGCTTTTGCCTTGTCGGTCGTGCTGCTCGGACTTCTGGTCATGGTAACCCGTCGCAACGCCGTCAGCCAGGTCGTCGGATTCATGTCGCTCGAGAATGGGCTGGTGCTGGCGGCAACCGGCGCCAAGGGCATGCCGCTGGTGGTTGAGATCAGCGTCGCCTTCTCGATCCTGATCGCATTCATCGTCATCGGCATCTTCCTGTTCCGGATCCGCGAACGTTTCGATTCCGTCGACGTCTCCGCGCTCGATGACTACCGGGGCGAACGGCGATGAACATAGCTTCCTTCGATTCGGTCGCAGCCATCCTGGTAATTCCGATCGGCTCGGCAGCGCTGCTCGCCGTTCTGCCGGGTTACCGGCTGACGGCCCGGTTGAACGTCGTGGCGAGCCTGGCGACATTTCTTTCGGCCCTCTCGTTGTTCGTCATCGAACGTCCGCCGCCGGGGCCGTACGTGCTCGTCGACGATCTCAACATCGTCTTCATCGTGCTCAACACCTTCGTGGGATTCACGACCAGCATCTTCAGCGCCAGCTACATCGCGCATGAACTGGAGACTGGGCGGTTGACACCGGTTTATCTGCGTTTCTACCACGCCATGTATCAGACCATGATGTTCGGCATGAACCTAGCTTTCGTGTCGAACAATATCGGGCTGATGTGGGTCGCGGTGGAAATTGCGACGCTCACCACGGTACTGATGGTCGGCATATATCGTACCCACGCCGCTCTGGAAGCGGCATGGAAATATTTCATTCTGGGGAGTGTCGGCATCGCATTCGCCCTGTTTGGTACCATCCTGGTCTATATGGCGGCGCGTCCAGTCATGGGCGAGGGGCAGGACGGCATGGTCTGGACACTTCTGATCCAACATGCCGCGAATTTCGATCCTGCGCTTCTCAACGTCGCTTTCATATTCCTGCTGCTCGGCTACGGCACCAAGGTCGGTCTGGCGCCGCTGCACGCATGGCTGCCCGACGCCCACGCCGAAGGTCCGACGCCCATATCGGCGGTACTGTCGGGGCTGCTGCTGAATGTCGCGCTCTACGCGCTATTGCGCTTCAAGATATTGCTCGCCGCCAATCCGGCGGCAATCGCTCCCGGCCCCCTGATGGTGACGATGGGCCTGATTTCGCTCCTCTTCGCCGCTTTCATGCTCTACCGCCGACGCGACATCAAACGGCTGTTCGCCTATTCCTCGATCGAGCACATGGGCATCATCGTGTTCGCGTTCGGCATGGGCGGCCCGCTCGCCAATTTCGCAGGGCTGTTGCACATGGTGATGCACAGCCTGACCAAGTCCGCGATCTTCTACGCCGTCGGGCATATATCGCAGATCAAGGGCACCCAACGAATCTCCCGGATCCGGGGCTTGACCGCGACCCATCCGGCGCTCGGCTGGGGTCTGGTAATGGGCGTCGTCGCGATCGCCGGCTTGCCGCCGCTCGGCATCTTCATGAGCGAATTCCTGGTCGTAAGCTCGACCTTCGCACGCCAGCCGCTGCTCGCGATCGTGCTGGTGTTCGGGCTGTTGTTGGCGTTTGGCGCTTTGACGTTGCGCCTGACGAGCGTCGCATTTGGCGAACCTCGAGGCAGCACCAAGTCAGCCGAGGCTTCCTACGTGCCGATGTTTGCCCATCTCTCGCTGGTTCTGATTGCGGGACTCTATCTTCCGGCGCCGCTCGTCACATGGTTCCAACACGTGGCACGCCTTCTTGGATAGTTTGGAGATCAACAGGATATGCCATCGCTGATCGATCTCATGCTGGAGGGCCGCCCGGTCCAACAACACAGCCCGTGGCCGCGAGCTACAGTCGATGCTTCCGTTTGGACATTTGCGGCAAGCGAGCTGGCACATGGACGCTGGAGCCTGCTTGGCCTTTGGGGAGAACCCTCAACGGTGCACATGGCGATTATGGATGGACATACGGCAGAAGTCGCCACCGTCAGCCTGGATTGCCCCGACCGCACTTATCCTTCGGTCGGAAAACACCACCCGCCGGCGCTTCGACTGGAGCGCGCCATCAACGATCTGTTTGGTTTGTCAGCGGAAGGGTTGCCCGACACTCGCCCGTGGCTCGATCACGACTGTTGGGCCGTTCGCTTCCCCTTGGGAAGCCGCATCAACGCGTTGTCGAAGGCATCCCCCTATCATTTCCTGCCGGTGGAGGCCGACGGTCTGCATCAGGTCGCGGTCGGTCCGGTGCACGCGGGAATTATCGAACCAGGGCATTTTCGGTTTACGGCCAGCGGTGAGACTGTGGCCCGGCTGGAGCAACGGCTGGGATATACCCACAAGGGTATCGAGGGGCTCATGACTGGAGCCAATCTTGAACGGGCTGTCCAGCTCGCCGGACGCGTGTCAGGCGACAGCACAGTCGCCTACGCGTTTGCGTTTTCGCGAGCGGCCGAAGCGGCCTTACAGCTTGTCGTGCCCGATCGCGCGGCTTGGCTGCGTGCCTTGCTCGCAGAGCTCGAACGGCTCGCCAACCATCTCGGCGACATCGGCGCAATCTGCAACGACGCCTCCTTTACGCTGATGCACGCCCTTTGCGGCGTGTTGCGAGAGAGCATCCTGCGCGCGTCCGATACCGCCTTCGGCCATCGATTGATGCGTGATATCATCGTACCCGGTGGCGTGACCCGCGACCTCACTGAGGAAGGGAGAGAAATCATCCGGACGACGCTGCATACCATCCGGTTGCGCTTTCCTGCTTTGGTCGAGCTCTACGACAATACGGCATCGCTACAGGATCGTACTGTCGATACGGGCGTACTCAAGGCCGCTCTGGCTAGGCAGTATGCCGTTGGAGGCTACGTAGGCCGCGCGTCCGGCCGCTCATTCGACGCACGCAGGACACTTGGGTATGCGCCGTATGACGCACTGCGCTTCGATGTACCGGTCCTGAACGAGGGTGATGTCAATGCTCGCGTCTGGATCCGCGTGCGCGAAGTTGAACAGAGTCTTTTGCTGATCGACCAGATAGTGGACCGGCTTCCCGATGGCCCGCTGGGAACGCATGCGGGGCATCGGCGGGAGGCGCGGGAAGGCATGGCGATCGTCGAGGGATTTCGCGGCGACGTTCTGGTTTGGCTCCGCTTGCGGGATGGCAAGGTCGAACGATGCCATCTGCGCGACCCGTCGTGGTTTCAGTGGCCGCTTCTAGAGGCCGCGATCGAGGGCAACATCATCGCCGACTTCCCGCTCTGCAACAAATCCTTCAATTGCTCCTATTCGGGCCACGATCTCTGAGGAACGGCACCAGATGCGCAAGCTGCTTTTTGAGAGCCTGTTTCGCCGGCCGTTCACCGAGCAAGCACCGTCACCGGACGATGCCGCGGTGACCGAGCTCGCAACTGCCGTCGGTCGCGCGGCACGACGGCGCCTCGGCCGAAGCCTCTCGATACGCGAGGTCGATGCAGGATCTTGCAACGGATGCGAACTTGAAATCCACGCGTTGAACAATGCCTATTACGACGTCGAGCGCTTCGGTCTCCGGTTCGTTGCGTCGCCGCGTCACGCCGATGTGTTGATGGTGACCGGACCGGTGACGAAGAACATGCGCGACGCGTTGGAGCGCACCTATCATGCGACCCCCGATCCGAAATGGGTCGTCGCCGTCGGAGATTGCGCCCGGGATGGCGGCTGCTTTGCCGGCAGCTATGCGGTGGTAGGAGGGGTCTCGCAGGTGGTTCCCGTCGATCTACATATTCCCGGCTGTCCTCCGCCGCCCATCACGATCTTGCAAGGACTTCTCGCCCTACTCGATCAGGCGGCCAAAAACACCAATTCCATTTGAGGCTGTGGCGGCGCCTTCGGCTATTCCAAGCCGGCGTGATCGCAGGGTGCGTTCAGACCGGGATAGTCCTTGCGATGACGCCGATCCTTTTCGCACGATGATGTTTCCACCGCGTCTAGTCGCGATCCAACGCCGTCAGCCTCATCGCTGGCTCCGCCATCGGCGGCCAGCAAAATCCGTGCGTGCTTGAGCTTGCGCGACGCATGCTTGCCGCCGCTGAGCAGCACCCTGAGTTCGGTACGCTCGATTCGCCTGAGTTCGACCCGATAGCGTACATTCGTGGCGTGCCTCCTCGTTCGAGGCACACACGAACAACTGAATCGCATGGCCGGCGTGAGTCCTGCGGCAAAAACCTTCCCGCCCAAGCAGGGGCAGGATCTGGCCTTTATCCCTCTATACCCGGCTGCATCGCAGGCCCCCGGCCGAAACCGACATGCAGGAATATTTCCGCGTCAGCGCGCTTGCCTCATCAGAAGGCCGCCAAGGACCTCTCGCAGCATCGAGATCCTCGTTGATCCAAAGTTGCTGCCAGAGCTACTCTGCCCCCAAGACCAACCGGTCATAATCAATGTGCAGTGCCACTAGGCGCCTCAAGGCGTGAGAAACCGCTTGCAAGTACGCTTGTCTTCAGCGTTTTCATCATCCTCGATCGAGAAACCCGTCATTCGAATGGCTCGAGGGGTCATCGCACCCGTTCCAAACTCCGCGGCGTAGAGGGCTTGGACTGCTTCATGTTCTTCATTTTCGGCTTCGCGACGTGCTCCCTGAGACGGACGCCTCGACCACCGGCCGAACTCGTAACCCCCGGATTGATCAATTCGATCCCGGCATTCTCCAGGGCAGAAACCAATTTCATCAGAGAATCGACATTCCCACGGATAACTCCGTCACTTGCTTCCATGCGCTGAATGGTGGGGACTGAGAGACCGGCGAGTTCGGCCGTCTGCCGCTGGTCTATATTCAGGAGCGCGCGAGCGGCCCTGAGTTGATTGGCCGTGATCATGAAATGGCGGCCTTCGGCAAATTTCTCATCGAATATATTTACACCATCCAAATTACCGCTTCAAGCATCAATCTAGATACAAAATATATCACCGCCAGTTCTCGCTGGCTTGAACCGGATTGCGGCCAGAAACCTGTGTCGAATTTTTCTATCGAAGAATACGGGAAATACTATCAACGGCACCCGAAGTGGTTGGTTCTTAGCAAATTACATGATAAGAGATGTTTAATGCATGCGTTCTAATGCCCGTATCTTAAGGTCTTTGCCTGCCGTGAAACTGCTGGGGCGTTATCAAGGAACGAACGGACAGATCGACATCGTCGAGTGTTCATGGGATGGAACACGCGTGTACTTCGAGGAGGGCGTAAGGCAAAGTCAGGCCACGCCCGACGGAGAAAGTGTCTTCACCTATGTGAAGCTCATGGACGAACTTCTGTCTCGGTCCGAACAGATCCTCGTCCTGGGTTGTGGCGGCGGAAATCTCGCGACACGGCTGTGGCGTCTCGGCAAGAGATTGACCATCGTCGACATCAACCCGATCAGTTTCGTGCTCGCGCACAGGTATTTCGATCTACCGGACGATCTGCCCTGCATCGTTTCCGACTTTCGAAAATTCGTATTCGATGACCGCGCATATTACGACGGCATTGCGATCGACGTCGGTGGACCGGGATTCCGATACGCGGAGGAGTTTGACGCGGAGACCTGCGACGCCATCCGCGCCCGTCTGGCACCGGGCGGCCGGATCGTGATGAACGTAACGGTCGCGCACGACATTGATCCTACACCCGACCGGATCGCAGCCAGACTCGCCGGTGAAGAATTGCGGACATGGATCGTCGATGAGCAATTCGTCGAGGATCGCAATGCCGTCATCGCCTGCGTCCCCGAGAAGACCTTGGGTTCACCGGCAGCGCTCGATCGCGTGATGCGCCATAGCCATGAACGCTGGGCGATCCGCCGCGGGAGATTGCGAAATCGCGATCTCACCAGTGGATCGCGCTAATGTCGCAGCTTCCGGCAGATCGACGTGGATAACCGGCACTGGGCTCGTCTCCTCCTTGGGGAACGGTTGGACGCGAACTGGGACTCTCTCCACAGCGGCCGCGTAAGCATCGATCTGGAAAACTAAGCGCGGTGGATGGTCCACCCTTTCGCGCCACTGCTTGCCGGCAACAGATCGATCGTCCACGGCGTGTCCGGATCGTCACGGACCTTTGGTTTCGCGCGGAAGCCACGATACCCCTACGATCCTTCCTGCCATCGACGGTTCTCGCGCGCCAGATTCCGGGCCGAGAACATTCAGAGCATCGGCAACTGGCGCATGGCGTGCGACGTGCGACCAAAAAAACGTCGCACGAGACCCATTTGCTCGGCATTGCCGCTTGTAACGTATTGATGAGGAAGGATTTTTAAATGGTGGGCGCACCAGGGCTCGAACCTGGGACCCGCTGATTAAGAGTCAGCTGCTCTACCAACTGAGCTATGCGCCCGAAAGGCGGTGAATGCCTTGCGAGGCCGGTCGTTTAGCAAAGCGATCCGGGTCTGGCAAGCGATGTGGCGCATGTTTTCCAAGGTTCTTCCACAGGCCCAAAAAAGCGAAAAGCCGCTGGATTCCAGCGGCTTCGCCAAGGTTAATCCCTGGAAAGTCCAGGTTGGCTCAGAGCCGGCCCTCGCGATCCCGGTCCGGGCCGCCGTCACGGTCGAAACGGTCGCCATGGAAGTGGTCCATGCCGCGCTCCATCATGCGGTCCATGCCGCGTTCCATGAAGTGGCGGGGCGGGCCGTCCTCGCCGCCGCCGAACGGGCCGCGGTGACGGGTCAGCACGGCGAGGCGCCGCTTCTGGCCCTCGTCCAGGGTCTTGTAGAGGGGATCGGCGGCATCGGCGATCTTCTTCAGGGCCGCGGAGGAAGCCGCCATGTCCTCGGCGCGCTGGCGCAGGCCGGCGACCGGATCCTCCGGCTTGTCGGCGGCGCCGGGGGCGGCACTCATGCGCGCATTGGCGCGGTCGATGCGCAGCTTGGCGAATTCGCGCACGGCGGCCTCGACCGGCGGCCACAGCTTCTCCTGGTCGGCGTTGAGCTTCAGCCCGGCATGGACGGCGGCGATCCGCGCGTCGACGAAGGCGGCGCGGTCTTCCGGGTTCATCCGGACGTGGCGGAAATGCTCCATCCACGGGCGATGAAATTGGGCATAGACCGCGCCCGAGCCGGCGATACTGAGCACGGCGATGGCTGCGATGGTGAATTTCCTCATGCGAACCTCCTCTGGAAGGATGCGCTGAGGATGGGCCCGGGGCATCTGACACGCAAATTACAACTTGGACAGGGAGGGCGTCCTTACGAAGATGTAACGCCTGATTTTTACCTCCAGCCGCAACCGGAAATCATTCGCAACAAAAAATGGGCTTCCGCGCCTGGCACGGAAGCCCCTTCATTCATGCATCGTCCGGATCAGTTCGTCGTGCTCTTCGATTCCTTCAGGAATTCGTCGATCAGCGGCTGGCCGACGCGGCTCGCGGCATCCTTGTAGACCGGCTCCATCGCCTTGCGCATCGCCTCGTCCTGCTCCGGCGTGAGCTTGATGATCTCGCTCTTGCCGCCCTTCTTGATCTCGGCGAGCGCATCGTCGTTCTCCTTCTGCGACTGCGCGTTGTTGAAGTCGGTGGCTTCCTTCATCGCCTTCGACAGCTGGTCGCGAATGTCGGCCGGCAGGTCGTCCCAGAACTTCTTGTTCACGATCACGACGTAGCCGATGTAGCCGTGATTGGTCTCGGTGATGTACTTCTGCACCTCGTGCATCTTCTGGGTATAGATGTTCGACCAGGTGTTCTCCTGGCCATCGACCACGCCGGTCTGGAGCGCCTGGTAGACTTCCGAGAACGCCATCACCTGCGGCAGCGAACCGAGCGCCTTGAACTGGGCCTGCAGCACGCGCGAGGACTGGATGCGGAATTTGACGCCCTGGTAATCGGCCGGCGCGATCAGCTTCTTGTTGGCGCTCATCTGCTTGAAGCCGTTGTCCCAATAGGCAAGGCCAGTGATGCCCTTGGCGTCCAGGAGCTTGAGCAGCCGCGCGCCGAGCGGGCCTTCCGTCACCTTCCGCAGCGTCTTCAGGTCGGGAAGGATGTAGGGCAGATCGAACACCTCGAACTCGCGGATGCCGAGCGGGCCGAACTTGGAGTTGGACGGCGCCAGCATCTGCACGCTGCCGAGCTGAAGCGCCTCGAGCTCTTCCTTGTCCTTGTAGAGCGTCGAGTTCGGGTAGACCTCGACCTTGACCTTGCCGCCGGTGTACTTCTCGGCGAGCTCCTTGAACTTCTCCGACGCCTTGCCCTTCGGCGTATCGGTGGCGACGACGTGGCTGAACTTGATGATGATCGGCGATTGGGCCGATGCCGGCATGGCCAAGCCAAGTGCCAGTGCCGCGACGGACGCCGCGATCGCGAAGGTGCGCATGATCTCTCCCTGTTGTTATTCTCTTGGGCTGCCCAACGCGGGGCGCCTTATCCAATAGCCGCGAGCATCAATAGCGGCTGGGAGACCGAGCCGCTATTGGCCCTTAGCAGGGCAGCTATTCGCCACCACAACCGGCGTCATTCCGGGATGGTCCGAAGGACCAGACCCGGAATCTCGAGATTCCGGGTTCGCCTCTTCGAGGCGCCCCGGAATGACAAGCTTCGCTTGTCAGCTCGCCGCCGCCGTCGTCACCGTATCGCGCTGGCGCTTCATGACGATCTTGTTGAGCGCGCCGAGATAGGCCTTGGCCGAGGCCACCAGCGTATCGGGATCGGCCGCGCGCGCCGTCATCGAGCGGCCGTCATGCGACAAACGCACCGAGACTTCCGCCTGGGCGTCGGTGCCTTCGGTCACCGCGTGGACCTGGTACAGCTCGAGCTTGGCTTCGTGCGGAACGAGGCGCTTGATGCAGTTGAACACCGCGTCCACCGGACCATTGCCCTCGGCCTCCTCGATCTTGATCTGGCCGTCGACGTCGAGCTTCATGGTCGCGCGCTGCGGGCCATGGGTGCCGGCGATCACGGTCAGCGAGGTCAGCTTGATGCGGTCGTGGGAGGCCGCCATCTCCTCGTCGACCAGCGCCTCGATGTCCTCGTCGTAGATGTCCTTCTTGCGGTCGGCGAGCGCCTTCATCCGCGTGAACGCATCTTCCAGCTGGTTCGGACCGAGCTTGTAGCCCATCTCCTCCAGTTTGTGCACGAAGGCATGGCGGCCGGAGTGCTTGCCGAGCACCAGCGAGGACTGCTTCAGGCCGACCATTTCCGGCCGCATGATCTCGTAGGTGGAGGCGTCCTTCAGCACGCCGTCCTGGTGGATGCCGCTCTCATGCGCGAAGGCGTTCCGGCCGACGATGGCCTTGTTGTACTGCACCGGAAACGAGGTCGCCGCCGACACCACCTTCGAGGCGCGGGTGAGCTGCGTGGTGTCGATCTTGTTCCAGTAGGGGAATTTGTCGTTGCGCACGTTGATCGCCATCACGATCTCTTCGAGCGCGGCGTTGCCGGCGCGCTCGCCGATGCCGTTAATAGTGCACTCGACCTGGCGCGCACCGCCGACGACCCCGGCCAGCGAATTGGCAACGGCCATGCCGAGATCGTTATGGCAATGGACCGAGAACACCGCCTTGTCCGAGTTCGGCACGCGCTCGATCAGCGTCTTCATGAAGTGGGTGTATTCCTCCGGCACCGTGTAGCCGACGGTGTCGGGGATGTTCACCGTGGTCGCGCCGGCCTTGATGACGGCCTCGACGATGCGGCACAGATAGTCCATCTCGCTGCGGGTGCCGTCCTCGGCCGACCATTCGACATCGTCGATCTGGTTGCGGGCACGCGCGACCATCGCGACCGAGGTCTCGATCACCTGCTCCGGAGTCTTGTTCAGCTTCACCCGCATGTGCAGCGGCGAGGTCGCGATCACGGTGTGGACGCGGCCGCGCTTTGCGAATTTCACAGCCTCGGCGCAGCGGTCGATGTCGGCGGGATGGGCGCGGGACAGGCCGGCGATGACGGCGTTCTTGGAGCGGCGGGCGATCTCGCTGACCGCCTGGAAGTCGCCCTCGGAGGTGATCGGGAAGCCGGCCTCGATGACGTCGACGCCCATATCATCCAAGAGCTCGGCGACCTCGAGCTTCTCCTCGAAGGTCATGGTGGCGCCGGGGCACTGCTCGCCGTCGCGCAGCGTGGTGTCGAAAATGATGACGCGGTCCTTGTCGGACTTGTTCACGGGGGCCATTACTAGATTTCCTTTTGAGCTTTTGCGCCGTTCAATGCTGGGCGCTTGAGGTGTCCGGTGATCTCGACCAACCCCTGAGCGCCCAGGCGCGTGGCGCCCAGCCGGCCCTCAGGGGCAAGTAAGAAGAAGGCCGCCAAGAAGGAGGGTGGGCAGCAGCGCGGCCGGGATCGTGGCGGCGGCCAGAGCCACCTCCCCCGAAATCCCATCGATTTGGCCGCGAATCAGCATTGCCAGACCCTTTTGAGCCCTCAAATCCTCGGTCAAAACCGTTGACGGTTGGTTGCCGGGAGGCCCGATGCGCCTGTTTCTAGACGAGAAATGGCCGCAACTGCAACGCCAAAAGATGGCCAGGAAGACTGACCTGATCGGCATCGCGTCGCGTGACGCGCACTTCTGGCTGACGGCGAGTAGATTGCGCTTCGCTCCATCCGAACGACGGAGCAACGTCAAGCTATCCCGCGCGGCGGGCACGGGCCCTGCTCTCCCAGCGATCCAGCATCTGGCCGAGTTCGCCGGTGGCCACCTTCGCAACCGCGTTGGAATTCGCAACTTCGTTGGTGTTGGCGGGCGTCGTGGCGCGCAGCCAGCCCGGCTCGCTGTATTCCCGCCAGCGCCGCGCCTCCGCCCGACGCTTGCGGGAGGCGAGATCGCGGGTGAAATAGCCGGCGGCGAATGCGACGGCGAGCGCAATGACCAGTGCAACAACGGCTAACACAGAGAACTCCGGTATTTGCCCCGCACACCGTTCTGCCAGCATCGCGCACGAGGTCAAGGCTTGACAGGTCTCAAAACCGGTCCCGGTTAACAGCTCGCGGGCGAGGCGAATTGTCGACTTTCACCTCGCACAGCCCCGCAATGCGGCGATGTTGCGGCGATCTCGCGGCATCGCGCGGAGGCTGCGAACCTGCCTCTCGCAACCTGACGCGGACCAGACTAACCTTCGCCGCGCTCGGTCGGATCAACCGGCCAGCCGAACATGACCGGGAGGACGCGATGACACGCCAGGAGGCTCGTGACCACGAGCCGCGTGACCAGGATGCTGCGCTTTCACGACGAACACTTGTCCGGGGACTGGCGCTCGGCGCCGCGGCCACAATGGCCGGCCCCGCGCTGGCCCAGACCGGGCCTGCCGCACCACCGACGACGATCACGACCCCGCCCCGCGATTTCGGCCCCAACGGCGCGCCGACAACCTATTTCTGGGACCCCGACATCATCGCGGTCGATCCGTCCTTCGACGATCTCGCGCAGCCCAACACAGCGATCAAGCGCCTCTACACCGGCGTGCTATGGGCCGAAGGTCCGGCCTGGAGCGCGCAGGGCCGCTATCTGTTGTGGAGCGACATTCCCAACAACCGGCAGATGCGCTGGAGCGAGGACGACGGCCGCATCAGCGTGTTCCGCTCCCCTTCCAACAACTCCAACGGCAATTCATTCGACTTCCAGGGCCGCCAGCTCTCCTGCGAGCACCTGACACGACGCGTGACGCGCTACGAGCACGACGGCACCGCCACCGTGCTCTGCGACAACTACAACGGCAAGAAGCTGAACTCGCCGAACGATGTCGTTGCGCATCCCGACGGCAGCTACTGGTTCACCGATCCGCCCTATGGCGGCCAGTTGTACGAAGGCGAGCCCGACGCCGCGGGCGGCCCGAGCAATTCGGGTGGCAAGCTCAATCCGCGGATCGGACAGCCGGCCGGCTTCACACCGGGCAAGCGCGAGCTGCCGACCAACTGCTACCGCATCGATCCCTCAGGCCGCGTCGACCTCGTCGTCACCGAGGAGCAGGTGCCGGATCCGAACGGCCTGTGCTTCTCGCCCGATTTCAAGAAGCTCTACGTCGTCTCCACCGGCAAGGGACCGGGCGACAGCGGCCCCGGCGGCAAGGGCGAGATTTTCGTGTTCGACGTCGGGACGGACAACAAGCTCTCCAACCAGAAGCGCTTCTCCGACTGCACGATCGACGGCGTGAAGTGCGGCCCGGACGGCGTACGCTGCGACGTCAACGGCAATGTCTGGGCCTCCAGCAATGCCGGGCGCGCCGTCGGCTATAGCGGCGTGACGGTGTGGTCGCCGGAGGGCAAGCTGCTCGGCCGCATCCGCCTGCCGGAGGTGTGCGGCAACATCTGCTTCGGCGGCCCCAAGCGCAACCGCCTGTTCATGGCCGCGAGCCAGTCGCTCTACGCCGTGTTTACGGCGACGCAAGGCGCGGGACCAGGCTGAACGGCACAAGCCTTTAATTGCGACACGGCGCCGGCGTGCCTCGCCGGCGCCGAATTGTTTCCATCGCTCCGTCGATGCTTGAATCGGGCAACAAAGGGTGACTTCCGAATCGAGCGCGTGATAATTGAGCCATGGCAGACAAAATTCGCGTCGTTGTTCTCTATGGCGGCAGGTCCGGTGAGCATGAGGTCTCGCTGAAATCGGCCGCTTCGGTATTCAGGCATCTCGACCGCACCCGCTTCGAGGTGATCCCGGTCTCCATCGACAAGACGGGCCGGTGGCAATGGAACGATCTTCGTTCACTCGATCAGGCGCACGCTGCGGCGTTGCCGATCCTGCCCGATGCGCCGGAGATGCGGCTCGCGAGGGGACCCGACGGACGCGGCGTCCTCATGCCGATCATGCAAGGCGCGGCCGCCCCGATCGAGATCGACGTTGTCTTTCCTGTCATCCACGGGCCGCTTTGCGAGGACGGCACCGTGCAAGGCCTGCTGGAATTGGCCGACGTCGCCTATGTGGGATCGGGCGTTCTCGCCTCCGCCGTCAGCATGGACAAGGATGTCGCCAAGCGGCTTGCTGAATTCGCCGGCATTCCGGTCGCGCCCTATCGCGTGCTCACCCGCAAGGCCTTCGTCCAGGACCGCATCTCATCGCTTGCGAAGGCGGTCGAGGGCCTGAACCTCCCGGTCTTCGTCAAGCCGTGCAACATGGGCTCCAGCGTCGGCATCCACAAGGTCAAGACGCAGGATGCGCTCGAAGCGGCGCTCGATGATGCGTTTCGCTATGACGTCAAGGTGCTGGTCGAACAGGGCATCGACGCGCGCGAGATCGAGGTCGCGGTGCTCGAGGACGAGACGCTGTTCGCCAGTCTCGCCAGCGAGCTGAACCCCAACGCCCATCACGAGTTCTATTCGTACGAGGCAAAATATCTCGATCCCGATGGCGCTCGGGTCGACCTTCCGGCCAGGCTCGACCCGGCACAGATGGAGCGCGTCAGGTCACTCGCAACCCTGGTGTTCGCGGCGCTCGAATGCAGCGGCTTCGCCCGCGTCGACTTCTTCCTCGACCGGAAAACCGGCGAGTTCTGCTTCAACGAGATCAACACCCTGCCCGGCTTCACGTCGATCAGCATGTATCCGAAGATGATGGAAGCGTCGGGCGTGCCGTATGGCGAGCTGCTGAGCCGCCTCGTCGATCTGGCGCTGGACCGGCACCGGCAGCGTCAATCGCTGGAACGGGGTTACGCGAGCTAGGCGCCGGCGCGATCCGCCGGCGCCCGATCCGACCGACCCCAGGCTGACCTCAGCTGAGGTCAGGCACCGGAGGCGGCACGGCCCGCTAATCATCGCCACGCTTCGGCGGCGCCGGCACAGCGGTCCGATTGGCGGGTACGATCTGCGGCTGGAACGCGAACACCTCGCGGCTGCGGTCGTCCACGAACACCTTCAGCCAATGCACGTCGTTGTTGCCGTTCGCCTGATTGTCGCCGAAGGTCTCAACGCGGACGAAGTTTTCGAGCCGCCGGCCCTTGCTATCGAGGAATGGCCGGTCGATACGGAAGTAATGGGAGTCGCCATGAACGTAGGCGACGGGCTTGCCGAAGGCGACCACCTCATCGCGCAGCGCAACCAGGAAAGCCTGGAAACCATCCGGATTGGCGTCCGTTTGCGCAAGCGTCTTCGGGTCACGCAACGGCGCGCGGGTTCCGTCCGACTGATCCCAGCCCGGGTCCGCCTGCGAGATGAACATGATGGCCGCGGCGCGATATGTTCTCGCCATCTCGAAGGTCTGCTGCATCCAGAGGATGTTGGCGTTGTTGCGCGCGGCCCATTCGGCGTCGTCCGGCAACGTATCGCAACGATTGTTGCACGATCCCTGAATGTTGAGCGTGGCGTAGACGACGCCCTTCATGATCCAGCGGCGGTTTTCGACGCACCCGGTCAGCTGGTTGTTGTGATCGAGGCACAGCTTGTCATGCTGCACCTGCTGCTTGATCGGCCGCTGGCCAAGGGAATAGTCAGTGCTGAAGAAAACCTTCCGCTCGTGGTCGAGCCTGTCGCGCGAGTTGAACGAGCCGTTCGCCGGCCGGTCGCAGTCGGTCCAGTCATTGTCGCCGGGGGTCACCATCGCGGCGGATTTCAAGGCATCGAAATATCCGAGCCCCTGCTGATACAGAGCGTCACTGCACGTCGTGGGAGTCACGGATCCCGGCGTGCCGCTGCCGGCTTTCAGGTCGCCATCATGCACCGTGAAGGCCAGCTTCTGGTCGTTCATGTCGGCGATCAGATTCGGCACGCCGACCTGCGCCTCGAGGTCGGAATATGGCAAATCGCCCCACAGCCCGATGGCATAGGCCCGGCTCTCGCCTCCCCTGCCCCGGTCGTCATCGTCAGCATGCGCGCTGACGATCGAACAAATCGCAAAGCAGGCTGCAAGCACGAGAAAACTCATCTTGCGCAGCCTGCCGTAGACGTCTTCCAACTTCCCTTCGCGAAGTCTCGTCATCGTCGCTCCCCAGAACAGCTTTGGACAGAACAAGGCTCGCCGCAGGCAGCAACGTTGAATTGTCCTGCGCCAGACCCGATCTACGAAAATGAGAAGAAGCCCCACCTGCGGCTTCAAATTGCCGCAGTGAACGTATCCACCGGGTATGACGCCCGCGTGAAACATTTTGAAACACGGCACAGCTGATGAAGTCGCGCGCCGCGGGATCGACAAGGGAGAGAACATGCGCGTTGTGGTCTGCGGCGGCGGCGTGATCGGGGCCTGCACGGCTTATTTCCTGCGCCGCCGCGGCATCGACGTGACCGTCGTGGAACGGACCGAGGTCGCGGCCGCCGCGTCGGGCAAGGCCGGCGGCTTCCTGGCACGAGACTGGTGCACCGGCACGCCGCTCGATGCGCTGGCCCGGCGCAGCTTTGCGCTTCACGCGCAACTGCCGGAGGAGATCTCGGGCGATTGGGGCTACCGGACGATGACCGCCTATAGCGGTTTCGTTGCGTCCGACGGCGACGCGCGCCGGGATGCACCGTCCGCGCTTGGCTGGCTCAGCGACGGCGTCGTCATTGCACAGCGCATCGGCACGGCGGAGACGACTGCGATCGTTCATCCCCGCAAGTTCACGTCGGCCGTGATGAACGCAGCGCTGGCGCAAGGCGCGAAGCTTCATCCTGGCCGCGTCACCGGCATCACGCGCGGCACCGACGGAATGACAGCCGGGGGCGTCGAGATCGATGGTGACCTCATCGAGGCGGATGCCGTCGTGATCGCGATGGGACCGTGGTCACTGCTCGCGGCGCAATGGATGAGCCTGCCCCCCGTCTACGGCCAGCGCAGCCCGAGCATCGTCTACGACACCGCCGCCGACGCGCCGGCCGAGGCGTTATTCCTGGAGAGCGAGGAAGACGGCAGCGCGGTGTCGATCGAGGTCTTCCCACGCGCGGACGGCAGCACGCACATCACGGCTCTCTCCGACATCGCACCGCTGCCGCTCGATCCCGCCGCCGTGACGCCCGATCGCGATGCGATCGCGCGGCTGCAGACCGTGTCCGAGCGGCTATCGCCGCTGTTCCGTCCCGAAAGGATCATCGCGCAGCAGGCCTGTTTCCGTCCGGTGACGCAGGACGGCTTGCCCTTGATCGGCAAGGTGCCGCGGAGCAAAGGCCTCTATGTTGCGACCGGGCACAATGTCTGGGGCATCCTCAATGCGCCGGCGACGGGGGAAGCGCTGGCAGAACTGATCGCTGAAGGCGCAACGCGCGAGATTGACTTGTCGCCATTCGACCCCGCCCGGCTGACACCGCTCGATCCATCCCTGCTGCAAGCACGCTGAAGCGCTCGCCGACATCGCGGCTCCTCAACCGCCGATTGCTCTCAGCCTTTGATACTCACGCATGCCCGCCGACGGAATCTGCATGCCTGCGGCAGGATCAGTGTCTCACGCCTCTTTTGCCTGCAATTTACGCAGCGCTAGACTTTAGTCCTCTCTCATAATCCTGAACGCAGTTTCACTTGCCGGGGAAGTCTCGGCCGGTATAGTCGCGACACAATGGCTCACAAGAGGCCTGTTCAAAGGGAGAGAACAACATGAAGAAACGACTCTCTGTTGCATTGCAATTGGCGCGCGACACGGCCACGGCCGGCGCGCCGAAGGACGTTGCAAAGGCCGACGTCTGGCTTCCCAGCCTCATCAAACCCATCACAGGCTGATCGGGACTGCTCTCCGGGCGTGAGCTCGGAAGCGTTCACATGCGCTCCATACAGCACCTTCCCTAAAGGAGGCAGCTCGTCTGCCCGGCCAATCATCAATGCGAGCTTTCCAGATCCTGATCGATGGCTTTGCCATCAGCGCTCTCTACGCTCTCGGTGCCACCGGCTTCACGCTGATCTTCGGCGTCTCCGGCGTGCTCAACCTCTCCCACGGTGCCATCATGGTGGCGGCAGCCGTCGCCGCCTGGGCCGCCGCCAGCATCCTGAACGTCGGCACCTATGCCGGCGCGCTGATCGGGGTCGCGGTCGCCCTCCTTACGGCCTTCGCCACCTATTTCGCCGTGGTGAAGCCGATCCAGGATTCCCGGCGCATTCCGAATGAGGAGAAGGAAATCTTCGTCCTTACCGGCACGCTGCTATGGGGCATCATGATCCAGGAGCTGATCGCCTATTTCTTCACCAACAACGCCAAGACCGTGCTGCCGATCGTCGAAGGCGTCGTCGAGATCCTCGGCGTGCGCACGCCGAAGAACGAGATCTTCACCGCGATCGTCTGCTGCCTCGTCATCGCGCTGCTGTGGCTGCTCGTGAACCGCACCCGCACCGGCAAGGCGGTGCTGGCGGCCTCGATGAACCCGCGCGGCGTCACGCTGCTCGGGCTGGAGCTCACCAACATCTACATCGTCGTGTGGGCGATCTACGGCATCCTCGCCGGCATCGCCGGCGTGCTGCTCGGCATGTTCCTCGGCGTCAGCTCCTACAGCGTCGGCCCTCTGACGGCGAGCGCGTTCTCGATCGTCGTGCTCGGCGGGCTCGGCAGTGTCTCGGGCTCTCTGATCGCGGCCTTCGTGGTCGGCTATCTCGAAACGCTGACGGCCTATCTGGTCTCGCCGGCCTATCGCACCATTCCGGCGCTCTTGCTGCTCGTGTTCGTGATGTACATCCGGCCCCAGGGCCTTCTGGGGAGGCGCTGAGATGTCCACCTTCTTCACTTCGCGCCTGTTCTTCGTCTCGCTGGCGCTGGTCGTGATCGCGGCGACGCTGCCGCTTTATGTCTCCGGCTACGTGCTGGGCCTGCTGACCGTCGCCTTCTATTTCGGCGTGTTCGCGATGGCCTGGGACCTGCTGTTCGGCTTCGCCGGCGAGGTCAATTTCGGTCCGACCTTCCTGATCGGCGTCGGCGCCTACACCGCCGGCATCCTCAACGCCCAGTTCGGCTGGTCGGTCTATCTCTGCATCGTGCTCGGCGCGCTTGCCTCGGTCATCGCCGGCCTGGTGCTGGCGCTGCCGGCACTGCGGGTGCGCGGGCCCTATTTCGGCCTGACCACGCTGGTCGCAGTCTTGATGCTGCAAAATTTCATCGTGGTGTTCGCCGACCTCACCGGCGGCGAGATCGGGCTCACCATCCCCGACGTCATCAGCATCAATGCCGGCACGAATTACTGGATCGCGCTCGGCTTCATGACCATCTCGGCCGCGATCCTCTACGGCCTGTCGCAATCGCCGATCGGCCTCGTGCTGCAGGCGAGCGGCCAGGATCCGGTGCAGGCCGGCGCGCTCGGCTTCAACATCGTCAAGCACAAGCTCGCCGCCTTCATCGTCAGCGCCTTCTTCTCCGGGCTGTCGGGTGCGCTCCTGGTGTTCTATTTCGGCACCGCCTCGGTCGGCACCGTCGTCGACGTCGCGGTCGGCGTGAACGTGATCGTCTCGGCCGTGCTCGGCGGCCGGCGCACCGTGCTCGGCGCGGCGCTGGGCGCGATCTTCCTGATCGTCGCCGGGGAATTCCTGAGGCCCACCGGCGAGCTTGCAACCTTCATCGTCTCGGCGGTCGCGCTGCTCGTCGTGCTGTTCTTCCCCGGCGGCTTCCTCGGAGCGGCCCTCTCGCGCGAGGCTCGTTCGTGATGGATATGAGGCTTTCAAACCGGGCCGTGCTGGAAGTCCGCGGCCTGACCAAGCGTTTCGGCGGATTGACCGCGGTGAAGAACCTCGGCTTCGAGGTCAACAGCGGCGAGATCTTTGGCCTGATCGGGCCGAACGGCTCCGGCAAGTCGACCGCGATGAAGAGCGTGATGGGCATCGAGCGCCCGACCTCGGGCGAAGTGGTCTTCGAGGGCGAGGACGTCGCGGGCCTCCCCGCGCACAAGATCGCGCGCAAGGGCTTTGGCATGGTGTTCCAGCACTCGCGGCCGCTGAACCGGCAGACCGTGCTGGAGAATATCATGGTGGCGCTGCTGCCGGACAGCCTGTTCATGCTGTTTCCGGACAAGGCGCTGGTCGAGCGCGCCAAGTGGATCGCCGACCGCGTGGGCTTAGGCAACGTCATGAACCGCCGCCCGCCGACGCTGCCGTTCGCTGATCTGCGCCGGCTCGAGCTCGCCAAGGCTATCGCCCGCGATCCAAAAGTCGTACTGGTGGACGAGCCCTTTGCCGGGCTGACGCGGGCCGAGGTCGATATCTTCTCCGACCTGATCCGCAGCTTCCGCGACGACGGCCGCGCGGTGATGCTGGTGGACCACAACGTCAAGAGCGTCGCAGCGCTGGTCGACCGCGTGCTCGCGATGTATCTCGGCGAGGAGATCGTCACCGGCAAGGCCGAGGACGTCATGAAGAACGAGACGGTGCGACGGGTCTATCTCGGCGGCGCCATCGAGACCCATGCGCGGCCCGAGACCAGCTTCAAGGACAAGGTGCCGCTGCTCCAGGTCGAGAATGTCAGCGTGTTCTACGGCAAGGCGCAGGCGCTGGACAACGTCTCGATCCACGTCCACGAAGGCGAGTTCGTCTCGGTCGTCGGCCTCAACGGCGCCGGCAAGACCACGCTGTTCAACACCATCTCCGGCTTCCTGCCCTATAGCGGCGAGATCGTGCGCGGCGGCGACAGGCTGCGCGGCACGAGCCCGGCCAGGATCGCGCGCAGCGGTCTCGTGCAGTGCCCGGAATCGCGCGAGCTGTTCGGCGAGATGAGCGTACGCGAAAATCTCGATCTCGGCGGCCAGCATCTGTCCGACGACAAGCGCGCGGCGCAGCTCGCCTGGCTGTTCGAGCTGTTCCCGATCCTGAAGGAGCGCCAGGGCCAGATGGCGCAGACGCTGTCCGGCGGCGAGCAGCAGATGCTCGCGATCGGCCGCGCCCTGATGATGCAGCCGCAGATCCTGATCCTGGACGAGCCGACGCTGGGCCTTGCCCCCGTCATCCTCGAGCAATTGTCCAAGGCGCTGACGAAGCTGCGGCAGACCACGTCGATCACGGTGCTGCTCGGCGAGCAGAACGTCACTTTCGCGCTACCGCACGCCGATCGCGTCTATGTGCTCGAACACGCCAGGATCGTCTGGGAGGGCGATCCCGGCCGCTTCGCCAGCGAAGCCGGCGCCGATTTTCTTTAAGTCCGTCAACATCAACAAAAAAGCATAGAAGGGAAACGACCATGCGACCATCGACCATCCTGAGCGGCAGCTTCCTCGCCTCCGCGCTGGCGCTCTGCCTCGCCGCGCCCGCCTACGCGCAGTCGAACGATCCGATCAAGATCGGCGTGATCGCCGAGGTGCAGTCGATCGCGGGCGCCGCGACGCCGGGCGGCGCGCAGATCGCCGCCGACGAGATCAACGCCAAGGGCGGCATCCTCGGCCGCAAGATCGAGATCGTCACCTACGACAACAAGAGCTCCTCGGCCGACTCGGTGCGAGCGTTCCAGCGCGCGGTGAGCGAGGACAAGGTCTCCGCCGTGATCGCGAGCTATATCAGCGAGGTCGTGCTGGCGCTCGAGCCCTGGGCGGCGCGGCTGAAGATGCCGCTGATCACCCCCGGCGCCGCCTCGAACGAGATCACCAAGGCAATCCACAACGACTATGAGAAGAACAAGTACACCTTCCACGGCTATCTGACGTCGGCGGCGCAGGCCCAGCTCGTCTGCGACGCCGCCAAGGACCTGCTCGTCGACAAGCTCAAGTTCAAGACGGTCGCGATCATGAGCGAGGACGCGGCCTGGACCAAGCCGCTCGACGTCGGCTACGAGGCGTGCCTGCCCAAGGCCGGGCTGAAGGTCGTCGAGCACGTGCGCTTCTCGCCGGATACCACCGACTTCACGCCGATCTTCAACAACATCGAAGGCAAGAAGCCCGATGTGATCGTGACCGGCATCTCGCATGTCGGCGTGCAGCCGACGGTGCAGTGGAAGAACCAGCAGGTGCCGATCCCGATGTTCGGCATCAGCGCGCAGGCGCTGAGCCCGACCTTCTGGAAGGACACCAATGGCGCCGCCGACGGCATCCCGTCGCTGGCGGTGGCCACTCCGGATGTCGCCGTGACCTCTAAGACGAAGCCGTTCGCGGCCGCCTTCAAGGCCAAGTTCGGCTCGCCGCCGGCCTATACTGGCTACACGGCCTATGACGAGGTCTACTTCATCACCGAGGCGATCAAGCGCGCGGGCTCGACCGATCCCGACAAGATGGTCGCCGAGATCGAGAAGACCGATTACGAGGGCACGATCGGCCGCATCCAGTTCTACGGCAAGGACGACGAGTTCACCCACGGCATCAAGTCCGGCCCCGGCGCCGTGACCGGTCTCGTCTTCCAGTGGCAGGACTCCAAGCAGGTCGTGGTCTGGCCCGAGAAGATCGCGGAAGGTAAGCTGAAGTTTCCGAACTTCGTGAAGCTGTCGCAGTAACCGGCTCGCACCGGCATCAGGCCCATCGCTCCGCGGGGAGCGGTGGGCTTTTTGCTGTCTTTCGCAGATGCGTTGTGCGGCGGCGCACCGCGTATCGACCTTGGGCGATGTTGACTTTCCGCCGTCCCCCTCCCCATACTTCGCAAAAAGATAACAACCAATCATAAGACGGTCTTGAGGGAGGATAGGATGCCGACTTCACGCAGGCAGTTGCTGAAGAGCTCGGCGGCTGCCGCCGCCGCACTCAGCCTCGATTGGACAAGGGCCCAGGCGCAAGCCGAGACATTGCGCATCGGCCTGATCTACGACCTCACCGGCCCGTTCGCCGCCGGCGGCTCGGTCGCCTCGTCAATCGGCGCGCAGATCGCGATCGATCTCGTCAACGAGAAAGGCGGCATCGGCGGCAAGACCAAGATTGCTCCAGTCGCTGCGGATTCCCAGAGCAAACCCGACGTTGCGATCAACGAGGCCGAACGCCTGATCAGCCAGGAGAAGATCGACATCATCAACGGCGTCTATGCGAGCTCGCATGCGGTGCCACTCGCGGCGAAGGTCGAGCAGCAGAAGAAGATCCTCTGGATCACGACCGCGGTCTCGACCGCCGTGTTCAAGGACAAGAACCTGCAATACGTGTTTCGCGCGCAGATCCATTCCGACCAGTATGGCCAGGCTTTTGCCGGGTTCCTCGCCGAGCATGCGAAAGCAAAACTCGGAATGGATCCCAAGGAGGTCAAGGTCGCACTGATCCATGAGGACGGCCCCTACGGTGTTGGCGTCGCCGCCGCCGACGAGGCCTACGCCAAGGAGGCCGGCATCCAGGTGGTGCTGCGTGAGGGCTATTCGGCCTCCGCGCCCGACCTCTCGGTGCTGGTGACCAAGATCAAGCGCGCCAAGGCCGACGTGATCTCTCATGCGGGCTACAACCCCGACATCACCCTGTTCCTGCGCCAGGCGCGCGAGAGCGGACTGCGCTTCAAGATGCTGTTCGGCGCCGGCGCCGGCTACAGCCAGCTCGACAAGCTGCGCGCCACTTTTGGTCCCGACATCGACAATTTCTGCAACATCGATCCCGTGCCGGCGCAATTGCTCGATCCGGCAAAGCTCGCACCGGGTATCGGCGATCTGACCAACGCCATGGTCACGCGCTACAAGGCCAAGACCGGCGCCACCGACGTGCCGCCGCACTGCTCGATGGGCTTCAACCAGACCTGGGTGCTGCTCAACAACGTGCTGCCGGTCGCCAAGGAAAAGTACGGCAGCTTCGAGCCCGAGGCGATCCGCAAGGCCGCGCTCGACGTCGACATCCCCGCCGGCGGCACCATCCAGGGCTATGGGGTAAAGTTCTTCCCGCCGGGCACGCCGCTCTCCGGCCAGAACGAACGCTCGACGCCGGTCGTGATGCAGAACGCCGGCGAGCACATCTCGGTGGTGTGGCCGACGAACATCCGCACCCAGGACCCGGTGTTTCCCCTGCCGAAGGGCTCGACCTACGGGGCGTGAGGGGGTTCTTCGCCTCTCCCCGCTTGCGGGGAGAGGCCGGAATACGCGCGATGCGCGCGGATTCCGGGTGAGGGGGAGTCTCCGCGAACTCCGCTGTCACAGTCCCCGCGGAGACTCCCCCTCACCCCAACCCTCTCAGCGCGAGCGAAGCTCGTCGCGGCCCCGCAAGCGGGGCGAGGGAGCTCCGTCCCGCCGCGGTAACGATCTCCCCTACAACACCACCCGCCGTCCCTCTTCCGCGGCCCAATACCCCGCGTAGTTCACCTTGATCGTCTCGTAGGCCAGTGCGAGGTCCGACAGCGGCTGCCGGCTGGTCGCGGCGCATTCCATGAAGTCCTGGATTTCCTGCAAATAGCCGCGCGTCCACTCCTCCTCGAGGCAGACATATTGCCAGCCGGTTTTGCGGTCGACCTTTTCGGTGACGTAGACGTTTGCGAGCTTCTCCTCGGAGGTCTGGTAGCTCACCAGATGCGTGTTCGGGGTGATGTTGGCGAACAGCGAGCCGCCGCTCGTATAGGTCTCGATCAGGTTGCGCACGCCGCCCATGATCATGTCGCCGGAGAACACGGTGGCCTTGGTGCCGTCGGAGAACGTCGCCGTCAGCGTGCCCCAATCCTCGACATCGACGGGGTTGGCCTTGATGTAGGTGCGCTCCTCCGGCTTCAGGCCAGCGGTGACGTTGCCGACATCGCCGGTGACGCTGGCGACGCGGATGATTTCACCGCGCGCCCTGGCCTCGACCTGCTTGAGATAGAGCACGGCGGAGAGCGGATGGCAGCCCATGCGGATCAGCGAGCCGCCGCCGGTCATCGCCCATTGCGCGGCGTGGGCCGCGTGCGAGCCGGAATGGCTCTCCTCGCCCTTCATGAACAGGATCTTGTCCTTGGTCGCCTTGATGATCTCGGCGGTCTTGGTCACGGCCGGCGCGTAGATCCAGTCCTCGGCGTACATGAAGAGTTTCCCGGTGCGCTCGATCGCGGCGCGCGTCCTGTCCATCTCTTCGATCACGCGCTCATACATCAGCGCCTTCGGCACGTGCTTGCCGATCGGCTGCGTGTCGCCCTCGCGGCCGAAATAGCCGGCGAACGGCTTTTCGCAGATCACGTGCTTGCCGGCCTGCATGCTGGCGACGATCATCTCCGCATGAAGGTTCGGCGGCGTGCAGATGTCGATGACATCGAGCTCGCCGTCCGCGATCAGCTCGGCGAAGCTCCGATAAACACGCGGGATATTGTGATGCTGGGCGAACGCGACGACCTTCTCGCCGCGCGCAGCCACCGCCGCGACCTCGACGTCCACGCCATAGACGCGCCGGAACGCATACATGTGCAGCTCCGACACGAAGCCGCAGCCGACGAGTCCCACCCTGATCCTGGCCATAGCGCCCCCCTGCTTTGGGCGGCACTATAGCGCGCCTGGAGCCCTATTCCACCGAGACGCGCACCACGCCCGCGCTCATCATGCCGAGCGCGCGGGCGGCGGGCACCGAGAGATCGACGATACGGCCGCGGATGAACGGGCCGCGATCATTGACGCGACACTGGATCGAGCGGCCGCCGTAGGACACCCTGAGCACGCTGCCAAACGGGCGCGTGCGGTGGGCGCAGGTCAGGTCGGCGCCTTTGCCTTTTCCGTACCCGTAATATGAGGCAAGTCCGCTTTCGGCATGCGCCAGAGAAAATGTGGCAAGACAAAACAATAAAGTGGTCAGCGCTCGCACGGCACCGCTCCCCGGTTGACCCTGCCCCGCGCTGCAAACGTCGCCTTGTTCCCCTAAGTTCCGGGAACACTGCCGGGTCACCCCGGCAGTGCCATCACACATTGTTACTGTTTGTGGAACACCAGCGTGCGCAGCTCGATGCTCTCACGTGGCGGCGCATCGGCGGGCGTGGTCGGATCGACAAAGGCGGTATGCGGCCCGAAGCGGGTGCGGCCGTCCGTTGCGGAATCGTAGCACTTGAGCAGAAGCGCCTCGTCCGGCGTCATCTCCGGGAAATAGAACCAACGGTGGTTCGGATTGTATTTCACCGAATAGGTCTCGCCGCGGCGATTGGGATAGATCAGGTCGGAGGCGATGAGATCCTCAGGCGCCACCGTGGTGCCGTCGGCCATCGCCAGCGGTGAATCGCGCAAGGGGCCGCGGATCGGCCGCCAGAGATTGATCACCTGCACACGCCCCTTCAGAAGCTCGTCGGCCTCGTCAGGCAGATGCTCGCGCACGCGGTTGGCGCCGGAGACGGCGGTCTGGTCGACATGGACACGCGTCGCCGGCTGACGCGGGCCACCATCGCGAATATCCGGGGCGCCCTCGACGCGCCTGCGCACGGTATGGTCGAAGATGACGACGCGATCGGCCTTCAAGGTCGCCCGCAAAAAGGCCACGACGGCGGGATAGTAGACCGCCCTCACCTCCTCGTCGTTGTAGAAGTCCTTCACTTGGGTCGGATGGCGCACCAGCGCAAAGCCTTCGCGGTCGAGCGAGATATTGTTCGCGATCAGCCGCGCGTCGAAGATCGGCACCTGATGCGGCTCCGGCAGCGACGTGCTCTTCGGCTCGCCCGGCGGCGGATCGAACGCGTAGGTGCGCGGCTTGCCTGAAATCGGCGCGAGATAGTTGAGTTCGGCGGTGACGAAGGGAAGCGATTCGATTCTTGTTTCTTGCAGGCCCATGGCCGGTCTCCCGATGTGGTCGTGGGATTGATTTTTGACGGGGTAGAGCGCGCCGCAAGGGAGGTGACGCAAATAGCAATGCAGCTGTTGTTAAGCGGAGGGAACGCAGAACGAATCTGTCGAGAACGGCGGTCGCTCTGGCTACGTTCTTCTCGCTTCACGGATGCTTGAGGGCCTCGTCAACCCTCGTACCCCGCCGCCGTCATTCCGGGGCGCCCGCAGGGCGAGC
The DNA here is from genome assembly GCF_054062495.1 of Bradyrhizobium sp. USDA 3311. Taxonomy (NCBI): domain Bacteria; kingdom Pseudomonadati; phylum Pseudomonadota; class Alphaproteobacteria; order Hyphomicrobiales; family Nitrobacteraceae; genus Bradyrhizobium; species Bradyrhizobium sp. USDA 3311. The sequence goes on along the minus strand of NZ_JBSSFI010000001.1, from coordinate 4,041,751 downwards.
CCGGAATCCATCGGGCCGCAATCTTTGTAGATCAATGGATTCCGGGCTCGCGACTTCGTCGCGCCCCGGAATGACGCCGGTGCAGCACCTCACGCCAGAGCGCGTCCGGGACACGCGAGTGTGCCTAGCAGCTACAGCCCCGCCTTCGCAATCGCATCCGCAAAGGAGCGGTCGACGATCTCCGCCGCATCGAGCTTCTGCTTGATCAGGCCCCAGCGGAGGTACAAATCGATCGTGCCCTGCTCGTCCGCGACCACGCCGTCGTCGATTGGCGCGATGCGGATTTTTGCACGCGACAGCCAGTTTAGCGGCACGGCGGTCGGGATGTTCATCAGCCTGCCCCAGGTCGCGGCATAGCCATCAACGTTGTTCAGCGACCACGCCCGCGCGGCGGTGAGGCGGCGGATGAAGTCGGTCAGTTCGGCACGCTTGTCCCTGATAGCGTCGGGCCGCGCCACCTGAAAACTCAGGCCCGGCGTCAGGCCCTCCGAGGTGATGATGCGGCGCGATTTGAACAGTACCTCTTCCTGGCTCACATAAGGCTCCCAGGTCGACCACGCATCCACGGAGCCCTGCGTGTAGGCGATCTTGGCATCCGAGGGCGCGAGGAACGCGATTTGCACGTCGCTCGCACTCCAGCCGCTTTTCTCCAGCGCGGCCAGGATCAGCTGATGGCCGATCGAGCCGCGGCCGGTTGCGATCTTCTTGCCGCGGAGGTCGGCAAAACTCCTGATCGGCGAATTCTCGGGCACCAGGATGGCGAGCCCCTCGCGCGTCTGCCGGATCGCGGCGATCGCCTTCACCGGCGCGCCGGAGGCGGCAGCGAAGGTGAAGGGCGCGTCACCAACGAGGCCGGTCTCGATCGCGCCGGCGCTGAGCGCCTCCAGCAGCGGTGCGGCGGCCGGAAACTCCTTCCACTCGATCTTGTAGGGGACATCCTTGAGCTGGCCTGCCGCTTCCATCACAGCCTGCGCATTGCCCTTCTGGTCGCCGACGCGGAGCGTGGTTTGCGCTGCCGCCAGTTCCAACGAACCGAGCAGCAGCGCGCCGGCCAACATGAGGCGGATCATTCAGCCGCCTCGCCGCGGGCGACCTGACGCTTGGCAACCAGCTCGCGCGTCAGCGGGATCAACTCGCGGCCATATTCGATGGCGTCGATCAGCGGATCGAAGCCGCGGATCAGGAAATGGCTGATGCCGAGGTCGTAATAGTCGCCGAAGACTTCGGCGACCTGCTCGGGCGTGCCGACCAGCGCCGTGGTGTTGCTGTTGGCGCCGGTGAGCTTTGCGATCTCGGTCCAGAGCCGCTTGTCGATGCGGCTGCCCTGGTCGGCGAGCGCGAGCAGGCGCCGCGCACCGGCGGTGGCGTGGCCGTCGGCGGGCTTGCGATAGCCGGTCTTGTCCTGAAGCGCAGTGGCGCGCGCCAGGATTTCTTCGGCCTTCTCCCAGGCCTGCTTTTCCGTGGGCGCAATGATCGGGCGCACCGAGAGGCTGAAGCGCGGCGTCGGCCGGCCCTGCCGGACCGCGGCATTGTGAACGCGGGACGTGACGTCGCGCACCTGCGCATAGGATTCGCCCCACAGCGCGAAGGTGTCGGCATGCTTGCCGGCGACATCGATCGCCGCGTCCGAGGCGCCGCCGAAATAGATGCGGATGCCCTCAGAACGATACGGCTTCACCTGCGAGAAGGCATTCTCGACCTGGTAGTACCTGCCCTTGTAGGTGAACGGCTTGTCGCTGGTCCATTCCAGCTTGAGGACATCGAGGAACTCGGAGGTCCGGTCGTAGCGCTCGTCCTTGTCGTCGAGCGTGTTGCCGTCCTGCCGGAGCTCGGTGGCGTTGCCGCCGGTGATGACGTGAAGCGCGACGCGGCCGCGGGAAAACTGGTCGAGCGCTGCGAACTGCCGCGCCAGCAGTGTCGGCGCGGTGAAGCCGGGCCGCTGCGCGATCAGCACGTTGAGGCGGCTGGTCGTGTTGAGCACGTGCTGGGCGACCTGGAGCGCGTCCGGCGTCGTCGAATGAAACGCCAGCAGCGCACGATCGAAGCCGGCATTCTCATGCGCCTTGGCCACCGTCTCGATGTGGGTGGGGTTGAGGACCGGCCCCTCTCGGACGACAGTTTCGGACGAATTGTTGTTGCTGATGAAGCCGATGAACTCGATCGACATGATCGTCTCCCTGATTGTTTTGCGGAAAAGCTAGAGGTCCAATGCGGCGCGGCCGAGGCCGGTGCGCGTGGAATCGTCCTGCGGCGTGTGCACGCGACCGCACAGCACGTCGCGATAGTGCCGCTCCAGTGGATTGGTGCGAGAGAGGCCGTGATTGCCGGTAAGCGACAGCGCGTCCTCGACGGCGGCCACGGCATTGTTGGTGACGGTGAGCTTGATCACATTGGACTCGGCCGCCGAGAGCTCGACACCGTCGTCGAAATCGTCGGCAAAAGAGACGATCAGCCGCGCATTGACCGCGAGCCGGGCCTCGACGGCGCCGAGGATCTCCTGCGCACGCGGCAGAGTCGCGAGCGGCGCGCCAAGGCTGGCGGGGACGCGTTGCTTCAGGAACGAGATCAGCCAGTCGCGCGCGGCCCGGGCGACACCGTCATAGATCGCGGCAACGAAGATGGCGTGCACGGTCGCCTGCGTGACGTCAGGTCCGCGCCAATCGGCGGGCTTGCGGACATCGACCCCGGAATCGAGCGGGATCACGACGTCGTCGAAGATGACGTCATGGCTGCCGCTGGCGCGCAGGCCGTGATGGTCCCATGTCTCGACGATGCGCGTGCCCGGCAGGCCCGCCGGCACCAGGAACTGTCCGACCCGCGGCTCCGCCTCGTCGGTCCGGGCCCAGACCAGATACCATTTCAGGATCGGCGATCCCGTCGAATAGATCTTGTGGCCGGTCAGGCGCCAGCCGGTCTCAGTGCGCCGCGCGATCGTCGCCGGCAGGCCGCCGCGCGCAGGCGAGCCGAGCTCGGGCTCGACGCGCAGCGCGTTGACGAGTGCAAGGCCTTCGACAGTCTCACGCGCAAGCTTGCGCGACAACCGGGCGGGCCAGGTCGGACTGCGCGCCATGACGAGATGATTGATGTAGTGCATCGACAGCACCAGCGCGGTCGACGGATCGGCCTTGCCGATGATGCCGATGACGCGCGCGGCGTAGCGCGCACCGGCGCCGGCCCCACCATGGACTGCGGGAACCGTCAGCGACAGCAGGCCCGCTTCCGACAGCTCGCGAAAATTCTCGAACGGGAAGCTGCCGTTACGGTCATGCTCGGCCGCGCGCGCGGCAAAGCCTTCGGCCAACGCCTCGGCGCGGGCGATGTAGTCGGGTTCGCTGTGCGCCGTGCGGCCCTTGGGTGCGGAAACTACCATGTGGCGTCCAACCCCAACAGACCAAGGATCTGGCGGCGCAGATCCGCAAGATATGGATCGCCGCGATGGCGTGGATAGGGCCGGTCGACGCGGATGTCGGCTTTCACCCGCGCGGGACGGTCGCTGAAGACGATGACGCGGTTGGCGAGCACCAGGGCCTCCTCGGCATCATGCGTCACCAGCAGCGTGGTGAACCCCTTGCGCTGCCAGAGCGCGACGATCTCGGCCTGCATGGTGATGCGGGTGAGCGAGTCGAGCTTGCCGAGTGGCTCGTCGAGGATCAGGATTTTGGGATCGTTGACCAGTGCACGCGCCAGCGCGACGCGCTGCGCCATGCCGCCGGAGAGCTGGTGCGGATAGGCGTTGCGGAATGACGCAAGGCCGACCAGATCGAGCGCGTCATCCACGCGCTGCCGCTGGCTCTTGAGGATGCCCTGGGCCTCGAGGCCCAGGGCAACGTTGTCCCAGACCGACCGCCAGGGAAACAGGGTCGGATCCTGGAACACGACGACGCGCGAAGGATGCGGCCGGGTGATGCGGCTCTCGTCTTCCCGCAAGCTTCCCGCCTTGGGCTTGTCGAGGCCGGCAACGAGCCGCAGCAAGGTCGACTTGCCACAGCCGGACGGACCGAGCAGCGCGACGAATTCGCCCGGCTCGACCGAGATGCTGACGTCGCTCAGCACCGGCAGCTCGGCGCCGTCGATGTCGAAGGCGTGGCTGACCTGCTCGATGTCGAGCGCGGCGCCGGCGGCGGGATGCGTGGCGACTTCGGCCAGTGCGGCTGCGGCTACCATTTCACGGTCCCCTTCTGCCAGACCAGCAGGCGATCGCGGATCGAAAACAGCAGCGTGATCGCGCCGGAGCAGAGCAGCGACATCACGATCAGCGCCGCGTACATGTTGGCGTAAGCCGCCCAGCCCTGCGCCCATTGCAGATACCAGCCGAGGCCGGCCTTGACGCCAATCATCTCGGCGACGACGAGCACGGCAAAGGACGAGCCGAGCCCCATGAACAGGCCGACGAACACATGCGGCAGTGCCGCGGGGATCGCGACCTTCAGCACCAGGAAGGACGGCTTTGCGCCCAGCGTGCGCGCGACGTCGTAATAGGCGTTGCTGACGCTCGCGACGCCCGACCAGGTCAGCACGGTGACGGGAAAGCCGGTCGCCAGCGCGATCAGGAAGGTCGAGGCGCTCCAGCTCGACGGGAAGGTGAAGAAGGCAATCGGCAGCCAGGCGGTCGCCGGCAGCGGGCCGATGAAGCGCAGCACTGGATGCACCCAATAGCCAACCGCACGCGACCAGCCGATCGAGACGCCGGTCAGGAATCCTATCGTGGCGCCGATCAGATAGCCGCCGAGCTGGAGCTTGACCGAGGCGAAGACGCTGTCGAGCAGCTTGGGCAGGTCGTCGGTGTAGACTTCGATGATCGACTGCGGCGGCGGAAAGAACGGCAGCGGCAACCAAGCGAATTTTGCGGTGGCGACTTCCCACAAGGTCAGGAAGGCACCGAGCGCGACGAGCCAGGGCGCGCGCTTATGCAACGCCTTGCCCGCCGAGCCGAGATAGTCGGCACCGACGGTCCCGAACAACGCGACGGCCGCGATGACGAAGGCGGCGATGCCGAGCGAATGGGTGCGCGACCAGTCGCCGACATCTTCCCACCACAGGCAGGACAGGCCGAAGGCGATCCAGGCGACGCTGGCAAGAATACCGACGCCGGATTCACGGACCCAGCTCGCAAGCAGCGGCGCGCGGGCGAGGCGCGGTGCGCCGGAGGCAAGGCCGTCAGACAGCGAATACGTCGACATAGATGCGCTCCGCGAATTTGGCAGTATCGGTGCTCTGCTTGAAGACCTGCACGCTCTTCAGGTCGTCGGCATAGGCCTTGAGCTCGCGCTTCAGCACTTCGCCGACGGGATGATGGTGGTGGGTGTGGTAGCGCACCATGCCCTCGATATCGGCAAGCGTCGCCGCTTTCGGTGCGTAGGGCTGGAACGATTTTGCGGCCACCGTCGGGTTCTGCGAGGTGAACATCGCGGCATCGAGCAGCGCCTGCGTGATGGCACGGGCGACCTGCGGCTCCTCGCGCACCAGGCTGCCGCGCAGGCCGACGATGCAGCAGCTCTTGTCGCGGTATTCGCTGTCGAGATTGGAGGCGACTTCCTTGTACTGGCTGTCCTTCAGCCAGAGATAGGCGAGCGGATCGGACGACAGGAAGGCCTGCACCTCGCCCTTCTCGACGGCGACGTTGAGGAGATTGCCGGGATAGGCGCGCCAGTCGACGTCCTTGACCGGATCGATGCCGAGCTTGGCGAGCTGGATCGAGAAGAAGTTCTTGTCGGGACCGGCGAGATCGCCGACCGCGACGATCTTGCCCTTGAGGTCGGCCAGCCTGCTCACGCTGGAATCGGTGCGCGTCAGCACGCGCATGCAGCCGCCGTGGGTGCCGGCGGCGATCTTGACGTCAAAGCCCTGCTCCAGCGGCTTCAGCCAGCGCAGCGCCATGCCGAGACCGGCATCGCTCTTGCCGGTCGCGATCGCTTCAAGGAGCTGGTCGGTCGAGCCGGAATAATTGACGAGCTCGACGTCGAGATTCTGCTTCTGGAAGAAGCCGTGCTCGATGGCGACGGGCAGCGGCGCGAGGCAGACCGCGCCGGCATTCCACGACAGCTTTAGCTTACGCGGGGCACCCGTCAGCGCGGGCGCGTCAGATGCCGTCCGGCACAGCGGAAACTCGGAGAAATCGATGCCGGACCCGATCGGCTGCGGCGCGAAGGCCTGTGCGCCGAGCGCACCGAGCGGTGCGGCGAAAGCCGCAGCCAATCCCGCCTGGAGCAGATGGCGACGGTCGAGACTCGATCCGCCGCGCTTGTTCTCGTTGTTCATCGGGCCCTGGCTCCTGCGCTGGCACGTCTCCGCCGTTTGCGCAACGAATGTCGTTGCGCATGTTCCGTACGGAGCTGCGTTGAGAGAATGTCTTTCCGTCGGCGCTCCCGGCGCCGCGTTGATGCGATGCGCAAATCATGCGGCGTGCTCGCCGTATCGTCAATGAAATGGAATTTCGAATGTTGCGCGAAGCGAAGTCATTCTCTCCATCGTCGCGTCCAGGAACGGTGAAAGGATTTTCGCGGCCGGGTCCGTTTGTAATCTCCACCACGACCGCGGCATCCGCATCGTTGCAGCGCTGCTTTGCAGCCGGCGCACGTCGCTTTCTCGAAAGCGATCGTTCGCTGAAACGTCCTTGCCGATCGCGCGCGCAATACGGTTGGCCATTCCATTGACTGCGCATCGCGCGCTCATAGACTTGATCGTCCCGCTGCTTCGTTCGCTCACGCGCTGTGAGCAAACCAACAAGACAGATCACATGAGCATCAACTCTTCCTCTCTCGATCATTCCCTGACGCGCCGGCTTGCGGCGTCGCTGCTGGCGGCCGCCATCACCTTGTCGACGGCGGCCGCATCGCTCGCGGCCGACACCGTCGTGCTGCGCGTCGGCGACCAGAAGGGCGGCAATCGCTCGCTGCTGGAGATCTCCGGCTACGCGAAGGACCTGCCCTACAAGATCGAATGGTCGGAATTCCCGGCGGCAGCTCCGATCCTCGAAGCGCTCAATGCGGGCGCGCTCGACGTCGGCTACACCGGCGATCTGTCCTTCCTGTCGGTCTATGCGGCGGGTGCGCCGATCAAGGCGATCGGCGGCACGCGCTCGGATGCGAAGACGCAGGCGATCCTCGTGCGGCAGGATTCGCCGATCAAGTCGGCCGCCGACCTCAGGGGCAAGCGCCTCGCCGGCACGCGCGGCGGCTGGGGTCAGTTCTTGATCGACGCGACGCTGGAGAAGGCGCAGATCAAGCTGGAGGACGCGACGTTCGCGCCGCTCGGCCCCGTGGATGCCAAGATCGCGCTGGTGGCGGGCTCGATCGACGCCTGGGCGGTGTGGGAGCCCTACGTCTCCTACGCGACGCTGAAGGACAAGGCCCGCGTGATCGCCGACGGCGACGGCCTGACGCCGACGATCACCTTCATCGTCGCCTCCGACAATGCCATCGCCACCAAGCGCGCGGCGGTGCAAGACCTGGTGCAGCGGTTGAACAAGGCACGGCTGTGGTCACTGGATCATGTTGCCGAATACGCCAGGAGCACGGCCGAGCTGACCAGGCTGCCGGAGGACGTGCTGCAGTCGGCCTACACCGCGCAACGCACCAGCCCGATCGTGATCGACGAGAACGTGTTGAAGGAGATCCAGGCAGCTTCGGACCGCTCGACGCGCTACGGCATCCTGCCGAAGAAGCTCGACGTCAACCAAGCCGTCGACCGCAGCTTCACCGCGGCGGCCGCCGGGTCGAACTAGGCGGAGGCGGCGGGATGCGCAGGCTTCGCCTCAAGGCCGGCCCGCTGCATCTCGCCGCGATCGTGCTCGCGCATCTCGCCTGCATGAGCCTGATCGTGTGGCTCTCGCTTTAACCGCGATCACCAATATCCGCGGTAGTACGGGCGCGCATACGGCCGGTAATAGCCGTAATAGGGCCGATAGACCCGGCGGTAGCCATAGTATCGCGGATAGGCATAGGCCGGCCCGTAGCCGTAATAGGCCGGCGCATAACCATAGCCATATCCAGGATAACCATAGCCACCGTAATACGGGCCGCCGCCGTAATAGCCGTAGCCGTAAGGCGCGCTGCTGGCGATGGCGCCGCCGATGATCGCGCCGACCGCGAGGCCGCCGAGGCCCCATCCCCAGCCGCCGCCGCGCCAATGCACCTGCGTGACGTCGTCGCCGGCCGCAGCCTTCATGGCCGCGACATTGGTCGGCATCGGGGCTGCTGCGGCCTGCCCGATTTGGCCGGCCATGACCGCACCTGCCAGCGAACAGGCAATTGCCGTTGTCCAGATCCTCATCGTCTTGCTCCCTCTCGGACGTTTCGCCTGGAAAAAGGATCGCAGGCGTATGATCGGGCATCCTTGCGCCAAGTCAAACGCTCGATTCTGCGTGCGGCGCACAAGAGAGCCCATGCATGCCTCAATTGTGGTCAGGCTCGCCGCGCCGGGATGACACCGATGCGACGGCACCTGCGCCGCGCACGACGGCAAAGCATTAAGCTTCCCGCGCGTTCGCAACCAACGACCACCTTCCCGATTTACTATTCGTACCGTTACTATTGGTTCCAATGGTGCGCGGCCGAGAGGCATCTCGCGAGGGCTCCGACTTGCGCCAGAAGAGTGGGAGGATGACATGAGTGCCGTCGGAAATGAGCCGCTCGCCCGTCAGGCGCTGGCGTTCGTCCTGGCTGGCGGACGCGGTAGCCGGCTTCTGGAGCTGACCGACCGGCGCGCCAAGCCGGCGGTCTATTTCGGCGGCAAGTCCCGCATCATCGATTTCGCGCTGTCGAACGCGGTGAACTCCGGCATCCGCCGCATCGCGGTCGCCACCCAGTACAAGGCGCACAGCCTGATCCGGCATCTTCAGATGGGCTGGAACTTCTTCCGCCCGGAGCGCAACGAGAGCTTTGACATCCTGCCCGCGAGCCAGCGTGTCTCCGAGAACATGTGGTATGTCGGCACGGCGGACGCGATCTACCAGAACATCGACATCATCGAGTCGCACAACGCCCGCTTCATTGTCGTGCTCGCCGGCGACCATATCTACAAGATGGATTACGAGGTGATGCTGCGCCAGCACGTCGATAGCGGCGCCGACGTCACGGTCGGCTGCCTCGAAATGCCGCGCGCGGAATCCTCCGGCTTCGGCATCATGCATATCGACGAGAACGGCTGGATCCAGGAGTTCCTGGAAAAGCCGGCCGATCCGCCGCCGATGCCGGGCAAGCCGGACGTCTCGCTCGCCAGCATGGGCATCTACGTGTTCGATGCGAAATTCCTGTTCGACCAGCTCAAGCGCGACGCCGAGGACCCGAGCTCGAACCACGATTTCGGCAAGGACATCATTCCCTACATCGTCAAGAACGGCCGCGCGATCGCGCACCAGTTCTCGACCTCCTGCGTCCGCTCCGGCGACGATCCCCGCGCCTACTGGCGCGACGTCGGCACGGTCGACGCCTATTGGGCGGCCAACATCGACCTCACCGACGTGGTGCCGGAGCTCGACCTGTTCGACCGCGCATGGCCGATCTGGTCCTACTCGGAGATCACGCCGCCCGCCAAGTTCGTCCATGACGAGGAGAGCCGGCGCGGCCAGGCGGTGAGCTCGCTGGTCTCGGGCGGCTGCATCATCTCCGGCGCCTCGCTGCGCCGTTCGCTGCTGTTCACCGGCGTGCGCATCAACTCCTATGCCAATGTCGAGAACGCCGTGATCATGCCCTATGTGAATGTCGGGCGCGGGGCGCGGCTGAAGAACGTCGTGATCGACCGCGGCGTCGAGATTCCCGAGGGGCTCGTCATCGGCGAGGATCCCGAGCTCGATGCAAAACGCTTCCGCACCACCGAGCAGGGCATCTCCCTCATCACCCAACCGATGATCGACAGGCTGAATACATGACGCCTGCTCGCGTCCTCGCGGTCGCCTCCGAAGTCTATCCCATCGTCAAGACCGGCGGCCTCGCGGATGTCGCCGGCGCGCTGCCGATTGCGCTGAAGGCGCACGGCGTCGAGATGCGCACCCTGATGCCGGGCTATCCCGACGTGATGCGGCTGCTCTCGGGTGCGGAGGAGATCCGGCGCTGGCCGGATTATTTCGGCGGGCCGGGCCGGCTGCTCGCCGGCGCGCATGACGGGCTCGACCTGTTCGTGCTCGATGTGCCGCATCTCTACGCGCGGCCGGGCAACCCATACGTCACGGCAGAGGGGGTCGACTGGCCGGACAACGGCGTGCGCTTTGCGGCGCTGTCGCGCGTGGCGGCCGACATCGGCCACGGCCTCGTTCCGGCCTTCGTGCCCGACATCGTGCACGCCCATGACTGGCAGGCCGGGCTCGCGCCCGCTTATCTGCACTACGACAATCGTCCGCGGCCCGGCACCGTGATGACGATCCACAACATGGTCTATCAGGGCAAGTTCGCTCCTGAGCTGATCGGTGCGATCGGCCTGCCGTGGAGCTCCTTCGACGTCAACGGCCTCGAATATTTCGGCGGCATCAGCTTCCTGAAGGCCGGCCTGCAATTCGCCGATCGCATCACGACGGTGTCCCCGACCTACGCGCGTGAGATCCAGAGCGACGAAGGCGGCATGGGGCTCGGCGGCCTGCTGCGCGCGCGCGCGGGCGCATTGAGCGGGATCCTCAACGGCATCGACATCGCGGTGTGGAATCCGCAGACCGATTCGCACATCGCCTATCGGTTCGGCGCGGAGGACCTTACATTCCGCGCTGCGAACAAGGCGGTGCTTCAGCAGCAATTCAATCTCGATTCCTCGGACGAAGCCCCCCTGCTCGGCGTCATCAGCCGGCTGTCATGGCAGAAGGGGCTCGATCTCCTGCTCGAGGCCATTCCGACCATTTTGGGCGAAGGCATGCAGCTCGCGCTGCTCGGCAGCGGCGACCGCGATCTCCAGGATCGCTATCAGGCCGCCGCCCGCGCGCATCCCGGCCGGATCGGGGTCGTGATCGGCTACGACGAGATCCTGGCGCATCTGATCCAGGCCGGCTCGGACGCGCTCATCGTGCCGTCGCGGTTCGAGCCGTGCGGCCTGACCCAGCTCTGCGCGCTGCGCTATGGCGCCGTGCCGATCGTCTCGCGCGTCGGCGGCCTCGAGGATACCATCGTCGATATCGGCGAGGCGGACGCGTCCGGCCGCGAGGCCACCGGCTTCAAGTTCGGCCCGGTGACGGCGGATGCCCTCGCCGGCACGCTGCGCAAGGCCAACACGGCTTTCCACGACAAGCTGACCTGGCGGCAGCTGCAACGAAACGGCCTTGCGACCGACGTCTCCTGGCGCAGCCGCGCCGGCGACTATGCAGCGCTGTATCGGAGCCTGATCGAATCGCGCCGCGCCTAGCACGTACCGGCTGAGCCCACGCCGAATCCATGTTATAGGATCGGCATGGACCCGTTCTTGATCAAGCTGATCGGCTTTGCTGCCGCCACCTGCACCACCGTCGCCTACGCGCCGCAGTTCATCAAGGTCTTGAAGACCCGCTCGGCGCGCGACATCTCGCTCGGCATGTTCCTGGTCATGGTGCTGGGCCTGGCGCTCTGGCTGATCTACGGCCTGCTCAGCGGCGACGCGCCGCTGATCGCCTCGAACGCCGTCACCATGCTGCTCGCCGGCGGCATTCTGGTGATGAAGCTGAGATACGGCTGAGCTTCCTGATGCCTCGGATTCTTGTTCAGTCGGAAAAACGAAGCCGCTGGTATTGCAACTTCACCGCACGGTAGCATTCGCAGGTGGCCTTGTTGAGCTCGGCGACGTTGACGATCTCGATGTGGCCGCGGCTGAATCGAATGACGTTCGCCTCCTGAAGGGCATGGGCGACGAACGAGACGCTGTTCCGGCGAACCCCGATCATCTCGGCCATCAATTCCTGCGTAAGCTTGAAGCGATCGCGGCCGGATAGATCCCGAACGCGCAAGAGGCATCGCGCCAATCTCGCCTCGACGGAGTGGGATGCATTGCAGCCCACGGATTGCTGGGCCTGAACGAACAGGGCCTGGCTGTGACGCGTCAGGCTATCCCGGAACTCGACACTCCGCTGTGCGAGAGCGCGAAGGCGAGCAGCTTCGATCTGCAAAGCCAGACCCGGCACCAATACGACAGCGTGCACCAGTGCGACGGGTTCTCCCAATACGCCAAAAGTACCCAAAATGGTGTCGGAGCGCCGGCACCATCAATTTCTTCGGAAAAATCTTAGAGCAATAGACACAACCATAGCGCGAATGTGAATCGAGCGATACGGTCAGAAGCACCCGCATATGCACTGTGGCGGGCGGATGGCTACGGGAGGGCGCGTGCGAATGTCACCCCGCCGTGAGGGCTCGTTACGAACAGCTCTGGGAACGGATCATGCCAGCAGGATCGACGCGACGTCGGCGTGAACCTTGATGCTTGCAGCCGCGCGGTTCAAGGCTGACCACCGAACATGTACGACGCCATCGCGACGCTTGCGACCTCGTCCACGAAGACACGATGGCCGACGTCGTTGCCGGCAGCGCCGGCCGCGACCATCAGCGGCAGCAGATGGTCCTCGCGCGGATGCGCCAGGCGCGCGCTCGGCGCGTTCTCCCAGTCGACCAGCATCGCGTTGCGGCGCGCCGCATCCGGCGCGCTGATCGCCTCGTTCAGATAGGCCTCGAAATCGTAGGAGACCGGCTTGGATTCCGGCCGGTTGAAGCCGCGCATGTTGTGATAGGTGAGCCCGCTGCCGACGATCAGAATACCTTCGTCCCGCAGCGCGGCGATCGCCTGCCCGGCCTTGATGTGCTCGGCCGCATCGTAGCTCGATTTCAGCGACAGCAGCACGATCGGCATGTCGGCGTTCGGGTACATCAAGCCGAGCGGCACGAAGGTGCCGTGATCAAAACCCTGATTGGCATCTTCGCGGCAATCGAGGCCGGCGCGCGCGAGCAGCGCCTTCACCTCCGCGGCGAGCTCGGGCTTACCAGGTGCCGGATATTTGAGGCGGTAAGTATGCTCCGGGAAACCGTAATAGTCGTACACCATCGGCGGATGCGCCGAGGTCGACACGGTGAAGGCGTCCGCCTCCCAATGTCCGGTGATGACGAGCACGGCTTTTGGTCTCTCGGGGAGAAGCTGTGGCAGCCGCCCGAACTCCTCGGCGGTCCTGGCATATTGCACCCGCCGGTCCTCCATGAACGGCCAGGGGCCGCCGCCGTGGGACAGGAACAGGGTCGGAAATCGCGTCATGGGCGAAAGCTCGTCTCGTTGGCAACATGCGCGTGCGAGCTGCCCGCGCAACCGGCGGCGAGCATAGGCAAACCCCTATGGTTAGCAAGTCGTTAACGATTTGCCTTCCAAAATCCCCGCCATGGTCGAAGGAGTCGGCCAGAAGACGAGGACGTGAGATGAGGAAGTTTGCGCTGGGGGACGTCGTCAACAGTGACAAGGGCCGCCGCGGCGTCGTCCGCGCCGCCTACAAGTCGCGGGAAGGCCAGCAGTTCTATGCCGTCGAGAAGGACGGCGCGATGGACTATCTGGAGGAAGACCGGCTGAGCCCGGCGCCGCGCGTCGAGCTCGCGGCCTAAGTCCAACTCATTTTCTGCTCTCACTTGCGAGCCGGTCGAGACGCTCCGCGAAGGGATCGTCTCCGCTCGCGGTGCGATCATTCGTGACCAGCAGCAGGCGATCGCCGCCTGCCGCCGCGTCCCAGCGTGGCAGGTCGGGACCGTTGGGATCGCCGCTCCTGGCGAAGTTGATCCAGTAGCTGCGCATGCGGCTTGCGAGCTCGCGATCGCGCCGTGAGAAGATGCCGGCACCGGGCACGCCTTCCACGCCGAAGATGAACTGCAATTCCCGCCCGTGACCGCCGTCCGGGTTGGTGCGCCGGGCCTCCGGCACGTAGGCGAAGCGATAGCGGAAGGTCGGCGCGCCGCTTGCGGCGTGCAGACGAGCCAGCAGCCTCACCGGCTCGGAGAAGACCTTGTCGGTATAAAACCTTGCCGCGAGGTCCGAAGCTTTGGCGAGGTCGGGATAGAGCTTGCGCAGGTCATCGACGGCGGTGCCAGACGATGCAAGCGCCTCGGCGATGTCAGGCTCGCTGTCGAAATCCGTCTCGTCATCGTTGGAGCCGATGATCAGGGGAATCCGCCCTTCATGCCCGGCCGCAAAACCTGCGGCGATATCTTCCCTCACGAGGCTTCCATCGATCGTCGGCGCAAAGCCGAGCGGGACTTTCGCGAGCAGCTTCTTTTCGGCGGCAAGCAGCCGTGCAGGCCCGATCGCACGCGCGTTGGTTTCCTTGGCATCCGGTCCGAGCGTCGCGACGAATTGCAGGCCCCAGGCCTCCGCCTCCTGCCGCGAGCGCAGGCGCACGCGGCCGGGCACCGATTGCAGGATAGCTTTCTGAAACAGACCACGCACCTCGTCGCACAGCATCAACAGCGCGATCGACGTCGCGCCCGCACCATTGCCGAACAGGGTGACGTTCCCGGGATCGCCGCCGAACGCCGCGATGTTGTCGTGGACCCAATGCATCGCCGCGATCTGGTCCATCAGTCCGTAGTTTCCGGAGCCGTCTTCCGAGAGCGCCGGATGAGTGAGCCAGCCGAGCGCGCCGAGGCGGAAATTCACGGTCACCACGATGAGGCCGGCCTGCGCGAGTTTCGCGCCGTCGAACATAGGATCGTTCGCGGTGCCGCCGACGAAGGCGCCGCCATGAATGAACATCATCACCGGCAGCGGGCCGTCGACGCCGAAGGGGCGGAACACATTGAGCGTGAGGCAATCTTCGCTCGCCTTTGGCAGCGACGGCTGGAGGCAGGGCGCGGCGTACTCGTAGGCGGTGCGCATCTCAGAGCTCTCGGCCGTTACCTCCGGCGAGCGCCAGCGCAGCGGGCCGACCGGCGGCGCTGCATAGGCGAGTCCCTTGAAAAACGCCACCTCGCCTTCGACGCCGCCGAGCATCTGGCCTTCGCGCGTCAACGCGAATGGAAACTGTCCGACCGGTTGGGCCATGGCCGAACCGGCGAGGCAAAGGAATGCGGAAACCACGATGAGCGCAAGCAGGGACCGCATCTTGGGGATCTCAATGCGCGGAGAAGTTCCCCGGAAGGTTACGTCTACGGCTGACGGAGAAGCAAGCTCCGGTCTTACCTCTCCCCGCGAAGAGCGGGGCGAGGGAGCGCACCTGCGCTGCGGCCAGAGCTCAACTCATTTACGGCCTCCGGCTAGCTGCCCTTGGCAATGATCTCCGCCAGCGCGCGCCGCGCGACGATGCCAAGCTCACCAAGCGTGGAGTGACCGGCCTGCGCCGCCTCGATCAGGCGCTCGGCGATGAATTTGCGGCTGTCGTGATCGCCACCATGCGGCAGTTGGCGGCACGTCTCCTCCAGGACGACGTCCATGTTCGCTTTCGTCCGCTCACTCAACTCTGTCATGACGCCCGGTCGGTACGCGTGGCTTGTAATCGCAAGCATACACAGAAGGATGTGGTCTGATTAGACCGGACAATCCCGGCGATTGTGCATCGCAGTGCGTGTATCGCCGCAACCTTCGCGCGGCCAAAATCACGCCGCGATCGACTACCGAAGATTGCACTTGTCCTGATGACAAGCCGAGCCTGCAGCGTTAGCCTGCCGGCAAAACAAAATACACGGGAGGAATGCCATGCCTGACGCAATGGTCGCCGCACGCGAGTCCAAAGCGGCCGGTGGAACAGCCCAGCAGGTCGACGTCGCGGTGGTCGGCGCCGGATTTGCCGGCCTTTATCTGCTTCATCGCCTGCGCCAGGCCGGCTTCACGACGGTCGCCCTTGAAGAGGCCGGCGATGTCGGCGGCACCTGGTACTGGAACCGCTACCCCGGCGCGCGCTGCGACATCCAGACCATCGACTACAGCTACACCTTCGATCCGGAACTCGAGGCGGCCTGGGCCTGGTCGGAGAAATACGCGACCCAGCCCGAGATCCTGCGCTATCTCGGCTTCGTCGCCGACCGCTACGAGCTGCGCCGCGACATCCGCTTCGGGACCAAGGTCACCGAAGCCAAATGGAACGAGGCCGCTGAGCGCTGGCAGCTCACCACCGACAATGGCGCGCCGGTCTCCTGTCGCCATTACATCATGGCCACGGGCTGCCTCTCCGCACCAAAGCCGCCGGAGATCGACGGGGTCAAGGCCTTCAAAGGCGAAGTCTATTTCACCGGCCGCTGGCCGCATGACGGCGTCAATCTTGCGGGCAAGCGCGTCGCCGTGATCGGCACAGGCTCGTCAGGCATCCAGTCGATCCCGCTGATCGCCGAACAGGCCGCGCATCTCACCGTGTTCCAGCGCACGCCGAATTTCGCGCTGCCGGCGCACAACGGCCCCGCGCCCTCCGACCGCATGAGCCTGCTGCAAGGCGACCGCGCGGCCTATCGTGAGCAGGCGCGCCAGTCGATGGCCGGCGTGCCCTATCCGCAGCAGACGGCCGTCAGTTGGCAGCTCAGCGATGCCGAGCGCCGCGCACGGTTCGAGGAGGCGTGGGGCAAGGGCGATCTCGTCTATATCCTCACCCAGCTCTGGGCCGACCAGGCGGTCGACGTCGACGGCAACAAGCTGATCTGCGACCTCATCCGCGAAAAGATCTCGGCGACCGTGAAGGATCCCGAGACGGCGGCGGCACTGATGCCGCACGACCATCCCTTCGGTGCAAAACGTCCCTGCCTCGACACCAACTATTACGCGACCTACAACCGGCCGAACGTCACGCTGGTCAATCTGCGCCAGGAGCCGATCAAGGCGATCACCGCAACCGGCATCACGACGGCCAGGCGCAGCGTCGACGTCGACGTCATCGTGTTCGCGACCGGCTTCGACGCCATGACCGGCGCGATCCGCGCGGTGCATCCGATCACCGGGCGCGGCGGCAAGTCGCTATCGGATGTCTGGGCGCAGGGGCCACAGACCTATCTCGGGCTCACGGTCGAGGGCTTCCCGAACTTCTTCATGATCACCGGTCCGGGCAGCCCGTCGGTCCTGTCGAACATGGCGGTGTCGATCGAGCAGCATGTCGACTGGGTCGTGGACCGGCTCAGGGCTTTGCGCGATGCCGGCTTCACCACCATCGAGCCGACCGAGACGGCGCAGGCCGGCTGGGGCCAGCACATGGCCGACTGCTCGATGCTGACGCTGCACCGGCTCGCCAACACCTGGTACACGGGCGCGAACGTTCCTGGCAAGGTGCAGGGCCTGATGCCCTATACCGGCGGTGTCGGTCCCTACCGCAGCATCTGCGATGAGGTCGTCAGCCGCGGCATGCTCGGGTTCAAGCTCACCGGCCCCAAAGTCGCCGCGCAGTGCAATGACGGCGAGGTGGTGCGGCTGCAGCCGGATGTGCGGCTGGTGCTGAACCTGCTGGCAACGCTGAACCTGCCACCGATCGAGTCGATGGGCGCGCTCGGCGCCCGCGCCTTCGTCAACGAGTTCAACAAGGGCCGTCCGGCGGGGCGACCGATCGGCGATGTCGTCGACGGAACGCTGCCGGGCACCGACGGCCCGCTCCCCTATCGTGTCTACAAGCCTGCAACCCCGGGGCCGCATCCGGTCGTAGTCTATTTCCACGGCGGCGGCTGGGTGCTCGGTGACGAGCAGTCGGACGATCCGTTCTGCCGCGACATGGTGCGACGGACCGGGATGATGTTCGTCAGCGTCGGCTATCGCCACGCGCCGGAGCATCGCTTCCCCACCGCGGCCGAGGACGGCTATGCGGCGACGCGCTGGATCGCCGAGCACGCCGTCGAGCTCGGCGGCAAGCCGGGCCCGGTGCTGGTCGCGGGCTGGAGCGCCGGCGGCAACATCGCCGCCGTCACCTGCCAGCTCGCGCGCGATCGCGGCGGGCCCGATATCGCCGGCCAGCTCCTGGTGTGCCCGGTCACCGACTGCGACTTCGATCGTTCCTCCTACAACGACAATGCGACCGGCTACTTCCTGACGCGCTCGCTGATGTACTGGTTCTGGGACCTCTACTGCTCGCCGGCCGACCGTACTGATCCGCGTGTCTCGCCGCTCCGCGGCAAGGTCGCGGGCCTGCCGCCGGCCTTCGTCGTCACCTGCGAGTTCGATCCGCTGCGCGACGAAGGCATCGCCTATGCCGAAGCGATGGCCGCTGCCGGCGTCCCGGTCGAGCAGCTCAAGGCGCGCGGCCAATTCCACTCGTCCTTTGCGATGGTCGACGTGGTGATCACCGGAGTGCCAGGCCGGGTGCAGATGGCCGAGGCCCTGCGGCGTTTTGCCGGGCTTCCGCCGGAGGTCAGCCTCGGCGACGAGCACAGCCACGGTCACACCAGCCCGGGACACAAAATCGCAGCGGCCGCGAGCTAGTCGCGACAAGGCAGCCGGGAACCTTTTCCCGGCCGCCGCGTTGGGAGATGTGGCATCGAGATGCAGCGATAGGTATGGGCCCCGGAGCGCAAGTCTGCGCGCTGGGGTTCTTTTTGCGTGAGGCGAGGCGATGGGGGACGTGGTTGCGGATTCAAAGGTCGATTTCGGCGCACGTGCAGCGCTGTATAAATGGCCGTCACTTGCCAACCAGCGCCGGCCGGACCGCGAGTCCTACCAGGTAAGCGAGGGCACGCTCGACGAATGCATCTCGGCGTTCATGGACAAGCCGGCGGCGACCCGGCATCTCTATGAGATCCGCACGGCGGCGCAGCCGCCGCTGGTCACGGATATCCTCTCGCCCGAGCACGTCATCGAGCTATCGCGCCTGAGAGAATTTCTCTGATTGCGTGCAGACGCCAGGGCTGCGCGTGCCAAGGCTGCACGTGCACGACAAGCTTTTCCCACACATAGGAACCTTCTTCCGGTTTTTCCCGTTAACGGAGATCGGAAGCCAAGGCGTGAGTGTCCAAGATGCCGAGACCTGGCGTGCCATCCACGGTCGTGCCTTATGGCGCAGACCAGACCCTGTTCGTGGTGATCGATCGCCGCGACGAGGCGACCGAAATCCGCGTCGAGCGAAGCGATCTCGAGACCACGATCGGCGAGCTCGTCGCCGGCTGCTTCAACGACCCGATCAAGGTGATCTCGTTCAACACGCTCGAACACTGGATGAAGGACATCTCGACCGACGTCGCCGGCGAGATTCGCGCGCGATGCGACATCGATGGCGTGACACTGCCCGACTATCTCAGCGATTTCGTCGAGAGCCACACCTGATCGCGCGTTATCGTTGTTGATACGCCGCAATTCGCAGGCAACAAAAAAAGCGCCGCTTCCGCGGCGCTTTTCGTGTGGCAACCTCAGTGATGCCAGAACAATGCCAGCAGCAGAATGATCGGCAGCGGCACGCCAAGCAACCAAAGCAAAGCACCTCGTCCAAAACCCATGGCTCTCTCCTCCTCTTGCATCACGGACATGACGCGGGAAATGAGAGGAAGTTCCGAGCGCTGCAGTGAGGGCGAATGCGCTCAGAGCATGGTTTATGAGGGTTGGGCGCGCCGATACTTGCCGGCGATGACCTCGATCTCGCGGCGGCGTTCGTCGGCGAAGGCCAGGAGCTTTTCGATCGTCAGCGTATCCGTGATCCGTTTGGCGAGCCGCTCGGCACGCGCGGCCTGATCTTCGAGATACTGGATCGTGTTCAAGCGCCCGCCTCCCCAAAAGCCCCGAATTGTTTGGGCAACCATGGTGCTTGAGAAGCGGCTAACAGACGGTTAAGTGGCGGCTCGCATCGATGAATCGCCCCTCACCGCACGACGTCGAGCCTGACATTGGCGATGCCCTTGTCCACCATGCCGAGCGCCTCGGCCGCAGAAGGCGAGATGTCGACCACGCGTCCGCGAACATAGGGCCCGCGATCGTTGACCCTGACGGTCACGAAGCGGCCGGAGGAAACATCGGTGACGCGCAGCTTCGTGCCGAACGGCAGGCTGGGATGCGCCGCGGTCAATTCGTTCTTGTCGAACCTCTCGCCGCTCGCGGTCTCCGTATCCGAATAGAAGCTGGCAACGCCATGTGAGGCGGTTCGCTTGTCATCACCGTTGGGGACACGCGCCCGGCTGATCGGCCGTGGATGCAACGCCGCCACGCGATGCGGCCGCTCGATTGCGGCCTGCCGGCCGGTGCCGGCGAGATCGGCCTTCTGGCGGCCGACCGGAGATTGCGCGCAGGCAGCGAGCGAGGCCGCGCCAATGATGGCGAGCAGCAACCGGCACGAGGTCGCGGGGGAAATCCGGGCACTTTCGGCACGTGCAAAGCGAGACATGATACGCCCCCCCGAACGGCCTCAAGTTCGGTGGGCAATGAGGGCAGAACCTTGTCGGAACAAAAGCGGGCCTGAGGCCAGGGCTTTTTCCCAACCGGCTGTGACGATTCCACCACACTGGCATGTCCTGAATCGGGACAAATCAGCGAGAAATCAGCTTGATACGGCGCGCTTGGCGATCGGGCGCGCCCCCGGTTGAGTACCGTCCGGATCGGCCTCACACTTGTCCGTCACCCGGATCGCGCCGGACGATGCTGCGCGTTGCCTGATCCGCCCCTCCATCCTCTCTTTCGTTCTTACAGGGAGCGAGGGGCCGCCTCCGCGCGTTCGCCTCAGTATTTCGGCTCGTACATCTGCGACTGGACCAGAGCCTTCACGTCGTTGGGCGCGGGGCCGTCGGCGAGCCCGCGCTGATAGGCAACGTCTGCCACTGCGGCGGCAATGCGGGCCGAGACTTCGCGGATGCGGGGGAGTGCCGGATAGAGGCTGCCCTGCGCGAGGTCTTCCTTACCGACGCAATCGGCGAGCGAATGGGCGGCGGCCATGAACATCTCGTCGGTGACGAGACGCGAGCGGGTGGCGATGACGCCGAGGCCGACGCCGGGGAAGATGTAGGAGTTATTGCCCTGGCGCGGCACGAAGGTGCGGCCATTGAGCTTCACGGGGTCGTAGGGGCTGCCGCAAGCGAACAGCGCGCGGCCCTCGGTGTAGCGATAGGCATCCTCCGCCGAGCATTCGGCCTTCGAGGTCGGGTTGGACAGCGCGAACACGATCGGATGCTCGTTGAGCCCGGCCATCGCCTTGAGCACGTCGGGCGTGAAGGCGCCGCCGACCGCGGCGACGCCGATGATCGCCGTCGGCTTCAGCGTCTTGATCGCGGTGAGGAAGTCGGAGATCGGCGCCTGGCCGGCATGCGCGTAGCGGAGCTTGTGGCCGGACAGACCATCCCGGCCGCTGACGACGAGGCCGCGGGAATCCACCAGCCAGTTGCGGCGGAGCGCCTCGGCCTCAGTGGCGCCCTCGGCCATCATGGCGGAGACCACGAGATCGGCGATGCCGGTCGCCGCCTCGCCCGCACCGAGGAACAGGATCTTCTGATCTTTCAGCTTGCCGCCGGAGATGCGCAAGCCTGAGAACAGGCCGGCAAGCGCCACCGCCGCGGTGCCCTGGATGTCGTCGTTGAAGACGCAGGCTTCATCGCGATATTTGTGCAGCAGCTTGAACGCCGAGTGATTGGCAAAATCCTCGAACTGGATCAGCACACCCGGGAACGTCTTTCGCGCGGCGACCATGAACTCGTCGACGAAGCTGTCATAGGCCTCGCCGGTGAGCCGCCGCTCGCGCAGGCCGAGATAATAGGGATCGTTCAACAGCTCTTCATTGTTGGTGCCGACGTCGAGCACGATCGGCAGGCAATGCTCGGGATGCACGCCGGCGCAGGCCGAATAGAGCGAGAGCTTTCCGACCGGAATACCCATGCCGTTGGCGCCGAGATCGCCGAGGCCCAGGATGCGCTCGCCATCGGTGACCACGATCAGCCTGGCCGGATAGGGCCAGTTCTTCAGGATCTCCGCGATCTGGCCGCGATCGCGCGAGGAGATGAACATGCCGCGCGGCCGCTGGAAGATCAGGCCGTACTTCTGGCAGGCGAGCCCGACGGTCGGCGTGTAGATGATCGGCTGGATCTCGTCGATATTGTCGACGACGACGCGGAAGAACAGCGCCTCGTTGCGGTCATGCAGCGCATTCAGCGCGACATATTTTTCGAGATCAGTGGGCAGCATACGCAGATTGGTGAGCACACGATCGACCTGCGTCTCCATCGTCAGCACGCAGGGCGGCAAGAGGCCGCGCAGGCCGAGCGCGGCGCGCTCCGCCTCAGTGAAGGCGGTGCCCTTGTTGAGCAAGGGATCGCGCAGCAGCGTCATGCCGTGCGATTGATCGGACGATGGCGACTGGGCAGCGACCCGGGCAGGTCTATTCACGAATTCCCCCAAGGAGTTTCTTATTGAACAGCAAGCATTGTCGGCCAGCGCTCCCCGGAGATCAAGGACATAGGAAGTTCATGTGTCGAATATGATCTCGCACCGCAGCGAGAATTTTAGTGCAGATCGCAGATCAAGCGCGAGGCAAAGGTTAACGCCGCAAAGCCCTTGTCCCTCTTGGTGAGGAGCGCGGCACGCGTGTCTCCGGACGATGCCTTGCATCGCCGGGCGAACCATGAAGGCCCCGATCTCGCCTGCGGCCATCCTTCGAGACGCCCGCTTTCGCAGGCTCCTCAGGATGAGGGCGTGTTACGAGGCGACACGCTACTCCGGCTTGATGTCGGCGGCCTTCACAATCGGCCACCATTTCTCGGTCTCGGCCTTCTGGAAGGCGGCGAGTGCCGCAGGCGATTGCTGGTCCCGCGGTGGAATTTCCTGCCCCAATTCGCCAAAGCGCTGCTTGACGGAAGCGTCAGCGAGCACGGCGACGATGGCCGCGTTGAGCTTTGTGATGATGTCCTTCGGCGTGTTCTTTGGTGCCCAGATGCCGTGCCAGTAGGAGATGTAGAGGCCCGGCAGGCCCGCCTCGTCGACCGTCGGAACATCAGGTGCGGATGCTAGCCTTGTCGGCGAGGTCACGGCGAACGCCTTGATCGCACCGTTCTTGTATTGCGGCAGCGAGTTCGAGGCCTGATCGAACATGATGTCGATCTGGCCTGCCACGAGATCGATCATTGCGGGCCCCGCGCCGCGATAGGGCACGAACTGGAAGTCGGTGCCGGTCCTTTCCTTGAAGAAGACGCCGGCCACATGGGCGCCGGTGCCGGCGCCGGCCGTCCCGGCAGTGGCCTTGCCGGGGTTGGCCTTCAGCCACGCGATCATGTCCTTCAGATTGTTGGCCTCGAGCGACTTCCGGCCGACGATGAGCTGCGTCCCCATCGCAATCGCCGCGACCGGCTCGAAATCGGCGATGACGTCGTAGGGCAGCTTGAAGATGGCACCATTGAGCACATGGGTGCCCCAATGGCCGATGGTGATCGTCGTGCCGTCAGGGGTTGCACGCGCGACGCGGGCGCCCGCGATGCTGCCGGAGGCGCCGGCGACGTTCTCGACCACCACCGTCGTGTGCAGCTCGGCAGCGATCCGCTCGGACAGGATGCGCGCCAGCGTGTCGGTCGGCCCGCCCGCTGCAAACGGCACCACGAGCGTAATGGGGCGCGATGGAAAGGGCTGGGCGCCTGCCGGCGCGGCCGCTGCCGCGCATCCGATCAACACGCCAATGACGATCAGATGACCGCGCAATCCGGCCCACAGCCCCCGCATCGTTCTCTCCCACCCTTTTTGCCGCCCGCATGTTGTCAGCGCGCTGGAGCCGGAGTGAACGCTGCCGGAGGAGTGGAGGCAAGGGGGAAGTTTGTCGAGCCGTTATCCTGCAGCTCGCCGCGGCGTGAGGTTTGCGGCACTGTCAGCCGGCGGCGCGACGTGCATCAGAATGGTCTGGGTCGCCGATGCGACCTCGATGCCGCTCTGCTGGAAGCGCTGCTTCATGCGGCGGTTGAACTCGCGCTGGACCGGCCAGCGGCCGGCCTCGGTGCAGCGGATCTGGCCGACGATCGACACCATCGCGCCATCGACCTTGTCGACGCCCCAGAGCTCGAGGTCGCCGCGGATCAGCGCGCGGAATTCGCCCTCGCGGCGCATCTCGTCGACGATATCCTTGAGGATCTGGCCGGCGCGGTCGGTGTCCTCCTTGTAGGCCACGTTGACGCTGACGGACGCATTGCCCGCGCCGCGGCTGGCATTGGTGATGGTCGTGACAGCGCTGAACGGCACGATGTGCACGGCACCGTCGCCTGCGCGCAGGCGGATGGTGCGGATCGAGACGTTCTCGACGACGCCTGAGAGCCCCGACACGCTGACGTTGTCGCCGACCTGCACCGTATTCTCCAACAGCAGGAACAGGCCGGTGATGAGATCCTGCACCAGTTTTTGCGAACCGAAACCGATGGCGATGCCGACGATGCCGGCGCCTGCGAGTAGCGGGGCGACATTGACGCCGATCTCACTGAGCGCCGTGAGGCCGACGACGGCGGCGATCACACAGAGCAGCGCGGTGCGCAGCATCGGCTGGAAGGTCCGCAGGCGCGCGGCGCGGGCGTAGTGCCCGTCGCGGGACAGCGCATTGATCTGGCGATCCAGCAGCGCGTTGCTGATCTCCCAGATAGCCGCAGCGACGAATACGGCAACGCCGATCGTCACCACGGCCGAGATCAGCCGTCCGCCGATCTGGCCGCCATAGAACCAGACGATGGCGTCCACGCCCCAGACTTCGAGCACGGCCACGAAGCCGATGAAGGCGATCACGCTGGACACGATCTTGCGCAGCAGCGGCAGATAGCGGTTGGCCCGGATTTCCAGCCCCGGAAAGCGCTGCAGGATCTCCGGCTTGATGCGGAAGCCGCGGTCGATCAGGCCCAGCGTCAGCATGATGGCGACGCGCGTGATCAGCGCCACCGCGATGGTGCCGACGAAATATTGCAGCAGCAGCGCATAGCCGTTGCGGATGTTCAGCGCCCACACCGCCCACAGCGCAAGATCGAGCGCGATCGCAAGATAATGCCAGCCACCGGCGATGCGGTTGCGCAGGCGCGCCGCAATCCCCGGCCGCTCGGCGGGCGCGCGAATGGCTTCGGCGACTTGGCGGCGGCATTGCAGGATGATGACGACGACGAAGAGATGCACGACCAGCATCACCATGCGCAGCAGCGCGGCGTAGCCGGCGCGATGCAGACCGAGCAGCAGCGCCACATTGGCAAAGGCGATGCCGGAGACGCCGACGCCGACGATGCGGCGCGCCCAGATCTCGATATAGGCCGCGGTCTCGGCCCGAACCGGAAACAGGCCGGACGGCCCCGCCAGCGCACGGACCACGCAGATGAGCCCGCGCGAGAACGCATAGGCGTTGACGACCGCGAGGATCACGAGGCGGACGGTCGTGGGCTCGCCGATCTCCGTTCCGAGCAGCGCGGTGGCGATGCCCACGAAGACGAACACGGGAAGCAGTTCGAACACCAGGCGCGCCAGCACAAAGGGCAGCCGCAGCACGACCTGCCAGATCCGCACGAGACTGTGGCGGCGCTTGTGCAGTTCGGGCTCCGGGGTGACATCGGTCACCGTTGACGGCGGATCTGCAATGGGCAGCGCCTGCGCCGGCAGATGCGCGGCCTGCGGCACGCGACCTTCCAGGAACACGACCGGACGGCGGATCAGACGAAAGATCACCCACTCGGCGGAGAGGGCGCAGCCGAGCACCAGCGCGAGCTTCCAGGCGATCTCGATCAGGAGGTTGTAGGCCGCGGGATCGTTCGCGGTTCGCATGATCCAGTAATAGAAGGCCGGGAAGTGCGTGAGCGTCCGCGCCACGCCGGCGATCTCGCCCGAGATCTCGCCGATCTGCTCCGATACCGTGAGCAGGAGCTGCGCACCGAGGCCATCGGCCGAAAGCGGGATCGGCGATTTCTGCTCGGGCGCGGACGGCGCAGGCTGCTGCTGACCTGATACATTCGCGATCGCGCGCAGCGTGTCGATCATCTGCGCGCGTTTCTGGTCGTCCTGCAGCGTCTCCAGCGCGCGCCTAGCCTCGTCCGGCGACAGCGTGGCCGCACCCTTGGTCGCCGGCGCACGCGCCTCGGCCTGGGCGCCGGAGAGAGATGAGATGGCGAGGAAGAGCGCTGCGAGGAGCGCCGAGGCAAGCTTATGCGACACGAGGATTCCTTGAAAAAATGAATGCGCAGGCGGCGACGGGGCCGTCACCGCCGAAGCACGTGCGTCATGTCGGATGGTCGTTATTCGCCCCGGCGCTGTGTCGGAAGTTGGCCAAGGAGGCGACATTCTCTTGGCATTTGCCGCGATGCAGGAAGCAGGAACCCCGTTTCCGACACGGCGAAATACCGGCTCGCGGGCGCGCGTCGATACAGCACGATGCTCACGCCAAAACCTCTCCCGTCATTCCGGGATGGCTCCGGAACGACGGTGAGGAGGAGGAGGAGAAATGAAGCGTGATGCCAATCGCTCTGCGAAGCACAGCGCCGGGCAGGTAGGGGCCTTGCCTCACTGATGGAGCCCTCTAAACCTTGACCCGGCGTGCCGTTCGCGGTTTCTGCCGCTATGCGATAGTCCGAACGAGCTCCATCGCACTTAACGCGGCTGGATCTGCGGAGGTGGTGTCATAGACCTCCCCTTGCTCATGAGGTGGACGTTGCGCGTCGCGTATTCGCGACCAACGTCATGCTCCTCCCGTGACATAGAACTGTCAAGCAGGATCAATGGCCTTGAAATCACATTTGAGGGCGTGTTCCAGGCCGTTCCCGCGACAGATTGGTCGCATGAGGGGCGACGGAATAAATCCCTTCCAGCAGCGTTTGTATCGAAGAGATTGTCCGTCCTCATTATTTCCAGAAAGCCAGAGATGAAAGCATTCACTTGCATGGCCGTTCTCGCTGCCCTCGTGAGCGGATCAGCATTCGCGCAAACCCCGCCGCAGACCTCCACCAGAAAGGTCGACGGCACCGACAATGTCTACATCTTCCGCTATGGCGGCCATCAGTCGATGTTCGTGGTGACGCCGAAGGGCGTGATCGCGACCGATCCGATCTCCTACTTGCGACCCGCGAAGCCCTATATCGACGCGATCAAGGCGGTCACCGACCAGCCGATCAAATACGTCGTCTACAGCCATCATCACTACGACCACATCGCCGGCGGCCAGCCATTCAAGGATCTCGGCGCCACCTTCGTCGCGCATCGGCGGACCAAGGAGCGCCTGCTCGAGCTGAAGAAGCAGAATGCGCTGCTCGCCGACGTCGTGATGCCGGATCAGGTGGTGGACGACAAGAAGAGCATCACGCTCGGCGGCACCACGCTGGAGCTGAACTATGTCGGCCGCAACCATTCCGACAATTCGCTGGTGATGCGGCTGCCGAAGGAGAAGATCGTCTTCGTGGTCGATTTCGCGCCGATCGAGTCCGTCCAGTTCCGCAACATCCCCGACAATGCCTCGCCGCTGGAATATATCGCTTCGCTGAAGAAGCTGGCGTCGCTCGACTGGGAGCGGATGATCCCCGGCCACCCCAATGCCGGCGGGCGGCTCGGCACCAAGAAGGACGTCGAGGACGATATCGCCTACATGGAGGATCTCTCCGCCGAGGTGAAGAAGGCGGCGGACGCCGGCAAATGCATCGATACCGCGATGAAGGAAGTGAAGCTGCCGAAATACGAGAAGTGGGCGAATTACGAGACCGCGCTGCCCGCCAATGTCGAGCGCTTCTGCTACTGGTGGGGCCGCGGGTACTAGCAAGCCGCTTGCAGAGAAACTCGTAGGGTGGGCAAAGCAACGAGACGCGCAAGGCGCGGCTCGTCGCGTGCCCACCATGCCAGCCGCGATCGTGGAGAGACGGTGGGCACGGCGCAAGGGCGCCTTTGCCCACCCTACGAGATCAGAGATCGCAGCTACGACCTGCGGCAGACAGGTCGCTTTGCCCGCCCGGCCCGGTCTGCGGCGATGATGACATCATGCCCCTGTCTTGCCCGACGGGTCAAACGGACATCTTTAAATCCGAACAACAGCGACCGTTCGCCAAGCCATTGATTCCACTGGCGCCGGCTACTGTGCATGGGGTTGTTTTCGTACTTTTTCGATGACCGGCTTGGCTGGCCTAGAGAAACATGTCTGCCAGGTCGACCGTCGAGGACTTTCCGATCTGGTCGAAGTTTCGCGCCAGCCAGCTTCGCGCCGCCTCGCGGCCCTCGTCGCGCAGGCGACACAACAGGCTCCATTCGGGGTGGAACTGCGTGGCCGTGCCGAGCTGCGACATCAACTGGTCGTTGCCAATCCAATGTATGTACATGCGGCTATGCCTGTTGCTGTCGAGCTCGCCGTCGTCGATCAGCCGCGTGGCGAAGGCGATCGCGCGCATCTCGCGCATCAAGGACGAATTGAAGCTGATCTCGTTGATGCGGTGGAGGACATCGGCTGCACTGGTCGGCAGCTCGTTGCGCCGGATCGCCGTGACCTGCACGATGATGACGTCGTGACTGCCCTTGCGGTAGATCAACGGATAGATCGCGGGATTGCCGAGATAGCCGCCATCCCAATAATGCTCGCCGTCGATCTCGACGGCCTGGAAATACGGCGGCAGGCAGGCCGAGGCGAGCACGGTTTCCGCCGTGAGCAGCGGGCTCTGGAATACCTTGATCTTGCCGGTGCGAACGTTGGTGGCGTTGAGAAACAGCTGCGGCGCCTCGGGCGAGGAATTCAGCCGGTCGAAATCGACCACGCGCTGCAGCAGCGAGCGGAGCGGATTGAAATGAAAGGGATTGAGCAGGCCCGGCGGCAGCGTGTGCGTCAGCGTGTGGATGATTGCGTGGACCGGATGATATTCCGGCGGCAGCCTCAGGGCCTGTATCCACTGGTTCAGCGGCGACATCAAATCGTACGCCATGTCCATACGCGACACTTCGTACCAGAATGCGTGCAGGCTCTCCCGCGCGGCCTCCGCGCCGCCGTGCGCCATGCCGGAGGCCATCGCCACCGCATTCATGGCGCCGGCACTGGTCGCGCTGACCGCCTCGATCGCCAACCTGCCGTCTTCGAGCACCTGGTCGAGCACGCCCCAGACGAAGGCGCCGTGCGCGCCGCCGCCCTGGAGCGCGAAGTTGACGGTCTTGCGGTCCGCGGTCCTGTTGGCTGTCACTTTGCTTGCTTCTTGCTTCCCGTCGCTTCTTTCTCCAGCGCCTTGCGCACCTCTTCGAACTCCTCCAGCGAGGCCTTGTCGGCGCGGGGAAAGCGCAGGTCCAGCTTTTCGAGCGCAGCGTTGATCACCGAGCCAATCACGACGCGCGCGAACCATTTGTGATCGGCGGGCACGACATACCACGGCGCATGCGGCGTTGCCGTGTGGCGAACGATGTCTTGATAGACCGCCTGATAGCGCGGCCACAGCGCGCGCTCCTTGATGTCGTCCATGGAGAATTTCCACTGCTTGGCGGGCTCCTCCAGCCGGTCGAGGAAGCGCTGACGCTGCTCGTCCTTGGACAGGTTGAGAAAAAACTTCAACACCACGGTGCCGTTGCGCGTGAGGTAACGCTCGAAGGCGGAAATGTCCTCGAACCGCTCCTTCCAGATGTTCTTGGTCACGAGCTTCTGCGGCAGCTTCTCCTTGGCGAGGATCTCCGGATGCACGCGCGTCACCAGGCACTCCTCGTAATGCGAGCGGTTGAAGATGCCGATATGGCCGCGCTCCGGCAGCGCGGTGACGTGGCGCCAGAGGAAGTCGTGGTCGAGCTCCTTGCTGCTTGGCGCCTTGAAGGCGTGGACATCGCAGCCCTGCGGGTTGATGCCCTCGAAAATCGCCTTGATCGCGGAATCCTTGCCGGCCGCGTCCATGGCCTGGAACACGATCAGCACCGACCAGCGGTCCTGGGCGTAGAGTTTCTCCTGGAACTCGATCAGCCGCTTCTTGTTGGCGTCGAGAATCTCCTGCGCCCTCTCCTTGTCGAGATCGCCCTTCTCGTTGGTCTTGTGCGCCTTGAGGTGAAACTTGCCCGAGCCGTCGTAGCGGAACGGCGTGATGTAACGGTCAAGTTCCTGGGCGAGCGATCTGGACGGCTTCTTGTTCATGGGCGCGGGGCACCTTGCGTTGCGGCTTCAGTCGGTCGAGCACGCTACCAAGGATACCCTTGGGAAGGAATATGATGAAAAGCACCAGCAGCACGCCGTAGACGAGATTGTCCCAGCCGACCGCCTTGGTGCCGAAGCCGATGCGCAAGCTCTCCGCCAGCAGGATCGTGATGACGGCACCGAAGGTCGGACCGAGCGAGACGAACAGGCCGCCGACGATGGCGGCAAACACCATCTGGAGCGACACCGCGATGCCGCTGACCGTGTCGGGCGTAATGAACATCTGGTACTGGCAGTAGATGGCGCCGGCGAGCGCCGTCATCAGCGCGCTGAGCAGCGTGATCTTCAGCTTCTCCGCGGTGACGTCGACGCCGGCGGCGGCCGCGGCGTCCTCGTCCTCCGAGATCGCCTCCAGCGCGTAGCGGCTCATGCTGCGGTCGACCCAGTGCCAGACCACGATGCCGAACAGCCAGACCCCGAGCGCGATCAGGTACCAGGTCGTCTTGTTGTCGAATTGCAGCGCCAGCAGCTTGTTGCCCGAGGCGCGGTTCGGCGTGTAGCCGAGCGAGCCGCCGGTATAGTCACGTGTGGCGGTGATGACCTGGAGCACGATGCCCGACAGCGCCAGCGTCACCAGCACGAAATAGTGACCGGTGATGCGGAAGCGGAAGCAGGGATAGCCGACGATCAGCGCCAGCGTACCCGCCGCAACCATGCTGATGGGAATGCCGATCCAGGGCGACCAGCCCAGATGATTCCATAGCAGCGCGGTGACATAGGCGCCGATGCCCATGAAGCCGCCATGGCCGAGCGAGACCAGGCCGAACCGCCCCATCATCGACCAGGACGTGTAGGCGAACGACCAGATCAGGATCAGCACCAGGATGTGCAGATGATATGGATCGCGATAGACGAAGGGCAGCGCGACCAGCGCCGCCAGTCCCACCGCCCATGCCGCAAGCCGCCCCTGCCCCATCATCGGCGCCTCGCAAGCAGGCCCGCGGGCCGGATGAACATCATGACGATGAAGAAGGCGAAGGCGAGCACATAGCCCCATTCGAGGTCGGAGAACAGGCCGCCGAGCGAGATGATCTCGGCGAACACGAAGGCGGCGATGAAGCCGCCGATGAAATTGCCGAGGCCCCCGAGCACGCAGATCAGGAAGGTGATCGGCCCGAAGGACAGGCCGACGAAGGGGTGCACGTCGTATTGCAGCACCAGCAGGCAGGCGGCGAGGCCTGCGAGCGCGCCGCCGAGCGCCGAGGTGATGAGGTAGAGCTTCTTCGTATCGACGCCCATCAGCGCCATGATCTGCCGGTCCTGCGAGATCGCGCGGATCGCGGTTCCCGTGAAGGTGCGCGTCATGAACAGGTAGACGGCGACCATGCCGACCAGCGCAGCCAGAAACGACAGGAGTCGCGCGTAGCTGAAATTCATGTCGCCGAAGGCGAGCACCGGCAGGCGGATGCCGAGATTGCGGAAGTCGATGCCGAAGGCGACCGTGGCAAAGCTCTGCAGCACGAACAGCACGCCACCGGTTGCGAGCAACTGGTTGATCGGCGGCGCGGTGAGCAGCGGCGCGATCACGAGGTAATGCAGCGCGGCGCCGAGCAGCGCGACCAGAAGAATGGTGAACGGCGCCGCGATGAAATAGCTGACGCCGTAGTACTGCACCATGAAATACATGGCGTACATGCCGATCATCACGAGCTCGGCATAGCAGATCCAGGTCACGTCGATGACGCCGAAGATCAGATTGAGCCCAAGCGCAAGCAGCGCCAGCACGCCGCCGAGCAGGATGCCGTTGATCACGGCCTCCAGCAGGTAGATGTCGAAAATGTCCAGGAATGCCTGCATGCCCCTGCCCGCCCCTCACACCCCGAGATACGCTTCCTTGACCGTGTCGCTCGCGAGCATCTCGGCCGAAGTGCCTGAGCTGCGGATCGTGCCGGCCTCGATCAGATAGGCACGGTCGACCACCCGGAGCACCTGCTGCACGTTCTGCTCGACGATCAGCACCGTCAGCCCGCGGGCGCGGATCCGCTTCACCAGCTCGAACACCTGCTGCACCACGACCGGCGCAAGTCCCGCGGAGGGCTCGTCGAGCAGCAGTAGTTTTGGATTGGACATCAGCGCGCGCCCGATCGCGCACATCTGCTGCTCGCCGCCGGACATCGTGCCGGCCATCTGGTGGCGGCGCTCCTTCAGGCGCGGAAACAGGTCGAACACCACCTCCAGCCGCTCGGCATAGTGGCCGCGCGCCTCCTTCATGAAGGCGCCCATCTTCAGATTGTCGTCGACCGTGAGCTGCGGAAACAGCCGCCGGTTCTCCGGCACATGTGCAATGCCGAGGCTGACGATCTTGTGCGGCGGCGTCGCCACGACGTCGACGCCTTCCATCCTGATCGAACCGCGCGAGGGACGGATCAGGCCGGAGATGACGCGCATCAGGGTGGTCTTGCCGGCGCCGTTCGGGCCGATGACGCCGACCGCCTCGCCGGCCTTCACGTCGAGATCGACGTCGAACAGCGCCTGGAACGTACCGTAGCCGGCGTTGACGGACCGCAGCTCCAGCATCGGCTAGCCTCCCGCGCGGCGGCGCGCTTCGGCAGCCGCAGCCTGCGTGGTCTCGGCATCGGTGCCGAGATAGACCTCGATGACCCGGGGATCGCCCGCGACCTGGCTCGGCAACCCTTCCGAGATCTTCTCGCCGTGATCGAGCACCATGACGCGATCGACCACCCGCATCAGCACGCCCATGATGTGCTCGACCCAGATGATGGTGATGCCGAGCTCGTCGCGGATGTTGCGCAGCATGTCGGCGGCCTGGTCCATCTCGGTCTCGTCAAGGCCGCCGAGGCTTTCGTCGGCGAGCAGCAGTTTTGGCGCGGTGGCGAGCGCTTTCGCCAGCTCGAGCTTCTTCAGCCCGGCAGCGCCGAGGCCATCAACGTTGGCATGGCGGTCGGTCGGCAGGCCGACCATGGCCAGCGACCGCTCGGCCGCTTCCTCGGCCTTGATGCGGCTGTGGCGGCCCTGGCCGTAAAAGCCGGCGAGCGCGACGTTCTCGAAGATGGTCAGGCGGCGGAAGGGGCGCGGAATCTGGAAGGTACGGCCGATGCCGCGGTTGATGATCCGGTGCGGCGCGAGGCCCGCGATCTCGTGCCCGGCGAACAGGATCGACCCGGAGGTCGGCGCCAGCGTGCCGGAGAGCATGTTGAAGATCGTGCTCTTGCCCGAACCGTTCGGGCCGATCAGGCCGAGGATCTCGCCCTGGTCGACCCGAAACGATACGTTGTTCACGGCGGTGAAGCCGCCAAACCGCTTCACCAGCCCGCTGACTTCCAACACCAAAGCTCTCCGTTTCTTCGCGTGTTGCGCTACTGGTTGCTGTAGGTGGTGCCCTTCGGCAGTGGCAGCACTGCCTCGCGCTGCGCCTGGCTCTTGGGCCACACCACATGGGACTTGTCCTCGAGATACTGGATCACGACGGGGAACGAGCGCTCGTTCTGCCCTGCCATCGGCGTGCCTTCGCCATAGAACTTGACGCCGAAGCCGAGCATGGTGCCGCCCTCGGGAATGTCGGTGTCGAGCGCCGCCTTGCGCAGCGCGTCGGGATCGACCCCGCCGTATTTTTTGATCGCGCGCGGCAGCACATCGCTCATGAACACATAGGTATTGGACGCACCGATGCCGACATGGGCGGAGCGGATGGCGACGCCGGGCCTGATCTTGTCGAACTCCTCGCCGACCATCTTGATCACGGGGGGAAGCTTCGGATCCATGGTCTTCTGGTTGGCGAGCCAGATCGAGATCGGGTCGGTGTTGAAGATGTAGGTGGCATCCGCGCCCATGCCCTCCTTCAGCTTCTCATAGACGCCATAGCCGGCGCCATGCCCCATCAGCGCGCCGAACTTCAGCCCCTGCTCGCGGGCCTGCCGCAGCAGCAGCGTGATGTCGGGGTTGTAGCCGGTGTGGAAGATCACGTCGGGCTTGGCGCGCTTCAGCTTGGTCACCAGCGACGAGAGATCCGGCGCGGTCGCCGAATAACCTTCCTTCATCACGACGTTGAAGCCGGCCCTCTTGGCGCCCGCCTCGTTACCCCTGGAGACGTCGACGCCATAGGCGCCGTCCTCATGGATGATGGCGACGCGCAGATCCTTCGGCTCCTTGTCGAACTTCGCCTTGGCGTTCTGGGCGATGAAATCCATCGTCATCATGCCGAACTGATCGCCGCTCGCCTGCGGACGGAAGACGTATTTGTAGCCCTTCTCGTTGAACACGGCGGACGAGATGCAGGTCGTCATCCACATGAACTTCTTGAGCTGCTCGACACGGGCCGCGACCGGCACGCATTGTGCCGAGGAGAAGAAGCCGAGCACCATGTCCACCTTCTCCTGCTCGAGCAGGCGGACGGATTCGTTGATGGCGACGTCGGGCTTGCTCTGCGCATCGGCATAGACCGCCTCGATCTTGTAGCCCTCGACGCCGGTCCTGGCGAAATGGTCGAGGATGATCTTTGCACCGATATAGCCGAGCTCAGAGCCGCCGCCCGCGAGGGGGCCGGTCAGGTCGAACACCACGCCGATCTTGATCTTCTTCTCCTGGGCCTGGGCGGAGACCGCCCAGCCCGTCGCTGATATCGCGACCATCAGCCCCCGTACCAAGCGGGCAGCCATGCGCAGGCGCATCTAAACCTCCCTGGACGATTGTGCATTGCATTCTTCTTGCTTTTGCTTTTTCGCCCATCACATGGGCTGCGCGCAGCGATGTCAAGCCTCGCGCGTCAGCGCGAGGCGAACTGCTGCGCGACGAAGGCCGTGACAAATCGCGGCATGGTAGGTGTGAGATCATCCATCCCGCGCACGAGATGAATGGCCGACAACTCAGGTTCGGTCTCGCGCGCGAGATTGGCTTCGATCCGGGCACGGATCGCCTCGCCCGGCATGTCCAGGTTGATTATCTGAATCATTGCAATCGCATGGCCACTGACGACGCAGTGCCAGTCGGTTTCCGCCGCGTAGTCGGCCGCGGTCAGGCCGGTCTCCTCGGCGAGCTCGCGGACGACGCTGCCGGGAATATCGAGCACACCGTCCCTGACGTCGTCGAGATCGGGCGTGCCGGAGGGGAAATAGATGCGGCCGGCATTGGCGGTGTGCTGCGCCATCTCGCCCATCACGAAGGCGCCGTCGGAGGCGCGCAGCGCGCCCATGCCGAAACCGTTGAACACGGCGGTGTCAGGGAAGCCCCAGTCGCGCCAGGCGAGGAAGCTCGCGAAATCGGTCTCGAAATAGGTCGCGGCGAGATGGCCGTCCGTGAACACAGCATCGCGCCCGAGCAGGACGCGGCCGTTCCAGATTTTCGGCCGCTCGCGCTGCTTCTCGGCAAAGTGCGCCGCGATCTCGGCGCGCCGTTCCTCGGCGAACGGCCAGATGATCGGCCGCACGGCGAGATCAAGCGTCGTGACGCGATGAATGACCGGGGACGTCATGAAGCCTGGTTACCACGCCTTCGCGTCAGTTATTTGGCGCTCCCCGTGGTCTTCTTGGCCTGCTCGACATACCTGTTGGTAAAGGTCTTGCTGACGTCGATCTTGGCGTTGGCGACCTCGGGCGAGCCGACGCTGAACACGGCGAGCACGGCGTCCGCGCCCTTCGGGTCCATCTTGCCGGTCTCGGAGAACATCGGGATCGTGTTCTTCAGCGCGGCGAGATAGAGGTCCTTGTTCTTGCCGACGGTCTCTTCCGGCATCTTCGCCATGATCTCCTCAGGCGAGTGCGAGTGAATCCAGGCCAGCGTGGCGAGGATCGCATTGGTGAGCGCCTGCGTCTCCTTCTCGTGGCCGTTGACCCAGGCCGCGGTCGAATACAGCGCGCCGCCCGGATATTCGCCGCCGAACGTCTCAAGCGTGTCCTTCTGGGTGCGGGTGTCGCTGAGAATGCGCAGATCCTTGTGGCTGCCCTGGAGCACCGTGACGGAGGGATCCAGCATCACGGCTGCGTCGATCTGCCCCTGCTCCATCGCGGCCACCGCGGTGGCGCCGAGGCCGACGCCGATCACGGCGGTGCCGGCGGGATCGAGGCCATTCCTCTTGAGCATGTATTTGAGGAAGAAGTCGGTCGAGGATCCGGGGGCGCTGACGCCGACCTTCTTGCCGGCGAGATCCTTGATCGACTTGATTTCGTTCGTGTGCGCGGGCGAAACCACCAGCACGAGGCCGGGATAGCGGTCATAGACGACGAAGGCCTGGAGCTCCTGCTTCTTGGCCGCCAGGTTGACGCAATGGTCGAAATAGCCGGAGACCACGTCGGCGCTGCCGCCGAGCACGGCCTTGAGCGCATCCGAACCGCCCTTGAGGTCCACGAGTTCGACATTGAGGCCGGCCTTGTCGTATTCGCCGAGCTGCTTGGCCAGCACCGTGGGCAGATAGCACAGGCAGGAACCGCCGCCGACCGCGATGGTCACCTTGCTTTGCGCCGCGGCAAGACCGGTGGTGAGCGTCAGCGCGAGCAGCGCGCCGGCGAGCCTGGCAATCGTGTTCTTCATTGGTTTCCTCCGTTCGGCCGGCGGCACCATAGAGCAGCGGGACCGGCTTGAGAAGCACTGCCTAAGTGCGACTCGCCATCAGCCTTTGGGCGCAATAGCATGGCCAAACAAGAACAATTCCTGATGGGGAGAATCATCCATGAATCGCCTTGCCGCCGGACTGTCGATCGCCGCCGCCTTTGCCGCCGGATGCGGCGCAAACCAGTTGCTCCGGCCGGCGCTGGCCGCCGAGAACGTCACCGCACAGATCATCCACACCGGCGAGATGGAAGGCGACGCGCTCGGGCCCGCCAACAATGTCGGCTATCGCTCCAAGATGTTCGCAAGCGCCGACGGCGCCACCATCTCGATCCAGGTCGGCAATGTGCCCAAGCACCTGCATCCCAACACCAACGAAATCCAGTACATCCTGGACGGGACCGGGACGATCTGGCTCGGCGACAAGGAGGTCACGGTGAAGCCGGGCGACCTCGTCATCATCCCCAAGGGCACGCCGCATGGCGGCACCAAGCCGATCAGCGGCCAGGTTAAGGCAATCGCGATCAAGACGCCTCCGCAGGCGCCCGACGATACCAAGCTGCTGGATTGAGCATTCGCGCTGCCGGGGCTCGCGCGACGCGCGGGCCCGTCCACTGAATGTCCCGGCTAGATCGGGCGTGCCTGCTTCCTGATCTCGTTCGCGATCGGCTTGAGCGTGTCCGTCGGAAGCTCGCCGACGAGCGTATAGCCCATGCCGCCGTCCGCCCAGGCGAAACCCGCGACATCACCGGTCGATTGCGGCAGCATCGGCGTATCCTGTCCACCGCGGCTCATCGGGCGCGTCAGCACGACAAGGCGATCGCCGCGATCGTCGTCGTACATGAACATCGCAGCCGGACCGTGCGAGGTCGCAACGAGACGCCCTCCCATCAGCCGATAGCCGGACACGGAAAGATCCGGCACCTTGACCGGCTGCTTCAGCCGGTTGGAGACCCATTGCGTGAGCTCGGCACTGTCGGACGCACGTATCTCGACCGGCCGCACGCGGTCCGGTGCATAGACGCCGTAAGAGTAGGCCGCCTCCTGCGCCAATGCGGACAGTCCGTTCGAGCCATCCTGCAACAGGCTGCGCATGGTCCAGCCGCCGAGACCGCCGATGCTCAGGAGCAACAGCGCCGCGATTGCCCACCATGCGTGCAGAGGGCGCCGCTTCCGGCTCTCGATAATGTGCGACAGGTTCAACTCGGCCGGCAATGGTTCATCGGCGATTGGCGCCAGCGCGCTGCGCAACTGCTCGCGCTGGGCGGCAAAGGCCGCGACGCGCCCGGCGACATCCGGGTGATCGTCCAGATAGGATCCGACCTCCGCACGACGCTCAGGCTCGAGCGCGTGGTCCACAAAGGCGTGGAGATCATCTTCCGTGATCGGCCGTTGGCTCATTTCATGCTCCGCAATGCCACGACGTTCCCCGGTGCAACGCCGTCCATCTCCTGCAGCAGCCGCTCCCGCGCACGCGACAGGCGCGACATCACTGTCCCGACCGGGACATTCAACACCTCCGCGGCGGCGGCGTAGGAAAGATCCTCGACTGCAACAAGCAACAACACAGCCCGCTGCTCCTGCGGCAGTCTCGCAAGCTTGTTCAGGACATCCTGATAGATCAGCCTGTGCTCCTGCGCTGCCGCACTGACAAGCTCGCGCTCGCCGGCATCGTCGATCGGCATATGCCTGCCCCGCGCTGTTGTCTGGCGAAATTGAGTGACCGCCAGATTGTGGAGGATCGTGAACAGCCAGGCGCGCACGCTGCCGTCGCGCCGCTGATGCCAGCGGCCGACGGCCCGCTCCAGGCAATCCTGAACCAGATCGTCGGCGGCCGCGCGATCGCGCACGAGGGCGCGCGCATAGCGGCGGAGCGCGGGGATCAGTGGCTCGACCTGAACCAGCATGTCCTTCATGAGGCGCTCCGCCTGCTCTTCGTTGCCGCCCGACGGTGCGTCATTGCGTCTCGATCTGGACCGCCTCGCCGGGCCCGGCCGCGTCTCCGGAGGCGATCACCAGATATCGCTTTCCAGCCACCGCGGACTGATCGACGATCTGCCGGATCGGGCCGGCCGCGTTGACGATGGCCGATCCGGCCGGATTGGTCATGAACGCCGCCAATGGCTGTAGCGGGCCGCTTCCGTCACTGCGTTCCGCCAGCGCCAGCACATATTTCTGCCTGGGCTCAAGTCCCGTCACCGAAGCCTGCAAGATCTGGATCAGGCCCTGATCGAACAGCGAGACGCTGGTCGGCGCCTTTCCGTCCTTCGAACCGTCCCTGGATGCAAGCGCGAGATGAGCGACCTGGCCGGCAACGCCGAGGGCCTGCAGGTTCTGGCGGTCATCAGGATTGGGAGCCGCACCTGGAACGTAGGCAATGGCCTGCGGCGCCTGGCCGATCGGGACATTCGCCACCACGCTGTTGGTCGCGGTGTCGATCGCCGCGAGCGCGTCGGCGTTCTCAAGCCCGACATAGATGCGCGTGCCGTCGCCGGACGGCCAGACGCCGTGCGGCAGATTGCCGACCGGGATCGTCGCGACTTGCGAGAAGTCGTCGGTGCGGAACACCTTCACCTGGTTCAGGCCACCGATGGTGACGTAGGCAAATGTTCCCCTGGCAGTGTGCGCGAAATTGACGTGGTTGGTGATCGGACCGGTATCGATCGTCCTGATCGGGTTGAACGGCGGCCTGGCGTTGAACACCTGAGTCCTGCCCGTATCCTTCAGCGTGAACCACACCTGGTTTCCATCCGGCGTCACCGCGATGTTCGGGCAGAACGGGCTTTCCTGCTTCACTTTGGCGATGATCTTGTGCTCGGCGACCGCGACGACGTCGGTCTCGGGATTGAAGGACGAGCAGATGTAGGCGTATTTGCCGTCCGGTGAAAACATCTGCATGCCCGGCCCGCTGGGGGTGGTGATGCGGCGTTTTTCCTCAAAGCTCTGCGGGTCGACCACGGAGATGTAGTTTTCGCCGCGAACGGTGACCCACACCTCCTTGCCGTCCGGCGTGAAGAACGCCTCGTGCGGCGACCGCCCGATATAGGTCGTGTGCTTGACCGCATTGGTCGCGGTGTCGATGAAGGTAACCGAGTTTGAGCCGATCGACACCACGGCAAGCGTCTTGTGATCGGGCGAAAAGCCCATGCCATGCACGAGAACCTGGCCCTTGTAGAGCGGGCTGAAATTGCCGGGCTGCGGGTCGCCGAGCCGGATCACCCCAAGCAGCTTGTTGTCGACCGGGTCGGTTACCGAGACCGTGTTCGAGAACTGCTCCGCGGCATAGACTCGGTCGTGATGGCTGATCGGAATATCGGGTGAGGACAGCGCGCCCGGCGCCTGCCCTGCCCATGCGGCTGAACCGGTTGCAAGCATGGTGGCCGCCAGGAAGATGCTCTTCCCGATGCTGCTTCTCGACGTCTTCATGTGGCGCTCCTACTTCTTCATTCCGGCGGACATGTCCATCTGCATGCCCGGGGGATGATGGACGCTTGCAACGGGGCCAGACGGCGGCTGGGTCGGGGCGGGCGTCGTATCGGTTGCCGGTTCGCCGATCGCGAGCTTCATGGCCGCGATCTCCTGCATCTGGTCGACGATGATTTCCTGGGCAATGCGCCGCAACTGCTCGTTCTTGCCGTAGCGCAATTCGATGACCGCCATGTCGATCGCACCCTGATGATGCGGATTCATCATCGCGACGAAGTCGCGATCGACGTCGCCCGTCGGCTTGGCCGCCATGTCGTTCATCATCTTGGCCATGGCGGATTCGTTTTCTTCCAGGAACGCACGCTCCTCCGCGCTCAGCGCAGCCGGCGGGTTGGCCGGATGGGCTTCATGCGCGAATACGAGCGGAGGAATTGCGAAGGCGACGAGAATGCGTGCGCCGATGAGTGCCATGCCAAGGCCGGGCCTTGGCCATCGGCATCCGCCTGCGAGCGCCGCAACGAGGCGATGAAACTGTGACCGGTGCATCCTGAACTCCCATGCAGGTGGTTGCATGGGGGTATGACGCGTGGGCGCGCGTTCTATTCCGGCCGGTCAATCACATAAATGTCAGCAGGACAACGCGGCGGCTAGCCACGTCCATCCAACGCTGTCGGCCGCCACACCAGCAAGCGCCGCTCCACCAGCGTGACCCCGTAGTCGATCAGGATGACGAAGGCCGACAGCACGAACATGCCGGCGAACACGCCGGCGACGTCGAACACGCCTTCGGCCTGCTGGATCAGATAGCCGAGGCCGGCCGCCGATCCCAGATACTCGCCGACGACGGCGCCGACCACGGCGAAGCCGACCGAGGTGTGCAGCGAGGAGAACATCCAGGACAGCGCCGACGGCCAATAGACGTGCTGCATCAGCTGCCGCTCGCTCATGCCGAGCATGCGGCCATTGTCGAGCACGGTGCGACTGACCTCCTTGACGCCCTGATAGACGTTGAAGAACACGATGAAGAACACCAGCGTCACGCCGAGCGCGACCTTGGACCAGATGCCGAGGCCGAGCCACAGCGCGAAGATCGGCGCCAGCACCACGCGCGGCAGGGCGTTGACCATTTTCACGTAAGGGTCGAACACCGCGGCGACCAGCGGCTGGCGCGCGAACCAGAAGCCGATCAGCACACCGCCGAGCGATCCGATCACGAAGGCGAGGATCGATTCCGCGAGCGTGATGCCGAGGTGCTTCCAGATCACGCCGGAGGCAAACCACTTCACGATCTGGCTGAACACGTCGAACGGGTTGGAGAAGAAGAACGGCGGCAGCACGATCTTGCCGAACACGGGGACGGTCGACAGCACCTGCCACAGCACAATGCAGACGACTGCGACCAGGACTTGCAGCGCAAGCAGCGTCGGGCGCGACATCAGACCGCCTCCGCCGCTTGGGTGGTTTGCGCGTAACCCTTCATCACCTCGTCCTTGAGCACGCTCCAGATCTCGCGGTGGAGCGCATGGAATTCCTTGTCCAGGCGCACCTCGAAGATGTCGCGCGGGCGCGGCAAGCCGACGCGCCAGTCGCCGATGATGCGCGAGGACGGCCCCGCCGACATGATCACGACGCGGTCGGCGAGCGCGATCGCCTCTTCGAGATCATGGGTCACGAACAGCACCGCCTTGCGGTCGGCGTTCCAGAGATCGAGCAGCAGATTGCCCATCACCTGGCGGGTCTGTGCATCGAGCGGCCCGAACGGCTCGTCCATCAGCAGGATCTTGGGATCGCGGATCAGAACCTGCGCCAGCGCCACGCGCTTGCGCTGGCCGCCCGAGAGCATGTGGGGATAGCGGCCCGCGAAGGCGCCGAGGCCCACGGACGTCAGCCATTTCTGCGCCCGCGGCAGCGCCTCGGCGCGCGGCGTACCCTTGATCTCGAGTCCGATCGCGACGTTGTCGAGCGCGGTCTTCCAGGGGAACAGCGCATCGGCCTGGAACAGATAGCCGGCATCCCGGTTCAGCCCCGCGAGCGGCCGGTCGAAGATCTTGACGCTTCCGGCCGCCGGCTTCAACAGCCCGGCCGCGACGTTGAGCAGCGTCGATTTCCCGCAGCCGGTCGGGCCGACGATGGCGACGAACTCGCCCTGCGCGACCGAAAGATGCGCCTTCTCCACCGCTGTATAGACCCGTCCGTCCCCCAGCCGGAACGCAACCTTGGCATCTTCCAGCGCCACCGCCGTAGGCGTTGTCATGTGTTCCCTCCGAATTTGGTCCGATGCCTTAACCGCTCGCGCGGCCAAGTTCAATCAATCCGCCAAGCGTGCTACGCATGGGCTTCGTCGCCTCCTTCACCCTCCCCTGGAGGGGGAGGGGTAAGGAAGAGTGAGCCCCGTCCTGATGCCTTCCAAGCCCGCCATCAGCTATTCCCACGTCACCAGGAGCTTCGGCTCCCTCAAGGCCGTGGACGATGTGTCGCTCGACATCGCCGAGGGCGAGTTTGTGGCCATCGTCGGCGGGTCGGGCTCGGGCAAGACCACGCTGCTGCGGCTCGCCAACCGGCTGATCGAGGCGGATCGCGGCACCATCACGATCGATGGCGAGGACGTGCAAAACGTCGATCCGGTCGCGCTGCGGCGCCGGATCGGCTACGTCTTCCAGAGCGGCGGGCTGTTCCCGCACTTGAGCGTCGCCGACAATATCGGGATCACGCCGAAGCTGCTGGGCGCACCGGCAGCGGATATCGCAGCGCGGGTCGACGAATTGCTGGAGCTTGTGCAGCTCGACCGTGCCGCGCATCGTGACCGGCTGCCCGAGGCGCTCTCGGGCGGCCAGCGCCAGCGCGTCGGCGTGGCGCGGGCGCTCGCGGCAAAGCCCCGCATCGTGCTGATGGACGAGCCGTTCGGCGCGCTCGATCCCCTCACCCGCGACGCGCTCGGCGACGACTATCGCTCGCTGCATCGCAGGCTCGGCCTGACCACGGTCATGATCACGCATGACATGACTGAGGCGATCCTGCTCGCCGACCGCATCGCGGTGATGCGCGGCGGCAAGCTGCTCGCGCAGGGCACACCCGCGGAGCTCTCCACGAGCACCGACGCCTATGTGCTGGAGCTGCTGCGCACGCCGCGGCGCCAGGTCGAGCGGCTGAACGCGCTGCTGCCGCAGAGCGGTGCGGCATGAGCCTCTTCACCGATCCACGCTGGGGCGAGGCGCTGTCGCATCTGCCCGACTATCTCGGCAACCATGTGCGGGTGAGCCTGGCCGCGCTGGCGCTCGGCCTCGCCGTCAGCCTGCCGCTGGCGATCCTGACACGCAACCGTCCGGCGCCGCGCGGCATCCTGCTCGCGCTCGCCAGCATCGTGCAGACCGTGCCGGGACTGGCGCTGCTCGCGCTGTTCTATCCGTTGTTGCTGGCGGCGGCGTCCCTGACGCTCGCCTGGTTCGGAATCTCCTTCTCGGCGTTCGGCTTCCTGCCGGCGATGCTGGCGCTGGCGCTGTATTCGATGCTGCCGGTGCTGCGCAACGGCATCACCGGGCTGAACGGCATCGACCCGGCGCTGATCGAAGCCGCTGAGGGCGTCGGCATGACCGCGCGGCAGTCGCTCGTCCTGGTCGAGCTGCCGCTGGCGCTGCCGGTGATGATGGCGGGCATCCGCACCGCCGCGGTCTGGGTGATCGGCACCGCGACGCTCTCGACCCCGATCGGGCAGACCAGCCTCGGCAACTACATCTTTGCCGGGCTCCAGACCCAGAACTGGGTATTCGTGCTGTTCGGCTGCCTTGCCTCCGCCCTGCTGGCGCTCGCCGTCGATCAGTTGCTCGGCCTGATCGAGAGCGGCCTGCGCCGCCGCAGCCGCCTGCGCACCGGGTTCGGCGCGGTCGGGATCGCGGCACTGGTCGCCGCAACGCTGGTGCCGACGATGGGCCGCTCGTCGCGGGGCTATGTCGTCGGGGCCAAGACGTTTGCCGAGCAATATGTGCTGTCCGCGTTGATGAGGGACCGCCTCCAGGCGGCGGGCCTGCCGGCCACCGCGCGGTCCGGCCTTGGCTCCAGCGTGATCTTCGAGGCGCTGAAGGCCGGCGACATCGACCTCTATGTCGATTATTCCGGCACGCTCTGGGCCAACCAGCTGCATCGCACCGACATCAAGCCGCGCGCCGAACTACTCGCGGAGCTGAAGACAGCCCTCACGAAAGAGAACATCACCCTGCTCGGCGAGCTCGGCTTCGAGAATGCCTATGCGCTGGTGATCCCGAAAAAGCGCGCCGGGGCGCTTGGCATCCGCACCATCGCCGATCTCGCCGCGCACGCATCGGCGCTGTCGATCGCCGGCGACTACGAGTTCTTCTCGCGCCCCGAATGGGCGGCGCTGCAAAAGGCCTACGGCCTTCAATTCCGCGCCCAGCGCCAGATGCAGCCGGATTTCATGTATGCGGCGGTCGCCGGCGGCGAGGTCGACGTCATCGCCGGCTACACCAGCGACGGGCTGATCGCGAAATACGACCTCGTTGTGCTCGACGATCCCAGGCACGCGATCCCGCCCTACGATGCGATCCTGCTGCTCGCACCCAAGCGCGCCGGCGACGAGCGATTG
Organism: Bradyrhizobium sp. USDA 3311; assembly: GCF_054062495.1. Classification (NCBI taxonomy): domain Bacteria; kingdom Pseudomonadati; phylum Pseudomonadota; class Alphaproteobacteria; order Hyphomicrobiales; family Nitrobacteraceae; genus Bradyrhizobium; species Bradyrhizobium sp. USDA 3311. Next base: position 3,997,322 of record NZ_JBSSFI010000001.1, on the reverse strand, counting down.
CAGGCCGCGCTCAGACCGCTGCTCGGCAAGATCGACATCGCCACCATGCGCGAGGCCAATTTGCGCGCCAGCGGCAACGACGCGAATTCGTCGCCGGATGCGGTGGCGAAATGGCTGTGGGGGAAGGTGGGCGGGCGGTAGGCCTGCGCTATTTATTCGGTGTCGTCCTGGCGAAGGCCAGGACCCATTACCCCAAGGCTTGGTTATGTGGACGGTACTAGCAGCTCGCTCGATTTGATAGATCACGCGGTATGGGTCCTGGCCTTCGCCAGGACGACATTGGAGAGACATGGACGCTCCAAAAAACGCCCCCTCGCAAAACTCGTCAGAACGCTACAGCCCCCGGATCATCCCCGCATTGATCAGCAGCCGGTTGAGCCGCCGCGCCTCGGCGCCGTCCTTGCAGCCGTAGAAGATACCCTTGCAGCGGAGCATGATGTCCTTTTGCACGGCGAAGGACGGGTCGAGCGGGATGCCGGCGGCTTCCTGGATCACCAGCGGCAGATAGGGCCCGTCGATCGTATCCATCACGGCCTCGCTTCTGACCGGCTCGAAATTGACGGCGTCGATCGCGTAGTAGGTCGCGTAGAGACGCGGATCGTAGGCGTCGAGCTTCTTGCCGATGGCGCCTTCGTCGAGCCCGGGCTCGAGGATGTTCGGCGCAAACTCGGGCTGATGGTCGCCATAGCGCACGATCAGGAAGGGCTCGCCGGGAAACGTCTTCTTCAGCCCCGCGACGAAAGCCCTGTACTGCTCGGCGCTCATCGCCTGCCGGCGCAGATATTCGTCGATGGAAGCCACATTGCCCGGCGCGCGCCAGTTCGGCAGCAAATCGGGACGGAAGCGCGTCTCCCAGGGGAAATGATTGGCGCCGAGATAGATGAAGGTGAACAGCGGCTTGTTCGGCGTCCGCTCACCCATCAACCGGAGCGCCTTGTCGTAGAAGAACGAGTCCGGTTCGACGTCCTTGGCGCCGAGGTCCTTGGAATCGAGGAAGCGTTCGACGCCGGTCGTCATCTGGAAGCTGCGTGCGCCCATGAAACCGCCATAGGCGGGATAGAGCGACAGGGTGTCGTAGCCGCAGCGGCGCAGCGCCAGCGGCAGGCCGCGCTCGACGCGGCCGGTTGCGATGCGCGTCACGAAATACGCGAAGCGGCCGAACGAGCGCGAGGAGAGGCCGGCGAGCACATTGTACTCGGTGAACCAGCTCGGCCCGCCATTGCTCTCGGCCAGAAACGTGCGCTGCTTGCCGTCCCATGACTTGAAGTGGCTGCCATAGCCCTGCGGCACCTTGATGCCCTGGGCGGCGCGGATGTCGAAGCTCGATTCATCATGGATCATGATGATGTTCGGCCGGCGGCCCGCAGGGTGGCAGGCGTCCACCAGCGGCATGTTGAGCCGCTCGTTGGTCGAGGCGGCCGATTCCATGAAGCCGTACTGCGCGAAGTCGGACACCGCGCTGACGCCGGAGCGGAAGAACTTCGAGAGATAGCCGTCGTCGTAATATCCGCGCCAGGCCTCGTCCGGATGATAGAGCGAATAGCCGACCAGCGCGGCGAGACAGGCGAGCTTGCAGGCGAGCGCCGGCAGGCGGCGGATGCGGAACGGATCGAGCCACCACAGCGCGTACATAAGCGGCAACGTGACGAGACCGGCCAGGATCACCGACCAGCGCAAATTCGGGAAGATCGTGAACAGGAACGCGACGGTGTCGCGGTCGATCATCATCAGGTCGATGAAGTTGACCGTCATCTGCACGACGTCGTGCTTGAGCCGCGACAGCAGCACCAGCACGACGACCAAGGTCAGCGACAGCGCGCCCGACAGCGCCGGCCGGCGCAGCAGCGTGATCCAGAAGAAATTGAGAATGCCCCAGGCGAGCGCGAAGGAGAGGCGCGAGCCGAAATCGGTCTCGGTCTCGTACATCAGCGCGAGCGCCGCCAGATGCGGCGCGGCGACCGCGAGCAGCCGCCAGATGCCGAGCGCGGCAACGCTCGCGAGCACGGCAGTCGTGGCAGAAGGACCTGGATTGGGCGCGGACGCCATCGACGACACGCAACAGCTGGTCCGGCACGATGATCCTAGCCGTCTGGCCGGCCCGAAGGCGACTAGGGCGTCCGGCGCAGCCGGAAGCCTGCACCGTGTCATAAAACTGTAACGGAACAGTCAAGGACAGGCAACGCGCGCCTCGATCCGACCTTCGCTTATTCCTGGCGGCGGGCGACGCTAGCGCCTGGCAATCCCGGCGATGAACAGGTCGATGACCCCTTCCGCCATCCGCTCGACCTCCCCCTCCTCCACGCCCCAGCGCGGAAAGTGGCCGTCGAGATTCATCCGGGCAAAACCGTAGACCAGGGCGCGACCGGCGATCTGGATGCGCTTGAGGTCGGCCGACGGCAGCAGACCCTGCTCCGCCGCCTCGGCCAGCATCTGCTCCGTCAGAGCGATCAACTCGGCATTGTCGCGCGTCAGCTCCGCGGAGCTGCCATGGGCGAAATAGCGCCCCGTGGAGATGATCTCGAAATGTGCGGGATTGCGCATCGCCCAGCGCAGATAGGCAAGGCCGAAGGCGCGGAAGCGGCCGAGCGGATCGGCGGCCGGAGCCTCGCCCAGCGCCTTCTCGATCTCCGCACGAAAGCGCCGCTGCGCCTCCCCGGCCACCGCCGCCATCAGCGCGTCGCGGTTGGGGAAGTGCCGGAACGGCGCGCCCGGCGATACCGCGGCCCGGCGCGCGGCCTCGCGCACGGAGACCTCGGCGCCTTCGGCCGCCAGTTGCAGCGCAGCATCGATCAGCACGCGGCGAAGGTCGCCGTGGTGGTACGGCCGGACCTGGGATGTTTGGCGGCGGGTGCGCGGCCTGGAGGTCTGACGGGCGGGCATCCGGCCTTCTAGCATCACCCGAACGTGAATGTAAGCAGCGATTACACCATTGACGGATATGCCGGCCATAAATGTAATCGATGATTACATAAGGGAGGAGACCACCATGTCACAACGTCAAAGCTGGCTCGAAGGCTGGAGGCTGCTGGCCGCCCTCACCCTCAGCCTGATCGTCCTCAGCCTGTGGATCGCCTCGATGCGGCAATTCGAGGTCGAGGGCGTGCGGATGGTGATCCGCTTCACGGCGCGCAGCTCGCTCATGCTGTTCTGTCTCGCCTTCGGCGCCGCGGCTCTCGCCCGGCTCTGGCTCAATGCCTGGACGCGCTGGCAGCGCCGCAACCGCCGCTATCTGGGCTTGAGCTTCGCCGCCTCCCACGCGATCCACGCGGTTGCGATCGTCGCGTTCGCCAATATGGATCCGGCCGACTTTGCGGAGGCGACCTCGGCCGCCTCCTACATCTTCGGCGGCATCGGCTATGCCTTCATCATCGCGATGAGCGCGACCTCGTTCGACCGCACCGCCGCGCTGCTCGGGCCGCGCGCCTGGCGCGCGCTGCACCTCACAGGGGGCTATTACCTCTGGCTCCAGTTCATGGTGTCGTTCGGCAAGCGCGTGCCGGCGATGCCGCTCTATGCCGCTTTCCTCCTTCCGCTGCTCGCCGTGATTGCGCTGCGGCTGATCGCGATGGCCGCCCATCCGCGCGGACGGACCGTCGCGGCGCGCTGAAGCGGGGCGTCACCCCTGCGGCAACAGCCCAAGCTGCTTGGCGATGATCCGATCGAGCGTCCGTTTCGGCTGCACGGCCCCGATCAGATGCCGCATCGGGTTGGGCGTGATCTGGTAGCGCACCTTGGGGCTTGCCGCGGTCAGCGCCTCGAACACGATCTCGGCGATGCGCTCGGCGGGCAGGCCCTTCGCGCCGAGCGCCAACATGAACGCCATGACCTTGTTGAGCGCCGGCAGATAGGGCGAGTTCTGGTAGACGGAGAGATCGATCTCTTCAGCCTTGCTCCAGATCGGCGTCTTCACCGCGCCGGGGGCGACGATGATGACGTCGATGCCGAACAGCATCAGCTCGCGGCGCAGGCTTTCCGACAGTCCCTCGATCGCGTGCTTGGAGGTGCAGTAGGGCGCCGACAGCGGATTGCCGTTCTTGCCTGCGACCGAGCTGATCATCACGATCCGCCCCTTCGGCCCCTTCAGCGACGGGTCCGCGCCGAGCAGCGGCCCGAAAGCCTGCGTCGCGATCACAGGGCCGATGACGTTGATGTCCATCTGGCGGCGGAAATCATCGACCGACAATTCGAGCACGGGACCGGCCACCGCGACACCGGCATTGTTGACGAGGCCGGCCAGCGTCTCGCCGCCCAGCGCCTCGCGGACGTTTCGCGCAGCAGCGAGGACTGCCGCCTCGTCGGTGACGTCGAACAGGACCGGTGTGAAGTTGGCGCCGAACTCACCCGTGAGCCGGTCGGCGTCGGCCTGCTTGCGGACGCTGCCGAACACGCGATAGCCGCGCCCGACCATGAATTTCGCAATGGCCCAGCCGATGCCGGTGGACGCGCCGGTGACGACGACAGATCGCATGGTCATTCCCCAAAAGTTCCCGCGATCATGCAGGAGGAAGGCACCGGTGCGCAATGCCGCCCAGCTCTCAAGCAGGCGCGGCAGATGTCGGTTCTTAGGATGAAGCGGCGCGCGAACGTCGGGAAATGAGATTGTTTGCGCCTTGAAAAGGCGGATGAAGAGCCGAATCCTTGTCTCTGAAGGCGCCGAGCTTTTGGCGATCGCGAAATTCTGAAAAAATCTGAAAAACGGCGCGAGACCAGGAATGTGGTTTGGGTTCGCGTCCGCTAGTGGACAGGACCCTGGCCGGCCCGCTCGCGGAGCCGGTAGAATTGGAGCGCGGCCTTCGCAGTATTTGGCTTCAACCGGAGGAAGCTTGCAAAGCACTGCTCCAATCGTTCTTTCGCCTCGTGGGGTGAACCGGGCTGAAACGTCAAGATCGCCTTCGTCGTGTCCCAGGACAGACCGATCGCCTTCGCAAGAATGAGAATCTGCTCGGGCTCGGAGCGGACCAGCGCACGCTCGATCGCTCCGATCGGCAGATCGCTCATGAGCGACAGCGCGACGGCGGTCTTGTCGAAGCTCCGCTCGCCGATGAAGTCGAGCACGTGTGCCTCGTCGAGTTGCCCACCCGAATGTAGCGACCTCACCTCGGCCAACGCCCGGGCATGTTCGCTCGAGCCTGCCCGGGCCATCGTATGAAGCTCATCGGAGCTCTCCGCAATGGCACTCCGGATCAGCGCCGCCTGGCGCGGATCGGCCGCCTCCAGCTTGCGCCTCACCATCTCGGACGCATGGACGAACAATTTCAGCAAGCTCGCGCGCGGGATATCGGGGCGAGCCCAGATGCAGATGGCGAGCGCGCCATGGTACCGGGCCCGGCCGGTGAGCCGGGACATTCCCTGGACCGAGAACCTGGCCCCACCGTTACCGGCTGTCCGCACCGCGACGTCGCTGTTGCCGCGTTCGACCAGGACGTCGGTGACGGGTTCCGTCAACTGGCTGCGGCCGGCGATGGCCAGCAGGTGATCCTGGCTCTTGGTCCGCGCGTTCTCCGCCAACGTCACCTCGTCGAGCCGTGGTGAGTGCTCCAGCACCGGCGCGGCCACCTCGGGCGCATCGTCAAACGCCAGCAAGCGGATCGTCCGTAGTGGCGCGTCAGGCAATCTGGAAAGCCGGCCCCCGAAGGTCGCCCGCGCGGTGCATTCGATATTCCTGAGAAGCGTGCTCATCACCTCGTCGAACAGATCGATCTGCACGTCGCTGAACTTGCCCGAGCCCAACACGAAGAGATCGGCGACTTGACGCAGAAGCTCGGCGCGCTTCGACAGTTCCGGGCTCGCCAGCGCGATCTCGAGTTGATCGATCAGGCCGTTCGCCAAATTCATCTCTCGTGACCCTGGGGTTGAGTTGCCTGCGTTCCGACGGAGGTCATGAGATCACGCGACGTTTTGTGCCGGCAACGGCAAATCGAAACTGATTTCAGAGTTCGGCACGGGTCGCCCGAATAGGTATCCCTCGACGAAGTCCACACCCGCTGCTTGAAGAGCCTCGAATTGCGAAGGGGTCTCGACGCCCTTGGCGACCGTGGCGACACCGAGACCGCGCGCCAATGCGACCGCGGAGGCAATGACCGCGGCGCAATCCCTTCGCGTCGTGCAGTCCTTCACGATCGCGCGGTCGATCTTGAACTTGTCGAATGGGAAGCTCTGGAGGTAGCTCGCCGCGGAATAGCCTACACCGCAATTATCGAGGACGACGCCGACACCGAGGTTTTTCAGTTGCCGGACCGTCAGCAGGTGGGCCGCAAGATTCCCGTCCAGGAGCGCAGCGTCCGGTATTTCGAGTTCGAGCCGCTCGGGCGACAATCCCGACTCGACCAGCGCGCACAGGACGACGTCGAGCACGTTGCTCCTGTGGAACTGGGCGGCGCTCATGTTGACGGCGACCCTGATGTGCGCTGGCCAGGCAGCCGCGTCCAGGCAGGCCTGTCGCAATATCCATTCACCGAGCGGCACCATCAGTCCGGCCTGCTCGGCGACACCGAGGAACAGGAAAGGCGCCAGCACACCCTTCGAAGGGTGATGCCAGCGCACGAAACATTCCAGGCCCGTCATCGCGCGCGTTCTGGCGTCGATCACCGGCAGGTAGTGCAGCTCGAACTCGTTGCGGGCCATCGCTTCCCGCAGTTCGCCTTCCATCGACTTCTGTGTGTCCGCAGCTTCCGTCATTTCGGGCTGGAAGATGCGGAAATCGTTTCGGCCGGCAGACTTCGTCGCGTAGAGCGCGACATCCGCCTTCTGCAGCAACGTCTCGGCGTCGGCGCCGTGCTCCGGCGCGAAGGCGATGCCGACGCTGGCGCCGACGCTGACGCGATGGCCGTCAAGATCGACGGGTTGCTCGATCAGGCCGATGATCCTCAGAGCGAGAGCAATCGCGCCCTCGCTCTGATTTTTTTCGTTCTCCTGGATGATCGCGAATTCGTCACCGCCGAGCCGCGCCAGCACATCGGTATCCCGCAACGACGAACTCAGCCGCCGCGCAACCTCGACCAGCAACTGGTCGCCCGCGGCGTGACCGAGCGTATCGTTGACGGCCTTGAACCTGTCGAGATCCAGCATCAGCACGCTGAACGTCGTGCCATGACGCTGCGACCGCTTTGCAGCATCGTCGAGCTTTTCGGAGAACACGGCGCGGTTCGCAAGACCCGTGAGCAGATCGTGCTGCGCCAGATAGGCGATACGCTTCTCGTTTCTCGCCCGATCGGTAATATCCTCGTGGGTCGTGAGCCAGCCGCCATCCTGCATCATGTGGCGCGCGATCGCGACCACCCTGCCGTCGGCAAGTTCCCGGATCTCGCTCAGCTGCTTCACGTTCTGGCTGAGATAGACGTCCGGCGCGACGTCGGCAAAATACGTCCCTTTTTCGCGCCGATATTCGAGAATCTGCGCCAGCGAAGTGCCTGGCCCGATCTGATCGCCGCTCAGATGATAAATTTCGGCATAGCGCGCGTTCGAGACCACGATCCTCTGGTCAGCATCGAACATGCAGAGCCCCTGGGACAGGTTGTTGAGGGCAGCATCGAAGCGCATATTGATCGCCTCCAGCTCCGCTGCCTTCTGGGCCAGCATCTGCTCGCCGCGCTTCTGCTCGGTGACGTCTTCGTGCGTCGCAACCCAGCCGCCGTCCGGCAGCGGCTTGCGCTGGATCAGGATCTGGCGGTGGTCTTTCAACGCGTAGTCCTGCTGTCGCTGGGTCGGCATGATCTGGACATGCTGGTCGACCGAAAGCGAGCTGGTTTCACCGCGATCCGCATAGTGCTGCAATATCCGCTGCAGCGGCGTGCCTGGCTGTACCAGTTCGTCCGGCAGATCGTACATCTGCTGGTAACGGTTATTGGAGACGACCAGGTTCTTATCGGCGTCAAACAGGCACAGGCCCTGATTCATGTTGTTGATCGCGACATCGAACCGCGTGTTGATGAGCTTCAGCTCGGCGGCATTTTCGGCCAGCAGGATCTCGTCTCGCCGCCTCTCGGTGATGTCCTGATGAGTCGCGACCCAGCCGCCATCGGCCATGGGCGTTCGCAGGATCGAGATGATCCGGCCATCGGCAAGCGTGAGTATCCGCGGCGCCCGGTGCTTTGCGCCCTCGAGGAATTCCTCCGCGTCCAGTTCGGCTCCCGTTGCCTTGTAGTGGCCGACGATGCTGCTGAGCGGCGTTCCAGGTTCGACCTGCGACTCCGTGAGATCATACATCTCGCGGTAACGGCTGTTGGCGACCAATAGCCTCTCGTCGGCGTCAAACATGCTGAGCCCATGCGGCATGTTGCTCAACGCAGCATCGAACCGGGCACTCGCAGCCGCAAGCGCATTCGTTTGCCGCCGCAGCAGGAATGTGCCGATCAGAATAATGGTGACGATCGCGGCAGCCAGCGGGCCGAAGGTGTAGAGATGCCGGTACAGCGGCTGCAATACGTAACTACGCGAGTAAGTCACCACCAGAACCAGCGGCAGGCCGGACACGGCCTTGTACCCTGCGATGCGCGTGACGCCGTCGACGGGGCTGGTGAGCTCGTATGAGCCCGACTCGGAGACCGGCAGATACTGGGTGAAGAGCGGGCCGCCCGCAACCGACATGCCCAAAACGTTGCTCTGTTCCGGAACGCGCGCCAGGATCCGCCCGACGCGATGGAGCAGGACGACCGAGCCGTCCTGCCCCAGATCTATCTTGCGGTAGATCTTGAGGAGAAAAGATTGATCGAGCGGTGCAGTGACGATGCCCGCAAAGCTCCCGTCCGGGTTGTTCAACCGGCGCGACGCCGCGCTGAACCACTTGTCGCCGCCGGCCGAACGATAGGGTGGCGCAACGAACAATCCGGTGCCGGCGCCATCGCGCTGCGCGATGAAGTGCGACATGTCGGAGATGTTGCTGCGCGGCGGCGCGTGCTCGTAGGAATGCGCAACGACCGCGCCGGACGCATCGGTCCAGCCGACCGCGACGAGAATCGACGAGCTCTTGACCAGTTGACGCAACGCGGCATTGGCCGCACCGGGATCGGCGTATATTCCGGACAAGGCGCCCTTGCGGATCGCCTGCGCCTCGAGCAGCACTCGATCGATGTCTTCGAACGTCACCGCGGCATGCTCGGCAAGAATGGCCGAGAGATTGAGCGCGTCGGTTTTCGCTGATGCGACCGCTTCTCGATAACGGATGCCCAGATCAACGAGAAACAGGGCGACGACAACGAGCGAAAACAGCAAGCCCAGGATCGTGACGGACGATCCCGGCGATCCGGCCAGCCTTCGCCAAGCGTTCAGCATTGTCCATCTGCAATACGAGCAATGGCTCACCCTCGCTCGGCCGCGCTAAGATTTGGTTGATCTGCCTATCGCAATTCGATCCCGTAGTCGTACGGAAATCAGGTCAGCAACGGTGCCCTAATACTTGGGGAGCGCTGAAAAACATCCATGCTGCTGCAAAACCGAGGTCGGTTTCGGCCGGAGCTTCGCGCCGCGCGGGGGGAGCGGCGCGCACGATCAGCGAGATCACACCGGTGCGAGGCGGACATCGCCTGGCCGCTTCAGACCGGGACTGCTCCATGCAGACCCCGGAAGCTGGTGAATATGGATCGAGTTCCGGGGGGCGCGACTTCGTCACGCCCCCGGAATGACGGTGCTTAGTTCTTGCTCTTGTCGACCAGCGCGCCCTTCTTGATCCAGGGCATCATGTCGCGGAGTTTCGCGCCGACTTCCTCGATCGGATGCGCGGCGAGCTTGGCGCGGGTCGCCTTGAACGAGGTCTGGTTGACCTTGTTCTCGAGCATCCAGTCGCGGGCGAACTTGCCGCCCTGGATGTCGGCGAGAACGCGCTTCATCTCGGCCTTGGTCTCGGCAGTGACGATGCGCGGACCCGTGACGTACTCGCCATACTCGGCGGTGTTGGAGATCGAGTAGTTCATGTTGGCGATGCCGCCTTCATAGATCAGGTCGACGATCAGCTTCACTTCGTGCAGGCACTCGAAATAGGCCATCTCCGGGGCGTAGCCGGCTTCGACCAGGGTCTCGTAGCCGCCCTTGATCAGCTCGACCAAGCCGCCGCAGAGCACGACCTGCTCGCCGAACAGGTCGGTCTCGCACTCTTCCTTGAAGGTGGTCTCGATGATGCCGGCGCGGCCACCGCCGACCGCAGAGGCGTAGGACAGGCCGAGGTCGTGGGCGTTGCCCGAGACATCCTTGGCGATCGCAATCAGGCAGGGCACGCCGCCGCCGCGCTGATACTCCGAGCGCACAGTGTGGCCGGGGCCCTTCGGCGCGATCATCAGCACGTCGAGGTCGGCGCGCGGGTCGAGCAGGTTGAAGTGGACGTTGAGGCCGTGGGCGAACACGAGGGCGGCGCCCTTCTTCATGTTGTCGTGCAGGTGCTCGCGATAGATATCGCCCTGGAGTTCGTCCGGGGTCAGCATCATAACGAGGTCGGCCCATTTGGCGGCTTCGGCGACATCCATCACCTTGAAGCCGGCAGCTTCCGCCTTCTTAACCGAGCTCGAGTCCTTGCGCAGCGCAATGGCGACTTCCTTGACGCCGGAATCCTTCAGGTTGAGCGCATGGGCGTGGCCCTGGCTGCCGTAGCCGACGATGGCGACCTTCTTGCCCTTGATCAGGTTCAGGTCGGCGTCGCGATCGTAATAAACACGCATAGGTCGTTTCCTCGTTCAGGGCCGAAATCGGCCGATGGTCAGTGTCCGAAGGGTGAAATTTGCGGATTTCGGGGGCTGTCTAGAGCATTTTCAGCCCTGAGGGAAACCCGTTTCTGCATGGAAATCCGCGACATCATGCATCCATGAAAACGGGGTAGAGGGAGGCCAGCAGCAGGATCGCCATCAGGATATTGAAGGCGCGGACCAGCCGCTCGGAGGTCAGGATCGGCCGCAATGCAGTGCCGAACAGCGCCCAGACCACGGTCGAGACCGTGCCGACGAGCAGGCTGATCAGGGTCTGGATCACGATGTTGATGGGAAACCGGGCAATCGCCGCATAGGCGGTGATGGTGCCGATCACGATCACCCAGCCCTTGGCGTTGATCCATTGGAACATGGCCGCGCCCCAGAAGGTCATCGGGCCGCGGCCATCTTCCTCGCCCGGCTTGGTCGGGCCGGACATGGCGATCACGGCGGCAAGATAGATCAGGTAGACCGCCCCGGCATATTTCAGAATGGTCTGGAGGATCGGATAGGCCAGGAACACGGTGCCGAGCCCGACGCCGACGGTGGCGACCATGAAGGCAAAGCCGATGACGATGCCGACGATGTGCGGGATGGTGCGGCGGAAGCCATAGGTCAGGCCCGACGCCAGCAGCATGATGTTATTCGGCCCGGGGGTGAAGTACATCACCACCATGAAGGCGAGGAAGGCATAGAAGAGCGAGTAGGCCATATTCACCTCACGCCGTCTTCGGCAGGATTTGCGGACGCCTCGCCAGCACCATCACGGCGATACCGCCGATCACGGTCAGCATGCCGGCGAGGCGCAGCGGGCCGAACCGTTCGCCGAATACGATGCTGGAGGCGGCGGAGCCGACGAACGGCACCAGCAGCGCGAATGGCACCACCTGGGCCGCGGGATAGTCGCGCAAGAGGCGGCCCCACAGCCAATAGGCGATGCTGGTGGAAATGCCGCCGAGCATCAGCATGCAGAGCGCCGATGTCAGGGACATGTGCATCAGCGACGTCCAGGTCGACGCCGGCCCGTTGGCGATCAGCGCTAGCACGAACAGCGGCACGGCCGAGGCGACGCACAGCCAGGCGAAGAGATCGAACATCGGCACGCCACGAGCGCCGCGCAGCAGCAGATTGCCGATGGCAAAGCTGATCGGCGAGATCATCAGCACCGCAAAGGCGGCAACGCTGAAATCGTAGCCGACGGTGCCGCAGATCATCAGCAGGCCCGCTGCGGCAATGACGATGCCGAGCGTCTGCACTTGTGTCGGCCGCTCGCCGAAGGCGATCGCGGCGAAGCCGATCGTGAACAGCGCCTGGCTCTGCACGACGACACTGGTCAGCCCCACCGGCACGCCATGGGCGATGCCATAGGCCTGGCTCAGGAACTGGCCGAGAAACAGCGTGAAGCTGATCGCGATCAGCAGCGACCATGCGACCTTCGGCTTGGGAATGAACAGGCACGGCACCGCAGCAATAATGAAGCGCATCGCCGTCATCAGCTCCGGCGAAAACTCGTCGAGCGCGATCCGGCTCGCCACGAAGGCAAGCCCCCAGATGATCGCCACCAGGAGGGCGATGAGGATGTCGGCCGGCTTCATTGTTGTTTCCGGTTCTGCCCTGTCGTGCAGCCCTGTTTCTTGTTCTGGTCTAGCCTTGCTCGCCGGCCTTTACGTGGAAGGATTGGGTTTCCGCAGCAGATAAGTGCCGTGCATCGGCGCGTGATAGTCGGCCGAGACCAGCGTGAAGCCGACATCGGACAGCATCCGCTCCATCACCCAGCCGAAGGTGGAATATTCGTCGCGCATATGCGTGACCACGCCCTCGCGCGAGAAATCGTGGTTCTTGATCTGGAATTCTGCCCACTGCTCGACGTCGCGCTCGACCGCGTCGGGCATCGAGGCATAGACGATGTCGCGCAGATAGAAGCTCGCCCCCGGCTTCAGCGCGCGGAAGATCCGCGACATCGCCACCACCTTCCAGAAATCCGGCAGATGATGCAGCGTGAACTCGCTGACGATCAGATCGTAGGATTCCGGCCGGTAGGCGAAGCTGAGCAGGCCGGCCGACTGCGTGCGCACGGGCGCCTTGCGGTCCCGGGCATAGATCTCGGCGAGCGCCAGCATCGCCGGCGAGATGTCGATGGCATCGACCTCGGCGCCCATCAGCGCAGCTTCGGTGGCGAGCACGCCGTTGCCGCAGCCGATGTCGGCGATGCGCCAGCCGCGCTGGACACCGAGCATTTTCAGGGCGGCGCGCGCCCGCAGATCGGCATCGTCGTGGCTGTCGTAGATCGACGCCACCGCGGGCTCGATGCCCATCCGGTTCCGCTCGTTGTAGTACCAGTCGCGCGCCAGCATGGTTCACATCCCTTCAGGCCCGCGGCCGATCGCGGCAACGCCCGTGCGCGACACCTCGACAAGGCCGAGCGGGCGCATCAGGTCGATATATTGATTGATCTTGTCCGTATTGCCTGTGATCTCGAACACAAAGCTCTCGGTGGTGGCGTCGATCACGCGGGCGCGGAACGCATCCGCCAGGCGCAGCGCCTCGACCCTGTGCTCGCCCTGCCCGCGCACCTTCACCATCGCCAGCTCGCGCTCGATCGAGCGCTTGGTCTGGGTCATGTCGACAACGCGGTAGACCGGGATCATGCGGTCGAGCTGGTGCTTGATCTGCTCGATCACCATCGGCGTGCCCGTGGTGACGATGGTGATGCGCGATAGATGCTTCTGCGCCTCGGTCTCCGAGACCGTGAGGCTCTCTATGTTGTAGCCGCGCCCGGAGAACAGGCCGATGACGCGCGCGAGCACGCCGGGCTCGTTCTGCACGAGCACCGAAAGCGTATGCGTCTCGTTGGGATCGTGGCGATCCTCGATGAAATAGGCCGATGCGGGCTGGTTCATTGTCGTCCCCTCTATTCTTCCATGTCATGCCCCGCGAAGGCGGGGCATCCAGTAACCACCGGCGCCGAGATTCCCACGACGGCCGCGGCGTACTGGATCGTCCGGTCAAGCCGGACGATGACAGCGGAGCTCTTGGCAAGTGCTGGGGTCATCACGCGACCACTCTCTGGGGCGGCGCATCCGCCATCACCCATCGCTTGAACAGGTCGAAATCGATATTGCCGCCGGACAGCACGAGACCGACGCGCTTGCCTGACAGTTTTGTCTTCTCCTGAAGCGCCGCGGCGAGCGCGGCGGCACCGGCGCCTTCGGCGAGATTGTGCGTATCACTCCAGTAGGCGCGGATCGCGGCGGCGACCTCGTCGTCGGTCACCTGCACGATGCGCGAGGCGCCCTTCCGGATCAGCGCGAACGCGTCTGCGTCGGGAATGCGCGTTGCCATGCCGTCGGCCAGCGTGTTGCTGGTCTTCGTCGTCACGATCTTGCCGGCCGCGAACGACAGCGCATAGGACGGCGCTTCGGTCGACTGCACGCCGACGATCTCGGTCTTCAGGTCCAGGAGGTCGCGTGCCATGATGCAGCCGGAGATTCCAGAGCCCTGCCCGATCGGCACATAGAGAACATCGAGATCTGGCGCCGTCCGGAACAGTTCGAGCGCATAGGTGGCGACGCCGCGCACGAGATCCGGATGGAACGACGGCACCATGTGCAGGCCGGTAAATTGGGCGCGCCGTTGCGCCTCCTCGGCGGCCGCTTGAAAATCCTCGCCATGCTCGACGAGTTCGGCGCCAAAGGCCTTCATCGCCCGGTTCTTCTCGACCGAGTTGCCGCGCGGCACATAGATCACCGCAGGCACGCCGTGGCGGCTCGCCGCGAACGCCAGGCTCTGGCCGTGATTGCCGCGCGTCGCCGAGATGATGCCCGGGGTATTCGGCCGCTCACGCTTGAGCCGATCGAGATAAACGAGGCCGCCGCGCACCTTGAAGGCCCCGATCGGCGTGTGGTTCTCGTGCTTGACGACGACCTCGGTGCCGAGACGCTGGGCGAGCAGCGGCCAGGCGTGCGCCGGCGTAGCCGGCACCGCCTGCCCCACAATGTCGAGTGCGCGCTCGAGCTCCTTCAGGTCGAACATGACGTCACACCAGCGCCTTGCCGCCCGCGAACGCCTTGGCCGTCGCCTCGTCGTTCGCCTGCTCCGGCAACAGCATCTCGTTGTGCGCCTTGCCGGAGGGGATCATCGGGAAGCAGTTTTCCAGCGCAGCGACGCGGCAGTCGAACAGCACCGGGCGCTTGACCGAGATCATCTCCTGGATGGCGCCGTCGAGATCTGAAGGCTTGTGCACCTGGATGCCGACGCCGCCATAGGCTTCCGCGAGCTTGACGAAATCCGGCAGCGCCTCCGAGTAGGAATGCGACAGGCGGTTGCCGTGCAGCAGCTGCTGCCACTGCCGCACCATGCCCATGTACTGGTTGTTCAGGATGAAGATCTTGATCGGCAGCTCGTACTGGACCGCCGTCGACATCTCCTGGATCGTCATCTGCACCGAGGCATCGCCTGCGATGTCGATGACGAGGCTGTCCGGGTGCGCCACCTGCACGCCGACCGCGGCAGGCAGGCCGTAGCCCATGGTGCCGAGCCCGCCCGACGTCATCCAGCGATGCGGCTCCTCGAAGCCGTAGAACTGCGCCGCCCACATCTGGTGCTGGCCGACCTCGGTCGTGATGTAGGTATCCCGGCCGCGCGTCGCCTCGAACAGGCTCTGGATCGCGTGCTGCGGCAGGATGATGTCGTTGCTCTTCTTGTAATAGAGCGAGTTGCGGGCGCGCCACTGCGCGATCTGCTGCCACCACGCCTTGACGTCCGGCTTCTTCGCCTCCGCCTTGAACACCTGGAGGATGTCGCCGAGGATGTTGCCGCAATCGCCGATGATCGGCACGTCGACACGGATGTTCTTGTTGATCGAGGACGGGTCGATGTCGATGTGGATCTTCTTCGAGCCCGGCGAGAACGCGTCGACACGGCCGGTGATGCGGTCGTCGAAGCGCGCGCCGACGCACAGCATGACGTCGCAATCATGCATCGTCATGTTGGCCTCATAGGTGCCGTGCATGCCGAGCATGCCAAGCCAGTTCTTGCCCGACGCCGGATACGCGCCGAGGCCCATCAGCGTCGAGGTGATCGGAAAGCCGGTGACCTCGACCAGCTCGCGCAGCAGCTTGGTCGCCTCCGGGCCGGAATTGATCACGCCGCCGCCGCTGTAGATCACGGGACGCTTGGCGTTCGCGAGCAGCGAGACGGCCTTGCGGATCTGCGTCGCATCGCCCTTCACGCGCGGCGCGTAGGAGCGGTGAACGTCGGACTTGCGCGGCGGATGATAGGTGCCGGTCGCGAACTGCACGTCCTTGGGCACGTCGACCAGCACCGGGCCCGGACGGCCCGTGGTCGCAACGTAGAACGCCTCGTGCAGGACCTTTGCAAGGTCGTTGACGTCGCGCACCAGCCAGTTGTGCTTGGTGCAGGGACGCGTGATGCCGACCGTGTCGCATTCCTGGAACGCATCGTTGCCGATCAGATGCGTCGGCACCTGGCCGGAGATGCAGACCAGCGGAATCGAGTCCATCAGCGCGTCGGTCAGCGGCGTCACCATGTTGGTGGCGCCGGGACCGGAGGTCACCAGCGCAACGCCTGGCTTGCCGGTCGAGCGCGCATAGCCCTCGGCGGCGTGGCCCGCGCCCTGCTCGTGGCGGACCAGGATGTGCTGGACCTCGCTCTGCTGGAAGATCTCGTCATAGATCGGAAGCACCGCGCCGCCGGGATAGCCGAAGATGTCGGTCACGCCGTGATCGATGAGCGCGCGAACGATCATCGCGGCGCCGGTCATCTGGTTCGGATCGTGGCTCTTGTCGCTCATTGGCTTGCTCCGGATGCGCTGTTGCCAGCGGCTTCATTCGTGTCGGGTTCGGGAAATAAAAAAGGCCCCGAAGAGGGCCCATGCACACCGCCTGTCATGTGGATGGCAGCTAGCCATCCCCGGCGGTGTGCCTGGGTACGACGGCGATAAGGAGTTTGGTAATAATGTTACGCATGGCAGGCGCCCGGCTTCCCAAAGGTTGCGCGAAACATAGCGGCCAAAGCCCGGATGTCAAGGCGATGCGGCCGTCCCCGCGCGATTTTGGCAGTGTAGCGGTGTTCCCGGGGTTCGGCGAGAGGTAAATTCGGGGAACCCGGCGCAAAAGCACGTCGCCTACGCCGTCATTCCGGGATGGTCCGCAGGACCAGACCCGGAATCCCGAGATTCCGGGTTCTCGCTTTGCGAGCCCCGGAATGACAGCGCATAGGAGGCCTCAACCCTCGTCCTGCGCCGCATTCACGATCGCCGCGAGCCAGCCCCTCGCCTCCTCCGGCTTCACCCATTCGAACTCCGGCAATTGGTGCCGGAACCAGGTGAATTGCCGTTTGGCGTAATGGCGGGTGTCGGCGCGGCCGATCGTGGCCGCCTCGTCCAGGCTGAGTTCACCGCGCAAATGCCGGATCAGGGCCGGCACGCCATGGGCCTTCATCGCCGGCAGCAGCGGATCGAGCTGCCGGGCGGCGAGGCGCTCGACCTCCCTCAAGGCGCCGGCGCCGAGCATGGCGTCGAAGCGGGCATCGATGCGGGCATAGAGCTCGTCGCGCCCGGGGGCGAGAAATACCGCGTGAAAACTGTCCCTGGGCAACAGCGGCGGCTGGCCCTCCTGATGCCAGTCCAGCAGCGAGCGCCCGGTCGCCTCGATCACTTCGAGCGCGCGCGCGATCCGCGTGCGGTCACGCAGGTTCAACCGCTCGGCCGCACGCGGATCGCGGGCCGCGAGTTCCGCATGCAGCGCCTCGACGCCGTTCCGCTCCAGCCGCGCGCGCACGTCTTCGCGCACCTCGGCAGGGATCGGCGGCACCACCGACAGGCCCGCGGTCAGCGCCTTGAAATAGAGCCCGGTGCCGCCGATGAAGATCGGCAGGCGGCCTTCGGCTCGCGCCCCTTCGAGCGCCTTGGCTGCATCGTTCACCCAGGCGCCGGCCGAGAAATTCACGGCGGCATCGACATGGCCGTAGAGGTGATGCGGCACGAGCGCCTCGTCTGCCCGTGTGGGGCGCGCCGTGATGATGCGCAGGTCGCGGTAGACCTGCATGGAATCGGCATTAATGACGACGCCGCCGGCGGCGAGCGCCAGCTCGAGCGCCAGCGCCGACTTGCCGCTGGCGGTCGGGCCTGCGATAAGCACGGCCTTGCCAATAGGCCTTCTGCCGACTTGCCCCTCGCTCACGAAAACCTCAAATGTCCCTGGTCGCCACGCTGATCTGCAATCCCGATAGTCCCGCGCTCGACTCTACCATCGTCCACGGCGCCCGCGCCGTGCTGCCTCAGGCGGCGCCGGCGCACTGGCTGTTCGACGGGGTTGCGGTCGATATTCCCTTCGGCGCCGACAGTAACCTCGAAGGCGACCGTCACGCCATCGAACAGCGGTTGCGCGAGCTTCGCGGCGACCTGCCGATCGACATCGTCGTGCAGCCAGCCGGCGTCCGGCGCAAGAAGCTTTTTCTGGCCGACATGGATTCCACCATGATCGGCCAGGAATGCATCGACGAGCTCGCAGATCTCGTCGGGATGAAGGCCCATGTCGCCGCCATCACCGAACGCGCGATGCGCGGCGAGATCGAGTTCGAGCCGGCGCTGCGCGAGCGCGTTGCGCTTCTGAAGGACCTTCCCGCCAGTGTCGTCGACGAGGTGCTGGAAAAGCGCATCACGCTGACGCCGGGCGGCCGCACACTGGTCGCGACCATGCGGGCGCACGGCGCCTATACCTGCCTCGTCTCCGGCGGCTTCACCCTGTTCACGAGCGCGGTCGCCGCCAGGATCGGTTTCCAGGAGAACCGCGCCAACGAGCTGATCGTGCGCGACGGCAAGTTCACCGGCGAGGTCAAGGAGCCGATCCTGGGCCGCGCGGCCAAGCTCGCGACGCTGGTGGATTTGATGGAGTCGTTCGATCTCGACGACGTCGACTCGGTCGTGGTCGGCGACGGCGCCAACGATCTGGCGATGATCCAGGCGGCGGGACTGGGCGTGGCCTATCATGCCAAGCCGGCGGTGGCCGCTGCGGCTGCTGCAAAGATCGACCACGGCGATCTCACCGCGCTGCTCTATGCTCAGGGGTATCGGCGCGAGGAGTTTGTGGAGGGGTAGCCTCCTCCCCGCTGTCATCGCCCGCGAAGGCGGGCGATCCAGTATTCCAGAGACAGTGCGGCTAGAACCGAGAGGCCGCGGCGTACTGGATGCCCCGCCTTCGCGGGGGGCATGACAGTTGAGTGCGGGGCGTATCGCCCCTTACTGCACGCTCAGCGCCACGAACCGCAGCTCGCCGTCGGCGTTGGAGACCAGCAGCAGCACCGACTTCTTGCCGTCCTTCTTGAGCTGGTCGACCCGCTTCTGGATGTCGGCGCCGCTGGAGACGACCTCCTGTGCCACCTCGACGATGACGTCGCCGGCGGACAGGCGCTTCTCGGCGGCGTCGGAATTGGCGTCGACATTGGTGACGACCACGCCCTTGACGCTGTCCTTGATCTTGTAGCGCGTGCGCAGGTCCTTGTTCAGCACGGCGAGATCGAGGCCGAGCGCCTTCTGGGTCACCGGCTTCTCCGGCGCGGGCTCGTCGGTCTTCACCGCGGCCTGCACCTTGTCGGGATCCTGGAGGCGGCCGAGCGTGACCTTCTTGGTCTCCTCCTGGCCCTTGCGGATGATGATGACGTCGACCTCCTTGCCGACCGCTGTGTCGGCGACGACGCGGGAGAGATCCTTCGGGTCCTTGACGTCCTTGCCGTCGAACTTGACGACGACGTCGCCGGGCTCGATGCCGGCCGGCTTGGCCGGGCCCTTGTCGTCGACGCCGGCAACCAGCGCGCCGCGCGGCGGCTTGATGTTGAGGCTCTCGGCAATCTCATCGGTGACGCTCTGGATGCGCACCCCCAGCCAGCCGCGGCGCAATTCGCCGAACTGGCGGAGCTGGTCGACGACGCCCATGACCGTCTTCGACGGCACGGCGAAGCCGATGCCGATCGAGCCGCCGGATGGCGAGATGATCAGCGTGTTGACGCCGATGACGTCGCCATCGAGATTGAACAGCGGACCGCCGGAATTGCCGCGGTTGATGGCGGCGTCGGTCTGGATGTAGCTGTCATAGGGACCCGAGGAGATGTCGCGGTTCTTGGCGGAGACGATGCCGGCCGTCACCGTGCCGCCCAAGCTGAACGGGTTGCCGATCGCGACCACCCAGTCGCCGAGACGCAGCTTGTCGGAATCGCCGAACTTCACCGCGACCAGCGGCTTCGTCGGCTTGAACTTCAACACGGCCAGGTCGGTCTTCTTGTCGACGCCGACCAGCTCGGCCTTGATCTTGGTGCCATCGTTGAGGATGACGTTGATCTCGTCGGCGTCCGCAATGACGTGGTTGTTGGTGACGACGACGCCTGATGTGTCGATGATGAAGCCGGAGCCGAGCGAGTTGGTCTTGCGGGGCGGGCCGTTGTCGCCGCCCTTGCCGCCACCGGGGCCGCCGGGACCCCTGCGGTTCTTGAAGAAGTCGTCGAAGAACTCCTCGAAGGGCGAGCCGGGCGGCAGTTGCGGCATGGTGTTGCTGCCGCCGCCCTTGGCTTCGACGGTCTGCGAGGTCGAAATGTTGACGACCGCGTCGATCACCTTCTCGGCGACGTCGGCGATGCCCTCCGGTCCACGCGCCTGAGCTGGCGTGCCGAACGCGCCGAAAGCACTGACGGCGAGCGCGGCCAGCCCAATTCTCACGCCAAGTCGCGCACGATGGCGCAAGCGGGACGGGGCAATGATGGCAGCGGTCATTGTGATCTCCAGAAAAAGGGATTCGGCGTCAAGACTGCGCTCGAACGGGGGGACGGCGCAAGCGCGGAGCTTCACGGGCCTCAAGACCCGGATAATACGGCGAAAACCGGTCCCTTGCCTTCACTTTGGCGTTGGCGCGAGGCCTAAATCGGACGCCGCATCACCCAGATCAGGATCAGGCCGACCACGGCCGAACCGATCCCGACCGCCCGCAGGACGTTGTCCGGCGTGGCGATGGCGCTCTTCATGGCCTTGCGCATCCAGTTCGGACTCGCCGCGAACATCAAGCCTTCCAGCACGAACAGGATGCCTAAGCCGATGAGGAAGTCGGCGAACGCAATGGACCTCATCGGATTGGAACCTCCCGTGGTGCTGTTCTTGTCTGGACGAAGGGCGGCCAGACCTGCCGCCGCCCTTGTCTAGCTTACGGCTTTGCCGGCGTCGCGGTCGCCGCCTTGCCGGACGGGTTACCAAAGAACCGGAAGAAATCCGAGTCCGGCCGCAGCAGGAAGCGGGTGTCGTTCGACTTCAGCCCGTTCTCATAGGCCGTCATCGACCGGTAGAAGGCGAAGAAGTCAGCATCCTTGCCGTAGGCTTCCGCAAACAGGCGGTTGCGCTCGGCGTCGCCGACGCCGCGGGTCTGCTCAGCCAGCGATCTGGCTTCCGCCTCGATCACGGTCGCTTCGCGGTCGGCCTTGGAGCGGATCTCCTGCGCCTTCTGGCCGCCCTGCGCCCGGAACTCGGCGGCTTCCCGCTCGCGTTCCGTCTTCATGCGCTGGTAGACCGCCTGGCTGTTCTGCTCCGGCAGGTCGGCGCGGCGAATCCGGACGTCGACAACCTGGATGCCGTAACCGTCGGCCTCGCGATCGAGCTGGTCGCGGATACGCAGCATCAGCTTCTCGCGGTCGTCGCGCACCACGTTGATGAAGGTGACCTCGCCGAGCACGCGGCGCAGCGCCGCGTTCAGGAGCGTGGTGAGCTGGATGTTGGCAGCCTGGATCGAGCCGACACTCTGATAGAAGCGCAGCGCGTCCTTGATGCGGTAGCGCGCGAAGGCGTCGACCACGAGCCGCTTCTGGTCGGATGCGATCGCTTCCTGCGACGGGTTCTCCAGATCGAGGATCCGCTTGTCGATGTTGATCACCGAATTCCACGGCGCCTTGAAGTGCAGACCGGGATCGGTGACGACGTCGACGGGCTTGCCGAACTGAAGCACGATGGTCTGCTCGGTCTGCTGCACCGTGAATAGCGACATGTAGCCGACGATCACGACGAGCAGGAGCCCGAGGAGGGTGACGATACCTGTGACCGGAGACCTCATCGGCTGCCTCCGCTCGATTGCTGACCGGCGGCGGGCGGCCGCTTCGTCGTCAATTCGCCCAGCGGCAGATAGGGCACAACGCCCTGGCCCGAGGGGCCGCCGTCATAGACGAGCTTGTCCGCGCCGCCGAGCACGCGCTCCATCGTCTCCAGATAGATCCGTTCACGCGTCACTTCGGGCGCCTTCTTGTATTCCTCGTAAACCTTCAGGAAGCGCGAGCTCTGGCCCTTGGCCTCGGCAACCGCCTGCTCCTTGTAGCCCTCGGCGGCCTGCATGATCTGCGCCGCACGTCCGCGCGCCTGCGGCACCACCTGGTTGGCGTAGGTCTGTGCTTCGTTCTGCAGCTGCTCGAGATTGGCGCGCGCCGCCTGCACGTCGCGGAAGGCGTCGATCACCTGCGCCGGCGGATCGACCTTCTGCATCTGCACCTGGCTGATCTGAATGCCGGCGCCGTAGCTGTCCAGAGTCTTCTGGATCAGTTCCTGCACGCCCTGTTCGGTGACGTTGCGCGCGCCGGTGAGGATCGGCTGGATCTGCGAGCGGCCAATCACCTCGCGCATCGCGCTCTCGGCGACCGCCTTCACAGTGCCTTCGGGGTTCTGGATGTTGAAGAGGAAGTCGCCGACGCCGCCGGTGTCGGGCTTGATGCGCCATAGCACGGTGAAGTCGACGTCGACGATGTTCTCGTCACCGGTGAGCATCAGGCTCTCTTCGGGCACGTCGCGAATGGAGCGGCCGCGCCGCGCCGGATCGTCGATCAGCGTCATGCCGATGGAGATGGTGTTGACGCGCAGCGCCTTGGGCAGCAGCACTGTCTCGATCGGATAGGGCAGATGATAGTTCAGGCCCGGATCCACGGTGCGGACATGCTTGCCGAAGCGCAGCACGACGCCGCGCTCCTCGGACTGCACGCGGAAGAAGCCCGACAGCAGCCAGAACGCGATGATGATCAGGATGATCAGCGTGATGCCGACGCCGGAGAAATAGCCACCCGGCATGATCTGCTGAAGGCGGTCCTGGCCGCGCCGCAGAAGGTCTTCCAGATCCGGAGGCCTCGGCCCGACCGGTTGCGGGCCTGAGCCCCATGGTCCCTTTGGACCCGAGCCCCATGGGCCACCGCCCTGATTCTTCCACGGCATTCGACGCTCTCCTCGGCAGGGTGGAATTGCCCCTGCCCGCTTTGTCCGGTCCGGCTTTATAGGGGACAGGCAGGTCCCTTACAACGCAGCCCGGGCTGTCTTTGCAGCTAAGCCCGGGGGCAGAAAAGTCAATGTTAACATTGGCGAATGCGGTTAATGGCGCGGCCGCCGACGATATGTCACATAGGAGTAATCGGCGCTGTCGTTCGGTCCGGCAGGATGACGGATGCGCGCCGTCTCCTCCCATTCTGCCTTGTCGATGCCGAAATGCGTGTCGCCGTCGGGGCGCGCATGCACTTCGGTGATTTCGAGCCGATCGGCACGACTGAACCATTGCCGATAGATCTCGGCGCCGCCGATCACCGCGATCTCAGTGACCGAACGCCGCAGGGCATCGCCGCGCGCAATCGCCTCCGCATCCACGCCTGATGTCGTGACGACGGCACCGGCGGCGCGATAAGCCGGATCGCGCGTGATCACGATGTTGGTGCGGCCCGGAAGCGGCCGGGGCAGGGATTCGAAGGTCTTGCGGCCCATGATCACGGGCTTGCCGATCGTGAGCGCCTTGAAGCGCGCCATGTCGGATTTCTGCCGCCATGGAATCGCGTTACCTGCGCCGATGACGCCATTCTCCGCGACCGCCACGACGAAGACGATCTCCATCAGACAGAGCTCCCCGCAAGCCGCGTCAGCGCAGGACCGGTGACGCGGCACAGCGTCCAGTCGTCCATCATGACGGCACCGAGCGACTTGTAGAACGCGATCGACGGCGCGTTCCAGTCGAGCACCGCCCATTGCAGACGCGACCAGCCGTTCTCGACGCATTCCTTTGCGAGATAGACCAGCAGCGCCTTGCCGAGGCCTTTGCCCCGATGCGACGGCCGCACATACAGATCCTCGAGATAGATGCCGTGACGGCCGCTGAAGGTGGAGAAATTGGCGAACCAGACCGCAAAGCCGACCGCCTCGCCGTTCCACTCGGCGATCGCACAATAGAGCCGCGGTCGCTCGCCGAACAGCGCGTCCGCGATGTCAGCCTCGGTCGCCTCGACCTCGTGCGAGAGCTTTTCGTATTCGGCGAGCTCACGGATGAAGGCAAGAACCAGCCCGGCTTCGCCAGGACGCACGCGGCGGATGTTGAGCGACATCTGCGTCAGACCGCGACTTCCGCCTTGATGTGCGGGTGCGGATCGTAACCGACGAGCTCGAAATCCTCGAAGCGGAAGGAGAAGATGTCCTTCACGTCAGGATTGATCCGCATCACCGGCAGCGCACGCGGCGCGCGCGTGAGCTGAAGCTTCGCCTGGTCCAGATGGTTGGAATAGAGATGGGTGTCGCCGAACGAATGCACGAAGTCGCCGGGCTTCAGGCCCGTGACCTGCGCCACCATCATGGTGAGCAGCGCATAGGAGGCGATGTTGAAGGGCACGCCGAGGAACACGTCGGCCGAGCGCTGATAGAGCTGGCACGACAGCTTGCCGTTGGCGACATAGAACTGGAACAGGCAATGGCACGGCGGCAACGCCATCTTGTCGACCTCGGCCGGATTCCAGGCCGAGACGATCAGGCGGCGCGAGTCCGGATTGCGCTTGATCATATCGACGACGTTGGCGATCTGGTCGATGCTGCGTCCGTCCGGCGCGGGCCAGGAACGCCACTGATGACCATAGACCGGACCGAGATCGCCGTTGGCGTCCGCCCACTCGTCCCAGATGGTGACGCCGTTGTCGCGCAGATATTTGATGTTGGTGTCGCCCTTCAGGAACCACAACAGCTCGTGCACGATCGCCTTCAGCGGCAGCCGCTTGGTGGTCAGCATCGGGAAGCCGGCCGACAGATTGAAGCGCATCTGATGGCCGAACACCGAGAGCGTGCCGGTGCCAGTCCGATCGGTCTTCTCGGCGCCGTCTGAGAGAATCCGCTCGAGCAGGTCCTGATACTGGTGCATGTGTCGTGTGCCTTTGGGGAGGCCGCGAACTTAGCGGCCACCTCCGCGCTGCGACAGCGGCGATTCGCTGCCTGCACCGATTATACCCGGAAAAAGTGAGCGTTTCCGGTGCAAACGACAAGGGGCGGAACCCGCGTCCCGCCCCTCGCGTATCGGCTTGATTGTGCTGGTTAACTGGCCGGCTTGAGCACCGGCGTCCACTTCGCGATCTCGTTCTTCACGAGGGTCGCGAGCGCCTCCGGCGTCCGGTCCTTTGGGCCCGGGATGACGCTGCCGAGCTCGAGCAGGCGCTTCTTCACGGTCTCGTCGTCGAGCGCCTTGACGGCGGCGGCGTTCAGGCTCGCCAGGATCGCCGGCGAAGTTCCCTTCGGTGCGAACATCGCGTTCCAGGCCTGGGCCTGGAACGCAGGCAGGCCGGCTTCCGTCGTCGTCGGCACGTTCGGCAGCGACGGATTGCGCTCGGCCGTTGCGATCGCATAGGCCTTGATGGTGCCGGCGTTGATCTGTGGCACGGCGTTGACGATCTGGTCGCACATGTAGTCGACCTGCCCCGCCACCAGCGCGTTCATCGCGGGGCCGGTGCCGTTGAAGGGCACGCCGACCGGCTTGATGTCGAGGATGGAGTGCAAGAGCTCGCAGGACACGTGCGAGACCGAGCCGACGCCGGCATGCGCCGCGTTCACCTTCTCGGCATTGCCCTTCACGTAGGCGACGAACTCCTTCAGGTCCTTCGGCGGAAAATCCTTGCGCGCCAGGATCAGGATCGGCGTGCCCGCCAGCAGCGCGATCGGCTCGAAGTCTTTCTCCGGATGATAGGCAAGCTTCGGGTAGAGCGGCACGGATGCGGCGTGCGTGCCCATATGCCCCGTGATCAGCGTATAGCCGTCATTGGCCGCGCGTGCGGCCCGCGCGGTCGCGGTGGTGCCGCCGGCGCCGACCACGTTCTCGATGACGATGCTCTGCCCCAGCGTCTGCGCCATGTGCGCGGTGACGATGCGGGAGATCACGTCGGTCGGGCCGCCGGCCGCGAACGGCACGATCATGGTGATGCCGCGCGTCGGATAGGTCTGCGCCTGAGACGGTGCGACAAACGCGCACAGCGATGCGGCAGCCGCGGCACATGCGCCCGCGAGCGCGCGAATAAAGGTCATGCCGATCCCCTTGTCGGTTCCTTGGGACACAAACAAAAATGCCGGCCACAAGGGCCGGCATTTTCATTTCACGAAGACATCACACAAGTCGATTCGACTTCCGAATGCGGCGCGCGGACGCAGGGCGCCGCGACGACGCAGGCGCGGTCAGTTCTCGGATTCGGTGAACACCTCGTCGCGCTTGGCGCGCAGCGCGGGCAGCACCGTGAGGATCAACAGGCTCGCCGCGATCGCCAGCAGCACCGCCGACAACGGACGCGTCAGGAACACGCTCCAGTCGCCGCGTGAGATCAGCAGCGCGCGGCGCAGGTTCTCTTCCATCAGCGGTCCGAGCACCATGCCGAGCAGCAGCGGTGCCGGCTCGAAATCGTGCTTGATCAGCCAGTAGCCGACGAGACCGAACACGCCGGCGAGGATGACGTCGACCGGTGCGTTGTTCACCGAGTAGATGCCGATCGCGCAGAAGATCACGATCGAGGGGAACATCAGCCGGTAAGGCACGCGCAGCAGGCGGACCCAGATTCCGACCAGCGGCAGGTTGATGATGATCAGCATCAGGTTGCCGATCCACATCGAGGCGATCATGCCCCAGACGAGATCCGGCTGCTTCTGCATCACCTGCGGGCCCGGCACGATGCCATGGATGGTCATCGCGCCCACCATCAGCGCCATCACCGCGTTCGGCGGGATGCCGAGGGTGAGCAGCGGGATGAAGGAGGTCTGCGCCGCCGCGTTGTTGGCGCTTTCCGGCGCCGCCACGCCCTCGATCGCACCGCGGCCGAACCGCGACGGGTTCTTGGCGATCTTCTTCTCGAGCGTATAGGCCGCAAAGGACGCGATCACGGCACCGCCGCCCGGCAGGATGCCGAGGATCGAGCCGAGCACGGTGCCGCGCAGGATGGCAGGCGCGGAGTCGCGCAGATCCTTCCTGGTCGGCATCAGGCCGGTGATCTTCTGCTGCACGAGGTCGCGGTTCATCTCGGCGCCGGCGTCGAGGTTGCGGATGATCTCGGCAAAGCCGAACACGCCCATCGCCACCGTCGCAAAGCCGAGGCCGTCGGCGAGCTCCGGAATGTTGAAGGCCATGCGCGAGGCGCCGGTCTCGATGTCCGAGCCGACCATCGACATGAGCAGGCCGAGCACGATCATCGCGATCGCCTTCAGCACCGAGCCCTTGGCCAGCACGACCGCGAAGATCAGGCCGAGCACCATCAGCGAGAAATACTCGGCCGGGCCGAACGCCAGCGCGAGCTTGGTCAGCGGCGCGCCGAGCACGGCGATGAGCACGGTCGCGACGCAGCCGGCGAAGAACGAGCCGATCGCGGCGATCGCCAGCGCCGGGCCGGCACGGCCCTGCTTGGCCATCTGGTGACCGTCGATGGCGGTGACGACCGATGTCGCCTCGCCGGGTATGTTGACCAGGATCGACGTGGTCGAGCCGCCATATTGCGCGCCGTAATAGATGCCGGCGAGCATGATCAGCGCGCCGACCGGCGGCAGTCCGAAGGTGATCGGCAGCAGCATCGCCACGGTCGCGATGGTGCCGATGCCCGGGAGAACGCCGACCAGCGTGCCGACGAGGGCGCCGATCAGGCACATCAGGAGGTTGATCGGAGAGAGCGCGACGGCGAAGCCGTGGGCGAGGTTGGCAAAAATATCCATCACGCCCTCACTGGATCAGGAAACGCGGAAACATCGGCATCGGTAGCCCGAGCACGTAAGGGAAGAGCAGCGCGCAGCCGAGCGTCAGGCAGGCGCCGACGATGGCAGCCTCCAGCCAGCGCGTCTCATGCGAGCCCATCGCTGCGATCATGAAGCTCGCGAAGGCGGAGACCACGAGGCCCAGCGGCCGGATCGCGAGCGCGAAGAACACGATCGAGACCATCACGAACAGCGGCCCGCGCCAGGAGTAATGGGCCATCGCCGGCCCGTCGGTCAGAAGGCCGGTCAAGGCAATGCCGGCGGACAAGGCGACCAGCAGCCCGCCGAACATGCGCGGCGCGGTGCCCGCACCGAAGGAGAAGCCGCGCATGCCCTGCAAATCGCTCGAGGCCCACAGCGCGAACAGCGCGAGTGCCATCAGGATGACGCCGCCGACATAATCCTGGGCCGACCGGATGGTCATGAACAGCGTGACGATCGCCACCGCTAAGACCGGATAGGAATAGATCAGCGCCAGCAGCACGTCGGATGACGCCTTCTTGGTCTCACCGCCGACCGATCCGATCAGTGCCGCGGGAGCGCCCGCGACCAGCGCGGTGGCATGGCTGATGAGAACGGTGGCCGGGCCGCGTCCCGCGCCCCAGCCAAAGATCGTCCCGATCGACCAGATGAATTCGAATATCTGCGGCGCAACGGCCAGCAGACAAAAACCGATCGCCACCGAGGTGTTTCGGGTGGCTGTCGCTGAGTGGCCCATCGTATCGGCCATGCATGTCTCCTCCGCGACCCGTAAGTCACGCGCAGTGTTGTTCTAATCGGCTGGAAATGGATCCCTCGCCCGGATCACTGCCTAGCGATTTTCATTACACAATGCCAGCAAAACCCAACAAGCCCCCGGCGAGCAGGAGCCATAGTGGATTGATGCGCGAGATCGCTGCGAGCACCGCAACCATCGCGGTCAGAAGCACCGCAGCAATCGTGCGATCGGTCGCGTTGGCCAGGATCAGGGCACTCGCCGCCATCAATCCGATCGAGAGCGGAACCAATGCAGCCTGGATCAGGCCGGGCCAGCGCGATTGGCTCGGCCGGTTCAAGAGCCGGCTGACATAGTAGGCAACCAGCGCGGTCGGCAGGCACATGGCCAGCGTCGCTGCCAGCGCGCCGGGGATGCCGGCGACGGCATAGCCGATTAACGTCACGATAAGCACGTTCGGACCTGGCGAGAGCTGCGCGATCGCATAGGCATCAGTGAACTGCTTGTCGGTCATCCAGTGATGCACATCGACCGCGATACGATGCATCTCGGGCACCGCGGCCGCGGCGCCGCCGACCGCGAACAGCGACATCAGCGCAAAGGTGGAGATCAGCGCCCAGATCGGGTTCTCGGCGTTCACGCTGCTACCTTCCGCCGCAGGAGGAAGGTGGCGCCGACACTCACGGGGATCGCGACCAGCAACACCGCCTGGAGCGGCAGGCGAAGCACGCCGATGGCGAGGAACACGCCGAGCATCAGGATGAGCGCAACGGCGTCCATCCGCTTGAGCAGCGGCGTCATCATGCGAAAGACGACCGCGATCAGGAGGCCGACCGCCGCGCAGGAGATGCCTGCGAGGATGCGGCGCAGCACCTCCACATCGCCGAACCGGGCGTAGATGATCGCAAGCACGGTCATGATCAGCGTCGGCGGCAGCAGCAGCCCGGCAAAGGCGGCAACGCCGCCCGCGATCCCGCGCAGCCGCGCGCCGAAGACCATCGACAGATTGACGATGTTGGGCCCGGGCAGGAAATGGCAGAGCGCGAAGGTTTCGTTGAACTCGTCCGCCGTCATCCAGCGGTGCTGCTCGACGATCGCCCGCCGGGCGAACACCAGAACTCCGCCGAAACCAGCCAGGGACATCCGGGCGAAGGCCACAAACAGCGCGGCCAGGCTGGGCGGAGGGCCGCTGGTCGCGGCACGATCCGGCTCTTGGGCGGCCGGTGCTGAATCCGGGGACATGTCAGGAGCTTAGAACGAGGGCCGGCGCGAGGCCAAGGCTATCCGGAACCTATCCAAAGGGAACCGCGCCATGCCGCGCCAAACCCCTGTCTTTCTAAACCTTTGCCCCCTATATTGGGGGTGCCGGTTCGCCGGCTATGGAAATAAACGGTCGTCGTAATAAACCATTCGGACCCGGGGGCGGTACCCGGCGCCTCCACCAAAGCCCACCAGCGGGCAGGCCCTAGAAGCGGGTTTTGGCGGGGGCGAAATAGGATCGACGAGGGCGTAAAGGGCGTGCTTTTTCCCGGTATTGTTCCGCCGTTATCGGGCTACTGCAATAGTTGCCAACGACAACTTTGCTCCGGTTGCTCAGGCTGCGTAACGCAGTTTGAAAGACCATCTTAAAGTCCTAACGGGTTAAGCTCCGTTAGGCGGGGTTCGGAGGCACCTGGCAACAGAAGCCTCCACTTACCTTCGATTTCCTCCCCCACGGGGACTCCTGCTGACCCGTCAGGCGCGGTACTATTGCGGCTTGGCGAGTCGGGCCGGCAGGGTCCAACTCCTGGAATGCAACAGGACCACCATGGCGACCGATCATATCCGATACGATGTGCTGGCCCGCGACGCGCTGCGCGGCGTGCTGCGCGAAGGTGCTGACCGACGCCGCGTCCCATGGACTGCCGGGCGAGCATCATTTCTTCATCACCTTCGTGTCGAAGGCCGAGGGCGTAAAGCTGTCGTCGCGGCTCCTGGCGCAATATCCGGAAGAGATGACGATCATCCTGCAGCATCAGTTCTGGGATCTGACCGTGCTCGAGGACCGCTTCGAGGTCGGGCTGTCCTTCGGCGGCATTCCGGAGCGGCTGGTGGTGCCGTTCAGCGCCATCAAGAGCTTCCTCGATCCGTCCGTGAAGTTCGGCCTCCAGTTCGACACGTCCGATGTCGCCGAGGTCGCGCCCGAGACGTTGCCCGCGGCCCCTGCCCCTTCGGCCCTGTCGGTGCCCACGCCCGCCACGGACAAGGCGGAGACCGCGGAAGAGCCGACCCCGCCGAGCCAGGGCGGCGCCGAAGTCGTGCGGCTCGATCGTTTCCGCAAGAAATGATCTAGGCTACCGCGCGAGACCGTCGCGCCCGGCCAAACTGCCTATATAGAGGAGCACATGAAGAGGCCGCGCGGCATTTCGCGCGGCGGAATGGATGTGCTCATGGCCAAATCTGCACGCACGAAGACCGCTCGCCCCGCGACCCGCACCGAGACCGACAGTTTCGGTCCCATCGAGGTCCCCTCCGATCGCTATTGGGGCGCGCAGACCGAACGTTCGCGGCAGAATTTCCGCATCGGCACGGATCGCATGCCGATCTCGCTCGTGCATGCGCTCGGCATCGTCAAGCTCGCCGCGGCGCAGTCCAACCGCGAGCTCGGCCTGCTCGACCAGCGCCGCGCCAGTGCCATCATCCGCGCCGCGCGCGAGGTGATCGACGGCAGCCTCGACGATCATTTCCCGCTCGTCGTGTGGCAGACCGGCTCGGGCACGCAGACCAACATGAACCTCAACGAGGTGATCGCCAACCGCGCCAATGAGATGCTCGGCGGCGAGCTCGGCGCCAAGAAGCCGGTGCATCCGAACGATCACGTCAACATGAGCCAGTCGTCGAACGACTCTTTTCCCACCGCAATGCATATCGCGGCGGCGAGCCGCATCACCGCCGATCTCGTTCCTGCCCTTGGCGAACTGCTCCGTGCGCTGCGCAAGAAGGAGAAGGAGTTCGCCAAGATCGTCAAGATCGGCCGCACCCACACCCAGGACGCGACGCCGCTGACGCTCGGCCAGGAATTCTCCGGCTATGCCACGCAGGTCGAAAGCGGGATCGCGCGACTGAAGGTCGCGGTGAAGGAGCTCTATCCGCTGGCGCAGGGCGGCACCGCCGTCGGCACCGGCCTCAACGCGAAGCCGCGCTTTGCAAGACTGTTCGCAAAGCACGTTGCCGGAATCACCAAACTGCCCTTCACCAGCGCCGCCAACAAATTCGAGGCGCTGGCCTCGAACGATGCCTATGTGCTGGCGCACGGCGCCATCAATTCGGTCGCGACAGGCCTGTTCAAGATCGCCAACGACATCCGCCTGCTCGGATCGGGTCCGCGCTCAGGGCTTGGCGAACTGATCCTGCCGGAGAACGAACCGGGCTCGTCGATCATGCCGGGCAAGGTCAATCCGACGCAGTGCGAGGCGATGACCATGGTGTGCTGCCAAGTGTTCGGCAATCACACCGCGATCACGGTCGCCGGCAGCCAGGGCCATTTCGAGCTCAACGTCTACAAGCCCGTGCTGGCCTACAACATGCTGCACTCGATCCGGCTGATGGCCGATGCCGCGCGCTCCTTCACCGAACATTGCGTCAGCGGCATCCGCGCCGACGAAAAGCGCATAAGTGAACTGATGCAGCGTTCGCTGATGCTGGTGACCGCGCTCGCGCCGAAGATCGGCTACGACAACGCCGCCAAGGTGGCCAAGACGGCGCATGTCAACGGCACCACTCTGAAAGAGGAGGCGCTGCGGCTCGGCTTCGTCACAGCGGACGAGTTCGACCGTTTGGTGCAGCCGGAGAAGATGACGAAACCGGGGTAATTCCTAATTCCGATAGTCATCCGTAATGATACGGAGCCAAAAAGCTCATAATTGTAAGGCTTAAAGGACAGGATTTGATTACCGTCAATGTTCCGGAAAGACGGCGTGCTACGCAGCTATTCTGCCCTTGGCGGGGCGAAATTCATCGTTTGATGGCCCAAGGGGCCGATTGACGAGGACGAGCAAATGACAATCAAGTCTTGTGGGGCGCGACGCGGCCCCCTGTTTCTGAATGTTTCATCCTGCCTGAAGAGGATCGGATGATGGAGACGCGGCATGGGGAACGTCATCAACCTGAATCGTTTCCGGAAGCGCGCCGAGCGGGAAGCCTCGGCGAAGCAGGCGGACGCCAATCGAGCGAAGTTCGGCCGCACGAAAGCGGAGCGGTCGGCGGAGGAGACGCGCGCGGACAGGGCGAAGGAGCACCTGGACAAGCATCAGATCGATCGCGAGGAGCAGCCATGAAGTCGCCCGTCGTGAAACGATCGATCGTCGTCGCCGGTCACAAGACCAGCGTCAGCCTGGAAGAGGCGTTCTGGAACGGCATGAAGGAGATTTCGGGCCTGCGCAACATGACGCTGTCCGAGCTCGTCGGCGAGATCGACGGCAACCGCCAGCAGGGCAATCTGTCCTCGGCGATCCGCCTGTTCGTGCTGGACTACTTCAAGAGCCGCGCCATGGCCGTCCAGCCGGACAAGGTCCCGGCCCAATAGCCGGCAAGGCGTCTTTTCGGCGCGTCGGGGCGTTCGCACTTTAAAATCACTCTAAGGTGCAGCTTCCGGCGAGCAAGCGCGCTTGACCTCAATGCCCTGCGTTGAAAATACAGGGCATGACCGACACCAATGATACGCGCCCTCACATGCCGCTGGGTCTGGCCCTGCGCGGCTACACCGGCGTCATCCAGCACCTGTCCGCCAGGGACACCGGTTCGGCGCTCTCGGACATCGAGCTCGAGAGCCGGCTGATCGAACTCGGCTTCGTCGAGGGGGCCCGGGTCGAGGTCCTGCATGAGGGGCTGGTCGGGCGCGATCCCATCGCCGTGCGGGTCGACAGCATCACGATCGCGGTCCGTCGGCGCGAAGCCATGGCCATCATCGTCGCCTGAGGCGGCCGCCCCCTGACCTCAGGCCTTTGATCCCAGATCGTTGAAAATCATGGAAGCACCCCTCCTGCATCTCGCCCTGGTCGGCACGCCAAACAGCGGCAAGACCTCGCTGTTCAATGCCCTGACCGGCAGCCGGCAGAAGGTCGCGAACTATCCGGGCGTCACCGTCGAGCGCAAGGAAGGCTTCTTCGTCACGCCCCAGGGACGCCAGGTCTCGGTGGTCGACCTGCCCGGCACCTATTCGCTGCGCGGCCGCAGCCCGGACGAGGAGATCACCCGCGACTTCGTGCTCGGCAAGGCCTCCGGCGAGACCGTGCCCGACCTCGTGCTGTGCGTGGCCGATTCCACCAATCTGCGCTTGACCATCCGCCTGCTGCTGGAGCTCAAGCGCACCGGCCGGCCGATGATCCTCGTGCTCAACATGTTCGACATCGCCGCGCGCCGCGGCATCACGGTCGACGTCGAGCGGCTCGCCAAGGAGCTCGGCGTGCCCGTGGTCACCTCGATCGCGGTGCGCAAGGGCGGCACGGCCGATCTGTTGACGCTGACCGACGAGATCTCGGCCACGCTCGCCACCGAGCCTGCGGAGAACACCTGGCGCGCGCTCAGCGTCGGCGAATTGCGCTCCACCCAGCGCGAGGCCGACCGCATCATCGCCGACTGCGTCAGCTTGCCGAGCCGGCCTGACACCTGGACCGCGCGGATCGACGCGGTGGTGCTGCATCCCGTCGGCGGCCTCATCGTGCTGGCGCTGATCCTGTTCGTGATGTTCCAGGCGGTGTTCGCCTGGGCGCAGCCGCTGATGGAGCTGCTCAATTCCGGCTTCGACGCGCTCGGCGAGTTCGTGCACACCACCCTGCCCGCCGGCCTGCTCCAGAGCTTCCTCCAGAACGGCGTGATCTCGGGCGTCGGCAGCGTGATCGTGTTCCTGCCGCAGATCATCATCATCTTCCTGTTCATCCTGCTGCTGGAAGATTTCGGCTACATGGCGCGCGCCGCGTTCCTGATGGACCGCATCATGGGCGGCGCCGGCCTGCACGGCCGCGCCTTCATCCCGCTGCTGTCGAGCTTTGCCTGCGCCATTCCCGGCATCATGGCGACGCGCGTGATCGACAACAAGCGCGACCGGCTGACCACGATCCTGATCGCGCCACTGATGACCTGCTCGGCGCGCATCCCGGTCTACACGCTGATCATCTCGGCCTTCATTCCGGCGAAGGACGTCTGGGGCTTCATCAACCTCCAGGGCCTCGTGATGTTCGGCCTTTACGCCGCCGGCATCGTCAGCGCGCTTGCCGTCTCGTTCCTGATCAAGTTCTTCATGCTGCGCGACTACGCGCCGGCACCGTTCATGCTGGAGCTGCCGGACTACAAGATGCCGCGGCTGAAATCGATCGCGATCGGCGTCTACACGCGGGCCAAGATGTTCCTCCACCGCGCCGGCACCACGATCTTCTCGATGATGGTGCTGATCTGGTTCCTGGCCTCGTTCCCGCAGCCGCCGGCGGGCGCGACCGAGCCCGGCATCGACTTCAGCCTTGCCGCCATCATCGGCAAGGCGCTCGAGCCGCTGCTCGCCCCCGTCGGCTTCAACTGGCAGATCGCGGTCGCCCTGATCCCGGGCATGGCGGCGCGCGAGGTCGCGGTCGCAGCGCTCGGCACGGTCTATGCGATCGAAGGCGGCAAGGAAGCGGCCGAGCAGATCGGCCAGGTGCTGGCGACGAAATGGTCGCTCGCCACCGCGCTGTCGATGCTGGCCTGGTACATCTTCGCCCCGCAATGCGCCTCGACGCTGGCCGTGATCCGGCGCGAGACCGGAAGCTGGCGATGGATGGCGGTGACCTTCAGCTACATGCTGGTGCTGGCCTATGCCGCGAGCCTCGTGACGTACAACGTCGCGGTGGCGTTGGGGGCGGGATAGAGTCCCCTCTCGAAACTAAAAACTGCGAAAACAACCCCATGCACAGTAGACGGGGGTCGTGAAATCAATGGCTTACGAATTATCCGAATTCGCTTGACCCGTCGGGCAAGACACCGGCATGATGGCATCATCGGGAAGCGTCCGCCAACGATTGATCGCGGCCCGCATCCTCGACGAGTCCGCACAATTCACCCGCGCCTGGCCTTGCGACATCGCAGGAATTGATGCCGGACCTCCATCGTTTTCTTCGGCTTCCCATGAAAAGGCCCCGGTCGATGCCGGGGCCTGAGTTCACCGGGAAGACACACACACTCAATAGCGAGCAGCGACCGGAGCACCGAAACCACCGAAGCGGTAGTTCAACCGAAGCGTAACCATGTCCACATCCTGGCTGATCCCGCTGCCGGTGAGCGTCAACCCGCCGGGCGTGACCACGCCTGCGAAGCCGAAATTGTCGCGTCCCATCCAGAGATGGTCGTACTCGATACCGGCCGACCAGTTCGGCGCAAAACCATATTCCCAGCCGACACCCAGGGCGCCGCCCCAGCGCGTGTGACCTGCCGAAGCCAGTCCGACGCCGGTGACGTTGTTGAATATATCGAATCGATTGCGGGTCACGGCAGCGCCG
This sequence comes from Bradyrhizobium sp. USDA 3311, assembly GCF_054062495.1. NCBI lineage: Bacteria > Pseudomonadati > Pseudomonadota > Alphaproteobacteria > Hyphomicrobiales > Nitrobacteraceae > Bradyrhizobium > Bradyrhizobium sp. USDA 3311. The sequence continues at coordinate 3,961,388 of NZ_JBSSFI010000001.1, read as the reverse complement.
CCCTTCACGTAGAACAGCGAAGCGTTCCATGCCCAACCGAGCTGGGCTGTGAACAGCCCAATGGCGTCGGTCTTGCCTGTGGTCGAGATCAACGGATCGATCAGGCTGACGCGCGTGTTCTTGATCTCGGCCCAATCGCCCTGAGCTTCCAGACCAAGCACAAACTGATTGGTTTGCCAGCGGTACCCGATCTGTCCACCCGCAAGACCACCGGAGCGATCGGCGCAGCCACCTGCTACCGTCCCAGCGGGCGTTACGAAGTCGACGCAACCATGGCTTTGCCCCCAGCCACCGTTGGCCCCGATGTAGAATCCGCTCCAGCTGTAGACCGCCACCACTGGTGCCGGCGGCGGCGCCTTGACGGCCATGTCGGCCGCCATGGCCGGAGCCGCCATACTCAGTGCCACGAAGCCGATCGCAGCAGTCGAAAACTTCCTCATGGTCTCGTCCCCTTTTTTGCTCTTTCGTTCAAATTCGCTGTCTCGTCCAGAAATGAGCACCCATGCTGACCAGGTGCATAAGGTTCGCGAATGTGAGGAACTTTACGCGGGCAGGAGTCCTGAAGCCCGTATCAAAATGGCAACACCCAAGCGCCATCTCTATGCACTGTAGCGTGCTTAATCGATGCCCGACGCTTCTGACGGTAGAGAGCCGCCGTCATCGTTGAGCCACGCATGGATATCTGGCGCCGGAATGAGCCGCCTCGGAACGTGAGGATTGATCGTACCTGCAAAAACAGAAAGGCCTTCATCGAGCTTTGCGCGCGCGAACAACTTGGCTTCGTCCTCGGTCGCGAACGTCCGCGTCTCGCGCGGACTGCGCTGCCTCGGCAAAACGCCACGTTGTCGAATTTCAAAGCTGACGTACCAAGTCGGGATCATCGCACCTGTCAACCTGTGAGCCTCGAAGTCGGGTTGTGGCGCGATCGTCATCCGCGTATTTGATGCAGATCAAACCCCGCGCGTCACACCGGCGATCGGGAGGTTGAGTAAGACGTCGGCAGGACGGCATCGTCGGCGCAACAATCGATGCTCACTTCGAACGCCGCTAACCTCATTGGATCACTTCCGCACCAACAGACTGACCGCCGAGAAATTGCGCGACGATGATCTCGCCGACCTCGTCACACTCCATCTCGATCCCGACGTGTCCCGCTATCTCGGCGGTGTCCGTTCGGCGGAGGCGACGAAGACTTATCTCGCCGTCAACATGGCCCATTGGGACCGGCACGGTTTCGGGCTCTGGGTGCTGCGAACGAGAGACGGAGCATTCGCCGGACGGGCGGGGATCAGGCACATCCTCGTTGATGGTATCGACGAGATCGAGATTGCCTATACGTTCAAACGCGACCTCTGGGGCCAAGGATTTGCGAGCGAGACCGCCGCGGCGCTGACGCATATCGGGCTGTCGCAACTCGCGCTGCCGTCGCTCATCGGCCTGGTCTTCGTCGAACATGGTGCGTCGCGCCGCGTCCTAGAGAAATCCAATTACATTCTGGAGAAGAGCACGACGCATCACGGCGAGGACGTCGTGATCTACCGGATCCGGCGGTGAGCGACGCCCCAACGCTCAGCCGGTGCGCAGCCGAATGGCCGATCGCGGCAATGAGGCCAGAAACAGAACGGCGCAGACGCACAGCAAGACGATGTCCTTGAACAGGAACTCGCCGGTCAGATTCCACGCCATGGGATCGGATGACAGGCTCCATGTGACGACGCCCGGCGTCGTGAAGAAGAACGACCATGTGATCGCGAAGGTCACCACTCCCATGAATGAACCGACGGCGGACAAGACCGGGCTGAAGCTACCTGCCGCCAGCAGCGCGGCAATCACGAATTCGGCAACACCGAGAACATAAGCCTCTCCCCTCAGGCCGAAGATCGACAGCCAGGAGATGAACGGACTGTTGGTGATGAACTGCGCGATGCCCTGCGCGGATTGCAATGTGAATTTCTGCATTCCGAAGGACACGAATATGACCACCATGACCCAGCGGAGAATCGCGAGCGGACGATACGAACCTCCACCATTCTCGGCAACGTTGAATTCCTTCATGTGACGATCTCTCCCCGGAATGCGCATCCATCAGCGTGCGAAGAAAATACGTTCGCTGAAAGCTGTACGAAGAGATCCTTCCGCCGTTACCTGCATCCGGAGTTCCACTGATCACAGGTGCGTGCAACGGCGTGTGTCGGCGCCATGATCGAAGGCAATTCCGAGAAGCTACCAGCAGCGCTCCGCGACGGATCGCAGCGCCCAAGCGGCTCGAGGCCCGTCAGGCCGAGATGATTGCCACCACTTCAATCTCGACGCGGGCCGATGTCGGCGTCAGGGCGCTGACCTGGACGAGCGTGCTGGCCGGGCGCACCGCATCGAAGGCTTCAGAGTGGGCGCGCGCCACATGCTCGGTGTCCGCCATATCGATCACGTACACCACGGTACGGACGACATGCCGCATATCGGCGCCAGCCTCGGCCAATGCGTCGGCGATCAATGCGAGTGTCGCCCTGGCTTGCAGGTAGGCGTCGCCGTCGAGGTGCGGCGAGCGAGCCGTCGTGCCGGAAATAAAGACCTGGTTTCCGACGCGGACGGCGCGGGAGTAGCCATAGGTGTCTTCAAACGCATATCCCGATGAGATGTTTTGCCTCGTCAACGACGCGCTCCTGTGGGTTTCGGGCTGCACCCTTCTCGGCCAGCATTGAATTGTAGCTACTTGTAGCCCTCGCCCGGCCACGCAACCATCGCCGCCTTGGCTGCGCCTCTCAGCTCCGCCGGTGTGGCGCCGTCCTTGGCCTGGATGGCCATGCCCTGGAAGACGCTGAGATAGAACCGGCTCAACGCCTCTATGTCGGTTGCGGCAGGTAGCTCGCCATTGGCGAGGCCAGCCTCCAGCCGCGCGCGCAAATTGCCGAGCATGTCGAGCCGGACTCTTCTGATCGCGCGGGCGATCGAGGCCGGCCATTCGTCGCTGACGGCGCCCAGCACGGCCATGCAGCCGGCCGGTGCCGAGCGGGATTTCGGCAGGATCTCGGCCGCCCCGATCAGCAGGTTCTCGACGCCGGCGCGCGCGGTCGCGCCTTCGCCAAGCCTGTCCCAGACCGGAGGCCCATAGGTCAGGACGTAGTGCTCGATCGCCGCAAGATAGAGCGCCTCCTTGCTCTCGAAGGCCGCATAGAGGCTCGGCGAGCGGACGCCCATGGCTTCGCAGAGGTCGTGCATCGAGGCGGCCTCGAACCCCTTGCGCCAGAACAGCAACATGGCGGCTTCGAGTGCCGCCTCGCGGTCAAATTCTCGTGGTCGTCCCGCCATCGCAGCTCTTTCTGTAATGATCAACACATAATTGGCTTGACGCGGCCGATCAAGCCTCCACATATTCTGTGTCGATCGTTACATAATTGGAGAAGACAGATGACGCTGGCAGGAAAACGGGCCCTGGTGACGGGCGCAAGCAGGGGTATCGGTGCGGCCATTGCAAAGGCGCTAGCCGCGGAAGGCGCCGACGTCGCAATCACCTATGAGAAGTCCGCAGACAGCGCCGCCAAGGTGGTTGACGCCATCAAGGCCGGCGGACGCAAAGCCGTGGCGATCCAGGCCGACAGCGCGGATGTCGCCGCCGTCCAGGCCTCGGTCGAAAAGACCGTCGCTGCGCTGGGCGGACTCGATATTCTGGTCAACAACGCCGGAATTCTTCGCCTGGGCGGCCTCAACGACATTTCGCTTGGGGATATCGATGCGCTGCTGAACGTCAACGTCCGTTCGCCGATCGTCGCGAGCAAAGCCGCGCTGCGCCACCTTGGCAAGGGCGGCCGCATCATCACCATCGGCAGCTATTTCGCCGACCGCGTGCCTTCGCCGGTGCTCGGCATCTACGCGGCGTCGAAGTCGGCGCTATCGGCGTTCACGAAAGCGCTGGCGCGGGAAGTCGGCCCCAGGGACGTCACGGTCAACCTGGTGGCACCGGGCTCGATCGACACCGACATGAATCCAGCGCACGGCCCGACCGCGGAGACGCTGAAACAGTTCATGGCGCTCGGCCGCTACGGCGCCACGGATGACATCGCGAGCGCCGTGGCGTTCCTGGCGAGCCCGAAGGCCAGGTACATCACCGGCACGACATTGACGGTCGACGGCGGCGCCAACGCTTGAGCGTTCCACCCGGTTGCAGGAGGCCGCCACCGAGGCGGCCTCCTGCTCGCGGTCGACGTCAAATCATTCGGTGTAGCTTTACTTCGTGTAGCCCTATTTCGCGTAGCCTTGGCTCGTACACCACCACATGGCGTCAGCCGAGCTCGAACCGTGCTCGATGACGTATTTTCGGCACGCTTCGTAATTGACGGCATAACGCTTGGCGCACGGGACGGACGAAATGGTGCCGCTACTGAAAGAGCATTTGTACTGAGCGTTGGCTGTCGGCATCGAAAGGGTTGTGACAGCGAGCCCGACGACGAGGAAAGCGAAGGTCTTCATGGCTATCTCTCCCGAATCCAGGGACAGCGAGCGCTATCCCAGGTGGTATGATAGCATGCTCTCCACCGTGCCTGTTCGGCGAGTGCCCGCTCGGGATCGTGGAGCTGCGTTGCGGAAATGACGGTGAAACCGATCACCACCGCCGCGCTCGAGTGCGTAGCCCGGATGGAGCGCAGCGTAATCCGGGGGCTTCTTGCACAGCTTGCAGGGTGGGCAAAGCGCAGCGTGCCCACGCACTTTTTACGACCATGAAGAGATGGTGGGCACGGCGCAAGTGCGCCTTTGCCCACCCTACGAGACCTGTTGTATCTTACCTGAAATACCCAAGCACGAGATCGATATCCGAGCTGCCGGCGACCGTGCCGTTCAGCTCGGCGTCGATGACGCGGCGGCAGGCTTCGATCGCGGCGTGATCGCCGAGATCGTTGGCGGCTTCCAGCACGAGCCAGGCGGCGTCGACCGAGGCCTTGTCCGGAGCTCCGCCGCCGACATCGGCGCCGAAGGCATTGTTTAGGTTCTTCTTGCGAACGGCGGTGCCGAATTGAGGCAACATTTGCAAATACTCCCCTGCCAATTCCCGGGTGATGCTCAGTGGACCTGCTTAGTGGACTTGCTCAGTGGACCTGGAGTTCGGGCTGACGGCCCGCATCGGCACCCGCGCCGGTCTTGCGCGACTGGTAGAACTTCAGGATGCTGCGCGAGGTCTCGATCTTGAGCCGGCTGAACTCGCGCTCGTTGTCCTGGAGCTCGCGCGCGGTGATCAGATGATCCTTGGCGCCGAGGAACAGCAGCGACATCGTCGTGTCCCAGGAGAAGTTGAGCGCCTTGCACAGCACCAGGATCATCTCGCGGTTGCGGTCCATCAGCGCGCGCTCGATCACGTCGACCGGCAGCGCCGATAGCAGCGACAGGCCGATCTGCACCTCGTCGAAGCGGTGCTGGCGCGCATAGTTCGAGATCGAGTCCTGGTTGAGGTTGCCCTGGCGGTACTGCGTCGTCACCACGCGCTTGGCGACGAAGTAGCTGCGCGAGGACGGGCCGAACTTGGATTGCAGATCGCCGGTGACCTCTGTCACCGAGCTCTGGATCTGCGCCATCATCTCAGGGCGCTCGCTCTCGAGCCGGCGGCGGACGTCTTCCGACGCTTTCGAGATGAGCTGCTGGAAGATGTGGCGCGGCACGTCCTTGCGCAGGCCAAGCTGCTCGGCAAGAATCGAATCGCCCTCGGCGCGGCGGACCATGTGCAGCAGGCCCGAGCCGGAGAAGCGCGCGCCCTCGTTCCTGGCGACCGACGTCACGACCTCCTGGTCGCCGCGCTTGACCAGCACGTCGGTCACGGCCTCGCCGATGGATTTACGCTGGGCAATCGCGAGCAGATGCGACTGGCTCTTGGTAAGGGCGCTCTCGACCAGCATCTTCTCGTCGAGACGGGTGGAGTCGCGCAGCACGGGACCGGCAACCGCGATCTCGTCGTCGAGAGCGAGCTTTTCGATGACATTGAGCGGAGCGTGATCGCAGGCCGCCATCAATTCGGAGAGCTGCGTCCGCGCGGCAACCTCGATCTCGTCGGCAAGCCGGCCGATGACCTCGCCGAACATGCTGATCTCGTCGTCGCTGTAGCGGCCGGTGATCAGGATGTCGGTCGCGTGCCACAGCGCGCGTGCCCGGCTTTCGTCGGTGCCGCGCGCGATCGCGTCGTCCAGATCCTGTAGAAGCGTTTTCGCCCCGTTCATGTCGATCACCCCAGTTCTTGGTCGTTCTTTGGCGAGCCATCCCGCCTGTGCTGGCGCGACGCCGAATTCCTCTGACACCCGACACTAGGGAACAAACGCGAGAATCCGGTAAAGTCGGCAGATCAGTTTTGCCGACGAGAATTCATTCAAATGCGATGGAATGGGTTTACCGGCGGGCAAGGGAGAAGGTGCGCTCCCTCTCCCGCTTGCGGGAGAGGGCTGGGGAGAGGGTGTCTCCGCAGAGCGACTCCCTTAATGAAAAGAACCCTCACCCGGCGCTTCGCGCCGACCTCTCCCGCAAGCGGGAGAGGTTAAGAGGGCCCGCGGCCCGATCTCTCCAAACAAACTCGCGCTTACGGGTTCGACGGCGTCAGCACCAGCGGCGGCTTCGGCTTGGGCTTTGCGGGCGCGGGGCCCGGCGCCGGTCTCACCTCGATCGGCGGCGGCAATGGCGCGACCTGCTGACTTGCGAGCGGCGGGCTTGGAGCTGCGGGCGCGCCCAGCGGCGCTTTCGGCGTCGGCGCGGCTTTCGGCCTTGGCGGCGCGCGGCGTGGATCCTGGCCCGGCAGCGGCACGTTGGCCGGCACCTGCTCGGGCGCCGCATCCGGAGACACCAACGTCGGTAGCGCCGCGGTCGCCGGCGGCGGCTCGCCGCGCTCGATGGCATCGAGCCGGCGCGTCTCGCGATCGATCGTGCGCACCGCGAGCCACGAAGACAGCGGCGCAAGATCGACGGTGCGGTTGAGCTTGTCGGGGGGGCCCGCCGCGAACAACTGGATCTCCGGCGGGGCGCCGGAGAGCCCGGTCATGATCGGCGTCAGGCTGGCGCGGATGTCGGCCTGGTCGGCGGGAATGTCGTAACCGCCGGAGACGATGGCGCGGGCGTTCTTCGCTTCCAGCGGCGTGGCACCAACGCGCAGCCGTCCGTCGCGGATCGTGAACGGGATCTGCGCCGAGGCGACCGCAATGGGACCCGCCGCCAGCGCGGGTTCGACCAGCTGCCGCAGCCTGTTGTCGTCGGCGACCTGACCGCCGTCGCTGGCGCGGATGGCGATCTCGAACGCACGCGGGTTGAGGCCGCTGATTTCCGCAGAGTCCAACGTCACCGTGCCGTTGCCGGCGAGCGCGCCGGTCAACGCCGCGACGCTGCGGCCCTGGCTGGTCAGTGCCATCTGCACCGAGGCGCGTCCCTTGGGCAAAGCAAGATCACGGTAGCGCAGCGTGGTCGCATCGACATTGCTGAGCTCGATACGCGCGTTCAGCGCAACGCCACTCGCGCCGTTGCGCGCGTCAAAGCTCGCCGACAGCTCGCCACCGCCGACGCCGCCCTTGAGCGCATCAAGCGCGAGCGACTGGCCGTCGCTCCGGATCGTCCCGCCGATGGGACGCAGCTCGACGCCGCCAGGCAACGTGCCGCGCAACGCCTGGAAGGCGATGCGGCCGCGCCAGCCACCGAGGAGCCCCGCGCTCAGCGGCTCGCCGGCATCGCGTCCGGCCGCGCCGACGGCAAGCGCGAGCGCCGGCGCAAGATCGAGCGTGTCGAGGCCTACCTCGCCGTCGATGCTCGTCTCCTGGTCGAGCGTGACCGCCAGACGACCGCGCAGATGCGAGCCGGCCGCGCTGCCGTCGAGATCGTCGAAGGTCAGGCGATTGCCGGACAGAGAGAGCCGGGAGGACAGGCTGACGGTCTGCGCCGATTTGCCGGCCGGGCCGGTTCCGAACAGCGGCGCGAGGTTGACATTGCGCACGCGCAGATTCACGGACGCCTTCGGCTCCGGCGCGGACAATTCGACGCTGCCTTGCGCGTCTGCGTCCAGCCCGCCGCCGCTCAGTTTTGCGTTCAATTGCAGCGGCCGGCGCCAGGCACCGCTTAACCGGCCTTCGAACTGCGAAGCGCCCTCGCCCGCGGCCACCACGCGATCGAGGCCGAGCAAGGCCAGCAATGCGCCGGCCTGCGGGGTCGAGACTTTCGAGTCCAGCGTGAAGTCGCTGTTGCGCAGGCGGTCGATGTCGATGCCGTTGACGGCCGCTACCGGCGTCTGTGCGGCCAGCGTCGCGGTGGCCTTGAGCTGCGGCGCGTCGAGATCGAACACGGCGCGGGCGTCGCTGCGATCGGCATGCTCGGCGTTCCTGTCGAGGCTGAGGTCGAGCTTCAGGCGGGTCGCACCGGGCAGCGGCGCGATCGCATCGAAGCGCGTACGCACCGAAGGCGCAAACGGCTCGATCAGCGCGGTAAGCTCGCGCAGCGAATTGGCTGAGGATTTCAGCGCGAGCTTGCCGGTGGCTTTGGTACGGTCGAAGCTGCCGCTCGCCTCGGTGGTCACGCCGCTGGTCTGACCGAACCGCAACTGCTCCAGCGACAGCGACGCCGGTCCATAGCCGAGCTTCGCCGCGAACGGCCGCAGCTCCTGGCCGGCGGAGATCGCACGGCCGACATCGAGCGAGAGTCTTGCCTCCTCCGGCCATTCGCCTTGCGGCCCGCCGAGCGCGCGCACAAAGCTCGCAGCGGCGTCGAGATCGAGACGGTCGGCCTTGAGCTCGGCATCGATCCGCGAGCCCTTGCTCGCGCCGGTCTGGACGAAAGCAATTCGCCCCTCGATGGCGCCGCCTTCGATGTCGGCCTTCAGCTTGTCGATGGCGAGATGGTTGGCGGCGATCGTCACGTCGCCGGCAAGCCGCAGCGGCCGGGTGCTGCGGCGGTTGACCTCGCTGCGGCCCTGGAGCCAGGCCACCAGCGTATCGGGATCGGAGGATTCGACGCTGAGCCGGCCGCTGAAGCTGTCGGCGCCGGGCGCCGCGCCGTTGAGCGAGAGCTGCGTCATGCCGGGCGCGCGCAGCTCAAGCCGCTGGAAGGTCCAGGACCGGCCGTCGGTCTTGAGCTCGGCGGCGATGTTCTGGAGCGGCCGGCCGCCGAGCATGACCTGGTCGGAGTTGAACTCGATCTGCGCCGGGATCGGCGCCTGCGGGATCGCGGCAAGGCCGGCGCGCAGTGCCGGCAGGATGCGCAGCGGCTCGGCGTCGTCCTTGCCGGCCAGCTTGTCGGCATCGATCTGGCGCGCCGACAGCACCGCGCGCAGCAGCGGCGAGGCGCCGAACCTGAGATCGCCGACGCCGCCGACTTTCAACGCATTGTCCTCGGCGCCAAAGCTTGCGTCGATCTGGTCGAACTTGGCGCCGGCGGGATCGGCCTTGAGTTTTGCGGTGAGTTTCCAGGGCGTCGGCCCGGCCTCGCCGGCCTTCTTCGCCGCCGGCACGGCCAGCGTCAGCGCGCCGTCGAATTTCGGCAGGCGGTTGTCGAAGGCGAGCACGCCTTCGAGATCGGCGAGGATGGCGCGCTCGCCGGGGTCGATGTTGAGGTGGAGACGCGTGGCGCTGCCGTCGGCGCTCGGGCCGGAGGAGATGCGGAACGGGTAGCGCGTGCCGCTCGCGGTGAAGCGGCCGTCGCCCCGCACCGAACCGGCCAGCGAGCGGACGTCGCCGGAGAAGGCGATGTCGCTCAGCTCCAGCGTCGAGCGGCTGGCGGCATCGTGCAGGGCTATGTGGCCGGTGAGATTGAGGCGCTCGATCGCCAGCGAAGCCAGATTGAAGGTGCCGCTCGCGGTGGACGGCAGATCGACCCGCCCGCGCGCGTCGAGGCCGAGATCGACCGCCATGCCATTGACCGTCAGCTCGGTGGCGCGCCATTCACCGCGCATCAGCGCGCTCAGGCTGAACTCGACGTCGAGCTTGTCGGCGCGCAGGCGGCCGAGATCGTTGTTGCCGCCGAAGGTGACCGAGCGCAGCCGCAACGTCGGCGCCGGCAGCAGCCGCGCGTCGAGCTCGCCCGCCACCCGCACCGGCACGCCGATGATCCGGCCCGCCTCCGCCTCGAACTGGGGCCTGAACTGGTTCCAGTCGATGAAGTAGGGCCCGATCAGCGCGGCCAGAAGCGCAATGATGAAGGCAATCGCCAATCCGAGCAGCGTCGTCTGCACGGGTCTCCCCTCGGCCAAACCGGCACCCGGGCCAAACCTTGCCCCATGGAAGGCTTCAGGCGCGCCGGAACAGCCCCTTATATAGGGGGAAGTGTGGCGAAGTCACAGCGACTGTTGCGCGCGGAGGTTAACGCGCGCCGCCTCACCAGCTCGCCGGCAAGCTCTTCAGGCCGCGCAGCACGAAGGTCGGCCGCCATTCCGGGTTCTCGACGTCGTCGATGCGCAGATCCGGCAGCCGGCGCAACAGCGTGGCGATGGCGATCTCGGCCTCGATCCGCGCCAATTGGGCCCCGAGGCAGAAATGGATGCCGCCGCCGAACGACAGCGGCTTGACGTTGGGACGGGTGACGTCGAGCCGGTCGGGGCGATCGGGATAGACCGCCGGATCGCGGTTGGCCGAGCCGAGCAGGCACAGCACGGTCTCGCCCTTGGGGATTTTCCTGCCGCCGAGATCGTCGATATCCTCGAGCGTGACGCGCCCGGTCATCTGCACCGAGGAATCGTAGCGCAGGAATTCCTCGATCGCATTGACCATCAGCTCCGGCCGGGCCTTGAGCAGCGCGAGCTGGTCCGGGTTGCGATGCAGCGCGAGCAGGCCGTTGCCGATCAGATTGACGGTGGTCTCGTGGCCGGCGCCGAACAACAGGATGATGTTGGCGGTCAGCTCCTCGTTGGTGAGCTTGTTGCCGTCTTCCTCGGCCTGCACCAGCTGGGTGGTGAGGTCGTCGGCGGGATTGCGGCGGCGCAGCTCGAACAGCTGCTGGAAATACATCTGCGCCATCATGTTGCCGGCGTTGCCCTTCGCGATCTCCTCCGGCGTGAGCGGCACGGGGTCGAGCAGTCGCCCGCCGTCGCGCGAGCTCTTGTAGAAGACCTCGCGATGGTCCTCGGGGATTCCCAGCATGTCGCAGATGATGGTGACGGGCAGGCGGAAGGCGAAATCCTCGATCAGGTCCATGTGGCCGCGGTCGATCACGGCGTCGATGGCCTGGTCGACGATCTCCTGTATCCGCGGCCGCATGTCCTCGACGCGCCGCGCGGTGAAGGCCTTCACCACGAGGCCGCGCAGGCGGGTGTGGTCGGGCGGATCGGCCTGCAGCATCCAGTGGCTCATGCTGCGGAACACCGGCTCGTCCATGATCTTTTCGCTGTAGCGGCGCTTGGACCGCTCGACGAAATCCTTGCCGAAGCGCTTGTCGCGCATCACGAGGCTGACATCGGCGTGGCGACTGGCGACGAACTGGCCGAACGGCGTCACATGGATCGGATCGATCGCGCGCAGCCGGTCGTAATGCGGATAGGGGTTGCGGATGAAGTCCGGCGACAGCGGATTGAACAGCGGATCGCCGCCGGCAGGTTGCGCTTGCTCGTTCATGGTGACCTCAAATCGGTTGCCGCATGACACGAATACGCCGATCGCAGCCCCACTGCCCGGCGTAACCATCCCCTGAAATTATCAACTCGATACATTGTTGTATCGAGTTGCATTCTGCCCTAACCTCGTCCGATGTCAAGGGTGAGAACCAGGCCGACCAGGGACGACACGCGCGACAGACTGTTCGAGGCGGCCGCGCGGGTGTTCGAGGAAGACGGCATCGGCGGCGCCAGCATCGAGGCGATCGCAGCAGCCGCCGGTTTTACCCGCGGCGCGTTCTATTCGAACTTCAACAGCAAGGACGAATTGATCATCGCCATGCTCGAGGACCATGTCGAGCAGTCGATCCGGCGCAATATGGACATCCTCGCGCAGCACGACAATCTCGACGATTTCATCGCGGCGCTGCGAACGATGGACCGCAGCCGGCAGGATCCGCTCGGCCGCTCGCCGCTCTTGCACATGGAGATGATCCTCTACGTCGCGCGCGCCGAGAAGCGCCGGCCCGAGCTCGCCAAACGCCTGCGCGCGCGGCGCAAGCTGATCGCCGACATCGTCGAGGCGACGTTGAAGAGCAACGGCAAGAACAACACGCTCAACCCGCCGTGGATGGCCTCCGTCGTGCTGGCGCTGGAAGACGGCTTTCGCCTGCACCGGCTGATCGATCCGGAGACGACGCCGGCCGACAGTTTTCTGCGCGCGATTACGGATTTGCGGCGGAGGACGGGGTTGGCGGCGGAGTGACAGCGGCTGGGGCGATTGTCCAAGCGACAACTTGAGAGAGGCTTGAACTTGTCAGCAACCTTGACCAACCCAAAGCCGCGAAAATCTGCTAGTTTTTGGAATCCGGACGTTTGGCTCCTGCGCGGAGGCAACGATGACGAACTCGGAAGTCTCCACCGATCTACCGGACAAACCGACATCCGATAACGAGCAACCGGACAAAGCGACATCCGATAAGGAGCAATTGGGGAAACCACCATCCGATCGCGATCTTCGCAATCTAAAGAGTCGCCTCCGGGCGCGATTGCAGTTGATCGGCGGAGCGCTCGCCTCGATCGCCGCTATCGGCGCGATCGCGGGTGGTCTCGTCGGCTACTGGACTGTGTGGAAGACGCTCCGCACCGATGTGTTTCCGGACAAGCAACAGACGCAAAGAGAGGCTACGGCCAGGCCTGACGTTGCTCCCCGATTGTCTCTCGTCGTCCTGCCATTTGCAAACCTCAACAACGATCCGGAGCAGGACTACTTCGCCGATAGTATTACGACCGATCTGACAACCGATCTCGCGCAAATGCCCGGCGCTTTCGTCATCGGACGGGGAACGGCCTTTACATTCAAGAACAAGCAGATCGACTTTAAGACGCTCGGCAAGGAGCTCGGCATCCGATGGGCGGTACAGGGCGCGGTGCGGCGCAACGGAGATCAGATCCGGGTCAACGTGTCGCTTACGGATGCCGCAAGCGGTCGCGACATCTGGTCCGATCGCTTCGACGGCGATCGCACGAATCTCGCCGCCTTGCAGGACCAGATCACGGGACGGCTCGCACGCTCGCTAAACATTGAACTCATGCAAGCCGAAAGCCGCCGCAGCGAAAAGGACCAATCCAGAAATCCAGACGCCATGGACTTCACGATGCGCGGCTGGGCAAAGTTCTATGAGCCCCGGTCGAAGACGGAAATTGCGCAGGCAAAGGACCTGTTCGACCGTGCGTTGCATCTCGATCCGGATAACGTCGATGCAATGATCGCGAAAGCATGGTGCTTAGCCATTGCTGCGGGCTTCAGGTGGTCGACGTCCATGGCCGAAGATAGAGAAATAGCGACTGATCTCATCGACAGGGCTCTTGCGAAAAGCCCGTCAAACGCGTTGGCTTACGTGGTAAAGGGGGACACTCTTCGAGTATTTGGGCGCCCTGAGGAGGCGTTGCCTGAATACGACGCTGCGCTTGAAATCAATCCAAATTCTCCGATCGCCTACGCTCAGAAAGGACTTGCACTCATCCTCTCCGGGCGGGCCCGCGAAGCCTTCTCGCCGCTTCAGCTGGCACTCCGCCTCAGCCCGAAAGATCCGATTGCCGTCTCTTGGTATTACAACCTTTGCCATGCACACCTGCACGTTCAGGAATATGAAGAAGCCGCCAAGGACTGCAGGCGAGTGATCAACATAAACAACGCATTCTGGTACGCCTATGTAGATCTGGTCTCGGCTTACGGAGCCAGCGGGCAATTGGAGCCGGCGCGGCAGAGCTTGACTGAATTGAACAAGATCCGACCAGATTTCACGATCCAGTGGTTCCGTGAGTTTGGCTACGGATACTCAAGCAACCCGCAGTTTCGTCGGGAATTTGATGAAATTCTCGATGGGCTAAGGAAGGGAGGCGTGCGGGAGCAATAACGTGAAGGCATTCGCTTGCCGACATTGGCGACCTTCCATCTCGAATGTCACCTATTGGCCCGTTTGAGACAAGCTGACCGGCGCTGATCATGTCAGTCCACCAGGCTTGACCGGAAGTCCTCGGTGTCCTGTCGAACCGACGCGACTGGACCCGAAACGGACATTCTTTTTAGATCGGTCGTTCGCTCGCATTGCAATACGGAACTGAAGGGTGGCCCAGCCTGTTTGTTACATTCAGCCAAGCGGAGGTCGCCGTGAGGATTATTCTGATAACGACGATTTGCTGGGCCGTGTCGTGCGGATTTGCGACAGCGCAAGCCGATCCGAGGAAAGACTTGAACACGCCGACTGGGCGCTCGGCGCCGGAAGAAAAAGGTCAATTGCAGCCGCAAGGTTGGACCGGACCGATTGAAACAAAGTCGGGTGGTGCGCAGCCGGAAAGTCCGCAAGGTCAAAGCCCACCGGGGATGCAGGCAGCGCCGGACGGATCAACAAAGACAGTCGTTGAGCCCCGGAAGTGAGCCACTCCCTGGTCGGCGAGCGATCCGGCTTCGCTCAGGGCGAGCCGGACCGTAAGGGCTACTTTTGGCCCGTTCCTGCCGATCGTCATGCTCACAGCCGGCTCGGCGTCTTGGGTTCGAATGGAAGTTGTTGGCGGTCATTCCGAGCGGCGGTCCTGACCGTAGCGGAAACGCCCGGGCAGCGTCGCACCGCGTCAGGCGGAGCGCTGGCTGCGTCGCGAGGAGAGATCCGGGCACAGCACGAGCTTGCCCTCGAGACCGCCAGCCTCGAGGCGACGGTGAGCTTCGGCGACCTCGTCGAAGGAGATCCGCTCGGCGATGCGCGGCCGGATGGCACCTTCTGCCAGAAGCTCGAACAATTCCTCCAGGTCCTCCTTGAACCAGGTGGGATGTCGCGCCCGCATGGCATTTACCGAGTAAAAGCGGGCTCGCTTGCCGCCGGGCAATAATCTCCACAGATAGAGGCGCGCGATCTCCATCACGATGGGGAGCATCCGACGCCGTGCCTGCACGCTCGCCGAGAAGCCGATGGCGCAGAGCAGACCGCCTGGCTTGAGCGCCGCGTATGAGCGGCGATAGCCGTCTTCGCCGACCCCGTCGACGATGACATCGAACCCGCCCGGCAGAACCCGCGTGAAGTCCTCATGCTGGTAGTCGATCGGCGTTGCCCCGAGCTCCCGGACGAGCGCCATATGCTCGCCGCGCACCGTGCCCCACAGCTCGAGGCCCGCCAGTCTCCCGAGCACGAGCAGCGCCTGGCCGACCGCGCCGGCGGCGCCGTGCACGAGCACACGTTGGCCTCGCTGGACCTTGGCCGCGCGGTGCAGAAGCTGGTACGCGGTCGTCCAGCTCAAGATCAGCGCGGCCGCTTCAGCGGCGTCCACGCCAACCGGCACGCGGGCCAGGTCGTCCGCCCGAAGCGTGCGATACTCGGCGTTTGACCCGACCACCGTCATGTCGGCCACACGGTCGCCAATCTGAAAGTCGTGCACGCCTTCGCCGAGCTGATCGATTGCCCCCACCACGTCGTAGCCCATGACGAATGGCGGCCGGAGGCGCATCGTTTGCGGGTACAGATGCCGCCTGATCAATACCTCGGTGTAGCTGAGGCTCGACGCGAGTACGCGAACGCGCACCTCGCCCCGGCCGGCGGTCGGCAGGCGGGTATCGACAACTTCCAGTGTCTCGGGATCACCGAAGCGGCTGACCTGAACAACTCGATTGCGCTGCTCGATCATGGGCGATCTCCATGCAATGCCGCGGCGCAAGAGCGGGCAGCCTGCCGTCAGGCTGGAGAAATTGAGTTGATCCAGATCAAGCGCGAGAGCCGCGCTGTTTGGAATTCTCCTCGGACCAAATGACCAGCCGGGTCGTTTGGCGCCATCATTTTTCATTGGAGGGGAAAATGCCTGCAGTTGTCATGCAGTTCGTTTCGCATCCAAGGCCCGGTAGCGATCTCGCGACTATCTTACAGCTTGCAAAGGACGGCGCGACACTTTGGAAAAAACACGGGGCCGATGTCAGCTATTGGTCGGTGATCGGTGGCGAGGTCGGGAACTACGCCTTCGTCGCTCGCTTCGATAGCGTAGAAGCTTATGGGCGCACCTTGGCGGCACTAGGTGCCGATCCAGCTTTCGCAGAATTCCAGGCTAAGCGGCTAAAGGCTGGGCAATCCGATTGGGTACGCTCCAACATGGCCATCCAGGTTGATATCTGACGGAACGCCTTCTCTCCCGAGTGCGAGACCGCCTTCGGGCGGTCTCTTGCTGCCCGGCCGATGTCGCCCTGCCCCGCGCACACCACGGCGGTGGCGTTCGCGAGCGCGCCGGGCTATACGCGGACGGGTGACGTCCTTTGCCTGGTGGCGCGGCGCGGTCGCGCATCTCACGTGGAAACGTCACAAGGGGGCCAAATTGGACCGAATGAGTCTTCACGATCCCCTTTTCGCCACGTATGTCGTTGCCGCCACCCTGATGATCTTGAAGGCCGTGGCGATGTCATGGCTGACCGTGATCCGTATGGTGCAAGCCAAGGGGGGCTACCGTTCGCCGGAGGATATCAAGAAGACCCCGATGAATCCTGCGCCAGATCCAGCGCAGCTTCTTCCCAACGAACGTGTCGAGCGGATCCGCCGGATCCAGATGAACGATCTCGAGAGCTTGCCGTATTTCCTGGTCGCGGGTCTGCTCTATATCCTCACGCAGCCGTCGCTGCGGCTCGCGCAGTGGCTGCTCTACGGCTACGTTGCCTCACGCCTGCTGCATTTTCTGGCCTATCTCACGGGACAAATCCACGAAGTTCGCGCGACACTGTGGACGGTCGGTTCGCTCATCCTCGTCTTCATGACCGGTCGCACGCTTCTCGTTGCACTCGGCGCTTGACGCTCAATCGGCCACACCGGCAACCTGCTGGGCCGAAAGGTAGCGTTCGAGAGCATCGTTTTGCTTGAAAAAGCGCATGGCGCGCAGATCGCGGATCGTTGTTTTTTGTGTTGCATCGCGACGCCGCGTGATCTCGCGGGCTTCTTCCAGGCGGCCGGCGGCAACCAGATTGGCCGCCAGCATACGATGGCCGGTGCCATTGCCCGGATTGTGCTGAACCGACTTGCGTGCCCAGGCGATGCCATCCTCGTGGCGCCCGAGCGCAAAGCAAGACGCCGTCAATCCTGTCATCCACAAATGCAGCATGCTGTCGTAGGGACTGAGGACGAGAGAACGATGAAGGCATGTGACTGCGTTCTCGTAATCGCCTGCCATGCTATCGATCATTCCGAGCGTACCCCACGCGAAAGCCGAACTGGGATTGAGCCTCACGGCCTCGACGGCATGAATACGCCCCTGATCGTTGTCGCCGGCCGGCCCAAACAGTGTGAAGCCATACACCGCATGGGCAAAGGCGTCCGTACCGTCCTGCTCGACCGCGCGACGCGCGAGACTGAGCGCCTCGGTCGTGGCGTCCGGCGACGTGTGTGCGCCAAGCGGCGAAGCCATGACGAGTCCCCAGGCGAGCGCCGCGAGCGTCGGCGAGCGCGCCTCATCAAGGCTGAGAGACTGTCGAAGCAGGTCGATCGCCTTGGTGATATCCTCACGGGTGCCGCCCCAGAGGTGGTGAAGGGCACGCAAGTAGAGATCGTAAGCAGAAAGATTGGTTGGCGGCTTGCGACGCGCGCGTTCGATTTCGGCGCTGCGAACGGCGGGATCGACGACCGCAGCGACGCTGCTGCTGACGTCATCCTGCAGATCGAAGATGTCGGTCAGTGGGCGGTCATAGCGATCGGACCAGACCTGAGCCTCGCTGCCGCTATGGGTCAGCTCGGCCGACACGCGAATGCGGTTGCCGGCCTTGCGAATTTGGCCGCTCAAGACGTATTGGACACCGAGTTGTTGCGCAATCTGCTGGCTGGTCATTCCCTTGTCCCGGAGGGCAAAGCTCGTCCCGCGTGCAATCACCACAAGGGCGCGAAAGCGCGACAAGGCCGTGATGATGTCCGCAGTGACGCCGTCGGCGAAATAGTCCTGCTCGGGGTCACCGCTCATGTTGCTGAACGGCAGAACCACCAAGGACGGCCTCTCGCCGTGCATGACGAGCGCCGGCGGGGGTGAGGCCTCCGGCGCGACCTCACCGGCAGCCGGCGCGGCGTTCTGCGGGTGATTGCTGCGCAGTTCCGCGGCCAGCGACCTGGTTGCCAGATCGGGCTCGGTGCTCAGCTCGCGCTTCAGCAAGGCAACGACGTCCCGATAGTATTTGAGCGCCTCGGCGTTACGTCCCGTTGCGGACAAAGCGCGCATGATCAAGCGATGCGAATCTTCGCGCAGGTTATTGAGTGCATTGGCGCGCTGGCCGGTTCGCAGGGCTTGCTCCGCACGCCCCTCAGACAGCTCATGCCCGCCGAGCGTCACCATAGCGCCCAGAGCCAGCTCCGATAACCGCTCGCGTTCGCCGGCTACCCATTCGCTCCAGCTTTCTTCGCCGACGCTGATGTCATCAGCCAGGCGCCCACGATAGAGGTCCGCCGCCGCACTCAATGCATCACGGCTGCCGTCCTGGACAAGCTCCTCAAACTGGCTCACATCGCATGCGATCACCATGGCATTCAGCGACACGAGTTCGCCATCGCTCCTCAGCGCATCCTGACCCAGGATTTGACGTAGCTTGAAGAGCGCTTGTCGCAGATTTTGCTTCGCTTGCGCATCGAGGTGAGATCCCCACAGCAAGGTCGACAGTTTTTCGCGTGACTGCGGGTCAGGAGCCATGCAGGCCAGAAAGGCCAGCAACCCCGCGAGCTTCTTGTTCGGCAGGCTGACGGCGCCATCCGGCCCTGTCAGTACGAAACGTCCCAGAAGCGAGAGACTAAAGATTGGGCACGCCGCAGATGTAGTTGTGGCCACTCCGCCTCCGATTCAATCAGACGCACCCATTTGGTATACACTCTACAGCAATTGCCACCCTTGCGAACATTATTAACGCGCCGATGACGATTGAATAACGCCGGCGAAGACCCCTGCAGGTTTTGATCGCATTGCGACGGGATGCCGAATGGTGAACCGACGCTCGGCAATTTCATCCGGAAAGCGGTCATGCGCGCGCGTCACCTCCTAGCGGCGGTCGCAGTTCTTTTCGTGGTCCTTGCGGGGATCGACGTCGCGCTGACGGCCCTTGCCGCTCCGAGTGCCGGGGCGGCTTCGGACTCGGCACCTCCGGTCGCACCGCTCCTTTTCGGAGACGACTGATGGACTCCGGCTTCACAACGGCCATCAAACAGGAGATCGCATTGACCCATCTGAACGATCAAGTTCACGACTGCGGTGAAGCCGCAAAGCCCAGAGGTCGTCGCGCGTCATTTCCTGAGGCCGCGAATGCGCCCCGGGCAAAGTCCCAAGTGCAAATGTCCGACACCATTCCCCCCGCAAAGGATTTTGATCTGCGCGGTTTGGCGCCCCTCACGCTGTTCGCCACCTGGTACCAGCGCGCCCGCTTCAGGGCGGAGCTGCTTGCCGACCTCAGGCACAAGCCCGAATACCTCAGAGACATCGGGATTTGCCCGCACGAGGCGACGTCCGAAACCACCCGATTCTTCTGGGAACCGGTCCTGCTCAGGCGCAGCCCAGCCGGATGCGACCAGCAATCGGCGTCATTCTCTTTGTTGCCCTCGCCGGAATCGGCGTCGCGCTGAGGGCCTTTGCCGCTGCGAGAGCCAGAGCCGCCTCGGCGGCGGATTTCGATGCAGGTTTCAATCGTTTCAGGCGGGCCCGGCGCACGCGCCCACCCGCGCAGCATCAGGAGACTAGCCATGAAGACCGACGTACCCGCGCTACCGCGGAGCTCCCTGGCATCAACGATCATTGCTGCACTTCACGAATCTCGCCGCCGAGAGGCAATCAATGTCATTCATCGCTACCGGCATCTCGGTTTCGATCGGGTCGAAATCAACCTTTGTGACCCGACGCCGTCGCCGGATACGAAAACGCTCGCTCGTCAGATGCTGAACAAGCGAAGGGGCAAGAACGCGGGACGATTGAGCGAAACACAGCTGATGGTCCTCGTTCTTCTGGGATTCGGCGTCGTTCACGTGATTGGCGGCGTCCTCATCGCGCGCGCGGCACCCGCGCAAGGTGATCCTCCCTTGGTCGTCGCAGCCTGGGCCGACTGACGGTGCCGGCGGCGGAAGCTGCTTCATTGGATGTGAAAGATCGAGAGGCCGACGTGACAACAATCATCAACGCGATTTCCCGGACGGTCGTCTCGGTCACCCGCGCCGACGTGGCGAAACACGCCCTGCTGCTGGCCGGAGCGTGCGCTTTCGTGTTCGTGCTCTCGCTCACCGATGGCCTGGATTTGAGCCCCGGATTGTTTTGATCACCGCGGTGGCGTAAACCACGATCGCCGCCCGGCGCTGTGCGCCGACGCCGGCGGCCCGTCTCCGGCGGATGTCGATTGGTGCCACGCGAACGATGCACCGCACATTTGGACATGGCACGCCTTCGCGGGCCGATTAGTGAGGAGTCCACGCTCTACGCCGAGCGCTTCACCACCTCGCGATCTGCCGGCGCAACATCGAGCCGCCCCAGCATCGCCCTCGCCTGCTCGGCGCAGTGCTCGATCAGCCAGCGCTCGAACGCGACCGGGGGAAGCGCGGGCGCGTAGAGGAAGCCTTGCACGACGTCGCAACCGAGATCGGCCAGCAATTTGCGCTGCGCCTTGGTCTCGACGCCCTCGGCGACGACGGTCATGCCGAGACCCTGCCCCACGCGCACCACGGCGGTGGCGATCGCGAGCGCGCCGGCGTCCGTCTCGATGTCGCGCATGAAACTGCGGTCGATCTTGAGCTCGCGGATCGGCAGGTGCGCGAGACGGCTGAGGCTCGAATAGCCGGTGCCGAAATCGTCCACCGAGAGCCCGACGCCCAGCTCGCGGATCGCGTTCATCGTCTCGAGCGCGGCGACGCTGTCCTGCATGAACGCGCCCTCGGTGATCTCCAGCATCAGCGCGTCCGGCGGCAGCCCGTATTCGGCGAGAATGTCGGCCAGCCGCGCCGCCAGCGTGACGTTGCGGAAATTGATCGGCGACAGGTTCACCGACACGCAGGGAATGCTGAGCCCGGCGCGGCGCCAGCTCGCCATCTGCCGGCATGCCTCGCGCACCGACCACAGGCCGATCTGCTCGATCAGGCCGCATTCCTCGGCGAGCGGGATGAACTTTGCCGGCGAGACGTCGCCGAGTTCGGCATCGTGCCAGCGCGCCAGCGCCTCGAGGCCGTGGATCGCGCCGTCGCAGCTGCGGATCTGCGGCTGGTAGCTGAGCGTGAGCTCGCCCTCCGCAATGGCGCGGCGCAGCGCCGCGATCAGCGCCAGCCGCTGCTCGGTCAACCCGTTCATCTCGGCACTGAACAGCCGATGGGTCGAACGTCCCGCCTGCTTGGCCATGTACATGGCGGCGTCCGCCTGCTGCATCAAGGTGTCGATGTCGGTCGCATGATCGGGATAGAGGCTGATGCCGATGCTGGCCGACATCTGCATCTGCCGGGAGCCGAGCCGCAACGGCGCAGCCAGCGCCTCGGTGATCCCGGTCGCGACACGCCCCGCGCCCTCGGCGTCGCGATGGGGCAGCAGCACGACGAATTCATCGCCGCCGAGCCGGCCCAGGATATCTTCCGGCCCGATCTGCTCGCGCAGGCGCTGCGCGAGCTGGATCAGGAGCTCGTCGCCGGCGGCGTGGCCGAGCGTATCGTTGACGTCCTTGAAATGGTCGACGTCGAGGAAGGCCAGCGCGACGTGGCTGCCGGTCGGACAGGCGTCGATCGCGGCCGAGATCAGGTGCCGCAGCTGCGCGCGGTTGGGCAGGCCGGTGAGGATGTCGTGATAGGCGAGCCGCGCGATCTCCGCGCGTGCCTCCTTGCGCTCGATCGCAAACGCACCGAGGTTGACGCAGGCATCGACGATGCGCCGGTGCCAATTGCTCGGCGCGCGCGGTTCCCGATAGTAGAAGGCGAAGGTGGCGATGACCCGGCCGTCCTTGGCCTTGACCGGGGTCGACCAGCAGGCGCGCAGGCCAATCCCGAGCGGCATCGCCTTGTAGGGCTGCCAGCGCGGATCGGTGTCGAGATCTTCAGCCAGAACCGGCTCGCCATAGTAGGCAGCCGTTCCGCAGGAGCCGACATTGGGGCCGATCGCAACGCCGTCCAATGCGCGACAATAGTCCTCGGGCAAGCTGGGACCGCCGAGCGGGTGGATCAGGCCCGCGGCATCGACGTGAAGCAGCGAGCAGACGACGTCGGGCGCAATCTCCTCGACGCGGCGACACAGCCGATCGGCGATCTCGGCGATCGGGACCTCGTCGGCCAGCGCACTCATGATGAGCTGTTGGAGCGAGCGCAGCTGCTTGGTCTCGGTGATGTCCTCGAGCAGCGCGAAGATGTGCTTGACCCGGCCCTTCTTGTCGCGGAAGGCATCGATCCGGGCGCAGACCCAGATCTCCTCGCCGTCCTTGTCGTAGGCGAGCACCTCGGCCTCGCCGCGGCGGTCGCCATGCATCAGACGCTTGACGAGCTTGGCGACGGCCTTGCGATCGGTGTGGCGACCGGCGATGAGCTCGCCCGCGCGGCGACCTTCGGCCTCCTCGCTGGTATAGCCGAAGAGCGAAGTGAACGCCGAATTGACGTAGACAATGTTCTGCTCGGTGTCGGTGATGATCACCACGCGGTTGGTCTGGTCGGAGACGGCGTGGAGAAGCGCGATCCGCGCACGGCGCTCGGCCTCCGCGGTGACGTCGCGTGCGAACACGATGCGATGGACCGCGCCATCGATGGTCGCGGAGGACAGCGTGATGGCTACCTTGATGCGGCTGCCGTCGCGCCGCATGAGGCTGATCTCGTCGCGGAAATCCGTGACCGCGTCGGCCTGGAGGCATTTGAGCGTGAGAACGGCGGCATCGCGACCGAGCACCTCGGTGCGCGAAAGCTTCCAGATCCGCTCCGCGGCGGTGTTGAAGTGGATGATGCGCTGCGTGTCATCCACGATGACGACGCCATCGTCGGCACGTTCGAGCGCAGCCAGCAGCAGTTGCGGAGTTTCTGTCACGAGACAATCGGAGGCAGACATCGTTGGACCCGGCGGAAATCGGTCGAGGCTAGCGCTTCGATGGTGTCCAAGACGTTTTTGCGGTCCCGCCGCGCCCCGCCAAGGCGCGACATGCTTAACGGTCCGCCAAAGAGACGAAGGCAATCCGATGTGTGCGGAACCTACTGTGCGCGTCCGCCCTGGAGCTTATGCAGCCGTCCGGCCACGGCCCGCACCTTGCCCGGCGATGCCCGCCATACCGACAGCGCCGACAAGCCGCTCACGACCATGGCGATCGCGAAGGCGAGCGTGTAATCGCCCGTGCGATCATGGAGAAAACCCGTGAGCCAGGGACCGGCCGCGCCGCCGGCCAGGGCCGCCAGCATGATCGTACCGAAGATGCTGCCCTGGTGTTTGCCCTGGAAGATCTCGAACACCACCGCGCCCATGATCGAGGTGAGGCCGTAGCCGAGCGCGCCTTGCGCGAACACCATGAGATAGACGAGCCAGAGCGAAGGCTGGAACTTCAGCGCCATCAGTGCCGCGAAACAGATCGCAAAGCCCGCGCAGCTGATGGCCCAGACCCATTCCCGTCCAATGCGATCGGAAACATGGCCCAGCACGATCTGGCCGGGAATGCCGAGCAGGCTGACGATGCCGAGCGCCCACACCGCGACACCGGGGCTGAAGCCGATATCGAGCAGGAACTTGGTCTGGTGCACCTGCACCGCGTACCAGATGTACAGGCCGGAGAAATAGCCGACCGCGATCCACCAGAACCGCGCCGTCCCGACCGCGCGTTTGAGCGTCCACTCGGTGCCGACCCAGACGGGATCGACGATGTTGGAGACCGGCTTTGCAGCGCCTGCGACCGGCGCGGCGTCGCCATCCGGCCGACGGCCGATATCCTCGGGGCGTTTGCGCAGGAACAGATTGATCGGCGCCAGCACGATCAGGATGAGCAGGCCCATCGCGGTGCAGGCCGTGCGCCAGCCGGTCTCTTCGATCATGTGCTGCACCCATGGCAGCAGCGTCACCGAGCCGATGCCGACGCCGGCAAAGGCGATGCCGATGGCGAAACCGCGCTTGCGGATGAACCAGTTCGGCAGGAACAGCGACTGGCCGGAATAGCCGAGACAGACGCTGCCGGCGCCGACCATGACGCCGATGGTCACGTAGAGATGCCAGGGCTCGCTGGTGAGCGGAGCGAGCAGCAGCCCGCCGCCCATCAGCGCGACGCCGAGCTCCATCACCGCGCGGGGACCGGCGCGGTCCATCAGGCGACCGATCAGCGGGCTGACCACGCCCGACACCACGAAGCCGAACGAGAAGGCGCCGGCGGTGACGCCGCGCTCCCAGCCGAATTCGGAGATGATCGGCGGAAAGAACAGCGAGAACGCGGTGCGCGCGTTGACGCCGATGGCCATGGTGACAAACGTCACCGCGACCACGACCCAGCCGTAGAAGAACGGAAGCCGCATGTTGTGTTTATTTCATCCCTAGACGATCCTACCGACCATCCGGCGATGCCTGGGTCAAGCGCTTTTCGCGGATACCCGTCCGGCGCAATCGCATTCGAGAGAACGCGGCTGCTTGCGGCACATCCTTCGAGGCGAACGCTCAGGCGGCGTCGCGCTGCGAAGGCCGGACGGACTCGTCGAATGCGATCTGGCCGACCGGCTGCGGACGCCCGAACAGATAGCCTTGCGCGAAATTGACGCCGAGCGCCTTCAGCCGCTCGAACTCTTCACATGTCTCGACGCCCTCGGCGGTGACCGACATGTCCAGCCCGCGCGCCAGCGTCACGATCGAGGCGATGATGGCGGAGCTGCGCGGCTGATGCGTGAGGTTGCGGATGAACGACTTGTCGATCTTGATCTTGTCAAACGGGAACGTGGTCAGATAGCTGAGCGACGAATAGCCGGTGCCGAAATCGTCGAGTGCGAGCTCGATGCCGAGCTGCTTCAGCCGCTCCATGAAAGCGAGGTTCTCGACGCCGCGTTCCAGCAGCACGGATTCCGTGATCTCGATCTCCAGCCGCTCGGGCGGCAGGCCGGAATCGGCGAGCGCCGCGCAGATCATCTCGAACAGCTCGGCCTCCTTGAACTGGATCGGCGACAGGTTCACCGCGACCGCAAGCCCGGAGGGCCAGCCGGCCGCATCCTCGCAGGCGCGCCGCAGCACGAATTCGCCGAGCGGCACGATCAGCCCGGTCTCCTCGGCCAGCGGAATGAACTGGTCCGGCGGGATCAGGCCGCGACTCGGATGCCGCCAGCGCACCAGCGCCTCGAAGCCGCGCCGCTCACTGCTGTGGGCATCGACGAACGGTTGGTAGTGCACCTCGAGCTGGCAGAGCGCGATGGCGTCGCGCAAGTCACCTTCCAGCGTGTTGCGCGCCTCGAGCTCGGCCGACATCGCCTCGTCGTAGATGGTGAAGCAGTTGCGGCCCGCCGATTTCGAGCGATAGAGCGCAAGGTCGGCTTTCTTGAGCAGCTGTTCCTGGTCGCTGCCGTGATCCGGTGCGATCGCGATGCCGATGCTGGTGCCGATCTCCACGCGATGTCCGGGCAGGAGGAACGGTTCGGCCACGAGTTTCGCGATCCGCGCCGCCAGCTCGGTGGAGCAGGTGCGCTGATCCTCGGCCCCCTCCTGGATGATGGCGAATTCGTCGCCGCCGAGCCGCGCCAGCACGTCGGTGGCGCGCAGCGCCGATTTCAGCCGCTGCGCCACCTGGCGCAGCAGCGCATCGCCGGCGCCGTGACCGAGGGAGTCGTTGACGTTCTTGAAGCGGTCGAGATCGAGCATCAGGATCGAGAAGGTCGAACCGCCGTCGTTGAGCTGGCCGTTGAGATCGTCGAGCCGGGCGAGGAAGAAGGCGCGGTTCGGCAGGCCGGTCAGGATGTCGGTCTGGGCGAGCTCGAGCACCCGACGGTTCGCCAGCGACAGCCGCCGCGAATTGCGGCTTGCCAGCATCAGATAGGCCGACAGCGACAGCGTGAGCAGCATGCCGACGACGAGGACCGCGGCCGCGCGGTCGTAGGACGTCTCCAGCGCGCCGCCGGCCGTCGGCATGGCGCGCACCTGCCAGTCGGTGTCGCCGATCTTGAGACTGCCCGACCAGTGCAGTGCCCGTGCCACGTCCCGCATCGACTGCGGCGCCGCGGCGGCCGACGCATAGTCCGGCAACATTTCTTCCAGGCTGACGATCTGCCCCGTGAAGGGCGGATAGACGTTCACGCTGACCGCGGGGCTTGCGCCGGTGGTCACGCGAATGGACTGGATCAGCATCGGCAGGTCGAAGATGCCGACGACGAAGCCGGCCAGATTACGGCGCCGGTCCGCGACCGTCTCGCGCGACGTCCCTTTGGCGTAGACGGGAATGGCCACGAGGACGTCGGGCAGCCGGCCGCCCTCCTTGGGTTCGAACAGGTGGGTGCGGATGGCCGCGATCCGATCGTTGTCGCGCGCCCGCTCCAGGGCCGCACGACGTTCCGGGACGGTCGCGTAATCCATGCCGTAGACCTGTGACGTCTTCGGCTGGGTCGAGTAGAACACCGGGAAATATTCGTCGCTCTGCGGCGCCGTCGCAAAGCCGTCGCCCTGAAGCGACTTGATGCGATAGCCGGACACGCCGTCCGTGATCGCGGCAGCCTCGTATTCGGCGCGCTCCTTGCGGTTGACGCGCGGCAGCCAGGCGATGCGCAGCATGCCCGGATGGCGCTCGAACAGGCGGGTGCTGAAGGTCTCGAATTCGCTGCGGGTGATTTCCTCGTTGGTCGATTCGAACAGCGTGCGCAGCGCGACGAGCCTGCTGATATACTCGCTCATGCCGTTCTGCATGACGATCGCTTCGGTTTCGGCCGCGTTCTCGAACTCGATCCTGGTGACGCGGTTTTCCCACCGCGCGACGGCGGCCGCGCCCACGATCGAGAACAGCAGGCCGACGGCAACCGCGACCAGCGCAGGGCGATACAGTCCGAGCAGCGGCGCGGCACGCCACCATCCGGTCATCCGTTTCCGATCCTGATCGTTCTGATCGCGACCGCCCATCTTGATCCGCAAGTCCCCATCGGCGCGGCGCGCTCGAACCTCTGGTTGAGCCGCCGGAACCACTATCGGACAGGGATCGGGGTTAAGAACTGCGAAATTTCGGAACCTGGTCGTCCGGCATTGCGCGGCTTAGTTAACGATTGCCCCAGCAAGTTGCGGCAGAGTGGTAGTAAGTTGCCGGTTTTACCCGGAGTCTTACGGATCGTCGTCGCGGCGCGGGTTAGCGACCTGTTCAGCCCGCAGAACTATCGTTTCCCCAACGCGTCCAGCATCCGACAAGCATCCACATGACACGATCGCGCTCCGCGACATACCTCGCCTTGACCGTCGCATTGCTGACCGCGGCCATGCTGCCTGCGAAAGGCGATGAGGTCGGCGTCAGCGACGATGCGATCCTGTTCGGCCAGGTGGCCGCACTCGAAGGCCCCTCCTCGGCGCTCGGGCAGCGCATGCGGCAAGGCATCGTCGCGGCGTTCACCGAGATCAACGGCAAGGGCGGCGTCCATGGCCGCAAGCTCCAGCTCATCAGCCGCGACGACGGCTACGACCCCGATCGTTCCGTGGCGCAGACGCTGCATCTGCTCGAGGACGACAAGGTGTTCGCGCTGATCGGCGCGGTCGGCACGCCGACCGCGATGGCGACGATACCGATCACCAGCGCCAGGAAAGTCCCCTTCATCGGTCCGTTCACCGGCGCCGAGTTCCTGCGCGACCTCGAGCTTCCAAACGTCGTCAACATCCGCGCGAGCTACGGCGCGGAGGCCGAGGCATGGATCAAGCACCTCACCGAGGACCGCCGGTTCACCCGCATCGGCATCTTCTATCAGGATGATTCCTTCGGCCGCGATGGACTTGTCGGCGTGAAGCGCGCGCTTGCCAGGCGCGGCCTCGAGCTCGCCGCCGAAGGCACCTTCGAGCGCAACACCCGCGCCGTCGCCGCAGCCTGGCGGATGATCAAGCGCGCCGAACCCGAGGCCATCGTCATGGTCGGGACCTACGGTCCCTGCGCCGAGTTCATCAAGCTCGCACACCGCAGCGGCTCGTATCCGACCTTCGTCAACATCTCCTTCGTCGGCGCCAATGCGCTCGCCAGGGAGCTCGGCCCCGAGGGCGAAGGCGTCATCGTCTCGCAGGTCGTGCCGTTTCCCTGGGATCGCTCGCTCAAGCTCGTCGCCGACTACCAGGCGGCGCAGACGGCGTTCGACCCGACGCTGACACCGGACTTCGTGTCGCTCGAAGGCTATCTCTCCGGCCGCCTCGCAGCCGCGGCGCTGGAAAAGGCCGGACCGCAACCGACGCGCGCGAGCCTCCTGCGCGCCATCAACGACGTCGGCCGCTTCGACATCAGCGGCAGCATCGTCACCGTCGGCATGCGCATGATCGACGCCCCGCCGAAGGTGTTCCTGACGGTGATCCAGAAGGACGGGACGTTCAGGGCAGTGGACCGGTTTTAGGGTCGCCGCGTCCAGCGATCGGCATTGACGGCGCCCGGCGGGGCCTCGCCTTTGACGATCGCTTCCACCTGCCGCACGGTTTCCAGCGACTGGTACTCGATCGCCTGCGGCGTCAGGCCGCCGACATGCGGTGTGGCGATGACGTTGGGCAGCCTGGCCAACTCCGGCGTCGGCATCTGGTCGGGCGCGCGGCCGACATCCATTGCCGCACCCGCGATACGATTCTCAAGCAGCGCCTTCGCCAACGCGGCCTCGTCGACGAGATTGCCGCGCGACAGATTGATGAAGACCGCATGCTTCTGCATGCGCGCCAGCGCCGCCTCCCCGATCAAGTTCTCGGTCTCTGCATTGGCGATCGCAAGGCAGACGACATAGTCCGATGCGGCGAGGAGCTCGTCGAGGCCGACCTGCCTGATGGCGCTGTCGCTGACATCAGCAAAGGGATCGGCGACCAGCACCTCCATGCGCATCACCTTGGCGATCTCGGCGAGATAGCGCCCGATGCTGCCATAGCCGATGATGCCGATCCTGCTGCCGGCGAGCTGGCGGCCCATCCGCGCCTCGGGTTTACGTCCGGCCTGGTAGTCCGCCGTCGTCCGCGACACGCCGCGGGAGAGATCGACCATGAAGCCGAGCGCGAGCTCGGCCACCGCCTGAACGAAGCCGGGGCCGGCGCGGGTCACCAGCACGCCCGCCTTCGAGGCCGCATCGACGTCGACGTTGCGGATGTCGACGGCGCAGCGGACGAAGGCGCGCAAATGCGGCAGCTGCGGAAATATCTCGCCGCGTCCCTCCGTCATGCGATCGGCGACGACGATGTCAACGTCCCTGGCCGCGCGGACGAGGCCGGCCGCATCGAGCGGCTGATCGCCCTCGTGCAGGATCACCTCGGCGGCCGCGCGCAGGCCGTTCAGGCTGCGATCGCCGTAGTAGTTCCGCCGCATCTCCGGCGTGTGGGCGAGCAGGACTTTCACGGCAAGACTCCTTCAGTAGCCGAATGCCCGCGGCAGCGCCGTCGAGAGCCAGGGCACGAAGGCAATGACGAGCAGGCAGAGGAACAAGAGGCCAAGATAACCCATGATCGGCTTCACCGTCTGCTCGATCGGCACGTTGCCGATCAGGCAGGCGCCATAGAGTCCGAGTCCGAGCGGCGGTGCGAACAGGCCGATGCCCATCGCGATGACCAGCACCACGCCGAAATGCAGGGGATCGATGCCGAGCTGCACCGCTACCGGCAAAAGCAGCGGCCCGAAGATGATCAGCGCGGCCGCGCCTTCCAGCACCGAGCCCATCACGATCAGCACGGCGATCGCGAGCAGGATGAACAGCCAGACGCCGCTGGTCTTCGATAATCCGAGCATGAAGTCGCCGACCGCGTGCGGCACCTGCTGCAAGGTCAGCGTGAAGGCCAGCGATTGCGCGGCGGCGACGATGAACAGCACGAGCCCTGCGCGCGTTGCGGCCTGCACGAAACTGTGCGCGGCCGATTTGAAGCCGAGCTCGCGGAACACCAGGCTGCCGACGACCAGCGCATAGGCCACGGCGAACGCGGAGATTTCGGTGGCCGTGGCAAAGCCGCTCTTGAAGCCGAAGAAGATCATGAAGATCAGGCCGAACGAGGCGATCGCGCCGCTCCACAGGCCCGACACCGGCATCTGCGGCGCAACGTCCTCGGCCTCCGCCGGCCGCTTGCCGAAGATGATGGACACCGCGATCAGGACCAGCGCCATCAGCGCCGCCGGCAGGAGCCCTGCGACGAACAGGCCGCCGATCGACAGGTTCGCCACAAAGCCGAGGATGATCAGGTTGATGCAGGGCGGAATGGTTTCCGCCATCACCGCGGACGCCGCCAGCAGCGCCACCGCGCCGCCCGGATTCTGCTTCGAGCGGCGGGCCGCCGGAATCAGCACCGAGCCGACCGCGGCGACGTCGGCCATCTTCGAGCCTGAGATGCCGGAGAACAGCACCATCGAGGCCACCATCACGACGTTCAGCCCACCGCGCATGCGGCCGACCCCGCGCTGCAACAGCTCGATCAGGCGCACCGACATGCCGTTGGCTTCCATGAGGTAGCCGACGAGGATGAAGAACGGGATCGCGAGCAGCACGAAATTGTCGATGCCGCGCGCCATCTGCTGGGCGAAGATCACGCCGGGCAGCGCGCCCTCGACCCAGATGAAGATCAGCGCGGCCAGCGCCAGCGCAAAGCCGATCGGCAGGCCGCCGAACAGCGTTGCGAAGAAGCCGATCAACATCAACGTGCCCGCCGACGGCACCGAGGACGGAGACAGATAATCCCAGGCGAGATAGAGGCCGGCGACGACGGCGACGGCAACGAGACCCCTGACGATATCAGGCAGCGGCCTTGCGCAGAGCTGATCGATCGCGAACACCGTCATGAACAGCGCGCCGATGCCCATCGGGTAGAAGGTGAGCTCCAGCGGCAGGCCGGAGCCGGTGGTCTGGCCTGCCGTCAGCGAGCCCAGCTTGATGGCGTTGTAGGCGACATAGAGGGAGATCAGCACGACGAGCACGGCGCTCGCGGCGTCGACCTGCGTACGCAGGCGCAGGGGCAGCAGATCGCGGAAGAAGGACACGCCGACATTCTCGCCGCGCGCAAGCGCGCTCGCCGCGCCGAAGAAGGCCGAGCCGACCATCAATCCGCGCGCGACGTCGTCGGACCATTCGACCGGCGCATTGAAGCAGAAGCGCAGCAGCACGGACGCGCAGACGACCACGAGATCGGCGGCCAGGAGGATGGCCGCGATCGCGTCGCTGAGGCGAAGCAGCAGCGTAATGCTCCCGTGGCGGCCGCCCGAGACGGGCACGGCGGCTGTCATCGTCATCTCAGGCTTGCGTCGCGCGGATGATGTCGATGACGGCCTTGGATTCCGGCCGCGCCTTGATGAAGTTCTCGTGCTGCGGCGCGACGCGCTTCTTGAACGCCTCGCGGTCGCATTCGGCCACCGTCACGCCCTTCTCGGTCAGGGCCGCCAGCGCCTCCTTCTCGACCGCAAGCCCATGAGCACGCGTGTCGATTGCGGCCTTCTTCGCGGCATCGAGAAATCCGTCGCGCAGCTTCGGATCCATGCGGTTGTAGGTCATGTCGCTGAAGTAGATCGCGAGCGGCGAGAAATTGTGCTGCGTCAGCGCGTAGAACTTTGCGGTCTCGAAGAACTTGCTGGCCAGGATCGTCGGCGGATCGTGCTCCAGCCCATCCAGCACGCCGGCCTGGAGCGCGGTGTAGATTTCGCCGAACGCCAGCGGCGTCGCGGCGGCGCCCATCAGGCGCAGGCATTCGGTGATGACGGGATTTGGCAGGGTGCGGATCTTGAGGCCGGCGAGATCCTCCGGCGTCTTCACCGGCTTCTTCGCCAGTACGCTGCGCGAGCCGAAATTATAGGCCCAGGCGATGATGCGGATGTTGCTGCCCTTGAGCAGCGCGTCCTCGATCGGCTTGGCGGCGCCGGCG
Source organism: Bradyrhizobium sp. USDA 3311 (assembly GCF_054062495.1). Classification (NCBI taxonomy): domain Bacteria; kingdom Pseudomonadati; phylum Pseudomonadota; class Alphaproteobacteria; order Hyphomicrobiales; family Nitrobacteraceae; genus Bradyrhizobium; species Bradyrhizobium sp. USDA 3311. Next base: position 3,929,389 of record NZ_JBSSFI010000001.1, on the reverse strand, counting down.
TCGAACGCCTTGGTCTGCTGCGGGAAGCTCGAGAACAGAAAGCCGAGGTCGAAGGTGCCGACCAGCGGCGTCAGATTGGCCGAGATCGACGAGCCCGACACCATGAGGTCGATGACGCCGAGCTTCACCGAATTGATGACGTCGATCTCCTGGCCGAGCTGGTTGTCAGGGAAGAACGCGACCTCGACCTGCTCGCCGAGCCCGTTGCCCTTCAGGTTCTTGACGAGGTTGTCATAGTAGACGCGGCCGTTGGCATATTTGGGATCGTTCGGCAGCGAGGAGGAGCATTTCAGTTTCAGCGTCGCGGCTTCGGCGCGGCCGATGATGGCGGGAGAGAGCACGAGGCCGGCGGTGACCGCCGCCGATGACTTGATGAACGCGCGACGGTTCACGGGCACGATGGTCATGGTGCGGTCTCTCCCGGTATTTTTTGTTCGCGTCCGCGATCGTTGCGTGCGGCCTTTGCTTGGACTGTATGGCCAAAGCGACGGCACAGGCAAGGGACGCGGCCGGGGCTGCCGTAATGACACGAGCGGCAGGCGCGTCGGCAGAAACCGCGGCGGAACGCCTGTATTTATAGGCGTTTTCGATCATGCCGCACGGCAGCGACAAGACCTGCCATGCAAGATTGACGCGGATCGATCCAATTCAGGTATGGATCAATGCCGAACGCAGATTGATTGGCCGCATGTGAAGCGGACAAAACGAAAGCCGCGGGATCTTGATCCCGCGGCTTCGCGTTTGAGCAGATGCCGTGACCTCAGCGCGAATGCGCGCCGCTGAGCTCGCCGGGTGCCGCCGCGACATCGCGGGACGGACGCAGCGCGTAGGCGCCGTCGCCGAGCAGGGCCTGCGCCGCGAGCGCGATCGCCCAGAAGGCGGGATATTCCCAGCCGCCCTTCGGATTGGTGAAGAAGAAGCCGGCGGCGCCGTGCACGGTGAAGATCGCGCCGAGCAGGATCGGGATGCCGGCCAGTGCCGCATAGCGGGTCCAGACACCGAGGATCAGCGCGACGCCGCTGAGAACTTCCACCGTCATGATGAGGTAGGCGAGTTCGGGCGGGAAGCCGAGGCTGCCGAAGAACTTTGCGGTCCCGGCCGGGGTGAAGACGAACAGCTTCAGGCCGGCGTGGGCGAGGAACAGCGCGCCCAGCGTCACGCGCAGCACGAGCGCGGCATAGGGAGCGGTACGGGAATCGATCATGGCGGTCTCCTTGTTGGAGACAGCTATGATCTATTCTCAATTGAATGATAATCCGCTATATTGGAATTATACCTCACACCGTTAGAGTGAGATCAATGCTCGACCGGCTGACCAGCCTGGAAGTCTTCGCCAAGGTGGCGGCGATCGGCAGCCTGTCGGGCGCGGCCCGGGCCATCGGCTTGTCGCAGACCATGGTGACCAAGCATGTTGCCGCGCTCGAGGCCCGGCTCGGCACAAAACTGTTCCACCGGACCACGAGGCGGCTGTCCATCACCGAGGCCGGACGAAGCTATCTGGAATCCTCCGAGCGCATCCTCGCCGACATGGAGGCCGCCGACGCCGCGGTCGCGCGCGAGCGCGTCGAGCCGCGCGGGCTGCTGCGGGTCAACGTGCCCGTCGTGTTCGGCACGCGGCAGATCGCGCCGGCGATCGCCGAGTTTTCGGAACGCCATCCCGAGGTCACCGTCGAGCTCGGCCTCAACGACCGCCTCGTCGATCTCGCCGAGGAAGGCTGGGACCTTGCGATCCGCATCGGCAAGCTGCGCGACTCCAGCATGGTGGCGCGAAAGCTCGCGCCGAACCGCCTCGTGGTCTGCGCCGCGCCGTCCTATCTGGCGAAACACGGCACGCCGCGCCGCGTCGCCGACCTCGCCGCGCATAACTGCCTCGGCTACACGCTTTCGCAGCAGGCGAGCGCGGCGGAATGGCTGTTCGGCGTCGACGGCGAGATCCGTGTCCAGGTCAGCGGTACCTTGCGCGCCAACAATGGCGATGCGCTGCGCGCGGCCACATTGGCGGGCCTCGGCCTCGCCCGACAGCCGACCTTCATCATCGCCGACGACCTTCGCGCCGGCACGCTTCTGGCGCTTCCGCTCGACCAGCCGGAGATCCAGACCTCGGCCGTGCACGCGGTCTACCTGCCCGACCGCCGTCCGCCGGCCAAGGTGCGCGCCTTCATCGACTTTCTCGCCGCGCGTTTTGCGCCGGACCCGCCCTGGGACCGCGGCCTGTTCTGACGACGCACGGCCTGACGCGCCAGCTCCGACAGCTCCGCTGCCCATTTTGCCGCAGCGCGCAGCGTGATCCAGTGCACAGACAGGGTCATGGCGGACGACTAGAAAAGGTGACATCGTCGCGCCCATTGCCGATGGAGGTGACACCATGCGCCGTCCAGTGCTTCGTAATTTGTTCCTTGCCAGCAGCCTGCTTGCGCTCACGCAACTGATGACGCCGACGGAGGCCGCGGCCGAAGCGCGGCTCGCCCTCGTGATCGGCCAATCCGCCTATCGCACGGTACCGGAGCTGCCCAACGCCGCCAACGACGCCAAGGGCATGGCCGAGCTGCTCGGCAATGCCGGCTTCACCGTCACCACAGCGGCCAACCTCGCGCAGAACGAGATGCGCACGGCGATCTCGGATTTCGCCGGCAAGGTCAGCGCCAGCGGCGCCGACACCGTCGCGCTGGTGTTCTACGCCGGCCACGGGCTTCAGATCGACGGCGAGAACTATCTGGTGCCGGTCGATCTCGATCCCAAGCGCGAAGCCGACATTCCGCTCCAGGGCGTGCGGCTGAACGACCTGCTCAACACGCTCGGCGCGCTGCCGACGCGGGCGCGCATCTTCATGCTCGACGCCTGCCGCAACAACCCGTTCCCGGCGCTGAGCGGCGCGGGCCACGGGCTTGCGATCGTCGACACCAAGGCGGGCGCACCCGGCTCGTTCATTTCCTATTCGACCTCGCCCGGCGCGGAAGCCGAGGACGGCTCCGGCATCGACAGCCCCTACACCACCGCGGCGCTCTCGGTCGCAAAGCAACCGAACCTGCCGATCGAGGAAGTGTTCAAACGCATCCGCATCGCCGTGGCGCAATCGACCGACGGGCGGCAGATCCCGTGGGAAAGCTCCTCGCTGACGACCGACTTCAAGTTCTTCGGCGGCGAGAGCAGCAGCCAGCAGCCTGCCATTCCGGGCGCTTCCGCGATGGCGCTCGCCGGCGGCACGCGCAGCGTCGCGGACTGGCGCAAGGATCTGCAGGGCAAGGAGCCGAAGGTCGCCTATGAGCTCGTGATCGCCGACGACACCGCCGAGGCGTACCAGGCCTATATCGAGCTGTACACGCAGGACGCCCGCACGCCGCGCCTGCGCACGGTGCTCGAGCGCCGGCGCCAGATGCTGGCCTGGGAGCGCGCGGTGGCGATCAACACCCGCGCCTCGTTCGAGGCCTACCTCGCGAACTGGGACAACAGCGACCTCGCCGCAACCGCGCGCAGGCTGCTGCTCCGGGTGCAGAACCGCAACTACGTCCTGCCCGCGACGGTCGCAGCCACGCCCGCTCCGGTCGCCGTTGCAATGGCGCCGACCTGCCCGTGCACGGCGCCATCGACACCGGCAACGCCGGTCAACCCGACAGTGGCGCCCATTATCAAGAAGCGCGTCGACGACACCCCGCCGAAGCGCAAGGTGGTCGAGACGCCGCCGAAGCCGCGCCGGCCGCCGCCTGACGAAGTGGTCTACGAGCGCGCACCGCCCCCCGGCCCGCCACCCGGCGCAGTGATGCAAGGTATCGGCATCGGAATTGGCATCGGCATGGGCATGGGTGGTGGCGGCCGCGGCGGCGATTATCACAACGACCGCGGCCGGTACTGAAGGGGACTCGCGCGATACGGAGGACAGATATGTCCTCCGTCATTCCGAGCGAAGCGAAGCAATCCAGACCGCCGCCGCGGTGGGATTCCGGATTGCTTCGCTTCGCTCGCAATGACAACGGATGTAGAGAAATTGCGTCTGCCGCCTTCCAATCCGGAAATGCTGTAGTCTAATCGATCGACACAGGCTTTCCGGGGACCTCGATGCCGCACGATTCTCACGCCAAGCACGCATGGCCGCTCTTCCGCTCGCTCGCCTCTTACTCTCTGCCCGGCGACCTCATGGCGGGGCTGACCTTGGCGGCGATCGCGATCCCCGAGCAGATGGCTACCGCGCGGCTCGGCGGCTTTGCGCCGCAGATCGGCTTCTTCGCCTTCATGGCGGGCTCGCTCGGCTTTGCGCTGCTCGGCGGCAACCGCTTCCTGTCTTGCGGCGCGGACTCCACGATCACGCCGATCTTCGCCGGCGGGCTCGCGGCGCTGGCCGCAGTCGGCTCGCCGCAATATCAGGGGTACGCGGTCGCGCTGGCGCTGATGGTCGGCGTGATGATGCTCGCCGGCGGCGCCTTCCGACTTGGCGGCATCGCCAACCTCCTGTCCGTGCCGGTCATGGTCGGCTTCCTCGCCGGCATCTCCGTCCATATCATCGTGTCGCAGTTGCCCGGCGTGCTGGGACTGAAATCGCCGAGCGGGCCGACGCTCGATCGCATCGGCGTGCTCGCCGGCGAGCTCAGTCGCAGCAATCCCTTCACGCTGTGCATCGGCCTCGGTGTGCTCGCAACGGTCTTCGTCTCGGAGAAGATCAGCGCAAAGATTCCGGGGGCACTGATCGGGCTCGTCGCCGCGACGCTGGCCACGATCGGTCTCGGCCTCGAAAGCAAGGGTGTCAGCGTCGTCGGCAGCGTGCCGGGGACGCTGCCGCGGCTCACCCTGCCCGAACTTGCGCCGGAGCATTGGGTGCATCTGGTATCGCTCGCCTTCGTGATCACGGTCGTGGTGATGGTGCAGACCGCCGCGACCACGCGCTCGTTCCCGTCCGATCCCGACAAGCCCGCCGATGTCGACCGCGATTTCCTCGGCGCCGGCGCTGGCAGCGTGCTGTCCGGCCTGTTCGGCGCCTTTCCCGTCAATGCCAGCCCGCCGCGGACGGGCATCGTCGCCGAGACCGGCGGGCAATCGCAGCTCGCCGGACTAGCGGCCGCGGCAATCGTGCTGGCGCTGCTCGCGTTCGGCACGGGACTGTTGCAGCACGTTCCTGACGCCGCGCTCGGCGGCATCCTGCTGTTCGTCGCGCTGCGCATCATCCGCGTGAAGCAGATCGTCACGATCTACCGCCAGTCCTTCAGTGAGTTCCTGCTGATCGCCGCCACCGCCGCGCTGATCATCGTGCTGCCGATCCAGCAGGGCGCGTTCCTCGGCATCATGCTGTCGCTGCTGCACGGCATCTGGAGCACCACGCGCGCCAGGCTGGTCGAGTTCGAGCGCGTGCCGGGCACCACGATCTGGTGGCCCGCACATCCGCACATCGCCGGCGAGCGCATCGAAGGCGTTGCCGTGATCGGGCTGCAGGCGCCGCTGTCCTTCCTCAACGCCCCGGGTTTCCGCAGCGACGTGACCAAGGTGCTCGGCGCGGCGACGCCGCAACTGCTGGTGCTGGAAGCGAGCGGCATGGTCGAGATCGACTTCACCGCCGCGCAGATTTTGCTCGACGTGTTCAAGGCGTGCAGCGAACAGGGCGTCACGGTCGCACTGGCGCGGCTGGAATCGGTCCGCGCCCAGAACGCGTTCGAACGCTTCAGATTGTTCGACGCCCTGCCCCGCGAGCACGTCTTCCACAGCGTGGACGAGGCGGTGCGCAAGCTGGCGAAAGTGCAATAGGCGAGATCGAGCAGCGGGCTCGATGCACCTCTCCCGCTTGCGGGAGAGGTCGCCACGCTCGCAAGAGCGTGGCGGGTGAGGGCTCTATCCTCTTGGGGAGTCCCACCGTGGAAACACCCTCTCCCCAACCCTCGCCCGCAAGCGGGGGAGGGAGCGCAACTTCAATGCGTCAACAGTCAGCCATCACTGCAGCAGTGTGGGGTGATCCCGCTGGATCGTTTCGCGAATCCAGCTGGCATGGATCGCACGAAACAGGATCTGCGCCGTCTTGAGATCGTTCGCCATCATGCAGAGATCGACGATGCGATGGACCGCATCATCGCGCATCAATCCGTCCGAGATCTTCATCGCGATTTCCATCGCGACCTTGGCCGCGCGCTCGTAACGCCCGCTCTCGCGCTTGTCGTTGCGCGCGGAACCTGCCGCGCTCAACGCCGCGGCCTCACAGATGGCGCGGATACGCGCGGCGGCCTCGATGTCGCCGAGCGGCCCTTCGATCGTCTCGTCCCAGATGTCCGCCGCGTTCTGCCTCGCGAACCACTTCATCGCCCCACCACCCACGGTCTTCCAGCCGCTGTATCACCGTTCTTCAGGCTCGCTTGAGCATAGAGAGGCCTATCGAGATCGGCGAGGCAATTTTTCCGCTACGCTCCCTGGCTCGATACGCATTCACGACGTCCGACGTGGCCCGATGGCCTCGAACTGTGCCTTCTGTTCGTCATTCAGCGTGCCGTAGAAATCCTCCAGCGCTGCGCGAACCGACTTGACGCCGTCGAGCATCAGGTCGAGCCGCTTGCGTACCGCGACCATTCGCGCCGGCGGCGTCATCACCTCGTTGGGCTGGCAGGCCGCCTTGAGCGATGCGCTGACCCTGGCGCTGGTATCCTGAAGCACCTGTAGAGCAGCGCGCTGGGTGTCGTTGGGGTGCAGCCGCGCCTCGATGTCGGCGCCGGGCCAATCGAGCGCAGCAGACGCACCGCAATTCTGGACCAGCGATCCCTCGGTGTTGCTGGAAGCTGTCGCACGACGCTGGTCGTCAGCCAGCGCATTGAAGCGCGCCTTCTGCTCGTCCGTGAGCGAGCCGTAGAATTTATCCAGGGCGGGCTGAACGAGATCGACGGCTTTCGCCATCGCCTCGATGCGCTGCTGCATCGCCGCCAGCCGACCGGGCGCCGTCGCTGCGACCTGCGCCGGGCAGGACGCGCGGATCATGCCCGCCGCCAGGATCGAGGCGTTGCCGAGTTCGTCGAGGCTTGCGCCTTGCGCCTCGCTCGGCTGCACCGCGGCGGCGATCTGGTCGATCGGCAGACCGACGATCTCGCGGCGGTCGCTGCCGCAAAGCTGATCCAGCGCAACGCCGCGCGCTTGCCGCCGTCCCGGCGGCCGCTGCGGCAGATAGGCCGAAAGACCGTCATAGCCATAGGGCCCGAAGATGCCGGCATAGATGTCCGGGTAGCCGTAGCCCCAGAAGCCGAGACCGTCGCCCCAGATCGTGTAGTCGTAGAGATCGTTATAGGCGAACGGCCAGAACAGCGGTCCGACCCAGCCATAACCGCCGCCCGGATGTTGCCACCATCCGCTGCTGGCGCCATGCCAGCCGGCGAGCGCGGCCGCCGCTGCGATCTGGGCTCGCGCCGCCGGATTACCGATCAGACGGCCGTTGCGGAAGGCGCTGGAATGCGCGTTGAGGGCGTTGCGGAAATTCGCCGGGCGCACGGCCGCATTGCGCATCTGACCGAAGTTCGGACCACCATGCCGAGCTCCCGTTGCGAAGCGCGGTCCGCCATGATGTCCGCCGCCATGCGCATGCCCGAAGCCATGACCGCCAAAATGGCCGCCGCCACCATGGTGGCCACCGCCATGCCCGCCGCCATGACCGCCTCCGTGCCCACCGCCATGACCGCCACCGCCATGGCCGCCACCGCCCTTCCCCAGAGCCGTGCCCGCCAGCATGCAGGCAAGCGCCATCACGGCAATTCCAATGACCGGTCGCAACATCGCATCCTCCCCGCAGAGCCGCGCCATTGAGGCATCGGAAGTTGACGGGAATTGGAACCAGCCTGGCGGCCGAAAGTTCCGCGACCGCGACGCAGCAGGCGCGCGCTACGCCTCCGGCACGATCTTGCCGGGATTGAAGATATTCAGCGGGTCGAGCGCCTGTTTCAGCGCCCGCATCGCGTCGAGCGCCTCGGGGCCAAGCTCGGCCTTGAGATATTTCTGCTTGCCCTGGCCGATGCCGTGCTCGCCGGTGCAGGTGCCGTCCATCGCCTGCGCGCGCTCGACCAGACGATGCATGAACTCCTCGCCGCGCGCCATCTCGCCCGCATCGTTGGTGTCGCAGACCAGCGAGCAGTGGAAATTGCCGTCGCCGACATGGCCAACGATCGGCGATAGCAGATTGAGGCGCTTGAGATCTTCCTCGGTCTCGCTGACGCAATCGGCCAGCCGCGAGATCGGCACGCAGACGTCGGTTGCGACCACGCCGACGCTGTCGCCGGGCCGCAGCGCCTTGACGGACCAATAGGCATCGTGCCGGGCCTGCCACAGCTTGGTGCGATCCTCCGGCTTGGTGGTCCAGGAGAAGTCGCCGCCGCCGCATTCCTTTGCGATCTCGCCGAAGGCCTTGGACTGCTCGGCGACCTCGATCTCGCTGCCGTGGAATTCCATCAGCAGCAGCGGCGTCTCCGGCAGCGTCAGCTTGGAATAGGCGTTGCAGGCCTTCACCTGCGCGGCGTTGAGCAGCTCGATGCGCGCAACGGGAATGCCGGTCTGGATCGCCAGGATCACGGCCTGACACGCCCCATGCACCGTCTCGAACGACACCGCGCCGGCCGCGATGGTCTCGGGGATGCCGCGCAGGCGGATGGTCAGTTCCGAGATGATGCCGAGCGTGCCCTCGGCGCCGACGAACAAATGCGTCAGGTCGTAGCCGGCGGATGATTTCTTGGCGCGTGTGCCTGTCGTGATGATCTCGCCGTCGCCGCGCACCACCTTCAGCGCCAGCACGCTGTCGCGCATGGTGCCGTAGCGCACCGCATTGGTGCCGGAGGCGCGCGTCGAGGCCATGCCGCCGAGCGAAGCGTCCGCGCCGGGATCGATCGGGAAGAACAGGCCCTGGTCGCGCAGATGCTCGTTGAGCGCCTTGCGGGTGACGCCGGGCTGGATCACGCAGTCGAGATCCTCGGCGTGCACCGCGAGCACCTTGTTCATGTCGCGCAGGTCGATCGAGATGCCGCCGGCGGGTGCATTGACCTGGCCCTCCAGCGAGGTGCCGGTGCCGAAGGCGATCACGGGCACGCGGTTCCTGGCGCAGATGCGCACCACGTCCTGGATGTCGGCGGTCTCCTGCGCCATCACCACGCCGTCGGGCGGCTGGTTGGGAATCCATGTGGTGGTATGGCCGTGCTGCTCGCGGACGGCCTGCGAGGTGATGAGGCGGTTGCCGAAGCGTGCGGCAAGCTGCTCCAGTGCGCTCGCGAGGGCTTTCGGCTCCGGCCGCGGCGGATTATTGGTGATAGTCGTACCCACGGAAATTCCTCCGACAGAAGAACCGTGGCAAAGGACATCTAACCGGTCAAGTCAAGCGACCGGACGCATAGCTGGGGAAGGACACATGCCGGAGAGTGCCACTGCTGCGCCCAAGGCCGAGCCGTTCAGCGCCTCGATCATGCAGATCGAGCCGCAATGGATCGACTATAACGGCCATCTCAACATGGCCTATTACAACGTGATGTTCGACCGGGCGATCGACGAGTTCTGGCTCGAGCTCGGCATCGGTCCTACTTACAAGAAAGAACGTCACGGCTCGACCTTCACCGCCGAATGCCATGTGCGCTACCTGCGCGAGATCCATCTCGGCGATCCCGTGCGGATCCTGGTGTGGCTGCTGGAGGCCGACGACAAGCGGCTGCATACGTTCGAGGAGATGAGGCACGCCACCGCAGGCTGGCTGTCCGCGACGTCCGAAAACATGTCGCTGCACATGGACATGAAGGCGCGGCGCGTTGCGGCGTTTCCGCCCGATATCCAGCAGCGCATCGCGGGCATCGCCAGGGCCCACAGCACCTTGGCCCGGCCCGAGGGCATCGGCCGGAGCGTGGCGATGCCCTCGAAGCGTTAGGCGCCTATATCCTGGTGCGGCCGCGGGCGAGGCCGACCACGGCCGAAACCAGGAACAGCACGACCGCGATGAAGAAGATGATCTTGGCGATTTCGATCGAAGCGCCGGCGATGCCGCCAAAGCCCAGGATACCGGCGATCAGTGCGATAACCAGAAACGTCACAACCCAGCCAAGCATGGTCAAATCCTCGTCTTGATGTTTGTCTGCGTCGGCGCGGCTGGCCGCGCCACCTGTCCAGACAATCTCGACGCGGGAACGATGGTTCCTGCCCACGCTAGGCGGAAATTCGCAGGGTCGGAGGAACAAATCGCCCCCCCGCGTACGTGGAAAACCCTGCACCGCCGCCCCATATAGGGACCAATCCCTGTTATGAAGGCTCCCTCCCGTCACCCCGCGGTGCCATCGTGGGGCCAAATGATTCGCATGACCGAGCCGAGCAAGATCACAAGCGTCCCCGACCACCAGCCCGCAGCCGGCGGCATCGCCGCGCGTGCGCGCGCCTCGGTAGGCCCGAAATATCTGTCCGGGCTCAATCCCGAGCAGCGCGATGCAGTGGAGACGCTGGACGGCCCGGTCCTGGTGCTGGCCGGCGCCGGCACCGGCAAGACGCGCGTGCTGACCACGCGCATCGCCCACATCCTGAGCCAGGGCCGCGCCCGCCCCGCCGAGATCCTGTCGGTGACCTTCACCAACAAGGCCGCGCGCGAGATGAAGCACCGGCTCGGCCAGATGCTCGGCCACGCCGTCGAAGGCATGCCGTGGCTCGGCACCTTCCACTCGATCGGCGGCCGCATCCTGCGCACCCATGCCGAGCTGGCGCAGCTCAAGTCGAACTTCACCGTGCTCGATGTCGACGACCAGGTCCGGCTGCTGAAGCAGCTGCTTCAGGCCGAGAACATCGACGACAAGCGCTGGCCGGCGCGCATGCTGGCCGGCCTGATCGACGGCTGGAAGAACCGCGGCCTGACGCCGTCGCAGGTGCCCTCAGGCGAAGCCGCTGTCTTCGCCAACGGCAAGGGCGGCAAGCTCTATGCGAGCTATCAGGAGCGGCTGAAGATCCTGAACGCCGCCGATTTCGGCGACCTGCTGCTGGAGAACATCCGCATCTTCCGCGAGCACCCGGATATCCTGCGGCAGTACCAGCAGCGCTTCAAATACATCCTGGTGGACGAATATCAGGACACCAACGTCGCGCAATATCTGTGGCTGCGGCTTTTGTCGCAGGCGCCGGCGGCGACCAAGGCCGTCATTCCGGGGCGGCTCGAAGAGCCGAACCCGGAATCCGGAGATGAGTCCACAGTTCGAGATTCCGGGTTCGATGCTCCGCATCGCCCCGGAATGACGGAGCAAGCGGCCGGCACGCCGACAGCCACGCCTCACGTCAAAAACATCTGCTGCGTCGGCGACGACGACCAGTCGATCTATGGTTGGCGCGGCGCCGAGGTCGACAACATCCTGCGCTTCGACCACGATTTCCCCGGCGCCAAGGTCATTCGCCTCGAACGCAATTACCGCTCGACCGGCCACATCCTCGCCGCCGCCTCGCATTTGATCGCGCACAACGAAGGCCGGCTTGGCAAGACGCTGCGCACCGAGGACCAGGACGGCGAGAAGGTCACGGTGACAGGCTCGTGGGATTCTGAGGAGGAAGCGCGCGGCATCGGCGAGGAGATCGAGCAGATCCAGCGCCAGGGCGAGAAGCTGAACGAGATCGCGATCCTGGTGCGCGCGTCCTACCAGATGCGCGAGTTCGAAGACCGTTTCGTCACGCTCGGCCTGCCCTATCGCGTGATCGGCGGCCCGCGCTTCTACGAGCGCGCCGAAATCCGCGACGCGCTGGCTTATCTTCGCGTCATCAACTCGCCGGCCGACGATCTCGCCTTCGAGCGCATCGTCAACACGCCCAAGCGCGGCCTCGGCGATGCCACCGTGCAGATGCTGCACGACCACGCCCGTAAGCGCCGCATTCCGCTGTTCGAGGCGGCGCGTGCGGTGGTCGAGACCGACGAGCTGAAGCCGAAGGCGCGCGGCTCCTTGCGCGACCTCGTCGCCCAGTTCGACCGCTGGCGCGCCCAGCGCGAAGTCACCGCGCATACCGACCTCGCCCAGATCGTGCTCGACGAGAGCGGCTACACCGAGATGTGGCAGAAGGACCGCTCGGCGGACGCCGCGGGCCGGCTCGAGAACCTCAAGGAGCTGGTGCGCTCCATGGAGGAGTTCGAGAACCTGCAAGGGTTCCTCGAGCACATCTCGCTGGTGATGGACCGCGACGGCGGCGCCGAGGAGGATGCGGTGTCGCTGATGACGCTGCATTCGGCCAAGGGCCTCGAATTCGACAACGTGTTCCTGCCGGGCTGGGAGGAAGGCCTGTTCCCGAGCCAGCGTACGCTGGACGAACAGGGCCGCGCCGGCCTCGAGGAAGAACGCCGGCTCGGCCATGTCGGCATCACCCGCGCCCGCCGCCGAGCCATGATCTATTTTGCGACCAACCGGCGCATCCATGGCACCTGGACGACCACGATCCCGTCGCGCTTCCTCGACGAATTGCCGGCGGCCAATGTCGAGATCACGGAATCCAAGGGTGGCTCGGCCTGGGGCGGAACCGGCGGCTACGGCGCCTCCCGCTTCGACGACATGGAGGCGTTCGGCTCCAGCTATACGACGCCGGGCTGGCAGCGGGCGCAGGCCAACCGCAACCGGGGCGGCGGCCGCACCGGCGCCGGCGGCCACGGCAGCTTCGAGGAAGAGGCCGCGACGTTCTCGTCCTCCTCGTCCTCCGGCCCCGATTTCGGCAGCTTCTCCTCGCGCCGGCGCGGGCCGATGACGATCGAGGGCGAACTGGTCGCCAAATCCACCGGCACGACCTCGGAATTCGCGCTCTCCGACCGCGTCTTCCACCAGAAATTCGGCTACGGCCGCGTCACCAAGATCGACGGCAACAAGCTCACCATCGCCTTCGACAAGGCCGGCGAGAAGAAGGTCGTGGACAGTTTCGTGCAGCGGGCGTGAGCAGGCCTTGCGGTGTTGCGGCGGCGTTACGCCGCCGCGTTTCTTCCCACCACGCCCCTTGACCACCGCGAACTTCCCCGTATCAGATGCGCCCATGGTCCGGGGCTCCATCACATTGATCGTGCTGGCATTGGTTATGCCGTCGCTTGCGGCGGCGGAGACCATGAGCTTTGGCGATTCGATCGGGCTGCTGGCCAAGAGCTGCGGCGCGGAAATCGTCGCCAATTGCCGCGGCGTCAATCCGGACTCGACCCGGCTGAAGGAGTGTCTGTCCCGCAACCGGGATGTGCTCTCCCAGCAATGCCAGAGCGACTATCTCGGCGCCTTCGACGCCATCCAGAAGCGCGTCGCCGCACGCGTCACGGTGGCGAACGCCTGCCAGCGCGAGATCGTCAAGGTCTGCGGCGGCTCGACCAAGGAGACCAGCAAGTCGATCCCCTGCCTGGTCTCGACGCCCAAGGGCATCAGCAACAACTGCCTGAAGGCCGTGGACGACGCGGGGTATCGATGATGCGCGCGAAGGGGCTCACCACCGCCGGACTAGGCATCGCGCTCGGCATGGCTTTGCTCGCGGGCGCAGCCAGCGCCCAGACGACGCCGCCGACCCGTGACGACATCGTCGGCAAGCTGAACCATTTCGAAGAGGCCGCCGAAATCGACCTTCCCGCGCTGAAGCAGCAGGTGATGGAGCGCGCCAAGGCGAGGATCAAGAACGATCCGGGTCCGGTGAACCGGCCGCCGATCGCGCCGGATCTCGCCAAGCTGCCCGCCTTCAACGCGCAGATCCAGTTCGACGCCGACACGCCGATCATCCAGCCGGCGTCCTACCAGACCGTCGGCCGCATCGCGGATGCGCTGGTTCATGCCTCGCTGCTGCCCTACACCTTCCTGATCGTCGGCCATGTCGAATCCAACGCGAAGACGCGCGAGGCCAACGCGATCCTGAGCCAGCGCCGGGCGGACGCGATCCGCGACGTGCTGGTGAACACGTTCAAGATCTCGACCAAGCGGCTGCATCCGATCGGCCTCGGCGAGGAGCAGTTTCTCGACCGCGCCAAGCCGACCTCGGCCGCCAACGGCCAGCTGCAAATCCTGACCTTTGCCAAGGTACCGGAGGAGGCACCCGCGCATCCGGCTGCGGCACCTGCGCCTGCGGCGAAAAAGCCCGCCAAGAAGCGCTGACGAGGCGCGCCTCGACGCCTGACGGAACCCATTGAAGTCCTGACCGTTTTGTGACCTGTTTCACAGTGCGACAGCACGGTTTTGCGCGACAATAGTGCCGGTTTGTGCACTGCCCTATCAGGTGCTATAGGCTCTGGTTCGTCCTTCCCCAACCCTGTGCTGCATGAGACCAAGATGGGTGGCTTGTTCCAACGCCAACTTGCCGTTTACGTCGAGTACCATCGCGATCCCCGGAATACGGCGATGCACGTGGTCGGCATCCTCTTGCTGTTCACGGGCGCCGTGCTACCGCTGACGTTGGTGAAGGTGCCGCTGTTCGGAACGGAACTCAGCCTGGCGGTCATCCTGGCATTGCCGGTTCTGATCTATTGGCTGATGCTCGACATGGCGCTCGGGGTCGGCATTCTGGCCGTCTCCGTCGTGCTGTTTTCGATCGCGACGACCATTTCGACGCAAGTCAGCACCATGACGATGTGGGCGATTTTCGCCACGCTGGTCGTGCTCGGCCTCGCCGCGCAGACCATCGGCCACAAGGTTTTTGAGGGGCGCGAAGCCTCGTTATTCACGTTTCCGTCGCATCTTTTGCTGGGACCGATGTTTGTCATGGCAAAATTATTCATTGCACTGGGCTTCCGTCGCGACCTTGCCGCGATTCTGGCGCCTCTTCCGACCAATTCCCTTTCAACCCGATAGCTCTAGAAGCGAAACAGCAAACCTTCTTCATGGCTCTCGTACTGGTTACCGGTGGCAGCGGCTTCATCGGACATCATCTCGTAGAATCGCTCCGCGCCCGTGGGCAGCGGGTGCGTGTTCTCGATGTCCGGCCGCCGGCCGCCGCCAATACCGACGTCGACTATGTTCACGGCTCGGTGCTGGACGGCGCCGCGGTCGATGCCGCGCTGGCCGGCGTCGATCAGGTCTATCACCTCGCCGGCCTGCCCGGCATGTGGGTTGCCAACAAGCAGGACTTTCACGACGTCAATTTCCGCGGCACCGAGGTCGTGCTGGCGGCTGCGATGAAGCGCGGCGTGTCGCGCTTCCTGCACTGCTCGACGGAATCGATCCTGTTCCCCTATACCGACCTCGACGGCGCTCCAGCCGAAGAGGCGCTCCAGCCGGCCGACGCGATGCCCGGCGCCTATACGCGGTCGAAGTCGCTCGCCGAGCATCACGCCGCGAAGGCCGCGGCCAGTGGCTTTCCGCTCGTGATCGGCACGCCGACCATGCCGATCGGAGTTGCCGACCACAACCTGACGCCGCCGACGGCGATGCTCTGGTACTTCCTCCAGAAGAAAGTGCAGCCGCACCTCAACTTCCTGGTCAATCTCGTCGATGTCCGCGACGTCGCCATGGGCCTCGTGCTGACCATGGAGCGCGGCCGCATCGGCCAGCGCTACATCCTCGGCGGCGACTGCGTCCCGCTCGGCCGCATCCTGCGGATGATGTCGGCGATGAGCGGCCGCCGCCAGTTCCCGATCGTCGTGCCTGGCAAGATCGCTGAGCTCTCCGGCATCATGCTCGAATATCTATCCGACAACTTCACGCGCCGGCCGCCCAACGGCACCGCCGAGGGCGTGCGCATTGCGCTCGCCGCGAGCGATCTCTCGATCGGCAAGGCGCGAACCGAGCTCGGCTACTCGCCGCGCCCGATCGAGCCGGTCCTGCGCGAAACCATCACCCATCTGCTCGCCCGCGGCGGCGTGCAGCCCTCCGGCGCCATCAAGCAACACGCGCTCTCCTCGCGCGCTGGCTAAAGCCGCCGCCTAACGCAAAGAACCTTCATGTCCTTCGATTTCAGCAAGCTTCTCTCTGTCGCCTGGGGTGGCTGGACCACGACCTGGCCGACGCAACTGCTCGCCCTGATCTGGCTCGCCTGGCTCGCCAGCTGGGTCGGCGCCTCGTTCTGGCAGGGCCGCACGCAAAAGCAGGTGATGACCCTGGAGTCCGGCCGCTATCGCATCCCGATCCTGGTCGGCGGCATCCTGTTCACGCCGTGGACCGCCGAAGTGCTCGGTGAGAAGCCGCTCTGGGTGTTCAGCAACACCGGCGTCTACATCGTCGCGCTGATCGTGCTCGCCGGCATCTCCTTCACCTGGTGGGGACGGCTGCATCTCGGAAAATTCTGGTCCAACACCATCACCCACAAGGAAGACCACCGCGTCATCGATACCGGCCCGTACGGCATCGTGCGTCATCCGATCTACACCGGCCTGATCGCCGGCATGCTGGCGACCGGCATCGCGGTCGGGACGGTGACCGCGATCCTCGGCGCGATCCTGATCTCGCTCGGCATGTGGCAGAAGGGGCGGATGGAAGAGGTGTTCCTGTCGAAGGAGCTCGGCGAGGACGCCTACGGCGCCTATTGCCGCCGCGTGCCGATGATCATCCCGTTCCTGTCGCCGCGGTGATGTAACAAGCCCGCCATATCCTCCGATGTCGTCTTGGCGAAAGCCAGGACGACGTTGAGGAGGCAGCGTGCGCCACTGCATCGGCGCCTGCATCCTTGCCATGCAAATTCGGCGTGCTGCCATCCGCGCCATAAACGTCCCGATCCGAGCCCGCATAGGTTGACCTTTTTACCGCCACCCAGTTGGATGCGCGCGCAATGAGGCACGACGACATCCATGGTTGACCTGGAGAGGTCGACGATCAGGCCTGGGCCCGCGCGGGGCCTGGAGCAATCCGGCGTTGGACTGTGCCGCAGGTTCGACAGGGGCTTCTCATGACCTTTTCCAGCATTTTTGCGCAGTTCGTTGCGCTTCTCGGCGGCATTGCTCTGCAATGGCGGAAGCTGTCCGGCACAGAGCCTGCGCCCGCATGGGGCCAGACGCCCGCCATTCCCGAGGCAAAGCCGCAAGGCGCGATCCCGACGCTGAAGATGCCGACCGCCCGCGGCTGGAGCGAGGGCCAGAAGCCGACCATCGCGCCCGGGCTCAAGGTCAATGCGTTCGCAACCGGCCTCGACCATCCGCGCTGGATCGAGGTGCTGCCCAATGGCGACGTGCTGATCGCGGAAGCGACCCAGATCGCGGGGCCGCCGCGATCCGTGTTTCACTACGCGATGCAGGCGACGATGCGGCGCGCCGCCGCGCTCGGCGTTTCCGCCAACCGCATCACGCTGCTGCGCGACAAGGACGGCGACGGCGTCGCCGAAGTTCGCGGCGCCTTCATGGAGAACCTCAGCCAGCCGTTCGGCATGGCGCTGGTCGGCGACACCTTCTATGTCGGCAACACCGACGGCGTGATGGCCTTCCCCTATGTCGCCAATGCCGACCGCATCACTGCGCCGGGCAAGCGGCTCACCACGTTCAAGCCGAGCGGCCACTGGACGCGCAGCCTGCTCGCCAGTCCCGACGGCAGGAAGCTCTATGCCGGCGTCGGCTCGCTCAGCAACATCGCCGAGATGGGCATGGAGGTCGAGGAAGGCCGCGCCGCGGTCTATGAGCTCGACCTCGCCGCCGGCACGCATCGCATTTTTGGTGCCGGCCTGCGCAACCCGGTGGGCCTTGCCTGGGAGCCGACGACCGGCGTGCTCTGGACCGTCGTCAACGAGCGCGACGGGCTCGGCGACGAGACGCCGCCGGACTATCTCACCTCGGTGCGCGATGGCGGCTTCTATGGCTGGCCCTATTGCTACTGGGGCAAGACGGTGGACGACCGCGTGCCGCAGGATCCGGCAATGGTCGCCAAGGCGATTCAACCGGACTATGCGCTGGGCGGCCACACCGCTTCGCTCGGCCTGTGCTGGATGCCATCAGGCACCCTGCCCGGCTTCCCCGACGGCATGGTGATCGGCCAGCACGGCTCGTGGAATCGCAGCAAGCTGTCCGGCTACAAGCTGGTGTTCATCCCGTTCGAGAACGGCAAGCCCTCCGGCCCCGGTCGCGACATCCTGTCGGGCTTCCTGTCCCCGGACGAGAAGGAATCCTACGGCCGCCCGGTTGGCGTCGTGATCGGCCCCGACAAGAAATCGCTGCTGATGGCCGACGACGTCGGCAACGTGATCTGGCGCGTCACCGGCGCGTAAAGGTTTACGTCCCGACACAGAGCGTGGCGCGCTGCTTGCGCAGCAGCGCGATCACCGACAGCGCCGTGATCAGCCCGGTCTTGGGATTTTCGGACGGGATGTTCTCGATCGACATCGAGAAGCGCGCCGAATCCGCCTCGACCTCGATGCGGTGAACGTTGCGCGTGACGGTCGGATCGGCCCAGATCTGCACGGAGGTGCGATCAGGCCCGACACCCGCGAGCGACAGCGCGACTGCGACGTTGAGATTGGCCGGGAAGCCTTTTGCGGCCTCGCGCGCCGTGCCCTCGAACAGCTTTAGCGGCTCGCGCAGCGTGTCGATGTCGATGTTGTTGTGAACGATGAAGGGCGCACCCTTCAGCCCGTCGATCGGCTTGCGCGTCACCATCTTCACCGAATGAATGGTGCCGATCGCAGCAGCGTTGACGGCATCGAGCCCGATCAGCGCGCCGGTCGGCACGATGATGCGGCCGCCATTGGCACGGGCGAGATCGACGAGATCGAAATTGTCGAGCAGCCCGCCGACGCTGACGACGACAGCGGCCTTGCCGCGCTTCACTGCCGGCTCGACGATCGCGCGCAGCTGGCTGCTCGGTGCGCACTCGACCACGATGTCGGCGGCTTCACCGAGCTGGTCGCTCGGCAGAACCTGCGGCGGGCGACGCAGGCCGTTGAGAAATGCCTGATGCTTGGCGGGATCGCGCACGGCGACGGCGGACAGTGTCAGCCCCTCGATGCCCTGATCGAGCGCGGCCGCGATCTTGGTGCCGATCGAGCCCAGGCCTGCGATGGCCACCCGCAATTCGCTCGAATCTGTCTGATCGGTCATCACCTTCCACCTTCTATCCACGCCAATGTCATAGCCCCTCAGGCCTCGCGCGCATAGCTGCGCAGGCGGGCCTCGAGCACCGCCAGCATCGCATCGCGGGCCGGATCGCGCGAGCCGCGCAGCCAGGCGGCGGCGAGCGGCAGCCGGCCGACCGGTCCGCTCTGCTTCGGCCGGAGCGGCACGAAGCGCACGCCTGACACCGCCATGCGCGTGGTCCAGCGCGGCACGATCGCCACCCCAAGCTTCGTTGCCACCAGATGGATGATGGTCTGCTTCTCGTCGGCGACCTGGACGATGCGCGGCGTCAGCCCCGCCTGCTCGAACAATTTGATGGTGAGGTCGTGGCTGTGCGGCCGCGAGCGGCGGTCCGGCACCAGCATGGCCTCGTCGGCGATCTGCGCCAGCGTGATCGACTTGCGCTCCGCGAGCGCGTGGCGCTGCGGGAACGCCACGATGGCGGTCTCCTGGAGCAGATCGCGGAATTCGAGCCGCTTGTCCGCGCTGTCGGGCGGGCGGACGAAAGCGAGATCGAGCGCGCCGGTCAAAATCTTCGGCAGCAGCCGGACCGTCTTGTCCTCCAGAAGCTGCACCGCGATGTCGGGATGCTTGTCGCGAAAATCGCGCAGCAGCGGCGGCAGCAATCCCGCCGCCGCGCTGTCGATGGCGCCGACCCGCAGCCGCCGGGCGGCCCCGGCACGCGAACGGCTGCGCAGATTATTCTCGACCGCCTCGACCTTGGCGAGGATGGCGCGGGCATCGCGCAAAAGCGTCGCACCGTCTTCGGTGAGCGACACCGCGCGCGTGGTCCGCGCGAACAGCCGCGTGCCCAGGTCCTCTTCCAGCAGCCTGATCTGGCGCCCGAGCGCAGACGGCAGCATCTGGAGCTGCTGCGCCGCATGGCCGAAATGCAACTGCTCGGCCGCCGCCACGAAGCATCGAAGCTGATGCAATTCCATCCAGGGTCCTCTCGCCTCTCCTCGCGAGGATTATATCATTTTTTTGTATAAACCAGCGCCAATTGAGTCCCCCCTTTCCTCCCGACTACGCTCGTTGCCGGCATGGACCTCCGGGCCCGCCGACACAACAACAAGCCGGAACTTGAGGAGGCCAGGGTGGCGAGCGAGATTCAGACGCGCGTGCTGCGCAAGATCACCTGGCGCATCGTTCCCTTCATCATGCTGCTCTACTTCGTGGCCTTCATCGACCGCGTCAATATCGGCTTCGCCTCGCTGACGATGAACAAGGACATCGGCCTGTCGCCCGCGGTCTACGGCTTCGGCGCCGGCATCTTCTTCTGGGGTTATTTCCTGTTCGAGGTGCCCTCCAACATCATCCTGCACAAGATCGGTGCGCGGATCTGGATCGCGCGGGTGATGATCACCTGGGGCATCGTGTCGGCGGCGATGGCGTTCGTGCAGGGGCCGACCGGCTTCTACATCCTGCGCTTCCTGCTCGGCGTCGCCGAAGCCGGCTTCTTTCCCGGCATCATCCTCTACCTCTCCTACTGGTTCCCGGCGCGCCAGCGCGCCGCGGTGACCGCGCTGTTCATGGCGGCAGCGCCGCTCTCCACCGTGCTGGGCTCGCCGATATCAGGTGCGCTGCTGGAGATGGACGGCCTGCTCGGCTTCAAGGGCTGGCAATGGCTGTTCGTGCTGGAGGCGCTGCCGGCCGTGCTGCTCGGCTTCGTCGTGCTCGGCTTCCTGACCGACCGCCCCGAGAAGGCGAAATGGCTCACTGATGACGAGCGCCGCTGGCTGGTCGAGACCATGAACGCGGAGACCACCAGCAAGGCCGCAACCGCGAGCCACAGCATCTGGCGCGGGCTTGCCGATCCGCGCGTGCTGGCGCTGGCGCTGATCTATTTCGGCACCTCGGCCGGCCTCTACACGCTCGGCGTCTGGGCGCCGCAGATCATCAAGCAGTTCGGGCTGTCCTCGCTCCAGGTCGGCTTCCTCAATGCATTGCCGGCGACCGCCGCGGTCGTCGCCATGATCCTGTGGGCGCGGCATTCGGACCGCACCGGCGAGCGGACCTGGCACGTGGTGTGGGCTTGCCTGATTGCGGCCGCCGGGCTCGCCTATGCCGGGCTTGCGGCCGGCGTCGTCGCCGTGCTGGTTGCGCTCGCGCTCGTCAACATCGGCATCTCCTCGGCAAAACCGCCGCTGTGGAGCATGCCGACGCTGTTCCTGTCCGGTCCCGCGGCCGCGGCCGGCATCGCCACGATCAACTCGATCGGCAATCTCGGCGGCTTCGTCGGGCCCGCCATGATCGGTTGGATCAAGGACCAGACCGGCAGCTTCGTCGGCGGGCTCTACTTCGTCGCCGGCCTGCTCGTTCTCTCCGCGGTCCTCACCCTGCTATTGTCGCGCGCGCAGACCGCGCCCGCCGAACCCGTCCCGCAATCCCACTGATCTCTCAAACGGAGCATTTCCATGCGCACCCATTCGATTGCCGCAATTCCCGCCGACGGCATCGGCCCCGAGGTCATCTCGGCCGGCGTCCGCGTGCTGGAGGCGCTGGCCAGGCGCAGCGGCGACCTCGCCTTCAACGTCAAGACCTTCGACTGGGGCTCGGACTACTACAAGAAGCACGGCGTGATGATGCCGGCCGACGGCCTCACGGAGCTGAAGAAGTTCGACGCGATCTATTTCGGCGCGGTCGGCGCCCCCGACGTGCCCGATCACATCACGCTGTGGGGCCTGCGCCTGCCGATCTGCCAGGGCTTTGACCAATACGCCAATGTGCGGCCGACCAAGATCCTGCCCGGCGTCGCCTCGCCGCTGCGCAATGTCGGCGTCGGCGATCTCGACTGGGTGATCGTGCGCGAGAACTCCGAAGGCGAATATGCCGGCATGGGCGGCCGCGCGCACAGAGGTTTGCCGGAAGAGGTCGGCACCGAAGTCGCCGTCTTCACCCGCGTCGGCGTGACGCGGATCATGCGCTACGCATTCCAGCTCGCGCAGTCGCGTCCGCGCAAGTTCCTAACCGTCGTGACCAAGTCGAACGCGCAGCGCCATGGCATGGTGATGTGGGACGAGATCGCGGCCGAGGTCGCCGGCGAATTCCCCGATGTGACCTGGGACAAGATGCTGGTCGACGCCATGACGGTGCGCATGACGCTGCATCCGAAGAGCCTCGACACCATCGTGGCGACCAACCTGCACGCCGACATCCTCTCCGACCTTGCCGGCGCGCTGGCGGGAAGCCTCGGTGTCGCGCCGACCGGCAACATCGACCCGCAACGCCGCTTCCCGTCGATGTTCGAGCCGATCCACGGCTCGGCCTTCGATATCACCGGCAAGGGCATCGCGAACCCCGTCGCGACCTTCTGGACCGGCGCGCAGATGCTCGAGCATCTCGGCGAGAAGGACGCCGCGTCACGGCTGATGACGGCCGTCGAGCGCGTCTGCGCGGCCGGCGTGCTGACGCCCGATGTCGGCGGCAAGGCGACGACGAAGGAGGTGACCGACGCCGTCATCGACGCGATCCACGGTTCGAACGTGTAGTGGGTTCAGCAACGCCGGCGCGGCGACCATGGTGGGCTCCGACGGCGTTGCCGGCGGCGCCCGGCGCCTGACCTTGGTCGCAGGCACGACCACCTCCCTCCGCGAGGCGCGGGAGGGTCCAAAAATTTTAGCCCCCCTCTTGAAACCGAAACTGCGTTTTTTTATTTTTCCGTTGCCGCCGAGAGGTGGCGTCCCCGACGCCTCATGGGTCGGGAACGACTGAGACGGGCACCGGTCGTGTCCGGTGCCGCTCGTATCCATTTTGCTCCTTGGAGGATTTGGCTATGCGCACTTACGACTTCTCTCCCCTGTGGCGTTCGACCATTGGCTTCGACCGCCTTTTCGACCTCGTTGAAACGGCACAGCGTGCCGGCGAGGATAATTATCCCCCCTACAACATCGAACGCGTCAGCGAGGATCGCTACCAGATTTCGCTCGCGATCGCGGGCTTTTCGCCCGACGAGGTCTCCGTGACTGCAGAGCAGAATGCGGTGATCGTCGAGGGAAACAAGGCGGACAAGGCCGAACGCGAGTATCTCTACCGGGGCATTTCCGCGCGGCCCTTCAAGCGGCAGTTCAACCTGGCAGACTATGTTCAGGTGCAGAGCGCCGCGTTCGAGAACGGTCTGCTCAAGATCGAACTGATCCGGGAGATTCCTGAAGCCATGAAGCCGCGGCGAATTGCCATCAAAGGCGCGCCGTCCGGCACCGTGCATCAGATCGAGGGCAAAGCCGCCTGATTTTCGTTTGTCGAGGGCTTGGTGATCCCGCCTGATCGTCGGGCGGGACCGACCGTGGCCTTCGACCGCGCCCCCCAATGCAAACAGAGGTTTTAGCGAAAGGAGAAGGAGGACCTCTCATGATCGATCATGCTGACAACATCATCGACCTGAACGCAATACTGCACCCCGGCTCTGTCTATGCTCATCCCCGCGACGTCGTCGAGGATCCGGCTCTGTCGATCGGCGAGAAGCGAGCGATCCTCGCGTCCTGGGCTTCAGACGCCGCCAGCGTTGCCTCAAACCCGGCGCTGAGAGAACTGCCGGGCTCGGACAAGCCCGTCACCATCGACGAGATTCTGGACGCGCTTGCGATGCTGGACCACCATCCAAAGGGTCCTCCGGGCGGCAAGCCGGTCCGCACGCGGTCCATCTTGCGAACCGGTCTCGCAGCCTAGGCAACGGCCGCTCAAGGGGGATTGCGATGATGATTGATGAAGAGCTGGCCTTGTTGCGCGCACACCGCAACAACATCGGCCGTTACCAACGATTGCTCAAGACCGAACTGACGGAGGTCGAGCGGCGGTTCATTGAAAGGCGCCTGTCCGAGGAGCGTTCCGCGATCGAAAAGCTTGCAGCCTCTGCGTTTCCTCTCACGCTTCGAGCTCCAAAGAGGACGATCGGGAAGGCAACCCTGCTCATGACGCAAGCTGACACGGCGAATTGAAATGCCCGATAACCTCCCCACCTTCGAAATGTTCTTGAGAAGATATGGCCGAAGGACATGGCGCTGGCGTGTCTGCACGACCGAAGGTCACCTCGTCATGCACGGGTCCGAAAATAGCCGGCCTGCGGCGAAATATGCGGCGGAAAGGGCATTGTTTCTGATGCTTCTCGCCGCGCCCTATCGCCCGGCGAGCCAGGCTTCCGCCATGGCTCGCTCGTCCTTGGCGACACCAGCACCAAGATGGCTGCCGCGGCAGCGGTTGCGTGAATGACAAGGCAACACACGGAATGGCGCTCGGCGTCAGGCCACGTCCGTCCCGGCGATCTCCGCTGCTAACCGCTTACCGCCGCGCCGGAGGCGGCGGCGTCGCCAGCGCTGTCGTCGGCTCGGGCGGCGTCAGATGGCGCGGGACGACGATGGACTGGCCGGGCGTGAGGGTCGCGTTCTCTGCAAGCGAGTTGCTCTGCGCGATCGACCACAGCGGCACGCGATTGGCTGCGGCGATGCTCTCCATGGTGTCGCCGCGGCGTACCGGCACCCGCACGCCGGAGTCCCACAATTCCACCAGCGTATTCGCCGGCACGAGATAGCGCAGCGGCACGGCATCGCCCTGGGCCTGCGCGGGAATGCGCGGCAACTGCGTCACCATCTCGACGATCTGGCGATGGATGTCGTCGGACTTCTCGATGTTGATGTGCGAGACGCGGCTGTTCTCCTTGAGATCGTAGCTCGCGTAATGGCCGCGATAGCCGGGCACTGCCACGACATCGCCGCCGCCGAGCACGCTGTCGGACAGGAAGATGTTGATGAAGCGCTCGACATTGAGCGGCACGTCGCCGGTCGCATGGGCGGGATCGATAGCGATGACGAGGCTGATCGGGATGTTCTCCTTGGCCGCCATCTCGGAGATGACGACCGAGCACAGCCCGCCCATGGAGTGACCGATTAGCACGATCGGCGCCGGCGTTTCCTTGTAGCTGGAGATGGCACGATCGCCGATCCATCGGCAGATGGTGAATTCGTAGACATCGGCGGAAAAGCCGGCCTTCGTCAGCTTCTCGCCGAGCCGGTCCATGCCGGTCGAGAAGATCGGCCCCATGGCGCCACGGAACAGGTAGATCTTCGGCGGCGGCAGCGGCTCGGCCGGCGGAGGCGGCGGCGCAACGGGCGCGGCCGCGGCAGGCTTTGACTTGGCGGGTGAGGCAACGGCCGCACCGGTGCTCAAGGCGAGCAGCGCAACCGCTGCCAGCACGAGGATTCGCCTTGGATCAAGCATCAGTCCAGCAGTCCCACCACGGAAGGCAAACGCCGTCCCCCGGTTGCTTAGTGACCACCGATTGGGTGGAATTTGGGGCACGGAACGCGGTCGCGACACGCGGTCCCCCCATCAGGAACCCGTGATAAGCCGGGGACGCGCCCCAACAAGGCAGCACGAAGCCACCACCTGCCTGCCCTCGTCACTGCCTGCTCTTGAGCCGATTGCGGTGTGCGGCCTGCTTGGCGCGGTTGCCGCAGACCGCCATGATGCACCATCGCCGCGCGCGCCTGCGGGTGTGGTCGGCGAACAGCATCGTGCAGTTGTGGCCCTCGCACGCCTTCACGTCGGAAAAGTCCTCGTCGCAGACGAACGTGGCCAAGGCCTCGCCGACCGGCAGCAGCAGGGATTCGGCCGAGCGCCAGCGCCGCTTCGTTTGCAGCTTCAGAACGCCGCCAACATCACCGTGTCCCGGCTCGATCTGGCGGAATGACTCCTCGCGCTCCAGCAGGCCGTTCAACGGACCGAGTTCGCGCAATGCATCCGCCGTGAGCGGCCGGCCGGCATGCTCCAGAACGAAACCACGAAACCATTCGCGCAGGGCACGCGCCCGATCCGCGACCTCATCCAGCTCACCCGGCGCCGCGCGCGCCTTCAGTGCGTGCAGTTCATCCGCCGGCACCAGCTTCGCCCGCTCCAGCCAGTCGATCAGGCCATCGCCATCGTCGATCCAATCGACGGGCGTATCGACCGGCGTCGCCACCGAATTCAGGAAATCAAGGCCAAGCGAGTCGGCGATGAACATGGCGGGTGGGCGGTCCATGAGCGGTCCTTGGCCGGTCTGAAGAGGCAGGCAGAAGTAACCTGATAAACACCAATTGACAAGTTACTCACCAACGAAGTAACCCTATTAATGACATTTAACAGGTTACTCTAACAGGTTACTCGGACACGGAGACTGGCTATGGCACCGACCACCTATCGCACCGCAGACGTCGATGGCTTCAAGGTGTTCTATCGGGAGGCCGGCACTGCTGGCGCGCCAAAGCTCCTGCTGCTGCACGGCTTCCCGAGCGCCGGCCACATGTTCCGCGATCTGATCCCGCTGCTCGCGGACAGGTTCCACATCGTGGCACCTGACCTGCCCGGCTTCGGCCAATCCGACATGCCCTCGCGCGAAACCTTCCGCTACACGTTCGACAACATCGCTAAGGTGATCGAACGCTTCACCGAGGTGATCGGCTTCGATCGTTTCGCGGTCTACGTCTTCGACTATGGCGCGCCGACCGGCTTCCGGCTCGCGCTGAATCACCCCGAACGGATCACGGCGATCATCTCGCAGAACGGCAATGCCTATGAGGACGGTCTCAGCGACGGCTGGACTCCGATAAAAGCCTATTGGCAAGATCCTTCGCCCGCCAACCGTGAGGCGCTGCGCGGCTTGCTCACGCCGGACGCGACGCGTTGGCAGTACACGCACGGTGTCCCCAATCCGTCCCTGGTGTCGCCGGACGGGCAGAACCTCGACAATTTCTACCTGGCTCGACCGGGCTCGGACGACGTGCAACTCGACCTGTTCGGCGACTACAGGAGCAACGTCGCGCTCTATCCGTCATTCCAGGACTATTTCCGCACCTACAAACCACCGTTCCTGGCCGTCTGGGGCAAGAACGATCCGTTCTTCATCCCGCCCGGCGCCGAGGCGTTCAAGCGCGACAATCCCAACGCAGTGGTTCAGTTCTTCGACACCGGACATTTCGCGCTGGAAACCCACGCGAGGGAAATCGCGGAGAGCATTCGCGCGTTCTTGGTGTGACGATGTGAGCGCGCCATGACGCGCGTCCGCTCACTTCCGCTCTTCGCGATCTCTGAGCTTGCGGGTCAATGCAGAGAGACAGCAGCGCGGTCGAACAACACGGCTCGCCGCGCAAAGCTCCTCAGTTCCGCGGCGCCGTCGCCGCCGCCGAGCGCGCCTGCCGGGGTGCGCCGGGCTCGGCGACCGGAGCCGGCGCGCGCGAGCGCATGATCGCGGCGTCGATCTCGGCGATCACGCGGCGCTGGATCGCCTCGTTCTTGTCGATCGAAATGTGGCCGACGCCGGTGCCGCGCACGTCGACATTGTCGAGCTTGCCGCGCAGGCCGGCCGCGGGCCGCACCGGCTCGCCGGGACCATCGCCGATATAGATGTTGATGTAGCGTTCGGCGCCGGTCGAGAGCCTGGTCTTGAACACGGAATCGAGGCCGATCGCGAGCTTCACGGGCACGCCGAGCTGGTTGAGCTTGGCGATCATGTCCGGCAGCGCGGTCGCGCCCGAGGAATGGCCGACCAGGATGATGGTCTTGATGCGGCCGGCCCTGTAGGCGGTCGCAGCTTCATTGGCGAGTGAGGACCAGGAGACGAAGTTCGCGACCGTCACCGGGATGCCCTGCGCCTCGAGCCGGGCGCCGATGGTATCGAGCCCGAGCGAGAAGATGTTGAGCACGCCACGGAGCAGGTAGACATGCGTGGTCGCCGCCGCGGCCTGGCTCGGCGCCGCCCTTGCGGTGGTCGGGCTCATGGCGACAGCTGACAGCAGGAGCAGGCACATCGCCCACACACGGATGGCGGGCAATTGGCTGGCGCCGGCGGTGTGACGGCCGTTCGGTCTCATCGATGGTTTCCCTGGGGACAATACGCTTTGCGATTGGCCGGAATCGTAGCCACGGCCTGCTCGCAGACGCAACAAAGAGCCGCGTGAGCGACAATCTTAGCAGCAAGCCGTGACCATCGCGCAACACTTGCCCGAAACCTGCCACCGAAGGGCCTGTTTTGAGACCATTTTTCTGCGGCCAATTGCGACCGGGCAATGGCATTCCTATCTCAGGGCACCGCTGACCGGCCCGCCTGGGCGGGTTCCAGCTCCATTCCCCAGCCTTTCCCCTCAGACTTGCGGCCATCATGTCTTCCATCATTTCCGTCGCCAATTTGTCGAAGACCTATGGGTCCGGCTTCAAGGCGCTCAAGAACGTCAATCTGGATATCAAGCGCGGCGAGATCTTCGCCCTGCTCGGGCCGAACGGCGCCGGCAAGACCACGCTGATCTCGATCATCTGCGGCATCGCCAATCCGAGCGAGGGCCGCGTTCTCGTCGGCGGCGAGGACATCCAGACCTCCTACCGCAAGGCGCGCTCGCTGATCGGCCTGGTGCCGCAGGAACTCCACACCGACGCCTTCGAGAGCGTCTGGGCGACCGTGAGCTTCTCCCGCGGCCTGTTCGGCAAGCCGAAGAACCCAGCCCATATCGAGAAGGTGCTCAAGGACCTCTCGCTGTGGGACAAGAAGGACAGCAAGATCATCACACTCTCCGGCGGCATGAAGCGCCGCGTGATGATCGCCAAGGCACTGTCGCACGAGCCGCAGATCCTGTTCCTGGACGAGCCCACCGCCGGCGTCGACGTCGAGCTGCGCAAGGGCATGTGGGAGGTGGTGCGCACGCTCCAGCAGTCCGGCGTCACCATCATCCTCACCACGCACTACATCGAGGAAGCCGAGGAGATGGCCGATCGCATCGGCGTCATCAACAAGGGCGAGATCGTGCTGGTCGAGGACAAGGCGACCTTGATGCAGAAGCTCGGCAAGAAGCGGCTGACGCTGCATTTGCAGAACAAGATCTCCGCGCTGCCGGAGAGCCTTGGCCATTACGAGCTCGACCTCTGCGATTCCGGCGCGACGCTGGTCTACGACTACGACACCAAGGGCGAGCGCACCGGCATCACCAGCCTGCTGAGCGACCTCCGCACCGCCGGCATCCGCTTCAACGATCTCGACACGACGCAATCGTCGCTCGAGGACATCTTCGTCGACCTCGTGAGGACGTCATGAATCACCGCGCCATCCGCGCCATCTATCTGTTCGAAATGGCGCGCACCTGGCGCACGCTGCTGCAAAGCATCGTCTCGCCGGTGGTCTCCACCTCGCTCTATTTCGTGGTGTTCGGCGCCGCGATCGGCTCGCGCATCAGCCAGGTCGAGGGCGTCAGCTACGGCACCTTCATCGTGCCGGGCCTGATCATGCTCTCGGTGCTGACGCAGAGCATCGCCAACGCCTCGTTCGGCATCTACTTCCCGAAATTCACCGGCACGATCTACGAGATCCTGTCGGCGCCGATCTCCTATTTCGAGATCGTACTCGGCTATGTCGGCGCCGCCGCGACCAAGTCGATCATCCTCGGCCTGATCATCCTGGCCACCGCCGGGCTCTTCGTTCCATTGCATATCCACCCATCCGGTCTGGATGCTGGCCTTCCTGGTGCTGACGGCGGTGACGTTCAGCCTGTTCGGCTTCATCATCGGCATCTGGGCCGACGGGTTCGAGAAGCTGCAGATGATCCCGATGCTGGTGGTGACGCCGCTGACCTTCCTCGGCGGCAGCTTCTATTCCATCGACATGCTGCCACCCACCTGGCGCACGGTGGCGCTGCTCAACCCGGTCGTCTATCTGATCTCCGGCTTCCGCTGGAGCTTCTACGAGATCGCCGATGTGAGTGTGGCCGTCAGCATCTGCATGACGACGGCGTTCCTGGTGATCTGCCTGGTCGCGATCTGGTGGATTTTCCGCACCGGGTACCGGCTGAAGAATTGACCCCTGTCGTCATTCCGGGGCGTGCGAAGCACGAGCCCGGAATCCATTGTGCGACAGAGCTGGTGGATGAATGGATTCCGGGCTCGCGACTTCGTCGCGCCCCGGAATGACAATCACCGATAGCAATGGAAGCGGTGATAGCCGTCATAATACCCGCGGCAGTGACGGTAGTGACGGTGGGGAATGCCCAGCACGCCCTCGACCGCGCCCACGGCGCCGCCGACACCGGCGCCGACCGCGCCCCCGACCACACCGCCCACCGGGCCGGCAATGCGGTTGCCTTCATGGGCGCCTTCCTGGGCACCGCGCACGATGCCCTGGGCATGGCCGGCTTGCGGCAGCGATAACAGCGCGAGCAGGATGGCAGCGGCTGCGAAAAGCAGGCGGACTGGTAAACCGGCCGGCAATTGCGCAGCGGCGATACGGACTTTGTTCATCTTCGATCCCAAGGGAAATACAAGAGGTCAACGGCGGCGAAAACCGCCTGTCAGGTAGGCCATGTTCAACGCCCGGAGCGGCCAAATGGTTGCGCCTTTGTGACGAATTGTCGGCGTCGTGAACGCATCTCCGCTCGCGAAAATGTCAGCATCGCCGCGGGCGGCGCGGCACAAAGCGGCCTTGCTTACATCAGGCATCACGTTAACGATGGCCGGGCCGGCTGCTGGAACGAAAGCCGGATTGCAGGCATAGTGCACGCCGGGGGACGGAGAGCCGCGGCGCTTAGCGTGAACAGGCCGGAGGCCAGAACTCAAATGCGTTTTCAGATGCGTTCGTTTTTCATTACTTTCACCTCCCTGCTGCTTTTGAGCGCGGGCACCGCGCAGGCCAAGGTCGAAATCACCATCGACAAGGACAATCAGCAGATGACCGTCGCCGTCGACGGCGTCGCGCGCTATCACTGGCCGGTGTCGACGGGCATTCCCTCGCGCGAGACGCCGAACGG
The DNA here is from genome assembly GCF_054062495.1 of Bradyrhizobium sp. USDA 3311. NCBI lineage: Bacteria > Pseudomonadati > Pseudomonadota > Alphaproteobacteria > Hyphomicrobiales > Nitrobacteraceae > Bradyrhizobium > Bradyrhizobium sp. USDA 3311. The sequence goes on along the minus strand of NZ_JBSSFI010000001.1, from coordinate 3,898,723 downwards.
AGCGTTCCGCACCTTCCGCATGGAAGAGGACCACTACTCCAAGGAATTCGACGACGCGCCGATGCCGCACGCGATCTTTTTCACCAAGGTCGGGCACGCCATTCACGGCACCGACTCGGTCGGCCGTCTCGGCACGCCGGCATCCCATGGCTGCGTGCGGCTGTCGCGCCAGAACGCATCGACGCTCTATGCGCTGGTGCAGCAGCAGGGCGTGCTCAACACCACGGTGACGCTGACCGGCTCGGCGCAGGTGGCGCTGGCGCGCAATCCGCGCGGCCGCACCAACAATGCGGTGGCACGCGCACCGCAGCCTGCGGAAGAGCAGTACGCCACATCAGGCGATCCCGTGAATCTGACGCCGCCGGCGCAGCCCGCCCGCCGCTACATGCCGCAGGACGACAATTACATCTACCCTGCCGACGGCAGCGACACCGGTGCGCGCTATCCGGCGCCGCGTCCGGCCAGCCGCCCGCTCTATGACGCGCAGGTCTATCAGCAGCAGCCGCAGCAATATTACAATCAGGGCTACGGCCAGCAGGGCTACTATCAGCCACAGCCCCGCCAGTACTACCAGCCGCGCGGCTACTACTATCAGAACTGACGCTACCTGAACTGACGCTATCTGAACGCGGCGTCGCCGCGTTCGACGATCTTTCGCGCAGCATCGACGAAAGCGCGGGCGACCGGCTCGAGGATCTCGGGGCCGGTCGCGCCGAGATCGTCCGACGGCGTGTGGAACGTGCGATGGCGGCCGGCCATGCCGAGGAAATTGGGATAGCCCGCCGCGTGCACGTCGCGCAGCTCGCCGACCGCCTGCTTCTCCGTCACCAGACGTTTTGCCGCGACCCCGGCGAAGGCCTCGTCCGTCAGCGCAACGGCGGATTTGCTCAGCACGAGATAGCGCTCTTCCTCCGGCCGCTCGGTGCGGGCGCCTTCCGCAAAGCCATAGCACGCGTTCGACGAACCGAAATGGATCCACGCCAGCGTGTCCTTCGGCGCCGGCGCGCCGTGCTTCAGGAACAGCTCCATGCCGCCGTGACCGATTTCATGGCCTGCGGTGGCGATGAAGACGAGATGCGCCGGCCATTTTTCGGCAGCGACGGTGCGCGCCAGCGCGAGGAAGTTGGCGATGCCGGGGCCACGCTCGCAGACGCAAGAGTACCAGCCGGTCATCGGCGTCGAGACGACGATGGTCGGCCCGCGGCCGGCGCCGGTCTCGGCGATCACGTTGCGGCCGGCGACATCGCGCTCATAATGCCCTTTGACGTCGAAGGTGACGGGTTCGCCCGAGGCGATTGCGCGCTCGAATGTCGCGCGCGACCTGGCACCGACCACCATCACCGGCACCGGCCAGGGCGCATCCTCCTGCGTGACGTTGTAGGCGAAACGATCGTCCGCGGGATTGCCGATCGTCAGCAGGATGGCCGCCGGCTTCCTCGCCGCCGCTTCCGCGATCGCGTCGCGATGGGCGGGGCCGAGATAGGCGCCGCGATCGAATGGCAGCTCCAGCCAGAGGATCTTGCCGGCAACGTCACCGTCGCGCGCAAGCAGCGCGGACAGATGGAAGCTGGCCTTGTCTTCCGGCGGCCACCAGAATGGCGTCGCCTCGATGCTCGTGCCGCTCGCCTCGGCGCTGGCCTGCTCGACGACATATTGCCGGCCGAGCACGACGGGCTGGAAGCTGACCTCGAACCCGGCCTGCTTCATCTCGCCGGCAATCCAGTCCGCCGTCGCGCGGTCGCCGGGCGAGCCGAAGCGGTGCAGGCCGAAGGATTCGTAGCGCGCGACGTCCGCATAGAGGCTCGCGCCCGAAAGCACATCCTTGGCTGCCGCCTGCCCGACCATGAGAACCGCCATCGTTGCGATGAAGATAAGCCGCATATGAATCGTCCCCGGACCGATCCTTTTTTTGGAGGGCCAGTTTCGGCCTTCCACGGCCTCCGTCAACCGCCTGTCGACCACGGGACTGGACGAAACAAGCGAAGATTTCATATGCTTTCCTTTCCCTTGGTCCTTTCACTTGGGCTGCGAACTGTGATGCCGTCACGTGCCGCGACGATCCTGACCGTGCTCTCGGTTCTCACGGCAGGAGAAGCCATGGCCTTGGATCTCGAGGCGCATCGCGGCGGGCGGGCGCTGCTACCGGAAAACACCCTGCCGGCCTTCGCCAACGCGCTGTCGATGGGCGTGGACACACTGGAGCTCGACGTCGGCGTCACCGCCGATGGCGCGGTCATCATCTCGCATGAACGCGGGCTCAATCCCGATCTGGCACGGGATGCGAACGGCGCCTATGTCGCTCCGCCCGGCACGCCCTTCGTACGACTGCGGCTCGAAGAGGTCGGGAGCTATGACGTCGGCCAGCTCCGTCCGGACAGTGCCTACGCCAAGCAATTCCCCGAGCAGCGCGCCGTCCCGGGGACACGCATTCCCACCTTGAGGCAGCTGTTCGCGCTGGTGCGCAAATCCGGCAACGATCGCGTGCGCTTCAACATCGAGACCAAGATCGATCCGAACCATCCGGACGAATCCCTCGACCCGCAAGGTTTTGTCACCAAACTGCTCGGGCTGATCGAGGCCGAGAAGTTTTCCGAGCGCGTCATGATCCAGTCGTTCGACTGGAGGACCCTGCAGCTCGTCCAGCAGCAGGCACCGACCATTCCGACCGTGTACCTGACGCTCCAGCGCGGTTCAGGACAGACCGTGGTGCTGGACAAGGCCACCAACTGGACCGCGGGTTTCAGCCCCGCCGATCACGGCGGCTCGCTGCCGCGAACCATCAAGGCTGCGGGCGGCGCGATCTGGTCGCCCTATTTCGGCGATGTGACTGCGGCCCTGGTCTCGGAGGCTCACGGGCTCGGGCTGCGCGTCGTGGTCTGGACGGTCAACAAGCCCGAGGACATGACGCGCATGATCGAGATCGGCGTCGACGGAATCATCTCGGACCGGCCCGACCTGTTGCGGCAGGTTGCGGGCGAGAAGGGACTTGCGCTGCCGGCGGGAACGCCGGTGGCGCCTTGAGCGGTCTCGTGTCCCGGACGCAGCGCAGCGTGCAACGCTGCTCTGCAGAGCCGGGACCCGGAATGATGGGCCCCGGCTCTGCAGCGCACCGCTGAAGAAGCGCTGCGCTGCGTCCGGGGCACGAGACATCGCAAGAACCTACTCCCCATCCCTCAAGCGCCGATACAGCGCGCCCAAAATGTTGGAATAATCGTCGGTCCAGACCCGCACCCTGTCGTCGGCTTCGGTCTGCTCCCAGACCTTGGACGAGGCGATCTTGCCGACGTCGGCCTCCTCGCGCGCGGAGATGACGACGTCGGTCGAGAAGATGTAGTCGGCATCCCGCCCGGAATCCTCGTTGAAGACCCAGCTCTTGAGATCGTTGGCGTCGGCGATGCCGACCACGACGGTTTCGAGATCGAGATGCCGGTTGGACACGTGCATCACCACGGCGCCGTGCGGAGCGAGCTTGTCCTTGTAGATCTTCATCGCCTCCTCGGTCGCAAGATGGATCGGGATCGCATCCGACGAATAGGCATCGACGATGATCAAGTCATAGGCGCCGTCCGGCTCCTTCGCGAAGGTCAGGCGTGCGTCCCCGATCACCGGCTTCAGGTCCGGCAGGCAGCTCGAGATGTAGCGGAAATTCTTCGGGTCGCGCGCAGCATCCACCATCGACTGGTCGATCTCGAAGAATTTCCAGCTCTCCCCGGGCTCGGCGGCGCAGGCGAGCGTGCCCGATCCGACGCCGATCGCGGCGACCTTCAGCGGCGCGCCCTTGCGCTCGCGGAGCGCGGTGATGGCCTGACCGATGCCGCCGTCCTTGTGATAATAGGTGATCGCCTCGGGCCGCCCGGTGACCGGCGTGCCGTCATTGTTGCGGAAGCGCTCGGCGCCGTGGATCGTGGTGCCGTGCATCAGCACGTGGAAATAGCCGCCGGGCGTCTCCACGATCTTGTGGACGCCGAAGAAGCTGCGCACGGTGGTGACGCGGCCTTCGTCCGCCGGATAGACACGGATCAACGCCAGCGCGAGCGCAACCGTGGCAAAGATCTTCCAGCGGCTGGCATTGAGCGCCAATGCCAGCAGCGCGGCGAGCACGCCGACGGAGCCGGCGACCCAGACGCGGTGGTCCTCGAACCAGGTCGAAAGGCTGCCTGTGGTGTAGGACGGCGCAACGAGCGCCACCGCGAGCGCGGCGAGCGCCAGCCAGTACCATTTGACGATGCGGGCAACACGCTCGTTGGCGGACGGGCGGCACAGCGCCGCGAGCGCGATCAGGATCGGATATTCGGCGATCCATGAGAAGGTGAATGGAGCAACGAGGCCTGCAAAGAGGCCGCCGACCATGCCGCCGAACGACAGCGCGACATAGAAGCCGGTGAGATATTTGGCGGCCGGCCGGGTCCGCGCCAATTCGCCGTGACAGGCCATGGCGATGACGAAGAAGCACAATTGATGACCGCCGAGCGTCAGCAGCAGATTCTGTTCGCCCCCGAAGGCCAGCAGGAAGACCACGCCCGCGATCGCGACCGGCTGGAGCATCAGCATCCATTTGTGCGGCAGCAGCGGTCGCGACTGGAACACCACCACCCAGGTGAGCAAGTACAGCGACAGCGGCAGCACCCACAGAAGCGGCGCTGCCGCGACGTCGGTGGAGATGTGCGCGGTGACGGCGATGAGCAGTCCCGACGGCACCGCGGCGAGGAAGATCCAGCGCAGCCGCGTCACGAGGCCGGGGGCCGGCGCGTTGATCTCCTCGGTCCGCGCATCGACCACCGCCAGTTTTGGCGAGCGCAGCAGCAGCACGCCACAGGCGGCGATCAGGAGAATCAGGAGGCCATAGCCGCCGGTCCAGAACCGGTTCTGCGTGTGCAGCGTGAACATCGGCTCCAGCAGGAACGGATAGGACAACAGCGCCAGGAAGCTGCCGATGTTGGAGGAGGCATAGAGGAAATAGGGATCGTGTCCGGCGGGATGGCCGGTGCGGACGAACCAGGCTTGCAACAGCGGATTGTTGGCGGCGAGCGCGAAGAACGGCAGTCCGATCGAGACCACGAACAGGCCGAGCAGCCAGACCGCATAGCCCGACGCGGGCGGCTCGCCATAGGCGGTGGCGATGCCGAGCGGCAGCGTGGCGAAGGCCAGGGCCAGCAACACCAGATGCACCACCACCGGAACGATCCGGTTCCGGACCTGCATCAACAGATGCGCATAGGCGTAGCCCGCCAGCAGCAGCGACTGGAAGAACACCATGGCGACCGACCACACCGCCGGCGAGCCGCCCAGACGCGGCAGCACCATCTTCGTGAACAGCGGCTGCACCGAGAACAGCAGCAGCGCGCTGACGAAGATCGCAGCGGTGTAGACCGCCAGCAGCAGCCGGTTGCGCGACGACGACGGCTGCTCCGTGGCGGCGGGTTGCACGATCGAATCCATGAAAGCTCCGGCAAAAGCGTTTTCCGGCGAAGTGGGCACCGGTTCGCGTCGGATAGTTCCTCCGGCGGGCGCCGGACGGGGCGCAATGGAGCACAAGGCGCCTGAACGGGCAATAAAGGGGCTCGTGATGTTGCAGCGAGGAATGCTTGATATAGAGATGTCATTCCGGGATGGTCCGAAGGACCAGACCACAGGTGCGCAGTTGCGCACCGGGGAATCTCGAGATTCCGGGTTCGATGCTCCGGGCCGCGCTACGCGGTCCCGTCGCATCGCCCCGGAATGACTGTGGAACATTCAGAAGCTCCCATGACCGAAACCGACGTCGTCATCATCGGCGCTGGCCATAACGGCCTCACCTGCGCGGCCTATCTCGCGATGGCGGGGCTGCGCGTGCGCGTGGTCGAGCGTCGCAAGGTGGTCGGCGGGGCGGCGGTCACGGAGGAGTTTCATCCGGGTTTCCGCAATTCTGTCGCAGCCTACACCGTGAGCCTGCTCAATCCGCAGGTGATCCGCGACCTCGGGCTTGCCGAGCAGGGCCTGCGTATCGTCGAACGGCGGGCGCAGAATTTTCTGCCAGCGCCGGACGGCAGCTATCTGCTCACCGGCGAGGGACGGACAAAAGCGTCAGTCGCGCGGCTGAGCGCGCATGATGCGGAGGCACTCGACGGCTTCTCGCGCGAGCTGGAAGACATCGCCGACGTGCTGCGGCAGTTCGTGCTGCGCGCGCCGCCGAACCTGCTCGACGGTTTTGGCACCAACGCGATCCGCGAGGCCGTGAACGCATTGCAGAGCGCCAACATCCTGCGCGGCCTCACGCTGGAGCAAAGCCGCAGCCTGCTCGATCTCTTCACCCGCTCGGCCGGCGAGACGCTTGACGAGCGCTTCGAGCACGATCTGGTCAAGGCGCTGTTCGGCTTCGATGCCATCGTCGGCAATTATGCGAGCCCCTACGCCGCCGGCTCGGCCTATGTGATGCTGCATCACGCCTTCGGCGAGGTGAACGGCAAGAAGGGCGTCTGGGGCCACGCCATCGGCGGCATGGGCGCGATCACCCAGGCGATGGCGCGCGCCGCGCAGGGCCGGGGCGTGGCGATCGACACGGACGCCGGCGTGCGCGAGGTGATCGTCGAACGCGACCGCGCCGTCGGCGTCGTGCTGGACAACGGCGCGACGATCCGGGCGAAATACGTCGCGGCCAACGTCAATCCAAAGCTGCTCTATACGCGGCTGATCGCGGCCGACGCCCTGCCGAAGGACTTCCTCGCCCGCATACGGCACTGGAAGAACGGCTCCGGCACCTTCCGCATGAACGTGGCGCTGGACCGCCTGCCCTCCTTCACGGCGCTGCCGGATGACGGCGATCACCTCACCTCGGGCATCATCCTGGCGCCGAGCCTCGGCTACATGGACCGGGCCTTTCTCGATGCGCGCGCGCACGGCTGGAGCCGCGAACCCGTGGTCGAGATGCTGATCCCCTCCACGCTCGACGACACGCTGGCGCCCGAAGGCAAGCATGTCGCGAGCCTGTTCTGCCAGCACGTCGCGCCGGAGCTTCCCGACGGCAGATCCTGGGACGACCATCGCGGCGAGGTCGCCGATCTCATGATCGCGACGGTGGACAGCTACGCGCCGGGTTTTGCGTCAAGCGTGCTCGGCCGCCAGATTCTCTCGCCGCTGGATCTCGAACGGCAGTTCGGCCTCCTCGGCGGCGACATCTTCCACGGCGCACTGACGCTGAACCAGCTGTTCTCGGCACGGCCGATGCTGGGCCATGCCGATTATCGCGGCCCCCTGAAAGGCCTCTATCACTGCGGCTCCGGCGCCCATCCCGGCGGCGGCGTCACCGGCGCCCCCGGCCACAACGCAGCACAAGCGATCCTGCGGGATCACCGGTCGCTGTTCGGAAGCCGTGGATAGGTCTGTGGATGGGCTGTGGACAGGCTGTCGAGAGGTGTGTGCCCAGTAGAGGGATGGCGGCACCGGACCATCGGGACAAGTCTGGGGAAAGGCGGTGGAAAACCGCTGGCCAACGACGGGACGAGCCGGTGGATAACGCTCTGGCAAATGGCGGACAACCCGTGGATACCGGCCGGGAATCGCACGCGGGAAAATGACTTCGCCCGCCAGGAGCAATTCCCGAGCGGGCGCTAGTCAGACATTGCCTACGAAGAAAGGTGCCCCCGCTGGGAAATGGGAGGCGGAAATTACTTCAAGGAGGTGCTAATCGAAGTGAACTTTTCGTTCATCGTGGTGCCCAGGCCGTTCACCACGGTGATGATCGCCAGCGCGATACCGGCCGCGATAAGGCCGTACTCGATTGCGGTCGCACCAGATTCATTGGACCAGAACTTCAAAATCATGCGCGTCAAGACTCGCCTCCATTTCTATTTCAAGCTGCGTTGGTTCGCCCCAACATCCGAAAATCTACGGAGCGCAACCTTCGGACGGGTTAATCCCGGAACCGCAAGTTATGCGGAAAATTGGGAACAAAAGTTCCGAAAATTGAACCTGACGGAACCCTAGCATGCAGCCTTCCCCCACCCATCGCGCCAGCTTTTCGATCGGCAGCGAGGCCGCGGCCCGGCGCGTCGTCGACGTGCTCACCGAGGTGTTTTTCGAAGGCGATGCCGCGGTCGCCGCCTTCGAACGGCCGGACGGACAATGGGACGTCACGCTGCATTTTGCGGATGCGCCGGACCAGGCTTGGCTGCGCGAACTCGTTGTAAATTCGGCAGGAAATGAGATCGCCGACACGCTTGCCTTCGACACCGTCGAAGCCAAGGACTGGGTCAAGGCCAGCCTGGAAGACCTCGTCCCGGTGCCGGCCGGACGCTTCGTCGTGCACGGCAGCCATGACCGCGACCGCGTCGCGCCGAACAAGCTCAAGATCGAGATCGAGGCGGCGCTCGCCTTCGGCACCGGCCATCACGGCACCACGCGCGGCTGTTTACTCCTGCTTGACCATGTCCTGAAGAGTTCCCGCCCGAGCAACGTGCTCGACCTCGGCACCGGAACCGGCGTGCTGGCCATCGCGGCGGCGAAGGCACTGCATCGCGCCGTGCTTGCCTCCGACATCGACCCGCCCTCCGTGCGGGTGGCGGCCGAGAACGGCCGGCTGAACGAAGTCGGTCACCATGTGCGGGTGATCCGCGCCACCGGCTTCGCCGCGCCGGATTTTGCCCGGGCGGGCCCGTTCGACCTGGTGCTGGCCAACATCCTTGCCAATCCGCTGCGGCACCTGGCGAGCCCGATGGCGCGGCACCTGGCGCCCGGCGCGCGCGTCATCCTCTCCGGCCTGCTGACGCACCAGGCCCCCGCCGTGATCGCCGCCTATCGCGCACGCGGCCTCGTGCCGCTGCGGCATTTGCGGATCGAGGGGTGGAGCAGCCTGCTGCTGCGGAAGGTAGGGTAAGCTGATCAAGCATCCGCGACGGCGGTGTGCTCCCTCGCCCCGCTCTTGTCCGCCGAAGCTGTGGCGAAGGCGGATGCGGGGCCGCGACGAGCTTCGCTCGCGCTGAGAGGGTTGGGGTGAGGGGGAGTCTCCACGGGGGCGGTGAGAACTGGACTCGCGGAGAGTCCCCCTCACCCGGATTGCTTCGCAATCCGACCTCTCCCCGCAAGCGGGGCGAGGTGAACAAACACCGCCTACTCCGCCGGCTTCTCGTCCCGGCGCATCGCGCGCTCGCCCTGCAAGGCGCGCCGGGCGCGGCGCTCGGCGAAACGGTCGATCATCTGGCTGATGAGACCGCGCGGCTTCTTCGGTGTGGTTGTGGCCGGGGCCCGGCGAGCCGGCGGCGAAATCTTCTCAAACGTGAACGCTGGCATCGTGTGTCCCCTCGCCGTTGAGTAGAAACACTTGCTCGAATTTCCCTGTTATCCGGACGGAGCTCAAAGGCCGCATCCCTTTACTCCACTCGACTCAAGCGGAACTTTTTCAAGCACAGTCCATGCCAGATGCGCCGCGAATGCGTCCACATTGCGGAGCGATCCCCATAATCCTAAAGTGGTCCACCATGTTCGAAGCACACTTCCAGACATTCGAAGAGCCCGAGGCCGGCGTCGCATTGACGGCGCGCCTTGCGGCGCTCCGCGAAGAACTCGCCCGCCGCAAGCTGACCGGCTTCGTCATTCCGCGCGCCGACCAGCAGCAGAATGAATATGTGGCGCCCTCGGAAGAGCGGCTCGCCTGGCTGACCGGCTTCACCGGATCGGCGGGACTGGCGGTGGTGCTGACCCGCGAAGCCGCATTGTTCGTGGACGGCCGCTACACGATCCAGGCGGCCAAGCAGGTCGACGCAAAGGCCTGGGCGGTGGAATCGCTGGTCGACCCGCCGCCGGAGAGCTGGGTGTCGGCGCATCTGAAAGCCGGCGACCGCCTCGGATTTGACCCATGGTTGCACACTTTTGCGGCAGCCGAGCGCCTCGCCGCCGCCTGCACCAGGGCCGGCGCCGAGCTGGTGGCGGTCGACAGCAACCCGGTGGACGCGGTCTGGCACGACCGGCCGCAGCCGCCGCTTGCTCCCGTCGCCGTGCACGGAGTGCAACATGCCGGCATCGGCGAGGCCGAGAAGCTGGCTCAGATCAAAAGCGAGATCACCAAGCTCGGCGCCGATGCGCTGGTGCTGTCGGACAGTCATGCGGTGGCCTGGACTTTCAACATCCGCGGCGCCGACGTCGCGCATACTCCGCTGCCGCTGTCCTACGCGCTGGTGCCGAAGGACGGCCGGCCGACCATCTTCATCGACCACCGCAAGCTCTCCAACCTGACGCGCGACCATCTCGAGCAATCGGCCGACGTGCGCGAGCCCGATGCGATGGCGCCGACGCTGATGGCGCTGGCCAAGAGCGGCGCCGCGATCGCGCTCGACAATGCCACCGCGGCCGACGCGCTGAGCCGGCTGATCGCCGGCGCCGGCGGCAAGCCGGTGCGCGGCAGCGATCCGATTGCGCTGCTCAAGGCGGTCAAGAACGCGACCGAGATCAAGGGCACGCAGACGGCGCATCGCCGCGATGCCGTGGCGCTGGCGCGCTTCCTCGCCTTCATCGATCGCGAGGCGCCCAGCGGCAAGCTCACCGAGATCGACGCGGTGGAGGCGCTGGAGACATTCCGCCGCGACACCGGCGCGCTGAAGGATGTGTCGTTCCCGACAATATCGGGCACCGGCCCGAACGGCGCCATCGTGCACTACCGCGTCACCCGCAAGAGCAACCGGCGCATCGCGCCCGGCGACCTGCTGCTGATCGATTCCGGCGCGCAATATGAAGACGGCACCACCGACGTGACGCGCACCATGGCGATCGGCGAGCCCACGGGCGAGATGCGCGACCGCTTCACCCGCGTGCTGCGCGGCCACATCGCGATCGCGCGCGCGATCTTCCCCGACGGCACCAATGGCGCTCAGCTCGACACGCTGGCGCGGCAATATCTCTGGGCCGCCGGCGTCGATTTCGAGCACGGCACCGGCCATGGCGTCGGCAGCTATCTCAGTGTTCACGAAGGGCCGGCGCGGATCTCGAAGCTCGGCACCACGCCGCTGAAGCGCGGCATGATCCTCTCCAACGAGCCCGGCTACTACAAGACCGACGGTTTCGGCATCCGCATCGAGAACCTCGAGCTGGTCGTCGCCGCCGACATCAAGGGTGCCGAGAAGCCGATGAACGCGTTCGAGACGCTGACCCTGGCACCGATCGACCGCCGGCTGATCGACGTGGCGATGCTGAGCAAGGACGAGCTCGACTGGCTCAATGCCTACCACGCGCGTGTGCGGGCCGAGGTAGGGCCGGCGCTGGACGAGGCAACGAAGGCGTGGCTCGATCAGGCGACGGCGGAGCTGAAGGCGTAAGGTCGTCATTCAGAGTGCAGCGCATAGCACTACGCGATTTGCGCAAGGCTGCTTCCCTCACCCACAGCCGTCATGCCCCGCCACCGGGTCTCGCCTTCGGCGAGCCCGATGACAGGCTCCGGCGGGGCATCCAGTACGCCGCAGCGTCTCCGTATCCCACTTCCGTCCCTGGAATACTGGATTCCCCGCCTTCGCGGGGAATGACACCGCATTGGTGGAACGAGACGTGCGCCCCAGTCGGTCTCCATCGCGCTGTTATTATAACCGTCCCAAAATCCGAATAGCCGCATTCCAAAACGCCGATATCCGTCTTGCGCGAGCACGCTACAGTCCGATTCGAACTGTCAGAGACGGACACGCATGCACGGCATGATCAGCAGGCCGCCGGAAGCGGCAATGAAGAGCATCGCGACCTCGCGCGTGGTGTTGCTGCTGCTCGTCGTCATGACCGGCATTGCGCCGATCTCGCTCTACATGCTGGTTCCGGCGCTGCCGGTGCTGGCGACGAACTTCGGCAGCGACATCTCGATCGCGCAGATGACGGTGTCGCTCTTCATGGTCGGCATCGCCTGCTCGCAGCTGATCATGGGGCCGCTGTCGGACAAGTTCGGGCGGCGCCCGGTGCTGCTCGCAGGGCTCGCGCTGATGGTGGCGGCGAGCGTTGCCTGCATCTTCGCGCAGAACCTGCCGCAACTGATCGCCGCACGCTTCTTCCAGGCGCTGGGCGGCGCCACCGGCATGGTGGTGAGCCGCGCCATCATCCGCGACATCTACGAGCGCCAGCGCGTCGCCTCCATGATCAGCCTCGTCGTCGCGGCCCTGATGATCGGACAGATGCTCTCGCCGCTCACCGGCGGCCTGATCGAGACCGCGTTCGGCTGGCGCGCGATCTTCTACGCCATCACCATCGGCGCAGTTGCGGTCGCCGTCGGCATCGCCGTGGCGCTGCCGGAAACGCGTCGCAGCCGCGCCGCCGGCAGCGGCTTTCGCGCCGACATCGGCACCCTGATCAGGAACCGCGCCTTCGTCGGCTTCGTGATGTGCCAGGTGCTGGCCTCGCAGATCATCTTCACCTTCGCCGGCGGCGGCCCCTACATCGTGGTGACGCAGATGGGCCGCAGCAGCGCCGAATACGGCGCGTGGTTTGCTACGTCAGGCTTTGCGTATCTCGTCGGCAATCTGCTCTGCGTGCGCTTCGCGCCGCGCCATTCGCTGGAAAAGCTGATCTGGTTCGGGCTCGGCCTTCAGCTCGGCGGCAGCCTTTTGAACCTGTTCTGGAGTTTCGCCGGCTGGAATGAAGCGCCCGCCTGGCTGTTCGGCACGCAGATGATCGTGATGGCCGGCAATGCCTTCGTGATGGCGAATTCCGCCGCCGGTGCGATCAGCATCCGCCCCGAAGCGGCCGGTACCGCGTCGGGCGCGATGGGCTTCCTCCAGCAGGGCATCGGCGCGCTGATGTCGCAATTCGGCGCCTATCTCGGCGGCCACTCCTCAACGACACTGCCGCTGACCTCCGCCGTGCTCGCGATCTCGCTGCTCTGCGCCTGCATGATGATCTTCGTCGTCCCTCGCCGCGAGGTCGTGGTGAGCGACACGCTGATCGAACAGGCGGAGGAGGAAGAGAGCGGGATGATGTAGAGGGATTTTTCTCCGTCATTCCGGGGCACCTCAAAGAGGCGAACCCGGAATCTCGAGATTCCGGGTTCGATGCTTCGCATCGCCCCGGAATGACGGAATCAAGATCACTCCCCGATCAGCTTCAGCCACTCGTCTTCGGTCAGCACCTTGACGCCGTGCTTGTTGGCCTCGGCGAGCTTCGAGCCGGCGCCCGGGCCGGCGACGACGAGATCGGTCTTCTTCGACACCGAGCCCGACACCTTGGCGCCGAGCCGCTCAGCGGTGGCCTTGGCTTCATCCCGCGTCATCTTCTCCAGCGAGCCCGTGAACACCACGGTCTTGCCGGCGACGGCCGAGTTGCTCTTCGGCTTCTCGGCGTCGACGATCTCGACCTCCTTGGTCAGGCGCTCGACGATGCCGCGGTTGTGGCTCTCGCCGAAATAATCGGCGATGCTCTTGATCACGGTGTCGCCGATCTGGTCGAGCGCATCCATGTCCGCCATCGCCTCCTCGTCGCCCTTGGCGACCTTGAGGCAGGCGTCGTGGAACGCCTCCCAGGAGCCGTAGCCGCGCGCCAGCGCCAGCGCGGTGGTCTCGCCGACATGGCGCATGCCGAGCGCATAGACGAAGCGCTCGAGCGCGATTCTGCGCCGGCTCTCGATGGCGGCGAAGAGGTTGCGCACGGAGGTGGCGCCGTAACCCTCGATCTCCTCGAGCTTGAGTTTCGCGTTGCGCTTCTCCAGCGTGAAGATGTCGGCGGGCTCTTTCACAAAACCTTCGTCGAAGAAATACTGGAGCTGCTTCTCGCCGAGGCCGTCGATGTCGAAGGCGCGCCGCGACACGAACAGCTTGAGGTGCTCGATCTTCTGATAGGGGCAGGCGAACTCGCCGGTGCAGCGGGCGCGCGAGCCCTCTTCGCCGGCGGCCGTCTCCTCGCGCGTGACGTCGGTGTGCAGCGGGCACGGGCACGTCTTGGGGAAGTGGAATTCCCTGGCAGTCTTCGGCCGCTTGTCGAGGACGACGTCGACCACCTGCGGGATGACGTCGCCGGCGCGCTGGATCACGACGGTGTCGCCGATCCTGATGTCGCGCCCCTCGCGCAGCACCTCGCCCTTGTTGCCGATGCCCTTGATGTAGTCCTCATTGTGCAACGTGACGTTCTGCACGATCACGCCGCCGACGCCGACCGGCTCGAGCTTGCCGACCGGCGTGAACGAGCCGGTGCGGCCGACCTGGATCTCGATGTCGCGCAGGACCGTCATGGCCTGCTCGGCGGGGAATTTGTGCGCGATGCCCCAGCGCGGCGTGCGCGAGACGAAGCCGAGCCGTTCCTGCCAGTCGATGCGGTCGACCTTGTAGACGACGCCGTCGATGTCGTAGTCGAGCTCGGCGCGCTCTTCCTCGATCCTCTGGTGGAACGCGATCAGCTCCTCGACCGAGTGGCACAGCCTGGTCAGCGGATTGGTCTTGAAGCCGCAGCGCTCGAACCAGTGGATCATGCCGGTCTGCGTCTCCTCCGGCATCGCGCTCATCTCGCCCCAGGCATAGGCGAAGAAGCCCAGGGGGCGCGAGGCGGTGATGGTCGGATCCTTCTGGCGGAGCGAACCGGCCGCCGAGTTGCGCGGATTGGCGAAGATCGTGTCGCCGGCGGCCTTCTGCCGCTCGTTGAGCGCGAGGAACGCCTTCTTGGTCATGTAGACCTCGCCGCGCACCTCGCAGATGTCGGGGACATTGCGGCCCTTCAGCTTCTGCGGCACGTCTTCGAGCGTGCGGATATTGGCGGTGACGTCCTCGCCCTCCGCACCGTCGCCGCGCGTCGCGGCGGTGACGAGCTCGCCGCCCTCATAGCGCAGCGACATCGAGAGACCGTCGATCTTCGGCTCGGCGGAGAAGTCGATCTTGTCGTCGTCGAGCTTCAGGAAGCGCACGATGCGGCCGACGAAGTCGCGCACGTCCTCTTCGGCAAAGGCGTTGTCGAGCGACAGCATGGGGACGGCATGCCGGACCTTCCTGAAGCGGCCTGACGGCGCCGCGCCGACCTTCTGCGAGGGCGATTCCGCGCTGACGAATTCCGGAAAGCGTTTTTCGATCGCATTGAAGCGCTGGCGCAGCGCGTCGTATTCGGCGTCGGTGACGGTGGGCGCGTCATCCTGATAGTAGCGCTTGTCATGCCCTTCGAGCTCGAGCGCGAGCCGCATGAGCTCGACCTTGGCCTGCGCCTTGGTGAGCTCGGCGACGTCACGGAGCGGTTTGGATTTTGCTGCTCTTGCCATCATACTTAAGGTTCTAGCTCGTCGTTCCGGGATGGTCCGAAGGACCAGACCCGGAACCTCGAGATTCCGGGTTCGCACTTCGTGCACCCCGGAATGACGGTGGTGAGGGGCTCATGGCGTATTACGTCTATATCCTAGCAAGCCGCCGCGATGGAGCAATCTATGTCGGCATCACCAACGACCTCGTACGCCGCACCTACGAGCATCGAATCAAGGCTGTTCCCGGATTCACAACGAAATACAATATTACTCGGCTGGTCTGGTTCGAGATTTATGATGATCCGATTTCAGCGATATCGCGTGAGAAGGAGTTGAAGAAGTGGAAGCGAGCCTGGAAGGTTCAGTTGATCGAGAAAACGAACCCGACTTGGGATGATCTGTACGAATCGATTTGCAGCTAAGCCCGTCATTCCGGGGCGGCGAAGAGCCGAACCCGGAATCTCGAGATTCCGGGTTCGATGCTTCGCATCGCCCCGGAATGACAGTGTGTAACTAAGCCGTCGCCGCCTTGAGCAACCGGTCCGCGGCCGCCCGTGCCTCGGCGGTGATCTCGGCGCCGGCGAGCATGCGGGCGATCTCCTCGCGGCGGTGGTCGGCGGCCAGCGCGTTGACGCGGGTGGCGACGCGCTTGCCCTTGTCGAGGGCGTCCTTGGAGATGAGCAGATGCTGGTCGGCCCGCGCGGCGACCTGCGGGGCGTGGGTCACGGCCATCACCTGGACCTTGCCGGCAAGCCGCGCCAGGCGCCCGCCGATGGCGTCCGCGACCGCACCGCCGACACCGGTGTCGATTTCGTCGAACACGAGGGTCGGCGCCGAGCCGCGGTCGGACAGCACGACCTTGAGCGCCAGGAGAAAGCGCGACAGCTCGCCGCCGGAGGCGACCTTCATCAGCGGGCCCGGCTTGGTGCCCGGATTGGTCTGCACCCAGAACTCGACGCGATCAAAACCTTGCGGCCCCGGCGCGGCCTCGTCGGTCTCGACCTGGGTCATGAATTTCGCGCGCTCGAGCTTGAGCGGGGCGAGCTCGGCATTGACGGCCTTGTTGAGCTTCTCTGCCGATTTCTGCCGCGCCATCGACAGTTTCTTGGCGGCAGCGGCATAGCGGCTATCTGCCTCGATCGCAGCCTGCTCCAGCTTCTTCAGGCGCGAGGCACCGGCATCGATCAGCACGACGTCGGCGGCGTATTTGGCGGCGAGCGCGGCGAGCCCGTCGACCGGCGTAGAATATTTGCGAGAGGCGGCGCGCAGGGCGAACAGCCGCTCCTCGATGCGTTCGAGCTCGGCCGGATCGAAATCGGTTGCGGCGAGCGCGGCCTGAAGATGCTGGTCGGCTTCCTCCAGCGCGTTGATCGCGGCGTCGATCGCCTTGACTGCGGGCTCGACCAGCGCCGGCGAATTGACGCCGCGGCGCTCCAGCCGGCGCACCGCGGCCGACAGCGCCGCGACCGGAGAGTGGTTGCCGCCCACCGCCTCCTGCGCCTCGCGCAGGTCGGAGGCGATCTTCTCGCCCTGCATCATCGTGGTCCGGCGGGACGCCAGCGAGGTCTCCTCGCCGTCCTTGGGGGCGAGCTGCTTCAGCTCGTCGGAGGCGTGGCGCAGATAGTCGGCCTCGCGCGCGGCCCGCTCCATGCCGGCGCGATGCTCCTCCAGCTCGGTGTTGGCGGTGCGGCGCGCATCCCAAAGCGACTCGACGACCGCAACGTCCTTCTCGAGGCCGGCAAAGGCATCGAGCAGGCGGCGGTGCGTGGCGGCATCGACCAGCGCGCGCTCGTCATGCTGGCCGTGAATCTCGACCAGAGCGGCGCCGACCGCCTTCAGCGTCTGCACGCTGATCGACTGGTCGTTGATGAAGGCGCGGGTGCGGCCGTCGGCGAGCTGGACGCGGCGGAGAATCATCTCGCCGGTGTCGTCGAGACCGTTCTCGGCGAGGATCGCCGCCGCGGGGTGATTTTTGGGGATATCGAAGACGGCCGTGACCTGCCCCTGCTCCGCGCCGTGGCGCACGAGGCCGGCGTCGCCGCGGCCGCCGAGCGCCAGCGCAAAGGCATCGAGGAGGATGGATTTGCCCGCACCGGTCTCGCCGGTCAAAACCGCGAGGCCCGTCGCGAATTCGATATCGAGCCGTTCGATCAGGACGATGTCACGGATCGACAGACGCGCTAGCATGGAACCAAATTTCCTAGCCGAGGCCCATTTTCTTGAAGGTCTTGCTGATCCAGGACCCCTGATTCTCGCTCGGCTCGAGACCACCCGATTTTACAAGATTATAGGCGTCCTTGTACCAACGGCTGTCAGGAAAATTGTGGCCAAGCACAGCGGCCGCGGTCTGCGCCTCGCCGACGATGCCGATCGCCATATAGGCTTCGGTCAGCCGGTAGAGCGCCTCCTCGACATGGCGCGTGGTCTGGTACTGCGTGACCACGGCCTTGTAGCGGTTGATCGCCGCCGTGTAGTCGCGCTTCTGCATGTAATAGCGGCCGACGTTCATTTCCTTTCCGGCGAGCTGGTCGCGCGCGCCCTCGATCTTGGCCTTGGCCGAGGTCGCGTATTCGGACGTCGGATATTTGCGGATCACCTCTTCCAGCGAGGCGATCGCCTTCTCGGTGCGGCTCTGGTCGCGGCTGATGTCCGGGATCTGGTCGTAATGCGAGGCGGCAATCAGGTATTGCGCATAGGCCGCGTCCGGGCTGCCGGGATGCAGCGTGACATAGCGGGTGGCGGCGCCGATGCAGCCGTCATAGTCGCCGCCCTGGTAGGACGCATAGGCGGACATCAGCAGCGATTTGCGGGCCCAGTCGGAATAAGGATGCTGGCGGTCGACCTCTTCGAACTTCTTGTTCGCCGCCTTCATGTCCTTCTTTTCGTTCATGAGGTACAGGCCCTCATTGTAGATCTTGTCGGCGGGCTCCTCGACGAAGGTGTCGTCCTTGGCGGTGAACTTGTCCCACAGCGCGCCGGTGCCGCAGCCGGCCAGCGGCAGCGCGAGCATGATGAAGGTGGCGGCCTGAAGCGCCCCGCGCGCGCGAGGCGAGATCGAGAGATATCCGCGCGTCATACGCTGTGCCGACATGAGTTTTAAGCCCTGACGCCCTGTGATGCGGTGCCCGCCAGCCCACGAACCCCGTCATGGGCGCGAAATGATGCCGTGGTGCCTGCCATGCGACCACGCCGATGTATCCGAAAAACGATCGTTAACCAACCGTATGGGCAGGCATTTCGCCCGGATTAAGGCGAACGTGCCGCAATGCTAGTCGATCATGGTTACCAGGAGTTTCCCGGGGACAGCCGCCGCCAGACGCCCGCGGCCACAGGTGTCTTCAGGACACGTCCGGCCCGTAGGCCGCGGCAATCCGGCCGCCGACAATACCGCGACCGGTTTCGGCCACGGGACGCGTGGTGCGGCGGACCGCCTCGCCCTCGACCACCCGCCAGGCGGTACGGTCGGCAAGCAGCGCGGTCAGAACGGCGTGGTTGAGCTTGTGGCCGCCGCGCACCGAGCGGTAGGCGCCAAGCAGCGGCAGGCCGGCCAGCGCGAGGTCGCCGATCACGTCCAGCACCTTGTGGCGGACGCATTCGTCGGCGTAGCGCAGGCCCTCGGTGTTGAGCAGCCGCTCATCGTCGAACACGACGGTGTTGTCGAAGGAGGCGCCGAGCGCGTAGCCCGCGCTCCAGAGCCGGGCGACGTCGCACATCAGGCCGAACGTCCGGGCGCGGCCGACTTCGCGGCGGAAACGTTCCGGGTTGAGGTCGAAGGCGTAGCTCTGCCGGCCGATGACGGGGTTGGCGAAATCGATCTCGACCTCGGCGCGGAACCCGTTGGCGTGGGGCCGGATCTCGCCGAAGGAGTCGCCGATCTTGACCGAGATCGGCTTCAAAACCTGAATGAAGCGGCGCTGCGCCGGCTGGGTGACGATGCCTGCCTGCTCGATCGCCGCAATGAAGGCCGCGGCGCTGCCGTCCATGATCGGCACTTCCGGCCCGTCGATCTCGATAGCTGCGTTGTCAACGCCCATACCCCGCAGCGCAGCAAGCACGTGCTCGGCGGTGGAGACCAGCGGACCGTCGCGATCGCCGAGGACGGTGGCGAGATCGGTCGCGATCACCTGCTCGGCGGTCGCCTGAACTTCGCGGTCACTTCCCTCAAGGCCGGTACGGACAAAAACAAAACCTGCGTCAACAGGCGCAGGTCCAAGCGTGAGGGTGACGGGAAGACCGGAATGAACGCCGACGCCAACCACGGTGGCTTGCGCACGAAGCGTTGTTTGCCGGCTAAATTTCATCAGGAACCGCCCCACTACGACCACTGCGACTTATACAAACCTGACAGACCGGCCAAGGCCGCCGTCCGAATCCGTATCCCCAAGTCACGGCAAACCATAGTCACTGCCTCAAACAGCGCCAACTCACGCTTTTTTACCGATTGTTACCCCAAACCTGCCGTATTCGCGCCAAGGCTTAACCAAATTGCACCGAGGTTTTGGGCTGCTGCCGGCGGTTTTACTGAACCACCCAATGCATAATTAATGATTTAAAATCAGTTGCTTGGCCATGCAATCCGGGCATGCCCGGTGAAAATGGAAAGGCCCCGGCAAGCTTGCTGCCGGGGCCTCTTTGCGTCTGCCTTATTGTAACAATCCTCAGGTCGCCTGACGCCGCAGGAAGGCCGGGATATCAAGATGGTCGTCACCCTGTGGCGCCGGCGCAACAGGCGCGGAACGGCCATGCACGTCGAGGCCCTGCGGCGCGGGACGCCGCGCATACTCCGATACCGGTTCGGTGGCCGCGATCTGCTGTGCCACGCTCTTCTGCGGACGACGCTCCGGCAGCGGCGGTATCGCCGGACCAGCGGTGCGGGCGGCGACCGGCGGCTCACTCTCCTCGTCGCGGCGGCCAAGGCCGACATTGGCGAGGCGCTGGAGCAGCGACAGGCGGGTCTTCTGCGGGGTCTCTTCTTCGACTTCGCCGCGGGCCTGACGAATCTCGGCCTGGGCCGGCATCGGCAGCTCCTCGAGGCGCGGCATCCGCGGCGCACGCATCGGCGCACGCTCGGCCTGCGGCGGGATGAAGGTTTCCGGCGTCATCGGCTCCTGCATCGCGACCGGGGCCTGCTCAGGCTCCGGGAACAAGGTCGGCTTCTGCGCGATCGGGCGCACGGTGACGTCGCCATAGGTCTGCATCGGCGCGGGCGCCTGCGGAACGTCGGCAACGGCAGCCGCGATTGCGGCGAGCGCAGCACGCTCGACGTTCGGACGCGGCGCCACCGGCGCGGCAGCGGCCGGCGCGAATCCAGACACCGGGGCCTGCGCATCCAGCTTCTGGGCACGTTCGGCCAGGCGCTGGTTGTCGGCACGCAGACGCGCAGTCAGGTCGGCGAGGCGGCTCTCGGCCGCGGCGGCCGGAGCTGCGGGAGCCTGCTGCACCTGCGGCGCTGCGTTCGCGACCGGAGCGGAGGTAGCCTGGCTGTTGCGGGCGATCGCGGCCTGCTCGATGCCGGTGGCGACGACCGAGACGCGGATCAGGCCATCGAGCGCTTCGTCGAAGGTGGCGCCGACGATGATGTTGGCGTCCTGGTCGACTTCCTCGCGGATGCGGGTTGCGGCCTCGTCGACCTCGAACAGCGTGAGGTCCTTGCCGCCGGTGATGGAGATGAGGAGGCCCTTGGCGCCCTTCATCGAGCTATCGTCGATCAGCGGGTTGGCGATCGCGGCTTCCGCGGCGGTCAGCGCGCGCTTGTCGCCGGAGGCCTCGCCGGTGCCCATCATCGCCTTGCCCATCTCCCTCATCACCGCTCTCACGTCGGCGAAGTCGAGGTTGATCAGGCCTTCCTTGACCATCAGGTCGGTGATGCATGCGACGCCCGAATAGAGCACCTGGTCGGCCATCGCGAAGGCGTCGGCGAAGGTGGTCTTCTCGTTGGCAACCCGGAACAGGTTCTGGTTCGGGATGATCAGGAGCGTGTCGACAACCTTGTGCAGCTCGTTGATGCCGGCTTCGGCGGTGCGCATGCGGCGGCCGCCTTCGAAGTGGAACGGCTTGGTGACGACGCCGACGGTGAGGATGCCCATGTCGCGCGCAGTCTTGGCGATGACGGGAGCAGCGCCGGTGCCGGTGCCGCCGCCCATGCCGGCCGTGACGAACACCATGTTGGCGCCCGAGAGATGGTCGCGCAGCTCGTCGATCACCTCTTCCGCCGCCGCGGCGCCGACGTTCGGCTGCGAGCCGGCGCCGAGACCTTGCGTGACCGCCGTGCCCATCTGCACGATGCGCTGCGCCTTCGACATCGTCAGCGCCTGCGCGTCGGTGTTGGCGACGACGAAGTCGACGCCCTGCAGGCCCGCCGTGATCATGTTGTTGACGGCGTTGCCGCCGGCGCCGCCGACGCCGAACACGGTGATCCGGGGCTTCAGTTCGTGAATGTCAGGAACATTGATGCTGATGGTCATGTTTGCCTCTCGATCACGCGCGCGTGGGTTCGCCCCGGCCGGCGGCCGCGGGAGTTGGTGAAAATGAGAAATTGCGGAAAGGAGTCATCAGAAGCCCTCGCGTAGCCATCGTCCAACCTTTCCGAAATAACCGCCGGTCCCTGTCCTGACCTGCTGCCGCGTATGCCGCGGTTCGACATGCTCCTGGTGAACATATTGCGGGTAGACGAGGAGTCCGGCGGGCACCGCGAACGCGGCGTTCTTCGCCTCGTTGGGCAGCCGGCCGAAGCCGAGCGGACGTCCGACCCGCACGGGCCGGCCGAGAATCTGTGTTCCGAGTTCGACGAGACCGGTCAGTTGCGAGGCGCCGCCCGAGAGCACGACGCGGCCGTTGGGCTCTGATGCGAAGGGCGAATCCTTCAACCGGTCCCGGACCATTTCGAAGATTTCCTCGGCACGGTGCTTGACGATGTTGGCGATGGTGGCGCGGGAGACGATCTGTGGCAGATCCTGCTCGTCACCGGCTGTCGGCACAGACATCAGCTCACGCGAGTCCGATCCGCCGGTGATGACGGTCCCGTATAACGTCTTGATTCGCTCGGCATCGGCAATGGTCGCGGACAGTCCGCGCGCGAGATCCATCGTGATGTGTTGCCCGCCGACCGCAAAACCGGCCGCGTGCACGAAGCGGCCGCCGGCATAGACCGCCATTGTGGTGGTGCCCGCGCCCATCTCGACGACGGCCGCGCCGAGATCGGCCTCGTCGTCGGTCAGCACCGACAGGCCGGCGACATAGGGGCTCGCCGCCATGGCTTCGACATTGATGTGGCAGCGCTCCACCGCGAGCATCAGGTTCCGCGCCACGGTGGCGTCACAGGTGACGACGTTCATGTCGACACCGAACTGATGCGCGACCATGCCGCGGGGATCGCGGATGCCCTTGACGCCATCGAGCGTGTAGCCGACCGGCAGCGCGTGCAGCACGGTGCGGCCCTCGCCGGTGGCGTGGCGCATGCCGGTGGAAGTGACGCGGCTGACGTCGGCCGGCGTCACGGCGCCGCCGCGGATGTCGGCGGCGGCTTCGACCAGCTGGCCGGAGAGCCGGCCGCCGGAGACCGAGAGCAGCACGGACTCGACCCGCACCTTGGCCATCTTCTCCGCAAGCCCGACGGCCTGGCGCACCGCCTGCTCGCATTCGCCGAGATCGACCACCGCGCCGGCCTTCATGCCGCGCGACTGGATCTGGCTGTAACCGATCAGCTCCACCGCGTGGGTGCGGCCGCGCAACGCCTCGCTCGGCGCCGACGGCTTCAGCCGCGCGATCATGCAGGCGATCTTGCTGGTGCCGATGTCGAGGCAGGCGACGAGGCCGCCGCGCTTGTGCGGCATCTGGCGCGTCTTCGGCGTCTGGGTGCGATCGAGACCGGTCATGCAGCGTCCCCGGCCTTCTTTTTCTTCTTGTCCTTGAACTGCTCTTCGCGCGCCTTGGCGGCGTCCTCGGACAGCTGCACCACCAGGCGATCGGGCAGGCGCATGTCGACGGCGACGATGTCGCGGGAGAACAGCTTGTCTTCCTTGTCGAGCCTGGACAGCATTGCAAGCGCGTTGCCGACGTCCTGCTCGGGCAGGCGGATGTCGAGGCCGTCCTTGAGCCTCAGGTTCCAGCGCCGCTCGCCGACGAAGATCGCGGCCTTGGTGATCGAGTTGACCTGCGGATAGCGCGCCAGCAGCGCGAGGAAATCGCGGGCCTGCGTGTCGGCGCCCTTGCCGACCACGAGCGGCAGCGACAGGAACCGGCGCGAGACATAGGGCTCGAGCACGGCGCCGTCATCGGCGATGACGGAGAGGCGGCCGGCCTCCTGCCACAGCGCGAACGCCTTGCGCTCGGTCAGCTCGATCATGAGCTGGCCCGGATAGAGCTTGAGCACGGTCGCATCCGCGATCCAGGGATTGGCCTTGAGCTTGTCGCGCACGGCGTCGGCGTCGAGGAACAGCAGCGAGGAACGGCCGCTGACGCCGCCGATCGCGAGGATCTCGTCCTGGGTGAGCTGCTTGCGGCCGTTGATCACGACGGAGGTGATGCGGAAGCCGGCGGAATTGGCCATCGCGTTGCGGGCGTCGCTGACCGCCGTGACGAAGTCCTGGAGATGGCCTCCCTTGACGATGCCGAAGCCGCAGCTACCGATCAGCAGCAGCACGGTCATGCTGATCCCGACCCGGCGCGGCAGATAGCGCTCGACCAGCGCGACCACGCGCGGCGGCGGCTCGCGCTCGACCACGGCCTTCGCTTTGATCTTGTCCTTGGCGGCAGCGCGTGCGGCGTGAAGTCTTTCCTGGCGCTTGTCCTGCACCCACTCGCGCAGAAGCACGACCGCTCCGATAGCGGCCGCCTTCAGATCAGCTTGGGGCCTCAGCGATCTGAAAAACGACCGGGTGAGGCTTCCTGCACCATCCATTGCACGAGCTCGTCAACAGTTTGCCCGCGACATCGCGCGGGTCCTGGCGAACATGACGTCTCGGACTTGCCGGGTCGGATCAGCAGACGAAGCCTCTCCCATCAAAGCGTTCGCTGGAGGTGACATCACCCGCAACAGCTCACGCGCCGGCAGCCAAAGCGCCATATGCGCCGCCAGCGTTAACCTTCGGATGTCCTGGTAAACAAAAGGTAAAGTTCGTTAACGCGGGACGCTTTTTGCCCAGCCCTGTGAGGCATTTATGCCGCGATGTCCGGCATTTTACCGGATTTGGGGCCCAAAACGGGCCGTTTCGCCCGTTTGGCCGTTAACCAGTCCTAATTATTTCCGTACACCCCGCCCGGCGAGCTCGACCAGGCCGCGCAGGAAGTCGACGAACGCGATGCCCTCGGCCTTCAGCGCCTTGGGGTAGAGCGAGGACTTGGTCAACCCGGGGAGCGTGTTGGTTTCGAGATAGACGAGCCCCTTGGCCGAGACGATGAAGTCCGAGCGGGAATAGCCGGTGCAGGACATCGCCCGGTGCGCCAGCATCGCCTGCTGCTTCAGCGCGGCGGTGATCTCGGGCGTGAAACGGCCGGGGCAGATCTCCTGCGTCGTCGACAGAAGGTACTTTGCGGCGTAGTCGAAATTGCCCTCGCCCGGAATGATCTCGATCGGCGGCAGCGAGACGATCGAGCCGTCGGTGCGCTCCAGCACGCCGCAGGTCGCCTCGACGCCGGCGATATAGGGCTCGATCACATACTCCTCGTGCTTCGCGGCATTGCGGACGGCGACGAGGTCCTGCCTGGCGTTGACGAAGATCAGGCCGTAGCTCGACCCGTCCCGCGCCGGCTTTGCGATCAGCCGGCCGTATTCGGCGAAGGCCGCGTCGATATCCTCCAGCGCGATGTTTGCGGGCGGTGTCACGCCGCCGAGCGCGGCGAAATGCTTGGCCGCGATCTTGTCGAAGGCGAGATGCGAGGAGGCCGAGCCCGAACCGGTGAACGGCACGCCGCGCGCCTCGCACATCACCTGCAATTCGCCGTTCTCGGCACATCCGCCATGCAGGCCGAGCACCAGCACGCGATCTTCCGCCTTGGCCTGGTCGAGCGCCTGCACCAGCGGAATGCCTGATGTGCCGGGCTTGAACTCGTCCTCGAACGGACGGGCATGTTCGAGCAACTGCTTCGACTGGACGACATGCACCCTGTCCTCGACGTCCCACCACCACAGATCGGCCTCGGGCAGCGCCTGATGCAGCGCCTGGGCCGAGGCAACCGAAACCAGACGCTCCCGGTTGGAGCCGCCGAAGAGGATGGTGATGCGCATGTTCATAGTCCGCGATCTCTCTAGTTCGTCATTCCGGGGCGCGACGAAGTCGCGAACTACGATGCGCAATTGCGCATCTGAGAATCCATCTCTCCACCGTCTCTGCCGCCCGATGGATTCCGGGCTCTCGCTTCGCGAGCCCCGGAATGACGGTGATCATGAAACCCCGATCCGCTTGATTTCCCAGTGTAGCTCAATTCCGGAATTCGCCTTCACGCGCGCACGCACGGTCTCGCCCAGCGTCTCGATGTCGTGCGCGGTGGCATCGCCCGTGTTGATCAGGAAATTGCAGTGCATCTCGGAGACCTGCGCGCCGCCGACGCGCAAGCCCCGGCAGCCGGCAGCGTCGACCAGCTTCCAGGCGGAATGGCCGGGCGGATTCTTGAAGGTCGAGCCGCCGGTCTTTTCGCGGATCGGCTGCGCGGTCTCGCGATGGCTCTGCACCTCCGCCATGCGCGCGCGGATCGCATCCGCATCCTTGACCTCTCCGCGAAAGCGCGCAGACGTGAAGATGATGGAGGGATCGACGCCGCTGTTGCGATAGACGAACTTCATGTCGGCATTGGAGAAGACGTGCTTCTTGCCGTCGCGCCCGACGCCGCGCGCCTCGATCAGCACGTCCTTGGTCTCACCGCCATTGGCGCCCGCGTTCATGCGCAGCGCGCCGCCGATCGTGCCGGGAATGCCGAAATAGAATTCGAGGCCGCCGATGTTGGCGGATGCCGCCACCTCCGCCACGCGCTTGTCGAGCGCAGCAGCGCCTGCGGTGACGATGTCACCGCTCGCGCTCGCTTCGCCAAAGGCGCGCGGCGCGAGGCGTATCACCACGCCCGCGATGCCGCCGTCGCGCACGATCAGGTTGGAGCCGACGCCGACGACGTAGACCGGAATGTCGGACGCGAGATGCGCGAGGAAATAAGCGAGATCGTCCTCGTCCGCCGGCGTGAACAGCACCTGCGCGGGACCGCCGACGCGAAACCAGGTCAGCTCGGCGAGCGACTGGTTGGCCAGCAGCCGGCCGCGCAGATCAGGCATCGTCGCGTTGAGTGAGGGTGTGATGTCGGGGAAGCTCATGCGCGAACGCTCCCCAAAAGTGAGCGACGCAGACTGCTTCCGTTCCCTCCTCCCTTGTGGGGGAGGGTAAGGGAGGGGGGTAGCCCCAAGCGAGATCGGAGTTCGTGGCTACCCCTCTCCCTTACCCTCCCCCACAAGGGGGGAGGGAGCGCACCATTCCGTGTGGCAAGCAACGAGTGCAGCATCGCCGCCCTACCCCAGCGCCTTCAATTCGCCGGGCAGTGCATACGCCCATTGCGTGATGTTGCCGGCGCCAAGGCACACGACGAGATCGCCCGACTTCGCGAGCCCCTTGACGATGCCCGCGAGCTCCGGCGCCGCCGGCAGCGGGACCACCTCGCGATGCCCGTGGGCGCGCAGGCCCGCGACGAAATGATCGCGGTCGATGCCGTCGATCGGCGCTTCGCCGGCGGCATAGACGTCGGCGACGATGACCGCGTCCGCATCGTTGAAGCAGGTGCAGAATTCCTCGAACAGCGACTGCAGGCGCGTGTAGCGATGCGGCTGCACCACGGCGACGATCTTGCCGTTGGTGGATTCGCGCGCCGCCTTCAGCACCGCCGCGATCTCGACGGGGTGGTGGCCGTAATCGTCGATCACGGTGACGCCGTTCCATTCACCGGTCTTGGTGAAGCGGCGCTTCACGCCGCCGAAGCCGGCGATCGCGCTGCGGATCGCTTCGTCCGACACGCCGAGCTCGCGCGCGACCGCAATCGCGGCCGTGGCGTTGGAGGCGTTGTGGCGTCCCGGCATCGGCAGCATGAGATCGGGAATCTCGTGCACGGCGCCGGTCTTGCGATCGCGGAACGCGACCTTGAACTTCGATCCGCCGCCCATCGGGGTGAGGTCGACCAGCCGCACATCGGCCTGCGGATTCTCGCCATAGGTGATGATGCGGCGATCCTCGATCTTGCCGACGAGACTCTGCACCACGGGATGGTCGATGCACATCACCGCAAAGCCGTAGAACGGCAGGTTCTCGACGAAATGACGAAAGGCGTCCTGCACCGCCTCGAAGGTCTTGAAGTGATCGAGATGCTCGGGGTCGACATTGGTGACGATCGCGACATCGGTCGGCAGCTTCAGGAACGTGCCGTCACTCTCGTCCGCTTCCACCACCATCCAGTCGCCGGCGCCGAGGCGCGCGTTGGAGCCGTAGGCGTTGATGATGCCGCCGTTGATGACGGTGGGATCGAGACCGCCGGCATCGAGCAGTGTTGCGACCATCGTGGTCGTCGTGGTCTTGCCGTGCGTTCCGGCGATCGCGACACAGCTCTTCAGCCGCATCAGCTCGGCCAGCATCTCGGCGCGGCGCACCACGGGAATGCGACGTTCGCGCGCCGCCATCAATTCCGGATTGTCGCGCTTGATCGCGGTGGAGACCACGACGACCTCGGCGCCGTCGACATTCTCGGCCTTGTGGCCGACCGAGACCTTGGCGCCCTTCTTGCGCAGACGGTCGAGATTGTAATTGTCGGAGGCGTCCGAGCCCTGCACGGCATAGCCGAGATTGACCAGCACCTCGGCGATCCCGCTCATGCCGATCCCGCCGATCCCGACGAAGTGGATGGGTCCGATCTCGCGCGGCAGTCTCATGCTCTATCCCGTCGTTCGGTCGTCATGCCCGGGCTTGTCCCGGGCATCCACGAATCCCAGCGTCTTTCTTGCAAGACGTGGATGCATAGGCACCCGGTATACCGAGTGCCATCATTTTTAAAAGAACCAAGTCGGATAAATCCGACTTGGTCGGACAAGCCCGGCCATGACGAGTAACATTCAAAAGTCGGCCCTTTTTCGTCATTCCGGGACTCTCGCAGCGCGAGCGAACCCGAAATCTCGAGATTCCGGATCGGTCCGCTTTGCGGCCCGTCCGGAATGACGAGTGCTAAAGGCCCGCGACCTTGACCACCAGATCGGCCAGCCGCTCGGCGGCATCGAGCCGCCCTGCCCCCTTCGCGGCCGCGGCCATGGCGGTAAGGCGCGCCGGCTCGGCGGCCAGGGCGGAGATTTCGGAAGCCAACCGATCCGAGGTGAACTCGGTCTGCGGGATGCGGATCGCGCCATCGACCTTGGCCAGCACGCCGGCATTGGCGAACTGGTCCTGGTCGATCGAGCCCGGCAGCGGCACCAGGATCGAGGGCCGGCCGATGGCGGCAAGCTCGGCGACCGTGCCGGCGCCGGAGCGCGACACCACCAGATGGTCGGAGGCGAGCCGCGCCGGCAGATCGGTGAAGAACGGCGCGAGCTCGGCGTTGATCTTGAGCTTGTCGTAGACGGCGCGCACCCGATTCATGTCCTCGTCGCGCACCTGCTGGGTGAGGATGAGCCGGCCCCACAGCGCTGGCTCGAGCCGCTCGATCGCGCCCGGCACGATGTCGGCCATGATGCGCGCGCCCTGGCTGCCACCGACGACGAGCAGGCGCAGCGGACCGTTCGCCTCGGGCGCGGCATAGGGCACGGCGGCAGCGGCAAGGACCGCCGGCCGCATCGGCGTGCCGACGGTCGTGGTCTTGCCCGATAGCGCGGGGTCACGGTCGAGCACGCCCGGCAAGGACGTCGCGATGGCGCGGACGCGGCTCGACAGAAACCGGTTGGCGCGGCCGAGCACCGCATTGGCGTCATGGATGATGCCGGGCACGCCGGCGAATTTTGCGGCGACCAGCGGCGGCAGCGTCGGATAGCCACCGAAGCCGACGACGGCGACGGGCTTCAATCGCTTGATCAGGCTGTAGGCTGATAGCGTGCCGGCGGCGAGCGTGAGGCCGGCATAGGCGAGTTGGAACGGATTGCGGCCGCGCGCAGTCTCGCTCGAGACGACGTCGATCATATCCTTGCTGAACAGCCCGCTATAGCGCAGCGCCCGCTCATCCGTGACGAGGCGGACGCGAAAGCCGCGCCGGATCAGCTCGACGCCGAGCGCCTCGGCCGGAAACAGATGGCCGCCGGTGCCGCCCGCGGCGAGAAGAATCAAGGGGGAGGTTTCCATAAACGCCCTTTTACAGGGCCTCCGCCGTCATTGCGAGCCGGGCAACGAAGGTGTTCGTGCCCCGGGCGCAGCGCAGCGCGCCGCCTTTCGCGGCGTGGTGCGCTGCTGAACCGGGGCCCACTGGTGCGGCATTCTGGGTCCCGGCTCAGCGGAGCGTCACTTCGTGCCGCACCGCGTCCGGGACACGAGAGCGGTCACGCGTAGCTGCGCATCGCCTCGGCGTGGCCGCTTGCCTCGACCTCGGTACGCGGGCGCAGCCGCGTCAGCGCCAGCATCATGCCGACGCCATAGGCGAGCGACACGATCGAGGAGCCACCATAGGAGATGAAGGGCAGCGTCATGCCCTTGGCGGGGATGAGCTGGAGGTTGACCGACATGTTGATCGCGGCCTGCACGCCGAACAGGATCGCAAGGCCGGAGGCCGCAAAGCGCGAGAACATGTCCTCATTGGCATAGGCCCGCGACAGCGTGCGGATGACGACGAAGGCGAACAGCGCCAGCATGGCGAGGCACAGGATGATGCCGAACTCTTCGGCGGCAACCGCGAACACGAAGTCGGTATGACTGTCCGGCAGGCTGCGCTTGGCGATGCCCTCGCCCGGTCCGAGCCCGAACCAGCCGCCGTTGTAGAAGGCCTCCATGGCGGTATCGACCTGGAAGGTGTCGCCCGAGGCCGGATTCATGAAGCGCTTGATGCGGCCGGCGACGTGCGGGACGAACAAATAGGCGCTGAACAGCCCGGCGGCGCCGAGGCCGGCGAGCCCGAACACCCAGATCATGCGCATGCCCGCGATGAAGAACAGCGAACCCCACACCATCAGGATCAGCATGGTCTGGCCGAAGTCGGGCTCCATCACCAGCAGCGAGACCAGCATCAGGAG
Source organism: Bradyrhizobium sp. USDA 3311 (assembly GCF_054062495.1). Classification (NCBI taxonomy): domain Bacteria; kingdom Pseudomonadati; phylum Pseudomonadota; class Alphaproteobacteria; order Hyphomicrobiales; family Nitrobacteraceae; genus Bradyrhizobium; species Bradyrhizobium sp. USDA 3311. The sequence continues at coordinate 3,868,406 of NZ_JBSSFI010000001.1, read as the reverse complement.
CAGCACCAGCGCCATCGAGGTCGCCGGCATCTCCGGCCGCCTGGTCGATTCCGCGAACAGCCAGGCAGCAATGACGACGAACGATGGCTTTGCGATTTCGGAGGCCTGGATGTTGACGCCGAGCAGCGTGATCCAGCGCCGCGAGCCCTTCACTTCGGGGCCGATCGCGAGCGTCACCGCGATCAGGATGATGCTGACCGCGAAGATGAGTAGCGCGCTTCGCCGGATCGCGCGCGGCGACAGGAAGGACACCCCGAGCAGCACCAGGCAGGACGGCGCCAGGAACATCACGTGCCGGCTGAAGAAATGGAAGGGGTCGAGCCCGATGCGGGTCGCAACCGGCGGGCTCGCCGCCAGCGACAGGATCACGCCGGTCAGCATCAGCGCCAGGATGGCGCCCATCAGCGGCTTGTCGACGGTCCACCACCACTCGGAAAAGGGGGTGCGTTCTTCACGGGAGAGCATGGGCGGCCGCTTTCGGACAGAGGTCGGTCCATTGGTCGCCGAGGTTGGTTACCGGGGGGTTAAGGGGAGCGATCAAGTTGTGGAGAGTCTCGTGCCCCGGACGCAGCGCAGCGCGCCGCCTCTTCGCGGCGTGGTGCGCTGCAGAGCCGGGGCCCATGGTTGCGGCATTCTGGGTCCCGGCTCGCGCTACGCGCGTCCGGGACACGAGAGCCCTCACACCACCGGCTTCACACCCGGCAGCGCCTGCACCAGCTCGCGGAACTTGGTGCCGCGGATCTCGAAGTTGCGGTACTGGTCGAAGGACGCGCAGGCCGGCGACAGCAGCACGACCGCATCGGTGAGACCCGAGGCTTCCGCATCGCGCGCAGCGTGCTCGACGGCAACGTCAAGCGTCTGGCTGATCTCGTGGGCGACCTGTGTCCCCAGCGTGCCGGAAAACTCCGGAGCGGCTTCGCCGATCAGATAGGCCTTGCGGATGCGCGGGAAGTAGCCGGTCAGGCTGGTGATACCGCCCGCCTTCGGCTTGCCGCCGGCGATCCAGAAGATTTCCGAAAAGGACGACAGCGCATGCGCGGTGGCATCCGCATTGGTGCCCTTGGAGTCGTTGACGAACAGCACGTTGCCGCGGCGGCCGACCTGCTCCATGCGATGCGCGAGGCCCGGAAAGCTGCGCAGGCCGTCCTGGAGCACCTCAAAGCTGATGCCCGTCGCGAGCGCCGCGGCGGCGGCGCAGGCCGCGTTCTGCGCGTTGTGCAGGCCGCGCAGCGAACCGATGCCGCCGAGCTTGGCGACTTCGCTGCGGGCGCCGCCCGCGGTGCGCACGATGGTACCGTGCTCGACATGGATTCCGCTCGCCAGCGGGTTCTTGACGGAAATGCGCACCACGTTCTTGCCGGCGCGGTCGAGCCGGTCGGCGATGTCGCGGCAATAACCGTCGTCGACGCCGACGATCGAGGTGCCACCAGCCTGCACGCCCGCAACAAGGCGCTCCTTCACCGCGGCGTAGTGCGCGATGGTGCCGTGGCGGTCGATGTGGTCTTCGCTGACATTGAGCAGGATGCCGACGGAGGGGTCGAGCGAGGGCGTGAGGTCGATCTGATAGGACGACATCTCGATGACGTGGACGCGGCCCGTGCGCGGCGGCTCCAGCGACAGGATCGCGGTGCCGATATTGCCGCCCATCTGGGTATCGTAGCCGGCGACCTTGGTCAGGTGCGCGATCAGCGCCGTCGTGGTCGACTTGCCGTTGGTGCCGGTGATGGCGACGAACGGTGCATCCGGCGCGTGCCGCCGCCGCTCGCGGCAGAACAGCTCGATGTCGCCGATGACTTCGACACCGGCCTCGCGCGCCTTCAGCACGCTCCAGTGCGGCACGGGATGGGTCAGCGGCACGCCGGGTGCGAGCACCAGCGCTGCGAAACCGGCCCAGGAGACGTCGCGCAAATCCGCGCTGATGAAGCCGGCCTGCGCGGCCTTGGCGACGTTCTCGGCATTGTCGTCGGCGGCGATCACCTCGGCTCCGCCGGCCTTCAAGGCGTGACAGGACGCAAGCCCCGAGCCGCCGAGGCCGAACACCGCGACGGTCTTGCCGGCGAAGGACGTAACCGGGATCATGACCTCGCCCTCGTCATTCCGGGGCTCGCGAAGCGAGAACCCGGAATCTCGAGATTCCGGATCGCCGCTTCGCGTCGTCCGGAATGACAGCGAAAATCAACCACCATAGAAGTCACCGCAGCTTCAGCGTCGACAGGCCGGCCAGCGCCAGCATCACCGAGATGATCCAGAAGCGGATCACGATCTGCGGCTCGGTCCAGCCGAGCTGCTCGAAATGGTGGTGGATCGGCGCCATGCGGAAGATGCGTTTTCCGGTGAGCTTGAACGACACCACCTGCACGATGACGGAGACCGCCTCCAGCACGAACAGGCCGCCGATCACCGCGAGCACGATCTCGTGCTTCACCGCGACCGCGATCGCGCCCAGCATGCCGCCGAGCGCCAGCGAGCCGGTGTCGCCCATGAAGATCGAAGCCGGCGGCGCGTTGAACCAGAGGAAGCCGAGGCCGGCGCCCAGCAGCGCGCCGCAGAGCACGGCGAGCTCGCCGGTGCCGGCGACATATTTGATCTGGAGGTAGTCGGCGAACACCGCGTTGCCGGCGAGATAGGCGATCATCGCAAAGCTCGCGGTCGCGATCATCACGGGCACGATGGCGAGGCCGTCGAGACCGTCGGTGAGATTCACCGCATTGCCGGCGCCGACGATGACGAAGGCGCCGAACACGACGAAGAACCAGCCGAAATGCAGCACGGTGTCCTTCAGGAACGGAATCGTCAGCGCGGTGGACGCGGGATCGCGGTTCAGCCGCACCAGCGCGTAGCAGGCCACCAGCGCGATCGCCGCCTCGATCAGCAGGCGAAGCTTGCTGCCGAAGCCGGTCGTGGTCTGCTTGGTCACCTTGAGGTAGTCGTCATAGAAGCCGACGAAGCCGAAGCCGAGCGTCACCGCCAGCACGATCCAGACATATGGATTGAGCGGATTGGCCCACAGCACCGTGCCGACCGTGAGGCCGGACAGGATCATCAGCCCGCCCATGGTGGGCGTGCCCTTCTTGGCGAGATGCGATTGCGGACCATCGGTCCGGATCGGCTGGCCCTTGCCCTGGCGGATGCGCAAATGATCGATGATCCAGGGCCCGAACAGGAACACGAACAGCGCGCCAGTGACCACCGCGCCGCCGGTGCGGAAGGTGATGTAGCGGAAGACGTTCAGGAAGGTGCGAAAGGCACCGAAGCCCGGAAATGTGTTGGAGAGCTCGATCAGCCAGTAAAACATTCAGACGGTCCTATGGCGCCTTTCGCACGCGGCCTTGTTATCGGCCTTGGCCTTATCGACGTGCCTCACGCGCATTCGCTGGTCTTCATCATGGGTCGGGCGACCTGTGGGAAAACGGACGGCTTCGCGCCGAAAAGGGAGGATTCGGAAACAGCGCCTTCCAAGCAGTTTACGCCTTTGCCTGCAAGGCGGCCACTAGGCCCGGCACAAACTTGTTGACCCAGAACATCTTCTTGCTGCCCTTGACAACCACCACATCGCCTGCCTTCAGCAGGCTTGCGACCTCGCCCGGCTTCAGCGTGGCGGGATCGTCGTGCCAGCCAAGCGCCTTGCCCGATGGAAGCACCTCGAAGAGGTGACGCATCAGGGGGCCGACACAGTACACACCGTCGATGCCGTCCAGATACCTGGTGAGACCGGTGTGGTAGCTTGGTGCGTCGTCGCCCAGTTCCAGCATGTCACCAAGCACGGCAATGCGGCGGCCGCCGGTTACGTTGCGCGCCTGCAGGCTTTGCAGCGCAGCAGCCACGCTGGCCGGGTTGCCGTTGAAGCTGTCGTCGATCACGGTGACACCGCCGACCGCCTGCTCGACGCCGCGGCCGGTCATGATGCCGACCCGATCGAGCTTGATCGCGAGCGTCGCGGCATCGAGGTTCGCCGCGCGGATCGAAGCGAGCGCGGCGAGCGCATTCTGCACGCGGTGCGGCGCGCCCGGCGTCAGGCTGAAGGCGATCTGCTTCTTGCCGATCATCGCCACGACCTGCCAGCTCTCGCCATGCGGCGCGTGCGTGACCTCGTGCACCTCGGCATGCTCGCCGAAGCGCACCACCTTGCCCTTCCATTCGGACGCCTTGAGCCCGGCGGGCAGCACCAGCACGCCATCCTCCGGCAGGCCGAGCGCGATCGACACCTTCTCGCGCCGGATCGCCTCCAGCGAGCCGAGCTTTTCCAGATGCACGGGCTGGACGTTGACGACGAGCGCAACCGTCGGCCGCGTCAGCTCGCTGAGCCGCGCGATCTCGCCGGTCTGGTTCATGCCCATCTCGACGACCCAGAGGCTGGCATCGGGCCGCGCATTGCACAGCGTCAGCGGCACGCCCCAGAAATTGTTGAAGCTCGACGGGCTGGCATAGGCGTTCGGATAGGCCGCCAGAAATTCCTTGGTGCTGGTCTTGCCGGCGCTGCCGGTGAGCCCGATCACCGGCCCGCCAAAGCGCGCGCGTGCGGCGCGCGCGAGGCCCCAGAGGCCGTCGATCAGCGTGTCCTTCACGACGATCTGGGGGACGCGGATGCCCGCGATCTCGTGCGGCACGATCATCGCGGCCGCGCCCGCGGCTTCCGCCTTGTCGGCGAATTCCCAGCCGTCGCGCGCGCTGGCGAAGGCCGAGATGAAGCCGCCGCTCGGCGTGCCGCTGAGCGCGACGAACAGGCTGCCGGGCTTCGCCAGGCGGCTGTCCTGCGTCACGAAGTCGATCGGCGTGTCCGGGAATGATCCGGCAGCGCCCAGCGCACGCGCGACCTCCGCAACCGTCCATATTGGCGCGCTCATGCAACCCTCGACGCTAATGCGGCGGCGACCGCCTCGTGATCACTGAAGGGCAACACCTCGCTGCCGACGATCTGCCCGGTCTCGTGGCCCTTGCCGGCGATGAGCAGCGCATCGCCCTGTTCCAGTTCCTCGATCGCGGCGCGGATCGCCGCGGCGCGGTCGCCGATCTCGCGGGCGCCTTTTGCGGTGGCGAGGATCGCCGCGCGGATCGCTTCGGGCTGCTCACTGCGCGGATTGTCGTCGGTAATGATGACGCCGTCGGCATTCTCCGCGGCGATCTCGCCCATGATCGGACGCTTGCCGGCATCGCGGTCGCCGCCGGCGCCGAACACGACGACCAGCCTGCGCTTGGCGTAAGGCCGCAGCGCCTGCAACGCCTTCGCCAGCGCGTCGGGCTTGTGCGCATAGTCGACGAAGATCGGCGCGCCGTTGCGCTCGCCGACGCGCTCGAGCCGGCCCTTGGCGCCTTCGAGATGTTCGAGGCTCGCGAATACGTTGGCGGCATCGCTGCCGGTGCCGATCGCGAGGCCGGCCGACACCAGCGCATTCTCGATCTGGAATTCGCCGGCCAGCGGCAGCAGGACCACATAACGCTTGCCGCGATGCTCGACCGTGAGCTTTTGCGAAAAGCCGTCGACCCCGACCTCGGTGAGGCGAATGCCCTCGCCCACCCCGTCGCCGTTGCGGCCGACCGCCATCACGCGCAGGCCACGCGCCTTCGCGGCACCGATCGCCTCAGCCGAGCAGTCATGATCGGCCGAAATCACCGCGGCGCCACCGGGCGGCACGAGCTCCCGGAACAGCCTGAGTTTGGCCGCAAGATAATGCGCGACGGTCGGATGGTAATCCATGTGGTCGCGCGAAAGGTTGGTGAAGCCGCCCGCGGAGACGCGCACGCCGTCGAGGCGATACTGGTCGAGCCCGTGCGAGGACGCCTCGAACGCAAGATGCGTGACGCCGTCGCGCGCGATCTCGTCCAACTGCCGGTGCAGTGCGATTGGATCCGGCGTCGTCAGCGAGCCGTAGACGGTGCGCTTCGGCGAGACGAGCCCGATGGTGCCGATGCTGGCGGAGGCATGGCCCAGCCGCTCCCAGATCTGGCGCGTGAACGCGGCAACCGAGGTCTTGCCGCTGGTGCCGGTTACGGCCGCAATGGTCGCGGGCTGGTCGGGGAAGAATTTTGCCGCGGCCAGCGCCAGCGCGCGGCGCGGATTGGCAACGGTGACGAACGGCACCTTGCTGGCTTCAGGCGCGTGGTCGCCGACGACCGCCACTGCGCCGGCGGCAACCGCGGCATCGATGAAGCGTGCGCCGTCGGTCTTGCTGCCCGCGAGCGCGAAGAAGAGATCGCCGGGCCTGACCACGCGGCTGTCGAGCGCAAGCCCCGTCACCTCGAGCGCCGCGACAGCGGGCTCGATTGCGGCGTCATTGCCTATGAGATCGCGCAGCTTCATGGTCGTCCAGTCGACATGCCGGAAAGCCGAATCGCCGGAAACTCCCGACTCAGCACCGGCGATGGCCTACCCGGTTGATTACTGGGTTGTCCTGGATGCTGCAAGAATAAGGCGCTCGGACGGCGGCAGGTCGAACCGCGGCTCGACGCCCAGAAGCGGCGCGATCCGCTCGATCACCCGGCCGCCGGTCGGCACCGCGTTCCAGCCCGAGGTGATGAAACCCTTCGTTTCAGGGATCGCCTGCGGCTCGTCCAGCATGATCAGGATCTGATATTTCGGATCGTCGCAGGGCATGATCGCGGTGAACGAGTTGAGCACGCGCTTCTTGGCATAGCGGCCGTTGATGACCTTCTCGGACGTGCCGGTCTTGCCGCCGACATAGTAGCCCTTGACGTCGGCGGTCTTGGCGGTGCCGATTTCGGCGTTGAGCCGCATCAGGAACCGCATCTTATCGCTGGTGTCTTGCTTGACCACGCGCTTGGCCAGCGCTGCCGCTTCCGCTTCGCTGCGCTTCATGAAGGTCGGCGGAATCAAATAGCCGCCGTTCACCAGCGCGTTGATGCCCATCACCGCCTGGAGCGGCGCGACCGAGAGGCCCTGGCCGAACGCGGCGGTGACCGTGTTCAACTCGCTCCAGCGGCGCGGAATCAGCGGGGCTGCGCTCTCCGGCAGCTCGGTGCGCAGCCGCGTCAGCTGGCCCATCTTGGCGAGGAACGCCTTGTGCGCCTCCACGCCCTGGCCGAGCGCGATCCGCGCGGCGCCGATGTTGGACGAGAAGGTGAACACTTCCTTGGTGTTGATGAACCGTCCGAGCGGATGGCTGTCGTGGATGGTGAACTTGCCGTAGTGCAGGTTTCCGCGCGCATCCCACGACGAGTTCAGATTGATCTTTCCGGAATCGAGCGCCATCGCCAGCGTGAACGCCTTGAAGGTCGAGCCCATCTCATAGACGCCGGTGGTGAGGCGGTTGATGCGGTCGGGGTCGTGCGCTTCCTTCGGATTGTTCGGGTCGAAGTCCGGCAGCGAGACCATCGCCACGATCTCGCCGGTCTTGACGTTGGAGACGATGCCGGAGGCGGCCTTGGTGTGGTACTTCTCCTTGGCCTTCAAGAGCTCGTCGCGCAGCGCGTGCTCGACCCGCAGATCGACCGAGAGCTCGATCGGCTTTTGCAGCCGGTCGGTGGCAAAGCCGGCGCGGTGGAGATCGGCGAGCCCTTGATTGTCGAGCCACTTCTCCATGCCGGCGATGCCCTGGTTGTCAATATTGACGAGACCGATGAGGTGGGCGACCTCGTTGCCGGTCGGATAGACGCGCTTGTTCTCGCGCAGGAAGCCGATGCCGGGAATGCCGAGCTTGTGGATGTCCTGCTGCTGCTTCGGCGTGATCTCGCGCTTGAGCCAGACGAAGCCCTTGCGTGTCTTCAGGCGCTCGCGCACTTCGGCCTCGTCGAGGTCGGGCACGGTGGCGGTCAGAAGCTCGATCGCCTCGTCCTTGTCGATGATGCGGCGCGGCTCGCCGAACAGGCTCGCCGCCTTGACGTCGGTCGCAAGGATGGCGCCGTTGCGGTCGACGATGTCGGGCCGCGCGGTCGCAACCACCTCCTGCGCCGCCGCTCGGCGCGCACTGTGGGCGTCGGCACCGATCGCGAACATCACGAGCCGGCCACCGATCAGGGCGTAGACCGAGGCGAAGGCGAGCATCGCAAGTCCGACGCGCGCGCGCGCCTTCGCGGCGCGGTCGACGTTGCGCCCGTAGAGCAGGCTGCGGATCAGCCGCTGCCGCCAGGGCTCGGTGGGTTTTGCAGGCGTCGCCGGGCTCATTGCTTGTCCTCGGGCTGAGGCACGGAGCCCGTCACGGTATCGGGGTCGCTCGCGGCTTCGATGGTGTTGAGCATGGCCCCGATCGGGTCAGGCTCGCCGGGCCTGAACATCCGCGGCGGGCGCTCGGGCAGGTTCTTCAGCGAGTCATATTGCGTGCCGTTGACCGGCTTGAGCGGCAGGTGCCGCTCGGACAGGCCCTGCAGGCGCAAGGGCGCATCAAGCTTGGCCCATTCGGAGCGGAGCGAGGCGATCGCATCGCGCTGCTCGCGGATTTCCGCATGCAGCCGCAACACCTTCTCCGTGCGGGCGGTGGAGTCCATCTTGATCCGGTAGACATAGGCTGCCGCGAAGATCAGCGCGCCGATGACGAGGAGGTGGATGAAGCGCATGCGCTAGCCTCCCCTCATCACGTCGGAGAGTCTTGGCCAGGACGAAGACTGATCGTCCTTGTGCGCCGGCGCCGAGGTGCGCTCCGCGGCGCGCAGTTTTGCCGAACGCGCGCGCGGGTTATGCGCAACTTCGTCCTCGCCGGCGACGACGGGCCGCCGCGTCAGGAGCTGGAAGCTCGGCGCGGTTTGCGCGACTTCCGGCAGGTGCCGCGAGCCGCCGCCGGTCTTCGACCGCTCGGCGAGGAAATTCTTGACGATGCGGTCTTCCAGCGAATGGAACGAGACCACCACGAGGCGTCCGCCGGGCTTGAGCACGCGCTCGGCCGCAGTGAGCGCGGCCTGGAGTTCCTCGAGCTCCTCGTTGACGAAGATGCGCAGGGCCTGGAACGTCCGCGTCGCGGGGTGAATGTCGCCGGGCTTGGAGCGAACCACCCTGCCGACGAGGTCGGCGAGCGCGCGCGTGGTCGTGAACGGCGTCTCCTGCCGGTCCGCGACGATGGCGCGGGCGACGCGGCGCGAATGCCGCTCCTCGCCGAGGAGATAGATGATGTCGGCGAGATCGGCTTCCGAGGCGCGCGCGACGACGTCGGCCGCGGTCGGGCCCGCCTGCCCCATCCGCATGTCGAGCGGACCGTCGAGGCGGAACGAAAAGCCTCGGCCGGCCTGGTCGAGCTGCATCGAGGACACCCCGACGTCCATCACGACGCCGTCCACGGCATCGACGCCTTGTGCGGCGCAGACGTCGGCGAGATGGGAGAAACGGTCCTCGACCAGTGTCAGCCTACCGGCAGAGCGCTCGACCAGCTCGGCGCCGCCAGCGATTGCGGTGCGGTCGCGGTCGATGGCGATGAGTCGGGTTCCAGGCACGTCGAGGATGGCACGGCTATAGCCGCCGGCGCCGAAGGTGGCATCGACATAGATCCCGCCCTCGCGCGGCGCGAGATGATCGATGGCCTCGCGACCGAGCACGGGAATGTGAGGAGCGGAGCTCATGCGCCACGCCTGCCGAACAACCAAGCCAGATCCGGGGCGAGCCAGCCCATAACGCCTCGAATGATTCCGCGTCGCGGCGGTTCCACGACCCAACCCTTGTCCAGCATGGTTACCGAGCCCGGTCGTCCCGGGCCGCCAACCCAGTGTTCCCAGTGGAATTTGTCGGGCAGCCATGGGATTTCGAGCCAAAATACGCTTTGGCCGCCTCCGGACGCGGGTCGGCTCTTCATCCCTCAGTAACGGCCCTTAGCGTTAAGAAAGCGTTGATCGGCCCGTTACAAGTCGAAAAGGTGAAGCGGCAGTGATGCCTCATCCACACACCCGCCCAAAATGCATCCGTTAACCGCGACGCGCGATTGCGCACGGCGGAGGGTAAAGGAATAGTAAAGAGAAGGGCTTGGCCCTCTCCTATTCCGACTTGAGCTGTTTATGTCGTCCGGTTCGTCCACGCCATCTGGTTCTGATTCGAAGCGTCAACGCGTTCTCCCGGTTCCCAAGGCCGCGGCGAACATGCGGACGTTCGAGCCGGATTCGTCGATCGTCTCCGACATCATTCCTTCGCCGAACCATGGCGAGCGCAGCAAGGGACGCCAGCCGGACATGATCGTGCTGCATTACACCGGCATGCCCGACGTCGAGGGCGCGCTGGCGCGGCTGTGCACGGCGGGGACGGAAGTGTCGGCGCATTACGTCGTGCTCGAGGACGGCCGCATCGTGCAATGCGTGCCCGAGGCGAGGCGCGCCTGGCACGCCGGCGTCTCGTCCTGGGCCGGCGAGGACGATGTCAACTCCTGCTCGATCGGCATCGAGATCGTCAATCGCGGCCACGACTGGGGCTATCCGGAGTTTCCGCTGCGCCAGATCGCCGCCGTGATCGCGCTGTGCCGCGGCATCATGCTGCGCCGAAAAGTGCCGGCGCACCGCGTGCTCGGCCATTCCGACGTTGCGCCCGCGCGCAAGAAGGATCCCGGCGAGAAATTTCCGTGGCATTCGCTGGCCAATTCCGGCGTCGGGCACTGGGTCACGCCCACGCCCGTCGTGCGCGGCGAGAGCCTGATGCTCGGCACCATCAGCGACGAGGTGCTGAGCCTGCAGCAGGCGCTCGCGCGATACGGTTATGGCGTGCCGCTGACCGGCAAATACGACGCTGCGACCATGGAAGTCGTCACCGCCTTCCAGCGCCATTTCCGCCCGGCACGGCTGGATGGTGTTGCGGACCATTCGACACTGTCGACGTTGCAGGCGCTCCTGGCGAGCCTGCCGGACGGGACGGCGGTCGCGTCGAAGTGACGGCGTAGCCGTCATTCCGGGGCGCACGAAGTGCGAACTATGGTGCGCAATTGCGCACCTGAGAATCTCGAGATTCCGGGTTCGATGCTTCGCATCGCCCCCGGAATGACGGTGCTAGTTGCCCATCTCCCTCATCCTTCGCGCATAGAGCCGCCGCAGCGGCTCGAGCTGCGTCGCTGCCGTCGCCGCGACATACGCCTCGCGCGCCTCGTCCTTGCGGCCGAGCCGTCGCAACAGATCCGCGCGCACCGCGGGCAGCAGCTCGTAGCCGCCAAGCCCGCCGCGTGCGGTGATCGCGTCGACGAGATCGAGCGCGCGCGCCGGGCCGTCGACCATCGAGATTGCGGCGGCGTGGTTGAGCTCGATCACCGGCGAAGGATTGATCCGCAGCAGCACCTCGTAGAGCCCGGCGATCTGCGGCCAGTCGGTCGCCTCAAAGCTCGGCGCGCGCGCATGCAGCGCGGCGATCGCGGCCTGCACCGCATAGGGTTGCGGCCGGCCGGGTATGCGCAGTGCGTCGTCCACGAGACGCAGACCCGCCTCGATCTGCGCGCGATCCCAGAGCGTGCGGTCCTGCTCTTCCAGCAGCACGATGTCGCCGGCCGACGTCGCGCGCCCGGCGCGGCGCGCGTCGTGCAGCAGCATCAAGGCCAGCAGGCCCTTGATCCCGGCCCGGTCAGGCATCAGCCGGTCGAGCAAACGGCCGAGCCTGATGGCTTCGACCGCGAGATCCGGCCGCATCAGGTCTGCGCCCGAGGTTGCGACATAGCCTTCGGTGAAGACGAGATAGATGACGGCGAGCACGCCGTCGAGCCGCTGCGCCAGCGCGTCGCGTTCGGGCACCTCATAGGGAATGCCGGCGAGCCTGATCTTCTGCTTGGCGCGGACGAGGCGCTGCGCCATCGCCTCCTCTCCGACGAGGAACGCGCGCGCGACCTGCGCGGTCGAGAGGCCGCAGACGGTGCGCAGCGTCAGCGCGACCTGGACCTCCGGCGCGAACGCGGGATGGCAGCAGGTGAAGATCAGCCGCAGCATGTCGTCGTCGAGCGTCGCCGGAGGCTCGTCGGGCGCCTGCGCGTTGAGCTCGAGCTCATGCACGAACGCCTGCTGCTTGCCGCGGAACACGGCCTGCCGCCGGATGCGATCAATCGCCTTGTTGCGGCCGACATTGACGAGCCAGGCGCGCGGATTATCGGGCACCTCGCCCGCCGACCAGCGTTCGAGCGCGACCGCGAAGGCATCCTGGAGTGCGTCCTCGGCGAGATCGAAATCGCCGACGAGGCGGATCAGCGTGGCAAGCACCCGCCCCGCCTCGTCGCGAAAGATCCGAGCGATGTCGGCAGGAGAGATCACTTGTAGATCATGACCGGCCTGACCTCGATGGATCCCTCCTTGGCCCCGGGAATCCGCGCGGCCAGCCCAATGGCGGTGTCGAGATCCTTGGCCTCGACCAGATAGTAGCCGCCGAGTTGCTCGCGGGTCTCGGCGAACGGACCGTCGGTGGTCAGGGTCTTGCCATCGCGCACGCGCACGGTGGTCGCGGTCGTGGTCGGCTGAAGCCCGTCGCCGGCCTTGAAATGGCCGCTCTGGACGATGGACTGCGTATAAGTGCCGTACTCCGCCGACATCGCCTGACGGTCTGCGGGGGTCATCTTGTTCAATTCCGCTTCGCTCCGGTAGATCAGCAGCAGATACTGCATCGCTTAACTCCTGTTGTTCGGGGGATCACCGACATCCAGTCGAACGGGGCGCACATCGAACGACATCTTCAGGATAAATTATTTGCAGATCGCGTGCGCGACGATCTCGGCTTGACGAAACCGTCACAAATGCCCATGCCTAACCCCGTCAGTCGGCCGGACGGCCGCTCCGGCAACGGTCGAAAGGCCGCCGGGGAGGAAAGTCCGGGCTCCCTTGACATACGGTGCCGGATAACGTCCGGCGGGGGCAACCCCAGGGAAAGTGCCACAGAGAACGAACCGCCCTGCTTCGCCTTCGGGCTTCGCAGGGTAAGGGTGAAAAGGTGCGGTAAGAGCGCACCGCGGCTGCGGCAACGGAGCCGGCATGGTAAACCCCACCGGGAGCAAAACCGAATAGGGACGGCGTAGCGGGCTGTTCGCGCAAGCGATAACGCCGCGGGGCGATGTCAGGCCCGCCGTCCGGGTAGGTTGCTCGAGGCCATGTGCAAACATGGCCCCAGAGGAATGGCCGTCACGTATCGTGCGCGCAAGCGAACGGTGCCCTACAGAACCCGGCTTACAGGCCGGCTGATGTTCTAAAGCGTTTTCGAGCGAAGTGGTTTTTCCGGCTCGCGTGAAGAAAACGCGTCTTACTAAGAAGTGACGAGGGGTTCGATGCTGACCGCATCGGACCCCTCACCATTTTGTCCGAGCGCGCAGCCATTCAAATGGTGTCATTCCGGGGCTCGCGAAGCGAGAACCCGGAATCCATCAGGCGGCAGAGACGGAGGAGAGATGGATTCCGGGTTCGTGCTGCGCACGCCCCGGAATGACGGCTGTGGGTCACGCGGCGATCTCGTTCAACACCGCCATCAACGCCGCCGGCGCCGTCACGTTCGGCGCATGACTCGCGTCGAGCTCGAAATAGCGCCAGCCATCCTCGTTCTTCGTGCGCTTCGCGAACTGCCCGAACACGTCGCCCGGCGGAAAGCGCGTGCAATAGATGTAGCTGCGCGGCATGGCCGGCTCGCCATGCTCCAGCTTCAACTTCGTCTCGAAGCATTTGATCGGCATGTTGATGCGGCGCGCGTTGAGCCAGTCGAGATCGGCCTGCGGCGTATCCGGCGGCGGCGGGTTCGGCGGGATGCGGTAGCCATCGCCGGCGGCCGCCGCCTTGCGCATCGGCTCGCGCCCGCTCTCGTTGAGATCGAACAGCGACTGGCCGTCGCGCGGCACGAAGGCATCGAGATAGACCAGTTGCGTCACGCGCTCGCGTGCGCGGTCGGCAACGCCGGTCGCGACCATGCCGCCATAGCTGTGGCCGAGCAGCACGAGATCGCTGAGGTCCTCGAATTTGATGACGTTGAGGATGTCCCGGATGTGCGTCTCGAGATCGATCGCGGGATTGGCCAGATGCGCGCGCTCGCCGAGCCCGGTGTAGGTCGGCGCGACCAGGCGGTGGCCCGCCTGCGCCATCAGCGGATGCATCTTCTTCCAGGCCCATCCGCCGGACCACGCGCCGTGACAGAGCAGGAAGGTCTTCGCGCGTGCGGCCATCGGCGTTTCCATCGTTCTTGTTTGTACGATGGAGTGTAGCGGCCGCACGCGCGATGTAAACGCTACCCGCTCAGACCGCGCGCGTATTCACTTTTGCGAGGACGAGCGCACCGGCCTCGCGCCGCAACTTGCCAGCCTCAAAGCCATGCATGCCGATCTGCCATTGCAGGCCGACGATGGCGCCTTTGGTCGGCTGCAGCAACGCAAGCGAAGCGAACAGCGTCACCGGCAGCCACACGGCCAATTGCAGCCAGACCGGCGGGGCATAGGCGGTCTCGACCGCGAGGATCGCCGGGACCACGAGATGGCCGACCACGACCATTACGAGATAGGCCGGAAAGTCATCGGCGCGCTGATGGAACAGCTCTTCGCCGCAATGATCGCAGCTGTCTGCCACTTTCAGGAAGCGTCCGAACATGTGCCCTTCGCCGCAGTTCGGACACTTGCCGCGAAAACCGCGCCACATCGCCTTTGCCAGGGAAACCGAACCGGTCGTCATGACGACACCTCTTCCGTTCTGATGATCCATACAATAATATCCTGCATCCATACATTCAAAGGATATGGGCCTAAATTGCATGGATTGGACCCCTACAATCTCGGAGCTGAGCGGGCCGCGCTACCAGCGCATCGTCGATGCCATGGAGGCCGACATCGCAGCCGGCCGGCTGGTGCGCGGCCAGCAGTTGCCGACGCAGCGCGCGCTCGCAAAAGCGCTCGACATCGACCTCACCACGGTGACGCGCGCCTACACCGAGGCGCGGCGCCGCGGCATCCTGGAGGCCCGGGTCGGCCAGGGCTCGTTCGTATCGGAGACCAGCGCGCGCCGCGCGGTCGATCTGCCGCATCCCGTCGCGATCGACCTCTCGATGAATGTGCCGCCGCATCCGCTCGAGGCACAACTCGACGAGCGCATCGTCGCAGGGCTGGAAGCTCTCCGCGCCCAATCGGGCCTGACCGCGTTCCTGAACTACCAGCCACCCGGCGGCAGCGTGCATGAGCGCGAGGTCGCAGCGCGCTGGATGCGCGCACGCGTCCCGCACGCGCATGCCGACAGGCTCGTGATCTTTCCCGGCACGCAGACCATCCTGTTCAACCTGCTCGCCCATCTCGCGCGGCCCGGTGACATCGTGCTCACGGAAGCGCTCACCTTCCCCGGCATCAAGGCCGCCGCGGCGCGGCTCGGCGTCAAGCTCGTCGGCGTCGCCATGGATGACGGCGGCATCCTGCCCGATGCACTGGCGAAGGCCTGCCGTGTCCACAAGCCGAAGGCCGTCTATCTCATCCCGACGCTGCACAATCCGACCACCGCGACGCTTCTCCCCGAACGACGCAGCGCGATCGCAAGGATCATCCGCGATGCCGATACGATCCTGATCGAGGACGACGCCTACGGGCTGCTCGACCGCTCTGCAGCGCCGATCGCCAATCTCATTCCGGAGCGGACTTATCTCGCAACCACGCTGTCAAAATGCATCGCGCCGGCGCTGCGCGTTGCCTACCTCATGACGCCCGACAACGCCGCGCAGCAGGAGATGCGTTCTTATTTGCAGGCCACCGTGCAGATGCCGGCGCCGCTGATGGTCGCGCTGGTGACGCATTGGCTCGAAACCGGCATCGCCGATCGCATCATCACCGCCATTCGCAACGAGGCGGTGGGCCGCCAGCAACTCGCGCAGCGCGCACTGAAAGGCCTTCAGTTTCTGGCCAAGCCCGCGGCCCATCATCTGTGGCTGCGGCTGCCGGAGGGCCGCCCCGATGTCGCGGCGCATCTGCTACGGAATGGACTCGCGGTCGTGGCCGGCGATGCCTTCACCGTCGACGGGACACCGCCGCATGCGGCACGCATCTCGCTGGGCGCAGCGCGCAACAGGGCGGAATTGACGGAGGCGTTGCGCATCCTGGTCGGCGCGCTGCACAAGCCCGCCGACACCAGGCAGATCGTCTAGCAGATACCTATTGGTGCTGGCGGCGATGGCGCGGGCGGACGACCGGCGTCATGCCTGACGGATAGGCCGCATAGGCCTCGCTCGGTGCCACCGTCTCGCCACGGGCTGCGCGCGCCGCGGGCGTGAGCTGGCCGCCATTGAGCACGTCGCGGTCGGGATGGGCGGCCTGATAGGCCGCGGGCTCCGAAAACTGGGCCTGCGCCAATGTCGGCATCAACGCCGCCGCCGACAGCAGCGCGGCCGCAACGGCAATGTTGGTGCGGGTCATGGTCGTTCTCCACCTTCTTATTCGGGGCTGTCCGATCGGAGCGCACGATGGCGTCGGGCGGGCCTTAGGATTGAAGTACGACCATCATGTAGGCATGTCTTTCCCAAAAGCCCGACGCCGCAGATCACGCCTGCGTGCAGCATGGATTGACCTGCACGGCCGCACCCGTGCTATGCGGGCGGTGGCGATCAACAGTTCGGGATCGCCGGTGGCGACAAGGACAATCCGTTGGAAACCTACGCTTACGCGCTGCTGCCGCTCGGCGCATTGGCCGGCGGCTTCGTCTCGGGCCTGGCCGGGTTCGGCACGGCGCTGATGGCGCTCGGCATCTGGCTCTACGTGCTGCCGCCCTCGCTCGCGGTGCCCCTGGTGCTGATCTGCTCGGTGATCGCCCAGACCTCGACGCTGCCGTCGATGTGGAAGAGTTTTGACCTCTCGCTGGTCTGGCCGTTCCTGATCGGCGGGCTGATCGGGGTACCGCTCGGGACCATGATGGTCGCCTCCGCCGATCCCAAGGTGTTCAAGCTGAGCATCGGCGTGCTGCTGCTGATCTTCTCAAGCGCGCTCTATCTGAACAAGAGGCCCCTCGCCATCACGTTCGGCGGCCGGATCGCCGACGGCGCGATCGGTTTTGCCGGCGGCATTCTGGGCGGCCTTGCCGGATTGTCGGGGCCGCTGCCGATCCTGTGGGCCAACATCCGCGGCTGGAACAAGCACGAGCGGCGCGGCATCTTCCAGCTCTTCAATTTCACCGTGCTCGCCACCGCGCTGGTGTTGCAGACGGCATCTGGCCTCGTCGCCTTCAAGGTGGTCTGGCTCGCGCTGGTCGCGTTTCCCGGCACGTTGATCGGCGCATGGGCCGGTGCACGCGTCTATCACGCGCTGAGCGACAAGCACTTTGGCGATGTCGTGCTCGGCCTGCTGTTCCTGTCGGGGCTCGGCCTCGTCTGGAACAGCCTTGGTGCGCATTAGCCTTCCTTGCGTCGGCAGGTCACAAGCCGTCGCTACGCAGGGACGCGCGCAGGAGGCGTGACGGGCTCGGGCTCGACCTGCTTCGAAGCCTCGTCCTGCCGGAGCGGCGCCAGGCGTTTTTCGAACTCGCGGCGCAGCAGCCACAGGCTCAAGCCCGCCTGGAGCGTGGTCGCCGCGATCGACAGGTACCAGACGTACTCCATGCGGAAGCCCGGACGCGTCGAGAGCCAGATCGCCGGCAGCGAATAGGTGAACACGCGCGTCGCCGAGCTCAGCAGCACCGGCTTGGTATTGCCGAGACCCTGGAACATGCTCGAGCAGGTGAAGATCAGGCCCTGCGCCACCATGTTGAGCGAGATGATCCGCAGGAACAGATAGGCGATCGCCATCGTCTCCCGGTCGTTCGAGAATCCGGCGAGCAGCAGCTCCGGCTTCGTTTGCGCCAGGATCATGAAGCCGATCATCACGGCGGAGGTGATCAACGCCGACTTGACGAAGGTCTCCCGCACGCGCGCCCCGTTGGCAGCGCCGACGTTCTGGCCGGCGATCGGCCCCGCGGCCAGCGCAACGGCAAGCGCCGGCATCTGGATCAGGGCCAGCACGCGCTGGCCGATGCCGAATCCCGCCTGCGCCGCGGCGCCGAAATCGCCCAGCACGTAGTAAACCACCGCCATGAAGATGAACATCATCGCGAACTCGCCGCCGGCCGGCAGGCCGACATTGAGGATGCGCTTCAAGTGATGCGGCTGAGGACGCCACTGCACCGGGTTGAAGGCGACGTAGCGCTCGGCCTTGCGGAAATGCGCCAGCAGAATCACGACGCCGATGGCCACCGCGATCGAGCTCGCCAAGCCCGCTCCGGCGACACCAAGCGCATGGCCGGTGCCCCAGCCCGAGATCAGCACGGGCGCGAGTGCGATGTTGATGGCGACAGCGAGCACCCGCACCAGCATTGCGGGGCGCACGATGCCGGTCGCCCGCAGCGCCGATGCCAGCACTTGCATCGCGAATTCCAGAGCGAGCGCCGGCATGAACCATAGCAGATAAGTGGTCCCCGCCTCGATCGTGGGCTGGTCCGCGGCGATCGCACGCATGTAGGGGCGCGACAGCGCCGCGCCCATGACCAGGGTCAGCACGCCGAACAGCACCGACAGCGCGATCGCCTGGTTGAAGATCAGATTGGCATCCGGCCGATCCTTGCGGCCCACGGCATGCGCGATCAGCGCCACCGTGCCGACGCCGAGCACCTGCATCAGGGCGTTGATGAGAAAGCCGGCATTGCCGGCCGCGGCGACGCCCGCAACGGCCGCATCGCCCAGTCCCGACACGAAGTACAAATCGACCAGCTGGCAGATCATGATCGTGACCATGCCGACCATGATCGGAGGCGCCATGGCCAGGATGTGTCTCACGATGGAGCCGTTCGTCAGGTCTTTCATCTCATTCCATCCTTGGCGCATTCCGTGGGCGGCGTGACGGCGGGACTTTCGTCCCGCCGCCGCGCGCCTCTCATTCCGCTGCTGCGAGATGCCCGAGGTCCACCACCTGGCGCTCGAACAGGCCGCGATAGATGCCGCCGGGCTTGCCTGCGAGCACGGCGTGGGTGCCCTGCTCGACGATCTCGCCGCGGTCGAACACCAGAATCCGATCGAGGCTGCGCACCGTCGACAGCCGGTGCGCGATCACGATCGAGGTGCGCCCCTTCATCAGCCGCTCCATCGCCTGCTGGATCAGCGCTTCGGATTCCGAATCGAGGCTCGACGTCGCCTCGTCCAGGATCAGCACCGGCGCGTCCGCCAGGAAGGCGCGCGCCAGCGCCACGCGCTGCCGCTCGCCGCCCGACAGCTTCACGCCGCGCTCGCCGACGAGCGTGCCGTAGCCCTTGGGCAGACGCAGGATGAAGTCGTGCGCATTGGCCAGCCGCGCCGCCTGCTCGATCGCCTCCAGGCTGGCGCCGGGCCGGCCATAGGCGATGTTCTCGGCGAGCGAGCGGTGAAACAGGATCGGGTCCTGCTGCACGATCGCGATCTGGCTGCGCAGCGATTGCTGCGTAGCGAGCGCGATGTCCTGCCCGTCGATCAGCACACGGCCATCGCTGACGTCGTAGAGCCGCTGCACCAGCTTGACGAAGGTGGTCTTGCCGGAGCCGGAGCGGCCGACCAGGCCGACCCGTTCGCCGGCGCGGATCGTGACCGACAGGCCGTCGTACAGTGGCGCGCGGTGGCCGCCATAGTGGAACGTGACGTGGTCGAACGCGATCTCGCCGCCCTCGATCGCGATCGGCCGCGCGTCCGGCACATCGACAATCCCGATCGGCTCGTCATGGATCGCCACCAGCTCATCCATGTCGTTGACCGAGCGCTGGAGGTTGTTGATGTGCATGCCGACGTCGCGCAGATATGCGTGGATGACGTAGTAGCTCGTCAGCACATAGGTGACGTCGCCGGGCGAGGCATGCCCGCTCATCCACAGCAGCACCGAGCCGCCGATCACGGACGCACGCAAGGCCAGCAGCAGCGAGAGCTGCGCCATGGCCGTGTAGTTGTAGCGAAACCAGGTCCGCCGCACCCGAACGCGCCAGCGGTTGATGACGCGGGCGAGCCGCGTATCCTCGCGCAGCTCGGCGCCGAAGGATTTCACCACGGCGTTGCAGGTCAGCGCGTCCGCCAGCGTGCCGCCGACCTTGGTGTCCCAGGCGTTGGAGATTCGCGCGGCCGGCGCGATGTAGCGCGTCGAGAACAGCACGGTGATGGCGACGTAGAAGAGCGCTCCCACCGCGATCACCGCGCCGAGCGAGGCCCAGTGCAGGCCGATCAGGACCATGGAGCCGATCAACACCAGCAGAGACGGCGCCAACGCCATCAGGATGGTGTCGTTGAGCAGGTCGAGCGCCCACATGCCGCGGGTGATCTTGCGCACCGTGGAGCCGGCAAAGGAGTTGGCGTGCCAGTCGGTCGAGAAGCGCTGCACGCGCGTGAAGGCGCCCTGGGCGACATCCGACATGATCTTGAGCGTGAACGGGACGATCGCCTGGAGACCGATCAACCTCAGCACCACGGAGGCCGCACCGAGCGCCACGATGGCGCCGAACGCTACCAGCGCCCCGTGGCGCGCGTCAGGATCGGACGAACCGCGTGTCAGCGCATCGACCAGATGTCCGGAGAAGACCGGCATGAACAGGTCGGCGACGGTCGCGCCCAGCAGGCCACCGGCCACGATCAGGCCGCGACCGGGCTGGTTCAGCCAGTGCCGGAACACGAAGGGCAACACCACGCGTATCGCCGCGGGCCTTTTTGAGAGAGAGGTCATGACATCATCCAGCCGCTTTTGGCGCGGGCCGGCTCCATCAACGGACGCAAGTCGGCCACGAAGGGCAGACGGCGTCACTCACAGGTGATTTTGACTTGGGGAAGTGGGGCGATCGGGACTCGTGACCCGATCGAATCTGGCGGAAGAGGCCTCTAACAGGCCGCCGACATACCGAACCAGAACAACGAACGCGGGCGAACGATCTGCGAATGCGACGAAATCATGCAAATCCCTCCCGGTTCGATTGAATGAGGTGCGCTTTATAGATGTGCCGTTCGCGGTTTGCAACGGGGCCCGCGCGAGATCACGAACGAGTGTTGCAATTTGGTTCGCAGCTGCCGTCGATCTCATCTTCCACTGTCATGCCCCGCGAAGGCGGGGCATCCAGTACGCCGCAGCCTCTCGGCTCAACCACTACCGTCCCGGGCGACGACAGCGTGCGTGGCGTCAGTGCGCGTCGCCGCCGCCGGTCATCGAGGCCGGCTTGTTCAGCAGCGTGACCAACAGGCTGAGGCCGAGATAGAACAGCGTCAGCATGAAGAAGGCATCGCCGAAGCTCATCACCACGGCCTGGCGGTGCACCAGCTGCGAGAGCTGCCTCATCGCCATCAGCGCGGAATCGCCGAGCCCCTGGAACTTCTGCATGAACATGGTCAGGGTTTCGGTCGCGGTCGCATTGCCCCAGGTCACGCGCTCCTGGAGGCGCGTGATGTGCAGGTCGGTGCGGTCGTTGAGCACGGTGTTGATGACGGCGAGCCCGACCGCGCCGCCGAGATTGCGCATCAGGTTGAACAGGCCGCTTGCGTTCTTCACCCGGTCAGGGGCCAACGTGCCGAGCGCGATGTTGTTGGTCGGCACCATCGCGAACATCATGCCGACGCCGCGCAGGATCTGCGGCACCAGCAACTCGTAGAAATCGTAGTCGCGGGTGATCCAGGTCATCTGGTAGGAGCCGATCGCGAACACGACGAGGCCGAAGGCGATCATGTATCGCATGTCGACCTTCACCATGAGACGACCGACCAGCGGCGCGACCAGGAACATGGTGATGCCCGACACGAACATGGTCTCGCCGATCATCAGCGCGCTGTAGCCGCGCACCTCGGCGAGATAGCGCGGGTAGATGTAGGTCAGGCCGTAGAGGCCGATGCCGATGCAGAATTGGAGCACGCAGCCGACCGCAAAGTTGCGGTTGGAGAAGGTGCGCAGATTGACGATCGGCTCGGCCGCCGTGAAGACGCGCCAAAAGAACGCGATCGCCGAGATGGCGCAGATCCAGGCGCAGATCGCCACTGTCGTGTCCTGCAGCCATTCATATTGCGGGCCTTCCTCCAGCACGTATTCCAGCGTGCCGAGGAAGCCGGCCATGAACAGCAGGCCCCACCAGTCGAAGCGGTCGAGCAATTCGAAATGCGGCTCGTCGAAATCGACCAGCGCCAGCACGCCCAGGGTAATGGCAATGCCGGGCACGACGTTGATGAAGAACAGCCAGTTCCACGACATCAGGTCGGTGATGTAGCCGCCGACGGTCGGCCCGATCGTGGGAGCCAGGGTCGCGACCAGCCCGATGATGGGACCGACGATGTGGAATTTCGAGCGCGGGAACACGGTGTAGGCCGAGGCGAACACGGTCGGGATCATGCCGGCGCCGAGGAAGCCCTGGAGCGCGCGCCAGAGGATCATCTCCTCGATGGTGGTGGCGAAGCCGCAGAGCAGGCTCGAGGCGGTGAAGCCCGCGGCCGAGATCGCGAACAAGAGCCGCGTGCCGAAGGCGCGCGACAGGAAACCCGACAGCGGGATCGCGATGACTTCGGCGATCAGATAGGCGGTCTGGACCCAGGAGACTTCGCTCGAGCTCGCCGACAGGCCGGCCTGGATTTCACTGAGGGACGCCGAGACGATCTGGATGTCCAGGATCGACATGAACATCCCGAATACCATGATGATGAAGGCGAACAGCCGCTTCGGCGCAATGCGCTCCGAAGCGGGGGCCGCCATCATGGCAGGTGAAGCAGTCGTGGCGTTGGCCATGGTTTCAACTCTGACTGGAGCAGGCTGCGAGTTGGGTTACACCTCTCCCGCTTGCGGGAGAGGTCGGCGCGAAGCGCCGGGTGAGGGTTCTCTCCGCTTGGGGATTGTCCCGTTGCGGAGACACCCTCTCCCCAACCCTCTCCCGCAAGCGGGAGAGGGAGCGCACCTGCGTTCGAGGCGGCGGCGCGGCTCACGTCACCGCACCTACTGCGGATGGATCATTGTGGGATCGTCGAGATCGACCTCGCTGTCGGCGTCGGCCGCGCCCTTGTTGGTGTCGACGGTCGCGTAGACCGACATGCCGGCGCGGAGCAGGTTCTGCTTCGCCACCGACTTCGGCACGCGGATGCGGACCGGCACGCGCTGCACGATCTTGGTGAAATTGCCGGTGGCGTTGTCGGGCGGCAGCAGCGTGAACACCGAGCCCGCGCCCGCCGCGATGCTGTCGACGACGCCGGAGAACTTGCGCATGCCATAGGCATCGACCTTGATCGTCACCGGCTGGCCGGGGCGGATGCGCTTGAGCTGCGTTTCCTTGAAGTTGGCCTCGATATAGACGTCGTCGAGCGGCACGACGTTGCCGAGCCGCTGGCCGACCGCGACGAAGTCGCCGGCGCTGACGAGGCGATTCGAGAACGTGCCGTTGACCGGCGCGCGCACCGCGGTGAAGGCGAGATCGCGCTCGGCCTTGGCGAGCGAGGTCTTGAGCTCGGCAAGCTGGGCCTGGGCTTCGGCCTGCTGCGCCTTGGTGACGTCGACGTTGCTGACGGCGACGTCATAGGCGGCCTGCGCGGCCTTGACCGCGGCGGCGCCCTGGTCGCGTCCGGCTTCCGAGCTCTCGAAAGTGGCGCGCGAGGCAAAGCCCTTGCTGCTCAGCGCCTGCTGGCGCTCATAATCGAGGTCGGCGCGCTTGAGGCCCGCTTCAGCCGAGACGAGCTGCGCCTTGGCCTGGGCAACCTGGCTCTCGAGCGCCGCGATCTGGCGATCGATGCGATCGATGGTGGCCTGCTGGGTCGCGATCCTGGTCGCGGCGGCATCGACCGCGATCTTGTAGTCGCCGTCGTCGATGCGGAAGATGACGTCGCCGGCGCGCACCGTCGTGTTGTCGCCAGCAAGGATCGAGGAAATGTGGCCGGCAACGCGCGCGCCGAGCATGGTGTTGTTGGCGCGGACATAGGCGTCGTCGGTGGCGATGTAGAAGCGGCCGACCAGCGTGTAATAGCCGGCATAGCCGGCTGCCGCGAGCGCCAGCACGAGACCGACGCCCATCAGGACGAATTTGCGCTTGCCGGATTTCGGCGTGCCGCTGGCAGCGGGCGCGTCTGACCCGGGTGTGGCCGGCTTGTCGGTCACGGGCTTCCCCGGCGCCTCGCTGCGGCGCTTCGCTTCCTCGGCCACATGGGAGCGCAACTGCTCGGCGAGAACGGCGGACGTCTCGGTCACAGGTTCACCGTTCGCCGAATTCGTCTCCACCGTTTCCTGGCGAAGGACGCGCGCAGCCTGGTCTCTCGATACGGCCATAAAGGCCTCCTCAAAAAAAAGCGCGATGAAGGACGGCCGCCTGCGGCGTGTTCCCCTCGCTTATCCCAAATACCATTGACCGAACCGTTCGGTCAATATACATAATATCCAGCGTCGGACCTTGCTGGCCCGAATCCTTTACTTGCGTTTCATAGTTCGGCACCTCGTCTAGAAACCTTCCGAGACCCTGAACCAATGGTTGTAGCTGCCAGCGAACATCTGCACGTCATCCAGGAGGAGGACAGCTCCAAGCGCCGCCAGATCCTGGACGGGGCCCGCAAGGTGTTCATGGATCTCGGCTTCGACGGCGCCAGCATGGGCGAGATCGCGCGCGCGGCGCAGGTCTCCAAGGGCACGCTCTATGTCTACTTCGCCGACAAATGCGCGCTGTTCGAAGCCATCCTCGAGCAGGAGGCGCTACAGCACGGCCAGGTCGTGTTCAATTTCGATCCCGCCCGCGATGCCGAGACCACGCTGAATGAGTTCGGCCGGGCCTACATCCATCTGCTCTGCCGGCCGGGCGGCGGATCGGCGATCCGCACCGTGATGGCGATCGCCGAGCGCATGCCCGATGTCGGCCGCCGCTACTACGCGCGGGTGCTGGACAAGACCATCAACCGCCTCTCCGATTATCTCAAAGCCCACGCCGCCGCCGGCGATCTCACGATCGACGATTGCGACCTTGCCGCCTCGCAGTTCATGGAACTGTGCAAGGCCTCGCTCTTCCTGCCCTTCGTCTTCCAGGCCGCGCCCGCACCGTCGGAAGAGCGCATGACCGAAGTGGTCAACAGCGCGACGCGGATGTTCCTGGCGGCGTACCGGGCGAAGTAACGGCGAGCACGCCACGCGTTGCGCATGCCGGTCTCGCGGCATTATATTTGCGGCCATGTCCCGTGATCTTCGCCCGCCTGTCGATATCCTCCATTATGAGATCGTCCAGGAACAGGCCTCGGCGCTTGGACGGATGGGCCGCACACTCGAGCAGAGCCTTGCGCGCTTGCGCGAGTTCGACGCCGCCCACGCAGCCTCGGGGACGCCGGCCTCGATGCAGGCGGCGAGGCGCAAGCTGGTGATGGAAGCCGGCCAGGCGCTCTGGATGTTCGTGGTGCAACGTGAGGCGTCCGGCTTGCGCGACAGCCGCCATATCATGCGCACCTACAACGTCCCCGGCGAGGTGCAGCTGTGCATGGGGGTGGTCCCCGCACCGTCGAAGCCGGCCTCGAAATGACATTCTGACTGCGTAGGGCTACTGGCAAACACGCCTAATCGTCGGCGTACTCTTCCTCCTCCTGCTTGCGCGTCGTTGCCTTGCGCGCTCCGAGCGAGCCGGTGACATAGGGATCGCGCCTGCCGGCGTAAGGGTTGCGCTGCTGCGCGCGCCCGGCGACCTCTTCGCCGGAGACGGCGGCCGGCTGGCAGATCAGCCGGCGGCTGGCCCGGCGCATCAGATCGACGTGGATGTGATCGTAGTGATAGACGTTCGAGCCCGGCGCGAGCACCGTGGTGAAATGCGCGCACGCCCCTGACTGCACGTCGCGCAGAAAGCCCTGCTCTTCCGGCATGCCGCGCCAACCGTCCTTCACCGTGACGCGGCGGCCGTCGGCGAGCACGAAGGCGGCGATGTCGAGCGCGTTGCCGAAGGCATGCTCGGAAATGTGGGCGTGCGGATTGCCGTTCATGCCGCGGCAGGAATAGGCCGAGATCTGCTTGAGCTCGACGACGCGGGCGCCGAACCAGCGCATCGCCGACGGCTGCACGGTGTCGGCGAGCCAGCGGTCGAGCTCGGACACGATCGGACAGGCCAGCGTCGCGGTCGGCTTCACCGCGACGGGGCCGACGGCGGTGACGGGATTGCCCTGCGCGGGACCGAGCCGCGGCAGCGGCTGCTGCGCTGGCGCCTGCGAATAAGGTGCGGGACCGGGCTGCCGCGCCGGATAGCTCGGCGCATTCATGTAGCGCGCCGCGCCCGCGGCATCGGTGCCCTCGGGCGGCAGGTCGATCTCGTCTTCCTGCGGCGCCACGCCGGGCGCGTTCAGCGACATCGGCCCGGCCGAGGCGCCATAGCCGGACGGCTGGCGCACCGCGCTCTCGGGATAGTTCGACCGCTGCGGATAGGAGGATGCCGGACTATTCTGGCTCTGCGGATAATTCGATCGCGGCTGCGCCACCGGCCAGCGCGGCTGGCTGCCGACATTGCCCGGCGGGCGCAGCTCCTCGTCGGCAAAGCCGTAGCTGCTCGAGGCTTCGCCGATGGCGGCGACCTTGAGCGGAAACTCCGCGCCACAGCTGCCGGGCCCGGAGATCGGGTCGATGCGGACGATGTCCGCACTCTCTTTCACCGCGCCGGATTTCAGGCATGCGGCTTCCGCCTCGGCCCGCCACGGTTCACGTTCGGCCTGGAAGAAGCCGCGTCCGCAACCCGCTAGCGAAACAAGGACGATGGAGCCGACGAGATACAAACGAACTCCGCGCGTCATGCACGCACGTTCGGTGAATTTACTTAAAGACTCTTCAACGTGTTGATTTCAGCCTTCCTTAACCATGCCGGCCCGGGCCGTGCGCCAGCTCCTGGGGATGAGCGACAGCAAGGCTGACTTTTTCACAACGTGATTTTCTGTTAATCATGTTGGTTGGGCGCGCGAGCGGCGGGAGCCTGCTCCAGCGGAGCATCCTCCAGCGCAGGATTCTTGGGAGCCAGGATTCTTGGGAGCAACGGCATGACGTTCGCCGGGAGACTGAGCGTGATCACCGCGTACCTCGCCATGGCCTTCGTCGGCGCCATCGTGCTCGGCATGATCTAGCGGCCATCGATCAACCACACCGGAGACCGCTTACCTTCCCCGGGAGGGCGAGCGTAAGCCGAGTGCATTGCTACGACCGCGCACCCCACTGCCGCGATGTCGTGGCCAACTGCTCCTGCGGCTCCTCAATGCGCGTCCAGTCGTTGCCGGAGCACCAGAAGCGGCCGAGCGCGCAGGCCTCGACGTAGAGCTTGCCGGCGCTCTTCAGCGTCATTCTCGCATAATAGGTGTTGCCGGTGGAGCGGCTGTAGATGCTGCCGGTCCAGACGTCGTGTGATTTCTGCTTCATGTTGACGAGCACGCTCTCGCCCCTGCTCGACGCCTCGGTCAATGCATAGCCGCATAGCGCAGAGCCGCAGCGTTCGATGCGGACCGTGCCCTTGGCGCCGTCGCTTTCCCACTGCCCAAGCGGCATGCCGGGCGACTCGTCGTCACTGCGCTGTGCGATCGTGGCCGGCTTGACCTCGGGCTTCGGCGCGACGACCGGCGGCTCCATGCGCGGCGGATCGAGCGCGATCGGCTTCGGCGGACCTGTGCGCGAGAGCTCGACCCGTGGCGGATTGGAGCTGAGGGCCTCGATCCTTGGTGCCTCGGATCTTGGCCCCGGCGGCAGCACAACGGGCTGCGACGTCGTCGCGGCGAGCACGGGCGGCGGCGCAGGTAGCGGCGCGACCGCAATCGCCTGCGGCGGCCGGGCCGGGGTTGCCGGATAGACCGGCTGCGGCGCCTGGACGACCCGCGGTGGGACAGGCGGAGCGGGCGTCGTGGCGACGTCCTCCGCCGGCCGAAAGCTGCGATTGGAGGAAATCGAGACGCAGGAAGCGGATCGGCAATTCCTGGGCGCCTCGACATGGAACCGGTGGCCGCCGATCGAGAAGGAGTAGGAACCGGCCTGGGCTGAAGGCGCAACCGCCAGCAGCGCGATCAATATGCCAAGCGAAATCGCAAGCCGCGTCATCGGCGCCTCCCCCTCTCTCTGTCGCGACGAGGTTACGCGGGATGAAATGCGGCTGAATGTGCGCTGGCTCACCCAGGCGCCACGGATCCTTGTGACGTCCATCACGGAAGGCGGGACGGGCCGGGCGTAGGGTCGAACCACGCTTCATCCACCAGCGACTTCAGTCCAGATCGGGACCACGCATTTTCCGGAGGTTGTCATGAACAAGCTCACCATCGCCGCCACCGCACTCTTCCTCGCGTCGACCGCGGCCGCGCATGCCGGCAATTCGATCTCGTTCCAGATCGAGGGCCAGCACATCCGCATCGAGACGCCGCGCAACTGCGCCTCGCTCAACTGCGTGACCATCGTCGCACCGGGCCTGTCGGACAAGCCGATCAAGCTGAACAACATCAACCTCAAGGGCCTTGGCTCCAAGGACGATGACGTCGACACCACGCCGGCTCCGGCCACCACCACCGCGCAGCCCGCACCGGCTCCGGTGCAGCCGCAGCCCGTGCAGCAGGCACCGGTCCAGGCGACCGCGCCGGCCGCGCCTGCGATTGCCGCCCCCGCAGCTCCCGCCACGACGGTTGCCGCCGCTCCGTCCGTCGGCTTCCACAACACGGTGCAGCCCGCACCCGCCGCGGCTCCCATTGCTGCGCCCGCGCCGGTCGCCGTTGCTCCCGCGCCCGCTCAGGCTCCGGTGGTCGCTGCGCCGGCCCCGGTTGCCAACACGCCGATCGGCGTCTGGGCGACCGAAGAGAACAAGGGCAATGTCCGCGTCGAGCAGTGCGGCGCCAATCTGTGCGGCTACGCCGAGAAGACCAATGAGCGCATCCTGATCAACATGAAGCCCGAAGGCGCGAAGTGGAGCGGCCGCATCCACGACCCCGACTCCGGCCGCAACTACGACTCGACCATCGCGATGAAGGGCCCGAACGCGATGCGCGTGCAGGGCTGTGCCTTCGGCGGCATGTTCTGCGGCGGCCAGACCTGGAAGCGCGTGAGCTGACGCGCGGAGCGCGTCATCCCGGGGCGATGCGAAGCATCGAACTATGGTGCGCAATTGCGCACCTGAGGATCTCGCACCACAATTTCGAGATTCCGGGTTCGCGACGTTGTCGCGCCCCGGAATGACGAGCAAGAATAGAGCGCCACGTCCCTAACACGGGGACGTGGCGTTTGAACGTTCACCCCGTCCATGCAATGGACGTTCATCCGCCGTTCAGCCTGCCCCGGCTGAAATCGGCGAATCTCGCCTCGCGTTTCTCACCGGGACTTTTTCGTGGCTTTGATGGTGGCTTGGCGCCGCTTCGTGTTTGCGATTCCGCTGCTGGCCTTGTCGCTGGCCGGCGCGAGCGGAGCTTTTGCATCCGATGCAATCGAGCTCGCGCAGGCGCAGCCGCAGGCACAGCCGGTGCCCGCCCCCTCCCCGACGCCCGCAGCTTCGCCGACACCGGCCGCGGACGCTCAATCCGCCGTCGTCGAGCCGATCGGCAACGTTGCGACCGTCACGGGGATCGCGACCGTGATCCGCGACAAGAATTCCTATCCGCTGCGCGTGCGCGACGACATCTATCTCAACGACGTCGTGCAGACCTCGTCGAACTCCTCGCTCGGCATCACCTTCAACGATGCGACCACGTTCAACCTCTCCGCCAGCGCCAGGATCACCGTCGACAATTACGTCTATGAGGACGGCGGCAAGCAGAATTCGGCGATCTTCGACATCGGCAAGGGCACGGTTGCCTTCGTTGCGGCGGCGGTGGCAAAGACCGGCGACATGAAGATCGCGACGCCGACCGCGACGCTCGGCATCCGCGGCACCACCGGCGTCGTCGACGTGCCCGAGGGTGCGGCCGCGAGCAGCGCCAGCAACGTCAACATCAAGCTCTATCCCGACGCCGACGGCCGGGTCGGACACATCGAGGTCAACGACCGCACCAGCGGCACGCGGCTCGGCGCGCTGACGCAAGCCGCAAGCGGCTTTGCGATCCGGCCGGGCGCCGGCGGCACAAGTGGCATGCGCTTTGCGGCCGTGCCGATCACCATTGCCCCGCAGCAGATCGCGCGCGACCGCAGCTTCGTCAGCCAGGTGCACCTGGCGCAGACCACGGGCCGCCAGATCGTCACCGAGCAGCGCGACTTCCGCCGCGCCAATCCGACCGCTATCAGCCGCATTCCGCGACCGGCGCAGCCGCCGCAGCAGCAACAATTGCGGCCGACGACGGCGCCGGGCCAACAGCCGCAGCGGCCGAACGGTCAGCCTGGCCAGAACAACCGTCCGGGTCAGCAGCAGCCGGGCACGCCAAACCGGCAAGGCGCTCAGCCGCCGCAGCGGCAGGGCCAAGGACAACAAGGACAAGGCGGCGCGGTGCAGCCGGGTACGCCGCGCGCGGGCCAAGGCCAGCAGCAACAGGGTCAGCGGCAAGGTGCGGGCCGGCCCGCCGGCGCACCGCGCACCGGACCGGGCGTCCAACCCGGCGGCACGCCGCAAACCCAGCCGGCGCGCGCCGGCCAGACTCCCGCACAGCCGGGAGGAGCGGTGCCGCCGCAGCCGGGTACGACACCGCAGCCGCAAGCGCCGCGCACCGGATTGCCGCCGGGCCAGCCGCCCGCAGTCCAGCAGCCCGGCGGCATCCAGCGCCAGGGCGGATTCCAGCAGCGCCCGCCCGCCGCACAACGCCCCGCAGCGCCGCGCAAGCCGGCGCCTGCTCCGAAGGAGAGGAAAGAGCGGCGGTAGGCATCGAGTGCGCCACATCGCCGGTGCGCTCCCTCGCCCCGTTCTTACGGGGGCGCGACGAGCTTCGCTCGCGCTGAGAGGGTTGGGGTGAGGGGCTGCTTCCGCGAGCTCGATTTCAATTGTCGGCGGAGCACCCAGCTCGATAATTGTCGTGCGTGTCGGATGGACTTCCATTTTTGCAACGGTGTGCCCTGCCCCTCACCCGGATCGCTTGCGCGATCCGACCTCTCCCCGCTGAAGGGCGGGGAGAGGTAAGAAACGACAACTCACGCCTCGCCGCGCAGCCAGGCCTTCACCTTTTGCAACAGACCGTGGCGCAGCTCGTCGACCGACGCGGCCTCGGCGGGCGTCAGCGTCTGCAAGGCTGCGTCGACGTCGTCGCTCGCCGGCCGCGGCTCGGGTGCGGCCGAAGATGCAAGGCCGGCGGCGGCGATCGCGATCGGGCCGATCTGGATCAGGAAGGCGCGCTCGTATTCGCGCGACAGGCGCACGATCGCATCGTCCAGCGTCAGCCAGTCGACCGCCTTGATGTCGTTCATCAGCTTGCGGACCGGACCGCCCTCGGCCTCCATGCGCCAGAAATGCACGACCTTGGAGCGGCCGCCCGACTGATAGACGAGCGTGCCCAGGAATTCGTGGATGGCGACCTCGTGACCGGTCTCTTCCAGCACCTCGCGGTGCGCGGCCTGTTTCGGCGTCTCGCCGTCGTCGAGCTTGCCCTTCGGCAAGACCCACTCGTTGCGCTTGCGCTGGCGCACGACCGCGATCAGCGGCGGCGCGCCACGCCGCAGCACAATACCCCCCGCCGCCATCACCGGCGCCCGCGCCATCACCCAATCCGTATCGATCTATTCGTCCCCGCCGACCATATAGGCGGCGGGGACGGCGGATTGAAGGCTACTTTCTCCCGAGCAGCGCTTGACCGGCGCGAATGCGAGTGCCCTCGGCGATGCCGTCGCAAAACGCAAAATCGCCGGGCGCGAGGATGATGATGGTCGAGCCGTGCTCGAACCAGCCGAGCTCCTCGCCCTTGCTCACGTTGACGTCGCAGGGGAAGTTGACCGGGCCCTTCGTCTGCGCGTTCAGCACCATGTCGAGGAAGTGCAGGCGGATGCTCGCGACCAGGATCGCTGCGACCGGCACCAGCGTCACCGCCTCGCCGGTGGACAGATGCGTGCGGATCACCGCGCGCTCGTTCTTGCAGAACAGACGCTCGACCCGCTTCAGCGCGATCGGGTTGACGTTCCAGACGTCGCCATGGATCAGCGTGACCCGCTCGATATGCGCGTCATAGGGCGCATGGAAGCGGTGATACATGCTCGAGGTCAGCCGCAGCGTGACGAATGATCCGTTGCGGTGCTGGTCGACCAGCGCGGAATCGCCCAGCAGATCGAGCAGCGAATAGGGCGCGCCCTTGACCTGGAACAGCTCGGTATCCGCGATCCGGCCATGCGCGCCGACGATGCCGTCGGAGGGGCTGGCGACAATGGATGGGTCGGGATCAAACGGACGCAGGCCCGGCTTCAGCTCCCGGGTGAAGCAGTCGTGCAGGCTCTTGAAATGCGTTTTCCGCGCCTCGGACAGGTCGAGATCGGAGAACAGCTTCCACAGCGCGATCGAGAAATCCCGCACCAACGGATTCTCGATCTTGGAGAACCAGCCCATGAAGCGGGTCAACGCGGCGCGGGGGATGCGGTTGGTCAACAGGAAGTTGAGGTCTTCCTGCTGGGTGAAAGAGGCGATGAGGGCTTTGACTGTCATGAATCTGTCAGCTCGCAGTATTAGCGCTTGTTGTCATGGAAACGACACTCCCGATTCTCTCGATGTCCGTGGCCGCCGCAGCGTCCGCTGCCGCCGCCTTCCCGAAGCTCAAGGCGCGGATCGAACTCTCCCGCGCCAAGCACCGCTCGCTCGCCGGGCACTCCAAGATGTCGCGCCGGGTGGCGCGGCTGCTCCCGTTCTACGAGTTCGGAGAGAACGACTATTTCTCCTGCGACGGCGCACCGGCGAACATCGCGGCCCAGCGCAAGGACGGCTTCTTCCGCCTCGCAAGCCTCTACGCCGAGCGCTATCCGAAGGGGCGCGCGATGACGAAGGAAGCCGCGGAAAAGATCTCCGACCTGAACTTCACCGAAAGCTACCGCGTGCCGTTCCAGTTCTCGCGCCTCGTCCGCGAGCACCTGGGCACCTCGACCTTCATGGAGTCTTCGCGCGGCGTCACCGTCACCGATGTCGACGGCAATACCTCCTACGACCTCACGGGGTCCTACGGCGTCAACATCTTCGGCAACGACTTCTACAAGGAGTGCATCGAGGGCTCCGAGAAGCGGGCGCACGCGCTGGGTCCCGTGCTCGGCCCCTACCACCCCGTCATCCTCGAGAACGTGGCGCGGCTGTGCCAGATCTCCGGCCTCGACGAGGTCTCCTTCCATATGTCCGGCACCGAAGCCGTGATGCAGGCGGTGCGGCTGGCGCGCTACCACACCAGGCGCACGCATCTCGTCCGCTTCGCCGGCGCTTATCACGGCTGGTGGGGCGATGTGCAGCCCGGCGTCGGCAATCCGCTTCCCGCGCACGAGACCTATACCCTCGCCGAGATGTCGGAGAAGACGCTGCATGTCCTGCGCACGCGCAAGGACATCGCCTGCGTGCTGGTCAATCCGCTCCAGGGCCTGCATCCGAACGCCAACGCGCCCGGCGATTCCTCGCTGGTCGACAGCTCCCGCGGCGGCAATTTCGATCGCGCGGCCTACACGGAATGGCTGAAGAAGTTGCGCGAAGTCTGCACCGAGCGCGGCATCGTGCTGATCTTCGACGAGGTCTTCGTCGGCTTCCGCCTCGCCGCCGGCGGCGCCCAGGAATACTTTGGCGTGCGCGCCGACATGGTGACCTACGGCAAAAGCCTCGCCGGCGGCCTGCCGGTCGGCGTGGTCTGCGGCAAACGCGAGCTGATGCGCCGCTTCCGCGACGATCGTCCCGCCGACATCTGCTTCGCCCGCGGCACCTTCAACTCGCATCCCTACGTCATGACGGCGATGGACGAGTTTTTGAGCCGGCTCGCCAGCCCGAACTTCCGCGCCATCTACGACGGGCTGGACGCGACCTGGAACGGCCGCGCGGAAAAGCTCAACCAGATGATGGAGAGCGCCGGCCTGCCGGTGCGGTTCGCAAACTTCTCGTCGATCTGGACGGTGAAATACACCACGCCGTCCCGCTACAACTGGATGCTGCAATACTATTTGCGCGCCGAGGGCCTGGCGCTGAGCTGGGTCGGCACCGGACGGCTGATCTTCAGCCTCAACTACACCGACGCCGACTTCACCGAAGTGGCCGAACGCTTCGTCCGTGCGGCCGAGAAGATGAAGGCCGACGGCTTCTGGTGGCACGACGGCGTGCTCACCAACAAGAACATCAAGCGGCAGATTTTGAAAGAGACGCTGGCCAAGCGTTTTGGGCGCTGAGGCTTTTCGCTGCGCCCCGAACACCGCCCTATCCTCCCCCTCTCCCCGCTTGCGGGGAGAGGGTTGGGGTGAGGGGGACTCACCGCGAGCGCGGTGAGAGTTGGCGAGCGATCGGCTAGCCACGCCCCCGCGGAGAGCCCCCCTCACCCGCCGCGCTACGCGCGTCGGCCTCTCCCCGCGCGCGGGGAGAGGCGAAAAGGCCCCCAAGACGTGGATGCCCGGGACGAGCCCGGGCATGACGCAACCATCAGACATCGGAGTGTTGTGTTTACGCAGCGCGCTCAGGCGTGCTGCTCTTCGAGCGTGGGCTCGGAGATCAGGCCCAGCGTGTGCTCGGGGTTGAGGTGCAGGCCGGGGTCCATCAGCTCGCCGCGCATCAGGGCGAGCGGCGCGCTGCGATAGAGCATCAGATCGTGGAAGGGATCGGTCAGGATCTTGGTCATCCAGACGAGGCCGGTCTCGACGTCGCGGATGAAGAACAGGTGCACGGTACGGAACAGAAGACCACCGCCGCCGACCACGAGCCAGATCTTGGCGACCTGCCGCATGAAGTCGGTCGCGCTCGCCCAGGGCGTGAACAGGCCGAACAGCGTCGGATCGGCAAGCAACACCAGCGGCGAGGCCGCCCAGATCGCCATCAGCACCACCTTGCGCTGAAGGTTGTAGCCGACCTTGATCTCTTCCTTGTACTCGTGCGTCGCCTGGTTGATGTGGTCGTAGGTGTGCGGCTCGAAGAAGAAGTGACCGGCCTGGCGCGAGGTCATCGAGACCAGCCAACCGACCAGCGCCGAGATCACGGGATCGACGAACAGCCAGACATAGGCGAAGAGGAAGCTCAGTGCGCTGATGAAGTGCA
This sequence comes from Bradyrhizobium sp. USDA 3311, assembly GCF_054062495.1. Taxonomy (NCBI): domain Bacteria; kingdom Pseudomonadati; phylum Pseudomonadota; class Alphaproteobacteria; order Hyphomicrobiales; family Nitrobacteraceae; genus Bradyrhizobium; species Bradyrhizobium sp. USDA 3311. Next base: position 3,833,528 of record NZ_JBSSFI010000001.1, on the reverse strand, counting down.
GGCTCTGATTGATGCGGCTATGGTGATAGTAGCGATGGTCGTCCCAGCGCTGGATCCGCAGCTGCTCGAGATAATTCTTGATCATGCTCTCCCCCAAAATGCTTTCGGGTACGGGATTACAGGGATTCGATGTACGCCGTGTGACATCATCATTTTGTCATGTGACGATGTGCAGCGGCGCGATGACGCACGTGTTACTCTCCCCCCTCATCCTGAGGAGCGCGGAACGCGCGTCTCGAAGGATGAAGGCCGAGGTGCAGCAGCACGGGCCTTCATGGTTCTCCGAGCGATGCGAAGCATCGTCCGGGAGACGGCGCCACGCGCCTCCTCACCATGAGGAGCAGCAGTCACGCGGCCTTGGCGACGTCGACCTTGCGGAAGCGCACCAGCGAGAAATGGCCGAGCGGCGGAATCAGGCGGCGCTCGGCGAGCTCGATGCCGGGGGCGCCGGCCAGCCACTTGGCATAGCGCGACCAGGCGAACTCGGCGGTGCGGAAGCCGAGCGGACGCACCACCGGCTGCAGCTTCTGCTCGATGAAACGGCGCATGCCGGCATCGGCGCTGACGCGGGTCAGGATGATCAGTTCGCCGCCCGGACGCAGCACGCGGGCGAATTCGTCCAGCGCCTTCTCCGGGTTCGGCACGGCGGTGACGACATATTGCGCCATTACGACGTCGAAGGAATTGTCGGGAAATTCGAGCTTCTCGGCATCCATCACCGCGAGGCCTTCGACGTTCTTCAGCTTGCCTTCGGCGACGCGCTGGCGCGCCTTGTCGAGCATCGCTTCCGAAATGTCGGTGCCGAAGATGCGCAGGTTCGGGGCGTAGAGCGGCAGCGAGATGCCGGTGCCGACGCCGACCTCGAGCACACGGCCGCCGATCTTGTTGGTGGCTGCGATCGCGGCCTGCCGGCCCTTGGCGAACACGCCGCCGAACACGAGATCGTAGACGGGCGCCCAGCGATCGTAGGCCTGCTCGACCGTGCCGCGGGTGAGGTCGAGCTGCTGGGTGCCGTCAAGGTTCATGATCTTAGCCATCGGTGAGGTTCTCGCTCGGGTTCAAAGGATGGATCAACCGCGCACCGGCCGCCGCGCCATCACCGGCGAGGCGCGCAAGGCGCGGCTGGGCTGAAGTGAGGTGAGGTTTCCGACGAACTGGCGCGCGCTGTTCTCCCAGGAGCGCTCCAGCGCAAAGTTGCGGCAGGTCTCGCGCGACATGGTGAGTGCGCAGAGGCACGCGGTGCGCAGATCGTGGTCGATCGCACCGATCGGATGATCGGCGATGACGTCCTTGGGCCCCGTCACCGGGAACGCCGCAACCGGCGTGCCGCAGGCCAGCGCCTCGAGCTGCACCACGCCAAAGGTGTCGGTGAGGCTCGGAAACACGAACACGTCAGCTGCGGCAAGATGCGCCGTGAGATCCGCGCCCTTCTTCTCACCGAGGAAGACCGCGTCCGGATATTTCTTTTCGAGCGCCGCCTTCTGCGGGCCGTCGCCGACGACGACCTTGGTGCCGGGCAGATCGAGCGCGAGGAACGCTTCGAGATTCTTCTCCACCGCCACCCGGCCCATGGTCATGAAGATCGGGCGCGGCAGATCGAGCTTGGCCGGAGCGTCCGGGTGGAACAGCTCGGTGTTGACGCCGCGCGTCCAGAAGCCGAGCCGCTTGAAGCCGCGCTCGGAGAGCTCCTGCCGCAGCGACGGCGTCGCCACCATGGTCATGGCGGCGGCATCGTGGAAGTGGCGCAGCACGGCATAGCCGACGCTCGCGGGGATGCCGGTCCGCACCGAGACGTATTCCGGAAAGCGCGTGGTGTAGGAGGTGGTGAAGGCGAGCCGGTTGCGGCGGCAATAGGCCCGCGCGGCCCAGCCGATCGGCCCTTCGGTCGCGATGTGCAACGCTTCCGGTGCGGCCTTCTCGATCCGCCGCGCGATCTCCTTAGCGCTCGGCAGCGCAATACGCAGGCCCGGATAGGTCGGCAGCGGCCACGACGGAAAGCCTTCCGGCGTGAGGAAGTCGATCTCGACGTCGAGCGCCTTGGCGGCGCCCGCCAGCGAGGTGAGCGTCCGGACCACCCCGTTAACCTGCGGATGCCAGGCGTCAGTCGCGATTAATACCCGCATGGGGAAATCCCGAGAGTTTGATGATTCTCGGCTTTGGACCATCAACCACGGATATTTCAGGCGTGTGACGTCACAGAAGTGTCGGCCCGGTGTTTTGTTCGTTAACGGACCCACGCGGCCACGAAACTGTCATGAAACAATCCTTGCCGCGATGAAACCGTTTTCGGTTTTCCGCGCAAACGTCCCGAAACTTCTTTCCGTTAGTGATCCAGGCAACAGAGCACCGCAACGGTGCCGGGGTGACCACGAACACCCGCGCAAACAGGGGCGACCACATGTTCAATCTGGACACGTTCAAGACGTACTCGCGCGCCGTTGCTTTCAGTGCAGTGGCGATCTCCGCAATCGCATTCGCAGGTCCGGCCAAGGCCGCGCCGGTGCAGCTCTTCCCCTTCTTCCAGCCGCTGCCGCCGATGGCCGCGCCGCAGCCCTATCAGCCCTATCAGCCCTACCAGCCCTACCAGGCGCCGACCTATCAGAGCGCGCCCTCCGAGGACCAGGACGCGGTCGAGATGCCGGCCCGCTTCCGCCGCCAGACCGTCTCCTACGCGACGCGCGAAGCGCCGGGCACCATCATCATCGATACGCCCAACACCTATCTCTACTACGTGCTGGGCAACGGCCAGGCCGTTCGTTACGGCATCGGCGTCGGCCGCGACGGCTTCACCTGGTCCGGCGTCCAGTCGGTGACCAAGAAGGCCGAGTGGCCAGATTGGACCCCGCCGCCGGAGATGATCGCCCGCCAGCCCTATCTGCCGCGCCACATGGCCGGCGGCCCCGGCAACCCGTTAGGGGCCCGCGCCATGTATCTCGGCGGCACCATCTACCGCATCCACGGCACCAACGCGCCGGACACGATCGGCAAGCACGTCTCCTCAGGCTGCATCCGCCTGACCAACGACGACGTCACCGACCTCTACTCCCGCGTCAGCGTCGGCACCAAGGTGATCGTGCTGCCGATGACCGAGCGCCGCGCGGAGCTCGGCGCCGCGACCCGCTAAAGCGACAGGACATTGTGACGCAAACGGCCCCGGAACCCACCGGGGCCGTTTTCGTTGGCCCTCGACATCCCGATGCGCGCCTGTTGCGGCGCGATCCCCGATGGAGGCGCAGATGCAATCCCGCCTGCAAACGTCGCCAAGCAGATGGCTGCGCCCGATCGCCCGCGCCGGGGCATTGACGCTTCTCCTGTCCGCGCCGTCTTCGCGCGCCCAGCAGCCGGCGAACGACGAGGCCGCTCAGCAGGCGTTCAACAATTCCTGCCGCACCTGCCACTCGGTGAAGGAGGGCGACAATCGTCTGGGCCCCAATCTCAGCAAGATTGTGGGACGGAAGGCAGGCTCGCTGCCCGACTACAACTACTCTCCGTCGATGAAGGAAGCCGGCTTCGTCTGGGACCAGGACAAGCTCACCCGCTTCATGGTCAAGCCGGATGAAGTTGTCTCCGGTAACAAGATGCAGCCCTATGGCGGCGTCTCCGCGGACGAAGCGGCCAAGGTGGTTGCGTATCTGCAGGCGGCGTCGGGCGCACAATAGCGGCGCCGGTGCCACGTGTTGAGGCCCGCATCGGAAATCGCAGCGCATCCTTCGAGACGCCCACCTTCGGCGGGCCCTCGGGATGTGGACTGAGTGTGTGGCTTCAAATCATTCCCGAGGCGTCCGTTAGCTCGAACAACCACGACTCATCTCTTGCACCAAGCCGCAGATGCCAGTTAGCCTCATCCTGAGGAGACCGCGAAGCGGTCGTCTCGAAGGACGAGGCGTGCACGGGATAGCCTCTCACCCGCCGCCCGCCCCTCGCCGCTCCGCGACCAGCCTCAGCCACGCCGCCGCATGAAACGCGCTCATCAAGAGATACATCGGCACCATGCCGCCGAGCAGAGAGCCCTGCCCGGCGCCGCACAGCATGTCCGCCGGGCCGCCGCCGAGCGCGGCGGTCAGCATGGCCATGACCGCGAAGGTCGGCGTCGCCGCCAAGGCCAGCCATCTGGCGAGGCGGCGCGCGGCCGTCACGCCATCGCAGCTGGCGGGCGCAGTTGCGCTGACGGGACTAGTCACGACCCTCCGCGGCCTCCTCGCGAAACGCCTTCTCGCCGGCGTCCGTGACCTCGACCCATCGCTTGTCGGGCACAGCGCCCTCGACGTAGCTGTCGTGCCAGTTCCACCATTTGTAGGTCGGCGTCTGCGGATAGCCCTTGGGTGAATCCTCCCAGACCTCCTGCCGGCCGAGCGGCGTGATGTCGAGATAGTTCCAGGTGCCGCCCATCTGCTCGTCGCCGCGGCTCTTGACGAAATAGGTGCGGAAGATGCGCGTCCCGTCGCGGTAGAACACGTTGGTGCCGTGCCACTCGTCCACGCCGAAATCGGCATCGAAGCTGTCGGTGATGGTGACCCACGGCATGGTCCAGCCCATCCGCTTCTTCAGCCTGGCGATATCGGCCTGCGGCGCGCGCGAGGCGAACACCAGCGTGGTGTCGCGGGCGTTCAGGTGCGAGACATGGGCGACCTGGTCGGCGACCATCGAGCAGCCGCGGCAGGCATGATCCGGCCAGCCGAACACGCCGGGCTCGAAGAAGGCCCGGTAGACGATCAGCTGCCGCCGGCCCTGGAACAGGTCGGGCAAAGTGACCTTGCCGCCGGGCCCCTCGAACGCATAGGTTTTGTCCACGACCATCCACGGCATGCGCCGGCGCTCGGCGGCCAGCGCGTCGCGGGCGCGGGTATGCGCCTTTTCCTTCACGAGCAGTTGCTGACGGGCTGCCTCCCAGTCCTGCGGCGACACCACCGGCGGTGTTTGCATGGCGGCCTGTCCGTTACTTCCTGCTTTTTCTGCTGATGTCATCATGGCTCTCCAAACCTCTCTCCTGGGCGCTCATTCCGCGTCGCGCTATGACCGACGTGGAACCGCTCGCCCCTCACCGCACATCGTCGGCCGTCAACGATTTTTGACACCAAGCGGTTGCGTGGTGGGAGTAACAAGTGTGGCGGGATTGAAATGGAGTCGCTGATCACGGCCGCGGCGCGCGCGCTCGAAGCCGGCGATCCGCTCGGCGCGCTGAACCGTGTCGCCTTGCGCAACGATGCCCCGTCGCTGGCGCTGCGCGGCATCGCGATGGCGCAGCTCGGCGATCTCGCCAAGGCGAAGACGCTGCTGCGGAGCGCCGCGCGTGCCTTCGGTCCGAGAGAGGCGGTGGCACGCGCAAGATGCGTCGTGGCGGAAGCCGAGATCGCGCTCGTCTCGCGCGACCTGAGCTGGCCCGCGAAGACGCTCGCGGCCGCGCGGGCGACGCTCGAAAAGCATGGCGATCTCGCCAATGCCGCCCATGCCGGCCACATCGGGGCGCGCCGTCTCCTCCTCCTCGGGCGCATCGACGAGGCCGAGCGCACGCTGGCCGAGGTCGGCAGCGCATCGCTCCCGCCTGCGTCCCAGGTGGCGCGCGAGCTGGTGGTCGCGGGCATCGCGATCCGACGGCTCAGGACGGAAACCGCGCGCACGGCACTCAGCCGCGCGGCAGAAGCAGCGCGGCTGGCAGGGATCCCGGCACTGTCGGCCGAGGTCGACAGCGCGAACCGCATCCTCGACACGCCGGCCGCGCGCCTGATCGCGCGCGGCAGCGAACACCCGCTGTTGCTCGGGGAGGTCGAAAGACTGGCGACCTCGACGGCGCTCGTCGTCGACACCTTCCATCATGTGGTGCGCAGGCAAGGCGTTGCCGTGTCGCTCGGAACGCGGCCGGTGCTGTTCGCGCTGGCCCGCCTTCTGGCGCAAGCCTGGCCCGCGGATGTCTCGCGAGAGACGCTGATATCAGGTGCGTTCCGGGCGAAGCACGCCGATGAATCGCATCGCGCGCGATTGCGCGTCGAAATCGGGCGGCTGCGCACCCAGCTCAAGCCGCTGGCCGAAATCAGCGCGACAAAGCAGGGTTTCGTGCTGGCGCCGCGCAAGACGCGCGACGTCCTGGTGCTGGCCCGGCCGGTCGAGGAGAAGCACGCCGCCGTCCTCGCCTTTCTCTCCGATGGCGAGCCGTGGTCGAGCTCGGCGCTCGCGCTGGCGCTCCGAACGAGCGCGCGCACGGTGCAGCGCGCGCTCGAGGAGCTCGCGCGATCGAACAAGGTGCAGTCGTTCGGACACGGACGGGCGCGCCGCTGGATGACCCCGCCCGTCCCGGGCTTCCCGACAGGCTTGTTACTCCCGGGACCGCTGCTGAAGACGTAAGGTGGATCAGTTCACAGGGATCAAGCACATGAAACGTTCAGCCGCCGAGATCGTCAGGGAGTACGGGCCCTTTCCGGGCGTCGAGGCCGTGCACGGCGTGACCTATGACGGCACGCATGTCTGGTTCGCATCCGGCGACAAGCTGAACGCGGTCGATCCGGCCAGCGGCAAGCTCACACGCTCGATCGATGTCGCCGCGCACGCTGGGACGGCGTTCGACGGCCGGCACCTGTTCCAGATCGCCGAGGACCGCATCCAGAAGATCGACGCCGCGACCGGCAAGGTGGTGAACACCATCCCGGCGCCCGGCGGCGGTGGCGATTCCGGACTCGCCTGGGCGGAGGGTTCGCTGTGGGTCGGCCAATATCGGGAGCGCAAGATCCATCAAATCGATCCGGAGACCGGGGCGGTGCTCCGCACCATCGAGAGCAAGCGCTTCGTGACCGGGGTGACGTGGGTCGACGGCGAGCTCTGGCACGGCACCTGGGAGGGCGATGACAGTGACATCAGGCGGATCGACCCGGAGAGCGGCAAGGTGCTGGAGCAGCTCGACCTGCCGGCGGGCACGATGGTCTCGGGCCTGGAGTCCGATGGCGGTGACCGTTTCTACTGCGGTGGCGGAGATCGCGGCAATGTGAGAGCGGTCCGCCGTCCGCGGCGCGGCTAGCCCCGCGATGACGGCCTGAATGTGCGGCAACGGCGCGCACGCGGCCGTTAACACATTCGCCCCAATTCCACCCCATCGATGCGCTCTAGCGCCCTCCTCTCCCGCCCTGTAGAATCCCTCGCGGGCGGCCTGGGGGTGAGATGCGTCTGGCGTTGAATTTCAAGACTATCCTGATCGCCGTCGCGGTGCTCGCGGCGTCTTTCTTCATCAGCCTGAAGGCGATGGACTGGCTGTCGCCGCGCGCGACCAATTCCGCGCCCCCGGTCGCGCAGCTGCCGCCGCTGCCGCCGGCCTCGAAGAGCTCGATCGTGGTCGCGCCGGTCGCCATCGCGATCTCGGCGATCCGCGAGCAGGCCGAGAAGGCCGCGCCGCGCAATTTCGCCGGCAAGGCCGACAATCCGATCTCGCAGATCCTGGAGAACGCCGACATCGGCTGGTCGGCCGTGCGCGGACCGATGGCGGCTGCCGGCGACAAGGACGTGCTGACCATCTCGACGCCGCTCAGCGGCAAGCTGAACGTGACGGGCTCGCTGTCCGCCAAAGCCACGGGCGCACTCGGCGACGCGCTCGGCAGCGTGCTCGGCGGTGACGCGGCGAAACGGATCGGCGCGGTCAACATCAAGAACTTGAACGCCAGCGCCGAGATCAAGGGCAACGTGGTCGTCACCTCGCGTCCGAAGCTCGCGGCCAACTGGCATCTCGAGCCCAATCTCGGGGCGCAGGTCAACCTCGGCGACACCAACCTCAACGTCTCCGGCGCCAAGGTCAACGTGCCGGCGCAGGTCAAGCCGCTGATCGACAAGAACGTCGGCGAGCAGATCAACATCGTCTCCGAACGCATCCGCAACGATCCGTCGCTGCGGGAGAATGCCAAGCTGCAATGGGCCAGGGCCTGCCGTACGATCCCGCTGCAAGGCTCGGGCTCGTCGGCCGCGCTGCCGCCGCTCTGGCTCGAGATGAAACCGACCCGCGCCATCGCCGCGCAGCCGCGCGTCGACGCCCAGAACGTGACGCTGCTGCTTGGCCTCGAGCTGGAGACGCGCGTGACCTCGGCGCCGTCCAAGCCGGACTGCCCGTTCCCCGACAAGATCTCGATCGTGCCGCCGACCGGCACCGGCGTGAGCATCGGCGTGCCGATCGACGTGCCCTTCACCGAGATCAACAAGCTCATTGCGGCGCAGATGGTCGGCCACACCTATCCCGAGGACGGCTCGGGCCCGGTCGACGTCACCGTGAAGAGCGTCAACGTGGTTCCGTCCGGCGACCGGTTGCTGATCTCGCTTCTGGTGCGCGCGAAAGAAAAGAAGAGCTGGCTCGGCCTCGGCGCCGAGGCGACCGTGCATATCTGGGGCCGACCGATGCTCGACCAGGCGCAGCAGACGCTGCGGCTCGCCGACATCCAGCTCGCGGTGGAATCCGAGGCGGCCTTCGGGCTGCTCGGCGCGGCGGCGCGCGCGGTGGTGCCGCAGATGCAGCAGGCGCTGGTGCAGAAGGCGACGCTCGATCTGAAGCCGATCGCCGCCAACGCCCGCGAGAAGATCGCGGCCGCGATCGCCGACTACCAGAAGAGCGAGGACGGCCTCAAGGTCGACGCGAAGATCGACAGCCTGACGCTCGCCGACATCGCCTTCGATTCCAAGACGCTGCGCGTGGTCGCGGAAGCCGGCGGCTCGCTCAACGTGTACGTGACGAAGCTGTCGGGGATGTAGCGCGTCTTCACTCAACCAAGCCAGCGCGTGTCTTCGTCGCTTGCGCCGCTAGCATTCTCATCGGAGGATGCTAAGCTGTTCTTCGCAACCTCGAACGAGGTCCTGACAGCACTGTAGCCGATGACGCGAGGACAACATGGAAGCCGGCATGGTCACGCTTGCGCCGGCACTGGTGCGATTTTCCGGCATACAGAAGACCTATGATGGCGAGCACCTCGTGGTGAAGAACCTCGACCTCGACATCAGGAAGGGCGAGTTCATCACCCTGCTCGGCCCGTCGGGCTCGGGCAAGACGACCACGCTGATGATGCTGGCTGGCTTCGAGGTTCCGACCCATGGCGAGATCTATCTCGCAGACCGGCCGATCAAGAACATGCCGCCGCACAAGCGCGACATCGGCATGGTGTTCCAGAACTATGCCTTGTTTCCGCACCTGACGATCGCGGAGAATATCGCCTTCCCGCTCTCCGTCCGCAAAATCAACAAGGCGGAAGCGCAGGAGCGCGTCAGGGCGGCGCTCCGCATGATCAAGATGGAAACCCTGGCGCACCGGCGGCCCGGGCAGCTGTCCGGCGGTCAGCAGCAGCGCGTGGCGCTGGCCCGCGCGCTGGTTTTCAATCCGCAACTCGTGCTGATGGACGAGCCCCTTGGCGCCCTCGACAAGCGCCTGCGGGAGCAGATGCAGCTGGAGATCAAGCAACTGCACGAGACGATGGGCATCACCGTCGTCTACGTCACCCACGATCAGAGTGAAGCGCTTACCATGTCGGACCGCATTGCCGTGTTCAACGACGGCATCGTGCAGCAAATCGACAGGCCCGACGCGCTGTATGAGCATCCGGTGAACAGCTTCGTCGCTCACTTCATCGGCGAAAACAACGTGCTGGCCGGCACCGTCGAGACGGTCGACAAGGACTATTGCCGGGTCGCGCTGGCGGGTGGCGGCGCCGTCACCGCACGGGCGGTCAATGTATCAGGCGCGGGCGCATCGACCTCCCTGTCGGTGCGGCCGGAGCGCGTCGCCATTGTCCCGGATGGCACCTCCAGCGAAGGACCGAACCGGCTGCCGGCCAGGGTGCAGAACACCATCTATCTCGGCGACCACGCGCTGGCCGTGCTCGATGTCGCCGGCAACGGGGAGTTCATGGTCAAGCTTCAGCCGGGGGCGCATCACAGTCTCATTCCTGGCGAAAGCGTGTTCATCACCTTCCGGCCCGAAGATTGCCTCGCCCTCGATCCCGTTTGATCCGAACCTGCAACGATCAACGTCAACGTAACGCACATGAAGAAGGAACAAGGACCATGCTGAAGCGCAAAACTGGCAGGATTGCTCTGGGTTTCGTCGCGGCATTCAGCGCCAGCGCTGCGCTGGCCACGGTCGCACAGGCGCGTGACCTCACCGTCGTGTCGTGGGGCGGCGCGTATCAGGATGCGCAGAAGAAGGTCTATTTCGAGCCGTTCAAGAAGGCGGCCGGGGCTCCGATGAACGACGAGTCCTGGGACGGCGGTGTCGGCGTGCTGCGCGCCAAGGTGCAGGGTGGTGCCGCCACCTGGGACGTCGTGCAGGTGGAGAGCGACGAACTCGCGGTCGGCTGCGAGGAAGGCCTGTTCGAGAAGCTTGATTATTCCAGGATCGGGGGCGAGGCCGCCTATATCCCGCCATCGGTCAACGCTTGCGGCGTCGGCGCCATCCTCTACGATTTCGTTCTCGGCTACGACAAGGACAAGCTGAAGCAGGCCCCGAGCGGCTGGGCCGACTTCTTCGACACCAAGAAGATTCCGGGCAAGCGCGCCTTGCGTCAGGGCCCGAAGACCACGCTGGAGATCGCCCTCATGGCCGACGGCGTCGCGCCGAAGGACGTCTACAAGGTGCTGGCGACCGACGAAGGCGTCGAGCGCGCGTTCAAGAAGCTGGACACCATCAAGGGCGACATCGTCTGGTGGAAGGCCGGCGCGCAGCCGCCGCAACTGCTCGCCTCCGGCGAGGTGGCCATGACCTCGGTCTACAATGGCCGCATCGACACCGCGAACAAGAACGAGAAGAAGAATTTCGGCATGGTGTGGGACGGCGCGCTCTTCACGCTCGACAGCTGGGTCATCCTGAAGGGTAGCCCGAACAAGGACGCGGCCTACAAGTTCCTGGACTTCGCAGGCAAGGCGGGGAACCAATCAAAACTGTCGGAGAACATTGCCTATGGCACCTCGAACAAGGACGCAGCCGCTCTGCTCGCGCCCGCCGTTCTGAAGGACCTGCCGACAGCGCCTGACAACATCAAGAACGCGGTCGAGATCAACGTTGCCTTCTGGCTCGAGAACATCGACCGTCTGACCGAGCGCTTCAACAAATGGGCCGCGAAATAGCGCGCCCTGCAAGGCTCGACCAATGACGAATGCGCTTTTAACCGGCGCCGATGCGCAGACCGAAGTGCCGCTCAAGCGCCGATTGAGGCGCGCCGAGCGGACACGCCAGGTCAAGGCATTGGCGCTGGTAGCACCGCTTCTCGTCTTCCTGCTCTTCACCTTCGCAGGCCCGATCGCTGGCATGCTGTGGCGCGCCGTCGATGACCGGGAGGTGCGCCAGGTTCTGCCGCAAACCATAGCTGCTCTCGCCGACTGGGACGGCAAGGACCTGCCGGACGAAAAGGCCTTTGCAGCGCTGGCAAGCGACATCCTGGCGGCACGCGCCTCCGGCACCATGGCCATCGCGGCCAAGCGGCTCAACTACGCGCTGAACGGCTTCCGCACGATCCTGACCAGCACGGCACGCAATCTGAAGGCGGCGCCGGAGCCCGGCGCCGCCAAGGAGACACTTGCCAAGATCAATCCGGCCTGGCGCGAACGCGCCACCTGGACAACGATCAAGGACGCCAGCGGCCCAACGACCGGCTTCTACCTTCTGGCGGCGCTCGACCTGACGCGGAACGCGGACGGCGCGATCGTCGCAGCTCCGCCGGATCAGGCCATCTACCGCGACGTGTTCGCCCGCACCTTCCTCATCAGCCTCAGCGTCACGGCACTCTGCCTGATCCTCGGCTTCCCGGTCGCGTACCTGCTGGCGACGCTGCCACCTAGCCGGTCGAACCTGCTGATGATCTTCGTCCTGCTGCCGTTCTGGACATCGCTTCTGGTCCGCACCTGTGCCTGGATCGTGCTGTTGCAGAGCAAGGGCGTCGTGAACGACAGCCTGCAGTGGCTTGGCATCATCGACCAGCCGTTGCGCCTGATCTACAACCGCTTCGGCGTCTGCGTGGCCATGACCCACGTTCTCCTGCCCTTCATGATCCTGCCGCTGTACAGCAGCATGAAGGCGATCTCGCCTGCTTACATGCGCGCCGCCGCCTCGCTCGGTGCGCCACCACTCACCGCCTTCCTGCGGATCTACCTGCCCCAGACGCTGCCCGGCATCGGCGCGGGAAGCCTGCTCGTCTTCATCCTGGCGCTCGGCTACTACATCACACCGGCACTCGTCGGGGGCGCCGCCGACCAGATGATCAGCTACTTCATTGCGCTCTACACGACCGAGACGGCCAATTGGGGCCTTGCTTCGGCGCTGGGTGCGGTGCTGCTGCTCGCCACTGTCCTGCTCGCTCTCGTCTACGGCAAGCTGGTGCAGGGCCAGCAGGTCACGGGAGGAATGAAGAATTGAGCGACAATTCCACCCTCCGCACGCCCAGCCAGCGCATCGCGTGGACCGCGACCATCATCATCTCCACGTTGGTATTCATCTTCCTGATCGCGCCGATCCTGGCGATCATGCCGCTGTCGTTCAGCTCGGGCTCGTACCTCACCTATCCGCTGCCGGGCCTCTCCTTGCGCTGGTACGACGATTTCATCAATTCGCCGCGCTGGATGAATTCGCTGAAGAACAGCATGGTCATCGGCGTTGCCTCGACTCTGCTGTCGATGGTGCTTGGTACGCTGGCCGCGCTGGGGCTGGCGCAGTGGAAGAGCCGGTTCAAGCCGCTCGTGCTCGCTTTCGTGCTGTCGCCGGTCGTCGTGCCCGGCGTCATCACCGCCGTCGGCCTGTATTTCTTCTTCGCGCCGATCGGGCTGACCGGCAGTTACCTCGGCTTGATCCTGGCCCACACCGCGCTGGCAACGCCCTTTGTGGTGATCACGGTCGGCGCGACGCTGCAAAGCTTCGACACCAATCTGGCGCGCGCCGCCGCCTCGCTCGGCGCCTCGCCGCTTGATGCGTTCCGCCGCGTGATCCTGCCGCTGATCCTGCCGGGCCTCGCCTCAGGTGCGCTGTTCGCCTTCGCGACCAGCTTCGATGAGGTGGTGATCGTGCTGTTCATGGCGGGTCCGGAGCAGCGCACCCTGCCGCGCGAGATGTTCAGCGGCATCCGCGAGAACATCAGCCCGACCATCACGGCAGCGGCGGTGATTCTGACCACGGTATCGGTCATCCTCCTCGCCACCCTGGAAGGCTTGCGCCGACGCAACGAGCGGCTCAAGGGCAGCAGCGCCTGAAAGGCCCCCGCTGTCATTCCGGGGCGCGCGCAGCGCGAGCCCGGAATCACATCGGGCCGCAGCGACGGTGGATGAATGAATTCCGGGCGCGCGCCCAAGGGGGCGCGCCCGGAATGACGATAGATCCCCCTCCATATTTCTCATCCCCCTCACGCATCTTTGGCTTAGCTGCCGCGACCGTTTGTCGCTAGAACAGTCCCCGCAACAACGCCCCAAACAACAACACACAGGGAGAAAACAACATGCAAAAACTCATCGCCGCCACAGCAGTCGGTCTCGCGCTCGCCGCTACATGCGGCACCGCGCAGGCGCAGATTTCCGACGATGTCGTCAAGATCGGCGTGCTCACGGACATGTCGAGCCTCTATGCGGACGCGACCGGCAAGGGCTCGCTCGCCGCCGTCGAGATGGCGGTCGCCGATTACGGCGCCAAGGTCGCGGGCAAGCCGGTCCAGGTGGTTGCCGCCGATCACCAGAACAAGCCCGATGTCGGCGTCAACATCGCCCGCAACTGGTACGACAACGACAAGGTCGACGCGATCTTCGACGTGCCGACCTCATCGGTCGCGCTGCCGATCTCGGCGCTGACGCGGGAAAAGAACAAGATCAACATCAATTCCGGCGGCGGCTCCTCCGATATCACCGGCGTCGCCTGCTCGCCCAACACGGTGCACTGGACCTACGACACCTATGCGCTGTCGAACGTCGCCGGCAAGGCGATGGTGAAGCGCGGCGAGGACACCTGGTACTTCGTCACCGCCGACTACGCCTTCGGCATGGCGCTGCAGCGCGATGCCGCCAACGTGGTCAAGGAGAGCGGCGGCAAGGTGCTCGGCGAAGTCCGCCATCCGCTCAACTCGTCGGACTTCTCCTCGTTCCTGCTCCAGGCCCAGGCCTCCAAGGCCAAGGTGGTCGCGCTGGCCAATGCCGGCGGCGACACCACCAATGCGCTGAAGCAGGCCGCCGAGTTCGGCCTCACTCAGGGCGGCCAGAAGATGATCGCGCTCCTGCAGGAGATCACCGACACGCATTCGCTCGGCATCAAGGCGACGCAGGGCCTGATCGTCACCGACGCGTTCTACTGGGACATGAACGAGGAGACGCGCGCCTTCTCGAAACGCTTCAACGAGAAGGTCGGGCACATGCCGACCATGATCCAGGCCGGCCTCTATTCGGCAACCATGCACTATCTGAAGGCGATCGAGGCCATCAAGACCGACGAGGCGCCGAAGGTGATGGAGCAGATGCGCTCAACGCCGGTCAACGACTTCTTTGCAAAGAACGGAAAGATCCGCATCGACGGCCGCATGGTCCACGACATGTATCTGTTCGAGGTCAAGAAGCCCGAGGAGTCCAAGGGCGAGTGGGATCTCTACAAGCTGATCGCCACCGTGCCCGGCGACGAGGCATTCCGTCCGCTCGACAAAGGCGGCTGCCCGCTGGTGACGCACTAAACAGGGCTCTCCCTCTCCCCGCTTGCGGGGAGAGGGTTGGGGTGAGGGGGAGTCTCCACAACGACGGTGACAGTTAGACTCGCGGAGAGTCCCCCTCACCCACTTCGCATCTTCGATGCGAAGTGACCTCTCCCCGCAAGCGGGGAGAGGTGGGGAAGAGCACGACAGCGCGCCCGGCGAAAACCGGGCGCGCGTCGTTCAAATCGTCACGCGAACCGCATTACTCCGAGTACTTGAACTCGGGCATGTTCTTCAGCTCGTCCTTGCTCGCGTTGAACACGGCGTGGTCCGGATACCACTTCGACGAAGCCGTCACGGTCGTCGCGGTCTTGTCGGTGCCGGTCGCGGCACCCGTGGTTGTGGTCGTCGCCGGCTTGGCGTTCGGATTTGTGCCGGCCGCGCCGGTATAGGCGACGGCCTCATTGACGAACTTCAGCTTGTCATAGGGCACGGCAACCAGATGCTCGCCCATGCCGAGGAAGCCGCCGACGCCGATCACGGCGATCTTGATGGCGCCGCTCTTGTCCATCAGCAGATCGTTGATCGAGCCGATGTTCTCGTTGGCGTCGTTGTAGATCTTCAGGCCCGGCATCTTCGACGTGCGCCATTCACCCGAGGCCGACGTGGTCGTCGTGGTGGTGGCCGCGGTCGGCGCCTTGTCGGTGGTGGCGGTCGGCGATTGCGCAAACACAGCAGTCGCAAGCAGCGCGGTGCCGGCAAGGCCGGCGGCGATTGATTTCATCAGCATTGTTGTCCTCTCCTTCAGCAAAAACTCGTATGGAGAGAACAGCGCCGATCACGCGCAGTTCCTAAGCTGCGGCGATTTCGTCGCACAACGGTGGCGCTGCGTTGCAGTGAAAGTTCCTCACGTCACGCAGGAACGTTCCAATGCACAGTTCCCCGCCGACGATCATGCGCCCTGGGTGAAGCACGAGCGCGGCGGGGAACGCGCCGACCTGCGTCGCTCAGGTCAGCTCTTGTAGTCGATCAGGAGTGCGGAGAAATCCGAGTTGCTGGACGAGTTGCCGTTGGCACCATACGACGACGCCGACGATTGCGACTGCTGAAGCGCCTGGAGGAATTGCTGGAGAATCTCCGCCGTCGTCGAATAGCTCGACGTGCTGCTGGTGGAGTCCGTCGACGACGGATCCGAAGAACCGTCGTCCGGCGGCGGTCCGCCTGCGCCACCGGCTCCGCCCGCACCACCGGGACCGCTCGCGAAGGCGGACTGAAACACGCCCTTGAGCTGTTCGGCCTGGTCCGAGGTCAGCGTCCCGTTCGACACCTCGTTGGAGATGAGGTCGTCGATCTTCGACTTCATGTCGTCCCTGGAGGGACGCGCGCCGCTCGACTGGTCGCTCGAGCGGCTCTGCTGGAGCGCCGTGTCGATGTCGGTCAGCGCGGTCGAGAGCGCGGACTGGTCCGACGACGAGATCGTGCCGGCGGAAACTTCCGATTGCAATTCCTGCTGCAGCCGCTGGAGCGGCGACTGATGGGTACCGGCGGAGGCCGCCGAAATCGAGGTCATGATGGCTCCGTGGATCTTGCGGGGTTTCTTGGATAGCCGCGCCACGGTATGGTTAACGGCCTTAACGAGACCTTGCCGCGCCAGTGCCCGGGTGTGTCCCGGCATTGCGACGGGGCCTGCAGAAACAATCCGAAACAAAAATCTTCGCCTTTTGGCCCGAATCTTGGACAAACAAAGCGCATGGCCATTCTCAATCCCAACATCCTGGTCGTCGAGGACGACCGCGAAACGCGGACGTTGATTGCGAAGTACCTGCGCAACAACGCCTGCAACGTCACCGCCGTGAGCGATGGCCGCGAAATGTCGCGCGCCATGGCCGATCATCGCGTTGACCTCATCATCCTCGACGTCATGCTGCCGGGCGAGGACGGCCTGAGCCTGTGCCGCAAGGTGCGCGCGGAGGCGCAGACGCCGATCATCATGCTGACCGCGCGCGGCGAGGACGTCGACCGCATCGTCGGCCTCGAGATGGGCGCGGACGACTATCTGGCAAAGCCCTTCAACCCGCGCGAGCTGCTGGCGCGCATCAACGCGGTGCTGCGCCGCCAGGCCGCAGCTCAAGCGGCAAGCTCGATCGAGGGCGCCTCCACGCTCGCCTTCGAAGGCTGGCGCATCGACCTGCGGCTGCGCGAGCTGCGCAATCCAGAAGGCGCGCGCGTCGCGGTGACCAGCGCCGAGTTCGATCTGCTCAGGACATTCTGCGAGCGGCCCGGCCGCGTGTTGTCGCGCGACAGCCTTCTCGACCTGACCCAGGGCCGCAACACCGGCTCGTTCGAGCGCTCCATCGACGTGCTGGTCAGCCGCATCCGCCGCAAGATCGAGCCCAATCCGGCCGATCCCACCATGATCAAGACGGTGCGCTCCGGCGGCTATCTGTTCACGCCGCGCACTGAAGCAGCGAGAACTGAAGCAGCAAGCACCGGAGTGGTCGCGGTCCCCCTGGGCAACTGAGGGGGCGCCGACGATGAAGCCGTTCGGGTTCTTCCACCTCAAGGGTATCGGCGGGCAGATCGCCGCGCTGGTGCTGGCTTCCACCGTCGCGCTCCATCTCGTCGTCACCGCCGCCTTCCTGATCAGCCGGCCGGACCGCCCGGACACGCCGCCGGACGGCGCCCATCAATTGACCGATGCCGCGCTGCTGCTCGGCTCGGCCGAGGCCAGCGAGCGGCCGCGCCTCGTCGCCGACCTTTCGCGCGCCTTCCCCAAGCTCGGCATCGAGATGCACGCGCCCGGCACGGCGGCCATTGTCGCGACGAGCGACAGCCAGCACCTGCGCGGAATGCGCCGTCATCTCGGGCGCGGCTACAAGGTGGTGCAGCTCGCCGCCGACGACACCGCGCACCGCGTCGGCGTCGAATTGCCCGACGGCAGCGTGATCGCCGGCCGTGTCGATGGCGGCCCGCGGCCGTGGTTCTGGGGCGCACCGTGGCTGACGGCGCTGATGACCACCTTCATCTGCGTCACCGTGCTCGGCCTGTGGGCGGCGCGCGCGCTGGCCGCGCCGCTGTCCTCCTTCGCCGAAGCCGCCGAGAATTTCAGCCTGGACGGCGAAGCCGATCCGCTGCCCGAGCGCGGCCCGGAGGAGATCCGCTCGGTGGCGCGCGCGCTCAACCGCATGCATGAGCGGATCGCGCGGCTGATGTCGGATCGCACCAGAATGCTGGCGGCGATCAGCCACGATCTGCGCACGCCGATCACGCGGCTGCGCCTGCGCGCCGAGTTCATCGAGGACGAGGTCAACCGCAAGCGCATGCTGATCGATCTCGACCAGATGCGCTCGATGCTGGAATCCGTGCTGTCGCTCCTGCGCAACGACCGCAACGTCGAGGCGGTGACGCTGGTCGACATCGCCAGCACGCTCCAGCTCATTGCCGACCAATTCGGCGACATGGGCCATGTCGTGCACTATGACGGCCCCGCTTCGGCCACCGCGGCGGCGCGTCCCGACGACCTGCATCGCGGCGTCACCAACCTCGTCGAGAACGCCGTGCGCTACGGCGCCGAGGTCACGATCCGCCTCGACATATCCGGCACCAGGCTCGTCATCGACGTCGAGGACGACGGCCCCGGCATTTCGGATGCGCGCAAGCAGGAGATGCTGGAGCCGTTCGCGCGCGGCGACGATGCGCGCACGATGGACGAGTCCACCGGCTTCGGCCTCGGCCTGTCGATCGCGCACGCGATCGCGATCGCCCATGGCGGGACGCTGTCGCTGCACGACCGCGAGCCGCACGGGCTGATCGTGCGGATGGAGCTGCCAGTCTGGCAGGAGCCGCGGCTCGCCGCGTAGAGCGTCGCTTAAGCCGCGAGCGGGGTGTGCGTGACGGCGACCTCGTCGAAGATCGCCACCGCCTCGAACTGATAATTGCAGGCGCGGCACGTCCAGAGATAGGAGATGCGCCCCTCGCCCGGCTCGATCCAGTCGGGCTTCGGAATCGGCGCGCCGCATTGAGCACAGGGATTTTGCCGGGGGATGTCGCCGAAATGTGCCTTGGCCAAGTCCGCGCTGACAAAGTCCGCGTTGACAAAGTCCGCGTTGGCCATGTTGGTTTTTGTCATGGCACCTCTCCCGATTTGCAGCGTTTTCATCCTCGCTTTCGCGTCTGCGCGCGAATAGACAGACGTGCTGTCGCGAGCGGGGGTCGTCCGCCCCGAAGCTCAGCTACGCCAGCATTGCGTCGTAACAACGGCTCGGCGCCGCAACATCGTCAGCGGCGGCGTTTGGTCACATCATCGCCGTGTTCCGGAGTCCTAAAGCATGATCCGGAAAAGTGCACCGCGGTTTTCCGAACAGATCATGCTCAAACAATAACGACAGCCGGACGCAGGTCGCTCAGGGACGTCAGGGATATCTGATGAAAATTTTACGTGTCGCCGCGCTCATCGCGGCCGGACTGGTGTCGCCGCAGGCCGCATTCGCGGGTGAAGCCGAGTACGCCGAGATGGTCGCGGCCCATGCCCGCGCCAACGGCGTGCCTGAAGCGCTGGTGCATCGCGTCATCATGCGCGAAAGCCGCTATCAGCCCGGCCTCGTCGGCCATGGCGGCACCATCGGCCTGATGCAGATCAAGCTCGCGACCGCCCGCGGGCTCGGCTACACCGGCGATGCCGCCGGCCTGCGCGATCCCAACACCAATCTCACTTACGCGGTCAAATACCTCGCGGGCGCCTATCGCGCCGCCAATGGCGACCATGCCCGAGCCGTGCGTTATTTCGCTGGCGGCTATTACTACGTTGCAAAGCGGCAGCGCCAGGAAACGGCGCAGCAGATGGTGCGAGAGGCCAGCAACGAGGCCTGGCTGGAGCCGAACGGCAACCCGCAGCCGATGTTCGGCACCACGCCGCACAAAAAGCTCGCCCAGCGCGTCCGCAACGCGCGGGCCCAGGTTCCACACTAACCGCTGTCATTCCGGGGCAGTCCGCAGGACTGAACCCGGAATCTCGAGATTCCGGGCTCGATGCTTCGCATCGCCCCGGAATGACTGCCCTGTGGCTAACGCGTTGACCACCCCGCCCCGCTGGCATACATTGGCACCGTTCCGAGGGGTGCTCCGAGGAGGAGCTGAGATACCGCTAAATGGGCAAATCCGCCCAGGACCGCGGTGACCCTTTGAACCTGATCCGGGTCATGCCGGCGAAGGGACAGGGATGTTACAGACGATCAAGCGAGCGGATTCCGCGGTATCCATCATCGGCGCAGGCATTGCGGGCGCCTGGCAGGCACTGCTGTTCGCGCAGGCCGGCCACGCCGTGACCTTGCACGAGCGCGGCGACGCTGCGATGACGGACTCCACCAGCCACTGGGCCGGCGGCATGCTGGCGCCCTGGTGCGAGGCCGAGGTCGCCGAACCCATCATCAGCCGGCTGGGCCAGCGCTCCCTCGACATCTGGCGGCGCGAGCTGCCCGACACACCCTTCAACGGTTCCCTGGTCGTCGCCCATCCGCGCGAGCGCAACGATTTCGAGCGCTTTGCCCGGATGACCGAAGAGCACCGCCGGCTCGATGCCGCCGGCCTTGCCGAGCTCGAGCCGTCGCTGGAGGGCCGCTTCCGCGACGCCCTGTTCTTCCCGACCGAAGGCCATGTCGAGCCGCGCCGCGTGCTGCCGAAGCTGCACGAGCGCATCCGCGCCGCCGGCGGCACCATCAAGTTCTCCAGCGACGTCAGCGCCGCCGATCTCGACGGCATCGTGATCGACTGCCGCGGCCTGTCCGCACGCGACGAGCAGCCTGACCTGCGCGGCGTCAAGGGCGAGATGATCCTGATCGAGACGAGCGAGGTGCAGCTGGCGCGCCCGGTGCGGCTGATCCATCCGCGCTGGCCGCTCTACGTGATCCCGCGCGAGGACAATTTGTTCATGCTGGGGGCGACCTCGATCGAGGCCGAGGACACCGGCGTCAGCGTCCGCTCGGCGCTGGAGCTCTTGGGTGCGGCCTATACGGTGCACCCGGCGTTCGGCGAGGCGCGCATCGTCGAATTCGGCTCGGGCCTTCGCCCCGCTTTCCCCGACAATCTGCCGCGCATCGGCATTCGCGGCGAAAAGATCGCCGTCAACGGGCTCTACCGCCACGGCTTCCTGATCGCGCCGGCACTCGCCGAGCTGACGCTGCAATACGTCCAGCGCGGCCAGATCGACAACGAGGTGATGCAATGCGGGTGATCGTGCAATGCTTGTGATCATCAACGGTGAGCAGCGCGAGGTGGCTTCAGTCAGCGTGGACGCGCTGCTCTCCGAGCTCGACTACGAAGGCACCCATTTCGCGATCGCGCTGAACTACGACGTCGTGCCGAAAAGCCGCTGGGCCGAGACGAGCTTGAAGGCCGGCGACGAGATCGAGATCATCACGCCGCGGCAGGGAGGGTGAGGGAGATGCAGGCACACTCTCTCCACTTGTCGTCCCCGCGAAGGCGGGGACCCATAACCACAGGGAGCGGTTATGGCGGCCGATCTCTCCCCGCATGCCCCAAGAGAAATCACGCGGTATGGGTCCCCGCCTTCGCGGGGACGACAGTTGAACTTGAGGAGACACCTCGCACATGGTGACCTTCTACGGCAAAACCTTCGCCTCGCGCCTCCTCATCGGCAGCGCGCTCTATCCCTCGCCGGCGATCATGCAGGCGGCGATCCGCGCCGCCGGCTCGAACATCGTCACGGTGTCGCTGCGGCGCGAATCCGCCGGCGGCAAGACGGGCGATGCGTTCTGGAACCTGATCCGCGAGCTCGACGTCGCCGTGCTGCCGAACACCGCCGGCTGCCGCAGCGTGCGCGAGGCGGTGACGACCGCAAAGCTCGCGCGCGAACTGTTCGGCACAAGCTGGATCAAGCTGGAAGTGATCGCCGACAACGACACGCTCCAGCCCGACGTCGTTGGCCTCGTCGAAGCAGCAAGCCTCCTGATCAAGGACGGTTTTGAGGTGTTCCCCTATTGCACCGAGGATCTCTCGGTTGCAAACCGCCTGGTCGATGCCGGCTGCAAGGTGGTGATGCCGTGGGCAGCGCCGATCGGCTCGGCCCGGGGCATCACCAACCGCGATGCGCTGAAGCTCTTGCGCGATCGCCTGCCCGACATCACGCTGGTGGTCGACGCCGGCATCGGCGCGCCGAGCCACGCGGCGCAGGCGCTCGAGCTCGGCTATGACGCCGTGCTGCTCAACACGGCGATCGCCAAAGCCGCCGATCCCGTCGCGATGGCCAACGCCTTCCGCCTGGGTGTCGAGGCCGGCCGCACCGCCTTTGAGGCCGGGTTGATGAACGCCCGCGACTTCGCCTCCCCTTCCACCCCTGTCGTTGGGACCCCGTTCTGGCATGCCGTATCCTGATCGCAACGCGTATCCTGATCGCTTCTATCCCGTCGTCGACAGCCTCAACTGGGTCGAGCGCCTGACAAAACTCGGCGTCGGCACGATTCAACTGCGCGCGAAAGACCTGAACGACGCCGAAGCGCTGCAGATCGTCACCGACGCGCTCGCCATCACCGAGGGCACGCAGGCGAAGCTTGTGGTGAACGATTACTGGCGCGCGGCGATCGTCGCCGGCGCAAAGTATCTGCATCTCGGCCAGGAAGACCTCGCCGACGCCGATCTCAAGGCCATCCGCGAGGCCGGCTTGTCACTGGGTATCTCCACCCATGACGACGCCGAGCTTGCGACCGCGCTGGCCGCAAAACCCGACTATGTCGCGCTGGGCCCGATCTTCTTCACCACCTTGAAGTCGATGCGCTTCGAGCCGCAGGGCATTCCGAAGATCACGGAATGGAAAAAGCGCATCGGCACCATCCCGCTGGTCGCGATCGGCGGCATCAAGTTCGAGCACGCCGCGGAGATTTTTGCCGCGGGCGCCGATTCCATCGCCGTCGTCAGCGACGTCACGCAAAATGCCGACCCCGACGCGCGGGTGCGGCAATGGCTCGGCCAGTCGAAGGAGGCGGCGTGATGCGCCTCGCTCTCTCTACACACTCCGCCGTCATCGCCCGGCTTGACCGGGCGATCCAGTACGCCGCGGCCTCTCCGTATCCCACTACGGCCTCTGGAATACTGGATCCCCGCTCCCGTGCGCAATTGCGCACTAGGCGGGGATGACAGCGGTAATTGTCTCTCGTGCAGCGATGCCAACGAACTGAATTAAGGAGGATCCCATGAACATCCGCTCCAATCCCGACAAGACCGTTCCCGCCGTCACCACCGGCCCGCTGCCGTCCTCGCGCAAAATCTTCGCATCCCCGGACGCCGCGCCCGACCTGCGCGTGCCCTTGCGCGAGATCATCCTGTCCGAAGGCGCCGGCGAGCCGAACCTGCCGGTGTACGACACCTCCGGCCCCTACACCGATCCGACCGTGACCATCGACGTCAACGCCGGCCTTGCCCGCAACCGCAAGGCCTGGGTGCTGGAGCGCGGCGGCGTCGAGGAATATGAGGGCCGCCAGGTCAAGCCGGAGGACAACGGCAACCTCTCGACCGACAAGGCCGCGCGCGCGTTCAGCGCCTATCACAAGCCGCTGCGCGGCCTCGACGGCCACAAGATCACGCAGCTCGAATTCGCCCGCGCCGGCATCATCACCAAGGAGATGATCTACGTCGCCGCGCGCGAAAACCTCGGCCGCAAGGAGCAGCTCGAACGCGCCGAAGCAGCGCTCGCCGACGGCGAGAGCTTTGGCGCGGAGGTCCCGGCCTTCATCACGCCGGAGTTCGTGCGCTCCGAGATCGCGCGCGGCCGCGCCATCATCCCCAGCAACATCAACCACAGTGAACTCGAGCCGATGATCATCGGCCGCAACTTCCTGACCAAGATCAACGCCAATATCGGCAACTCGGCCGTCACGTCGTCGGTCGAGGAAGAGGTCGAGAAGATGGTGTGGGCGATCCGCTGGGGAGCCGACACCGTGATGGACCTCTCCACCGGGCGCAACATCCACACCACCCGCGAATGGATCTTGCGCAACGCGCCGGTGCCGATCGGCACCGTTCCCATTTATCAGGCGCTGGAGAAGTGCAACGGCGATCCGGTCAAGCTGACCTGGGAGCTCTACAAGGACACGCTGATCGAGCAGTGCGAGCAGGGCGTCGACTACTTCACCATCCACGCCGGCGTGCGCCTGTCCTACATCCACCTCACCGCCAACCGCGTCACCGGCATCGTCAGCCGCGGCGGCTCGATCATGGCGAAGTGGTGCCTGGCGCATCACAAGGAGAGCTTCCTCTATACGCATTTCGACGAGATCTGCGACCTGATGCGCAAGTATGACGTCTCGTTCTCGCTCGGCGACGGCCTGCGCCCGGGCTCGATCGCGGACGCCAACGACCGCGCGCAGTTCGCCGAGCTGGAGACGCTCGGCGAGCTGACGAAGATCGCGTGGGACAAGGGCTGCCAGGTCATGATCGAAGGCCCCGGCCACGTGCCGATGCACAAGATCAAGATCAACATGGACAAGCAGCTCAAGGAGTGCGGCGAAGCGCCGTTCTACACCCTCGGACCCCTGACCACCGACATCGCGCCGGGCTACGACCACATCACGTCAGGCATCGGCGCCGCCATGATCGGCTGGTTCGGCTGCGCCATGCTCTGCTACGTCACCCCGAAGGAGCATCTCGGCCTGCCCGATCGCAACGACGTCAAGACCGGCGTCATCACCTACAAGATCGCGGCCCACGCCTCCGATCTCGCCAAGGGCCACCCGGCCGCCCAGCTCCGCGACGACGCGCTGTCCCGCGCCCGTTTCGACTTCCGCTGGAGCGACCAGTTCAACCTCGGCCTCGACCCTGATACCGCGAAAAACTTCCACGACGAGACCCTGCCGAAGGAAGCCCACAAGGTCGCCCATTTCTGCTCGATGTGCGGCCCGAAATTCTGCTCGATGAAGATCACGCAGGACGTACGGGACTATGCGGCGACGCTGAACGACCCGAACTCGATCGGCATGTCGATGAGCGGCACCGCCGAGGACGGCATGGCTAAGATGAGCGCGAAGTTCAAGGAGATGGGCAGCAGCGTTTATCTGGATGCGGAGAAGGTGAAGGAGAGTAATCGGGTGTTGTGAGGCAATCACAACCTAGCTTTGAGGGATCGCGATGTTTGATTTTGTTCCGAAACGACCGATTCCTCAGGAGCAGGACTCTGCCATCCGGCTGACTGTATGGACGCTGATGAACGAAGCTTATCAGATCAGGTGCGTCGATCCTGGTACTCTTGTTCTGTCAGGTCCTCCGGATCATGATCCGCAGATTGAAAATGACCAATTCGTCCTCTGGCGAACCGGAACGTTTTGGCGCCCCCCGAGGAACCACCAGGATCTGAATTCCGGATTATCGTAGATCGACAGCACGTCGCCATTTTCAAACACAAGATCGAGCTGCTCCTTACTCACAATCGTCGTTTCGGCGATTTTCGTTCGGAGGATGCGATCAACACTCAAGGATTTATGATTGCCATAGATCTCGTAAGAGAAATTGACCGTACCATCGGACGATCTGAACGAGAAACGGTCCGCGACGTTCAACAAGGCATTTTCACCCTCAAACCAGAACATGATGTGATACTTGTCGATCGTCACTTGGTAGAGTTCCCATCCTATGATGGGACCGAAATCAAGGCGTTCACTAAAACCAATTGCCATTTCTATGGTCTTCCCGATTCGCCGCCGGCAAGCAAAGCTGGATAAGCGTAGCGAGATCTGGTGTCTTTGTCGTCCCGCATATCGCTCCGCTCATGCGGGCTGGAGCCGCGGATGATTGACGTGTCGAACGCAACCCCCCACCGCCTCCCCGACCAGCTCCGCCCCCACCTCCGCCTCGTCTTCGTCGGCACCGCCGCCTCTACGCGCTCGGCCGAACTCGGGCACTACTACGCCCATCCCGGCAACCGCTTCTGGCGCGCGATCCATGAGGCCGGCATCACGCCGCGGCGTTATCAGCCGGGCGAGTTCGCGTCGCTGCTCGATCTCGGGATCGGCTTCACCGATCTCTCCAAGACCGGCGCCGGGATGGATCACCAGATCGCGACTGACACGATCGACGTGCCCGGCTTCAGGGCCAAGATCGAGAAGTATCGGCCGAGGACGATTGCGTTCACGAGCAAGAAGGCGGCGAGCTTGTTTTACGGCAGGCCGTCGAGCGGGATTTCGCTGGGGCGGCAGCCGCGGGATGGAAGCTGGCCCGAGGTGTTCGTGCTGCCCTCGCCGTCCGGTGCTGCGTCCGGGCATTGGACGCTGGAGCCGTGGCGAGAACTGGCGGCGTGGATTGCTGCGCTGGACGTTCAACACCCACAGACCTCATCCTGAGGAGACCGCCACCGGGTCCGCGCAATGCGCGGCCCGATGACAGGCTCCGCAGTCGTCTCGAAGGATGGCCGCGGGCAAGATGGTGGGGCCTGCATGGTTCGAGACGGCGCTTCGCGCCTCCTCACCATGAGGAATGGACACCGTCACCCGCGCATGCGCCCTAAAGATCGAAATTGGTCGGCAGCATCACCACGTCTCGAATGGTCATGCCGCGCGGCCGCGTCAGCATGAACATCACGACCTCGGCCACGTCGCTGGCTTCCAGCAGGCTTCCCGAGTCCCTGGCTTCCTTCAGCTTCTCGGGCGGCCAGTCCGCGAGCAGCGCGCTGACGACCGGGCCGGGCGAGATCGAGCCCACGCGAATGCCATGCTTGAAGACCTGGCGCCGCACCGTCTGGACGAAGCAGTTGATCGCCCATTTGGACGACGCATAGACCGGCTCCCACGGCGTCGGAAAATGCGCCGCCAGCGAACTCGTGACGATGATGTCGCCGGTCCGGCGTTCGATCATGTGCGGTAGCACGTCGTGCACGTTTTTCATCACGACGTTGACATTCAGGTTCAGCATCCGGTCGATCGCCATGGTGTCGGCATCGACCAGATCGCCGCCGACATACGTGCCTGCGTTTGCATGCAGGATGTCGAGCTGGCCGGCCTTCTCCAAGACGCGCGGCAACAGCGTTGCGCAGTCTTCTGGATCGAGCAGGTCGACGACCAGCGGGATCACGGTGTCGCCGTGCTTGTTGCAGAGCGCCTTCAGCGCAGCCTCGTCGCGATCGACCATCACCACGCGCGCGCCCGCAGCCAGCATCGCCTCGGCACTCGCCAATCCGATGCCGGACGCGGCTCCGGTCACGGCGGCAACCTTGCCTTCCAATTCTCTCGCCATGGGGGCACCATCCTGCTGAGATTGGCAGTATAGCGATCCAAAGCGACCTGGCGAAGTGGATCACGTCGCAAAACGGTCAACGCGCGTAGGCAATGGGTTTCGCTTTGTTCTACCCATCCTACGCGCCAGAAAACGCGATAGGTTGTCGGAACCCACCCGGCCCGTTCGTCCTCTGGACAATACGCCACCACCCCGGAGACTCCCAATGCCCACCATCACCGCCTTCGAAAGCTCGCCCGACCGCGGCAGGGGACAGGCGCGCGACATGCGGGTTCGCTGGGCGCTGGAGGAAGTCGGCCAGCCCTACGACGTCCGCCTCGTCTCGTTCGCGGCGATGAAGCAACCGGCGCATCTTGCGCTGCATCCGTTCGGGCAGATCCCGACCTTCGAGGACGGCGATCTCGCGCTGTTTGAATCGGGCGCGATCGTGCTCCATCTCGCCGAGCGTTATGCCGGCCTGCTGCCGCTCGAGGTAAATGCGAGGGGCCGCGCGATTGCGTGGATGTTTGCCGCGCTGAGCACGCTGGAGCCGCCGATCGTCGAGCTCGGAATGGCGCTGCTGTTCGAACGCGACAAGAGCTGGTACGAGGCGCGCCTGCCCATGTTGCAGGATCGCGTCCGTACCAGGCTCGGCGAGTTGTCCCGTCGCCTCGGCGATGCCGACTGGCTCGACGGAGCGTTCAGCGCCGGCGATCTCATGATGGTGACGGTGCTGCGCCGGCTCAACACCTCCGGCCTGCTGGACGAATACCCTGACATCGCCGCGTACGTCGCCCGCGGCGAAGCCCGGCCGGCGTTCAGGCGTGCGTTCGAGGCGCAGTCGGCGGTGTTCACCGCCGCGTCGCGTTCGTAGGAGCGGCGCCCCACGCTCAACCGTCGTCCTGACGAATTCCGCCGGCCCATTGCGTCCGTCTCCCGGCCCCTGCATGCTGCCTCCGCCAACACGGAGGAGCCCGCTCATGCTGACGCTCTACTCCTACCCAAAACTGTTCGGCGTCGCGGACAACAACGGCTACGGCCTCAAGGTCTACGCCTTCCTGAAGCTCGCCGGCGTGCCGTTCGTGCACGAGCATGTCTTCGATGCCTCCGCCGCGCCGCGCGGGCAGCTGCCCTACATCGTCGACGACGGCGAGACCATCGGCGACAGCGAGACGATCATCGCGCATGCAATCGCGAAATATCGGCTGAGCATCGATGCCGGGCTTTCGCAGGACGCACGGAGGACCAATCACTTCGTCACCCGCATGCTGGACGATCTCTACTGGGTGATGTCGTACTCGCGCTGGAAGGACGAGCGCTACTATCCGGCGTTCCGCGACGCCTTCATCGCGCAGCATCCGCAGATCAATGCGGAAGGATTCGAGAAGGCGAAGGCGTACAATGCGCAGCGCTATCATTACCAGGGCATCGGCCGCTACACGCCGGAGCAGGCCTATGCGCGAGGCCTTGCGGACCTCGAGGTGCTGGCCGAGATCGTACCCGCCACGGGTTTCGTCCACGGCACAGCGCCGACCAGCGTCGATGCGGGCATCTACGGTTTCATCGCCAACATCCATTACTTCCCGATCCCGACGCCGCTGAAGGTGTTCGTCGATGCGCACGCCAATCTCGTCGCGCATTGCGAGCGGATTCATGAGGCGGTGACGGGAGCGTAGGGAGCCGTAGGGTGGGCAAAGCGAAGCGTGCCCACCAACTCTTTCGTCCGAGCTGACACCGATGGTGGGCACGGCGCTTACGCGCCTTTGCCCACCCTACGCACCTACCGCATCGTGATCGCGAGCCCGCTGAGATCCGCGTTCGCCATCAGGCCGGTCTGGTAGCCCGACAGCTCCAGCACCGCGCCCTTCTGGTTGGTGAGCACGATGGCGCGGGCGCCGCGGCCGACGGCAAGGCCGGCGCCGGCGGCACCGTAGACGCCGGCGACGTCGGAGGGACGGTTGATGTTGGAGACGCGGCCGCGCAGCACGGTCTTGGAGCCGCCGAACACGAGGCCGTAGTCGAGCCCGCCGGTGGAGAGCGCATAGGAGCGGCCGCGGAAGTTCAGGACGCCCGAGCCGCCGGAGCCGCCGATGATCCAGCCCGCCTTGTAGATCGTCAGCACCACGGTGCCGCCGTCGGCCAGCGCCGAGGTCGAGAGCCCGGCAAGCGCCGCGATGGCGACCAGCGCGGCGCGAAGGGTGGATGCGATCTTCATGGGGCGTCTCCGGGGGCTATTTTTCAAGGGAGGGATCGAATCAGACGCAGCGAATCTATCCGATCGATCGCGGCGGCAACATGATGGGGGGCGTGAGGTGCAGCAGCGCATTCAGCTGTCATCGCCCGCGCAGGCGGGCGATCCAGTATTCCAGAGACGGCGGGGGCTGAACCGGGAAGCCGCGGCGTACTGGATGCCCCGGTCAAGCCATGGCATGACGGCGGAGTTTGGTGCCGCAGGACGGGCAACTTCATGATGCCATTCTGCCCCTGTTTTGCCCGACGGAGCAAGCGATTGCTTCGGCGTTACCGAATTCAAAAAAGCCCAATGATTTCGGCGTGATCCTACTGTGCATGGGGTTGTTTTCGCGGTTTTCGTTTTTGCCCCCCTGCGCCGCCCCCTCATGGCGATTGCAAGTCCCCCGCATGTCGCTACGCTGACGGGCCCTGCACGACCCCCGAGGTGATCCCATGCCGATCCAGCATTTCGCGCCCCCGCCGCATGTGAAGGCACCGCCGCTGTCCTTTGCGACGCGCGTCGGCGATCTCCTGTTCGTCTCCGGCATTCCCGGCTTCGACGGCAATGGCGCGCTGCCCGACGGCTTCGAGGCGCAGTTCGCCAACGTCGCCATCAACATCAAGCGCGTGCTGGCCGAGGCCGGCGCAACCGTCCGCGATCTCGTCAAGGTCAGCGTGCTTCTGACGCGTGCCTCCGACGTTGCCGCCATGAACGCGCTCTATGCCGGTGCCTTCGGTCCGCCGCCCTATCCCGCGCGCACCACCTGCGTGGTGCACGCGCTGCCCGATCCGCGGATGCTGATCGAGATCGAGGCGGTGGCGTCGCTTTCGAAGTGAGCAGTGTGACTTGCCGGGCACGCGGCCAAACCAAGTGCCCTGGATCGCCTGACATGTCCGTGAACGGCGGCTCCCCGGCTTGCAAAGGGCCGGCTTTTACCGCACGAATTTTCGGGTCACACTTCCCCACAAGGAGATATTTCATGCGTCGCGTTCTCGCCCTCTGTGCCGTTGCCGGCATCGCCACCTCCGTGTTCGCCGTGCCCGCATCCGCGGCGCCCGGGTATTACGTGATCCGCTGGGACAACACCGGCATCTGCCAGGTCTGGAACGAGGACCTGAAGTACAAGCCGTTCCAGTGGGGCGCCTCGACCTACAAGGTCGTCAGCAAGCCGCTCCCGACCTTCACGGCCGCCTCCGACCTCCAGATCAAGCTGCGCGGGGAGCGCCGCTGCACGCTCTGAGCCTGACGCGACAGACGGGATTTGAAAGGGCGGGTCGCGCGAGCGATCCGCCCTCTTCTTTTGGCGCGCGGCCCTCGTTGTCCGGCCAGAATCCCGCATTTCCGGCGCACGCGCTTTGAACCTGATCAGCAGGCGGAACTACTCACATTCTGTCCGGGGCGCGCTCCCCCAAAGCGCCCCGCACCACCCCTCCCGTCATTGTCGGGAGGCGCATCACATCTTTCATTTGAGGAGCTGATCATGCGTCGTATTTCCGTGCTGTGCGCTGCCGCCGGTCTTGCCGTCACTGCCTTCGTCGCCGCGAGCCCTGCGGAGGCCAGCTATCACCTGATCCGCTGGCAGGACACCGGCTTCTGCCAGATCTGGGACGAAAGCATCCCGACCACGCCGTGGCCCTCCGACTACGCCCGCGTCAGCGCCACCGTGCCGACCTTCGTCGACGCACTCGCGCTGAAGGACCACGCGTTGAGAAACGGCCACTGCACCTGGTAAGATTCGATCGGCGGACGACAAGGGTCGGGCAAGGATGCGCTGCTAGCATCCTTGCCCGTTCGCGTTTCTACTCAGCTCCCGCGGGATCAATCGATGCGCACGCTCATCACGACGGCAGCGATCCTCGCTGCATCGCTCGCACTCGTCTCCACATCGCCGGCGCAGGCGCCGCAATCCTTCCGCGTGATCTCGCCGATCTTCGGCCAGCTCGTCAGCTTCGCGATGCCGTCGAACTTCGTCGCGGTGTTCGAGAACACCAAGGGCGGCCACTACATCCGCGAAGCCGTGCTGAAGGGCGAGACGCCGGAACGCTGGACGCAGATGATCACGGTCATCGGCGAGAAGGGCATGACGCTGACTCAAGGCGCCTCGCCCGAGGCACTCGCAGGCTCCATCGCCGGCGGCTTCAAATCGGCCTGCCCCGACAGCTTTGCGGCACAGCCGCTCGGCGCCACGAATTTCGGCCGCTTCGAGGGTTTTGTCGCGGTGATCGGCTGCGGCCGCGTCGACAGCGGCCCGACCCGCCACAGCGAGACCGCGCTGCTGGTCACGCTGAAGGGCACGACCGACTACTACACCATCCAATGGGCCGAGCGCGGCCCCGAGAGCGACGAGCCGCCGGTCAATGACGAACGCTGGCAAACGCGCCTGCGCGAGCTCGGCCCGATCGAGCTCTGCCCGATCGTACCAGGTGAAGCCGCGCCCTATCCGAGCTGCGTGAGCAAGAGCGGAGATTAGAAACAGCGCAGACGCCGTAGGGTGGGCAAAGCGAAGCGTGCCCACCATTCCATCCATCGCGAAGATGGTGGGCACGGCGCAAATGCGTCTTTGCCCACCCTACGAGATCTCGTCTGAGCGCTCTCACGCGTCCTTGTGCGCGCCGGGATGGATCAGGAGGTCGCGCGCGGCGGCGAGGTCGATGAAGGCTTCCGCGCTGCCGCCGCGGTCGGGATGCATGCCCTTGGCGGCGCGACGGTAGGCCTGGTTGATGTCCTCGCAGGTGAGCTGCACCGCGAGCGGCAGGCCGAGCACCTTGCGGGCGCGATCCTCGCTCGAGAGTTTCTTCGGCGTCGCGTTGCGGCGGCCGAAGCGCGGCGCGGTCAGACCATGAACGACATCGAGGACCACGCCGAGGCGGCGCTGGGCTGCCAGCATGACGCTGCGATCGTCATTGTCCACAGCCTGGCGCAGCACCGGAAGCGCCTGCTCGGCGGCCTGTCGCAGCGTGACATCGGTGCTCATCCGCGCGATCTCGGCTATGAGCCGGCCCGCCTCGGCCCAATCGACCGGCTCCGCCGACCGCAGGCGCTCGAGCGCCAATTTCCAGGATTCAAGCCGTTCCATCATGCGCGCAACGTTTAGCAATGAGAATCAGTATGCCAAGGCCGCCGTTTCCGACCCCTTAATTTCGAGTTAGCCTTTCATGAAATTTCGAAACGAATCCGGGAGGAAAATGTCATGGCATTGCTTGCAAATCACATCGCCGTCGTCACCGGCGCCGGTTCCGGCATCGGCCGGGCGATCGCGGCCGGCTACGCGCGCGAGGGCGCACAAGTGGTGCTGCTCGACGTCAACGCCGGCACCGTCGCGGAAGGGGCGCAGGAGATCCGCAAGGCCGGCGGCAGGGCCGAGAGCTTCGCGCTCGACGTGACCCGGCGCGACGACTGCTTTGCGCTGGCCAAGCAGGTCGCCGACAAGGTCGGGCAGGTCTCGATCCTCGTCAACAATGCCGGCATCACCCGCCGCAACGCCTTCACCGCGGAGACGGAGACGGTGGCGAAGGACTGGAACGACATCATCTCGCTCAACCTCAACGGCGTCTTCAACATGACGCAGGCCTTCCTCGCTCCCTTGCGCGCAGCCAAGGGCCGCATCGTCAATATCGGCTCGATCCAGTCCTTCGTGCATCTGCGCACGCCGAGCTCGGCGGCCTACACCACCTCCAAGCACGGCGTGCTCGGCTTCACCAAGGCGCTCGCGGCCGAGCTCGGCAAGGAAGGCGTGCGCGTCAACGCGATCGGGCCGGGCTTCATCGAGACCAACATCAACGCCAATGTGCGCGCCACCAATCCGGCGCTGGTGCAGGCCTTCGTCGATCACACCCCGCTGGCGCGCACCGGCAAGCCCGAGGACATCGTGGGTCCCGCGATCTTCCTTGCGTCGGATATGTCGGCCTACGTCACGGGAACGATCGTGATGGTGGACGGCGGATATCGGACGGTGTGAGGGGGACGCGACGATCTATCGACACACACGGTGTCATGCCCCGCGCAGGCGGGGCATCCAGTATTCCAGAGACGCCAGAGGTCCCACGAGGTGCCGCGGCGTACTGGATTGTCCACCCCCAGTGCGCCATTGCGCACAAGACGGACGATGACGCCGAGTGCGGCGCAAGATACGTCCGCATCACCATGCATCTCGCGCCAATCGCGGCGGCTTCGCGGCAATCCCAAGGTCAATTGGTGCGATCGCCCGCGGTTAACCTTTCATTAACCAAACCCGCCCACCGTGGATTTACGGCTTGGGGGTCGTTTGTTCTCGATCCGCTTCCAACGATGGAAGCGGGCGTTGGTCGGGAGGTATATTGATGACCACTGTTCATGTCGCCGCGCCGCAGGGCGCAGAATTCCTTGCTCCAAACCAGATCGTTCCGCTGCTGATCGGTGCGACCGTCGACGAGGTCGAGCGCGAGCTCGTGCTCCAGACGCTCGCCCGCTGTGACGGCAATCGCACACGCGCCGCGCGCGTGCTCGGCCTGTCGGTACGCACGCTGCGCAACAAGATCAGGCTCTATGCCGCCTCCGGCATCGTCGTGCCGGCCTATCAGGACTAACCAGCGCGTGGCCGCGCGGAGGTCGATCAGTCCGCCGGCGGCGGCGCGCGGCGCGACGATGTGCTGCGAAAC
This sequence comes from Bradyrhizobium sp. USDA 3311, assembly GCF_054062495.1. Classification (NCBI taxonomy): domain Bacteria; kingdom Pseudomonadati; phylum Pseudomonadota; class Alphaproteobacteria; order Hyphomicrobiales; family Nitrobacteraceae; genus Bradyrhizobium; species Bradyrhizobium sp. USDA 3311. The sequence continues at coordinate 3,799,848 of NZ_JBSSFI010000001.1, read as the reverse complement.
AGCCGGCGCAGCTCCTGCTGCAGGTACGCGCCGGCGAGAACCGCGAGCGCGATGATCGCGACCGCGGCCGCGATCAGCTCGATCGCGCGGAGAACGAAGGCCGTCATGACAGCCCATGACCCCTGCGGCTCTTCGGCGAAAGCAACCGGCACGATATCGGGCACCAACAGCTGGGCAAGGCCGAGCGCAGCGGCAAAAGTGACTGCAGACAAGCAGAACATTTTCCACGCTTCGCGCATCGGTCGCTCCTCGTGAGGTTGTGGCCGCGCGCCCTTCAGTGACACGCCATCGCGTGCCGCCGGTTGATGTTGATCAAGCGTGGTGCGATGCGCGGACAGAATTGCTGCTGTCGTCAAACGACGCTAAGTAGCTTGCTTCCGGTCAAGGGAGCAGTGGCGTGGCAGACGAACAGAAACGGCAGGGACCCCAGGGTCCGCGCGGGCGGCAAGGCGAGCCGGGACGGCCGGGACCGCAGGGTCATCCGGGCCGGCGCGGCCCGGACGGCGCGCGCGGCAAGCCGGGACCGCAAGGCAAGCCGGGACCGATCGGAAAGGCTGGCCCCGCAGGCAAGCCCGGCCCGCAAGGCAAGCAGGGCGAGGCCGGTCCGCGTGGCGCTGCCGGGGCGCAGGGACCTGTCGGACCGCAAGGCCCAGTGGGTCCGCAGGGCCCGCGCGGCGAGGCCGGCCCGCCCGGCCAGTTGCCGTCGATCGAGCAGGTATTGCCCTGGCTCGAACAGCTCTTCGACGCCTGGGGCGAGCGCCGCCGCCAGCGCGAGCGTGAAGCCGCCGAGCGCGAGGCGCTGGAGGCCGCCGTGCAGGAAACCGACGAGCCGATCGCCGGTGACGAGAGCGACGACGGCGAAGACGACGACCACAAGAAAAAGAAGAAAAAGAAGAAGCACGGCAACAGGGATTAGCAGCCCCGGCTCAGCAAGAGATCCGCTCACGATTCCGGGTCCCGGCTCTGCGGCGCACCGCTGAAGAAGCGCCGCGTCCGGGACACGAGCCCGGATCAGGAAGCCCTTGAGGAATCATCCTTACGTGGCAGCATGCCCATGCGCTCGAACTGCCAGCGCATGGCGCGATACCAGAGATAGCCGACCGCCGCGCCGCACAGCGCCAGGATGACGACGCTCGCGCTCGAGAACGAACCGCCCCACCACATCATCCACGCGGTCCACAGCAGCGTGAAGATGATGGCACCTGCTTTGAGCGGAAGAAGGGGGCGGGTCATGGTCGTGCTCCGGGTTGGCAAAACCCCGGCAGACATCATCGCAAGTCGAGGCGCCCCATACCGTGAGCCAGATCACGGAACGGGACAGTGGATCCGCTAGCCAAAGCGCAGCCGCGAGCGCTCCTTGGCCCTTTCCGCCTCGACCTCGCGGTCGCGCGCCGGCGCATGGGTGTGCAGCGAGGTGAGGAGCTTTCGCGCCGCCTCCGAGACCTCGGCCACGGCGCGGTCGAACGCCGCCTCGTTGGCCTGCGACGGCCTGTTGAAGCCCGACAATTTGCGCACGAACTGCAAGGCCGAGGCATGGATCTCGTCCTCCGTCGCCGGCGGTTCGAAGTTGAACAGCGTCTTGATGTTGCGGCACATGCAGTCACTCCCGATGTTTACCTCGAGGACGATCGGCGGAGCCAAAATCCTACATCCTTCTGGAGAGTTTTGCTAAGATCCGCCGCAACGCGGCCGCCGGATACGAGCCGCATGGGGAGAGAAACATGAAGACTTCTTGCGCGGCGCTGTCGGCCATCCTGCTGTCCATCTCGGCGTCGGCGATGGCTGCCGATTATCCTGCACCGAAACAGGGCGACTGGACCGCCAGGGATTTCAAGTTCCACACCGGCGAGGTCATGCCGGAGTTGCGGCTGCATTACACCACCGTCGGCGAGCCGAGCGGGCAACCGGTGCTGGTGCTGCATGGCACCGGCGGCTCGGGCGCAAGCATGCTGACGCCAAGCTTTGCCGACGAGCTGTTCGGCGCGGGCCAGCCGCTCGACGCCGCCAAATACTACATCATCATTCCCGACGGCATCGGCCATGGCAAATCGTCAAAACCGTCCGACGGCATGAAGACCGGCTTTCCGAAATACGACTACGACGACATGGTCGAGGCGCAGTACCGCCTCGTGACGGAAGGACTCGGCGTCAAGCATCTGCGGCTCGTCATCGGCAATTCGATGGGCGGCATGCACACCTGGCTGTGGGGCGAGAAATATCCGAAGGCGATGGACGCGCTGATCCCGATGGCCTCGCAACCGACCGAGATGGCATCGCGCAACTGGATGCTGCGGCGGATCATGCTCGACACCATCCGCAACGACCCCGACTACAATGGCGGCAACTACTCCAGCCAGCCGCGCATGATGAAATACGCCGTCACCGCCTACGGCATCGCGAGCATCGGCGGAACGCTGGCCTATCAATCGCAGGCGCCGACGGCGGCCAAGGCCGACAAGATCGTCGACGAGCGGCTCGCGACGCCGATCACGGCCGATGCCAACGACTTCGTCTACCAGTGGGAGTCCTCGCACGACTACAATGCCGGGGAGAAGCTGGAGCAGATCGAAGCCTCGTTGCTGCTGATCAACTCCGCCGACGACGAGCGTAACCCGCCGGAGACCGGCCTCACGGACGCGGCGATGAAGCAGGTCAAGAACGGCCGCCTGTATCTGATCCCCGCCAGCACCGAAACGCGCGGTCACGGCACCACCGGCAATGCAAAGTTCTACAGCGAACAGGTCAGGCAATTGCTGCAAACCGCGCCGCAACGGACGATGTAGAATCGGCGGGCTGCACGTCCTCATATCGCAATGCATCATGTGCGGCGCCTCTCGCGCCGCATATTATTTGAGCATGCAATGCGCTGACAGCTCGGGCTTAATCGCGTCAGCGACACGAATCGAGGCGCGGAGCGATCGCGCGCCATTGGCACGACACGCGATGAGGAGGATCGCATGCGCAGGCTCGCACTGTGCGTTTGGCTGGCTGCGATGACGGCACTGACGAGCGCGGCGCTTGCGTTCGACAACGGGCAATATGATCACGTCCCGCCCGACATCCGCGCTTGGTTCAAGAGCGTGATCGCGCCGAACGGCGTGCCCTGCTGCGACATCTCCGACGGTCATCGCACGGACTATGACGTGCGCAACGGCGCCTATTGGGTACCGATCGAGGGACAGTGGATGGCAGTGCCCGAACGCGCCATCATCCGCGACCGCGGCAACCCGGTCGGCCAGGCCGTGGTGTGGTACGTCCACCATCGCGGCACCATCATCATCAGCTGCTTCGTGCCCGCCGATGCAGTGTAGCGCGTCGTGATGGATTTCATTGGCTGGGGCGGCCCGATCGGGTAGCTTGCCCCCAAGCTGATGCGGAGACACGCCGTTGACCGATCTTTGCGCCGAAGACCTCGCCACCATCTATGCCAAGCCGAGCCCGCGCGTGATAGCAAAGGCACGTCCCGCGATCGATGCGCATGCAAAGAAGTTCATCGAGATGTCGCCGTTCTGCGTGCTCGCGACGTCAGGCGCGGACGGCAGCGTCGACGCCTCGCCGCGCGGCGGCGGCATCGGCTTCGTCCACGTCGCCGGCCCCAACCAGCTGCTGATGCCCGACCGCTCCGGCAACAACCGGATCGACAGTTTTCGCAACGTCGTCGAAGGCTCGGGCTTCGTGCATCTGCTGTTCTTCGTCCCCGGCATCGACGAGACGCTGCGCGTCGGCGGGCGCGGCACGCTGTCCGCCGATCCGGATCTGCTTGCCTCGATGGTGGAATTCGGCAAGCCACCGCGCGCGGTGCTGAACGTCGCGGTCAGCGAAGTCTATTTCCACTGCGGCAAGGCGCTGATGCGCTCGAAGCTGTGGTCGCCGGAGAAGGTGCAGCGCTCGGTGATGCCGAGCATCGTGGAAGTCATTCACGACCAGACGGGCCTGGGCGAACCGGAGAGCCAGGAGATCGTGGAAGAGCGCTACAAGCAGCAGCTGTAGCTCTGGCGCCAACCACAGTGTCGTCCCGGACAAGCGCAGATTCCGACAACGCGCAGCGTTGTCGGAAGCGGAGCGCAGATCCGGGACCCATAACCACAGGGCGTGGTTACTTGGCGCGCTGATAGCCACGAGTCTTCGCCAAACTGCTCCCTGGGGTTATGGGTCCCGGCTTTCGCCGGGACGACACCGGAGTATGCAGCTAAGGCGGAGTATACGGCCAACGCCGGAGCTTAATGCCCCTCGCCCTCGAGCCCGCCGACGTGCTTCTGGGTGTAGAGCTCGAGGCCGATGCGGCCGATCAGGTCGAGCTGGGTTTCGAGGAAGTCGATGTGGTGCTCCTCGTCGCTCATCAGCTTCTCGAACAGGTCGCGCGTGACGTAGTCCTTGACGCCGTGGCAGTAAGTCGCCGCTTCCTGGTAGAGCGCCCGCGCGCTCATCTCGGCGGCGAGATCGCACTCGATGATCTCCTTGACGTTCTGGCCGATGCGCAGGGGATCGAGCACCTGCATGTTCGGGAAGCCGTCGAAGAACAGGATGCGCGCGGTGAGCTTGTCGGCGTGCTCCATCTCCTCGATGGATTCCTTGCGCCAGACCTTGGCCATGTCCAGCAGGCCCCAATTGTCGAGGAAGCGGTAGTGCAGCCAGTACTGGTTGATCGCAGTCAGCTCGTGACGCAGTGCCTTGTTGAGGTAGTCGATGACTTTTGCGTCGCCCTGCATGGTTCACTCCAGCTCTTGCAGTCCAACTCGATCCTAAACCGAATTTAGAACGCTTCTAAATGAGTTTACGGAAGGGGGCAACCGGCTACGGGGACGCAGCGGGGGAAAAGCTCAGCCGACAGCGCGGAAGATTTCAGCAGGCCGCGAGCGCGAACTGGGCGGACTCGGCCGTCTCGTCATTGGCGGCCACGGTGTGGCTGTGCGGGCAGCCGGAGCAGCAGGACTTGGCGCACGGGCCAAGCGCTTCATCGATGATGGTCTTGATCGTCCGCGCGCAGCGGCCGCATTCGGCGCTACAGCCGAGGCAGCCATAGACCTGCTTGGCATGGCGCACGGCGTCGTCGGACTCGGCCACAGCGGCGCGGATGTCGTCATCGCTCAGCACGTTACAGGAACAAACGATCATGGAAGCGGCAGGCCCTTCGGTGATGCGCCATCATCGATATTTAACGGGCCAGCCGGATGCAAAGGGAAAAACCGGTATTTGAAGCTATTCCAAACTGACCCGGAAACAGCCTAGAACGGCTCTAAAACAGGGTGTTGCGCTGGATCAAGATGGCGGCCGGATCTAGTCGCCGCCACCGCCTCCCCCACCGTCGCCGCCGCCTCCGCAATCCCCGCCGCTGCTGCCGCTATCGCTGCTGGAACAGCTGCCGGTGTCGGTCGAGTTCCCCGAGCTGTCGCTGGAAAACCAGCTTCCCAGCGAGAAGCCGTCGCTGGTCCCCGAATAGCTGTCGCCGCCGCCATCGCTGCCGGCCCCTGCGCGGGAGCGGCGCCGGCCGCGATTCTGGAGGTGGGTGATCCAGCCGTAGCCGATGGCGAAGACGATCCCGGCAGCAATCAATGCATTGATCATCGCGTTGCCCATCATCGCCTCCCTGGCGGAGCTGCGGTCCACACCAATTCGTCGCACCCGGCCAAGGTGCCGTTCATTGATCATTCAAACGAAGTATGGAACTTTACCCCCCAAAGAGTTCCCGCGTGTCTGTGCGAAAGGTCAAGCCAATGAAGAAGTCGCTCCTGGCAGTCGCTGCCCTCACCGCTGTGGCCCTGACGGCCGGGACGCCGGCCCATGCGCAGCGCGGCGTCGCTGCCGGCGTGGCGGCTGGGATCATCGGCGGCGCCATTGTCGGCGGCGCGCTCGCTTCCCCGTATTATTACGGACCCGGGCCGGGCTACGCGTATGGTCCGGGTTATGGCCCTGGTTACTACCCGCCCCGCTACTACGCGCCGGGCCCCGGTTATGCCGCCGACGACTATTACGGCGGCTGCGTCTGGCAGAGGCAGCGCTTCTGGGACGGCTATGGCTGGCGCGTCCGCCGCGTCAGGGTCTGTGGCTGAGGCGCCAAAAGCCGGTTCACGACGGATGCGCCGTTCATCTCGGAGCCCGAAAAAGACCGCTTTTTCTCGTCACAGCTCTGTGTGCGTTTACCGTGGATTGACCATTTGCGCGCTTCCTAGCTGCAAGGCTAATTCCATCAGAGTGTGCGTGAACCTTTGAACCCCGGGCGCCTCTAACAAGGGGAACCCATCTCCCAGGAGAGCCAAGAGCATGAAGAAGACTTTAGTTGCCGCCCTCACGGTTGCGACGGTCGCCGGTTCGCTGGTGACCGCTGCTCCGTCCGCAAAGGCCCATGACGGCGTCGGCGCGGGCATCGCGGCCGGCCTGATCGGCGGCGCCATCGTCGGCGGCGCGATCGCCTCGAGCCGTCCGGCCTATGGCGGCCCCGTCTACGTCGCCGAGCCCCCGCCGCCCGCGCCCTGCTACTGGCAGCGTCAGCGTTACTGGGACGGTTACGGCTGGGTCATCCGCCCGGTCCGCGTCTGCTACTGATCTGATCGCCACGGCGCTCGTGAGCGCCACGATCGAAGCCCGGCCGAGACCATCGGCCGGGCTTTTTCTTTTGGTCCCGAGCTATCGCGCCGCCTCGATCGAGCGCAGCACCTCTTCGCTCGGCCAGCAATCGACCTTCAGGCCCGCCGACTTTTGATAAGCACCGAGCGCTGCGCGCGTCTGCATGCCGGCCTTGCCGTCGATCTTGTCCTTGTAGAGCCCGACGCGCGTGAGCCCGCGCTGCATGGTCTCGACGTCCCTGGTGCGCAATTGCTTCGAGGCCGACCACGGCGTTGCGAAGGGCAACGGGCTCGTCATGCGGTCGCTGAGATGACCGACGAACAGCACGTAGAGGTCGGAGAAATTGTATTCCTTGATGACGAAGTAGTTCTTCGTGGTCAGGAACGACGGGCCGTAGATTCCTTCCGGCTGCAGCAACGAGGCCGGCTGCGCCTGCTCCGCGGCGCTGAGCTTTTGTCCACGCACCGGCACGAAGCCTTCGCGCAGCCATTGGCTGATCGGCTTCGTCACCTCTGGCACCCCGGTGGTGCAATCGACCTTCGCCGGCGCCTGCACCTCGTAGGCCCAGCGCACGCCGCTCTGCCACCCCTTGTTGACGAGTTGCTGGGCGGCGGAGGCGAGCGCATCCGGCACCGAGTGCCAGATGTCGATGCGGCCGTCGCGGTCGAAGTCGACGCCGTGCTTGTAATATTCGGACGGCAGGAATTGCGTGAGCCCGGTGGCGCCGGCCCAGGACGAGCGCATGTCCTTGCGTGTCACCACGCCCTCGCCCAGGATCTTCAGCGAGAGGATGAACTCGTTGCGATAGGTGTCCTTGCGGCGCCCGACATAGGCCTGCGTCGCCAGCACGCGGACCAAATCATACGGCAGCGTGTAGCGGCCGTAGTCGGTCTCGCGGCCCCAGATCGCGAGCATGACGGTCGCCGGCACGCCGGAGCTCTTCTCGATCTCGGTCAGCGCGGGACGATATTTTTGCAAGAGCCGCTGCCCCTCGCCCGCAAGGCGCGCGATCGAGGCGTCCCTGACGTAGTCGGCCGGCACCTGCACGAACTCGGCCTGCGACGGCGCGCCGGTCGCCGGCCGGCCCGGCAGGATCAGATCCGGCAGCTTGTAGTCCGGCTCGAGCCCGCGCGTCTCTTGCTCGAACGTCGCGCGCGACACGCCGGCCGCCTGCGCCTCCGGCCAGAGCGAGGCGATGAACTGCGTGAAGGCGGCGTCGGCGGCGCGGGCGGACGACCAGCCGCAGGTGACAACGATCACCGCAGCGATGAGCGCCCGCCGCATCATGCCGCCATCACCGCGTCAGCTTCTTGTACTTCACGCGGTGCGGGATGATGCTGTCCTGGCCGAGCCGGCGCATCTTGTCCTTCTCGTAGTCCTGGAAGTTGCCTTCGAACCATTCGACATGGCTGTCGCCCTCGAAGGCCAGGATGTGGGTCGCGATGCGGTCGAGGAACCAGCGATCATGGCTGATGATGACGGCGCAGCCGGCGAAATCCTCCAGCGCCTCTTCGAGCGCGCGCAGCGTGTCGACGTCGAGGTCGTTGGTCGGTTCGTCGAGCAGCAGGACGTTGGCACCGGACTTGAGCATCTTGGCGAGATGCACGCGGTTGCGCTCACCGCCGGAGAGCGCGCCGACCTTCTTCTGCTGGTCGGCGCCCTTGAAGTTGAACGACGAGCAATAGCCGCGCGAATTGACTTCCTTCTTGCCGAGCAGGATCAGCTCGTTGCCGCCGGAGATCTCCTCCCACACGTTCTTGTTGCCGTCGAGCGCGTCGCGCGACTGGTCGACATAGCCGAGATGCACGGTCTCGCCGACCGTGATGGTGCCCTTGTCCGGCGTTTCCTGCTTGGTGATCATCTTGAACAGCGTGGTCTTGCCGGCGCCGTTGGCGCCGATCACGCCGACGATGCCACCAGGCGGCAGCTTGAAGGTAAGATCGTCGATCAGCAGACGATCGCCGTAGCCTTTGCTGAGGCCTTCGAAATCGACCACGTTGGCGCCGAGCCGCTCGGCCACGGGGATGATGATCTGCGCGGTCTGGGTCTGCTTCTCGCTCGCCTGCTTCAGCAGTTCCTCGTAGCGCTGGTAGCGCGCCTTGGACTTGGCCTGGCGTGCCTTCGGCGAGGACGCGACCCATTCCTGCTCGCGCGCAATCGTCTTCTGGTGCGCGGCGTCCTCGCGGCCTTCCTGCTCCAGCCGCTTCTGCTTCTGCACCAACCAGGACGAGTAGTTGCCCTCGTAGGGAATGCCCTTGCCGCGATCGAGCTCGAGGATCCAGCTGGTGACGTTGTCGAGAAAGTAGCGATCATGGGTGACGATCAGGATCGCGCCGGGATAGTTGCGCAGATGGCCTTCCAGCCACGACACCGACTCGGCGTCGAGATGGTTGGTCGGCTCGTCCAGCAGCAGAAGCTCGGGCTGGTCGAGCAGCAGCCGGCACAGCGCGACGCGGCGGCGCTCACCGCCGGAGAGTTTTGTGACGTCGGCATCGTCGGGCGGGCAGCGCAGCGCGTCCATGGCCTGGTCGACCTTGCTGTCGAGATCCCAGAGGCCCTGGGCCTCGATCTCGTCCTGCAGCTTGGTCATCTCGTCGGCGGTCTCCTCGGAGTAGTTCATCGCCAGCTCATTGTAGCGATCGAGGATGGCCTTCTGCTTGGCGACGCCCAGCATGACGTTCTCGCGCACGGAAAGCTTGGCATCGAGCTGCGGTTCCTGCTCGAGATAGCCAACGCGGGCGCCCTGGGCGACCCAAGCCTCGCCATTATACTCCTTGTCGAGGCCGGCCATGATCTTGAGCAGCGTCGACTTGCCCGAGCCGTTGACGCCGAGCACGCCGATCTTGGCGTCCGGGTAGAAGCTCAGATGGATGTTATCGAGCACCTTCCGGGTCGGGTAGCTCTTGGTCAGGCCCTGCATGAAATAGATGAACTGGCGCGCCATCGGTCCCGTGAAACCTTCGATTTGAGGAAATTTGCTTGCCGCCGATGTAGCGATCCCGCCCCCAAAGGGCAACGTTTTCCCTCCGTTCACCACGGATGAATACGGGATGGACACCATGCTGACGCCAATCCGGACAATTGAAACCATTTTTTAATAAAGCAGGCCAAAGCTCGTCACGGCGCCGAAAAAGACGCCACCCGCGGCAGAAGCGGCGGGGAGAACAGCGAGGCCGCACCATGGCTCTGATCGAGACCCATTCTCTTCCCGTTCCGGCAGAAGCCGGCAGCACCTCCGCGCTCGTCGCGGAGATCAAGGGCTTCTGGAAGGGCTTCTTCGCCACCGCCTTCAACCCCTACCGGCCCGAGCTGCACTACATGCGCGGCCCCGGCCCCGCCTGGCGCGCCAAGCACGGCATGGATGCGCCGGTCCGGCTGAAGCCCCGCGACCTCTGAGCCCTTTCCCGCTATCGGATTTTTGAAGACGCGAGCTGCTTGCGCGCAGGTGTGATTGCGCGCAACCATGGCCCGGTTCCGACGATGGCGCCCCGCCTGGCGCCGTCACCTCTCGCCATGGATGAACGCTGATGACGCGGCTGCGCTGTGCAATTCTCGACGACTATTTCAACATCGCCCTCGACGTCGCCGACTGGCCGAAACTGTCGGACCGCATCGACGTCACCGTGTTCAGCCATCCCTTCACTTCGGAGCAGGCCGCGGCCAGCGCGCTCGCCGATTTCGAGATCGTCTGCGCGATGCGCGAGCGCACCGCGTTCCCCAAGAGCCTGTTCGATAGCTTGCCGAAGCTGAAGCTGCTGCTGACGTCAGGCATGCGCAACGCCTCGATCGACATGGAGGCCGCGAAGGCGAAGGGCGTTGCGATCGGCGGCACGCAATATTCCCGCGATCCCACGGCACCGCTGACCATGGGCCTCATCCTGGAGCTGACCCGCGGTATCGGCCGGGAGAATGCGCGCATGCATGCCGGCGAGCCCTGGCAGACCTTTGCCGGCGTCGAGATCGAGGGGCTGACGCTCGGCATCGTCGGGCTCGGCAAGCTCGGCAGCAAGATGGCGGGCATTGCGAAAGCATTCGGCATGAACGTGATCGCCTGGAGCCCGAACCTCACGCCGGAGAAGTGCAAGGCGGCCGGCGTCGGCTACGCCACCAAGGAGGAGCTGTTCGCCAAGGCCGACATCGTCACCATCCATGTGGTGCTGAGCGAGCGTTCGCGGGGACTGGTCGGCGCTGCGGACCTCGCGCGGATGAAGCCGACGGCCTTCCTCGTCAACACCGCGCGCGGGCCGATCGTGGACGAGCAGGCCCTGCTGGAGGCCTTGCAGCAGCGGAAGATCGCGGGCGCCGGCTTGGATGTGTTCTCGGTCGAGCCGCTGCCGGTCGACCATCCCTTCCGCAAGCTCGACAATCTCGTGCTGACGCCGCATCTCGGCTACGCCACCGAGGACGGCTTGCGCATCCATTACGGCCAGATGGTCGAGGCGATCGACGCCTGGACCCGCGGCGGCGAGATGCCGCGCAAGCTGGCCTGAAACGAAAAGGGCGTGCCGACGGCACGCCCTTCGCAATCTGAATTGTCTCGAAGCGCCTTAGCGCACGGTGACCGGTGCGGGCAGCGGCGGCACCACGGTCGGCTGCGTACCCGGGACGGGGCCGGCCTGGGCCGCCATCGGGGCCGGCGCACCGGGGGTGGGTGCGGCGGACGCAGTCGCCGTTCCCGGCGCCGGACCACCCGGCATCACCACCACGCGCGTGCCGACCTTGACCCGGTCGAACAGGTCGGAGACGTCCTCGTTCAGCATGCCGATGCAGCCGGAGGAGACGAACTTGCCGATCGTCGAGGGCTGGTTGGTGCCGTGGATGCGGTAGACGGTCGAGCCGAGATACATCGCGCGGGCGCCGAGCGGATTGCCGGGGCCGCCGGCCATGAAGCGCGGCAAATAGGGCTGGCGCTCGATCATCTCCGTCGGCGGATGCCAATCCGGCCACTCGGCCTTGCGGGTGATCTTCTGCACCCCGGTCCAGGTGAAGCCGTCGCGGCCGACGCGGACGCCGTAACGGACCGCGCGGCCATTACCGAGGACGTAGTACAGATAGGTGTTCGGGGTATCGACGATGATCGTTCCGGCCGGCTCCTTGGTCGCGAGCGAGACCTCCTGGCGGCGCAGATTCGGCGGCAACTGTGCCGGCGCGGCGTCGGGCTGCTCCTCGGGCGGAAGCGAGGCGATTGCCATCGGCCGGCCATCGGCGCCAACCGGCGGCTGCCCGGCCTGAACCGCTCCGGTCGCGGCGGGACCACCGACGGCTTCCGGCGGACGCAGGCCGTCGCTGCCGGGGGCCTGCTGAGCGGGACGGTCGGCATAGATCACCGCGGGCGGGCCGGCGGGGCGGCCGTAGCGGGGATCGTCGGGCGACATCACCGGCCCCTGCGGCGGCGCAGCCGAGTAGACGGGAGCGCCGGCGGGACGGCCATAACGGGGATCATCCGGCGACATCACCGGCCCCTGCGGCGGCGCAGCCGAATAGACCGGAGGACCAGCGGGGCGGCCGTAGCGGGGATCGTTGGGCGAGATCGGACCGCCCGGGCCGGGCGGCGGCAGCGATGCCTGCGGCAGCGCGTCGTCGTCATCTTCCAGCGCGTCGAAACTCGGCGTGCGGTCGCCGGGGCGGTATTCAGCCGGAGCGCCGTAGCTCGGCGCCTGCTGGACCGGATAGCTCTGGGCCTGTGCGAGCGAGGTTCCCGCCGCAGCGACTGTTGCAGCAGCGCATATCGTCAGAAAATGTTTGATCATCATCGCTCTTGTATAGTCCCCAGGCCCTATCGGACCGCTAACGGCCAGATGACCGAAGATAGCGGCACATTCAAGACATTACAGGCCGATTTGCGCCGGATTTGCCGATTTGTGATCCGCAAGACTACCGTTGCTCCGTTGCATCACGGGGGCGGAAATCGCATTCCGCCGTGGATTGCCGGAGTCATCGACCCCGATTTTAAGGGAACGGCGCGGAGGGGTTGCGATATGTTCGAATCAGCCTGATTCGCCGCCGCTTTGAGCTCCGATTCCGCGTGGCGAACGCGGCAACCAGTACTGTCACCGCGTTCAGATGGCTCATTGGCCCTGGCCACCTCGCCGCCGGGGCGGAAATTCGCAATCCCTCGATGCTTCCCGGCTTTCGCTTCCTGCTTGCCGCGATCCTGCTGTCAACCTCCATCCTGGTGTTCGGCTTGGGCGCCGCCGCGCTGCTGCGGGCGAGCCACGAGCAGTATGTCAGCAACCCCTCCTGGCGGAACGGCCCGCAGGAGCAGATGTTTGCCCAGGCATCCGAGCCGGCCCAGCCGGTGCTCGCGGCCTTGCGGGCGGAGCCGGAGCCGGCCGAGCCCACCGCGCCGTCGCTGCGCGACCAGGTGCCGACCATCGCTCTGCCGGTGAGCGAGCCCGAGCAGGTCGCGGCGGTGACGAGTGAGGCTGACGCTGAGCCCCAGGTCGCTACACCGTCGGCTGAGGCGCCAGCCGCCGAACCGGCCAAGACCGAGACGACGACGGAAGCCACGGCACCAGCTCCCACCGACACGCTCACCCCTGCCGACACCACGGCATCGATCCCCGAGGCCACCCCTGTCCCGACCGCCGGCGCGCCGGCCCCGGCTGACCCTAGCCTCGCCCTGGAATCCTCGGCGCTCGATGCCGCCTCGGCCAGGATGGCTGCACTGAATGATCCCGCGACCACGGCCTGGAAGGATCCGCCGGCCAAGGCCAAGGCGGACAGCAGCGCACCGGACAGCAAGGCGACGAAGCCGCGGGCGAAGGCGAAGAAGCGGCACCGCGTGGTGCGGCGCCCGCCGCCTCAACAGCTGCAGCAGTCGCTTGACCCGTTTGGACAGCCGCAGCAGACCTTCGCTACGACGACCACGCGCGCGCGCTGATCCCTCTTCACCTCTCCCCGCTTGCGGGGAGAGGTCGGATCGCTCTTGCGATCCGGGTGAGGGGTACAGGTCCCTCGATAATCTCATCGTGTGGAGAGAGGCCCCTCACCCCAACCCTCTCCCCGCAAGAGCGGGGCGAGGGAGCGCACCTTCAGCGCGGCCATAGTAAGCGACTCACGCCGGCCCGGTCGCGACCGGCGGGCCGCCGGCCTGGCCCCATTCCGACCATGAGCCGTCATAGAGCGCGGTATCGGTGATGCCGAGGCGATAGAGCGCGAGCGTCAGCACGCCGGCCGACACACCCGAGCCGCAGCTCGTCACGATCGGCGCATCGAGCTTGACGCCGGCACCGGTGAAAGCGGCACGCAGATCGTCGAGCGGCTTCATCGTTCCGGTCGCGGCATCGAACAGGAGATTGTAGGGCACGTTGCGGGCGCCGGGGATGTGGCCGGAGCGGATGCCCGCGCGCGGCTCGGGCGCGCGGCCCTCGAAACGGTCGGCGGCGCGTGCGTCGATCACCTGCTCTTTGTTGCTTTCGACGTTGGCGATGAGCTGCTGCATGCTGCGCACGCGTTTTGAATCATAGCTCGCCTTGAACGTCGCAGGCTTCGGCTTCACCTCGCCGCTCTCGACGGGACGCCCCTCGGCGCGCCACTTCTTCAGGCCGCCATTGAGGATGCGTACATTGCCGTGGCCGAAAGCCAGGAACATCCACCACGCGCGCGGCGCGGCGACCCAGCCGCCGGCATCGTAGATCACGACCGTGTCGGCATTACCGATGCCGAGATTGCCGACGTCGCGGCCGAACTGCTCGGCGCTCGGATACATATGCGGCAGCGGGTTGGAATGATCCGACACCGCGTCGACGTCGAAGAACACCGCGCCGGGCAGATGCGCGGCGAGATAGTCGTCCTTCGGCAGCGGCAGCACGCCCGGCAGCTTGAAGCTGGCGTCGAGCACTTTAAGGTTGGCGTCGTTGATATGGGCGGCGAGCCATTCGGTGGACACGAGGGGGTCGGGGGTCATCGGTCTTTCCTTGTCATTCCGGGGCGCGCGTAGCGCGAGCCCGGAATCTATCGCGCGGCAGAGATGGTGGATGAATGGATTCCGGGTTCGCGCTACGCGCGCCCCGGAATGACGAAGGGAGAGATCTAGCCCTTCTTCTTCGGCTCCCACTGCTCCACCGGGCCGCCGGCGTCGCGCCAGGCGGCGTAGCCGCCGGCGATGTGGGCGACGGGCTTGAGGCCCATGTCCTGCGCGGTCTTGGCAGCGAGCGCGGAGCGCAGGCCGCCGGCGCAGTGGAAGACGAACTTCTTGTCTTCCTGGAAGATCGGCTTGGCGTACGGGCTCTGCGGATCGATCCAGAATTCCAACATGCCGCGGGTGCAGGCGAACGCGCCGGGGATGCGGCCGTCGCGCTCGATCTCGCGGGGATCGCGGATGTCGACGATGACGACGTCGCCGTTCTTGGAGATCTCGATGGCGTCCTTGGCGGTGAGCGTCTCGATCTCGGCATTGGCCTCGTCGATCAGCGCCTTGATGCCGCGGGTGATGGTCTGGGGCATGGGTCTTCCCTTCTGTTATTTCGTCATTCCGGGGCGATGCGCAGCATCGAACCCGGAATCCATTTATCGACGAACATTGCGGCCCGATGGATTCCGGGTTCGCGCTGCGCGCGCCCTGGAATGACGGGAAGCTAGTGCGTCAATTCCTTCATCGCACCCTCCAGCCCCTCGATCGTGATCGGGAACATGCGATTGGTGAAGATGCGCTTGATGATGGTGGTCGATTCCGAATAGTCCCAGTGCTTCTGCGCGACCGGATTGAGCCACACCGTATGCGGATAGGTGCGGATGATGCGGTCGAGCCAGACCGAACCCGGCTCCTCGTTGACATGCTCGACCGAGCCGCCCGGCACCATGATCTCGTAAGGCGACATCGAGGCGTCGCCGACGAACACGACCTTGTAGTCGTGCGGGTATTTGTGCAGCACGTCCCAGGTCGGCGTGCGGTCGGTGAAACGGCGCTTATTCTGCTTCCACACGCCTTCATAGAGGCAGTTGTGGAAGTAGAAGTACTCCATGTGCTTGAACTCGCTCTTCGCCGCCGAGAACAGCTCCTCGACCTGCTCGATATGCGAATCCATCGAGCCGCCGATGTCGAAGAACACCAAGAGCTTCACCGCGTTGCGCCGCTCGGGCCGCATGTGCACGTCGAGATAACCGTGATTGGCGGTCTCGCGGATGGTGGTGTCGAGATCGAGCTCATCAGGCGCGCCGGTGCGCGCGAACTTGCGCAGGCGCCGCAGCGCCACCTTGATGTTGCGGATGCCGAGCTCGACATTGCCGTCGAGATCCTTGAACTCGCGCTTGTCCCACACCTTCACGGCGCGGTTGTTGCGGTTCTTCTCCTGACCGATGCGGACGCCCTCGGGATTATAGCCGTGGGCCCCGAACGGCGAGGTGCCGGCGGTGCCGATCCACTTCGAGCCGCCCTGATGCCGCCCCTTCTGCTCCTCGAGGCGCTTCTTCAGGGTCTCCATGAGCTTGTCCCAGCCCATGGCCTCGATCTGCTTCTTCTCTTCCTCGGTGAGATACTTCTCCGCGAGCTTCTTCAGCCACTCCTCGGGGATCTCGGCCTTGTCCATGGCCTCGAGCAGGCTCTCCAGCCCCTTGAACACGGTGCCGAAGACGCGGTCGAACTTGTCGAGATTGCGCTCGTCCTTCACCAGCGAGGCGCGCGACAGATAGTAGAAATTCTCGACGGTGTAGTCCGCGAGGTCAGCGTCGAGCGCCTCCATCAGCGTGAGGTATTCGCGCAGCGTCACGGGGACCTGCGCATCGCGCAGAGAAGTGAAGAATTGCAGGAACATGGGTGACAGATTGCCCGTCGGGGGGCGGACGTCAAGGGGCGGAGCCCGTCGTCGGACGCTGGACCGGGAGGCTTTTTGCTCTAGAATTGACCACCTCACGGGGTTGTTTTGGGGACGTATGCAATGGGAATTCTCGCTGCACTCATCATCGGCGCGATCGCCGGCTGGCTCGCCGGCAAGATTGTCCACGGGGCGGGATTTGGGCTGATCGGCAACATCGTCGTCGGCATCATCGGCGCGCTGGTTGCAGGCTGGGTGCTGCCTCAGCTGCACATCCAGCTCGCCAGCGGCACGGTCGGCGCCATCGTGGACGCCACCATCGGCGCGGTGATTGTGCTCGTCATCCTTTCGCTGATAAAACGGGTCTGAAAGCCTGACCGAACCAGGAACGGCCGCCATGAGCGGCCGTTCCGTTTGTTGGACCAGGGCGAAGCCTGCAGGGCAAGATCTGGGACGACGACCAACAAGGACGCGCGATGAAATTTACCGGCACCAAGGACTATGTTGCGACCGACGATCTCAAGGTCGCCGTCAATGCCTCGATCGTGCTGGAGCGCCCGCTCCTCATCAAGGGCGAGCCCGGCACCGGCAAGACCGTGCTGGCGGAGGAAGTGGCCAAGGCGCTGAACGCGCCGCTTCTGACCTGGCACATCAAGTCCACCACCAAGGCGCAGCAGGGCCTCTACGAATACGACGCGGTGTCGCGCCTGCGCGACAGCCAGCTCGGTGATGCCCGCGTGTCCGACATCAGGAACTACATCAAGCGCGGCAAGCTGTGGGAGGCGTTCACCGCCGAACAGCGCCCGGTGCTGCTGATCGACGAGATCGACAAGGCCGACATCGAGTTCCCGAACGATTTGCTGCTCGAGCTCGACCGCATGGAATTCCATGTCTACGAGACCGGCGAGACGATCAAGGCGAAGCAGCGCCCGATCATGATGATCACCTCCAACAACGAGAAGGAGCTGCCGGACGCTTTCCTCCGCCGCTGCTTCTTCCACTACATCAAGTTCCCCGACGCCGACACCATGGGCCGCATCGTCGACGTCCACTTCCCCGGCATCAAGAAGCGCCTGGTGGAAGAGGCGCTGCGCATCTTCTTCGAAGTGCGCGAGGTGCCCGGCCTGAAGAAGAAGCCGTCCACCTCGGAGCTTTTGGACTGGCTCAAGCTGCTGCTCAACGAGGACATGAGCGTTGAGCAACTGCGCGAGCGCGATCCGCGCAAGCTGATCCCGCCGCTGCACGGTGCGCTGCTGAAGAACGAGCAGGACGTGCATCTGTTCGAGCGGCTGGCGTTCTTGAGCCGAAGGGAAGTGTAGGTCGGCGCGCCGCCAACCACACGCCCGGTGTCGTCCCGGCCTAGTGCGCAATTGCGCACGGGGGCCGGGACCCATACCGCGTGATTTATCGATAAGACTCCAGGGCCAGTACCGCCCACCAAACCACTCTCTGGGGTAATGGGTCCTGGCTTTCGCCAGGACGACGTTGGGGAGGCATTTGCGCGCTGCCTCAACCTCGTCATTGCGAGCGCAGCGAAGCAATCCAGAAGCCCTCCGCGGAAACAGTCTGGATTACCTCGCTGCGCTCGCAATGACGGAGCAAGGGGCAAGGGCATCGTTCTCCACCTCGCAGCTTAATCGCAGACACGACTTCGCATCCTCGCGGCGCATTTCGCCCGAGCTTTGCTCTCTCCATCACACCCTCCAGGAAAGAGGGCGCAGGGAAGGCCGGGTGCCGGCTGGCACCCACGGTCCGCCGTGCGAAGGCGCACGCAGAAAAACTGCACAGCGGCATACAGGTGAAGCCCAACACACGGCCTTCCCTGCGCGATGGTCGGACGGCTTATGCCGTGCTCTCCCGGGAGCCGAGTTCGTTCTGGCCTCCCTCGTCCTCGCGGAATTCACCGACACCGCGCCGGTTGACGCGACTGCCGCATCCGCAAGAGCTTGACCGTAGCAACGACGGCCAGGACCACACGGTTTTGCCGTACGCACGCAGCGCCGCTCGTCCGCACGAAGTTTTGGGCTCACGGAGAGCAATCCGCCCTGCCCTCAGCCTCTCGCACACGACGCTGCCGCGTCCACCGCAACCCGGCCCGCGTTTCGAACGACTCGCGAACCGCCCCTCTTCGTGGGCCGGGCTGCGTCAATCTATACCGCAATTCCGAATTTCGGTAAAGTGGAATATTTTCGCGAAGAAGGGTTGACGGGGTGCGGGGTGTTTTGCCCGACGGGCAACGAAAGATGGATTGTTCGGGGCCTCAAGCCCCGGAATTGCGAGACCAGCGCCGCTGCTTGGCCGCTCCGAAAAGAAGCTCCACTGTCATCGGCGCCTTGGTTCTCCGTCCAAGGAGCGTCTTCACTAGGCCGCTCAGCTCAAACCCTTCGCCGCCAAAATACATGTCAAAATCGAACTCCGACATGTCGACATTGAACTGCTCCGCAAATCGACGAACCAACTCCCGCGCGTCGTCTCCGTCGACGCCCAAATCCCGGGCGATGTCGGTGCCAAGCGTGATTTGCTTGCGCGTCAACGTCTCTGTCCGGACAAAAGAAAGCAAGCTTTCCAGAAGCCCTGCGTCCCGCATTCGCTTGATGTCATTGACGACGTCCGGATCGCCCAAGTCCCTGTGCCACCAATGGTTTATACGATCCAGCGGCCGCTCCTTTCGTCGCCTGCCGTCTGCAACGGCGAGCAACTCGATGAGGAGCCGAAACACGCGAGGCAGCTCAAACTCTGGAAGCATCACGAGCTTCGCCAATTGAACCCGCAGATTGGGCATCGCGATCAAGACGCACGGAGTAAGCGTCGGCTTCAGCCGTGACTCCGCGATTGCGACAACCACATCTTCGGGCTTGGGCCTTGCCTGCAATATGAAGTTACTCAAGCCACGGAGCAGCCTGCGCTTGTCGTCCTCGCTCTGCGCGCCGAACCAAGCGTCGCCCTCTGGATTGCTTGCGATCCCCTGCGCCAGTTGATTCAACAGGATTTCTTCGTCCACATTTAACATCGCGCCACCCATGGCAGCGCTGCACCCCAGCCCACGACAAAGTCATGGTGATTGCTGCAAAGGAGATAGCTCGCCTTCTCGTCACAGACATAAAACTCGAGTGCCGGACAGTCCTCCAGAACCCGAAGCAGGTCCGCACCACACGAAAATTTCATTCTGCGATACTCATTGCCGATTTCGCCTTCACGTGCGCAGCGGGTTGCCAGGCTCGAAGGGAGACAGGTTTTCGGGTCGCGGTAACACAGACGGGGCATCGCCTGCCAAGCCATACACATCGATGCCCTTCAGCAAGCCACCACTCGAATAGATGAATATTCCACTTGGGTGATCACCATCGTTCAGCAGGAATTCACCGAGAATCTCAGCGCCGGGCGGTGCTTCAGCATGCCCCTTGATTTGGAAGTTGATGCTGGCACATCCACATCGACATCTCCAGGGCGTGACTTCGGCCAACTCGAGCTGATCCAGATATCGCTTGGCTTCTTCCGCGCCATGCTCCAACATCCAGCGCGCAAGATCGCGCTCGGCATCCGTGAGTGGACGATTTTGGTCTGTGCTCAAAATGACTTCGTTCGGCTGACGGCGGCCCGCTACCTTAGCTTGCAGAGCGGGATAAGGCCAGCGGGCGGTAGGGTGGGTTAGCGTCAGCGTAACCCACCTCTTTGGTCTCCGCGTCGAAAGAAGTGGTGGGTTACGCCGCGCGGACTGCGCTTCGCGCAGCCGCTAGCTAACCCACCCTACGAAGATCTCACGCCACCGCTGCATCCGGAATGCGCGCGGCTTCCATCGGCACCTTGCCGCGGATCAGGTCCGAGGCACGGTCGGCGATCATCATCGTGGATGCGTTCAAATTCGCCGAGATCATGCGCGGCATCACGGAGGCATCGATCACGCGGAGGCCCTCCAACCCGTGGACGCGAAGTTGGTCGTCGACCACTGCCCACGTGCTGTCCGCCGGGCCCATGCGGCAGGTGCAGCCGGGGTGGAAGGTGGTGGTGCCGCGCTCGGTGGCGGCGGCGAGGAATTCGTCGTCGGTGTTGATGTTGGGGCCGGGGAAATCCTCGTAGGCGTAATAGGGCGACAGCGGCGCACTCTTCAGAAGGCGCCGCGCGAGCTTCATGCCGCCGACGATGACGCGGCGGTCGAGCTCGGCGTCGAGATAATTGGTCTGGATGATCGGCGGCGCGAACGGATCCGCCGAGCGGATGCGGACATAGCCGCGGCTCTCGGGGCGCTGCTGCCAGGAGGCCACCGTCATGCCAGGCTCGTCCTCGAGCTGGCCCTGCACGCCTTCCTTGTAGCTTGCCGGTGTGAAGGTGAGCTGCAGGTCGGAAGACTCGGCGCTCTCGCCGGAGTGCCAGAAGCAATAGACCATGGTCGGCGACAGCGAGAGCAGGCCGCGGCGCGCGGTTGCCCATTTCAGCGCTTCGATCCACAGCGAGAAGCCGCGGCGGAGCTCGTTGATGGTCTTGATGTCTTTGACGCGCGCCACCGTGCGCGGGGCGTAATGATCCTGGAGACCTTCGCCGACCGGCAACGCGTGACGAACCGCGATGCCGTGCGCAGCCAGCAGGTCGGGCGAGCCGATTCCGGAGAGCTGGAGCAGTTGCGGCGAATTATAGGTGCCGCCGGACAGGATCACTTCCTTGTTGGCGCGCACCTCCACCGGCGTGCCGCCACGGCCGCCCTTGGTGTAGCGCACGCCGACGGCGCGCTTGCCCTCGAAGATGATCCCGGTTGCGTGCGCGTGGGTGTGCACATGCACGTTGGGCCGTTTCATCGCGGGCTTCAGGAACGCGGTCGAGCCGGAGACGCGCAGGCCGTTGTTGATGGTGCGCTGGCAGTAGGAGACGCCTTCCTG
Organism: Bradyrhizobium sp. USDA 3311; assembly: GCF_054062495.1. Taxonomy (NCBI): domain Bacteria; kingdom Pseudomonadati; phylum Pseudomonadota; class Alphaproteobacteria; order Hyphomicrobiales; family Nitrobacteraceae; genus Bradyrhizobium; species Bradyrhizobium sp. USDA 3311. The sequence continues at coordinate 3,778,658 of NZ_JBSSFI010000001.1, read as the reverse complement.
CTTCGCGCCGTTGTAGTCGGGGTTACGCGGGATGCCGAGCGAGACCGCGCCCTCCATGAAGGCCTCGCAGAGCGGATCGCGCCAGTCCATGGTGGTGACGATGAGGTTGCCGTCGCGTCCGCGATAGGTGTCCTCGCCCTCGCCGACCCGCTTCTCCAGCCGCTTGAAGTAGGGCAGCACGTCGGCATAGCCCCAGCCGCGATTGCCCATCTGCGCCCAGGTGTCGAAATCCATGCGCTGGCCGCGATTGTAGATGTGGCCGTTGATCGAGGACGAGCCGCCGAGCGTCTTGCCGCGCGGCGCGTAGATGCTGCGCCCGCCGGTGTAGGGCCCCGGCTCCTGCTGGTAGGCCCAGTTGATGCTCTTCATGTGGAAGGTCTTGATGAAGCCCGCCGGCAGATGGATGTACGGGTGCCAGTCGCTCGGGCCCGCCTCCAGCACGCAGACGCTAACGTTCGGATCTTCGCTGAGCCGGTTGGCAAGCACGCAGCCGGCGGAGCCCGCGCCGACGATCACATAATCAAATCTGTCCATGGTGCCTCGGCCGCTCAGCGCGGCTTGTCGTTGAGTTGAAATTCGAGATGCGCCTGCACTGTCGGCCATTCGGCGGCGGTGATGCTGTAGACCACGGTGTCGCGCAGCGTGCCGTTCGGCGCGACCTGGTGGCTGCGCAGAATGCCGTCCTGCTTGGCGCCCAGGCGCTCGATGGCGCGGCGGCTCTGGTGGTTGAAGAAGTGCGTGCGGAATTCGACCGCGATGCAGTTCAGCGTCTCGAAGGCGTGCCGGAGCAGCAGCAGCTTGCACTGCGTGTTGAGCGGGCCGCGCTGCGCGCTCTTGCCATACCAGGTCGAGCCGATCTCGACGCGGCGGTTGGTGGCATCGATATTCATGTAGGTCGTCATGCCGACGATGTTGCCGCCGGCGTCGAACACGGTGAACGGCAGCATCGAGCCTGCGGCCTGCAAGGCCAGACGGCGGTCGATCTCCTTGCCCATGTTCTCAGGCAGGGGAATCGCGGTGTACCAGAGCTTCGAGAGCTCGCCGTCCTTCACGGCCTCGGTCAGCCCCTCGATATGCTGGTGCGACAGCGGCTCGAGACGGGCGTGCTGTCCACGCAGGGTGATGGGATCGGGCCAGGGCATGTATCGTTCCTCATGAATGTCATTCCGGGATGGTCCGAAGGACCAGACTATGGTGCGCAATTGCGCACCTGAGAATCTCGAGATCCCGGGTTCTATGCTCCGCATAGCCCCGGGATGACAATCGCGTTTTACGCGATTGTCACTTGTTCAAGAAGTTCAACGGCAAACCGCCGCGCGGCCAGTCCATGGCGATCAGCTCGCCCTTGCCTGACAGCGTGATGTAGGCGGTCTTCAGCCCGGGGCCGCCGAAAGCGATGTTGGTGGTGACGCGGTCGCCGGTCGGGACCTGCTCGATCAGGGTGCCGTCAGGCGCGATCACCGAGATGCAGCCGGAGACGAGGGTGGCGACGCAGACATTGCCGCCAGCCTCCACCGCGAGCGAGTCGAACATCTGGTAGCCGCCGAGGCCGCAGATCGGCTTGCCCCGCTCGCCGCGATAGATCATCTCGCGCGGCCTCAGCGTGCCGGGCGCGGAGAGCTCATAGGCCCAGAGCCGCGCCGTCGGCGTCTCCGCGATGTAGACGGTGTTCTCGTCCGGCGAGAGCCCGATGCCGTTGGCCGGCAACACGCCGTGCACGACCTCAACGATCTCTTTCATGCCGGGCTTGAGATAGTACATGCCGCCGACGTCCATCTCGCGCGCGCGGCGCTTGCCGAGATCGGAGAACCAGAGGCCGCCGTGCCTGTCGAACACCAGATCGTTCGGCCCGCGCAGCTCGTGCTCGCCGCATTTGGTCACGACGGTCTCGACCTTGCCGGATTGCAGGTCGACGCGCTGGATCGAACCGCCGAGATAGTTGTCCGGCTGCGGGCCCGGCATGATCATCTGGCCGGTCGGAATCCAGGAGAAGCCGCCATTGTTGCAGATGTAGATCTTGCCGTCGGGGCCGAGGGCGGCGCCATTCGGTCCGCCCGGCACCTTCGCCACGATCTCCTTGCGGCCGTCGGGATAGACGCGGGTCAGGCGCTGGCCGCGGATTTCCACCAGCACCACCGAACCGTCCGGCATCACGACCGGCCCTTCGGGAAATTCGAGGTCGGTGGCGAGAACGCGGACGTCAGACATTGAGACCCTCCCGGCTGCTTGTTATGGCTTGCACGGGATGTCCGGCACGGGCCCCACACGCAAGATTTGCCTGCGGTTATGACAAAGTCACCGGGGCTTGCCAAGCAAGCGGGACGGTATGCCAGCGTTGCGCCGCAAGGCGCGATTAAGGGTCATCGCGGATCGTGCTACCCGCGCACCGGCACCCAGATCTCGAAGCCGCCATTGCCGGTCGCGGGATCGAATTTTTCGTCGTAGCGCTCGAAGCTCGGCGCGTCCGCGGCCTTCAGGCCGGAGGCGGGCAGCCACTGATTCCAGATCGTGTTGACGGTGCGCCTGATCGAGGCGACGTGGTCGGTGTGGGCGAACACCGCATAGCGCTGCTCGGGGATGCGGATGCGGCCGAAGCGGCGCGGCAGGTCGGAATAATCGCTGACCTCGACACCGGCGATGTAGTCGAAATTGCCGGCATCGTCGCCGTTGCAGCAAACGCCATAGGCGACGTTGCCGACACGCGCCGGGATGTCGGCGACCTCCTGGTGGAAGCGCTGCCACATCCCCGGGATGATCGCGCCGTTGTCGCAGGAGATGCGCTCACTGATGCCGGCGACGAGGAAGGCGGTTGCGGTCTCGAAACGCGGCGGGGCGAGAGTGTCTGAGATGGTGGAGTCCATGAGGATCGGCTCCTGAAGCTTGAGATGGCCGGTGCACGTCGCGGCCCGCACCGCTTCGGGTGTGGTGCCAAACTGGTCGCGGAACGCGCGGGTGAATGCTTCGTGCGAGCCGTAATCCGCCTCCAGCGCCAGCGACAGAATGTCCGGCGCGCCGTTCGCAAGGCTGCGCGCCGCCTCGGTCAGCCGCCGCGCGCGCACGTAGCGCATCACCGGCAGGCCGGTGGCTGCGGCAAACGCGCGCACGATGTGGAACCGCGACACGCCTGAGATCGCAGCGATCTCGTCGAGCGTCATCGGCTCGGCAAGATGGCTCTCGATATACCAGAGCGCGCGCTGGGCTGGATTCATGGTGGTTCGGGCCCTCGTTCGAAGCGCGACCATGATGCACGGAGCGCCGCGGGCTTCGCTTGATCGGCGTTGCGGTCCCGCAAGAGAATAACGCCGGCACAGCCACTGGCAACGTCCCGGCGTTCATGGCTACACTCGGGACGTCCTTGAAACCGCTCACAAGAAGGCAGGAGGAACCGCGTCATGAAGATCACCGATGTGCGGGCGCACCAGATCCGCATCCCCTATGACGCCGGTGTCGCGAGCTTCCGCCAGGGCGCCTCCGCCATCACCGCGCTCGACATGGTGATCGTCGAGGTCACGACCGATGCCGGGTTGACCGGCTGGGGCGATGCCTTCGCCTATGTCTGCCCCCGCACCACGCGCAGCGCCGTCGAGGAGATGATCGCACCGCAGGCACTTGGGCTTGAGGTTCCCGATGCCGCCGGCATTCCCGCGGTGATGGAGCAGATCCAGCGCAATCTGCATCTGTTCGGCCGCTACGGCATCACCATGTTCGCGATCTCCGGGCTCGACATCGCGCTGTGGGACCTCGCCGCGAAGATCAAGGGCGTGCCGGTGCACCGCCTGCTCGGCGAGACCAGGCGCCCGGCCATTCCGGCCTATGCGAGCCTGTTGCGGATCGGCTCGCCCGACAACATCGCGGCCGAATGCAAGAAGGCGCTCGCGCTCGGCTATGGCGCCATCAAGCTGCACGAGACCACGGCGCCGGCGGTCTATGCCGCGCGCGAGGCGATCGGGCCGGGCGTACCGCTGATGGTGGACATGAACTGCCCGCTGTCGGGCGAGCAGGCGATCGCGTTCGCCGGGACATGCCGGGACGCGCAGCCGATGTTCCTGGAGGAGCCGGTCTGGCCACCGGAGGATTTTGCCGCGCTCGCCGAGGTCCGCAGCAAGGGCGGGCTCGGCGTCGCCGCCGGCGAGAACGCCTGCACGGAATATCAATTCCGCCAGATGATGAATGCGGGCGCGGTGAGCCACGCCCAGCCGTCGGTGATCAAGGTCGGCGGCATCACGGAGTTCCTGAAGGTCGCGGCGCTCGCCGATCGGCTCGGCGTCAAGATCGTCCCGCATTCCCCGTATTTCGGCCCCGGCCTGCTTGCGACCTTGCATCTGCTGGCGGGGCGCGACGACGGGTTCGTCGAGATGTTTTACCTGAAGCGCGAAGCCTGCCTCTGGGGCGGCCGCGCCGACGTCGATGCCACCGGCCATGTCGCGGTGCCGACTGGGCTTGGGCTCGGCTATGAGCCCGACCGCGGCGTGATGGAGCGATATCGCGTCGCGTGAGCGCGGCGCCTATTTCGCCGCGTCCTTGGCCGGCGGCGCGTCCTGCTTCTTCTTCACGTCCTCCGCGATCTTCGTTTGCGCGGCCTGGAGATCGCCGAGCGTCTTCTGCAAGCCGGCAAGGCTCGTCTTCAACGCGTCGATCTGGCGATTGGCGGCATCCAGCCTCTGCTGGTGATCGAGGTTGAGCTTGGTGATCGTCTTCTGGAGGAAATCGACGTTGCTCTGGAGGCAGCTCGTGCGCCGCTCCATGGTCTTCTCGACGGTGCAGATCTCGATGCCGGGCACGTCCTGCGCGCGGAGCGGCGCGATCGCCAGCGTGGCGAGCAGCAACATCACGACACAGACGCCGGCGCTTCGAAACGGCATGCAGGTTCCTCGTCAAATTGATCACGGCAATGTGCGCTGTTTGCGCACAGCCGCCGGACGCTACCACACTCGTACCGCATTCTCGCGTTGAGCTTGGCTTGTTCCCTTGGGACAGGGAGCAGTGAACCGCGCGCGGAAGAAATGGGCGCTCTTTCCGCGGCTTTGATTAGGGGAGATTTTTGGAATGGCAACGCGCGATAGACGTCTGGCGGAATTCGACGGAGCCGGTGAACCGCCTCCTGGCTTGCCGGTCGAAGTGCTGTGCGAGGATCACAGCGGAACGTATCAACTGCCGTTCGCCTGCCGCTATGTCGAGGGACGCTGGCAGAACCACGAGGCCGGCATCGCGGTCGAAGCGACCGTGATCGGCTGGCGCTTGCCGCGTGTGAAGCACTCCGGCGTCGCCTGACAGCGGCTTCTGTTCCAAAATGCAACGGGGCCGCGCTCCGCCTTAACCTTCGGAACGCGGTTCGAACGAATCGCGTCCGAATCAGCCGAATCGCCTCGTCCACGCCTGTTCACGGCTAGATGTCGATGCGGGTCTGTTTTCACGCACAATATCTGCGCGACGGCCGGGGGGGCTCGAGCCTGGAGCCGGCGCCAAAGGTTAACGGTGGACAAGGCATGGCTCGCACCGCCGCCCCAGCCGGTCCCCGCCCCCGAAACAGGCAGGCCGGCGCAACGCCTGCCTAATATTCGACCTCGAGCTCCTCGATCTCGGCCGGCTCTTCCTTGGCCGCCGCGATCCATTCCTGCATCTCGGGCATGGCCATGATGGTATCGGCGTAGGCCTTCAGACGCGGCTCGAGCTTGACGTCATAGGTCACGAAGCGCGTCACCACGGGCGCGTACATCGCATCCGCCATGGTGCGCCTCTCACCGAACAGGAACGGGCCGCCCGATTTCTCCAGGCAGTCGCGCCAGATGGACCAGACGCGGTCGATGTCGGCCTGCGCGCGCGACCAGATCTTGAAGCCGGGGAAGTGTCCCTTCAGATTGACCGGCAGCGAGGCGCGCAGCGTGGTGAAGCCGGAATGGATTTCGCCGCAGATCGAGCGGCAATGAGCGCGCTGGACGCGGTCATCCGGCAACAGGCCGGCGTCCGGCATCACCTCGTTGAGGTATTCGGCGATCGCCAGCGTATCCCAGACAGTCGCGCCGTCGTGGCGCAGACATGGCACCAGGATCGACGACGACAGCAACAGGATTTCGGCGCGCGCGGAGGCATCGTCGGGCGCGGTCACGATCTCCTCGAAATCGAGCCCGGAAAACTTCGTCAGCAGCCAGCCACGCAGCGACCAGGACGAGTAGTTCTTGCTGCTGATGGTCAGTGTCGCCTTCGCCATATGGCCTCTTCCCTCACGCCTGAGATGGGCACCCCGCCCGGCCCGCGGGCATGCCCACTACCTGTGCTTCCAATGTGTACACCCCGCTTGAAGAGCAAGCGATGTGCCAGTTTTACGGGCGATTTGACTCAGTTTTGGCTTCGATATTGCATGGCACCATGGGACAGGTGGGCGCTTCAGTATGATGTCGATGTATTATCAAGCCTTTCAGAACCAGATGGACCTGACGGCGCCTTGGCGCGCGGGCGCCTCGTCTGCGCTCAAATTCCTCAACCTGGTGCCGCAGGGCGTGTCGCACCAGGTCGTCGGCCGGCTCTCGGCGGCGCTGGAGCTGATCTCGCGCTCCACCCTCACCTACCATCGCCCGGCCTACGGCATCGACAGCGTCATGGTAGGCAACCGTGAGGTCGCCGTCACCGAGGAGATCGCCTACGCGACCCCGTTCGGCTCGCTGCTGCACTTCAAGAAGCAGGGCGTGCCCGAGCAGCCGCGCATGCTGCTGGTGGCGCCGATGTCCGGCCATTTCGCGACGCTGCTGCGCGGCACCGTGAAGACGCTGCTCCAGGACCACGACGTCTACATCACCGACTGGCACAATCCGCGCGACATTCCGCGCAGCGAGGGCCGCTTCGGGCTCGACGACTACACTGATCATCTCATCGACTTCCTCGGCCAGCTCGGCCCGCGCCCGCATATGGTGGCGATCTGCCAGCCGTCGGTCTCGGCGCTCGCGGCCGCCGCCGTCATGTGCGAAGGCAACCATCCCTCGCGGCCGGCCACGCTGACGCTGATGGCAGGGCCGATCGACACGCGGATCCAGCCGACCAGGGTGAACGAGTTCGCCAAGAGCAGGCCGATCGACTGGTTCGAGCAGAACCTGATCAACTACGTGCCGGTGCAGTGCCGCGGCGCGCTGCGCAAGGTGTATCCGGGCTTCGTGCAGCTCACCGCCTTCGTCTCGATGAATCTCGAGCGGCACATCAAGCAGCACATGGACCTCGCCAACCACATCGCCAAGGGCGAGAAGGAAAAGGCGGCAACCATCAAGACCTTCTACGACGAATATTTCGCGGTGATGGATCTGCCCGCGGAATTCTACATCGAGACCGTGCGCGACGTATTCCAGGAGCATCTGCTGCCGCAGGGCAAGCTGATGCATCGGGGACGGCCGGTGAACACCAAGGCCGTCAGCCGCATGGGGCTGATGACGGTCGAGGGCGAAAAGGACGACATCTGCTCGATCGGCCAGACGCTCGCCGCGCAAGACCTCTGCACCGGCGTGCGCGCCTATCGCCGCGTGCACCACATGCAGGCCGGCGTCGGCCATTACGGCGTGTTCTCCGGCAAGCGCTGGAACAACGAGATCTATCCGCTGCTGCGGGATTTCGTGCACGTGAATTCGTGAGGCGCACGCCGCGCCGCGCTAGGGCTGCTCTTCAAGCCCGTATCGAGCCGGGCCACGCGACGACTTGCCCTGACATCACAAGGCGGTTGCGTCCGCTCTCCTTGGCGGCGTAGAGCGCTTTATCCGCAGCCACAATCAACGACGTGCAATCCGCCTTGTCGCCGAACGACATATGTGTGGCGCCACCAATACTGAGGGTGACCTGCTTGGATGGCGGGTTGAGCGCGTGGAGGATGCCGAGGTCCTGAATCGCTTGCCGGATTCGCTCGCCGACCTGCTCGCACCCTCCCATGTCGGTGTTTGGCAGCAGCAAGGCGAATTCCTCACCACCATACCGAGCGGCTACGTCTGCAGGCCGTCTGGCCTGCTCCGCCAGGACCCCGGCAACCGAGCGAAGACATGCATCGCCCGCCTGATGCCCGTACTGATCGTTGAAACGCTTGAAATGATCGACGTCCATCAGCAACAGCGACAGAGGCGTTCCTTCGCGCCTCGCCCGGTCCCATTCCGCCTCCAGCCGCTCGTCGAAGTGTCTGCGGTTTGCCAGGGCCGTCAGGCCATCCGAACTGGCGAGAGCCGACAGCTTATCCTCCAGGTCCTTACGTTCGGTCATGTCGCGCGAGATCGCCACCACGCCGTTGATGTCTCCACTCTGCGCGCTCCTTGCGACGCGCAGCGCGGTTTCGATCCAGACCTCGCCTTTCTCGCGATGCCGAGTGCGATAAGTGATTCTAGCCTCCTCGGCTTCGCCGTTCATCAGCGCGGAGATCGTTTGCTCAACCCGGGCCAGGTCCGCGGGATTTATGCCGGCAAGGGCCGACGTATCCACCAATTCGTTCGGAGCCCAGCCGAGAACCCGCGCGCTGGACGGCGACGTATAGAGGATGCGTCCATCGAGCGCGATGCGCATGACCATGTCTCCCGACTGCTCCGCAAGGAGGCGAAAATCCGCCTCCTTGGCGATCAGGGCAGCGGCCATCTTTTGCCGCAGGTGCAACTGGCGCACCAGCAAAAGCCCCGCAACAGCGAGCCCTCCTATCAGTCCCAGCACCGCAGCCATGCGCATCAGCGCGGCCCTGCGCCATGGAGCCAAGACGTCGTCTTCCGATTCCGTCGCAACCACGAGAACGGGGTAGCGACTGCTCAGTTGATAAAAGCTCAGTCGCCGAACGCCGTCGAGAGGCGACGTGAAGTAGTAGACGCCCGCAGCCGGCCGCTCGCGGAAATTCCTAAAGAGCGGTGCATTCGACAGATCGCGGCCCGTGTATCCGTTGTCCGGGCTACGCGCGAGGACAATGCCTTTCGCTGTCGCCAGTGAAATTGAGCCGTTCTGGCCAACGTCGAACCCGCGATAAAATTGCAGAAAGTAGTCAACATCGATCGTGGTAAGAGCCACTCCGGCAAAACTGCCGTCAGGATGATTGAAGCGCCTTGACGCGGTGATGATCCATTGCCCGCCCGACCTGCTCCTCACTGGTGGCCCGATGAAGGTTCCCCGGTCAGCCACGGCGCGATGATGCTGGAAATACTCTCGGTCGCTGTTGTTGAGACTGGCGAAATCCACAGGCTCGCTGGTCGCGAGCCAGCGGCCGGTCTCGTCATAGACGAACACGGCGCGGATCCGGTTCGCGGCTTTGCGCCGGGAAAGAAAGGTCTGAATCTTGGCGATTGCCGCCGGGCTGGTTCCCTCGAGTTCGAGTTGGCCAACCAACACATTGAGAACGGTGTCCGCGAGTTCGAACGTATCGTCCGCGTGTTGCGTCACCGACCGGGCCAGATTGGCCATGTCCGTTTCGGAGCCCTTCAGCAGCGTCTGTCGCGAGGACCACTCCCGCCAGCCGCTGAGCGCGACCATCGCCAAGCAAGCGACCGCCACAAATGCGGAGGCCCAGAGCGTCAGACGCCCCTGGCGAACATCACTACGGTGATCGATCAAGAGACGCTCCCTCCACCCTCAACCCCGTAAACGCCTTGGGCTAAGGAATGGTTGCTCGTTCCGGTTGAGGTTTTTGGCAGAGCACCGGAAGGAGACTGACGGCATCGATGAGCGGCCTGACCGTCGATCGATAGCCCATGGACTGGTCGGACGAGAAGGATAACACAGCAATCAGCTCAGCTTGACGGCCTCGAGCACTGTGCCGGCCACTCGACCAAAGTGAGGTTCAGTAAAACTCGCCGGATGACGGCTTCGAACTCCGGCAAGATGTGCCAAGTCGTCGATCCGCGGTTGAGGCCGAATGACCAGGCTCTCTGCCGGCAGACGTTCGGTCGGCGAAAGCGGCGCGGGCTTGGCGCCGCCTGCAACAATGTGGGGCGACGGCGCGGCCATTGACCAGATGTTCTTGAGCATCGCCCTGTTCACCGAGCACGCGATGACGCCGTTGCCCCTCAGGCGGGCGACGGTAAAGAGCTTGCGGATCAGCAGGTCTCGTTCAAGCGACTGCGGCAAATGGAACTGCAGCCCGACGAGATGGCCTCTTTGTTGCACGACCATCGCGTCGATCCACCCCACCTGCGCGATGTGCACGCGCAGCGGTTCTCCAGCACGAGGACAGTCAATGCCGGCGCCGAGCAGAACGCCGGCGCCAGAGAGGGAGACGTTGCTCACGCGCCCAGAAAGCACCTCGCCGGTCCCAGTCAGGATCAAGACTGATTCATCGACATCGAAACGCTCCTCGGCACGTCCCATCCGCGCCTGCAGCGAGGTCATGCAGACGAAGAAGAGCACGACGATGTTCACGACCGACCAGAAGGCGACCATCGGTAAAGCGCTCGGATGATCGATGATCCGCCATTCCGGGATGGTGTTGAGAACCACGCCGACGACCGTCAACGCCATCAGACCCGCCGATGGCCAGAATATCTCCGCGGCGTAGCTTGCGCGTCGCGCGGCTGCGCCCTTGGGCGTTACCCTGAACGCATGCCCCGTCGGCTTGACGAGAGTCCCGAGCACCGTTGGCAAGATCTTGAAGCTCTGGATAGTCGCCGATACCTGAGCGGCGAGCGGAAAGTGCTCGTGCGGCGCGAACCAGGAGATGCCGCCGTTAAGCGCCAGGATCGCGGGGAACAAGTAATAGAAGACGGACTCAGGAGTGACGTCGACGACAGGCGCTAGCCCAGTCCACATGAACACGATCGGAACCAACACGACCGCGAGCGCCCGCAGGCCCATTGAGAGCCAATGCGTCGGAAAGAAGAGGAGCCGATGCATCAAGCCCAGTCCGGGGCCGAGCGGGCCGTCGGCGAGATACAGCGTCTGGATCGCGCCACGCGCCCAGCGTTGCCGCTGCACGAAAAAGGCGTCAAGGCTTTCCGGCGCCAGTCCAATCGCCAGCGGCTCGCGTAGATAGCGAGTGACGTACCCCTTGCGCAGCAGGACCAGCGTCAACAACATGTCTTCCGTAATGGACTGGGTCGGCAAGGCATCGCCCACCGCGCGGAGTGCTGCGCGACGCGTGACGGAGTTGGAACCACAACAAAAGGCACCATCCCAGCCGTCGCGCGCCGGCATGATGGAATCGAAGAAGAACCGTTGCTCGTCCGGCAGTCCCCTGTGCAGGCCGAGATTCGCCTGCATCGGGTCCTCATTGTAGAAGGTGTGCGGGATCTGAACGATTCCGATCTTTGGATCGGCGAAGAAGCCCATCGTGCGCATCAGGAAATTGCGCTGCGGCACGAAGTCCGCATCAAAGATCGCGAAGAATTCGCCGCTCGTCTTCGTCAGGGCATGATTGATATTGCCGGCCTTGGCATTCAAGTTGTCGGCGCGCGTGAGATAGCCCGCGCCCTTTTGCTTGCAGAGTTCCCTGAGCCAAGGCCTGCGACCATCATCCAAGACCCAGACCTGGAAATTTGGATAGCCCAGGCACAGCGCGCCAGTGATCGTCTTTTCCAGCACCTCGAATGGCTCGTCATAGGTCGGAATAAAGACGTCGACCGAGGGCAGCTCGTCATCCGGCAGGCTGCGAAGCCGACGCTCGTGCTGATCTGCTTCGCTGCGGCGATCGGTCCTGCGAAGGAAAGTCAGATAGAGAATGAACTGATCTGTGAAGGTCAGAAGCTCGACGAACAGACAGAACCAGATCCAGCCGACCTGATACCAGCTCCCGCTTGCCGGCAGCACGGTGGTGCAAATACGCCATTCGAGATAGCGGGCGACCACGAGCCAAACCACGACAAAGACCGCGACTCGCGCCCAAGGGCGCGCGACTGGAAAGGTCGGCGCCAACAGGTACATCGCCGCAAAGATGCCCATCATCGGCGCGAACAGCTGAGAGAGAGGCAGAGTCATGGCCTGCATGGAACATCTCGCTTACAGGGACGACTGGTCGAGCTCCAGGCGAGCGGTCAGCCATTTCAACTTCGAGCTGACCAATCGTAGCAGGCCGTCGGCGCTGCGCTCGAAGCGCACCTCAGCCAACCGTCCGATATCGCAGGAGCCGTTGCGGTCGGCCGACGTCTCATTGGGCGGAAGCGATATCTCTACGGTGATGTTGCCCGGATCAGGCCGCGGCACCCGAGCCGCAAGCAGCCGATCATCGCCGTAGGCTGCCGATCCGCGGACTTGCCGGATCTGGCCGGTCTTCCATTCGCGGCTCCCAATCAGGCGGACGGTAGCCGCATCTCCGGCCTTGATCTTCTCGAAATCACGCTCGGGGAGTTCAACAACGATGAACCGACGCTCGCAATCTGCAAAATCGAAGACCGATTGCCCTTCCGTGACCATCGAGCCCGGGCTGGCCGCGACCGACCAGACCACATGGGCTGCGGGCAAGGACAGATCGTAGTGATCGAGACGATCAAGTCGAGTGCGCTCCTCTGCGATTTCCGCGGCCAGCTGCGCGGCGCGTGAGCTGTTCTGCAACAGGTCCGTCTCGAGCTCCTGGCGGCGGAGGACAAGCCGCTCGCGCTGCTGCTGAGAATAGGGCACGTCATTGGCATCGCCACGAAGATAGATGCCCTTCTCGACCGCCCCCATCTCGGTCTTGAGGCGCTGCAGGCGTTCATCGGCCATCTGGCACCGCGTTGCGGTTGCCTCCTGCGAGGCCTGGGCCTCACCGGAGCGGATCTGCGAACTGATGCCGAGCTTCACGAGCCTCTCCATCCGGCCCGCGACATCGTTCCGCTGCCGCGCCTCGGCGAGACAGCCGCCTTTTTCAGCTTCCGTTTCGCCGATCTCGTGGCTCAGGCGCTCCACCATCCCCAAACGATAGTCCTCGCTGCGCTCGCCGAGCTTGCGATCGAGCTCGGCGATTTCCTCCAGTTGCCGACGTGCGAGCTCGGCGCGTTTGGTGGACATGGCGAGCTGCTGATCAAGGTCCATGAGGTGCCGGCGATCCGGCGAACGCGCCTCGACCAGCGGCACCACCCGGGTGCGCTGGAAATATTCACCCTTGCGTGGAAGATCTGACGAGAGCTGACCCGCCATCGGTGCAGTCACCCGCATGAGCTCGGCATTGACATAGGCGGAGGGAGCGATTCGGTAGGTCACATACGGCAACAGGGTCCATCCGCTCAGAGCGATGATCCCGAGCGCCAAGGATCGGCGAACAATCCGGCTGCGAATGAAACGTTCGACATGCAAGCGAACCACGACTGGATCTCCAATGGGCTTTGGTCGCTGCGCCTGCCCCGGCGAAGGCAAGCCAATCGCCGCATGGCCCGGCCCTGGGATGGAGTCTGCGCCTTGAGGCACTGAGCAATCCGACAACATTGGTGCTAGCCGAGATCGGGATTCGCCGCCGCAGCAGACTCGCGTTCACAACCAAGAGAAGCGTATTTAGCTTTCACCACATTAGGTTAAGCTGTGTCAAAACCGGAAGACTACGGCTCCCCGAATCGAAGACCAGGATGCCGACCTATTCCGGCTTGAAGTCGGCGCGCCGGTTGCGCCGATCGAATGGCGGCGCGGCTAACGCCCATTCCTAAGCAGCTCTTTCGCTTCTTCGACTTCGGGAAGATTTCGTTCCGCCTCGAATTCGGCGAGGACGGGAGCGAGCAGTTCGAAAACCGCGCCGGCTCGGCCATTTGTCTTGTGCAGGCGCGCAAGTCCAATGGCGCTGCGCAGCTCGAAAGTCTTCGCCTGTTGGTGGCGTGCGATTTCCAGCGCCCGGTTGAAGGCATTTTCGGCCCCGGAATCGTCCGGAGGGTCATGTCGCGACAAAAGCTCGCCCTGGACGCGATGCAGCTCGGCATCAAGCCAATGCTGACCGGATTGTCCCGCCCATGCGATCAATTCGCTCAAGATCTCCAGCCCGGTTTCGAGTTGGCCCACCTCTGCATCCGCCATCGCGACCTGCATCCCCCAAAACGGTTCACAGAGGTAGCAGTCATTCTCGCGCAGCATGGTCCATCCGCGACGCATTTCCGTCAGTCCGGCCATCCGGTCGCCGGCACGCCACTTGGCGAGGCCATTCAGATAGGTACCGGCGGCCACGTACAGCGGCATCGTGTGGTCGCGCGCGAGACCAAGCGCCAGGATGGTATCCGTCTGCTGCAACATGCCCCCGCACAGTCCGTCGAACACGGCCCGATGAACAAGCGCATTGGCCCGGGACAGCGCCCGTTGTTCTCCCGAAGCGCTCACCGCTTCGGCTGCGAGCCGGCGCGCGCGAGCGATGCTGCCAAGCGGCCAAAGCACCAGAGCAAGAAACCTCATGATCACGAACGGCAGATCCAGCGCCGAGGGCCTGAACGTCGCGGGATCCGGCTCGGCACCATAGATCGCCAGTGCCCGCTCGAGATGCGTTCTCGCGTTCAAATAGTCGCCCCCGAACCAGCAGGTGACGCCGCCTGTCCAATGCGCAACGACGGCGGCCACCGGCGCGTCCGGTCGTCGCTCCGCGGCACTCATGATGGCGTCGGCCAGTTCCCGCATTGGAGCAAGTTCGCCGTGTGTCAGACAGGCATTGAAGAGGCCCGAATGTATCGGCGCAAGTTCCACCGGATCATTGATGTCGGCAGCGAACTGCCGGGCGCGCGTCCATGCGGCTACCGTTTCGGGGGCGCTGTGCCCGAGGCCGCCCCTTAACGCGCGGCCATATGCGATTTGAAGATGCAGCCTGCTCATCATCCGGCGAGGCTCGTCAGGCAACTCATCGGCGATGGCAATCGCCTTGCCGAGATGCGCAATTGCCTCGGAATAGGCCGAGCGTTTCAGCGCCTGCTGGCCCGCCTTGCGCCACCACTCGAGGGCGACCTCGTTCAGCCCAGCCTCGGTGAAGTGGTGTGCCAGAACTTCCGGCTCGGTCTCGGCGACGACTGGAAACTTTTCGCGCAGGACATCGCCGATGCGCGTGTGAAGCACCTGCCGTTTGCTCTTGAGCAGGCTCTCGTAGGCCGCCTCCTGAACGAGAGCGTGCTTGAAACTGTAGTTTGCCTCGGGCGGAGCCCCGCGACACACCAGCAGTTCGGCCTCCTCGAGTTGCCCCAGCGCAGCGCTCAGCGTCAGATCATCGCGTCCCGCCACATATCTCAGCAGCGCGTACGAGAAGTCGCGGCCGATGGCGGCGCCTATCTGCGCCACCTCCTTGACCGGAGCCAGCCGGTCGAGCCGCGCCATCAGCGAATCCTGCAGCGTCGCGGGAATAGCCAGCGGCGGGAGCGGACTTTCGAGGCGATAGCGCCCGGCACCTTCGACGAGCCATCCGGACTCCAGCACCATCTTGGTCAATTCCTCGACGAATAGCGGGACGCCATCCGTCCTGTCGATGATCTGCTTCATCATCTCGCGTGGCAGCTGGCGACCGACAGTCACCTGCTCGACCAGCGCCCGCGTGTCCTGCCGATCGAGCCGGTCGAGCCGCAACAGAGTGACGTTGGCAAGGCCCGACCAGGAGGGCTCGAACTCCGGCCGCGACGTCATGAGCACGAGTATCGGCAGTCGCCTGATCCGGTCGACCGTGAGATCGAACAGTTCAAGTGTCGTGGCATCGGCCCAATGCATATCCTCGCAGATGATCAGCAGGGGCTGCTCTCGCGCCAATCCCTCAAGCTGATCGAGAAGGGTGGCAAAGGTCTGTCGTCGCAGCTGCGCCGGGCTCAGACCGAGCGGCGGATAACGGTCGCCGGTTGGGATCGAAAGCAGTGCCGCAATGAGCGCTGTCGCCCGGGCAACCTGCTGCGTTCCAAGCGCCAGCATCGCCTCGAGCTTGTCGAGCTTTTGCCCGGGCGTGTCGTGCGAGCAAATGCCGGCAGCGCGCTCGAGTTGCGCGACAAAGGGATGAAGCGCACTGTTGGTGTGGTACGGCGAGCACTGATATCGCACGCGGCGGTGCGCCCCCAACACGGGGCTTTCGGACAGCATTGCGACCATGCGCGACTTGCCAATGCCGGCTTCGCCGGAGATCAGCACCATCTGCCCTTGCCCCTGCCATGCCAACCGCTGGCGCGAGAGCGTGAGTTCGATCTCCTCCTTGCGGCCGACAAAGCCGATCGAGCGCGCCGCGTGGACCGCCTCGAAGCGACTTTCCGATGCGGGCGCTCCCTCGACCGCCCAGACCGCGATGGGTTCGGATATCCCCTTGACCTCGCGGCGGCCGAGGTTGCGAAAAGTGAAGAGATCACCGAGCAGCCGGCGCGTCGACGAGGCAACGACGACCGCTCCCGGCTCCGCCAGGCTCTGGAGCCGGGCAGCGAGGTTTGGTGTATCGCCGACCGTTGCGCTCTCCTCTGACGCATCTCCGCTGATGAGGTCGCCGACCACCACAAGCCCGGTCGCGATTGCGATCCGCAACTCAACCCGTTCGTCGCCGCTCGTCTTGAGCTGTCGCATCGCAGAGATGGCGTCGAGGCCCGCGCGCACTGCGCGCTCCGCGTCATCCTCGTGGGCGCGCGGATAGCCGAAATAGACGAGTATTCCGTCGCCAACGAACCTGGCTATGCTGCCGTCATAGGCGGAAATGACCCTCGCGCAGGCAGCGCGATAGGCCCGGATCACTTCCCACATATCCTCGGGATCGAGACGCGCCGAGAGTGCGGTCGAGCCGACCAGATCGCAAAACATGACGGTGAGGTGGCGCCGCTCGGCGTCGTGAGGAGGAGTCGGCGATGCGATCAACGCGGCGGGATCGAGGTCGGCAATAGCACGCAGCATTTTACGGCGATGGCCGAGCAGGACTCCGAGCTTATCGAAGTCCTCGTCCATCAGCTCGGGAAGGACGCCCATGTCGACGCCATTTTGGACAAAACGCTCTGCGTACTGCCCAAGTCCCAGCTTCTCGAGCCACTCCGCAATCTGCATTGGCTCCACCGATCCTGTGGTTGGCGGTTAGCAGAATTTTGGACCACGGCGCGGGGACGATATCCCAACATCATCATGATGGCACGTCTTGTTTGTTGCGCGATAAACTCAGGTTGCTCAGTACCGATACGGCTTCCAAACAGCGGCATTGCCCGATGCGAACGGCAGCGCCACCAAAAATCGTCAGCACGCAGCGTTGAACGACGGAGGTTGCGATGATTCGTGGCTACTCACCCCGTACCTGAGGCCCGCTCCAACACTGCGGCTCGTGTCCGCGTCACCACGCCTGGCAGACGCTCTCCGTGAGCGCAGTCCTTCATTCCTTGTCCATCGACGCTTCGTAGCTGCGAGCCATCGTGCCCGCCGCAACTTGAAGCGAAGAGCCAACCACCCAACAGCCGGCAACAAAGCCTATCAGGCCGTTGGGGAGATTTTGATCAAGGACAAGGATGCTGACTGACAGGGTTGCGGCAATGGCGGCGACGAACGTTCCGGCCGCGCTCATGATCTCAACCGCCTCGGAACCGGTGTATTCTTCCGAGAGGCTCGAGATCGACTTCCGAGCGACACTGCGAGACAAATCAATTCCGACATAATAGCTGAGAGCTCCGTAGAGCGTGGTCATCAGCACAATCCAGCCGCTTTCAAACAGTCCGTCTCTCTGACGCAACAGGGTCGCGCCCACATAGAGGCCGCAAGAGGCCCCAACGGCTGCGAGCCCAATTCTTTCAAGAAGATGGGCCGATTTGATTAGGCTGGAACGAGCGATCCGAAGATTGCCGACTTGCCTCGTTTCGGACACTGCACTGGAAACTGCATCGCCTAGCTTCATTGGTGAGCTCCTTCTTGGGTAAGTAGCAGCCTACCGGCCGACCCCGAATAGAGGCAGCCTCGTGGACGCGTCTTGCGATTCCCCTGATTCCAATTTCTGAAAAATCTGTGCTGAGTGATGGGGCTGGCTTGCTCGCAAGCAAGACGAGAGCCAATCCAAAGCTGCGAGCACGCGGCTTCGCAGGCATTGCATCTCACCCGTGTCTGTCAGTTAGCTTCGGGTGCGGCAATTTCTTGCGGAATTGGTAGCTCGAGAAGAGTGTGATGGAATATGAGATCGTTCACATTCCGCAGCTCCCTGTCGTTCGATCTGGTCACGATTTCCGGAGGACGAGTCTGCATCTGCCCGGCGCTTTCGCCGACATCAAACCTATCTACACTTGCCTGCTTCGTACACGTCAACTCATGCGTTCGGTCACGTCATCGGAAACGTACCGCATCCTGCGCGCCTCAGGCCGACCACTCCTCGCCCCACACCTGGACGACGTGACCAGGCGAGACCTCGCGATATTGCCGCACCGGCGGCTGGTAGTCCGGCGCGCGCACCGGGCTCCTGATCTCGTCGTTGGAGGCCTCGCGCCTGGTGCCGCGGCGCGCGGGATCGGGGACCGGCACGGCGGCCATCAGCTTCTTCGTATAGGGATGCTGCGGATTGCCGAACAGGGCTGCGCGCGGGCCGATCTCGACGATCTCGCCGAGATACATCACCGCGACCCGGTGGCTCATGCGCTCGACCACCGCGATGTCGTGGGAAATGAAGAGGTAGGCAAGGCCCATGCTGGCCTGAAGGTCGAGCATCAGGTTGACGACCTGCGCCTTCACCGAGACGTCGAGCGCCGAGACCGCCTCGTCCGCGACGATCAGCTTCGGCCCGAGCGCGAGCGCGCGCGCAATGCAGATGCGCTGGCGCTGGCCGCCGGAGAATTCGTGCGGGAAGCGCGCGGGCCATGTCGGCGGTCAGGCCGACGCGCACGAGCAGGTCGGCGACCTTGTCGCGCCCCTGCGCAGCGGTGGCGAGGCCGTTGGCCAGCAGCGGCGCTGCGATCGCCGTGCCCACCGACATGCGCGGATTGAGGCTCGCGAACGGATCCTGAAACACGATCTGCATCTGCTTGCGGAAGTCGCGCAAGGTGCGGCCGTTCATCGCCAGCACATCCCGGCCGTCGAGCAGGACCGTCCCGCTGTCCGGCTCGAGCAGCTTGAGGATCGAGCGGCCGGTCGTCGACTTGCCGCAGCCGGATTCACCTACCAGCGCCAGCGTCTCGCCGGCGTGCAAGGTGAAGGAGACGTTCTCGACCGCGTGGACGCGGCCGGAGACCTTGCCGAACAATCCCGAGCGGATCGGAAAGCGCGTGGTGAGGTTCGAGACCTCGAGCAGCGGGCGCTCGGCAGTCGAGACCGTATCCGGTGTCTCGGTCGGCTCATCTGAGGTGCCGGTGACCTTGTCGACAATCGGAAAGCGCATCGGCCGCGGACGCCCGTCCATCGAGCCGAGGCGAGGCACCGCCGCGAGCAGCGCGCGGGTGTAGGGATGCGAGGGCGCGGCGAAGATGCGCGACGTCGCATCGGTCTCCACCGCCTGCCCGCCATACATCACGACCGTGCGGTCCGCGATCTCCGCGACCACGCCCATGTCGTGGGTGATGAAGAGGATCGACATCCCCTCTTCCTGCTGGAGCTCCTTCAGGAGCTCCAGGATCTGGGCCTGGATCGTGACGTCGAGCGCGGTGGTCGGCTCGTCGGCAATCAGGAGTTTCGGCTTGCAGGCCAGCGCCATCGCGATCATCACGCGCTGGCGCATGCCGCCGGAGAAGCGGTGCGGATGCTCGTGGAAGCGAGATTTCGCGGCGGGGATGCGGACGCGGTCGAGCAGCCGGACGGTCTCGGCCTCGGCCGCCGCCCGCGACATGCCGCGATGCTGGATCAGCGCTTCCGCAATCTGGAAGCCGATGGTGAGCACCGGATTGAGGCTCGTCATCGGCTCCTGGAAGATCATGGCAACGTCGTTGCCGCGGATGTCCTTCATGCTCGCTTCGGGCAGCGCGAGGAGATCGCGGCCGGCGAGCGTGACGCGCCCTTCGATCCGCCCGCTCTCCTTCGGAATGAGCCGCATGATCGACAGCGCAGTGACACTCTTGCCCGAACCGGACTCGCCGACGATCGCCACGGTCTCGCGCGGCGCGACGTCGAACGACACGTTGCGGACGACGGGGATCCATTGCCGCTCGCGCATGAAGGACGTGGTCAAGGCCGCGACCGACAGCACCGGCCCCTGCGCTTCGGCAATGACTTGGTCAGATCTGCTGGCGCCGATGTTCATGCGAGTGTCCTAGTAGCCGCGCGTACGATCGACACGCCCCGGCAACTCCTCGCCGCGACGGTGACGTGCGATGACGTCGAGCACATAGTCGACGGCCGTATCCGGCGTGGTCATGCTGGCGTTGTGCGGCGTCAGCAGGATGCGCGGATGGCTCCAGAATGGATGGCCCGCCGGCAGCGGCTCGGGATCGGTGACGTCGAGGACAGCCCCCGAGAGTGCGCCGCTGTCGAGAGCCGCGAGGACATCGGCCTCGACGAGATGCGGGCCGCGCCCGACATTGACCAGGGAGGCGCCGCGCGGCAGGCGCGCGAACAGGTCCGCGTTCAGGATCCCGCTCGTCTCATCGGTCAGAGGCAGCAGGCAGACGAGAATGTCGGTCTGCGCAAGGAAGTCGGGCAAGGCGTCCATGCCCGCATGGCAGATAACGCCCTCGATCTCGCGCGGCGAGCGATTCCAGCCGAGACGCGGGAAGCCGAACGCCTTGAGGCGTTCGAGCACGGCCTGGCCAAGCTGGCCGAGCCCCATCACGCCGACACGCCGCCGCTTCGCCGGCGTGATCCGGATCTCGCGCCAGACCTGTTCCTTCTGCTGGGCGATGAAGTGCAGGAGATCGCGATGCAGGGCGAGCACGGCCATGGTGACGTATTCCACCATGGTCTCGGCAATGCCGGGCTCCAGCATGCGCACCAGCGGGATGTGCGGTGGAAGTTTGCTGGCGTCGAACTGGTCGACGCCGGCGCCGACCGAGAAGACCAGCTCGAGGTTTGGAAAGGTCGCCGCGATGTTATCAGGCGGCACCCACGCCACGAGATAGCGCACCTCGGCGGGATCGCCGATGTCGGGCCAGAGCCGGAACGGCAGATGCGGCGCGCGCTCCGCGAAGAAGCGCGCCCACTCCGCGCCGCGCACCATGTTGGCCTTGTAGAGAACCGTCATGCGGCCAAGGCCCTCAGAACGGGCTGACCGGCGCGAGCCGGCGGCCGTCGATCATGCGCTTGTGGCTGTAGGGCTCAGGATCGACCAGCGGCGTCGAGCCGGTCACGATGTCGGCGGCGAGCTTGCCGGCCGCAGGGCCGATGCCGAAGCCGTGGCCGGAGAAGCCGGTGGCGAGGAAGAAGCCCGGCAGCGCATCGACCGGCGAGATCACCGGGATCGTATCGGGCGTGCAGTCGATCGTGCCGCCCCAGGCTTCCGCGATCTCGATGTCCTTCAACTCGGGATTGGACTTGATCAGCGATGCGAGCGCCGCATTGACCAGCGACATGTCGGGCGCGGGGTCGCGCACCCGCTCGGTCTCGAACGGCGACGGCTTGTCGAGGCTCCAGCTGGTGCCGCGCACGAGCTGGTCGAAGAACGACTTGCCGAACGACATCTTCAGTCCGTTGCGGCGATGCAGATAGGTCGGCCAGAAGGTGCGCGCGTAGCGGAACAGATCGGGCGACAGCTCGACCGTGCCGCGGTTGCGCAGCGCCAGCGTGAAGCCGCCGTCGAGGCGGCGGCGGATGCAGTAAAAATCGGTACCGAGCGCACCCGACGTGATCTCCGGCCCGGGCGTGGTCCGGCACGCGGTGGCGTTGACGAGACCGATCGGCAGCTCGATGCCGTGACGGCGGCAGAACAGCGACGACCATGCCCCGCCCGACAGCAGCACGGATTGCGCGCGGATGGTGCCCTTCTCGGTGACGACGGCGCTGACCCGCCCGCCGGTCGTCTCCAGCCCGCGCGCGGCGCAGCCCTGGTGGATCGTAACGCCGTGCTTTCGCGCGGCAGTCGCAAGCGCGGGCACGGCCATCGACGGCTCGGCGCGGCCGTCGCTCGGCGTGTGCAGGCCACCGACCCATTTGTCGGCATTGCCGGGCATGCGCTCGGCGACCTCCGCCGGCGTCAGGACGGTGGAGTGTACCTGCTGCTCGCGCGCGATCGCGGCCCAGCGTTCCCAGCCGGCGAGCTCGTCCTTGCTCTTGGTCAGGAACAAGACGCCGGTGCGGCGGAAGCCGGCATCGACGCCGGCGTCGTTCTGCATGTCCTCCCACAGCCGCAGCGCCTCGCGCGCCAGCGGAATCTCCTCACGCGCGCGGCCCTGCTGGCGGCACCAGCCCCAATTGCGGCTCGACTGTTCGCCGCCGACATGCCCCTTCTCGACGAGCGCGACGGAAAGTCCCTTCTTCGCCAGATGATAGGCAGCCGAGACGCCGATGACGCCGCCGCCGATGACGACGACGTCGGCCTGCGCCGGCAGGCGTTCGTCGCTATTTATACGGTTGAGCGGCGGGGACATGGGGCACTCTGGACCTCAGTTCGATCGAAGCAAATCTGCTCGTCATGGGATATTCATCCTGGGATCGAGCGCGTCGCGCAGGCCGTCGCCGAGGAAGTTGAAGCTCGTGACCGCGAGCGTGATGGCGAGGCCCGGCGCAATGGCGAGCCACGGCGCGCTGGTGAGATAGATCTGCGCGTTGTTGAGCATGTTGCCCCAGCTCGCGGCCGGCGGCTGGATGCCGTAGCCGAGATAGCTGACATAGGATTCGAGCAGGATCGCCTTGGCGACGTTCAGCGTCGCCGCGACCACGATCGGCGCGATCGCGTTGGGCACGAGCTCGTGGAACATGATGCGCAGGTTCGACGAGCCGAACGCGACGGCGGCGACCGCGAACTCGCGCTCCCTGAGCGAACGAACCTGGGCCTCGACGACGCGGGCAACGCTCATCCAGGCGGTCGCCGCGATCAGCACGGTGGTGGTGACGAGGCCGGGCTCGGTCAGCGCGGCGAGCGCAAGCAGCAGGAAGATGGTCGGAAAGCACAGCACGGCGTCGACGAGCCGCATCAGGACCGCACCGACCACACCGCCATAGAAGCCGGCGAAGGCGCCGACGGCGATGCCGACCGCCATCGCGATCACCATCGCGACGATGCCGATCGAGAGCGACACCCGTCCGCCCATCATCAGCCGCGCCAGCACGTCGCGGCCGAGCTCGTCGGTGCCGAGGATGTGTGCGCCCGAGAGCGGCGGCGCGAACCGCTTCATGATGTCGATATAGGTGTCGTCGAACGGCAGCAGGTAAGGACCCAACGCCGAGCCGAGGACGAGAACGAGGATGATCACAGCGCCCGCAAGCGCGAGCCGGTGCCGGCGGAAGCGCCGCCATGCGGCCTGGCCGGGCGCGAGCTGGTCGGTGGAGAGAACCGCGCTCGTCATCGCTAACCCACCCGGATGCGCGGATCGACGACGGCATAGAAGATGTCGGCGAGCAGCGAGCCGATCAGCACCATGGTCGCCGAAAACATCAGGATGCCCATCACCACGGGATAGTCGCGGTAGCCGATGGAATCGAGGAACAGACGCCCCATGCCGGGCCAGGTGAACACGGTCTCGGCGACCAGCGCGCCGCCGAGCAGCGTCGGAAACTGGAGGCCGGCCACCGTGATCATCGGCAGCAGCGCATTGCGAAGCGCGTGCACGGTGAGGATCCGCCATTCCGGCATGCCCTTGGCGCGTGCGGTACGGATGTAATCCTGGTTGATGACCTCGAGCATCGAGGAGCGCATGAAACGGCCCCACATCGCGGTCTCGACCAGCGCCAGCACCAGGGCGGGCGCGATCAGATGATGCAGCAGGTCGAGGAAGGAGCCGTCGCCGACGGTCTCGCGGTTGCCGGCCGGCAGCCAGCCGAGCTTCACCGAGAACACGTAGATGGTGACGAGGCCGAACCAGAAGGTCGGGATCGACAGCGCGATCATGGCGCCGACGGTCGCGAGCGTGTCGAACAGCGAGTAGCGGCGCAGCGCGCCAAGGATACCGATCCAGCAGCCGAGCAGCACCGCAATGATCGTCGCTGTCGCCATCAGCTCCAGCGTTGCGCCGAGATGCGAGGAGATCACCGACAGCACCGCCTCGCCGTCGCGGTAGGACTTGCCCCAATCGCCCTTCAGCATGCGGCCGAACCAGTCGAGATACTGGATCGGCAGCGGCCGATCGAGGCCGAGCTGCCTGGTGACGCGGTCGAGATCCTCCTGCGTCATCTGCGCGGAGGCAGCAAATTGCGAGAGCGGACCGCCCGGCGCCAGATGCAGCAGGGCGAATCCGATCGCCGAGACGATCACAAGCAGCATGATCGCCTGCGCCAGGCGATTGACGACATAACGGGCCATCTCAGCCGATCCAGCGAGCCGGAGCCATCAGGCCCAGTACCATTCGCGGATGTTCCAGCAATTGATGGAGGTGTTGATGTTGGGACGGAAACCCTGCAGCCCTTCCTTCACGCCTTCGGCGATGAAGCCCTGGAACATGGGCAGGATCGCGAGGTCGTTGCGGATCAGCTTTTGCAGATCGCCATAGGTGGTCTTGCGCTGCGACAGATCGAACTGCTTGGCGCCTTCGGCGAGAAGACGATCGGCCTCCGGGCTCTGGTACTGATAGGTGTTGTAGCCGCGGCCGCCCTTGGCGGGAATGGCGCCGGAGCCGAAGCGCGGCGTCACGTCGGGGTCGCTGCCCAGCATGAAGTTCACCGACACCAGCACCGAGTTGAACTTCGACTGCTGCCAGAAGTCGCCCCAGATCACCGCCGCCGGCATGTTGTTGACGCGCATCGCAGCACCAATCGCGCGCCAGTCCTGGACCAGGAGCTGCTGGGTCTGCTCGCGCACCGCATTGCCTGACGTCGTCGAGTTGGTGAATTCGAGCTTGACGCCGCCCTTCTCGCGAACGCCGCTGGAGCTGCGAACCCATCCCGCCGCATCGAGCAGCGCATTGGCCTTGGCGGGATCGTATTTGTGCTGCGGCAGGCCCTTCTGGAACGACCACGCCTGCTGCGGCACGAAGCTCTCGGTCTGCGTCGGCAGGCCGTAATAGAGCGCGTCGATGATCGCCTGCTTGTTGATAGCGAGATAGAGCGCCTCGCGCACCGCGCGGTCGGCGAAGGGACCGAAATCCAGGTTGGGCGCGATATGCTCCACCGAGGACGTCGCCGAGACGAAGATCTTGCGGCCCTTCAGCGTCTTCGCCTCCTGCACGAAGTTCGGCAGGATGCCTTGCAGCCCGGTGTAGTCGACCTGGCCGGTGCGGAACTGGGTGTAGAGCACGGTGAGGTCGGGGATGTACTTGAACACCACGCGTTCGACGTACGGCCCCTTGCCGTGATAGCCGGTGTGGGCATTCAGGAGGATGTGGTCGCCGGGCACGCGCTCGCCCCAGCGGAACGGTCCGGTGCCGACAGGCGCATTGTGGAACGGCGAGGCGTTCGGATCGGACACCTTCTCCAGGATGTGCTTGGGCACGATGAAGGTCAGCGATCCCAGGATCGACATATAGGGCGAATAGGGAGCTTCCATTCGCCAGTGGATCTCGTCCGCCGCGACGACCTTGATGTCCTTCACGAGGCTGTGGCCGACGCGGCTGCGCGCGCGGAAATCGGGATTGTTGATCAGCTCGAGCGAGAACTTCACGTCGTCGGCCGTGAACGGCGTGCCGTCATGCCACTTCACGTCGCTGCGCAGCTTGATCTTCCAGGTCAGGCCGTCGGCCGACAGGCCGCCATTCTCGATGGTCGGGACCTCGCGCGCCAGATCGGGAACGAAATTGCCCTCGGGATCGATGTACCAGAGCAGCGAGAACACCTGCCACCAGACGCCCTGATCGACCTCGATGCCGGGCATCAGCGGATGGAAGACGGTCGGCTCCTGCGACAGCGCCGCAATCACCTGCCCGCGCGGCTTGTCCGGCGGATTGGTCGGGCGCTCGGTCTGGGCGAAAGCATTGCCTGCGAGGCTCCATCCCGCCGCGGCGCCGGCCCCGAGCTGGAAGAATTGACGGCGATTCGGACTACCGAGATGCACTGCCCCAACGCCGAACCTGCCGGTGTCGTTTGCCATGACCCACTCTCCGTTGTCGCACACGGCACCGTCTCCCGCGCCCCGAGACCCCGGCAGGGGACAGGAGTGGGCTTTAGTGCTTCTAAATTTTTCGATCAAAAGTTCATCATGACTAAATACAGCTGTCAATCGCATTGCTAGTATGCGCGACCTTTTCACTCCGACTGAAGCCTCGGACCGATGCGGTCCAAGGCTGAGATGATGCATGGGAGAGCGACATGGATGGTCGCGGCGATACCAACGGTCCGAAGGACGCTCCGACGATCGAGACCGACGATGCGGTCGACCAGCGCCTCGGCGAAACCGTGCGGCTGCTGCGTCAGCGCGCCGGCCTCTCGATCCAGGACGTCGCCAACAAGACCGGCCTCTCGAACGGCATGATCAGCCAGCTCGAACGCGCGCGCGCCATGCCGTCGATCCGCACGCTGCGCCTGCTCAGCATCGCGCTCGACGTGCCGATCTCCTATTTCTTCGAGACCACCGATCCCGGCGACGTGCAGCGCTACATCGTGCGCAAGAACAGCCGTCGGCTGCTGCGCCTCACCGCGAGCGGCGTCGTCAAGGAAGCGCTCACCCCGGATGGCAAGGGCCAGCTCGAACTCTACGAGCTCACGCTCAATCCCGGCGCCTCGTCCGGCACCGACTTCCTGCAGCACACCGGCGAGAAGGCCGGCTACATCCTGTCCGGCAGCCTGCGGCTGTGGCTCGACAACCAGGCCCACGTGCTCGAGGCCGGCGACAGTTTTCGTTTCCCGAGCATCGTGCCGCACATGTTCGACAACCCGACCCAGCAGACGGCGCGCGTGATCTGGGTGACGACATTGCGCCAGACCGATTCGCCGGCGGGTTGAAGCCCGAGGCAGGCCGGGCCTCGTTTCCGGGACGGCCGGCCGTCCCGCGCCACCTGAAATTGCCCCTCGACGGAAACGCACGGAATCTGTAGCTCACATAATGCCGGACTCCTCGACAGGACGGGGCCGGTACGGTCCGCGGCTGGCGTCTTGGATGTGAGGCCATGAAACTCAGGGGGGTTGTGACATTTGCGATGGCCACCCAGGTCGTCGTGACCGCCGCACTCCTTCTCGCTTCCTATGCCATGACCGGCACCGCCGGCCCGCGCGGGTTCGGCATGGCCCAGCTCATCGCCCTGATGGCGAGCGGTGTCGTTGCGGTGCTGCTCGCGCGTCTCTGCACGCGCGCGATCGAGACGTCGCAAGCCGAGCGGGCTGCCGCGCAACTGGCCGATCGGGCGAAGGCCGTCGCCGAGAGCGCACAGATGACGCAAGCCGTCATCAAGACCGCGCTCGACGCCTTCATTCAGACCGACGAACGCGGCATCGTCGTGGAATGGAGCTTTCAGGCCGAAGCCCTGACCGGATGGTCGCGGCAGGAGGCCATCGGCGCCGACGTCGTCGACCTCCTCGTCGCCGAGCCGCTCCGCGCCGGCTTCAGGCAGCGCATGATGCGGCTGCTGCCGGAACTGTCGGATACGCCAATCGGCATTCGCTTCGAGGTGAGCCTGCTGCACAGGAACGGCGATGCGATCCTGGTCGAGGCGTCGGGCACGGCCCTCCGGCTTGGCGGGCGCACCATCATCAACAGTTTCGTCAAGGACATCACCCAGAAGCGCGCCGCCGAGGAGCAGCTGATACAGGCCCAGAAGATGGAGGCGGTCGGGCAGCTCACCGGCGGCATCGCGCACGAATTCAACAACATGCTCACCGTGATCACCGGCACGATCGAGATCCTTGCCGACGCCGTAAAGGACAATCCGCCGCTTGCGACCATCACCAAGCTGATCAGCGAGGCCGCCGATCGCGGCGCCGCGCTGACCTCGAGCCTGCTGTCCTTTGCAAGGAAGCAGGCGCTGCAGCCGACGGAGATCGACGTCAACGAACTGCTCGAGGAGCTCGCCAAACTGCTGCTGGCGACCTTCGACAAGAAGATCGAGATCGTGACAAAGCTCGACAGCAAGGTCTGGCTCGCCTTCGTCGACCGCGGCCAGCTGAGCTCGGCGCTGCTCAACCTCGCGATCAACGCCCGCGATGCCATGCTGGACGGCGGCAGGCTGACCCTGACCACACGCAACGTCGTGTTCGGCGTGCGCGAGGCCGTGGCGGTCGGCGCCGGCTATGCCGGCGACTATGTCGAGATCGAGATCGCCGACACCGGCACGGGCATCCGGCGGGCGATCCTGGAGCGGATCTTCGATCCGTTCTTCTCGACCAAGGAGGTCGGCAAGGGCACGGGGCTCGGGCTCAGCATGGTGTTCGGCTTCGTCAAGCAATCCGGCGGCGGCATCAAGGTCGCGTCC
Organism: Bradyrhizobium sp. USDA 3311; assembly: GCF_054062495.1. NCBI lineage: Bacteria > Pseudomonadati > Pseudomonadota > Alphaproteobacteria > Hyphomicrobiales > Nitrobacteraceae > Bradyrhizobium > Bradyrhizobium sp. USDA 3311. The sequence goes on along the minus strand of NZ_JBSSFI010000001.1, from coordinate 3,750,471 downwards.
GAGGAAGGCCGCGGCACGACATTCACGATCTACCTGCCGAAGGCCGAGACCAGCACTCTGCGCCCCGCCGGCTATGACGATCGCAAGGTCGTGGGCGGACAGGAGACTATCCTCTGCGTCGAGGACGATCGCGACGTCCGCCAATACGTCACGGTCCAGCTCGAGAGCCTCGGCTACAAGGTCATCCCCGCCGCCAACGCGACCGAAGCGCTCGCCATCGCCGCTGAGGGCAAGGCGTTCGACCTGCTGTTCACCGACATCGTGATGGCCGGCGGCATCAACGGACGCGAGCTCGCCGAGCAGATGGTGGCCGCGCGGCCGTCCCTGCGGGTAATGTTCACCTCCGGATACGCCTACGACTCGATGCACGCGCAGGGCCGCGCCACGAAGGGCGCCCCGCTTCTGACAAAACCCTATCGCAAGGCCGAGCTCGCGCGCATGCTGCGCCGCTCTCTCGACACCGCCGTCGATTCCGCGGGCGACCCGATCCCGACGCCCTACTCGGTGCAGGCCGATGTCGAGGGCTTTTTGCGCAGGCAAGCAGCTGAAGACAGCGGCACGACGCGGTCACGAAAGTAGCTCTCGCGCTAGCTCATCCTTCGCCGCAGCGTTGCCGACGGCGTCTCGCCAAATTTTTCACGATAGGCGCCGGCCATGCGGCCGAGATGAGTGAAGCCGAGATCGAAGGCGATCTCGGTGATGGAGGCATCGGGCGGGGCTTGCGCGAGCCGGGCGTGCAGACCAGCGAGGCGCATGTCGAGCAGCATCTCCGAGATCGAAACCCCGAAATGACGGCGGAAGCCGAGCTGGAGCGCGCGGATGCCGATCCCGGCGGCGCAGGCGAGCTGCGCAAGGTCGAGCGGCTCGCCGGCACTGTCCGCAAGACGGTCCCGCGCGACGCGAAGCGCACGCGGCAGACGCTCGGCTTGCCCCGAGAACGTCCTGATCGCATCCGACAGGCCGTGACGCTGGCCATTGAGCAGGTGATCGAGCAGCGCCTCCCGCCAATCGGCGGTCGCGACCGGTGAAAGCCTGCCGGAGGGGCCAAGACGTTCGGCGAGCGTCATCAGCCCGCCAAGGCTGGTCCGCAAGGCCCGCCCCGACGGCGCATCCAGGTCGATCACAGGATCGAACTCGACCGTGCCCGCGACCCTCCCCGACAAGGCCGCGGCGCGCTGCTCGACCATGCGGCGGTCAAGCAACAGGATCACTTGGGCACAGTCGCTCCACATCATCCGGGTCGGGATCGTCGGCGACAGCAGCGACGCCGTCCGGTCCGGTACGGCATCGAATTCGCCGGCGCCGGCACGAATGCGGGCGGTGCCCGTGAGCGGAACCTGCAGCAGGAAGAAGCGCTCGAGGCAGCCGGGATCGATGCTGACCGATCCGCCATAGGTAACGTAGTTGATGGAAAAGCCGTCGAACGCCGCGCAATTGTGCCGGGCGGAGAAGCCGGCCGCCCGCGCCTGCGCCGGCTTGAGATCGTGCGGACAGAAGATGCGTCCAATCTGCTCGGCTGCCTCATCGACATCATCGGTGGCGACGCGGGCAAAGTCCGCAAGCCGTTCTGCTGCGGACGCACTTGCGCTCATTTCCAGCACGGCTGCGGACATCGTCGACCACGCTTCGCGTCACGGAATTGCTTTAAGCCTATAATAGTTCCCTGGACGCGGAAAGGGCCGCGTCGCAAAATCGTCGTGCTGCATGGCAAAAGCTCCATCCGGATTCGTTTAGCGGATAGACAGGCAGCCGGTCGCTGGCCGAAGCTCCATCCTCGCCGGAATCCATGAGGAGCGAGCCATGACTGCACTCGAAAAGGGCATAACCGCTGTTGGCACGGGCTATGGCGGCAAGAGCTGGAACATCCTTGGTCAGGTCTATTTCCCCAAGGCCGTCACCGACTCCACCTTCGCGTTCGAGACCAACAGCGATCCCGGCCAGTTCGTGCCGGTGCACATCCATCCGACCCAAGACGAGTTCATCCTGGTGCAGGAGGGCACGCTCGACCTCAAGCTCGACGGCGTCTGGGTCAAAGCCCATGCCGGCGACCTCGTGCGCATGCCGCGCGGCATCCCGCACGGCTATTTCAACAAATCTGACAAGCCCTGCCGCGCGCTGTTCTGGGTCTCGCCGATGCAGAAGCTCGAGGCGCTGTTCAACCAGCTCCACAATCTGACCGACCCTGCCGAAGTCGTGCGCATCTCGGCACTGCACGAGGTCGACTTCCTGCCGCCCGAGGCCAACGACTAGACGCAGCCCCGTCGCCTTTCATCTGCTTGCAGCCCCGCCGGCCGCACCTTGCGGCCGAACGTGGCCGCTTGCGCGCGAAACACCCTGATTGCGAGCAATCCCATGGTCAGTCCCAAGCATGTTTGCGTGATCGGTGCCGGAGTCTCCGGTCTCGCCGCCGCAAAGGCATTCTCCACCCGCGGCCACCGCGTCACCATTCTCGAGCGCAGCGGCGATCTCGGCGGTGTCTGGGAGCCTGCGCGCTCCTATCCTGACGTGCAGACCCAGAGCCCGAAGGATCTCTACCGCTACACCGATCGCGCCATGCCGGACGCTTATCCGGAATGGCCGACCGGGCCGCAGGTCCACGCCTATCTCGCCGACTACGCCAAAAGCTTCGGCCTCGACCGCATGCTGCGCCTCAACACCGAGGTCGCCGGCATGGCGCGCCGCGCCGACGGGAAGCCGGGCTGGACGCTCGCGCTGACCAACAAGGACGACACGGCGACGAACGAGGATTTCGATTTCGTCGCGGTCTGCATCGGGCAGTTCAACGAGCCGCGCGAGCTGCATTGCCCGGGCGAGGACGGATTCCTGGCGCAGGGCGGCCAGATCCTGCATTCGTCGAAATACAGCGATCCCGCGCTGGCGAAAGGACGCCGCGTCGTCGTGCTCGGCGGCTCGAAATCGGCGACCGACATCGCGGTGAACGCGGTGAAATCAGGCGCACGCGAAGTCACCATCGTGATGCGCGAGCCGGTCTGGCGGATCCCCTATTTCATCGGCGGCCTCGTGAACTTCAAGCGCATCCTCTACATCCGTGCGCAGGAGGAGATGTTTCCGGGCTGGGGCGCCAGCGCGATGGCGCGGCTCGCACACCGCATCGCAGCGCCCCTGATCTGGGCGAACTGGCGCGGGCTGGAGAGCCTGTTGAAGGCGCAGCTCAAGCTTGGCCCGTGCAAGATGGTGCCGAAAGAGCGGATCGAGGACGGCGTCAACTGCTCGGTGCCGATCGCAACGCCCGGCTTCTATCCGATGGTCGCGGACGGTCGCATCAAGGCGGTGTTCGGCACGTTCGATCATTACGAGGGCGACAGCATCGTGATGAGCGGCGGCGAGCGCGTCGGCGCCGACGTCGCGGTGCTCGCGATCGGCTACAAGCTCGGCGTGCCGTTCCTGCCCGCGGCCTATCAGCAGAAACTGGTCGACGCGGACGGTCAGTACCGGCTCTACCGGCTGATCGCCAACCCCGATCTGCCGGAGCTTGGCTTCGTCGGCTTCAACTCCTCTTTCTGCACCGTGCTCTGCGCCGATCTCGCCGCCAACTGGCTGGTGCGCTACGCCGACGGCCAGCTCGCCAACCAGCCGACGGCGCAGGCGATGCGCGACAACATCGAGATGATGCTGCACTTCAAGCGCGTCGAGCGGCCGGCCGCCGGCGTCTATGGCGGCTTGTGCGTCGCGCCCTATCACTATCGCCATTTCGACGAGCTGATGGCCGATATCGGCGCCAGGAACCAGAAGCGCGGCGGGCTCGCCGGACACTTCCAGCCGCCGGATGCGGATGCCTATGCGAAGTTCCTGGCGACGGCGCCGGACTACCGGGCCACAGCGTAAGGTCGGAGAACCCGGGCTGAGCGGGATTTGCAACTCGCCAGTCCGCGCGTTTGATGTTTACGATCCCATGATCGACGAATCTCCGGCACACGGGAACCCGCCATGGGACGACGATGTCACGCCGCCGCAGCCCTGGCGGTGCTTGGGCTGATCCTCACGACGTTCACGGCGAGCCAGGCACAAACGCTCACGGCGAGGCAATCGGAGGCGCTCGCCACCTACGATCGCGCGCTCGGCGATTTCAAATCCATCCTTGCCGAGCGGCGCCGACAGATCGCGGCGAAGGAGCCGCTGCCGAACCTGCCGGGACAGGCGCTCTATCTGGCACGCGTCGCGGTCATCAGTGCTTACAAGGATCTCACCGACGCCATGCCGTCGCGGATCGGCAAGCCCAACAAGTTCGAGATTCCGCCGGCCTATTTCGACGCCGACATCGAGCCGCTGGTCGACGAATATGCTGGACTCTTCGAGATCATGGAGGCGCCGCCCGCCGGCGCGCAGAACTCGCCGACGCCGTTCAAGGACGTCGTCGATCTCGCAGTCGCTATCGCGCGCGCCAAGGGACTTGCGTCTGGCCACGCCGAAGCTGCGGGACGTATCAGCCTCGGGCTGTTCTTTGCCGAGACCAACGGCAAGCAGAACGTCCGCAATGCGCGCTCGAACACCTATATGGGCAGCTTCCAGACCGGCCCGTCCGAGGACCGCAACGGCCGCAGGAAATGGGAGTCTATCAAGAGCGAGATCGCGGCGGCCGATCCCGCGCTGGCCGCGCGTGACGACAGGGAAGAGGCACGCGCCCGCGGCACCGATCATCGTTTCAATCACTGGACCAATGTCCGCAACGGTCTGATGAACGCGCATGCGGATCTGTTCCGGGAGATCCCGGGAATCGTGAAGACGCTGCCCGACCCGATCGACCAGATGAAGCTGTTCGAGCTGATCCAGATCGTTCCCACCCCGACGCGGTCCGCGCTCAAATCGGGCGATCTCCTGAACTACCGGGTGTCGAGCCCCACGATCATGAGGCACTTGCGCAACAACAGCATCTTCGCGTTCGGCCAGGCCGACAGATCGCGCAGCTCGGCAAGCTTCCGCGAGATTCTCGCTGCGATGTGGTTGTTCAACCGGAAGTTCGAGAAGGCGATGGCGAAATACGCGGAGATCAGGGCGCACTGAGGCATCGGTTGTAACCGCTACCGGACGTAGTAGGCTCGTGATCTCATCAGCAGCACGGGCAGTTTCATGCGCATCCTCATCCTTGGCGGCAGCCAGTTTCTCGGACGCGCGATTGCGGCCCATGCCTGCGCCAGCGGTCACCACGTGACCTGCGCCGCCCGCGGTCTCGCCGGGCCGATCGCGGCAGGCAGCCGGCTGGTCCGGATCGATCGCGACGTCGCGGACGGTCTCGCGCCGCTCGCGGGTGAGACATTCGATGCCGTCGTCGACGTCTCGCGTCATCCCGGCCAGGTTCGCCGCGCCGTCGCGGCGCTGAAGCGGCCGGGCATGCACTGGACCTTCGTCTCCACGATCAGCGTCTACGCAGACAACCGCATACCGGGACAACGCGCCGACACGGCGCCGCTCCGCGAGCCCATGACCGAAGACGTCGAGCACAGCACCGACGCCATTTATGGCGCCGCCAAGGTCGCGTGCGAGCAGGCCGTCGGCACTGATGCCTTCATCTGCCGGGCCGGCCTCATCGCCGGGCCGGAGGATCCGACGGGACGGTTCGCGTACTGGCCGGCCCGGCTTGCGCGCGGCGGCGAGGTGCTGGCGCCGGGAGCGCCTGACGATGCCGTCCAGTTCATCGACGTGCGCGATCTCGCACAATGGATCGTGCATGCGGCCGAGGTTGGCCTGACCGGCATCTATGACGGGATTGGACCGGTGCGCACGCGCGGCGAATTCCTGACCGAATGTGCATCCGCGCTGAACTCCGCCTGCACCTTCACCTGGGTCGATCGCGCCTTCCTGGAAGCGCATGACGTACGGCGCTGGGCAGGTCCGCGATCACTGCCGATGTGGCTGCCCCTGCCCGACTTCGCCGGCTTCCTGACACGCGACACCTCGCCGGCACGCGAGGCCGGATTGACCTCGCGCCCGGTGGCCGCCACCGTGCGCGATACGTTCGACTGGCTCCGCGCCGGCAACGGGCCGGTCATCGGTCTCACCAGCGACGAAGAGAAGGACGTGCTCGCCGCGTGGCACGCGGGCATGACGAGCTAGGGCAGACTCATAATCTTGATATCGTCTTGTGACCGACAGCGGTCGTTCCTTGGTAACGACGACATGCAGAAGGGCGAGATCACCCGCCACAATTCTAGATAGAGTGTGAGCTGGTTCATATCGGCGGCCCCATGCCGCGCGTAGCTTGGCGAGAAGATGTCTCGCTTCCCGGCGCCAAGGCGTCATGGGTTTCCGGACGTCAAGTCGAGCGAACATCTGTCAACCCATAGGAGGACAGGTCATGAAGTTCGCAGCACTGCTTTTGATCTTTGCTCTCGCCGCATTCGCGACGGCTATTCCGGCAGATTCGGCCAACGCATGCGCGCGCCCCTGCGGAAACTATTGTTGCGGATAATCGGCGGAGAATTCCAATGCGCCCATTGATCAAGTGGGGGGCATTAGTGACGATCGTGAGCATCGCACCACTGGCATCCGTGGCTGCGATACGTCACCACACGCCCCCAAATAAACTCAACGAGGCAATCACCGCTATCGGCTTTCACCCGATAACGCCGCCGGTGCTCCTGCGCGCTCCAGGCTCCATCTATCATGTCTCTCCGAACGGCCAGGATTACGACATGCTGTGCGAAGTCTCGCCTGAGCGACTGGTTGGCGTCACCCGCACGTCATCTTCTGCAACCCAAGTCACCTCCGAACTACGAAAGACGCAATATTCGCTCGACTCAAAAGTCGTGCGTTCGATTCAGTCACATACCGATGCAAAATTGGCGGAAGCTGTAAAGCTGGAGCTCGATGACGTTCAAGTGCTGGAGATCTCACTTGAAGACCTATCAATCATCGCTGAGGAGCTATTCCGTCGCGAGTCCTGTGATCGGGAAGTGAAACGGTATCTGGAAAACGGCGAGTACGTTTGCCAGGGACAGCGGGTCCTCAAGGCGTCGACGAAATACGTGGCGGCCTACGACAATTCAGCGGCGGGCTCCGTGGAACAAACGACAGACCTGATAAAGAATAATTTCGATCCGACTGTCAGCATACAGGGCGGTCAGAGCGTCTCCGGAGCGAACCTTTATTACGGGATGAGACTGGCACCGCGGTGTCTATCCCTCAGGGATGCCAAAAGGCAGCCACGGCCACCGTTCTCGCTCTGGGACAGACTGGTCAATCACTTTCCTTCGCTCGAGTTCTTTTGAATATAGCCGCGACACGCCGTGGCAACGGCCAGCGTGTTCATGCAGGCGACAACCGACTCTTTTGGCTCAACCGCGGCGACCACGGCCGAGGCCTTGGTGGCGCCGGCGCCCCCCGCACGCCCAGACCGCTTTTATACACACACGCCCTAATTTTCCGGTCTGTAGCCGTCCGTCAGCGTCTTCAGGAACGCGATGATGTCGGCCTCGTCCTGCTCGGTCATCGCCGGCCTGTCGCCGGGGCGACGATCGAACGGCGGATCGGTGACGTCGACATTGGCGTGATATTTTTGCGGCAGGTCGTCGTATTTCCGCACCGCGCCGTCGGCGCCGCGCGGAAAGACCTTCTCCGGATTGGTGTCGCGGAAATTGTAGAAGTCGAGCACCTGCTCGAGGCTGCGGAAGACGCCGTTGTGGAAGAAGGCGTGGCGCACTGCGGTGTTGCGCAGCGTCGGCGTCAGGAACATGCCGCAATATTGGGTCTGCTCGGGCATGTCGGTGCGATGCGGGCCGCAGACGCCGAGGTCGAAATAATTGGGGTCGCGATTCTTGGCGAGCGCGGCATTGCGCGGCGCGCCGAGCGCCTCGTATTGGTGATCGGTGAACAGCGGCGGCAGGCCGTCGCGGGTCGGTGCCGAGGTATGGCAGCCGGCGCAATTGGCCTTGTCGGGATCGTTGAACGCTTGCAGCCCGCGCAGCTCGCCCTCGGACAGCCGCGCCTTGCCCTCGAGCCAATAGTCGTACTTGCTGGTGTAGGGATGAAAGCTCGGCTCCTCGACCTGATAGCGCGCCACCGCGAACATCGCTTCCGCGATCAGCAGCCGCTGATTGTCGAGCACGCGGGCGCCGAACAGCTCGACGAAGCGGCTGGCGTAAGAGGCGCGGCGCAGCTTGCCTGCGACGATCTCGGCGCTGCCGCCGTCCATCTCGTTGGGATCGAGCAGCGGAAACAGCGCCTGGTCCTGCAACGTATCGGCGCGGCCGTCCCAGAACAGGCCGCCTTGCGGCACGATGTTCGCCGACGCGCCGCTACCGCCCGCGGTCTTGGTGGTGCGCGCAGCCTGCTGGCCGAGCGCGGCCATCTGCGCGAGGTCGATGACGTTGTCGTCGTCGCCCCTGTCGGGGCCGATGCTGAAATTCGGATGGCGATCGAGATATGTCAGCGACGGCACCGCGCGTGCGCCCGGGCGCGACAAGGTCGCGCCGCCGAGCATGACCGGCCCGTCATTGGGCGGACCGTAGGCGTGATCCGGGCTGTGACAGGACGCGCATGACAGCGCGCCCGAGGACGACAGCGAGGCGTCGTAAAAAATCTCCCTGCCGAGCTGCGCCATCGCCGAGAGCGGAGCGGCCGGCGGACGCATGAGACGAACCGGGTTCGGATTCGCACCCGCGGGATTTGCTTCCGCAAATCCCTGCGTCGCGACGGCAAGGACGGCGCCGGCCAGACAAAGCAGGCCGGCGCCGAAAAGCCACATGGTGCGGCTGTTCATATGACCTTGCGTCTTAGTGATGGTGATGCTCGTCCGGCGGGCTGGTCATGACAGTGCCGGAGGTCGGGTCAAGGAACAGCGCGTCCACCCGGAGATCGTGGCGATGATCATGATCGAAGTCGAACAGGTCCATGATCGACCCGGCGCTGGCGTCGAACGAGCCGCCGCCGAGACGCTGGCCGCGCAGCCAATTGTCCTCGATGAACCGCACCACCGAGGCCTGCGAGATGTAGGTGTGGCTGACGAAGTTCGTCCTCGCATAGGGCGAAACCACGATGAAGGGAACGCGGGTGCCCGGACCGCAGCGGCCGTTCACCGGCTTGCCGCTAAGCCCCTTCGGCGCCGGCTGCTTCTGCGGGCCGAGACCGCACAGGCCCGGACCGTTGACCTGGTCGGCGGTCGGATCGTAGGAGGCGCTCTTCGGCGCGACATATTGGTGATCGTACCAGCCGTCGGAGTCGTCATAGGTGATGATGACCGCGGTCTCGCGCCACTCCGGCTGCTTCTGGAGGAAGTTGATCAGCTCGACATTGCCCACCTGCTCGTCGAGCGGATCGGAATTGCCGGCGTGACCGTCCTGGAAGGCCGGCATCTTGATGTAGGAGACGGCCGGGAAGTTGCCGGCCTTCACCGCGGCGTAGAAGTCCTCGAGATCGTAGTTGTGGTTGGCCGGATCGACCTTGCCGTTGAAGTCGTGGGTATGGCCAATCGCCTTGACCGAGCTCGGCCGCGCATGGGTCGGGTTGGCGGTCGACTTGTAGTACTGGAAGAAGGCGTGGTGCGGACTGTAGTCCACGATGGTGCCGTTGACGTTGCTCGAGAAGGTGCTGCGGCCGCAACCGGTGGTGCCGTTGGCGTTCTTGAGCGTCAGGTCGAAGCCGCCCATGAAGCTGCCCCAGCTGATGCGCTCGTCGTTGAGCAGATCGCCGATGTTCTTGCTGGTCATCAGCACGGTGCTGGTCGTGCTCGAGCAGGAATCGTAGGCAGGATCGGTGTCGCCGATCAGCGTCAGGCCGCCCTGGCCGTCGGCGATCGAGGACGAGGTGCCGACGACGTTCTGCGCGCCGTTGGTCTGGCCGGAGACCACTTCCAGCATGCCGGGCGTGGACGGACCGAACGTGTCGGTCCAGTGATTGTCGCTCATGGCGAAGTGCTGGGCGTAGTTCCAGAAGGCCGTGATAGTGTTGCCGTCGAAATAGCCCATCACCTGGCCGTTGGTGCCGAACGCGCCGGCGCCGCCGGCCGTGCCGCGGCCGGTGAATTTCGGGAACAGGTCTTCCTTGCCGTTGTCCACCGCCTGCTGCTCGGGCGTGTAGGCATGGTTCTGCGAGCGCGTGTTGGCCTGGGTGCGGTCGAGACGGAACGGATCCGTCGCGCCGGTGCCGTTGGCCGGGCTGTTGTTCGGGTTGTTGACCAGCAGGTTCGCCGTGACGAGGTTGTTGACCTTCGGCGTGTGCGGCTTCGGCACGAAGGGTATGGAGCCCGACGGATTGGCCGCGTTCGGATATGTCGCGAAATAATGGTCGAACGAGCGGTTCTCGTTGAAGATGATCACGAGATGCTTGATCGGCGTCTCGGTGTGGAGGTCATGCGGATGACGGTGATGATCGCGATCGTGGTCATGATCGCGGTCCCGACCGAAATCGTCCGCGAGAACAGGCATGGCGCACGCGAGTGCCGTCGCGGCCGCGAAAATCGCGGCCGTCGTCAGAAATCTGGATTTCATTGTTGTGTTGCCCCGAAGGATTGACGCCGACCCCGGGAACGTTAATGGCGCGCGATGACAGAGCTGTGTCAGTTTGACGCAAGAGACACTTTGCGCAGTTGTTCAGACAAGATTTTCTACACGGGCGATTTGCCCGAAGCTGCCTTCCTTGACCCTCATGGTGAGGAGCCCGCCACAGCGGGCGTTTACTCGGTGCGGATCGGAGAATCCTTCAGGCCATTGTTGTCATAGGCCTTGCGCAAGGTGCCGTTGATCGTCGCCTCGTTCATGAATTTGGTGACGAAGGTCAGCGCCAGGCTGTGGCCGAGCGGCACCGCGACGGCTGTCACCGTCTTCTTGAACGTCTCGTCCAGCACCTTTGTACCGGGAATCTTCTGCGCCATCTTGTTGAGCTGGTCGCGCGACAGCGCGAAGGCGTCGATCTCGCCGCTCTTCAGGAGGCCGAAGATCTCGTCATAGGTCTGATAGCCGGTGACCTCAGCGTTCCTGAGATGCGCGACAGCGCCACGCATGGTGGTGGTGGCGTTGACGGCCGCGACCTTGATGCCGGGCTGGTCGAGCGAGGCAAAATTGGTCACGTTCGAACCAGCCTTGACGATGTAGGTGGCGTCCGCGACCTCGTAGATCGGCCCGAACATCATCTTGCTCTCGCGCTCGGGGTCCTTTGGCAGCCAGGTGACATCCCAGGTGCCTCTGCTGGCCGCGTCGGTGATCTGTCCGGAATTTTGGTGCACGACATATTCGACACCAACGCCGAGCTGGGCCGCCATCTCCTTGCCGAGGTCCACCGGCACGCCGGCATAGCCGGTTTCCGTCCTGGTCGACCAGAATGCGCCGCCTGCGGGGCTGATTGCGATCGCGACCCGCAGCTTGCCGGTCGGCGCGATCTCGTCCTTCAGCCCATCGGCTAGCGCGGGCATGGCAACCGCCGCCGCGAGAACGAGACCGGAGAGGGCCGATTGGACGGACGCGGACATGTGATGTTCTCCTCGCGTTTTCTTGTTCTCGTCGTCCCGACCGCTTCGCTTCCGCCACACGACCTTTGACACAATTCTGGTCGATCGTGCGCGCGGTGAAAAGCGGTTTGTCATGACAAACCTGTCAAAGGCCACACCGCCGTTCGCCGTGCAAGGCCGACGACCGCCATGGCTATGGTGTTCCACGGCCGGACATTTGTTGGTAGCCTGCCGCACCGACAGACAGCAATCGGGGGCCACCGAATGACGCGCGCGAATCCCGCATCTCCCGCACATCGCAATGGAGCGTGGAGACATGTTGGACGGGCGCTAGCCGCCACGGCCGCCGTGATCGCGCTCGCCGGCTGCGAGGACAAGAACGCCTACGTGGCTCCGCCCCCGCCCAAGGTGGACGTGGCGACGCCCGTGCAGCGGCCGGTGACGCGCTATGTCGAGGCCACCGGCAACACCGCGCCGATCAAGAATGTCGACTTGGTGGCGCGCGTGCAGGGTTTCCTGCAGTCGATCGACTACCAGGACGGCACCTTCGTCAAGCAGGGCACCCAGCTCTTTACCATCGAGCCCGAGACCTACAAGCTGAAGCTCGAGCAGGCGCAGGCGGCCGAGGCCGGCGCCCAGGCCTCGCTCCGGCAGGCCGAGGCCGACTTCAAGCGGCAGACCGAGCTGGTGCAGCGCCAGGCGGTCTCGCAGTCGACCCTCGACACCTCGACCTCGACCCGCGAAAACGCGCAGGCCAATCTCCTGCAGGCACAGGCCAACACCAGGATCGCCGAGGTCAATTACGGCTACACCAAGGTCACCGCGCCGTTCGACGGCGTCGTCAGCGCCCACATGGTCTCGATCGGCGAGCTCGTCGGCGTCTCCTCCCCGACCCAGCTCGCGACCATCGTCGCGATGGACCCGATCTGGGTGAACTTCACCGTCAACGAGCAGGACGTGCTACGCATCCGCGCCGAAGCGGCCCGCCGGGGACTGACGCCCACCGACCTCAAGCAATTTCCGATTCAAGTCGGGCTCCAGAACGAGACCGGCTATCCGCATGAAGGCAAGCTCGACTACGTCTCGCCGACCCTCAACCAGTCGACCGGTACGCTTGCCGTGCGCGGCCTCGTCCCCAACGACAAGCGGGTGCTGCTGCCCGGCTATTTCGTCCGCGTCCGCGTGCCCTTCGACCAGGAGAAGGGCGCGCTCCTCGTTCCCGATACCGCGCTCGGCAGCGACCAGGGCGGCCGCTATCTGCTGGTGGTCAATGGCGACAACGTCGTCGAGCAGCGCAAGGTGCAGATCGGCCCCACCGATAACGGCCTGCGCGTGATCGAGAGCGGGCTGAAGCCGGACGACCGCGTCGTGATCGCGGGGCTGCTGCGGGTGATCCCGGGCCAGAAGATCGACCCGCAAGTGACGAAGATCGAGCAGCCGCAGGCGTCTGCCAAGTAGGAGCTGCCTGCCATGATCTCAAAATTCTTCATCGAGCGGCCGGTCCTCTCGAACGTCATCGCACTGCTGATGATCCTGATCGGCGGCGTCGCGCTGTTCAACCTCGCGATCGCGCAATACCCCGACGTGGTGCCGCCTACCGTGCAGGTCACCACGCGCTATCCCGGCGCCAGCGCCAAGGCCGTGATCGACACGGTAGCCCTGCCGATCGAACAACAGGTCAATGGCGTCGAGGACATGCTCTACATGCAGTCCTACAGCGGCTCCGACGGCACCTATACGCTGACCGTGACCTTCAAGATCGGCACCGACCTCAACTTCGCGCAGGTGCTGGTGCAGAACCGCGTCTCCAGCGCGCTGTCGCAACTGCCGACGTCCGTGCAGAACCAGGGCGTCACCGTCCAGAAGAAATCGACCTCGATCCTGCTGTTCGTGACGCTGACCTCGCCGGATTCCCGGTTCGACAGTCTCTATTTGAGCAACTACGCCACCATCAACATCCGCGACGAGCTCTCGCGCCTGCCCGGCGTCGGCAACGTCACGGTGTTCGGCGCAGGCCAGTATTCGATGCGGGTGTGGCTCGACCCGAACAAGCTGCAAGTCCGTGGCCTCGTGCCGCAGGACGTGATCCAGGCGATCCAGCAGCAGAGCCAGCAGGTCTCCGCCGGCCAGGTCGGCGCGCCGCCGACGCCGCCGGGCCAGGCGTTCCAATACACGCTCAACGTCAACGGCCGGCTCGACGACACCAGCCAGTTCGAGAACATCATCGTCAAGTCAGGCACCAGCGGCGACGTCACGCGGGTGCGCGACGTCGGCTGGGTCGAACTCGGCGCGCAGACCTACAGCCAGATCTTTTCGCTGAACAAGCAGCCCGCCGTCGGCATCGGCGTGTTCCAGTCGCCGGGCGCCAACGCGCTCCAGGTCGAGCAGGCCGTTGAGAAGAAGATGGCGGAGCTCGCCAAGCGCTTCCCGGAAGGCATCAAATACGACACGCCGTTCGACACAACCAAATTCGTCGAGGCCTCGGTGCACGAGGTCTACATGACGCTGATCGAGGCCGGCCTGCTCGTGCTGGTCGTGATCCTGGTGTTCCTGCAGGACTGGCGCGCCATGCTGGTGCCGGCAACGACCGTGCCGGTGACCATCATCGGCGCCTTCGCCGCGATGGCGGCGCTCGGCTTCACCATCAACATGTCCACGCTGTTCGCGATCGTGCTGGCGATCGGAATCGTCGTCGACGACGCCATCGTGGTGGTCGAAGGCGCCGCCCACAATATCGAGCAGGGCATGAACGGCCACGACGCCGCGATCAAGGCGATGGACCAGCTATTCGCGCCGATCGTCGGCATCACGCTGGTGCTGATCTCGGTGTTCCTCCCGGCCTCGTTCCTGGCGGGCCTCACGGGCCGCATCTACTCGCAATTCGCGCTGGTGATCGCGGCGACCGCGCTCTTGTCCGCCATCAACGCGGCGACCCTGAAGCCGACGCAATGCGCGCTGTGGCTGCGGCCGGCGGTGCCGCCGGAGCGGCGCAACTTCTTCTATCGCGGCTTCAACAACGTCTATGACCGCGTCGAGCGCGGCTACACGCGGCTGATCACCTTCCTGGTCAGGCACGCCACGGTGTCGGTCGCGGTGGCGCTGGTGCTGATCGGGATCGGCGGCTACGGCCTGTCGCGGGTGCCGACCGGCTTCCTGCCGATCGAGGACCAGGGCTATCTGATCGCCGCCATCCAACTGCCCGACGGCGCCTCGCTGGAGCGGACCCAGAAGGTGCTCGACCGGGCCAGCGAGATCATCAAGGAGACGCCGGGCGTCCAGCAGGTCATCACCATCGCCGGCATCTCCGCGCTCGACAGCAGCGCGAGCCTTGCCAATGCCGGCGTCGCCTACATCATCCTGAAGGATTGGGACGCGCGCAAAGGTCCCGGCGAGGATCTGCGCTCGCTGGTCTACGGTCTCAACGACAAGCTCGCTGTGATCATGGAGGCGCGCACCATCGTGCTGCCGCCGCCGCCGATCCAGGGCATCGGCAACGCTGCCGGCTTCTCGATGCAGGTCGAGCTGCGCGACGGCAACAGCGATTTCGCCAAGCTGCAGGCGATCACCGGTGCGATGGTCTCCAACGGCCAGAGCCAGAGCGCGCTCCAGCGCGTCCAGTCCTCGTTCCGCTCGTCGGTGCCGCAATTCAACGTCGAGATCGACCGCATCAAGACCCAGACTTTGCATGTCACCACCGATCAGGTGTTCTCCGCGCTGTCGACCTATCTCGGCTCGTCTTTCGTCAACCAGTTCAACAAGTTCGGCCGCGTGTTCCAGGTCTATACGCAAGCCGATCCGGCCTTCCGCGTCACCGAGCGCGACATCGCCAACATGCAGGTGCGCAACTCGAACGGCGACATGATCCCGATCGGCACGGTGGCCACGATCACGCCGGCCACCGGCCCGTCGCTGATCAGCCTCTACAATCTCTATCCCTCCTCGACAATCATCGGCCTGCCGGCACAGGGCTACTCGTCCGGCCAGTCGCTGAAGCTGATGGAGGAGATTGCCGACAAGACGCTGCCGCAGGGCACGGGTTATGAATGGACCGCGATGTCCTACCAGGAGAAGGCGGTCTCGAACCAGATCTACTGGGTGTTCGGCCTCGCCATGCTGCTGGTCTATCTCGTGCTCGCCGGCCAGTACGAGAGCTGGTACGCGCCGATCTCGGTGATCCTGGCGGTGCCGCTGTCGCTGATCGGGCCGATGCTGATCCTCAACGCCCTCAAGATCGACAACAATCTCTATTGCCAGATCGGCCTGATCCTCTTGATCGCGCTGTCGGCCAAGAACGCCATCCTGATCGTCGAGGTCGGGCTGGAGCTGCACGGCCGCGACGGCAAGCCGATCCTGGTGTCGGCGATCGAGGCGGCCCGCGCCCGCTTCCGCCCGATCCTGATGACCTCGTTCGCCTTCATCCTCGGCGTGGTGCCGCTGGTGATCGCGACCGGCGCCGGCGCCAGCGCCCGCAAGTCGATCGGCATCACCGTGTTCTCGGGCATGCTGGCCTCGACCTGCCTCGCGGTGCTGTTCGTGCCCGCGTTCTTCGTGGTGGTGCAGCGGTTCGAGAACTGGCGGGCGTCGAAGAAGGCGCCGAAGGTGCAGCCGGCCGTGGAGGTGAAGCCGTAGGCTTCTTCTGCGGAAGGCCCGCTCCGATAAAAAAGTCGAAAACAACCCCATGCACAGTAGAACGGCGTTGATGGCGTTGAGGTTTTTTCAGCGACGCCAGCGTTTGACCCGTCGGGCAAGACACTGGCAGAATGGCATGATGGGTGGCATGCACGATGTGCCGCCATCTCCCCCGTCATTGCGAGCGCAGCGAAGCAATCCAGAGTCCCTCCGCGGAAAGATTCTGGATTGCTTCGCTACTGTTTAGCCCGGAGACATGACTGACGGGTGTTCGGGGACATGGTTGACACGTCAAAATCGGCTCGATTCGTCAAACAAGGGGGCGAGCGATGCCGTGGCGCGAGGTGTCTGTCATGGATCAACGGCGAGAGTTTGTGATGCTTGCCAAGCAGGAGGGAGTGAACCGGCGGAGGCTGTGCCGGCAGTTCGGCATCAGCGCCCAGACCGGCTACAAGTGGATCCAGCGGTACGAAGCGGGCGATGCGACGTTGGCAGACCGGTCGCGACGACCTCATCACAGTCCGGAGCGTACAGCTGCTGCGACCGAGCAGCAGATTGTCGAGCTGCGAGATGCGCACCCGGCCTGGGGTGCGCGCAAGCTCGCGCATCGCCTGAAGCGCAATCGGCAAGCCACTCCCGCGATATCGACCGTGCACGAAATTTTACGCCGTTACGATCGTGTGAAGGAGCCCGCGGGCACGCCTGGACAGCCCTATACTCGCTTTGAGAAGGATGCGCCCAACCAGCTTTGGCAAATGGACTTCAAGGGGCACAGTGCGCTGGAGAACGGCGTGTCTTGTCATCCACTGACGACGCTAGACGATCACTCGCGCTTTATGCCTGGCAGCCTGTGACAACGAACGAGGCTCGACGGTACGAGGACATCTTGAGGCGACGTTCCATCGCTACGGACTGCCGGATGCGATGTTCGTCGACAATGGCGGCCCCTGGGGCTTCACCCTTGAAGACCCCTGGACCACGCTGACGGTGTGGCTTCTCAAGCTCGGCGTCCGCACGATCCACAGCCGGCCCTATCATCCCCAGAGCCGAGGCAAGAACGAACGGTTCCATCGCAGCCTGAAGGCCGAGGTTCTCGCCTTCAAGCGCTACCGGGACCTTGCCGATGTCCAGCGGGCATTTGACCAATGGCGAGCCGTCTACAATCTAGATCGGCCGCACGAGGCATTGGGCTTCGATGTGCCCGCAAGCCGTTATCGACCAAGCCAGCGCCTCATGCCGGATCGCCTTCCAACGGTGGAGTACGACGAGGGCGAGATCGTCCGTTCCGTCTCCACCACGAAGGCCTATGTCAGCTTCAAGGGACGGCTCTGGAAAGTCCCGCAAGCCTTCCGTGGTGAGAAACTCGCCATTCGTCAGCTCAGTGCTGAGGGAAAGTTTGGAATATTCTTTGCCGCTCACCAGATCGAAACGATCGATCTACGTAACCCCAAAAGTGTCAACCATCTCCCCGAACAGGTGTAAGCTATGTGCCCGGGCTGAACACTACGCTCGCAATGACGAGGTTGAAGCAGCTGCGCGCATCTCTTCGGTCATTCCGGGGCGCGCCGATGGGCGCGAGCCCGGAATCCATTGGGCGGCAGAAGCTGCGGGTAAATGGATTCCGGGCTCGTCGCTGTGCGACGCCCCGGAATGACGGGGTGGCGCGAGCCGCCCGCCTCACTGCCCTTCACGCCGCTTGCGGCGTCCGGATCTCGCGCGGCAGGATCAACGCGGCGGCGATCGCGAGCAGGCAGAGCGCGGCGAAGGCGTGCAGCATGGTGACGAACCCGCCCTGCTCGTAGAGCCAGGCGACCAGGCCGACGGAGGCGCCGGCGGCGGTGAAGCCGACGAAATAGCGCACGGCATAGGCGCGCGAGCGCCACTCCTCCGTGGTGTATTTGCCGACCATGGCATCGTTGACCGTGACCTGCCCGAACGCGCCCATGACGATGCCGATCGAGACCAGGATCAGCGGCAGATTGGACAGGCTCGCAGCCAGATACAGGAACGGCGCCAGCATGAAGGACAGCGGCAGCGCCACCGTCTTCAGCGAATAGCGGTCGAGCAGCCGGCCGATCGTGTACTGCGTCATGGCGCCGAACACGTAGACACAGGCCGCGATGACGCCGAGCAGCGCCGGGCTCCTGGTGAGATCGGCGAGCCGCTCCGCGAACAGTTTTGGCAGCGCGACGGTGACGGCGTTGAAGGTGGTGGAGATCGCGATCACCACGATCAGCAGCGCCAG
Source organism: Bradyrhizobium sp. USDA 3311 (assembly GCF_054062495.1). Lineage (NCBI taxonomy): Bacteria > Pseudomonadati > Pseudomonadota > Alphaproteobacteria > Hyphomicrobiales > Nitrobacteraceae > Bradyrhizobium > Bradyrhizobium sp. USDA 3311. The sequence goes on along the minus strand of NZ_JBSSFI010000001.1, from coordinate 3,732,199 downwards.
GATCACGCGCCACATGTCCTGCTTGGCGACGCGCGCCTGCGCCGCCGCCTGCTTCGAACCCTTGCGGTCCTCGTGCACGACGATCATCGCAAAGGCGATGCCGATCAGGATGGTGACGACGCCGGGGACGATGAAGGCAAAACGCCAGCCGAGATACTGGCCGATCACGCCGGTCACCAGCGCGGACGAGGCCACGCCGAGATTGCCCCAGACGCCGTTGATGCCCATCTCGCGGCCGAGCCTGTCGGCATAGGACACGATCATGGCGGTGCCGACGGGATGGTAGATCGAGGCGAAGATGCCGATCGCCAGCAGCGCCGCGCCGAGCTGAACCGGGGTCTGAACGAAGCCGACCGAGATCATGGAGAGGCCAATGCCGACGAAGAAGATCAGCATCATGTGGCGGCGGCTCCAGCGGTCCCCGAGCCAGCCTGTCAGCAGCGAGCCCGCGCCGAACGCGATGAAGCCCGGCGTCGCGTAAGGCAAAAGTTCCGAATAGGCCATGCCGAGCGCCGGCCCCATGATGATCACGGCGGCGGCGAAGATCAGCATCGAATAATGGTCGATGAAATGGCCTGCGTTGACGAAACTGATGACCCGGCTGGGGCTGTTCATACGAATCCTCTCCTGCTCCGAAATGAGTTATATTTCGGGCAAATGACGGGATGCAGCCAATGACTGTCTTGGAAACGCCAATCCTCCGGGAGGTCCGGAGCAACCATCGCTCGCCTGCGGGCGTGCATCTGGTCGCGCGTGACTACCCCAGGGGCCTGCGGCTCGATCCGCACATGCACCGCGAGGCGCAGCTCGTCTATGCCGCCAAGGGCACGATGCAGGTGACGACACCGAAGGGCCGCTGGCTGGTGCCGCCGGACCGCGCCGTCTGGGTCCCGGCCGGGCTCGAGCATGCCATCGACCTGCTCGCCGACATCGAGTTGCGCACGCTGTATTTCGACCTGCCCTGGCTGAAGCGCGAGCAACGCTATGAAGGCCTGACCAAGGAATTCGTGGTGCGGGTCTCGCCGTTGCTCAACCAGGCGATCCTCGCGCTGTTCGACGCGCGCAACACGGAAGAGCGCACCGAGCTGCTGGTCCGCCTCGTCATGCTGGAATTGCACCAGGCCGAGGATTCCGCGACCTTCGTGCCGCTGCCGCGCGAGCCGCGCTGCCGGCGCGCCGCGATGATCGTGCTCGACGACCCAACCGGCCTGCACGACATCGATACGCTGGCGCGCGAGGTCGGAACCTCCGCGCGCACGCTGTCGCGGCTGTTCTCCACGGAGACGCAACTGAGCTTCAAGAGCTGGTGCCAGCGCGCCCGGATCGCCGCGGCAATCCAGCGGCTGTCCACAGATGCGAACGTTTCGGTGAAGCAGCTCGCGACCCAGCTCGGCTATGCCAGCGTGCCGGCGTTCTCGGCCGCGTTCCGCCAGGTGACAGGGCGGACGCCGACGGAGTTTGCGGGGAAGGGGTAGCGGCAACCTCGGTGTCGTTGCTCGCCGCTCCACTCCCGGTGTCATTGCCCGCGAAGGCGGGCAATCCAGTACTCCGAGACGGCGCGGCTAGAACCGAGACGCCGCGGCGTACTGGATGCCCCGCCTGCGCGGGGCATGACAGCGGTTGTGAAGCGCGACGGTCTTCGCGGGGCATGACAACGTTCCTGAGTCGCCTGCCCTGACTAAAGTTGCCAAATTCCCCTGCTTGATTGTGATCGGCTTCTGCCTAAATCCCGTGTAAGCTTCCGCACCGCACAAACCGGTTTCGAAAGGCCCAGATGGCTAACGCCTTCTTCTCCGATCTCCTCGCCACCATCTCCGAGCGCGGCCGTACGCTGCTTCGTCGCGATTCCGCGGATACCAAACAGGACGCCGACGGCCTGATCGCGCTCTGCGGTGCGCTGCTGTCGGGCCGGGGCGAAGCCTCCGGCACAGCCATGGCGCGCGAGGTGCTCGATCTCTACCAGGACCTGGATGCGGCAGGACGCCGCGCCTTCTTCGAGGCGCTGGTGCGCGATTTCGGCCCCGACCGGGAACGCCTGTCCAAGGCGATAGAGAAATGGCGCGCCAAGCCCAGCGACGAGGACGCGAGCTCGCTGCATTTCGCCTCCGAGCCGCGCCGGCAGGAGCTGATCCGCCGCCTCAACCGCGCGCCCGGCGGCACCGGCGACCTCGTCAACATGCGTGCCGACCTGCTCGGCATGATGAACGGACACACCGATCTCGCCGCGCTCGATCGCGACGTCTCGCATCTGCTTTCTTCGTGGTTCAACAGGGGGTTTCTCGTGCTGCGCAGGATTGACTGGTCAACCCCGGCCAACATCCTCGAAAAGATCATTCGCTATGAAGCCGTCCACGAGATCAGCGACTGGGACGATTTGCGCCGTCGCATCGATCCGGTCGACCGCCGCTGCTACGCCTTCTTCCATCCGGCGATGGTGGACGAGCCCCTGATCTTCGTCGAGGTAGCGCTGACCGAGACGATCCCCGGCGCGATCGCGCCGCTGCTGGCGGTCGACCGCCAGCATCTGCCGATCGAGCGCGCGCGCACCGCCGTGTTCTATTCGATCTCCAACACCCAGCGTGGCCTCGGCGGCATCTCGTTCGGCAGCTTCCTGATCAAGCAGGTGGTGGAAGAGCTGCGCCGCGAATTGCCGAAGCTCGACAGCTTCGTGACGCTGTCGCCGGTGCCGGGCTTCATGCAATGGGTCAAGCAGGACAAGGAGCTGCCGCTGTCGGACGAGGATCGCGAGGTGCTGAAGCGCCTCGACGATCCCAAATGGTTCGAGAACCCCGAGACGACGGCACTGCTGCGCGGCATACTGGAGCCGCTCGCGGCGCACTACTTCCTGAAGGCCCGCACCCCGAAGGGCCGGCTGATCGACTCCGTCGCCCGCTTCCATCTCGGCAACGGCGCGCGGCTCGAGCGCATCAACTGGCTCGGCGACCTCTCGCCCAAGGGCGTGCGCGAGTCGGCCGGCGTGATGGTCAACTACCTCTACCGCCTCGACGACATCGAGAAGAACCACGAAGCCTACGCCAATGACGGCGAGATCGTTGCCTCAAGCGCGGTGAAGAAGCTGCTGAAGGGCGAAGGACGGCGGCTGCTGGATATGCGGCTGTCGTAGGGTTCTGTCGTCCTGGCGAAAGCCAGGACGACGTTGGGGAGAGTTCTCGCGACTATCGCAACGATACATGCGCGGCGTGGAGTGAATTACTCCGCCAGCGCCTTCATCTCCTTGTAGAGATCCGACTTGCCTTCGAAGCCGATGCCCGGAAGGTCCGGCATGGTGATGTGGCCGTTCTCGACGCGCACGCCGTCGGGGAAGCCGCCGTAGGGCTGGAACAGGTCCGGGTAGCTTTCGTTGCCGCCGAGGCCAAGGCCGGCGGCGATGTTGAGCGACATCTGGTGGCCGCCATGCGGGATGCAGCGGCTTGGCGACCAGCCATGGGTCTTCAGCACTTCGAGCGTGCGCTGGTATTCGCAGAGGCCATAGGACAGCGCGCAGTCGAATTGCAGCCAATCGCGGTCCGGACGCATGCCGCCATAGCGGATCAGGTTGCGGGCGTCCTGGTGGCTGAACAGGTTTTCGCCTGTCGCCATCGGACCGGGATAGAATTCGGCGAGCGCGGCCTGCAGCGCGTAGTCGAGGGGATCGCCGACCTCCTCGTACCAGAACAGCGGATAGTCCCGCAGCATCTTGGCATAGGCGATGCCGGTCTCGAGGTTGAAGCGGCCGTTGGCGTCGACGGCGAGCTGCGCGTCCTTGCCGATCTCCTCCAGCACCGCCTCGATGCGCATGCGATCCTCCTCGATGGGCGCGCCGCCGATCTTCATCTTCACGACGTTGTAGCCGCGGTCGAGATAGCCACGCATCTCGCCGCGCAGCATCGAGAGCCCCTTGCCGGGATAGTAGTAGCCGCCGGCGGCATAGACGAACACGCGCGGGTTGGCTTTGACGCCGTGACGTTCGGCGAGCAGGCGAAACAGCGGCTTGCCCGCGATCTTCGCCACCGCGTCCCACACCGCCATGTCGATGGTGCCGACCGCGACCGAGCGCTCGCCATGGCCGCCCGGCTTCTCGTTGATCATCATCGCGGCCCAGACCTTGTCGGGATCGAGATTGTCGCCGGCCTCGTTCAGAAGCTTCTTCGGATCGGCCTCCAGGATGCGCGAGGCGAAGCGCTCGCGGATCAGGCCGCCCTGCCCGTAGCGGCCGTTGGAATTGAAGCCGTAGCCGACGACCCGCTTGCCGTCGCGCACAACGTCAGTGACGACGGCGACGAGGCTCGTCGTCATCTTGGTGAAATCGATATAGGCGTTGCGGATCGGCGATGAGATCGGCTTGGTGATCTCGCGGACGTCGACGATGCGGACGGACATGGGGTTGGCTTTCTCTTATCGTCATTCCGGGGCGATGCGCAGCATCGAACCCGGAATCTCGAGATTCCGGGTTCTCGCTTCGCGAGCCCCGGAATGACGCATGTTACTTCTTATCCCTGAAATACGGCTCGACCGGCCCGTGCACCTTGATGGTCAGCGGGTTGCCGTGGCGGTCCTTGGCGTTGCCGGCGGTGACGCGGACCCAGCCTTCGCTGATGCAGTACTCCTCGACATTGGTCTTCTCGATGCCCTTGAAGCGGATGCCGACGTCGCGCGCCAGGATGTCCGCGTTGTAATAGGGGCTGTTCGGATCGACCGACAGGCGGTCCGGAAATTCGTCGCTCATGATTGTCTCGCTCATAACAGGGTCTCGATTTGCTGCCGCAATCCTTCGGGCCGCGCGGTCGGCGCGTAGCGCGCGATCACCCGGCCGGCACGGTCCACCAGGAATTTGGTGAAATTCCATTTGATGGAGGCGCCGAGGAGCCCGGATTGCTGGCGTTTCAGATACTCATACAAGGGATGCGCGTTGGCGCCGTTGACGTCGATCTTCTCGAACAGGGGAAAGGTGACGTCGTAATTGGTCGAGCAGAATTCCTGGATCTCGCTCGCCTGCCCCGGCTCCTGCGCGCCGAACTGGTTGCAGGGAAAGCCGAGCACCGCGAAGCCGCGCGGCGAGAGATCGCGGTAGAGATCCTCAAGGCCGCGATATTGCGGCGTGAAGCCGCATTTGCTCGCGGTGTTGACGATCAGGAGCACCTGCCCTTCGAACCGGCGCATGGGCACTTCCTCGCCGAGCAGCGAGTTGGCCTTGAAGTCGTAAATCGCCGACATCGCTAACCCACGGGATCGATCGGCGACGGCGGCACGCCGCCCGCCTCGATCGCTTCGCCGGCAAGCAGGCACAGATCCTCGCGGTAGCGGCCGGACACGATATGCACGCCGACCGGCGCCTTGCCGACGAGGCCGGTGGAAACCACGAGGCCCGGCAGGCCCATGAAGGGAATCGCGATCTGGGGCAGCTGCGCCTCCCAGACCCGCTTGAAGGATTCGTCGTCCTTGCGGTCGAGATGATCCGGGAACGGCAATTCGCCGGACACCGGCGTCAGCAGCACCGCATATTTTTCGAAGAACAGCATCCAGTCGCGGGTCAGCGTGGCGCGGCGGGTCAATGCCTTCGCGTAATTCGCCTGGTCCATCGGCGTCACCCTGCTGCGGTTGCCGCGCAGGCACGCCAGCGCACCGGGATCGCCTTCGCGCTCTGCCATCTCGAGCTGCGCCTCATAGCCGTCGCCGAGCCAAAGCTTGATCTGCCACTCGACCGCCTCGCGCATCGGCGGCGTGTTCTCGATCACGTCAACGGTCCACCCGGCACGCTCGAGGCGCTTGCCGGCATCGGTCACCGCCGCCTTCACCTCCGGCGTGGTCGCAAGGCCGTCCGGGTTGAGGCAGAGCGCGGCGCGCTTCGGCCGCGCGGGGCCTTCCAGCGGCGCCGGCACATACCAGGGGTCGCGGATGTCGCGGGCGGACATGGCCGCGAGCGAGATCCTGATGTCGTTGACGGTGCGCGCCAGGGGTCCCGACACCGCCATGATCTGCGGGCCGATCGGGCGTTCCGGCAGCGCCGGATTGAAGGCGGGGATGCGGCCCAGGGTCGGCCGCAGGCCATGCACGCCGCAGGCATAGGCGGGATAGCGGATCGAGCCGGCGATGTCGGTGCCATGGGCGATGTGGCCGATGCCGGCCGCGACCGCCGAGCCGGCGCCGCCGGAGGAGCCGCCCGGCGTCAGCGAGGCATCGCGGGGGTTCTTGGTGTCGCCATGGACCAGGTTGGTGGTGAACCAGCGATAGGAGAAGGCCGGGCAATTGGTCCGGCCGAGCAGGATGGCGCCCGCCTTCCGAAAGTTGGCGACCACCGGATTGTCTTCCCGCGCGATCAGGTCGCGCTGGAGTTTTAAGCCGTTGGTGGTGGCAAAGCCCTCCTGGTCGACATTGGCCTTGATGGTGACGGGGACGCCGGCCAGCACGCCGGGGTCCTCGCCCCGGCCAATTGCGGCATCGACGGCGTCGGCCTGCTTGAGCACGTCCTCCGGCCGGTGGTCGATCACGGCGTTGAGCTGGGGATTGACGGCGTCCAGACGGGCGAGGCCCGCCTTGGCCGCCTCCCTGGCGGACACCTTTTTGGCCTTGACGAGGGTGGCGAGGTCGGCAGCCGACAGGCGCCAGAGATCTTGCATGGCTTGCTCCGTGTAACCGGCGTCTTTTAGCGCCGGGAACGCGGTAAAGCCATGCGGATTTCGCAGGGGCGAAGGGCTCGGATTGCGGCATCTTTCGGCATTGTGAGCGCAGCGAAGCAATCCAGACTGTCTCCGCGGAACCGGTCTGGATTGCTTCGTCGCATCAGCGCAAAATTGCTTCACAATTTTGTCGCGCGCTCCTCGCAATGACGTGGAGAGAGCGGCGGACCTCTCTAATGCCTCGTCGCGGACTGATCCGGCATGTCCAGCAGCGCTTCGGTGAAGGGAAACTCCAGCACGACTTCGCCGTCGACATCGGTGACCTCGATCACCGCCTCCAGCAGCGCCGGCTGGGTCCCTTCCGATCTCAGGACCTCCAGGATCATCTGGCGGGCGACCTCCCAGGCGCGATCGGGATTGCGCAGATCCTCGCCCTCGGGATCCACGATCAATTCATCGCCGATGCGGGTGTTGAAGAAATATTTGGGCATCACCGAGGTCCAGATTGGGTCGCCTGTAGCCGATTGGAAGCCGTTCCATACTCACAACTGGTTTTATCCCGACAGGGATCACGACCTATCGGTAATTTTTCTTATGTCATTCGCTCAACTTTACGGCCGCAATACGCTCTCTTTGCAGTGCAACAATTCCGCCAGCCTACTACTTAGGTCGGGAAAATTTCACTGGCGAACTTTTCCACCCGCAGTAATTTAACCCGTGGGCGGATGCGTCCGAATTCACGAAAATGGAGAGCCAAATGGCCTGGAAAGCCCCGAAGATCGTCGAAGTGCCCTGCGGCATGGAAATCAACATGTATGTGAGCGCCACCCGCAAGTAAGCGGTTGGTGAGTTTGCGTTCTGCGCAGGTGGTTCTTTCGGTCGGGCACTCTCGGCTACGATGTCTTCCGGTCACGATGCATTTCCGGAAGATAGATTTCGTGTCGGCCTGAGATCCACCTCGCGACGTTGCCTCCAGGAGACGGATCATGCTTCGCGTCGTCGTCCTGGGCGCCGGGGCCGGCGGCGGAGTGCCGCAATGGAATTGTGGCTGCGAAGGTTGCCGCACGGCCCGTGCCATCGGCGATGAGCTCTTGCGAACCCAGGCCTCGGTCGCCTTCAGCGGCGACGGCGAGCATTGGTTCCTGATCAACGCCTCCCCCGATCTGCGCCAGCAATTGAATGCCACGCCGCAACTGCACCCCAAGCCGGGCGCGCTGCGTCATACGCCGGTCGCGGGCGTGATCCTGACCAATGGCGAGGTCGATGCCGTGGCAGGCCTGCTGTCGATGCGCGAGGGCTCGCCCTTCACGGTCTATGCGCATGAGAAGGTGCTGGCGATCCTCAGCGCCAACAGCATCTTCAACGTGCTGAACGAGAAGAACGTGCGGCGCCAGCCGATCGCCATCCGCGAGCCGTTCGAGCCGCGGCTGGTTGACGGTGTGCGGTCTGGAATCGAGGTGTTGCCGTTCGCGGTCCCCGGCAAATCGGCCTGGTACCTGGAAGGCAAGGCGCATCCGGGCGGCGAGACCGGCGACGGCGATACGCTGGGCCTCAAGGTCACCGACAAGACGACCGGCAAGTGCTTCTACTTCATCGCCGCCTGCGCCGAAGTGACCGACGCGCTCAAGGCCGAGATCGACGGCGCCGCGCTGGTGTTCTTCGACGGCACGGTCTGGCAGGACGACGAGATGATCAAAGCCGGGCTCGGCCACAAGACCGGCAAGAGCATGGGGCATGTCGCCATGTCCGGCGAGGACGGCGCGATCGCGCGGCTCGCCGATCTCGATATCGACAGGAAGCTGTTTCTGCATATCAATAACTCGAACCCGGCGCTGCTGCCCGCTTCACCCGAGCGGAAAGCGGCCGAGCAGGCGGGCTGGCAGATACCCGCGGATGGAACGGAGATCGTGCTGTGAATGCCGCATCACTGACTGGAATAACCGCGCTCTCGATCGGCAAGGACATCAAGCTCAACTCGGCCGAGGAGCTGGAAGCGGCGCTGCGCCATATCGGCGCGACGCGCTATCACAGCCTGCATCCGTTCCATAAGCTGCTGCACGGCGGCAAGCTGAACAAGGGCCAGGTGCAGGCCTGGGCGCTGAACCGCTACTATTACCAGAGCACGATCCCGATCAAGGACGCGGTGGTGATCTCGCGCTTCCGCGACCGCGCCACGCGCCTGGAATGGCGCCACCGCATCGAGGACCATGACGGCGATGTCGGCTCCGAAGGCGGCATCGAGCGCTGGCTGAAGCTGACCGAAGGTCTCGGCCTCGACACGGCTTACGTGGAATCGACCGAAGGCATTCTCCCCGCTACGCGCTTCGCGGTGGAGGCCTATGTCCACTACTGCCGCGAGAAGAGCCCGCTGGAGGCGATCGCCTCCTCGCTCACGGAACTGTTCGCGCCAAGCATCCACGAGGAGCGCATCGCCGGCATGTTGCAGCATTATGATTTCGTCAATCCTGATATCATGAGCTACTTCAAGCGCCGCCTCACGCAGGCGCCGCGCGATGCCAATTTCGCGCTCGAATATGTCAGGACGCATGCGAGGACGCCGGAGGAGCGTGCCTCCGTGTGCAATGCGCTGATCTTCAAGACCAACGTGCTGTGGGTGCAGCTGGATGCGCTCCAGCACGCCTATGTCGAGGGCCACATTCCGCCGGGCGCGTTCGTGCCCAAAGAAAACTAAAAAGGCGAGCTGAAGAGGAACTGTCATGGCCGGGCCGCGTCATATCAGCGTCAGCGAGGCGAGCCGCCCCGTGCTGCCGCGGCATGCCAAGCTGAAATACGACGAGACGCGCAAAGTGTGGGTGATCCTGGCGCCGGAGCGCGTGCTGGCACCGGACGAGATCGCGGTCGAGGTCCTGCAGCTCTGCAATGGCGAGCGCAGCGTCGGCGACGTTTCCGACCAGCTGGCGGCGAAATACGCCGCGCCGCGCGAGGCGATCCTCACCGATGTCGTCGCCATGCTCCAGGATCTCGCCGACAAGGGCTTCCTCACCGAGGCCCGGGAGAAGACGTCATGAGCGATGTGCTCGGTAATCCCAAAATCCCGCCCGGGACAAGTGACAGCCTCGCGGTGCTGGAGAAGCAGCGCTCGACGGCGGAGACCTTCGGCATTCCGCTCGCCGTGCTGCTCGAGATCACGCATCGCTGTCCGCTGCAATGTCCCTATTGCTCCAACCCGGTCGAGCTCGACCGCTCGGGCAAGGAACTGACGACCGAGGAATGGAAGAAGGTGTTGAGCGAGCTCGCCGAGATCGGCGTGCTCCAGGTGCATTTCTCAGGCGGCGAGCCGACGGCGCGGAAGGATCTCGTCGAGCTGGTGAAGCATGCCAGCGACGTCGGCCTCTACACCAACCTCATCACCTCGGCCGTGCTGCTGACGCGCGAGCGGCTGAGCGAGCTGGCGGAGGCCGGGCTGTGCCACGTGCAGATCAGCTTCCAGGGCGTCGAGGAGGGCCTTGCCGATCGCGTCGCCGGCTACCGGAACGCGCACCGCAAGAAGCTCGAAGTCGCGAAGTGGACGCGCGAGCTCGACCTGCCGCTCACCGTGAATGCGGTGATGCACCGGCAGAACCTGCACCAGCTCCCCGACATCATCCAGATGTCGATCGATCTCGACGCCGACCGGCTCGAGGTCGCCAACGTGCAATATTACGGCTGGGCGCTGAAGAACCGCGCCGCCTTGATGCCGACGGTGGCGCAGCTCGACGAATGCACCCGCCTCGTCGAGGAAGCGCGGGAACGGCTGAAGGGCCGGCTTTCGATCGACTACGTCGTGCCGGACTATTACGCGCTGCGGCCGAAGAAGTGCATGGGCGGCTGGGGCCGGCAGTTCTTCAACATCTCGCCGGCCGGCAAGGTGCTGCCCTGCCATGCCGCCGAGAGCATCACCGGGCTCGACTTCGAATCCGTGCGCTCCAACCACTCGATCGCCTGGATCTGGCAGAACTCCGAGGCCTTCAACCGCTATCGCGGCACCGGCTGGATGAAGGAGCCGTGCAAATCCTGCGAATTCCGCGAGATCGATTTCGGCGGCTGCCGCTGCCAGGCCTTCGCGCTGACGGGCGATGCCGCCAACACCGATCCGGCCTGTGCGCTGTCGCCGCTGCACGAGACCATCTTCAAGCAGGCCGAGCGCGAGGCCGAGGGCGAGACCAACCGCTTCCTCTACCGCAACTTCGCCGGCGGCACCCTGGAACCCGAGAATGACGCCTGACGCCGACGCGGCCAGCTCACTCAGGCGTGCCGATCCCTTTGCGCCGCTGACCTCCGACATGCTCGACGTCGGCGACGGCTTTGAGCTCTATGTCGAGAGCGTCGGCCGCGCCGGCGGAATCCCTGCGATCTACCTGCATGGCGGGCCCGGCAGCGGCTGCCAGCCCGATCATCGCCGGCTGTTTGATCCTGAGCGCCTCCATGCCGTGCTGTTCGACCAGCGCGGCTGCGGCCGCAGCCGGCCGAAGGGCTCGCGCGAGCACAACACCACGGCGCATCTGATCGCGGACATGGAGAAGATCCGCGAGAAATTCGGCTTCGAACGCTGGATCGTGGTTGGCGGCTCCTGGGGCGCGACGCTGGCGCTGGCGTATGCGCAGGCGCATCCCGAGCGCGTCTCCGGCATCGCGCTGCGCGCGACCTTCCTGGGCACGCGGGCGGAAGTCGTCACCGGCTTCACCGTGCGCCTGCCGCATTTCTATCCCGGGCTGCACGAGGATTTTCTCAGCGTGCTGCCGCCCGAGGAGCGGGACCGGCCGGTGGACGCCTATTGGCGCCGCATCCTCGATGCCGATCCGGCCGTGCATGGACCGGCGGCGCGGGCCTGGCACGATACCGAGCGCATCTTGTCCGAGCACAAGCCCGCACGGACGCGGCTCGACCTCGCCTCGCTGAACGTCTGGCGCGCGTTGCCCGCGACGCCGTTCATGGAAGCGCACTACTTCGTCAACGACAGCTTCATGACCGAGAACCAGCTGCTGCAGAATGCAGGGAGGCTCGCCGGCATTCCCGGCATCATCATCCAGGGCCGCTACGACCTGCTGTGCCCGCCCGAGACAGCGCATGCGCTCGCGAAAGTCTGGCCGGGTTCCGAGCTTCGCATCGTGGAAGAAGCCGGGCATTCGCTCTATGATACCGGCGTGAGGGACGCGGTCATGAAGTCGATCGCGGACCTTGCCTCGAAGTCCGCGCGATGAGAGGACAAGAAAAATGCCGCTCGCCGGGAAAGGCATGCTGCTGACGTCGATGAATATCGACGCGGCCGATGAGGCCGATTTCAACCGCTGGTACGATCGCGAGCATCTGGAAGAGCGTGTCGCGATCGAGGGATTCCTGGAAGCGCGGCGCTATGTCGCGCACGCCGCCAATCCCAAATATCTCTGCCTCTATTCGACCGCGACGCTCGACGTGCTCGACAGCCCCGCCTACCGGGCGCGGCTCGCGAGCCCGACCGACTGGTCGCGGCAGACCATGGCGCGTTTCAAGGACATGCTGCGCGTCGTCGCGCGCGTCACCATCAGCAACGGCAGCGGACGCGGAGCTGCGCTCGGCGTGGTGCGGCTGCGGCCGACGCCCGGCAACGCCGCGCCATGGCGTGATGCGCTGCAAGAAAGGCTGGCGCCGGAAAAGCGCGACGGCATCATCTCGATGCATCTGCTCGAGAGCGAGCCGGAATTGTCGGGCGCAGCGCCCGGGATTCCGGCAGTGCGCAACGAAGGTGCACGCGACTGGTTCGTGCTGATCGACGGCACGCATGTCGGCGCGGTCTCGGCTGTCATTGCCGAACGCTTCACCGGCCCCGCCGCATCGCCCTTCCCGCTTCCCGTCTCCGTCGGCACCTACGCGCTGATGTGGGACCTCGCGAAGAGCGACATCGCGCACCGCTGACGCGACTCCATGCACCGCAACATATTGCACCGCCGCATTGCTGCGCGCAGCCGTTAATGCTGTGCACGCGCAGCTCCCATGAAAGCGGGTGATCCCCCAAATTTGCCGTTGTACTTCGGAAGAGTTCTAATAAGCTAACCCAATGACGTCATTCAGAAACCAGATCGACGCGCGTTAAGCGTTCGCCAAGCTCAGAAGAGGCCGCCGGGTCTTTGGGCCTGCGCGGACAGGGTAGGAATGAAACCGACCGATATCGCGGCCCCCGACTACTTTCACAAAGTGGTCGACTGTCAGTGGGCCTGTCCTGCACACACCCCGGTTCCCGAATACATCCGACTGATCGCCCAAGGTCGTTACAGCGACGCCTACATGATCAATTGGAAATCGAACGTGTTTCCCGGCATTCTGGGACGCACCTGCGATCGTCCCTGCGAGCCGGCGTGCCGCCGCGGACGCGTCGAGGAAACACCGGTCGCAATCTGCCGCCTCAAGCGCGTCGCAGCCGACTTCAAGGACGACATCACGCAGCGCCTGCCGCGCCCTTCGCCGAAGAACGGCAAGCGCGTCGCGCTGGTCGGCGGCGGTCCGGCCTCGCTGACGGTGGCGCGCGATCTGGCGCCGCTCGGCTATCACTGCACCGTGTTCGATGCCGATCCGGAAGCCGGCGGCATGATGCGCTCGCAGATCCCGAAGTTCCGGCTGCCCAATTCCGTGATCGACGAGGAGACCGGCTACATCCTCAATCTCGGCGTCGAGTTCAAAGGCGGTCACCGCATCGAGAGCATGAAGGCGCTGCTCACGGAGAAGTACGACGCGATCTTCGTCGGCTCCGGCGCGCCGCGCGGCCGCGAGCTCGACATTCCCGGCCGCAAGGAGGCCGCCGCCAATATCCATATCGGCATCGACTGGCTGTCCTCCGTTTCGTTCGGTCACACCGACAAGATCGGCAAGCGCGTGATCGTGCTCGGCGGCGGCAACACCGCGATGGATTGCTGCCGCACCGCGCGCCGCCTCGGCGGCGAGAAAGTCACGGTGATCGTGCGCTCCGGCTTTGAGGAGATGAAGGCCTCGCCGTGGGAGAAGGAAGACGCGATCCACGAGGATATTCCGATCCTCAACTACATGGTGCCGGTGGCATTCAAGCATGTCGCCGGCAAGCTCATCGGCGTCACCTTCCAGCATGTCAAAGCCGAATACGACGCCAAAGGCCGCCGCAACCTGGTGCCTTCGGGCGACCCCGAGCAGACCATTCCCTGCGACGACGTGCTGGTCGCGGTCGGCCAGGAGAACGCCTTCCCCTGGATCGAGCGCGACTGCGGCATCGCGTTCGACAAGTGGAATATGCCGCAGGTCGACCCCAAGACCTTCGTCTCGACCAACCCCAAGGTGTTCTTCGGCGGCGATGCCGCTTTCGGCCCGAAGAACATCATCTGGGCGGTGGCGCAGGGCCATGACGCCGCGCTGTCGATCCACAGACTGCTGTCGGGCGAGGACATCACCGAGCGGCCGCTGCCGGAGGTGCACGTCTCCTCGCAGAAGATGGGCATCCACGAATGGAGCTATGACAACGACATCTCCGTCGACAAGCGCTTCAAGGTGCCGCATCGCGACAAGGTGATCGCGCTGAAGGACATCCGCACCGAGGTCGAGCTCGGCTACGACGTCAAGCTCGCGCTCGGCGAAGCCCATCGCTGCCTGAACTGCGACGTGCAGACGGTGTTCTCGACCTCGCTCTGCATCGAGTGCGACGCCTGCGTCGACATCTGCCCGATGGACTGCATCACCTTCACGGAGAATGGCGAGGAACCCGATCTGCGCCAGCGACTGAAGGCGCCGTCGCTGCACCCCGACCAGGATCTTTACGTGTCCTCCGATCTCAAGACCGGACGCGTGATGGTGAAGGACGAGGATGTCTGCCTGCATTGCGGGCTGTGTGCCGAGCGTTGTCCCACCGGAGCCTGGGACATGCAGAAATATTTGATCGAAATGACTCACGCAGGTTCAGCATGTCCGACAAAAAGCCGATCAGCAGCGTAAACGACTTCGTCGTCCGCTTCGCCAACGTCAACGGATCGGGCTCGGCCAGCGCCAACGAGATGTTCGCGCGCGCGATCCTGCGCCATGGCGTGCCGGTCTCCCCGCGCAACATCTTCCCCTCCAACATCCAGGGCCTGCCGACCTGGTACGAGGTGCGGGTGACGGAGGACGGCCATCTCGGCGCCCGCGGCGGCGTCGACATGATGGTGGCGATGAACCCGCAGACCTGGGACAAGGACGTCGCCGGTATCGAGCCCGGCGGCTATCTGTTCTACGATTCCACCAAGCCGATGCCGTCGACGAAATTCCGCGACGACATCACCGTGATCGGCGTGCCGCTCACCGCGATCACCAACTCGACCTACACCGATCCGCGCCAGCGCCAGCTGTTCAAGAACATCATCTATCTCGGCGCGCTCTCGGCGCTGCTCGACATGGACGCGAAGCTGATCGAGCAGCTGATCGGCGAGCAGTACAAGGGCAAGGAGAAGCTGCTCTCCTCCAACGTCCACGCGCTGCATCTCGGCCGCGACTGGGCCTTGCAGAACCTGAAATGCCCGATCGGGCTGCGGGTGAAGAAGTCCGACAAGGTGGGCGACCGCATCTTCATCGAGGGCAACAGCGCCGCCGCGCTCGGCGCGGTCTATGGCGGCGCCACGGTGTGCGCGTGGTATCCGATCACGCCGTCCTCGTCGGTGGCGGAAGCCTTCACCGCCCATTGCAAGAAGTACCGGCACGCCCCTGAGACCGGCAAGGCGAAATACGCCATCGTGCAGGGCGAGGACGAGCTTGCCTCGATCGGCATCGTGATCGGCGCCTCCTGGAACGGCGCCCGCGCCTTCACCGCGACCTCCGGCCCCGGCATCTCGCTGATGACCGAGTTCATCGGCCTTTCATATTTTGCCGAGATCCCGGCCGTGATCATGAACATCCAGCGCGCCGGGCCTTCGACGGGCATGCCGACCCGCACCCAGCAATGCGACATCATCGCCTGCGCCTATGCTTCGCACGGCGACACCAAGCATGTGCTGCTGTTCCCGGAAGATCCGGCGGAGGCGTTCGAGTTCGCAGCCGCCGCCTTCGATCTCGCCGAGCGGCTGCAGACCACGATCTTCCTGATGCTCGACCTCGACATCGGCATGAACCACCGCCTCTGCCGCCCGCTGAAGTGGGACGATGCGCGGCAGTATGACCGCGGCAAGATCATGACCGCGGAGATGCTGGAGGAAGGCCGCGACTTCGGCCGCTATCTCGACGTCGACGGCGACGGCATCCCCTACCGCACCTATCCCGGCACGCATCCGACCAAGGGCTCCTATTTTACCCGCGGTACGTCCCGGGATCGCTATGCGCGCTACTCCGAGGAGGGCCCGGTCTACGCCGACAACATGCAGCGCCTGGTGCGCAAGTTCGAGACCGCGCAGGACCTCGTGCCGCGGCCGCTGCAGGCCAATGCGGAACGGCCGACCAAATATGGCGTGATCTATTTCGGGTCCACCTCCCCCGCGATGGACGAGGCGATCGGATTGCTCGAGGCACGCGGGCATCAGCTTGATCGCCTGCGCATCCGTGCCTTCCCGTTCCACTCGAGCGTGGCGAGCTTCCTCGCTGAGCACGATTTCGTCTACGTGGTCGAGCAGAACCGCGACAGCCAGCTCCGCCAGCTCATCGTCAACGAGAACGGCATCGATCCCGTCCGCCTCGTGCCGATCGTGCATTACGACGGCTCACCAATCACCGCCCGTTTCATCGCAAAAGCCATTGGCGATCACCAGGATCAACTCAAGGTGACCCCGCTCCGCAAGGCCGTATCATGACCTATATTGCCAAGCCGAAATTCCATCATCCGGGCCTCAAGAAGAACGAGCTCGGCTACACCCATCGCGACTACGAGGGCAAGATCTCGACGCTGTGCGCCGGCTGCGGCCACGATTCGATCACGGCCTCGATCATCGAGGCCTGCTATGAGCTGTCGATCGAGCCGCACCGGGTGGCGAAGATCTCCGGCATCGGCTGCTCGTCGAAGACGCCGGACTATTTCCTCGGCAATTCGCACGGCTTCAACTCCGTGCACGGCCGCATGCCCAGCGTGCTGACCGGGGCCAACCTCGCCAATCGCGACCTGATCTATCTCGGCGTGTCCGGCGACGGCGATTCCGCCTCGATCGGCTTCGGCCAGTTCGCGCATTCGATCCGGCGCGCCGTCAACATGACCTATATCGTCGAGAACAACGGCGTCTACGGCCTCACCAAGGGCCAGTTCTCGGCGACCGCCGACCGCGGCTCGAAGTCCAAGAAGGGCGTGACCAACACCGACAACGCCATCGACCTCGTGGCGATCGCGCTGCAACTGGGCGCAACCTTCGTGGCGCGCTCGTTCTCCGGCGACAAGACCCAGCTCGTGCCGCTGATCGCGGCCGCGATCCGCCACAAGGGCGCGTCCTTCATCGACGTCATCAGCCCCTGCATCGCCTTCAACAACCATGCCGGCTCGACCAAGAGCTTTGACTATGTCCGCGAGCACAACGACGCGGTGAACCGGCTCGACGTGCTGGTCGGCCGCGATCCGATCGCCGTGGACTACGCGCCGGGCACGGTGCAATTGGTCGAGCAGCATGACGGCAGCAAGATCGCGCTGCGCAAGATCGACGCGGACTACGATCCGCATGACCGGCTCGGCGCCCAGACCTTCCTCGCGAAGCACGCCGCCAAGGGCCAGATCGTCACCGGCCTGCTCTATGTCGATCCCGACGCGGAAGACCTGCACGCGCATCTCAACACGGTCGAGACGCCGCTCAATACGCTGGAAGCGGACACGCTGTGCCCGGGCTCGGCGGCGCTGGACAAGTTCAACGCCAGCCTGCGGTGATCATCTGCCGCGCTGAGGCAGCGGCCTGACGCGCACGGTGATCTTGTCCGACACGACAGGCGGCTCGAACGGATAGTGCTTCGCGTCGCCCAGCACCAGTTGAAGGGTATGGGTCCCGGGCGGAAGCTCGAGAAATGTTTCGGTCTGCCCTGCCCCGAAATGCAGATGCGACTTGTCCTGCGGGATCGGCTCCTTCGGATCGATGGGGTCGCTGACGTCGACCAGCAAATGATGATGGCCGGCGTTCTGGTAGTCGTCGCCGGCATGCGTCACGCCCATGTTGCGCAAGCCGAACCGGACCAGGAAACCGGCGCGCACCCTTTGCCCGTCATACGGGGTGATGAAATAAACCTTTGCGTCCTTTGGAGCAGCCTTACCCTGCGAGAAGGCCACGCCCGGGAGCAATGTGAGCACCGCCGACAGCGCAACGCAGCGAAGGATTTGCATCGGATCTACTCCTGCACTCAAGGACCGAGCGCGACGCGGAATCCATGCGTCGGGTAACGAACATTGGTATCGTAACCGTCGCGGTTGGACGGCCGCACGTATCTCGAATCGTTCTTCCAGGAGCCCGAGCGCAGGACGTGCGAACTGCAGTCCCCACCGCTCCATGCCGAACCGTCATTGGGCGCGCCTTGATAAGTCCTGTGCCAGCAATCGGCGACCCACTGATCGACGCCGCCGCCCATATCGTAGAGTCCAAATGGATTGGGTTTGAAGCTGCCGACCTTCGACGGCTGCTCGGCGGCTGCGTCACCGCAATCCTTGCACCCGGCCATGCCCGGCTGGAGCTTGTCGCCCCACCAATATTTGCTCTGCGTTCCGCCGCGCGCCGCATATTCCCATTCCGCTTCGCTCGGAAGCCGGTACGGCTTCTTCGTCGCCTGCGCCAGCCAGGCCGCATATTGCTGGGCATCGGTCCAGCTTACATTCGTGACGGGGGCGTCGTCCTTCCCGATCGCCGTAAAGCCACACGCCTTTGCGGCGGCGCATTCATTCCACTCCCGCACCGTCACAGGGTATTTGCCGATCGAGAATGGCTTGATCGCGACCTGGTGAACAGGGCGTTCGGTCGGATCGTCGTTGCTTCCCATCGTGAAGCTACCGCCGCGAATGGCGGTCATGTCCGGCTCGCTGGCGGGCGTCGGCGATTGGCTGGGCGTCGGCGTCGGTGCCGGCGGCGCAGGTGAAGCCAACGAGGGCGACGGTTGCGGCGTCGGCACGGCCGATTCGCGCGCCGGAGGCTGCTGGACAGGAGATGCGACCGGAGAGGCAGTCGGCGTGGCGGCCTGCTCGCTTCCCTTGCCGGGCGGCTGCGCCAGAAGATACCAGAGCACGCCGGCTGCGCTGACCAGCAACGTCAAGCTGAGGAGAAAGATCAAAGTATTCTCGCGCCGGCCTCGCGTCCCGCCGACGGCATCTGCGTCGGGCAGGACGCGATAGATGCGTACGGGGTCGGTGATGTTCTTCACCTTGCGGTCGCCAAGGGCCTCGTAGCCGCACACCACCTTGTGCTTGATCTGCTCGTAGATCGCGCCCGAGATGTAGACCTGACCGGGCTCGGCAATGCCCTCGATACGCGTGGCGATGTTGACGCCATCGCCGTAAACGTCGTCCGGCTCGATGATGACATCGCCGAGATTGACGCCAATTCGGTACTCGATCCGGGAGTGCTTCGGAAGCGAGGCATTGCGGCCGATGAGATTCTGCTGGATGACGATGCTGCAGCGAACGGCCTCAACAGGGCTATCGAAGATAGCGATGAAGCCGTCGCCCGTCGTCTTCACCAGGCTTCCATGGTGCTCGACGATACTGGGCTCGATGAGGTCCCGCTCAATCCGCTTGACGCGGACATGCGTGCCTTCCTCGTCGGCCTGCATCAAGCGGCTGTAGGAAGCGATGTCACCGACAATGATTGCTGCGAGACGACGAGGCATGGCGCCGTGCGAAGGCGGCTCGTTCTGATTCCCGGATCTGAAGTTGCGAATTTCGCCCATTGCGCGGGGACTCCACAAACTTACAAAGGCCGCCCCACCCTACGATTTCGAGAAGCAATCGTCTGTGAAGGCTATCACATTGACAAACTGGGACAATGTCGAAGGACTCGCGACATCGAGTTCCAGGGAGCGACGACCTTGAACCCTTCCGGTCCAACCAGCGACTAAAGCACCGCTCGGAACATCCATCTCATGTCGGTCCAGTGATGACGATGTCTGGGAGGAGCGAACGTGAACGCGCCGCGCTTACCCTGCGACTAACGGCCCGCCTGGGCTTCCGCTATCGCCATCGCAGCGACGATTTCGACTCCAGCGGGTCGTGCGGCAGCCACGCGGTGCTTCTCACTCAGGGCGACGGAGTCCGCCACTGGTTCAGCCAAGACACATCGGGCTTCAATGGACAGGCTCGGGCTCAGCTGCGGCGCGACCCGAATATGCCAACCGGCCGGCCGTCCAGTATTGCTTGCAGGTCTCGAACAGCGTTTCGCCGTCCATGGTCAGGCCGCCCGTGACGAGCACGCCGTCCGCGCCAATGGGCTTGTTCAGCAGCGACAAGACGCGCTTCAGAAAGCCGCCTTCGAACCGCCCGGCAAGAAGAGGATCGACCTGAAGAACGACGATCTTCTGGCTGCGATACCGAAAGATCGATATGTCCCTCACCGATCTCCACGAGATGGTGTCATCGGCGATCCTGGTGTCGCGAATGCCGATACGGGTGATGAAGAGGACCGGCTCCCTGGCGGAGATCAATGTCGAGAGCGTCTTGCAGGTGGTCAGGCCGAAAAACACGATGCCGAAATAGCTGAGCGCGATCTGGATCGTGGCGATGTCCTTGCCATAGTGCCAGCTGAATGCGAGCGCGCCGCACAGCAGCGTCGCCAGCAGGCTGGCTCCCAGCAACTTGAACAGCCGCGCAAGGGAATAGCCGATCGCAAGGTTGGGCAAGTTCTGACTTATGGACATTTTGACCGCCACCAGTCATCTGCAACAACCAGGGGCTTACCAACCCCCCTCCTTCCAAATTGTTACAGCGGGAACCTTGCGCGAGGCTGCCCGCGAGGCGTGCGGCCAGGAACGCTTGAACGCAACGCTTTCCGCCCGCGACTAACGGCCAATCGGCCCTGACCGTCCCGCCGCGGGCCGTCAACGGCTCACGCGTTCGGTGCGACCATGAAGCTTGCCCTCCTCCTGCCGCTTGTCCTTGCCGCATTCACCGGCCTCGCCCACGCCGATGAGGCCGATAAAGTCCGGGAAACCACAAAGGCCGAAGCCGACGCCTTCACGGCCCGAATCTATGCGGGAGCGCCGGGTGACAAGGCCTATGCCTGCTTCGTCCGCCGCTACGATGCCGAGCATCTGGCGCGGCATCCCAAGCAGAAGGTCGCGTCGATGAAGCTGCTGATCTCCGCGGAAACCGACAAGGAGGACAAGCAACTCCACAATTCCTTCCGCCTGGGCTTCCGCTATCGCCATCGCAGCGGCGATTTCGACTCCAGCGGGTCATGCGGCAGCCACGCGGTGCTTCTCACGGAGGGCGACGAAGTCCGCATGGGCTGCGGGGTCGACTGCGAAGGCGGCGGCATCGAAGTGGCGCTGTCCAAGGACAACAGGTCCGCCATCATCCGGCTCGAACAGGTCAGGGTCTGGCAGAACAACAAGCCGGATGACGAGGCCGAGCAATCGCTGGTCGCCGGCGCCGACGACAAGATTTTCCGCCTCGACCGCACCGACAATGGCGAGTGCGCCTCGCTGGTGACCGACCGCAAGGAACTCGCCGCGCTCCGCCACAAGTGATATGTGTCCGGCAAATTCGGGCGTAGCCGAGGGAGATCGCCATGAACCGCCGGAACATCCTGTGGAGCGCCGTTTCAGCGCTAGGTGCGGCGCTCGGCGCCTCCCGCGCACAGGCCGCGACCGAGGCTCCGCCGTCGAACAGGCTCAAGGTCGTCTATCACCTCAGCGACGCCGAGAAGGTCAATTTCGTGCTCGGCAACATCCAGAACCACATCGACGGCGTCGGCGGCCCCGAGCACGTCACGATCGCGCTGGTGATCCACGGGCCGGCGCTGAAGGCGTTTCACTCGGCGCAGGCCAACCCCGATGTCAGCAAGCGCGTCGGCGAGTTCTCCAAGGACGGCGTCGAGCTCGCGGCCTGCGGCAACACGATGAAGGCGCAGAACGTCACGCTGACGGATCTGCTGCCGGGCTTCGTCAGCGCGGAGAAAGGCGGCGTGGTCCGCCTGGCCGAGCTCCAGTCGCAGGGATATCTCTATCTGCGGCCTTAGAGCACTGCTGTTGCCACGAAAAAGGTGCGCTCCCTCCCCCGCTCGCGGGGGAGGGCTCGGGAGAGGGTGTCTCCGCGATCGAGAACCCCCAAGAGGAGAGAACCCCTCACCCGGCGCTTTGCGCCGACCTCTCCCGCAAGCGGGAGAGGTGCAGCGGAGCCTGCGGCCGGTATCGAAATCCAATAGCCCCAAACACGCTTGACTTACCCATAACCCTGCGGTTATGAATTGATCCATAACTGAATGGTTATGGAATTTGCATGTCCACCGCCCCCGACCTCCTGTTCAGGACGCTCGCCGATCCGACCCGGCGGGCGATCTTCGAGCGGTTGTGCCGCGAGGGCGAGCAGACGGTCGGGGCACTGACGGCACGGTCGGGCGTTTCCCAGCCGGCGGTCTCGAAACATCTCGGCGCGCTGAAGCAGGCCGGCCTCGTGCGCGACCGCCATGAAGGACGCCAGACCCATTACAGCGCCCAGCCCGGTGCGCTCAATCCGCTGCTCGACTGGACCAGCCAGATGGCCGGGTTCTGGCAGAACCGGCTCGACGCACTCGACGATCTCCTGAAGAGGATGGACCAATGACCGAAACCTCAAGCGAGACCCGCGCCGTCGTCATCGAGCGCGAATTTGCCTTTCCGGCCGAGCGGATCTGGCGCGCGCTGACACAGCCGCACCTGATCGAGGAATGGCTGATGAAGAACGACTTCAAGCCGTCAGTCGGCCATCGCTTCAATCTTCGCGGCGAATGGGGCGGCGTGCTGGACTGCGAGGTGCTCACCATCGAGCCGCAGAAGACGCTCGCCTACACCTGGAATTTCGCGCATGAGGACGCGGCGTTCGACTTGCGAAGCGTCGTCACCTTCACGCTGACACCGACGAATGCGGGCACGCATCTGCGCGTCGAGCAGGCGGGCTTCAGCCCGACGCAGAAGCAGGCCTATGGCGGCGCGCATGCCGGCTGGAAGCAGTTTCTCACCAAGCTGGACGAGCTGCTGGCGCGACCGGATTGAGCCGGCGGCGTACATCCATTCCGACCATTGCAAAGGAGGTCTCGTTGAACATTCGACAAATCCATCGCTGGCTGTCCATCGCCTTCACGATCGCCGTCATCGCGAACATCGTCGCGATGACCATGCAGATCCAGGCCGTGTGGATCGGTTTCCTGGCGCTCGTCCCGCTGATCCCGCTGCTCGCGACCGGGCTGTATCTGTTTGCGCTGCCCTATCTTGACCGGCGCAGCGGCGTGCAGCGCGAGGCGAGGTCATGAAGAAGGCCGCCGCGATGAAGACAAGCAGCCCGAAGGACGCGGACGGAGCGTCGGCGTCCAAGTTGATCGACGGCAGGATCAAGGAGCTCGGCGACTGGCGCGGCGAGATGCTCGGGCGGATTCGCGCCCTGATCAAGGACGCCGACCCTGACGTGGTCGAGGAATGGAAGTGGCGCGGCGTTCCCGTGTGGGAGCACGACGGCATCATCTGCACCGGCGAAACCTACAAGGCCGTCGTGAAGCTGACCTTTGCAAAGGGTGCGGCGCTCGATGACCCGGCCGGCCTGTTCAATTCCAGCCTCGACGGCAATGTGCGGCGCGCGATCGATATTCGCGAAGGCGAGAAAATCAACGAGAAAGCGCTGAAGGCGCTGATCCGCGCAGCCGTGGCCCTGAACGCGTCCAAGGTGAAGAAGAAGCCAGCGAAGACGAAAGCGTGATGAGCTGAGGTCAAATCGAGTCTGGCCAGGGCAAGGCAACGCTCTCTCCGTTCCCTCCCCCACAAGGGGGGAGGGAACGCACCTTCGTCGGCGCACTAGTAGGGACTCATCGTCAAGCGCCAGAAGTTGCCGGCGCCTCAGGCCACCGCCGCCGGGATCGGGCGCGGGCTCACGACATATTCACGCAGGACCTTGTCGTTGGCATCGACCTCGATCAGCGCGACGTCGTAGGTCCAGAGGTCCGCCAGATGCTGGAGCACCCGCTTGGCGTCGGTCTCGTTGAGCTGTGCGCCCTTGATGACGTGGTGATGCAGGATCAGCCGGCGGTCGCCGGAGAGATCGACGTCGACCACCTCGATATTGGCGTCGATGTAGCCGACATCGTGCTGCCGCGCCAGCTCGCGCCGGACGCGGCGGAAGCCACGCTCGTCGTGAATGGCATCGACGCGGATGCCGGCACGCTCCTCGGGGTCGTCGTGCAGATGGAACATGCGGAGCTGCCGCATCAGCTTCGGGCTCAGGAACTGGCCGATGAAGCTCTCGTCGCGGTAGTTGGCCCAGACGTCGCGCAGCACGCCCATCACGTCGTTCTTGCCGGCGATGTCAGGGAACCACTCGCGGTCCTCGTCCGACGGGCTGGTGACGATGCGCTCGATGTCCTGCATCATGGCGAAGCCGAGCGCGTAGGGATTGAAGCCGGAGAAGCGCGGATCGTCGAATTCGGGCTGGAACACCACGTTGGTGTGCGATCCCAGGAATTCGAGGAAGTTGCCGTCGGTGATGCGGCCCTGCTGGTGCAGCTTGGTCATGATGCGATAGTGGACGTAGGTCGCCGTCCCCTCGTTCATCACCTTGGTCTGGCTCTGCGGATAGAAATATTGCGCGATGTGGCGGACGATGCGCAGCAATTCGCGCTGCCAGGGCGCCAGCCGCGGCGCGCTCTTTTCCAGGAAGTAGAGCAGGTTCTCCTGCGGCAGGCCGAGCAGCTTGCGGCGCCGCTCGACGCTGAGCGCGGAACGGCTCTTGCTCTTGCCCGCCGGCACGGTGCGCCAGAGGTCGTTGAAGACCTCCTCCTCGTGCTGGCGGCGACGCCCTGCCCGCTTCTCCTCGGCGCGCAGGTCGAGCTTCTTCTTGCCCGGGTAGCGGTCGATGCCGTGCGACATCAGCGCGTGCGCTGCATCGAGCGTACGCTCGACCTCGGCGCGGCCGTAGCGCTCCTCGCACTGCATGACGTAGTTCTTGGCGAAATCGAGATAGTCCAGAATGCCGTCGGCGTCGGTCCACTGCTTGAACAGATAGTTGTTCTTGAAGAAGTGATTGTGGCCGAAGGCGGCGTGCGCGATCACCAGCGTCTGCATCGTCGCCGTATTCTCCTCCATCAGATAGGAGATGCAGGGCGAGGAGTTGATCACGATCTCATAGGCGAGGCCCATCAGGCCCTTGCGGTAGGAGGCCTCGTGGTAGGCGAAGTGCTTGCCGAAGGACCAGTGCTTGTAGAACAGGGGCATGCCGACCGACGAGTAGGCATCCAGCATCTGCTCGGCGGTGATGACCTCGATCTGGTTCGGATAGACGTCGAGCCCGAGATCGTTCTTCGCCACCTCCTCACAGGCATCGGTGATGCGCTGCAAGGTGTGGAAGTCCCAATCCGCGCCTTCGAACAATCTTTCCGTCATGGAGCGGCTTTCTCCTGAGAGGTTTCGCGGCGCTGGAACAGGTCGTGGAACACCGGGAAGATCTCGCTGCGCTCGCTGACCTTGCGCATCGAGAGCGGTGCGCCGCTGTTGCGCAGGCGCTCATAGAGGGTCCAGAGCGAGGAGTCGGAGAGATCGAAGGCGCTGCCGCCGGACTCGCCGACCTCGAGATAGGCAAAGAACTGGCAGACCGGCAGGATCTTGTCGGTCAGCAGAAGCCCAGTGAGCTCGCCGTCGGAATAGGAGTTGTCGCCGTCGGAGGCCTGCGCTGCGTAGATATTCCAGTCCGACGGATTGAAGCGCTCGCGCACGATGTCGTGCATCGCCTGGAGCGCGCTGGAGACCAGCGTGCCGCCGGAGGCCGGGCCGTAGAAGAAGGTCTGCTCGTCCACCTCCTCGGCGCGGTCGGTGTGGCGGATGAAGACGATCTCGACGTGCTTGTAGCGGCGCTTCAGGAACACGTAGAGCAGCATGTAGAAGCGTTTGGCGAGATCCTTCATGTGCTCGGACATCGAGCCGGAGACGTCCATCAGGCAGAACATCACGGCCTGCGCGACCGGCTTCGGCACCGTCTCGAAGCGGCGGTAGCGGATGTCGAGCGGATCGATGAACGGAATCCGCTTCGTCTTCGCCATCAGCTTTTCCAGCTCGGCGAGAAGCACCACACGCTCGTCCTCGTCCGTGCATGCGGCGATTGCGGCTTCGAGCTCTTCGATCTCGTCCTTGCGGGGACGCTTGAGCGCGATGCGGCGGGCGAGCGCGAGCTTCACCGTCCGGCTCACCGAGATGTTGGCGGGCGAGCCCGACGTGGTGTAGCCGGCGCGCTGGATGCCCTCGCTCTCGGTCTGCGCGATCTTGCGCTTGGCAAGATCCGGCAGCTCGAGGTCGTCGAGGAAGAGATCGACGAATTCGTCGCGGCTCAGCACGAAGCGGAAGGCGTCCTCGCTGTCGCCTTCGCCGGGACCGGAATCCTTGGCGCTGCCCTGGCCGGAACGCTGCAGATAGTCGCCCTCGACGAACTTCTTGTTTCCGGGCAACACCATGTCGCGCGTTCCGCCTTCGCGGCGGAAAACGCGGCTCATGCATCCCGTCGAGCGGGATCGTGACCTCACCACCCTCCAGGACGTCCTTGATGTCGCGTTCCTGCGAGGTCTTCTTGACGGCGCCCTGCACCAGGGATTTGGCCCGACGCAAGAACCGCTGGCGGTTCTCAAGACTCTTGCCGCCTGGATTCAGGCGCCTGTCAATAATGTGAATGGGCACTTTTCCATCCGCCTCAACCGGCCTGCTTCACACGCATATACCATTCGACGAGCCGGCGAACCTGACGCTCGGTGTAGCCGCGCTCCACCATGCGTGCGACGAACTCGCCGTGCTTCTTCTCCGTCTCGCCGTCCTTCTTCGACCCGAAGGAGATGACCGGAAGCAGGTCCTCGACCTGGGAGAATATCCGCTTTTCGATCACGTCGCGAATCTTCTCGTAGGAGGTCCAGGTCGGATTCTTGCCGCCGTTCTGGGCCCGCGACCGTAACGAGAATTTGACCACCTCGTTGCGGAAGTCCTTGGGGTTGGCGATGCCCGCCGGCTTCTCGATTTTGGTCAGTTCCTGGTTCAACAATTCGCGATCCAGGAGCTGTCCCGTATCGGGATCCTTGAAGTCCTGGTCCTCGATCCAGGCATCGGCATAGTCGACGTAGCGATCGAACAGGTTCTGGCCGTAATCCGAGTAGGATTCGAGATAGGCTTTCTGGATCTCGTTTCCGATGAACTCGGCATAGCGCGGCGCGAGGTCCGCCTTGATGAATTCGAGGTACCGTTTCTCGACTTCCTCGGGCAGCTGCTCGCGCTTGATCGACTGCTCCAGCGCGTACATCAGATGCACGGCGTCGGCGGCGACCTCCTGCGGATCGTGGTTGAACGTCGCAGCCAGGATCTTGAAGGCAAAGCGCGTGGAGACGCCGTCCATGCCCTCGTCGACGCCGGCGGCATCGCGATATTCCTGGACGCTGCGCGCCTTCGGATCGGATTCCTTCAGGCTCTCGCCGTCGTAGACCCGCATCTTGCCAAACACGGTGGAATTCTCGTGCTTGCGCAGGCGCGACATCACCGAGAAACGCGCCATCGTCTCCAGCGTCGACGGCGCACACGGCGCCGACGCCAGCTCGGAGCCCTGGATCAGCTTCTCGTAGATCTTCTGCTCTTCCGTGACCCGCAGGACATAGGGCACCTTGATCACGCAGATGCGGTCGATGAAGGCTTCGTTGTTCTTGTTGGCCTTGAAGCTCGCCCACTCCGCCTCGTTGGAGTGCGCGAGGATGATGCCGGTGAACGGGATCGCACCGATGTTCTCGGTGCCGATGTAGTTGCCTTCCTGCGTCGCCGTGAGCAGCGGGTGCAGCATCTTGATCGGCGCCTTGAACATCTCGACGAATTCGAGGATACCCTGATTGGCGCGGTTGAGACCGCCGGAATAGCTGTAGGCGTCGGGGTCGTTCTGCGCGTAGGTCTCGAGCTTGCGGATGTCGACCTTGCCGACCAGCGAGGAGATGTCCTGGTTGTTCTCGTCACCGGGCTCGGTCTTGGCAATCGCGATCTGGCGCAGCCGCGACGGCTGGATTTTTGCGACCCGGAACTGGGAAATGTCGCCGCCGAAGGCCTCAAGCCGCTTGTAGCACCACGGGCTCATCAATCCGGTGAGGCGCCGGCGCGGAATGCCGTATTTCTCCTCCAGCATCGGCCCGAGCTGATCGGGATCGAACAGGCTGAGCGGGCTCTCGAACACGGGCGAGAGTTCGTCGCCGGCCTTGAGCACGTAGATCGGATGCACTTCCATCAGCGACTTCAGCCGCTCGGCGAGCGAGGATTTGCCGCCGCCGACGGGGCCGAGCAGATAGAGGATCTGCTTGCGCTCCTCCAGGCCCTGCGCCGCGTGCCGGAAGAAACCAACGATGCGCTCGATGGTTTCTTCCATGCCGTAGAAGCCGGCGAAGGCCGGATAGGTACGGATGGTGCGGTTCAAAAAAATACGGCCAAGGCGTGGGTCCTTGGCCGTGTCAATCGTCTGGGGTTCACCGATCGCTGCTAGCAGTCGTTCGGCCGCGTTCGCGTATTTCATGGGATCGCTTCGACACGATTCCAGATATTCCGCCATCGACATGTCGTGCTGGCTTCTCGCCTCGAACGACCGAGCGAAAGCGTTGAATAGAGAATCGTTGTACATGATCCCTCTCCGCGTGAGTTCCGCTACAAGCTGAAACGAAAGCAGTTACCGGACCGTTCCTCAGGCCGTTTCGAATCAGCGTGAGCACATGACGATCATTGGACACCCGGGGGCCGACTCGACGCAACGCACAACGTAGGCAACCAGGTGAGTTACGAACAGGCACCTGCCTGTTATTTATGCGAATCTATGTATATCTTCGCTCATTTCCAGCAAATGTCACTCGGCCGCAACATCCGGGCGTTACCGGGGATCAGCCTATCCGGCGGTGCAGCATAGCCGTCAGCCGGCGGCAGCTTTATGACGCTTGTGCGGCCAAGCCTTGTGAGACCGAACCCGAGCCTTCCGCGCCTTGATCGCGGTCCCGCCGCAATGCGGTGCGTGAATCGCTGGCGGCGTGACAGTCGCGGCAGGCGCGCAGCAATGTGTCAAAATCGGTCGCCAGTCCGTCGGGGCGTATGATGATGCGATCGTCCTGCACGCCGCGCGACGTCGACCGGATGTTGGCGCGGATACAGGAGAGCTGCCGCTGCAAGCCCGGCGTCGGCGTCAGCACGATCGCCTTGCGGCCGCGCCGCTCCTCGGTCGAAACCTCCGCAATCGACTCCCACAGCAGAAATTCATTGCCGATGCGGAGATCGCGGATGCCATAAGGGGTGACGATCACCACCGGCCCGCGTTCGGCGGGGAGCATCCAGATCAGCCGGCTGGTGACCAGGCCGAACACCGCGACGCCGGCATAGCCGACCGTCGTGTCGTAGTCGCCGAGGCCGTCCCACCAGTCGACGGCAAGGCCGGCGCTGAGCAGGGTCATCGCAAAGCCCGCCGCGACCAGCAGCCGCAGATACGTCGTGCATGGGTTGATTTCGAGATCGTGGGCCGCGTCGATACCTCCGGCCGGCACGACTGATTGCGATCCGTCGGTGACGGCGAGCGGTGGGCCGTCAGGATGTGCGTGCATGCCTTCCCCCAGCATGGCCATTCGCGACCGGGCGATGAAGCATCAGGCGGATCGGAATCCGCCGATGCACTCTGTGCAGCGGCCGGCAGACGTTACGCAACGAGACCTCGACCGAACCTCCCCGGCCAGCGACTTTTTACGCAACACGACCACAACCGCCTGGATCGCCATGATCGCGACGGAGTTACACTGGAGGGTATGACGCCTATTCCCTTGATTGGTTCCCTCCCGGGAGCATGTAAGCTAGAGGATAGCGCGTCAGGACCGGCGCGGAAACCCCTCGCCCGCAGGCTTGGAGATAAATAAAGTATCATGAATCCCGTCAAAGAACTGGAAAAGCACGGACAAGCCGTCTGGCTGGACTTCCTGGCCCGTGGCTTCATCGCCAAGGGCGACCTCAAGCGGTTGATCGACACCGACAGCGTCAAGGGCGTCACCTCCAATCCGTCGATCTTCGAGAAGGCGATCGGCAGTTCGGACGAGTACGACGCCCCGATCGGCAAGGCGCTGAAGCGCGGCGACCGGAGCGTGGCCGACCTGTTCGAAGCCGTCGCGGTCGAGGACATCCAGAACGCCGCCGACGTGCTCCGCCCGGTCTATGACCGCCTCAAGGGGGGCGACGGCTATGTCAGCCTGGAGGTCTCGCCCTATCTTGCGATGGACACCGCCGGGACGGTCGCCGAGGCACGGCGGCTCTGGAAGGACGTCAACCGCAAGAACCTGATGGTGAAGGTGCCGGCGACGCCGGAAGGCCTGCCGGCGATCGAGACGCTCATCGGCGAGGGCATCAGCATCAACATCACGCTGCTGTTCTCCAGGGACGTCTACCTCCAGGTCGCGGAGGCCTATCTCGCCGGCCTCGAGAAATATGTCGCAGGCGGCGGCGATCCGTCGCATGTCGCGAGCGTCGCGAGCTTCTTCGTCAGCCGGATCGACTCGGTGGTCGACAAGCAGCTCGACGAGAAGATCGCGCGCGCCAACGACCCCAGCGAGAAGGAACGGCTGGCCGCGCTGAAGGGCAAGGTCGCCATCGCCAACGCCAAGGTCGCCTACCAGGATTACAAGCGCCTGTTCTCCGGTTCCCGCTGGGAGAGGCTCGCCGCCAAGGGCGCCAAGCCGCAGCGCATGCTGTGGGCCTCGACCGGCACCAAGAACAAGGATTACAGTGACGTCCTCTATGTCGAGGAGCTGATCGGCCCCGACACCATCAATACCGTGCCGCCGGCGACGCTGGATGCGTTCCGCGACCACGGCAAGCCGCGCGACAGCCTGGAAGAGAACATCGACGACGCAAGGCGCGTGCTGGAAGAGCTGGAGCGCTCCGGCGTCTCGCTCGACGCGATCACCGAAGAGCTGGTCAAGGACGGCGTCAAGCTGTTCGCCGACGCCGCCGACAAGCTCTACGGCGCCGTTGCGCACAAGCGCGCAACCGTGCTCGGGCCCGCGCTCGACCGCCAGCAGTTGTCGCTCGGCGACGGGCTCGGCAAGGCGGTGGCGAAGAGCACCGAGGAATGGCGCGCGTCGGCCAAGATCCGCAGGCTGTGGCAGCGTGACAAATCGGTCTGGACCGGGGCCGACGAGGACAAATGGCTCGGCTGGCTCGACAGCGCCGCCAAGGCGGACGTCGCCGACTACGAGGACTATGCGAGCCGCGTGAAGGGCCAGAAATTCTCCGATGCCGTCGTGCTCGGCATGGGCGGATCGAGCCTCGGACCCGAGGTGCTGGCCGAGACCTTTGCGCGAAAGTCAGGCTTTCCGAAGCTGCATGTGCTCGATTCCACGGATCCCGCCCAGGTGCGGGCGATGGAAGCGAAGATCGACATCGCCAACACCGTGTTCATTGTGTCCAGTAAGTCCGGCGGCACCACCGAGCCGAACGCGATGAAGGACTATTTCCACGACCGCGTCGCGCAGGCGGTCGGCCCCAAGGTGAAGACCGGCCACCGCTTCATCGCGGTGACCGATCCCGGCTCGTCGCTGGAGAAGTCGGCCAAGACGCTGAACTACGCCCGTATCTTCCACGGCGAGCCCTCGATCGGCGGCCGCTATTCGGTGCTCTCGCCGTTCGGCCTAGTGCCGGCGGCGACCGCGGGCATCGACGTCAAGACCTTCGTCAAGCATGCGCTCGCGATGGCCCGCTCCTGCGGACCGGACGTGCCGCCAAGCGAGAATCCCGGCGTGCAGCTCGGCCTTGCCATGGGCCTCGCCGGCCTCGAAGGCCGCGACAAGGTGACGATCCTGTCGTCGAAGAAGATCACCGATTTCGGCGCCTGGGCCGAGCAGCTGATCGCGGAATCGACCGGCAAGGAGGGCAAGGGCCTGATCCCGATCGACGGCGAGCCGCTGGGCGAAGCCGCGGCTTACGGCAACGACCGCTTCTTCATCGACATCCGCACCGAGGGCGAGGCGGACGCCGCCCATGACTCGAAGCTTGCCGCGATCGAAGCGGCCGGCCATCCCGTCGTGCGCATCGTCATGAAGTCGATCGACCATCTCGGTCAGGAGTTCTTCCGCTTCGAGATGGCGACGGCGGTGGCAGGCAGCATCCTCGGCATCAACCCGTTCGACCAGCCGGACGTGGAAGCGGCCAAGATCAAGACCCGCGAGCTCACCGCGTCGTTCGAGAAGACCGGCGCGCTGCCGGCGGAGCAGCCGGTGGTCAGCACCGACGAGGCCGATCTCTACACCGACGAGGCCAACGCCACGGCACTGCGCGCCGCCGGCGCCAACGGCGACCTCACTTCCTGGCTGAAGGCGCATCTCTCGCGCTCGGGCCATGGCGATTATGTCGCCCTGCTTGGCTACATCGCGCGCGACAAGGCCACCATCGACGCGCTTCAGGCGATGCGGCTCGAGGTGCGCGAGAAGCGCCATGTCGCGACCTGCGCCGAGTTCGGACCGCGCTTCCTGCACTCGACGGGACAGGCCTACAAGGGCGGGCCCGACAGCGGCGTGTTCCTCCAGATCACCGCTGACGACGCCAAGGACCTGGCCGTGCCGGGCCAGAAGGCCAGCTTCGGCGTGATCAAGGCGGCGCAGGCGCGCGGCGATTTCGATGTGCTCACCGAGCGCGGGCGGCGCGCATTGCGCGTCCACCTGAAGGGCGGACTCAAGAAGGGTCTCGCGGCGCTCAACGCGGCGCTTAACGACGCGCTGAATTAAGGGAATCTCTCAGATGCAACTCGGCATGATCGGCCTCGGCCGGATGGGCGGCAACATCGTTCGCCGGCTGATGCGCCACGGCCATTCGACCGTGGTCTATGACAAGGACGCCAAGGCCGTCGCCGGCCTTGCCGCAGACGGCGCGGTAGGCTCGGCGACGCTGGAGGAGTTCGTCGCAAAGCTGGAGCGGCCGCGCACGGCCTGGGTGATGCTGCCTGCGGGGCGCATCACCGAGACGACGATCGACACGATCGCGGGCGTGATGCAGGAAGGCGACGTCATCATCGACGGCGGCAACACCTTCTGGCAGGACGACGTCCGCCGCGGCAAGGCGCTGAAGGCACGCGGCATCCACTATGTCGACGTTGGCACCTCCGGCGGCGTCTGGGGTCTCGACCGCGGCTATTGCATGATGATCGGCGGCGAGAAACAGGTGGTGGACCGGCTCGATCCGATCTTCGCCGCGCTCGCGCCCGGCGCCGGCGACATTCCGCGCACGGAAGGACGTGAGGGGCGCGATCCCCGCATCGAGCAGGGCTATATCCACGCCGGCCCCGTCGGCGCCGGCCACTTCGTCAAGATGATCCACAACGGCATCGAATACGGCCTGATGCAGGCCTATGCCGAAGGGTTCGACATCCTCAAGAACGCCAACATCGATGCCTTGCCGGCGGACCATCGCTACGATTTCGATCTCGCCGACATCGCAGAAGTCTGGCGGCGCGGCAGCGTGATCCCGTCCTGGCTGCTCGATCTCACCTCGACGGCGCTCGCCGACAGCCCGGCATTGGCGGAATATTCCGGCTTCGTCGAAGATTCCGGCGAAGGCCGCTGGACCGTGAATGCGGCGATCGACGAGGCGGTGCCGGCCGAAGTCCTGACCGCGGCGCTCTACACACGTTTCCGTTCCCGCAAGGAACACACCTTCGCCGAAAAAATTCTCTCCGCGATGCGCGCGGGTTTCGGCGGCCACAAGGAGCCAAAGCAGCCGGGCGCTTCGAAGCCCAAATAAAAGGCGAAGTATCAAGTAACAGAGCGAAGGCCGATTATTCGTGACAAAAGACCCGCAAGCCAAGCGCAAGCCGGAAAATTGCGCCTTCGTCATCTTTGGCGTGACCGGAGACCTTACTCATCGCCTTGTGATGCCCTCGCTCTACAATCTCGCGGCCGAGCACCTGTTACCGGAAAAGTTCTGTGTCGTCGGCGTGGCCCGCAAGGGCCAATCGGATGACGAGCTGCGCAGCAGCCTGTTGAAGGGCCTGCGCCAGTTCGCGACGCGACCCGTGGACGACGATATCGCCCAGAAGCTGCTGCAATGCCTGACCTTCGTCGAGGCCGACCCGAAGGACCCGCCGTCCTTCGACCGCTTGCGCGAGCATCTGGATTCGCTGGAATGCGCGCAGGACACCGGCGGCAACCGGCTGTTCTATCTGGCAACGCCGCCCGCCGCGTTCGCGCCGACCGCGCGCGAGCTCGGCCGCACCGGCATGATGGAGGAGAACGGCGCCTGGCGACGCCTCGTGATCGAAAAGCCGTTCGGCACCGACCTCGCCTCGGCACGCGCGCTGAATGCCGAGCTGTTGAAGATCATGGACGAGCACCAGATCTACCGGATCGATCACTATCTCGGCAAGGAGACGGTGCAGAACATTTTGGTGCTGCGCTTTGCCAACGGCATGTTCGAGCCGATCTGGAATCGCAACCACATCGACCACATCCAGATCACGGTGGAAGAGAAGCTCGGCGTCGGCCATCGCGGCGGCTTCTACGACGCCACCGGCGCGCTGCGCGACATGGTACCGAACCATCTGTTCCAGCTGATGTCGCTGGTCGCGATGGAGCCGCCTGCACGATTCGACGCGCATTCCGTGCGCTCCGAGAAGGCCGACGTGCTCACCTCGATCCAGCAGCCCAGCCGGGAAGAGGCGCTGAAGAATTCAGTGCGCGCGCAATATCTCGCCGGCCGTATCGGCGACGAGGAGATCACGGACTATCGCAAGACCGAGGACGTCAAGCCCGGCAGCACCACCGAGACCTTTGTCGCGCTCAAGCTGATGATCGACAATTGGCGCTGGGCCGGCGTCCCCTTCTACTTGCGCACCGGCAAGGCGCTGGGTCACAAGCGCACCGAAGTCGCGATCAAGTTCAAGCAGGCGCCGCTGTCGATGTTCTCGGGCACGGACGTCGACCGCCTGTCGCAGAACTTCCTCACCATCGGCATCGCGCCGACCGAGACCATCGAGCTTCAGTTCAACGCCAAGATTCCGGGCCCGAGCATCACCATCGACGGCGTCGAGATGAAGTTCCGCTATGGCGACTATTTCCGCGTCGATCCCTCGACCGGCTACGAGACGCTGATCTACGACTGCATGATCGGCGACAACATACTGTTCCAGCGCGCCGACGGCATCGAGGCCGGATGGCAGGCGGTGCAGCCGTTCCTGGACGCCTGGAAGAGCGAGGGCACCAACGGCATCGAGACCTATGAAGCCGGCAGCGACGGCCCCGCCTGCGCGGACGAGCTGCTCCGGCGCGACGGACGAAGCTGGCGGAAGTTTTCGTGATGGCGGCGGCCGGCCAGCCGAAGCTGATTGTCGCGGCCGACGCCGAGGCCCTTGCGCAGGCCGCGGCGGAACGGGTGATGGCGCGGATTGGCGCCAATCCGGGGCGTATCGCGATCTGCCTGACCGGCGGCTCGAGCCCGAAAAAGCTCTATCAACTGCTCGGCGGCGATTCCTGGCGTGGAAAAATCCCGTGGGATCGCGTGCACTGGTTCATCGGCGACGAGCGCTTCGTGGCTGAGAGCGATCCCCTCAACAACATGGCGGTCGCGCGCGCGGCCTTTCTCGACCGCGATGCGCCCTCCGGCCATGTCCACCCGATCCCGACCGCGACTGAGAACCCGGATCAAGGCGCCGCCGCCTATGCGCGCGAGCTGCAGGCCTTCTATGGTTCGGAAAGCCTCGATCCGGCCCGGCCACTGTTCGACCTGGTCTTGATGGGCGCCGGTCCGGACGGTCACACCGCCTCGCTGTTTCCCGGCTACCCCGAAATCGAGGAAATGCAGCGCTGGGTCGTCGGGGTGCCCAAGGCCAATGTGGCACCCTTCGTGCCGCGGGTCTCCCTCACCCTGCCCGTCCTTTCGTCCTGCCGCGAAATGCTGTTCGAGATTGCGGGACATGACAAGCAGCCGATCTTGACGCGCCTCCTCAATGGCGAGACTCTGCCGGCTGTACGCGCGCGCTCGAATGGTGAGACCGTCTGGCTGGTCGACCAGGCCGCGCTTCCGGAGGAAATTCGTGGGCCGCGTTGAAGCACCTTGTGCGTTGATCGTGATGGGCGTGTCGGGTTCGGGCAAGAGCACGGTTGCGGAGGCGCTGGGCGAGCGGCTCGGCTGGCGCTTCGAGGACGGCGACAGCTTTCATCCCGCCAGCAATGTCGAGAAGATGAAGGCCGGCCATCCCCTCACCGACGAGGACCGCTGGCCCTGGCTCAACGCCATCGCCGACGAGATCGAACGGGTCTGCAAGAGCGGCAAGCACGTCATCATCGCCTGCTCGGCGCTGAAGCACACCTATCGTGACGTACTGCTGCGGGGGCGCGACGACGTCCGCTTCGTCTTCCTGAAGGGCACGAAGGAGCTGATCGCCGAACGCCTCGCGCACCGCAAGGGCCACTTCATGCCGCCAGGGCTGCTGACGAGCCAGTTCAACACGCTGGAAGCCCCGGAGGCGAGCGAGCACGTCGTCACCGTCTCGATCGACGAAACCGTCGAGGCGATCGTGGACGGCGTCGTGCGGCAATTGAAACTGGGCGGCGCAATACCCAAGGTTCTGCCATGACGCCAATCTCACTCGTGGTCTCCGACGTCGACGGCACGCTGCTGACCAAGGACAAGACGCTGACGGAACGTGCGAGGTCCGCGGTGCAGCGGCTGCACCAGGCCGGCATCGGCTTCACCATCACCTCCAGCCGCCCCGCCATCGGCATGCGCTTCCTGATCGAGCCGCTGGCGCTGTGGCTGCCGGTCGGCCCGTTCAACGGCTCCTCGATCGTCGATCCCGAGATGAAGCCGGTCGAACAGCACCTCATTCCCGCAGGCGCGGTCGAGCGGTCCTTGCAGATCCTCCGGGAGTTCCGCGCCGACATCTGGCTGTTCACCACCGACAAATGGCTGATCGACAACCCTGGCGGTAAATACGTTGCCCATGAGCAGCACACCATCCGCTCCGATCCGACCATCGTGACGGATTTCTCGCCGTACCTTGCGAGCGCCTGCAAGATCGTCGGCGCCAGCGCCGACGCCGCCGGACTCGCCGCTTGCGAGAAGGCGATGCAGGAGGCGCTCGGCAGCGAGGCGACCGCGGTGCGCTCGCAGACCTATTATCTCGACATCACCCCGCCCGGCTTCGACAAGGGCACCTTCGTCGAGGCGATGGCCAAGCGCCTCGACATCTCGACCGACGCGGTCGCGACCATCGGCGACATGCAGAACGACCTCGCGATGTTCCGCGTCAGCGGCACCTCGATCGCCATGGGCAACGCCACCGACGACGTCAAGGACCAGGCCACCCACGTCACCGCCACCAACGAGCAGGACGGCTTTGCCGAGGCGATGGAGATGATCTTGAAGCGGAACGGGGTCGGCTAGGGCTTGATGGCCTCAACTATCGCCTGCCGCTGGGTACCCACCTCTCCCCAGCGGGGAGAGGTGAAGAACCTGCCGCGCCGATCTACTTCGACCGCTGCATCGCGGGCTTCTCGCTCTCCTGCCTTGCCGCCGATAGATTATGCGCGGTGTTGACCAGCGCGATGTGGGTCAGCGCCTGCGGGAAGTTGCCGGTCTGGCGGCCCGCCACGGAATCGTATTCCTCGGCCAATAGCCCGACGTCGTTGGCAAGGGCGGCCACGCGGTCGAACAGCACCTGCGCCGTGTCGAGATCGCCCGACAGCACATAGGCATCGGCGAGCCAGAGGGTGCAGGCCAGGAACGCGCCCTCGGTCGGCTGCTTTTCCTCGGACACTTCGCGCGGATCGTGCCGCAGCACGAAGCCGTCGCACATCAGGTGCTTTTCGACGGCTGCGATGGTGCCGCGGATGCGCGGGTCCTCCGCCGGCAGGAAGCCGACCGCCGGCACCAGCAGCACGCTGGCGTCGAGCAGCTTTGAGCCGTAGGACTCGACGAAGGCATTTTCCTCCGCGTCGAAGCCATTGTTGCAGACGTCGCGGTGAATGGCCTCGCGCAGCGCGCGCCAGTGCAGCAGCGGCGCCCTGAAGCCAAAGGTCTCGGCGCTCTTGATGCCGCGGTCGAAGGCGACCCAGGTCATCACCTTGGAGAAGACGTAGTGCTTCGGCTCGCCGCGCCGCTCCCAGATGCCGTGGTCGGGCTGGTCCCAGACCTCGGCGAGATGATTGAGCACCGCGCATTCCAGCGCCCAGGTCGCTTCGTCATTGAGCTTGAGCCTGGCCATGCGCGTCTGGTGGAAGGCGTCGATCAGTTCGCCATAGACGTCGAGCTGCAGCTGTGCATGCGCGGCATTGCCGACGCGGACCGGCTGGGCGCCCTCATAACCGTCGAGCCAGCCCGCCTCCCATTCCAGCAGGCGCCGCTGGCCCCAGATGCCGTACATGATCTGCATGTTCGCCGGCGAGCCGGCGGCGGCGCGCAAGAGCCAATTGTGCCAGGCCAAGGCCTCCTCGGTATAACCCGAGTTCATCAGCGCCAGCAGCGTGAAGGTGGCATCGCGCAGCCAGCAGAAGCGGTAGTCCCAGTTCCTGCTGCCGCCGAGCTTCTCGGGCAGCGAGGTCGTGGGCGCCGCGACGATGCCGCCGGTCGGGCCGAAGGTCAGCGCCTTCAGCGTGATCAGCGAGCGCATGATGAGATCGTGATACTCGCCGTCCCGCGTGCAGCGGCTGCACCAGTCCTTCCAGAATCTTTCGGTCTCCTGGAGCGCGATCTCCGGGTCGATCGGCTCGGGCGGATCGAGGTGCGAGGGGCCATAGGTCAGCACGAACGGCACGGTCTCGCCGGCCTTCACCTCGAATTCGGCAACCGTCGTCAGGTCCTCGCCGCGGGTCCCGACCGGCGTGCGCAGCACGGTCATGTCCTGGCCGGCGACCGCCAGCAGCGAACCGTCCCTGCAGCGGCGTACCCAGGGAATATCGACGCCGAAACCGAAGCGGATCACGAGCTCCATCCGCAGCTTCACCGTGCCGCTGACGCCGCGCACCAGCCGCACGACGTCGGACGCCTTGCCGCGCGGCGGCATGAAGTCGATCAAGGCGACAATGCCGCTCCTCGTCTCAAACTGCGTTTCGAGGATGAGGGTATCGCCGAGATAGCGGCGTGACGTCGTGGTGACGTCCCCGGCCGGCGCGATCTGCCAGCGGCCGTTCTTGCGCGTGCCGAGGATTGCGGCAAAGCAGGCGTCGGAATCGAAGGCGGGCCAGCACAACCAGTCGATCGAGCCGTTGCGCCCGACCAGCGCCGCGGTCTCGCAGTCGCCGATCAGCGCATAGTCCTCGATCCTCTGAGACAATGTCGTGCGAGCCTAAAAACCCCGGCGGATTAACTCCCGCCGAGCAACGAACGTTCCCGCGTCGCCGCTCTCAAGGCCGTGAGATCGACCTTCGAGGCGATCTTGTCGAGCGTGACAGGCAGGCGCTGCCGCCAGTTCGGATGCTCGTCGATCGTGCCGGGAATGTTGGGCTGGTCGATCACGCCGAGCAGATCCTCCAGCGACACCGCGAGCAGCCGCGAGGGCGTGCGCGACAGGAAGGCGAGCACCGAATAGAGATCGTTGGCGTTGATGCCGTTCTGGCGCAGGATCTCATCGAGCATGCCGAGCGCATGCCAGCGGGCCTTGTCGTCCTCGCCGGGATCGAGCCCGAGCGACAGCTTCATCTTGAGATCGCTGAAGGAGCGCCAACCCGCATAGGTGCAGAGGTCGTGCGTGTTCAGCGTCACCAGCGCGTTCGGCCGGTAATAGTCGATGTTGCGGAAGTGGCCGGCATCGTCGCGCTCGAACATCATGACGAGGTAGGACCAGATGCCGAAATCCTGCATGGTCTCGCGAAAACCTTCCGGCACCGTGCCGAGGTCTTCGCCGATCACGATGCACTTATGGGCCGCGCTCTCGCGCGCCACGGCGCCCAGCAGCGCCTCGAACGGCATCTGCACATAGGCGCCGTTGTCGGGCTTGAAGCCGCGCGGCACGAGATAGAGCCGCTTCAGCCCGAGCACGTGATCGATCCGGATGGCGCCGGCATGGCGCATCGAGGCGGCCAGCATGTCGGCGAACGGCACGAAGGATTGCGCCTCCAGGCCGCCGGCGTTGAAGCCGGCAAGACCCCAGTCCTGGCCGACCGTGTTGAGCACGTCGGGCGGCGCGCCGACGGCGAGATGGCGCGAGATCGCCGTCTGCTCGTTCCAGGCATCGAAGCCGTTGGACTGCACGCCAACGGCAACGTCGAGATAAAGCCCGACCCGCATGCCGAGCTGGCCGGCCAGCTCTTTGGCCGCATGCAACTGGCTATCGGCGGTCCATTGCACGAATTCGACGAACTCGACCTCGCGCTTGTCAGGGCCGTTGCGCAGCTGGGCGCATTTTGTCTCGTCGGGCTGCCGCCACTCGGGGGGCCATTCCCACCACGGCCCGGTGAAGCGATGCCGCAGCACCTCGAAGCAGGCGAAGCGGGACAGCAGCGGCGCGCGGTCCGCGCGGAAGGCGTCGAACTGATTGCGGCGGACGCCGCTCGCGCTCCGCACGAAGCTGTTAAAGGCAGCGCGCAAGGCCAGCCATTTCAGCGCCGCCATGTCGGCATAGGGGACACGGTCGCCTTCGCGCAGCCGCGCGGCGGTCGCGGCCGCATCGGGGACGAGGTCCGCGGAAAATTCCGGGATCGCCTCGACGTCGATGTAGAGCGGATTGAGAAACAGTCGGCTGTTCGGCGAATAGGGGCTGCAATCGGCCGGGTGGTCGTCGAACAACACGTGCAGCGGATTGAGGCCGACGCCGTCGGCCCCGAGCTGTTTTGCGAGCCGGACGAGATCGGCAAGGTCGGTGAAATCGCCGATGCCCCAGTTGCGCTCCGAGCGGACGCCGTAGAGCTGCACGGCGAGCAGCCAGCCGCGGTCGAAATCGCCGCCGAAGGCGCGCTCGGGCGCCACGATCATCGGCACCTCTTCGGTCACGCCTTCGGCATCGGTCAGCGTCAAGCGGTGGTAGCCGAGCGGCAGGCCGGCGGGCCAGGCGATGACAGGCTCGCGCGTCTCGCCTTGCGCGATCACGTTGCCGTTGCCGGCGATTTTCCATTGCAGCGGCGGCGCGCCGGTGGCCGCCAATTCCGTCCGCGGATGTCCCAGGGCGCGAACCACCACGGGCCCGCTGACGAAGCGATAAACCCGCTTCTCCGGCAGGGCGTCGAGGATGGATTTGAGGGCCACGGGATCGGTGACCCGCAGCTTTCCGAGGGCGTCCACGAATTCGGACTGAACACCCTTGATCTGGGCTTGAGCTAAAAGATCCATTCGGCACGCAGCTTGCAGGCCATTGTGTGGCCGGGGGCAGGGATTTTAACGAGGTGGCGGAAGACGTTAGTCAGGGGTAACTCAAAAACGGGCCTGCCGTTCCCAGGCGGAACTAATGACACACAAGCGGCTTTCTATATAGGTATCAAGCGTAGGTTCCCGACAAGGGAAACGGGCCCTGCTTTCTTGTCAATGGCATCACCGTGAACAAGACAATTCAAACTGTCGAAAGTGCCGCAGCCGGCAGCGCTTTCCTCATCGAAGACGTCTATCCCTTGATCGGCGGCGGCCGTTTCGCCGTGAAGCGGATCGCGGGCGAGTGCGTCGAGGTGTGGGCCGACATCTACCGCGACGGCGAGGCCGTGGTCGGCGCCGCGCTGATCTGGCGACGCGAGCAGGACCGGGAATGGCGGAGCGAGCCGATGATCCATCACGGCAATGACCGTTGGTCCGGCGCGTTCACGCCCGTCGAGCCCGGCCAATATCTCTACGCGATCGAGGCCTGGACCGACGAGTTCGCGACCTGGTCTCACGCGGTCGCGCGCAAGCGGCTGTCCGGCGCCGATGTCAGCCTCGACGCCATCGAGGGCGCCGGGCTCCTGACCAAGGCGCATGGCGCGCGGCAGGACGCCGCGGCGGTGATCGTCAGACAATGCGAGGACTATCTTCAGACCGGCGATGTCACCCCGCTGCTCTCAACCGAGCTCGGCAGCGCCATGGCCGAGAGCCAGTCGCGGCCCGACCTCACGCGCTCGCCGCTCTTCCCGCTGATCGCCGACCGCGACAAGGCGCGCTTTGGCGCCTGGTATCAGATGATGCCGCGCAGCCAGGGCCGGATCCCCGGCCGGCACGGCACGCTGCGCGACTGCATCGCGCGCGTGCCCGATATCGCCGCGATGGGCTTCGACGTGCTCTACTTCACGCCGGTCCACCCGATCGGGCATAACAGGCGCAAGGGCCGCAACAATGCGCCGGTGGCGACCGCAGGCGAACCCGGCTCGCCCTATGCGATCGGCACCGCCGAGGGCGGACACGATGCACTGCATCCCGAGCTCGGCACCATCGAGGATTTCCGCGCGCTGGTTGCGACCTGCCTGGAATACGGCCTCGAGCTCGCGCTCGATTTCGCCGTGCAATGCTCGCCGGACCATCCCTGGCTGACGCAGCATCCGGAATGGTTCAAATGGCGGCCGGACCGCTCGGTGCGGACGGCTGATGGCCCCTATTCGGACATCGTCATCCCCGATTTCGCCTCCGTCGACCGGGCCGGGCTGTGGAATGCGTTCCGCGACGCGATGTTGTTCTGGATCGACCATGGTGTCACCATCTTCGCCATCGACAATCACGATACCGCGCCGCTTCCGTTCTGGGAGTGGCTGATCCGCGACATCCGCCGCCGGCATCCCGAGGTGATCCTGTTCTCGAAGACGTTTGCACGGCCGAAGCTGATGAAGGGCCTCGCCAAGCTCGGCTTCGCGCAGTCCTTCACCTATTTTCCCTGGCGCACGTCGAAGTGGGAGGTGGAGCAATATCTCGGCGAGCTGACGCGTTATCCCGAGCGCGACTTCTATCGCCCGAACCTGTTCGTGAACACGCCGGACCTGTTGCCCTTTCATCTCCAGAGCGGCGAAGCCTGGGCCTTCAAGTCGCGGCTCGCGCTGGCCGCGACGCTGTCGGGCAATTACGGGATCTATAGCGGCTTCGAATTGCTCGAACACGAAGCCATCCCCGGCCGCGAGGAATATCTCGATTCCGAGAAGTACCAGATCAAGCAGCGCGACTGGGACAAGCCGGGCAACATCAAGCCCTACATCGCCGCTCTCAACCGCATCCGCAACGACAATGCGGCACTCCAGCAGACGGCGAATTTGCGGTTTCTCGGCATCGAGGACGGCGAGACGATCAGCTTCGTGAAAGAGGCGACCGATCCGGCCAACGCCGTCGTCGCCGCCATCGCCCTCACGCGCGATGCGCGCGAATTCTGGTTGCCGCTCGGCGACCTCACCATCGACGCCGGCGGCCAGCGCCGCCACGTCACCGCACTCGAAAATCTCCTCACCGGCGAACAGTCCCGCATCGAATGGGGCGGGATCAGGTTGCGTATCGATCCCGACCGCGATCCGGCGCTGCTGTTCCGCTGCCTGGCGTAAAGGCTTAACGCCATGAATGTTCTGTCTTCCGTCGATACCAAGAAGATTGAGGCTGCCGAGGTCGTGGATGAGCTCTGGTACAAGGACGCCATCATCTACCAGCTGCACGTCAAGGCGTTTGCGGACAGCAACAATGACGGCATCGGGGACTTCGCCGGCCTGACCGAGAAGCTGCCCTATCTCCAGGAGCTCGGCGTCACCGCGCTGTGGCTGCTGCCGTTCTATCCCTCGCCCGGGCGCGACGACGGCTACGACATCGCGGACTACGGCTCGGTCAATCCCGATTTCGGGACGATGAAGGACTTCAAGCGCTTCATCCAGGAGGCGCAGAAGCGCGGCTTGCGCGTCATCACCGAGCTTGTCGTCAACCACACCTCGGACCAGCACAAATGGTTCAAGCGTGCGCGCCGCAGCCATCCGGGCTCGAGCGCCCGCAACTGGTACGTCTGGAGTGACACCGACCAGAAATACCAGGGCACGCGCATCATCTTCACCGACACGGAAAAGTCGAACTGGACCTGGGATCACGAGGCCGGCGCCTTCTACTGGCACCGCTTCTTCTCGCACCAGCCGGACCTCAATTTCGACAATCCGCGCGTGGTCAGCGCGCTCATCCAGGTGATGAAGCGCTGGCTGGACGCCGGCGTCGACGGCTTCCGGCTGGATGCCATTCCCTATCTCTGCGAGCGCGAGGGCACTTCGAACGAGAACCTCCCCGAGACGCATGCGATCATCAAGCGTCTGCGCCAGGAGCTGGATTCCTACTCCAAGGGCAAGCTGCTGCTGGCCGAGGCCAA
The DNA here is from genome assembly GCF_054062495.1 of Bradyrhizobium sp. USDA 3311. NCBI lineage: Bacteria > Pseudomonadati > Pseudomonadota > Alphaproteobacteria > Hyphomicrobiales > Nitrobacteraceae > Bradyrhizobium > Bradyrhizobium sp. USDA 3311. Next base: position 3,688,279 of record NZ_JBSSFI010000001.1, on the reverse strand, counting down.
TCAATGGCCGGAGGACGTGCAGGAATATTTCGGCCGTGGCGACGAGTGCCACATGGCCTACCACTTCCCGCTGATGCCGCGCATCTACATGGCGATCGCGCAGGAGGACCGCTTCCCGATCACCGACATCCTGCGCCAGACGCCGGACATTCCGGCAAGCTGCCAATGGGCGCTGTTCCTGCGCAACCACGACGAGCTGACGCTGGAAATGGTCACCGACGTCGAGCGCGACTATCTCTGGACCACCTACGCCAACGACCCGCGCGCCCGCATCAATGTCGGCATCCGCCGGCGCCTCGCGCCGCTGATGGACAACGACCGCCGCAAGATCGAGCTGATGAACTCGCTCTTGCTGTCGTTCCCCGGTACGCCGATCATCTATTACGGCGACGAGATCGGGATGGGCGACAACATCTATCTCGGCGACCGCAACGGCGTGCGCACGCCGATGCAGTGGAGCCCGGACCGCAACGGCGGCTTCTCGCGCTGCGACCCGGCCCGTCTCTACGCGCCGCTGATCATGGATCCGGTCTACGGCTATGAATCGGTGAACGTGGAGGCGCAATCGCGCAGCCTGTCCTCGCTGCTCAGCGCCACCAAGCGGCTGATCTCGGTGCGCAAGTCGACGCTCGCCTTCGGCCGCGGCACCATGACCTTCATCCGCCCGGCCAACCGCGCCGTGCTGGCCTATGTCCGGCAGTACCACGACGAGGTGATCCTCTGCGTTGCCAACCTCTCGCGGGCGGCGCAGGCGACCGAGCTCGACCTGTCGCCGTGGAAGGACCGCATCCCGCAGGAGATGCTCGGCCGCACCCGCTTCCCGCCGATCGGCGAGCTGCCCTACATGATCACGCTGGGGCCGTACGGCTTCTACTGGTTCCATCTCATGGAGCGCGACAAGTCCGAGCCGGTGACGCCGCGCGCGGTGCCGGAATTCGAAACGCTGGTGGTGCCGGTCAACTCGACCTGGGTGTCGCTGGCGCGCGAGCGCGGCGTGTTCGAGCACGATGTGCTGCCGGGATTCCTGTCGCGGACACGCTGGTATCCCGAGCACGATCCCAAGCACATCAAGCCGACGCTGACCTCGGCGGTGCCGTTCTGCGACATCGGCGACAACCGGCCCTGGATCGCGTTCTTCGAGGCGGCGCAACAGGACGCCGTTGCGACCCGCTACGTGCTGCCGATGCAGATCGAATGGGTGCGCTTCGACCGCGAGCGCTTCAACCCGAAGGCGCTCGCCGCCGTGCGCCAGGGCGCGCGCGAAGGTACGCTGCTCGACGTCGCGACCGACCAGATCTTCATCGGCTTGTTCCTGCGCAACCTGTCGCAGAACCTGGTGGTGGAAGAGAACAATCTGCGGCTGGAGTTCAAGGCGACCAGCCGGTTTGCCGACTACACCATCAAGGAGCCCGGACGCATCCGCGCGATCGAGCAGTCGAACAGCACCGCGCTGGTCGACAACCAGTACGTCGCCAAGATCTATCGCCAGCTCGAAGGAGGCACCAATCCCGAGATCGAGATCGGCCACTACCTCACGGAAGTCGCCCGCTTTGCCAATACGCCGGCGCTGCTCGGCAGCGTCGAGCTGGTCGAGGGCGATCAGCGCAGCACACTCGGCGTGCTGCATGCCTATGTCGAGAACCAGGGCGACGGCTGGGCGGTGACCACGGGCTATCTCGACCGCTATATCGACGAGCAGCGCGTCTTGTCGGCGGGCGAAGCGCCGCGCGAGACCCAGGAGCAGTCGCCCTACCTGCACTTCGTCATGCAGATCGGCCGGCGCCTCGCCGAGCTGCATGTCGCTCTGGCCGCGGCAAGGCCTGACGATCTCGCTCCGGAGCCGATCGGCTCCGCCCACATCAGGCACTGGGTCTCCGACCTCAAGGCACGCGCCGGGCGGGTTTTCGAGCGACTGGCCGACAGCCGCGACGGCCTGCGGGAAGCGGACCGGCCGCTGATCGACCAGCTCACGGCGCTGCGCACGAGCCTGCCCGACCGCCTGAATGCGCTCTTGCCATCCGACATCGACGGGTTGAACATCCGTCATCATGGCGACTTCCGCCTCGGGCAAATTCTGATCGTGAAGGACGATATCTGCATCATCGACTTCGACGGCGATCCGCGTCTGCCGCTGGCCGACAAGCGGCGCAAGCTGCCTGCCGCGCGCGACGTCGCCGGTCTGATCCGCTCGATCGATCTTTCGGTGAACGTGGCGCTTGGCCGGGCCCTGTCAGGAGGCACTGACGAGCAGAGCCGGCTTGTAGCCGCGCTCAGTGAATGGCGCGAGCGCGCCACCACGACCTTCCTGTCCGCCTATCGCGAGGCCATGACCGATCGGCGGCTGTGGCCGGAAGATCCGCAATCCGCGGAAGGCCTGTTAAGGTTTTTCCTGCTTGATCAAGCGTTCGACGAAGTAGGGTACGAGCTGTCCCACCGGCCTGAGGGGCTCCATGCGCCGCTGACCGGACTGCTTCGCATTCTGTCCAATGCCGAGAGCGAAGCCCATGCCTAAACTACCTGCCGAGGCCTACGCGATCATCGAGGGCCGCCACGCCGACCCCTTCCACTATCTCGGGCTGCATCCCGAGGGCGGCAAGAGCGTGGTGCGCGCCTTTCTGCCCGAGGCCTCCAATGTCGAGGCGGTTGGCGAGCACGGCGAGGTCGCCCGGCTCGACCGCGTCCACGACGCAGGCCTGTTCGTCGGCGCCTTGCCGAACGGCTCGAAGCATTACCAGCTACGCGCCAAATTCGGCGACAGCATCGTCGAGTTCGAGGACGCCTACCGCTTTCCGCCGATCCTGACCGATTTCGACCTCTATCTGCTCGGCGAAGGCACCCATCAGCGCCTCTATGACAAGCTCGGCGCGCATCCGATGACGCTCGACGGCGTCGACGGCATCGGCTTCGTGGTGCTGGCGCCGAATGCGCGGCGCGTGTCCGTGGTCGGCGATTTCAATTTCTGGGATTCGCGGCGCCATCCGATGCGGGTGCGCGGCAGCGGCTATTGGGAATTGTTCATCCCGCACGCCAAGCGGGGCGATCACTACAAGTTCGACATCGTCGGGCCACACGGCCATCAGCTGCCGCTGAAATCCGATCCGATGGCGTTCGCGAGCGAGGTGCGTCCGAAGACGGCCTCCATCGTGTTCGACGAGGCGCACCTGCCGCGGCCGCGCCCGGCGCCTGACGGCATCAATGCGCTGTCGGCGCCGATGTCGATCTACGAGGTCCATCTCGGCTCGTGGCGGCGCAAGGGCGACAATGAATGGCTCACCTACCGCGAGCTGGCCGAGCAGCTGCCGGCCTATGCCCGCGACATGGGGTTTACCCATCTCGAATTCCTCCCCGTCAGCGAGCACCCGTTCGACGGCTCCTGGGGCTATCAGCCGACCGGCCTCTATGCACCGACCAGCCGGTTCGGCACGCCGGAGGATTTTGCCGCGCTGGTCGACGCCTGCCACCGCGAAGGCGTCGGCGTGCTGCTCGACTGGGTGCCCGGCCACTTCCCGGATGATCCGCACGGACTCGGCAGCTTCGACGGCACCTCGCTCTACGAGCACGCCAACCCGCTGCAGGGCCGGCATCTCGACTGGGGCACGCTGATCTACAATTACGGCCGCACCGAAGTGACGAACTTCCTGGTGTCGAACGCGCTGTTCTGGCTGGAGCGCTACGCGATCGACGGCCTGCGCGTCGATGCCGTCGCATCGATGCTCTATCTCGACTACAGCCGCCCGCCCGGCGCCTGGATTCCGAACCAGTATGGCGGACGGGAGAACATCGAGGCGATCGCGTTCCTGCGCCGCTTCAACACCGAACTGTTCGCCCGCTTTCCGCAGGCAACCACGGCGGCGGAAGAATCCACGGCGTGGCCGCAAGTCTCGCGCCCGGTCGAATTCGGCGGGCTCGGCTTCGGCTACAAGTGGAACATGGGCTGGATGCACGACACGCTGAACTACATCAGCAAGGATCCGATTCACCGCAAGCATCATCACGGCGAGATCCTGTTCGGCCTGCACTATGCCTTCTCGGAAAATTTCATCCTGCCGCTGTCGCATGACGAGGTCGTGCACGGCAAGCGCTCGATCCTGGGCCGCATGCCCGGCGACGAATGGCAGCGCTTCGCGAACCTGCGTGCCTATTACAGCTTCATGTTCGGCCATCCCGGCAAGAAGCTCTTGTTCATGGGCGCCGAGATCGCGCAAAGCCGCGAATGGAATCACGACCAGTCGCTCGACTGGCACCTGCTCGAATACAAATATCACTCGGGCATCCAGGCGCTGATCCGCGACCTCAACCGGCTCTATCGCGCGGTGCCGGCGCTGCACCAGATGGACTGCGACCAGGCCGGTTTCGAATGGCTCATTACCGACGACGCCAATCGCAACGTGTTCGCCTGGCTGCGCAAGGGGCTCGACGAGCACGCGCGCTGCCTCGTGATCGTCAACTTCTCCCCCAACGTCTATCGCAACTATCGCGTTCGCGTGCCCTTTGCCGGCAAGTGGAAAGAGGTGCTCAACTCGGACTCCGCCCATTATGGCGGCAGCAATGTCGGGAACATCGGCGAGGTTCATGCCGTCGATGGCAAGACGCCCGAGCTCCGCCTCACCATTCCGCCGCTCGCCGCGATCTTCCTCGTTCCGGAAAGCTGACCGATGCGCCTGACTGCCGGATCGCCCGCACGCCTCGGCGCAAGCTGGGACGGACGCGGCACCAACTTCGCGCTGTTCTCGGCCAACGCGCAGAAGGTCGAGCTCTGCCTGTTCGACACGCAAGGCCGCCGCGAGCTCGAGCGCGTCGAATTGCCGGAACGGACCGAGGACGTCTGGCACGGCTATCTCAACGACGTCTCGCCGGGCCAGCTCTATGGCTATCGCGTGCACGGCCCGTACGAGCCCGAGCACGGCCACCGCTTCAACGCCAACAAGCTGCTGCTCGATCCCTATGCCAAGCGGCTCTCCGGACGACTGGTCTGGAGCGATGCGCATTTCGCCTACCGCACCGGCAGCCCGCGCGAGGACCTGTCCTTCGACCGGCGCGACAATGCGCGCGGCATGCCCAAGGCCGTCGTGGTCGACGAGACCTTCAACTGGGGCCGGCGCGAGATCCGCCCCAACATCGCCTGGGAAGACACGATCATCTACGAGGCTCACGTCAAGGGCCTGACGCAGAAGCGCGACGACGTCCCGCCGAACTTGCGCGGCACCTATGGCGGCCTGTCGTCGCCGGCGATGATCGAGCATCTGAAGAAGCTTGGCGTCACCACGATCGAGCTGCTGCCGATCCACAGTTTCGTCGACGACCGCATCTTGGTCGAGAAGAAGCTCGCCAATTACTGGGGCTACAACACGCTGTCCTTCTTCGCGCCCGAGCCGCGCTACGCCCAGGACAACGCGCTCGATTCCTTCCGCACCACGGTCGCGCGCCTGCACGATGCCGGCATCGAGGTGATGCTCGACGTCGTCTACAACCACACCGCCGAAGGCAACCACCTCGGCCCGACGCTGTGCTATCGCGGCATCGACAACGCCTCCTATTACTGGCTGAACCGCGAGAACCCGCGCTATTACGACGATTTCACCGGCTGCGGCTCGTCGGTGAACCTCACCCATCCGCGCGTGCTGCAGATGGTGATGGATTCGTTGCGCTACTGGGTCGAGGTCTGTCATGTCGACGGCTTCCGCTTCGACCTCGCCACGACCCTCGCGCGCGGGCCCAACGGTTTTGATCGCGGCAGCTCGCTCCTGACCGCGATCCGGCAGGATCCGGTGCTGGCCGCCGTCAAGCTCGTCGCCGAGCCGTGGGACCTCGGGCTTGGCGGCTACCAGGTCGGGGCGTTCCCCTCGCAATGGTCGGAGTGGAACGACCGCTATCGCAGCGCCATGCGCCGCTACTGGAGCGGCGAAGGCAGCCTGATCGGCGACATCTCCAGCCGCATGACGGCATCGTCCGACCTGTTCAACCACGACGGACGTCGGCCGCGCGCCAGCATCAACCACATCACCGTGCATGATGGCTTCACGCTGGCCGACCTGTTCAGCTACAACGAGAAGCACAACGAGGCCAATGGCGAGGACAATCGCGACGGCTCCAACGACAACCACAGCAACAATTGCGGCGTCGAAGGGCCGACCGACGATCCCGGGATTCTCGGTCTGCGCCGCCAGCTTCGCAAGAACGTGCTGGCCTGCCTGATGCTGGCGCAGGGCGTTCCCCTGCTTCTCGCCGGCGACGAGGTCGGTAATTCGCAATCCGGCAACAACAACGCCTATTGCCAGGACAACGAGGTCGGCTGGGTCGGCTGGGGCAATCTCGGCAAGGACGGCGACGACATGGTCGATTTCGTCGCCGGTCTCGCCGACATCCGCCGCCGCTTCTCGCAGCTTCGCAGCCATCGCTGGCTCGACGGACGCCCCAAAGACGGCCTCTCCTACGGCGCGCTGTGGCTGACGCCTGCCGGAGAAGAGATGACGGAGAACGACTGGAAATTCCCGGAAGGGCGGTTCCTCTCCTATGTGGTGGGGCCGATGGAACCGGGCGGGGCCGCGATCTTTATCGTCCTGAACGCCGCTCCCGAAGAGATCGCATTCAAATTGCCCAAGATGACCGAATACAAGAGCTGGCAGCAGATCCTCAACACGACCGATGCCAAGCTGAACACGATCGACTTCCAGCCCGGAAGCGACAGCAAGGCGCCGCCGCGCTCCGTGCTCGCCTTCGCGGGGGCGCTATGAGGCCGTCCTTCGGCGCGAGGCCGACGAAGGAGGGCGTGTCGTTCCGCCTGTGGGCGCCCGGCGCGCGACGAGTCGATCTCCTGCTCGACCGAAGGCACGCGATGCAGCGCCGGCAGGACGGCTGGTATGTGGCCGAGATCGCCGGCCTGACCACCGGCAGTCCCTACAAGTTCAGGATCGATGACGAGATCGACGTGCCTGATCCGGCCTCCGCATTCCAGCCCGAGGACGTGTTCGGCCCGAGCGAGGTGATCGATCACGACGCCTTCGCCTGGCGCGCGCGCGACTGGCGCGGCCGTCCCTGGGAAGAGACGGTGCTGATCGAGAGCCATGTCGGCACCTTCACAGCGGAAGGTACTTACCGCGCCATGATCGACAGGCTCGATCATCTCACGGCGACCGGCATCACCGCGCTTGAACTGATGCCGCTGGCGGATTTCGCCGGCCGCCGCGGCTGGGGCTATGACGGCGTGCTGTGGTATGCGCCCGACAGCGCTTACGGTCGGCCCGAGGACCTGAAGACGCTGATCGACGAGGCGCATCTGCGCGGGCTGATGGTGTTTCTCGACGTCGTCTACAATCATTTCGGCCCCGAAGGGAATTACCTCGGACGCTATGCGCCGGGCTTCTTCACCGACGCGCACACACCCTGGGGCAGCGCCATCGACTATCGCGTGCCGCAGGTGCGAGCCTTTGCGGTCGAGAACGCACTGTCCTGGCTCAGCGATTATCGCTTCGACGGACTGCGGCTCGATGCCGCCAACCACATCATGGCGCTGCCCGGCGAGCAGTCGATGCTGCAAGACCTCAGCGTCGCCGCCGGCGAGCTCGCCAAGGCCACGGCGCGGCACATCCATCTGGTGCTGGAGAACGGCGACAATCGCGCCAGCCTGCTCGACGCCGCGCAGGAGCCGCCGAACGGCAGATATCGCGCGCAGTGGAACGACGACTATCACCACGTCTGGCATGTGATGCTGACCGGCGAGCTCGCCGGCTACTATGCCGACTACCAGACGCCGCGCATGGATCTCGCACGCGCGCTCGCCTCGGGCTTCGTCTACCAGGGCGAGATCTCGGAGTTCTGGGGCAAGAAGCCGCGCGGCGAGCCGAGCCGCGAGCTGCCGCCGGCGACCTTCGTCAACTTCCTGCAAAACCACGACCAGATCGGCAACCGTCCGTTCGGCGAGCGGCTCGAAAGCCTGGCATCGCCGCGGCAGATCGAAGCCGCGCTCGCGGTCACGCTGCTGGCGCCGATGGTGCCGATGCTGTTTCAGGGCGAGGAATGGGGCTCGAAGGTCCCCTTCCCGTTCTTCTGCGACTTCCAGGGCGGGCTGGCCGACGCCGTGCGCAAGGGACGCCGGCAGGAATATGCCTGGGCCTATGAGAAATACGGCGACGAGGTGCCCGACCCGCTCGATCCGGCAACACTGCAATCGGCCGTGCTCGATTGGGGCGGCCGCACGCCGGAGCAGGATGCGCGACTGGCTCTGGTGCGTGACCTGCTCGCGCTCCGCCGCAAGGAGATCATGCCGCGGCTGAAAGGCGCGCGCTTCGGCGACGCCGAGGCGGCCGATAGCGGCTTGCTCCGCGCGCATTGGCGCATGGGCGACGGCACGACGCTGCGCCTCGTCGCCAATCTCTCGGATCACGAGATCATTTCCACCGACAATGCGGGCACGCCGATCTGGGGCGGCGCGGCCGGCGATCGGCTTCCGCCCTGGTCGGTGGTCTGGCGCCTCGGAGGTTGACATGCCTCCGGCCATTCCTCTCGCGACCTACCGGCTTCAGCTCACCGCGGATTTCGACTTCGACAAGGCTGCCGCAGTGGTGCCTTATCTCAAGTCGCTCGGAATCACGCATCTGTATGCCTCGCCGGTGATGAAGGCGCGCAAGGGCTCGACGCACGGCTACGACACCGTCGATCACAGCCAGTTCAATCCGGAGCTCGGCGGCGAGGCCGGCTTTGCGCGGCTGAGCGAGGCACTTGGCAGGAACGACCTCGGCCTCATCATCGACTTCGTGCCGAACCATGTCGGCGTGCACTTTGCCGACAATCCCTGGTGGCTGGACGTGCTGGAATGGGGACCGACTTCGCCGCACGCGGCCGCCTTCGATATCGACTGGGATCTGCTGCCCCACCGCGCCCGCGGCGGCGTGCTGCTGCCGATCCTCGGTTCGTCTTATGGCGAGGCGCTGGAGCGCGGCGACATCGAGCTGCGCTACGATGCCGGCGAAGGCAGTCTTTCCGCCTGGTATTTCGAGCATCGCCTGCCGATCGCCCCGGAGCGCTATGGCGAAATGCTGCGGATGTTCGTGAAGGAAGCCGATGCCGCCGAGACGGAGGCCGGCAAGCGCCTGCTCGCGCTCGCGGCCCGCTACACTGGCCTTCGCCGTCCCAACCGCAAGGAAGCCCCTGGCTTCAAGACGGAGCTGAAGGAGATCGCGGGCGCGGCCGACATCATCGCGAGCGGCCTTTCCGCCTATCGTGCGGCCAAGGATCGTCCGGCGCAGACGCTGGCGCTGCATCATCTGCTGGAGCGCCAGCACTACAAGCTCGGTCATTGGCGGCTCGCCTCCAGCGACATCAACTACCGCCGCTTCTTCGACGTCAACGGGCTCGCCGGCCTGCGCGTCGAGGACCCCGGCACATTCGCTGCCACGCACCGGCTGGTGAAGCAGCTCGTGGCCGACGGCAGGCTGCACGGCATCCGTCTCGATCACATCGACGGCCTGCGCGATCCCGCCCAGTACTGCCAGCGGCTGCGCCGGCTGGTGCGCGACGCGCAAGGCAACACCAAGCCGTTCTACACCGTGATCGAAAAGATCCTGTGCGAGCACGAGCACCTGCCGCATTTCGCCGGCATCAAGGGCACCACCGGCTATGAGTGGATGAACGTCATCACGCAAGTGCTGGTCGACGCCAAGGGGCTGGAGGCGCTGGACGAGACCTGGCGGCAAGTCAGCAATCGCCCACCGCGGCTTGCGCCTTACGTCAAGGAGGCCAAGCGGCGGGTGCTGGAGACGCTGCTCACCAGCGAATTCATCGTGCTGACGCGCCTGCTCGCACGCATTGCCAACGGGCATTACTCGACCCGCGACTTCTCGGCCGACAGCCTGCGGCAGGCGCTCGAGCTCTACGTGCTGCATTTCCCGGTCTATCGCACCTATCTCACGTCCGGCGCGCCTGCCGCGCACGATCGCAAGCTGATCGACGATACCATCGCGCGCGCCCGGGCAGAGTGGTTCGCCGCGGACGAGGGCATTTTCGATTTCCTGCGCGATGCCCTCACCATGGACCTGCTCAAGCCCGGCCGGCCCCCGCACAGTGCCCCACGCGTGCGCCGCTTCGCGCTAAAGGTGCAGCAGTTCACCGGGCCGGTGATGGCGAAGTCGCTGGAGGACACCGCGTTCTACCAATTCCACCGGCTGCTCGCGCTGAACGAGGTCGGCGGCGATCCCGCGAGCACCGGCCTTGCCATTCCCGCCTTCCACGAGGCCATGCGCGCGCGCGCCAAGGAATGGCCGCAAGGGATGACGGCAACCGCCACCCACGACACCAAGCGCGGCGAGGACGCCCGCGCCCGGATCGCAGTGCTCAGCGAAATTCCCGGCGAATGGACCAGCGCAGTTTCGCGCTGGAAGGTGCTGAACGCGCCGCATCTCGCGCTCCATGGCCATCTGCGCGCGCCGTCGGCGACGTTCGAATACATGCTCTACCAGACCCTGCTCGGCGCCTGGCCGCTTCACGGCCCGGTGGATGCCGGCTTCGTCGAGCGCATCCAGGCCTATGCGCTGAAGGCCGCCCGCGAGGGCAAGGAAGAGACGAGCTGGCTCAACCCGCACGAGACCTACGAGACCGGACTACGAGACTTCGTCGCGAAGATCCTCGATCCCGCGCAGTCGCGCGAATTCCTGGAGGCGCTGCAAACCCTGGCGCGCCGCGTCGCGCTGCTCGGCGCGTTGAACTCGCTGAGCCAGCTCACCCTCAAGGCAACGCTGCCGGGCGTTCCTGACTTCTACCAGGGCACCGAATTCTGGGATCTGTCGCTGGTCGATCCCGACAACCGCCGTCCGGTGGATTTTTCCGCGCGGAATACGGCGCTTGGTTCGCTGTCCGGTCCGGATTGGAGCAGCCTTATCAAGACTTGGCCGGATGGCCAGCTCAAGCTGGCCTGGACGCGGCACCTCCTCAAGCTGCGCAACGAGCTCGCCGGCGTTTTTACGCAAGGCGACTACCAGTCGCTGGACGTCCATGGCGCGCACGCCGATCATGTCATCGCTTTCGCCCGTCGCCACGACCGCGCTGCGGCGATTGTCGTGGTCGGGCGATTGTTCGCGCCGTTTTCGCAAGGCGGCCGGGAATGGCCCGCGCTCGAAGGTTTTGACGCCACCATCGACATCACCGGCTACGCTGCGCCGGGACTTGCAGGCAACGAACTGCCGGTCGCGCAGGCTTTTCGTGATTTTCCCGCGGCCGTCATCGAGGCCCGTACAGCGGGCGCCATCAGGCCTGCGCGGCAGCGCGTGCGCGCCTGAAACTCACTTTCCCCCGTCCTTGGTCAGCAGCAACTGCCCGCGCTTGCGGATCGTCGCCTGCGCCATCTCGGCAAAGCGCTGCAACAGCCAGGGCAGCACGACTTGCACCTTGACCTGGTCGTCGGCGACGTCGACCTGGCCGGTGGCAATCTGCCCGAGTGCGCGGATGCGAAAGGTCATGCTGTCGCCGCTCCAGCGCTCCTCCTCCACCTGCATCACGGGAATGCTCGCCGCCGCGCGGCCAAGCCCGGACTTCAGCCGGCGCACCGCTTCCTCGCGGCCGAGACGATGGGGAATTGAAACGACAAGCGGTGCTGACATGGCCGTGCCCTACGCTGATTGAATCTCATTCATCATGCCGGCCCGAGCGGCAAAGGTTCCATGCAACTTGCACCTGTCGCCCCGTTTCAAAACCGGAACTTTAAAACCTGCGGCAAGTTGCCCCCGCACCAAAGGGACAGGTGCAAACGACCCTTTCAACAGAGGGCTGGAGGAGACTAGCATGTCTATCGGTACGATCATTCTGATCATTTTGGTCATCGCCCTGCTCGGCGGCTTCAGCGGCATCGGCGGCGGGCCGTTCTACGGCACCGGCTATTACGGCGGCGGCGGCCTCGGGCTCGTCATCGTCATCCTGCTGATCCTGCTGCTGCTCGGACGGATCTAGCCAAGTCGGTCATTCCGGGGCGCGCGCAAGCGCGAACCCGGAATCTCGCGCCGCAAACCTCTGGATTCCGGGTCTGCGCTTCGCGCAGCCCGGAATGACGTTTACAAGAGCGACTACTTTATCTTCCCCGCAAGCTTCTTCATCGCGGCCTTGATCGACGCGGCCGCATCGTCATAGCCCTCCCACGCCTTGGAACGCGCCAGCAGGCCCAGCACCGTCCGCACCGTATATCGCTTCGGATCGAGATCGCCCTTCACTTGCGCCCAGGTGACAGGCATCGATACGGTCGCGCCGTCGCGGGCGCGGGGCGATAGCGGCGCCACCGCCGTCGCCAGGCGATCGTTGCGCAGATAGTCCAGAAAGATCTTTCCGTTGCGCAGCTTCTTGGACATGTTGAGCAGATAGCGCTCGGGCTCGTCATCCGCCATCCATTGGCAGATTCCTTGCGCGAACGCCTTGGCCTCCTTCCAGCTCACCTTGTCGCGCGCGCCGTGGAGCAGCGGCACCACCACATGCAGGCCCTTGCCGCCGGTGGTCTTGCAGAAGCTCTCCATGCCAACGTCAGCGAGCCGCTGCCGCATCTGCTTGGCCGCCTCGACGACATCGGCGAAACCGACATCCGGCGCGGGGTCGAGATCGAACACCAGCCGGCCCGGCGTATCATAAGCATCAGGCGCGCAATTCCAGGGATGCAGCTCGAGGCCGCCGATCTGCGCGACCGCGGCGAGGCCCTCGACGCGATCGATCTGCAAATACGGCTTGCGATCGCCGGACACCTTGGCGAGCTCGAGCAGGTTCGAGGTGCCCTGCATGGCATGGCGCTGGAAGAATGTCTCGCCGCCGATGCCGTCGGGCGCGCGCAGGATCGAGCAAGGTCGCCCCTTCAGGTGCTCGATCATCCAGCCGCCGACCGCCTCGAAATAGCGCGCGAGATCGAGCTTGGTGACGCCCTCGCCGTCGCCGCCATCCGGCCACAGCTCCTTGTCCGGCTTCGAAATCACGACGCCCATGACCTCGGCAGCGCCGGCATCTTTCTTCTTTCCGGACTTCGCAGGAACGCGCTTTCCAGCAGACGGCCTGGCGAGCTCGGTATCGGCGGGCGTCTCCGCCTCGACCTCCTCGGCCGGCTTGTCCTGCCGCAGCCCCTTGAAGGCGGCCTGGCGAATGTTGCCGTCGGCGGTGAAGCCGGCGAATTCGATTTCGGCGACGAGCTCCGGCTTCAGCCAGTGCACGTCCCGCGTCTTCTTCGGCGCGTTCTTGCCGCTGAACGGGCTGTCCTTGGCCTCCATGGCTTTAAGGGACGGCATGATGCGCTTGACCGTGTCGGCGCCGAAGCCGGTACCGACCATGCCGACGAAGACGAGGTGATCGCCGCGATGCACACCGGCCATCAGCGAGCGGAATTTGCCGTTGGTGGTCTTCCAGCCGCCGATCACGACCTCATGGCCGGCGCGGCATTTGGCCTTGGTCCAGCTCTCCGTCCGTCCCGACCGGTACGGTGCGTCCAGCTTCTTCGACACCACGCCTTCAAGCTCGAGCTTGCAGGCCGATTGCAGCACGGCGTCGCCGCCGCTCTCGAAATGCTCGACATAGCGGATCTGGTTCGATTTCCGCTTTTGTGCCTCCAGCAGCTCCTTGAGCCGCGACTTACGCTCCCTGAGCGGAAGGCGGCGATAGTCGCGGCCTTCGGCGAACAGGAGATCGAAGGCAAAGAAGATGAGGTCCTCGGTCTTGCCATCCGACAGCGCGGCCTGGAGCGAGGAGAAGTTCGGCGCGCCGTTGTGGTCGAGCGCGACAATCTCGCCGTCGATCATGGCCTCCGGCAGCGAATTCGCCTCCTTCGCGATGGAGGCGAACTTGTCGGTCCAGTCGAGACCCTTGCGGGTCTTCAGCGTCGCCTTGCCATCCTCGATGCGAAGCTGCACGCGATAGCCGTCGAACTTGATCTCGTGGCACCAGCCGTCGCCGGCCGGCGGACGCTCGACCGGCGTGCAGAGCTGCGGCGCGACGAAATCCGGCATGTCCGTGACCGTCTTGGCGTTCGTAGCCGCCGTGGCACTCTTCTTTGCGGCCTTGTTTACGGTCTTGCCGGCCTTCAACGCGGCGCGTGGCGCCGGCGCGACGGTCCGCCCCTTCGTCTCCTCGACGCGGTTGGATTGCCACACAGCATCGGCCTTGCCCCTGGCACCCTTCGCCAGCATGAACGGCTTTGGTGCGCGGCCCTTGCCTTCGGCGATCTGCGCCATCGCGCGGCCGGAGGCGACCGACTTGTCCTCGGCAAGGATGTCCGCGCCCTCGCGGGCATATTCGTCGCGATGCTTGATCAGCAGCCAGTTGGTGCGCTTGCCGCCATCGCGATCGTTGCGCATGCGGACCAGCACCCAGCTTCCGTGCAGCTTTTCGCCGTGCAGCGTGAACTTCAGGTCGCCCTTCCTAAAACCACGCTCGGGATCATCGGCCTCCCAGGTGCCGCGGTCCCACAGCATAACCGTGCCGCCGCCATACTGCCCTTCCGGAATCGTTCCTTCGAAATCGCCATAGTCGAGCGGATGGTCCTCGACCTCGACCGCCAGCCGCTTGTCGTGCGGATCGAGCGAGGGCCCCTTCGTTACCGCCCAGGACTTGAAGACGCCGTCGAACTCGAGGCGGAAATCATAGTGCAGCCGGCTGGCGTCATGCTTCTGGATCACGAAGCGTCGCTGTTTCGAAGAGGCTACCGCGGCCTCGCCGGAGGGCTCAGGGGTCTTCTCGAAGTCCCGCTTCTGTCGATAGGTGGAGAGTTTTCGCAGCACGACCGGTCCCGCATCTCTTTCGGCTTCAAGCCTATCACGGCAAAAGTCCCATCCGGAACCAAAACCCGACGCGCCGGTTGGAGTTCCAAAACGCCTTGAAAACGCTGGAGAATGGAATGGCCCCCCGCGCCTATTGGAAGGGAACGTTGAAGCTGTCGCTGGTCAGCTGTCCGGTCGTGCTCTATCCCGCAACGACCGCCGCGGAGAAGACCCGGTTTCACATGATCAACCGCGAAACCGGCAATCGCCTCAAGCAGCAAATGGTCGATTCGGAAACCGGCGACGTCGTCGAGAGCGACCAGAAGGGACGCGGCTACGAGCTGCGCAAGGGCAAATATGTCGAGATCGAACCGGAGGAGCTCGAGGCGGTCCAGATCGAGAGCAACCACACCATCGACATTGAGAGCTTCGTGCCGAGCGACGAGATCGACCAGCGCTACCTGGACCATCCCTATTACATCGCACCAGACGGCAAGGCCGCAATCGACGCCTTTGCCGTGATCCGCGACGCCATGAAGGACCAGGAGCGCGTCGCGCTCGCAAAAATCGTGCTTACCAACCGCGAGCATGTCATGGCGATCGAGCCGCTCGGCAAGGGCCTGCTCGGCACCACGCTGCGCTATCCTTATGAGCTCCGCGACGAGGACCAGTTCTTCGACGACATCAAGAGTCCGAAGATCACCAAGGACATGGTCGAGCTCGCCGGTCACATCCTGCACACCAAGGCTGCGCATTTCGATCCGAGCAAGTTCAAGGACCAGCACGAGACCGCGCTGAAGGCGCTGGTGAAGCGGAAGGCGAGCGGCAAGACGATCAAGCTGCCGGAGCCGGAGGAGCGGCCGAGCAATGTCGTCAGCCTGATGGATGCGCTGAAGCAGAGCCTGAGGGGGCGCGGCGGGGGACGGCCGTCGGCCAAGTCGCATGGAAGACGGACGACAGGACGGGGACGAGCCGCGAAGAAGGTGCACCGGTCGACGGCGCGACAGAGGAAGGCGGGTTAGCTTGTCATTCCGGGGCGCCTCGAAGAGGCGAACTATGGTGCGCAATTGCGCACCTGAGAATCTCGAGGTTCCGGGTTCGATGCTTCGCATCGCCCCGGAACGACGGCTTAGTCAATCCCCCGCCTTCAGCCGGTACCCGATCCCCGTCTCCGTCAGCACATATTGCGGACGTTCCGGATCGGCTTCGATCTTCTGGCGGAGCTGGCGGACATAGACGCGGAGATATTGCGCATCCGTCAGCTCGTCCCAAAGCTCCTTGAGCAGGAATCTGTGGGTCAGCACCTTGCCGGCGTGCTGCACCAGCACGCGCAGGAGGTCGTACTCCTTCGGCGACAGCTTGACCTCGCGCTCGCCGACCTTGACGATGCGGCGGACGAGATCGACGGAGAGATCGCCGGTGCGGAATATCGGTCGCTCGCCCTGGACCTGGAGCTGGTGCCGCAGCGCGGCGCGCAGGCGCGCCAGCAGCTCGTCCATCCCGAACGGCTTGGTCAAATAGTCGTCGGCGCCGAGATCGAGCGCCTGCACCTTGCCGGCCTCGTCGCCCCGGCTCGACAGCACCACGATCGGCACCGCTTCGTTGCGGGCCCGGATGGTGCGGAGCAGCTCGTGGCCCTGGATGTCGGGCAGGCCGAGATCGAGGATGATCAGGGCAGGCTCCTCGGTGAGCTTCTCCAGCGCAATCTTGCCGTTTGACGCTTCCAGGATCTCATAGCCCTGCGTCGTCAGCCCCATCCGCAGCAATTTGCGGATCGGTGGCTCGTCGTCGATGACCAGAACCTTGATCGGGGCGGCACTCATGCGGCGGTATCCAATGCGTGGGTCTGTGCCGGAACGGGCAAACGGATGGTGAGGACCGCGCCGCTCCGGTCGCTGCGGTTGGCGGCCGAGATCGTGCCATGCATTGCCTCGACGAAGCCGCGGGAAATGGCGAGCCCGAGCCCGGTGCCGGGACGAACGTGATCGCCCTTCTGCACGCGATAGAACTTGTCGAACACGCTCTCGACCTCGTCCGGCGGAATACCGCTCCCCTCGTCGGTGATCTGGAGCACCACTTGATCTCGCTCGCGCTGGCTCTTGATGGAGATCGTCGTCTCTGCCGGCGAATACTTCGCGGCGTTGTCGAGCAGGTTGAACAGCACCTGCTCGAACAACACGGCATCCAGCTGGAGCATCGGCAGATCGGCGGCCAGCACCAGCTCCACCTTGTGCGCCGTGAGGATCTTGGCTGCCCGCCGGAGCGCGCTGCCGACGATCTCGCTGAGATCATGCAGCGCCGTGTTGGGCACGATGGCGCCGGATTCGAGTTTCGTCATGTCGAGCAGATTGGCGATGAAACGGTTGAGCCGCTCGGATTCGTCGATCACGGTGGCCAGCAGGTCGCGCTTCTCGGTGTCGGACAAGGCACCCGCCAGATCGCGCATGGTGGAGGCCGCCCCCAACACGGAGGCGAGCGGCGTCTTGAGGTCATGCGAAATCGACGTCAGCAGTGCCGAGCGCAGCCGCTCGGATTCGACGGTGCGCTTGACGCGGTCCATGTCCTCGACCAGCAGCACGCGTTCGATCGCGAGCGCGCCCTGGTCGACCAGCGCATCCAGCAGCCGGCGCTGGTCCGGCGTCAGCAGCGGGCCGGTACGGTCGTTGTCGATGCCGATCACCCCGATCGGGCCGCGGCCGGTGCGCATCGGCAGGAACAGCCGTTTCGCACCCGGCAGCGTGTCCGAGCCGCGACCGGCCGGGCGATCATTGCTCCAGGCCCAGTTGGCGGCGGCAAGGTCCGCCTGGTCGAGCTGGTCCTCCGGCGGATAGCCGGACTTCACCGTGAGCAGGCCATCCTCCGGCAGCAACAGCACCACGCGCACCTTCAGCATCAGCGCGATCTGATAGGCCGTCGCCCACAAAACGTCGTCGAGCGTGGCGGTGCCGGCGAGCTTGCGGCTGAAAGCATAGAGCTGCTCGGTGGTCCTGATGCGGCCAATCGCGGTGTCGGCCTGCGTGCGCACGCGCGCGGCGACATTGGAGACGATCATCGCCACCACCATGAACAGGACAAAGGCGGCGACGTTGGTCGGATCGGTGATCGTGAAGGTGTAGATCGGCGGCAGGAAGAAGAAATTATAGGACAGCGAGGCCGCGACGGTGGCGAGCAGCGACGGCCACAGGCCATAGCGGACCGCGACCGCCACCACGGCCGTGAGCAGCACGAGGTCCACGTTCTCGATGCCGAACCTCGGCTGAATCAGCTCGGCAGCGCCGAGGCCGATCAGCACGATGCCGAGCGCCTTCAGATAGGGCAGCGGATCGAACGGCTCCGTCCGCGCCGCGGTCTGCACCGCGGTCTTGGGCGCCGCCTCGCCCGGCACATCGTCGCCGGCGATGACATGAACCGTGATATTGCCGGCACGGCGCACCAGGTCATGCACGACCGAGCCGCGCGTGATCTCGAACCAGCGCGAGCGCGTCGACTTTCCGATCACGATCTGGGTGACGTTGTTGCCCTGTGCGAAATTGACGACGTCGTCGGCGATGCGGCGGCCGACCGCGGGAATCGTCAGTGCCTCGCCGCCCAAGGCTTCGGCGAGCCGCAGCGTGTCGGCGAGCCGGTCGCGCTCCTCATCGGAAAGCTGGAGGGAGCGCCGCGTCTCGATCGAAATCGCGGTAAACGGCGCATGCAGCCGGTCGGCCAGCCGCTTGGTGTAGCGCACGAGGCCGGCGGCGCGCGGATCCTCGCTGACGCAGACGAGAATACGCTCGCCCGCGGCCCAGGGGCCGGCGATGGCATTCGCCTGCATGTGGGTGAGGAGCTGCTCGTCGACCCGTTCGGCTGTCCGCCGCAAAGCGAGCTCGCGCAGCGCGGTCAGATTGCCCGGCGAGAAATAATGCTCCAGTGCCCGCTCGGCCTGCTTGGGGACGTAGACCTTGCCTTCCCTGAGCCGCTGGATCAGGTCATCGGGCGTGAGGTCGATCAGTTCGATCGCATCCGCGCGGTCGAACACCGAGTCCGGCACCGTCTCACGCACCCGGACATGGGTGATCTGGGCGACGACGTCGTTCAGGCTCTCGATGTGCTGGATGTTGACGGCGGTGTAGACGTCGATGCCGTGGGAGAGCAGCTCCTCGACGTCGAGATAGCGCTTGGGATGGCGGCTGCCGGCCGCGTTGGTGTGGGCGAGCTCGTCGACCAGCGCGATTTGCGGCCGGCGCGCGATCACCGCGTCGAGGTCCATCTCCTCGATCGTCTGGCCGCGGTAGTCGAGCCTCTTGCGCGGGACGACTTCGAGCCCCCGCACCAGCGCCTCGGTCTCGGCGCGGCCATGGGTCTCGACGAAGCCGACCACGACGTCGATGCCGGCCTTGCGCTTGGCATGGGCACTTTGCAGCATCTCGTAGGTCTTGCCGACGCCGGGAGCCGCGCCGACGAAAATCTTCAGCTTGCCGCTCGCGCTTTCCTCCCGGCGCGCGGCTTCCAGCAGTGCCTCGGGAGACGGACGTTGTTCGGAATCGCGGCGCTCTCGGACCATTTTGCCAATATAATCATCTGCGCACCGGGAGCCTAGACCGCTACTTGGCGGCGGCGCGATCGAGCGCGAGATTCAACGCCAATACGTTAACGCGCGGTTCGCCAAGCAGGCCGAGCAGACGGCCCTGGACGTTGGAAGCCACAAGCTGCTTCACCGCCTCTTCCGGCATATTCCGGGCCTTGGCAACGCGCGGCACCTGGAATTGCGCGGCTTCCGGCGAGATATCCGGATCGAGGCCGCTGGCAGACGTCGTCACTAGGTCGACCGGCACGGCGGCGTTCGGATTCTCCGCCTTCAGCTTGTCCACGTCTTCCTTCAGCCGGTCGGCCAGCGCCTTGCTGGTCGGGCCGAGATTGGAGCCGCCCGAGTTGGCGGCGTTGTAGGGCGCCGAGACGGTCTTGGTCGAATCATTCGGGTCCGGCGCCAGGGTCGCCGAGGGGCGGCCGTGGAAATATTTGTCGTCCTTGAACTCCTGCCCGATCAGGGCGGAGCCGATCACCTTGCCATCCCTCTCGATCAGGCTGCCTTGCGCCTGCGCGGGGAAGAGCATGCCGACGATGCCGGTCATCGCGAGCGGATAAGCAAGGCCCGTGATGGCGGTTAACACCAGCAGGAGGACGATGGCGGGGCGGATTTCTCTGAGCATATCAAATCTCCAGTTATTTCGTCATTGCGAGCGAAGCATCTCTGTCGTCGTTCCGGGGCGATGCAAGGCATCGAACCCGGAACCTCGAGATTCTCAGGTGCGCAATTGCGCACCGTAGTTCGCCTCTTCGAGGCGCCCCGGAATGACAGAGAGAATTTGCTCCTCGCATGACAACGATCAGGCCAGGTGCAAGGCGACGACGACAAGGTCGATCGCCTTGATCCCGATGAAGGGAATGACGATGCCGCCAAGCCCGTAGATCAGCAGGTTACGTCGCAACAGTGCGCCGGCCCCGACGGCGCGGTAGGCGACGCCCTTCAGCGCGAGCGGAATCAGCGCGATGATGACAAGCGCGTTGAAGATGATCGCCGACAGGATGGCGCTCTGCGGGCTCGACAGGTTCATGACGTTGAGCACGTTGAGCTGCGGGTAGAACGCCAAAAACATCGCCGGGATGATCGCAAAGTATTTTGCGACGTCGTTGGCAATCGAGAACGTGGTCAGCGCGCCGCGCGTCATCAGCAGTTGCTTGCCGATCTCGACCACCTCGATCAGCTTGGTCGGGTTGGAATCGAGATCGACCATGTTGCCGGCCTCGCGGGCCGCCTGCGTGCCGGTGTTCATTGCGACGCCGACATCGGCCTGGGCGAGCGCCGGCGCATCATTGGTGCCGTCGCCGCACATCGCCACCAGCTTGCCCTTGGCCTGCTCGTCGCGGATCAGCTTGAGCTTGTCCTCGGGCGTTGCCTGCGCCAGGAAATCGTCGACGCCGGCTTCCGCCGCGATCGCGGCGGCCGTCATCGGGTTGTCGCCGGTGATCATGATGGTGCGGATGCCCATGCGGCGCAGCTCGGCAAAGCGCTCGCGGATGCCGCCCTTGACGATATCCTTGAGCTGGATGACGCCGAGCAGCTTGCCGTCCTTCGCGACGGCCAGCGGCGTGCCGCCGGCTTTCGAGATCTCGTCGGCGATGATCTGGATCTCGCGGCCGACCTCCGAGAGCTCCGCAGGCTGGATCGCCCGTGCGGTGTTGCCGGAAGCCACCGCCAGCGGCGCGCCGCCTCCGACATAGTTCAGCATGGCATCGACCGCGCCCTTGCGCACCGACGCGCCGCCGGCATCGACGCCGCTCATGCGGGTCTGCGCCGTGAACGGGATGAAGGTCGCCCCGAGCTCGGCCATGTCGCGGCCGCGAATGCCGTACTTCTCCTTCGCCAGCACGACGATGGAGCGGCCTTCCGGCGTCTCGTCGGCGAGCGAGGCGAGCTGGGCTGCGTCGGCCAGCTCCTGCTCGGTCACGCCGCGAACGGGGCGGAACGCGGTCGCCTGACGATTGCCGAGCGTGATCGTTCCGGTCTTGTCGAGCAGCAGCGTGTCGACGTCGCCGGCCGCCTCGACGGCGCGGCCCGACATCGCCAGCACGTTGAAGCGCACCAGGCGGTCCATGCCGGCAATGCCGATCGCCGACAGCAGCGCACCGATCGTGGTCGGAATCAGCGTCACGAACAGCGCGACCAGCACGACCACCGAGATCGAGCCGCCGGCATAGGCCGCATAGCTCGGAATCGTGACGGTGGCGAACACGAAGATGATGGTGAGGCCGGCGAGCAGGATGTTGAGCGCGATCTCGTTCGGCGTCTTCTGACGCTCGGCGCCCTCGACCAGCTTGATCATGCGATCGATGAAGGTCGAGCCCTGCGCGGCGGTGATGCGGACGCGGATCCAGTCCGACAGCACCTGCGTGCCGCCCGTCACCGCCGAGCGGTCGCCACCTGACTCGCGGATGACGGGCGCGGATTCGCCGGTGATGGCGGCCTCGTTGACGGAGGCGACGCCCTCGATCACCTCGCCGTCGGAGGGAATGGTGTCCCCCGCTTCGACCAGCACGATGTCGCCGACCTTCAGGCTCGTACCCGGAACCAGCTTGAAGGCCTGGCCGGTGCCGGTGAGCAGCTTGGCCTGGCTCTCGGTGCGGGTCTTGCGCAGCGATTCAGCCTGCGCCTTGCCGCGGCCTTCGGCGACCGCCTCGGCGAAGTTCGCAAACAGCACGGTGAACCAGAGCCAGAGGATGATCTGGAACGTGAAGCCGAGATTCGCGCCGCCGGTGACGAGGTCGCGCAGGAAGATCACGGTGGTGAGCGCGGCCACGATCTCGACCACGAACATCACGGGATTCTTCACCATCAGTCGCGGGTCGAGCTTGGTGAAGGAGGCGCGGATCGCGGGCACTACGATCCTGGGATCGAGCATCGCCGATACGGCAGCACGTTTTTGCAGTTTCATCGTATCCATGGAGGTCACTCCAAACCAATCGGAAGATTGTCGATCAGAAGACTTGTCGATCAGAAGACTTGCGGTCAGAAGACTTGGCCGGCGTTCATCGCGAGGTGCTCGACGATGGGGCCGAGTGCGAGGGCCGGAAAGAACGTCAAGCCGCCGATGATCAGGATGACGCCGACAACAAGGCCGACGAACAGCCCGCCCGTGGTCGGGAAGGTGCCCGCCGACGGAGGGATCGATTTCTTGGCGGCGAGCGAGCCCGCGATCGCCATCGCCGGAACGATCATGAAGAAGCGGCCGACGAACATCGCGCTTGCCAGCGTGAGGTTGTAGAAGAGGGTGTTACCGGTCAGGCCCGCGAAGGCCGAGCCGTTGTTGCCGGTCGCCGACGTGAAGGCATAGAGCACCTCGGTGAAACCGTGCGGACCGGCGTTGGCCATGGAGGCGACCGCCGCCGGATAGACCACACCGACCGCGGTCCAGCCGAGATACATCAGCGGCAGCACCAGGATCGCGAGCATCGCCATCTTGACCTCGCGCGCCTCGATCTTCTTGCCGACATATTCCGGCGTGCGGCCGACCATCAGGCCGGCCACGAAGATCGCGAGCACGACGAACAACAGCATGCCGTAGAGGCCTGCGCCGACGCCGCCGACGATGATCTCGCCGAGCTGCATGTTGATCAGCGGGATCATGCCGCCGAGCGCGGTAAAGCTGTCATGCATGGCGTTGACCGCACCGCAGGAGGCGGCCGTCGTGATCACGGCGAACAGGGAGGACGCGACGAGGCCGAAGCGAACCTCCTTGCCTTCCATGTTGCCGCCGGTCAGGCCCAGCGCATGCATGGTCGAGGTGCCGTTGGCTTCCGCCCAGTAGGTGACCGCGACACCGGCGACGAACAGCACGCCCATCACGGCGAGGATCGCCCAGCCCTGGCGCTGGTTGCCGACCATGCGGCCAAACACGTTGGTGAGCGCAGCCCCGAGCGCGAAGATCGACAGCATCTGCACGAAGTTCGACAGCGCGGTCGGGTTCTCGAAGGGATGCGCGGCGTTGGCGTTGAAGAAGCCGCCGCCATTGGTGCCGAGCATCTTGATCGCGACCTGCGAGGCGACCGGGCCGACCGCGATGGTCTGCTTGGCGCCTTCGAGCGTGGTGGCCTCGACATAGTCGCCGAGCGTCTGCGGAATGCCCTGCCAGACCAGGAACAGCGTGTAGACGACGCAGATCGGCAGCAACACGTAGAGGGTACAGCGCGTCACGTCGACCCAGAAATTGCCGACCGTGCGCACCGGGGCGCGCGAGAAGCCGCGAATCAGGGCCATCGCCAGCGCGATGCCGGTGGCCGCCGACAGGAAGTTCTGGTGCGTCAGGCCGAGCATCTGCACGAGATAGGACAGCGTGCTCTCGCCGCCGTAGTTCTGCCAGTTGGTGTTGGTGATGAAGGAGATCGCGGTATTGAAGGAGAGATCCTGCGCCACCGCCGACTGCCCGGCCGGATTGAAGGGCAGCACGGCCTGGAGCCGCATCACGCCGTAGATGACCAGGAAGCCGCCGACATGGAACAGCAGCATGGCGACCGTGTAGGTCAGCCAATGCTGCTCGCGCCTCTCATCGACGCCGGAGATCCAGTAGATCCCGGCTTCGATCGGACGCAGCACCGGCGACAGGAAGGTCCGCTCGCCGTTGAACACGCGCGTCATGTACCAGCCGAGCGGCTTGGTCAGCGCGACGATAATGACGCAGAAAAGAATGATCTGGAGCCAACCGATCATGGTCATGGCATTAACCCTTCAGGCTTTGTGTCCGGCGCAAGAGCGGCAGGAGCAGCGCAAGCAGGCCCGCGACGAGTGCGACGTCCGCCAGCAGCAATTCGGCAAGCAGCAGCACGGTTCAGAACCGCTCGGGCCGCAGCAGTGCATAAGTGAGGTAGAACAGGAGGCCGAAGGAGACGGCACCGGCGAGCGCATAATCGAAGATCATGGTGTGCTCCATCACAGCCGTTCGCAGGCGTAGGTGTAGCCGATCGCGAGGGCAAAGAAGACGAAGCCCAGCGCCAGCATCAGAATGTCCATCATGGCGATACTCCTCAATGCGAGACGATCTCCGGCATTGCCCGCCGGCGGGCCGCTTGCTGCGAGCGAATGCAACACGTGTCTCTCCCGGCCGGGAAACGTCACCGCGCCGAAGTGCCACCGCGCACATAGGTTTTCGAGATGAGGCCTATGGCGACGTTATAGGAATCTCATAAAGGCCGGCCCGTCGTAGCCGCCGGCCGTGTGACACGGACGACGCATTCCAGGCGATCGTTCCAGGCAGGCCGCGCAGCGACGCGATCCACCAACGCTTTCGCCTCCCGTTGTTACGGCGGGCCGGCGCCGAGGTCTTTTCAAAAAGCCCTGCTTCTATAAGCCTCCACCTACGACCGAGACGGCAGGCGAGGATCTGTCGGTCTTACCCGGAAGAATCCGGGCACTTATGAAATCCCTATATCTCTCGCCCGATCCCCATCTCGTTTTCAAATGCCCTCCCGGCCATCTTGGCAATGCCGGCCGACTGACCGACACCAACTCCGGGAGGCCTGACATGACCGCCGCTCTCCGACGTCTCGACCCACCATCCCTCAGCCAGCGGCTTCACGCGGCGCCGGCGATGACGCGACCGCTGATGCACGACGTCATCGATTATGCTTGCCGGCGTATCCCCTCGCTCGGCCAGAACGAACGCACCACGCGCGTCATGCGCCTGATCGACGCCGAGGCCTGGGCCGATGCGGCGCTGGCGCTGATCGAGCTCGAGCTGCCGCTATGGCAGGTCCGCCGCATCGCCTATGACGAGGGCGAGTGGCACTGCGCGCTCTCGCGCGAGCGTGAGCTGCCGGACTGGCTCGACGCTGCGGTCGAGGCACGCCACGCCGACCTCGCACTGGCCTTGCTGTCGGCATTCGTCGAGGTCCGGGCATTGGCCGTGGACGTATCGCGGCCGAGCGTTCCCTCCGTTCGTCCTGTGCCGGATCCGCTCTACGAGCCGGTCGCCTGCGACAATTTCGGCTAGAGCAGCCTGACGGGTTCACACCTTGTCGCAAGCTCCGGACATGCCGCACAAGCTGAGCCCGGCGCGCGTGATCGCACGCTTCGCCGTCCGCATCGCGCTGCTCGCCGCCTTTGCCGCATTCGGTAGCGTCGGTTTCGGCCGAAGCCTTGCCGTTCTGCTCTGGATGTCGATCATCCTGTGCGCGCTCGCCGGCCTCGTCAGACGCGAAGCGCTGTTCGGCGCTGCCCTCAATCATTGGGACGAAGCTGCTGCATTCGGCGCGCTCTTCGCGCTGGTCCACATTGCCAATGATGTGACCTGAGCGGTCGGCTTTATGACCTTCCTATGAGATCACCGCGCACCCGCCCTCGAAATCATATTCGCGAGACGGGATATTGAGCGCGCAGGCAGGGACGTGCATCCCGCGCCGGCGTCGTTCAGAAGGAATACATCCGTGAAACTCGTCGACCCTCCCTCGTACACCTCCACCTCAACCATCGTCCTCATCGGCCGCAACCGCCGGGGACAATGGGTCGCGCAGGAGCAGAACGGCCTCTATGGCGGCTTGTTCGTCAGCCGCGCCCAGGCCGTCAAATATGCGCTGTTCGAGAACGGACAGCATCCGGAGACCATCGTCGAGCTGCCGCGCGAGATCGAGCTCGACATGGGCAAGAGCCCCAACGCCATCGTCTCGCAGCGCGCCGCCTGAGCCGGCGCCATCCGGCGGAAAAGCCATGTTCACTCCTCCTGCTGCCTGGTTCACAGGCTTCATTCCGGACCTGCCGACGCCGCTCGACGCGGCTGACGCAATCGATCTCAAGGCGTTCGCCGCGCTCTGCGAGCGCCAGGTCGCGGCTGGCGTCCCCGCGATCGTGGTCTGCGAGACGGCCGGCGAGGCGCCGACGCTCTCCCCGGCCGAGCAGGAGCTCGTCATTCGCGCCGCGGCGGACGTCGCCCGCAGCCGGGTGCGGATCATCGCCGGCGCGATGTCGAACGCGACCAGCCAGGCCATCGCGCTCGCGCGGCGTGCGGAGGCCGCCGGCGCCGATGCCGTGATGGCGGTGGTGCCGGCCTACAACAAGCCGATGCAGGAGGGGATGCTCGCGCATTTCCGGGCCATCGCCGGTGCAACCGGCCTGCCCGTGATCCTGCACGATATTCCCTCTCGCACGCTGCGCCCGCTCGCCGACGAGACGCTGGTGCGTCTCGTCGAATCCCGCCAGTTCGTCGGCCTGCGCGATGGAAGCTGCGACATCACCCGCCCGATGCGCCTCGCCCGGTTGCTCCCGGCCGGCTTTCGCGTGCTCTCCGGCGACGACGTCACCGCCTTCGGCTACATCGCAAGCGGCGGCGACGGCGCGATCTCGGAAGTCTCCAACATCGCCCCCGATCTGTGCCGCATGATCTTCTCGCAGGTCAGGCAAGGCCGCTTGCAATCGGCACGGTACCTGCACAGGCGCCTCGTCCCGCTCATCACATGCCTCTCCAAGGACAGCCCGGCGGCGCTCAAGAGCGCGCTGAGCGTGCTGGGCCTGATGTCGCCGGCGACGAGGCTGCCGATCGTGCCGCTGGACGCGGCCGCGCAGCGGGAGGTGGTACGCGCCTTCGCCGCGATCGCCGACGAGGAGTTGATCGACCGCGTCGGCGCCTGACGCCTCGCGCAGTCGTTCGGATCTCGCATGCCGCCATCAGTTGAAGATCATCGGAGGCTGCTCGGCGCCTGGCAGCTGGCGATCCTGCGCTTTGCCGTGACGCTGAGCGACTCCGACAGGCACAATGTCGCCGCACTCGCGGTTGAACTCGATCGTCTCGGCGGCCGGCGCAGCGGCGAGGACTCGCTGCACTTCTTCCGGCGCACCAGCTCCCGTCTCTGCGCGGCCATCGACGGCCGGCAGCAAGACGCGGAGGCGACCCTGGACTGCTTCTGCAAGCAGATCGAGGAGCCGCGGCTGCGGCTCGCCTTCGCCGCCGCCGTCGGGCTGGCGCGTTCGAAGCCTGCGCGATCCAAACCGCAACCGAAACGCGACCAAAACCTCTTCAGAGGACTGCTGGCGCGACCGCCGGCGCCTTTATGACTTTCCTATACGGCAACTGCGGCGGTCACCTCGCAATCATACGCAGCGGTGGCCATCATACGGGACAGATCGGAGCGGCCGTCTCGCCACTCCGGATAAGGACTGAAAAAATGTCGATCCTGACACATGGCCTTGACCGCCCCTTCGTGCCTGGGCGTTCGGCGCGCATCTCCGAGGCACGCAAGGCGCAGCTCAAAGGTTTCGCTCTCGGCACACTGACGCTGCTCTCGATGGGTAGCGTGCTCACCGCGCTGATCGCGCTGAGGACCGCAATCTATGTCTGGCACATGCACGGCTGACCCGCAGGGAGGCCCCTATGACCTTGCAGATGTGCGAGGAAGCCGCCATGGCCGCAATTGCGCTTCAGGCTTCCCGTCGCCGCCCCGACACCAGGCAGGCGGCGGCGCTCAAGCCACTCGATCCGGATGTCGTCAGCGCCGCCATTCCCGCGTTCTTCATTGGACGCAACAGCGCCGGCCTCTGGGTCGCGCGCGAAGCGAACGGACGTGTCGGCGGCCTGTTCCTGTTCAAGAGCTCGGCGGTGGATTTCGCCAACCGTCAGAGCGCGCCGGCGCGGTGCGCGCTGGTGTTTCCCGCCGAGACCTTCGAGCTCGACATCGAGAACCGCGGCAATCCGCTGATTGTGCTCGCGGAGGGAGCGAGGCAGCTTCTTGCACGCGTGACCGCGAGACGGCGGACATGATCGAGCTCAAGATCGCGATCCTGGTTGTGTTGATGGGAGCATTGCTGCTCGGCATGCGCATCGGCGCGGCGCCCGCCCCGGACAAGTAGCGTGCAGCTCCTCAAGGGAAATCTCGAGCACGCAGTCACCACGACGATCCTGACCATGACGCTGAGCCTGGTCTGGGGCGCGGTCCTGACGATCGTGATCACGCTCGTCGCGCGGGGGCTCGGGGTCTAGCCTTTACCTCTTCACGCGCCAGTTCCGCCGCCGTGACCTCGATCGGCCGGCCGCTGCGTTCGACGCGCGCCTGGATCAGCGCGCCCTGGAGCGCCGACGTGCAGAGCACGGCAAGCGCCTGCGCCAGCCGGCCATGGACGCCATGCGGACGGCGATCGAGCGTGAATTGACCATGGCTGCCTACGAGGCGAGCAGCCGTGCCCGCAAGGAGGTCGCGATGCCGGCTTGAGGCCACGTATCCCGCGGAAAATACCCGGCCGATCTGGCGCAATTTCACGGAACCGTGTAGAGCGGTTTCATGAGCACAAGCAGCGTCAACGTCGTCGCCCACCCTCTGGTCCAGCACAAGCTCTCGCTGATGCGGGAGAAGGACCGCTCGACCAAGAGCTTTCGCGAGATCCTGAACGAGATCGGGATGCTGCTCGGCTACGAGGTGACGCGCGACCTGCCGCTGGAGCTGGTCGAGATCGAGACGCCGATCGCATCGATGCGGGCGCCGAAGATCGCCGGCAAGAAGCTCACGCTGGCGCCGATCCTGCGCGCCGGCGTCGGCTTCCTCGACGGCATGCTGGCGCTGATGCCCTCGGCGCGCATTGCCCATATCGGGCTCTACCGCGACCCCGAAACATTGCAGGCCGTGGAATATTACTTCAAGGCGCCGCAGGACCTGTCCGACCGCACCGTGATCCTGATGGACCCGATGCTGGCGACCGGCAACTCGGCCTGCGCCGGCGCGTCCCTGCTCAAGAACCGCGGCGCCCGCGACATCCGCTTCGTGTGCCTTCTGGCCGCGCCGGAAGGCATCGCGCAGTTCCAGAGCGAACATCCCGACGTGCCGATCTGGACCGCCGCAATCGACGAGCGGCTCAACGACCACGGCTACATCGTGCCGGGCCTGGGCGATGCCGGCGACCGGATGTTCGGCACCAAGTAGACAGTTTTGCGCGATCGGGTTACTCCGGGCGCCATGAGCTCCAACGAATTTTCGCTGCAATCGCTGATCTGCACCGAGGCCTTCGCGGATCCCGCCTTCGTGTTCGACGGCACGCCGGTCTCGCGCGCGGAATTCTCGGCAAATATCGAAAAGACCGCGGCCTGGCTTGCTGCGCAGGGTGTCGGCAAGGGCGACGTCGTCGCGGTCTGGCTGGTCAACCGGATCGAATGGGTCGCGCTGCTGTTCGCCGCCGCCCGCCTCGGTGCGATCGTCTCCGCCGTCAATACCCGCTACCGCAGCGCGGAAGTCGCCCATCTGCTTCGCTTGTCCGGCGCCAGGCTGATGGTGGTCGAGGCCGCGTTCCGCTCGATCGACTTTGCCGCCATCCTCGCCGATATCGCCAAGGACGAGGTGCCCGCGCTGCGACAGCTTGCAGTGGTCGGCGCGGATACGATCCCGGCGCACTGGCCGTGTGTACGGTTCGATGCGTTCGACCAACCCTATCCGCCGGCCCCGCCCGCCCAGGATGACGTCGACCTCCCCGTGCTGCTCTACACCACGTCGGGCACGACCAAGGGACCGAAGCTCGTCGCGCATTCGCAGCGGACGCTGGCCGCGCACGCCGCCGCCGTCGCCAGGGCGCTAAGCCTCGCGCCGCAAAACCATTCGCTCCTCGCCATGCTGCCGTTCTGCGGCACCTTCGGCATGACGAGCCTGCTCGGCTTCATCGCGGCGGGCGCGACCATCCATGTGCTCGACGCCTTCGAAGCGGCGCCGGCGCTGAAGATCCTCGGCGAGCATGAGATCACCCACGCCTTCGGCTCCGACGAGATGTTTCGCCGCATCCTCGCCCTCACCGACGTGGCCCGTCCCTTCCCCCGTGCCGAGGTGTTCGGCTTCGCTGCGTTCCAGCCCGGCTGGCGTGAGCTTGCCGCGGAGGCCGAGGCGCGCGGCATGCCGCTTTACGGCCTCTACGGTTCGAGCGAGGTGCAGGCCCTGTTCTCGATCGGCCGCGCCAGCGACGCGTTCGCCGACCGGATCGAGGGCGGCGGCCGGCCGATGTCGCCGGAGGCCGGGGTCCGCGTCCGCGACACCGAGACCGGCGAACTCGCAGCTCCCGGCGTCTCCGGCGAGATCGAGATCAGCGCGCCGTCACGCTTCCTCGGCTACTTCAACAATCCCGACGCCACGCGCGACGCGATTACCGCGGACGGCTTCTTCCGCACCGGCGACATCGGCCGGCGGCGCGGCGACGGCTCCTTCGTCTACGAGACCCGCGCGGGCGATGCGATGCGGCTCGGCGGCTTCCTTGTCGCGCCCGGCGAGATCGAGGACGAGCTCAAGTCCTGCGCAGGTGTTGCCGACGCCCAGGTCGTCGCGGTCGACCTGAAGGGAAACGCACGCTGCGTCGCTTTTGTGATTCCAGCAGGGGAGCCGCCTCAACAGGAGATGCTGGTCGCGCACCTGCGCGAACGGCTCGCCGGGTACAAGGTGCCGGCACGAATCTATATCGTCGACGCTTTCCCCGTCACCGACAGCGCCAACGGTGTGAAAATCCAGCGCGCCCGGCTTCGCGCCATGGCGATGGAACGGATTGCCGCCGAATAGGCCGGCCACCTCCTCGACGACCTCGTCATGGACGCTCGCGATGATGAACTGAGCTAGCGCGCGGGCCCGCGAAGCCGCGCCGAAAGCGCGTCGCGGTGCTCAGGCGCCGCGATCGCGACCATGCGGCGCGCGCGCTCGGCAAGGCCGCAGCCACGCAGCTCCGCAACGCCCCATTCGGTGACGATGGCATCGACATCGGCGCGGGGGGTCGTCACCGTCTCGACATCAGCGACGATGCGGCTGCTCCCGTCTGACGCCGTCGCCGGCAGCGCGATGATCGCCCTTCCGCCGCAAGAGGCGTTGGCGCCGCGCACGAAATCGAGCTGCCCGCCGATGGCGCCGATCGCGACGCCATTCAGCGTCTCGGAATTGACGCTGCCGTCGAGGCCGACCTGAAGCGCCGAATTGATCGCGACCAGCCGGTTGATCCGCGCCAGCACGTTCTGGCCGTGCGTATAGGACGTCGGCCGCACCGCCACCGCCTTGTTCTCGTGCGCGAAGCGATAGAGCCGCCGGGTCCCGATCACCTGGTTGGTGACGGTGATATCGGCATCGATGCCCTTCTCCGCATTCGTCACCGCGCCGCGCTCGATCAGGTCGACGACGGCATCGTTGATCAGGCCGGAATGGATGCCGAGACGGCGCGCATGCGACAGCGAGGACAGGATCGCATCCGGAATTCGGCCGACGCCGAACTGGAGCGTGCTGCCGTCGGCGATCAGGCCTGCCGCATGCGCGGCGATGCGCCGCGAAACGTCATCGAGCGGCGTCGAGGCCAATTCAACCGGCGGCCTGCGGGCTGCCACGCGAACATGGATCGGCACGTCCTCCGGCCATTCGGCGCCGAACGTAAAGGGCGTATCCGGATTGATCTCGGCGATGACGAGGCGTGCGCCGCGCGCGGCATCGATGACGTAGTCGTTGGAGAGGCTGGCGCTGAACCGCCCTTCGAGCTCCGCAAGCTGCACCAGAACGACATCGGCCTTGTAGCGGCGCGCCGCGAAGTCGGCACAGAAGGCGCTGTAATTGCTCGGGATCACGTCGAGTCGCCCCGCTTTCGCGAGCCGCCGCGAATTGCCGATCACGCCATAGCTCTGGAACGAGACATTTCCCGCGCACGACGCCGAAAACGTCTCCGAGAACACTGGCCCGATCATCATGCGGAAGGGCGGAAGCTGTGCTGCCTGCGCCATCAGCGCTTCCGTCAGCGTGACAGGCTCCGCCGTCGCCTGCCCGCACACGACGAGATCATCCTTCCGGACCAGGCCGGCAAAATCGATCGGCGAGCTGTCCTCGGGCATCGGCAATCCTCCCGACCGATCCGCGGGCAACCTAGTACGACTTCGCCAGCCCCAGCACCTTTTCCGCGATGAAGCTGAGCGCGAGCTGCGGGCTGACCGGCGCGATGCGCGGGATCAGCACTTCACGCAGATAACGCTCGACGTGGAACTCCTTGGCATAGCCGAAGCCGCCATGGGTCATCACGGCCTGCTCGCAGGCATGGTAGCCGGCTTCGCCTGCGAAATATTTCGCGGCATTCGCGCCAGCGCCGCAGGGCAAGCCCTTGTCGTATTGCCAGGCCGCCTGCATCACCATCAGCCAGGCCGCCTCGAGCTCGACCCAGTTCACCGCGAGCGGATGCTGGATGCCCTGGTTCTTGCCGATCGGGCGGTTGAAGACGACGCGGGTCTTGGCGTATTCGGTCGCGCGCGACAGCGCGAGCTTGCCGAGGCCGACGGCTTCCGCCGCGATCAGGATGCGCTCGGGGTTCATGCCTTCGAGGATGTACTGGAAGCCCTTGCCCTCTTCGCCGATGCGGTCCTCCATCGGGATCTCGAAATCCTCGAAGAACAGCTCGTTGGAATCGACGACCTTGCGGCCCATCTTCTCGATCTCGTGGACCTTGATCTTCTTGCGGTCGAAGTCGGTGTAGAACAGGCTGAGGCCGTGGGTGGGCGAGCGCACCTCTTCCAGCGGCGTGGTGCGCGCCAGCAGCAGGATCCTTGTGCGCGACCTGCGCGGTCGAGATCCACACCTTCTGGCCGTTGACGATGTAGCGGTCGTTCTTGGCGACCGCACGGGTCTTGAGCTGGGTGGTGTTGAGGCCGGTATTGGGCTCGGTGACGGCGAAGCACGCCTTCTCGCGGCCCTCGACCATCGGCGGCAGCATGCGCTTGCGCTGCTCCTCGGTGCCGAACACGACGACAGGATTAAGCCCGAACACGTTGATGTGCACGGCCGAGGCGCCGGACATGCCGGCGCCGGATTCGGCGATGGTACGCATCATGATCGCGGCTTCAGTAATGCCGAGCCCCGAGCCGCCATAGGCCTCCGGCACGCAGATGCCGAGCCAGCCGGCGTCGGCCAGCGCCTTGTGGAAATCGTGCGGAAAGCCGCCGTCATGGTCCTTCTTCAACCAGTAGGCATCGGGAAAGCCTTCACAGATCTTGGCGATGGCATCGCGAATGGCTTCCTGCTGATCGGTGAGCGCGAAATCCATGTTCTTGATCTCCTTATTGGGAGCCGCCAGGGCTCCGATCCTAGCGCCCCATCTGCGAGGGCAGCCAGAGAATGATGCTCGGAAACGCCACCAGGATCGCGATCGCGATCAGATGGGCGATGAAATGCGGGAAAGTGCCGTGGAACACTTCCGCCACCGGCCGCTTGGCATAGCGGGCGACGATGAAGCAGTTCAGCCCGACCGGCGGCGTGATCATGCCGACCTCGGCGGTGACGATCTTGATGACGCCGAACCAGATCGGATCGAAGCCGAGCGTCTTGATCAGCGGCAGCACGATCGGCACGGTCAGCACCAGGATGGCGATCTGGTCCATGAAGGAGCCGAGCACGATGTAGCCGCACAGGATCAGCGTGATGATCACCCAGCGCGAAGTCGGCAGACTGCCGATCCAGGCGACGAGGTCCTGCGTGACGTGGGTTAGCGTGAAGAAGTAGCCGAAGATCGAGGCTCCGACGAGGATCATGATGATCATGCAGGTGCCGTGGCAGGCCCGCAGCAGCGTCCGGTAAAGCGATGACGGCGTGATCTTGCCCTTGACGATCGCGAGCAGGAAGGCGCCGAACGCGCCGAAGGCGGAAGCCTCCGTCGGCGTGGCGACGCCGAGATAGATCGTGCCGGTCACGATCGAGAACAGCACCACCATCGGCGAGACTTGCCACAACAGCGCGAATTTTTCGCGCCACGGTACCGATTTCGCGGCGGGCGCGCGCGAAGGATCCTGCCAGACCAGGAAGTAGATCGTGGCCATGATGGTGATGGTGACGAGGATCGCGGGGATGATGCCGCTGATCAGGAGCTTGCCGATGTTCACCTCGGCGAGCAGGCCGAAGATGACGAGCGCGACGCTGGTCGGCAGCAGCATCGACAGCGTGCCTGATATCGCGACCACGCCGGCGGCCATCTTGGGCTCATAGCCCTGGCGGATCATCGCGGGAAGGCTGGTCGAGGACAGCGTCGCGGCGGACGCCGTCGAGGTGCCGCAGATCGCGCCAAAACCTGCGCCGGCAAGTGCCGTCGCCATGCCGAGCCCGCCGGGAATGCGCCCGACCCAGGCCGACGCCGTCTTGAACAGGTCGTCCGCGACACCCGACAGCAGCACGAGGTCCGCCATCAGCAGGAACATCGGGATGGTGATCAGCTCGTAGGACGAGACAGTCGACAGCGGCGCGGTTTGCAGGATGCCGAACAATGTACCCCATCCGCCGACCATCACGAGGCCGACCGAACCGGAGAAGGCCATGGCGAAGCCGACGGGCGTGCCGAGTGCCAGCAGGCCGAACAGCAGGGCGAGAACGATGAAAGGTGTCATGGATGCCTGCCGTTACTCAAAGCTTCGCGTTTCGCCGACGCCGGTCACCGGCGGCAGCGGATAGAGGTCGCGCCCGCTGACGAGGCTCAGCACATTGCCGACGAGCTGGAGCGCCAGCCGCAGCACCAGCACGCCGCAGCCGAACGGCACCAGCGCCGCCGATATCCAGGTCGGCCAGGCGATCGCACCGGCCAGCACGTCGTGCTGCTCGTAATTCTCCAGCGCACGCTCGAACCCGACCTTGCAGATCAGGACGAACACGAACAGGCCGGCAAGCGCGGTGATGATCTCGGACAGTCGCCGTCCCGCCGGCGAGAAGCGCGACAGGAGGATATCGACGCCGACATGCGCATGCTCGCGCAACCCGTCCGACAGCGTGAAGAAGAACACGCCGGCCAGAAGATAGAGGCCGATCAGATCATAGGTGAAGGCAAACGGACGGTTCAGCGCGTAGCGCATGAACACGTCGGTCACGACAAGCAGCATGATCACGAACAGGAACACCACCGCGATCACCGTCAGCGCGCGCTCCAGCGCGCCGAGCACATCTCCCGCCCGCTTGATCACCTCCAGCGCCTCCCTTTGCCGTATTTCATGGACGGTTACTTGGCGCCACCGGCGGCGAGCAGATCTTCAAACTCCTTCAGCGCGGCGGACGCCTGCTTGCCGCGGCTGTCGAGCCCGCTCGCCCACTCCTTGCCGACGCCCTTCAGCTTGTCCTTCATCTCGGCACGCGTCGCCTCCGGCAGCGGCTCGAAGCTGACGCCCTGGTCCTGAAGGTGCTTCCTGGTGCACTCCGTCTCCTTGTCGACCTGCGCACAGGCGGTCGGCTCGATCGCCTCGGACGCCTCGTTCATCGCCTTCTTCACGTCGTCGGGCAGCTTGTCCCAGACCGACTGGTTGATGGAATAGGCCACGATGAAGCTGCCGAAGCTGACGCCTTCGGTGGCGTGCTTGACCAGCTTGTCCAGACCATAGGCCACGACGCTCTCCATCGGGAACAGCAGGCCGTCCATGGTACCGCGCGACAGTGATTCATACGCATCGGGCGCCGCCATGCGCACCGGCACGGCGCCGAGCGCACGCAATGTCAGATCCTGCGCGCCGCCGGTGGTGCGCAGCTTCAGGCCCTGCATGTCCTTGGTCGTGTCGACCTTGGTTTTTGCGGTCCACACCTGATAGGGCGGCAGCACCACCTCGAACAGCAGCTTGATCTTGTTCGGCGCGTATTCCTGCTTGGCCAAAACGCCTTCGCGCGCGGTCTTCCAATAGGCGAGCGTGCCCTGGCAGCTCGTCTCAAAGGCCCCCGGCAACTGCGCGACTTCCGACAGCGGCATCTTGTCGGAGACGTAGGACGGCCCGATGTAGCCGATGTCGACCACACCGGACTGCGTCAACCGCAACATGTCGGCGGCCTTGCCGATCTGCTGGTTCGGATAATAGGTGAAGGTTACCGCGCCATTGGTGCGCTTGGTGACGTCGTCCATCCAGGGCTTGAGCAGCAGGCGAACCAGATAGTGGCCGGCGGGGAAGCTATCGGCGACCTTCAGCTCCAGCGCCTGCGCCTGAAACGTCGAGACCGGCAGCGCGAGCGCGAACACTGCTGCGGCCCAGACCTTGTTCTTCTTCATTTCGTTCTCCCTGACGCGTCCCATGCCGAAG
This sequence comes from Bradyrhizobium sp. USDA 3311, assembly GCF_054062495.1. NCBI lineage: Bacteria > Pseudomonadati > Pseudomonadota > Alphaproteobacteria > Hyphomicrobiales > Nitrobacteraceae > Bradyrhizobium > Bradyrhizobium sp. USDA 3311. The sequence continues at coordinate 3,652,038 of NZ_JBSSFI010000001.1, read as the reverse complement.
GCGGCAGCCTTCGGCTGCCATCCGTCCGGCCCTCACTCCACTTCTTGCTTGAGGAAAATGTACATATACGTGAATTTATAAGTCAAGTATATGAACTATGCATAGGCCCATGCACGGAACATCGGGACGGTCGAATTGACACCTCAGATTTATGAATTCTAACTCCACGAATATGAATGCACCCAACGAGGCCCCATGGGACCGCTCGCCGGCTTCACCGTTCTCGACCTGACCTCCGTCCTGATGGGCCCGTACGGCACCCAGGTGCTGGCGGACATGGGCGCCGACGTCATCAAGGTCGAAAGCCCCGAGGGCGACATCGTCCGCCAGATCGGTCCCGGCCGCACGCCCGGCATGGGCGGGATGTTTCACAACGCCAATCGCGGCAAGCGCAGCATCGTCCTCGACCTCAAGAAGACGGAAGGCCGCGACACGCTGCTGCGGCTGGCGAGGCGCGCCAACGCGCTCGTCTATAATGTGCGCCCGCAGGCGATGGCGCGGCTCGGCCTCGACTACGAGACGCTGGCCGCGGTCAATCCCGCCCTCGTCTATGTCGGCGCCTTCGGCTACGGCCAATCCGGCCCCTACGCCGCAAAGCCCGCCTACGACGATCTGATCCAGGGCGCAGCGACCATTCCGACGCTGCTCGCAGCCGCCGGTGACGGCACGCCGCGCTACGTCCCTGTGACCATCGCCGACCGCGTCGTCGGTCTGATGATGGTCAACGCCATCATGGGCGGGCTGATGCACCAGCAGCGCACCGGCCAGGGCCAGCGCATCGACGTGCCAATGTTCGAATCGATGACCGAGTTCGTGCTGGTCGATCATCTCGGCGGCCTCACCTACGATCCGCCGCTCGACCATGGCGGCTATGTCCGCCTGCTCTCGCGCTACCGAAAGCCCTACAAGACCAGCGACGGCTATCTCTGCGTCCTGATCTACAACGACAAGCACTGGCGCAGCTTCTTCGAGGCGATCGGGCAGCCGGAATTCCTGCAGCAGCCGCGCTTCGCCAACCACGCGTCACGCACGAAACATATCGACGAGATCTATGAGGAGATCGGCCACATCTTCCTCACCCGCACCACCGCGGAGTGGCGCGAGCTGCTGGAGCACGCCGACATTCCGGTGATCCCGATGCACACCCTGGAGACGATTTTGGACGATCCGCATCTCAACGCGGTCGGCTTCTTCAGGACGGTCGATCACCCCGTGGAAGGCCGCATCCGCCAGATGCGGGTGCCTTCGACCTGGAGCGTGACCCAGCCGGAGCCGGCCGGCCCGGCGCCGACGCTCGGCCAGCATGGCCGCGACATCCTGCACGAGGCCGGCTTCTCGGCAGACGAGATCGAAACGCTCGCGCAGCAGGAAGCAGTTCATCTGGCGGCGCCGCCTTAACGGCAGCGCCAGCCAAACCGCACGATACAGGGAGGAAATCGCGATGGCCGGACTTTATTTCGAGGACTTTTCCGTGGGCCAGGAGTTCAGGCATCCGCTGACCCGGACCGTCACGGAGATGGACAACACCATGTTCAGCCTGCTGACGCTCAACCCGCAGCCGCTGCATATCGACGCGCATTTCGCCGAAAAGACCGAGTTCGGCCAGCGCATTTTCAACAGCCTTTACACTCTCGGCATCATGATCGGCATGACGGTCTATGATACGACCATGGGCACCACCGTCGCCAATCTCGGCATGACCGACGTCACCTTTCCGAAACCGGTCTTCCATGGCGACACCTTGCGGGCAACGACGAAGGTGCTTTCGTTGCGGGAATCCAAATCGCGCCCCAAGGCGGGCATCGTCGAGTTCGAGCACCACGCCCTGAACCAGAACGACGAGATCGTCGGAAAATGCCGCCGCATGGCGATGATGCACAAGAGGCCGGTCTGATGCGTTCGATGCTGTTCGTGCCGGGGGATTCCCCGCGCAAATTCGAGAAGGCGAGCGAAGGCAAGGCCGACGCGCTGATCATCGATCTCGAGGATTCCGTCGTCACCGAGAAGAAGGGCGGAGGCGCGTGGGCTGACGCTGGCGATGCTGAAGAGCCGTCCCGGCCCACACCAGCTCTATGTCCGCGTCAACGCGCTCGACACCGGCATGACGCTGGCCGATCTCGCCGCGGTGATGCCGGGCAGGCCCGACGGCATCGTGCTGCCGAAATCGCAAGGCGGCGACGATGTGCGACAGGTCGCGACCTGGCTCGAAGCACTCGAGGCGGCGGCCGGTATCGTGGTCGGCGCAACCCGCATCGTCTGCGTCGCGACGGAGACCGCCGGCTCGATCTTCGGGCTCGGCAGCTACAAGGGCTGCTCCCCTCGCCTCGCCGGCCTGATGTGGGGCGCGGAGGATCTCTCCGCCTCTTTGGGTGCCACAGAGAAGTCCTCGGGCGGCGTGTTCCACAGTCCCTATCGCCTCGCGCGCGATCTCTGCCTGATGGCAGCCGCCGCGGCCGAGGTCGCGCCGATCGACACTGTCTATACCGACATAGACAATCTGGCCGGCCTCGAGCAGGAAACCCGGGCGGCGCGGCGCGACGGGTTTTCGGCGAAGGCGCTGATCCATCCCAAGCATGTCGATGTCGTCAACGCGGCATTCAAGCCGACGGAAGCCGAGCGCAGCTGGGCGGAGAAGGTGATCGCGGCGTTCGCGAGCAATCCCAATTCCGGCACGCTGCGGCTCGACGGCCAGATGATCGACAAGCCGCATCTTCGCGCCGCGAAGAAGATCCTCGGCCAGTCCTAGATCAAGGGCATCGCGCTGCGACAGACGGGACCGGATCATGATCGTTCGCCAAGCCGCAAACGTCCTGGAGATCATGGAATTCTTCGCCCAGACGAGGAAGCCGGCGACGCTTGCGGAGATCGCCGATCATTTCGGCTGGCCGCGCTCGTCGACCTTCAACCTGCTCGCGACGCTCTCGGAGAAGGGCTATCTGTACGAGCCGCGGCCGCGCGCCGGCTTCTATCCGACACCGCGCTGGCTCGCCATGGCGCGGATGATCTCGGAGGTCGAGCCGCTGCCGCCATGGACGCATACGCTGGTTGCCGATCTCTCGGCCGAGACCGGCGAGACGGCGTCGATCGTGGCGCCCGCGGGCGTGATGGCGGTGTTCATCGACGTCGTCGAGTCCAAGGCGGCGATCCGCTATTTCGCGACCATCGGCCACCGCGTGCCGATCCACGCGACCGCGAGCGGCCGCGCGCTGCTGCTGCAATATTCGCAGGAGGAGCGCGACTCCGTCTATCGCAAGATCGAGTTCAAGCAGTACGGTCCGTCAACGCCGATCAGCATCGAGGCGGTGGAAGCCGAACTGCGCAACTCGATCGAGCGCGGCTATTGCCAGAGCTTTGGCGACTACAGCCGCGACCTCGCGGGCGCTGCGATTCCACTGCCGATCGGCGACCGCAGGCTCTCCGTCGTCGTCGCGGGGCCGGAGTTCCGGATTGGACCGAAGGTGGCCGAGGTGGCGGCGCTGATCGCGCGCACGGTCGACCGGCTGCGGCCGAAGACCACCGCGGCCTAGCGCCGAAGTTTCATTCGAATCCCTGAATCGGCGGCGTCGAAGTCTCCGCCGGCGCAGCCTGCGCCGGTGCAGCTTCAACAGGCTGCTCCGCAGGCGCGGCTTGGGCCGGCGGATTGCCGGCAGCCCTGATTTGGCCGTTGGCATTCATCGCCTCGCGTGCGCGCGGCGGAGCGACGGTTGCGGCTGCGCGATACGTCTCGCGGCGCGGCGGCTGCCGATGTCTCGCCGAACGTGAATCTCTCGCGCCCCAGGACCGGGCGATTGCAGGTCCGGCGGTATAGCCCACCACCGCGCCCGCGACGGCACCGATCGGCCCCAGCACCACAGCGCCTGATACGGCTCCGATTGCTGCAGCACCGGCGCGCTCTTGCGCGGCGGTGCTTGCAGGCACGCCCGCCAGCAGCACGACGGCAGTGATCAAAGCTTTGTTCATCGGAGCGCCTCCCTCACGGGAGATCACTTCTTACTGAAATATGGCTGCAGAACGTTTGTTCGTTGCCAAACACGGGGCAATCGCCGATGGAACTCCGGCAATTCAGAGGCCTCGCCTTCAAACCGCGGTTCCAGCGGAGGTCGCGCGGCGCAACTACGGCGCGACCTTGTCGCTGGTAAACCCGTTGGCGTCGAGCGCGCGACGCGGATTGCATCTGACGGTGCAATCCGGCCTCTCCCCGCACGCGGGGAGAGGCGAAGACAATCAGACGATCTTGATCGACATGTCCGGCAGTCCCTCGAGCTTGCACAGCAGCACGTCGCCCTTCACCACCGGGCCGACATTCTCCGGCGTGCCGGAATAGATGATGTCGCCGGCCTTCAGCTCGAACGCTTCCGAGAGCTTTGCGATCTGCTCGGCGACGCTCCAGATCATCTTGCTGAGATCCGAGCTCTGCTTCACGGTGCCGTTGATTGCGAGCGAGATCGCGCCCTTCTCGAAATGGCCGGTCTTGCTCGCGGGGTGGATCGGACCGAGCACCGCGGCGTGGTCAAAGCTCTTGCCGATTTCCCACGGCTTCTTCTCCGCGGCCATGCCGTTCTGGAGATCGCGCCTGGTCATGTCGAGACCGAGCGCGTACCCATAGACGTGGTCGAGCGCCTTCTCGGCCGGGATATTGGTGCCGCCGGATTTCAGCGCGGCAACCAGTTCGACCTCGTGATGATAATTCTTGGTCAGCGACGGATAGGGATGGTCGGCGACCTCGCCGACCGCGACGTTCTGGATCGCGTCCGTCGGCTTCTGGAAGAAGAACGGCGGCTCGCGGTTCGGATCCGAGCCGCGCTCGATCGCATGCGCCGCATAGTTGCGCCCGATGCAATAGATGCGGCGGACCTGGAACACCTGGGTCTCGCCGACGATCGGGATCGCGACCATCGGCACCGGGAAGATCGGCTTCGGTCCGGCCTGCGCTGCGGCGGGCGCAACCTCCGCGATGGAAGCTGCGGTGGCTGCGGCGGCTGTTGCGAGCAGATCCCGGCGCGTGGTCTTTTTCATCTTTTGTGCTCCCTTTTTGCTTCGCAGGTCGGCGTTCATGCGCGCCGATCCGTCTGCTTAGACGATATTCAATATGCCAGCAACGCTGGACGGGCGCGACGAGACATCGTCTTATTGATGAGCCAACTTCAACCGCATCCAACCCGTCATGCGGCAGGACGGACATTGTCAGCGCCTGCGTTGACCTCCACTTTTGGGCCATTCCATAAGTAGGCCCTAGTCCGGCAGCGGCCCGGTATGCTTTGATGCGTGGGGGAGGAACCGAGACGCAAGGGTGGCCTGATGTACATACTCATTCGAAAATACACCAAGGTTCGTTCGGTCGCGGATGCTGCCCGCCGCGCCAAAAGCGGCGTCGGTCAGATCCTGAGGGAGTCGCGCGGCTTCAAGTCTTACTATGTGCTGGATGGGGGCGAAGGCGTTGGTGTCGCCGTGATGATATTTGAGGACCGCGAATGCGCCAATGCGGCGAACGATAAGGTGATGGAGTTCGTTCAAGCAAGCATGCATGACCTTGATCTCGGGGATCCCGAAATCATCGCCGGAGAAGTCCTGGTGAATATAGAATCTGCCGCGTAGATGCTCGCATGGCTACTCACGCCTTGACATGCGCCAGGCTCTGCTCGCGCAACGCCAGCTATGGCCAGAACTTTGCCCAGGGCTGCGCCGCTTCGAACGCGGCGGGGCTAATGGTTCGGGCGGCTGCATTTGCTTTTGGCAGCACGCATAAGAAGGCGTCAGGACGTGCATACAAGACGGCGAATGCCACGCGGCGGACTTCTTGACGCAGCACGGGCGACAGGGCTTGCGCTGCTCGCGGCCGGGACATCGTGCGCAGCGCACGCCGCCGCCGTGTCGATCGCACCTGCGGGGCTGCAAGCGATCGGTACCATCGATCCCCGCTTTCAGTCCTACAACATCGAGACGGTGGAGGTGACCGGCGGACGGTTCTGGAAGCCTTATCCGCAGACGATGCGCGCGTGGGCTGACAAGGATCGCTACAGTTACAGACCTCCAATCGAGCTCGGCAACACGCGTCTGCGCAAGCTCGCGGCGGCGTTGTCGCCGGCTTATCTGCGCGTGAGCGGCACCTGGGCCAATGCGACGTTCTTCGCCGACACCGAGAGTGCGCCAGCCGCGCCGCCACCGGGGTTCAACGCGGTGCTAAGCCGCGCGCAGTGGCGCGGCGTCGTCGACTTTGCGCGCGCGGTCGATGCAGAGATCGTCACCTCCTTTGCCATCAGCCCGGGCAGCCGCGACGCGGATGGCCTTTGGAGGCCGGATCAGGCGCAACGCCTGATCGACTATACGCGCTCGCTGGGCGGCCACATCGCCGCCGCCGAATTCATGAACGAGCCGACGCTCGCGGCGACCAACGGTGCGCCGCCTGGATACGATGCGAAGGCTTATGTCCGCGATGTCGGGATCTTTCGCGAGTGGATGCTGCGCGCCGCGCCGCAGACGCTGATCGTCGGACCAGGCTCGGTCGGCGACTCAGCTTCCACCGGCGCGTCCGGCCTCCGCACGCGCGACCTGCTCGCCGCCTCGGGCGCCGGTGTCGATCGCTTCTCCTATCATCACTACAACACGATCTCGCCGCGCTGCGGCGGCCGCGACGAGCCGGCACACGCGCTGTCCGAAGCGTGGCTCGCCCGCACCGATGCCGCGCTATCGACCTACAAGTCGCTGCGCGACGAATTCGCGCCGGACAAGCCGATCTGGCTGACCGAAACCGCGGACGCCGCCTGCGGCGGTAACCGCTGGGACAAGACTTTCCTCGATACGTTCCGCTATCTCGACCAACTCGGACGCCTGGCCAGGGCCGGCGTTCAAGTGGTGATGCACAACACGCTGGCCGCGAGCGACTACGGATTGCTGGACGAGAAGACGTTCCGCCCGCGGCCGAATTATTGGGGCGCGCTGCTCTGGCGTCGGTTGATGGGTACGACGGTACTCGACGCAGGCGCCGCGATGGCGTCCGGCCTCCATGTCTACGCGCACTGTCATCCGTCGAAGCGCGGCGCCGTGACCGTGCTCGCGATCAATATCTCGCGCAGCACAGCGCGCACGATCATGATGCCGCTACCCGCCGAGCGCTACACCTTGCAGGCCGCAGGGCTGAAGGGCGCAACCGTGCAACTGAACGGCAAGACGCTGGCGCTGACCGACGGAGATGGGCTGCCGCACCTCGCCGGGCGCACGACCGCGGCCGGCCCGGTGCACCTTGCACCCGAAACCATCACTTTCCTCGCCATTCCGGGCGCCGCGAATTCCGCCTGCCGATGACGGCGCTCACTATTTGAGCGCGTCGCGCGCCGTCTCCGGCGCCATCAGCGTCGCGACGATCGTGATGATCGACAGCGCGATGATGTAGACCGACACCGCCCAATAGGAGCCGGCCCATGCGAGCAGCGCGGTTGCGATCAACGGCGAGAAGCCGCCGCTGAGCGCGGCCGCGACGTTGGCACCAAGCGATGCGCCGCTGTAGCGCACCTGGGTGCGGAACAGTTCCGGCATGAACGCGGCCTTCGGCCCGAACAGCAGCGCATGCGTCAGCGTCATCGTGACGACGAGCGCGAGCGTGATCAGCGCCGGGTCCCTGGTATCGAGGAACCAGAACAGCGGAAACGCCAGCGCCACCGAGAACACGCCGCCGGCGAGATACAGCGCCTTGCGGCCGAAGATATCGGACAACCAGCCTGCAAGCGGCAATGTGGCGAATTCGACGATCGCCGCATAGACCACCGCATCCAGGATAACCTGGCGCGGCAGGCCGAGCTTTGTCGTGGCGTAGACCACGGTGAAGACGGTGAGGAGGTAGGCGAGCCCGACTTCCGAGACCGTGATGCCGATCGCCAGCAGGAAGCTGCGCCAGTCGCGGCGCAGCACTTCCCAGACCGGCTGCGCCAGCACCTCCTTGCGCTCGACCACCTCCTTGAAGTGCGGTGTCTCCGCAAGCTTCAGCCGCACGATGAAGCCGACACCGACGAGCACAATGCTGATCAGGAACGGCACGCGCCAGCCCCAGCTCAGGAAGTCGGCCTCAGGCAGCTTCGTCATCAGGGCGAAGATGCCGGTGGATGCGGCAACGCCGACAGGAAAGCCGATCTGCACCAGGCTGCCGTAGAAGCCGCGGCGATTGCCGGCATGCTCGATCACCATGACGACCGCGCCGCTCCATTCGCCGCCGAGCCCGATGCCCTGGACGAAGCGCAGGACGATGAGCAGGATCGGCGCCCACACGCCGATCTGGCTGTAGGTCGGCAGGCAGCCGATCAGGAAGGTGCCGAGCCCCATTGCGATCATGGTCGCGACCAGCATTGTCTTGCGGCCGAGCCGATCGCCATAATGCCCGATGATCGCGCCGCCGATCGGCCGCGCCACGAAGCCGACCGCATAGGTCGAGAATGCCACCAGCGTGCCGACAAAGGGATCGAAGCTCGGAAAGAACAGCTTGTTCAGCACCAGCGCCGCCGCCGTGCCGTAGATCAGGAAGTCGTACCACTCGATCGCGGTGCCGAGCGCGCTCGCCCACACCACATGCGCCGTCGTCGATCGCTCCGTCGCGCCGGAGACCCCCGTTGCTGCCGTCATTCCATGCCCCAAAGATTCCCGGCGGCATCATGGCCAATCGCGGTGGCGGTTGCAACCTGCGGGGGTGTTGCTGCTGGCGATGACCACAGCGGGAATGGTGGCGCACAACTGCATCAACGCCGTCATTGCGAGGAGCTCGCGACAAAATTGCGTGGCAATTTTGCGCTGATGCGACGAAGCAATCCAGACTGCCTCCACGGAAAGAGTCTGGATTGCTTCGCTGCGCTCGCAATGACGGGTGTTGAAGCAGTTGCGCTTCCCGTCGTCCGCCAGCACGGAGGAACCTTCCGGGCTTTAATTCGCCATTGACAAATTCATTCGCTAATATCTAACTTGTCGCCATGATAATCGGCCGCGCCAAGCGGCCCACAAAAAGAGAGGGAACGACGATGAGAGGGTTTTTGGCCTGCGCCATGCTCGCGGCCATGACTTCGGCTGCCATGACGTCAACCGCGACCGCGCAGGTCTCCGACGACGCCGTGCGGATCGGCGTGCTGACGGACCTGTCAAGCTGGGGCCGCGACAACAGCGGGCCGGGGTCGGTCGAAGCCGCGAAAATGGCGGTCGAGGAATTCGGCCCCACCGTGCTCGGCAAGCCGATCGAGATCATCAGCGCCGACCATCAGATGAAGACCGACGTCGGCGTCCAGATCGTGCGCGGCTGGTTCGACAACGGCAAGGTCGACGCCGTCGTCGACATCCCCAATTCCGGCATCGCGATCGCCGTGCACAACATGGTGCGCGAGCGCAACAAGATCGCCCTGCTCTCCGGCCCCGGCGCGAGCTCGCTGACCGACGAGCTGTGCAGCCCGAACACCGTGCATTTCACCTACGACACCTACGCCCTGTCGAAGGTGACCGCCTCCGCCGTGATCAAGGAGGGCGGAAAATCCTGGTACTTCATCACCGCGGACTATGCCTTCGGCCAGCAGCTCGAGAAGGACGCCACGCGCTTCATCAACGAGATGGGCGGCAAGGTGCTTGGTGGCGTGAAGCACCCGACCAACACCGCGGACTTCTCCTCCTTCGCCCTCCAGGCACAGAGCTCGAAATCCGACGTCGTCGCCTTCGCCAACGCCGGCCAGGACACCGACAACGCCATCAAGCAGTCCGGCGAGTTCGGCCTGGTCCAGGGCGGCCAGAAGCTCGTCGGCCTCTTGATGTTCGACACCGACGTGCATGCGATCGGCCTCAAGGCCGCGCAGGGCACCTACATGACCACGGCCGCGTACTGGAACATGGACGAGGCCACCCGCGCCTGGTCGAAGAAGTTCTACGAGCGCACCAAGGTGATGCCGACCATGATCCACACCGGCGTCTACGGCTCGGTGTTGCATTACCTGAAAGGCATCAAGGCGGCCGGCACCGACGATCCCGCCAAGGTGATGGCCAAGATGCGCGAGCTGCCGATCGAGGATATCTTCGTCCATGGCGGCAAGTTGCGCGAGGACGGCCGCGTCATCCGCGACATGTATCTGGCCAAGGTGAAGTCGCCCGAGCAGTCCAAGGAGCCCTGGGATTACCTCGAGATCGTCAAGACGGTGAAGGGCGAGGACGCCTTCCGTCCGGTCTCCGAGTCCAAATGTCCGCTGCTGAAGAAATGAGGCACGCATGACCGGCAACGAGCATAGCGCAACTGAGACTTACGAGTGCGATGTGCTCGTGGCCGGATCGGGCGCCTCCGGCATGTCGGCCGCGATCACCGCGCGCTATCGCGGCCTCGACGTGCTGATCGTCGAGAAGGAGCCGCGTTTCGGTGGCACCACTGCCCGCTCCGGAGGCTGGCTCTGGATCCCCGGCACCTCGCTGGCGAAGGCCTATGGCATCGAGGAGACGCCGGAGCAGGCCCGCACATACCTGCGGCACGAGGCCGGCAACAATTTCGACGCCGCGCGCGTCGATGCGTTCCTGAGCGCCGGTCCCGAGGCGGTGGATTTCTTCACCACCAGGACAGCCCTGCGCTTCGACATGCCGCTGGTGTTCCCGGACTATCACGCCGAAGCACCGGGCGGCGCGCAAGGCGGCCGCTCCATGGTGACGCGCCCATTCGACGGCCGCGAGCTCGGCGAGCAGATCAGGACACTCGGCATGCCGCTGCCGGAGCTGACCGTATTCGGCATGATGCTCGGCTCCGGCAAGGAGATCATCCATTTCATGCGGGTGACGAAATCGCTGACCTCGGCGGTCTATGTCGCAAAGCGCCTGTCGCGGCATCTGATGGACGTGCTGCGCTACGGCCGCGGCATGACGCTGACCAACGGCAATGCGCTGGCGGGACGGCTGGCGAAATCCGCGCTCGATCTCAAGATTCCGATGTGGCTGTCTTCTCCGGTGCGCGAGCTGACGGTCGAGAACGGAGCTGTCACCGGCGCGATCGTGTCGCGCGAGGGACGCGAGGTGCGTGTTCGCGCAAGGCAGGGCGTCGTGCTCGCCTGCGGCGGCTTCCCGCATGACGTCGAACGCCGCAAGAAGATGTTTCCGCATGCGCCGACCGGCAACGAGCATTTTTCGCCGGGTCCCACCGGCAACACCGGCGACGGCTTGCGCCTTGCGGAAAGCGCCGGCGGACATGTCGAGGACCGTCTGCCGAATGCCGCGGCCTGGGTGCCGGTGTCGCTCACCACGCGCAAGGACGGCTCGAAGGGCGTGATGCCGCATTTCATCGACCGCGCCAAGCCCGGCGTGATCGCGGTGATGCGCGACGGCAGGCGGTTTGCCAATGAAGGCAATTCCTACCACGACTTCGTCCAGGCCATGGTCAAGGCGGCCAAGCCCGGCGAGGAGATCGCGGCGTACCTCGTCTGCGATCACAAGACGTTGCGGAAATACGGCCTCGGCTGCGTGCCGCCCTTCCCGATGCCGCTGGGTCATCACCTCAGTACCGGCTATCTCATGCGCGGCGACACGCTCGAGGCGCTTGCGGCGAAAGCTGGCATCGACGCCACGGCCTTCGCCGAGACAATCAAGCAGTTCAATGCGACCGCGCCGCTGGGACACGATGCCGCCTTCGGCAAGGGCTCGAAGGCCTATAACCGCTACCAGGGCGATGCGCTGCACGGCCCGAACCCCTGCGTCGCGCCGATCGAGAACGGCCCGTTCTACGCCATCAAGATGGTGATCGGCGACCTCGGCACATATGCCGGCATCGTCACCGATGAGAACGCGCGGGCGCTGGACGCCGAAGGCCGGGTCATCCCCGGCCTCTATGCCGCCGGCAACGACATGGCGAGCATCATGGGCGGCAATTATCCCGGCGCCGGCATCACGCTTGGGCCGGCGCTGACCTTCGGCTACATTGCCGGCCGTCATCTTGCCGACAGCGCCGCCAAGCGCAACGCGGCGTAAGCGGAACGCCAGGAGGCGCATGAAGAGAGAAAGCCGCGGCATCCAGTCGATCGAGGTCGGCGGAGAACTGCTCCGCGCCCTCGCCCGCAGCGGCGAGCCGATGATGCTGCGCGATCTCGCACGCGAGGCCGGCATGACGCCGGCCAAGGCGCATCCCTATCTCGCCAGTTTCTCGCGCATCGGGCTAATCGAGCAGGACGAGACCACCGGCCGCTACGAGATCGGCGCGCTGGCGCTGGAGCTCGGCCTCATCAGCCTGCGCCGCCTCTCCGGCGTGCGGATCGCCGGACCAAAGATCGCGGCGCTTGCGAGCCAGATCGGCCATGCGGTCTCGCTGGCCGTCTGGGGCACGCATGGTCCGACCGTGGTGCAGCTCGAAGAGCCGGGTCAGCCCGTGCACATCGTGATGCGGGCCGGCTCGGTGATGGCGCTGCTGGAGACCGCAACCGGCCGCGCCTTTGCGGCCTTCCTGCCGGAGAAGACCGTCAATGCCGCGCTCGAAAGCGGCCTCGACCGTCACGGCGTCGGTTACAATCCGAAGCGGGCGGTGAAAGGCGCGAAGGTCGCCGACATGCTCACTGAGGTCCGCAAGCACGGCCTCGCCCGCGCGCTGGGCGATCCCCTGCCCGGCGTCAATGCGTTCTCGGCACCAGTGTTCGATCACGCCGGCCATGTCGCGCTGGTCATCACCGCGATGGGGCCGGAAGGCACGTTCGATGCCCGCTGGGACAGCCCGATCGCGCATGCCTTGCGCGACTGCGCCGGCGGGATTTCGAAGCGGCTCGGCCACGGGATGACGGTTGCGGCGGAGTGAGCGATAGTTCTCCGAGTCGTCCTGGCGAAAGCCAGGACCCATACCGCATGATTTATCGAGCGCGGTTGGTCGTCGTACCGAACGTCGAGTTTTCGCCAAATATCTTTCTGGGGTAATGGGTCCTGGCTTTCGCCAGGACGACATCGAAGACATCGCCGACTGCTTCGTCCTCCGCTCGCGATACCGCGCGCCCCCCTACTTCTCCTTCACCGGCACCGTGTAGTTCAGGATCAACCGGCCGCCATCGGGATAGATCGTCTGCCCCGTGATGTAGGACGCATCGTCGCTCGCCAGGAACGCGACGACGGAGGCCACTTCGCTCGGCTCGCCGCCGCGGCCGATCGGTGTACGCGACAGCACGGTCTTGCGCGCATCGTCGGACGTGTAGATCGCGGATGCCACCATGTCGGTCAGGATCGTGCCCGGCCCGACCGCGACGACACGAATGTTGTGCGGGGCGAGCGCGACGGCCGCGACCGAGGTCAGCTGCTTCATGCCGCCCTTCGACATCGCGTAGGTCGCAAGCGCAGGGATCGCCAGCAGCGCGTTCACCGAGGACATGTTGATGATGACCCCGCCGCCGCCCTGCGCGATCATCTGCCTTGCGGCCGCTTGCACGCCGAAGAAGGCGCCTTTCAGATTGATGCCGATGATTTCGTCGAATTCCTCTTCGGAGATCTCGAGGATGTCCCGGTTGCGGGCGACGCCGGCATTGTTGACCATGATGTCGAGCCGGCCGAACTCCTTCACGGCGGTCGCGACGAGCTGGTCCACGTCAGTGCGCTTGGCGACGTTGCCGACGACGGCGCGCAAGGCATCCGGCCGTCCCAATTCAACCGCCGTCGCGGCAAGTCCCTCGGCATCGACGTCCGAGATGACGACCTTGACGCCGTCGTCGAGGAATCTCTTCGCGCAGGCCTTGCCGATGCCGCGTGCCGCGCCGGTGATGGCGGCGACCTTGCCGGATAGTTTCATGGTCTCACTCCAGGATAGCTGCTTAGGCAGCGAGCTATCCCGGAGAGGACCCCGGTTCAAGCCGCCGCAAATCCGAGATGAGCACGGAACCGGTTCTTGATAAAGACGGCATCGCGCGAGGGCAGCGAGCGCGGCGGATTTTCCGCCAGAACCTTGATGACGAAGAGTCGCGGCCCCTCGCCCGGGGAGGCAATCTGCGCCGCGAGACGTTCCACCTCGGCGATCGTCCGCGCGGTTCCGGTCGCGGCAAAGCCGCAGGCCATGGCAATCGCGGTGAGATCGACGCCGCGCCCGGTGTGGCTCGCCTGCATCCCGGTCTCGCCGAAATGCTGGTTGTCGATCACAACGATGTCGAGATTGCGCGGGCGCGCGACGCCGATGGTGGCGAGTCCGCCGAGGCCCATCAATTGCTCGCCGTCGCCGGTCAAAGCGAGAACGCGCTTTCCGGGCTGTGCCTGCGCCAGTCCAAGCCCGATCAGCGCGGCGCCGCCCATCGCGCCCCAGAGATAAAAATTGCCATCGTGGTCGCCGACGGAATGAAGATCATAGGTCGGGGAGCCGAGACCGGCGACGACCAGCGAGTCCTTGCGGTTCCTGAGAAGCGCAGCGACGGCGGCACGGCGATCGAGTTGAGCTTGCATTGACATCACCACTTCTTCTTGCCGATCAGGCGCTGTCCGATCAGCACTGCGATTTGCTGATCGGCATCGTAGGCGAGCGATGCCGCCGATTCGACCGTCTCGACCAGATCCTCCGGCGTCTCCGCGCGCATCACCTTCAGCCCGATCGCCTCCAGCGAGGGCTGCGTGGCCCGGCTCATCGGCACCTGCCAGGGATTGAACTCGGCCCATTCGCCGCGCATCGTCACCAGCATCAGCAGCGGAAAGCGGCCGATCGCCGAGAGCGACAGCATGTTGATGCAATTGCCGACCCCGCTCGACTGCATCAGCAGCACGCTACGCTGGCCGCCGAGCCAGGCGCCGGCGGCAATCGCGACGCCCTCCTCTTCCGTCGTCAGCACGTTGGTGGTGACGTCGCGGTCGGCCGAGAACATGCGGATGAGCTGGCTGTGGCCGGCATCCGGGACGTATGACATCTGCCTGACGTCGGCGGCCTTCAGGACGCGATAGAGCTCGGACGGCCAATCATCGCTGCTGCGCGTTTCAGGATTCGGTTGAGGGCTGTGCACCGCTTGTCTCCGTGAAATTCGAGCGGCAAGCTAGCGAGGTTCGCGCGCGAAAGCTCTGACCGTCTGGTACGATCTGGTATCGACGGATTGTATAGCTGCCGAGCCGCGAGCCACCGACAGTTTCCCCGGCGTCATGGCCGGGCTCGTCCCGGCCATCCACGCCTTGCCACGCGGCACAAAGAACGTGGATGCCCGGGACAAGCCCGGGCATGACGACCTCTGTTGAATGTTCATGGACGATTGCGATCGCGCAAGCGGGGCGAGGTGAAGCGCCTCAATTCGCCGCCGACCTCGCGGCCGGCATATAAATCTGCGCGTAGCCTTCCTTGATCGCGGATGTGATGCGGTCGAGGCGGCGGTCGATGTGCTTTTCCAGCACGGAGACGCAAGCCTCCTCATTACGTGCCTTCAACCCTTCGACGACGGCGCGGTGCTCGGCCTGGGTGTTGGAGCGGTTGATGCGGTCCATGTCGATCCAGCGCACGAAGCGGATGCGGGCGTTGACGTTGCGCAGCACGCGCAGCATCTCGGCGTTGTTCGACATCGCCATCAGCCGTTCGTGAAAGGTCTCGTCGAGCTCGACCAGTTCCACTGATGTGCGCTCGCCGGGATCGGGACCGGTCGCTTCGAGGAATTTCAGGAGCGCGTCGATGTCCTCGTCCTTGGCGCGCTTGATGGCGAGACGAACCGAGGCGACCTCGATCGACTTGCGCAGCTCGTAGAGATCGAAGATCTCGTGCGCGTCGAGCTCGCGGCAGAAGAAGCCCTTGCCCGGCGTGAAGCGCAGGAAGCCTTCGGTGTTGAGACGGTTGAGCGCCTCGCGCAGCGGCGTCCGGCTGACGCCGAGACGTTTGGCCAACTCGCCTTCGTTGAGCCGTTCGCCCGGCTTGAACTCGTAGCTCACGGCCATCGCCTTGAGCTGTTCATAGACGCGATCGACGATGCTATCGGAAGCCAGTTCCACGTTGCTCTTCATAAGCTGCATTCATGCCCGAACACAGCCCAATATACCGGGGCTGTGAAGTCGATTGCAATGCAAAGGACAGCTTAGCAGCGTTTGTTCAGAGCTTTGCGACACCCCGGAATCAGGCAAAGACGCGCGGGCGCAGTCCAGCATGAAACCAGGTGATCATGGAATAGATATCATAGACCGGGAGCCCGACCTCGGCCTGCAACGCCGCCGCATAAGGCGGCATGTTGGTGCACTCGAGCACGATGGCGCCGACGTCGGGGTTCTTTGCGACAAGCTGCTTGCCGGCCTCGACCACGTCGCGCTCGGCCAAGCCGACGTCCATGTCGTCCTTCTCGGCCTTGATCAGGACGCGGAAAAACTCCTTGCCGTTCTCGGTGCCGACCAAAGGCGTGTCGAGTGGCACGCCGGCACCTTCGAGATGCGCCGGCGTCAACGTCGAGCCCGACACCGTGACAAGGCCGACGCGCTTGCCGGGCGGCAAGGTCGCCTGCACCCACGGCACCTGCATCAGCGACGAGGTCGCAACCGGCACGCCGACGGCCGCCGCGATCTCCCTCTGGAACAGCGAGAGGAAGCCGCAATTGGTGGTGATGGCCTCCGCACCAAGCCGCACCAGGTCCTTGGCCGCGTCGATGAAGTCAGGCAGCAGGCCGGCCGCGCCCTTCAGCACCACCTTCTCCGGCGAGGCGCCGCTCACCACGCGATAGAGCACGGGGAACGGCCAGGTCGTGCCGTTGCCCATGTCGCCGGGAATGCGCGGAAAGCGCGCTTCCAGCATCAGGATACCGAGCGGCGCGCCATAGATGGCCTTGCCGCCACGGGCGATGCGGGAGGATGAGTTGGCAGGAGTGGTCATGGTGCGACCTCAGAGGAAGCGAGTGGGCGAAAACGGCGCGAGCGGAATCTCGGGCTGCTTGCCGCTCAGAAGCTGGGCGACGAGACGCCCGGTGCGGGCCGAGCCGACCAGGCCGACATGG
This sequence comes from Bradyrhizobium sp. USDA 3311, assembly GCF_054062495.1. Taxonomy (NCBI): domain Bacteria; kingdom Pseudomonadati; phylum Pseudomonadota; class Alphaproteobacteria; order Hyphomicrobiales; family Nitrobacteraceae; genus Bradyrhizobium; species Bradyrhizobium sp. USDA 3311. The sequence continues at coordinate 3,635,155 of NZ_JBSSFI010000001.1, read as the reverse complement.
CCATGGCCGAAGGCATAGACGATGTCACGCGAGGCGCGCGCGTGGCCGATGCAGGGCAGTCCGTCCGGCATGCTCGGACGATGACCGAACCAAGTCTTGATGCGCGAGGCCGGAATGTCCCTCGGAAGTTTCGGGAACATGCTGAAGAGATGGTCGCGCAAGATCTCGGCGCGCTTCCAGTTCGGCGCGGCCTCGAGGCCGGCGATCTCGACGGTGCCGGCGGCGCGCAGGCCCTTGTTGGTCCAGTTCACGACCATTTTCGCGTCGGACGCCATCATCGAGCTGCGCGGACCGGATTCCGGGTTCTCGATCATGACGTGATAGCCGCGCTCGGTCTCGAGCGGCAATGAATCGCCCACGGACGCGGTGAGCTGCTTCGATCTGGCGCCGGCGGCGACCACCGCAGCATCGCAAGCAATCTCACCAGTCTCGGTGACGACAGCGACGAGCTTGTTGCCGGAAAGCTTCAGCCCCGTCGCCTTGGCGCGCACGAGCTTGGCGCCGCTTGCCAACGCGTGATTGGCCAGTGCTGCAACGTAAGCGCCGGGATCGCGGCAGCGGCCGGCTTCTTCCACCACCACGCCAAAGCTGTAGCGCGGATGCAGGTCCGGCTCGCGCTGACGCATCTCGTCGGCATTGAGCTCCAGCCACTCGACCCCGACACGCTTGCGCAGCCGCCAGCCGAGATCGTGGTCAAAGTTGCCGCGCGACGGGAAGACATGCATCACGCCGTTGCGCTCGACCAATTCGGGGACACCGGCTTCTTCCGCGAGCTTCCGGTGCAGCAGCGGCGCGTCCTTCAGGAGATCGCGGAGCGCGAAGGCGGTCTTTTCCACGCGCGCCTCGGTCCAGCCCGAGAGCAGGTACTTGATCAGCCAGGGCAGCGCCTTCGGCAAATACGACCAGCGGATCGCGAGCGGGCCGAGCGGGTCCATCAGATAGAACGGCACCTTCTTCCAGATGCCAGGTTCGGCCGGCGGAATCACCGAATGCGAGGAGAGCCAGCCGGCGTTGCCGTAGCTCGCCGCCTGTTCGCCACCGGGCTCGCCGGGATCGATCAGCGTGACGCGATGGCCCTCGCGCAGCGCCTCGATGGCGCTGATCACACCGACCGCGCCGGCTCCGATGATGGCGACGTGGCGGCCTTCGGACATCGCTTACGCCTTCACCGACGGCACAAAATCCTTGCCGACCGAGATCGCGCGCGGATCGATGATGCAGTGGAGGATCGACGGCTTGCCCGAAGCCAGCGCGCGCTCGAACGCCGGCGCGAACTCCTCGGTGCGCTCGACGCGCTCGCCGTGACCGCCGAACGCCTTGGCGTACATCGCAAAGTCCGGGTTCTTGAGCTGAGTGCCGACGACGCGGCCGGGATAGTCGCGCTCCTGGTGCATGCGGATGGTGCCGTATTGCGAATTGTCGACGACGATGACGACCAGCGGCGCGTCGTACTGCACGGCGGTCGCAAACTCCTGCCCGTTCATCAGGAAGCAGCCGTCGCCGGCAAAGGCGACGACAGTGCGATCCGGATATTGCCGTTTCGCCAGCACCGCCGCCGGCACGCCGTACCCCATCGAGCCCGAGGTCGGGGCGAGCTGGGAGGCAAAACTGTGGAAGCGGTGATGGCGATGGATCCAGCCGGCATAGTTGCCGGCGCCGTTGCAGACGATCGCGTCCTTCGGCAGCCGGTCGCGCAGCCAGGTCATGACCTGGCCGTACTGGAACGTGCCCGGCAGCTCGCGCGCCTTCTCGGTCCAGGCGAGGTAATCGGCATGCGCCTTGGCCGCCTCGCCCTTCCAGGCAACCGCCCCGGAGGGCTTCAGCGTCTCGACGGCCGCGGCGAACGCGGCGGGCGTCGCCTGGATCGCGAGCGCCGGCTGATAGACGCGGCCAAGCTCCTCGGAGCCCGGATGAACGTGGATCAGCTTCTGCTGCGGGGTCGGAATGTCGAGCAGCGTGTAGGACGAGGACGGCATCTCCGACATGCGGCCGCCGATGAGCAGAACGACATCGGCGCCGTCGATGCGCGCCTTCAGGCCCGGGCTCGGCCCGATGCCGAGATCGCCGGCATAATGCGAATGGTCGGCGTCGATCAGCGAGGCCCGGCGGAACGAGGTTGCCACCGGCAGGTCGAACCGCTCGGCAAAGCGCGCGATGCTCCTGGTCGCCTCATCGGTCCAGCGCGAGCCGCCAAGAATGACGAGCGGCGCCTTGGCGCTCGCGAGCATGGCGCTGACACGCTCAATGTCCGCGGGCGCGGGCCAGCTCACCGCCGGCTCGATACGCATGGCATCTGCGACAGCGGCGGTCTCGGTCAGCATGTTCTCCGGCAGCGAGATCACCACGGGCCCCGGACGGCCCTGCATCGCGACCCGGAAGGCGCGCGCGACCAGTTCCGGAATGCGGTCGGGACGATCGATCTCGACCGCCCATTTCGCCATGGTGCCGAACACCGCCTTGTAGTCGAGCTCCTGGAATGCCTCGCGTTCGCGCATGCCGGTATCGACCTGGCCGACGAACAGGATCATCGGCGTCGAATCCTGCATCGCGATGTGGACGCCGTGGCTGGCATTGGTCGCGCCGGGGCCGCGGGTGACGAAGCAGACGCCCGGACGCCCCGTGAGCTTGCCATAGGCCTCCGCCATCATCGCAGCGCCGCCCTCGGCGCGGCAGATCATCACGTCGATCGGGCTGTCATGCAGCGCGTCCAGCGCCGCCAGATAGCTCTCGCCCGGCACGCAGGTGACGCGCTCGACGCCTTGGGCGACGAGCTGATCGATCAGGATCTGGCCCCCGGTGCGGGTGTTACGAATGGTCATGACAGCTCCCTGCAGGCTTTGGCGACGCGCTCGGGCGCCTCGCGAAAATGTCGTTCGCGGGTGGCGTAGGACAGGCCAACAGGAGGCGCAAGATCGAAAGGCTTCCCGCTCCCTGCGCAGGCGTCATGCCCGCCCCTGCTGTTTGCACTACCGCCCATTCGCGATGATGCGGCGGCAATGATCCAGCGCCGCGCCGATCAGGTTATCGCTCGCCTCCGGCGTGCGGAACGCCGAATGCGCCGAGAGCGTCACGTTCGGCAGTTTGGTCAGCGGATGGCCCGGGGGCAGCGGCTCGACGGTGAAGACGTCGAGGCCGGCATGGGCGATGTGGCCCGAACGCAGCGCATCGCACATCGCCTCCTCGTCGACCACGGCGCCGCGCGCGGTGTTGATCAGGATGCTGCCCGGGCGCATCATCCTGATGCGCTCGCGCGACAGGAAACCCTTGGTCTCGTCGTTGAGGAGCAGATGCAGCGAGACGACGTGGCTGTCCGCGAGGAGCTTCTCCAGCGGGACGAATTCGACGCCCGGATGCGTCTTCGGCGATCTGTTCCAGGCGATCACCTTCATGCCGCAGCCAAGCGCCATGCGCGCGGCTTCCGCCGCGATGCCGCCGAAGCCGATCAGGCCGAGCGTCTTGCCGGTGAGCTGCAGCGCATCGCGACGCAGCCAATTGCCCTCGCGCATGCCGCGATCCATCTCTCCGAAGCTCTTTGCAGAGGCCCACATCAGGGCGATCGCGCATTCGGCGACGGCGGTGTCGCCATAGCCCTTGATGGTGTGAACCGAGATGCCGCGCTGGCCCAGCTCCTCCGGATTCATGTAGCTGCGCGCGCCGGTGCCGAGGAAGACGACGTGCTTCAAGGCAGGACATTTCGCGGCAATCGCCGTCGGCACCGCGGTATGGTCGACGATCATGATCTCCACACCGTCAAGAAGGCGTGGCAGGTCGTCGGGAGTGATCGCGGGGTTGCGGTTGATGCCGACCGGAAGGCTGTCCCCGCGCAGCAGTTTCTCGGTCACCGCGGCAAGGGTGTCATTGGCATCGACGAAGAGAGCGCGCACGGGCCTGTCTTTCCTGTCCAGTTTAAAATACCGTATTGCATTTTAATCTGAATACAGAAATAGTCCAGACGCCGGGTTCGAATGTCCAGAAGCGACTGCCCAGGAGACTGCCATGAATCGCAGGGATGCACTCACCACTGTCGCCCTCGCCGGAGCCGCGATCGCCGCAACCGGTTCGGCCAAGGCCGACACCGCGCCGGGCTCGACGCTCGAACGGATCAAGAAGAGCGGCGTGCTGCGGATCGCCGTCATCGCCGGCCAGGATCCTTACTTCCACAAGGACCTCACCACCAATCAATGGTCGGGCGCCTGCATCGACATGGCGAACGACATCGCCGGCAAGCTCGGTGCCAAGGTCGAGACGCTGGAATCGACCTGGGGCAACCAGATCCTGGATCTCCAGGCCGAGAAGATCGACCTTGCCTTCGCCGTGAACCCGACACCGGAGCGCTCGCTGGTCATCGACTTTTCCACGCCCATCCTGGTGCACTCCTTCACCGCCATCACCAAAAAGGGTTTTGCCAAGCCGCAAACCTGGGCCGAGCTGAACAAGCCCGAGGTCAAGATCGCCGTCGACATCGGCTCGACCCACGAGACGATCGCGCGCCGCTATTGCCCGAAGGCGACGATCCTCGGCTTCAAGGAGCGCAACGAGGCGATCCTCGCCGTCGCAACCGGACGCGCGGACTGCAACATTTCGCTGGCGGTGCTTTCGGTCGCGACCTTGAAGAAGAACCCGACGCTCGGTGAGCTCGCGGTGCCACGTCCGCTGCTCACGCTGCCGACCAACATGGGCATCCGCGCCGAAAGCGACCGGCGCTACAAGGACTTCCTCAGCGCCTGGGCCGACTACAACCGCTCGCTGGGCCAGACCCGCGAATGGATGTTGAAGGGTTTTGAAGCCGTAGGTCTCGGCGCGGACGACATTCCCGGCGAAGTGCAGTTCTGAGCGCCAATCCGCGATGTATGTCTGGGGATTCGCGGTGCTCAAGCCGTACCGGAGCCCGCGTCGGCTTCATGAATGATGGCGTCATGGCCGGGATCGGTACGCCAGAGGAGATGATCCGCCAGCCGCGCAGCGAACGGCGGAAGTCCCTCCTCAGCCGGTTTCACGAAACGCATTAGACTGCCGGCCACGACCATCCCGAATCGGTGGGACGAACCATGAAACTCCGCGGCGGCTTCACGAATTACGGCGAGACGATCGGCATTCTGATGCTCGATACCCGCTTCCCGCGCCCGCGCGGCGACATCGGCAACGCGCTCTCCTACGACTTCCCGGTGCGCTACAAGATCGTGCGCGGCGCGCACGCCACAAGGATCATGGGCGACCAGCCCGATCCGACCCTGCTCGAGCCGTTCATCGCCGCGGCCCGCGAATTGGAAGCCGACGGCGTCAAAGCGATAACGACGAGTTGCGGCTTCCTCGCGCCGTTCCAGAAGCAGCTCGCGGCTGCCGTGAACATCCCGGTCTTCACCTCGAGCCTGATCCAGGCGCCGCTGATCCACGCCATGCTGCCGCCCGGCAAGGTCATCGGCATCTTCACCGAACGCGGCCACCACATGAACGAAGGGCACTTCCGCGGCGTCGGCTGGTCGCCGGACGACATTCTCGTTCAAATCCAGGGCATGAAGCCCGATGCGCAGTTTCCCGCAACCTACATTCTCGGCCGCGAAGAGCTGGACACTGACGTGCTGCGCGCCGAGATGATCGAGATGACGGAAGCCTTCATGGCGTCCTGCAAAAATCCCGGCGCGATCCTGTTCGAGTGCACCAACATGTGCCCATTCTCGCGGGACGTCGCCGAGGTGTCGGGTCTGCCGGTGTTCGACATCAACACCCTGATCAACTTCTTCCATCGCGCGGCCCATCCCGTGCCGTTCCTGCGCTGAACCAGCCGGGACAGGCGGCGAGGCGCGCGATGAACGCGCACGAGCCTAAAATAAGGCGGCGTTGACAGCCTGTCCGTAGATCATTGCAGCAACGAGTGAGAGCAGCAGGCCCGCTCCCGAGAAGATGACGACGACTTTCAGAGTCTCGACATCGACATTGGTTCCCGTCGCGCGGGATATTGCTCTTGCCAGTGCAGCAATCATCGCCAGCTCCGAAGCGGGCCGCGCGGAAGCGAGGCCTCACTTCATCTAGCGTTACTCGGCGCATTCGCGTGTGAAGCAGATTACAGGTGATCCCGCTGCACCCAGCCCGTTGCAATCGCGCTCGCCCAGGTGAGCATTCCCCTGGCCCGCGCCAATGCTGCCATGGCCGTGGTGTCGTAGGCCACGTAGCGGAGCGTCGCGGACCAGCCTCTGTTGGCATGCTCCAGAATTGCGTAACACGCATGAGGGGTGCCGACCTCGACCACGTAGGGAACGGGCATCTTCCCGTCGTAACCGGGCAATCCAACGCTGCCGGGATTGACGACCAGCCGGCCATCCTTCAGACGCACCACGCGCGGAATGTGCGTGTGTGCGCACAGGATGATCTCGGCGTCGATCCCCTCGGCGCCGGCCTCAATAGAATCAATCCGGCTCGGACGCGGGCAGCCGTCGCCCGCGATGTGGTCGAGCCAGAACGCAGCATCATTCCCTGGCGATCCATGGCACAGGAACGCCCGCCCCCTATACATGAGCGTGGACGGCATGCTTGCCATCCACTCGAAATGCTTGCGTTCGAGCTCTCGGAAATCGCTGCGCGCCGATGTGCCGGCCTGCCACAGCTCCACGAGAATGCGGTCCTGATCGCCCTTGATGGACGGAAAGCCTCGCTCCATCAGCAGGTCAGCCGTTCGGGCCGCTTCGAGCGGACCGCTAACATGGTCGCCCAGGTTCACGACCTCGTTGATGCCGAGCGCAGCAATGTCCGCAAGGACGGCTTCGAGCGCCGGACGATTTCCGTGCACATCCGCGATGGCAGCAAATTTCACTTGGCCTCTCCATTCGAGATGGCCGACGATTCACCCAATGCGGGACGATGCAGGATAGCGGGTCTCTTTAGCTGCATTTTTAGAAGCGCCCGCAAGCTGAGGATCAAATCGGCGCTGGACGAACGCTTACATGACCAAGGTGCTGCGATCAACCGATCTTCGCTCGCGCGGCCGGAGCCTGCGGCGCGCCGCGTTGGGCCGACAGCTCCGCCCACAGGCGGGAGCGCACGCCTTCATTGAGAGGCACAATGTGGAACGGCTGGCCGAAGATTGCGAGCGGCTCCTTGGCCGGCTCGAACCGCGGCCAGGCTTCCGCGATGTCGGGCGCGCCGGATGTGACGAAGCGCAGCACGCTTGCCTGAAACCGCGCGGCGACCTCGATATCCTCGGGCGTCATCGGCCCGCCCTTGCGCTTCAGGATCGGGCGGTCGATGAAATCCGGCGGGTGCGCCCAGAGGCAGGCATTGTCGGCACCGTGGGTCGGCCCCTGCGACAGGAACGGCTCCAGCGCCGGGCGATGGTCGAACCGGCTCAGCCACACCGCGCCGCCAGCCGCGGCATGAAGCCGCGCAAGATCTGCCATGGGGCGATGCCAGAACGCGTCGGACAGCAGCGCCTCGTACGGATCCTCGTCGACGCGCGCTGTGGCGCGGTAATACGCCAGCAGACGTTGCCAGCCGGCATCGCCGACTGCGGCGCGCACTTGTCGTTCGGTGGTGCGGATCATCGCGGCCGGCGGCGTGCTCTTCAGGAACATCACCATCTCGTCGCGGCAGGAGCCGAGCCAGAGCGGAATGTCGCGCAAGGTTCCTTCGGCGAAGACGTCCCGCGGCTCGCGCGGAATCACGATTCCGTCGAGCACCGGGCCGAACACGGTGCCTTGTTCGGTCTCGTCCGCAAGCCCGCGACTGACGCGCTCCACCGCCGCGAAGAGCTTTGGCAGTGGCAAAGAGGCAATCGCGGTTGGGTCGTACGCTAATTCGAGCTCGGCAAGCACGCGGCGTGCAACGTCGTCGGCATGATCGGCGCTCATGATGTTCCGCCCGGGCGCGCTGAGCGCGAGGGCGCGAATGAACTTGCCTCTGGCCTGCGGCAGGGTTGCGAGCGCGATCACCATCGAGGCGCCGGCCGACTGGCCGGACAGCGTGATCGCGTCAGGATCGCCGCCGAAATCCGCGATATTGGCGCGCACCCAGTCGAGGGCGGCGAGCGAATCCGAGATCGCGAGGTTGTTGGCCTCGCCGAGCCCAAGGCGATGCAATTGCAGGAATCCGAGCGGGCCGAGCCGGTAGTTGATGGTGACGATCACCGCCGGACCGTGCGCGGCGAGGAATGCGCCGTCATAGTCGGCGCCGCCGCCGGTGACGAAGGCGCCGCCATGGATGAAGACCAGCACCGGCAGCGGCCGATCGGCCTCTGCCGGCGTCCAGATGTTCAGGCTGAGACAGGCAGCCTCGTCCGCATGATCGAGATGGCCCGGCTGCGGCGCGTAAGCGCCGTAGCCCGTGCAGCGGAGCGGCTCCGTCCACGCTTTCGGCGGCATTGCCTTGGCAAAGCGCGGCGCGGTTGCGAACGGCACGCCCTTGAAGGCACGCATACCGGCCTGCGTGGTGCCGACGACGGGGCCACTCGTGGTCTGAACTGCGCTGGTCAGCATGCGTGCCTCGTCTTCACTCAAGCGCGCCGCTTGCCGAGATCGGCGATGTCGACGGTGTGGGTTTCGCGCGCCGTCGCCGCAGCGGCTGCCGAGATCACGCAGCAGCAGGCGACGAAGATCGCGACGGGGACCCAGCCGTTCGGCCCCTCCCCGACCAGGCTCGCGCTCACCAGCGGCGTGAAGCCGGCGACGAGAAAGCCGAGCTGCGTGCCGATCGCGGTGCCGGAATAGCGCACGCGCGCCTCGAACATCTCGGCGTAGAACGACGGCCAGATCGCGTTCGGCGCGGCGTAGACGATGCCGGACAGGATCATCGCGGCGGCGAAGATCGCGATCGTGTTGCCTGACGTCACCAGCATGAAGTACGGGAACAGCAGCACCGCGCAGCCGAGCACGCCGCCGATGAACACCGGCTTGCGGCCGATCTTGTCGGCGAGCAGGGCCCAGAGCGGCTGGGTGAGCAGCGCCGTGACGTTGCCGAGCACGCCGGCCCACAGCATGGTCGGGCGCGCCACGCCGAACTTGCTGGTGGCATAGCCGAGCGCGAACACGGCGGTCATCGTGCTCACGGTCGCGATCAGCGCGCAGACGATGACGCGCAGCACGTCGGGCCAGTAGTCGCGCAGTAGGGCGACGACGGGGAAGCGCGCAACCTGCGCCTTGTCCTTGATGTCTTCGAACACGGGCGTTTCCGGCATGGTCCGCCGCACCAGGTAGGCGACCAGCAGCACCAGAGCGGAAAGCAGGAACGGAACGCGCCAGCCCCAGTTCAGAAGCTGGTCCTCCGGCAGGCTCGATACCGGAATGAATACCAGCGTCGCCAGGATCGCACCGGCCTGGGTGCCGCTCAGGGTCCAGCTCGTGAAGAAGGCGCGGTTGGAGTTGGCCGAATGCTCCAGCGTCAGCGAGTTCGCCCCGCTCTGCTCGCCGGCGGCCGAGAGGCCCTGTAACAGGCGAAGCAGCGTCAGGATGACGGGCGCGGCATTGCCGATCGCGTTGGCATCCGGCAACAGGCCGATCGCAAGCGTCGAGCCACCCATCAGTACCAGTGTGAACAGCAGCACCGTCTTGCGACCAATGCGGTCGCCGAAATGGCCAAGGATGACGGCGCCGACCGGCCGCGCGATGTAGCCGATGCCGAAGCTGAGGAGCGCGAGCAGTGTCCCGGTCGAGGGATCGACATTGGCGAAGAACACTTTTGGAAAGATCAGCGCGGCCGCGGTGCCGTAGATGAAGAAGTCGTAGTATTCGAGCATGCTGCCGACGAAGCTGACCAGCGCGGCGCGCTTCGGCAGCTTGCCCGGTGTTGCCTCCGCTGCGGATGACGCGTGCAGCGATGCGGTTGACGTCAACGTCATTGCAAGTCCTCCCCATGTGTCCGGTGCGGCTCGCGTCAGGCGGTCCGCCGCGCGCGCGTTTTGTGGTTCTGGTTGCCGCAACCGTGGTTTGGAGGGATAATGTACGAACTAGTACGTTTATGCAATACGCGTTGGATCAAGGCACGGACGGGTGAAATTTGCCTTCACCTTCAAGGTGATCCGTGGAAACTGGCGGGAGAAACAGTGATGCTCGAGCGCATGCCGCCCCCATCGAAGCGCACCAACGACCCCGAGCGCACCAAGCGCGACATCCTCGAAGTGGCGATGGCCGAATTCGCCTCGGAGGGCTATTCCGGCGCCCGCGTCGATGCGATCGCGGCCCGCACGCGCACGTCGAAGCGGATGATCTACTATTATTTCGGCGGCAAGGAGCAGCTCTACCTCGCGGTGCTGGAGGAGGCCTATCGCAGCATCCGCGCGCTGGAGGATCAGCTCGACATCGAAAGCTGCGATGCGCGCGAGGGATTGCGCCGGCTGATCGAGGCGACCTTCGACCACGACGAGCGCAACCCGAACTTCATCCGCCTCGTCTCAATCGAGAACATCCATCACGGCAAGCACCTGAAGCAGAACCTGCAACTGCGCCAGCTCAACGCCAGCGTGATCGCGACGCTCGACGGCATCCTCGAGCGCGGCCGCACTGAGGGCGTCTTCCGCGACGACGTCGACGCCATCGACCTGCACCTGGCCATCAGTTCCTACTGCTTCTTCCGCGTCGCCAACCGCCACACCTTCGGCGCCCTGTTCGACCGCGACCTGAGCGAACCCAGGATGCTGGCGAGGAGTCGGACGCAGATCGTGGAGATGATTTTGGCGTGGCTGGGGGCGAAGGGGTAAAGCGGCGAGAATAGCGCCAAATATTCCGTGTCGTCCTGGCGAAGGCCAGGACCCATAACCACCGAACGCAGTTTGGCGAAAACTCGGGGTTACCAGCTCGTGCGGCAACATCTCCCTGGGATAATGGGTCCTGGCTTTCGCCAGGACGACGAACAAGAATCACCCGCTCCGCTTCCCCCGCGTGCTCGCCAGCAGCACCAGCATGAACGAGGCCGCCGTCATCAGCGTCGAGATCGCGGCGATGGTCGGGTCGATCTCGTCGCGGAGCGCGGTGAACATGCGCTTGGTCAGCGGCTGGTACTGCCCGCCGGAAATGAACAGCGCAACGATGGTCTCGTCCATCGCCGAGATGAAGGCGAAGATGCCGCCGGCCACCACGCTGGACTTGATCTGCGGCAGCGTCACCGCGAAGAAGCTGCGCAGGCGGTTCATGCCGAGGCTGCGCGCCACCATCTCCTGCGCCGGATCGAAGCTCTGCAAGCCCGCGAGCACCGAAATGATGACGTATGGCAGGCCCAGCATCACATTGGCGAGCACGAGGCCCGGCAGGGTCGCGACCAGGCCGACCTTGGCATAGACGAAGAAGATGCCGACCGCGGTGATGATGATCGGCACCACCAGCGGCAGCAGCAGCATCATGTGGATGAGGCGCATAATGCGCAGCTTGGACTGGCTGATGGCGTAGGCGGCGGCAACCCCGAGCGGCGTCGCGATCAGAACGGTCAGCAGCGCGACCGTCAGCGTCACCCGCGTCGCCTGCATCCAGGCCGGGTTTGAAAAATACTGCTGGTACCAGCGCAGCGAGAAGGACGGCGGTGGAAAGGTCAAGAAGCGCGCGCTGGAGAAGGAGATCGGCGCGATGATCAGCACCGGCAGGATCAGATAGACCAGCACCAGCGCGCTGATCACGTAGAGGGCCATCCGTGCGGGGGACAATCGCGTCATTTCTGCCCCAATATGCGATCGAGCGAAATGAAGCGGCTGACGATGAGGAAGATCAGGAGCACGCTGACGAGCAGCACCACCGCGACGGCGCTCGCAGCCCCGAACTGGTTGTAGAGCTCGACATTGCGGCTCACCAGCATCGACACCATCACGGTGCGGCCGCCGCCGAGCAACTCCGGCGTAATGTAGAAGCCGAGGCAGAGCACGAACACCATGGTGCAGCCGGCGAGCACGCCCGGCAGCGACAGCGGCAGGAAGACACGGACGAAAGTGAGCGACGGGCTCGCCCCCAGGCTGGCGCCGGCCTGCATCAGGTCGCCGGGGATCTTCTGCATGGTGGCATAGAGCGGCAGCACCATGAACGGCAGCAGGATGTGCACGGTCGCAACCACCGTGCCGAAGGTGTTGTGGACCAGCGCGAGCGGCTCGGAGATCACATCGAGATAGCGCAGGAACTGGTTGATCACGCCGGTGCGCTGGAGCAGCGCGAGCCACGCATAGGCACGCACCAGCACGCTGGTCCAGAACGGCAGCACGACCAGCGAGAGGATGAGGATGCTCCACCCTTTCGGGACAGAGTTGGCAAGATAGGCCACGGGATAGCCGAGCAGCAGCGCGATTCCCGTGACCGCGAGGCTGATCTCGAAGGTCAGCGCGAAGCTGCGCCAGTAGATGTCTTCGGTGAAGACACGGCGATAGTTCTCCAGCGTGAAGCCGTCATGGTAGACCGACTGCAAGACGAGCCAGCCGACCGGCAGCACGATCAGAGCCAGGATCACCAGCAGCGCCGGCGACACCAATGCCAGCATCAGGCCGTGCTCGCGGCGCCGATGCTTTTGGGAGGGATCTGGCACTGATATCGTCAACGCTGCCTCGCTTCGCCTGGCTCTTCGTCTACTTCTGCATGAACGAGGCCCAGCGCTTCTCCGCCGCCTCGCCGGCCGGCGAGGACCACCAGGCGTAGGACATCAGCGCCTGCTTGGCCGCGTTGGCCGGCTCGCTCGGCAATTGCGCCGCGCGCTCGGGCTTGATCACATTGGTCTCGAACGCCTTGGGATTGCCCGGACCGTAGTCGATATGCAGCGGCAGATTGGCCTGGTGCACGGGATCGACGGCCTCGTTGAGGAATTTCACCGCGGTCTCGAGATTCGGCGCGCCCTTGAGGATGCAGAGCGAGGTGCTCTGAAGGATGCCCTGGTTGTAGGTGAAGGACACCTTGGCGCCCTCCTTGGCCACCGCGCTGACGCGGCCGTTCCAGGCCATCTCCATGTCGACCTCGCCGTCGTTGAGGAGCTGCGCCGACTGCGCGCCTGACGTCCACCACACCGTGATGTGCGGCTTGATCTCCTCCAGCTTCTTGAAGGCGCGATCGACGTCGAGCGGGTAGAGCTTGTCGGGCGCGACACCGTCGGCCATCAGCGCCGCTTCGAGCGTGGCGATCGGATGGTTGCGGAGCGCGCGGCGGCCGGGGAATTTCTTGACGTCCCAGAAATCGACCCAGCTGTTCGGCGCGTCCTTCGGGAAGGTCTTCTGGCTGTAGGCCAGCACGCTGGAATAGAACTCGTAGGACACCGAATAAGGGCTGCGATAGACCTCCGGCATCGCCGCGGCGTTCGGGATCTTCGAGAAGTCGAGCTTCTCGATCAGCCCCTGCTCGCCGCCGCGCAGGCAATAGCCGGTGGGCGTGTCCACGACATCCCAGATCGGCTTGCCGCTGCCGACCTGGGTCTTGATCGCGGGCCAGGCGTCGGGAATGGAATCCTGGTTGATGGTGATGCCGAGCTTCTTGGCGGAGGGATCGAGGATCGCCACCGTCTGCGCCTGCTGATAGGCGCCGCCCTGCGAGACGAAGGTGATCTGCTCGGCCGCGCTTGCCGCCGTGCCGCCAAACGCGATCGCGCCCAACAGGGCGTAGCCCAATGCGGAATTCTGTTTCGTCGTCATCCTCGCCTCCTCCATCGCCAAAGTGATTTCACTGACCGATCGCATCGAGAAACTGGTACCAGCCGGCGACCATGCGCACGGCCGGCTCGCGCAGCGGATAGAATGGAATCGCCTTCATGCGCCGCGCGTCGAGCAGGCCGACATCCGGCGTCTCACCGCGCACGAAGGCGGCGAGATAGCGCCCCATCAGGCTCGACATCGCAACGCCGGCGCCGTTGTAGCCCATCGAGAACAGCGTGCGGTCGTCGAGCCGGCCGATATGCGGCACCGAGTCCAGCGTCATGGCGACGAGGCCCGACCATTTGTAGGCGAGCGGCACCTCAGTGAGATCGGGAAAGATGCCGACCATCGCCTTGCGCAAGGCGTCGAACGCGGTTTCGGAGTCCTGCTTGCCGAAGGCGCCGCGGCCGCCAAAAATGACGCGGTTGTCGACCATGCGGAACCAGCGCATCATGCGCTTGGTCTCGGTGTAGGTGCGCCCCGTCGGCATCAGTTTTCCGGCGAGATTGCGCGGCAGCTTGTCGGTCGCAATGATGGCGCTGCGGAACGGGATCAGCGTGCGCTGCATCTGCGCGGTGGCGCCGGTGAGGTCCGAGTAGCTGTTGGTGGCGATGATGGCCTGCTTCGCCCGCACCGCGCCCTGCGGCGTCTCCGCGACGATGCCGCCCTGCTCTCGCCTCAGCCTGAGCACCGGCGATTCCTGGAAGATCGGGACACCGCGGCGTGCCACGCCGTCGGCGAGACCGCGCAGATAGTTCAGCGGATGAATGCCGCCGGAGCCGGGATTGAGCACGCCGCCGACGAAGATGTCGGAGCCGGTCTCCTCGCGCACGCCGCGCTTGTCGAGGATGCGGACCTCCACATCGCCCATCTCGCGCGTCATCCAGTTGGCTTCGTCGATCGCAGCCCTCAAGGTCGTCTCGTTATGCGCCGCCTTGACCTGGCCGGCGCGCGTCAACGCGGCGCTGCTGATGCCGAACTCGGACACCAGCTCCTCGACGATGTCGGTGGATTCATGCGCGATCTCGTACATGCGCCGCGCCATGGCGCGGCCGTGCACGGCGTCAATCTCGCGAAACGAGAGACGGAACTTTGCGGTGATCACCCCGCCATTGCGCCCGCTCGCGCCCCAGCCGGGGCGGTTAGCCTCGAGCACGATCGGCGACAGGCCGCTCTTGGCGATGTGGTGCGCGGCGGAGAGGCCGGTATAGCCCGCACCGATGATCACCACGTCCGCCTGGCTCTCGCCCGACAGCACCGGAAACGCGCGCGCCGGTTCCGCCGTGGCTTCCCACAGCGAGTTGGCCGATGGCAGCGCGCTCCAGTCCCGTGTCATGCCCGCGCTCACCGATTTAGGCCGCCGGCCCGATCGCCGCGTCGGCAAGTGCCTTCAACGTCGGGAAATGGAAGTCCGGCTTGGTCAGCGTCTCCACCGCCGGCGTGCCGCCGAAGCCCGCGATGCCCTGGCGGCGCTCGATCCAGCACACCTTGTAGCCGAGCTTCCGAGCGATCCCGATGTCGTGGTACTGGCTCTGCGCGACGTGGAGGATGTCGGACTGCTTGTAGCCGAAGGCCGATTGGCGACCCTTGTTGTAGGCGAAGAACTCCGGGTTCGGCTTGGCGACGCCGGTGTCGTCGGCGCAGACGGTGTCGTCGAAGGGATTGCCGAGCGCGTGTGCGTAACAGGACAGCGCGACGCGATCTGCATTGGTCATCGCCACAAGGCGGAATTTCGTGCGCAGGCGCTTCAGGGCCTCGACCGAGTCCGCGAACGGCCCCCAGCGCAGCACCGACAGCTGGAAGACGTCGCAGGACGCATCGTCGGAAGGCAATCCGAGCTCCTTGGCGAGATGGCGATAGACGTGGAACATCGCCTCGCTGGAGCGCTCGTAGTGTTTGTCGCGGCCGCGCTTGTAGGGCTCGAAGATCTGCTCGTCGCTGAGCTCGGCCGGCGACTTGCCCGAGATCTTGCGCACGGCGGAGAGCACGCCGGCCTCGAAATCGATCAAGGTGCCGACGACGTCGAAGGTGAGGACCTTGAAACTGCTGAACGCGGCTTGGAACGACATGTTGGTCTCTTCTCTCGGGTTGGACTAGGCTGGATTCAGTCCCCCACCCTGGGCACGACGATGGTGTCCTCGGGGTGGAGGGTGACGGTGAGGCTGCCGCCGAGCGGCGGGATGCGGCTGTAGGCCTGGTGGTAGCTCGGCTGGCGCAGGCTGAGCGCGACGCCGCCTTCGAGCGCCAGGAAGATGCGCAGGCTCTCGCCCTGGTAGACGATGTCGGTGACGGTGCCGCTGAGCCGGTTGCAGGCGGCATCCTGCGCGCCGTCGTCGATCAGCAGCTTCTCGCTGTGCACGGCCAGCATCAGGGCGTCGCCGTCGGGAATGGCGCGGGCACTGCGCAACAAGGCGCTGCCGAGCGCCACGCTGGAGGCATCGACGCGGCGGACGGGCAACATCGTCGCCTCGCCGATGAAGCTTGCGACGAAGGAATCGGCGGGATGGTCGTGCAGACGTGCCGGCTCGTCGATCTGGATCAGCCGGCCGTCCTTCATCACGGCGACGCGGTCGCTCATGGTCAGCGCCTCGCGCTGGTCATGGGTGACGTAGATGATGGTGGCGCCGATGCGCCGGTGCAGCGCGCGCAGCTCGATCTGCATGGATTCGCGCAGCTGCTTGTCGAGCGCGGATAGCGGCTCGTCCATCAGGATCAGACGCGGCTCGAAGATCATGGCGCGTGCCAGCGCCACGCGCTGGCGCTGGCCGCCGGAGAGCTGCGCGATGCCGCGTTCCTCGTAACCGGCAAGGCCGACCATCGCGAGCGCGGCGCGGACCTTCGCCGGCCAGCTCGCTCTCGGCAGGCGGCGCGCGCGCAAGGGGAAGGCGACGTTCTCGCCGACGCTCATATGCGGGAACAGCGCGTAGTTCTGGAACACGACGCCGATGTCGCGCTTGTGCGGCGGCATGTAAGTGACGTCGCGGCCGCCGAACAGGATGGTGCCGCTGGATGGCAGGATGAAGCCGCCCAGGATGCCGAGCAGCGTGGTCTTGCCGGAACCGGAGGGGCCGAGCAGGGAGACGAACTCACCGGCGCCGACATTGAGGGACACGTCGTCGAGGGCGCGAACCGCGCCATAAGCCTTGCTTGCGGACCTGATCTCGACGCTTTCCGCTCGTTTGTCCAACGATCGACCTCGCCATGTCCCGAGCCGGCGTGCCTCACTGCGCGCCATAAGCCTGCTTTATAGACAGGGATTTGGAGCACTCCCGGTTGCAGCGTGCACTGCAACCAATCCTTTGCTCGAAGCCCCTGTCTTTAGGCTGCCATGCGAATGACACCAGACTTGGCAAAACTCGGCAATTGCCAAATTCTCACCCGGCTCATAACATGACCTTATGCCCGAGCTCCGCCGGATGCTGCCGTCCAGTAACGCCCTGTTCGTCTTCGACGCAGCAGCGCGCAATGGCAGTTTCACCGCGGCGGCCGCCGAATTGAACGTCACGCAGCCCGCGGTGAGCCGGATGCTCGGCCAGTTCGAGCAGCATCTCGGCGTCCGCCTGTTCGACCGCAAGGCCGGCCGCGCGGTGCTCACCGAGGAAGGCGAGTTGCTCTATCGCCGTGTGCTCGAAGGCTTTCGCAGCATCGAGAGCGGACTCGTGGAAATCGAACGGCGGCGCAAGGGCACCGAGACGGTGACGCTGTCGGTCTCCTCCGCCTTCACCACGCATTGGCTGATGCCGCGCATCGACAAGCTGCAGCGGCAGTTTCCTGAGGTCGATTTGCGCTTCCAGCTGATCTCCGGCGCGCTGCGCGGGCCGGTGGAGAATGTCGATCTCGGCATGCGCTTTCGCGACCGCGACGAGCCGTCGTCCGGCGGCACGCTGGTGATGAAGGAAGTGATGCTGCCGATGTGCAGCCCCGGCTATCTCGGCGAGACCGACCCTGCCGAGGGCAACACCATCATCCGCCTCGCCGAGACGCCGGGCGACTGGGCCGCGGATTACGCCTCGCTTCTCACCGGGCGCCGCGGTGCGGCCAAGGCGCTGAGCTTCACCGACTATGCCGTCGTGATGCAGGCTGCCCTGCTCGGCCAAGGCATTGCGCTCGGCTGGCTGACGGTCGCTTCGCACTGGCTCCTGACCGGCGCGCTGGTGCCGGCGTCCGACACGCTCACCACCACGCGCCGCATCTGCGAATTCCTGCCGCCGCGCAACCGGCCGATGCGCCCCATCGCCACCGAGATCCGCGACTGGATCATCGCGCAGATGAAAAGCGAGATCGCCGCGATCGACAAGCTCTATCCGAAACTCGGCGCGATGGCCGCGTGCTATTAGTTGCCCCCTCTCCCCGCAATCGGGGAGAGGCGAAGCGCACCACGCCGTCACCGATGCTCGATCGCCCTGATGGCGCCGCGGAGCTCGGCGAGGCCGCGCAGGCGGCCGATCGCGGTGTAGCCGGGATTGGTGCGCTTGGTGGCGGCGAGATCGTCCAGCATGCGGTGGCCGTGATCGGGGCGGAACACGATTCTCTTGTCGGGCGAACGGCGGGCGTTCTCCTTCAGCAGCGCCTTCAGCACCGCGACCATGTCGACGTCGCCGTCGAGATGATCGGATTCGCAGAACGACAGGCCGTCGGCCTCGCGCTTGGTCGCCCGCAGATGCGCAAACGCAATGCGCGGGCCGAAGCGCTCGGCCATTTCAGGCAGGTTGTTCTCGGGCCGCACGCCGAGCGAGCCCGTGCACAGGCAGATGCCGTTGGCCTTCGACGGCACGGCGTCGAACAGCGCCTGATAGTCGTCGGCCGAGGAGGCAATGCGCGGCAGTCCAAACAGCGGACGCGGCGGATCGTCGGGATGCAGGGTCAGCGAGACGCCGAGCTGTTCCGCAACGGGGGTGACGCGCTCCAAAAACTCGGCGAGATGCTGTCGCAGGATTCTTGGCGTGATATCGCGGTACGTTTCGAGCCGGTCGCGGAATTGCGGGATCGTCATCGGCTCGGTTGTCGAGCCGGGCAGCGCGCTGGCGATGACCATGACGAGATAGTCGATGTCGGCCTGGCTCATCTGGTCGAACAGCGTTTTCGCGCGCGCTTGCTGCTCCGGTGAATACTCCTGCGCGGCGGCCGGACGCTTAAGGATGTGCAGCTCGAACGCGGCAAAGCGATCCTGGTCGAACCGCATGGCACGAGCGCCGTTCGGCAGCTCCCATTCCAGATCGGTACGGCACCAGTCCACCACGGGCATGAAATTGTAGCAGATGATCTTGATGCCGGAAGCGGCCACGGCCTCAAGGCTCGCGATCCACGCCTCAATCGACTTCGTCGCCTTACCGCCGAGCCGCTTGACGTCGTCAGGGATCGGAATCGACTCCACCACCGACCACGTCAGTTGCGAGCGGCCGGGCTGGCCGCGCTCGATGAAGTTCTTGCGCTCCTCGACCGCCTTGCGCGTCCAGGCCTCCCCGATCGGCACCTGATGCAGCGCCGAGACGATATCCGTCGCCCCGGCCTGCCTGACGTCATCGAGCGAGACCGGATCGTCCGGTCCGTACCAGCGCCATCCTTGCAACATCATCGAGATTCTCCCGGATCAGTTCGCAGTCAGCACGACCTTGACGCTCTGCGAGCGGTCGAGCGCCAGCCGCAGCGCATCGGGTGCGGTCGAGAGCGGCCGCTCGGCCGTGACCAGCGACAGCACGTCGACGCTGCCAGCGGAAATCAGTTCCACCGCCGTCATGAACTCGAAGCCGAAGCGGAACGAGCCGCGCAGGTCGATCTCCTTCGCCATCACGGCGTTCGACGGCGTCGGGATCTGGCCACCGGGCAGATTGCCGATCTGCACCACGACGCCGCCACGCCGGACGATGCCGATCGCACTGGCAAGGCCCGCGGCCGTGCCCGAGACTTCGAACGCGACGTCGTAGGGACGTGCAGCGGCCTGCGCCTTCAGGCCCTCTTCCCCACCCGATACGTTCTCGACATGAGAGGCGCCAAGCCGGCTCGCAAAGGCGAGCGGTGCCGGTGCGATGTCGGCCACCGTGATGTCGGCCATGCCGGCACGGTGCGCGGCGAGCATGGTCAGAAGCCCGATCGGACCGGCGCCGAAGATGATGCCGCGCTTGCCCTCGATATTGCCGGCGCGCGCGACCGCGTGCAGGCAGACTGCGAGCGGCTCGGCGAGCGCTGCCGCCTGATAGGAGACGTGATCGGGAATCTTGACGCATTGCGCGGGGATCGCGTCGAAGTAATTGGCAAAGCCGCCCTGCATGTGCGGGGTCTTCGAGGCCGAGCCCATGAAATAGATGTTTTCGCAGAGGTTCGGCCGGCCCTCGCGGCAGGCGACGCAATGGCCGCACCAGCGCGACGGATTGACGGCGACGCGGTCGCCGACCTTCAGATTGGCTGCGGAACCCGATATCTCCACGACCTCGCCGGAGATCTCATGTCCCAGCACCAAAGGCGACTTCACCACGAAATCACCGGTCCGCGCATGACGGAAATAATGCATGTCCGAGCCGCAGATGCCGCCGGCGCCGAAGCGGATGCGCACCATGCCTGATGCGAGCTTGTCGAGCGGATGCTCGATCATGCGCAGATCTTCGGGGCCGAACAGGGTTGCGGCGAGAGCAGTGGAGGTCATTTGGAGAGTCCCATGTATTTAGGCAGCCAGAGGGTCAGTTCGGGGATGTAGGTGATCGCGATCAGCGCGAGCATCAGCGGCACCAGCCAGGGCAGGATCGCCACCGTCGTGCGTTCGACCGAGAGCTTTGCCACGCGGGCGAGCACGAACAGCACCATGCCGAGCGGCGGATGCAGCAGGCCGATCATCAGGTTCAGCGTCATGATCAGGCCGAAATGGATCGGATCGATGCCGAGCTTGAGCACGATCGGCAACAGGATCGGCACCAGAATGGTGATCGCCGCCGTGGTGTCGATGAAGCAGCCGACGAACAGGATCAGGACGTTGGCCAACGCAAGGAACACCCATTTGTTGTGGGTGATGCTGAGCATCCAGTCCGAGAGCATCTGGGCGGCCTGCGACACCGTCAGCAGCCAGGCGAAGATCGACGCAGCTGTCACGATGAACAGCACCGAGGCCGTGGTCTCGATGGTGTCGAAAGTCGCCTTCGCCACCGTCTTCAGCGTCATGGTGCGGTAGCGCACGAGCCCGAGGAACAGCGACCAGATCACGGCGGCGACCGCGGCCTCGGTCGGCGTGAACCAGCCCAGCGTCATGCCGCCGATCAGGATCACCGGCGCCATCAGCGCCATCACCGCGGAGAAGTCGAAGTACCAGTCGATCGCGAGCAGCACGCCGAGCCCGATGACGACCGCCATGTTGGTCGACATGCCGGCAACCACCATCAGCCAGATCGCGAGCGGGAAAGCGAGCACGATGGCGATCTCGAGGCCGGCCGAGCCGAGCTGCGGCCAGGAGAACGGCGTGTCGCTGCCCCATTTGTTCTTGTGCGCGAAGTAGGTGACGGTGGCCATCATCAGAAGCGTCATGACGATGCCGGGAATGACGCCGCCCAGGAACAGCGCGCCGATCGAGACGTTCGCCATCATGCCGTAGATCACGAAGGGCAGCGACGGCGGGATGATCGGGCCGAGCGTCGCGGACGCCGCAGTGACGCCGACCGAGAACTCGGTCGAATAGCCGTGGTCCTTCATCGCCTTGATCTCGATGGTGCCGAGGCCGGCAGCGTCCGCGATGGCGGTGCCCGACATGCCGGAGAAGATCACCGAGCCGATGATGTTGACGTGGCCGAGGCCGCCGCGCATCCAGCCGACCAGCGCGACCGCGAACTTGTAGATGCGGCCGGTGACGCCGGCGATGTTCATGAGGTTGCCGGCCAGGATGAAGAACGGCACGGCGAGCAGCGGGAAGCTCTCGACGCCGGCGATCATGCGCTGCGCCAGCGTGACGTCGGGCGTCACGCCGCTGACCAGGATGTAGAGCAGCGACGACGCGGCCATGGCGATCGCCACGGGAACGCCGAGCAGCATCAGGAGGAGAAAACCACCAAGCAACAGCAGCATGACCTTACCCTTCAAAACCGTCGTAGGCGCCGGGACGTTCGAGGATCGAGTAGCCCTGTCGCAGATGTTGCAGCGCCACCTGCACCGAGCGCGCGAACATCAGCACGAAGCCGGCCAGCACGGCGTAATAGACGTAGTCCTTGGGAAGATTGATCGTGGTCATCGACTCGTCGCCGATGATCTGGATGTAGACCCAGACCAGCTTGATGGCGTAGCCGAAGAAGGCGATCCGGATCAGGTCGATGACCGTCGACAGCGTGCGCGCGACGAGATGCGGCAGATAACGGTAGATCAGATCGACCTGGATGTGCCGCGACAGCCGCACGCACATCGAGGCGCCGATGAAGACCACGCCGATCAGGCAGTAGGTCGCGATCTCCTCGGTCCAGGCATAGCTGTCGTTGAGGACGTAGCGGGTGAAGAACTGGAGGAAGACGGCGAGCGCCATCACCCAGAAGATCGCCAGCGCCACCCAGTCCTCGAAAGCGTAGATGCCGAGATCGACCTTCGGCGTCGCCTCCTCCTCGAAGGTGTGGGCGATCTCGTCCGCGGTGATCTGCCGGTGTATTTCGGCGGTCGACATGGGGTTACCTCTCTCCAAATCGTCGTTCCGGGGCGACGCGTCAGCGTCGAACCCGGAACCTCGAGATTCCGGGTTCTCGCTTCGCGAGCCCCGGAATGACAGTCACTGCTATTTAACTTCCTGAATCCGTTCCCAATCCGCCTTGCGATAGCCAAACGTCTCGAACGCGACGTTCTTCAGCACGGTGTCGCGGAACTCGTTCTTGTCGACCTCGGTCACGGTCAGGCCCTTCTCCTTGAAGAAGGCGACCAGCTTGGCTTCGTTCTGCTTGATCTCCGCGGTCGCCTTGGCGGCGGCCTCCTGCGCGACGTCGGTGAAGATCTTCTTGTCCTCGTCCGAGAGCTTCTTCCAGAGCGCGCCCGCCACCACCGTGTTGAGGTGGTCGACGATGTGACCGGTCAGCACGATGTGCTTCTGCACCTCGTAGAACTTCTTGGCCTCGATCGTGGTCAGCGGATTCTCCTGTGCCTCGACGGTGCCGTTCTGGAGCGCGAGATAGACTTCGGCGAACGCGATCGGCGCGGTGTTGGCGCCGCAGGCGCGCGGCATTGCGAGATAGGCCGGAACGTCGGGCACGCGCATCTTCAGGCCCTTGAGGTCGGCGCAGCTCTTGATCGGCTTGTTCGACGAGGTCTGGCGCACGCCGTAATAGGTCACGGCGACGATGTGGTGGCCGCTCTTGTCCTCATAGCCCTTGGCGAGTTCCTTGAAGATGTCGCTCTTGGTGTAGGCCAGGAGATGATCGGCGTCGCGGAAGGTGTAGGGATAGTAGGTCACGCCGATCGGCGGGAAGCTCTTGGCCGCGAAGCTCGAGCCGGAGATGATGATGTCGACCGAGCCGAGCGAAAGGCCCTGGTTGATGTCGGCTTCCTTGCCGAGCTGGGACGCCGGATAGACATCGACCGCATAGCGCCCGTTGGTGCGCTTGCCGATCTCCTGCGCGGCCCAGACCGAAGCGGTATGGAACGGCTCAGAGGTCTCGTAGACATGGGCCCATTTCAGCTTGGTCTGCGCCATGCCGGCCTGGGTCGTTGCAAACATCGCCGCGGCCGAGACCGCGAGCATCATCGTCATCTTCTTCAACACTGACTTTTCCTCCATCGTTCAAGTCTGCTTCTTGTTCGCCCGCCTGCAAGGAATGCGGGCCGCCCAATCTCATCGCCGCCGCGCGCTGCCGCTCTTGGCTTGCTTCTTGGCCTGTCTTTCGGCCTGCTTCTTCGGCGCCCGCTCTGGTTTTGCCGGCGTTGCCGGAGATCGTGCCGGGGACGATCCTGCCGCTGTCTCGGCGCCGAAATTCTGCGCAAAGCGCTCCTGCGAGCGCGCCAGGTGATTGCGCATCGCCTCGCGCGCGGCGTCCGGATCGTGCGCGGCGATCGCGTCGCGCACGGCGCGATGCTCGTCGAGCGCGGTGCGCCAGGTGCCCGGGTTCTCGAAATAATGCGCAAGCTGCGCGAAATAGGGATTGAGGCGCTGGTCGAACAGCTCGCCGACCACGCGCACCAGAACGGCATTGCCGAGACTTCCGGCGATCGCGACATGGAACGCGCGGTCGTGGACCATCGAGGCTTCGCCGGGGTGCTCGACATTCTCCATCGCGAGAAGCGACGCGTCGATGCGCGCGACGTCGTCCTTGGTCGCGACGCGCGCGGCCTGCTCGGCGATGGCGCTTTCCAGGAATTCGCGGGCGCGCAACAGCTCGAACGGACCCTCGATGACGGAAGCGGTTGCAGGCGCCGCAACGGCCGCCGGCTCGATCACATAGATGCCGGACCCGACGCGAATGCGCAGGCGGCCTTCGACCTCGAGCGCGATCAGGGCTTCGCGTACCGTCGGCCGCGACACCTTGAGCTGCTCGGCGAGCTCGCGCTCGGTCGGCAAGCGGCTGCCGACCGCGTACTCGCCGCTGTCGATCAGGCTTCGCAATTGATCGGCGACCTGGCGATAGAGCCGTCTCGCCTCCACAGCTTCCAGCGGCACGCTGGTCCTCCCCGAAAGGGTCGCGCGGGGTCGTCCAAACCCGCCGCCCGCCAATTTTGGATAATTGGCCTTACCAATTGACCGGAGCATTGACCGAGGACGGGCGCCATGTCAAGCAGCGGCCAAAGACAGGGAGAGACGACCATGCGCCATAATTCAACGCGTCTTGGCCGCGCCAATCTCGACCGGCTGCCGCCGGCCATCCGCCGCCCGGCCTATGACCGATCGCGCGTCACGCCCGGCATCGTGCATCTGGGCCTCGGGGCCTTTCATCGCGCGCATCAGGCCGTCGTCATCGACGATTGCCTTGCCACAGGCAGCGCATCCTGGGGCATCGTCGGCGCGAGCCTGCGCAGCCCGGATACGCGCGATGCCCTCGCCCCGCAGGATCATCTCTACACCGTTGCCGTTCGTGCCACCGAAGGCACCGAGCACCGCGTCATCGGCGCGCTGCTCGACAGCGTCGTCGCACGCGAGAACCCGGCGCGGCTGATCGAGCGGATGGCCGATCCCGCCATTCGCATCGTCTCGCTCACCGTCACCGAGAAAGGCTATTGCCATACGCCGCAGACCGGCGATCTCGACGAGCGGCACCCTGATGTCGTGCACGATCTCAACAATTTTGACGCGCCGCGCTCGGCCCCCGGCTTCATCGTGGCTGCGCTGGCACGCCGCCGGGCGCAGGGGCTTGCGCCCTTCACCGTGCTGTGCTGCGACAACCTCGCCGCCAACGGCCACACCGTGCAACGGATCGTGACGCAGTTCGCGGCGCTGCGCTCGAAGGATCTCGGCAAGTGGATCGCGGATACCGCAGCCTTTCCCTCGACCATGGTCGACCGCATCGTGCCGGAGACGACGGATGCCGACCGCGATGCGGTGTCATCCGCGCTGGGCTTCCGCGACGCCTGGCCGGTGATGACCGAGCCCTTCACGCAATGGGTGGTCGAGGACCGCTTCGCGGCGGGCCGGCCCGATCTTGCCGCCGCGGGCGTCGAGCTCGTCACCGACGTCAAGCCGTTCGAGCTGATGAAGCTTCGGCTGCTCAACGCCAGCCATTCCGCGCTCGCCTATCTCGGCTATCTCGCCGGCTACGAGACCATCGCCGACACCATGCAGGATCCGCACTTCGCGCGTCTCGCCGCGCAGGTGATGGAAGAGGCCGCGGTGACGCTGACGATGCCGGCGAGCACCGACCTTGCTGCCTATCGCGCCTCGCTGCTCAAGCGCTTCGCCAATCCGGCGCTGCATCACCGCACCTGGCAGATCGCGATGGACGGCTCGCAAAAGCTGCCGCAACGCCTGCTCGGCGCGATGCGGGATCGCCTCGCCAAGAACCTGCCGATCGCGACGCATGCGCTCGCGGTGGCCGGCTGGATGCGCTACGTCACCGCGCGCGACGAGCACGGCCGCGCCATCGACGTGCGCGATCCCCTCGCCGGCGAGTTCGCAGGCTTGGCGCGCGAGGCGGGCCCTGTCGCCGAACGGCTCGCGCCCGCACTGCTCGGGGTCGGACAAGTGTTCGGGCCGCTGGGTGCCGAGCCGCGCCTGCGCGAGGCCGTGACCGCGGCGCTCGGCCGTCTCTATGCGGACGGCGCGCGGCGGGCGGTGGAGACGCACGTTTCTGCGTGACCACAAACTGGGCAGTAATGCTGCACTGCGGTCCAAATCGAACGCAAAGTCGACGGAAGTCGCGCTTGATTTTTGCCTGTCATTGCCTCACCCGAGAGCCATGGCAAAGGACAGCAAGGTCATCGCCGCGAACGCGGCCTTCTACGCCGCCTTTTCAACGGGCGACTTCGCCGGAATGGAACAGATGTGGGCGGATGACGACGCCATCTCCTGCATCCATCCCGGCTGGCCTGCGATCATCGGGCGGGCCACCGTGATCGGGAGCTGGCGCGACATCCTGCAAAATCCGGAGCGACCGCAGATCGTCTGCGCCGAGCCGCAGGCCATCGTCGACGGCGACTGCGCGCGCGTGCTCTGCATCGAGATCGTCGACGGCACCGCCTTGGCCGCGGCCAACCATTTTCGCCGCGTCGGCGACGACTGGCGCCTGGTTCACCATCAGTCGAGCCCGATTGCGCAGATTGTCGAGCAGGCTGAAGACGATAGAGCGAGTCACCGCGTCCACTGAAGGCGGCAGGCCCGCCGGCCCGTTCTACTGTGCATGGGGTTGTTTTTCAGTTTTTTAGTTGGCGACCTCATCGAAGCCCCGACAGATCGTCCAGCACGAACCGTGCCGCGCCGAAATCATCGTCCCGGAAGAACATGCTGCGGGTGATCAGAACCGGGATGTTCGCCCGCGACGCCGCAATCAGGCCGTTGGCGGAATCCTCGATTGCGACGCAGTCGAAAGGCTCCATCTTCAGCCGCGCCAGGACTTCGAGATAGACATCCGGCGCAGGCTTCTTGTGCCGCACGTCGTCGCCGGCAACGATCGCATCGAAGTCCGCGGCCCAGCGCATCCCCAGCGCCCGCGACAGCAGCGCATCGATGTTGCCGTGCGAGGTGGTGGTCGCGATCGCAAGCCGCTGGCCGCGGGCCTTCGCCGCGGTCAGAAGGTCCGTCACGCCCGGCCGCAGCGGGCAACAGCCGGTCTCGATCAGCGCGGCGTAATGCGCGGTCTTGACGCGGTGGAGCTCGGCGATGTCTTCGTCTGACAATGGCCGGGCAATCCGCAGCCGAGCGTGGTGAGCGCGAATGCGCTCCTTGCCGCCTGTCACCCGCAGCAGGTCCTTGTAGACGGCGCGGTCCCAATGCCAGTCGAGACCGTGGCGGACAAAGGCATGGTTGAAGGCCTGCCGATGCAGTTCCTCCGTCTCGGCCAGGGTGCCGTCGACATCGAAGATCAGCGCGGCCGCGCGCCGGATCAGCTCCGCGGCGTCCAATGGCGCTATGGCGGTCGCTTCTGCCTGCATGATCGACGCTTCCTCATGACGTCTCCGTGACGAGCGATCATCGCCCGCACTGGCGGGCGCGTAAAATTGCAATATCTTTTGCCGGACCCAAAAATCCCTTATGAGCGGAAGCGCGCAGCTGGCGCGACGGGAACTCCGACCTGCACGGGAGAGGCATGCGGCTCTTCATTCTAGGCTTCGGCTACAGCGCCAGGCATTTCGTCCGCAGATTCGGCGGAACGTTCTCGCACATCGCCGGCACGGTGCGCGATCCCGCGAAACGGGATGACCTTGCAGGCATCGAGGTGCACCCGTTTTCCGGCAGCCGCCCGGCTCGCGAGACGGCCGAACGTATCAGCGACGCCGATGTCCTTCTCATCTCGATCCCGCCCGGCAGCGCCGGCGATCCCGCAATCGCGGCCTGCGCGGACGTGCTGGCCGGGGGCCGTCAGCGCAAGATCATCTACCTGTCCACGATCGGCGTCTATGGCGATCACGCAGGCGCTTGGGTGGACGAAAGCACGCCGCCGCAGGCCGCCCTCGATCGCACACGCATGCGGCTCGCAGCGGAGCAGGCCTGGACGGATATCGGGCGCGGCGATGTCGCGATCCTGCGGCTTGCAGGCATCTACGGTCCCGGCCGCAATGCGCTGGTGACGCTGCGCGCCGGAACGGCCCGGCGCATCATCAAGCCCGGACAGGTCTTCAACCGCATCCACGCCGACGACATCGCAAGCGCGATCATTGCCGCGATTCGTCACCAGGGCAGCGGCACCTGGAACGTCTGCGACGACGAGCCAGCGCCGCCGCAGGACGTGATCGCCTATGCCGCCCAGCTCATGGGCGTCGCGCCGCCGCCCGAAGAGGCGTTCGAGACCGCCGAGATGTCGGCGATGGCGCGTAGCTTCTATGCCAGCAGCGCTCGCGTCTCCAACGCGAAATTGAAGCGCGAGCTCGGCGTCACGCTGGCCTATCCGACCTACCGCCACGCCCTGGATGCGCTGTGGCGCGCGGGCGAAGGACGATAGGGTCCACCTCCGACGCCTCCCAGACATGCCCTGCCTGCGCTTGACTTCGCCCCAGTGCGATCGTGATCTAGGTGCCGCGCGAGCCACAACGAAACGAGCTCGCCTTGGGAGGATACAATGAAGAAGACGATCGCCATGATCGCGGCGGCGGCTGCCGTCATCGCATTCGGTGCAGCGCGCGCCGCACCGCTGCCCGAAGCCAATCCTGACGACGCCGGTTTCTCGAAGCAGGGTCTTGCACGGCTCGACAGTTTCTTCGCCCGCGAAATCGCCGCAAAGCGCGTGCCCGGCGCCGTCGTCGCAGTGGCGCGTGACGGCAAGCTCGTACACTACAAGGCCTATGGCCTGCTCGATCCGGACAAGGGCACGCCGATGCCGGTCGACGCGATCTTCGCGCTGGCCTCGATGACCAAGCCGATGGCCGCAGTCGCAGGCCTGACGCTGATGGAGAAGGGCCAGTTGCCGCTCCAGGCCAGGCTGTCCGACTACTATCCCGGCTTTG
Source organism: Bradyrhizobium sp. USDA 3311 (assembly GCF_054062495.1). Lineage (NCBI taxonomy): Bacteria > Pseudomonadati > Pseudomonadota > Alphaproteobacteria > Hyphomicrobiales > Nitrobacteraceae > Bradyrhizobium > Bradyrhizobium sp. USDA 3311. The sequence goes on along the minus strand of NZ_JBSSFI010000001.1, from coordinate 3,606,552 downwards.
CCGACATGAAGGTCGGCGTTCAGCAGGCCGACGGCTCGCTCAAGCTCGAGCCGCAGGCCTCGCCGATCTTCATCCACGATCTCTACCGGCATACGTCCGGATTGATGTATGGCGGTCGCCCGGACAGTTCGAGCCCGGTGGCGCGGCAATACCCTGATGGCGTCGCGCCGGCGATCGAAGGCGACACGCAGGCCTTCATCGACCGCATCACAAAGCTGCCGCTGGCGCATCAGCCCTCGACCGAGTTCGAATACGGCTTTTCGATCGATGTGCTCGGCGCCGTCGTCGAGAAGGTGAGCGAACAGCGGCTCGGCGACTATCTCGCCGCCAATGTGTGGCAGCCGCTCGGCATGAAGGACGCGACCTTCCACCCGACCGACGCGCAGCGCCCTCGCCTCGCCCGCCCGTTCGCCAACGATCCGCTGACGGGGAAGCCGCAAGCCATCAAGCTGCTGGACACGCCGACCAGGTTCGACTGCGGCGGCGCCTGTTCGTTCGCGACGGTCGGCGACTACATCCGCCTCGGGCAGATGCTGCTCAACGGCGGCGAGCTCGACGGCCAGCGCATCCTCGGCCCGAAGACCGTGCATCACATGACGACCAACCATCTCGGCCCCGAGATCAAGAACAACGTGGCGGTCATCGAGCCGCATCGCGCCGGTTTCGGCTTTGGCCTCGCGGTTGCGGTCCGCACCGGCGAAGGGGTGTCGTCGGTCCCCGGCAACCCCGGCGGGTTCACCTGGAACGGCGCGTTCGGAACGCAGTTCTTCTGCGATCCCAGGGAGCGTCTCGTCGTCGTGGTCGGAACCGCGGCGCCCGGTGAGCTCAGGAAATACTACCGCGAGCAGGTCCAGGACATCGTCTATGGCGCGATGGTGAAGTGAGATCGGCACGCTGAAACAGAAAGGGCGGCCGTGCGGGCCGCCTCTTGAATTGCTTGAGCATGATCTTGTCGGAAAACCGCTGCACACTTTTCCGGATCATGCTCCGGCGTCAGCTCAGGACGCCATATTTCTTGAACCAGGCCTCGGCCTGCTTCCAGGCATCTTCCGCGGCGTCCTTGCGGTAGCTGCCGCGGTAGTCGGCATGGAAGCCGTGCGGCGCTTCGGGGTAGATCTTGAATTCGGCCGTCTTCTTGTTCTGCTCGAGCGCCGCCTTGAGCTGCTCGACCTGCGCAACGGGAATGCCGGTATCGGCGCCGCCATAGAGGCCAAGCACCGGCGTCTTCATCTCGGGTGCGAGCTGGAGCGGGCTCTTTGGCCACAGTGGATTGGCGGGGTCGACCACCGTCCCATAGAAGGCGACACCCGCCTTGAGAGTACCGCCGTGAGCGGCATATTCCCAGACGGTGCGCCCGCCGCGGCAGAAGCCGATGATACCGAGCTTGGCGGTATCGCCGCCCTGCGATCCCGCCCACGCCACCGTCGCGTCGAGATCGGACAGCAGCTCGGTGTCCGGCTTGGCATTCACGACCGCCAACAGGTCCTTGATGTCGGTCACCTTGGTCAGGTCGACGCCCTTGCGGAAGTAATAGTCGGGCGCGATTGCGAATGCGCCGAGCTTGGCCAGGCGCCGCGTCACGTCCTTGATGTATTCGTGCAGGCCGAAAATCTCCATCGCCACGATGATCACCGGCGCCTTGGTGTTGCCGGCGGGGCGGGCGAAATAGGCAGGCATCTCCTCGGTGCCGACCTTGATCCTGGCGTCGCCGGCCTGGAGGCCCTTGGTATCCGTCGCGATCACCTCGGCACGGACGGGACCTGCCGCAAGCGTGTAGCCGGCGGCGACGGCCGCGGTCGCGCTCATGAATCCGCGACGCGAGACCGGGGCAACTTTCGTCAGCCCGACGACGTCGGATGTCATGATCGTTTCGAAACTCATCAGTCTATCCCTTCCTGCTGCCTGCAATGGTACCCCCGGGGGGCGATGCATTCGCCAAGAGTCGCCGGGGAAACGCAAATCACCAGCCTGCGAGCATGCGGTCTTCAGGCATGTCCCTGACGCCGCTCCCCCATGTCCTGCCTGAGCTGAATCGAGATGATGCCGCTGGCCGGCGATCGTCCGCGCAAGGCCCACGCGCAAGCTTTCCGGATTTGATCGTGTGCCCGATTTAACCGCGTGGCTGCGCTGCGGCGCAACATCCATTAACCGAAAATAGGGGTTCTTCCGCCGCACCTCACGCGGTCAGAAGCTGCAGACACTCCACCCCTCGCGCAATTCGAAACGCTTCGCCGCAACAAATGGGCTCCATCGCGGCCGCAACGACACATCATGTTGCCGGGATGTTGCGCGCTATCGGAATCCCGCGCGCAAGCCGCCGTCATTTGACTGAAATTTTCAGAAGAGTTGAGCCGCGCGGTTTACTCGAACTTTCTTTGTGACGCTCTAGTTCCACGGCCGGAAGTTCCATCTCCGGAAACGGAGGACGTCTTCCCAGTGGGCGCGCCGTCCGACCAAGGATCGCCCGCGGGTTTCATTCTCGTCCACCCCGATTGCGCTCCCCCGAAGGCTCAGTTGAATAAAGCTTTATCCGACTTGGAAGTGAAATGAATTTGGCTCGCGAATCGATTGAACTGTTGGAGCAGGTCGCACGAATCCTCTGGTTCGAAGGCACCAAGCACGGCTTGCGCGATCGCGAGTGGATGGCGCTGCGCTTCCTCTCCCGCGCCAACCGGTTTTCCCGCACGCCGTCGGCGCTCGCGAGTTACGTCGGCACCACGCGCGGCACCGCCTCGTTCATCATCGGCGAGCTGGAACGGCTCGGCTATCTCGAGCGAAAGCGCTCGGCCAAGGACAAGCGGTCGGTGATGCTGAGCGTTACGCAGCCGGGCAAGAAGTTCCTGGCGCGCGATCCCGTTAACGTTCTCGTTGAGGCGATTGCCGTGCTCGACGACGAGGCCAAGATCCGCTTCCGCGACGCGCTCCGCCACGTGCTGGACCAGTCGGACGCGGCCGAGCAGCGGCACCATACCGACGTCTGCAAGCGCTGCATCTTCCTCCGGGAAGATCGCACCGCGGCGGACGGCAAGACGACGGTCGAGTTCAGCTGCCGCCTGTTTCGCGCGCCAATCGCGGAGCCGGAGGTTGATCTGCTATGCACCAGCTTCGAGCATCACCGCCAATAGAGGCGGCGCTCGATCACGGCGTTGCCTTGCGCGACGAGTAGATCACGCCCCCGCTGGATTCGACCACAAGGCGCCCGTTCTCGTTCCGGATCTCCTCGATGCGGCCAAGGCCGGGCACCTGCTGCCCCAGCACGGCCTCGATGACGCCGTTCGGGCTTTGCAGGATCGCAATCCCCTCATAGGCCTGGCGCACCGACCAGCCCTTGACCACCTTCCGCGGCACTGATGCGCGCTCGGAGGGAGACACCGAGCCCGTGACCTCGGGCGCTGCGAGCGAAGCCATCATCGGCGCGGCCTGCGACGACGGCTGCGATTGCGCCACTGTCGGCGCCGGAGCCTGGGCTTGCGCCTGGGCGAGCTTGTCGAGCTTGACCGTCGAGGACGAGCTCACCCGCTCGATGCGGTCCAGATTCTCGGCAAACCTGCCGAAGCGATCGTTGGTCGCCTTGCTCGATTGATCGACCGCGGTGCGCAGGCCGTCGAGATTTTCGGACACGCCCGACACCTGCTTGCGCAGCTGGGCGACCGTCTCGCGCAGATTCCTGATCTCCGTATTGGCCGCGACATTGTTCTGGGCGGGCTGCGTGGTGAGATAGGCGATCACACCGGTGCAGGCGCAGACCACCAGGATGGCGGCGACCGCCAACGTTGCGAGCGGCGCGACCCAGGTCGGACGGGGCGGCGGCGGCTTGGCCACGATCACGGCCGGCTTCATCACGACCGGCGCGGGCTTGGGTATCGCCATCTTGTCGAGGCGCGCCTTGGCGCGAATGCGCTTCAGCCCCTCGAGCGCCTCTTTCGCCAGCGCTTCGTCGCTCGCCGCAGCCGACGCACGCTTTGCGCTCGCGGCCGGCTTGGCTGTTTGCGTCGCGCTGTCCCTTGTATTGCGTGGCTCCGGAGCCGGCTTCGCCGCCGAGGAAACGTCAGCGGTCTCGTTGGGACGAGCTTTTCCATCGGACAACATGCGAGAATGCTCCGTTCGGTTAGATCTATCGAACGACGAATTTATTTGTCGAAGCTTGCCCGAAACGTGCGCATCGAAAACTTTTCATGACGCACGATGCGACGTCGCATGAGTCAAACGCGTCACGCACGTGGCGAGAGTGCGACTCGAAAGACACACCCTCGCCAAGATTTCGCCAAGCTGGAGTCGCCTCGCCACACATGAGTCGAATTGTCGCATGTGGAAAACCGGTGGAGAGAGTCAATCCGGGGTTGAAAACCCCTCCATACGCATACCCCGCAGCACCACCCGAAATAGCTGTGATTATACGGGGATGCGGAACTATAGATCCGTCACGGTGCAAAACTAGTTCAAAATCCAAATCAACTGATGCGAATGAATATATCAAGAAACAACTCGAAACAAACCAACAGCATCAAACACACATAGCAACCGCTTTGATGCGCGCGCTTGATCGGAAATCGGCAATTGTTACGGTCCTATCCAAGTGATTCTCGCCAGTTGGCGAGGAGATCGGCAAGGTTCAGTAGCGTTCGGACGCGATAAGCAACTTGGCGCAACTGTTCTAGGTCGCTGTCTCAATCCGCTCCGCGAGGTGATCCGTAAGACACCCGCCGAGCCTCACGCAGTAAGCGTTCAGTATCGAGTCGAAGTAACAGGCCCGCGGAAAACGCAGGCACTGAATGCGTAGGGCTGCCCGCGAATATCGAAACCATAACAACGGTTCGCGGGATGGAAATATCGTCAAACAGCATGGTCGCCGAGCCGGGCATCACAACAACCAACCGGCCGCGATAAGTGCGAAACAGGGGCGAAAGACTGATGTATATTATCGTTGATGATCGTGAGAGCGTCACGAACAGCTACGTTGGAGGGCTCGTTCGCGAAGGCGTATCGTCGATCGGCTTCTCCTCCGGAGAATTCTGGGACTGGCTGCAATCTGCGAGTGAATCGGACCTGGCAGCGGTCGACGCCTTCCTCCTCGGGGATTGCGACGCCCGCGGAAGCCTGCCGCGGGCGATGCGCAAGCGCTCCTCGGCTCCCATCATCGCCATGAGCGGCCAGAAGATGCTCAAGAACACGCTGGAGCTGTTCGAATCGGGCGTTGACGACGTCGTGTACGTGCCGATTCACCTGCGCGAGATCCTCGCCCGAACGGCCGCGATCGCGCGCCGCCGGGTGGGCGAGTTGCCGAGACCCTGCGAGACCAGGATCCAGGTCTTCTTCAACGGGCGCGACCCCGAGATCGCGGGCCACGCCCTCACCCTGCCCCGCCGTGAATTGCGTATTCTCGAATATATGGTCAGCAACCACGGCAAGTGGATCACCAAGACGCAGATCTTCAACGCGGTCTACGGCATCTTCGAGTCGACCTTCGACGAGAGCGTGATCGAGAGCCACGTCAGCAAACTGCGCAAGAAGCTCCGCGACCGCCTCGGCTTCGACGCGATCGTGGCCCGGCGTTATGTCGGATACCGCCTCAACATTCCCGCCGGCGAGACCGTCGACGTGCCGATGCAGGAGCTCGACGAGGTCGGCATCCTCCTCAACCGGGCGCACATCGCCCCGGCGGCCTATCCGGCCGGTAACTGACGCGGCTGAGCGCTGCCGCGAAAAACGACAACGGCCTCTGCGGAGCACCTTCGCAGAGGCCGTTGTACTTTCGGCGGCTGAGACGGCAGAAGGCAAGGTCCGGAGGCGCGAGGCGCCGCCATACCAAAGCGCTGCGAGATCAGGGGCGCGCTTTGGTTTCCAGGTCGAGCACGATCCTTCCGGAAAGCCGCTTCGCGCCTGTCCGGGCCATGCGCTAGGGTTTCTGCTGGAATTCTTCCTTCGAGACGTAGTTGAAGTCCTCGACCAGGACGTCCTGGACGACGTCGGCCTGCATCCGCTCGTTGACGCGCTGCTTGATGCCCGTCGTGAGGATGGAGAGGTCGTAGCGCGCGAGCTTCCTGAAATCGAGGCGGTCGTCGGCATAGATCCTGCGGAAGGCCTCGTCGACGACGAACGGCTCCGGCGGAACGTTGAGCTGGTGCATGGTCCGCGCCTCCACGGTGTAGACGAAGCGCGCGACGATGTAGCCCTGCACATTGCCGTTCTCGACCATGGGCACGCTCAGCGCCCGCGTCTTCTGGTATTGGAGCCCGTCGAGATATGCGTCCTTTGCCGGCAGCAGGCTGCCGTTTTCCTTCCAATAGGCCACGGCGTAGCTCGTGCCTGCCGTGAGGATGCAGACCCAGAGCCCGGCAAGCACGAGTCTGATCATTTTCCGTCCTGCGTTGCGCGACCGGTATAGGTGCCGTCCGAATCGGCATCCTTGATTGCCTTGACGATGATGGTCGCGACCTCGCGCACCGCGTCGTAATGCATTTCGAGGATGGAACGATTCCGCTCCAGCTTCTCGCGCAGCCGCTGGACCTCCTCGGTGATCTCGACCTCGCTGCCGAGATGCATCCGCGCCCGCATCAGGCGGACGAACTCGAGCATGCTCCGGCTCTTGCGGGCGCTGAAATCGTCGAAATCGATCTTCTTGCCCGTCGCGAGCGCAACCGTCTCCTCCTCGACGATGCTCTCGAGCCTGCGGATCGCCGCCAGCAGGCCGCGCACTTCGTCCGCTCTCGCCGCCTCGGCCCTGTCGACCACCGCCTCGCCGCCGACATTCGGCAGCAGCACGGGCAACAGCGCATTGCTCGATGCCGCTTCAACCGTCATCGCCTCGGCGTCCACGACCGGCTGCTCCATCACCAGGACCGCCGCGCCTTCTTGTGCCTGCATTGGAAATTCACCCCTCAACTTCTGTCACCCATTCCTCGGATCATCATCCGGCCTTCCCCGTCACGTCCGGCCCCGCCGGATGCGCGCCGGCAAGCTGCCTCGCAATGCCGATGCCCTTGCCCTTCGCGAGCTGGTTGCCGAGTTGCTCCGCCAGCATCGACTTCCAGACGCTGCCGGCGGTCCCCTTGCCGAAGAGTTCCTCGGATTCCTTCGGCAGCATCGTCTCGACGAAGGTCTGGAGGATGAACGCCTCGAACTTCCGATAGACCTCGCCGGACGCTGGCGCCTTGATCACCTGCACCGGCGCCCCGTTCACCGCACCCGACTGCGCTTCGGAAACCTTCGCCGCGGATTGATCGGCACCAGCCGCCGCGGCCTTGCCGGCCTCCGCGTCCATCGTCGCGGCGAAATCGGCGGCGGATGATTTCAGCGCATCGAGCTTCGCGGTCGCCGCGCGTTGCGTCACGGGATCGGCGGCCTCGATAACGTCGAGAACGAGGTCGGGTGTCGCTGTCACGATCATGTCTTGTTCCGGCTGGCTGGCCGTGGCGTCCACTCGCGCACGGTGAGGCTTGTTCCCGTCATCTCCTCGAGCGAGCGCTTCTCCGCCTCGCGAAGCTTGTCCGCGAGCGCCGCCTTGGCGACTTCCTCGAGCTGTTTCACGCGCCGGCTCTCCGCACGAACCTGGTCGAGCTGCCGCGAAGCCTGCTCATTCACGGCGCGCGCGCCGACGCTCGTCCTGTTGAGGCGCCGCGCGATCGACGCGCTCGACGACCCCGCCGGCGGCTTGCCCTCGTTCAGCGCCCCGACCAGCCATTCCTGTTCGTCCTGCAGGCTGCGCTCCTGCTGCCGCAAGTGCGCGAGCTGCCATTCGGACAGCCGGAGCTGGAGCTTCACGAGCGAGACCATCCGACCGAGCTTGTCTGCGCGCGACCTCATGACGGTCATTCCGACAGCCAGGACGAGACGCCCAGCATGAATTGCGTCAGGAGCTCGTCGCTGGTGAGATAGAGCAGCAGGAAGCCGCCGAACAGCACGAACGGCACGGAGATGAAGTAGACGGGAATCGCCGGCGTCAGCTTGTTGATCAGGCCGACCGCGAGGTTGACGATGACCGAATAGACGATGAACGGGCTGGCGATCCGCAGCGTCAGCACGAACGCCTCCGACAGGCGGCTGACCAGCTGGTCGAGCGCCATGCTGCCGCCGAGCCTCGCACCGGGATGCCAGACGTCGTAGGAGTTCATCAGCCCGCGCAGCACCTGCCAGTGCTGGTCGGTCATGAAGAACAGCGTGGTGACGGACGCCATGATCAGCGGCACCAGGGCCGGCGCCGGATCGGTGTCGCCGATCGGCGTGCCCGGGATATTGCTGAGCCCGATCGCGCTTGCCATCACGGTCGCCATGGTCTGAAGCGCCAGGAAGAACACGCGCCCGCCGAGGCCGATGACGCTTCCGACCAGGACCTCGGAGCCGATCAGGAGTGCCAGCGTCAGCGGCGCCGCTTGGTCCGTCAGAGGTTTCAGGACCGCGATCAGGATTGGCGTCAGTGCAAACGTCGTGACGAGCGCGATGAACAGGCGGACCTGGGCCGGAACGTTGACGCTGGAATAGCCGGGCACGAACATCAGGCAGGCGCCGATCCTGCAGAACACGATGAAAGTCACCAGCACGCTGTCGGCGAGGCTGCTGATCACGATATGGCTCCGAGCGCTCTGATCTCGGCGCTGCGCGCGACCTCCACATGCGACAGGACCGGCAGTGTCGGGAACACCCGTTCCAGGATCATCCGGACATAGGGACGGGCCTCCGGGGTCACCGCCAGCACCACGCTGGTGCCGTTCTCGGTGAACTTGCGGATCGCGGCGCTGGCTTCCGTCGCGAACTGCTCGATCAGGCGCGGATCGGCGTCGAATTCGACGACGTCCCCCTTGGCGTCGCGCTTCAGGCTCTGGTGGAAGGCGAGATCCCAGCGATTGCCGAGGCGGACCACGTTGAGCACGCCGCTGTCGGAGAGGTCGCCGCAGATCTGCTGTGCAAGCCGCGTGCGGACATGCTCCGCCACCTGTTCGGAGCGCCGCACATGGGGCGCGATCTCGGCGATCGCCTCGAGGATCAGGTGGAGATTGCGGATCGACACGCGCTCGGCCAGCAGGATCTTCAGGATCGCCAGCAGGCCCGAATAGGAGATCTGTGACGGGCAGAGATCCTCGATCAGGCGCTTGTATTCCGGATCGAGCCGGTCGAGCAGCGCGCGCATGTCCTTGTAGGAGAGGAGCTGGGCGAGGTTCGCCCTGATCACCTCGCTCAGATGCGTGAGCAGCACCGACAGATTGTCGACCGGCTTGCAGCCCTGCCGCTTGACTTCGTCGGTGAAGGCTTCCGTCACCCACAGCGCCTTCATGCCGAAGGCGGGTTCGATCACCTCCTCGCCGGGCACGTCGGGCTTGCCGTCCTTGTCGACCAGCACCAGCACCTCGCCGAGCCTGAGTTCGCCATGCGCGACGCGGGTGTCGTGGATCCGGATCTGGTATCCCTTGGGATCGATCGACAGATTGTCGGTGAGCTTGATCTCGGGAATGACGAAGCCGTATTGCTTGGCGAACTTCTTGCGGATCTTGGCCACGCGATGGCTGAGCTCGGTGCGCGATCCCAGCAGATGGACCGAAAGATGACCGCCGAGCGCCAGCTCGATCTCGGCGGTCTTGAGCGATTCTTTGACCGATTCCTTGGCCGCGGTCTGGGCGCGCTCGTCGGCCTTGCGCGCATCCTCTTTCCGATCCCGCGCCGCCTGACGCCTGGGCAGCGTGTAGCCGACGAAGGCCATGACGCCGCCGAGCAGCACGAACGGCGCCATCGGCAGCCCCGGCATGATGGCGAGCACGAACATCATCAATGCGGCGGCCGACACCGCGCGCGGATAACCGCTGAGCTGCCGCAGCACGGCCTGCTCCGCCGAGCCCCTGGTGCCGCCCTTGGAAACAAGCAGGCCCGCTGACAGCGACACGATCAGCGCCGGCATCTGCGACACCAGGCCGTCGCCGACAGAGAGCTTCGTATAGACGTCGGCGGCGCGCGACAGCGTCAGGCCGTGATGGGTGACGCCGATGATGATGCCGCCGAAGATGTTAATCGCGGTGATGATCAGGCCGGCGATGGCATCGCCGCGGACGAATTTCGAAGCACCGTCCATGGCGCCGAAGAACGCGCTCTCCTCTTCGAGCTCGCGGCGCCGGCGCTGGGCCTCCTTGTCGTCGATCAGGCCCGCGGACAGGTCAGCGTCGATCGCCATCTGCTTACCGGGGATGGCGTCCAGGGTGAAACGGGCGCCGACCTCCGCGATACGCGTAGCACCCTTGGTGATCACGACGAAATTCACCGTGACCAGGATCGCGAAGATGATCAGGCCGATGACGAAGTCGCCGCCCATGACGAATTTCGAGAAGCCGGCGACGACATGGCCCGCGGCCTGTTCGCCCTCCCCGCCGCGCGACAGGATCAGGCGGGTGGTCGCGACGTTGAGCGCCAGCCGCAGGATCGTTGCGATCAGCAGCACGGTCGGAAATGCGGAGAAGTCGAGCGGCCGCTGGATCCACAGCGCGACCATCAGGATCAGCGCCGACAGCGCGATCGAGAACGCCAGGCCGAGATCGATCAGGATCGGCGGTATCGGCAGGAACAGGATCGTGAGCATGGCCACGATGCCGCCCGCAAAAAAGGCATCCGCCCCGAGTCGTCGCGGGTTTGGCAGGCTAGCAGCTAACGTATCGGCCATGGGTCACCGGCAGAGGGTCCGCCCGGTAATCTGCCGTGCAAAGCTTACGCGAGGGTGGTGGCCGGTCGGCCCGCGGGATCAGAAGCCGCGCTCGATATGCGAATAGACCATCTCGGTGAAGGTGGAGAGATGCGCGCCGATGAAGGAGCCGGAGATGGCGACGACCACGAGAATGACGATGATCTTCGGAACGAAGGTCAGCGTGACCTCCTGGATCTGGGTCAGGGCCTGGATCAGTGCAATGATGGTGCCGACCAGCATCGCCGCGCCGACGGCAGGCCCCGAGGCGACGATGATGGTCCAGATCGCCGCCTGGACGATGTCGAGGGCGTCTCTCTCGTTCATGACTGGCTGATCGTGAGGCCGGGCCCGACCGCGACTTTCGTGCCGTTCTCGAGGGTCGCGACGGAGCCGTCGCTGTTGATGGAGATCGACTTGACCTTGCCGGAGAAGGTCGCTCCGGTCGCGTCGGTGAAGCTGACGGTTTTTCCGATCAGCCCGTCGGCCTGCGACAACGACTGCGAAGACAGCAGCGCATCCAGCTTGGTGTTGGTCTGCATGGCCTGCTCGACCGTCGAGAGTTGGGCGAACTGGCTCATATATTGCGAGGTATCCATCGGATTGGTCGGATCCTGGTTCTTCATCTCGGCGACGAGAAGTTGAAGAAAGGTATTGTAGTCGACGCTGTTGCTCGACGTGGACGTCGTGGAGCTGGTCGAACTGGACGACTTGCTGGTGCTGTCGGTCGCGCTGGTGACGTTCATGTAGCCTCTCCGCTGTCAGGCAGCCTCGAATGGGATGTCGGTGGCGACGCCGGCCAGGATAGCCTGCTCCACCGGGAACAGCGCCCGGATCCGCTTCAGCGCCTCGAAGTAACGGGTTGCCCCGACCAGCTCGTCGATCGCGACAAGCCCGTCCAGCATCTCGCGGCTTTCGCACACCGCAACCAGGGCCGCGTGATGCTGGCCGTAGAGCGCCGAGGCATCGCGGACATCGGTGGGGTTCATCAGCATGAGCTGGACGATGAAATACAGCTGCCGCATCGCCGTGGTGGCGTCGGAGGCCTGCATGATCTGCCCCTCGAGCAGAAACATCACGTCGTTGACGAGCTCGACGGAGACCTTGCGGTCCACGCGCAGCACCGCACCGTTGATGTAGATCCGTTCGCCCGCCCGCAAGGAGATCTTCATTAAAGTGCGTCTCGGATCAGGCGGTTGATTTCGATGAGCTGCATCACGTCGCCCGACTTCTCTTCGCGAAGGCGATCCGCCTCCTTGATGACCCACAAGCCGATCGAGATGATGTCGGCGCGCAGCTTGTCCGGGAGGCCGTTCTCCGGGTGCGAGAGATCCTCGATGAAGATCGTCCACAGCCGGCGCACATAGAGCAGGCTCTGGACCAGATCCTCGAAACTAAAGGGCCCCTTCTCGATCCGCTCGAGCCGGTCGATGCCGAGGCTGAGCGCCTGTCGCTCGCGGCCTCTCTCCTGATAGCCGCTCTCTTCAACGACAGCTTCATAGGCTTCAAACGTCATCAGGACCACTCTGCGGGGAAACCGAATAGCAAGACAAAAGGAGCGAACCTTGCAATGAGCCTTGGCTCAGAGATAGTTGATGAGGCTGATCTTCTGGAGCTGCGAGGTCAGCGCCAGCGCCGTCTGGATCTGGGTCTGCAAGGTGTTGACCCGGACCGATGCCTCGGTTGGGTCGACCTTCTCCATACCGACGATCTGATTGTTCAGAATGTCCTGCTGCGTCTTGAGCTTGTTCGTTGCTGAGGTGATCCGCTGCTGGACCGTGCCGACGCCGCCGCCGAGCGTGGCGAGGTCCGTGATCGCACCACCAATGAGGCCGATGGCCTTGTCCACGACGACCTGGAACGTCTCCTTGGCTGAGTTTTGCATTCCCGAGATCCGCCATCATGGTGTAGGCCTCGGCGAGCTTGCGGAAGCCGGTCTGGTTGGCGCTGACGGACGTATCAGCGACCTCGGTCGTGGAGATACGGCTTTGCATGACCTGGTCAGTGGCCGATGACCAGTTGGTATTCCAGGCCGGGCTCGCGAACTCGGCATCGAAGGTGGTGTTGAGAAAGGTCTGCATTTGGGCCGGGGTAATGCCGCTGACGCCCGCTGAAGATTGCGAGAAGCCGAAGGCCGCAAGGAAATCGGCGTCGACCTGGTTCTTGCTGGCGGAGCCCGTGGCGTAGGCCGTGATCGGCGTGTTCTGCGTGTTGATGCCCGAGAAGAGATACGAGCCATTATACGAGACGTTCAGCGCGCCGATCAGATCCTGGAGGTTGGCGGACGCAGGCGGCAGGACGATCCGCCCGCCGTTGTCGGTACTGCGGGCCGCGATCAAGTCCTTGAGGAAGTCCGTTGCGGTCGTGCCGAGCTGGGTGATCCGGGTTTGCGTCACGTCGAGGCGTCCCGAGACGAGCTCGTTGGTATCGACGAGCTGATCGGCGAAGCTCCAGTCCGCCCGCAGGGTGACGTCGCTTCCCGTCGTGGCACCAAGCTCGAGGCCAACATCGGCGAAACGGCCGGTGGTCGCCTCCTTCGACGCCTTGCTCAGCGCAGCCTGGTTGTTCGTGATCGAGGTCCTCAACGACGAAGACAGCATCAAGGTCGAGATGTAGTTCGCGCTCATCATGGCTTAATTCCCCACGGCGGCCAGCAGGCTCTGCAACATTTCGTCGACGGTCGAGATGATCTTCGACGAGGCCGAATAGGTGCGCTCGACCTGAAGCATCAAGGACATCTCGTCGTCCATGTTGACGCCGCTGACGTTGGACAGCGCCGCGGTGCTGCGGTCGAGCAGCGTCTTCTGGTAGGTGACGTTGGAGTCCGCGGTCTTGCGCTGGTTTTCGATCCAGCTCGTCGACGACGACGCGAAGTCGATCAAGCTGCCACTCGGCTTGCCTTGCGTGGTCACATCGAACGGCTGCGACGCATCCATGCCCCCGATGAGCTGCTGTAGCCGGGCCGAGTAGCCGGCGTTGCCGGCGGTGTTGTATCGGTAAGCAACGTTACCGCTGATCGCACCGTCGCGCAGCAGATTTGGATTGCCGCCCTGCGCCGGATCGACCGACGCCGCGACACTGATCAGGCCGGCAAGGCCGACCGAGACGGTGGCGCTCGCCGGTATCGCCGGCGCGCCGGGATAGGTGAAGAGACCGGGAACGTCGGGCAGCGCCGCCGCGGTCTGATCGCTCTCCCTGAATGTGTTGATCAGGCCGCGCGCGATTTCGTCGAGCTGACTCTGATAGGTGACGGAGTCCTGGTCACGCAGCTGAGCGAGGCCGGCGAGCTTACCCGACTTCAGCGGCATCACCGAATTGGCGCCGGTTACCGGCACACCGTCGATATAGACCGCATTGCCGGTGGTGCCCGCCGTATAGATGTTGGTCGCCGTGAAGCTGACCGTTCGCGCCGTCTTGTCGAACAGCACGACACCGCTATCGGTGTAAAGCGCAGCGTCGCCGTTAGCGCGGATCGACATCGAGACGCCGACCTCCTGCGACAGTTTCGAAACGATGCTGTCCCGCTGGTCGAGGTAGTCGGTGACGTCGTCACCGGCAATCGTCCCCCTCACGACCGCGTTGTTGACCTTGTCGAACTGCGTAAGGAGCTGGTTGATGTTGGCGACCGAGGTCGCCATGTCGGCGTCCGCACCCTCACGGACCGATTGCACGGTATTGGTCGCCTGGTTGAGCGCCGTCGCCATGTCCTTGGCGGACGTGATCGCCGCCTGCGCCAGCGTGGTGTTGTCGGGGGCGTTGGCATATTGCTGCAGCGCCTTCTTCAGCGCATTGAGCTGCGCCGTCGGCGACTGGTCGAGCTCCGTATCGTCCACCGTGGCAGATGCGATCTTCTGGAGACCGTCATAGATCGCGCCCTGCTTGGCCGACGACGAGGTCGCGGTCAGGACGTTGTTGTAGAGACCTGAGCTGGCGGCGCGCTGGATCGACGCCACATAGACGCCGGCCCCGGGCAGATTGTCCAGCACGGCGATCTTGCGCGAATAGCCGGCGGCGCTGGCACCGGCGATATTGCGCGAGATCGTCGAGGACTGGATGCCCGACGCCATGAGCGAAGCGCGAGCGGAGTCGAGAGCAGCGGTAAGGGACATGATTTGCGCTTGCCCGAAATGGGCGCTGAGAAATTCAGCGCTTCAGGTTGACGACGACGTCGAGCAGATCCGCGCCGGTCTGGAACGACTTCGAGTTCGCGGTGAAGCCGCGCTGGGCCTCGATCATCCCGGTGAGCTCATCCGCGAGATCGACGTTGGAGTCTTCCAGGGCGCCGGACTGGATCGTCCCGAGTCCGCCGGTGCCGGCATTCCCGGCCTGCGCGTTGCCGGAGTTCATATTGGTCGAATAGACGTTGCCAGGCTCCGGCGTCAGATTGTCGGGGCTCGGGACGTCGGCGAGCATGATCGTGTAGAGCGTCAGCTGCTGCCCGTTCTTGAGGATGGCCGTCACGTGGCCGGCGTCGTCGACGTCGACCTTGTCGATCGCGGCGGGGGCGCTGCCGTTGACGGTTGCCTTGAAGCTGAAGTCGGTTCCGGTCTGCGTCATGTTCGACAGGTCCATGGTCACCGCCGCACCGCCGGGAACGGTAAAGGAAAGAGTCGTCGGGCTCGCCGCGGCCAGCGCGCCTTTGCCGGTTGCCGTGGTATCGAAGGTGAAGGTGGTGGCGGCGCCGACCGACGTACCCGTCGCGGAGTTATAAGCCTGGATCTGCCAGGTGTCCGAGCCGGCGGCCGTCGCAGTGTGGGACATGTAGACGTCGAGCGTAACGGCCTGGCCGATATTGTTGTAGGCCACGATCGAGCTCTTCGATGAGTACGACGCCGGGCCGGGCGGACCGGCGATCACAGCCGCTTTCGGGTCCAGATTGCCGGTCGTGAGCGTCCCCGCCGTCGACGGCACGGGCACTTGCGAAACCTGGGCAATGTTGACGATCTGCATGCCGGACAGGCTGTTCTGCGAGAAATTGGTCACTTTACCGGGCTGCCCCAGAAGGTAATAGCCAGCCGCGTTGACCAGATTACCCTGGGCGTCAGGCACGAACGAGCCGGCACGCGTCAGATATTGCTGCGTGTTGTTGGCGTTCGACACCACGAAGAAGCCGTTGCCCTGGACCGCGAGGTCCGTGGTCGACGTGGTGAACTGCGTGTGTCCTGCGTCGCTGATGGCGTAGCGGACAGTCGTCTCGACGGCGCCGGAATCGTAATTGCCCGAACCGCTCTTCAGGATCAGTGACGAGAATTCCGTCGAAGCCCGCTTGTAACCGGTGGTGTTGACGTTCGCGATGTTGTCCGAAACCGTCGACAGCTTGTTGGATTGCGCGGACATGCCGGAAACGCCGGTGCGCATAACACCATACAGGCTCATGGATTGGGCTCCTTTGGTAGGTTGCAGCTACAATGAGGGTTCTTGCTTGCGCGGGGCTGATGATTGGGAACCGTGCACAACTTCATGTTGTCAGGTCGTTTTCGGCTGACAGAACGAGCGCGCCTTGTCTGTCCACGCGCCGAAACCGCTCGAGACGAGATGAGCGACGATGTGACAGACATAGCGCTTCTGCGCCGGCTGGTTGTTGGGGCCCGCATTGTAGCGGGCGACCGCCATGGTCCAGCTTCCCTCGCGCTGTTTCAGCTCCTTCAGGAAGCGCGCGGCGTAGTCGACATTCCGGGCGGGATCGAACATCGCCCGCACCGAGGTGAACTTGTCGCCGTGGTAGTAGTGGTTGATCTGCATGCAGCCGAGGTCGATCAGCTTGATGCCCTTGGCTCGCATCGCCTCGAAATTCGCGATCGCGTCCTCCATGTCCTTGGCGAACACGGTCTGACCGTCGGCGCCGAGCGCATAAGGATAGAGCGCCCCGCGCCGTCCGGTCTCGGTGAGGCCGACGGCATAGAGAATGCCGAGCGGAATCCCGTGCTGCTGGGCCGCACGCGCCATCTCGCGCTCGCAGGGGCGCGCGCTGTCGGCGGCCGCCTCGGCGGCGCCGGCGTTACAGATAAACAGGGCCGCGACGAATCTGCGGCGCCACGTCCTGGTCATGACGCGTCTCCTGGTTGGACTGGCGCTCCTGCCGGGCCTGTCTCGCATCGCCGTCCGATTGTCCCGACGACGTGCCGGCGCCGTCGAACGTGCCTTGCGACTGTGACGAGGGCTGTTGCTGGCCCGAGGGCTGCGGCTGCGACTGGCCGGAGCCGCTCTGGAATCCGTCCAGCGAGCCATGCTGGACGTGGGCGACGTCGGCGACGTAGCCGGCCGACTGCATCAGCTCGCGGATCGAGTCGCGCTGCTGGTCCAGCATCTGGCTCGTGTCCTTGCGCTCGGCCGCGAGGTGGACGGAGACCTCCGAGCCGACGAGGCGGAGGCGCACGGTGACATTGCCGAGCGACGGCGGCTCGAGGTTGACGGTCAGGATCTTGAGCGGCTGGTCCGGCGCATTAGTCTGGGACCCGGCGAGATCGGGGGCTGCGGACGCCGTCGGCGCCGAGGATTCCTTCAGCTCGGCGACCACCGCATTGGCGACCTGTTGCGGAGCGTTGAACTGCGCCGGGGGCAGATGGGTCTCCTGCTGGACCACGGTGACCTTGGTCGCCTCCGGCAATGCGTCCCGGGCCGAGGCCTTGACGGCGCGTTCGACATTGGCCGTGACGGCCTCGAAGCCCGACGTCGCGGGCATTGCCTTTGACGAACTCTCGTTGCCCTGCTGCGCGGCTGCCGCCTGCGAGGCCGCGGCCTGTGAGCGCGCGCCTGTCGGACCGGCCGAGAGCGGCGTGGGATCAGCGGCGGCGGCCTTCGCCATGCCCGTCGCCTGAACCTCGCCCTTCGTGGAGGAACGCCCGTCGTGCGCCGACGCATCCTTCCTGTCCCCCGCGGGCGATTGCAGCTTCACGGCCGGCACAGCGGCGAGCTCCTGTCCGACGATCGCGGCAATGCCCGGCCGGCTCGAAACGTCAGCCTTCGCGGCCTGGTCGAGCGGATCTTGCGTCTCCGACTGGTCGGACGATTTGTGACTGGACTTGGTCTCGTCGGCCGCCTCGGTGCGATCATGCACCGTCTCGTCCTTCTCGGCCGGATGCGAAAGGCGCGTGCGCAGCGTTCCCGCCTTCACGGCCGTATCGCTGCCCTCGTCTTTGAGCGCCCGTTTGGCCAGGTTCGAGACGGTGTGGAGCAGATCGTTGAACGACGAATCAGCCTGCGATTTCGTCCCGGCGCTCTTCGCCGAGCGCGACGTCCCGCGCATATTGAGACTCTCGGCGAGCCCCGAAAAAGCCTGTCCGGCGGTTCCGCTGAGCTTGGTCATGGGCGGCGATCCCTGGTGAGAAGTTCGAGTTCGCCGAGCTCCTTCCGCGCACGCGCGAGGGTCGCGGTCGACGATGCGAGATCGAGACGCGCCGGCGTGGCCGGAGGCTTGTCGGCGGTGGCGGCAGATCCGCTCGCGAACGGTTTGCGCACATCGAGCGCAAGCTGGACCGTTGCATTCAGGAGAGGAAGATCGCGCTCGGGCAGCTTCGACCGGTCGAGCGCCTTCAGCTCGGCGAGGCCGCCGTCATATTCGTCGGTGAGTACCCGCGAGGCGCCACGGAAAAAATGCGCACGCTCGCGCTCTGCCGAGGCATCGGCGCTGAGCGTCAGCGCCCGCTCGCCGGCGAGCCGGGTCACGGCCATCCGTCCACGCACCATCGCGGAGCGCGCGATCACGAGATAGAGCTTGAGGCGGCTTCCGCGATCGATCTGCTCCAGCATGGTGACGATCCGCGCAAAGCGGCGCTCGTCGAGAGCGAGGCTCGATTGCGTCAGGCCGGTGGAGAAGCGCTGCCAGAAATCGCCGGCATAGATCGAGTTGCGGTAATGGCGGATATAGGCCAGCGTCAGGAACTCGAACTTGTCGAAATCCTCGGCCTGCCCGACCAGCAGGATCTCGCGCCGCAGCGCCGCCTCCTCCACCAGCGTGCCGGGCAGGAGCAGGCGCGCATCGTCCAGACGCTCGATCGCGAGCGAGGCCTCGGTGCGAGCGAACAGCGCGCCCTGGACCAGCGCGACCTGTCCGCCCAGGCCCGACGGAATCGTCCTGGGCTTGACGTCCTTGAGCAGCTCGCGCGCTTCGTCCTGTCGGCCCTCGACATAGGCGAGCGCGCCATCGAACAGCCGTCCGTCGACATTCATCTTGTCGCGCGGCAGCTTGCGGACCAGTTGCGGGGCGCCGCCGCTGAGCAGGTAGATGACGACGGCCTGGCCGTTCTGCGCGTTGCTCCACACGCTCGCATCGGCGGCGAGAAATTTCTCGCCGATCTGCCGGATCAGCGCGATGTGGCTGCCATGCGCCGCGGTGTCGCCGTTGGCGATACCATCCTGCACGGCCTGCAATGCGCGCACGAGCTCATAGGGCTCGCCCGATGTCGACGCCGGCGCCGGATCGGCCAACGCGCGTGCCGCCGCGAACGGCAGCAGCACCAGCAGGGCGGCACGGAGGAGCGGCCTGATCAAGGGCGCTTCTCCCGGATCAAGATCTCGATCCGGCGATTCTGCGCGGCCGCCGGGTCGTTCTGAAGTTTCGGCCGCCGGTCGGCGTAGCCCTCGACATGCTCGATCCGCTGCGCGTCGACTCCGGAGCGGACCAGCATGTAATAGGCCATCTGCGCACGGGCGGTCGACAGCCGCCAATTGTCGTAGGTCTCCGACTTGTACGGCCGATTGTCGGTGTGGCCGCGGACGATGATCATGCCCTGTCGTTTCATCAGCAGCGGCCCGATCTTGTCGATCACGCGGATGAGCTCGGGCCTCGGCTCGGCCGAGCCGACCGCGAACATGCCGAAGCTCGCATCGTCGGTCAGGCTGACCAGCAGACCTTCCTCGACCTGACGCACCTCGGCCGCCGGTCCGGCGCCCGCCTTGATGTCCGACAGCGCTTCCGCGATCGCGGACTGGAGCTGCTTGACGGTCGGCTGCTGCGTTTGCGCGGCGTCGCGCGGTTCGGAATCCTTCGGCGTATCGCCGGGACGCCCTTGCGCAGCGGCACTGGCCTGAGCACCCGATTGCGCGTTCGCCTGCGCGCTGCCTTCTCGCGAAGACTGCGACGGCGCCGGCCCCGGCGGCAGCAGCGGCGACAGGCTTGCGGACGAGGCATCGGCGTTCGGCGCCACGCTTCCGCCGGCGTCGTCCGTCTTGGCACGGCGCGCCTGCGGCTCGCCCTGGCCGGTCCCGGTCGCGTTGTCGCGCACGGGTGCATTCGGCTTGGGCTCGCTCTCGATGATGCGATCCGAATCCTTGGACGCCTGCGGCGCCAGCTTCCAATAGCCGGGATCGAAGGGATCGCGGTAGGCGTCGCCGCCCTTGAGGCCGTCCTCTTCCGCGGACGTCAGGGCGCCGGCGCGGCGCTGGCCCGAGGCCTGGTTCGCGCTATTGGCGATCTCGGCAAGCGTCGCATAGGGATCGCGGAACAGAACCTTCTCTTCGTAGAAGGGCGGTTTCTCGGCCGTCGGGGAGTCACCGCGCCGCTCCTCGCTCGGCCCAGCCGGCTGACGCCTGCCGTCCTGGCCCTCGAACGTCGTCGGCTCCTTCTTGGAGAGATCCTTGAGGCCCTTCGGGGCGGGTGCGTTCTCCGCGAGCTTGATCGGGTTGAAATAGCTCGCGACCACCTGCTTCTGGTCCTGGTTGAGCGCGTTGAGCAGCCACATGACCAGGAAGAACGCCATCATCGCGGTCATGAAGTCCGCATAGGCGATCTTCCATACGCCACCGTGATGCGCCTCCTCGGCGAAGGCACTGCGCCGGCGGACGATCACGAGCTCTTGCTTGACCTCCTCCATGGCGGGCTACCGGCGCGCCTCATTGAGACGGTCGCTCCAGGCCGCGATCTTCGTCTCGATCACGGTCTGGTCGGCCACGACACGGACCTCGAAAGTCTCGGCGGCCTCGTACTCGATGCCCGTTCGCCGGGCCGTCTCAAGCTGCGTCTTCACCAGGTCGAGCAGTTCGCTCGGCCCCGTGATCTTGAACACCGGCACCGGCGAATTGCCGGTCAGCGCCGCGATTTGCTCGACCAGCGACCCGATCGCCTTGTCGCGGACCGCATCGGCGAGGAACGGCAGCAATATTCGGGCAACGGAGCTCGCAATGTTGGTCTCGATCTCGCGGCAAGCCGCCTCGAAGCCGCTCACGATCGCGACCGCCTGCTGGTCGGACCATTTGGCCCGCTCCTCGCCGAGCCGGATCGCGCTGCGCACCCGTTCCTCGGCAACCCTGGCATCGCCTTCAGCGACGCCGGCGGCATGACCGCGCCGATAGGCATCGTCCAGGAGATTGACCGGCGGGGCTTCCGTCGCGGGCGCCGGAGGCGGCGACTGAGGCTGCGACTGGGCCTGAGGCTGCGGTTGAGATTGAGGCTCGCGCCGGACTTCCTTCGGCCTCGTCAGCACGTCCTGGATCTTGGGCGGCGGAGGCGGCGGCGACGACTTGACCCGGCCGTTTGCGTCAAACTGCGTCAGGAGTTTTCCGATTGCCGCGTTCATGCCGCCTCCTCGCGTCGCATCCAGTCTTTAAGGATCGCTGCTGCCTGCGCCTGATCGAGCCGGACGATCTGCTCCAGCCGCTTCTGCGGCGTCCGCTGCATCTTGCCTTCGAGGTCCTCGACGAGGTTGAGCTCGGGGTCCTGGCTCTCGGCCAATGCAAGGGCTGTGGCAGCTTCAAGCTCAGCGGCCTCCGCCGCCTCGGTCTGCTCCTGCGCCGCGCGGTGGGTCAGGATGCCGTTGACCGCGGGGCGAAGGCCGAACCAGACCAGCATCGAAGCCACGGCCAGGATCGTCACCGCGTTGATGACGCTGCCGAGCTGCTTGTTGATCATCTCGACGAAGCTGATCGGCGGCACCGGCGCCAGTTCGCGCGAACCCTCGATGAAGTCGACGGCCGTGACCTGGATCTGGTCGCCGCGCTGCTTGTCCAGTCCGCCGGCCGTCGCCGCGAGCTGGCTGATCTCGGCGAGCTTGCTGTCGACGATGGCCTGGTTGCTCTTGTCGCCGAGATCGGCAACGAGGCGCGCGCGGTTCACCAGCACGGCGATGAAGAGCTTCTTGACCAGATAGCCGTCGCTCACCGTCGTCGTGGTCTTGGACGACACCTCGAAATTGGTGACGTCCTCGCGACGGGTCTTGTCCTCGCTGGAGTTCTTGGTGCCGCCGGCGTTGACCTGCTGGTCGGGAAGGTTCTGTTGCACCGTGGTCGGCGTCGAGCGGTCCGCGTTCTGCGACGACTCCTTCTCGCGCACGTTCCGCACGGAACGCTCGGCGCGGCTCTCCGGATCGTAGACGGTCTCGTTGGTCTGCCGCTTGTCGGTGGAGAGCTGCGGCGCGACGCTCACCTCGAAATTGTCGAGACCCAGATACGGCGTCAGCGCCTTGCGGATGTTCTCCTGAACCATCCCGCCGACCGTCTTCTGGAGGCTTGCCATCTTGGTCGGGGCGGCGGTGGCTTCGTCCTCTTCGGCCAGCAGCATCGAACCGTCGGCATCCAGCACCGTCACCTTGTCGCGGCTCATGCCGGGGATGGCGGCCGCGACGAGATGGCGGATCGACTGCGCCGTGCGCGCCTCGATCGCGCCGTCGGTGCGGAGCACGACCGACGCCGAGGGCGGCTGTTGCGTCGCGCGGAACGAGCCGCGCACCGGCATCACGATATGCACCCGCGCCGCCTTCACGCCCTTCATCAACTGCACCGTGCGCGCGATCTCGCCTTCGAGCGCGCGCAGTTTCGTGACTTCCTGCATGAACGATGTCAGGCCGAGCGAGCCGATCTTGTCGAACAGCTCGTAACCGGAATTGGCGCTGGTCGGCAGCCCCTTCTCGGCGAGCAGCATCCGCGCCTGCATGGTCTGGCTCGGACGCACCGAGACTGCGTCTCCGGCCGTATTGACGTCGAAGGCAATATTCTGCTCGCGCAAAGCAGCGCCCATGCGCGTCACATCTTCGCGGGAGAGGCCGGTATAGAGCGTTTCGAATTCAGGCCGGCTCAGATAATAGGCGCCGCCGACGACGGTGACGAGAACGGCAAAGCCGATCAATCCCAGGGCCATCAGGCGTCGCGGCCCAAGCTCCAGCAGATTGTTGAGCAGTTGCTGTATCTGCGCACGACTGAACAGCATATGACCTCGTACCAATGCGAACATATGGGACATTCCGCTGCCAACCTTGTCTGAAGGTTGCGCAGGAACACGAATGTGTCGGTTCGCGGGCGAGGCGTTGTAATTTTACAAGAAGTCGGGGGACGCTATCGCGAGGATCGGCAACAGGTGCACGGCCGGATGCACCGCGGTGCGATCGGCTGCGGCGCGTTGCTTGAAATCTGGCGTCAGGAGATCGATTGCGGGCACATCTTGTGCCGTCATACCCGCCGTTCACGGCGGAGACCGTGCTCCCGAGGGAGCACGGTCGTTTTCGAAGCCGCGGCTTAGCGGAACAGCGACAGGATGCTCTGGCTGTTCTGGTTGGCGATCGAGAGCGCCTGAACGCCGAGCTGCTGCTGGGTCTGAAGCGCCTGCAGGCGCGTCGATTCCGCGTTCATGTCGGCGTCGACGAGCTGGCCGATACCGCGATCCACGGAGTCCATCAGGTTCTTGACGAATTCCGTGTTGGTCGCGATGCGGTTCTTGACGGCACCGAGATTGGCGGCGGCCGAGGCGACCGAGTTGATCGCAGCGGTGACCTGGTTGATGTAGCCGTCGAGCTTGGTCTGGTCAGTCGCCGAGTCGGTCAGCGCGCCGATGTTGATCGAGGCAACCGACGCGCCGGTGGAGCCGCCGACCACCGTATCCAGGATGCCGGTAGTGGATGAGCCGCCGGTGGTGTAGAGCGCGTAGGTGGCGGTCGTCACGGTGATGGAGCCGATGGTGGGCGTACCGCCGACGCGCGAGTACGACGACACGAGGTTGAAGGTCGTCGGCGTGGCCGTGGACGACGAGGGCGTGATGTCGATGCTCAGCCAGTTGATACCGTTGATCGTTGCCGAGTCGGACTTGAGCTTCATATCCTGCTGGATCTGGGTGACCTCGGCCTGGATCTTGGTCCGGTCGATACCGGCGGTCTTGGCTTCGACCAGCAGCGCCTGGAGCTTGGTCAGGCCGGAGTTCTTGTCGCCGATGACCGTGTTCAGAGCGGTGTATTCGGTGTCGACCATCGCAGCCGACAGACCGAGCGAATCGGAGACTGCGGACAGCGCGGCGTTGTCGGAGCGCATCGAGGTTGCGATCGACCAATAGGCCGAATTGTCCGAAGCGGTCGAGACGCGCTGACCG
This sequence comes from Bradyrhizobium sp. USDA 3311, assembly GCF_054062495.1. NCBI lineage: Bacteria > Pseudomonadati > Pseudomonadota > Alphaproteobacteria > Hyphomicrobiales > Nitrobacteraceae > Bradyrhizobium > Bradyrhizobium sp. USDA 3311. The sequence goes on along the minus strand of NZ_JBSSFI010000001.1, from coordinate 3,582,607 downwards.
GTCGAGATCCGGTTCTGCGTGGTCGCGAGCTGCGTGCTGACGTTGCGGAGGGTCTGCAGCGCGGTCATTGCAGACGAGTTGGTGAGGAGGCTAGAACCCATTTTGATGTCCCTTTGACGATTGAATTGAGTTTGGGGACATACCGGACTTGCACCGGTACGACAGGGCGGCATCATGCCTTTGGGCCGCGGAAATGCGTGTGAAGGACCCAACCTGTCGTAGCGGTGAGGCTACCCGCCGAAGCTTGTGCGAGGCTTGTGGCTCTGTGACTCGGTTGCAACACCGAGCCGGATCATGGCGTCGACGCGGCGTCACGCCTGACAAAGAAAGGGCCGCGCTTCGCGAGAAGCGCGGCCCTCCCCCAGATGAGTTGAGGTTTAGCGGAACAGCGACAGGATGCTCTGGCTGCTGTTGTTGGCGATCGAGAGCGCCTGAACGCCGAGCTGCTGCTGGACCTGGAGGGCCGCAAGGCGGGTGGACTCCTGGTTCATGTCGGCATCGACGAGCTGGCCGACACCGCGATCCACGGAGTCCATCAGGTTCTTGACGAATTCCGTGTTGGTCGAGATGCGGTTCTTGACGGCACCGAGATTGGCGGCGGCCGAGGCGACCGAGCCGATCGCAGCGGTGACCTGCGCGATGTAGCCATCGAGCTTGGTCTGGTCAGTCGCCGAGTCGGTCAGCGCGCCGATGTTGATCGAGGAGACCGACGCGCCGGTGGAGCCGCCAACCACCGCATCCAGGATGCCGGTGGTGGATGAGCCGCCGGTGGTGTAGAGCGCGTAGGTGGCGGTCGTCACCGTGATGGAGCCGATGGTGGGCGTATTGCCGACACGCGAGTACGACGACACGAGGTTGAAGCTCGTCGGCGTGGCCGTGGACGAGGAGGGCGTGGTGTCGATGCTCAGCCAGTTGATGCCGTTGATCGTCGCCGAGTCGGCCGTCGACTTCAGCTGATTCTGGATCTGGGTGACGTCGGCCTGGATCTTGGAGCGATCGATACCGGCGGTCTTGGCTTCGACCAGCAGCGCCTGGAGCTTGGTCAGGCCGGAGTCCTTGTCACCGATGACCGTGTTCAGAGCGGTGTATTCGGTGTCGACGGTCGCAGCCGACAGACCGAGCGAGTCGGAGACCGCGGAGAGCGCGGCGTTGTCGGAGCGCATCGAGGTTGCGATCGACCAGTAGGCAGCGTTGTCCGAAGCGGTCGACACGCGCTGGCCGGTGGAGATGCGGGTCTGCGTGGTGGAGAGCTGCGAGCTGACAGACCGCAGGGTCTGGAGCGCGGTCATGGCGGTCGAGTTCGTAAGCAGGCTTGACATTGCGAATGTCCCTTTATGTACGCGTTACATTTTCACGAGGGGACATACCGGGCTTTCACCGGTACGGAGGGGCGGCATCATGCCTTTGGACTGATGTGGGTGGGGTCCAACCCGCCGTGCCGCATTGCTAGCACGCCGAATCTTGCGCCGAGATTAAGATCGGCTTGAATTTCGCAGCAATATCATATGGTTACCATTACCCTCCGGTAACCATAAGCCGGTACTTCTTGCTAACCATGACCCGGCCGGCCGGCGGTCGCCGCCGCTACGAGAACGACCGCACCAGTCCGGAGGCCAGGAGGTTCCAGCCGTCGATCAGCACGAAGAACAGCATCTTGAACGGCAGCGCGAGGATCGTCGGCGGCATCATCATCATGCCCATCGACATGGTCAGCGTCGCCACGATCATGTCGATCACGAGGAACGGCAGCATGATGAGAAATCCGATCTCGAACGAACGCCTGAGCTCGGAGATCATGAAGGCCGGAATGATGACGCGCAAATCGATGCGCTTGTCGTCGAACTTCTTGCGAAAGCTCTCCGCGGCGAGCGCCTCGAAGGTCTGGAGATCCTTGTCGCGAACGTGCGCCAGCATGAACTCGCGGAACGGATCGGTGATCTTCAGATAAGCCTCTTCCTCCGAGATCTCGTTCTTCATGAGAGGCTGGACGCCGGTCTCCCAGGCGCGGTCGAAGGTCGGCGCCATCACGTAGAACGTCATGAACAGCGCGAGGCTGACCAGCACCAGATTGGCCGGCGTGGTCTGGAGGCCGAGACCGGAGCGCAGGAACGACAGCGCCACCGCAAACCGCGTGAAGCTCGTCACCATGATGAGCAGTCCCGGCGCCACCGACAGCACCGTGATCAGCGCCATCAGCTGGATGATGCGGCCGCTGGTCGAGCCGTTGCCGGGCGGCAGCAGGGAGTTGAGGTCCGGAATCTGGGCGAACGCCATTTCGGGCAGCACCGCCAGAATCAACGCGAGCAGCAGGACTCTCAATTTCACTGAATCACCAACGTCTCAATGATCAATTCGCGGACCTTGCCCGACGAGCGGACATTGGCGCGCTCGGCGAGGTCATCGCGCAGATGCTGGAGCCCGCGCGATCCCTCGAACTGCGCAGCCGAGGCCGACCGCAGATAGGTGACGATGTCTTCGCTGATATGGGCGGCCAGGATGCCGGCGTCCTCGTCGCTCATGCTGTCGGTCACCATGGAGGCCTCGACACGGGCCCAGTTGTTGGCCGGCGCGGCGAGATTGGTCACGATCGGGGACAGTTTTCGAAGCCGCGCGCTGCCGGCGTAGCTCGACGCGAGCGGCGGCGGCGTAGGGCTCTTCTTCGCGTCGGCGACGCGCTCGGCGGCTGCAAACAGATGCAGGCCGGCAAGGGCGCCGGCACCGATCGCGACCAGGGTCAGCGCCACGATGGCGGCAATCAGGCGCATCACGTCCCCTGCCCTCGCGACGCGGCCCGAGGGCTGCGAACCTCAGAACGGTGCCACGGCGTCATAGATCCGATGTCCCCATCCAGGCTGCTGCACATCCGACAGATTTCCCTGACCACCATAGGACACGCGCGCCTCCGCGATCTTTTCGTAGGAAATCGTGTTGGTTCGCGAGATATCGCGCGGACGCACGATGCCGCCGACATTGAGCACGCGCATCTCGGTGTTGACGCGGAACTCCTGCGAGCCGCTGATCATCATATTGCCGTTCGGCAACACGTCGGTGACGATGGCGGCGATGGACAGCTTGATGTCCTCCGTGCGATCGATCTGGCCGTTGCCCTTGATCTGGGTGTTGGTGCTGAGGTTGGCGGTGGTTTGCCCCTTGTCGGCCCATCCTGCGACGTCCATCAGCCAGTCGAGCCCGAACTTGATCTGCGAATCGCGCGAGCGGCCGGTCTTGTTGTCGAGCTTGGCCTTGTCCTGCATCGAGATGATCACCGTCACGACGTCGCCGGTGCGCCGGGCGCGGGGATCGCGGTAGAGATCGGTGCCGTCGTCCCAGGTCGAGCGATAGCTGACCGGCGTGCGCATGCGCGGCGTCACCGGGATCGGGTCGGCCTGCGTCCTCAGGCCGCTTCCGACCGGCGACAAGCGCGGGCCGGTCAGGGCGTCCGCCGGATCACCGACGCATCCGGTAAGCATCAAGAGCGGCAGGATGAGGATCAGATTCTTCATCTATTTGGTCTTTCCGTCATCCACGCGGCGCATTCCGCCGAGCAAATCGGCGAGGTGCGCGGCGCGCGCCGTATCCATCTCGTTGAAGATCGCGCTCGAGCTCCTCGGGCTGAGCTTGGCGAGCACGGCGGCGGCGGTCTCGTCCGCCATGCCGGCGATCTGGGTGGCCGCGGCGTCCGGCTTCATGCGCGAGTAGATCTCGACGACCTGGGCCTCGGCCTTCTTCAGGAAGTCGTCGCGCAGCGCCATCCACTTCTCGTATTCGGCGCGCTTGGCCTCGACCTCGGCGATCCGCTCGCGGAGCTGGGTCTCGGCCTTCTCCAGCTCCTTGAGCTGCCAGGCCAATCTCGCATCGACGGCGGGATCCGCCACGTTGCTGCAGAACAGCGCGACCTCGTTGTCCGCGGTCGCAGCGGCCTGCGGCGGTGCGGGCTTTGGCGGCGCCGTGACACTGCCGGGCTTGGCCGGACGTACCGGCGCGGGTGCAGGCGCTGGCGCCGGTGCAGGCGTCTCGGAAGCCGGCACCGCACCGGTGATCGCCGGTCCGGTATCTTCGGCCGCCCACGCCGTCGCCCGGGTGGTCGCATTGTCACCCTGGATCGGCGTGCGCGGCTTCTGCGGTCCGGGCGCGCGGGCGCGCGCGAAGGAAAGCAGGTTGAGCGGCTTCGACGACCTGGCCTCATCCAGCGCCAGCACGGGCGAAGCGCTCGCAAGCGCCGCGGCCGCGGCCAGGAGGAGGAGTTTGGCTTTGTGATCCAGCTTCAACATCGGGCCGCGTGCGATTCTCGGTCGAGACCTGAGCATTGAGCGACCAAGCTTGCACGACGCTTATGCGTCATTGGACGATGACATCGGCCTGGAGCGCGCCGGCCGTCTTGATCGCCTGGAGGATCGCGATGATGCCTGACGGCTTGAGGCCGATCTGGTTCAATCCGCGCACCAGGCGCTGGAGATCGACGCCGCTCAGGATCGCCACCTGCGATCCGGCCTCGTTGGCCTCGACCACGGTCTGGGGAACCACCACCGTCTGCCCGCGCGAGAACGGCGCCGGCTGCGACACCACGGGCATCTCCGTGACGCGGACGGTCAGATTGCCGTGCGTCACCGCAACCGTCGATATCCGCACGTCCCGTCCGATCACCACCGTGCCGGTGCGCTCGTTGATCACCACCCGCGCCGGCGTGTCCGGCTCGACCGTCAGCTCGCCGATTTCGGCGAGGAAGCGGACCGGGCCGATATGGCGCGGCTTCGACAAGACGATGGTGCGGTAGTCGCGCTCGAAGGCGATCTGCGCGCGATAGCGGCCGCCGGCGTAGCGGTTGATCGCATCGAGGATGCGCGTTGCGGTGACGAAGTCCGGGTTCTTGAGCTCAAGCACCAGGAATTCCATCTCATGGAGGCTTCCCTGCACCTCTCGCTCGACCAGCGCGCCGTTCGGAATGCGGCCCGCGGTCGGGGTGCCCTGGCTGACGTTCTGCGCCTGACCTCCCACGCTGTAGCCGGCGACCGTGACCGCGCCCTGTGCCACCGCATAGACCGCGCCGTCCGCCGCGCGCAGCGACGTCATCACCAGCGTGCCGCCGAGCAGCGAGGTCGCATCGCCGAGCGACGACACGGTCACGTCCATCCGCTCGCCTGCCCCGATCGAAGGTTGCAGGTCCGCGGTCACCATCACGGCGGCGACGTTGCGCGTGCGCAGGGTGGTCGGGCGTGCGGGGTTGGTGGTGCTCGTGGTCTCGTTCCTGACATTGATGCCCATGTTCTCGAGCATCGATTGCAGGGACTGCTCCGTGAACGGAGCATTGCGAAGCGTGTCGCCGGTGCCGTTCAGGCCGATGACGAGGCCGTAGCCGACGATCTGGTTTTCACGCAATCCCTTGATGTCCGCGATGTCCTTGATGCGGACGGCGGCCTGGGCGCTGGCCGCGGAAACGACAAGGATGAGCGCAAGCAGGAGCCTGGTCATGATCCGTCCACGACCTTGACGGTGCCGTCCGGCTGGACGACGCCCCTGATGATCACGCCGGTGTCGGTGTTTCGCACTGGAATCAGTGCGCCGGCGGCGCCCGATTGCATCGCCGAGCCGTAGGTGACGATCGACAGGCCGCTGTCCTCGACGACGACCTTGACCATGGCGCCGCGGGCGACGGTCCAGGGATCTTCCACCGAGTTGGTCGGGATGGGCTGGCCCGGCAGCAGCGCGCGCCGGGCCATGCGGCCGACCAGGATCTGGCGTCCTTCGATGAACTGGGCGACGCCGAGCAGGTTCGGCGCGAAGGCGCGCTCCGTGATCATGTCGTCCCGGATCAGCTCGCCGGCGCGGATCGACACGGCCGGCACGGGAAGCCGCTTCTCCTCGGCTGCAGCGACGCGCGCCGAGACGAGAACCAGCAGCACGGCGGCCAACCCGCGCACGATCAGGCCCACCCTGTTCAACATGGACACACCGGAACTAGCGAAGGCCCTTCGATACGGTCGAGGCCATTTCATCCGAAGCCTGGATGACCTTGGCATTCATTTCGTAGGCGCGCTGCGCCGAGATCAGCTCGGTGATTTCCTTGACCGGATCGACGTTCGAGGCCTCGAGATATTTCTGGTTGATCTTGCCGTAGCCGGCATCGCCCGGCAGTCCGACGACCGGCGTGCCGGACGCCGTGGTCTCGCGATAGAGATTGCTGCCGAGCGGCTCGAGGCCTGCCTCGTTGGCGAAGTTGGCGAGGTTGAGCTGGCCGATCTGCCGCGGGTTCACTTCCGTGTCCAGCTTGGCGAACACCTGTCCGGTCTGGTTGACCGTGACCTCGACCGTCCCCTGCGGGATCGTGATTGCGGGATCCAGCAGGTAGCCGTCGGTGGTGACGAGTTGACTGTTGGCATTGGTGTTGAACGAACCCGCGCGGGTGTATTGCACCTCGTTGTTCGGGCCCAGCACCTGGAACCAGCCGCGGCCGTTGATCGCGAGGTCGTAGGGATTGCCGGTCTGGGTGAGCGCGCCCTGGATGTGCAGCTTGCGGATCGCCGCCGACTTGACGCCGAGGCCGAGATTGGCGCCTTCCGGAATCGGCGACGAGCCGTTGACGTTCGCGACGCCCTGCATCCGGTCCATCTGGTAGAACAGATCGGTGAACTCCGCGCGCGCCCGCTTGTACGACGTCGAGTTGATGTTGGCGATGTTGTTGGCGATGACTTCGATATTGGTCTGCTGGGCATTCATGCCCGTGGCCGCAATGGCAAGCGATTTCACAATGTGACTCCTTCAGATCAAATCGACATACGAACGACTTCTTGGTAGGCCTGCACGACCTTGTCGCGAACCGCGACCGCCGTCTGCAAGGCTTGCTCGGCCGACATCAGCGCCTCGACGACGCGCCGCGTCGATTCCTTGCCCTGCATCGCCGAGATCGACGCCGCCTCGCCCGCCTTCAGCGTGCCGATCGCGTCCGTCGTCACCTGCTTCATCACCGAATCGAAGCCGACGTCGCCGCCGGACTGGATCGCGGTCGGCGCCGCGGGCGCGATCGCCTGCGTCTCGGTTGCGCGGCTCGCCGCCTGGCCTGCGGAGATCGCCGTGGACGAAATTGCCTCAAGCATTGTCAGCTCCTCAGAAGGTCGATGGTCATGCCCAGCATCGACCTCACCTGTTTCACGACCTGGAGATTGGCTTCATAGGACCGGTTGACTTCCCGCATGTCGGCCATCTCGATCATCATGTTGACGTTCGGCAGCTTGACGTAGCCGGACTTGTCTGCGGCGGGATGCCCCGGATCGTACTCCACGCGGTACGGCGTAGTGTCGACGCCGACCTCCTTGACCTTCGCGAGCTGCGCGCCCGAGGCACGGTCCATCGCGGCATCGAAGGTGATCGTCTTGCGCTGATACGGATCGGCGCCGGCGGTCCGTCCCGTCGACGTCGCGTTGGCGAGGTTTTCCGAGACGATGCGCATGCGCGTCGACTGCGCTTCGAGCCCGGAGCTCGCAACCGTCAGGGAGGCGCTCAGTGAGTCCAGCATGTCAATTCACCTCAGGTCTTCACGCTCGACAGCAGCATGCGGTGGAACGACCGCACGACCGCCGAGTTCATCGAGTAGTCGCGATTGACGTCGTTGCCCTTGATCATCTCCTGCTCGAGACTGACGGAATTTCCGGAGTGAACCACGTCCCAGCTGTCCTTCTTGGAGGTCGCACGCGTGTCGGTCTCGGTCGCGGAAAGCTGCATGTGCGTCGGTGACGTCGTCGCGAGCCTGACCGGCATTCCGTCGAGCACCTTGTTGAACGGCTCGACGTCGCGCGCCTTGAAGCCCGGCGTATTCGCGTTGGCGACGTTGGTGGCGATGGTCGACTGGCGGAGTTCGAGGTACCGCGCTTGCGACGATGCGAGTTCGAAGAGATAAAGCGGTCCCACGACAGTCCCATTCTGGTCCATTCGAGGAGAAGCCTAGGGCGTTAAGCTTTCGTCAAGCTGTTGGGCGAAGCACCATCCTCGGAAATCTACTGGACCTTCTCGGGCCGGGTCGTCTGCTTCGACTGCAGGAAGTAGATGATCTCGGCGACGGGCCGGAAGAATTCGGCCGGAATCACCTGATCGACCTGAACGGCCTCGTAGAGCGCGCGCGCCAGAACCTTGTTCTCGATCACGGGGATTCTATTCTTCTCCGCGACTTCGCGGATCTTCAGCGCGATCACGTCCATGCCCTTGGCCACCACGAGCGGCGCCGGGTTTTCCTCGCGGTTGTAGCGCAGTGCGATCGCAAAGTGCGTCGGGTTCGCGATCACCAGCGTCGCGCGCGATGCGGAGGCGATCATCCGCTGTCGCGAGCGGTCGCGCGCCAGCGAGCGCAGGCGCGCCTTGACCAGCGGGTCGCCTTCGGCCTGCTTGTGCTCGTCCTTGATCTCCTGCCGGGTCATGCGCAGCTCGCGCCGCCAGTGGAAGCGCGCCCAGGCGAGGTCGATCGCGACCAGGACGATGGTCGCGATACAGATCGCCGAGACGATCCGCATCGCGATGTTGAGGATCATCTCCGGCAGCGCGACGGGGTCGGTGTACATCGCCTCGAACGCCTTCGCTTCGGACGAGCGCAGCACGAAGGCGACGACGACGGTCACCGAGGCGAGCTTGAACAGCGACTTGGCGAACTCGACGAGGCCCTGCGTTCCGAACAGCCGGTTCCAGCCGCTCACCGGGGAAATTCGCGAAAGGTCCGGCATGATGCGTTGAAGCACCAGGTTGGGCGCGTTTTGCAGCAGCGACGATGCCAGCCCGAACACGAGCAAAACGACCAGCAGCGGCACCAGGAATCGCAGCGCCTCGAGTCCCACCACGGTGAGGAGGTTCTGCGCGTCCGCCCCGGTGGCGAGGGGGAAGCCCTCGGGATCGTCGAGGAGGCTCTTCAGGGTCGGCGTCAATTGCTGCACGCCCTGGCCGATCAGGAACATCTGGATGACCATCAGCGCCGCCATCGACGCGAAGATGGAAGCCTCCCGAGAGACCGGAATTTTGCCCTGTTCGAGCGAATCGCGGACTTTCTTCTCGGTCGGCTCTTCTGTCTTGCTCTCCTGATCGGTTGTTTCTGCCATGCCCGTTCAGCGGTCAGCGGAAGACCAGCTCATCCTCCTGCTCGGGGTTGAGCTCGATTTCGCCCTTCTCCGCGAGGTCGAGCGCGAGATCGGTGATCACGCGCCGGGCCTCCAGCACGTCGCGCTGGTTCGACGGTTCGCCGATCGCGAGCTCGTGCTCGACGACGCGGCGGACGCGCGATGCGACCGACGACAGGATCAGCTCGCGGAAGTTCTTGTCGGTCCCCTTCAGCGCGATGACGATGCGATCGGTCGGCACCTGATCGAAGATCATGGTGCGCGCCTTCGGCGTCAGGTGGATCACGTCGTCGAAGGTGAACAGCAGCTCCTTCAGCACTTCGGCCGATTTCGGCCGCTTCTCCGACAGGCTCTTCAGCATGTCCTCGATGTGGCCGCGCTCCATCTTGTTGATGATGTCGGCGACGCGGGCATAGGTGTCCGCGCCGAGGTTGCGGGCGAAGTTCAGCGTCAGGTCCTCGTGCAGCGTCTTCTCGAGAACCTTCATCGCGTCGTCGGCGATCGGCTTGAGGCTGAGCACGCGCCGCATCAATTCGTTGCGCAGGCTGGACGGCAACTGGCTCATCACCTTGGCGGCACAGGCCGGCTTGACCTTGGACAGGATGAGGGCCGCGGTCTGCGGATGCTCCTTGGACAGGTAGGTCGCCAGCGAATTTTCCGACACCGACGAGACACGATCCCACACCGACCGGCTCGAATTGCCGAGCAGGTCCGTCATGATCGCCGAGACCTGGTCGGCCGGTAGCACGTCGCCAAGCACGGCCTCGAGGCCGCCGAGCGTGCCGAGAATGTTGGCACCCATCGAGAACTGCTGGGCGAACTCCTCGACGATCCCCTCCAGCTCCTGCGCGGTGATCGGCCGCAGCTCGGCCGCGGCCTTGGTCACGATGCGGATATCCTGCGGCTCGAACTGCGCGAGCACGCTCGCGGCCGCCTGCCGGCCCATGGCCAGCAGGAGTGCCGCGACCTTCTCCGTTCCGCCCAGCGTGGCAACGCCTCGCTGCTTGATGGGAGCGATGCCGACCTGTGCCGCCATGGTCAGGTATCACCCTGCCCCAGCGGTCCAACGATCTCCGTGAGCGAGACACCGAAGCGGGAATTGTCCTCTTCGACGACGACCACTTCGCCGCGGGCGACGATACGGCCGTTGACGACGACGTCGACGGGCTCACCGACCCGGTGGTCGAGCGGAACCACCGCGCCGCGCCCGAGCTTCATCAGGTTCGCCACCGGGATGGTGGCCGAACCCAGCACCACCTGCATGGTGACGGGGATGCGCAGGATGGCATCGACATTGGCGAACTTGCCGCTCTCCTCCGCCGTGCGCGCGGCGATCTCGGCCAGCCGCTCCAGCGGAGACGTCTCGGTCTCTTCCGATGCAGATGCAGACTCATAGTCGAAGGATTGCGCCATTTGGTATCGCCTCTTGGTATTTCCGCTCCCGGAGCGCCACGGCGTTCCGGTCGTATCTGGTTCGCCGGCCCCGGCTTCAGTGCTTGTTCACGTCGGCGCCGCTCCCGGTCGCTGCGGACGCGAGCCCGCTCCTGGCGTCGAGCGCCGCGATCGCCTCGTGGGCCTGGTCGATCTTCGTGCTCAGCACGTTGGCGAGCCGTCCGAGATTTGCGGTCGAGTCATGCGCCGCGGTGATGACCGTGTCGAAGGCGCCCGCCGTCTCGTGGACGATGGTCGAGAATTCGCCCTGGTAACTGCGCAGCCGCGCCAGCTCGCGGTGCATCCGCGTCACCCGCATGCTGGTGAAGGCAAGCGCAATCAGCAGCACCGCATCAACGAGATAGGATATCATCGACGAACTCCCGTTTCTGATCCACGGGATCTGCCACCTGCATGGCGTAATAGCCATCGAGCTGGCCGATCTGACACCAGAACAGCACCTGGTTGTTGCTTTCGAGACGGGCCAGCGTGCGCGGCGTGGCTTCGAGCTCGAGCACCTGCCCGACCTGGAACTTCACGACGTCGCCGAGGGTCACCATCTTCTCATCGAGCACCGCGCTCAACGTCACTTCGGTGCGGTGGACCTCGCTCTCCATCTGCTCGCGCCAGCGCGGATCGGACGCACGGCCGTCGCTGACGACGACATGGGCGAGCTTCTGGCGCAGCGGGTTGAGCGCGGAGTGCGGAATGATGAGGAACATCTGGCCGCCGCGGTAGAGCGCCTGCAACATGATGTTCGCGCAGATCGACATGTTGCCGCTCCGCCCGATCGCCAGCGAGGCCATCGCGGTCTCGACCCGCTCGACACGGAAGGTGACGTTGGACGTGCCGGCGAAGGCGGATTGCAGCGCCTTGGCGAAGCGCTCGAACAGCGCCTGGACCAGGCGGATCTCGATGTTCGAGAACGAGCGCTCGACGTCGAGCGGCGGTTCGGCACCATCGGAGCCGAACATCGCCTCGACCATCGTGAACACGAAGTCGCGGTCGAGCATGATGATGATGCGGGAGTCCCACTGCTCGGCATAGAGCACGGCGGCGACCGCGTTGGCCTCGTAGTCCTTGATGATGTCGCCGACCCGATCATTGGTGATGCCGTTGACCGAGAAATAGCAGGGCGTTCCCGCCATCGGCTGGAGGCTGTCGGTGCAGGATGCCGCCATGCGATCGAAGATCACATTGAGCATCGGCATGCGTTCGATCGATATGCCGGCCGCGTCCAGCAGGTAGTTCGGCAACTGCTTCCGCTGATCGACCTCGACGTCTTCCATCGTCATGCGCGTGCCGCCTTCGGTTCAGCGTCAGCCACGACAGCCTTCGGACCCGCGATCGTCTCGTTCTCGACGACATCGATCGACGGACGCTCGCTGCTCGAGATCATCTTGCGGCCGTGCTCGACCGCGATCTGCGGCATGGCGCCGTTCATGAATGCCAGCAGCGTCTGCTTGACGATGATGTAGGGCCGGCACTTCTTCTCGCGCGTCATCTTGATCTTGATCGCGAAGGGCGAAATGATGCCGTAGGACAGGAAGATGCCGGCGAAGGTGCCGACCAGGGCGGCGCCGATGAAGCCACCCAGCAACTTCGGCGACTGGTCGAGCGCGCCCATCGCCTTGATGACGCCGAGCACCGCGGCGACGATGCCGAGCGCCGGCAACGCCTCGGAGACCGTCACCAGCGAATGGTAGGGCGCCAGCTTGCCCTTCACGATTGTGTGGATCTCCTCGTCCATCAGCGCTTCGATCTCGTGCGTGCGCGCATTGCCCATGATGATGAGACGGACATAGTCGCAGATGAACTGGAGCAGCGACGGGTCACCGAGCACGCTCGGGAACGCCTTGAAGATCTCGGAGGACGCGGGGTCGTCGATATGCGCCTCGACCTCGTTGCGGCCCTTGCCCCGCAGCTCGCGCATCAGGGCATGCAGCGCCCCGAGCAGGTCGAGATAGTAGCGCTGGCCCGGCACCGCGCCGGTGATGGCCTGCATGCAGGCTACCCCGGTATCCACGACCGTCTTCCACGGATTGGCGACGATGAAGGTGCCGACCGCGGTGCCCATGATGATCACGAACTCCCACGGCTGCATCAGCACGGCCAGATGCCCGCCCATGGCGGCAAATCCGCCAAGCAGCGCCGCCACCGTGATGAAAATCCCCACGAAACTGAGCAACGCGCCACTCCATCGCCGATCCCACCGGGAATATCTAGTCGGCGACGCTTGCGCGAAGCTGGCTTCCCGCTCGCCAGCCCCGCGCAAGCAATTCACGGCAGCTTGGGACGATGTCGCAATGGCGACCAGAGGGGCGCGGGTCATGCTATCCACGATCGCGGACTACACCAGATTGACCAAGGACCTGGGCAAGTCGATGACGCAGGTCGCGACCCAGCCGGATGTCAGCCGCGAGACCGATTACTTCCTCAGCCATATCGGCAACGTGAAGACGATCGACGACTTCCTGAAGGACTACCGCCTCTACACCTATGCCATGAAGGCCTATGGCCTCAGCGACATGACCTACGCCAAGGCGTTCATGCGCAAGGTGCTGACCGAGGGGGTCTCGAACAAGGACGCCTTCGCCAACAAGCTCACCGACGCCCGTTACCGGGAATTCGCCACCGCCTTCAATTTCGCCGCCCTCGGCGACAAGGCGACCCAGACCACCGCAGCCACGACCGGCACGGCCACCCAGTACGTCACGCAGACGATGGAGCAGAAGGCCGGCGACCAGAACGAGGGCCTGCGGCTGGCGCTCTATTTCACCCGCAAGGCGTCCACGATCACGAATGCCTACCAGATCCTCGCCGACAAGGCGCTGACCCAGGTCGTCCAGACCGCCATGGGCTGGTCGTCGACGATCAGCTCGTCCGACATCGATGCCCAGGCCAAGATGATCACGGACAAGATCGACCTCACCGATTTCCAGGACCCGACCAAGGTCACCAAGTTCGTGCAGCGCTTCGCGGCGATGTGGGACGCGACCCAGGCCCAGAGCGACAACTCGACCAACCCCGCGCTGGTCCTGATCGGCGGCGCGGCGACGTCGGCCAGCCTGGATACCGACATGCTCACGAAGCTTCAATCCATCCGGTTCGGGAAGTAAGTCATGCAATCGGCTCTCTATGTGGGATTGTCGGCGCAGGTCGCCCTCGAAAAGCGCCTCCAGACGATCGCCAACAACGTCGCCAACGTCAACACGGCGGCGTTCCGCACCGACGTGGTGAAGTTCGAGACCGTGCTGTCCAAGGCCGGCGCGAACCCGGTCGCGTTCTCCTCGCCCGGCGACAACATCATTTCGCGCGAGACCGGCAACATCACCGAGAGCGGCAATCCGCTCGACGTCGCCGTGGTCGGTCAGGGCTGGCTCGCCTTCGCCGGCCCGAACGGCACGGTCTATACGCGTGACGGCCGGCTCCAGATCGCCGCCAACGGCGACCTTCAGACGGTGGCCGGCTTCCCCGTCATCGATGCCGGCGGCGCGCAGATCACGCTCGACCCGAACGGCGGGCCGGTCTCGATCGCACGCAGCGGCGCGATCACCCAGGACAACAACGAGATCGGCACCATCGGCCTGTTCAACATTCCCACTGATGCCAATCTCGAGCGCTACGGCAATTCGGGCGTGACGCCCGACCGGCCTGCGACCGCCATCGCCGATTTCTCCCGCGACGGCTTCAAGCAAGGCTATGTCGAGGGCTCCGGCGCCAATCCGATGATGGAATTGACGAAGCTGATGGCGGCCTCGCGCGCCTTCGACGGCACCAATTCGATGATCGAGGGCACCGAGAGCTCGCTCCAGAACGCAATCCGGACGCTGGGCGAGCCCGGCAAGTAGAGTGCGCCCCGTGCGCAATGAGGGTGGACGGTCTCTTTGAACGCTCTTCGGCAACTCGAGTGGGCGCTGCTGGAGCTTCAGCAGAGCACTCCCCTGGCAAGCGTCAGCGGCGCGATCTCCGAGATCGCGCCGACGCATTTCCGTGTCTCCGGCCTGTCGCGCTTCGTCAGGCTCGGTGAACTCATCGGCGTCCACTCCGGCGGCAAGCCCCAGATCGGCGAGGTGGTGCGGATCGACAGCGAGGGCATCATCGCCAAGCCGTTCGACCGGCAATTTGCCGGCGGCCTCGGTTCCGTCGCCTACCGCATGCCGCCATTGTCTTTCGCGCCCGATCCGAGCTGGAAGGGCCGCGTCATCAACGCGCTCGGCGCCCCGCTGGACGGACAAGGTCCGCTGACGCCAGGATCGCGCGCCGTCTCGGCGGAGGCCGAGGCGCCCTCGGCCATGAAGCGCGCGCGCGTCCACAAGCCGCTGCGCACCGGCGTGCGCGTCATCGACCTGTTCGCCCCGATCTGCGCCGGCCAGCGCGTCGGCATCTTTGCCGGCTCCGGCGTCGGCAAATCGACGTTGCTCGCGATGCTTGCCCGCAGCCAGGGCTTCGACACCGTCGTGCTGGCGCTCGTCGGCGAGCGCGGCCGCGAAGTGCGCGAATTCATCGAGGACGTGCTGGGCGCCAATCGCAATCGTGCGGTCACCATCGTATCGACGGGCGACGAGAGCCCGATGATGCGGCGGCTGGCGCCGAAGACGGCCATGGCGGTAGCCGAATATTTCCGCGATCGGGGCGAATCGGTTCTGCTTGTGGTCGATTCGATCACCCGTTTCGCCCATGCCGCCCGCGAGGTCGCGCTCGCCGCCGGCGAGCCCGCGGTCGCGCGCGGCTACGCGCCGACGGTCTTCACGGACCTGCCGCGCCTTCTGGAGCGCGCCGGCCCCGGCGAGGAGGGATCCGGAACGATCACCGGAATTTTCTCCGTGCTGGTCGACGGCGACGATCACAACGAGCCGATCGCCGACACCATTCGCAGCACGCTCGACGGGCACATCGTGCTCTCCAGGCACATCGCCGACCAGGCGCGCTATCCGGCCGTGGACGTTCTGGCCTCGGTCTCCCGCCTCGCCCATAACGTCTGGGACCCCGAAGAGCGCGAATTGGTGAGCAAGCTGCGCACCATGATCGCCAAATACGAGGACACGCGCGATCTTCGCCTGATGGGCGGATACCAGTCGGGACGTGATTCGGGCCTCGACCAGGCGATCGACCTGGTTCCGAGAATCTACAGCGCAATGCGGCAAGACGCATCGGCTCAGCCGAGCGCAGATCCGTTCCGCGAGCTGAGGGACATGCTCAAGGGCGAGTAGCAGGTGAGACGGCGCACGACGCGCCCGCGATCTCGCCCTGCTCATTGTTTCTACAGTCGGTCGCGCATCCAGTCACGCGGCCGGCGCATGCCTCCCGTCACCGCCACCGCGACCCGTCGTGAGCGCATCAACCGTTCGGATGACTCATCGGGCGGCCGCGACGGAAGCGGAGACGGCTCCGCGAGCGGAACAACCGCCGCGTGTAATCCCTACAAGTTCTCTCGGCGATTCTCCGGACGCATTGCACAAGTTGTGGATGACTCATCAACGCGCATCAGCTTTTGTCATGCACAAGCTTCCATCAACTTGCATCAACGGCGGACAACGACGTGCCCTGCAATTAAACCGTCGTATACTTGCGGGCATGCTGCCCGTAGGACAACGTATTGCGTTCACTACCATGTGTCCCTAAGAGCGAGATTGTCTTGAACGTTACATTCGCCTGCAACGACATCCAGTCTCCGAGAGCGTCTCTACTTGATTTTGTTGAGAAGCTCATTCATCGTTTCGGTGGAATATCAAGAAACGTCTGCTTGTGACTTGAACTCAGGGGCTTCGGTTGAACAATTCCCGTCCATCGTCCGTTCGTGACGGCAACTTGGGCTCCCGTGCGACGACGACGCGATTGGCATGTCATCGGCGACGCGGCCTCTCGCTCCGGACGACGCGACGCACGCTGGTTCGGCTCGGGCGCGTTGCGGTCCGTGCCTTCGAGCAGGAATCGGGCACGACGTACTCATCGGGCATCTCCGGAGGTCTGACCTCTTTCGAATTAATCGCGAACCAGGGCGCAAGGCGGCTTCGGGACGCCGCAGACGAAGTTCCGGGGACGAGGTAAATCCATGCCATTGGCACGAGAGGCCGTCGAGCTGCTGGTCCAGGCGGCGAGGGCTTGGTATTTCGAAGGCAACCAGCATGGATTGCGCGATCGGGAATGGATGGCGCTGCGCTTTCTCGGCCGCGCCAACAGGTTTTCGCGCACACCGTCCGCGCTCGCCGGCTTCATCGGCTCCACCAGGGCGACTGCATCGCAGATCGTGAAGACGCTCGAGAGCAGGTCCTTCCTGGTGCGAAAGCCCTCGCACGAGGACAAGCGTTCCGTGGTGCTCCACGTCACCGCGCAGGGCGAGAAGTGCCTGAGCCAGCACGACCCGATCAACCACGTGGTGAATGCGGTCACGGCGCTCGGAACCGAGGAGTGCATCAGGCTGCGCGACTCGCTGCGGGAGATCCTCAATCACCTCGACGCAGCTCACCAGCGGCTCGATGCCAGCATCTGCCGGGACTGCATGTTTCTCGCCGAACGCAGCCTTGGCATCGGCCCGGCCGCCGCGAAGGGACGCGCAACCGCCGAATTCATGTGCCGGCTGTATCGCGCCCCCGTCTCGCTCGAGGAAACCGAACTGCTCTGCACCAGCTTCGAGCGCACCCGCGACCGCCCGAAGATCGAGGCGCATCTCGACCGTGCGCGCGTGGCGAGCCAGGGATGAGGCGAAGGCCCGCAGCCTGAGCGCAACTTCCGCACCGATGGCGCGGCCAAAGCTTGTGTAAGATTTCGCGGCGCTCGCAATGACGGCAGTATCAGCTCCGTCATCCCCGCACAACGGCGAGAGATAAGCGCCCGTAGTTTCCACATCGTCATTGCGAGCGCAGCGAAGCAATCCAGAATCCCTCCGCGGAAAGACTCTGGATTGCTTCCGCCTTCGCTAAGGCTTCGGCGGACAAGTCGCTGCGCTCGCAAGGACGGAGCAAGACGAATCGTCGTCATCTTCTGGCTCGCTTCTCGACTCGCAGACACGCCTTCACGTCCCCGCGGCGCATTTCGCCCGAGCTTTGCTTCATCGCTCCACCCTCTTTCAGCCAAGAGGGCGCAGGGAAGGCCGGGTGCCGGCTGGCACCCGCGGTCCGCTGTGCGCGTGTAGCGCATGAAAAGATGCACAGCGGCATACAGGTGCAGCCAAAACACTCGGCCTTCCCTGCGCAGTGGTCTGACGGCTTATGCCGTGATCTCCCGGGAGCCGAGTTCCTTCTGGCCTCCCTCACCCCGCGAATTGACGATGCCGTCCGCCCGGTCGGGCTCGCGTGCACCTCCGCAAAAGGCTTGACCGTAGCAACGACGGCCAGGACCACACGGTTTTGCCGTACGCGCATTCGCCGACCGCCACAGGGTTCTCCCGCGCCGTCGACGTCGCGGGAAAAATGTTGGCGAGACGAACTTTCAGCGCCGCTCATCCGCACGCGGTTTCGGGCTCACAGGGACTACCCGCCCTGCCCGCACCATGTCGTGCCGACGCTGCCGCGTCCACCGCAACCCGGCTCGCGAAACGTGACGACACAAGATCGCCCCTCAAGGTCAAGCTGGGATGGGCGACAAATACGACAAATCCGAATTTCGGTAAAGTGGAATATTTTTGCCGATGCGGATTGACAGCTTCGCGGGTGTTTTGCCCGTCGGGCAAACGAGGCTGTCTCCACACCGTCATTGCGAGCGCAGCGACTTGTCCGCCGAAGCTCTAGCGAAGGCGGATGCAATCCAGGCGCAAAAAAACACCCGGCGGTTTCCCGCCGGGTGTTCGTTCGTGTGGTTCGATAGATCTTACCAGTTGCGCTGAGCGCGGAGGATCATGGCGATCGAGTCCTGATCCTTCAGCTCGTAGGTCGCGGCCGGCTTGGCGGTCACGACGTTCGGGGTGACGCCAACCGTACCGGAGTACTTCTGGTCGAGATGGGTCCAGGAGAGGTCGGCCGAGAACGTCAGGTTCTTGACCGGGGTCCAGCGGGTGACGAGACCCAGCTGGCCGATCGCGAAGTCGGGGTTACAGCTGGTCACACCCGCCAGGCCACCGAACACGCCGCCAGCACCGCCGGCGCCGCAGAGGGTGGTCTTGGCCAGCGTACCGAACTGGGCCTGAGCGTAGGCGCCGTAGATCGCGGTGTTCCAGGCCGCATCCCAGTTGTGGGTGTAAGCGCCACGGAAGCCCCAGGTCTTGACGGTTTCCTGCGAGCTGCCGGTCACGAACACCGTGTCGGGAGCGTTGGCGAAGCCGATGCTGCCGTAGGCGCCAGCAACGCCCGAATTACCGTACAGCGCGTAGGAGCTGCCCGACAGATTCTGGAAGTTGTAGCGGGTCGCACCGTCGGTGTAGACGGCCTGGATGTTGATCGTGTCACCCGCGCCGGTCGGGATGTTCTTGATCGAGAGAGCGAGCTGAACCGCCCAGCCCCACTTGTCGTCGGGGTGGCCGGTGGTCTCGTTCGCACCGTAGTAGCCGACGTGGTTGTCATGCGCAGCCACAGACGCCTGGAAGAGGCCCCAGGCCTGGTCGACACGCACCTGACCGACGAGGTTCGGCGAACGCGAGCCGCCGATGGCGTTGGTGCCGTACGAACCGCCGATGATGCCGGCCGCGGTCGCGCCGGTCATGTTGAGGTTGCCGGCCTGATAGTACTGGGTCGCATCTTCAGCCGAGAACGACGCCGTCACGCCCTGGCCGAAGTCGGCCGTGTACGTGAACTGGGTCACACCGGTAACGGTGCCGGAGCCACCGACGAGGTTGTCGGTGATGTTGCCGGGATAGTTGGTCCAGGGCGCGTCGAACTGCGACACGGCCTTACCCATCGTGAAGCCGGCGAACTGGATGAAGGCGTAGTACACGCCGAGCGCACCGGCCGAGGTGTTGCCGTCGGTGCCGTTCACCGAGCCGGAGCCGTTCGAACCGACGAGGCCGGTGCCCGCAGCATTGAGACCGAGCGTACCGCTGTACTGGGTGCCGCCCGTTGCCGAACCGGTGGGGGTATAGTTGCCGGTCGTCCAGGTGAACACGCCGTCGAAGAAGGTACGGACGACGCCGTACTCGGTCGCGGTGCGGGTGTCGATGTTCAGGTCTTCACGAGCGCGGAAGGTGTAGTAGTTCATCAGGCGGTTGCGAGCACCGGCAACGCCGCCCTGGTTCGGATTGAAGTCCGAGTTGGTATTGAGGTTCGCGTCGGCACGCAAATAGCCGCCCAGCTTGATGCAGGTGTCGGTGCCCGGGATGTAGTAGAATCCGGCGCCGTACAGCGAGCAGACCTTCACGTATTCGACCGCTTTGGCCTTCACGGGAAGATCGGCTGCGAACGCACCGGAGACAGCCATCAGGCCGGCAGCCGAGCCGAGAAAGAGCGTCTTCGTCAACTTCATTAGTAAACCTCCAGGTCGGTTCGGGGGCTCGGCTCCTCGCTGGAGGCCGCGTTACCCACATCAATTTCCGTTCAATTCAGATCCGCACTGAAGGTCCGGACTGAAACGACAGCGAGGTGCCCCCCCTCCGTCGTGCTTCACGTATAGTTTATAAAAACAATCGTCTCAATTCATTGATTTAGTGAATCGCAAGTTGGAAAGGGGATGTTGCCTGCGAGCAACAGGAGGCGAAAGACGCGACACAAGTAGCTGAAATAAAAGAAAAAGCCCTCAGGGGGCATCCCGAGGGCTTTCTTGGAGGTCTCACATCGCTGGTCGTTGACAGCGGTCAAGAGCAGCAAATTCTGAGTGAGTACGACGTAACTTAATCAATTGTTTTGTGCAAGCATTAAGTGCCGACACGATTTCCCCAATGAAGAGTTCCGCGCACGATATGCGAGACGGTTTCCCAATATCCCGCTAAAAGGCTGATCAAAGACAAAAAGAAAAATGACCAAGGGGGAAGCCATATGATCGAGAAGAAGCTCGACCGGGCGATTACAGACTTCATCTGGAACGTCGTTGAAATCCACTCTCAGCTCGAGGACATCCACAGCAGCTGGGCCGGACTGCTGGGCATCACCGAGCCGCAATGGCTGATCCTGATGGCCATCACCGAGCTGGACGAGGGACGAGGCGTCGCCGGAATCGACGTCGCGAACAAGCTGCGCGTCCACCCCGCCTTCGTGACCAACCAGACCAAGAGCCTCGAGAAGCACGGGTTCCTGTCGCGACGGCCAGCGGCCGACGACGCCCGCTTCGTTCTGATGTCGCTGACGGAAAAGGCGACGACGGAAATCGAAAAACTGTCCAAGCGGAAGCTCGCCCTGAATTCGACCATGTTCAACGAGCTCGACGAGAAGACCCTCGCCGATTTGAATGCCGCGCTCGCGACCATTGCCAAGAATGCCCGGCTCGCTGCACGGCTACTGGCTATCGACGTGTCGTGATACGCGGTTCTTCACGACGCAGCCAAGGCGCGACGGCATGGGAAAGAATCCTCGGCGCGCTTCGGGTCGTTGTCTCCGGATGACTGCGCCGCGTTCGTCGCGAGAAGACCGCGGCTCAGTCATGCGGATCACGGGCTAAAGATAGGTGACGGGATCGAGGCGACGGGCAGCTCCAAGCTTGGCGTCGAGCCATTCAAAAATGAAGTCGTCCACCGTGATGAAATTCTCGACCTCGCCCAGAGGATACGGGATGCGGTTCGGCACGACGACCGAGCAGTCGGCTCCGGCCTGGCGATAGCCGGCTTGCAGCTCGAGCGCCTCCTGTTCGCGCACCATCGAGCGGCTCCCGACCACCATGAGAAGCGGACAGGCCATTCGACGCGGCGACGACAACGGACGCATCGAGGCTCCGCCCTCGACGACCTGCTCGACGCCTGTCATCCAGTGAACCGATGCCCGGTGCGCGACCGACCGCAAAAGACCGCCGTCGCACACGGCGGCGGCTACCCTGCGATCCGAGAGGACAAGGCGGGAGGCATGACTGGCGCCCGCTCCTTCGCCGTAGATCGCTATCCGCTGCGCGTCGACATCCGGGCGGGCCTCCAGATAGTCCAGCCAGCATTGGAGGATATGCTCCTGTTTGAGCGGACGACGAACAGGCGAACTGCCGGGATCGATGAGCAGAAGTGACATGTTCCGGCGAAGCGAGGCGGGCAAGAGCCTGCTCATCATCGAGGCCAGGGTGACGTCCTCGTCGGCGATGCAGATGACCGCGGGCGCGGAAGGCCCGTGACAGAGCGCCGGCAGGAAGAAGCCGGTCAACGCTCCCTGCTCGAAGCCGTCGATCTCGACGTGCTCGATCGCGTGAGCCGCATCGTCCGCGAAGCTTCTCAGGCTGAGACCGACCCTATCGGCGAAGTCGGTACTCGCGAGATCGTCCGGAGAAGACAGGCTTCGCGCGACTTCGAACGCCATCAGCGCGCATATCCACGCTTCGCACGCGACGATCCGGCCGGCACCGTCCGCGCGCGCGGATTCGGCGGAGCTCCGGTAGTCTTCCGCAACCCTCAACCAGTCTGAAAACCAAAGATGCCTGTGCGCCTCGCGCGCAAGCTCCGCGACAGACAGACTTTCGAAAAATTCGGACGCGCGCTTTCGCAAGCGTACGAGGCTTCCACCGGCGCCGTCACAGCGGCCATGAGGCCAATGATCACCTTCCATTTTTTCTCCGAACGGCGCCGTCAGCGATTGGTCGGGCTTGCCGGCTGCGCATTCAGCGCAGAGCCGTGCACGCCTGCTCGATGCGATCCCAGGCGTACCTGGTCGCGTCCATCGCGCTTGCGTCTGCTGATGCCGTCCGCCTCGCCGATCTGTCTCGCTGCCGTCTCGACTCCACGCAGGGACAGCACATCGTGCCCCGCGCAGGATCGGAGCGTTGTTGCAGCGAGACCCCATCCGATGTTCGTTTCGTCTTCGCTTCGCGCGGGCGAGGGCACTTGGCCAAACCGTGTGTAGCACCCATCAGCCGGTCTCAACACAAGTTGCACGCCGGCTCCAACTCAATCGTCACGTCTCAGCTCCGTTGCTGATGTACAGTCATGGCCCCGCGCCACTTTGCCATTTTTGCGGTCCTAGGTTTGTAGTTTTTTGTTGCGATCGACGGCTAAATATTGGCTGCCATTTGATGACAGAAGAGGCAGGGTCTGTGTCGGCTTCCACCGTGAATTCCTGATGACCCATCCGGCGCGCAGCTCATCACGATAGCGATAAAAGATGCGGCGGATTGCCGCTTCATCGATGCCGAATGTCTTACGCCGCGGGACTTCCCGACTGTCGTTCTCGCAGGAAAACTTGCGAGACGAATCCTCGACGTCGCGCATCCGCACACGGCGCGCGAAACGAGACGACGCATGTCGCCCTCCAGGTGAACCGGGATGGTCGAGACATCCGACATTCCGAACTTCAGATAAGCCACTTATTTAAGCAACTCAAGTATCTGCTGACGCCCTCGTGTCCGGGTGCGGATCGTCACGCTTTCGGCGTCGAGCAACACGGCCGGGCCGCCCGCCGAACCTTCCGCGCCTTGTATGCATTATCCCAGTTGCCATTATCGGGCACTTCGCTTTACATGCCGGCAACCTGCCCTCGGATTGCAGCCGGGGCACAAAAATCACATGACATTTCCAAGGGACGAAACATGGCGCGCAACATATTGATTCTCGGGGCTTCCTACGGCTCCCTGCTGGGCACGAAGCTGCTGATGGCGGGACACAACGTCACCCTCGTCTGCCGCGCCAAGACCGCGGAGCTGATCAACCGTGACGGTACCGAGGTCCGCATCAAGTTGCGCGACGAGGCGGTGCACCGGGCGATCTTCTCGCGCGACCTGCCCGGCAAGCTCGATGCGGTGACGCCGGCCGATGTCGACGTCTCCCGTTACGACATGGTCGGCCTTGCGATGCAGGAGCCGCAATACACCAACCACACGGTGCGCGTGCTCATGGTCAAGATCGCCGCGGCGAAGCTGCCGTGCCTGTCGATCATGAACATGCCGCCGCTGCCCTATCTGAAGCGGATTCCGGCGCTCGCAGGCATGGATCTCGAGGAGGCCTATACCAACGCGCAGGTGTGGGAGCGGTTCGAGCCGGGCCTGGTGACGCTGTGCTCGCCCGACCCGCAGGCCTTCCGTCCGCAGGAGGAAGCCGCGAACGTGCTTCACGTCGGCCTGCCCACCAACTTCAAGGCATCGGTCTTCGCCGACGAGAAGCACAACAAGGTGCTGCGCGAGCTCGAAGCCGACATCGACGCGGTGACGCTCGACGGCCACGACGTGCCGGTGAAGCTGAAAGTGTTCGATTCCCTGTTCGTGCCGCTGGCGAAGTGGTCGATGCTGCTGACCGGCAACTACCGCTGCATCACGCCGCACGAGCCGCAGTCGATCCGCGACGCCGTGCACGGCGATCTCAAGCGCTCGCAGACGATCTACGATCATGTCGACGCGATCGCCCGCCGCCTCGGCGCCGATCCGCAAGACCAGGTGCCGTTCGCGAAATACGCCAAGGCGGCCGAAAGCCTGCTCAAGCCGTCGTCGGCCGCGCGCGCGGTGGCCAGCGGCGCGCCCTTCATCGAGCGCGTCGACCTGCTGGTGAAGCTGATCTCGCATCAGCTCGGCGTGCCCAACCCCGAGATCGACCGCACGGTCGAGACCGTGGACCAGAAGCTGAACGAGAAGATCGTGCAGGGCGGATCGGGCGCGCAGTAGCCGCGCGCCACGTCTGTCGCTATCGCGCGACGCAGGCGCTCACGCGCTCAGGAATGATTGAAGCCAGATCAGGCCGGTCACGGCGACGAGCGTGACCGCGCCGGTGCGCGTGATGATCTCAGGGTAGCCGAGACGACGGGCGCCGCCGCCAAGCGTTGCGCCCAACGCAATCCACGCGGCGCCCGCGGTGACGATCTGAAGCGCGATCATTCCGAGCCACGGCAGGAGCTCGAACAGTCCGGCCTGGAGCGGCAGGAGCAGGAAGGCGAACACCATCGCCTTCGGATTCAGCAGCGTGGTGATCAGCACCTGACGGAACGTCACCACGGCGCCGCCGCGCAGCTCGCGCGCGTTGACGCGCCAGAGCATGACGGCAAGGCCCAGGATGTAGACACTGACCGCCACGCGAAGCACGACGGCCGCGAGCGGAATGCCGCTCACGACGGGACCGAGCGCCAGCCGCAGCAGCGCAATCGCCGCGAGATAGCCGAACAGCTCCGCCGCGAGCAGACGGAGCGACCGCGATATCCCGATCCCTGCCCCCGATGTCGCGAGCAAGGTGTTGGTCGGTCCCGGCATGGCGAGGAGAAAACAGGTCGCCGTGAAGAAGGTCAGGAAGTTCATAGCCCAGGCTAACAGCATCGCGCCGGCAAATCTTGATCTGCGTCATGCGGCGGCACCGCCATGCTCGACTTTGGCCGCGTTCGCACGGAACGGTTCCCGGTGTTGCCCGAACTCGATGAGAGCGATCGCGCCGTCCTGATCACGCGATCGTGTCGCTGCCCACGTCTCGTCGTCTTGCCTCGCGCTTAGGCGTGAGCAAGATAGCTTTGTAAGTCACCTTGCCCGGCATTGATTTGCGATGCCTGCGTTTGGGATCCAGACAAGAACACGAGAAGAAGCAATGGATCAGGCGATGCTGAGCGTCGTCCGTGCGGTCGAGGCAGGCGCGACGACCATGAAGGGCGTCATCGACGCGACCGGATTATCCCGTCTCAAGATCGAACGTGCGTTGGCTGCGCTGGAGAAACAAAAGCTCCTGGTGCGCGACGGCCAAGGCTTCAGGGCAACGGGTCTGCCGAGAACAGCGCCCAACCCGCGTCAATGCGGATCGTGCAACGCCTGCTGCGATATCCTCGAAGTCGCTGCGGTCGACAAGCCGGTGAACCAGCTCTGCAGGCATTGGCAGGCGGGCACCGGATGCACCATCTACGCGAGCCGCCCGCAGATGTGCCGGTCGTTCGCCTGCGCCTGGCTGCAAGGCCATCTCGACGATGCATGGTTTCCAGCGAAATCGGGCATCGTGGTGCATTTCAGCCAGGACGCCGTCAACGTCACGGTCGACGACGACTGCCCCGATCGCTGGCGCGAGGAGCCGTATTTCAGCAAGCTCGCCGAATGGTCGATGAACGGCATCAGGCGAATCGGAAACCGCGGCTACGCGACCCTCGTGGTCTCCAGCGAGAACCGATTCCTGCTGCTCGGACGCACCGTCGTTCCCGATCCGACGCCATCAGGCACCGCGTTCCTGCCGCTCACCCCCGACACGTTCCGGTTCTGGCGGGCAACATCACCGGAACATCTGCAGCGGCTGCACGAGCGCATCGCCGAGATCGAGCGGATCAGGCAGGAATTCGGCTCCTGCGCGATTCCCCCAAACGAGGACGACGATCCCGTCCCGCCCTATCGCCCCGCGCTTCTACGGTTGTCGAATCACGCCTGAACGCCGTCGTGGGCAACAGAGCATGATTCGCGCTGTGGTGCTCGACGCGCCCCGGCCGGGTTGATAAGCCCCTGTCCGCGAATGATGGGGACTTGAGTCGGGACATGACGGTTGCGATCGAGATGGGGCAGACCACGGCGGGCGCCGCGGCGGCCATGGACCTCGAGGAACTGCTGGCGACCCGCCTCCTGGTGCAGGGCAATTCGGGCTCCGGCAAGTCGCATCTGTTGCGGCGGCTGCTGGAGCAGAGCGCACCCTGGGTGCAGCAGGCCATCATCGACCCCGAGGGCGATTTCGTCACGCTGGCCGAGCGCTTCGGCCATCTCGTGATCGAGGCCGAGGATCACACCGAGCGCGGCCTTCAGGTCGCGGGCGAGCGCGCGCGGCTGCATCGCGTCTCCACCGTGCTCAATCTCGAGGGCCTCGATGCCGAGAACCAGATGCGCCGTGCCGCAGCGTTTCTCGGCGGCCTGTTCGACGTCGATCGCGACCATTGGTACCCGATGCTGGTGGTGGTGGACGAGGCGCAGCTGTTCGCGCCGGCAGTCGCCGGCGAGGTGTCGGACGAGGCGCGAAAACTGTCGCTCGGTGCCATGACCAATCTGATGTGCCGCGGCCGCAAGCGCGGGCTCGCCGGCATCATCGCGACGCAACGTTTGGCAAAGCTCGCCAAGAACGTCGCGGCGGAAGCCTCCAACTTCCTGATGGGCCGGACCTTCCTCGACATCGACATGGCGCGCGCCGCCGACCTGCTCGGCATGGAGCGGCGCCAGGCGGAAGCCTTTCGCGATCTCGAGCGCGGCCAGTTCATGGCGCTGGGACCTGCGCTGTCGCGGCGTCCGCTACGCCTGAACATCGGCCCGACCGATACCCACGCGCGCAACTCCACGCCGCGGCTGATGCCGATGCCGGACTCCGCACGCGAGGATATGCGCGCCGTGATCCTGGCCGCACCGCCGCCCGATGCCAGCCGGCCGCAGCGCCGGCCCGCGCCGGATCTGCTCGAACAGCTGCGCGCCGCGAAAGCGGCCGCCACGCCGGAGATCCGGCCTGAGGTGGTCGAGGTTCAGGTCAGCGCCGAGGAGCTCGCGGAGCGGCGCGAACGCGTCGACCGGACCCTGCGTGCCGTGCTCGCCGAGCCCGATGCCGGCTTCCGCGCCGTCGGCGTGCTCTATCAGGAGTTCGTGGTCCGCTGCCGCATCGAGGGCCTCGGCGCGGCCGTGCCTGACCTCAACGAATTCCGCCGCATGCTGACGCGCGCGCGCGCCGGGCTTGGCGCCGAGCATGCCGAGGACGACGACTGGCAGGACGTGTCGCTGCGCGCCTCGATCCTGCCCGACGACATGCAGGGCGTCTTCATGATGATCGCGCGCGCGGCGAAGGAAGGCTGGCCCTGCCCGGGCGATGCCGCGATCGCCCGCGCCTATGGCTCGCATTCGCTGCGCCGCGCGCAGCGCCTGCTCAGCTACATGGAGGAGCAGGGTCTCATCGTCTGCCAGCTCGACGGCGGCGGACGCAGGATCGTGACGCTGGTGGAGCTGGCCTGGGCGACCGCGCCCGGTGATCCCAATGGCGACGATCTGCCGGCGGAGCCGGCACAGAGCGCAGCTTCGGCCTGATCGTTACGCGGCCTCGGCCCCGCCGAGATAGGCGTCGCGGACGCGAGGATCGTCCTTCAGCGCCCGCGCGGGGCCGGAGAGCACGATCTTGCCGGTCTGGAGCACATAGGCCTCGTGCGCGATCTCGAGCGCGAGGCTGGCGTTCTGCTCGACCATGAACACGGACACGCCCTCCTGGTTGATGGTGCGGATCAGCTCCAGCACGCGGTCGACATAGAGCGGCGACAGGCCCATGGTCGGCTCGTCCATCACGATCATCCTGGGACGGCTCATCAGCGCGCGCGCCATCGCCACCATCTGCTGCTCGCCGCCGGACAGGGAGCCTGCGCGCTGCGACAGCCGCTGGCCGAGCTTCGGAAACAGCGTCAGCATCTTGTCGAGATCCTGCGCCACCGCATCGCGGTCGTTGCGCACGAAGGCGCCCATCAGGATGTTCTCGCGGACGGTCATGTCCGCGAACAGCCGCCGCGCCTCCGGCACCGAGGCGATGCCGCGGCGGACGATCTGCGGCGTGGAGAGGCCAATCAGCGAGGCGCCGTCGAACGTCACGTCGCCGGACCGCGGCTTGACGAGGCCGAGGATGATCTTCATCGTCGTAGACTTGCCGCTGGCATTGCCGCCGAGCAGGCAGACGATGTGGCCGCGCGCGACCGTGATCGACAGGTCGAAATGCACCTGGGCCTGGCCGTAGAAGGTGTTGACATCAGACAGCGCGAGCAGCGGCCCGGAAGAGGAATTCGTCATGCCGCGCTCTCCTGCTCCGCCGCC
Source organism: Bradyrhizobium sp. USDA 3311 (assembly GCF_054062495.1). Lineage (NCBI taxonomy): Bacteria > Pseudomonadati > Pseudomonadota > Alphaproteobacteria > Hyphomicrobiales > Nitrobacteraceae > Bradyrhizobium > Bradyrhizobium sp. USDA 3311. The sequence goes on along the minus strand of NZ_JBSSFI010000001.1, from coordinate 3,554,330 downwards.
CCCGACAGGCCGTGACCGAGATAGGCCTCGATCACCTTGGGATCTCCACGCACCTGTTCGCCCGGTCCCTCCGCGATCTTCTTGCCCTCGTCCATGACGATGACGCGGTCGGAGAGGCGCATCACCATCTCGAGCTTGTGCTCGATCAACAGGATGGTCAGCCCCTCCGCCTTCAGCTCGGCGACGAGCGCCTGCATCTCCGCGGTCTCGGTCGGATTCATGCCGGCGGTCGGCTCGTCGAGCAGCAGCAGGCGCGGCTTGAGAGCGAGCGCACGGGCGATCTCGACGCGGCGGCGGTTGGCGTAGGAGAGGCTGTAGGCCGGCTGGTCGATCCGCGGCAGCAGCCGCTCGCCGAAGCGGGCGAGGATGGCTTTCACCTCCTCGCGCAGCCGCTCTTCCTCGTCCCTGACGCTGGCGGGACGCAGCAGCGCCAGCCCCAATTCGAGCAGCGGGCCGATCACCGGCACGGCCGGCTTCACCGCGCGCAGCCGCGTGTGCGCGCCGATCAGGACGTTGTCCATGACGCTGAGATTGCCGAAGACACGGCCGAGCTGGAAGGTGCGGGCGATGCCGTCGGCCGCGAGGCGCTCCGGCGAAAGGCCGGTGATGTCCTGGCCTTCGAAGCGGACTTGACCTGCGTCGGGCCGGTCGAGCCCGGTCACGAGGTTGAACAGCGTCGTCTTGCCGGCGCCGTTCGGGCCGATGATGCTGACGAGCTCGCCCCTGGCGAGGTCGAGATCGATCTCGTCGACCGCGGTGAGGCCGCCGAAGCGCCGCGTCAGCCCGCGCAGCGACAGCATGGATGTGTGCTGCTCTGCCATCACATCGTTCCCAACAGGCCCTGCGGCCTGAACCGCACCAGTAGCAGCAGCACGATGCCGTAGATCAGGATGCGGTACTCCGCCGCGATCCGGAACAATTCTGGCAGGCCGACCAGCGCCACCGATCCGACGATGGCGCCGACGACATTGCCGAGGCCGCCGAGGATCACGACCGTCAGCGCCAGGATGGACTGCTGCGTGTTGAAGGTCTCGTGGTTGATGTAGGAATAGAGATGCGCGGCGATGCCGCCGCTGACACCCGCCGCAAACCCGCCGAAGATGAAGGCCAGCGATTTGTAGCGGTTCAGGCTGAGGCCGTAGGCGCGCGCGGCGATGTCGTCGTCGCGGATGGCGCGAAAGCTGCGGCCGAGATGCGAGCCGAGCAGGCGCGCCTGGAGCAGCGCCAGAACGACCATGACCGCAAGGCTGAACCAGTAGACCGACGACGGGCTGACGAGGTCGTAGCCGAACAGCGACAGCGGCGGAATGCCGGAGATGCCGATCGGCCCGCGCGTGACGCTCTCCCAGTTCAGGATCACCAGCGACACGATCTCGCCGATGGCGAGCGTCGCGATCGAGACGTAGTGCCCGCGCAGGCGGAACGACGGCGAGATCAGAGCGGTGCCGAGCGCAGCGCTCATCAGGCCGCCGCCGATGATGGCGAGGCCGACGGGAACGGCGAAGCTCAGCGACAGCAGCGCGGACGTGTAGGCGCCGATCGCGAGCAGAGCCGCGTGTCCAAGCGAGACCTGGCCGATCGTGCCGGCGACCAGTGTCAGGCTGAGCGCGAGCATGCCGAGCAGCCAGGCGTTGATCAGGGTCTGGAGCACGTAGAACGACACCGGGAATAGCGGCAGGATCGCAAAGGCAGCGGCCGCCACCAGCAGCGCCCAGCGCGGAATGCGCACCGGCCGGCTCGGCGCGATGAAAGTCCCGGTGAGCGGCTCGGGCGGCGCCTGCCGCGCGCTGGCGAACAGGCCGTTCGGCCGCAACACCAGCACGACGACCAGCAGCAGGAACGCGAACAGATTGCGGTAGCTGGTGCCGAACACGGCTACGCCGTAGCTTTCGACCAGTCCCAGCAACAGGCTCCCGATCACCGCGCCCGGCACGTTGCCGGCGCCGCCGACGACTTCGGCGACGACGCCCTTGAGTGTCGCCTGAAGGCTCATCGCGGTGTCGATCTGGTTGTAGTACATGCCGACCAGCATGCCGGAGACGCCGCCGAGCGCCGCGGCGATGCCGAACACCGCCTGATTGACGCGGTTGACATCGACGCCCATCTGCATCGCGGCATCGCGGTCCTGCGCGGTGGCGCGCACCGCCCAGCCGAGCTTGCTGTAGCGCAGGAACACGAACAGCAGCAGCGCGCTGGTGATGCCGACGCCGGCGATGAGCAGATCGAGCGGGCCGATCGTGCCGCCGCCGATCTGGAAGCGGACGTCCGGCAACTGGCTCGGCAGCGCACGCGGGTTCGGCGAGAACGTCAGCATCACCAGCTGGTCGAGCACGAAGCTGATGCCGATGGTCGCGAGCAGCGGCGCGATGCGCACCGAGTTCTGGAGCGGCCGCAGGCCGAACCGCTCGATGATCAGCCCGACCAGCGCTGCGGCCACCGCGACCACGATGATGGTGAGCGGCAGCGGCGTATGCAGCTGCACCACCGCGACCCAGCCGATATAGGCACCGACCAGATAGATCGAGCCTTGCGCAAAGTTGATCAGCCGGCTGACGCCGAAGATCAGCGCGAGCCCGACCGCAACAAGGGCGTAGACATTGCCGACGATCAGCCCGTTGATCGTGTAGTCGAGCCAGGAAGACAAACGTTGGTCCCCGCGTAGGAAGGAAGGCAGCCGGAGCGGCGCGCTCCGGCCGTCAGGTCAGGTCGGCTTGCCGTCCCAGAGCGCGAACTGGCCCTTGCGCACGACCAGTTCTGCGTTCATGGCGCCCTTGACCCGGCGGCTCTCGACGTCGAACGTCGCCGAGCCGAAAATGACGCTCGACACATCCTTCACCTTGGCGAAGGCGTCGCGGATGGCGCGGCGATCGGTGCCGCCGATCCTCACGACCGCGGCCGCCATGTTCATCGCGTCGTAGGCATAGGCGTTGAAGGCGTCGGGCTCCTGCCCGTTGTACTTGGCCTTGAAGCCCGTGATGAATTTCTTCACCTCGGGCCTGGGATCCTCGGGGAAATAACGCGTGCCGAGATGGACGTCCTCGACCGCCTCGCCGCCGAGCTCCAGAAATTTCGGCGAGTATACCGAGCTTGCCGCGCAGATGGTCTGCTTCAGCCCGACCTGGCGGGCCTGGCGCGCGATCAGCGCACCGTCGGAATAGTAGGAGATCAGGATCAGCCCGTCCGGACTGGCGTCGCGCACGCGCACCAGGGTGGAGCGGAAGTCGCGCTCCTCCGCGATGTAGCCCTCGGTCACCGCGATCTCGGCGCCGTATTCCTTCGCCGCCTTGACGAAATAGTCGCGGCTGGTGCGGCCCCAATCGGTGTTGAGGTGGAGTATCGCGAGCTTCTTGAGACCGAGGCGCTTGACGGCATAGGCCGCCAGCAGCGGCTGCTCGTCGGCCTGGCTCACCGACGTGCTCCACATGAAGTCGCCACCCTTGGTGAAATCGGGGTGCGAATTGGTGAAACCGAACTGCACGAGGCCGCCGCGCTGATAGATCGGGGATGCCGCCATCGAGGCCGGGCTGGAGAAATCGCCGAGCTCCATGACGATCCGGGGATCGGACACGAACTTCTGGGCGATCGCCACCGACTGGCGCGGGTCGCTCTGGCTGTCCTCGAAGCTGTAGGCGAGCTTGCGGCCGTTGATGCCGCCGGCGGCCTGGATCTCGTCGAGTGCGAGATCGAAGCCCTGCTTCCACTGCGTGCCATATTGCGCGTTCGGCCCGGTCAGGGGGCCGCTGACGCCGAGCAGGATCGGCTCGGACGACTGCGCAAACGCGCTGCGCGAGAAGGCCGCTCCCGCCATCATGGCGGCGAGCGAGCCCTTGACCAGGGTACGGCGATCGATGTTGCTCATCTACGGCTCCATCCACTCAATGTTGAAACAAGCAGCAATTTCCATGCCGGTGAGATTGCCTATTTCGAGGGCTCACCGAGCGACAGCATCAGCCGGTTTGCCCAGTTGAAGAACGAGGCGCCGTTGATGACGTCGACGATCTCGGCATCGTCGAGACCGGCGCGGCGCAGCTCCTCGACATTGTCGGGCCCGAACGCGATCGGCGTCGCGGCCAGCGCCACCGAGGCCTTGACCACGGCATTCCAGCGCTCGCCGAGATCGGCCTCGACGCCTTCGTCGAGCAGCCGCTGCACGTCGTCGCGGCGCTTGGAATAGGTGCTGGCAAATCGCGCATGCACGGAGGCGCAATAGATGCAGCCGTTGTAGCGCGAGGTCGCGGCGGCTGCGAGCTCGCGCTCGGCGCGCGGTAGGCCATCGGCGACGTTGTAGAAGATGTCCTTGTCGGTCTTGGTGCGGGCTTCCAGCACCTCAGGATCGCGCACCAAGAGGCGGAAATATTCCGACTTGGCGCGGGCGCGATCGACCAGACCGGCGAAGTGCCGCTCGGTCAACTCGGCCTCGGGCAGCGGGTCGATCCACGACACCCAGCCGAGTTCGTCCTGGGTGAAGACGACGGGCGGATTGACGGTGTTTGCAGCGCTCATGATTGCGGTCTCCTTACGCGCCAGCCGCGGCGTTTGCAGTGCGCCCAAGCGAGGCGCCGAGCACGCGCAGGCCCGTGACCACGCGCACCTGGAACGACAGGAACGCAACGAGCTGGGAGAAGGTGACGATGCCGGTATTCGACCAGCCGGCGGCCAGCAGCGCCTTCATGTCGGCGGACGCGGCATCGCGCGGCCGGAACACCAGCAGATGCGCATGCTCAAGCGCCGCAACGAGCCGAGGACCGAGGTCGGGTTTGCGCTCTGCGCTGACGCGATAGATCAAACCGGCCGTGTTCTCGACCGACAGCGGTCCAGCCGGGAAAGCGCCGTACGGGCCCGAGGTCGCGCCGCGCGCGATTTCGACCTCGATCGCTTCGACCAGGCGCGCTCCTTCGGCGGTCGCCGCGAGCTTTGCCCGGTAGAACGCGGCGACAACGGGCTCGCGGTGAAGACCGATCACGAAGAACGCGACCGCGGCGCGCTCGGAAAGCGAAAAATCGCCGGCGTCGATCGGCTCGAACAGCGACAGATAGCTCTTCTGCGCGTTCTCGCGCGCCTGCACGCGCTTCGCGCGGATGCCGTCCAGGGCGGACCCCGGTTCGATCCCGGCGAGCGTGTCGATGATATCCTTCGTCGCCATCATTCAGCCTCGTGCAACGCGATCATGTTCATTCCGACTATTGTTTGAGCGTGATTTTTCGGAAGACCGCTGCGGACTTTGCACTAACGCGGCCCTTCGGCTCCGGATCATGCTTTAGCCCGCCAGCGCCACGTCTTGCGCCGCCGTCCGGGTCCAGCCCAGCGCCGGCGCCACCTTGTCCGCGACCAGCTCGATCGAGCGCAGGATATAGGGGTGCGGTGCATCGACCGAATGCGCCTGGAAGACCAGGTCGGTCACCCGCTCCAGCGTCGCGTCGCCACGCAGCGAGGCGATGACCTCGTCGGCGGCGCCGACATGCGTGTCGAACGCGGTGATCATCTCCGCCAGCGTCTCGCCCGGCGGAAGGTGACCGCCCTTCATGAATTGCGGCAGCGCGCGCCGCAATCCAATGTCGGCAAGGCGCATCGCCTCACGATGGTCGTCGGCGACGAAGACGCTGCGCGAGGCCATGATGCGCGGCTCGCGTCCCGGCGGCAGCGCTTCGAGATAGGCGTCGATGATCGGGTTCTGGATCTCGGCCAGCGTTGCGCGCGGCGCCTCCTTGGCCCGCGGCTGGGTACGCGAGAGCAGGAGGCCATCGCCCGCCTTGCCGGCGCGGGCGCCGCCGGCGACCGAGAATGTCGCCTGCCAGATCCGGCCGTCCAGTTGCGGCCGCTGCGGATAGAGCGTGTCGCCGCCGGTGAGCGGCTTACCGGCGAGCGCGGTGCGGACGACCTCGAGATTGCGCGCGAAGATCTCGTTGCGCTGGGCGCTGTCGAGACCGAAGGCGGCAAAGGCCGACGGATTGCCGCCGGTGCCGACGCCGAGCTCGAACCGGCCGTCGCAGAGAAGGTCGAGCACCGCGGCGTCCTCCGCCACCCTCACCGCATTCTCCAGCGGCAGCGTGACGATGCCGGTGCCGAGGCGGATGCGCGAGGTCTGCGCGGCGACATAACCCAGGAAGGTGAAGGGCGACGGCAGGCCGCCCTCGCGCTCGTGAAAATGGTGCTGCGCGATCCACGCGGAATCGAGGCCGGCCTTCTCGGCGCGCACGATCTGCTCGGCCGCAAAGCGATAGCGGTCCGCCGGCGGCGCCTCGTCGAGAAGCCGCGTGAAGAAGCCCAGTCTTTTCAGATTTGCGAACCGTTTCATGCCAACCGCGCCCAACGTTGCAACAGCCCGCATGATGTCTGCTGCCGCAGCGCGAGGCAAGCAGCCGCCGCGCAGGGCTGCCACCCCGGAGCCATCCATTCCTGCCGAAGATACGACGCCGGCTGCCTACCAGCTGGGCAGCACCGCCCCCTTGAACTTGGTCAGGACGAACTCCTTCACCTCAGGCGTATGGTAGCTGTCCACGAGCACCTTGACCCAGGGCTTGTCCTTGTCGGCGGTGCGAACCGCGATCAGGTTGACATAGGGTCCCTTCGGGTCCTCGCGCAGGATCGGATCCTTGACCGGATCGAGGCCCGTCTGGGTTGCATAGTTGGTGTTGATCGCGGCTGCGTCGACGTCGTCGAGCGCGCGCGGCGCCTGCGCGGCGTCGACCTCGATGAACTTCAGCTTCTTGGGATTCTCGGTGATGTCGAGCACCGTGGGCTTGAACCCCGTGCCATCCTTCAGCTTGATCACGCCCTTGTCGCGCAGCAGCAGCAGCACGCGGCCGCCATTGGTCGGATCGTTCGGGATCGAGACCTTGCCGCCCTCCGGGATATCGGCGAAGGCCTTGTGCTTCTTCGAATAGACGCCGATCGGGAAGTTCACGGTCAGGCCGACGGCCTCGATCTTGTAGCCGCGATCGGCTTTCTGGTTGTCCAGATACGGCTGGTTCTGGAACGAATTGGCCTGGATCTCGCCGGCGTCGAGCGCGGCGTTCGGCACCACATAATCGGAGAACTCGAGCAACTGGATATCGAGCCCCTGCCTGGCGGCGATCGGCTTCACCGCCTCGAGGATCTGCGCATGCGGCCCCGGCGTCACGCCGATCTTGATGGTCTCGGCTGTTGCTGTGGCCGACCAGGCGGCGAGCACGGTCGAGAGGATCAGAGGGAGGCGAAACGACATCTTGGTCTCCGTAGGTCTGCGACAATGATTGGAACCGTATTCGCTTCTCCGCAGGATGAAATCAATAAAATGGAAATCCATATTGGCGGCCTGGGCGGGCCACACCTTCTCCATTCGACGCCAAACAGAAAACGAATTCACGGCGCCCGACGGCGCTACAGTTGCTGACCAACGCGCTACTGCTGCCGGTGCCGGCCGTTGGCGTTGCCAGCATCAGGTGAGCCGCGCCTATTCGGACCGCCAGGTCGACGGCGACAGCATGACCAGGGCGCAGATCGCGGCATAGGCTGCGAGCGCCACCGCGACCATGGTGGCGAGCCCCGCCATGCCCGCGCCAAAGCTTGCCACCGCGATCCAGCCGCCGCCGGCCGCGATCAGGATCCGCGCGATCGAGGAGGCGAGCGGCCCCATGGCGCGCCCGGTGCCTTGGGCGGCGAAGGACGTGACGAAGCCGAAGCCGAGCGCGGCATAGGCCGGCGCCACGATGCGCAAATAGGTCATGCCTTCGCTCACCACTTCGGCATCGCGGCTGAAGAGATTGAGCCAGGCGGTCGGGAAGATCGCGACCAGTAGGCCAATCGTCCCGGTCATGACCATGCCGACGATGCCGCTGATCCAGCCGATCCGGCGCGCCCGCGCGGTCTGGCCCGCGCCCATGTTGACGCCGACCATGGTCAGGGTCGCCGTGCTAATGCCGAACAGCAGCGGGATCATGATGTAGTCGAGCCGCGAGGCGATGCCGTAGCCGGCGAGCGCGGAGGTGCCGAACAGGCCGACCGCGCCGGTGACGAGGATGACGGTGAGGTTGGTCAACACCGCGTTGAAGGCGGTTGGGATGCCGACCGTCAGCATGTCGCCGAAGATTTTTGGGCGCAGCGGCACGATGTGCAGCTTCAGGCCTGTCGCACCCGATGCCATGTAGCGCAGCAGGAACAGCATGGCCGCGCCATAATAGAGGCCGAAGGCGACGCCGGCGCCGCCGATGCCGAGCCGCGGGATCGGCCCGAGGCCGAAGATCAGCGCCGGCGAGACCGGGATGGTCACGATCGCGCCGACCAGCGTCACCAGCGCGGGCACCTTGACGTTGCCCGAACCACGCAGTGCCGCCGCCTGGAGGTTGACGATCCACACCGGAATGGCGCCGGCGAACAGATAATTGGAATAGGTGGTGGCCGCAGCGAGCGCATCGCCCTGGCCGCCGAGGGTACGGTAGAGCCACGGGCCACCGAGGATCACGCCGAGCGTGAACACGCCGCCGGCGAGGATGGCGAGCACGACCGCATGAAACAGCGCCGCCTCGGCATCATCGCGACGTCCCGCCCCGACCGCGCGCGCCACCGAGGACGCAACGCCAGAGCCGAACCCGCCGTTCGACATCATGGTCATCAGCATGAAGATCGGGAATACCAACGCGGCGCCCGCCAGCGCGTCGGTACCGAGGAACCCGACATAATAGGCCTCCGCAATATTCACCGCGGTCTGAGCCACCAGCACGGTCACGGTCGGCGCGGCCAGCTTGAGCAGCGTGGGCAGGATCGGCGCGGTCAGCAGTGCCGTTCGCCGCTGCTCCGCCACGCTTGGGGTGACAGCGACGCCTGGCGCGGCCGCCTGGCGAAGCGGAGCCGCGGCGGCATGGGCCGCGACTTGCGCGGCGGGCAAGGCCGGGGCGGCTGCATCCTCGACTGACATGAGTATCGTCCTCGCGTCCCTGCCGGACCGCCGCCGATCGGCCGCCCATTGCATTACAGCCATAATGTAATATTATGATCGTAATGCAATAGCCCCCTCCTCACGATTTCGTTGACCGGGGTGGGCATCCCAAGGAGGCGCGATTGGCGCGGTACGACAAGGGACACCGGGACGCGACGCGGCGGCACATCATCGACGTCGCCTCGGCGCAGTTCCGCGAGAGCGGCATCGCCGCCGTCGGTCTCGCCGGCATCATGTCCGAGGCCGGCCTGACCAACGGCGCCTTCTACACACATTTCGAATCCAAGGAGGATCTGGTGCGCGCGGTGCTGCTGGATGCGCTTGAGCGGCGCGAGCAGCGGCACAAGGGCAATCTCGCAAACGGCATCGCCCTGGAGACTACGATCCGCGACTACCTCTCCCCGCGCCATCGCGACCACGCCGAGACCGGCTGCCCGACCGCGGCGCTGGCGTCCGAGATCGCGCGGCATCCGAAGACGACGCGCGATGCCTTCACCGCAAAGATGTCCGACATCATTGCGCTGATGGCGGCGCAGATGCCGGATGGCTCGGCTGCGGAGCGCCGGCGGCGCGCGATGTCGGTCTATGCGACCATGGTCGGCGCGCTGCAATTGTCGCGGGCCGTGAGCGACAAGCAGTTGTCGGAGGAAATTCTGGAGAACGCGGTGAAGGCCGCGTTGACGCTTGCGAATGGGCGGTGACGCGTTCGAAATCTTCGGCGACCCAACTGCGGCCGCTCTCCGCCCCAGCTAGACGATGCCGCTTTGCCGGAGCGCGGCGATCGCGGCCGCGTCATAGCCGAGCTCCGCGAGGACACGATCGGTATGCTCGCCGAGCGTCGGCGGGCGGCTCGCGATGTCACCCGGCGTTTCCGACAGCCGCACGGCGGCCCGCGCCACCGGCGCGGGCTTCGGCAAGCCCGGATAATCGACGTCCTGCATGAAGCCGGCGGCGCGAATGTGCGGATGATCCAGCGCCTGCTGCGGGCTGAGCACCGGCCCGGTCGGAATCATGGCCTTGCCCAGCGTGTCGACGGCCTCCTGCGTGGTGCGCTCGGCGCACCAGCGCGCCATCCGCTCGCTGATGACGGGGCCGTTGTTGCCGCGGCTGATGTCGTCGGCAAAACGCGGATCGTTCAGCCACTGCTCCTCCTCGCCCATCAGCTTGGCCCAGCGTTTGAACAGCGGATGCCCCGTGACCTGGCACAGCACCCAGCCATCCCTGGTGCGGTAGATGTCGGCTGGAGCTGCGGTCTGGCCGAGATTGCCAGTCGGAACACGGTTGACGTTGATGACGGCCTGCTCGATCAGCGTGGCATTGGTGAGGGACAGCGCGGTGGCCAGCAGCGCGCCCTCGACGATCTGCCCGCGCCCGGACTTGCCGCGCTCGATCAGCGCGGCGAGCGTGCCGAACGCGCAGTGCAGCGCGGTTCCGAAATCGACCCAGTTCACCGCGGCGCGGTACGGCGGATCACCGCCGCCGGTCATGTACACCGAGCCCGACATGACCTGGCCGACACCGTCGAAGCCGACGCGGTCGGACCAGGGCCCCGGGCCGCCGAATGCGGTTGCCGTCGTCAGGATGATGTCGGGCTTGATCGCGCGAAGCGAGTCGTAATCGAGCTTCATCGCGCGCAGGGTCTGCGGCGGCAGGTTGGCGACGACCACGTCCGCGGTCGCAACCAGGCGGCGCATCACCTCCTGCCCCTCCGGCTTCATCGGATCGAGCGTGATGCACTTCTTGTTGCGGTTGACCTGGAGGAACAGCGCGCCCTCGCCGCCCGCGCCGACCGGCGCCACGAAGCGATCCTCGCTGCCGTCGCGCTTTTCAACGCGAATGACCTCGGCGCCGAATTCGGCCAGCAAGGTCGCGCAATAGGGACCCGCGATATAGCGCCCGAAATCGAGGACGCGCACGCCTTCCAGAACTCCCCCCATTGACCCTTTCCTTGATGTCTTCCGCCTAGATTACAGGGAATGGTTGCCGCGGCAAGGTGGCCGACGGCATGCCCCGATCAGCAGATGTGATCGGCCGACGGTCCGACTGGCCGACGTTCTGCTCTAATATGACCCGTCCGTCCCACACCCAGAGCCACAGCCATGCCGCAACAGTTCGATCGATCCGCTGAAGACCTCGGCAACGCGATCCATTTCGAGCACGTCAACATCCAGGTCCCGGATCAGCGCCTGGCGACGTTATTCTACGTCACGGGACTTGGGCTCACCCGCGATCCCTATCTGATGGTGTCCGACACCAACATGTGGATCAACGCCGGGCGGAGCCAGTTTCACCTGCCGAGCGGCAGGCCGCAGGTGCTGCGCGGCCATACCGGCCTCGTCATCGAGGGCCGCGAGGCGTTGCTGGCGCGATTGGCATCGGTCGCGAAGAAGCTCGAGGGGACGGCATTCACGTTCGCCGAGCACAATGACTATGTCGAGGCCGTCTGCCCATGGGGCAACCGGATGCGCGTCCATGAGCCGGACGCGGCGCGCTTCGGGCGGATCACGCTCGGCATTCCCTATGTCGAGTTCGACGTGCCGATCGGAACGGCATCGGCGATCTGCGCCTTCTATCCTGACATCATGGGCATGCCCTCAGGCATGCGGAATGGCGACGGCACGGTTGCGGCGGTGAAGACGGGCCGCGACCAGCACCTGCTGTTCCGCGAGACCGATCGGCCGCAGGGCGAGTATGACGGGCACCATGTGCAGATGTACATCACCGACTTCTCCGGCCCCTATCGCAAGCTGCTCGCGCGCAACCTGATCTCGCGCGAGGACAATCAATACCAGTACCGGTTCTGCGACATCGTCGATCTCGACAGCGGCAAGAAGCTGTTCACGGTCGAGCACGAGGTGCGCAGCGCGACCCACCCGATGTTCATGCGGCCGATGGTCAATCGCAATCCTGTCGTCACCAACCGGAACTACGCGTTCGGCCATGATCAGACGTCATGGGCGATGGGGCCGGATCAGTACGACGGATAGCGCGTTCAGGCTTCGCGGTAATCCAGCAGGATCAGCCCGACCAGGATGAAGGCGACCGGCCAGATCCAGGCCGCCGCCCGCCTGACCCGGCCGTCGAGACGCAGTTCGAGCCAGCGGGCCCAGCCGGCGGCGACGCCGCAGAGCGCAAGCGGGGTGTGGCTCATCTCGATGAGCAGCTGGTCCTTGATGTTGGCGATCGCATGAGAATGCGTGAGCAGCAGGGCGCCGCCGAGCGCCGTGGTCAGGGGAAACACCAAGGCCGACGGACCGGCCTTGGTGCCGCGCAGCCGCACACGCCATTCGAACAGGCCGAACACGGCGATGAGCAGCACGAAGATGCGATGCTGCGCCACCTCCGGATCACGCAGCGACTCGAAGAAGCCCGCCGGGCCGAGCGGCCAGGCCTGCTCGTCGGCGCGGAAGAACAGGAAGGCCGCCATCGCGAGGAAGAGCAGCGGCCAGTGCCGCGCCCAGCGCCCCCAGCGGAAATGCTCGACCAGCGCCAGGAGCCCGATCAGCACCACGAAGACGCCGGCCCAGTGATGGTTGTACTCCGACCAGGCGATATCTTCCGCATTTCGCGGCAGGATCGTGCCCTCACCGGGAACGTAGGCCGATTGCGCGCTCGCGCGCCCGGCGTCCGCCAGCGTGATCTTCGCCTGGAGCTGCGCGACGGTCAGTTTGTCGTAATCCGGGCTGGTCAGGCGCGGCGGCCATTGCGGCGCGGCGCGCTCGACGATCTCATGCCAGTCTAGGCGATCATGAGGGAGATCCGCGCCCGGCGGCAATGACGTCAGGGACGCCGCAGCAAGCAGCACGGTGATGCCGATGCCGATCTCGACCTCGGCGAAACGCTTCAGGCGAAAGATCGGCGTCGTGGGGTCGCGGCGTAGACGTTCGACGAGGAAGTAATTGCCCGAGCCAAGCATCAGCAGCATCAAGAGCAGCCCGACCTTCGCCAGTGTCATGACGCCATAGGCGGTGCCGTAGATCGCCGCGACGGAGCCGATATAGTTCGCCGCCATGACCAGACCACCGCAGACGATCGCCGCGACCGCCGCCATCGACATCAACGAATAGCGGCGCGCAATGAGGCGCCAGTCGCCGGCGTCCTTGCAGCCGTTCAGCGCGATCAGGAAATAGGGCAGACCGCCGATCCAGACGGCCGCCCCCGCCATGTGACCCGCATCGGACAGCAGCAGCGGCCAGCGCACATCCGGCCGGCTGGCCGCATGCGTGAGCCGGGTCTGCATCGCGAGCGCCAGCACCGACAGGGCGAGAAGCGCGGCCGACCGCGCCCGGTGCGCCGGACCGTTCGTCAGGACGGCGATGCCCGCTGCGCAAGCCGCGATCACGAGGTCAGCGCGGCCAAAATCGGCAGTGACCGCTTCGCTCCAGGGCACCTGAAGCGTCCCGACCAGCGCGGCCGCGTTCAGCGCCAGCGAGGCGACGGTGAGGAGCGCCCATGCGACGGCGCTGAACCGCAGGAACGTGCGGCATCGCTCCTCGATCGAGAGGCCGAAGACGGAGAGCTGCGGCTGCAGCGGCCCCCACAGCAACAGCTGAAACGCGAGACCGCCGAGGGTGAACGACTGGGCGATCAGGATCAGGCCGCGCAGGACCACCGACAGATAGCCGAAGATGTCGAGGAGCAGGTACACGGCCGTGGTTTCAGCGGACGGTGAACGGAATGTCGCCGCGGGTGATGTGCCCGTCGACGCTCAAAACCTGCCAGCGCAGGTGCCATGTCCCCGCCGGTAGTAGCGTCGCATCGGCATTGAGCTCGTCGGCGGGCGCATCGGAAGCCGGCCTCAGCGCGCGCGACGCACCGTCCGGTGCCAGCAGCGTCAATTTCGAGCGCGCGTGATCGATCCGGCTGTTGAAGTGCAGGCGGATCGCGACGGTGTCACCGGATATTGTCGCGCCGGTCGCCGGCGAGGACGAGACGATGATGGCGTGGGCCTGGGACGCGTGCGGATGAGCAGGAAGCCACAGGGCAGTTAGAACGAATGCGATTCGGAACAACCCGCGCATGATGCTCACTCGCTGTCGACAGCCGTCTCTTTCACCCGCCCCTGGCGTGTGAACTTTACCGGACGCTATGTTGGAGCGAGTTGGTTGTTCGCAAGAGCGCGAGGAATTTGGATCTGATCGCGGATCGCGGAAAATCGCCGATTGTTGCCGTTGCGACACACTCAGGTGCGATCACCCCGGCGCGGCGCCCCTGCTCAACTCGTCAGGATCGACCATGCGCCGCCGGGCGCTCGGAGCCATACGGCGATAGAGCACGACCGAGACGAGCCAGGCGAGCGCGAACAGCGCGATCACGGCAAAGCCGAAATTGGCGAGCGAGTCGTTGACGGCCTCGACCAGCGACCACAGCCCGCCGGACAGGCCGAGCTGGTCGCCGATAAGCCCGAGCGCCTCGATGCCGCCGATGAACAGCGCGACCGCGACCGAGGCGCCGGTGATCGTAAGGTTGTACCAGAGCTTGCGATAGGGATCGACGAAGGCCCAGCGATAGGCGCTGACCATCAACGCGGAATCGGCGGTGTCGACCAGCGCCATGCCGGCGGCGAACAGGGCGGGGAACACCAGCACATGCGCGAGCGAGGCGCCGCGCGCGGCTTCGGTGGCGGAGATGCCGAGCAGGCCGATCTCGGTCGCGGTGTCGAAGCCGAGCCCGAACAGCAGGCCGAGCGGATACATGTGCCAGGGTTTGGTGACGAGGCGGAACATCGGGCCGAGCAAGCGCGCCAGGAATCCGCGGGCAGCGAGCAGCGCCTCGAGCTGCGCGGCGTCATGAATGCCTTGCTCGCGCACCTCGCGCAGGATCCGCCACAGGCCGACGAAGATGGCGAGATTGATCGCCGCGATCACCAGCAGGAACAGCGCCGACACCGAGGTGCCGATCAGGGCGCCGATCTCCTTCAGCAGGCTGTCGCCGCCGAGACTCACGACGCCGAGCGCGAGCAGCGTGGTCGCGGCCAGGACGACCGTGGAATGGCCGAGCGCGAAATACAGGCCGACGCTGCGCGGCGTGTCGCCCGCCTGCATCAGCTTGCGCACGACATTGTCGATCGCGGCGATGTGGTCGGCATCGACGGCATGACGCAGGCCGAACACCCAGGCGAGCAGCGCGGTCGCCATCACCGCGGGCCGGTCGCCGAACATCGCGAAGGCGAAGACCCATGCGGCGATGTTGGCGGCGATCAGCCCGCCAAACAGCACGCCGGGCTCGAACGCCAGCCTCGCGATACCACCTGACTGAATCACGTCACCCCTCCGAGTATGATGTTTATACCAATCCATCATACTCGCCGGCAAGAGCGGGGCCATGTTCGGGGGACACAGCCGGTCACCCGGGAACGCGCGTCTCCACGATAGGCGATCGCGACATAGCGACGGCAGTTCGCGTCGAGCGCCTGGGTGGCGTGCAGGCGACCATCGGACCCATCCCCGACTCAATGCGCCGCCAGGATCTCTCCCAGAAACTTCCTGGTGCGGTCGTGCTGCGGATTCCTGAAGAAGCTTTCCGGCTCGGCCTCCTCCACGATTCTGCCGTCGGCCATGAAGATCACGCGGTCGGCGACCTGCCGCGCAAACCCCATTTCATGGGTCACGCAGATCATGGTCATGCCATCCGTCGCGAGGGCGATCATGGTGTCGAGCACCTCCTTGACCATTTCGGGGTCGAGCGCGGAGGTCGGCTCGTCGAACAGCATCACCTTCGGCTCCATGCAGAGCGCGCGCGCAATCGCAACGCGCTGTTGCTGGCCGCCCGACAGCTGGGCCGGATACTTCTCGGCCTGGTTCCCTATTCTGACCCGATCAAGCAGACGGCGCGCGGTCTCTTCGGCCTTCGCCCGCGGCACTCCCCGGGAGCGCATCGGCGCCAGCATGCAGTTCTCCAGCACGGTCATGTGCGGAAACAGGTTGAATTGCTGGAACACCATCCCGACCTCGCGACGCACCGCATCGACCGAGCCCGCAGCGTCGTTCAGCCGCGTGCCGGCGACGACGACTTCGCCGCGCTGGTAAGCTTCCAGCGCATTGATGCAGCGGATGAGGGTGGACTTGCCCGAACCGGACGGCCCGCACAGAACGATTTTTTCGCCCGGGCGGACCGTCAGGCTGATATCGGTCAGGACCTGGTAGGTGCCGTACCATTTGCAGACGTCGCGCATGGCGATCATCGGCTCTGGAGCAGTTTCCATCGCGACTACACCCGGCATGGCGCTCTCTCCCTGCCTAGCTGACGTTGAAGGGAATACCGGGAATGGTCTCGGGGAAGGCCGGCAGCAGATTATTCATCCAGTTCTGATAGATCTTCGCCAGCTCGCCATTGGCCCTGATCTTCTCGATGAAGTCGTTGGCGAAGGCGTTGATCTCGTTCTCCCCGAGCCGAGTGCAGGCGCCGTTGTAGAGTTTCGTGAATTCGAGCTTGTTCTCGTAATAGCCGGGTTTCGATTCATCGAGACGCGGAACGTAGAAGATGTTGCCACCGACCGCCTGGACCTGACCGGACAGCAGGGCCTGCATGGTCGGCGCGTCGCCGTCGAAGCGGCGGATGGTGGTGCCCGCCGGCGCGGCCTTGGTCACGTCGCTGTCCTGCACGCTGCCGCGCGCAACGCCGATGACGTATTTTCCCATGTCGGCCGGAGATTTGATCTCGAACTCCTTCGGCGCGATGAAGGTGATGATGTTCGCGCCATAGGGTTTTGAGAACTGCACGGCCTTGGCCCGCTCCGGCAGCATGGCCATGGTCGCGAACAGGATATCGACACGACCGGACGTCAGGGCCGGGATACGATTGGCGACCGCCAATTGCGTGAACTCGGCGGGCACACCGAGCTCCTTGGCGAACAGCGCCGAAATCTCCGCATCGTATCCGTCCTGCTTGCCCGTCGCATCGACGAATCCCCAGGGCGGATTATCGCCCTGGATGCCGATCAGAACCTTGCCCCTCGCCTTGATCTCCGACGGCGTCACCGCATAAGCGGCGCGCGTCAGCACGAATGGCGAGGCGATCGTCGCGGCTCCGAGCGCCAGCAAACGACGCCGATTGAGTCCTGTGGTCCTTGCGTTGGTCATCATTCCCTCCTCTGTCCTCGTCCTGTTGTCTGTTGCTGTCCTCGTCATCGCGCGGCGACGGCCATCCGGCGTTCGAGCCGCGCGCCAGCGAGCGACAGCGGCCAGCAGATGGCGAAATAGAGGACGCACACCAAGCCGAGGACGAGCAGCGGCTTGAAGTTCTGGTTGGACACGATGGTCCCTGCCCGCATCAATTCGGTGAAGCCGATGATCGCTGCGAGCGACGTTCCCTTGATCAGCTGGACCAGAAATCCGATCGTCGCTGGCAGCGAGATGCGGATCGCCTGCGGCAGGATGACATCCTGCATCCGCGAGACGTAGTTGAGGCTCAGCGCCTTGGCGGCCTCGACCTGGCCTTTCGGCACAGCCTCGATCGCGCCGCGCCAGATCTCGCCGAGGAACGCGCCGGAATGCAGCGTGAAGCCGATGGAGACCGAAACCCAGGCATCGAGCTTGAGGCCCGCCAGCGCCAGCCCGTAATAGACCACGAACAATTGCATCAGGAGCGGCGTGCCCTGGAACAAGGCGATGTAGCCGGCCGCGCCGCGCTCCAGCGCGCGGTGGCCCGACGTGCGCGCGAGCGCCACGCCGAGGCCGGCAATCGAACCGACCGCGAAGCCGATCGCGGACAGCGCGAGCGTCCATTTGAGGCCAACGAGCAGAAACAGGAACTGATTCCGGTCCATGGCCCCTCACTTCACGGGATAGCTGAAGTAACGCGCATTGATCAGCGCGAACATCTGCATCAGCATCCACGACATGACGAAATAGAGCGGCGTGACGACGCCATAGACCTCGAAACTGCGGAAGGTATTGGTCTCGATCGTCTGCCCGACCGAGGTCAGTTCATAGGCCGAGATCGCAGACGCGATGCTGGTCGTCAGCGTCAGCATGATGAACTGACTGGTCAGCGACGGATAGATCGCGCGCAGCGCCGGCTTCAGCACGATCAGGCGGAACACCTGCGCCCGGCTCAGGCTGAGCGCGAGACCGGCTTCCACCTGCCCCTTGTTGATCGACTGCACGCCACCGCGGATGATCTCGATCGCATAGGCCCCGCCGTTGACACCGAGCGCGATGATCGCGGTCAGTGTCGGATCGAGGCGAACGCCGACCAGCGGCAGCGCGAAGAAGATGAAATAGATCTGCCCGAGGAACGGCGTGTTGCGGATCGCCTCGACAAAGGCGATGACCAGCCAGCGCAGCGCAACGACGCGGGATTCGCGCAGCACGACGCCGCCGATCCCGATCGCAAGCGCCAGCACCATGCCGGACAACGCAAGCTGCAGCGTGCCGGCACAGCCCCACAGCAGGTCCGGAAGTCCGTCGAGCACGGGGCTAAAGTCGAACGTGTAGTTCACCTCGTTCCTCCCTCCGGGCGGCCCTTCTTGCCGGCGTCGTTGAGATCGCGCCGGGGCTCTGCCCATCCTGGTCCGCCGAGCGGGCGGCGAATGTGTTTGCGCTCAGGAAACCCTTTGCTGGTCTGGCGTTGCCGGCACGACCGGACTTGCGAGCGTTTCGTAGCGATGGCGCAGGTCGACGCGTCGTCCACCGGCGGCTGCCTCGGCGACCGCCAGGGTCGCGATCAGGCTTCGCGCGCCGTCCTCGACCGGCTGCAACGACCGCGCGTTGGCGCGAATGATGTCGCGGAAATGGTCGAGCTGAGCGACGTAGGGATCAATCGAGGAGGCATGGATGCGCTGGGCCTGGATCGGCTTGTTCCAGTCCTGCGCACTGCCGGCCTGCGACCATTGCACGAGCGCCGGAAATTCGATCGACCCGGTTCGGCCAAGGAAGCGATAGCTGCTCTCGCCGCTGAACGGGAATTCGGGGGCTTCGCCGAGCCCCTGCTCGGACGTCCAGGGCGATACGGCGCTGTCGCTGATGAAGAAGGTACCGAGCGCGCCGCTGTCGAACTCGATCAGCGCCGCAGCGGTATCCTCGACCGCAAAGCCGCGCTGGCGGTTCGACGCAATCGCTTCCACCGCGACGATCTCACCGACGGTGAAGCGCAAAAAATCGATCTCGTGGATGAGGTTGATCAGGATCGGTCCGCCGCCGGCCTGCGAGCGCCATGGCGCGATCTCGAAATAGGCGGCCGGCTTGTGCGTGGCCCAGATCGCCGACACCCCGACGACATCGCCGATGCGCCTGTCTCCCAAAGTCGCCTTCAGCGTCCTGACCTGCTGATGGTGGCGGCGGTGATGCCCGACCAGCGACTGGATACCGGCCTTGCGCACCTCGGCAATCAGGCTTGCCGCGGTCTCCACCGTATCCGTGACCGGCTTTTCGATCAGGATGTGAATGCCGCGCCTGGCGCATGCGATGCCCTGCTCGGCATGAAGCTGGTTGGGCGAGGCGATGATCACGGCCTCCGGCCGCGCCTCGTCGAGCAGTTTCCGGTAGTCCGCGAAGACAGGGGTCCCGGGATAATCGGCTGCGACCCGATCGGAGTTCACGTCGGCGATGCCGACGAGGTCATAGTCCCCACGCCCGGCCAGCTTGGCGAGGTGCTTCCGCCCGATCAGTCCCGCGCCGATGACGCCTATAGTGATGTTCTTCATCTCACGTCGTCCGTATCTGGATTGGGCCGCCGGCTTCGCGACGATGGTCTGGCCGCGACGCTCCGCGCGGCCGATGCTCGAGCAGGCGCCTCGTGCCGTTGAACGCCGTGGCGAGCCGGGCCCGCACGGCCAAGGCCGGCAGCGGCATCTCGACGCTGATGCTGGCGTCCGACGGAAGCGCTTCGAGCAGCTCGCCGAGCGGCAAGGCGCCCTCGCCCGGCGGCAACCGGCCTTCGCGCGCCTCGGCGATGATGGCGGCATCGCTCGCGGGTATATCCGCGACGGCGTCGCAGATCTGTACCGCACGCAAATGCTGCGCGGGCATCGAGATCAAATCGCCCGGCTTGCCGCCGGAACGATGCAGATGCAGCGCATCGACGAGAATGGTGCCGTTCGCCTTGCCCGCGCCACGCACGATCGCCTCGGCCTGCGGCAGCGAGCCAATCGCGCGCCAGCGCATGAACTCCAGATCGACACGCAGGCCGAATTGCTGCGCGAGGTCGCAAAGCTCAGCGAAATGCGCAGTGAGGCGGACCGGATCGTCGTCATCGCCCGATGCCGTGACCGCCACCGCGCCGAGATCGGCTGCGGCTTCGAACAGGCTCGCGAGCGGCGGAATGTCGATGCGCGGTGTGAGCTGAACGAACTCGATCTCGTTCAGTCGCACCCCCTCGCCGGCGAGAGACCGTTTGAGCTCGCGGTGCGCGTCCGTTCCGATCCGCGTCGGATAGGCAGGTCCGCCGGCAGTCACAGGGATCACGCGCAGGCCGATGAAGCGGAAGCCGGCATGCGCGGCCTCGGCCACAAGCGCGACAGGCGCAAGGTCCAGTGCCGTCAGATGAGCAAGGCCGAGATCCGTCATGGCTAATTAATCCATAGGTTAATTACAATTAACCCACGGGATAATTGCTGTCAAGGACCGCCGATTGCGCTATGGATGGAGGGGCAAGCAGGCCTGGCCGGATGCAAAGGACCGAACCGCCGGATGAGACCCAAGGAAAAGCCCGTCGCGGAGGACGCGAAGCAGCCGCCGGTGCGGCGGCGCGACCGGGAGCGCACCAAGCGCGAGATCCTGGAGATCGCGTTCGCGGAATTCGCCGAGAACGGCCTCGCCGGCGGCAATACCGATGCCATCGCCGCACGCGCCAACATCACCAAGCGGCTGATTTTCTACTACTTCAAATCCAAGGAAGAGCTGTTCACGGCCGTGCTCGAGATGGCCTACGCCAAGATGCGCGTCGCCGAGCAGGATCTTCACCTCGAAGCGCTCGCGCCGGAGGCCGCGATTCGCAGGCTGGCCGAGTTCACCTTCGATTTCGACCAGGCCAACCCGGAATATGTCCGGCTGGTCACGATCGAGAACATCCATCGCGGACGGCACATCCGGGGCAGCAAGAAGCTCAAGGAGATGACGCGGCCGATTGTCAGCCAGATCGCCGCGGTGCTGGACCGGGGCGTTCGCGCCGGCGCGATCAGACCCGGCATCGATCCGATCGAACTGCACATGTCGCTGAACGCGCTCTGCTTCTTCTCGGTCGCGAACCGGCATACGTTCGAGGCGCAATTCGCAACCGACATGTCCTCGCAGAAGGCCAAGGCACAGCGGCGGCTCGAAATCGCCGACCTGCTCTGGCGCTATGTGCGGAGCGACTAGCGAAGGCGAATTGACGATGCCCCGCCCGGCTGGGCGCGATGCATCGTCGCGACGGCACGACCGCGCCATACACACCTTCGCCATTTCGCCGCAGGGGTTCCCCGCCTTGTCGGCATTGCCGCCTTGCCCGCGATGCAACATGATGGGTCGCCGGTGACGACTTTTCTGCGCGAAGGTGGAGCTCATCCGATGAACGAGAACGAAATCCGCAAGGCCATCGCGGAGGTGAAGGACGGCACGCTGTCGCGGCGCTCGTTCATCCGGACAATGGCCGCGGTCGGGATCGCGGCGCCCGTTGCAAGCCAGATTCTGCTCTGGAACGACGTGGCGATGGCGGATGCCACCTTGCCATACAAGCCGACCAAGGCCGGCGGCGGCGGCCCGCTGAAGATCCTGATCTGGCAGGCCCCCACCTTGCTCAATCCGCATTTCGCGCTCGGCACCAAGGACCAGGTCGCCTCGCGCATCTTCTTCGAGCCGCTCGCCGGCTGGGACAGGGAGGGCAACCTCATCCCCTGCCTCGCTGCGGAGGTTCCGACCAAGGCGAACGGCGGCCTCTCGCCGGATGGCACCAGCGTGACCTGGAAGCTGAAGCAGGGCGTGCGGTGGCATGACGGCAAGCCCTTCACCGCCGACGACGTCGTCTTCACCTGGCAATACGCAGCGGACCTCGCGACCGCGGCGTACACCACGGGGTCCTACCAGAACATCAAGGTCGAGAAGATCGACGACCACACCGTCAAGGTCATCTTCAAGGCTCCGACCCCGTTCTGGGCCGACCCCTTCGTCGGCGCGGTCGGCCAGATCCT
Organism: Bradyrhizobium sp. USDA 3311; assembly: GCF_054062495.1. Taxonomy (NCBI): domain Bacteria; kingdom Pseudomonadati; phylum Pseudomonadota; class Alphaproteobacteria; order Hyphomicrobiales; family Nitrobacteraceae; genus Bradyrhizobium; species Bradyrhizobium sp. USDA 3311. The sequence continues at coordinate 3,532,308 of NZ_JBSSFI010000001.1, read as the reverse complement.
GCCGAAACATCATTTCGGCGACTATGCCGGCGCGAAGTCGCGCGACGCACCGGGCAATCTGAAGCCGGTCGGCACCGGCCCGTACAAATTCGTCGAGTTCAAGCCGGGCGATTTGATCCTGGCCGAGCGCAACCCCGATTATCACGTCAGGAACCAGCCGCATTTCGACACGCTCGAGGTCAAGGGCGGCGGCGATGCGGTCTCTGCCGCGCGCGCCGTGCTGCAGACCGGCGAATACGACTATGCCTGGAACCTGCTGGTGGAGGACGAAGTCCTCAAGCGCATGGAGGCCAGCGGCAAAGGCAAGGTGGAGTTCACGCTCTCCGGCGGCGTCGAGTTCATCGTCCTCAACACGACGGACCCGTGGACCGAGGTCGACGGCGAGCGTTCGAACGCCAAGACCAAGCACCCAACGCTGTCCGATCCGGCCGTTCGCCGGGCGTTCAACCTGCTGGTCGATCGCGAGGCAATCCAGAAATTCATCTACGGCCGCGCCGCCGTCGCGACGGCGAGCTTCGTCAACCAGCCCAGCCAGTTCAAGTCGAGCAGACTGAAATACGAGTTCAACGTCGACAAGGCGAACAAGATCCTCGACGAGGCCGGCTGGAAGATGGGCGCTGACGGCATTCGCGAGAAGGACGGCAAGAAGCTCAAATACGTCTTCCAGACCTCGATCAACGCCCCGCGGCAGAAGACGCAGGCCATCATCAAGCAGGCCTGCCAGAAGGCCGGGATCGATATCGAGATCAAGTCGGTCACGGCATCGGTGTTCTTCTCGTCCGATGTCGGCAACCCCGACACCTATTCGAAGCTCTATTGCGACATGGAGATGTACAACACGACGCAGCCGCAGCCCGACCCGGAGCGGTTCTTGAACCAGTGCGTGTCGTGGGAGATCTCGACCAAGGAGAACAAGTGGCTCGGCCGCAACGTCTCGCGCTGGTCCGATCCCGAGGCCGACAAGGCCTACAAGGCCGCACAAAGCGAGCTCGATCCGGTCAAGCGCGCCGCGCAGCTGATCAAGGTCAACGAGATCTTCTGCGAAGCCAACGTGCTCGTGCCGCTGCTGTCGCGCAACATCGTCGGCGGCGCCGTCAACAGCCTCATGACCGACATCTCGGGCTGGGACGTCACGACGTGGAATCTGGGGAGTTGGTATCGGAGTTGAGGGGGACATAGGAGCGCGACGAGCGCTGTCTCAATCGCATCATTGCCCTCCGGACGAGGGTGAATGCGACTTTCTTTCCGTTCAAGTACGGCGAAGGGTCGCTGCGTACGCTCATCCGCTCACCCTCTATCCACCACGCACTCGGCGGCATCGATAACGTACGCCGCGTGGCGAAAATCCCTGATGGTGGCGAGCTTGTCGGCGGACCAGTTCAGCAGCATGAAATATTTCGGCCGCCCGTTCGGCTCATTCGGATCGAACACCAGGATCGCGGGACGTCCGTCGACCTGCCCCGTCACCAGGTGCCAGTCGCTGACCTTCGAATAATTGCCGAAATAGCGCGACACCTCGGCCTTGCCTTTCAACCTGGTGCGGTTGACGAGCTCGAGCCTGACGTCATCGGCGATCATTTCGCGGATGGCGTCGAAGTCGCGGGCGTTGAAATGGCCGACATAGGCGTTGAGCCGCGTGCGGTCGGCGTCCGACAGGTTCGCCTGTGGCACGTCGTCGGGCTGCCCGGCGAACTCACGCAGCTGCGTGCGCCCGCGATGCAGCGCGGCCTTCACCGCCGGCAGGCTGAAATCCATGATGTCGCAGACCTCGGCCAGCGAGCAGCCGAGCACGTCCATCAGGATCACGCTGGAGCGCTGCGCCACCGGCAGCCGCATGAAGGTGCGCAGGCTGGTGGCAGCGATCTGGCGGCTTTCCAAATCATCGAGCTGGTCGGCAATCATCTCCACCTCCTCAGCCGAATGCAGCGCCTCCTGCCGGTTGCGGCGGCGCAGGAAATCCAGCGCGGTGTTGTGCGCGATGCGAAACAGCCAGCCCTCCGGATTGACGGCGGGCGTGACCGTTTGCAGCGCTTCCATCGCCTTGATCAGCGCATCCTGCAGCACGTCCTCACCGTCGATGACCGAGCCGACCATGCGTGCGCAGTAGCGATGCAGCTTCGGCCGCATCCCCGCCAGCAGGGACTCGATATCGATGGTGGCCAGGGGGTCTGGCGCCATTGTTCCTCCGCCTCGCCTGCTCAGGACTCGTCCAGCATACGATAGTTGCCGACGATCCTCACGTCGCGAACCAGCGGCGGCTCCGCGCAGCGGTCGCGGATGCCGTCCTGGAACGCCTGAAACGCCCTGAGCTTCGGGATCGGGCTCGAGCCGTCCTCGGCCGCGGCCTCGACAAAATGGATGAAGCTGTCGTCCTCCAGCCGCAGCGTCAGATAGCGCACGCCGTCTGGGCTCTCCGCCTTCAATTCCGCAAACACCGCCGCAACCAGCTCGGCGTTCCGGTCGGCCAGTTCCGGCTTGGCCTTGTACCTGATCAACGTCCTTCTCATCGCGCGCTCCTTTTTTCATGTCGCGACCTGGCTCGCGGCCGCCTCACCCCTAGGACGTTTGCCGGCAGCCGAAGGATGCGGCCCGGAAAAAATTATTTCCGGGCGCATCCCTTGCCCCTCCGGCCTCGTCTAGCCCGCAGAACGCGCCGCGACAGGGTGGCGCAGCACACGGAGAGAGGGCGATGCAGATCCCGACCAATCGCGCCGAGCAGAACTGGGTGCTTGGCGTCACCGCGCTGGCATCCTTCATGATGGCGCTGGACGCCATGATCATCACGACGGCATTCGCGGCCATCCGCGCTGAATTCGGCAGCCCGGTCGAGACGCTGCAATGGACCGTCAACGCCTTCAACCTGACCTTCGCCGTGCTGCTCCTGACCGGCGCCGCACTCGGCGACCGCTTCGGTCGCCGCCGCATGTTCGCGGCCGGGATCGCCCTGTTCGTCGTTGCATCGGCGGCCTGCGCGCTCGCAGGCAACGCCACCGCGCTGATCGCCGCCCGCGCGCTGCAAGGCGCCGGCGCCGCGCTGGTGATGCCGCTCGCAATGGCGATCCTGAGCGGCACGTTCGGCCGCGAGGAGCGCGCCCGCGCGCTCGGCATTTTCAGCAGCATCACCGGCTGCGCGCTGATCATAGGCCCCGCCATCGGCGGCTTCATCACCGAGCATCTCTGCTGGCGCTGGGTGTTCTGGATCAACCTGCCGATCGGCCTGATCGCGATCGCCCTGGTGCTGGCACGGTTGCGCGAAAGCTTCGGACCGGCCGCCGCGTTGGACATCCCCGGACTGTCGCTCGTGGCGCTTGCGGCGCTCGCACTGGTCTGGAGCCTGTTGCGCGGCAACGCCGTGGGGTGGGCGAGCGCCGAGGTCATGGGCGCGCTGATGTCGGGCCTGGTGTTCGCGGCCGGCTTCGTGCTCTGGGAATTGCGCACGGCCGCGCCGATGGTGCCGATGCGGCTGTTTGCATCGCGTGCCCTCGCCTCGGGCATGTCGGCAAGCGTCCTGTTCTACGCCGCGATGTATGGCGTGGTGTTCCTGCTGCCGCAGTTCCTGCAGACCACGCTGGGCTTCGATGCCTTCGGCGCCGGACTTCGCTTGCTGCCCTGGACGGCGACGCTGTTCGTCACCGCGCCAATCGCCGGCGCGGTCGTCAACAGGTTCGGCGAGCGGCCGCTGGTGGTGACGGGATTGCTGATGCAGGCGATCGGCCTTGGCTGGATCGCCGAGATCGTGAATCCCGCGGCTCCCTACTCCGCCCTGGTCGCGCCGCTGGTGCTGGCCGGCGTTGGCGTCTCGATGGCGATGCCGGCGGCGCAGAACGCCATCCTGAGCTCGGTCACGGTGGCGGAAATGGGCAAGGCGTCCGGCGTCTTCAACATGGGGCGCTTCCTCGGCGGCATGTTCGGCATCGCTGCGCTGGTAGCGACCTTCTCGGCCAACGGCGGGGCCTACTCGGCCGCGCATTTCGAGAGCGGATTTGCTGCGGCGATGAGCCTCGCCGCAACGCTGTCGTTGGCCGGCGCGATTGCGGGGTTGTTCCTGCCGGCACGGCGACGCATCGCCGGCGTAGCCGCGCCGCAGGATGCGTGACCTGTCGAACAGCGGACATGCCTTCCCGGTCTCGCGGCGCATTTCGCCCGAGGTTTGCTTGATCACTCCACCCTCATTAGCCAAGAGGGCGCAGGGAAGGCCGGGTGCCAGCCGGCACCCGCGGTCCGCTGCGCGAAAGGTAGCGCAAAAGAACCGCACAGCAGCATACAGGTGTAGCCAATCACTCGGCCTTCCCTGCGCAGTGGTTGGACGGCTTATGCCGTGCTCTCCCGGGAGCCGAGTTCTTGCTGGCCTCCCTCGCTCTCGCGAAATTCACCAGCACCGCGCCGGTTGACGCGACTGCCGCATCCGCAAGAGCTTGACCGTAGCAACGACGGCCAGGACCACACGGTTTTGCCGTACGCAGGGCCCGCCATTTCGCCGCAGTTTTCCCGGCCCTGTCGACGGAGCCGGAAACTTACAGACGAGACGAACCTGACAGCGCCGCTCATCCAGCACGAAGTCTTGGGCTCACGGAGAGCAATCCGCCCCGCCCACGCCTCTCGCGCCCGACGCTGCCGCGTCCACCGCAAGCCCGGCTCGCGAAACGTGACGACACAAGATCGCCCCTCAAGGATGAGCCGGGATGGGCGACACATACGACAAATCCGAATTTCGGTAAAGTGGAATATTCTCGCGGGGAAGGGTTGACGGGGTGGCGAAACAGGACAGGATTTGGCTAGCGGCAGCCAAAGTAAACGCGACAAAATCAGGATTCGCGGCGCTCTAGTCGTACTCCTCAAACGCCACTAGAAGGTCGGCGCTTCGGTGTGCCACCGCACCAGGGCGTCCATATCGACCAGCTCTATCCTATCGGACAGCCTCGCCGATTCCGTAGCCTCCTCAGTGAACGCGGCTGTGGTGACGATGTAGCCCCGAAAAGCGCCTTGTTCTTCAATGACGCCCTTGAATTGCTGGACAGTGGGCCGTCCGACCTTATTGTCAGCCGAATGTCGCTTGCATTGTATGACCATCAATCCATCAGGATGAACGGCAAAGCCGTCGGCACCGAAGTCGTTCGATTTTCGCGTCGCCCATGCCTCAAGGCCGGCGGCTTCGAAGAAGCTCATAGTGTGGCGCTCGAACTGGAAGGGGTCCATGCCAAGCAGATGCTTCCGAAGAGCCAACTCCTCAACCGGCACGGCGAACCGAGTTGGGTCCATCGGCTGCTCCTTCATCGCAGCCCTCATTCGCGCACTAGTGCGGCGCAGCCGTTCGTCTTGGATGATGACCTCTATGATCTCGGCGACATGAGGCCGCACCTCAGGGTTTGTAATGACGGCTTCGATTATCGATGTGATGCCCGCCGTGCCGAGAAAAATCAGCAATAGTACTGGGACCCCAAGAGCACCGCCAAACGCTGCGATACCGGCTGCATGTCCGCCGACTAACGGAATGGCAGCTAACGTCGCGGGCAGAGCGATCTTCATCGACAACGGAAGGTCGGATTTCCGGTAGTTTGAAACGGCTTCAGAAACACTCTTCGCAATCGCAACAATGGCCGTTCGAGAACTGATCAGTGTATTCAGCTCCTTGAATTTTTCGACAGGTCGCAGATCACTGGCAACGATAGCGCGCGACTCGCTGAGCCATTGTACGGCGAGCACCCGATCTTCCGCGCGCGTCGTATGCTTGATGGCCGAAGCAAAACGGCCGACCAGCCATTTTCTGATGCCCTCTGTGATTGCATCGAACATGATTGCCCCCTAAAACTGTAGATATTTCTATAGTGTCTGCGAACGATTAGCCAAGGAAATTTCAGATGAGAGCATATTGATACTCGTCTTGTTAGCCATCGCCACTTGCAGCGCCCGGTGTGAGGAAACGCCCGCTCCCAGCCGGATCGACGGAATAACCAAGTCGGCGCGTGACATGATACCAGCCATGCCTTCAATGCCGTCCGTATCCCTTCCGTCGATGCCTGACCTCTCCTTACCAGACCTTTCCGATGCGACCGGCAAAGTCATGACGGAGTTCAACACGTTCATTCAGCAAGTCGGCGACGCGCTGCCTGTCCTCGAACAGATGGGTTATGAGGTCACCACATTCAAAATCACCTGGGGTCTGCCACCCAAAGCCCGGTTGCGACTGAAATCGACTGGCAACCCCGACGTTCAAAAAGTGAATGCAATCGCGGCAAAGGCAGCAAGCGGCGGCGTGCTGGTTTCCGCGCTGATCACGAGCGCCACAACAGCAAAGCGCATTCAGAGCACTATGCGTTTGGGAACGGCCTACCTAGACGTGGATTTCGCTGTGCCGCCTCGGGTGAACATGAAGTTCGTTAGCTCGAAGGCGAGCGACAAAGATGAAATGCTCCGCGACGCGGACGAGTTGGAGATAGCTTGCAAGTGACTTTGCGTCTCTTCTTCGCGACAGCAATCGCGCAGCGCACGCGCGACCGCATTCTCAGGCACGCCAGCGATGTCCGCGGCCGCAATGGTCGCAAAGGTATTCTCGATCCTGAGATTGCCGCAATGATTGAGAAGTTTGAGCCGCCGGTGGTCAGGCAGATGAGAAAAGTCTTGCTTGCTGCAAAGCGCCGCGCCGACACAGGCGAACTCACGTCCTGAGGACGTATCGATAGCCTTCGTTAGAGAGCTGCGCGCCAGGTGTTTACGCAGCCGGCAAGGCAAAAGAGAACGTCGCGCCGCCGTCCGGCTCATTCGCGGCGAGAAGCTCGCCGCCGTGCTCGCGCACAATGCCGTAACTGATCCAGAGGCCGAGTCCCGTGCCCTCGCCGACCCGCTTGGTCGTGAAGAACGGCTCGAAGATGTGGCTGATGTGATCCTTGTCGATTCCCGGACCGTTGTCCGAAATCCGGAACAGGATCTCGTTGCCCTTGCGCGCCGCCGAGACGACCAGCCGCGGCAATTCGGTGTCGCGCATCGCGTCGATCGCGTTCTCGACGAGATTGACGATGACCTGGTGCAACTGTCCCTCGTTGCCGGAGATCCAGAGTTCCGGCTCGAGCTCCATCTGCAGGTCGATGCGCACCTGCTTGGTGCGGACGGCCCACAGCACAGCGGTGTTGATCAAACGCTCGATATTGACGCGCTCGACCTCGCCGAGCTTGCTGAAGGAGAGCCGGCGCAGATTCTTCACGATCTCGCTGATCCGGACCGCCCCCTCCATGGTGCCCTCGATCAGCGGGCCGAAATCCTCCATGACCTCGTCGATGCGCAGGCTCTTCTTCAGTGCGGCGAGGTCGCTCGCCCGGCCCTTGCCGTGGATCGCGTCGAGATAGGCGACGATGGCCGCGCGGTAGCGGATCAACGTGTGAATGTTGCCGTAAACGAAGCTGATCGGATTGTTCAATTCGTGCGCGACGCCGGCGACGAGACGGCCGAGGCTCGCCATCTTCTCCTGCTCGACCAGCTGCCGCTGGGCGCGCTGCAATTCCTGATGGGCCTTGTGCAGCGCCTCATAGGCGCGGCGCAGCTCGCCGATCGGCCGGCCCGTCAGCACCACGCCGATGAAGCGACCGCGATGATCGTGGCGCGGCGAGCTGTTGATCGCGAACAGATCGGTGCTGCCGCCGTCCGTCGCGAACCTCAATTCACCGTCGACGACGTCGGGCGTACCGCGCGGCTTCAATAGCGGCACCAGCTTGGCACCGTCGGCGGCATCGATGACGTCGGCGATGTTCCTGCCGACCACGTCCCCGACGCTGCGGCCGAGCGCATGCTGAAACGCGGAATTGACCTGCTGCACCATCCCCCTGGCGTCGCAGACGATCAGGATGTCCGAGACGGATTCGATGACGTTGGTGACGAAGGCCTGCGCCTCCTCGAGCTCCGCGTTCTTGTGCTCGAGGTCGACCTCGTAGCGCAACAGGTCCGAATAGACCTCGTCCATCTTGCGGATGACTTCGATCCAGGCGCCCTCGCGCTCGCGGTCGAACTCGATCGCGCCGCCGCTGGTGACCAGCTTGAGCAGCGAATCCGCCTCGCTCGCTTCAGGAGAATGCGTCGCCTTTGGCATTTTTTCTCAGATCATACCTGGACAGCTTGTTCCTGAGCCCTACCCGTGAGAGACCCAGCTCGCTGGCGACACGACTGATGTTTCCGTCGTTCCTCTCCAGGCAGTTCATGATAACCGACTTCTCGAGATCCTCCACCTTGTCTTTCAGCGAGGCCGATCCGTTCAGCCTGCCGTGGGCCGGCAGCGGCGCGGATCGCTTCCCATTGCGGCGGCCGAGCAGCGGCGGCGCGGCCAGCTCGTCCCGGTCGGCGAGCACGGCCATGCGCTGGATCTCGTTCTGGAGCTCGCGGACGTTGCCCGGCCAGTGATATTTGCCGAATTCCTCCAGCGCCGAACGCGCGAAGCGCAGGTTCGGCCGGTTGAAGGAGCTCTTGACCGCCGACAGCACGCCCTCCGCAATCAGCGGGATGTCCATCGGGCGCTCGCGCAGCGCCGGCATGTGCACCGGGAATGCGGCGAGGCGGTAGTACAGGTCGCGCCGGAAGCGGCCGGCCTCGACCTCCGCCTCCAGGTCGCGATTGGTCGCCGCCACCACGCGAACGTCGACCTTGCGCACGCGCTGCGCGCCGAGCGGCCGGATCTCGCTCTCCTGCAGCACGCGCAGCAGCTTGACCTGGAACGCCGGCGAGGTCTCGCCGATCTCGTCGAGGAAGATCGTGCCGCCATCGGCGACCTCGAACAGTCCGATGCGATCCTGGTAGGCGCCGGTGAAGGCGCCCTTCTTGCAACCGAACAGCTCGCTTTCCAGGAGCTCGTCCGGCAGCGCGCCGCAGTTCTCGACCACGAACGCCCTGTTGGCCCGCGCCGAGCCGTAATGGATCGCGCGAGCCAGAAGCTCCTTGCCGGTGCCGGATTCTCCGGTGATCAGAACCGAGATATCGTAGTCGGCGGCGCGCCTGCCGAGCTCGATCACGGCGTGCATCGGGCTTTCCGTCGAATGCACGATGCGGTCGAAATCGTAGAGCTGCTTGGCCACTCCGCGCTTGACCGAGACGACCTTCTTGATGTGCCCGGAGGTCGCCTTGACGTCGACGCCGGCGGTCTCGGTCTCCTTCTGCAGCCGATAGAGCTGAACCGCCTCCTTGACGGTTTCGACCAGCTGGTCCGGCTGCCAGGGTTTGGTGATGTATTGATAGATGCCGGCCTCGTTCAGTCCCGCGATGATGTCCTCGGACTCCGAATAGCCGGAAATGATCATCCGCACCGGGTCCGGCCAGAGCTCGCGGACGCGCTTCAGGAAGCTCACGCCGGATTCGTGCGGCATCCGCTGGTCGCAGAGGATCGCGTGGACGATCTCGCCCTCCAGCAGCTTCTCCGCATCGGTCGCGTTGCCGACGCAGAGCACCTCGAAATCCTCCCTGAGCACGCGCCGCAACGCTTCCTGCGAGCGGACCTCGTCGTCGACGACGAGAATGGTTCCCTGAATGCTCACGATGACACCGCCATGCCGACAGGCCGACCTGGCGCACGCCTGATACGGTGACCAGCGATGGTCAGCGGCGTGCGCGACTTCGGTACCTTATGGATGAAATTGTAGCGCGCGACATGATAGCTCGGATCGAAGCCGTAGAAATTCAGCTTCATCCGCCGCAGCTCCTCGTCGCGGTAGGATTGCAGGGGCTTTTCGGCCTCATCGGCGGCTCGCCGCTGCCGCTTGGCGGCAAGGCGCGCGGCAAAGCCGGCATCCGACGCCATGGCTGCGCCGCTCTGCACGAGGCTTGCGTCGGCGAGCGCCTCGCCCGACAGCACGCGGTCGACGATGGCGAGGCGCCGGGCTTCCGCCACGCCCATCGGCAGCCGGCATTGCGTGATCCGGGTTGCGTTCGCGGCCCCCGCACGGCGCGGCAGCAGATAGGTCCAGTATTCCGAGCCGTAGAGATTGCCCATGTCCTTGTAATGCGGATTGAGGATGACCTGGTCGCTCGCCCAGACCTCGTCGGCGGCAAGACTCAGGAACACGCCGCCCGCACCCGCATTGCCGCGAATGACCGAGACGACCAGGCGATCGGTGGTCTCGATGATCGCGCGGGCGAGATCGTCGATCGCATTGATGTTGCGCCAGGACTCGTCCGCGGCGCTTTCGGCCGCTTCGATCCCGGCAAGATGGATGCCGTTCGACCAATAGTCGGGGCCGCCGGTCAGCAGCAACACCCTGGTCGGGCGTTCCAGCGCCGCGCGATAGGCGCCGAGCAAGGCTTCGCAGTCGCCGGTCGCCATGGCGCCGTTGTAGAAGGAGAACGCGAGCTCGCCGACTTCGCCATGCTCGCGATACCGGATCGGGGCGTAGCCGCAGCCAGGCCGGTGCGGCAAATACGCCGCCTCCGCGGCGAAGACTTTCGCAGCCGGCAGCTTCAGGCTCTTCGGCGCGAGTCGCCTGACATGGCCGATCCAGACCGCGCCATCGACCGTGGCACGCGCCAGCGCGCCCTCGCATTGCGCGATGACGGTGCCGGGCACGCCGGAGATATCGTGCGCTTCGTGCGCATCGAACAGCCTGACCTCCTGGAAGAACAGGCTATCGACGAGGCCCGGCATGCCATCGGCGCTGTTGATCTTGCGCAGCACGGTCATGATGCTGTCGTGCTGCCAGTCGATCGTCCGGTCCGCCTGACGGCAAGGTCCGCGCACGCGAATGCGCGGGTCACCCGCCTGCATCGGCTGCGGGGCAGCCTGTCCGGCTTCGATCGCAGCGACCGCTTCGAGCACGGCTGCGACCGCGCAGGAGGTTAGCTCGTTGCGGTAGATGCTGGACTTGGCCGCGCACCGCATCGGGAAGCTGCGGAACGACCAGATTGGACCGGCATCGAACTCGCCATCCGCCTGTAGCACCGTGACGCCCCACTCGGCGACGCCTTCCAGAACCGCCCAGTCGAGCGCGGCCGGACCGCGGTCGCCGGGCGGCCCGGGATGGACGACCAGGCAGCGCACGCTCCGCCAGACGTCGTCGGGGATCGCGCGCTTCAGGAACGGCGCGATCACCAGGTCCGGCCGATGCAGCGCCACGCTCTCGCGCGTGACGTCGGCGTGGATGTCCAGCTCGACCGAAACCTCGTGGCCGCGCTCGCGCAACTCGACATGGAGCCGCTGCGTCAGGCTGTTGAAGGAGTGCGATAGCAGCAGGATGCGCATCTCGAAGCCTCAACAGATTCTCGGCAGTTGCTCGCCCGACAGCCAATCGACGATTCGACCGCCGCCGAAGCTCGTCGCCATCTGCACGAAATGATGATCGTCGGCAACGGCCTCGCCAATGTCGGCGGCGTCGCGGCCGAGCGGATGCGCCCGCATCGCGGCCAGCACCGCTCCGGCGGCCTCCGGCGCGACGATCGCGACCAGCTTGCCCTCATTGGCGACGTGGAGCGGATCGAGTCCAAGCAGCTCGCAAGCCGCAGCCACGCCCGGCTTCACCGGGATCGCCTCCTCGAGGAGATGGAAGCCGAGGTTGGACTGCTGGGCGATCTCGTTCAGCGTCGCGGCGAGCCCGCCGCGCGTGGGATCGCGCATCAGGCGGATGCCACGACCGCCGGCCTGCACCATCCTGGCGACGAGATCGTGCAGCGACGCCGAGTCCGAGACGATCTCGGTCTCAAAAGCGAGATTCTGCCGCTTGGACATGATGGCGACGCCGTGGTCGCCGAGCGTGCCGGAGATCAGGACGCGATCGCCGACGCGGGCCTTCTCGGCCGACAGATCGAGCCCGTCAGGCACGACGCCGACGCCCGCGGTCGAGATGAACAGGCCGTCGGCCTTGCCGCGCTCGACCACCTTGGTGTCACCGGTGATGATGTGGACGCCGGCGTCGCGCGCCGCCTCCCCCATGGACTCAGCGATCAGCTTGAGGTGGGCGAAGCGAAAGCCCTCCTCGATGATGAAGCTCGCCGAGAGATAGAGCGGCTTCGCGCCGGCCATGGCGATGTCGTTGACGGTGCCATGCACCGCGAGCGAGCCGATATTGCCGCCGGGAAAGAACAGCGGCGAGACCACATAGCCGTCGGTCGTCATCACCATGCGCCCGGCGCGGACGTCGAACGCCGACTGGTCGTTGCCGCGCGCCAGCCATTCATTGCCGAAGGCCTCGTGGAACAGGCCGGAGATCAACTGCGCCATGGCGCGGCCGCCCGAGCCGTGGGACAGGTCGACGCAGCCGTTCCTGATGTCGAGCTTGCGCTGATAGGCCTTCATGACGCCCGCCTCTGCTGATGATCGCGGAAGCGGCCATAGGTCCAGTGCGCGGCGCAGGCGCCTTCGGAGGAGACCATGCAGGATCCCATCGGCGTCTCCGGTGTGCAGACGGTGCCGAACAGCTTGCAATCCACCGGCTTCTTCACACCGCGCAGGATCGCGCCGCATTCGCAGGCCGGATTGTCGTCGACGCGCAGCTCGTTCATGTCGAAGCGGACCTCCGCGTCGTATTTCGCGTAAGCGCGCTTCAGCTTCAACCCGCTATAGGGCACCTGCCCGAGCCCACGCCACTCGAACTGGTCGCGCAGCTCGAAGATGTCGGACACCTCTTCCTTGGCGCGCAGATTGCCGTCGCGGTTCACGGCGCGGCTGTACTGGTTCTCGACCTCATGCCTGTGCTCGTTGACCTGCCGCACCAGCATCAGGATCGCCTGCATCATGTCGAGCGGCTCGAAGCCCGCGATCACCACCGGCTTGCCGAACTCCTCGGCGAAGAACTCGTAAGGCGCAGTACCGATGATGGTCGAGACGTGGGCGGGTCCGACAAAACCGTCGATCTCGACGCGGCCGATGTTGCGGATGTCCGGGCTCTCCAGGATGTTCTGCATCGCCGGCGGCGTCAGCACGTGGTTGCAGAACACGCTGAAGTTTTCGAGTTGCTTCTTCCCGGCCAATCGGATCATGACCGCGGTCGGCGGCGTCGTGGTCTCGAAGCCGATGGCGAAGAACACCACCTCGCGCCCGGGATTATCCTCGGCGATCCGGATCGCGTCGATCGTGGAATAGACCATGCGGATGTCCGCACCACGGGCCTTCGCCTTCAGGAGCGATGCGCCCTGCGAGCCCGGGACGCGCATCAAGTCGCCATAGACGCACAGGATGATGTCGGGCCGCATCGCGAGCCGGATCGCCATGTCGATGCGTCCGGCCGGCAGCACACAGACCGGACAGCCGGGCCCGTGGATCATCCGCACGTTCTTCGGCAGCATGTCCTCGAGGCCGTAACGCGAGATCGCGTGGGTATGGCCGCCGCAGAATTCCATGAAGCGATAGGGCTTTCGCGGATCGGCTTCCGCGCGGATCGCTTTGGCGAGCCCGAGCGCGATCTCCTTGTCGCGAAACTCATCGGCATATTTCATGACGCGGCTCCCTGTCCCTCGGTGCTGAGCTCGCGCAACAATTCGAGCGTCCGCCTCGCCTCCTCCGGATCGATCTTGGTCAGAGCGTAACCGACATGGATGATCACGTAGTCGCCGACGGCGAGGTCTTCGATCAGGGCGACCGAAATTTCCTTGCTGACGCCGTCGATGGAGACGATCGCCATCTCGTCGGGCAGAAGTTTTGTGACCTCAGCGGGTATCGCGAGACACATCAGGCGGTTCCTTCCTGGCCTTGCGGTTCGAGGAGTTTGAGTGCGGCGATCCAGGCCTGCCCGAGGCTGAGACCGCCGTCATTGGGCGGCATTTGCCGCGGCAACAGCGGCGAGAGACCGGCAGCGATACAGCCGCGCTCAATCTCGGAACTGAGGATCGCGTTGAGAAAGCAGCCGCCGCTCAAGGCGACGGTCGTGATGCCGGTCTCGCGCGCCGCGCGGCCGATCCAGTCGACGCAGGCAGCCGCAAGCGTTCCATGGAACAGCCCGGCCCCGTCGACTGGATCGATGCCCTCCGCCGCAAGCCGCGCAAGCAATGGAAACAGGGACAGCACGCCATCCTCGATCGTCCAGCCGCTCTTCGCGATGCGTGGCGTGCGAACATGCGCCTCCAGCTTCATCGCGGCTTCGCCCTCATAGCTCTGCACCGGGCAGAGACCGAGCAATCCCGCCGCTGCGTCGAACAGCCGGCCGGCGCTGGTCGTCACCGGCACGCCCGGCTGTTCGAGCATGGCGCAGAGACGTGCGGCCTGCGGCTGCGCCGCGAAACGGGTTGCGATCGCATCGCTGCGGCGAAGGCCATGCAGCACGCTTGCGGCCATGCGCCACGGCTCGCGCGCGGCACGATCGCCACCCGGCAACATCATCGGCGCCAGATGTCCGAGCCGCCGGAACTGCGCGCTCTGGCACAGCAGGAGCTCGCCGCCCCAATTGCCGCCGTCGCTACCCTGGCCGAAGCCGTCGAGCACCAGCGCCAACGCAGGTCCCGTGAGGCCATGCTCCGCCATGACGGAAGCGGCATGGGCATGATGGTGCTGGACCGCGATCAGCCGCTTTCCGCTCGCTTCGGCGAAGCGGGTCGAAGCCATGTTCGGGTGCAAGTCATGGGCGATAACTACCGGCTCGACGTCCAGCGTCGACAGCAGATGGCCGACGGTTTCCTCGAAGAAGCGGACGCCTTCCGCGGTGTCGAGATCGCCGATATGCTGGGAGACGAAGGCCTCGTTACCGCGCGTGACCGTCACGGTCGACTTCAGCGCGCCGCCGACGGCCAGGATCGGCGGCACGGTCTGCGCGAGACGAACCGGCTCGGGCACGTAACCACGGGCGCGGCGGATGAACCGCGTCCGCCCGGCGACGACCGCCGCCACGGAAATCGTCGGCGCGCGTGACGATGTCGCGGTCATGGGTGACGATGAGATCGGCGATGCCGGCAAGGCGCAGCTCCGCCTCGCGATCGTCGATCAGAAGCGGCTCGCCGCCGGGATTGGCGCTGGTGGCGACGGTCGCCCAGCTTTCGCCGGCCCGCTTATGCACCGAATTCAGCGCCTCGAAGATCAGGTGATGAAGCGGTGCGACCGGCAGCATGATGCCGATCCGCGACAGCCCCGGCGCAATCGCAGGCGCGAGGCTATGGCGGGACGTCATCAGCACGATCGGCCGCGGCGACGTTTCGAGCAAGGCGAGCTCGGCAGCATCGGCAGTAGTGAAGTCGGCGACCGCGTCCACCGAGCCGACCATCACGGCAAACGGCTTCTGGTCGCGCTCCTTGCGCTGCCGCAGCCGCTGCACGGCCGCTTCGTCACGGGCATCGCAGATGAGCTGGTAGCCGCCGAGCCCCTTGATCGCGACGATTTTGCCTGCGGCAATCGCGGCGGCAATCTCCTCGATTCCGTGGCTGAGCCTTGGGCCGCATTGCGGGCAGGCAATCGCCTCGGCATGGAAACGGCGGCTCCTGGGGTCGGCATAGTCGTCCGCACAGGCCTTGCACATCGCGAAGCGCTTCATCGCGGTGGTGGGGCGATCGTAGGGCAGCCGCTCGGCGATGGTGTAGCGCGGACCGCAATGGGTGCAGTTGACGAAGGGGTAGCGATGAAACCGGCTGGCGGGATCGAACAGCTCGCTCAGGCATTCCGGACAGGTCGCGGCATCGGCGACGATGCGCGTCGATACCCTGCCCTGCTTGCTGGCGCGGATGCAAAACTCCTCGCTCGCCATGGCGCCGACCGGGTGCACCGAGATCTCGTCGATGCGGGCGAGCGGCGGCTTTTCGAGCGGCAGCGCCGCGACGAAGTCCGACGCGCGCTCTCCTTCCACCTCGATGATGACGCCGTGGGGATCGTTGGCGACGAAACCGCCGAGGCCATAGCGCGTGGCGAGGCCGTAGACATAGGGACGAAAGCCGACACCCTGCACCGCGCCACGCACATGCAGGCGCAGCCGCCGTCCGTCCAGTGCTGTAGCCTCGCCGCCCATCGTCATTCCGCCGCCGTCATCGCGGCCGGCCTCGTCGCCTCCATCCGCCTGCGAATCCAGGCATAGAACGCCGCAAAGCCTTCGCCGGTGCGCGCCGACA
Organism: Bradyrhizobium sp. USDA 3311; assembly: GCF_054062495.1. NCBI lineage: Bacteria > Pseudomonadati > Pseudomonadota > Alphaproteobacteria > Hyphomicrobiales > Nitrobacteraceae > Bradyrhizobium > Bradyrhizobium sp. USDA 3311. The sequence continues at coordinate 3,516,324 of NZ_JBSSFI010000001.1, read as the reverse complement.
CCGTCAGCACCTCGATCTTCGGGTTGACCCGCCGTGCATATTCGATCGTCTTCGCCAGATCGAAATCAAGGACGGGCGCGAGATCGATCTTGTTGATCAGCATCAGGGACGAGGCGGCGAACATGTCAGGATATTTCAACGGCTTGTCCTCGCCCTCGGTGGTCGAGAACACCACGATCTTGCAGGCTTCGCCAAGATCGAACGCTGCCGGGCAAACGAGGTTGCCGACATTCTCGATGAAAAGCAGCCCGCCGTTCAGCCAGGGCAGCCGGTCATAGGCCTCGCCGACCATGGCGGCATCGAGATGGCAGCCCTTGCCGGTGTTGACCTGGATCGCCGGCACGCCGGTCGCGCGAATGCGCTCGGCATCGTTGGAGGTCTGCTGGTCGCCTTCGATCACGCCGATCGCAAAACTGTCCTTCAGCTCGGAGACGGCACGGGCCAAGAGCGAGGTCTTGCCGGCGCCGGGGCTCGAGACAAGGTTGAAGGCAAGCACCTCGTCGGCGCGGAAGCGGGCGCGATTGTCGGCGGCGAGCCTGTCGTTCTTGCCGAGGATGTCGCGCTCGACTTGGATGATGCGGTCGCTGCTCATGCCGGCGATCTTCTGGCCGGCCGGATTGGCGCCGCAGTCGAGCAGCCCGGCATCGCCGTGGGAGTGATCGTGGTGATGATGGTGGTCATGGTCATGACCGTGGTGGTGGTGATGATGCCCGTCGTGACCATGATCGTGGTCATGCCCGTGATCATGATGATGATCATGGGCATGTTCGATGGACGCCTTGCCGTCGCTGCAGCCGCAGACCGTACACATCAGTCGACCTCCAATTCCCTCACGCGCATCTCTTCGCCGCCCGTCACCTGCAATTGATAGCCGCCGCAGGACGGACACGGTTCGTATCGCTGCTTGATCTCGACGCTCTTGGAACAGGCCATGCACCACGCCGTGCCCGGCGTCTCGACGATCTCGAGTTTGGCGCCTTGCGCGATGGTCCGCGCGGCGACGGCCTCGAAGCAGAATTTCAGGGCCTCCGGCGCGACATGGCTGAGCGCACCGATCTCGAGGCAGACGACGTTCACCTTGGCGAAAGCGCGCTTGCGCGCTTCCTCCTCGACGATGCCGATGATGCCTTCGCACAGCGCCATCTCATGCATGGCCGGCCTCGCGAAAATCAAGGCTGAAGCCGACGCAGGGGTCGAAGGAGCCGACCAGCGCGCGAACCGCATCCTGGCCCGGTCGGCCGGCGGCGAGCGTCGCGCCCTTGAGGATTTGGACCAGTGGACCGCGGGCGTGAAAGTTCCACTCGGTCGGCGCCAGGAATTCGAAGTTGACGATGCGATCCTCGTCGTCGAGTACGACGGCGTGATAGAGTCGGCCGCGCGCACATTCGACCGCGGCCGCGCCCTTGCCGGCGCCGAGCCGATAGCTCGCCACGATACCGTGTTCGAGATCCGCGTCGCCGTGATCGAGCCAGGTGCACAGCTGCGCGACCTCGGCAATGCGCGCCCTCAGGCGCGCGGCGGGGCCCGCCGCCGTCGATGAAATCTCTTCGCGGTGCGCCTTGCGTGCCCAGACGCCGGTTTCCGGAATCTGGCCGCAGAGGTCCGGCGCATCGGAATAGGCCGCCCCGTCCGCCAGCAGACGCGCGACGATATCGAGATCGTTAGCCGCCGTCAGGAACGATGGCTCGGCCACCGGCTGCGACACCAGCTTGCCATCGCATCCCTCGACGGAAGCTGCGAGCGCGCTGCCCGACGCAAGCGCATGGTCTTCGGAGATCCCCAGCGTGCCGACCGCGGTCCTGATCTGCGCGACCGCATCGCGACGCAGGGCCTGCGGCACGGCCTCGCTCGGACCGCCGAGGAGCGCACTCGCCTGCATCACGGCGCGCACCGCCGCAGCGCTTGTGCCGTCGAGCCCGCGCCGTCCGACGAAGAGGCCGCGCAGCAATTCGGTCAGCCGTTCGGCGACGACCACGGTGAGGCGATGCCGCACCGTCGCGGGCGCCGCCTCCTGCCCTTGCGCAGCTTCCACTGCCGACAGGAATGCGACCTGATGGGCAACCGAGCAGAGCGAGAACAGCCGCGGCAGCACCGGGAGCAGCGAGGCCGCCGGCTTTCCCGCAAACAGGCGCGTCAGCGGCGGCCGGCTGCGCGGCTGGATCGCGACGTCGGCGATCGTGGCGCCGGAGAGCCACACCGTAATGTCGATCTCGTTGCGGAACGAGAGGCTCATCCGCGCCGCTCCGTCAGGGTACCCCGCAGGAAATTACGCCGATCGATCGGGGTTGTCGCGGGCTCGCGGCGGCGAACCGCCTCCTCGCTGTCGGCCGGCAGCATCAGTTCGGCAAGCGCGGCTTCAGCCGTCGCCCGCGCGGCGTCCATGTCGGCGAACTGGAACATCGGCGAGAACAGCGAGCAGCTCGCGATCCGGCCGATTTGCCCGACCTCGCTGATGGTGAACTCGATATCGCCCGCGGGAAAACGAATACGCGCAGTCGCGCCCGAGGTGGCCTGTGCCACCGCGCTCGCCGGCAGCACCACGTTCATGAACCAGGGCGTGACCATGATGCCGACGATCGTGCCGTTGAAGGCGCGGAAGCCGACCGCCTCGACGCCGAGCGCATCGTTGTAGATCGGCAGATCGCGCATGGCGCGCTCGCCGATCTCCCGATAGCTTCCGGCCAGGAGATCGCCCCATGCTACGGCGTCGGCGTCCGGATTTGGCGCGCTCCCGGTCATGATTCGATCGCCATGAACTTGGACTTCGGGGCGTCGCAATTCGGGCAGTGCCACTCCTCCGGCAACGCCGCGAACGGCGTGCCGGGCGCGATCTGCGCCACATCGTCACCGTCAGCCGGATCATAGACGGTCCAGCAGATGCCGCATTCCAGCCGCGTGACGTCGGTGACGTCCTGGCGCACGCCAAAATTCTCGAAGGCGCTCATTTGAAATAGGCCTCGATGATTTCCTTGAGCCGCTCGGCGGAATCCTCGAAATCCTCGTCCGCGGCCAGCGCAACGGTCGGCACGCCGCCGACTTCGAGCGTATCGAGAATGATGGTGTCCATGGCGTTGAAGAACTGCACGGACCAGACATTGCGGATGCCCGTGGACAGCACCCGGCAGGTGCCGTAGCCGCGCGACACCAGTTGGATCGGTCCGTTCCGGATCGTGTCCTGCAAAAAGCTCATGTCGACCGGACTCATCGGCAACAGCGTGAAATTGATGATCTGCGAGCGGATGCCGGGCCGCCACGCGAGCGCGCGCTCGCGGATTTCGGCGAGCACCGGCAGCACGTTCATGGCACCCTCGGGCACCTGTCCGATCTCGAAATCGGCGGATGTCAGGTCGGCGGCCGCGCGCTTGACGATCTCCGGGACGGCGCCGATCTCGAGGTATTCGTGGTTGGCGTCGGTCTCGAGCCGCACGCGCCAGATCCCCGCCAGCACCGATTCCTGGATCTGCGCCAGCGATCCATCCGGCAGCGCGACGACGCCGGCGACCTCGCCTTCGCCGAGCACGTCGGCAATGAGCTTGCTCTCGAGATCGTTGAGATTGGCGAGCCGGAACAATTGCGACGGCGCGTCGGCTTTCTGGCCCGCGATCGCATCTGCGATCCGCGAGAGCAGCGCGACCGCGTTTGGGCAGCTCCTGGCAAGCTCCGCGCTGTCGAGCGTTGCAAGCTTGGCGAGCGCACCGGCCGCCGTGAGGCTTCCTTTCGATGCATTGAGACTCTCTTCGCCGATCGGAAACACGCTGACCGGTTGCTCGGCGCCTTCGGGCGCATCCCAGAATCCGACTTTCATAACTCGGCACCTTGTGTGCGGTGCTGGGGCACGATGGTGACGGCCACCGCGGCGCTTTGCCCGCGCGGCCGGTCGATCAGCTTGGTGATGCGGTCGACATAGACTGACCAGTCCTGGATCTTGGCGATCAGCCCCAGTGTCTCGCCCTTGGCGACGAAGATCAGCGTCGGCTGCACGCGGACGCCAAAACGCTGGCCGAGCGCGCTCTCGTCGCCGCGCGCGATGACCGCACCGCGCAGCCGGCCGCCGAATGCGGCGATCAGCTCCGGCAGCACCACAGCGACGTCGGTCGCCTCCGGAAAGCGGTTGGGATCGCCCGCCGACAGCAGCACGGCGATCGCACCAGCCTCGTCTGCTGCGCCAAGAAAATGTTCAACCGTCGCGGCATCGACCTCATTCAGGCCGTGCCGCGTCAGATCATGCTTCCCCACCTGGAATTCCATTGGACCTCCCCTGATAAGCTTATGAATTGCTCGGGATAGGGGTTAGCAAGGCATGTGCCAGGACATGCTAGCGACTTTCCGGATTTATCTCATTGACTTACATCAGATATTTTATTGCGCGCCGATGATGCAGCCCCCCGATGATAAGATACTTTCCACATTCAGTGAAAGCTATCTTTGCAGATAGAAAGACGCATTCCAGGTAGCTTGTGGCGCCCGCACGCCGATCCGGCCGCGGAGGCGGTGATTCCAGTTGATGCCTGGACGTGGGCCTATTCGGACCGCAGGTGCGCTGGCAGTTGCGGCTCGCGGTCGATCAAATCGGCGAAGAAGCGGTCGCAATCCTCACCGTCGAGCGCAGCACCAAGACCGTCGATCGCGGCGCCAATCAGGCGCGCCTCTTCCTCATCGAGAAGCCGGATCGCGGTGTCGATATAGACCAGCACGTGGGTGCCGACCGGCGGGTTGGAGAGCAGCAGCACGGAGACGCGGCGCTGTTCGCCGCGAAATGCGCACAGCGCCGAGACGCCATCCGTCTCGACAATCGTCATCGGCAGGCCGAGGCACATCGTGCTTTCTCCGGAGATCGCGCCTCTCAGGCCGGCCGCATCTCGTAATTGGCGTGATCGATGTCATTGGCGAGCAGCCGCTCGGACTCCGCCAATGGCGCGCTGCGGCGGCTCACCGTGACGCCCCACTCGGCCAAGACCTGGCAGGCGAGATCGATCGAGGGCGCGATCTGGTCGCGCACCGGCGGCGTCAGCGGCCCGCCCCAGTCTTCGAGATCGAGCGGCTGGCAGCCGATCAGCACGAGATGCTTCGGGCACCGGCCGAGCAGGTCGGCGGCGCTGATGACCTCCTGGAAGCCGGTCTGGTGCAGGCTCATCTTCTTGGCGCCGGTGAAGCGAGGCACCTCGTCGTCGCGCACGAGCTTCAACCGGCCGGGCTCGAGCCCATAGTCGATGGCGTCGAACACGATGAGGCGGTCGGCCTCCTCCAGATAGTTCACGAGGTACAGCCCCTGCGTGCCGCCGTCGAGGATCGTGACGTTGTCAGGCACGGCGTAGCGGCGGTGGAACTCCTCCACCGCGCGCACGCCAAAGCCTTCGTCGGCCCACAGGATGTTGCCGATGCCGAGCACCAGGATGCGATTGTCTTGCGAGGATGTCGGCATCGTCAGTCTTCCCGTTTCAGTCGCGGAATTGCCGCTCGCCCGAGATCATCGAGGAGATGATGCTCTGGCGCGACATGATGTCTTCACGGACCGCGGCGTAGATGTGCACCATCACGAACACGACCAGCGCCCACATGCCGAGATGGTGCCAGGTGTGGACGTCCTGGCTGTTCGGCCAGATCGCAAACACCCAGCCGAACAGCTTGTGCTGCCAGCTGTCGATGCCCTGACCTTCCGAATAGAGCGCAAAGCCGGTGACGATCATGAAGGCCACGAACAGGGTGAAGCCCGTGAACATCGCGGTTTGCGCCAGCGGGTTGTGCCCGACATACATCTTCGGCTCGCGTTCCAGGAACGCGTACCAGCGGATTTCATGCAGCACTTCCTTCCAGAACTGCTTGCGGTGAACCGGGATGTAGAAGATCTGCCGGGAGTGATGGTTGCCGACGAAGGCCCACAGGATACGCGTGAGGAAGAACACCGCGAGCACCTGTCCCGCTGCGAAATGGGCGAAGCGAATGTAGCCCATCACGAAGTTGTCGGACGCCTCGCCCGCGACCGTCGGCAGCGGCGTTCCGATCAGATAGCCGGTCACCATCAGCACAATGATCGAGAACGCGTTCACCCAGTGGCAGATCCGCACCGGCGCTTCGTAGACATAGACGGTGGGACGCCCCACCGCACGTTCTCCGGAAGCGTCGGCGGCGATCGCCGCGAGGTCGGGCCTCGCGTCGGAGGCGGGAGCAACTGCATCCATCATGGCGCCCTCCTACCTGACCTTGACCTTGGCGAGCTCCTGGCCATCCGGGCTCATGACGTGCGTCGAACAGGCCAGGCACGGATCGAAGGAATGGATCGTGCGCAGAATCTCGAGCGGCTGCTCGGGATTGACCATCGGCGTGTTCATCAGCGACGCCTCGAAGGCGCCGATGTTGCCCTTGGGATCGCGCGGCGAGCCGTTCCAGGTGGTCGGCACGACGCACTGGTAGTTGTCGATCTTGGTGTCCTTGATCTTGATCCAGTGCGCGAGCGCGCCGCGCGGCGCCTCGGTGAAGCCGACGCCCTTGGCTTCCTTCGGCCAGCTCTCCGGCTTCCACTTGTCGACATTGGCGGTAGAGCTGTCGCCGGCCTTGATGTTGGCGACGAGCTTGTCCTGGAAGTAGCGCATCTGCCGTCCGGCCCAGACGGATTCGAGCGCGCGCGCGGCGGTGCGACCGAGCGTCGAGAACAGCGCCGACGTCGGCAGGTTCAAATCCCTCAGGAACTTGTCGACGGGATCCTTGAACTCGGATTTGTTCTGCGCGTAGCCGACCACCCAGCGCGCCAGCGGGCCAACCTCCATGGCGTGGCCCTTCCAGCGAGGTGCCTTGATCCACGAATACTTGCCGCCCTCGTCGAGCTGCTCGATCGCGGTCTTGGTGCCCTTCGCATTGGGCCCCAGCACGTAGTTCGGCTCGGTGACGCCGTCCCAGGGATGCAGACCCTTGGTCTCGTCGGGGTATTTGTACCAGGAGTGGACCACGAACTCCTGGATCTCGTCGGGGTTGGCGTGATCGACCGGAAACACCTCGGACAGATTGCCGTTGATGATGGCGCCGCGCGGCAGCTTCAGGCTCTTGGCGGAATAGTCGTTGGTATGTTCGGGCACGTCGCCATAGGCGAGCACGCTCTGGCCCGAGAGGCCGCCGCCATAGAGCCAGTCCTTGTAGAACGACCCGATCGCCGCCACGTCGGGCAGATAGACCATTTCGTTGAACTCGATCAGCCGGTCGATGATCGAGGAGATCAGGTTCAACCGCTCCATGTTGATGGCGCCGACGGCACCCGTGCCGTCGACGTTGATCGGACAGGGCACGCCGCCGACCAGCCAGTTCGGATGCGGGTTCTTTCCGCCGAAGATGGTGTGGATCTTGACGATCTCCTTCTGGAAGTCGAGCGCCTCCAGATAATGCGCCACGGCCATCAGATTGGCCTCGGGCGGCAGCTTGTAGGCCTTGCTGCCCCAATAACCGTTCTTGAACGGACCGAGCTGCCCGGACTCGACGAACTTCTTCAGCCTTGTCTGCAGATCCTTGAAATAGCCGGGCGACGACAGCGGCCAGTTCGAGATCGACTGCGCCAACGTCGAGGTCGCCCGCGGATCGGCCGAGAGCGCGGAGACGACGTCGACCCAGTCCAGCGCGTGAAGGTGATAGAAATGCACGACGTGGTCGTGCACCTGCAATGCAAGCTGCATCAGGTTGCGGATCGAATTGGCGTTCTCCGGAATGGTGATCCCGAGCGCGTTCTCGACCGCGCGCACCGACGTCAGTGCGTGGGTGCCGGTGCAGACGCCGCAGATCCGCTCGGTGAACGCCCAGGCGTCGCGGGGATCGCGGTTCTTCAGGATCACTTCGATCCCGCGCCACATCGTGCCGGTCGAGACCGCATTGCGGATGACATTGTCGGCGTCGACATTGACCTCGACCCGCATGTGACCTTCGATACGGGTCACCGGATCGACGACGATGCGCTTGCCGGAATTGTCGAGATTGAAGCCGTTGGGAGTCTGGATACCCATGGTGTTCCTACCCTAGTGTTTCTTTTCGCTCAGCTGTTGTGGTCGGCGTCTTCGCGCTTGGTCGCGAGCCGCTTCACTGCGGTCACGGCCGCATGCGCGGCCACCGCGGCGCCGACCGCGCCCGCCGCCACCATGCCGATCTGATCGGCGTTCTTCTCGATGCCGAACTGCTTGATGTTGGTGAGACGGTCGTAGAACGAGCCCTTGTCCCAGAAGCCGTCCTCGGAGCAGCCGATGCAGCCGTGGCCCGACTGGATCGGGAAGGATACGCCGCCATTCCAGCGCACGGTCGAACAGGCGTTGTAAGTCGTCGGGCCCTTGCAGCCCATCTTGTAGAGGCAGTAGCCCTTGCGGGCGGCCTCGTCGTCCCACTCCTCGACGAACTGGCCGGCGTCGAAATGCGGACGGCGGTAGCACTTGTCGTGAATGCGTTGCGAGTAGAACATCTTCGGCCGGCCCTGGCGGTCGAGCTCGGGCAGTTTTCCGAAGGTGGTGATGAAGGTGACGACGCCGGTCATCACCTCGGCGATCGGGGGGCATCCCGGCACCTTGATGATGGGCTTGTTGGTGATGACCTTGTCGATCGGCGTCGCCTGTGTCGGATTGGGCTTTGCCGCCTGCACGCAGCCCCAGGACGCGCAGGCGCCCCAGGCGATGATCGCCATCGCGTCCTCGGCCATCATCTTGAGCTTCTCGACGAACGGCTTGCCGCCGTCGATGCAGAACATGCCGCCTTCGTTCAGCGGCGGATTGCCTTCCACCGCGAGGATGTACTGGCCTTTGTGCTTGGCGCGGGTCTCCTCGAGGATGGCCTCCGCCTGGTGACCCGCGGCCGCCATGATGGTGTCGTCATAGTCGAGCGAGATCATCGACAGCACGGCATCCTTGACCAGCGGGTGCGCGGACCGGATGAAGCTCTCGGAGCAGCAGGTGCATTCGAGGCCGTGCATCCAGATCACGGGCACGCGCGGCTTGGTCTCGAGCGCGTTCGCGATGCGGCTCGCCGCCAGCGGCCCGAGCCCGAGGCTCGTCGCCGTCAGGCTGCAAAATTTGTGAAAGCTCCGACGCGTGATGCCTTGCCGCCTGATCACGCTGTAAAACGTTTCCGTCGCCGCGCCCATGTATCCTCCCGCCTTCGCTTTGACTTTTCGATGACGCCAAGGACAGCAAGAAGCAGGCCAACAGCCTGGAGCGATTCAAAAGTGGAGAGATTCCAGAACGTTGGGTGTTTGAATTGCTCGCAGGAGCGGTACACGAGGACGCTGGAGATACGAGAAGCGGAAACAATTCGATTTGCAGCCGGCAACGAAGTTTCCGGTCAGTGCGCGGTGCACACCATGCAGGGATCGAACGAGCGCACGATGTGCTGGATCGCGACCGCACGTGGGCCGGCATCGCCGACATCGGTGCCGACCAGCGCCTGCTCCAGCGGGCCGCCGACGTCGAAGGAATCGCGCGGCGAGAAATTCCAGGTGGTCGGCGCGATGATCTGGTAGCGCTCGATCCTACCCTGGCTTACCGCCATCCAGTGCCCGAGACTGCCGCGGGCGGCCTCGACGAGCCCGACATAGCTTCCGTCGGGGATCTCGCGCGCATTGTTGCAGAATGGCTCCGACAATCGCAGCGCGCGCGTCCACTGCTCCATGGCCAGCGCGATGCGCGCGGTCTCGATCAGCCGCGCGATCACGCGGCTGCGCACGTTGGTGCCGTCGCGCGCGACCAGATCCGTGATCAGCGCCTGACCGGCCACCGTCTGGCGCGCGATCGCGCCGACTTCGATCGGCTGGCCCGACAGCCGCGGCGCCTTGCACCAGCTATAGGCCGCCGGCTTGTCGGGATCCGGAACCGTGCTGCTCTGGGCGGGATCCGCGGAGGAATCCCGCATCCAGGCGTGCGAGACGTCCTCGGTGATCTGCGTCAGCGGCAGCGGTTCGATCGTGGCGCGCGGACCGAACAGGCCGCGCGGAAACAACTCGCTGTCGACGCCATGATAGGCGCCGTAGCTCATCATCAAGCCAGTGCCCCTGCCGAGCCCGGTCAACGCAAGAGTGTCCGCAAGCCGCAGGAAATGGGCGAAATCGCCGCCGCGGCCGTCGCGCCAGCTATCCAGCTCGTCCGCGGAGGCAATCGCCAGCACATTCTCGAGCGAGTCCGCGAAGACGACACGCTCGAGAAAGCTTCGAAAGGCCGTCGTGATCGACAGCAGCCGGACGCGCTCGCCAAGGTCGATGGCGCGCGTCGTGCCGCCTGGCTGGAACGCGAGGCTATGCGGCCATTTCCCGGCGATGATGCCCATGGTCTCGAGCAGCCGCGCCCGCGCCGGCAGGGCATCGCGCGCTGCGCTGCCGCGGGTTGCTGCAAAGCGCTCGCGCGTCTCCGCGTGCCAGCTGTGCGCCGCATAGGCCTCGCGGGCAAAGTCGGGCATGAAAAAGATATAGAAGTGGGTCAGATGGTCGGCCGCATTCTCCGCCGCATGGGCGATGTTGGTGGCGAGCAGCCCGTTGGGCGCAGCCTCGATCGACATGGCGTCGCGCAGGGCGGCAGCCGCCGCGACCGATTGCGAGACCGAGCAGATGCCGCAGATCCGCGGCGCCAGCGCCAGCGCGTCGAGCGGCGGCCGGCCTTCCAGGATCTGTTCGAAGCCCCGGTAGAGCGGCGCCGTCACCTCGGCGCGCATGACGCGGCCGCTCTCGACGTCGAGGCGGACTTCGAGATCGCCCTCAACACGGTTGAACGGGCCGATCGTGATCCGCGTCATGGCTTGCCCTTGGCCGTCGAACGGCCCGGCGGCACGACGACGTGGTCGGCGGTCGCATTCAGCCGCACGCGCCGCGGCGTCGCCGACTTCGACAATGCCGCGAGCGCGACGAACCAGGCCTTTGGCATGTCAGTCGGCAAACCAACCGGAATGCCGGCGAGCTTGGCGGTCTCCAGGAAGTTCTGCGCCCCTTCGAATCCCGGCGAGGTGCAGGCGATACAGGCATAGCCGCCCTTGGTGCAGGAGCCGCCGCCGTTCCAGGAGCGCTGGTTGCAGTCGCCGACCGCCTGCGTCGCCTTGCAGCCGAGATGCTCCATCAGGCAGCCGCGCTCCGACATCGTCTCGGCGCTCGCCTTGAACTCGTAGAACTCGTTGCGCGAACAGCCGTGATGGGCGAGATGATTGGCGATGAATTTCGGCCGTCCGTAACCGTCGAGATCAGTCGCGGCAAGATCCTTGCTGGTCAGTGCCAGGATGGTTTCCATCATCCAGCCAGGATGCGGCGCGCAACCCGCGACATTGATAACGGGCAGACCGAGTCGCGAACGGAAGCCCGCGCCCAGCGCGCCGCCGCTGTCGGAACCTTCGAACTGCAACCCCACGGCATCGGTCGGGTTCGATCCCGCGGCCGGCACGCCGCCATAGGCAGCGCAGCTTCCGACCGCGATCACGTAGTCGGCGAGCGGCGCGAGATCGAGCATCCAGCGATAGACCGAGCGGTTGGTGCCCGCGAGCATGTTGAAGCGGCCGCTGTCGTTCGGGCCGCGGGCGACGGAGCCTTCCAGCAAGAGCAGATCCAGCTGCACCTTGCCGTCCAGAACGGACTGGAGCACCTCGACCGCTTCCTCGCCCGTCTCTTCGCTCACTGACGGATGCCACAGCAGGTTGATGCCGAACTGCCTCAATTCGTCGAACCAGCCGGAGGCGCCGCTTTCGAGGATCGACATGGTGCAGCCGCCGCAACTGGCTCCCTGCAGCCAAAGCACGTTGGTCGTCCCATCCGATCGGCTCATGGCTCCTCCTTAGCCCGCAAGCATCCGTCGCTCGTAGCACAAGAGCAAGGCTCTGGCTTGAGGGAACTCAATCATGCCCACCCGACGTCGCGCCGTCATGCTTCAAGTGCCGCTGGCGAATCCGGTGCGTGACAATCCAGGTGACGCCGATAGCGACCGGCACGAACAGCGCGGTCGCCAGCGACGGCTCGACATGTACGCCGCCGTCATGCGCGCCCTTGGCAAGATACCCGAACAGGCTGACGACGTAATAGCCGATCGCTGCCACCGACAGGCCCTCGACCGTACTTTGCAGGCGCAATTGCAGCTTGGTGCGCTCGTTCATCGAACGCAAGAGGTCACGATTTTGCTCCTCCAATTCGACGTCGACGCGGGTGCGCAGGAGGTCGGCTGCGCGCGCAAGCTTGATCGACAAATTGGCCTGACGCTCCTCCAGGGCGGCGCAGGTCCGCATCGCCGGCGCCATCCGGCGGGCGAGAAACGACGACCAGGTCGGATAGCCTGCGATCTCGCCGCCTTCGATCACCCCAAGTCGAGCCTGCACGATGTCGTAATAGGCCCGGCTAGCCCCGAACCTGAACAGGCTGCCGGCGGCGCCGCGCTCGAGCGAGGCGGCGAGCGCAGTCAGCTCGGTCAGAAGGTGATTGTTGAGCTTGAGGCCCTCCGCACCCTGCATCTCCTCGAGCACCTCGACCAGTCGGCGCCCGATGTGATCGACCGATGGTGCGAGTTCGAGCGCAGCCGGCAAGCCGAGCAGCGCCAGCGTGCGATAGGTCTCGATCTCCAGCACGCGCTGCACCAGAGCGCCCAAGCGGCCCGGCGACAGGCCGTCGTTGCAGATGAGGATGCGAACAAAACCATGGTCGTCCGCGCGAAAGTCGGAGGCGACCACGGCAGATCCGCTGCGGACCGCCGCCATCGCGAGGCTGCCTCGTTCGAAAACCTCCTGGGCACGCTCCAGCGCCGCCGAGGTTTGCTCGACCCCGAGCTTGACCGCGACCAGCAATTGGCCGGACTGCGACAGGGAGCGTATCAATGCGGCGGGCCCATCGCCGATCTCGCCGAAACTCCGAGCGGACGTATCCGCGTTGCCGAGGATCCAGGTAAAGGTGGTGAACTCCGAGTGCTGCTCCCAGCGCAGCTGGATCGCGCCGATAGCGACCTGATGATGTTTCGTTCCTTCATCCGGCGGCTCCTGCCCGTGCGACGTGCAGAACGCGACGAACTTCTGCCGATTGGCGGCGGCAACCTCGCCCTGGCTGAGAAAGGCAAAGCGCAGCACGGTGAGCGGCGCCGTCAGCCGGGTGAACGGGCGGGCATGCACCTCGCCCAGCACCGCACCGCGCTGCGGGTGCAGCTCAAAACCGGCGAGATCGAGGTCACGGTTCATCGGTGGTCCCTTGGGTAGGCGCTCTCAGGCCGCGGTGTACCGCGAACCTCGCCATTCACTACCACAACACACCCATGCTCTTGCAATCACCCGTTGGCAGGATAGGCCGACCTCAGGCTGCGGCAACATTGGCCATGAAACCGTCGAGCTCGACGCGCAGGCGCTGGCTGGCCTCGGTCAGGCCGCGGGCCGATTGCAGCACGGCGGAGGCGGCCGCGCCGGTCTCGGTTGCCTCGCGATTGACCTGTTCGAGATTGGTCGAGACCTGACCGGTACCGGAGGCCGCATGCTGGGCGCTGCGCGCGATCTCCTGCGTCGTCGCCGTCTGCTGATCGACGGCGGTCGCGATCGAGCCTGATATCGACGATATCTCCCCGATCGTGCCGGCGATCGTCTTGATCGCCGCGATCGATTCACCCGTCGCCTGCTGCATGCCCTGGATGTGCGCGCCGATCTCCTCCGTGGCGCGCGCCGTCTGACTGGCGAGTGATTTCACCTCAGAGGCCACCACCGCAAAACCGCGGCCGGCATCGCCTGCACGCGCCGCTTCGATCGTGGCGTTGAGCGCCAGCAGATTGGTCTGCTCCGCGACCGCCGTGATCAGTTTTACGACGTCGCCGATCCGGTGCGAGGCCTCGGACAATGCGGCAATGCGCACGTCCGTGTCCCGCGCCTGTTGCACCGCACTTTCCGAGATGTCGTTGGAGTTGCGCACCTGTGAGCGGATCTCGTTGATCGAAAGCGACAGTTCCTCGGCGGCGGCGGCGACCGAACGGATGCTTCCGACCGCTTCCCGGGAAGCGCCAGCCACCGCTGTCGTCAAGTCACCGGTCGCTTCCGCATTGCGCGACAGCGTCGAGGCGGCGGCTTCCAGTTGCCGGGCCGAGCTTGATATGTCGTTGACGATGTCGCCGACCGCGGTCTCGAACGTGCCGGCAAATCGCGTCAGCTCCGAACGGCGAAGCTCCGCTGCCGACCTGTTGCGCTCCTCGATCTCGGCCGCCTCCCGCTCGGTGCGCTCGATCGCCTGGCGCTTGAACATCTCGACGGCGCCGGCCATTTTGCCCACCTCGTCGCGGCGGCCGAGGCCCGGCAGCACGATCTCGTGCCTGCCGCGGGCGAGCTCCGTCATGGCAGCGCACATGGCGATCACGGGACGCGCAATGCCGCGTCCGACAGCGAAGGACAGCACGAGGCCGATGGCGATCGATGCCAGCGCCAGCGCCACTACGACCGACTGGCCGCTGGCGATCTGCTCCGACGTCTTCTTTTCAGCCTCGGCCTGCTCGGCCAGTGCCACGCGCTTGAGCGAGCTCGCCGCCCCCGACAGGCCATGGCGCAGCTTCCACATGCTTTCCACGAGGCGGTCGATTTCCTGCGCGGACGCCACGACGCGTGCGACGCTTTCGCCATAGACGGCGAGACGATCGGCAAGCGCCTTCTCGCCGATGGCGTCCATCGAGCGCAACGCGCCGCGATCGACCAGGCGCTTGATCGTCTCGAGGCGTTGCGCGGCGGCCTGCGCCAGCGCGTCATCATGGCGCTTCAGCTCGGCGGTTGCGAGCAGATCAACGACCTCAAAGCGGTTGAGCGCGCCTCCGATTTCATCAGCATCGCCGGGCGATACCTTCGCATCCGCAAGGATGGATTTGATCGCACGCGACTGATCTTCCATCACGGTACCCGACCGGCTGATCTCCGACCGCAAGGCCAGCACCTTGTTGAAGGCGTCGGTATAGGCGCGATAGGCCTCGAACAGCTCCTTGATGGACTGCTGCCAGCTCAAGGTGGAGGTCTCGGTCTTGGCCGCGGTAATGGCTCCTTCCAGCCTTCGCCTCGCCTCCTCGGCCGCAGATTCCGCCTCCCTGGTGCCAGCCATCGCGAAATAGCGCGCGTTGCTCTGATAGGCGGACAGGGAACTGTCGATCTCGCGCGCGTAGTCGGACTCTGACATGCTAACCCGGTAGACACCGAAGCCGTCGAGGATCTTCTCATAGCCGAACCAGGCGCCGGCCATGGTGACGGCCGACAGCAGCAGCACGACCGCAAAGCCGATCATGATCTTTGCTCGGATCGACACGTTGGCGAAGACCGGCTCGCTCTTGGGAAGACTGATGGCGGCGGCATTCATCCGCCCATGGCCATGAAACAGGCCCGACATCGACTGCCCATCCCGGGCAAAAACGCGTGCAACGAAGCTCAGATTCATTTCGCAATACCCGTTCTCGGAAAGCTCGCAATGATGCGACGATGCGGCCACTCCCCTAATCATCGGTAAATCGAAAACTGTTGCTCCGCAGCGAACGAAGCCTCCAACGCGACGACGCTCAGCGTTGCGCCGCGTGCAAATTGAACGACTGCGCCGCTTGCGATGAAGAAACCGCAAGCAGTTTCAAGAAAGGCCTGAAAGGCGAATTTCCAGCATGAGATAAAATATGTTTCCATTTCGACGCATCATGCGGCGCATCAAGCGCTGTACGAATTTTTTTCGCAGCGGGGATTTTGCAAGAGAGTGCGCGCGATATTGTCGGAAAGGGTGAGCTGATTCGTTTGTTCCTGCGTCGGATCGCTTTTGGGCAGGAGCAATCGATGACTGAGATTTCCGAGATTCCCGGCACGCTCGATGCGATCGGCGCCGCGGGAACGAGCCGCCAATCGATCTATGTGTACGAAGCGCCGGTGCGGATCTGGCATTGGCTCAATGCCGCGCTCATCACCATGCTCGTGATCACCGGCTATCTGATCGCCTCGCCGCTGCCGTCGATGCCGGGAGAGGCTTCGAACTGGTACACAATGGGCTATATCCGCTTCATCCATTTCGCGTCGGGACAGGCGCTTGCCGTTGCCTTCCTCTATCGCATCTACTGGGCGATCGTCGGCAACCCTTATGCACGGCAACTCTTCGCGCTGCCGTTCTACAACCGGATCTGGCGCTGGGGTTTTCTATACGAGCTGCGCTGGTATCTCTTCCTGGTGCGCTACCCCAAGAAATATGTCGGCCATAACCCACTCGCCAATACCGCGATGTTCCTGTTCATCCTCGCGATGGTGGGGATGATCATGACCGGATTTGCCCTTTATGCCGAGGGCGCCGGCATCGACAGCCTGTGGTATCGTTTCTTCGGCTGGGTGTTCAAGATCTTTCCGAACAGCCAGGACGTCCACACCATCCATCATCTCGGCATGTGGTTCATCGTGGTGTTCGTCATCCTGCACATCTACGCCGCGCTGCGCGAAGAAATCATGTCGCGCCAGAGCTTGCTGTCCGCCATCATCACCGGCGAGCGCACCTTTCGCGACTCCCGACCTGACTAGCTAGAACGTCCCCGCGACCGTCAAGCGGAACGACAGCGGCTCGACCGGATGCAGCACGTAATCCATCACTCCGTTCCGGCAGACCGCGGCGGGCGCAACGCCGCCGGTGCAGAGATTGTACAGCGCGTCGGTCTTGAGCAACGAACCGTAGGCATAGGTAATCTGGTTCGTTCTCGCGTTGAAGAGATTGAGCACGTCGAGCTGGATGCGCCAGCCATTGTCGGCGCGATAGCCGAGGCGGCCGTTGAAGATGCTGGTCGCGGACGAGCGGAACGCATTGTCTTCCGTCAGCGGGCTGGAGGCGAGATAGCGCCAGCGCAAGGTCCCGAACCAGCCGGTCTTCTCGCCCAGGGTGATGCCGGCCGAGGCCACCATCGGCGGCGCGTTCGGGATGTAGTTGCCGGGCGCGTTGCCGATCTGCGCCTCCGGATAGCCGGCGAGCGCGGCGTAGACCTCCGCCTGGTCGCTGTCATAGCCGCGAAAGCGCGCACGGGTCATCGCCAGATCGGCGTCGACATCGATCCAGGATCGCGGCCGGTAATGGTTGGTCCACTCGAAGCCATAGCGGCGGCTGGCGCGGGTCGCCTCGGTGTCGCCGGCATCGCCGGAGAACAGGATCTCGGAATCCTGGTCGAGGATGAAGACGCTGAACGAGGTGTCGAGGCCGGGAATGATCCTGCTGCGAACGCCGACCTCAGCGCCCCTGGTGCGCACCAGTAGCGGCGACGGCGAGAGCTTTGTGGCGGGATCGCCCGGGTCTTCCGTCGTGGTGGCGCCACGGGCGTCGTTCGAGTGCATGCCGTAGCCGGCGCCGAGAATGAATTCGGTCTGGTTAAAGGGACCGAGCACCATCCGGAATTTCGGACTGCCGAGCGAGGCATTGACGTTGCCGGAGTTGTTGGAATTGAACAGCGAGGTGACGTTGGCGCCATAATAGTCGCCGCGCCAGCCCATTGTGGTCCTGAGCCAATCGGTCCAGCGCAGGGTATTTTCGGCGTAGACGCCGACGCTGCCTTCGCCGACCTGGTCGCTGCGGACCCTGGAGAGGTAGCTGCGCTGGACCGTGTTGGTGAGCGCCAGATCAATCGCGTCATAGCGCGATTGCAGGCCGAGCGTGGTCTGCATCGGCAGGCCCGCAAACGAGCCGTTCAGCGTGCGGGAGATATTGGCGCCGGCCATCAGGCGATCGTCGTGCTGGTGGAACTGGTCGCCGAGCACGGGATCGCGGAGGAAATAGGTGAAGTTGTTGAAGAGATCGAGCTGGCTCTTCACGACATAGGCATTGGCCTTCCAGGAGCCGAGATCGTCGCTCTGCGCGAGGCGGCCCGAGAGCGCGAAGCGGTTGGTGTTTCCGGCGTCGGTCGGGTCTTCCGAGCCGAACCGGTCGAGAAAGCTGCTCGTTATCGCGCGCTGCGGCACCTGGTCGGTGGAATTCCATTTGTTCGCATAGGCCATGCCGGTGACGGTCAGGCCATCCGTCGCGGTGCCCTGGCTAAAACGCACGAGACCGTTGAGCTTGCGCACATTGTCCGGATTGTCCCAGGGACCGTTGTAGGTGCCGATCTCGCCGGCGACGAGCAGCGCGCCCTCACCGAGCTTCGCGGAGTCCATGCCGAGCAGACGCCGATAGCCAAAGCTGCCGGCAGTCACCTGTGCGAGGCCCTTCTCGGTGCGGTCGATCAGGCTGATGCGCACGCTGCCGACGGAGGCGAAATCGCTCTCGTCGGCGAAGTACGGGCCCTTGCGCACGTCCATCGCGCTGATGGTCTCCGGGATCAGCCAGTTGAGATCGGCATAGCCCTGGCCGTGCGCGTGGGTGCGCATGTTGACGGGGACGTCGTCGACATAGATTGCGAGATCGGTGCCGTGGTCGAGATTATAGCCGCGCAGAAAATACTGGTTGGCTTTGCCCTCGCCGGAATGCTGGGTCAAGATCAGCCCCGGCACGGCTTCGAGCACCTCGCCCGGCCGTGCGAAGGGGCGCGTGTTGAGCTCTTCACCGGAGACGGTGAGCGCGCTGGCCATGCCCGGCGGCCCCTCTGGGCCGGAGGCGACGCTGCGGGTGCCCGACGCTGGCGCTGCTGCCGGATACACAAAGATCCGATGACCGGCCCGTGTCGATGTGCCGGCGTGCCGCGACGCGGGCGGCCTTTTGTGACGCGGTGTCTGGCCGGCAAAAATCTGGACCGGCGGCAGTTCGCGCAGGCCGCCATCGCTCTGTGCGAAGGCGTTGCCGTCGACCGCGAGGAGCCAGAGGGCTGAGAGTACCGTCAGCGGACCGCAGCGTCGGCAAGACTCAGACCGCCTCGGTCGCATCAGCGCATTCCAGGACTTCCGTGTCGGCAAGGCCCGAGCTGCCCGCAATTAGGCGGCGGTAGAGCACGATCGAGAGCAGCCAGGCGATCGCGAACAACGCGATCACGGCGAGGCCGACATTGGCGAGCGACTCGTTGAGGGCGTCGATCAGCGTCCACACACCGCCGGAGAGATCGAGCCGGTTGCCGATCAAGCCCAGTGCCTCAATGCCGCCGATGAACAGCGCGACCGCGACGGAAGCGCCCGTAATGGTGAGATTGTACCAGAGCTTTCGCATGGGATCGACGAAGGCCCAGCGATAAGCGCTGACCATCAGCGTCGAGTCCGCGGTGTCGACCAGTGCCATGCCGGCGGCGAACAGCGCGGGAAAGACCATGACGTCGGCGAGCGAAGCGCCGCGCGCGGCCTCAGAGGCGGAGATGCTGAGCAGGCCGATCTCAGTTGCAGTGTCGAAACCGAGCCCGAACAGGAAGCCGAGCGGATACATGTGCCAGGGTTTTGTCACCAGGCGGAACATGGGGCCGAGCAAGCGCACCAGGATACCGCGATGAGCGAGCAATGCGTCGAGCCCGGCGGCGTCACGAATGCCCTGCTCGCGCGCCTTGCGAAAGGTCCGCCACAGGCTGGCGAAGATGGCGAGGTTGATGGCCGCAATCACCAGCAGGAACAGCGCCGACACCGAGGTGCCTATGAAGCTGCCGATCTCCTTGAGCAGGCCGTCACCGCCAAGGCTCACCACGCCGAGCGCGAGGAGCATGGTCGCGACCACGACCACGCTGGAATGGCCGAGCGCGAAATAGAGGCCGGCCGATCGCGGCGTACCGCCCGCCTGCATCAGGCTGCGCACGACGTTGTCGATGGCCGCGATGTGATCGGCATCCACAGCGTGGCGCAGGCCGAACACCCAGGCGAGCAGCGCGGTCGCCATCACCACAGGCCGGTCGGCGAACAGCGCGAAAGCCCAGGCCCATGCGACGATGTTGGCGGTGATAAGCCCACCGAAGAGAACAGCGGGACCGGCACAGGAAGCAGTCCGAGACCGTTCGCTCCGTCGATGCGCATTGGCCAAGATCAGAACTCCCCTCGTATGATCTTTTTCTAAACCCGTCATACTGAAGGGCAACATTCGGGCCAGACAGCGGTCCTCCGCGGACGCGCTTCGCAATTGGACGCAAGCTAATGTCTTCAAAGAAGAAACGGTCTCAGCCGTATTCTTGAGGTTTCAAGACTGCAATGCGCGATCCGGAAACCAAGTAGCCAATAGCGCAAACATAGTTTGACACTCATAGCGAACGATTGGCAGCACCCGCTAAGGCGGTCCTTGCCCATGCAGCATCGCGCAACGAGAGTGCGTCAGAGGAAGGAGACCGAGGCCTTCCAGCCTGAAGAACCATTGAACGAGGAAAGTATGCTCACGCTCGCAGGCGGTTTGTGTCACCAGGCGTTGAATTTACCTGACAGTGCGCATGAAGAGAGGACACCTTGTCATCGGTAGTCGAGATCCGCACCTGCACATCCTTCGGTTTCGCAAGATAGGGCGATGAAGTCACCAGGATATCGGCCCCAGCCTCTGCGTAGGCCGCGGCATTAGCCGCATTGACTCCGCCGGCGGCGGCGATGATGGGACGTTCGCGCGTATACGCCATCACGGCTACGCGCTTGACTAACGCAGCGACCTCGGCCGGCGAAAACTTCTCGGCCTGGATCACGTCGAAGCCGGCGACCGCTGCGGCAAGTGCGGCATCAGCGGTCTTCACCTCGATCACGAGCTTCTTCTCTGGCGCCGCCCGGCGCAACCGCTCAACCGTCTGAAACAGCGGCTGTTGGCCAAGAAAGGCCCGGTGCTCGGGAAAGACCAGCACCGTCTCCGAGAGGCCGAGCCGGTGCATCACGGCCCCGCCGGCCTTCACGGCCGCCACAGCAAAGCGCTTGGTACCCGGCACGTTCTTGCGCGTGCAGGCAACCGGAATATTTGGTGCGACCGCCCTTGCCGCGTCGACGATGGCGCGGGTCTCGCTGGCCACGCCTGACCAGATCTCGATCAAGGTCTGCGCCACCTTCCAGCTCTTGAGCAGCGCCGCGGCCGGACCGCACGCTTCAAGGATCGGCGCGCCCTGCTGCAGCGCCGAGCCGGATGCGGCACAAAGGTCGACGCTGCAGCCAGACAGCTCGATGATTTTGGCGGCATCCTCGGCGAGCGCGAGCACCATCGGCGCGCGCGCGGAAAGACGCATAACGCCGTCAACTGCGCCGATCCCCAGTGCCTCGGTGGTAAGATCACCGTATGGAACGTCGTCTTCCAGTAAACGTTCGAGCTCGGCACGCGATGCAACGGTAGCCATATTGTGCTTCCCTTCGATCGTGTCAGCTTGCCGACCACATTGTCGGAAATCCGACACAGATAGTCAGTCCCGCCGCGGCACTGGGCGGAAACCCCGCTCTTTCAACGCCCGTTCCTGCAAGGCGCACACCAAGCTTCGTCCCCGCATCCGGCACGCCGATTGCTGAGCCTGCAATGGCCGGCGCCTCGCAGCAATCGGGCTTTGCGGAAGCGGTTGCCGTCCGTTGGAGTTCATCATGGGACTGTTTCGCTCGATCGCCTTCGTTGCGGGCCTGCTGCTCGCATCCGCGCCGGCGCAAGCCGCGCAGACTAACGTCGCCGTGGCTGCCAACTTCACCGAAGCCGCGAAGGAGATCGCAGCCATCTTCAAGCAAAAGACGGGACACGAGTCGCGCCCAACTTGTCGGCACTGCTGCAAAAAGATTCCATGGCGCCTGCACGCTTTGTCATCCACTTCGCGGAATTCACCATCGAAATGCGCGACACGCTCAAGATCGGGTTCATCGCATTGATCCAGCGCAAATCCGCGAGAATTTTTCCGGGACCAGCTGCTGCCGTCTGATCATACATGCTGCCCTCCGTTGATCGGTACTTCGGCACCCGTAACGTAGCTGGCCGCATCCGAGCACAGGAAGAAGATCACCTTCGCAACCTCTTCCGGCGTGCCCACGCGATGCAGGGGGATGATCGGTGCCAATTTGGCCTCGGTCTCCGGCGACAGAATGTCCGTCTTGATCTCGCCGGGGGCAATGGCGTTGACGCGAATTCCGAACGGCGCGTAGTCGTGCGCCATTTCGCGGGTCAGGCACGCGAGCGCGGCCTTCGACGTCGCATAGGCGGTGCCGGCAAACGGATGCACCCGGGAGCCCACGATCGACGTGACGTTGACGATCGAGCCGGCGGCCCGCTTCAGCTCGTCGGCGAGGCCCTGCGCAAACAGGACCGGCGCGAGCAGGTTGACGTGGAACACGCTCATCCAGGTTTCGACTGGCGTCGTCAGCGAATTCAACCGCGCGCCGTCAGCGGCCTTTGGCGAAATGCCGGCGTTGTTGATCAGTGCATGCAGCGGACCGCCGTTGAGCCGCTCCTTGATCTCGGCGACGACGCGCGGCAGCGCGCGATGGTCGCTCAATTCCACCTGCACATGATCGTCGGCCCCCGCATCCCAGGGACAACGACCACCGTCGAACGGTTGCCGGGAACATGTGACGATCCGCCAGCCGGCTTCGGAGAACAGCTTTCCCGTCGCATGCCCGATGCCCCGGGACGCGCCGGTCAGCACCAGCGTCTTCCGTTCACCGGCTTCCGCACGCGACTTGTCGCCGTGAAACGGACACAGGGCGACATCGGGCGCCGGCGCGCCACCCGGCGCACCGTCGCGATCCAGCAGATCGAGCGTCACCTCAACTCCTCACTGCGTCCAACAGGCGCCATCGGATTCAACCGAAAGCAACTTTGCAGGAATCGGGCCACGCCCTGTCGCCCAATCGCTGCGGTTTTCGCAGCCCGATGTCGGCTTCGCGACACGCTGGAAGGTTTGCAACACGCGCGCGTGCGCTTTCGCACTAAGCGGCGACGTCACCACGCGTTTCCGCTTTCTGAATGTTGGCCGGCAGTTGCGCGCTGTTTTTCAATCGTTCCAAATGGCCCGGCTCTTGCTCTTCACGTTGCAAGCTTGATCGCCCCTTGCTGCACCTTCCCTGCAACCGTGGTTTCAGATGCCCCAGCCGAACGACCACCGACTCTTTGCCGTCATCCTCGGTACCAACGAGATCGCATCCGTGATCGGCATCCAGCTCGTGCGCGCCGGACATTGCGTGGTGCTGTCGCACGATCCGGATCCACCGGTGATCCGGCGCAAGATGGCCTTTCACGATGCCCTCTTCACCGACACCGTGCAGCTCGAGGACCTCGTCGCCGAACGCGTCGACGACGGCGTGCAGGTCCATCAGGCCCTGGGCCGGGCGCCGCAGATCATGGTGACCTGGCTCGGCCTGCTCGACCTGCTTCCGGTCCGTCACATCGACCTCCTGATCGATGCACGCCTCCAGAAGCGCCGGATCACCCCCGACCTCAGGCGCCTCGCCCGGCTGACCATCGGGCTCGGCCCCGGCTTCTCGACGGATTTCAATTGCGATGTCGCGGTGGAGACCCGGCCCGGCAGGATCGGGCTCGTGACCGACACGCGCTGGACCGACACCGCCGACGGTGTCGCGAGTTCGCTGGGCGATGTCGGCGCGGAACGCTTCGTCTACTCGCAATTCGCCGGACGCTGGCACACGCCGGTCGAGATCGGTACCCGCGTCTACAAGGATCTCGTGCTCGGCCATCTCTCCGGCGTTCCCGTGGTTGCGCCGCGCGACGGCATTTTACGCGGCATCGCCCGCGACGGCAGCGAGGTTCCGGCCGGCGTCAAGCTGCTGGAGATAGATCCGCGCGGGCGTGATGCCCAATGGACCGGAACGGACGATCGCGGCCGCGCCATCGCCAACGCTACGAATGCCGCCGTCAGACTCTATGCGGCACGTCGCATTACGCAACGGAATCCGGCATGATCGTCTGCTCCTGCAACATCATCAGCGATCACGACATCAGGGGCGTCGTTGTATCGACGAGCGAAGAGCTTTGCTCAACCGCGCAAATCTACGGTTGCCTCGGATGCAGCGTACGATGCGGGCTTTGCTCGCATTCCGTGCGACAGATCCTTGAGGAGCATTTTCCGCGGAAAATGCAACACTCGAACATCTCGGAAAATACGCCGCGATCGTAGCTTCGGACGTCCCAGCACTCCACCGCCGCTTTGGCGAAGATCCAACTGAAGTCCGATTCGCCGGTTGTCAGGATGGCGAAGCTCGACCTGATCGTCATCGACGGGGAAAGCGGCTGGGCCGGCGCCTGCGACGCAAAACGGGGAAACGGAGAGACGGCTTGAAACACTCGAAAGCCGCTTGAGAGGGACTTGCGCGCGACCCGTCTCGTGCTGGCCTCACATCTTAAGAAGCCCGGACTCGATGTCGATCGGATAGCGAGCGCCGTCACCGACTATCATGGCGGTTCCGGCTTCGCCCGCGACATCTCGCGCGTCGCAGCGAACCGGCAAGACGGGGATTTTCAAGGATTCATCGGGAATATTGGTAGCGGAAGACCGCTACCGCCTTTCCCCACACGACGCAAATCTGCGATATTTCCTCCGATCGTCCGCCCATCCGACGCTCGAGACTGGCAGAAGAGAAGCCGCTGCGCGGGCTTAGTGCCGGCAGAGCCGCGGAGGTCCACGGCAACCGCCGGGATGAACCGGCAGGCCAATGCAGCCACCGTCGGCAAAAACGGTGCCTGTAAGACGACGGGCGGTTCGAAAGCGATAAAGGGCGCTTCGGGAGGTTACCATCGTCCCGGGGGCCATTTCTGCTGACGAGCAGCGGCTCGACCGATCAAGTCCTCATCCGGCCAGTCCATACACGGACATCCTGGCGGAAACGCCTCGTAACTGGTGCTCACCGAGATGCTCGACATCATGAGAGAGATGTCGAGCGACGGCTTCCGTCATGAGGAGATCCCGGCCTATCGTCTTGGTGAGCGCTTCCACACGGCAGGCCTCGTTGACGGCGGCGCCGATAACCGTGAAGTCCAAGCGATCCGGAGCACCGATGTTGCCGAAAAAGACCTCACCTTCGTGAAGGACGATGCCGGCCCGCAGCAAGTGGCGACCCTCGGCGTCGGACGCGACACGGATAGTCCGATTGGAAACCTCGAGCCGCGCGATCGCCTCTCTGGCCGCCGAGACGGCCGCGCGCGACGCTTCGGCGACGCCGACCGTTACCGGGAAGACCGCGAGCATACCGTCGCCGATGAACTTGAGGATTTCGCCGCCGTGAACGGCGGCGGCGCTCACCATCGTCTCGAAGTAGGCGTTGAGCAGCAGCAGCGTGTCGGCCGGGGCCAGGGCGTCCGACATCTTCGTGAAATTTCTGAGATCCGAGACCCAAATCACGGCGCGGATCGAGTCTCCGGCGCCGCGCTTGATTGCACCTTCGAGCACCCTGGTGGCAGCGCCGTAACCAAGGTAGGCTCCCAACGCGTTTTCGGAGATCTTCAACTCGCTGTGGCGTTGCACATGCAAGGCGAATAGTTTGAAGAGGCGGGTCAAGGACTCTATCTCGACCTCGGCGAAACCGCGGGCCGCTTTCGTCGCGATGGTGACCACGTTACGTGTATCAAGACCAGACAACGGGATCGCCACGTAGTCGGTCATGCCGGCGGCCGCGAGCTCGATCATGATGGGAAATTCCGCCTGCGCCGTCTGCTCATTCGGCCGTCGCCGGATCGTGTCGCCGGTCTCGACGATACGCTGCAACGGATTAAGCCTGTAGGCGTCGGAATCGACCGCGGCGTCAGCAACCCGCACCTCGTCGCAGAAGCCATCGTCGGCGTTCCAGACCCATGCGAATCCGACCAACTGGGGATGGAGCGTGCCGATATGCAGGGTAAGTCGATCGACCGAAGAGTCTGCCGCCTTCATCCGACGGATCAGCTTGACGAGAAGGTCAATCATCTGCCGCTCGACGGAGGCCTCTTCCAGGAGCCAGTTTTCGATCTGGGTGAAACTGTCCGCGATGCCGGCGGCGACAATGATCGGGCCGGCTCTTCGCACGAGCGAGACCGATCGGGGATAGGATCGAGGCGATGGATCGGACGTCTCAGAAGCCATTTCAGTTCCCTCGCGTATCGCCTGCCGCATCTCGACGGCAGACCGGTCTTGATCCCGTCCAGACGGCAGGATCCCATCGTTCCTGCCGACAATGCGGATGCGCCCGCTGCCAGCCGTCGACGGCGACGGTCAAGGTCGACCATCGCGTGCTCCCACCAGGCCATCAGCTCCGGCCCTTCAATTCCGATCGCTCACGCGCCGCGTCACTTCGGCTCGGCGGTGGCCAGGAACACCGCCGGCACAGCAATCAGCGGAGGCAGGACGAAGCACCAGGTCCCGAACTTCGCATAGAGACAAGCGCCGGCTGCGCATCCGAGTGCGAAGGCAGCCACGCTCGCCGTCATCTTGCCAAGCCGCGGTCTGGCGACGGTCAGCACCGAAGCCGGCGCGCCGCGCAAAACGTCTGCGACGTCGATCATGATCTGGGTGGTCGTGCCCGTCATCAAGGTGCTGGGAGGTTCGGTGCCCATATGGATGCGGTGCGCGGCGTTCTGGATGGCCATGGCGGCAACCAATATCATGCCGGTGCAGATCGCCTGCCAGCTGTCGCCTTGGACAAATGGCCCGAAGTAGACGGCACACGCGCCGCCTGCCGCCAGAAGTATCGTCTTGATGGCCAGCATCGAGCGAAAGATCGGCAGTCCCACTGCGGGGAGATAGAAGCTCAGGATTCTGCTGACAACCACGACGAAGCAGAAGACCGGGAGAGCGAGCAGCTTCGCCAGGCCACCGGACGTCCCCAATACCATGGCCGCGCCGAAGGTGACGAAGTTGCCGGTGACGTGCGCAGTGAACAATCCCTGGAGCGCAAGAAAGCCGGCGGTATCGACGAAGCCGGCATTCAGGCTCATGAGGAGCGGAAGCAAAAGTATATTGCGTGGCATGTCACCAACCATATTGAAGCTGGACACCCAGATAATTGCTGGTGTGTCCGCCGGCGCGGATGATCGTGTCGCCGACATCGAAATGCACGGCCTCGATGGCGCCCGTAAGATGATCGTTGAACGCGTAGTCGATGCGAAGCTGACCGTAGGCTCCCGTCCAATTGCTGCCGATCCCGGCGGTGCCCGCTATCGGCACGCTGGGCTGGACGTAGATCGCGTCGGCCGTCGTTTCGCGCCACTGCAAGCCGATCGCTCCCATCACCTTCAGCCGGTCCGCGGGACTGATGGTTATAGAGGGTTTGAGGTGAAGGATGTTCGCATATCCCGCATATCCGGCCAGCGTGAAATAATAGCCATTCGGGAACAGCGGATTGAACGTTCCCAGCGTTCCGTCTCCGGAGCGATGGTCGCCCGATGCAGCGTCGAACTGGAGGCCGATGCGGGGCAGCCAGGGAACACCGGTCAATGTATATCCGATCCGCGTGCCGACGGCCCAGGCACGGATATCCTTCGCTCCCACCTGGCCCGCCTGCCCCATGGCCTCGAGATCCCAGTCGAACTGTTGGGACTTCGCCGCGAATCTCGCATCCAGAACGTGACGGCTTTCGTCGCCCAATGCATCGAGATATCTGGCGCTCTTCCGCTCGTACAGCGAGTAGTAGCCCGACAGCTCGTTGTCACCCATGACCTTCCGCTCGACCCGGAGCGTGCTGAAGCGGAAGTTGTCGTTCGAGGTGTCGTCGAAAGGGCGAACGTCGAAATATTGGACGGGGCGGCTGACAAAGCCGATGAAGCGCCAGACGCCGGTTTCCCAGTCGGCCCAGATCGCATCGAATGATTGTCTGACGTTGGGACCATCCCGCGACGATACGAAGCGCTGCAGGTCGAAGGCGAAGTCCTGTCGTCCGATGCGCGCCTTCAGGGTCCCGCCCGCGAAAATGTTGACGTATTCGAGGAAGGCAAGGCGAAGGTCGGCACGGTCCTGGTCGACAGGGGAGATGCTGAGCTTGTCGAAGGCCCGATCGTCCTCGAGCTGCACGAAGGCGCGCCAGTTCTCGTTGAAATGAATGTCGGCGTGGACCTGCAAACGCTGTATGAGATAGCTGTCCGAGGACGTGTTGCCGGTGCCGAACGCCGCTGCGCTATTGGTCTCGAAGCGTTCGCGCAGCGTCGCCCCCAGCGAGACGTAGCTTTTCGGATCGGTGGCCCAAAGCGGGATGTATTTGAGCCCGTCAAACGGTTCGGTACGCAACCTGGGATCGGCAAGGACCGACCAGTCCTCTGCCCAGCGGTTCGCCTGGATCGCCGGCCGCTTGGAGACCGCAGCGTCCTCGGCCCGCGCGAACCCGACGCCGGCGCCAAGGGTCGCAAGCGTCAGAACGATCCAGAAGTTGCGCATATCGCCCCGTGCCAGCATCGGCGGACGTCACCTCATTTGGCGTCCGCCCGCGATGCACTCTTCGGGCCAAGGGAGTGGATCTCGGCGACGTACCCGCCGGGGAACATGACGAACGCAGCAGACCGGCTGCTCGACGTGTAGGATTCGACCAGCACCGTGGCGCCGGCGTCCTTCGCCTTGCCGAGGGTGGCTGCGAGGTCAGCGACTTCATAACCCGTCGTCTCCCGACCGTAGGGATAGGGCAGATGACCGTCGGTGACCAACACGACCATCTTCCCGAATGGGGACTCGATCCGGATGCGCCGGTAGGTCAAATCGGGTCTTCCGATCTCGACGCCGGGCGCCTTCGCGTCGTCCGAGACGACCTTGCCGCGGGAGAAGGCAAGAAAACTCCGGGTGAAGGCGGCGGCCCTGTCGGGCGAGACGTATACGCGATTCTCCGGAATCCGCTCGAAGGGAGCGTAGTCGGGTTTCGTCGTATGCCAGTAGAGCTGGAGGTTGACGCCGCCGGGCCACTGGACCACGGCATCGCGCCCGATGGGATCCGGGAAGGTGGAGACGATCACGTCAGCCCCCGCAGCGCGGGCCGCCTTGATCGCCTCGTCCATGTCGCCGACGAGGTAGCCGTTACGTTCGGCCCCGAAAGGATAAGGGATGGGCGTCTTGAAGCCGAACAGCGAGACGGTGCCGACAGGCGTCTGCAACAGTTGCGACGTGGTGCTGCTCGGCGTGGGCGTTACGGTTGCCACCACCTGCTTGGTGCTCTTGCCGCCAAACGTGGCCAGAAAACTGGATACGAACTTGTCCACGTCCTCAGGCGCGACGTAGACGTGCGTTGTGTCGTATTGCGGGGCAACGGCAACAGCCTGCTCCTTCGACTTCGTTGCTTCCCTGGCGACGACCGGCGAGCTCACCGCGACAGCCGCCGCCAACGCCACGACAGCGAACATCCGTGTTGATTTCATCAGGAAACTCCTTGGACGGATTGAGATCGCGGCGCCCGGTCCGGGTGATGCGAAGTCTCATTGGACAGAATCGATACGATGACAAGGCCCGCAATCAAGCCGAGATGCTCGAAGAAGGCATTCGTGGCCATGAATCTCTCATGGCCACCAATGGTCCAGAACGCGTTCGCGGTCAGCATCGCCACGAACGTGAGGACGCCGAGGCCGCCGGCGCCAAGCCAAACCCAGCGGTTGATGACGACGAGCAGAGACCCGAAGAGTTCGACCAAGATGGCGGCTGACGCCCACAGCCATCCCGGATAAAGGCCGAAGTGCTCCTGCTCGGCCGCGGCACCCGCGAGGTCGAGCAGTTTGGTGAAGCCGCCGAGCAGATAGGCCGATACCAGGGCCAGCCTGGCCGCATGCCACAGAAGCGGCCAGCGCAGGATCACGGAGATCCGGTTCGGTGTGGCTGCGGCAGGCATGTCAGACCGCCCAGCAGGCGCACCCCAGCGCGCCCCAGAAGCTTCGGAGGTCGGAGACCGGCAACCGGCTCGACCAGGCCGCCGCATGGTCGTGTCCGTGGACGCCGCAGGAATTGGCGCAGCCGCACATCTGCATGGCCTTCATCGCGAGGCTGGTATCCTTCGTCTTTGCCGTGTCGTCGGCCCAGGCCGCGTACCCGCCAAAGCGGCGGACCGGCGACCAGTCCGGCATGGCGGGCGGCGGTGTGACGCTCTCCAGCTTGGAGAAGTCTCCCGCGCCATAGACGATCCTGCCTCCGACCATGGTCAGCAGCGAAGTCGTATCGGCGATCTCGGCCTCGCTGCACGAGAAGTAGTCGCGGTCCGGGACGACGAGGTCGGCGAGCTGGCCGACCTGGATCCGACCCTTGTTACCCTCTTCGTTCGAGAACCACGTCACGTTTTCGGTCCACATCCGCAGCGCCGTCTCGCGATCCAGACAATTGCGCTGGGGCGTGATGCGCAACCCGCCGACGGTCCGGCCGGTGACGAGCCAGGACAGAGAGACCCACGGGTTGTAGGACGCAACGCGGGTCGCGTCCGTACCGGCCGACACCTTGACGCCCTTGTCGATGATCTTCTTGACCGGCGGCGTCGCCTCGGCGGCTCCCGCTCCGTACCGTTCCACGAAGTATTCGCCCTGATAGGCCATCCGGTGCTGCACGGCGATGCCGCCGCCGAGCGCCGCGATGCGATCGATCGACTGGTCCGAGATCGTCTCGGCGTGATCGAAGAACCAGTGCAGCCCTTCCAGGGGCATGTCCTGATTGACCCGCTCGAACACGTCCAGCGCCCGTGAGATCGTCTCGTCGTAGGTGGCATGGAGACGCCACGGCCATTTGTTCTGAACGAGGACCCGAACGACCTCCTCGAGCTCGCCTTCCATCTCCGCAGGCATGTCCGGACGGGCGACCCGAAAATCCTCGAAGTCGGCCGCCGAGAACACCAGCATCTCGCCGGCACCGTTGTGCCGGAAATAGTCGTCACCCTGCTTGTACTTCGAGGTTTTCGTCCAGTTGAGGAAGTCTGCCTTCTCGCCCTTGGGCTTCTGGGTGAAAAGGTTGTAGGCGAGTCGTATCGTCAGGAGGCCTTCGTCGCTCAGCTTCTGGATGACGGCGTAGTCGTCGGGATAGTTCTGGAATCCTCCGCCGGCGTCGATCGCACCGGTGACGCCGAGCCGGTTCAGTTCGCGCATGAAATGACGCGTCGAATTGACCTGATAATCGAACGGAAGTTTCGGGCCCTTGGCAAGGGTCGCGTAGAGGATGTTGGCGTTGGGCTTGGCCAGCAGCAAACCCGTCGGATTGCCCTTGGTATCGCGCATGATCTCGCCGCCCGGCGGTTCGGGCGTGTCCTTCGCATAACCGACGGCCCGCAGCGCCGCGCCGTTCAGGATGGCCCGATCGTAGAGATGCAGCAGGAAGACCGGCGTGTCGGGCGCGACGGCGTTGAGCTCGTCGATCGTCGGAAGCCGCTTCTCCGCGAATTGGTGTTCGGTGAATCCGCCGACCACTCTGACCCACTGCGGCGGTGGCGTGACGGCGACCTGCCGCTTCAGCATATCCATCGCAGTGGCGAGCGAGCGTACCCCGTCCCAGCGCAGCTCCATGTTGAAGTTCAGACCGCCGCGGATGATGTGAAGGTGGTTGTCGATCAGGCCCGGCAACACGCGCCGTCCCCTGAGATCGACGATCTTCGTGGACGGCCCCGCCAGCTTCATCACGTCATGATCGTGCCCGACCGCGACGAAGCGGCCATCGGCGATCGCGACCGCCGAAGCCGCCGGGTTCGAGCGATCGAGCGTCGTGAACAGACCACGATGCAGGATGATATCGGGTGCGGAGCTCATGAATGTTTCTCCTGGCCGTCCACCGAGGCGGCATTTTTCGATTGGTCGTTTTGACGACCGGGCAGCATGCCGAACATGTGTGGGGCGCACTTGGCTTGCTGCCACGCCGACGCCAGCCCGTGCCCGGACAACAGCTGCCGGGCCACGGGAACGATCTGCTCACCGGCGAGGATGCCAAGAAGCCCGACCAGCGCGACCAGCGGCGGCGCGGGCGAGCGCACGTTGAGAAGGCTGTAGATGACGCCGACCAACAGGCCGGCGCCAAGGGACAACAGATAGATCTTCATCACGGCGATCCGCAATTGGAGGAGGTTCAGCCGGCTTTCGCGCCCCCTTCGGAGGCATGTTCGCCGAGTGCCCATTTCGAGAAGCGGATCTGGATTCCGTAGGGCGAATGCGCGCGCTGGATGTCCATCATTCCTTCGTAGGTCTCGCTGCGCGCCCAGTCCTGCTGAAGCTCGTAGGCGTATTGCGACGAGGTGATGGGAACCGCTCCTGCCTGGATGGCGCGCTCCATGGCGCGGTTGTGGGCTTCGAGCGAGAGATCGCCGCAAGCGTCGGCGGCAATGTAGATCTCGTAACCTTCCTTGAGCATGTCCAGGGTCGGAAAGATCACGCAGGCCTCGGTCCAGAGACCGGCCAGCACGAATTTCTTGCGACCGGTGGCAGCCACCGCCTTGCGGAAGTTCGCGTCGAGCCAGGAATTCATCGACGTGCGGTCGATGATGTCGTGCTCCGGAAACAGCGAGGCGACTTCCGGCATGAAGGGGCCGGAGAAGGAATCCCGCGCCACCGTGGTCAGCACGGTCGGAATTTTGAAGAGCTTGGCGGCCTTTGCCAGGATCTGGACGTTGTTAACCGTGACGAGGCGGTCATGCGATTGAACGCCCTGGAACATGGCCGGCTGGTAGTCGATCAGAGCGATCGCGCTGTTGTCGGGGGTGAGCATATCGAGTTTCGACATCGAGAAGTTCTCCTTGCGATCGGCATGAGCGATCGAGCGAAAGGGGATGGATGGGCGGCTGTATCGTGAACCCTGAACGCCGGCCAACGCTTGGACGATTTCGTCGCGGCTTGGATTTCGGCGCGATGATCATTCACGTGCGGCGAATTGCCGGGCGCATGTCCGCAGCGCCGGTCGGAGATCGCCAGCATGTCCAAACGACGCGCAGATCGTGCAAGCCAATCCGCGCCCTATCCGCAAACTTGCGGGCAGGAGGACCGAACCGCCTTGCAGAATGCCGTTCGGTTTTCATCAATTCGTCACAGGAGCGAACGATGGCCTTGCTTGAATTGCGGGACGGCACCGAGCTTTATTACAAGGACTGGGGAAGCGGAAAGCCGATCCTGTTCAGCCATGGCTGGCCGCTTAGCGCGGACATGTGGGACGCGCAGATGCTTTTCTTCGCCGAGCGCGGTTATCGAACGGTGGCGTTCGACCGCAGGGGCTTCGGCCGGTCGAGCCAGCCCTGGACGGGCTACGACTACGACACCTTCGCCGACGACATCGCTGACATCGTTAATCATCTCAACCTGAAGGATGTGACGCTGGTCGGATTCTCCATGGGCGGCGGAGACATCGCGCGCTACGTGGCGCGGCACGGCACGTCGCGGGTCGCCAAATTCGTCCTGCTCAGCGCCGTGACGCCCCTCTTCGTCAAGACCGCGGACCATGACGGTGTCGACAAGTCGGTGTTCGACGGCATCAAGGCCGGCCTGGTGAAGGACCGTGCGCAATTCCTCGACGACTTCAGCCCCCTCTTCTACGGCACCAACCACGGCACGAAGGTGTCGCAAGGCGTCTTCAAGCAGACCCTTCAGATCGCGCTTCAGGCGTCGGTCAAGGCGACCATCGATTGCGTGACCGCGTTCTCGGAAACCGACTTCCGGCCCGACATGGCCAAAATCGACGTGCCCACCCTGGTGATTCACGGCGAGGACGATCAGGTCGTGCCGTTCCCCTACACGGGCAAGCTGGCCGCCGAGATGATCAAGGGCGCCAAGCTGAAGATTTATCCGGGCGCTCCGCACGCAACGGCGACGACGCATGCCGACCAGGTCAACGCAGACCTCCTCGCGTTCCTGAAGGCCTAACCGGAGAAAGTCGATGGCCCCGAATCCGCTTCATCTGCTCGAGCCCAGGGACTGCGCCCTGCTTTTGATCGACCAACAGGCCGGCCTGGCTTTCGGAGTGGGGTCGATCGACCGGCAGGTTCTCATGAACAGCGTGGTCGCGCTCGCGAAGACCGCGACCGTGTTCGGCCTGCCGGTCGTCGCCTCCACCTCGGCGACGAAAGTGTACAGCGGGCCGCTGATGCCGGCGGTCAAGGCGGCGCTTCCAGGCGTCGAGCCGATCGACCGGCGCAGCATGAACATGTGGGAAGACGACAAGGCGCGCGCGGCCGTTCTGGCCACCGGTCGAAGCCGCCTGATCGTTTCGGGTCTGCTGACCGAGGCATGCGTGACGTTCGCGGTGCTTTCTGCACTGTCAGCCGGCTTGGAAGTCTACGTCGTCGGCGACGCCTGCGGAGGATTGACGACTGCGAGTCACGAACTGGCTCTCGGCCGGATGCAGGCCGCAGGCGCCCGCCTCACATCCTGGATCCAGGTTCTGCTCGAGATGCAGCGCGATTGGACGAGGCATGAAACCTACGATGGCGCACGCGCCATCGTCGAATCTCATGCCGGAGGATACGGGATCGGCCTGGCCTACGCCCGCGACATGATCCGACCCGCTTGAGACAGGATCCTGCTTGCGTCAGCCCTCGGAGCGGGCCCTTCGCCATGCTCCGGGGCTGGCCCCCACGTTGCGGGAAAACACCCGGGTGAAGTAGCTCTGGTCGCCAAAGCCGCAGATCAGTGCAATGTCGGCGAGCGGAAGCTTGGTGCTCTGCATGAGGCGCTTCGCCTCGTCGATGCGAAGCTGGGACAGGAATTCGTGCGGGGCAACGCCCGTGCTGCGCCGGAACGATCTGGCGAAGTGGCTTGGCGTCAACTTGCATTCGGCGGCGACGTCGGCAATCGTCAGATTGCTGGCGAGACGCGCTCGCATGATTTCCTTGGCGCGACGCTCCTGCCAGGGGGCAAGGCCTCCACCCGCAGCTTTTCCTTGTGGGCGCATTCCGCCATAGGTTTGGGCGAAATGGGCCAGAACACTCAACCCGATCTGATCGACGAAGAGCTGATTGCTCGTCGGATCCTGCTCCACCGCACTGAGCAGAACGCTGGACAGGGTCGACAGGAAGGGGTCACGCTGATCCCTGCTCCATTTGAGCGTCGAGATCGGTTTGGCCCCGTGCTCACGGGCAAACTCGTCGAGGGCCGTCTGGGGCACGTAGTATTGAACGGCATCGAACGGGCCTTTGAACTCACATTGAGGGTTGTCCATCAGATTGATGACGCTCACGGTCCCCGCACCGAAAGCTCCCGAATATCTCGGTCGTCCAGCGAGCCAACAGGAATGCCGATCGAGGTCACCGAGCTGTTGCAGGATGCTGAAGGCCGGTTCGGAAGGAATGACCGCGGTCCGCTCCCGAACGAATTGAGAGCAGGTCAGCCGGGTCATCGCCAGTGCCAACTGCCCTTCGCGCTTGATGCGCAGCAGGCAGTCACCCTCCATTCCCAGGTGCTGGCTGAGGCGACGACCGTAGAAGCCGCCGGTCGTACTATCAGACTCTTCCATCATCGGGGTATTCAAAGCTATCCATCATTGGATATGCCGCCATCATGAGTCCGAAGGACCACCTGCAGATCACGTCCGCCGCACCGATTTTCCTCTTAGAGCGATAGTCGTCCTCGTTCAAGTCACCGATCCGACAGTGGCGTGTCAGCAGGAAAATCGATCGCAAAACGAAACGATGACCCAGCATAGGTGACATTTGGCGGACTTGATAATCCGCTCCAATTCCACTTTATCTGTGAAACGGTTTCATAGATGGATACACGATGGATAATCGCATCGGGGAAATGCAGGTCTTCCTCCGTGTGGTGGAAGCCCAGAGCTATTCCGAGGCAGCCCGTCGACTGTTGATGACACCGTCAACCGTCAGCAAGCTCATCGGAAGGATCGAGGCGCGGCTCGGCGTCAGACTGTTCGAGCGTTCGACGCGGCGGCTGTCGCTGACGTCAGAGGGTCGGATGTACCACGACAAGAGTGTTGCACTGCTGGCCGAACTCGATGGCATCGAACGCGGCATTTCTCGGGGTGCAGCGGCGGCCGGCGGGACGATCCGGGTCAACACCACGGTGTCCTTCGGCATTCTCGGCCTCGAGCCTCTGCTCCCCGCCTTTTGGCAAGCACACCCTGAGATCGTGGTCGACATCTCGCTCTCCGACGAAATCGTCGACATGTACCTCGACCGGACCGATGTCGCCTTCCGGGTCGGGCCGTTGCAAGCCTCCGCGATGGTTGCCCGACGCATCGGGGTCGTCAAAAGAAGGATCGTCGCATCTCCAGACTACATAAATCGGCTAGGTGAGCCAAAAAGGGTTCAGGACCTTTCACGTCACAACTGCCTGGGATTCAATTTCCGGCGCTCTGCCCCGGTCTGGCCTCTGAAGGAGAGCGGGCGAATTGCCGACCGGGCAATCAGCGGCTCGCTGCTCGCAAACAACGCTCAAAGCCTGCGGCGAATGGCAATCGTGGGCATCGGCCTTGCAAGGCTCGCCGACTATCACGTCCGCGACGACATATCGGCTGGCCGCCTGGTCGAGGTTCTCAAGGGCACGGCAGGTGACGAGGAACAAATTCATGCGCTTTATCACGGTGGACCGCGGCTGCCCTTTCGCGTGAGAGCATTCCTTGACTTCATGTGCCCGCGACTGACCGATTTCATGGAAGGTCGGGCTCGCGATGGTCGACAGGCAGTTCAAGCGAGCGGAGGCAGGATCGCCGCCAGTTCGGCGCGACGCTCTTCGAGAAAGGCGGGAAGCTGAAGTTGCTGGCCGAGCTGCTCCGGCGCCTCGTCGACCGCAAAACCCGGGCCGTCGGTCGCGATCTCGAAAAGCACGCCGCAGGGGGCGCGGAAGCCGACCGCGTTCAGGTAGGTCCGCTCGATGGGATCGCTCACCACGATGCCGTACACCGACTGGAGTTTCTCGACCATCTCCGATCGATCGTCGAGATTGCTCGCGCGGAAGGCGACGTGCCGGATGGTGCCGCCGCCGAGGCGCCCCCGCGATGACTTTCCGATCATGCGCAAGGTGATCGTCCCGCCCGGACCGTCATGAGCCACGAAGCGCATGGCGCCGTTTCTCTGAGAGACCAGCTGGAAATCGAAAACCTTCTGGAGGATGTCGATGGTCTCATCCTCCTCGCGGACATTCAGCGTGACGCCATGAAGGCCGCGCAGCGCGAGATCGGCCTTGGAGTTTGGGTCCGCCTGCCCCGATCGTCCCTCCCATGTCTCGATCAGCGAGAGGGCCGTACCATCGGGATCCGAGAAACAGAGCGTACGCTCGCCGAAGGGCGACACCTCCGATCGATAGGGCACACCCGCAGAAGCGAGCCGATCGGCCCACCCGTCGAGTGAATCCCCTGCGACGCGGAAGGCGGTCTGCACCACCTCGCCGGCGCCGGTCAGCCCCGGCGTCACGCAATTCCAGGCCAGCGTGCTCATTACGGTGCCCGGATTTCCGACGTCGTCGCCGTAGTAGACGTGGTAACTGCCGGGGTCGTCATAGCAGACGGTCTTCTTGACCCGATTGAGCGACAGCACACCCGCGTAGAAGCCGCCGGCGCGCCGCACGTCGCCGATGATTGCTGTGACGTGATGAAGTCCCCGTGCGTTCACGCAGTTGCTGCCTGATCCTCGATCCCGAAGCCGTCCGTTCGGGGTACCATGTCCACCTCGCGGATCCTCGTTCTCCCTTGCGTTGCTGGTCGTTACGAACATGCAATCCCGAACATCGCCGCGCGTCTTGGACTTTTTCCCGATCTTGGAACCGCCGCCAGGGTAAAATTCGGTGCCCCAACCGACCGTTTCCGCAACTACAGCGACGCAATCGTGCAAAACGCCGTGACAACCTGCAATCAGTCCCCTCCGACTTGACCAAGGATCGTGCCCGGAAACCTCTTACTCCGGGCATGACATCGGTGACCACCATTCGTCGCGCAACCTGCCGAGCAAACGGCATCCGCCAGTTCTATCTGGAGGCTGGGGCCGGTCCTCCGATCGTGCTGTTGCACGGCTTCCCGGAGACCAGCTTCGCCTGGCGTTTCCAGATACCGGCGCTTGCCCCCCACTACCGGGTAATCGCGCCGGACCTGCGCGGATACGGCGAGACCGACAAACCGCCGAACGGCTACGACAAGAGGACGATGGCCAACGACATCGTCGAGCTCTTGAAGACACTCGGCGTGGGGCGCGTGGCACTGATCGGACACGATCGCGGCGCGCGGGTCGCGACCCGCCTGGTCAAGGACCACCCGGATCTGGTCGATCGCCTCGTCGTCATGGATAACGTTCCAACCCGCATCGTCGCGCGCGAGATGACTGCGAAAGTCGCCCGCGAATACTGGTTCTTCATGTTCCACCAGATCCCCGACCTGCCGGAGGCACTGATCGCGGGACGCGAGGACATCTGGCTTCGTCACTTCTTTTCCGACTGGTGCCACGACCCGATGACGATCTCCGGCGAGGCGTTCGAGACCTACGTGAAGTCCTACAGCGCGCCTGGCGCCGTACGGGGCGCGATGTCCGACTATCGCGCCAGCGCAGAAGACATCGCGCAGGATCTCGAGGACGCGGAGCAGAAGATCCGGTGTCCCGTGCTGTCCCTTTGGGGTGAAGACTTCGGCGCCGTCGGCCGTCTCTTCGACATGAAGGCGGTCTGGAGCGAGATGGCGGAAACCCTCTCGGTCGCCCCGATCGAACGTTGCGGCCATCTTCCGCAGGAAGAACAACCGGAAGCGGTCAACAAGCTTCTTCTCGATTTTCTGAAGGGCTGGAACGGATGAAATCCTCAACCGCACCATGTCATGCCGTCGACTGAACCGGGACACCTGGCGATGAGGAGACAAGGATGAAGCCGATCCGCACCGTCGCGATGTTGACATTCGTATCCCTGCTGTCTCACGGCCAGGTGCATGCCGGCGCTCCCCAGGTACGCACCCAGGCGCCGGGCTTCTATCGCATCATGCTCGGGCGCATGGAGATAACGGCCTTGCTCGACGGGACCCATCCGTTTCCAGTCCACGACGTGATGACCAGGAACGAGACGATGCCGGGCGGAGACCGGAAAGCCGTGAAGCTCGCGGAAAGCCATCCCGGTAGAGGGGATGCCGTGCTCGCCGCCTCCGATCTCGCAGCTCCCGTGGAAGGCTCGATCAATGCCTTCTTGGTCAACACGGGAGACAGGCTCATTCTGATCGACAGCGGCGCCGGCAGCCTCTATGGCGCATGTTGCGGGCACCTTCTCGAAAATCTGCGCGCGTCCGGATACAGACCGGAGCAGATCGACGAGATCTATCTCACGCACTTGCATGCCGATCACGTCGGCGGCATCGCTCCAGAAGGAAAGCCTGCGTTTGCCAATGCAACCATAAGGGTCAACCAGAAGGACCTCGACTACTGGCTCGACGCCAAGAACGAGAGTGAAGCTCCCAAATTCCTCAAGCCGATGTTCGAAGGCGATCGCGCCTCGTTGAAGCCCTACAGGGAATCCGGCCGGCTGAAGCCCTTCTCGGAAGGTCAGGAGCTTTCGCCGGGGATTCGTGCAATTCCTACTCCCGGGCACACCCCAGGACACACCTCGTACGAGGTCTCGAGCGGAGGGCAAACATTGCTTGTCTGGGGCGATCTCGTCCATGTTGCGCCGATCCAGTTTCCCGATCCCGCCGTGACCGTGACTTACGACAGCAATCCGCTGTCGGCGGAACTGGAACGCACGGCAGCCTTCGCTCGGGCCGCGCGGACGTCGACGTGGATCGCGGCGGCTCACATCGCCTTTCCTGGAATCGGACATATCCGCTCGGTCGATGGCCGGTTCGAGTGGCTACCGGCGAACTACACCACCGTGTTGAAACCGACGAACGACTGACGCGACGCTCGGATTCTCGAGCATTTTGATCCGACACCGCCAGCCTTGCGCGGGTTCGATGGTTTGAGTGAATCAATGCCCCTATCCAACGAAAAGCCGGATCCATCGTCGACGGTGCCCGACACTTCCCCGTGGATCGCGTTTCGGCACACCACGTTCACGGTTGTCTGGATTGCAACCGTCGTCGCCAACGTCGGCACCTGGATGTACAACGCTGCGTCCGGATGGCTGATGACCAGCCTCGATGCCAATCCCCTCACCGTCTCCCTGGTTCAGGTCGCGAGCAGCCTTCCGATGTTCCTGTTCGCGCTGCCGGCTGGCGCGCTGGCGGATACTGTCGACAAACGCCGTTTTCTGATTGGTTGTGAAATCGTCCTTACAATCATCGCGGCAGCAAGTGCGGTGCTCGTCGGGCTTAACCTCGTCACTCCGCCCATCCTTCTGCTGTTCACGTTTCTGCTCGGCGCCGGCGCTGCGTTCACCGCGCCCGCATGGCAGTCGGTTGTCCCTCAGCTTGTCCCGAGGCAAGACCTGGCCGCGGCCGTGGCCGGCAACGGCGTAGGCGTCAACATCAGCAGAGCCATCGGGCCGGCGCTGGGTGGCGCCGTCATCGGCGGGTTCGGCATCGCGGCCCCCTTCTGGATCAATGCTCTGAGCAATTTCGCCGTGATCGGAGCGCTCCTGTGGTGGCGCCCGGCGTCTTCGCAAGGCAGCGCGCTTCCACCGGAACGTCTCGCTGGCGCCATGGTGATCGGCTTCCGCCATGCGCGATTCAATCCGAAGCTTCGTGCGACACTCGTCAGGGCGGCGGCGTTCTTCTTCTTCGCGAGCGCCTATTGGGCACTGCTCCCCCTCGTGGCGCGCAATCAGATCGCGGGCGGTCCAGCACTCTACGGCATCTTGCTCGGAGCGATCGGCGTGGGTGCCGTCATCGGTGCGTTCATACTGCCCTGGATGAAGACAACCTTCGGGCCCAACGGGCTCGTTGCGGCCGGCACCGCCGGCACGGCGCTTAGTCTGATCCTCCTGGGCATCGCGCGTCACGCGGAGATCGGACTTGCGGCGTGCCTGATCGCCGGTATCTCATGGATCGGCGTCCTTGCGACGGTCAATGTCTCAGTTCAGGTCTCACTGCCGGACTGGGTGCGCGGCCGGGGGTTGGCGATCTTCGTCACCGTGTTCTTCGGCGCGATGACCGCTGGCAGCGCGCTCTGGGGTCAAATTGCCTCTGGACTCGGCTTGCCTACGGCGCACTTCCTAGCCGCTGCGGGCGCCGTCGCAGGAATCGCGTTGACCTGGCGCTGGAAGCTTCAAACCGGTGCAGGCATCGATCTTGCGCCCTCGATGCACTGGCCCTCACCTGTCTTGGCAATCGAGGCAGACGCTGACCGCGGGCCAGTCCTGATTACGGTCGAGTACCGCATCTCCGCGGAGCGCCGCGAAGCCTTCCTCGTCTCCATCAGAGACTTGGAGCAACAACGAAGGCGTGATGGCGCATATTCCTGGGACGTCTTCGAAGACGCCGCCGAGAGCGGACGCTTTCTGGAGACGTTTATGGTCGCGTCTTGGCTTGAGCACTTGCGGCAACACCAGCGCGTGACCAATACCGACAGGGCCGTTCAGGACGCCATCCGCAAATTCGGCGCCGCGGCCGAGCCCAAGGTCACCCATCTCATCGCCGCCAATTTTCGGCAAACCGGCTTAGGCACGCCCAGCAAACAGTCGTTGCTGTAGATGCTGATCTGCCGACGTTGGGGCGCTACCACCTAGCGTTAGAAATCGTACAAAATCGTAGTTTGGAGCGCAAAATCTGAGCCTTGGTAGCGGGTGACCGCTATCGTCCGCCTATCCTTGCGTCCCAAGCTCGGGCAAGTCGCCAACTTGAAGAGCACGCCGTAACGGCCGAGCGCGACCATCCCAAAACTGACTCTGCGTTGATTTGTCTTGATCTCCCAGTGCACACGACACCGACTACCCCCGACAGTTAGGACTTTTCCTAAGGTTAGATCGGTCCGCTCGTCTCAATTTGCCGCCCCACCTCGTGCATAGCTTGGTCGAGTACCCGGAACCCCGGTAGATTTCCTCGCGCGCATTCTTCTGCGCGTCATAGATCCTGATCTGGAGCATGGGAGAACACTTCTTTAGTTTTTCTCCACCTCCCTGGCGCAGTTACGAATTCCGCGCCAGCAAAGGCTGTAACCGCACCCGAACGGATGTAGCCGATGTTACGGGTGCCAGACGAAGCGCCATATCCGAACTGACGACTGGGCATTCGACCTTCCCAGGATGACATTCTGTCCGGAGTGCAGAACCCGTCTGATCGCGCGGAGCGATTGCGATGAGGGAGGCTACGATGGATTTTTCGCGGATGTCGGATGGAATCCGGCTGCATCACGCCTCTCTTCACCACGATGGGTACGATGGCGAGGACGAACAGAGCCCTGCGCCGAGTGCCCCGTTCGTGGCAGACGCGGTCGGCGGTGGCGCCCTAGTCCATCGTCCCGGCCCGTTTGCAGGTCCTGGAGCGCACCCCGCGAGCGCGAATACCCAGCATAATGACTCCGACCCGGTTCAATCCAAACATCCCACATCGGGGGTCGACACGGGCGGCCACGCCGGCGACCACGCTGCGGCGGGTCTGGATGCTCCGTCCACGAAGCCTGCTGCCGGCGCATCCTATCCCGGGATGAGCATTGCTTCGGTCGAGAGTGGGGCGAACACGGCCGGGAACGGCGGGGATGGCCACTTTTACGGAGGGATCATTCACGCGTCCCTGTTGGTCTATGAACCGATCAACATCTCCGTGAGCCTGGGATACGGCTCGGTCGCTCTAGCCAACCAATCCAACAATTTGAATGTCGATCAATCCGCTTTTCAGATGGCCGGCGTCGGCGGCCATGGCGGCAACGACAACATTGCAGCGGGTGGGAGCGTCAGTACGTCGTTGGGCGCCGGCGTGATCGCGAGCGGCGACAACGGCGCCGGAAATGGGGGCAGCGGTTATTTTTCGGGTGCGATAGTGGACGCTCCCGTGGTGATCTATCATCCGATCAATATTGCGATGGCGGGTTCGGGCGGCACTGCGCATGCAAGTCAATCGAACACGGTCGACATCGATCAATCGGCCACTCAGATCGCGGGCGTCGGCGGAAGTGGCGGAAATGCCAATGTGGCCGCCGGCGGCAGCGTTATCACGCTAGACCCCAGTTGGGGATCAAGCAACGGAGGGAGCATCTGGGACGTTCAAACGGGCGGAAGCCAGGCCGGCAATGGCGGCGACGGCGCGTTCTACGGCGGGCTCGTCC
Organism: Bradyrhizobium sp. USDA 3311; assembly: GCF_054062495.1. Taxonomy (NCBI): domain Bacteria; kingdom Pseudomonadati; phylum Pseudomonadota; class Alphaproteobacteria; order Hyphomicrobiales; family Nitrobacteraceae; genus Bradyrhizobium; species Bradyrhizobium sp. USDA 3311. The sequence goes on along the minus strand of NZ_JBSSFI010000001.1, from coordinate 3,473,556 downwards.
ATACTTCCTTCGTACTGTACGACCCGATCAACATCGCAGTCGCGGGCTATGGCTCCAACGTTCATTCGGTCCAGACAAATGACGCCTACGTGGATCAATCCATAGTTCAGATCGCCGGCATTGGCGGACACGGCGGCAACGGCAACGCCGCGGCGGGCGGCCATGCAAGCCTTCTTTCCCATGGCTTGTGGGGCGGCTCCGACACGATCGCGACCGGTTCGAACGGCGCAGGCAATGGCGGCAACGGCTATTTTGTCGGCAGCCTGATCGATGTCAGCGTCGCGATCTATGCACCCATCAATATCGCAATCGCGGGTCCCCATTCGACAGCCCTAGCCGATCAGGTCAACAACGTGCACATCGACCAGAGTGCGGTCCAGATCGCCGGGCTTGGCGGGGACGGCGGCAACGGCAATCTCGCGCTGGGTGGCGATCTTTCCGCCCATCTTCTGTCGGATCTTCACCTGATGGGATAGCGAAACATCGCGCCGCTCGCACAAGCCCGATCGCGAGTTGCGTCGATACTCTGCGCATGCAAGCTCGCCCTGCGGACCCTCCCGGATGTTTCGAGCTCCGATGTTGTGCGACGAATGTCATACTTTCGTACGTAGGTCGACCAGACCGGATGGTGTCCGATTTGACATCTATCGCCATCGCGCTTGGGCGGATCAGACTTGCCGCGCGCGTCCGCCTGATCGGGATGGATGATGCACGAAAGCCAACAGAAAGCAGGAGGCTCAAATGTTGCCCAAAGCGATCAACATCTCGGACTCGATCGGATTCAAATCGATCAGCACCGGTGGTCAGAACGTCGGAAATGGCGGCGACGGCACCTTCAAGGGAGCCATCATCAGCAAGCCGACGCTCAACTTCGATCCAACCAACAAGGCGGAAGGTGCCGACGTGCACGTGAGCACCGGCGATCACGTCAATCAGACGGCAGACTGGGATGCCGGCGGCGCCAACGCGCAGGCCTCGTTGTTTTCGAAGGCCCATGGCGGAGACGCCCAGTCGAACGGAAGCCAGAAATCCTACAGCGGTTACGATACCTCCAAGGTATACGCCAATACGGATGCGACCCAGATCAACAAGCTCGCGGTGGACCAGCACCAAGAGGTCGTGGCCGGCATCGGCGGCAATGGCGGAGACGGTAACGCCGCGCTCGGCGGAGAAGTGAGCTTCCATCTCGATACTTCTTTCTGACCACCGGCTCGTCCGACTGGCAGGGACCGGTGGCCGCCGCCACCGGTCTGAAGTTCGAGCCAATACCCCGCCGATACGATACCGTTGGCAGACGACGTTGGCCATCGGTCAAGTGCACCGGACCTCGATTTCAGGCGGTGACGATCATGCTGATGCCGCCCATTCGGTTGCCCATCCTGCCGCAGGTCCGGACGCCACTGCACGCAGCCCTCCGGTCCTGTGTGGGACCACTGGGTCTCGTATTCGCATATAGTTGCAGCTACAACCTGCTTCTGTTTGCGCCCTCCATCTATCTTCTTCAGATCTACGACCGGGTGTTGTCGAGCCGGAGCGGCGAGACGTTGCTCCTGCTCACGCTCATTGTCGCGATCACGGTGCTCGTCGGCGGCGTCTTTGATGCATTGCGGCGCGCCGTCCTGGGACGCCTCGGCGCCTGGCTCGACGATCGCCTTCGTCCCTGCGTGATTTCGGCCGGCCTCGAATCGGCGCTTCGCAGCGATTGGACGCAAGCATCGGGCGCATATCGGGATCTCACCGTGCTGCGCCAGTTCGTCGAATCCGGCGCATGTCCGATGCTGTTCGACGCGCTCTGGGCGCCCTTGTTCCTCCTTGTCCTCGTTCTGATCCATCCCCTGCTCGGCGTGGTGGGCGCCTGCTGCGTCGCCTTCCTGTTCGCGCTCACGGTTGCCGGAGAGCTGGTCACGGAAGACGTTCTGCTCAGATCCGGCGCCGCGCTATCCAGAAGCTGCGGCCGCCTCCAGACTGCAGCGAGCAACATCCACATGATCCGCGCCATGGGAATGCTCGATAGCGCTGCGCGCATGATCCACCGTGACGCGCAGCACGCCCGCAGAGAGCACGATGTGGCACTCCGGCGAGGCGAGATCGTCTCACTGGCCGCCAAGCCGGTTCGCGCGCTGTCGCAGGTCCTGATCATGGGGGCTGCCGCATGGCTCGTCCTCGATCACGGGAAGAGTCCGGCAATCATCTTTGCTTCCACGCTGATGTTCAGCCGGGCGCTCGCGCCGGTCGAAAGTGCGGTCGCAGGCTGGAAATCGCTCGTGACGGCCGTGAGCGCTTGTCAGCGGCTCGGCGCACTTCTCGCCGCATTCCCCGTCGCCCGGCAGCAGAGCCCAGAGGTTTCTCCGCTGCAGGCGCGAAGCGGCCTCGTCGTCGACAATGTTGACGTGAGGCTTGCGGGGACCAACCATCTGCTCCTGAACGGCGTCTCGTTCAGCCTCATGCCCGGAGAATGCCTTGGCATCATCGGTCCGTCCGGGTCAGGCAAGTCCTTGCTCGGCCAGGTGATCGCCGGGCTGTCGATGCCAACGCATGGCCGTGTCGTCCTCGACAATACCGACGTCTCGCTGTTTCGCGAGGGCCTAAAAGGCGACCGCCTCGGATATCTCCCCCAGGACATCAACCTCCTCGGCGACACGATCAACGACATCATCGCACGCCTTGACGATGCCGATCGGCGGAAGGTCATCGAAGCGGCCAAGCTCGTCGGTATCCATGGGGCGATCATGCGCTTGCCGCTGGGTTACGACACGGTGGTTCAGAGTGAAGCAACCTTCTCGCGCGGGTATCGGCAGCGCCTCGGTCTTGCCCGCGCCTTTTTCGGCAGTCCACGCCTCATCGTTCTCGACGAACCCAACGCCAGCCTCGACTACGGGGGCGAGCGAATGCTCCTGGATGCCATCGAGCGCATGAAGCTCGCAGGCGTCATCCTTGTCGTCATCACTCACCGGATGGGTCTTCTCGCCGCCACGGACAAGATTGCCATCATGGAGGACGGTGCGGTCGCCGCGTTCGGCGACAGCGAGGACATCTTTGAACGGCACCTGAGCCGACCCCAGGTTACTTCACAGATAGCGCCATGATTTGGAACTCTCTCACCATCTGGAAACTTCCCGCCGTCTCGAGACTTCCCATGATCTGGGACCAGCTCGTGCGAGCGCCGGCGCCCCACCCACCCGCTCGGCGATTTGGCGTCGTGGTGACCGCAATCGACGATTTCGAGCCTCTGGAATTTCCATGGTGCTCGACGCCCACGCCGACCTCTCCGCGCGGAAGGCTTCGCGGCATCACCGTCGCGGGCAATCTGCTGGTGCTCTGCTTCATGCTGGGGCTTGGTACATGGGCGAGCCTCGCGCCTCTCGAAAGCGCCGCGATCGCGTCTGGCGTCCTGGAATCGGAATCGAGCCGCAAGACGATCCAGCATCTGGAAGGCGGTATCATCAGGAAGATCCTGGTTTCGGATGGCGATATCGTGCGCAGCGGCCAAACGCTGATCGCGCTGGACGACACCCGGGCCGGCTCGGAGATGCAAAGCCTCCAAGGTCAATTTTGGGATGCAGCTGCTCGTGCCGCACGGCTTCAAGCCGAGCAGCAGAGATTCGAGAGGATCGCAATCCCGGACGCGCTGGAACAGGACAGCAGGCAGAACGGAGTGGCCGCCGCTGCGGTGTCGGCGCAGCAGTTCATTTTTCAGGCACGCATGCAAGTTCACGAGTCGCAGCTTGCGGTCATTCGCGAACGAAGGCATCAAGTCGAGAAGGAGATCGAAGGTCTCAAGGCTCAGGAAACCGCCACCGGGCAGCGGGTCGAAATCGTTCGGGAGGAACTGGATATGGTCGCGACCCTCGTCAACAAGGGGCTCGAACGGCGGCCGCGGCTTCTGAACCTGCAGCGGGAGCTGGCCGACGTCGAGGGCCGCCGCGGCGAGATCGCCGCGCAGATTGCCCGCGCCGGGCAGGTCATCAGCGAACAGCAGGCCACATTGTTCAAGCTCGAGAGCGAGAGGCAGAACGAGATCGCACAGTCGCTTCGTGAAGCACAGAACCAGATATTCCAGCTCCGCGAGCGGTTGCTTGCGGCCAGGGATCAGCTATCGCGAACGGAGGTCAAGGCGCCCGAGGACGGCGTGATAACCGATCTGCGGGTTCATACAGCCGGCGGTGTCATCGGAGCAGGTGCTCCGCTCATGGACCTAGTGCCCCGGCAAGACCGTCTCATCGTAACCGCGCGCCTGAGGCCCGAGGACATCGATGTGGTTCATCCCGGCCTCAGTGCCGAGGTTCACCTCGTACCGTACAATCAGCGTCGCGTGCCTCGCCTGAAGGGAACCGTCGTGCACATATCCGCAGACCGGCTCCTCGACAAGCGTACCGACCAGCCATACTACGCGACAAAGATCCGGATCGACGATGGGCAGATCGCGGCAAACGACATCCAGATCGTCCCCGGCATGCCGGTTCAAGTGTTCATCACGACCGGGCGAGGCACCGTGGCTCTCTACGCGCTCAGGCCCCTGCTCGACAGCTTCCGTGGTGCATTCAGAGAGGACTAAAGCGCGATGAGATTGGGATGAATCGTCATCGCGCTTTAGGTTGTTGTTGGAGCATGATCTCCACGCAAACGCGTTCCGCGTTTGTCGCGAGGGAGAACCGCTGCGCACCTTGCGTTAACGCGGCCCTCCGGGTCCGGATCATGCTTTAGGTCTCCGGCATTAGAGCCGCACCGGGGTCGTGATCGCGACTCTGCGCGGGCAACCGGCCGCGCCAGCGGAGGACGGCTTCCGTGCGATTGTGCGCAGCACATTTCCTCATGATATGCTGAATGTGCATTTTGACTGTGCTTTCCGAGAGGCCCAATTTGGCGGCGATCAGCTTGTTGGGCAGGCCGAGCTCCAGTTCCGCCAGAACCTGTTGCTCACGAGGCGTGAGATCGGTCACGCTCCTCCTGTCGATAGCCACTCTGGCTCCCTCGTTAATCAGATATGCGGGCACAAGCCCGCGCGCATCCGGTGGCTCGAAATCCGTTATCCTGTTCATCCCGGCCACGGGCAACGGCCTGTAGGCGCCGCCGACAAGAACAAGGCGCAGGCCTGCTATGGCGATCTCGATCGGTAGCGAGGTGGAAAGAAAGCCGCGCACGCCCCGCTGCATCGCGGCCTGCACGGTCGGTTCGTCGTCATGATTTGAGAGGACAACAGTGGCGGCGTTGGGACAACACTCCGCAACGAAGGCGAGATCGTCCTCAACCGAGGGATCGCCGATGGGCTTGTCCGCGATACTCAGCATCACCAGACGAACATCGCGGGCAGACGTGCAGTCCAGGCCTTGGACCGTTGCCATGTCAAGGATCTCAAATTCGTCCAACTCCCTCCTGAGGACGTGCAGAATGCATGTACGAGGCAACACGAGCGGCTCGATGATCACCAGAACCGGCAAGTGAAGCGATTCATTGAGCCGCTTTGACGTGTTGATTATGTCGTGCATGATGCCCTCGAGATGAAACGAATTTCCGCTATATTCCCATTCCGTATTGCGTCTCCCGTGCTGCTGCGTTCATCCTGAATGCATCATCACGAGAGCGGCGCAGTGCCGCCGTTAGTGCCGCATCCACTGCGGGATCACTTGACACCTGGGTGGAAATTCTTTCCGCTCAAATCATTTTGGCGTGTACCGCGCGGTGGCGCAGTCGACGCATCCCTAATTGCAGATATTTCGATACGCCGTTGAGGCCGCCGACCCTGACCTACCGTCGACGACGTATGCTTCATCCTCCTTCACGAGATACAGAAACGGCCGCTCTCCAGTCTCGCCGCCTGACGCGCTTCTTCCTTTCACGCGCCCGCAAATCGTATCCACGCGGCGTCCAAGCATGTTCTTTCGCATTGCGCGCTTCACGTCGCTGAGTTCGACCGTCTCCGGATCCCCCATCTGCGTCGCGATCGCAACCTTCGCCTTGTCCAGAGCACGATCCGACATTTCCGCGGTCCGTTCCGGTGCCGGGACGCTGATCCTCGTCCGCGGGGACGCCGCTTTGGCAAGATCGGTCGATCCGCGTTTCTTCGGAGTTGATGTCTTGCCGGGCCTTGCCTGCGTTGCGGAATTCGATCTGACAACCGCAGGCTCTGGCGCCAACGCAGTCGGCATTGGCTGCGCGGGTTGGGCGACAGCGCCCCTGTCGAAACAGGGTCGTGACGCGCACCCGAGGAAATACCCCCGGGACGGCGCGAACCAGCCAAAGCCGATCAGGACTCCTGCCAGCACTCCGACAAATAGCAGTCCCATCCGATTCCCCTCCTCGGGAGCTCGGCTCGCACTCGTAACTAGGACTAATTCCGCGCTGGTGATCTATCTGTTGCGCAAAAGCATTAAGCGCCCATTAAGCGCGCGCCGTTGTCCGGCCCATGCCTGGATGGACGGATTAGATCGGACTCCAGACCCGTGCCGCGATGATCGCAAAAGGCCAATCGTGAAAGCAATCATGGCCGATTTGGTCCGCTCTCGGACCATTCTGCAACTTGCGAGTTCGTCCGAAGGTTTGCACCACCAAACGCTGCCAATCGCCGACTTAGGGCCTTCAGGCAAGTTTCGGAGCACGCACCAGCGCTTCGTACCAGAACCGGCGTCAACGAAACGCAACGAAAGCACTTGGACCCGAACAAAACCGCAGGAGATCAACGGATCTGACCAATCTTCGGCCGCTCATAACGATCTGGTTGCAGGTTCGAGTCCTGCCGGGCCCACCACCGTGATCAATAGCTTACCTCGTTCTCGGTGCCTGCAGTGACACCGCCGTACCAGAAACCGCACCAGATACATCCACTTTTCGTTCGCGCGCAGCTCGTGAGCATGTCAGGCAAGCTCGATTGCTGATGAGTGATGCGACATGCATTCACGAACCCTGCCTTTACGGCCGACGGAAGCGGTCTCTACATTTGGTGATCGAAGCTCATCGGCGCAGGGCGCGGAGATAGACCCCTGCGCAGTCATCGAAATGAGGCACGAACCTCATCGACGGTTTGCTTCGGATCCTGGAGGTGAGGAAAGTGCCCAATACCGGGAAGAATCGCGAGTTCGGCGTGGACTCTTTCGGCGAATTCTGCGCCCATCTCCTTCTTGATGTAGAGGTCTTTCTCGCCCCAAACTACCTTCACCGGCGTTTTAAGCCGGGCGAGTTGCGATTCGAAACGGTCCTGGTCCCGCGTAAAGTACGAGTAATAGTGGGAGAAAGCGTCTACCGTCGTCATGGCGCCCTGGCTCCATCCGCGGGACATGTCGTCCCTGAATTCCTCCGTAACTTCGAATTGCGCTTCCTTGGGCAAGCCTCTTGTGAAGGTGTTTGCGAGGATCTCGTCGCGATTCCTGTTCATGTTGGCGCGGATCTGATCCATTGCAGGCCCCGCCTTCAGGCCTTGCAGGCTCTCATACATGAACTGGGGCCTGTCAAAACGGGGCGAAGTCGCCAACGATAATTGTCCTTGCGATATCAGGTTTTTCCACCGCCAGCAGGAGTGCCGGTAGCGCTCCGATGTCGGTCGCGTAGATCGTGAGCCTCGAGGTGTCGATGCCTGTTTTCACGATGTACTGATCCAGAATATGCGCGTAGTCCTTCGGCGAATAGGAGAACCTGTCGACCGCTGGCCTCGATGAAAGACCGTAGCCCGGCCAGTCGAAAGCGTGGACGTCGTAGTCATCGGCGAGAGCCGCGGCAATATCCTTCCAGGCGTACAGGGTCTCCGGAAACCCGTGCAGGAAGAGAACAGTCCCCTTCCGCCCCGGGTTACGCAAAACCATCCTTCTGAGCGCGATATCTTCGTTGATCTGGAAAAAGTCGATCGCGCTGTCGTTGATCCGGTGTGACATGATGTGTGTCCTTTCGTCCTGTTACCTGATCAGCGTGCAGGCAGAAGTGATCTGGAGGCTGAACGAAGCTCGGCGGAGAAGAGTTCCGGCACCTCCAAGGCTTACTGTCCGAGTACGGCCTGCGGCGTGTTCCGAAAGCTGATTGCAATACGATTGTAGGCGTTCATCAAGCCAACTGCGATCGTCAGATCCACAAGTTCTCGCTCGCCGAACACGGCGCGGGCAGCCTGATAGGCTTCATCCGGCACATTGGTCTCCGCGACGCGCGTCACGTTTCGGCCCACGCAAGGGCGGCGCGCTCGCGCTCGTCGAAGAGGTTACCGGCTTCCCTCCACGCCTGTACCAGCGCCAGCTTTTCGATCTTCACTCCCTTCTTGAGCAGGTCGCGCGTGTGCGAGTCGAGACAATACGCGCAGTTGTTGATCTGTGAAATTCGCAGGTAGACCAGGTCGACCAGCGCGGGTGGAAGGTTGCTCTGCATTATGTAACCGTAGACGCCGCCGAGCGCTTTCACGCCTGTCGGTGCAATCTGATTGTAGTCGAGACGCTTGCTCATTTTTTGCTCCTTGATGACAAGTGTTATTTGATCGGGGTAGTCAGTTCCCTGTCGTCGGTATCAACGACGAACACGGCGAGCAGCCTTGCTGGCCTGGTCTTGCTGGCATTGCGGCTGATGGAATGGCGCGAGCCTGGCGTCTCGTAAAAACTTTCGCCGGCGCGGTAGACCCGCCTGGGTCCGTCATTCACCTAGGACTCGATTTCTCCCGACAGAACGTAGCCGAAGATGAAAGCCGACTTGGCGTGGATGTGCGGAGCTGACGCCCCGCCCGGCGTATAGTCGACGATCATGGCCTTCAGTGACTTGCCGGGAATGTTGGGGATCATCTGTTGAAAGCGCGGCGTGACCGTTTCGCCGCCGCCATGGGCGACGGCAGGCGTTGCAGTGGCGATGGCAACGGCAGCGAAAGCCGCGCCAAAGATGAATCGTATTTTCATGGTGGTGTTCTCCTTTGTCCCGCATAGGTGCGGCTGCTCTGGTCCGAAAAAAAGCACCAAGAACGCACAAAAATCGTGTACCAAGGGGGCATGACCAAGCCGCTGCGGCTGGAGCTTGATCGATCTGCGAAGACGCCCCTGGCCGAGCAGATCCGCAAAGGCATCAGGGCCGCCATCGAGAACGGCGTGCTCGCTCCGGGAGCGCGTCTGCCCTCCTGGCAGGACCTGGCAGCCCAACTCGGTGTCGCTCGAGGCACGGTGCGATCGGCGTACGAAAAGCTGTCCGCTGCTCAACTCATCGTCGCTTCCCGCGCGGCCGGAACGCATGTCGCGGATCGTCCTTCCATTGCTGCTCGACAGGAAGAAACAGCCGATCCCGGCTCGTTCATGGAGATGTATCGGGAGCTCACTGCGGGGCCGGCGATTTTCCAGATGGGCGTGCCCGCGCATGAAACTTTCCCCGCCAAGCTCGTCGCCCGGATTCGTTCGTCCGCTATTCGCGTGGAAATGAGTGGGCCGGCGATATATCCGGACGCTCGTGGTGAGCTGGAACTACGGCGGGAGATCGCGGCGTATCTTGCTATCGCGCGTGGTATCGAGTGTACAGCTTCCCAGATCATCATCACCGGCGGCTACTGCAGCGGCTTGGGACTGGCGCTCCGTGTGCTCGGCCTCGAACGGAGAAGAGTCTGGATGAAGGGTCCAGGCTTCCCAATCACCCGGCATGGCCTGGAGCTCGCAGGATTGTCGCTCGCCCCAATCCCGGTTGATGCGGACGGCATTGATGTCAGTTATGGCCTGAACCATGAGCCCGATGCGGCGCTGGTTGTTGTAACTCCAGGGCAGCAGGCGCCGCTCGGGTGCACGTTGTCGCTGGAGAGGCGCTTGCGCCTTCTCGACTGGGCCGCTCAGAAAGGGGCGTGGGTGATCGAGGATGACTATCTGAGCGAGCTTCAACTGAAGGGTCGGGCCACACCGGCACTTGCCTCGCTCGATCGCGCCGGGCGCGTCATCCACATCGGATCTTTCAGCAAGACTCTGACCCCCACCCTGCGGCTGGGCTTTCTGGTCGCTCCTCCGTCGCTGACGTCTCAGTTCGCCGAGGTCGCGGCGTGTCTCGCGCCGGCGCCTGGGCCGTCTGTGCAACTCGCGACTGCGAAATTCATGCGTGACGGCCACTATATGCGGCATCTTCGACGTACGAAGCGTGTCTATGCAGCGCGAGGCGACGCGTTGCTAAAGACCCTTCGCCCACGCGCCAAGGACATAACGATCGCTGGATTGGCGGTGCTAATGCAATTGCCGGACGGGACACCAGACCTCTCCATCGCCAGGGAAATGCTGTCGTTCGGATTGGCGCCTGCTCCACTATCGCCCTGGTATGCAGAGGCAGCTTCCGCACGATCCGGTTTGCTGCTAGGCATCGCGACAGCTCCTAACAAGCGTCTCGCGGCGTCTTGCGACCGCCTCCTTGGGATCATCGATCGTCTTATGTGACGAACGCAGAGGCAGGGCGCTCGCGAGGACAACGCTCATAAGGTACGTCGTGGCCTTGCTGGAAGAGTCAAGCAGGGTTTGGCTGCAGGACTGGCGAAGGGAGAGAATCTAGAAAGAAAGTTCCTCTTCCGCTGCATCCCAGGTGCTCTGGGTAGGCGAGAGGGACAAGATTTGCCGGCCTCTCCGCGTACCGCCGCGGGTCTAGACTGCCGTTGGACGCGGCATCATTGTACCCGAACAGGCTAATCCAGACGCGCGCAACCCTGCCCGGCTAGCCATTTGGATGGCAAAGCCAAACAACAACCTGGGCAGACGGTACAAGCCCGCCTAAAGTTTCCTCAGCGGCTTCCTCCGACCAGCCCAGACTTGATTCCAGGGGCTCCTTTAGGTGGCTCTGAATGGGCCCTCCGCGGACCGGTGAGGACGACGGATTTTCGAAATCCTTCGCGGCTTTGTCTTGTTTGCCGACCAAGCCGGCTTATTTTCGGAGCGGTCAGCACTCGCTAGCTTCGACTGCTATTTCAAAAAGCGACTAGAAGATAGGAGGAGAGCATGAAATTCCGTCCGCTTCACGACCGGGTCGTGGTCAAGCGCATCGACGCGGAAGAGAAGACCGCTGGCGGCATCATCATTCCCGACACGGTCAAGGAGAAACCCTCCCAAGGTGAAGTCATCGCCGTTGGCCCCGGCGGTCGTGACGAAAGCGGCAAGCTGATCCCGATCGACGTCCGGGTCGGTGACCGCGTATTGTTCGGCAAGTGGTCCGGCACCGAAGTCAAGATCGACACCCAGGAGCTGTTGATCATGAAGGAGAGCGACATCATGGGCGTTCTCGCCGACGTGTCTTCCAAGAAGAAGGCCGCCTAGTCCACCGCTCAAGCGCCTGTCGAGCGCCTCATCAAGGGTGAAACCAAGTCAAAAACTCAGGGAAACCCACTATGTCAGCAAAAGAAGTCAAATTCGGAGTCGATGCCCGCGACCGCATGCTGCGCGGTGTCGACATCCTCCACAATGCGGTAAAAGTGACGCTCGGACCGAAGGGCCGCAACGTCGTCCTCGACAAGTCGTTCGGCGCTCCCCGTATTACCAAGGATGGCGTCACCGTCGCCAAGGAGATCGAGCTCGAGGACAAGTTCGAGAACATGGGCGCCCAGATGGTGCGCGAAGTCGCCTCCAAGTCCGCAGACGCGGCTGGCGACGGCACCACCACCGCGACCGTGCTCGCCGCTGCGATCGTCCGTGAAGGCGCCAAGTCGGTTGCCGCCGGCATGAACCCGATGGATCTGAAGCGCGGTATCGACATGGCTGTGGAAGCCGTGGTCGCCGACCTCGTCAAAAACTCCAAGAAGGTCACCTCGAACGAGGAAATCGCCCAGGTCGGCACGATTTCAGCCAATGGCGATGCGGAGATCGGCAAGTTCATCTCCGACGCCATGAAGAAGGTCGGCAACGAGGGTGTCATCACCGTTGAGGAAGCCAAGTCGCTCGAGACCGAACTCGAAGTTGTCGAGGGCATGCAGTTCGACCGCGGCTATATCTCGCCCTACTTCGTCACCAACGCCGATAAGATGCGCGTTGAAATGGATGATGCCTACGTCCTGATTAATGAGAAAAAGCTATCTCAGTTGAATGAACTACTTCCCTTGTTGGAAGCCGTGGTGCAGAGCGGCAAGCCGCTTGTGATTATCGCCGAAGACGTCGAAGGCGAAGCGCTCGCCACCCTCGTCGTCAACCGTCTCCGCGGCGGCCTGAAGGTCGCGGCCGTCAAGGCTCCGGGCTTCGGCGATCGCCGCAAGGCCATGCTCCAGGACATCGCGATCCTAACCGGCGGCCAGGCGATCTCGGAAGACCTCGGCATCAAGCTCGAGAACGTCACGCTCAATATGCTCGGTCGCGCCAAGAAGGTGATGATCGACAAGGAGAACACCACGATCGTCAGCGGCGCCGGCAAGAAGGCCGACATCGAAGCGCGCGTGGCGCAAATCAAGGCGCAGATCGAGGAGACCACCTCGGACTACGACCGTGAGAAGCTGCAGGAGCGTCTTGCCAAGCTCGCGGGCGGCGTCGCGGTGATCCGCGTCGGCGGCGCGACTGAGGTCGAGGTGAAGGAGCGCAAGGATCGCGTGGACGATGCGATGCATGCGACCCGCGCGGCGGTTGAAGAAGGCATCCTGCCAGGCGGCGGCGTTGCGCTACTGCGTGCCTCCGAGCACCTCAAGGGCATTCGCACCAAAAATGACGACCAGAAGACCGGGGTCGAGATCGTGCGCAAGGCGTTGTCCTACCCGGCCCGCCAGATCGCAATCAACGCGGGCGAGGACGGCTCGGTCATCGTCGGCAAGATCCTCGAAAAGGATCAGTACTCGTACGGCTACGACTCGCAGACCGGCGAATACGGCAACCTGGTCTCCAAGGGTATCATCGATCCGACTAAGGTGGTTCGAGTGGCGATCCAGAACGCGGCGTCCGTCGCAGCGCTCCTGATCACCACCGAAGCTATGGTGGCGGAAGTGCCGAAGAAGAACACCGGTGCGGGCGGCATGCCTCCGGGCGGCGGCGGCATGGGTGGCATGGGGGGTATGGACTTCTAAATCCGACATTCAGAGCTCAACAATAAGGCTCGGCAGCGACGCCGAGCCTTTGCTGATTTCCTAGCGGTCAGCCGCGGTCCAACACTTGCGCACCGTATTGCGCGAGCGCGTCGAAGCCTGCGCCGCCGACGAGTTCGAGGGGGAAACCGCCCGGAATCATCCTGAGGAGCCTCCATTCCCGAAAACAGCGACCGACGCTCGCCGCCCAAAATAAAGAGATTGCCAATCATACCAGGACGACGCGCCTCGCGAAGAGTCCAATCGCGGCGATCGTGCACGGGCAGCTTCTCAGCTCTGTGAACCGGTGCGACCGGCCCCGATCCGCCATCTTTTCCCAACCACGTCGCCGTAAGTTCGCTCTTGGACAGACTGCCTCAACGGGTCCGTCTCAAACTAACGATGTTTCATATCTGGCGATTGCCAAGCGGCGCGCCCCGGCAGCCCTTTAGGGTTGAAGGCCACGGGGTATTTTCGCATTTAGGTTGCGATATTTTCCCGGTCCGATGCGACAGGATTCCTTGCGTTGTTGGGACACACAAAGCCAGCTAGTATTCTTCAATTGACTTGCTGAATGCTGTTTCCAGTCGGAGTATTTCCATGGCTAGGCGAGCAGTATCCCGTGATGATTTTAAAGGCTTGTTCGCGCTCTTTGCATTCGCGGCGCAACACAACGAAAACCACCACGGTGCGTCTCGGCTGCTCCACCTGTTCATGTCCAGCCGATATATTCCTGATGACCTTCTCGATCTATGGTCAGAGTGCGCCGAGGCAACTGGTCCTGAAACTATAGGCGAACAACTCTGCCTGCGCGCTCACGCGGTGGCTGACGGCAGTTCGAGCTACGACCATGCCAGCGCATTTCTGCACGCGTTGCTCAAAGCGCTCGATCAAACACAGCACTGAGCCTTCGTCGACCACTTGCTGACCCTGCGCCTTATCGCTCCGAACGACTACACCGTTCACGACGACGGCAGCCGCGTTCGGCCGCATCCGAGATGATCAGTCTGCTTAGCCCCTAGAAGCAGACCAGGTACAGACGGCCCAGTACGGACGCGAAGAGCCACTCCAGACGTCATTGGCATGGCGCAGACCTGATCATCGCCATGTATTGTGCGCGAGCCGAGAGTGGTGCGCCACGGACGTTTAGCTGCGTCGAGCGTTACCGCTTACACGGACCTTAGTAGCGCCGCCGGATCCAAACGCGCCGCCCGCTGAGCGGGTAGCAGACCGAAGATAATGCCGATGAGACTGGAGCAGGCGATCGCGATCAGCGCCATCCGTTCGTTGAATTCAGTTGGCCAACCTAGCGCGGCGGGAACAACGCGCGCGCATGCGTAGCCAACGGCCAGTCCCAACAGGCCGCCGATCGTGCATAGGAGCACCGCTTCGAACAGAAACTGTCGACGGATGTCCTGCGGTCGGGCGCCGAATGCCAGTCGAATGCCTATTTCATTAATCCGTTCGGTCACCGACACGAGCATGATGTTCATCACCCCAATGCCGCCGACTAGCAATGAGATTCCTGCAAGCGTGGACACCAGCAACGTGAACTGGCGATAGGCTCGGTCACGCATCTGGGCGACCTGAATGAGGTTCTGAATTCGAAAATCGTCGGCCTTGCGCCCGACGATCTTGTGACGTTGCCGCAGGACGCGCGCAATCGCGGTTTCTGCCGCGGGCATTGACTGAGCGGATTCGGTTTTCACCAAAATCGAATGCACGGCATCGGGATTGGCCTGACTGCGTCCAATGGCGAAGATTCTCGCCGACGACAGCGGAATGAACATGACGTCATCCTGATCTCGCCCCGTGAAATCCTGCCCCTTCTCGGCAAGCGTTCCGATCACGAGATAGGACGAGCGTTCAATACGGACAAAACGGCCAAGTGGATCACTGTCCCGGAACAGCTCACGCGCCACGGTACGACCAATGACGGCTATTTTTGCGGCCGATGCGACTTGGTCATCGTTGAAAAGCTGACCTTCCGCAAGCCTCCACCCGCGCGCTTCAAAAAAAACGGGCGTCACACCGGCAACAAGTGTCGACCAGTTCAGGTCTCCTGATATCGTCGTCTTCTGCTCGCCGACGAACGGTGCCGCGATAACAACATCGGGCACTTCGCGGGCGACAGCGATTGCATCGCCCGCCGTGAGCGAAAGGATGGTGCCCGCCTGCTGTCGTACGCCCTGCGCGACTTGCGCGCCAGGTTGCACGAGCAGCAGATTCGATCCAAGCGAGGTGATCTGTCTCGAAACCTCGGCACGGGCTCCCTCCGCCACCGCGACCACGATCAGGACGGCCGCAATGCCGATGACAATGCCGGTCACTGCGAGAATGGAGCGCAGTATGTGCACACGCACAGACCGAAACGCGAGATAGATATAACTGAATGATCGCATTGAACTCTCACGCCGGTCAAACGCTCATGAGGTAGCATCACATCCCTGGTCGCCGACAATTGCGCCGTCCCGTAGCTTGATCCTTCGCCACGCATACGCCGCGACCTCAGGATCATGGGTTACAAGCACGACCGTGAGGCCGGCGCGCTGCAATTCGCCAAGAAGCGCTAGAATGGACGAGCGCGTGCTGGTGTCCAGTGCGCCAGTCGGTTCGTCGGCCAGGAGAAGGTCGGGACCGTTGACGATCGCCCGCGCGACGGCAACACGTTGCTGCTCACCTCCAGAAAGCTGGGCAGGCACATGGTGCATTCGCCCGCCCAGCCCCACCTGCTCGAGCGCAGCGCGTGCCCTCGCGATCGGATTCCGCAGCGGCTCGCGCCGATAGAATAGCGGCAAGCCGACATTCTCGAGCGCGGTCAGCCGGGGTAGCAAGTTGAAGTTTTGAAAGATGAACCCGATGCGCCGGTTTCGCAGTTCGCTCAAGTGTCCCTTCGACTGCACGAATATATCTTCGCCATCGAAAAAATAGCGGCCGCGTGAGGGATGATCAAGGCAGCCGAGGATCGAAAGCAACGTCGATTTTCCAGATCCCGATGGGCCCATGACCGCAACGAACTCTCCGCGATCAATTTTCAGGCTTACGTCGGACAATGCGCGAACCTTTTGGTCACCGAACCGGTGTTGCTTGTGGATATGGTCGAGGGTGACGAGCGATCGCATGCGCTAACCGGCCAAGCGGCTCCAATCTAACGTTTGCTCCGATAACCGACGGCAACCTGTTCGCCCATTTTGAGATCTGGCGACCGGATCTCAGTGAGCGAATCTCCGGTAGCGCCCAGTGACACGGTGGCGGCAGCCAAATGACCCGATTTCGTGCGGACCCAGATCACGCCCTGACCGGGTGCAGGGTTGCTTCCGCCGTCTCGGGTCGGACGAAAACTCAGCGCGGCGTTGGGAACCACCATCGCGTCTTGATGCTCCTGAACCAGGATGCGGACGTCGGCCGTCATTCCCGGAAGCAGAAAAGCGTCTGGATTGGGCGCCGAAATCATCACGGTGTAGGTCACGACGTTTTGCACCATCCGCGCAGCCTTCCGAATCTCGCGCACGCGCCCCTCGAATACGCGGCCCGGATACGAATCCACGCCGAAGAAAACGCGCTGCCCGGTTCGCACCGCGCCGATATCAGCCTCGCTGACGAATGCATTTACGCGCATGTCCGAAAGATCACGCGCGATGGTGAAGATCGTCGGCGCCTGCAGGCTCGCAGCCAGCGTCTGGCCAAGCTCGACGCTGCGCCGAATCACGACCCCGTCGATCGGTGACTTGATGGTGCTTCTTTCGAGGTCAAGTCGAGCCCGTTCCAGAGAAGCGCGCGCAGCCATTACCCCGGCCGCGCGTATCTGCTCGCGCGCCTTGGCCGCGGACAATTCCGCGGCGAACGCCCGAGCCGTCATCTGTGCTCGCTCGGCGTCGCGCTGGGAAACACTGCCGTTCTTGCTGAGCGCAGCCTTGATCTGAAGCTCCCGCAAAGCGTCATCGTGGCGTGCCTGTGCGCCCTCGATGGCTGCCTTGGCCTCTTCCTGTTGTGCCAACGCGACCGCGAGCGCAGCCTCCGTTTCCTTGAGCAAGACTTCAAAGGTCGCGCTGTCAAGCGCCGCAAGCGGCTCGCCGGCGCGTACGCGGGAATTGTGGTCAGCCATGAGTCTGGCGACCTGACCCGACAGCTGTGAGCTGACCTCGACGGTGTCGACGGCTTCGAGCGTTCCGGCAGCAGTGACGTTCTGAACAACGTTATCGCGCGTGATGCTGACGTAGCGCAGATTGTCATGATTATCCCCAATTGCGGAGACCGGGCTATCCGGTGCCCACAACGGATACGCAACAGCAATCGCAACGCCTCCCAGTGTTGCGCGCATCAGAAGTTTTCGATGTAAACTCAGTTGATTATCCGTGCGAATGATAGCCTCGCCGCATTAGCTCTTGCGGTGCTCCATGCTGAACGTGGCCCCCCTTCTTGGCAACGCCGCAGGCGCGGCGCGTTCAGACCAGAAGACCTGATGGTGAACGCGCCGCTTTTGGCGCGATCCGAAACGATCGCAGTCGGCTGGATTAGGGCACCGAAGGGCTGCCGGTGGGCACAGTCTTCGTCCC
Organism: Bradyrhizobium sp. USDA 3311; assembly: GCF_054062495.1. Lineage (NCBI taxonomy): Bacteria > Pseudomonadati > Pseudomonadota > Alphaproteobacteria > Hyphomicrobiales > Nitrobacteraceae > Bradyrhizobium > Bradyrhizobium sp. USDA 3311. The sequence continues at coordinate 3,456,057 of NZ_JBSSFI010000001.1, read as the reverse complement.
GGTCAGTGCGGGCGGAGGTGTCTTAAGAATCTTCACCCCGGTCGTCGTATCCGTTGCCGGGACGGTATGGTCCTCGCCCTGAAATACGCTGCCTTGACCTGGGACTTCGTCACCCGGCCGACCTGGATTGTTGATTCCGTTCAGGAATGGTTGGCTCGTCGTAGTCGACAGTCCGCCCGCAGCCACGGCGGTGAACAGGTGGTCTGCTGCATAGCTTGGGCAGGCGCCTGCAAGCAGGGATACGCCTGCTGCTAGGATCGTGAGTTTCCTCATCATCAACTCCTCTTCTGAGGTGAGCTGCGCCAACGCGCGGCGAGCTCGTCACCTGCGCTGTTAGCCAAGTTTGAATGCAGTGGATCTCCTGCGGTTCCTATATCTCGCGGAATAGCGCTCAATGTCCGATGACGAATGAGTTAGTTTCTGACAAGGACGTCAGAATCGTCGAGATGAGTGGACGATCCTTCGAAATTGCGGTGACAGTGCCGGACTGCACCCCCTTAAGTAAGACACGGCAATTGCAGTGACAGTGCGGTTGCTCGCCATGCCGGTCTTTGCAGTCTTGCCTTCAAGTCGCCTACCATAGAGCGCGGCATACCGTTCTCACCTGACGTTGAATCAGCGAGGCTCAGGCGGCACCGCACCAACGCGACTGATCCTTTTGAGAGTTGTCTGAGATGGGTCAGAATGCGAAGAACTCAACCTAAGAAAATCTAGTCCGCCGTGCCTCACTGAGCGGACCTTAACGAGGTGCGCCGCTACTTCGCTGATGGGCCACGAGCGTAACGTCGCCGCGCAGCTCGATTAAAATCTCATGTTGGCCTGATGTGCCGGGATGAAAGTGTCAAGAGTCAGCATCGTTGACATGCTCGGTAAGAAAGGTCGGCGCTTTCTATGCCAAACGGAAATGCGTAGCCGCGTGCAAGAATTCGCTCTAATCTTGCCAACGCTCGGTCGAAATCCCTGACCTCGAGCCAGATCATGACCGACACGCTCATCACTATTGCTGCTACGGCTACGGCGCGACTTTGGTCCGCGCAGGCGGTGTTGGGGCAATCAGACTGGAGCGCGACTTCCACACGTACAACAGTCGAGATTGTCCGCTGGGACCACCCGCAGCCTGTCGAGGAGAAACAGGATCAATTTGGCAAACTTCAGCGGAGGAGCCGCGATGGGTAGCAACTTGAAAAGCGCATGTGACGGAGTTTTGCAAAGCGTCGTCACGGGCAAAGACCGTGTTCCCGGCGTGGTCGCGATGATCACTGATCGGTCGGCCAACATCTACGAGGGCGTCGCCGGCGAGCGTATGCTTGGCAGCGGTCAGCCAATGACGGCCGATACCGTCTTTGCCATCTTCTCGACCACGAAAGCCATCACAGGCACAGCCATCTTGCAATGCGTCGAGGAAGGCAAGCTCGACCTGGATGCCCCGGCGAAGAGCTATGTTCCCGAGATCGGTAAGCTCGAAGTGCTCGAAGGATTCGATGCCGGCGGAAAGCCGAAGCTGCGGACGCCGAAACGCGACATCACCACCCGAATGCTGATGCTGCATACGGCTGGCCTCGGCTACGACTTCTTTAACGCCAGCTATTTCCGCCTGGCCCAGGAGCAGGGCCAGCCGAGCGTCGTCACCTGCTCGAAGGCGTCGCTGATGACACCACTGCTGTTCGATCCCGGTGACAAATGGGAATACGGCAGCAACCTTGACTGGTGTGGCCAGATCGTCGAGAGCATCCGCGGCAAGCGCCTCGGCGAAGTCATGAAGGAGCGGATTTTTGCGCCGCTTGGGATGGAGGACATCGTCTTCTCGCTGCCCCCTTCGATGCGGTCGCGCCTTGCCGTCATCCACCAGCGCGGAGCCGACGGGTCGCTGACCCCGCTTCCCGATATGCAGCTGCCGCCTGACCCGGAAGTCCACATGGGTGGCCACGGGCTCTACGCCTCGATCGGCGAGTACATGAAGTTCATCCGCATGTGGCTGAACGATGGGGCGGGGCCAAATGGCCGCGTGCTCAAGCAGGAGACGGTCGCCGCCGCCGTCCGCAACGGCCTCAGGGAGGGCCAGACCGTGGTCATGCTGCCTGGCGTGATTGCGACACTGTCGAACAATGCCGAGTTCTTCCCGGGTCTGAAGAAGTCCTGGTGCTACACCTTCATGCTCAACGACGAGGACGCGCCGACAGGAAGGCCGGCCGGGTCGCTCGGTTGGGCCGGCCTCGCTAACACCTTCTACTGGATCGACCGCAAGAACGGGTTCGGTGGCTATTGGGCGACGCAGATCCTTCCCTTCGGAGATCCGACTTCGTTTGTCGGCTACATGAACTTCGAGACGGCGGCCTATCAGAGCGGCGAGGTGCGCGTGGCCGCGTAAGGGCGGCCGACCTAGCCTTCGATCACGGACGATGCCAGTCTGACCTTTTGCCGGACCGGCGTCGCAACGACCCAACCGAAACGACGGCGCACAGAGAGGCTGCTCTGTGCCGACAACGAGCGCTCACAACGGGAGGAACATCATGACTGCGCAAGGTAGTTCGCCAGGAGCAAGCGCGAAGACCCACTTCGATGCCGTCATCATTGGTGCAGGCTTCTCCGGCATGTACATGCTGCATTCGCTGCGCGACAAGCTCGACCTCAACGTCACCGTGTTTGAGGCCGGCGACGGGGTTGGCGGCACCTGGTACTGGAATCGCTATCCCGGCGCGCGCTGCGATTCCGACAGCTACATCTATTGCTACACGTTCGACAAGAACCTGCTGCAGGAGTGGAACTGGTCCGAGCGCTATCCGGAGCAGGATGAGATTCTGCGCTATCTCGAGCATTGCGCCGAGCGCTTTGACTTGAAGCCTGACATCCAATTCGGCAAACGCGTTGTCGAGGTCATCTTTGACGACAACAGCGAGCTTTGGACAGTGCGCACCGACAAGGGCGACTCAGTCACAACCCGCTTTGTCATCACCGCAGTCGGCGCTTTGTCGACCGCCAATATGCCGCCGTTTAAAGGTTTGGGGTCGTTCAAGGGCAAATGCTACCACACCAGCCAATGGCCGCATGACGGCGTCGACTTCACCGCCAAGCGGGTCGGGGTCATTGGCACCGGCGCGACCGCGGTGCAGGCAATCCCGGAGATTGCGCAGCAGGCCAAGCACCTCACGGTGTTCCAACGTACGCCCGCCTTCTGCGTGCCAGCGCGCAACGGCCGCGTCGACCCCGAGGTCACCAGGGCGCGCAAGGCCGATTACGATGGGATCCGCCAGCGCATCAAAGGTTCGTTCTTTGGGTTCGAACTCAACTTCCTGCCAAAGGGGGTCCTCGATACCACTCCCGAGGAGCGTGAGCAGGAGTTCGACAGGATGTGGGACGCCGGCGGCTTCGCATTCTGGCTGGCCAACTACCAGGATATGTTCTTCTCCAAGGAAGCGAACGATATCATCGCCGACTACCTCAAGCGCAAGATCCGCTCGATCGTCAATGATCCGGTGGCTGCTGAAAAGCTGACGCCCAAGACCTATCCCTACGGCACCAAACGGCAGCCCCTGGACACCAATTACTTCGAAACCTTTAACAAGAAGAACGTGCTGCTGGTGGATGCGGCCACCGATGGCTCGATCGAGGAAATCACGCCGAATGGCGTTCGCGCGGGCGGCAAGGAGTATCCGCTCGATATCATCGTCATCGCCACCGGCTTCGACGCGTTGACCGGCCCGCTGAAGGCACTTGGCATCAAGGGCCGCGGCGGCAGGATGCTGGCGCAGGAATGGGAGGCTGGCCCGCAGACTTATCTTGGCGTGGCCATAGCGGGCTATCCGAACCTGTTCACGATCACCGGCCCGCAAAGCCCCTCGGTGCTGTCGAATATGCCGGTGTCAATTGAGCAGCACGTCGAGTGGATTGCGGAATGCATCGCCCACATGCGTAGGAACAAGCTTACGACGATCGAAGCGACGCCGGAGGCGCAGGACGCGTGGGGTGCTCACGTCGCAGAGGTCGTGAACGCAACTCTGATGACTAGCGCCAATTCCTGGTACATGGGGGCCAACATTGACGGCAAGGCGCACCGCTTCTTGCCGTATCTCGGCCCGGAAGGCGTCGGCGGCTATCGCAGGAAGTGCGCCGAGGTCGCCGAAAAGGACTACGAGGGCTTCGCGTTCTCGAGCCACGGTCAGGGTTGGACCGCGCACCCGATCGCGGCCGAATAAGCCTGACAGCTCTTGATCGGGAGTGGCGTCCAGTGTCGTCACTCCCGGCATTGCGGTCGTTGAAGCGCCCGATTTCTGGGACGCATCTCAGGTACCGTGCGAAGAAGCTTACGGCTTCGCGCGCCGTTACCGTCGACTATGCCGTTCGATCACTTCATCGGCGGCCGCAAAGGTATGGCACCGTAAGACCAAGCACCCTTGCTGTGTTCAGGTTGAATACGAGTTCGAACGCCGTATGTCGCAGCACCGGTATATCCGCCGGCCTCGCGCCATTCGGAGCGGCCAACATAGACTCCCGACTTTCGATATATGTCCGCGAGGTTGGAGCCGCAGCTCGCTAAGCCGCCTGAGGCAGGAAACTCGCGCGACTGATAGATCGGCGGGCAGGAAAATTTCGGCCATCCTGGTGACGTTCCGACGTTCCTGTCGAGACAGGAATTACGGATTATTGCCGATCAAATGCCTTTGAAGCCCGGAATGTCGCGTTTGGGTCATGAGCGCCGTTCGAAGGGGCGGCCGGTTGTTTCCGGTCTACCTCCATGAGCCGACCACCCGGGACGCTGCCTAAACTTCGCATTCGGGCCAGAAGCGGTCATCATCGCACATCAATCAAAGTGAGGGCTCGCAGTGTCAGGCAGCCAAAGATGAATGTGCTTTCTTCCCGAATTGGATAGCCTGAGCTATGCCTGGGAAATTGGCCAATTGCCATCTCTCGGGAGACCACGAATGAAGTGGATAGTCACTGCCACCATTGCGCTTACTGCTTCGGTAGTGTTCGCAGCCGCGCAGCCAGCAAAAGAGCCCTACCAACCGGGCCTTGGCGAATTCATGACAGCTACGCAGCTTCGCCACGCCAAGCTATGGTTTGCTGGCGAACAAAATAACTGGGACCTCGCTGCTTATGAGATCGACGAGATCAAGGAAGGCTTAGAGGACGCCGCAAGGCTTTTTCCAACATATGAAGGCATCCCTGTCGCTGAGATGATCAAGACCATCATCGATCCACGGATAGAGGAGCTTGAAAAGGCCATTAGAGCAAAGAGCAGCACCAAATTTACGGCCGCCTTCGACGAGCTTACCAGCGGCTGCAATAGCTGCCACGCGGGAGCCAGCAAGCCGTTTATACGCATTCAGCGTCCAATCGCGTCTCCACTGACCAACCAGAATTTTGCGCCAGAAAAATAATGGGAGTTGCGCGCATCGACCACATGACTTCCGAATAGGGTCACGAGCATCGTTTGGCAGTTGGGCCGGCCGTTTCATGTTTGCCCCCTTAAGCAGACAACGTGGGGGATGCTAGGACAGCTAGCCGTAGAAGCTTCGCTCTTCGGTCACGGAGAACATGATGCGCATTAGCAACTGACCGGCGAAAATGATGATCGCGCTCACGACAATGAGCAGCGAAATATACGTGGAAGAGCCAATTGGAGCCACGGCAGGAACCAGGTAGGGAGCCAAGTACAGAGCAGCGAGGCTTGCACCGCGAAGGAAGAAATAGACCGGCTTCCTAAGCCTCTCTCGCGAACTCATCCAATCACAAAGGAAAAATAGGCAGCCGTAGATAAAAATCGATGACAGGTATGCCGCCGAAGCTAAGTTCAGGCCCCACGACAATAGCGGGAACAACGACTGCCTGTTCACGAAAAAAAAGATCCCAGCACCCGCGAAGAAAAGAACGACGCGATGGACTTTATCAACGGCGGCCACACTCGGTCTCCTTGGGAGAACAAGCCACGACAGATAAGCTGGTAGCAGCAAGTAGAGCTAAGAAGGCTTTGCAGCGAGGGATCATGCTAAACTCGGTTTCTGACCGGCGACGTCAACATCACACGTTTTGGTAGTACCGCATTACTGCTTCAACCCATGCCGCAGCAGATACTCAATTTTCCATGAACAGAGGAAGTCCAATTCAGGTCAACAGGCGCCGTCCTGACCGCCGCCGGTCACGTCCGGTCTGCCGCGACAACCGGACGATTTCAAAGCCAGCCCGGGCTTCGCGTTCGGGCCATTCGACGACATAGCGTCGCGTCTTCGAGAATGTTCGGATAAGCCGGAGCGGACATCGGTCAACGCGGCTGACGTGTCGACTAGATGGCGATGACAGATATCCACTTCTAGGTAGGCATCCCGCGTTTGGCACAGCCGTGTGATCCGTCGTACAAATGTGCCGGGTTGGATTGCGGGCCATGGTGCAAGAGCGACCAGTCCGGGTCGAGCGCAGGTTATCGGCGATTTTGGCCGCCGACGTGGCTGGCTATTCGCGGCTCATGCACAATGACGAAGAGGCTACCCACGCCAAGCTAAGCGCGCTGCTAACGGAAGCTGTCCAGCCGGCAATCGCTGAACACGGTGGCCACATCGTGAAGAACACCGGGGACGGGTTCTTGGCCGAGTTTCCGAGCGCGGTCGAGGCGGTTCGAGCCGCGATGCAGTTCCAGACCAGCATTCATGAACTTACAATCGGTGATGTGGAAGACAGGCGCATTGCTTTCCGTGTGGGCATCAATATCGGCGACGTAATTGTTGAACCTCATGACATTTTTGGGGACGGCGTCAATATTGCGGCGCGGCTTGAGGGCGTCGCAGAGGCCGGCGGCATCTGCATCTCGTCTTCTGCCTACGATCAAGTCCAAGGCAAGGTCGGGGTTGAGTTCGGCGATCTGGGCGAGCAGAACCTCAAAAACATTGCCCGTCCGGTCCGGGTCTATCGAATGCGGCCATGCAATGCAGCAACACGCCCACAGGCCTCGTTGCTGCACCGTGACACGCCGCAGATTGGTTGGTTTCCAAACATGTTTGGTGGCTTTCCGATCCGCCTGTGGCCGGCGCTTCGTGCGCGGCGCGCTCGGATGGCTCTAGTGATTGCCTTGCTGTTTCTTCTGAGCGGCGGCGTAGCTTATTGGTATATGCATCAAGGCGAGCCGCAGCCGTTGAACCATCGCCTGTCGATTGTCGTGCTGCCATTCACGAATCTAAGCAATGCATCCGAGCAGGAATACTTTGCTGAAGGTATTACTGACGACCTGAGTGCCGATCTTTCACGGATCGAGGATAGCTTTGTGATCGCGCCCAGCACAGCCCGCGCCTACAAGAATGTTGACCCGAAGCGCGTTGGCCGCGAACTCGGCGTACGCTACATCCTTGACGGCAGCCTGCGCAGAACGGACTCACTGGTCCGGATCAATGCCAGGCTGATTGATGCCCGGACTGGCGCCGAGATCTGGTCGGAGCGCGTCGACGGTGACTGGTCCAAATCGATGCAGCTTCAGGATATCATCACCGGTCGACTGGCGCGGCGGCTTGATCTTGAACTGACAAACCAGGAAAGCCGCGACGCGGAGGTTATGCGGCCAAACAACCCTGACGCGGTCGATCTCACGATGCGGGGGTGGGCTGTGCTCAACCAACCCTATTCGCGCGAGCAGTTGTCGCAGTCGCGAGCCCTTTTCGAACGTGCGCTCCAAATCGATCCAGGCTTCCCGAAGGCGTTGGTGGGCCTGGCTGAGACTCTGGCAATGGAGGTCAACTATCGTTGGACAGATGCGCCGGCAGATCAGCTACGGCGTGCTGAGAGCGCCGTAGGCCAGGTCCTGTCAAAGTTTCCCAGTGATGCGATGGCACATTTTGTGAGGGGAGAGATCCAGCGGGCCAGCGGTAGGAATGTTGAGGCCGCGGTCGGCGAGTACGAAGCGGCAATCGCGATCAACCCCAGCCTGGCCCCGGCCCATGGCGCGCTCGGCGCCGCCAAGATCCGCGTCGGCCGTTCCGCGGAGGCATTTGCGCCGCTCCAAATGGCCATCCAGCTCAGCCCCCGTGATCCGCTGCTAAGCACGTGGTACTTCTACATCGGCCATGCACACTCCCATCTCGGGCAGTATGAGGGGGCGATTGATTGGTGCGGCCGCTCCATCGCGGTGCAGCCTCTTTGGATTGCCTACGCAGATCTCGCCGCCGCCCACGCACTAACGGGACATGAGCGTGAAGCTTACGCCGCAGTTGCCGAGCTTCGTCGGCTCAGGCCGAGCTACACCGTCACCGAGTGGTTGCAGGATGGCAAGGGATGGTCCGACAACGCCGTCTTCCTTGCCGAGTTTCAGCGCATTGCCGATGGTTTGCGCAAAGCGGGTCTGCCGGAGTGAGAGGTTGGAGAGAGCCTAGCAAAGAGCCGCGTTGATTCTCGCGCTCGCCGTGTGTCGGATATCAGCTCCGTCCGCTCTCGTCACAGCACGAGTCCGAGATGGGTCAAAATGCGAAGAACTCAGAGTGAGCAAAGTCAGTCCGCTCTACCCCACCAAGCGGACCTCAATGAAACGTGTCGCCACTTCGCTCATGGGCCAGCAACGGCCTCGTGCGCGGCACCAACTCGTAGCGATCACCTCGTCGGGCTATAACAAATCTGCCAGCTTTAGGCTGGGCGCCGACAGCTATTTCTTGCGCGGATCGTCAGCCGGGTTGACGTAGTCAATACCTCCCGGGCCGGTGAACTGAACTTGGAGAACCGCCTCTTCGTTGCCGGTCCATGCGTAATGCGCGTGTTTTGCCGGATACACCCACAATGCGCCCGGTTTCAACAGTTCGCCTTTCTTCTCGAACTTTTCACCTTGGCTCGTTCCGATAGTACCACTGATTATCGTTACGACCTCGGAATAAGGATGAGTGTGCGGGGGCATTTGGAAGTTGGCGGGAAACTTGATGCGTAAGACGACGGTGTCTCCGGCCTTTGTCTGGTCGCCTACCAGAGCGGCGAGTTGAACGCCCTTCGGAAATGCTGGGTTATCCTTCCAGATCAGTGCGTCAGGCGTAACCTTGATGTGCTTGTCTTGCGCCATCCCAGAGCTTGCAAACGCGATCAAAGCGGCGGCGGCAAAGAGCTGCTTTTTCATGCTGCTGCTCCCTGCAAATGGACAATGGGGGAATGAGAGCATATCAAATCAGGCTACTCTGCAGGAACAGATTTTCTGACCTGTTGTTGCGGACGGCCGGCCACTATCATCGGATGTCGCCTTCGGGTCATGAGCGCCCTTCGGAGGGGCGGCCTTTTGCTTCCGGTTTACCCCCATGAGCCGACGGCCGGGGACGCTGCTTAGACTTCGCATTCGGGCCAACAGGAGACTCACGCACGGCAGCAATGACTGGCGTTATTCGATCACCTCGTCGGCACGAGCGAGCAAGGTCGGCGGAATCGTTATGGCCCCCTTCAGATCACCTTCTTGCGAAGAATAGGTAAGTTTACCAAAAACCGCGCTCCTTTCGTCGCGCCAGTAACAACGGCTATATGTCCCTGAAGCTGGCCAACCAGGCCTTTGATGACCTTAAACCCCAAACTGGTGCGCGGTTGATCGATGTCAAAGCCATCCGGCAGGCCGATGCCTTGGTCGGAAACTTCGAGGCGAAGTTGTCCCTCTATCTCGCGGGCAGAGATTTCGATCGCGCCTTTGCCTTCCGGGTAAGCATACTTCACCGCGTTGGTAACGAGCTCGTTGACCAACAATCCTAGCGGAATTGCGTGATCCGCAGAAAGCAACATTGAGTCTGCATGGCAGTGCAAGGAGAGCCCCTCGGTTGCCCCCTTCAATTTTTTGCAAAGCTCGGTCATAAAATCTTCCAGGTCGACAAAGCCGATTTGCGAACCACGCCATAGGTGATCATGCACTTGGGCGATGGTTTCCACGCGCGCACTCGCATCGTCTAACGCATTCCTGACTTCTTCGGATTGTGCACTCCGTGCTTGCACGCGAAGGAGGCCGACAACCGAAGTCAGGCTGTTCTTGACACGATGGCTCATTTCTCGTGTCAGCAATTCCTGATGCTCGAGGGCCTTCTGAAGCTTGGCGTCGGCCTGCTGGCGTTCGATGGCGATGCCAAGCAGGCTGGCGAAGCCCGCAAGGAAGTGTGCGTCCGCCTCGTCGAACTCGCCAGGGTCGGTACTATCGACTTCCAGCACGCCGAAGGACTGATTGCCCTCTGCCCCCCGTTCTATCAGCACGTTGATTGCCCGCCTGATACCATGATCCGCTAGGAGCTGAGGCGTACGGAAACGCGTCTCCGCTTCTAGATGGTTTGATATGACGCTCTTTCCAGTCTGGTATGCATACCCTGCTGGCGACCCGGTATCCGTGCTAAGCGAAACGATATTGATGGTCCCGGGCGCCCAACCGACGCCGGCGCGAACCATAAGGCGTTTTTCATCTGGAAGAAATTCTAAGACCTTAGCGAAGCGAACTCTCAGACCCTGTGCGCATAATTCCGTTGCGCGTTGCAGTATTAGCGTGAAGTCGCGGGTCAGCATCGCTATGCGGCCGAAATCCCCAAGTAAGGATTGTTGCTCCAATCGATATGAAAGTTCGTCTCGACTTGGCGGTGTTGCGGAAAGCAATTGTTCCCGCCCGACGTCGGAAGTCATCGAAATCTACCCTTCGAGCCCGTTAACCCCGCCATGGGAAGACTAGCACGTTACTGGCGTTTGAATGCGACCAATGTCCGCAGTGGGTCAAGATGCGAAATACTCTACGCGAGCAGATGTTTTCCGCTTCGCCTCTAAACTCAGACGTTGCTCGATGCGCTCGGCACTTCGCATTCGGTGCCACTTTCGGACCAAACGACCGCCTCGTCAGCATGCGCGGGGGAATGCCGCGCATCGTCTGTCTCGGCGGGGCGTGCTGGCGGAATTCCAAGACGCCCCAGCTTCCAGTAGCTTGTGCGCATCATCGTGCAGAACGCGACGATCGCGGTCCGGGGCATAGTTCGCGCACACTCTTCCGACATCGCCGCGGCGTTTGCCGCGCCCCGGAAATTGGAACTCCCTATGATGTTACCCATACGCATTTTGCAATTGTGCCGCGTAGCGCTGGAATCTAAGTCCTCAATGATCCGGCGAGACAAAAATTCGCCTCGCGATCGCGTGTGTTTGGAGTTCAATTTTTGACATTGAGAGCTTCCGCAGCTGAATTGGATTTCGGGGGGCGAAGCGTAGGCGGATTCAAACAAAGTTCGAGGTTGCCGCCCTATGCCGCTCGAAATGCGATGCGGCGGATGGTTCGCGGCGGGCTACAGTGACGCTTTCCAGCGGGATCGGTAACCGACTTTTGGCAGCACTACCGGCGGCGGATCTCGATCTGCTGGCACCCGACCTAGAGATGGTCGCGCTCGATCGGGACTCGGTCGTCTCGCGGGCGGGTGACCAGACCGAGCACGTCCTCTTCCCCCATAGTGGCGCCATTTCTGTGATGATCGACATGGCGAACGGGCAGACGGTCGCCAGCGCCGCAATAGGGCGCGAGGGAGCAGTAGGCACTCTTTCCGTGCTCGGGCCGTCTCCTGCGGCCGTTACCGCCATCGTTCGTGCCGCGGGCACCGCCTCGCGGATCCCCGCATCGCGATTCCACGCCGCTTTCAGCCGGAGCCCCGCGATCCGTCACGCAGTCCAGATTCACTTCAAGGCGATGCTGATACAGCTACAAATCGGCGGGGCCTGCAATGCGCTGCATTCGGTCCAAGCCCGCATGGCGCGCTGGCTGCTCCATCTTCGCGACCGCGTCGACCACGACGTCCTCCCGCTCACCCAGGAGGCGCTTTCGCAAATACTAGGTGTGCGACGAACGACGGTGACGCTCCTGATGCGGAATCTGCGCGCTTCCGGAGCGATCATATCTGAACGGCGAGGCGAAATCGAGATCGACCCTTCGCGGCTCGCAGCGGTGGCGTGCGAATGCCGCGACACCATGCGTCTCGAAATCGAGGGGATCTTCTCTATGAATGCAACCCAATCTCGCGTTTTGGTTCTGCCGACGCAGTAATTGAAACGGGCGATGTAGCCGCTTCGGCGCGGCCGGTGAAGTCGGCGAAGACGGGGCTGGATAGCGGATTCTTCGCCCATCAGGCCGCCGCCCCATGCCTTGACCGGGACCTCCCACCTAATGTCCGTTGCGGGTCACGAGCCGTGCGGTGAGCAAATCAAGTCGGCTCTGCCTTCGATAGGGGACCTCAGCAAGACCTCCTACATTTGTCGAGACGGGCCAACAGGGGAAACAGCGCGGCTTGACCGTTCACTGAACAAGCACGTCCTCATGGCGTCCGGCGGCGGCCAAGCCTGGAATGCCTCAGCGACAAGACTAGCGGAAAAGCCGCCGCCGGGTTGAGAGCGGCGACGGCTTCTTCTTTACGCGCTCAGACGGCCGCGACTACCCGCCGCGTCGCATGAAGGAAACGGTTAGCGGGCGCTGCGACGCCATCAATTGGATGACGCTCCTGTTTGCGCAATTCATCGACTAGACGTTCAAGGTAGGGCGGCAGAGGCGAGGCTTCGCGAGATAAGTTCTGTTGCAATCTGTCACCCACCTCGTCACAGATCGAGCGGGCAGTCTTATGATCGATGTGGTCCGATATTCGATTGGTCGGTTCCATATCGCGACCTTTCGATTAGGCCCCACGATTAACTTAAGTTTCAGGGATGCGAAAATGTTTCGCGCACCTTCGAAGAATGCCGATGGTTCCATTTAATGGAACGAAGACACTGTGACCGATCGCCATCGTCAGCGCTGATGCCTGCAACCCGCCGAGTTAGTGAAACTCTTGGGGCGAACGCTTGGAGGAAGTCCGATGACGTTGAGAGGAGTGCCGGCCGTCACGATAATCGTGCTGCTCGGGCTTGGAGTTCAGGCCAAAGCGCAGGGGCCGTGCGCCGAAGTGTTGCGATTGCGTAACGCTGCTAGTGAGGCTTGGAGGCATGCGATGAGTGCACCGGCATCGCAGCGCTGCGGAGCCTTGGCCCAAGTTTCTGTGGCCACGGAGGCGACGCTCAACTACGCGGACAATAACCGCCAGTCATGCAACATCTCTGATCGATTGCTGAACGAGGTGGATGGGTATCATCGGCAAGCGGTGCAGGCTCGCGCCCGTCCCATCGATCGAAACGGCGCTAAGTTCGCCTCCAATTGTCCGGAAGCCGACGTGTAGGTTTAGGAGGTTTCCCGCCTGAGAATGACCATCCTCATCAACTGAGGAGGTCATCATGACCGATGTCCGTCCGCACGTATGATGATCGGGCTCGCTCCGGTGGCTCATTGATGGGACGCAACGGCCTGCTGCAGCTGTTGGACGATGCCAGGGAGAAATCCTTTGATATTGTCATCGTTGAAGCCCTTGATCGTCTCTCCCGCGACATGGAAGACCTTGCGGGCATCCATAAGCGGCTATCCTTTCTCGGGATCGAGATCCGGGCAGTCCATGAAGGCGTCGTCAACACTGTGCTGGTCGGCCTTCGCGGCTTGGTCGGACAACTCTATCGCGAAGATAACGCACATAAGGTGCGTCGCGGTCTGGCCGGGCGGATCAAACAAGGCTTGGCTGGAGGCGGCCTGACATACGGATATGCCGCGATCGCCGGAAGAACGGGTGAGCGCGTTATCGTCGAGGCCGAGGCACAAATTATTCAGCGCATCTTCCAGGAATACATCGAGGGTCGAACCCCTCGCGAAATCGCGCACGATCTCAACAAGGACGGAGTATCACCTCCGCGAGGTCGAGCATGGAATGCCTCAACGATCAACGGCAACCTTGAGAGGGGAGCCGGCATCCTGCAGAACGAGCTTTATGTAGGACGTCTCGTTTGGAACAAGGTCAGGATGGTGAAAGATCCTGACACGGGAAAACGACTGTCACGCCCCAACCCGCGGAGTGAGCGGCAGGTTGCTGACGTTCCGCATCTTGCAATTATCAAACCCGAATTGTTCGCGGCGGCTCAAAAGCGCAAAGAAGAGCGCGGTCATACCCACCCTAGCCATCAACGCCGGCCGCGACGGATGCTGTCTGGTCTGCTCCGTTGCGGTTGGTGCGGTGCGGGCATGTCAACCAATGGGCGAGACAAATCGGGGCGTGTTCGCATTCGCTGCTCAGCAGCGACGCAAAGACCTTCTATCTTGACACGGTTGAGAGCGCTGTTCTCACAGGGCTGCAGGCCGAGTTGCGTGCGCCGAAAGTCATTGCGGAGTACGTGCGTACTTACCTCGAAGAGCGAAAACGCCTCGCGATCACATCGAATGCAAAGAGGCAGCGTCTCGAACAGCAGCTCGCGCAGTTGAATCGAGAAATCGAACGACTGGTGGATGCGATCGCAAAAGGGCACGGCGATCCATCCATTCTCGGTCCGCGATCGACCGCCCTCGGTGCCGAACGCGAGCGAATATCTGAAGAGTTGCGGAGTGAACCGCCGGCCGCAAAAGAGGTCGCCCTGCATCCAGCTATTCTCAAGCGATATGAAGAACAGCTAGGTCGGCTCGAGGAGGCGCTAACGAAGGGTATCCGTTCGGGCGACGGAGAGGCGGCCGAAGCCATCAGAGACCTGATCGAGAGGGTCACTGTCTTCCGAGATCCATCACGCCTCGGTGGCGTAACGGTGGAGATATCAGGCCGGTTAAACGCCCTGTTGGGGGAAAAAGCTTTCCCAAACCAAGTCAAAGGGGTGTGGGGAAAGATGGTAGCGGGAGAGGGACTCGAACCCCCGACCCCAGGATTATGATTCCCGTGCTCTAACCAGCTGAGCTACCCCGCCACAGGGTCGCGAGGGCCGAAACGGCCGATCTCGCGAACGCGCGGCATATAAGGAAGGGGGCGGCGGGCTGTCAATCCGGGTTTGCGAAAGCTTTGACGGATATGGCGCTTGAGAGGGGAAAACCGACCCCTTTTAGCGCTGGAGTCGCGATTTCGGGCACCAGACTCGCGGAGAGTCCCCTCACCCGGATCGCATCTTCGATGCGCTCCGGCCTCTCCCCGCAGGCGGGGAAAGGCGAAGGAAGAGCGAGCCTATTTCGGCCGGACCGTCGGGTCGCCGCCGGGGCTGCCGGGGGGCGGGATGACGGGGGTGTTGCCGCCGCTTTCGGGGGCCGGGGCATGCATGTCGGGGTCTACGCCCGAGGGCGGGCAGAGCACGCCGTCGGATTTGGCCAGCCTGTCGCCGAGCGGTTCCCGGGACTGGCCGGTGGTGGTGCCGTCGGGCGCGGTAGCGCGGTTCGGGCGGTCCTGGGGCAGGCAATTGGCGGCGTGCTGCGCCGATGGCGGCGCGGTCGCTTGCGGCGGCGTCGCAGGTAGCGGCGGGGCCTGCGCCATCGCGGCGCCTGAGGCGGCGATGACGAGGCCCGCAAAGATGAGTTTTGATGTCGTGCGCATGGGAGGGAAACGCCGGGGTAAGGCCCGGTGTTCCCCCAACGCGATCACGATTTGCGGTAGCGGATCAGCGAAAAGTGGCCCATCGGCGGCATCGGGCGGCGCTCGGCCAGCGTGATGCCGCCGTGCTTTGCGGCCCAGTCGACCAGGCGCTGCCACGGGAATTCCGGGCGCCAGCCGAGGCGGCGGGCGACGGGGGCGAAGGCGAGCTCGAACAGTTTGCGCGGACCGCTCTCGGCGCCGATGTGGTTGACGAGGATCAGCTCGCCGCCGGGCTTCAGCACGCGCACGAACTCGTCGAGCGTGCCTTCGGGATCGGGCACGGCGGTGATGACATATTGCGCGACCACCGCGTTGAAGAAGTTTTCGGGGAAGGCGAGGTTTTTCGCGTCCATCACCGAGAGCACCTCGACATTGCTGAGCCGCAGCGCGCGCACGCGCGCCTGCGCCTTGCGCAGCATCGGCTCGGAGATGTCCACGCCGCAGATCTTCGTGGTGCGCGAATAGTCGGACAGCGAAAGCCCGGTGCCGACGCCGACGTCGAGGATGCGGCCGCCGATGCGGTCGGCCTCCGCGATGGTCGACTGCCTTCCGGCGTCGAACACCTTGCCGAACACGAGATCGTAGACCGGCGCCCAGCGGCCATAGGCCTTCTCGACCCCGGCCCGCGAGATGTCTGCTGCCATGCCCCCTGCCCCGGAAATTTTCTAGCCGCGCACCGCTTCCACCAGCGGCCTCGCAGCGTTGCTCGCAACCTTCGCCGCGGCGCTCTGGATGAAGCCGCCGCCGAGCACGCGCGCCTGCCCCGAGGGCGCATCGTAGAACACGCAGGCCTGGCCCGGCGAGACGCCCTCCTCGCCGGCGACGAGCTCGATCTCGTAATGGCCGCCAGCGCCGCGCAGCCACGCCGGCTGGGGGCTGCGCGTCGAGCGCACGCGCACGAACATCTCGAGGCCATTGCCGATGGCGCTATCGATATCACCGCCGCCGAGCCAGTTGACGTCGCGCAAGCTGATGCGGTGCATCTTCAGCGCCTCGCGCGGGCCGACGACGACGCGGCGATTGGCGGCCTCGAGCCGCACCACGAACAGCGGCGCGTGAGCGGCGATGCCGAGACCGCGGCGCTGGCCGACGGTGAAATTGGCGATGCCGTTGTGCCTGCCGAGCACGCGGCCGTCGAGATCGACGATGTCGCCGGGGTCCATCGCGTTCGGCCGCAGGCGGGTGATGATGTCGGTGTAGCGCCCCGTGGGCACGAAGCAGATGTCCTGGCTGTCGTGCTTGTCAGCGACCGCAAGACCGAAGCGGCGCGCGAGCTCGCGCGTCTGCGGCTTGGTCATGTCGCCGAGCGGAAAGCGCAGATAGTCGAGCTGTTCCTGCGTGGTCGCGAACAGGAAGTAGCTCTGGTCGCGATCGGCATCGGCGGCGCAGACCAGCGCGCGCGAGCCGTCGTCGAGACGGCGCGAGGCGACGTAATGGCCGGTGGCGAGCGCCTGGGCCCCTAACTCGCGCGCGGTCTTGAGTAGGTCGCGAAACTTGACCGAGCGGTTGCACTCGATGCACGGCACCGGCGTTTCACCAAGAGCATAAGAGTCGGCGAAATTGTCGATGACGGACTCGCGAAAACGGTCCTCGTAGTCGAGCACGTAATGGGGAATGCCGAGCTTGGCGGCGACGTCGCGGGCGTCGTGGATGTCCTGGCCGGCGCAGCAGGCGCCCTTGCGATGGGTCGCCGCGCCATGGTCGTAGAGCTGCAGCGTGATGCCGACGACGTCGTAGCCCTCAGCCTTGAGCAGCGCAGCCGTCGTCGAGGAATCGACGCCGCCCGACATGGCGACGACGACCCTGGTGTCCTGCGGACGGCCTTCGAGATCCAGACTGTTGAGCATGGGTTCTTAAGGTGTGACGGCGGCGTTCGGCGATCCGCGATGTGCCTTTGGCCGGGACATCGGTGGTCCCGGGGAACTTCGGTTCCCGCAGGGCGCGACTGGCCCGGTCGAAAGCGGCTGAGAGCGATCTCTTTAATATAGGGGGCATTCCGGTGAAGCAATCACAGGGGAGGCCGGCTTAGGGCAATTCTTGCCGGGGCGGCAGAAATGGCGGGGTCGCCGAGGGCCCTGCGGCGGCAAGCTCGACGCTTCAAGATATTGATTTTACTTCTAAATTTTCCACGCTCAGCGCTGGCCCGCTCCTTGCTACCCCTGTGCCGAAGATGTTTTCAAGAGGTCGCCTGTGGTCGGTCGGACGTCAGATGTAGCTGCCAGCGTGCCGGTTCCTGGCGCGCAGCAAAAGACTGCACGCTCGCAAAGGCCGAAGGACACGTCGACGAACGACGCCTTCGGCTCGCTGGTCGACAGCAATACCCAGGCGATCAGCAACAACGCGGCCTCGCAGGCGCAGGACAGCGCGCCGCGGCGGACCGATTCGGCGTCATCCGCCGCAGACAAGAGCCCGCGCGACACCTCCTCGACCGACCCGTCCTCGCAGAGCAAGGCGAGCGACGACACCGACAATTCCGCGCCCGCCGGGAGCGAGACGACGGACGATCCGACCAAAGCCGCGGACAAGGCGTCGGCCAAGACCAAGGACAAGCCGGAGGCGTCCGACGCCAAATCGGCGGACAAGTCCGACGCGACCAAGGGCGACAAGGCCGACGGCACCGACGGGCTTGCCGCCGCCGTCGATGCCGCCGCAGCCGCGCAAGTGGACGCGACCCAGGCCGCCGTGCCCGATCCGAACGCGATCGTGGTGGCCGCGCCGGTCGTGCCTCTCGATCCGAACGCTGCGGCGAACCAGGCCGGCGATGCCGTCGCCTCGCCGCTGACGATCGCCGCCGCCGGCCTCGCCGCCAGCGCCTCCACTGCGGCGCAGATCGCCGGCGCCAAGACCGATACCGCGACGGCGGGCGACAAGAGCGCCAAGGCCGCGGGCGCCAAGGTCGATGCCGAGACCTCGGCGACGCTCGCGGAAGCCGCGACCGGCACCACCGACGGCACCGCGACCGACGCCAAGACCAATGGCGGACTGATCGCCGCCGCCGTTGACCAGGGCACGCCGAAGACCTCGTTCAAGGCCGCCGCCACCGCGCCAGGCGCGAGCGACGTCTCCAATATCGGCCAGGACGCGGGCAAGGCGAACGCCGCGACCGCGCAAACGCCGGCGACCGCGACGGGCGCCGCCGCGCACCCGCAAGCGGCCAAGCCGCAAGACGATGCCGGCGCGACCGACGCGAAGGCTGCTCCCGCCGACCGAGCCGCCGATGCAGCGCCTGGCGCACCGGCCACGCACGCCCATGCGAATGCGCCGGCCAATGTAGCCGCGACCGACACCAGCGCACAGGCCGCCTCCGCCGTGCAGGCGCCGCTGACCACGACGACGTCGGCCGCGACGGCATCGACCGCAACGCTCACCGCGACCGCGGCAACTTCGACTGCCGTGCCGATCAACGCCGTGCCGATCGAGATCGCGGCCGCCGCGCGCGCCGGCAAGACGCGCTTCGACATCAGCCTCGATCCGGTCGATCTCGGCCGCATCGACGTCCGCATCAATGTCGACCGCAACGGCCAGGTCACCTCGCATCTCACCGTCGAGAAGCCGGAGACGCTGCAGATGCTGCGGCAGGACGCGCCGCAATTGCAGCGCGCGCTCGACGATGCCGGCTTCAAGACCGGCAGCAACGGACTCTCGTTCAGCCTGCGCGACCAGAATTCGTCGGGCCAGAACTCCGGCCAGAACAACGACAATGGCGGCAATGCCCGCCGGCTGATCATCAGCGAGGACGACACCGTTCCCGCAGCGCCCGTGGGACGCGGCTACGGCCGCATGCTCGGATCGAGCAGCGGCGTCGACATCAGAGTGTGAGGAGTATTCGCAAATGACCACCACGAATGCCGCCACCGCCCCTTCCGTCGTCTCCGGCACGACCGACGTCCCGAAATCGTCCTCGTCGAACTCGCTGAGCTCGAGCACGGGATCGACGCTCGCCGGCAACTTCCAGACCTTCCTGACGCTGCTGACGACGCAGCTGCAGAACCAGAACCCGCTCGATCCGCTCGACACCAACCAGTTCACCCAGCAGCTGGTGCAGTTCGCCGGCGTCGAGCAGCAGCTCAAGACCAACGATGCGCTGTCCCAGCTCGTCACGCTGCAACAGACCACGCAGGCGACCCAGGCACTGGGCTTCGTCGGCAAGACCGCGCTGGTCGACGGCTCGACCGCGACCATGAAGAACTCGTCGGCGACCTGGCATCTCAACGTGCCCAGCGACTCGACCGTCGACATCACCGTTGCCAATTCCAGCGGCCAGACCGTGTTCACCGGCAAATACACCGCCGCCGCCGGCACCGACATTCCCTTTACCTGGAACGGCCAGGGCAATGACGGCACGCAATGGCCCGACGGCAAGTACACGATCTCGGCCACGGGCAAGGACGTCGCGAACAACAATGTCGGCATCGCCGCGCAGGTGCAGGGCGTGGTGTCGTCGGTCGACCTGACCCAGTCGCCGCCGCTGCTCACCATCGACGGCGCCAGCTACACCCTGAGCCAGGTGAAGAGCATCATCGCGACCAGCAGCAATTAAAGGCCTGCGCGGCCGCCACACACGAGATGTCATCCCCGCGAAGGCGGGGATCCATAACCACAGAACGTCGTTTTCGCGTGAGACCGTAACCCCGAGTCGTCGTCAAACTGCTCCCTGGGGTTATGGGTCCCGGGCTCGCGCTCCGCGCGCCCCGGGACGACGGTTGAGAGCTTTGCAGCGTCGCGCTCGGGCCCGGTTTGTTAGTAAAGTATTTACCTTCTGCCCGCCCGGCCGGCCGAGATTACGTCTCCAGCCCTCCGGGCCGGCCGTGTTCCCGCAAGTTTCAACGAGAATTGTATTGAAGCCTTAGGCTTAGCGGATTTTTAAGCCGCCGCGCGTAGGGTTACGGCGTGAGTTCAGTGGTTGAGAGTTTGTGAGTACGCCATGACAGAACCCCATCGCCCGAGGGTAAAATACGTCATCGGGCCGGACGGCAGTCCGCTGACGATCGCAGATCTGCCAGCACCCGGCACCAAACGCTGGGTCATCCGCCGCAAGGCTGAAGTCGTCGCCGCCGTCCGTGGCGGACTTCTCTCCCTTGAGGAGGCCTGCAGCCGTTATACGCTGACGGTCGACGAATTCCTCTCTTGGCAGTTTTCCATCGACCAGCACGGTCTGGCGGGTCTTCGCACCACCCGCATCCAGCAATATCGCCAGTAAGCGATCCGGAAATCTGCGGCTTTTGACGAAAATCGGCCTCGCCCTGCGAGGCCGATTTTTTTCATGACACGACTTTTGGCCCAGCTCTTAACCTTCGTTAACCATATCGAAACCATCACCTAGGCAATAATTGCCCAGTCGACCGCTCTGGAATGCGGATCGAAGCTTCGGGGCGGTTGCTTGCAAGGTCTTGCGGACTTTTTAAAAGGTATCGGCGCCGCCCGCTTCGGGGCGATGATCGCGGTCACCGCCGCGCTCGTCGGCTTCTTCGCGTTCGTCATCATGCGGGTCACCACGCCGCAGATGACGACGCTGTTCACCGACCTCTCGGTGGAGGATTCTTCCAGCATTATCAAGGACCTGGAACGCCAGGCCATCCAGTTCGAGCTGCGCAATGAGGGCACCATCATCATGGTGCCCAAGGACAAGGTGACGCGGCTGCGGATGAAGCTCGCCGAGGGCGGCCTGCCCAAGGGCGGCGGCGTCGGCTACGAGGTGTTCGACAAGTCGGACGCGCTCGGCACCACCTCTTTCGTCCAGAACATCAATCATCTGCGCGCGCTGGAAGGCGAGCTCGCCCGCACCATCCGCGCCATCGACCGCATCCAGGCCGCCCGCGTCCATCTGGTGCTGCCCGAGCGCCCGCTGTTCTCGCGCGAGGCGCCGGAGCCGTCCGCCTCGATCGTGGTGCGGGTCCGCGGCGCGCTGGAGGCGCAGCAGATCAGGGCCATCCGCCATCTCGTCGCCTCCGCCGTCAACGGACTGAAGCCGCAGCGGGTCTCGATCGTCGACGAGGCCGGCCAGCTGCTCGCCGACGGCGCCGCGACCGATCCGGAGCAGGCGCTCGGCGACGAGCGCCGCACCACCTTCGAGAAGCGGATGCGCAAGCAGGTCGAGGACATCGTCTCCTCGGTGGTCGGGTCGGGCCGCGCCCGCGTCCAGCTCTCCGCCGATTTCGACTTCAACAAGATCACCCAGACCTCGGACAAGTTCGACCCCGAGGGCCGCGTGCTGCGCTCTACCCAGACCCGCGAAGAAAGCAGCATGACCGCCGACAACAACGGCCAGGTCACCGTCAACAACGAGCTGCCGGGCAATCAGCAGAACAACGGCGTCGCGGCCAAGGACCAGAGCAAGAAGACCGAGGAGACCAACAATTACGAGATCTCCCGCACCACCAAGACCGAGGTGACCGAAGCCGGCCGGGTCAACCGCATCTCCGTCGCGGTGCTGGTCGACGGCATCTACAGCAAGAACGACAAGGGCGAGCTGGCCTATCAGGACCGCACCAAGGAGCAGCTCGACCGCATCGCGACCCTGGTGCGCTCGGCCATCGGCTTCGACCAGAAGCGCGGCGACCAGGTCGAGGTCGTCAATCTGCGCTTTGCCGATGCCCCCTCCACCGCCCCGATCGCCGAGCCGTCGGGCTTCCTCGGCATGCTCCAGTTCACCAAGGACGACGTCATGTACTTCGTCGAGCTCGGCGTGATGATGCTGCTCGGCCTGGTCGTGCTGTTCATGGTGATCCGCCCGCTGGTCAAGCGCATCCTGGCTTCCGACGAGGTCGCCGCCGCCATCAGTGGCGTGCTCTCCGGCCCGGCCGCCTCGGACGAGGCCGCGCCGGCCGCCGGCCAGGCGCTGCTGCCCGGCGGCGCCGCCAGCGCGATCGACGTCGCAACCATCCAGGGCCAGGTCCATGCCCAGTCAGTTCATCGTGTCGGCGAGCTCGCCGAACGCAACCCCAACGAAACCGTCGCCATCATCCGCCAATGGCTGACCGAACCCGCGAAATGATCGAGAAGTGAACTGACATGGCCGCCAACCTGCAAAACGCCAACTCCAACGACATCACCAGCGTGATCTCGACGCTCGGCGCCCGCCAGGGCAGCCGTGCGGGCGCCAAGACCGAGGCGGTGGCGGGACCCAAGCGCGCCGCGATCCTGATGCTGGCGCTGGGCGAGCAGTACGGCGGCAAGATCTGGTCGATGCTCGACGACGACGAGGTGCGCCAGCTTTCGCTGGAAATGTCGACGCTCGGCACCGTCGAGGTCGACACGGTCGAGGACATGCTGCTCGAGTTCGTCTCGCGCATGTCGGCCTCGGGCGCGCTGATGGGCAATTTCGACGCCACCGAACGGCTGCTCCAGCAATACCTGCCGCCGGAGCGCGTCAACGGCATCATGGACGAGATCCGCGGCCCCGCCGGGCGCAACATGTGGGAGAAGCTTTCCAACGTGCAGGAAGAGGTTCTCGCCAACTATCTCAAGAACGAATATCCGCAGACCATCGCGGTGGTGCTGTCGAAGCTGAAGCCGGAGCACGCCGCGCGCGTGCTCGGCATCTTCCCCGAGGACCTCGCGCTCGACGTCGTCAACCGCATGCTGAAGATGGAAGCGGTGCAGAAGGAGGTGATCGAGAGCGTGGAGAAGACGCTGCGCACCGAATTCATGTCCAACCTGTCGCAGACCCGCCGCCGCGACGCCCACGAGGTGATGGCCGAAATCTTCAACAATTTCGACCGCCAGACCGAAACCCGATTCATCACCTCGCTGGAAGAGGACAACCGGGAATCGGCCGAGCGCATCAAGGCTCTGATGTTCACCTTCGACGACCTCGTGAAGCTGGATTCCGGCTCGGCCCAGACCCTGATGCGCAACGTCGACAAGGACAAGCTCGGCGTCGCGCTCAAGAGCGCCAACGAGGACGTCCGCAACTTCTTCTTCGGCAACATGTCCTCGCGCGCGGCCAAGATGCTCCAGGACGACATGGCGGCGATGGGCCCGGTCCGTCTGCGCGACGTCGACGAGGCGCAGGCGCTGCTGGTCAACCTCGCCAAGGATCTCGCCGCCAAGGGCGAGATCATGCTGACCAAGAACCGCGCCGACGACGAACTGGTGTATTGATGGCCGCTCCGGCAAAATTCCTGTTCGACACCGACTTCGCCGCGCCGGACCGGACGCGCGAGAAGGCCGCGACCGCGGCCGAGATCGCCCAGAAGGTCGCGGAAGCGGAGGCGCGCGCCTATCAGGACGGCTTTGCCGCCGGCCAGCGCGAGGCCAAGGCCGAGAGCGATCGCCGCGTCGCGCTCGCCATGGAAGAGATCAACATCGCGATCCGGGGCGTCGCCTCGGGCATGGGCAACATCGAGATCAAGATGGAGACCGAGGCGGTCGAGGTCGCGGTCGCGGTGGCGCGCAAGCTGTGCGCCGACCTGGTCGCCGCCGAGCCGTTCGGCGAGATCGTGGCGCTGGTCAAGGACTGCTTCTCGCATCTGGTCGCGACGCCGCATCTCGTCGTCCGCATCAACGACGCGCTCTACGACAGCGCCCGCGAGAAGATCGAGCGGCTCGCCAAGCAGAGCGGCTTCGAGGGCCGGCTGGTGATCCTGGCCGAGCCGGAGATTGCGACCGGCGACTGCCGGATCGAATGGGCCGATGGCGGCGTCGTGCTGGAGCGCGGCGCCATCGCGGCCAAGATCGACGAAATGGTCGGACGCTATATCGCGTCCCGCAGGGGGAGCTAAGCCATGAGCGACACCGACGGACAGGTCCCGCTGCCCGATCTCAACGGCCCGATGCCGCCAACCGGCACCGACGTCGGCTACAACGAGGACGAATATGCGGCGCGCGCCGCCGCCGACCTCGAGGCCGTGTTCGACGTGCCGGTGCAGGTCTCGGCCGTGCTCGGCCGCTCCAAGATGGACGTCGGCGAGCTCCTGAAGCTCGGGCCCGGCACCGTGCTCGAGCTCGACCGGCGCGTCGGCGAGGCCATCGACATCTACGTCAACAACAAGCTGGTCGCCCGCGGCGAGGTCGTCCTGGTCGAGGACAAGCTCGGCGTGACCATGACCGAAATCATCAAGACCGAACGCACGTAATTATTGCGCGAACGCAGGGAATGACGCGCGGCAGCGCGACCAGACGGACAGGAGACTGACATGCGGCTTCTCATCGTTGGCACATTGAAGGGCCAGCTCACCACCGCCACCAAGATCGCGATGGAGAACGGCGCCACCGTGACCCACGCCGAGGATCACGAGCAGGCGATGCGCGTGCTGCGCGGCGGCAAGGGGGCCGACCTGCTGCTGGTCGACGTCGCCCTCGACATCCGCGACCTCGTGATGCGGCTGGAGGCCGAGCACATCCACGCCCCGATCGTCGCCTGCGGCATCACCAACGACGCCCGCGCCGCGGTCGCCGCGATCCGCGCCGGCGCCAAGGAATACATCCCGCTGCCGCCGGATCCGGAGCTGATCGCGGCGGTGCTGGCCGCCGTCGCCAACGATTCCCGCGAGCTGGTCTATCGCGACGAGGCGATGGCCAAGGTGATCAAGCTCGCGCAGCAGATCGCAGGCTCGGATGCCTCGGTGATGATCACCGGCGAATCCGGCACCGGCAAGGAAGTGCTGGCCCGCTACGTCCACACCCGCTCGTCGCGCGCCAAGCGCCCGTTCATCTCGATCAACTGCGCCGCGATCCCCGAGCATCTCTTGGAGTCCGAGCTGTTCGGCCACGAGAAGGGCGCCTTCACCGGCGCGATCGCCCGCCGCATCGGCAAGTTCGAGGAAGCGACCGGCGGCACGCTGCTGCTCGACGAAATCTCGGAGATGGACGTCCGCCTGCAATCGAAGCTGCTGCGCGCCATCCAGGAGCGCGTGATCGACCGCGTCGGCGGCACCAAGCCGGTGCCGGTGGACATCCGCATCATCGCGACCTCGAACCGCAATTTGGCCGAGGCCGTGCGCGAAGGCTCGTTTCGCGAGGACCTGCTGTTCCGCCTCAACGTGGTCAACCTGAAGATCCCGCCGCTGCGCGAGCGTCCCCTCGACATCCTCGAGCTCGCCCAGCACTTCGTGAAGAAGTACGCCGAAGCCAACGGCGTGCCGATGCGCCCGATCTCGGCGGAAGCGCGCCGCGTGCTCTCGACCAACCGCTGGCAGGGCAACGTCCGCGAGCTCGAAAACACCATGCACCGCTCCGTGCTGATGGCGCAGGGCGACGAGATCGGCCCCGACGCGATCCTCACCCCGGACGGCGACCGCCTCGACCTCGCCAAGACGGTACCGGCCGTGGCGCATGCCACGATGGCCGCCGAGCAGGTGACGCGCGCGCTCGTCGGCCGCACCGTGGCCGATGTCGAACGCGACCTGATCCTGGAGACGCTGAAGCACTGCCTCGGCAACCGCACCCACGCCGCCAACATCCTGGGGATTTCGATCCGGACGCTGCGCAACAAGCTCAACGAATACGCCGACGGCGGCATCCCGATCACCCCGGCGGGGACGCCGGGTGAATATCCGCGGATGCCGATGGTGGGGGCGTAGAGCTTCTTTCGAGAATTGAGAGAATGCGAATGCCCGGGCTTGGCCCGGGCATTTTCTCTTTGAGGAGAACGCAACCAGTCACCACACAATAGGTGTCGTCCCGGCCTAGTGCGAATTGCGCACTAGGCTGGGACGACGTTAGGAGATCTAGCGCGCCCGCACGAGTCTACTTGCCCGGCGGAACGTAGGTGCTCACGAGTTTGGAAGCCTTCTCCGCGATGCTCTTGAACTCGCTCATCTTCCAAGCGCGTACGGTTTCGATCTTGGAGACGGCGCCAGCCGCAGCGGCCACCATTCCAATCGCAATGGCATCGGAGCCGTCAGGAAACTCCGTGACGAGCACTGCATCGTGTTGACCAGTGGTCATGAAAGCTCCCTGAAGCTTCCCACCGGCCTTCTCGACCAGCGCGCCGATGGCCGATGTGCGATCGGCCGGCTTGTCGACCATTCCCTTGATACCGGCATTTGAGTATGAGACGTACGAGATGAACAACGGCATGTTTCTCTCCGTTGAGGTTACACCGTGACAATGTCGTCCTAGAAAAGACGCCCTCAAACGAGAGCAAGGCACGGCCTGCCGACGGCATGCGAGCTGCCTTGAAAATTGAGCTACGGACTTCGGCACGTCCAACTGGCAGCTTGCGCCGACTATAGCCGACTGCACAATGCGGCGCGAACGGTAAGCCAAGCCTACCCATTCGGGACACCACTGTTCTGCCGGCCGAGAAAAATCTGCTTCTCGGTTGAACCGCGTGCGGCAAGTGAAGCAGTTCACAATCAAGCCACATCAAGATCGCTAGAGTCCGCGGGCAGCGCGACGCGACGTCGGCCAGAGCCGCCTCGCGAAACGTCCTTCAGATCGAAAGGGCACGCCATGAAATGCTCCTCGTGGACCATCTCCCGCTTATCGCTGATTGTAGCGCTGATCGCGGCCTCGGCGTCGCTGGCACGCGCCGACGTGATCATGGACTGGAATGCAAAGGCCGACGCGATCGCTGCCGAGAAGCAAATTCTTCCAGCGCCCCACAGCCGCGTCTTGTCCATGATGCACGTCGCGATGTTCGAGGCGGTCAACGCGATCGACCGCCGGTACGCGCCCTACAAGCTCTCCTTGCCCGCGGATCGTTCGACGTCGCGGGAAGCTGCGGCGGCAGTTGCCGCCCACGACGTGCTGCTGTCGGTCTATCCGGACCTCAAGCCGGACCTGGATGCGACGCTGACGAATTCTCTGGCGCCGATTGCCGACGGCGCGTCCAAGATCGCTGGCATCAGCCTCGGGAAAGAGGCCGCAATGCAGATCATCGAGCTTCGTGCGAACGATGGCAGCGCCGCTCCGGAAACTTACCGCCCCCTGACGACACCGGGCGCGTACGTTCCGACCACCGTTCCGCTGTTCTCAACCACGGGCGCAACGACGCCCTGGGTCATGGTTTCCGGATCGCAGTTTCGCCCCGGCCCGCCGCCGGCGCTTGGTTCAGAGGTGTGGACCCGGGATGTCAACGAAATCCGCGAGGTCGGCAACCGAAGCAGTACAACCCGGACGCCGGAGCAAACGACGATCGGCCGATTCTGGTTCTTTGTCGGTGCCCGCACCTACAATCCGATCGTGAGGCAAGCTGCAATGGCCAAGGGCATGGATCTCGTCGACTGCGCCCGGCTGTTCGCGCTGACGTCAATTGCCGGCAACGACGCCCTCGTTGCGGTGTTCGATGCAAAATACCATTACAATCTCTGGCGACCGATCACCGCCATACGCAACGCCGACCTGACGTCGAATCCGGCGACGCCACGCGACCCGTCCTGGCTGCCACTCGGCGAAACGCCGATGCATCCGGAATATCCCTGTGCTCACTGCATCACGTCGGCGGCGATTTCGACCGTGCTCCAGAGCGTCGTTGGAGATTTCGGCGAGTTTTCGCTGACCAGCTCCACGGCACCAGGTGTCACGCGCAAATGGTCGCGGCTCCAGGACTACAGCGACGAAGTCTCCAACGCCCGCATCTGGGCCGGCTTTCACTACCGGTTCTCGACCGAGGTCGGCAAGGACATGGGTCGGAAGATCGGCGCACTGACCGTCGCGACCCAGCTTCGCGGTGTGGAAGCGATGGCGGAGCCGAAGCGTTAAGGCTGGTGCCCACATCCGCAGTGTCGTCCTGGCGAAGGCCAGGACCCATTACCCCAGAGAGGAGTTTGACGAAGATTCGTCGTCCGGTACTCCTACCGCCCTCCATCGGTAGATTCCGCGGTATGGGTCCTGGCTTTCGCCAGGACGACGATGAGGAGACAGTGTGCGTCCAAACCCGCAGACGGCGGCATGGCCGCACCGCGTTCTCCGACTAGGTCGCGCCTGCGCAAGGCCGTATAACCCCGCGTGAGAACCACACGAGGGTAAACATGTCTGAAGCTCAAATCACGGACTGGCTGGCGTCGCAGCGGCAGGCGATGATCGATCTCTTGCGCGACGTCGTGAACATCGATTCCGGGTCCTATGACAAGGAGGGCGTCGA
This sequence comes from Bradyrhizobium sp. USDA 3311, assembly GCF_054062495.1. Taxonomy (NCBI): domain Bacteria; kingdom Pseudomonadati; phylum Pseudomonadota; class Alphaproteobacteria; order Hyphomicrobiales; family Nitrobacteraceae; genus Bradyrhizobium; species Bradyrhizobium sp. USDA 3311. Next base: position 3,427,632 of record NZ_JBSSFI010000001.1, on the reverse strand, counting down.
TGCGGTCGGGGCGCGGTTCGAGCGGCACTTCGCCGAGCACGGCATCCCGTTCCGGCGCGAGAGCAACTCCACCTTCGGCGATGCGATTCATGCCGAGGTGACAAAGCCCGGCAGCAACGAGAAGCCGGTGCTGCTGATGGGCCATCGCGACACCGTGTTCGGCAAGGGCGAGGCCGGACGGCGTCCCTTCACGATCCGCGACAACCGCGCCTATGGCCCCGGCGTCGCCGACATGAAATCCGGCGTCGTGATGAACATCTTCGTGGCGACCGCCTTCCACAAGTTCGGCGGCAGCCCGCACCCGATCAAGGTGCTGATCACCTCGGACGAGGAGATCGGATCGCCCTCGTCGCGACCCGTGATCGAGCGCGAAGGTCGCGCCGCGCGTGCCGTGTTCAACTCCGAGCCGGGCCGCCCCACAGGCAACGTCGTCACCGGCCGCAAGGGCGGCATCTTCATGCATCTGGCCATCACCGGCAAAGCCGCGCATTCCGGCGCCAATTTCGCCGCCGGCGTCAGCGCGATCGGCGAGCTCGCGCACAAGATCGTCCAGGTCCACGCGTTGACCAATCTCGACAAGGGCATCACGCTCAATGTCGGCCTCGTCTCCGGCGGCCAGTCCGTCAATACGACGGCGCCCTATGCCGAGGGCCAGATCGATCTGCGCTATGTCGATCCCGCAGACCGCGCCACGGTGATGGCCGCGATCGAGACAATCGTCGCGACCTCCTATGTGCCGGGCACGAGCGCAACGCTGACGATCAAGGGCGAGTTCGTGCCGGTGGTGCAGAGCGAGGCCTCGAAGACGCTGTTCGAAGGCTATCAGGCCGCCGCAAGGCAGGTCGGCCTCACCACGCTCCAGGGCGAGTTCTCCGGCGGCTGCGCCGATTCCGGTTTCACCGCCGCGGTCGGCACGCCGACCATCTGCGGCCTCGGCCCGGTCGGCGGGCTCGCGCACACGCCGGAGGAATATCTCGAGATCGACAGCATCGTGCCGCGCGCACAGGCGCTGGCGCTGGCGATTCTGAGAGGGTGAATTCGTAACTTCTGTAGGGCGGGCAAAGCGAAGCGTGCCCACCATTTCGTTCGCAGCGAAGATGGTGGGCACGGCGCAAGTGCGCCTTTGCCCACCCTACGAGATCTCGGGCGTCACGAATAACTCGGTGCGTCGGGCTTGCGGAAGATGTGGATGGGGTCGCCGGGAATGATCGGCTGGCCGCTGAACATGGCATAGGCGTAGAGCGCGAGATAAGCGATCGCCAGCGCGCCGATGGCGTAGAAGGCCCAGGTCGCGACGCGTTTCATCGTTCCGCTCCGTTGCCGTCCCGGACGGGAGGCTCAGGGCGCTTCTAGAGCGATGACAGGGAAAAGGCCAGCCTGCGTGCTGCCTCTTTGCGGCGATCAAACGCCGCGCCGGGTGCGCGCGGGAAGGCTGACCTCGGCGAGCCTTGCCGCGTCTTCATCCTGGTCGACCGCGACGTACTGGCCGTGCCAATAGGCGAGCGCCGCGGTCCGCGTCGAACTCCTGACGTCCCTGACACGGCCGATGACGATGCCGTGCGAGTGCCGCTCGACGATCTCCTCGACCTCGCAATCGAAGGCCGACAATGCGCCGACCAGCAGCGGGACTCCCGAGACCGCTGTCACCCACCGGGCGCCGGCGAAGCGGTCTGCGCCCTTGAGCCCGCCCTTGCCGGCGAAGCGTTCGGCGACGTCGAGCTGGTCGGCGTTGAGGATGTTCACGCCGAAGGCGCCGTGACGCCGGATCAGCGGGAAGGACGAGGCATCGCGGTTGATGCTGACCAGCAGCGTCGGCGGTTCGACCGACAGCGAGGTGACCGAGGTCACCGTCATGCCGGAGATGTCCTTGCCCCGACCGGCGGTGATGACGCTGACGCCGCCGGTGAGGTGGCGCATGGCGCCGCGGAAATCGGCGGGCGAGACGGGGATTTCAGTCATGAGATCGCGAGGCACTACATTCATGGCGTGGTCCCCGAAGCGGGGTTCCCTCTATTTAGGTACGATCGTCCGCCGACAAAAGGTGGCTCAGGATCGAGCCTTCGAGGCCCGCAAGCTCGACCGAGCCGCGCTCCCGGGGCCGGGCTGCGTTAACCACGACGTCATGGGCAATCCGGCCCTCCTCGATCACCAGCACCCGGTCCGCCAGCGCGACCGCCTCGGAAACGTCGTGGGTCACCAGGATCGCGGTAAAGCCCTGGTCGCGCCAGACCCGCTCCAGAAGCCGCTGCATCGAGATGCGGGTCAGCGCGTCCAGCGCGCCGAGCGGCTCGTCGAAGGCCAGCACGCGCGGACGGGAGACCAGCGCGCGGCCGAGCGCGACGCGCTGCTTCTGGCCGCCCGACAGCACCGAGGGCCACTGGTCCCGCTTGTCGGCGAGACCAACCTCGGTCAGCGCCTTCTCGGCGCGGGCATGCGCATCGGTGGACGAACGATCGCGGCCGAGACCGACCTCGACATTGGAGAGCACGCGGGCCCAGGGTAATAGCCGCGGCTCCTGGAACATCACGCGGATATCCTCGGGCTGGACGTCGCTGCCAAAGCTGATGCTGCCGGCATCGATCTTGTCCAGGCCGGCGATCAGGCGCAGCAGCGTGCTCTTGCCGCAGCCGCTCTTTCCGACGATGGCGACGAACTGGCCGGCCGGGATGTGCAGGTCGATGCCGCGCAGCACCTCGTTGTCGCCGAAGGACTTTCGCAGCCCCCGGATGCTGAGCGGCAGGCCGCTGGCCTGCACCACCCGCTCCTCGCGCACCACGCGGGCGTGAGGCGCGAAATTGGCGCGGCTGGCGAGCTCGGTTTCGGGAAGCGAGGTCCGAAGGGCTGTCTGCATGTGATTCCCAGTATTTCTGCTCAACGTTTCTGGAAGGCGGGGTGCCAGGAGAGCGTCAGACGCTCCAGCACGCGGGAGGCGCTGTCGGCGAGCTTGCCGAGCAGGGCGTAGATCAGGATCGAGAGCACGACGACGTCGATCAGCATGAACTCGCGCGCCTGCATCGCCATGTAGCCGAGCCCTGAGGACGCCGCGATGGTCTCGGCCACGATCAGGGTCAGCCACATGATGCCGAGCGCGAAGCGGATGCCGACGAAGATCGAGGGCAGCGCGCCCGGAAAGATCACGCGGCGGAACAATTCGCCGTCGCTCATGCCGTAGATGCGGCCCATCTCGATCAGCTGGGGATCGACGGTGCGGATGCCGTGCAGTGTGTTGAGGTAGATCGGAAAGAATACCCCGAGCGCCACCAGGAACAGCTTTGCGCTCTCGTCGATGCCGAACCACAGGATGACCAGCGGGATCAGCGCCAGGTGCGGCACGTTGCGGACCATCTGGAGCGTGGTGTCGGTGAGCCTTGCCGAGAGCTGCGACAGGCCGTTGGCAAGCCCGAAGGCGAAGCCGATGCTGCCGCCGATCAGGAAACCGATCGAGGCGCGCCAGAACGAGACCCAGATGTTGCGCGCGAGCTCGCCGGAGAGCAGCAGCTTCCAGCCGGCGAGCGCGACGTCGCTCGGCGCCGGCAGCACGCGTGTCGGCACGAAGCCGGTGACGCAGGCGAGCTGCCAGATCGCCACGATGGCGAGCGGCACGATCCACTGGACGAGGCCCCCCGCGCGCGGCAGGCGGATCCTGCGTGGCAGAGAAATGCTGTCGATGAGGCTCATGATTGCGATTCCAGCCTGGAGGGACGGATGTCGTTGCCGATGGTCTCGCCGAACGGACCGCTGTTGTGATGCAGCCGCGTCACGTTGCTGGCGTGATCGAGCGAGAGCAGCGGGAACACCAGCTCGGCAAAGCGATAGGCTTCCTCCAGATGCGGATAGCCCGACATGATGAACGTATCGATGCCGATATCCTGATACTCCTTGATGCGCGCCGCGACGGTCTGGGCGTCGCCGACCAGCGCCGTGCCGGCGCCGCCGCGCACCAGGCCGACGCCGGCCCACAGGTTCGGACTAATCTCGAGCTTGTCGCGCCTGCCGCCATGGAGCTGCGCCATGCGCTGCTGGCCGACGGAGTCCATCCGGGCAAAGTTCTTCTGCGCCCGCGCGATGGTATCGTCGCTGACATGCTTGATCAGCTCGTTGGCCGCACGCCAGGCCTCTTCATTGGTCTCACGGACGATCACGTGCAGGCGAATGCCGAAGGACAGCTTTCGGCCCCGCGCGCTCGCGACCTCCCTCACCCTCGCGATCTTCTCGGCAACCTGGGCCGGCGGCTCACCCCAGGTGAGGTATTTGTCGACGGTATCGACCGCGACATCGATGCCGGCGTCCGACGAACCGCCGAAATAGAGCGGCGGCCGCGGCGACTGCACCGGGGGAAACAGCAGCTTGCCATCCTCGATGCGAATGTGCTTACCCTCGACATTGATGGTCTTGCCGGCCAGCAGGTCGCTATAGACGTTGAGGAACTCGCGGGTGACCTCGTAGCGCTCGTCATGGCCAAGGAAGATGCCGTCGCCCTTGTTCTCAACGGGATCGCCGCCGGTGACGACGTTGATCAGGAGCCTGCCGTTGGTGACGCGATCGAGCGTCGCGGTCATGCGCGCGGCCACGCTCGGCGATTGCAGGCCGGGCCGGACAGCCACGAGATAGCGCAGCCGCTCGGTGAACGGCGCGACCGAGGAGGCGACGATCCAGGAATCCTCGCAAGACCGCCCCGTCGGCAGCAGCACGCCGAAATAGCCGAGCTGGTCGGCCGCCTGCGCGATCTGGCGCAGATAGTTGAAGTTGACCTCGCGGCCGCCGGTCGCGGTGCCCAAATAGCGGCCGTCGCCGTGGGTCGGCAGGAACCAGAGGATGTTGCTTTTGGATTGGCTCATGGATGGGCTCCGATGACTAGCCGTAGGTCGTGCCGACGGCGGCCGCGACGATGCTGATCGACATGACGATGGCTGCGATCACGCGTTGAACGATGCGCCTCATGTCTAGACCTTTTGAAACGGGGAGATTGGTCGGCACGATCAGGCTGCCGGGTTGCGCCAGACGATGTCGCGGATCACGATCGGCTTGGGAATCAGGCCGAGCTTATGGAAGCGGTCGGCGACGCCCTGCTGGGTCGCGACGATGTCGTCGGTGACGGGACCGACCACGAAGGCCGAGCGGTTCGCCGCGATGGTCTGGATCTCCAGGGGAATGCCTGTCACCGCCGCCAGCGATTTGGCGACCTCGTCGCGGTGCTGCTCGGCCCATTTGGCCGTCGCGGTCGTCACGTCGACGATCTGTTGCAGGATGGCGCCGTGATTCCTAGCGAAGTCGCGGTTGGCGATGTAGAAGGAATTGGTCTTGGTGACCTCGCGCGCGTTGATCAGGATGCGGCCGTTCTGCCTCGTCTCGCCGATCGCAAAGTACGGATCCCAGATCGCCCAGGCCTCGATGCTGCCGTTGGCGAAGGCGGGGCCGGCGTCAGGCGGCGTCAGATAGACCGGGGTGATGTCGGCATAGGTGAGGCCCGCCTTCTCCAGCGTCTGCACCACGATGTTGTGGGCGCTGGAGCCCTTGGTGAAACCGACGCGCTTGCCCTTCAGCTCGGCGATGGCGCGGATCGGCGAATCCTTCGGCACCAGAATGCCCTGGCCGTTGGTGATGGGCTGGCCGGCGGCATAGACGATCGCGGCGCCCGCGGCCTGGGCGAACACCGGCGGGGAATCGCCGACCGCGCCGTAATCGACGCTGCCCACATTCATGGCCTCCATCATCGGCGGGCCGGAGGAGAACTCAACCCATTTCACCTCGATGCCTAAGGCTGCGAAATGTTTTTCCAGGGCGGCCTGCTGGCGCGTGATGACCAGCACGCCGTTCTTCTGATAGCCGATACGAATTTCCTTCACCGCGCCTTGCGCGCGGACGCGCGAGGCGAACGCAGCCGCGGCTGCCGTTCCAACGGAGAATTTCAGGAAGTCCCGACGCTGCATTCAACACTCCCGGCCGCATGCGGCCGTCATTCATTCACGCCAGGGAATGATGGTGCGGCTTGCCGGAGGTGTCGAGACACGCGGAAAAATAGCGATGCGAGCACTGCGCGCGTGGCAGGGCGCATGATTAATCTTTCAAGCGGCCGCGATGATGCAGGGAGAATTTTTCCGCACGCGAATGTGAGAGCCGCGGGGATTTGGTGCGACGATGCAGGGCCGGAACGTAAAACGTCGAAAACAACCCCATGCACAGTAGCCGACCATAGTCGGATCAATAGCTTACGCGGCAGGCCGAGTCGTTTGACCCGTCGGGCAAGACAGGAGCATGATGGCATGATCGGCGAATGGGAGCTGTTGTGGCGCGAAGCTCCCTTCCAGCCGGCCTAGTGTAGCCATCTCACCGGCAAATTCTGCAAGCCGCGGAACGCCCAGCCGCCGATCCGCACCGGCTCGTCATCGGCAATCTCGATCCGGCCGGCACGCGCGAACAATGTCGGCAGCGCGACGTCGGCGATCATGGCGCGCGAGGCCCAGGCACCGGCGCAGAAGTGCGGGCCGGCGCCGAACGCCACGCTCTTGCTGGTGTCGCGCCGCACGTCGAACTGGTCGGCGCGCTCGAAATGCTTCTCGTCGCGGTTGGCGGAACCGAACATCAGGAACACGCGCTCATCGAGCTCGAACGCGACGTCGCGGATCGACCATGGCTTTGCGATGCGCCGCGGCGACATGCCGATCGGCGAGATCCAGCGGGCATATTCCTCGAAGGCCTGGAGCCAGGTGACTTCACCACGCCGGACGAGGTCGAGCTGCTCGGGATGGGTCAGCAGCGCCCACACCGTGCCGGCGATCGCCTTGCGCGGCTCGTTCTGGCCGCCCGATATCGCGAGCTTTACATTTGCGCGCACGCTCTCCATCGGCATGCCCGACGCGAGGAGCACACCGAGGATGCTTTGATCGGGATTTTTGCGCATGACCGGCAGCATGTCGTCGATCGCCGCATCGATGCCCGACGTCGCGGCATGGCAGCGCGCCTCAACGGCGGGATCGCCGACATAGTTGGCGATGCCCTCGATCATGCCTTGCGACCAGGCGTCCATCTCGGCAAAGCCGATATTGGTGAGGCCGGTGATCGACTTCAGGCATTCGCCGGAGAACGGCAGCGCGAAATCGCGCATGAAGTCGATCCGCCCCGGCTCGATCGCATCGATGATGCGGTCGGCATGGGCCTGGAACAGCGCGGTCCAGTAGCCTTTCACCGTCTTCGGCGACACCGTCGGAAACATCGCCCGGCGTTCGACCTGGTGCGCCTCGCCGTCCTTGCGCATCATGTTGTGGCCCATCAGCCGGTTCATCAGGCCGGCGGGCTGGTGCGAGGAGAACACGTCGATCTGCTTCTCGGAGATCGAGATGTCGTCGCGGCTCGTCAGCAGCGTCGAGCCGAGCTGCGGCACGAAGGCGATCGGCGCCTCCTTGCGCATGTTCGCGAGCATCGGATAGGGGTCGGCCCAGAACGCGGCCGGGTCGATGTCGATGCGCGGCGCGGTGCTCAAGGCGGTCTCCCTGCTGTGTCCCGCCAGACTAGCGCGTTCAGGAGCTGCCGTCTGTCCCCAGCGATTGGGACAGGGGGTGCGCGCACGGTAGCGGGTCCGCATGACCCACAACAGCGGACATCGACAAACGCACAAACAACGTTCGTCAAGGGCCATGAAGCGACAGAGGCGACATTCCAACCGAGCGCCAGACAGCGTGCCTGCTCGCGGCGCCGGTGAAGCGTCCGAGACCGGTCGCGAGCAGCGGCTCGCACAACCGCGGGCCACCGATCATTTCAACCGCCATGGGGTCATCCGCGGTATCCAGCGCGGGACGGCGGCGCGGAACGCCTCGTACTCACTCCCAAACGTCCGCTCGAGCGTGGGTTCTTCGTACGCCACGACGAAGACGTGGAAGAAGAGCCAGAGCAGCGCGCCGTAGACGATGAGGCGCCAATCGCCCATCAGCACCGCTTGACCCAGGATGATGGCAACGACCGCGACGTATATTGGATTACGTACATAACGGTAGAGACCGGTCACCACGAGATTCCGGGTCGGCGCGATGGGCGCGGGGGTGCCGAGACCCTGCAGCGCGAAACGCGCAAATGCGTCAACGAGCCCAGGCACGCCTGCGAGAATCATTATCGCGCCGATGCCGCGCGTCAGCTCCAGACCAAGGAACGGCGGCCGGAATTGCCAACCCGTGATCGACCATGGAACGAGCCCCGCCAGCGTACATGGGGCGACCACGAAGAAAACCGCCGAGCCCAGGACGGCAATGGTTCGTTGCACGGCGGTTCCCGACACTCGCTGCGAGCTCATTCCAAGCTCCCCGTCATGGTTTCCCATCGTCATCCGGGTGCCGACACGCTCGCCATGTTATCCCAAAAGCGGAAACCGCGCACGACTAAAGCCAGAATGCCACGGCGGCAACGAGGCACAGGGCTGAGAAGTAGTTCCGAGCGAGTTTGTCGTAGCGCGTTGCGATGCGCCTGAAGTCCTTGAGCCTGCAGTAGCAGCGCTCGATGACGTTGCGATCCTTATAGGCTTGCTTGTCGTGACGTATGCGTTTCTTCCGATTTGACCGGCCTGGGATTACCGGTTTGATGCCGTCCTTGCGCAGAGACTCGCGGAACGAGTTGCTGTCATAAGCCTTGTCACCGAGCAACTCGGCGATGCCGTCGAGCAGACTGACACCTGCCGCCCCGACTGTGCAGTCGGCGGTATTGCCAGGCGTGAGGATCAAGACCCACGGGCGGCGCAGCTTATCGACAAGGCCGTGAATCTTGCTGTTGCGCCCGCCCCTGGTGATGCCAATCGCCTGTTCCGACGCCCCCCTTTTCCGCCGCCAGCGCAGCGATGCGCTTTGACATGCGTGCCGTCGAGAGCCATTCGTTCCGGCGGTTCAGCAGGTTCGGCCCGCCGCCTCGAAGATACTCTGCCAAATTCCCCGCGTACTGCCCGTCGCTAAACCAAACCAAGTTCGCCCGCATCTGTTGGCCCCCGATTCGGTTGACCAACCCGTTGAATCTCAACATGGATAATTGGGTCTTAACCCTAGGTCAGCCTGCGCATGCCAGTGGAAAGGGTCTCGTGTGAACCCACCGGGGTGCAGGTCGTAAATACGAGGGCAAACCGGCTGCACTGCCAGTCCGCGCCGAGCGCGGCGCTGGTGGGTGATGTCAGGTTGACCGACAGAAATGCCGCTACGCAGGCCAACGTCACGTACGCCGCGATCAACATCGCTCTCTTGTGGGTCCTTGGTTGAGAAATCATGGCCTTGGCTCCTGTACGATGGCCGGACGATCAAGGGGCAGGCTCCACAGTCCCTTGTCGGTCCTTGTGATCTAATCCACATCCTGACCCGCACTTTTCGCTGGTGGCCCGAAGGCGTGCGCGATTGCTGGCACTGGATCCGCGCCGCAGCCGGACTCGCGCACCGGAGCAAACAGCATCTTTAGTCGATCAACCTTGTCGGCACAGGCGAGTACCGCGGGCGGAATGTCAACGCCGAGTGCCCTGGCTGTCATGGGATTGATGACCAGCTCAGACCTGGTTGGCTGCTCGACGGCCTTCGCATGCAGCTGCTGCCTGGGTTTGATCATGACCAAATGCAGCAGCGCCGCCACCACGATCATCACCAGGACGCCGCCAACACTGAGCGCGATCTGCATCGTCAGCCCCTCCGAAATGTCGAGCAGCGCCATGTGGCTGGCCAGCGTCAGCAGAACGCCAAGGCAGTAGATTGGCAGCGAATTCCGGCCACAGAGAATGGCGCCACGCATCACCGGCGTCGTCAGCCCTCGCCAATCGCGAGGCATGAGCCATACGGCCAAGACTGCAAGGGCCAGAAAATGCAGCAGTCGCAATGGAGCGAGATTCGATTTGTCCATCGGGTAAAACAGCGTCAGGAGTGCCCGAGGGACCAACGCTTCCAACGGTTTGACGCTCCAGCTCAATGCGATGATGAGGCTGATCAGCAGATAAAGAACCGCAGGAACAAGCACGGTGCGTGAGGTCACCCACGGTCGAACTCTCTTGCCCTCGATGATCCACCACGCGCCAAGCACAAGCGGCAGCTGCCAGGCCAGCGGATTGAAGAACCAGTGGCCGTTCGGCCATGCCGGGATGGTCCAGCCGAAGACGTGCACCAGTGCGTAGAGCAGCAGCGACGCGCCCAGCGTTGCGTTCGGAGCTCGCAGCAGCAGCCACAGCAGCGGCGCAAACAAAAGGTGATAAAGCACGAAGAGCGGCAAGATGTCGGTATTCACCGGGCGGTATTGCAGGATCGCCGCGTGCGCGAGCGTCACGCCCGGCTGATCCAACAGAATGCGCGTATTGCTCTTATCGGCAAGAGGGCCGCCGCCTGCGAGGTGAACCACGATGGCGCAGGCGAGGGTAAGCAGTAGAAATGCGACATAAATATCCCAGCTTCGCCACAGCGTCCGGCCGATCACGCCGGTCCAGCCCCCGCTCTGCCGTGCCTTGCCGTAGGACAGCGCGCAGGTCAAACCCGAAAGAAACATGAATACTTCCGCCGCATCGCTGAAGCCGTAGTTGCGCAGCGTCAGCCAACTCCCGATGTTGTTCGGGACATGGTCAAGAAAGATCCACCAGAGCGCGATGCCGCGGCAGGCATCAATGCGCAGATCGCGGCCGTAGCCGTTCAGCTCCGGCACCGCGCCTGCGAATGGCTTCAGGGTGGCAGTTCGATCAAGCATCTGGTTCCCCGTCCGGCGTCCGAACACGTTTCAAGAGGGACCGAAACTGACGAAAAGCATCAGCCGCGCCGAACCCGGCCGCGAATTACGGCGACGCCTGGTAGAACCTCCTGGCGCGGGAGCTGTCGGGTGACGATTATCGTTCAACGGCACCGCGCGTAAATCAGCCGGAGGTCCTCACGGAGGGGTTCCTAGGTCCTATGATCAAGGTACTTACAGATATCCGCAGTCTGAATCCGCGACTCTGGTGATCCGCACTCGCTTTTTTGGGCGTCCCGTGAGCTGATTACAATTACAGCATACAACGGCATTCAACTTCTATCTTGAGTGTCTAACCGTGAGCCGCTGGCTGGACCAGCGATGAAGAGTGGACGGTCTCGAGGCCGGTCTCCCCGCCAGCCTCTTCCTCGCCAAAGACCCAAGGGCGGGTGTATGATTTCTCAAATTGGATCTCCGTGCCATGGGATGACGGAGAGCTTTTCATGAAAGTCCTTATTGTTGACGATCATGCATTGATACGCGAGGCGTTGTGCGCGGTCCTGAGACAGCTGAAGCGAGAAGCCGTCATATTTGAAGCTTCGAGCAGCCGTCAGGCAGTGGACATAGTCGAGGAACATCCCGACATCAGCCTCATCCTGCTTGATATCAATTTGCCTGACAGAGATGGATTCTCTGTCCTCCGCGAACTGCGAGACAGCTATCCGACCATTGCTATCATCATTCTTTCGTCCTCGAATGATCAAGACACAGTCAAGCGCGCTTTCAAACTTGGCGCGCTGGGTTTCATCCCTAAAACAACCGAACGAGAGGTCATGCTCAACGCAATTGAGTTGGTGTTCTCTGGCGGCATTTACATTCCCTCTGAAATTCTGGAGGACGCACCGTCTCGGCGGCTTGCAAATAAATCGACGACGCCCGACTTTCTCAGGGGTCTCGGATTGACCGATCGGCAGATCGAAGTGCTTGCGCTTCTGATGAAGGGAAAAAGCAACAAGATCATTGCCAAGACGCTCAACATGGCAGTGCCGACAGTGAAAAATCACATCACGGTCGTTCTCAAGGCGCTCAGCGTAACGAGCCGCACCGAGGCAGTCATCAAAGTGGGGAAAATGGGCTGGGAATCGCCGCCGAAATCCGAGTCATGAAGCCGCCCGGGTATCCCTCCCATCGCCGTGATCCATCAAGAGCTCGTGCATGACAGCGCGGAGCCGCATCGGGTCGACAGGCTTGTGCAGCAAAATGTATCCCCTATCCTTGACCTCACGTGCTGGTTCAGGTGCCGTATCGCCGCTGATGAGAATAGCTGGAATGGATGAACCGAACGCCGCATTGATTTTTTCAATGGCTCGGATCCCGGTCTTACCATTCGCAAGATGATAATCCGAGATGATGAGATCGGGGCGTTGCTGGCGCTCCGCAAGTCGGATAAGTGCCGCTTCGTCGGATCCGGTGGTAAGGACGGTGTATCCCCATCTGCCAAGCAATCCGCCCGTTCCCTGCTGGACAATCGGAGCATCGGCAATAACAAGAACGAGCTTGCCTTCGACTGCAAAGGCCGCGGGGTGGGGAGAGTCGACGGGCTCGGCGGATGTATCGCATTCATCGGCCATCGGAACCAGGATCGCGAATCGCGAACCTCGGCCCACGGTCGAAGCTAAGTCGATTGGATGGTTGAGAAGCAGGCGAAGCCTGTCGACAATAGCCAAGCCGAGCCCCATGCTGCCGTACCGGTTCCGGTCTCGGGCGGCCAGTTGAAAGAACTCGCCAAAGATATTCTGCTTCTGATCCTCGGGAATGCCGGGACCACTATCCCATACTTCGATGCGCAACATTTGACCGCGCCGGCGACAGCCGACAATGATCCCACCCCGCAACGTATAGCGCACAGCGTTGGATACCAAATTGAGCAGTATGCGTTCGAGCAGCATGGCGTCGCTCCGCACCCAGGCGTCACTTCGCCTGACGCGTAGACGCAAGCCTGTTTCTCGCGTTGCCTGATCAAACGTCGTCTCAATTTTTTGCAACAGGCGCGCGATCGGGAATTCAGTAATTGTGGGTATAAGGATTCCGGCATCCAGCTTGGACATATCCAGCAGCGAATTGAGCATTTCATCCATTTCCTTGCGCGTTGCATCGATCAGCTCGATCGTCCTTGTCCGTTCCCCCGATCTGAGCGGCATGCGCAGCTGGGCAATGAACAAGCCCAGTGCATGCAATGGCTGCCGCAAATCGTGGCTTGCCATGGCAAGGAAGCGCGATTTTGCTGCATTGGCGAGCTCAAGCTCCTGCGTACGCTCTGCGACCTTCCGTTCGAGTTCGACCTGCGCGCGGCGCAGACGTTTCTCCCCCCTCTTGCGGACCTCGACGTCGGCGCTCAGTAACAAGCTCGGAACCGTAATGCTGATCAGGAACATCAACACCAGCAGGAATGAAACGTTGAGGTCCGTGGTCGTGAAGGGGCCGCCGCCCGTGAGCGTCCCCCAAACCGTGATGCCGGCAAGCACCAGCGCAACCGTTGCGGTGTCACGTGGACCGCGGCGCAGTGCCGCCCACAACATTGGCAGAATCGCGAGAAAACCCAGTGGATCTCTGCTCGGCGTTTGCTCGATCAGGGGACTGAAAGCAATGAGTCCAACAGCCGCCGCTGTTGCGAGGACGCCGACCGTCTCCAAACAATCATTGCGGTTGAAAGCATGGTCGTAGCTTGATACCCAAAGCACGACAACGGGGGCAATGACCAGCGCGCCGGTCACATCTCCCAGCCACCATGTGACCCAGGCGTTCGCGAAATTGGTCCGATCGATGTACCCGGCGGTCGCCAGGCTGGTCAGTCCAATGCTGGCGCTGATCGGCGTCGCGATCACGATGCAGATCAGAGCAAACTTCGCGACGGAATTTGGTCTCGAGAACGTATGACGTCCACGCGACCATCGATTGACCAGATAAGCGCCAACGACGGCCTCAAGAGTGTTGCCGGAAGCAATCGCAATTGCGGTGGCAACGGAGCCGGCGGTGGTCGCATTGGCGATCACCGCTGCAATGAAAATTGCGGGCCAGGTCCGATATCCCCACAACAGCACCGCCGCCAGCGCGAGACCCGTCGGCGGCCAAATTGGCGTTGCACTGGGATGAACAGAGGCGAGAGCGAGGCCGCCTTTTGCCAGGACGAAATAGATCACTCCAATCGCGACCAGGACGCCGGCATATCTGGTGCCTTGGCGGAAATTCATCTCCGGCGTTAGCGATCGTGGATCGGACATCGTCGACGCCTGGACCAGGCAGTTGGATTGTCCATCATGGCTGACCTTTTGATCTCCCTGATAAAGATCGAAGATCGCTACTTTCCCGTTCACCAAGCGGTTGATCGACACCCTACGTCCGATCGGTGCGACAATGCAGATGCGCTCAGACCGGATTGATCACTGCAGTGCCGACGGACGAAGAGATGGCGCGCGTTTGGTTCACGAGGGCAAACTCTCTGCCGATGCCGATCGGCATCGGCCCGGAATGGGCGTGGCGGTGAATATAACGAAGACGGAGCCTTCCGGAGGAATGCTTTGGGCCTGGACATTGCCAGCCATGAGAACGGTAGCAACTAAGGACATTGACAGAACTGAATAGACATTTGCCATTGCGGCCTCCTAGAACTGCGAATTGGAGCTACAGCTCGAGGATCTAAAGTCGCACAAACCTATCGGAGCTAAGCGGCCCGTCGCTGACCCTGATAGAAACCAAGGCCGCCCCCCTACAACCGCGGCGGCCACCGCAATTGCCCTGCATCATCGCAAATCGGGTTCATTGAGGAAACTACCCATTTCGAGTTAGCGGACCTGAGAGTACCCCTTAGTTCAGGCCGCTCGGCCCCGCGAGCAGGCGCAGCACGATCGAAAACAATTCATTCTGCGAGGAGATACCCAGCCGCCCATAGGCGCGCTTGCGGTAGGTCAGCGTCGAATGCAGGCTGATGCCGAGCGCCTGCGAGATCGCCTCGGAGCTGAAGCCTTCGAGGATGCGCCGGCAAACCTCCCGCTCGCGCGGCGTGAGATCGGCAAGCGGCGCGTGGGTGGCGAACAGCGCGGCGAGAGACTGATCGGGCGTTGCGCTCCGCTGAAAATGGCGCGCGACGCTCGCCCCGATCGCAGGTGCGATCGCCTGGAGGCGTTCGCGCTGGGCGTCGCTGAAGCGGCCCTGCGCGGCGATGCGATAGAAATTGACGTAGAAGCAGGTGTCCTCGACCCAGATCGCGGTCGCGCATTTGTCGACGATGCCGGAATCGTTGAAGAAGATTTTCCGGTAGCGCGCGCCGTACATGCGCGGGGCGAAAGTCGGAAGCACGATCGACGCGCCGCCCTCGCCTTCGAACAGCGCATCGCGGTTGGGGTCGGATTCGTGGAACTGCCCGGCATAGGCCGCGCCGAGATCGCCGCCGATCGGGATGTTGCCGGCATCGAGCAGGCAGCGGGCAGCGCCGGCCCGGCTCAGCGCAAACACCATGCAATGGCCGACATCGGCCTGCCGGCGCAGCGTATCGATCAGCACGCTCGGAAAATCCGGCCGTCCGATGGCGAGCACCGCGGGCGTGACATCGCCAGCCGCTATATTCGAGGCCATCCCGTGGGGCCGCATCGTTATCCTCCGCCAAACGTCTTTTGGCGGAGAATATCAGCAAGGGCGGCGTGCCGGAAGCTGGCCGTTACCATGCCGCCTCCGGGTCCCGGCCCGGCGCCGTAGCGCTACGCCCCGTCGGCGGCGCGCTGCTGCGTCACTCTTCGGGAAGTCCCGACGCACATCCCGATCCAGCTGCTTGTACGTGACCGCACCGCTCGACCAGGTCCATCAGCGAAAGGGATCTTGAAGCCTGATCACCGATCATTGTTGGGGACCCATTCCTCCGCGGCTGTGTCCCAATGATGGGTATCGTCGAAGTATTTCCAGGGCGGCCGCCTCGGCTTGCTTTCGCCCTTCCGTCGATTTGCATTCAGTGCACGGAGTTGGACGGCGAGCGCCCCAACCATCATCCCCCATTCGCGCGCGTTGTATCGGGAGTTCCATTTGATTGCTGCGAGCATTGGATGCCTCCTTCAAAGCAAGAAGCTTCCGCCACGTTAGCCCGGGCCAAGAACACGGGATGTAAGCTACTTCACAGTCGGCCAACATCTTCGACATAGCCGCGGGCGATCTCTGTGCACGGCGACCGGAACCTACGTTCGCTCGATATTCGGGCGCCGGGCATAGGTCATGTTGCCGCGCGATCAAAGCGCGCGCGACGAAACGTAGCATTGTCCCTGTGCGCGAAGGCACGTCCTTTCGACGGAGCGCATTTTATCGCTGGTGGACGCCCGCTCAGATAGAGGCCAGCGCATGCTTGAGCTTTGGAACAGCTGGTACGACACCCTAGCCTCGGTGGAGGCGCTTGCCACGGTCATCGTCATTGTCCTGGTGGCTAGCGGCGCCATTACGCTGGCGGAAACTCGGCGGCAAAAAACGCGTCCAACAAGGGATTGATCTAGGGGAGTACACGCCCTACCCCGCCGCCGCCTTCGCCGGGGCGGCGTTGATGGCGAGCTCGCCGTAGCGGTCGGTGTGCGGTCTATTCGCACACCATCACGCGCCGGTAACGTCTGTAAACGTAGTAGCAGTCACTGTCAGAGGAATAGCGCGAGCCGCCATAGGCGTAGCCGGCAGCGGCTCCGGCGTAAGCGCTGGCCGCATACGCGGCGCGATAGCCGTACCGGGCTCCACCGTAGCGGCCGTAGCCTCCGAAGCGGTTGTAGGTGACGGATGTGGCGCGAGCGGCGTTCGCCACCGCCGGGCTGCCGCGCCCGCTTCCAGCGAGAGCCCCGCGCGGTGCAGCTCCAGCACCGAGGCGGGGCGCCGGGCCGCCGAGGCCGGCATGCGGCACACCGCCAGGTCCGATCGGCGGACGAGCCGCGAAGGCCGGAGGACCTCCGGCTGCTATCGGCGGAGGCCCCGCCATGGGCGGCGGCGGCGGGAATTGCGCGGACGCCGGATTTGACGTCAACGTCACCGTTACAAGTGCCGCACCGATGGACAGCATCAGACCTGTGTTGCGAAGCATTGTACTTTCCCTTGTTAGATCTGTGGTTCGAGAACCGGCACCGGCGCGGCCGCGGAGACCGGCTCCGGCGAAATGCCGTGCGCGGGCGCTGCGGGCTCGTGCATGGATGAGTTATCGTTGTGATCGGGGTGAATGCGGAACCAGGCCACATACAGCGCCGGCAGGAACAGCAGCGTCAGCAGCGTGCCGACGATGATGCCGCCCATCATCGCGTAGGCCATCGGCCCCCAGAAAATCTCGCGCGCGATCGGAATCAGCGCGAGGCTTGCCGCGGCCGCCGTCAGCAGAATTGGCCGCATACGATGCTCGGTCGCTTCCACCACCGCGTCCCAGGCCGGTCGCCCCTCCTTCCTGAGATCCTCGATCTGCACGATCAGGATCACCGAGTTTCGGACGAGGATGCCGATCAGGGCGAGCACGCCGAGGATGGCGACGAAGCCGAGCGGAGCACCGCTCGGCAGCAGCGCCATGACGACACCGATGACGGCCAGCGGCGCGACCGCGAACACCAGAAACAGGCGATGGAAGCTCTGCAGCTGGATCATCAGCACCGTGGCCATGACGAACAGCATGAGCGGAACGACGGCAACGATCGGCGCCTGGCTCTTGGCGCTCTCCTCGACGGACCCGCCGATGTGCACCGAATAGCCAGCCGGCAGCGTCTTGGTGAACTCCGCGACTTTCGGCGCGAGCTGATCCACGACGGTCTTTGGCTGCGCGTTGCCCACGATGCCGGCCTTCAACGTGATGGTCGGGATCCGCGCGCGCCGCCAGATCGTCGGCTGCTCGAGCTCGTAACGCAAATTGGCCACCGCACCGAGCGGCACGGCCTGGCCGCCGAGCGCGGTCAATTGCAAGTCGCGCAGGGTGTCGATGGAGGCACGTTCAGCCGCCGTCGCACGTCCCGTGACGCTGACGAGATAGATGCTGTCGCGCACCTGGGTAATCGGCGTGCCCTCGAGCACGGAGTTCAAGGTGGAGGCAATGTCCTCCGAGGTGACGCCGAGCTGCCGCGCCTTGTCCTGGAGAACGTCCACCTTGACGACGCGGGCCGGCTCCATCCAGTCGAACACGACATTGCCGAGATCGGGGCTGCTCCGCACGATGCCGGCGAGCTTCTGCGCGAGGTCTCGCACCTTCGCGATGTCGGGCCCGCTCAAGCGAAACTGCACGGGACGCCCCACCGGGGGCCCGACCTCGAGCAGCTTGACGTAGGTGTCGGTGCCGGGGAACGTCTTCTTCAGATAGTCCTCGAACTGCGCCTTGACCTGATCGCGCGCCTTGATGCCGCCCCTGGTCACGACCACCATCTGGCCGAACCAGGTGTTGGCGGTCTGCACGTCGAAGGACAGGACGAAGCGCGGCGAGCCGGTGCCGACATAGGACGACCAGCGGTCGACCGAATTGCTGCCCTGGAGCTGTTCGCGCTCGAAGCGCGCCATCTGCGAGTTGGTATCGGCAATGGATGCGTTCTGCGGCAGATTCCAGTCGATCACGAGCTCGGCGCGATCCGAAGACGGGAAGAACTGCTGCTGCACGAAATTCATGCCGAACAGCGCCAGCAGAAAGGCGGCGACTGTAACGCCAATCGTCGTCCAGCGGCGATGCATGCAGACGAGCAGGAGACGCGTGAACAACTGCGCGACGCGCCCCTTCTGCTCGTGATGGCCCTTCATCCTGGCAGGCAGGATGGTGACGCCGAGCAACGGCGTGAACAGCACCGCCACGATCCACGAGACGATCAGGGAGACGGCGATGACCACGAACAGCGTGAAGGTGAACTCGCCCGCATTGCTGTTATTGAGCCCGATCGGAATGAAGCCGGCCACGGTCACCAGCGTTCCGGT
The DNA here is from genome assembly GCF_054062495.1 of Bradyrhizobium sp. USDA 3311. Taxonomy (NCBI): domain Bacteria; kingdom Pseudomonadati; phylum Pseudomonadota; class Alphaproteobacteria; order Hyphomicrobiales; family Nitrobacteraceae; genus Bradyrhizobium; species Bradyrhizobium sp. USDA 3311. The sequence continues at coordinate 3,409,023 of NZ_JBSSFI010000001.1, read as the reverse complement.
CAGCATGGGAAAGGCGGTCGAGGTGTAGACGTGCGTCGCCGCCTTTTCCAGGGGATCGCCGACCTCGAGACGCGCGACCATCATCTCGACGGCAATCATGGCGTCATCGACCAGCAGGCCGAGCGCGATGATCAGGGCGCCAAGCGAAATTCGCTGCAACGAAATGCCGGCATAGGCCATCACGACGAAGGTGATGGCGAGAACCAGCGGAATCGCGATCGCGACGACAAGGCCGGCGCGCATGCCCAGGCTGAGAAAGCTGATGCCGAGAACGATGATCACGGCCTCGAACAGCGCCTCGGTAAAGCCGGACACGGCATGCTCGACAACGACGGGCTGATCGGCGACGAGGTGAACGCCGACGCCGACCGGCAAGTCGGCAGTAATTCTCGACATCTCCTCCTTCAGCGCCTCGCCGAAATGCAGCAGATTCGCGCCGGACTTCATGCCGATGGCAAGCGCGATCGCCGGCTCGCCGTTGTACCTGAACAAGGTCCTGGCCGGATCGGCATAACCGCGCGTGATGGTTGCGACGTCGGTCAGGGGAAAGAAGCGATCGTTGATGCGCAGATTGACCGCCTTCAGACTTGCCTCCGACGTGAACTGGCCGTTCACGCGTACGCTGATCCGCTCGGGCCCCTCCTGGAATACGCCGGATGGGGCAACCGCATTCTGCCCCTGCAAGGAGCTCATGATCGCGTGAACGTCGAGGCCAAGGGCCGCGATCTTGCGGGTGGAGAATTCGAGATAGATTACCTCGTCCTGTGCGCCCAGGATGTCCACCTTGCCGACATCGGGCACGGTCAGGACCTTGGCACGGATGTCCTCCACATGATCGCGCAGCTGACGTTGGCTCAGGCCGTCGCTGGTGAAGGCATAGATATTGCCGAACACGTCGCCGAAGCGATCGTTGAAGCCGGGCCCGATCACCCCTTGCGGGAAGTCGCCCTTGATATCCGCGATCATGTTGCGAACACGAATCCAGGTCGGCTTCACGTCGGCAGCCTTGGTGCTGTCGCGCAGATAGACGAAGACGGTGGCCTGACCCGCAACCGTCACACTCTTGGTGTAATCGAGCGATTCCAGCTCCTCGAGCTTCTTCTCGATCCGGTCGGTGATCTGGCGCGTCATCTCCTCGGGTGACGCACCCGGCCACTGCGCCTGGACGACCATGGTCTTGATGGTGAAGTCGGGGTCTTCCTGCCGTCCCAGCTGGAGATAGGCAAAAAGTCCCGCCGCCATGAAGGCGATCATGAAATACCAGACGAGCGAGCGATGACCGAGCGCCCAGTCGGAGAGATTGAACGACTTCATGGCTGCTGATCCTGTTCGATACGGACGTGCTGTCCTTGCTTGAGACTGTGGACCCCGGCGGTGACGACGCGTGCGCCAGCAGCAAGTCCACCGGTGACGCGCGCCCCGGTTTGGCCAGCCGCCACATCGATCTTTTGCAGCGACACCGTGCTGGCGGGCTGATTGACGATCCAGACGAAATTGGCGCCATCCTTGGCGAGCAGCGCCGACGCAGGCAGCCGGAGAACCGGGCCTTGCTGCCTGCCGAGCTTTGCCGTGACAGTCGCGCCGAGCCGGAAGCTGTCAGGCGGATTGCTGAGCGCAATGCGGACCCGCCGCAGGCGTGTTGCCGGATCGGCTTGCGGCGCAATCTCGCGAACGGTGCCTTCCACTTGAACCGCCGGCAAGAGCTGCAGGCTGACCGTGAACGGCAGACCGACCTCCAGCGGCAGCGGATAGTCCGGTCCGATATCGACGACCGCTTCGCGGATATCGGGCCTTGCGATCGTCACCACGCTTTGGCCGGGGGACACCACCTGGCCGACGTCCGCACCGACTGCGGTGACCACACCGGCGAAGTCGGCCTTGATCTGCGAATAGCCGAGCTGCTCGACCGCCTTGGTCAGATTGGCCTGTTCGCGCGCAACCGTCGCTTCGGCGCCGGCACGCGCCTGCTCGGCGTTATCGAGCATCTGCTTCGTGGTTGCATCGGTGGTGATGAGCGTTCGCTGCCGTTCCTCCGTCGCGCGAGCGGTCGCGAACTGCGCCTCGGCCTTGGCAAGCTGGCCTTTGGCCGCGCGAACGGCGAGCTCAAGGGCGGTCGAGTCGATCGTGCCAACCGTCTGTCCTTCAGTCACGAGGTCACCGACGTAGACGGGACGCGTGATCAGACGTCCCAGCACGCGGAAGCCGAGATTGGTTTTGTAGCGCGGTTCGATAACGCCCACCGCAACGGCATCGTCCGCGTGGTCCGCTGCGAGAAGCAGCGACTGGACGGGCCGCACGGCCTCGGGCGCCTTCGTCTCCTGCTGGCATCCGGCAAGCGCGAGCGCGCATGCAAGCGGGCCAGCCACGATCGTTGCGCGGCCCGTCATGAGCGGTCTCCTTCATAGGTCACGGGCTGGCCCACGCTCAAAAGCTTGCCGCCATCCACGACGACGCGCTCGCCCGGATCCAGACCTGCCTTGATCAATACTTCTCCGGCCTCGTAGCCACCGACCGTCACCGGCTTCAGCGAGGCGGTCCGTGTTGCCGGATCGACGGTCCAGACCGCAGGGCTGGTGCCCGCCGCCATCAATGCGCGCCAGGGCAATGCGATCTGCGGCTCGGTCTTCACTCTCACAGTTCCCGCGACGGCGCTTCCAAGCGTCATTGCGGTAGGCGGGTCGTTGATCGCCACCTTGACCCGAATGGTCGCGCTCCTCGCGTCGACCGCCGGCGAGACCTCCCGAACCTGACCGCCTGCGGTCACGGTCGCATCGGAGATCAGCACCAACGAAACGCTGCTTCGGTCGGCAGCACCGAGGAAAATGGACTCATAGACGTCAAAGACGACGTCCCGGTCCCCGTCCTGCGCCAGTGAAAATACCGGTTGGGCAGCCTGTACGACCTGACCGGTTTCCACACTGCGTGCGGTGACGACGCCGTCGGCTTCGGCTCGCAGCGCGGTATAGCCGAGCACGTCCTTCGCGGTTCCGAGCTGCGCTCTTGCCGCTTCAAGCGCACCTTCCGTGGTTCGCAACCCTTCCTGCGCCTGGTCGTAGGCCGTGCGCGTGGTGAAGCCGCTTGCGATCAGCGCCGTCTGCCGATCGAAAGTCGCCTTTGCCACACGCAGCTGGGATTCTGCGGCGAGAACGGCGGCGGTGGCGGCATCGACATCGGCCTCCTGCTCGGCCGGGTCGAGAATGGCCAGCACTTCGCCGGCCTTCACGTGGGTCCCGACATCGACATAGCGCGCGAGGACGCGCCCGCTGACGCGGAACGACAGATCCGCCCGAAAGCGGGCCTGCACCTCACCGGTCAGGGTAAGCGAGGATTGCCGATCTCTCGGCTGCACGATTTCCGTGCGCACGACAGCGGCGCGCGCGGAAGGACTGGCAGCGTGATCGTCGCAGCCGCCAAGCGCGGCAGCAACAAGTGCGAGGGCCAGGCCACCGAGAGGCCTCAGCAAGCGCTCGGTTCGACCGATTTTGGAGAGGTTCGAATAACGCGGGTTCATAGCGCGTCCGTACGGTGAGAGGGTGACAGTAGATTGCCCAGGACGTCCGGGCCCGTGGTCAGCGTGGCCCGTTCGTTCGGGCGCGCTCGCAGTGAATCTGGATCCGCGCGCATCGCGGCCGGACGCTCGATCTGATCCGGGAGGCCGGCGCCCGAGCCGGGCGTCACGGACGCGTTGGTCTTCAGCCGGCGCGGCCGCCTCATGCGGCGCGCCGCCATCGACCAGCTTGCCTGCCGCTCCCGCTCGCTCAGGTGAAACGCGACCACGACGGATGTGAACTCGGCAGCGAAGCCGTGCTCGATCCGTCCGCCGAGCCCTTTCGCAAGGTCATTGCTGATCTCGAACTCCCGGCCCAAGGCCCGCGCCGGCCGCGAGCCGTTGTCCAGCACCACGCAGTTCGCGACCGAGCCGATGCGCGACAGCTTGACCTTGATCTCGCCGGAGCGCGCGTCGAAGTACGCATGCTTCGCTGCGTTGACGATGAGGTCGTGGACGATCAGGCCAAGCCGTCCGCAGCGCTCGGGCTGAAGCGGGAGAGACTCGGTGGTGAGCGTCAGCCGGATCCCCATTCGATCCAGAAAGGATTGGCGCATGGCGCAGCCCAGTCGGCGAATGTAAGTCGCGGCATCGTTGAGGACATCGCCGTCCGGCATGGCCAGCGCCCGATGCAGCTCCGCATGTCCGTGCAGCAGCTCCACGACGTCGCTCAGGGCGGCCTTTGCTTCCGCTCCGTCGGCGCGGATGACCGCCGCCGAGACCAGATCGATCGCCGAGGCGATCCCCTTATCGACCCTGTGATGCAACTCGCGCAGCAGGATGCCGTGTTGTGGGCGGTCCGGGTCGGGGCACGACATATTCGCTCTCTCCTGAGGTCGACCGGACGGTCGCAAGGCCAATGCACACAGGTTTGCGGCTTCGACTGTCCGGGAGGTGCCGCCGCGGGCCCTGATGGACGTCGCGGCGATTAAATAAACTATACAGTATATTTTCTTTTTGTTGCCTTTTCCGGCCCGCCATGTCAAGTGCGATCTGCGCGCGCACAGACTCGTGACTGGAGGATCGACGGATGACCAAGAAGAGCACCCCGAAACGGGGCAGACCGACCAAAGACCTTGCCGGCGACGTCCAGGTCCGGATCCTTGACGCAGCCCAGCAGCTTTTTCTCGAGAAGGGCTATCGTAGCGCCAGCATCGACGACATCTCCGAGCTGGCGCCGGCGAGCAAGCCGACCATCTACGCGCACTTCCCCGGCAAGGAGGCACTGTTCGCGGCGGTGGTGGCCCGCACCATCAGCAGGCTGACGGATTTCGAAGGCGTCGAGGCCGAGGGCCGCACCCTTCATGACAAGCTCTCGAACCTCGGCACCACCATCGTGGAAAAGCTCATCGAGGAATCGTTGGGCATGGTTCGCGCCACGATCGCTGAAGCGCAGCGTTTTCCCGAGTTGAGCCGCAACGTCCACGACGCCGCGCGCGATCGCTCCGTCAACGCCGTTTCCCAACTCTTGAATGAAGCGACGCAGAAGCTGGCGCGCGCTCCAAAGGGGCCCTTCGGCGGCAAGCGAAGCCTTGCCACCGCTCAGATCTTCCTGGATCTGATCCTGCTGCCGATGCTGTTTCGCTCGCTGGTCGGGGAAACACCGAAGGAGCTGAGACGGGAGCTGCCGTCCTTCATGCGCGAACGCGTCGGCTTCTTCCTCGCGGCCTGTGAGGCAGACTGGACGCCGTGAGCCAATCGAGCGTCGGGTTTAACAGGCGGGTTTGTAGCGCATACTGGCCTGAACGTTGATGAGTTGATGGGGCGCCGGGCCAGCGAACGCGGCATTGCAAAGCGCCCCCGCGCAAAAGCGCATCATCTCGTCGAACGTTGGCCGAAGGGCGGTCGCCTTGACACGGGAGGGGTTGAGGTAAGCATCCATCGCGTCCAGCAGGCAGCAGGCGAGCGCCATCGGGCTCCCGCCGCGGAACTCCCCGCTCACCTGCCCCGCCGCGATGATCGACCGCACCACACCACGAAGCCGATCCGCATGAGACAGGCTGGCCAGCCAGTTCGCCTGTCCTGCGGCCACCACCAGTTCGTGCAAGCGGACATCGTTTGCCAGCCGGTCTTCATGCAGCCGGGAGATCGCGCCAAACGTTGCATTCAGGCGCTCCAGGCCCGAGCGGCCGCTTCGCGCTGCACTTGCGGCCGCCGCCAACACCTCGTCGAGCAGCTCCGTCACGACGGCCTCCTCGAGCGCCCGGCGGGAGGGATAGAACCGGTAGAGATTTGCGGGGGACATTGAAGCGTCGCGAGCGACGTCGGCAACCGTGGTTTTCCGGTACCCGATCTCCCGGTACAAGCGGATTGCAGCCTGCACGATTCGTTCACGCGTGCAGGACAATCCAGTCTGGCGGGTCGTCTGCGCCTTCAGCATGCTCGGCCTCAACGCAACGGAATCGCGTGCATCTCACGCCGGCAGGCTTCGCCGAATTCACGCAACGGATCCATCTCCTCCAGGAAGCCCGGCAGGTCGACGAACGGGGTGTTCGGGGCAAGGTAGGTCTCGATGATCAGCCGGCCAGCCCGCTCTGCGGCATGGACCACCTCATCCTCGGACAGAATCCGCATGCGCCCGATAAGCGCATACAAGTTCACCAATGCCGGGATCTCGGATTTGTCGCTGGTGAGCGCGTCCGCGTAAAGTCGGGACGCCTCCTCAATGAAGCTGCGATAGAGCTTCTCGCGCTTCGACACCGCGTGCGCCTGATGGCGCTCGCGGAGTCTGCGGCGCCGGGACATCCATCCCGTCACAATCGTGGAAATCGCTCCGAAGGCCGAGCCTCCGAACGCGGCGAAAGCAGGCGCATATATCGTATTCATACGATCGTTCCTCATTCCTTGCGCCGCGCTATCGGTGCGACCCGACGGTCCTGACCGAAGCCGCAGCGGCTGCATGGTCGAACACGGCTCTGCAGGCTTCGCTCAGGTCCGACTTTCTTTGCCTGAGACAGGCTTCCACATTGGTGGGATCGGGGATGTAGCCGGCGCACAGGCGAAACGCGTCAGACGTGCACGCCGCTCTCTGCTCAGCCGTGCCGCGGTCCTCCTGCGCGAACGCAGCGGCGCCCGACGCAACGAGCACCAGGAGTGCGAGCACCAACCGGTTCTTGAACATATCGAATCCTTTCTCAAGTTGAGGCATCTGCTTTCAAAGGGAACCTTGACCTCACTCCGAAGTCCCCTCGCCCGACCAGGACGAACACGGGCTTGTGAGTCTCGGCTCTTGACACATCCCGCGATCCGCGCTGTATATGAAATATACGGTGTAGTTTATTTAGGAGACCGAAGATGTCAAGCCTGTTCCTGGCGCTCGTGCGGGAAAATCCCTGGCCCGGGATTGCCGTCGCCTCGCTCAATCTGATGGTGGCCGTGTCGCTCGTGGGCGTGAGCCTGCTGCTGGGTCTCACCATCTCGGTGCTCGCCTGGGTGCACGCGCTCGCCGTCGGCGAACCCGCGCCGGTGCGGCATGCGGCCAGCCGGAGGGGCCGCGCATGACGTCGGGACTGCTGCTTGCTCGCGATTGCATCATCTGCTGGGTCACGGTGTGGCTCGCGCCGGTCGAGTCCATCTTCGACGCGATCGAATCCGAACTCGTCCGCAGAGGCGTCGCGCTTGAAGGCGTCGAGCCCCCTTCCCCGCCCGCCGCGTGAGCATCCTGGACGTTCGACATGCTCAACTTCATCGAAGTGTTCGACGTCATGGACGTGGAGCCGGCCACCGGCTCTTCGGTCTGGAGCGGACGCACCGGCACGCGAGCGGCCCTCAAGCGCGACGGGCACGTGATCGACCCGAAGGCGATGGCCTATTGCCCGATCGAATGGCTCGACGAGCGCGGCTATCTCGACGCCGAACGCGCGTGCCGGCACCCGCGGCCCACGAGCTTCTGAAAACGAGACGGAATCATTTCATGTCTGGGAACAGGCCGTGAGCAGGAAGTCTGTCCTGTCGCGACGTGCGAGCGCCGCCGTCGAGCCCGAGATGCCCCTGCGGGCGTATTTTCTCTCCGCTGGAGGGGCGCTGCTCCTGCTGCTTCTGGCGGCCGACTGGGTGTTGCCCGCACCTTCGCCGAGCCGGCTCACGGAGCAGCATTCTGCGTTGCCGCCGATCCGGATCCACTCGGAGCGGAGGGGCCCCGAAGCGGCCGTCATCGACACCAGCGGGTTCGGACTGCGTCCCGCGCCCGCCGAGCACGATATCGCCCAGGCTCCACCGCAGTTGCCCGAAACTGAAGTCGGCGGCGCCGTTGTGCGCGACGATGACGGCAACCCGGCGGCGGCCGATCTACGCGTTCGCGAGAGCCTGGCCCAGTTACAGCCCGCCGTTCATGACCAAGCAGGGCGGGGGAGCCCGCATCGGATCGCGGCGCGACGGCACAAGCTCGCTCCGGCGCGGCCTCGAAAGTTGTGGCGATCTGCTCGGCATCCAGGCTTCCAGATCAGCCGGTACGCCTTCGTGCCGAACTAGACCACCGATCATGAAGAACACCACAGGATTATGCGCGATGCCAAAGAAGCAGCTGTTTGCCCTCATCGTTTGTTCCGCGGCCCTCGCCGGCACCGGTGCTCTGGCCGGCGTCACGCAGGTCCCTACCGACGCCGAACAGCAAAGCGCGACCGCGCAGGGCAACGTCGAGGAGGCGGCCATTCGCCGCGTGTTGGAGCAGTTCCACACCACGAAGGTCCCGATCGGACAGGCCATGGCGATTGCGGAGGGTCTGCACGATGGGTCGAGGACCGCAGACATCAGCTTCGAGATATCCGGTCCGCCGGTCTACCGCGTGCGCACGATCAAGAACGAGCGGGTCTTTGAGAATGTCATAGATGCGAACACCGGAAGGGTATCGCAAACGGAGATCGCGTCATCGCTCAAGGAGCTCGATCGCGCGGATCTCGCCAACATCATAGCCCTGAAGTGGATCAAGCAGGAGTTGTCGGACGCGGTGCGGGTCGCGGAAAGCGCGGCGGACGGACAGGCGCTCGCTGGCGGGTTGATGAAACAGGATGGCAAGCTCAACTTCGTGGTCGTCATCGCTACCGGCGATCACCTGAAGGAAGTGATGCTCGAGCCACCCAAGGTCGGACAGCGGTCAACTCAGCGCTAGCCACGAACGTGACAGCGCGCCACTGAAGCACGATCTCGTGAGTTGCACATTAACGCGCAATATATACACTATACCGTATAGTTTGTTTTAGCGAACGGTCATCGCGGCTTCCGCAACGCCGGCTCGATCATCCCACACCCGAGAGCAAGACCAGTCATGAATTTCCAGCCCCGATCACACCTGCCGGCCACCCAACGGCGGCTGCCATTCGATTGCATAGCCCTGCTGTTGCAAGGCGGCGGCGCTCTCGGCGCCTACCAGGCAGGGGTGTACGAGGCGCTGGCGGAAGCTGGCATCCACCCCGATTGGGTTGCCGGCATTTCCATCGGCGCGATCAATGCCGCGATCATCGCGGGCAACCCGGCCGAGTCACGTGTTGATCGGCTGCGCGATTTCTGGACGCAGGTAACTTCGACTGCACCTTGGGACTGGACCGGAAACCCGTTTCTCGATGCGCGCAACGAGAATGCGCGCAATATCCTCAACCAGATGAGCGCGGGCCTTGCCGCGGCATGCGGCGCAAACGGGTTCTTCTCCGCGCGCCCCCTCCTGCCATGGCTCCACGCCGGCGGCACGACCGAAGCAACCAGCTTCTACGACACCGGCGCGTTGAAGAGCACGCTGGAGCGCCTGATTGACTTCGATCGCATCAACGCGGGGATGACGCGGTTCAGTGCAGGAGCAGTCAACGTGAGAACGGGCAATTTCGTCTATTTCGACAGCAGAACCCACACGATTCGCCCAGAGCACATCATGGCAAGCGGCGCGCTGCCACCGGGCTTTCCCGCCGTGGAGATCGAGGGCGAGCATTACTGGGACGGCGGCCTTGTCTCCAATACGCCGCTGCAATGGGTGATCGATGGGGGTGTGCCGCAGGACATGTTGGCGTTTCAGGTCGATCTCTGGAGCGCGAAGGGGCAGCTTCCGGGCAATCTGCCAGAGGTCGTCACGCGTCAGAAGGAAATTCAATATTCCAGTCGCACGCGCGCGAGCACCGACCAGTTCAAGCACGTGCAGCGCCTGCGACGTGCGCTCACGACGCTCCTGGACCGGATTCCCGAAGAACTCAGGGAGCACGAGGATGTGAAGCTCCTGAACACCGCGGTGTCTCCCAACGTCTACAACATCGTTCACCTGATCTATCGGGCGCGCAACCACGAAGGCCACTCCAAGGACTACGAGTTCTCCCGCCTTTCGATGCAAGACCATTGGCGCGCCGGCTACCACGATGCGCTTCGCACCTTGCGTCATCCCGAGGTGCTCGCACGCCCGGTCACCCCGGACGGAGTTTTCACATTCGATCTAGAGCACGATGGCCGTGAATAGAGCGCTGATTTGATGCACGGAGAACCCCATGCGTGAGAACGATGTGCGCAAGCGCGCCTTTGCGATGCCGCTCACCAGCCCGGCCTATCCGCCGGGCCCTTACCGGTTTGTGGATCGCGAGTACCTGATCATCACCTATCGCACCGACCCGGCAAGGCTGCGCGCTGTGGTGCCCGAACCGCTGGAACTCGATGACCGCAACCCGCTCGTCAAGTATGAATTCATCCGCATGCCAGATTCGAATGGCTTCGGCGACTACACGGAAAGCGGCCAGGTCATTCCGGTCTCGTTCCGTGGCCACACGGGCGGCTACAACCACTGCATGTTCCTCAACGACGAAGGACCGATTGCCGGGGGACGCGAGCTCTGGGGCTTTCCGAAAAAGCTCGGCCAGCCGACATTGCGGACCGAGATCGACACGCTGATCGGTACGCTCGACTACGGGCCCTTGCGGGTGGCGACGGGCACGATGGGCTACAAGCACCGCGAAGCCGATCTTGGCCAGGTCAAGGCCGCGCTCGAGGAGCCGAATTTTCTGCTCAAGATCATCCCGCATGTCGATGGCAGCCCGCGCATCTGCGAGCTCGTTGAATATCGCCTCGAGCAGATCGCGTTGAAGGGCGCCTGGACCGGACCCGCGGCTCTCTCCCTGACACCGCACGCCTTGGCGCCGGTCGCTGATCTGCCCGTTCTGGAGATCGTCTCGGCGCTTCACATCCGTGCAGACCTCACGCTGGGACTGGGCAGAGTGGCCCATGACTATCTGCAAGAGCCAGCGCGGCGTCCGTTCCGGGCTTCAGAACGAAGTCTGGTCACCTGATCGGAAATCCACAAAACCAACTCGCGCCTGAACCGCGAGGCTTCGCCAGCTGGCGCAACACACGGAGCAAAGTGACTGAGATGGTTATTAAGGGCAAAACTGCGATCGTGACCGGCTCGACGAGCGGCATCGGCCTCGCATGTGCGCGTGCCTTCGCAGGTGCCGGCGCAAACATCGTGCTAAACGGAATGGGCGAGGCGGCCGATGTCGAGAAGGAGCGCTTGGCAATCGAAAGCGAGTTCGCCGTCAAGGCGATCTATTCGCCCGCGGACATGGCGAAGCCAAGCGAAATCGCCGGGCTGATCGCGCTGGGTGAAGCGACGTTCGGGGCCGTGGATATCCTCGTCAACAATGCCGGCGTCCAGCACGTCTCTCCAATCGAAGAGTTTCCGCTCGAGAAATGGGATGCGGTCATCGCCATCAATCTATCCGCCGCATTCCATGCAATCCGTGCGGCGGTGCCGGGCATGAAGAAGCGTGGCTGGGGCCGGATCATCACGACGGCTTCGGCGCATTCGCGTGTAGCTTCGCCGTTCAAGTCAGCCTACGTCGCAGCCAAGCACGGGATCGCCGGCCTGACCAAGACCGTCGCGCTGGAGCTTGCGCGTTCGAAGATCACCTGCAACTGCATCAGCCCCGGGTATGTTTGGACCCCGCTGGTGGAAAAGCAGATCCCGAACACGATGAATGCACGCAAGATGAGAAGAGATGAGGTCATCAGCGACGTGCTGCTCGCGGCCCAACCCACCAAGGAATTTGTCACTGTCGAACAGGTGGCTTCGCTCGCACTTTTTCTGTGCAGTAACGAGGCCGCGCAGATCACCGGCGCCAATCTCGCGATCGATGGCGGCTGGACGGCGGCGTAGGCCCGCGGCGGTCGCCTCATGGCTGTCCCCACAGTGAGGCGATCCGCGCGCGCAACACGGAAAGTGCACGACATGGCATCAGACGCAATCGACGGTGACATCGACGAATCCAGCGGCCTGGCCGTCCAGCATATCGGCGTGCGCGGACGCACTCTGCAGCATGGTATGAGAAATGGCAGGCCGCTTGATCTTGGCGGAGACCGGAAAATGTCCGTCGCTCTGCGCAAGTGCGAGCACGCGTTCAACGAGGACGTATTGCCGCCTCATGCCAAGGTGGCAGAGCCACTCGAGTTCTACGCGGCGTCCAAGTTGGATAACCCGTCCCGCAGTCTCAGGGACGCGATAGGCAAGAAATCAGCTTCATCTGGAACGTCAATGCTCCTTCCTCATGTCGCTGCTTGAGATGACGTCGCTTCGGACGCAGACGCAACGAGTCGCTTGACGCAGGTTCAAAGTCGAGAACGATGAAGCCATGTGATGATCGCCAGCGCATCCGCTAATCAATGGAGATAGGTCATGTCAGAGCACAGCAGCATGCATTTTTACCTCAATTCGGCCAAGGAGCGAATCGACGAGATGGATGCCGCATTGGCTTCGTTTGAGGTGAAGGCGACGGAGGCCAAGGCGGAGTCCAAGGTGAAGGCAGAGCAGCTCATCGCCGATCTTAAAAAGAGGCGGGATGAATTTCAGGCGCACCTCAAGACGCAAGCGGAAGCCGGCGAAGCAGTCTGGGCGCGCACCAAACCCGATCTCGAAGAGCACTGGATCGGCTTCGAAGCGCAGATGAAGACCTATTTTGAGAGCGCCGGCAAGCAGATCGAGCAGCAGCAGGCCACGTTCAAAGACATCGCAGCGGCGCAGGGCAAGGCGTGGCACGAGGCCGCGAATCGATTCCGTGAGGCGGCCGGCAAAGTGGCCGGAGCGCGGATCACCGATCTCGATGCCGCGCTCAAGCAGCTGAAGTCTGACGCGTCCCAAGCGGAAGCACGTCTCCAGAAGCTGAAGCAGGCGGGCAGCGAGTCCTGGTCCGTGCTAAGCGCGGCGTTGGCAGAGTCCCGCAAGTCGTTCGATCAAGCAAGTCGGGCCGCGTGGGACACCCTGAGGGGCTCTGGCGCGAAGGGCTGATTCCATCCGGTCACAAGAAACCGCAGAAAGGCGCAGATTGCGTGTAAATCGGCACGGGATCTGGCCCAGTTGCAGCCCACCGTTCATGATCGAGCAGGGCGGGGAGCCCGCATGAGATCGCGGCGCGACGGCGCAAGCTCGCTCCGGCGCGGTAGACGCCGAACCGTCCAGAGCGTGTCCTCATTGACGGGGCGCAGCGGACCTCATCTGCGCCTTGACTGCCGCGGTTGTCTCCGGGAATGGCGCAAGGGCAGGCTGCGGCGCCGCCAATTCCTGACAATACATCCGATCGATCTTGTCCTGCATCAGCGCATAACAATCGCATGCAACGCGCTCGAGCCGCGCCCGGTCGATCTCCACAAACCCGCGCCGGTCGGACGGGACGGCGCCGGCCGCGCGCAGCTTGCCCATCGTCAGCGTCGCCGTCGTCCGCCGCACCCCGAGCAACTGCGCAAGCGCCTCCTGCGTCACCGGGAGGAGATCGGTGGGAACGCGGTCGTGGAGCTGCAGGAGCCACCGCGCCATGCGGCCATCCACCAGGTGCAGCGCATTGCAGGCCGCGACGTGCTGGAGCTGCAACAGCAACGCGCGGACGTGGACCTGCACGACATTCCTGATGGCCTCGCTTCGCGCATAGGCAGCCCGAAACCTGGCGGCGGAGATCTGCGATGCCGTGCCGGCCACACGAGCAACCGCGGTCACCGATGACAGCGACGGGCCGAGCGCGGAGAACGAGGCCAAGGCGCCTTCCCGTCCGATCAACGTGGTTGCAACCGTTTGCCCGTCCGGCATGTCGAGCATGAAGGCGATTGCACCGCTATGGGGAAAGAAAACCGGGTCGAGCTCATCGCCCGACCGCACCAGGACGGTATCGGGTTCGAACGAGACCTTCTGGAAGTGAGGCGTGAGCAAGCCGAGATCCGCCGGCGGCAACGCCGCCAGCAACCGATTGCCGACGCCAGCGCGGTGGACGGTCGCGATGCTTTCCGGTGAACGAGCCGTCATGAGCAACGGTATCCATTTCTCAGCTTCACTACGATGACCCGAAATTCGAATTGGCCAACGAAAATATCCAAACAGAGCCCTTGAGCGAGATCAAGCACGGACTATTGCGGTCCCAACCGGCATATCCTCCCGCGCAAACAGGATCTTGAACCCATCATACGGTTAACGATCGTCTGCATCCTAAGGGTTTCGATGAGATGGTCGACCAGCAAAGGTTGCGGCAGCGCAGGAGTGGGCGATTGGCCCCATGCGGAGGCCCCGCGCCGCCAATAAGGGCATGGCCGACGTCAAACGTGCCCCCTATCCGGGGGCCGCCGCTCTCGCCGGGGCGACGTTGACAGCGAGCTTGCCGTAGCGGTCGGTGAAGGCCTGGGTGTCGATCTCTTCCAGCTTGATTTCGCCGCTCATGACGCTCCTCTTCCAGGCGGCCTGGGCGGGATCGTTCTGGAACTCCGGCATCACCTCGCGGCCGAACAATTCGAGCGATTCGCAGATGTGCTCGTGGCTGTTCTTGCCGGCCTGGTTGAGCAGGATGACCTGGTCGATATGCGAGCTCTGGAAGCGCCTGAGCTTCTTGCGGATCGTCTCCGGCGAGCCGATCAGGCCGCCGCGCAGCGCCGCCTCCTGGGCCTCTGGATTGTCGCGCTTCCACTTGTTGTACTCGTCCCACATATTGACGGTGTAGGGCGCGGGCCGCTGGCGGTTCTGCGCGGCGCCGTAGAAGCGTAGCGCGAACTGGAAGAAGGTGGCGCCGTCGGCGCGGGCGCGCGCCTCCTCGTCGGTCTTCGCGCACATGAAGAACGACACCAGCGCCATGTTCGGGTTGATCTCGTAGTCCGCAAGCTTGTGCAGCCGCTTGGTCATGGCGTTGTAATAGGCGTGCACCCAGGCATGGGCGGCGTCGGCGCTGACGAACTGGAAGCCGAGCGCGCCAAAACCATGACGGCCGGCGCGCTCGATGGTCGGAAGCTGCGAGCAGGCCATCCACAGCGGCGGATGCGGCTTCTGCACCGGCTTCGGCACCACGTTGCGCAACGGGATGTCGAAATATTTGCCGTGATGCTCGCTTCCCGCGTCCCTGAACATCGGGAAGATCGCGGCTACGGCCTCCTCGAACACCTCCTTCTTGGTCTCCATGTCGCGGCCGAATGGCTCCAGTTCGGTGATCGAGGCGCTCTCGCCCATGCCGAATTCGCAGCGGCCGTTGGAGAGCAGGTCGAGCACCGCGACACGCTCGGCGACGCGCGCCGGATGATTGGTGGTGAGCTGGAGGATGCCGTGGCCGAGCCGGATCTTTTGCGTGCGCTGGCTCGCCGCGGCCAGGAAGGATTCCGGTGACGGCGAGTGCGAATATTCCTCGAGGAAGTGATGCTCGACGACCCAGGCATGGTCGTAGCCGAGCTTGTCGGCGAGTTCCATCTGCGAGAGCGCGTTCTGATAGAGCTTCAGCTCGTCCCCGGCGACCCATGGCCGCGGCAGTTGCAGCTCGTAGAAGATGCCGAACTTCATGGCGCCGCTCTCCCGCATTATTCTTTGTTGCGCTCATCTTAGTGAGCGGGGCGGCGCTGTCTACGGAGCAGCAATTCCGCCGTGCGGGAGAACGGTCCCCTCAACGCATCCGGCGTTATTGCGCGGCGGAGCCTTCCACCGCAACGACATGCGCCGCTTCGCGTGGTGCGCGGCGGCCGTTCAGGACCACACCGATGAAGGTGAAGCGCACCAGCAGATGATAGCTCGCCAGCATCGGAGGAAGCGCGACGGCGAGAATGATGGCGAACTTGATCGGCGCGGACCAGTCGAGCTGCGACACCGCAACTTGTAGCGCCATCACGATCGGCATGTGGATCAGATAGAGCCAGTAGGACGCATCGGCGAGGTAACGCCAGGTCGGGCTGAAGCCGGACATGAAGCGGAGCGCGAGACCGAGGACCGCGAAGGTCGAGATCCATATCGCCGGGGCATACAGGGTGGCGGAGACAAGCCTGAGCGTGGCGAAGCTGACCGGCAGTTTCGGCGCACCCGGCGCGGACAGCATCACACCTGAGAGCACGAAGCTGATCAGGATCAGGCCGACCGCGAGCAGGAGGTGCGGGAGCCAGCGCCGCTCGAGAAGCCGCAGCAGATCGACCTGCCGATGCAGCAGCCAGCCGACGCCGAATGCGGTGCCGAAGCCGATCCAGGCCTGCGCGTTGGTGACGAGCGATTGATCCGGCGTCCTCACCCCCATCACGTTGATCCACCGCGGGTCCAGGCAGAAGGCGATGCCGATCGGGATCGCCAGAACCAGCGGAGCCAGCGGATTTCGCATGATCCTCGCAAAGAGGCGGTCGATGACCGTTCGCAGCGTGCCGGAGGCATCAAGCCAGACAATTGCGCCGCGCAGCAGCAGCATGGCGACATACAGCTCCAGCAACACGTAGAGAAACCAGAGATGGGCCAGGGGGAAATTCGGCAGCACCGGCGGCCAGCCACGCGCGCCGGGAGTCGGACCGCCATTGGGAAAGCCGGAGGCCCAGATGACCACCAGAGCCATCGGCGTAAACACGATCGGCCAGCCGATCACGAGCGGCAGCCCGATCCGCTGCAACCTGTCCCTGACAAAGCCCCAGCTCCCCCGGCGATGGAAACTCATGCGGGCAAAGAAACCGGCCATCAGGAAGAAGGCCGTCATCCGGAAGACGTGGATGGTGAAGGTCAGCAGGCCCAGGAGGAGGCTTGGATGGGTGTCCTGGATGAACCAGAACCGGGGCGTGGCGGGCACGAACGACATTGCCGCGTGCAGGACGATGCCGAGCAGCAAGGCGCCGCCCCTGAGCGCATCGAGAGCGTGGAGCCGTTCCGATGTGGGGGTGGCGGCGGTCGAAGGAGACATGGGTGGGCTCATTCCGGCTGGCGAGAAGCTTCTGCCGGACAGTCTGCCCAATCGGGGCGCGGCCCTCTTGCCCAATCCAAAAATCGGCTAGCCGATTTCTCGACGCAGTTCGCTGATGTCGGCCCTACCCGGCCGGCTCAGCGCCTCGCGCCGGAATTCGGTCGGGGTCACGCCGGTTTCGGCCTTGAAAGCGCGATTGAAAGGTCCGATCGACTGGAAGCCCGCGTCCATGGCGATGGTCAGCACCGGGACTTCCCGCTGCGTCACGTCGGACAGCGCCAGCTTGGCATCCTCGATGCGATAGCGATTCAGGAACGCATTGAAGTTGCGATAGCCCAGCCCTTCGTTGATCGCCTGGCGCAGCCGATGCTCGGGAACGTCGAGCCGCGCCGCGAGCGTCCCGATCGCAAGACCTTCCTGCCGGTAGGTTCGTTCCACGGTCATCAGATGGTCGAGGCGCCGGAGCAGGAGCGGGTCGACGATGACCCGCCCCGCGGCGGCGCGATCGGCGACCCGGGCCTGTCTCCCCGCCTCGCCGGATGCGATCGCAGCCGTGGCGTCGTCGACGGCCACCGCCGCCGGTGCGCTGAACAGGCCCAGGCCGGCAAGCATGGCCACCACGAACAGGCTGAGCGCGGTCGGAAGACTGCCGGACGCGCCGGGCGCGGCAACCGGAATATCGGCGAAGCCCGCGACGGCGACGAGCCCGATCATCGCGACATTGATGGCGAGCATTGCCAGCCGCAGCCGGCGCCGCCGCATCACCAGATCCACGCGCCAGGTCTTGACCGTCTGGGCCGCGGCCGCGAGCGCCAGCACCAGGGCCACGATCGCAAGGACCTTGCCGCCGCCCTTGGCCAGAGTCGGCCATCGCGGCCAACCGAGCGACAGCGCAAATCCAAAGGCGACGATGGCCAGCCACAAGGCGCCATGCCACCGCCTGAGCACGAAATCGTCGTCAAACGCCGCGCGGGCCCACAACCAGAACACGGCAGGCATCGCGGACAGGATCGGCAACGTCCACCACCATGACGCCTTGGGAAAGAACGGCGCGGTGACGATCGCATAGAACACGCCCCCGGCGGACATGGCCATGCCCAGCAAAGCGTTCTGATTTGGAATGCGGCGCTGGAGCGCCACGAGGACGATCAACAGGAACACGCCGCTCGCCGCGCCGCGAAACCCGAGATCGATGGCCGTGAGCCCCATCTGGTTCACAATTCGCATTGCCCCGTTCGAGAGCTAAGTTTCGCATCGCGCCGGCCCGGGCACAACCCAAACTTGCGGTTGTGGTCACGGCCCAACCATCCTCGCAAATCGACGGATTGATACAGATCAACGCGTTGACGCCGCGGTTGCAGCACAAGCAAGGCAAGGTAACGGCCCGGATGCCGTCCCAATTCCCAAAATTTCAGAGAGACCGAATATGTCGGCCCCTGACGACACGACTTCGCGCGTGCGCCGTAGGCGCATGGAGATTTTCGCCTTCCTGTTCCTGACCGCGGTCGTGATGCCCGTCCTCGCCGTCGGAACGGTCGGCTCCTACGGGCTTGGCGTCTGGATCTACCAGATGTTTGCCGGTCCTCCCGGCCCACCAGCCTCCCCGCATTGATCCCCAAGGATCCCCAAGAGCGAAAGACAGGCATCATGGCCCAACCCTCACTCAATCATAAAGTCACGCTCAACCGCCGCGCCTTGATCACCGGCCGGGTGCTCAGCGCCGACCGCATCGTGCCGCCGCCGGGCGCCGAGATCGCCAGCATCATCGTGCAGGCGCGGCCCGAGCGCCTCGCCGAGGTCGAAGCCGAGATCATTGCGCTTGCCGGCTGCGAGATCCACGGCCGCGATCCGCGCGGCAAGCTCATCGTCGTGACCGAAGCGCCGGATGCCAGCAGCCTCGGCACCATGCTCAACACCATCCAGTCGCTGCAACACGTCTATTCCGCGGCGCTGGTCTTCCACGCCATCGAAACCGCCTGAGTCAGGAAGAGCCATCATGACATCGCCGAAGCTCGACCGCCGCCAGATGCTGAAGCTCGAGGCCGCCGCGATCGCGGCCGCCGCCGCTGGCCTCCCGGTGCCGGCGCTCGCCGCCAACCTCGCCACCGAGCGCGAGGTGAGCGAACTGAAATGGGACAAGGCCGCCTGCCGCTTCTGCGGCACCGGCTGCTCCGTGATGGTCGCCACCAAGGAGAACCGCGTCGTCGCGACGCACGGCGACATCAAGGCCGAGGTCAATCGCGGCCTCAACTGCGTCAAGGGCTACTTCCTCTCCAAGATCATGTACGGCCACGACCGCCTGACACAGCCGATGCTGCGCAAGGCGAACGGCAAATACGACAAGAACGGCGACTTCACGCCCGTGCCCTGGACCGAAGCCTTCGACATCATGGAGGTGAAGTGGAAGGAGGCGATGAAGAAGCGCGGCCCCAACGGCGTCGCCATGTTCGGCTCCGGCCAGTGGACGATCTGGGAAGGCTATGCCGCCTCAAAGCTGTTCAAGGCCGGCTTCCGCACCAACAACATCGACCCCAACGCGCGGCACTGCATGGCCTCGGCCGTCGCCGGCATGATGCGCACCTTCGGCATCGACGAGCCGCCCGGCTGCTATGACGACATCGAGGCCACCGACGCCTTCGTGCTGTGGGGCTCCAACATGGCGGAGATGCACCCCATCCTGTGGACGCGCCTGACCGACCGCCGGCTGTCCGCGCCGCATGTCCGCGTCGCCGTGCTCTCGACCTTCGAGCACCGCTCGTTCGACCTCGCCGACATCGGCATGGTGTTCAAGCCGCAGACCGATCTCTATTTGCTGAACGCCATCGCCAACCACATCATCAAGACCGGCCGCGTCAACAAGGACTTCGTCGCGGCCCACACCGTGTTCAGGCGCGGCCAGACCGATATCGGCTACGGCTTACGGCCCGAGCATCCGCTGCAGAAGAAGGCGACGGGCGCGGCGAAGGCCAACGACTCCACGGACATGAGCTATGACGAGTACGTCAAGTTCGTCTCGGAGTACACGCTGGAGAAGGCGGCCGAGATGTCCGGCGTGCCGCTCAACCGCCTGGAGGCGCTCGCCGAGCTCTACGCCGATCCCAAGACCAAGGTGGTCTCGTTCTGGACCATGGGCTTCAACCAGCACACCCGCGGCGTCTGGTGCAACAACCTCGTCTACAACATCCATCTTCTGACCGGAAAGATCTCCTCGCCCGGCAACAGCCCGTTCTCGCTGACCGGCCAGCCCTCGGCCTGCGGCACCGCGCGCGAGGTCGGCACCTTCTCGCACCGCCTGCCCGCGGACATGGTCGTCACCAACAAGGAACACCGCACCAAGGCCGAACACATCTGGCAGCTGCCCGAAGGCACCATTCCCGACAAGCCCGGCGCGCATGCCGTGCTGCAAAGCCGGATGCTGAAGGACGGCCTGATCAACGCCTACTGGGTGCAGGTCAACAACAACCTCCAGGCCGGCCCCAACGCCAACGAGGAGACCTATCCGGGCTTCCGCAATCCCGACAATTTCATCGTGGTCTCGGATGCCTATCCGTCGGTCACCGCACTCGCGGCCGACTTGATCCTGCCCACCGCGATGTGGGTCGAGAAGGAAGGCGCCTATGGCAATGCCGAGCGGCGGACGCAGTTCTGGCATCAGCTCGTCCCTGCCCCGGGCGAGTCGAAGTCCGATCTCTGGCAGCTCATGGAATTCTCCAAGCGCTTCAAGATCGAGGAGGTCTGGCCCGAGGAGTTGATCGCCAAGAAGCCGGAGGTGCGCGGCAAGACGCTGTTCGACGTGCTCTACAAGAACGGCCAGGTCGACAAGTTCCCGGTCTCCGACATCGAGCAGGGCTATCTCAACGACGAGTCCAAGGCGTTCGGCTTCTACGTGCACAAGGGCCTGTTCGAGGAATATGCCTCGTTCGGCCGCGGCCACGGCCATGACCTCGCGCCGTTCGACGCCTATCACAAAGAGCGCGGCCTACGCTGGCCTGTCGTCAACGGCCAGGAAACGAGATGGCGTTTCCGCGAGGGCAGCGATCCCTACGTCAAGCAGGGCACCGACGTGCAGTTCTACGGCTATCCGGACGGCAAGGCGCGCATCTTCGCGCTGCCGTACGAGCCGGCGGCGGAATCGCCCGACGGCGAATATCCGTTCTGGCTCTCGACCGGCCGCGTGCTGGAGCACTGGCATTCCGGCACCATGACGCGCCGCGTGCCCGAGCTCTACAAGGCCTTCCCCGAGGCCGTCTGCTTCATGCATCCGGACGATGCGCAGAAGGCGAAGATCCGGCGCGGCGACGAGGTGAAGGTGGTGTCCCGCCGCGGCTTCATCCGCGTCCGCGTCGAGACGCGCGGCCGCGACCGGCCGCCGCGCGGCCTCGTCTTCGTGCCGTGGTTCGACGAATCCAAGCTGATCAACAAGGTGACGCTGGACGCCACCGATCCGATCTCGCTGCAAACCGACTTCAAGAAATGCGCTGTGCGCATCGAGCGGGTGAACGTGTCATGATGAAACGATTTGGAATCGCATTGCTTGCGGTCGCGATCGCCGCGGGCGCGAGCTCGCTGACCGCGCAGACGGTGACGTCGGGCCTGCGCGGCCCGGCCCCGCTCAATGACGAGGGGCCCGCGCCGCCGATGCTGCCGAACCGCAACACCTCCGAGCGGGAGGTGCGCAATTATCCGGAGCAGCCGCCGGTGATCCCGCACACGATCGACGGCTACCAGGTCGACCTCAACGGCAACAAATGCCTGTCGTGCCACGCGCGGGCGCGCACCGCGGAATCGCAGGCGCCGATGGTCTCGATCACGCATTTCATGGACCGCGACGGCCAGTTCCTGGCCTCGATCTCGCCGCGGCGCTTCTTCTGCACGGAATGCCACGTGCCGCAGAACACCGCGACCCCGCCCGTCAGCAACGATTTCACCGACATCGACACGCTGCTGTCGCGCGCAAGCCCAGGTGGCCGCCGATGACGACGACCGCTGACGAGGCAAAAGCCAAGCGCGGCTTCGTCGCGCGAAGCTGGGATTTCGCGCGCGAGCTCTGGCAGGTGCTGATCCGGCCGAGCTCGGTGTTCGGACTCGGCGTGCTGGTGCTGGCGGGCTTTGCGGCCGGCGTGATCTTCTGGGGCGGCTTCAACACCGCGCTGGAATTGACCAACACCGAGAAGTTCTGCACCGGCTGCCACGAGATGAAGGACAACGTCTTCGCCGAGCTGAAGTCGACCATCCACTTCAGCAACCGCTCCGGCGTGCGCGCGACCTGTCCGGACTGCCACGTGCCGCACAACTGGACCGACAAGATCGCGCGCAAGATGCAGGCCTCCAAGGAGGTCTGGGGCAAGATCTTCGGCACGATCGACACCCGCGAGAAATTCCTGGACCACCGGCTCGAGCTGGCGGCGCATGAATGGGCGCGCTTCAAGGCTAACGATTCGCTCGAGTGCCGCAACTGCCACAGCGCCGATTCCATGGACATCACCAAGCAGTCGCCGCGGGCCTCGGTGGCGCACCAGCGCTTCCTGTTCACGGGGGAAAAGACCTGCATCGACTGCCACAAGGGCATCGCCCACCATCTGCCCGACATGCGCGGCGTTCCCGGCTGGCAATAGGATAGCCCGCCCCGCTTGAACCGGCGGGGCGAATGGTTAGTTTTGGGGGATGGCGAATCGCTTCGGCTCGCCCCTCCTCAAGACAGACATGGCCACTTTCACCCCGCATCAGGATGCCGCTCTCAAGGCCGTCGGCGACTGGCTCAAGGCCAAGCCCGGCCGGGGCGGCACGCCGCCGGTGTTCCGCCTGTTCGGCTTTGCCGGCACCGGCAAGACCACGCTGGCGCGGCACATCGCCGAGGGCGTCGACGGCGAGGTGAAGTTCGCCGCCTTCACCGGCAAGGCCGCGCTGGTGATGCGCAACAAGGGCTGCGACGAGGCCTCCACCATCCACTCGCTGATCTACCGCGCCCGCGAATCCGGCGAGGAGCAGCCGAGCTTCGAATTGTGGGACGACGCGCCCGCGTCCAAGGCCAAGCTGATCGTGATCGACGAATGCTCGATGGTCGATGCCGAACTGGGGCGCGACCTGATGTCGTTCGACTGTCCGCTGCTGGTGCTAGGGGATCCCGCGCAGCTGCCGCCGATCCAGGGCGGCGGCTTCTTCACCAACACCGAGCCCGACGCGATGCTGACCGAGGTGCACCGCCAGGCCCAGGACGATCCGATCGTGCGGATGTCGATGGACGTCCGCGAAGGCCGCGAGCTCGACATCGGCCGCTACGGCGAGAGCGAGGTGGTGTCGCGCAAGGAGCTCGATCCCGACCGCGTCATGGGCGCCGACCAGGTCCTGGTCGGCCGCAACAACACCCGCCGCGCCTACAACATGCGGGTGCGCCAGCGCCAGAACATCGAGGACGCCTTTCCGGTCGCCGGCGACAAGCTGGTGTGCCTGCGCAACAACCGCAAGAAGGGCCTGTTCAACGGCGGCCTGTGGCGCGTGAAGTCGCGCAACACCTCGCGCTCCAAATCGCGCATCCTGTCCATGCGGCTGTCGCCGGACGAGGATCTTGGCCACAAGGTGACGAAGGTCTCGGTGCGCGCCGACTGCTTCGAGGGCGGCGTCGAGCAGATCGCCTGGGAGCAGCGCAAGCCCTATGACGAGTTCGACTACGGCTACGTGTTGACCGTGCACAAGTCGCAGGGCTCGCAATGGGACGACGTCGTGCTGTTCGACGAGAGTTTTGCGTTTCAGGAGAGCCGGGCGCGGTGGCTGTACACGGGGATCACGCGGGCGGCGAAAAGGTTGAGTATCGTCGTTTAAGCGTCGATGCTTTGGCAACGCCGCGGCCTCAACCTCCGCTCGTCGTCCCGGACTAGCGAAGCGCAGATCCGGGACCCATACCCACAGGGAGAAGTTGGGCGAAGACCCGGAGTGGGCGCCTTGCCCGACACTTCTCCCTGGGGTTATGGGTCCCCGCCTTCGCGGGGACGACACCGGTTATGAGGCTCCGCCGTCGCATCCCACACGCAGCCCCTCACTTCCCCGCGGCGAAATAGAAATCCTCGCGCCCCGGAGGCGAGCCGTAGGTGAACGGCTGCTGCTCGTGCCTGGTGGCGGACCAGACGTCGTCGCGGACGATGTCGAACAGCTTTCTGATCTCGACGCGCGGCTCTTTGATCTCGCGGGCGAGCGCGGTGGCGAACGGGCTGTCGGTGCCGCCATCGCCGTCCATCGCGGTCTCACCGTGCTTGGCGGCGTAGACCACCATGAAGCCGGCGCCGGGCTCGATGTTGGAAAAGCCCTTGTCGACCAGCTTGAGCGACAGCGTCCGCTGCATGGTCGGCGCGAACGGATTGTCGCGGCATGCATCCAGCATCACCAGACGCACCTTTCGCGCGGCGCCGACGGCGGCGATCACCTGCTCGAGGGCGACGGCTTGAGCCTCGGCATCCCGGTCGGCGGCCAGCTTGGCGTCGACGGGAACGAGGTAGTTCACCCCGCCGATCTCGAATCCGTGGCCGGCGTAATAGACCACCGCCCAGTCGGCCTTCTCCGCTTCGGCGGCGAACGTCTGCAGCGCTTCGAAGAACTTGTCGCGGGTCAGGTCGCTGACCGATATCACGGTCTGGAAGCCGACGTCGCGCAGCGCGTTTGCGATCAACTTCGAGTCGCGCGGCGGATTGGGCAGGGCGTGCACGTTCTTGTAGGCGCCGTTGCCGATCACCAGCGCGACGCGGCGCCCGGTCGCCCCGGCCGGCGGCAGCGGCGTCAGCGCGGCGAGCCGCTCCTGCGCGACGGCGCGGGCGCGCGCGACGTCGAGCTCGTCGAATTTCGTCAGCGAATAGGCCGCCGCGCGGTAGTCGGCGCGGGCCTGGGCGAGATCCTTCCTGCGCTCGTAGATCTGGCCGCGGCCGGAATGGGCGCGGACATTGTTCGGGTTGATCTGGATGGCCGTGTTGTAGTCCTTCAACGCGGCGTCGAGGTCGCCCTTCATCATGCTGACATCGGCGCGGTTGTTGATTGCGTAGACGTTCTTCGGCTGCTTCTCGATCAGGCCGTTGCAATCGGCAAAGGCCTGGTCGTACTTGCCCATCATGCCCCAGGTGATGCAGCGGTTGCCGGCGACCTGCGGCGCGGCCGGATCGATCTTCTCGGCCTCCGCGAAATCGGCGATCGCGCCGTCGAAATCCTTCATCAGCGTGCGCACGCGGGCGCGATTGGTCCAGCCGAGCAGGAATTTTGGCGTGTACTTGATCGACAGGTTGAAGTCGTCGAGCGCGCTTTGCAGCGCGCCCCTGCGCAGATGGATGACGCCGCGGTTGTTGTAGGGGACGCCGTAGGTCGGGCGCTTCTGGAGCGCGAGGTTGTAGTCCGCCATCGCGAGGTCGTCCTTGCCCGAGCGTTCATAGGCAAGGCCGCGCAGGTTGAGAACGATGACGTTGTCCGGATCGAGATCGACGGCCATGGACAGGGTCTCGATCGCGCGGGTGTAGTCGCGCTTGTTGATCAGGGTGTTGCCGCGCACGGACAGCGCGATCGCCTTGTCCTTGCCGGCGAGGCGGTCAGCGTTGAGCAGATTGTCGCAGGCCTGCGCCCTGGCCTGGAGCTCGGCCTGCCGGTCACGGCAGATGGCGAGATCGTCGCCGGCCTGCGGCTCGGCCGCGGCGACCGCGACGGCGGAGATCAGGGTGACGAGGGTCAGGGAAACGACGCGCAGCATGTTGTCAGGCCAGCTCCAGCCACCACTTTTTTAAGTCGATCGTCGATCGCGCGGGTTCATCTAGCGCGGAGTTCCTCACCTCGCCAAGCCGGGCTGTCGCGGGCCGCGTTTTCTCACAGAGTCGTGTCCGCCGCGGCGTAACAATCGGCACCTGTCCCCGTATCTCAAGTGACTGAAATGCCGCCGGGCAGGCTGTTCGCCCGGCGCCAACCGACCTAGAATATCCACCTTCCGGAAAGAGGATCCGCCATGCGCCGTCCCGCCCTCCTGTCTCTGCTGGCTGCTACGACCGCCCTGACGCTGGCCTTTGCCGTGCCGTCCCGGGCCGCCGAGGATGCGGTCGCGATCCCCGCCCCGACCATGGACGCGGCGCCGGCGAGCGGCATCCAGACCGCCGTGATCGCCGGCGGCTGCTTCTGGGGCGTGCAGGGCGTGTTCCAGCACACTGCGGGCGTCGTCAACGCGGTCTCCGGCTATGCCGGCGGCACCAAGGCGACCGCCGACTACCAGACTGTCTCGAGCGGCCGGACCGGCCACGCGGAATCGGTCGAGATCAAGTACGACCCGAAGAAGATCAGTTACGGAAAGATCCTCCAGATCTACTTCTCGGTGGCGCACGACCCGACCCAGCTCAACCGCCAGGGGCCAGACACCGGCACGCAATATCGCTCGGCGATCTTCACCACCTCCGAGGAGCAGAAGAAGGTGGCCGAGGCCTATATCGCCCAGCTCAACGGCGCCAAGGTGTTCAGCAAGCCGATCGTGACCAAGGTCGGCGCGCTGGAGGCGTTCTATCCGGCGGAAGCCTATCATCAGGACTATCTGACGCTGCATCCGAACCAGCCCTACATCGCCTATAACGACCTGCCCAAGGTCGAGAACCTGAAAAAGCTGTTCGCGGATAACTACATTGAGAAGCCGACGCTGGTGAATGCCAGCAAGGCCACCAACTGATCGCGAGATCACCAAGAAACGGGAGACCCATGCCCGACGCCAAGACGAAGACCACGGACGACAAAGTCATCAAGAGCGAAGAGCAGTGGCGGCGCGAGCTGTCGCCGATGCAGTACGCGGTGCTGCGCGACAAGGCGACCGAGCGTCCCTTCTCCGGCGAATATGAGCACGACCACCGTGCCGGCACCTATGTCTGCGCCGGCTGCGGCAACGTGCTGTTCGAGTCCGACGCCAAGTTCGATTCCGGCTGCGGCTGGCCGAGCTTCACCCAGCCCGCCGTCGAGAGCCATGTCGACGAGGAAAGGGACGTGAGCCACGGCATGATCCGCACCGAAGTGCTCTGCGCCAAGTGCAGCGGCCATCTCGGCCATGTCTTCCCCGACGGCCCCGGGCCGACGGGCCTGCGCTACTGCATCAACTCGGCGGCGCTGAAGCTCGAGCCGAAATAAACGTTGCGCGCCGTTGGGTTCCGTCATGGAACCCGGCGGCGCGATGTGCTTTTCTTCTCTGGCGGTGCGGCCGATCATCGCGATTTGGCGGCCGCCAGGGAGGATGCCATGTCGCTCGGGACCATCCTGATCATCCTGGTGATCATCTACCTGCTCGGCGGCCTGTCCGGCCGCGTCGGCGGTTACGGCTACGGCATGGGCCATTCCGGCATGGGGATCGGTGGCGTCGTGCTCGTGGTGCTGGTCGTGCTGTTGCTTCTTGGCAAACTATAAACCATCCAACTAATTGAAATTACTTGGTTTATAGCCCTTGCGGGGCTGCCATGCGCGGATTCATCATCTCCCATCGCAGGGGTCGCAATTTTGTCAAAACGGCCTATATTAGAGGGCGAAAATGACATGTGCGGCGGGCCCACGCGATTGGCCTCCGCCCTCCCAAACC
Source organism: Bradyrhizobium sp. USDA 3311 (assembly GCF_054062495.1). Taxonomy (NCBI): domain Bacteria; kingdom Pseudomonadati; phylum Pseudomonadota; class Alphaproteobacteria; order Hyphomicrobiales; family Nitrobacteraceae; genus Bradyrhizobium; species Bradyrhizobium sp. USDA 3311. The sequence goes on along the minus strand of NZ_JBSSFI010000001.1, from coordinate 3,381,791 downwards.
CCACGCGCTTAAAGCCCCAGAGAAGATCACGAGGTCTTTGACCATGCGTCCACTGCGTCCGTTCAACTTCAACACCTCCGCCGAGCTCTTCCCCGCCGCGATCCGCAAGAAGAAGCGTGCCGGCTTCACCTATCGCCGGTTCGGCACCGCGGCCGAAGCCGTGCAGTTCGCGATGGAGCAGTTGCCGACGGATTCGCTGAACGGCGCCTATCTCCAGGTCGAGGAAGCGCGCTTCGACCAGAATGGCATCCGCTCGCTCTATGAGAGCGAAGCCTTCCCGCTGCCCCGTCGCCGCAAGCCCGAACCGGCTGCCGAGGCCGACGCCGACGCGGCGTAAGTTTTTTCGCCAAACCCGATGTGCGCAGAAGGCGCGATGGCCGAAAGGCTATCGCGCTTTTTGCGTTTTTTTAGTTCTCCCTCTCCCGCTTGCGGGAGAGGGCTGGGGTGAGGGTGTCTACACAATCGAGGACTCTCAAGAGGCGAAAGCCCTCACCCGGCGCTACGCGCCGACCTCTCCCGCTTGCGGGAGAGGTGCACCGAGCCTGCCGCTCGCTCACCTCAATCGAGATACTTCCAGCTCCTAAATCCGCGGCTGCTTGTCGAGCCAGCGGCGGAGCAGGCGCATGTTGCGCATGTTGGCGCGGAACATGACGTCGAAGGCGTCGCCCGCAAGCGGCACCATGCCGACCACGCCGTCGACCGCGACATTGCCGAGCATGCGCGCGGTGAGGTACCAGGGCGCGCCCAGCGCGCGGGCCTCGCGCACCAGCCACAGCGAGATCGCGGTCGTGATGATGTCGCCGACGACGGGGATCAGTCCGATCAGGCCGTCGATGCCGTAGCGGATGTTGGTGCCGGGCAGGATGAAGGCGACGTCGAGCAGCCTGGCGATCGCCTCGAGCCGCGCGATGCGCTGCTCGCGCGTCAGGTTGCCGAACGGATTGCCTCCCAGCGGATTGCCCTGACCGAACTCAAAACGAAACTCGCGAAATCCCTGCTCCAGCGTCTCGGGCCGGATCTCGCGGCCGTCCTGGTCGATGATCGGCCCGCGTGGTTCCGTGCCTGAGAAGGTGGCGCGCGAACGGCTCCCGGAACGGGATTTGCGCGGAGCAAGAATATCGTCGTCGGACATGGTCATGGCCCAGGGGAAACTCGCGAGCGCGGCGGAGGTTGCTGCACCGCGCCCGAACGTCGCGCGGGTCAGGTCGGCGCCGCCGCCGCTTGCGGCTCCTCGACATATCTATGCACGAGCCAGGAGGAAAGCACCGACGGCACGAAGCCGACCAGGCCGTACAGGATGAACTGAACCGCACCCGAATCCGGCCCGCGCGAGCTGTAGGTCAGCGAGGCCAGGACGAAAGCGAACAGGCCGACCAGCAGCATCCGCAGCACCGGGCCGACCCGGCGGATGTGGAGCAGGATGTCATCGACCGCGCCGATCATCAGCGACGGCAGGAAGCCGAACAGATAGCTGTATTGCAGGGTCTTGAAGAATACTGCGAACAGCTTGCCGACCTCGCCAAGATTGGTCTGGGTCCAGTAACCGGACTGGTAGGTCGTCGTCAGCAGCAGCAGGAACCCGCCGACAAACGGCCCGACCAGCGCAAACACCAGATAGCGTTTCATCAAAGACCCTCACACTTTGGCCCTGTTATAGCAGCGCCTCGGGAACCTTGAATAGCGGGCGCCGACTCCTCCCCGGGGGAACAAGTGGCAAGGCGACGAGTTCAGACAGGACCTGAATGACCCCTCTCGGACCGGAGCCGCCGATGTCCCGCAAATTTCTTCTGGCGACGATCACGCTTGCAACCCTCGGTGGCCTGTCGAGCGCGCCGGCTCTCGCGCAAGGCCACATGGGCACACCGCAGGAGCAGAACGCCTGCTCGCGCGATGCCTCGCGGCTGTGCCGCAAGGACCTCGGCAATGACGGCGCGGTGCAGAACTGCCTGCAGGCCAACCGGGCCAAGCTGTCGAAATCGTGCAGCAAGGTGTTCGCCAGTCACGGCATGTGAAGATCGGAAACAGTCCCTGCGAACGGAGAGGTGAAGCCATGCTGCGCGACGAACAGCTCTCGATCCTCAGGGACATCAGTCAATCCATTGCCTTTGCCGACGACCGGCAAGGCAAGATGGGACAGTTGATCGCCGACGGCTACGTGATGAAGGACGGCGATCTGTTCGAGCTCACGGCGAAGGGCGTCACCGCCGTCGAGGAACACGCCGCCGCACTTGGCGAGAGCGACGCCACAAGCACGCCATCCTATCGCCTCATCTGACGCAACGCGTCGCTTTCTGCGTGACGTGCGCGCAACAATTGCGAATTCGTTCGCGCGGACCATTGCAGCCATACGACAATGGCGCATACTTGGCTCGGGCGGCGCAGCACTTTTCGATTCGAACATCACGAGAAATCGAGCAACCACATGCGGGATGAGGTTCCCGGCGTGATGGCTGAGACATGCGGCAGGTCAAGCCGCGTGAGGCGCCCCAAAACCAAGCGGCTCAAGCCCACGGAACTCGGGGACACATTCAGCATGACACGCAACCGGACCATCGCAACTCTCTTCGCCCTCGCCACCACCGTCGTCGCATTCCAGACATCGCCCGGCTTCGCCTTCTCGTCCGAAGCGCAGCAGATGTGCTCGGGCGATGCGATGCGGCTGTGCTCCAGTGAAATTCCCGACATCCCGCGGATCACCGCGTGCATGGTGCGGAACAAGGCGCAGGTCAGTCCCGGCTGCCGCGCCGTGATGGACCGCGAGCACGCCGCCGCCGCGGCATCGCGCAAGCGGGAAGCGGCCGCGCAGTAGTCATCCATCCAGGATGTCATTCCGGTTCGGTGCGCAGCACCAGTGGTCTAATCGCCCCACTGCGCGAAGGCGTCGTTGAAGGCGCGCTCGCCGGGGGCGCCCTTCTCGATCGCGATGATGGCGCGGCGCTGGTTGGCGTAGACCAGGGGCACGTCGAACCAGGAACGCTCCTTCAGGAGCTGGACGTTGCGGGCGCGGTCGGCGTCGACGTTGGACAGGCCGACCAGGAAGAAGCCGTCGGTGACCTTGACCGCGAGCCCTGCGAGCGGCGTGCCGCGCGCCTGCTCGTTCGACTTCATCAGAATGCCCGGCACGTTGGAGACGCTGCCGCCCGGGAAATCCTGCGGCAGGATGAAGGTCAATTCCGCGGTGTGGCTCGCCGGCAGCGAGGAGTCGGTGTTGCGGCGGAACGACATCGTCATCTTGAACTTGCGGTCGGGAATCTCGATGTCGGCGCGCACGGCGACGTCGGCCTTCTGGTTGCCCGACGCCTTGATCGGCTCGAGCCGCCACACCACCGAGCCGACATATTGCTTGCCCTTCGGATCGGACGGATCCTCGTCATAGAGCACGACCTTCTGCGCCACCGGCGCGACCGGCTGGTCGCTGGCCGAGGGCTGGCCGACACGATCGGGGATCTTCGGCTTGCTCTGCGGCTGGGACGCATCCTTCGGCGCCTCCACCACCTGGGTCGGCGAGGACTTGAACAGGCCGCTCACGGTCTGGAGCAGCGGCTTGCCCCAGAGAATGCCGGCGCCGACCAGAATCAGCACGATGCCGACGGCGATCGCACTCTTGAACGGGAAGACGGAGCGCGCGCGCTTGGGCTTCTTGGCGTCGCGGTCGAGGACGGGGATGTGCGGGCGCCCCGACGGCTGCCGCGGCGCATAGCGCTCGGCCTCCTCGACCGACTCGTCATAGGAATAGGGCGCATCGCCCTCGCCGGCGCGGTTCTCCAGGCTCGGCTCCAGCCGGTCGAATTCCGGCGAGGGCGAGGGCACGTTGGCGTAGGTGCGGCGCGCGGCGCGATTGGCCTGCGCGGCGGCGCCGCCGAGATCGTTGACGTCGGCGGTGATGTCGCGGAAGCCGCGCACGCCAGGTGCGGGCGGCAGCGGCGGCGGAGGTCCGATGTCCGGCGGACGGCGCCCACCCGCGCGCTCGCGTCCGGCAGGCGGCGGGACCGGCGGCTCGGGCGGCGGCGCCGGCGGACCGGGCTGGCGCGGCGCATCGAAACGGGGCGCGCGCGGCGGACGCTGGGCCTCGCCCTGGTCATCGACGTTGAAGGACGGGCGGTCGGCGCGCGGCGGCGGTGGTGCCGGACGGGCGCGCGGCGGAGCAGCCGGTGGGGCTGCGGCCGGGTTGCCCTCGGTGGCACGGGTGCTGGCGCGGCGGAAGGCATCGCCGCTGCCGCTGCTGCGGGTGCCGCCACCACCGGGGCGCGAGGCCTCGCGGGCACGCTGGGCGGCCTCCGATTCGACCTTGCGGACAGCCTCTTCCAGCGACAGCCGTTCGCGGGTGATCTCGGATTCGGAGAGCGGCGGCTGCACGCTGCGCAGCTGTGCGATCAGCGCCGTGCGCGCCCGCTCATAGAGCGCGCGACGGCTTTCGCCGGGAGCGTTGGGATCCAAGGCGGCAATAGCGCGGGCGATCAGCGGATAGTAATCAGCCATTTCTACTCAACTATACGCGCGTCCCGGTAAGAGATCGTTAAGCCTCAAACGGATTTTGCACCAGGATAGTATCTTCGCGTTCGGGGCTGGTGGAAAGCAGCGCGACCGGGCACCCCACCAATTCCTCGATCCGGCGGACATATTTGATGGCCTGGGCCGGCAGGTCGGCCCAAGACCGTGCACTGGCGGTCGGCTCCTTCCAGCCCTCGATGGTCTCGTAGATCGGCTCGACCCGGGCCTGGGCGCCCTCGCCGGCCGGGAAGTGGTCGATCTCCTTGCCGTCCAGCTTGTAGCCGGTGCAGACCTCGATCGAGTCGAAGCCGTCGAGGATGTCGAGCTTGGTCAGCGCGAGGCCATTGATGCCGCAGGTGCGGACCGCCTGGCGGACCAGCACGGCGTCGAACCAGCCGCAGCGGCGGGGCCGCCCGGTATTGGTTCCGAACTCGCGGCCACGCTCGCCGATCTTGCGGCCGATCTCGTTGTCCTGCTCGGTCGGGAACGGGCCCTGGCCGACGCGGGTCGTATAGGCCTTGCACAGGCCGAGCACATAGCCGACCGCGCCGGGGCCGAGGCCCGAGCCGGTCGCAGCCTGCGCCGCCACCGTGTTGGACGAGGTGACGTAAGGGTAGGTGCCGTGGTCGACGTCGAGCAGCGCGCCTTGCGCACCCTCGAACAGCATGCGCTTGCCTTCGCGGCGCTTGATGTCGAGCAGCCGCCACACCGTCTCGGCATAAGGCAGCAGCTGCGGCGCCAGCGCGGTCAATTCCTTCAGGATATCCTTGCCGTCGAACTCCGGCAGATTGAGGCCGCGACGCAGGGCGTTGTGGTGAGCCAGCAGCCGGTCGATCTTGTGCGGCAGCGTGTCGAGGTCGGCGAGGTCCATCAGGCGGATGGCACGGCGGCCGACCTTGTCTTCATAGGCCGGTCCAATGCCGCGGCGCGTGGTGCCGATCGCGGTCGCCGCATTGGCGGATTCGCGGTGCGCGTCGAGCTCGCGGTGCAGCGGCAGGATCAGGGTGACGTTCTCGGCCACGCGCAGATTTTCCGGAGAGACGGCGACGCCCTGCGAGCGCAGCTTGGTGACCTCGTCGAGGAACGCGGTGGGGTCGAACACCACGCCGTTGCCGATCACCGACAGCTTGTGTTCGCGCAGCACGCCCGAGGGCAGCAGCGCGAGCTTGTAGGTCTTGCCGTTGATCACCAGCGTGTGGCCGGCGTTATGGCCGCCCTGGAAACGGACGACGATGTCCGCCTGCTCCGACAACCAGTCGACGATCTTGCCCTTCCCTTCGTCGCCCCACTGGGCGCCGACGACGACAACATTGGCCATTCGCGGGTAATCCCTATTCAATCTGTCTCTAGGAGGCATGATCCTCGCGGAAAACCGGTGCCCACTTTTCCGGGATCATGCCTGCGCCAAGCCCTCTCCGCGGCCCAAGGCCGCTCGCACGCAAGGCAGCCAACCGGATAAAGGAAGCGGCCCCTCTAGGCAAGCAAGAACGGGGCTTTTTCGAGGTCGGAAAGGCACCCCAAGCCTTTGATATAACCTTAAAATCCTGAAAGATTCGCGGCCCCGCGACATCGGAATTGACACGCATCAACCGTTCCGGCCCGCGATTGCGCCAAGGGATGGCTGTCACCTCCACCGCTTACCCCTCCCGGGCCTAGAAGCCTCCATGCCGGATATGCCGTGACCAAGCCACCGAACAGCCAGGCGAGCCAGTTCTGGCGCCTCCCGACGGATGCGCTCTGCACCCAGCTCGGCTGCTCCTTGCAGGGCCTGACCGCGACCGAGGCCGCCAAGCGCCTCGGCCGGTTCGGGCCGAACAGCGATGCACCGCCGCGCATCGAGGGCGCGATGCGCGCGATCCTGCGCCGGCTGCTGGAGCCGCTGTCGCTGATCCTGCTGGTCGCCGGCATCGTCTCGATGCTGACCGGTGACGACATCGGCGGGCTCATCATCGTGCTGATTCTCGCCGGCTCGATCGGGCTCGACACCATCCAGGAGGGCCACGCAGTCCGCGCCGCCGAGATCCTCCGCCGTTCGGTGGCGCTCAAGGCCGAGGTCAGGCGCGACGGCGCCTTCTGCGAGATCGACGTCGACCACGTCGTTCCGGGCGACCTCCTGCGTGTCCGCGCCGGCGACATCATCCCGGCGGATGGGTTGATCCTGGAGAGTACCGCCTTCACGGCCGGGGAAGCCGCGCTCACCGGCGAGCCCTATCCGGTGCAGAAGCGCGCCGGCGCCGCCACCGACCCCGACGACACCTCGAACGCACTGTTCCGCGGCGCCGTGGCGCAGACGGGCGAGGCGATCGCGCTCGTCGTCAGGACCGGCCGCGACACCGTGTTCGGCGCGGCCGCCTCCGCGCTCGCCGAGACGCAGGCCCCCTCCCCCTTCGAGCGCGATTTGCGCGAGTTCGGCCTCGTGATCGCGCGGGCCACGCTCGCGCTGGTGCTGGTCGTGCTCACCGTCCGCGTCGTGTTCGGCCGGCCAGTGCTCGATTCGCTGCTGTTCGCGGTCGCGCTCGCGGTCGGGCTGACGCCGGAGCTGCTGCCGATGATCACCACGGTGACGCTGTCGCGCGGCGCACTTCGGATGGCCGGCCGCAAGGTGATCGTGAAGCGGCTGGCCGCGATCCACGACCTCGGGGCCATGACGGTCCTGTGCACCGACAAGACCGGCACGCTGACCTCGGCCGAGATCACGCTCGCCCGGAGCCTCGACGCCGAGGGCAAGGACAACGCCCGCGCCGCGCAGCTCGGCGCCATCGCGGCATCGCTCGGCGGCGATCGCGGCTCGCTCGATGCCGCGCTCGTCGCCGGCCGGCCGGACGCCGCACAGGGCTGGACCTTGGCCGGACGGCAGGCCTTCGACTTCTCGCGCCGGCTGGGATCGGTGCTCGCGACCGGCCCCGAAGGCACGCTGCTCATCGTCAAGGGCGCGCCGGAAGCCGTGCTCGTATTGTGCACGATGGACGAGCGCGCGCGCACGGCTGCGCTGGCGCGCGTGCGTGAGCTCGCGAGCGAGGGCCTGCGCACCGTGGCGATCGCCTCGCGGGCGTGGAGCGGCGTGCTGCGCGAGGTCGAGACGGAGGACGAGACCGATCTCGCCTTCGAGGGCTTTTGCGCCTTCGCCGATCCGCCGAAGCCGACGGCCGCGGCCGCAATCGCGCGGCTCGCGGCGAGCGGCGTGGGCCTGAAGATCCTCTCGGGCGACGACCCCGTGGTGGTGAAGCGGCTCGCGAGCCTGGTCGGACTGAACCCCGAGCGCGTACTGTCGGGGACCGACGTTGCGGCGCTCAGCGACGCGGCGCTCGCCGTGCAGGTGCGCTCCACGGACGCGTTCGGCCGCCTCGCGCCGGACCAGAAGTCGCGCATCGTGAGGGCGCTTCAGGCGGGCGGCGAAGTGGTCGGCTTCCTCGGCGACGGCATCAACGACGCACCGGCCCTGAAGGTCGCCGACGTCGGATTGTCGGTCGACGGCGCGACCGGCGTGGCGCAGGCCGCCGCCGACATGATCCTCCTCGCTTCGGATCTCGAGGTCGTCGCCGACGGCGTCGCGGAAGGACGGCGCACCTTCGCCAACATCCTCAAATATGTCCGCATGGGCGCAAGCTCGAATTTCGGCAACATGCTGTCGATGGCGATCGCCTCGATGGTGCTGCCGTTCCTGCCGATGCTGCCGACGCAGATCCTGCTCAACAACCTGCTGTACGATCTCTCGGAGCTCGGCATTCCCTTCGACCGGGTCTCGGCGCAGGCAACGGCGCAGCCGCAGGTGTGGAGCATGTCGAACCTGGCGCGCTTCGCCGCGATCATGGGACCGCTGTCGTCGGTGTTCGACTTCCTGACCTTCGGCGCCCTCATCATGCTGTTTCACGCATCGCCCGGCGAGTTCCGCACCGCCTGGTTCATCGAATCCATGGCGACGCAGATCCTGGTGATCTTCGTCATCCGCACCAACGGCCGACCGTGGCGCAATTGGCCCGATCCAGTGCTGTCGGCCTCGTCGCTGATCGCCTTGCTGGTCGCGATGGTCGTGCCGTTCACCCCGGTCGGCACCTGGTTCGGCTTTGTCGCGCCGCCGCCGTTGATGATGGCCGGCATCGCGCTGCTCGTCGTCGTCTATCTCGCCTGCGCCGAGCTGCTGAAGCCCTTCGCGATCCGCAGCAAACGCAAGCGATAGAGATTTGTGACCGCGATATTTCAGATCATTTCGGACCCGCACAAATTTCCACCGACAGCGATTGACGCAGGTCAATCGCGCCCCCTGCTGCGCGCTCCTAGTATGGAACCGGGAGCCATGGAGGCGGACCAGGCGTCTGCCTCAATGTTGCAGCGAGGTCACCCGAGATGTCACGCAGCTTTGACGCCATCACCATCGGATCGGGGCTCGGCGGCCTGACCGCGGCGGCCCTGCTCGCCCGCGCAGGCCACGAGGTTCTGGTACTCGAGCGCAACCAGAATTTCGGGGGAGCGGCCACGGTCTATCGTCACGGCCAGCTCGCGATCGAGGCCTCGCTGCACGAGATCGACGGCCTGGACGCCTCCGATCCCAAGCTTCCGATCCTGCGCGCGCTCGGCATCGATCGCGATCTGCCCTTCGTGGATGTCGGCGCGCTGCACGAGGTGCGGAGCCCTCTGTTCGAGCGCCCCTTCGTGATGCCGCACGGCCTCGAAGCCGCCTCGGCCGCGGCGAAGGCGCAGTTTCCGGCGCACGCCAAGGGCATCGCCCAATATTTCGAGCGCATCGACGCCGTCCGGCAGGCGGTGGCGCTGATGAGCGAGCATCAGGACGACCGCGACTGGTGGCTCTGGAACGCGCCGACATTGCCGTGGCGCCTGTGGCCGCTGATCCGCGACCGGCACGCGACCTTGAGCGAAGTGCTCACCCGCCTGTTCGGTGACAGCGAGGCGATCAAGCTCGCGCTTGCCTCCAACCTCAGCTACTACACCGACGATCCCGACACGATGCCTTTCATCCAGTTTGCGATTCCGCAGGCCTCCTATCTCGTCGGCGGCGGACACTATGTCCGCGGCGGGTCGCAGGCGCTCAGCGATCGCCTGATCGCGATCATTCGCGACGCGGGCGGTGCGGTAGAGGCGGGACGCGAGGTCGAGACCATTCTGGTCGACGGCGCCCGCGCCCGCGGCGTGCGTCATCGCGCGACGAGGGCCGATGATGTGCGCGAGGAGCTGGCGCCGATTCTGCTCGGCAACGCGGCGCCCTCCGTCCTGGCCTCGATGCTGCCGCAGGACAAGCGCGCCGCGTTCCTGTCGCGCTACGAAGACCGGCAACCATCGATCTCACTTTGGAGCATAGCGATCGGTCTCAGCCGGCCGTCCGGCGATTTCGGCGTCAGGCACTATTCGACCAGCGTGCTGCCGGGGTGGTTGACGAAACTCTCCGGTTTCCGCGAGGCCGGCGCACTGCTGGGCGAGGATCCACCGGCACGTCTCCCCCCCTACGGCTTCGTCGCCTACGATCAGATCGATACGGGCCTGAACGAGAGACCGCCTTATCTCGGCGCGCTCGTCGGCGTCGACCGGCTCGCGAACTGGACCGGTCTGTCCGCCGAAGCAAAGCGCTCCCGCAAGGAGCGCTGGATGGATCTCGTCATTGCCGATCTCGACCGGAATTATCCCGGAATCGCCGGCGCGATCACGCAGCGCGAGATGTCGACGTCCGAAACCTTCGCGCATTACCTCAACACGCCCGGCGGCGCGATCTACGGCTTCGCACCGCAAACGCGCGGATTCAAGCCAATGCCGGCGACCGCCATCAACGGCCTTTATCTCGCCTCGGCGTTCACGGGCGGCGGCGGCTTTACCGGCGCGATTCTCGGCGGAGGTTGGGCCGCACGGGCAGCGATGCACCCGAATGCGGGGCCAAGCGGCGCACAGGCGGCTTCCTGAAGTTTCGCCGTTCCGCGCGGCGCATGATGGCGATGCATCTGCGCCATTGATATCAGGCATATTTCCGTGTCTTTGGACGGTGCCGGGCTGCGAGCCGGCCCGGACATCGCCGGGCCGGGGCTTCGGCGCATGACGCGGGGCCATAACAATCACGATGTCCGCCACCAGCCAGACCACGAGCACCGAAACATCCGGTCACAACTGGGTCGCGAACCAGCCTTACCTGCTGCTCAGCATCACCGCGTTGTGCTGGGCCGGCAACGCCATCGTCGGGCGGCTTGCCGCCGGCCACATCCCGCCGGTGACGCTGTCGTTCCTGCGCTGGTCCTTCGCGTTCCTCCTGGTGCTGCCGTTCGCCTGGAAACATCTCGCACAGGACTGGCCGGCGATCCGCGGCAAGCTCGGCCTGATGGTGACGCTCTCGATCACCGGCATCGGTGCCTTCAACACCCTGCAATACTGGGCGCTGGAGCACACCCAGGCGCTCAACACGCTGCTGCTCCAGTCGGCCGCGCCGCTGCTCGTGGCGCTGTGGTCGCTGGCGATCCTCGGCATCAGGCTCACCGCGGCGCAGGCCTTCGGCGTACTGCTGTCGATGTGCGGCGTGCTGACCATCCTGCTGCATGGCGATTTCACCACGCTGTCGAACATCGAGTTCAACAAGGGCGACCTCATCTTCCTCCTCGCGCTGCTGATCTTCGCGCTCTATTCGGTGCTGAGCCTGAAGCGGCCGGCGATGCACGGCCTGTCGTTCCTCGCCTTCACCTTCGGCGCCGGCGCTGCCTGCCTCATTCCGCTGGAGATCTGGGAATTGTCCGCGCGGCCCGTGATGAAGTTCGACGCGCCGAACCTGCTGACCCTGTTCTATGTCGCGGTCTTCCCCTCCACCCTCGCCTATCTCTGCTTCAATCGCGGGGTGCGCCTGATCGGCGCCAACCGCGCCGCGCCGTTCTTCCACGTCGTGCCGGTGTTCGGTTCGATCATGGCGATGCTCTTCCTGGGCGAACTCCCGCAGGCGTTCCACTTCATCGGCTTCGCGCTGGTGCTGTCGGGCGTGTTCGCGGCGTCAAGGAAGCAGGCGAGCTAGCCCGCCTTGTCAGCTCGCCGCGCAGCGTTCTGCGGTCAGGTGCTCGCTGACGGGTTCATCCATACGATTTCCCAAACATAGCCGTCCGGATCTTCAATGTGGCGGTTATACATGAAGCCGAGATCCTGTGCCGGGTTGGGATCGGCGCGACCACCCGCCGCCACCGCGCGAGTCAGCGTTGCATCGACGGCGTCGCGGTCATCGACCGTGAGGGCGATCAAGACCTGACTGTCGCGGCGCGGGTCACCAATCGGGCGTTTGGTGAATTGGCGATAGTGGTCGTGGGTCAGCAGCATCACGCCAATCGCGTCCGTGACCATGAGCGAGGTCGAACTCTCGCCCGAGAACTGAGGGTTCACCGTACCGCCGAGCGCCACATAGAACTCCGTCGATGCGGCGAGATCGCGCACGGGCAGGTTCAGCAGAATCATCCTGGACGTTGCTTTTCCTTCTTCAGCGGCGGGATGCCGCGCTATTGCAAAGTTCTGCCTGCGAGAGTGCCTGCCGGCCTCAGGGCCGTTGTGGCGCCTCGCCGTCGGCTGTTATCTTGGATGAACGAGCCCCTAGATGTAGCGCGCCGCGCCCATGCAGAGGGCGGTGATGGCGAGCAGAGCGGCGGCCACGCGCTGGGCGGTCGCGATGCGCGAACGCACATTGGTCGCCTCGCTCGTGCCACGACGCAAGCTCAGCAGCGCACGAGGACCGGTTGCGGCCTGAACGCCGGCTGCGATCAGCGCGCAAACCGCACCAAGCGCGAGCACTTGCTCGGCCGCGCCAAAACTGCCGGAATGAACGAGATGCCCGAGATAGCCGCCGGTGAGGATCGCAATCATCGCCGCGCCGAGTTGCGGACCGACGAGCTGCTCGCCCCCGGCTGCTCCGGTTCGCGCCAGCGCAAAGCTTGATCCGGCCCAGAACACGGACGACAACACATGAAGCGACAGTGCGATTACGAGGGCAGTCTGCATGGCAAGCTCCAAACCGGCTTCTAAATTGGATATACATTATGTATAATCAATACGTCAAGACAATGGCAGGGCGATGCCGAAGCGCAGCTATGTGAGCTCGGTCCGCGCCTCCGCGGCCGCGGAGACGCGCGAACGCATCATCGCGGCCGGCGCGCGCCTGCTGCGCAAGGATGCGAGCATCGCGAACTTCTCGCTCGACGTGGTGGCGAAGGCGGCCGGCGTCACGCGGCTGACCGTCTACAACCAGTTCGGATCCCGGCGCGGACTGCTGGAGGCCGTGTTCGACGACATCGCACGGCAGGGCGGGCTGTTCGAACTGGCCGACGTGATGGCGCTGCCGGATCCACGCGCCGCGCTCGATCGCGTCGTCGCGATCTTCTGCACCTTCTGGGCGCACGACCCCGCGATCGGCGGCCTCAACCAGGCGATCGCAACCGATCCCGAATTCGGCAATGCGCTGGTCGCGCGCAACGAACGGCGGCGTGAGCTTGTGACGGGACTGGTGACACGCATCACCGAGAGCCGTGCCGCAAAGCGGGCCATGCAGGATGCCGTCGACCTGATCTTCGTACTGACGAGCTATCCGACCTTCGCAGCGCTGAGCCCGCAGCGGTCGACGGAGGAGGTCTGCCGCCTGTTGCAGACGGCGTGCCACGCCGCTGTGGATGCGTCGATGCCGGATGCGCGCGCGGAGCGGAAGAAATAGGCCGGCGGCTCTGCCTTCGCGAAAGGCTCACATGCAAGAGCGCGCGCTACTTCATCTTGAACTTGCTGTACGCCTCGCTCGTCGCGATGATGACGTGCTCGGCGCAGCCGTTGACGCGGTGGGGGTCGGCTTCACGCTCGTAGGCCTCCGACGTCATCATGTCGAGAAAGGCTGCGACGGTGGGGTAGTGGACCAGCGCGACGAAATCCCAGTCGTTGCCCGGTTGCGGGCCGAGCGCGACCGCCTTGGCCTCGCCGGTCCAGAGCAGTGTGCCGCCGCGTGCCTTGATCATGGGAACGGTGATCGCGCTGTAGCGCAAATAGGCGTCCCAGCCCGAACCGTCACCGTCGCGCGAGCGCGCGTGGAAGCGCATCAGGTTCAGCATCACCACCGGCGCATGCCGGTCGAGCCCTTCCAGGCCCTTGATGTTCAACATATTGACCGCCAACGGCACCTCCTCAGGTCATGCGTGCATTGTAGCATTGCGGCGGCGTGACTTGTGTCGCGACGGCAATCCGGCGCAAGGTTGTATCTGACCCCAATGACGACCGCTTCGCCCGCGCCACCAGCCTCGAATCCGGCCAGTTGGCTCAACAACCAGCCCTATCTGCTGCTCAGCCTGAGCTCGTTGTTCTGGGCCGGCAACATCGTGCTCGCGCGCCATGTCGGCGCGCATGTGCCGCCGCTGACGGTGACCACGATCCGCTGGTTCGGCGTGTTCCTCATCCTGCTGCCGTTCGCCTGGCCGCATCTGAAGCGCGACTGGCGGGCTCTGCGCAAGAGCCTGCCCCTGATGCTGTTCCTGTCGCTGGTGGGTTTTGCCTTCAACAACGCGATCTCGTACTGGGCGCTGCAATACACCGAAGCGCTGAACGCGCTGCTGATTCAGTCGGCCGGACCGCTGTTCGTCGCGCTGTGGTCGCTGGCGCTGTTCGGCGTGCGGCTGACGGCTGCGCAGCTCGCCGGCATCGCGATCTCGCTTCTCGGCGTGCTGACCATCATCCTGCGCGGCGATCTCTCCGCCCTTGCTAGCATCAGCTTCAACAGGGGCGACATCATGTTCGCGTCCTCGCTGGTGGCATTCGGACTCTACTCCGCCTTCATCCCGCGCCGGCCGAAGGTCCATCAGCTCTCCTTCCTGTCCTTCACGACCTGCTGTGGCGCGATCATGCTGCTGCCCACCGCCGTCTGGGAGGCCTGGAGCGGCAACGTCATGCAATTCGATGGGGTGACGCTGGCAACGTTCGGCTACATCCTGATCTTCCCCTCGACGCTCGCCTATCTCTTCTTCAACCGCGGCGTGGCGCTGATCGGGCCGAACCGGGCCGCGCCGTTCTTCCATCTCGTGCCGGTGTTCGGCTCGGCGATGGCGATCCTGCTGCTCGGCGAAAAGCTCCAGCCGTTTCACCTGATCGGCTACGCGCTGGTGCTCGCCGGCGTCGTCATCGCCTCGCGCCAGGGTGCAGCGGTGAAATAATTCCGCGACGCGGAGACAAGGCAACAAACTCGAGCCTTCCGATTCCAACAAAGAGAAGCTAGGTTCCCCGCCAACGAAAAAGAGGGAACGACCAGACATGCTTTCAGCGTTGATTCGAAACCTGCGCACCATCGGCACGGCCGCGCTCTGCCTCGCCGCCTCGACCGCCGCACAGGCCGACAATTACCCCAGCCGCAACATCACGCTGGTGCTGCCCTTCGCCGCCGGCAGCGGCACCGACACCACGACGCGGCTGATCTCGCAGCATCTGTCGCAGGCGCTCGGCGTTGGCATCGTGATCGAGAACAAGGCGGGCGCCAACGGCATGATCGCGGCAACCTTTGTCGCGCGCGCCGCCCCCGACGGCTACACGCTGCTGGTGACGACCAACACGACGCATTCGGCCAATCCCTACCTGCTCAAGAGCCTCACTTACGATCCGATCAAGGATTTCACCCCGATCGCGCGCACCGGCGATTTGCCCTTCATGCTGGTCATTCACCCCGAGGTGCCGGCCAAGACCGTCGGCGAGCTGGTCGCCTACGGCAAGGCCAATCCGGGCAAGCTGAGCTACGCCTCGGGCTCGTCGTCGGCGATCGTGTCGGGGGCGACCTTCGCGCACAATGCCGGGCTCGACCTGCTGCACGTGCCCTACAAGAGCTCGCCGCCGGCGCTCAACGACGTCATGGGCGGCCGCGTCTCGATGATGTTCGTGGACATCCTGACCGGCCTGCCGCACGTCAACGGCAACGCGCTGCGCGCGCTCGCCGTCACCACCAAGGACCGCTCTCCGCTGGTGCCGAACCTGCCCTCGATGCAGGAGGCCGGCGTGCCGGACTTCGACATCTCCTCGTGGCAGGGCTATTTCGGTCCGGCCGGCATGCCGAAGGAGATCGTGACGCGGCTCAACGCCGAGATCAGGAAGATCGTCGAGAAGCCGGAGATCAAGGCGCAACTCGCCACCCTCGGCATGGATGCCTTCTCGGGCACGCCGGAACAGCTCGGCACCTTCGTGAACGAGCAGCTGGTGCTGTGGGAGAGGCTGATCCGGGAAGCGGGGATCGAGAAGCAGTAGGCGCTGTCATTCCGGGGCGCGCGCAGCGCGAACCCGGAATCTCGAGATTCTCGGGTGCGCAATTGCGCACCAGAGTTCGATGCTTCGCATCGCCCCGGAATGACTGTCCCAAGAACGTGGATGCCCGGGACAAGCCCGGGCATGACGAATTCGTGGATTGTCGCGCGAGTTCGTTCAGCCTTACGCCGCGCGCACCTTGGCGAGGAAGCCGTCCACCGCGCTGCGTAGCGCGCCGGACTGGCTGTCCAGCTCGCGGGCGTTGGTGAGCACGTCGGTGGCGGCGGTGCCGGTCGCTTCCGCGGCCGAGGTGACGCTGCCAATATTGGCATTGATCTCGTTCGATCCGGCGGCGACCGACTGGATGTTGCGGGCGATCTCGCGCGTCGCCTCGCCTTGCTGCTCGATCGAGGCGGAAATGCCCGCGGTGATCTCGCTCATCTCGGCAATCGTCTGGGTGATGCCGCCGATCGCCGCGACCGCATCGCTGGTCGAGGTCTGCATCGCCGCGACCTGGGCGGAGATTTCCTCGGTGGCCTTCGCGGTCTGGTTGGCGAGCGCCTTGACCTCGGAGGCGACGACGGCGAAGCCGCGGCCGGACTCGCCGGCGCGCGCCGCCTCGATGGTGGCGTTGAGCGCGAGCAGGTTGGTCTGCGCCGCGATCGAATGAATGAGCTTGACCACCTCGCCGATCTTCTCCGCGCCGGTGGAGAGCTCCTGCACCGTGGCGTTGGTGCGTTCGGCGTCGTTGACCGCCCGGCTCGCCACTTCGGTCGAACGCGTCACCTGGCGGGAGATTTCCGCAACCGAGCTCGACAACTCTTCGGCGGCGGCGGCAACCGTGCCGACATTGCCGGAGGCCTTCTGCGAAGCCGCGCCGACTGTCGCCGCGCGCGAGGAGGCGTCGCTCGCGGTCGCCGTCATCGACTGCGCCGTGCTCTGCATGCCGGCCGCGGCCGAGGAGACCGAGCGAACGATGCCGTTGACGCTGCGTTCGAAGTCGTTGGCGATCTCTTCCATCGCGCTGCGACGATCCGCCGCGGCGCGTTCCTTGGCGTCCGCCTCGGTCTTCTCGAGGTCACGAATACGGACCGCATTGTCCTTGAAGATCTGAACGGTCGAGGCCATTGCGCCGACCTCGTCGCCGCGGCCGACGCCGGGAATGTCACCCTCGAGCTTGCCGTCGGCGAGATCCTTCATGCGGGCGCCGAGCAGCGCCAGCGGACGGCTGATGCTGCGTCCGATCATCCAGGCGACGCTGCCGGCGACGATGACGATGCCGAGCATGGCGAGGCCGAGCAGCCAGTAGACCGGCCCCATCTTGGCGTCGATATCCTCGAGATAGGCGCCGGTGCCGAGATACATGTCGAAGCCGGGGACGGCGACCGCGTAGCCGAGCTTGCGGATCGGCTTCTCCTGGCCGGGCTTCATGTATTCATAATACAGCAGGATCGAACCATTGGCCTTGACGCCATCCATCAGCTCGACGGACAGCCTGCGGCCGTTGGTCACCACATCCATGCGGTTGGCGCCGATCTGCTTCGGATCGGGGGCAAGCTGCGTGATGCCGTCATAGGACGTGCCGAACAGGTAGCCCGCACCGTTGTCGTAGGTCATCGCATTGCCGTAGCGGCGAAGCTCGGCCATGGCCGCGTCCTTCGTCATCTCGCCGGCATCGACGCGCTTCTTCAGCGCAGCGGCGTAGTTGCGCCCCAACTCGACGATCGCCTTGGCCTGGTCGATGCGCGCATTCACCATCTCCTGCTTCATCAGGTAGCCGGCGAGAACACCAGAGATGCACAGGCCGAACAGGGTAACACCGACAAGGATGCCAAGCTTGGGGGCGATCTTCAGATTGCTCAACTTCACGATGGGCTCCTCGGGTGACGCGGGCTCGCGCAGACCTTTTTATTTGAATCAACTTTTAGTGTGTGACCCCTTAGCAAGTTACTTACGTGCCTCCGTAGAAGCCCTGACGATGCCGCGAAAACCGGCAAATAATGGTCAAGCCGGCAACCGGCGATTGTACGCACGCACCCCGATTTCGCGTAAAAGACGCAAAGGCCCGCCGAGAAGGCCGGGCCGCAACAAGAACCGACAAACCAAATCGGGAGCAGGAAATGCCGAAATACAGGGTGGTGACGCCGAAGGGCGCGAGCTTCACGGTCGCGGGCAGCGATTATTCCTACGAGCGCGAGGCGCTCGATCCGATCGACGCCGAGATCATCGAAGCTCCGGCCAACGAGGCCGAGTTCATTGCCGCCGCGAAAAACGCCGACGCCATCTATGCCAAGGGCATCCCGATCACCAAGTCGATCATCGACGCACTGGAGAACTGCAAGGTCATCACGCTCGGCTCGGTCGGCGTGGACAGCGTCGACGTGAAGGCCGCCACCGCGCGCGGCATTCCCGTCACCAACATCCCCGACACCTTCATCGAGGAGGTCGCGGACCACGCCATGATGTTGCTGCTCGCCGGCTTCCGCCGCCTGGTCGAGCAGGACAGGATGGTGCGCAGCGGCCGCTGGGCCGAGGGCCGGCCGGCGCTGCTGAAGATCCCACGGCTGATGGGCCAGACGCTCGGCTTCATCTCGTTCGGACGCGTCGCGCGCGCGGTTGCGAAGCGCGCCGCGCCGTTCGGCCTGCGCATGATGGCCTACGACCCCTTCATCCAGGAAACGCTGATGTACGACCACGGCGTCATCCCCGCGACGCTGAACGAGGTGCTGTCGCAATCCGACTTCGTCTCGATGCACGCGCCCGCGCGGCCCGAAGTGCACCACATGCTGACCGAGAAGCACTTCCGGCAGATGAAGAAGGGCTCGATCTTCATCAACACCGGTCGCGGCGCCACGGTGGACGAGGAGAGCCTGATCAAGGCGCTGCAGGAGGGCTGGATCGCGCACGCCGCCCTCGACGTGCTGGAGAAGGAGCCGCCCTCGCACAACAATCCTATCCTCAGCATGGAGAACGTGACCCTGACCGCCCATGTCGCCTCGGCCTCGGCACGGTTCGACGAGGCACGCAAGCGCCGCGTGGGCTACGAATTGTCACTGGTGCTTCAGGGCATGTGGCCGGTAAGCTGCGTCAATCCGTCGGTGCTGCAAAGCACCGCGCTCCGCCGTTGGCAGCCCGTCAGCATGGATCGCGGACCGAACAGCTAGGCGGCCGGCCGCACGACGCGCCGGAAACCGGAAGACCCTTCACCGGCGATCAACGCCGGGAAGGGAGACAACAGGGAGGAACTGATGAGGAACGACCTGACACGTCGTGACGCCTTGGCGCTGGGCCTGTCCGCTGCGACGTTCGCGGCAACCGGTGCTGCGGCGCAAACACCGCCATCACAGATCAAGGCCGCCGACGTGCCGGCCCCCAAGCTCGCGATCGAGAAGGGCGCGAGCCTGCGCATGCTGCGGCCGGTGCGGTTCGTCCAGGCCGACGAGGACGTGTTTCGCACCAACGCGGCCAAATTCACCAAGGAGACCGGGGTCGAGGTCAAGGTCGATTTCGTCGGCTGGGAGGACATCAACCAGCAGACCGCGGTGACGGCCAATTCCGGTGCCGGCCCCGACATCATAATCGGCTTCTCCGATGCTCCGCACATCTACATCGACAAGCTGATCGAGCTGACCGACGTCGCCGACTATGTCGGCAAGCGTTACGGCGGCTGGCTGCCGCTGGCGCAGCGCTACGGCAAGAGGAACAAGAGCGACGCCTGGATCGGACTGCCGTTCGGCGCCACCGCGGGTCCGCTGATTTACCGCAAGTCGATCCTGCAATCGGTCGGCTTCGAAAAGGTGCCGGAGGACCACGCCGGCATCGTCGACCTCTGCCAGAAGCTGCAGAAGGCCGGCAAGCCGGCCGGCTTCGCGCTCGGCAACGCCAAGGGCGACGGCAACGGTTTTGCGAACTGGGCACTGTGGTCACACAACGCCGCCCTGCTCGACGAAGAGGGTAACGTCACCATCAACAGCAAGGAGACGATTGCCGCGCTGAACTGGGTCAAGCAGCTCTACCCGACCTTCATCGCCGGCACGACCTCGTGGAACGACGTCAGCAACAACCGCGCCTACTCCTCGCAGGAGATCGCGCTGACCGCCAACGGCGTCTCGCTGTACTTCTCGCTGAAGAACGATCCGGCGACCAAGGCGATCGCCGACGACAGCGAGCATCAGTTGCTGCCGAAGGGCGTCGCCAAGATCTCGCCGATGGCCGGCCTGACGTTGAACGCCATGGTGTTCAAGCACAGCCAGTATCCCAACGCCGCAAAGGCCTTCCTGCAATACATGTTGGAAAAGGACCAGTACGAGCCGTGGCTCAATGCCAACTCCGGCTACTGGGCCCAGCCGCTGGCCGCCTATGCCGATGCCGCCGTGTGGTCGCAGGACCCCAAGGTGAAGCTGTTCAAGGACACCATGAACAGCACCTATTATGACGGCTACAGGGGCCCGATCTCGACGGCGACCGGTGCCGTCAGCGCCGACTACGTTCTGATTCAGATGTGCGCGTCGGTCGCGACCGGCGCTGCCACGCCGGAAGCCGCAGCCGCGGAAGCCGAACAGCGCTGCAAGCGATACTTCCGGCGGCAGAAGTAACGGCCGCCGACAAAGCAACCGTTATTGCGAGGAGCAAAGCGACGAAGCAATCCAGACTGCATCCGCGGAAACACACTGGATTGCTTCCGCCTTCGCCAAGGCCTCGGCGGACAAGTCGCTTCGCTCGCAATGACGGTGTGGTGATAGCCCTGAACAGGACAACGACACGATGTCCGTGACCACACTTCCCCCTCTCGCCCTGGCCCAGCGGCAGCCGTCCTGGCTGGTGCGCCTGTTCGACTACAAGCCGTTCCTGATCGTGATGTGCCTTGCGCCCGCGATCGGGCTGCTGGCGGTGTTCCTGACCTATCCGCTCGGCCTCGGCATCTGGCTCGCCTTCACCGACACCACGATCGGCCGCAAGGGCGACTATGTCGGCCTGGAAAACTTCCAGTATCTGCTCACCGACCCCCTGTGGTGGAACGCGGTATTCTACAGCGTGGTCTACACGGGCATAGCGACGTTCGGGAAGTTCGCGCTCGGCTTCTGGCTGGCGCTCCTGCTCAACAACCATTTTCCGTTCAAGAGCCTGCTGCGGGCGATCATTCTCCTGCCCTGGATCGTGCCGACGGTGCTCTCGGCGCTGGCGTTCTGGTGGATCTACGATCCGCAATTCTCGATCATCTCCTATCTCCTGGTCGACGTGCTGCACTGGCGGTCGAGCAACATCGACTTCCTCGGCTCGCCCTGGCCGGCGCGCTTCTCGCTGATCGTCGCCAATATCTGGCGCGGCATTCCCTTCGTCGCGATCTCGCTGCTGGCGGGCCTCCAGACCATCTCGCCCTCGCTCTACGAGGCTGCGATGCTCGACGGCGCCAGCGCCTGGCAGCGCTTCCGCTACATCACCTTCCCGATGATGATGCCGATCCTCGCCATCGTGATGACGTTCTCGATCATCTTCACCTTCACCGACTTCCAGCTCGTCTACGCCATCACCCGCGGCGGCCCCGGCAACTCCACCCATTTGCTGGCAACGCTGGCCTTCCAGCGCGGCATTGCCGGCGGCGAGCTCGGCGAAGGCGCCGCCATCGCGGTGTCGATGATCCCGTTCCTGGTGTTCGCGACGCTGTTCTCCTATTTCGGCCTGGCGCGCCGCAAATGGCAGCAGGGAGAGAGCAATGACTGACACGGTCGCGCAAGCCACACCCGACACCAAGGCGGCGCCCGACACCATGGCCTGGGATTCCGGGCTGCGGCGGCTGATGATGATCTACCTGCCGCTCGGCTGCTTCGTGCTGATCCTGCTGTTTCCGTTCTACTGGATGGCGATCACCTCGTTCAAGCCGAACGCCGAGCTGATGAACTACAAGGCGCACAATCCGTTCTGGATCTCCTCGCCGACGCTGGCGCACATCAAGCATCTGCTGTTCGACACCGCCTATCCGCGCTGGCTTTGGACGACGATGCTGGTCGCGATCGGCTCGACCACGCTGTCGCTGATCGCGAGCACGCTTGCCGCCTATGCGATCGAACGCCTGCGCTTCCGCGGCAGCCCTTATGTCGGCCTCGGCATCTATCTCGCTTACCTCGTGCCGCCGTCGATCCTGTTCATTCCGCTCGCCACCGTCGTGGTGCAGTTCGGCCTGTTCGACTCACCGATGGCGCTGATCCTGGTCTACCCGACCTTCCTGGTGCCGTTCTGCACCTGGCTCCTGATCGGCTATTTCAAGTCGATCCCCTACGAGCTCGAGGAATGCGCGCTGGTCGACGGCGCGACGCGGCTCCAGATCCTGCGCCGGATCACGCTGCCGCTCGCTGTGCCCGGCCTGATCTCGGCTGGCATCTTCTCCTTCACGCTGTCCTGGAACGAGTTCATCTATGCGCTCGCCTTCATCCAGAGCGGCGCCAACAAGACCGTGCCGGTCGCGATCCTGACCGAGCTCGTCACCGGCGACGTCTACCAGTGGGGCGCGCTGATGGCGGGCTCGCTGCTCGGCTCGCTGCCGGTTGCGATCTTCTACTCGCTGTTCGTGGATTACTACGTGTCCTCGCTGACCGGCGCGGTAAAGGAGTAATCGGCGGTTGCACGCGACGATCGTGCAATCGCGATAGACTGCTCACTTCTTCCGTCCCATCATGTCACGGTGATGGCGGGTCGATCGCTGGCGCCGTCAATTTATCGCTCGAGAAAGCGAGAATTGCATGGGATCGCCAAATTCGTTATCGCGGCGCGGCTTTTGCCTGTGTTGCGTCGGCGGCGCCACGTTCGCCGCCTCCGCCGGATGGCTCACACCGCGCGAGGCCTACGCCGAGGCGCGCGGCCTCGTCAGCCTGATCAAGGACAGTGCGGCAATTTCTCCGATCACGGCCTCCAGGCTGCGCAACAATATCAGCGTGCTCGAAGGCTCCGGCGGCAACATCGCCGTCCTGACCGGGTCCGACGGCAAGCTCCTGGTCGATGCCGGCATCCGCGTGTCGCGCGCCCAGCTCACCGATGCGCTGGCCGGTCTCGGCACCGATCCCGTCACCCATCTCGTCAACACCCACTGGCATTTCGACCATGCCGACGGCAATGAGTGGCTGCATTCGGCCGGCGCGAAGATCATCGCACACGAAAACACCCGGAAGCATCTCCTCGGCGTTCAGCGCGTCGAAGACTGGGACTACAATTTCCTTCCGCTCGGACCCGGCGGGATTCCCAGCGAAGTGTTTGCCGGCAGCCACAAGCTCGGTCTCAACGGCGCCTCGATCAGCCTGAAATATTTCGGGCCCGCACACACCGACAGCGACGTCTCCGTCACCTTCGTGGAAGCCAACATCGTCCACGTCGGCGACACATTCTGGAACGGCATCTATCCGTTCATCGACTATTCGACCGGCGGCAGCATCGACGGGATGATCGCGGCATGCGACGCCAATCTCGCGGCGACCGACAAGGATACGATCATCATTCCCGGTCATGGCAAGCCGGTCAGCAACAAGGCCGAGCTGCAGGCGTTCCGCGACATGCTGGTCGCGATCCGCGACAACGTCGCCCGGCTGAAGGCGCAGGGACGCACCCGGGACGAAACCGTCGCGGCGAAGCCAACCGCGGCCTTCGACGCGCAATGGGGGCAGTTCGTGATCGACCCCGGCTTCTTCACCAGGCTGGTCTACCAAGGCGTTTGAGGAGCGGACGACTGACGTCCGACCACCGAGTTTAACGGGGAGACCGACATGAGCATCGCAGAATTCACACCGGCGCCAGCCCGGCTCGATCGGCGGCGCCTGATTCTCGGATTGTCCGGGATGGCTGTTGCCGCGGCTCCGCAGGCTGCATCGGCCAAGTCGCAAGCCGGCGCGCAAGGCGGCGGCTATCCGGTCGTCCATCATCGAACCACGACCGTCGACGGCATCAGGATCTTCTATCGCGAAGCGGGGCCCAAGGACGCACCTGCGGTGCTGTTGCTGCACGGCTTCCCGACCTCGTCGCACATGTTTCGCAACCTGATCCCGGCACTGGCCGACCGCTACCACGTGATCGCTCCCGACTACCCCGGCTACGGCCAGAGCGACATGCCGCCGCGCGCGTCGTTCAAGTACACGTTCGACCGTTTCGGTGAGCTCGTCGACGGCCTGCTCGATCAGCTCGGCGTCACCCGCTATGCGATGTATGTCATGGATTACGGCGCTCCCGTGGGCTGGCGGCTGGCGCTCAAGCATCCCGAGCGCGTCAGCGGCCTGATCGTGCAGAACGGCAACGCCTATGACGAAGGGCTGAAGAAGTTCTGGGATCCGATCAAGCAATACTGGGCCGACGGATCCGATGCGAGCCGGCAGGCGTTGATGAAGCTCGTCACGCTGGAGACCACGAAATTCCAGTACACCGACGGCATGTCCGACGTCAGCCGGATTTCACCGGACAACTGGGTGCACGATCAGGCGCTGCTCGACCGTCCCGGCAACAGCGAAATCCAGATGGACCTGTTCTACGACTACCGGACCAACCTGCCGCTGTATCCCGCGGTGCAGGCCTACTTCCGCAAGCACAAGCCGCCGACACTGATCGTCTGGGGCAAGAACGATTTCATCTTTCCCGCCGACGGCGCCCATCCCTACAAACGCGACCTGCCCCAGGTGGAATTTCACCTCATCAACACCGGCCATTTCGCGCTCGAGGACAAGTTCGACGAAATGGTCCCGCTCATCCGCGACTTCCTCGCCCGCAAGATCGCCTGATCCTTTCGGAAGGAACGGCCATGTACGCCCCCCTCGACTGCATGGCCGTTCTGGCGGCCTCCACATTGTTTGCAGCGACCGCCGTCGCCCAGACCGCCAGAGACGTGCGTGGCCCCTCCCCGCTGGTTGCGATCGAAAACGAGGCGCCCGCCCGGCTGATCGTCGATTCGCCGCTCGCCGAGCAGTTGGCGCGAGGCCTCGTCTTCATCCAGTATGCGACGGAAAACCTGCGCGTGGTGCCGGTGTTCGGTAAGGGCGCGCTCGACGTATCGCCACGCATCGGCCACGTCCACGTTACGGTCGACGACGCGCCGTGGCATTTTGTCGATGCCAGTGGCGAGACCGTGATCGTGGTCGGACTGAAGCCGGGCCCGCACAAGGTGCTGTTCGAGCTGGCCGATCCCACACACCGCGTGATCGACAGCAAGACGGTCAGCTTCGAGATTCCGCCACAGCCAAAGCCAGTGCCCTCGCCGGCGCGGTAAAGGAATAGGACGAATTCAAGCCTGTGAGGCGCACGAAACGCGCCCGGATCGCGTTCTCGGGCGCCTTTACAGACGACGATCTGCTGCATAGGCTCCAGAACATTATTTTTTGATTTTTTGGAGCATTTGACATGAAGACATTGGCGTTGACCGTCATCGCTGTTCTGTTTCTCGTCCCCGTTGCGTCGAGCGCGCAGGCCCAAACCGGAACGTCGACTGCAACCAAGAAGAGCAGCAAGCAACCACAGACCAAAAATCTGCCGCGGTGCAGCCGCGCAAATCAGATGGCCGGCAAACCGTGTTACGGTGGGTAGCGCCGAGCAAGGAGTGACAAAACCCCGGCAACGCGCCGGGGCTTTGGCTGCGGCCTTTGGCCCGCTTTCACAAAACTGAAACAAGGGATCCGCATAAGGCATGCGTCCGCCAACAGGAGACGCACATGCGCGCGACTTTTCTTGCCACCGTCGCAACGATCATTCTCACCGCGAGCACGGCGCTCGCGCAGAGCGAAGGTGAATTCCCGGCCAGGCTCGCCGGCCACGTGGTGATGCCGGCCGAATCGTTCATCGACGCGCCGGCGGATGCGCCCGCCGATCTCAAGACCTCCGGAAAGTACACCACCGGCAAGCGCGTCGACGCGCTCGGCACCGTGATGGGCAAGTCCTATGAGCGGGCGACCGGCGTGTCGCTGCCGTTCAAGGGCCAGCCGCTCCAGGGCCATTCCGGCATCAAGACCATGCCCGACGGCAGCTTCTGGGTCATCACCGACAACGGCATGGGCGCGCGCGCCAACTCGCCGGACTCGATGCTGTATCTCAACCGCTACAAGATGGATTGGGCGAGCGGCAAGATCGAGCGGCAGGAGACGATCTTCCTGCACGATCCCGACAGACGCGTGCCGTTCCGCATCGTCCATGAGGACACGCAGAAGCGCTACCTCACCGGCTCCGACTTCGACACCGAAGGTTTCCAGATCATCGGCGATACTTTCTGGATCGGCGACGAGTTCGGCCCCTACATCCTCAAGGCCGACAAGACCGGCAAGATACTCGGTGTGTTCGAGACGGTTGCCGACGGCAAGCCGGTGCGCTCGCCCGATCACTGGGCGGTGGCGACGCCGGGCGCGCCGGGCGCGACCTACACCAACGTCAACCTGCGCCGCTCCAAGGGGTTTGAGGGCTTTGCCTCGTCCAAGGACGGCAAATTCCTCTACGGCCTGCTCGAGGGCCCGCTGTGGGACGCCGACAAGAAAGACTGGGAGAAGGTCGACGGCAAGGAAGCCTCCCGCATCCTCGAATTCGACGTCGCCGCGGAAAAATTCACCGGCCGCTACTGGCAATATGTGTTCGAGCAGAACGGCAACGCCATCGGCGATTTCAACATGATCGATCCGACCAACGGCCTCATCATCGAGCGCGACAATGGCGAAGGCACGGCCGACAAGGCCTGCCCGCAGGGCACTCGCGGCGACAACTGCTTCCCTGATCTCGCCAAATTCAAGCGCGTCTACAAGATCGAGCTCACCGAGGCCAACGTCGGCAAGCCCGTGCGCAAGATCGGCTATATCGACCTGTTGAAGATCAAGGATCCCGACAAGAAGGCGAGAAAGCCGCTCAACGACGGCGTCTACACGTTCCCGTTCTTCACCATCGAGAACGTCGATCGCGTCGACGACACCCACATCATCGTCGGCAACGACAACAACCTGCCGTTCTCGTCCAGCCGCGATCCCAACAAGGCCGACGACGACGAGTTCATGCTGCTCGAGGTCGCGGACTTTCTGAAGGCGAAGTAAGGCCCTTCTCTCTCAACACGGTCATCGCCCGGCTTGACCGGGCGATCCAGTACTCCGTGACAGGAGTACTTGAATCGAGAGGCCGCGGAGTACTGGATGCCCCGCCTTCGCGGGGCATGACAACGGAGCTACCTCACCGTAAACTCCACCGGGATCGAAAAGCTCATCGCGCCGTTCTTGATCTCGTCGGGAAACGGAGGGAACGGTGAGGCTTGGCGGATCATCGACATGGCCTGGGCGTCGAAGGCGGCAACGCCGGAGGAGCCGCCGAGACGGCTCGACGTGACCTGCCCGCTGCGGCTGAGGGTGAAGCTCAGCCTGGCAACGCCGCGCTGACCGCCGCCACCGGACGGATATTGGTGGAAACGCATCAGATGCGCGCGGACGCGTTGATTGTAGGACGCGATCGCCGAGGCCACCGCGCCCGCGCTCATCGCGGACGCCATTGGCGCCTCGCGCTCGGCGCGCGGCGGCGCGCTGGTGCGCGGCGCGGGCGTCGCCTCCGAGGGCTTTCTTGCCTCGCGGCGAACGATCTTCGGCTTCTCCGGCACAGGCTTTTCAACCGGCACGATCTTCGCGGGTTCGGGCCTCGCCGGTGTCGGCTCCAGCTTCCGCTCAGGCGGTGCCGCCACGTCAGGCTTGTCCTGCGGCGGTGTCGGCGCGACGGTCTCCTCGACCGCCTGTCGCTGCGTGGGCTTCGGCGGCGAAGCGTCGGCCTCCTGCATCACGGGCCCGGGCGCGATTTCGTCCGGCATTGACTGCGGTGCCGATGTCACCGGCGCCATGTCGACCATGATCGCGGGAAGGCTGACGCCCTGTTCCGGCTGCGATTTCAGCCAGCTCATCGCAAGCAGCGCGACGGCAACATGCAACGCCACGATCACTGCTCCCGAGACGCCCCAGCGTGCGCCCTCGCACTCGCCGAGCGGCTCGTGCAGGGCAAAGGCGCTCGCGGCCATCAGCTGCGTCCGTCGAGGCCGACCAGGGCGACCTTCAAGTAGCCGGCATTGCGCAAGCTGTTCATCACCTCCATCAGATCGCCATAGGAGACGGCCTTGTCGGCGCGGAGATAGATGCGCTCGTCCTTGCGGCCCCTGGTGGCGGCGTCGAGCGAGGAACTGAGCGCCTCGCGGGCCACGACGTCTTCGCCGACGGCAATCGAGAGGTCCGGCTTCACGGTGACGAAGACCGGCTTGTCCGGCCGCGGCGCCGGCTCGGCGGCGGTTGCCGGCAACTCGACGCCGATGTCGACGGTGGCGAGCGGCGCGGCCACCATGAAGATGATCAGCAGCACCAGCATCACGTCGATGAACGGCGTGACGTTGATCTCATGGGTGACGTCGAGATCACCGGGGTCACCGCGCTTGAGCGGCGATCCCGAACCTGCGCCGAGCTTCGCCGCCATGGCCTACTCCGCCGCCCGCGCCAGGCGGAAATCACTGATATCGCGCTGGCGGCTCACCAGCAGCATCAGCTGCGCCGAGGCATCGCCAAGCAGCGCGCGGTAATTGGCGATGCCGCGGACGAGATGATTGTAGATCACGACCGCCGGGATCGCGGCGACGAGGCCGAGCGCGGTGGCGAGCAGCGCCTCCGCAATGCCGGGCGCAACCACCGCAAGGCTGGTGGTGTGGCTCTCGGAGATGCCGATGAAGGCGTTCATGATGCCCCACACCGTGCCGAACAGGCCGACAAACGGCGCGGTGGCGCCGATGGTCGCGAGCACGCCGGTGCCGCGCGCGATCTGCCGCGACATCGCCGCCTCGACCCGCTCCAGCCGCAGCGCCACGCGCTCCTGAAGACCGTCGTCGACAATGCCGCCGGAGAGCTCGGCCTCCTTCGCGCAGGACTGGATGAGCTGGGCAACCGCGTCATGCGCGTCCCCGGTCCGCGCCGCCGCCTCCGCCAGCTTCATCCAGCCCTCGAGCGCGCGCGTCCGCTGCACGGCAAGCACGCTCTTGCGGCGCAGCTCGACGGTCTTGGCGAGCCACACCGTCCACGTCACCAGCGAGGCGACGGCCAGCCCGATCATCACCGCCTTCACGATGATGTCGGCACCGAGGAACATGCCCCAGGGCGACAGATTACGCGGCAACAGCGCTTCGTCGATCGCGAAGGCCGGAGCCGGCGCGAGCGCCAGCGCGATGGTTAGGATCACGTGCCGAAGCCTGGAATTGCCTTGCATCCTGATCACCCGACAGACAGAAGGAAGCTATGCCGCGATCCGGCCCGAAAGCTGGCGAAACCGCACGAGCTGATCCGCACGCAGCGCCCGGGTCTCGTCGCGGCCGACGAAGACCTTGAACATGATGCCGCCGTCGGCATTGACGAAGGCGATGAAGGCCGAATTCTTGCCCATGAAGGGACGCTCGACGAAGGCGATGCCTGCGCAACGCTCATGGCGCAGATGGCCATGCAGGCCCTTCGGCTGCATCAGGTTGAAATAGCCGCAGCCGATCTCGCCCGCGGGAATTGATCCGGTGAATTCGAAGATCGCGTCATCCGTGTGCACGATCAGCGTGACCTCGCCCCATTGTGCGATGTCCTGCATGGCGGCGGCAAAATGCTCGCCGCCTCCCATGCGCACCATCGACGAGGGCAGTGCCTCGATCACGGCACGTGGCGTGACATTGCGCACCCGCGCGACGTCCTCGATCACCGCGCCGGGATTGTCGGCCATGTACGCCTTGAGATCGGCGAGATCGGTGCTCAACATGTCCAGCTCCTCTCCTGCGTCGCGGCCTCAAGCGGCCGCGGCCTTGCCTTCGCTCTGGATCACCTCGAAGCCCTCGAACTTGGGATGGCCGAGATAGAGGCTCTCGCCGGTCCGGTTGTCGGCGCGGGCATGGGCGCGGCGGAATTCCTCGGAGCGCGTCCAGGCCTCGAACGCCGCCTTGTCGACCCAGGTGGTGTGCGACGAGTAGAGCGTGTGATCCTCGGCCTCGGGGCCCTTCAGGAGATGAAACTCGACGAAGCCCGGCATGCCGCCGAGATAGGATTCGCGCGTGGCCCAGACCGTTTCGAACGCGGTCTCCGCACCCTTCTTCACCTGGAAACGATTCATGGCGATGAACATAAAAGTCTCTCCTTCTGATCAAGATGACAACGCGCCGAAACCGCGCTGGAACATCAGCGCGGCCCGGCGGAGATTGCTGGCGTTGCGACGCCTGTCGGCTCACGCACCTCCAAAGTGGATCTTCATGCCGGCCTTGTAGACCCGGCCCGGTCCCGGGCTCGACCACAGCACGTCGTTCTGCGTGGTGCCGTCGGTCGAGCTGCCGGGAATGGCGTAAGGCCGGTAGTACTGGTTCAAGAGGTTGTCGATCGAGGCCGACAACACGATGTCCCTGGTCGCGTTGTAAGTCAGGTACAGGTTGACCAGCTCGTAGCCGGTCGCGGGCAGATAGCCGGCGGGCACGTCGTTGTTGGGACCGTACGAGGCCCACTGCGCCGTCAGGATCAGCGTACGATCGAGCAGGCGGACGCCGCCGGTCGTGACGACCTTGCGCGGGGTGATGGTCGCAAGCC
This sequence comes from Bradyrhizobium sp. USDA 3311, assembly GCF_054062495.1. NCBI lineage: Bacteria > Pseudomonadati > Pseudomonadota > Alphaproteobacteria > Hyphomicrobiales > Nitrobacteraceae > Bradyrhizobium > Bradyrhizobium sp. USDA 3311. The sequence continues at coordinate 3,351,522 of NZ_JBSSFI010000001.1, read as the reverse complement.
CGATATTGGTCGCGACGTTCTTGCCCTGGATGTAGTGACCGGCAACACCGATGAACCAGTCGCCGGCATCGTACATCGTCTCCGCCTCGAAGCCCTGGATGCGAGCATTGGCGATGTTCTGGTACTGATAGAACTGGCTGAACGAGCCGAATGGCGGCACCGCGACCGGCGCCGAAGCAACGAGGTCGATGTAATCGCCGACATCGTTGCGGAACAGATTGATCTTGCCGCGGAACGAATCGTTGGCACTGAAGATGTTGTCGTATTTCAGGTTGATGCCGACTTCCTTGTTCTTGCCGACCTCGGGGCGAAGGTTCGGGTTTGGCAGGAAGCAGAACAGGCCGGCCGTGCCGTCCGGACAGACGAAGAAGGCCGGTCCGCCACCGGTCGCATGCGCGCCCGAGATCACGGTCTCGGTGATCGATGGGGCGCGATAGCCCTCGGCATAGCTGACATAAGGCTGGAAGCCCGGAACCGGCGTCACACCCAGGGTGATCTTCGGCGAGAAGCGGTCGCCACCGGTGCTGGTCTTGCCGGAATCCAGGTCATAGCGGTCGTAGCGGATCGCGCTCACCGCCTCGAACCAGGTGCTGTAATTCTGCTTCAGCTGGAGGAAGCCACCCGACACTGTGCGGATACCGCTTGGCGTGGTGATGTTGGAATTGCCGCGGCTGTCGGTCGTGATCACGTCGTCCTGGAACGCGTCGACGCCCCAGGTGAGCGCATTGCGCCAGTTGCCGACGTTGAAGCGCGTGGTGTTGTTGGCGTCGATGCCATACGTATTGAGGACGTAGCCGCGCTTGTCGCCGACGCAGCCCGAGACGTTGTTGCCGAAGCCGCCGTTGCAATAGGCCGATGGTGTCGTGCCGTAGTGATAAGTCTTGGTCTGGTCGTTGTCGGTGCGATTGCCGTAGACCGACATGTGCCAGTCGAACAGATTGTCGCTCGGAAGCGAGTAGTTCCAGGTGACGGTTCCGGAGTAGTTCTTGGCGTCGGACGCGTAGACCGACGACCCGCGATTCAACGCAATCAGCGCCTGGGTGGTCGTCGGACCGCGATTGAACTGCCCGATATCGTATTGATAGTCCTGGAACACGGCGCCAAACTTGACCTCGTGACCGAGGGCCGGCCGCACGGTGAGCTTCATCAGGCCGGCCTCGACCTGGTTGCCGGTGTTGCCGATCTCGGTGCCGTTGCCGTCCTTGTAATTGCCCTGCGTGCGGTAGACCGCGCCGCCGAAGATATCGACATCGGGCGTGGCGCGCACGCCGCCGAATACCGAGCCGAGGCCGCGATTGTTGTTGGAGCCGTAGGATCCCGAGAGATCGACACCCCAGCGCTCGCCGGGACGCAGCACGTCGTTGATGTCCTTGGTGCGGAACGAGACCAGGCCGCCGATCGCGCCGGAGCCGTAGATGTTGGCGGTCGGTCCCCGCACGACGTCGACGCCGCCGATCAATTCAGGATCGAGGAAGAAGGAGCCGTTGGCATTGTGGCCGGTGCGTTGATAGTTCTGCCGCGCGCCGTCGACCACGACCGCGACGCGGCCGAAATCCTGCAAGCCGCGAATGTTGATGACGGTCGCGGGATCGTCGCCGCGCTCCTGGAACGAAACACCGGGAACCGAATAGAAGACGTCCGACAGCCGGCTCGGCTGAAGACCCTGGATCTGGTCGAGCGAGATCGAGCTGACGGGCGCGAGCGCGTCGATCGCTCGCTCCCTGGTCTTGGTTGCGGCGACCGTGATGGTGTCGAGCGTCTGCACCGGCGCGGCGCTGCCCGCCTGCGCACGGGCGTTCAAGACGTCAGGCGTTGCCTGCTGAGCGGCTAGCGGCTTGCGCTTGGCCTGCTTCGGCCGATCCGGCGACGCATGTTCGGCCTGCGGCGATGCGGTCTGCGCGAGACCGCTCCCCGTCGTCACTGCCGCGATTGAAACCACCGACGCGCCCAAAATCAAGGCGCGCGAATACCTAGCCCCGTCAGCCATGTCAGCCCCAGCCTGCACTTCACTTTATTTTTTGGAGTCGTTTGGCTGGCGTGCGCTCGCGCGGCGAGCGACTGGCTGGCTGATTTTCTTAAGAGGCGGGCATGTTCCCGCTGTCATGATTGGTAACGTGGCAACACTCTGACGGTCAATGACGTCTGGTTGCAGTTTATATCGATTGTAAATTTCCGCCGTTGGAATGCGCCAGATGCCGCCTATACAAACAGGCAGCATCTGAAATTTCGAAGGCGCATCACACGGGCAATGTCAGCAACATCAGGAGACAGCGGCAGCGGCGCGGCAGGGCCTGCAGAAAGTCCTTCTGCAACAACGAGAACCCTCACCATGCGCGGGAGCCGGATCGACAGCCGCGAGCTCTTTGCGCACGAGCGCGAGATCATCATCGCGCATGGCGAGGACGCCTATCGCCTGCGTTTGACCTCGCAGAACAAGCTGATCCTGACGAAGTAACCTGCAATGACATTTTGCCGCACCCTCACACAGATCCTGCTGACTGGTACGATCGCAGTCGCTTCCGCCGCGCACGCCGCTGGCATCACGGTGCATGACGCCCGCAATCGCGACGTCGCTGTTGCCGACGTCGCACGCACGGTCTCGATCGGCGGCGCCATCACCGAGATCCTCTATGCGCTCGGGCTCGAGAGCCGGCTGGTCGGCGTGGACACCACAAGCCTTTATCCGGCGGCGGCGCTGCACGACAAGCCCAATGTCGGCTACATGCGCCAGATCTCGGCCGAGGGCGTGCTCGGCCTCAATCCCACGCTGATCCTGGCGATCCAGGGATCGGGCCCGCGCGAGACCATGGACATCCTGGAGACGGCGAAGGTGCCGCTGGTGCTGGTGCCCGAAACCTTTTCCGAGGACGGCCTGATCGAGAAGATCAGGCTGGTCGGCCACGCCATGGGCGTGGATGCACGCGCCGAATGCCTCAGCGCCGCAGTCGGCGCCGATCTCGCCCAGCTCCGCGCGCTGCGCGCCAAGGTGAAAAAGCCGGTGCGCGTGATGTTCGTGATGTCGCTGCAGAACGGGCGTGCCATGGTCGCCGGCCACAAGACCGCAGCCGACGAGATCATCCAGCTCGCCGGCGCGGCGAACGCCGTCGACGATTACGACGGCTACAAGATCATCGGCGACGAGGCGATCGTGGCGGCCAGGCCCGAATTCGTGCTGTCGATCGAGCGCGGCAAGGAGTCGCTCCAGGCCGACGCGGTCTATGCCCATCCCGGCTTCGCGCTGACGCCGGTCGCGGCCAACAGGAGCTTCATCACCATGGACGGGCTTTATCTGCTCGGCTTCGGGCCGCGCACGGCGGCGGCGGCGCGCGATCTCTCCGTCAAGCTCTATCCGGCATTGGCCGACCAGGGCGGCGCGTTCACGTCGGCTCTGTCGGCGGCGAACTGCCGGCAATGAGCGTGGCGGTCGGGACCGAGGCACGGAGCCTGCAGCGACACGCCGGCGCGAGACGGCGATCCGCATCGCTCGCGATTCCTCTTCTGCTCGCGGTGCTCGCGGCCACCGCGGTCGTCGCACTGACCGTGGGCGCGGCCGGCATTCCCCTTTCCCGTCTACCTGCTGCGCTCGGCGTCATGAGCAGCACGACCGCCGATGCGATGACGGCGCGCGACCAGCTCGTGCTGTGGTCGATCCGCATTCCCCGGATCGCGGCAACCGCGATGGTCGGCGGACTTCTCGCCGCGGCCGGTGCGATCATGCAGGGCCTGTTCCGCAATCCGCTCGCCGATCCCGCGCTGGTCGGCGTCTCCAGCGGCGGGGCGCTTGCGGCCGCGAGCGCGATCGTCTTCACCGACTCGCGCTTCGGCGAGACGCTGCGCTTGCTCCAGACCGAGCTGCTGCCGCTCGCCGCCTTCGCGGGCTCGCTGGCGACCACCGCGATCCTCTACGGGATCAGCAGCCGCGCGGGGCGGACCTCGATCGCGATCTTCCTGCTCGCCGGCGTCGCCATCACCGCCATCACCAATGCCGGCATTGGCTTGCTGGTGTTCATCGCCGACGACCGCCAGCTTCGCGACATCACGTTCTGGCTGCTGGGCTCGATGAGCGGCGCGACCTGGACCAAGGCCGCCGTGCTGGCGCCTATCCTCGTCATCGGGCTTGCCGCCTGCGCCTTCATCGGACGCGGCCTCGATCTGCTGGTGCTTGGCGAGGCTGACGCCTTTCACGGCGGCGTCGACGTCGAGCGCCTCAAGCGGATCTCGATCGTCATGGTTTCCGCCATGACCGGGGTCGCGGTGTCGATCAGCGGCGTCATCGGCTTCGTCGGCATCGTCGTGCCGCATCTCCTTCGCCTCGTCATCGGACCGGCGCATCGCCTGCTGCTGCCGGCTTCGGTGCTGCTCGGCGCCATCCTGATGGTCGGCGCCGACACGCTGGCGCGCACCATCGTGGCGCCGGCGGAGATGCCGATCGGCATTCTGACCGCGGCGGTCGGCGCCCCGGTCTTCTTGGGGATCCTGCTGCGGCAACGCGGGCTCGCCTCGCTATGAGCGCGGTGATCGAGGCGCGACACTTAAGCAAGCGCGCCGGCCGCGCGAAGCTGCTGGATGGCGTCGGCCTCACGGTTGCGGCCGGCGAGATGGTCGCCATCATCGGCCCGAACGGCGCCGGCAAGTCGACCCTGCTGCGGCTGCTCTCCGGCGACCTCCGTCCGAGCCAGGGCGAGGTATGGCTGAAGCAGCGCGACATCGGCAGTTACACGCCGCGCGAGCTTGCCGCGCGACGCGCGATGCTGTCCCAGCACATCAACGTCACCTTCCCCTTCACCGTCGAGGAGATCGTGCTGATGGGCGCAGGCGACCGCAGCGCGCGCGAGGCAGGCAAGCTCGTCGATGCCGCGCTGGACGAGGTGGGGCTGGCGCATTTCCGCGAACGGCAATTGCCGACGCTGTCGGGCGGCGAGCAGCAGCGCGCCCATTTCGCCCGCGTGCTGGTGCAGCTCGCCTGCGGCGAGGCCGAGCATGGACCGGGGCTTCTGCTGCTGGACGAGCCAACCTCGAGCCTTGATCTGCGCCACCAGATCGACCTCGTCGAGGCCGCGCGCCGCCGCGCTGGCACCGGCACCGCCGTGATCGCGATCCTGCACGATCTCAACCTGGCGATCCGCTTCGCCGACCGGCTGGTCGTGCTGAGCGGCGGCAAGCTCGCCGCCGACGGCCCGCGCACCGAGGTCGTCACGCGCGAGACCATCCGCGACATCTTCGAGATCGACGCCGTCGTCCACCAGGCCGACGGCGTTCCTTACGTGCTGCCGCAATCGATGCGGGCGGCTGCGTCTGCGGCGAGGATTTAACCCGCCGGCACGATCACCATGCCCTTGTCCTTCGGCCAGCGGATGCGCCAGGCGAAGTTGACGTCCCTGACCTCGCCGGGCTTGGCGTCGAACGACCATTCCAGCACGCCGCGCTTGTCGCGAATGTTGCTCGCGGTCGGCGGCGTGGTCGAGGGCAGCATCTCGACGACGATGTCCTCGTTCTCGCTGACCGGCAGCTGATCCTCGATCGCGACACGAATCGGAAAGTCGTGACCGTTGCGAACGGTGGTCTTGAACGAACGCTCGTCGGTCTTCGACGTCGTGACGAGCAAGCCGGCCGAGCCTTCGTTGCGCTTCAGCACAGCGCGCTCGATCTTGACCTTGTCGTCGGCGCCGAAGCCCAGCCGCACGATGTCGTCCTTGGCCGAGGCCGAGATCTTGCCGCGGCCGACGAAGACGCCGTCGCGATAGATCGCGACCTTGCCCGGCAGCAATGTCGCCTCATCGGTCTGCTTGAAGCTGGCTTCGAGGAACGCGGTCGGGTCCATCACAGGTGCCGCGCGCACGGCGAGGTCGGCCGGCACACTCATGGACGCGATACGCAGGCTCTTCGCGCCCTCGGCAGCGCCGAGGCTGACGCGGCCGGGAATCCTGAACGTGGCCTGGAAGTCGCCGATCTCGGCGACCGCCTGCTGCTCGTCGGCACGCTCACGCGGTTCAGGCGCTTCGGCGAGCTTGGACATGGGCTCGAACTGCGCCGAGCGCTGGCGGACAGTTGGCGCGGGCCGCGCCAGATCGGAGGCCGCACCGAGCGCCATTGGTTTCGGCGGTTGCGGATATTGCGCGACCAGCGAGCCCAGCTCCGGCGCACTGCCGCCGCGGCTGACGCGGACCGTGGAGACGCCAAGCGTGACGTTCGACCAGTCCTCGCCGGTCGACTGCGTGATTTCGGCACGGCGGACCAGCTCCAGCTGCGGCTTGCGGTCCTTGGCGCCGGTGTCGAGCCGGGCGTCGTAAAGCGGCAGCCAGCGCGCGTTACGCACATTGTAAGTGACCCGCAACGTCGCCTTGGCCGCGGCCGGCGCGGCGATGTCCATACGGACTTCGAGCTTGCTCGGCGGTTTGGCCTTGCGCTCGACTTCGAGCTGGGCGATCTGCCGATCGATCTCGCGCATCTTGCGCGTGGCGTCGCGAACAGCGGTATCGGCGCTCGCAATTTCCTCGCCGACCGCGGCGAAGGCCGTGCGCCATTCGGCGATCGGCCGCGCCTCGCCCTTGTCGCCGATGCCCGCGGGGGACGCTTCCGCAAAGTGCTCCGCAAATTTGCGCCGGGCATTGGCTGAGTCGATCGCGCCTTGCAGGTCGGCGCGCTGGTCGTTCAGGGCCTCGATGCGCTTGTCCAGCTCGGGCAGGTTGACCGGCGCCGCACGCGGCGTTCGCGCATCGATCGTGCCGATGGTGAGCTTTGCACCACCCTCACCCTCCACCCGGATGGAGGAGGTATCGAGACCAAGCGGGAAGTCCTTGGCAACGAGCGTCGAGTCACCGGACGGCAGGTCGACCGTGATGATGCGAGTGACGGTGGCACCATCCGGGTAAACCGTGACGGTATCGATGGCCGATGTGGCGTCCACATCGGCGGCCCACGACGGCAACGCGAATGCCGTGGTCACCAGAACCAGGCTCGTCGTTGCCAGACATTTTGCGGTGATGCGCATGAAGTCCCTCCTGCCGGGATCGCTGCGCCGCCAGCCGGACGCGCGATCAAATGCCTCGCCATCGTGGTGAGACGCGGCAGGGAAGGAACTGGTTCGATTGGGGTTTCCGTGGGGCGCCGCTGCGGCGGCACCATGGCCGCGGAACGCGTCGCGCGCCGAGCTTTACATTTGGGTCGGCGAACCCTGGCCGAAGATGCGGCGGAGCAGATCGGTCACGTTGCGGGCGCCGGCCTTCTTCAGAATGCTGGCACGGTAGCCTTCCACCGTCCGAGCGCTCAGATGCATGCGCCGGGCGATCTCCTTGTTGGTGAGGCCGACCGCAAGGTGCTCGAGCACGTCGCCTTCGCGCGCCGTCAGGGGCTCGCAGCCGGGCAACCAGCGCTGGCGGTTTGAGTTGGGCTGCCCGAACTCGTCGATGGCGGCATCGATCCGGTTGACGACGTCGCGGCTGCGGAACGGCTTTTCGATGAAGTCGGCCGCGCCGCTCTTGATCGCGTCGACCGCCATGGCGATGCTGCCGTTCGCCGAAGTCACCAGAACCGGCGCCATGCAATTCTCCTCGCGCAGCCGCCTGAGCACGTCGAGGGCGGAGCGATCCGGCGGCATCTCGAGCAGCACGCAGGCCGGCATCCGCGCCCTCGCTTCCGAGAGCAGGGACGCGCCGTCGGCGAAGCAGATCACGTCATAGGCGCTCTGTTGGAGCGCGGCGGAAAGTTGTTCGCGGGAGGCGGCGTCGGTGTCGATGACGAATACCTCGCCCTTGGAAAGCATGTTCCCCGGCATAATCCCGATCCAGCAATGTCTTGGTCAAATGATCCGAGACGGCCGGGGCCTCATCGCGCCCGGCGTCATGAGCACGGCATTCACGCCCGTGCTTCGGTTTCCCTTATGTATGTTCCGTCATGTTCCTGGATTTGACGGAACGGGACAGAAACTTTACATTTCGGGACATCTGCGGGAATGGCTGGCAGGAACGGTTTGCATGACCGACCTCATTCGCAGCGCAGGCTTGAGCTATTACCCGGAGGTCGCCCGGTCGGTCGGGCTCGACCCCAAACAGATGATGCGCAAGGTCAGGCTGCCGCTGACCTGCCTCGACAAGCCGGATACCCCCATTGCCGTGACCGGCCTGCGCCGCCTGCTCGAACTATCGGCACAGATGTCCGGCGCCGAAGATTTCGGCTTGCGCCTCGCCGAACGCGGCGGCCTGACCAACTTCGGCGCGGTCGGCCTGATCGTGCGCGAACAGGCGACCGTCGGCGAAGCGATCGAGGCGTTTTCGCGTTTCATCCATATCCATCATGACGGCATGCGGCTTGACGTTGCACGCAACAAGCAGACCGTGACCGTCGCACTGCATCTGCGCGGACGGCAGCCGAGCGCGCCGCGCCAGTCGATCGACATGGCGCTCGGCAGCGTCCACCGCATCATCCAGTCGCTGTTCGGTCATGACTGGCGGCCGCAGGAGGTGCATCTGCATTATCCGCCGCCGCACGACCGCAAGCGCTACCGCGACTTCTTCGGCTGCCGCGTGACGTTCAACGCCGAGGACGACGCGATCCTGCTGTCGGTGCACGACATGGAGCGCCGGATCCCGAGCGCGCATCCGCTGATCGCGAGCTATCTGCGCAAGCGGATCGAGGCGATCGAGACGCGTCCGGCAAGCTGGGAGGAGAAGGTCGACGAGGTCGTGCGCCTGCTGCTCGCCAGCGGCGACTGCACGGTCGAGCGCGTGGCCGAGCATCTCGCCTGCACCCGCCGCACTATCCACCGCCACCTCGCCGCGTCAGGCACCAGCTTCTCGGCCATCCTCGACGCGCAGCGCGCCGATCTCGTCGTCAAATTGATCGACGACCCCGGCCGGCCGCTGGCCGATATCGCCGCGCAGCTCGGCTTCTCCGCGCAAAGCGCGATGGCCCGCTGGTTCCGCGGCCGCTTCGGCTGCACCATCACCGCATGGCGCAAGGGCGTGCGCCCGTTGGCCAAGCCGGCCGACGTGCCTTCGGCATCCGCGGCTTAGCTCTATCGTGCCGGAGCGGGCAGGCCCATGATGGCCAGTGCGCGCCGGCTGCTGCCGGCGAGCAGCGGGCCGAACGCAATCGCAAAGCCGAGGAAGGCGACGACCCAGCCGCAGGCGGCAATGTGCAGCAGTGCATCGGCATGCGCAGGCCACACCACGGCAGCAACCCGCGCCAGCGCCGCGGCGATGATCGCGACGTAGATACCTTGTGTCGCCGGCGAGGCCGTCAGGGTCTGTCCGGTGTGGCCGAGGCTCGCACGCGTCATCACCGCGAGCGTCATCGTTCCGGCAGCGCCCGCCATCCAGGCGTGAATCCCCGCGCTCGGCGGCAACGCACCGAACACGGCCAACGCATGCAGGAGGAAACCGAGCGGCACGAAGACATAGCCGACATGCAGGATCAGGAGCAGCCGCTCGCGCGAGGTGCGGTCGCCGGCCCAGCGCGCAAGCCGCACCAGATGCAGCACGCCGACGAGCGCCATCGCGGCACCGGTCACCACATTCAACGGCGCCACGATCCACGAGATCAGCGCCAACGCGCTCAATGCGATCACCGCGCCATCGAAGCGGCCGAACGGGACCGGCAGGCGGCCGGGATTGAACTTGACCAGCCAGTTGCGGGTGAAGCTCGGAATGATGCGGCCTCCGATCAGCGCGATCAGCAGCACGACCACGCCGATGCCGACGCGGATGCTGACATCGGCCGCGCCCGCGTAGTGCGCTTCGAGATGAAAGCCGACATTGCCGGTGAGCAGCACGAGCACCAGGATCACCACGGGAAGGTTGCGCCAATTGCCGCCCGCGATGATCTCGCGCGTCGCGGCGGCGACGACCAGCGCCAGGAACGCGGCATCGACGACAAGCGCGAACGCCCAGCCGACCTCGGCGGACAGCGTCACCGCGAGGCGGCCGGCCAGCCACACCGCCAGCAACGCGCCCAGCGACGTGCCCTGGATCGGCAGCCGCCCGGTCCAGTTCGGGATCGCCGTAAACAGGAACCCGGTGATGACCGCCGGCAGGAAGCCATAGAGCATCTCGTGGACGTGCCAGTCGCGCGGCGCGAAGGCCGACGTCACCGACAATTCGCCGTAGAACATCGGCAGCCAGGCCAGGATCGAGAGCCCTGCCTGGATGGCGGCGAGCAGGAAAAAGGGCCGAAAGCTGTTCGCGAACAGCGGCCAGCCCGCAAAGTTGCGGGATCGGGCGCCAGCCATGGGGGCAACTCCTGTAAATTCAGACCGTTGCTTGGAAAAATACTGCCGCCCCGGCCGGCGGGTTTTGCGCTATCGCAAACTACCGGACGATTGCAGGTGCCATCACACTCCAGAGCGCCAAGGAGGCAGAATGGCCAAGGTCGACACATCGCTGGTTGCGCATTTGCCGCTGTTTGCCGGGGTCACGCCGGAAGCCCTGGACGAGATCCTGCGCGAGGCCCGCTCGGCGCGCTATCCCAAGAACAGCGCCATCTTCGAGCAGGGCGCAGACGCGCAGTCCTTCTTCCTGCTGCTGCACGGCCATGTCCGCGCGGCCAAGACCACGCCGACCGGCGAGCAGATCGTGGTGCGCTACGTCGCGCCCGGCGAGACTTTCGGGCTCGCAATGGCGATCGGAGCCGGGCGCTACCCCGCGACTGCGATGGCTGTCGACGACAGCGTGGTGCTGATCTGGCCGACCTCGGCCTGGCCGCGGCTGGTCGAGCGGTTTCCGGCGCTCGCCGCCAACACGCTCCAGACCGTCGGCACGCGGCTCCAGGAGAGCCACACCCGCATCCTGGAAATGTCGACCCAGCAAGTCGAACAACGCATCGCGCATGCGCTGCTGCGCCTCGCCAAGCAATCCGGCAAGAAGCTCGACCACGGCATCGAGATCGACTTCCCGATCAGCCGCCAGGACATCGCGCAGATGACCGGCACCACGCTGCACACCGTGAGCCGCATCCTGAGCGGCTGGGAACAGCAGGGCCTCGTCGAGAGCGGCCGCCAGCGCATCATCCTGCGCGAACCGCACAGGATCGTCGTGCTGGCGGAGCGGAGTCCCGACAGCGGCGCGCCATGAGGGCTGCGCCGGCAGGTTCACCCTGCTCCCGAAGATTGGGGTGAGAGCCGCTTTCGCTTACGGCGAAAGCGCTCCCTCACCCGGGAATCCGCACGCGGCCCGCGCGAATTCCAGACCGTCTCACGCCGGCACGCAGTCGCAGAGCGCGGCGAGGAATTTGTCGCGGTCGATGCCGTGCTCGCGGCAGGCGTCTTCCACCGTGTGGAAGGTTGCGATCGGGCAGCCGACGCAGGCCAGCCTGAAAGCAAGAAACACGCGGATCGTGTGCGGCGCCGTGCGCATGATGTCATCGACCAGATCGTCGGATCCAAAAGGCATGGACAACTCCGTTCCGAAACGACGATAGCGGAGCGGGCTGTGGTTTCTTTGTTGGAGCGCAAGCTGTTGCCAGTTCCTCGGCTCGTCATTCCGGGGCGCGCCATCGAACCCGGGTTTACCCGAGTTCGGAAGACTCTAAGATCCAAGTCGGCAACAGCCGACTTGGATGGCGCGAACCCGGAATCCATCGGGCAGCAAGCTGTGCGGTGAAATGGATTCCGGGTTCGCGCCAAGCGGCGCGCCCCGGAATGACGCAGCTACACCGCCCGGCTGTGCAGCTGCTTGCCGGGATCCAGATGCGCGTCGAACGCAGCGGCGACGCTGCGGACCAGGAAGCGCGAGTCGTTCGCGACCGCGAGCCGGTCGCCGTCCAGCCTCACGACGCCGTCAGAAATCAGCGGTTTCAGACGCGACGCCGATTTGAGCATCGCCTCGGGCTCTGCGCCGTGGCGCGCGCAGATATCACCGAGATCGGCGCTGAACTCGCACATGATGCGCTCGATGATGTCGGCGCGCAGCCGGTCGTCGTCGGTGAGCCCATAGCCCTTCGCGGTGGCGAGGCGGCCGGCGCCGATGCTCTGCGCATAGGCGCCGATCTGCACCTCGTTCTGGACGTAACCCTGCGGCAGATGTCCGATGGCGCTCGCGCCGAAGCCGAGCAGGACCTCGCCTTGGTCGGTGGTATAGCCCTGGAAATTGCGCCGCAGCGTCCGCTCCTCGAAGGCCACGGCCATGGAATCGTCGGGTCGCGCGAAATGATCGAGCCCGATCTGCACGTAACCGGCCTCCTTCAGGGCATTCGCGATCGCACAGGCCTGGTCGTGACGCGCCGGGCCGTCGGGCAGCGCGCCCTGGTTGATCATGCGCTGGTGCTTCTTGAAATCGGGCACGTGAGCGTAGCCGAACACCGAGAAGCGATCGGGCGCGAGCAAGAGGCTGCGCCGCACCGTGTCCAGGCACGAGGCGACGGTCTGATGCGGCAGCCCGTAGATCAGGTCGAAATTGATTCCCGCGATGCCGGCATGCCGGAGCATGTCGACGACGGCAGCCGTCTGCTCGAAGCTCTGGATGCGGTTGATCGCACGCTGCACGATGGGGTCGAAACTCTGCACCCCCAGGCTGGCGCGATTGACGCCGGACAGCCGCATGGCCTCGACCATATCGGCGGTCAGCGTGCGGGGATCGATCTCGACGGCAATCTCGGCCGATGGCAGTACGAAGAACGCCTGGCGCATCGCCGCCATCAACTCGGCAAAAGCCTCGGGCGCCATGATCGTCGGCGTACCGCCGCCGAAATGGATATGCTCGACCTTGATGCGGCGACCGATGGTCTCGGCGACCAGCGCGATCTCACTGCGCAGCGTCCGCTGGTAGGCCGCAATCAGATCGTCGCGCCGGACGATCTGGGTATGGCAGCCGCAATACCAGCACATCTCGCGGCAGAACGGCACGTGCAGATAGAGTGACGCGCTGGCACCGGCCGGGAGCTCGGACAGCCAGCGGGCGTAGGTACCGGCGTCGATGACCGGCGAGAAGTGCGGCGCGGTCGGATAGCTCGTGTAGCGAGGCAGTCTTTCTTCGCCGTAGCTCACTGCGAGATCAGCTCTCATATCTTACCCATTCGTAAATTTCGGCCGCTTGCGGAGCCGCGGCAAATCACGGAATGCATTCAGCTAACCCGGATTTGCGGAAGCGACCTTGCGCTCGCGCAAAGTCGGACCGGGGCACCGCAAACATTGCGCTCGCGCAAAGCGCAGCGGACGGTTCCGCGCAATGATCACGGGCAATTCGCACGGCATCCGGAGCGTTTGCCATGAGGCTTCTCGCACTCGAACTGATTTTCTCCCTGCTCGACGTCCGCGGCCATATCCCGCGTTTCGACGACTTCCGGCCGGTTCCGGCCTCGCCGGCCCCGGCCGGTATCGTGCACACGCTGGCCGCCGTAATCGCCGTCCTCGCCGTCCTGTCGCTGGCGATCTGGGCCGCGGTCTGGGTTGCCATTCATTTGCTATAGCCGCGTCTTCGCGAAGGCCTCGATCATGATCTCATCCAAACGCGCATTTGCCGGCGCGGTCGCCCTGACATGCCTTGTCTGGCCGCCCGCCTTCGCCGCCGACACGACCAGCGGCGATCTCGTCATCACCAAGGCCTGGAGCCGGGCGACGCCCGGGGGAGCCAAGGTCGCCGGCGGCTATCTGACGATCGAGAACAGGGGCCACGCGCCGGAGCGGTTGCAGACCGCATCGGCCGCCCATGCGCTTCGAACCGAAATCCACGAAATGGCCGTCAACAACGGCGTCATGACCATGCGCCCGCTCATCGACGGGCTCGTCATCGCCCCCGGACAAATCGTTGAACTTGCCCCCGGCGGCGGACACCTGATGTTCATCGGCCTCGATGCTCCACTTCGTGTCGGCGACCAGGTACCGGTGACGCTGTCGTTCGAGCATGCCGGCGAAGTGAAAGTGACGCTCGACGTACAGGCTATCGGCGCGCAGGCGCCGGAGAAAACAGAGCGCACGGAGATCGCGCAGCCCGTGCACCACCCGGAGCCGGCGGCGGCCGCTCCGCCCGCGATGGTTTCCGAAGCCGACGAAAGTTTCTTCACCCATCTTCATGCCGAGAAGGCCATGGCGAACGTCACGGTCTCGCCCGGTCGTGCCGGTCCGGTCGAGATCGCAATCCAGCTCGAAGATGCGAACGAGTTGCCGCTGAGCGCCGACGCCGTTGCGGTCACGCTCGGCAACCCCGAGCACGGCGTGGCGCCGATGACGGCAAACGCCGAACGCGTCGGCAACGATCAGTGGAGAGTCAGGATGTCGGCGCCGCTGTCTGGCCGATGGTCGCTGGGCCTCGACATCCGCATCACGCCGTCGGACGCGGTCAACGTGGTGTCGCCGATCCTGCTCCGTTGAAGGATCTAAGTACTGTTGCGGAGGCGAATCCGGCGAAAGCTTGTTGCAGCGCAAACACTCTTGCCGTAACAGGCGCACACTGCATCCCGTCATCAAAACCATTTCAGATGAAGGATGCTTCCGATGTTCACCCGCAGAGCCGCATTGATCAGCGCCGCCGCGACCGCCCTGATGCTGGCGACACCCGCGCTGGCCGCCGACGATCTCAAACTGCCGCGCCAGAAAGTGGAGCTGGTGGCCCCGCCGTTCGTGCATGCGCACGAGCAGGCGACCAAGCAGGGCCCCAAGATCGTGGAGTTCAAGCTCACGATCGAGGAGAAGAAGGTCGTCATCGACGAGAAGGGTACCACCTTCCAGGCGATGACCTTCAACGGCTCGATGCCGGGCCCGCTGATGGTGGTGCATGAAGGCGACTACGTCGAAACGACGCTGGTCAATCCCGCGACCAACACCATGCCGCACAACATCGACTTTCACTCCGCGACCGGCGCGCTCGGCGGCGGCGCGCTCACCCTGATCAATCCCGGCGAGCAGGTCGTGCTGCGCTGGAAGGCGACCAAGACCGGCGTGTTCGTCTATCACTGCGCGCCGGGCGGCCCGATGATCCCTTGGCACGTCGTCTCCGGCATGAACGGCGCCGTGATGGTGCTGCCGCGCGACGGACTGAACGACGGCAAGGGCCACGCGCTGAAATACGACAAGGTCTACTATGTCGGCGAGCAGGACATGTACGTGCCGCGCGACGAGAAGGGCAATTTCAAGTCCTATGACTCGCCGGGCGAAGCCTTCACCGACACCGAAGAGGTGATGAAGAAGCTGATCCCATCCCATGTCGTGTTCAACGGCAAGGTCGGCGCGCTTACCGGCAAGAATGCGCTCACCGCCAATGTCGGCGAGAACGTGCTGATCGTGCACTCGCAGGCCAATCGCGACAGCCGCCCGCATCTGATCGGCGGCCATGGCGACTATGTCTGGGAGACCGGCAAATTCGGCAATGCACCCGAGGTCGGTCTGGAGACCTGGTTCATCCGCGGCGGCTCGGCAGGGGCTGCGATGTACAAGTTCATGCAGCCCGGCATCTACGCCTATGTCACGCACAACCTGATCGAGGCCGCCGACCTCGGCGCCACCGCGCACTTCAAGGTCGAAGGCAAGTGGAACGACGATCTGATGACCCAGGTGAAGGCGCCTGCGGAAATCCCGGCCAACACCAACTAGACGCGACAAGGGGCCGGTGGATCACCGGCCCCTTCTTCCTTTCGGGGGACAACATGCTGATCGCATTCAAGCTGAAACTGGTCCTGGCTTGCGCGGCCGGACTCGCAGGACCGATCGCGGTGGCGCCGCTGGTCTCGGACATGGCGGTCCGCGGCACGGCGACGGAGCCCGCGATCGTCAAGATCGCGCCGGGCAATCTGTCCTATCGCGAGGCGGGCGATTTCACGCGGGGCGGGCAGCAGGCGGAAGCGCCGCTGCGCGCGATGCGGTTCACGAGGCCGCTGCACGTCATGCGGCATCAGGTTTCGTCATCCGACTACCAGCTTTGCGTGCAGGACGGCGCCTGCCGCGCTCTCGATCGTGACGTGGCGATCGCCACAGATCGCCCCGCGGTGCAGGTGAGCTGGCACGACGCACAGGCCTATGCGGGCTGGCTCTCGCACCGGACCGGCAAGACGTGGCGCCTGCCGAGCGACGCGGAATGGGCGTTTGCGGCGGGCTCGCGCTTCAAGGACGATGGCGCGCCGGTGGACGCGGACAATCCTTCGAAGCGCTGGATCAGCCGCTATGAGCGGGAATCCGAACGCGACCTCTCCGACACGACGGCTTATCCGTTCGGCAAGTTCGGCGTGAAC
Organism: Bradyrhizobium sp. USDA 3311; assembly: GCF_054062495.1. Classification (NCBI taxonomy): domain Bacteria; kingdom Pseudomonadati; phylum Pseudomonadota; class Alphaproteobacteria; order Hyphomicrobiales; family Nitrobacteraceae; genus Bradyrhizobium; species Bradyrhizobium sp. USDA 3311. Next base: position 3,335,370 of record NZ_JBSSFI010000001.1, on the reverse strand, counting down.
GAGCACGGCATCGAAGATCTCGCCGGCAACGTCTGGGAGTGGACCTCGACCTGCTTCGTGCGCTCGCGGACCGACGCGGCCGGCAATGCCGGCCGGGCGACCGTGAATTGCGGCGTGCGCATCGCGGAAGGCGCCCACCGCGCCTATGTCACCGATTTCATCCGCGACGCCCGCGCCGGCGGCTGCGCGCAGGGCGTGCCGCCCGCCAATCTCGGCTTCCGCCTGGTGCGCGAGGAGCCGTCGTGGGTCGCGAGCGTGTCGGCGCGGTGGAGCAAGACGTGGGCGGCGAGGTCGTAGCCGCGAAGGCGGGCAATCCGGTATTCCAAGCCTTCGCGGAGCATGACAGTGTCGAATGCGGAGACCAAGCGCGCTTAAATCGCGCGCGCAAACATGCGAAATCCCGGTGCGCCGATGATCGCCTCGAAAGCGGTATCACGCTTCTCCTCCGCAAGGACAAAGCCGGCCTTGGCGTAGGCGCGTTCAGCGGGCACGTTGCCGATCAGGAACGAGATCGTCGCCCGTCGAAACCCAGCCGCGCGCCCCTGATCCAGCGCGTGCGCGATCAGTGCCTGCACGAGGCCCCGGCCGCCATATGCAGGATCGGTTGCGACATGCTCGATCATCCAATCGCCCTCGCCGCCTTGAACCCAGCAGCCGCGCGCATAGCCACCGCGCTGGCGGATCGCTTCCAGCTCCGACGCGGCGAGCCCGATCGCGGCTGCGACTTCCTCGATCGCGCGCCAGGCCGCAGGACCGGTGCCGGCCGCTGGCACGGCGCATAGCGCCGCGCCCGGCGCACCATCAACCTCGGCAATCCAATACTGCGAGACATGCCACATCGACACCGCGCGCGTGGCCGCGACGCGCGCGATGAAATCGAGGCATTCCGCTTCCGGCCAGCCGAGCGCGACGTCGAACCAGCCGCGCGGCCGGTAGCCACGCATCGATCGCAGGATGGTTTGTGCGATGAAACCGGCGTCTTCGGGACGCGCAGACCGTATCGTCATGCGCGCCCTCTCTGCGACGACCTTATGTGTTCTTCAGCGCGACGCGGAATTCGGCCTCGGTCTTGGCCTTGACCTCGTCGAGCGAGACGCCGTCGGCGAGCTCGATCAGCGCCATGCCGCCGTCGCCGTGCTTGTCGATGGTGAAGACGGCGAGATCAGTGACGACCATGTCGACCACGCGCTCGCCGGTCAGCGGCAAATTGCACTTCTTCAGGAGCTTCGAGCCGTCCTTGGCGGAATGCTCCATCACAACGACGACGCGCTTGACGCCGGCGACGAGATCCATCGCGCCGCCCATGCCCTTGACCATCTTGCCGGGGATCATCCAGTTGGCGAGATCGCCGTTCTGGGCCACCTGCATGGCGCCGAGGATCGACAGATCCATGTGGCCGCCGCGGATCATGCCGAAGGAATCCGCGCTCGAGAAATACGAGGTCGAGGGCAGCTCGCTCACGGTCTGCTTGCCGGCATTGATGAGGTCGGCATCCACCTCGTCCTCATAGGGGAACGGGCCCATGCCGAGCATGCCGTTCTCGCTCTGGAGGCTGACGTCGACACCATCGGGGATGAAGTTCGAGACCAGCGTCGGGATGCCGATGCCGAGATTGACGTAGTAGCCGTCACGCAGTTCCTTGGCGGCGCGCGCAGCCATCTGTTCACGGGTCCAGGCCATGTGAGTCTCCTGACGCTTAAGCGGCGGTGCGCGGGCGGGTGTTGCGGAATTCGATGCGCTTCTTGGCCGTACCGACCTCGACGATGCGCTTCACGAAAATGCCGGGCGTGTGGATGTGGTCGGGATTGAGTTCACCGGCCGGAACCAGATGCTCGACCTCGGCCACCGTGATCTTGGCGGCGGTCGCCATCATCGGGTTAAAGTTGCGCGCGGTCTTGCGGTAAATGAGGTTGCCGGCGGTATCGCCCTTCCAGGCGTGCACGATGGCGAGGTCGGCGAACAGGCCGCGCTCCATCAGATACTTCTCGCCGTCGAACTCCTTCACTTCCTTGCCTTCGGCGATCAGCGTGCCGACGCCGGTCTTGGTGTAGAAGGCCGGGATTCCGGCGCCGCCGGCGCGGATGCGTTCGGCCAGCGTGCCCTGCGGGTTGAATTCGAGTTCCAGCTCGCCGGCGAGGAACTGCTGGGCGAACAGCTTGTTCTCGCCGACATAGGACGAGATCATCTTCTTGATCTGCCGGGTTTCCAGCAGGCGGCTGAGCCCGATGCCGTCGACGCCGGCATTGTTGGAGACGACCGTCAGCCCCTTGACGCCGGACTCCCGGATCGCGTCCGACAGCTCCTCGGCGATGCCGCAGAGGCCGAAGCCGCCCGACATGATCATCATGTTGTCTTTCAAAATGCCGTCGAGAGCCGACTTGGCGTCGGGATAGACCTTGTTCATGCAAAAACCTCGACTGAACCTTCGGCTTGCGGGCGTCGCGCCTTATTGGCGGCGATTATTAGGCGAAATCGTCCGAAGCCGTCAATGATACGGGGTTCTCCGCTCCGCGGGGCGGTGGTAGAAGCTGCCCACGCCGTGGGCAGGATCGCCCCCGGCCTTGAAAGCGACAAGAAAACCCATCAAGTTGCGGCACTTAACATAACAGGACTTGTGACGTAACAAGGCTTGGGCGTGGGGCGCGCGGGTTTCCCGGCCCGCCCCTTTGGCTCCAACGACCAACCCGATCAGGACACGCCATTGACCATGGCCCAAGGAATGAAGCGCCTCGGGACGCCGATCGCGGCGCTGCTCGGCGTCGCGCTGATCGCCCTGATCGCGACCTCCTGGCTCATCAACCGCGACGCGCTGCGCAAGGCCGTGGAAGCGCAGATCCGCGACGTCACCGGGCTCGAGCTCAGTGTCGCAGGCCCCATCGACATCTCGGTGCTGCCGGCGAGCTACATCTCCTTCCATGACGTCGGCCTGAAGGGCGGCGGCACCAGCGACCCCGCGCTCCGTGTCGACGTGCTCACCGCCAATCTGCGGCTGCTGCCGCTGCTGCTGCAACGGTTCGAGATCGCCGACCTGACGCTGCTGCGGCCGCGCATCCATGTCAGCCTGAAGCCGGACGGCGAGAGCAACTGGACGCCCTTCATCCAGACCATTGCGCGCACCATGAAGCCCGGCGCCGAAAATCAGGTCTCGTTCTCCGAGATCCGGATCCAGGACGGCGTGCTCAATTACGAGGACGCCGCCACGCACGCCACCGAGCAGTTCGACGACATCGACCTGTCGCTGGCCTGGCCCTCGATCTCGCGCTCCTTCGCCGCGACCGGCCAGTTCGACTGGCGCGGCGAACGCGTCGACGGCTCGATCAGCTTCGCCGACTTCGTCGCCGCCCTCTCCGGCGACCGTTCCGGCGTGAAGGCGCGGATCGCCAGCGCCCCGCTCAAGCTCGCCTTCGACGGCAGCGTCGCCAACCGCACCAGCCCGATGATGGAAGGCACGCTCACGATCGACAGCCCGTCCTTGCGCAACGCGCTGCGCTGGACCGGCCAGCCGCAGCCCGGCAGCGGCGGCTTCGGCCGTTTCGCGCTGAAGGCACGCGCCAATGTCGTCGGCGCCTCGATCGCGCTTACCAACGTCAATGTCGAGCTCGACGGCAACGCCGCCGAGGGCGTCATGACCTACGCCAACAACGGCCGGCAGACGCTCCAGGCGACGCTCGCCGCCGACGCGCTCGACTTCACGCCCTATATCTCGACCTTCCGCCTGCTCGCGAGCGGCGCGCGCGACTGGAACAGGCAGCTGTTCGATCTCAACGGGCTCTCGACCACCGACCTCGACATGCGCCTGTCGGCGGCGCGGCTGACGGTCGGGCCGTCGAAGCTCGGCCGCACCGCGATCGGTGCCAATTTGCGCAACGGCACGCTGGCGCTCTCGGTGGGCGAGGCCCAGGTCTATGGCGGTATCGCCAAGGGCTCGTTCGGCATCGCGCGCGCCGACACCGTCGCCGACATAAAGGCGCAATTCCAGTTCACCGACGTCGACCTCCAGGCCTGCGCCTCCGAACTGTTCGGCCTCAACAAGCTGTCTGGCCGCGGCAACATCAACGTCTCCCTCGTTGCCTCCGGCTCGAGCCCGTTCGGCCTCGTGCAGTCGCTCGATGGCAGCGCCACCGTCACCGGGCATGACGGCGCGATCTCGGGCTTCAATGCCGAACAGCTCCTGAAGCGGCTGGAGCGCCGGCCGCTGTCCGGTGGCGGCAATTTCCGCAACGGCTCGACGCCTTACGACAATCTCACCATCGCGGTGAAATTCTCCGACGGGGTCGCCACCGCCGAGGACATCCGCGTCGAAGGACCGGCGGCGAAGATCACGATGACCGGCACCGCCTCGGTGCCGACGCGCGAATACGACATGAAGGGCGTGGCGAGCCTCAACAGCGCCTCGGGCTTCGAATTGCCCTTCGTGGTGCAGGGCCCCTGGGATGATCCCCTGATCTTTCCCGATCCGGAAAGCCTGATCCGCCGCTCGCCCGCGTCCGCGCCCCTGCTCGACATGCTCAAGGACCGCAAGGCGGGCGACGCCGTGCGCTCCGCGATCGAGCGCATCACCGGCACCGCCAAGCGTCCCGCCCCGGCAGACTCGCCGACGGCGGAGAACGCCAAGGAAAACGCCAAGTCCAACTAGAGTGATCGGCGTCGCTCTCTTCGGGTTCAAGCGGCCGATTGCGTCGTCGAAATCCAGCTCTCGTTCTCCTGCACCACGGTTGCTCCGCCGATCGCCGTCCCCGCCCCGACCTCGCGCGTGACGCTCTGCCCCAGTTCACGGGCCAATACTTCGCGATCACAGGCATCCTCCCACAGCGAAATGGTGATGGCCGCGACACAGTTGCTGATCATGCTGGTCAGCGCCCGCGCTTCCGACATGAAGCGGTCGATGCCGACGAGCAGCGCCACGCCGGTCACGGGCAGATCCGGCATGACGGAGAGGGTCGCGACAAGCGCAACGAAGCCGCTGCCGGTGACACCTGCCGCCCCTTTGGACGTCAGCAGCATCAGGCCGAGCATCGCCGCGATCTGCCCCCACGACAGATGAATGTCGCAGGCTTGCGCGATGAAGATGGACGCCAGGGTGAGGTAAATGGCGCTGCCGTCCAGATTGAAGGAATAGCCCAACGGCAACACGAGCCCTGACACGCCTTTCCGGCATCCGAGCTGCTCCAGCTTGCGCAGCGCGCCCGGCAGCGCCGGCTCCGACGACGACGTGCCGAGCACGATCAGCAGCTCTTCTTTGAAGTAGCGGATCGTCTTCCACAGGCTGAAGCCGTTCAGCCGCGCCAGCGTCCCAAGCACGACGACCACGAAGACAGAGCAGGCGATATAGAAGGTCAGAATCAGCAGTCCGAGCGAGCCGATCGATCGGATGCCGTAGCGCCCCACGGTGAACGCCATGGCCCCAAAGGCACCGAGCGGAGCGAGCTTCATGATGAAGCCGAAGGACACAAACAGCACTTGTGAGAACGACTCGACCGCTTTCGCCACCACAACGCCGCCATCGCCGGCACGGCTCAGGCCAAAGGCGATCAGGATGGAGACGAGCAACACCGGCAGCACTTCGCCATCGGCGAACGCTCCAAAGAAGGAGTGCGGGATGATGTGCAGCATGAAGTCCGCAAATCCGGTCGCACCTGCCTGCTTGGTAAATTTCGCGGCCACCGACGGATCCAGCGTATTGACGGACACATGCATGCCAACGCCCGGCTGGATCTGTGACACGGCGATCAGCCCGGCCAGCAACGCGAGCACGGTCAGCAGGTAGAACAGCGCCATGGATTTCACCAGCGCGCGGCCGACCTCGCGGGAATCGCTGATGCTGTTGATGCCGCTCACGATGGTGCAGAATACGATCGGCGCGATCATCATCTTGACCAGCTTGACGAAGCCGTCGCCAAAGGGCTTCAGCGCGGCGCCGAATTCGGGCCAGAAATGGCCCGTGAAGACACCCAGCATGAGACCGATCAGCACCTGGACGTAGAGAATCCGGTAGAACGGCTTTCGCGGCTCGCTGCTCGCGGACCCAGCCGGCGCTCGCATCTGCATTCTCGTTTCTCCCTTGTGTTATTCTTGAGGTTTAAAAGCAGCCCGGCTTCAGGCCGCCAGCACCAAATGAGGCACGTGCGATCGACGGGCGAAGACGTGGCCCTCGAAGATTCGCCGGGCCGTCCGCAGCACCCGGGCAACCGGGCCGGGCTCCAGCCGAACCACGAGCTGGCCGGAGGGATGGGCGAGGGTGATCGGCACCGGCGGCGCCATGGGTCCGACCATCTCTGCCGCGATCGTCCCGGGCGTGACGCATGCCGTCGCGATCGCGACAGCGCCGGTCACCGCCAGCGCGTTATGGCAGTCATGCGGCATGAAATACCTGGTGCTCAACGTCGCCTCGCCTCCGCGCGCAATCAGAACCGGCTTCGGAATCACCATTGTCGCGGAATTTGGAAAGCCCATCCGGCATCCGGCCTCGATGCGCAAAGTTTCGAGGCGCGCGCGAAAGCCGCCGTCGGCGAAGTCCGAGGGAGCCTCACGGCCGGTCCACCCCAGATCCGCCGCGCGGACCAGCATAACGGGCATCGCCGCGTCGATGCAGGTCACATCGATCCCTTCGATGCGATCGACCGGTCGTCCGGTGGGCAGGAGACGACCAGTGCTTGCGCCGGCCGCGTCGGGGAACGACAGCTCGATCGGCGCGGCCGTTCCCGGTACGCCGTCGATCCGCGCCTCGCCGTCGTAAGTCACGCGCCCTGCGGGGGTCGGAACGGTCGCGTCAATCAGCTTGCCGGTGTTAACATTGTGGATCCGCACATGGGTGCGATCCGCGGCGGCGGCGACCAGGCCGGCTTCGATTGCGAATGGCCCCACCCCCGCGAGCATGTTTCCGCAGTTCGGGGAGGTATCGACGATGCCTTCACGAACACGCACCTGGGCGAACAGGTAGTCGACATCGGCGCCTGGCACCGATGCCGGTCCAACGATCGCGACCTTGTTGATAACGGCATTGCCGCCGCCGATCCCGTCGATTCCAAGATCGTGCCCCCCTCCCATCACAGATAGCAGGATCGCGTCGCGCAGTTTGGGGTCGGCCGGAAGATCGCGGGCCAGGAAGAACGGCCCGCGCGAGGTGCCCCCGCGCATGACCACACAGGGAATGGCAATCTGATCGTTCATGGAGCTGTTCCGTTCGCGACAACTTCGCTCGATCCGGAGCATCCCTCGACAGAACTCTTTTGTGAAATGCAAATATCTGATGTATTATTCCGATTATCGATACAATTGAGCTTGCCATGAACGCAGAACTTCTCGACCTCAAGGCGTTCATCACCGTGGCGGAGACGGGAAGCTTCGTGCGCACCGCCAGGGCGCTGAACCTGTCGCAGCCGGCGCTGAGCCGACGCATTCAGAAGCTGGAAGAAAGCCTCGGTGCGCCGCTGCTCGAACGCTCGACGCGTCACGTCAATCTCACCATGACCGGCCGTGATTTCCTGCCGAAGGTGCGCCGCCTCATCGACGAGTTCGAGACCTCGGTGCTCGCCATCCACGATATCGGCGCGCGAAGTTCGGGCCTGGTCTCGGTGGCTGCGGTGCCGACAGCGGTGTTCTACTTCCTGCCGCGTGCGATCGGCCGGTTTGCCGAAACGTATCCACGCATTCGCATCCGGATTCTGGACATCGGTGCCAATGAAGGATTGGAAGCGGTCGCGCGCGGAGAAGCCGACTTCGGCATCAATTTCATCGGTGCTTCGCATGCCGAGATCGAATTCGAGAAACTGGTTGAGGATCCCTTCGTCCTGGCCTGCCGTCATGACCATCCGTTGGCATCACGCAAACGGGTCAGCTGGTCAGAGATTGTGTCACACCGGGTCATCACCGTCGGTCGCAACAGCGGCAATCGCGCGCTGATCGACAATGCGCTCGCGCGACACGGCCTGCAGCTGAACTGGTCCTATGAGGTCGCTCACCTCTCCGGTTCGCTTGGCCTCGTCGAAGCGGGACTCGGCATCGCGGTGCTGCCGAAGCTTGCGACGCCCGCCGCCGGTCACCCCATCATTCACACCGTTCGGTTGATCGAGCCGGAGGTGTCGCGGACGATCGGAATCGTGCGCAGGCACGGGGCGACGCTATCTCCTCACGCGAGCCAGTTTCTCAAGATGCTTCTCGAGGCGTGGCACACGCCTTCCGGGACGCGCGGGCAAGACAAGCCGAAGCCCCGATCCGCTCAGGCAAACTCGATTCGGCGGGCCTGAAGAGGAAACGCTAATAGGTCGGCAGCGCAGCGCTGCAAGACCGTTCCCCTGTCGAACCGGAAGTTCCTCGGATCAGCCCCGCCGTGTTTTCAGAGGCATTTTGCGTCCTCCGGCCGCAGCACCATAGCGTGGCCAGCCGACTGCGTTGCGTTCAGTCCTCATACCGCTTACAAGGCCGGGCTTCGCCAGTCGCGAGCAGGTACGGATGCACATGGTCAGGCGATCAGAACGCAGAACCCGAATTGATTGCCGCTAATTGATGCGGCGATTGGATCGATGCGCACGTTAATCATCTCCACAGGCGCCGTCCCCACGACCTAGGTCTGACAACATGCCGCTAGATCGGCTGACGGCCATGCGCTAGTGTTTTATACGACCGGTTAAAAACACCGGCCGTTTGAGGGAGAAAAACGTGAGATCCAAGGTTATTGGCGCAGTCACACTGGCGGTCGCTGCGGCCGGGCTGTTCGCAGCCGCTGCACCCGCATTTGCGCAGCAGAAGACGATTACGGTCTGGTGGGGCAAGGGCTTCTACCGCTCCGAAGACGACGCGCTGATCGAGACGATCAAGAAGTTCGAAGCCAAGACCGGCATCAAGGTCGAATTGTCGCAGTACGCGATTCAGGACATGATTCCGAAGACGGTCGCCGCGCTCGATGCCGGCACCGTGCCCGATGTTGCCTATTCCGACTCTTATGACGTGCAGGCGCAGGGCAAGTGGGCCTATGAGGGCAAGCTCGAGGACCTCACCGATGTCATGGAGCCGATCAAGGATCGGTTCGTGCAGAACACGCTGGATGCGTCGATCCTCTATAACGACGTCACCAAGAAGAAGGCCTATTACGGCTTCCCGCTGAAGCAGCAGAGCATGCACGTCCAGATCTGGAACGACATGCTGGAGAAGGCCGGCTTCAAGCTCGCCGACATCCCGACCGACTGGGAAGGCTACTGGTCGTTCTGGTGCGACAAGGTGCAGCCGGGGATCCGCAAGGCCACCGGCCAGCGCATCTACGCCGTCGGCCAGCCGATGGGCGTGGAATCCACCGACGCCTTCCAGTCGTTCTACACCTTCATGGACGCCTACCACGTCAAGCTGGTCGACGACGACGGCAAGCTGCTGGTCGACGATCCCAAGGTCCGCGAGAACCTGATCAAGGCGATGAAGGACTACACCGACACCTACATCAAGGGCTGCACCCCGCCCTCGTCCACGACCTGGAAGGACCCGGACAACAACGTCGCCTTCCACAACAAGACCATCGTGATGACCCACAACTTCACGATCTCGATCGCGGCGAAGTGGTACGAGGACTCCCAGAACCAGGCGCTCACGCCCGAGCAGCGCGAGGCCGGCAAGAAGGCCTATGAGCAGGACATCGTCACGGCGTCCTTCCCGAAGGCGCCTGACGGGTCGACCATCCGCTACCGCTCCGACGTCAAGACTGGGCTGGTCTTCACCGCGGCCAAGAACAAGGCCGAGGCCAAGCAGTTCATCAGCTTCCTGCTCCAGGAAGACAACGTCCGTCCCTATATCGAGGGCGCGCTCGGCCGCTGGTTCCCGGTGACCAAGGAAAGCCAGGCCAGCCCGTTCTGGCAGGCCGACAAGCACCGCAAGGCGGTCTACGCCCAGTTCACCGGCGGCACCGCCGCGTTCGACTTCACCAAGAACTGGAAGTTCACGATCCTCAACAACGAGAACGTGTGGGCCAAGGCGATGAACCGGGTCGTCAGCGAGAAGGTCCCGGTCGACAAGGCCGTCGACGAACTGATCGCCCGCATCAAGCAGGTCGCGGGTTAATTCATCCTTTCCCTCTCCCCGCTTTGCGGGGAGAGGTATAAGAACAACACCGGCCGCGTTTCGCGGCCGGCAACTCTTTGAAGAGTCCGAAAAGAATGGCGATCACGCTCTCTGGCGATCAGGCAATCCCCGCGCCGCCCTTGTCGTCGCGGCTGACCCCGGCGCAGGTCTGGGGCATCGCGCTGCTCGCGCCCTATCTGCTGGTTTTCCTCGCCTTCGTCGTCTATCCCGTCTGCTACGGGCTGTGGCTGGCGCGGGCGCCGGCGAACTATGTCGCGCTCTACAACGACCCGATCTTCGCGCGCGCCGCGGTCAACACGCTGATCTTCCTGGTCATCGGCATCAACATCAAGATGCTGATCGCGCTGTTCCTGTCCGGCTTCTTCGCCCAGCAGCGCACCTGGATCAAATGGCTCTCGGTGATCTTCATCCTGCCGTGGGCGGTGCCGTCGATCCCGACCATCCTGTCCGTGCGCTTCATGCTCAATCCCGAATGGGGCGTGATCAACCACCTCATCTTCTCGTTCACCGGTGACGACGGCCCGAACTGGCTGAACGACCCGACGGTGGCGCTGACCATGGCGATCGGCGTCCACATCTGGAAGTCGCTGCCGTTCTGGACGCTGATCCTGATCACCGGACGCCTTGCGATACCGCACGATCTGTTCGAGGCCGCCGAGGTGGATGGCGCGAGCTGGTGGCAGAAGTTCCGCTTCATCACCTGGCCGTCGATGCAGACGCTCTACATCACCTGCACGCTGCTTTCGATGATCTGGACGCTCGGCGATTTCAACAGCGTCTACCTCCTCACCGGCGGTGGCCCGGCCGACCTCACGCATGTGCTGGCGACGCTCGGCATCCGCTATCTCCGGCTCGACCAGCTCTCGCTGGCAATGGCATCGATCGTCTGTGCGATGCCGTTCGTCCTGCCGCTCGTGTACTTCATGATGAAACGGTTGTCGCGATGAAGCTTCCCTCCTTGCGCGAAGTCGCGACCGAAGCGCGGTTGCTGCTGATCGGCATTCCCGTCTTCATCTGGACGATGGTGCCGATCTATCACATGTTCCTGTTCGCGATCTCCCCGAAGGAGGACGCGTTCTCGGGCAAGCTGTGGCCCGACCATCCGACGCTGCACAACTTCGAGATCGTGTTCAAGCAGCAGCACTACTTCCTGCGCGACTTCTATGTGCAGTTCTGGAACTCGCTGGTGATCGCGGCGTCGGTCGGCGTGCTGACGCTGTTCATCGCCACCGCCGCCGCGTTCTCGATCTCGCGGCTGCGGGTGCCCGGTGGGCGCATCGTGATGAACCTGGCGCTCTTCACCTATTTCATCCCCGCGGCGTTCCTCGCCGTTCCGATGTACCGCACCATGGGTAATTACGGCCTCCTGAACAATCACTGGTCGCTGATCCTGGCCATGGTGACGATCGCCAGCCCTTACGCGATCTGGGTGCTGAAGCAGGCCTCCGACAAGCTGCCGGTCGAGCTGGATGAAGCCGCCGTGATGGACGGCGCGACGACGCTCCAGATCTTCCGGCTGGTCTATCTGCCGCTGATGATGCCCTCGCTGGTCGCAATCGGCACCTATGCGGTGCTGCTCGCCTGGAACGAATATCTCTACGCGTTCCTGCTGCTCTCCAACGACCGCGAGATCACGCTGCCCGTCGCGCTCGGCAACTTCCTCGCCGCCGACGATTCGCCGTGGGAGCTGTTGATGACCACCGGCTTCATCTACGCGCTGCCACCGGCAGCGATCTACTACGCCTTCCGCCGCTACATGGTGGGCGGGCTCACCGCGGGTGCAGTGAAGTCCTGACGCGACAGGACGCATCCGGTCGCCGCAAGCAGCGCGTTCGAGCGACAACGTGGACAATTGAAGATTGTCCACGCCTGCTCTAACCTCGGAGCCCTGTCACGGGCTCGTCATCATGCGCGGCAACGACGCGATCCATCTCGGCCTGATGCTGCTCGCGCTCGCGGCAGCCTATCTGGTGCCGTTTGAGCTGTTGCTGCTGGCCTATGTCGTGCTCGGCCCGGCGCATTATTTCACCGAGATATCCTGGCTGCATGACCGCAGCTACTATCTGCCTCACCGCGGGATTGCCGTAGCCTTGGCAATCGTCGCCGTGGTCGCGGCGCTGATCGACAACGCCTCGTGGTTCGGCTTCGCGATGTGGGGCGCGCTGATCGTCTGCGCCATGCTGGCGGCGACCACATCCGCGGTCGAGAGCATGCTGCTGTTCATGGCGGCGATCGCCCTGTCCGCGATCATGTATTCGAGCGGATCGTCGCTCGCCGTGATCGGCATCCTGATCCCGACGCTCGTTCACGTCTCGCTGTTCACGCTGATCTTCATGGTGCTCGGCGCCTATCGGTCCGGCAGCCGCGTGCAGGCCACGCTGGTGGTCGTCTACCTCGCCGCAATTGCCACGATCCTGCTGCTGCCGCAGACCGCCGAAATCCGGATCGCGAGCTTTGCCCGGGTCGGCCAGGATTATTTCGGCAATGTCGGCCCGGCCCTGGGCCGGCTGTTCGGTGTGCCCGGCCTCGTCCTCGACACCAGGCTGACCAGCCTGCTCGCCTTCGTCTACACCTATCACTACCTCAACTGGTTCATCAAAGCCGACGTGATCCGTTGGACCGAGGTGCCGAAGGCCCGGCTGGCGGCGATGGCCGCCGCCAGCGCTGCATCCACCGCGCTTTATTTCTACGACTATGCGTTCGGCTTCACCTTCCTGCTGGCGCTGAGCCTGATCCACATCCTGCTCGAGTTTCCGCTCGACAGCCTCGCGCTGCGCCAGCTCGGCGCCGCAATACAAGGCTCGGCGCGTGGATGGCACGCTGCACGAACGGCTACAGCGGCGCCGCGCTCTCGCCCTGCGAGCTCGACAGCTTCGAAGCGAGCGAAGCAATCACGATGACGACCGCGATCAGGCCGATCACCAGCGTGCAGATCGCGTTGATCTCGGGCTTCACGCCAAGGCGCACCTCGGAATAGATCCGGATCGGCAAGGTGGCCGAGCCCGGACCGGTGGTGAAGCTCGCGATCACGAGATCATCAAGCGACAGCGTGAAGGCCAGCATCCAGCCGGCGACGATCGCGGGTGCGATCAACGGCAGCGTGACGGCCGCGAACGCGCGCACCGGATTGCAGCCGAGGTCCATCGCCGCCTCTTCCAGCGAGCGGTCCAGCGAGCCGAGGCGGGACTGCACGACCACGGCGACGAAGCACATCGTCAGCGTGGTATGGGCGATCGTCACCGTCCAGAAGCCGCGCTCGGCGTTCAGCGCGACGAACAAGAGCAGCAGCGACAGTCCGGTGATCACCTCCGGCATCACCAGCGGCGCATAAAGCATGCCGGAGAACAGTGTCCGGCCGCGGAACCTCTCGCCGCGCGACAGCGCCACGGCGGCGAGCGTGCCGAGCAGCGTGGCGATGCTCGCCGAGGAGACCGCGACCCGCAGGCTCATCCAGGCCGCCTCGATCATCGCGCGGTCATTGAAGAACTCGTGATACCAGCGCAGCGACCAGCCGCCCCACACCGTCACCAGCCGCGAGGCGTTGAAGGAATAGATGACGAGAATGAGGATCGGCAGATAGAGGAACGCCAGCCCCAGCGCGAGCGAGGCGATATTGAAGCGGGACAGGCGAGAGACCTTGCGCATCGGCTCACCGCCCCTGTTCCAGTTGTCGCTTCTGCAGCCGTTCGTACAGCAACAGCGGCACCAGCAGCACCACCAGCAGCACGATGGCCGCTGCGGAAGCGACCGGCCAGTCCTTGTTGGTGAAGAATTCGAGCCACAGGGTCTGGCCGATCATCAGCGAATTGGAGCCGGCCAGGAGGTCCGGAATCACGAACTCGCCGACGATGGGGATGAAGCACAAGAGCACGCCGGCGCCGACGCCGGGCAGCGACAGCGGGAAGGTGACGAGCCAGAACACCTGCCAGGGCGGCGCGCCGAGATCGGAGGCCGCCTCCTCCAGCGCCGGCTCCATCTTGGCGAGCGTGGCATAGAGCGGCAGGATCATGAATGGAAGATAAGAGTAGACGATGCCGATATACATCGCGGTATCGGTGGAGAGCCACACCACCGGCTGGCTGACCAGATGCAGCGCGAGCAGGATCTGGTTGAGCAGGCCGTCGTGCTGGAGGATGTTGATCCAGGCATAGATGCGGATCAGGAACGAGGTCCAGAACGGCACGATCACCAGCACCATCGCCACCGCCTGCCAGCGCTTCGGCAACCGCGCCATGCCATAGGCGATGGGATAGCCGATCAGGAGCAGCAGCGCCGTCGCCGTGACCGCGACGGTCAGGCTGCGCACATAGGCGTACACATAGATGTCGTCGGAACCGAGCAGCCTGAAATTGTCGAGCGACAGCGCGGCAAAGGCCGCCTTGAGCGATTCCCATCCCGCCGCCAGGTCAAACACCGGCTCGTAGGGCGGCTGCGCGATCGCGGTCTGCGACAGGCTGATCTTCAGCACGAAGGCGAACGGCACCAGGAAGAACAGCACCATCCAGACATAGGGGGCGATCGCGGCGAAGCGCGCCGGCCTCGCGAAGATCCGGCGTCCGCTCATGACGGCAGCACCACGCAGTCGTCGGGCGTGAACCAGGCGACCACGTGCTGGTTCAGGCTGTAGGCGTCGACGTCGAGGCGCGCGCTGTTGGCGACGGACGCCTGCACCATCCCGCCGGTGTCGAGCTTCACCTTGTAGGTGGTGGTGCCGCCGAGATAGCAGATGTCGGCGATCACGCCGTCCAGCCGGTTGATCGCCGTTTCATAACCTGCCTCGCTCACCGGGCCGCGGCGCGACAGCTTGACCTTCTCGGGACGGATCGCAACCGACAATTTTCCCGCGCCGACCGGCTCCCGCGGCTCGGCCACCACCAGCGTCCCCGCATCACGCGTGCCGACGACCAGACGATGGCCGTCGCGCAATCTGGACTCGGCGTCGAACAGATTGATGTCGCCGACGAACTCCGCGATCCAGCGCGAACGCGGCGCCTCGTAGAGCTCGCGGGGGCTCGCGACCTGGGCGAGCTTGCCGACCTTCATCACCCCGATCCGGCTCGCCATCGTCATCGCCTCTTCCTGATCGTGGGTGACGATGATGAAGGTCATGCCGAGCCGGCGCTGGAGCTCCATCAACTCGCCTTGCGTGCTCTCGCGCAGCTTCTTGTCCAGCGCGGCGAGCGGCTCGTCGAGCAGCAACAATTGCGGCCGGCGTGCCAAAGCGCGGGCCAGCGCCACGCGCTGGCGCTGGCCGCCGGAGAGCTGGTCGGGCTTGCGCTTCTCCAGGCCCTCGAGCTTCACCAATGCGAGCATCTCCGCAACGCGCGTGGCGATGTCGGCGCGCGCCAAGCCGGCGCGCTTCAGGCCGAAGGCGATGTTGTCGCGCACCGAGAGGTGCGGAAACAACGCGTAGTTCTGGAACATCATGTTGATCGGACGCTCATGCGGCAGCGCCTGCGCGATGTCCTTGCCGCCAAGCAGGATACGCCCCTCATCCGGCGCCTCGAAGCCGGCGAGCATGCGCAACAGCGTGGTCTTGCCGCAGCCGCTAGGCCCGAGCAGCGCGAAAAACTCGCCGGCCTTGATGTCGAGCGAGACACCGTCCACGGCCCGGAACGTCCCGAACGTCTTGGCGACGCCCTCGATGCGCAGCAACGGCTGACCTGCTACGGGAAATGCAGCTCCAGCGGCCGTATCCGCCGCGACGTCCGTTCCGGGCAACTCTTCCGCCATGGTCCCTGCCAACCCCGATTCCGCCGCACGCTAGCGGCCGATCGGCCTTTGCTCAACCGGTTCGGGGCGATCGTTCACATCCGCCATGAACGCGGCAAGCCGATCACGATCGGCCTTGGGCATGGTCAGACCGAGCTTGGAGCGACGCCACAAGACGTCCTCTGGAAAACGCGCCCATTCGTGGCTCATCAGATAACGCACCTCGGCGCCGGTCAGCTCAGGGCCAAAGGTTGGGCCAAGCTCATCGCGGCTCTTCACATCCCCCAGCACGACCGGCAGTCGCGAGCCGTAGGCCGCGACCAGGCGTTGGGCCTCCGGCTCCGAGAGAAAGCGCCAGCGATCGCGTGCGAGGTCGACTTCGGTGTCGAAACGGTCCCAGGCGAAATCGCCGCCGGGGAGTACCGCCCCGGCGGTCCAGGGCGGCGACATCGGATAGAACGGCGTCAGCCGCGTCACCCCCCGCTCCGCACGCAGGCGCGAAGTAGTGACATCGCCGCCAAACATCGTGATCAGCGGCGCCTTGCGCCGGCGCGCATGGAACAGCGCCGTGCCGTCGCGTCCTCGCGCGGACGCCAGCGTCAGGTTGACGCCCGAGACCGTCCGGACCACGTCGGTCGGGGCGACGCGCTCGCGGAAATAGCGGCTGGCCGCTTCGCAGAGATAGCTGACGTCGGCGCCCGGCATCGCGACGATCGCAGGATCGCCGGTGAAAGCGTGCGTGACCGTGCCGATCAGCGTGAAATCGCGCTCGAGGGGCCGGGCGAAGATCAGCCGTCCATCATTGTTCTGGAAGACGTAGACGTTCTCGGAATCGAACAGCCGCGGCACGATGATCTGGCTCATCTGCATCGCGGCCATGGCGGGCTGCGGCTCCCGCAGCACGGTATCCGCCACCATCGACGTCCAGCCACCGGTGGCGTTGGCCAGCGCCCGCGCCGTGATCGTGCGGCGGTGGCCGCGATCGACCACCGCGAGGCGCCATGTGTCGGTTCTGTCAGCGCGCACGCAGCGTGCCCCGGTATGGATCGCGGCGCCGCGTTCGGCGGCATCCAGCGCCGTGAGCACCACCAGGCGGGAATCGTCAACGACACAGTCCGAATATTCGAACGCCGTGCCGAACGGACGCTTCAGCGCGTTGCCGACCGGATGATGCGTAATGTCGAGGGTCGCTGATGGCGGCAGGCCACCCCGGTTCGTGAGGCCGTCATAAACATACAGGCCGGCCCGCAGCAGCCATGGCGGACGCTCCTCGGAATGGGCGGGAATCACGAAGCGCATCGGCCGGACCAGATGCGGCGCGATCCGGAGCCAGATCCGGCGCTCGGCGAGCGCCCGGCGCACCCGCCAGAACCCGCGGCGCTCCAGCACCGACAGATCGCCATGAATCAGCCGCGGCGTCGCCGACGAGGCGGCGCCGCCGAGATCGCCCTGTTCGAACAGAATGACCCGCAGGCCGCGGCCGGCCGCATCGCGCGCGAGGCTGACACCGTTCAGGCCGCCGCCGATGATCGCAAGGTCGTAATCCGCCATGAAGCCGTCGAGAGCGAGCGAAACGAAGCGCTCCCATCACTAGCCGGTCTTGAGCGCAAGCTCCATGGCTTCGGCGCGGCCGACGAGGCCGGCATACTTCCCGATCGGCAGTGGCTTGCCGAGCAGGTAGCCCTGCACGCCGTCGCAGCCCTCCTTGGCGAGGAAGGCGAGCTGGTCGAGCGTCTCGACGCCCTCGGCGATGATGGACATTTCGAGGCCGTGGCCGAGATCGATGACGGCGCGCACGATCGCCGCCGATTGCGGGTTGCGGCCGAGATTGATGATGAAGGCGCGGTCGATCTTGATCTTGTCGAACGGAAACGCCTGGAGATAGCTCAGCGAGGAATAGCCGCTGCCGAAATCGTCCATGGAGATGCGCACGCCGAGCGCCTTCAGCCGGCGCAGCAGCGCCAGGCCCCGGTCGAAATCCTCGATCAGCACGCCCTCGGTGATCTCGAGCTCGAGCCGGCCGGGCGCCAGGCCGGTTTCGATCAGGATCGAATGGACCAGCCCGACCACGTCGCCGTGCATGAACTGCGCCGGCGACAGATTGACCGCGACCTGGAGCGGCTTCGGCCAGGACGCCGCCTCGCGGCAGGCCTCGCGCAGGATCCACTCGCCCATCTCGACGATCAGGCCGCTCTCCTCGGCGATCGGGATGAATTCGGCCGGCGAGACCTGGCCACGCACCGGATGCTGCCAGCGCGCCAGCGCCTCGAAGCCGATGATCTCGCTCTCGGCGACGCTATGGCCGGCGGCCCCCTGCGGCTGGAAGGCGAGCGAGAGCTCGCCGTTCTTGATCGCCATCGACAGGTCCTGATGCAGCACGCGGCGATCGCGGATCTGCTGGTCCATCTCCGGCTGGTAGAGGCTGATCGTGCCGCGCGATTTCTGCTTGGCGCGGAACAGCGCCGCACCGGCATTGGCGAGCAACGAGGCGCCGTCGGCGCCATTGTGCGGGAAAATCGACATGCCGGTGGTGGCGCCGGCACGGACTGGCCGGCCGTCGATCTGGAATTCCCGCGCGACGGCTTCGCCGAGCTGCTGCGCCAGCGCAAGACCCGCCTCCGGCTGCTTGCCGTCGATGATCAGGCCGAACTCGTCGCCGGACAGGCGCGCCACCACGCCGCCGCGCGCGGAATCCTGGAGCCGCTGGGCCACCTCGATCAGGAGCTTGTCGCCGAGCGCATGGCCGAAGACGTCGTTGACCTCCTTGAGGCCGTCGAGATCAACGCAGAGGACGGCGAACTCCTCGCCGGTGCCTTCGCAGGCCTCGATCATCTGAGTCAGCGCCTGCAGGAAGGCGGCACGGTTCGGCAGATCGGTGAGGCCGTCGTGATAGGCCATGTGCGCCATGCGCGACTCGGTCTGCCGGCGGTCGGTGACGTCTTCGTGGGTCTTGATCAGGTATTGCGGCTCGCCGGCATCGCTGAGCACGGTGGCGCGCCGGGTCAGGAACAGCCGCAGGCCGTCCTTGGTGGAGATCGGGTGCTCCTCGGTGATCATCCCGCGCTTCTTGATCGCAGCCTCGTCGCGCGCGATGATCAGCTTGGCTTCCTTGGGATTGAAGATGTCGGACGCGGTCAGGCCCGTGGCTTCCTCGCGCCTGCGGTTGAGGATCGTCTCGGCGCTGCGGTTGGCGAGCAGATAGCGGCCGTCCTTGACCTGCTCGACGATCAGCGCCACCGGGATGTTGTCGACGACGAGCTCGAGGAATTTCTTGGTGCTCTCCAGCTCCTGCGACAGTGAGCGGCGGTCGGTGATGTCCTCGAACACGAGCATCAGGAATTCGGGCTTGTTGTTCTCGTTGCGGACCACGATCCGGATCGAGGCAACCATGCGCCGTTCACCGCCGCGGTCGACCTCGAACTCATTACGGAACTGGCCGTCCGGCGAATTGAGCGCCGCCCGGTCGGTCGCCTCGATGCTGGCCGCTGAGACGGGGGCAAACAGCTCGCGCGCGTTCTTGCCGACGACCTGGTCCCGCGTAAACCCCCAGAACCGCTCATAGGCGGTGTTGGCGAAGATGTAGCAGCCGTCCTCGATGTTCTTCGCGGCAACGCAGGCCGGCACGTTGTCGAGCACCGTTTCCAGGAACTGCTTGGTCGAGGCGAGCTGCCGCGACAGCCTGCGCTCCTCGCTGACGTCGAGATGCGTCGCCACCGAGCCGCCGTTCGGCAGCACGAAGTATTTTACCAGGATGGCCCGGCCGTCAGGCAGTTCGGTGATCAGACCGTTGCCGCTTGCCGCCTTCTCGTAGAATTCCTTATCGGAGACGCCACCAAGGACCCCGCGCTTGCGCCGCAGCTCGAGGATGTCGTGGCCGTTCATGTCGGCCCACAGATCCGACCGTGACAGGCCATAGATCTCGAGATAGCGGTCATTGCAGAAGATGACGCGCCGCTGCGCATCGGTCATCACCACGCCCTGGTTGAGATTGTTCATGGCGGAGGAGACGAAGGCGTTGCGCCGCAGCTGCAGCCGCCTGGTCCGGCGCAGCGCGGAGTGGATCCACAACGCGATTGCCACCAGGAACGCACAGACGACGATGCCCCCGATCAGGGCTTCCCAGATCAGGTTGGGATCGAGGTTGTCGAGCGAGCTCGGCGGGGCGAAGCTGTCCGACAGCGCAAAGGCACGCGCAGGCGCGACCGTGCCGGCCAGGCACACGACGGCCTGCACAGCAATCAGAATCGTGCTGTCCGCGTGCCAGTTCTTCTCAGCCATCAGCCACCCGCGATTTCAACGTCGGATTGTCTGGCTTCACGGGTTTGGATCGGGTAAACGCCTGTACGCGCAACAGAAAAATGTCACGTTAAATACGGCAATTGCCCTGACATGATAAATGCTTCCTTAACGGAAAATGACCCCGCGCCCTCGTTCCCGGGCTTGATGCCACCGGCGCTTCCAGCGGACCTCCTGCACAACCATGGATAGGGTCGACTGCATCGTCATCGGAGCCGGCGTGGTCGGGCTCGCGGTGGCTCGAAAGCTGGCCCAGGCCGGGCGCGAGGTCATCGTGCTCGAGGAAGCCGAGGCCATCGGCACCATCACCTCCTCGCGCAACAGCGAGGTGATCCATGCCGGCATCTACTACCGCGCCGGAAGCTGGATGGCGCGCATGTGCGTCAACGGCAAGCACGCGCTCTACCGCTACTGCGGCGAGCGCGGCATCCCGCACAAGAATTGCGGCAAGCTGATCGTCGCGACCAATGCGAAGGAAACCGAGAAGCTGCAATCGATCAAGGCGCACGCCGAGGCCAATGGCGTGCTCGACATGCAGTTGCTCACGGGCGAGGCCGCACGCGCGCTGGAGCCGGCGCTCGCCTGCGACGCCGCGCTGCTCTCGCCCTCGACCGGCATCATCGACAGCCACGCCTACATGCTCTCGCTGCGCGGCGAGGCCGAGGAAGCCGGCGCGGCCTTCGCGTTTCACACCCCGCTGATCCGTGCCAAGGCGGCCGCCGGCGTGATCGAGGTCGAGGCCGGCGGCGCGGCACCGATGGCGCTGCAATGCAGCCTCCTCGTCAACGCTGCGGGCCTCGCGGCGACAACGGTGGCGCGCAATATCGACGGCATGCCGCTGGACCGGATTCCGCCGGCCTATCTGGCCAAGGGAAATTACTTCAGCTGCAACGCCAAGGCGCCGTTCTCGCACCTGATCTATCCGGTGCCCGAGCCCGGCGGCCTCGGCGTGCATCTGACGCTGGACATGGCGGGGCAGGCCCGTTTCGGCCCTGACGTCGAGTGGATCGAGACGATCAACTACGAGGTCGATCCGTCACGCGCCGAGCGCTTCTATCCGGCGATCCGGAGATACTGGCCGACGCTGCCTGACGGCGCGTTGATGCCGAGCTATTCGGGCATCCGCCCGAAGATCGTGCCGCCGGCGGTCGCCACGCAGGATTTCCTGATGCAGGGTCCGCGCGATCACGGCGTGGCAGGCCTGATCAACCTGTTCGGCATCGAATCGCCGGGACTGACGTCCTCGCTCGCGATCGCCGATCACGTCGCCGAGCTCGCAAATATCTGAAGCGTCTTCAAGCGAAGCGGATACCACTTCGCGCAAAGAAGAAAACGCGTCCAAACAAGAAGCCGGAGCCATTTCCGTTCCGATTCCGTCGAAACGGAAATAGCTCCGGACGCCGCGCAAATGCCCTTGCGCGGCTTCGCATCTTCCAACAGGGATGAGCGCAACAGCACTCACCCCTGCCTGAAGGGGTACGATCAAACTTTACGCTGAATACGGGGTTTACTAGTGAAGCGTGTCGCCAGTGTGCTTCAGACGCTCGATCTGGTCCTTGACCATCAACTTCCGGCGCTTCAACTCAACAATTTGCAGGTCGTCTGTTGAAAGGTGCACGAGAGCTTCGTGCAATTCGTTTTCGAGAGTTTTATGCTTCCGTTCCAATTCAACCAGATGTGCCTGAATTGTCATTCGAAACCTCCTCGGTAGGGGTGACCTTGGATTCGATCCGGACGACGAAGTGTACATCACCGATTCGTTCTGTCGATGGATATCCGTCGTCGCCGTGTCATTTTTGAAAATTCATATGTAACGAAGCGTGAGTAAGGAACCGCGCTGGGAAAAATCCATGATATCAATGCGCTTGCGCAGCGCCGCAGCGAACCGTTGAAATATCTTGCGAGAGATCGGTGAGCGACGGCCCGAGATCGCTTGCGGTCACGGCGCGCAAGGACGATAATTTCCACAGGGCATCCACAGCCTTAATCTCACGACTATCGGTTTTTCGGCCACCGCAGACATGACCCATGAAGACGAGAGCGAACTCGAAGCCGAGCTCGCCCGGTTGCAGCAGGAACACCGAGATCTCGACGCGGCGATCGATGCACTGCATCAATCGCCTGCCCCCGACCTATTGCGGTTACAGCGGCTGAAGAAGCGCAAGCTGTTGTTGCGCGACCGCATCGCCTTCATCGAAGACCAGATCACGCCCGACATCATCGCCTGATCCCCAGCGGGCTTTTCGCGGCGGGGCGAGCCGGGTGAATCCTCTTGACTCCAAAAGAACAAAATAGGAACATTCAGGCGCCAGACGCCCCCAGGAAACGCCCAAGGAACCTAGCAAGGACAACGCAGATGTCGGCAACCGCCCTTTTGGACAACAGCCATTATGAACAGGCCTGCGATCAGGCGATCGCGATGTGCGACGGCAATCTGCGCAGCACCATCAAGGCGCTGATCATGGCCAACGAATATCTGGAGGCGGAGCTCGAGGAATTGCAGGCGGCGATTTCAGCCGGCTGCATTCCGGAGACCTCTCGCAGCAAGGCGCGGAGCAGCGCCGCCTGATGTTGATGATCGGAGCAACGCCATGTCGGACGTCACCTACTACGTTGCAATGCCCTTCCTGATCGATGACGACGGATCGCCGGTCGCGGGCGCCGCGGAGGAATGTCAGTCCTCGACGGCCGCACTGCGGCGCGCCGAAATTCTGGCGCGCGGTGCCGGCCACATCGGCGCGGTCGCATTTTGCCGCAGCGGCGATCCCATGACCGGCGAATTCGGCGACGCGACGCTGCTGCGCAAGTTCGGCACCGTGCCGGAAGATCTGGCCACGTTGTAGGGCATTTATTGTTTGAGCATGATCTCCGCGCAAACGCGTTTCGCATTTGTCGCGAGGAAGATCGCTGCACACTTTGCGCTAGCGCGGCCCTTCGGGTCCGGATCATGCTCAGTTGCTGACCAGCCTGATCCGCGGCTCGTGCCGCCGGCGCGCCTTGCGCACATACATTGCGGCATCCGCCTCCTCCAAGGCGCGGCCTGCGTCGGAATGCGCCCCCAGCAACGCGACGCCGGCGGAGGCGCCCGCGGTCACATTCTGGCTGCGGAAGACGAAGGATAATTCGTCGATCGCCTGCTCGAAGGCCGCGGCCTTCGCCTTGGCATCGGTCTCGTTGAGATTCCACAGCAGCAGCGCGAACTCGTCGCCGCCGAGCCGGCCGACCACGTCGGAGGCGCGGACCTGCCGCGTCAGCGCGCCGACGATCGCCTTGAGCACCTCGTCGCCGGCGGCGTGGCCGAAGGAATCGTTGATCGGCTTCAGCCGATCGACATCGAGCACGATCAGCGCGCCGGTGGCGCGATAGCGCTTCATGTAGGCGATGGCGCGCGTGAGCTCGCGCTCGAAGCCGCGCCGGTTCGGAATCTCGAGCAGGAAATCGGTGTCGGCGGCAGCTTCCAGTTCCGCGACCCGCCGCTCCGCCGCCTTGAGCTTGCTCCGCAGCCCGCGGATGATCTTTGCACTATCCTTGGTGCCATCAAGCGACGCTCCGCGCCGCGGCGGCTTGGCCGGACGCTTGGTGGCAGATTTGGACCGGCCGGCGCTGATTTTCCGGCCCTTTTTGGCCTTCGCAGCGCTCGCCCTTTTTGGTTTCTTCATGGGCATCCTGCTCAATGAAGGCTTGCGGGGATTCACCAAGACAGGATAGTGCATTCCCTTCTCCTTGCCACCGCCTTGCGAGCCGCCGGCCGGAACCGTTAATCTGGCCTATGTTTCTGTTTTCCCGAGCACAATTAACGTCATGACCGCGCCGATCGCCATCATCATGGGAAGCCAGTCGGACTGGGACACGATGCGGCATGCCGCCGACACGCTCGAGGCGCTCGGCGTTGCCGCCGAGACCCGCATCGTTTCGGCACACCGCACCCCCGACCGGCTGGTCGCTTTCGCCAAGGGCGCCAAGGCGGCGGGTTACAAGATCATCATCGCCGGCGCGGGCGGCGCTGCACATTTGCCGGGCATGGCGGCGGCACTGACGGAGCTCCCGGTCTTCGGTGTTCCCGTCGAATCGAAGACGCTCAAGGGCGTCGATTCGCTCTATTCGATCGTGCAGATGCCCGCGGGCATCCCGGTCGGCACCCTTGCCATCGGCAAGGCCGGCGCGATCAACGCGGCGCTGCTTGCTGCCGCCGTGCTGGCGCTGTCCGACCCAGCCTTGTCCGACCGCCTCGCCGCCTGGCGCAAGGCACAGACCGAGGCGGTCGCTGAGCGCCCGGAGGACAAGGCGTGACTGACGCAAAGCAGGTGAAGCTGAAGCCCGGCGACACCATCGGAATCCTCGGCGGCGGACAATTGGGGCGGATGCTGGCCATGGCCGCGGCACGGCTCGGACTGCGCTGCCAGGTGTTCTCGCCCGATCCGGACTCGCCGGCCTTCGACGTCGTGCTGAACGCGACCTGCGCCGAATATGCTGACGTCGAGGCGCTCGAGCTGTTCGCCAACGACGTCGACGTCATCACCTACGAATTCGAGAACGTCCCGGCGGCCGCCGCGATGGTGCTGGACGCGCGCCGCCCGGTGTTGCCCAACCGCAAGATCCTGGAGACCACCCAGGACCGGCTCGCCGAGAAGGATTTCGTGACGCGGCTCGGCATCGGCAC
This sequence comes from Bradyrhizobium sp. USDA 3311, assembly GCF_054062495.1. Lineage (NCBI taxonomy): Bacteria > Pseudomonadati > Pseudomonadota > Alphaproteobacteria > Hyphomicrobiales > Nitrobacteraceae > Bradyrhizobium > Bradyrhizobium sp. USDA 3311. Next base: position 3,310,637 of record NZ_JBSSFI010000001.1, on the reverse strand, counting down.
CGCAGCCTATGCCGACGTCACCTCCGTCCCCTCGTTGCGCGAGGCGATTTTAAGGATCGGTCTTCCGGCCGTGCTGAAGACCCGCCGCTTCGGCTATGACGGCAAGGGCCAGGCCATCATCCGCGCGGGCGACGACATCGCCAAGGTCTGGACCAGCCTCGCCACCAAATCGGCGATCCTGGAGGCCTTCGTGCCGTACGAGCGCGAGATCTCCGTGATCGCCGCGCGCTCGGTCGCGGGCCAGGTGGAATGTTTCGACGTCACCGAGAACGAGCACCGCGACCACATCCTGAAGATATCGCGCGCGCCCGCGCCGATCCCGGACGCGCTCGCCGAAGAGGCGCGCAGCATCGCAAGCAAGATCGCAAGCGCACTCGACTATGTCGGCGTGCTGGCGGTGGAGATGTTCGTGCTCGCCAATGGCACCGGACCAAAGGTGTTGGTCAACGAGATCGCCCCGCGCGTGCACAATTCCGGACACTGGACACTCGACGGCGCCTCCGTCTCGCAATTCGAGCAGCACATCCGCGCCATTGCCGGCTGGCCGCTCGGCAAGCCGGTGCGCCACGGCGAGATCGTCACCATGACCAATCTGATCGGCGACGAGATCAACGATTACGAGAAGTGGCTGAGCGTTCCGGGCGCGACCATCCACATCTATGGCAAGGGCGCACCGCGCCCCGGCCGCAAGATGGGCCATGTCACCGAGGTCCGGCCGCCCCGGGACAAGTGACGGGACCGCGGCAACCGCCGCGATCCCTTGCCGATTGGATTTTGTTTTGACGCGTTGTCTTGACGCGAACCGGTATCCACTTCGCTCGAAAACGCTCTAGGCCGCCTTCGCGCCTGCGACGACGCCGGTGGGCTCCTCGCTGAGCCAGCGATAGATCACCCCGCCAAGCGCGCCGCCGATCAGTGGCGCGACCCAGAACAGCCAGAGCTGCGCCATCGCCCAGCCGCCGACGAACAGCGCGGGGCCCGTGCTGCGCGCCGGGTTCACCGACGTGTTGGTGACGGGAATGCTGACGAGATGGATCATCACCAGCGCAAGCCCGATCGCGAGCGGCGCGAAGCCCGCGGGCGCGCGGCCATGGGTGGCACCCATGATGATGAACAGGAACATCATGGTCATCACCACCTCGGTGAGGAAGCAGGCCATCATGCTGTACTGGCCGGGCGAATGCGCGTCGTACCCGTTCGACGCGAAGCCCTTGGTGACGTCGAAGCCTGGGGCGCCGCTGGCGATGATGTAGAGCAGTTCGGCGGCAACGATCGCACCGCAGACCTGCGCAATCACGTAAGGCAGGATCTGTCCGGCCGGAAAGCGCCCGCCGGCGGCAAGGCCGACCGTGACGGCCGGATTGAGATGACAGCCCGAGATGTGACCGATCGCGTAGGCCATGGTGACGACGCTTAAGCCGAAAGCCAGGGACACGCCGACCAGGCCGATTCCGACCTGCGGGAAACCGGCCGCGATCACCGCGCTGCCACAACCTGCGAATGTGAGCCAAAAGGTGCCGATGGCCTCGGCAGCATATTTCTTCATATCCATGTGTCGTCCCCTCATTTCAAAGTTTCCGGAACAAAGCTCCGGTCGCCGCCCCGCCAAAGGCACCAAATCTCCCAAATCGGGGCCGCACAGAGGTATTTTCGCCCCATTTAATGGCTGAACTTGGCCCGAAAACCCGCTTGGCTGGTGGACATCCAGGGTTTTGTCTGATACATCCGCGCGCTCAAGGCTAAGGGCTTGTGCGTTTTGCCATCCCCTTTGACTTACCAGAATTCAAATCCGATCCACTGAAGAGGATGCCGCGTGCAGGTTCTCGTTCGCGATAACAATGTCGATCAAGCCCTCAAGGCGCTGAAGAAGAAGATGCAGCGCGAGGGTATTTTCCGCGAGATGAAGCTCCGCGGTCACTACGAAAAGCCCTCTGAGAAGAAGGCCCGCGAAAAGGCCGAAGCCGTGCGCCGCGCGCGCAAGCTGGCCCGCAAGAAGCTCCAGCGTGAAGGCCTGCTGCCGATGAAGCCGAAGCCGGTGTTCGGCGCTGGCGCCGGTGGTGAGCGCGGCGGCCGTGGCGGCCCGGGTGCTGGTCCGCGCGGACCGCGCTGATTTGCCGAATTTGTAAGACCTCAGTTTTCGATAACGCGGGCCGCTGGCCCGCGTTATTGTTTGTGAGCGGTGCCTTTCTGGGACGGGGCACTACCGATGCGGCGCTAAAGCGCGACGAGGTTGGTCGTCGCGCTTTAGATTGTTGTTTGAGCATGATCTTTTCGGAAAACCGCGGCGCACTTTGCGCTGACGCGGCCCTTCGGGTCCGGATCATGCTCTAGCGCGAGCGAACCGTAGATGGCCTCCCCTTTCCCCGAGCGTGGCTTGGCGCGACTGCGCCAGATCTGGCAGCAACCGTTCGCACTGGCCTTGATGGGGATCGCACTATGCGGCTGCTCCTTCGATCTGGGATCGCTGATGCCGGAGAAGGAAAAGCCGCAGGAGGCCCCCAAGGCGGCGGCCGCCACGGAGAGCGCGGTCAGCCCTGGCAACGTCACTGAGGCCCAGACCCACACCGCAAAGGCCCAAGCCCTGGCCAAGTCAGGCGAGACGGCAGCAGCGCTCGACGAATTCAATCGCGCGGTCGGGCTCGATCCCTACAACGCGCAGGCGCTGTATGGTCGCGCGCTGATCTACCAGGGCAACAACCAGCACGATTTCGCCGTCGCCGATTTCACCGCCGCGAGCGGGCTCAACCCGCAAAAGGCCGAGCCCCTGCTCGGCCGCGCCATCAGCCATCTCGCCCTAGGCAAGATCAAGGAGGCTACGGCCGATCTCGACGAGGCTTCCGAGGCCGATCCGCACAATGCCCAGGTCTGGACCGCGCGCGGGCAGGCCTATGAGCGGCTGGGTGACAAGGCCAAGGCGGCAGCGTCCTACACCAAGGCGGTCGCACTTCGTCCACGCGACGATACCGCCCGCAGCGGCCTCGCCCGCGTCGGCCGCTGACAGCGCGGCGCAAGGGCCGTCTTAGTCGGGGGTGGCGCTCTTCGGCAGAACGGCGTGGAACATCGACTTGACGCCGGACAGCATCTCGTCGGCGACATTGGTCTTCTTCGGCCGCGGCACGGACACACCGGCATCGGCATCGGCACGCAGATCGAGCGGAGGCGCGATCACCGGCACGGGAATGTCAGCCGGCGGCGTGATCCGATTCGGGTCGTCATTGCCGACCGAGGCCGTGTAGGACGGCGATGAACCGCCATTGCCATACGGCTCGGGCGAGGGCGTGGACACCGTGATCGGCGGCGGCAGCGGACGGACCGCGGACGGCTCCGTCGTGACGACACGCGGGGCCTCGGGGACGCGGGGGGCCTCGCGCACCGCGGGCTCGGGGGTCCGCTCGACCGGCTTGGTCTCGGCGGCTTTGGCTTCGGCAGCCTTGCCCTCAGGCGACTTGCGAAGACGCTCGATGGCGGCACGCGCCAGATCGTTGGCGTCGGGGGCCGCAGCCGGGGACGCCGCCGCCGGCGCAGAATTGGCCTCCACCACCGGGGCGGTAGCTGCCGGGATCGACTTCGCGGCCGCTTTCTCGCGCGCCGGGGGGCGGCCATGCGAGGTGGTGTCGGCGGGAGCGACGTCCGCAGCCTTGGTCTCAGGCTTGTCGGCGGGCTTCTCGGCCGCAGCCTTGTCCGTCGCAGTCTTCTCGGAAACGCTCTTTTCGGAGACACCCTTGGCCTTGACGCCGGGCGCCGGCAGGTTGGCGACGTCGGCGGGCTTCCCGTTCTTGCCAGCCTCGGCGGGTGCCACCACGGCCGTAGGGGTATCGGCCGCCGGCTTGGCGTTGATGTAGTGATTAACGATGTACGCCCCGATGATCGTCGCGAGCACCGAGGGGAAAATATCCATCGAGATTTTAGCGAGGTATTTCAGCATTTCTCGGCCACTCCCCGCGCGATCTGATGCGGGAACTTTGGGGCATTGTAAGGGATCAACTGCGACGGATCGATGGCAAACGGTAACGCCGGACTTACAGCTTCAGCTCGATCTCAAGGAACACGATCTCAGTTGAGGTTTCGTTAAGTACGTCGTGTTGGACGCCGGCTTTGCGGAAGTAGGATTTTCCGGCCGCAAGCTGCGCCTTGGAACGCTCGCCGCCGGGGGCCACGATGGTCATTTCGCCGGCGACGATGGGAACAATCACATAGTCCATCCCGTGGGTGTGATGCCCGGTCGCGCTGCCCGGGGCGAGCCGCCATTCGGTCACCCGGACCTCTTCGTTGTCGATCTGAACCTCGGACTTGGCGGCAAGCATCGGGAACTCCTTCAGGCATGATCCGGAAAAGTGTGGGGCGGTTTTCCGGAAAGACCATGCTCAAACAATAACCAGAAGCGCGACCGCGCTTCAGGGCACGAAAACCATGAACACGTAGACGACAAATACCACCATATGGACCAGCCCGAACAGGACATTGGTCCTGCCCGTGCCGAAGGTCAGCATGCTCAAAAAGAAGGTCAGGAGCAAAAGGACGCTGCCCTGGGCGCTGAGGCCGAGTTCGAGCTCCTTGTCGAAGGCGTAGGTAGCGATGCCGACGGCCGGGATGGTGAGACCGATGGTCGCCAGCGAGGAGCCGAGGGCGAGGTTGATGCTCTTCTGGAGATCGTTCTTGCGGGCCGCCGCAATGGCCGAGACACCTTCGGGCATCAGGATCAGGAGCGCGACCAGAAGGCCGGCAAAGGCCGGCGGCGCGCCGATCCTGGCGGCGACGGCATCGACCACGAGCGAGAATTTCTTGGCCAGCAGCACGACTGCCAGGAGCGAGACCAGGAGCAGCCCCACGGTGAGCGCGAGCGCCCCGGCCGACGGGTGCGCCTCCCCGCCCTCGCCCTCCGCCCGTTCATGAACGAAGTAGTCCTTGTGCAGGACGGTCTGGGTGTAGAGAAACACCGCGTAGAGCGCGAGCGTCACCACGTCGACGAAGCCGAGCTGAACCGCCGAATAGACCGGGCCCGGCGTGGTGGTGGTGTAATTCGGCATGATCAGCGTGATGGTCGCGAGTGCGAACAGGACGCTGAGATAGACGTTGGCCCCGGAGAGCTGAAAACCCTGCTCGCGATAGCGCAGGCCGCCGATAAAGATGCAGAGCCCGACGAGACCGTTGCAGACGATCATGACCACGGCGAACACGGTGTCGCGCGCCAGTTCCGGCGCCGGCTTGTCGCCCAGCATGATCGTGGTGATCAGGGCCACCTCGATGATGGTCACCGAGAGCGTCAGCACCAGCGTGCCATAGGGCTCGCCGACCCGTTCGGCGATCACTTCGGCATGATGAACGGCGGCGAACACCGTGCCGAACAGGATGACCAGAAGGACGATGGCGAAGACGAGCCCGCCCAGCGAGAGCGTGAAGACGTAGCCCGTCGCACTGACGGCCGCAAACAACAGCACGGCCAGCGCCGGGAAGATCCAGGCCGACCGTGGCATCGGATTATGCGCGCTCATCCACCAGCTCCAGTTGTAGATCCGAGCAGTAGCAAATCGGCCGGCAGATTCAATGCCAGTGCAGGAGCGGTGCGACCGGCAGGACGGTCAGCAGCAGGAACAGCGGGATCAGCACGGCGCCGGCGCGCAGGAGATAGCCGAAGAAGCTCGGCATCTCGACGCCGTTTTCGCGGGCGATGCTGGCGACCATGAAGTTCGGCGCATTGCCGATATAGGTGAGCGCCCCCATGTAGACCGCGCCCATGGAGATGGAGGCGAGCGTGCCCGAGAGCGCATGCATCAGCACCTGCGGGTCGCCGCCGGCGAGCTCGAAGAACAGCAGATAGGTCGGCGCATTGTCGAGGAACGCCGACATCACACCCGTGAACCAGAAATAGGCGACCTCGCGCGGCGTTCCGTCCGGTGCCGTGACGGCGGACAAAAGCCAGGCGAAGGCGCCGTGGTGCCCGGCATCGAGCATGGCAATGACCGGGATGATGGCGACAAAGATGCCCGCGAACAGCTTTGCGACTTCGCGGATCGGCTCCCAGGTGAAGCCGTTGGCCTGCCTGTGCTCGTCCGGCGTCAGCCACACCGACAGCGCCGCAATGGCCAGCAGTGCCACGTTGCGGGCGATGTCTTCCAGCTCCAGCCTGGTTCCGAGAATGTCGAAGGCAATGCCGGGCTTCCACATCGCCGAGGCCAGCAGGCTCGCGACGATGGCTGCAATCAGCACGAGGTTGACGAGGCCGCGAATCCGCAGCGGCTTCGCGGGGCCCGCGTCTTCCTGCAACGGCTCGCTACGGAAGCGCCAGACGTCGATGACGACGAAGATCGCCAGCAACAATCCGGCAACGATCGTCGTCTGCAGCCAGATGTTCCGCGTGGTCCAGAAGAAGTCGACGCCGTGCAGGAAGCCGACGAACAGCGGGGGATCGCCGAGCGGGCTCAGCGCGCCGCCGACATTGGCGACCAGGATGATGAAGAAGATGACGACATGAGCGTTGCGGCGCCGCGGCCGGTTGGCCCGGATCAGGGGGCGGATCAGGATCATCGCCGCCCCGGTGGTGCCGACGACGCTCGCCATCAGCGTGCCGAGCGCGAGGATGCCGGCATTCGCCGCCGGCGTGCCCCTGATGTCGCCCGTGATGAGAATGCCGCCGGCCACGACATAGAGCGAGAACAGCAGCACGATGAAGCCGAGATATTCGGCGAGCATGGCGTGGACGAGTGCGGCCAGCGTCGCCATGCCTCCTGCGAGCCAGACCAGCGAGCCGAGCGCCAGCAGTGACCAGGCCGCGGCGATCTTGCCGTAATGGTGGTGCCAGAACTTTGCAAACAGCAGCGGCCCGAGCGCGATCGACAGCAGGAGACCGGCAAAGGGCAGTGCATAGGGCCAGCGCATCGCCGCGCCGTCGAGTTCCGTCGCGGCCCATGCCTGCTGCGGCAACAGCGCGAGGATCGCAGCGACGGACAGGTCGCCGCGCAGCATCACGAGCCGTCTAGGAAGCAATGAAGCGCTTTGCTGTTTCAATCGCACCGAAAGCATCAAGATTGTCGTGTCCGCCGCCCGCAAAGCGAACGAACTGCTTCGGTTCATGCGCGAGCGCAAACAGACGCTCTCCGAACACGATCGGAATGGCAAGGTCATTGGTGCCATGCATCACCAATAGCGGCACCGTGACGCGCGCAATTCGCTCGTCGGAGCGAAACTGATCGCGCATCAGGAGGCGGACCGGAGCGAAGCGGAACAGCGCGGCGCCGACCTCAACCGTCGAGGTGTACGGCGCCTCCAGGACCAGTTTGCGGACCGGATGTTCGGAGGCGATGGCGACCGCAACGCCCGTTCCGAGCGAAAAGCCCCAGGAGACGATTCGTTCCGCCGCGTAGCGCGCCGTCGTGAAGGCGTAGGCGGCCGCGGCATCGCGCAGCAGGCCCTCCTCGCTCGGCGCGCCGGAGGAGCCGGCATAGCCGCGATAGGACAGCGCGACGAGGCCGGTGCCGTCGGCGGTCATCGCCTTGAAGCGGCTGACGCCGCCCGCGAGAAAATCGCCGTTGCCCGGAAAATACAGAATCACGGGGCGGCCGGGCCTGGCCGGCACGTGCCAGACGATGACTTTCTCGGCATCGGACGTGGTCAGGACGTGCTCTTCCGCCTCGGGCAGGCCGGCGGCATCCGGAGCGGTGCGACCGACGGGTGGGATCGGAAACAGCATCTCGCGCTGCCGGACATACAGCACGACGAGACCGGCGCAATAGACGGCCGCGAGCAGGATGGCGATCCACTTGACGATGGTCATGATGATGCGGCCGGTCTCCGGCTCAGGGCTTGCGCCGGCTCCGCAGCAATTTCATGACGTCGAGCCGGATGCTCGCGGGAACGTCGCGGCAGCCGCACGCCGCCGCATGCGCGGCGTGCCATTTGACGCGCTGCTCGCGCGTCGCTTTGGGTGGCATGCGATGGGACCGGTGCCATTCCTTGTTGATGGCCACGATCCGCTTCCCTCGCGGGCTACATCGCCTTGACGATGTTCTCGGTGACCTTCTTGGCGTCGCCGAGCAGCATCATGGTGTTGTCGCGGTAGAACAGCGGATTGTCGATGCCGGCATAGCCCGAGGCCAGCGAGCGCTTGATGAACATCACGGTGCCGGCCTTCCAGACCTGGAGCACGGGCATGCCGTAGATCGGGGAGGTCTTGTCCTCTTCGGCCGCCGGGTTGGTGACGTCGTTGGCGCCGATCACGAAGGCGATATCGGCCTGCGCGAACTCGGAGTTGATGTCCTCGAGCTCGAACACCTCGTCATAGGGCACGTTGGCTTCGGCCAGCAGCACGTTCATGTGGCCGGGCATGCGGCCGGCCACGGGGTGAATGGCGTATTTCACCTCGACGCCTTCCTTCTTCAGCATGTCGGCCATTTCGCGCAGCGCGTGCTGGGCCTGCGCCACCGCCATGCCGTAGCCGGGCACGATGATGACCTTGGAGGCGTTCTTCATGATGAAGGCCGCGTCATCCGCCGAGCCGAGCTTGGCGGGCTTCTGCTCGCCTGTCGCCCCGCCGGCGGCAGCCGTCTCGCCGCCGAAGCCGCCGAGAATGACCGAGATGAAGGACCGGTTCATCGCGTGGCACATGATGTAGGACAGGATCGCACCGGAGGAGCCGACCAGCGCGCCGGTGATGATCAGCGCGGAGTTGCCGAGGGTGAAGCCGATGCCGGCCGCGGCCCAGCCGGAGTAGGAGTTCAGCATCGAGATCACGACCGGCATGTCGGCGCCGCCGATCGGGATGATCATGAGCACGCCGAGCGCCAGCGCGAGGATAACGATCATCCAGAAGTCGAACGCGCTGCCGGTCAGCACGAGACCGACGATGAAGAACACCAGCGCCACGGCGAGCGCGATGTTGATGATGTGGCGGAACGGCAGGATGATCGGTGCACCGCTCATCCGCGCGGACAGCTTCAGGAACGCGATCACCGAACCGGTGAAGGTCAGCGCGCCGATGGCGACGCCGAGCGACATTTCAACGAGGCTCTGGCCATGGATGTTGCCGGGCGTGCCAATGTCGAACGCTTCAGGCGCGTAGAACGCGCCGGCAGCGACCAGCACCGCGGCCATGCCGACCAGCGAGTGGAAGGCAGCGACCAGTTCCGGCATCGAGGTCATCGGCACGCGGCGCGCGATGACCGCGCCGATGGCGCCGCCGATGGCGATGCCGACGATGACCAGCACCCAGGCCAGGCCGTCAGCCGGCGGATGGTTGGCGAGCGTGGTGGCGACCGCGATCGCCATGCCGATCATGCCGAACAAATTGCCCTGGCGCGAAGAGGCCGGGCTCGACAATCCCCGCAGCGACAGGATGAACAGCACCCCCGCCACGAGATACAAGAATGCAGAGAGATTGGCGTTCATCTCAGGTCCCCATTGATCCCTTCAGCCCGAGGTGGCCGCTTACTTCGACTTCTTCTTGTACATCGCCAGCATGCGCTGGGTGACAAGGAAGCCGCCGAAGATGTTCACGCAGGCGAAGATCAGCGCCACGAAGCCGAAGGCGCGTGCCCAGCCCGAGCCGCTCGAGACGTTCGCGACGCCGCCGGCGAGCAGCGCACCGACCACGATCACCGAGGAGATCGCGTTGGTCACGCTCATCAGCGGCGTATGCAATGCCGGCGTCACCGACCACACCACGAAATAGCCGACGAAGACGGCGAGAACGAAGATCGACAGCCGGAAGACGAAGGGGTCGACGACCTGTGCTGCATGCTCCATGGCGGCTCTCCTTAGACCTTCGGCTGGAAGTTCGGGTGGATGACAGCGCCGTCCTTGGTCAGCGCGGTCGCCTTGACGAGTTCGTCGTCCCAGTTCACGGCGAGCTTCTTCTCCTTCTTGTCGACCATGGTCTCGATGAAGGAGAACAGATTGCGCGCGTAGAGGCTGGAGGCCGAGGCCGCGACGCGGCCTGCGACATTGGTGTAGCCGACGATCTTGATGCCATCGAGGTCGACGACCTCACCGGCCCTGGCGCCTTCGACATTGCCGCCGCGCTCGACGGCGAGATCGACCAGCACCGAACCCGGCTTCATCGACTTGACCATCTCGCCCGAGACGAGCATGGGCGCCGGCCGGCCCGGAATCAGCGCCGTGGTGATCACGATGTCCTGCTTCTTGATGTGCTCGGCGGTGAGCGCGGCCTGCTTGGCCTGGTACTCCTTGGACATTTCCTTGGCGTAGCCGCCCGCGGTCTGCGCGTTCTTGAACTCCTCGTCCTCGACGGCGAGGAACTTGGCGCCGAGCGATTCCACCTGCTCTTTCGTCGCGGGCCGTACGTCGGTCGCAGTGACGATGGCGCCGAGGCGGCGCGCGGTCGCGATCGCCTGGAGGCCGGCGACGCCGACGCCCATCACGAACACTTTCGCGGCGGGCACGGTGCCGGCGGCGGTCATCATCATCGGGAAGGCGCGGCCGAAGGCTTCGGCGCCCTCGATCACGGCGCGGTAGCCGGCAAGGTTGGCCTGCGAGGACAGCACGTCCATCACCTGCGCGCGCGTGATGCGCGGCATCAATTCCATCGCGAATGCGGAAACGCCGGCATCGGCCATCGCCTTCAGCGCGGCATCGTTACCGTAGGGGTCCATGATGGCGATGACGAGCGCCCCACGCTTGTATTGCGCAAGCTCCGATGCCTCGGGGCGCTTCACCTTGATGATGATGTCGGCGTCCTTCAGCGCATCGGCGCTGACGGTGGCACCTACGGCGGTGAATTCGGAATCCGGCAGCCCCGACTTGAGGCCGGCGCCCGGCTCGACGGCGATCTCGGCGCCGAGCGCTTTGAACTTCTTCACCGTATCAGGCGAAGCGGCAACGCGCGGCTCCGACGGATCGATTTCCTTGGCAACGGCGATCTTCATAGGCCCTCCGGCGGCGCGGGAAAAAGCGCGCACGCAAACTTAGCGTCACTCCCGCAACGTTGGATACCGGTTTTGGCACCGGTTTGAATGCAAATTTTATGGGCACCGACGGCGCTGTCGGTGCGGCAGACGATGGATCAGGTGAGGAAGATCGCCATCAGGATCACGATGAGCGCGACCGAGGCCGTGCCGTATTTCACCAGCTTGATGAAGCCCTCATAGGTCTGCTCGTGGGCAACGTAGTCGTTGCCGTCGGCAGTGGTGTACGCCACTTCGCTATGGTCAGCCATGGATTGTCCCCAGTCGAAAGTCGAATTCTGGGGCTGGGATACCTTAATCTTTCGGGCAGGGCAACGGCAGGCAAGCGCGGTTTTCCCGCAAATCAGGTCATTTGGAATTCCGATTGCCGGGAATTCGGGCTCTCGCGCCGCTCAGCCCTGATCGATCATTGTGGCGGTGACACTCACGGTCGGTCGCCGGGGCTCCGGAAGACCGAGCGCCGCGCGGACCGCGTCGATCGCCTTCTCGCCCGCCTCGGTAAATCGCGCCATGCGCGGATCCGTACCGGGACCGACCGCCACGGAATGGTCGCCGGCCAGGAAGCCATGGGTCATGTGGAACCCCAGCGCGCGATAGACCTCGAACTGCTCCTCCGAGAAGAACTGATCGCCGGTGGTCTCGTGGGGGAAGGTGTCGTTCCGCCGCGCATAGTCGCGGATGTAGTCGTTCTCGTCGCTGGAGAGCGAGGACTTGATATAGACGAGATAGCCCTTGTCATCGCCGCCATAGTCGATGCTGCCGATCGCCACATGGACGTGCGGGGCCTCGTCCGCGGCGCCGGAGGACGCTTGTGCGGACTTCCTGTCGGCGTTCTCCGCCATGATGGCGCGCGTGCGGTCGCGGATTGGCGTCCAGGGCAGATCGATCCGGACCCCGAGGTCGATGCGGGCATAGCGCTGCAGCTTCATCAGCGAGGAGAAATTCATCGGCGCGTCGGCTTCCGCGTCGACCGCGACGATCACCTTGCAGCGCCGGCGCAGCAGCTCGTAGACGCCGAGATTTTCGATGTGGCCGCCGTCGGTGAGATAAACGCCGTCGCTGTTCTCGTAGAGACGGCCCGAGATTTCCGACCACAGGAACAGCGGCGTGGAGCGGCGCTGCGGCCGGGCTGTGGCCTCGACATAGCGCGGGTTGTTCAGCCAGTAGCCCAGCCGCACGTTCAACAGCGCAAGGGTCGGCGTCAGCGCCTTGATCGAGTTCGAGCCCATATTCGACGACGCCGCCGCCCCCGATATCGCCATGGCGGTGGCAAGGTCGAGGCTTTGCTCCAGACGCTCGACCGCCGGCGTCCTGGCGTACCGCGTCGCCTCGCTGCCGACATAGAGCGGCGAGAAGACGAAGAAGTCCGCATTGCGGCCGCGCCGGTTGGCGAAGTCCGATCCCTGGATGTTGAGCGCCGTGTTGATGAGATGATAGGGCGCCCGCAGCTTCGGCGCGGCCGGCCGATCGGTCGTCGTGGCACCGTCGTCCGCGACCACGAAAAGCTCGCTCAACTTCATGCGATCGAGCGGCTTGAAATCGCGCCCCTGGTCGAGGCTCGCCTCGGCGCGCGCGATATTGCCGTCTGCCGAGCGGCCGGGGTCGAACAGGAAAGCCTTGCTCAGCCGATCGCGGTACAGGCGGTGCAGTGAATTCGCATTCGGCGTCAGGGACCAGGAGATCGCAAACAGCAGCATGCCGACGAGCGTGTACAGGATCACCACGGGCAGGCTGTGCGCGTAGCCGGAGCCTCGATCCGTCCAATCGAATTGTCTTGCGACATTGCCCGCGGCAAATGCGAGCCACGCCGGAACGTGGGATACCGGCGTCAACCAGTCCGTTGTCGCCGTCGCTGCGGCAGCCTTTGGCGTGATCTCGGCCGAGAGGGTGCCGGCAGCAGCGTCGAACTCGATCTTGCCCGACAGGTTTGCGGACGCGGGCACAGTCGATTTGTTGGCGGCGAGACAGCCCTTCTGCGCAATAACGGTCAGGGGCGCCTGGCATTTTTCGATCGGATCGTTGGCGATGCCCCAATAGGACAGATAGAGATAGGCGACCCAGATGATCAGCGGCAGCGCCAATCCGGCGATCCACAGCGCGACCTTGGCGATGATCGCGAGCACCAGCGAGCCCCATTGCGAGGATACGCTGTTGCCCTTCAGGAATTCGGCGAACTGCTGCCTGAAGGCCGTGACGAATATGCCGATCGGCGCGGCGATCGCGGCGAGCGATTTGATCCAGGTGACGGCGACGCCGCCGACCGGCCCGCCGATCGTGTTGCTGTCGACGACATCGAACATCTGCAACAGCATGAAGGGCTGGAACTCGAAGAACGCGATCACGGCAAGCAGCACCAGGAAGGTCGCGCCGGCGGTCGGCCAATGCGAGCGAAACTCCTGGCGGTTCTCGGGACTTGCAAACGACTGCTTGAGCGCCCAGCCGAAGAACAGGCCGATGCCGATGATCGCCGTTGCCAGCGTCAGCGCGAAATTCCTGATCTGAAGGACGCGGGCGAAGTCGCACGCGATGCCAAGCAGGAACGCGATGCCCGCGGCATAGGTCAGGAAGACGGTTGGGCCGGTGCCCCGTTCCGCGCGTGAGAGCAGATAGGCAATTCCGCCGCAGGCAAGCAGCACCAGCGCAACGATCGCGCCGATGGCGGCGAAACCGAAACGGTCCGCGATCCAGCCGAAATGGTGCAGCTCACATTGCGGCGAAGCGCCGTCGGCAAGATCGACACCGAAGAAGTTCGCGACCGTCAGGCAGCTCCGCAGCGGGGTCGACCAGATGGTAACGGCGGCGAGCAGCAGCACCGCCGGCAGCGTCAGCCCGATATTGGCGATCAGGCCGCGCGCCACGATCGCAATCCCGGTCAGGAGATCGCGGAAGCCGGCCGGGACCAGGTAGTTGGAATAATTCCTGATGTGCCCGACCGACGGCGTGTCGCTGATCTCGCTGGCGGTCACGGTTTCCCCGGTCGGCCGCTCGCCGAACACGAAACGCCCTGTCACCGTCATGGTCGTGCTGAGCGAGGTGCCGATGTAGCCGCCACCCGATACGGTGGAGAGATAGTCGATCCGTCCGATCAGATCGTGGTGGTTCAGGGCCTGGAGCACGCCGAGACACATGGCCGAGGAGCGGATGCCGCCGCCCGACAAGGCGAGCCCGACGACGTCGAGCATCTGGCAGGCGACGATACCGTCGGGGTCGATTTGCCGCGCCTCCTCGCGGCGCGTGTTGATGGCCTCGATCTCGTCGCGCACGATCTGCTGATGCTTCTCGCACCAGGGCGTTTCCTCCTCGAAGGCTGCGGCGTTCCGTGCTGCGCCAGGTCGCGGGACCTGTCCCTGGTCGGGCATGCGAGCCTCTCCCGAGCAACAAAAAGCGATCGGCAATCAAGAGTTGAAAAAATACATCAAGTATCTACAGGATTAGTCTCGCCTCCGGCGCGAACGTTCAACGCCGGCGCGGGAACCCGAGGCGGCCAGGCGCCCGCGCGCCCGACGCCTCAGCCCATCGCCTCCAGCTCGTCGATCATCCCGGCAATGACCGAAAGGCCGCCGTCCCAGAATTTGGGATCCTTGGCATCGAGCCCGAACGGCCGCAGCAGCTCGGAATAGTGCTTGGTGCCGCCGGCGGCGAGCATATCGAGATAGCGCTCGGCAAAGCCCTCGGCCGCGTTCTCGTAGACCGCGTAGAGCGAGTTCACCAGACAATCGCCGAAGGCATAGGCATAGACGTAGAACGGCGAATGGATGAAGTGCGGAATGTACATCCAGTAGTTCTCGTAGCCGGCCTTGATCTCGATCGCCGGCCCCAGGCTCTCGCCCTGCACCGACAGCCAGATCTCGCCGAGCCGCGTCGCGGTGAGCTCGCCGTTCTTGCGCTCGGTGTGGACCGCGCGCTCGAAGGAATAGAAGGCGATCTGCCGGACCACGGTGTTGATCATGTCCTCGACCTTGCCGGCGAGCAGCGCCTGGCGCTGCCTGGCGCTCTTGGTCTGCGCCAGGAGCCGCCTGAAGGTCAGCATCTCGCCGAACACGCTCGCGGTCTCCGCCAGCGTCAGCGGCGTCGGCGCCATCAGCGCGCCGTTCTTGGCCGCCAGCACCTGATGCACGCCATGGCCGAGCTCGTGGGCGAGCGTCATCACGTCGCGCGGCTTGCCCTGGTAGTTCATCAGCACGTAGGGGTGCGCCGACGGCGTGGTCGGATGCGAGAACGCGCCCGGCGCCTTGCCCGGACGCACCGGCGCGTCGATCCAGCGGTCGGTGAAGAAGCGCTCGGCGATGTCGGCCATTTTGGGCGAGAAGCCGCGATAGGCCGTCAGCACCATGTTGCGCGCATCAGGCCAGCCGATGACGTCCGTCGCCGCAAACGGCAGCGGCGCGTTGCGGTCCCAATAGGCCAGCCGCTTCTTGCCGAACCACTTTGCCTTCAGCGCGTAATAGCGATGCGACAGCTTTGGATAGGCCGCGCGCACCGAGGCCACCAGCGCATCCACCACCTCGCGCTCGACGCGGTTGTTCAGGTGGCGGGAATCCGCGACGTCCTTGAAGCCGCGCCAGCGGTCGGAGATGTCCTTGTCCTTGGCCAGCGTGTTGGTGATCAGCGCGAAAGTGCGCTCATTGGCCTTGAAGGTCTTCGCCAGCGCCTCCGCCGCGGTTTTGCGCTTGGCGCCGTCGCGGTCCTGCAACAAATTGAGCGTCGGCTCGATCGCGAGCTCCTTAGGCCCGACCTTGAAGCGCAGGCCGGAGATGGTCTGGTCGAACAGCCGGTTGAAGGCGGAATAGCCGGTCTGCGCCTTCTCCAGGAAAAGCTGCTCGAGCTTGTCGTCGAGCTGATAGGGCTTCTCCTTGCGCAGATCCTCGATCCAGGGACGGTAATGTGCGAGCTCCGGCGCCTGCATCGCACGGGTCAAAATATCGTCATCGACACGATTGAGCTCGAGCGCGAAGAACAGAAGATGGGTGGACGCCGCCGTCAGCCGCTCGGAGACATCGCCGTAAAACTTTGAAATCTTGGGATCAACGCTGTCGCCGGCATGGACGAGACCGGCATAGGAGCCGAGACGGCCGGCGAGATCGTCGATCGCCTCATAGCGTCGCACGGCCTCGGCGAGCCATTTTCCGCCATCTTCATTTGCTGTCCCTGTCGCGAGCTTGCCTTTGTAGTCGGTCTCGAACGCGACGCAATCGGCATCCATCCTTTCGAGATCGCGCGCCACTTCCGGCGCGTCGATCCCGGAATAGAGATCGGCGAGGTTCCATTCCGGAAGCCTGCCGGTCTTGCTCGCAGGCTTGGCGAGTGAAGACTTGGCAAGCGAAGACTTGGCGAGTGAAGACTTGGCGAGTGACGACTTGGAGGGCTTTGCCTTGACGATGGCTTTCTTGGCGGCGGATGTCCTGGTGTTCGGCTTGCGGAGAGCGGGTTTGCTGGGAGCGGGCTTCTTCAAGGCAGACTTTCCGAGAGCGGACTTGGAGCGCGAATTCATTTTGTGGGAAACCTGTGTTCAACAAGCGCGACGGCGGGCGGGGGCATCAAGGTTTAAGAGTGCGTTAATCGGCTTCGGCCAGAGTGCCCCGATTCGAGACAGATAGTAGTAGCGTGCGGGGAACACCATGGCTGCCAGTATTTTGATCGCCGACGACGACGCTGTAGCCCGCCGGCTGATCGAGAACATGGTGCAGAAATGCGGCTATGAGACGGTCGTCGTGGACTCCGGCGATGCCGCGATCGCCGCCCTCACCGCCCCCGATGCACCCGCTATCGACGGCGTCATCCTCGATCTCGTGATGCCCGGCCTCGACGGCATGGGCGTACTGGCGAAGATCCGCGAAGCCGGCCTCAGCGTGCCCGTCATCGTGCAGACCGCCCATGGCGGCATCGACAACGTGATCTCGGCGATGCGCGCCGGTGCTGCTGATTTCGTGGTCAAGCCGGTCGGCATGGAGCGGCTCCAGGTCTCGCTTCGCAACGCGCTCAACGCCTCCGCGCTGAAGGGCGAACTACAGCGCATCCGTCACAGCCGCGAGGGCCGGCTGACCTTCTCCGACATCATCACCCGCGCCGAGGCGATGGCCGGCGTGATGCGCACCGCGCAGAAGGCGGCGAACTCCTCGATCCCGGTGCTGATCGAGGGCGAGTCCGGCGTCGGCAAGGAGATGTTCGCGCGCGCCATCCATGGCAGCGGCGAGCGCAAGGCCAAGCCGTTCGTCGCGGTCAATTGCGGCGCGATCCCCGACAACCTCGTCGAGTCCATCCTGTTCGGCCACGAGAAGGGCGCCTTCACCGGCGCCACCGAACGCCACACCGGCAAGTTCGTCGAGGCCCACGGCGGCACGCTGTTTCTGGACGAGGTCAGCGAGCTGCCGCTGGCTGCGCAGGTCAAGCTGCTGCGCGCGCTCCAGGAAGGCGCGGTCGAGGCCGTCGGCGGCCGCAAGCCGGTGAAGGTCGATGTCCGCATCATCTCGGCAACCAATCGCAGGCTGCTGGAACGGGTGAAGCAGGGACATTTCCGCGAAGACCTGTTCTATCGCCTGCACGTGCTGCCGCTGACGATCCCCTCGCTGCGGACCCGGCGCGAGGACATCCCGCATCTGCTCCGGCATTTCCTGGCGCGCTTTGCCGCCGAGGAGAACCGCACCATCACCGGCATCAGCGGCGAGGCCGTGGCGCATCTCGCCCAGCTCGACTGGCCGGGCAACATCCGCCAGCTCGAAAATGCGGTGTACCGCGCCGTGGTGATGAGCGAGGGCGACCAGCTTGGCCTTGGCGATTTCCCGCTGCTCGCCTCGCAGCCGTATCCCGCAACCGAGATTCCGACCGCGCCGCTGATGCTCGAACCGATCGCGGCGCCTTCCGTTGTGTCGTCGGGTAGCGAAATACCGATTGCGCCGCTCCCCTCGGTGGGAACTCTTCCCATGCTGACCGCGACCGGCGACGTCCGCCCTCTGGAGGACATGGAGAACGAGATCATCCGCTTCGCGATCTCGCATTACCGCGGGCAGATGTCCGAGGTCGCCCGCCGCCTCAAAATCGGCCGGTCCACGCTCTACCGAAAACTCGACGAGGCCGGGGTTCCCGGACATGGCGGGAAAAGCGGCGAGGAGACGCACTGAGCCTCATGCGAACGGAGGTTCGCGCGACGGCGCGAGGCGACTGTAAGCCGTTCGCATGACGACAGAATTCGACTGCGATTTGAACCGTGACCTGGAAGTGACAGACAGAGGGAAAAGCGCGCGGCAGAGGCGCACAATCCGTTGCCAAGAGGCTCCCTTGAAGTCAGTTTGTCGTGAGTTGTCCCGGGTAGCGCTGGCTGCAAAATCGGGGCCTGTATATCGTCTGCGTATGAATCGTTGCGTGCAGGCGTGCAACTTTCGAGAGGCCGGCGCGGTTTAGCCGAAGCTCAATTAGGCGATAACGAAGCTGTTCCACGAGGGACAGTTCACCCGAGGGGTGCGACACAATGCGTGACTGTTTGAACCACCGTGCAGGCTTTGACCGTGTCTTGATGACGGTCGCAGCAACCTTCCTCACGGTGTCGGCCAGCTCGGCCCTGGCGCAGGATCAGGCGCGCAGCAGCGCCGCCGAGCTCGCGATCGAAGCCGCGATCCCGCGCCCCGAGCCCGCCAACGTCCCGCCCCCGACTGCCTCCGACATCAAGCTCGACGCCACCGCCACGGTCCAGGACTCCGCGAAGGAGCCGGCCAAGGAACCCGTGAAGGCCGAAGCCGCTCCCGCGCCGGACAAGGTTGAGACGAAGCCGTCCGACGTCGCCACCACGCCCGCCACCGAGGCGCCGAAGAGCGAGACGGTTAAAACGGAGCCCGCGACGACCGAGCCCGCCAAATCTGAACCAGCAAAGGCCGACACTGCGACGACCGCGCCGGC
The DNA here is from genome assembly GCF_054062495.1 of Bradyrhizobium sp. USDA 3311. Lineage (NCBI taxonomy): Bacteria > Pseudomonadati > Pseudomonadota > Alphaproteobacteria > Hyphomicrobiales > Nitrobacteraceae > Bradyrhizobium > Bradyrhizobium sp. USDA 3311. The sequence goes on along the minus strand of NZ_JBSSFI010000001.1, from coordinate 3,291,831 downwards.
CGCGCCTGCGGCTCCCGCCACCGCAGCGGCTCCTGCCGCCGAGCCGGTCAAGGCCGCGAGCAGCGTGCCCGCCGCCGACCAGCCGGTCGCCGACAAGCTGAAGGATATCATCGGCGCCAAGACCTCGCGCCATTTCGACCGCAAGAACGAGCGCGCGGCGATCGAGAAGTTCTACGGCGCCCGTGACTTCGCGCCGGTGTGGACGCAAGCCGGCAGCCTGACCGCCGCGGCCAAGGGCGTGATCGCGCGGCTGAAGGATGCAGCCTCCGACGGCCTCAATCCGGCCGATTATCCGGTGCCGGATTTCGCCGCCGCCACGACCCCCGATGCGCTCGCCGACGCCGAGCTCAAGCTCACCGCCAGCATGTTCGACTATGCGCGCCAAGCGCAGAGCGGCCGCATGCACTGGTCGCAGGTCAGCGCCGACATCCTCTATCCCGAGCATCCGGTCGATCCGAGCGAGGTGCTCGCCAAGGTCACGACCGCGGCTGACGCCTCCGCGGCGCTCGACAGCTACAACCCGCCGCAGAAGCTCTACAAGGAACTGAAGGCGAAGCTCGCGGAGCTCCGCGGCCAGGGCAACGGCCCGGTGATCGAGATCGCCGACGGCCCGGCGTTGAAATACACCCCCGCCGGCAAGAAGCAGGCTGAAATCGTCGTCGAGGATCCGCGCGTGCCGCAGCTTCGCAGCAAGCTCGGCATCACCGAGAATGCGAGCGACACCCGCTATGACGCCACGGTCGCGGAAGCCGTGCGCAAATTCCAGAACAGCGCCGAGATCAAGGCGACCGGCATCCTCGACGACAAGACGATCAAGGCGCTCAACACCCCGAAGCGCGACAAGCAGATCGACACGGTGCTGGTGAACATGGAGCGCTGGCGCTGGCTGCCGCGCGACCTCGGCGTGCCCTCGCTGGGCGATGCCTATGTCATCCTCAACATTCCCGACTACACGCTGAAGGTGATGCAGCGCGGCCAGCAGGTCTGGACCACCCGCGTCGTCACCGGCAAGCCGGGCCAGCACGCGACGCCCCTGCTCACCGAAACGATGAAGTACATCACGGTCAACCCGACCTGGAACGTGCCGCCGTCGATCGTCTACAACGAATACCTGCCGGCGCTTCAGCAGGACCCGACCGTGCTTCAGCGCATGGGACTCAAGCTCGAACAGAACCGCGACGGCTCCGTGCACATCTCGCAGCCGCCGGGTGAAGCCAACGCGCTCGGCCGCATCCGCTTCAACTTCCCGAACAAGTTCCTGGTCTATCAGCACGACACGCCGGACAAGAACCTGTTCGCCAAGGAAGACCGCGCCTTCAGCCACGGCTGCATGCGTGTGCAGAACCCGGATCAGTACGCCTCCGTTCTGCTCAACATCGCTATGCCGAACGAGAAGTACACGCCGGAGCGCGTGCGCAGCATGTACGGCAAGAGCGAGATCGATCTGAAATTCCCGACCCCGATTCCGGTCAACATCACCTATCAGACCGCGTTCGTGGACGATGCCGGCAAGCTGCAATTCCGCAAGGACGTCTACGGCCGCGACTCGACCATGATCAACATCCTGAAGAACAGTCGCGGCAAGGATCTCGAGAATATCGTCGCGCACTCCCAGCCGAGCTATTCGCGCCCGGCAACGACGCTGCCCTCGGGCGTGGCAGTGGCCAACAATGGCGGCGGCTTCGGCTCGTCCGGTCCGAACTTCTTCGAGCGGCTGTTCGGCGCCCCGACCCCGCCGCCAGCTCCGGTCGGCCGCAGGCCGCAGCGGGTGTTTACCCGCTGAGCCGGGCCCGGCCGCTCGTTTCCTGAAATTCTGCAATAAAATCAACGCCCCCGTCCCCTGGATGGGGGCGTTTCACGTTAACCATTCTCGACCCGGGCCCCGGGCAGCGGGCGTTTTTTTGCCACACTCAACCGGTTAGGTTTGTATTCTGACTTGGTTTGGGGGCGGGAAGGTCAACCTCGGATTAACCTTCTCGCTTTAATAAAGCGTTCATCCTCTTTCTCGCGCTAACGGGGTTGGCGGGAGAGTCCATTTGAACGCTCGTCGACTGGGTGGGCTCATACGTGCTGACTGGTCTTGCACGCCAATTCGCTGTGCTGTCGTTGTCCCATGCGGGAGTGAAGGCCGGATCCCGGATCGGCCTTGCTGCCGTGTTGCTGCTTGCTGCCGCGGGTTCGGTCCATAATGCCGCCGCGCTGAACGAGACCAAGACGCTCTCCTTCCACCACACCCATTCCGGCGAAGACCTCACCGTCACCTTCAAGCGCGACGGCCGCTACGACGACGCGTCGCTGAAGCAGCTCAACCACTTCCTCCGCGACTGGCGCACCCAGGACGAGACGGTCATGGACCGTCACCTGTTCGACATCCTCTGGGAAGTCTATCGCGACGTCGACGGCAAGCAGCCGATCCAGATCATCTCCTCCTACCGCTCCCCCGCCACCAACGCGATGCTCCGCCGCCGTTCCTCCGGTGTGGCGCGCTTCAGCCAGCACATGCTGGGGCATGCGATGGACTTCTACATTCCGGGCGTGCCGCTGGAGCAGATCCGTTTCGCCGGCCTGCGCCTCCAGCGCGGCGGTGTCGGCTTCTATCCGACCTCCGGCTCGCCCTTCGTGCATCTGGACACCGGCAGCATCCGGCACTGGCCGCGCATGACGCATGACCAGCTCGCCCGCGTCTTCCCGGACGGAAAGACGGTGCATCTGCCGACCGACGGCACGCCGCTGAAGGGCTATGAGCTCGCCAAGGCCGAGATCGAGCGCCGCGGCAACGGTGACGACGGTGCCAGCAAGCCGAACTTCTTTGCCGCCCTGTTCAAGAGCAAGTCGGCGCCGGCAGCCAGCAGCAGCGACGAGGATGACGAGGGCGCACCAGCCCCGGCCGCCAAGCCCGTGGCGCCCACCGTGGTCGCCGCTGCGGCCAAGCCGGCCGATCCGGTGCCGACGCCGCGCGCCAAGCCGCAGGTCGCCGCCACGCTCCAGCTCGCCTCGGCCGATGCGCAGATCGTTGCGCCGCCCAAGCCGAAGCCGGCGCCCGTGGCTGACAAGCCGGCGGCCGGCAAGCCTGAAACCCCGGCCGACATCATCAATGCCCGCGGCTTCTGGGACACTCCGGCGACGCCGCAGCAGGCGACACCGGCGCAGATCGCCGCGCTGAAGGCCCGCCAGGCGCTTGCCGCCGCGACCGATCCGCAGCCCACCGCCAGCGTCTCCAACGCAACTCTTCAGGCGCTGGCTTACGCACCGGCCGCCTCCCCGGTCGATCGCGCCAACGTCGTTGCCGCTTCCGCGCCGATCCCGCGCTCGGCCCGTCCCGCCGCCGCGTCCCGCAGCGGCGCCCAGGCAACCGAGATCAACACGGTGGTCGGCAAGAGCGTCGACGGCATGGTCGCAACCGCGACCCGGCTCTCCGCGGCCAAGGGCGAGAGCATCTGGCTCAAGATCGTGATGCTGTCGCCGAGCGCCAGCCGCGCGATGTCGGTGACGCTGATGGGTGAGCTCGATATGACCGCGCTGCGCGGCTATTTCGTCAAGCCGCAGGCCGTGATCGCCATGGGCTTCACCGACGATCCGATGCAGGGCCTGTCCTGCGACAGCTTCTCGGGCAGCGCCACCGCGAAGCTCGAGACGACCTCCTTCGTCGTGCGCACCGCCGCGTTGCGCTGAGGCGGTATTTCCACGAACACAATGTCGTGGCCCGGATGGTGCGCGCGCACTGGGTTCACTTGTCCGTGACGACAGATGAACGGATTTTGCCCAAGCCTGGTGCGCATATGCACTAAGGAGGATTCCCCCACTTCCAACGGGTAATCACCCGGTATCGCTGCGCATTCCAAACGCGCATCGTGGCAATGCGCGAAAAACCCGGAAGGGAGCGTGCGATGTCAGTTCCATGCAAGTCTGAGCTCAGCCTTCTGAACCAGGACGAGCGCGAAGTCATATTGAATACGCACCATCCCGTGGGGTTGGAGAGATGGGGCGCGATGGACTTGAGGGCCTTCGCGACCGGCTACGGGATCTGCGCGACAGGGAGCGTACATTGTCGCGGCATCGACGCCGCGAAACAAAGGGGACGACCGACCCGCGCGGCAAGAGTTTCTCCGGAACGGCAGAGCACGCAAACCGGCGCCAATCGGTCTTCGCTGCCGCCATCAAGCGCGTCAAGAACGAGCTGAGGCGCATCCGAAAGTTTGAGGCACGACGGGAGCTCGGGGAAGCGGCGCGACGGGCGCTGGCACTTCGTCGGGCACGTCAGTTTTCCCGACCGCAGACGACCCCAACTTCGCATGACGGCATGCGGTCCATCCCAAGCCGTCGCCGGATCAAGAAACTTCCACCGGTAAAAATCGGAAGGGTCTCGCAGGCCAACAAGCGGGCGCAGGCCCGACGAGACTCCAAACGCGGACGCGGCAATTGAGACGAGACCGACAATCCTGCCGATAGAGGCTGCGCGCCGGACCGGCGCAACGGCGTGCTCGCCATGTCCAAGACTATAGTGTCGAAACCCGCAGCTTCTATCTCGCTTTCCTGACCCGCCGATCCAGATGATACGTCAGCGCCAGCGAGAGACAGACGGTGAGCTGCTGCTTCGGAAGCGCGCCGGATACCGGCAACAGCAACGCCCTCGTCTGCCGATACTCGAACTGATCGGGAAAGCGCTCGCGGAACGTATCGACCAGCGTCGTCCTGCAGTTGACGAGAATGGCGGCGCGATCGGAGTCCTTCACGCGCCCGAGCCGGATCGTAGAGCCGCTGCCGGTCTCATCGGTCAGATAAGCGGGTTCGCCCCATTTCAGCGTTTCGGTGAGCGGGCCGACGTCCTCATGCGCCGCAGCGGTCGCGAAGATCAGCGCACGCACCTGAAGCAGCCGCTTGCCGATCGGCGCCGGAAGAGCGTCGAAGGCACGGCTCACCTCGCGCGGTAGCGGCGGCGCAGTCACGGCGTTTCCCTCGATGGACCCACGACACTGGTGTCGTCCTGGCGAAAGCCAGGACCCATACCGCGGAATCTATCGATGAGGTACCAATCCCGCACGACGATAATGCAACTGCCGGCCTTCGCAATAACCACGGCCTGTGGCTATGGGTCCTGGCTCTCGCCAGGACGACAGTACAGACCTCAGATCATTCCCAGCGCCTGCATGTAGGTCTCGAGAATGGTCTCGGCCTCGGCGCGCTCGTTGGGATCCTGCTTGCGCATCCGCACGATGGTGCGCAGCGCCTTGACGTCGTAGCCGTTGCCCTTGCTCTCGGCATAGACGTCACGAATGTCGTCGGAGATCGCCTTCTTCTCTTCCTCCAGCCGCTCGATGCGCTCGATGATGGATTTGAGCTGGTCCTTGGCAAATTTCGTCGCGGGCTCGTCGTCGCGGACGGCGGCGGAGGTGGCCATCTTGGTACTCCCAATGAAACTGGCAAAACGAGGTGACGCCGGCATCCGTCACCGCGCGTGCTGCCTGAACCCTTAGGGTTCGTGCCCCCCGCGTTCAAGCAAGCATCGCGCTCGTCCACAGCGCGCCCACAGGAGATGAGAAGATACTGGAGATTGTCGTCATTCCGGGGCGCCCGAAGGGCGAACCCGGAATCTCGAGATTCCGGGTTCGATGCTGCGCATCGCCCCGGAATGACGGAGAAAGACTAGTGCCCGTGAGGGTGGACCTTCTTCATCGCCTCGATCTGCTCGGGCGTGGCCGTGCCCTGGTGCTTCGCCTTCCAGGTCTCATAGGGCATGCCGTAGACGGCCTCCCGGCTCTCGTCCTTGCTCAAGGCGACGCCCTGGGCGTCGGCTGCGTCCTTGAGCCAGTTGGACAGGCAGTTGCGGCAGAAGCCTGCCAGATTCATCAGGTCGATATTCTGGACGTCGGTCCGCGTCTTCAAATGGTCGACCAGGCGCCGGAAAGCGGCCGCTTCGAGTTCCGTTCTGGTTTTGTCGTCGATTGCCATCACTGAATCCCTTGGCTACCCCTGATGTCGTCACCCTTACGGGATCAGGTGGGGTCCTGTCACAGATTTTGCCATATCGCGGCGCAAACGGGCCCCGGGCCGCCTCTCGCGGCAGTTCCCCGGCCCTACGCCAAATCGTCAATCATCTGGTATACGTTCCGCGACAATGATCGCCGAATCTCCCCGTTCCCCGTTTCGCCTGCTCGCCCGGTTGGTCCCGGTGCTGGTGGTTGGCCTGCTGTGCCTCTGGGCCAGCCCGGCCGCCGCCGATTTCCGGCTCTGCAACAACACCTCGAGCCGGGTCGGCATTGCGCTCGGCTACAAGGACGCCGAGGGCTGGACCACAGAGGGTTGGTGGAACATCTCCTCCCGCTCCTGCGAGACCCTGCTGCGGGGAACGCTGGTCGCCCGCTACTATTACATCTACGCGATCGACTATGACCGCGGCGGCGAATGGTCGGGCCAGGCCTTCATGTGCTCGCGCGACAAGGAATTCACCATCCGCGGCACCGAGGATTGCCTGGCGCGCGGCTATGACCGCACCGGCTATTTCGAGGTCGATACCGGCGAGCAGCGCGCCTGGACGGTGCAGCTCACCGATGCCAACGAGCAGCCGGCACAGCCGCGCGTGCCTGGCATGCCCGGCCCGGTTGGCCCGGGTGGCGGCGTTCCGGGTTTGCCCAATGGCCCGCCCGGTGCTACGCCCCCGGGCTCGCCCGGCCTGCCACCGGCCGCAGCTCCCCCTCCGCCTGGGAATAAGCCATGAGGCGTCTTCGCCGTATCAAGATTCTCGCGACCCTTGGACCTGCCTCTTCGGACCTCGCGATGATTCGCCGCCTGTTCGAGGCCGGCGCCGACCTGTTCCGCATCAACATGAGCCACACCCCGCATGACAAGATGCGGGAGCTGGTGGCGACGATCCGCAATGTCGAGAGCAGCTACGGCCGGCCGATCGGCATCCTGGTCGACCTTCAGGGACCGAAGCTCAGGCTCGGCGCCTTCGCCGAAGGCTCGGTCCAGCTCCAGAACGGCCAGACCTTCACGCTCGATTCCGACAAGGCGCCGGGCGATGCCACGCGCGTCAATCTCCCGCATCCGGAGATCCTCGCCGCGCTGCGGCCCGGCCATGCGCTGCTGCTGGATGACGGCAAGGTCCGGCTGATCGCGGAGGAGACCTCGAAAGAGCACGCGGTGACGCGCGTCGTGGTCGGCGGACGGATGTCCGACCGCAAGGGCGTCAGCCTGCCCGACACCGACCTGCCGGTCTCGGCGATGACGCCGAAGGACCGCGCCGACCTCGAGGCGGCGCTGGTCACCGGCGTCGACTGGATCGCGCTGTCCTTCGTGCAGCGCGCCGACGACGTGATCGAGGCCAAGAAGATGATCCGCGGCCGCGCCGCGGTCATGGCCAAGATCGAGAAGCCGCAGGCGATCGACCGCCTCGCCGACATCATCGAGGCCTCCGACGCGCTGATGGTGGCGCGCGGCGATCTCGGTGTCGAGCTGCCGCTGGAGCGCGTGCCGAGCCTCCAGAAGCAGATGACGCGCATGGCGCGCCGCGCCGGCAAGCCGGTGGTGATCGCGACCCAGATGCTGGAATCGATGATCCAGTCGCCGGTGCCGACCCGCGCCGAGGTCTCCGACGTCGCCACCGCCGTCTATGAAGGCGCCGACGCCATCATGCTGTCGGCGGAATCGGCGGCAGGCAAATTCCCGGTCGAGGCGGTCTCGACCATGAACCGCATCGGCGAAGAGGTCGAGCGCGACCCGATTTATCGGTCCGTGCTCACCGCGCAGCGCCCCGCGCCGGAATCCACCGCCGGCGACGCCATCGCCGACGCCGCCCGCCAGATCGCCGAGACGCTCGACCTGCCGGCCCTGATCTGCTGGACCAGCTCGGGCTCGACCGCGGTGCGCGTCGCGCGCGAGCGGCCGAAGCCGCCGATCGTGGCGATCACGCCGAACATCGCGGCCGGACGCCGGCTGGCGGTGGTCTGGGGCGTGCATTGCGTGGTGGCGGAAGACGCGCGCGACCAGGACGACATGGTGAGCCGCGCCGGCCAGATCGCGTTCCGCGACGGCTTCGTCCGCGCCGGCCAGCGCGTGATCATCGTCGCCGGCGTGCCGCTCGGCATTCCCGGCACCACCAACATGGTGCGCATCGCCTCCGTCGGCCCCGAGGGCGGCGCGGATATCTAGGTCCGCGGGCGCCCGGCAAGCAAAAACGTCGAAAACAACCCCATGCACAGTAGCCGGCCTGTCCGGCGTGCCTGCTCGGGTTTTTCGAAAAGGCGCGCTCTGACAACGGCCTGAGCGCGATCAGGCCCCCGGCCTTGGTCGCGCCCTCGATTCAGGCCCCGACCAGCGCTTTCGTGGTCGGGAGCAGCGTCTGCTGCACCACCAGGCCGCGGGCGCGGGCGTCCATGACGCCGACGGCGCGCAGCGCAAGCAGCGTCACGGTCTGCACCGCATCGCGCATCTTGACGGGATCTTCGAGATTGTCAGGCGCGAGCGGCCCGACCAAGGCCTCATGCAGCGCACCGAGCAGCGCGGTGGCGGCCAGCGCGGTGTCCTGCGCCGGCAGGTGACCGGCGCGCACGGCCGCATCGATCCGGCCTGCGATCTCGCCCGCGATCTCGCGCCGGCTGGCAAGCCGGGAGGCGCTGACATCGACATCGACCGGCTCGGCCAGGATGCCCCAGGCCAGCCTGCGCTGCGACAGGGTATGGACCGCCACCGTGGTGACGGCGGCAGCCAGCGCCGAGGACGGGCCTGGCGCGGCATCGGCCGCCCGGCGGATCGCCGCGAGCTCGTCGCGGGAGACCTCGGCGATCAATTCGGAGATCAACTCGGCCTTGGAGGGGAAGTAGCGGTAGACCGTGCCGGCCGCGACATTGGCCCGAACCGCGACCGGCGCGATCTGCACCGCCGCCATCCCGCCTTCCGCCGCAGCCTCCCGCGCCGCCGCCAAGATCGCACTGCGCCGGGCCGCAAGGCGCTTAACCACTTGATGCGTCCGCCGATAAACCATGGCGCGCTTCCTGTCCCACACGCCTGCCGCACGCCCTGCGGCCGAACGCTTCGTCACTCAATCGCTGCAAATCGCCCCGCAAGGACTGAACAACTATTCAGGACGAATGACAAGGAGCAAATGCGGATACGGGCGCCACGCAACTCCGAGGCGCACACGAGCAGGTAGTAAACGCATCCTTGCACCGCGTGGCGGCGGCGAACCGGCCCGGTTTACCCCAACTTAAAAGCGCTCATGCTCAGGTGCGGACCTGCTGTTGTGCGTGGTCGTTCAACCCCGAGAGTCCAATGTCGGTTTCCGTTACAAGCAGCGTTCCCGTCCGCAGCGTTGCGCGCTGGCTCGTGCCGCTCTGCATCGGCGCCGGTGTGTACCTGTTCTTCCTCGGCGTCGGCGACATCATGCTGCGGGATTCCGATACGCTGTGGCAGATCAAGATCGGACAGTGGATTCTCGAACATCGTGCGCTGCCCACCACCGACATCTATTCGTTCACGCGCGCCGGTGAGCCCTGGATCTCCAGCTCCTGGCTGTCGCAAGTCCTGTTCGCGCTGGTTTACGAGCCGTCAAACTGGTCGGGCGTGGTTATCCTGACATCGCTTGCAATCGGAGCGACCGCGGCGATCTTCGTTCACCTGCTTGAGCCTTATCTGGAGCCGGCGCGCGCCTTTCTGCTCGTCACCCCGCTCCTCTTCATGTCGATGGGGCATTTCCTCGCCCGCCCGCACATGCTGGCCCTGCCGGTCATGGTGGCCTTTGTCGGCGGGCTGCTCGCAGCCGCCGACCGGCGCACCGCGCCCTCCTGGCTGTTGCTGCCCTTGATGGCGCTGTGGGCCAATCTTCACGGCGGCTTCGTCATGGGGCTGGCGCTGATCGGGGCCATCGGCCTCGATGCGCTCGCATCCGCCGATCGCAAGGATCGATTTGCGCTGGCGGCGCGCTGGGCCGTGTTCGGGCTTGCTGCGCTTGCCGCAGCCTGCTGCACGCCCTATGGCTGGAACACGCTTCTCGCATCGACGAAGATCCTCAGCCTCGGCAAGCTGCTCTCGATGATCTGGGAATGGATGCCCGCCGACTTCAGCTCGCTCGATCTGTTTGGAGCCAGCCTGCTCGGATTGATCGCCATCGGCTACTACAGCGGGCTGGTGCTGTCCTGGACCCGTATTCTTCTGCTGCTCGGCCTGGTCTGGGCGGCCCTCAATCACGTCAGAAACATCGAGGCCTTTGCGCTGTTGACGCCGCTGGTGCTGGCGAAGCCGTTCGCCGAGCAATTGGGCGTGACGAGAGCGGTCGCGCTGAGGGCGGCAGACGCCCGGTCCTCCTTTGCAGTGAGCGCAATCGCTGCGCTCGCGATCGTCGCGGCCGGCTGGAGCATCACGCGGTCCTATGCCACGCCGTACCGGTATGCCTTCATCGGCAATCAGTCCCCCGCGGCCGCGGTCGACGTGCTCGAGCGGCGGCACGCGCAGCGGATCTTCAGCACCGCTCCGATCGGCGGCTATCTGATCACCCGCAACATCAAGACCTTCATCGATGGCCGCGCCGAGCTGTATGGCGAGCAGTTCGTGCTCGACTACTTCGACGCCGTCGAGGGCAAGAACGTCGAGACGCTCCTGCGCCTGCTCGATACCTACCGGATCGACGCGACGCTGCTGAACCCCACGGTGCCCGCCTCGAGGATCATGGACCATCTGCCGGGCTGGAAGCGGCTCTATGCGGATGACGTCGCCGTGGTTCACGTCCGCGACGACACACCGCTCCCCTCCCCGTCACGGTGAGCCACGAACCAAAGCGCGACGAGATTGGAGTGAATCGTCATCGCGCCTTGGCGTGTTGCTAGAGCATGAACTCTCTGGAATACCGCCGCACATTTTAGGCAAACGCGGCCCTGCGGGTCCGGATCACGCTCCAGGCCGCCAGCTCTCGCGGCCTTGCGCGGACGCTTCGCCGCGTCCTTGTGGTGGCTGGCCCCGCACCATGAGGGCCAGACACCCCGCAGCAAGACCAAAACGCGACCTCGTCCATTAACCAGCGGTCCCCGGCTGCAAAGCTCCCCGCACAAAAGAAAAGAGCCTCGTCTCGGACGAGGCTCTTTCAACTCTCAATTTGTCCGGCCTTACTTGAGGCTGGTCGAGATCGAGGTGAACTTGGTGTTCAGCGTGCTGCCGAGGTTGTTGACGACGGTGATGATCGCCAGCGCGATGCCGGCAGCGATCAGGCCGTATTCAATGGCAGTGGCGCCGGATTCATCCTTCACAAAGCGCGCAACGAGGTTCTTCATAGAGTGCTCCCACAAAAGTACACGAGGCTACAACTGGTCTGGTCTCTTCGGCTTCCCAGCGCCGCCCGACCATGGAACCGAACGTAGAGGCAAAGAATTGCGCCGCAGTTAATTCGACTGCGTAAACACTGAGCGGTTTGCGTGTATTCGTCGATGGTAAACCGAAATCTAAAACAACCCGTTAAATCATCCGGACGTGACGCCGACCCGGCCCCGATTTACCCGAAGTTATGACCGCCGTGGTCCACTGCCGCCGAACCGACAAGAACAACAGGACGACGAGGCGGAATGTCCCTTTCCTTTGCCAACAGCATCGCGATGCAGGGCCGCGCGCGAGCCCTGGTGCCGCTGTGCGTCGGTGCCGGCGCCTATCTGTTCTTCCTCTATGTCGGCGACACGCTGCTTCAGGACTCCGACTCGTTCTGGCAGATCAAGGTCGGGCAATGGATCCTCGATCACGGCGCCGTGCCCACCACGGATTTCTATTCCTTCACGCGGACCGGCGCGCCGTGGATTTCGACGTCGTGGCTGTCGCAAGTGCTGCTCGCCTTCTCCCATGCGCAATGGGACTGGGCGGGTCCCGTCATCCTCACCGCGATGGCGACCGCACTCACGGCCGCAATCTTCGTCTATCTGCTCGACGCGCAGATCGAGGCACCGCGGGCAGTGCTGTTTGCGATGCTGGCGCTGCTGCTGTCGTTGCACCACGTCCTGGCGCGCCCGCATATTCTGGCGCTGCCGGTCATGGTGGCGTGGGTCGGCCTGCTGATGGCGGCCGCCGACCGCAGGCGTGCGCCGTCCTGGTATTGGCTGCCGCTGATGGCGCTCTGGGCGAACCTGCATGGCGGCTTCGTGCTCGGCCTGGCGCTGATCGGTCCGATCTCGCTCGAGGCCGTCGAGCATGCCGAGAAGGGACAACGGCTCCGACTGTTCATGCGCTGGGTGCTGTTCGGCATCGGCGCAGTGATCGCGAGCTGCTGCACGCCGTACGGCTGGAAGACGCTGCTGGGCGCGACCAACATCCTCAGCCTCGGCGAGCTGCTGTCGCTGATCTTCGAATGGATGCCGGCGAACTTTACCACGTTCACCTCGTTCGAAGGCGCGCTGCTCGGCCTGATCGCCTTCGGCTATTATCGCGGCCTGGTGCTCTCGGCGCCGAGGATCTTTTTGATCCTGTTCCTGACCTGGAGCGCGCTGACCCATGTCAGGAGCATCGAGGCCTTTGCCTTCCTGGTGCCGCTGGTGCTGGCGAAGCCGCTCGGCGAGTTGGTCCCGCGCCCGCAGCCGGACTCCACCGGCACCGACCGCTGGCCGGCCCACTATGTCACCGCGCTTGGCGCGCTGATGATCGTGGCCGCAGGCTGGACCTCGACCTCGCTCTACATGGGGCACCACCGCTTCACCTTCACGATGACGCAGACGCCGGTTGCCGCCGTCGACCTGCTCGAGCAGCGTAAGGTCCAGCGCATCTTCAACGCCTATCAGTTCGGCGGCTATCTGATCTCGCGCGATATCCCCGTCTACGTCGACGGCCGCGCCGAGCTCTATGGCGAGAAATTCGTGATGAACTTCTTCAAGGCGACCGAGGGCAAGAAGCCCGAGCTGCTTCCGCGCCTGCTGGATGAGTACAAGATCGACGCGACGCTATTGGTCGCCGATGCGCCCGGCCCCCAGATCCTCGACCAGCTCAAGGGCTGGAAGCGGATCTATGCCGACGACATCGCGGTGATCCATGTGCGGGACGACAGCGCGGCCGCGAAATCGTCGAAGTGAGGATGCGACTCCAGCTTCATCCCGGCGGCATCTTGCATGGAGTCCTCCGGCCAACCGGCCGGAGGTCCAATTGATCCGGTGATTTGCCGCTTTGCCTTACCTGCAGGGATGGCGGTTGCCGTCCAGACCGAGATAGGTGCCCGTCGCCGGATCGAAGGACCGGTAACGCTCGGAGCAAGAACGGGAAGCGGCGCCGTCCGCGCGAGCCATGGCGCTGTCGGCGCCTTGCGCGGGAGCCGCGCCGTCCGGCAACTCGAGGCCCAGCCGGCCCGCCGGCGTCAGCGTGCCATTCAGATTGCGATTGGGGTTCTCCGCTTCGTACGTGTCCGGATGACTGCTCGCAAAACCGGATTGCGCGTAGGCGGTGGTTGCAGTCAGGGCCGACAACACAGCCACGGCAGCGAGGATCTTAAGTCCAGTCATAGTCGATCTCCATCATTGGCCGGTGCATCGTGCGGCCGGTGCGGCAGGAGGTGGGCCGACATGGTGTGCTGGACAAGCTCGCCGTGATGGCGGACTCGCCACCAGGCGCGATCTGGTCGTTCAAATACGGAAAGCGTCGTTTGTTTGTGGAACGCGAGGGAGGGACGAAAGCCCGCGCCCTGGTTTTTGTCTTGGAACGTGACGCCGCCACTTTGTCATGCGCTAATGTCCGGTGGACGAACAGGAAGACGTGTCATGATGTTTCGCAAACTCCTCACCGCCCTTCTCGTCATGGTCTCGATCAATGCTGCGCATGCGGCGCCGCAATGGCTGAGCCTGCCGCCGACGCCGACCTTGCCCAAGGCGGCGCAGAGCGGCTTCGCGCCCGTCAACGGCATCAAGGTCTGGTACGCCGTGTTCGGCCGCGGGGAGCCCGTGCTGTTGCTGCATGGCGGCCTCGCCAACGCCAACTACTGGGGTCACCAGGTCCGTGCGCTGCAACGGCGCTATCAGGTCATCGTCATGGAGAGCCGCGGGCACGGGCGCAGCAGCCGCAACCAGGAGCCCTATGGCTACGATGTGATGGCCTCGGACGTGGTCGGGCTGCTCGACCATCTCAAGATCAGGAAGGCCGCGATCGTCGGCTGGAGCGACGGCGCGATCATCGGCCTCGACATCGCGATGAAGCACCCGGAGCGGGTCACCAAGCTGTTCGCTTTCGCGGCCAACTCGGATCCGTCGGGCGTTGCCGATATCGCGTCAAGCGACGTCTTCAACGCCTACATCGCCAGGGCCGGCGAGGAGTACAAGCGTCTCTCGCCGACTCCGACGGAGTACAAGAGCTTCGTCGCGGAGATTACCAAGATGTGGGAGAGCCAGCCGAAATGGACGGCGTCGGATCTCGCGGCGATCAAGGTCCCGACCTGGATCGTGGATGGCGATCACGACGAGGCGATCAAGCGCGAGAACACCGAGTTCATGGCGGCGAACATCCCGGGCGCCGGCCTGCTGATCCAGCCGGAGGTCAGTCACTTCTCGTTTCTGCAGGATCCGGAGCAGTTCAACGACGATGTGCTGCGCTTTCTCGAGCGGCGCGGCGAGAGGGCGGGAGCCGCGGCGAAGTGAAATATCGTAGGGTGGGCAAAGCGAAGCGTGCCCACGACTTCTGTCTCGCTTGCCGATAGGTGGTGGGCACGGCGCAAAAGGCGCCTTTGCCCACCCTACGGGACTTGAACAGCGGCGATCGCCCAGCCTTCACCGCCTCATACTCCGGAATCAGAATGGGCACGGCGCGTGCGCGCCTTTGCCCAGCCTACTTCTTCGCCGGGCGGTCCTTCACGGGGATCACGAGCTTGAGGCCGGACCAGACGTCGTCGACGGCGCAGACCTTGATGTCGACGAGGCCGTTCGCGAGGGCGGTCTCGCGCACCAGCGTTTCCGTCACGTCAGTCGCGACGCCCGAGGCCTTCTTCGGCCATGACGCCCAGATCATCCCATCAGGTGCGATCGCCTTGCGGTAGCTGCGCAGCTTGACCGCAAAGCCTTTGGCTTCGGTCGCGAAGACATGCACCATGTCGAGCGGCGCCTTGGCGGTCTTTGCGATCTTCACGTCATCGGGCAATTCACCGACGACATCGCGATAGGCCGACGAAAGGCCGTCCACGAAAATACAAAAGCCCGGCTTGATGCCGAGCTTTTGCACTAACGGTTTGCCGGAATAGCCGGCCACGACGCGAGAGGCGTTACGCCTGCGGTTGCGGCTCCAGGCCCGGATCCGGATCGGGCCGCGGGCGCGACTTGCCGGCCGGGGGCACGGCGGAGGCGCGCGGCGTGGTCGGCTCGAGCACGGACTCGCGGTTCGGCTTCTTGCCCTTGAGCAGATCGACGATCTCGTCGCCGGAGAGCGTCTCGAACTCGAGCAGGCCCTTGGCCAGCGCCTCAAGATCACCGTGCTTCTCGGTGAGGATGCGGGTGGCTTCCTTGTAGCCTTCCTCGACCAGGCGCCGGATCTCGGAGTCGATCTTCTGGACGGTCGCCTCAGAAGCGTTCTGCGTGCGCGACACCGACATGCCCAGGAACACCTCGTCCTGGTTCTCGCCGTAGGAGACCGTGCCGAGCTCTTCCGAGAGGCCCCAGCGCGTCACCATCATGCGGGCGAGGCGCGTGGCCTGCTCGATGTCGGAGGCGGCGCCCGAGGTGACCTTCTCGCGGCCGAAGATCAGCTCTTCGGCGACGCGGCCGCCCATCATGATGGCGAGGCGCGAGGTCATCTGCTCCAGCGACATCGACAGCTTGTCGCGCTCGGGCAGCTGCATGACCATACCCAGCGCACGGCCGCGCGGGATGATCGTCGCCTTGTGGATCGGATCGGTCGCGGGCACGTTGAGGCCGACGATGGCGTGGCCGCCCTCGTGATAGGCCGTCAAGAGCTTCTCTTCCTCGGTCATGACGAGCGACTTGCGCTCGGCGCCCATCATCACCTTGTCCTTGGCCTCCTCGAACTCGGCCTGGGTCACCATCCGCTTGTTGCGGCGGGCGGCGGTGAGCGCAGCTTCGTTGACGAGGTTCATCAGGTCGGCGCCGGAGAAGCCCGGGGTGCCGCGCGCGATGGTCTTGAGGTTGATATCCGGCGCCAGCGGCACCTTGCGAACGTGAACCTTGAGGATCTGCTCGCGGCCGACGACGTCCGGATTCGGCACCACGACCTGGCGGTCGAAGCGGCCGGGACGCAGCAGCGCGGGATCGAGCACGTCGGGACGGTTGGTGGCGGCGATCAGGATCACGCCCTCGTTCGCCTCGAAGCCGTCCATCTCGACCAGCAGCTGGTTCAGCGTCTGCTCGCGCTCGTCATTGCCGCCGCCGAGACCGGCGCCACGGTGACGACCGACGGCGTCGATTTCGTCGATGAAGATGATGCAGGGGGCGTTCTTCTTGGCCTGCTCGAACATGTCGCGGACGCGGCTCGCGCCGACGCCGACGAACATCTCGACGAAGTCAGAACCCGAAATGGTGAAGAACGGCACGTTGGCTTCGCCCGCGACCGCACGCGCGATCAGGGTCTTACCGGTGCCGGGAGGGCCAACCAGCAGCACGCCGCGCGGAATGCGGCCGCCGAGGCGCTGGAATTTGCCGGGGTCGCGCAGGAATTCGACGATCTCCTGCAGGTCCTGCTTGGCTTCGTCCACGCCGGCGACGTCCTCGAAGGTGACGCGGCCATGCGCTTCAGTGAGCATCTTCGCACGCGACTTGCCAAAGCCCATCGCCTTGCCGGCGCCGCCCTGCATCTGCCGCGACAGGAAGATCCACACGCCGATCAGCGCGATGAAGGGCAGCCAGGAGACCAGCAGCGAGACGAACCAGGGCACGTTGTCGCCCGGCGGCTTCGCGGTGATCTGGACCTTGCTGTCATAGAGGCGCTTGACCAGCGTCGGGTCGTTCGGCGCATAGGTCTGGAAGCTGGAGCCGTTAGTGAAGGTGCCGTGGATGTCAGGCCCCTGGATCACGACGTCGCGCACATTGCCGCGGTCAACCTCGCTCAGGAGCTGGGAGAAGGCGATGTCCTGCGAGGAGGCGCGCTGACCCGGATTTTGGAAGAGCGTGAACAACGCCAACAGCAGCAAGACAATGATGACCCAGAGGGCGAAATTGCGCAGATTGGCGTTCATCGATCTTCCTTCGTGGTCGCGCGGATCGCGGCCTGAATCCTTGGGCAGTACGAGGAAATCCCCAAGGAATCCTCTCGGTTAGACGCATACAATTTAGGTGCCGCCCCGGTCGCTGCCAAGGGAACGAGATGGGACTATTTATCCCATCTTAGGGCGATTCCCGCTGAAATAATGGCGACCTACCCGGGGTTTTTCCTGCCTGGTTAAGGTGACCTGACGGCGCTGCCTCGAAACAGCCGGTGTCATGATCCGCCTCTATCGCCCTTGCGCCGCCGGGCCGGCGCCGGCGCGATCTGGATACGCCCGCCGGCAAGGCTGATCAAGGCTCCCGCAAGGGTCTGCTTCAGGACCGGCCGGCCATTTGCGGCTGCGCGGGGAGCTGCGGCCATACCAGCAGCGATCGCCTGATCGAGCGCGGCCAGGAGGGTTTCGACCTTGCCGAGTTCCGCCGGCCCCTCGTGCCCGAGCGCGTTGATGGCCCGAAGCAGCATCCGCAGCCGGACCTCCTCCGGCAGGGTGGCGAATGCGCCGGCCTCAAAGCTTCGCATATCCGGCCCATGCGGCGCATCGTCGCGATCCCTCAAGCGAAGGAAGCGCTCGGCCCCGTCCGTCAGCACCTCCACCGCCGCATTGGCGCGCGCCAGCCTGCCTGCGAGCCGCGCCAGATTGCGGGCGTCGCCGCCCTCGGCCGCAAGCTGCGGCAACAGCGCGCGCAGCCGCGGCCGGGTGAAGGCGGTGTCGCGGTTGGTGGGATCATCGGCAAAGCCGATCTTCGCGCGCTTCAGGGTCGCGATCAGCTGCGCCTTCGGGACGTCGAGCAGCGGGCGCGCCAGCACGATGCCGTCGCGCTCCGTGAGGCGCGCCATCGCCGACAGCCCGGCAAGTCCGCTGCCGCGGACGAGGCGCATCAACAGCGTCTCGGCCTGGTCGTCGCGGGTGTGGGCGGTCAGCACATGGCTCGCACCGGCGCTGCGCGCGGCCTGCATGAGCAGGCGGTAGCGGGCCTCGCGCGCGGCCGCGGGCAATCCCGTCTTCGGCTTGGCGCCGCGCCAGCGCAGGGTCCGGTGCGGCAGGCCGAGCTCGGTGGCGAGCCGCTTCACCTCGCGCGCCTCGCGCGCCGCCTCGGCCCGCAGGCCATGATCGACGGTGACGACGGTGAGACGCGGGCCGCGCGCAAGGCTGCGCTGCCAGCGCGCGGCGAGCCACATCAGCGCGATCGAGTCGGGCCCGCCGGACACCGCGAGCACCAGTGCGGGCGCACTTTTCAACTCGGCGAAGAGCTGCTTCGCCTCGCGCGCGGAGATCGGAGAATTGTCGTCGTCTGACATGACGCTGCCCAGCAATCGCCAGCGGATGGACCGACTGTTTAGCGCAGCACCATCCGCGTTGTCAGCGATCAACGCCGCGTGGTCAGCACTTCACCCGCTTCTGCTCGCGGTCGACGGCGGCTTTGACGCCGGCGGAGGCGCGCGGATATTTGCGGCCGACCTCGCCGAAGGCGGCGCAGGCGGCCTCCTTCTCCTTCAGCGCGGCCAGCGACTGGCCGAGCCGCAGCAGCGCATCCGGCGCCTTGGCCGACTTCTCGTATTTGGTGGTGACGGCGAGGAAGGCTTCCGCGGAGTCGCGATATTGCTGGCGCTGGAAGTAGCTCTCGCCGAGCCAGTATTGCGCGTCGCCGAGCAGCGGGTCGCTCGGATATTTCTGCGCGAAGTTCTTCATGGTCTGCTCGGCGAGCGCATAGTCCTTGCGCTGCATGTAGCCGATGCCGAGGTCGAACTCGTCGCGCGGCGTCGCCGACGGCGGCAGGGTGGTCAGGCCGGTGCCGGCGGCTGGCGCAGGAGAGCCCTGTTGGGCCGGCGGATAGCCGGGCTGGGCTGCCGGCGGCACGCCCTGCTGATAGCGCGGGCTGGTGTTGGCGAGATCGAGCGGCTCGCCGGCGTTGCGCCCTCCGGGCGCACCGCCAGGGGCTCCCGCCGGCATCGGCTGCTGGCCGCCGCCGAGCGCGCGCGGCGCGCCGGGCGCGCTCGGATTCTGGCCCGGGTCAAAGGCATCGCCGCGGCGGCGCGTGCCGGGGGCACCGGGCGCCGGCTGCTCCTGAACGATCGGCGCGGGAGACGCGATCTGCGGCTGCTCGTAATTCGGCTGGGCGGGTTGCGGCTGCTGCTGGCGATAGGCCGGCGCAGCCTGCGCGGGCGGCACGGCGGCGACATTGGGCTGCACCGGCGCCTGTCCGGGCGCAGCTTGCGCACCGCCTTCGATCGCCCGCAGGCGCTCTTCGAGCTGGCGGTTGCGGTATTGCAGTTCTTCGTTCTGGCCGGTGAGCTGGCGCAGCTGGTTCTCCAGCCGCTCGATCCGCATCTCGGGGTCATCGTCCGACTGCGCGAAGACAGGCGAGCACAAGGAGAGCAGCGCGGCGGTCGCCACGGTGCCGGTAAAGACCTTAAATCTGGATGACATCTTGCCCTGACGACGAAAGCGAAATGGCCTGCGACGGAACATTCGACGCGCCACACATTGAAGGGGAGTACGCCAAAAATGTGACTGGCACCACGGGGTTTCTGTCACAGATCGCTGAAACGAAACCGGCGCCCGTGAGGGCGCCGGCATAATCGAATTCTGAAGATGAACGGCGCCTGACTCGAAGCGTCAGGAGCTCGCGTTCAGCACGGTGACGGCGCGGCGGTTCTGCGACCAGCAGGAGATGTCGTTACAGACGGCCACCGGCCGCTCCTTGCCGTAGGAGATCGTGCGCATGCGGTTCGGATCGATGCCGCGCGAGGCGAGGAACGAACGCACCGACTGGGCTCTGCGGGCGCCGAGCGCGATGTTGTATTCGCGGGTGCCGCGCTCGTCGGCATGACCTTCGATGGTGAAGGAGTAGCGCGGATAGGTCTGCAGCCACTGCGCCTGCTTCTCCAGGGTCACGATCGCCTGCGGGGTCAGATCGGTCTGGTCGCTTTCGAAGAACACGCGGTCGCCCACGTTGACGACGAAGTCCTGCTGGCTGCCCGGCGTCGCCGCGTTGGCCATCGCATCCGCAGCAGAGTTCTTGTTGGCGCAGGCGCCCATCGACAGCGCGACGGCAAGCACCGCGGCCAGCTTCAATCCCTGGAGGATACGCATAGGATGTTTCATTCCGGAGCCTCCACGCTCGCGTTAGTCCACTGCTGTCCGGTCTACAGGGGGTTGGTTAAGCGAACGTTCCGTCAACCTTGATGGGATGTTGCCAGAGCCGGTCAAATGCCCCCCACCGGCGAAAAGCACCCGTCATGGTTAATGGGTTGTAAATGTGGCGCGAGGGTGAAAGCAAGCCGCGTTCACCGGCAAAATCGCTGGCTTTGCTTGAATTTTGGGCCTGAGCCCGGGAAATCCCGGAGCGCCTTCGTCAGGCGGCCCGCCGGGAATCAGGCGTGAGCGGCATCCGGCACCCGCAGCGCCTGCTGCGGCGCCTGGCGCTGCGCGCTGCGCCCGAACAGCATCCGCCGCTCGAAGGCGGTGGACCGCATGATCGGATAACGCTCGAACACCTTCTTGCGGAAGGTCGGGAAATCCGCCGCCATCAGTCCGAACGGCTTGGTGAGACCGGGAACCAGCCTCGGCTCGGCAATGGTCTCGTGCAGAAACACCCGCCGGTAGAAGGCCTGATGCTCGGGACGCACGATCGCAAGGCCAAGATCGGCATTGAAATGCTCGCAGGCCATGTAGGCGAGCCGGGTCGTCAGGTAGGGCAATTCCGGAACCCGCTTCACCTGGTCGGGATCGGCGACAAACCGCGTGGGGTCGATCATGACCTCGCCGCGATCGAGTCGCGGCAGCAGGATCTCGGGAAAGACATCGGCCGAGGTCGACTGCCGCCACTCCGATGTCAGCACGCTGATGCGCACGGAGCTGCAAAGCTCGCCGTGCAGATAGACGCCGAAGGTCCACGCGTTCGGCAATTCGTCATACTGGTCGGTGACGCGCGCGTCCGCGGATTCCTTGACGGCACCTTCGCGCAGATAGGCGCGGTAGCGGAGATTGTAGATCTTCTCCTTCTCCGCGACCGTGTCGGCGAGATGATAATCGACGTCAGTCAGGAGCTCGGCGCCCCGTCCTACAGCCGAAATGATCGCTCTGGCTGAGGACTGCATTCCAACTCCTTACCCACCACCGCTCACCGCATGCGCGCGGGAACAACCTCCACGCGCGTGATGATTTATTAACAGCTTCTTAACAACGAAGCAAAGCAATCGAAGTGTTAGGGTTAATCCCCCCGTAGCACTACGGTGCCGGGCAACAGACTGAAACGACGGGAAATTCTCGGACGCGGACTTAAGCGAAGGAGCGCGAGCCGACGACCTGGAGCAGGGCTTCGTCGCGCCGTCCATGCGAGGCGTTGAGGAGCTGGCGCATCCGCACGGCGGGCACCGGGCGGCTGAACAGATAGCCCTGCGCCTCGGAGACGGTGCCGTCGGCGCTGATCAGCTCGAGCTGCTCGTTGGTCTCGATGCCCTCGACCACGACCGCCATGCCGAGGTCGGCGGACAGCCGCGCCACGCCGCGCAACAGCGTCAGCGGCCGGTCGGTGTCGATGCCTTCGAGGAAGGAGCGGTCGATCTTCACCTTCTGCATCGGGAAATTGTGCAGGTAGCTGAGGCTCGAATAGCCGGTGCCGAAATCGTCGAGCGAGATGCGCACGCCGAGCGCATGCAGCTGCGAGAGGATGTCGTGGGTGAGCTGGGTGTTGCGCAGCAGCGAGGACTCGGTGATCTCGATCTCCAGCCGATGCGCCGGCAGGCCCGAGACCTCCAGCGCGTAGCGAATTTCGCTCAGCACGTCGCGCTGGTGGAATTGCTGCGGCGAGAAGTTGACGGCGACGCTGACGCCCTCGGGCCACTTCATGCATTCCATGCAGGCGCGGCGCAGTATCCAGCGGCCGAGATCGACGATCAGGCCCATGTCCTCGGCGACCGGGATGATGTCGACCGGCGAGACCGTGCCGCGCACCGGATGATTCCAGCGCAGCAGCGCCTCGCATGTGGTGATCTTGCCGGACTTGAGATTGACCAGCGGCTGGTAGAACAGCTCGAACTCCTCGTTGGCGAGCGCCTTGCGCAGGTCGAGCTCGAGGATGCGGCGGGCCTCGACGGTCGCCGCCATCTCGTCGCGGAAGAAGCAGAAGGTGCCGCGGCCGTCGGCCTTGGCGCGGTACAGCGCCATGTCGGCGTTCTTGAGCAGCGTATCGGCGCTGATGCCGTCCGGCGAGGTCAGCGCGATGCCGACGCTGGCGCCGATCTCGACCAGATGATTGTCGATGCGGTAGCGCTCGCTCAGCCGCTCGACGATGCGGCGGGCGAGGCTCGCGGCATCCTCGGGCGAGCTGATGTCCTGCTGGAACACGACGAACTCGTCGCCGCCGAAGCGGGCGACGAAATCCTCCGGCCGCAGCATCTCGCGCAGGCGGTTGGCGACCGCACATAGCAGCTGGTCGCCGCAGGGATGCCCCAGCGTGTCATTGACCTGCTTGAACTGGTCGAGGTCGACGAACAGCAGTGCGGAGAGCCGCTCGGCATGGTGCGAAATCGCCAGCAGCCGCTCGATTTCGTCGCGGAAGGAGACCCGGTTGGGCAGCGCCGTGAGCTCGTCATAGCGGGCGAGATGGCTGATCCGGGCTTCCGCGTTGGTGCGTTCGGTGATGTCTTCCAGCAGCAGCACGGTGCCGCCGCCGGTCATCGGCTGGAACGTCCAGGCGAGCGAGCGGCCCCGCGCGGGATTGGGATCCGCGGTGGCGATCTCGCGGATTCGCGCGTGCTCGATCTCGGCCAGGATCTGGTTGCCGCTCTCCGCCGAGATGGAGCCTGCGGCGACGCAGGCCGACACGATATCGACGGCGGTGGCGCCGCGCTTGACCAGATCCTCGGGCAAGCTCATCAGCTCGCCGAAACGATGGTTCATCACCGCAAGGCGCCCGTCGGCGCGAAACATGCACAGCCCGTGCGGCATGTTGTTGAGCGCGGTATCGAACTGGCTCGCCAGCGCGGATTCGCGGAAGCTCGAGGTCAGCGCCTTGACGAAGATCGCGTGCAGGCTGAGGTTGATGTTCTTCAGGCCGATGAAGAAGAACACGAGCAGGATCGCAAGACCGATGTGGTAGAATCCGCCATGCAGCAGCAGGGCGAGCGACATCGGACCGCAGGCGAGCGCGACGTGCCACTGGATCACCCGGGGCTGGCCGTAATTGCGGGCGGCGCCGCCGGCGGTGTAGCCGATGCCGATGGCGACACAGAGCATGTCGGCGACCGGATCCTCGTTGTTGTAGATGACGACGAAGGCCCATATGCCGAGCACCGCCGCATAGCTGAGCGCGCCGATCCAGTAACGCGGCTCCAGATGCTTTGCCTCTTCGAATGACAGTCCCTGCGTCCGGTTTTCGTATCCGCGCATCTGGAATGCGCGCGCGGTGCCGATGGCGATCAGGAGAAACGCGATCGGCCACAGCCAGACGTCGCCGGTCTTCAGCGCAGTCATCACCGCGGCCACGGCCGCGGAGGCCGAGCCCAGGAAAATCGCCCAGAAATTCTGCACCATAGAGTTGATGAGAGCGGCGTAGAGTATCGGCTCCAGCTCGTCTCGATCGCTCTGCTTCTGGTCGGCCAGTTGCATCGGCTTGTTACGCGTCCTGTTTGGAGCGTACTTTTACTCAGCCCAGGTGAAGCTTTCCTGAGGGAACATCGTTAAAGTCGGGTTGTTTTTCGGCAATAGCGAACCGATTTTCGCTGAAATATCAAGCAACTAGGCAAGCGTTGCCGAGCGCAAGGTGAAGGAAAGCTTGCCGCGCGCGCAGAACCCGAAAAAATCGGCGTGATTTTTCGAAAAGATCGCGCGTCCAAACGCGCGATCTATTGACCAGCCGTCGACGACAACAGCGGCGACCATGCCGGGTCGGAGGCGAAGCCCGGCGTCGGCACCTTCAGCTCGTTGCGGCCGGAAATGTCGACGCTGTACAGCGACGGTCCGCCGCTGCCGCCGGGATCGCGGAAGAACATCAGCACGCGGCCGTTCGGCGAGAAGGTCGGGCCCTCGTTGTGGAAGCCGGAGGTGAGCAACCGCTCGCCGCTGCCGTCCGGCTTCATGACGCCGATCGAGAACTGTCCGCCGCCCTGCCTGGTGAAGGCGATGTAGTCGCCGCGCGGCGACCACACCGGCGTCGAATAGGTGGCGTTGGTGTCGTCCTTGGAGAAGGAGATGCGCTGCGCAGCTCCCCCGCCCGCGGCCATGACGTAGATCTGCGACCGGCCACCGCGATCGGACTCGAAGCAGATGCGGGTGCCGTCCGGCGAGTAAGACGGAGACGTGTCGATCGCCGGCGTGTCGGTGAGACGCGTGGTCGAGCGCGAACGCAGATCCATCACGAACAGGTTGGAGTTGCCGCCCTGTTGCAGGCTCATGATGACGCGCTGGCCGTCCGGCGAGAAGCGCGGCGCAAAGGTCATGCCGGGGAAGTTCCCGACGATCTCGCGCTGGCCGGTCTCGATGTTGAAGAGATAGACCTTCGGATCGCCCTGGCCGAACTCCATGTAGGTGATCTCTTGCGAGTTCGGCGAGAAGCGCGGCGTCAGCACGAGGTCGGAGCCGCGGGTCAGATAGCGCACATTGGCGCCGTCCTGGTCCATCATGGCGAGCCGCTTGACGCGGCGCTCCTTCGGCCCGGTCTCGTCCACGAAAACCACGCGGCTGTCGAAATAGCCCTTCTCGCCGGTCATCCGCTCGTAGATCTGGTCGGAGATGATATGGGCGATGCGGCGCCAGTATTCCGGCGAGGTGAAGTATTGCTGGCCGGCAAGCTGCTGGCCGGAGACCACGTCCCAGAGGCGGAATTCGGCCTTCAGCCTTCCGTCCGGCTGCCGCGTCATGCGGCCGGTGACCAGCGCCTGGGCGTTGATGGTCTTCCAGTTCTGGAATTGCGGCGCGACGTCGATGTTGCTGATGCGCTCGATGAACGCGGCCTGGTCGATCGGCGCGAACAGGCCAGAGCGCTTCAGATTGTTGGTGATGACCTGCGTGACACCGTTGCCGACGTCGCCGTCCGACGGTGAGCCCGGCAGGAAGTTGGTGATCGCGATCGGGACCGGCTGGAATTCGGTGGGATCGATGCGGAGCCGCGGCTGGCCCTGAGCGAACGCATGTCCGCCCCCAAGCATCGCAAGTCCCGACCCGGTCAGGGTCATGAAGCGGCGGCGGGTGATCGATCGAGCGTCATTCATTGCAAAATTCTTTTGTTCGGATGTCACAACATGTCTTTCAGGCCGAAAGTCATCGGGATGAGCTTCCAGCTCTCGTACTGCTGCTTCGGCATGAACGAATAGACCTGACATTGCACGATGGCGCGCTTGGCGCTCTCGGCCACCGCCTGGGCAATCGACCGCGACGGTCCTCTCACCGCAACCACGATGGGCTCGGACGCCAGCGATCCGTCGATCTTCATGGGAATGTCGATGTCGGCTTCGTATTGATCGGCGTCCTGCCCGTTATAGGTGGGCGTGAAGCAGCGCTTGACTGCGCCCTGGAACGCACCTCGCCAGGTCGCAACGTTGTTGGCGGCAGTCCCGGTCGTCGATCCCAGCGACGCCGACGCATTCAGCGCCGTTCCAGCGAGTTCATGCCGGGTCGCAGCGCGCTTGTCGAGGTCGCGCTGGATCTGCGCGGGATCGAAGCTGCGCTCCTTGGGCTTCGGCTGCTGCTGCGGCTGCACCGCCGCGACCTTCTGCTCCACGGGCTTGGGCGGCGGCTTCTTCGTTTCCAGCTTCTTCTGCAGCTCGGCGATCGGATCTTCCTTGGCCGGATCAGGCTTCTTTTCCTGCGGCTTCGGTTCTTCCTTCGGCTTCGCCTCGGCGACGGGCTTGGGCGGCTCGGGCTTCTTCTCGACCGGTTTCTCGACGGGCTTCGGCGGCGGCTCGGGCGTCGCGTTGGTCTTGATCAGCTCTTTCTTCTCGGTGACCTTCCCGACGGCGTCCTCTTCGGGCTTGGGCTCGGCGATCTTCTCGACCTTGGGCTTCGGCTTGTCCTTCTCGCCGGTCTTCTGCCCCGACATCATCTTCGCGAGCTGATCGGAGGAGATGATGTCGATCGGGAGCGACTCTTCCGGCGCGACGTAGGCCCTGCTGCTAAAGGTGACCAGCCCCCATCCAAGCACGAGGACATATGGAGGGCAATCGACGCAACGAGTGTCTTGTCGACGTTCACCTTCACGGCTTACCCCTGGTCCGCTTCCGTGACGAGCGCCAGCTTCTTGAACCCCGCACCGGACAACAGGCCCATCACCCTGGCCACCGTGCCGTAATCCGCCTTCTTGTCGGCGCGCAGATAGATGCGTTCCTCGAGACCGCCGCGCGCGTCCGTGATCGCCTTCAGCTTCGGCACCAGCTCGTTGATCGCGATCTCGGCGTCGTTGATGAACACCTTGCCCTTGATGTCGACCGACATCTGGATTGGCTTCTGATCGTTCTGCTCGAGGCTCTTGGCCTGGGTCTGCGGCAGGTCGAGCGGCACGCCGACCGTGAGCAGCGGCGCCGACACCATGAAAATGATGAGCAGCACCAGCATCACGTCGACCATCGGCGTGACGTTGATCTCGGCCATGACCGGCTTGCGCCGGCTGCGGCGGCCGCCGCCTCCGGACGAACTCGCGACGTTCATGCCCATGGTCTGGTGCCCAAATTGCCCTTCACACTATACATGCCGTCCGTCAGCCCCGCTCGTCGATCTGACGCGACAGAATGGCTGAAAATTCATCGGCGAAGCCTTCGAGCCGCTGGGCCTGCCGGTTCACCTCGGAGGTGAACTTATTGTAGAAAATAGTGGCAGGAATGGCGGCGATAAGGCCGACGGCGGTCGCAAACAGCGCCTCGGCGATACCGGGGGCGACCACCGCCAGGGAGGTATTTTTCGACGCCGCGATCGACTGGAAGCTCGACATGATGCCCCAGACCGTGCCGAACAGGCCGACGAAGGGGCCGGCGGAGCCGACGGTGGCGAGCACCAGCAGCCGGCGCTCCAGGCGCTCGACCTCGCGTGCGATCGAGACGTTCATCACCTTGTCGATGCGCATCTGAAGGCCCGCCACCGAGCGGGCGTGGCTCTCGAACGAGCGCTTCCACTCGCGCATCGCCGCCACGAAGCAGGCCGCCATCGAATGCGTCGGCTTGGCCGAGAGGGTGCGATAGAGCTCCTCGATCGACTCGCCGGACCAGAAGGCCTGCTCGAAACGGTCCATCGAGCGGCGGGTACGGGCAAACAGGAAGATCTTGTCGATGGCGATCGCCCAGACCCAGACCGAGCAGGACAAAAGTCCCAGCATCACCGCTTTCACGATCCAGTGAGCCTGCCAGAACAGCGCGATCAGCGACACGTCCGCGGAAGCGGCAACCGGAAGGGCTGACTGAGCCACGTCGGCCGGATTCATAAGCTGTATCCTCTCAAGGCGATCGTTACCCGATGTTCCGTGGCAGCAAATGACCGCCGGTTCCCCAACTGCCGCGCTAGAACCGGCGCGGCCGGCAAGCCCGCTCAAAGCCTTGTCTTTCTGGGGTGCAGGGGGCTCGTCCAAAGCCGGCCGCCTGCATTCCCTGCCAAGATGTCAAAACTATGGGCCTCGACGACGGCTATGGGCGCGATTGTCCACCCTTACCAGAGCCCGGCGATAGTTAATGCGGGGTTACCGGAGCTGAATTTGGCTGCCGGAAAGGCAGGCGGCACAGACGGTTGGCCGTTTTGCTGCGGGACATGGCGGTACATGGCGGCCGACGGACCGGAGCCAGGTGCCACTGGCGAGGCCGGTTCCCTCCCCCCCCCAAGGCGATCCCAAGGCGGGAGGGAGCGCAATGGGACTCTTGGCGCTACGACACTGCACAGCGGACGCCCCTTCTGGAACCTCCTCCCCTGCCCAGCCCGAAATCGCAGAAGGCATAGCGTGCGCCACAGCTACACCACGTCCACATGCTCCATCTCGCATCTCACGGCGGGCACGAGCTGACAGGCTGAGTTCGCTGACAATAATATGCCGGCATCACCGGCCAGCCCGAGGAGCGTCCCTTGCCAAAACCACAATCCAATGTGCGGTGGATGGCCGCAGCGATCGTATCGGTCAGCCTCGTCACATTCGGCGCCGTGCGTGCGGCGTCGGTCGCGCCGGTCGCCGCGCAAAACGGCATGGTGGTGTCCGCGCAGCATCTGGCGACCCAGGTGGGTGTCGATGTGCTCAGGCGCGGCGGCAATGCCGTCGATGCCGCCGTGGCCGTCGGCTATGCCCTGGCCGTCGTCTATCCGGCCGCCGGCAATCTCGGTGGTGGCGGCTTCATGACGATCCAGCTCGCCGACGGCCGCAAGACCTTCCTCGATTTCCGCGAGACGGCGCCCAAGGGCGCGACTGCGAACATGTATCTCGACAAGGACGGCAACGTCATCAAGGGCCTTTCGACCAAGGGGCATCTGGCTGTCGGCGTGCCAGGATCCGTCTCGGGGATGGAATATGCGCGCGAAAAGTACGGCACCATGAAGCGCGCCGACCTGCTCGCCCCAGCGATCCAGCTCGCCGAGCAGGGCTTTGCGCTGGACCAGGGCGATATCGACCTGTTGCGTACCGCCACCGCGGATTTTCGAGACGATCCCGCAACGGCCGCCATCTTCCTCAACAAAGGTCAGCCGTTCCAGGTGGGTGAGAGGCTGATGCAGCCGGAGCTCGCCAAGACATTGCGCGAGATCAGCAGCAAGGGCACCGACGGTTTCTACAAGGGATGGGTCGGCAGCGCCATCGTGGCATCGAGCGAGGCCGGCAAGGGCCTGCTGACGCAGGACGACCTCGACGGCTACAAGACGCGCGAGCTCGCACCTGTCGAATGCGACTATCGCGGCTATCACGTGATTTCCGCGCCGCCACCAAGCTCGGGCGGCGTCGTCATCTGCGAGATCCTGAATATCCTGGAGGGCTATCCTCTGAAGGAGCTGGGCTACCATTCCGCGCAGGCCGTGCACGTGCAGATCGAGGCCATGCGGCATGCTTACGTGGACCGCAACAGCTATCTCGGCGATCCGGATTTCGTGAAGAATCCGCTCGACCGCCTCCTCGACAAGAATTACGCGACCAGGATCCGCGACGTGATCGATCCGAACAAGGCCGGGATATCCAAGGAGATCAAGCCGGGCGTCGCGCCGCACGAGGGCAGCAACACAACGCATTATTCAATCGCCGACAAGGACGGCAACGCGGTATCGGTCACGTACACGCTGAACGATTGGTTCGGCGCCAAGGTGACGGCGGCCAAGACCGGCGTGCTGCTGAACGACGAAATGGACGACTTCACCGCCAAGGTCGGGGTGCCGAACCTTTATGGCCTGGTGCAGGGCGAGGCGAATGCCATCGCTCCGGGGAAGCGGCCGCTGTCCTCGATGAGCCCGACCATCGTCACCAAGGACGGCAAGACCGTCATGGTGGTGGGCACGCCCGGCGGCAGCCGCATCATCACGGCCGTGCTGCAGACCATGATCAACGCGATCGATTACGGCATGAACGCCCAGGAAGCCGTCGACATGCCGCGCATCCACCAGCAATGGCTGCCGGACCTGACCAATGTCGAGGACTATGCGCTGTCGCCGGACACGCGCAAGATTCTGGAGGTCATGGGCCACAAATTCGGGCCGCCGCAACCGGCGAACCACCTCGCGGTGATCATCGTCGGCGCGCCGTCGCTTAACGGCGAGCAAGTCGGTAACAATCGCTACTACGGGGCGAACGATCCACGCCGCAACAGTGGACTGGCGGACGGGTATTGATCGTCTACGCCACCCCTAAGACGGTCATACGCGGGCACTGACGGGGTAGAAATGGTCGAGGGCCGCCCCCTCACCACTTCTCCTTCGAGGTCCGCACATCGAGCTCGAACGACCAGGCGCGTTCGGGCTGGCGGTAGAGGAACGCGAAGCCATCGACGATGCCTTCGATGTCGATCAGGCTGTCTTCGCGGCTCGCCGCATCGGGAAAGCGCGAAAAAATCTTGTCGCCGGCGATCGCACCGTCGACCACGACGTGGCCGACATGGATACCGTCGCCCGCATATTCCTTGGCCATGGCCTGCGCCAGCGTGCGCAGGCCGGCCTTGGACGCGTTGAAGGCGCCGTAGCCGGCGCGGCCGCGCAGCGAGGCGCTGGCGCCGGTGAAGAGCAGCGTGCCCGCCTTCTTCGGCACCATGCGACGCACCGCCTCGCGGCCGAACAGGAAGCCGCCGAAGCACACGACGCGCCAGGCCTGCTCGAAATAGTCGGCGTCCATCTCGATGATCCTGCCGGGCGTATTGTTGCCGGCGTTGTAGATGGCGAGATCGAGGTCTTCGCCGGCGGCATCAAACAGAGCGACAACGTCGCTCTCGCTGGTCGCGTCCGCGACGATGGGCACGGCCGCTCCGCCCGCCTTGATGATGTCGCCTGCAACCGCCTGCAACGCGGACAGCGTGCGGCCCGCGACGATCACCTTGAGCCCGTCGGTCGCAAAGCGCTTGCAGAGCCGGGCCCCGAGCCCGCGGTCCGGGCCGACACCGATCACGATTGCGGTCTTCATGGGGTGGCTCCGTACAATGATGGGATCAGGCCGCCGAGGCAGGTTCGGGGCAGTTGGTCGGCCGCGCGGGATTGCCGACGGCCGTGCAGCCAGCAGGAACGTCTGACGTCACGAGCGCGTCGGCGCCGATCTTGGCGAAATCGCCGATGCTGATGTCGCCGAGGATGGTCGCACCGCCGCCGATATAGACGCCGCGGCCGATCCGCGGCGAGCGCGTCGGCAGCTCACTGCCGCGGCCGATGCTGACGTTCTGGAGGATGGTGACCTCGTCGCCGATCACGACGTTGGCACCGATCACGATGCCGGTGGCGTGGTCGAGATAGACTGACGATCCGATGCTGGCGGCCGGATGAATGCTGACCTGCAGCGCATTCGACGCTTCGTTCTGGAACAGCAGCGCCGCGTCGCGATGGTCATGGTGCCAGAGCCAGTTCGAGACGCGCCAGGCTTGCAGCGCGACATAGCCCTTGAAATGCAGCAGTGGCGGCAACAGGTCGGCGATGGCGGGATCATGGATCGCGATCGCCTGCAAGTCACGGCCGGCCACCTCGATCAGATCGGGCGAGCCGCGAAAGGCATCGAAGGAAAAGGCCGAGAAGCGCGCGCGCTCGGCTGCGCTGCCGCCGAGCCGGCGTCCGATCAGATCGGACAAGGCCGCGGCGAAATCATCATGAGCGAGAATGGTGCCGGCAAGCGCCTTGCCGAAGACGGGATCGGCATCCGCCGCGCGCTGCGCCTCGCCGCGGACCCGTTGCCAGAGGCCGTCGCTCGCCATGATCGCAGCCTCCGCCATCGCCGCCTCCGGTGCGCCCTTCGTTTGTGCAGGCGAATATAGGCGGTCCGGATCAAGGCGCCAGTGATGCCGGGGGGACGTAACGCCGCTCGGGGGCGCGGCCCGACCGCGCCCGCTTGCGCAGGCACAGCGCATACAGCCAGCCGCCGCCTGCGGCGAGGGCCGGCAGGACGTAAAGCGCGAAATCGCGGAGCAGGATCATGGGGCAAGGTCCGCTGTCGCAAACTTAACGGCGCGCCGCAGCGCGAACGCGGCAAGCTCGTAGAGGGCGCAGCTGAGAAAGATCTTCCAGGCATCGGTGGTCACGAGGTCCTGATAGGACTTGATCTCCGTCGGCCAGTGGTTGAGGAACGCGATCGCGAGCGGCACTGAGACGCCGAATCGATCGAACAGCGCAGACGCGCGCTCGAGAAGCGCGAGCCGCTGCCTGATCTCCTTACGTTCGGCGTTCATCATGGTCGGCCCTGTTGGCGCGCGGCAAGTGCGCTGTCAGGGCTTGGTCGGGCTTGGCGCGAATCGGGTTCTACCGGTCCTGCACATGTGCGTGATCAACGCCACATAGCGAATGCCGGCCGGGACACAGGCGAAAATGGCAGTCGGGATCGGCCGCGCAGCTGCCATAGACGACGCCGATGTAGCCCAGCACTGCGAAGGCGGTCACGCCAATGAGCAGGCGGGTCCAGAGGTCCATGATGCTGTCGTCCAACATGAGAAGCGCCGCCCGGTGAGACGGGACGCGCAAGTCTTGGTGTCGGATGAGCAGGTCTGGGTTCTGGCGGCTCGTAGCCAAGCAGTGGCTCGGTCTACTCCCTCTCCCCGCAAGCGGGGCGAGGTGAAAGCGCCCCCAAAAACCAAACCGCCCGCCTGCGGGATGCGCAGGCGGGCGGCTCGGGGCCATCAGGACTTTGGGGGCATGCGCCTGAAGGCTTTGAGAGGTGTCCGGATCAACCCTGCTGCTGGTCGGTCGGCGGCGGGGTCGGACGCGTCTTGTGCTGGGCCATGAACTGGTCGAACTCTTCCTTGTCCTTGGCGTGACGCAGACGGTCGAGGAAGTTCTTGAATTCGACCTGCTCCTCTTCGAGCCGCTGCAGCGTCTCGGTGCGGTATTCGTCGAAGGCGCGGTTGCCGCTCGAGGGCGGGCCGAAGCCAAAGCCGAAGCCGCGGCGCTCCATACGGCCGCGCATGCGGTCCATCTTGTACTGCATCCGCTCCATCTTGTTCTGCCAGCGATCCTGGTGGCTCCAGCAACCCATTTTTCTGCTCCCGAGTGTGAAAAAGAGAAGGGCAAGTCCGATCGGCCACCAGATGATGAAGCCGAGGATGGTCACGGCGATCCAGCCGGGATGCCAAGGCGTGTCGAGCATATGGGGGCGCTCATAGTGTTGGTCCGAGGGGCCGCGCCATCGATTGACATCAGCGGTGTAGGCCATTTCCCATCTCCATGACGGCATCTGCGCCGTTGTGAATGTAAATAACATTTACATAGCTAGACCATCCCGCGATTTTGTCAAGCCGGCCACCCGACAGGCCTGGCGAATTATTTGCGCAATTTTATTTCGGCTTGCCCCAGGGGCCGCCCGGCGGCACGCCAGAACCGGAGGATGCCTCCGAAGGCACCGGCGGCGGCTCGGCGCCTTTCGCGGGCGGACGGCGGTCGGTCGGGAAGCCGAGACCGCGCAGATAGATCAGCACCTCGGCCTCTAGCAGCTCGTCCGGCGACATCGGCAGTTTTCGTCGCGCAGCATCACCACGCGAGAACAGCGAGGCCACGCCATGCGCCATCGACCAGATGTGCAGCGCCATCATCATCGCCGGCGGCCGCGGCGTGCCGGGAGGTGCAAGTGCCGCAAGGCGCTCCGCCGCGGCGCGAATGATGTTGAAAGCACGCTCGCTCGCGGCCTGGAGCGCCGGGTTGGCATCGACCGGCAGGCCGGACTCGAACATCGCGTTGTAGAACGCCGGCTCCTCGCGGGCGAAGGCAAGATAGGCCCTGCCGACCCGCTCGAACGCCGTGACCGTATCGGGCCGCCCGTCGTCCCAGGCCGCGGTCAAGCGCGCCTCGAACTGCTCGAAGCCGCGCTGGGCGATCGAGGACAACAGTTCGTCACGGTCGCGGAAATGCCGGTACGGCGCCGCCGCGCTGACGCCGGCCATGCGCGCCGCATCGGCGAAGGTGAAGCCGGCCGCGCCCTTCTCGGCAATCAACCCGAGGGCCGCCTGCAACAGGGCTTCCTTCAGATTGCCGTGGTGGTAGCCGCGCTCGGCGCGGCGCGTCTCCTTGCGCCAGCTCATGTGAACGAGCTTTACATGAGCCGGGCGTGAAGGTCACTAGCGCAAGCTGGATTTGGTGAACCCGTATTTCCACCGTCATTCCGGGGCGGCTCGAAAGAGCCGAACCCGGAATCTCGAGATTCCGGGTTCGCGCGCTCGCGCGCGCCCCGGAATGACGGCGGGGCCCTAACCGCCCGGGATCGGCAGCACCGGCATGATCTCGACGCGCTCGCCGGGGAAGATCGCGAAGTGCGGGTGGTTCTCGAACATCTTCGCGGCCGCTTCATGGGACGCGGCGCGGACCACGGTGAAGGCGCCCATCTCGTTGGCGATGTCGGCGATGCCCTTGTCATCGACCCGCTTGGTCTTGCCGAGCGGACCGCCCATCGCCTGGATCGCGCCTTGATGCTTCTCGGCCCAACCCTTCCAGGCCGCGATGCCCTCCAGTTCCTTCGCCTTGCGCTCGGCGTCTGACATCGCGTTCCATGCAGCCCATTTCGGGCTGGTCTTGCTGCCGAGGAATACGGCGAGATAAGTGTCGGTGCTCATTGGTTCTCTCCTTTGTTGATGACTTTGTTGATGACGGCCGCGAATTCCAATCGCGCCCGCTCTGGCTAGTTCTTCAGACCGTCGAAGCCGGCGGCCGCGGCCTGCACGTCCGGCGGAAAGTCGGCCATCTCCTGCACCTGCCGGATCTCAATGACTTCATTGGCCGCGGCCGGGCACTGCTTCGCCCACCCGATCGCCTCGGCACGCGAGGCGACCTCGATCATCCAGTAGCCGCCCAGCACTTCCTTGGCTTCAGTGAAGGGTCCGTCGGTCACAACAGGCTCGCCAGTCGCAAACGACACGCGCGCGCCCATCGCGGGCGGATGCAGGCCGTCGAGCGTGATCAGGACGCCGGCGTCATTCAGCGCCTCGTTGTAGCGCATCATCGCGGCGACGCGCTCGGGATCGAGTTGCACGTCCGGCGGCGCGGTCTCGTAGCCGAGCGGGATCATCAGCATCATGAATCGCATGGGCAGTTCCTTGCTTACCTGGTCCTTCCGGGATGCGCCGCGAGGCGCAGGCCCGGAATCTGTTCATCGACAATCTCTGCGGTCCGATGGATTGCGGCCTCAGCCCTGCGGGCTGCCCCGGAATGACGGGCGAGATGAGCGGGCCGAACCAGCCCGCGCTTCCCTGTAAGACGAATGCCTTGCTATGGAATCGACACCGTGGCGGAAAATTATTCCGGAGGTCATGCCTCGGAAGTTCCTGCCTCAGCGCGGCTGCGGCAGGAACCGGCCGTCCTGGAAGGCGGCGCCGAAATAGACCTCGACGCGGCGGATCCGGCCGCCGGCGAAGCTGAGGAACTCGGTGTTGCGAAAGCTCCTGCCATCGGTCGCCAGGCAGCGATAGGTGACGAAAGCCTCGTCGCCGACGACGAAGATGCGCTCGATCTCGTGGCGCGCGATCCAGCCGGTGTCCCGCCAGCAGCGTTCGAAATAGGTCGCCTTGTCGAGGTCGTCGTCGAACGGGCTGGTGAAGCGGAAGTCGTCGGCGAGCGCCTCGCTCACCCGTTGCCGGTCATTGGCGAGATAGGCGGCGAAGAGGTCTCGGATCAGGCGGGCGTGGTCGTCAGGCATGGATCGGTCTCCTCGGCAGACGTCGCTTAGAAGACGATGCAGCGGCGGCCGCGCCGACATCGCGCCAGGCGTTCCGCCGGCAGAACGCAAGAATATGTCGAGTGGTTCTCGTCCGGATCGATGGGCATCGCCAGGGCCTTTCTCGTCGGGACCAAAGCGAAGTAAAAGGGACCGGCCCTCGCGTGGGAACAGCCTTTCGAACACAGGACAGATTAGCAAATGCCGCAGGCCCCGCAAAAAGTCGCCCTCGTCACCGGAGCCGCGCGCGGCATCGGGCTTGCGACCGCGAAGAAGTTCCTTGGCGAGGGCTGGCGCGTGGCGCTGCTCGACATCGAGGGGGAGCTGCTCGGCCGCGCCGTCGCCGAGATTGGCCAAGGCGAGGCGACGCTCGCGCTGACCTGCGATGTCTCCGACGCGGCGGCGGTCGGCGCCGCGATGACGACGATCGAGCGGCGGTTCGGCCGGCTCGACGCGCTCGTCAACAATGCCGGGATCGCCGTGTTCGCGCCGCTGATGGAGACGCCGGATGCCGACTGGCGCCGCGTGCTCGAGGTCAACCTCACCGGCCCGTTCCTCTGCACTAAGGCCGCGGTGCCCTTGATGCGCGACAGCGACGGCGGCGCCATCGTCAACATCACCTCGATCTCGGCGGTGCGTGCCTCGACCTTGCGCTCGGCCTACGGCACCAGCAAGGCGGGGCTCGCGCACCTGACCAAGCAGCTCGCGGTCGAGCTCGCCTCGCTCAACATCCGCGTCAACGCGGTCGCGCCGGGGCCGGTCGACACCGCGATGGCCAAGCAGGTGCACACCAAGGAGATCCGCGCCGACTATCACGACGCCATTCCGCTCAACCGCTACGGCCTCGAGGAGGAACTCGCGGAAGCGATCTATTTCCTGTGCTCGGAACGCGCGAGCTACATCACCGGTCAAATTTTGGCCGTTGATGGCGGCTTCGATGCAGCGGGTATCGGCCTGCCCACGTTGCGCGGCCAGCGCCGCAACGGGTAGGCACAGGATTTGTAGGGTGGACAAAGGCGCGACGCGCCGTGCCCATCACCGTCTCCGGATTTGGGTGCCATTGTTGGGCGCGCGACGCTTTGCCCGCCCGACGACGTCGAATGTGCGGAGAGTACGATGCAACGTGCCGTTTTGGTCAAAGCCCTAATGCTCGCGACCGCCCTGCTCGCCTCCGCACCGGTTGCCGCCGAAATCCGCATCATCCAATCACCCGGCGGACGGGTCGGGCCGTTCCTCGACCTATTCGAGAAGGTGCGCGAGAGCGGCGAGCGCGTGGTGATCGACGGTCCCTGCCTGTCCGCCTGCACGCTGGTGCTGAGCATCGTGCCGGGCGAGCGCATCTGTGTCACCAAACGCGCCGTGCTCGGCTTCCATGCCGCGCGTTCGGTCGACCGGCGCGGGCGCTTCTATGCCGAGCCGGAAGCCTCCGACGCGGTGCTCCAAGCCTATCCGGGGCCGGTGCGCGACTGGATCAGCCACCGCGGCGGCCTCACCTCACGGTTGCTGCTGTTGAAGGGGCGCGACCTCGCCGCGATCTATCCGCGCTGCCGGTGAGGACTTGGCGGTCACCAGCCGCGTGACCAGGTTGCGTCCGCCGCTGTCCGACGATTGAGCAGTTTTGCAGAATTTCGACTTTCCGGACGCCGAATCCGCTCAACCGCTTCGCAATGCCTGCACAATTTACGCGGTTTCCAGCCTTTCCCTGCAGTCTATGATGGTCGCGGCTCAGACTGAGACCGCGGCGGCGTCACGATCTCAGCAGTGGTCACGGACGAGGATGGTGCCGTTTTTTTCAAGATTGCTCATTTTTAAAAGGGGTCGCACGCTATGCAGCCCATCGATTTTCGCTACCGCCTGTCGGACCGGGGACGGATCGTCCTTGGCCAACTGAGCGCCGAGGAAACCGTCGAATTCGAACTGCTGACGCGGCGCGACCGCGAGGGCCTGATGGACCTGCCGTCCGAACTGCGGCTGCTCGAGCTCTACGTGAAGTATATCGGCTCGGGCGCAGAAGCCGCACTCGCGCCGACGGAACCCGCCCGGCACGACATCGCGCCGCTACGACCGAGGAGACCGCCGCCCTCGCGGACGGCGCGGCCGCGCAACTACGTCGTTTCGATGATTGTGATCGCAAGCGTCAGCTTCACGCTCATCGCATTGCTTGTGAGCTAATGGCGCTCGTGAGCTAGCACGCAAGCGCGCCGGCGAAATTACGCCGGTCATGCGGTCGCCGGGTTCTAGAAGAACCTCTGGATCATCTGCGCCAATTCCATGCTCGCGCAGATAAGCATACCCCAAAGTGCAAAATTGATCTGTAGCGCCGCTGCCATCGGTCGCTCCCCTTGTAAGTACGCCCATCCCAGTTTGTAGAATTTATGAAGGAATGATTAGCGATTTTGACAGGCAGTTCACAGCCTATTATTGCGCCAGTTGTTGTGCGATGCGGTCCCGATCATTTCACGAAGCGGCCCCACTGCTCTCGCAAAGTCATGCGAATCGAGACTCCATATTCCTATCCGGCCATGCCGGCCAGTTCGTTTCCCTTAGGTTCCATTTAACCGACGCGATGCAAAATCCCTCACGCGGATTTTGTGTGTCGCGTACCGCACTGAGGGTTCGGCATGATGCGACACGGCTTCGTCTTGCTTACTTTTTGCGCAGCGCTCATGGGCTGCGCGGCGGCGCCGGCGCAGGAGCGTCGTCCGATCGCATGGGACGGCCTCGGACAGAACCCGAACCGGCCACCCGTCACAAAGCGGCGCGCAGCGAACCCCGCACCCACGCAGGAAAATCCCAATCAGGAACGGGAAAGAGTGCTCGGGACCTTGCGCCCCTACTCCGAAGCGTGGTGGGCGGTCCATGACGAAATCGAAGCGGAGAATGACAGGCAGCTCGGCACGAAGCTCGTGATCTGCCCTCGCTGCGTCCAGTCGCCGTCCCCCGGCGAGGACGTGACCGGATCGGTCCGTTGAAACAGCAAACGGCCGATCCGGCTATGACGTGACCGCCTTGGGCGCGCCCCTTACCCGCAACGATCGAGGGAGGGGCGCCGCGTGCCAGGCGGTCGCGCCCGTCACATTCCCTCCGCCGGGCAGTTCACCATCCAGGGGATGCCGAACTTGTCGACGCACATGCCAAACCCCTTGGCCCAGAACGTCTTGCTGAACGGCATGGTGACGGTGCCACCGTCGGCGAGCGCGTTGAACTTGCGCTCGGCGTCCGCGACGTCGGCGATCGTCAGCGAGATCGAGAAGCCCTGCGGCTTCTGGACATGCTCGGGCGGCGCGTCGGAGGCCATCAGCACGCTGCCGCCGGGCAACGACATCCGCGCATGCATGATCGTCTTCTCGCGGCCGGGGGCGGCCGGCATGTCCGGCGGCGCGTCCGAGACGCGCATCATCGCGTCGATCTTGCCGCCGAGAACCTTGGCGTAGAAGTTGAACGCCGCTTCGCAGGTGTCCTGATAGAACAGATATGGATTGAGCATCGCTTCTCTCCTTTTCTTTCCCTGGGCTGTGAGGCTCATTGTTTCTCGGTGAGCTTCTTCAGGCTGACGAGGCCGGCCTCGAAATCCTTGCCGATCATGCTGTCCATGTTGATGAAGACCTGCATCACCTTGGACATGAAGGGCGCCGGACCGTACATCGCCCATGTGACCAGTGTAGCATCGCCTTGCGGCACAAAGGTGAACTCGGCGGTGTTGTGGCCTTCGAAGGGACGCTCGAAATCGAGCTTGATGCGGAGCTTCGACGGCGTGCTCGCCTCGAGGATCTCCATGTGGCCGGCGCCGACGTTGTTGTTCCCGTCCCAGGCATAGGTCGCGCCCTTGCCCCGCGCTGTTCCGCCGAACGTCCGCTTCATGGCGGGATCGCGGTTCTCATAGGGCGACCAGCTGGTCCAGAAGTGGAAGTCGGCGACCACCGGATAGATGGCATCGGCCGGCGCCTTCACGGCGAGCGAACGCTCGACGCGAAAGGTGTCAGGCTTGGTGAAGGCGAAGACGAGGACGCCCGCTAGTCCGACCGCGAGCACGATGGCGATGATGGCAATGGCTTTCAGCATGAATGGCTCCCTGGATACGGGATTAAGACGAAGGGAGGAGGCTGAGGCCGACAATTCGAAATGAGATTTTTTGGATCGTCATTCCGGGGCGGTCCGCAGGACCGAACCCGGAATCTCGAGATTCCGGGTTCGATGCTTCGCATCGCCCCGGAATGACGGCAAGCCGTCATTTCGCCTTCGCACCCTGCCTGGCGCTCCCGTTGCTGCTCTTCGGCTGGCTGTCCCGGATCAGGCGATCGATGTGCATGCGGATATGGGCGGCTTCCGCCGAAGTGTTGGCGAGCGCGATGGCGCGGTCGAAGGCGATGCGGGCTTCGTCATTGCGGCCGAGCTGCATCAGGAAGGCGCCGCGCACGCCGTGGAAATGGAAGTAGTTGCCAAGCTTTGGTGCCAGCGGCTCGATCAGGTCGAGCGCGGCTTGCGGCCCGCGCACCTTGGACACCGCGACCGCGCGATTGAGCGTCACCACCGGCGACGGCTGCGCCAGTTCCAGCGCGCCATAGAGCAGGTCGATCTGGGCCCAGTCGGTCTCCTCCGGCGTCGCCGCACGGGCATGCAACGCGGCGATTGCGGCCTGAATCTGGTAGGGCCCGCTGCGGCGATGGCGCATCGCCTTGTCGATCAGCGCCAGCCCTTCCGCGATCATGGAGCCGTTCCACAGGGAGCGATCCTGGTCCTCCAGCAAGATCAGCGAACCGTCGTCCGCAAACCGCGCGGCGCTGCGCGCATGCTGCAACAGCAGCAATGCCGCCAGCCCCATGATCTCCGGCTCGCTCTGGAACAGCCGCAGGAGCAGCCGCGCCAGCCGGATCGCCTCCTCGCAGAGCGGCTTTCTGATCTCGGCGGTGTCGCCGCTCGCCGAATAACCCTCGTTGAAGATCAGGTAGATCATCGCCGCGACGCCCGCGAGCCGCTCGGAGCGTTCGATCGGGCCGGGCGTTTCGAAAGGCGTCTCGGCCTCCGCGACCTTCGCCTTGGCGCGCGTGATGCGCTGCTCCATCGCCGCCTCCGAGACCAGGAAAGCGCGCGCGATCTGCTTCACCGTGAGACCGGAGACGATGCGCAAGGCGAGCGCGATCTGCTGCGTCGCCGGCAATTGCGGGTG
Source organism: Bradyrhizobium sp. USDA 3311 (assembly GCF_054062495.1). NCBI lineage: Bacteria > Pseudomonadati > Pseudomonadota > Alphaproteobacteria > Hyphomicrobiales > Nitrobacteraceae > Bradyrhizobium > Bradyrhizobium sp. USDA 3311. Next base: position 3,251,247 of record NZ_JBSSFI010000001.1, on the reverse strand, counting down.
GCAGCAGATGAACATCAGCCGCAAAATGTCGTCGCGATAATGCGAGCCGTCGAGCCGCTCGGCGAGCGCGCCCTCGGCATCGTCGAGATCGGAGATCGCCTGATCGTCCTCGGGCAGCGGCTGCTGCTTGCGGGCGCGCCGCACCTCGTCGATCGCGACATTGCGGCCGACCATGATCAGCCAGGCCGCGGGATCGCGCGGCGGGCCGTTCTGCGGCCAGGTCTTGAGCGCGCGCAGGCAGGCGTTCTGGAAAGCCTCCTCGGCGGTGTCGAGATCGCGGAAATAGCGCAGCAGCGCGCCGACCGCCTGGGGTCGCGCCGAAGTCAGCGCGGTCTCGATCCAGGCGGTATCAGTCTCGCTCACGTCAAATTTCCTCCGGGCCTGAACACGCCGACGGGACGCACCTCATAGGCGCCGCCGGGGTTGGCGGCGCCGAGGTCCCGCGCGACGTCGAGCGCATCGTCGAGGTTCTTGCAGTCGACGATGTAGAAGCCGAGCAACTGCTCCTTGGTCTCGGCATAGGGGCCGTCGAGCACCAGCGGCGGGTCCTCTTTACGCAGCGTCGCCGCCGCGGTGGTCGGCAACAGCCGCGCCACCGGACCGAGCCGGCCTTGGCTCGTGAGCTTCTCCTGCACCACGGCGAGCTTCTTCATCACCGCCTCGTCCTGGTCCTTGCTCCAGGAGCCGACGAAGTCCTCGTCATGATAGCAAAGGATCGCATAAAGCATGGGCAGCACCTTCCCTGACCTCTTGTTGTAAAGACGATCCACTATGCCCCGCCCCGACAGGGCTGCGGAAAAAATTTGCAAGAAAAATCCGGCAGATCGTGCCAAGGAGAGCCCTCAAAATCGGAACACGACGAGGCACTTCGAATGACCAAAGGCACACTGGCCGTCCTGATCAACAGCACGCAGCAGAACTGGCTGCCGGAGCGCTGGAAGGCCCGGTTCGATTCGGTCTGCGGAGGCCGCCGCGTGGTGCTGCTGCCGGATACGGCGCTCGATCCGGCCGAGGTGCATTATGCCGCGGTGTGGAAGCCGGTGCCCGGCGATCTCGGCTCGTTCCCCAATCTGCGCGCGATCTTCAATCTCGGCGCCGGCGTCGATGCCCTGATGGCGGACAAGAGCCTGCCCGACGTGCCGCTGGTTCGCGTCGCCGTGCCCGACCTGACCAATCGCATGACCGAATACGTCGTGCTTCACGTGCTGATGCACCACCGCCAGGAGCTGTATTTGCGGCAGTCGCAGCGCGAGAAGCGCTGGGAGCCGAAATATCAGTGGCCGGCAAGCGCAGTCACGGTCGGCGTCATGGGACTGGGCACGCTGGGTGCGGACGCGGCCGACGTGCTGCGGCGGCTCGGCTTCCGCGTCGCTGGCTGGAGCCGCAGCCCGCGCACGATCGAGGGCGTCGAGTGCTTCCATGGCACCGCCGGAATCGATGCGTTCCTGCGCGCGACCGACATCCTGGTCTCGCTGTTGCCGCTGACACCGGACACGCACGGCATCCTCAACCGCGACGTCTTCACAAAGCTCAACCGCAAGAGCCCGCTCGGCGCCCCCGTGCTGATCAATGCCGGCCGCGGCGGCTTGCAGAACGAAGCCGACATCCTGGCCTGTCTCGACGACGGCACGCTGGGCGCCGCCTCGCTCGACGTCTTCGTGCAGGAGCCGCAGCCGAAAGACAGCCGCTTCTGGACCCATCCCAAGGTGCTGCTGACCCCGCACAACGCCGCGGACACCGACGCGGAAGCGATCTCGGCCTATGTCGCCGAGCAGATCGCACGGTTCGAGGCCGGCGGCGCGCTGGAGAACGTGGTGGACCGGACGCGGGGGTATTAGGGCCGCACGCGGCCGCCTCACCCTCGGCGTCGTCCTGGCGAAAGCCAGGAACCCAATACCCCAGGGAGCAGTCGTGGTGCGAAGTGGCAACCACGAATCTTCGCCAAACTACGTCCGGTGGTTATGGGTCCTGGCTTTCGCCAGGACGACATCGGAGTTTTTGACACGCGCCCACCGTTTCACCCGCCCCCCACAACCACCCCGCTCAGCCGGTATTCCGTTCACCCTCTCTTAGCGAGAAGTTGATAAGCGTTGTTAACCAACGCTCAAGGAACGAGTCGGACATGCAGACGAGCCTCGGCCTCAGGATGCGGATCACGGTTGCGCTGGCGGTGACGGCGGCGGCGACCGCGCTGTTTGCCGTGCTGGGCGCGATGTGGATCATCGCCGGCATCATCGACCGCGCCGACCAGCGCGAACTGCGCAGCCACTACGACGCCCTGCAATCGCGCATCGCCGAGGAATCGCACCGCGCCGCCGCGATGAGCGCCGTGGTGGCCGCGATGCCGGCGACGCAGGAGGCGATCGCGAAGCAGGACCGCGAGGCGCTGGTGCGCCTGTTCGGACCGGTGTTCACTGCGATCAAATCCGACTACGGCGTCGACCAGTTCCAGTTCCACGTGCCGCCGGCGACGTCCTACCTGCGCGTGCACCAGCCGGCCAAGTTCGGCGACGACCTCTCCGGCTTCCGCAAGACCGTCGTCGTCGCCAACCAGGACCGCAAGGTCGTGGTCGGGCTCGAGGGCGGCGTGGCCGGGCTCGGCATCCGCGGCGTGGTGCCAATCGCGCAAGGGGCTACGCATCTCGGCACGGTCGAATTCGGCCTGACCTTCGGACAGCCGTTCCTCGACGATTTCAAGACCAACCGCCATGTCGACATCGCCTTCCATCTCGCCGACGGTTCGGGCTTCAAGCTGTTCGGGGGCACGCTGAAGGGAAAGAGCTTCTTCGATACGGCCGATTACGGCCGTGCCGCCGAGGGCGGCTTCACGGTGCGACAAGCCAGGCTCGACACCACGCCGGTCGCCGCGCTGCTCGGACCGATCAGGGACTTTTCCGGCAAGCCGCTCGGCGCGGTCGAGCTCGTGATGGACAATGCCGATTACGAGGCTTCCGCCGATCGCGCCTGGCTGCTGGCGATCGGGATCGCCGCGCTCGGGCTCGTGCTCGCGGCGATCGTCGGCTATCTCATCGCCCGCAGCATCTCGCGCCCGATCCTGTCGATCACGAACGTGATGCGCGAGCTCGCGGACGGACGTCTCGATGTCGCCGTGCCCACCAGCAAGGCGAATGACGAGGTGGGCGCGATGGTGAAGGCGGTCGCGGTGTTCCGCGACAATGCGGTGAATTTTGACAAGCTCCAGGCCGAGCAGCTCGAGGCCAAGGCGCAGTCCGAGGCGGAGAAGCGGCGCGCCTTCGCCGCGCTCGCCGACAATTTCGAGGCCAGCATCCGCGAGGTCGTCACCACGGTGTCCGCGGCCGCGGTCGAGATGGAGCACACCGCGCGCTCGATGTCCGCCATCGTCGAGCAGTCGCGCGAGCAGACCCGCACGGTGTCGTCGGCCTCGGCGCTGGCCTCCGAGAACGTGCAGACGGTCGCGGCTGCCGCGGAAGAATTGTCCTCGTCGATGACCGAGATCAGCCGGCGGCTCGCCCACGCGACCGAGGTGGTCGGCAAGGCCGCGAGCGACGGACGGCAATCGAATGCGCGCGTGCAGAGCCTGGCGGATGCCGCGCAGAAAATCGGCGACGTGGTCTCCTTCATCAATGGCATTGCGGGCCAGACCAATCTGCTGGCGCTCAACGCGACGATCGAAGCGGCGCGCGCGGGCGAAGCCGGTCGCGGCTTTGCCGTCGTCGCCTCCGAAGTGAAGGCGCTGGCGACCCAGACCGCGAAAGCAACCGAGGAGATCGGCGCGCAGGTCACCGCGGTACAAGGAGAGACCACCGGCGCGGTCGACGGCATCCAGTCGATCTGTGCGACGATCCAGCAGGTCGACGAAATCTCGGCCGCGATTGCCGCCGCCGTCGGGCAACAGGGCACCGCGACGCAGGAGATCGCACAGAACGTCCAGCAGGCCGCCGCCCGCACCGGCGAAGTCTCGCAGAACATCTCCGGCGTCACCGCCGGCATCGCAGCGACCGGAACGGCGGCCGAGGAAGTGCTGGGCTCCGCGATCGAGCTGTCGAAGCAGTCGCAACGGCTGCGCGACGAGGTCGATCGTTTCCTGGCGCATATCCGGGCGGCGTAGTCGAGCGCGAGATCGCGCTACATTCTCGCTGTCGTCCCCGCGAAGGCGGGGACCCATAACCCCAGGGAGAAGTTGCAGCGCGAGACTGATAACCCCGAGTCTTCGCCAAACCACTCCCTGTGGCTATGGGTCCCGGATCGGCGCTCCGCTCTAGACAACGCTACGCGTTGTCGGGAGCTGCGCTTGTCCGGGACGACAGCTAGGGTCTGACCCCCGCCATCACATCGATCGCGCCCTTCACGATTGCTTCCAGATCTTTCCGCGAGACACGCGCGCGCGAGCGGATGGCGATCGAGTGTACCGTCGCTGATGCAAGCTGGGCCAGAACGGCCGGGTCGGCGCTCTCCGGCAGTTCGCCCTTCTCCTTGGCGCGGCGGAAGCAATTCGCAAACGCCTTGTCGAGCTCGGCGAGACCGTCGAGCACCATGGCGCGGATGTCGGGATCACCGACCGCTTCGGACGCCGCCGTCACCACCGTGAAGCAGCCGCGCGGGCCCGTTTCGCCGGACAGATAGATGTTCAGCGCGGAGGCGAAGATGCGCTCCAGCCGCTGGCGCAGCGGCATCTCCTCGCGAAAGATCGCGGCCATGGATGCCCGCGCGTCCTCGCGGTAGCGCTGGTAGCTCTTGATATAGAGCTCGCGCTTGTCGCCGAAGGCCCCGTAGAGACTCGGCCGGTTCATGCCTGTGGCCTCGCTGAGATCGTCGAGCGAAGTCGCGGCAAAGCCCTGCCTGCGGAATAGGTCGAGCGCCTTGCCGAGCGCGACATCGGGCTCATAGGCCCGCGGACGGCCGCGGCGCTTAGGTTCGCCGCGGCGCTCGGGCTCATTGGCAGCAGTTGGCGGCTTCGATTTTTGTACCATTTCGCAAATTAATCCTTGACCGCCGATATATTATGCAACACAGTACAAAAATCAATCTGGCCAGGTTGAGCGATACCCGAAAGAGGAACTGCCCAAGGAGGCTACAGATGGATCTCTATTTCTCGCCGCTCGCCTGCTCGATGGCGACCCGCGTCGCGCTGTACGAAGCCGGCGCCGAGGCGAATTACCTCGAAGTCGATCCGCCGACCAAGAGGGTGCTGAAGGACGGCACCGATTTCCGCACCGTCAACCCGATCGGCCTCGTGCCGACGCTGCGCACCGACGAGGGCGTGGTGCTGACCGAGAACGCGGCGATCCTGCAATATGTCGCGGACCGCTTCCCGCAATCCGGCCTCGGCGCGAGCGCGGGCATCGAGCGCACCCGACTGCACCAGTGGCTCTGCTTCATCGGCACCGAACTGCACAAGGGGCTGTTCATTCCCGTGCTCGACCGCAAGGCGCCGCAGGAGACGAAGGCCTACGCGCTGGAGAAGAACCTGTCGCGGCTCGATTATCTCGACAACTACCTTGAGGGACGCGACTTCCTGCTCGACCATTTCAGCGTGGCCGACGCCTATCTCGTCACGGTCATCAACTGGACTATGGCGACGCCGCCGATCGAGCTCGCCAAATGGCCGAACGTGAAGGCCTATTACGAACGCCTGCGCCAGCGGCCGTCGGTGGCGAAGGCGATCGCGGAGGAGTTCGAGTTGTACAAGGCCGAACAGGCGCGGAAGAAGGCGGCGGCGTAAGCTTCGTGAATCAAGACGCCGTCCCGGCTATGTCGCCGGGGCGGCGCAAATCTATCCGTACAGCACCCGCGGCAGGATCGTGACGATCCCGGGCCACAGCGTCAGCAGCAGCACGAAGCCGACCATGATCATGAGATACGGCATCGTGACGCGCGCGATGTAGCCGAGGCCGTCTTCGGTCAGGCCCTGGATCACGAACAGGTTGAAGCCGACCGGCGGGGTGATCTGCGCCATCTCGACCGCGAGCACGAGGAAGATGCCGAACCAGATCTCGTCGAAACCTGCGCCCTTCACGATCGGCAGCACGATCGGCAGCGTCATCACGATCATCGAGAAGCCATCGAGAAAGCAGCCGAGGATCAGGTAGAAGATGATCAGCACCACGATCAGCATGAAGGGCGACAGGCCGAGGCCCTTGACGAAGGCGGCCACCGCCTGAGGAATGCCGAGGAAGGCTGCGGCATTGCCGAGGATCGAGGCGCCGAGCACGATCAGCGCGATCATCGAGCAGGTCACGACCGAGCCGATCAGCACGTCGCGCATCACCTGCTGCGACATCGAGCCTTGCGCCCAGGCCACCAGCCCCGCCCCGAGCACCCCGACGGCGGCGGCCTCCGAGGGCGTGGCGAGCCCGCCATACATCGAGCCGAGCACGCAGGCGATCAGGAACAGCGCCGGCGCGAGATCCTTGAGCGCCGCAAAACGCTCGCCCCACGGCACCTGCGAGAGTTTTGCTTCCGTCTCCGGCACCATCGAGGGCTTGAGGGTCGTGTGCAGCATCACCCAGCCCATGAAGGTCGCCGCCAGCAGCAGGCCGGGCAGCACGCCGGCCGTAAAGAGCTTGAGAATGGAGACGTCACCGAGCACGCCGTAGATGATCATGATGTTGGACGGCGGGATCAGGAAGCCGAGCGTGCCGGCGCCTGCGAGCGAGCCGATCGCGATGTCGCGCGAATAGCCGCGGCGCAAGAGCTCGTTGAGCGACATGCGGCCGATCACCTGCGTGGTCGCCGCGGACGAGCCGGAGATCGCCGCGAAGATGGTGCAGCCGATCACGTTCACATGCAGCAGCCGGCCCGGCAGCAGACCGGCCCAGGGCGCAAGTCCCTGGAACAGCGAGCGCGACAGGCGGGTGCGGAACAACAATTCGCCCATCAGGATGAACAGCGGCAGCGCCAGCAGCTCCTGCGTGGTCAGAATGTTCCAGGCGTATTGCGGCAGCAGCTTGTCGAGCGGAATCGAGCGGAACATCGCCAGCAGCAGCGTGGCGGTGAGCGCGAGCGTGAGACCGATCCAGACACCGCCTGCCAGCAGCGCGAACAGGATCCCAAACAGGGCGACGACTTCGATGGTCATGCGATCTTGAATCCGGGTGCGGGCAAAACGATCATTCGACGGGCGAGGCCTTCATGCGGTGATCCTCGAGCGGCAGGCCGAGGATGGCCTGGATCGCGCGCGCCAGGAACTGGAGCGTAAGCAGCAGCATGCCGAAGGTGACGACGGCTTCCGGAAACCACAGCGGCGTGTCGCTCGAGGTCGAGACCTGGCCGCGCACATAGGCGCCGTAGGCGAACTTCGCCATCGCGGAGGTCAGGAACGCCATGAAGGCGAAGCCGGCGGCGGCCGAGAGGATTTCGATCGCACGTTGGAACGGTGCGGGGACGTTCTTCAGCAGCAGCACCACGCGGATGTGGCCGCCGACGCGCAGGGTCATGGCGGCGCCGAAGGTGAAGGACGCCGCCATCAGGTAGGAGGAATATTCCCACGCGATCGAGATGGTCGGCGGGAAGAACGGCAGGAAGTTCGAGAGGAAGCGGGTTGCGACCTCGCACAGCATCAACAGCGTCAGCGTCAGCAGACAGCCGCCGCCGATCCAGCCGTCGAGCCGGCCGAGACGGTCGATGCCGTCGAGCAGGATGCGCAGCGGCGCGGGCGCCGCTGCATTGAGGCTTTGCGGTGCTGCGGGCGAAACGCTGACCATGGCTTGGCTCAGCGCTTCATTTCAGCGAGATAGGCCCGCACCGGCTTGTCGGCCGCCGGCACGCGCTTGAGGAAGGCGTCGAGCTGCGGCGCGGTCTTGGCCCGGATGTCCGTCATCATCGCCTCCGAGACCGGGATCACCTCCATGCCGCCTTCCTTGAGGCGGTTGAGACTGTCGACGTCGGCCTTGAGCGAGTTCGCCCAGAAACCCGGCTCCATCTTCGCGGCGGTATCCGCGACGAGCTTCTGCTGATCCGCGCTGAGCGCCTTCCACGAGTCGAGATTGACCGTGAGCATCTGCGACGACCAGACGTGGTTGGTCGGGTAGATGTACTTCAGAAACTCCCAGAACTTGCCGTCGACGCCCGACACCGCCGAGGTGGAGACGCCCGAGACCGCCCCCGACGCCAGCGCGGGGATCGTCTCGCCCCAGGGGATCATCACCGGCGCCATGCCGACCACCGCCAGCATGTCGACGGCGTTCTTGTCGGGCACGCGGATCTTGATGTTCTTCAGGCCCTCGAGGTCGGCGACCTTGACCTTGAGATGCAGGTACTGCGTCGGCCACGGCACGATGTAGAGGATCTTCTGGTTGTTGCGCGCGGCGACCTTCTCGTATTCGGGCCGCACATATTTGTGCAGCACCTTGAGCTCGTCCATCGAGCTGCACAGGAAGGGGATGCTCTCGACGCCCATGAAGGGCTCATCGCCGACCTGCTGGATGTTGAGAACGTCGGCGAGCGGCACGAGGCCATCGCGCACGGCGCGCAAGTGCTCGGGGCCCTTGAAGCCGAGCTGGCCGCCGGCCTTCACGGTGATCGCGACCGAGCCGCCGGTCTGCTTCTTCACCTCCTCGGCGAACGCCATCGCGTTCTGGGTGTGGAAATTGCCGTCGGGCCAGACCGTCGACATGTCCCAGCTTGTCGTTGCGGCCCGCGCGCGGGTCGAGATGTGGCCGGCGGCGAGCAGCGTCGCTGCGCCCGCAGTGAAGTTCCGTCGCGTGATCATTGAGCCCCTCCGTTCACGACGCCTGACGCGTCACCGCGTGTACCCATAAACCGCAACCGCGTTGTCCGCAGACACGAGGCCGCTTTCGATGTCGTCGTTGACGGCCGCGCGCGGCCGCTCGGCCGGATCGCCGATGCCGGCGCCGCCGGGCGTCAGCACCACCAGCCGGTCGTCCGGCGGCACCTGCTGAAAGCCCTTGCCACGCAGCTTCTTGCCGGATTTCAGGCCGACATAGCCGGCCTCGCCGTTCCGGCCGCCGTCGCGGCCGCGCGGCGGATGATCGATACGATCGAACGCTGCCAGAATGTCGAACGGCGCGTCGACGCCGCTGCCGACCTCGATGATCTGGCCGAGGCCGCCGCGGGTGCGCCCTGCTCCGCCGGAATCCGGGCGCAGCTCCTTGCGCCAGAAGATCAGCGGCGTCTGTGTTTCCGCGATCTCGACCGGCGTGCCGCGCACGCCGCTGGGATAGGCGGTGGCCGACAGGCCGTCCTTGCCGAAGCGCGCACCGGTGCCGCCATTGCTGGTGACCGCCATCGAGAACCCGTAATTGCCGCCGACGCCCGAACGGGTCTGTCCGCGCACATTGAGATTCCACAGGCATGAGGTGCCTTCCGCCGGTACGCGCTCGGGAATGATCTGGCGCAGGCAGCCGAACACGACGTCGGGCAGCATCTGGCCGATGATGTGGCGCGAGGCGACCGGCGCAGGCTTCGGCGCATTGAGGATCGCGCCAGGGGGAGCCGACACCGTCAACGGCGAGAGCGAGCCGGCATTGTTCGGGATCTGCGAGGCGACGACGCAGCCGAGGCCGAACACGGTGTAGGCCGTGGTGTAGGACAGAGGCACATTGATGCCGAACTTCGAGGCGGCCGAGGTGCCGTCGAAATCGACGTGAATGCCCGCGTCCGAGATCGTCAGCGTCGCCGCCAGCGTGACCGGTGCGTCATAGCCGTCGACGACCATGGTGTTGCGCCAGCTTCCCTTCGGCAGCTTGGCGATCTCGGCCAGCACGGCCTCGCGCGAGCGGTCGCAGATGTAGTCGCCGAGCTCGTCCAGCGTGTCGATGCCGAACTCGGTCATCATCTCGACCAGGCGCTCGCAGCCGACGTCGTTGCAGCCCGCGAGCGAATAGGTGTCGCCCTCGGTGTCGATCGGCAGCCGCGTGTTGGTGCGGATCATCGCCATCAGCGTCTCGTTGACGACGCCCTGGTCGATCAGCTTCAGCATGGGGATGTAGAGCCCCTCCATGAACACGTCGGTGGCATCGGGCCCGAAGCCGATGCCGCCGATGTCCATGAGATGGCTGGTGCAGGAGAACAGCGCGACCGGCTGGCCGTCCTTGAAGCACGGTGTGGTGACGACGAAGTCGTTGAGGTGGCCGGTGCCCATCCAGGGATCGTTGGTGATGTAGGCGTCCCCCTCCTTCATCGTCTCGATCGGGAAGCGGTCGATGAAGTGCTTGACCGATTCCGCCATCGAGTTGACGTGACCGGGCGTGCCGGTGACCGCCTGCGCCAACATCCGCCCCTTGAGGTCGAACACGCCGGCGGAGAGATCGCCGCATTCGCGCACGATCGGGCTGAACGCGGTGCGGAGCAGCACCTGCGCCTGCTCCTCGACCACGGCGATCAGCCGGTGCCACATGATCTGAAGGTCGATCAGGCTCGCGCCATTTGCCTTGCTCATGATCAAGCTGCCTTCCGTTCCATGACGATGCTGCCGGCACCGTCGATATGGGCGTCAAAACTGTTGGAGACGAAGGTCGAGGTCTCATCCTCCGCGATCACCGCGGGGCCGGCAATCGTCGCCCCCGGCGCCATGTCCTCGCGGCGATAGAGCGGGATCTCGATCACCTCTCCGGCCCGGCCGTCGAAGAATTTCCGGCTGCCGGACGCCTTGCCCGCAGGCATGCGTGCGACGGAAGCGACGACGGACGGATTGCGCGCATCGGTGGTCGCGAGCACCGACCAGCTCAGGACCTCGATCGCAGCGCCCGGAATCGACCGCTCGAACATGGAGGAATAATCCGCCTCGAACTTCTGGCGCAGCCCGGCGAGATCGGCTGAATTCAGCGGCCGGTTCGGCAGCTCGACGCTGATCTCGTGGCCCTGGCCGACATAGCGCATGAAGGCCGCGCGGCGTTCGCGCACCGGCGCACCGGCAGCACCAGGCTCGACTAGCGCACGCGCCTCGGTCGCCATCTCCTGCAAGAGGTCGGAGACCGCCTTGGTGTCGAAATCGTCGAGCCGGACGTGACGGCTGCGCACCAGTTCGTAAGCGATGGGCGCCGCCAAAAATCCGACCGCCGAGCCGACGCCGGCGTTCGACGGCACGATCACCCGGGAGACACCAATCTTCTCGGCGACACGCGCCGCATGCAGCGGTGCGGCACCGCCGAAGGCGATCAGCGTATGCTGGCCGACCACGGCGCCACGCTCGACCGCGTGCACGCGTGCCGCACTCGCCATGTTCTCGCAGACGACCTCATGCACGGCATAGGCCGCGGTTTCCGCCGACAGGCCCAGCGGCTCGCCGACGCTGCGGAGCAGCGCCTGCTTCGAGAGTTCGGGGTCGAGCTTGATCGTGCCCCCCGCGAAGGCGTCGGGATCGATCATGCCAAGAGCGACGTCCGCATCGGTTACGGCCGGGCGCTGGCCGCCGCGGCCGTAGCAGGCGGGCCCAGGCTCCGACGACGCGCTCTCGGGGCCGACGGTGACGCGCTTCATCGCGTCGACATGGGCGATCGAACCGCCACCGGCGCCGATCTCGACCATCTCGATCACGGGGATGCGAACCGGCAGGCCGGAGCCTTTCAGGAAGCGCGCAGCGCGATCGACCTCGAACACGCGCGAGGTCTCGGGCTGGTATTTCTCGATCAGGCAGATCTTGGCCGTGGTGCCGCCCATGTCGAAGGAGAGCACCTTGCTCTCGCCGAGACGCGCAGCGATCTGCGCCGCGAAGATCGCGCCGCCGGCGGGACCGGATTCGACGAGGCGCACCGGAAAGCGCCGCGCCGTCTCGATCGAGGTGACGCCGCCGCCGGACGTGACGAGATAGATGGCGCCGCGGAACTGCTCGACCTGCAGGGCATCGGCCATGCGGGCGAGATAGCCGTCGATCAGCGGTTGCACATAGGCATTCGCGACCGCGGTGGACGTGCGCTCATATTCGCGGATCTCCGGACACACGGCCGATGACACCGTCACGGAAACGCCGGGCATCTCCTCGCTGAGGATCGCGGCTGCGCGGCGCTCATGCTCGGGATTGGCGTAGGAGTGCAGGAAGGCGATTGCGACGCTCTCGACCTTCAATTCACGCAATTTTGGCGCGAGTGCGCGCACCGACGCTTCGTCGAGCGGGAGGCGGATGGCGCCGTGCGCGTCGATGCGCTCGGGCACGGTGAAGCGCAGACTGCGCGGCGCCAGCGGCCTCGGCTTGTCGATGGTGAGGTCGTATTGGTCGTAGCGGCTCTCGGTGCCGATATCGAGCACGTCGCGAAAGCCGTCGGTCGCGATCAGCGCCGTCTTGGCGCCGCGGCGCTCGATGATGGCGTTGGTCGCGAGCGTGGTGCCGTGAATGAAGACGTCGATGTCGCTGATATGGGCGCGCGCATCGGCGAGAATGAGACGCATCCCGTCCAACACCGCCTGTTCGGGCCGCTGCGGCGTCGTCAGCACCTTGCGCGTCTTGCGCACCTCGCCCATGTCCAGAACGATGTCGGTGAACGTGCCACCGATATCGACGGCAAGCCGCACCTCGGCTCCCTCAAGCATTCCAAATTCTCCGGCTGATCGTCAAGACTGGGGACAAAAACGCAGCAATTTCCGTGCCATCAGGCATGCCGGCAACGCCGCGCCCGGCTATTCTGCTTGGCACCCATGCAATAGGCAAGGCGTGTTCGCCCCGCACGCGATCAGAGCAGGAATGCAAGCGCCGCTTCGCAGCGCTCCTCGACCTTGAGCGTCAGGAGATCGTCGGCGCGGGTGCGCCCGAGATTGACCGCGGCGATCGGGATCTGCCGCTGCGCGGCAGCCTGCACGAAGCGGAAACCGGAATAGACCATCAGCGAGGAGCCGACGATCAGCATCGCGTCAGCCTGCGACAGATGGTCCTGCGCGGTGGCGACGACGTCGCGCGGCACGTTCTCGCCGAAGAACACGACGTCGGGCTTGAGGATGCCGCCGCAGGCTTCGCAGGCGGGCACCTTGAACGACGAAAAATCCGCGTGCTCCAGATCGGCATCGCCATCAGGCGCATCCGAGGCATCGAGCGCGAGCCATTCTGCGTTGGCGCGGCCAAGCGTATCCTGGAATTCGCTCCGCGGCGTCTTCGCCCCGCAGCCCATGCAGCGGACCAGATCGAGCCGACCATGCAGGTCGATCACCTGCCTGTGGCCGGCGGATTGATGCAGCCGGTCGACATTCTGGGTCAGCAGCATCCCGCACCGCCCGTTCGCCTCGAGCCGGGCCAGCGCATGGTGCGCATCGTTCGGCCTCGCCTGACCGAACCGCCGCCAGCCGATCAGGCTGCGTGCCCAATAGCGCCGGCGCGTGTGCTCCTCCGACATGAAGGCCTGGAAATTGACCGGCTGGGTCCGCTTCCAGTTGCCATGGCTGTCGCGATAATCGGGAATGCCCGAATTGGTGCTGCAGCCGGCGCCGGTCAGCACGAACAGACGTTGGTGCCGGGCGACGAAATCCTGGAGCGATTGGTTTGCCAGCGGAGCATTTGACATGGCGCAGATGTAGTCCGCGCCGCGACATTTTGCCAGATCACTCCCGGACCGGCGGATCGAAGCCGGCGACGGCTTGATCCGCGCCGGAGAAATGCCGGCGGCGAATGCTCGCGCACCCGTTTGTTCTGCCCCGAACACATCACCCGTCAGATCTTGCTGGGATCGGTGTCATGCCTGTGCTTGTGAAGAAACCGGGCTATCTGCCCACGGAGCGCCGCCGTGTCCAACAATGTTCCGACCGATCCGGCGGTGTCGAAGATCTCCCGCTGAAGCGTCGTCGGCAGGGAATTCCATTGCATGATGACGGCCGCGCCGAGACACCGCAAGACACGCTCTTCCTCCGCCGCCAGGGCTGCGCCGCGCAGTCGCTCCGTCCCCCCGGCGTTCACTGCATCCACGTATTGGTCCGCGAGGACCTGCTCGTTGTCCGCGCGCGATGCAAGGCTGTCCTGCAGTTTCTCGAATTTGCGGGTATCATCCTTGCCGGGCGAACTCCTGGCCAGTTCGCCGTACGCGGCCGCTCTTGCACGATACTGTAGAAATTTGAACATGCCACCTCCTTTCGTTGAAAGTCTCGGCGTATTTCAGCCTGCCGGCTAGGCCGGCATCGGGACACTCAGAGAAGCCAATGGAGCGTCGAACGTGTACGCGAAGCCCCTCTCCGCGTAGGTCAATTGCACGTCGCCCTGGAGTTCGCGACCCAGCGTCTCGATCAATCGCGTTCCGAAGCTGCGCTTTGCGCGTGACTGGATCACCGGACCATTCTTCTCGATCCAGGTCAGGCGCAAGCGTTGCGTCTGCGGATCGATCGTCCAGTGGAGATCGACGCACCCCTTTGGAGCGGAAAAGGCTCCATACTTCGTGGCGTTCGTGCAAAGCTCATTGAGCGTCATCGCGACCGCGACCACGGCACCCGAATTGATCCGGAGATCGGGCCCCGAAATCGAGAACTTCGATTCAGCAGGATCGTCGAAAGCTTCGACGGCGCTGCGGACGACCGCCCCGAGGTCGGCGCTCGACCAGCTCGCCCGCACGAGGAGATCGTGCGCCCGGCCAAGCGCGAGCAGCCGCCCCGCGATCGCCTGCTGTGCGTGCGCCAAGCCTTGCTCGCCGCGCAAGCTCTGGGAGACAATGGCCGAGACGGTCGCGAGCGTGTTCTTGATGCGGTGGTGCAGCTCTTCAAGGATCAGCTTTTGCAGCTTCTCGGACGTCTCTCGCTCCCTGGCGTCGATGCCCGCCCTGGCAAGCAGGCCCCTCGTGTTGATCTCGGCCTGGGCAAGGAGAAGCCGCAGGCTGACATTCTCTGCCGCCAGAGCATCCTCGTGCGATTCTCCGCCGCCGAGGTGCTGGCCCGTGCGGAGATCGATCTCGAGCATTGGCGACTGTGTCACGAGGGTTGCTGCCGGACCTGGTTTCAGTGGAACGTTCCGTCACGAAGGCGGGATTTCAGCGGCGTCGTGATCTTGCTTGGGCGCCTTCGCTGGCGAGAAATAGGCGTGGATTTCAGCGGCATTTACAAGAATTGCTGCCCTGCGCATTGCCGCCATGCGCTTGTCTCCCGACGGCATCTCGCGAGCTCGACGGAGGGCGTCGATCGCCCTCGAGTTCAGCTCGCAACCCAACGACGGCTGAATTGAATCCGATGAGGTACTTGCCTGATCCGACGGCGAAGGCGCGCCGAAGCCGACTACCATTGAATCAACATCGAAACGGCGATCACCAGCACGAAGAAGATGGGCAGCAAGACCGGAGGTACGAGCCACTCGCGAAGGATGAATCCGGGGGAAACCGACATATTGACCGCCTCTTGGTCGCGGCGGGAGCGCAATGCTCTCAGTCACCGATAACGGCCGAGGGGCGAGCGGTGATCGACGGGATATAGTCACCTTTCGCCGAATAGCGAGGCTTGCGACGAACTATTTGTCGCGAGCAGCATCGAACCGGGTTGTATCCCTGTCGCCAGATCATCATTTGAAAGAGGCGCAACCGGTTCGCTCTTGTCAGGTCTCGACGAAACGTCCGTGTACCTGACGTACGCAAGCCGAGCGTCGGCCACCCAGCGTGCCCCCGGCTCAAACGGCGTGAAGGCGCACGGCACCTGCAACCTGATCGGCCCGAACCATGATTGATTTTCCAAATCACAGTCGCTCATATGACCGGACACGCCATGCCGTGCGGTTCTGGGGATACGACAGCGCCATCGAAGCCTCGTTCTTCATCGATGAAGGCGCGTTGAAGCAGATTCAACCGGGCGCCCATGCCACCGAATCGGGATTCCTGAACGCGTTCGACTGCAATCGCGACTTGATATGTGCCACCGCGGCCAGGAAGTATGTGCGCGGCAGCAGAGGCTCCTACGACCTGCTCGCAGGAGATTTCTGAAGCGATCGGCACGAGGGTGAAGAGTTCGTGGCTTCGTCCGTGAGCCCACGTTTCTAGCTTGCCCAGTTCTCGCGAAACTCGGGGAACATGGTCAGGCCCCCGCAGGCATAGATCGTCTGCCCGGTGATGTAGCTCGCATCGTCTGAAGCAAGGAAGGCGAACACGGCGGCGATCTCTTCCGGCGTGCCGACGCGGCCGAGCGGAATATGGCTGGTGACGACGCCGCGCTTTTCCGGGTCGCCCGTCCAGGCCGCGTTGATCGGCGTGTCGATCGCGCCCGGACCTACCGCATTGACACGGATGCCGTGCTTCGCGAATTCGAGCGCCAGCGTGCGCGTGAGGTTGGCCAGGCCGCCCTTGCTGATCGAATAAGCGAGATAGCCGGGCTTCGGAATGATCTGGTGGACGCTGGAGCAATTGATGATGCTGCCGCCTCCGCCGCGTGCGACGAAATGCGCCAGCGCCTTCTGCGCGCAGAGCACGGCACCGTTGAGATTGACGTCGATGATGCGGCGATAGGTTTCGACGTCGAGCGCATCGCTCGGCGATTCCCGCTGGAAGCCGGCATTGTTGACGAGACAGTCGAGGCGCTTCCAGCGCGCCAGGATGGTCTCGAACATCGCGGCGATGTCCTGCTCGCTGCCGATGTCAGCCTGGACGATGACATGATCGAGCCTGCCGTGGCCGCGGTCGCCCGATGCCGTCCGCGCGAGCGCGAGCGTCTCTTCGGCCTTCCCAGGGTGATCGAAATAGTTGATGGCGACGGTCGCGCCTTCCTGGGCGAGCCGGACGGCAACGGCACGGCCGATGCCTTGCGAGGCGCCGGTCACCAGCGCGTATTGGCCAACGAGGCGCGAGGGAAAGGGGATCGAGCGGTCGGTCTGTGGCATGAGCTTTCTCCGGAGTGCCTCATCATCGACGGAAACGACGTTTTGTTCCATCACACCAGCGCAGCCCTGGGATTCATTCCGCGTGTTGCGCGAGGGAAGAGGTGAGGATCTGATAGAGGATGATGGCGCCGAAAGTCGCGGTTCCGATCCCGCCGATCGTGAACGCGCCGAATTTGAGCGTGAGGTCGCCCGCGCCCGCGGTCAGCGCCACGGCGACGGTAATCAGGTTCGCAGGATTGGCGAAGTCGACCTTGTTCTCGACCCAGATCCGCCCGGCCATCGCCGCGATCAATCCGAACAGCACGATCGAGAGGCCGCCGATGACGGGACCCGGGATCGACAGGATCAGCGCGCCGAATTTCGGCGAGAAGCCGAGCAGGATCGACACCGTGGCCGCCAAGGCAAACAGCAGCGTCGAATAGACCTTCGTCGCCGCCATGACGCCGATGTTCTCGGCATAGGTGGTGACGCCGGTGCCTCCGCCGCAGGCTGCGACGATCGTGGCCAGGCTGTCGGCGAACAGGGCGCGGCCGAGATAGGCATCGAGGCTGCGGCCTGTCATGGCACCGACGGCCTTGATGTGCCCGAGGTTCTCGGCGACGAGGATGACCGCAACCGGCGCGATCAGGAAGATCGCATCGGCCTGGAAGGTCGGCGTGGTGAATTTCGGCAGGCCGAGCCACGACGCGGCCGAGAGCTGTGCGAAGTCGATCGGCTTGCCGAAGCCGAGGCCGTTCGCGAACAGAAAATACAAGAGATATCCGCCGATCGCCCCGAGGATGATCGGCAGGCGGCGCCACAGGCCTGGAGCTGCAACGGCGACCACGCCGATGATGAGAACGGTCGCAAGCCCGATCCAGGTGTCGAACGCATTGGCGCTCACCGCCTTGACCGCGACCGGCGCGAGGTTGAGACCGATCGCGGCGACCACGGCGCCGGTGACGGCCGGCGGCATCAGGCGCTCGACCCAGCCGACGCCCGACCACATCACGATCAGCGCAATCGCGCCGTAGAGCACCCCGGCTCCGACGATGCCGCCGAGCGCAACGGAGATGTTCGGGTTCGGCCCCTGCCCGGCATAGCCCGTGGCGGCGAGGACGACGGCGATGAAGGCGAAGCTCGATCCGAGATAGCTCGGCACGCGTCCGGCGACGATGACGAAGAAGATCAACGTGCCGACGCCGGAGAACAGGACCGCAACATTGGGATCGAACCCCATCAGCAGCGGCGCGATGATCGTCGAGCCCGACATCGCCACGCAATGCTGCAGACCGGAGACGATGGTCTGGCCCCATGACAGCCGCTCCTCCGGCATGATCACGCCCGAGGTCTTGAGTTTCCAGCGCGGAAAATAGCCCTGCGTCTGCTCGTCCGAGCCTGTCGTGGTTGTCATGCTCCCCCCCGTTGCGGTGCAGCGATTGATCTTCGTGCGATCCGACAAAAATGTGATTGTCGCTTCTGCGGCGGCCATCACATGATGCGAGTCATGCAAGATTCAAATCTTGCAAAATCAATGCGTTCCGGGCTCATCATATGACACAGATCGCGATCCAGCCAGCCATCCGTCGCCGGCATCAGCCCTGGTACAAGATCCTCTACATCCAGGTGCTGATCGCGATCGTGCTCGGAGTGCTCATCGGCTATTTCTATCCCGATTTCGGCAAGGAGCTGAAGCCGCTCGGCGACGGCTTCATCGCGCTGATCAAGATGATGATCGCGCCGGTGATCTTCTGCACCGTGGTGCACGGCATCTCCTCGATGGGCGATCTCAAGCGTGTCGGCCGGGTCGGGCTGAAGTCGCTGATCTATTTCGAATCGGTCTCGACCGTCGCGCTCGCGGTCGGCCTTTTGGTCGGCGAGGTGCTCCAGCCCGGACACGGCTTCAACATCGATCCCGCCACGATCGACCCGAAATCGGTCGCGACCTACGTCACCAAGGCCAAGGAGGAAGGCATCGTCGCCCATCTGATGGCGATCATCCCCGACAGCTATGTGGGCGCCATCGCACGCGGCGATTTACTCCAGGTGCTGCTGATCTCGATCCTCTCGGGCTTCGCCATCGCCTTCCTCGGCAAGGCCGGCGAGCCGATCGCGGATGCGATCGACAAGGCCGCGAAGATGTTCTTCGGCATCATCCGCATCATCGTGCGCGTCGCTCCCGTTGGCGCGTTCGGTGCGATGGCGTTCACCGTCGGCGCCTACGGCCTCGGCTCGCTGCTCAACCTCGCCGCGCTGATCGGCACGTTCTATCTCACCAGCATCCTGTTCGTGCTGATCGTGTTGGGCGCAATCGCCCGGCTCGCCGGCTTCTCGATCCTGCGCTTCATCGCCTACATCAAGGACGAGCTGCTGATCGTGCTCGGCACGTCGTCGTCAGAGACTGTGCTGCCGCAGATGATCCAGAAGATGGAGCATCTCGGCGCCTCCCGCTCCGTGGTCGGCCTCGTCATCCCGACCGGCTACAGCTTCAACCTCGACGGCACCAACATCTACATGACGCTGGCAACGCTGTTTCTGGCGCAGGCGACCAACACGCATCTGACGATCTGGCAGGAGCTCGGCATCCTCGGCATCGCCATGATCACCTCGAAGGGCGCCTCGGGAGTGACCGGCGCCGGCTTCATCACGCTCGCCGCGACGCTCTCGATCGTGCCAGACATCCCGATCCAGTCCATCGCGATCCTGGTCGGCATCGACAAGTTCATGAGCGAGTGCCGCGCGCTGACCAATCTGATCGGCAACGGCGTCGCCTGCGTCGTCATCAGCATCTCCGAGGGCGAGCTCGACCGCGACGCGCTGCACGAGACCATGGCCCATCCGCTGGAGATCGGCGAGGCGCTGGAACCGGGCGGCGGCGCGTAAAGCGACACAGATCGACGGCAGGAGCAACCCGGTTCCGACGCGGTAGTTTCCCGGAGTGGAAAAGTGGTGAGATACGCGTCACAACAATGGCATTGCGATTACCGATTGATAGTCAATCTTTCCGCCCGACGCGCTGGGGGCAGGGCGTCGGGCTTTTGAAAATCTCCGCGATATCCGGACGGCGAGGCGGGATCAGAGGATCCGGCCATCGGCGCCAGGCACCTCGGCGGCCAAATCGAGCCGCCGCGTAATCCTTATCGCCCGCAAGAATGCCTCGTCATGACTGACGACAAGCAACGCGCCATCATAGGCCCGCAAGCCCGCTTCGACGGCTTCGATGGACGCGATATCCAGATGGTTGGTCGGCTCGTCCAGGATCAGCAGTGAGGGCGGCGTCGCCCCGCCGAACACGCAAGCAAGACCGGCACGAAGCAGCTGTCCGCCGCTCAGGCTCCCGGCGATCTGCAAGGCAGCGTCGGCGCGAAACATGAAGCGCGCAAGGGCGGCATGGCACGCATTCATGCCCGCCTCTGGATTGAGGCGCCTGAAATTGTCCAGGATCGAGATCGCGGGATCGAGCAGGCTGACCGTCTGGTCGAACAGCGCGAACTCGGGCTTGACCCTCACCGTGCCCACGAGGGGGCACATCTCGCCGGCAATGAGCTTCAGTAGCGTCGTCTTGCCTGAACCATTTGGCCCGACCACCGCCACACGCTCCGGCCCGACGATCGTGAACGACAGATCCCGCAGGATCGCGCGCTCCGGACGATAGCCGGCGCTGACCCGATCGAGCCAAACCACCTCCCTCCCCGCCGGCAGGTTTGTCGACGGCAATCTCACGGACAACGGCTGGAGAATCTCGATGCGCCGGCGCGCCGTGTCGACGGCCTCGAGCGCTTCCGCGCGCCGCCGCTCGGCAACTTGCGCCGTCTTTCCGCCGGTGTCCTCGCTGCGATCCTTGCGCGCGCCGGCCAGGATGCGCGGCATGTCGCCCTTGGCACGCTTCTTCCTGCCGCCGCTGTCCTTGCGCGCCTTCCTCTCCACAGCCTCCTGCGCCTTGCCGTCGATCTCGGACAGCCGCTTCTCGGCATAAGCAAGGTCGTGCCTGACGGCAGCGAGCTCGACGGCCTTCTGCTCGCGGTACCTGCTCCAATTGCCGCCGTATCGCGTTGCTCCGAGCGACGTCAACTCGACGATCGCGTCCATGGTTTCGAGCAGGCCCCGATCGTGGCTGACGACGATCGCGCCGCCGCGCCAAGCGGCGAGGAGATCGATCACGGCCTTGCGCCCGTCCCGGTCGAGGTTGTTGGTGGGCTCATCCAGCAGCAGGAAGTCGGGCTCGGCGAACACCAGCGCGGCAAGACGAACCCGCGTCGTCTGGCCGCCGGACAGGCAGGACAGCTCCGTATCGGGGGCAAGATCGAACCCGACGCGCGCCAGCGCGGACGCGAGCCGTGCTTCGAGAGTCCAGTCGATCGCAGCGATGTCGTCGGCGGAGGCATCGCCCCGCGCCGCACAGCGCAGCAGCTTCAGCGCTTCCCGCACGCCGAACAGATCGGCCACGGTCGCGCCCGCGCGCAGTTGAACGTCCTGGCGCAGCAGGCCGACGGTTCCGTTGGTCAGAATGCGCCCCGACGTGGGAACATGTTCCCGGCAAATCGACGCCAGCAGCGTCGATTTTCCGACGCCGTTGCGGCCGACGAGACCGGTTCGCTCGGCCGCGAATGTCAGATCGATATTGGAAAAAAGAGAACGGCCGTCAGGCGTGGACAGCGACAGGTTCGACAGGATGATGGAAGCAGGCATGAAATTCCCCGTGAGCAAGGCGGATCGGCGTTGCGGTCGGGGTGAAATCCATGGCTGCGAAGTTCCTGATCGAGATGCCTCTAACTAGTCCGGAAGGCGAGCAAGATCAAGCCAAGGGGACGACAGCGCGTCGTGCGCTGCCGTCCCCCGTCGGCGGATGCCGTCAACCCTTGAGGGCGGTGACCACGACTTCGATCAACGCGCTGCCGCCGAGATCGGCGACGCCGACGGTGGCGCGGGTCGGCAGATTGTCGCCGAAGAACTCGGTCCAGGCCGCGTCCATCTCCTTCTTCTTGGAAAGATCCGTGACGAAAATCGAGGCGCTGACGACGCGGCTCTTGTCGGTGCCGGCCTCTTTCAGATAGCCGGCGATCTTGCCGAGAATATTGCGGGTCTGATCGCCCATCGAGACCGACGTGTCGTCGGCGATGGTGCCGCCGAGGAAGACGAAGCCGTTGGCCTCGACGGCGCGGTGCATGATGGGCGTGCGGATGCTGCGGGTGATGCTCATGATGTCCTCTTGTTGCTAGAGCGTGGAAGGGTGGAAGCGGTCGATGCCGAGATCACCGATGCGTGTCTGGGTGCCACCGTTGACGATCAGCTCCGCCATCACGGCGCCGGCGCCGGGACCGAGCTGGAAGCCGTGCAGCGAGAAGCCGAACTGGTGATAGAGACCCTTGTGCCGCGAACTCGGCCCGAACACGGGGATGTCGTCCTTCATCTTGGCCTCGATGCCGGCCCAGGCACGAACGATCGTCGCGCTGCGCATCACCGGAAACAGCTCGAACACGGTGCGCGCGCTGATCGCGAGGCTCTTCCAGTCCAGCACCGTCTCATTGCGGTCCTGATAGGGCGTCGCGAGATGCCCGCCGCCGATCAGCACGGTGCCGTTCGAGAACTGCTTGAAGGACAGCTTGCGGCCACGCAGGATCACGACGGGATCGATGAAGCGCGGCACGCGCGAGGTGATCATCAGCATCGGGGCCACGGTTTCGACCGGCACCGGTTCGCCGAGCGCGGCGGCGATCTTTCCAGCCCAGGCGCCGGCTGCGTTGACCAGCACCGGCGCGGCATAGGTGTCGGAGCCGACATCGACGTACCAGAGGCCGTCGCTGTAGCGGATGTTGCTGGCCGCCACGCCCTCGCGCACGGTCGCGCCGAGCTGTTCGGCCTTGCGGCGGAACGCGGTCGTCGTTTGCGCAGGATTGGCCGCGCCGTCACGGCGCGAGACCACGCCACCGGGACAGGTCTCGGCCACCGCAGGCACCAGCCGCCGCAGCTCAGTGGCGTCGATCAGCTCTTCATGGGTGAAGCCGAGCGCATTGAGCTCGGCGACGCGCGCGCGGCAGACCGCGAGCTCTTCCTCGTTCTCGGCGACCAGCACCTGGCCGTGGCTCTCGAAGCTGCAATCGTCGTCGAGGAGGTCGGTGATCCTCTCCCAGATCCCCATCGAGCGGATCGAGAGCGGGATCTCCGGGACGTGCCGCGCAAGCTGGCGCACGCCGCCGGCATTGACGCCGGAAGCATGCCGGCCGGCATAGTCCTTCTCGATCAGCACCGGCTTCAGGCCGGCAAGGCACAGATGCAGCGCAGTCGAGCATCCGTGGATGCCGCCGCCGACGACGATCGCATCCACGTTTCCAGTCATCCGCGCACCACGGCCTTGACGTCGTCCTCGGTCTTGGGAACGGCGGCAAGCTCGGCGAGCGTGATCGGCTTGACCGGCGCGCGCAGCCGGTAATAGCCGATCTCCTGCGGGCTTTTACCCCGCGCCTGCGCCATCAGCTCGGTGACGGTGAGGCCGCAGAGCCGGCCCTGGCACGGGCCCATGCCAGTGCGGCGATAGGCCTTGAGCTGGTTCGGCCCGGTCGCGCCGATCGCGACGGAATCGAGAACATCCTTCGCGGTCACCTCCTCGCAGCGGCAGACGATAGTATCGCCCGAGGGAATGCGGAACTGCGGCGCCGGGCGGAACAGCGTGTCGAGGAAAGCGCGGCCGCGCTCCGCCTTGGCGAGAGCGGCGCGGAGCGTCGCCATCGATGCGAGCTTCGCGGCAGCCGCGGGCGCCAACGCTTCCACCGCCGCGCGCGCCGCGATGCGGCCGCGGACCACGGCGGCATTGGCACCGCCGATGCCGGCGCCGTCGCCGGCGATCGCGATGCCGGCGACCGACGATGAGCCGTTCGCATCGAGCACCGGCGACCAGCACAATTGCAGTTCGTCCCAGCGATGCTCGACACCGGCCGCCATCGCCAGATTGACGTTGGGTACGACGCCCTGATGCAGCAGCAGAAGATCGACCGCAAGCGTCTCGCGCTTGCCGCCGGCGACATAGCTCACATTGGCAAGCTGGCTGTCACCCGACGCGGTGAGCTCCGTGACGCCTGTGACGACCTGCACCTTCGCCTTCACCTCGCGCATCATCGACAGGCCCTTGGCGAAATAGGGCGAGGTCAGGAAGGCGAAGGCGTGCGGCAGCGCCGCGAAATAATTGCCGCGCTCGGTGGTGTCGAGGATGCGGTCGATGCGGCCGCCAAGCCGCAAGATCTGCGCGGCGAGCAGCCAGAGCAGCGGCCCCTGCCCCGCGATCACGGTGCGGCCATCGGGCACCAGCGCCGATGACTTCAGCATGGTCTGCGCGGCACCCGCGGTCATCACGCCCGGCAACGTCCAGCCGGGAATCGGGAACGGACGCTCCAGCGCGCCGGTCGCCAGGATCACGCGCTTTGCCTTGACGAAGGCCGAAGCACCACCGACGGAGACGGCGATGTCGAGATTGCGGTCGAGGCTCCAGACCATCGCACGCTGAATCACTTCCGCATTGCTCGCGCGCAGTGACTGCACGAGATCGGCTCCGACCCAATAATCGGCGCCGAGCTGGTTGCGGTCGGTCACGGGTGTCGAGGAGATCGCACGAAATACCTGACCGCCGGGGCCGATATTCTCGTCGAGCAGCAGCGTCGACAGGCCGGCCTCGGCCGATGTCGCGGCGGCGGCGAGGCCGGCGGGCCCGGCGCCAATCACCACGACGTCGTAATCTTCGCGCTTGGGAGCCACAGTCATCGTCCGATCTCCCGCTTGCCCTTCTGGATCTCGATCTGCATGCCCTCGGCAACGGGCACGATGCAGCCCTGCCGGTTGCCGACCCCGTCGATGGTGACGAGGCAGTCGAAGCACACGCCCATCATGCAGTAAGGCAGACGCGGCGCGCCGCTCACCGCGGTGGAACGCCGTGCATCCTGGCCGGAGGCCAATAGCGCGGCGGAGACGGTGTCGCCCTGGCGCGCCGCGACGGCAACGCCATCGACGAAGATCTGCACTTGCGGGCGTTTGTCCTGTTCGGATCGTCTAAACATGGGATGCCTCTTGGCTCCTTGATATCTCTAGTAGCCGCTGTTGTTCGCAGCGCCATCGCCGCCAAAACGGCTCGCGGAGAACGCGCCGACCAGCTCCGGCTCGAGCGCGCCCTGCGCCACCATGCGCGCGATCTCGAAGGCGTGGTTGGAGGCGAGCGTCACGCCGGAATGGCAGCAGGCGACGAAGGCGCCGGGATGCGTTTCCGACTGGTCGTAGATCGGAAAGCCGTCCTGCGGCATGACGCGGATGCCGGCCCAGCTTCTGATAACGTTGAGCCGCGACAGATGCGGGAACATGCGCTGCGCGCGATCGGTCATCACCGCGCTGATCGAATGCTTCAGCGTGCGATCGTCCAGCTCGTCCTCCTTGCTGTCGCCGATCATCACCGTGCCCTCGTCGGTCTGGCGGATCGTGGTCAGCGGATGCGGCAGGAACGGCATGGTGCGTTCGGTCACCACGATCTGGCCGCGGGTCGGGCCCATCGGCGCGTAGAGGCCGACCATCGGCGCGAGCGTCTGGTTGGCATTGCCCGCGGCAAGCACGACCTTGGCGGCACGAAGCTCGCCTTTCGGCGTGGTCAGGCGGAATTCGCCGCCGCTCTTGCTGATCGCCGAAACCGGCCGCTCCGGAAGATAATCGATGCCGAACGCCATAAAGCCGGTGTGGAAGGCGCGGAACGTGCGCAGCGAATTGACGTGGCCGTCGAGCGGACAATAGCTGCCACCGGAAACCTCCGGCCCGATCAGCGGCAGCGCCTTCTTCACCTCGGACGCCGGCAGCATCTCCATCTTGTAGTCGGCGGCGCCGACCTGGTTGTGCATGCGCTTGACGAGCTCGGTGCGCTGGCCGAATTCGTCCTCGCCGAGGGTGAGATGGAAGCCGCCATTTTGTTGCAGCGAGACATCGAGGCCGGTCTGCTGCTTCAGCTCGGAGGCAAGCCGGCCCCATGCCTGCGACGCCTGCACGGTCCACACCGTATAGGCCGGCATGCCCAGGCCCTTGCTCTGCACCCAGACCAGCGCAAAATTGGCGCGCGAGGCGCGCTTGGTGATGTCGCCTTCGTCGAGCACGGCGACCTTCTTGCCGAGCCGGCCGAGGCCCCAGGCAATGGCGGAGCCGAGCAACCCGCCGCCGACGACGGCGACGTCGTATTCTCCTGACATGAGTTCTCCTATCGTCCCGTATCGCCCTTGCCGGCGAGCACACGGTCGAGCCCGTAGAAGCGGTCGAGCAGAATGAGGGCGGTCATGGTGATCGCGATCACGCAGGCCGAGACCGACGTCACCAGCGGATCGATGTTGTCCTGGATATAAAGGAACATGCGCACCGGCAACGTCTCGGTACCGGGCGCCGCGAGGAAGACGGTCATGGTGAGATCGTCAAAGGACTGGATGAAGGCCAGCGCCCAGCCGCTGATGACGCCGGGCAGGATCAGCGGCAAGGTCACGCGGCGGAACAGCGTCCAGCCGCCGGCGCCGAGCGAGACCGCCGCCATCTCGACCGAAAGATCCATGCCGGTCGCGGCCGCAAGCGTCAGCCGCAGCGCGAACGGAAACACGATGATGACATGCGCGATGATCAGCGCCGCGAAGCTACCGCCGAGGCCAGCCGAGGTGAAGAAGCGCAGGAAGGCGATGCCGAGCACGACATGCGGGATCATCAGCGGCGACAGGAACAGCGCTGCCAGCGCATCGCGGCCGCGGAAGCGATAGCGCGCGATCGCGAGCGCCGCGGGCACCGCGAACAACAGCGCCACGAGGGACGACAGCGCGCCGAGCCCGAGGCTGACCCAGAAGGCGTGGATGAATTCAGGATAGTTCGCGATGGTCCTGAACCAGCGCAGCGAAAAGCCGTTGGTCGGCAGCGACAGGAAGCCTTCGGGCGTGAAGGCGACGAGGCAGACCACCAGGATCGGCGCCACCATGACGATGACGAAGACGGTGTGGAAGATCAGCGCCAGCGGGCCGTTCCGTCTCATCGGAACACCTCCGCGTAGCGTCGCTCGATCAGCGCATTGCTGCCGACGACGATCAAGACCAGCGCAACCAGCAGCAGCGTCGCGACCGCCGCACCGAGCGGCCAGTTCAGCGTGTTCAGGAACTCGTCATAGGCCAGCGTCGCGGCAACCTTGAGCCGACGGCCGCCGATGATCGCGGGCGTCGCAAAGGCGCTGGCCGAGAGCGAGAACACGATGATCGCGCCCGACAGCACGCCCGGCATGATCTGCGGCATGATGATGCGGCGAATAGTGGTGATCGGACCTGCGCCAAGCGACATCGCGGCGTTCTCGATCTGCGGATCGAGCCGCTGAAGCGCGGCCCACACCGACAGCACCATGAACGGCATCATCACATGCGCCAGCGCGATCACCATGCCGGTCTCGGTGAACATGAAGGGAATCGGTGCACGGATCAGCCCGGCCGACATCAGGAGCTTGTTGACGAGCCCGTTGTTGCCGCCGAACAGCAGCGCCCAGCCGAGCGTCCTCGCCACCACGGAGATCAGCAGCGGTCCGAGGATGACGAGCAGGAAGAAGCTCTTCCAGCGTCCGCTCATGCGGTTGAGAATGTAGGCTTCGGGCGCACCTAGCAGGGCCGTGAGGAGAGTCGTCAGGATCGCGATGCGAAACGTCCGCCAGAACATTTCGGCGTAGTAGGGATCGGTCGCGATCTCGTGCCAGTTCTTCAGGATGAAGACCGGCTCAATGCCCTTGTACTGGCCCCAATCGTGAAACGACAGCATCACGGTCATCGCGAGCGGAATCAGCAGCACGCCGACGAACAGCATCAAGGCGGGCGCGGAGAGTACCCATGGCGCGCGTGCGATGCGCGCATCGGCGGCCCCCGGCGGAGCCGTGTCTGCGACCGCGCTCATGCGGCAGCTCCGCGCACGCTCATGTCCTCAGGCCGCCAGGCAAGACGAACGGTCTCGCCTTCGGCCGGCTGTGACTGGCCGTCATTCTGGCGGATCACGATGGCAGGACCGCATTCGCTGTCGCACTGGAACAGCCAGTGATTGCCCTGGAAAATGCGCGTGACGATCTTTGCGCTGAGGCCCGCATCGCCAAAACCGATCCGCTCGGGCCGAATGCTGACGGTGACGGGACCGCTGAGGCCAACTGGTGCCGGCGCGCTCCAGGAGCCCGCCACCAGCTTCGCGGGCGCCGTGGCCCGATCGATCGTCGCGGCAAAGTCGTTGGTCTTGCCGAGAAACTGCGAGACGAAGGCCGAGGCCGGCTTCTCATAGGTCTCCTGCGGCGTGCCGATCTGCTCGATCTTGCCCTGGCTCATCACCACGATGCGGTCGGACAGCGACATCGCCTCGTTCTGGTCGTGCGTGACCAGGATCGTGGTGGTGCCGATGGTGCGCTGGATCTGGCGCAGCTCGATCTGCATCTCCTCGCGCAGCTTGGCATCGAGGTTCGACAGCGGCTCGTCGAGCAGCAGCACGCTCGGCTTGATCACCAGCGCACGCGCCAGCGCCACGCGCTGCTGCTGGCCGCCGGACATGCGGCGCGGATGGCGATCCTCGTAGCCGGCGAGGCCGACCATCGCGAGCGCGGCGCGAACGCGCTCGGCCCTTTCGGCGCGCGGCACCTTGCGCATCTCGAGGCCGAAGGCGACGTTCTCCGCCGCGGTCATGTGCGGAAACAGCGCGTAGCTCTGGAACACGATGCCGAGGCCACGCCTGGCCGGATGGATCGCGGTCAGGTCCTTGCCCTCGAGGCGAATCGCGCCGCGCGTGGGATCGAGGAAGCCCGCGATCATCTGCAGGGTCGTGGTCTTGCCGCAGCCGGACGGGCCGAGGAAGGAGATGAACTCCCCCTTCCCCACCGACAGACTGAAGTCATCGACCACAGTCTGTGCTCCGAACTGCTTGGCGACCCGATCGAGCTCGAGATAGGCCATGACGCTGTCTCCGCCGCGAACGATCAGCGTTCGACTTCGCGATTCCAGCGCTTGGTCCACTCCTCGCGCTTCTCGTTGATGACCGTCCAGTCCGGATTATAGAGCTTTGCCGCGCGCTCGCCGATCGGCGCCATCTTGCCGAGCTCCGGCGGGATCGCCAGCGATTTCAGCACCGGGCCATAGCCGTAATCCTTGAGCATCACGAGCTGGATTTTTGGATCGAGCAACATCTTGACGAAGCTGGACGCGAGCGGCGAAGCGTTCGGCTTGGTGATCGGACAGGCCGTCGTCAGCAGCGTCGCCGCGCCTTCCTTGGGATAGACGAAGTCGACGGGGAAGCCGGTGTTGGCGAAGCTCTGCACACGGCCGGTGCCCCACACCGCGATCACGGCCTGGCCGGACTGGAACAGCTCGGTCATCTTGCCCGGCGACGGCTCATAGGCGAGCACGTTCGGATTGATCTGCTCCTTGAAGATCTTGAAGCCGGAATCGACGTTGGACTCGCCGCCGCCGTTCATCTTCGACAGCATCACCAGCGCTTCGAGGCCGTAGGTGTTGTTGATCGGCGGAATGACGAGCTGCTTGGCGTACTTCGTATCCTTCAGGTCGTTCCACGAGGTCGGCGGCGCCCAGCCTTTCTCGGCAAACACCTTGGTGTTGTACATCAGCCCGGTCGCGACGATGCCGATCGCTACAGCGCGATCGTCCTTGAAGCGGGCGGTGTCGTAGAGATCGGTGGGCAGGCCCTCGAGCTTGCCGCAGAAGCCGAGCTGGATCGCCTGGTACATCGGGCCGTCATCGACGATGGCGACGTCGATCTGCTGGTTGCCCTTCTGCGCCTGAAGCTTGGCCAGCGTGTCGGTGGAGTTGCCGGCGACGTATTCGACCTTGACGCCGTTCTCCTTCTCGAAGGCCGGGATCACCTCGTCGCGAATGGTCTTCTCGAACGAGCCGCCATAGCCGGCGACATAGAGCGTTCTCTGCTGGGCCGAGGCGGCCGAAGAGGCGGCAACGAGAGCCGCGATGCTGACCGCTGTCAGAAGGCGAAAAGTCTTCATGTGGACCGATCTCCAATACCGGAATGAGGTGACGCGCCGACGTGTCTCGCTGACTGAAGCGCCTTCCGCATCTCCTTCCGCGCAAATTCCTCCCCGATCAGGGCTCCGGCCCCCGTTCGGCGGGTTTTGGCGCGATCTGGAGGTCCAAACCCCTCCAATCTGCCGAAAAAGCGGGCTGTCTCCAGTCCTGATGAAAAAGATCGCAAACCTATACTTCCATCGTCCAATGAATAATGGCACCCTCTGCATGCCTAAATGTTATGAATGGAATTTGGTATGGCGCGGATCAATTCGCGGCAGGTGGAGGCCTTCCGCGCGACGATGCTGACCGGCAGCGTGACCGAGGCGGCGGCGCTGATGACCGTGACGCAACCGGCGGTCAGCCGGTTGCTGCGCGACCTCCAGGCGCTGTTGAAAATGGAGCTGTTCGAGCGGCGCGGTACCGGCCTGGTGCCGACTGCCGCGGCGATGGCGCTTTACACCGAGGTGGAGCGCTCCTTCGTCGGACTCGAACGCATCACTGCCGCGGCCGAAGAAATCCGCGGCCGCCGCACCGGGTCGTTGCGGATCGCCGCGCTGCCGGCGCTCTCGAACGGCTATCTGCCGCGGCTCGCCGGGCATTTCCTGAAGGAGCGCCCCAACCTCAACCTCGCCTTCTTCGGGGTGATCTCGCCGATCGTGGTCGACTGGGTGCTGAACAATCAATGCGACATCGGCTTTGCCGAGGTGCCGATCGCCCATTCCGGCCTGCCGAGTCTGCGGCTGCCGGCGCTGGCGCGCGTCGCAGTGCTACCGACCGGTCATCGCCTCGCGGAGAAAGAGGTGCTGGAGCCGCGCGATTTCGAGGGCGAGACGTTCATCTCGCTGTCGGCGGGATCGTCGAGCCGGCACCTCGTCGACCAGGTCTTCCATCGCCATGATGTCCGCCGCGTGCTGCGGGTGGAGACCACGCTGTCGGAGATCATGTGCGGCATGGTGTCGTCAGGACTTGGCGTCGCGATCTGCGATCCCTTCACCGCGCAGGAATTCTCCACCCGCGGCGTCGTGGTGCGCCGCTTCCTGCCGCGCATCGACTTCGAATTCTCCGCGGTCTTTCCGGCGCAGCGCAGCCCCTCGCCGGTGGCGCTGGATCTGGTCGAGACCATGCGCAAGTCGCTCGCGGAGTTCGAGGATTAGAATGCCCTTGGATTGAATCGATTTGGCTACAGGCTCGCTGCAACCTCTCCCGCTTGCGGTGGAGGTCGGCGCGAAGCGCCGGGTGGGGGCTCTCTCCGCATCGGGAGTGTCCCCGGTTGGAGAGAACCCTCTCCCCTGCCCTCTCCCGCAAGCGGGAGAGGGAGCGCACCGTCTTCGTAGCACCGGCAGCCTCTCAGCCGTTGAACGCCGCCTGCGCCTCCGGCAGGTCCCAGATCTTGCCGATCGCAGCGCTGCCGGCGGCGGTGATCGCCGCTTCGTCGGCGCCGAGATAGCGGCCGCCATCAACTAGCACGCGGCCGTCGACCATGACCTGATCGATATTGGCGCGGTTGGCGAGCGCGATCAGCGCGCGACGCGGATCGAACAGCGGCTGGAGATGCGGATGGGTGAGATCGACCACCGTGAGGTCGGCGGTCGCGCCCGGCTCGATCCGGCCGAGGTCCGGCCGCTTGACGACGTCGGCGGCGACCGCCGTGTTCGCTTCGATCAACTCCGGTGAATTGGCGACATCGGCGCGCTGGGACGTGATCTTGGAGATCAGCGAGGCCGCATTGAGTTCGCCGAGCAGATCCATGTTGTAGCCGTCGGTGCCGACCACGGTGCGCACGCCGTGCTCGGCGAAGCGGCTGAAGGCGGCGGTGACGCCGGCACGCGCGAACACGCGCGGGCAATTCAGCACGGTCATGCCGCGCGCGGCCATCAGCTTGAGATCGTCGTCGGTGCTGAACATGCAATGCGCCGCCATCAGGTCGGGCGCGAGCAGGCCGAGCCAGTCCAGATACTCCGCCGGCGTGCGGCCGCCATAGCGCTTGCCGATGGTCTCGACCTCGCCGCGGCTCTGCGCCATGTGCGTCGTGATCGGCACGCCGAGCTCGCGCGCCCGCGCCGCGCAGGCCTTGAGCAGATCGGGGCCGCAGGTGTCGGTGGCGTGCGGGCTCATCGCGAGGCTGATGCGGCCGTCGCCGCGATTGTTCCAGCGCTGATAGAGCGCATCCCACGTCGCCATGTCGGCGGCACCGTCATCGCCGGAGTACTGAACCACACCATCCGGACCCGCCTTGGCGTCGGAGGTGGAGAACAGATAGGGCGCGCCGTAGAAGCGGATGCCCATCTCTTCCGCCGCGTCGAACATCTCGGGGATCGAATTGCGGAACGGCTCCATCACCGTGGTGGCGCCGCCCTTGAGGAGCTGGAGGATGCCGAGCCGTGCGACCGCCATGCGCTCTTCCGCCGACAGGATATCCGCACCGCGCTTGGTGAGCGGCAGCAGCACCGTGTAGACGATGCTTTGATTGTTCTTGCGACCGTTGCCGTCCTCGCTGTGGCTGCGCGCCACGGCTTCGGAGAAGCAGTGATTGTGCAGGTTCAACAGGCCCGGCAGCACGAAGCGGCCGGGCCTGTCGTAGACCTCGTCCGCGCTCGGCTTGTCGCGCGTGACCGCGGCGATCTTCTTGCCTTCGACCAGGACCCAATGGTCGCGCAGCACATCCTGCGCGCCGTCTTTCCGTGACAGCACATAGCTGCCGAAGATTGCGATCGTGCTCATGCGGGGCGTACGTTCCAGAAGACGGCGGTGCCGTCGAGAATGCCGGTGATGGCCTTGCGATAGGCGGTCGGCTGCTTGTACAGGCCGATCGGAATATAGGGGATTTCCTCGAACGCCACCGCCTGGATCTCGCGGCAGATGCGCTGCTGCTCGGCGAGCTCGGAGGCCGCCAGCCACTGGCTGCGCAAGGCCCCCATCTTCTCGCTCGCGTACCAGCCGGCGACTTTGCCTTCGCCGCGGATGTTGGTGTTGCCGGCCGGATTGAGCCAGTCGATGCCCTGCCAGTTGCCGACCGCCGCGCTCCAGCCACCCTGCGGAAGCGGGTCCTTCTTGAGCTGGCGCTGCAACACGACGGCGAAATCAAGCCCGGCATATTCGACGTTCATGCCGGCCTTGCGCAAGGAGTCCACGGCGATCTCGCCGAGCGGCTTCTGCGCCAGCGAGTTGGTGGGGACGAGCAGGACGATCTTCTCGCCATTGTAGCCGGCGGCCTTCAGATCCGCCTTCACCTTGGCGTAGTCGCGCGGGCCGCGGAAGACGTCGAGACCGACCTCGCTCGCCATCGGCGTGCCCGGAGCGAAATAGCCGATGGGCGACACCTGGAAGGCCGGATCGGTGCCGGCGACCGCCGTCATGAAGGCAGACTGGTCGATCGCGCCCAGCAGCGCGCGGCGGACGGCGGGATTGTCGAACGGCGGCTGGAGATGATTGAGGCGCAGCATGCAGGCATAGCCGCGGGGATCGAGGATGCGCGTGTCGATATCGCCGGCGGCCTTGATGATCGGCAACAGGTCGTGCGGCGTGGTCTCCTGCCAGTCCTGCTCGCCGGTCTGGAGCGCGGCGACGCCGGTGCCGGCATCGGGCGTCGTGGTCCAGACCACGCGGTCGTAATGCACGATCTTCGGGCCAGCCGTCCAATCCGGCTTGCCGTCGGTGCGCGGTTGGTAGCGCTCGAACTTGGCATAGGCATTGCGGGCGCCCTGCACGCGCTCGTCGGCGAGGTAGCGGAACGGGCCACTGCCGATGACCTCGGTGAGCGGCTTGAACGGGTCCTGACTCGCCAGCCGCTCCGGCATCATGAAGCAGGCGTTGATCGCGGCCTTGCCGAGCGCCTGCGGCAGCAACGGGAACGGTCGCTTGAGGCGGAAGCGGATGGTGCGGTCATCGGCGGCGGAGAGCTCGGCGGTCGCCTCCATCAGCTCGCCGCCAAAGCCGTCGCGCGCCGCCCAGCGGCGGATGCTGGCGACGCAGTCGCGGGCGAGCACACGCTCGCCGTCATGCCAGAACAGGCCGTCGCGCAAGCTGAGGTCCCACTGCAGCCCGTCGGCGGAGATGGTGTGGCCCGACAGCATCTGCGGCGAGACCTGGAGCGAGGAGCTCATGCCGTAGAGCGTGTCGTAGACCATGAAGCCGTGGTTTCGGGACACTTGCGCGGTCGAATAGATGGGGTCGACAAAGGCGAGGTCGATGACGGGAATGAAGCGCAGCGTGGACTGAGATTCAGCGCGGACGATGCCCGGCAGCGACAGCGCCGGCATTGCAGCGGCGGCCTTGAGGAGCGAGCGGCGGGAGACGGGCATTACGAAGGGCTCCTGAAGGATATTACGTGTTCAACAAGACCGCGCCGATCGCAGCGGCCACCGCCTGCTGCGCCGGCTCGACCACGGGCACGCCGATCGCATCCGCGATTGCCGCGCGGTGGGAAGCCATGCCGGCGCAGCCCATCACCACGACATCGGCGCGGCATTGGGTGACCAATGCGCGGCCGGCGTCGATCAACCGGCCGCGGATGTCGGCGCCTGCCGTCTCCGCCGCGCTCGCGCCGACCGACCAGCTTCCGGCATAGCGGCTGTCGACGCCCATCACGCGCGCCATGCGCTGCTGGCGGCGGATGCTCGACGGCGACAGGGCGATGACACCGAAACGTTCGCCCAGCATCAGCGCGCGAAAGATGCCGCATTCGGCGATACCCAGCACCGGGCGGCCACCGGCCGCCTCACGCACCGCATGCAGGCCGGGATCGCTGAAGCAGGCGAGCACGAAGGCATCCGCATCGTCGCGCGACACACGGTTCACCAGCGGCATGACGACGCTGTCGGCGTCGCGCTGCGAGCTGATGCCGGGCGGCCCCTCGGCAAGGCCCACGACCTCGATGTCAGGCCCGCCGGCGATGCGCAGCGGCGCGACCGCGTCGTCGATCGCCGCCGTCACCGACGCCGAGGAGTTGGGGTTGATGACGAGGATGCGGCGGCGGGTCATGCTACTGCTCAGCGGTTGCCGGCTTCGTGGCGCAGGAAGTTTTCCGCGATCTTCTCACCGGTGGTGATCCAGACGTCGGGGCAGGACTTTGCGTAGGTCAGGAACTCGCGCAGCAGGCGCAGTCGCATCGGACGGCCGCTGCATTGCGGATGCAGCACCGTCGTCACCATCGCGCCCCAGTCGCGGACCTCATCCAGCTCGTCCTTCCACATCGAGAGCACATGCTCCTTGGGGAAGATCGAGCGCGGGCTGAAGCGCGCGGACAGGCCGTGCATCCAGTCGTCATAGCTCGCGGTCACCGGCAGCTCGATCGTGCCTGGCTTGCCGTCGGCGAGACGATGACGATAGGGCCTGACGTCGTCGCGGAACGAGGACGTATAGACGATGCCATGACGCACCAGCGCGACGCGCAGCTCCTCGGTGAACTCGCCGTAAGGCGCGCGATAGCCGGTCGGCCTGACGCCGAGCCGGCGCTTCAGCGCCTCGAAGCCACGCTCCAGCTCCTCCTCGATCCAGGGATCGCCGGGATCGGGCAACAGATGATGATAGCCGTGATGGCCGATCTCGTGGCCGGCCTTGAGGATGGATTCGGCCATCGCCGGATGCGCATCGACCGACCATCCCGTGACGAAGAACGTCGCCTTGAGATCGAGCTGGTCGAGCAGCTCCAGAAGTTTCGGCGTGCCGACGCGCGCCTCATAGCCGCCATAGCTCATGGTGATGAGCCGCTGGGCGTGCACGGCGTCTTTGCTGGTCCATGCGCTCTCAGCATCCACGTCGAACGACAGGAACATCGCCGACTTGTACGGCTTCGGCCAGGGATATTCGGGCGCGGGATCCGCGGTGTTGGCCGGGACGAGCGGGATGCTCTTGAGTGCCTTACTGTCCAGCATTGATGGTCGCCTTCTCTATTGCGTTATCGCTCAGTTTCCACTTCGCCAGCAGCGTACGATAGGTGCCGTCGGCGATCAGCGCATCTAGTGCCTCGACCATCGCCTGCTGAAGTGCCTTTTCCTTGACCGGCAGCGCGATGCCCGTGAACTGCGTCGCGAAGGGATCGCCGACCGGCGCATAGGTGCCCGGCTCGAGATCCATCAGATAGGGCAGCGTCTCGTTGCCCTGCACAGCGGCATCGATACGGCCCTGCCTGAGCTGCGTGCGCGCATCGGCCGAGCCGTCCGTGCCGACGAACTGGATCGGATTGCTGCCGCAGTTCTTCTGGCTCCACTTGTCGATCTCTGCGGGAAACATGGTCCGGCGGCTGGCGCCGACCTTCTTGCCGCAGAGCGCAGCCATGTCCTTGAACTCGGACGCGCGGGACTGCTGCACGAAGAATTTTGGGCCGCTGCGCAAATAATCGACGAAGGACGCGATCTCGTGCCGGCTCGCATAGTCGGTGAAACCGGACAGGATGGCATCCACCCGCCCCGTCGAAATCGACGGCATGAATTCGGCAAAGCTGGTCTCGGTCCATTCGATCTTGACGCCGAGCTTGCGGCCCATCGCCTCGCCGAGATCGATGTCGAATCCGGACAGCGCATTGGTGGCGGGATCGCGGAACTCCATCGGCGGATAGTTCGGCACCAGCGCCACCTTGAGGCTGCCGCGCTTTGCGATGTCAGGCGGCAGCTCGATCGCCAACGCCGAAACAGTCATAGCGCCCAAGAACGCCGCCGCAACCAAAAGCCTCTTCATCACCACACCCCCAATGTCAGATCACAGCCGAAAGAAATGCCTTGGTGCGCTCCTCGCGCGGCGCGCCCAACACGTCGGAGGCGCGCCCCTGCTCGACGATCGCGCCCTGGTCCATGTAGACGACGCGGTCGGCGACCTCGCGGGCGAAGCCAAGCTCATGCGTCACCACCATCATGGTCATGCCGCTCTTCGCCAGCTCCTTCATGACCGCGAGCACCTCGCCGACGAGCTCGGGATCGAGCGCGCTGGTCGGCTCGTCGAACAGCATCAGCATCGGCTTCATGGCGAGCGCCCGCGCAATCGCCACACGCTGCTGCTGGCCGCCGGAGAGCTGCGCGGGATACGCGTTCGCCTTGGCGGCAAGTCCGACGCGACGGAGCAGCTCGAGCGCCTCGGCGCGCACCTCATCCGGCTTGCGCCCCTGAACCTGGGTCGGGCCCTCGGTGATGTTCTCCAGCGCGGTCTTGTGCGGAAACAAATTGAAGCGCTGGAACACCATGCCGGTCTTCAGCCGCTGCCGCCCGATCTCCCGCTCGGTCAGCCGATGGAGCCGCCCGCCCTGCTCGCGCACACCCAGAAGCTCGCCGTCGAGCCAGATGCCGCCGGCATCGATCGCGGCGAGCTGGTTGATGCAACGGAGCAGCGTGGTCTTGCCCGATCCGGAGGCGCCGATCAGACACATCACCTCGCCGGGCCGGACGTCGAGCGAGACGTTTCTGAGAGCCTGAAACTCTCCAAAATTCTTGCTGACGGAGCGGATCGCGACGAGGGGGTTTGTCATCGCGCCAGCCGCAATGTGCCGCGTGCAAAACGGCGTTCGAGCAGCATCTGAAGCGGGGTCAGGATCGAGACCACGAGCAGGTACCAGAGCCCGGCGACGATCAAGAGCTCGATGACACGGGAATTCGCGTAGTAGATGTTCTCGGCGTTATGCAGCAGCTCCGGATACTGGATGACGCTCGCGAGCGAGGTCGCCTTCACCATGCCGATGAACTCGTTGCCGAGCGGCGGGATCACCACGCGCATCGCCTGCGGCAGCACGATCCGCCGCAGCGCGCGCAGCCGCCCCATGCCGATCGCCTGCGCTGCCTCATATTGTCCGATGTCGACCGACAGCATGCCGGCGCGCATCACTTCGGAGGTGTAGGCGCCCTGGTTGATGCCGAGCCCGAGCAGCGCGGCGAGGAACGGCGTCATGACGTCGACGGCGCGCGCGCTCCACAGGCCGGGAATGCCGATGGTCGGAAACACCAGTGCGAGGTTGAACCAGAGCAGCAGTTGCAGGATCAGCGGCGTGCCGCGAAACAGCCAGGTGTAGCCGGCGGCCACCGTCTTCAGCACCGGGTTGGGCGACAGCCGCATGATCGCCACGACGATGCCGAGCACGATCCCGAGCATCATCGCCAGCACCGCCATCACCATAGTGTTGACGATGCCTTCGAGGATCACCTTCACAGTCAGGAAGCGGCTGACATAGGACCATTCGATCTGGCCGTTCGCAAACGCGCGCACGATCACCGCCAGCACCAGCACGATCAGGGCTGCGCTGAGCCAGCGGAACCAGTGCGGCTCGCGCGCGATCCGCATCCCCGACAAATCAGGGAAACCCTCCGCGAGTGCCGGCGCCGGCTTCATTGCGGCGCCGCGTTCAGCATGGGCTGGGCGACCGCGTTCGCGCCAAGGCCCCATTTGTCGAGAACGGCCTTGTAGGCGCCGTCGGCGATCATGGCCGTGAGCTTCTCGGTCACCACCTCGCGCAGGGCCGCATCGTCCTTGCGGAACATGATGCCTTGATAACCCTTGGCGAAGGCCTCACCGACAATGCGGTATTTGCCGGGCTCCTGCGTCTGCGCGTAAGGCAGCGTCTCGCTGCCCTGCACGGCGGCGTCGATGCGGCCCTGCTTGAGCTGGTTGCGGACGTCGATCGAGTTCTCGCCCGGCACGTACTGGATCGCCGGCTTGCCGGCCGCCTCGCAGTTCTGCTTGCTCCACTTCTCGATCTCGACCGGGAAGCTGGTGCTGCGGGTGGTGCCGACCTTCTTGCCGCAGAGATCGGTCGCCGCCTTCGCCTCGCTCTCCGCCATCACGAAGAACTGCGGGCCGGTCTGGAGGTAATCGACGAAATCGGCGGTCTCGCGCCGCGAGGCGCGGTCCGAGATGCCGGAGATGATGAAATCGGCGCGCTTGGTCTGGAGCGAGGGGATCAACTCGGCGAACGGCGTCTCGCTCCAAACGATCTTGAGGCCGCCGAGCCGCTTGGCGAGCTCGTTCGCAAGATCGATGTCGAGCCCGACCAGCTCGTTGGTCACAGGGTCGCGATATTCCATCGGCGCGTAGGTGGAGTTGACCGTGAGCTTCAACGCGCCCGCCTGCTTGATCTCCGCCGGAAGCTCGGCCGCCTGCGCCGACGTCACGGCAGCCAAGGCTGCTAGGCTGAGAAAATGCGAGAGGCGTGTCATGTCAGCTCCTTTGCTAACGCCGTGCCATTTGGTCAGTCCGCATCGAGAACGGCCGGCTCGATGACGCCGGCGCGTTCGGTGATCACCCTGTATTGCTCCGGCCGCCGGTGGGCGGCGAAATTGAACATCTTGTCCTTGCCCTGGCGGCAGAGGTCGAGATCGATGTCGGCGACGACCACCTCGTCCGCCAGCGTCTGGGCCTGCGCGACGATGCGACCATTGGGATCGACGATGCAGGAGCCGCCGATCAGCCCGGAGCCGTCCTCCTCGCCCGCCTTCGCCACCGAGATCGCCCAGGTCGCGTTCATGTAGGCATTGGCCTGCGTCACCAGCGTCGAATGGAAGGTGCGCAAGGCACCGTCTTCGGTGGCGCCACCATTCGGATCGTAGGCAGCGGAATTGTAGCCGATGCAGACGAGCTCGACGCCCTGCAGGCCGAGCACGCGCCAGGATTCCGGCCAGCGGCGATCGTTGCAGATCATCATGCCCATGATGGCGTGGGCCCAGGCCGAACCGGCCCGGAAGGCGGGAAAACCGAGATCGCCATATTCGAAATAGCGCTTCTCCAGCTGCTGGTAGCGCGCACCCGGCCGCGGCTCGACCGAGCCCGGCAGATGCACCTTGCGATAGCGGCCGAGAATCTCGCCGTCACGATCGACCAGGATGGCGCAATTGTAGCGGCGGCCGTCCGGCGTCAGCTCGGCATAGCCGACATAAAAACCGACACGGAGCGCACGTGCGCGGTCGAACAGCTTGGCCACCGCCGGGTTGGGCATGCCGCGCTCGAAATATTGGTCGAGCGCCTCGCCCTCCAGCAGCCAGCGCGGAAAGAACGTGGTGAAGGCAAGCTCTGGAAACACCACGAGGCTGGCGCCGCGGCCGGCGGCCTCCTCCAGCAGCGCGAGCATGCGCGAGAGCGTATGCTCACGCGAGTCTGCTTTCTGCGTCGGGCCCATCTGGGCGGCGGCGGCGCGAAGGACACGAACCAAGATTGCCTCCAATCTGTGCGCAGTGCCGCCTCAATGGGCGAATGAACCCCTTGATGCGACGTGCAAATCCGCCGCCATTACGCGGAAGCGGGGCTGCAAAATCAATTCGTTCTGCTATGATGTTTTGGCCCTGAGTATAATCGGCAGTGATATGAACCTGCGTCAGCTCGAGATCCTGCGTGCCGTCATCCGCCACCGCACCACGGTGGCGGCGGCGGATGAGCTGGCACTGTCGCAGCCCGCGGTCAGCAACGCGCTGAAGACCATGGAGGCGCAGGCGGGTTTCGCGCTGTTCGAGCGCGTCAACAACCGGCTGTTTCCGACCGCCGAGGCGATGGCGCTCTACAAGGAGAGCGAGGCGATCTTCGCGCTGCACGCAAAACTCGAGAACCGCGTGCGCGATCTGCGCGAGAACCGGTCCGGACATCTTGCGATCGTGGCGACGCCGCCGCTTGCCTACAGCATCATCCCGTCCGCGCTGTCGGGCTTCCTGCGCCGCCGCCCGGAGACGCGCGTCTTCTTCGACGTGCGGCGCTACGAGGGCATCATCGAGGGCGTGCTCAGCCGTGTCGCCGAGCTCGGCTTCGCGCTCGGGCTGACGCATCATCCCGGCATCGCACACGAGGTGGTGCACACCGGCGAGATGGTCTGCGTGCTGCCGCCGCGGCATCCGCTCGCCGACCGGCCCGTGATCTCGGCCGCGGATCTGTCCGGCCTGCCCTTCATCGGGCTCGAGCGCGGCACACGCCTAGGCGAGGCCGTGCGCGACAGTTTTGCGCGGGCCGGCGCGCCATTCCGGCCGACCGTCGAGGTGCGCTACTGCAACACCGCCTGCGTGCTCGCTGCCGCCGGCGTCGGTGCCGCGGTGGTCGATCCGTTCTCGCCGCGGCAGAACGGCGGCAATGGCCTCGTCGTCCGGCCGTTCACGCCGACGACCCATGCGGTCGCCTACATGCTCTGGTCGGAAGCCGAGCCGCTATCACGCCTCGCCAAGGCCTTTCTGAGCGAGGTGCGGAAGCAGAGCGCGCTGC
The DNA here is from genome assembly GCF_054062495.1 of Bradyrhizobium sp. USDA 3311. Classification (NCBI taxonomy): domain Bacteria; kingdom Pseudomonadati; phylum Pseudomonadota; class Alphaproteobacteria; order Hyphomicrobiales; family Nitrobacteraceae; genus Bradyrhizobium; species Bradyrhizobium sp. USDA 3311. Next base: position 3,210,378 of record NZ_JBSSFI010000001.1, on the reverse strand, counting down.
TGGAGGGCCCAGCGCCACACCAGCAACATGGGGCAGAAAGCGACTGAGCATCGCAACCTTTGACCTTGTCCTTTTGACCTTGGGGGGCACATGGCACGCATCACCATCATCGAGACCGGGCAGGTCCCGCAAGAATATCGCGAGCAGCACGGCTCGTTTCCCGACATGTTCGCGCGCATGGTCCGCGCCGAGGATCCGACGGCCACGGTCGACGTGGTCAGCATCCCGAATGGCGATGCACTTCCCGATCCAGGCAAGCTCGAAGCCGTGCTGATCACCGGCGCGGCCGCCGGCGTCTATGACGGGCTCGACTGGATCGCGTCGCTGGAAGATTTCGTGCGTACGGCTTACGCCAACAAGACGCCGATGGTCGGCGTGTGCTTCGGCCATCAATTGATCGCGCAGGCCCTGGGCGGCACCGTGCGCAAGTCGGAGAAAGGCTGGGGCATCGGCCGGCACGTCTATCAGGTGCTGCCCGAGAACGGCGTCGTCGAAGGCGAAGCGGTCGCGATCGCCGCCTCACATCAGGACCAGGTGGTCGAGCCGCCGACCGACGCGCTGACGATCCTCTCGTCCGAGTTCACCCCGCATGCCGGCCTGCTCTACGCCAACGGCGCGACGCTGACCGTGCAGCCGCATCCGGAGTTCGACGTGGAGTTCGCGCAAGTGTGCTGCGAGCTGCGCGACGGCAAGGCGCCGGATGACGTCGTCGCCACGGCGCGCGCGTCGCTGGCGCAGCCGCTGGACAACGCGAAGCTCGGTGGGGCGATTACGCGGTTTCTGGCGCGCAAATCTCTCCCCACATCCTGAGGAGCGCGCTCGCGCGCGTCTCGAAGGATGAAGGCCCGGATGCAGCAGCAGGGCCTGCCTGGTTCGAGACGCCGCTTCGCGGCTCCTCACCATGAGGATTGAGAGTTGCTTGCGCGGCTCAGAACGGATCCGTCCCCAACCCCGCCACATCCGCCGGCCGCGGCCCCGGCGCGGGCCAATGAAACCGGCGGTCCTTCTCTGCAATCATGATGTCGTTGATCGACGCCTCGCGCCGCTTCATCAGGCCGTGCTCGTCGAACTCCCATTGCTCGTTGCCGTAGGAGCGATACCACTGGCCGCTCGCGTCGTGCCATTCGTACTGGAAGCGCACCGCGATGCGGTTGCCGTCGAAGGCCCAGAGGTCCTTGATCAGGCGGTAGTCGTGCTCCTTCTCCCATTTGCGGGTGAGGAAGGCGACGATGGCCTCGCGGCCCTGGAACACCTCGGAGCGGTTACGCCAGCGGCTGTCCTCGGTATAGGCGAGCGAGACACGTACCGGATCGCGCGAATTCCAGGCGTCCTCGGCCATGCGGGCCTTTTGCGCAGCGGTCTCGCGGGTAAAGGGGGGAAGCGGCGGACGCGACATGGTGGCCTCATCGGTTGGTCGGGGCCGCAAATCTATCGCCGCAGCCGGCGGAGTCGAGTGGCCATCACCAATCGGGCGATCACGAAATCAGATCAGCCTTCATCAGCGTGCGGATCGACTTCGGGATCGGCTGGGCACGGCCGCCGCTGATGAAGGCGACGCGCACTTCGGCCTTGACCAGCACGTCCTCGCCGCGCCGGACCTCCTGTGCGAGCATGATGGAGGCGCCTTTCACCGCGATCGGCCAGGTCACGACGTCGAGCACGTCGTCCATCCGCGCGGGCTTGAGGAAATCCAGGTGCATCGAGCGCACCACGAAGGCGAAGCCGGAGTCCTCCGTCGCGGGCTGCTCGAACAGCGCCTGCTGCTCGGCGCCCATCAGCCGCAGATGGTTGGTCCGCCCCCGTTCCATGAAGCGCAGATAATTGGCGTGATAGACGATGCCGGAGAAATCCGTGTCCTCGTAGTAGACGCGGACCTGCATGTGGTGGCGGCCGTCGCGGATCTCGCCGTCGAGATGGGCAGTCACGTCGCGAGCCTCTTTGCTTTTTGCAACCAGCCGGTTTTGCGCAAAAACAGCCGGCCGTGCAAGCGCGGGTTACGCCACCGCCGGCCCCGTCCTTCCCAGCGTCACCTCGACGATCTCCGGCGGCACGCCGACACGGAGCGGCATGAAGCTGCAACCGAGCCCGCCGGAGATGATGACGTCGCATTTCAGCCTGACATGACCATAGGCGAGCCGGAGGCCGTGCTGCCGCGGAACGGCGGGCGACCAGCCGAGCAGGCGAACCTGGCCGCCATGGGTGTGGCCGGACAGTTGCAGCGCGACGCGCGCGGGCACGCGCGGCGCGATGTTGGGCTCGTGCGCGAGCAGGATGATTGGCGCATCGTCCGTGACCTTGGCGAGCGTCGCGGTGAGATCGTCGGCACCGAAGCGCCCCGTGCTCCGGAAGCGCCGCGCCGGCAGAAAAGCGAGTTGATCGCCGAGGCCGGCGAGCCAGAACGGGCGGCCGTCCTTGGTGAGGCGCACGGCGTCGTTCTCGTAGACGGGAATGCCGGCCGCCTCGAGCGCACGATGCGCCACCGTCGGGCCATGCCCGGCCTGCTGCACGGCCGTGTCCACCCAATAATCGTGATTACCCATGACGGCGTGGACGCCGAGCGGCGCCTTCAGGCCCGCGAGCACCCTGGCCCATTCCTTCGCGGGAATGATGCGCGTGACCTGGTGAAGACCGGCGACATAGTCGCCGAGCAGCACGACGAGGTCGGCGTTCAAACCATTGGCGCGGTCGACGATGGCCTCGATCCGCTCCAGCGACATCCAGGGATCGCAGGCATGGACGTCGGCGATCACAGCGATCTTGAGCGGCAGATCCGCCGGCCATTGCCGCGGGGTCGGATGATAGCGGGTGACGCCGAGCCGGTGGGGCTCGATACCGACGCCGTAGGCGGCGGTCGAGAAGCCGAGAGCGGACAGGCCGCCGAAGGAACGGATGAGATGACGGCGCGTGATCATGGAAGCCCGCTTCTGCTACGGCGTCTTGATGCGGTCCGATTGAAGCGGAATTGGGGTACTCTTGTGCAGACCGTCTGCACAAGCGCTACCATCGGCTCTCGCCGATAAGCGCATCCAGCCGCGCCTTCAATTCGTCGGGCGCGCGGTAGTACCAGACGCCGCCGAGCAGGTCGCGAAAACGTGCGTCGGCGCGCGCCTCGCGCTCGATGCGGTCGATCGTCCCGGCGCTGATCACGTCTTCGAGGGGACCGGCGGCCAGCAGCGACAGCAGCACCGGGTTGGACTCGATCTTGAGGATCTCCAGGATCAGGTCGATCATCCTGTCGGGATCGTCCTCGCGCAGGTCGCGCTCGAAATCCATGATCGCGAACAGATTGTCGTCCTGGTCGCGCTCGGATCTGGAATATTGCTCGACCCAGGCGCGCGCGAGCTCGGCAACCGACATGTTGGCGCAATCGAGCGGCTCGCGCGGCGTGCGCTGCGCCAGATGGTCGGCATGCCACGCCTCGCGATCGGCCAGGCTTGCAATACGCGACATCAAGGGATCGTCGGGACCGACATGCACGCCGCCCAGCAGCCAGCGCAGCCTGTCATTGTGCGCGGCTTCCTGCTCGACACGCGCCATCATCTCCTTGCCATGCGCATAGAATAGCGCCAGCAGGAACTTGTCGTTCAGCTGCATCACCGTCGGCTTGTCGGCCTCGGTCTTGAGCACATCGAGCACGAGATCAAGCGCGGCTTGCGGCCGGCGATGCGGCAGATGGTCGAAATAGACCTTGATGGCCCAGATGCTGCCGACCTGGTCGCGACGGCTGACGCGCTGAAGCGCGCACCACATCGATGCCAGCTCGCCAAGCGGCATCGAATCCAGCAACGCCTCGGTTTCGTCAGGCGTGCGCAGCTGCGGCGCGGCCGCGATGGTCTTGAGCAGCCTCGTGTCGTCCGTCGGCTCCATTCCTTCCCACTCCAGTCCGTGTGCGGCGATCCCGTTCGCCGCGCGTTCGGATTAGTGCTGGGATGGAACCTGCGGGTTCATCGACTTCGGCGATCAGTCGTCGCTTTCGTCGGTGCCGAACAGGCCGAACTGCGCCGCATCGCGATTGGGTTCGGCGAGACCGAGATGGCGGAAGGCGTGCGAGGTGAGCAGGCGGCCGCGCGGGGTGCGCTGGAGATAGCCGCACTGGATCAGATAGGGCTCGATGATGTCCTCGATCGCATCGCGCGGCTCGGAGAGCGCTGCGGCCATCGTCTCGACACCGACGGGACCGCCGCCATAGTTCATCGCGATGGTGGTGAGGTAGCGGCGGTCCATGGCGTCCAGGCCCGCGGCGTCGACCTCGAGCGCGCTCAGCGCGTGATCGGCGATCTTGCGATCGATCGTTTCGGCATCCGCGGCGGAAGCAAAATCGCGCACGCGCCGGAGCAGGCGCCCGGCGATGCGCGGCGTGCCGCGGGCGCGGCGCGCGATCTCGTTGGCGCCGTCCGCGCTCATGCCGACGTTCAGCACGCGCGCGCCACGGCTGACGATGCTTTCGAGCTCCTCGATCGTGTAGAAATTGAGCCGGACCGGAATGCCGAAACGGTCACGCAAGGGATTGGTGAGGAGGCCCGCACGCGTGGTGGCGCCGACGAGGGTGAACTTCGACAGCTCGATCTTCACCGAGCGCGCCGCCGGGCCCTCGCCGATGATGAGGTCGAGCTGAAAATCCTCCATCGCGGGATAGAGCACCTCTTCCACCGCCGGGCTGAGGCGATGGATCTCGTCGATGAAGAGCACGTCGCGCTCTTCGAGGTTGGTCAGCAGGGCGGCGAGATCGCCGGCCTTGGCAATCACGGGACCCGACGTGGCGCGAAAGCCGACGCCGAGCTCCTTGGCTACGATCTGCGCCAGCGTGGTCTTGCCGAGGCCGGGGGGCCCGACGAACAGCACATGATCCAGCGCCTCGCCGCGCTTGCGCGCCGCCTCGATGAAGATCGAGAGGTTCTTGCGCGCCTGCTGCTGGCCGACGAAGTCGGACAGCGATTGCGGGCGCAGCGCGGTATCGCCGACATCGTCGCTGCGGCGCTCTGGCGAGACCATGCGGTTGGCCTTGGGATCGCTCACTTCGCGAGTTCCTTCAGACCGAGGCGAATGAGCTGCGCCGTCTCGGCGCCTTCACCGGCGCTGCGCGAGGCCGACGCGATGGCCGCGGCGGCCTGCGGCTGGCCATAGCCGAGATTGACCAGCGCGGAGATCGCATCCGCCACCGGGCGCGGCGCGCGCTGGTCGTCGACGGCACCGGCAAGATGCACCACGGCGGGATCGACATTGGCGAAGGCCGGCGCCTTGTCCTTCAATTCGGTGACGATGCGCTCGGCGACCTTGGGGCCGACGCCCGGCGTGCGTGCCACCGCGGCCTTGTCGCGCAGCGCAATCGCATTGGCGAGGTCGGAGGGCGCCAGCGTGCCGAGCACCGCGAGCGCGACCTTGGCGCCGACACCCTGCACGGTCTGGAGCAGGCGAAACCATTCACGCTCCTGGTCGGTGCGGAAGCCGAACAGCTTGATCTGGTCCTCGCGGACATAGGTCTCGATCGACAGCACGGCGGCCTCGCCGGGCGACGGCAGATGCTGCAGCGTGCGCGTCGAGCAATGCACCTGGTAGCCGACGCCGCCGACGTCGAGGATGACGAAATCCTCGCCGTAGGAATCGATCAGGCCCTTCAGCTTGCCGATCATGATTGCGCAGCGCTCTTCTTGTTACCTCCCCCCTTGTGGGGGAGGTCGGATCGCCGAAGGCGATCCGGGAGGGGGGTAAGCCACAGACGCCGGCGCCCGGGGCTGCCCCCCTCCCCAACCCTCCCCCACAAGGGGGGAGGGAGAAGAGTGTGCGTGCGGCTCATGTTGCGCCTCATGACTCGAACTTAAACTCCCACCACCTTCAGCCTGAGCGCCGTGCTCTGGCGGTGATGGGCGTGGGTGATGGCGATGGCGAGCGCGTCGGCAGCGTCGGCTGACGGCGGTTCGGCCTTCGGCAGCAATATCTTCAGCATCATCGCGATCTGTTGCTTGTCGGCATGGCCGGCGCCGACCACAGTCTTCTTCACCTGGTTCGGCGCATATTCGGCGACGCTGATGCCGAACATTGCGGGCGCCAGCATGGCGACGCCCCGGGCCTGGCCGAGCTTCAGCGTCGCAACGCCGTCCTTGTTCACAAAAGTCTGCTCGACGGCGGCTTCCATCGGCTTGTGATCGGACAGGACAGAGGCGAGCCCTTCGTGGATCGCGAGCAGGCGGCTGGACAGCGGCAGGTCGTCCGGCGGTTCCACCGAACCGCAGGCGACATAGATCAGGCGGTTGCCCTCAGCCTCGATCACGCCCCAGCCGGTACGGCGCAGGCCAGGGTCGATGCCGATGATGCGAACGGGGCCACGAATCGGGAGCGCAGTCATGGGCCAGTGATAGCGGCTGGCTGCGGCGGGGGAAACAGAAACAGAACGGAAGTAACAGGGGAAGTGTCGCTCTTCGCCTCTCCCCGCTTGCGGGGAGAGGCCGGAATGCGCGCGAAGCGCGGATTCCGGGTGAGGGGACTCTCCACGAGTCCCTCTATCACCGCCGACGCCGAAACAGCCCCTCACCCCAACCCTCTCCCCGCAGAGCGGGGCGAGGGCGCGCACCGTTCGTGTGTCCCCTACCCGCCCATCTTGGCAACAAGCGCGTCCGACACCTCGAAATTGGCGTAGACGTTCTGGACGTCGTCGTGCTCGTTGAGCAGGTCCATCAGCTTGAGCAGCTTCTCGCCGGTCTCGTCATCGACGGCGACCGTGTTCTGCGGCTTCCAGATCAGCGCGGCCTTGCGCGGCTCGCCGAACTTGGCTTCCAGCGCCTTGGCGACGTCGCGATAGCCTTCGGTCGAGGCGTAGATCTCGTGTCCGCCTTCGCCGGAGACGACGTCGTCTGCGCCGGCCTCGATCGCGGCATCGAGCACCGCGTCGTCGGAAGCGACGCTGCGGTCGTATTCGATGATGCCGGTGCGGTCGAACATGAAGGAGACCGAACCGGTTTCGCCGAGATTGCCGCCCGACTTGGTGAAGAAGGAGCGGATGTCGGAGGCGGCGCGGTTGCGGTTGTCGGTCAGCGCCTCGACGATGACGGCGACGCCGCCGGGGCCATAGCCCTCGTAGCGGATCTCGTCATAGTTCTCGCCGTCGCTGCCGAGCGCCTTCTTGATGGCGCGCTCGATATTGTCCTTCGGCATGTTCTCCGCGCGCGCGGCGATCACGGCGGCGCGGAGGCGCGGGTTCATGGCGGGGTCGGGCGTGCCGAGCTTGGCGGCGACGGTGATTTCCCGCGCCAGCTTGCCGAACAGCTTCGACTTCTGGGCATCCTGCCGCCCCTTGCGGTGCATGATGTTCTTGAATTGGGAATGTCCGGCCATGCGTGGTCTCGTAAAGGAATCGTGCGCCTAAGGTGAGCGTGGGAAGCGCGGCCTTATAGGCCGCCAACCCACCGGAATGAAAGAGGCTCTACGACTTTAAGGTAACACCGTAGTGGCCCTTGCCCAGATGTCAGGCATCGTTAACCCTGACTTCATTCCGGCCTGCGAAAATAGCGTACGACCGTCCCCCGACAAGAGAGACCTGATGGCGTTCGGACTATTTCGGAAGCCTCTGCCGGACATGGCTGCGCCCGCGGCCGCCCCGCAGGCTGCGGCGCCGCCGGCCCATTCCGAGCCCGGCCCGGCCGCTGAGAGCGATTCTGCCAGGGAAATCCTGGAACTGCTGGAACTCGAGCTGGGCGCGATGATTCGCCAGCTCGAGCGCGCCGCCAATTCGGTGGCCGGCGGCGCCGAAGCGACCGCCACGACGCTTGCGGCCATCCGCGACCGGACCGACGCCCTGACCGGCCGCACCAACGCCTCACAGTCGACCGCATCCACCTTCGCCCATGCCGCCGACAAGTTCACCCAGTCCGCGCTGGGCATCGGCGCGCAGGTTCGCGCGGCCGGCAAGCTCGCCGACGAGGCCAGTGCCGCGGCGCAGGAAGCCCGCGCCAATGTCGACCGACTGCGCGAGTCCTCCGCCGCCATTGGCAACGTCGTCAATCTGATCGCGCAGATCGCGCGGCAGACGACGCTGCTCGCGCTCAACTCGACCATCGAGGCCGCGCGCGCGGGCGCTGCGGGCAAGGGCTTTGCGGTCGTCGCGACCGAAGTGAAAGCGCTCGCGGTGCAGACCCAGAGCGCGACGGAAGAGATCACCAAAAAGATCGACGCGCTCCAGCGCGACGCCGCCGGCTCCGCCGATGCCGTGCACCGCATTTCGCAGGCGATCGAGGCGATCCGCCCGGTATTCGAAACCGTCAACGGCGCGGTCGCCGAGCAGAACGCCACCACGAGCGAAGTCTCCGGCAATGCCGCCAGCGCCTCCGAGTTCATCGTCTCGGTCGGCCAGAGCGCGGCCGAGATCGATGCCGCGACCAAGGCGGCCGAGACCCATGGCGAGAACGTCGCCAGCGCCGGCAAGGCGGTCACCACCTTCGCACAGAAGCTGAAATCGCGCTGCGCGGTGCTGCTGCGCCAGAGCGAGCACGACGACCGCCGCAAGACCGAGCGCCTGCCCTGCCATCTCAAATTCGAGAGCGCGCGCGGCGTGATGCCGGTCTACGAGATCGCGATGGACGGCGTGCTGATCGGCGGTGCGGATGCAGGCCGGCTGGCGCCGCAGGCGATGATCGAAGGCACGCTCGAAGCCGTCGGCGCCTGCCGCCTGCGCGTCGTCGAGCAGTCCAAGGCCGGAGCCCGCGCGCATTTCGTCAATCCCGATGCCGAGCTCCGCGAGAAGATCGAAGACCGGCTGTGGTCGATCCACGAGGAGAACACGGAGTTCGTCACCCGCGCCATGGAAGCGGGCAACGCGCTGACCCAAATCTTCGAGCAGGCGGTTGCACGCGGCGAGGTCAGGATCGACGACCTCTTCGACACCGACTATGTGGAGATCGCAGGCACCAATCCACAGCAATACCGCACCAGATATCTGGACTGGGCCGACCGCGCACTGCCGCCGTTCCAGGAAGCGTTTCTCGCCAAGGAACCGCGCATGGCGTTCTGCGCCATGGTCGACCGCAACGGCTTCCTGCCGGTGCACAACAAGATCTATTCGCATCCGCAGCGGCCGGGCGACGCCGCCTGGAACACGGCCAACAGCCGCAACCGGCGCATCTTCAACGATCCGGCGGGGCTCGCGGCCGCGCGCAACCTGCGCTCGTACCTGGTCCAGAGTTATGCGCGCGACATGGGCAACGGGAATACGGTGATGATGCGCGAAATCGACGTCCCGATCCGCGTGCAGGGCCGGCACTGGGGCGGATTCCGCACAGCTTACAAGCTGTAGTGCCCGCTCTCGTGCACTCCTGGGCAAGACGCCGCTCGCGAATCATCCTCTAAGGTCGAAACTGGAATGGGAATGCCGCCGAGAGCCAATCCACGGCTCTGACTGGAGAAAACCCGTACATGTCTCTGGCACAACTTGCAGTATTGGACACCGGGTCGAACCGGACGCTGGCTGAACGCCTGATCGACCAGCTCGCCGACCGCATCGGCGGTCTCGGCGTGGAGCTCGCCGACATCGCGGGCAACGTCCAGGAAGTCGCCAACCGGGTCGCGAACCAGTCGGAACGGTTCCATCACCTCCAGGAGACGGCGGAGACGATGGTCTCGGCCAACCACGACATCGCCAATGCGTCGCAGGCGGTGCAAACGACGACGTCCGCGGCGGTCGGCGAGATCGCGCAGTCGCGCAGCGCGGTCGATACCGCCGTCAGCCACATCTCCGAGCTTGTCGCCGCCGTTGGGCGGATCGAGGCGCGCCTGAGCGCGGTCGGCTCGGCGCTGGCGCAGGTGGCCAAGGTGTCCGGCTCGATCGAGGCGATCGCGAAGCAGACCAACCTGCTTGCGCTGAACGCAACCATCGAAGCCGCGCGCGCCGGCAATGCCGGCCGCGGCTTCGCGGTGGTCGCGAGCGAGGTGAAGAACCTCGCGGAAGCCACCCGCCAGGCGACGCACCAGATCTCCGACACCGTGCGCGATCTCGACGGCCAGATCGAAGGCCTGATCGGCGAGAGCAGCGACGCCTCGCAGCGCGCGAAGACCGCCGGCGAAGGCGCCCAGCAGATCTCCAGCATCATCTCGCGCGTCCAGCAGGGCTTCGCCTCCGTGGAAGCGGAGATCGACAGCGTCGCGCGCGCGGCGACCTCCAATCTCGGCCATTGCGACACCGTCATCAGCGAGCTCAACGAGCTCGCCAAGGGCGTCGACCTCTCCTCGCGCGACCTCAAATACGCCGACGAGCGGGTGGCCAAGCTGCTCGACACCTCCGAAGGCCTGATCGCGATGATCGCCGACAGCGGCGTGGAGACGTCGGACGCGCCGCTGATCCGCGCGGTCGTCGAGACCGCCAAGCGGATCTCGGCCGAGTTCGAGGCCGCGATCGATCGCGGCGAGATCACGCTCGACCAGCTCATGGACGAGCAGTACCGTGAGATTCCCGGCACCGATCCAAAGCAGTATCTCACCAGCTACGTCGACTTCACCGATCGCGTGCTGCCCGCCATCCAGGACCCGATCCAGAAAGCCGATCCCCGCATCGTGTTCTGCGTCGCCTGGGCTAAGGGCGGCTACCTGCCGACCCACAATCCGAACTACCGCCTGCCACAGGGCAAGGACCCGGTCTGGAACAACGCCAATTGTCGCAACCGCCGCCTGTTCACCGATCGCGCGGTGAAGAAGGTCGCTGCGAACACCAAGCCGTTCCTGCTCCAGACCTACCGCCGCGACATGGGCGGCGGGCAGTTCGTGCTGATGAAGGATCTGTCCTCGCCGATCATGATCCGCGGCAGGCACTGGGGGGCTTTCCGGATGGGCTTCCGGCACGGCTGAAGGATCTCGCGACGGCCGCTCCTGCGACCTTCAATCAAAAACCTGAAAAACAACCCCATGCACAGTAGCCGGGGCGCGCGGAATCAATTGCTTAGCGTCTGGTGAGATGAGGCTCTCGTGGCGCCCTGACGGAGGTGCGTCGAGAAGCGCCTAGTGCGGCCATTGCTCCGTCGGGCAAACCAGGAGCATGATGTCATCATCGCGCACGTCGGCCATCCGGCCATTGGCCGTTGCAATTGATCCCGTGCACCGTGCTCGCCGTCGCCCGCTTTTCCCAATCGCACGAATTTCGTGATCGCATGATTTTGCGCATTCGCACGGTCATCCGCGGCGATTCACGGCGCGCGCGGCGAAAATGCGCCAAAACATGACGATTATCATATCAATGAGCCGCCGCACAAATTCGTGAACGTCATGGCCTGACGCGTCAGTCGCGCAAATATGCATTGCCGGGAATTTCGACGCTTCATCGTTTCGCGTCGTTATGATTATGGTCGCGCGGAAATTCGCCGAATTGATCGCCGCAAGCGATCGTCGAGCAAGGGGATGCATATGGCAACAGTTCTCACCATCAATGGCGAAACGAAATCCTTCGACGCGCCGCCGGAAATGCCGCTGCTGTGGGTGCTGCGCGACATCCTCGGGATGACCGGCACCAAGTTCGGCTGCGGCATCGCGCAATGCGGCGCCTGCACGGTGCATGTCGACGGCAAGGCGGTGCGCTCCTGCGTGCTGCCGGTGAGCGCGGTCCAGAACCGCGCCATCACCACCATCGAGCATATCGGCAGCACGCCTGCGGGCGCGAAGGTGCAGAAGGCTTGGCTCGATGCCGAAGTGATCCAGTGCGGTTACTGCCAGTCCGGCCAGATCATGTCGGCCGCGGCACTGCTCGCGGCAACGCCCAACCCAGACGATTCCGACATCGACGCCGCCATGGCCGGCAACATCTGCCGCTGCGGCACCTATGTGCGAATCCGCGAGGCCATCAAGCAGGCGGCCTCCGGCCGTCAGTCGTGAGGTCCGCCATGAATGCACACAACAACGTCTCCCGCCGCACGCTCCTGACCGGCGGCCTCGCCACCGGTTTCCTGCTCGCCTTCCACCTGCCGCTGCGCGCCGCCGTCAACGAGCCGGTGCAGCCGAAGGATACGACCGACGGCAAGTTCGCGCCCAACGCCTTCATCCGCATCGACCCTGAAGGTGCGACCACGCTGGTGATGCCGCAGGTCGAGATGGGGCAGGGAATCTACACCGCGATCTCGATGATCCTGGCGGAAGAGCTCGACGCGGATTGGTCGAAAGTCCAACTGCTGCACGCACCGGCCAACGAGAAGCTCTACGGCAATCCGATCTTCATCATTCAGGCGACCGGTGGCTCCACATCGGTCCGGGCATTCTGGAAGCCGCTGCGTGAAGCCGGCGCCAGCGCGCGTGCCATGCTGGTGCAGGCTGCAGCTGCGCAATGGAACGTCGATCCCGCCAGTTGCACGACGTCGAAGGGCGAGGTGACCCACAAGGCGAGCGGCCGGACGCTCTCCTATGGCGCGCTTGCGGCTGCCGCGAGCGGCCAGACGCCGCCCAAGGACGTCCCGCTCAAGGACCCCAAGGATTTCGTCTATATCGGCCAGCCGTTCAAGCGGCTCGATACACCCGAGAAGGTCAACGGCAAGGCCGTCTACGGCATCGACGCCATCGTGCCGAACATGAAGTTCGCAACGCTGGCGCAGTGCCCGGTTTTCGGCGGCAAGGTCGGCAAGGTCGATGATCGTGCCGCGAAGAAGATTCCGGGCGTGCGAAAGATCGTCGTGCTCGACGATCTCGTCGCCGTCGTCGGCGATCACATGTGGGCGGCGAAAAAAGGCCTGGATGCGCTCGACATCACGTGGAACGAGGGACCGAACGCAAAGCTCAATTCGAAAGCGATTTGGGACGATTTGCGCGCCGCCAGCGCAAAGGACGGCGTGGTCGCCAGATCCACCGGCGACATCGCCAAGGGCCTCGCGAGCGGCGAAAAACTCGAAGCTTCGTTCGAGCTGCCGTTTCTCGCCCACGCAACGATGGAGCCGTTGAACGCCACGGTGCATTGCACGCCCGATTCCTGCGAAATCTGGACCGGAACGCAGATCATGGCGCGCGTGCAGTCGGAGGCGGCAAAGGCGGCCGGGCTCCCGGTCGAGAAGGTGACCGTCAACCAGCACCTGCTGGGCGGCGGCTTCGGCCGCAAGCTCGAGCCTGACATGGTGGTCGCGGCCGTTCGCATCGCCAAGGAGGTCGACGGGCCGGTCAAGGTCGTGTGGACCCGCGAGGAGGACATTCAGCACGACGTCTATCGACCGGTCTATCGCGATACGATCGCAGCGACCTTGTCGGCCGGCAAGATCGTCGGCTGGAAATACAAGATTGCCGGCGCTGCGATCATCGCGCGCTGGCTGCCGCCGGCCTTCCAGAAGGGCATCGATATCGACGCGATCGACAGCGCCACCGACGTGCCCTACGACATCCCGAATGTCCACGTCGAATATGTGCGGGCCGAACCGCCGGCGATACCAACGGGGTTCTGGCGCGGGGTCGGGCCCAACAACAACGTGTTCGCGGTCGAATGCTTCATCGACGAACTGGCGCGCAAGGCGGGCAAGGACCCGGTCGAGTTTCGCCGTGGAATGCTGGCCAATCAACCGCGCTTCCTGTCCGTCCTCAATCTTGCGGCAGAGAAAGCCAATTGGGGTCAACCCTTGCCGGCGCGCGTCGGGCGCGGCGTGTGCCTGCAGCCGTCTTTCGGGAGTTTCATCGCAACCGTTGTGGAGGCTGAGGTCGACGAGCAAGGCGAGATCAATCTACGCCGTGCGACCTCGGTGGTGGATACCGGCATCGCCGTCAATCCCGATACGATCGTGGCTCAGGTCGAGGGCGGGCTGATCTTCGGCCTTACCGCCGCGCTCTACGGCGAGATCACCATCGAAAAGGGGCGCGTCCAGCAATCCAACTTCAACGACTACCGGATGCTGCGGATCCATCAGACGCCCAAGATCGAGGTTCACGTCGTCAAGAGCGGCGAGGCACCCGGCGGAATTGGCGAGACCGGCACGACGGCGGGGCCACCGGCGCTGCGCAACGCGATTTACGCCGCAACCGGCGTGGCGCTGCGGCGCCTGCCGATCGACCGGAAACTGCTGGCTGCGGGGAAGAAGGCATGAGCGGCACGATGCGTATCCTCACAAGTATCGTTGTGATCGCCATCGTCGCGGTGGCGCTTGGCGTCTTCCTCATCCGCGGGCCCGGCCCGCTCGACTTTGCCGGCGGCACGAAAGTGGCGCTGGCGGATTACCGCGCCGGAAAGCCGACCGGCGTGCCGGCAAAGCTGGAGAAAGCGAGCCTGGTCGAACGCGGCGAATATCTGGCGAAGGCCGCCGACTGCATGGTCTGCCACACCAAGCCGGGCGAGGAGGACTATTCCGGCGGGCTCGCCTTCAAGCTGCCGTTCGGCACGCTCTATTCGACCAACATCACGCCGGACAAGGACACCGGCATCGGCAATTACAGCGACCAGGATTTTCTGAACGCGGTCCAGCACGGCAAACGCAATGACGGCGCGCGGCTCTATCCGGCGATGCCGTACACGTCCTACACCTTCATGACCGACGAGGACGTGCTCGCGGTGAAAGCGTATCTGTTCAGCCTGCCGGCGGTGCGCGCCAAGGCGCCCGACAACACGCTGTCGTTCCCGTTCAACCAGCGCTGGGCGATGATCTTCTGGTCGGCCGTGTTCAATCCGGACACGCGCTTTGCGCCGGATACGTCGAAGAGCCCGGAATGGAATCGCGGGGCATATCTCGCCGAAGCGCTGGCGCATTGCGGCGAGTGCCACACGCCGCGCAATCTCGGCTTCGCGCTGGATAACCGCAAGAAGTTCGCCGGCGCTATCACGGCGGGCTGGCGCGCCTTCAACATCTCGTCGGACAAGGCGACAGGTCTCGGCAACTGGAGCGACGCGGATCTGATCTCGTATCTGTCGCTCGGCCATGCGCCGGGCCACGGCTCGGCCTCGGGTCCGATGGGTGAAGCCGTCGACCACAGCTTCAGCCAGTTCGCCCCCGAAGACATAAGCAGCATCGTTGCTTACCTGCGCAGCGTGCCGCCGCAGCCCTCGCCCGACCTCCCCGCCACCACGGCGCCGGTCGCGCCCGCCTCGCACAAGGACGGCGTGACGGCCGACGCCCGCGGCAAGAAGGTGTTCGCCAGCGCCTGCGCCAGCTGCCACGGCTGGAGCGGCGAGAGCCCGGTGTCGCCGATGGCGACACTCACCGGCACCTGGGCCGTCAACGACCCCACCGCCACCAACGTCGCGCAGATCGTGATCTCAGGCACCAGGCGGCATACGCCGGATGGTGCGCTATCGATGCCGGCGTTCGGCAACGCCTACACCGACGACGAGATCGCGGCGGTGGCGAACTATGTGACGGCGCGGTTCGGTGCGAAGGGCTCGAAGCTGACGGCGAAGGACGTCGCGGAGCTGCGAGGGCAGACGGCGGAGTAGCGCGCAGCCATCCGCGGCGGAGATTGATGCGCAATCGCGCGCATCAATTTCCGCCGTCGTCCCGGACAAGCGAAGCGCAGATCCGGGACCCATACCCACAGGGAGTAGTTTGGCGAAGACTTGGAGTGGGAGCTGTGCCCCACACTTCTCCCTGGGGTTATGGGTCCCGGCCTTTCGCCGGGACGACAGCGAGTGTGTAGCGCGACCGTCAGCTCAACCAGAACCTCGGTGTCGCCGGCTCCAGCCGGCCGCCCACGCGCACCGGCGCGATCCGCAGCGCGAGGCCCGTTGCATCGTCGGTCTCGATCGCAACGCCGCTGAGCGTCGCCACTCCGGCCGCCGGCTCGAACCGGCCGGAGGGAATCCCCGACGTGAACCGGCGCAGCGGTTCTTCCTTCTGCATGCCGATGATGGAATCGTAGTCGCCGGTCATGCCGGCATCCGTCATGTAGGCGGTGCCGCCGTTGAGGATCTGGTGATCGGCGGTCGGCACATGGGTGTGGGTGCCGACGACGAGGCTGGCGCGGCCGTCGCAGAAGAAGCCGATGCCCTGCTTCTCGCTGCTCGCCTCGCAATGGAAATCGACGACGATCGCATCCGCTGCAACGCCGAGCGGACAGGCGCCGAGCTCGCGCTCCAGCGCCGCAAAGGGATCGTCGAACGGAGTCATGAAGACGCGGCCCAAAGCATTGACGACGAGCGCATGCTTGCCGTTCTTGGTCTCGACCAGCGCCGCGCCGCGGCCGGGCGTGCCGCGCGGATAGTTCGCGGGCCGCACCAGGCGGTCGGCGCGCTCGATGAACACCAGGGCCTCGCGCTGGTCCCAGGAGTGATTGCCGAGCGTCACCGCGTCGGCGCCGGCATCGAGAAACTCCTGATAGATCGCTTCGGTGATGCCGAAGCCGCCGGCGGAATTTTCGCCGTTGACGACGACGAAATCGAGCGACCAGTCCTTGACCATGCCGGGCAGATATTCGGCGATGGCCGTGCGCCCCGCACGGCCGACGACATCACCCACGAAGAGAATGCGCAACTTCAGAACTCCGGAAATCGAACACGTCCGATTCCGTTAGCACATAATCCAGCGCGACGTCGTGGGATAGTGCCGGAACCGCCTCGATCTCCTGCGCGGCAAACGCAAGCCCGATGCCGACGATTTGCTTGGTCTTGCGCAAGTGAGCGAAGGTGAAGTCGTAATGCCCGGCACCATAACCGATGCGGTGGCCGAGCCGGTCGAAGGCCGCGAGCGGCGTCAGCATGATGTCGGGGATGACTTCGCTTGCTGCCGGCGACGGCTCGGGAATGCCGAGCGGGCCGAGCATCAGCCGGTCGTTCGGATGAAAGATACGGAAGACCAGCGACTGGCCGCGCGCGGTGACACAGGGCAGCGCCAGCCTTGCGCCCTCCTCGGCGAGCTTCCTCAAGAGCGGCATCGGGTCGATCTCGCTGCGGATCGGCGAATAGCCGGAGACGATGCTGCCGGGCAGCAGCTTGAACGGCAGCCCGCGCTTGGCGAGCTTGGTGGCAGCGGCGGCGCGCTTCTTCTCGCTCAGCGCGTCGCGTTTGGCGAGGGCTTTGGCACGGAGCTCGGCTTTCGAATTGGACATGCGCGCTTTCCCCCGAAGGCAGAGCCTCGCTCCGCTGTCATCACCCGCGAAAGCGGGTGATCCAGTATTCCAGAGACGCGAGTTGCAAGAACCGAGACGCCGCGGCGTACTGGATGCCCGCCTTCGCGGGCATGACACCGAGACTCAATTGAACCGCAAGCGTGTCGGGGACGCAATTTCGACAAGCACAAACCAAGCAAACAAAAGTGCGAAGCCGCGGACGCCGTTGAAGCACTCGATCCCGGAGTTCCCTACGAAAGTAGGTGGGCACCATATGTCCGGGCCCACGGGCCCGGCCAGGGACAGTTCCCTAAAGGATCGATAAGGCCCCGGGGATATATGGCTCCGGACGCGCGTCGCAGCCTCGCCTTTGCAATGTAACAACGATACTGACGAACCGCCAGCCCGCCGACGGGCTGCCGAGCTTCGGTGCAATGAAATCAGTCCTTCCTGCCGCCACGGCGGAAGTGCGCTCCCTCCCCCGCTTGCGGGGGAGGGTTGGGGAGAGGGTGTCTCCGCACTGAGATTCCCCAAGAGGTGAGAGCCCTCACCCGGCGCTTCGCGCCGACCTCTCCCGCAAGCGGGAGAGGTTGAGCCCGCGGTTACATCGAGCGGACCAACTGATCGAGTCTTCCGCGGTCCCTACCCGATCGCGATGCCGCCTCCGACGGTCCGGTTCAGGACCTGGGTCGACTTCTCGATGCGCTCAGCAGCAGCGTTCAGCGCGTTGACCACCGCGGTCTGCGTCATCCTGGCGCGCTCGACGGCGGCATTGCGGAAATCCCGCAGCTCGGTCAATTCCTGCTCCATGGTGCGGACGCGGTTGCCGGCGTCGACCAGCTCGTCGCAGACGGTCAGTGCCGCCATCACCGTAAGCCTGGCATCGCCGATCTCGCCGAATTTTCCGCGCAGCGACTGAATCCGCGTCTCCAGGCTTTCGGCGAGCTTGAGCAGCCGCACCTCCTGGCCCTCCTCGCAGGCCATGCGGTATTGCCGGCCGTTGATGGTGACGTTGATGTGGCTCATCCATCCTCTCCGGTATCGAGCACCGAGCGTATCGTGACGATCGCGGAATCCAGCCGATCGGAGATCTCGCGATTGGTGCGCTCGAGCTTGCGCGCCTTCACCAGCGCGCCGTCGAGCTCATCGGCAAGCCGCGAGCGGTCCGCGCCGAGCGCCTGGATTCGCGCGGCGAGTTCGTTCTCGTCGCGATCGGCATCGCGTCGCCGCTCAACCGCGCTTTCGAGCGCGTCGAGCGCCGCCATGAGCCTGCGGGTCGCGATCTCGATCTCGACGGCGGAGGACTCCGTCATGGCGGAACTGTTGGATACGCGATCGTTCATGCGGTCAGCGGCGGACCTTGGTGGCCTTTGCATCGGGGCTTGCCGCCCGGCAAAAGACTCGGTTCGGCAAGCGGTTAGAAGCAGAAATTTACGTGGCAAGCTAGCCCAGCGCAATGTCGCCGCGAAACTATGCACTGCTAGATCGGCCCTCGGCATGGCGGCCGGCTGGTTCCAGATCTGCATGATCCGCGGCTGCGGCTTTTCCGGATCATGCCGCAGGCAACTTTTGCGGCCAAACCGGCGTTTGATTGCCTTGGACTCCCGGAACCGAGATGCTATCCAGCCCCCAACCTCCCGTGACCGCCAGGCTCGATCCAGCGCGGCGCACACGGCCATCAAGCACCTCATTCCAGACGGATTTTCATCATGATGCAGCTCGATGCCACCCGTATGGCCCATACGCAGGTCGACCACTCCCGTATGGCCAACGCGATCCGCGGCCTTTCGATGGACGCTGTCGAGAAGGCGAAATCGGGCCATCCCGGCCTGCCGATGGGCGCCGCCGACATCGCCACGGTGCTGTTCACGCAGTTCCTGAAATTCGACGCCGCCGCGCCCGCCTGGCCGGACCGCGACCGCTTCGTGCTGTCGGCCGGCCACGGCTCGATGCTGCTCTATTCGCTGCTGTACCTGACCGGCAATGCCGACATGACGCTGGACCAGCTCAAGCAATTCCGCCAGCTCGGCGGGCTGACGCCTGGCCACCCGGAGAACTTCCACACCAAGGGCATCGAGACCACCACCGGTCCGCTCGGCCAGGGCATCTCGACCGCGGTCGGCATGGCGCTCGCCGAGAAGATGCTCGCCGCCGAGTTCGGCAAGAAGATCGTCGATCACCACACCTTCGTGCTCGCCTCCGACGGCGACCTGATGGAAGGCGTGTCGCAGGAAGCGATCGCGATGGCCGGGCACTGGAAGCTCAACAAGCTGATCGTGCTCTACGACGACAACGGCATCTCGATCGACGGCCCGACCTCGATCGCCGATTCCGTCGACCAGGTGAAGCGCTTCAAGTCCGCCGGCTGGGCCGCCGAGAAGATCGACGGCCACGACCAGGCCGCCATCACAGCGGCCATCACGCGCGCGAAGAAATCCAACAAGCCGACGCTGATCGCCTGCCGCACCACCATCGGCTTCGGCGCGCCGCACAAGGCCGGCACGTCGAAGGTGCACGGCGAGGCGCTCGGCGCCGAGGAGCTCAAGGCCGCCAAGGAAAATCTCGGCATCTCGCTCGAGCCGTTCTCGGTGCCCGACGACGTGCTGAAAGCCTGGCGCGCGGCCGGCAGCCGCGGCGCTGCGGCTCGGCAGGAATGGGAAGGACGGCTCGGCGAGCTCGGCAGCCGCAAGCGCGCCGAGTTCGAGCGCCGCCTGCGCCATGAGCGTCCGGCCTCGCTCGCAAAGGCGGTGCGCGCGTACAAGAAGGAGCTGCTGGAAAAGCCGCTGGTTGCGGCCACCCGCAAATCCTCGGAAGCGGTGATCGAAGTCATTGCCGGCGCGATGCCGATGGAATTCCTCGCAGGCTCCGCCGACCTCACCGGTTCCAACAACAACAAGGCGAAGTCGGCGACCGCCTTCTCGGCCAAGACGCCGAAGGGCCGCTTCATCCATTACGGCATCCGCGAGCACGGCATGGCCGCCGCGATGAACGGCATCTTCCTGCACGGCGGCTTCGCGCCGAACGGCGCGACCTTCCTGGTGTTCACCGATTATGCGCGTCCGGCGATGCGCCTTGCCGCGCTGATGGGCACCGGTGTGGTCTACGTGATGACGCACGATTCCATCGGCCTCGGCGAAGACGGCCCGACCCATCAGCCGGTCGAGCATCTGGCCGCGCTTCGCGCCATTCCAAACATGCGCGTGTTCCGTCCCTGCGACTCGATCGAGGTCGCCGAGTGTTGGGAGCTCGCGCTCAACCGCATCGACGGCCCGACGGTGCTGGCGCTGACGCGGCAGAACCTGCCGCAGCTCCGCACCACCGCGCCGAACGACAATCCTTGCGCGGCCGGTGCCTACGAGCTGGTTCCGGCGCAGGGCGAAGCCAAGGCGACGCTGTTCGCCTCCGGCTCCGAGGTCGAAATCGCGGTCGCCGCCCAGAAGCAGCTCGCCGAGCGCGGCATCCCGTCACGGGTGGTGTCGGTGCCCTCGCTCGAGCTTTTGTTAGCGCAACCAGAAGCCAAGCGCGCCGAGATCATCGGCAACGCGCCGGTGAAGGTCGCGATCGAGGCCGCGGTGCGCTGGGGCTGGGATGCTGTGATCGGCCAGGATGGCGAATTTGTCGGCATGCATTCGTTCGGCGCGAGCGCGCCGGCGAAGGACCTGTACAAGCATTTCGGCATTACCGCCGAGGCTGCGGTTAACGCCGTGCTGAAGCGCGTATCCTGAGAGTTGAGCTTGCCAAAAAAAAGGACTACGTAACGTCCCATATGATCAAGCACCGCCCGGCCGAACCGGGCGTCCGCCCTAAAAAACCCTCGCTGACGCGTTAGCCGCGCGTCCGGCGGGATGACAACGGTCATTGAAGGAGACGAAAGATGGCAGTCCGCGTTGGAATCAACGGTTTTGGTCGTATCGGCCGCAACGTCCTGCGGGCGATTGCAGAGTCCGGCCGCAAGGATATCGAGGTGGTCGGCATCAACGACCTCGGCCCGGTCGAGACCAATGCCCATCTGCTCCGTTTCGACAGCGTTCACGGCCGCTTCCCCGGCACCGTCACCGTCGACGGCGATTCGATCAGCCTCGGAGGCGGCAAGATCAAGGTGACCGCCGAGCGCGATCCCTCGAAGCTGCCCTGGAAGGATCTCGGCGTCGACATCGCGCTCGAATGCACCGGCATCTTCACCTCGAAGGACAAGGCCTCCGCACATCTGACCGCCGGCGCCAAGCGCGTGCTGGTCTCCGCGCCCGCCGACGGCGCCGACGCCACCATCGTCTACGGCGTCAACCACGACACGCTGACCAGGGATCACCTGGTCGTCTCCAACGGTTCCTGCACGACGAACTGCCTCGCGCCGGTCGCCAAGGTCCTGAACGATCTCGTCGGCATCGAGACCGGCTTCATGACCACGATCCACGCCTATACCGGCGACCAGCCGACGCTCGACACCATGCACAAGGATCTCTATCGCGGCCGCGCGGCGGCGATGTCGATGATCCCGACCTCGACCGGCGCCGCCAAGGCGATCGGCCTCGTGCTGCCGGAACTGAAGGGCAAGCTCGACGGCGTCGCGATCCGCGTGCCGACCCCGAACGTCTCGGTCGTCGACCTCAAGATCATTGCCAAGCGCGCCACCGACGTGAAGGAAATCAACGCGGCGATGAAGCGCGCCTCCGAGCAGCAGCTCAAGGGCATCCTCGGCTACACCAATGCGCCGAACGTCTCGATCGACTTCAACCACGATCCGCACTCCTCGACCTTCCACGAGGACCAGACCAAGGTGCAGAACGGCACGCTGGTGCGCGTGATGTCCTGGTACGACAACGAGTGGGGCTTCTCGAACCGCATGGCCGACACCGCGGTCGCGATCGCGAAGGTGATCTAACTCCGCAGCGGTTTCGTCATTCCGGGATGGTCCGTAAGGACCAGACCCGGAATCTCGAGATTCTCAGGTGCGCAACTGCGCACCAGGGTTCGCGCTAAGCGCGCCCCGGAATGACAGTCCAAATGGTTGAGGCCATCCCATGGCGAACAAATTCCGCACCCTCGACGACGTCGACGTGAAGGGCAAACGCGTGCTGCTGCGCGTCGACCTCAACGTGCCCATGGAGAACGGGCGCGTCACCGACGCAACCCGGCTCGAGCGCGTCGCGCCGACCATCACCGAGCTCGCCGACAAGGGCGGCAAGGTGATCCTGCTCGCGCATTTCGGCCGGCCGAAGGGACGCGATGCCAAGGAGTCGCTCAAGCCCATCACCGAGGCGCTGTCGAAGGTCCTGAACAAGCCCGTCGCGTTTGCCGACGACTGCATCGGCGAGCCCGCGGCCACGGCCGTGGCGGCACTCAAGGACGGCGACATCCTGTGCCTGGAAAACACCCGCTTCCACAAGGAAGAGGAAAAGAACGATCCCGCCTTCGTCGCGGAACTGGCCAGGCTCGGCGACATCTGGGTCAATGACGCGTTCTCGGCCGCGCACCGCGCCCACGCCTCGACCGAAGGCCTCGGCCACAAGCTGCCGGCCTATGCCGGCCGCACCATGCAGGCCGAGCTCGATGCGCTGGAGAAGGCGCTGGGCTCGCCGACCAAGCCGGTCATCGCGATCATCGGCGGCGCCAAGGTCTCGACCAAGATCGACCTGCTCGAAAACCTCGTCAGCAAGGTCGACGCGCTGGTGATCGGCGGCGGCATGGCCAACACCTTCCTGCACGCCCAGGGCGTCGGCATCGGCAAGTCGCTGGCCGAGAAGGATCTCGCGCCGACCGCGCTGCGCATCATCGAGAAGGCGGAAGCCGCCAACTGCGCCATCATCCTGCCGGTCGACGCCACCGTCGCCTATCATTTCGCGGCCAACGCGCCGTCCCACGCCTACGGCCTCGATGCGATCCCGGCCGACGGCATGATCCTCGACGTCGGCCCGCAATCGGTCGCGCGCGTGCACGCGGCGATCGACGACGCGGCGACGCTGGTCTGGAACGGGCCGCTCGGCGCCTTCGAGATGCAGCCGTTCGACCGCGGCACGGTCGCGGCCGCCAAGCACGCCGCCGAGCGTACCAAGGCGAAAAAGTTGATCTCGATCGCGGGCGGCGGCGACACCGTCGCGGCCCTCAACCAGGCCCACGTGGCCGGTGACTTCACCTATGTCTCGACCGCCGGTGGCGCATTTCTTGAATGGATGGAAGGCAAGCCACTGCCCGGCGTCGAGGTCCTGCGCATCAAGTAGTCAGTCGACAAGCAGCTAGCGGGCCCTGAAGGCCCAAACCGGAGAAAAAGACACATGGCTCGGATCACGTTACGTCAATTGCTCGACCATGCGGCTGAGAACGATTACGGCGTACCGGCCTTCAACATCAACAACATGGAGCAGGCGCTGGCGATCATGGACGCCGCCAACCAGGTCGATGCGCCCGTCATCATCCAGGCCTCGCGCGGTGCGCGCTCCTACGCCAACGACGTCATGCTCAAGCACATGATGGACGCGGTGACCGAGATCTATCCGCACATCCCGGTCTGCGTGCATCTCGACCACGGCAACGAGCCGGCGACCTGCATGACCGCGATCCAGGCCGGCTTCACCTCGGTGATGATGGACGGCTCGCTCAAGGCCGACGGCAAGACCCCCGGCGACTGGGGCTACAATGTCGGCGTCACCAAGACCGTGACCGACATGGCCCATCTCGGCGGCATCTCGGTCGAGGGCGAGCTCGGCGTGCTCGGCTCGCTCGAGACCGGCATGGGCGACAAGGAAGACGGCCACGGCGCCGAAGGCAAGCTCAGCCACGACCAGCTCCTGACCAATCCGGACGAGGCCGTGAAGTTCGTGCAGGAGACCAGGGTCGACGCGCTCGCGATCGCGATGGGGACTTCGCACGGTGCTTACAAATTTACCCGCAAGCCGGACGGCGACATCCTCGCCATGAAGGTGATCGAGGAGATCCACCGCAAGCTGCCGAACACGCACCTCGTCATGCACGGCTCGTCGTCGGTGCCGCAGGACCTCCAGGACATCATCAACACCTATGGCGGCAAGATGAAGCCGACCTGGGGCGTGCCTGTTGCCGAGATCCAGCGCGGCATCAAGAACGGCGTGCGCAAGATCAACATCGACACCGACAACCGGATGGCGATGACCGGCCAGATCCGGAAGGTGCTGAAGGACAATCCGGAAGAGTTCGACCCGCGCAAGTACCTGAAGCCGGCGATGGAAGCGATGACCAAGCTGTGCAAGCAGCGGCTCCAGGAGTTCAACACCGCCGGCCAGGCCTCCAAGATCAAGAAGGTCCTGACCACCGCCGAGATGGCCAAGCGCTACGCCAAGGGCGAGCTCGACCCCCGCGTCGCGTAGCGATCGCGCGGTGGCGTAAGGCCTCCGGACTCACCCTCCCCGTCATTCCGGGACACGCGAAGCGTGGGCCCGGAATCCATAACCACAGCCTGGGGTTATGGATTCCGGGCCTGCGCCTTTCGGCGCATCCCGGAATGACAGAGAACCCCCTTACCCCTGCGACGAACGTTAACTCGGCATTTGCCCGAGAACGGTCTATTTTCACGGGCAAGGGCAGAATCGTTTTGGGAGGACCTCTCGATGGATCTGACTGAGCTCAACAGGATCGCGACCGCCATGGTCGCGCCCGGCAAGGGCATCCTTGCGGCCGACGAATCCTCCGGCACCATCAAGAAGCGCTTCGACGCGATCGGCGTGGAATCGACGGAATCGAACCGGCGCGACTACCGCGAGATGCTGTTCCGATCCAGGGAAGCCATGAGCCAGTACATCTCCGGCGTGATCCTCTATGACGAGACGATCTGGCAGGATGCGAAGGACGGCACGCCGCTGGTGAAGCTGATCGAGAGTAGCGGCGCCATCCCGGGCATCAAGGTCGACGAAGGCACGCAGGCCCTGCCGATGTGCCCCGGCGAGCTCGTCACCGTCGGGCTCGACAAGCTCGCCGAGCGGCTGAAGAAATATTACGAGCGCGGCGCGCGCTTCGCCAAATGGCGCGCGGTGATCGACATCGGCAGCGGCATTCCTTCGATGACGGCGATCAGCGTCAACGCCCACGCGCTGGCGCGCTATGCGGCGCTGTGCCAGGCCGCGCAGATCGTGCCGATCGTCGAGCCGGAAGTGCTGATGGATGGCGATCACGACATCGACCGCTGCTACGAGGTCACGCAGCGCGTGCTCAACAAGACGTTTCAGGAATTGCGCGTGCAGCGCGTCGCGCTCGAAGGCATGGTGCTGAAACCGAACATGGCGATCTCAGGCAAGAAGTGCGCGAAGCAGGCCCCCGTCGAGGAGGTCGCGGAGAAGACGATACGGCTGCTCAAGGCCTGTGTGCCGGCGGCGGTGCCCGGCATCGCCTTCCTCTCCGGCGGCCAGTCGGACGAAGAGGCAACCGCGCATCTCAACGCCATGCACAAGCTCGGCCCGCTGCCCTGGGGCCTGACCTTCTCCTACGGCCGCGCGCTTCAGGCCGCGCCGCAGAAGGCCTGGTCCGGCAAGGCCGAGAACGTCGCGGCCGGCCAGCGCGCCTTCAGCCATCGTGCACGAATGAACGGCCTCGCCTCCAAAGGCGAATGGCAAAGCAGCCTGGAAAAGAAAGCGGCCTAGACCTTGTCGAACAAATCGCCTCCGCCGCGCCCGGCGCCGCGCCTTTATCTCGCGACGCCTGTTGTCGATGACCCAGCTTCGCTCGTCGCCGAGTTGCCGGGCCTGCTCGCGGCCGCCGACGTCGCGGCCGTGCTGGTGCGGCTGAAGGAGACCGACCACCGCACCATGATCTCGTGGATCAAGGCACTCGCGCCGCCGGTCCAGAAGGCCGGCGCCGCGCTGCTGATCGACGGCCATGCCGAACTGGTCGCGCGCGGCGGTGCCGACGGCGCGCACCTGCCCGGCATCGCCGCGCTGAAAGAGGCGCTGCCATCGCTCAAGCCCGATCGCATCGCCGGCGTCGGCGGGCTGACGACACGGCACCATTCCATGGATGCGGGCGAAATTGGCGCGGACTATTTGCTGTTCGGCGAGCCCGATGCAAAGGGCCAGCGTCCGTCGTCCGAGGCGATCGCCGAGCGGCTGGACTGGTGGGCCGAGCTGTTCGAGCCGCCCTGCGTCGGCTTTGCGACCTCGCTGGAAGAGGCCTACGACTTCGCCGCCAGCGGCGCCGATTTCGTGCTGGTCGGCGAGTTCGTCTGGGCCGATCCGCGCGGGGCCAAGGCCGCACTGATCGAGGCCGACGCCACGATCAAGAAGGCCCATGCGGCTGCGCTCGCAAGCCAAAATCCCGCGGGCGAGCACGGCTAGCGCCCGACATGAAGCTCCCGCGCATCACCATCCTGGCCACGCTGCTGCTCACGGTGCCCGCGGCAGCGCAACTCCAGATCACGCCGCCGGCCACGACGCCGAGCCCGCCGGCCGAGAAGCAGAAAGCCAAGCCGCCCGCGCCCCCCAAGAAGAAGGAGGCCGCGCCGGCACCGAAGCCGTCCGCCTCCCCCAAGCCGGCGCTGCCCGCGACCGTGATCCCGGCGCCTCCGACCGACAATTCCAATGTCGACCTGGTGTTCGGCGCCTACCAGCGCGGCCAGTACAAGACCGCGTTCGAGCTCGCCACCGCCCGCGCCCAGGCGGGCGATCCCAAGGCGATGACCATGCTGGGCGAGCTCTATTCCAACGCCATGGGCATCAAGCGCGACTACGCCAAGGCGCTCGAATGGTACAAGCGTGCGTCCGACGCCGGTGACCGCGAGGCGATGTTCGCGCTCGCCATGATGCGCATCGCCGGCCGCGGCGGCCCGGTCGACAAGGGCGAGGCGGTGAAGCTGATGGCCTCCGCCGCCAAGCTCGGCGAGCCCAAGGCGGCCTATAACCTCGCTTTGCTCTATCTCGACGGCCAGACCCTGCCGCAGGACGTCAAGCGTTCCGCCGAGCTGCTGCGGCAGGCGGCGGACGCCGGCCTGCCCGAGGCGCAATACGCGCTGGCGACCTTCTACAAGGAAGGCACCGGCGTGCCGAAGGACCCGGAACGCGCGGTGCGACTGCTCCAGGCGGCGTCGCTGACCGACAATGTCGATGCCGAGGTCGAATACGCCATCGCGCTGTTCAACGGCACCGGCACGCCGAAGAACCAGCCGGCGGCCGTAGCCCTGCTCCGCAAGGCGTCCCGCCAGGGCAGCGCGATCGCGCAGAATCGGCTGGCCTGGGTGCTGATCAACGGCATGGGCACGCCCGTGGACAAGGTCGAGGGGTTCAAATGGCACCTGGTGGCCAAGACCGGCGGCAAGGGCGATCCGGAGCTCGACAAGCAATTGTCCGATCTGCCGGCCGAGGACCGGGCCAAGGCCGAGGCCGCCGCCAGGAAATGGCTCGGCGCCAAATGACCTGACGCAATGACTTGACGTTGGGCCCCCCACAGGGCACCCAATCCCCCAAACAGGCGCGTTTTCGCGCCATTTCCCCCGATCAAGACCGGAAGCTCATGCTGTATTCCGCCACTATCAACGTCATGGTCAAGGCCGCGCGCCGCGCCGGCCGCAGCCTCAAACGCGATCTCGGCGAGATCGAGCATCTGCAG
Organism: Bradyrhizobium sp. USDA 3311; assembly: GCF_054062495.1. Lineage (NCBI taxonomy): Bacteria > Pseudomonadati > Pseudomonadota > Alphaproteobacteria > Hyphomicrobiales > Nitrobacteraceae > Bradyrhizobium > Bradyrhizobium sp. USDA 3311. Next base: position 3,182,847 of record NZ_JBSSFI010000001.1, on the reverse strand, counting down.
GTCTCGCTCAAGGGGCCGGCGAATTTCGTCTCGCTCGCCGACAAGCGCGCCGAGGAGATCCTCTACCAGGACCTCGCCAAGGCGCGGCCCGGCTACGGCTTCATCGGCGAGGAAGGCGGCACCCGCGAGGGCACCGACAAGAGCCACACCTGGATCGTCGATCCGCTCGACGGCACCACCAACTTCCTGCACGGCATCCCGCAATTCGCGATCTCGATCGGCCTCGCCCGCGAGGGTACGATCATCGCCGGCGTGATCTACAACCCCGCCAATGACGAGCTCTACATCGCCGAGCGCGGCAAGGGCGCCTTCCTCAACGACCAGCGCCTGCGCGTGGCCGGCCGCCGCCAGCTCAACGAATGCGTGGTGGCCTGCGGCCTGCCCCATATCGGCCGCGGCGACCACGAGGAATTCCGCCGCGAGATGACCGCGATCCAGGACCGCGTCGCGGGCCTGCGCCGCTTCGGCGCCGCCTCCCTCGACCTCGCCTTCGTCGCCGCCGGCCGCCTCGACGGCTACTGGGAGCGCAACCTGCAATCCTGGGACATCGCCGCCGGCATGATCATGGTGCGCGAGGCAGGCGGCACGGTGAGCGACATCGACACGACAGGCGATGCGCTGGTGACCGGGCATGTGGTGTGCGGGAACGAGTTCGTGCACGGGGAGCTGGTGAAGATTTTGCGGAAGCCTGCGTAGCGCGCCGCCCCCTCCACGTCGTCATTCCGGGGCGCGCCTCTTGGCGCGAGCCCGGAATCCATTGATCCGAGTCAATGGTGGCGCGATGGATTCCGGGTTCGCGCGATGCGCGCCCCGGAATGACAGTTTTCCCTATAGCTTCACCGGCGCCGGCGGCCCGTAGGCCTCGCCCTCCGCCGCCACCTTCTCCCGATCACCCGCCAGCACGCGCTGCACGGAGACGAAGAACACCGGCACCATCAGCAGCGCCAGGATCACCACCGCGATCATGCCGCCCATGACGATGCTGCCGAGCGCCTGCTGGCTGGCGCCGCCGGCGCCGTGGGCGATGGCCATCGGCAGCACGCCGCAGATGAAGGCAAGGCCGGTCATCAGGATCGGGCGGAAGCGCAGGCGGCAGGCCTCGATGGTCGCGTCCACCAGCGGCTTGCCTTCTTTGCGCAGATCCTTGGCGAACTCGATGATCAGGATCGCGTCCTTGGCCGCGAGCCCGATGATGGTGATCAGGCCGACGGTGAAATAGACGTCGTTGGGCAGGCCGCGCAGCATCGCCGCGATCACGGCGCCGACGATGCCGAGCGGCACGGTGAGCAGCACCGCGAGCGGAATGGTCCAGCTCTCGTAGAGCGCGGCGAGGCACAGGAACACCACGAACACCGAGAGCGCGAGCAGGAACGGCGCCTGCGAGCCCGACAGCTTCTCCTGGAGCGACTGGCCGGTCCATTCATAGCCGAAGCCGCGCGGCAGCTTGCCGGCAAGGCGCTCCATCTCGGCGATGGCGTCGCCCGAGGTAAAGCCGGGCCTGGCCTCACCGGAGATGCGCACCGCCGGGTAGTAGTTGAAGCCGGCGATCTGTGTCGGGCCGCGTGCCCACTCCACCGTGGTGAACGACGAGAACGGCACGAGCTGGCCGCGGCTGTTCTTGACGTTGTAGTTGAGGATGTCCTCGGTGCGCATGCGGTCGCGGGCGTCGGCCTGCACCACGACGCGCTGCATGCGACCGCGGTTCGGGAAGTCGTTGATGTAGTTCGAGCCGAGATTGGTCGAGATGGTGTTGTTGATGTCCTCGAAGGTGACGCCGAAGGCGCCGGCCTTCTCGCGATCGATCACGAGATTGACCACGCCCGCCTCGGGCAGGCCCTCGACATAGACTTTCTGCAGCACCGGGCTCGCATTGGCTTCCGCGATGAGCTGGTCGGCGGCGCGCATCAGTGCCGGATAGCCCTTCTGGCCGCGGTCCTGGAGACGGAACGAGAAGCCCGAGGAGTTGCCGAGATTGTCGATCGGCGGCGGCTGCAGCGCGGAGATCTTCGCATCGCGGATCGACGACGACAGATCGCGGTTGATGTCGGCAACGATCGCGGCGGCCGACTCCTTCGGCCCACGCTCCGACCAGTCCTTCAAGGTGATGAAGGCCTGCGCGGTGTTCATGCCCTGACCGGAGAAGCTGAAGCCGGTGAGGAAGGTGACGTTGTCGACGCCCGGCCGCTGCGCCAGATATTTTTCCACCTTCTCGATCACGGCTTCGGTGCGGGCGTAGGACGAATCCGACGGCGTCTGCACGTCGGTGGTGACGAAGCCCTGGTCGTCGACGGGCAGGAAGCCGCCTGGCAGGTTGACGAAGGCCCAGGACAGGCCGACGAGCAGCGCGACATAGACCAGCATCAGCCGGCCGGTGCGCTTCAGCGAGAAGCCGACGGTGCGGGAATAGCCTTCCTTGCCGCCTTCGAGCATGCGGTTGAACCAGCCGAACACGCCCTTCTTGGCGTGGCCGTGACCGGCCGCGACGGGCTTGAGCAGGGTCGCGCACAGCGCCGGCGTCAGCGACAGCGCGAGGAAGGCGGAGAAGCCGATCGCGGCCACCATGGTCACCGAGAACTGGCGGTAGATGATGCCGACCGAACCGGGGAAGAACGCCATCGGCACGAACACCGCCATCAGCACCAGCGTGATGCCGATGATGGCGCCTGATATCTGCGACATCGCCTTGCGCGTCGCCTCCTTCGGCGGCAGCCCCTCCTCGCTCATGATGCGCTCGACGTTCTCGACCACGACGATGGCGTCGTCGACGAGGATGCCCACGGCGAGCACCATGCCGAACATCGAGAGCATGTTGATGGAGTAGCCGGCGAGCAGCAACGTGGTGCAGGCGCCCAGGAGCGCCACCGGCACCACGATGGTCGGAATGATGGTGTAGCGGATGTTCTGCAAGAACAAGAACATCACCACGAACACCAGCACCACGGCTTCGACCAGCGTCGACAGCACCTTCTTGATCGAGGCCTCGACCACGGGCGTGATGTTGTAGGGGATCTCGTAGGAGATGTTGGCCGGGAAGAAGCGCGACAGCTCCTTCATCTTCTCTTCGACCGCGCTCGCGGTCGCCAGCGCATTGCCGGTCGGCGACATCAGCACGGACAGGCCCGCGGTCGGCTTGCCGTTCAGGCGCGTATTGAACTGGTAGCTGAGGCCGCCGACCTCGATGCGCGCGACGTCGCGCAGGCGCACGGTCGAACCGTCGGCATTGGCGCGCAGGATGATGGCGCCGAATTCATCGGGGGACGAGAGCTGGCCCTTGACCAGCACCAGCGCGGAGGTGCGCTGGGTCGACGTCGACGGCTCGGCGCCGATGCTGCCCGAGGCGACCTGCGCATTCTGCGCCGATATCGCCTTGTTGACGTCCTCGGCGGTCAGTCCATAGCCGACGAGCTTGGCCGGATCGACCCAGACGCGAAGCGAGCGCTCGGTCGAATACAGCGTGGCGCGGCCGACGCCGGGGATGCGGCGGATCTCGCCGAGCACGTTGCGGATCATGAAGTCGCCGAGGCCGACCTCGTCGAGGCTGCCGTCGGTCGAGTTCAGCGTGATGATCTGGAGCACCGCGCTCGAGGCTTCCTCGATCAGAATGCCCTGCTGGATCACCGCGCGCGGCAGCCGCGCCTCGACGCGCTTGATGCGGTTCTGCACCTCCACGGACGCCGCGCTGGTATCCGTGCCGGGCTGGAAATTGGCGATGATCTCGACCTGGCCGAGCGAGTCGCTGGTCGATTCGAAATTGAGGATGCCGGAGGCGCCGTTGAGCTCCTCCTCGATCAGGCGCGTGACGCTGTTGTAGAGGTTCTCCGGCGAGGCGCCGGGATAGCTGGTCGAGATCGAGATCGAGGGCGGCGCGATGATCGGGTATTGCGCGATCGGCAGCAGCGGCACCGAGATCGCGCCGATCAGACAGATGAACAGCGCCACGACCCAGGCGAAGATCGGCCTGTCGATGAAGAAACTCGCCATGGCACGTTACCGCGTCAGCTTCTGGGCGTGACGGTTGTCCGCGGTCGCGTCCGCCTCCGACCAGGATTGCGGCTTGACCTTGTCGCCGGCCGCGAACTTCTGGAAGCCTTCGACCACGACCTTGTCGCCGGCCTTGAGGCCGTCGGTGACGAACCAGATGCCGTCCTGCACCGAGCCGGTGCGCACCGGCTGCACCGCGATGCGGTTGTCATCCTTGACGACGAACACCTCGCTGCCGCCGCCGCCATTGCGCTGGATCGCCTGCTGCGGCACCGCGATGGCGTCGCTATCGAGGCCCTGGTCGAGGCGGACGCGGACATACATGCCCGGCAACAGCTCGCGCTTCGGATTGCGGAACTCGCCGCGCAGCGTCACCTGGCCGGTATGGGCGTCGACCTTGGCTTCAGAGAACAGCAGCTTGCCGTCGAGCGAATAAAGGGTGTTGTCGTCGAGCACGAGGCGCACCTTGACGGCATCGGCCTCGATGCGATCGAGATCGCCGCTCTCGAAGGCGCGGCGGAGCTGGTTGAGCTCGTTCACCGACTGGGTGAAGTCGGCATAGATCGGATCGAGCTGCTGGATGGTGGCGAGGTTGGTCTCGTTCTGCACGGCGAGCGCGCCTTCGCTGACGAGCGCTGCACCAACCACGCCGTCGATCGGCGCGCGCACGGTGGCATAGTCGAGATTGAGCTTGGCACGCGCGAGGTCGGCCTTGCGGCCCTCGACCTCGGCATGGGCCTGGCGTTCGGCGGCAACCGCCTTCTCGTTCTCGGCTTCGGGCGCTGCACGCTGGCTGGTGAGCGTGGCGATACGGTGCGCCTGCTGCTTGGCCTGCATCAACCCGGCTTCGGCCTTGGCGACCGCCGCCTCGTTGGCCATCACCTCGACCTCGAACGGACGCGGATCGATGCGATAGAGCGCATCGCCCGCCTTGACCTCGCTGCCCTGGCGGAACAGGCGCTCGACCACGATGCCGGAGACGCGCGGCCGCACATCGGAGACGCGCGTCGGCGCGATGCGGCCGGGCAATTCGCGCACCACGGCGCGGGCTTGCTGCTTGACGACGACGATGCTGACGTCAGGATCGGCAGGCTGGGCGGCGGACACGGCCGAGCTGGATTCCTCGCAAGCGGCGAGCAGCGGCGCAAAGGCCGCGAGCATCATTGCAACGCATGCCGATCGCGCACGAAGTCCTGACATGAAGTTAAGTGCCCCGATGTTGTTGAAACTGGTCACGCTCCGCGCGGGCCCGTTCTGGGCAAATCACGCGCGGCTGATGTCGTCAAAATAGAATGCGCCTGCTGCGATGCAACGCGTGGCGCGGGCGGCCCAATGTCACATGACCTATCGTGCTGAGTTCAGGTCACTTTCCGGCTCTCACCGGATTGTGAGTCGAGTTCCATCGCCGCGCGCTGCGACAGAACATCGCAATCAAACGTTTCGAGCCGGGACGTGCGTTCACGAGGGCGCAAACGACATTCAGCTACTGACGGCCAAGCGGAAGTTTTGCGATCAATCAAAGCATCACCGCTCGTGACCCGAAGCGGTCCTGCACGCGGATGGCGCGTCGTCGCATGCGCCATCCGCTCCCACAATAGATCTCTTGCGAAGAAACGAGCCTTAAGCCTTCAGGTCGGTGATCCGCATAATCGCGACCACACTCCCGTCGTTGTACGCCTGTTCTTTTGTTTCCTTGTTGCAGGTCCAGACAAAATTCTTCTTGCCCGTAAAGGTCTTTCCCTCCTGCTCAAGCCGAAGCTCCCCTTCGGTGACATGGCAGACCATGGCATTCATCATCGGGGGGCCCATGGTCTTCGACCCCGGCTGCATAATGATATCGCGCATTGAGACGGTCTTAAAACCTGGGATCAGGGATGGTGTTTCGCCTTCATATTCACGCACCACGACACCTGGCCAAGGCGTCGTATCCTTGTAGCTTGTGGCTTGAGCGGCCGCTGGCTTGACCATGGCAGCCGAAACTGCAGCCAACCCGATTCCCAGTGCGGACCTTCGATTGACCTTGCTCATTGCTTTCCTCCCGACATTACGCGAACGAGCCGCCGCAAACGCAGCGGGCAAAGTTCGTGGTGAACGGTGGTGCGAAACCGAAAAAAGGAACGGTCTCTAAGAGGAGTGTGCCTGCCGATAGCACCCGTGCTCTCGTTTGCCCGGACGGTGATTTCGGCACGTCCCGCTTCAAGGGGCAGTGACATTCTACGTCACCTGACGCATCCGGGAAACAGGTGGCGTCGCACGAAGACACTGCGGCCCCCTAGGAATGTCCGGAATTGGCCCCAATTCGGACCTCGGATGAGGTCCGCCATCGCGCCGCTATGGGGGCACAGCGGACCTCATGCATGCGCTGGGCACGCGGGACTATGAGACCCCCTCATCCGCCGCCGTCATCCGGTAGTGGCTGACGCCCCATTCCGTTCCGCCGGCGTAGCCGAACAGGCCCGATGTCGCGAGGAAGAACCAGCGCCAGCGTCGCATCCACAAGGCGGTCTCGTCGCCATGGACGTTGCGCAAGGAAGCCTCGATCGCGTCGCGATGGGCATCGAAATTGGCGAGCCAGTCGTTGGCGGTGCGCTGATAATGCGTGCCGCTCCAGCACCATTCCTTCTCGACCGTGAAGATGTCGTCGAATTGCCTGACGAGGTGATGGCTCGCCATCACCCCGCCGGTGAAGACGTGCTGCGCAATCCAGTCCTCGCGATTGGCCCGGTCGAACAGATGGGAGCCGGAGCGATGGGTGACGATGTGCATGAACAGGCGCCCCTCGGGCGCGAGCCATGACCGCAGGCGCGTCATCAGCTTGCGCCAGTTCATCACGTGCTCGAACATCTCGACCGAGACGATGCGGTCGAACTGGCCCTCGGGCGCGAACACGTTCATGTCGGCGGTGACCACGCGCAGGTTCGAAAGCCCGCGCAGCCGCGCCTGCTCCTCGACATAGGCCCGCTGGCCTTGCGAGTTCGACACCGCCGTCACCTTGGCATGCGGAAACTGCCGCGCCGTCCAGAGCGACAGCGAGCCCCACCCGCAGCCGAGCTCGAGGATGGTCTGCCCGTCGGCGAGACCGGCATGCGCGACGGTCTGGCGCAGCGCCTCCTCTTCCGCCTCCCGCAGGGTGGTCGCATCGGTCGTGTAGAAGCAGGACGAGTATTTGCGGTTGGGGCCGAGCGCCTGCGCGATGAAGGATGCGGGCGCCTCGTCGTGCCCGGCATTGGCGGCATCGATGTCCTCGGCGATCGGCCGCAGCATCATCCGCCCGGCGAAGGCGACCTCGTCGTCCGCGCCGAGGGCGGAGATGCGGGTCGCCGTCCGCGAGCACAGACGCTGGATCGCGGCGCGGATCACGACATCAGGCAGCGGCACGCGTTCGGCAGTCCCGATGATCGCGGAAACGACGCTCATGCGGCCACTCCCCTGGTCATGTCTGGTTCGGGACGCGGAAGAAGCAACGGGCAGGTTCGGGCGTTGCCGCCCGGCCGGATGCAGGCGAACGCCATCAGGACCGCGAGCAACGGCGCGATGACGTCCAGTCCCCCGAGATCCGTCACCATGCAAAAAATCCGACCTAAGCCTGCGGATTGCCGAAGTTTTGCAAAATACGTCCTTATCAAAGCGCGGTTTCGGCTTTGGGTTCCGGAAGCTCTCCACGGAATCCGCGCATCCGGCGCTTTTTTTGGGCTGGCGCTGTGCCATAGTGCGCGCCGCAAGCAAGCTTTCGTAACGGATGATACCGGACATGCCGTCAGGCGCCTCGCCCCGCTCCCCCATGGACATCGAATACACCAAGCTATCCTCGCCCAGCGTCTTCCTGGTGCGGATGCTGGTCTTCCTGGTGCTCTGCGCGCTGGTGGGCGTGGTGCTCTACAAGCAGATCATCCAGGCCTTCTTCGCCAATCCGGGCCTCAACGCCCTGATCGGGGCGGTGCTGTTCATCGGCATCGTGCTGGCCTTCCGCCAGGTCATCCGGCTCTACCCAGAGGTGTCCTGGGTCAATAATTTCCGCATCGCCGATCCCGGCCTCGCGCCGGCCCGGCACCCCAAGCTGCTGGCGCCGATGGCCATGATCCTGGGCGGCGAGCGCACCGGGCGGATGACGATCACCCAGACCACGATGCGGCACCTGCTCGATTCGATCGCGACCCGCCTCGACGAGGCCCGGGACATCTCCCGCTACATGACCGGCCTGCTCGTCTTCCTCGGCCTGCTCGGCACCTTCTGGGGCCTGATCGAGACCGTCGGCTCGGTCGGCAAGGTGATCGACGGGCTCAAGGTCGGCGGCGATTCCGGGGCGCTGTTCGACACGCTGAAGGAGGGCCTCGCCGCCCCGCTCGGCGGCATGGGCATCTCGTTCTCGAGCTCCCTGTTCGGCCTCGCCGGCTCGCTGATCCTCGGCTTCCTCGACCTGCAATCGAGCCAGGCCCAGAACCGCTTCTACACCGACCTCGAGGACTGGCTCGCCACCACCGTGCGCGAATATGGCCGCGGCGAAGTGACCGTGGCCGCCACCGGCGGGGGTGTTGCCAGCGGCGAGCTTCAGGCGGCCGTCGAGCGGCTGCGCTCCGTGCTGGAGGAAGGCAGCGCCAGCCGCGGCACCACGGCGGCGATGGCGAGCCTTGCCGAAGCCATCCAGGCGCTGGTCTCGCACATGCGCACCGAGCAGCAGATGATCCGCGAATGGGCCGACGGCCAGGGCGAGCAGAACCGCGAGATCCGCCGCCTGCTGGAGCGGCTCGCGCGCCAGCCCGAGAAGGGTTAGCGACATGGCTCTAGCGCGCGGCCGCCGCAGCGACGGCGCCTTCAACTACTGGCCCGGCTTCGTCGACGCGCTGTCGACGCTGGTGCTGTCGATCGTGTTCCTGCTGTCGGTGTTCCTGGTCGTGCAGTTCTTCCTGTCGCAGGAGGTGAGCGGCAAGGACAAGGCGCTGGAGCAGCTCAACGCCAAGATCGCCCAGCTCAACGAGCTGCTCTCGCTGGAGAAGCTCGGCAAGCTCACGCTCGACGACCAGGTCTCGCAATTGAAGGCCGGCCTCGCCTCGGCGGAGTCCGAGCGCGACCGCATCAAGGGCCTCTATGACGGCCTGGCTGCCGCCGGCAACGACGCGCAGGGCAAGTCCACCGAACTCGGCAAGGCGCTGGACTCGGAGAAGGCGGTCTCGGCGCGGGCGCTGGCGCAGATCGAGGTGCTGAACCAGCAGATCAGCGCGCTGCGGCGGCAGCTCGCCGCGCTGGAAGAGGCGCTCGATGCCAGCGAGAAGCGCGACAAGGAATCGCAGAACCGGATCGCGGATCTCGGTTCTCGCTTGAACGTCGCCCTGGCGCAGCGCGTGCAGGAATTGTCGCGCTACCGCTCGGAGTTCTTCGGCCGCCTGCGCGCCATCCTCGGCAACCGCCCCGACATCCGCGTCGTCGGCGACCGCTTCGTGTTCCAGTCCGAGGTGTTCTTCGACACGGGCCAGGCGACGCTCCTGCCCGAGGGGCGCGCCGAGCTCGACACGGTGGCGAACGCGCTGATCGAGCTCGACAAGAAGATCCCGGCCGAGATCGCCTGGGTGCTGCGCGTCGACGGCCATACCGACGTGCGCCCGGTGAGCGGTGCGAGCTTCAAGTCGAACTGGGACCTGTCCGCGGCGCGCGCGATCTCGGTGGTGCAGTACCTGATCTCGCTCGGCGTGCCGGCCCAGCGCCTCGTCGCCGCCGGCTTCGGTGAATTCCAGCCGCTCGACACCGCCAACACGGAGGACGCCTACAAGCGCAACCGCCGCATCGAGCTGAAGCTGACGGAGCGGTAGTGGTGTTTCTTGGGGCAGTCATTCCGGGGCGATGCGACGCATCGAACCCGGAATCTCGAAGTTCTCAGGTGCGCAATTGCGCACCGGGGTTCGCGCTGCGCGCGCCCCGGAACGACGGTGTGTATTGATGAGCGCCCTCCACCTCCGCCCCTATCGCGCCGAGGACGAGGCTGCCGCCATCGACCTCTGGCATCGCACCTGGCAGCAGGCCTATCCGCAGATCGACTTCGCGGCGCGGCTGGACTGGTGGCGCGAGCGCTGGCGCAAGGATCTGGTGCCGAAGGCCTCGATCGTGGTTGCGGAAGCGGACGGCGCGCTGACCGGCTTCGTCACCATCGACGGCGAGGGCTATCTCGACCAGCTCGTGGTCGATCCCGCATCCTGGGGCTCGGATGCCGCGCGGCTGCTGGTGGAGGAAGCCAAGCGCCTGTCACCTTCTGGCGTCACGCTGCTCGTCAACAAGGACAACACGCGCGCCATCCGCTTCTACGAGCGCAACGGCTTTGCGCATGCCGGCGATGAGGTGAACCCGACCTCGGGACGGCCGGTGCTGAAGATGGTGTGGAGGCCGTAGGCGCGCGCCAATCTCTCCGGCGTCGTCCCGGCGAAGGCCGGGACCCATACCGCGTGATCTATCGATAGGCGCAGGTGACCGTACCGTGAGAGGACTCTTCACTACGAGTCTTCGACAAACTTCTTCTTGGGGTTATGGGTCCCGGCCTTCGCCGGGACGACACCGAATTTAGGGCAGCCGGCGGGTGTCTCGCTCGTCACGCCCCCTCGAACTGCAGCCTCGCGAGCCTCGCATAGAGCCCGTTCGCAGCCACCAGCTCGGCATGCGTGCCCTGCTCGACGATCTTGCCCTGGTCCATCACCAGGATGCGGTCGCAGGAGAGCACGGTGGCAAGCCTGTGGGCGATCACCAGCGTGGTGCGGTGCTTCATCAGCTCTTCGAGTGCGGTCTGAACCAGCGTCTCGCTTTCGGCGTCGAGCGCGGAGGTGGCTTCATCGAGCAGCAGCAGCGGCGCATCGCGCAGGATCGCGCGCGCGATCGCGATGCGCTGGCGCTGGCCGCCGGACAGCGTCACGCCGCGCTCGCCGAGCGGCGTGTCGAAACCTTCGGGCAGGCGGCGGATGAACTCGGCGGCATGCGCGAGCTCGGCGGCGCGCTCGACCTCGGCATCGGTCGCATCGGGCCGGCCGAAGCGGATGTTCTCGCGGGCACTCGCGGCAAACACGTTCGATTCCTGCGGCACCAGCGCGATGCGGGAACGGAAATCACGGGGATCGGCGGACCTGACCGGCACGCCGTCGAGCGAGATCGCGCCGCTGCGCGGATCGTAGAAGCGCAGCAGCAGATGAAAGATCGTGCTCTTGCCGGCGCCGGAGGGACCGACGATCGCGACCTTCTCGCCGGGGCGCACGGTGAACGACACGGCGTCGAGCACCTTGACGTCGAGCCGTGCCGGATAGGCGAAGCTGACCTGGTCGAACCCGACCTCGCCGCGCGCCGGCACCGGCAGCGCGCGCGGTGAGGCGGGCGCCTTGATGTCGGGCTGCACATGCAGGATCTCGAACAGCCGCTCGGCAGCGCCTGAGGCCGCCGAGACTTCGCCCCAGACCTCGCTGAGCTGGCCGAGGCCGGCGGCCGCGAACGCGGCATAAAGCACGAACTGGCCGAGCCGGCCCGGCGAGATCGCGCCGGTCAGCACGTCATGCGAGCCGATCCAGAGGATCGCGACCACGCTTGCGAACACGATGAAGATGATGATGGCGGTGAGCACGGCGCGCGCCTGCGTCGAGGTGCGCGCGGCTTCATAGGCTTGCTCGACCTCGCCGCCGAAGCGCTTCGCAGCCAACCCTTCGCTGGTATAGGCCTGCACGGTGCGGATCGCGCCGACCAGCTCGCCCGCATAGGCGGAGGCCTCGGCGAGCGTGTCCTGCGCATTGCGCGACAGACGCCGCACCCAGCGCCCGAAGGCGACCAGCGGCAGCACGATCAGGGGAATGGCCAGCAGCACGAAGCCCGACAGCTTCGGGCTGGTGATGACCATCATCGCCACCGCGCCGAAGAACATCATCAGGTTGCGCAGCGCGATCGACACCGAGGCGCCGACGGCGGATTTGAGCTGGGTGGTGTCGGCGGTGAGCCGCGAAATCAATTCGCCGCTGCGCGCGGAATCGAAGAAGGCGGGCGACAGCGACAGCAAATGAGCGAAGACATCGCGCCTGAGGTCGGCGACGATGCGCTCGCCGATCGTCATCACGAGGTAGTAGCGCGCGGCGCTCGCCAGCGCGAGCACGGCGACGACCGCGATCATCACCGAGAAGTAGCTGTTGATCAGCTCGATGCCCTCAGGCGTCAGGCCGAAATCGATCATCCGGCGCACCGCGACCGGCACCAGCAGCGTGGTCAGCGCGGCGATCGTGAGCGCGACGAAGGCGAGCGCGGCCCGGCCGCGATAGCGGGCCACATAGGGCGCGAGCGCGAGCAGCGGCCGCAGCTTGGCGCGGCCCTTGGCGGGCTGCTCGATCAGCTCGGCTTCGATGGACGGGGCCTCAGGCGGCGCGGCATCGCGCTCGTCGCGGTACTGGTCGTCAAGCCGTTCCACAGCGCTCATGAGATCGGACCCAGGGAGACAGATGTGCTCCACATAGGCCGGTGCGGGGGGAGTGGCAAATCCGGGATGTCCCTTAGGGGACGGCCCGGTTCTCCTTTGCCCACAATGGCTTGTTTTGAAGGGTCCGCTGGGGTATAGAGCCGGCCAAATCCGTCATTCGATAGCCACTCAAGCAAGGCGCAGGTCGCCCTAGGAATTGCCATGAAAGCCGAAATTCATCCGGATTATCATACGATTAAGGTCGTGATGACCGACGGAACCGAGTACCTGACCCGCTCCACCTGGGGCAAGGAAGGCGACACGCTGAACCTCGACATCGACCCGAAGTCGCACCCGGCCTGGACCGGCGGCAACGCCCAGATCATGGATCGCGGCGGCCGCGTCTCGCGCTTCCAGAAGAAGTTCTCGGGTTTCCTCAAGAAGGATTGATCCGGCCGTTTCGGCCGCGACGAAAAACGCCCCCGGGAGACCGGGGGCGTTTTTGTTTTTTCCGGCTGTCATTCCGGGGCGCGACGAAGTCGCGAGCTATGATGCGCAATTGCGCATCTGAGAATCCATAACCACGGTCGGGAGTATGGATTCCGGGCCCGCGCCAAGAGGCGCGTCCCGGAATGACGACCGAGATTGTCGATAGAGCTTACCGCTCGAACGCGGCCTTCAGCGCGTTGAGGTGCGGCACCAGCGGGTTGCCGATCGCGATGTGCTCGGCCGGCGGGGTGTGGATGGTGGTGTCGAGGCGGCGCACGCGGGTCTGCAGGCTCATCGAGCGATGGATCAGATCCTGCAGCTGCGAGGGCAGCTTCTCGATGGTGTCGGCGGGACCGGGATCGGCCGCGCTGAGCTTGACCTTGGTCTTCTCGCGGTTGGCCTGGACCAGCGTCATCTCGCCTTCCTTCACCGCGCGGTGCAGCAGCAGCCAGGAGGCGAGCTGCATCAGGCGGGTGGTGAGGCGCATGCTCTCGGTCGCATAGGTGAGGCTGACGGCGCGATCGAGTGCCTTGGCCTCGGTGCGGCCGGCGCCGTCGAGATAGGCTGCGGTCTCTTCGACGAGGTCCATGCCCTCGCGGAACAGCGTGCCGAACGCAGCCGAATTGGTGAACCGCTCGCTGAGTTGAACGAGAGCGCCGTCGGCTTGCAAACGTTCCATGGTTAACGCCCCTTACGCAACTGTTTACCTGTCCGGCTTTGCGCCGGCTTTATGATGAACAAATCATTGCGCGGGCGGGACGCGGAGTCCAGCGACAAGCTCGGATATGGTTTCCGCGGGTCTTTCCTCGGAATTCAACCGCAACGAGACGCAAAAAAGAGCCGCCGGAAGACCGGCGGCTTTGAAAGTTGATAACAGGGAGGCGTCAAACAGAGTGGACAGGAGCCACTCGGTGTCCAAACGAGGACAGTTCCAGTCATAAAGCCGAAAGCTTAATCGACGGTAAACGAGCGAATTTTTTGAGGGTTCGTTAGCCATGTCGGTCAGTGGCCGAGTGCACTGCGGAACAAACTCTCCGTCGTCATTCCGGGGCGCGCGCAGCGCGAGCCCGGAATCCATAACCAAAGGGAAAAGGGAGATGGAGTTGCCCGGCTCTACCCACCTGCCCGTTTCAACGGCCTGTGGTTATGGATTCCGGGCTCGGCGCTATCGCGCCGCCCCGGAATGACGACGAGGAGAGTTCGGGCGCCACGTCCTGGACACGAGAGTGGAGCGACAGCCGCTACGACTTGAAAATGCTGTTCGCCGCGTCGCGCGAGGCGCGCTTCTTGGCGGCGGCTTCCTCCAGCCTTGCGATCTCGGTCTTGAGCAGGGCGACGCGCTCGGTCAGTTCCTCCACGGACAACAGTGAGAGATCCTGTCCGATTTCATGCGTGATCTTCTTGCGCGGGCGGTCGTCGTCTTCCGTCGCCATGATCGTTCCTCCTGCGTTCGCACCGGGCACACGGGCGAGGCGGTTGCCAGTTCGGACCGCGCTGGCTAAGCAATGGCCTCGTTTCCTCCCGCACCTTTGCTCAAGGACACATCATGGACAAGCTGCCCGCGCAAATGACCGTGGTCGCCATCTCCAAGCCCGGCGGACCGGAGGTGCTGGTGCCGGAACAACGGGCCCTGCCGCAGCCCGGTCCCGACGAGATCCTGGTCAAGGTGCAGGCCGCCGGCGTCAACCGGCCCGACGTGGCGCAGCGCTCCGGCGCCTATCCGCCGCCGCCCGGCGCCAGCGACCTGCCGGGCCTTGAGATCGCGGGTGAAGTCGTCGCCGTCGGCAGCAATGCCAAGCGGCACAAGATCGGCGACAAGGTGATGTCGCTGGTCGCCGGCGGGGGCTATGCGCAGTACTGCATCGCTCAGGACGCCCAGGCGATGAGCGTGCCGCCGGCGCTGTCGATCAAGGAAGCCGGCGCGCTGCCGGAAACCCTGATGACGGTCTGGCACAATGTGTTCGAGCGCGGCGGCCTCAAGGCCGGCGAGACGCTGCTGATCCATGGCGGCTCCTCCGGCATCGGCACCATGGCGATCCAGCTTGCGAAGGCGTTCGGCGCGAAGGTGTTCGTCACCGTCGGCTCGCAGGACAAGATCGATGCCTGCCTCAAGCTCGGGGCCGACCGCGCCATCAACTACAAGACCGAAGACTTCGTCGCCGTGGTGAAGGCGGAGACCGGCAATGCCGGCGTCAACCTGATCCTCGACATGGTCGCCGGCGAGTATGTGGACCGCAACTACGACGCTGCCGCGGTTGACGGCCGCATCGTCCAGATCGCGACCCTCAACGGCCCCAAGGTCAGCGTCAACATCGCCAAGGTCATGGTCAAGCGCCTGACGCATACCGGCTCGACGCTGCGCCCCCGTAGTAATGCGGACAAGGCGGCGATGGTGGCCGCGATCGAGGCGAAAGTGATGCCGCTTCTGCGCGAAGGCCGGGTCAAACCGGTGATGGACAGCGCTTTCCCGCTGGAAAAGGCGGCCGATGCCCACCGGCGCATGGAGACGAGCGCACATATTGGCAAAATTGTGTTGGAGGCCTAGGCCTCTGACCCATAGGGGACGCCGGAAACCCTTTGATTTTCCTTGCTTTCGTGGCATCTATCGCGACGCACCGAACCAATTCCGTCCGGTCTGAAATCGCCTTGCACACGAAGTTTGCGTCGAACGCGGAGAACTGACCTTGCGTCTGATCAGGTGCCTCGCGCCCATCGCGCTGGGCCTCATGATTCTTGTCGCCGCGCTTCCGGCGCGCGCGCTCGACGCCGTCAGCGTCCGCGGTGACGCGCCCGCGATCGACCTCACCGGCGTGCTCGAGCATCAGCGCAGCGATGCCGACCGCATCCAGGTCTCGACCGCGCCCGGCACCGACGGCATCGTCCGCCGCATCGAGGTGCGCGCCCGCGAGGGCGGCCAGAACTGGGTGGTGTTCGCGCTCGCCAACAACACCGACGACCAGCTCGACCGCCTGATCGTCGCCCCGCATTACCGCATCGTCTCCTCGGGGCTGCTGTGGCCCGACCTCGGCCTGTCGCGCATCGCGACCATCACGCCCTCGACCGGCGACCGGCCGGAGCGGCAGGAAAGCCCGACCGCCGACGTCTTCCGCGTCACGCTCGACCCCGGCGCCGTCATCACCTTCGTCGCGGAGCTGCGCACCGACAAGCTGCCGCAGCTCTATCTGTGGGAGCCGGAAGCCTACAAGGACAAGGTCAATTCCTTCACGCTCTACCAGGGCATCGTGATCGGCATTTCGGGGCTGCTGGCGCTCGTTCTCACCATTCTGTTCGTGGTGAAGGGCAGCATCATGTTCCCGGCGGCAGCGGCGCTGGCCTGGGCCGTGCTGGTCTATATCGGCGTCGATTTCGGCTTCTGGGGCAAGGTGCTCGACATGTCGAACAACGCCGAGCGCATCTGGCGCGCGGCGGGTGAAGCGATCCTGGCGGCGACGCTGCTGGTGTTCCTGTTCGCCTATCTCAACCTCAGTCGATGGCATGTGCGCTATTCGCATATCACGGTGGGCTGGCTCGCCTTCCTCGGCTCGCTGGTCGCACTGGCGCTGTTCGACCCGGCGGTGGCCTCCGGCATCGCGCGCATCTCGCTGGTGCTGATCGCCTTCGCCGGCTTCGCCCTGATCGTCTATCTCTCCACCCACGGCTTCGACCGCGCGGTGCTCTTGATCCCGACCTGGTTCCTCCTGGTGGTCTGGGTGGTCGCGGCCGGCATGACGGTGGCGGGCTCCGTCACCAACGACATCGTCGGCCCGGCGCTGCTCGGCGGCCTCGTCCTGATCGTGATGCTGATCGGCTTCACGGTGATGCAGCACGCCTTCGCCGGCGGCGGCGCCACCACCGGCGTCGTCTCCGACATCGAGCGGCGCGCACTGGCACTCGCCGGTTCCGGCGATTTGATCTGGGACTGGGACGTCTCCGCCGACAAGGTCTTCACCAGCCCCGAGACCGAAGCCCTGCTCGGCCTCAAGCGCGGCACGCTGGAAGGCCCGGCGGCGTCCTGGCTGGAAGTGCTGCATCCGCTCGACCAGGACCGTTTCCGCGCCGCGCTCGACAGCGTGCTCGACCAGCGCCGCGGCCGCCTGGTGCAGGACTTCCGCCTGCGCACGCCGGACGGTCATTTCATGTGGTTCGCGCTGAAGGCGCGTCCCGTGGTCGGCTCCGACGGCGAGGTCTCGCGCGTGGTCGGCACGCTCACCGACGTCACCGAGCTGCGCAATGCCGAGGAGCGCCTGCTGCACGATTCCGTGCATGACAACCTCACCGGCCTGCCCAACCGCAAGCTGTTCATGGACCGGCTGGGTGCGGTCGCGCATTTCGCCAAGACCATGCCGACGCTGCGGCCGACGCTGATGGTGATCGACCTCGACCGCTTCAAGCAGGTCAACGATTCCGTCGGCATCGCGGTCGGCGATTCCATCCTGCTGACGCTGGCCCGCCGCCTCACCCGCATCCTGAAGCCGCAGGACACGCTGGCGCGGCTCGCCGGCGACCAGTTCGGCCTGATCCTGCTCTCGGAGCAGGATCCCGCCCGCATCACCGCCTTCGCCGAGACCATCCGCAAGACCATCCGTGCGCCGATCGCCTTCAACGAGCGCGAGATTTTTCTCACGGCCTCGATCGGGCTCGCACTTTCCGATCCTCAGACGCAATTGACGGACGAGATCATCAAGGATGCCGAGCTGGCGATGTATCACTCCAAGCGCATCGGCGGCGACCGCATCGACGTCTACAAGCCGGCGATGCGCGCCCGCAAGACCGACCGCCTGACGCTGGAAAGCGAGCTGCGCCGCGCCATCGAGCGGCAGGAGCTCACCATCCTCTACCAGCCGATCGTCCGGCTGGAGGACCGCTCGGTCGCGGGCTTCGAGGCGCTGGCGCGCTGGGACCACCCCAAGCTCGGGCGCATGGCGCCGTCGGAATTCATCACCATCGCCGAAGAGACCGGCCTGATCGTCGACCTCGGCATGTTCGTGCTCGACCAGACCGCAAAGCAGCTCTCTATCTGGCAGCGCGCGATGCGCTCGCGCGAGCCGATCTTCGCCTCCGTCAACGTCTCCTCGCGGCAATTGCTGCGCCACGACCTGATCCACGACATCCGCACCGTGCTGTCGCGCTCGTCGGTGGCGCGCGGCACGCTGAAGCTGGAATTGACGGAATCGCTGGTGATGGAGAACCCGGAGCACGCGGCGCAGATGCTGACGCGGATCCGCGAGCTCGGCACCGGGCTGTCGCTCGACGATTTCGGCACCGGCCATTCCTCGCTGGCCTATCTCCAGCGATTCCCGTTCGACACCATCAAGATCGACCAGTCGTTCGTGCGCACCACCAACCGCGGCACCCGTCCGGTGATCCTGAAGTCGATCATCGCGCTCGCGCACGATCTCGGCATGGACGTGGTCGCCGAAGGCGCAGAGACCGATTCCGACGCGGTCGAGCTCTACCAGATGGGCTGTGAATACGCGCAGGGCTTCGCCTTCGGCGAGCCGATGGACGCCGATGCGGCGATGCGCCTGCTGACGGAAGTGCGGCTGGAAGCGGCGAGCTGAACTCGCGACTCGCGCGCCACATCAACCTCGAGGTCGGCAGCTTCACCGCCGCCGGTCGTTCTTCTTCTTTTTCGTGAACCTGACGCTCGCGCCGTCCGGCATCCGTGTCGCCACGAACCCGGCGGCGAGGCAGGCCTCGCGCTGCGGCATCTGGATGTCGGGGCTGCGCAGGCTGTCCCACCACGAGGCGCGATTCGCCGCACGCGGCAGGGCCGCGCCGATGATCTCCTCGATCTGTTCAAAGCTCAGCACGAATTCGTCCTGCTTCTGCCGCAGCAGATAGTCGCGCAACGCGTCGTAGTCGTTCACCGTCGTCCTCTCGTCCGAAGCCGGATTTGCCCGATCGGGCCTGCCCAAAACCGTGAGCCGCATCAACCGTTTCTTAACTCATTGCGGCAGTGCCGTCCTACCTTAAACACTACTCAAGCTTTCGGGCGCATCCACTAGGATCGGGAGCAAACGATGCTGTCTGGATGGCGCGAAGTCACGGCCCGCCGGCCGTGGCGGATCTCGGCGAAATTGCTGATCATATCGTCCGTCGTGACGGTGATCGGCTTTTCCGCCATCTGCGTCAACGTCATGCTCGACATGCGCCGCGGCGAGGAGGCGCTCGCCCGCCAGACGCTGGAAAACCTGGCGACGACCATCGAGTCCGACGTCAGCCGCAACATCGAGATCTACGACCTGTCGCTGAAGGCGGTCGCCAACAACATGCTGCTGCCCGAGCTCGCGAAGGTCTCCAAGACGGTCCGCCACCTCATCCTGTTCGACCATGCGACCACGGCACGGCATTTCGGCGCGATCCAGGTGTTCGATGCCGAGGGCAGGCTGACCATCGACGCTTCCACGCTCGATCCCCTGCCGGAGAGCCGGAGCGAGGAGGTCTACTTCAGGGTTCATCACGACAATCCGGAAGCGGGCCTCTTCATCAGCCGGCCGATGCTGTTCCGCGGCACCTATTCCATCGTGCTCAGCCGGCGCATCAGCGACACCGACGGCGGCTTCCTCGGCGTCGTCGCCGGCTCGATCCGCTTCAGCTATTTCCACGAATTGTTCGAGCGCCTGAGCCTCGACCCTGAAGACACCATCACCGTGCTCAGGCGCGACCGCACCATCATCATGCGGCGGCCGTTCGATCTCGACGTGATTGGCAAGAACCTCGGCACGCGGCCGGACTGGAAATCGGAAAACCTCCAGGTCGGAGGCTCCTTTGCGGGCAAGGGCCCGGTCGACGCGACCCCGCGGCTCTATGTCCGCAGCGGCGGGTCCAGTCCGCTGTTCGTGGTGGCCGGCAAGCCGCTGAGCGCCGTGTTCGCGCTGTGGCAGAAGGAAGCTTATCGCATCGGCGCCGTGGTGCTGGCGCTTGCACTGTTCGTGCTGGGATCGACGCTCGTGCTCGCACGCGAGATCGACCGACGCGCCGAGGCCGAGCGCAAGCTCGAGGAGATGGCAACGACCGACGCGCTCACCGGCCTGAAGAACCGCCGCAAGTTCGATGCTGTCATCGATGTCGAATGGCGGCGCGCGATGCGCCAGAAGACGCCGGTCGCGCTCCTGATGATCGATGCCGATCACTTCAAGGCCTACAACGACACGTTCGGCCACCAGGCCGGCGACCAGCTGCTGGTCGGCATCGCCATCTGCATTTCCGATTCGGTGAGCCGCGCCGGCGACTGCGCCGCGCGCTATGGCGGCGAGGAATTCGCCGTGCTGCTGCCGAACACCTCCGCCACCGAAGCCTTCGGGATCGCCGAGGCGATCCGCGGCAAGGTGCAGGGCTGGTCCGACGATGCGGCGACCTCGACGGTCTCCTGCGGCATCGCCAGTCTCGTCCCCGCCGCCGGCATGGACTGGTCGATCCTGGTCGCCGCCGCCGACAAGGCGCTCTATGCCGCGAAGGCGGGCGGGCGTAACCAGTCCGTGGTCGCGAGCTTGCCGAAGCTGTCGCTGGTGGCGTGATCTAGGCTGTCATTCCGGGGCGGCTCGAAGAGCCGAACCCGGAATCTCGAGATCCCCCGGTGCGCAATTGCGCACCTGAGGTCTGGTCCTTCGGACCATCCCGGGATGACATCGAAGGCGTCCGCCTTCGATGTCACTGCCCCAGATACTTCTTCATCTCCGCGATCAACCCGTCGCGCAGCTCGGGGCGCTTCAGGCCGTAGGCGATGTTGGCGCGGAGGAAGCCGGGCTTGGAGCCGCAATCATGGCGCTCGCCCTCGAACTCGACGCCGTAGAATTTCTGCGACCTGGCGAGGCCGATCATGGCGTCGGTGAGCTGGATCTCGCCGCCGGCGCCGCGCTCCTGGGTCTCCAGGATCTTGAAGATCTCCGGCTGGAGGATGTAGCGGCCGGTGATGGAGAGGTTGGAGGGCGCGGTGCCCTTGGCCGGCTTCTCGACCATGCCGTCGACCTCGAACATCTTGCCGGTGCGCTTGCCGACGCCGCAGATGCCGTATTGATGGGTGAGATGGTCGGGCACTGCCTCGACCGCGATCAGGTTGGATTTGTCGCCGAGCGAGGACGCCGTCTCGATCATCTGCTTCAGGCAGCCGGGCGTGTTGAGCACGAGCTCGTCGGGCAGCACGACCGCGAACGGCTCGTTGCCGACGATGTCGCGGGCGCACCAGACCGCGTGACCGAGACCAAGCGGCGCCTGCTGGCGGGTGAAGCTGACGGCGCCGGCTTCCGGCTGGTTCTGCGCCAGGATCTCCTGCTCGGCCTTCTTGCCGCGCGCAGCCAGCGTCGCGTCGAGCTCGAACATCTTGTCGAAATGATCTTCGATGACATTCTTGTTGCGGCCGGTGACGAAGATGAAGTGCTCGATGCCGGCTTCCCTCGCCTCGTCATAGACGTACTGGATCAGCGGCTTATCGACGATGGTCAGCATTTCCTTCGGCATCGCCTTGGTGGCGGGCAGGACGCGGGTGCCGAGGCCGGCGACGGGGAATACGGCTTTGCGGATTTTCATGGGATCGATCGAATACCTGAGGACGTGAACGGAGCAATGTGATCTTGCTAGCTTGTTTGCAACCGCTAACAAAGGCGGATGTGGGGCCTCGCCGTTACAGAGTTGAGAAAAAGGCCGACACCAAAATTTCATCTTTGTTAAGCTATTGGCAACCGCAACCGGGCCTCCTGATGGCGGATTTTTGGCCTGACAGGTGGGACATGATGCAATCAGTGGCAGGACTGGCAGAACGTGCTGGATCCGTGACCAGCGTGGCGTTGGTTGCGGCTGCCTTGCTGTTGCCGGCTTGCGCGCAGGCACAGGCGCAGAACGGCCTGTCGAACCTGTTCGGCGGTATTTTCTCCGGCTCGAACCCTGCTCCCTCGCAAGCCCCGCCAGGTCCCGGCGGCGCGCAACCCTGGAGCGGCGAGGACGGCGCTTCCGGCCATCCGCTGATGACGGCGGCCGCGATCCGCGAGGCCGCCTCCAATTTCAACAATTGCGTTGCGGGGATGTGGCCCGATGCCGCACGCCGCAACATCACCCAGGAAAATTTTCAGCGCTTCACCGCAGGGCTCGCGCCCGACCTGCGCATCATGGACCTGATGGACTCGCAACCGGAGTTCACCAAGTCGATCTGGGACTATCTCGACATTCTCGTGAACGACAACCGCCTCGCCAAGGGCCGCGAGGTGCTCGCCAAGTACAAGGCGCAGTTCGACGCCACCGAAAAGGCCACTGGCGTCGATCGCTACATCATCGCCTCGATCTGGGGCATCGAGTCCAATTACTCGACGCAGATGGGCGACCGCAGCGTGCTGCAATCGACCGCGACGCTCGCCTGCATCGGCCGCCGCCAGGCTTATTTCAAGGACGAATTCCTCTCCGCACTGGAGATCCTCAATCGCGGCGATCTCAGGCCCGAGCAGATGCGCGGCTCCTGGGCCGGCGCCTTCGGCCCGACCCAGTTCATGCCGACCGCGTTCAAGCGCTTTGCCGTGGACGGCGATGGCGACGGACGGCGCGACGTCGTCGACAATCCCACCGACCTGATCGCTTCCACCGCCAACAACCTGAAGAAGGACGGCTGGCAGGCCGGCCAGACCTGGGGCTTCGAGGTCGTGGTGCCCCAGGGCTTCAATTACATGCTGGCGGACCGCGCCAAGGCGATGACGATCGCGCAGTGGGAAAAGCTCGGCCTCAAGCGCGCGACGGGCCAGCCCTTCCCGCACCCGGCGGAGAAAGCCTATCTGCTGGCGCCGGCGGGCGCGCAGGGGCCGGGCTTCCTGATGCTTCAGAACTACCGGGTCATCATGAAGTACAACCCGGCCGAGGCCTATGCGCTGGCGATCGGCCATTTCGCCGACCGCCTGCGTGGGGGGCAGCCCTTCGTGCAGCCCTGGCCGCGGCAGGAACGGGAGCTGGCCCGCACGGAACGGCTGGAACTCCAGCAATTGCTGGCCCAGCGCGGCTTCTACAAGGGCACCCCGGACGGCCAGTTCGGCGGCCAGACCCGGGAGGCCTTGCGCAACTTCCAGGCCTCGATCGGGGTCCCCGCGGACGGTTTTGCGTCCTCCGACGTGCTGGAACGGCTGCGCGGACGGTGAAATCGCGCCGAAAGTAACCCTGAACAGGGATTTTGCGTGCCGGCCTTGACGGGGGCGGCGGTTCCCCGGTGTATGGCCAAAGAATCTGCGAGAGAATCTGCAATAGAATCTGCCCGTTTGGCGCCTGATTCCGTTATTATATCGAGCCACTTCCAGACCCGTTGCGGGTGCCCGAGATCGCATGTCGAAGAAGTCCCTGTTCAAGGCGCTGACCGAGACCGGCCCGCTGATCGCGCTGGGGACGGCGCTTGCGATTCTGGTATCGGTCGCAGGACCCGCCTCGGCGCAGTTCTTCAACTTCCCCGGCTTCGGCGGCCCGCCGCAGCGTTCGGCCCCGCCGCCGCGTCAAGGCGGAGGTGGCGGCTGGTTCGGCGGCGACTTCTTCGCACCGTTCCAGCAGCAACAACCGCAGGCCCCGCGCCAGGATTTCTCGCGCGCGCCGGCACCTAGCAAGCGTGACACCATTGCCGACAAGAACGTGCTGGTGATCGGCGACGCCATGGCGGACTGGCTCGCCTACGGCCTGGAAGACGCCTACAGCGAGCAGCCCGACATGGGCGTGATCCGCAAGCACAAGACCACGTCCGGCCTGATCAAGTACCAGCCGAAGGGCGAACCCTCGGACTGGGCGGCTGCTGCCAAGGGCATCCTCGAGACCGAGAAGCCTGACGTCATCGTCGTCATGCTCGGCCTCAACGATCGTATCTCGATCCGCGAGCCGGTGACTGAGAAATCCGACAAGGCTTCGGACAAGGACAAGAAGAACGACAAGGGCGCGCGCGCCAAGCCGCAAGGAAAGCCTGACGCGAAACCCGGCGACGCCAAGCCCGACACCGCGGCGAAGCCGGACGACAAGCCGGCCGATGCCGACCTGCCGCAGGATGACGCCGACAACGCCGACGCGCCGCAGGTCGCTGCTCCCGAGAAGACCGCACGCAACCCGAACGGCCTCTACGAATTCCGCGACGACCGCTGGGTCGAGCTCTACGCCAAGAAGATCGAGGAGCTGGCCAACGTCCTGAAAGCCAAGGGCGTGCCGGTGCTCTGGGTCGGCCTGCCCGCGATCCGCGGCCCCAAGGGCACGGCGGACATGCTGTTCCTGGATTCGCTCTATCGCGAGGGCGCGGCCAAGGCCGGCATCACCTATGTCGATGTCTGGGACGGCTTCGTCGACGAAGCCGGCCGCTTCCTCCAGAAGGGTCCTGACTTCGAGGGCCAGATCCGTCAGCTCCGCACCTATGACGGCGTCTTTTTCACCAAGCCCGGCGCGCGCAAGCTGGCGCACTATGTCGAGCGCGAGATCACGCGCCTGCTCGCAGGCCGCTCCGGCCCGATCGCGCTGCCGAGCGAGCCGGCAACGCCCGACACCAGCGTCGAGCCCGGCAAGCCCGCGCCGCGCCCGCTCGCCGGCCCGATCGTGCCGCTGGTCGCGGCCTCGATCTCGACCGATCAATTGCTGGGCGGCCCGGGCTCGCGTCCCGCTGCCGTCGATGCGCTCGCTGCCAAGACGATGGTGAAAGGCGAGCCGCTGACGGCCCCCGCAGGCCGTGCCGACGATTATGCCTGGCCGCGCCGCGAAGTCGGCCGCGAGCAGGCCAAGGGCGATACGCCGATGGCCACGACGACGCCCGACGGCGGCGCTGCTGCTCCCGGCGCGCCGGGCGCGGCGGCTGCTGCGATCGCGCCGCCAAAGCTCGCACCGAAGAAACCGCCGGTGGTGCAGCAGCCGGCCCAGGCGACGCCGTCGTTCCGTGATTTCTTCGGCTTCGGCTCGCCGCAGCCGGCACCGCGTCAGCTGGCGCCGGCACCAGGGCCGCGCAATCCAGCCCAAAACCCCGCGATCCCGCGTCCGCCGGGCAATGTCGGCCGATCGGCGGAAGTGATCCGGTAGCTGGATTTCTGATGTGATGCGATTCCGGGCGCGCGAAGCGCGAGCCCGGAATGACGAGGCGGGGTGGCTCAGCCGTAATAGCGCCAGCGCGGCGCCGGGCGGCGTGCCGGCCGTGACATCAGCAGCGCGAGCGCGAAGCCGATGCCGCCAGCGACGAGCAGTGCGCCGAGCGGATTGTCCTGCACCTTCCTGGCAATCGCCTGCGAACCATCGCGAAAGGTCTCGCCGCTGTTGTCGTAGGCATCCTTGGCGTAGCCGGCCGCGGTCTCGCTGGCCTCACGCACGGCGTCCTTGGCCTGGCCGTAGAGATTCTGCACGGTGCCGGCAGCCTCGCGCGCCTTGCCCGACGCCTGTGTCTGCGCATCGCCCGCCAGATCTCCGACTGCGCCTTCCGCGCGGCCGGCGAATTCCTTGGCCGATCCAACAATTCGATCCTTGTCCATGTGCTCCTCCTCGGGGGTCAGCCGGAGTAACCGATCAGGCGCAGCGCAGTTCCAATCGCCTAGAGCAATCGCCTAGAGAATGAGTCCGCCATCGACGACCAGCGTCTGGCCGATGATGTAGGACGACAGCGGCGATGCCAGAAACAGCGCCGCGCCCGCCATGTCAGCCGGCGTGCCCAATCGCCGCAGGGGAATGCGCGACAAGGCACCTTCGAGCCGCTTGGGATTGTCGGTCGTGACCTTCGTCATCTTGGTATCGACGAGGCCGGGCGCGATTCCGTTGACGCGAATGCCGTCCTCGGCCCAGGCCTCCCCTAGCGTGCGCGTCAATCCGACCGCACCGGTCTTCGAGGCGTTGTAGGCGGGATTGCCCATGGTGGAATGATAGGCCGCGGTCGAGGACACCATGATCAGCGCGCCCTTCGCATCCCGCAACATGGAATGAAACCGCGTCGCGCACGCCATCAGGCTCATCAGATTGACCTCGACGACCTTGCGGAAGCCGGTCATCTCGAACTCGCCGCGGCGATAGATCACAGCGCCTTGCGCAAGCACGAGGATGTCGAGACGATCGAAGGACGGCTTGAAGGCTTCGATCGCAGCGGGATTGCTGACGTCGAGCTGCGCGTAAGCAAGGCCGGTGAGATCGGAGCCTTCCTCAGCCGAATATTCCGTTGCGTGAGCACGCGTGCCGCAGACCGCGACATGCGCGCCCCTGGCGCGAAAGGCTTGCGCGATGCCGTTGCCGATTCCGCTGGAACCGCCGACGACCAGCACCTGCTTGCCCGAAAAATCCAGCTCGTTCGCCATCGCGACCTCCCCTTTTATTTTGCTTGTTTGACCTGTCTGCGGATCGATGCCAGCCTTGTCAATCTCATAACAAGAAACAGAGGGACGCGAGGAAACAGCATGTCCGAATTCAAACAGCTGAGCCGGTCCGTGAAGGGCCTGACCGCTCTCGTCACTGGTGCGGCCAGCGGAATGGGGCGCGCGACGGCGCGCGTGTTCGCCGCCGAGGGTGCGAACGTCGCGGTGACCGATTACGACGAGCAAGGCGCGATAGTCGTCGCGAAGGAGATCGCAGCGAGCGGCGGGTCGGCGAAGGCCTGGAAGCTCGATGTCGCCGACGGCGGCGAGATCAAGCGCGTGGTCCATGACGTTGCAGCGCATTTCGGCGGGCTCGACATCGTCGTCAACAATGCCGGCATCTCCGTGCGCGTCGCGATCGATGACGAGACGTACGACGATGCCTGGGCCAGGGGCATCGCCGTGATGCTGACGGCGCATCCGCGCATCATCCGCGCCGCGCTGCCTCACTTGCGCAAATCGAAGAGCCCGCGCATCGTCAACATTGCCTCGACCGAGGCGCTCGGCGCCACCGCGCTGCACAGTCCCTATTCGGCGGCGAAGGGCGGCGTGGCGAGCCTGACCCGCTCGCTCGCGGTCGAGCTCGGCCGCGAAGGCATCACCGTCAACTGCATCTGCCCGGGTCCGATCCGCACCGCGATCACCGACCGTATCTCGGAAGAGCACAAGACCATCTACGCCAAGCGTCGGACGGCACTCGGCCGCTACGGCGATCCCGAGGAGGTCGCGCACATGACGCTGAGCCTGTGCCTGCCGGCCGCGTCGTTCCTGACCGGCGCGGTGATCCCGGTCGACGGCGGCCTGATGGCGCGCAACGCGTAAGAGGTATGCTGAGCAAGCGTTGACATCTGCGGTTGCCGGAGTAGCTTTTTTGTCAACAGAGCGGGAGCAACCGCTCGCGGTCCGCGGGAGAAAACGCCATGACGATCGCCATCCGGCAGCTTCAGACGCATTTTGTCGGCGAGGTTTCCGGCCTCGATTTGCGAAAGCCGCTCACGCCGGGCGAGGCCCGCGAGGTCGAGTCCGCCATGGACAAATACGCGGTGCTCGTTTTCCACGACCAGGACATCACCGACGAGCAGCAAATGGCTTTCGCGCTGAACTTCGGCCAGCGCGAGGACGCGCGCGGCGGCACGGTCACCAAGGAGAAGGACTACCGGCTGCAATCCGGCCTGAACGACGTCTCCAATCTCGGCAAGGACGGCAAGCCGCTGGCCAAGGACAGCCGCACGCACCTGTTCAATCTCGGCAACTGCCTCTGGCACTCCGACAGCTCGTTCCGTCCCATTCCCGCAAAATTCTCGCTACTGTCGGCGCGCGTCGTGAACCCGACGGGCGGCAACACCGAATTCGCGGACATGCGCGCCGCCTATGACGCGCTCGACGACGAGACCAAGGCGGAAATCGAGGACCTCGTCTGCGAGCACTCGCTGATGTATTCGCGCGGCTCGCTCGGCTTCACCGAGTACACCGACGAAGAGAAGCAGATGTTCAAGCCGGTGCTGCAACGCCTCGTGCGCACCCATCCCGTCCACCGCCGCAAGTCGCTGTATCTCTCGTCGCATGCCGGCAAGATCGTCAGCATGAGCGTGCCGGAGGGACGGCTGCTGTTGCGCGATCTCAACGAGCACGCGACACAGGCCGAGTTCGTCTACGTCCACAAATGGAAGCTGCATGACCTTGTGATGTGGGACAACCGCCAGACCATGCACCGCGTCCGCCGCTACGACCAGTCCCAGCCCCGCGACATGCGCCGCGCGACGGTGGCGGGGACGGAGCCGACGGTGCAGCAGCAGGCGGCGGAGTAGGCGCTACTCAGCAATCGGTGTCGTCGCCCGGCTTGACCGGGCGATCCAGTATTCCAGAGGCAGCAGTGATAGAATCGAGAAGCAGCGGCGTACTGGATGCCCCGGTCAAGCCGGGGCATGACAGCGGAGGCTGAGGCACGACAGCCGACGACGGCACACCAGCTACGCGTGCCCTGCCTCGTTCGAGAGCATGCCGGGATCGATGCCGATCTTGCGGAGCGCGCGGCCGTATTTTTCGTCGACGTCGTCGCCGAAGATCAGGTCCGCATCCGCATCGCAATGCAGCCAGCCGTTGCTCTGGATCTCGGTCTCGAGCTGGCCCGGCGCCCAGCCGGCATAGCCGAGCGCGAGGATGGCGTGCTTGGGGCCGGAGCCGTTGGCGATCGCGCGCAGGATATCGACGGTTGCGGTGAGGCAGACGCCGTCGTCGATCCGGAGCGTCGCGTTCTCGATGTAGAAATCGCTGGAATGCAGCACGAAGCCGCGCCCGGTATCGACCGGGCCGCCGCGCAGCACCTTCATGCTTTCGGCGTTCTCCGGCAGCTTGATGTGCTCGCCCTTCCTGATGATGCCGAGCTGCTCCAACAGCTCGGGGAAGTCGATGCTGCCGGCGGGATGGTTGACGATGATGCCCATCGCGCCTTCGGCCGAATGGGCGCAGAGATAGATCACCGAGCGCTCGAAGCGCGCATCGCCCATCACGGGCATGGCGATCAGGAGGCGGCCGTCGAGGTAGCCGGCCGAACTGGGGGGCGCGGGACCCGTGCTGCGGGTGCTTTCGCCCGTCCTCTTGCCTGTGGGAGCCATCGGTGAAGCACTCCGGTTTCAATTCCTATCCTGATGTTGGGCCCGGCCGCTGTCAAATCAAGGCTTGCAGAGACTTGATTCGAGTGCATCCATCACAAGCAATTCAATGGTTTGACCCGGGTTGCCCCTGTAAAGACGTACCATGCTCACAAGAGTTCCCCTGCGTGCGGCGATCGGCGTCGCGACAACCCTGCTTGCGTCGTCACTGGCCCTCGCAGCCCGCGCCGACGACGCCTCGCCCTGGCAGCGCGACGGACATTCCGCGGTGCGCCTATTGGCGGGATCACGCAGCGGCGCCGTGCTGCTCGGCGGTATTGCCTTCCAGCTCCAGCCGGGCTGGAAGACGTACTGGCGTACGCCCGGGGATTCCGGCGTACCGCCGCGGTTCGACTTCTCGAAATCGGAGAATGTCGAGGCTGTGACGATCATGTGGCCGGCGCCGCTGAAGTTCGACGACGGCGCGGGCGGCCATTCGATCGGCTATCACGACCAGATCGTGCTGCCCTTGCGCATCGTCGCCAAGGCCGCCGACAAGCCGGTGACCTTGCGCGCCGAGATCAACTACGCGGTGTGCGAAAAGCTCTGCATTCCCGTCGAGGCCAGCGCCGAGCTCGGCTTCAACAGCGTCGCCTCGACCGAGGACGCCAACCTGCGTGCAGCGCTCGACACCGTGCCGAAGCCCGCCAATATCGGCGACCCCAATCCGCTGACCATTCGCGACGTCAAGCGCGACGGGCCCAAGAACGTGGTGGTCGACGTCGTCGCGCCGGCGGATGCGCGCAAGGTCAATCTGTTCGTCGAAGGGCCGACGCCGGATTGGTCGCTGCCGATTCCCGCGCCGGTCGAGCCCAGCCCGCCCGGCGTGAAACGCTTTTCCTTCGAGCTAGACGGACTGCCACCGGGCGCCAAGCCCGAGGGCGCCGCGCTGAAGTTTACGCTGGTCGGGCCGGAGAAGTCGTACGAGTTCAACACGAATTTGGAGTGATGGTCATCCTGGACAAGCGTAGCGAAGCGGAGCGCCGATCCAGGACCCATTACCCCTGGGAGCAGTCGTGACGCGAAGCTGCTAACCCCGGGCCTTCGCCAAACTTCTCCCTGGGGTAATGGGTCCTGGCTTTCGCCAGGACGACGACGGAAAGCACCCAACCGAATCTTAACGAATGGTTGCTAATTCCCAAGGCTGCTGCAGCAAGGCTGCCGCGGCATGCGGAACGCCCTGGGGATTTTCGAATTGGCCGTGATGGATGCAGAACCTGCAGCGGGCGGACCGGCCGGGCTGATCGCGCGGCTGCGGGCTAGGCTCTCGGGCGGATCGAGCGAAGCGTCGCTGACGCGGCGGCTGGCCGGCACCATCTTCATCATCCGCGTCATCAGCGCGGGCCTTGCCTATTTTTCGCAGGTCCTGCTCGCGCGCTGGATGGGCACGTCCGACTACGGCATCTACGTCTATGTCTGGACCTGGGTGCTGCTGCTCGGCAGCATGATGGATTTCGGCATCTCGGCCTCCGCACAGAAGATCATTCCGGAGTATCGCACCGGCGGCGAGCATGCGCTGCTGCGCGGCTTTCTCTCCGGCAGCCGCTGGCTGACCTTTGCCGCCTCCACGCTGGTGTCGCTCGGCCTCGCCGGCGTCGTCAAGCTGACGTCGCCCTGGATCGATCCGGCCGAGGCGCTGCCGCTCTACATCGGCTGCATGACGCTGCCCGCCTTCGTCGTCGCCAACACCCAGGACGGCATCGCCCGCTCGCATGACTGGATGCAGCTCGGCCTGATGCCGCAATTCATCATCCGCCAGGCGCTGATCATCGGCATCACGGCTTCTGCCTTCCTGCTCGGCTATCATATCGGCGCGGTCGCCGCGATGGTCGCGAGCCTGGGCGCGGTGTGGATCGCGATGACCGGGCAGATGGTGGTGCTGAACCGCAAGCTCGCCGGCCATATCGAGCCCGGGCCGAAGGCCTATGACATCGGCGGCTGGCTCGCCGTCTCGCTGCCGATCCTGCTGGTGGAAAGCTTCTACCTGCTGCTGTCCTACACCGACGTGCTGGTGCTTCAGCAGTTCCGTCCCTCCGACGAGGTCGGCGTCTACTTCGCGGTGGTGAAGACGCTGGCACTGGTCTCGTTCATCCACTACGCGATGTCGGCGACGACCGCGCACCGCTTCGCCGAATACAATGCGCTCGGGGACAAAGCGCGCCTGTCGGCCTATGTCGCACATGCCATCAACTGGACGTTCTGGCCGTCGCTGGCGGCGACCATCCTGCTGCTCGCGTTCGGCAAGCCGCTGCTCTGGCTGTTCGGGCCGCAATTCACGGTCGGCTACGACATCATGTTCGTCGCCGCGATCGGGCTGGTCGTGCGCGCCGCCATCGGCCCGGTGGAGCGGCTGCTCAACATGCTCGGGCAGCAGAAGATCTGCGCGCTGGCCTATGCGCTGGCCTTCGTGATGAACGTCGTGCTCTGCGTCGCGCTGGTGCCGCGCTTCGGCGGCCATGGCGCCGCGGCCGCGACCTCGATCTCGCTCAGCTTCGAGACGGTGCTGCTGTTCTGGATCGTGCGGCAGCGCCTCGGCCTGCACGTTCTGGCGTTTGGAAAATAGCCGCTCGCCTGCCCTGCCCCTTGGGGAACGCCTATTGCGTAACGGGCTCGGAAACGAGGCGAAACGACTGCCATTCGCCGGTCGGTAGCATGATTTTTCTTATTTGATCCAAGAGGTTGCTTCCCAGGGAAAATTTATTCTACGTCATATTGCCCAACTGACGAGATAAACCTAAGATTCCCCAACCATGATTGATCCGCTTTACGTCGCCTCGGGTTTTGGCGTCGGCCTGCTTGTCGGGATGACCGGCGTGGGTGGCGGCTCGTTGATGACACCGCTGCTGATCCTGCTGTTCGGCGTCCATCCGTCCACCGCTGTCGGCACCGACCTGCTTTATGCCGCCGCCACCAAGACCGGCGGCAGCGTGGTGCATGGCTGGTCGCGCAGCGTGCACTGGCCGGCGGTGCTGCGGCTCGCCTGCGGCAGCCTCCCGGCAAGCGCGCTGACGCTGCTCGTGCTGTGGCAGCTCGATCTCAGGAGCGATGCCGAGCGCAGCCTCGTCAATCTGGTGCTGTGCTTCGCCCTGCTGCTAACCGCAACGTCCCTGATCTTCCGCAAGGCGATCATGGAACGCTACCGCAGAAAGCGGGAGCGCGTCGACGAGCGCACCACGGCGATTGCGACCGTGGTCACGGGAATCGTGCTCGGTGTGCTGGTGTCGATTTCGTCCGTCGGCGCCGGCGCGGTCGGCGTGACCGTGCTGCTGCTACTCTACCCGCGCCTGCCGATGGCGACCATCGTCGGCTCCGACATCGCCCATGCGGTGCCGCTGACGCTGGTCGCGGGCATCGGACATTGGGCGCTTGGTGACGTCGATTGGGGGCTGATGGGGGTGCTGCTGCTGGGCTCGCTGCCCGGCATCATCGTCGGCAGCTTCAGCGCGACGCGCGTCCCCGAGACGGTGCTGCGCCTGACGCTTGCCAGCGTGCTGTTCGTGGTCGCCAGCAAGATCATGTTTGCGGAGCTGAACCTGTCATCCGCGTTCGTGACGGCGCTGGCCTGGACGCATTGAACGGAAACGTCGTGCGAGAACTCGTAGGGCGGGCAAAGCCAAGCGTGCCCACCGCCTTTCGTCAATCTGAGAAAGTATGGCGGGCACGGCGCTGACGCGCCTTTGCCCACCCTACGGCATCGAGTGCCTACTCCGCCGTCCAGCCGCCGTCGATCGAGAGGTTGGTGCCGGTGATCTGCGCGGCATCGTCGCTGCACAGGAACAGCGCCAGTGCGGCGACCTGCTCGGAGGTGACGAACTCCTTGGTCGGCTGGGCGTCGAGCAGCACGTCGTTGATGACCTGCTCACGCGTGAGATTGCGCGCCTTCATCGTGTCGGGGATCTGCTTCTCGACCAGCGGCGTCCAGACATAGCCGGGGCTGATGCAGTTGCAGGTGATCTTGTGGGTCGCGACTTCCAGCGCCACGGTCTTGGTAAGACCGGCGATGCCGTGCTTGGCCGAGACGTAGGCCGACTTGAAGGGCGAGGCGACCAGCGAGTGCGCCGACGCCGTGTTGATGATGCGACCCCAGCCCTTCTTCTTCATGCCGGGCACCGCGGCGCGAATGGCATGGAAGGCCGAGGACAGGTTGATCGCGATGATCTGGTCCCATTTCTCCGGCGGGAATTCCTCGATCGGCGAGACGAACTGGATGCCGGCATTGTTGACGAGGACGTCGACCGAGCCGAAGGTCTTCTCGCCGAGCGCGATCATCCCGGCGATCTCGGCCGGCTTGGTCATGTCGGCGGGCGAGTAGATCGCCTTCCCGCCGAAGTCCGCCTCGATCTTCGCACGTTCCTTCTCGATGTCCTCGGCCGAGCCGAAGCCGTTGATGACGACGTTGGCACCGGCCGCCGCGAAGGCACGCGCATAGGCGAGCCCGATACCGCTGGTCGATCCGGTCACGACGGCGTTCTTGCCTGACAGACTACCCATTCTATTCGCTCCTTTTTGCCGGGGGCGCGGAGACGTCCCCCGTGAGATCGTAGGTCACCATGGTCTCGCCGGATTGCGGCTGATCGAGCCTGTCCTTGTGGCGCATCGACAGATGCACGTCGCGCACGCCGGCTTCCCAATGCTCGACCATGGCCACGTGCGAGAAATCATAGTCCTTGGACGAGGATTCGTAGTTCTTGCTGCGGTAGATCAGGTGCACCACGGTGACCGTGCTCTCACGAGATGCCTTCGCAAGGAATTCGACGGAAGGGTCGTTCTTGAGATAATCGGGCAATTTGGAAATCAGGTCGCGCACCGCCCTGCGGGCGTTGTGGATCTGCTTGTTCTTGTCGGTGTTCATCCGCGTGCGGCTGGAGAAGCGGATGTCCTTCTCGCGCTCGGTGGCCTCTAACAGCGAATTCGGCAGGTCGCCGCGGGCGCTGAACAGGTCGACCTGGAAGATCAGCATGTCGCGAGCCAATTCGGCATCGAGCACGTAATCGAGCGGCGTGTTGGAGGCGATGCCGCCGTCCCAGTAATGCTCGCCGTCGATGACGACGGACGGAAAGCCCGGCGGCAGCGCGCCGGAGGCCATGATGTGCTCGGGACCGATCTTCTTGCCGAGTTTCTTGAACTCGTAATTGTCGAAATATTTGAAGTTGCCGGAGGTGACGCCGACGGCGCCGACGGAGAAGCGCGTCTTGAGGTCGTTGATGCGGTCGAAATCGACCAGCCGCTCCAGCGTCTTCTTCAGGGGCGACGTGTCGTAGTAGCTTTCCGCCTCGGGATGGCCCGGCGGCCACATCGGCGCGGGCGGGACGCGCGGGACGAAGAAGCCGGGTACGCCGAAGGTCGCGATCAGCGCGGCGCTGGTGGAGTTGAACAGCTCGCGGCTGTGGTCGCTCTTGCCGATCGGCTTCCACGGCACCGGCGCCGAGACCATCTCCCAGAATTCCTTCATCCGCTTGACGCGGGTGTGGCCCTCATTGCCGGCGATGATAGCGGCGTTGACCGCCCCGATGGAGATGCCGGCGACCCATTCGGGCTCGAAGCCATAGCCGCACAGCGCCTGATAGGCGCCGGCCTGATAGGAGCCGAGCGCACCGCCGCCCTGCAACACCAGGACACGTTGCGCATTTGCGGGGACGCTGGCGGTTTCCGGGCTGGTATGATCTGTCATGCGGGAACAATAGCAGATGGCGAGCGACCGTGGCGACACTTCGCCGCGGCGTCAATGCATCCCGGGATCAAGTCTGGCTTATCGGGGATCCGTCGAGGCCAGGATCATGGTCCAGAACACCTTGTACTTGGTGCCTGGAGCATAGCCCGCCGCGATGCCCAATTTTGTGACACCGCCCTTGAGCATGTTCGCCCGGTGCGGGGGCGAGTCGCGCCAGCCGGAAAACGCTTCCGCCAACGTATGATAGCCGGCCGAGACGTTCTCGACCGCCACGCTGGCCGGATAGCCGCCGGCACTGAGGCGCTTGGCCAGGGGCGCGCGAACGTCATGGTCCATCTTGTTGGCCGCCGCCATCGCCTGGGACTGGGATTCGGCGAGCCGCATCAAGTCGGGGTCGATCACGACGGTGCCGAGCCCATTGTTCTGGCGGTATTGCGAGATCATCACCGCGGCCGCCGGCGCGTCGAGCTTGGCGCCCGGGGTCGCCATATCGGCATACATCGACGGCTGCTGGACCGGTGCTTCGTTGCCGGCACAGCCGGCGAGCAGCAAAGTAATGAGTATTGCGGCCGCAGCGCGCATGAATCGGGGCCCCCAAATGAAGGGCCGTTGTTGCATACCAACCGTGGCTGAAAGGTGAATTTTGAGGAAAATCGACCAAGTCGTTCCGGGGCGATGCGAAGCATCGAACTAGGGTGCGCAATTGCGCACCTGAGAATCTCGAGATTCCCCGGTGCGCAACTGCGCACCTGAGGTCTGGTCCTTCGGACCATCCCGGAATGACGAGGCGTTAACCCGCAAATATCCGGTAGCGGCGGGGCTCGAGGCCGACCCTGTCTCCGGCGCGGAGTTCCTTGTCGCGGGGAGCGTCGATCTCGATGGTTTCGCCGCCGAACAGCGCCACCTCGGCCCGCTGCACCGGGCC
Source organism: Bradyrhizobium sp. USDA 3311 (assembly GCF_054062495.1). NCBI lineage: Bacteria > Pseudomonadati > Pseudomonadota > Alphaproteobacteria > Hyphomicrobiales > Nitrobacteraceae > Bradyrhizobium > Bradyrhizobium sp. USDA 3311. Next base: position 3,147,410 of record NZ_JBSSFI010000001.1, on the reverse strand, counting down.
AAAATTCCGGACATGCCGCACGGCGCCCTCGAAGGCGCCACTGCCGGGCGGACCGACCAGCATGTCATGTCGCCGCACGAACAGTCGTGACGCGCCAGGCGCAAGTCCGTCCGCCGCAAGCCGGAGCGGCCGCTCGCCGAGCCGGACCACGCCGTCGTCAATCCTGACCGGGAGCTCGATGGATTCGCCGATGAAGCCGTGGACAAAAGCAGTCGCCGGGCTTTCATAGACGTCTTCGGGCGAGCCGATCTGCTCGATCCTGCCCTTGTCCATCACCACGACGCGGTTGGCGACTTCCAGCGCCTCCTCCTGGTCATGGGTGACGAAGATCGAGGTGACGTTGATCTCGTGATGCAGCGAGCGCAGCCATTTGCGCAGTTCTTTCCGCACCTTCGCATCGAGCGCGCCGAACGGCTCGTCGAGCAACAGGATGCGCGGCTCGATCGCGAGCGCGCGGGCGAGCGCGATGCGCTGGCGCTGGCCGCCGGAGAGCTGGCTCGGATAGCGGTCGGCAAGCCAGTCGAGCTGCACGAGATCGAGCAGCTCCTTCACCCGGGCGCGGATCCTGGCTTCCTCTTTCCGGACCGCGCGCGGCTGCACGCGCAGGCCGAAGGCGACATTCTCGAACACCGTCATGTGGCGGAACAGCGCATAGTGCTGGAACACGAAGCCGACGTGCCGCTCACGCGCGCCCTGCGCCAGCGCGTCCTCGCCGTTGAAGGAGACCTCGCCCGAGTCGGGCCAGTCGAGGCCGGCGATGATGCGCAGCAGCGTGGTCTTGCCGGAGCCCGAAGGCCCGAGCAGCGCCAGCAGCTCGCCATTGTCGACCTTGAGGTTGACGCCATCGAGGGCGGCAAAGCTGCCGAACTTCTTGACGAGATTCCTGACTTCAATGGTCACTTGCGTCCTGTCCTTCGTCCAGATGACGTTCGAGAACGGTCTTTGCGATCAGCGTGATCAGCGCCAGCATCGCCAGCAGCGAGGCGATCGCGAACGCGGCGACGAACTGGTACTCGTTGTAGAGGATCTCGACCAGCAGCGGCATGGTGTTGGTCTCGCCGCGAATGTGGCCCGACACGACCGACACCGCACCGAACTCGCCCATCGCGCGCGCGTTGCAGAGCAGGACGCCGTAGAGCACGCCCCATTTGATGTTCGGCAGCGTGACGCGGAAGAAGGTTTGCAGGCCCGAGGCGCCGAGCGAGATCGCGGCTTCCTCTTCCTGCGTGCCCTGCTCCTGCATCAGGGGGATCAGCGCGCGCGCCACGAAGGGGAAGGTCACGAAGGTGGTCGCGAGCGCAATGCCGGGCACAGCGAACAGGATCTGGATGTCGTGATCCCTAAGCCAGGCGCCGAAATAGCCCTGCGCGCCGAACAGCAGCACGAAGACGAGACCCGAGATCACCGGGCTCACCGAGAACGGCAGGTCGATCAGCGTGATCAGGAAGGTCTTGCCGCTGAACTCGAACTTGGCGATGGCCCAGGCGGCGACGAGGCCGAATACGAGATTGAGGCCGACCGAGATCGCTGCGACGATCAACGTCAGCTTGATCGCTGACAACGCCTCCGGGTCGGCGAGCGCGGAAAGATAGGCCAGAATGCCTCTCGAGAACGCCTGCGCGAACACGACGACCAGCGGCAGCACGACGAAGACGGAGAGGAACAGCACCGCCAGCGTGATGATGGCGATGCGCACCGCGCGCGGTTCGGTGCGAAGGTTGTCCTGCGCGGCCGCCGCATGCGCGCGCGCCCTGGCGTCCGAGGCCGAGAGCGAGACGGAATCTGCCATCTGCATCGTCATCGCATCCGCCCTCAGCGCGCCGGGATCCGGCTCTGCGCCCAGCGCTGGAGCCGGTTGACGGCGAAGATAATGACGAAGGAGACGACGAGCATGACCACCGCAATGGCGGTCGCATCGGCGTAGCGGAATTCGGAGAGCCGGATCACGATCAGCAATGGCGCGATCTCGGAGACGTTCGGCAAATTGCCGGCGATGAAGATCACCGAACCGTATTCACCGACCGCACGGGCGAAGGCGAGCGCGAGGCCCGTGAGCAGCGCCGGCGCGAGCGAGGGCAGGATCACGCGGATGATGGTCTGCCAGCGGCTCGCGCCCAGGCTGCCCGCGGCCTCCTCGATCTCGGGGTCGAGATCCTGGAGCACCGGCTGCACGGTGCGCACCACGAAGGGGATGCCGATGAAGATCATGGCGACAAAGATGCCGACCGGCGTGAACGCCACCTTGATGCCGAGCGCGGCGAGCGGCGCGCCCAGCCAGCCCTTCTCGGCAAACAGCGCGGTCAGCGCGACGCCGGCGACCGCCGTCGGCAGCGCGAACGGCACGTCGACGATGGCGTCGAACAGGCGCCGGCCGGGAAACCGGTAGCGCACCAACGCCCAGACGATGATGCTGCCCATGACCAGATTGACGCAGGCCGCCGCGAAGGCGAGCCCAAACGAGACCCGCAGCGCATTCAGGGTGCGGCGGCTGGAGAGGATGTTCCAGAACTGCTCGGGGCTCAGCTCGAGCGATTTCAGGAACAGGCCGGCGAGTGGAATCAGGATGATGATGGATAGCCAGGAAAGCGTCAGCCCCATGGTGAGACCGAAGCCCGGCAATGTCCGGCGTCGTGCTGCTACAACTGCGCTCACCAGGCCCCCTGCTACAGCCTCTTAAGACAGCGCCCGATCAGTTCTTGTAGATCTGATCGAAAATGCCGCCGTCGGCAAAATGTTCCTTCTGCGCCTTGGTCCAGCCGCCGAAAACGTCGTCGATCGTGAACAGCTCGACCTTGGCGAACGAGTTTTCATACTTTTTGGCGATCTCGGCATCGCGCGGACGGTAGAAATTGCGCGCGGCGATCTCCTGGCCTTCTCTGGTGTACCAGTACTGAAGGTAGGCATCGGCGGCGTTGCGGGTGCCCTTTTTGTCGGCAACCTTGTCGACGATCGCGACCGGCGGCTCGGCCAGGATCGATAGCGGCGGCGCCACGATCTCGAATTTTTGGGGACCGAATTCCTTGAGCGCGAGATAGGCCTCGTTCTCCCAGGCGAGCAGCACGTCGCCGACGCCGCGCTCGACGAAGGTCACGGTGGCGCCGCGCGCGCCGGTATCGAGCACCGGCACCTGCTGGTAGAGCTTTCCGACGAAGTCCTTGGCCTTGTCGGTTGATCCGTATTTCTTTTGCGCAAAGCCCCAGGCCGCCAGATAATTCCAGCGCGCGCCGCCCGACGTCTTCGGATTGGGCGTGATCACGGCGACGCCCGGCTTGAGCAGGTCGTCCCAGTCCTTGATGCCCTTCGGATTGCCCTTGCGCACCAGGAACACGATGGTGGACGTGTAGGGTGATGAATTCTGCGGCAGACGCTTCTGCCAGTCGGCCGTAATGAGGCCCTTGCTCGCGATCGCATTGATGTCATAGGCGAGCGCGAGCGTCACCACATCGGCCTGCAATCCGTCGATCACCGCGCGCGCCTGCGATCCGCTGCCGCCATGCGACTGCTTGATCTCGACGCTCTTGCCGGTTTCCTTCTGATAGGCGTTCACGAACGCCTTGTTGAACTCGCCATAGAGCTCGCGCGTCGGATCGTACGACACGTTCAGAAGATTGATGTCAGCAGCGAGAGCCGAGCTTGCCAAGAAGCCTGTCGCCAGGAGGCCTGCCGCGAGCAGAACGATACGGCGCATCATGTCCATCTCCATTCACCTCAGCGACGTCGATGTCGCCGATGGCACACGGGCATAACTCGGGACAAACCGCTCCTAAGTCAACGGAACCGGATTTTCTTGTTCGCGGCGTCGCAGCCTGACTGTGCTACGAAGTCTTCATCGTGTGGATGCCGCATTCTGTCTTGGCCCGGCCGCGCCAGCGACCGGCGCGCACATCCTCGCCTTCGGCCGTTCTGCTGGTGCAAGGCATACACCCAACCGACAGGAAACCGGAGGCGGCCAGTGGATGACGCGGCAATTTGGCGCGGACGAAAATCGCCTCGAGTTCCTCGCGCGAAACGTTGGCGAAGGGGTTGAACTTCAACCGCGCGCCGTCGTCCTCGACCACCGGAATGTCGGCCCGCGCATTGCCCTGGAAGCGCTTGCGGCCGTTGATCCAGGCGTCGAACGGCTTCAGCGCGCGCGCCAGCGGCTCCACCTTGCGGATGCGGCAGCAGGCGTCGGGATCGGAGAACCAGAGGTCGCGGTCGGGATCCTCGCGCGACAGCGTCTCCTCCGCCGGCTTGATCGAGCGGACGTCCTTGAGGCCCAGCGTCGCGATCAGCATGTCTCGATAGGCGAGCGTCTCCTCGAACAGCCAGCCGGTGTCGAGGAAGATCACGGGGATCGACGGATCGACGTCCGCCATCACCTTCAGAAGCGTCGCCGATTCCGTGCCGAAGGACGACACCAGCGCAAGCTTGTCGCGGCCGACTGCCTTCAGGGCCGCGGCGATGACCTCCGCGGGCGAGGCATCGCGCAAGGCGCGATCGAGGTCCGCGGCCGAGGGCAGCGCGGAAACGGACACCGGAGATACCTGAGGCGCGATTGCGTTCACGTGCCGACACCTTCGGAGTGACGCAACTGCATGCGCCGGTGCAGCGCCGTGATCCGGCCGTCGCCGGTCGGCTGGTAGAACACCGAATAACGCTTTGCGGTCTGCATGAAGGCTTCCGCGTCGGCCTGCTTCTTGACCTCGAAGGAATCGAAGCCCGCCCGCAGCATGAACACGAACTGGTCGCGCAGCACCTGCCCGGTGGCACGCAGCTCGCCGCGATAGTTGTAGCGCTCGCGCAGCAGCCGCGCCTGACTGTAGGCGCGTCCGTCGCGGAAGCTCGGGAACACCAGCGCAACGGCGGCGACCTTGCCGAGATACGGCACGAGCTCGTCGATGTCGCGGTTGTTCGGCCAGATCACGCCGACCTTGCCGGCACGCTTGAGCAACGCATCGGCCTCACCGACGAAACGCTCGGCCGGCACCAGGATGTCGCCGCCCTCCGGCAGCGGCGTGTCGACCGCCAGCTTGACGAAGCTGTCGTCGACGATTTTTCCGCCATTAACGAGTGGCATAGACACGCTCCTTGAAGGGTTCGACGCCAAGGCGCTTCACCGTGTCGATGAACAGCTCCTCCGGGCGCTCGCGCAGCGCGAGATAGGCTTCCACGATGTCCTCGACGACGTCGGCGACCTCGTCGAACTTGACGCCGGGGCCGATCAGATTGCCGAGCGCGGCGCCCTCGTCGGCGCGGCCGCCGATGGTGATCTGATAGACCTCCTCGCCGTTCTTCTCGACGCCGAGAATGCCGATATGGCCGACATGGTGGTGGCCGCAGGCATTGATGCAGCCGGAGATGTTGATGTGGAGCCGGCCGATCAAATTGGCCAGCTCGTGATTGGCGAAGCGCCGCGTCAGCTCCTGCGCGATCGGGATCGAGCGCGCATTCGCCAGCGAGCAATAGTCGAGCCCCGGGCAGGCGATGATGTCGGTGATCAGATTGACGTTCGGGGTCGCCAGCCCGAGCTTGTCGAGCGCTTTCCACAGCGCCGGCAGGTCGCGCTTGGCGACATGCGGCAGCGCCAGGTTCTGCTCGTGACCGACGCGGATTTCGCCGAAGGAATATCTGTCGGCGAGATCGGCGAGCGCATCCATCTGCTCGGCGGTGGCATCACCCGGAGGTGCGCCGATCGGCTTCAGCGAGATCGTGACGATGGAATAGCCCGGGTTCTTGTGCGGGGCGACGGAGTTCTTGCGCCACGCCTCGAAATCGGGGTCGGCCGCGGCCTGCCGCAGCTCGTCCGGCATGTGCGGCAGCTTCTCGTAAGCGGGATAGATGAAGCGCGAGCGGATGTCCTCGATCACCTCGTCGTCGATCTGGAGCGAGGAGTTGCGGATGTGCTGCCACTCCTCCTCGACCTCGCGGGAGAATTTCTCGATGCCGAGCTCGTGCACCAGGATCTTGATCCGGGCCTTGTAGATGTTGTCGCGGCGTCCGTACTGATTGTAGACGCGCAGGATGGCCTCGATGTAGCTCAAGAGATCGCGGCCGTGCACGAAGTGCTTGATGGTCTTGCCGATGAACGGCGTGCGGCCGAGACCGCCGCCGACCAAGACCTCGAAGCCGGTTTCGCCCTTCTCGTTCTTGATCAGGCGCAGGCCGATATCGTGGACCTTGATCGCGGCACGGTCGTGGTCCGACGCGGTGATCGCGATCTTGAACTTGCGCGGCAGGAACGAGAATTCCGGATGCAGCGTGGTGTGCTGGCGGATCAGCTCCGACCAGATGCGGGGATCCTCGATCTCACCGGGCGCGACGCCGGCCCACTGGTCCGAGGTGACGTTGCGCATGTTGTTGCCGGAGGTCTGCATCGCGTGGATCCCGACCTCGGCGAGATCGGCCAGAGCGTCCGGCAGGTCCGACAGCTTGATCCAGTTGAACTGGATGTTCTGGCGCGTGGTAAAATGGCCGTAGCCGCGGTCGTATTTGCGCGCGACATGGGCAAGCGCCCGCAACTGGTTCGACGCCAGCGTGCCGTAGGGAATCGCGACGCGAAACATGTAGGCGTGGAGTTGCAGATAGACGCCGTTCTGCAAGCGCAGCATCTTGAATTCGTCTTCGGTGAGCTCGCCCGAGAGACGGCGCTGCACCTGGTCGCGGAATTCCGAGACGCGCTCGTTGACCAGCGTGCGGTCGATTTCGTCGTAAGCGTACATGGAGAATGCCTTACAGCTCTGCCAACATTCAGACGGGCAAGCCGATCGTCACGCCATCGCGGCGAATCTGCTCACGCAGATTACCCGGCAGGATCTTGCCGGCCTCGTCGACTTGCACCGGCGCGATATAGGGGCCGATCGCGCCGACGTCATCGGCCACGGCCTCGGCGAGCAACGCTTTCGCTTCGTCCGAGTTTCGCACGATCGCGGCATCCGTCAGTTCCACGGACCAGCCCCTGGCAGCCGTGCGATAGACGACGACGCCGTCCCAGGTCCGGTTGGCGGTCACGACGGAGGGACCCGTAATTTTCAGCTTTTGTTGCAGAGGAGAGGTCATTCGGCAGCATCCAATAGGTCGGAGATGATTTGCTTGGGTGTCTGGGGGCGAAGCGAGCCGGCATGCCGGACCACGTCGCCGATGATGAGGATGGCAGGACCGCCATGGGTCCGCCGCACGAGCTCGGGAAGATCGCGCAGCGTGCCGATCGCGCCTTGCGCATCGGGCCGCGTGACGCGGGCGAACACGCCGACCGGCGTTTCGGGCGAGCGGCCGGCGGCGAACAGGCCTGCGCGCACGGCCGGCGCCGCGGTCATGCCCATGTAGACCACGACGGTCATCTTGGTGTCGGTGAGCGTCGACCAGTCCACGGCTTCCGCATCGCGCGCCTTGTGCGCGGTGAGGAAGGTGATGCGGGTCGCTTCATGACGATAGGTGAGCGGCACCTCGAAATCGGCGGCGCCGCCGAGCCCGGCGGTGATGCCGGGAATGATCGAATAGGCAACGCCCGCCGAGCGCAGCGCTTCGACCTCTTCGCCGCCGCGGCCGAACACGAAGGGATCGCCGCCCTTCAGCCGCACCACGCGCTGACCTGACTGCGCGGCCTCGATCATGCGCGTGTTGATGGCGTCCTGGCCGACGCCGGGCTTGCCGACGCGGCGGCCGACCGCAACGCGCGTCGTGTCGCGGCGGATGCGATCGAGAATTTCGGACGAGACCAGCTCGTCATGGAAGACGATGTCGGCGTCCTGGAGCGCGCGCAGCGCCTTGATAGTGAGAAGATCGGGATCGCCCGGGCCGGCGCCGACCAGCGCAACGGAGCCTTCCGGCTTGTCGGCGCGCGCGAACGCGGCGGGATCGGCAATGGCCTTGAGCGCCGCGTCCGCCTCGCCCTTGCGGCCGGCGAGCACGGAGGCGCCGATGGGGCCGTCGATGACGCGCTCCCAGAAGCGGCGGCGCAGCGGAAACTCGGCAATGCGCTCGTTGATGGACTTACGGAAGCCGCCGATGAACTCGGCGAGCTCGCCAATGCGCGCCGGCAGCAGCGCCTCAATCTTCTCGCGCACGCGTCGCGCCACCACCGGAGAGGTGCCGCCGGTGCCGACCGCGACCACGACATCGCCGCGATCGACGATGGCCGGGAAGATGAAGCTGGAATGCTCGAGATCGTCCATGACGTTGACCGGCAGGCCGAGCGCCTTCGCCCGCGCCGACATCGCAATGCCGACATCGCCCGCCCCGGCGCAGACGATCGCGATGACGCCTGAGAGATCGGCGATGAGCGGATCGCCGGTCGCGATGTCGACGCGCGCCGCGTCCTCGGAGCTAAGGCCCATGTCCTGATTGCCGTCGATCGCATGCACGCGGACGCGCGCATCGGCCGCAGTGAGCACGCGCAGCTTGGCGCGCAAAAGCTCACCCGCACCGATGAGGACCACCGGACCGGCCTTGAGATCGAGGAACACCGGCAAGAACCGCATACGATACTCGCTTCCCCCACATCCGGGGTTGACTGGAATTATTTTCTATATATGTGTCGTTTCGAGCGCGCAAAGAGAAAATTTTTTCTTCTCTCCTGCGCTGCAACTATAGAATTTTCGCCTCCAAACGCAAAGTGGCAGAGATGCATCTTCTCAAGGACGATTCCGCAGCTGTCGGAGTGAGCAGCCCCGCCCTCACCGGGCGCTCGGGCTCGCAAGAATTTTCTGCTGATGTTGCGCCCAGCATGGACCATCTGGACCAGCTCGAGGCGCAGAGCATCTACATTTTCCGCGAGGCCTTCGCCCGTCTGAAGAAGATCGCCCTGCTGTGGTCGCTCGGCAAGGACTCCAACGTCATGATCTGGCTGGCGCGCAAGGCGTTCTTCGGCCGCATGCCGTTCCCGGCCCTCCATGTCGACACCGGCAAGAAGTTTCCGGAGATGTATCGCTTCCGCGATCATTACGGGAAGGAGTGGGATCTCGACCTACGCGTCGAGCCCTGCCCGCCCATCGATGCCGTCGACCCAACGCTGCCGCCGGCCGCCCGTTCCGCTGCGCGCAAGACCGAAGGCCTCAAGATGGCACTCGGCAAATACGGCTTCGACGGCCTGATCGCCGGCATCCGCCGCGACGAGGAGGCCACCCGCGCCAAGGAGCGCGTGTTCTCGCCGCGCGGTCTCGAAGGCAATTGGGACGTGCGCGACCAGCCGCCTGAGTTCTGGGATCATTTCAACGCCTCGCCGCCGCAAGGCGCGCATTTGCGCATCCATCCGATCCTGCATTGGACCGAGGCCGACATCTGGGCCTACACCAAGCGCGAGAACATCCCGATCATCCCGCTCTATCTGTCGCAAAACGGCAAGCGCTACCGCTCGCTGGGCGATCAGGACATCACCAATCCGGTGAATTCGACTGCGTCGACCATCGAGGAGATCCTGGTCGAGCTCGAGCAGACCAAGGTGCCGGAGCGCGCGGGACGCGCGCTCGACCACGAGACCGAAGACGCCTTCGAGCGTCTGCGCGTCGCCGGCTATCTCTGACCTCAGGACGCAACGCGGCCATGAACATGATCGTCACCCCCGCTTCGCCCGCGACCCCGAACGGCACCACGCGCCCGCAGGTCCGCATCGTCATCGTCGGCCATGTCGACCACGGCAAGTCGACGCTGGTCGGCCGCCTCCTGCACGAGACCGGCAGCCTGCCCGACGGCAAGCTGGAGATGCTGAAGGCCGTCAGCGCGCGGCGCGGCATGCCGTTCGAATGGTCGTTCCTGCTCGACGCGCTCCAGACCGAGCGCGACCAGGGCATCACCATCGACACCACGCAGATCCGCTTCCGCACCAATTCGCGCGACATCGTGCTGATCGACGCGCCCGGCCATGCCGAATTCCTGCGCAACATGATCACCGGCGCCTCGCAGGCCGACGGCGCGGTGCTGATCATCGACGCGCTCGAGGGCGTGCGCGACCAGACCAGGCGGCACGGCTATCTCCTGCATCTGCTCGGCGTGAAGCAGGTTGCGATCGTCGTCAACAAGATGGACCGCGTGGATTTCTCCGCCGATCGCTTCCAGGCGATCAGCGACGAGATTTCCGCGCATCTCAACGGCCTCGGCGTGACGCCGACGGCCGTGATCCCGATCTCCGCGCGCGACGGTGATGGCGTCGCGACGCGCACCGACCGCATCGGCTGGTACAAGGGACCGACCGTGGTCGAGGCGCTGGACCAGCTCGAGCCGGCGCGCCCGCTGGAAGCGCTGGCGCTGCGGCTGCCGGTGCAGGCGATCTACAAGTTCGACGACCGCCGCATCGTGGCGGGCCGCATCGAATCCGGCAGCCTGGTTGCCGGCGACGAGATCGTGATCATGCCGGCCGGCAAGATCGCCAAGATCAAGACGGTCGAGAGCTGGCCGGCGACGCCGATTGCCGGACGGCAGGGCGCGGGCCGCTCGGTCGGCATCACGCTCGACCGCGAATTGTTCATCGAGCGCGGCGACATCGTCGCGCATGCGGGCAGTGCCCCGCGCGAGACGCGCCGCTTGCGCGCGCGCATCTTCTGGCTGCACGACAAGCCGCTGGCCAAGGGCGACCAGCTCCTGGTCCGCTGCGGGCCGAAGGAAAGCCGCGCCACCGTGGTGGCGATCGAGAAGGCGGTCGACCCGGGCGAATTGTCGAGCGTCGAGAACAAGGCGATCGGCCGCAACCATGTCGGCGAGATCGACATCTCTCTTTCGAATCCGATCGCCACCGATCCCTACACCGAGAATCCGCGCACCGGACGTCTGGTGATCGAGGTCTCCGGGCGCATCGCCGGCGGCGGTCTCGTGCTGTCGGTCGATGCCGGCCAGCGCGCCGTGCCGGTCGACATCGTGCCGGTGGAATCGGCGCTCCGCCCCGACGAGCGCTCTGCGCGCTATCAGCACAACGGCGCCGTGGTCTGGCTCACCGGCCTGCCGGCCTCCGGCAAGTCGACGCTGGCGAAGGCGCTGGAGCGGCGGCTGTTCACCAATGGCGGCTCGCCGATCCTGCTCGACGGCGACACGCTGCGGGCCGGACTCAACAACGATCTCGGCTTCTCCGCGTCCGACCGCAGCGAGAACATCCGCCGTCTCGCCGAGGTCGCGACGCATCTCGCCCGCAACGGCCACATCGCGATCGTCGCCGCCGTCTCGCCCGCTCGCGAGGACCGCGCCACCGCGCGCCGCATCGCCGACACCGCGTTCCGCGAGATCCATGTCGCGACACCGGCCGGCGTCTGCGAGGAGCGCGATCCGAAGGGCCATTACAAGAAGGCCCGCGCCGGCGCGCTGGCGTCGTTCACCGGCATCGGCAACGACTACGAGACGCCGCAAGCGGCCGAGCTCGTGATCGACACGTCGACACGGACGGTCACTGAAGCCGCCGACGAGATCGAACAGATGCTGAAGACCACCGGCGTGCTGTTCGACGAAGTCGTGGATCTCGCCGCGAATATTTGAGGCGCCGATTATCGCGAGTGTGCTTGCTGCCTCCGCGCATGCAGTGCGTTCCCTCCCCCCCTTGCGGTCAGGGCAATCGCATATGGTGTGCACGATGCGGCGGCATCGGCACTGGGCTCCCTCTCCCGCTTGCGGGGGAGGGTTGGGGTGGGGGTGTCTCCGCGTCGGGATTGTTGGGGATTGCGGATGACATCCCTGCGTGGCGAGAGCCCTCACCCGCCGCGCTCTGCGAGCGCGTCGGCCTCTCCCGCAAGCGGGAGAGGCGGAGCAAGCCCGCGGAAAATCCTCGTGAAATCCATATGCGATTGCCCTGCCCCTTGCGGGGGAGGGAGCGCAGTTGTGCGCTTGGCGCCCAGCCGGGCTCAAGCGTTTGTAAAACGAGCCGGCCCGCCCACCGCTTCTTGACATTTTGACAACCCCCCAGGGGTCTTCTCACCGCCCCGATTTTGGGGCTAATAGGTCCCGAAAGCCGCCCCCTGTGGGCGCATTTTGCTGCTGTCGGGTCAAAAGCAGCCAAAAAACAGCCATTTCCAACAAGAAAGCCCATCATGAAACGCGTCGACGCCCACGGATTGAAGATCGCTCCTGTTCTGTTTGACTTCATCGCCAAGGAAGCGGCCCCGAAAACGGGGATCGCGCCGGATGCGTTCTGGGCCGGGGTTGCCGCCATCATCAAGGACCTTGGGCCGAAGAACCGGGCGCTGCTGGCGTTGCGCGACACGCTGCAGGCCAAGATCGACGACTGGCATCGCGCCAACAAGGGCAAGGCGTTCGACCTCAATGCCTATACCGCCTTCCTGAAGGAGATCGGCTATCTCGTCCCGGAGCCGGCGACGCAGAAGGTCGAGACCGCCAATGTGGACGAGGAGATCGGCAAGATCTGCGGCCCGCAGCTCGTCGTCCCCCTCACCAATGCGCGCTATGCGCTGAACGCGGCGAACGCCCGCTGGGGCTCGCTCTATGACGCCTTCTACGGCACCGACGCGATCCCCCACGATCCGTCCGAGAGCGGCAAGGGTTACAACAAGGCGCGCGGCGACAAGGTGATCGCGAAGGCCAAGGCCTTCCTCGACGCCGCCGTGCCGCTCGCGACCGGCAGCCACACCGACGTCACCGCCTACAGCATCGTCGCGGGCCAGCTCGCGGTGAAGCTGAAGAGCGGCAATGCAACCGCGCTGAAGAACGCCGCGCAGTTCGCCGGCTTCCAGGGCGATGCGGCCGCGCCGAGCGCGGTGCTGCTCGTCAACAACGGCCTGCATGTCGAGGTGACGATCAACCGCAACAGCGCGATCGGCAAGGACGATCCCGCCGGCGTCGCCGACATGGTCATGGAGGCCGCGGTCTCGACCATTCTCGACATGGAGGACTCGGTTGCCGCGGTCGACGCCGAGGACAAGGTGCTGGTCTACCGCAACACGCTCGGCCTGATGAACGGCACGCTCTCGGCCGACTTCGAGAAGGGCGGCAAGACGCTGACCCGTTCGCTCAACGCCGACCGCAGCTACAAGACGCCGGACGGCAAGGGCGAAGTGAAATTGCACGGCCGCAGCCTGCTGCTGATGCGCAATTGCGGTCACCACATGTTCACCGACGCGGTGCTGGACGAACAGGGCGAGGAGGTCCCGGAGGGCCTGCTCGACGCCGCCGTCTCCGGCCTGCTTGCGATCCACGACCTCAAGGGCAACTCGAAGGTCAAGAACAGCCGCACGGGATCTGCCTATATCGTCAAGCCGAAGATGCACGGCCCGGACGAGGTGTCGTTCACGTGCGAGATTTTCGACCGCGTCGAGAAGATGCTCGGCCTGCCGGAGAATACGCTCAAGGTCGGCATCATGGACGAGGAGCGGCGCACCACCGTCAACCTCAAGGCCTGCATCCAGCGCGCCTCCAAGCGCATCATGTTCATCAACACCGGCTTCCTCGACCGCACCGGCGACGAGATCCACACCTCGATGGAAGCGGGCCCCATGATCCGCAAGAACGAGATGAAGGCGCAGGCCTGGATCAAGGCCTACGAGGACTGGAACGTCGACATGGGCCTGATCGACGGCCTTCCCGGCCACGCCCAGATCGGCAAGGGCATGTGGGCCGCGCCCGACAAGATGGCGGACATGCTTGCGCAGAAGCTCGCCCATCCGCAGGCCGGCGCCACCACCGCCTGGGTCCCCTCGCCGACCGCCGCGACGCTGCACGCGCTGCACTACCACCAGGTCAACGTCATCGCGCGCCAGGAGGAACTGACCAAGGGCGGACCGCGCGCGAAGCTGTCCGACATCCTCACCATTCCGGTGTCGAAGTCGAACTGGGCGCCCGACGACGTCAAGCAGGAGATCGACAACAACTGCCAGGGCATCCTCGGCTATGTCGTGCGCTGGATCGACCAGGGCGTCGGCTGCTCCAAGGTGCCCGACATCCACGACGTCGGCCTGATGGAAGACCGCGCCACCTTGCGCATCTCCAGCCAGCACCTCGCCAACTGGCTGCACCAGGGCGTGATCACCGAGGCGCAGGTGATGGAATCGCTGAAGCGCATGGCCGTCGTCGTCGACAAGCAGAACGCAGGCGATGCGATCTACAAGCCGATGGCGCCCGCCTTCGACGGCGTCGCTTTCAAGGCCGCCTGCGACCTGATCTTCAAGGGCCGCGAGCAGCCGAACGGCTACACCGAGTACATCCTCACCGCGCGCCGCCGCGAGGCGAAGGCGGCGGGCTAGGCCCGGTCACCGAAATGTCAAAAGCCCCGGCGCGAGCCGGGGCTTTTTTGTTGGGCGAAACGTCGCGGCGCGAGGAGGAACGGCTGCGCACCGCTCGCGTTGTCGGGCCATCAACCAACGGGAGATGGTCATGGATTGGAACCGCATCGAAGGAAACTGGAAGCAGTTCAAGGGATCGGCCAAGGAGAAGTGGGCCAAGCTCACCGACGACGACCTCAAACTGATCGAGGGTCGTCGCGAGCAGCTCGAAGGCCGGCTGCAGGAACGTTACGGCAAGGCCAAGGACCAGGTTCGTCAGGACGTCGACGACTGGCTCAAGACGCTGCACTAGCGTGCTCGGGAACGCAGACCAAGCCCCGGCTTTCGCCGGGGCTTTTCATTTCGAAGCATCGTAGCGGCGCGCCCGCTAGAATACCGTGAGATATTTCAACAGCGACACCACACCAATGATGATGACGACCACGCGCGCGATCTGCTTGGCGCGGCCGTCCATCGGCAACATGTTGATGAGATAGAGCACGAGAATGACGACGAGAAAGGTGACGAGTACGCCGACCAGCATCGCGAGGCCCCCTTCAGGCAGATTGCTAACGATAACCTAACGCCTGTCTCGCGCGACGGTTCCACCCGGGCAACCCATTGCAACTTCTAGTAAATGCGTACTTCTACCGGCAGGCCGGCTGCCTAAAACTTTACCCTTTTCCTTTCAGATGCAGAAACCGTTTGAGCCCCTGAAGCGCAAACGGCGTGCGATTGCCGATCTGCCGCGCCCCCGTTTGCCGATGTTGCCGGGCGTCTTCACGAAATTTGCAATGGGAATTTGGGGGGACTTCGATGCTCTATCGTCTGACCGTATCCGCGCTGCTGAAGGCGGTGATCGCGATCACGTCGGTCTGTGTGGTGATCGCGCTCTCGCTCACCGCCTATGAATCCTGGGATCGCCTCAAGACCGCCAACCGCATTTCGCAGATCGCCGACGCTTCCGCCGATCTGTTCAAGGCGATGCACAATCTGCGCACCGACCGCTCGACCACCAACCGGCTCCTGAACGCGACCGAGCCGATGGATTCCGAGATCGAGAAGTATTTGCGTGCGCTGCGCGATGCGCAGATGCCAGCGATGGCACATGCGCTGGAGCTGCTGCCGAACATCGACTTCTCGCAATCAGGCACGCTGGTGCCGGAGCTCGCGCGCCTCAACAAGCTGCTGATCGAGGAGCAGAAGCAGTTCTGGGAGGACGTGGCCAAGCCCAAGGACCAGCGCCGCGCGGGCCTGCCGAAGGAGTATATGGAGACGACGCAGGGCCTGCTCGAGACGCTCGACAAGCTCTCGAACGTCCTCGCCGCCACCGTCAACCACCAGGACGCCGTGATCGACCAGCTGCTGTCGATCAAGCAGAACGCCTGGCTGCTGCGCAACACCGCGGGCGAAGCCTCGCTGATCGTCTCGATCGGTCTTGCCGCCGGCAAGATCACCCCCGAAGCCCGGTACAACTACACCCAACATGTCGGCGGCACGTCGGCGATGTGGAAGGCGCTGGAATTGACGACCTCGGGCATGCAGTTGCCGCCGGCGCTTGCCTCCGCCCTGGCCGCGGCGAAGACCGCCTATTTCGAGCCGCAATATCTCGCGCTGCGAGACCGTCTCGCGGACACGCTGGTCAAGGGCGAGAAAGCCGAGATGACCGCCAACCAGTGGAGCCCGGTCACCGTCGGCCGTCTCTCCAGCGCGGTCGCGGTGGCGGAAGCCGCTCTCGATGCCGCGAAGAGCCATACGCTGGAACAGCGCTCCGCAGCTCAACGCGCACTCGTCATGCAGCTCGCACTTCTGGCGCTCGCCGTCGGCCTCGCCGTCGGTGCCATCATGCTGGTCAACCGCCGCGTCATCCATCCGCTCAACACCATGCGCGATGCCATGCTGAAGGTCGCCGGCGGCGACCTTGCCGTGGACAGCGGCTATCTCGACCGCAAGGACGAGATCGGCGCGCTCGCCGGCGCGCTGGAGGCGTTCAAGCAGCAAGCGACCGACAAACTCAAGATCGAGGAGCAGGAGCGCGCGCGCAATGCGGGCGCTTCGGCCCGCCAGCGCGCGATCGAGGTCTATGTCGGCGAGTTCGAGGGCGCGGTGCGCAAGACGCTCGGCGAATTGAGCGAGGCCTCCGGCAAGATGCGCAAGACCTCGGGCGATCTGTCCGCGGTGTCGCGCCAGACCAACGACCGCGTGCAGATCGCCGGCAAGGCCTCCAACGACGCCTCCATGAGCGTCGACAGCGTGGCGGCCGCCGCCGAGGAGCTCTCGGCCTCGATCAACGACATCAGCCAGCAGGCGGCCCATGCCGCGGGTATCGCCGGCCGCGCCGTCACCCAGGCGCGCGAAACCGACGGCACCGTGCAGGGCCTGGCAAAATCCGCCGGACGCATCGGCGAGGTCGTCGGCCTCATCAACACCATTGCGGCGCAGACCAATTTGCTGGCGCTCAACGCCACGATCGAGGCGGCGCGCGCCGGCGAAGCCGGCCGCGGCTTTGCCGTGGTCGCCTCCGAGGTGAAGTCGCTGGCGAGCCAGACGGCCAAGGCCACCGAGGAAATCTCCGAGCAGATCGCCGACATCCAGCGGGTGGCCGGCGACGCCATCAACGCGATCCAGACCATCGGCGGCATCATCGGCGAGGTGAACGAGGTCGCGACCGCGATCGCGGCCGCCGTGCAGGAGCAGGGTGCGGCGACGCAGGAGATCACCCGCAGCACGCAATTTGCGGCGCAGGGCACCAGGAACGTCTCCGACAACATCACCGGCGTCAGAGCCGATGCGGATGCCGCCGCAGCCGCCGCGGACAACGTCAAACACGCCTCCGAGACGCTGGAGAGCCAGAGCCGCCAGCTCGGCGAGGACGTCACTGGCTTCCTTGGCAAGATCCGCGCGGCTTAGGCTTCATAGGCGCGTGGCCGGCCACACACCCCGATGTCGTCCTGGCTTTCGCCAGGACGACGATGGTGGGTGCCAACCCTCAATGCCCCAGTAATTTTACGGCAGCACCACTGTCTAAGTTTTTACCCTTTTCGGGCCAAATGCGCCTCAAGCGCCTGCCGCAAGGCAGGTGCTTCTGTCACGTGCAACCCTTTGGTCCTTCGAAGTTCGTGGAGGCTGCCGTTCGGGGCCACGAACTTCGAAACGCGTACCGGGGTGTCCGATGCTCAACCGCCTGACCGTATCCGCACTGCTGAAGGCGGTAATCCTGTCCACCGCATTCGTCGTCGTGATCGGCTTCTCGATCAGCGCATGGAGCTCATGGGGCCGGCTGCAAGCCGCCAACCGGATCGTCGCGGTCTCGGCCGCATCGGCAGAAGTGTTCAAGGCGATGGCGAACATCCGTGCCGACCGTTCGACCAGCAGCCGCCAGCTCACCTCGGACGTCCAGTTGGACCAGGACATCGAAAGATATATCCGCGGAATCCGCGACATCCTGATGCCGGCGCTGGCGCGCGCCACCGAGATTCTTCCCTCCATCGACTTGCCGCAGGGCGAGACGATGGTGTCGGACCTCGGCCGGCTGAACAAGGTGTTGCTTGAGAAACAGGCGGAATTCTGGACCGAAGTCGCCAAGCCCAAGGCTTCGCGCCGCGCCGCACTCGCCAAGGAATATACCGACGCCGAGGATGGACTGATGGCGATCCTCGAAAAGCTGGCGCCGATGCTCGGCGCGAGCGTCAATCATCAGGACGCGGTCATCGACCAGCTCCTGATGATCAAGCAGATGGCCTGGCTCTTGCGCCTGAGTGCCGGCGAGTCCTCGCTGATCGTCGGCAACGCGCTCGGCACCGGCAAGATCACGCCCGAGCTTCAGCTCGCCTATACCAAATTCGTTGGCGGCACCGATACGGCCTGGAATGCGATCGAGCTCGCCACGGTCGGCATGCAATTGCCGCCAGCGCTCGCCGCGGCCATGGCGAACGCCAAGGCGGTTTATTTCGATCCGCAATACGCCTCCACGCGCGACGGCATCATTGCCGCGGTCGCCAAGGGCGAGAAACCGTCGATGACGGCTAACCAGTGGAGCCCCTATTCGGTTGGCCGTATGGCGAGCGCGATCAAGCTCGCCGACGCCGCGCTCGAGGCGGCCAAGGACCATTCCGCGGCCCAGCGCGCGACCGCGGTGCAATCGCTGATCGTCAATACCGCCCTGCTCCTCGCCGCGATCGTCCTGACCGGCGCCGCGATGCTCGCGGTCAGCCGCCGCGTGATCACGCCGCTGCACCGGATTCGCGACGCCATGCTCAAGGTCGCCGGCGGTGACCTTGCCGTCGACAGCGGCTATCTCGACCGTCACGACGAGATCGGCTCGCTTGCGGGAGCGCTGGAGACGTTCAGGCAGCAAGCGACCGACAAGCTCAAGATCGAGGAGCAGGAGCGCGAGCGCAACGCCGGCGCCGCCGCGCGCCAGCGCGCGATGGAGAGCTATGTCGGCGAGTTCGAGGGCGTGGTGCGCAAGTCGCTGGGCGAGCTGAGCGAGGCCTCCGGCGAGATGCGCAAGACCGCGGGCGACCTTTCCGCGGTGTCGCGCCAGACCAATGAGCGCGTCGAGGTCGCCGGCAAGGCGTCCAACGACGCCTCCACCAGCGTGGACAGTGTCGCGGCGGCCGCCGAGGAGCTCTCGGCCTCGATCAACGACATCAGCCAGCAGGCGGCCCATGCCGCCGGCATCGCCAGCCGGGCCGTCAACCAGGCCCGCGAAACCGACGGCACCGTTCAGGGGCTGGCGCAGTCCGCAGGGCGGATCGGCGAGGTCGTCGGGCTGATCAACACCATCGCGGCGCAGACCAATTTGCTGGCGCTCAATGCCACGATCGAGGCCGCGCGCGCCGGCGAGGCCGGCCGCGGCTTTGCCGTGGTCGCATCCGAGGTGAAGTCGCTGGCGAGCCAGACGGCGAAGGCGACCGAAGAGATCTCCGGGCAGATCGCCGACATCCAGAAGGTCGCGGGCGACGCCATCAACGCGATCCAGGCCATCGGCGGCATCATCGGCGAGGTCAACGAGGTCGCCACCGCCATCGCCGCCGCCGTTCAGGAGCAGGGTGCGGCGACGCAGGAGATCACTCGCAGCACGCAATATGCAGCGCAGGGCACCAAGAACGTCTCCGACAACATCACCGGCGTGAAGGCCGACGCCGACACCGCCGCCGGCGCCGCTGACAACGTCAAGCAGGCGTCGGAAACGCTGGAGACGCAGAGCCGCCAGCTCGGCCAGCAGGTCAGCGACTTCCTGGGCAAGATCCGCGCGGCGTAGGGCTGCGGGTTGGAGAGAAAGCCGTAGCCGCTCCTTCGGTGTCGTCCCGGCCTAGTCGCAATCGCGCACGGGGGGGCCGGGACCCAGCCACACGGAGAAGTTAGGATGCGAGCTGGCAACTCCGAGTCTTCGCCAAACCACGCCCTGTGGCTATGGATCCCGGATCTAGGCGCGCTTTGGGCGCGCTTGTCCGGGACGACAGCGGAGATTGGGGCACGGGCATTGCATCACGCGAGATGTCGTCCTGGCGAAAGCCAGGACCCATAATCACCGGCCACCGCAATGGGCAGGCTGGTGGTTATCTGCGTGCCGCCAAACTCGCATTCGGGGTAATGGGTCCTGGCTTTCGCCAGGACGACAGGGGCTACTCCTTCGCCACCACCGGCACCTGGCGGAATCTGGCGCGGACCGAGTCCGGCAGCGGGGAGAAGTTCATCGCGACTCCGCGGCGATCGCCAGCGTTGCGGCTGGCGACCACCAGGCCATCCGCGCCCGCGACGATGTCACCCTTGCGCAGGGTGGGGTCGTCCTCGACCTTGATCTGGGCGAGGCCGACCGGATCCTTGCCGTTGCAGGTGCAACCCGACACGATCTCGTTGCGATAGCGGAACGCGTTCGGCAGATCGGAATAGGATTTTCCGCCCTCGGTCGTGGCGTCGTCGATGTTGCTGCCATAGACCAGCGATGTTTCCGAGGTCGGGCAGAAGCTCTTGCAGGACTGCGCCTTGCTCTCGGCATCGTTTCCTTGCGCCGGGAAATAACGGCCATCGCAGCCGCGGACGCAATAGGCGGCGCCACCGCCGTAGGACGCCCGCTGCCGCGGCGTGTCGTAGCGCGGCATGTCGTCATTGGGAAACGGCATCCGGATCTCCGGCGGCGGGCGCATCCGGAAGCCACCGAACAGCGCCGAGAAGAAATCCTCCGCATGCGCCGGCGTCAGCGCGAGGCCGAAAGATGCGGCGGCGAAGAACGCCGCGGCGCCACCGGCCAGTTTGCTGATCGAACGTCTCTTCATGCGATCTCACCCAACTCTCAGTTCACGGCCGACGTCGAGATGTTCAGGGCCTGCCGGCCCGAGGGCAGCGTCGTCGCCGCGGGGCGCTTGCGCCAAGAATCACTCCCCCTGTCGCCGCCCTTCGCCATCAGCGGCGCGTTCTTCGGCAGCACCACGACCCTGGCGCCGATATTGACGCGGCTGAACAGATCGGTGACGTCTTCGTTGGTCAAGCGGATGCAGCCGGAAGAGACGAACTTACCGATGGTGGTGGGATCGTTGGTGCCGTGGATGCGGTATTCGCTCGAACCCAGATACATCGCGCGCGCGCCGAGCGGATTGCCGGGACCGCCGGCGACGAAGCGCGGCAGATAGGGCTGGCGCGCGATCATCTCGGCCGGCGGATGCCAGTCCGGCCATTCCGCCTTGCGGCTGATGCTCTGGACGCCCGACCAGGTGAAGCCCTCGCGGCCGACGCCGACGCCGTAGCGGATCGCCCGGCCGTTGCCGAGCACGTAATAGAGGTATGTATTGCCGGTATCGATCACGAGCGTGCCGGCCGGCTCGCTGCGGTCGAAGCTGACGACCTGCTTGCGCAGCCGATCGGGCAACTGGGCATCCTCGTCGGCCGTCTGCGCGGGCTCGCTGACATAGCCCTGCGAATAGCTTGGACCTTGTTGATACGCTTGCGGTTGCATCGGATACGCCCGCGGTTGCATCGGCGCATAGCCCAGCGTCTGCGCATTTGCGCTACCGAAGGACACCAGAGCGGTTGCGAAGGCAAAAGCGGCGGCGGCGCGCGGCGAGAAGCTGCGACGGACTAAAGAGACCTTTGTCATGTGCTGCCCCATTGGGTGCGTGCATCTCAGGTGATGCGGCTTGCCAACAAACGCAGCCGGGCCGACTCAAGTTCCGCCGCCTTCTGCGGCGTCGACGTCACAGTCAAGCGAGCGCAACTTCACGAAGCCGCGATGGAACCGCAGCACCCCTCCGGCGTTTCCTGATGACCAATGGGCGCCCGGACACCTCCGTGCGGGAGAGAAATTGTGCGCGTCCTTCCCAGTGAACGTCTGATTTCCGGCAACGGCGAAGGCGCCCCACTCCCCGACAGCCATAGCGAGCTGCCGCCGGTCATTCGCCGCACCGAGTTCGTCGCCTACGCCCTCGCCGGCCTGCTCCTGATCGCCGTGATCGGGGTGCTGTATTTCGCCAAGGCGTTCTTCCTTCCGGTGGTGATGGCTGTCGTCGCCGGTACCATGCTCTCGCCGGCCGCAAGCTTTCTGGAACGGCGGGGCGTGCCGCGCGCGCTTGGCGCCGTGCTGATCGTGACCGCGGTGACGACGGTGGTCGCCTTCGTCGTCGCGCTGATTGCCGTGCCCGCAATGGAATGGAGCTCGCGCCTGCCGGAGCTGGGCGCGCAGTTGAAGGAGAAGCTGCACGTTTTCGACCGGCCGCTGGCGCTGTGGAAGGAGCTGCAAACCATGGTCGGCGGCTCAGAGGGGCTGCCAAGCCTGCCGCTGCCGAAGGCCGAATGGGTCCAGCCGACGCTGGAATTCCTCTCGCCCACCTTCGCCGAATTCCTGCTGTTCTTCGCCACCCTGATCCTGTTCATCGCGAGCTGGCGCGACCTGCGGCGGGCGCTGATCATGAATTTCGGCGACCGCGACGCGCGGCTGCGCACGCTGCGGATTCTCAACGAGATCGAGGTTCACCTCGGCAACTACCTGTTGACCGTCACCGTCATCAATATCGGCGTGGGCGTCGCGACCGGCATTATCTGCGCGATCACCGGCATGCCGAATCCGGCCGGGCTCGGCGCACTTGCGGCGGCGCTCAACTTCATCCCGATCATAGGACCGATCGCGATGTTCATCGTCCTGATCGTGGTGGGGCTCGTCGCCTTCCCGACGCTGGGCGGCGGACTGATGGCGGGGCTCGCCTTCGGCGGCATCACCTTCCTGGAGGGACACTTCGTCACGCCGACCATCATCGGTCGCAGGTTGTCGCTGAACGCACTCGCCGTCTTCATCGCGCTGGCCTTCTGGACCTGGCTGTGGGGACCAATGGGCGCGTTTCTGTCGTCGCCGCTCCTGATCGTGGGACTCATCCTTAAGGAGCATCTGTTGCCGGAGAATTCGCCGCAGCTCCCGCAGGCGTGACGGGCTCCCGCGAACGGAACTTCCGTCACGACGAAACGTTTTCCGCCCATCTCACCGCCAACAGTTCGGAGTTTGCGATGTCAATAGCCGACGGCGAAACCAGGATGAGAGACTGGATCGACAAAGCCACCGCAGAACGCCTCGAGAAGGATGTAGCAGCCGTGAAAAACGATATCGCCGCCCTCACCGACCAGATTACCGACGCGCTCAATACCTTCGCCAATTCGGCCGGAAAACAGGCCCGGCGCGGCTACAAGCAAGCGCGCGAGAACATGGATTCGACACTCGACGACATGTCCGAGCGCAGCAGCGCGATGATGGGCGCGGCGCAGGATGCCTATGGCTCGATCGAGGAGACGCTGGAAGACGCCATCACCGCGCGGCCGCTCGCGACCGTCGGTATCGCGCTCGGCATCGGCTTCCTGATCGGCGCCGCCTGGCGCCGGTAAAGCGCGGGACGGACCCTGGGATCGCGGCGGCGCGCGGCCGCCGCCTCAGGCTTGTGGGGGGATTGAGGAGCAAGGGCATGTTTCAGCGCATTATCGACGGCATCAGCGCCTCGACCGGGACGACGGTCCGTCTGACATCGCTCGCCGCAGCCGCCGCATTCGCGCTCTTCATCACGACGTGCTTTCTTTGCGCGGCCGCGTTCATCTCGGTGCTGGATAAGTACGGCCCGGTGCAGGCATGCCTCGCCGGCGCCGGCATCTTCTTCCTGCTGACGCTCACCGCCGCGGGCACCTATTGGGGCTACAAGCGCGAGGTGCAGAAGCGCGCCCAAATCGCGGCCGAGCGCGCCGCGAAGTCGGCGGCCGCGAGCATGCTGGCCGATCCCATGCTGCTCGCCACGGGACTCCAGATCGTTCGCGCCATCGGGGTCAGGCGACTGTTGCCGATCCTGGCGATCGCCGGCGTCGCACTCGGAATCATGGCGAGTAGGACCAGCGTCTCCGACGAGGCATCGGCTGAACCTGCCGAGTAACGGTCCGGGCGCGCGGACTGCGAATCTCACACCGCCAGAGGTCGCCGGCTTCGGAAGCGCGAGCTGCTGCGAAGCAGATCGTCTTTGCAAAAATTGCGTGCCAGGCGGGGTCAAGGGCGGACACGCGAGCGCACCGGCGCGCCCTGCGTAATTTTTCGCCAGTCGGGACAAACCGGCCCTCCTCACGCAAACGCTACTCGGATAGGCAGGCGGTTGCCGGTAAAAGCATCACCCTGATTCCCAAAGCTATTTTACTCATGAAACCGTCCGTCAAGGCGAACCTCGCCGCATTCCATCACGACGCCAGGCTGTATTTGACGCTCGGCATCGCCAACTGGTCGGTGTTCGTCGACCACATCCCGAACAACGTCGTCAACCTGCTGACGCTGCGCAATTTCGGCTTCAGCGGCGCCGCCGACCTGTTCGTGTTCGTGGTGGGCTATGGCGTCGCCATCATCCACGGCAGGATGGCGCTGGAGCGCGGCTACGTCGTCGCGGCGACACGCATCTTTCGCCGCGTCTGGCGGCTCTACGCCGCCTATGTCGTGCTGTTCGTGATCTATATCGACACCATCGCCTACGTCGCCTCGCAATCGATGGCGCCGGAGATCATCCACGAATACAACATCTCGGGCATTCTCGAGCACCCTCTGCGAATCCTGGTCCGCGGCCTGGTGCTCCAGGAAGAGCCGCTGAACCTCGACCTGCTGCAACTGATGATCCCGCTGATGGCGTTCTTTCCGCTGGTGCTGTGGGGGCTGCTGCGAGGACCGAACCTGACGCTGGCGGCATCGGTCGCGCTGTACGTCGCGGCGCGCTGGTTCGACTGGAATTTTCGGGTCTATCCGGACCAGGAGTGGACCTTCAATCCGCTGTGCTGGCAGATGCTGATGGTGCTGGGCGGCTGGTTCGCCGTGACAGGCGCACCCGGCCGTGCGCTCCACGGAATGTCCTGGTTGCGGATCCTCGCGGGCGCCTATCTCGTCTTCGCGATGGCCGTCACCCTGATGCGCCACTCGCCGGCACTGTCCGCCTATTTGCCGGACCTGCTGCTCAACAGCATCGCGCCGACCGACAAGGAAAACCTCGCGCCCTATCGCGTGGTCCACTTCCTCGCGCTCGCGTTCATCGCAACCCATCTCATTCCGGCCGATCATCCCGGCCTGAAATGGCGGCCGCTTCAGGCGGTGATCATATGCGGCGAGGAATGGCTCGCGGTGTTCTGCGTCGCGGTGTTCCTCTCCTTCGCCGGCCATCTCATCCTGATCACCGGGCCGAACCTGGTGGCGATGCAGGTCGCGGTGAGCATCGTTGGCTTTGCCGCGATGACCGCGGTCGCCTATTACATCACCTGGTCGAAGCGGCAGGACCTGCCTGCGGCCTTGCGGCAGCAGACCTGACAACATAATCGTGCGATTCTGCTAGGCCGAGACCTGTGGCTGCGCTATGCGGAGGGACTCTGCGTGAGGAGACCGGGCGTGGCGATGGCGAAAGGCGGGGGTGAAGAGGCTGACAGCGCGCCCCGGCGCGGCCGGCCGCGGTCGATCGAGACCACCAACGCCATCCTCGAAAGTGCCTATGCGCTGATGGCCGCGACCGGCCTTGCCGCCACCACCATCGACGCGGTCGCGCGCCACTCCAGCGTCTCCAAGATGACGATCTACAAATGGTGGCCGTCGCGCGAGGCGCTGCTGATCGACGCCTTTCTCCACCATGCCGCGCAGATGCTGCCACTGCCCCCGGTGAGCTCCGGCACGCCCGCGGCACGCGCACGCCGCCATGCCGCGGCCTATGCCGAGGCGCTCCAGGGCGA
Source organism: Bradyrhizobium sp. USDA 3311 (assembly GCF_054062495.1). Lineage (NCBI taxonomy): Bacteria > Pseudomonadati > Pseudomonadota > Alphaproteobacteria > Hyphomicrobiales > Nitrobacteraceae > Bradyrhizobium > Bradyrhizobium sp. USDA 3311. The sequence continues at coordinate 3,122,028 of NZ_JBSSFI010000001.1, read as the reverse complement.
GTTCGGCAAGGTGCAGCTCGCCGTCATCTCCGAATGCATCTCCAAGACCGGCTCGGCGGAGCTGTTCTACGCACGCTACCTGCAATTCCGCCGCGACGCGCTGGTGGAGATGATCGCCGCAGGCCAGAAGGACGGCAGCGTCCTGGCCGAGGGGGCGCCCGAGGACCTCTACGACGCGATCTATGGCGGCCTGTTCTATCGCTACGTCTTCGGCATCGCCCCGATCACGCCTGGCTACGCGCGCAATCTGGTCGACCTCGTGCTGCGGCCGAAGGGCTAGATCAGGCACTGAAAATGCCCGCCGTCCGTCCCCGACTCAAGTTCCACGCCTTGGTGATTAGAACGCGCGGACATCTCACGTCTTTTCCCGCAGGAGCATCAGTCTCATCATGATCAAACGCATCTTGCCATACGAAGGATTGCTCCACGAAGTGGTCGAGCATGGAGGCGTGCTTTACATCGGCGGAATCGTCGCCGAGGACACGAGCCTCGACATGTCAGGTCAGGCAAACGACGTGCTTGGCCAATTGTCGCGTCTGCTGAAGACTCTTGGATCCGACCTGGCCAACGTATTGCAGGTGACCATCTTCGTTACGAATCTCGGCGAGAAGGCTGCGTTCAATGCGGCCTGGAAAGCGCACTTTGCCGAAGCCCATCTGCCGGCACGCGCCGTCGTCGGCGTGGCCGATCTCGGTTCAGGCGTCAAGCTCGAGATGACCGCAATCGCGGCTCGACCGACCTCGAGCTGAAGCGCGCGGAGGTTTATCGCACAGGCCTCACCGGGGCCGAGAGCTTGTCCGTGCGGTCGCGCTCGCTCATGTCGACGACCGTCTCCATCGGAGCAATCAGCTCGTAGACATAGGAGACGTCGGTAAAGTAGCGCTTGGCGGTGCCGCCGAGCGCTTCGGGCGCGACGCGGTCGAGCAGGATCAGGCCGAAATCGGAATCGGGACGGCGCGTCGCCTCGCTGGTGTTGAACTCCTCCCAGCGGAAATGGAAGACCTCGTCGGTCCCCTCGCCCGTCACCGTCCAGTTGGCGGTGATGTGCGGATGCTTGCCGACCAGCGACAGGCCTTCGTCCGAATGCGAGGCGAGCTCGAAGAACAGAAGTGACAGGCTCTGCGCCGCACGCGCGCTCACCGCGATGTCGGGACCGGTGACGGCGATGCGGTCCGCATGCGGAATGGCGCGCGCCTCGAACAGGCCCTTCAACTTGACGCCCTGCCACTGGCTCTCGCTGAGCAGCGAGACCACGTTGGACATGGCGTGGATGCGGCCGATCAGCAGCTCGCGCGCGACGTCGATGTCCGCGCCGTGGCGCAGCGTGCGCGTCACGATCGACTGGATCACCGCCAGGATGTTCTTGACCCGGTGGTTGAGCTCGTCGATGACGGCGGTCAGGCGGCGCTCGAAGCCGATCCGCACCTGGATCTCCCGGCTGAGCCGCAGATTGTTGTAGGCGACATAGCCAAACAGGCCGCACACCATCGCGGTGATCGCAAAGCCGATCGCCGCCACGATGATCGCGGTCTGCTCGGCGCGTCGCGCCGAGTTGGTCTTTGCGTAATAGCCGAGCTGCCAGTCGCGGCCGCCGAAGCTCACGGTGCGCGTCGCCGATGGCGCCGGCCCGTCCGCCGCCGTCATGCGCGTGGAGACGATACCCTGGTCGTTGGCGACGAGCTCGCCGCCGTCCTTGCGCGGGTCCTTGAGCGCGACCGCGAACAACGACATGTCGTCGTTGGTCAGCATCAGTGATGCCAGTTCATAGGAGAATGTGATGAAGCCGACGGGCTCGGTCGCGCCTTCGGGAATGACGGGGGCCGCAACGATGACGCCGACCGGCCCGTTGTTGCGCAGGAGCGGCACCGGGTCGGAGGCGACCGACCTCTTCTCGATCCTGGCCCGGGCGAGCATCGCGCTGCGCACCGGGTCCCGGTCATAGCTGCGGCCGGGCAACCCCTTGGTCTCATCGCTGCGCGGCTCGAGATCCATCAGCACGTCGATCGGCTGGGTGAGGCTTGCGGGATCGATCGGCTTGTCGCCGTAGTCGCGGATCTGCGGCTTCGGGAAGCCGGCGGCCGCGATCGCGGCCTGCGCCGCAGCAAGCTCGTTCGGCTGGAGCCGGGCGACCCAGCCGGCCACCACGAAATCGGTCTTGAAGGCGTAGATCGCCGAGCGCAGCGGCTCCAGCATGTTGGGCTTGAGTACCGATGGCGCGCGGAACAGGCCTGAGGCGACACGCGCGAGCAGCTCGCGCTCGGTCAGCCGGTCCTGCACCAGGCTCGCATGGACGTCGATCGCACGTGCGAGCGCGATCCGGTCCAGCGCCAGCTCCTGGTCGTGGACGCGATAGGCCGCAAGCCCGGAAAGCATGGCTCCGAGCAGAGCGATGAAGCCGATGATGAAACCCAGCCGGACCACGCGACTACTCAGACGGAAGCAGGAGGTCGGCAATAAACACGGAGCATATGAACGCAGCTCGAACGGCCATGTGCCGAAACAGGATGAACCCCGATGGAGGAGATAATGAAGGAGGAGGCATCAGTACGCAACTTGGGTCGCCTGAAAAGCTTAATCCGCCCGGCCGGTCGTCCGGCCGGAATGAATTTGCCCCGGGTACCGGAGGTAATTAATCGCCGTGTCCGAAATTTGTTCCGCGGATACGGTCCTGCCTCAGGCGTTAACGGCGGAAAACCCCTGTGCCAAGTCGTCGCGTCCGTCAGCCGGCCCGTTTCAGGCCGCCTTTGGCCTCGATGAAGCCGACGATGCGGTCGAGCCCCTCGCTCTTCTTCAGGTTGGTCATGACAAAGGGGCGCGTGCCGCGCATGCGCCTGGCGTCCGTCTCCATCTTCTCCAGGGAGGCGCCGACATGGGGCGCAAGATCGATCTTGTTGATGACCAGGAGGTCGGAGCGGGTGATGCCGGGGCCGCCCTTGGACGGGATCTTGTCGCCCGCCGCCACGTCGATGACGTAGATGGTGAGGTCGGCAAGCTCCGGGGAAAAAGTGGCAGCGAGATTGTCGCCGCCGGATTCGATCAGCACGAGGTCGAGGCCGGGGAATTTCGCGCGCATGTCCGCGACCGCCGCGAGGTTCATCGAGGCATCTTCACGGATCGCGGTATGCGGGCAGCCGCCGGTCTCGACACCGGCAATGCGATCCGGCGTCAGCGAGCCCGAGCGCACCAGGAATTCGGCATCCCATTTGGTGTAGATGTCGTTGGTGATCGCCGCGATGTCGTAGCGCTCGCGCATGGTCTTGCAGAGCAGATCCATCAGCGCGGTCTTGCCCGATCCGACCGGACCGCCGACGCCGACACGCAGGGGGCCGTGAGACGTAGCCATTGATTCTTTCCTATCGTCGTCCTGGCGAAAGCCAGGACCCATTACCACCGAAGTTCATTGTCGCGGCGGACTGAGGCCACATCCCTCCATGACCACAGGCATTCCTGGTTATGGGTCCTGGCCTTCGCCAGGACGACGGCAGAATGTGATGCAACGCGCTCACGACCGAAACAGCCGCGTATATTGCGTCTCGTGCCGCAGGCTGGCGAGATCGGCGCGGAATGTCGCGCTGCCGAGATCGTCCAGCGTCGCGCTCAGCGCACGGTTGGCGGTCGCGGCAACGGCAGCTTCCAGCCGCACCAGCACGCGCTGACTGTCGGTCTGGCCGAGCGGAATGAGGCGGCTGGCCGCGGAAATCCAGTTCGAGACCACGGCGTGCAGGAAGGCGTGCAGCGTCGGCGCCAGCGGCACGCCGTGCATTGCGGCGACCACACCGACCGCGACGGGATAGACCAATGGCGTGCGGCATGCCGCAACCATGGCGTCCAGCCCCTCCGCATCCCACGCGGCGCGGGCGATGTCGATGAAGGCGCGGCCCTGCGACGTCGTCTCAAGCTGCCGCTCGCGCGAGGGCACGAAGGCGCTCGCGAGCTCAGCGATGTCGCGCAACGAGGTCTCCTCGCCCGCCTCAGTGGCGCGATAGGCCTGGACCAGGAACGTCGCATCGCAGAAGCCCGAACCGTCGCCGAGCATAGTATCGAGCCAGTCGGCGAGCGTCGCCGTGTCGGTGATGTCGCCCGCTTCGACCGCCCATTCGATCCCGCTGGAGTAGGAGAAGCCGCCGACGGGAAACGCCGGCGACAGCCAGGTCATCAGCCGGTACAGCGCCGCCGCCTCGCGCGCGGCGAGGTCACCGGCATTGACCGGCTCATTTGTGGTCATGAGCATGCTTGTGGCCGTGGTGGTGGTCAGGATGGTCGCAATGCTCGTCGTGATGATGGTGATCGTGCCCATGGTCATGCGCGGCATGATCATGGTGGTCGTGGCCATGATGATCGTGTCCGTGGTGATCATGATGATCGTCGCCATGATCGTGGTGGTGATGGCCGTGATCATGATGCGCATGGTCATCGTGCCCATGCGCATGACCGGCGTCGGCATAGGCGCCACCTTCAGGATCGAACGGCGCCTCGATCTCGACGACACGCGCGCCGAGGCCCTTCACCATGGCCTCGATGACGTGGTCGCGGCGGATGCGCAGGGCCTTGGCCATGATCTGCGTCGGCAGATGACGGTTGCCGAGGTGCCAGCCGACCCGGATGAGGTGGTGCGGATCGCGGCCGCGGATCTCGAGCAGCGGCTCGGGCGCCGCAACCACTTCGACCAGCCGGCCGTCCTCCAGCACCAGCGCGTCGCCGCCGCGCAGTGCAACGGCGTTCTCCAGGTCGAGCAGGAATTCGAGCCCCCGCGTCCCCGTCATCGCCATGCGGCGGCGGTGCCGATCGTCGAAATCGAGCACGACCGTGTCCACTGGTGCTTCGGTGAAGCGGTGCTGTCCCCTAACCTGCGTCGCCCGGATCATTGGCTTCTACCCTGTTACCGTGTCTCGACCTTCTCGGGCGTAATGATTTCGACCTTCGGCGGCGCTATGAAGCATTTCACCGCAATGCGGCCGAACGTCTTCATGTGCTCCATGGCGCGATGCGGCACCAGCGCCTCGGCGCTCTCCCACTGCTCGACGAACACCATCTTGGTCGGATCGGTGACGCTTTCATGCATATCATAGGCGATATTGCCGGGCTCTTTCCGCGTCTCCTTGATGCAGGCGGTGGCGCCTGCAATGAATTCGGCGCGCGTCTCGGGCTTGATGGTCAAGGTGGCAACGACGTAGATCACGAGAAATCCTCCCGGCTTTTCTTCTGGGTTCAAGATACCGGGCGGGACATTAGACCAGGCGGGATCGAACGCAACACCGTAAAACCGTCCCCGGACAGGCTCCGGGGACCGGGGCGCTATTTCAGTACATGAAATATCGCTGCGCCATCGGCAGCACTTCGGCGGGCGCGCAGGTCAGGAGCTCGCCGTCGGCGCGAACCTCATAGGTCTCCGGATCGACCTCGATATCGGGGGTTGCGTCGTTGTGGATCATGCTCTTCTTGGAGATCCTGCCGCGGGTGTTCTGGACGGCATAGAGCTTCTTCTCGATACCGAGCTTGCGCGCCAGCCCACCGGTAATCGCGGCCTTGGAGGTGAACACCACGGAAGACGCCGTGCGCGCCTTGCCGAAGGCGCCGAACATCGGCTGGTAGTGCACCGGCTGCGGCGTCGGGATCGAGGCGTTGGGATCGCCCATCGGCGCGGCGACGATCGTGCCGCCCTTGACGATGCAGTCCGGCTTGACGCCGAAGAAGGCCGGCGACCACAGCACGAGATCGGCGAGCTTGCCCTTCTCCACCGAACCGATCAGCTTCGACACGCCATGCGCGATCGCGGGGTTGATCGTGTATTTGGCGATGTAGCGCTTGACGCGGAAATTGTCGTTGTCCTTGCCCTTGTCCTGCGGCAGCGATCCGCGCTGCTTCTTCATCTTGTCGGCGGTTTGCCATGTCCGGATGATGACCTCGCCGAGGCGACCCATGGCCTGGGAGTCCGAGGACATCATCGAGAGCGCGCCGAGATCGTGCAGGATGTCCTCGGCCGCGATGGTCTCCTTGCGGATACGGCTTTCGGCGAACGCAAGATCTTCCGCGATCGAGGGATCGAGGTGGTGGCACACCATCAGCATGTCGAGATGCTCGTCGATGGTGTTGCGGGTGAAGGGGCGCGTCGGGTTGGTCGATGACGGCAGCACGTTCTTCAGCCCCGCGACCTTGATGATGTCGGGGGCGTGACCGCCGCCGGCGCCCTCGGTGTGGAAGGCGTGGATGGTGCGGCCCTTGAACGCCTTGATCGTATCCTCGACGAAGCCGGATTCGTTCAGCGTGTCGGTGTGGATCATGACCTGGATGTCGTAATCGTCGGCCACCGAGAGGCAGTTGTCGATCGCGGCCGGCGTGGTGCCCCAATCCTCGTGCAGCTTCAGCGCGCAGGCGCCGCCCTTGATCATCTCGACCAGCGGCGCGGGGCGCGAGGCGTTGCCCTTGCCGGAAATGCCGAGATTGACCGGGAAGGCGTCGAACGACTGGATCATCCGCCCCATGTGCCACGGGCCCGGCGTGCAGGTCGTCGCAAAGGTGCCGTGCGAGGGACCGGTGCCGCCGCCCAGCATCGAGGTGACGCCGCTCATCAGCGCGTGCTCGATCTGCTGCGGGCAGATGAAATGGATGTGGCTGTCGAAGCCGCCGGCGGTGAGGATCTTACCCTCGCCCGCGATCACGTCGGTGCCGGGGCCGATGATGATGGTGACGCCCGGCTGGATGTCGGGGTTGCCGGCCTTGCCGATCGCGGAGATCATGCCGTCCTTGATCGCGACGTCGGCCTTCACGATGCCCCAGTGGTCCACGATCAGCGCATTGGTGATGACGGTGTCGGCCGCGCCCTGCTTGTTGGTGACCTGCGACTGCCCCATGCCGTCGCGGATCACCTTGCCGCCGCCGAACTTCACCTCCTCGCCATAGACGGTGAAATCCTTCTCGACCTCGATGATGAGATCGGTGTCGGCCAGCCGCACCTTGTCGCCGGTGGTCGGGCCGAACATGTCGGCATAGACGGAACGTTTGATCTTTACGGACATCACAGGCCCCGCTTGCGTTTGAATGTCTTGATGGTGCTCACAGCGAAGCTCTCGCCGTACGCACTGCGTCGTCGAATTTCTGATCGAGCCACGGATTGCCGCCGCGACAGCCGGCGACCACCTGCTCGGCCCAGCCGGTATAGTCGGCGAGGTCGTCGCGCTCCTCGGTCGTCGGGGCGGCATGAATGCGCGCACCGACATTGCTGATCTTGTCGGCGATCTTGATCAGTTTTGCGCCCGCAGATTTCTTCGGCGCATCGACCACCTGCCGCCGGCGCCGCTCGGCTTTCGGCAGCTTCATGTCATCGGTGCACTCGACGACGAGAGATGCGATACGTTCGGAGAATTTCTGCGCGAGCTCTTCACGCGTGGTCTCGGTGTCCTCGATCGTATCATGCAGCCAGCCGGCCGCGACCAGCTCCGCATCGGCGCCATCGGTCGCCCTCGCGAGCAGGTTCGCGACCTCGGCAAGGTGATTGACGTAAGGCTCGTTCCCCCGCCCCTTGCGCGCCATGCCGTTGTGCCGGCGCGCGGCCAGCTCAGCGGCTTCGGAGATGAGGCAGACGGCGGAGAGCATGCGTCACAGCTTCCCCATCACGTCGCCGCGGAAGCCGTAGATGGTCTTCTTGCCGGCGAGTGCGACGAGCTGGACGTCGCGGGTCTGGCCGGGCTCGAAGCGGACGGCGGTGCCGGCGGCGATGTCGAGGCGCATGCCGCGGGCCTTCTTGCGCTCGAACTTCAGCGCGGGGTTGGTCTCGAAGAAATGGTAGTGCGAGCCGACCTGGATCGGGCGGTCGCCGGTGTTGGCGACCGTCAGCGTCACGGTCTTGCGGCCGGCATTGAGCTCGATCTCGCCGTCCTGAATGAAGAGTTCACCGGGGATCATCTCTGTCTTCCTCCGTCATTCCGGTTCTCGCGGAGTGAGAACCCGGAATCTCGATCAACAATCTCTGGATTCCGGGTTCGCCCTGCGCGCGCCCCGGAATGACGAATTCAAATCACCTGATCGGCTCGTGCACGGTGACGAGCTTGGTGCCGTCCGGAAACGTCGCCTCGACCTGGATGTCGTGGATCATTTCGGGGATGCCCGGCATCACCTGGTCGCGGGTCAGCACCTGCGCGCCGGATTGCATCAGCTCGGCCACGGTACGGCCGTCGCGCGCACCTTCGAGGATGAAATCGGAGATGATCGCGATCGCCTCGGGATGGTTGAGCTTGACGCCGCGGTCCAGCCTGCGGCGCGCCACGATGGCGGCCATCGAGATCAGAAGCTTGTCCTTTTCGCGGGGAGACAGGTTCATGCGAAATCTCTTCCGTTCAACACGTCAATTCAACCACAGCCGCGGCAACGCCGCACCGGTGCGCGCCAGCACGGCCATCATGTCGGCGCGCAAGCGCGCCGCATCTTGGGCACAGAACCGCGCCATTGCAAAGCCATTCCAGGCCGATATCCCGACCTCGCCGGCGAAGGATTCCGAGGCCTCCCGAATGCGCTCGATGAGCGCCTCATCGCCGGGCACGATCAAGGCCGTGCCGATTGCCGCGCCCCCCTTGGCCACCGCGGACCTCGCGAGTTTCGCGCCGATATCACCGCCCAGCCTGACGGTCTCGGCAAAGACGAGCCGACCGCCGCGAGAGAGCCGCCATCGGTCGACGAACTCGCCCTGCTCCATCCGCTCACCCATCGCAGTGCGTCCGAACACCACGATCTCGCAAAGCAGGAGCGAGGCCGCCTCATCGAACGCGATGTCGAAGCGACGATGGACACGGGCACGATCAAACAGGATGGTCTCCTGCGGCAGCCAGGACAGATGCGCGCCTGCGCCGACCTTCAGGGCGATATTGAGCTCCGCCGCCGGGCCCGGCGCGCGATAGACCTTTTCGGCAGCCGCCGTGGTCAGCGTCAGCCGCGCGGCATCGGCCGCCGATATCTCGACATCGAAGCGATCACCGCCGGCAACGCCACCGGCCGTGTTGACGAACACGCCGGAGAGACCTTCATCCTCGGGCGAGGGAAAGCGCACGCGCAGCGAGCCGGATTCATGCAACACTCCGCGCCGTGTTACGCCGTCCCGCGCATGCACGTCGAACCTGACCGCGCCGCGGGCGCGATTGGCCTCGAATATGCTGGACGTGACTGATAGTTCGCTGCGCATCCGCCTCCCCAGCCGGTCGCGGCACAAATGGCTTACAGAGCCATCTGACGGCTGATCTCGCTCGCGTCGAGATTGGTCCGGTCGCAGGTGAACTTCACCGCGCCGCGATCCATCACGGCGAAACTGTCGCCGAGTTCGCAGGCAAAGTCGAGATATTGTTCGACCAGCACGATGGCGATGTTGCCGAGGTTGCGCAAGTAGGAGATGGCGCGGCCGATGTCCTTGATGATCGAGGGCTGGATGCCCTCGGTCGGCTCGTCGAGCAGCAGCAGCTTCGGCCGCATCACCAGCGCACGCCCGATCGCGAGCTGCTGCTGCTGGCCGCCGGAGAGATCGCCGCCGCGGCGGCCGAGCATGGATTGCAGCACCGGAAACAGCGAGAACACGTCGTCCGGGATGTGCCTGTCCTCGCGCTTGAGCGGACCGAAGCCGGTCTTGAGATTCTCCTCGACCGTGAGCAGCGGAAAGATCTCGCGGCCCTGCGGCACGAAGCCGATGCCCTTGCGCGCCCGCTCGTAGGGCTTGAGGCCCGTGATGTCGCTGCCGTCGAACACGATCGCGCCGGAGGAGATGGGATATTGCCCAACCATGGCCCGCAGCAGCGAGGTCTTGCCGACGCCGTTGCGCCCGAGCACGCAAGTCACCTTGCCGGGCTCGGCCGCAATCGAGACGCCGCGCAGCGCCTGCGCCGCGCCGTAGAACAGGTTGATGTCTTTGACTTCGAGCATCGGTCAGCGTCCCAGATAGACTTCGATGACCCGCTCGTTGGACGAGACCTGGTCGATGGTACCTTCCGCGAGCACCGAGCCTTCGTGCAGGCAGGTGACCTTGACCCCGAGTTCGCGCACGAACGTCATGTCGTGCTCGACCACCATGACGGTGTGGGTCTTGTTGATCTCCTTCAGCAGCTCGGCGGTGAGATGCGTCTCGACGTCGGTCATGCCGGCGACGGGCTCGTCGACCAGCAAGAGCTTCGGATCCTGCGCCAGCAGCATGCCGATCTCGAGCCATTGCTTCTGGCCGTGGCTGAGGCTGCCGGCCAGCCGGTTGCGCGCCTCGGTGAGGCGGATCGTCTCCAGCACCTTGTCGATGCGCTCGGACTCGGCCTTGCTGCCACGCCAGAACAGCGTGCCCTTGACGCTGTGATCGACATTGAGCGCCAGCAGCAGATTGTCCTGCACGGTCTGGCTCTCGAACACGGTGGGCTTCTGGAATTTCCGGCCGATGCCGAGCTCGGCAATCCGGGTCTCATCCAGTCGCGTCAGGTCGGTGACGCCGTCGAACAGCACGGTGCCCTCGTCCGGCTTGGTCTTGCCTGTGATGATGTCCATCATCGTGGTCTTGCCGGCGCCGTTCGGGCCGATGATGGCGCGCATCTCGCCGGGCTCGAGCGTCAGCGACAGATTGTTGATGGCGTGGAAGCCGTCGAAGGAGACGTGCACGCCGTCGAGATAGAGCATTGCGGAGGTCGCGCGGGTGTCCATGACGTTCATTGCGCCTACTCCGCCATCTTGGGTTCGGTGACGCCGTCCTCGGCCGCGGCGCTCGCCGTTGTCGCGGCGGGGCGTTTCTCTTTCGACGCGTCCCACCAGGCGTTGAAGGTGCCGACGATGCCCTTGGGCAGCAGCAGCGTCACCAGGATGAACAGCGCGCCGAGCATGAACAGCCAGTACGGCGCCAGCATGCCAGAGGTGAAGAACGTCTTGGCATAGTTGACGACGACGGCGCCGAGCGCCGCGCCGACCAGCGTGCCGCGGCCGCCGACCGCGACCCAGATCACCGCCTCGATCGAATTGCCCGGCGCGAATTCGCTCGGATTGATGATGCCGACCTGCGGCACGTAGAGCGCGCCGGCAACGCCGGCCATGCAGGCCGACACCGTGAACACGAACAGCTTGTAGGATTCGACCCGGTAGCCGAGGAAGCGGGTGCGCGATTCCGCATCACGCACCGCGATCAGCACCTTGCCGAGCTTGGACGAGACGATGGCGCGGCAGACCAGGAAGCCCAGGATCAGCGCCAGGCAGCTCAGCGCGAACAGCGCGGCGCGAGTCCCTTCCGCCTGCACGTTGAAGCCCAAAATGTCCTTGAAGTCGGTCAGGCCGTTGTTGCCGCCGAAGCCGAAATCGTTGCGGAAGAAGGCGAGCAGCAGCGCATAGGTCATCGCCTGCGTGATGATCGACAGATACACGCCGGTGACGCGAGAGCGAAAGGCGAGCCAGCCGAAGCAGAAGGCGAGCAGGCCCGGCACGACCAGCACCATCAGCGCGGCGAACCAGAACATGTCGAAGCCGTACCAGTACCAGGGCAGCTTCGAATAGTTCAGGAACACCATGAAGTCTGGCAGGATAGGGTTGCCGTAGACGCCGCGGGTGCCGATCTGCCGCATCAGGTACATGCCCATCGCGTAGCCGCCGAGCGCGAAGAAAGCCCCGTGGCCGAGCGAGAGGATGCCGCAATAGCCCCAGATCAGGTCGATCGCGAGCGCCAGGACGGCGTAGCAGACATATTTGCCCCAGAGCGCGACCAGATAGGTCGGCACTTGCAGGAACGAGCCCGCGGGCAGCAGCAGGTTGGACAACGGGATTAGCACGCCCAGCGCGGCGACAACCAGCAGGAAGATCGTCGCGCTGCGGTCCAGCGATCGCGTCAGCATGTGAGGGGTCATGCTTCCACCGCACGGCCCTTGAGCGCGAACAGGCCGCGCGGCCGCTTTTGAATGAAAAGGATGATGAGAACCAGGATGGCGATCTTGCCGAGCACGGCGCCGGCGACCGGCTCCAGGAACTTGTTGGCGATGCCGAGCGTGAAGGCGCCGACCAGCGTGCCCCAGAGATTGCCGACCCCGCCGAACACCACGACCATGAAGCTGTCGATGATGTAGCTCTGGCCGAGATTGGGGCTGACATTGTCGATCTGCGACAGCGCCACGCCGGCGATGCCGGCAATGCCCGAACCGAGGCCGAAGGTGAGCGCGTCGACGCGCGAGGTGGCGATGCCCATCGAGGCCGCCATGCGCCGGTTCTGCGTCACCGCGCGCATCTCCAGGCCCAGCGCGGTGTAGCGCAGCATCGCGAGCAGGATCGCGAACACGGCGAGCGTGAAGCAGAGGATCCAGAGCCGGTTATAGGTAATGGTGATCTGGCCGAGCTCGAAGGCGCCGCTCATCCAGGAGGGGTTGCCGACCTCGCGGTTGGTCGGGCCGAACATGGTGCGGACCGCCTGCTGGAGCACCAGCGACAGGCCCCAGGTCGCCAGCAGCGTCTCCAGCGGACGGCCGTAGAGGAAGCGAATGATGCTGCGCTCGATCAACACGCCGATCGCGCCGGCGACGAGAAAGGCCAGCGGCACGGCGATCAGCAAGGAATAGTCGAACAGGCCGGGATAGCGGGTGCGGATCACCTCCTGCACCACGAAGGTGGTGTAGGCCCCTAACATCACCATTTCGCCGTGGGCCATGTTGATGACGCCCATCACGCCGAAGGTGATGGCGAGCCCGATCGCCGCGAGCAGCAGCACTGAGCCGAGCGAGAGGCCGTACCAGGCATTCTGCACCGTGGACCAGACCGCGAGCGAACTCTGGATCGAGCCGATCGCACTCGCGGCGGCCTTGGTCACCGAGGCCGGCTGGTCGCCCATGCCGGTGAGCAGCGCCATCGCCTCCTGGTCGCCGCGCGCCCTGAGGGTGGCGACGGCCTCGAGCTTCTCGACCTCGGTGGCGTCCGGCTTGAACAGCAGGATCGCCGCGCGGGCTTCGCCGAGCGTAGCCTTGACTGATTTGTTGGTTTCCTTGGCGAGCGCGGCATCGACGGCGTCGAGCGCGGTCTCCTCATGCGACTTGAAGACGGATTGCGCGGCCTGGAGGCGCGTTCCGACGTCCGGCGACTGAAGCGTCAGGCTGCCGACCGCGGCATCGACGCTGCGGCGAAGACGGTTGTTGAGGCGGACCGCGCTCGCACTGTCGGGAACGCTGGCCACCGCCTGGCCGGTCGCGGCATCGATCGACTTGCCGTCGGTGCCGGTGACGTAAACCTTCTTGCTGTCCGGATCGGCCATGAGGCGGCCGTCCTGGAGCGCGCTGATGATGGGGAAGGCCAGCGGATTGCCGCTGCTCGCGACCACGCCGATCGCCTCTTCCGTGTCGGAATAATCATCGTTGGCGAATTTGGCGACCGCATCCTCGAACGGACCGGCGAAGGCCGGCAGTGCGAACGCGATCAGGAACAACGAGAGCAGGAGCGAACAGAGGCGGGCGGACAAATTAGCTGGCACTGTGAATGACCCCGGCAGAAATGAGTGGAGAAGGCGGCGGGATCGCCGCCCTCTCCGGTCGCGTGCAAGATACGGTCAGGCCCGGATCAGGAGCCCGAACCCAGGCACTTGTTGGTCTTGGTGTTGAAGTTGCCGCACTTCTTGCCGACCCAATCGCCGATCAGGTCCTTGGAGCCGTCGAGCTCCTTCGACCAGGCATCGCCCGCGACAAGACCCGGGGTCTTCCAGACCACGTCGAACTGGCCGTTGCCCTTGATCTCGCCGATGAACACCGGCTTGGTGATGTGGTGGTTCGGCAGCATCTTCGACACGCCACCGGTCAGGTTCGGCGCCTCGATGCCGGGAAGCGCGTCGATCACCTTGTCCGGATCGGTCGACTTGACCTTCTCGACCGCCTTCACCCACATGTTGAAGCCGATCACGTGCGCTTCCATCGGGTCGTTGGTCACACGCTTCGGGTTCTTGGTGTAGGCCTGCCAGTCCTTGATGAACTTCTCGTTCGATCCGTCCTTGGTCTTGATCGACTCGAAGTAGTTCCAGGCGGCGAGATGGCCGACCAGCGGCTTGGTGTCGATGCCGGCGAGCTCTTCCTCACCCACCGAGAACGCGACCACCGGGATGTCCTTCGCCTTGATACCCTGGTTGCCGAGCTCCTTGTAGAAGGGAACGTTGGCGTCGCCGTTGATGGTCGAGACCACCGCGGTCTTCTTGCCGGCCGAGCCGAACTTCTTGATGTCGGCCACGATCGTCTGCCAGTCGGAGTGACCGAACGGCGTGTAGTTGATCATGATGTCTTCCTGGGCGACACCCTTCGACTTCAGATAGGCTTCCAGGATCTTGTTGGTGGTGCGCGGATAGACGTAGTCGGTGCCCGCGAGCACCCAGCGCTTCACCTTCTCGTCCTTCATCAAATAGTCGACGGCGGGGATCGCCTGCTGGTTCGGCGCAGCACCCGTGTAGAACACGTTGCGCTCGCTCTCCTCGCCCTCGTACTGCACGGGGTAGAACAGGATGTTGTTCAGCTCCTTGAAGACCGGGAGCACCGACTTGCGCGACACCGAGGTCCAGCAGCCGAACACGACCGAGACCTTGTCCTTGGTGATCAGCTCGCGCGCCTTCTCGGCGAACAGCGGCCAGTTCGAAGCAGGGTCGACGACGACGGCTTCGAGCTTCTTGCCGAGCACGCCGCCCTTCTTGTTCTGCTCGTCGATCAGGAAGAGGATGGTGTCCTTCAGCGTGGTTTCGCTGATGGCCATGGTGCCGGAGAGAGAGTGAAGCACACCGACCTTGATGGTGTCGTCCGCGGCCTTCGCGCCGGAAATGGAGGCCAGACCGAGCATCAGTCCGGCGGTCGCGGCGAGCACGCCGCGGCGGCTAAATGACGCCGCTATATCGTGAGTGGATTTGGTGCGCATTTGTGTATCATCTCCCTGACGCAGACGTGAAAAACGCTGCGAAACGGCCCCACGGCCGCCTGCGATTAACGGAATCGCAAGAACCATGCCATGGGCTAGACACGCACCAAGGCATTGATTTTGCTTTATAATCTAGCAAAAATCGAAGTTTCGCCGAGAGCTAATTGCTCAAGATTTGTGCAAAGAAATTGTATTCTAATGCGGCAGACAGTTCGTTTATTGAGCAAAATGACGCCTCTGTCTAAATTTCCGGCATAACTATTTCTGCACTGCAATCGCCGTTTAGGGCCAGCCTGCCTTGAAAGCGCCCGCTCAATGTTCCATATGACGGTCGAGACCTCTTGCGAATCAAGGGGTCGTTGCGAGCCGCGTGTTCTTAAGCCCTCTACGGGCCTCTGGCTTGCCCCATATCTCCCAAGCCATCCGACACCCCAAACACGCAGGTGTCTTCTCGACACCCGTTTGCGCGCGCCGCGCTGAATGCGCCGGGCGCCCGCTTTTGACATGGAAAGAACCCATCTTTTGACTTCGTTTCAGGACTTCGGCCTCGCCGAACCGATCGCTCGCGCTCTCTCCGAAGAGAATTACGTCACCCCCACCCCCATCCAGGCCCAGACCATCCCCACGGCGTTGACCGGCCGCGACGTCGTCGGCATCGCCCAGACGGGCACCGGCAAGACCGCGTCCTTCGCGCTGCCGATCCTGCATCGCCTGCTCGAGCACCGCATCAAGCCGCAGCCGAAGACGGCCCGCGTCCTGGTTCTGTCGCCCACCCGCGAGCTGTCCGGCCAGATCCTCGACAGCTTCAACGCCTATGGCCGCCACATCCGCCTGTCCTCGACGCTCGCCATCGGCGGCGTGCCGATGGGCCGCCAGGTCCGCTCGCTGATGCAGGGTGTCGAAGTGCTGGTCGCCACCCCCGGCCGCCTGCTCGACCTCGTGCAGAGCAACGGGCTGAAGCTTGGCAGCGTCGAATTCCTCGTGCTCGACGAGGCCGACCGCATGCTCGACATGGGCTTCATCAACGACATCCGGAAGATCGTCGCCAAGCTGCCGATCAAGCGGCAGACGCTGTTCTTCTCGGCCACCATGCCCAAGGACATCGCCGAGCTCGCCGACTCCATGCTGCGTGATCCGGCCCGTGTCGCGGTGACCCCGGTCTCCTCGACCGCCGAGCGCATCAACCAGCGTATCCTCCAGGTCGACTTCTCGGCCAAGCCCGCCTTCCTGACCAAGCTCCTGAAGGACGAGCCGATCAACCGCGCGCTGGTCTTCACCCGCACCAAGCACGGCGCCGACAAGGTCGTGAAGACGCTCGAGAAGGCCGGCATCGCCGCCAGCGCCATCCACGGCAACAAGTCGCAGAACCATCGCGAGCGCACGCTCGCCCAGTTCCGCTCCGGCGACATCCGCACGCTGGTCGCCACCGACATCGCCGCCCGTGGCATCGATGTCGACGGCATCACCCACGTCATCAATTTCGACCTGCCCAACGTGCCCGAGACTTACGTCCACCGCATCGGCCGCACCGCGCGCGCCGGCGCCGAAGGCACCGCGATCTCGCTGGTCGCAGGCGGCGAGGAGCTCAGCTATCTCCGCGACATCGAGCGGCTGATCAAGGTGGCGCTGCCGCGCGAAGACCTCCGCACCGATGCCGGCCGCCGCGATGCGGGTCCGCCCCCGTCGCAGCAACGACAGGGCCGGCCGGGCCGCCCGGGCCAGCGTCCGCAAGGCGCAAGGCATGGTGAGCGCCACGGTGACGGACGGCGTACCGACGAAAGGCACGGCGACGGACGCCACCACAGCGCCGGCAAGCAGGGTGATGGACGGCCCGGTGAAGGCCGGCATGGCGACGCGCGCCACGTCGACGGAAGGCCCGGCAGCGGCCCGAAGGCCTCAAAGGGGTCTCGTCGCCGCCGCTCCGGCGGCAAGATGCACTCTTCGCAAACCGACCGCCCTGAACAGCGTTCCGCGCATAGCGCTGGGACGCCTGATGGGATACAAGGCGTTGCCTTTTTGCGCCGGGACAGTCGGCCGATGGGCCAACCAACTCGCAAACCCTATTCGCACTAGCCGTCCACGACCTGGAGACATTCATGGCTAAGGAAGAGCTGATCCAGTTCGAAGGACTGGTCACCGAAATCCTCCCCGACGCCCGCTACCGCGTGCAGCTCGACGCCGGGCACGAGATCGTTGCCTACACCGCCGGCAAGATGAAGAAGAACCGCATCAAGACGCTCGCGGGCGATCGCGTGACGGTGGAGATGTCGCCCTACGATCTCGAGAAGGGCCGGCTGATTTTCCGCCACAAGGACGAACGTCCCGCAACATCCGGCGGACCGCCGCGGGGTGGCGCGCAGCGCGGTGGCCAGTTCCGCCGCCGCTAGGCGGCGAACGACGATTCCGCGCGCAAGCGCGGAATCGAAATGCTGACCTGTATGCTGATCTGCCGCGCACATCGCGGCGGATCAAAAAATCGTGCGCGTCAGGATTGTTTTGAAGCCCCATTTCCAATAAAATGAATTAATCGATTTTCGGCCGGACGACATTGGCATCCACCGGTACAGCCGGTTCAGACACGCTGACGACCCTTCCAGAAATTCGATCTAACCTGCCCGCGCGAGCGGGCTCTTACATTGTGTTATCTGAGAAGGAACTACCCCCGTGAGCATGGGAACCGTGAAGTGGTTTAACGCGACCAAGGGCTTTGGCTTCATCCAGCCCGACGACGGCGGCAAGGACGTGTTCGTGCACATCAGCGCTGTCGAGCGCGCCGGCCTCGGCACGCTGCGCGAAGGCCAGAAGATCTCCTACGAGATCGTTGCCGATCGCCGGTCCGGCAAGTCGGCCGCCGACAATCTTCGCTCCGCCGGCTGAGCCGACGGAGCTTCGGCTCGCGCGAACGAGCCAACGCAACAGAAAAGGCCGTGCGCGACGCACGGCCTTTTTTCATGTTCGAAGAACCGGGCGGTCTTGCTAGTTGGTCTTGGCGCCCGCGCCGGCGTTGCCGCTGGCATTGCTGCTCAGCGAACCGGCCTGACTCATCGTGGTGTTGAAGAAGTTGTCGCTATCGCCCAGCGTCACGCGACGCTGGCAAATCGGCATGCAGCTATAGGACTCACGCTCGACCCCGCGGTAGACGGTGACGAGCCGGTCGCTCGGACCTTCGACCTGGATCTGGCGGTCGACCAGGATCTCGCCGCCCCTGTCGAGCGCGATGAAGTTGGTGGCGCCGTAGCCCTTCCCGGTCACGACGATCATGCCACCGGGCTGCAGCGTGACGTCGGCGATCAGGGGATTGCCGACCACGATGGTCGCAACCTTGCCGGGCAGCCGGACCAGCTTGGCCTGGTCGACATTGACGGCGATGGTATCGGCGGTGGATTCGGCAAGACCGGCAGCCGGCGATGCCAGCACCGCGGCCGCAACCAGAAGACACACGCGCGCATGACGGCGCAGCAGTTCTTTACGCATACTCTTACCCCCGGGACGTCACAAACCGGCAGAAGCGATTCAATACAGCGGAGCCGGCGCCCGACCGCGCTAACTTGCCCTCAATTCGTGAACGTTCCGCAAATTCGCCGACTATTGTTTGAGCGGACTGGCGTTTTAAGGTCCTCGCGGTCGTGCTAGCGGCGGAACGGATAAGCGAGCTGGCCCGCGATCTCCCTGGGCATGGTCGCTTCGTCCTTGCCGTAATCCTGCGGCAGTTGCCCCTCCGGCATGCGGAAGGTGCCGAACAGCACGTCCCAGAGCGGGAAGGTCCCGGCGAAATTGGTGTCGCCGCCCTCCTCGAGCGAGGTGTGGTGCCAGCGGTGGAATACCGGCGTCGCCAGCACGTATTTGAACGGTCCGAAGGTCCAGTTCAGATTGGCGTGCACGAAGGCCGAGTGGAAGGTCGTGAACGGGGCAAGCCAGATCATGACATTCGGGGAAATGCCGGCCATCAGCAGCACGACGTCGACCCCGATCGAGCCGAGCACGAGATTGACGGGATGGAAGCGGGCCGCCGAAATCCAGCTGATCTCCTCCGAGGAGTGATGGATCGCGTGATACTTCCAGAACTCGCCGCCGTGGAACAACCGGTGCAGCCAGTACAGCATGAAATCCGACAGGACCAGGAAGAGGACAGCCTGGGCCCAGAGCGGCAATAGCGCCAGCGGGCCGTGGCCATTGTCGTAGAAGGCGATGAGACCGTCGGCATCGTGGATGTTGAAGAGGAGACTCGCGCCGACGATCAAGAGCCCGATCCGCATGGTGCGGGCGAACACCGGAACGAAGAACCAATAGCAGATGTCGGTGACGATCTCCCGCTTGCGCCACCAGGGCGTGCCGGGATTGCAGGCCCAGAAATGCTCGAGCACGGTGAAGACCGCCGCGAGCGCGAGGGTGATGGGGACCACCTTCGCGATGGTCTCGCCGAGCATCAGGGCGACTTGCATGGGCAGGCTCGACATCGTCGCCTCTCTTCCGGATTGCTGGTCCTCCTACGCCTACTCCGCGAAATTTAAGGGAGGGTGAAGCCGGCGACGCACTTGCGGTACGTTAGAACCGCAGCGAATTCCAGCGGGCCTTAAGGCGAAATTCACTCTGGGCAAAAGCATCGCGCAGGGATCGGGTTTGCACGATCGAATTAACTCTACCGAAAGAGCTCGGCTTTCATGCTCATAGCGTCAAAGACAGCGCCGAACGAGGCGATCCAACCCCAGATGGAGTTTGTTCATGAAGAACCTGATTGCGCGTTTCGCCAAGGATGAATCCGGCGCCACCGCCATCGAATACGGCCTGATCGCCGCCGGCATCGCGCTGGCCATCATCACCGTCGTCAACAACCTCGGCAGCACGCTGAACACCAAGTTCACCTCGATCAGCACCTCGCTGAAGTAAGCGACCGACAGGCGACGGCAAAAGCCCCGGACATCCGGGGCCTTTGTTTTTCTGAGTACGGCGAGTTCCAGTGGCGTTACGCAAGTACAGAACCGATGCCGCGGTTGCGGCGAGCGAGGCGGAGGCGGCGCAGACCGGCTCGCCGGCCTACTGGGTCTGCCTTGCACTGCTGCTTGCGACGCTCGCACTCGCCGCGCGCATTGCCAGCCTCTGGTGAGCACTCCTCGCGCGATCCGCCCTGTCAAGGCCACAGCCGCCGTTGTCGGTTTGTTTAGCTCTGCCGGGTAGCATCGGGCGACGCCAGATATCGCGACGAACCCAGGCCTCAAGACGCAGCCCATGATCCTCGACCTTGCGCGCCTTCTGCTCTTCCCGGCCCTGATGGCGTTCGCCGCCGCGAGCGATCTCTTCACGATGACGATCTCGAACCGCGTCTCGCTGGCGCTGGTCGCAGGCTTCTTCGCGCTCGCCCTCTCCGGTGGCATGGCACCTTACGAGATGCTGGGCCATGTCGGCGCCGGCGCGCTTGTCCTGGTCGTGGCCTTCACCTGTTTTGCGATGGGCTGGGTCGGCGGCGGCGACGCCAAGGTCGCGGCCTCCGTCGCGCTCTGGTTCGGCTTCGCGCCATTGATGAACTTCCTGCTCTACGCCTCGCTGTTCGGCGGAGCGCTGACGCTGCTCCTGCTCCAGTTCCGGCAATGGCCGCTGCCCTACGGCCTCGCGGGCCAGGCCTGGCTTGCGCGACTGCACGCCAAGGAGAGCGGCATTCCCTATGGCATCGCGCTCGCACTGAGCGCGCTGATGGTCTACCCGGAAACCGAGTGGGTGAAGGCGATCGACCTCGCTCATCTCGCACTGCGTTGAACGCTCCGGGTAAACCAGGCGTTAAGGCGATTTAGATACGCCTCATTAACCATGCTTTGACGAATAGCTGGTCAACTGCCGATTACGGCGGCGGCTGCGTCGCGGCGTTTGTTGGAAAGTGAAGCGTATGAATAGGGCACGCATTGTCGTCCTGACGGTCGCCATCTGCGCCGGCGGTGTCGCCGCGTACCTGGCGAGCGGCTCGGACAATTCTGCGCCGCCTCCGGCGGCTCCGGTCGCGCAGCTTCCAACCGTCGACGTGCTGGTGGCCAAGAACGACATCGGCCTCGGCCAGACCGTGAAACCGGAAGACGTGCAATGGCAGACCTGGCCGGCCGCGACCGCCAGCGCCACCTTCATCCGCCGCAACGAGCGCCCCGAGGGTGTGACCCAGGTGACCGGTTCGATCGCGCGCGCCCCCTTCATCCAGGGTGAGCCGATCCGCGACCAGAAGCTGGTCAAGGCCGAAGGCTCCGGCTTCATGGCGGCAATCCTGCCCACCGGCATGCGCGCGATCTCGACCGAGATCTCGCCGGAGACCGGCGCAGGCGGCTTCATCCTGCCCAACGATCGCGTCGACGTGCTTCTGACGCGCCGCCTCAAGAACCCGGACCCGAGCAACGGCGCCCCCGACATCGTCACGTCCGAGATCATCCTGGCCAACATCCGCGTCCTGGCCATCGACCAGGCGCCGAAGGAGAAGGACGGCCAGAATACGGTGGTCGGCAAGACCGCCACCCTCGAGCTCAACCCCACGCAGACGGCGACGCTTTCCGCCGCGCGCCAGAGCGGCACGCTGTCGCTGGCGCTGCGCAGCATCGTCGACGTCAAGATGAGCGAGATCACGCTCGATGATTCCGCACAGAGGCGCGATGGCGTTTCGATCATTCGCTACGGTATCCCAAGCTCGACGGCGAAGGCACGATGAGGTCAGTCGATATGAAATGCAGGGCAGATTTGGCGACGATGCGAACCTCAATGGTCCGCGCCCTGTCGTTTTCGGCCGCCCTCGCGCTGGTGCTCAACCCGGCACTGACCCCCGTGGTCGCCGCCGACTACCGCCCCGCAGCGCCGGTCGCGGCCGACGGCCAGATGAACGCGCGCTTCCTCTCGCTCGGCGTCGGCAAGTCCATCGTGATCGACCTTCCGCGCGACATCAAGGATGTGCTGGTCGCCGACCCCAAGATCGCCAATGCGGTGGTCCGCTCGTCGCAGCGCGCCTACATCATCGGCGCCGCGGTCGGGCAGACCAACATCGTGTTCTTCGATTCCGCCGGCCAGCAGATCGCGGCCTATGACATCGCGGTCAAGCGCGACCTCAACGGCGTGCGCGCCGCGCTGAAGCAGATCCTGCCCAATTCCGACATCCAGATCGACGGCCTCGGCGAAGGCATCGTGCTGACCGGCACGGCGGCGAATCCGATGGAGGCGCAGCAGGCCAACGATCTCGCCGCGCGCCTCGCCGGCGGCGCCGACAAGGTCGTGAACTCGATCGTGGTCCGCGGCCGCGACCAGGTCATGCTCAAGGTGACAGTCGCCGAAGTCGCGCGCAGCATCGTCAAGCAGCTCGGCATCGACCTCACCGCCAACCTCAACTACGGCACATCGGTGGTGACTTTCAGCAACTCCAACCCGTTCACCGCTCTTGGCAAAAATCTGGTGGACGGCAACAGTCTGACCACGAAGTTCGGCGCGACGCCGTCGGTGCAGGCCACCCTGCGCGCGATGGAGACCGCCGGCGTGATCCGGACGCTGGCCGAGCCGAACCTGACCGCGATCTCCGGCGAGTCGGCGACCTTCATCGCCGGCGGTGAATTCCCGGTACCGGCGGGCTATGCGTGCGACCCCACGACGCATGTCTGTACAACCCAGATCAGCTTCAAGAAGTTCGGCATCTCGCTCAACTTCACGCCCGTGGTGCTGACCGAGGGCAAGATCAGCCTGCGGGTGATGACCGAGGTCTCGGAACTGTCGAACGAGAATGCGATCACGCTGTCGCAGGCCGTGACCTCGACGTCGGTGAACTCGCTCACGGTGCCTTCGATCAAGACCCGCCGGGCGGAGACGTCGCTGGAGATTCCCTCCGGCGGCGCGATGGCGATGGCCGGCCTGATCCAGCAGCAGACCAAGCAGGCGGTCAGCGGGCTGCCGGGCCTGATGCAGCTTCCGATCCTCGGCACGCTGTTCCGCAGCCGCGACTTCGTCAACAACGCGACCGAGCTGGTCGTGATCGTGACGCCCTATATCGTTCGCGCAGTGGCGCAAAAGGACCTGTCGCGGCCGGATGACGGATTCTCCGCGCCTGCCGATCCGCAGGTCGAGCTGCTCGGCAACATCAACCGCATCTACGGCGTGCCTGGCCGGACCGAGCCGGGCCGGAACTACCGCGGCACCTACGGCTTCATCACCGACTAAGGCGGAACGGGGACTTCGTTATGACCACAAGACCACCCCAGATTCGCAGAGGCGCCATCGGCTTCGGTGGCGCGCTCGTCGGCATCGGGCTTGCGCTCGGCGGCTGCCAGCACGACGAAGCGGTCACCGCCTCCATTCCCGACAGCTACAAGCAGCGTCATCCGATCGCGATCGAGGAGCAGAACCGCTCGATCGTCGTCTTCGTCGGCCACGCCCGCGGCGGGTTGACCGCGGCCCAGCGCGCCGACGTGATGGGCCTGGCATCGGCCTGGCTGCATGAGGGCACCGGCGCCATCCACATCGACGCGCCGTCCGGCACGCCCAACGCGCGTCCGGTCGCGGAGTCGATGCGTGAGATCCAGGCGATGCTGGCGGCGGCGGGCGTTCCGCCGCGCGGCATCATCGCCCGCCCCTACCAGCCGGAAGACAAGCGCTTCCTGCCGCCGATCCGGCTGACCTATTCCAAGATCGCCGCAGTCGCGGGCCCCTGCGGCCTGTGGCCGGAGGACATCGGCCCCTCGATGAAGAACAAGGGCTGGTTCGAGAACAAGGAATACTACAATTACGGCTGCGCCTATCAGCGCAACCTCGCAGCCATGGTCGACAATCCCTCGGACCTCGAGCAGCCGCGGCCGGAGACACCTTCCTATACGACACGGCGCACCGCCGCGTTCGAGAAGTATCGCAAGGGAGTACCGACGGCGGTCTCCTATCCTGAGGCCGACAGGGCCAAACTCAGCGACACCGGCAAATGATCAGCTACGCCAGGCAAACACACGAAGAGCAGCCCGAAGCAGCTCCGCCGCCGGCCGAGGAGCATATCGCGCCTGCGCCGCGCGTCTCGGTCCAGGCCTTCTGCGAGACCGTGGAAACTGCTGCCGCGGTACAGTCGGCCGGCGAGGATCGCCGTCTCGGCAAGGCCCACCTGAAGATCCAGATGGGCGGCATGGCGGCTGCGGTCGAAGCGTACCGCTCGGCGCCCACGCCGAACGTGATCGTGCTCGAGAGCGACGGCCGCAACGACCTCCTGGGCGGGCTCGACCAGCTCGCCACCGTCTGCGACGCCGGCACCCGCGTGGTCGTGATCGGCCGCATCAACGACGTCATGCTCTATCGCGAGCTGGTGCGCCGCGGCGTCAGCGACTACGTGCTCGCGCCGGTTGGCGCGATCGACGTCGTGCGCTCGATCTGCAACCTGTTCTCCGCGCCGGAAGCCAAGGCGGTCGGCCGCATCATCGCCGTGGTCGGCGCCAAGGGCGGCGTCGGCGCGTCCACCATCTCCCATAACGTCGCCTGGGCGATCGCGCGCGACCTCGCGATGGACGCGGTCGTCGCCGATCTCGACCTCGCCTTCGGCACCGCCGGGCTCGACTACAACCAGGACCCTCCGCAGGGCATTGCGGACGCCGTGTTCTCGCCCGATCGCGTCGATACCGCCTTCATCGACCGCCTGCTGTCGAAATGCACCGACCACCTCAGCCTGCTGGCGGCGCCGGCGACGCTGGACCGGGTCTATGATTTCGGCACCGACGCCTTCGATTCCGTGTTCGACACGCTGCGCTCCACCATGCCCTGCATCGTGCTCGACATCCCGCACCAATGGTCGGGCTGGACCAAGCGCGCTCTGATCGGTGCGGACGACATCCTGATCGTGGCGGCACCCGACCTCGCCAATTTGCGCAATACCAAGAACCTGTTCGACCTGCTGAAGGCCTCGCGCCCCAACGACCGGCCGCCGCTCTACTGCCTGAACCAGGTCGGAGTGCCGAAACGTCCCGAAATCGCCGCTACGGAGTTCGCCAAGGCGATCGAGAGCCAGCCGGTCGTCTCGATCCCGTTCGAGCCGCAGATCTTCGGCTCGGCGGCCAACAACGGCCAGATGATCGCGGAGATCTCCGCCAACCACAAATCGATCGAGATGTTCCTCCAGATCGCCCAGCGCCTGACCGGCCGCAGCGAAACGAAGAAACAAAAGTCGTCCCTGCTTTCACCCCTGATTGATAAGTTGCGGGGAAAATAAGCCGCCGCATGGAGTCGTTAAGTGTTTGGTAAGCGTAGCGGAACAGACACCGACCTTCGGGCCCCGAAGCCCGGCGCCGTGTCGCCAGAGCCTGCCCCGGCTCTGGCGCCGACGGTGTCGCGCGCGCCGCCCCCGCCGGCCGTCGCCTCGCCGCCGCTTGCCCCGGCGAGGCCTGCGCCGGCGATGGAAACCCGCCGCTCGGACAATTACTACGAGGTCAAGGCGACCATCTTCGGCGCGCTGATCGAGGCCATCGACCTCGCCCAGCTCGCCAAGCTCGATTCGGAATCGGCCCGCGAGGAAATCCGCGACATCGTCAACGAGATCATCGCGATCAAGAACATCGTGATGTCGATCGCCGAGCAGGAAGAGCTGCTCGACGACATCTGCAACGACGTGCTCGGCTACGGCCCGCTGGAGCCGCTGTTGTCGCGCGACGACATCGCCGACATCATGGTCAACGGCGCCAACACCGTCTACATCGAAGTCGGCGGCAAGATCCAGCGCACCGGTATCCGCTTCCGCGACAACCAGCAGCTCCTCAACATCTGCCAGCGCATCGTCAGCCAGGTCGGCCGGCGCGTCGACGAATCCTCGCCGATCTGCGACGCGCGCCTTGCCGATGGCTCCCGTGTCAACGCGATCGTGCCGCCGCTGTCGATCGACGGGCCCGCACTCACCATCCGCAAGTTCAAGAAGGACAAGCTGACCCTGGATCAGCTCGTCAAGTTCGGCGCAATCTCGCCGGAGGGCGCCGAGATTCTCCAGATCATCGGCCGCGTCCGCTGCAACGTGCTGATCTCCGGCGGTACCGGCTCGGGCAAGACCACGCTGCTCAACTGCCTCACCAACTACATCGAGCACGACGAGCGCATCATCACCTGCGAGGACGCGGCCGAGCTTCAGCTCCAGCAGCCCCACGTGGTGCGGCTCGAAACCCGCCCGCCCAACATCGAGGGCGAGGGCCAGATCACCATGCGCGAGCTGGTGCGCAACTGCCTGCGTATGCGCCCCGAACGCATCATCGTCGGCGAGGTCCGCGGACCCGAGGCGTTCGACCTGCTTCAGGCCATGAACACCGGCCATGACGGCTCGATGGGCACGCTGCACGCCAACAACCCGCGCGAGGCGCTGTCGCGCTGCGAATCCATGATCACGATGGGCGGCTTCTCGCTGCCGTCGCGGACCATCCGCGAGATGATCTGCGCCTCGATCGACGTCATCGTCCAGGCCGCGCGCCTGCGCGACGGCTCGCGCCGCATCACGCACATCACCGAGGTGATGGGCATGGAAGGCGACACCATCATCACCCAGGACATCTTCCTCTACGACATGATCGGCGAGGACGCCAACGGCAAGATCATCGGGCGGCACCGCTCGACCGGCATCGGCCGTCCGAAGTTCTGGGAACGCGCTCGCTATTACGGCGACGAGAAGCGCCTTGCCGCCGCACTCGATGCGGCGGAAGTGGCGCCAACGACGTGAGCAGGTCAGCGCCGCCATGAACATGCAGGTCCTCGCCCTCGCCTTCCTCGCCACCGCCGCTGTCGGCGGCATCGCCTGGGTCTTCCTCTATCCGTTGCTGTCCGGGGAGCGGAAGGCGGAAAACCGCCGTGCCTCGATCGCGCGCGCCGACGCGCCCGCGGCCAAGCAGACCGAAAAGAGCCAGCGCTCACGCCGTGAGCAGGTCGAGACTTCGCTGAAGGATCTCGAGGCACGACGTCAGCAGGAGAAGAGCGTTCCGCTCAACATCCGCCTGTCGCAGGCGGGGCTGGACTGGACGCCGCAGAAATTCTGGATCGTGTCCGCCGTCGTGGCGGGCGTGCTGTTCGTAGCCGCCATGTTCGTCGGTGGCGGCCTGCTCGGCGGCGCCGGCCTAGCCTTCGCCGGCGGCTTCGGCTTGCCGCGCTGGGCACTCAGCTTCCTGAAGAAGCGCCGCGAAAGCAAATTCCTGGCCGCGCTGCCCGACGCCGTCGACGTGATCGTCCGCGGCATCAAGGCGGGCCTGCCGCTGTTCGAATCGATCAAGGTGGTCGCTGCCGATTCGCCCGAGCCGCTGCGCAGCGAGTTCCTGGCCATCATCGAGACCCAGGCGATCGGCATGCCGCTCGGCGAAGCCTGCTCGCGCCTCTACGATCGCATGCCGCTGCCGGAAGCCAACTTCTTCGGCATCGTCATCTCGATCCAGCAGAAGTCGGGCGGCAACCTCTCCGAAGCGCTGGGCAACCTCTCCAAGGTGCTGCGCGACCGCAAGAAGATGAGGGAAAAGATCCAGGCGATGTCGATGGAGGCCAAGGCTTCGGCCGCCATCATCGGCTCGCTGCCGCCGATCGTGATGTTTCTCGTCTATCTCACGACGCCGCACTACATCTCCCTGCTGTGGACCCATCCTACCGGGCAGCTCATGCTGGTCGGCTGCGTCGTCTGGATGTCGGTCGGCATCATGGTGATGAAGAAGATGATCAACTTCGATTTCTGACGGTGGCGTATGGTCGAATTTCTGGTTTCGAAACTGCATGACGTCCGTTTCATGACCATGCTGCTGGCGGCCATCGCCGCCAGCGCTACCGTCTATACGCTGGTGATGCCGCTGTTCGCCGGCGAAGGCCTCTCCAAGCGCATGAAGGCGGTGGCGAGCGAGCGCGAGCGGATCCGGCAGCGCGAGCGCGAGCGCCTCAACAAGAGCGAGAAGGTCTCGCTGCGCCAGACCCCGAAGCAGCTCGTCTCCAAGGTCGTCGAGGATTTCAACCTCACCAAATGGCTCGCGCAGGAAGCTGCCCGCGACAAGCTCATCATGGCCGGCTACCGCGGTCAGGCGCCCTACATCACCTTCCTGTTTGCGCGCATGGTCGCTCCGATCACCCTGTTCGTGGGCTCGGTCCTGTACGTGTTCCTGATCGCGCATATGGAGAAACCGGTGCCGGTCAAGATCGGCATCTGCATCGGCGCCGCCTATCTCGGGCTTCAGGCTCCGATGCTGTTCCTCAAGAACGCGATCTCCAAGCGCCAGCTTTCGATCAAGCGCGCCTTTCCCGACGCGCTCGACCTGCTGCTGATCTGCATCGAATCCGGCATGTCGGTCGAAATGGCATTCCGGAAAGTCGCCACCGAAATCGTCGGCCAGTCGATCGCGTTGTCGGAAGAGTTCACGCTGACCACCGCCGAGCTGTCCTATTTGCAGGACCGCAAGGTCGCCTATGAGAACCTGGCGCGGCGCACCGGGCTCGAGGGCGTCAAGTCGGTGTGTCTGGCGCTCCAGCAGGCGGAACGTTACGGCACTCCGCTCGGACATTCCCTGCGCGTCATGGCGCAGGAAAACCGCGACATGCGCATGACCGAGGCCGAGAAGAAGGCCGCTGCGCTGCCGCCAAAGCTGACGGTGCCGATGATCCTGTTCTTCCTGCCGGTGCTGTTCGTCGTCATTCTCGGGCCGACCGGCATCAAGATCTCCGAGATGCAGTGACGCAAGACTTGAGCCGCGTGCGGTTCGCGCGAGCGGCTTCAGGATGAGACGATCAGGTCGGATCAGTCGGGTCGGCTGAGCGCGGCGACGGGCGTCCGCTTCGGTGCGCCGCGTGGGACGTCGCTGCGGCTCAGCATTTCCTTGAGATAGGCGACGTTGGCTGCGGCCTGTTCCGGCGGCAGGTCCGCCTTCACGATAGTCTCGGCTTCGGCAAAGCGGCCCTGGAGACCGACGACCAGGCCGAGATTCTGCCGCACCCGCGCGCTCGCGCGCGGCGAGGCGTAGGCCTGCCGTAACGCCTCTTCGGCCTTGGGAAGGTCTCTCGACAGCATGTAGGACAGGCCGAGATTGGACAGCACGCCGGGATCGCCCGGCGCGATCTTCAGCGCGCTCGCATAATAGGAACGCGCCTCATCGTGACGGCCCATCTGATCGAGCGCCGTGCCCTGCACCGAGAGC
Source organism: Bradyrhizobium sp. USDA 3311 (assembly GCF_054062495.1). Classification (NCBI taxonomy): domain Bacteria; kingdom Pseudomonadati; phylum Pseudomonadota; class Alphaproteobacteria; order Hyphomicrobiales; family Nitrobacteraceae; genus Bradyrhizobium; species Bradyrhizobium sp. USDA 3311. The sequence continues at coordinate 3,093,061 of NZ_JBSSFI010000001.1, read as the reverse complement.
AGACGCCAGTCCGGATTGTCGGGTGAATGCGCTTTCGACAGCACGTCGAAGGCCTGCTGGAAATTGCCGTTGTCGGCGAGTGCACGGCCGTACTGGGCGAGCAGCGCCTTGTTGCCGGGATTGGCGATGGTCGCCTGCTCGAGAACGGCGGCGGCCTGGGCGCGCTGGCCGTTGGCGCGCAAGGCCTGACCATAGCCGAGCGCGGCCTCGGCGTCCTTGGGATTGGCACGGTAACGCTCGCCATAGACTTCGACGGCGCCTGCGGGATCGCTTGGAGGGGGGGCCTCCGCGCGCGACCCGATCGATCCGGTGACGTCGGAGAGCTTTGACATTGCCGTGCAGCCGCCGAGGCTCATGGCCACCACCGCAACGAGCGAGGCAGATGCGAGAAGCCGGGCAGGACTGAACCGTTGACGCATGACGCTTTGACTCTCGAGCGGATGGATCGAGCCGAACGCGCCAGCAATAGACTGTTAACCCTAATGGCCGGTTAACGCCGGGATGCCCCTCACGACGGCGTCTGCGGCGGCACCTCTCCGCCGAGACCGAGGTCGAGGCCGAACGCCTTCACCTGCTCGTTCAGGTCTGGAGATCTGCCCGTCGCCGGTTTCGTTTCACCCGATCAATATTCGATGGCAAGCCGCTTGCGGATTTCGTCGACGCGCTTGTCGAGCGCGTCGAAGCGCGCATGGACGGAGCGGTCGTGGAGATAGAAGACGTAGCCGCCGGCAAGGAACGCGAAGATCCAATGATGATGCTCGACATAGCTGAAAATCGCCTCGACGACCTGGCCGATGAAAGTGACCATACTCCACACGACGTCCATTGCATTTCCTCCCGGCAGGCTTCGCTTTCGGCCACCGGCGATCTCCTTGCACCTGGCGGCCGTTGCCGGAACCTAGCATGGCCCCCTTGCTGCGAGTAGCCGCTCGCTCAACGGTGACGGCAAAGCCGATTGCGGCCACCGCAAAACTCTGCGAAGTCTCCCTCATCCGCATAACCAGCTTGATCTGACGACCTGGACCCGCCAATGCCTTCTGTCTTCGAGACGTCGCCGACCGCCATCCCGATCACCTTCGTCACCAAGTCGAGCTGGGATCAGGTCGCCGAGACGCTGCCGCCGGCGCAACGCCAGTTCGCCACGGCGAACGCCTTCGCCGCCAAGCCGGGCGGCTATCTCGCCCTGCCCGCCCCCGACGGTACGATCGCGCAAGTGCTGTTCGGCATCGAGGACGAGGGCGCAAGATCCCGCGACCTGTTCCGGCCGGGCGCCCTGCCCGGCCTGTTGCCGCCGGGCACCTATCGCTTTGCCAATGCACCGCACGATGCACGGCTCGCCGCACTCGCCTTCGCGCTCGGCTGCTACCGCTTCGCCCGCTACCGCAAGGCAGATAGCCCCGATGTCCGCCTGGTGCCGCCTGACGGCGTCGACGCCGTCGAGATCAGCCGCATGGCCGATGCCGCGATGCTGGCGCGCGACCTCATCAACACGCCGTCCAACGACATGGGGCCGGAGGAGCTCGCCGCAGCCGCCCAAGAGCTCGCCAGCGAATTCGGCGCGAGCTTTGCCTGCACCATCGGCGAGGATCTGAGGACGGATTTTCCACTGATCCACGCCGTCGGTATGGCCTCGGACCGCGCGCCGCGACTGATCGACATCGGCTGGGGCGATCCCGCCCATCCCAAGGTGACGCTGGTCGGCAAGGGCGTGTGCTTCGACACCGGCGGGCTCGACCTGAAGCCGTCGAGCGGCATGCTGATCATGAAGAAGGACATGGGCGGCGCCGCCAACGTTCTGGCGCTCGCGCGCATGGTGATGGACGCGAAGCTGAAGGTCCGGCTGCGCGTGCTGATTCCGGCGGTCGAGAATGCGGTCGCCGGCAATGCCTTCCGCCCGCTCGACATTTTTACATCGCGCAAGGGGATCACGGTCGAGATCGGCAACACGGATGCTGAAGGGCGGCTGGTGCTCGCCGATGCCCTGGCGCTCGCCGACGAGGAGAAGCCCGACCTGCTGATCGATCTCGGCACGCTGACGGGAGCTGCACGCGTCGCGCTGGGGCCGGATTTACCGCCCTTTTACACCAATGATGAGACGCTTGCCGCCGACGTCGCGCGCTGCGCCGTCAAGGAGAACGATCCGTTGTGGCGCATGCCGCTGTGGCCGGCCTATGATGCGTGGCTGGACTCCAAGACCGCCACCATCACCAACGCACCGTCCGGCGGCTTTGCCGGGTCGATCACCTGCGCGCTGTTCCTGCAACGCTTCGTCGAGCAGGCCAAGAGCTGGCTGCATGTCGACATCTATGGCTGGACGCCGTCGGCGAAGCCGGCGCGCCCCGAAGGCGGCGAGTGCCAGGCCGCGCGCGCCATCTACACATTGCTGAGCGAGCGCTATGCATGATCCAGGACACGATCCAAGGCTGACACCGGCGCGGGCCGACCTCGCCGCCAAATATCTCGAAGGCAAGGTGCAGGCGGAGCGTTTCGTCACCGGCGAGGAATTCGAGGTGACGGACGCGATTGCAGCGGTGCGCGAACAGCCGTCCTCGGACGCGATGCTGATGACGGAGGCGCTGCGCGGCGAGCGCGTCACGGTCTACGATCGCAATGGCGAGGGCTGGGCCTGGGGCCAGCTGGGAAGTGACGGCTATGTCGGCTGGCTTCCCGATGCGGCGCTCACGAAGCCGACGGCCGCCCCGACGCACAAGGTCAGCGCGCTGCGGACGTTTGCGTTCCCGGGCCCCTCGATCAAGCTGCCGCCAGCCGGCACGCTCGTGATGGGATCGAAGATTGCGGTGGCGCGCGAGGACGGCAGCTTCGCGGTGACGCGCGACGGAGCTTATCTGCCGAAGGCGCATCTCGGCCCGCTCGATCATCGCGAGCCGGACTTCGTTGCGGTGGCCGAACGCTTCGTCGGCACGCCCTACCTCTGGGGCGGCAAGAGCAGCCTCGGCATCGATTGCTCGGGTCTCGTGCAGGTCTCGCTGACGGCGGCCGGCACCGGCTGCCCGCGCGACAGCGACATGCAGCAGGCCGGCCTTGGACGAGCCCTGGAGCCTCACGGGCAGAGCAAGCTGCAACGCGGCGACCTAATCTTCTGGAAGGGCCACGTCGCCATCGTCCGCGACGCCGGCACCATGGTTCACGCCAACGCGCATCATATGGCGACGGTGATCGAGCCGATCGAGCCGGCCATTGCACGGATCAAGCAGGCCGGCAGCGAGGTCGTGGCGATCAAGCGGCTCTAGGGCGTGTGCTCATAATTCACCGCTAATTTGCCGCGTCCGCTTTACTCTCCGAAGGCGACGTTGAAACCGGTATGGCCGAATGTCGGTCTTGGAGGCGGATCCGCATCTGATGGATGCCAGACGTCGCTATGTTGCTTGGGCACATTACCGGCGCTGGCCTTCGGCTTGGAAATCGGAGGGATGCAGCTGCCGAAGCGTGGATCGAGCGGATCGTAACGCGACTTTGTTCGCACGACGATATACGGCGCCGCCAGCGCGAAGGAACCGAGCAGCAGCAGCATCCACACAGGTGGCCGACTTGCGATCAAAAGCACCGTTGCTCCAACCAGTAGCAAGACAACAGTGCCCGAAGACAGCTTTGAAGCCATCACCGCCTCCGCGGTAAGCTCGACGGCCAGATATTACCGTGGATATCGACACTGCGACACTCCAGCGCAGAGAGAACCGGAAGTCTCGTACGTTCCCCGGGCTCATTTTCCAGGGAATACACGCACGATCATTCGGGCAACCGTCACTCGAAAGGCAACCCGCCCCGGCTGATAGGCATCTCGCGGCGCAACTACGGAACAACGTTACAATTGGGAGAATTGCGGAACGAAACATGTCGTCAGTCTTTCTGCCTTTGGGAGGTGCCCCATGAGTTCTCAGGCCAGAGAAGGCGCGTGTGCGTTCGCTTGGCGGAACTACCTGCTGCTCCACAGCGGCATCAGCGAGAATGATAACAGGCGTTCCGCCCTCTATCGCTACATCGCCAGTCTTCGCGATACCGGCGAAGATGATTTCGATCTCCTGCAAGTCGCCGCAGTCGCCTACTTGAAAAAATTGGATGAATTGCATGACGACCAATGTGCGCGACTCGCGGCAGATCACGTTTTGGCCGAGTGTTTGGAAGCACGCAATTCACAACCCGAGAGGTGACTTTAGGCCATAACACCAGCGCGAAGGAGCGAACAGCATGGCAGACAAGACCGTTACTGCAAACCATCTCGCGGGCGACCCACAACGGCGCATCGCCGCAGCGACAGCAATCGGCATGAATGCCTTGATGCCGATGATCCACTTTCAGGTCTCAATGCTGAGGATGTGGGCCGATAGTATTGAGAAGCTCGCGGGCAATTACGAAAAGAAGTTGGAAGAAACAGCGACCACGGTCGAGGAACAATTAGACAAGGAACGCGCCGCGTAGATCAACGCGACAGGTAGGTGCGGTCCGCTTCGGCCACCAGCAGAAGCGTCCCTGGGGCTCGCGCTGTCGCGCGACCGGAATGCCGGGCTACGTCGCCACCGATCCATTCCCGGCCGTCTCCAGCCGGAAGGCTGCCGCGAACAGCGCGCGCGTGTAATCGCTCTTCGGGTTCTTGAACAGCTCGGCCGCCTGCCCCTCCTCGACCACCTTGCCGCCGCGCATCACGATCAGATGGCTGGCGAGCGAGGCGACGACGCGCAAATCGTGCGAGATGAACATGTAGGTGAGATCGCGCTTGCGCTGCAGCTCGCGCAACAGATCGACCATCTGCGCCTGGAACAGCATGTCGAGCGCGCTGGTCGGCTCGTCCAGCACGACGAAATCCGGCTCCAGCACCACCGCGCGCGCGATCGAGATGCGCTGGCGCTGGCCACCGGAAAACTCATGCGGATAGCGGTAGCGGGTGTCTGGTTTCAGTCCGACATCCTCGAGCGCCTTGACGACGCGCACCTCACGCTCCTCGCCCGACAGTTTCGGCTGATGCACGGTGAGGCCTTCGGCGATGATGTCGGCGACCGACATGCGCGGGCTGAGCGAGCCGAACGGATCCTGGAACACGATCTGCATGTCGCGCCGGAAGGGCCGCATCTCCTTGAAGCGCAGGCCCTGGATGTCTCTCCCCAGGAACACGATGCGCCCGTTCGAGGAAATCAGCCGCAGCAGCGCCAGCCCCAGCGTGGTCTTGCCCGAGCCGGATTCGCCGACGACGCCGAGCGTCTCGCCCTTGCGCACGGCGAGGCTGACGCCGTCGACCGCCTTGATGTGGCCGACCGTCTTGCGCATCAAGCCGCGCTTGATCGGAAACCACACTTTCAGATCGTCGGCCGACATCACCACCGGCGCATTCGGCTGCGGCGGCGCGGGATCCGGCTTCGGCTCGGCCGCGAGCAGGTCGCGCGTATAGGGATGCTTCGGCGTCTTGAACACCTGCTCGACCGGCCCCTGCTCGACGATCTCGCCGCTCTTCATGACGCAAACGTGGTCGGCGATGCGGCGCACGATGCCGAGATCATGGGTGATGAAGAGCAGGCTCATGCCGAGCCGCGCGCGGATCTCGGCGAGCAGCGCCAGGATCTGCGCCTGCACGGTGACGTCGAGCGCCGTGGTCGGCTCGTCGGCGATCAGCAGATCGGGCTCGTTGGCGAGCGCCATCGCGATCATCACGCGCTGGCGCTGGCCTCCTGAGAGCTGGTGCGGATAGCTGTTGAGCCGCGTCTCCGGATCGGGGATGCCGACCTGGGTCAGCAGCTCCAGCGTCCGCTTGCGCGCCAGCGCGTTGCTGGTGGGATTGTGCAGCTGGATGATCTCGCCGATCTGCGCCTCGATCGTGTGCAGCGGATTGAGCGAGGTCATCGGCTCCTGGAAGATGATGGAGATGTCGCTGCCGCGGACCTCCCGCATCTGCTGCTCGGACTGGTCGATCAGCTCCTGTCCCTTGAAGCGGATGCTTCCCGAGGGATGCGAGGCGTTCGGATAGGGCAGCAGCTTCAGGATCGAGAGCGCGCTCACGGACTTGCCGGAGCCGGATTCGCCGACCAGCGCCAGGCATTCGCCGCGCTTGATCTGGAACGAGACCTTGTCGACCGCGAGTGTCGTGGCACCCCCCTGGTGGAAGGCCACCGAAAGGTCGCGCACGGCAAGCAGGGGCTGGTTGATCGCGTCCATTGGCTTACCTGAACGTCTTGCGCGGATCGAAGGCGTCGCGCACGGCTTCGCCGATGAAGATCAGGAGCGACAGCATGATCGCGACCGAGAAGAAGCCGGAGAAACCGAGCCACGGCGCCTGCACGTTGGACTTGGCCTGTGACAGCAGCTCGCCGAGCGAGGGTGAGCCCGGCGGCAGGCCGAAGCCAAGGAAGTCGAGTGCCGTCAGCGTCATCACTGACGAGGAGACGATGAACGGCAGGAACGTCATGGTCGCGACCATCGCGTTCGGCAGCAGGTGACGGAACATGATGACCGGGTTGGAGACGCCGAGCGCGCGGGCGGCCTGGATGTATTCGAAGTTGCGCCCGCGCAGGAACTCGGCCCGCACGAGACCGACCAGCGAGACCCAGGAGAACAGCAGGAGAATGCCGAGCAGCACGAAGAAGCCGGGCACGAGGACCGAGGACAGGATCAAGAGAAGATAGAGCGACGGAATTGCCGTCCATATCTCGATGAAGCGCTGGAAGATGAGATCGACCCGGCCGCCGAAATAGCCCTGCACCGCTCCCGCCGCGATGCCGATGACAGATGAGATGATCGTGAGGCAAAGGCCGAACAGCACCGAGATGCGGAAGCCATAGATCAGCCGCGCCACCACGTCGCGCCCCTGGTCGTCCGTACCTAACCAGTTGTATTCGAGGTCGCGGCAGCTCTTCAGCCCCTTCTTCTCGACCACCGGCTTGCATTGCGCTTCGGTGAGCATCCAGGTCGGCGGCGACGGCGCCGGCGTCGGCAAGTCGAGATTGTGAGTGTCGTAGGAATAGCGGATCAGGGGCCAGACGATGGCGCCGCCCTTGTCCTTGATGAGCTTCTGCAAGTAGGGGTCGCGGTAGTCGGCCGCCGTCTCGAAATCGCCGCCGAAGGTGGTTTCCGAATAGGTCACGAAGGCGGGCCAATAGAGACGGCCGTCGAATTTGACCAGGAAAGGCCGATCGTTGGCGATCAGCTCGGCGAACAGCGAGATCACGAAGAGGGCGATGAATATCCAGAACGACCAATAGCCGCGGCGGTTGGCCTTGAAATTCTGCCATCGCCGCCTGTTCAGCGGCGAAGGGGCGAACGGCTTGCGCGTGATCGGAACGATCTCACCCAGCGGAGACTGGGTCGTGGTCTCGATCGGCGTCGGCGCGATAACCGTCATCAGACCTCCCGCGCCTCGAAATCGATCCGGGGGTCGATCCACATATAGGTCAGGTCGGAGATCAGGTTGATCACGAGGCCGACCAACGAAAAGATATAGAGCGTGCCGAACACCACGGGATAGTCGCGGTTGAGCACGCTCTCGAAGCTCAGCAGCCCGAGCCCGTCCAGCGAGAAGATGGTCTCGATCAGAAGCGAGCCTGAGAAGAAGGCGTGGATGAAGGTCCCGGGGAATCCGGCGATCACGATCAGCATCGCATTGCGGAAGACGTGGCCGTAAAGCACCCGGCCCTCGCTGCAGCCCTTGGCGCGCGCGGTCATGACGTATTGCTTGCGAATCTCATCCAAAAACGAATTCTTGGTCAGGAACGTCATGGTGGTGAACGCGCCGAGCCCCATGGCGATCAGCGGCAGCGTCAGGTGCCAGAAATAATCGAGGATCTTCCAGTACCAGGGAAACTGCGACCAGCCGTCCGAAGTCAATCCGCGCAGCGGGAACCAGTTAAAGAAGGAGCCGCCGGCAAACAGGATGATGAGGAGGATTGCGAACAGAAAGCCGGGAATGGCATAGCCCAGCACGAGAATGGTCGACGTCCAGGTGTCGAACCGCGTGCCGTCCTTCACCGCCTTGCGGATGCCGAGCGGGATCGAGATCAGATAGGTGATCAGCGTCAACCAGATGCCGAGCGAGATCGAGACCGGCAGCTTCTCCTTGATCAGCTGAATCACGCTGACGTCGCGAAAATAGCTCTTGCCGAAATCGAAGCGGGCGAAATTCCACACCATCAGCGCGAAGCGTTCCGGTGCGGGCTTGTCGAAGCCGAATTGCGCCTCCAGCTTCTTGATGAAATCAGGGTCGAGCCCCTGCGCGCCGCGATATTTCGAGTTGATGGAATCGCCGCCCGCGCCGACTTGCCCCGGCGCACGCTGCGCAAAGTCGCTACCGCCCGAAATGCGCGAGGTGCCGCCGGTATCGGCGCCGGAGAGCTGCGCAATCACGCGCTCGACAGGACCGCCAGGCGCGAACTGCACGACGACGAAGGAGACGAAGAGGATCCCGAGCAATGTCGGGATCATCAGGAGGATGCGGCGGGCGATATACGCGCTCATGACTATTTCGCCTGCTCGAGCTTGGCCGCCTTGGCGCGGTCGGACCACCAGATATCGGGAGCGCCTACGCCGTTTGCGTAACGCGGCAGCTTCTGCGGATGACCGAATAGATCCCAATAAGCGAGCCGGTGCGTCTTGTTATACCACTGCGGCACCCAATAGCGGCCGGCGCGAAACAGCCGATCGAAGGCCCGGCAAGCGATCGTCAAGTCCTCGCGGTTGTCGGCCGCCATGATCTTCTCGATCATGGCGTCGATGGCCGGGCTGGCAACGCCGGCGAGATTGTACGAGCCCCTGGTGTTCGCAACCTGCGATGAGAAGAACGCGCGCATGGCATCGCCCGGCGTCGCCGACATGCTGAAACGCTGGATCGTCATGTCGAAGTCGAAATCTTCCTGGCGCGCCTTGTGTTGCACGGCATCGACGAGGCGCACGCTCGCTTCGATGCCGAGCGTGCCCAGGTTCTTGATGTAGGGCGCATGGTGCGGCTGGAAGGAGGGCTCGTCCAGCAGGAACTCGATCCTGAAGACGTCGCCGTTCGGCAGCACCCGTTTGCCGTCCTTGATCGGCACGCCGGCCTCGCTCAGCAGTTGCTGCGCCTTGCGCAACAGGCTTCGATCCTGCCCGGAGCCGTCCGAGACCGGCGGCGTGAACGGTGCTGCGAACACTTCATCGGGAACCTGACCGCGAAACGGCTCCAGCAGCTTCAGCTCTTCCGGCGAAGGCGCGCTGTCGCCCGCCATGAGATCGGAGTTCTGGAACGGCGATACCGTACGGGCATAGGCGCCGTACATGATGGTCTTGTTGGTCCATTCGAAGTCGAAGGCATTGATCAGGGCCTCGCGCACGCGCGGGTCCTTGAACTTCTCGCGCCGCGTGTTGATGAACCAGCCTTGCGCGCCGGACGGCGTGTCGTCGGGTACGGTTTCGAGCTTGACGCGATTATCCTTCACGGCCGGAAAGTCATAGCGTGTCGCCCAGATGCGGGAGGTGAACTCTTCGCGGTAAAGATAACTCTTGCCGGTAAAGCCCTCGAAGGCGACATCGCGATCGCGATAGAACTCATAGCGCACGACGTCGAAATTGTAGCTGCCGCGGCAAACCGGCAGATCGGCGGCCCACCAGTCGTTCACCCGCTCGTATTCGATGTAACGATTGACCTCGAACCTGCCGACCTTGTACGGACCCGAGCCCAGCGGAATCTCCAGCGACGTTTCGTCGAACGGGCGGGACGCATAGTACGCCTTCGAGAAGATCGGCAGGCTCGCGACATAGAGCGGCACGTCGCGCGCGCGTCCCTTGGCAAAGGTGACGACCAGCGTCGCGTCGTCGATCGCCTCCGCGCTGACCATGTCACGCATCTGCACGATGATCAGCGGATGGCCCCTGGTCTTCAGCGCCGTCAGCGAAAACGCCGCATCATGAGCAGTGAGCTTGGTGCCGTCGTGGAATTTCGCCTCGGGCCGCATCGTGAAGCGATAGACCAGCCTGTCCGGCGATATCCGCACGGATTTGGCGGCAAGGCCGTACATCGCGTCCGGCTCGTCGTTGGCGCGCACCATCAGCGGCACGAACGTCATGTCCATGCCTTGCGCGCCGTCGCCCTTCAGGATGAAGGCGTTGAGCGAGTTGAAGGTCTGGTAGGACTGGTTGTACGCCTTCACCGACGGGATGAGCGAGAACGTGCCGCCCTTCGGCGCGTCCAGATTGACGTAGTCGAAATGACGGAAGCCGACGGGATATTTTAGATCGCCGAATGCCGAAATGCCGTGCGCCTCGGTCCCCGCCTCCGAAGCACGCGCGCCGCGCAGCAGCGGTGCGCCAAGGGATGCACCGAGGGCGCCGCCGGCACCCAAAACAAGCACATGGCGGCGTGACATCTGCGTCATGCGGGAAATGTCCTTCACGACTTCTTTGCGATCCGCGCCGCCTTGTCTGCGTCGTACCACCAGATGAACGGGAAGCCGGACTGACCGTATCTGGGCAATTCCGACGGCCGGCCGAAGCGGTCCCAGCGCGCGGTGCGCACCTTCGTATAGGTCCACTGCGGCACGACATAGTGATTCCACAGCAGCACGCGATCGAGCGCCTTGGTCGCTGCGGCGAGATCGTCGCGATCCCTGGCGTAGATCACCCGCTCGATCAGCTTGTCGATCGCCGGATTCTTGATGCCGGCAATGTTGCGCGAACCGGCGATGTCGGCCGTCTTGGACGACCAGAATTCGCGCTGCTCGTTGCCCGGCGACTGCGACTCGCCCCACGAGTTGGTGACGATGTCGAAATCCCACTCGCGTGTCCTGTTCTCGTACTGGGTGGGATCGACCGTCCGCACGCTGACGGCGATGCCGAGCCGCTCCAGCGACGGCTTGTAGAACAGCGTGATCCGCTCGAAGCTCGGATCGGAATTCAGCAATTCCACGGAGAACTGTGTGCCGGTCTTGACGTCGATCAGCTTGCGGTCGCGCACCTCATAGCCGGCCTCCTTGAACAGGCGCAGCGCCTCGCGCAGATTGTCGCGAACGGCTTCCGGACTACCGCCAACCGGATTGGTGTAGGCCGTCGTGAAGACTTCGGGCGGGACCTCGGAGCGGACGGTTTCGAGGATCTCGAGCTCCTTGCCCTGCGGCAAGCCGGTCGCCATGAGATCTTCGATGCCGTCGAAATAGCTGCTGATGCGCTTGTACTGGCCGTAGAAGATCTGCTTGTTCATCTCCTCGAAATCGAACGCGTAGTTGAGCGCACGGCGCACGCGGGGATCGCTGAACTTGGCGCGGCGCAGGTTCGGCACGAAGGCCTGCATCACGCCCGAGCTGCGATTTGCGAACTCCTCGAGGATCACGCGCTTTTCGGTGACGGCCGGGAAGTCGTAGGCAGTCGCCCAGTTCTTGGCGCTGTTCTCGGTGCGCCAATCCACCTGGTCGGCCTTGAAAGCCTCGATCGCGACGGTGGCGTCGCGGAAATACTCGTAGCGCAGCTCGTCGAAATTGTTGCGGCCGACATTGGCGGGCAGGTCGCGGCCCCAATAGTCCTTGACGCGCTCGAGCGCGATCGATCGTCCGGCAACGAATTCCTTGACCCTGTAGGGGCCGGAGCCAAGCGGCACTTCGAGCGTGGTGGCGGAAACATTGCGCTTGCGGCCCTGCGCGTCCGTTCCCTCCCACCAGTGCTTCGGCAGGACCGTGAGCTGCCCGACAATCTGCGGCAGCTCGCGATTGCCCGGCGCGTCGAACACGAATTTGACCTCGCGCTCGCCGACCTTTTCGGCCTTCACCACATGACTGTAGTACGCCGAGTACATCGGATGGTGCTTCTTGAAGGAATCGAGCGAGAAGATCACGTCATCCGCGGTCACCGGCTTGCCGTCATGCCATTTGGCTTGTGACCGCAACCGATAGGTGACGAAGGAGAAATCGTCCGGGTGGCTGACGGCTTCGGCCAGCGCGCCGTATTCGGTCGAGACTTCGTCGAGCGCGGGCGTCAGCAGGGATTCGTAGATGAATGCGACGGCTCCGGAAACCTGGCCCTTCACACCGGAGACGACGATGTTGAAATTGTCGAACGTGCCGACCGCGATCTGGCGCGCGACCCCGCCCTTGGGCGCTTCCGGATTGACGTAGTCGAAGCGCTTGAAGTCGGCGGGGTACTTGACCTTTCCGAACAGCGACAACGCATGGCGCCAAGGGAACGCGCTTGAAGCCGCTTCTCCGGCAGATTGCGCCGCGGCCGTGCCGATGACGGGAACGCCCGCGACGGAACCGAGGGCGGGGAGCGCTGCAGCCGCAGTGCCGGTGAGCAGGAGATCGCGTCGGGTAATGGCCAAATCAACATTCCTGTCTTGAAGGAGGCTACTCCTTTAAGTTCCCAATATAGGCGAGGTTTCGACGGAATATGTTGCTTTTTCCTCATCTTGGTAGCCCGCCGCGCCATTCGCTGCGGCCAAACGCCCCGATAACGACCTCGCGAGGCCCGCATAAGGAAACGGCCAGGCTTTTCAGCCTGGCCGCATATTCCAAGACGGGTTTTTAAGGCCTTACTTCGACGCCGTCGGCAGCGGCTTGGGATGCTCCGACAGCGAATTCAGATAGGCGATGACATCGGCGCGCTCGGAATCCTTGGGAATGCCGGCGAAGCCCATCGCGGTGCCCGGGATGAAGCCCTTCGGATTGGCGATGAACTTGTTGAGGTCGTCGAACGTCCAGGTGCCGCCCTTGCCCTTCATGGCCGCCGAGAAGTTGAAGCCATTGCGGCCCTCGCCCCGTGCCTCGCCGACGACGCCATAGAGGTTCGGACCGACGCGATTCGGACCGCCCTTCTCGAAGGTGTGGCAGGCGCCGCACTTCTTGGCGGCGGCAGCGCCCTTCTCGACCGAGGCGGTCTGGAGCAACTTCTCAATGGGTTCGGAAGCCGCAGCGGCGGCGCCGCCTTCCTTGCCGTGGCCGGCGTCTTCCTTCACGGCGATCTCGAAGCCCGGCTTTTCCGGCATCTTGGGCGAGAACAGCGCATTCGCGGTGAAGCTCGTGACCAGCAGGATGAGACAGGTGCCGAGCACGGCACCGAGAATCTTATTCAGTTCGAAAGAGTCCATTTCCGGCCAGGCCCCACACCGCTGAGAAGGATTGAGCGGCCGGGCGGCCGCCAGGACGAGCCCCGGGAGAATCACACGTTCCTTGTCTTTCCCCCGAGTTTTGCCATTGAGATATCGGTTTGCCCGGGGTCTGGCAACCCGTATAAGCGACCCGGCTTTGAACCCGTCCCCACCCCATTTCTCGGCGCGGAAAACGCCCCGTTTCCAGGCTCTTGACCCGATGACCGATCCCCGCATCCTGGTGCTGATCCCGGCCCGCATGGCCGCCACCCGCCTGCCCGGCAAGCCGCTCGCCGATATCGCGGGCCTGCCGATGATCGTGCATGTGCTGCGCCGTGCGGAAGCCGCCGGCATCGGCCGGGTCGCTGTGGCTACCGACACACCGGAGATCGCGGCCGTCGTAGCAGCCCATGGCGGCGAGGCCGTGATGACCCGCACCACACACCCCTCCGGCTCGGACCGCATCCACGAGGCCATGCAGAAGCTCGACCCCGAGGGCAAGGCCGAGATCGTGATCAATCTCCAGGGCGATTTCCCGACAATCACGCCGCAGACCATCCGCGAGGTGCTGCCGCCCTTTGCCGACCCCGCGGTCGACATCGTGACCCTGGCCTCGCAGATCCACACCGAGGAGGAGGACCTCGCGCCGAGCGTCGTGAAGGCCGTCGGCTCGCCGATCGGGCCGCGGCGGCTGCGCGCACTATATTTCACCCGCGCGACGGCCCCTTACGGCAACGGACCGCGTTACCACCACATCGGCCTTTACGCCTACCGCCGCGCTGCGCTGGAGCGGTTCGTGTCGCTGCCGCCTTCGCCCTTAGAACTTCAGGAAAGCCTGGAACAACTCCGGGCGGTGGAAGCCGGCATGCGCATCGACATCATGATCGTCGACAGCGTACCCCGCGGCGTCGACACACCGCCCGATCTCGAAACCGCCCGCAGCATCCTTTCCAAATCCTGAGCCGCTGCTACAAGGCCGATCATGAGCAAGCTGAAAATCGCATTCCAGGGCGAACCCGGAGCCAATTCCCACATCGCCATCGTCGAGGCCTATCCCGACGCCGAGCCGATGCCCTGCGCCACCTTTGAGGACGCCCTGTCGGCGATCTCGTCGGGCGAGGCCGATCTCGGCATGATCCCGATCGAGAACTCGGTCGCCGGCCGCGTCGCCGACATCCATCACCTCCTGCCGGCCTCCGGCCTCTTCATCATCGGCGAATGGTTTCTGCCGGTCCGCCATCAGCTGATGGCGGTGAAGGGGACCAAGATCTCCGACATCAAGTCCGTCGAGAGCCATGTCCACGCGCTCGGCCAGTGCCGGCGCATCATCCGCAAGCTCGGCATCAAGCCGATCGTGCACGCCGACACCGCCGGCAGCGCACGCGACATCTCCGAGCGCAAGGACAAGACGGTCGCCGCGATCGCCTCGCGTCTGGCCGCAAAGATCTACGGCCTCGACATCCTCGCCGAGGATATCGAGGACGAGGCCCACAACACCACGCGCTTCGTGGTGCTGGCGCGCGAGCCGAAATGGGCCGCGCAAGGGTCGGGCCCGCTGGTCACCACGTTTGTCTTCCGGGTGCGCAACTTGCCGGCCGCGCTCTACAAGGCGCTCGGCGGCTTTGCCACCAACGGCGTCAACATGACCAAGCTCGAGAGCTACATGGTCGACGGCAATTTCTTCGCCACGCAGTTTTATGCCGACGTCGACGGCCATCCTGAAGACAAGGGCCTCGCCTTCGCGATCGAGGAGCTGAAATTCTTCTCGCGCGAATTCCGCATCGTCGGCGTGTATCCGGGGCACCCGTTCCGCGCGACGTTCAGCGAGACGCAGCAGGATTGATGCCGTCGTTCCGGGGCACGCAAAGCGTGAACCCGGAACCTCGAGATTCCGGGTTCGATGCTTCGCATCGCCCCGGAATGACGGTGAGTGCTTACGCCGCCTTCGCCAATCCGAACGCCGCCGCCAGCAGCGAATACGACTTCTTTCGCGCCTCGTGGTCGTACACCGCCGTGATCACCATCAATTCGTCCGGCTTGCTGGAATCGATCAGCGGCTGGAGCTTCTTCTGCACGGTCGCAGGGCTGCCGACGAATAAGCGCGAGCGGTTGCGGGCGATCGAGATGCGCTCGGCGTCGGAGTAGGGATAGGCCAGCGCCTCCTCGACGCTCGGCAGCGGCAGATACTGGCCGCGGTCGCGGCGGAGGCGATTGAGGTCGAAGGATGTCGCGAGCTTTTCAGCTTCCTCGTCGGTCTCCGCCGCGATGACGGCGACGGCAAGGATCGCGTGCGGCGTGGCGCGCCAGGCCGAGGGCTGGAAGCGGTTGCGGTAATGCACCATCGCATCGATCGCATCATGGGACGCAAAATGATGCGCGAAGGCGAAGCCCATGCCGACTTGCGCGGCAAGCTCCGACGAATAATCGCTGGAGCCGAGCAGCCAGATCGGCGGCAGCTTGGTGTCGTCGGGCATCGCGACGACGTTGTTGTAGGGGTGCCCTGACGGAAATTCTCTCGTCTCCCACAAGATCAGTTCGTGCAGCCGCTCCAGAAAATCGTCGCCCTCGCGGCGATCGAGCCGGCTGCGCAGCGCGTAGGCCGTGGCACCATCGGTACCGGGCGCGCGGCCGAGGCCCAGGTCGATGCGGCCGGGAAACAGCGCCTCCAGCATCTTGAAGCGCTCGGCCACCACCAGCGGCGCGTGGTTGGGCAGCATTACCCCGCCGGAGCCGACGCGGATCTGCTTCGTCACCGCCGCGATCTGCCCGATCATCACGTCGGGCGCCGGGCTCGCGACGGAGGCGAGGTTGTGATGCTCGGCGAGCCAGTAGCGGACATAGCCGAGCCCATCGACATGCTTCGCCAGATCGATGCTGTTGCGCAGCGCCGCGGCGGGTTTTGTGCCTGTGGTGACGACGGAGAGGTCAAGGACTGAGAGCGGGATCATGGCGCGCTAACGTAGTGGAGGGCTGCGCGGCGGCAATGGGCAGACAGCGCAGGTCTGGCGTGTGCGGACCGCGAGCCGATACGCCCCGCCAAACGAAGCGTTGGGACAGACGACACTGGCATGACGGCGAATTCCATCCTGCCCATCGCGACGATCAACCATCTGACTACCGCAATTCGAGATATATTATTGATTTTACATAGTTTATTGAATTGACGAACTTCCCACAATTCATTCCGAAGGCACAAAAATTCAACCCTCCTCGGGCTAAGTGGGCCATTTCCCATCCCCGATGGGCTGTCGAGTGCGGCCGCGTTGGCTTATCTTAGCAGCTCCTGATCTAGACCTGACCGCAGGCCGCGAAGACCCGGAGTGAGTGGTGCCATGACTGATCTGACGAAGCCTGCGACAGCCGACGGGCACCTGAAGCGGCCTGCGATCTCCTTCGAGTTCTTTCCGCCCAAGACCGAGGAGATGGAGCGCAATCTCTGGGAGACCATCAACCGGCTCGCCCCGCTCGACCCGAAATTCGTCTCGGTGACCTACGGCGCCGGCGGCTCGACCCGCGAGCGCACCCATTCGACCATCGCCCGCATCCTCAAGGAGACCGCGCTGCTGCCGGCCGCGCACCTGACCTGCGTCGGCGCCTCGCGCGGCGAGATCGACGAGATCGTCGACCGCTACCACGAGGTCGGCGTCCGCCACATCGTCGGCTTGCGCGGCGATCCGCCCGGCGGCATCGGCACGCCCTATTCCAGCCATCCCGACGGCTACCAGAGCTCCGCCGATCTCGTCGCGGGCATCAAGAAACGCCACGCCGACATCGAAGTGTCGGTGTCCGCCTATCCCGAGAAGCACCCCGAAGCGCGCGATTTCGACGCCGACATCGACACGCTGAAGGCCAAGGTCGATGCCGGCGCGACCCGCGCGATCACGCAGGTGTTCTTCGATAACGACCTCTACTTCCGTTATCTCGACCGTGTCCGCGCCCGCGGGATCAACATCCCGATCGTGCCGGGCATCATGCCCATGCACAATTTCAAGCAGGCGAGAGCCTTCGTGACGCGCGCCGGCACATCCGTGCCGGACTGGCTCGCGGAGAAATTCGAGGGCCTGGACGACGACGCCGAGACCCGCAAGCTCGTGGCGGCCACCGTCGCCGCCGGCCAGGTGCAGAAGCTGGCGAAGCACGGCGTCGACACCTTCCATTTCTACACCATGAACCGCGCCGATCTCGTGTTCGCGATCAGCCATTTGCTCGGCATTCGCGCCAAGAGCGCGCAGAAGGCGGCGTAAGACACCATGACCGTACCCACCTCTCCCAAGCGAACTGCCCTGCTCAACGCCGCGCACGAGCGTATTCTCGTGCTCGACGGCGCCATGGGCACGATGATCCAGAACCTCCAGCTCGACGAGGCCGCCTTCCGCGGCGAGCGCTTCAAGAACTTCCACCGCGACCTGCGCGGCAACAACGATTTGCTGATCCTGACCCAGCCGCAGGCGATCGAGGACATCCACGCCGCGTACCTTCGCGCCGGCGCCGACATCGTCGCGACCAACACCTTCTCCACCACGTCGATCGCGCAGGCCGATTACGACCTCACCGACATCGTCTACGAGATGGCGCGCGAAGGCGCCCGCCTCGCCGGCAATGCGGCACGGCGCGTCGAAGCCGAGGACGGCAAGCCGCGCTTCGTCGCCGGTGCGATCGGTCCGACCAACCGCACCGCCTCGATCTCGCCCGACGTGTCCAATCCGGGCTACCGCGCCGTCACCTTCGACGATCTGCGCAAGTCCTATGGCGAGCAGATCCGCGGCATGCTCGACGGCGGCGTCGACCTGCTGCTGGTCGAGACCATCTTCGACACGCTGAACGCCAAGGCGGCGCTCTATGCGATCGCCGAGATCACGGAGGCACGCGGCATCGACGTGCCCGTGATGGTGTCGGGCACCATCACCGACAAATCCGGCCGCTTGCTCTCCGGGCAGATGCCGGAAGCGTTCTGGAATTCGGTGCGGCACGCAAAGCCTGTGACCATCGGCTTCAATTGCGCGCTCGGTGCCGAAGATCTGCGCGCCCATATCGCCGACATCGGGCGCGTCGCCGACACGCTTGTCTGCGCTTACCCCAATGCCGGCCTGCCCAATGAATTCGGCCAGTATGACGAGACGCCGGAATACATGGCGCGCCTGGTCGGCGAGTTCGCGCGTGATGGCCTCGTCAACATCGTCGGCGGCTGCTGCGGCACCACGCCGGATCATATTGCCGCAATCGCCGCGGCCGTTGCCCCGCACAAGCCGCGCATCGTGCCGGAGATCGAGCCTCGCTTGCGGCTCTCCGGCCTCGAGCCCTTCATTCTGACCCACGCCATTCCCTTCGTGAACGTCGGCGAGCGCACCAACGTCACGGGCTCCGCACGCTTTCGCAAACTGATCACCGCCGGCGACTACACGGCCGCGCTGCAAGTCGCACGCGACCAGGTCGAGAACGGCGCGCAGATCATCGACGTCAACATGGACGAGGGCCTGCTCGACTCCGAAGCGGCGATGGTGACGTTCCTCAACCTCGTCGCCGCCGAGCCCGACATCGCCCGCGTCCCCGTGATGGTCGACAGCTCGAAATTCTCGGTGATCGAGGCCGGCCTGAAATGCGTGCAAGGCAAGCCGGTCGTCAACTCGATCTCGATGAAGGAAGGCGAGGAGAAGTTCATCCACGAGGCCAAGATCGCCCGCCGTCATGGCGCGGCTGTCGTGGTCATGGCCTTCGACGAGGTCGGCCAGGCCGATACGTTCGCGCGCAAGACCGAGATCTGCAAGCGCGCCTACGACATCCTGGTGAACCGCGTCGGCTTCCCGCCGGAAGACATCATCTTCGATCCCAACATCTTCGCGATCGCGACCGGCATCGAGGAGCACAACAATTACGGCGTCGACTTCATCGAGGCGACGCGCTGGATCCGGCAGAACCTGCCCGACGCGCACATTTCTGGCGGTGTGTCCAACCTCTCGTTCTCGTTCCGCGGCAACGAGCCGGTGCGCGAGGCCATGCACTCGGTGTTCCTGTATCACGCCATCAAAGCCGGCATGGACATGGGCATCGTCAATGCCGGGCAGATGATCGTCTATGACGACATCGATCCCGAGCTGCGCCAGGTGTGCGAGGACGTCATCCTCAACCGCGACCCGGGCGCGTCGGAGCGGCTGCTGGCGCTCGCGGAAAAATTCCGCGGCAACAAGACCCAAACCAAGGAAGCCGACCTCGCCTGGCGCGAATGGCCGGTGGCGAAGCGGCTGTCGCATTCACTGGTGCACGGCATCACCGAATTCATCGAAGTGGATACCGAGGAAGCCCGCAAGGCGTCGTCGCGTCCGCTCGACGTGATCGAGGGGCCGCTGATGGCCGGCATGAACGTCGTCGGCGACCTCTTCGGCGACGGCAAGATGTTTTTGCCGCAGGTGGTGAAGTCCGCGCGCGTGATGAAGCAGGCGGTCGCCTGGCTGATGCCGTTCATGGAGGAAGAGAAGGCGCGCAACCTCGCCAACGGCATCGGCACCGAAGGCTCCTCGTCCGCCGGCAAGATCGTGCTCGCAACCGTCAAGGGCGACGTCCACGACATCGGCAAGAACATCGTCGGCATCGTGCTCCAGTGCAACAATTTCGAGGTCATCGACCTCGGCGTGATGGTGCCCGCCGCCAGGATCGTCGAGACCGTGAAGGCGGAGAAGGCCGACATCGTCGGCCTGTCCGGCCTGATCACGCCCTCGCTCGACGAGATGGCGTTCTTCGCCGGCGAATTGCAGCGTGAGGGCTTGAAGCTGCCGTTGCTGATCGGCGGCGCCACCACGAGCCGCGTGCATACCGCGGTCAAGATCGACCCGAGCTACCGCGCCGGTCCCGTCGTGCACGTCAACGACGCCAGCCGCGCCGTCGGCGTCGCCTCCGCGCTGCTCTCGCCGGAGAAGCGCGTGGCCTATGCCGCCGAGATCCGCGCCGAATACGCCAAGATCTCCGACGCGCATCTGCGCGCGCAGGCCGACAAGAAGCGGCTGAAGCTGGCAGACGCCCGCAAGAACCGCGTGCCGGTCGATTTTGCCGCGAACAAGCCGGTGAAGCCGACCTTCCTCGGCACCAAGAGCTTTGACGCATACGATCTCGCCGAGCTCGTGCCCTATATCGACTGGACCCCGTTCTTCCAGACCTGGGAGCTCGCCGGGCGCTTCCCCGCGATCCTCGACGACGCCAAGGTCGGCGAGGTCGCGCGCTCGCTCTATGACGACGCGCGCAAGATGCTCGACCTGATCGTCAAGGAGAAATGGTTCCGGGCGCGCGCCACCGTCGGCTTCTGGCCGGCGAACGCGGTCGGCGACGACATCGCGCTGTACGCCGACGAGAGCCGGACCAAGCAGATCGCCACGCTGCACACGCTGCGCCAGCAGCTCGAAAAGCGCGAGGGCCGTTTCAACGCGGCGCTCGCCGACTTCATCGCGCCGGTTGACACGGGCGTGCCCGACTACGTCGGCGGCTTCGTCGTCACCGCCGGGATCGGCGAGGACGCGGTCGCCGACCGCTTCAAGATGGCGAACGACGACTACTCCTCGATCCTGTGCAAGGCGCTGGCCGATCGCCTCGCCGAGGCCTTTGCCGAACGCATGCACGCGCGCGTGCGCCGCGAGTTCTGGGCCTATGCGCCGGACGAGGCGCTCTCCTGCGACGATCTGATCCTGGAAAAATACCAGGGCATCCGTCCCGCGCCGGGCTATCCCGCGCAGCCCGATCACACCGAGAAGGCGACGCTGTTCGAGCTGCTCGATGCCGAGGCCACGGCCGGCGTGAAGCTGACCGAGAGCTTTGCGATGTGGCCGGGCTCCTCTGTGTCCGGGCTCTATTTCGCGAACCCCGCGAGCTATTATTTCGGCGTCGGCAAGATCGAGCGCGATCAGGTCGAAGACTACGCCGCGCGCAAGGGCATGACGGTCACGGAGGCCGAGCGTTGGCTCGCGCCGGTGCTGAACTACATCCCTGCGCGAGAGGGGACCGACAAGGCCTTCGCGGCGACGCCGGCGAACGACGAGACGTCAAAGGACCTCGCCTCGCATCCGCCGGGCTGCACTTGCGCGGTGCACCTCGTCTGGCAGAAGAAGCGCGCGGGGGCGGGATAGACCCGCCTCTAAATAAAAAATGCGAAAACAACCCCATGCACAGTAGGGATGGGGTTGACAGACCTGAGGAATTTCGGTCTTGCCGAAACGACTTGCGACGTCGGGCAAAACACCAGTAATATGCGATCATCGTCAACCGTGCCTGTCGTCGTCGGTTGGAAGCGCGCACCACACCTTCGGTGTCGTCCTGGCGGAAGCCAGGACCCATACCGCGTGATCCATCGGTGGGTATCGCTAGCAATACCGAACAACGAATCTTCGCCAACCTGCTCCCTGGGGTAATGGGTCCTGGCTTTCGCCAGGACGACATTGGGGAGCCTACATGTAGCGCCAACCGCTGCACGAATTCTTGGACGCGGTGTCCCTTGGCAACGCTCCGCCTCAACGGCCCACGCATCAACGGAACCCGCCGCGTGTGAACTCGTTCACTTGTCCGCTCAACCTTGATTCGTTAATCTATCGGCCTACTACCTTCAAACCGACGGTTTGCTTGGGATCGAACATATGAACCAGTTCATTGCACTGTTCGTCGCCGCGATCGCCCTTGTCGTCCTGCCCACGATTGCCGCGGCGGACTGTCCGAAAGGCTACGTGCCATGCGGCGAACGAAGTCAGTTGTGCTGCCCGGGAAAATAGCCAGCCGCAAATGGCTTTGGCTTGGTAGCGGGGTATTTGTCGCGATCGGCCTGGTGATGGTCGCAGTCTTCGTCGGAATCCCGCGCAAGAAGCAGACGATCACGGCCATCCTCTCCGAGACCGGATATTTCGAGGTGGTGCCGCCGAGCACGTTCGGCGGTCCCGGCACGATCAACACGATCGAGTATCTGAGCAACGGCCGGCTGGAACTGCATCCGACCTGCGATGTCGACCCTGCGCTCCTGGCCAGCAAGATCCAGAAATCACGGACCGTCGACCGGGACTTGAAGCAAACGCTCGAGAAGAAACTCGACGTCTCGGCCGAGGTGAGGGAGAAGCTGTCGGCTGTCGCCGGGATGCAGCAGGTCGAAGCGGTCAACCTCAAGCTCGAGAACGCCAACATCCTGCTGATTTCCGACGAGTCGCTGATCTCGGCCCGGAACGCATTGCTGAAGGCGGAATGCGAGGACGCGGTGGCCCAGAACGTGTCGAGTGGCGGCGTCGTGTGCCAGACGCGGTCCGTTCTGGAGGCCGATGTCGTCTACGAGATCAAATATCACAACAAGATCTCGATGGAGGAGAAGGCCAAGCTGACATCCGAGATCGCAGCGAAACTCGACCTGGACGTCCATCAGGGCGCGGACGACAAGGTGTCCGGCTCTCAATTGTTCTTCGGCATAAGACTGTCGCCCAATCCGATCGTCCTGAACACCGCGGCTGGCGAGATCAAGCCCTGTTCGCGGAAATAAGGCCTGCGTTCCGCGCTTCATCCCCTCGGCGGCAGGGCAATCGCATTTTAAGGCCGTTGCGCTGCGGCCCATCCTTCGAGACGCCCGCCTTTGGCGGGCCCTCAGGATGAGGACGGAGTGCGCGGCAGCAATTTCGACCGGCAAAGATGCCGCTCAGCCTCATCCTGAGGAGACCGCTGGAAGCGGTCGTCTCGAAGGACGAGGCGTGCGCTCAGGCCCCCGCCAGGAAGTCACATGCGATAGTCCTGCCTTCGGCGGCAGCAGCGATTGCACGATCTCCCGAAAAGGCGGCAGCGCTGTGAACGCGACGCGCGCTCGCCGCGACCAATGGCGATCGCCGCCGCAGAGCAGGGAATCGGATGCTGGACGCCCAACAATTGATGTGGACGCAGATTGCGGCCGGCATCTCGGTGCTGCTGTTTGGATTGATGCTGTTCAATCTGGTCCGCATGCGGGGCCGGATGCAGGCCGCGCGGAGCTGGGACAAGGTGGAGGGCATCATCACGGTCTCAAGGGTCGATCAGCCGGCGACGCACGCCTCGGACGATCGGAACGACGCCAAGCCTGTCATCCGCTATCGCTATCAGGCCGGCGGCCAGGAGCTGGAAAGCGACAAGGTCTTTGTCGGCAGCCCCGCCATCACGACGAGGGTACTGGCCGCAAAACTGATCGGACGATATCCGGTCGGCGCGCATGTCGACGTCCATGTCGATCCGAAGCAACCGACCGAGGCGTTGCTCGAACCTGCTGCCGCGCAGAACGTTGCGGCGCTGGTGACGTTCACAATCGTGTTCGGCTTCATTGCCACCACCCTCACCGCGCATTCGCTCGCGGGTCACGTGCTCTACACAAACAACGGCGTTCCGCTGTTCGCGTTCGCGTTGCCGATCATCGTGCTCGTAGGCGGCGTGTTCTGCGTCGCAGAGTATGTCCGGACGCGCCGGCTGGCGAGCGCCAGCCTGCGCTGGCCGACCGCGGCTGGCAGGGTCACCCGTTGCGACGTGATCGAGGAAATCATCGAGGAGAAGAGCGACGACGACGACAAGTCCCGGTCCAGCAAGCTCCAGCACCGCTATCAGGTCGACCTGCGCTACGCCTACAGGGTCGACAAGCGCGACTTCATCGGCACCGAGGTCGATTGGGGCGGCACCATGATCTCCGGGCTGCGCGAGGTCGCCGAAAAGGCCGCAGCGAAATATCGTCCCGGGCAGAACGTCAAAGTTTATTACGATCCGGAACGACCGGGACATGCGGTGCTGGAGCCTGCGAGCCGGGAGGGCGCGCTGGGGCCGCTGATCGGTGCCGCGGTCTGCGCGGTCGTCGGAGGTCTTTTCCTGACAATCCTGATCAAGGTCGGGTTCGCATAAAGGCGCTTGATGCGGCTCACCCCTTCGGCGGTGCCAACGGCTGCACGATCTCCTGGAATGGTGTCAGCGCCTCGCAGCGCTCGGCATGCGCCGCGAGCGCCGGATAGCGCGCCGCGTCGAACAATTGCGGATGCGCCTCGCGGGTAAAGCGCACGACGCAGGCCACCGCGATATCGGCGTGGCCAATGCGGTCGCCCAGCCAGTATGGCGTCGTCACCTTGGCGCGCTCGGCGTCCAGCACGCCGAGCACGTCGCCGATCTGCGCCTGGCAGCGCTCGACCCACAGCGCAAGCTGCTCCTTCCGCAGCACGCGCTCATAGAGCAGGCTCACCGCCTTGTCGCCGAGACCGGAAGCGAGCGCGCAGATGCGCAGGTGCTGTCGTCGCTCGGCGCCGCTGCGCGGCAGCATCGCCTTGCCCTCGCCGACCAACTCATCGAGATATTCGAGGATGATCGCGCTCTCGATCAGCGCCTCGCCGTCGTCAAGCACCAGCGTCGGGACGCGGCGCAGCGGATTATAGGGCGCGATCTTGTCGGCATCGCCGAAGGTGGACCACGGCCTGTGCACGAAGGCGAGCCCGTAAAGCCGCAGCGCAATCGCGACGCGGCGGACGAAGGGGGAGTCGTATTGGCCGATCAGGAACATGGTTCGCGCTCACTCGTTGGAACACGGCAGGGCCGGTCAGTTTCCACGACAAGATCGGCGCGGCGCAAGAAAGAAGATGGAAATGGAGCATTGCGTCGGGTGCAACGTCGCCTGCAGCAACATCTGCGCGATCAAAGGCCGTCCTGGATCGAGCGCTTGATGGCGGCGATCGCGGTTTCGTTGCGCCTGTACATCGTCCACTGCTTGATCCGCTTGGCGCGCACCAGCTTTGCGGCGGTCAGGACCCGCATGTGCTCGCTCAGGGTCGGCGCGCTGACACCGAGCTTCTCTGCGATCAGCAATCCGCAGACGCCGTCATCGACCAGATCGCCATCGGCCTGCTCGCGAAAATGCTTCCGCGGATCCCGCAACCAGTCCAGGATCTGCAGGCGGCGCTCGTTGGCCAGCGCGCGCAGGGCGACAGTGACTTTCATTTAGTCATTTTGCTAATTACCTAATTGATGTCAACTCTCCGATGCGCTATAAGGAACGGCATCATGACAGCGACAATGGACATCACGCGGGAGCGGATTGCGGCGACCGAGGCCGTCATTCGTCCGCACATAAGGCGCACGCCACTCGTTATGGCCGATCTTGCCGATTTCGGCCTGCCGGCGGCACCCATCACGTTCAAGCTCGAGATGCTGCAGCATTCCGGATCCTTCAAGGCGCGGGGCGCTTTTGCCAACCTGCTGCTGCGGCCGGTGCCGGAGGCGGGCGTGGTCGCCGCATCCGGCGGCAATCACGGGGCGGCGGTCGCCTACGCGGCGCAGCGGCTCGGCATCCCCGCCACGATCTTCGTGCCCGACATCACCTCGCCAGCCAAGGCCGAGCGGATCAAGGGGAATGGTGCGAAACTCGTGATCGCGGGCAGCCGCTACGCCGATGCGCTCGCCGCGAGCGAAGCGCATGTCGCACGGACCGGTGCGATGGCCGTTCACGCCTACGACCAGGCCGAAACCCTGCTCGGCCAGGGCAGCGTCGCCCTGGAGCTGGAGCAGGACGCGCCCGGCATCGATACGCTGCTGGTGGCGGTCGGCGGCGGCGGCCTGATCGGCGGCATCGCGGCGTGGTACGCTGGCAGGACGCGTGTTGTTGCGATCGAGCCGGAGCAGTCACCGACCCTGCACGCCGCTATCGCGGCGGGAGCACCGGTCGATGCGCCGGCCGGCGGCCTCGCCGCCGACAGCCTCGCGCCGCGGCGCGTCGGTGAATTGATGTTCCCGATCGCGCAGGCCCATGTCGAGCGGGTCGTTCTGGTCAGCGACGAGGCGATCCGGCAGGCGCAGGCAGCGCTGTGGTCGAGCCTGCGTCTCGTGGCCGAGCCCGGCGGCGCAGCCGCATTTGCCGCGCTACTGTCCGGCCGCTATCGTCCCTCACCCGGCGAACGCGTCGCAGTGCTGCTCTGCGGCGCCAACACCACGGCGGTGAAGTTCGACGGCTAGTCTCAAGCGGGATTGCATGATCGGGCTCCGCGCCGTCGTCCTGGCATCGACCCTGCTTCTGTTGATCGGAGCCGGCGCCGCAAGCGCCGAGGACCGCCCGATCGGCTTTCTGGCGCCGTCGAAAAACATCGTCTGCCAGTTCTTCATCGACAACGGACAAGGCGTGCTCCGCTGCGACATCCTGAACATGGAGACGCGCCCGCGCCGGCCCGCTGACTGCGATCTCGATTACGGCCACGCCTTCGAGATGAGCGCGAAGGGCAACGCGGAGCGCATCTGCGCTGGCGACACGGTGATGGACCCATCGCTGCCGGTGCTCGCCTATGGCGAAGTGTGGCGGCGGGCGGGGTTCACGTGCCGCTCGGAGCAGGCGGGGCTGACCTGCTTCAACGCCATGCAGCACGGGTTCTCGCTGGCAAGGGGGAAGCAGGAGTTGTTTTGACGAGCCGTAGCCCGCATGGAGCGGAGCGGAATGCGGGGAAACCGCCCCGGATTTCGCTGCGTTCCATCGGGCTACGAATTCGCGGCTTGCCGTCATTCCGGGGCGCGCGGAGCGCGAACCCGGAATCCATCGTGCACCGTCTCATGCGGACAAATGGATTCCGGGCTCGCGCCAAGTGGCGCGCCCCGGAATGACGGCGAGGAGCGAGGCGTAGCGCGCATGGAGCGGAATGCGGGGACATCGTCTGGGATTACGCTTGGCTCCGTCGGGGCTACGGCGCCATCACGCGTTGATGTGCCGATTCGAAGAGCGAGGGCGGCGCCCACACTCCGTCATTGCGAGCGCAGCGAAGCAATCCAGGATCTTTCCGCGGAAACAGCCTGGATTGCTTCGTCGCAAGGGCTCCTCGCAATGACGGTGGGGCGGCAGCCGCGCACTATTCGATAATCGGCACGTGCTTCGCCGCCATCCGCGGCGCCGTGCCATCGAGACGTGGATCATCGGCGATCTCGATCTGGCGGCGGAAGGGGCGGAAGCCGGAGCGCTGATAGAATTCGACGGCGGAGGGATGGTCGAAGGTGCAGGTGTGCACCCAGACGCGGTGCAGCTCGCGCGACCAGGCCAGCTCCAGTGCGCGGTTCATCAGGAAGCGGGCGGCGCCCGTCCCGATCAGGCCGGCGGTGACGCCGAAATAGACCAGCTCGCACTGGCCGGCCTCGCGGAAATCCAGCTCCAGCAGGCCCTCGTCGCGGCCGTCCGCGACCAGGGCGTAGACCTCGACATCAGGCGCGTGGATGATTGCGGCGAGCTCGGCATCGTTCATGCGCGGCCGCGAGAACCACAGCCAATCCTCACCGACGCGGCGGAAGAGGTCGCGATACCAATGAAGCGCGGGCGCGTCGGCCTTGCGCAGGGTCCAGGCGCCGGGCGGATCGTCACGGCGCCCGGGAGGCGCGGTCATCTCCAGATGCGTGACGACGGCGGCGATCTTGCCGGCGGGGATGTCGGAATAGCCGTCGGGGAGGATCATTCGTGCTTGTTCCGGTTCATCGCGAGAGGCTCCAGAGCGGCGCTACACACTCCATTGTCGTCCCGGACAAGCGTAAGCGCAGATCCCGGACCCATAACCACGACTGTTCGTGGCGCGAAGACGCCCACTCCGAGCTTTCGCAAACCTTCTCTCTGCGGGTATGGGTCCCGGCCTTCGCCGGGACGACCATAGTGTTGGGGCCGCGTTCCTTCTCCGCACTTTCATCGCGGCTTTAGGCGCGCTCACGCCCCCTCGTCGCTCGCCAGCACGCCCTTCACCGCTCGCGCCCAGCCCGCGAGCTTCCGCTCGCGCGTTGCCTCGCTCATGTTCGGCTTGAAGCGGTGCTCGAGGCGCCAGTTGTCGGCGAATTTGGTCGGCTCGGGATAGACGCCCGCATTGAGGCCGGCGAGATAGGCGGCGCCGAGCGCAGTCGTTTCCTGAATCACGGGGCGATCGACCGGCGCGTCGAGGAGATCGGCGAGGCGCTGCATGGTCCAGTCCGACGCGGTCATGCCGCCGTCAACGCGCAGCACGACGCTGGCGGTTTCCGAGCTCGGCCAGTCGGCGCGCATCGCGGCCCAGAGGTCGAAGGTCTGGTAGCAGACGCTTTCCAGCGCGGCATGCGCGAGCTCGGCAGGTCCCGTGTTGCGGGTGAGGCCGAACAGCGCGCCGCGCACGCGCGGATTCCAGTAGGGCGCGCCCATGCCGACGAAGGCGGGGACCAGATAGACGCTCTGCATGGAGTCGGACTGATCAGCAAGAGGTCCGGTCTCGGCGGCGTGCTTGATGATGCCGAGGCCGTCGCGCAGCCACTGCACCGCGCTGCCGGCGACGAAGATCGAGCCTTCGAGCGCGTAGGTGCGCTTGCCATCGAGCTGATAGGCGACCGTGGTGAGCAGCTTGTTCTTCGACACCACCGGCGTGGTGCCGGTGTTGAGCAGCGCGAAGCAGCCGGTGCCGTAGGTGGACTTCATCATGCCCGGGCGGAAGCAAGCCTGGCCGATGGTCGCGGCCTGCTGGTCGCCGGCGATGCCGGAGATCGCGATCGCGCCGCCGAACAGGTCGGGCACGCTCTCGCCGAAGCGGGCGGACGAATCCTTCACCTCGGGGAGCATCGAACGCGGCACGCCGATGATCTCCAGGAGCTCGTCGTCCCACTGGCCGGTGTGGATGTTGAACAGCAGCGTGCGCGAGGCGTTGGTGGCGTCGGTGGCGTGGACCTTGCCGCCGGTGAGGCGCCAGAGCAGGTAGCAGTCGACGGTGCCGAACATCAGCTCGCCGCGCGCGGCGCGGGCACGCGCGCCGGGGACGTGGTCGAGGATCCAGGCGACCTTTGTGCCGGAGAAATAGGGATCGATGATCAGGCCGGTCTTATCGGAGATCACAGGCTCGCGGCCGTCGGCCTTGAGTTTCGCGCAGATGTCGGCGGTGCGGCGGTCCTGCCAGACGATGGCGCGGTGCACGGCCTGCCCGGTGGCGCGGTCCCACACCACGGTGGTCTCGCGCTGGTTGGTGATGCCGATCGCGGCGATATCCTTCGCGCTGATGCCGGCCTGCGCGATCGCATCGCGGCAGACCATCACGGTCGAGGTCCAGATGTCCTCCGGCTCGTGCTCGACCCAGCCCGAGGCCGGAAAATGCTGCGGAAACTCGGCTTGCGCACGCGCAGCAATCGAGATGTCGCTGCGGAACACGATCGCGCGCGAGGAGGTGGTGCCCTGGTCGATGGCGAGGACGAAAGACATGGTAGCTACCTTGGCGTTTTCCCTGAGGGGTCGTTGTGTCGCGCCAAAGGGAGCGGATTGGAGGCGGAAGGTCAAGATTGGATGAGCGCGCCGACAAACTCCTTCGTCGTCCCGGCGCAGGCCGGGACCCATACCCCCAGGGAGAAGTTGCGGAGCTAGCCGGTAACCACGAGTCTTCGCCAAGCGCCTCCCCGTGGTTATGGGACCCGGCCTGCGCCGGGACGACTCGGGGAGATACGTCGCGAAAATTCCTACACCGCCGCGGTGGTGACGCCGCCGTCGATGACGATGGTCTGGCCGGTCATGAAGCTCGACGCGTCGGAGGCGAGGTAGGCCACGGCACCAGCGATCTCGTCGGGCTCGCCGATGCGGCGCAGCGGCGTGGTGGCGGTGCGGCGCTTCAGCATGGCTTCGTCTTCCCACAGCGCGCGGGCGAAGTCGGTCTTGACGAGGCCGGGCGCGATGCAGTTGACGCGGACGCCTTTCGGGCCCCATTCGCCGGCGAGCGAGCGGCACAGCGCAAAGTCGGCGGCTTTCGAGATGCCGTAGGCACCGATCACGGTGGAGCCGCGCAGGCCGCCGATCGAGGAGATGATGATCACCGAGCCGTTGCCCCGCTCGGCCATCTGCGGGATCGCAAGCGCGGAGAGCCAGATGTTGCTCTTCACGTTCGAGCCCATGATCTTGTCGAAGGCCTCGTCGGTGATGTCGAGCAGCGGGCCGTAATACGGGTTCACCGCGGCGTTGCAGACGAGAATGTCGATCTTGCCGTAATGCGTGCTTGCGCCCGCGATCAGCGCCTCGACCTCGGCCTTGCGCGCGATGTTGCAGGGGACGACGATGGCATCGCCGCCGGCCGCGTTGATGCCGTCGGCGACCTCCTTGCAGGCGTCAGCCTTGCGCGAGGAGACCACGACCTTGGCCCCTAACCTGGCCAGCAGCTCTGCCGAGGAACGGCCGATGCCGCGGCTCGAGCCGGTGACGATTGCGACCTTTCCGGTGAGATCGAACGGGGTGTTTTTCATTGTGCCTCCCAGCCTCCGCCTGTTCATTCGACATCGCCCGGCCGGGGCCGGGCGACGTGACGGCGGTGAGTGTGGCCGGCCTCGCGCAATCCGTCGAGGGGCAGATGTAGCGCTGACGGAGGCTTCGCCTGACGGCTCAGTTCTGGTCGTCGCCGAGCGCTGCGACCAGCTTGTCGTAGTACTTGCCGACCAGGTCGATGTTGCCCTTGTTCTCGATCGCCGGCGCCGGAGTCTTCAGCGCCTCGTTGAGCTCGTCGAGGGCTTCCTTCTTGTCCTTGGCCGGCATCTTCTTGTCGGCCTGGATCTGCGCGATCTGCGCCTTGATCACG